>NZ_CM149669.1:0-4800000 GCF_056173345.1 Nocardiopsis sp. iso_237 | reverse complement strand
GTTGTCCGACTCCCTGCGCGGGCTGGTCGACCAGGGCACCCTCGTCCCCGGCGAGCGCCTGCCCTCCGAACGCGGCCTCGCCTCCGCGTTGCGCGTCAGCCGCACCACCGTGGTCTCCGCCTACGACCACCTGCGCGTGGAGGGGGTCCTGGAGAGCCGTCAGGGCAGCGGCACCCGGGTGTGCGGTTCCCGGGCACCGGTCCGCTCGGACGGGTGGAACCCCAACGGCACCGGCAACCCCCTGTACCGCAACCTCCTCCAGGCCGACGAGAACGTCATCTCCGCCTCGTGCCTGCGCACCCCCGGTCTGGCCGGGGTGGAACAGGCCATCCGCGAGGTCACCGCCGAGGACCTGCCCGCCCTCATGGCCGAGGGCAACTACCATCCGCGCGGTCTGCCGGCGCTGCGCGAGGCGATCGCGCGGCACTACGAACGCCAGGGCCTGCCCACCCACCCCGACCAGATCGTGGTCACCACCGGAGCCCACCAGGCGGTCGCCCTGGTCGCCCAGCTCTACCTGCGGCAGGGCTCCCCGGTGGTGACCGAGGACCCGAGCTTCGCGGGCTGCCTCGACCTCTTCCGCGACCGGGGCGCCCGGATCCATCCCGTTCCCCTGGACGACCAGGGGATCGACCCCAACGGCGTGCGCCGCGTCCTCACGGAGACCTCACCGCACCTGCTCTACGTGATGCCCTCGTACCACAACCCCACCGGCACCATGATGTCCACGGCCCGCCGTCGTGAACTGGGAGAACTGTCGGCGCGGCACGGGGTGCCGATCCTGGAGGACAGCGCGTACACGGGCCTGCGCGCCGACGACGAACCCGCGCCCCTGGCGGCCCACGCCCCGCGCGGCGCCGAGGTGGTGACCGTCGACTCCCTGTCCAAGGTGGGTTGGGCGGGCCTGCGCCTGGGCTGGCTGCGGGCGCCCGCCGAGATGGCGCTCCGGCTCAGCCGACGCAAGGTCCTGGCCGACCTCGCCAGCCCCCTGCTCGACCAGGCGGTGGGCGTGCGCCTGCTCGACCGCTACGCCCGGCTCGCGCGGGAGCGCTCCGAACAGCTCCGCGCGGCACTCGACCACATGGAGGGCCTGCTCCGCCGGGACCTGCCCGACTGGAGGTGGCGGACCCCCGAGGGCGGCGCGGCCCTGTGGGTCCACCTGCCCGGGACCAGCGCCCGCGCCTTCGCCCGGGTCGCGCTCGCCCACGACGTCGAGCTGGTGCCCGGCCCCGTCATGTCGGCGTCGGGCGACGACCGCCACGACGAGTACTTCCGACTGCCCTTCGCCTACGACCGCGCCACCCGGGAGGAACTGGTGTGGCGCCTGGCCCGCGCCTGGCGCGAACTGGACCGGCACGGCCCCGTGCTGGACCACCCCGACGCCCTGGTGGTCTGACCGGACCTCCGGACCCCGGACGGCAGCGAGGGCGGCACCACACGGTGCCGCCCTCCGCCGTTCCCGCTGCCGGACCGGTCGGTGACCGGCGGAGCGGGCGGGACACTAGGGAGTGTTTTTTGGATGCTTTCGCCGGTGGCGGCGGAGCCGCCATCGATGCGAGCGGCCGTCGCCCCTACTGTGCGCTGCTACGCAAGCTCCGCAGCCTCGCACAGCGGGGGCCCGGCAATCTCTCGCAAGCCGTGGAGTGAAGGTCAGCCCGGGTTTGGCTGTCCGAGCTTCATCGGCGCAGTGAGAGGCAGCCTGGTGGTCGCAAGCGCGGAATGATCCAAAAAACACGACCTAGCCGAGCTGGACCTTGCGGGCCTCGGCGAAGCGCTCCTGGACGTCGGCCCAGTTGACCACGTTCCAGAACGCCTTGACGTACTCGCCCTTGACGTTCTTGTACTGGAGGTAGAAGGCGTGCTCCCACATGTCCAGCATGAGCAGCGGCTGCGTGCCGATGGCGATGTTGGCCTGCTGGTCGAACAGCTGCTCGATGATCAGGCGCTGGCCCAGGGCGTCCCAGGCCAGGATCGCCCAGCCCGAACCCTGGATCGCGGTGGCCGCGGCGTTGAAGTGCGCGCGGAAGGCGTCGAAGGAACCGAACTGGTCGTCGATGGCGGCGCCCAGCTCACCCTCGGGCTTGTCGCCACCCTCGGGGGAGAGGTTCTTCCAGAAGACGGAGTGGTTGACATGGCCGCCCAGGTGGAACGCGAGGTTCTTCTGGAGCTGGTTCACGGTGCCGAAGTCGCCGGACTCGCGGGCCGCGGCCAGCTGCTCCAGAGCGCCGTTGGCGCCAGCGACGTAGGCGGCGTGGTGCTTGTCGTGGTGCAGCTCCATGATCTGACCGGAGATCCACGGCTCCAGGGCCGCGTAGTCGTAGGGCAGTTCGGGAAGCGAGTATGGCGCAGACATCTCTGACGCACCTTTCCAAATGACGCGATTCTTCGGGCTTACAGCGATGGGATCGCTCTAGTCAGCAAGCTATCAGCCGGGCGGCCGGACACCCGATGTCAGGCTCTTGACACCCGTCTCCGGGAATAAACGGCCACCGGGGCGTCCGCGCGCCGGGGCCCGTCCTCGACCGTGACCGGTCACCGGTCCGGCGTCCACGGGGCCCGTGCGCCCTCACCCGCCCAGGCCTTCCCCCAGCCTTCCCGTGCGCCTGTCACACAAACCATCACCCTTGTTCCCGAACCTCCCGAATAACGTCGGAGTCCGGAGCCCGGAGCCCGTTCGACCTACTCTGGCCGGGCTGTCCGAGATCCGCCTGCCGGGTTCCCGGAAAACGTTGTTCGGGCGTTGGCCCGCCATTCACCGGGTGGGCATCGGGAACGGCGAAGATGCAGCGCCGAATTCGAGTGACGGAACCCGTTCAGACGCCTCGTTCGGCGCACAGTCTCCCTAGCACTTCGAGGCCACCGCCGCTCATGCACTCCTCCAATCCGAAGGCCCTCGCCGCGAGGGCCACCTCCGTCCCGTCCGTTCCCGACGACGTGCGCGCCAAGGGCGGCACCGGGGGGTTCCGGCCCGAGATCGAGGGGCTGCGCGCCGTCGCCGTGCTCCTGGTGGCCGTCTACCACATCTGGTTCGGCAGGGTCTCCGGCGGTGTCGACGTCTTCCTGGTGCTCACCGGGTTCCTGATCACCGGATCCCTGGTCCGGAGCGTCGAGCGGGAGGGGCGCGTCCGGTTCGTCGCCTTCTGGACCCGGCTGGTCCGGCGGCTGGTCCCCGCGGTGGCGGTGGTCCTGACGGCGACCATGGCCGCCGTGTACCTGTTGCTGCCCCGCTCACGCTGGGGCGACATCCTGGACGAGGTCCGGGCGGCCGCGCTCTACCACGAGAACTGGGCCCTGGCCCACGCGGCGGTGGACTACCTGGCCAGGGAGGCCGCGCCCAGCCCGGTCCAGCACTTCTGGTCGCTGTCCATCCAGGGGCAGTTCTACCTGCTGTGGCCGGTGCTGATCACACTCGCGGCGCTGGTGGCCACACGGGTGCGGCTGCCGTTCCGCGTGACGGTCCTGGTCCTGGTCACGGCGGTGTTCGCGCTCTCCCTGAGCTACTCGGTCTCGATCACCGCCCGGGACCAGGCCTGGGCCTACTTCGACACCGGGGCGCGCCTCTGGGAGCTGGCCCTGGGAGCCATCCTGGCCCTGGTCATCCACCGCGTGCGCCTGCCCCTGCGGCTGCGTGTGTTCCTGGGCTGGTTCGGCCTGGCCGCCCTGGTCTCCTGCGGGGTGCTCCTCTCGGTCTCCACGCTCTTCCCCGGCTACGTGGCTCTGTGGCCGACCATGGCCGCCGTCCTGGTGCTCCTGGCCGGGACCACGGGCAGCCCGCGCGGCGCCGACCGCCTGCTCACCTGGAAGCCGCTCACCGAGCTCGGCAGGCGCTCCTACGCCCTCTACCTGTGGCACTGGCCGGTCCTGGTCTGCTACCTGGAGGTCACCGGCAGGTCCCTGGCCACGCCGCTCGGCGGACTGGGGGTCCTCGGGGCGTCCCTGGTCCTGGCCTGGCTCACCCACCGGTTCGTGGAGGGCGGCCTGGACCGCCTCACCCGGCCCGCCGCCCGCCGCACCCCCGCGTGGTCGCTGGGGATCGCGGCCGCGCTGATCGTCCCGGTCCTGGCCGCCTCACTGCTGTGGACGGACCGTATCGACCGCGACCGCGCCCAGCGCGCCCAGGAACTGGCCGCCCCCGAGAGCTACCCGGGGGCCGGGGTGGTCGCGGACCCCACCACGGTCCTGGCCGACGTCCCGGTCCGGCCGGACCCGGCCGACGCCAGACAGGATCTGTCCTGGCACCACCAGGAGGGCTGCCACGTCACCCTCACCTCCTCGGAGCTGGTGGTCTGCGACTCCGGACCGGCCGACGCCGAGCACACGCTCGCCCTGGTCGGCGCCTCGCGGGTCGCCCACTGGTATCCGGCCGTGCGGGCCGCGGCCGACGCCCGGGGATGGCGCCTGGTCTCGTTCAGCAAGAGCGGCTGCCAGTTCAGCACCGACACCTCCCACCGCGACGGCGCGGTCTTCGACGAGTGCGAGGAGTGGAAGGCCGAGGCGATGGCCGAACTGGAGGAGCTAAGCCCGGACGCCGTCCTGACCTCCTCCACCCGCGCCACACTCAACGGCGAGCGGGTCCACGACGGCTTCCTCGACATGTGGGAGTGGCTGGACGGGCTGGGCGTCGAGGTGATCGGCCTGCGGGACCTGCCCCGGCTCACCTACCAGGGTGCCGAGTGCGTGGAGTCCGGGCCGGTCGACCGGTGCGTGTCCCCGGTCTCGGCCAGCCAGGAGGAGGTGGACCCCGCCACCAGGGTCGCGTTGCCGCCCAACGTCACCCTGATGGACCTCACCGACCAGGTGTGCCCCGACGGTTACTGCGACGCGGTGGTCGGCAACATCCTGGTGTTCTGGGACCACTCCCACGTCACCGCGACCTACGCGCGCACCCTCGCCCCGGCGATGGAGGAGGCCCTGGTCGAGGCCACCGGCTGGTGAACCCGGCCCGCGGCACGGGGGAATGGTTTCCGCGCGCGGACGGAAAAGTGTCCGGACGGGAAACCGCGGTGATGCGTCGGTGAACGCCGGGGGAATTGATTCCCGTTCGGGTTTCGATTTCCCCGGCGAACAACTCCGCGGGCACTTTGAGGAGTTAGTGTCGAAAGTGTCCGGGACTTTCTCGTAAAAACCCGGACCTCCCCCCTGATCCCGCTGCCACGCGACCCCCGTGGAGGTCCCCCTTGCGCACGCTCCGCCGCCGAGCCAAACCCCTCCTGGCGATCGGTGCCGTCCTCGGCCTGACCGTGCTCGCCCTCCCGGCCGTGCTCGGGGTCCTGGCCGTACTGAGCTGGGCGGAGGCCGTCATCGCCACCGCCGTGCTCCTGCTCGGCGGACTGGTCTGCGCCCTCGGCGCCGGACTGTGGACGCTTCGGCGCTCACTGCGGGCCCTGTCCGCCTCCGTCGACGGACACGGCCAGAGGGTCACCGAGGCGCTCGGCCGGGACCGCCTGGAGATCACCCGCTCCCTGGACGGGGTGGGCGAACGCCTGTCCCGGCTCCAGGACCACGCCCTGCCCCGGGCCAGCCGGGAGATCCAGCGGGCCGTCACCGTGCAGGGCCGCCACGACTACGAACAGCAGGTCGCCTGGGCCGAGCTGCGCGCGTACCTGGACGTCGCCCCCTTCATGCCGCCGCTGCGCGGCTGGGCCGCATCGCCGGACGTCCTGCGCCTGCTCGTACGGCTGATCGACCGCCACCGGCCCGAACTCGTCGTGGAGTGCGGCAGCGGCGCCTCCAGCGTGTGGATCGGCTACGCACTGCGCCGGGCGGGCACCGGCCGCCTGGTCGCGATCGAGCACGAGGAGCGCTACGTCGAGCTCAGCCGGGACCTGGTCGCCGCGCACGGACTCGACGACGTCGTCGAGGTCCGATACGCCCCGCTCACCGAGGTCAAGCCCGAGCTGGCCGGGGCCGAACCCGACGGCCCGGTCACGTCCCAGCCGCTCTGGTACGACCCCTCCCGGCTGACCGGCCTGGACCGCGTCGGCCTGCTGTTCGTGGACGGGCCACCCCAGGCCACCGGTGTCCAGGCCAGGTACCCGGCGGTCCCGGCACTGCTGCCGCACTGCACCGACGACGCCGTGGTCGTCCTGGACGACGCCGACCGGCCGGACGAGCGGGCCCTGGGGGACCGCTGGGTCGCCGAGTACCGCCTGCACCGCACCGAGGAACCGTCGGAGAAGGGCGCCCACGTGTTCACCCGCCAGGCTCCCTGACCCGCACCGCACCAGCCCTTCCCCGCCACCGCCCGGCAGCCCGCCCCCAGGCGCCGCCCGACCTCGAAGGCCACCCGATGATCACCACCGTCCTTCGGAACGCCCTGCGCGCTCGCGGCAAGGAACCGGCCGTGCTCTGCCACACCGGCACCGACACCCGGGCCGAGCTGGCCGGACTGCCCACCGCCCCGGGCGACGTGCTCCTGGACCTGGACGCCCGCCCCCACGGCGGGCCCGTCCTCGACGACGAACGCGTGGCCGGGCTGGTCGCGGTGGTCGCGGCCACCACCACCGACCTCAACCGCGTGCTCACCGCCGCCGTCCACCTGCCCCGGGCCGTGCACGTGGTGGTGGCGCTGATCGCCACCCCCGGCCACCAGGAGCCTCCGGTCCCGGCGGGCCCCGGCATGGGCCAGTGGCGCGACCTCCAGGAGCTCCGGGTCCGCCGGGTGGGCGGCCGGGGCTGGGTGTGCGAACTGTTCTTCCCCAACGCCATCGAGTCCGCCCCGGTCCTGGACGCGGTCCTGCACGGCACCCGGGGCCGCCGCCGGGGCCCGGCCGTCACGCCCCTGGCCGCCCTGAACGGTGCCGAGGCCGCCCTGTGGCGGCCCGGCGACACGGGCGCCCACGGGGTGCCCCAGGAGGGACCCGTTCCCCTGCGCCGGGTCACCCCGGTGGGCGACGTCGCCCTGCGCGTCCACGGTGCCACGGCCCCGCCCGCCTGGACCGACGCGACCGTGCCCGTCCTCGACCGGGCCACCACCGGCACCGACTCCTGGGAGGCGCTGACCGGACCGGACGGCCACGAACGGGCGGTCCGCTCCGCCCTCCTGGCCACCGACCGGCCCGGCGCCGACCCCGTCCAGCGGATCGCGCCCATCGACGAGACCACCGTCAACCCCACCGGCTTCAGCAAGGCCGAGAAGGGGCCCCTGGCCGACCTCACGCTGCGCGGCGGCCGCGCCGTCATCGCGGACGGCGGGAAGGACCTGGTCGCGGTCGCCCCGGACGGAACGGTCACGGACGTGGACCTGTCCCGCCTGCGCCACCTGCGCGGCGTGCGGGTGGACTGGTCCGGCCACAGGGGGCCGCACGCCGCCGTGCGCGCCGTCGCCTCCCTCGCCGCCGGTGGCGTCCCGCTGGTCAGCGGCCCGGTCCCCGCCTGGGCCGCCGGACTGGGCGCCCCGCTCACCGCACTGCTCGACACCGCGACCGAGGCCGACCTGTCCGACCGGCTGGCCCGCGAGGAGCACAGCGTCCGCCTGCGCCGCGCCGCCCTGTACACGCACGGCCTGCGCTCCCGCTGGCGCGCGCTCGCGGCCGAGGCCGGGGTCCCCGTGCCCCCGGCGCCCCGGGTCTCCGTCATCCTGTGCACCCGCCGCCCCGACATGGTGGGGTTCGCGCTCGCCCAGATCGCCCGTCAGCGCGGGGTGGAGACGGAGACCGTCCTCACCCTGCACGGCTTCCCCGCGTCGCTGCCCGAGGTGCGTTCCGCGATCGACGCGTACCGCTCCACCGGCCTGTCCCTGGTCGTCCACGAGGCGCCCGCCGACCGGATCTTCGGCGCCGTGCTCAACGACTCCGTCGCCCTGGCCTCCGGCGACCTCATCGCCAAGTGGGACGACGACGACTGGTACGGCCCCGAGCACCTGGCCGACCTGGTCCTGGCACGCACCTACTCCGGGGCGGAGCTGGTCGGCACCGGCCAGGACTTCGTCTTCCTCCAGGAGATCGACCTCATGGTCTGGCGCAGCCGGGAGTCGGAGACCGCCACCCGCTTCATCGCCGGGGGCACCATCCTCACCGACCGCGTGGTGCTGGAGGAGACCGGCGGATTCCGCCCGCTGCCCCGCGCCATCGACACCCAGCTGCTCATCGCCGTCACCCGGGGCGGTGGCCGCGTCCACCGCACCCACGGGCTGGGCTACGTGCTGCGCCGCACCGGCGGCGGACACACCTGGTCCGAGGACATGGCCTACTTCCTGCACAACTACGCCCGACAGTGGTCCGGCTGGCGGCCCAGCTCCCTCCTGGAGGGCGCACCCGCCCCGCTGGGGAGCGGCGCCGACGCCGGACGACCGGCCGGGACCACACAGCACACGGGGGGACACCCTTGACCAGTACCGAAGAACACACCGCCCCGGCCGTGAGCCCGGCCCCCGCGGGCCCTGTGGTCGTCCCCGGAGAGCCCCTGCCCCGGGGCACGGTGGACTTCGGCGGCCAGCCCCGGCTGCGCCGCAACGACTACGCCCCGCTGACCCCGCCGCCGCTGGGGGAGTGGACGCCGACGCTGTCGGTGAGCGTGGTGATCCCGGCGCACGGTCAGCCCGAGAAGCTGGCGCTGGTGCTGGCCTCGTTGGCGGGGCAGAGCTATCCGGGCCACCTCATGGAGGTGGTCGTGGTGGACGACGGTTCACCCGAGCCGCTCACCCTGCCCGAGGTGCGTCCCGAGAACACCCGTCTGATCACCTCGGCGCCCGGTGGTTGGGGTTCGGCGCACGCGGTCAACACGGGGGTCGCGGCGTCCTCGGGCCAGGTGATCCTGCGCCTGGACGCCGACATGCTCGTCTACCGCGAGCACGTGGAGTCCCAGATGCGCTGGCACCACCAGATCGACTACGGGGTCGCCCTCGGCCACAAGCTGTTCGTGGACTTCGACCCGGCCGCGATGACCCCGGAGCACGTCCGGGACGAGGTCGCCGCCGGACGCGCCGGGGAGCTCTTCGACGCGGAGAGCGCCGACCCGCACTGGGTCGAGCGGCTGATCAACAAGAACGACCGGCTGCGGACCGCCGGACGCCTGTCCTACAAGGTGTTCATCGGCGCCACCGGATCGCTGCACCGGAGCCTGTTCGACGCGGCGGGCGGCCTGGACGCCGCGCTCATCCTCGGCGGCGACACCGAGTTCGCCTACCGGGTGGCCCAGCGCGGCGCGGTGTTCGTCCCGGACCTGGACACCAGCAGCTGGCACCTGGGCCGCTCCCAGATGCAGACCCGGCGCGACGCGGGCACCCGCTACCGCATGCCGTACGTGTCCAACCGCGTCCCCGACTTCCACCTGCGCCGCAAGCAGCCCGAACGCCAGTGGGAGGTCCCGCTCGTCGACGTCGTGCTGGACGCCGAGGGCCACACCCTGGAGGAGGTCGACACCACCGCCAGGGCGCTGCTGTCCGGCACCACCCCGGACCTGCGCCTCTGGCTGGTGGGGCCCTGGGACTCGCTGGACGAGGGCCGCCGCTCCCCGCTCGACGAGGACGCCCTCGACCTGCGCCTGGTCCGGGAGACCTTCCGGGGCGACCCGCGCGTGCGGTTCGTCGCGACCGTCCCCGACCGCGACCCGTGCGTCACCTTCCGCCTCACCGTGGGCGCCGGAACGGTCCCGGCCGCCGACGCCCTGCGCGACCTGGTCAAGGAGATCGACAAGGACGGCGCCGGACTGCTCTGCGCCCCCCTGCCCGGCGCCACCCGGGGCGACGGGGTCCTGCGCCTGGAGCGGGCCTCCTCCTACGCCCGCGCCCTGCACCTGGAGCCGGAGGCGACCGGTACCGACCTGGACCGGGTGGTGGAGCGGACCCACGGGACGCACTGGATCCCCGGAGAGGGGTTCGTGGCCGACCCGGAGGCCGGTGACGCCCCCAAGGACAGACCCGAGGTGATCCGGAAGCGGCTGGACCGCGCCCTGGCCGAGGCCGACCGCCTCCGTGCCCGGGCCGAGCGCGCCGAACGCAAGCTGCGCTGGTTCACCCCCGGGCTGACCAGGAGGGTTCTGCGCAAGCTGGCCCGCTAGCGCGCCGCCGGGCGCGCCCCCGGGGTGGTTCTGTCCCCGTGACAGACACGCCGTGACGGTAAGTCACGATGTGTAACCGGAGTGGCTAGGGTGGGCGGCGTGACCGGTCAGGACCGGTTCGTGCCTTCACCCACTCCGAACCCCGGGGTCGCCCGATGATCCACTCAGTCCTACGCCAGGCCTTGCGCACACGCGGTGACGAACCGGCGGTCCTCTGCCACACCGGGGACCACGAGTCGACCCTGAGGGAACTCTCCGGGTTGCGGCTGCGCTCCGACGACCTCGTGGTCGATCTCGACGCCCACCCGCTCGGGGAACCGTTCGAGGTCGCCCGGGTGGGCGGGGAGGACCAGCCCGAGGCTGTCGGGCTCGTCGCCGTGGTCGCGGCCAGCCTCACCGACCTGCGCCGCAGCCTCATCACCGTCAACGCCCTGCCTCCCACCGTCCACCTCGTCGCGGTGGTCGCCGACACCCCGGGGCACCACGGTCCGCTCGTCCCGTGCCCGCCGGGCATCGACGAGTGGAACGACCTGCTGGAGATGCGCGTCCGCCGCCTGGGCAAACGCGGCTGGATCTGCGAGCTGTACTTCCCGAACTCCGTCGAGACCGGCCAGGCCCTCGACTGCGTCCTGCACGGGACCACCGGCGGGCGGCGCGGCCTCCGGCCCACACCCCTGGCGGGGGTGCACGGTGCGGCCGGGGCGCGGTGGCGGCCGGGCGACGTCGCCGCCACCGGGGTGAGCGCGACCGGCCCCGTTCCGCTGCGCCGGGTCTCGCCCGTGGTCGACCTCGTGGTCCGCACCTCGGACCGGGAACTCCCGCTGTGGGAGGACGCAGTCGTCCCGCACCTGGACCTCCCGCGCTCCGGGGTCGGGGTCGACGAACCCGACCCCGTCACCTCGCTGGCGCCCGTCGACGAGCAGAGCGTGAACCCCATCGGCTTCACCAAGAAGGCCGGCGGCCCCATGGGCGACCTGTCGGTCCGGGGCGGACGCACCGTCGTCCGCGAGGGGGAGAAGGTCGTGTTCGCCGTTCCCGGGGACGGCACACTCACCGACCTGGACATCGGTCGGGCCCGCTACCTGCGCGGGGTGCGCGTGGACTGGTCCGGGCACGCCAGGCCGGTCACCGTCGTCCGGGCGGTCGTCGCCCTGGCCGCCGGAGGGATTCCCGTGGTCAGCGGGCCGGTACCCGAGTGGGCGGCCGGACTCGGGCCGGAGCTCACCGCCGTGCTCACGGGTCTGGACGCCACGGCGCTGGCCGACCCCCTCAGCAGGGAGGAGCACAGCGTCCGGCTGCGCCGCGCCGCGCTGGGCACCCACGGCCAGCTGGCCCGATGGCGCGCCCTGTCCGAACGGGCGGGGGTCCCGGTGCCGCCGGAACCCCTGGTGTCGGTGATGCTGTGCACCCGGCGGCCGGAACTGGTGGGGTTCGCGCTGGCCCAGGTGGCCCGGCAGCGCGGGGTGCGGTTCGAGCTGGTCCTGGCCCTGCACGGGTTCTCCGCCGAGCGTCCCGAGGTCCGTTCGGCCGTCGCGGAGTTCGCGGCGACGGGCATTCCGATCACCGTGCACGAGGCACCGGCGGACCAGGTGTTCGGCGCGGTGCTCAACGACGCGGTGGACCGCACGTCCGGCAGCGTGATCGCCAAGTGGGACGACGACGACTGGTACGGCCCCGAACACCTCGCGGACATGCTCATGGCCCGCACCTACGCCTGCGCCGACCTGGTCGGCGTCACCCAGGACCTGGTGTACCTGGAGGAACTCGACCTCACGGTGTGGCGGAGCTACCAGACCGAGAAGCCGTCCCCGGACGTGGTGGGCAGCACGATCGTGGTCGACCGCTCCGTGCTGCGCGACGTCGGCGGGTTCCGCCCCCTGCCCCGGGCGATCGACAGCCAGCTGCTGCTGGCGGTCCGCCGGAACAGCGGGCGGATCTACCGGACCCACGGCCTCGGCTACCTGCTGCGGCGGGCCGGTCAGGGGCACACCTGGGGCGCCGACATGGGCTACTTCCTTCGCAGGAGCACCCGGCAGTGGTCCGGCTGGCGGCCGAGTTCCCTGCTGGAGGGCGAACCCGCCCCGCTGGGTCAGCCGGACCCGCGCCCCGCGCGGACTCTGCTCCGGACCACCGAGTACACGGGAGGACAGTCGTGACCAGTGCGGACAACGTCTCGGAACGTCAGTCGGGGGAACGCCCCGATACCCGGGTACGGGTGGGGATGGTCCCGGAACAGAGCCAGCCCCGGGGAGGGAAGCGCATGGTGCGGCAGACGGCGCCACAGGGCCAGCCCCTGGTGTTCCGCAACGACTACGCACGGCTGGAACCGCCCGACAACGGAGCCTGGACGCCGACGCTGTCGGTGAGCGTGGTGATCCCGGCGCACGGTCAGCCCGAGAAGCTGGCGCTGGTGCTGGCCTCGTTGGCGGGGCAGAGCTATCCGGCCCACCTCATGGAGGTGGTCGTGGTGGACGACGGCACGCCCGTGCCCCTCGCGCTGCCGCCCGTACGCCCGGAGAACACCCGCCTGATCACCTCCGACCCCGGTGGCTGGGGATCGGCGCACGCGGTCAACACCGGGGTCGCGGCCTCGACGGGGCAGGTGATCCTGCGCCTGGACGCCGACATGCTCGTCTACCGCGAGCACGTGGAGTCGCAGATGCGCTGGCACCACGTGGTGGACTACGCCGTGGTCATGGGCCACAAGATGTTCGTGGACTTCGACCCGGCCGCGATGACCCCGGAGCACGTCCGGGACGAGGTCGCCGCCGGACGCGCCGACGGCCTCTTCGACCTGGAGAGCGCCGACCCGCACTGGGTCGAGCGGTTCATCGACCGGCACGACCGGCTGCGCTCGGCCCACCACGAGGCCTTCAAGGTGTTCGTCGGTGCGACCGGTTCGCTGCACCGGAGCCTGTTCGACGCGGCGGGCGGCCTGGACCCGGCCATGATTCTGGGCGGTGACAGCGAGTTCGGCCACCGGGTGGCGCAGCGCGGCGCGGTGTTCGTCCCGGACCTGGAGACCAGCAGCTGGCACCTGGGCCGCTCCCAGATGCAGGAGAAGCGGGACGCCGGGACCCGTTACCGGATGCCGTACGTGTCCAACCGCGTCCCCGACTTCCACCTGCGCCGCAAGCAGCCCGAGCGCCAGTGGGAGGTGCCGCTGGTCGACGTCGTGCTGGACGTCTCGGGGCACGCCCTGGAGGAGGTCGACACCACCGCCAGGGCGCTGCTGGCCGGGACCACCCCGGACCTGCGCCTGTGGATGGTGGGCCCGTGGAGCGAGCTGCACGAGGAACGCCGCTCCCCGCTGGAGGAGGACGCCCTCGACCTGCGGCTGGCCCACGAGAGCTTCCGGGGCGACCCGCGCGTGCGGTTCGTCGAGAGCGAGCCGGGCACGGACCCGCGCGTGCCCTTCCGGCTGTACCTGGAGGCGGGGTCCGAACCCTTCCCCAAGGCCCTGGCGGAGATGGTCCACGCCTGCGACACCCACGCGGTGGGGCTGCTGTGCGCGCCCATGCCGGGCGCTCTCACGGCGGAGGAGGGGATGCTCCGCCTGGAGCGGACCGCCGCGTTCGCCCGCGCCCGCCACCTCGACCCCGAGGCGAGCGGCCGGGACCTGGACCGTCTGGTGGAGGAGGTCCACGGCATCCACTGGATGCCCGCGACGGACCTGGTCCACGCCACGGACCAGGAGGAGGCCCGGTTGGAGGCCCCGGCGGCCGCGCAGCCGGAGGAGGACACCGAGCGGGACGTGGCCCGGCTCCGCGCCGACCTGGAACAGGCCAGGGCCCGGAGCGACCGCATGCGCCGCAGGGCGGAGCGGGCCGAACGCAAGCTGCGCTGGTTCACCCCGGGGCTGGTCCGCCGTGCCCTGCGGCGCGTGGCCCGCTAGGGCGCCCGGTAGGCGGGGCGGGCTCAGCCGCCGAAGGAGGTGAGGGCTCCCCGGTCGTCGAACCGGGCGCCGGGGGCCCACGCGATCTCCCAGCGGTTGCCCTCCGGGTCCGCGACGTAGGCGGACCGCCCTCCCCAGGGCCGGTCCGTCGGTTCGGCCACGACCTCGGCGCCCGCCCGGACGGCGGAGGCGAACGCCCGGTCGACCTGGGCGCGCTCGTCCACGTTGCAGGCCAGGGTGAACCCGGACCATCCGGTCGGGGCGGGCAGCACGCCGTCGGAAGCCTCGGCGGCCAGTTCCGCCACGGGGAACAGGGACAGCAGGACACCGCCCACCAGGAACCCCGTCCACGCGTCGGAACCGGATGGCAACTCCTCCCAGCCCAGGGCCAGGTAGAACCGGCGCAGCTCCGGGAGGTCGCGGGCGCCGAGGGTGACCACGGTCAGGCGCGGCGGAAGGTCGTCCATACCGCGAGGGTACGTCGAGGGCCCCTACTAGGGAACCCAGAGGCCCAGGGCCTCCGCGACCAGGGCGGGGCGCTCCTGGCCCTCGATCTCCACGGTGTGCCCGGTGGAGACCAGGTAGCCCTTGGGGGTCCGCCGCACCTCCCCGAGCGTCACCGCGTCCCGCACGCGTGAGCCCACCGTGACCGGCTGGAGGAACCGCACCTTGTTGAGGCCGTAGTTGATGGACATCCGCGGCTTCTCGGTGAGGGCGAAAACGCTCTGGGAGAAGTACGCCAGCAGCGACAGCGACAGGTAGCCGTGCGCGATGGTGGCTCCGAAGGGACCCTCGGCGGCGCGCTCGGCGTCCTGGTGGATCCACTGGTGGTCGTCGGTCGCGTCAGCGAAGAGGTCGACGCGGTCCTGGGTGATGGTCAGCCAGTCGGTACGGCCCAGGTGTTCACCCTGGGCGGCGGCTACCTCATGGACGTCTGCGAATACGCGCACCGCGCCTCCACGTGCGTCGGGGTCCGGTGTCGGGGCCGGACACGGGGAGCGCCAGGATACCTAACGGTGTTCGGTTATGGGGCGGTGCCCGGCGCCCGATCCGAACGCGCGTCCAGCACCAGCGTCCTCGCGGTGTACCCGGACAGCGCCACCCGGTCCACGTCGTGCCCCAGACCGCTCTCGGCGAGCGGCACCGGAACCACGCCGTCGTGCGCGCGCACCGGGGGAGTCACCAGGTCACGGCCGCGCGAAGCGGAACTGGGCATCTCCACGGGCAGGGTCGCGCCGGACAGCGCGCCCAGCGCGACCGTCGCCGCACGGCCCACCCCGGTCACCGCCGAGGAACCGCACCACACCTCCCAGCCCGCGTCCACCGCCCGGTCCACCGCGCGCCGCGCCGCCGTCAACCCGCCCAGCCGGGCCGGGTCCACGTTCACCGCGCGCCCCGCCTCGGCCAGGACCGCCTCGCCCAGGTCCTCCACCGAGGACAGAGACCGGTACAGGGCCACGGGGGTGCGCAGCTCGGCCGTCAGACGCGCGTGCGCGCCCAGGTCACCGGGGGCGAACGGGTCCTCGATCGCCAGCAGCCCGAGCGTGTCCATCGACCGCAGCGCGTCCAGGTCGGCGGGGGACTCCGTGTAGCGCCCACCCGCGTCCACCTGGAGGACCAGGAAAGGGAAACTCGTCTGCGCGGCCCGGATCACGTCGGTGTCCCAGCCCGGTTCGACCTCCAGCCGGATCCGGCGGAACCCCGCCCCGACGCGCCGGTTCACCTCCGTGACCACCGACTCCAGGGTCACCTGCCGGGGCAGGGTCACCCCCGCAGTGAGGGCCGTGCGCTCCCCGCCCAGGGCGTGCGCCAGCGGCGTGGAGCGCTGACGGCTCCACAGGTCCCAGCAGGCGGTGTCCAGGGCCCCGGTCAGCGCCGGGTCCCAGGGCAGGTCCGCGAAGGCGTCGGCCACCTCGGTCGGGCGGCGCCAGGCGTGGTCCAGGAGGGCGGGCGCGAAGTCGCGCGCGAGCGCCTCCCACTGCTCCGGGCTGGCGCGGGACACCTCACCCCAGCCGCTCACCCGGCCGTCCGACACCCGGACCAGCACCGGAACGGAGCCATCGGAGCCTCGCCCGGCCAGGGACGGCCGCAGCCGCACCAGTTCGAGCTCGACGATCCGGGTCACCGTTACCGCTCCGGTGTGTGTCACTACAGTCCCCACCTCATGTGTTCGGGCCCCGGTCACGGGCCCCGCCGTCGGAGGGGCCACCCCTCGACGGTACCCCCGCCCGACCCACCCGACCACCCCGCGCGCAGGCGCGGATCCGACCGGTGACCCCAGGTCGAACGGGTGCGCCGGGCGCCGACACCGAGGAGGGGGCCGCCCGTACGGACGACCCCCTCCCCACACTTCCGCCGACGCGCGCCTAGGAGGCGAGCACCTCGGAGAGCTCGCGGTACTTCATCTCGTGCGCCTCGGCCACCGGGGCGTAGACCAGCTCACCCTCGAAGGTGTTGAGGCCCTCGGCCAGGGCGGGGTCCTCGCGCAGGGCCTGCTTCCACCCCTTCTCCGCCAGGGCCACCGTGTACTTCAGGGTGTCCTTGGTCAGGGCGTGGGTCGAGGTGTTCGGCACCGCTCCCGGCATGTTGGCCACGCAGTAGAACACGGTGTCGTGCACGGCGAAGGTCGGGTCGTCGTGCGTGGTGGGCCGGGAGTCCTCGAAGCAGCCGCCCTGGTCGATGGCGATGTCGACCAGCACCGCGCCCGGACGCATCCGGGACACCAGCTCGTTGGAGATGAGCTTGGGGGCCTTGGCGCCGGGCACCAGGACCGCGCCGATCACCATGTCGGACTCCAGGACGGACAGCTCCAGCTCGAAGGCGTTGGAGACCACCGTCTTGACCTGCCCCCGGTACAGCGAGTCCACGTGGCGCAGCTTGTGGACGTTCAGGTCCAGCACGGTCACGTTCGCGCCCATGCCCACCGCGATCTGGGTGGCGTTGAGCCCGGACACCCCGGCGCCGATCACGGTCACGTTGGCCGGGCGCACTCCCGGCACCCCGCCCATCAGCACGCCCCGGCCGCCGTTGGGGCGCTGGAGCGTCACCGAACCCACCTGCGGGGCGAGCCGACCGGCCACCTCGGACATGGGGGCCAGCAGCGGAAGCGAACCGTCGGGCAGCTGCACGGTCTCGTAGGCGATACCGGTGACCCCGCGCTCCAGCAGCGCGTCCGTGCACTCGCGGGAGGCGGCCAGGTGCAGGTAGGTGAACAGGGTCTGGCCCGCGCGCATGCGGTGGTACTCGGCCGGGACGGGCTCCTTGACCTTGAGGATCAGGTCGCCCGCGGCCCACACCTCGTCGGCGGTGGGCAGGATGGTGGCCCCCGCCGCGAGGTACTCCTCGTTGGTGATGGAGGAACCGAACCCGGCGTCGTGTTCGACGAAGACCTCATGACCCCGGCGGGTCAGTTCGTGGACACCCGCAGGGGTGATCGCCACCCGGTACTCGTGGTTCTTGATCTCGCGGGGCACGCCGATGCGCACGATTCCTCCAACTGGTATCGCCATTGATACCTCCCACTGTGACCTGCGAAGGCGCGTCCACGCTATCGCCAATGTGCATAGCCATCCGTTGCCATGTTGACAGGCTGTAAGCCGGATGTGTGTGGTGTGACACGGGTCTAGTGCTGATGTACTCCGGAGCGGGTCGGTCGCCCCGCCACCCACGTCCTGCGCACCCTCCCGGTGAGGCGCATCCCGGCGTAGGGGCTCGGGTCGGTCCGCGGCACCGCGAGGGTCGTCTGGTCGTCGAAGGCCACCAGGTCGGCCTCGTACCCCTCCTGGACCCGGCCCCGGCCGCCCAGCCCCAGCAGCTCCGCCGGGGCCGACGCGGTCCACCGGGCCAGGTCGGTCAGGGAACGGCCGCGTCTGCGGGCCGCCGTCCAGAGCGCGGACAGGCTCCACTCCAGGGTGAACAGCCCGATGGCGGGCAGGTGGCCCGAGCCGACGGTGCGGATCGGGGAGTCGGGTTCCAACAGGGAGCTCCACAGCGCCTTGCGGTTGGCGTCCGACCGCAACGGGGGACGGCAGGCGTGCGCGGGGGACTCCGGGCCGGGGAACTCCGAGGGAAGGCACAGGTAGTGCGGGCAGGTGTGCGCGGTCAGGCCGACCCCCACCGCGCCCGCGGCGGCCAGCAGGGCCGCGCACTCGGCCGCGGTGAAGGGGGCCACGTGGGTGCGCGCGCCCACCACGCGCGCCGCCGCGATCACCCGTTCCAGACCCCGCCGCTCCGCCCGGGGCGGACGCTGCTCCGCCGACACCGGCGGGGTGCCGAGTTCGTGGGCGTCCTCGGCGTGCATGACCAACAGACCGTTGAGGGTGGCGATCTCCGCCATGGCCTTGCGCAGCTGCGCGTCGCCCAGGGCGGCCATGTCCGGTGCGCCGCCGTCCGACAGCGACCCCTGGAAGGCCACCACCCCGCCCGCGTGCAGGTCCGCCAGATCCAACGGGCCGGTCCCCTGGGTGACCCCGCCCAGGAAGAGCACCGACACGTCGGCCCCCGCCGCCGCCCGCTGGTGCACCTGGAGGGAGTCGGCGCAGGTGATCGCGGGGCGCGCCGGAGCGGGGGAGACCACCACACAGGTGACGCCGCCGCGCAGGGCGGCGTCACTCACCCTCCGGTAGGAGTCGGGCAGTTCCTCCCCGGGGGCGTGCACCCCGGTGCCGAGGTCGATCGCGCCGGGCAACAGGGCGGTGCGGCCGAGCTCGACCACCTCGCGCGCCGACATCCTGGCCGAGTAGGGGCGGACCGCCTCGATACGGCCGTCCCGAATCCCCACACTGGCCGACCTGATCCCCTCGGGGACCACCGTCCGCATGGAACGGATGACTCTGTCGAACTCGGGCATCGCCCTCCCCCTTCGTACGCTTCTCTGCGTTCGTGGAACTGAGTGGCCGTGGAGGGGGCACGGCGACGAGGGGCGACGGGCACGAGGGGGCGGTCCGCGACCTCCTGTAGGGAGAACGAGCGTATCGCGAAGGCCCTCCGTCGAAGGGGGAAACGTCACTTCTGGTCCCCGTGGACACGCGCGGCGAAAGGGATTTCCGGCACAAGGGGGGTGGGCGAGCGGACCCAAGTCCGACACTGTGTAGTAAACGGACTAACCTTGGTCGAGGTGTCCCCCTCCGCGCCAGGTCCCCGCCGGAGTCCGACGGACGGCAGTGCGGTGGCCATCGCGGCCGAGGGCGCTGACCTGCAAGATGACCAACTCGACGACGGAGTGGCGCGTGGCTCCTCCCGCCCAGAACGACACATCCCCCAAGGAACTACAGGACCAGGCCCCCGGCACCGAGAACGCCCCCGTCTACGCCCTGATCGCCGTGCTGGTGTGCACGGTGGCCCTGGGCGCCACCCTCATCCTGGGCGGCGCGGTCTTCGCGCAGATCATCCCCGGCATGGAGCGGTTCGACTCCGGCGAGGTGGTCCGCTGGGGCATGCCCATCGCCAAGACGGTCATGGACACGGCCGCGGTGCTGACCATCGGCCTCATGCTCATGGCGGTCGTCCTGCTCGGCTCGGCGAAGGGCCAGCTGTCCGCCCAGGCCGTCGGCTACGTGCGCGCCGGCACCTGGACCGCCCTGGCGTGGGTTCTCGGGGCCGTGGGCACGCTCTACTTCCAGACCGCCGAGTTCCTCGGCAGGCGCGCGGGCCAGGTGACCATCGACGAGGTCAGCTCGTTCGCCGGGTCGGTGGGCTCGGGCGTCTCCCTGATGTTCGTCATCCTCATCACCACCGGCATCGCGCTGTTCGGGCGCACCATCACCACGGCCACCGGCGGCCTCTGGCTGCTGGTCGCGTCCCTGGCGGCGGTCACCCCGCCCGCGCTCACAGGCCACGCGGCCTCCTCGGGGGCGCACGAGCTCGCCGTCACCGGTCTGGCGCTGCACCTGATCTCGATCTGCGCCTGGGTCGGCGGGCTGGTCGTGGTCACGTACCACGCCATGCGCAGGGACGCCCAGGAACCGGCCGTCGCCGCCCACCGGTTCAGCCGGATGGCCCTGTGGGCCTACGTCGGGGTGGCGATCAGCGGTGCCGCGAGCGCCATGGCCCGCCTGTACTCCCTGGACGACCTGTTCGGCACCGACTACGGCCGGATCATCCTCGTCAAGATCGCGTTGTTCGTCGTGCTGGGCTTCCTCGGGAACGCCCACCGCACCCGGGTGCTGACCCGGATCGACGCCGCTCCCGGAGGGAAGGCGGGCTACTCGTTCCGCCGCCGGAGCTTCCTGCGCCTGGCCGGGGCGGAGGTCATGATCATGGCCGCCGTCATCGGTGTGTCCGTGGGTCTGGGCCGTACGCCTCCGCCGTCACCGCCGGTCGAGACCACCATCGACCCGGCCGCGGCGATCCTCGGCTTCGCCATCCCGCCCGCGATGAGCCTGGAGAACGTCCTCACCCTGTGGCGTCCGGACCTGTTCTTCATCATGTTCGTCGTGGTTGCCGGGTTCCTGTACCTCGGAGGCGTGCGACGCCTGGTCAAGCGCGGTGACAAGTGGCCCGTCGGCCGCACCGCCGCCTTCCTCCTGGGGTTGCTGACCATCGTCGCGGTGCAGCTCAGCGGGTTCGCGACCTACGCGATGATCATGTTCTCCATGCACATGATCCAGCACATGGTGCTGGCCATGGTCACCCCGATCCTCCTGGTGCTGGGGGCACCGGTCACCCTGGCGCTGCGCGCGCTGCGGCCCGCCGAGACCCGAGGCGACCGGGGGCCGCGTGAGTGGCTCAACGCGTTCCTGAACAGCCGCTTCTCCCAGATCGTGACGCATCCGGCCGTCGCTGGGCCGATCTTCGTGTTCAGCCCGTACGCGCTGTACTTCACCCCGCTGTTCCCGACCCTGATGAACGACCACCTCGGTCACCTGTTCATGGGCGTGCACTTCCTGGTCTCGGGCTTCCTCTTCTACTGGGTGATCGTCGGTATCGACCCGGCGCCCAGGAGGGTCCCGTTCCTGCTGCGCATCCTGCTCCTCCTCGTGGCGATGGGCTTCCACGCCTTCTTCGGCATCGCGATCATGGAGCAGGCCACCCCGATGGCCATGCAGTACTACGGGCAGTTCGACATCCCGTGGATGACCGACCAGGCCGCCGACCAGTACGCGGGCGGAGGCATCGCCTGGGCGCTGGGCGAGATCCCCACGGTCATGGTGATGCTGGCGCTGGTGGTGCAGTGGTCGCGTGACGACGAGCGCCAGGAGCGCCGCCGTGAGCGGCACAGCCGTCGCGGTGGTTCCGACGATGCTGACATGGACGACTACAACGCCTACCTGGCCGATCTCGACCGCCGCTCCCGCGCGGCGGCGGGTGGGGCTTCTGCGGGTGGGGGCGGTAAGGAGGTCCCCGCTGGTGAGGCAGCTGGTGAGGCGCCGGAAAGCACCGCCAAGGACTGATCAGCCGCAGGTGGAGCAGTAGGTGGAAAGGGGGCGTGCCCGACTGGGTACGTCCCCGTTCGTTCGGTCAACGGCCCCCGGTCCCAGCCGGTCATTCGGTATAGGAGACACGTTGTCCTGCTCGCTGCTTGTGAAGGTGCCGATTGCGGAACGGAGTAGTCGTGAGTGCCGGATGGGTGGTAGAAGAGCGGGGGAGCTCGTGAGTGGCGTGGGTGGAATGTCTGTTTCTCAACAACTTGCAGATTTGAGGACTTGCGGCTGACAAACGCGCAGGTCAAAGAGACTGCTCCCCGCGCACGCGGGGATGGACCCGCGCCCGTGTGCTCGGGCATCTCGACCGAGGCGCTGCTCCCCGCGCACGCGGGGATGGACCCGTGACGTCCCAGCCCCTGGCCCCGGCCTGCTCCTGCTCCCCGCGCACGCGGGGATGGACCCGACTACTACGCGCGCCTTCCGGCCGCGGCCCGCTGCTCCCCGCGCACGCGGGGATGGACCCGCGATTCTTCACGCGGGGCCCTATCACGTCGGCTGCTCCCCGCGCACGCGGGGATGGACCCGACGCCGGTCTCGGCGCGGGTTCCGATGGATCCTGCTCCCCGCGCACGCGGGGATGGACCCACGGCGCTCGCCCAGTAGTTCCTCGGCCGGACCTGCTCCCCGCGCACGCGGGGATGGACCCACCCACACGCGCCGCCTGCTCTCCTCTGCGGGCTGCTCCCCGCGCACGCGGGGATGGACCCATCCATGAGCGTCTGACGCTCACTACAGCCCCCTGCTCCCCGCGCACGCGGGGATGGACCCACCCACACGCGCCGCCTGCTCTCCTCTGCGGGCTGCTCCCCGCGCACGCGGGGATGGACCCGGTCAGCGGCCCTCTGGGCCTGCGACAAGAAACTGCTCCCTGCGCACGCGGGGATGGACCCCCAGCGCGAGCTGAGGCACGGCCCCCCATGGACTGCTCCCCGCGCACGTGGGGATGGACCCAGGTCCGGGCCCTGATCGAGCACGGGCTCCTCCTGCTCCCCGCCCACGCGGGGATGGACCCCATATCGGGAGCTCCAGCGGACGTGATCAACGCTGCTCCCCGCGCATGCGGGGATGGATCGGTGGTCAGGCCGACCGGTGTCCTGATCCGGCCACTGCTGTCGTCCTTCGGGTGAGGCAGAGGGGGTAGGGAGCAGACCACCGTCACATCGCAGAGGTCCCCATGCCGTTGATGCTGCTGATCGTGGCCGGATGTGCCCTCGCGTGCGCCTGGCCGCTGTGGATCCTGGTCGACTTCTACAACAAGATGATCAGTTCCTCCGAGGAGGAACTCCTGAAGGATCGCAACGACGTACTCGCGCTTGTGGCGGCGGCCGCCGCTGGTGGCAATGTGTCCATGGCCCTGCTCGTTTTCGCGCTCGGGCAGCCGGAGAGTGCGGGCGCGAAGGTCCTCCTGGTGCTGCTGACCGTGCAGGCGCTGGTCTGCGCCGCTTGTGTCTGGTGGACCGATGACTTGGACCAAGCTCGCCACTGGAGTCGCATCCGTGAGCTCCTGACGATCGCCAAGTGGACCGCCATCGCATCCGTGTTCCTGGCCTTGGTCGGAGCCATCGCCCATCCAGACGCTCAGGAGACGGTCGATGGCGTGGTCGACACGGTCGGCACGATTTTCGAGGGTCTGCTGATCCTGGGGGCCATAGTCGTGGCGATCATCGTGGGGGTTGGGTTCGGGGTTCTCATGAGCTGGGAGGACCCGGACACTCCTAAGCGTCCCAAGGGGATGAGTAAACAGGTGTGGAACCGGCAGCAGCGGCAGTGGCGTGAGTACAAGCGCAAACACGGCATCGACCGCAGCGGCGGGGCGGGCTACAGCGGTGACGGGGGTGATGGGGGCGATGGAGGTGGCGGTGGGGACTGAGCTCTGCCAGCAAGCTGACCTGGAGACCATCCGCTCTTCCTCTTGGCCCGTTCCTGTTGCTCCCCGCCCCGTGGGGATCGGGCCGGGCGACGGCCTCGTCGCCCGGCCCGTTTCCTCACCGGGTCAGGCCAGGATGCCGATGGCGTGGGTCAGGTTCCGCCCCACGGCCTCCAGGGTGGTGAGTCCCAGGAAGAGCGTGGAGCTGATGGCGGTGGCGGGCCATCCCCACCACCGGCGGGGTGCGCGGTGGCGCCCCCGGGGAAGGACGGGTTCCGATTCGGCCCGAGTGGCGGAAACGGCTTCCCGGGCCTCCCTGGCCCTCTGTTCACGCTGATGGCGAGCCACGAGCATCCAGTGCGGCACCGGGCCGTGTTCGAGCATGTGGGCCACCCGGGGGTTGCCCTGCATCTGGCGCAGTAGGCGTGCGTACCTGTCCTGGGGCGCCTCGACCCGCGGGGGCATCGGAGGCGCAGGTGATTCCGGTGGATTCGGGACGGCCCGCAGGGGACGGGCGGCGGTGTGAGGGAAACGGTGGCCTCGGGGAGCGGTCAGGACCGACCGCACGCCGGGGTCGAGTTCGTGACCGGTCACAGGGCACCCCCACCAGCGCAGGCACCGCCGCAGTTCAGCACGGGGAGGGTGAACTCGGCCCAGATGACGGTGCCCAGACCCGCGCAGAACGGGAAGTCCAGCACCGGCCGGAACCCCCACCGCGTGGCGAGATGGCCGAGCAGGAGGAGGCCCCGGCCGCGTTCGGCCTGATCCCACTCCTTCCGGGTACGCCTGCGCGGGACCTTCGGGGAGGAGTCCGAGGCAGCGTCGGTGCGGGTGCCGTCGTCGATGACCGAGATCCGGACGGTTCCCGGGCGAGGCGTGTCCAGGGTGCGAACCACCCTCCCCTCAGGGTCCTGCCCGGAACGGGAGTGGGCGCAGGCGTTGGCGAACATCTCGCTCACGCACAACACCATGCTCTCCCTCGCTTCGACCGGCAGGGTGGGCAGGCAGGCGAGGTCGGTGTCCAGGTCGGCGCGGACCTGGCGGGCCTGGGAGAGCTGACCCGGGTAGACGCGGCTCTGCCATCGGTGCTCGTTGTCGAACGGGCTGATCGTGCGGTCCGGGGCATGGGTGTGCGGCACAATGGCCATGTCGGCAATCTGCTTTCTCTGAAGTGATGGTTCGTTGTCGGCCTGCTCTGGGGGTGTTGTCGCACCCGCCAGAGCTTTTTCATGAGGTGACTTCAGTCAGTGACTCGAAGTCGGGGGTCGCTCGCGAGAACCCAGGTGGCGGCGGGGCACATGGATCTCGTGGGGAGCCGTGCCCTCCAGGGTCTCCGGAGCGGGCTCGTCACGCGTGCGGGATCGCTCCCGGCACTGGGTGACCGGTAGGGGTCGGGTGGTCGTGGACGGCCTGGTCGACCAACCCCATTGCTCGTTCCGCGTCTCCTTCCTCACGGACGATCCGTAGTGCTTCGCGGATGAGGGGGAGACGGTCCTTCAGGGTCTGGGACTGCCACTCAGCGAGCAGGGCCGGGGGCAGGTGGGCGGGGGCGGTCAGGGCGTCCTCGGCCACGGCCAGCAGGTCCCGGGTGTCGATGTCCAGCATCAGCGATCCGCCTCGTCCACGTCGGTGTAGATCCGGTTCCAGGGGTTGTGGGTGAGGTCGTAGGAGAGGTGGAACCAGACCTGTCGGAACCTGGGGTTGCCGTTGTCTCCCCACTGGTCCGCCAACGCGTTCACCAGTCCCAGGCCGATGCCCTGGCCGTTGCCCGGACCCGACTCAGGGTCGAGCGTGGCCAGGTCAGTCGCGGTGAACGGGCCTGGTTCAAGGGGGCTCCGGGTGCCCTGGTCCTGGCAGGTCAGTGTCATCCCGGTCGCGCCCCGGTCGACGGTGAGCGTGTAGGTGCTGCCGTGTTCACTCGACAGGGAGTGGGTGAGGGAGTTGTTGGCCAGTTCCGAGCCGAGCAGGGTGAACAGGAACCGGAAGTCGGTGGAGCGTTCGGCGGCGCTGGTGTCCAGGAATGCCCGGACCAGGGGCATGAGGCCGGGGAGTCCAGCGAAGGCGTACTTGCGCTTGCGGAAGGGCGGGCCCTCGGCGCGGGAGAAGTAGTGGGCGTGGAAGGGCTTGATGAAGCTCGCCAGGGGGACCGTCGCCTCGCGGTGGGCCAGATCGGGGGAGAACACGCTCACGCGGCCACCGCCAACCGCCGGTTTCCGGCGAGGACGACCCGCCGGATCCCCTGGGGAGCGGTGTCGATCGGCCTCCTCGGGAAGGGGATCACGGGTTCCCGAGATGCCTGAGGGGTGCTGTGTCGGATGTGGTCGTGAGTGTTCGTGGTGAAGGAGTGCACCTGGGTGCACGGATCTGCGGATGCTCGGGTGCGCCGCTCTGGTCGGGGCGACAAGAGGTCAGCATTCATGTTCGACCGGCTCTCCTGAAGGTTGTCGTGGGTTGATGGCGTGAGCTGAGGGCACGGGGCTTCGCGCCGGGTGTTCGGGCTTCGGTTCTGTTTCAGGGGGTGCTGCGAGGTAGAGGTGGCTCGTGTGTCAGCTGAGGTCGAGGACGGCCTCGACGGTGGTCTGCTGGATGCGGTGGCCGTCCCAGGTCCAGGAGGGGGTCCAGGACAGGGCGAGGTGGTTGAGGACTGCCAGGCCAGACGTGCTTGAGCCGTGGTGCAGCTGTGGGAACTGGAGGGAGTCCGGGTTCCGTGGCCCCTGGTCAGTGACGTAGAGGTGGGGGAGGAGCAGGCGGGTCTGGTCCAGGACGACGCGGACGGTTCCGCCGGGCAGGCCCGATCGGGAGTGCTGGTGTGCGTTGTTCACGAGAATGCGCGCGATGCGGGCCAGCCGGGTGCCCTGGACCGGCAGCATGTTCCGGCACCAGGAGGAGAGAGCTCGGTACTCACGGCATGGTCCGAGCAGGATGCCGTGGCGGGCGGGTTCGGAGAACAGGAGCGCACGGGGATATCGCCCGAAATGGACGATTGGAGCCCTGGGGTAATTCTGGATAGATCGCATATGTCTCACCTCGGGGGCTTCGGGGTGGGGCTCTAACTCCGGGTGGCCACTCTTGGCTTGGGCCGCCGGGGGTTTTGGGATTTCTGGACACCGATTGGCGTCTCGAACCCACCATGAAAGATCGAACACGCTCTGCGCTAGGGACATCACTGAGCGGTCACGATTACGTGAAGTGAGTGGATCTTGGTGAAGACTTCACGCAGAATTGGTGCACCGGGTAGACCTCACGGTGAATCAGGAGTCCAATGTCTCGCTCCCTCAAGCCCGAACTGGTAGAGCTTGGAAGTGTGCTAAAGAAGGTCCGCGCTAATGCCGACGTCAAGCAGAAGGACCTGGCCAGCGCCCTGAACGTCGTCCCCTCCACGCTTTCCTCGTGGGAGAAGGGAACGCGGGCTATGACCGAAACGATGGCTCGAAATATCGACCAAGCTCTTGAAAGCCCGGGTGTAGTGCACCGTGCGTGGAAGGGGGCACACGAAGCAGCAGGCGTTCCCTCGTGGTATCCAGAGGTAGAGCAGCTGGAACGGATGATGACTGAGCTTCGTGAGTACCAGAGCCAGATGATCCCGGGCCTGATCCAGACTGAGGACTATGCGCGTGCCGCGAACCGCGACACGTCTCCAGGTGTCAGTGCAGCGGAGCTGGCGGAGATGGTCAAGGCTCGCATGAGGCGACAGGTGATTCTGGGGAACAACCCGCCTCTGATCTACATGGTTCTTGAAGCAACTGCTGTGACCAGGGTGATTGGGGGCCGCCGAATCCTCTCCGAACAGCTCGCTCGTGTGCTGATGCTGATGGAGAAACGGGTAGTACGACTACAGGTGGTACCACCCAACCCGGGGACTCACCCGGGAGCAGCCGGGCCGTTCCGCGTATATTCCTTCTCGGATAAACCAATGGTGGCATCGGCTGAGTACCAGCAAGGTGAGTATCAGATGGATGACAGCCGCAAGGTCCAGGCCTGTCTGGCAGTGTTCAGCGCTGTCCAGGCTGAGGCCCTGTCCCCGGGGCAGTCCGCAGAGTTCATCAGGAAGGTCAAGGAAGAGCTTGATGAGTAGTACAGAGCAACCGCAGCGTGAGTGGTACAAGAGCAGCTACAGCGCGGCCAACGGGAGTTGTGTTGAGGTGGCGAACGGGAGAACCGTTCTCGTGCGGGACACCGAGAACCGGCCACTGGGGCATCTCGACACCCCATCGGCAGAGTGGACGGCCTTCCTGAAGGCCGCGATCTCCTAGCTGGGCACATAGGCCGGACCTCGCCAGGGTCCGCCCTTCCAGTGTCAGTGTCGGGACCATGGCTGGGAGAGATATGAGGCAGCATCACATGATGACTGATCAGTGGCACAAGTCGAGCTACAGCGACGGTGGCGGCGGCAACTGCGTAGAGGCTCGTGCCAGCGAGCAGGGCGCTGCGGTGCGCGACACCCAGAACCGCAACCTGGGTCACCTGGAGGCGCCTGCTCCTGAGTGGAAGGCGTTCGTGGAGGCTGTGCGCCTCTGAGGCGAAGTGAACCGGACCTCGCCAGGGATATTGGCGAGGTCCGGTTCGTGTTGTGCCTGTTCAGGCTACCTGTAGAGGAAGTGCAACTCCAGGACCAAAGGGCCTGAAAGTATCGTGCACAACAATCACCCCATCTACCTCATCGCCACGGTGCTCAATGGCCTAAGAACTCGCTCTTCCGCAAGTACCTGAAAGGGTGAGATTGTGGTCAAGGCGATCGAGAAGTCGCTGCTGGTCTACTGGGATCCGGGGAGCTCGCTCCCTGGATGCAACGCTGAACTTGATGAGGACGAAAGCGGAGGAATTCCGATGACGGGCTGGCGCAAGTCGACTTACAGCTCAGGTTCCCAGAACTGCGTAGAAGCCCGGGAGCACCAGGGTGGAGCTGCCGTGCGTGACACACAGAACATGGAACTCGGCCACCTCACCTTTGGTGCCGATGAGTGGTCTGCGCTCCTCGACACGGTGAGCGCCAACTAGAGCCCGCTCTCCGGCCACAACGCTAGACCTGCTGAGGAAGAAGGAGGAGGAATTCCGATGGTCGAGTGGCAAAAGTCGAGCTACAGCGCCAACGGTGCCAACTGCGTGGAGGCCCGTGCCACCGAGGAGGGTGCAGCGGTGCGCGACACACAGAACCGCAACCTGTGTCATCTCGAAGCGTCCGCTGCTGAGTGGAAGGCGTTCGTGGCGGCCGTACGTCTCTGATCGAAGTGACCTGGCCCAACCGACAGTGAGCAGTCGGGGTGGTGCCGATCCTGTGGGGCAGCCAGCACTCTGCGGCGTCAGTGATCGTAGGTACGTGACATCACCGGTCCACTGCTACCGGGCGGGCGGAGGACGGCGATCTGAGCCGAAGCGCGAGGTCACTCCGCACCTGTTCCGGACGCCCGTGAACGGCCCTGTTCGCCGGTTCGAGCTCAGGGCAACCTACTGGCCGGTCGGCGCCTGACTCACGGCGGCCGACGGCGTGTGGCCCTTTCCGTCAAACGCCGCTAGCGAACTGATGAAGCGCTCGGCCGCAGCGTCAACCTCGGAGGTCGGGCTCAGCAGCCTTTGCAGCAGCAGCCCTCGCAGGCATGCGGTCGCGATGATGCTCTGCTGCCTGGCATCGGTCTCCGTGGCTCCGTCGCGCAGCGCCGCCGCCTCCAGAAGACGCTCCAGGTGGTCGATGTCGACGACGAGCTCCTGGAAGGCTTCCCGCTCGTAGACCGCGAGCCCGACCAGGTGGAAGAAAGCGTGGGTCCGGTCCTCGTGCGCGGGGTCCGAGTAGAAGCTCCACACGGCTCGGCACAGGGCCACGAACCCGAGTTCGTCGCCGGTCGCGGCAATGACCAGGTTGTCGCGGCGGCGCGCCTCCAACAACACCGCACGCAGCAACCCCGGCCGCGACCCGAAGTGGTACGTCAGCAACGTGTGGTGCACACCGAGCCGTTCCGCCACCTGCCGCATCGACAAGTTCGGGCTGGGGCCGTTCTGGCCGAACTCGTCGAACAGCGCGTCCAGAAGACGCTGCTTCCCTTCCCCCACCGGCGCTCTCACGTTGCCTCCGTTGACAGTTTCACCACTGTTGAGTACGTTATCGCACATCCAATTCACCACTGTTGAGTTCGGCGGCACGGGGGCCCGCGACGGACGTCCGGAGACCGGCACGGGTGTCGTTCACCGGCGTCGACTCCGGGACCCTCGGTCCAGGCGAGACGGACGGCAGGATCCACGTCGGGACGCGGGCCGACAGGGCAGCCCGACGACAGGACCCGCCTCCACGGCCCCAGGGTGTTCGCTGAGCCAGACCTGGCCGCCCTCGTCATCAAGGGCGGCCGCATCATCAAGGGGGAGACTCGATGAGCGAGTTGTTGCACGGCTGCTTGCAGGACACGGAGTACCTGGAGGTCACCGCGAAGTCAGGACGCCGCTACGCCGTCTGGGTGACCACACCCCCCGGCTACGCGGACTCCACGGAACCCCTGCCGCTCATCTACGTGCTGGACGGCAACTGGACCGTCGGCCTGACCGCGCCCCTCATCGTCACCCAGTCGGACCCGTATCTGACCATCGCCCCGTACATCCAGGTCAGCATCGGGTACGCGGGTGAGGAGGCCGCGAACTGGGCGCAGATTCGCAACCGCGACCTCGTGCCGCCCGGGGAACCCGCCGGAGACGCCATGCTGGCCACCCTTGAGTCAGCTCGCGAGTCGGGTGCGATGACCCAGGAGGAGGTGGACGCCTACCTCGCCGAGCTCGCGGAATGCCGCGCCGACCTCTTCCTCGACTTCCTGACCGACGAACTCCACCCTCACCTGCGGTCGAAGCTGCGGGTCAGTGAGTCCGGGCACGGCCTCTTCGGATACTCCTACGGAGGTCTCTTCGCCCTCTACGCGTGGCTGCGCGACACGGGGCTCTTCACGAGCGTCGGTGCGGGCAGCCCGGGTGTGGCCAGCGCGGACAGCCAGATCTTCGCCCTCGTGGACGCCCTGCCGGAACTCGGTGAGGACGCGTCCGCTCCACGGCTGCACGTCACGCTGAACGAAGCCGAACTGCTGGGGGATGTTCCGTTCTACCGAGGGATGGCCCGTCACGTTCTCACGGCGTTGGAACAGCTGCACGCCAAGGGACGTTCGGAGCAGCTGTCGAAGGCGCTGTTGCAGGGGACGCACGTCACCGGGTTGCAACCGTCGTTCCTCAGCTATCTGAAGACCTCCCACAGCCGCTGATCGTCCGGGCCGCACGCGCACGCCCTCACGAGCGGGCCCAACGGCATTGTGCGGGCGGGCGTCAGGTGGGGGCTGGCGATCCGTTTTTCGTCCGGCGAGCACGGGAGGCTGATGTGTCCCGTACGGCAGATGAGATCAGGAGGTGGGGCGCACGAGGATGTCGTAGGTGTCGGTCGTGCGCTCCAGATTCACCCCGAGGTTGCGGGCCCAGACGTCGAGGTCTTCCTGGGCGGCCCGGCCGTCCCGGTCGTCATCGACCAGGATCTCCAGTTCCAGGAACACCCCGGCCTTCTCCACCTCGTCGACGCAGACGGAGACCTGCCCCGCGGTTCCGACACGGCGGGTCTTGGCGATGCGCACGCTGGGCACGTAGCCCAAGCTCATGAGAACGCCGTGCATCGCCTCTCGGTCACCGACGGTCGTCTCGTGCTCGATGCACTCCATGGCAGTGGCCATGGGCGTCTTGGTCGTGACGACGTGCTCTCCGTCCTGGGTGCGAAGCCGAGCGAACGTGAATCCCAGCTTGCCCTGTGAGGGGTCCCAGCCCTGGGGAGCGTACGCCAGGTCGTCCTGGTGAACGGGGTCGCTCACCCTCACACCGGCCTCCTTGAGCGCCACCAGTAGCGCCTCTAGGTCCCGTACCCGGTACTTCGTCTCGATCTCGCGCATCGGTGGGCCCCCGGTTTCACGCTGTCGTCGCTGCTCCCCGGAGGCTACCGACGTCTCGCCTCACACGGGGTGCATTCACGAATCCCATGTGTTCAGGCGAGGAGGTTCGCTCTCGGCTCGCTTCGCTCGACTAAAGCACCGGACAGGTGAAACCCAGAATCACCGGTCCATCCCCGCGTGCGCGGGGCTTACGTCAATGGCTACCGGGATCAGGGACGCGACCCAGGTCCATCCCCGCGTGCGCGGGGCTTACAGTTCACGACCTGCGGAAACGTGGGCCGTTATCTCCGCTTGACCTTTGCATTAATCCACCCCTGGGCCAAGGATGACAGATAGCGGGGCGCGGCATCAGGTGTCCTGGGTGTTGGTGATCGCGGTGCGGGCCACCTCAACCGCCACCTCGCACGCCGCGTCGGCGCTGACCTGCACGTAGAACGAGTGCTCATCGGAAACAGCCACGGTGAGGTTGCAGGATTCCGGGAACTCCGTGGTTACGCCCGGATAGCCCTCCACGCTGACGAACTCCTGGTCGTCGGCTTCAGAGAACGCAGCGGCAACGGTGTCCTCGACGGCGTCCTTCTTCTCATGAACCTCCACGCGGAGGTCCACGCTGGCATCAACCCGGTTCGTGTAGAAGCAGTTCGCGTCGGACTGGGGGCTGCCCTCGCCCTCCTGGTCCAGGATGCCGAGTTCGACGGCGGCGGCATCGGGGAGCAAAACACAGGGGTGCGTGTGGGTGGGGTCCAGCGCGGCCACCTCGAACTGCCGGATGGAGTCGCGCTCCTCCAGCTCCACCGCGCATCCACTGAGCAGAAGCGCCGCCACCACGGCGACCCGTGCACGCATACGCCGCTCCGTTCGCAGGGTGCCGGGACCCGGTGGGGCCCCGGCACGAAGCTACAGAGCGGCGTCTCGGAAGTGGCGCGTGTGGCCGGAAACGGTCAGACGACGAAGGCGGTCACGCCCGTGACCAGCAGACCCACGCCCAGGCAGATCACCAGCCCGCCGAGCAGCACCGAGGCCGACGGGCGCAGGTCACCCAGACCGGTGCGCCCGCTGACCATGGCCTGACGGCGCGCCAGGACGGGCAGGAGGGCGACGTTGACCGCGTACATCACGGCGGCCACCACGCTCGCGGAGGCGAAGCCCACCCAGAAACCACCGCCGCCGGACATCACGTTGAACGCGGCCAGCGACGGAAGCATCACCAGCAGCAGCACCGATGCGGCACCGAAGGCGGTGAGCAACCGGGGCGAGGACCCGCGCGCGCTCCCTGAGACCACGAGGAGAAGACCGATCAGGGCCGCCACCATGATGGCGCCCCCGATTCCGAACACGGCGATGTTGACCAGCGAATTCACGCTGGTCATTGTCGCACCGACCGGCAGCGGCCCCAACCCGGGGTGGGCTCAGCCGTGGTGCTCCAGTCTGGACCCGCCAGCGGCCTTCACGACACGGAGACGGGTCGTGACGCGTTGGCGGAGGTCCGCGACGTGGCTCACCACCCCGACGGCACGCCCGCCGTCACGAAGCCGGTCCAACACGTCCAGGACCTCCTCCAGGGTGTCCTCGTCCAGGGTCCCGAAGCCTTCATCCACGAAGAGGGTGTCGATCTCCGTCCCACCCGCCTCGGCGGTGGCCACGTCACCCAGGCCCAAGGCCAGGGCGAGGGAACTGAAGAAGGTCTCCCCGCCGGAGAGCGTCGCCGGGTCTCGCTCCACCCCCGTCCAGGCGTCCACCACACGCATACCCAGACCCCCGGCGGAACGGGCCCTGCCGTCGCCCGCCGCCTTGTCCACCGTGTAGCGCAGCTCGTAGCGGCCGTCCGACATGGTCAGCAACCGGTGGTTGGCCGCCTCCACCACCTGTTCCAGGCGGGCCGCCAGTACGTAGGCGGACAGCCGGACGCTGTCGGTGTTGTCCGGCGAGGTACCCGCCGCCAGGGTGCTCAGCCCCTGAGCCACCGCGTAGCGGCGCAGGACGGGCTCCGAACCGGACAGCTGTCCATCGAGTTCCGCCCGCAGGGTCGCCAGGCGGCGGGCCCGGTCGGAGAGCATCCCCTGCCAGGCCACCGCCCGGTCCGCGGCCCGGTCGGCGGTCTGCGCGGCCGACTCCAGGGCCGTGGGGTCCGGTGCCGGGGCGAGCTCGGCGGCGGCCAGCTCCGGGTCGGCCAGCCGGGCCTCGACCGCCGCCCACTGGTCGTCGAAGTCGCGCGCCCGGGACCTGAGGTCCGCGCGTCCGCGCTCGTCCAGGGCCGCCGCCACCACCTGGGCCTCGTCCTCGAAGCCCACCTCGGCCAGGGACCGCCCGGCCTCGGTGACGGCGGTGCGCAGCTCCTCGGCGGCCCGGCCACGCAGCTCGACGGCGTCGGCCGCGTCGCGCAGCACCTCGGCCTCGCCGCGCAGGCGGGCGATCCGCTCGGCCAGTCCGGCGTCCTCACCGCGTGCCCGGTCCAGCAACGCGGTCAACCGCTCGTGTTCTCTGGCGCCCTCCTCGCGGCGGGCGGCCAGTTCGCTCTCCTCGCGCACCAGCTCGCCCTCGCGCTGGCGGGCCCGCTCCAGGTCCGCCGTGGCCTGGGCCAGCTCCTCCTCCAGCCGGTGCAGCTCACGGGCGGCGGCGCGGGCGTCGGCCAGTTCCCGTTTGCGGGCGGTCACCTCCTCGGCGGCGGCCTCCACGGTGCGGCCCTCGGCCCGCTCGGCGGCGGCCGTGTGCCGCTCCCGCAGCGCCACCAGGGTGTTCTCCGCCTCGGTGCGCCGGGCGGCGGCGGTGTCCGCGGTCTGCTGGGCGGCCCGCTCCTCCTCGGCCGAGACCAGTCCCCGCGCGCTCGGTTCGGCGGGGGAGGGGTGCTCGGTGGACCCGCACACCGTGCAGGGCGTGCCGTCGGCCAGGTCGGCGGCGAGCTCGGCGGCCATGTGCGCGATCCGCCGCTCGCGCAGGTCCTGGGACCGGTCGCGGGCGGCCTGGGCGGTGTCCACCGCGCGCCGCCGCTCCTCCTCGGCCCGCTCCACCGCGTCACCCAGGCGCCGGTGCTCCTCGGCGGCCGTGCGGCGCCGTTCGGCCAGGTCGAGGGCGGCCTTCGCGGGGTCGGTGAGCCCGGACTGCTCCTGGGCCCGGCGCAGCTCCTCGGTGATCGTCCCGACCCGGGCGGGCAGCGCCGTCACCCGTTCGCGGGCCCGGACCGCCTCGGTGCGCACGGCGGCGATCCGCCGGTCGAGCCCGGCCAGGTCGCGCTGGAGGGAACGGCGGCGTTCGGCGTCCCCGCGCAGGTGGTCCAGGCGGGCGAGCTCGTCGTGGCGGGACCTCTCGGCGGCTCGCAGCGTGGCGGGAAGACCGGTGCTGAGGTCCGCGAGTTCGGCGGCGTCGACGTCCGTGATCCCGCTGACCAGGGCCAGGCGGTCGGTGACGGCCAGCTCGGCCTTGTCCAGTTCGGTGCGGCGGTGGTCGCGGGCGCGCAGCGACGGCAGCACCGCGTCGGCCCGCTCGGCGGCGGCCAGGCGAGTGTCGATCCCGGTCCGCCACTCGCGCCGTTCGGCCAGGTGGGCGCGGTGCTCCCGGGCGCCGGCCAGCCTTTCCTTGCGGGAGAGCAGCTCGCGACCGGCGACCAGGGCCTCCCTGGCCTCGTCCCGGGCCCGCGTGAATCCGGCGGTGACCGCCTCCGCGTCGCGGGCGGTGGCGGCCTGTACCGAGGCCAACTCGGCGGCCCAGGCGGTGAGCTCCTCCGGGTCCTGCGGGGCGGCGGACCCACCGACCTCCGCGATCCTTCCGGAGACCGCCCGCACCCGCTCGTCGGCGGCGCGCACCTCGCGCTCCAGCTTCCGGGCGTGCCCACCGAACCACTCCTCCACGTCCCGGAACACCCGGGTGTTGAAGATGCGCTCCAGGGACTTGCGCCGGTCGTCGGACTTGGCCCGCAGGAACCGGGCGAAGTCGCCCTGGGGCAGCATGACGATCTGGCAGAACTGGGTGATGGTGAGCCCGACCAGGTCGCCCACGAACTGCCCGGCCTCGTCCGGGCGGGTGGTCACGCCCTCCCAGCGGTCGCCCCGCCAGTCGAGGACGCGCACCTTCTGGTTCTCCGTGACGGTGCCGCTTCCGCGCTTCTTGGGCCGCTCCCACCGCGGGTTGCGCTCGATCCGCACGCGGCGACCCCGGACGGTGAACTCCAGAGTGACCTCCGGCCGGACCCCGGGCGCCGCGTGGTCGCTCCTGGGGGAGCGGTCCTTGCCGCGCGCACCGGGCACGTCGCCGTAGAGCGCGAAGCAGACCGCGTCCAGCACGGAGGTCTTGCCCGCGCCCGTGGGCCCGTGGATCAGGAACAGCCCGCCTCCGCCGAGCCGGTCGAAGTCGACCGTCTCGGTTCCGGCGAAGGGCCCGAAGGCGGTCATGGTGAGGGTGTGCAGCCGCATCTAGAGAGTCCCTTCCTGGACGCGGACCTCTTCGACCGCGCGGTCCACCAGCGCGCGTTCCTCCGGGGTCGCGGCACTGCCCCGGGCCCACTCGACGAAGTCCGCGACCACCTCGCGTTCGGGCCGGTCCGCGACGGCGACGGTGACCGGCCGCCGCTCCGCGTCCCCGTCGTCGGGGTCGAACTCCAGCATCAGGGTGTGCGGGAAGCGCTCTCGGAGCCGGTCCATGGGCTGGGCGGGGCGCCGGGGGTCGGTGAGGGTGACGTGGAGCCAGTGCCCGGTGTGGCGCTCCCACCGGTCATCGGTGAGCAGGTCGTCGAGGCGGCCCCTGACACGGGAGAGCGGCCGGGGGACCGGGGCGTCGGCGAACTCCGCCCCGGCGAAGCCGTCCGCGTCCAGGTCCACCAACCAGAACCCCTTGCGGTGGTGCTCCTCGGAGAAGGAGTAGGCCAGCGGACTGCCCGGGTAGCGCACCGACGGCGTGATGGTCTGGCGGCCGTGCAGGTGGCCCAGGGCCACGTAGTCCACACCGTCGTAGACCGAGGCGGGCACGTGCGAGGCGCCGCCCACGGAGATGTCGCGCTCGCTGTCGGAGGGCTCCCCGCCGGTGACGAAGGCGTGCGAGAGCACCACGGAGCGGGTGCCCGGACGCTGGGCGAGATCGGCCCTGACCAGGTCCATCGCGTGGCCGATCGCCGCAGGGTGACCGCGTCCGGGCAGGTCCCAGTGGTGGCGGGCGATCTCCGGCTCCAGGTAGGGGATGCCGTAGAAGGCCACCGGGCCGTGCTCGTCCTCGATCACCACGGGGGTGCCGATCCCGTCCAGGGAACTGCGCAGGTGTACCCCGGAGGCGTCGATCAGGTCGGTGGCGAAGGACATCCGCGCCATGGAGTCGTGGTTGCCGCTGATCAGCACCGCTCTGGCCCCGGTCTCCCGGATGCGGCCGAGGGCGCGGTCGAACAGGCGCACGGCGTCGACCGGCGGCAGGGCGCGGTCGTAGAGGTCACCGGCGACCACCACGACGTCGATCCGTTCCGCGTGGATGGTGTCGACGAGGTGGTCGAGGAAGGCGGCCTGGGCGTCGACGAGGTTCTCCCGGTGGAAGGAGCGACCCAGGTGCCAGTCCGAAGTGTGCAGCAGGCGCATGGAACTGGACATTACCCAAGATCACTCCCTCCCCGCCGGGAGAACCGTGTGGCCTGTGGACAACTCCGGCGGGGGAGCGGAGGGCTCAGAGCCTGCGGGCCAGCGTCAGGCCGTCTCCGATGGGGAGCAGGACCTGTTCGACGCGGTCGTCCGCGACGAGCCTGTCGTTGAAGTCACGGATGCCCTGGACGTGCGCGGCGGTCTGCTCGGGGTCCACCACCCGCCCGTGGGACAGGGTGTTGTCGGCCAACAGCAGCCCGCCGGGGCGCATGCGGGGGACCAGTTCCTCCCAGTAGTCCACGTAGCCGGTCTTGTCCGCGTCCAGGAAGGCCAGGTCGAACTGGGGTTCCCTCGGCAGTTCCCGCAGAGAGTCCAGCGCCGGACCGATCCGCAGGGTGATCTTCCGCGCGACCCCGGCCCGCTCCCAGTACCTTCTGGCCACCGACGTCCACTCCTCGCTGATGTCCAGCGCGAGCAGGGTGCCGTCCTCGGGCAGGCCCCGGGCGAAGCAGATAGAGGAGTACCCGGTGAAGGTGCCGATCTCCACCGCGTTCCGCGCCCCCGACAGCCGGGTGAGGAGGGTGGAGAAGACGCCCTGTTCGGGGCCGATCTGCATCCCCTGGGACTCGGGGAACAGCTCGGCGGTCTCCGCGGCCAGGTCCGACAGGACCGGGTCCACCGGCTGGCTGTGGGCGACGACGTAGGCGTGCAGTTCGGGGCTGATGCCCTCTGTGGTTCGAGTCACGCCCGCAACCCTAGAAGGCTCCGCCGCTCCGGCCAAGCGTCCCGCCCGCGTGCGAGCGCGGCGGGTGTCGGCCCGCCCGCGGCGGCCGCGACTAATGGTCGGGGAGCAGGGTGGGCCAGTCGAACAGGTACACCGAGCCGATGATGACGCCGATGGTGAGCAGCGGGGTGACCACCTTCTGCTCCACCGGGCCGTTGGTGACGAAGCCCTGGCCCTGGCCGATGCGCTTCTTCCAGAACGGCCAGAAGATCGGCACGCCCATCTTGGTGATCATGTCCCCGAAGAAGTGCAGGACGATGCCGAAGGCCACCGCCAGACCCAGCCACGTGTAGTTCACACCCACCGAGAACAGGGTGAGGGTGATCGCCGCCGTTCCCAACGCGTTGATGATCCCCGAGGCCGTCCGGTTCTTGTCCATGCCGAATCCCAGCCCCTGGAGAGCGATTCCGACCAGCAGGAACACGAAGATCTGCACGGCCAGTTCCGACCACAGGGCCAGTGCCTGGACCAGGACACCCATGAGGACCGCGAAGAAGAACGAGTGGGTGCCCATCCGGTGCCCGCCGAAGGCCCAGTTGAGGATGTCACTCAGGATCTCGGTGGCCTTGCCGTAGGTCTTGGTCACCGTCGCGCTCTTGTGGTCCACGTCCGGCAGCAGGGCCGCACCCGCGCACACCAGGGATCCGGCGATGATCTCACCGGGGCCCAGGTCGAAACTGAGTCCAAGGAATTCCGTGCCCTGGACCAGCGGTACGACCGCCATCCAGCCGACCACGCCACTGAGTGCGTGCGAGTGCCCCATCATGGCGGGAACCGTAGCGGAGTCTGCCAATCGCCGCGAATCAGAGACCGGTTTCGGACAGGGAACAAAAGCCACTTCATCCTCAGGAAACACGAACGCTCCTGACACAGGAGTCGAATGCGTTGCGATATCCCGCCTCACCTCGGAGATCGTTGACGCTCATCGCGCCAAGTTGGTAGACAACCAACAACCCCCAGGTGGCCATGCCACCAACCCCACGAAACCTGACAGGGGCCGTTATGAAAACCCACCATCCTCCCTCCGGCACCCTTCTCCGGCGGACGGCGGCGTCCGGCAGTGCGCTCCTTCTCCTCGGAAGTCTCACGGTGGCCCCCGCGGCCGCCGACGAGGCGAGCGGCAACACCCTCACCGTCGCCATCGCCCAGCAGGTGGACTCCTTCAACCCCTTCACCGCGCAGCTCGCGGTCACCACGAACATCCTCCGGCACGTCTACGACAGCCTCACCACCGTGGACCCCGAGACCGGAGAGCCCGCCCCCTCGCTCGCGGAGAGCTGGGAGACCTCCGACGACGGCCTCACCTGGACCTTCAACCTCCGTGACGACGCCCTCTTCAGCGACGGCGAACAGCTCACCGCCGACGACGTGGCGTGGACGTTCACCACGATGATGGAGAACGACGCCGCCGCCGTCGCCAACGGCAACTACGTCTCCGGGTTCGAGAGCGTCACGGCCGAGGACGACACGACCGTCGTCATCCAGCTGGACGAGCCGCAGGCCACCATGGAGTCCCTGCGCGTGCCGATCGTCCCCCGGCACGTCTGGGAGCCGATCATCGAGGAGGAGGGCGAGGCCTTCTCCGACTACACCGGCGACGACCTCCCCACCGTCGGCAGCGGCCCCTTCGTCCTCACCGAGCACGCGCGCGGCGAGCACATCCGCCTGGCGGCCAACCCCGACCACTGGCGGGGAGCACCCGGCTTCGACGAGCTGTACTTCCGCTACTACTCGGAGAAGGACGCCGCCGTCGAGGCGCTGCGCAGCGGCGAGGTCTCCTTCGTCTACGAGCTCACCGACGCCCAGATCACCTCCCTGGAGACGCTGGACAACGTCGCCGTCAACATCGCGGACGGCAAGCGGTTCCAGGCCTTCAGCATCAACCCCGGCGCCGTCACCCAGGACGGCGAGGAGTTCGGTGACGGGCACCCGGCGCTGAAGGACCGCACCCTGCGCCAGGCCATCGTCATGGGCATCGACAACGAGGAGATCGTCCAACAGGGCGCCAACGGCCAGGCCGTCGCGGCGGGCGGCTACGTCCCGCCCCGCTACACCGACTTCCACTGGGCGCCCGAGGGCGAGGAGGCCATCCTCGACTTCGACCCGGACGCCGCCAACGCGATGCTCGACGAGGCCGGGTACGAGCGGGGCGACGACGGCGTACGCGTCTCGCCCGACGGCGACCGGCTCGAACTGCGCATGCACGTCCACGCCGACCGGCCGGACAACGTCCAGGCCGGACAGGTCATCGACGAGCGACTCGCGGACCTCGGCATCGAGATCGACAACCAGACCGTCGACCCCGGCATCCTGAGCGACGCCCTCTACGACGCCGAGTACGACCTCATCTTCACCGGGTGGACGGTCAACCCGGACCCGGACTACGTGTTCAGCATCCACACCTGTGACGCGCTGCCCACCGAACCCGGCACCATGCAGGGCGACGCCTACTTCTGTGACGAGGAGTACGACGAGCTCTACGCCGCCCAACTGGGCGAGTACGACCGCGAGGCCCGCGCCGAGATCATCCATCAGCTCCAGGAGGTCCTGTACCGGGAGGCCGTGGTCAACGTCCTGACCTACCCGAACATCATGGAGGCCTACCGGACCGACCACGTCGCCAGCCTCCAGCTGGAGCCCGCCGAGGGCGGGAACATCTGGGGCCAGGACGGCTACTGGGCCTGGTGGTCGGCCGAGCCCGCCGAAGGCGCCGCAGGAGGCGGCTCCGGCGTGTCCACAGGGGCGCTCATCGGCATCGGCGCCGGCGTGCTGGTGCTGGTGGTCGCGGGTGCCTTCGTCTTCTTCCGTCGACGCTCCACCGTGGAGGACCGCGAGTGACCATGACGCCCACCGAGGCGGACGAACCGACCGGGGCGGGGACCACCGACGTCCCCGCCCCGGCGGGCCCCACGGGGTTCGGCCGCGTGGCCCCCGTGGCCACCTACGTCCTCGGCCGCCTGACCACAGCCGTGGTCTCCCTGTTCGCCGTGATCGTCGCCGGGTTCTTCCTCTTCCGGATCCTGCCGGGCGACCCCGTCCGAGCCATGACCGAGGGCCGCGAGGTCTCCGCCGAACAGCGTGAGGAGCTGCGCCGCCAGTTCGGCCTCGACCAGCCCCTCTGGCAGCAGTTCCTCGACTACGCCGCCGGACTGGTCCGGATGGACCTCGGGATCTCCTTCCAGTACCGGGAGCCGGTGGTCGACCTCATCCTCGAACGCCTGGGCCCGACGATCCTGCTCGCCGGGACCGGCACGGTCATCGCCGCGCTCCTCGGCCTGTTCCTCGGCGCCCGCGCCGGGTGGCGGCCGGGCGGACGCGGGGACCGGATCAACACGGCGGTGGCGCTGTTCTTCTGGTCGGTGCCCACGTTCTGGCTCGGCCTGCTGCTGATCGTGCTGCTCGCCTCGGGACGCGGGTTCATGCCCGGCCTGTTCCCGACCGGCGGCATGGTCTCGCCCGGAGTCAGCGGCCCGGTGGAGACCGCGCTGAGCACCGCCCGGCACATGGTGCTGCCGGTCCTGACCATGGTCGCGGTGATCTACGCGCAGTACCTCATGATCATGCGCTCCTCGCTGATGGACGAGAAGGGCGCCGACTACCTGGTCACCGCCCGCGCCAAGGGACTGCGCGACGCCCTGGTGCGCCGCAGGCACGCCGTGCCCAACGCACTGCTGCCGACCGTGACGCTCATCTTCCTCAACCTCGGGCAGGTCGTCTCCGGGGTCATCCTCGTGGAGACGGTCTTCTCCTGGCCCGGACTCGGCCAGCTCTTCTACTCCGGCCTGCGCGTACCCGACCTCGGCCTCGTCCAGGGGCTGTTCGTGGTGTTCGCGGCCTCGGTGATCCTCATGAACCTCCTGGCCGACCTGGTGTATCCGCTGCTCGACCCGAGGGTGCGCCCATGAACACACCCACCGGACCCGCGACGGCCGGACCGTCGGCGGACGGCACGCCGCCGGTCCCGACGCCCTCCCCGAGCGCGCTGGCCCGCAGACGCCGCCGCGAGGCCCTGGTCGGCTTCGCCCGTGAGTACGCGCGCAACCGGGCCGGGCTCCTCGGCCTGGGGCTGCTCCTCACCATCGGCGTGCTCGCCGTGACGGCCCCGCTGTTCATCGACCAGGCCCACCTGACCATCACCGGCGCCCCCGGCGAGTCCCACGAGCCGCCGAGCTGGCAGTTCCCCCTGGGAACCGACAACTTCGGCCGCTCGATCCTCGACCTGGTGATCTGGGGCGCGCGGGTCTCGCTGACGGTCGGCCTGCTGGCCACGTTCGTGTCGGTCACTCTCGGCACCCTGGTGGGCGTCACCGCCGGGCACTTCGGCTCGTCCGGCGGCGTCGGCGGCCGGATCGTGTCCACGGTGCTCATGCGGGTCACCGACTGGTTCCTGGTCCTGCCCACCCTGGTCCTGGCGGTGGCGCTGGCCGCCGTCCTGCCGCGCGGCACCGGCACCATCATCATCGCGATCGGCCTCACCGTCTGGCCGCCCACCGCACGCCTGGTGCGCGCGCAGACCCTGGCCGTGGAGGCACGCCCGTTCGTGGAGCGCGCCCGCGCCCTCGGCGGCGGCCACGCGCACGTGATGGGCTGGCACGTGCTGCCCAACGTCATGCCGGTGGTGCTCGCCCAGACCACGCTGCTGGTGGCCACCTCCATCATCGCGGAGTCCACCCTGGCCTTCCTCGGCATGGGCGACCCCACCACCATCTCCTGGGGCGGGATCCTGGAGGCGGCCCGCACCGCCGGAGCGATCAGCGCCGGTATCTGGTGGTACATCGTCCCGCCCGGCCTGGCCATCGCCGTGGTCGCGCTCTCCTTCACCCTGTGCGGACGCGCGGTCGAGTCCGTCATCAACCCACGGCTCAGGGGGCAGAGTTGACCAGCCTTCTCGACGTCAGCGACCTGCGCGTCACCTACTCCGGGAGCGGCGGCGACGTCCCCGCCGTGCGCGGCGTGAGCCTGTCCCTGGACCCCGGCGACACCCTCGGGGTGGCGGGGGAGTCCGGCAGCGGCAAGTCCACGGTGGCCCTCGCGCTGCTGCGCCTGCTGCCCGCGAGCGCGAAGGTCACCGGAAGCATCCTGCTGGAGGGCGAGGACGTCCTCCGGATGAAGTGGGGCCGCCTGCGCGCCGTGCGCTGGGTGGGCGCCTCGGTGGTCTTCCAGGGCGCCATGCACTCGCTCAACCCGGTGAAGCGGATCGGTGACCAGATCGCCGAACCGCTGCTCATCCACGAACTGGTCCGACCGGCCCGGGTGGACGCGCGCGTGGCCGAGCTCCTCGAACAGGTGGGACTGCCCGCCTCCCGTCGACGCGACTACCCCCACCAGCTGTCCGGCGGTCAGCGCCAGCGGGTGATGATCGCGATGGCGCTGGCCTGCGAGCCGCGCCTGATCATCGCGGACGAGGCGACCACCGCCCTGGACGTGATGATCCAGGCGCAGATCCTGGGACTGCTGGAACGGCTGGTGGACGAGACCGGGATCGGCATGCTGATGATCAGTCACGACCTGTCCGTCCTCGCGGCCACCTGTGACCGGGTCGCGGTGATGTACGCGGGGCGGATCGTCGAGCAGGGGCCCGCGCGCGAGGTCGTGCACGCCCCGGCGCACCCCTACGCGAGCGCGCTCAGCGCGGCCTTCCCGAAGATCGGTGACCCGGCCTCGCGCCTGGCACCCCGGGGTCTGCCCGGCGACCCGCCCGATCCGGCCGACCCGCCCTCGGGCTGTGTGTTCCGGCCGCGCTGTGCCGTGGCGGAGACGGTGTGCGCCTCCGTCGATCCTCCGCTGTGGCCGGTCCGTCCCGACCGCGACGGGCACGCGGACCGGCACGCCGCCTGCGTGCACGTGGGCACGGGGCCGGGCCTGGCGGACTGGGGCGGGGCCACGGGAGACGGCGACGCCGGCGGTTCCCACGACACGAGCGGTTCCCACGACACCGAGGAGACGAGCCGTTGAGCGCCGACACCGACTCACGACAGCCCGCCTCCCCTTCCGAACCGAAGGAGGACACCGGGCCGATCCTGCGCGCCGACGACGTGAGGGTGGCCTTCCCCGCCGGGGCCGCCCCGGGCGGCGGCCGGGGCACGGCCCGGGCCGTTGACGGCGTCAACCTCGACGTGGCGGCGGGGGAGATCGTCGCCCTCGTGGGGGAGTCCGGCTGCGGCAAGACCACCCTCGCCCGGGCCCTGCTCGGGCTGGAGCGGCCCACCGGCGGCCGGGTCCTGTTCGAGGGCGCGCCGCTGGGCTACCGCTCGCGTGACCTGCGCTCCTACCGGCGCCGGGTCCAGCTCGTTCAGCAGGACCCGATGGGATCGCTCAACCCCCGACGCACCGTCTACGAGTCCGTCGTTGAGGGGTTGCGCATCCACGAGGGCACGACCGCCGACGAGACCGAACGGGTCTCCCGGGCCCTGTCCCAGGCCGGGCTGCGTCCGCCCGAGCGGTTCTTCGCCCGCTACCCGCACGAGCTCTCCGGCGGCCAGCGCCAGCGCGTGGTGATCGCCGGGGCGCTGGTCCTGGACCCCGAGGTGCTGGTGGCCGACGAGCCGGTGGCGTCCCTGGACGCGTCGGTACGCGGCGAGATCCTGCGGCTGCTGCTGGAGCTGCGCGACGAACTGGGCCTGTCCGCGCTGGTGGCCACGCACGACCTCGGGCTGGCGTGGAACATCGCGGACCGGGTCGCCGTGATGTACCTCGGGCGCGTGGTGGAGCTCGGCACCGTGGAGGAGGTCCTGTCCGCTCCCGCCCACCCGTACACGCGGGCGCTGCTGTCGGTCCTGCCCGACTCCGGGGCGGAGGAGGGGCCCGTGGTGCTCTCCGGCGAGCCGCCGGACCCCAAGCAGGTGCCGACGGGCTGCCGGTTCCACCCGCGCTGCCCGGTGCTGGCCTCGGGCGAGGCCGAGCGGGCCGGGGTGGCCGACCTGTGCACCACGGTGGACCCGGCGGTCCTGGGCGGCGGCGCCGAGCGGCGGGTGGCCTGCCACTGGGCGGCCGAGGACGCGACCGGGCGCCTGCGGGCGGACGGTCCGCCCGGTCCCGTCACCGTGTAGGGGGTAGGGGAGCCCCGGCCGACGCCCGGTCACGGTACGCGCGGTTCCTGGTGACCGAGGAGCCGTGTGTACCCGCTGGTGCGGTTCGTGCCGTGCGTGGGCTGCCACCAGGGACAGGAGTGTCCCCGAGTGACCAGGGGGCCGTGAGTGCTACGCGTGGGTGCCGTGACGGTGCCAACCCGGTTCGTTGTTCACGCGGGGCCGCGTGTGTTCGCCACGTGAGTCCGGAGACCGGAGTGTGCGCGGGTGCCATGCGGATGAAGAGGAGGGCTTCCACACGGGTGACGGAGTCCGCGCGTGGTGCGCGGGTGCAGTGGCGGTGTCAGCTCGGTCCGTTGTCTCACGCGGGGCCGGGTGTGTCCGCCAGGAGCGGTCAGGAGAGTCGGGCACGCGCGGCTGCCAGGGGCCATGTACGCCCCCGCACGGGCCGTCCGGGGCGCGCGTGGTGCGCAGACGCCGTGAGGAGAAGGGCCGCTCGTGGCGCGCGGGTGCCGTTCGGACCACGGCCCCTCGATCGCGGACGCCCCTGAGATCCGTACCAGTTCTCCCCTGCCCCACGGCACCTCCGGGGCGGGGAGAACGGCGCTGGCCACGTGCCGGAACAGTCCCGGCACGGGTGTCGTTGGCACGGACATGTCGACCAACGAACACTCCGCACGGCCCGTCCCCCTGGCGGAACCGGGTCCGGCGCCAGCGCCCGAACCGGCCCTCACCGACCGCGACCTCTGGCACGGCGCCGACCTCGACCTGGACGCCTACCTGGCGCGCCTGGGCCTGTCCGGGGACCTGCCGCCGACCCTGGACACCCTCACCGCCGTGCACCGGGCCCACCTGGCGGCCATCCCCTTCGAGAACCTCCAGCTGCTCCTGGGGCGCCCCGTCCCGCTGGACGTCCCCGCGCTGACGGACAAGATGGTCCACCACCGGCGGGGTGGCTACTGCTACGAGCAGAACCTGCTCCTGGCCGCCGCCCTGGACCGTCTGGGGTTCAGCGTGACCGCCTTCGCCGCCCGGGTTCTGATGGGCGGCGACGGCCGCCCCCGGCCCTCCACGCACGCCCTCCTGCGGGTCCGGGTGGACGGTGAGCCCTGGTTGGCCGACGTCGGCTTCGGCGGCGGGGGCCTCGTGGAACCCCTCCGGTTCGCGGACGGGCAGCAGGTCTCGCAGGGCGGTTGGAACCTGCGGCTGGACCGGGTGTCGGAGATCGGTGACGAGGAGTGGCTGCTGCGCGGATTCGACGGTCGGCGCTGGCGGAACCTGTACTCCTTCGCCGCCGCGGGGGTGCTCCCGCAGGACTACGCGGTGTTCAGCCACTACCTCACGACCCACCCGCGGTCGCCCTTCCGCAACCGTCTGATGGTCGCGCGGACGGTCGGCGGGACCCGGTACGCGCTCAACGACACGACCCTGTCCGTCGTGCGGGTGGACGGCACCGGCGAGACACGGGAGTTGGCCCTGGGAGAGGTGGGAACAGTGTTGCGTGAGGTGTTCGACATCGCCCTTGACCAGGAGGAACGCCAGATCGTTGAAGGTCGGGTGAAGGGGTTCCTGGAGGTCTGAGTCGGGCCCGTGGGCTGTGATCGTCATCACGTTTGATGACGGCGTTGGGGAGGCTCCGTCGCGAACCCCGATGCCAGCGGGTGTGTCATCCACGCGGTGACGCACCCGCGGAACGGGCCCGCGCCGGTCGCCACGATTTGGGGTGATCGCACACGTTCGTGACCGTGAGTGTCGGGGCAGGACCTGTGGGGCGCGACCCAGAGGAGCTGCTCATGGCGCACATGACCACCGAAGACGTCCACGACTACATCAACGGTGTCTGTTTCAAGACCGGACCGCCCGGAAAGGTCGGGGCCGAGACCGAATGGCTCGTCACCGACCCCGAGCACCCCACCGCACCCGTCACCATCGACCGCCTCGCGGAGCTGCTGGAGGCCTGTGGCCCCCCGCCCGCGGGAAGCCGGATCACCTTCGAACCCGGCGGCCAGATCGAGCTCAGCTCGGCGGCCCTTCCCGGCCCGGCGCGCGCCCACGAGGCCCTCGCCCGGGACCTCGACCACATCCGCAAGACCCTCGCGGACGACGGACTGCACCTGGCCGAGACCGCACTCGACCCGGTACGGCCCCCCGTCCGCCAGCTCCGCCTGCCCCGCTACACGGCCATGGCGCGGTTCTTCGCCAACCGCCGCCAGCCCAGCGGACACACCATGATGTGCAGCACCGCGTCGCTCCAGGTGTGCCTGGACACCGGGGCCGACGCCGCCGACGCCGGAGCCCGCTGGGAACTCGCGCACCGGCTCGGACCCGTCCTGGTGGCGGCCTTCGCCAACTCCGCCGTGTGGCGCGGACGGCCCACCGGCTGGAAGTCCACCCGCTGGGCCATCTGGGCGGCCACCGACGGCACCCGCACCCGCCCGGCCCTGGAGTCCCACACCCACCCCGACCCCGCCACCGCGTGGGCCGAGTACGCCCTCGGCGCCAACCTCCTGGCCGTACCGGAGGTCCCCGGCGGGGGAGGGGAGTGGACGGCGGACCCCGGCATCACCCTGGCCGACTGGATCGACGGGCGCGGAGCCCGCCCCGTCACCCTGGCCGACCTGGAGTTCCACCTGTCCACGCTCTTCCCGCCCGTGCGCCCGCGCGGTTGGTGGGAACTGCGGATGATCGACGCCCTGCCGCTCGACTGGTGGCCGGTCCCGGTGGCGCTCGCCGCCGCGCTGTTCGACGAACCCCGCGCCCGCGCCGTCGCGGAGGAGGCTACCGAGCGCCTGTGCCGGGGCCGCTTCCCCGACCCCGCGCTGTGGCGGCGCTCGGCCAGCCTGGGACCGGCCGACCCCGAGATCGACGCCTGCGCGCGGATCTGCTTCGACGCCGCCGTGGAGGCGCTGCCGAGGATGGGCGCGGCCGGGCTCGCCCACCTGGTGGACGCCTACGCGGACCGGTACGTCCGGCGCGGCCGGTGCCCGGCCGACGGCGCTCTCGGGGCACTGGTGCCCGAACCGCGTACCGAGGCCGGGGCCCGGGAAAGCCACGGCGGCGTCCGCGCCGCGCGAGGGGGAGACACGCCATGAGTCGGGAACAGGACCGCGCCAAGGAGCGCATCGCCGCCGAACTGGACCGGAGCAGACGCCGCAGCAACGGGCTGACCCTGGACTCCCTGGACGAGGCGGACCTGCTCGCCCAACACTCCCCGCTGATGTCCCCGCTGGTGTGGGACCTGGCGCACATCGGCAACTACGAGGAGCAGTGGCTGCTGAGAGCCGCCGGGGGACGCCAGGCGCTGCGCCCCGACATCGACGGCCTGTACGACGCCTTCGAGAACCCCCGGGCCGACCGGGTCGCCCTGCCCCTGCTGCGGCCGGAGGAGGCCCGCCAGTACAACGACCGGGTACGCCGGGAGGTCCTGGACGCCCTCGACTCCGTCGACCTGGAGACGGTCCCCGCTCCCCGGAGCCCGGGGGAGCGGTCCCTGCTGGAGGCGGGGTTCGTGTTCCACATGGTGATCCAGCACGAGCACATGCACGACGAGACCATGCTCGCCACCCACCAGCTCCGCCGGGGCGCCCCCGTACTGCTGGAGGAGGAGAGCGGGACACCGCGGCCGAGCCCGCCCCCGGCCGAGGAGGTCCTGGTCCCCGCCGGGCCCTTCACCATGGGCACCGACGACGACCCCTGGTCCTACGACAACGAGCGCTCCGCCCACACCGTGGACCTGGACGCCTACTGGATCGACACCGACCCGGTCACCAACGGCGCCTACCTGCGGTTCGTCGCGGACGGCGGCTACCAGGACCCCCGCTGGTGGTCCGAGGAGGGATGGGAGTGGCGGCAGCGGCGCGACGCCGTGGCCCCGGCCTTCTGGACGCGGGACGGCGACGGCTGGGCCCGGCGCCGCTTCGGACGGGTCGAGGAGGTCCCGCCGGACCAGCCCGTCCAGCACGTGTCCTTCCACGAGGCCCAGGCGTACGCCCGCTGGGCGGGGAAACGCCTGCCCACCGAGGCCGAGTGGGAGAAGGCCGCCCGCTTCGACCCCGCCAGCGGACGCTCGCGGCGCTTCCCCTGGGGCGACGAGGAGCCCACCGGCGGCCACGCCAACCTCGGCCAGCGGGCGCTCGGCCCGCACCCCGTCGGCAGCCACCCGGAGGGGGTATCGCCCCTGGGGGTGCGGCACCTGATCGGTGACGTGTGGGAGTGGACCTCCACCACCTTCCACGGCTACCCCGGGTTCACCGCGTTCCCCTACCGCGAGTACTCGGAGGTCTTCTTCGACAGCGGGTACAAGGTCCTGCGCGGAGGATCCTGGGCCACCCACCCCACTGCGGTCCGTTCCACCTTCCGCAACTGGGACCACCCGATCCGGCGGCAGATCTTCAGCGGGTTCCGCTGCGCGCGCGACGCGGGCCGCGCCTGATGTGCCGACACCTCGCCTACCTGGGGCCGCCGCGTACGGTGCACGAACTGCTGTACGCGGCGCCCCACTCGCTGCACGTCCAGTCCTGGGCCCCGCGACAGCAGCGGTACGGGACGGTCAACGCCGACGGCTTCGGTGTCGGCTGGTACCCGGAGGGGGCCGAAACCCGACCGCTCCGCTACCGGCGGGCCATGCCGATCTGGGGTGACTCCTCCTTCGCGGACGCGGCCCGGTCCATCAGCTCCGGCTGCGTGGTCGCCGCGGTCCGCGACGCCACCGTCGGCTTCGGGTCGGAGGAGTCCGGGGCGCAGCCCTTCCGCGCCGACCGCCTGCTGTTCAGCCACAACGGGGCCGCCCGGGACGACCAGGCGCTCCTGGCCGGCCTGTCGGCGCCCTTCCCGGCAGACGCCCTGGACGCCCGCGCGCCGGTGGACTCCGCTCCGCTGTTCGCGCACGCCGTCCGGGCCTGGCGGGCTTCCCGGGACCTCGCCGAGGCGCTGGTCTCGGTGGTCCACCGAGCGAGGGAACTCTCCGAGGGGCGGTACAACCTGCTGGCCAGCGACGGCGAGGTGATCGTCGGGACCACGGCGGGGGACACCCTCTACACCCTGCGCCGAGAGGGCGCCTGGCTGGCCTCCGAGCCCTTCGACGACGGGCGCGGCTGGCGGCAGGTCCCGGAGAACTCCGTGGTCGTGGCCACCCGCGAGCGCACCGACATCCACCCGCTCGGCTGATCCCGGGGCGCGCCCCGCTGGTTTCACCCGCCCCGGGTACATCCGTAAGGGACACAGGAGGCACCATGTTCCGGATTGACCGCAACCTGACCGCTGACGAGCTCGACAAGGCGCTGCGCACCGACGTCGCGGAGGGCCTCACCGCGCGGCCCAAACAACTGCCGCCCAAGTGGTTCTACGACGAACGCGGCAGCGGGCTCTTCGAGGACATCACGCGGCTTCCGGAGTACTACCCGACCCGCGCCGAGCGCTCCATCCTGGAGACGCACGCCGACGACATCGCGGAGGCGGCCGGGGCGGTCGCCCTGATCGAGCTCGGATCCGGTTCCGGGGTCAAGACCCGGCTGCTCCTGGACGCCATGCGCCGCCAGGGCGACCTGACCCGGTTCGTGCCCGTGGACGTCAGCGGGGAGTTCCTCGCCGCCTCGGCGCGTCCGGTCGCGGACGACTACCCCGGCCTGGACGTACACGCCGTCGTCGGGGACTTCGAGCACCACCTGGGCCTGCTGCCGGTCAGCGAGAGCGGCCGCCAGCTCCTCGCGGTCCTGGGATCGACCATCGGCAACCAGGAACCCGGACCGCGCGCCTCCTTCCTGCGCGACATCCACGACGTGCTGCACCCGGGGGACTCCCTGCTGCTCGGCGCCGACCTGGTCAAGGACCCGGACCGCCTGGTGGCCGCCTACGACGATTCCCAGGGGGTGACCGCCGCCTTCAACCGCAACGTGCTCTCGGTGATCAACCAGCAGCTGGGCGGCGACTTCGACCCCACCGCCTTCGAGCACCTGGCGGTGTGGAACGCCCGGTGCGAGTGGATCGAGATGCGCCTGCGGGCCCGCTCCGACCAGCACGTGCGCGTCGCGGACCTCGACCTGGAGGTGGACTTCTCCGAGGGCGAGGAGATGCGCACGGAGATCTCCGCCAAGTTCCGCCGTGAAGGACTCTCCGCCGAACTCGACGCCGCGGGGTTCGACCTCACCCACTGGTGGACCGACGCCGAGGGGGACTTCGCGCTCACCCTGGCCACCGTGCGCTGAACGTCAGGCCGCCGCCACACCGATCAGCGTGCCGACCGTGTACGTCACCAGCATGGCGAACGACCCGCCGAGCACGCACCGCACCGCCGCCCGCACCGGCAGGGCGCCGCCCATCCGCGCGCTGACCGCCCCCAGCAGGCCCGTGGCCACCAGCACCGCGACCACCGTCACCGCCAGACGCCAGGAGTCGGGGCTCAGCAGCATGGCCGACAGCGGGATCATCGCGCCCAGCAGGAAGGAGAACATGCTCGCGAAGGCGGCCTGCCACGGATTGGCCCGGTAGCGGTTCAGACCCAGCTCCACCTCCACGTGGGCGCTGAGGGCGTCGTGTTCGGTGAGCTCCCTGGCGACCTCGCGGGACAGCTTCTCGCTGAGGCCGCGCTCCCGGTACATCCCGGCCAGCTCCTCCAGCTCACCCGCCGGGTCGTCGGAGAGCTCCCGCCGCTCCCTGGCGATCGCCGCCCTCTCGGTGTCCCGTTGCGTGCTCACCGAGACGTACTCGCCCGCCGCCATGGACAGCGCGCCCGCCAGGGTCCCGGCCACACCCGCGACCAGCAGGGTGTCCCGCTCGGGCGTGGCGCCCGCCACGCCCACCACGAGACCCGCCGTGGAGACGATGCCGTCGTTGGCGCCCAGGACCGCCGCCCGGAGCCCGTTCAACAGCGATCCCAGCCGCTTCTGCGAGTGCTCCGAGTTCGGTTCCATGGGGTCAGAGTGACACGTGTGACGCGCCCCGACCCGCCCCACCACGCCGAACTCCGCTACGCTCGTGCCGTGTTCAAGGTAGGAGTTTTCGGCGCCGATGGGCGCATGGGGTCAGAGGTCGTCAAGGCGGTTCAGGCCGCCGACGACATGGAACTCGTCGCGGGCGTGGACAGCGCCGCCGACCGTGATGCGGTGCTGGGGGCCGACTACGTCGTCGACTTCACGCACCCCGACGTGGTGATGGACAACCTCGCGTGGTTGATCGACCACGGGATCCACGCCGTCGTCGGGACGAGCGGTTTCGACGAGGCCCGTCTGGCGAAGGTGCGCGCCCTCCAGGAGGCCAAGCCCGGGGCGAAGGTGCTCATCGCGCCCAACTTCGGCATCGCCGCCGTCCTGATGATGCACTTCGCGAAGAAGGCCGCGCCCTACTTCGACTCCACGGAGATCATCGAGCTGCACCACCCGAACAAGGCCGACGCCCCCAGCGGTACGGCCTACCGGACCGCCGAGCTGGTGGCCGAGGCCCGCCGCGAGGCCGGGACCCAGCCGATGCCCGACGCCACCACCTCGGAGATCCCCGGTGCCCGTGGCGCCGACGTCGAGGGCGTCCGCGTGCACGCGCTGCGCATCCAGGGCCTGATCGCCCACCAGGAAGTGGTGTTCGGCATCGACGGTGAGACCCTGAAGATCCGCCACGACTCCATGAACCGCACCTCGTTCATGCCCGGTGTCCTTCTCGGCGTCCGCAGGACCGCTGATCTTCCCGAGCCCCTCACCCTGGGCCTGGAGCCGCTCCTCGGCCTGGACTAGCCATCTGAGACAACGAGGGGGACCGCCACCAGGCGGTCCCCCTTAGTCATGTCCCATCCCCGCAACGCGGGGAGCACGGATGCCGAGCGATCGTCGCCAGAGTGCGAAGGGGACCATCCCCGCGTGCGCGGGGAGCACGATCTCTGCGTAGGCGTGGTGCTGCCACCGGGGGGACCATCCCCGCGTGCGCGGGGAGCACAACTCCACACGTCTATCCAGCATCTGGGCGACGGGACCATCCCCGCGTGCGCGGGGAGCACTTCACCGCACGCCCGACCCTGGCCGACGGAATGGGACCATCCCCGCGTGCGCGGGGAGCACTGCTCGACGGCGAGCGCGTAGGCGGACGCGCCGGGACCATCCCCGCGTGTGCGGGGAGCACCACTCGACGATCCGGAGCCCGGGATGGACTTCGGGACCATCCCCGCGTGTGCGGGGAGCACACTTTTTCACCTGGGAACTTACCGGTGGCAGGGGTCCATTTTTCCAACTTCCCGAGAAATGGACATTTCCGGCTAGGCGCCTCGGCGGCAGGTGAGGAAGATCTGCACCTCGGGGTGGGCGCCCTCGGGGTTGTAGGAGACCACGCGCTCGTCCTCGATGATGAGCCCGGCCCGCTCCACGACCTCTCTCAGCTCGTCGCGAGGGTACCCGGACACCCGGATCTCGTTCCCCAGGAAGGAGATGGGTTGGTCGTCCAGGTCCGCCTCGACCATCGACAGGCACACCAGGCCGCCGGGGACCAGCGAGGCGCGTACGCGGCCCAGGGCCTGGGGGATGCGGTCCTTCGGCAGGCACAGCAGGGAGAAGAAGGCCACGATGGCGTCGTACGAGCACTCCACCGGGTCGAGGTCGACGATGTCGGCCTGACGGAACCTCGCCTCCGGGACGTTCTCGCGGGCGAGCGCGATCATCTGCTCGGAGATCTCGAAGCCGGTCACCTGGGCGCCCGAACTGACCAGCTGACGGGCGGTCGGCAGGCCGGTGCCCGAGCCGAGGTCGAGCACCTGTGCGTTCGGTGGCAGCAGGCTCAGCAGCCTGCGAACGCAGTCCTCCTGGCCTTCCTTGTTGGGAAAGGCCTCGTCGTAGCGTTCTCCGATCGTGTCGAACGCGTTCGCCTGGCGGGCGTTGCGTTCGGCCCAGGCCACCGGGTCGGGGGCGAGCTCGAGGGGATCGGTGGGGTGGTCGCTCGGCACGGTTCTCCAAGGGGGTACATAGGCGGGGCAGGCATCGTAACCGGAGCGGCGTCCGCGCTCAGGTCTGCCCAGGCAGGACGGCGTGTCCGTCCTCCAGGTAGACCAGACCGCCACCCTGGTCGTCCACCGACACGGCCGCCTCCAGGCGTCGGGCCGTCCCAGCGGGGAGGTAGTCGGTCAGCCGCGAGGGCGGGACCCATTCCCAGCCGGACAGTTCGTCCGCCTGCAGACGGAAGTCGGTGTGCGGGACCTCCACGCGGAACAGCCACTGGTTGGCGGCCGTGCGGGGCGGTCGGGGCGGCACCCAGTCGACGACGAGCGGGGCCAGCACACGCGCGGTCACCCCCAGCTCCTCGGCGATCTCCCGGCGGCAGGCGGCCACGGGGGACTCCTCGGCCTCCATGATCCCGCCGGGGATGCCCCAGGGCCGCTCGGGGTCGTACACGCGCCGTACCAGGAGCACGTCGCCAGCAGCCGAACGGATGAGTCCGCCCGCCGCACCCCGGGTCGCGGGCAGGTTCGCGAAGAAGTCGTCGTCGCTCTGATCCACCCGACGACCCTAACCCGCCTAGCCCAGGGCGAGCGCCACCGAGAACAGCACGCCGAAGGCCATCTGGAGTTTCCCGGTCTCACCCAGGCCCAGCACCAGGTCCCGGCCGACCTGCCCGCCGAGCACCCGGCGCAGCGGGGGCACCGCCAGAGGCGCGCACAACAGGACGAGCGGCACCCACCAGGACACCGTGGTCAGCACGAGGGCGACCAGGAAGGACGCCACGACCATGCCCGCGTAGAGGCGGCGGGTGCCGGTCTCGCCCAGACGGACGGCCAGGGTGATCTTGCCGGTCTCCCGGTCCGTGGGGATGTCGCGCAGGTTGTTGATCACCAGCACGGAGCAGGAGAGGAGACCCACCGGCACCGACGCCACCCAGGCCTGCCAGGGCAGCGACCCCATCTGCACGAACACCGTGCCCACCACGGCCACCACGCCGAAGAACACGAACACCGAGACCTCGCCCAGGCCCCGGTACCCGTACGGGGTGTTCCCGCCGGTGTAGTACCAGGCGGCGGCGATGGCGGCCGCGCCGATCAACAGGAGCCACCACGAACTGGTCGCCACCAGGACCAGCCCGATGACACCGGCGAACGCGAAACTCCCCAGCGCGGCGGCCAGCACCTGCTTCGGAGCCGCCAGCCCGCTCGCGGTCAGCCGCGTGGGCCCGGTGCGCTCCTCGGTGTCGGTGCCCTTGACCCCGTCGCTGTAGTCGTTGGCGAAGTTCACGCCCACCTGGAGCGCCATGGACACCACCAGGGCCAGCAGCGCCTTCCACCACACGAACCCGTCCAGGGAGAAGGCCAGCGCGGTACCGACCGCCACCGGGACGATCGAGTTCGGAAGCGTGCGGGGGCGCAGCCCCGAGACCCATTCACTGACCGTGGCCACGCGCCGGTCCTCCAGATTCGAGACGGTGGCGCGCCCTGGGGGCGCGCCGGACAACTACCCAACGGTAGTGCCTGGCCGACGCGCCGCCGAACTACTCGGACACGGCCGCGTGCAACCGCACCATCGGAAGCAGGCGACCCATGTCGATCTCCCGCCGGGCACCGTCCGCGCGCCACCCCGAGGCCTCGAAGAACGACCGCAGCGCGTTCTCCTCCTCCGGGACCCACACGTGCACCGTGCCGAACCCGCCCTCCACCAGGTGGTCCACGCACGCGTTCACCAGACGGCTGCCGTGCCCCTCCCGCACCCGCTCCGGGTCCACGTGCAGCGCGAACACCTCCGCGTCCTTGGCGGGCCACAGGTCCGGGTCCCCACCCGGGCCGAACGCCGCGAACCCGACGACCGTGCGCACCCCGCCGTCCTCGTCGGTGGCCACCACCAGCCGGTGCTTCGAGGTGGGCGGCGACTCCAACGCCGCCGTCCACTGCTCACGGAAGCTCTCACGGGCCTGGTCGCCCGAGAGCTCCGCCGCCACCTCCTCGGGCAACAGCTCCCCGTACACCGACCGCCACGACGCGACCTGGAGGTCCACCACCCTGTCCACGTCGGCGGCACGGGCGGGACGGACGAACTGCGCACTGGACACGAGGGGGCCTCTCGGTTGGTTCCGGAACCCGGCGGGCGCGGGTGTGCGACACGCCGGACGCGAAGATCACCCACGCCGGAGTTTCCGGACCTTGCACCGGCATGGGAACATCTACGTTGTGAGCCTCATTATCAGAGTTATCGCGAACGCGCTGGCCCTTTGGGCCGCTGTCCTCCTCGTCGACGGGATCGACGTCACGGCGCAGGACACCGCCGGTCAGATCGTCGTCTACCTCGTGGTCGGCGCGATCTTCGGTGTGGTCAACGCGGTCATCAAACCGATCGTCAAGACGGTCGGCTGCCTGTTCTACGCCCTCACCCTCGGGCTGATCGGGCTCGTGGTGAACGCGCTGCTGTTCATGCTCACCGAGTGGATCGCCGGGCTGTTCAACGTCCCGTTCCACGTGGACGGATTCTGGCCCGCCTTCTGGGGCGCCATCGTCGTCACCATCGTGAGCTGGGTCGTCAGCATGTTCCTGCCCGACGCCAAGGACGACTGAGACACGCCCGAACGACACCCGCGCGCCGTTCTCCGACCACGGTGACACCGGGCCCCGTCCGAGTGACGAGGGCCCGGTGCGGGTAGGTTCACACTTCCGGGCACCGGTCGAGCGCGTAGGCTCCAGGTGACCTGGTCGGTCACACCCGTGACGGTCCCTCACCTCAACCCACGAGGACGGGGACCGAACCGGACCCGCTCCCGCGCACTCACAGGTGCGAGGACACAACAGACTTTCCCGCTTCCGGTGGCCCGCGTTCACCGGTCGCGGCGACGGACGTTCAACGCCGTCTTCACCCGTTGCACGGAGGAAAGCACCCGGCTCGGGACACACACCCGTTTCACGCACATGGAGAGGAGGAAGGGCAACCCAGGGCCCCGACGCCTTCCGGCTGGGGCCCGAGAGCCTTTCACACACGATGGTGGAACCCAAGAACCGCCCGTTCGGCAAGATGCTGACCGCGATGGTCACCCCGATGCTCGAGGACGGGGAACTCGACTACGACGGCGCCGCCCGGCTCGCCACCTACCTGGTGGACGAGCAGCACAACGACGGACTGGTCATCAGCGGCACGACCGGCGAGTCGCCCACGACCAGCGACGACGAGAAGGACCGTCTGCTGCGCTCGGTGGTCGAGGCCGTCGGTGACCGCGCCCAGATCATCGCGGGGGTCGGCACCAACGACACCCGTCACAGCGTCAAGCTGGCCAGGGCCGCCGAGAAGGCGGGCGCGCACGGCCTGCTGGCCGTCACGCCCTACTACAACAAGCCCCCGCAGGAGGGGCTGATCCGGCACTTCACCGAGATCGCCGACACCACCGACCTGCCGGTCATGCTCTACGACATCCCGCACCGCACCGGGACGCCGATCGCCTCCGAGACCCTGGTCCGGCTGGCCGAGCACCCGCGCATCGTCGCCAACAAGGACGCCAAGGACAACGTCGGCGCCAGCTCCTGGGTCATGGAGCGCACCGACCTGGCCTACTACTGCGGCACGGACATCCTGAACCTGCCGCTGCTGTCGGTCGGCGCGGCCGGTTTCGTGAGCGTCGTCGGCCACATCGTCGGCAGCGACCTCAAGGACATGATCGACGCCTTCGAGGCGGGCGAGGTCGGCCAGGCGCTGGCCATCCACCGCCGCCTCACCCCGGTCTACACCGGCATGTTCCGCACCCAGGGCGTCATCACCACCAAGGCGATCCTGAACCTGTTCGGGCTGCCCTCCGGGCCGGTCCGCACTCCGCTCGCGGACGCGTCCTCGGAGCTCCAGGCCCTCCTGCGCGAGGACCTGGCCGCCGCCGGGGTCAAGGGCCCGATCGGGCTCGCCCCGCACCAGGCCGTGCCCGCCAGCGCCGTGCGCGTCGAACGTCTGACGGAGGGTTCCGTATGAGTCACCCGCACCCCGAACTCGGCCCGCCCCCGCCCCAGGGCAAGGGCGTCCTTCGCATCGTCCCGCTCGGCGGACTCGGTGAGATCGGCCGCAACATGACGGTCTTCGAGTACGGCGGCCGTCTGCTCATCGTCGACTGCGGCGTGCTCTTCCCGGAGGAGGAGCAGCCCGGCGTCGACCTGATCCTGCCGGACTTCGACTACATCCGGGACCGTCTCGACGACATCGAGGCGATCGTGCTCACCCACGGGCACGAGGACCACATCGGCGGCGTGCCGTTCCTGCTGCGCGAGCGGGCCGACATCCCGATCGTCGGTTCCAAGCTCACCCTGGCGCTGATCAGCGCCAAGCTCGGAGAGCACCGGATCAAGCCGGAGACCGTCCTGGTGGAGGAGGGGGAGCGCCACGACTTCGGCCCCTTCAACCTGGAGTTCTTCGCGGTCAACCACTCCATCCCGGACGCGCTCGCCGTGGGCATCCGCACGCCCGGCGGCACGGTACTGCACACGGGCGACTTCAAGATGGACCAGCTGCCGCTGGACAGCCGCCTCACCGACCTGGCCGGGTTCGCCCGCTTCGGTGACGAGGGTGTGGACATCCTGCTGTCGGACTCCACCAACGCCGAGCAGCCCGGGTTCGTGGTCAACGAGCGCAACCTGACCGAGGCCATCGACAAGGTGTTCCGGCAGGCGAAGAAGCGCATCGTCGTGGCCTGCTTCGCCTCGCACGTGCACCGCGTCCAGCAGGTCATCGACTCCGCGACCGCGCACGGCCGCAAGATCGCGTTCGTGGGCCGCTCCATGGTCCGCAACATGAACATCGCGCGCGACCTGGGCTACCTGAGCATCCCCGGCGACACCATCGTCGACGTCAAGCAGCTCGACAAGATGCCCGCCGACGAGGTCGTGCTGATCTGCACCGGCTCCCAGGGCGAGCCCATGGCGGCGCTGAGCCGCATGGCCAACCGGGACCACCAGATCCGCATCGAGGAGGGCGACACCATCCTGCTCGCCTCGTCGCTCATCCCGGGCAACGAGAACTCGGTCAACCGGGTCATCAACGGCCTGACCCGCTGGGGCGCCAAGGTCGTGCACAAGGGCAACGCGCTCGTGCACGTGTCCGGCCACGCCTCCGCGGGTGAGCTGCTGTACGTGCTCAACATGGTGCGTCCGCGCAACTTCATGCCGGTGCACGGCGAGTGGCGGCACATGCGCGCCCACGCCGACCTGGCCAAGCTCACGGGCGTGCCGAGCGACCGCATCGTCATCGCCGAGGACGGCGTGGTCGTGGACGTCCACAAGAACCGCGCCAAGATCGTCGGCGCGGTGCAGGCCGGGTACGTCTACGTGGACGGCTCCTCGGTCGGGGACGTCACCGACGCCGCCCTGAAGGACCGCCGCATCCTGGGCGAGGAGGGCTTCATCTCCGTCGTCGTCGCGGTGGACTCCAACTCCGGGAAGATCCTCGGTGACCCCGAGATCCACACCCGGGGCGCGGGCATGGGCGCCGAGGCCTACGACGACGTCATCGACAAGATCCAGGACGCCCTGGACAAGGCGGCCGCCGACGGCGTCAACGACCCGCACCAGCTGCGTCAGCTCATCCGCCGCAGCACGGGACGCTGGGTCAACGAGACCTACCGCCGACGTCCCATGATCATCCCCGTCCTGGTCGAGGTCTGACCGTAGGGGAAGCAGGGACACGGCCCGGGAACGTACGCGTTCCCGGGCCATATTTTCTTGGGCCTCCGCTTCGCTTCGGCCCGTGTTCGGGCGCCCGGAAGGCCAGGGATTCTTCATCCTCGTCTACGCCTGGCTCGTTCCTCGCTGGCGGCTTGACTCGTCTTGCTGAACCCTGGCGGCGCCCGAACGCAAGCACCCCCCCTGGTAGCCAAGGCCCCAGGCGGGACACGATTGGGGCTGGGGCGGAGCGGAAGTGTGGAAAGCCGGGACACGCCGTGCCCCCTGGATGCTTCGGGCTGGACGGCTTAGTAGGCTTCCCGCCGTGCCGGGTCGCTGTGCCCGCACCTCGGAATCGACCCCGTCCCCGGTGGAGGTGACCCCCGATGGCCACGCGTGCCTCCTCAGGTGGTGCTGGGCGCAAGAAGCCCGCCGCGCGCAAACCCGCGGCGAAGAAGCGCATGCCCGACGGGCCCATCGCCTACGTGGTCACCCTCTTCGGCCAGTTCCTCCTGGTGATGTGGAAGCTCGTCGCGCACACCGTGGGCGGGGCGGCCCGGGCGGTCGGCCGCAGTGCCCGCGGCCTCGACCCCGACCTGCGGCGCGACGGCGCCGGGTTGATCCTGCTGGCCCTGGGCATCCTGGTCGCCGCAGCGGTGTGGTGGCAGAGCGAGGGCCCCCTCCTGGAGGCCACCCGCTTCGTGGTGGTCGGCGGCGTCGGCACCTTCTCCCCGATCCTGCCGCTGCTCTTCCTGCCCATCGCGGTCAAGCTGATGCGCACCCCGAGCACCAGCAAGGAGGGTGACGCAGGACGGCTGTTCATCGGGGTCACCTCGATCATGCTCGGCCTGCTCGGGCTCATCCACATCGCCCACGGCATCCCGCAGCCCGCGGACGGCATCGAGGGGCTCCAGGAGGCGGGCGGTGTCGTCGGCTTCGTCGCCTCCGGCCCGCTCAGCGCCGTGGTCACCCCCTGGCTCACCGGCCTGCTGCTGGCCCTGATCCTGATCTTCGGCATCCTCGTGGTGACCGCCACCCCCATCCGCCGCATCCCGGACCGCCTCCAGACTCTGTTCGGCGCCCTCATGGAGCGCGACACCGGACCCGACTCCGGGATCGGCCTCCTCGGCGCGGACCCGGAGAAGCCCGCCAAGCCGCGCAAGCGCAGGCCGAAGGCGCGGACCTCCGAGGCCGAGACCGTCGCGGGGGACCACGAGCGCCCCTACGACAGCCCGGTCCTGCCCAGCGAACCCGAGTCGGGGTCGATCGCCCCCGCCCTCACCGACGAGGAGGAGGCGGAGGCCGCGGCGGCGAAGAAGCCCGCCCGCAAGAAGGCCAAGGCCCCGGTCCCCGACCCCACGCCGGCTCCGGTCACCACCGAGCAGCTCTCCATCCCCTCCCGTGTGGTCGAGGGCGACTACGAGCTGCCCGCGCCGACCATGCTCAAGCCGGGCACGCCGGTCAAGCCCCGCACACAGGCCAACGACGACGTCGTCGCGGCCCTGAGCGGGGTCATGGAGCAGTTCAAGATCGACGCCGAGGTCACCGGGTTCACCCGGGGACCGACGGTCACCCGGTACGAGATCGAGCTCGGCCCCGCGGTGAAGGTCGAGAAGGTCACCGCGCTCTCCAAGAACATCTCGCTCGCGGTCAAGAGCGCCGACGTGCGCATCCAGTCGCCCATCCCCGGCAAGTCCGCGATCGGGGTGGAGATCCCCAACACGGACAAGGACATAGTGAGTCTGGGCGACGTCCTGCGCTCCCCGGCGGCCACCTCGGACGACCACCCCATGCTGGTGGGCCTGGGCAAGGACGTCGAGGGCAGCAACGTCGTGGCCAACCTCGCCAAGATGCCGCACGTGCTGGTCGCCGGTGCCACCGGCGCCGGTAAGTCCACCTGCATCAACGGGCTCATCACCTCGTTGATGATGCGCGCCACCCCCGACGAGGTCCGCATGATCCTGGTCGACCCCAAGCGGGTCGAGCTGACCATGTACGAGGGCATCCCCCACCTGATCACGCCCATCATCACCAACCCGAAGAAGGCCGCCGAGGCCCTCCAGTGGGTGGTGGGGGAGATGGACCGGCGCTACGACGACCTCGCCGCCTCCGGGTACCGGCACGTCGACGACTTCAACGCCGCCGTGCGCACCGGGGAGCTCACGGCCCCGCTGGGCAGCGAACGCGTCTACGAGCCCTACCCCTACCTCCTGGTGATCGTCGACGAGCTGGCCGACCTCATGATGGTCGCCCCCCGCGACGTCGAGGACGCGGTCGTGCGCATCACCCAGCTGGCCCGTGCCGCGGGCATCCACCTGGTCCTGGCCACCCAGCGCCCCAGCGTCGACGTGGTCACCGGCCTGATCAAGGCCAACGTCCCCTCCCGGCTGGCCTTCGCGACCTCCAGCCTCGCCGACAGCCGCGTCATCCTCGACCAGCCCGGCGCGGAGAAGCTGGTCGGCAAGGGTGACTCGCTCTTCCTCCCGATGGGCGCGGGCAAGCCCATCCGCCTCCAGAACGCGTGGGTGGGGGAGAAGGAGATCCGGGGGATCGTCGACCACTGCAAGAAGCAGTCCGAGCCCAGCTACCGCGAGGACGTCGCGGTCGTCGACACCAAGAAGAAGGAGATCGACGAGGACATCGGCGACGACATGGACCTGCTGCTCCAGGCGGTCGAGCTGGTCGTCACCACCCAGTTCGGGTCCACGTCGATGCTTCAGCGCAAGCTCAGGGTCGGGTTCGCCAAGGCGGGCCGCCTGATGGACCTCATGGAGAGCCGCGACGTCGTCGGCCCCAGTGAGGGCTCCAAGGCACGCGACGTCCTCGTGCAGCCCGACGAACTCGCCGCCGTACTCACCGACATTCGGGGCGGATGAGACCGACACCACGTCCGTGACGCCCGATTTGGCGCGATCTTGAGCCCTTCATGGGGCGTGGTGACCTGCGTTGTCCGTGTCCTAGTAGCAGAGTGGGTAAACGTAGGCACAGACAGTCGCGGGGGGAGTGCGCATGGCGACGATCGGCCAGACCCTGTCCGCCGCACGGATCGCGGCGGGTTGCTCCTTGGAGAACCTGAGCACACGTACACGCATCCGTATGCAGGTCCTGAGAGGGATCGAGAACGAGGACTTCGTCCCCTGCGGAGGGGACTTCTACGCCCGCGGGCACATCCGGAGGATCTGCAAGCTCTTCGGGTTGGACCCCGCACCGTTGCTGGAGGAGTTCGACAGGGACCACGCCTCGCCTGAGAAGGCCACCTTCATCCCCCCACCCCGGCACCCGTCCGCGAAGCCGAAGGCGGCCAGGGTCGCCGCGGCCCAGGGCGGACGGGCCCACACCAGGACCACCGACGAACACGAGACGCCCCAGGGCGTACCCCGCAGCTTCGGGGACGAGGGAGCCGACCCGGAGCAGCGGGCCGAGAACTGGGGCCACTTCGAACGCAACCAGCGGCTGGCCCGGCCGCCGCAGCGCAACAGACCCCGGGGGGCCCAGTCGGCCGGGGCCAACGCCGGGGCCAACAGAGAGGCCGCCGTGCCGGGACCGCGTCGGCCCGGTCGGCACAGCAGACCGGAGAGCCCGCCGCCGGGCGCCCGGCCGGGCGCGGCCCGAGCCGCCGCGCCCCGCAGCGGGGTCAGCGGCACCAGCACCCGCCGCGCGGAGGCGTTCCGGCGGCACTGGCCCTGGGCCGTGGTCGGACTCATCCTGATCGCCGCCGTGTTCGTGGGCGTACGCACCTGGCAGGGCTGGGACGAGGGCAACCCCGTCCGGACCGCCTTCGAGTATGCGCGGGCGGGCGGCGAGCAGGGTTCCGACTCGGTGATGCTCCCGGAGGACGCGGCGGTGCCCGTCGAGCGCGCCGAGGCCGTGGAGGAGGACGCCGCCGAGGCGGAGCCGGTCGAGTTCACCGTCTCCTTCACCGCCAGCGACCGCAGCTGGATCGAGGTCAGTGAGGCCGACGGCGAGGCGATCTACACCGGGTTCCTCCTGGAGGGCGAGACCCAGGACTACACCACCAGGACGCCGCTGAAACTGTGGGTCGGCAACGCGGGCTCGATCGACGTGGCCGTTGACGGCGAGGACCACGGCCCCAGCGGCGAGATCGGAGAGGTCCGGGAGGTCACCATCGGGGCCGAGGGTCTGGAGGACTGACGGGCTCCCACGGCGCGGCACGGCACCACGTGCGACGAGGCCGGGGTACGGGCGGGTAGGTCATCCACGGTAGTGTGGGGGGCTGCGGGCGGCGACCATCGACGCCTTCGTGCGACAGCACGACCCGACCGGTACCCCGGCCTTCGGCCGCGCCGCGCCCGCTGCACCCGTAGCTCTCCCACACGCTTGGAAGCCATGTCATCGCGCCGTACTGTCTCACTCGTCACCCTGGGGTGTGCGCGTAACGAGGTCGACTCCGAAGAGCTCGCCGGACGCCTTGCCGCTGGCGGCTGGGACCTCGTCGACGACGACACCAAGGCCGACGTGACCGTCGTCAACACCTGCGGGTTCATCGACGCCGCCAAACAGGACTCCATCGAGACCCTTCTGGAGGCGGCCGAGGGCGGCGGAAAGGTCATCGCCGCCGGCTGCATGGCCGAGCGCTACGGCTCCGAGCTGGCCGACGCCCTCCCCGAGGCCAACGTCATCGGGTTCGACGACTACGCCACCATCACCGACCGTCTCGACGACGTCGTCGCCGGCCGCAAGCTGGCCCCGCACGATCCGCGCGACCGCCGGACCCTGCTGCCGATCAGCCCGGCCGAGCGCGACGCCTCCCAGGTCCACGTGCCCGGGCACGCCGCTTTCACCGACTCCGAGGGCGCCGAGGGCACCGAGCTGCCCTACCGTGCGGCCACCCCGCGCCGCCGCCTGACCGGCGGCCCCGTCGCCAACCTCAAGATCGCCTCCGGCTGTGACAGACGGTGCACCTTCTGCGCCATCCCCGCCTTCCGGGGCGCCTACATCTCCCGGCAGCCCGACGAGATCGTCCGCGAGGCCGAGTGGCTGGCCAGCGAGGGCGTGCGCGAGGTCTTCCTCGTCAGCGAGAACTCCACGTCCTACGGCAAGGACCTGGGCGACGTGCGCGCGCTCGAGAAGCTGCTGCCGCGCCTGGCCGCCGTCGAGGGCCTGGAGCGGGTCCGGGTGAGCTACCTCCAGCCCGCCGAGGTCCGCCCCGGGCTGGTGGACGTGCTCACCGACACCCCCGGCGTGGTGCCCTACTTCGACCTCTCCTTCCAGCACGCCAGCGGCCCGCTGCTGCGCCGCATGCGCCGTTTCGGTGACCGCGAGCGTTTCCTGGAGCTGCTGGAGACCGCCCGCAAGGGCGCCCCGGAGGCCGGTGCGCGCTCCAACTTCATCGTCGGCTTCCCCGGCGAGACGGAGGAGGAGTTCCAGGAGCTGGTGGCCTTCCTCAGCGAGGCCCGCCTGGACGCCATCGGCGTGTTCGGCTACTCCGACGAGGACGGCACCGAGGCCCTGACCCACGAGGGCAAGGTGTCCGAGGAGGTCGTCCAGGAGCGCGTGGACACCCTCAACCGCCTGGCCGAGGAGCTCATGGTCCAGCGGGCCGAGGAGCGGATCGGCACCGAGGTGACCGTCCTGGTGGAGACCGTCCTGGAGGACGGCGCCTACGAGGGCCGCGCCGAGCACCAGGCGCCCGAGGTCGACGGCAGCACCATCCTGTACGGCGAGGGCCTGGCCGTCGGTGACCTCGTGCGCGCCACCGTCATCCAGTCGATGGGGGCCGACCTCGTCGCTGAGCAGGACGGGGAAGCCGCCGACAGATGAGCACCAACGACCCCGCGGCCTCGTCCGCCCCCCAAGCTCCACTGTGGAACATCGCGAACATCCTCACGATGAGCCGCCTGGTCATGGTGCCGGTCTTCGTCTGGTTCATGTTCCTGGACGGGCTCGGCTGGCAGCTCGCCGCGTTCTCCGTCTTCGTGATCGCCGCCATCACGGACCGGGTGGACGGTGAGCTGGCCCGCCGCCGGAACCTGGTCACCGACTTCGGCAAGATCGCCGATCCCATCGCGGACAAGGCGCTGACCGGAGCCGCGCTGATCGTGCTCTCCGTCCAGGGCGACCTGTGGTGGTGGGTCACCATCGCGATCCTGCTCCGCGAGTGGGGGATCACCGCCCTGCGCTTCGCGGTGCTGCGCTACGGCGTCATGCCCGCCAGCAGCGGAGGCAAGCTCAAGACCGTCCTCCAGATCGTGGCGATCAGCATCTACCTGTTCCCGCTGGGGCTGCTGCCCTTCACCGGCGTGTTCACCTGGATCGCGCACGGGGTCATGGCGGCCGCCCTGGCCGTCACCCTCTGGACCGGCCTGACCTACGTGGCCGACGCCGTCCGCCTCGTCCGTGCCAAGGGCGCCGACGGCGGGAAGCAGTAGGGCCGTGGGCCAGGCGGGGGACACCCGGATCGGGGGAGAGGCGCTGGAGGCCGCGCAGGCCGCCCACCGCGCCCTCCTGGAGGTCGGGGCCACCGCCGCCACCGCCGAGTCCCTCACCGGCGGGCTCATCGGCGCCCACCTGACCGCCGTCCCCGGTGCCTCCGCCACCTACCGGGGCGGGGCCGTCACCTACGCCACGGACACCAAGTCCTCCGTCCTGGGCGTCCCCGAGGCGCTGCTGGCCGAGCACGGCGCCGTCCACCCCGACGTCGCCGCCCACATGGCGCGCGGGGCGCGCCGACTCACCGGAGCCGACTTCGGGGTCGCGGTCACGGGCGTGGCCGGGCCCGAACCGCAGGACGGACAGCCCGTCGGCACCGTCTACGCGGCGGTCGCGGGACCGGACTCACACACCCGGGTCGTCCGGTTCAGTTTCACCGGGGATCGTTCGGGTATCCGCCTTGACACGGTCACGGGTGCGCTGAGGCTCCTGGGGGCCGCCGTTCGCGGGGACGTGACGGGAAACACCCGGGCCTGATCCCTCCGGCTGGTCCACCTCCCCCCGGGGTGGGGGAACAAAACCACCCCCGGGTGCGGTTCCCCCTCCAGCGAACAGGACGGCAAGAGGTGCCCGAATCGGGCGTGGGGCAGGTACGGTGTTGTATATGAAGGTCGTTACCGGTGGGAGGGAGCGCGAATGATGGTCCTGCTTCGTCACCTACTTGGTGACGTGCTCAGGCGGCTGCGTCAGCGCCAGGGTCGCACCCTCCGCGAGGTGTCGGCCGATGCACGGGTCTCCCTCGGATACCTGTCCGAGGTCGAACGGGGACAGAAGGAAGCATCTTCCGAATTGCTCTCCTCGATCTGTGGGGCCCTCGGGGTCCCGCTCTCGCAGGTCCTCAGGGAGGTCTCCGACCAGCTGGCACTGGCCGAGCTCCAGGAGGCCGCACTGCTGGGCGACGCGGTCACGACCGACCCCGTTCCCGCGCAGGACCTCGGCATCGCGCCCGTTCCGGACCGTGTTCCCCAGGTCGCAGACATGGCCGGTGTGTGACACCCGGCCCCACCCGCACACGTCAGCGTGGACCGTACGAGTCCTCACTCAGGAAGCCGGTCACCCCTCGGGGTGACCGGCTTCCGGTGTTCTGGGCGGAGCCCCGGCGGGGCGTCCGTCAACGGTGGGTGTGGTTGACCCAGGACTCGGGGTCCTCTGCCAGCACACGCACCTGTTCGGGGAGTTCGTTGGTGACCAGGTGCTGGAGGTTGACCCCCTCCAGGATGGAGCGCTCGCTGGCGCGCAGGGCGATCCACACCTGTTGCAGGCTGCGGGCGGCCCCGTCGTAGTCGACGTGCTCGGGGCGTTCCCCGCGCACGTTGGCGAGCGGTCCGTCGACCGCTCGGATGATGTCGGCGAGGGAGATCTCCGCCGCTGGTCGGGCCAGCCAGTAACCACCGACGGGACCCCGTTGGCTGCGTACCAGACCGGCACGGCGTAGCTGGGTGAGGATGTTCTCTAGGAATTTTCCGGGGATGGCCTGCGCGCGTGCGAGCTGCTCGGCCGTCACCGGACCGTCGCTGGCGACAGCGAGCTCTGCGGCCGCGCGAAGCGCGTAGTCGACCCGGGCTGAAAGGCGCATGCTGTGATTATGCCGTGGTTAGAAGGGCGAATGGGGCACCGGGCGCCGACGAGTGTTGCCAGCGGCCGGGATGCTACACGCCAAGGGTACTTCTCCTACCGACTTTCGGGGACATGGGCGGCGTGCGCCCTCGTGTCGGAACCGGAGAACACCCTCGGCCCGGTCCCTGGTGGAGTGGTGGGGACCGGGCCGAGGCGGAGCGTACGGGGTGGGTACGCCCTGGGAGGGGTCGAGGGCGGGTGGCCTACCGTGCGGCCTCCAGCGCGCCCGTGGCGCCCAGGAGCTCCGCGGCGCTGAGTCCGTTGACGTGCGCGGCGCCGTAGGTGCTCACGTAGGCCCCGCAGGCGGGGCGCCAGATGGGCAGGCCCATCTCGACCACCACGGCCTTCGGGTAGGCGCTGAGCAGGGCGTTCACGAACGCCTGGGCGGTCGGGTACCGGTGCGCGTCGCGCACCACGACGACAAGGTCGCGGCCGGAGGCGGCGGCCAGCACGGCGGCGGGCTCGTCGGTCTCGGGGGAGACCCGCACGGTGTCGCTGAACCAGGGGCCCAGACCCCACGGCACGTCACCGACGGCCACCCCGGCGGGGGCGTCCACCTCGATCACGTACGGGTTCTCCAGCGGCGGGAGGTCCCCGTCCACGCGGACGGCGCGGCGGGCCCCGGTGAGGCCGACCTGCTCGGAGTCCTCCGTGGCGGAGCCGCCCTCGGCGGAGTCCTTGATCCACTGACGCAGCCGGGCGTTGCGGTCGGCCGCCTCCTCCAGGCGCTCCCCGGCCAGGCGGCCCTCACGGACGGCCTCGACCAGCGCCGTGCGGACCTGGGCGACCTGGTCCGCGTAGACGAACCGGCCCAGGCACAGCAGGTCGCACCCGGCCGCCACCGCGAGCACGCTGGCCTCGGGGATGCCGATCTCGCCGCTGACCCCGCGCATGTCCATGGCGTCGCTCACCACGACCCCGTCGAACCCGAGCTCGCCGCGCAGCAGGTCGTTGAGCACGGCCTGGTTGAGCGTGGCCGGGCCGTCGCCGCCGCCCAGACCGGGCAGCTCGATGTGCGCGGTCAGGATGGAGCGGACCCCGGCGTCGATGGCGGCCCGGAACGGCAGCAGCTCACGGCGGTGCAGCAGCTCGGCGTCGGCCTCGACACGGGGCAGGGTGTGGTGCGAGTCCTGGGAGGTGGCGCCGTGGCCGGGGAAGTGCTTGGCGCACGCGGCCACCCCGGCCTCCTGGAGACCGCGAACGGAGGCGGCGGCGTGGCGGGCGACCAGCTCGGGGTCGGCCCCGAAGGAACGGGTGCCGATCACCGGGTTGTCGTCCGCGACGTTGACGTCCACCGACGGGGCCAGGTCCAGGTTGAAGCCCAGACCGGAGAGCTGGTGGCCGAGCGCGCGCAGGGTGGCCCGGGTGAGTTCGGGGTCGTCCACCGCGCCCAGGGCGGCGTTGCCGGGGTAGTCACTGCCCCGGGCCTGGCCGATGCGGGTGACGTCGCCGCCCTCCTCGTCCAGGGAGATCAGCGGGGTGTCCGTGGCCTCGCACAGGCTCGCGTTGAGCGCGGTGACCTGCTCGGGGCTCTCCAGGTTGTTGTGGAAGAGACAGACGCCGGAGATCCCGTCCGCCAGCCCGTCCAAGATCCATCGGGGGGCCTGGAGGGACTCGAAGGGCACCAGCAGCGTGGCGTTGGCCAGACGCTCCAGTGTCGGGTCGTGCGGCATGACGAACTCCGTTCGGTGAGCAAGGGTGCCCAGGGGAGGGCAGACGCGTGGCGGGGATGAGGTGGTGTGGCGGCCGGTGGTGGCGGGCGGTCAGCCCTTGACGGCCCCCATGGTCAGGCCGGAGACCATGCGGCGCTGGACGAAGAGGAAGAAGAGCATCACCGGGATGGTCAGCAGGGTCGAGGCGGCCATGATCGGACCCCACTCCGTGCCGAAGCGGCCGAAGTAGTAGGAGAGGGTCAGCGGCAGCGTGTAGTTGTCCGTGCTCCGGCCCAGGAAGGTCAGGGCGACGATGAACTCGTTCCACGCCGTGATGAACGCGAAGATGCTGGCCGCCACCAGACCAGGGGCGACGAGCGGCATCAGGATGCGCCAGAAGATGGTCCAGCCGCTGGCACCGTCGATGGCCGCGGCCTCCTCCAGCTCCTTGGGGACGGCGGCGACGAAGCCGCGGAGCATCAGGATGGTGATCGGCAGCGACACGGCGGTGTAGACGATCAGCAGACCGGAGAGGTTGCCGAGTAGCTGCACCCCGGTGGCCTCCGAGAGCGACCGGAAGTTGATGAAGATCGAGATGATCATCGCTTCCATCGGCACCATCTGGATGACGATGAGCAGCATGATGAAGGCCGAGCGGAGCTTGAACCGGAACCTGGCGACGGCGACCGCCGCCAGCAGGGAGAACAGGGCTCCCATGGCCACGGCGCCGAGGGTGACCAGGAGGCTGTTGGCGAGGAAGGTCCCGAAGTTCACCCCCGGGATCAGCTGGCCGTTGATCACCCGGTCGAAGTGTTCGAGCGTGGGCGCCTGGGGGAACAGCCGCTGGTCCCGGGTGAAGATCTCCCCGGTCGGCTTGAAGGCCGTCGAGACCATCCAGTAGACGGGGAAGACCGAGAACAGGAAGACGGCGATCCCGGCCAGGTACAGGGGGAGTTCGCGCAGGCGGCGGAGCGGGCTGCGGCGGTGGACGCGTCGCGGGGTCCCGGTGCCGCCGGAACCACCCGACGCGGAGCCGCGGGCGGCGGCGGTCGAGGTTCGGGCGGTCTTGTCGACGGCGGTCATCGGGTCTCCCCCTGGCGGATCATGATGCGCAGGTAGTACGCGGTGACGGCGAGGATCATGACGGTCATGACCACCGCGATGGCGGAACCCATGCCGTAGTTGGCCGGGCTGGCGCTGAACCCCTGCTGGTAGATGTAGTAGGAGAGCAGGTAGACGTCCTTGTTCTGGAAGCTGTTCGCCAGGATGTACAGCTGGGTGAACACGCGCAGGTCCCAGATGATCTGGAGGACCAGCAGGAGCGCGAACAGCGGCCGCAGCATCGGGAAGGTGACGTTCCAGAACGACTTCCAGGCGTTGGCGCCGTCCATCCGGGCCGCCTCGTAGAGCTCGGACGGGATGCTCTTGAGTCCGGCGAGCACCGACACCGCGACGAACGGGAACGACTGCCAGACGATCACCATGACGAGGATGCTGAACAGCGACAGCGGTTCGAGGAACCAGTTGTACTGGAGCCATCCGTCACCGACGAGCCAGTCCGGCAGGCGGTCGAGGACGACGTTGACGAGGCCGCGCTCGGGCAGGAACAGCCACCGGAAGACCAGGGAGGCGCTCAGGGCCGGGGTCGACCAGGCCAGCATCATGCCGATGGCCACGAAGGTGGAGAACCACTTGGGCAGCTTGTGCAGCAGGATGCCGATCAGCGTCCCGAGCACCATGGTGATGCCGACCATGAGGACGCAGACGACGACCGTGTTGCGCAGGATCGACCAGAACGCGGGGTCGGTGAGCAGGCTCTGGTAGTGAGCGAAGTTGTTCCACTCCGGACCCGGCTGGTTGGGCATCAGGTTGCGGGTGGTGAAACTCGTGAACGAGTACCAGACCATCTGGACGATCGGCCAGAGCAGGACGACCGCCAGCAGGATCACCGACGGGATGATGAGCAGGTACGGGATCGGCTTGGGCCGCCTGGTTCGGGCGGGGGCCTGACCTACGGCGCCGTCCGGTTCGGCTGACGCTTTGTCGACGGTTCTCGGCATGGGCTTCTCAATCAGGGCGGGTTCGACCGGAAGGGGCGGGCGCGGGGTCCGCGCCCGCCCCTCACGGCTGTGCTCAGAAGGGACGGGCTCTTACTCGACCGGCTCGTTGAGGATGGTGGTCAGCTGCTCGTTGGCGCCTTCCATGACCTCTTCGGGGTCGCCGCCCCGCACGATGTCGAGCACGGCGCCGGGCAGGATCTTGTTGTCCAGGTCGGCGGCGTTCCAGCGCGGGGTGCTGGGGAAGAAGCGCGTGTTCTGCATGCTCGTGGCCGCGGCGGCGCGGGCGGGGTCGTTCTGGTACTCGTCCGCCTGGAGCAGCTCCGGGTAGGCCGGGAAGAAGCCCGCGACGTCGGCGTAGGCCTTGCCGCCCTCCTGGTCGCCCAGGATGCCGAGCAGGTCGAAGGCCTGGTCCGGGTACTCGGTGAGGCCGAAGACGGTCAGGGCCGAACCGCCGGCGAAGACCGGGGCCATACCCTCCGAGCCGGGGATCGGGGCGGAGGCGATGTTCTCCAGGACCTCCGGGTCCTCGGCCTGCTCCTCGATGGAGCCCAGGGCCCAGTTGCCGTCGATGTACATGCCGAGCTGGCTGTTGGCGATGTCGGCCAGCGCGACCAGCTCGGTCTCACCGACGTAGCTCTGCGGGGAGACGCCGTCCTCGGTGAGTCCGGCGTAGAACTCGACGGCCTCGACGGTCTCGGGGTCGGTGAGCCGACCGGTCCACTCCTCGCCGTCCTGGACGGCGATCTCGCTGCCGTTGCCCCAGATGAAGCTGGCGATACCGTTGGTGAAGTCGGTGGGCGCGGCGAAACCGGGGACGCCGTACTCCTCCTCGATCGCCTCGGAGACCTCGATCAGCTCGTCCCAGGTCGCGGGCGGCTCGTGGCCGATCTCCTGGAGCCAGTCGGCGCGGTAGTAGAGGGTGCGCACGCCGGAGAACCACGGGACGCCGTACTGGACGCCGTTGTAGGTGCCGTACTCCAGGGCCTCCTGGTCCATGTCGGCGGCGGGGGCCCACTCGCTGACGTGGTCACCGATGTCGAGCAGCGCGCCCTGGGACGCCCAGCTGGAGACCTGGTCGTTGCCGACCTCCAGGACGTCGGGAGCGTCACCGCCCGCGATGGCGTTGGTGATCGACTCCTGGGCGTCGCCCCACGGGATGAACTCGACGTTGACGGCGGTGTCCGGGTACTGCTCCTGGAAGCGGCTCTCCGCGTCGTCGAAGTACGCGACCAGGTTGTCCTGGGAGGTGCCCATGACCCACACGGTCAGGGAATCAGGAGTCTCGCCGGAAGAACTGTCGTCGCCACCGCCGCAGGCGGCCGCGAGCATCACCACGGCCGAGGCCAGAGCGATCTTGGGGAACCTCATGTGAACGTATCTCCCTTCGCACGTCACGCCGGGGCTCGGCGCCTGTGCTCGAAACGACCTGGGATCATGAACGGACCCGGGCGCCTCGACGTCTCTTATGGGGGTGTGCTGGGACAGCACTGGTTGTGACCGCCCCGCCGGCGCGGGTACCGGTGGCCCGAATACAGCCTCGGACCTGCCGGGACGTGACCTCCTGTGAGGTTGTCAGCTAAATTAACAGGAAACTTTCCTAATAAAAACAGGGTGAGGTGTCACGGTTATGTCTCAACGTCCGGGGACTCCCCGGCTGCTGCGCCAGCTCAACGATCGCGCGGCACTGGAACTCCTCTTGTCCGGCGGTCCGCTCACCAGGACCCAACTCGGCACGAGGACGGGCCTGTCCAAGGTGACGGCGTCCCAGCTCCTCTCCCGTCTGGAGGAACGCGACCTCGTCCGGGTCGTCGGCAGCCAGGCGGGGGGCAGGGGACCCAACGCGGCCCTCTACGCGGTCGTCCCGGAGAGCGCCTACGTGGCCGCGCTCGACGTCAGCGCGGGGCGGGTCACGGCCACCATCGCGGACATCACCGGCCGGGTCATCAGCGAGGTGACGGTCGACCCCAGCGCCTCCGACGACCCCGTCGCCCTGGTGCACACCGCCGTGATGCGCCTGGCCGAGACCGCCGAGGTCCCGCTGGACAAGGTCCGCGCCTGCGTGATCGGCACCCCCGGGGTGGTCGATCCGCGCACCGGTGACATCCGGTTCTCCTTCGACCTCATGTCCTGGCACGAGGGCGTCCTGGAGGCCCTGCGCAGCGACCTCAAGCGCTCGGTCATGCTGGAGAACGACGTCAACCTGGCCGCCCTGGCCGAGTACTCCGAGGGCGCGGCCGAGGGCGCGGACGAGTTCGTGCTCATCTGGCTCAGCGCGGCGGGCGGCGTCGGCATGTCCACGATGATCGACGGCCGTATCCTCCGGGGCCGCTCCGGCGGCGCGGGGGAGATCGGCTACCTGCCGGTGCCCGGTGCCCCGATGCCGGTCGACGTCGGCCTGTCCGGGAGCTACGACTCCCACCTGCAGGAGGGCAACCGGGACCTCCCGCACGGTTTCCAGGCGTTGGTCAAGGCCAAGCAGGTGGTCCAGCTCGCCGCCGAGCACGGCATCCCCGGCGACGACGTCACCGAGGTCGTGGCCACCGCCTCCGCCGGTGACAGCCCCGAGAGCGACGCCTTCCTCGACGCCTTCGCCGACCGCCTCGCCCGGGGCGTGGCGGCGGTCAGCGTCATCGTCGACCCGGGTCTGGTGGTCCTGGGCGGCGACGTCGCCAAGGCGGGCGGCCCCAAGCTCGCGGAGCGGGTCCAGGCGGCCACAGCGCGGATAGCACCCAACGTCACCGAGGTGGCCATGGGCACCGTCGAGGGCAGTCCGGTGGTGCGGGGCGCCCTGCTGCACGCCCTGGAACGCGCCCGGGACGAGGTCTTCTCCTCCACGGTCTGAAACCCCCGTCCCCCACCGCCTCCGCGCCCCGGCACCCTCACCCGCCGGGGCGCGCGGCCGTGGCCTTACGGCGGGGTCAGTCCCCGCCGGTGTCGGGGCCGAAGGAGTCGAGGACGGCCTGGAACTCGTCCTGGTGCGCGTCACGGAGGTCGGCCGGGAAGTTGAAGCTGATCCGGTAGGAGATCCCCCGGGCCTCGTCGGTGATCTCCCGTGTGAACATCCACCGCTCCGGGGACTCGCGCTCCTCGTGGCGGAACAGCACCTCGTAGACGGCGCTCTGGAGGCGGCCCTCCAGCTGCTCGGTCTCCAGCCGCTGCTGCCGGACGTCGCTGAATTCCTCGTCCTCCTGGAGCAGCTGCTCCATCCGCACCATGGCGCCCTCGGCGTCGCGGACCAGGAAGTCGTACTCGGTGGCGACGACCGTGACGGACCCGTCCCCGTCACCGGTGACCAGGTCGTACGAGGACAGCCGGGTGGCCGACTCGCCGCCGCCCTGGAGGTCCCCGTCGCGTACCGTCCAGTCCTCCGGCATGACCAGCCCCACCACGCCGTCGCTCAGGCGGACGTGCCCCTCGGGCGCGTCGTCGTCGGAGAGGGTCTCGGGGAGGGCGTCGGACGATCCCTCGGAGTCGGAGGGGGCACCGCTCGGCTCCGGAACCGGCCCCTCCTCGGTGAGCTGGGCCTCCGCCTCGCTCCAGTCCCCGTCGGCCAGCAGGCCGGGGAGGGTGAGCCCGCCCACCACCAGCAGGGCCGCGAGCGCGGCGGCGCCGATCCACAGCGGGACGCGGGAACGCCGGGGCCGGGACGCCGCAGCCGCGGGCGGCGGTACCGGGAACGCCTGAGCCGCCGAGGCGGCGGGAACGGGTGAGTCGAGCAGTTCCAGCGCCCGTTCCGGGAGCAGGCGCCGCCGGGGGTCGCGCACCAGCAGCCCGGCGACCACGGCGGCCACCGGCCCACGGGCGGGCACCGGGGGGACGGGCTGGGTGAGCACCGCCGTGAGGGTCCCTGTGAGCGTGTCCCGCTTGAACGGGGACTCCCCGGCCAGCGCCGCGAACAGGGTGGCGCCCAGGCTCCACAGGTCCGAGACCGCGCTCGTCTCGTCGTCCTCCAACCGCTCGGGAGCCGCGTAGGCGGCCGTGCCGAGGATGGTCCCGGTCCCGGTGAGCGCGGTGCCCTCGTGGTCGGGCAGGTTGGCGATCCCGAAGTCGGTCAGGACCGGTCGGGCGCCGTCCTCGCTCAGCATGATGTTGGCGGGCTTGACGTCGCGGTGGATCACCCCGGCCCGGTGGGCGGCCCACAGTGCGCCCAGCAGCGGACGTGCGATCCGCTCCACCTCGGCTTCGGACAGGGGCCCGGTACGCCGGAGCCGGTCCCGCAGCGACTCACCGTCCAGCAGCTCCATGACGATGAACGTGACGCCGCCCTCGTCCAGGACGTCGTGCACGGTCACCACCGAGGGGTGGGAGACCCGCGCCGCCGCCTGCGCCTCGCGCACCATCCGGGCCCGGGCGCGTTCGCGCTCACGCGGCGGCATGTCGTGGGGGAGGTGGACCTCCTTGACCGCGACCTCCCGGTTCAGCCCGGTGTCGTGGGCCCGCCACACCGTCCCCATGGCCCCGCTGCCCAGTTCACCGAGGAACGTGTAACGCCCGACCGACCCGCGCGGGGAGGCCTGGCTGAGGTCGGCGGTCGGGCCCGAGGGGTCGGAGGGATCGGTGGGGTGCATACCCCCATACTCTCAACACCGCGAAGCGGGACGAAAGCGAAGGCCGGGATTCGGGGCGGACCGCCCACCGTCAACCGCGCCCGAGCGGCCGCACCATCGCGATCCTGGGCCGGACGAGGATCCCCGCCTCCGCCTCGACCTCCCACTGCCGCTCCAGCTCGTGACCCCACCGTTCCCGCGGCAGCTCCTCGAAGCCCCGGCGCTCGTACCAGGGGCCGTTCCAGGGAAGGTCCCGGAAGGTGGTGAGGGTGACCCGGTCGTGCCCGTCCTCCTCGGCGCGGGAGCTGACGGCCTCCAGCAGCGCCCCGCCGATCCCGCGCCGCCCGTGCTCCGGGTGGACGGCGAGCTGTTCGAGGTGGACGGCGCCGTCCAGGGTGATCGTGGCGGCCAGACCGCACACGCCCCGGTCCGTGACGGCCACGAGGACCCGCTCCACGTGGTCGAGCATCTCCCGGGGGTCGTCCGGCGGGAGTTCCAGTCCGGCCTCGGCGAAGAGCGTGTCCGCGGCAAGGGACACCTCCACCAGCGCGTCGGCGTCCTCCGGCTCCATGGGACGGATCACGAGTGACAAGGCCACCTCCTGTGTACGAGTGCGTGCGGTCGAGGTGATCCTCGCGCACCACGGCGCGGCTCGGCCAGTGGTTTCACGGCCGCGCCGCGCTCAGCGGCGCAGGCGCAGCCCCTTCGGGGTGACGTGGAACCCGGCCGAGACCAGCGCGGTGTCCACGGGGGTCCCGAACACCTCCGCGCCGTCCGCGCGCTCCACCGTCAGCGACTCCACCTCGCCCGAGGCCACCAGCCCGGCCACCGCGCGCGCGGCCCGCTCCAGCAGCGCCGGGGTGGAGCCGAAGGTCAGCACCGACCGCCCTCCCCGGCCCACGAACAGGGTCAGGCGCCCGCCGTCCAGCACCACCAGCGCGCCCGCGACCCGCCCCGGACGGTGGGACGCCTCCACGCCCGCCGCGCCCGCGGGCCAGGACAGCGCCGCGCCGAACGGGTTGGCCGGATCCGTGGCGGCCAGCACCACGGGCGGAGTCGGGCCGCCGGGCTCCTCACCGGACAGCGCCCTCAGCCGGTCCACCGCCCCGGGCAGCGCGAACTGCGCCCCGCCCAACCCCTCCACGAAGTAGCCCCGGCGGACCCGCCCCGACTCCTCCATGGACCGCAGCACCCGGTACTCGTCCGACGAGATGCCCCGCCCCTGCTGCCCCTTGAGCAGGATCCCGTCGCGTTCGAGCCGTGCCTCCACCCGCGCCAGCGTGCGCCGGGTCGGGTCCGGATCGGGCACCGGCAGGGCCGACCAGCGGCCCGCCGCCGTGGGCGGACCGGACCGCGTGGGCATCACCGGGCGGCGCCGGGCGCGGGACGAGCCCCGGCGCGTGACGGGCCCCGCCCCGAGCACGGCGCGCAGCGGGGCCAGGGTGTCGTTGGTGACGCACCCCGCCCACACCAGCCGCCACACGGCCGCCACCAGGTCCGCGTCGGAGACCACCGCCCCGCCCAGGGCGCGGGCGACGCGGTCGGACACGTCCCGGAAGAACAGGGCACCGCCCTCCCGCAGCACCCCCAGGACGGTCTCGGCCAGGGAACCCTCCTCCGGCGGGACCGGATCGGGCAACAGCAGCGGAGCCTCGTCCGCCGGGGCCAGCGCCAGCCAGCCGTCCTCACCCGGCAGGGCCCCGGTCCCCGCCCACACGACCTCACCGGCCTGGGTGAGCGCGTCCAGGGACACGGGGGAGTAGCCCTCCACCCGGGCGGGCAGCACCGTCGACTCCAACGAGGAGGCGACCAGAGCGGTCCCGCGCAACGACTCCACCGCCTCGAACACCGCGTCGGGGCCGCGCAGCCGCGCGTCCGGGACGGCCCGCTGCCACAGCGGCACGAACCGGGCCAGCGCCCGGGGTTCGACCGGCTCGACCTCCCTGCGCAGCCGGGCGACCGAGCCGCGCCGCAGACGGCGCAGCACGTCGTCGTCGCACCACTCGGTACCGCTGCCGCCGGGCCGGAACCCGCCCCTGACCACCCGTCCGCGCCCCGCCAGCTCCCGCAGGGCACCCTCCACCGCGTCACGCCCCAGTCCCAGCCGCCGGGCCGCCTCCGCCGAGGTGAACGGCGCGTGCGTGCGCGCGTACCGCGACACCAGGTCGACCAGCGGCTCCTCCACCGGCTCCAGGAACACCTCCGGCACACCGGACGGGGGCTCCGCGCCCAGGGCGTCACGCAGCCGGGCCGTGTCCTCCACCGCGCACCACCGCTCGGCCCCGGCCACCCGCATCCGGACTACGCGGCCCGAACCCTCCAGCCCGGCCAGCCACTCCCGTCGCACACCCCGCTCGGCCGCCTCGGCGGTGGTCAGCGGACCCACCTCCCGCAGCAGGTCGGCGGCGCCCTCCAGGTCCCGCACCGGGGCGGCGGTCCGCTGCAACAGGGCGTCAGTGTGCTCCACCACCTCCGGGTCCAGCAGCTCCCGCAGGTCGGCGCTGCCCAACAGGTCCGCCAACAGCGACGGGTCCAGGGTGAGCGCCTGCGCGCGCAGCTCGGCGGCGGGGGCGTCCCCCTCGTACAGGAACGCCGCTGTGTACTCCATCAGCAGCGACCGGGCGAACGGCGAGGCCTGCGGGGTCTCCACCTCCACCACCCGCACCCGCCGCGCCCGCACGTCGGTGAGCACCTCGGCCAGCGCGGGCACGTCGAACACGTCCCGCAGGCACTCGCGCACCGTCTCCAACACGATCGGGAACGACCCGTACCGGCCCGCCACCGACAACAGGTGCTGGGCCCGCAACCGCTGCTGCCACAGCGGCATCCGCCGGTCCGGGCGCTGGCGGGGCAACAGCAGCGCCCGCGCCGCGCACTCACGGAACCGGGACGCGAACAGCGCCGACCCGGTGAGCTCGTCGGTGACCACGGCCTCCACGGTCTCGGGGTCCAACGACACCAGGTCGGTCAGCTCTCCCGCACGCAGGAGGCCGCCCGCCTCCACGTCCGGCAGCCGCAGCACGATCCCGTCGTCACCGTGCACCACCTGCGCGTCCGTCCCGAACCGCTCCCGTGCCCGACCGGCGATCGCCAGCGCCCACGGGGCGTGCACCCGGGCCCCCAGCGGCGAGTGCACCACCGCCCGCCAGTCGCCCACCTGGTCACGGAAGCGCTCGATCACCACCGTGCGGTCGTCGGGCACGCTCCCGGTCGCCTCCCGCTGGTCGGCCACGTACTCCACGAGGTTGTCCGCGGCCCAGTCGTCCAGCCCCGCGTCCGAGGCCAGCTCACGACCGGCCACCTGGTCGCGGTCGGCCAGCTCGCGGGTCATCGCGCCCACCGCCCGGCCCAGCTCCGCCGGACGGCCCAGGGCGTCCGCCTTCCAGAACGGCATCCGGCCCGGCCTGCCAGGGGCGGGGGAGACCATCACGCGGTCGGCGGTGATCGCCTCGATCCGCCACGAGGTCGAACCCAGCACGAACACGTCGCCCACCCGCGACTCGTACACCATCTCCTCGTCCAGCTCACCGACACGGGTCGGCGCCCTGCTCGACGACTCCGAGGCCAGGTGCACGCCGTACATGCCCCGGTCCGGGATGGTGCCGCCGCTGATCACCGCCAGCCGCTGGGCGCCGGGCCGGGCCCGCAGCACGTCCTCCTCGCGGTCCCACACCAGACGCGGTCGCAGCTCGGCGAACTCGTCCGAGGGGTAGCGGCCCGACAACATGTCCAGCACCGACTCCAGGACCGCGTTGCTCAGGCGGGCGAAGGGCGCCGCCCGGCGCACCAGCGCCGCCAGCCCGGACACCGTCCATTCGTCCATCGCCACCATCGCCACGACCTGCTGTGACAGCACGTCCAGGGGATCGCTGGGCATCTCCAGCCGTTCGATCCCGCCCGCGCGCATGCGCTCGGTCACCACGGTGGTCGCCAGCAGGTCGCCCCGGTACTGCGGCAGGAACACCCCGTGCGAGGTCTCACCCACCTGGTGCCCCGCGCGGCCGACCCGCTGGAGGCCGCTGGCCACCGACGGGGGAGCGGCCACCTGGACCACCAGGTCCACCGCGCCCATGTCCACCCCGAGTTCGAGGCTGGAGGTGGCCACCACGCACCGCAGCCGCCCCGCCTTGAGGTCGTCCTCGATGAGCTCCCGTTCGGCCTTGGACACGGACCCGTGGTGGGCGCGCGCGATCACCGGAGCGCCGCCCCGGCTCTGCTCGGACTGGCCGGTGACCTGGGCGGCGACCTCCTCGCCGGGCAGGCCGCCGTCGACGCGTTCGGCGTGGAGGTCGTTGAGCCGGGCGCACAGCTTCTCGGCGGTGCGGCGGCCGTTGGTGAACACGATGGTGGAGCGGTTGGCCTCGACCAGGTCCAGGACCCGGCGCTCCATGTGCGGCCACACCGAACCGCGGCTCATGGTGTTGCCCGCGCGCGGGTCCGGGGGAAGCCCCTCGGCGGTGGCGGGCGGGCTCCCGGGTTCGTCGAGGTCGGGGACGGACGCCTCCACCCGAAGGTCCATGCGCGGGGTGTCCGGCGGGGCCACGATCACGGCGCCCGCCTCGGCGGCACCCCCGCCGGTGCCGGTCAGGTAGGCGGCGACGGTCTCACGCGGGCGCACGGTGGCGGACAGGCCGATCCGCTGCGCCGGGCGGTCCAGCAGGGCGGACAGGCGTTCCAGACTCAGTGCCAGGTGGGCGCCGCGCTTGGTCCCGGCCAGGGCGTGCACCTCGTCCACGATGACGGTCTCCACCCCCGCCAGACCCTCGCGGGCCCGGGAGGTCAGGACCAGGAAGAGGGACTCGGGCGTGGTGATGAGGACGTCCGGCGGGTGGGTGGCCATCCGACGCCGCTCCTGGGCGGGGGTGTCGCCGGTGCGCACCCCCACGGTGACCGGGGACAGGGCCTCCCCGCCGCGCTCGGCGGCGGCCGCGATTCCGGCCAGCGGCTGGCGGAGGTTGCGCTCCACGTCCACGGCCAGCGCCTTGAGGGGCGACACGTACAGGACCCGGCAGCGCTTCGACCGGTCCGTCGGCACCGGGGCGTGGGTGAGCCGGTCCAGGGACCACAGGAAGGCCGACAGCGTCTTGCCCGACCCGGTCGGCGCCACCACCAGCGTGTCCCGGCCGGAGGCGATCGTCCGCCAGGCCTCGGTCTGGGCGGCCGTGGGACCGTTCGGGAAGGCCCCTTCGAACCAGGCCCGGGTCGCCGCTCCGAAGGGTGCCAGGGGGTCGGTCGCTCCGCTCATCGCACCAGTCTGCCCAAGGGGTCCGACAGATCGTCGGAGGACACCCGGGCGCGCGGACCGGGTGGAATCCGTCCTGTGGACGAGTCCCCGCGGCTCCCTCCGGTCACTCATACTGGGGCCGATGAGACTCACTGTTTTCTGGCACAACATGCACGCCCAGTTCGGCGAGGCCTACGCGGACAGCCTGGCCAAGGACTACGTCATCGAGAAGCTCGGTTCCCGCACGGTCAACCAGGCGCTGGCCGACGGGATCTCGGCCAAGGAGGTGTGGCGGGCCGTGTGTGACGCGTTCGACCTTCCCGCCTCCGTCCGCTGACCCGGCCTTCGCCAAGCCCGCGTAAAAACCCGGACGCCAGGGGTTCGTGCCGGATTTCGAACATGAGTTCGGGTAGTCTGGGTTCTCGACGGGCGGACGCCGAGCGTCGCGATTGTCGTACCGACCGCGTAGCGTCATGCGCATCATGAAGAAAAAGGCATCAACCCAACAGGGGAATCCCGTGGCATCTGGAGACCGAGACAAGGCTCTCGAAACAGCGCTCGCGCAGATCGAGCGGCAGTTCGGCAAGGGCTCCGTCATGCGCTTGGGGGACGACGACCGTCCGCCGATCGAGGCGATCCCCACCGGCGCCATCGCGCTGGACGTCGCCCTGGGTATCGGCGGCCTGCCCAAGGGCCGGGTCGTCGAGGTCTACGGCCCCGAGTCCAGCGGTAAGACCACCGTCGCCCTGCACGCGGTGGCCAGCGCCCAGAAGATGGGCGGCATCGCCGCCTTCGTCGACGCCGAGCACGCGCTCGACCCCGAGTACGCCAAGAAGATCGGCGTCGACACCGACAACCTCCTCCTCTCCCAGCCGGACACCGGTGAGCAGGCGCTGGAGATCGTCGACATGCTCATCCGCTCCGGCGCCGTCTCGATCATCGTGATCGACTCCGTGGCGGCCCTGGTGCCCCGCGCCGAGATCGAGGGCGAGATGGGCGACAGCCACGTCGGCCTCCAGGCCCGGCTCATGTCCCAGGCGCTGCGCAAGATCGCCGGTGCCCTGCACTCCACCGGCACCACCGCGATCTTCATCAACCAGCTCCGCGAGAAGGTCGGCGTCATGTTCGGCTCGCCGGAGACCACCACCGGTGGCAAGGCGCTGAAGTTCTACGCCTCGGTCCGCCTGGACGTGCGCCGCATCGAGACGCTCAAGGACGGCACCGACGCGGTCGGCAACCGCACCCGCGTCAAGGTCGTCAAGAACAAGGTCGCGCCGCCCTTCAAGCAGGCCGAGTTCGACATCCTCTACGGTGTCGGCGTCTCCCGCGAGGGCAGCCTCATCGACCTGGGCGTGGAGCACGCCATCGTGCGCAAGTCCGGCGCCTGGTACACCTACGACGGCACCCAGCTCGGGCAGGGCAAGGAGAACGCCCGCAACTTCCTGCGCGAGAACGTGGACGTGGCCAAGGAGATCGAGAAGAAGATCAAGGAGAAGCTGGGCATCCCCGGTCAGGGTGACGACAGCGCCTCCGGCCCCGCCGAGCCCAAGGCCGCCGACCCGGTCAAGGCCGAGGAGCCCAAGGCCCCCGCCAAGCGGGCCGCCGCCAAGACCACCAAGGCCGCCGCCCCGGATGCGTGAGGGGCGCCGGTCACCTGACCGCACCGGACCGGCCGAAGCCGATCCGGTGAGCGCCGACGAGGAGGCCGCTCCGGGTGGGCAGCCCGGAGCGGACCTCGAGAACAAGGCCAGGAACCTGGTCCTGAGGATGCTCACCCACTCCCCGCGCACCCGCGCCCAGCTGGAACGCTCCCTGCACCGCAGGGAGTACCCGGACGAGGTGGTGGAGCAGGTCCTCAACGGCCTCGACGAGGCCGGGCTGATCGACGACGCCGCCTTCGCCCAGGCCTGGGTCTCCTCCCGGCAGCACGGCAGACACCTGTCCCGCCGCGCCCTGACCCAGGAGCTGCGCACCCGGGGCGTGGAGGAGGAGACCGTCCGCGAGGCGGTCTCCGAGGTCAGCGACGAGGACGAGCAGGAGGCGGCCCGCGCCCTGGCCCGCAAGAGCCTGCGCGGAAGCCGCAGCAAGGACAAGGAGGCCCGGATCCGCCGCGCCCTGGGCGTCCTGGGCCGCAAGGGATACCCGGGAGGCCTGTCCTACCGCATCGTCCGCGAGGAGATGGAGCAGGAAGGCCTGGAGGCCGACCTGGACCACCCCGACTTCTAGCCTCCCGCCGCCCGGTTCGGGACGGTCGGCCCGAGTGGCGGGGCGAGCAGAGCGCCGGGAGCCTCGTGTTCCCCGCGCGCCTCGACCAACGGTGAACACGGTGCCGGAGCACGCGTGACGGTCATGTCGCCCCTGCGCGGATGGGTGACTCCGGGCGTGATTCGACCAGGTCGTTGGCTCCGCGTGTGTTCTGGACGGGCTGTTCGGGGCGAGGAGCCGGGCTGCCTTGAGTCATGCCTTCGGAGCCGATCCGATCACCCGTGGACACCACGGAGCCGGGGAGCGCCGGTCCGGGACCACCTCGACGATGCGCGTGTACGTGCGACCGGGTGAGATCCGGCCGGACGGGTGATCACGCGGTGCCGGGTCCGCTCTCGGGTCGCGCTGGTCCGCGCGGTGCGAGTGGAGGGACACCGGAGGACCGGGGCCTGGTCCGGAGCGGATTTCGGGTGCCGTGAGCCTTCGCGGGCGTTGGCCGGTTCGACCGCCCAGGCGACGCGGGGATCCGTGCGGATGCTAGCTTCCCTTCCCATGACGGAGCACCAGGACCAGACCAGGGCGGCCTATGACGGGGTCGTCGAGTTGTACGCGTCGATGTTCGCCGGTCGGCTGGAGACACAACCGTTCTCGCGGAACATGATCGGCACCTTCGCCGAGCTGGTGCGCGGGACGGGGAACCCACGCGCGGCCGACGTCGGCTGCGGCCCCGGACATCTGACGGCCATGCTGCACGACCTGGGGCTGGACGCCTTCGGCCTGGACCTCTCCCCGGCCATGGTCGAGCACGCACGGCGGGCGCACCCGTCCCTGCGGTTCGACGAGGCGCGGATGGAGGTCCTGCCGGTCGAGGACGGCGCGCTCGGCGGCGTGCTGGCCCACTACTCGATGATCCACACCCCGCCCGAGGAGCTGCCCGCGCTGCTGGCCGAGCAGGCGCGCGTACTGGCGCCCGGGGGTCTGCTGCTGGTCTCGTTCTTCGGCACGGACGGCCCGGAGACGATCCGCTTCGACCACAAGGTGGCGCCCGCCCACAGCTGGCCCGCGGATCGATTCGCCGAACTGCTGGCCGACGCCGGGTTCACCGTGTTCGCGCGGCTGCTCCACGATCCGGCCTCCGAACGGGGCTTCCTCGACGCCCACCTCCTCGCCCGCCTCGGTTAGACGGACCGTGCCCGGTTCCGGAGGGCGGGGTTCAGGAAGGTCCGTTCCCGCTCATCGAACAGGGCCCGGTCGGCGCCCGCACTCGGCCCTGGAAGGCGGGGCGAGTTCGATTCCGGTGCAGCGCGTCGAGCAGGACTCCAGCGCCGGGTCCGCCTCGGTGAGACGCCCGAACTCGGCCCTGGAGGGCGGAGCTGGGGAAGTCCCTGTTCCCGCTCATCGAACAGGGCCCGGTCGGCGCACAGGCGCTCTCCCCACAGGCGTCGGCTGCGGCGACTCCGTGCACCCCTTCGGCGGAGGGGTGACCTTTCCGGCGCCCTCTCCGTGCGGGCCCGAACTCCGACAGGGTGACGACCCGGCTCCGCGCGCGAGGGTCAGGTCGGTTCCGTGCCTTCCCGGACCACGGGCTCGCCGGTCACGGCGGTCACACCAGCCTCCGGGGTCACCTCCGGAAGCTGCTCCACCACCGGGAGGTCGTCCTCCGGTTCCTCGCGCGGCGCGGGGGGATCGGTGGTGAGTTCCAGCGGGGCCACGTCCGGCGTGAAACCGAACACCCCCGCGTAGAAGGCCAGCTCCGCCTCCAGGGTGCGGACACGCGCGGCCTCGGACCGGAAGCCGTGCGCCTCGCCCTCGAACTCCAGTAGCGCGTGCGGCACCTGGCGCCTGCTGAGCCCCGTGGCCATGCGGGTCGCCTGGTCGGGGGTGACCACCCTGTCCTCCAGTCCCTGGAAGAGCAGCACCGGGGCCTTGATCTCACCGATCCGGTTGATCGGTGACCGCTCCCGGTAGGTCTCCACGAAGCCCGGCAGGGTCCCGACCAGCGTGTCCGTGAAGCGTGACTCGAAGTCGTGGGTGGACTTGACCAGCCCCAGCAGGTCCGTGACGCCGAAGTACGACACCCCACAGGCGAAGGTGTCACCGGTCAGGGCGAGCAGCGCGGTGAGCCCGCCCGCGCTCGGCCCCCGGATCGCCAGGCGCTCGGGGTCGGCCAGCCCCTGCTCCACCAGGGCGCGGGCGGCGGCGGTGCAGTCCTCGACGTCCACCGCGCCCCACTCCTTGTGCAGGCGCTTGCGGTAGGAGCGCCCGTAGCCCGTGGAACCGCCGTAGTCCACGTCCACGACGCCGATCCCACGGCTGGTGAAGTAGGCCTTGACCAGGTCCAGCGAGCGCGAGGCCTGCCCGACCGGGCCGCCGTGCGCCCACACCACGTAGGGGGCCGGGCCGTCCGAGGAGACCCTGGGATTGGTGGGCGGGTACACGTTGGCGTGCACCGTCGCCCCGTAGCGGCCGGGCAGCGTCTCCTTGCGGGGGACGGGCAGGTACGCGGGGTCCACCGCCGTGTCGGTGCCCACGAGGACCTCCACGGTGCGGCGGTCCGGGTCCAGCCGCACCAGGCACCCGGCGGTGTCCGCCGAGGCGGCGATGGCCACCACGCTGGTCCCGTCGGAGTCCAGGTGCGACCACGCGGTCAGGTCGGTGCTGACCGGCTCCAGCTCCAGGGTGTCGGGGTCGTACACGCTCGGCCGCATCGCGGTGTCGCCGTGCAGGGTCACGATCCGTCCGTCGTCCAGCAGGCGGAAGCAGCGTTCGCCAAGGCGCCACGGCGGGGAGTGGAACTCCTCCTCCGCCGGGTACAGGGCGATGGCCTGGCCCTTCAGACCCGCCTGGTAGAGGTTCCAGAAGCCCGGCCAGTCCGAGGCCACGTACAGCGTGGAGTCGTCCGCCCAGACGGGGGCGAGCACGGACTCGTCCACCCCGCCCTTGAGCGTGTACTCCCCGAGCAGCCCGTTCTCGGTGATCTCGCCCACCCGCAGCTCGGTCCCGTCCCAGGGCATCCTCGGGTGGTTCCACCGCACGTAGGCCAGGTGGGTGCCGTCCGGGGAGAGCGTGGGGGAGGCGTAGAAGTGCGCGCCGGAGACCAGCTCGCGGATCGCGGACGGGTCGTGACCGCCCCGCCCCGAGAGCGGGACCGCCACGATGGAACGGCGCACGCCGCCGTCGACGTGCTGTTCCCGCACGCACAGCAGCTGCTTGCCGTCGGAGCCCAGCGCCGGGTCGGCGTAGCGCAGGGCCCCGGGCGACCCGGGCTCGGGGGTCAGCGGGACCGGATCCTTGGCCCCGCGTTCGAGCAGGTAGAGGCGCTGGTCCTCGGAGTTGGCGAAGACCACGCCCACCCGGGCGATGGCCTTGTCGTCGCGGCGGGGGACCGGCAGGTGGGAGCGGCCGCCGTACTCGTGCACCCTCGTGCCCACGCTCCACGGGGCGGGGAGCAGGTCGCGCACGGTGCCGTCCGCGTCCCGGCGCACGAGCGTGGTGCGCCCCTCCTCGTCCGGTCGGTACTCCTCCCACCAGACCTCCTCGCCCAGGACGGACGGGTACGCCATCTGGCGCACTCCTCGGGCGACGTCACCGGCACTGATGGGTGATGGCCAGGAGCCGTGGGGGCTCGACAGTTCAGACATGTCCCGCTCAGGATGGGTCGTGGGTGTGATCAGATGACATGTCGACCTTAGTGCTCCGTGGGCTTCGTGTGCAGTCCCGGTGGGGCCGCCTGTGGGCAGACGGGGTCGGCCGGAGGTCGGTGACGGCGGTGTGGACCCCCGGTGACGCCGCCGAACGGAGCCGGACACCGGTGCCACCCACGACGAAGGCCCCGTGGAACGCACTCGGGGTGCGTCCACGGGGCCTTCGCGGGTGTGGCCGGGGAGCTCGGTTACGAGCTCGAACCCCCGTCGCCGCCGGAGTCGGAGTCCCCGCTGGAACCGGAGTCCCCGTCAGGGTCGGAACCTCCGTCGTCCGAGGCGGGTTCGTTCCGCTCGGGACCCTCGTCGGTCTCGGTGGCGACCGAACCGGACGCCGCCGCCGCGCCACCGGACACCGGCGCGCCGCCGGGGGCGCCGGTCACGGCGGTGGGCGCGCCGCCCGCCGCCGTCGCCTTGGCGGAGGGCCTGCCCCGTCGGGCGTTGCGGCGCTCCAGCCAGATCGCGAACCGGCTGAGCGACAGGTTGATGATGATGTAGATGATCGCGCAGATGATCGCCGCGGGGATCACGTTGCTCTCCCGGGTGGCGACCAGCGTGAAACTGCGCAGGAGCTCCGGGAAGGCGATGATGTAACCCAGCGCGGAGTCCTTGAGCAGGACCACCAGCTGGGCCACGATCGCGGGCATCATCGAGGTGATGGCCTGCGGGATCAGGATGGTCCACATCGTCTGGGTCCGGCTCATACCGATGGACTGCGCTGCCTCGGCCTGACCCTTCGGCACGGCGAGGATGCCCGCGCGGAACACCTCGGCCAGCACCGAACCGTTGTACAGCGTCAGGCCCGTGACCACCGCGACCAGCGCGGTCACCTGGAAGGTGCCGGTCGGGATGTCGAAGAGCTGCCAGGCCACGATGGGCAGCGCCATCGTGAAGAAGATCAGCATCAGCAGCGGGATGCCGCGGAAGAACTCCACGACGGCCCCGGACGGGATGCGGATCCACCACCGCTCGGACAGCCGGCCGATACCGAAGACCAGGCCGAACAGCACCGCCAGCACCGACGCGGTCAGCGCCGCCGTCAGCGTGTTCTGGAGACCGGGGAGGACGTAGCCCGTCCACGTCTCCGGCCGCAGGAACGGTTCCCACTTCTCCGCGGCCCACTGCCCCGACGGGTTGACCGCCCAGGTCTGCGCCGAGAACAGGGGTGACTCGCGCTCGCTCAGGGTCCGGTTGAACCCCAGGTACAGCACGGCCAGCCCGACCAGCCCGAGGGCCACGGTGAAGATCGTGTAGAGGACGTTGCGCGCCTTGGCCTTGGGCCCAGGAGCGTCGAACAGAACGGCCTGCGCGCTCATCGGACCACCGCCACTCGCTTGGCGAGCCAGCCGAAGAAGTAACCCATCGGCAGGGTCAGGATCAGGAACCCGATCGCGAATCCGACGAAGGTCGGCAGGACCGGGGCGATGCCCTGGTCGAACATGAGCTTCATCTCCCGGGACGCCTCCTGGACGCCCAGCCCCGCGACGGAGGCGACGGTGGTGTTCTTGGTCAGCGCGATCAGCACGCTGCCCAGCGGACCGACGACGGTCCGCAGCGCCTGCGGGATGACGATCAGACGCAGGTTCTGGGTGAAGGTCAGGCCCAGGGAACGGGCCGCCTCGACCTGGCCCAGCGGGATGGTGTTGATACCGGCGCGCAGCGATTCGGACACGAAGCACGCGGTGTAGGCGGACAGTCCGATGACCGCCCACCAGAACACGTCCCAGGCCACGGTGTCGGCCAGGCTCAGCCCGAGGGCGCTGTTCAGGCCCAGTCCGCAGAAGAGCAGGACCAGAGTCAGGGGTGAGTTCCGGATGCCCTCGACGTAGGCGGTGGACAGACCGCGCAGCAGCGGGACGGGGGACACCCGCATCGCGGTGAGCAGGATGCCGAGGATGAACGAGAAGACGGCACTGAACAGGGTGAGCCGGACGGTCCATGAGAAACCGTCGACGACCCTGTCGATGTTGCTGAGAAAGGCTTCCATAGGTCCCAGCCGGTCAAGGCTCGGAAGGTGGGGCCGGGCGGTCCCGGCCCCACCTTCCGAACAAGGTCAGATGACGTTTTTAGGCGCAGGCCTCGAGCTCGGGGACGGACTCCTCGTAGGCGAAGTCGGTCGCGCCGAAGGCGTCCTCCAGGTACTCGACGGCCGAGCCGTCCTCCCACATCTTGGTGATGGCCGCGTTGATCTCCTCGCAGCGGTCCGTGGAGCCAGCGGGCAGGCCGACGCCGTACTTCTCCTCACCGAACGGGTTGTTCACCATCCGGAAGTCGTCCGGGTTCTGGGCGGCGAAGCCCGCGAGGATGGTGTTGTCGGTGGTGACGGCGTCGACGGTGCCGTTGCTGAGCAGCTCCAGGCACTCGGAGTAGTTGCCCGCCTCGCGCAGCTCGGCGTCGATCTCCATCTCCTCGGTGATGTTGTGCGCCGAGCGGGAGCCGGAGGCCGAGCACAGGATCTTGCCGCTGAGGTCCTCGGGGCTGTTGATGTCCGAGTTGTCGGCCTGAGTCAGGATGTCCTGCTTGGCGACGTAGTACGGGCCACCGAAGTCGACCACCTGGCGGCGCTCGTCGGTGATCGAGTAGGTCGCGAGGATCATGTCGACCGTGCCCTGCTGGAGGAAGGACTCACGGTTGGCGGAGGCCGCCTCGGTCCACTCGATCTGCTCCGGGGAGTAGCCGAGCTCACCCGCGATGTAGGTGGCGACGTCGACGTCGAAACCGGCGGGGGTGCCGCCCTCGCTCAGGCCCAGGCCCGGCTGGTCGTACTTGACACCGATGGTGATGGTGTCGCCGCCGCCGTCGCCGGAGCCGCCGTCACCCTCACCGCCGACCTCGGCGGTGCCACAGGCGGACAGGGCCAGGGCGAGGACGGCGGCGCCGCCCAGGATGGTGTTGAAACGACGTGCTCGCATGTGGGGTACCTCTTCCTTGAGCGTGCGAAGAACGCGAAGATCTGGGGGAGCCCGGGGCTCGGGGAACCTAGTGGGTCAGGATCTTCGACAGGAAGTCCTGGGCCCGCTCCGACTGGGGGTTGGTGAAGAACTCGTCGGGCGTGTTCTCCTCGACGATCTGGCCGTCGGCCATGAACACGACCCGGTTCGCGGCGCGTCGGGCGAAGCCCATCTCGTGCGTGACCACGACCATGGTCATGCCCTCGCTGGCGAGGTCGGTCATGACGTCGAGGACCTCCTGGACCATCTCGGGGTCCAGGGCGGAGGTCGGCTCGTCGAAGAGGATCACCTTCGGGTTCATCGCCAGGGCGCGGGCGATGGCCACGCGCTGCTGCTGCCCGCCGGAGAGCTGCGCGGGGTACTTGTGCGCCTGGTTGCCGATCCGTACACGGTCGAGGAGCTCCATGCCGCGGGCATCGGCGTCGGCCTTGGACTGGCGGAGCACCTTCATCGGGCCGAGCGTCACGTTCTGGAGCACGGTCTTGTGCGCGAACAGGTTGAACGACTGGAACACCATGCCGACGTCGCTGCGCAGCTTGGCCAGGCCTCGGCCCTCGGCGGGCAGGGGCTGGCCGTCCAGGGAGATGACACCGGAGTCGATCGTCTCGAGCCGGTTCATGGTGCGGCAGAGCGTCGACTTGCCGGACCCGGACGGGCCGATGACGACTACCACCTCGCCGGAGTTAACCGTCAGATCGATGTCGCGGAGCACGTGCAGGTCGCCGAAGTGCTTGTTGACGTTCTCCAGCACGACGAGAGGAGTTGAAGTCATGCATCGGAACCTAATGGGTCCAAGTTGCCGTGTCATCACGAAAACGCTGCTTGACCCAGGAGTAGCTGAGTTGTTACGGCGTGATTGGTAAAACCGTTATCGGTTTCGCTGTGTAAGAAGGCTTTTGTCGCGCGGAGTGTCGGAGTCGCTCTCCAGAGTTTCCGTCGGTCGCTCTCAGTGACGGAGTCGGAACTCCGGGCCTGCTCGCTGTTGGTGTCGTCCCTCCAGGTCACACGGGAGGTTCTGGCCCGGGGGTCGGGGCGGAGATTACTGGTGTGTTACGGAGCGTCCCTTTTCTCGGAAACAGACTTTCCGCCTTAAGGAGCTCTTCAGGAAGAGGGGCGGCGGCCCAGAGCTCGCCCCGGAAACCGTGCCCCCGGTAACCGGTCACCCGACCTGTCCATAACGGTCCCCGGCGGCCGAATCCGCTCCGGTTCCGGTGGCCGTCACCGGTGGGCCGGGCGGCTCCGCCCGGTGCCCCCGGGTCGGGCGCCGCGCGAGCGTCCTGGACGCCGCCGCGAAGCGGATAGCCTGGAACGGTGAGCCAGAGTCGTACCTACCAAGTGCGGACCTACGGCTGCCAGATGAACGTCCACGACTCCGAGCGCCTCTCCGGTCTGCTGGAGGACGCTGGGTACGATCGCGCAGCTGAGGACACCACCGCAGACATCGTCGTCTTCAACACCTGTGCGGTCCGTGAGAACGCGGACAACCGCCTCTACGGCAACCTCGGTCACCTGCGCCCGGTCAAGGACGCCAACCCCGGGATGCAGATCGCCGTGGGCGGCTGCCTCGCCCAGAAGGACCGCGGAGAGATCGTGCGCCGCGCCCCCTGGGTGGACGTGGTGTTCGGGACCCACAACATCGGCTCCCTGCCCACGCTGCTGGAGCGCGCCCGCGTCCAGCGCGAGGCGCAGGTCGAGATCGCGGAGGCGTTGGAGCACTTCCCGTCCACGCTGCCGAGCCGTCGCGAGTCCGCCTACGCGGCCTGGGTCTCGATCTCGGTCGGCTGCAACAACACCTGCACCTTCTGCATCGTGCCCGCGCTGCGCGGCAAGGAGAAGGACCGGCGCCCCGGTGACGTGCTCGCCGAGGTCCGAGCCCTGGTCGACGAGGGCGTCACCGAGGTGACGCTGCTCGGCCAGAACGTCAACGCCTACGGCAGCGAGTTCGGAGACCGGCAGGCCTTCTCCAAGCTGCTGCGCGCCTGCGGCGAGATCGAGGGGTTGGAGCGGGTCCGCTTCACCTCCCCGCACCCGCGCGACTTCACCGACGACGTCATCGAGGCCATGGCCGAGACGCCCAACGTGATGCCGCAGCTGCACATGCCGCTGCAGTCCGGATCCAGCAAGGTCCTCAAGGACATGCGCCGCTCCTACCGCCAGGAGCGTTTCCTCGGCATCGTGGAGAAGGTGCGCGCGGCGATGCCCCGCGCCGCCATCACCACGGACATCATCGTGGGCTTCCCCGGTGAGACCGAGGAGGACTTCGAGCAGACCCTGCACGTGGTCCGCGAGTCCCGGTTCGCGATGGCGTTCACCTTCCAGTACTCCAAGCGCCCCGGCACCCCGGCCGCCACCATGGACGGCCAGATCCCGCCGGAGGTCGTCAAGGAGCGCTACCAGCGGCTCGTCGAGCTCCAGGACCAGATCTCCTGGGAGGAGAACCAGAAGCTGGTCGGCCGCGAGGTCGAACTGATGGTCTCCGAGGGCGAGGGCAAGAAGGACGGCGAGCACCGTCGCCTCTCCGGCCGCGCCCCCGACAACCGCCTCGTGCACTTCGCCGTGGGCGACTCCGAGGAGCCCCGCCCGGGCGACATGGTCACCGTCGAGGTCACCTACGCCGCCCCGCACCACCTGGTCGCCGACTCCGGCATCGGGAACCTGCGCCGCACCCGCGCCGGTGACGCCTGGGACGCCCGCCAGGGCAGGCCGGTCCAGGTCACCAAGCCGGACGTGCTGCTGGGTATGCCGAAGATCGGTGTTCCGGACGAGCAGCCCGCCCCCGCCGGCGGCTGCTGCGACGCCTGATCCGCACGCCACCGAGGCCCCCGGCGCACACGCGCCGGGGGCCTCGTGCCGTTCGTACGCGGCTCACGCCCCCGCGGGCCGGAGCCGGATCGGCAGTTCCCTCAGTCGCAGCATCCCGGGGACGGCGTCGGGCACCGGCGGGCGGCCGGGCACCAGGGACAGCTCCGGGTAGGTGGTGAGCAGGGCGCCGAACGCGACCTCGCCCTCCTGGCGGGCCAGGGCCGCGCCCAGGCAGTAGTGCGCGCCGTGCCCGAAGGCCACGTGCGCCTCGCCGGGCCTGCCCTGGTGCCGGGTGACGTCGAACCGGTGCGGCTCGGGGTGGGTGGCCGGGTCGTGGTTGGCTCCGGCGACCAGCGCCACCGCCCGTTCTCCGGCGGCCACCGTCCCACGGGTGAGCCGGACCTCCTCCGTCGCGTACCGGGCCTTGACCGCGACCGCGGTCCCGCCGACGCGGAGCATCTCGTGAACGGCGGACGGCAGCAGCCCGGGGTCGGAGCCGAGCCGGGCGAGCTGGTCCGGGTGTTCCAGGAGCGCGCGGGTACCGTTGCCCAGCAGGTGCGCGGTGGTCTCGTGGCCCGCGATGACCAGGGTGAAGACCAGCGTCACCAGTTCGCTCTGGGAGAGTCGGCCGCCGCCCTCGTCCCGGGCCCGCACCAGCGCGTCGAGCAGGTCCTCGCGCGGGTGCTCCCGGCGTTCGCTGATCATCGCCTGGATGTGGTCGATCATCGCGCCGAGGGTCTCGTTCATCACCTCGGGCCGGGACGGGTCGAACTGGGTGAGCTGGTGGCTCCAGACGTGCCACTGGGCGCGGTCGGCCACCGGGACCCCCACCAGGTCGCAGATGACCGTGATGGGCAGCGGGTAGGCGAAGTGCTCGATCAGGTCGACCACACCGTCCTCGTCCGCGTGCCCGGGGAGCTCCGCGAGCAGGTCGGCGGCGATCCGTTCGACCCTCGGGCGCATCTCGTTGACGCGGCGCACGGTGAACGTGCGGGAGACGAGTTTGCGCAGGCGGGCGTGGTCGGAGCCGTCCTTGTCCAGCATCGACTCGGTCAGGTAGGTGACGAGGTCGCGGCGCAGGCCCTGGGCGACCAGGGCGTCCGAACGCCGGGTCTTCTCCAACCCCTCGGGCACGTTCTCAGGGTCGACGACGAACCGCCGGTCGCTGAGGATGGTGCGCACGTCGTCGTCGTCGACGAAGGCCCGACCCGGCTGGCCGTCGAGGAAGAGGACCGGCGCGGAACCGCCCGCGGCCCGGATCCGCTCGATCACCTCCAGCGGCCGTGCGGCGAACTCCTCGTCGCGCATGTTGACGGGTTCGGGGTCGCGGGAGTGGTCCGTGACGGGTGCGGCGGTAGGCATGTGCCCCTCCTGGGGTCTACGTGCTGCGTTTGACGCGCTTCTGTTCCTCGATCTCGCCGGTCAGGATCTGGTCGAGTCCGGAGAAGAGGGTGATGGTCCCCGCCTGCACCGCCCTCATGGCGGCCTCGGTCACGTCCTGTTCCAGGAGCAGGCGGATGCTGCGTGCGGCCAGGTCGGCCCGGGCGGTGCGGTCGGGGACGGGGTAGCCCTGCCGGGCGAGCAGGGGCTCGGAGAGCATGTGTCCGATGACCGTGGAGCTGTAGGCGTACAACTGCTGTTCGGTGGGGATCAGCGGGCTCAGGACCCCGTGCGCCTCCAGCAGGTCCCAGTACTCGCTCAGGGCCTTCTGGCGGGCCTCGGAGAGGTCCCTGACCAGCTTGGGGAAGGCACGGGAGAAGGAGTTGAGGTCCTCGTTGCCGTTGTTGTAGAGCGCGTGGATGACGGGGGAGTCGAACTGGAGGAGGTAGATGTGGCGCGCGATCTCGCTGGGTCGGGCGGCCTCCGGGTCCTCGCGCATACGGTCCAGCAGGCGGCCGACGATGTCGTGCTGGGCGCGCATCACGACGGTGAGGAAGAGCCGTTCCTTGGTGGGGAAGTGCAGGTAGACGGTCCCCTTGCCGACCCCCGCCCGGCGGGCGACGTCGTCGATGGTGGTCTTGCGGTGACCCCAGGACACCATCAGCTCCTCCGTGGCGTCGAGGATGCGGTCGGCCCGTAGCTCGCGTCCGGAGGCGGGTCGGTCCTGGGTGTTGTGGTCGGCGGACGGGGACACGTACGGCTCCTTCGGTGCGGGGGCCGCCGGTGAGGGCACTCACCAGCCTTGACGCGAAGACCATATCCAGACCTCCGTTCCCGGTCCGCATCCTTCTGACTCTGTGACTGGATTTCAAATCCGGTCACACAGTCAAAGCTAGGCCAGATCGCGTCGCGGGACAAGCCCCCGGGAGGGAAACCGGTGGCGCGCGCCGGAGGGGACGGGAAACCGGAGCGGACGGGAACGATAGCCTCGCCCTTGTGTTGATCGCCGCCGCCGTGTGCCCGCATCCGCCCGTGCTGTTCCCCGAGGTCGCCCGGGGGGCGGCGCCGGACCTCGACGCCCTGCGCGCGGCCTGCGACCGCGCCGTCGCCGGGCTGGTCCGCGCCGGGGCCGACCGCCTGCTCGTGGTGGGTCGGGGCCCGCGCGAGCACCTGTTCGGGCCCGAGGCGGGGGGAGACCTCGCCAGCTTCGGAGTCGCCCTGCGGGTGGGACCGGAACCCGCCGTCCTGGACCTGGCCGCCACGACCGGGCGCTGGTTGGCCGAACGCGGCGGCCTGACATCGGACGGCTACCTGGAGGTATCCTCCGGGACCACGCCGGAGCGCGCGGCGGAGCTCGGCGCGGAACTCGCCGGTTCGGCGGACCGGGTCGCGCTGCTGGTCATGGGGGACGGAAGCGCCCGCAGGACCGAGCACTCACCGGGGTACGTGGACGAACGGGCCGTCCCCCACGACGACGCCGTCGCCGAGGCCCTGGGCAAGGCGGACACCGCCCACCTGGCCGGGCTCGACCCCGAGCTGGCCCTCGAACTCATGGTGGCCGGACGCCCCGCCTGGCAGGTCCTGGCCGGGGCGGCCCCGGAGGGCGCCCTCAGCGGGGACCTCCTCGCCTACGAGGCGCCCTACGGCGTGGGGTACTTCGTGGCCGCCTGGGCGTGAGCCCGGACGGCGCTCAGCGCTGGGAGTTCGGCAGCAGCGTGGCGATGTCCACCAGGGCCTCGCCCGGCTCCTCGGTGCGCCCCGACAGCGCCGACTCCACCTGGGTCATCGCCCGCTCCAGCAGGTTCGGGGCGTCGTAGGGGAGCCAGTGCACCCGGGGGTCACGGCGGAACCACGACTCCTGGCGGCGGGCGAACCGGCGCGTGGCCTGGGCGGTCTGCTCCTTGGCCTCGGTCTCGGTGATCTCCCCGTCCAGCTGGGCGATCGCCTGCGCGTAGCCGAGCGCCTTGGACGCGGTGCGCCCCTCGCGCAGACCCTGCTTGTCGAGGCGGCGGACCTCCTCCAGCAGGCCCTGGTCCCACATGCGCTCGACCCGCAGGTCGATGCGCTCGTCGAGTTCGGGGCGCGGGGCGGTCAGCCCGAGCTGCACACACGGGTAGAAGGAGGTGTGGTCGGGCAGGTTCGCGGTGAACGGGCGCCCGGTCAGCTCGATGACCTCCAGCGCACGCACGATCCGCCGTCCGTTGCCGGGCAGGATGGTGCGGGCGGCCTCGGGGTCGGCCTCGGCCAGGCGGGCGTGCATCAGTCCGGGGCCGACGTCGGCCAGCTCGTTCTCCAGCCGGGCCCGCACGCGGGGATTGGTGCCCGGGAACTCCATGTGGTCCAGGACGGCGCGCACGTACAGCCCGGAACCGCCCACCAGGACGGGGATGACGTCGCGGTCGGCGCAGTCGTCCACCCGCTCGCGGGCGAGCGTCTGGTAGGTGGCGACATCGGCGGGTTCGTGCACGTCCCAGATGTCCAGCAGATGGTGCGGCACGCCCCGGCGCTCGTCCACGGGGAGCTTGGCGGTACCGATGTCCATGCCCCGGTAGAGCTGCATGGAGTCGGCGTTGATCACCTCGCCCCGACGCCCGGTGCGTTCCTCCAACCACTCCGCCAGATCGACGGCCAGGTCCGACTTGCCCACAGCGGTCGGGCCCACGACCGCGATCACCTTGATCATCCCCCCAGCGTAGCCACGTCCGGCCCGCTCCGGGGCCAGAGCGGGTGAGAGAACGGTGGGAGTTCGGTGGGACGGCGCTCCGTTCGATGACCTGGGTGCGCGCGTCTAGGATGGCCAGCATGCGATTCGCCAAGGGCCACGGAACCGAGAACGACTTCGTGATCCTCCCCGACCCGGACGGGGAGCTCCAGCTCACGGAGGAGACCGTACGTTCGCTGTGCGACCGACGGGCCGGAATCGGGGGTGACGGCGTCCTCCGGGTGGTGCGCACGAGCGCGCTGGGCGAGGCGCTCGCCCCGGCCGCCCGCACCGCCGAGCGGACCGAGTGGTTCATGGACTACCGCAACTCCGACGGCAGCGTCGCGGAGATGTGCGGCAACGGTGTGCGGGTCTTCGCCCACTACCTGCGGCACGCGGGACTCGTCACGGACGACCGGTTCGAGGTCGGCAGCCGCGACGGTGCCAAGGGCGTCGTGATCGAGTCCGACGGTGCCGTCACCGTGGACATGGGCCGGGTGGAGCGGCTGGGCACCTCCTCGGCCAAGCTCGCCCGACAGGTCGTGCACGGCGCCCGCATCTCCGTGGGCAACCCGCACCTGGCCTGCGAGGTCGACGCCCCGGTGGCCGGGATCGACCTGACCGAGCTTCCGGTGCTCGACACCGAGGCCTTCCCCGAGGGGGCCAACGTCGAGGTGTACTCCCAGGCGGGCCCCGGCGTGCTGGAGATGCGCGTGTACGAGCGCGGTTCCGGCGAGACCCGCTCGTGCGGCACCGGCATCGTGGCGGCGGCGGCCGCCGCCACCCCCGAGGGCGAGGACGCCACGTGGCGGGTCCGCGTTCCCGGCGGTGAGTGCACGGTCCACGTGGACGCCTCGGGCGCCCGCCTGACCGGCCCCGCCGTGATCGTCGCCGAGGGCGAGACCATCCTGCTCTGACGGGACCCGGCGGTTCAGCGCGGGGAGGAGAGCGCGTTCCGCGCCGCGACGTCGAAGGCGTCGTCGCAGGCGTCGCGGACGGTGTCGTCGTGCGTGGCGCCCTCGGGGCTGACGTGCGGGAATCCCCCGTCTCGTCTCCGGGACATCGGAGGAAAGGGACAGGCGGCGATCGGTGCTCTCCCCGCCGCCGCCCGGTCCCCGCACGGTTCACCCGCCTCCGTGTGCCCCCGTGAACCGGCCCGCGTCCAGGCCGCGCAGGGACGCGTCCAGGATCTGGGCGGTGTGGGTCACCGCCACCGACGAACCCGCGCGCTCCATGGCGGAGGCGATCTGGAGGGAGCAGCCGGGGTTGCCCGACACCAGCACCCGGGCCCCGGTGGAGGCCACGTCCGCGCCCTTGCGGTCGCCCAGCTCGCTCGCGGCCTCCGGCTTGAACAGGTTGTACACGCCCGCCGAACCGCAGCAGACCTCCTTGTTGGGCAGGTCCACCACCTCCAGCCCGGGGATCTGCCGAAGCAGCTCACGCGGCTGGCCCGTGACGCCCTGACCGTGGGACAGGTGACAGGCGTCGTGGTAGGCCACGCGGAGCGGGATCGGGTGGCGTTCGGCGCGCGGGCCCAGGGCCACCAGGTACTCGGTCAGGTCCACCACCTTCGACGAGACCGCCCGCGCCCGCCCCACCCACGCCGGTCCCGCCCCCGCCTCGTCCAGGGTCCGGTCGAAGTGCTTCATGCTGGACCCGCACCCGGCGGAGTTCACCACGATCCGCTCCACCTGGCGGGCCTCGAAGACCTCGATCAGGCCCTTCGCGAACTCCGCCGCCTCGCTGAGTCGCCCCGAGTGCCCCGACAGCGCCCCGCAGCACCCCTGGGCACGCGGGATCACCACCTCACAGCCCTCCAGGGCCAGCACCCGGGCCGTGGCCGTGTTGACCTCGGGGAAGAACGCGCCCTGCACGCAGCCCACGAGCATGCCCACCCGGGCGCGCCGCTCACCGACCGCCGGGACGAGTTCGGGCAGCGGGGGAGGGGGAGCCGACAGGGGCGGGGCGATCCGCTCCATGGTGGCCAGGGTCGGTGAGATCCGGTCCAGGAACCCGGACCTGCGGACCAACGCGGAGACCCCGCTCGCCTGGTAGGCGCGCAAGGGCCCGCGCAGCGCCCTGAGCCGCCCGCGGTGGGGGAAGAGCGAGAACACGGCCCCGCGCAGCGCCCGCTCGCCCGGGGTGCGCCGGTGCTCCTCCTCCACCCGGTACCGGGTGTGCTCGATGAGGGCGTCGTAGGCCACCCCGGAGGGGCACGAGGACACGCACGCCAGACAGCCCAGGCAGTTGTCGAAGTGCCCGACCGCCGTTCCGGTGAGCACGTCCTCCTCGTGCATCTGGCCCATGAGGTGGATGCGCCCGCGCGGGGAGTCCATCTCCTGGCCCCACAGGACGTTGGTGGGGCAGGTGGGCAGACAGAACCCGCAGTGCACGCAGTCGTTCAGCAGGTCACCGAAGAGCCGTTCTCGCTCGCCGGGACCACCACTGGCCGGATCGGTCGGTAGGTCGGTCACGCGGGCTCCCTGGGATCGAGGCGAACGGGTGGGGTCGGGTGGCTCAGATCCCCCCGGCGAACCGGCCGGGGGAGAGGCGGTGCCCGGGGTCGAGGGAGTCCTTCACCGCGCGCATCAGGCCCAGGCCCGGGACCTCGCCCCACGGGCTGATCCCGGCGGCGCGCACGTCCGGTTCGGAGCGCAGCAGGACCAGCGGGTGCTCGGTGGCCGAGCGCACGCCGTCGACCACCAGCCCGATCCTCTCCGGGTCGGTACCCGGGGGGAAGGAGACGACCAGGGACCCGGTGGACGCCGACCCGTGCGTGTGGGCGCCCGCGTCGACCGCGCCGGACACCTCCGACACCCACGCGGCGGCCGCGACGCTCTCCGCCGGCGGGGTCGTGACCAGGGCGAGGGTGCCCTCGGCGGGAAGCAGGCCCCAGCCGTCGGGCAGCTCCTCGGAGACGGTGGGCGGGCCGTCGGCACCGTACTCGGCCAGGGCCCGCACCGTCCGCTCCGCACGTGCCTCCAGCCCGGCCGGGGTGCCCTCCAACACCACGTCCAACCGCCCCGGCCCCTCGGCGGGCCAGTCCAGCTCCACGGCTGAGGGCACCACGGAGGTCGACCTCAGCGCGGCCAGGGCCTCCTCGGCCCGCGACCGGGAGGACACGCGCGCGCTCACGACCCGGAGGGACTCCGGGAGGGGGTGCAGGCGGAAGGCGACCGACGCGATCACGCCGAGCGTGCCGTACCCGCCGGTGTGCAGCTTGGCGAGGTCGTACCCGGCCACGTTCTTGACCACCCGGCCGCCGCTGCTGGCCACCACCCCGTCCGCGCGCACCACCGTCATCCCGATCACGAGGTCGCGCAGGGCACCGGAGAGCAGACGGCGCGGCCCGCTCACCCCCGTGGCCACCGCCCCGCCCACCGTGCCGCCGAGCCGGACCGGGTCGTAGGACAGCCGCTGTCCGGCGGAGGCGAGCGCGGCGTACAGCTCGGCCACCGGGGTGCCCGCGCCGACCTCCACCACCAGGTCACCGGCGATGTGGTCGATCCAGGAGAGCGCGGAGACGTCCACCACCAGGTCCAGGGAGCGGGGCGGCCCACCCCAGTCCAGGGCGGTGCCGCCACCACGCACGGTCACCGAGAGCGCGCTCCGGTGCGCCGCCGCCATCACCCCCGCGAGGGCGTCGGTGTCGGACGGCGCCGCCACGTACCGGGGCACGACCCCGCACACGGCGTCCTCAACGGTCGCCTCCCGCAGGTCACAGCCATCGACATCCAGGTTCACCCTCGGCCTCCCGGCCCTCGTCGTCTCCGCCGCGGCCCGGCGGCTCAGAACTGCTCGGCCTCTCCGGACTCCACCAGCGGGTGCACCCCGGTGCGCACCCCCGGCCTCTCACCGCACAGGCGCGGCGTGGGCAACAGCTTCTCCGGGTTGGCGATCCCGTCCGGGTCGAAGGCCCGCCGGAACAGGTCGAAGGTCTCCAGCGAGGCGTCGTCGAACATGCGGGGCATCTTGCACGCCTTGTCCACGCCCACCCCGTGCTCCCCGGTGATGGAGCCGCCGTGCTCGATGCACAGGTCCAGGATCGCGCCCGACACCCGCTCGGCGCGTTCGCCCGCGCCGGGCTCGGAGTCGTCGAACAGCACGAGCGGGTGCAGGTTGCCGTCGCCGGCGTGGAACACGTTGGCCACCCGGATCCCGGACTCCTCCGACAGCGCGGCGATCCGGCCCAGGACCTCGCCCAGGGCGGTGCGCGGCACCACCCCGTCCTGGACGATGTAGGCCGGGCTGATCCGGCCCACGGCGGCGAAGGCCGACTTGCGTCCCTTCCAGATGAGGGCGCGCTCCTCGGCACCGCTGGCCGCCCGGGTCTCGAAGGAACCGGCGTCCGCGCACAGGGCGGTGACCCGCTCCAGCTGGGCGTCGACCTCCTCGGCGGGGCCGTCCAGCTCCACCACCAGCACGGCGGCCGCGCCCTCGGGGTAGTCGCAGGCCACGGCGCGTTCGGCGGCCTCGATGGCCAGGGCGTCCATCATCTCGATGGCGGACGGCAGCACCCCGGCGGAGATGATCGCGCTCACCGCCTCGCCGCCCGCGTCCAGCGAGGTGAACGCCGACAGCAGGGTGACGGTCTTCTCGGGGGAGCGGGTCAGGGACACGGTGACGCGGGTGGCCACGCCCAGGGTGCCCTCCGAGCCGACGAACGCCCCGATGAGGTCGTAGCCGTGCGCGCCCGGTGCCTTGCCGCCGAGCTCGACGATCTCGCCCGCCGGGGTGACGATCTGGAGTCCGCGCACGTGGTTGACGGTGAACCCGTACTTGAGGCAGTGGGCGCCGCCGGAGTTCTCCGCGACGTTGCCGCCCACCGAGCACACCTGCTGGCTGGAGGGGTCGGGCGCGTAGTAGTAGCCGTGGGGGCTCGCGGCCCGGGTGATGTCGAGGTTGGCCACGCCCGGCTCGACCACCGCGCACTCGTTCTCGACGTCGATCTCGACGATGCGGCGCATCCGCGAGGTGACGAGGAGGACGCCCTCGGTGTGGGGGAGCGCGCCCGCCGACAGGCCGGTGCCCGCCCCGCGCGGGACGTAGGGGACGCGGTGCTCGGCGCAGAGGCGGATCACGGCGGCGACCTGCTCGGCGGTGGTCGGCATGACCACGACTCCGGGGGTGGCGCGGTGGTAGGTGAGGCCGTCGCTCTCGTAGACGCGCCGTTGGGAGGGGTCGGTGAGGACCCCGTCGTCACCGCAGATCTCGCGCAGCCGGGGGACCAGGGCGGTCAGCACCGTGGGCGTGTCGGGTGCGGACGTGGTCATGGGCGCCTCCCGGTTCCGTACGGAGAACACGGCTGGGGGTGGCGCTCTCCGACTGCGGCTCGCAAGGGGACCGTACGACCGTGCCCCCTGCGGAAGCAAGGGGCACGGTGGAAACGGCATTTCGTTGTGTGAAACCGGTGCTGGGCAGGTCCGTGAGGCGAACTCCGCGGACCGGCCCGATCCGTCCAGGTTGGCCGCGCTGGACGGGGGTCCGGTCCGCTACGGCATGCGCTCGTAGGCGGGCAGGGTCAGGAAGTCGACGTAGTCGTCGTCCAGCGCGACCTCGGTGAAGAGCTCGCTGGCCTGCTTGTACAGGTCCTCGTTGAAGCCGGTGCCGAGCGCCTCGCGGATGGCGGCCAGCTCCTCACCGATGATCTGCCTGACCAGCTCGGCGGTGACCTTCTCGCCGCCGTCCAGGGTGACGTCGTTGTGCAGCCACTGCCAGATCTGGGACCGGGAGATCTCGGCGGTGGCGGCGTCCTCCATGAGGTTGTGGATCGCCACCGCGCCGTTGCCGCCCATCCACGCCGCCAGGTACTGGAGGGCGACGTTGACGTTGCCGCGCAGCCCGGCGAGCGTCACGCCGCCCGGGGTCTGGTCCACGGCGAGCAGGTCGGCGGCGGACACCTCGACCTCGGGGCGCTGCTTGTCGATCTGGTTGGGACGGTCGCCCAGGACGCCGTCGAAGATCTCGCGGGCGATCGGGACCAGGTCGGGGTGGGCGACCCAGGAGCCGTCGAAGCCGTCGCCGGACTCACGGGACTTGTCGTCGCGGACCTTCGCGAACGCGTTCCGGTTGACCTCCTCGTCCCTGCGGGACGGGATGAAGGCGGCCATGCCGCCGATCGCGTGGGCGCCGCGCTTGTGGCAGGTACTGACCAGCAGCTCGGTGTAGGCGCGCATCATCGGGGCGGTCATGGTGACGGCGTTGCGCTCGGGCAGCAGGAACTTGCGGCCACGGGTGCGGTGGGTCTTGATGATGCTGAAGAGGTAGTCCCAGCGGCCCGCGTTGAGACCGGCGGAGTGCTCGCGCAGCTCGTAGAGGATCTCCTCCATCTCGAACGCGGCCGGGATGGTCTCGATCAGGCAGGTGGCGCGGATGGTGCCGCGGGGGATCTCCAGGCGCTCCTGGGCCAGCACGAAGATGTCGTTCCAGAGGCGGGCCTCCAGGTGGCTCTGCATCTTCGGCAGGTAGAAGTAGGGACCCTTGCCCTTGGCGATCTGGCGCCTGGCGCTGTGGAAGAAGTACAGCGCGAAGTCGACGATGCCGCCGCTGGCGCGCTGGCCGTCGACGAGGATGTGCTTCTCGTCCAGGTGCCAGCCGCGCGGGCGGACCACGATCGTGGCCAGCTCGGAGTCGTCCTTGAGGGCGTAGGTCTTGCCCTGCGGGGAGGTGAAGTCGATCTCGCGGTCCAGGGAGTCACGCAGGTTGAGCTGCCCCTGGATCATGTTCTCCCACAGCGGGGTGTTGGCGTCCTCGAAGTCGGCCAGCCACACCTTCGCGCCGGAGTTGAGCGCGTTGATGGTCATCTTGCGGTCCGTGGGCCCGGTGATCTCGACGCGGCGGTCGGTGATGCCGGGGGCGGGCGGAGCGACCTTCCAGCTGTCGTCCTCGCGGATGTGCCTGGTCTCGGGGAGGAAGTCGAGGTCCTCTCCGGCGGCGATCCGCTCCTCGCGGGTCCGGCGCGCGGCCAGCAGCTCCTGGCGGCGCGACTCGAAGGTGCGGTGCAGCTCGGCGACGAGGGCGAGGGCGTCCTCGGTGAGGATCTCGTCGAACCGATCGTTGAGGGGGCCGGTGATCTCGACCCCGTGCGTGGCGCCCATGGAAAACCTTCCGCAATACGAAACAAGCTTCTGGGATGTGGAAATGAAGCTACTATCTTGATGTCGAGCGGTCAACGTCACTCACGCGCTTGATCAGTGGAGTTCTTCCTGAAGGCGGAAGGATCTCGAAAGTTCCGACGAAAGATCCGCGCTTCTTGAGTATCCGATCTACTCCAAGAGTCTCACGCGCCCGCGCGGAGGAATGGCCTGTGTCACGTTCCCTGCGATAATTCGGATGCCCTGCCCGGGCGGAAGTGCGAGCATCGTGACCACGGGCCGTCGTACCCGCTCCGGGAAGAACCATGGCGGCACATGCGTTGACCCACCTGGAGGGATATGAATACAGCTGACACCCACGGAAGCGACCACGCGGGGCACGAGGCCCACGTCGGGGACGACTTCCGTGAGGAGAGCACCGTCGGCGGCCGAGCCGCTGGCGGTGACCACTACGAGGACCAGGGCCCCGCGCCCGACCAGGGTGAGATGGAGCTGGCCGAACGGCACGCGCTCCGCCGCGTCCAGGGGCTCTCCACCGAGCTCACCGACGTCACCGAGGTCGAGTACCGGAAGCTGCGCCTGGAACGGGTCGTGCTCATCGGCGTCTGGACCAGGGGGACCCAGACCGACGCCGACAACTCACTGACCGAGCTGGCCGCGCTCGCCGAGACGGCGGGCGCCCTCGTCCTCGAAGGACTCACCCAGCGCCGCTCCAAGCCCGACCCCGCGACCTACGTCGGCAAGGGCAAGGCCGCGGAACTGCGCGACATCGTCGAGGCCACCGGCGCCGACACCGTCATCTGCGACGGCGAGCTCACCCCGGGCCAGCTGCGCCAGCTGGAGGACGTCGTCAAGGTCAAGGTGGTCGACCGGACCGCCCTGATCCTCGACATCTTCGCCCAGCACGCCAGCAGCAGCGAGGGCAAGGCCCAGGTCGAACTCGCCCAGCTCAACTACCTGCTCCCGCGACTGCGCGGCTGGGGCGACTCCCTGTCCCGACAGGCGGGCGGCTCCGGCGGTGGCGGCGCGGGCGGCGGCGTCGGCCTGCGCGGTCCCGGTGAGACCAAGATCGAGACCGACCGGCGGCGCATCAACGACAAGATGGCGAAGCTGCGCCGTCAACTCGCCCACATGCGCACCGCGCGCGAGGTCAAGAAGGACGTCCGCCGCACCCGCGAGGTGCCCTCGGTGGCGATCGCCGGGTACACCAACGCGGGCAAGTCGAGCCTGCTCAACCGGCTCACCGGTGCGGGCGTGCTGGTGGAGAACGCGCTGTTCGCCACCCTGGACCCGACCGTCCGTCAGGCCCGCACGCCCGACGGTCGCGGCTTCACCCTGAGCGACACCGTCGGCTTCGTCCGGCACCTGCCGCACCAGCTGGTCGAGGCGTTCCGCTCCACCCTGGAGGAGGTGGCCGACTCCGACCTGATCCTGCACGTGGTCGACGGCTCCCACCCCGACCCGGAGCAGCAGATCAGCGCGGTCCGCGAGGTGTTCGCGGAGATCGAGGCCGTGGACGTGCCCGAGCTCATCGTGGTGAACAAGGTCGACGCCGCCGACCCGGACACGCTCAGGACGCTGCGCACCCGCTACCCCGACCTCGTCGAGGTGTCGGCGCGCACCGGAGAAGGGGTGTCCGATCTGGTCACCGCGCTGGCCGAGGCGCTGCCGGAGCTCGCCAAGGAGGTGCGCGCCCTGGTCCCGTACTCACGGGGCGACCTCATCGCCAGGGTGCACGAGGAAGGCCGCATCATCAGCGAGGAGCACACCGGAGACGGGACGGCGCTGCACGCCTTCGTCCCCGAGCTGCTCGCGGCCAAGCTCGACGAGTACACGCCCAGCAACGCCTGAGACCGGGCGTCGGGAACCGCACGGCCGGAACGTCCACGGGACGTTCCGGCCGCGTCGTGTCGAAACCACCGTGTTCCGGGAGCCGAGCCCGGGGCCCTCACGTTTCCCCTGAACCGCGCCGAGTCATCGCACCCGAGAGGGGAATACCAGTTCAGCAAGGGTCCGGGTGGTCTTCATCACTCTGCGGGCTTGCGAGTTTCGCTCGATAACGCTCGCATTCGTCCTCTCGGGGAGGTGTACACGGGCTCCGAGGATGGACTACGGTTTTGGAGCACTGGCCGGCAGTGATCGCTATCCCCCCGGGCCGATGCGAACCCCCACTGTCACGGCACCGCGAGGCGACTCCGGGTCGCCCACGGCCTGTCGGAATCGCATCCAGATACGAGGTCGCCATGCCCGCCCGTGCACGCCACGTCCCTGCTCCGCGCGTCCCGCGGCGGATCTGACCGGCGAGGGCGGACCACCCCATGACGGTAGTACTCCTCACCAACATCGGTCGGCTGTGGACCGGGATCGAGCTGCTCACCAAGGCCGCCATCCTGATGGACAACGACCGGATCGCCTGGGTCGGACACGCGGCGGAGCTCCCCCAGCGCATCCCCGGAGTGATGGAGGACCTCACCGAGGTCGACGAGGTCGTCAACATCGGCGGCGGACTCGTCACCCCCGGCCTGGTCGACGCCCACTGCCACCCCGTCTACGCGGGCGACCGCTACGCCGAGGTCAACATGTGGGCCAAGGGCGCCACCCGCGCGGACATCTTCGCCGCGGGCGGCGGGGTGTCCACCACCGTCACCATCACGCGGGGGACCGACCCCTGGACGCTGTGCAACGCGGTCCGGGAACGGCTCCGGCACTGGGTGCTCTCCGGCAGCACCACCGTGGAGGCCAAGACCGGCTACCACCTCACCCGGGACGGCGAGCTCGCCGACGTGCGCCTGCTGCGCTCCCTGGAGGAGGAACCCGGGATGCCCCGCCTGCACGTCACGTTCTTCCCCGCGCACGGGGTCCCGCCCGAGTTCTTCGGCCGCCCCAAGGAGTACGTGGCCACCGCCGCCTCCTGGCTCAGCGACGCGGCCATGGCCGGGGCCGACGGCGTGGACGTCTACTGCGACAACCAGCAGTTCACCACGGAGGACGCCCACATGCTCCTGGGCGTGGGTCAGTCCGTGGGCCTGCGCACCACCCTGCACGCCTGCTCGCGGCCCCGGCACGGCGCGGTCCGGATGGCCGCCGAACTGGGCTGCTCCTCGGTCGACCTCGTCCACGAGGCCGACGACGAGGACCTGCTCGCCCTGGCGTCCACACGTACGCCCGTGGTGGCCTGCCCGACCACCGCCCTGCACGAGCGCCGCACCCCGCCGGTGCGCGCCCTGCTCGACCACGGCGTCCCCGTGGGTCTGGGCACCGACCACAACCCGGGGCAGTCCGGCACCACGTCCATGCCGCTGGTCATCTCCCTGGCGGTGTCCATGTTCGAGATGACCGTCCAGGAGGCGCTCAACGCCGCCACGGCGGGCAGCGCGCACGCCCTGGGCCTCAACGACCGGGGCATGATCGCCCCGGGCATGCTGGCCGACCTGGTGCAGTGGGACGCCGACCACGAGGGTGCCTTCGCGTGGTCGATGGGCCTGCACACGCTGCGCGTGTGGCAGGGCGGCCGCACCATCCACTGAGAGCCACCCGGGTCCCCAGGGTTCGTGTTCGGGAGGTCTCCGGACACACCCAGGAAGCGGCGACCGGCGGTCTCCGAAGGCCACGGGGCCGGTTCGATCGTTCCTGGAGTGCGTGCTCGCGCCGTCTGCGGGGCCAGGAAGGGCGCAGCTTCCCGGGCCCTGCGAACCCGAGCTCGGGGCCTCGAGTTCCACCCGGGGTTGCGTGATGACCGGCGCCCCGAGATCCACTCGGTGGCTGCCCGGGCGCGGGCGATCTCCATGGTGCCCGGAAGGTCAAGCTCTCTGGGACTCCCGGGGCTCCGCAGGGGGGAGTCTTCGTCGAACCCAGATCGGCTCGCCACGCCGGCCCGCCGCGCTCAGGGCCCGGCGGGCACCGGTTCCGCTCAGCGGGTGCCCCGGGCGCGGGCGATCTCGATCACCGCGCGCTCCAGCGCGTACTCGGGATCGCGTCCGGCACCCTTGATCAGCGCGTCGGTCTCCGCGATCACCGCCATCGCGCGGGTCACCCCGGCGGCGCTCCACCCGCGCGCCTGCTGGCGCAGGGTGCGCAGCTTCCACGGCGGAACCTTGGCCCGCTTGGCCAGCTCCGCCTCGTTCACGCCGCGCGGAGGCTGGGCGGCCACCGCGATCCCGCGCACGGCACCCGCCAGGGCGCTGTTGATGAGCACCGGGGCGGTGCCCACGGCCAGGGACCAGCGCAGCTGCTCCAGGGCCTCGGGCAGACGCCCCTCCACGGCGCGGTCCGCGACGGTGAAACCGGAGGCCTCCGCCTTGCCGGAGTGGTACTTGGCCACCGCCGCCGCGTCCACCCTGCCCTCGGTGTCCGCGATCAGCTGGGTGCAGGCCGCGGCGATCTCGCGCAGCTCGGTGCCGACCGCGTCCACCAGCGCCTGGGCGGCGTCCCCGGTGATCTGCCGTCCGGCCGAGGAGAACTCGCTCTTGACGAAGGCCACCCGCTCGGGTCCCTTGGTGGGTCCCTTGCAGTCCACCCGCTGGGCCCCGGCCTTGACCGCCGCCTGGAGCAACGCCTTGCCCTTGGCGCCGCCCGCGTGGGTGAGCACCATGAACACGTCGTCGGCGGGGGCCCTGAGGTAGTCGGTGACGGTCGCCGCCAGGTCCTTGACCAGGTCCTGGGAGGAACGGAGTACCACCACCCGGCGGTCACCGAAGAGCGAGGGGGACGTGACCTCCACGAGGGTGGTCAGGCCGACCTGGGAGGGAACGAGGTCGTGGACGTCCACCTCGGGGTCCTCCTCGCGGGCCGAGGCGACGACGGAGGCCACGGCACGGTCGACGAGGAGCTCCTCGTCGCCGACGATGAGCGTGATGAGGGCGGGTGCAGGCATACAACGAGGATGCCACGCCCCACCGACCAACCGGTGCCCGATCACCGGTCCGCGCCACGGATCACCCTGGGCCTACGGATCGGGTCCCGGGCCACGGCTGGCCACCCGCACCGGCCCGCCCAGGACGGCCACGTCCCCGTCGAGGTCGGTACGGGCGTGCACCCGGGCCATCCCCTCCAGCACACCCACCGTGAACGGGGTCGGGTGGCCGTAGGAGTTCTCCCGTCCGGCGGAGGTGACCGCCACCGTCGCCTCCGTGGCGGCGAGGAAGGCCGGGACCTGGGTGTTCGCGCCGTGGTGCGGGGTGGTCAGCACCGTCACCGACAGCAGCTCCCGCTCCGGCTCGCGCAGCAGCGCGCTCTGGGCCTCCATCTCGATGTCCCCGGTGAGCAGCACCGACATGTGCGGCCCGTCGGCGCGCACGACCACGGAGGTGTCGTTCACCGATCCCACGAACCCGGCCTTCGGCCAGAGCACCCGCAGCAGCCACGGGCCCACCCGGAACCGCTGCCCCCGCTCGGCCTCGTTCAGCTCCACCCCCTCCTCGGCCAGCAGTCGGCCCGCCGCGCCCGCACCGAAACCCGGCGGGGCCAGCGCCGCCGGAACCCTCCGGTGCCGCAGCACACCGGGCGTGCCGTCGACGTGGTCGGCGTGGTCGTGGCTGAGGACCAGCAGCGGCACCGCGCGCACCCCCAACCGGTCCAGGCAGCCGTCCACCAGGTCCGGGTCGTCCCCGGTGTCGAAGACCACCGCCTCCCCTCGTCCCACGGACAGCACGAACGCGTCCCCCTGGCCCACGTCGCAGGCGACCACGGCCCAGCCCGGGGGCGGCCACCCTCCCGGCACACAGCGCGCGGCCAGCCCCAGGACCAGTACGGCGACCGCCACGGCGGCGAGTACGCGCCGGGTCAGACCTCGGGCCAGGAGGAGCACCACCAGCACCACGGCCAACAACAGGCCGCCCACCACGTCCGACCGCCAGGGCAGTGCGCCATAGGGGACCCGTGCGCCGGTCTCGGCCACGAAGGCGATCCAGGACACCCCCAGACCGGGCAGGGGCACCAGGAACGCGGCGGCCCCGGGCCACACCGAGGCCAGGGCGGTCAGCACCGAACCCGCCACGGTCACCACCGCCACCACGGGCGCGGCCAGCACGTTGGCCGGGACCGCCACCCAGGACACCTCTCCGGAGAGCAGCACCAACACCGGCGCGACCGCCACCTGGGCGGCCACCGCGACGGCGAAGGCCTCCGCCACCGGGCGCGGCCAGCGCTCGGACCAGGCCCGTGACCATCCGGGCACGAGCACCAGGATCCCCGCCGTGGCCAGAACCGACAGCGCGAACCCGTAGGACGAGGCCAGGCCGGGGGCCACGAACAGCACCCCCACCACGGTGACGCACAGGGCTCTCATCCCCGCGTGCGCCCGCCCGGTGGCCAAGGCCAGCAGACCCAGCGAACCCATGAACGCCGCCCGCACCACACTCGGCTCCGGTCGGCACACCAGGACGAACACCCAGATCATCAGGGCGCCACCCAACACCGAGCACCAGGTGGGAGCACGGACCCACCGCGCCACCCCCAGGACGAACCCTGTGAGGATCGCGAGGTTGGCACCGCTGACGGTCAGCAGATGGGTCATCCCGGTGGCCCGGAAGTCCTCGGCCGTGCGTTCCGGCAGCGCCGACACGTCACCGACGATCAGCGCCGGGAGCAGACCCCTCTCGGGCTGGGACAACCCCGCCGAGGCCTCGCGCAGACCGGCCCGGACCCCGTCGGCGAACTCCTGGAGCCGACCGGGCGCGCCGACCTCCTCCGGGGGACCCCGCACGAGCACCAGGGCGGCGGTCAGCTGGTCGTCGTCCGAGCCCAGGAAGGTGCCGCGCGCCTCGAAGGACTGCCCGGGGAGCAGGTCCTCCCACTCGGGCCCGGAGGCCAGTACCACCACCGGCGCGCGCGACACGCGCTCCACCCCGTCCACCCGGACCCACGCGGTGCGCGCCCGCACCACCCACTCGGCCCGGCCGGGACGCGGCAGCCCCGCCCTGGAACGGGGATCGGTGGAGACCACCGCGCGGAAGGCCGTCTCACCACCGTGTTCCACGGCGGCCGATGCGGCGCTGACGGCCGTCCGGTGCACGTGGACACCGGCCACCGCCGCCACCGTCGCGCCACAGGCCAACGTGGCGACCAGCGCCAACGCCGACGACTCCCACGCGGGATGGGTCACCAGGAGCGCCACCAGCGCGGCGCAACCCAGTACTCCAGCGAACGACCACGCCAACCACGGCGGGGCGGCCAGTGCGCCGAGGGCGGCCAACCAGGCGGCGACGGCGGGGAGGAGCAGCCTGAGGTCCGGTGGCCGGTCCAGACCGTGGGCGTCGGTCCCCAGCCAGCTGACCACGCCGCCTCACCCCACCGTCACGTGGGGTTCGAGAGTCCGGAACGTCTTCTCCGCGATGCCGTCGACACCCAGCAGGTCCTCGGTGGAGCCGAACCTGCCGCCGAGCGACTCCCGGTGCGCCAGGATCTGTTGGGCCTTCTTCTGTCCGATCCCGGGAAGCGTCTCCAACTCCGACTGCCCGGCGAGGTTGATGTCGACGAGGGGCCCGCCGCCCTCGGGTCCCTCACCCGATCCGCCGTCCGGTTGGGGGACCCCCACCAGGACACGCTCTCCGTCCGTCAACGGCCGGGCGAGGTTGACCAGGTCGAGGTCGGCCTCGGGCAGCGGACCGCCCGCCTCCTCCACCGCGTCGGCCACGCGTGATCCGCCAGGCATGGTGTACAGACCGGGCTCGACGACCTCACCGCCCACGTGCACCACCACGTCCCCGCCCGGTTCCCCGGCTGCCCCGTCACCTCCGGGCGCGGGCTCCTCGGACGCGTCCTGTCCGGCGGGGGAGGCCTGGCCCGCCAGCTCGGGCACGACCACCTCTTCGGGACGATCGCGCACGACCAGGAGGGCCCCGGCCACGGCGAGCAGTCCGAGCACCAGCAGGGCCACCACCGCACGCCGGGACAGCGACGAGCGGGAGCCCCAACTCTCGGCCACCCGCTCCAGGACCGAGTCGGGTGTCTCCGGGGTCAGCTCCGTGTACCCGGACGGCGGTCGGACCGCCGCGCCCCGTCGCTGCCGTCCGCCCGGGTCCTCGTCGGGGATGGATTCCGGCGTCCCCGCTGCCGCGACAGTCGTGTGTCCCCCGAGGCTCCTGTCGCGTTTGTCGGGATCGTTGATGCGAGGGGCGGGGCTGGGCCCGGTGACCGGGTCGTGGACGGAAGGTGTGACCCCACCGTGCTGCTGTCCTGCCGCGTTGTTCCGGACCTTCGGTGGATCCCCGGGACCCCGGCTCGTGTGGTCGTCCGCCGGGTCACCTTGGGGGCCTTCGTCGTGCCGCTCGGAGGCGCTGTTCCAGAGGGCTGAGGAGAACGCGCCGTTCGCGCCGGTGAGCTCACGGGCCCAGGGGGACGGGCCTCCCTCCGCATCCGTCGGGGGCGGGGCCTCCCGGGCAGACAGCGGGGGAGGGGGTTCGGCCACGGGGTTCGGCGTGATCCGGACGGTGGGCGCCGTCTCCGGGTCCAGAGGGTCCCCCGGCGGCCGCTCCGTCTCGCTCGGGGGCCCGGCGGTTCCGTTCCAGAGCGGGCCGGGTGGAGACAGGGAAGTCCAGTGCCCGCTGCGTCCCGAGGGCCGCTCCTCGGGGATGTAGGGGCTCTCGGCCCCGTCCACCGCGTAGGGAGGCCGGGGGAGCACCACCGCAGGGGCGGGATCGGAGAGGCTGCCTGAGGCGTGGTCGCGTGGGGGTTGGACGGCGGGGGAGGAGTCCAGCCCGAGGCCGCGGAGACGTTCCTCGGGGGCTGACAGGGGAGGTGTGCGCCGTGACCGGCGCGAAGCGGTCATGCATCCAACGCTAGGGACGCCGGATCGCCCTGTCATCGGCCGGTTTCCACCTGTGGATAACTCCCCGGCGCGGGGTCGGAGTTGTTTCCGGGCAGGCCTGTGCGGGCGGAGAAGGAGGCTCCCCCGATATCGAGCCAACCAGGATCCGCGCCCCGGCTCCAGGGGCACTGACGCAACCTGTGGACAACTCCCTCGCGGTTGGGTCTCACAAGGCCCCGAACCCGTGGGGCTCAGGAATGGGTACGGATCGGAGCGGTGACTGTCGGGTGGGTTCCCGGTGCCTCAGGTGGCGCTCGCCTGACAGGGGCGGGTCTCTCGTGACCGGGTACCAGTGCCTCAGGGGCGGTCGGCCGCCGGTCCGGGACACCCGGGCACGACGAAGGGCCCGGTCCTGGTGGACCGGGCCCTCGCGAAGCCTTGTGCCTTGAGCCCCTTAGGCGGACTGAAGGTCGTGCAGGCGCTTGGCGATCGCGCTCTTGCGGTTCGCGGCCTGGTTCTTGTGGATAACGCCCTTGCTGCTGGCCTTGTCCAGGGCGCGAGCGGCCTCGCGCTGCGCGACGACGGCCTGCTCGACGTTCCCGCCCTCGGCAGCTTCGCGGAACTTCCGAACGGCCGTCTTCAGGGAAGAGCGCACCGCCTGGTTGCGGACACGAGCCTTCTCGTTCTGCCGAATGCGCTTCTTCTGCGACTTGATGTTCGCCATGCGAAAACGTGCTCCAGTTACTGTGATCTTCGCGTCGGTCGAACAGGCGGCTCATCCCATGGGCAGCCGTTCCATGAGAGGCCTGCGTGGGCGCCGACGCAGGGTGTGTGTGAGTCCACAGGGCTCAAATTCGAACGTGGAAGTCCGAGACACGGACTTCTCAGTATGCCGTACCGGGCGGACCACTCGGAACCGTCACGGCTCGCCCACCGGGGACAGCCAGGCGGTCCGGTAGGCGGTCAGGTCGTCCTCGTCCGCCTCGTCCACCAGGTACAGGGACACACCCAGGGCCATGCTCTCCGGGACCTCCTCCACACGGGACATCCCCAGCCGGACGGCGGCCAGGGCCGTCAGCGCGGTCTCGTTCTCGGTGACCGGCCCCCACTGGTCGCTCTCGTAGGCGGGCACACCGAACCTCACGGTGACGTCCTCGCGGGTGCGCAGCGCCGTCACCGCCTCGGTCACCTGCCGCACCATGAATCCGCCGTACAGCCCCGCCGTGGGCATGTCCGCCCCCACCCCGGGCAGCACCACCTGGTCCGCGTGCTCCGTCACCCGGTCCAGGTACCCCTTCGACCAGTACTTCTCCTCGCCACCCGCGACGAAGGACGGCACCCTGCCGCCCGGAGCCAGCTCCACGTGGTGGGCCTGCACCGACAGCAGCGCGTCCTCGTCCAGTTCCTCGCGCACCATCTCCATGAGGGTGGGCAGGGACGGGTCGTTCACCGTCACCGGGCGGATCTCCAGGTGCACCCCGTCGAACCCGTCCGCGCCGACCTCCGCGACGGCTGGGGCCAGGGCCTCCCGGGCCGGGGCGTCGAACCGGTCCCGGATGAGCGAGGAGCCCGACTCCACGTGCCGCAGCCAGGCCAGCGCCTCCACCTCGGGGTGGTTCGCGTCCAGCCACGACAGCAGCGCCCCGGTGTCCGGCACCCGCTCCACGGCGCCCTCCGCGTCCACCTCACCGGCGTACACGTACAGCGTGCTCACCGCGCCGGTGCCCAGCAGCGTCTCCAGCGCCCCGGTGTCCTCCCACGAGCCCACCCACGCCGCGTCAGCATTCTGCGAGGCGGCCCACTCCTCGGGCGACCCCGAGTACTGGTAGGCCAGCAGCGCACCGGCGCCCACCACCACGACCAGGACCGCCGCCACACCCGCCAGCAACCGCTTCAGAAGCCACTTCACCCGTACGCCACCCGCTCTCGTCCGGCGCCCTCGTCCCCTGGGCACCCGCATCGCCCGTTTCCGGTCCCAGGTCGCATAATCTGGACCCAGGTCCCGCGCTCGCGCCCATACTGCCGTATCCTCACCGGCCGCTTCCGGTGAGGACGGTCTCGGCGCCGTGGGATGATGGACGATGCCGTGGCCGGATGGACATTCCACCGACGAGCCCGGCGGGGCGGCGCCACCCCAGGCGCACGACGACCCACACCCAACCCTGTGAACGGAGCACGGTGGCACAGCCGAACTGGACCGATCCCGCGCTGATCCGCAACTTCTGCATCATCGCGCACATCGACCATGGCAAGTCGACGCTGGCCGACCGGATGCTCCAGATCACCGGCGTCGTCGAGGACCGTCAGATGCGCGCCCAGTACCTGGACCGCATGGACATCGAGCGCGAGCGCGGCATCACGATCAAGTCGCAGGCCGTGCGCATCCCGTTCACCGCGCTGGACGACCGGACGTACACGCTCGACCTCATCGACACCCCCGGCCACGTGGACTTCACCTACGAGGTGTCGCGCTCCCTGGCCGCCTGTGAGGGCGCGGTCCTGCTGGTCGACGCCGCGCAGGGCATCGAGGCCCAGACCCTCGCCAACCTCTACATGGCGCTGGACAACGACCTCACCATCATCCCGGTCCTGAACAAGATCGACCTCCCCGCGGCGCAGCCCGAGAAGTACGCCGAGGAACTCGCCGGAATCATCGGCTGCGAGGCCTCCGACGTGCTCAAGGTCAGCGCGAAGACCGGTGAGGGCGTCGAGGACCTGCTCAACGAGATCGTCAACCAGATCCCGCCACCCGTCGGCCAGGCCGACGCCCCTGCCCGCGCGATGATCTTCGACTCGGTCTACGACACCTACCGCGGCGTGGTCACCTACGTGCGGGTCGTGGACGGTCACCTCAGCCCGCGCGAGCGCATCCAGATGATGTCCACCAAGGCCTCCCACGAGATCCTGGAGATCGGTGTCAGCTCGCCCGAGCCCACCAAGAGCCAGGGCCTGGGCGTGGGCGAGGTCGGCTACATCATCACCGGCGTGAAGGACGTGCGCCAGTCCAAGGTGGGTGACACCATCACCTCCCTGTCCAAGCCCGCCTCCGAGATGCTCGGCGGCTACCAGGAACCCAAGCCGATGGTGTTCTCGGGGCTGTACCCGATCGAGGGCACCGACTACCCGGTGCTGCGGGACGCCCTGGACAAGCTCCAGCTCAACGACGCGGCCCTGGCCTTCGAGCCGGAGACCTCCGCCGCCCTCGGCTTCGGCTTCCGCTGCGGCTTCCTGGGCCTGCTCCACCTGGAGATCACCCGGGCCCGGCTGGAGCGCGAGTTCAACCTCGACCTCATCTCCACCGCGCCCAACGTGATCTACCGCGTGGACATGGAGGACGGCGCCGAGCACGTGGTGACCAACCCCAGCGAGTTCCCCACGGGCAAGATCGACGGGATCTACGAGCCGATGGTCAAGGCCACGGTCCTGAGCCCCTCGGACTACATCGGTCAGATCATGGAGCTGTGCCAGGACCGCCGCGGCGAGCTCCAGGGCATGGACTACCTGTCCGAGGACCGCGTCGAGATGCGGTACACGCTGCCCATGGCGGAGATCGTCTTCGACTTCTTCGACGCCCTCAAGTCCCGCACCAAGGGGTACGCCTCCCTGGACTACGAGCCCATCGGAGAGCAGAAGGCCGACCTGGTCAAGGTCGACATCCTCCTCCAGGGCGAGCCGGTCGACGCGTTCTCCGCGATCGTCCACAAGGAGAAGTCGTACGCCTACGGCGTGGAGATGACCAAGAAGCTGCGCGAGCTCATCCCGAGGCAGCAGTTCGAGGTCCCGGTCCAGGCCGCCATCGGCGCCCGGGTCATCGCCCGTGAGAACATCCGCGCCATCCGCAAGGACGTGCTCTCCAAGTGCTACGGCGGCGACATCAGCCGTAAGCGCAAGCTGCTGGAGAAGCAGAAGGAGGGCAAGAAGCGGATGAAGATGGTCGGCCGGGTCGAGGTGCCCCAGGAGGCCTTCATCTCCGCGCTGTCCACCGACACCAGCGGCGCCGAGGACAAGAAGAAGAAGTAGTGGCCGGGCCCGCCGACCGGGCCGGTGCACAGTGAGAGGGGCGCTCCCACGCGGGGGCGCCCCTCTCGTCGTGTGCCGGGCGTTCGCTACCCCTTGACCGCCCCGGCGGTCAGGCCGTCGCTGATGTAGCGCTGGAGGAACCAGAACACGATCAGCGTGGGCAGGGACAGCATCACCGCGCCCACCGCGAACATCCCGAAGTTGGCGTTGCGCTGCGAGGCGACCAGTTGGTACAGCCCCAGGCCCAGCGTCTTGGCGTCGGTGTCCCGCAGGAACACGCTGGCCATCAGGAACTCGTTGATGGTGGAGACGAACACCAGCAGGGCGACGATCGCCAGCACCGGGGTCACCAGCGGCAGCATGATCCGGAAGAACACCTGCGCGTGGGTCGCGCCGTCGATCTGCGCCGACTCGTCCAGCTCCTTCGGCACCGTGTCGAAGAAGCCCTTCATCAGCCACGTGTTGATGCTCAGCGCACCGCCCAGGTACACCAGCAGCAGACCCCACCGGGTGTCGAAGCCGATCGCCGGGTAGAGCTCACCGATGTTGGAGAACATCAGGTAGATGGCCACGATCGCCAGGAACTGCGGGAACATCTGGATGACGAGCAGGCCGACCAGGCCCACCCTTCGCCCCCTGAACCGCATCCGGCTGAAGGTGTACGCCGCCAGCGCCGAGAACAGCACCGTCACCGCCGCGTTGGCGGTCGCGAAGAACAGCGAGTTCGCGTACCAGGTGGTGAACGGCGTGTTCCGGAACAGGTCCCGGGCGTTGTCCAGACTCGCCCCGGTCGGCCACAGCTGGGCACTGCTCAGTGTGCCGAGGGGGTTGAGCGCGGCCGAGACCACGAACAGCACGGGGAAGACCGCGAAGGCCACGACCACCACCATGACCGCGTGCCGCCACCCCAGCCGCCGGGCCCACAGCGCGAACCGGGTGGCGCCGCTCCGGGTGTGGGGCGCGCGCACCGCTTCGGGAACGCCGACCGTCATCGGTCCACCTCCTTGAGGGCCTTGCTCCGGCTCAGGCTGACCACGGAGATCACGGAGACGATGAGGAAGATCATCACCGACAGCGCCGCCGCGTACCCGTACTGGGCCGTGGCCTCGTTGAACGCCAGCCGGTAGGTGTAGGTGATGAGCAGGTCCGTGCCGCCCGCCGTCGGGTTGTCCGGCGAGAACGGACCGCCCCTGGTGATCAGCCACACCGCGTTGAAGTTGTTGAAGTTGAACGCGAACGTGGCGATGAGGATCGGGGTCATGGCGACCATCAGCAGCGGCAGGGTCACGTGCCGGAAGGCCTGCCAGGGGCCCGCGCCGTCGATCTGCGCCGCCTGCCCCAGCTCGCGCGGGATGGCCTGCAGCGCCCCGGTGGCCACGAGGAACATGTACGGGTAGCCCAGCCACACGTTGGCGAGGATGACGGCGGCCCTGGCGGTCCACACGTCGCCCAGCCAGTCGACCTGGAGCCCCAGCATCCGGTTGAACAGGCCGAAGTCGGTGTTGAACATGTCCCGCCACAGCAGGAACATGGCCAGCGAACTCATCGCGTAGGGCAGGATCACCAGCACTCGGTAGAGCACCTTGCCGCGCATCCTGGGCACGTGCAGGGTCAGGGCGATCGCCAGCCCCACCACGAACACCAGGCCGGTGACGGACGCCGCGAACACCAGGTTCCACAGCAGGATCCCGAAGAACGAGCTGGCGAAGGTCGGGTTGAGCAGGAAGCGGGCGAAGTTGTCGAGGCCCACGTTCACCTGCCAGCCCTGGGCCAGCCGCTGTCCGTTTTCGTTGTAGAAGGCGCCGCGTTCGTCGTCGGCCGTGTGGACCTCGCCGGTCTCGGTGTCGGTCACGCAGTCGCAGCCCTGGTCGTAGACCCGGACGGCGCTGCCCTCGAACGCGCTGGACAGCCCGCTGGAGCGGATGCCCGAACCGTCGCCGGTGGGGACCGCGAACTCCTGGAGCTCGTCGCTGCGCGCGTTCACCTCGGCGGGGGTGAGGATCGTGTACCCGAACGCGTCGGTGACCTTTCCCGCCGGGTCGACGTCGGCGCCGCCGAGGTCGGCCAGACCGTCCGCGGTGCCCACGTACGCGTGGCCCTCGCCGTCGGTGAGCAGGAAGGCCAGCTCACCGGTGCCGGGGTCGCCGGTGGTGGCGACCGTGAGCACGTACTCGGGGGAGTCGGGGTCCCGGGTGACCGAGAACGCCTCGATGGCGGCGACGGCCTGGGCCTTGTCGCCCCGGTGGCCGTCGCTGAGGTTGGTCACCGAGGTGCTCATCGTGTAGAGCACCGGCAGGATCTGGAAGGCCAGGAGGAACACCACACCCGGGACCAGGTACTTCGCCGGGACGGTGCGCTTGGACAGGTAGACGTGGTAGACCAGGCCGACCGCCGCGGCGACCAGGCCCATGCCCCACCAGTTGCCCGCCACGTACAGGGGCAGGACCGCCCACACGCCGAACGCGGTGAAGACGCTGAGCAGGGCGATCTTGACGAGTTGGCCGACGAGCGACCCGTTGGCGGCGAACCGACCCCCGGGCAGCGGGGGACGCGCGGGCGCCCCTGGGGAGGGGGCGCCCGCTCCGTCGCGGTTGGAAGCGGCCACCTCTACTGACCGATCTGCTCAGCGATGGTGTCGTGGGCGGCCTCCATGGCCTCACGGACGTCCCCGCCCGCGATGGCCTGGGCCTGCGCCTGACCCAGCGGGTCCCACGTCTCACCCATCTCGGGGATGGACGGCATCGGCATGCCGTCGGCGCCGGCCTCCGCGATCGCGGCGATGGCGGCGTCGTCGGCGGAGACGGACTCCAGGGCCTCGTTCTGCACCGGGGTGCGCGGGTCGGCCTCGTAGAGGCTGAGGATGAACTCGGTGGAGGTGACGTAGTTGGTCACGAACTCCTGGGCCAGGGCGCTGTTGGGGCTGCCCTCGGTGACGAAGAAGGCGTGGTAGCCGATGTAGGGGCTGGCCGGGTCCCCGCCCTCGAAGCCGGGGATGGCGCTGATCTCGAAGTCGATGCCCGCGTCGTTGGCGTCACCGACGTTCCATGGCCCGGCGATGAAGAAGGGGGCCTCCTCCTCGTAGAAGAGGTTGGCGTCGTTCTCGGTGTCGATGGAGCGGCGCAGCACGCCCTCGCCGTCCTCGCCGTACTCCGCGATCCTCTCCATGGCCGCGACGGACTCGTCCGATCCCACCCCCAGGTCCGCGGGGTCCCAGGTGCCGGTGTCGTCCTGCCCGAACAGGTACCCGCCCGCCGAGGTGAACAGGGCGTTCATCCGGAAGGGCTCGCCCTCCTGGCCGACGGCCATGGCCAGGACCTCGCTGGTGTCGCCCGCGTCCTTGAGCTCGGTGCCGACCTCGACGAGCTCCTCGAAGGTCTCGGGGGCGTCGGGGGCCAGCGCCGTGTTGCGCATCAGGAAGATGTTCTCCTGCGAGTACGGGACGCCGAAGAGCTGCCCGTCGAAGGAGAGCGCCTCGACGGCGGTCTCGTCCACACCCCCGGCCTGGTCGCCGGTGAGCTCGATCGGGGAGACCGCGCCGTTGCGGACGAGGTTGCCGGTCCAGTCGTGCGCGCCGATGAAGACGTCGGGGGCGTTGCCCGCCTGGTGGGCGTTGAGGAGGTCGCCCTGGATGTCGTCGAAGGCCAGCCCCTGGACGTCCACCTCGATGCCGTTGGCCTCCGCGAACTCGGCGGCCGCGCTCTGGATGGCGTCGGCCCGCTCGGGGTCGGACCAGATGACGAGGGTGCCCTCGGCGGCCCCGCCGTCGTCCCCTTCGGAACCGTCGCCGCTGCACGCGGTCGCCGTCAGGGCGATCGCGGCGATACCGGCGACCGCTGAAGCGCTGCGGGATCTCATGGTGTCTTCCTTCCGGGAGGACTGGAGGAGGTGGGGTGCACGCGGTTCACCGGCCGACCGGGTCCGTCGCGGGCGTGCGTGGTGATGTGACGTTAGCAATAACTTGCAGTCTTTGAAAGGCTTTGCAGAAGCCCTGGATAAAGATGTGGAAACACCCCGGAAACGGAAGGGGCGCCGCGTGCGGAGAGTCGCTTCGCGCTCGCCCTGGGTGGGGGCGTCGTCCCTCGGCCGACCGGGTCAGCCGTGCGACCTCGGCCATCGTCTCCGCTCGTCCCGGCCCGCCGGCCCGCAGGGGCGGGGTCGGCCACGGGGGCGGGAGACGGGAGCGGTCGGGGGTGCGGTACGCGGGTGGAAGGAAGAACCCGCGTGGGGGGCGGGTGCCGGACGGTGCGCGCACCGTCCGGCACCCCGGGCTCACGGCCCGATCAGACGCGCAGCCACGCCGAGGTCTCGGCGGCCAGGGTCAGCGTGCCCCCGGTCAGCAGGGCGCCGGGGCCGCTGGCCACCAGGAGCTCACCGGAGGCGGGCAGTTCGACCGCGTCACCGGTCAGGTTCACCGCCACCCGGACCCCGGGCTCACGCTCGAAGTACAGGACACCCTCGGGCGCCTCCAGCCAGCTCATCGAGCCGTCGCCCAGGGCCTCCAGCTCACGCCGCAGACGGAGGGCGGCGGTGTACAGCTCCAGGGTCGAACCCTGCACGCCGCGCTGACCGGCGCGGGTCAGCCCAGCCCACGCCTCGGGGACCGGCAGCCACGGGGTGCTGCCCTCGGGGCCGAACCCGAACGGGGCGGTGTCGCCCTCCCAGGGCAGGGGCACGCGACAGCCGTCGCGACCGCGCTCGGTGCGGCCCGAACGCTCCCAGGTGGGGTCCTGGAGGGACTCCTCCGGCAGGTCGGTGACCTCGGGAAGGCCCAGTTCCTCGCCCTGGTAGAGGTAGACCGAACCGGGCAGGCCCAGCATCAGCAGGGTGGCCGCGCGCGCACGCCGCAGGCCCTGCTCGCCACCGCCGAAGCGGGTCACGTGCCGGGTGACGTCGTGGTTGGACAGCACCCACGTGGTCGTCGCGCCCACGGCGCCGTTGGCGGCCAGGGAACCGTCGATCACCTCACGCAGGCGCGCGGCGTCCCACGGTGCGGTGAGGTACTCGAAGTTGAACGCCTGGTGCAGCTCGTCCGGGCGCAGGTAACGGGCCACTCGCTGGGCGTCCTCCACCCAGGCCTCCGCCACCAGCGTCCGGTCGCCCGGGTACCCGGCGGCGATGCGCGACCAGCGGCGGTAGATGTCGTGGACACCGTCCTGGTCGAAGTAGGGCAGAGAGGTGCTGCCGTCGAGCAGGTCGGCCTTGGCGTCCGGGTCGATGTCGGGCAGCGCCGGATCCTTGACCATGCCGTGCGCGACGTCGATCCGGAACCCGTCCACCCCGCGGTCCAGCCAGAAGCGCAGGACGTCGTCGAACTCGTCGTGCACCTCCTGGTTGCTCCAGTCGAAGTCGGGCTGCTCGGAGTCGAACAGGTGCAGGTACCACTGCTCGGGGGTGCCGTCGGCGGTCTTGAGGCGGGTCCAGGCCGGACCGCCGAAGATCGACTTCCAGTTGTTGGGCGGCTCCTCGCCGTCGGCGCCACGGCCCTCGCGGAAGACGTACCGGGAACGCGCGGCGCTGCCGGGTTCGGCGGCCACGGCCTCGCGGAACCAGCGGTGCGCTGAGGAGGAGTGGTTGGGGACCACGTCGATGATCATGCGGATGCCCAGCTCGTGGGCGGCCGACAGGAGGGCGTCGAAGTCCTCCAGGGTGCCGAACCGGGGGTCGACGTCGCGGTAGTCGGCGACGTCGTAGCCGCCGTCGGCCAGGGGTGAGACGTAGAAGGGGGTCAGCCAGATCGCGTCCACACCGAGCTCGGCCAGGTGGGGGAGTCGCTCGCGGATGCCGGTGAGGTCGCCTTCGCCGTCGCCGTTGGAGTCAGCGAAGCTGCGCACGTAGATCTGGTAGATGGCCGCCTCGCGCCACCAGTGCGACTGGTCCTTCATCTGTGGGGGTCCTTCCGGATCATGGCTGCAAGTTCTTGCGCAAGATTACCGTTTACTTTCGTCCTTGTGACGGCAATCTCGACTAGAGTTGCCCACATGGGTCCACGACTTGCCGACATCGCACGGCACGCAGGCGTCAGCGAGGCCACCGTCTCGCGGGTGCTCAACGACAAGCCCGGCGTCGGAAGTGACACACGCAAGGCCGTCCTCACCGCGCTCGACGTGCTCGGATACGAACGCCCCGCCCGGCTGCGCCAGCGCTCCGCCGGACTGGTCGGCATGGTCATCCCCGAGCTGGAGAACCCGGTCTTCCCGATGTTCGCCCAGGCGGCCGAGGGCGCCCTCGCCCAGCGCGGGTACACCCCGGTCCTGTGCACCCAGACCCCCGGCGGGATATCAGAGGACGAGTACGTGGAACTCCTCCTGGAGCGCAACGTCTCCGGCATCCTCTTCGTCTCCGGCAAGCACGCCGACACCACCGCCTCACACGAGCGCTACCAGGCCCTCGTCTCCCGGCGGCTGCCGATCGTGCTGGTCAACGGCTACACCGAGTCCATCCCGGCGGCCTTCATCTCCGCCGACGACCGCGAGGCCGGGCGCCTGGCCGTCAACCACCTGGTCGCCCTCGGCCACACCCGGATCGGCTTCACCAGCGGGCCCGAGCGCTACGTCCCGGTCCGCCGCAAGCTGGAGGGCTACCACCAGGCCCTGGCCGAGCACGGCCTGGACGGCGACGACCTCGTCCAGCTCTCACTCTTCGGCGTGGAGGGCGGCCACGCGGCCGCCGGACGCCTCATCGAACGCGGCGTCACCGCCATGGTCTGCGGCTCCGACATCATGGCCCTCGGCGCCATCCGCGCCGCCCGCCAGCACGGCCTGCGCGTCCCCCAGGACTTCTCCGTGGTCGGCTACGACGACTCCCAGCTCATCGCCTTCACCGACCCGCCGCTGACCACCGTGCGCCAGCCCGTCAACGCGATGGCCATGGCCGCGGTGCGGGCCCTGTGCGACGAGATCGCCGGCCACTCCGTCTCCCACGCCGAGTACGTCTTCGACCCCGAACTGGTCGTACGCGGCTCCACCGCGGCCGCCCCCGCCACGGTGCCCGGCCCGCCCGCGCCGCCGAGCCACCTGGACGTCCCCTCCACACTGAGCCGCGACCCCCAGGACGCCGCCCACGGGGTCTGACCCCGGGGTGTCAGGGCACGTCGTCCGGTCGGTGACACTGGAGTCATGCCATCCGTAGCCCTCGACGGCGAACCCGTGCCCCGGACCGGGGAGCTCCCCGAAGCCTCACTCAGCGAGCTCGGCGGACGCCCGCTCGGGTTCTACGTCCACGTGCCCTTCTGCGTCACCCGCTGCGGCTACTGCGACTTCAACACCTACACCGCCGACGAACTCGTCTCCCGGGACGGCACCGCCACGGCTTCCCGCGAGACCTACGCCGGGCAGGCGGCGGCCGAGGTCGCCCTCGCCGACCGGGTGCTGACCGGCGCACGGCCCCCGGTCAGCACCGTGTTCGTGGGCGGCGGCACACCCACCCTGCTCTCTCCCGAGGACCTCGGGCTCGTCCTCGGTGAGATCCGCGACCGTTTCGGGCTCACCCCCGACGCGGAGATCACCACCGAGGCCAACCCGGAGACGGTCGACCCCGACTACCTCGCCCGTCTCAGGGCGGCCGGGTTCACCCGTGTCTCCTTCGGTATGCAGAGCGCCCGCCCCCACGTGCTGCGCGTCCTGGAGCGCGGCCACACCCCCGGCCGCCCCGAACAGTGCGTGACCTGGGCGCGCGAGGCCGGGTTCGAGCACGTCAACCTCGACCTCATCTACGGCACACCGGGGGAGAGCGACGACGACTGGGCCGCCTCCCTGGAGGCCGCCATCGGCGCCGGGCCCGACCACGTCTCCGCCTACTCCCTGATCGTGGAGGACGGCACCCGGCTGGCCGCCCGCGTCCGCAGGGGTGAGCTCACCGAGCCCGACGACGACGCCATGGCCGACCGCTACCTCATGGCCGACGAGGCCCTGGCCAAGGCCGGGTACAGCCCCTACGAGGTGTCGAACTGGGCCCGCACCGTCGAGGGGCGCAGCGCGCACAACATGCTCTACTGGACCGGCGGTCACTGGTGGGGGGTCGGCCCCGGGGCTCACAGCCACGTGGGCGGTACCCGCTGGTGGAACGTCAAGCACCCGGCCGCCTACGCCGCCCGCCTGGCCGCCGGGGACAGCCCGGCCCAGGCCCGCGAGGTGCTCACCGAGGCCGAGCGCAGGTTCGAGCGCGTCCTGCTGGAACTGCGCGTGGACGGCGGCTGCTCGCTGGAACTGCTGGACAGCGCAGGTCTGGCCGCAGCGGAACGCCTGGTCGGTGAAGGGCTCCTGGACCCGCGAGCGCACTCCGAGGGGCGGGCCGCGCTGACCCGGCGGGGCCGCCTGCTCGCGGACGCCGTGGTCCGCGACCTCACCTGAGGCAGACACGAAGGAGGGGCCCGGCAGGAAGCCGGGCCCCTCCTTCACGTGTGGAACGTCGGGCTACTTCACCCAGGTGACGTCCATCGGGTAGCGGGCCCACTCGCCCCGGTCCACCGCCGACGCCGCGCGGAAACCGGAGACGATCGAGAAGATCACCAGGCCGATCAACGCGAGGAAACCGATCAGGATGAACGCCAGGATCCACGAGATGACGTAGCCGATCAGCATCACCAGCTGGAAGCTGAGCGCCCGGGCGGCCTGGTCCCGGACGTAGGGCGACTCGTCCTTCTTCGAGATGTAGACGATGAGCGGCAGGATCCAGCCGAGGAATCCGCCGCCGATGTGCGCGAGCTTCGCCGAGCTGCGCTCCTCCGGGGTCGGCACGTAGGCGCCGTAGCCCTGGGCGCCCGGCTGCTGGTAGCCGCCGTACTGACCGCCGTGGGGAGGCGGGTAACCACCGGGCTGGTGGTAGCCGCCCTGGGGGTAGCCGCCGGGATGCTGGTAGCCGCCCTGGGGCGGCGGCGGGTAGCCACCGCTCTGCGGACCGTTGTACGGGACGGGAGGACCACCGGGGACGCCACCCTGCTGCGGGTAACCGGGAGGGGGCGGGTAGCCCCCGGACTCACCCTGACCGTAGGGGTCGTGGGGGTTCGGGTTGTTCGGATAGGACATGGTGGTTCCTTGGTGTGTGGGCGCGGGTGACTACTTCAGGAGCCGGATGCTCACGGGGTAGCGGGACCAGGCTCCCCTGTTGGCTCCGGAGGCTCCCAGAACGCCGAAGACGATGGAGATGATCCACACGAGGGCGATGAGAAGGTAGCCGATCCAGGACAGGCTGGGGAAAAAGATACCCAAGCCGAAGAATGCCACGCCAGCGATGACGTACGGGATCAGCATAGTGATCTGGAAGTTCGCCGCTTCCGACGCGTGGTGGCGGACGAACGGTGACAGCTTGCGCTTGGCGAAGTAGATCGCCAACGGCGGGATCCAGCCGAGGAAGGCGATGACGAACCCGGACAGGTGCGCGAGCATCGAGACCAGGACGTCGTTGTCGCCACCGGCGGGCTGCTGAGCCGGGGGCTGGCCGTAGGCCTGCTGCGGCTGCTGGAACTGCTGCCCGTAGCTGGCCTGCGGCTGGAACTGCGGCTGCTGGGGCTGACCGTAGGACGGGGGCTGCTGGACGTAGCCGGGCTGACCGTGCACCTGCTCCTGGGGCTGTCCCCAGGCGGGCTGGGCGCCGCTGGTCTGCTGAGCCTCGGGGGGCTGGATCTGCGGTTGGCCGCCGGTGTGCTGCGCCCATCCCGGCTGCGCCTGTTCGGGGGCCTGACCCCATCCGGGCTGCTGGGGCGTGTGAGGCTGGCCACCGGGGACCTGCCCCCAACCGGTCTGCGCGCCGCTCTGCTGTGCCTGGACGTCCTGGGGCTGCTGGGGCGCGCCAGGTGCCTGCTCCTGGGGTTGTCCCCAGGCGGGCTGGGCCCCGCTGGCCTGCTGAGCCTCGGGGGGCTGAATCTGCGGTTGGCCGCCGGTGTGCTGTGCCCATCCCGGCTGCGCCTGCCCCTGGCCGTGGGGCTGACCCCATCCGGGCTGCTGCGGTGGGGCGGGCTGTGCCTGCTGCTGTGGTTGTCCCCAGGCGGACTGATCGCCGTACATCGGGACCTGGGCCTGGGGCTGGCCGTACGCCGGGGGCTGCTGAGGTTGGGCGGCCTGGGCCCCGGGCTGCCCCCATCCGGGCTGCTGAGGCGCCTGCGCGGGGGCCTGCTCCCACCCGGTCTGGGCGCCGCCGGTCTGCTGCGCTCCGTGGGGCTGCGCCTGCGGTTGGCCGCCGGTGTGCTGCGCCCATCCCGGCTGCGCCTGTTCGGGGGCCTGACCCCATCCGGGCTGCTGCGGGGCCTGGGGCTGGCCACCGGGGGCCTGACCCCAGCCGGGCTGGAACTGGGGCTGCTGGGGCGCGGCCGGTGTCTGCTCGTAGGCCTGTCCCCAGGCGGGCTGGGCGCCACTGGCCTGCTGCGCGTGGGGCTGACCGTGCGCCTCGGGCTGTCCCCATCCGGGCTGTGCCCCGCTGACCCGCACTGTCTCGGTGTCAGGACGCACCTGCGGCTGGCCGCCGGTCGTCCGCTCCCACCCGGGCTGGGCGCCGCTCTGCGGGTCGGGCTCCTGCGGCTGCTGCTGTCCCTGCGCGTCGTCCGGCGACGGACGGCTGGACGGGGTCTCGCTCATGCTCTTCCCTGACTCCGCTGTTGGGGGCGCTTGCTGTGCCCGAACGAGTCGGGCCGTACCGACGACCGCGGAGGGCCGGAGGCCGTGATGCCTGAAGGAAACGGAAAACGGGGTTCCGGGGGTCCCATCAGACCATGTGATCGGGACAATCCTAGTGTTACGGAGCGTGCGGGCCCGTGACGAAGTCGATGAGCTCCTCCACCCGCCCCAGCAGGGAGGGTTCGAGGTCACCGTAGCCACGGACCGAACCCAGGATGCGGCGCCAGGCCTCACCCGTCTCCATCCGCCAGCCCAGGGCGTCCACGACGCCCTCCTTCCAGGGCAGGCCCCGGGGGACCTCGGGCCAGGAGCCGATGCCCACCGCACCCGGACGCACGGCCTGCCACACGTCCACATAGGGATGACCGACCACGAGGACGTCCGCGCCCCGGACGCGCTCCGCGATCCGGCTCTCCTTGGACCCCGGCACCAGGTGGTCCACCAGGACCCCCAGCCGACGTCCCGGCCCCGGCGCGAACTCCGCCACCACCGAGGGAAGGTCGTCGACACCCTCCAGGAACTCGACGGCCACCCCCTCCACGCGCAGGTCGTGGCCCCACACCTTCTCGACCAGCTCGGCGTCGTGGGCGCCCTCCACGTAGATCCGGCTCTCCCGGGCCGTGCGCGCCCGCGCGTCGGTCACCGCGATCGAACCCGAGGCGCTGCGCAGGGGAGCCCTGGGTGCCGCCGCCGGACGCACCAGCGTCACCGGCTCACCGTCCACCAGGAACGCGGCCGGTCCCAGCTCGAACACCCTGCGGCGCCCGTCCCGGTCCTCCAGGGTCACGGCGGCCTTGTCCCAGGACACCACCGCCCCGCAGAAGGTCTCGTCGGCGTCCTCCACGACCAGGTCATGGCTGAGGGGTATCTCGCGTACCGCGCCCTTCCGGGGTCGTCGCCAGTCTCCCGCCAGAACGTCGCGGCCGTATCGGCCGGTTCCCTTGGTAACCACGGTGGTGCAGTCTACTGGTGACGGACCCGGGAAACCCGTTGGCGGTGGCGCACGTCGCCGCTCGGGTAGGGAAGAAGCACCCCCCGTCCCCGTGTTACCGCCTGCGGGTAGCCGTGTGGGTTTGCGGCCGGGCATAGAATTAGCACTGAGGACCTTGGAGTGCCAGGAGGTGGCGAGTTGCTGGATGAGCGCAAGCTCGCAGTCCTGCGTGCGGTCGTCGAGGACTTCGTCAACACCAACGAACCCGTGGGTTCGCGGGCGTTGGCGGACCGTCACCCCCTTGGTGTCTCCCCGGCGACCATTCGCAACGACATGGTCGCCCTGGAGGAGGACGGCTACATCGCCCAACCCCACACCAGTGCGGGACGGGTGCCCACCGACAAGGGGTACCGGCTCTTCGTCGACCGGCTCTCCTCCGTCAAGCCGCTCTCGGCGGCCGAACGGCGTGCCATCGAGTCGTTCCTCGGCGGTGCCGTGGACCTCGACGAGATCGTCGCCCGCACGGTGCGGCTGCTCGCGCAGCTCACCCGGCAGGTCGCGATCGTCCAGTACCCGTCGCTGACCCGCTCGTCGGTGCAGCACGTGGAACTGGTGCCGCTCGGCGGCCAGCGCATCATGATGGTCGTCATCACCGACACCGGACGGGTCGAACAGCGCGTCATCGACGGGCTGGGATCGGTCAGTGAGACCGTGGTGGACGACCTGCGCAGCATGCTCAACCGCGCCATCGCAGGCAGACACCTCGGCGACGTGCCGGACGCGGTGGAGGACCTGCCCGCCCAGGTCGCACCGGAGGACCGTCCCGTCGCGGTCGCGATCCTCTCCGTCCTGCTGGAGAGCCTCGTGGAACGTCACGAGGAGAAGATCGTGCTGGCTGGCACCGCCAACCTCGCCGCGGTCGACTTCGCGGCCAGCCTGCGCGACGTGCTTGAGGCACTGGAAGAGAACATGGTCCTCATACGACTCCTCGGTGAGGCCAAGGACCCCTCCATGCTGACGGTGCGCATCGGCGCGGAGAACTTCCACGAGGGCCTTCGATCCACTTCCATCGTGTCGGCTGACTACGGCGTGGGAAACCAGTCGCTGGCCAAGATCGGAGTGGTGGGCCCCACCCGTATGGACTACCCAGGGACGATGGGCGCCGTCCGTGCGGTGGCCCGGTATGTCGGACAGATTTTGGCAGGACAGTAACTCAGTGGCCAGAGACTATTACCAGGTTCTCGGGGTGCGTCGCGACGCGTCCAAGGACGAGATCAAGAAGGCGTACCGGCGGCTCGCGCGCGAGCTCCACCCGGACATCAACCCGGACCCCGCCACCCAGGAGCGCTTCAAGGAAGTGACCCAGGCCTACGAGGTCCTCTCCGACGAGAACAAGCGTCGGATGTTCGACATGGGTCAGGACCCCTTCGCCCCAGGTGGCGGCGGCGGTGCCGGAGGCTTCGGCAACGCGGGCGGGTTCGCCTTCGACGACATCATGAACGCCTTCTTCGGCGGTGGACAGCCCGGCGGCCGCGGCCCCCGGGAGCGGGTCCGGCGCGGGCGCAGCATCAAGATTCGTATCGAGCTCGACCTCGTCGAGACAGCGTTCGGGGTCAGCCGGGAGATCACCTTCCCGACCGCGATCCTGTGCGAGACGTGCCAGGGCGAGGGCACCGCGGCCGGTTCGCACCGGACCACCTGCGACATGTGCCACGGCCAGGGCGAGGTCTCCCAGGTCACGCGCTCCTTCCTCGGTCAGGTCATGACCTCGCGTCCCTGCCCGCAGTGCTCCGGCCAGGGTTCGGTCATCACCAACCCCTGCGGCGACTGCGCGGGCGAGGGCCGGGTCCGGGAGAAGGTCACCCGTACCGTCAAGATCCCCGCCGGTGTCGACGACGGCACCCGCATCCAGCTCGCCGGCGAGGGCGAGGTCGGCCCCAACGGCGGGCCGCGCGGTGACATCATCCTGGAGATCGTCCAGAAGCCGCACCCGACCTTCGAGCGTCGCGGCGACGACCTGCACTGCACCATCACCGTCCCCATGACGGCGGCGGCGCTGGGCGCCTCGTGCGCGTTCGACACCCTCGACGGCACCGAGAACATCGACCTGCGTCCGGGCACCAACTCGGGCCACGTCATCACCCTGCCGGGCAAGGGCGTCACCCACCTCGACGGCGGCGGCCGGGGAGACCTGCGCATCCGCGTCGACGTGGAGACCCCGAGCAAGCTCGACGAGGAGCAGGAGGCCCTGCTGCGCAAGTTCGCGGAGCTGCGCGGGGAGGACCAGAACCCGGGCCGCTTCAGCCCCGGCCACGGCGGGTTCTTCTCCAAGATCCGTGACGCCTTCGGAGCCAAGTGACCCCGCCGGTCTTCCTGGTCGAAACCGCGGCGCTGGCGGGTGACCGGATCCGTCTCGACGGTCCGGAGGGCCGCCACGCCGTGGCGGTGCGACGCGTCCGCGAGGGCGAGACCGTCGACCTGTCCGACGGTCTCGGCCTGCGTGCGCGCTGCGAGGTCGACGAGGTCGTCGGCAAGGACACGCTGGTCTGCCGTGTGGTGGAACGCCGGAGCGAACCCGAGCCGCGGCCCCGGATCACCGTGGTGCAGGCCCTGCCCAAACGGGACCGGGGCGAGCTCGCGGTCGAGATGATGACCGAGGCCGGGGTGGACGCCATCGTGCCCTGGTCGGCCGAGCGCTGCGTCACGCAGTGGAAGGGCGACCGGGGGGCCAAGGCCCTCGCCAAGTGGCGGGCGAGCGCCCGGGAGGCGGCCAAGCAGGCCCGCCGCGCCCGGACGCCCGAGGTCACCGAGCCGATGGACCGCAAGGGGGTGTCCGCCCTGCTGGCCGGGGCGGACCTCGCCGCGGTCCTGCACGAGGAGGGGGCGGGGCGGCTGTCCGAACTGCCCCTGCCGGAGGAGCCCCACGGTACGGGGATCGTGCTGGTGGTCGGCCCGGAGGGCGGGATCTCCGAGGCGGAACTGGCCGCCTTCGACGAGGCCGGGGCGGTCCGGGCCCTGCTGGGGCCCTCGGTCCTGCGCACCTCCACCGCCGGGGTGGCCGCGCTGTCGGTCCTCCAGGCCCGTACGGGACGCTGGTGAGCGGACACGGGCCGGTGCCGCGGCGCCGCTCCTGAAGAACACGACGAAGGGCCCGTGGGAGATCCCACGGGCCCTTCGTCACGTCCGTCCGAGTGCGGCCCGGGGTCAGCTCACGCTGGCCCCGTCCTCCTCACCGTTGTTCCCGGTGCCGTTGCCGGGCTCCTCGGTGCCCTCACCCGGTTCGGGGTCGCCACCGCTGCCGGGGCTGGTGGGTTCGTCGGTGGGCTCTTCCCTGGGTTCGTCGGTGGGGGCGCAGGTCTCCCTGACCTCCCGCTCGTCGTCCTTGCTCTTCTTGTCCTCTTCACGGGGGCCGTCGGTCGGGACCGGCGTGAGCTCCTCACCGGGCGGGCACGAGGCGGTGGCCTCGAACCCGTCGTCCTCGGAGGAGGAGGGCGAGCTGTCCGGGCTGGGGGAGCCCTCGGGGTCCTCGTCCGTCTCCTCCGCCGGTTTGCTGGTGCCGGTGGTGGAGTCCGTCGAGGGGCCGGGGGCCGCGACGCCGCCGCTCCCGTTGCTCTCGGCCTCGGGCGGGGTGCCCTCGCGGTCGGCCCCCGCCGGGACGATCTCCAGGACCTGTTCACGGACCTGGGGGCTCGACATGATCACCGAGGCGACGATGAGCACGGCCGCCGCCACCGCTGTCGCGGGACGCAGCCACGGCAGCCCGAACCACGCCGAGCCGCGCTGACGCTCGGTGCGCTCACGGATGAGGTTGAGTCCTTCGGCCGACGGGGTCACGTCGTCGGCCTCGGCGCGGAGTATCTGACGGAGCTGGTCCTCGAACTCCGTTTCGTTCCGATCGTTGGGGCTACTCATGACGTCTGCTCCAGTACAGAGCGAAGGGAGGAGATGCCACGCGAGGTGTGGCTCTTGACCGCGCCTCGGCTGATGCCCATGGCGTCCGCGATCTGTGCCTCAGACAGATCGCCGTAGTACCGGAGCACGATGGCCTCTCGCTGACGGGTGGGTAGCTTGCGCAGCGCGGTGATGACCGCCTCGCGTTCCAGCAGGTTCATGGCCCCGTGCTCGGCACTGGGTGCGTCGGGCAGGGCCTTCGGGGCGTGCTTCTCGACGACGGCCCTGTGGCGCAGCACCGACCTGGCCTTGTTCACCACCGCCTGGCGGAGGTAGGAGAGGGCCTTGTTCGGGTCCCTGAGGCGGCGCCAGGCGCCGTGCATGGCGACGAAGGCGTCCTGGACGACCTCCTCGGCGGTCGCGTGGTCCCTCACGAGCAGGGCGGCGAGCCGAACGAGCGGACGGTAGTGCTCCCGGTAGAGCTCCGTCACCGCGTGGTCAGCGTCCCACTCGACCGAGAGTGGCGCCGTGGCGGCTTTGGCCACCAAGGTTTCTGTCGTCACATCAGTTCGACGCACACCCTTGTCGCGGGGTTTACGAAAGGGCATACCTCTTCATTTCCAGTAGACGTGCGTTCCGATCCGAACACGTCGGACGTGGCCGAACGGCGGGCGTGCCCACAGCCTGACGCGCACGGGGACAAAGACTATCGCGCCCCGCTCGGTCGCCGGAGGGGATCGTGGATCGGAACGGTTGCGGAAAGGTTGAGGGTTCATCTCCTCGCGGTTCGTGTACCTGCGGTGTTCCACGCACCTGCGGCATCATGGGCACCGGACAATTCCGATGACCCGAGAAGCGGTGCCGCCACGAAGTGCGGGCCGCGTGACGGAAGGCGAGCGATGGTCGACCCCGACTGCCTCTTCTGCAAGATCGTGAAGGGCGAGGTCCCCGCGGACATCGTCCGCGAGGGGGAGCGCACGGTGGCGTTCCGCGACATCAACCCCCAGGCGCCAACCCACATCCTGGTCGTCCCCCGCGAACACCACGCCGACGCCGCCTCCGCGGCCGCCACCGACACCGGGCTGATGGACGCCCTGGTCCGGGAGGCCCACGAGGTGGCCAAGGCCGAGGACGTGGTGGAGTCCGGCTACCGGATGGTCTTCAACACCGGGGCCGGTGCCGGGCAGACCGTCTTCCACCTGCACGCCCACGTGCTCGGCGGACGCGGCCTGAACTGGCCCCCCGGATAGCGGACGAAATAACCCATCGAGCCCGCCGGGCCCCCGTTGGTAGACTCGGGGACGGGCCCCACCGGCCACTTCGGTTGTCCCACACACCCGTGGTGACCGTGCTCGACACCGTCGGACCCGGTGTGCGGCCCGTCCGCGAGGAGCCCCGGGCGACCGAAGCCCCGGGGCCGTGACCGAAGGGTAGGACAGCGGCCGCAAGGCCACACCATGGCCGAGTCAACTCACACGCACCAGGACCCGGAGACCCAGGTCAAGGTCGTGGTGCCGGACGAACACACGATGATCAGCCTGCTGGGCTCGGGGGACGAGCTCCTCCGCGCGCTGGAGCGGTCCTTCAAGAGCGACATCCACGTCCGCGGCAACGAGTTCACGATCAGCGGGACCCCCGAGGAGACGGCCGTGGTGGTCCGCCTCGTGGAGGAACTGATCGAGCTCGCCAAGAGCGGCACCCACGTCACCCCCGACACCATCGAGCGCATGATCCACATGCTGCGCTCGCCGGGCAAGGAACGCCCCGCGGACGTGCTGACCACCAACATCCTGTCGAACCGGGGCAAGACCATCCGCCCCAAGACGCTGAACCAGAAGCGCTACGTCGACATCATCGACGAGCGCACCGTGGTGTTCGGCATCGGCCCGGCGGGCACCGGCAAGACCTACCTGGCGATGGCCAAGGCGGTGAAGGCCCTCCAGGACAAGGAGGTCAACCGGATCATCCTGACCCGGCCCGCCGTCGAGGCCGGTGAGCGCCTGGGCTTCCTGCCCGGCACGCTCTACGACAAGATCGACCCCTACCTGCGTCCGCTCTACGACGCCCTGCACGACATGCTCGACCCGGACTCCATCCCCAAACTGATGGCCGCCGGAACCATCGAGGTCGCCCCCCTGGCGTACATGCGTGGCCGTACCCTTAATGACTCCTTCATCATCCTGGACGAGGCGCAGAACACCTCGCCCGAGCAGATGAAGATGTTCCTGACACGGCTCGGCTTCGGCTCCAAGATCGTGGTCACCGGTGACGTCACCCAGGTGGACCTGCCCGGCGGGCAGACCAGCGGGCTCCGGACGATCGAGAACATCCTGCGTGATATCGACGACATCGCCTTCTGTCGACTGACCAGTGAGGACGTCGTCCGGCACCGGCTGGTGGGCCAGATCGTCGACGCCTACGGCCGCTACGACGCCGCTCAGGGCGGACCGGGCGGCGGCGACCGGGGCCGATCGGGACCGCGCGGCGGACGCCGCCGGGGCGGCGACACCCCGAAGGACCGCGCTGACGGCGCCGAGGGCCCCGAAGACCGGGCAGACTGAGAAGAAGTACGTAGTGACACCGGCCGGTGGGCCCGCCTCGTGCGGGCCCACCGCTGTCGGTAGGGTGCCCTTCCCCGGGTACCGGGCGGAGCGACACCGCCCACCCACACCGAATCCAAGTGAGGCAGCCCCAACCGATGAGTATCGACGTCGCCAACGAGTCCGGCGTCAGCACCGTGGACGAGGAGCGACTCTCCCGTCTGGCCCGGCACGTGCTCGACGCCATGCGGGTGCACCCGTTGGCCGAGCTGTCGGTCGTGCTGGTGGACGAAGGACCCATGACCGACCTCCACGTGCGCTGGATGGACGAGCCCGGCCCCACCGACGTGCTCTCGTTCCCCATGGACGAGCTGCGCCCCGGCGGCCCCGGGCGCACCAGCGAGCCGGGTGTGCTCGGTGACGTGATCATCTGCCCGCAGGTGGCCGAGCGCCAGGGCGAGCAGGCCGGCCACGGGACCCGCGCCGAGATCGACCTGCTGTGCACGCACGGCATCCTGCACCTGCTCGGCTACGACCACGCCGAGCCCGAGGAGCACAAGGAGATGTTCGGTCTCCAGGGTGAGATCCTCGCCGCCTGGAACGAGCGCGAGGCCGCCGCCGAGGGGACGACCGAAGGGGACGAGAGCGCCCGATGAGCGCGTCGCTGGCCACGGGTGACCCCGTGGTGTGGGCGGTGGCCTTCGCGGTCGCCCTCCTCCTGACCGCAGTGGCCGGGTTCCTGGTGGCGGCGGAGGTCGCCGTCACCCGCGTGATCTCCATGGGCATGGAGGACTCCCACGCCGAGCGCTCCGCACGGGTGCGCGCCGCGTGGGAGCGGGTGCGCGTGAACCCCACCGCCCACCTGAACATGCTGCTCTTCCTGCGGGTGGTGTGCGAGGTCTGCGCCGTCCTCGCCGCCGCCGTGGGCATGCTCTTCCTGCTGGGCGCGGGCTGGCCCGCCCTGGCGCTCACCGCCGTGGCGATGGTCGTGGTGGAGTGCGTCCTGATCGCGGTCACCCCGCGCATCCTCGGCCGCCAGTTCGCCGGTCCGCTCGCCCGGGCCAGCGCCACGGTCGTCTACCCGCTCCAGGTGGTGCTGGGTCCGCTGGCCCGCCTGCTGGTGGGGGCGGGCCGCGCGCTCACCCCGCGCGGCAAGGGCGACCGGGACGGCCCCTTCAGCACCGAGGTGGAACTGCGCCAGCTCGTGGACCTGGCCGAGCAGGGGGAGGTGATCGACCCCGAGGAGCGCCAGATGATCCACTCGGTGTTCAAGCTGGACGACACCTCGGTGCGCGAGGTCATGGTGCCCCGGCCCGACATCGTGTTCACCGGCCGGGACGCCGACGCCGACGCGGTCCTCTCGCTCGCCATGGCCAGCGGCTACTCGCGTATCCCGGTCACGGGCGAGGACGAGGACGACGTGGTGGGCATCGTCTACCTCAAGGACCTGGTGGAACGGTTGCGTGACCGCTGGGCCGCGACCGCCGGGGGCGCGGACGACGTGCCGCTCACCGCTGGCGACGTGATGCGCGACGCCACCTTCGTGCCCGACACCAAGCCCATCGACGAGCTCCTGCGGGAGATGCAGAAGCGCCGCAACCACGTGGCGGTGGCGATCGACGAGTACGGCGGCACCGCCGGACTGGTCACGCTGGAGGACATCGTGGAGGAGATCGTCGGGGAGATCACCGACGAGTACGACCACGAGATCGCCCCGGTGGACCGGCTGGACGACGACCGTGTGCGGGTGACCGCGCGGCTGCCGCTGGGTGAGCTGGCCGAACTCTTCCCCGAGCGCGACCTGGAGGTCTCCGACGTGGAGACCGTGGGCGGCCTGGTGGCGTTCGTGCTGGGTCGCGTCCCGGCGGGCGGCGCCCAGGCAGAATACGCTGGACTCAGGCTCACCCTGGAGGGCAAGAGCAGCCGCCGCAACCGGATGACCACGGTGCTGGTGGAGCGTCTGCCCGCCGAGCGGGCCCAGGGCCTCGACCACGACGTAAGGAGCACGGACCAGTGACGGACACGACGGGACTCGGCCCCGAGGACACCAAGCTGATCACCCTCGCGCGGGCCTCCCGGGCACGGAACGCGGCGGCCGAGGGCGCCGCGGTGCGCGACGAGACGGGGCGCACGTACGTGGCCACCACGGTGGCGCTGCCCTCCCTGCGGTTGAGCGCGCTCCAGGCCGCCGTGGCCGCGGCCGCCTCCAGTGAGGCCGCCGCGTTGGAGGCCGCCGTGGTCGTCACCGAGGCCAAGGAGCTGACCGAGGCCGACCGCGCGGTGGCGGACGACCTGAAGACCCACCTGGTGGTGATCGCGGCCCCCGACGGGGTGCCCGCGAGCGTCACCCGGCGTTGAGAAGGACAGATGAACGACCTCGACCTTGAGAAGCTCCGCGTGCCGCTGGAGCCGCTCTCCTACCCGGAGGGCTTCCGGAGCGGTTTCGCCTGCTTCGTGGGCCGCCCCAACGTGGGCAAGTCCACCCTGATGAACGCGCTGGTCGGGCAGAAGGTGGCGATCACCAGCAACCGGCCGCAGACCACGCGGCGGACGGTGCGCGGGATCGTGCACCGGCCCGACGCGCAGCTGATCATCGTGGACACGCCCGGTCTGCACAAGCCCCGCACCCTCCTGGGGGAGCGGCTGGACTCGCTGGTGCGGTCCACGTTGGTCGAGGTGGACGTGATCGCGTTCTGTCTGCCCGCCAACGAGCCGATCGGGCGCGGTGACACCTACATCGCCAAGGAGCTCGCGGAGCAGACCAACACCCCGGTGGTGGCGCTCGTGACCAAGACCGACCTGGTGGACCGGGCGGCGGTCGGTGAGCACCTGATGGCCGTGAACGAGCTGGGTGACTGGGCCGACATCGTCCCGGTGTCCGCGCGCGGCGAGTTCCAGCTGGACACCGTCACGGACGTGCTCTGCTCGCACCTGCCGAAGGGGCCGCCGCTGTACCCGGACGGCGACCTCACCGACGAGCCGGACGAGATGCTGGTGGCGGAACTGGTCCGCGAGGCCGCCCTGGAGGGGGTCCGGGACGAGCTCCCGCACTCGATCGCGGTGGTCGTCGACGAGATGTACGAGCGGGAGAACACCAAGCCCGGCAAGGAGCTGGTGGACATCTACGCGTCGCTGTACGTGGAGCGGCCCAGCCAGAAGGCGATCGTGATCGGCTCCAAGGGCTCACGCCTGCGGGACGTGGGTTCGCGGGCCCGCAAGCAGATCGAGGGGCTGCTCGGGCAGCGGGTGTTCCTGGACCTGCGGGTACGGGTGGCCAAGGACTGGCAGCGCGACCCCAAGCAGCTGCGCAAGCTGGGCTTCGACCAGCAGACGTAGGTCGGAGCGGACGAGGGGGCGTGACCACATGTGGTCACGCCCCCTCGTCGTGTCCGCGACGGCGCTGGTCAGCTCTGGTTGTTGAGGTCGGTGGCCAGGACCCGGGCGCACCGCCGCACGATGGGGGCGGCGTGGTCCACGAAGTCCCAGCTCACGCGGGCCTCGGGGCCGGAGACCGACACGGCCATGCCGGAGGGGGCGTCCTTGACGGGTACCGCCACGCAGCGCACGCCCACCTCCTGTTCGCCGTCGTCGATGGCGTACCCGGTCTCGCGGATGCGCCGGAGTTCGGCGAGGAAGGCGTCGTGGTCGGTGATGGTGCGCTCGGTGGCGGCGGGCATCCCGGTGCGGCGGACGGTGGCCAGGGCCTCCTCGTCGCTGAGCTGGGACAGCAGGGCCTTGCCGACTCCGGCGGAGTGCGGCAGGACGCGGCGGCCGACCTCGGTGAACATGCGCATGGCGTGGGGTGAGGGGACCTGGGCGACGTAGATGACCTTGTCCCCGTCGAGCATCGCGAGGTTGGCGGTCTCTCCGAGGTCCTCCACGAGCTGGGCCAGGTGGGGGCGGGCCCAGGTACCGAGCATGCGGGCGGCCTTGTCACCGAGTCCGATCAGACGCGGGCCCAGGGCGTAGCGGCGGGAGGGGAGTTGGCGCACGTATCCGTTGCCGACGAGGGTGCGGATGATGCGGTGGATGGTCGGCAGGGGCAGTCCGGAGGAGTCGGCGAGCTGGCTCAGGGAGGCCTCGCCGCCCGCCTCCGCCATGATCTCCAACAGGGCGAAGGCGCGGTCGAGGGACTGCACGCCACCTGAGCGCCGGGCCGTCTCCTCTGGAGGGCGTGGCTGGTCCGTTTGGGGGATCTGTGAGGCTGACAAGGGTCGTGCTCCCATGCTGAGGGCCGCTGCGGTCACGCCCATCATTCTGCAATACGAAAGGAGGTTTTCGCTCTCTGTTGCGAAGGGGAAGCTTCGCGCCCCGGGGTGCGAGGGCGCCAGAACCCTTGTTCTTCCGAATCGCAGAAGTTATTATCCGCATATAGAAATTAGTGACCGGACTCTCATCGACCCCCGAGAGTCGGCACCGACGACGGAGGAGGACACGACACGTGGCGAGTGACAGCCTTGCTGGCCTGACCGACCTGGTCACCGAACTCGACACCCGGCTGGCCGAGGCCGACGCCCGACTGGACCGTGAGTACCCCGGGACCAGCGGCGGCCGCCAGCCCGTCCACAGCGTCTACGTTCCCGCCGACCGCATCCAGCCCGGCCTCGCCGCCGCCTGGGGCGAGGAGGCGATCGCCTCCCTCGACGAGTACGCGCCCAAGGCGGCCGACCTGGCCGAGATCACCGGCCTGAGCGAGGCCGCCGTGGCCGACGCGATCCCGCTGGTGCGCGCCAAGCTCGCCCGCGAGCCCATCGAGGACCTGCGCGCCGACTTCGAGGACGGCTACGGGGCGCCCGGCGACGAGACCGAGGACGCCCACGTCCTCGCCACCGCGAACGCGTTCGTCTCGGACCTCGAGCAGGGGACGGCCACCCCCTACTTCGGAATCCGGATGAAGGGCATGGAGGCCGCCGGGCGCCACCGCGGCGTCCGCACGCTCACCCTGTTCCTCCAGACCCTGTTGGAGGGACACGGCTCCCTCCCGGACAACCTCGTCCTCACCCTGCCCAAGATCACCTCGGTCGAGCAGGTCGAGGCGATGGTGTGGGTCAGCGAGCGGCTGGAGGAGCGCTTCGGCCTGCCCGCGGGACGCCTGCGGTTCGAGCTCCAGATCGAGACCCCCCAGTCCATCCTGCTCACCGACGGCACCGTCGCGGTCTCCCGCATGATCCAGGCGGGCCAGGGCCGGGTGACCGCCCTGCACTACGGCACCTACGACTACAGCGCGGCCTGCGGGATCACCGCCGCCCACCAGAGCCTGGCCCACCCCGCCGCCGACTACGCGAAGTCGGTCATGCAGGTCGCCGCCGCCGGAACCGGTGTGTGGCTCTCCGACGGCGGCAGCAACATCCTGCCCACGGGCACCCCCGAGGACGTGCGCTCCGCGTGGAACCTGCACGCCGGACTGGTTCGCCGCTCCCTGGAGCGCGGCTTCTACCAGGGCTGGGACCTGCACCCCAACCAGCTGCCCATCCGGTACCTGGCCACCTACGCCTTCTACCGTGAGGCCTTCGCGCCCGCCGCCGCCCGCCTCAAGGCCTACCTCGGCCAGGCCGGGGGCAACGTCATGGACGAACCCGCCACCGCCCAGGCGCTGGCCTCCGTGCTGGCCAGCGGCCTGCGCTGCGGCGCCCTGGAGGAGTCCGAGGTGGTCACCGCCGCCGGCGCGGACGCCGGTACCATCGTCGCCCTGGCCACCCGCCGTGTCGGACAGGAGCAGTGAGTTGACCGAACACGCACTCGTCGTACGCGCCCACCGCGCACTCACCCCCGAGGGTGAGCGCGCCGTCAGCGTGGTCGTCGACGACGGAAGGATCACCGAGGTCCTGGCCGGGGACGACGCCCCGGTCAGCGCCGCCCGCGAGATCCGCCTGGCCGAGGACGAGATTCTCCTGCCCGGCCTCGTGGACAGCCACGTGCACGTCAACGAGCCCGGACGCACCGAGTGGGAGGGCTTCGCCAGCGCCACCCGCGCCGCCGCCCTGGGCGGTGTGACCACCCTGGTGGACATGCCGCTCAACAGCGTGCCGCCCACCACCACGCTCGACGGCCTCAAGGCCAAGCGCGCGGTGGCCGAGGGCAAGCTCGCCGTGGACGTCGGTTTCTGGGGCGGGGCCGTCCCGGAGAACTCCGGCGCGGACACCACGGGCACCCTCTCCGACCTCTGGTCCGAGGGAGTGTTCGGGTTCAAGGCGTTCCTGTCGCCCTCGGGCGTGGACGAGTTCGGGCACCTGTCCCCGGAACAGCTGAACACCGCTGCCACGGCCATCAAGGCGTTCGGCGGCAGGTTGATCGTGCACGCGGAGGACCCGAAGGTGCTGGACTCGGCGCCCGCCGCGTCCGGGCGCGACTACGCGGACTTCCTGGCCTCCCGCCCCGACGAGGCCGAGAACGCCGCGATCGCCCTGGTGATCGACACGGCCCGCCGCACCGGGGTGCGGGCGCATATCCTGCACCTGTCCAGCGCCTCGGCCCTGCCGCTGATCGCGCAGGCCAAGGAGGAGGGCGTCCCCCTCACGGTGGAGAGCTGCCCGCACTACCTCACGCTGGCCGCCGAGGAGATCCCGGCCGGGGGGACCAGCTACAAGTGCTGCCCGCCGATCCGCGACGGCGCCAACCGCGACCTCCTCTGGCGCGCGCTCCAGGACGGTCTGATCGACTGCGTGGTCAGCGACCACTCTCCGAGCACCCCGGACCTGAAGGACCTGGACACCGGTGACTTCGGTACCGCCTGGGGAGGCGTCGCCGGGCTCCAGGTGGGTCTGTCCGCCATGTGGACCGAGGCCCGCGGCCGGGGCGTTCCGCTCGCGGAGGTCGTCCAGTGGATGTCCGCCCGGCCCGCCCGCGTGGCCGGTGTGTCCGGCAAGGGTTCCATCGCCCCGGGCATGGACGCCGACCTGGCGGTCTTCGCCCCCGACGAGCCCTTCCACGTGGAGGCGAGCTCCCTGGCCCACCGCAACCCGGTGAGCGCCTACGACGGAGCCGACCTCCACGGCCGTGTCCGCCGCACCCTCCTGCGCGGCGCCGAGGTCACCTCGGACAGCGTGACCGGCCGGATGATCACCCGGGACTGACCCGGTCCCGTCACGGGCGCCCCGCCACCCACGGGGCGCCCGTTCGCATACGCGGAGTCGTTGGCCAGGCCGTGGGCGTGCGCAACCCCGTCACGTGCCGTAACAAGCGGTACGGCCTCGACCCCCTGCACCCCTGGGGGACTCAGCCATGCGCCGTTGTGACCGGTACGGCGCCATTCCCCTCAGCCACGGGGGGCGTGGACGCGCAGGTACGCGCTTCGCGGGGTGGTGCGGGTTTGGAAGCTCCGCCATCCGCTGTAGTAACCAGCCAGGCACCACCCCCCTCAACCACCGGGGGGGGTGCGAACGTACAGGAGCGCAGCTTCCTCAGCCCCAGAGGGTTTGCTTGAACCTTCACCCCCGGTGGTTGAACGTGCACGGCGCCATTCCCCTCAGACACAGCGGGGTACAGAGGTGAGGGTGCGCGCTTTGCTGGGTGGTGCGGGTTGGCGGGAGTGCGGTGGGCGGCGCTCGGACGGCGGGGGTTTTCGCCAGTGGTGGGGACACGCATCTCTAGAACACATCGGTTGTCCTGGGGGGTGGCCCGTGTCCGTACTTGGCCTTGAACTACCAGTCGTGCCACTGTTCCGCTCATCCGCCAAGTGCGGTGCGGGCAGAGCACCATCCACCCACCCCGCCCTGAATAGACCGAGAAACCCCAAGGGGTACGGTGTAAGCGGTACCTGACTGCCTTTAGCTAACGGGAGAAGCGGGTTGGCCGTAGAGGATTACCGCCTCAGTAACCCCAGCCGTAGAACCCGCGCACCCGCAGCAACCACAGACCATAGAGCGGACAACGGCGCCCAGCCCCGTCCGGTTCTCCGGTGCAGGAGACACGTTGTCCCTCCCGCCGCTTAGGAAGCTGCTGATTGCGGAACGGAGTGGCCGTGAGCGTCGGGCGGGCGGTAGAAAGAGTGGGGGAGGTTGCGAGTGGCGTGGGTGAAATGTCTGTTTCTCAACAACTTGCAGTTTTGAGGCCTTGCGGCTGACAAACACGCAGGTCAAAGAGACTGCTCCCCGCGCACGCGGGGATGGACCCGCAATTCCCCTGTTCGGCGCTGTAGCTGCTTTCTGCTCCCCGCGCACGCGGGGATGGACCCATCACCCCGCGCGAGTGGGGAAAGCTGCGCGTCTGCTCCCCGCGCACGCGGGGATGGACCCGCTGCGTCCTGTAGATGAGTAAACATGTTGGCCTGCTCCCCGCGCACGCGGGGATGGACCCTCGATCACGTCGAATAGACGCGAGAGTAGCGCCTGCTCCCCGCGCACGCGGGGATGGACCCAGGCGACCGACCGGGGGGTGCACTACGGGGTCCTGCTCCCCGCGCACGCGGGGATGGACCCGTCGCCCAGATGCTGGATGGACGTGTGGAGTTCTGCTCCCCGCGCACGCGGGGATGGACCCGCTCTGACCTGCGGGTGTACCCACTGTTCCCACTGCTCCCCGCGCACGCGGGGATGGACCCTACCCCATCCTGATGAGGAGCCGCATCGAACCCTGCTCCCCGCGCACGCGGGGATGGACCCTCCCGCATGCCGATTCCATACCTGTGGGCGACCCACCAGCTGCTCCCCGCGCACGCGGGGATGGACCCACGAGCCGGGTCGTGAACGAGTGAAGGTCTTCCTGCTCCCCGCGCACGCGGGGATGGACCCTTGTACGTAGAGGGTTACCGCCGTGCGGAGGACTGCTCCCCGCGCACGCGGGGATGGACCCTCCAGCTGCCACACCCGGCCCGGGGTGGACTCCTGCTCCCCGCGCACGCGGGGATGGACCCGAAGCGATCGCGGAGTTGAAGCGCGCGTTCGGCTGCTCCCCGCGCACGCGGGGATGGACCCCGTCGCCCCAAGGACGTGCGAGAGGCCAAAGCCTGCTCCCCGCGCACGCGGGGATGGCCCCAGGGTCGGCCCGGTGATGTTGGGCATGGCCACCTGCTCCCCGCGCACGCGGGGATGGACCTCGGCGGCCGTGGGTGTCGGCTTGGTCTCTCGTCTGCTCCCCGCGCATGCGGGGATGGACCCGTGACCGAGGCGCCCGTCGAGGGCACGCTCGGCTGCTCCCCGCGCACGCGGGGATGGACTCGGAATTGCTGTCGGCCACCGCTACTTATCTCACGGGACATGCTCCAGAAGAACATGTCTCCAGCAAAAGCAAAACCCTAGATCCTGGGCGCAGTTGTCCGCTCTACGGTTGTGGTTGCTGTCCTGCAGCCTTTCTACGGCCAACCCGCTTCTCCCGTTAGCTAAAGGCAGTCAGGTACCGCTTACACCGTACCCCTTGGGGTTTCTCGGTCTATTCAGGGCGGGGTGGGTGGATGGTGCTCTGCCCGCACCGCACTTGGCGGATGAGCGGAACAGTGGCACGACTGGTAGTTCAAGGCCAAGTACGGACACGGGCCACCCCCCAGGACAACCGATGTGTTCTAGAGATGCGTGTCCCCACCACTGGCGAAAACCCCCGCCGTCCGAGCGCCGCCCACCGCACTCCCGCCAACCCGCACCACCCAGCAAAGCGCGCACCCTCACCTCTGTACCCCGCTGTGTCTGAGGGGAATGGCGCCGTGCACGTTCAACCACCGGGGGTGAAGGTTCAAGCAAACCCTCTGGGGCTGAGGAAGCTGCGCTCCTGTACGTTCGCACCCCCCCCGGTGGTTGAGGGGGGTGGTTGGTGGCATGCGGGTTACTACAGCGGATGGCTGGGGTTCCAGACCCCCTGTGGTTGAGGGGTCTGCGCTCCGGGCGTGTGGAAGGGCGGGCACGCTGACGCGTGCCCGCCCTGGTCTCTGTGTGGCGACTAGCCCCGGGTGGCTTCCCAGCGGGTGCGGAGGTCGGCGGAGCCGGTCTCGGTGAGGGAGCCGTACACGTTCAGGCGGGCCATGCCGCCGTCGGGGAACACGTCGGTGCGCACGTGGGTCGTGGTGACCGGGGCGTCCAGCACGAAGCGGTGGGCGCTGTCGGGCTGGAGCTTCGTGCGGCCGACGATCTCGAACCACTCGTCCGGGGTGTCCGAGTGCGTGTCGCGGCCCAGGATGGTCACCCACCCGGCCGAGTTGCCCTTGAGGTAGGCGGTGTCGAGCTCGATGGCGCGGACGGAGGCCTGGGCGGTGAGGCGGAAGCGCACCCAGTCGTTGCCGGTGTCGCGGCGGCGGCGGTTCTCCCAGCCGTCGTCCATCTTGTGCGAGCGGCCCGGCAGGATGATGTTCTCCGGCGAGGAGTAGAAGCGGTCCGACGCGTCCTCGACCGTGCCGCCGTTGACCAGCGCGGCCAGGTCGAAGCCGCCGAGGGCGGACAGCCAGGCCGGGTCGGCGACGGGCTCGCCGTACACGCGCAGGCGGGCGACACCGCCGTCGGGGAACTGCTTGAGGCGCAGGTGGGTCCAGCGGCGCTCGACGTCGATCCTGTAGCCGTTCTCGGCGTGGCCGTAGACCGGCGTGCGCGCCACGATCTCGGTCCAGTCGGCGGCCAGGAGCTCCTCGGTGGTGGGGGTCCCGTCGAGGTGCGTCACCTCGACGCTGATCTCCGTGGGGTGGTTGCCGCGGAAGTGCGCGGTGTCCACGACGATGCCGCGGATCACGCCGGGCAGAGCGAGACGGACCAGGGCCCAGTCGTGGTCGTCGGCGGTGGGGTGCGGCTGCTCGGCGCTCACACCACGGCGACGGCGGGTCTCCCACCCGTCCATGACCTTGCCCTTGTGCCCGAAGTGGTGCGGGTCGAACAGCGCGGGCTCGGTCCGCAGCATGTTCTCGCGGTGGGCGAAGAACTCGTCGTTGGCGGCGACGACACCGGCGCCCAGACGACGGTCGGCGAGGTCCACCAGCCCGGCGAAGTCCAGTTCGGTCTTCTTGAAGTCGGCGTAGGGGTCGCCGCCGGGGTACGGCTGGGCGTTGTAGGCACGGGGGTCGAAGGACGGGTCCTGGCTCACGTTGCTCCTGTCGGTCGGGGTCTTCCTTCAGACTCGCAGGAGAAACCGGTTAATTCCAGCGAAAGTTTTTGATCATTATGTTCGCTTTGGCTGAACATTGGTCAGGCGTGCTGCGGCGTCGGCCAGAGCCCCCAGGGCGAGGGCGATCTGGGGGCGTTCGCCGGAACCGGACCGCACGGCGGTGACGACGTGGCGGCGGGGCTGCTCCGAGTGGGGCACGCGCAGGGTGACCCCCGGTGCGTCGCGGGCGGCGGCCAGCCGGGGGATCAGCGCGATCCCCATCCCGGCGGCGACCATGTCGAGGATGGCCCGCCAGTCGGAGGCCACGTGCGCCTGCTCGGGCACGAACCCCGCCTGTGCGCAGGCCGAGAGGGTGATGTCCCGCCACGGTCCGGAGGCGCCGTAGATCCAGGGCTCCTCGGCGAGGTCCCTCATGCGCAGCGCCGGAGCGGTGGCCAGCCGGTGCTGTGCGGGCAGCGCCACGTCGAGGGGATCGGTCAGCAGCTCGGTGCGGTCGTAACGGCCGTCGTTACGGGTGGGGGCCTGGGCGGCCAGGGAGAGGCCGATGTCGATCTCCCCGGCGGAGAGGAGGTCGTAGACCTCCGCTGCCTCGGCCTGGTGCACCCGTGTGCGCAGCCCCGGGTGGTCGGCGCGCAGCGCGTTCAGGGCGGGGACCACCAGCCCGGGGATCGCGGTGGCGAAGGTGCCCACGCGCACCCGTCCGGCCTCGCCCCGGACGAACCCGTCCAGTTCGGCCTCGGCCCTTTCCAACTGGGCCAGCACCACGTCGGTGTGCCGCAGCAGCACGTGCGCGGCGTCGGTGAGGCGGACGCGGCGCCCGTGCGCCTCCAGGAGCGCCACCCCCACCTGCTGGGAGAGCGACGAGAGCTGCTGGGAGACGGCTGAGGGGGTCATGGACAGGGCCTCGGCGGTCGCCCGGACGGTGCCGAGCTCTTCGAGGGTGCGGAGTACGCGCAGCTTGCGCAGGTCCCAGTCGGTCACCCTCACAGGCATACCATTCACCGTCACTTAACAGAAGTGGGGCGGGCGCGTGGTCACGGCGCTCCGCCCCCGGGGAAAGGGACCCGGGTCAGGTCCGGTCGGCGTCCGAGCTCCGGTAGGTGGCGCCCGCCTGGTCCGTGTACTTGGCCTCACCGGGCCCCGCGCTGCCGATGTCGGCCCGGTCGATGTCGGCGGGGTCGGCGGAGGGGCCGCGGCCGATCACGTTGAAGCAGATGTTCAGCAGGATCGAGACGATGGCCGCGCCGATGATGCCCGAGTGGGCGATCAGCTCGACGGACTCCGGCAGGAACGCGTAGAAGGTCGGGTAGGCCAGCGGGATGATGGCCACGCCGATGGAGGCGGCGACCAGGATGAGGTTGAGGTTGTTGGTGAAGTCCACCTTGGCGAGCGTCTTGATGCCGCTGGCCGCGACGCTGCCGAACAGCACGAGGCCCGCGCCGCCCAGGACCGGGGTGGGGATGGCGGCCATGACCCCGCCGAGCACCGGGAACATGCCCAGGACCAGCAGGATGCCCGCGCCGGTGGCCACCACGTAGCGGCTGCGGATGCCGGTGAGGGCGAGCAGCCCGATGTTCTGCGCGAACGAGCTGGTGGGGGTGGCGCTGAAGATCGGACCGATGATCGAGCCGCTCACGTCGGCGCGCAGACCGGCCGAGATGCGCTTGGCGTCCACCTTGGAACCGGTGATCTCACCGACCGCGATGATGTGCGAGGCGCCCTCGGTCAGGACCACGAGCATGATGATGCACATGGTGATGATCGCGGCGACCTCGATCTGCGGGGCGCCGAAGTAGAACACCGAGGTGGGGTTGAAGACGATGTCGGCCTCGCCCACCCGGCTGAAGTCGGCCATGCCGAGCGGGACCGCCACGAGCGTGCCCACCACCAGGCCGAGCAGGATGGACAGACGGCCCCAGATCCCCGGGAACAGGCGGGAACCGACGAGGATGACGATCAGGGTCAGCGCTGCCAGGCCGAGGTTGGCCACGGGGGCGGCCGGGACCTCGGCGCCGTCCTCCATGACGCGCACGGAGCCGTCCATGATCCAGCGCGCGGCCACCGGCATCAGGCTGACACCGATCACCGTGATGATCGTGCCAGTGACGATCGGGGGGAAGAAGCGGATGAGCTGCCCGAAGAAGGGGGTCAGGAACAGCGCGAACACACCGGCGGCCATGGACGCGCCGAAGGCGATGGGGAGGTTCTCCCCGTCCTGGCCGGCCGCGAGGGCGGTGATCGCGCTGACGGGCACGAAGGAACAGGCCACCACGATCGGCATCTGCGCGCCGATCCGCTTGTGGCCGACGGTCTGCATGAGGGTGGCGATACCCGCCACCAGGAGCGCGCCGCTGACGAGGATTCCCATGGCGGCGGGGTCGTTCGCGAGCCCAGCGGCGGCGCCGATGACGAGGGCCGGTGCCACCGCACCGGCGTACATGGTGAGGATGTGCTGGAGCCCGTAGACGAGCATGAGCCGCACGGGCAGCTTCTCGTCCTCGGGGCGGGAGGGGGTAGTGGCGGTTGTTGTGGCCGAGTCCTTCGCGGACGGACTGTTCGACATGGCCAGTTTCCAGCCTTTGCGATCGGCGGTCACCGAGAGAGGGGGGTGACCGGGTTCTCCGGGGCGGGTGCCCGGTGGTGTCGCGCCGGCCTCGAACGCCCTGTTTTCGGGCATGACGAAGGCCGGTGTGGCCCTGGGGACGGGCAGGCGAGGAAGACCTCGGATGGGGAGGGTCCGGGGCCCGGCCGCACGCACGGGCCCCGGCGTTCAGGAAGCTCCGAAGAGCACCGGGGGCGACCCGGGGGAGCACGCGGCACGCCCCGGGGTCGTCACCGGACGGGGGTTAGATGAAGCCCGGGACGGCCTTCCAGGCGTCTCCGGCGTCGGGGGCGTCGTCGCGCTCGACCGTGGCCTCGATCTTGCCGTAGGGCCGGTCGGCGGCGAAGAAGACCTCGTTGGGGTTGTCCAGGCCGAACGCGGAGAGGTCCACCAGGAAGTGGTGGTTGTTCGGCATGGAGAAGCGGATCTCGGCGATCTCGGGGTGGGCCTCGAGGACGGCCGTGCCCATCGCGTACAGCGTCTGCTGGAGGGCGAGGCTGTGCGTCTCCGCGAAGAGCTCCAGGCAGAGGGCCCGGACGGAGTCGTAGGCCTTGTCGAAGTCGTGGTCGACGCCGACGTAGCGCCAGCGGGCCGTCACATCGGTGGCCAGGATGCGGTCGTTGGTCTCGGCGAGGGTCGTGTACCGGGTCCGGGGGTATCCGTGGAACTCCGAGCCGGTGGACTTGAGGACGGTCAGGCCCTCGAATCCGGAGACCACCCACTCCTTGTCGCCGTCCTTGTTGACGACGGTGGTGCGGGTCTCGGCGCCTCTGCGGGAGAACGCGTGGTCGTGCGGGCCCTTCGAGGTGGCGATCCGGTCCCAGGAGTACTCCTCGATCTCCTGGCGGGCGCCGTACACGTACTCGTGCTCGTCCACGAAGTGGCGGGCCAGCCGCAGGGCGAAGTCCTCGATCGCGCCGACGCCGCCCCACTCGCGGGCCTTGGCGTAGACGGTGTTCTTCTGTGTGTCCGTCGGCAGACACTTGGAGTTGTCGCCCACGGTGTGGACTTCCTCCAGGTCCCCGCGGAGCTGGGAGGTGACGTTGACGTCCTTGATCTGGTGGACGTCGGTGTCGCGCTGGACGTGGACGAGGCGGACCTCCGCCTTGCCGTACTGGTTGTCTCCGAGCCTGATGCCCATCAGGGTGAACTCCATCCGTGTGGATTCGGTTTCATCGCTTGCGCCGCGCGTCGTTCCCGCGTCGGTGCGCCGTGCGTATGAGGGAGGACCGCTGTGGTCATGCGGAAGGACCTGTCACGCACTCGAAGAGGTTGAGGGTGCTACGTGGTGGGTGCCGCCAGGCGGGGCTCCTTCGTCCGTGGGGAGGGGACCGGGAACGTGGTCTCGCGGGCGGGACGGCCCGGTCTACGAGCCCCGGTAGGTCGAGTAGGCGAACGGGCTCAGGAGCAGCGGCACGTGGTAGTGCTGGTCCTCCTCAGCGAGGTCGAACACGATGCTGACCTCGGGGTAGAAGCCCTTCTGGCCCGTCGCGGCGAAGTAGGCCCCGGTGTCGAAGACGACCCGGTAGTACCCGGCGGAGAGCTGGTCGGGTCCGAGGTCGGGCACGCGGCCGTCGCTGTTGGTGCGGCCCTCCGCGACGGTGGTCCACGAGGTGCGGCCCGGGTCGGCGGCGGCCTCCAGGCGCACCGGGACGTCGCGGGCGGGAGAGCCCAGGGCGGCGTCCAGGATGTGGGTGGTCACGTGGCTCATGCTGCCTCCAGGAGTTTGACCAGGCGGAGTCCGGAGATCCTGCGGAGCTCCTCACCGACCACGGTCAGCTCGGTCTCGGGGTCGTTGTCCAGCCGGGCGACCAGGTCCGCGAGGAGTTCGCGTCCGCTGCGGCCGCTGGCGCAGACGAGGTAGATCTGTCCGAATCTTCCCTCGTACTCACCCTGGGCGAACGTGAAGATCCGCTGGACCCTGGCGGAGGCGTCGTCGGTGTCGGCCGCGAACGCCGCCTGTTCCCCGCGGGACCAGGCCGACTCGGTGTCCTGTCCCTTGGCCTTCTCCCCGATCCGGGGGTGGCGGGCCAGCGCGGTGGCCACCTCCTCGGAGGTGATGCCGCGCGCGTGGGTGTCGGCCACCGAGAGCAGGCTCCGGCGGTCGGCGTAGGGCGCCTCGGACGCCACTGCCTCGACCCAGCGGTCCACGTTCAGGCACTGGGCGAGTTCGGTGCGCAGGTCCTGCGGAGGCAGGGCGTTCAGGCGCGCCAGACCCGGCTCGGGGGTGTCCCCCGACGGGGCCGGGGTGGTCTCGGGCATGTGTTCTCCCGTGGCTCGGCCGGTACCCGTCCTCACGCCGTGTGAGGCGCTGGGTCGTCGTACCGGCCTGGGCTTTCGTAGTGCAGATACCTGATTCCGTATTACGGATTGCAGGGACTCTAGTTGATGGCAGTGTGACCTTGTCAACACTCGCAAGGGGAGAAATCGGAAAAACAGTCGAATCTGTGGCCTGGTGCGAAGAAAACAGGAAGTTCCTGTTCCCTCGTGGGGCCTCCGGGGTGGGTGGGGTCGTGACCTCGGGGTTCGTCGGCGGCGGGGGAGGGGGTTCGCGCGGGCGGGGTTCGGGGGTTGGTCCGGCAGGGTGGTTGACAAGTGGCGGTGGTCCGGCCCACACTCAGATCATTCCTTAAAGTGAAAACTACTTTCCGCAATACGGAAGTGGATCTCGGAGGCAACGCATGAGCCACACGCTCGGGTACACGGTGAACTGCTCCCTGCTGTTCACCGAGCTCCCCGTCAACGAGCGCCCCCGGGCCGCACGCGACGCGGGCTTCCACGCCGTCGAGTTCTGGTGGCCCTTCGAGAGCGCCACCCCGGCGCAGGCGGAGATCGACGCCTTCGTCGCCGCCCTCGACGACGCGGACGTGCGTCTGAGCGGCCTCAACTTCTTCGCCGGGCAGCTCCCCGGCCCCGACCGCGGCGTCCTCTCCCACCCCTCCCGCACCGACGAGTTCCTCGCCAACGCCGAAGTGGTCGCCCAGATCGCGGAGCGCACCGGCACCACCGGTTTCAACGCCCTCTACGGCCTGCGCCAGGACGGCGTGGACCCGGCCGAGCAGGACCGCCTCGCCGTACGCAACGCGGTGGCCGCGGCCGACGCGGTGGCCAAGGTCGGCGGCACCGTCCTCGTCGAGCCCATCAGCGGCTCCGAGGACTACCCGCTCAAGACCGCCGCCGACGGCCTCGCCTTCGTCGCTAAGGTCAAGGAGGCCGGGGCCGAGAACGTCGCCCTCCTCGCGGACCTCTTCCACCTGGCCGTCAACGGCGAGGACGTCGCCGCGGTCGTCCGCGACCACGCGGCCGAGTTCGGGCACGTCCAGATCGCGGACGCCCCCGGACGCGGCGAGCCCGGCACCGGCGACCTGCCCATCGACGAACTCCTCTCCGCCGCCCAGGCGGGCGGCTACCGGGGGCTGGTCGGCCTGGAGTACAAGCCGACCGTGCCCAGTGCCGAGAGCTTCGGCTGGCGCGACTGACCCCCACCGGTCACGGCGGCCCTGACCGCCGCACCAGCCCACCGCACGAACAGCCACACCACAGCCTGAAAGGGGCCGTCATGGCCGCCAAGAAGATCGCCTTCATCGGCCTGGGCATCATGGGCCTGCCCATGGCCGTCAACCTCGTCCGCGCGGGCCACACCGTCACCGGCGTCAACCGCAGCAGCGCCAGGGTGGACGCCCTGGTCGCCGAGGGCGGCCTGCGCGGCGGAAGCGTCGCCGAGGCCGTCTCCGACGCCGACGCGGTCATCACGATGGTTCCGGACTCCCCGGACGTCGACCAGGTCCTGCGCGGTGAGGGCGGCGTCTACGACCACGCCAAGCCCGGCACCCTGGTCATCGACATGAGCACCATCCGCCCCGACGTCGCCCGCGAGCTCGCGGAGGCCGGCGCCGAACGCGGCCTGCGCGTCCTGGACGCCCCGGTCAGCGGCGGCGAGGCCGGTGCGATCGAGGCCAAGCTGTCCATCATGGTCGGCGGCGCCGCCGAGGACTTCGAGGCGGCGCGTCCCCTCTTCGACGTCCTGGGCACCACCCCGGTCCTGGTCGGCCCCAGCGGCTCCGGGCAGACCGTCAAGGCCGCCAACCAGCTCATCGTGGCGGGCAACATCCAGCTCCTCGCCGAGGCCCTCGTCTTCCTGGAGGCCCACGGCGTGGACACCGAGTCCGGCCTGGAGGTCCTGGGCGGCGGGCTCGCGGGCAGCACCGTGCTCCAGCGCAAGGGCCGGGGCATGCGCGAGCGCGACTTCGCTCCCGGCTTCCGGATCGCCCTGCACGACAAGGACATGCGCATCATCACCGACTCCGCGAGCGCCGCCGGTGTGGCGATCCCGCTGGGCTCCCAGGTGGCGCAGTACGTGGCCGCGCTCAAGAACCAGGGCCACGGCGGCCTCGACCACTCCGCCCTGCTCAAGATCGTCGAGCAGCTCTCCGGCCGCGACGGCGAGTAGGGCCCGGACCGCCCCCGGCGGTTCCGCGAACACGCGTCACCTCCGGACACGGAACTCCGTATGACCGGGGCTGTGCGCCGCCCCCGGGTGTTGGCCCACCCGGGAGGCAGGCGGTCGCACCGCCCCACCCCTGGCACTCACCCCCGGCGTCCGGGGCGTCCACCACCCCGGACGCCCCGGCACTCCAACCACCCCAGCACTGAAGGGTTCGCTCCCATGGCGAAAATGCCCGCGATGAACGCCGTCGTGGAGGTTCTCAAGGACGAGGGCGTCGACACCGCCTTCGGCTGCCCCGGCGCGGCGATCCTCCCCCTCTACAAGGCGATGGAGGAGGTGGGCGGCATCGAGCACCTGACCGTCCGCCACGAGGAGGGCGCCACCCACATGGCCGACGGCTGGTCGCGCACGACCGGCAGGGTCGGCGTGGCCATCGGCACCTCCGGCCCCGCCGGAACCAACATGATCACCGGCCTGTACACCGCCATCGCCGACTCCGTCCCGATCGTGTGCATCACCGGCCAGCAGCGCACCGACCTGCTGGACAAGGAGGGCTTCCAGGCGGTCGACATCGTCGAGATCGCCAAGCCCGTCACCAAGTGGGCCGTCCAGATCAAGGAGGCGGCCACCGCCCCGTGGATCTTCCGTGAGGCCTTCCGGATCGCGCAGGAGGGCCGCCCGGGCCCCGTGCTCGTCGACATCCCGGTGGACGTCGCCCAGGAGCTCATCGAGTACGACCCCGAGCTGGACGCCGCGCTCAAGATCAACACGGTCGAGCCGCACCTGCCCCGGGTCGAGCGCGCCCTGGACCTGCTGCTCGCGGCCGAGCGCCCGCTCATCCTCGCCGGTGGCGGCGTGATCCTGGCCGAGGCCTCCGACGACCTGCGCGCGCTGGCCGAACACCTCCAGGTCCCGGTCCAGGTCACCCTCATGGGCAAGGGCTCCTTCGACGAGGACTCGCCCCTGTACTCCGGCATGACCGGCGTGCAGACCTCCCAGCGCTACGGCAACGCCTCCTTCCTGGAGTCGGACCTGGTCCTGGCCGTGGGCGCGCGTTTCGCTGACCGCCACACCGGCCAGATCGACGTCTACCGGGGCGAGCGCACGTTCATCCACGTGGACATCGAGGCCACCCAGATCGGCCGTGTCTTCGAGCCCGACCTCGGCGTGGTCTCCGACGCCCGACTGTTCCTCCGGGAACTCCTGGCCGCGGCCAGGCGCCGTGACGCCAGGGCGAAGGTGGGCGCGTGGATCGAACGGGTCAACGAGCTCAAGTCGACCCTGACCCGCCGCGAGGACTTCGACACCGTCCCCGTGAAGGCGCCCCGCGTCTACAAGGAGATCAACGAGGTCTTCGACGAGGACACCTACTTCGTCACCGCCATCGGCCTCTACCAGATCTGGGGCGGCCAGCACCAGAAGGCGTACAAGCCGCGCCACTACCAGATCTGCGGTCAGGCGGGCCCGCTCGGCTGGGAGATCCCGGCGGCCATCGGCGTCAAGAAGGCCCTCAAGCACACCGAGCCGGACGCCGAGGTGGTCGGCATCGTCGGTGACTACGGCTTCCAGTACATGGTCGAGGAGCTCGCGGTCGCGGCCCAGTACAACGTGCCGTACGTGATCATCATGCTCAACAACGAGTACCTGGGCCTGATCCGCCAGGCGTCGATCCCGTTCGACATGAACTACCAGGTGGACATCCACTACGACGAGTACGGCACCGACAGCGTGAAGCTGATGGAGGCCTACGGCTGCTCCGGCCGCCGCGTCTGGGAGCCGGGGGAGATCCGGGAGTCCCTGGAGTGGGCCCGCAAGGAGGCGCAGTCCACCTCCCGCCCGGTGCTGGTGGAGATCATGATCGAGCGCGAGGCCAACACCCCGCACGGCCCGGCCATCGACGCAGTCAAGGAGTTCGAGCCGCTGCCCGGCGAGTAGCTCCGTGGTCCGGGTGCGACTGCACCCGGACCCCACAGACCGCCACGGGGTCGGACCTGCACCCCGACCCCGTGGCACGGGCCCCCTCCGCGACCGGCAGGAGGGGGCCCCACCGGCCCCGGGGGGTGGTGACGTTCTTCGCTGGCTCAGCGCCACCCCCCGGTTCCCCGTACCGGACCCGGGCACCGTCCCGGGGCCGGACACGGTCGAACCCCCTCGCACGTGCGGACCTTATCTCGGCACGTGCGAGGGGGCGTTCTGTTCGCCCGGGCCCCGACCGCGGGGTCAGGAGCAGTAGGCCTCCTCCTCGCCGATGATGCGGTACGGGCAGTCCGCGTAGTCGAGCAGGCGCAGCACGGCCTCCTCGTTGCGGGCGGTCTCGCGTTCGATCACCGAGGAGGGCGGGTAGAAGCCGCCGTCCTGGGGCGACTTCGGGTACATCTCGTACGTGTAGTTCACGATGCCCTGGTCGGCCCAGAGCCAGTCGTTGATGGAGCCGTCAGTGACGTAGAGGTCGCTGGACTGCTGGGGCGTGTAGCCGTTGGCCTCGGCCATGTACTCGCCCAGGGCGCGGTGGGTGTCGTACTCCTCGCGGTTCATGCCGTCGGTGACCTCGTCGTACGTGTATCCGTACGGCCACAGGATGAGCTCGCTGTAGGTGTGGAAGTCGATGGCGCTGGTGATCTGCTGTTCGCCGTCCACCACGCGTCCGCGCACGAAGTCCGCGACGGCCTGGACCTCGGGGGCCGACTCCGCGGAGTCACCTCGGTAGGTGATGCTGCTCGGGTCGCCGGACGAGCCGTTGCAGCAGCCCCAGTTGTGGGCCCAGTTGCGGTTCAGGTCGGTGCCGATCGCGGAGGAGCCCTCGTTGGGGGAGCGGTTCTTGCGCCAGTTCCGCCAGGTGTCGCCCGCCATGTCGTACTCGCTGCCGTCCGGGTTGACGTTCGGCAGGATCCAGATCTCCCGGCTGTCCACCAGCCCGGTCACCCGCTCGTCCTCGCCGTACCCGTCCGTGAGCAGGCGCATCAGGTAGATCGCCATCTCCACGGTCAGGTGCTCGCGGGCGTGCTGGGAGTGGGTGAACAGCACCTCGGGCTGGTCCTCGTCCACGGACACGTTGTCGCTGATCTTCACCGCGACGAGGTCCTGGCCCTCGTAGGACTGCCCGTACACCTCCTTGGCGGCGAGGTCGGGGTTGGCGGCGACGAGGTCGTCGATGATCTCCAGCAGCTCCGGGTAGGTCGTGTAGCCCGGATCGGGGTTGGCGAAGGCCTCGGGCAGCGCGTGGGGCTCGGCGGAGTAGCCGAGGTCGCTGAGCTCCGCCATGTCGTGCACCGAGCCGGTGACCAGGACGGAGTCCTCTCCGACGTGGTCGATGGCCACACCGGACGCGGCGATCCGGGACCGCTCCTCGGCGGTGCTCACACCGGTGATCTCGTACAGGTCGTAGGAGGGTTCGGCGGTCGCGCCGCCGGGGGTCAGCAGCCCGAGCAGGAGGGCGCTCGCGGCGACCGGGACCAGTGTTCTTCGGACGGGGGTGAGGGACACGATGCCTCCGTTGAGCGGGGGTGAGGCTTCGGATATGTGGCGATATTGGAGATCGGGGCGCCGTGGACTGTCAATGTGGCAGGCCCCGTGCCGCAGGGGTGCGGAATCGTCTGGTTTGACGGCATTGCCACGTGAAGCCCGCTTTTCCTGTCACCACTCACTCGCTCTCCGTGTCCGGATGTGGCCACGGCGGAACTCCGTTCCCCGACGGTGGGGGAGGGGGAGGAGTGAACGTGAGTCGTCCCGTGGCCAACGGGCCACGGGACGCGCTGCGGGTGGAGTGAGGAGAGCGGTCCGCTCCGACGGGAGAAGGGGCGGGTGCGTGCCCGGATCGGAGTCGCCGGTGGGCGGCGCGGTGGGCGGCGCGGTGGGCGGCGCGGGGGGTGTCCGCCGCACCGGTGCGCACACGTCGGTGTGCCGCCGGATGTCCCGGGCGGCCCGCCCTCGGCGTCCGGGTCAGGGACGGCGCGGTGGCGGGTCCGGGCCAGTCGTCCCAGCCCGGTGGGAACCGCCCCCGAACCGCTCCGTCACCTCCGCGCCGAGGCCCGGTTCCGTGGTGGCGACGACCACGGCGTCGGCCCCTTCCGTGGGCTGGCGGACGGAGGGCGGGGCGGGGGCCCCGGCCCCCGGGGCTTCGCGACCCGTGCGCAGGGTTCGAGCCTCCCCGGAGAGTTTCGGGAAAACGCGGACACGGGCGGGTCCCGGGGGTTAGGTTGTGGATGAGGCCGTGGGAACTCCCACGGCTCGATCGCGGCCGTGCCTTTCAGAGGCGTGGCCAGGCTGAACAGAGTTCTCGGTGTCCGCGTCGGAGACTCCTCGGTGGGCCGTGGGGGAGGGGTGAGGGGTGAGCCACGCAGGTGGTCCTCAGCCGCGTCGCACGCCGTCCGGCCAGATGACCTCGACCGGAAGACCCCGCAGACGGGCGGTCTCCACAGCGTCCCCGGTTCCGCCGTGGCCGTCGGCCGGTTGGCCGTCCCACACGGCGAAGAGCCGGTCCGCCTGGGAGATCAGGGTCTGGTTCGCGGCCTCGTACGCCGCCCGGCCCGCACTGCGGTGCGGCATGTAGCGGACCGAGTCGGCGCGGATGAGCAGCTCGTCGAAGGAGTCCCGCTCGTGCGGCTTGACCTTGTTCTCACGGTAGTCGGCCGACGGCAGGACGACCTCGACGCGACCGCCCACCTCCAGGACGGCCGAGGCGAAGAGCTGGTCCGCGCCGCGTGCCAGGCAGGAGATCCCGACCAGGTCCGCGTCCCGGTACGGGGCGAGCGCGTCGGCCAGAGCCCCCCTCACCACCTGGGCGCTGTTCCCTGTCAGGTTCGAATGTCCGGTGATTCCTATCCGTGTCACAGCATCCCTTTCATCTGCGGGGCAGTGGAAGCAGGGTAAAGGAGAGCTCCTCGCGGAGCTGCGCCACGTCCGGGTCCCGGTGCATGGCTGCGGCTTCGGAGTGCCAGTCCTCGAGCCTCCTGCGCACGCGCCCCGAGCCGATGGCGGAGCGGGAGCGCAGCACACTGCGAACGGCCGCCGCGGAGGCGGTGGGATCGCCGAGCACGAGATAGGTCCGGCCCAGCCCGACGTGGTCGAACGCGCGCCCTTTCTCCTGGGCCTCGGGCCGTGTCTCCAGGGCCCGCAGGATGTACTCCGCCGACAGCTCCGCGTAGCGTCGCCTCTCCGCGGGTTCGTGCTGACGACGGCCCAGGTCCCGGTAGCGGGCGCCGACCACCCCCGAGAGTTCGGCGTGGTCGAAGCTCCTCGCCCACAGGGGCAGGTCGTCCCCTCCCTGTTCGAACAGGTCCTCGGCCTGGTGGACGGAGCGGCGGAAGGCCTCGGCCCGGCCCATGTGCGCGTACGACCAGGCCTCCCGCGTGCGTAACAGTGACCGGGCGACGGGCGGCAGTCCGAGGGAGTCGGACTTGTCCAGGGCCAGTCGGATGATGTCGAGCGCGTCCTCAGGGCGGTGCAGGTCGAGCATCTGGCGTGCCATGTCGGCCAGGACGCCGATGCCGTAGGCCCGGTGCTCGGGTCCGGCCTGTTGCAGGGCCCGGAGCGAGATTCCGTAGTAGCGCTGCGCGGTGGCGTGGTCCCCGGAGTCGAAGGACATCGACGCCACGATCTTGGCGAGTTCGGCCATGACGGCGAAGAGCCTCGACTGGACCTGTGCCCCCTGAGGGTTCTCCACGAGTTCGGAGACCTCCGAGAGCTGCCCGATCACCGCCTTCCTCCGAGTCCCCATCCGCCACCGCTCGCTCCAGTGCCTCAGACAGACCGTGGCCGCCTCGATCCTTTCGAGTTCCAGTTCCCCGATCGAATTCCTTCCGTTCACCAGCCCTCCGGCGCGCGGCGCCAACCAGTGTTCGACCAGCTCCGTCAGGGCGGCGCCAGCGATCAATCCTCCGCCGACCGCGAAAGCGTCTCTGCGTTTCATGAGGTCCCTCAACGTGATCTCGGCGATGTCCCCCGCCGTTGTGGTGGAGGGAGAGAATTCGCCATGCCGTAGAGACAGTTCTGTCCCGGGATCCACATGATCATGCTTTTCCGGGCCATCGGCGAGTCCCAGAGCACGTCTGGCCTGGGTGGGCATCTCCAGGCCGTCCGCCACACGCAGCCACGTGTTGAGCGCGGTGACGGATCTGCGCCCGGACATGATCGCGCTCACGTGGGGTTGTGCCATGTCCACGGCGGATCCGATGACCTGTTGGCTCGCACCGGTGTGCTGCCGGAGAAGACCGAAGAGCCTCCCCGCGTCCCGTTCCGTGAGGGAGCGGCGGACGTCCAGGCGGCTCCAGAAAGGAAGTGGTGGCCTCAGTGGCGCGTGGGCCAGGTGTTTTGGCATTCATACCACCGGTGTATATCCGTTCGGGATTCCGCGAGGAAGGGTGATCGGGTTCCCATGTCCCTGTTCATCCTTACCCAGAACGAACGGCCGTGTAATGGACTCAAGACCCTGATTGGGTCCGGATCGCGGCGGATGGAGTCCGTCCACCTTGAAAACCGAGACACGGTGTCGAACGCGTCAGCGCATCAGCCCCTCGCGAGAAACGGCCCTCCACCTGTCAGGGCTGGTGAACGGGGGGCGTCCGTGACCTCCCACGGGAAGGACCTCGTCGGGCGGCTCCTGACGCGGGGCCGGTTACCGATGGAGTGGCAGCCCTCGTTCGAGTCGGTGCCACGTCACCTCTTCGTCCCCGAGCGGTTCGAGGACTCCGAGGGAGTACGGCTCGACCGGTACGAGGACGAGGACGGGTGGCTTCGTGGGGCCTACGCCGACTCCCAGATCCTGGAACCGCCGGGGCCGGGGGAGGAACTGACGCGGCGGGTCCGTGTCTCGGTGTGCTCCCCCTCACTGGCGGCCGAGGTCCTGGACGCCTCCCGGGCCACGCCGGGGATGCAGGTCCTGGAGATCGGCTCCGGAAGCGGCTACTGCGCCGGACTCCTCACGATGCGGCTGGGCGACGACAGCGTCACCACGGTGGAGTCCGGTTTCGCGCGATCCGAACACGTCCGGGTCCGTCTGGCCTCCGCCGGCCTCGAACCGCGGGTGGTCAGCGTCGACACGGCGGAGGGTTGGTCGGATCAGAGCCCCTGCGACCGGGTGCTGAGCTTCGCTCCGGTCGACCGGGTTCCCTACGGCTGGATACGCCGGTGCCAGCCCGGCGGACGGGTTCTCGTGCCCTGGGGGGACGCGTCCCGTCAGCTGGCCCTGGTCGACCTCCGTGTGGGCGGGGACGGCCTGGCGCGGGGCCGGTTCTCGCCGTTGCGGGGGAGCGGTGGCCAGCAGTGCGGGCTCGCTCTCTGGCGTCGTCTCTCACGGAGTCTGCGTCCCGAGGCGGACCGCGCCGTCCGCGGATCGGAGCTGGGCCGCGGCGACCTCCTCGACGACTCCGCCGTGTTCGCGGCGGGGATCCTTCTCCCCGGGGTGGGCTGGGCCGTGCGTCACGGAGCCGGCCGCTCCGTCTCCCTGTGCCTCGTGGACCCGGCCACGGGTTCCTGGGCGCTCCTGCGCACGCCGGCCGAACCAGGGGTCGGAAGGTCCGAGGTCCGTCAGAAGGGTCCCCGGTTCCTGGCCGACGAACTCGAACGGGTTCACGGTCTCTGGCGGGAGGCCGGTCGCCCGGCCCCGGACCGGTTCGGTCTGACGGTGACGCCCGACTGGCAGAGCGTGTGGATCGATGACGAGTCGTCGGTCCTGAGTGTTTCCCCATCATCCTGAGGAGTGAGCCGTGAACCGAACCCGCGTCCACCCGAACGAACCCCGCACCGAGCAGCGCTGGAAGTCCCGTTGGTATCCGGGTGACCCCCGCCGGATCGGCGCGGCCCGCGGCGACCTGGTGCAGGACCTCTCCCGCCTCCCCGGTGTGGGTGAGGAGGCCGTGGACGCCCTGCGCCTCTGCCTGAGCGAGATGTTCACCGGGGCCCTGACCCGGGCCTCCTGGGCCGGTCGGGGGGTCATCGTGTTCCGGAGCCTGTCCCTGCGCCGGAGAGGCCCCTCCCAGCGTGTCTTACGCCTGTCCGTCGGGGAGTGGGAGTCCGTCGACGCGGCACGGGTTCCACCGTTGTGGGGAAGCGTCGAGCAGGCGGAGGGAACCGGGCTCACGCTCATCGCGCACTTCGCCAGCCGGTGGGGAAGCAGGCGGATCGGCACCGAGGAGGAGTGGGCGTATCTCATGTGGGTCGAGTTCGACCTCGACGACCACTGACGCCGGGAGGATGTCCGTCGGCGGTACCGGCCCTGCGGTGGCTGGGCTTACCTGCCTGTCGGGGGCCTCGGGTGTTGGCCGCACCCTGGGTCCCGCCGACGGACTCCGTATGACCCCCCTAGCACTGAAGGGTTCGCCTCCAGGGTAACTGCTCGCGGCTGTATCTTGAAGTCGAGGTACCTGATTTCGAGGATCGGTCGATATCCATGGAAACCGGTCAGTGCGTCCCAGTTCAGGCGGGGCGTGTCCCACCATGTGGACGTCGGGTACCAGAATTCTTGCCCCGTCTGCTAGCGTGACGATCGTTATGCTGCGCGAGCTTCTCCTTCTTAGTGGCCGCGGCGGGGATCGTTAGAAGGTCGGCCCCTCGCCGCGGGACTTCGGCTTGCCGTGTCGACCACGACATCACGCGCCACACTTTTCCGAGGAGCCACACCGTTATGGTGCCGCAGCAGCAGACCAGCCCCATGCCGTTCCACCGCTACCAGCCGTTCCAGTCGGTGGACCTGCCCGACCGCACCTGGCCCGCCAAGAGCATCACCGAGGCGCCGCGCTGGCTGTCCACCGACCTGCGTGACGGCAACCAGGCGCTGATCGAGCCCATGGACGCCACCCGCAAGCACGAGATCTTCCAGCTGCTGGTCAAGATGGGCTACAAGGAGATCGAGGTCGGCTTCCCCTCTGCCAGCCAGACCGACTTCGACTTCGTCCGGTCGCTGATCGAGGACGACCTGATCCCCGACGACGTGCAGATCTCCGTCCTGACCCAGGCCCGCGAGGACCTGATCGAGCGCACCGTGCAGAGCCTGGTCGGCGCCAAGCGCTCCACCGTGCACCTGTACAACGCCACCGCTCCCACGTTCCGCCGCGTGGTCTTCCGGGTCGACCGCGAGGCCTGCAAGAACATCGCCGTCGAGGGCACCCGCCACGTGGTGCGCTACGCCGAGCAGTACCTGGGCGAGACCGAGTACTTCGGCTACCAGTACTCCCCGGAGATCTTCGTCGACACCGAGCTGGACTTCGCCCTGGAGGTCTGCGAGGCCGTCATGGACGTGTGGCGGCCCGGCCCCGGGCGCGAGATCATCCTGAACCTGCCCGCCACGGTGGAGCGCTCCACCCCCAACGTCTACGCCGACCAGATCGAGTGGATGAGCCGCAACCTGTCGCGGCGCGAGCACGTGGTCCTGTCCGTCCACCCGCACAACGACCGCGGTACCGGCGTGGCCTCCGCCGAACTGGCCGTCATGGCCGGGGCCGACCGCGTCGAGGGCTGCCTGTTCGGCCACGGCGAGCGCACCGGCAACGTCTGCCTGGTCACCCTGGGCATGAACCTGTTCAGCCAGGGCGTCGACCCGAAGATCGACTTCTCCGACATCGACGAGATCCGCCGCACGGTCGAGCACTGCACCCAGCTGCCGGTCGCGCCCCGTCACCCCTACGGCGGCGACCTGGTGTACACGGCCTTCTCCGGCTCCCACCAGGACGCCATCAAGAAGGGCTTCACCGACCTGGAGGCCCGCGCCGAGGAGGTCGGGAAGGCGGTCGAGGAGTACCCGTGGGACGTCCCGTACCTGCCCATCGACCCCAAGGACGTGGGCCGCAACTACGAGGCGGTCATCCGGGTCAACAGCCAGTCCGGCAAGGGCGGCGTCTCCTACATCATGCAGCGTGACCACTCTCTGGACCTGCCGCGCCGCCTGCAGATCGAGTTCTCACAGGTCATCCAGCAGTTCACCGACGCCGAGGGCGGCGAGTTCCCGGCCGACCGGATCTGGGACATCTTCTCGCAGACCTACCTGGCCGAGACCGGCCCGGTGGCGGTCCTGGCCCACCGCTCCAGCACCGCCGAGGACGGCACCTACTCGATCCACGCCGACGCCCGCGTCAACGGAGAGATCCGCGAGCTGAAGGGCACCGGCAACGGCCCCATCTCCGCGTTCGGGGACGCGCTGGCCGACGTGGACGTGAAGGTCCGGGTCATCGACTACGTCGAGCACTCCATGGGTGAGGACGGCAACGCCCGGGCCGCCGCCTACGTGGAGGCCGAGATCGACGGCCGGGTCGTGTGGGGCGTCGGTATCCACAGCAGCATCACCACGGCCTCGCTGAAGGCCATGTGCAGCGCCATCAGCCGCGCCTGATCCACCACCGCCGGCGCTCCAGGCACAGGGCGCCCGGCACCTCCCCGGCACTGGGAGAACGGGGCCCGCGACACGCGTCGCGGGCCCCGTTCCGCGTGAGAACGCCGTGGCGGCACCAAGGGCGGAATGCCATCGTTCCCCCATGTACCGAGAGATCATCCAGCGCGGCCTGCGCGTTCCGCCGCCGACGGGACACCCAGGGAGGGCGCTGCCCATGCGGTGGTGCCGCTGGTGTTCAGCCGTACGGAGGAGGGGTGGGTGGCGCGCTGGACGCACCTGTTCCTGCGGGGCGCGGACTTCGGCAACCGGGTGGAGGGCACGGCGGTGTCCGCGAGTGAACAGGCCCGTGCGGTGGTCGAGCGGCGTCACCTCACCGTAGGGGACCTCGTGGACACGGCGTCCTCTCCTCGCCCGGTGGGCACCGTTCCGGCTTCCTTCTTCTCCTCAAAGAATCAGCCGGAACACTCTCCCACCACACACGACGACGGCGGGCCGCGTCCCCACTGGGAACGCGGCCCGCCGTGTCGGTCGGCCGGGTCACTGGTAGCCGAACTTCTGGGTCCAGGCGTTGCCGGACTCACCGACCCCGATGGCCACCAGGTCGCAGTTGAGGATGTTGTCCCGGTGCCCGGGGCTGTTCATCCAGGCGTCCATGACCTGTTCGGCGCTGGTCTGACCCTTGGCGACGTTCTCCGCGCCCCAGGAGCCGTAGCCGTGCCGCTCCGCCCGGTCACCCGGACCCTCGCCCTCGGGGTTGTCGTGGGACATGTAGTCGCGGGCGTCCATGTCCTCGCTGTGCTCCTGCGCGGCGGAGGTCAGCTGGGAGTCCACACGCAGGGCACCGCATCCGTTGGCGGCCCGCTCGCTGTTGACCAGGGTCACCACGGCGGCGGTCCGGGGCCCTCCGGTGGACTGCCCACCGCCGCCGCTTCCGCCGCTGTTCCCGCCACCACCAGCGTTGCCCGAGCCGCCACCGCTTCCGCCGCTGCCGCCCCCGTCGTCGGGAGCCGACTCCTCGGCCTCCTCGGCGGAGGAGGAGGCGGTGACCGTGGAGGTCCGCGGACCGCCGTCCCCCTGGGGGTCGGCGGCGCTCGGCGTCGCTGTCGGCTCGTCGAAGAAGTCGTCCTCCGCGTCCGTGCCGGGGGCGTTGGCGTCGTCGCTCACCGCGCTCCCGACCCCGCCCGCGTCAGCGGCGGCCGTGCCGTCCGCCGGGTCCGCCGGGTCTCCGGCACCGGAGAGCACCAGTGCGCCGGCCAGGGTCAGCCCCACCGGGACCGCCACCATGGCGGCCACGACCGGCACCCTCCCGCGTCGTGCCTCGCGGTCCGGGCGCTGTTCGCGGGCGCTCGTCCTGCGTCTGCCTCGACGACCTCGCGCCATATCGGTCTGCCTTCCGGGTTGGGGAATTCTTCGGGCACCCACCTGGGGTTACGGTCACGGTCGTCAGTGCCGCAGGGGAAGGGCGGCGGGACCGAAACCGTCAGGCCCTAGCGCGTGAGAGTAGAGCAAATGCCGAGAAAAGGGAATCCAAACCGTAATAAACCAGTTCAGGGTCGTGCGCGTCGCGGGGCCCCGGGGAGGCGGAGGTGGTGGATCCGGTCCGGTCGGTGCCATCCGCGACAATGGGAGGGTGAGTCTCTACCGCGACGAGGGCGTCGTCCTGCGCAACCAGAAGCTGGGCGAGGCCGACCGCATCGTCACCCTCCTGACCCGGCGCACCGGTCTGGTCCGCGCCGTCGGCAAGGGCGTGCGCCGGACCAGGTCGCGCTTCGGCGCCCGACTGGAACCGTGCACCCACGTCGACCTCCAGCTGCACACCGGCCGGACCCTCGACGTCATCACCCAGGCCGAGACGGTGCGCTCCTACGGTGCCGCCGTGGTCTCCGACTACTCCCGCTACACCGCCGCCACCGCCATGCTGGAGACCGCCGAGAAGGTCGTGGCGGTGGAGAAGGACCCGGCCCTGCGCCAGTTCCTCCTGCTCATCGGCGCCCTGCGTACCCTGGGGGAGGGGAGCCACGACTCCCGTCTGGTCCTGGACGCCTACCTCCTGCGCTCCCTGGCCGTGGCCGGGTACGCGCCCGCCCTCACCGAGTGCGCCCGCTGCGGCAGCCGGGGGGAGCACCGTGCGTTCGCGGTGCACGCCGGGGGTATGGTCTGCTCGGTGTGCCGTCCCCACGGTTCCACGCATCCCGCGCCCGACACGCTCCGGCTGATGTCGGCGCTGCTCGGGGGCGACTGGGACAGCGCGGACGCCAGCGACGGCAGGCAGCGCTCCGAGTGCAGCGGGCTGGTCGCGGCCTACCTACAGTGGCACCTGGAAAACGGAATCCGATCACTGCGCCATGTGGAGCGTTCTTGAGTCTGTTCAGCTTCGACAACGGTAGGCGGCGCGAGCCGGACTACGCCCCGCCCGTCCCGCACCCCAGCGGGGCCCGGCCCCCGGAGGTACCGGCCGACCTGGTGCCACGGCACGTGGCCGTGGTCATGGACGGCAACGGTCGTTGGGCGAAGGAACGCGGTCTGGCGCGTACCGAGGGGCACAAGGCCGGTGAGTCCTCGCTCTTCGACGTGATCGAGGGCGCCTTGGAGATGGGCATCCCCAACCTCTCCGCCTACGCCTTCTCCACCGAGAACTGGAAGCGCTCGCCCGACGAGGTGCGGTTCCTCCTCGGCTTCAACCGCGACACCATCCGCAACCGCCGCGACGAGCTCCACGCCCGAGGTGTGCGCGTCAAGTGGGCCGGACGCCCCGGGATGCTCTGGAAGAGCGTCATCAAGGAGCTCAAGGACGCGGAGGAGATGACCCGGGACAACACCCGGCTCACCCTCCAGTTCTGCGTGAACTACGGCGGCCAGGCCGAGATCGTGGACGCCGCCCGCGAGCTGGCCCGCCAGGCCGCCGAGGGGCGGATCTCCCCGGAGAAGATCACCGAGGACACCCTCGCGCAGCACCTGTACGCCCCGGACGTGCCTCCGGTGGACCTGTTCGTGCGCTCCTCCGGCGAGCAGCGCCTGTCCAACTTCCTCCTGTGGCAGTCCGCCTACGCCGAGTTCGTCTTCCTGGAGACGCTCTGGCCCGACTTCGACCGCCGCGACCTGTGGCGGGCCTGCGAGATCTACGCGAGCCGGGACCGCCGGTACGGCGGTGCCGTGCCCAACCCGGTGACGGGGGAGGAGAAGTGATGGAGGAGACCGACGGCGCGCTGGTCAGGCCGGGGATGTCTCTCGTCTCGGTCGGTGACAGCTTCACCGAGGGGGTGGGCGACCCCTGTCCGGACGGCAGCGGTGTGTTCCGCGGCTGGGCGGACCGGCTGGCCGAGCACCTGGCCGACCACGTGGGCGAGATCGAGTACGCCAACCTGGCCGTGCGCGGCAAGCTCATCCGCCAGATCGTCACCGACCAGGTCCCGCCCACCCTGGAGATGGCGCCGGACCTGGTCACCCTGTGCGCGGGCGGCAATGACCTCCTGCGCCCCGCCGGTGACCCCGAGCGCCTGGCGAAGATCCTCGACCACACGGTGTCCCGCCTGCGCGCCCAGGGCAGCAGGGTGGTCCTGTTCACCGGTGTGAACGTCTCCTCCGGGTACATGCGCGGCACCATCGGGCTGTTCGCGCGCTACTACATGAACGTGCGCGCGATCGCGGACAGGTACGACTGCTTCCTGGTCGACCAGTGGTCCATGGACGTCCTCACCGACTCCCGCGCCTGGGACGAGGACCGGCTGCACATGTCGCCGGAGGGCCACCGCCGCCTGGCGCTGCGCGTGGCCGAGGTCCTGGGCGTGCCCACCGGGGAGCGCTGGGACGAGCCGTGGCCGGAGGCGGAGCCGGTCAGCTGGACCGACGCGCGCCGGGACGACCTGCACTGGGTCAAGGACTCCCTGGGGCCGTGGATCGGCCGCCGCCTCGCGGGGAAGTCCTCGGGGGACACGGTGACCGCCAAGCGTCCCGAGCTCACCCCGCTCACCAAGGACCGCTGACTCCTCCTCCGACACCGTTCCGGGCACACCGCGCATGGTGTGAGCTCTGCCCCAAAACGCGACGAAACCGCAACCTACTGTCGCGTAACCGTGGCTTCGAGTTGCATCATCGAACACCATGAGCGGTGTGCCGACCGGATCTCCCGGTGACCTGAAAAGCAAGGACATCCTGTCCTACGTCGCCCTCGGGGACAGCTTCACCGAGGGCATGAGCGACCCCTACCCGGACAGCGACAGCGTGCCCAACGGCCGCTACCGGGGCTGGGCCGACCGTGTGGCCGAACACCTCGCGGACCACGTGCCCGTCCGCTACGCCAACCTCGCCATCCGGGGGCGCCTCATCGCGCAGATCCGCGACGAGCAGGTGCCGCGCGCGGTCGAGATGAAGCCCGACCTGATCACCCTGTGCGCGGGCGGCAACGACATCATCCGCCCCGGCAGCGACCCGGACCAGGTCGTGGAGATCTTCGAGTCGATGGTGGCCGACCTGCGCGCCACCGGCGCCCGGGTGGTCATCTTCACCGGCTTCGACACCAACTGGCAGCCGGTCATGCGCCACCTGCGCGGCAAGATCGCCACCTACAACATGCACATGCGCGCCGTCGCCGACCGGTACGGGTGCGACGTCGTCGACGTGTGGAGCATGAAGGTGTTCTCCGAGGCCCAGTCCTGGAACTGGGACCGCCTCCACCTGTCCTCCGAGGGACACCGCAGGCTCGCCCTGCGGGTGTGCGAGGTCCTGGGCCTGCCGGTGGACTCCGACTGGAACGCGCCCTTCCCGCCGCTGGAGCCGCGCGACTGGCGTACGGCGCGCCAGGAGGACCTGCACTGGGCCCGCGAGTTCCTCGTGCCGTGGATCCACCGGCGCCTGACCGGCCGTTCCTCGGGTGACGGGGTCGACGCCAAGCGGCCCACGCTGGAACGCTGCGACCGGTCCCAGGACGGTCACTGACCCCGGGCCGCGCTGACGACGAGGCCCCCGCCGCACGTCGCGGCGGGGGCCTCTCCGCCACGTTCAGGAGGCTGTGACCAGGTCCTGTGCGGCGGCCATGTTCACCCGGCTCGGCTGGTCGTCGACCGGCCAGTTCGGGGTGGCGCCGCCCGCCGCGTGGATCGCGGTGCGGATGAGGTCCAGGGCCCGGCGCAGCACCCGCGGGGGGTCGCCCTCGTCCAGGACCAGGATCTCCACGGTGACGGTCCGCTCCAGGGCGTCGGTGCTCACGGTGGAGTCGGTGAAGTCGGGGTTGTGCCGCTCCAACTCGAGCAGCTCCCGCATCACGGTCTCCCCGTGCGCGTGGACCATCTCCGGGGTGCTCGCGGGGTCGGTGCCCAACCGGAACTGAAGGGACAACTGGGTGGCGGTCCGCACGCTCACATGTCCTCCTGCTGTTCGGGCGGGCACACTCGTCTCACGAAGCGTACGGTCTGGGTCCAGTAGTTCGGGTTGGAGGGCGACAGGTGGACCTGTCGCTGGTGGGCTCCGCAGGGGCACTTGATCGTGTAGTAGGTGGGCGGGTCCTCGATCCGCCACCCGAGCTCCGCGATCAGCCGGAGCGCCTCCTCACCCTCCTTCTTCGGATGCTTGGTCCAGTCGCCCAACGGCGTTCCTTCCCAGGTTCCCCCATGGTCCGGGGGTCTGTCGAGGGTGCTTCCCCGCCGGGGGTCAGGGGCGCGGGGTGGATCCGAACACCGGGTAGTGGTCCGAGTAGTCGTCGTAGGTGTAGGAACGGCCCCAGGAGCGTACAGTCCAGGGTTCGCTCTTCACCGCACGGGTCTCGTTGACGTAGGACGTCGGGGCGGCGCCGTTGCGGATCGGCAGGACGTGGTCCAGCTGCTGGGCGTCCCAGTCGGAGTAGTCGTGGGCGGCGATCGAGTTGCCCGAGGGGTCCCAGGAGGGCGCGTCCCCGGTGTAGGCGGGCGCCACGGCGTCCAGCCGCTCGACGGCCCGCTCCCACTCGGCGCCGCCGCCGACGATGTTCAGGTCGCCGGCGAGGTAGATCCGCTCGTCGTCGGGGACGGCCTTGGCGTCCAGCAGCGCGACGATCTGGTCGAGCTGGGCCTCCCGGACGCGCGCGTCCTCGCCGGACCCGCACGCGCCGTCCTCGGACTGCATGTGGGTGCCCACCACGTGCAGGCGGCCGTCGGGGGTGTCCAGCTCGACGTAGGCGAAGCCCTTGTTGGAGAACCAGTCGGCCCCGCAGGAGCGGGAGAAGACGTGCTGTTCGGCCCGGACGATCGGCCAGACGCTGTGCACGCTGACGCCGCCGTTGGTGGTGGTGCCGTTCCGGAAGCCGGAGGTGTGGTCCCACCCGGCCTTGGAGCGGCCCACGACGGGGGTGCCGTGCGGGTACTCCCCGGCCAGCCCCGCGCGGAGGCGGTCGGCGCTGGAGTTCTCGAAGAGCTCCTGGAGCACCACCACGTCCTGTCCGGAGAGGAGGCCGTCCTCGACGGTCAGGTCGGCGCGGACGTCCTGCCCCCAGTTGGGGTAGAGGGCCTTGGGCAGGAGGAAGGCGTTGTGGGTGACGATGCGGGGATCGGCCCGGTCCTCCTGGGCCGAGGCGGGGCTGACGGACAGGAGCGGGGAGATCAGCAGCGCGGTGAGCAGCGCGGCCGTGGTTCGTCTGTACACGAAGGCACAGCCTGGCCGAGTCATGACACGACACGGCTACCAGCCGGTAACCACCGGGTGGAGACCGCGTGCACTCTGCCGCTCCCCGAGCCTCCCGGCGCCTACGGGGCCCTCCGCCAGCGGGCCGACACGCGACGAGGGCCCCGCGCGATCGCGCGGGGCCCTCGGGCGTCGTCGGTCAGACCTGCTGTGCGCTGCCCTGTTGGGCCAGACGCAGCGAGCAGGCGCCGCAGGTACCGAACACCTCGACCGTGTGCGTCACGCCGGTGAAGCCGTGCTTGGCCCCCACCTCGGCGGCCCACCGCTCCACGGTGGGACCCTCGATCTCCACGGCGGTGGAGCAGGTACGGCACACCAGGTGGTGGTGGTGGCTCTCGGTGTCGCACGCACGGTAGACGGCCTCGCCGTCGTCGGTGCGCAGGACGTCGACCTCACCCGAGTCGCTCAGGGCCTGAAGGGCCCGGTACACGGTGGTCAGACCGATCTTGGAGCCGTCGGCTCGCAGGTCCGCGTACAGGTCCTGCGCGCTGCGGAAACCGGAGGACTCGGTCAGTGCCTGACGGACGGCCTCGCGACGTGTACTCATGGTGTCACCCTCCCCCGATCTGTCTGGGGCATCGTATCCGCCGGACCCTCCGCAACGGGATGCAGGGGTGCCGGTGTCCGCCGCTTGGTCACGCGGCGCAGGACCCCGCCGACCAACACGGCGAGGCAGAAGACGGCCAGGGCGAGCAGCACGATCGTGGCCCCCGGCGCGAGGTCGGAGTAGAAGGCCGTGGTCAGCCCGCCGAGCGAGGAGACCAGACCGATCAGCACCGCCAGACCCATCGTCACCCGGAAGCTGCGGCTCAGCTGCTGTGCGGCGGCGACCGGGACGATCATCAGCGCGCTCACCATGAGCACACCCACCACACGCATCGCGATCACCACTGTCAGCGCGGCGGTCACCGCCAGCAGGATGCTCAGGAAGCGCACCGGCAGCCCGTGGGCCCTGGCCACCTCCTCGTCCTGACACAGGACGAACAGCTCCCGGCCGAAGACGGCCAGCACCGCGACCACGCCCACCGCGAGCACGCCCACGATCCAGATGTCCTGCTCGCCCACGGTGCTGACCGAACCGAACAGGTACGAGGTGAGGGTGGCGTTGCTCGCCCCCGGCGTCATCCCGATGAGCAGCACACCGCCCGCGATGCCGCCGTAGAACAGCAGCGCCAGCGCCACGTCGCCGCTGGTGCGCGTGCGCACCCGGACCATCTCCATGAGGATGGCGCCCAGGGTGGCCACGACCGCGGCCGTGAGCACCGGTGATGTGCTCGTGAGCAGGCCCAGGGCCACCCCGGTCAGGGCGATGTGGCCGATGCCGTCGCCCAGCAGGGCGAGCCGCCGCTGGACCAGGAAGGTGCCGATGATCGGGGTGACCAGGCCGACCAGCACCGCGGCGAGCAGCGCGCGCCGCATGAACTCGTACTGGAGCAGCTCAGTCACGGCGGGGAACCTCCAGGCGGACCATCTCCGTCGGCGCGGTGGCGTGCGCGGAGCCGTGGTCGGGGTCGTTGGGGTCGGGGTGCGGATGCTGGTGCTCGTGCCCGGGGCGCGCGCACTCACCGGTGGCCTCGGGAGGCGGCCCGTCGTGCACGATCCGGCCGTGCTCCAGCACGACCGCGCGTTCGATGACCTCTTCCAGGGGGCCGAGCTCGTGCAGCACCAGGACCACGGTGCTGCCCTGGTCGCGCAGGCGGGCGATGGCCCGGGCCAGGGCGCGCTGGTTCTCCGCGTCCACTCCGGCCATGGGCTCGTCCATCACGAACGTGTCCGGGCGTCCGGCCAGCGCGCGGGCGATCAGCACCCGCTGCTGCTGGCCGCCCGAGAGCTCCCGCACGGCGTCCCCGGCGCGGTCGGACAGGTCCACGGCGGCGAGCGCGTCGTCGACGGCGGCGCGGTCGGCCCGCGTGGGCAGGGAGAGACGGCGGCGCCGGGCGACCTGCCCGGAGGCGACGATCTCGCGCACGGTGGCGGGCACGGCGCCCCCGGCGGTGAGCCGCTGGGGCACGTAGCCGATCCGCCGCCAGTCCCGGAACCGGCGCAGGGGAGTCCCGTGGAGGAGGATCCGGCCGGAGGTGAGGGGCACGATGCCGAGCATCGCGCGCATCAGCGTGGACTTGCCCGAACCGTTGGGTCCGAGAACGGCCATGGTCTGACCCACGGGGACGTCGAGGCTCACGCCGTCGAGGACGGTGACGCCGTCGTAGGCGGCGTGCGCGTCGACGGCCTGGAAGGCGGGCGGGGTGTCGGGGCCCGGGGCCCCGTCCTCCGTGAACTGGGCAGACACTGCTTCATTATCACGAAAACGAAAATGATTGTCAAAACTGGCAAGGGTGACGAGAGTCCCCCCGCCTCAGAAGCCCAGCATCCTCGCCACGGCCAACACCAGCACCACCACGATCATCAGGACCCGGGGCACCCGCTGCTGACGCTGGAGCGAGGGCCAGGTGAGGAAGGCCAACCACCCGAAGACCGCCGCCACCAACAGCAGACACGGTGCGCCCAGCCAGCCCGGGGCCATCAGCCCCGCGAGGAACAGTGCCCCCAACACCACCGGCGGAAGCCACCCCGGGCGCTGGTGCAGCCACACCAGGGGCACCGCGCTGCGCCGCTCCACCTCGCCGCGCAACCTTCCCGCGCCCGGGGTGAACAGGGAGTCACCCGGGGGGAGGGGCCGCCCGGAGGCGGGCCGCCGCTGTTCGTCCTCGTGCTCGGGAGAGGCCATCGCCGCCTGTTCCTCTTCGCTGTGTCCCGGTTCCCGCGACGTCCTCGCGACCCCGACCGGACGTCTCGGGGGCGGTCGGTGTGCGCACCGTGTCCCGGGGCCTGTGATAATCCTGGATCAGACCCTAGTGCAGGGCCCTGGCACAGCGCCGGGCACAGGCGCGGCGAACACCGCGCATCTCCCCTCGTACCCGCACCCCCGACTGTTCCGGGTTCGACACGAGACGGGTCGAACCGTCTACATTCAGTTACTGACCGTCTGTTCCATGCGGACCGTCCGCACCACGGTGCCCGCACGTCGTGTAGAGACGAACCCTCCGGAGGGTGTCAACTTCCGTGCCCGAACCCACAGTCATCGTGACGTTCGACGTCACCGAACCACACTTGCAGAACTGCCTCGACTCGCTGGCCCGTCAACGCGACGAGAGCCAGACCGGGGCGGCGGCGCGCGAGGGCGCCGCACGACCGGACGTCGAGGTCGTCCTCGCGCCGGTCCGAACCACCAACGGCGGCCCCGGGCCGACACCCGCCGACCCGGCGACCGCCGACCCGGACACGAACGGGGACGACGAGGCGGCCGCCTCCGGTACCTCCGACGAGTCCCTCCCGGAGGAGAACGACCAGGGGGACGAGGCCGTCGCGTCCGCGCGCGAGGACGGGCTGGCCACCGCCACCGCCTTCGCGGCGACACCTCCCGCCGGGCTGCGCGTCACCCTCCTGCCCGGAGAGCCGGCCCCGGACCACGCCGGGGCGCGCTCGCTGGGGGCCGCCGCCGCCACCGGCAGCCACCTGCTCTTCCTCACGGGCTCCGACGCGCTCACCGCCTACGCGCTCGCCCACCTGGCCCAGAGCGCCGCCGACACCCGCTCCGACCTGGTCATCGGCAACGTCCACCAGTTCAACGAGCTCGGAGCCGCGCCCTCCAAGGCCCACCGCAAGTTCGGCCGCCAACGGCTCGCGGAGGACCCCAGGTCGGTCCCCGGCCTGATCGCGGACGCCACCCTGGGCAACCGTCTCTGGCGTCGGGAGTTCTGGGACTCCCTGCCCGAGCACGACGTCGCCAAGGAGGACACCGACCTCGCCATCGGCCGGGCGACCCTGCTCGCCCAGGCCGTCGACGTCCTGCCCGCGCCCGTGCTGCTGATGCGCGAACGCGAGAAGGTCGGCACACCCCTGGAGAGCGCGGCCCTCACACGCCGCGTCACGGCCATGCGCGAACTCGGCGCGGACCTCACCACCGCGGACCGCGAGCTGTGGGACCGCATCCGCCTCCAGGGCGAACTCCACCGTCTCCTCCTGCGGCTCGACGACGCGGACCAGGAGGTCCGCGAGACCGTCCTCGACCTGCTCAACGCCTACCTCGACCACGTCCCGGACAGCCTCCTGCGCGGCCTCAACGTGCTGGACCGCCTCCTGTACCACCTGGTGCGCAAGCGGCGGCTGGACGACGTGCTGGAGGTCGCCACCTTCGCCAAGAGCGTCGAGATCAAGAAGGCCACGGTCGTCCGGCAGGGGCTCGGCTACTACGTCCGCTACCCCTTCTTCGACGTGAAGGACCCGGCCAAGGCGGTCCCCAAGGAGATCTACCGCCTCGAGGACGAGATCAAGGTCCGGCAGAAGACCGAGGACATCCACTGGGAGGACGGCCGCCTGCACGTCAGCGGCCGGATCGGCATCCGGAACCTGCGGGCCCGCAAACGCTGGCAGCAGCACGTGGTCGCCTTCGTGGTCAACACCGCCACCAAGCGCCGCGTCCGCGTCCCCGTACGGACCCGCCTGGCCGCCGAGTACCGGCTGCCCGACCTGCCCGACTCCGCCCGCCACGACTACGGCGGCTTCACGGTCGTCGTGGACCCGCGCCGCCTGCGCGGCTCCGGCGGCTGGGAGCCCGGTGAGTGGAAGATCGAGCTGGTGGTGTTCAACCGCAGCCTCGCCCGCCGCCGCATCGTCTCCAGCCCCGTTCCCGGACCGCCCGAGCGGCCCGGGTACCAGAGCGTCGGCGACGACGTCTGGGTGCGACCGCACTGGAACCGCGACCGGCACCTGGTCATCGCCGTCGAACCCGCGCGTGCCCAGGTCACCGAGCACCACTTCGACGTCCGCACCGCCGAACTCACCGTGGGCGGAGAACTGCTGTCCGCGCCCGCCGCCGAGGCCACCGAGCTCCGGCTGGTGCGGCGCCCCGGCACAGCACGGCTCAGCTACCCGGTCACCATCCAGAGCGGCCGCTTCGAGGCCAGGGTGCGGGCCGAGGAGCTCTTCGCCCGCAGTCTCAGCGAGTGCGGCGGCGTGATCCGGCAGGAGGAGTGGGACGCCCACCTGGTCACCCCCGACCAGCGCACCGTCCCCCTGGTCCTGCCCGACGAGGTCCGCACCACCGCCTACGACTCCGAGGGCGCGCAGCAGCAGCTCGCGGTGCAGCGCACCTTCACCGGACACCTCAAACTGCGTGCGGGTCGGGCCCACCCCTGGGTGGACCGCGCGGAGTGGCAGGAGCGCGTCCTGGTCCTCGGGGGCGAGTTCTCCCCGGCCAACGAGCTGAGCGTGGTGGCCAAGGCACGCGGCCGCGACGAGGAGCACGAGCTCACCGTGGAGCGGTCCGGGAACCGGTTCACCTCCCGGTTCGACCCCTCCCGCATCGCCACCCTGTCCGGCGAACTGTCCCTGTCCACCGGGTCCTACCAGCTGTGGGCGCGGGTCAGCGAGGAGTCCGCGGGAGAGGGCGACGAGTCCACCAGCGTGGACGTGGGCGTGGAGTTCACCGACTCGCTCATCCACGACCTGCCCATCGAGACCGAGAGCCCCGAACGCTCCTACACGCTCTCCTACCAGGGCCGCGGCATCCCGGTGCTCCAGGTCGGCACCGACCTGCACCCCGCCGAACGCGGCGCCTTCGCCCAGCGTGAGCTCCGTGAGACGTTCTACCCGGCCCAGCGCGCCGAACCGGTCACCGAGGGCATCCTCTTCGACACCTACACCGGGCGCCAGTACTCGGACAGCCCGCAGAGCCTCTACGCCGAGCTGCGCAAACGCGCCAAGTGGGCCGACTACCCGATGTCCTGGCTGGTCGCGGACGGACAGGTCCGCCTGCCCGACGACCTCACCCCGGTCCGGCACAAGGGCGAGGAGTACTTCCGGGAACTGGCCCGCAGCCGGTACCTGGTCAGCAACTCCCGGCAGCCCGCCTGGTTCCACCGCCACCCGGACCAGGTGGTCGTGCAGACCTGGCACGGATCCATGCTCAAGCGCATCGGCTTCGACGTGGAGAACATCCGGGGCAAGTCCCGCGACTACTTCGACAAGCTCGCGTGGGAGACCCGGCAGTGGGACTACCTGGTCTCCCCGAGCCCCTGGGCCACCCCGATCCTGCGCAGCGCCTTCCGCTTCGAGGGTGAGGTCCTGGAGACCGGATACCCGCGCAACGACATCTTCTTCTCACCGGAGCGCGAGGCCATCGCGGACCGCACCCGGCGCCTGCTCGGCCTGCCCGAGGGCAAGAAGGTGGTCCTCTACGCGCCCACCTGGCGGGACGACAAGTACTACACGCGCGGCAAGCACAAGCTGGACCTGCACCTGGACCTGCGCCGCATGTACGAGAAGCTCGGGGACGACCACGTGCTGCTGGTGCGCCGCCACCCCCGCGTGGTGGACAGCGTGCCGATCGTGGGGGAGGACTTCGTCTACGACGTGTCCCTGTACCCGGAGATCATGGAGCTCTTCCTGATCACCGACGTGCTGATCACGGACTACTCGTCGATGATGTTCGACTTCGCCAACACCGGCCGCCCGATGCTCTTCTTCACCTACGACCTGGAGAGCTACCGGGACAACCTGCGCGGGTTCTACTTCGACTTCGAGGAGACCGCGCCCGGACCGCTGCTGACCCGCTCCGACGACGTCATCGAGTCCCTGCTGGACATCGACGGGGTCGCCGAGCGCAGCGGCGCCTCCTACCGGTCGTTCGTGGACCAGTTCTGCCCCCTGGACGACGGGCACGCGTCCGCCAGGGTCGTGGACCGCGTCTTCGGCAAGGAGTAGCGAGCGGTGGGTGGGCCGCCTCCGAGCACCTTCGGGGCGGCCCACTCCCGTGTCTGCGCCACAATGGGCGGGTGATCGTCATCACCCGATACTCCGTGCCCGAGGCCGACACCGAGGCCTTCCGAACCGACGCCGACGCCGCCGTGGCGGTCCTGGCCCAGCGTCCGGGGTTCCGGTGCCACCGCATCGGCCGCGCCGCCGACGAACCCACGCTGTGGACCGTGGTCACCGAGTGGGACGGCGCCGGGTTCTACCGGCGGGCCCTGTCCGACTTCGACGTCAAGGTCACCGCCGTCCCGCTGCTCTCCCGGGCCATCGACGAACCCACCGCGTTCGAGATCCTCGGTCGCGGCGAGGGGCCGTCCTGACCCCCGGGGCCCTCCGCTCCGAGGGGAGCGGGCGGGCCCCGCACAAAGAGTGCTCGCCCGCCTCCGGATTGCTCTAGCCTGGTGGGAAGCGGTCTCCCGGAGCGCCACACCCGTGGCTCCGCGCGCGGACCGCCCCCCAACAGAACCGACGATGTATCGCGAACAGCGATCCACCGACCGCCAGCCGGATGGAGAGTCACCCCATGGCCGCCAAGTCAGAGGCAATGGACGCACTGGTCAACCTCGCCAAGCGCCGAGGTCTGGTCTACCCCTCCAGCGAGATCTACGGAGGTCTGCGCGCCGCCTGGGACTACGGCCCCCTGGGCGTGGAGCTGAAGAACAACGTCAAGCGCCAGTGGTGGCGTTCGATGGTGCAGGAGCGGGACGACATCGTCGGCCTCGACTCCAGCGTGATCCTGGCCCGTGAGGTCTGGGAGGCCTCCGGCCACGTGACGGCCTTCGTGGACCCGCTCACCGAGTGCCAGTCCTGCCACAAGCGCTTCCGGGCCGACCACCTCATCGAGGCCTACGAGGAGAAGCACGGCAAGGAGCCCGCCGAGGGCCTGGCCGCGATCGCCTGCCCCAACTGCGGCGCCAAGGCCTCCTTCACCGAGCCGCGCATGTTCAACGGTCTCCTGCGCACCTACCTGGGCCCGGTCCAGGACGAGAAGGGCCTGGCCTACCTGCGTCCGGAGACGGCGCAGGGCATCTTCATCAACTACAAGAACGTCGAGCAGAGCGCCCGCCGCAAGGTCCCCTTCGGCATCGGCCAGATCGGCAAGTCCTTCCGCAACGAGATCACTCCCGGAAACTTCATCTTCCGGACCCGTGAGTTCGAGCAGATGGAGATGGAGTTCTTCGTCAAGCCGGGCAGCGACGAGGAGTGGCACCAGTACTGGATCGACCAGCGCCACCAGTGGTACCTGGACCTGGGCATCGCCAAGGACAACCTGCGGCTGTACGAGCACCCCCAGGACAAGCTCTCCCACTACTCCAAGCGGACCGTGGACATCGAGTACCGGTTCAACTTCCAGGGCAGTGAGTGGGGCGAGCTGGAGGGCGTCGCCAACCGGACCGACTACGACCTCAAGACGCACGCCGAGGCCTCCGGTGTCGACCTGTCGTACTTCGACCAGGAGAACAACGAGCGCTACATCCCCTACGTGATCGAGCCCGCGGCCGGTGTCGACCGGGCGGTGCTCACGTTCATGCTGGACGCGTACAACGTCGACGAGGCGCCCAACGCCAAGGGCAAGCTGGAGAAGCGCGCCGTGATGCGTCTGGACCCGCGCCTGTCGCCGGTCAAGGCCGCCGTGCTGCCGCTCTCGCGCAACGCCGACCTCTCGCCCAAGGCCCGCGACCTCGCCGCCCTGCTGCGCAAGCGCTGGAACGTGGAGTTCGACGACGCCGGCGCGATCGGCCGCCGCTACCGCCGCCAGGACGAGATCGGTACCCCGTTCTGCGTGACGGTGGACTTCGACACCCTTGAGGACAACGCGGTGACCGTGCGCGAGCGCGACACCATGTCGCAGGAGCGCGTGTCCCTGGACCGCGTGGAGATGTACCTGCTGGAGCGCCTGCCCGGCTGCTAGCTCCGGAGCCCGCGACACCCGCGGCCGTCCCTCCCCGACCAGGGGAGGGGCGGCCGTTCGGCGTTCTCCGGGCTTCGGGTGGAACAGCAGAGACGGCCGGACCCGGGGGGATGTGGTTTCCGACCGTCTCTTCGGTGCCCCGGCCGCACACGGCCGGAGCACCGGCTCTCAACCTAACGTCAGCACCCGGGGCCGGTGGGGCGGTTTCGGCCCGGTTGTCCCATCGCGTGAGTAAATCGTGACGACCGGAAGCGGCCGGGTCGTCGTGCCCGCGACCATCATGCCTAGAACAGCTATGCCTAGAGCTGCTAGGGTACCTCGCGTCGGAACACCGAGGTACGAGGACACGCATGCACATAGACAAGGACCTGGTGGCCGCTTCGGCCACCCCGATGGTCCTGGGAATCCTGTCCGAGGGCGAGTCCTACGGCTACGCGATCGTCAAACGGGTCAACGAGCTCTCCGACGGGCGGATGAACTGGACGGACGGGATGCTGTACCCGCTGCTGCACCGGTTGGAGCGCAACGGCCTCGTCCGGGCGTCCTGGGGCAGGTCGGAGACGGGCAGACGCCGCAAGCACTACGCGATCACCGAAGCGGGGCTGGAGGCGCTGGCCGAGCGGCGCGAACAGTGGAGCGTGGTCGAGGAGGCGCTTCGGCGGGTCTGGTCGGCGGTGCCGCGCCCCGAGTACCCGGGTCCGGCTCCGGCGGGAGGGTTCGCGTGACGGGCGAGAACGCGCGCGGTGACGTGCTCGAGGAACAGATCGACCAGTGGCGCGGCTTCGTGACCCGCCGTCGGGCCATCTCCGCCCCGGACGTGGAGGAGATGGAGGACCACCTGCGCGAGCAGATCACCGAGCTGGAGTCGGGCGGTCTGGACAGCGAGGAGGCCTTCCTCGTCGCGGTCAAGCGCATGGGCGGCCTGGACGCGGTCTCGCGCGAGTTCGCGCGGGAACACTCCCACCGGCTCTGGAAGCAGCTGGTCCTGGTCCCCGACGCCGAGGAGGAGTCCGGTGCGTCGCGCTGGCGCGAGCTCGGGGTGACGCTGCTCTTCGCGCTCGGCGCGGGGGCGGCGGTCAAGCTGCTGGAGACCTCGGTCGAGGGCCTGCTGGTGACCCGCAACCTCCCCTTCGTGGTCCTGCCCTTCCTGGCGGGGTGGTTCGCCTGGAAGCGCCGTGCCCCCTGGCAGGTGGGCGCTCTGACGGCGGCCCTCGCGGCGGTTCCGGCCCTGGCGGTCAACCTCTACCCGTTCCAGGAGACCCCCGGCCCCTACCCGGTGCCCGGGATGACCTTCGTCCTCGCCCTGACGCACGCGCCGATCCTCCTGTGGCTGCTCGTGGGGGTGCTGCACACGGGCGGCCGGTGGCGCTCCCACGAGCGGCGGATGGACTTCGTGCGGTTCACCGGCGAGCTCGTGATGTACCTCGTGCTGATCGCCCTGGGCTCCCTGGTCCTGGTGGGCCTGACCGCCGCGGTGCTCGGCCTGGCCGAGGTCGACATCGGACCGTTCTTCGCCGACTGGCTCGTGCCGTTCGGCGTGCCGGGGTCCCTGCTGGTGGCCGCGTGGCTGGTGGAGGCCAAGAAGAGCGTGGTGGAGAACATCACGCCGGTCCTGACCAAGGTCTTCACCCCGTTGGCGCTGCTGATGCTGGTCGCCGACCTCGTGGCGATGCTGGTGAACGGACCCCTGGCCAGCGTCGACCGCGAGCTGCTGATCGTGATGGACGCGGTCCTCGTGCTGGTCCTGTTCCTCCTGCTCTACTCGATCTCGGCGCGCGACCCGCTGCTCCGGCCGGGGGCCTTCGACTGGCTCCAGCTGGCCCTGGTGGGCACGGCGCTGGCGGTGAACGCCGTCGCGCTGACGGCCATGCTCACCCGGATCGCGGAGTTCGGCTTCACCGCCAACAAGACGGCGGCGCTCGGCCTGAACCTCGTGCTGTTGGTGCACCTGGCGTGGTCGGCGTGGCTGCTGCTGGGCTTCGTGCGGGGCACGCGACCGTTCGCGGCCGTCGAGCGGTGGCAGACCGCCTACCTGCCGGTCTACGCGGTGTGGGCCGCCGTGGTGGTGCTGGTGTTCCCGCCGCTGTTCGCCTTCGCCTGACATCCGTCGGCGGCCGGGCCCCGTGGGGGACCGGCCGCCGACCGGGGGCGTCCGCGTCGGTCAGGTGGCCGTGTAGACGACGAACGAGACCGCGATGTAGTGGCAGACGAAGGCCGCGATGGTCAGCGAGTGGAAGATCTCGTGGAACCCGAACCACCGGGGCGCGGGGTCGGGCCGCTTGAGCCCGTAGACCACGGCGCCGACGCTGTAGAGCACGCCGCCGACGAGGATGAGGATCCAGGTGGCCGGGTGGGTGCCGTTGACCAGGTCCGGGATGAACAGCACCGCGACCCAGCCGATGGCCAGGTAGAGGGCGGTGGACAGCCAGCGCGGAGCGTTCAGCCACAGGAGCTTGAACGTGACCCCGGCGATCGCCCCGCCCCAGACCAGCGCGAGCATGGCCGTGCGCAGGGTGCCCTCCAGCACGAGCATGATGAACGGCGTGTAGGTGCCCGCGATGATCAGGTAGATGTTCGAGTGGTCCATGCGGCGCAGGACCTGCTGGGCGCGCGGTGACCAGCGGCCCACGTGGTAGATGGCCGAGGTGCTGAACAGCAGCACCGAGCTGAGCGCGTACACCGCGCTGGCCGCCATGGCGAGTGCGGTGGGGGAGAGTGCCACCAGGACGATGCCCGCCGCCAGGGCGAGCGGGGCGGTCCCCAGATGAAGCCATCCCCGGAGCCGGGGCTTGACCGCCTCCAGCAGGTCCCCGGCGGCCGCAGCGGCTCGCACGCTCCCTGTCTCCCGCGCCTTCGACACCGTTCGCACCCCTCAGATCCAGCGACCCCGCTCCATGGCGGGCCACACCGAGAAGCCTAACTTACGGATGCGTAGGTTACTTGATGGTAATGCTGTGTCGCGCGGCACAGTGCGCTCCCGGGGGAGGGGTGGGGTAGGGGATTGGTCGTGTTCCGGTTCCGGCCCGTTCGAGCCCGGTCGGCGCCGTGGGCCGGGTGTGGTCGAGCGGCCGTGACCAGCGAAGTCACGGTCGGAGTCGCCTCGGTGTACTCGTTCTCGCGGGTGGGGGACGTGTTCTGGTCCTGGACCATTGGTATAGACCTCTTTAACCTCCATGAACAGGCACTATGTCGAAACAGGGTGGTTCATGGAGGGGCGCTTGTGCGGACTGTGGATAGGGTCGCGCCCAACAGGGGCCGACCCCACGCCGAACGGCCGCGAGAGAACGAGGGAGCACCCCCGTGACCAAGTACGTCTACAAGTTCACCGAGGGCAACAAGGACCTGAAGGACCTGCTCGGCGGCAAGGGGGCCAACCTCGCCGAGATGACCAACATCGGTCTCCCGGTTCCCCCCGGTTTCACCATCACCACGCAGGCGTGCCGTCACTACCTGGAGAACGGTGCCCTTCCCGACGGGCTCGACGCCGAGATCGAGGCCGACCTCAAGGACCTGGAGAAGGCCATGGGGCGCCGCCTCGGCCAACCCGACGACCCCCTCCTGGTGAGCGTGCGGTCCGGAGCCCGCTTCTCCATGCCCGGCATGATGGAGACCGTCCTCAACATCGGCCTCAACGACGAGTCCGTGGTCGGCCTGGCCGCGCAGGGCGGCGACGAGCGCTTCGCCTGGGACTCCTACCGGCGCCTCATCCAGATGTTCGGCCGGACCGTCCAGGACATCGACGGCGACCTGTTCGAGGAGGCCATCGACGAGCTCAAGGCCGCCAAGGGAATCACCGACGACCTCGACCTGGACGCCGCCGACTTCCGCCAGCTGGTGGAACGGTTCAAGGAGATCGTCACCGAGCAGACCGGACGCCCCTTCCCGGCCGACCCCCGCGAACAGATGAACCTCGCGGTCAGGGCCGTCTTCGACTCCTGGAACGCCCCCCGCGCCGTGCTGTACCGCCGCCAGGAGCGCATCCCCGCCGACCTCGGCACCGCCGTCAACATCTGCTCCATGGTCTTCGGCAACCTCGGCATGGACTCCGGCACCGGCGTGGCCTTCACCCGCGACCCCGCCACCGGGCAGACCGGCGTCTACGGCGACTACCTCCAGAACGCCCAGGGCGAGGACGTGGTGGCGGGCATCCGCAACACCGTCCCCCTCACCGAGCTGGAGCGGATCGACCCCCGCAGCCACGAGGAACTCCTGGGGATCATGGACACCCTGGAGAACCACTACCGCGACCTGTGCGACATCGAGTTCACCATCGAGCGCGGCAGGCTGTGGATGCTCCAGACCCGCGTGGGCAAGCGCACAGCGGCGGCCGCCTTCCGCATCGCGGACCAGCTCGTGGACCAGGGCATGATCGGCCTGGACGAGGCGGTCCAGCGCGTCACCGGCGACCAGCTCGCCCAGCTGATGTTCCCCCGCTTCGACGACGAGGCCACGGCAGGGGAGGACGTCCACCACCTCGGGCGCGGCATGAACGCCTCACCCGGGGCCGCCGTCGGCAAGGCCGTCTTCGACTCCTACACCGCCGTGAAGTGGTCGCGCAGCGGGGAGAGGGTCATCCTCTGCCGCCGCGAGACCAACCCCGACGACCTCGAGGGCATGATCGCGGCCGAGGGCATCCTCACCAGCCGGGGAGGCAAGACCTCGCACGCCGCCGTGGTCGCCCGGGGGATGGGCAAGACCTGCGTGTGCGGGGCCGAGGAACTCGACGTCGACACCAAGAACCGGCGCATGACAGCCCCGGGCGGCGAGGTGGTCGAGGAGGGCGACGTCATCTCCATCGACGGCACCAGCGGCCGGGTCTACCTCGGTGAGGTACCGGTCGTCGACTCCCCGGTGGTCCGCTACTTCGAGGGGGAGATCGACCCCGCCTCCGACCAGGCCGACGACCTCGTGCGCTCCGTGCACCGCCTCATGCACTACGTCGACGCGGCCCGCCGCCTGTACGTGCGCGCCAACGCCGACACCCCCGAGGACGCCGCCCGCGCCCGCCGCATGGGCGCCCAGGGCATCGGCCTGTGCCGCACCGAGCACATGTTCCTCGGTGACCGCCGCCAGCTGGTCGAGCGCCTCATCCTGGCCGACACCCCCGACGAACAGCAGGACTCGCTGGACGCCCTGCTGCCCCTCCAGCGGGAGGACTTCGGGGGGATCCTGGAGGCCATGGACGGGCTGCCCGTCACGGTCCGCCTCCTCGACCCGCCGCTGCACGAGTTCCTGCCCGACATCACGGAACTCTCGGTGCGCGTGGCGGTGGCCGAGGCCCGGGGCGAGAGCCACGAGAACGACCTGCGCGTCCTCCAGGCCGTACACAGGCTCCACGAGCAGAACCCGATGCTGGGGCTGCGCGGGGTACGCCTCGGGCTGGTCGTCCCGGGGCTGTTCACCATGCAGGTGCGGGCCGTCGCCCAGGCCGCTGTGGACCGGATCAGGGCGGGCGGCAGCCCCCGGCCGGAGATCATGATCCCGCTGGTGGGCACGGTGCAGGAACTGGAGATCATCCGGGACGACGCGCTGCGGGTCCTGCGCGAGGTGGGGGAGGAGAACGGCATGGAGCTGGACTTCCCGGTCGGCACCATGATCGAACTGCCCCGCGCCGCGCTCACCGCGGGGCAGATCGCCGAGCACGCCGAGTTCTTCTCCTTCGGCACCAACGACCTCACCCAGACCGTGTGGGGCTTCTCCCGTGACGACGTGGAGGCCTCCTTCTTCTCCGCCTACCTGGAGAAGGGCGTCTTCGGGGTGTCGCCGTTCGAGTCCCTGGACGTGGACGGGGTGGGCCGCCTGGTCCGCATCGCAGCCGAGGAGGGACGCGCCGCGCGGCCCGGCATCAAGCTCGGTGTGTGCGGTGAGCACGGCGGCGACCCGGCCTCGGTGCACTTCTTCCACCAGGTGGGGCTGGACTACGTCTCGTGCTCCCCGTTCCGGGTGCCGGTGGCCCGTCTGGAGGCCGGGCGGGCCGCCGGGCGCGCCGTGTAGCGGCCCACCGAACGCCCGTGGCGGCGCCCGTGTGCCAAGGGCGCCGCCACGGGCGTTCCACGGGGTCGGGGACACTAGAATCGGGCGTCACGGCCGAGGTCGACGGAAAAGTCAACCGTGACCTTTTCGTGATATATTTTCGACGTCGGTACGCTCCCGAGCACGACGCCCCGATCCCCCTCCACTCAGTCGGGGCTCCGGGTATCCACCGGCCACCCGTTCCACGTCGGCTCCCCCTTCCCGGTGTCCCCGCTCACATGGGGAGACCACGAACCCGCGGTGGGTGCCGGGCGTCCCAGTGGGGGTACCGCGTCATGATCCAAACCAAGCGGAGGTGGGCCGGTGCGAACGGCGAGTGACGGTCGCGGCGACGAGCCGTGGGACGACCCGGCCACGGCCCCCGCTGACCACGAGGCCACACAGGTCTTCTCCCGGGACGGACTGGCCGGTGCCGTCCCGGCCGCCGAGAGCACCCGGCGGTTCACCCGACCCGAACCCGGACCCACCGGCCCGGACGAGAGCACCCAGGAGTTCGGCCGCGTCGACCCGGCCGACACCGGTGACCAGGGCGCCGCCTTCACACGCAGGTTCGTCCGCGACCGGCCCCCGGCGCGCCGTGGCCGGGACCTCCCCGTGTACCCGGACACCGCCGACGGCCACGGCCACGACGTCCCGGGGGGCGGGTACGAGGACCCCCTCGACCCGCCCTTCGAGGAACCGTACGAGGAGCCGCCCGCGCGTGAGCGCGGCGGCCGACGCACCCCGCCGCCCCGGGGCCCCCGCACCCACACGCCCAGGCGTCGCAGGCGCCGCCGTTTCCGCGTGCGCTGGATCCTCGCCCTCATCCTGGTCGCCGCGCTGGCGATCCCGCCCGGCACCTGGGGGTGGGTCTGGTACACCGCGCGCCAGGACGACCGCACGCCCTCCGACGCCATCGTGGTCCTGGGCGCCAGCCAGTACAACGGCGTGCCCTCGCCCGTCTTCGAGGCCCGACTGCGCCAGGCCCAGGTCCTGTTCCTGGACGGAGTGGCACCCCACATCGTCACGGTCGGCGGCAAACAGCCCGACGACGCCTTCACCGAGGCGGCGGCGGGCCGGAACTGGCTCATCGAGGTGGGCGTCCCGGCCGACCGGGTCACCGCGGTCGAGGAGGGCAGCGACACCCTCCAGAGCTTCCAGGCCATGGAGGGGGTCTTCGAGTCCAACGGCTGGGAGACCGCCATCCTGGTCTCCGACCCCTGGCACAGCCTGCGCACCAAGGTGATGGCCGCGGACCACGGCATCGAGGCGGGCACCTCGCCCGCGCGCTCCGGACCCGCCGTCATCGAGCGCCGTACCCAGCTCTGGTACATCACGAGGGAAACCGCCTCCCTCTGGTACTACTGGATCTTCAACGACAGCAGCGACATCCGTGTCAACGCGGCCTGACCAGGGCCAATGACATGATTCGTCGTTGCCGGGAAGTAGGCTCGGGGCCATGACGACCATCCCCGGAGAGACCGTGACCCCGGAGAGCGGCACCCACGGGTACACCGCACGCGACACCGAGCGCTACTCCCAGGAGTCACGTAAGAGCAGGCGACGCGGCCCCTTCGAGAGGGACCGCGCCCGTGTCCTGCACAGCTCCGCGCTGCGTCGGCTCTCCGCCAAGACCCAGGTCGTCCAGCCCGGGGTGAGCGACTTCCCGCGCACCCGGCTGACCCACTCCCTGGAGTGCGCCCAGATCGGCCGGGAACTCGGCCAGGCCCTGGGCTGCGACCCCGACCTCGTCGAGGCCGCCTGCCTCTCCCACGACCTCGGCCACCCTCCCTTCGGCCACAACGGGGAACGCGCCCTGGACGAGGCCGCCGCCGCGTGCGGCGGTTTCGAGGGCAACGCCCAGAGCCTGCGCCTGCTCATCCGCCTGGAGGGCAAGGTCATCGACCCCGACGGCCGCAGCGCCGGGCTCAACCTCACCCGCGCCACCCTGGACGCCACCGTCAAGTACCCCTGGAGACGCGGCGAGGGCGGCGACACCCACAAGTTCAACTGCTATCCCGATGACTCCGAGGCCTTCGCCTGGCTGCGCGAGGGAGCCCCCGTCGGACGCACCTGCTTCGAGGCGCAGGTCATGGACTGGGCCGACGACGTCGCCTACTCCGTGCACGACGTCGAGGACGCCCTGCACGCCGGGCTGGTCAGCATGGCCGCCCTGCGCGACCCCGTCCAGCGCGCCGAGGTCTGCCGGATCGCCGCCGCCTTCTACTGCGACGCCGAACCGGCCGAACTCGACGAGGTGCTCGGTGACCTGCTCGCCGAACCCGTCTGGCCCACCGAGTTCACCGGGGACCTCGCCTCCCTCGCCGCCCTCAAGAACCTCACCAGCGAACTCATCGGCCGGTTCTGCCGCGCCGCCGAGGGCGCCACCCGCCGCGCCCACGGCCCCGGTCGGCTCACCCGCTACCGTGCCGACCTCGTCCTGCCGCGCCGCGCCCTCCTGGAGTGCGCCCTGCTCAAGGCGGTGGCGGCGCACTTCGTCATGTCCCGCGAGGAGGCCCGGGCCTACCAGGCCGAGGAGCGCCGCACCATCACCGAACTGGTCGCCGCCCTGTGGGGGTCGCCCGGATCCCTGGACCCCCAGTTCCGCGCCGTTTACGAGAACGCCGCCGACGACACGGCGGCCCTGCGCGTGGTCGTGGACCAGGTCGCCTCCCTCACGGACACCTCCGCCACCGCCCTGCACACGCGCCTCGTCCGCTGACACGCCCCTCACCAGGGGCGGACGAATTCATCGCGTTCACCGGTCTTGACGCGCCCCACGGGAGCGCACACACTGCTCAGTGCGCCCGGCGCCCGCGTGGCGGGCGCCCAGGAGCGCACCGGTACGAGCGAGGGACCAGGGCATGCCCCCACGGCCTGGACGCGGCCCCGTCATGAACGACGTCGCCAGGCTGGCCGGTGTCTCGCACCAGACCGTCTCCCGCGTCCTCAACGCCCACCCCGGAGTGCTCCCCGAGACCGAGGCCCGCGTACGCGCGGCCATCTCCGAACTCGGCTACCGCCGCAACTCCTCCGCGCGCGCCCTGGTCACCCGCCGCTCCGCGCTGGTCGGCGTCCTCACCACCGTCCCCGACCACCCGGACACCGTCCGCGCGGTGGTCGGGATCGAACGCGCCCTGGGCGCCACCGGCCGCACCCTGCTGTACGCCGGAGCCGCGCCCGAGGACCTGTCGGCCGTGGCCGAACGCCTGCTGGAACACGCTCCCGAGGGCTGTGTGGCCCTCGTCCCCGGCCAGGAGGGGGAGCTGGCCGCCCTCCACCACCCGCCCCCGACCGTCGTGATCGACCCCGGTGGCACCCCGCACCACCCCCTGGCGGCGGTGGGGACCGACCACCTCGGCGGCGCCCGCGCCCTCACCCGCCATCTGCTCGGGCTCGGACACCGCACCGTGCACCACGTCGCGGACGGCTCACCGGGGCACGCGGCACGGACCAGGGGATGGCGCGCCGCCCTGGCGGAGGCCGGGGCACCGGTCCCCGTGCCCGAGCTCTCCGCCCGGACCGGCCCCGACGCCGGTCACGCCGCCGGACTCGCACTCGCGACCCGGCGCGCGGAGGGGGAGGAGGTCACCGCGGTGCTCGCCGCCGACGACCTCGTCGCCCTCGGCGTTCTGCGCGCCCTCGCGGAGTCCGGCCTGCGCGTTCCCGGGCAGGTCAGCGTCGCCGGGTTCGGTGACCGCCCGGAGGCGGCCCACCTCGTCCCCGCGTTGACCACCGCCACCGGCGACCCCGCCGAGGTGGGCGAGGCCGCCGTGGGTCTGCTCCTGGACCTGCTCGACGGTCGCGGAACCGCCGCGCCACTGCGGGTCCCGGCCCGCCTGCGCGTGCGCCACAGCACCGGACCGCCACCCCTGCGCCGACGCTGAAGCCCGGCGCCGGGCCCCGCGATGATCACCGTCACTCCGAACGGCCGGACCACCCGCGAACGGGTGACTTGGGAGACCCGCCCTGTGGACGGTGGTCGGAACGTCCCGGGGGAGAACTACCCTGAAAACCGTGGCAGGCCGGATCAAAGACGAAGACATCGCCCTCGTACGCGAGCGCACACCCATCGCTGACGTGATCGGTGAGTACCTCCAGCTGCGCAATGCCGGAGGTGGCTCGCTCAAGGGGCTCTGCCCCTTCCACGACGAGAAGTCCCCCTCCTTCAACGTCACCCCCGCCAAGAACCTCTTCTACTGTCTGGCGGGGGAGACCCGGGTGCTGACCCGGGACGGGGTCAGGCCCATCCGGGAGCTGGCCGGGGGCAGACACACGATCCTCACCAGGAGTGCCACCTGGGTGGAGGCTCCCTTCTACTCCTTCGGTGAGCAGCGGCTGATGCGGCTCACCCTCAGCAGGAACGGCCAGCACAAGGAGATCCACGCCACCCCCGAGCACCGGTGGTTCGTGCAGTCCGGCAAGGACCGGTCGGAGGTGCGTGAGGTCACCACCGAGGAACTGCGCCCCGAGCACCGGCTCGCCCACGTCTTCCCGCCGAACAAGGTCACCCGGACCACGCCCTCGCCGTTCGGTATCGCGCACGGGATCACCTTCGGTGACGGCACCCGCCACGGGCGCGGCAGCATGGCCCAACTGGACGTGGAGAAGGACCCCGCGCTGCTCAAGTGGTTCCCCAACAGTGAGACGTCGCAGAGCGGTCGCCAGATCCTTGTCCACCACCTGCCCGGGCACTTCAAGGACCTGCCGTCATTGGAGGAGTCCCACAGCTACCTCTACGGGTGGCTCGCCGGGTACCTTGCCGCCGACGGTCACGTCGCCAAGGACGGAACGGTCCTGCTCAACTGCGCGGACCGCTCCGTGCTGGAGCACGTCCGCGCGGTCGCGACCAGGCTCGGGATCGGCACCTACGGCATCACCGAGCAGGTACGCGAGGGATTTCCCGGCCGGGAGCCCTCCTCGATCTTCCGGGTGCACCTCGTCAACGAGGACCTGACCGAGGAGTTCCTCCTTCACGAGGAGCACCGTCTGCGCTTCACGAGTGCGGAGAAGAAGTTCGCCCGCAGGGGCTGGACCGTGCGCTCGGTGGAGGACACCGACCGGTTCGAGGAGGTCTTCTGCGCTGTTGTGGACAACGGTCACGCCTTCGTCCTGGAAGACAACATCCTCACCGGAAACTGCTTCGGTTGCGGGGAGGGCGGGGACGTCATCTCCTTCGTGCAGCGGATCGACAGCCTCAGCTTCGCGGAGGCGGTCGAGTCCCTGGCGCGACAGACCGGGATCGTCCTGCGGTACGAGGAGGGCGGGCGCAGCACCCCGCGCAGGGACGAGGGCAAGCGGCAGCGCATGCTGGACGCGCACCGGGCGGCGGCCCAGTTCTACTCCGAACAGCTCCTGTCACCCGGGGCGGTCGCCGCGCGGCGGTTCCTGGGGGAGCGCGGGTTCAACCGGGTGCACGCCGAGCAGTTCGGGCTGGGGTTCGCTCCCGGAGGCTGGCAGAACCTCACCGACCATTTGCGGCAGAAGGGGTTCACCGACGCCGAGATCATCGAGGGCGGCCTGGCCAGCCAGGGGCGGCGCGGGGCCTACGACCGGTTCCGCAACCGCCTGCTCTGGCCGGTACGGGAGGTGACCGGCGAGGTCGTCGGGTTCGGGGCGCGCAAGCTCGACCCCGAGGAGGACGGCCCCAAGTACCTCAACTCCCCGGAGAGCCCCATCTTCCACAAGGGGCGTCTCCTCTACGGCCTGGACCTCGCCAAGCGGGAGATCTCCCGGCAGGGCAAGGCGGTCATCGTCGAGGGCTACACCGACGTCATGGCCTGCCACGAGGCCGGTGTGACGACGGCGGTCGCCACCTGCGGCACCTCCTTCGGTGAGGACCACCTCAAGATCCTGCGCCGGATGCTGCACGGGCGGCCCAACCACGAGACCCGGGTCGTGTTCACCTTCGACGGCGACAAGGCCGGGCAGAAGGCGGCCGTGCGGGCCTTCGCGGAGGAGCACGGGTTCTCCTCCGAGACCTTCGTGGCCGTCCAGCCCGACGGGCTCGACCCCTGCGACCTGCGTCTCCAGAACGGACCCCAGGCGGTGGTCGACCTCGTGGAGGACGCCACCCCGCTGTACGAGTTCATGGTCCGCAAGACCTTCGAGAATTACGACCTGTCCACGGTGGAGGGCCGGATCGCCGCCCTGGACGCCGCCGCGCCGGTGGTGGCCAGCATCCGCAACGCGGGCACCCGGGAGGCCTACGCCAAGAACCTGGACCGCTGGCTCGGGTTCCTGGACGAGGCCTTCGTGGTGCGCCGCGTCCGCCAGCACATGCGCCAGGGCGGGGCCCGGCCCGCGCCCCGGGCGCCGGTGCCCACCCCCGACGCCCAGAGCGCCCCCTACGACCTGCGCGACCCGTCGGTGCAGCGGGAGCGGGAGGCCCTCAAGATCGCGGTCAAGCTCCCCAACCTGGCCCGGGGCTTCGACACCCTCACGGACGAGGACTTCACCGTTCCCCAGCACCGCGCGGTGCTCCAGCTCATCCGGCAGCAGGGCGGCATCGCCGCGGTGGGCGATCCCGAGACGTGGGCGCTGACTCTGCGGGACGCCGCTCCCAATGACGCACAACGCGATTTCGTCACGCGCCTGGGTGTAGAGGAGATCAAGTTCTATGGAGAACTCGACGAGCATTTCGCCCAGCAAATCCTGAGCACAATCAGGACTCATTCCATCAACCGGAGGGAGTCAAACCTCAAATCCGAGCTGCACCGGATTGACCAGGTCGCCCAGCCGGAGGAATACAACCGGGTCTTCGTCGAACTCATGCAGCTCGGCCAGCAGAAACGCGCTCTCCAGTAGTCGGTTCACAGCGGTATGTAGCACCGGGGTGACAATAGTAGTTCTCCTAATGCGGTAGGTGTCCGGGCACAATGAAGTGGTGCCTCCCACAGTTGTGACCAACGAAATTCCGCCCGTCCGCCAGGTCGTTCCGCTCCTCCCCGACTCCGGCCGGGGAACGGTGAGTCGTGGGGAGGTCGCGTCGGCGTTGGAACGCCTCGACGCGCCGCCCGACTCCCTGGACCAGACCATCAGCGAGCTCGCGCACGCCGGGGTCGACGTGGCCGAGCCGCCCGAGGAGGCGGTCCTGGTCACCGACCCGGGTCGCCGCTCCGGTTCGGACCTGGTCCGCATGTACCTGCGCGAGATCGGCCGGGTCCCGCTCCTGACCGCACAGGAGGAGGTGGACCTGGCCAAGGCCGTCGAGGCGGGCCTGTACGCGCAGCGCCACGAGCCGGCGCCGGGACACTGCGCGACCGACGAACTCGCCGTCCTGGTGGAGGAGGGCCGACGGGCCAAGCGGCGGCTGATCGAGTCCAACCTGCGCCTGGTCGTCTCCATCGCCAAGCGCTACATGGGGCGCGGGCTCCTGTTCCTGGACCTCATCCAGGAGGGCAACCTCGGCCTCATCCGGGCGGTGGAGAAGTTCGACTACGCCAAGGGCTTCAAGTTCTCCACCTACGCCACCTGGTGGATCCGCCAGGCCATCACCCGGGCCATCGCGGACCAGGCCCGCACCATCCGTATCCCGGTGCACATGGTCGAGACCATCAACAAACTCGTCCGGGTCCAGCACCAGCTGCACCAACAGCTGGGGCGCGAGCCCAGCGTCGCCGAGATCTCCGCCGCCGCCGGGTTCGTCGGAGAGCGCGTCCTGGAGATCCAGCGGATCGCCCGCGAACCCGTCTCCCTCCAGGCGCCCATCGGTGAGGAGGAGTCCGATTTCGGTGACTTCATCGAGGACTCCGACGCGGTCACGCCGGTCGAGGCGGCCGCGTTCACCCTGCTCCAGGAACAGCTGCGGGTCCTGCTGGGCGACCTCTCCGATCGCGAGAGGCGGATCATCCGGCTGCGCTTCGGTCTGGCCGACGGCCAGCCGCGCACCCTGGAGGAGGTCGGCCGCGAGTTCGGGGTCACCCGGGAGCGCATCCGCCAGATCGAGGCCAAGACCCTCGCCAAGCTCCGCCACCCCTCGCGCGCGGGCACCCTGAAGGACTTCCTGCACAGCGGCTGAGCCACCTTCAACGTCCGGGACCCACCGTGGGTTCCCCCGGACCGTGGAACGGCCTCATCTGGCCGACATGGGACGAACACCCGGCCCGCGCCCCTCCGTGCCCCTACGGTCGAGGTGTGAACGCCTCGCCGCCCCCGTCCGAGTCCCGGTCGCCCCTCGGACGGCGTCCGCTGCTGGTGCTGGGCGCGGCCGCCACCGCCGTCGTCCTGCTCGCGGGGGCCGCCGTCGTCCTCAGGAACCAACGCGAACCCGAGCGGATCGGGTACTTCGCGGACTGGAACGTGGCCAACCGGGGCTACACGGTCAACGAACTCCGCAGGAGCGGGGCCCCGGCCGACCTCACCCGGATCATGTGGGCCTTCGGCAGCATCGACGACGACGGCCTGTGCCACATCCCCGAGGGCCGCCACGACCAGCCCTGGGAGCTCTACCAACGGCGCTACGCGGCCGACGAGAGCGTGAACGGGCGGGCCGACGAGTACGAGCAGGAGCTCGCGGGCGGCCTCAACCAGCTGCGCCAGCTCCGGGGGGAGTACCAGGACCTGGGCGCCAGCCTGTCCCTGGGCGGCTGGAACTGGTCGGTGAACTTCTCCACCGCCGCGCGCACCGAGGAGTCCCGGGAGGCCTTCGTCGCCTCCTGCCTCGACCTGTGGCTGCGCGGGAACCTTCCGGTGCGCGGTGACGAGCCCCAGGGCGGCGAGGGCGTCGGCGCGGGTGTCTTCGACGGCATCGACCTGGACTGGGAGTGGCCGGGCGGGCAGGGCAACGCCGACAACGTGGTGCACGCCGACGACCCCGCCAACTTCACGCTGCTGGCCGCCGAGTTCCGTCGCCAGATGGACGCCCTCTCCCGGGAGACCGGGGAGGACTACGTGCTGTCCGCCTCCCTGCCCGGAGGGTCGGAGCACGCCGAGGTCTACGAACCCGAGCTGTTCGACCACGTCGACTTCGCCACGGTGCAGGGGTACGACTTCTCCGGTCCCTGGAGCGCGTACACCGCCCACCACTCCAACCTGTACACCCCCGACCACGACGAACAGGCCAACAGCGTGGACCAGGCGGTCCGGCGCTACCTGGACCTGGGCGCCGACCCCGGGCAGATCGTGATGGGCGTCCCGGCCTTCGGCCGCGGTTGGCAGGGGGTCCCGGCGCAGGACGACGGCCGCGGCCAGTTGGCCGAACGGGCGGCCGACGACGACTACGACGGCCCCACCCGCCCCTTCGACCAGCTGGAGGAGATGGACGGGCGCCGCTTCCTGGACGAGGAGTCCGGCGCCTACTGGGTCTACGACGGCGACGAGTGGTGGACCTACGACAACCCCGAGGTGATCGGGCTCAAGGGCGACTACGTCCGCGAGCACGGCCTCGCCGGGATGATGGTGTGGAACCTCGACATGGATCCCGACGGCACGCTGGTCCGCGCCATGCGCGAGTCCCTGGACTGAGCGCACCGCGCCGCGCGCCGAGGTTGCCACCCCACACCGCCCGCGCCACGCTGAGGGCATGGCCGATCCGCACAGCACCACCCCACACCCGGTCCTTCCCGCACTCCGCCGCGACCTGGAGGAGGGAGTCCGGGGCACCGTCGCCCTGGACGCGGGCACGCTCGCCCTCTACACCTCCGACGCCTCGAACTACCGGCGCGTCCCACTCGCCGTGGTCATCCCCGAGACCGTCGACGACTGCGTGGCCGCCGTCCGAGCGTGCGCCGCGCACCGGGTGCCGATCATCCCGCGCGGCGGCGGCACCTCCATCGCCGGGAACGCCATCGGCACCGGCGTGGTCATCGACACCTCACGCCACCTGCGCGGCATCCTCGACATCGACCCGGAAGCACGCACCGCCACGGTCCAGCCCGGGGTCATCCTCGACGACCTGCGCGCCGCCACCGCCGAACACGGGCTCACCTTCGCGCCGGACCCCTCCACCCACAGCCGCTGCACCATCGGCGGCATGATCGGCAACAACGCCTGCGGCTCCCACTCGGTGGCCTGGGGCACGACCGCCGACAACGTGGTCTCCCTCGACCTGCTGCTCTCCGACGGCACCCGGATCACCGTCGGCTCCGAGCACACCGAGGCGGAGTTCGAGGAACTGGCCGCCCGCCCCGGACGCGAGGGGGAGATCCACGCGGCGCTGGCCCGCCTCGTCGAGGCGCACCGCGCGGAGATGCGCACCGCCATGCCCGAGTTCCGGCGCCGCGTCTCCGGCTACGCCATCGACCGCCTGCTGCCGGAGAAGGGCCGCGACGTCGCCGCCTCCCTGGTGGGCACCGAGGGCACCTGCGCCCTGGTCGTGGGCGCCACCGTGCGCCTGGTCGAGTCGCCCCCGGCCCGCGCCCTGGCGGTCCTGGGCTACGACGACGCCCCCTCGGCCGCCGACGCCGTGCCCGGGCTGCTGGAGCACTCGCCCCTCACGGTCGAGGGCATCAACGACCGCATCGTGGCGGCCCTGGACCGCCACGGGTCGAAGTCACGGGTGCCGCTGCCGCTCGGCCACGCCTGGCTGCTGGTGGAGATCGCGGGCGCGACACCGGACGAGGCGGCCGCCGCCGCGCGGACGATGATCGACTCCCTGGGCGAGGGCACCCGCCCGCGCGACTCCGCCGTGGTCACCGACACCGCCCACCAGAAGGCGCTCTGGCGCATCCGCGAGGAGGGCGCCGGACTCACCTCGCGCACCCCCACCGGGGCCGAGGCGTGGTCGGGCTGGGAGGACGCCGCGGTCCCGCCGGAGAACCTCGGTGACTACCTGCGCGACTTCGAGGCACTGATGGCCCGCCACGACCGCTACGGGGTCGTCTACGGGCACTTCGGTGACGGCTGCCTGCACGTGCGCATCGACTTCGAGCTCACGCACGAGCGCGGACGCCGCGAGTACCGGGCCTTCATGGAGGAGGCCGCCGGGATCGTGGTGCGGCACGGGGGATCGCTCTCCGGCGAGCACGGTGACGGCCAGGCGCGCTCGGAGCTCCTCTCCCGCATGTACCCGAAGGGCCTCATCCGCGCCTTCGGTGAGTTCAAGCGGGCCTGGGACCCCGACAACCTGATGAACCCGGGCATCATCGTCGACCCGCTCCCACTGGACGCCGACATCCGGGTCGCCACCGACGTCCGCCCGGAACTTCCGCTGCTGTCCCAGACCACCCTGGCCTACGGGGAGGACGACGGGGACTTCGCCAAGGCGCTGCGCCGCTGCTCGGGGGTGGGCAAGTGCCGCCGCCAGAGCGGTCCGGGGGTGATGTGCCCCAGCTACCAGGTGACCCAGGAGGAGAAGCACTCCACGCGCGGCCGCGCCCACCTGCTGTTCGAGATGGCCAACGGCGAGGTGATCACGGACGGGTGGCGCTCGGAGGAGGTCCGGGAGTCCCTGGACCTGTGCCTGTCCTGCAAGGGGTGCCTGAGCGACTGCCCCGTCAACGTGGACATGGCCTCCTACAAGTCCGAGTTCCTGCACCAGCACTACAAGGGGCGGATCCGCCCGGCCGCGCACTACTCGATGGGCTGGCTGCCGGTCCTGGCCCGCCTGGCCTCCCTGGCCCCGATGGAGGCCAACCGGGCGGTCCGCCTGCCCGGGGTGTCCTCGCTGGCCAAGCGGATGGCCGGGGTGGCCGCCGAACGCGACCTCCCCGCCTTCGCCCCGACCACGTTCACCCGCGCCCACCGGCGCCGTCTCAACCGGGGCGAGGGCCGCGCGGGCGGTCCCAAGGTGGTGCTGTGGCCGGACACCTTCGGCAACCTGTTCAACCCGAACGTCCTGGTCTCGGCCGTCCGTGTGCTGGAGGACGCCGGGTTCTCCGTGGTGCTGCCCAAGGGGCAGGTCTGCTGCGGACTCACCTGGGTCTCCACCGGGCAGCTGGACGTGGCCCGGGCGGTGATGCGCCGCGCGGTGGCCGCCTTGGCGCCGCTGGTGTCCCAGGGGCTTCCCGTGGTCGGCCTGGAGCCGAGCTGCACCGCCGCGCTCAAGCACGACCTCGTGGAGCTGCTGCCGGGGGAGGAGAGCTCACGGGTCGCGGCCGCCGTGCACACCTTCGCCGGGTTCCTCAACGAGCACGCCCCGGAGTGGCGGCCGCCGCGCGTGGACGCCTCGGCTCTGGCGCAGGTGCACTGCCACCAGCACGCCGTGTCCGGGTTCGACGCGGACCGGGAGCTGATTGCCCGCGCCGGGATCGACGGCGAGGTGCTGGACTCGGGCTGCTGTGGTCTGGCGGGCGACTTCGGCTTCACCGAGGGGCACTACGAGGTGTCCTCGGCCATCGGTGAGCGCGAGCTCCTGCCCCGGGTGCGCGCGGCCGCGCCCGAGACCCTGGTGCTCGCGGACGGCTACAGCTGCCGCACCCAGATCGAGCAGGGGACCGGGCGCCGGGCCCTGCACCTGGCCGAGGCGCTCGCGCTGGGCCTGGACCGCGGGGACCGGGCCCAGCGCGACTGACGCGTACGGGTACGCGGTGGGCTCACACGCCCATCTGTTCGTGGAGGAGGGCCAGGGCCCGGGAGACGGCGTCGGTCAGGCGCGGGTCCTCGGGGTCCAGGTCCTCGCCCAGGTGCACCCGCCAGTCGATCTCACTGCCCAGGGGCGCGCGCCGGGCCACGAGCCGGAAACCGGTGGCGGACTCGGCGTTGGGGAAGGGGACGAAGCGGTTCACCAGGATGGTGGAGGTGACCCGTTCGGCGACGGTCTCGGCGATCCGCCGGTAGTCCACCGGGTCGCCGGTGAGTTCGGTGCGCAGCCGCACGGTGTGCTCGCCCACCCCCTCCTCGACGAACGTGAGCGTGTCCGGGCTCCACCGGGCCCGGTCGATGTCCTGCCAGGGCACGCTGCGCCCGTCGGGCAGGTACAGGGCCCGGGTGGTCGCCACCAGCACGGCGGCGGTCCCGGAGCCCTCGGCGGCGGGGGCGCTCCCCGCCGGGGCGGCGACCCGGGCCTGGGAGAGCACCCGCTCGCCGCGCTCCAGTCGGGAACGTATGTCCTCGGGGACGTTCTGGCCGAACAGTGCCATCCTCAGACGTCCCGGCCCTCGGCCCCGCCGCCGTTGGCGCCGGTCCCGGGGCGGGTGCCGTTGGACGGGCTGGTCTCCCACTCGACGAGTTCGATCTCCTCTTCGGTGGGTCGCGCCAGGAAGTCGCGCACGGAGGTGATGGGCATCTTGTCGACGGCCTTGTCGTAGACGGCGCGGCCCGCCCTGCTGGTCTGCGCGCCGACGACCCCGGCCACCTCCTGGACCAGGGGGCTGTCGGCCACCTTGCGTGCGGTGCGGGCGAGCTGCTCGTAGCGGGCCCGGCCCGCCTTGGCGCCCAGCACGTATCCGATGGCGAGTCCGGCGACGAACGTGATCCGGTAGCGCATGGGTTCCTCTTTACGGCCTTGGTGACGGTCGGCGTGGTCCGTGCCCCGACGTTACCCGGTCGTGCCGCGGGCCACACGGGCCGACACCGGTCACGAGCACTCCCGAAGCGCGCTAGTCTGTTCATGTCGACGAGGCCGCAGGCCCCGGAGGCACGCGATCCCGCGTAGCTCAATCGGCAGAGCAGCCGGCTGTTAACCGGCAGGTTACTGGTTCGAGTCCAGTCGCGGGAGCGTTGGAGGAAGGCCCATCGGAGGAGTCCGGTGGGCCTTCGTCGTGTGCGTCCCTCCGGCGTCGCGGAAGCTGCGCCGAGGTCCGGGAAAACGTCACGAGCACCCTTGCGGACGCGCTAGGATTGGTGCTGTCGCCAAGGCCGCAGGGCCTGGGGGAGACGCGATCCCGCGTAGCTCAATCGGCAGAGCAGCCGGCTGTTAACCGGCAGGTTACTGGTTCGAGTCCAGTCGCGGGAGCGTTGGAGGAAGGCCCATCGGAGGAGTCCGGTGGGCCTTCGTCGTGTGGGTGGACGCGGGCGACCCCCGCCCGCTGCCGGGCCCGTGGGCTCCAACGCGGGGACGAGGGTGGACCGTACTCAGACGCGTCCCACGCCGCCGATGATCAGTTGCCGGTTGCGGTGCGGCATCTGGTAGCTCCCCGGGATGGGGGGAGCGACCGGCAGGGTCCGCCACTTCTGGGCCTGGAGCAGGCCCGGAGGCACCGACTCCCAGCCGTCGAAGAGCGAGGCGACGTCGGCTTCGTCGCGCCAGTACCCGTGCCCGAGCTGCTCGGTGAACAGCTGCTGGAGCTGGTCGGCCCGGAGTGCGTCCTTGGGGTGGCGGACGGGGTCGGGGCGACAGTAGTGGCTGAGGACCATGTGGCTGCCGGGAGCCAGGGCATCGCGGAGCTCCGCGACGCCGCGAGCGGCCGCGTCGAGGTCGCCCAGGTGCGAGACCACCCCGGTGAGCAGGAGGCCGACCGGCCGGTCCAGGTCGAGGAGGCTCGTCTCCGGGTCGCGGAGGAGGCTCGGGACGTCCTCCAGCCCGCCGCGCACGGCGGTGGTGGTGCGGCCGTCGCGGATCAGGGCCAGGTGGTGGGCGAGCACCACGGGGTCGTGGCTGGCGTAGACGACCCGGGCGTCGGGGACGCTCTCGTGCGCGATCTCGTGCGGATCCCCCGGAGCGGGCATGCCCGCACCCACCTGGAGGAACTGACGGATGCCCAGATCGGCGGAGAGGTGACGCACCGCCCGCTGGAGGAAGGCGCGTTCCCCCAGGACGAGGTCGACGAACCCGGCCGCGGTGTTCTCGGCCTTCGCCGCCAGGTCCCGGTCCACCTGGAAGTGGTCCTTGCCCTTGAGGTGGAAGGAGTGGAGCCGGTGGATGTTGGCCCTGGCCAGGTTGACGGGCGGCGGGGGCTTGGCCCGGACGTGATTGTCCCCCGCCTGCCTCAGGAAGTCGGGGGAGGTGAAACGAGACATCGCCGTCCTCTTGTCTGAGGTGGGGAAGTGCGGTCGACTCCCAAGATTGGGATGACCCCTCGCGGGGTCGCGTCAAAGGATTCTATTCCGCGTTGGCGCGGTTGTTAACAGAGTCCACGATACAGGTGGTAAAAATCGTCGCCCGGGCTCGTCCTTGGAGGTGTGGACGTCACACGTTAAGACGGGCTTGCGTGAACTTGCGCTTATACACCTAATGTCCATTTTGCGAGGAATGGGGGTGGGGTCGTGTCTCCTTCGCCCCGGACACCCGCCGCGGAGGGAGCCGCATCCCCCTTCCCTCAGGCCTCACCGGGACCTCCGCCGCCGCCGTTCCGGCCCCCACGCGTCCGGCCGCTCCGCGTGGGTGGTGCCCGAAGGGCCCGGGTCATCGGTCCCGAACGGTTCGGGCGTGAAATCGGGCGGTGCCACTATTGGAAAGGCGGTGGACAATTTCCCTAACGCCCCCGCCTGCCTGCGAGAATCCACTGAAGCGCCGTTAGGTCATTCGTCGTCCCCAGTCGAGGGAAGCGTCGGGAAAGGGGGTGCTCGGGGAAGGGGGCGCGCATCCTCGGAGCCCGGCTCCCCGACCCCCGTTAACCTGGTGCCATGGACCGTCCCCACACCATCCTGAGCTGCGCGATGTCGATCGACGGACGCATCGACGACACCAGCCCCGAACGCCTCCGCCTGTCCAACGAGGCCGACTTCGCCGAGATCGACGAACTGCGCGCCGGGTGCGACGCCATCCTGGTCGGCGCGGGCACCCTGCGGGCCGACGACCCGCGCCTCCTCGTGCGCTCACCGGTCCTGAGGGAACGCCGACGCGCACAGGGGCGCACCGAGAACCTGCTCAAGGCCGTGGTCACCCGGAGCGGCGGCGTGGACCCCGGCGCACGCCTCTTCTCCACCGGGGACGCTGGCGCGGTCGTCTACACGGGCGGTGCCGGGGTGGCCACCGCCACCCGCCTCCTGGCCGGACGCCCCGACACCGATCCGCCCGCCGAGGTCGTAGACGCCGGTGAGCCGCCCACCGCCGAGGCGATCCTGGCCGACCTCGCGGCGCGCGGTGTCTCCCGCCTGCTGGTCGAGGGCGGCGGCCACATCCACACCCTCTTCCTCACGTCGGGGCTGGTCGACGAGCTCCGGCTCGCGGTCGCCCCGTTCCTGGTGGGGGAGGAGGACGCCCCGCGCTTCGTCATGCCGGGCGCCTACCCCTACACCCCCGGGTCGCCCATGCGCCTCGTGGAGGCCCGCGCCCTCGGAGAGATCGCGGTGCTCCGGTACGTCCTCGGCCCAGGGGAGCGGTGATGGAACGGAACGGGACCACGGGCGGACCGGCGCCGGAGGAGGGTGCGGCCGACGCGTTCTGGCTCGCGGAGACGGTGCGGCTGTCCCGCTCCTGCCCGCCCTCGACCACCGCCTACTCGGTGGGGGCCGTCGTGGTGGCCGAGGACGGTCTGGTCCTCGGTGCGGGGTACTCCCGCCGCGACGACCCGCACGACCACGCCGAGGAGGTCGCGCTGCGCGGGATCGACCCCGAGGACCCGCGCCTGGCCGGGGCGACCGTCTACTCGTCCCTGGAACCGTGCAGCTCCCGCGCCTCGCGGCCGCGCTCGTGCACGGAGCTCATCCTGGCCACACCCGTGCGACGGGTGGTCCTGGCCTGGCGCGAACCGGCGCTGTTCGTGGACTGCGACGGCGCCGAGCGGTTGGCCGCCGCGGGGGTCACCGTGGTCGAACGCCCCGACCTCGCGGAGGGCGTCCGCGAGGTCAACGCCCACCTGCTCGGCTGAGGGGGACCTCCCGCGCGGAGGTCCCCGCCCGTCTACAGCCGGTTCACGTCCGTCACGTGCACCACGGCTCGGCCCTCGGCGTTGGACGCGGCCAGGTCGACCTCGGCGCTGATGCCCCAGTCGTGGTCACCGGCCGGGTCCGCGAGGATCTGCCGCACCCGCCACATGTCGTCCTCCTCCTCGATGAGGAGCATCTTCGGGCCGCGCGCGTCCGGGCCCGTGCCGATCTGGTCGTGTTCGGCGTAGTACGCCTCCACGGCCTCGGCCCACTCCTCGCCGCTCCACTCGTCGTCCTCGGACAGCTTGCCGAGGTCGCCGTAGCGCCGACGGGAGGCCAGCTCCACGCGGCGGAACATCTCGTTGCGGACCAGGACCCGGAAGGCGCGGGCGTTGGAGGTGACCGGGCGGACCCTCTCCTCGGCCTCGGCGGTCTCGCCCTCGGCCTCCTCCTCGGGGTTGGTGAGCTGCTCCCACTCGTCCAGCAGGCTGGAGTCCACCTGGCGCACCAGCTCGCCCAGCCACTCGATGAGGTCCCGCAGCTCCTCGGTCTTGGAGTCGTCCGGCACCGTCTGGTTGAGGGCCTTGTAGGCGCTGGCCAGGTACCGCAGCACGAGACCCTCGGAGCGGGCCAGCTCGTAGTAGCCGACGTACTCCACGAAGTTCATCGCCCGCTCGTACATGTCGCGGGCCACGGTCTTGGGCCGCAGCGGGTGGTCGCCCACCCACGGGTGGCCGCGCCGGTAGACCTCGTACGCGTGGTCGAGGAGCTCCTCCAGCGGCTTGGGGTAGTCGATCTCCTCCAGCCGCTCCATGCGCTCGTCGTACTCGATGCCGTCCATCTTCATCTGCTGGACGGCCTCGCCCCGGGCCTTGTTGAGCTGGGCGCCGAGGATCTGACGCGGGTCGTCCAGCGTGGACTCCACCACGGTGAGGGCGTCCAGCGGGTACGTCGGGGACTCGGTGTCCAGCAGCTCCAGCGCGGCCAGGGCGAACGTGGACAGCGGCTGGTTGAGGGCGAAGTCGGCCTGGAGGTCCACGGTGAGCCGGGCCGTGCGGCCCTGGCCGTCCGGTTCGGGCAGGGCCTCGACGATCCCGCCGTCCAGCAGCGACCGGTAGATGGCGATCGCCTCACGGATGTGCCGCCGCTGCGACTTGCGGTCGTCGTGGTTCTCGGTGAGCAGGTGCTTCATGGCGGCGAAGCAGTTGCCCGGCCGCGCGATGACGCTCAGCAGCATCGCGTTACTCACCCGGAAGCGCGAGTTCAACGGCTCGGGGTCGGCGTCGATCAGCTTGCGGAAGGTGGCCTCGTCCCACGAGACGAACCCCTCGGGGGCCTTCTTGCGCACCACCTTGCGCCGCTTCTTGCTGTCGTCGCCCGCCTTGGCCAGCGCCTTCTCGTTCTCGATGACGTGCTCGGGGGCCTGGGCGACCACGTTGCCGACCGTGTCGAACCCCGCCCGCCCGGCGCGGCCGGCGATCTGGTGGAACTCTCGTGCGCGCAGCCTGCGCACGCGGACGCCGTCGTACTTGCTCAGGGCGGTGAACAGCACCGTGCGGATGGGCACGTTCACGCCCACCCCCAGGGTGTCGGTGCCGCAGATGACCTTGAGCAGCCCGGCCTGGGCCAGCCGCTCCACGAGGCGCCGGTACTTGGGCAGCATCCCCGCGTGGTGCACGCCGATGCCGTGCCGCACGTAGCGGGACAGGTTGCGGCCGAACTTGGTGGTGAAGCGGAAGTTGCCGATTTCGTCGGCGATCCGCGCCTTCTCCTCCTTGGTGCACATGTTGATGCTGGTCAACGACTGTGCGCGCTCGATCGCCTGCGCCTGGGTGAAGTGCACGATGTACACGGGCGCGTCCCCGTTGCCGAGGAGCTCCTCCAGGGTCTCGTGCAGGGGGGTGGTCCGGTAGTCGTAGTAGAGGGGGACGGGGCGCTCGGCTGAGGTGACCACGGCGGTCGACCGGCCCGTGCGCTTCTCCAGGTCCTCCTCGAACCGGCTGACGTCCCCGAGGGTGGCCGACATCAGCAGGAACTGCGCCTGGGGCATCTCCAGCAGGGGCACCTGCCAGGCCCAGCCCCGGTCGGGTTCGGCGTAGAAGTGGAACTCGTCCATCACGACGGTGTTGATGTCGGCGTCGCGGCCCTCGGCCAGGGCGATCTGGGCGAGGACCTCCGCCGTGCAGCACACGATGGGCGCGTCGGCGTTGACGCTGGCGTCACCGGTCATCATGCCGACGTTCTCGGTGCCGAAGATCTTGCACAGGTCGAAGAACTTCTCCGACACCAGCGCCTTGATGGGCGCGGTGTAGAACGCGCACTCGTTCCGTGCCAGGGCGGCGAAGAGCGCGCCCGTGGCGACCATGCTCTTGCCGGAGCCGGTGGGGGTGTTGAGGATGACGTTCGACCCGGAGACGACCTCGATAAGGGCCTCCTCCTGGTGCGGGTAGAGGGTGAGGCCCCGCTCCTCGGCCCACAAAGCGAACGCCTCGAAGAGGGAGTCGGGTTCTGGTTCGGCCGGAAGCACATCAATGAGACTCACGGTCTCTATACTGCCCGCTCCCCGACCCCCTTCGGGACACGGCGGGGTGTTCGTCCCCTCACCGGCGCCCGCAACACGGACGGGCACGTCCCCGAGGGGGAACGTGCCCGTCACCGTGGTACCGCTCCGAACCTAGACGAGGCCGAGCTGCTTGACGGTGTCGCGCTCCTCGACGAGCTCCTGCACCGAAGCGTCGATACGGCCGCGCGAGAACTCGTCGATCTCCAGGCCCTGGACGATCTCCCACTTGCCGTTCCTGGAGGTGACGGGGAACGAGGAGATGAGGCCCTCGGGGACGCCGTAGGAGCCGTCGGACGGGATGGCCGCCGAGGTCCAGTCGCCCTCGGGGGTGCCGTTCACCCAGTCGTACACGTGGTCGATGGCGGCGTTGGCGGCCGAGGCGGCCGAGGACGCGCCACGGGCCTCGATGATCGCGGCGCCGCGCTTGGCGACGGTCGGGATGAAGTCGTTCTCCAGCCAGGCCTGGTCACCGACGGCCTTGGCGGCGTTGGCGCCGTTGACCTCGGCGTTGAACAGGTCCGGGTACTGGGTGGCGGAGTGGTTGCCCCAGATCGTGAGCTTCTTGATGTCGTTGATCGACACGTCGAGCTTCTTGGCGAGCTGGGTCAGCGCGCGGTTGTGGTCCAGACGCGTCATCGCGGTGAAGCGCTCGGCCGGGACGTCCGGGGCGTGGCTCTGCGCGATGAGGGCGTTGGTGTTGGCCGGGTTGCCGACCACCAGGACGCGGATGTCGTCGGCGGCGCCGGCGTTGATGGCCTCGCCCTGGGGCTTGAAGATGCCGCCGTTGGCCTGGAGCAGGTCACCGCGCTCCATGCCCTTGCCACGCGGGCGGGCGCCGACCAGCAGGCCGACGTTGGCACCCTCGAACGCCTTGGTGGCGTCGTCGAAGATGTCGATGCCCTGGAGCAGCGGGAAGGCGCAGTCGTCGAGCTCCATCGCCGTGCCCTCGGCGGCCTTGACGGCCTGCGGGATCTCCAGCAGGCGCAGCTTCACCGGGGTGTCGGCGCCGAGCAGCTGGCCGGAGGCGATCCGGAACAGCAGTGCGTAGCCGATCTGACCGGCGGCGCCGGTGACGGTGACGTTGACGGGTGCGTTGGACATGCGTGAACTCTCCTGACGACGTTGTGCGACCCGCGATGTTACCAACGGGTTCGTGACGGCTCCGGTGCCGGGCCCAGGGGGTACGGCCAGGCGCGCGCCGCACCATCACACCCTAGACCGCCCCCCGGTGCCGCTCGCGACCAAGGTGCGCCCAAGCGCTTCGCGCGTCGTCACAGGTGCGGGCAAGCCTTGCGGAGCAACGGATTTCGGGCGAGGAAACGCCGGACGCATCCTGTTAGGATGACGTTTGCTGACGACGGAGGGCCGGTAGCTCAGTTGGTTAGAGCAGGGGACTCATAATCCCTGGGTCGCGGGTTCGAGTCCTGCCCGGCCTACCCCTTCCGAACATACGAAAAGCGCCGCCAGCCTGCACAGACAGGCCAGCGGCGCTTTCTTTCTCTTCCGGCCGTGTGCGGTCGGTTACGGCCCCGTCCCGGTGGCTCCGGGGAATGCGCGTTGAAGTTCCGCGCGCTCGAACCCGTCGAAACCGCCCTTCATGCGCGTGCGGGATTCCTCTTCACTCCCGCTCGTGATTCGGGCATAAAACCCAAGAAGGACATGAAGTCCGTGGCCAGCCCATTCCGCAGTCCGGTGTGGAGGGACACCACTGCTCCGGCTGGCGGACGCACCGACGCGGTGAGGTGTGCACCGTCCTGGTTCGCCCTAGAGAACCGCCCTCAAGTCCCGAAGCCCTTCAACCACCACAGGCCCGGCATCCTCGCCCACTGCTCCCGTTGGGCGGCGGAACGTTCCCGTGCACGCTGGTACCAGGCCTGGGCCTCCTCCTCCGGCAGGGGCGGCGGGTCGGGCAGGTAGGCCAGGTGGACGGTCTGGATCTGTTCCCGGGTCAGTGGACTGGACACCCCGGCCTGGGCCAGGCTCACGGCGGCGGCCACCAGTGCGTGGCCGCGCGGGTGGCCGCTCTCGGGGCCCTGTCACGTTCCCACTCCGCGACGCGGGTCCACCGGGGCGGCGACGGCCGGTCGCGACCGGCCGTCGCCTTCGCCCCGGACGAGGGTCAGTCGTCTCCGACCAGCCCCCGCACGAAGGCGCGGTGGTCGCGCAGGGTCACGCGCAGGGCCTCGGTGTCCCCGTCCGCGTCCTCCAGCGCGGTGCGCAGGGCCTCGCGGCGCGCCTCGATCTCCGCGATCACGGCGTCCGCCACCTCCGAGGCCAGGGTGTCCGCCGCGCGCACCGAACCCGGCGGGTCGTCCACGAACGCGCCCTGGGCCTCGTCCCAGCGTTCACGTACCTCGCCTGGGACCAGGCCACGGGGGTGCGGCCGCCAGCTCCGGGAGGGGTCGGGGGTCTTCCGGGGGCTGCCCTGCCGGGGCACTCTGACCTCGGCGGGCTCGGGGGTTTCCGACTGTTCCGTCGGAGCGGGGGGCTCCACGGGTCCGGGGTCGATCCGCTTCGCACCCGGACGGTGCCTGGGCCGTACTGGGCGATCCGCCATGTGTACCTCCCTCGTGTGCTTACTCCACCTGTGCGGTGCGGGTGGTCTCGGTGCCGAGCAGGGCCTCCACGAGGCCCCGGTAGGCGATCAGGGCCTCGCGCAGGTTCTCGGTGGCCGCCTGGTCGGCCTCCGCGAGGTGCCCGGCGGCCCCGGCGGCGCGGTACCGGGCGACCGCCCCGGGATGGTCCACGGACAGGTCCCGGGCCCGCCGCTCGAAGCTCGCGTCGTCGTGGACGCCGTCCTCCGCGACGGGACCGTCGGGGTATCCGAGGTCCCGCATGATGGTGTCGGTGAGTCTTCGGGCTCCCCGGACCGCTCCGACCGGGTCGTCGACGAACCCCTTCTGTACGTCGGTCCAGGCACGCGCGTAGTCCGAGCGTTCCTCCTCGGTGGGTGCGCGCAGATCCGTGCCCCGGCGCTGGCGCAGCCGTCCGGAGAGGTCCTGTTCGGCCCCCTCCCTGCCGCCGTACGCCTCCAGGGCCTGCTCGTACTCCGGGCCGAACCGCTCCCTGAGCCGCCGCGTGCGCAGGGCGGGGAGGACCGCCAGCCACGCGATGATCGCGGCTCCTCCGATGACGATGACCACGGCCGCGACGATGATGACGATCGTTCCGGTCTCCACGGGGGGTACCTCCTGACGAGCCTGTGCCCCCGGGTACCGGGCGCGAAACGCCACGTTCCGTGTTGGGGACGACTGGGGCCGCTCACGGCAGGTCCGGAACCCGATTGGTCCGATACGCCCTAGACTGGCCGCCGGTCGGAGGGGCACCGTGGCCCACGTCTCGGCAACCACCGCGCCGCGGGGACCGTCGAACACGTGTGGTGAACGGACGGAACCGGTGAGGAAGGCGTGCGGTGGACGGGGGGAGAACGGCGGTGTACGGCACGGACCGGCCCGCCACGGTCTGGGACCATGTCCTGAGGGTGGTCTCCGTCGGCACCGTGGCCGTCCTGCTGCTGGTCGCCTTCAACGCCAGCGTCTCCCGCGACGTCGCCATGCGGCCCGCCGAGGACCGTGACGAGTCCGGCGCGCTCCCGCTCTCCGAAGTCCTCGACGAGACCGGTGTCTCCCAGGACGGCACGGTGGGCTCCGCCGACCTCGACGGCGCGGGCAACAGCCTCTCCGCGCGCACCCTGGCGGCGGCGGGCTGGAACCCCGGGGAGGAGGTGGTCCTCCTGGACACGCCGCTCGAACTCCCCGCCTACGGCCCGGGCCGCCCCGACCACGTGACCGCCGACGGCCAGTCCGTGGCCCTGTCGGCCGAACCCGCCCGGTGGGACTCCCTCACCTTCCTGGCCACCGGCACCCGCACCGACGGCACCGGCGCCGACGTCCGGGGCGAGGGCCGCGTCGTCTACACGGACGGCACCACCCAGGACTTCCCGCTCTCCGTCCCCGACTGGGCGGCCGGTCCGGCCGGGGACTCCGCCCTGTCCCTGCCCTACGCCAACTCGGCCACGGGATTCGGGCAGGGCGCCATCGGGTCCGTCCGCCTCTACGCCCGCTCGGTACCGCTCGACCAGGGACGCGAGGTCGACCACGTCGTCCTGCCCACCGTCGCCGACGACGACGCCAGCCTGCACGTGTTCTCCCTGGGCGGGCGGGCCGCGCAGGCCTGGACCGGCACCTGGGCGCGGGCCGTCTCCGGGTACGCGTCGGTCGGCCCCTGGGAGGACCAGACGCTGCGGATGACCGTCCGCACGACCACCGGCGGACACCAGGCGCGCCTCCGGTTCGACAACACCTTCGCCTCCCGCCCGGTCGCTCTCGGGGCGGTCTCGGTCTCGTTGCGCGGCGAGGGCGCGGCCACCCATGGGGCGCCGGTCCCGCTGACCTTCGACGGGGCGCCCGGCGCGGTCATCCCCGCTGGGGGGAGACTGGTCACCGACCCCGTCGACATCCTCCTGCCACCGCAGACCGAACTCCTGGTCAGCGTCCACCTGCCCGAGCGGGTGACCGCCGCCCCCATCCACTACGCGTCGGTCGACACCAACTACACGAGCGTCCCCGGCAGCGGCGACCAGACCCTGGACCGCACGGGGGAACCCTTCACCGGCCTGGTGGAGCAGTGGCCCTTCCTCACGGGCGTCGAGGTGATGGACGGGCCCGGAGCTGTGGTGACCTACGGCGACTCCATCACCGACGGCCTGCGCTCCACCCGGGACGGACACGCGCGCTGGCCGGACGTGCTGAGCGCACGGCTGCACCGGAGTGAGGACCTGCCGAACCTGGGCGTTCTCAACCTCGGGGTGGCGGGCAACCGGATCACCTCGGACGGCTACCCGGGCGAGGGCGTGTCCACCTACGCCAGCGGTGTGAGCATGCTGCACCGGGCCCAGCGGGACGTGTTCGCGCAGAACGGAGTGGAGGCCCTGGTGCTCTTCGCCGGGATCAACGACCTGCGCTGGGGCGCCACCCCGGACGTGGTGGTCGCCGGGCTCGGACGGCTGGCCCTGACCGCCGAGGAGCACGGGGTGCGGGTGTTCGTGGCCACGCTCGCCCCGTGCGCGGGGGGTTCCCGGTGCACTCCGGAGGTGGAGCAGGCGCGCCAGCGGGTCAACGCGTACCTGCGCTCGGAGGCGGGGGACCCGGAATCGGTCTTCACCGGGGTGTGGGACTTCGACGCGGTGCTGCGGGACCCCGATGTCCCGGAGCGGATACGCCCGGAGTTCGACTCCGGCGACCACCTGCACCCCAACGACGCCGGGCTTCGGGCCGTCGCGGAGTCCGTGGACCTGTACGAGCTGGTCGGCGGCTGAGCCGACGCGGTCAGCGCGGACAGCGCAGATGGTGGTGGATCACCAGGTCCACGTACACGCCGCCGAGGTCGCTGAGGCTGAGCCCGGCCTCGGGGTCGTACCAGTGCAGGAGCGAGTCGAAGGTCTCCAGGACGCTGTCGGTGGCCCTGCCGGTGTCCCGTATCCGGAACTGGTCGGCGGTCACCCCGGCCACGATGATCTCGCGGACGTGCTCGCGGTAGGTCCGGTGCAGCGAGCTGATCTCCCGGTGCCGGACGGGGTGGATGGCGCGCAGGGTGGGCAGCAGTTCCTGGCTCAGTGCGATGGCGGAGCGGTGCCGCCAGCCGGAGTTCACGTGTCTGCGGACCAGGCTGGACATGCGTTCGGTGGGGGCGTTCCCGGGCGCGTCCGCGGCCAGCTGGCCGTTGACCCGCTCGCGGGTGGCGCGTAAGACCACCGCGTAGGAGAGGTCGAACCGGGTGGGGAAGGCACGCCTGAGGCACGCCGCGTCGGTGCGCGTCTCGGTGGCGATGAGCCGCGTCAGGTCGGACATGGCGATCCCGCGCGAACCGTGCTCGGCGAACAGCCGGGCCGCGCAGTCCAGGACGGGTGCCGTCGTGCGAAGTGCGTTCGGGGGGTGATCGGCCGTCATTCGTCGTTTCTCGTCGGTCGGTGTGCACCGCGGACGTCAGGGGGAGACAAGGATATCCGCGAACGGTCGACACACAGTGTGGAACGGAGGAATTGACCGGAGAAGATGTCATTCAGGGTGCGCGTGGTGTTGATGTTCCCGCCGTCACCGAGTGGGGGAGACGTCGTTCGTTCCCCCAGGTCGTCCCCTGGGACACGCGAATGGCGCACCGGATATTCCGGTGCCTTCCCGGAAGGGGACGGGAATTGTCGCCGTGCCGTTCCGTGCCGCGCGCACCATTGTTCACGGCGGCCCCGGTGCCGTTTCCTGGGCACGGCCCGAAGTCAGGGAAACGAGGTCGTCGACGCGATCGGTGGCGAGCGCGTCCACGCCCATTCCCATGAGTCGGGCCATCTCCGGGAACTCGTTCACGGTCCAGGCCACCACCCCGAAACCGTGCCGGTGGAGGTCGGCCACCCGCTCCCGGTCCACCAGGGAGAAGTGCATCCCCAGGAACGTCGGGCGCAGCGTGCGGGCCACCTCCTCCGGCGGCGGTCCGGGCTGTTCCCAGGCGAGCATCATCCGGGCGCCGGGGCTGCGGGCGCGCAGCGCCTGGAGCGTCTCCAACGGCCCGGTGAACAGCGCCAGGTCGCCGAACCCGTGTTCGCGCAGGACGGTGTCGGCGGCCAGCGCCGCCTGTGGAGAGGCCGCGTCGACCAGCAGCGGCGCGGTGTTCCCGCCGCCGAACTCCGCGATGACCTCCATGAGGGTGGGTATCCGGCGCTCCACGTCGTCCCTGGCGGAGGCGAGTTCGGCCAGAGTCAGGTCCGCGACCTGGCGCGGCGGGGAACCCGGGAGGGCCACGACACGTTCGTCCACCAGGACGGGATACCCGTCCGAGGTCAGGTGGACGTCGATCTTGACCAGGTCGGCTCCGGCACGCAGGGCCGAGCGCAGTGCCGGGAGCGTGTTCCCGGGGAATCGTGCGGTGTCTCCGCGTAGTGCGATGGACAACGTCATGGAGTCAAGAGTGGCAAAGACCCCGCGGTTACGTGGTGCAAACAGGAAAAACGCCCACCAAGGCGTCCCGGACCGCAGGCGGGGGGATCGCGCACGGGTCGTTCGCGCCCCGATTGCGAGCGGTCTCACGTCGTGGGGGCACGTCCTGGGTACGGCTACCTGGGAAACTTCGATAAGGGGTGTCGTATCCGAACGGCACCCGCAGGCCAGGCCCCCGAGTGTGAGGCGAACGATGATCCCGGACCAGCGGCGAGAGCACATCCTGAAGCTCCTCCAGGAGCGCCACGTGCTGAGTATCAACGAGCTCACGTCGATGCTGTCCGTGTCCCACATGACCGTGCGTCGCGACATCCAGGCCCTGGAGAACGACGGCAAGGTCCTGTCGGTCACCGGAGGCGTGCGGCTGGCGGCCCGGCTCAAGAGCGAACCCTCCTACCTGGCCAAGGCCCAGCTGGAGGTGCCCGCCAAGCGGGCGATCGCGCGCGCCGCCGCCGAGCTCGTACGCGAGAACTTCACCATCTACCTGGACGCGGGGACGACCACCCTCCAGATGGTGCCGCTGCTCACCGACAAGGTCGGGCTGACCGTCATCACCAGCGACTTCAACGTCGTCGGCCACCTGATGGAGTACCCCGGGATCGAACTGATCCACACCGGGGGCGTGGTGTCGCACTCCGACCACTCCTCCGTCGGACAGTTCACCGCCGACTTCCTGCGGCAGGTCAACGTGGACCTCGCGTTCATCGCGAGCAGCTCCTGGGACGCCGAGCGCGGCTCGACCACGCCCTCCGAGGCCAAGGTGATCGCCAAGCAGGAACTGCTGCGCATCGCCTCCAAGAGCGTCCTGGTGGTGGACAGCACCAAGTACGGGAAGTTCGGCACCTTCCGGGTGGCCCGCCTGGAGGAGTTCGACCTGATCGTCACCGACGACCGCCTGCCGCGTTCGGCGGTGGACGAGCTCGGTGAGCGCGACATCCGGCTCAAGACCGTCCCGAGCGAGTAGCGGCGCGCCCGGCCCCTCCGGGCCGGGCCGACTAGTCCTCGCCGGTGTCGGGGTCGGCGGGCACGAACAGGGCGAGCTCGGTGCCGTCGGGGTCCTGGAAGGCCAGGATGGACCCCTCCTCGGTGTGCGCGACCGGGGTGTGCTCCACGTCCATCCGGGTGAAGCGGTCCTCCCAGGCCTCCAGGACGCCGAGGTTGGCGGCGGCCAGCGTGAGGCGGCCCAGACCGCAGCGGCGGCTGTCGAAGCGTCCCTTGAAGTTGTCCCGTTGCTGGACGAGGGCGACGGTCAGCCCGTCTGGGAGGGGGAAGACGGTCGGGGGCGGCCCGTCGGTGTGCGCGGGGTGCTCCGGCCTCAGGCCCAGGACGGAGCGGTAGAAGCGCACGCTGACGTCGAGGTCGCGCACGGACAGGGTCACGCGGGCGATCCCGGCGATCGGAGGAGGCGGGGAGGCCTCGCGGCGGAGACTGGCGCGGGGGGACAGCGCCTTGAACAGATCGAGCACGATCGACAAGCCTACGCACACCTCGGGACCGCCGCCCGACGTCTTGACGCGCGCTTAACACCTTGCACGCTGGATACGGCGTCGTCGCAGGTCAGACCCCGGAACTGAGTCCCGTGTCCTTGGTCACGGGCGGTTCGGAGGCAGCTCCGTCCGGGGAGGCGGGACGCTCGTACCACCGGGCGCGCAGCACCAGCGTGGTCACCGCCAACGAGATCACCCCGCCCGCCGTGGCCAGCGCGAACGCGCCCTGGTGCCCGTAGGAGTCGGCGAGCGAGCCGGAGATCATCGAGCCCAGGGCCTGTCCCAGGATCAGGCTGCTCAGGATGATCGACATCGACTGCGAGAGGCGGCTGGGCGGGGCGGCGCGCTCGATCAGGCCGAACAGGCTCACCAGGTGCGGACCGATCGCGATGCCCAGGGCGAGGATGGTGACCGCGAGGGTCGCGGGACCGTGCTCCAGGTACAGCGGCAGGGTGAGCAGCGCGAGGCCGCCCGCCGCCACCCGGGTCCGCGCGGTCAGCGTGAAGCCCACCGGCAGCGAGGCCATCATCAGTCCCGCGAGGGCGCTGCTGGAGCCCATCACCGCGTACATCAGCCCGGACAGGTCGCCGTGCCCGGCGTTGTCCGCGAACGCCGTCACACCCGTCGACATCCCGCCGAAGAACAGCCCCTGGCAGAACATCGGCACGGCGAGCAGCAGCAGGGCGGGCCGGGTGATGCGCCCCTCGGCGCCGCGTACGGGTGCCGACCCGGGCGGGGCCGTGGGGTGCAGGGCGAAGACGGTGCCGAACACGCCGATCAGGACGGCCGCGCCGAGCACGCTCGCGGAGGGGGACAGGGTGAGGGTGAGGACACCGACCAGCGCCGGACCCAGGACGAACGAGGCCTCGTCCAGGACCCCCTCCACCGACATCACGGCGGACACCGAGCGCTCGCGCTCCAGCCCGCGGTCGGGGCCCTTGCGGATCAGCACCACCCAGCGGGTGCGGGCCATCGGCCCCACCTGGGGCATGCACAGACCGCCGACGGCCGCCAGCGCGACCAGCGCGGTCAGCGGGGCGTCCGCCGTGACGGCGGCCACCAGGGCACCGATGAGGGCGGCGTCCACGATCGCCATGACCAGGACGGGGACGCGCTGACCGTGGCGGTCCGCGAAGCGCGCGATGATCGGTCCGCCGATCGCCTCACCGAGCGCGAACGCCCCGGAGACCAGTCCGGCGGCGCCGACGCTGCCGGTGGTGCTGGTGACCAGGGTCAGGAGCCCGATCAGGGTCATGGACACGGGGAGCCGGGCCAGGAAGGTGGCGAGGAGCAGGGGCCAGCCCGCGATCCGGTGCATCCGTCGCAGGGTCTCCAGGGGTGACATTCAGCCTCGTTCTGTCTCGTGGTGCCGCGCCGTCGCCCTCGGCCGCAAACCATCCCATGATAGGTGGATCTCTCCAGGAGGAGGACGAACCCTGACTTTCGTGGGTGCCCCGAGACCGGTACCCCTGTGTAGGTTCACCAGCATGGACTTCGACCCGCGCCGGTTCCCGGCACCCGGACGGCCCACCCGGGGCGCCCTCGCGCGCGACCTCCTGCTGTGGCTCGGGACCTCTCTCGTCCTGCTGGCCGAGGCCTACGCCCTCACGGTCGCCGGGTACGAACCCGCCCTGCCCGTCCTGGTGCTGGTGGCCCTGGCGGGGGTGGTGGTCGTGCTCAGCCGCACCCACCCCCTGCTGGCCCCGTGCGTGGCCGTGTTCGTGTGCACGTGGTCCCAGGCCTTCACGGTCCTCCTGGTGTGCGCGGCCTACCTGGCCGGACGCCGGTCCGCACGGATCGGGCCCGCGGTGGCGCTCTTCGCGGGCCTCTGCCTGGCCATGGCGGTGCTCGTGCTCAACTACGTGGACGAGACCCCCGGACTGTGGGTCACCGCCGGGTCCACCCTGGTGTTCTGCACGGCACTGCCCTGGCTGGTGGGCGTCTACCGACGCCAGCACAGGGAACTGGGCCAGGCGGGCTGGGAGCACGCCCGTCAGCTGGAGCTCGAACAGCGGCTCACCGCCGACCGGGCCAGGCTGCGCGAACGCGCCCGGATCGCCCAGGACATGCACGATTCGCTGGGCCACGACCTCAGCCTGATCGCGCTGCGCGCCGGGGCCCTGGAGGTCGCGCCGGACCTGGCCGAGCACCACCGCGAGGAGGTCGCCCGGCTGCGCGCCGGCGCGGTGGAGGCCACCGCCGGACTGCGCGAGATCATCGGCGTCCTGCGCCCCGGCACCGGAGCCGGACCCGCCCCCACCGCCCCGGCCGGCGAGGACGTCCCGGCGCTGGTCGCACGGGCCCGTGACTCGGGGGTGGACGTCACCCTGGTCAGTGCGGGACCACTCGACGCGCTCCCGCCGATGGTGGACCGCGCCGTGCACCGGGTGGTGCAGGAGTCCCTGACCAACGCCACCAAGTACGCGCCCGGCGCCCCCGTCGAGGTGCGGCTGACCGCCGACGACACCCGGGTGGAGGCGTGCGTCACCAACCGCCCACCGGACGAGCCGGGCCAGGAACCGTGCTCCGGCGGCGGGCACGGCCTCACCGGGCTGGGGGAGCGGGTGCGGTTGGCACGCGGGGCGCTGACCACGGGTCCCCACGAGGGCGGCTGGCGGGTGCGCGCCATCCTTCCGCTGGACGGCGCCGAGGTGGTGGAGGGCGAGGTGATCGACCAGCTCCACAGGGCGGCCCGCAGACGCGTCCAGCCGTGGACCCTGGCCCTGGTGGCCGCCCCCGTGGCCGTGGTCGTCCTCGTGGTCGCCACGGTCTACTACGTCCTCGCCGAGAGCCTCGCGGACAGCACCCTCCCACCGGAGGAGTTCGCGGCGGTCTCCGTGGGCGCGCACCGCGAGGACCTTCCCCTCCCGGCCCAGCCGATGCGGATCACGGAGGCGCACCTGGCGGAGTTCGGTTCCGCCGACCCCGCCTGCGAGCAGTACCGAAGCTCGGCGGGGATGTTCGACGACGACGTGGACTTCTACCAGCTGTGCTTCGAGGACGGGGCGCTGGTGACCAAGGAGAGACTGACGAGATGAGCCGTGGGACGCCGCGACCGGGACCGGAGATGGGGAGACTGTGATCAGGGTGCTGCTCGCCGACGACGAGGCGATGATCCGCGCGGGTGTACGGGCGATCCTGCGGAGCGATCCGGGGATCGAGGTCGTCGCGGAGGCCGCCGACGGACGCCAGGCGGTGGAGCTGGTGCTCTCCCACCGCCCCGACGTCGTCCTCCTGGACATCCGCATGCCGCGCATGGACGGGCTCGCGGCCTGCGCCGAGATCCTGCGGGTGGCCCCCGGCACCAGGGTCGTCGTCCTGACGACCTTCGGGGAGGACGCCTACATCTCCCAGGCGCTCGGGGACGGCGCCAGCGGGTTCCTGCTCAAGGCGGGGGACCCCCGTGAGCTCATCGCCGGGGTGCACGCGGTCGCGGAAGGCGGCGCCTACCTGTCGCCTCGGGTGGCCCGGCAGGTGATCGAGCGGTTCGGCGGAGGCAGAGCGGCGAAGGAGGCCGCCGCGGCGGCACGCCTGGCCGACCTCACCGACCGCGAGAGGGAGGTGCTCGCCCTGGTCGGCGCGGGCCTGTCCAACGCCGACATCGCGGAACGCCTCTTCCTCGTGGAGGGCACGGTCAAGAGCTACGTGAGCGCCATCCTCAGCCGCCTGGGCATGCGGAACCGGGTCCAGGCGGCCGTCCTCGCCTACGAGGCCGGGCTGGTCGAGGACGCCGCGCGCTGACCTTTTGGGCCGGGGCCCCGGCGGGAAGACTGGTGGCATGAGCTCCGAGGACCGTTTCCACCCCCTGCGGCAGGAGGACGCCGTCCTCCTCGCCGCGTCCTGGCGCCAGCTCGCCGGTGAGGACTGCGAGGCGCGCGCCGTGGGGGACGAACTCCTCGGCCGCTGGAGCGAGGACCACCGCCGCTACCACACCCTCTCCCACCTGTGGAGCACGCTGCGGGCCGTGGACGTGCTCCAGGAGGAGGCCCGCGACGTTGACGCCGTGCGGTACGCGGTCTGGTTCCACGACGCCGTGTACGAGGGCAACCCCGGCCACGACGAGGACCAGAGCGAGGCCCTGGCGCACCGTCTGCTCGCGCTCCTGGGGAAGGACCCGGTGCTGATCTCCGAGGTGGTGCGGCTGGTGGGTGTCACCAGGGACCACCGGCCCGAGCCGGGGGACGCCAACGGCGCGGTGCTCTCCGACGCCGACCTGTCCACCCTGGCCGGGGCCCCGGAGAAGTACCTGGCCTACACCTCGGCGGTCCGCGCCGAGTACTGGCGCTACCCCGACCGGGTGTTCCGGGCCGGACGGCTGCGGGTCCTGCGTTCGCTGCTGGAGAGCCCGCACCTGTTCCACACGGAGTTCGGTCGGGCGCACTGGGAGCCCCGGGCCCGGTCCAACATGCTGGCCGAGGTGGACCGGCTCAGCCGCGAGCTCTCGGAGGAGCCTGCCCCGACCCGCCGCGCTTGGGGCGGCGCAGTCCCGCCGCCCGCAGACGGGTGACCAGTTCACGGCCGCTGACGAGCTCGGCCCCCAGCTCCAGAGCACGCGGGTGCAGGTGCTCGGGGACGTCGTAGTGGTCCCTCTCGAAGGCCCGTGCGGGGACCCCCAGCTCTCGCGCGAAGGAATGCAGTTCCTCGAAGGAGCTGTCGCTCACCAGGTGGGCGAAGCGCCACCCACGGGGGCCCGGCCAGACGGGGCTGTCGATCAGTACACTCACCGGTCAACCCTAGACGCGCGGCCCCGTGCTCTTCACGGCCTGTTCGCTGACCCCCGCCATCTGGCTTGCTGTCGACCGCGTCCGAGGGCCACGGAGGTGAGAACCGAGGAGAGCCCGTCATCGCAGGACGTTCACCGTGGGCCCCGCAAGCTCGGGGGAGGCCGACTCTCGTTAGTCCCCGCGCCGCTCCTCACCTGTGAGACCCGCGCACGCGGCTCTGGTCGCGCCGGGTCTCCTTCTCCGTGAGACCCGCTTCTCCGTGAGACCCGCGTACCCGGGGATGGGCCGGGGGTCCTCACCCACATCGCCCGGATCCACTCGTGAGCCCAGCGGTCGCGGGGATGGACGGCGTGGCAGCCGGACGGGCCCCGACGGACCTCGGTGAGCCCCGCACCTGCGGGGGAGGGCTGGCGGGTGCGGGGTTGGCCGTCAGCGGGTCTGGGGCGCGGTGACGGCGCGCCAGGGGACCGGGCTCGACAGGATCATGGTGCTGGAGGGACGGCCGTGCTCCGCGAGCTGGTCGATGACCTCCTCGAAGTGCTCCATGGAGCGCACCGCGATGAGCAGCACACAGCAGGCGTCGCCGGTGACCCGGTGCACCTGGAGGATCTCCGGCAGCTCCAGGGAGGACTGCTCGCGCAACAGGCAGTGGGCGCCGAAACACTCCATACGTACGAGCGCGGTGACCGGGAGACCGGCGGCGGCCGGGTCCACGTGGGCGTGGTAGCCGGTGATCACCCCCCGGTCGGTCAGACGGCGGACCCGGTCCGCGACGGCGGGCGCGGAGAGGTTCACCCGCCGGGACAGCTCGTTGAAGGACAGGCGCCCGTCCCGTTGGAGCTCGTCGAGGATGCGCTGGTCAACGCTGTCCAGTGGGGTTTCCAGTCGTGAGGCCATACTTCACGTTCCCAAGGCCGATGTCGGATTCCTGTTACGAATGCTAGGTCAGTGCCCGACTTGCGTGGTCGACGTCCCTTCCTTATCGGGGTCAATTGTTCGAGTATGTGAGTTCACGTACACGCAGGTTCGTGAGACCACCGCAGTCACGCAGTACACGAGGGGTACACCCGATGCTCTCCACCACGTCCGCCCAGCAGTGCCCCTACGCCCCGACTGGCGTCGGCGCGGCCGAGGCCCGCGCCACGAAGGCGGAGAGCAACGAAGGCAAGCCCACCCTGAGCTTCGACAGGAACACGCCCTACGCCGACTACCTGGGTGTGGACACCCTGCTCGGTCTCCAGAACCCGCGCACCAAGGAGCCCGCCGAGTCGGCCTTCATCATCGGCACCCAGGTGATGGAGCTCCTGTTCACCCTCGTCCAGGAGCGCTGGGAGGCGGCCCGGGACGCGCTGGAGGTGGACGATGTCCCCGGCGCCGTGGCCTGGCTGCGCAGCGCCTGCAACGCCCAGGACGTGCTCAACAGCACCTGGGGCCTGTTCGGGGACATGACGCCCACCCAGTTCAACCGGTTCCGGGACGCCTTCGGTGAGGCCTCCGGCTTCCAGTCCTACAGCTACCGCAAGCTGGAGTTCGTCCTCGGCCACAAGTCCGCCGCCATGATCCGCCCGCACAAGGCCATGACCGGTGTCGTCGACGACCTCACCGCCCTGATCGAGCGCCCCAGCCTGTACGACGCCGCGCTGCGCCTGCTGCACCGCCGGGGCCTGCCCGTACCGGACGCCCGCGCCGAGCGGGACTGGAGCGAGGACTACGAGCCCTCCCCCGAGGTCGAGGCCGCCTGGATCGAGGTCTACGCCGACGACCGCCCCGGGAACGACCTGTACCTGTTGGCCGAGGCGCTGGTGGACGTCGCGGAGCGGGTGACACGATGGCGTCAGCTCCACCTGGTCGCGGTCAAGCGCACGATGGGCGGCAAACCGGGCAGCGGCGGATCCAACGGTCTCAACTGGCTGGCCCGCAACGCCGAGAAGGACGTCTTCCCGGAACTGTGGTCCCTGCGCAGCACCATCTAGACCAGGACACCACGGCACTAGGAAGCAGGACCCGATGACGCCCATCTCCCGTGAGGAGTGCGCCGCCCTGGACGCGGCCGACCCCCTCGCCCCCCTCCGCGAGGAGTTCGTCCTCCCCGAAGGGGTGATCTACCTCGACGGCAACTCGCTGGGCGCCCTGCCGCGCTCCACCCCCGCCCGGGTCGCCGACATGATCGAGCGCGAGTGGGGCCAGAACCTCATCCGCAGCTGGAACGACGCGGGCTGGTGGGACAAGCCGCGCACCCTCGGCGCCAAGGTCGCCCCGCTGGTCGGGGCCGGTGCCGACGAGGTGGTCGTCGGTGACGGCACCTCCGCCAACCTCTTCAAGACCCTGGTCACGGCCCTGCGCCTGTCCGACCGCACGGTGGTGCTGGGGGAGTCGGGCAACTTCCCGACCGACCTGTACGTCACCGAGGGCGCGGTCGGTCTCGCCGGGGCCGAACAGCGCCGTGTGGACCCCGACGGCCCCGAATTGGCCGAGGCCCTGTCCCGTGGCGACGTGGCCGTCCTGCTGCTGAGCCACGTGGACTACCGCAGCGGGGTGCTGCGTGACATGGCCGGGATCACCCGCCTGGCGCACGAGCACGGCGCCCTCGTGATCTGGGACCTCTGCCACAGCGTGGGCGCGGTGCCCATCGACCTGTCCGGGAACGACGTGGACTTCGCGGTGGGGTGCACGTACAAGTACCTCAACGCGGGCCCCGGCGCCCCCGCGTTCCTGTACGCGGCCCGCCGCCACCACGCGGCCTCGGACCAGCCGCTCAGCGGATGGCACGGGCACGCCCGGCCCTTCGACTTCGCCCCCGACTACGAGCCGGCCACGGGAGTCTCGCGCTTCCTCAGCGGATCGCAGCCCCTGGTGGCGGACGCGGCCCTGGAGGCGGGGCTGGACGTGTGGGCCAAGGCCGACCTGTCCCGGGTCCGGGCCAAGAGCCTGGCCATGACCGACCTGTTCCTGGCCAGGGCCGCCTCGGTGGGGCTGGCCTCGATCACCCCGGCGGAGCACGACCGGCGCGGCAGCCAGGTCTCCCTCGTCCAGCCGGAGGAGGGCGCCGGGTACCCGATCGTGCAGGCGCTGATCGAGCGCGGTGTGATCGGGGACTTCCGGGCCCCCGACGTCATGCGCTTCGGCTTCACGCCGCTCTACCTGCGCCACGTGGACGTGTACGACGCCGCGACGGCACTGGTGGAGGTCGTGGAGTCCGGCGAGTGGCGGGCCGAACGGTTCAACCAGAGGTCACAGGTCACCTGACCGACACGTACTCCCCGGTGGGGCAACCTACCGGGGAGTTCTTTGTGTCCACGGGGCCTCGGGCGCCTTCCGGTGACCCTCCCCAGTGCCGGGATGGCCCGGTCTTTGCCATGGCGGAGATGCCACGCCGACTCCCCGGCGGTCCGCTTCTTCGTGACCTTTCGACGTGTCCGTGGCCCTTTGAGAGGGTTTGGTCCACCCCGTGCCGGTACTTTCTGGTTTATGACGACGGCCACTCATAGAGCCGTCCGAGACGCCCCCTTGGGCCCGGGATCCCCTGCGGTTAGGGCAATCCTGTGACCTGCGGGTTCTCCGAGAAGGACGTCGTTTCGTGTTCGTCGAAACACGCCCTGTCATTTTACCCGGAATCCTTCGGCACTTTGCCAAAGCCTGGGTTAGTGTCCTTCGTGACCGGTTCGTTATGGACCTTTAGCGATCCGGTGCCGAGCCCTTGACCGGCCTGCGAGCCGGAAGGGAAATCGAGACCTCTTCATCTCTCTCGGGAACGAGCAGCGCGAATCCACGCGCAGCTGTCCGGCGGAGCCGATCCGGCCCCCCGTTCCCACCCCGCCACTCGCCGCCAGCGACGCGGGGCGCGCCATGGCATGACACCAGTCCGGAACACGGACCCTTTCCGTCCGTGTGCCCCGACGCGCCATGGCCCGGTCTTCTCGGCTTCTGTCGTCAACCTGGCTATCACACATGAGCAACGACACTCCCATTCAGTACGGCGAAGTCACCGCGACCTATTTCTGGGACGACGGTTCCGGCATCAACGGAGACACCGGGATGCCCGCCGGAGGCGAGCCCATGCAGAAGGGGCTGTTCTCCAGCCCCAGCTGGCCGCTGGGCACCGAGGGATTCATCGTCCACGAGGGCGAGGAGTACGAGTTCTTCATCGGTGACCGTGGTCCCGGCGTTCCCTCTGAGAACTGCGACGTCCTCCTGGACATCGACGGCAAGACCTTCGCCGACATGATGGGCGAGAGCTTCGACGAGAACTCGCTCGTCGTCAGCGGCGGCAACGGTCACGCTGAGGTCGAGTACTTCATCACCAAGTGGGGCGACGGGAACGGCACCGAGGGTGCTCCCCACCCGTTCAACCAGTCCGGCAACAAGTGCGAGAACGCGGTCTCCGACATCCCCGCCAAGTACCTCCCCGAGGAGAAGGCGGAGAAGGAGGAGAAGAAGGACGAGGAGAAGAAGGAGGAGAAGAAGGAGGAGCCCAAGGACGCCTCCGACGAGACCTCCGAGGAGGAGCAGCAGGACGAGGCTCCCGCCGCCGCCGAGCAGGAGGACCAGGACCCCGGCGTCACCGCCGAGACCGCGGCCAACGACCTGTCCGGCTTCGGGCTGACGGGCGCCGAGGGTACTCCCTCCGCCGCCGGTCTGCTCACCCTGGCGATCATCCCCGCGATCCTCATCGCGATGTTCTTCGCCTGGACCCGCCGTCCGTCCGGTGCCCACGCCGGTGCCGAGGACGAGGGCGGCAAGGGTCTGATGGCTGAGAGCGACGGCCGCCACGGCATCGCCACGCTGTTCGACAAGCTGCTCGGACGCTAGCTCCGACACGACCACCCCCGGACCCACCCCGGTCATCCGTGACCACGGGAGTCCGACAGCCAGGTGTTCCTTCTGGCGGGGGGAAACAATGAGACTCCCGTAGGGCGCTGACCCTCGGAGAGTGGGTAGGCCAGGGGCCGCGATCGACGATCGCGGCCCCTGTGCTGTGCGCACCCCGTTGCCGAATATACCCCCAGTGGGTATGTTCGGGGCGCTGGCCGAGCCACGGCACGCACACGGACGGAGGGGGCGCCATGCCTGTCGACGGGTACGCGGAGTACGGCTACGAAGGGGTGCGCGAGGTCTTCCGGGAACTGGTGGACGACGGCCGGGAGACCGGAGCGGGGCTCTCGGTGTGGCGGGACGGCCGCGAGGTGGTCCGGCTGAGCGGTGGCTGGGTCGACACCGAACGCCGCCGCCCCTGGGGCCACGACACCCTGGTCCAGCCCTACTCGGTCTCCAAGCCCTTCGCCGCGCTGGCCGCCCTGGTCGCGACCGGTGGGGGAGTGCTCGACCTGGACACGCCCGTCGCCCGCCACTGGAAGGAGTACGGGGTCGCGGGCAAGGAACACACCACCCTGCGCCACGTGCTCACCCACAGCGCGGGGCTGCCCCGCTTTCCCCCGACCGCAGCGGCGTCGGACCCCCTCGACGACGCCGGGCTCCGGGCCGCCCTCGCGGACACGGAGCCCGAGTACGCCCCCGGCACCCGGATGGGTGAGCACGCGCTGACCCATGGACACCTGATCGACGGCGTCCTGCGCGCGGCGGCCGGGACCACCCTCGGCGCGGCCTTCAACGAGGTGGTCAGACCCGCCCTGGGGCTGGACGCGTGGTTCGGGGTGCCCGAACACGCGCTCGCCCGCGTCGCGGACATCGAGTACGCGCACCCGGACTGGCCCCGGGCCCAGCCCGCCGCCGACTGGCTCTCCGTCCCGGACGGGCCCCTGGACCCCGCCGTGGTCAACTCCGACGCCTGGCGCGGGTCCGTGTTCGGCGCGGTCAACCTGCACGCGAGCGCCACCGGTCTGGCCGGTTTCCTGGACGGGATCACGGACGGGGACGGTCCGCTGCGCGCGCTCCTCGGGCGCGAGGCACACGAGGAGTACCTCGCCCCCCAGGCCACCGGGTACGACGAGGTCTTCGGCACGGAGCTCACCTGGACCCTGGGGTTCCTGCGGGACGACGCCAAGATCGCCAAGGGCGGGATCGGGGGATCGGCCGTGTGGAGGTCCCTGTGCCACGGCCACTCCTGCGCCTACCTCACCCGGAGACTCGACGACCACTCCAGGGCGGCCGCGATCGCCGCTGCCCTGGGCGACGACCTCTCCGTGGCGCCCGTGCGCTCCGGCCGCCCCTGAACGGTCGGCGCCCTCCGAGCCCCGGAAGGCGGGACACCGCCCGGGGCCGTCCGGAGACGAGGGGAGGTGGGGCGGGCCTCCGGTCACCGTTGACGCGGAGGGCCCGCCCGTCCCGTGGACACGGCGGCGTGTGGGCCGCGTGCCCTCACCCGTGCCGGGACCCCCGGGACGGCACCCGAACCCGCGTCGTTCCGGCGGCGCCGTTGCCGCCCGCGGATGCGGAGCCCTCCCGTGTGTCCGGCGCGGTGGTCCCTAGGGGGCCGAACCCCGCGGGTACGCGGCGGTTCCGGCCCGCTGGCCGCAGCGGTGGCCGACGACCGCGGCGCGGTGGGGTCCGGTGGGAGCCGCGTGGTCGGGCCCGGAGAACGGGGGGAGCTCCTGACGTCGGCCGTGCCGGTCCACCGAGCACACCGGCCCCCGCGAGGACGGAGGAGGAACCGGACGAGGCCGATCATCGGTGCGCTTCATGTCTTGAATATGAGGCGAATCACCCCATATTGTCGATGCCTCCGGGGTGATGCTGGACGAACTGCTCGGTAGGACGCCCGTCATCGCACATCATCTAACGTGTCCACGACGCGGACGGTATGAGGTAAGACACATGGCCGTGCAGCTGGACGACACCGACCGCCGGATCATCGCGCTCCTGTGCGACGACGGCCGCATGTCGATCCGTGCCGTCGCAGAGAACGCGCACATCTCGCGGGCCAACGCCTACTCCCGTCTCGAACGCCTGCGCGACGAGGGCGTGATCAGGGGCTTCACCGCCGTCATCGACCCCGAGAAGTACGGCACCGCGCTGTCCGCCTACGTCTCCGTGCGGATCGAGCAGCACTCCTGGGAGAGGTTTCGCGGCTATCTGCGCGACATCCCCGAGGTCGACCACGCGGCACTGGTCTCCGGTGACGTCGACCTCCTGCTCCTCGTCAGGGTGGCCGACGCCGCCGCCCTGCGCACCTTCGTCCTGGAGCGGCTCCAGCGCCTGCCCGAGGTGAAGAGCACCCAGACCATGTTCATCCTGGACGAGCCCCACCTCCAGTAGGAGGAGGACCTCCGGTCGCGGTGAATAGGGTCCATTTCACCCAGGACCGGACCTTGTTCGGTCGGGGCCACTTGGAAGAATGGACCCATGCCCGAGTACCGCGTCATCGACGCCTTCACCGACCGGCCCCTCGCGGGTAACCCCGCCGCAGTCCTCGTGCTGGACGACGTCTACCCCGACGCCTGGGCGCAGGGGATCGCCGCCGAGTTCAACCTCTCGGAGACCGCCTTCGCGCGCCGGATCGAGGCCCCCGACGCCGACTTCGAGCTGCGCTGGTTCACCCCGGTCACCGAGATCGACCTGTGCGGACACGCCACCCTCGCCACCGCGCACGCCCTCACCGAACTCGGCGTGGAGGGACCGATCCGCTTCAGCACCCGCAGCGGCGTGCTCACCGTCCGGAACCGGGACGGCAAGCTCTGGATGGACTTCCCCGCCCGCCCCGCCACCGCCACCGAGGCCCCCGAGGGCCTGGCCGAGGCCCTGGGCGCCGAACCCCTGTGGACCGGGATCGGCGGCAACAACGACCTCCTCGTCGAGTTGGCCGACGCCGCCACCGTCCGTGCGCTGGACCCCGACCCCACCGCCATCCGGGCCCTGCCTGCCCGCATGGTGATCGCCACCGCCCCCGGTGACGGCGGATACGACACGGTCTCCCGGTGCTTCGCTCCGTCCATGGGCGTCCCCGAGGACCCGGTCACCGGAGCCGCCCACACCGTGATCGCGCCGTTCTGGGCCGAGCGGCTCGGCCGGACCGAGTTCCTGGCCCGCCAGGCCTCCAGGCGCGGTGGTGACCTGCACCTGCGCCTGGACGGCGACCGCGTGCTCATCGGGGGCGACGCCGTCACCGTCGCCACCGGCGACCTGAACCTGTAGAGGAGATCCCCATGGAGCAGTGGGCCACCAGGGAAGAGATCAACGCCGCGCGCGAGAGGCTCGAAGCCGGCCACCCCGGCTGGCGGCGCCCGGCGGCCTACGGGGTCGGCGTGCACCAGGACGGCCGGACGGTCTTCGGGCTGACCAACGTCGGCACGAGCCCCCTGCCCGCCGTCGTCCTGGCCATCGTGTGCGGACACACCTCGGGTACCGCCACCCACGAACTCACACCCGCGCGCCTCACAGCGGCCGCCGACGCCCTGGCTCCGGCGGCGGCGTGCACCGAGCTGCGGCACCCCAACCTGGTCGAGTGGCGACGGCTGCTCAAGGAGATCGAGGAGAGGGGCGGGCGGCCCGTGGCGGTGTTCGTCGGAGACCTGGCCGAGGACCCCGTGGACCCGCACGACCGGGCGTTCCGGGCGGCTATCGCCTGATACACACCACCGGGTGGGAAGCCGATCCCGTCGAATTCCCGGTTTTCCCCGTGCGGCCACCCCTGGTCCGGTAAGAATAGTTCCACGACACCCCCCACCCCCCTCCGTGGAGGTGTCGGGACGGCGGCCCGACCGGAGCACCCCTTGATTCCGGACGGGCCGCGTCCTCCCCGCCGATCGGTGCCGGTCCCCCTCCAGCCCGGTCGGCGTCCTCTGGCGGTCGGGCCGAGAACCCCGTACCCGGCTCGACCCCAGAGGCCGGGAGGCCTCAGGGGACGTCGACGCCGGGCGAGTCCAGCATCCGGGGGAACAGCGCCTCGATCTCCGCGAGACCCATCCGGTTGATCCGGTCCTTGGCCGCCTGGGCCCGGGCCGTCGTGGGCAGGTCACCGGAGAGCAGCCGGGGCAGCAGCAGCCGCCGGACCAGGAGCTCGCGCTCGGAGACCCCCTGCGGGCGGCGCACCACCGAGACGTTCACCCGGACCGCGTGTTCGTTCCCCGGCACGGCTCCCGGCCGGTCCGTCTCGACCGCCGCGTAGCGGAACCCGTGCGCGAGTTCGCACGGCCCGCACCCCACCGGCCCCCGGCTCGACGGGTATCCGCACTCCGCGCACACCAGTCGGTCCAGCGCCGCGTCCACCACCCGCCAGTCGTACCGGTCCGGTTCCCCGACGACCAGCGCGGCCACCTCGGGCCCGTCCTCCAGCCCCTCACGGAGGAGGAACGCCTCCCACTCCTCCTCCAGGACCGCGTCCACCAGCCCCCGGCACCGAGCACAGTCCGGAGCCCCGCTGTACTCGGGCCCGGGGCACTCCGGGCACGCCCTCAGGGCGTCCCCCACAGCAGGGCGCACGGGCCTCACCTCCGGGACCATTCAATCCGCCCGGGTCCCCGCGCCTCCACCCCTTTTCCGGGAGGGCCCCGGCTGTTCGCACTCCGGAGTCCGTCACCTGGGCGGTGTCACGAGGACCCGACCAGGGCGTGGATGTGGTCGGCGGCGTTCCTGGCGCCGTCGACGCCGGTCAGGCGGCTCTGGAGCTCCCCGGCACGGGAGCGCAGGCGGGGGTCGCGGAGCAGGGTCTCCAGGGCACGGCGGAGCCGTTCCCCCTGGGCCTGGTGGGGAGGGAGGCCCACGGCGTTGCCGAAGCGCACGCATTCGTCGACGTTCCAGCGCTGTTCCATCTGGAGGCCGATGCCGAGGAACGGTTTTCCCGAGGCCACGGCGGTCTGGACGGTGCCCTCGCCGCCGTGGATGACGGAGGCGTCGATGAGGTCCCCGAGCCGGTGGGCGGGGAGCAGGTCGAACACGTGCACGTGGGGGCCGAGGCGCTCGCGGTCGCCGGGCTCCAGGTAGCGGGCGACCGGGGCGATCACCGTGACGGGCAGGCGGGAGAGCTCGTGGAGGACCCGCAGGACGATGTCGCGGTGACCCGAGCTCCCCATCGCGCAGTAGACGACGCGTCGGTCGGCCCCACGGGCGGTGTCCGCCAGGTGCCGTACCTCCGGGGGCACCTCGTGGGGCAGCCGGGCGTAGACGGGTCCGACCCAGCGGTAGTGGGGCGGGAGCAGGTAGGGGCGCGGCTGGCCGGAGATCGAGGCGACCAGGTTGAGGTCGCCGTCCAGGGCCTCCACGGTACGGCGGGGGAGCCGCACCCCGTTCTCGCGGGCGACCTGGGAGAAGCCCCGGGGTTTGAGGGTGGTGTACCGGGCGGCCTCGCGCAGGAGGACGGCGGCGCCGGTGTTGACCATCCGGGACAGGCGGCCGTCCCCCTGGAGGAGCGGCACCGATCCGGTCTGGCGCAGGTGCGGCCACGAGTAGGCGAACGGTCTGACGTAGACCAGGGGGACTCCGCTGGCGCGCGCGGAGATCATCTGGCTGAGCGTGGTGCCGATGACCGTGGCGGACGGCCGGAGCACCTTGTTCAGGGCCAGTTCGCTCTGGACCCGGGCCCGGACCAGCTCCGTGGTGAAGGGGTGGCTCACGCCGCGTCCCTGGTCGAAGCGGACCAGCTGGTCGGCCTGTTCGTCGGTGAGCCCGGGGGAGAGCGGGTGGTACTCGAACCCCTCGTCCTCGATCAGCCGCGCGTACCGCTCGGAGTATCCGGCGAACACGCACTCGTGCCGGTCCCTGAGCTGCCGCGCGACCTCGATCGCCCGTGTCGTCTCAGCGAGGTTGAAGGTTTCCGGTGCGAACAGGACCGTGCTCATGGTGCGGACTCCTCGGGAGAGGGGGGCTCATCGCAACCTAGCGGCAGGGGGAGGCGCCGGGCAAAGGGCGGTCGGGGAGGGTGTCGTGCGTCACTTCGGCTTGCCACGGGAGTTCCCCGGAAAGAAACTGGGACGGGCGTCCCAATTGTTTGGGGCGCAACGAACCACGAGGGGACCACCATGCCCAATCCGTACGCCCGGATCTTCGCCGTGCCGGGGACGCGGGGCTTCACCGTCGCCGGGATCATCGGCCGCATGCCCGTGGCCATGACCAACGTCGGCGTCATCACCATGCTCGCCGCCACCCACGGCAGCTACGCGCTGGCCGGAGCCGTCGCCGCCACCTTCACCCTGTCCATGGCCCTCATCACCCCCCAGGTCTCCCGGCTGGCCGACCGTCACGGCCAGCGCCGCGTCCTGCCCCCGGCCGCCGCCGTCAGCGTGGCCTCCCTGCTGCTGATGCTGCTCTGCGTCCAGGTGGAGGCCCCGGTGTGGACGCTGTTCGCCTGCGCCGTGCCCAGCGGGGCCATGCCGAGCATGTCCGCGATGGCCCGTGCCCGCTGGACCGGGATCCACCGGGGCACGCCCCTGCTGCACACCGCCTACTCCTTCGAGTCAGTGGCCGACGAGCTCACCTTCATCACCGGCCCGGCGCTGTCCGTGGCCCTCAGCACCATGGTGTTCGCGCAGGCCGGACCCCTCGCGGCGGCCGCCTTCCTCGCCGTGGGCGTGAGCCTGTTCGTCGCCCAGCGCGGCACCGAACCGCCGGTCCGCGAACCGGAACCCGCCACGGAACGGGGGCCGCGCGGGCTCGGGGCGCGCGTCGTGGTGCTGGTGCTGGTCCTGGCCGCCGGTGGGGTGATCGTCGGTGCGGTCGACGTGGTGGCGGTGGCCTTCGCGGAGGACCTCGGCGTCCCCGGGGCGACCGGGATCGTGCTCTCCGCCTACGCCCTCGGCTCCGCGGTCTCCGGCCTGGCCTTCGGAGCCCTGAACCCGCCCTGGAGCGCCCACGCCACGCTGGTGCTGGCGGTGGCCGGAACCGCGCTCACCACGCTGCCCCTGCTCCTGGTCGGCGGGATCGCCGCGCTGGCCGTGTCGGTCTTCGCGGCGGGGGTCTTCTTCGCCCCGACCATGATCCTGGTGATGACCCTGATCGAACGCTCCGTCCCGCCCGCCCGCCTCACGGAGGGGATGACCTGGGCCCTGACCGGACTCACCGTGGGAACGGCGGTCGGAACCCTCACGGCCGGGCTCACCGTGGAGTCCTCCGGCACCACCGGCGGCTTCCTCGTGGCGGTGGTCGCGGGCCTGACCGCCCTGACCGTCACGGTCGCGGGCACGCCACTGCTGCGCGGAGCCGCCGCGACACGGCACGAGACGGAGGCTCCGCTACCCTCGGCGCAGGAACCGAGGAGGACACCTGAAACAGACGGACGGGCGCCGCGCCAAGGGTGAGCTGCGCCGGAAGGCCCTGATCGAAGCCACCCTGCGCGTGGTCGAACGCGACGGGGTGGCGGGGGTCAGCCACCGCACGGTCTCCCAGGAGGCCGGGTTGCCCACCTCCGCCACCACCTACTACTTCACCGGGTTGGGCGACCTCCTGACCGCGGCCCTGACCAGCGTGATGGACGAGGACTCCGAGCGCATGCGCCGCCTGTCCGGCGACGGGGACCGACGGCGCGAGCTCGCTGAGCTGATGGCCCGGGTCGCGGCCGAACCCGGTCACCTGCTGGCCGAGTACGAGCTCTTCCTCCTCGCCGCGCGCCGTCCGCACCTGCGCGGGTCCACGGACACCTGGCTCGCGGCCGTGCGGGCGTTCGCTGGCCGCTACACGGACGACCCGGTGCGGACGCGTGTGGTCTCCGCCGTGGTCGACGGGGTCCTGCTGCACTCCCTCCTGACGGAGGCCAAGCCGAGCGCGGACGAGTTCGAGGCGATCCTCACCGACGTGCTCCCCGACCCGCAGGACTGACCGCTGTCGGTGGACCGCGCGGACACGGTTGTCCACAGGGTCGGAGCGGGATTCGCACAGAAGTCCTAATCTGGCGGGGGCACCAGTACGTAGCGACACCGGGGGAGACGATGACGGAGCGGCGGGGGAACGGCGGCCAGGGGCGCCGGTACGGCGGTGGCGGCGGTGGTCGGGGCGGCTCCGGCCGCAGGCCCGAACCCGAACCCATCCGGGGGGTGCGCGACGAGGCGCGGCTGTCCCAGGAACTCCTCGGGATGCAGGGCGCCTCCTACGGCCGCTACAAGTCCCTCAAGGGCGACTGGGACTTCGGGGACTTCACTCTGACGGTGCAGCGGGTCCAGGCCGACCCCTTCGCCCCGCCCTCGCGCGTCCGCGTCCTTCGGCCCGACGCCGGTATCCCCGCGAGCGCCCACGCCGATCCGGTGCGCCGCCGGGCCACCGCCGACTACCTCGGACGGCGCGCCCGCCGACTGCTGCGGGGGTCGCTGCTGAAGATCGACACCGGGGGCCAGGAGGTCATCGCCCGCTCCTCGTGCCAGATCACCGAGGACGGCGCCCTCGACCTGCGGATCGGGGTGGACCTGCCCGGCCACGGCCGCCGGATCGACGGGCGCACCGCCGAACGCGAGCTGTGCCGCACCCTCCCGGCGCTGGTCGACGACCTCGACTGGGACGAGATCGACCACGCGGAGGCGGCGGCCTTCGCCGACACCGTGGCCGACGCCGTCGCCCTCAGGGCGAGCCTGGCCGACCGCGGTCTGGTCGCCTTCGTCGCGGACGGGGCGGTCCTGCCCCGGCGCAGCGGAGTGAGCGACGAACCCATGGCGGGGGAGGGCGTGGTGCCCTTCGCGGCCCCGGAGAGCCTGCGCGTGAGCGTGGACCTCCCGCACGCGGGCACGGTCACCGGCATGGGGGTGCCCGAGGGCATCACCCTGATCGTCGGCGGCGGTTTCCACGGCAAGTCCACCCTGCTGCACGCCCTGGAACGCGGCGTCTACGACCACGTGCCCGGCGACGGCCGCGAACTGGTCGTGACCCGGGGGGACGCGGTGAAGATCAGGGCGGAGGAGGGGCGCCGTGTGGAACGGGTGGACGTCAGCCCCTTCGTGCGCAACCTGCCGACCGGCGCCGACACCCGCGACTTCCGCACCGAGAACGCCTCGGGCTCCACCTCACAGGCGGCCAACATCTGCGAGGCGGTGGAGGCCGGGTCGCGCACCCTGCTGGTGGACGAGGACTCCACCGCCACCAACCTGATGATCCGCGACGAGCGCATGCAGGCCCTGGTCCACGGCGACCGGGAACCCCTGGTGCCCTTCGTGGACCTGGTCCGCCCCCTGCACCGCGAGCACCGGGTCTCCACCGTCCTGGTCATGGGTGGCAGCGGTGACTACTTCGACGTCGCCGACCAGGTGATCATGCTGGACGCCTACCACCCGCACGACGTCACCGAGCGGGCCCGGGCGCTGGCGCACGACCGCGCCGACGCCGAGTTCACCCTGCCCCGGGCCCGGGTGGTCGACCCCGGCTCGGTGGACGACGACACCGCCAAGGGACGGAGCCGGATCAAGCGCCGGGACATGGACGTACTGGTCTACGGGGAGAGCGACGTCGACGTGCGCTCGGTGGAGCAGTTCGTGGACCCCGGACAGATCACCGGCGCCGGTCTGGCCCTGCGCGCCCTGGTCAGGGGACGGCACCTGGACGGGAACCGGACCGTGGCCGAGGCCCTGGACTCCCTGGAGGAGGCGCTGGCCAAGGAGGGCGTGACCCTGCTCGGCGCCGACTTCGGCGGTGACTACGCCCTGCCGCGCAGGCACGAGACGGTCGCGGTCCTCAACCGGCTGCGGACCCTGAGAGTGCTCCGCCAGGGCTGACCGAGACCGTCAGGACGCGGATCGCGGGACCATCGGGACGGCGGCGCCCAGAGCGGTGTGGGCGTCGTCACCTCCGGGGTCGCGGGGTCCGGACCCACCCGCCCCGGGTCGGTATTGTGGAAAAGCAGGGCACAGCGACCCCGTCAGGGGCCACCGGAACCTTCCGGGCAGGCCGACACGGGTGTGTCGCGGCCCCTGCGAACCCGACCAGTTTTGGAGACGAGAACCCGGTGCGCGACCCCGCAGAACTGTACGAACTCCACCCCGGCTTCGACGACGTCACCGGGCTGGTGATGCTCGTCTGCCTGGACGGCTTCGTCGACGCCGGAAACGCTGGCAGCCAGTTGTCCGAGTCGCTGTTCGAGCGGTTCACCGCCGAGGAGGTCGCGACCTTCGACGTCGACCGCCTGGTGGACTATCGCCGCCGCAGGCCGCAGATGACCTTCGTCGAGAACACCTGGACCGACTACACGCCGCACAAGCTGGCCCTGTACCGGATGCACGACGCCGAGGGCCACCCCTTCCTCGTCCTGCACGGTCCCGAGCCGGACGGCGAGTGGGAGGCGTTCATCGCGGCCGTGACCGGCCTCGCGGAACGCTTCTCCGTCTCGCTCTCCATCAGCGTCAACGGCATTCCCATGGCGGTGCCGCACACCCGACCGGTGACGGTCACGCCGCACTCCACCCGCCCCGAGCTGATCGAGGGACACACCCCCTGGATCGGCCGGGTCGAGGTGCCCGCCAGCGTGTCCGCGCTGATGGAGTACCGCTTCGGGGAGAACGACCACGACTTCGTGGGCTACGCCATCCACGTGCCCAGCTACCTGGCCCAGTCCACCTACCCGCGGGCGGCCATCGCCGCCCTGGAGTACGTGGCCGGGGCCACCGGGCTCGCCCTGCCGAGCGAGGAGCTGGAGGAGGTCGCCGCCACCACGGACGTGGAGATCGCGGAGCAGGTCGCGGCGTCCGAGGAGGTCCAGCGCGTGGTCGCCAACCTGGAACGCCAGTACGACGACATCATGTCCTCGCGCGCGGAGGAGGGCGGCGGGCCGGTCCCGCTGTCCGACGACGGCGCGGGGCTGCCCACCGCCGACGAGCTCGGCGCGGAACTCGAACGCTTCCTCGCTGAACGCGAGGGAGACGGAAACGGATGACCGTGTTCTACCAGATCCTCTTCAGCTCGGTCCTGCGCCACATGGACGCGGAGACGGTGCACAAGCTGAGCTTCGCCGCGCTGCGCGGCGTCACGGCCGTCCCCGGTGTGGCCGAGACCATGGGCAGGGTCCTGGGCCCGCGCGAACCCGAGCTGACCGTGCACGCCTTCGGCCGCGAGTTCCCCGGCCCGCTCGGCATGGCCGCCGGGTTCGACAAGAACGCCGAGAGCCCGCGCGGTCTGGCCGCCCTGGGCTTCGGCTACGTCGAGGTGGGCACCGTGACCGCCCACCCGCAGCCCGGCAACCCCAAACCGCGCCTGTTCCGGCTGGTGGCCGACCGCGCCATCGTCAACCGCATGGGCTTCAACAACGAGGGTTCCGCGCTGGTCGCGGAGCGCCTGCACCACCAGCGCCGTGGCCCGCTGCTCGGGATCAACATCGGCAAGACCAAGGTCACGCCGGAGGCGGAGGCGCCCGCCGACTACGCGCTCAGCGCGCTGCGGCTGGCCCCCTACGCCGACTACATGGTCATCAACGTCAGCTCGCCCAACACGCCGGGGCTGCGCAACCTCCAGGGTGTCGAGCAGCTGCTGCCCCTGGTCAGCGCCGTCCGCGCGTCCCTGGCCGAGGCGGGCCGCCCCGAGCTGCCGCTCCTGGTGAAGATCGCCCCGGACCTGGCCGACGAGGACGTCGACGCCGTCGCGGACCTCGCGCTGGCCGAGGGCCTGGACGGGATCATCGCCACCAACACCACGATCTCCCGTTCCGGACTCGACACCTCCGACGAGGATGTCGAGGCGGCCGGAGCCGGGGGCCTGTCGGGCGCCCCGCTCAAGGAGCGCTCGCTGGAGGTCCTGCGCCGCCTGCGCTCCCGCGTGGGCGACCGGGTCACCCTGGTCGCGGTCGGTGGCATCGAGACCCCCGAGGACGCCTGGGCCCGCGTCCGCGCCGGCGCCACCCTGGTCCAGGGGTACACCGGGCTGATCTACGGCGGTCCGCTGTGGCCCCGCCGCATCCACCGGGGCCTGGCCCGCCTGGTCCGCGAGGCCGGGTACCGGTCCGTCCAGGAGGCCGTGGGGTCGGACGCCCCGGCTCCGGCGCTCACGGTGGTCCGGGAGACCCACGAGGCCAGCTGATCGACGCGCGGGCGGCCGGTGGGGGTTCCCACCGGCCGCCCGCGCGTGTACGCCCTACCAGTCGCCGTCCCAGTCGGGAGGGTAGACGTTGCCGGGTTCCGGGCCGCCGAGCGCCTGGCTGCTGGTGACGAACACGTAGTCCTCCGCGCGCAGCCGTTCGACGATCTCCGGGACCGCCGCGAGCGTGGCGGGCCGGGGGTCGTGCAGCAGCACCACCGCGCCCGGTTCGACCCCGTCGAGGACGGTCTCCACGATCTCGTCCCGGTCGTGCCCCTTCCAGTCCCCGCTGTCCACCGTCCACGCGACCTCCGCCATGTCCTGCGCGGTGATCTCCTCGTGCACGTCGTGGTTGGTGGCGCCGAACGGCGGCCGGAACTGCTCGACCGTGAACCCGGTCTGCCTGCGGACCATCGCGCTCACCGCGGCCGTCTGCGCGGCCAGGCGCCCGGGGTCCATCTTGTTCATGTGCTCGTGTTCGTCGCCGTGGCTGGCGATCTCGTGCCCCTCGGCGTAGGCGCGCCGCAGCACGCTTGGCCGGGTCAGGGTCGGGCCGCCGTTGAGGAAGAAGGAGGCCGTCACCCCCTCCTCCGCGAGGACGTCCAGCAGGTGCGGGGTGGCGTCCACCGGTCCGTCGTCGAAGGTCAGGGCCACGCACCTGGTCTCGCCGTCCTGGCAGTCCACCTCGGGGTCACCGGCGGTGACCACTCCGGGCGGGGGACCGTCCCCGGCGTCATCGGACCGGGCCGCGGGCAGGGCCAGGTCGGGTTCCGCCACCAGGGCGGCCTCCCGGGCGCGCTCACCCAGGTCCGACAGCAGCGGTGCGGCCCGCTCGTGCCCGACCACCACGGCCCTGCGACCGGGGGCGCTGTCGGGGACGTGGCCGTCGACGATCGGTGACAGGTGCCCGTCGTCGAACTCGACCACCAGGTCCCCCGACGCGTTGAACCCGATCGAGTCGTAGGTCCGCAGCACCGGGTGGAACGCGTCGGGGTCGACGTCCTCGTCGTCCGCCAGCTCCTCGCGCGCGATGGCGTTGAGCCGGACCAGCTCCTCCTGCCCGCGCAGCAGTTCGGTGGAGGAGGACACGGAGAGGTCGTGGGCGTCGTACCAGTACGTCGCGTAGCCCTCCCGCAGGCCGTGCATGTCCTCCTCGGTGCGGACCAGCCGGACCCCGAGGACCCCGTCCCCGGCGGCGACCAGCTCCCAGTCGACGTCCAGCCGCACGGGATCGCGGGTCCCGGCACGGAAGTCCCGCACCTCCTGGTCCACCCGCGCGGCAAGGCCCTCCGCGAAGGCGTCGGCGCCCTCGAACTCCGGGTAGGCGACGCTGACCTCCACGCCCTCGGGCTCGTGGGGGTGGCCGGTGAAGTCCCGGGCGTCGCCCCGCCACTCCCCGACACCGTCCCCGACCTCGTCGGCCAGCACGGTGAGCCGCTCGGGGTCGCCCTCGTCCACGCTCACCGCCCCGTTCCCGCACGCGGCGAGCGTGAGGGACAGCAGCACCAGGGCGGTCCCCGGCCGGAACGGCCGTGCCCGGACCGGGCCGGGTGGGGGAACGGTCCGGCCCGGCCCAACTCTCCTCGACGCCAAGACCCGACTCCCTCGTCCCTGGGGATGCTCCTCACGACTGCTGGGAGCAACATAGGGGACAACACCCCGGCCCCTCTGGCGGTGTCCACATGTGGACACCGCCAGAGGGGCCGGGGTGCGGGTGGGTCACTCCGAGTCGCTCGGAGCCTCCTCCGGGGCCTCCTCCTCGGGGACGCCGTCGACGTAGGTGCGGCCCGGCTCGGTGGTGCCGAGCAGCTGCGACACCGTGACCATCGAGTACCCGCGTTCGTCCAGTTCACGGATGATGTCGATCGACGCGTCGATGGTGGTGGGGTGGATGTCGTGCATCAGGATGATCGCGCCGTCGGACGCGCCGTCCAGCGCGCGATCGCGCACCACGTTCGCCTTGCGGTCCCGCCAGTCGTTGGTGTCCACGCTCCACAGGATCTGCGCCAGCCCGAGCTCCGCCGTCACCTCCGCGACCGTGTCGTCGGTGGCCCCGTACGGAGGCCGCATCAGGTCCATGGTGTATCCGGTCTCCCGGTACACCAGCGCCTGCGTCGCCTCCAGGTTCTCGCGGACACCGTCCGCCGAGAGCTCGGTCAGGTTGGGGTGGTCCAGAGTGTGGTTGGCCACCTCGTGCCCCTCGGCGTAGGTGCGCCGCACCACCCACGGGTGCTCCCTGACCGGGAGGCCGGTGACGAAGAAGGTGGCCTTGGCGTCGTGCGCGGCCAGGGCGTCCAGCAGCTCGGGGGTGCGCCCGCCGGGGCCGTCGTCGTAGGTGAGCGCCACGCACTTGGTGTCGGGCGCGGAGCAGTCGACCGAGTCGTCACGCGGGGCCAGCACGCCGGGCGCAGCCGAGGCCGAGCCGTCCTTGTCCGCCTCCGGGGCCTCGTCGATCGAGAAGGCGCGCACGCCCGTGGTCGCCGCCTCGCGCACCCGCAGGCCGAGGTCGGAGAGCAGCGACTCGGCCTCGTCCCGGGGCAGTACCGCGTGCACGCGGCCCGCACCGGCCGGGGCGACCTGGCCCTCGTCGAACTCCACCACGAGGTCACCGTCCGGGTTGAAGCCCACCGAGTCGTAGAGGGAACTGATCGGGTGCAGCGCCGAGGGAACGGCGTCCGTGCCGGACACCGCCTCGCGCACCCGCTCGTTCAGTTCGGCCAGCTCCTCCTGTCCGGCGAAGAGGTGGCTGGAGCCGTGGACCGCGCCCGTGCCGGTCTCGTACCAGTAGGTGCTGTGCCCCTCCCTGGTCTCCTCGGAGTCCGTCTCGGTGGTGGTCATCCGCACCCCCACGATCCCTTCGTCGGCGGCGGTCAGGCCCCACTCCCCGAGGAACGTGCGCGCCCCGGGGTTGGCCGCCTCGAAGGAGCGCGCCTGGGCGCCGAGGGTCCTCTCCAGGAAATCGGTCAGCGGTCCGGCGTTCGGAATGGACGGGTAGGTGACGGAGACGTCCGCCCCGCCCTCGTAGGCGAGAGTGATCTCCTCTGTTCCGGGGACCGCGTCGGGGGAGACCGTGGTCAGTTGGTCGGGTTCGCCGGTGGCCGGGGTCCGTGTCCCGTCACCGGATGACTGGTCGCCGTCGCCCGCCAAGGCACTGTCCTCCAACAGTCCGATCGGTCGGGACGCCGACAGCACCAGTCCCAGCAGGACGACCATCGCGATCGCGACCGTGAGGAGGGGCTGGTCGGGAGCCATGGTCTGCCGGTCTTGCTGCTTCACCTGGGGTTCTCCACGTTCATCGTCTGACGAACGTTCGTGGGGGAGGAGGGGGAGCGCTCCCCCACGTAACGCTGATTGTCGGTTGGGATGCCGCGAACCCGACGCGGGTTCACGCCGAGTGGGCGAGGACCACGCCGGGTGCATGGGCGGAGGGGGCGCTCCCTATACTTGCAGCCGTGGAAGGTACACGCTCCACCCTTGGTCACCCCGGAAGCCTTCCGGGGCGGGCGTTGCGTGTCGAAAGAGGGAACCCGGTGCGAGTCCGGGACTGCCCCGCAGCGGTGAGTGGGAACGAACGTCGTCATAAGCACTGGTGATCCGACCGGAAAAGTCGGAAACCGGGAAGCGGCGACCAGTAGGAGGGCCGGCGGTCACGCCGGAGCACGCCCACGAGTCCGAAGACCTGCCTCCGCCCGGCGGCGCACCCGTGCCGTCGGTGGTCCCGTGCCCCGAGGGAGGGCCGAGGGCGGAGACAGCCGTGCGCCGTCGGGCGCCTCCTCGGCGTGTCCGCGTCCTCGCTCGCCTCGTGGCCGGTACCCGGCTTTCGACGAGGGAGAGAAGCTCCATGCCCAGCACCCCGGCCGCCAGGCCGTCCGTGCGTTCCACCGTGCACGGCTATCCGCGCATCGGCCCCGACCGCGAACTCAAGCGCGCCAGCGAGTCCTACTGGAAGGGCGGCACCACCGCCGCCGAACTCGACGCCGTCGCCGCCGAACTCCGCCTGGGCGTCTACGCCCAGCTGCGGGAGGCGGGCGTGGACGACCTGCCGTCCAACACCTTCTCCTACTACGACCAGGTGCTGGACACGGCGGTCCTGTTCGACCTCGTGCCCTCCCGCTTCGCCTCCCCGGCCCAGGCCGGTGAACGGGACGAGCAGCTGCGCCGCTACTTCGCGCTCGCCCGGGGCGAGCAGGGCGCCCCGCCGCTGGAGATGACCAAGTGGTTCGACACCAACTACCACTACCTCGTCCCCGAGCTCTCCCCCAGCACCCGGCCGCGCCTGGTCGGTGACAAGCCCGTCACCGAGTTCCGTGAGGCCTCCGAGGCCGGGTTCCAGACCCGCCCCGTGCTGGTCGGCCCGCTGACCTTCCTCCTGCTGGCCAAGGCCGCCGACGACGCCCCCGAGGGTTGGGAGCCCATCGAGCTCCTCGACCAGCTCCTGGACGCCTACGCCCGGCTGCTGTCCGACCTCAGGGCCGCCGGCGCCACCGAGGTCCAGCTCGACGAGCCGATCCTGGCCACCGACGAGGGCCGCTCGGCCGTCGGCCACCTGGAGCGCGTCTACCAGCGCCTGGGTGCCCTCACCGACCGCCCCTCCCTCCTGGTCTCCACCTACTTCGGCTCCATCGGCGCCGCCGCCCTGCGCGTCCTCAAGGACTCCCCGGTGGAGGCGGTCGGCCTCGACCTGGTCACCGACGCCGAGGGCGTCGAGGACCTGGCCGCGGTCTCCGGCCTCGGCTCCACCCGCCTGGTTGCGGGCGTCGTCGACGGGCGCAACGTGTGGCGTACGGACCTGCCCGCCGCCGTGGCGGAGCTGGGCACCCTGCTCGCCCTCACCGACGAGCTCACCGTGAGCACCTCCTGCTCACTGCTGCACGTGCCGATCGACCTCGACGCCGAGACCTCGCTCGCTCCCGAGCTGCGCGCGGCCCTGGCCTTCGCCAAGCAGAAGGCGGGGGAGGTGGCCCTGCTCGGCCGCGTCCTCACCGAGGGCGAGGACGCCGACTTCGACGCTGCCGCCACCGGGAACCCGTCGTTCACCGACGCCCGGGTGCGCGCCCGCCTGGACGCGCTGGGTCAGGACGCCTACGAGCGCCCCGAGGACCGCGGCGCGCCCACCGACGTCACCCTCACCACGACCACCATCGGCTCCTTCCCGCAGACCCCCGAGCTGCGCCGCGCCCGCGCCGCGCACCGCAGGGGCGAGCTGGCCACGGAGGAGTACGAGCGCACTCTGCGTTCGGAGATCGACCGTGTCATCGCGCTCCAGGAGGAGATCGGCCTGGACGTCCTCGTCCACGGCGAGCCCGAGCGCAACGACATGGTCCAGTACTTCGCCGAGCAGCTGGAGGGCTACGCCACCACCGAACGCGGGTGGGTGCAGTCCTACGGTTCGCGCTGCGTGCGCCCGCCGATCCTGTTCGGTGACGTCTCGCGCCCCGAGCCGATGACGGTCGAGTGGATCACCTACGCCCAGTCGCGCACCGACAAGCCGGTCAAGGGCATGCTGACCGGTCCGGTCACCATGCTCGCGTGGTCCTTCGTCCGCACCGACCAGCCGCTCGGGGAGACCGCCCGCCAGGTGGGTCTGGCCCTGCGCGACGAGGTCGCGGACCTGGAGCGGGCGGGCATCCGCCACATCCAGGTGGACGAGGCGGCCCTGCGTGAGCTGCTGCCCCTGCGCGAGGAGCAGCGCCAGGCCTACCTGGACTGGGCGGTGAACTCCTTCCGCCTGGCCACGTCCGGGGTGGCGGCGAGTACCACCATCCACACGCACATGTGCTACTCGGAGTTCAACCAGATCGTCGGCGGCATCGAGGCGCTGGACGCCGACGTCACCAGCGTCGAGGCCGCCCGTTCGCGCATGGAGCTCGTCGAGGCCCTGGGCGCGCGCGGCTACAAGCGGGGCATCGGTCCGGGCGTGTACGACATCCACTCGCCCCGGGTGCCGTCGGTCGAGGAGATCGAGGCCTCCCTGCGGCTGGCGGCCACGCACGTGGACGCCGGGAACCTCTGGGTGAACCCGGACTGCGGTCTGAAGACCCGTGGTTACGCGGAGACCGAGCAGGCGCTGCGGAACATGGTCGAGGCGGCCCGCCGGGTCCGCGCCGACCTCCCGTAGCAGCGGGGGCCGGACACGAGGAAGGGGGCCGCGGCGATGCCGCGGCCCCCTTCGGTGTTCCCGGCCGCTACACGGCCCGCACGGGTCAGCCCCCGACGATGGCCAGCGCCTCGTTGGCGGCGTTGACCATGATGTCCTGGGTGTTGTCCGGCAGGGCGAGGTCCTCGTGGTCACCCTGGGTGGTGTCGAGGTAGTAGGTCACCGAGATGATCAGGTTGTCCTGGCGCATCAGCAGACTGGCCTCGGGAAGCTTCTCCCCGAGCAGGTCGGTCTTGGTGACGACCAGGTACGCCTCGCTGCCGAGGCCGTCCAGCTCCTCGTCGATCTCGATGTCGTCGGCGTCGTAGCGGTCCGACTCGGCGCCGCCGCGGATGCGGTCCAGCGTGTACTCGATGTCCTCGGCGGCGGCCTCCGGGGAGTCGCTGGCGCTGTAGGGGAGCTTGAAGCCCACCTCCAGCGAGCCGAAGCCCTCGGTGGAGCTGCTGTCGGGGAGGTCACCGAGGTTGGAGCAGCTCGACGTGTTGTCGGAGACGTACTTGCTGCCGCTGTCGCGGAGGACGAAGTCCGTCTGCACCTGGTCGGTGAAGGACTCGCAGGGCTCGGTGGGCAGGGCGTGGGGCGGGTCGCCGAGGGCGCCGTTCGAGGCGGGGGTCTCCTCCTCGGCGGGCTCCTCCTCCGCGGGCTCCTCTTCCACGACCTCGGAGGACTCGTCGGGGCCGGAGGCGATCTCGTCGCCGTCGTTGCCGTTGGTGACGAGCATGACGAACACGGCGATCACCAGGACGATGATGACCGCGCCGCCGCCGATGACCACCCAGAGCCCGGCCTTGCTGCCGCCGCCGCCCTGGGGCGGCGGGGCGGGCGGGTATCCGCCGGGTCCGCCGGGTCCGCCCGGGCCCGGGCCGTAGGGCGGCTGTCCGCCCGCGTACATGCCCTGGTCGGGTCCGGGCGCGCCCGGGTAGGGGCCCTGACCGTAGCCGGGCTGACCGCCGGTGGCGGCGTCACCGTAGGGGTGCCCCTGCGGCGGGCCGTAGGGCGGCTGTCCGCCGGTGCCGTCCCCGCCACCGTAAGGGTTCTGCGGTGGCTGGTTGTAAGGTCCGTTTTCGCTCATGGCTCCCCTCGCCCGGTGATGTGGTGACCGTGTTGTGTGAGGCGCGCGTTCGCGCCCGTGGGTTCTCACGAGTTCCCGTGGTGGCCACCGGCGGATCGCCGGGTGTGTGACAGCACGGGGAACCGTGGGGGAGGTGGGCCCGCCTCGGACGCCGTGACCGCGGGCGAGAGCGGACGGGCGAGGGCGGGAGTTCCCCGTGTTCGTGAGGAGGTCCCCGGTTCGAACGGGGCGCCGACCGCCGTGTGTGGAGCCAGCGGGTCGGTTCCCCGCCGGCCAGGGGTCGGGACGCCTTGCATCATAGCCCTGACCGGTGTCAACAGGGCAGGCCGGACCTGGGGTAGGAGGGTGAATCGTCACCGTTTCGTGCTTCTGACACACCAGTCCGTCATTTGCGTGACTTAATCGTGATGTCAGTGCATGGACAGGGTGGCGGGCATTCGGGTATCAGGACCGCCGGAATGAGGGCCCTTGGTCCCGTAAGGCGTGTGCGGAGACACCCCCTGTGACCTGCGTGACCGTTCCGGGAACCCGACCGGTGCGCGGGGCGCGGCGTGTGTGGCCGGTTGTGGCCAGGGAGAACACGGCTCGCAGCCGTGCCCCGGAGGGTCAGAACATCGAGATGTGCACGTGGTCGAAGTGGTTCTCGGTCATGTTGCCCCGGTCGGACATCGCCCGCCAGCCCTCGTCACCGCGCCGTACGTCCCAGATCTGCTGGCGGTAGATGACGTACATGATCCCCAGGTCGTCGGCGTTCTCCATGGCCCACTCCGAGATCTCCCAGCCCCGGTCGATCTCCTCCTGGCTGGGCATGCCGCCGTTCGGGTCCAGCATGAAGTCGCAGGCCCGGCCCTTGGGGTGCTCACCGACAACGAAACCGCCGTCGGGCCGGTAGCAGCCGACCCCGCCCACGTCGTCCCCGCGCCCGAACTTCTCGATCACCAGGTCACGCATCTGCTCCGTGCGCGGGGTGATGCTGTTGTGCGACTGCATGGGCTGGCTCGGGTGGTCCGCGATCAGGACGTGCACCTCCGACCGGCGGTCCTCCAGCTCGGTGAGGTCGTCCGAGGCCGCGTCCAGCCGCTCCTGCGCGTTCTCCTGGGCCACCTCGTCACGCGAGAGCGCCTGGTTCAGGTGGTCGATCTTCTCCTGGTTGGTGGTGGTCAGGTAGTCGATCACCACGGCACGGTCGATGACCTCGTCCGGCTCGGCCTCCACGAACAGCGACATGGACGGGTCGATCCCGCTGCTGGTGTAGGTGGCCACGGCCAGGGAGACCACCTGGTCGCGGGCGTCCCGCACCTCCTCGCGGGTGGCGTCGGCGCGGCCCTCGGCCCGTTCGGCCTCCTCCATCACCGCCTCCATGTCGCGCAGCTCGCCCTCGTACTCCTCAGTGAGGGTCTCGGCCCGGGACTTGAGGTCGCTCATGCTCTCCGGTTCCCGGGGCGGGGTCGGGGCGGCCGAGGCGGGCAGGGCGACCAGTGCCGTGGCGGAGAACAGGGAGAGGGAGAGCGCGGTCACCCGCGCACCACGGGACGGCACCAGCCGGGACAGCCCGGAACCCGCCGCGGCGGACAGCGCACGCGCGCCCTCCGCCAGGTCGGCCAGGGCCTCCCGCCGGGTGCGGGCCGGGGGGTCGGGCGCCCAGAAGTCGGCGTGCTCGCCGCCGGTGCGCCCTGGACGGCCGGACCCCACCGCACCACGCGGGTGCGCTGCGTCTGCGGTCTGCGCTGTGTCCTCGAAGTCCTCGAACTGCACGGTGTGGTCGCTCCTCGGGCCCACGCGCGGCCCCCTGCGGGCACGGGGCGCTGTGGGTGCGTCTGCTCGTCTTTCCCGGGCGGGCGCGGCGGCCGTGGGGCTGCGGCGGCCCTCGGTACTCACGGCGCGTGTGCGCCAATGAAGAGTCACGGGACGGTAATGAGTGTAGGCACTCACGAGGACCTTCGGGCGGGAGAGGAACGGACGTCACTCCAACAAAAGCCTCGATGTGTTGTAAATAACCACATTCAGGTCAAGTATTTTGCTGAACGGACCCGGTCAACCATGGTTGAGTTGGTGCCGTGAAGGCTCCTGAGCACGGCAAAGCGACCCCCGCCACCATGGCGGACACCACCCGGCGGTGCGTTCCGCTGCCCGGCGGCCGCTGTCGCATGCCCCGTTAGCCACCTCTGACACCGAGCCGCGCCCGGCGCCCCGCGCCGGAGCCACCTCCCCGGGGGCCGTCCTCCACGCTCCCCGTGACCGCCGGACGTACCGGCGCGTCGCCGCCGCCCGCCAGGTGAGCGCTTCGTACGCTCGGGTGTGGGCGTCAAACCCACGCTGAGTCCAGAGCCCTCCTGTGTCCGCGAGCGGTCTCCGGGACACCACCGCCAGACGTCGATGGGAAAACCGTGATTGACGCAGTGGGTCTACACAAGACCTACAGGTTGAAGAAACGCCAGGTGCACGCCCTGAACGGGGTGGACCTGCATGTCGAGTCCGGCGAGATCTTCGGGGTCGTGGGCCAGAGCGGTGCCGGGAAGAGCACCCTCCTGCGCTCGGTGAACCTGTTGGAGCGCCCCGACAGCGGCACCGTGCGCGTGGGGGAGGAGGAACTCACCTCCCTGCGCGGTGCCCGTCTGCGCGCGGCCCGGAGGGGGATCGGCATGGTGCACCAGCACTTCGCCCTGCTCTCCTCCCGCACGGTCGCGGGCAACGTCGGCTTCCCCCTGGAGGTCGCCGGGGTCTCCCGCACCAAGCGGGCCACCCGGGTGGGTGAGCTCCTGGAGCTGGTGGGCCTGGGCGACAAGGCGCGCGCCTACCCCTCCCAGCTCTCGGGCGGGCAGAAGCAGCGCGTGGGCATCGCCCGCGCCCTGGCCTCCGACCCCCACGTCCTGCTGAGCGACGAGGCCACCTCCGCCCTGGACCCGGCCACCACCGACTCGATCCTGTCCCTGCTGCGCCGCCTGCGCGACGAACTGGGCCTGACCATCCTGCTGATCACCCACGAGATGGACGTGATCAAGCGGATCTGCGACTCCGCCGCGATCATGGAGAACGGCGAGTTCCGCGAGTCCGGCCGCGTGCTGGACCTCATCGGCACCCCGGGATCCCTGCTGGCGCGCTCCCTCTTCCCCCTGCCGGACAACGGCGGGCCCGAGAGCGTGGTCATCACCTACCCGCGTTCCTTCGACGAGCCCTTCATGTCCGAACTCACCCGCCGCTTCGACGTGGACGTGAACATCCTCGGCGGCGGCGTGGAGCAGGTCGCCGGGCAGTCGGTGGGGCGCCTCAGCGTCGACATGCGCGGGGAGCGCCGCCGTGAGGCGCTCAACTACCTGTCCGAGCACGGCCTGCTGGTCGAGGAGGCCGGAAAGTGACCATCAACCCCTCCGACGTCCTCGTCCTCGCCCAGGAGGGCAACGCCCTCACCGCCATCGGGGACTTCATCGCGGCCTGGCCGGAGATGTGGCCCAGCCTGTGGCTCGGGACCCAGGACACCATCTACATGGTGGTGTGGGCGACCGTCTTCAGCGTCCTGGTCGGCCTCCCGCTGGGCGTGCTGCTGGTCGCCACCGACCGGGGCGGGCTCGTCCCGGCCCCGGCGGTGCGCGCCGTGCTCAGCGCGATCGTCAACGTCGGCCGTTCGCTGCCCTTCATCGTCCTCATGGTGGCGGTGCTGACGCTCACCCGCTTCCTGGTCGGCACGACGCTGGGCCCCACGGCCGCGATCGTCCCGCTGAGCATCGGCGCCATCCCGTTCTTCGCCCGCCTGGTGGAGACCTCCCTGCGTGAGGTCGACCGCGGGGTGATCGAGGCCGCGCACGCGATGGGCACCCGCAAGTCCACCATCGTGGGCAAGGTGATGCTGCCCGAGGCCATGCCCGGCCTGATCGCCGGTCTGGTGATGACCGTGGTCACGCTCATCTCGTACTCCGCGATGGCCGGTGCCATCGGCGGCGGCGGTCTGGGCGACCTCGCCATCCGCGAGGGCTACCAGCGCTTCAACGACCACTACCTGTGGGCCACCGTGATCCTGCTGATCGTCATCGTGCAGGTCGCGCAGAGTCTGGGCGACCTGCTCGTGCGCAGGCTGTCCCGGCGCTGAGACATCCGGCCCCGACCCCCCGACACACCCCTCGCCCCCCTCCAGAGTTGACCGGAACCGACGGCAAGGAGACAGCGATGACAGGGACGAACGTGCTTCGGGGGGTCGCCGCGGCGGGTGCCGCCGCGGTCCTCCTGGCGGGCTGCGGCAGCCCCAGCGAGCGGGCCGGCGACGACGGCGGCGGAGAGGAGGGCGTCGTGACCCTGCGGGTCGGCGCCACCCCGCTGCCGCACGCGGAGATCCTGGAGTTCGTCAACGACGAGCTGGCGGCCGACGCCGGCCTGGCCGTCGAGGTGGTCGAGTACACCGACTACAACCAGCCGAACGCGGCCCTGGCCGAGGGCGAGCTCGACGCGAACTACTACCAGACGTTCCCCTTCCTGGAGGAGTACCTGGCGGGGAACCCGGACACGGACCTGTCCTACGTCGCGGACGTGCACCTGGAGGCCTTCGGCCTGTACTCCGAGAGCCTCACGGACCTGGACGACCTCCCGGAGGGCGCGAGCATCGCGGTGCCCAACGACGCCTCGAACATGGACCGGGCCCTGCACCTGCTCGACGAGGAGGACGTGATCACCCTGGCCGAGGGCGCGAGCGGCCAGGTGTCGGAGTCCGACATCGAGGACAACCCGCTGAACGTCACCGTCACCCCGGTGGAGGCGGCCCAGCTGCCGCGCTCCCTCCAGGACGTGGACGCGGCCGTGGTGAACGGCAACTACGCCCTGGAGGCGAACCTCACCGAGACCGCCAACGCGCTGGCCTGGGAGGAGACCGAGGACAACCCGTACGCCAACGGCCTGGTGGTGCGCTCGGAGGACGTGGAGTCCGAGGACCTGGTCCGCCTCAACGACCTCCTGCACAGCCAGGAGGTGCGCGACTTCATGGAGGAGCGCTGGCAGGGGGTCGTGATCCCGCTCGGTCCCGGCACGGACTAGCCGGCCCGACGTTTCCGCTCTCCCGAGGGCCCGGTGGGACTCCCCACCGGGGCCCTCGCCCGTGCGGGACGGACGGTAACGGTTGAATCTCGGGGAGGCGTCACTCCGTTGACTCGCGTGAGGGTGTCTGCTTCGGTGAATGGGAGCGCTCCCAGTGAGGTCCACCCACCACGGAAGGTGCGTAACGAAGCAGTGAGCAACCCCAACGACTTCCCCGAAGGCTTCCTCTGGGGGGCGGCGACCGCCTCCTTCCAGATCGAGGGCGCCACCACCGCCGACGGTCGAGGCCGCAGCATCTGGGACACCTTCGCCGAGACCCCCGGCAAGGTCCTCAACGGGGACACCGGTGACCCCGCCGACGACCACTACCACCGCTACGCCGAGGACGTCGCCCTCATGCGGCGGCTCAACCTCGGCGCCTACCGCTTCTCCGTCGCCTGGCCGCGCGTCGTCCCCGACGGCACCGGTCCCGTCAACCAGGCCGGGATCGACTTCTACGACCGCCTGGTCGACAGCCTCCTGGAGGCGGGTGTCCAACCCTGGGCCACCCTCTACCACTGGGACCTGCCCCAGCCCCTGGAGGACGCCGGAGGCTGGCCCGCCCGGGACACCGCGTACCGCTTCGCCGACTACTCACGGGTCGTCGCGGAGGCACTCGGAGACCGGGTCACCCACTGGATGACCATCAACGAACCCTGGTGCGCCGCCTTCCTCGGCTACGAGAACGGCCACCACGCCCCCGGCCGCAGGGACCCCGCCGCCGCCCTGGCCGCCACCCACCACCTGCTGCTCGGCCACGGCCTGGCCGCCGAGGCCATCCGCTCCACCGGTCACCCCGCCAAGATCGGGCTGGCGCACAACCAGGCGGTCATCCGGCCGCACGGCGCCAACGCCGCCGACGCCCGGGCGGCGCGCCGCGCGGACGGGGTGCGCAACCGCATCTTCACCGACCCCCTGCTCAAGGGCGCCTACCCGGCCGACGTGGTGGCCGACCTCGTCGACGTCAGCGACTTCTCGTTCGTGCGCGACGGCGACCTGGAGACCATCTCCACGCCCCTGGACTTCCTCGGCGTCAACTACTACTCGCCCGAGTTCGTCGCCGGCTCGGCCAAGGGCATCGACCCCGCCCTGGTCAGCGGTGACGGCGACGCCTGGCTGGGCGCGGGCCCCGACGAGGTGCACGTCTCCCAGGGACTGCCCGTCACGCACATGGGCTGGGAGATCGACCCCACCGGCCTGTACGACGTGCTCCAACGGCTGGCGGGCGAGAGCGGCGGCATCGACCTGTACGTGACCGAGAACGGCTGCGCGTTCGAGGACACCGTCAGCGAGGACGGCGCCGTCCACGACCCCGACCGGACCGACTACTACGAGGGTCACCTCCGGGCCGCGAGGGAGGCCATCCACGCCGGGGTACCGTTGCGCGGTTACTTCGCCTGGTCACTTCTGGATAATTTCGAGTGGGCATGGGGATACTCCCGCCGGTTCGGGATCGTCCACGTGGACTACGAGACGCAGGAGCGCGTGGTCAAGGACACCGGACACTGGTACGCGGAGCTGGCCAGGACCGGACGGTTCCCCGAGCGGTAGACCACCGGTGGTGGACCGCGAGCGTTCGCGGGGAGCCCGTACGACGGGACCCCGCGAACGCTCGCGTGGTCGACCCGTGCCCGACCGCACACACAACCGCCGCCCGGGCGACCGGCGGCACGACGTCCAAGGAGCCCACAAGTGGCCAAGAGTGGCGGTCGGCAGCGGCCGACCCTGGAGATGGTGGCGGAACGGGCTGGGGTCGGCCGCGGCACCGTGTCCCGGGTGATCAACGGGTCGTCCCAGGTCAGTCCGAGGACCCGTGAGGCCGTGCACGCCGCGATCGCCGAGCTCGGGTACAGCCCCAACCAGGCGGCGCGGACCCTGGTCACGCGACGTACGGACACGATCGCGCTGGTCGTCTCCGAGGCGCGGGACCGCCTGTTCGCGGACCCCTTCTTCGCGGACATCATCCGGGGGGTGAGCTCGGTGCTGCACGAGCGGGACCTCCAGCTCATGCTCACCACCGCCCGGGGCGAGGCCGAGCACAAGCGCGTGGGCGAGTACCTCAGCGGCTCGCACGTGGACGGCGCCCTCCTGGTGTCGCTGCACCGGGACGACCCGCTCACCTCGCGCCTGGCCGAGTCCGGTGTGCCCGTGGTGCACGGCGGACGCCCCTACTCCGAGGCCCAGCCCGCGCCGTTCTGCGTCGACATCGACAACCTCGACGGAGCCCGGGTGGCCATCCGCCACCTGCTGGACGCCGGGTACTCCAGGATCGCCACCATCACCGGGCCGCAGGACATGAACGCCGGTGTGGAACGCCTGCGCGGCTACCGCGACAGCATGGCCGCGGCGGGCCGTGAGGTGGACGAGCGCCTGGTGGTCCAGGGCGACTTCAGCGTGGAGGGCGGAGCCGAGGCCATGGCCCGGCTGCTGGACCAGGGAGGCGAGCCCGACGCGGTCTTCGCCGCCTCCGACATGATGGCCGTCGGTGCCATCCGCGCGCTGCGCGAACGCGGCCTCAGCGTGCCCGAGGACGTCGCCCTCGTCGGTTTCGACGACACCCTCATGGCGCGGCACAGCGACCCGCCGCTGACCACCGTCCACCAGCCCACGGTCCAGATGGGCCAGGAGATGGCCCGGCTGCTCGTGGACGTGGCGATCCCGCGCACGGCGGAGGCCGAGACCATCCTGCTCGACACCCGGCTGGTGGTGCGCGACTCCGCCTGAGGGCTGGCGCGGCCCCGCTCACCGGCACGTTCACGCCCGTGGCCGCTGGACTCCCGTGTGCCGCCTGTGCGAGGCTGGTCGCGATTTCGCGGAGGACGGTGGGGGCACATGAAGTCGACGCGGGAACCGACCCACGCCAGGTGCGCGATCTCCGCGTGCGGTTGGTGCGACCGGAACGGCGACCTCTGCCGGTTCTGCGCCGGGACGGGGTGGTGGCGGCCGGAGCGGCCGCACCGGGAGGTCAACGGACTGGTCGTCTGGCACCGGGTGGAGGAGCCCTGCCGCGGGTGCGCCGGGACCGGCAAGGAACACGGGTCGACGGCCGCGTCCTGACCCGCGCCACGGGGGGTACGGCCCCCGCGCCAACGGGCGCCCCCAGCCCGACTTCAGCGAGCCCGACGGAGCTCGCGAACCGAACGTGGAGGAACTGTGCGCTGGGTCACCTACCTGTCACCGAGCGGTGGCGGTGCGCGCGTGGGCGCGCTGGACGACGGTGACGTGATGGGCAGCCCCGGGGGCCGGAGCCTCGGTGAGCTGCTGGAGGGCGGCGACGACGCCCTGGCGGTCGCGCACGAGCGGGCCGTGGACGGCGCGATCGAGATCATCGTCGAACCCGAGGCGCGCATGTGCGCCCCGGTCCGGCCCGCCGGTCCGGTGCCGGTGCGGGTGGGGGAGCGCGAGTACGCGATCGCCCCCGAACTGGTGCGGGGGGTCGACGACCCCGTGGCCCCCGAGGCCCGGTCCGCCCGGGTGGGCGTGGCCGCCCTGGCAGGGGGATCGGGGCACGCGAGCGCCTACACCCCGGCCTGCCTGTGGCTGGACGAGGCGGGCGAGCCCGTGGAGCTGATCCTCGGTCCCGTCCTGACCACCTCCGACGAGCTGTCCGGCGACGCCCTGGAGCTCAGCACCTCGGTGGACGACGAGGAGAACGGGCGCGGCCGGGTCGAGCCCCACCACGACTGGCTGGTGTCGGGGCCGGGAGGGGTCCGCGCGCTGCTGCCCGTCGCCACCACCGACCTGGAGGCGGACGACGAGCTCTTCGTGGACGCCGGTGAGCTGGGCACCTACGAGGTCAGGGTGGGTTCCCAGGTCTGAGCGGTCCGCTCGGGCCCCGGCTCAGGGGGTGTACTCCCAGTGCCAGGGCTCGAAGCCGCCCCGGGCCCACTCCGGGTTGTCCCATCCCCGCTCCGGCGCGTGGTCGAGCATCCACCGGTGCTCCGGGGACCCGAGCTCGTTCACGCCGCCGCACAGGTCCACGGCGACGCCGAGGCCGTGCGCGCTGGTGCCCGGCCTGGCCGCCATCCCGGGGAGCATCTCCTGGAAGAGTCGCACCTGCTCGTGGTACGGGCGGTAGGAATCGGTCACGCACATCGGGCGCCCGAACTCTGACCGGAAATCACCGTCGAGCTCGATGAACGCGGCGGCCGCATCGGCCCTCAGCCGCTCGCCCGGCTGCGGCAGCGGGCAGAGCAGCGTGTCCGGCACCCGCCCGTTCTCGACGTTCGCCGCGCCGTCCCCGGCGCAGCCGCCGAGGCCGTCCTCCACCGGGACCGCGTCGTCCCCTCCGGTGGCGCCCCATCCGGCGCCGCCGGTGCCTTCCACGGCCTCACGGGCCTCCGCCAGCGCCGCCTTGCGGCGCGCCTCCTCGTTCCCGGGGTCCCGGGTGTCGGCCAGGGCGTCCTCCAGCCGGGTCTGCTGCTCCAGGAGTTTCTCGGTCCGCCCCTCCTGAGCCTCGATGGCCTCCAGGGCCGTCTCGCGCGCGGTCTCCGCCGCCTCTGTGGCCTCGGCCTGCTCCTGTTCGGCGGTCTCCGCCGCCTCCGCCAGGGTGTCGGTGGCCACCTGGGAGGCCCGGGCGCGGGCGAGGTCGGCGGAGCGGTGCTCCCCGAACAACACGAGGTAGGAGCCGCGTTCGAGGGCGTGGGCGGGCCCCTCGGGGCTGGTCCAGGCCTGCATGAGGCTCAGGTCCGCGCCCTTGTAGGCGCTGGCGGCCTGACGGGCCGCGCCCAGCCGGGTGCCCTCGTGGCGCAGGTCGGCCGCCTCCGCGCGGGAGTCGGCGGCCTCGCGCTCACCGGTGAGCTCGTCCAGCCGCGCGCTCTCCTCCTCGTAGGCCCGGATCTTCTCGGTGGCGCCCTCCCGGAGGGCGGCGACCTCCGCGCGCGCCGTCGCGAGCTCCACACGCAGCCGGTCCAGTTCACCCGGGCCGGGGTCGGTGACGTCGGCGGCGCCGGGGGCGGCGCAGGTGAGGGAGAACAGCAGCGCCGTGCTCAGTGGGAGCAGTGTGTGGACCGAAAAGCGGCGAAGCGCGTGATTCTCCTGTGAACTGGGAGAAGTGCCGTGGGCGATGAATGGGTGACTCTGGGTGCTCGAACCTGGGCGCGACGAGGTGCGCATTTCCGCCTCCCCCTCAGGGCCTGCGTATACGTGACAGTCACGATGTCACGGAGCGGCGGCGCGGAAGTGGATGCTGGCGGTGTGTCCAAATAGTTACCTCAATGTCCGGCCGGTTTTCGGTCGCCCAGTCTGACCTGGGGGATTGGCCCTAATGCGGACAGGGTGGGGATTACGGCCACGGTTGGCGTCGGATGATCTTGCTTGATGGGCATCAATCGCCCGAAGCGAGCCCTTCTCGCCCATTGGTACGCTATGCACCGCACGCGCACCACGACAGTGTCGGTGCGCGGCGCCTCTCCTCCCAGGCGAGTCCGGCGGACAGTCTTCACATCTCCCCACATTCCCACTGCTTCCTGCTTCTGGTGGACCACTGTGGTCATGCCGACCTTCCGGTCTGGAGCGGTCCGATCCCTGGGTTCAACAGCCGTTCGAGGCGGTGACACGAAAGGTTGCGAGGGTCCGTGTCGACACGAGCGACGAAAAGCGGGGCCAGCGCTCAGAGCGAGGCAGCGCAGGCCGAAAACGCCGATGCCAAGCCCCGGCGCAGAGCCAACTGGTGGCGGCCACGTAACTGGCGGGTGCGCTCCCGACTGGTGGCCCTCATCGTCATCCCGACCGCCGTCGCGCTAGCGCTCGGCGGACTGCGGGTCTACGAGGCCTCGGTCTCCACCGTCACCCACGCGCACATCGAGGACCGCGCCCAGGTGGGCGTCCTCATCGTGGACCTGGCCAACCAGCTGGGCCGCGAGCGCACGGCCAGCGCCGTCTACATCTCCGACAACGCGGACCCGGACCGGCGATCCGCCGACCTCCGCCAGGAGATGGACACCGAGCGAGCCGCCACACTCGACCTCCAGAGCACCCTGAACGCCCGCCTGGACGACATGGGCACGATGGACGGCGACCTGGCGCAGACCCGACTCGCCGCGATGCGCAGCCAGCTCTCCACGCTGGAGTCGCTGCGCACCGAGGTCGACACCACCCGCATCACGGTCCTTCCCGTCGTGACCAAGTACCGGACCATCGCCCGGTCGCTCTCCGACTTCAACCAGACCATCGCGGACGAGACCAACGACACCGAGCTCCGTGAGGCCGTCCGCGCCCTCACCGCGCTGTCGAACGCCCGCGACCAGCTCTCCTACGAGACCGCGCTGATGGGCCACTCGCTGGCCCGCAACACGATGACCGGCGGCATCTCCGAGGCCATCGACTCCAGCCGGGCCCGCTACGAGAACGAGATCTCGAACTTCATCCAGGCGGCCTCGCCCCAGCAGCGCGCGGTCTTCGACGAGAACTTCACCGGCCTGGAGGTCAGCCAGGTCTCCACCATGCGTATGCGCGTCATGTACCGCGCCGACCGTGGCGACCCCCTGACCAACGTCACCCCCAACGACGGCCCCGAGGACTACGCGGCCATCGCGGACACGGCCCTGGAGCGCCTCCAGACCGTCGAGTCCAGCCTGGCCGAGGGCATCGCCGCCGACGCCAACGACCTGCGCGGCCAGGCCCTGGTCCGCACGATCATGGACCTCATCATCGTCGCGGGCGTGCTCCTGGCGGTCTTCATCCTGACCTCCCTCGTGGTCCGCTCCCTCGTGCGCCCGCTGCGCACCCTGGAGGACGGCGCCCGCCGCGTCGCGGAACGCGACCTGCCCGAGGCGATCAACCGGATGCAGGAGGCCGGTACGGCCCCCGAGTCCGTCAAGGTCACCCCCATCGAGGTGCACACCCACGACGAGATCGGTGAGGTGGCCCGCGCCTTCGACGACGTCCACCGCGTCGCCCTGACCCTGGCCTCCGACGAGGCCGGACTGCGCAGCAACGTCAACGCGATGTTCGTCAACCTGTCCCGCCGAAGCCAGACCCTGGTGGAGCGGCAGCTGCGCCTCATCGACGGTCTGGAGCAGTCCGAGCAGGACGCCGACCGCCTCTCCGACCTCTTCCAGCTGGACCACCTCGCCACGCGCATGCGGCGCAACAACGAGAACCTGCTGGTCCTGTCCGGTCAGGACAACACCCGCAAGTGGGCTCAGCCCGTCCCGCTGGTCGACGTCCTCCGAGGCGCCGTCTCCGAGGTCGAGCAGTACGAGCGCGTCAACGTGCGCGCCCCCTCCCACATCTCGGTGCTCGGCCGCCCGGTCAACGACGTCATCCACCTCGTCGCGGAGCTGGTGGAGAACGCCACCTCGTTCTCCCCGCACGACACCGAGGTGCTGGTCAGCGCCAAGATCATGGACAACGGATCCGTGCAGGTCGACGTGACCGACAGCGGCATCGGCATGGCCCCGGAGGACCTGGCGGCGGTCAACGCCCGCCTGGCCGCCCCGCCGGTCATCGACGTCGCGGTCTCGCGCCGCATGGGCCTGTTCGTGGTCTCGCGCCTGGCGCACCGCCACGGCATCCGCATGAGCCTCAAGGAGGCGCACGGCGGCGGCACCACCGCCAGCGTCGTCTTCCCGCCGGACCTGCTCATCACCCCGGTCGAGGGCCAGCACGCCCTGGGCGGGGCCGACAGCCGTCCCGAGCTGTCCGCCGGGGCCCCCGACACCTTCGCCGAGGCCGAGGCGGCCTTCGCCGCCAGCCCCGCCGCGGAGGAGCCGGGCGACCCCTGGAACAGCCAGGAGTCCGGCGACCTCGCGGGCGACCTGGGCGGCCTGCCCAAGCGCAAGCCCGTCGGCGGTCGGCCGGAGGAGCACCCGCCCAGCGGCCAGGACCTGTGGAACACCACCAGTACCGGCTCGGTCTGGGAGGCGCCCAACCGCGCCGAGGGCCTGTCGCCCAACAGCGGCCTGACCGACAACGCCAACCCGGTCGTGGACCCCTACGACGTGCCCGAGGAGGACGAGCCGAAGCAGGAGGGGCCCACCGGTCGCAGCCTGTTCGACCCGGCCCCCCGCAACAGCGCCGACACGGGTTCGTTCAGCGCCCCGGACACCGGCTCGTTCCGCCGGCCCACCGACACGGGCGCCTTCGGCCGCCCCGCCTCGGACACGGGCTCCTTCGGGCGGTCCGCCGAGCCCGAGAACCGGAGCACGGAGTCCTACGACGCCTTCGGCACCGGTACCCACCGGAGCGGGGCCTTCGACACCGGCTCCGGCAGGTCGGAGACCCCGGCGGCACCGGCGCGCGGCGAGGACAACACCGAGACCTTCCCGGCGATCTCCTCCTGGGACACCGGCGCCCAGCAGCCCGACCAGGCGCCGCCGCAGGCCCAGCAGCCCCAGCAGCCCGAACCCAACACCACGGGCAACTGGCGCGGCGGGGGCGACTCGCGGGAGGGCTACGGTTCCACGGCCTACCTGTCGCGCCGCTACGGTGGTGCCCAGGGCCCGAACAACACCGTCGTCCCGGCGGCGCCGTCCGGTGAGGACGCCGACTCGCTGCCGATCTTCGACGCGATCGAGTCCAACTGGTTCAAGCGCCGGACCGGCGGTCCCACCGTGGACACCACCGAGACCGGTCCGATCCAGCAGGTGCCTCCGGCGCCCAAGGACACGCCGGAGCCCCAGCGCACGCGCAGGGACACCGCCCAGCAGCAGCCCGCGGCCAACCCCCGCTCCGACCAGGAGTGGAACTCGGCGGCGGACCGCGGCTGGAAGGCCGCACGCACCGCGGCCGAGCCGCTCGCCGGTGGTCTGACCACCTCGGGCTTGCCAAAACGGGTTCCCAAGGCAAACCTTGTTCCTGGTACCGCACCCAAGCCGGAGAACTTCAAGCAGATGCCCACCCGAAGCGCGGACCGTGTCCGCAACCGCTTCTCGGGCTTCCAGAAGGGTGTCCGGGACGGTCGGAACCGGCTCGGCGACAGTTCGACAGAGGAGTGACCCAAGTGGCCAGTGGTGGGACGGGGTCCCTCACAGCCCCGGAAGCCGGATGCAATAGCATCTACCGAGCTTCTCGGACGCACCACACCCATCGCTTGACGAGAGCGGAACACCAGACTCCCGGTCACCCCCACGGGAGGGGCCGGGTGGTTCGCAAAGGCAGTGCTGTCACATGCCGTGCCGGCGGTAGCAGTGCCCACAGATCGACCGGCGAACTTGGACAGGAGATCAGATGAGTCGACAGGTGAATGAACTCAACTGGTTGATCACTGACTTTGCCGACCGGGTACCCGATGTCGCCCACGCGATCGTCGTCTCCTCTGACGGCCTTCCGTTGGCTTCGTCCGCGGGCTTCCCGGCCGACCGGGCCGACCAGCTGGCCGCAATCGCCTCTGGTCTGTCCAGCCTGACGCAGGGCGCGGCCCGGGTGTTCGAGGGTGGAGCGGTCGCCCAGACCGTCGTCGAGATGGAGCGGGGGCTGATGCTCATCATGGCCATCAGCGACGGCTCCTGTCTCGCCGTCCTCGCGGCGGCCGAGAGCGACCTGGGTCTGGTCGCGTACGAGATGACCCTGCTCGTCGAGCGGGCGGGGCGGGCGCTGACACCAACGGCGCGCACCTCGGGAATCCACTGATCCACCACCGACAGGAGGAAGTGGTGGCACCTCACAGTAGAGATGCCGGGAGCGCCTCGTGGTTCGGACAACAGCCGGGCCATCCCCCCACGGGAGGGATGCCGGCCGTTCCGGGCGGCGGAGATGTTCCTCGACCAATCCAACAACCGTATGACCAACGACCCGCGCCGGGCAGCGCCCCCAGTTCGCTGGTGCGCCCCTACGCGGTCACCAAGGGCCGTACCAAGCCGAAGTCTCAGCTTCCACTGGAGGCGCTGATCTCGGCCACCGCGGCGGCCCGGAACGAGTCAGGGACGCTGACGCCTGAATGGCAGGCGATCAGTGACCTGTGTCGGGAATGGCGATCCGTGGCGGAGATCTCCGCGCTGTTGCGGATGCCTCTCGGTGTGGCGCGGGTGCTTGTGGCGGACATGTCCGAGCAGGGACTGGTCCAGATCAGGTCTTCGCTCAACAACGACGCTCGCCCCAACACCAACCTGCTTGAAAGGGTGCTCAGTGGACTTCGCAAGCTCTAGCCCAGCCGAGGAAGGCGGTGCTGGGGGGAACGCGATGACGTCGGTCAAGATCGTCGTCGCCGGGGGCTTCGGTGTCGGGAAGACGACATTCGTTGGCTCCGTCTCCGAGATCGTGCCGCTGACGACCGAGGCGGTCATGACCAGCGCCAGCGTCGGGGTGGACGACCTCGCCAAGACGCCGGACAAGCAGACCACGACCGTCGCCATGGACTTCGGCCGTGTCTCCCTCGACTCCGACCTGATCCTGTACCTGTTCGGCACCCCCGGACAGCACCGGTTCTGGTTCATGTGGGACGACCTGGTCAAGGGTGCCATCGGCGCGGTCGTGCTGGTGGACACGCGCCGCCTGGCCGACTGCTTCCCCGCGATCGACTACTTCGAAGAGGCACGTCTGCCCTTCATCGTGGGCATCAACGGGTTCGACGGCTACTACCCCCACGCCGCGGACGAGGTCCGGGACGCGCTCACGCTCAGCCCGGAGATTCCCATCGTCCAGGTGGACGCCCGTGACAAGGCCTCCACCAAGACGACGCTCATCACCCTCGTCGAGCACGCGATCACGGTGGGGGACCCCGAGGGCGCCGCCGGGCAGCAGCCCACCTCCACCGGGGGCCAGAACTCCTGGCGCTGACCAGGACCTGCCCCGGGCCCGGGGTCCCGCACGGAGTACGGCCCGGTTCCCGCACGTCGGGAACCGGGCGTCCGTGTCCCCCCTGAACTGGCATCATGGCGGTATGACCTCCTCCTCCCAGCCTGACGCGGCCGAGATGACCCGACGCTTCCGAGACGTGGCCGAACGGGTGCTCGACGCCCTGTTGTCGGACGCGCCCGAGTGGGCACTGGACCTGGGGGACACCCGGGGAGCGCGTCGGCTGACCGACCACTCCGTCGAGGCCGACTCCCGCCGCGTCGGCGTCCTCACCGACGCCCTGGGTGCCCTGGACGAGATCGACGCGGACCTGCTCACCGCCGACGACCTGGTCGACCTGGAGATGCTCCGGACCAGGATCAGCGCCGACCTGTGGCACACCACCGAACTGCGCCCGCACACGTGGAACCCCCTGGTCCACTCCCCGGGCGAGGCCCTGCACGGCCTCCTCGAACGGGAGACCCTGCCCGCGGAGGAGCGCCTGGCGGCCCTGACCGCCCGCTGCGCCGCCCTGCCGGCCTACCTGGACACGGCGCGCGTCCGCCTGTCCGAAGGGCCCGGAATGCCCCGCGTGCACGTGGAGACCGCCCTGGGGCAGCTGGAGGGCGCCCGGACGATGCTCGACGAGGACGTCCCCGCCCTGGCCGCCCGGCACCCCGAACACGCCTCGGAGCTCGAACCCGCGCGCGCCGCCGCCCTGGCCGCGCTCGACGAGTACACCTCCTGGATGCGCGCCGAGCTGGAGTTCGCCACCGGGAACCCGCGTCTGGGCGCCCGGGCGTTCGCCGCCCAGCTCTGGTACACGCTCGACTCCGAACTCTCCCCGGAGGCGCTCCTGGTGCGCGCCGAGAGCGACCTCCTGGCCACGGAGGAGGCCCTGGCCGAGGCCGCCGCCGAGTACGCGGGCGAGCCGCGCCGTCCCGGTCAGGTGGCCGAGGTGCTCTCCGCCCTGGCCGACGGGTTCGAGATCGGCCCGGAGGGGGTCGTCCCGTCCTGCACGGACGCCCTCGCGCACCTCTACGCCCGGGTCCGGGAACTGGACCTCGCGACCGTCCACGACGACCCGGTCGAGGTCATCCCGATGCCGACCTCCCGACGGGGCGTGGCCGTGGCCTACTGCGACGCGCCCGGGGCGCTCGACCCCGACGCCTCCTCGCAGCCCACCTTCATCGCCGTGGCACCGCCGCCCGAGGAGTGGCCCGCCGAGCGCCGGGCGTCCTTCCTGCGCGAGTACAACGCGGGCATGCTGCGCAACCTGATGGTCCACGAGGCCCTGCCCGGGCACGCCCTCCAGCTCGCCCACGCCGGGCGCCACCGGGGCCACACCCGGGTGCGCTCGGCGCTGAGCAGCGGCACCTTCGTCGAGGGGTGGGCGGTGCACGCCGAGGGCGTCCTGGCCGCGCACGGGTGGTCCGGCGGCTCCGATCCCGCCACCCGCCGCGCCAACCTGGGGCTGCGTCTGGTCCAGCTCAAGATGCGGCTGCGGGCCGTCCTCAATGCCATCCTCGACGTGCGGGTGCACACCGGGGACCTCACCGAGTCCGAGGCCGTCGCCCTGCTGACCGAACGCGGTCACCAGGAGGAGGGCGAGGCCGTCGGCAAGTGGCGGCGCGCCCTGCTCACCAGCGCCCAGCTGTCCACCTACTACGTGGGCTACGCGGAGGTCTCCGACATCGCCCGCGACCTGGCGCTGGCGCGCCCCGACGAGCCGGTCGGCCGCCTGCACGACGCCATGCTGGCCCACGGCAACCCGTCCCCGCGCCACCTGCGCACCCTGCTCGGGCTCTGAGACCGAGGACCGTGGCGCGCCCCCGGGCGCGCCACGGTCCCGCCGCGCCACCCCCGGGGCGCCGGGTCCGGCGCTTCACCCACCGGGCGCTCCTATGCTGGACGCGCGGCACGAAGCGGTCAGGCGAGGGGAGCGGACGAGCCATGCGCGGTACCCACGACGAACCCGTGAGCGGTGCGGGCGCGCCTCCCGGCGCCGGAACCGGAACCCCGGACGGCCACGAACGGCTCTGGACACCCCACCGCATGGCCTACGTCAAGGGCGAGGGGAAGCCGACCGGACCCGGGTCCGACGACGGCTGCCCCTTCTGCCGCGCCCCCGGACTGCCGGACGAGGAGGGCCTGGTGGTCGCGCGCGGCCGGTCCGCCTTCGCGGTCCTCAACCTGTACCCGTACAACAGCGGTCACCTGCTGGTCTGCCCCTACCGGCACGTCTCCGAGTACACGGCGCTGGACGGGACGGAGACCGCCGAGGTCGCCGCGCTCACCCAGGCCGGGATCCGGGCGCTCACCGAGGCCTACGGCCCCGGGGGCTTCAACGTCGGCATGAACCTCGGTACCGTGGCCGGTGCCGGGATCGCCGCCCACCTCCACCAGCACGTCGTGCCCCGCTGGGGCGGCGACACCAACTTCATGCCCGTGATCGGACAGACCCGGGTCCTGCCCGAGATGCTGGAGCGGACCCGTTCCAGGCTGGCCGAGCTCTGGCCCCGGAAGTGAGGCCGGGACCACCCGAACCCCCCATCCCACCGACTCCCCGTGGTCGACGCCACCCCCAGTGGGTGCGGCTCCCACCCCGACGACCGTTCCCGCCCTACGATCACTAGAAGACATGCTGAGAATCCTTCGCCCCTTGACCTCCCGGGTCACCGCTCCGCTCGGCCGGAGCCTGGCCCGCATCGGCCTGACGCCCAACATCGTCACCATCGTCGGTGCCACCGGTGTCGTCGTCAGTGCCCTCTACTTCTATCCCCGAGGCCAGCTCTACGCGGGCTCGGTCGTCATCACCGTCTTCGCGCTCTTCGACATGCTCGACGGGGCGGTGGCCCGGGCCAAGGACAGCGCCAGCGCCTTCGGGGCCTTCCTCGACTCCAGCCTCGACCGTGTGGCCGACGCCGCGATCCTCGCCGGGCTCATGTGGTGGTTCGTGGGTGAGGGCGACGATCCCATGCTCGCCGGGCTCACCCTGTTCTGCCTGATCAGCGGCTTCATGGTCTCCTACATCAAGGCGCGGGCGGAGGGCCTGGGCGTCAACTGCGACGTCGGCGTGGCCGAACGCACCGAACGCCTGATCATCGTGCTCGTGGCGGTCGGCCTCAGCGAGCTCGGCGTGCCGTACATCCTCGCGGGCGGCCTTTGGCTGCTGGCCGTGATGAGCCTGCTCACCGTCCTCCAGCGCCTCGTCGAGACCCGCGCCCGCCTCAACGACCCCGGCTTCGTCGAGGACAAGGGCGAGGGCGACGGCGAGAAGACCAGCAACGGCGCCTGACCACACCCCCGAAGGGACCGAAGCACCAGAGGACGAGGAAGACGACGTGGACGAACGCATGGCCGACCTGGCCTACTCGGCGGGGTGGACCCTCGTCCGCCGCGCACCCGAGGCGGCGGGCCGGGCGGTGTTCCAGGGGCTGGCCGACCGGGCCTGGCGCACCCACAACGACGGCACCCGGGGGCTGGAGCGCAACCTGCGCAGGCCGGTCGGGCCGCACGCCACGGACGCGCAGCTCAGGGCGTTGTCCAAGGCGGGGATGCGCTCCTACATGCGCTACTACTACGAGATGTTCCGGCTGCCCGTCATGGACCGGGAGCACCTCCTCGCCCGCACCCGCCAGACCGGGATCGAGGTGCTGGAGGAGCACGTCCGGTCCGGGCGCGGCGTGGTGGCGGCACTGCCGCACATGGGCAACTGGGACCACGCCGGGGCGTGGATGGCCGCGCGCGGCACCCCGCTCACCACCGTGGCCCAGCGGCTGCGCCCCGAGAGCCTCTACCAGCGGTTCACCTCCTACCGGGAGTCCCTGGGGATGGAGGTCCTGCCACTGACCGGAGGCGCCGCCAACACCGTCGGGGTGCTCTCCCGCCGCCTGCGCGAGGGCGGTCTGGTGTGCCTGCTCGCGGACCGCGACGTCAACGGCACCGGGCTGGAGGTGGACCTCTTCGGTGAGAGGGCGCGCGTCCCCTCCGGGCCCGCCGCGCTCGCCCTGAACACCGGGGCCGCCCTCATGCCGGTCTCCCTCTGGTACGACGGCCCGTACTGGAACATCCGCGTCCACGACGAGGTCCCCGTCGCCACCGAGGGCTCCCGCACCCGGCGCGTCCACGACACCACCCAGGCGCTGGTCCGGGTCTTCGAGGGCGCCATCGCGGAGCACCCCGAGAACTGGCACATGCTCCAGGCCGTCTTCAGCGCCGACCACGACGCCGACCGCGTCCGCCGCCACGAGGCCGAGGCGGCGGTCGCGCCCGCACTGGAAGCGCGGCGGTGATCCGGGCGCTGACGCGGACCGGACCCCCGGACGACACGACCCCAGAGGAGGAAGGGAGCGGGATGCGCGTCGGGATCGTCTGCCCCTACGCCTGGGACGTGCCCGGCGGGGTGCAGCAGCACGTGGGCGACCTCGCGGAGGCGCTGGGCGCGATGGGCCACGAGGTCTCCGTCCTGGCGCCGCTCGGTGACCCCGACCACCCGATCCCGCCGTACCTGGTCCCGGCCGGACGCCCGGTCCCGGTGCCCTACAACGGTTCGGTGGCCCGCCTCAGTTTCGGGCCGCGCACGGCCGCGCGGGTCCGCCGGTGGATCACCGAGGGCCGCTTCGACCTGCTGCACATCCACGAACCCGCCGCGCCCAGCGTCTCCCTCCTGGCCTGCTGGGCGGCGGACGGACCCGTCGTGGCGACCTTCCACACCTCGAACCCGCGCTCACGCGCCATGGCCGCGAGCTCGGGCGCCCTCCGCTCGGCGCTGGAGAAGATCAACGCCCGCGTGGCCGTCTCCGAGGCGGCCCGGCGCACCCTGGTCGAACACGTGGGCGGAGACGCCGTGCTCATCCCCAACGGGGTGTCCGTGCGCCGCTTCGCGCAGGCCGAACCGCTGCCCGGCTGGCCGGGGCGGGGCGGCTCCATCGGGTTCCTGGGCCGACTCGACGAACCCCGCAAGGGCCTGGCCGTACTCCTGGAGGCCTTCTCCCGGATGGCCCCGCACCGCCCCGGGCTGCGGCTGCTCGTGGCCGGACCGGGGGAGGCCGACCTGTCCGGGGTCCCCGACTCCGTGCGTGAGCGCGTGGTGCTCCTCGGGCGGCTCGACGACGCCGACAAGGTCCGCGCCTACCACTCCACCGACGTCTTCTGCGCGCCCAACCTGGGCGGGGAGAGCTTCGGCATCGTCCTGACCGAGGCGATGGCGTCCGGGGCCGCGATCGTCGCCAGCGACATCCCCGCCTTCGCCGCCGTCCTGAACGGCGGCGCCGCGGGGGAGCTCTTCCGGGTCGGTGACCCCGACCACCTGGCCGAACGCGCCGGGGCCCTGCTCGACTCGCCCGAACGCCGGGCCGCGCTGTCGGAGGCCGCGCGCGGCGCGGTGCGCGCCTACGACTGGGCCACGGTCGCCGCCGACATCGCCCACGTGTACGAGACCGTCCTGTCGTGGGACGACCGGGGCCACCCCGGGGTACGGGCGGACGGCGGCCCCCGTGCCCCCGGCGCGGCGCGGCGCGGACACCCGAGGCCTCGGGGTGAGCGGCCCTGATCGAGGACGTTCGCTTCGTCACACTGGTCGCGTCGATCCTGCTCGTGCTGGTCCTGCTCGGCTTCTACCTGTCGTGGCGGGCCACCCGGCTCGACCGACTCCACCACCGGGTGGAGACCGCGCGCGCCGCCCTGGACGCCGCCCTGTTGCGCCGGGCCGCCGCCGTCCTGGACCTGGCGGCCGACCCCGGCCTGGAGCCGGGGGAGGCGCGGGAACTGGCCGCCGCCGCCAACAGCGCGCGCCGGGCCGGGGAGGGAGGGCGCGAACTCGCGGAGAGCCGACTCTCCCAGGCACTGCGCGCCGCCCTGGACCGTCCGCACGGCGGACCCGACCCGGAGCGGTTGGACGAGGTGACGGTGGCCGCGCGCGGCGTGTACCTGGCCCGGGTGTTCCACAACGACGCCGTGTCCGACACGCGTCGCGCGCGCCGCTCCCGACTGGTCCGGCTCCTGCGTCTGGCGGGCACCGCGGCGCTGCCCGACTACTTCGAGATGGACGACCGGCCGCCCCGGCGCTGAACCGGGGCCCGGTCCCCTCGTGCGGACGGGGTGGCCACACGTCACACACCGATACTCCAGCCTGGCCAAAGGCGGCGAATCGGGTGGAACTAGGATGGGACGTTGGTCGACCCGGTGCGCGCCACCGACGGTGCCCGCGTGTGCGCGTGCGGTCGTCGGGAGCGCCGCGCCGCGTCGCACCCAGGTCGTGCTCCCGGCCGCGCGGGCGTCCGGAGAGCGGGTCCTGGCCCCCAGTCAGCCGAACGAACGGGAGACCACCACCGTGGCCACCAACGCAGCGAACACCTCCGACAACGCCGTCGGTACCCAGCGCGTCAAGCGCGGCATGGCCGAGCAGCTCAAGAACGGCGTCATCATGGACGTCGTCACGCCCGAGCAGGCCAAGATCGCGGAGGACGCCGGTGCCGTCGCCGTCATGGCCCTGGAGCGGGTCCCCGCCGACATCCGCAAGGACGGCGGCGTCGCCCGGATGTCCGACCCCGACATGATCGACGGCATCGTCGAGGCGGTCTCCATCCCGGTCATGGCCAAGGTCCGGATCGGACACTTCGTCGAGGCGCAGGTCCTGGAGTCGCTCGGCGTCGACTTCATCGACGAGTCCGAGGTCCTCACCCCCGCCGACGAGGCGTACCACATCGACAAGTGGGCGTTCACCGTCCCCTTCGTCTGCGGCGCCACCAACCTCGGTGAGGCCCTGCGCCGGATCGCCGAGGGCGCGGCCATGATCCGCTCCAAGGGCGAGGCCGGTACCGGCAACGTCGTCGAGGCCACCCGCCACATGCGCTCCATCAACGGTGAGATCAAGCGCCTGGGCACCCTGGACGAGCCCGAGCTGTTCGGCGCCGCCAAGGAGCTGCGCGCCCCGTACGAGATCGTCAAGGAGGTGGCGCGCCTGGGCAAGCTGCCCGTCCCGCTGTTCTCCGCCGGCGGCGTGGCCACCCCCGCCGACGCCGCGCTCATGCGCCAGCTGGGGGCCCAGAGCGTGTTCGTCGGCTCGGGCATCTTCAAGTCCGGCGACCCCGCCAAGCGCGCCGACGCCATCGTGCAGGCCACCCTGCACTACGAGGACCCGGCCGTGATCGCCCGCGTCTCGCGCGGCCTGGGCGAGGCCATGGTCGGCATCAACCTGGACGAGCTCTCGGACTCCCAGCGCTACGCCGGTCGTGGCTGGTAGCCGGAGCCCCGACCGCCGAACCCACGACCGACGAGGCAGTACGTGACCGCCAACCCCACCATCGGTGTGCTCGCCCTCCAGGGCGACGTGGCCGAACACACGCACATGCTGCGGGACCTGGGCGCCCGCACCGCGCGGGTCCTGTCCGCCGACCAGCTCGACACCGTCGACGGCCTGGTGATCCCGGGCGGCGAGTCGACCACCATGTCCAAGCTCGCCGTCCGGTACGACCTGATGAAGCCGCTGCGCGCACGGGTCGCGGACGGTATGCCCGTCTACGGGACGTGCGCCGGGATGATCATGCTGGCCGACCGTGTTCTGGGGGGAACGGCGGACCAGGAGACCGTGGGCGGCATCGACATGACGGTGCGCCGCAACGCCTTCGGACGCCAGACGGAGTCCTTCGAGACCGGCGTGCGGATCGACGGGATCGGCGACGACCCCTTCGACGCCGTGTTCATCCGCGCGCCCTGGGTGGAGTCGGTCGGCCCGCGGGTGTCGGTCCTCGGTAGCGTCTCCGGCCCGAACGAGGCCGGTAGGATCGTCGCCGTACGACAGGGCGGCCTGATGGCGACGTCCTTCCATCCCGAACTCACCGGCGACACGCGTATCCACCGCCTCTTCGTCGACATCGTGAAAGGACTTGCATGAGCGGCCACTCCAAGTGGGCCACCACCAAGCACAAGAAAGCCGTCATCGATGCCAAGCGCGGCAAGCTGTTCGCCAAGCTGATCAAGAACATCGAGGTGGCCGCGCGTACCGGTGGTGGGGACCCCGAAGGGAACCCGACGCTCTACGACGCCATCCAGAAGGCGAAGAAGAACTCGGTGCCCGCCGACAACATCGAGCGCGCCCGCAAGCGCGGCTCCGGTGAGGAGGCCGGTGGCGCCGAGTGGCAGACCATCATGTACGAGGGGTACGCCCCCGGCGGCGTGGCTCTGCTCGTGGAGTGCCTGACGGACAACCGCAACCGCGCCGCCTCCGAGGTGCGCGTGGCGGTCACCCGTAACGGCGGCAACATGGCCGACGCCGGTTCGGTGTCGTACATGTTCAACCGCAAGGGCGTCGTGATCGTGCCCAAGGAGGGCACCACCGAGGACGACGTGACCATGGCGGTGCTGGAGGCCGGTGCCGAGGAGGTCGAGGACCTCGGAGAGGCCTTCGAGATCGTCTGCGAGGCCACCGACCTGGTCCCGGTCCGCACCGCGCTCCAGGAGGCGGGCATCGACTACGAGTCCGCCGACTCCAGCTTCCTGCCGACCATGGAGGTCCCGGTCGACGCCGAGGGCGCCAAGAAGGTCATGCGGGTCGTGGACGCGCTGGAGGACTCCGACGACGTCCAGAACGTCTTCACCAACGCCGACATCCCCGACGAGGTCATGGCCGAGCTCTGAGGCCCGGGCCCGCACGGGACCACGCGTCGACGCCCGTGGCCGCACCCCCGAAACGGGGGCGCGGCCACGGGCGTTCCCGTGTCCGGAAACGGAAGGGCGGGGGCGGTGTCCGATTGAGTACAGTACGTGGTACCGCGCACCACCCCCGACAGGGGCGCGGCGATTCCCCCGACAACCGGCGAAGGAACCCCCATGAGCCAACCCCCGGAGTACACCCCGGACCCCTCGCAGCAGCCCTACGGGCAGCAGCCTCCCCAGCAGCCCCAGTCCGGCGGCTACCCGGGCGGCCAGTACTACCAGCAGCCCGCGCAGCAGCCCGGTGCCTACGCCCAGCCCGTGCAGAAGACCCCGGGCTTCTTCGGCGCGCTCTTCGACTTCTCCTTCCAGGAGTTCATCACCTCCCGGATCATCAGGATCGTCTACATCCTGTGGCTGGTCCTGATCGCCTTCGGGTTCCTGGCGGGCCTGGTCAGCTCCATCTCGCTCATGGGTGACCAGGACTTCGGCGTCCTCGGCTTCTTCATGCTGATCGGGACCTTCATCGGTACGGCGGTCTCCGTGCTGGTCGCCCGGATCACCCTGGAACTGCTCATCGTGGTCTTCCGCATCAGCGAGGACCTCAGCGCCCTGCGCAAGCGCGGCGGCCTCTAGGGCGTCTCCCTGATCCGGTGGGTCGGCGGCTGAAGGCCGCCGACCCGGGGACGTCAGGGGAGGCGGCGCAGGACCTCGGCGGTGAACTCGTCGGTCCCCGCCTCGCCGCCCAGGTCGCGGGTGCGCACCCGGCCCTCGGCCAGGACGGCGCGCACCGCGTCCATCATCTGCCCTCCCGCCTCGGGACGGCCCAGGTGGTCCAGCATCATCGACGCCGACCACAGCGCCCCCAGCGGGTTGGCCACCCCCTGACCCGCGATGTCGGGCGCCGAGCCGTGCACCGGCTCGAACATCGACGGGTACTCGCGTTCGGGGTTGAGGTTGGCCGACGGGGCGATCCCGATCCCGCCGGCGACCGCCGCCGCGAGGTCGCTGAGGATGTCACCGAACAGGTTGGAGCCGACGATCACGTCGAACCTGGCCGGGTCCAGCACGACCTTGGCGGCCAGGGCGTCGATGTGCTCCTGGTCCCAGACCACGTCCGGGTGCAGCGCCGCCCGCTCCGCCACCAGCTCGTCCCAGAACGGCATGGTGTGCACGATCCCGTTGGACTTGGTGGCCGAGGTCAGCCGGCCGCCGCGGCGCTCCGCGAGGTCGAAGCCGTACTCCAGGACCCGCTCCACGCCCTTCCGGGTGAAGACCGACTCCTGCACGGCGCGCTCCCGGGGGGTGCCCCGGTCGAAGCGGCCGCCCTCACGGGAGTACTCGCCCTCGTTGTTCTCCCGCACCACCACGAAGTCCACCTCGCCGGGCAGCGCGCGCGTCACCGGGCTGGGCACGCCCTCCAGGACGGTGATCGGCCGCAGGTTGACGTACTGGTGGAACTCGCGGCGGATGGGGATGAGCAGGCCCCACAGGGACACGTGGTCGGGCACGCCCGGCCAGCCCACCGCTCCCAGGAGGATGGCGTCGTGGTGGCGGATCCGGTCCAGGCCGTCCTCGGGCATCATCGCGCCGGTGTGCGCGAACCGCTCGCAGGACCAGTCGAACTCGTCGTAGGTCAGGGCGAACCCGTGGTGGGCCGCGACCCGGTCCAGGACGGCGGTCGCGGGGGCGACGACCTCACCGCCGATGCCGTCTCCGGGGATCGTGGCGATGCGGTACTGCTTCATGGGGTCTCCATCGGATGAGGTGGGCGGTCGAGGGGCGGGGGAGGGGCAGGGAACCCGGGGTCAGGCCCGGGCGGTGTGCTCGCCCAGGAAGGCGCGCAGGGAGGCGGCGGTGGCCTCGGGCGCCTCCTCGGGCACGTAGTGGTCGCAGTCCAGGCCATGTCCGCGCAGGTCAGAGGCGTACTCGGACCATGCGCCGGGCACGTCGTAGTGGCGTCCGACGAAGCTGTGGTCGCCCCACAGGAGCAGGACGGGGCACTCCAGTCGGCGCCCCGCGTCCGCCCGGTCGTGTTCGAGGTCGACGGTGGCCGCGGCCCGGTAGTCCTCGCAGGACGCGTGGATGGCGGCGGGGTCGCCGAAGCAGCGCACGTACTCGTCCACGGCCTCGGGGTCGAACGCGGAACCGCCGTGGTGGCGGGCGTTCATACGGGTCCGGACCCAGAACCCGGGGTCCCGCCCGATGAGGTGTTCGGGGATGCCGTGGCCCGCCGTCAGGAAGAACCAGTGGTAGTAGCCCGTGGCGAAGTCCGCGTCGGCGTGCTCGAACGCGTACCGGGTGGGCACCACGTCCAGGGCGGCGAAGGCGGTGACCGACTCGGGGTGGTCGAGCGCCAGCCGGTGTCCGACCCGCGCCCCCCGGTCGTGTCCCACGACGGCGAAGCGGTCGAAGCCCAGCTCACGCATGAGGAGGTACTGGTCCCGGGCCATGGCCCGCTTGGAGTAGGTCAGGTGCCGGGGGTCGGAGGGCGGTTTGTCGCTGTCCCCGTAGCCGCGCAGGTCCGCCAGCACGACGCTGAAACCGTCGGCCAGGAGCGGGGCGACCCGGTGCCAGATCAGGTGGGTCTGGGGGTAGCCGTGCAGGAACAGGACGGGGGGTCCCTCTCCGGCCCGGCGGACGTTGAGGCGCAGCCCCTCGACCTCCACGTCGTGCCGGGTGAAACCGGGGAGAAGTCGGTCGTTCATGTCCTGATCACAGCAGCCCGGCACGGCGCCCGTCCAAGACCGGTTGTCGATAGCGCTGATAGGCACGGCCTATAGGATCGGACAGCGAAGGACGAACCGGGCGGAGGGGTGACGTGGACGTGCGTCAGCTGGAGTACTTCCTCGCCGTCGTCGACCACGGCGGGGTGAACCGCGCCGCGGCCGCCCTCCACCTGTCCCAGCCCTCCCTCTCCCAGGCGATCCGCACGCTGGAACGTGACCTGGGCAGCGACCTCTTCCACCGGATCGGCCGCCGCCTCGTGCTCAGCGACGCCGGACACGCGCTCGTTGAACCCGCCCGCGAGGCCGTGCGCGGACTCGACCTGGCCCGCTCGGCGGTGGAGGCGGTCCGGGGGCTGCGCCGGGGCCGCGTGGACGTGGCCGCCCTGCCCACCCAGTCCATCGAACCCCTCACCGGGCTGGTCGCGGGCTTCACCGAACGCCACCCCGAGGTGTCGGTGTCCATCCGGGGCGCCCTGACCAACCGGGACGCCGTCCAGATGGTCCGCACGGGTGCCTGCGAGCTCGGCGTGGTCGCCACCGACACCCCGCTCCGGGACACCGAGGTGCACGTCCACCCGCTGGTCCGGCAGGCCTTCGTCCTCCTCGCGCCCCGGGGCGGCCCGTTCTCCCCGGGTGCCCCGGTCCCCGTCGACGAGCTGACCGGGCACCGCCTGATCGTCGGCCACGAGGGCTCGGGCATGCGCCGGTTCGCCGACCGCCTGCTGGCCGAGGGCCTGGACGCCCACATCGCCGTGGAGAGCGAGCACCGGGTGTCGATCCTGCCGCTGGTCCTGGGCGGTGCGGGGCTGGCCGTGGTCACCGACGCCTGGCGCGGCCTCGCCGAGCAGGCCGGGGTGCTCGTCCTGGACCTGGTCCCCACCGACCACCTGCACGTGGCCCTGATCAGCCGCCGGGGCCCGCTCACCGCCGCCGCCCGGGCCTTCGTCGAGCACGCCGCCGCCCGGCCGTGAACCGGGCCGTTCAGCCGGTCATGTCCATCTCCGCGACGACCCTGGTCGGACGCACCCGCACCACCAGCTCACCGGCCACGCCGTTGCGGCGACCGTACTCCTCGGCCAGGTCCGCGCCCATGTACCGGGCGGCGATGGCGGTGGCCGTCCGGAGGAGCTCGCCGGGATCCTCGGACACCTCGGCCACGCCCTGGACCTGGACGAAGCCGTACGGGGGCTCCTCGCGGTCCACCACCAGCGTCAGCCGGGGGTCGCGCGCGAACGCGTGCCCCTTCGCACTGTTCCGGCCGGTGTTGAACACCAGGCCGTCCTCGTCGATGGTGAACCAGATCGGCGCGGCCAGCGGGCGGCCGTCGGAGGCCGTGTAGGCCACCTTGCCCGTGCGCGTGCCGTACAGCAGGAAGTCGCGGACCTCGGGATCAGTCAGGGAGCTCATGGCCCCAAGGTAGGACGCGATCCGCCGCGCCTCCGGTCCGACACGCTCACACCGCTGCGGGGAGACGCCGGGGCAGGGGCCCCACGCGTGGGGCCCGGCGCACCGGTACGTGGGCGTCGGCCCTGGTCGGGCCGGAGAACACCGCCTCCAGCGGCAGCCCCAGGGCGTCGGAGACCGCACCCGGCGCGTCCCCCGGCACCGGCTCCAGCACCGGGCGCGCGGCGCCCAGCAGACCGGTGAGCCGGGCCTGGCGGGCCAGGTCGGGGGAGGCCCCCGGCGCGATCCGCACCGGGCTCCCGTCCGCGAGCTCGTAGCCCACGCACCAGCGCAGGTCCCGCCCGAGCCGGGCGGGGGCGTCCGCGTGCGTGACCACCAGCGCGTCCACCCCCGCCGTGGCCTCCAGCGCGTACCGGAGCGCCACCAGGTCCAGGTGGCCCACCCGGAACCCGCCCTGCCACGGGTGCGCGAGGTTGTGCCGGTCGGCCAACCGCTCGGTGAGCCCGGCGTCCTCGGTCACCAGCGGCCCCGCCCCGTGGCGGGTCGCGAAGGTGCGCGTCACCCCGATCCGCCGGGCCCGCCCCGCCATCCCCGCCTCCGCCAGCAGCGCCAGCGGGTTCACGGCGGTGGTCGTGGACCAGGTGGTGTACGGGTGGAAGCCGTGCCACTCGTCCAGCAGCACGCCCTGCGCACCCTCGAAGACCACCGGTGTCCGGGCCAGCAGCCGGGGCAGGTACCGCTCGTCCACCAGCCGGACCCGCTCGGCGAAGGCACGGTAGGCGGCCAGGCACGCGTCCGGGTCGGGCCGGGGCTCCCGATCCGCGCCGCCGCCCCCGTCCTCCGCCTCGGACAGCACCGGCGCCAGCCGCTCCGCCAACCGGTCCAACTTGCGGCGGAGCACCGCCGGGGACGCGCAGTCACCCACGGTGGGCGCGTCCTCCGGGTGCTCCAGGGAGTAGGCCATCGTCTCGCCCACGCCCATCCCGCACGAACCGTGCCGGTCCCGGCCGCGGGCCCGCTCGCGGGCGCGGTTGGCGGCCGCGTGCCAGGGAGTGCTGATCAGCGCGCGCCGGTCCACCGTCACCAGGGAGAGCGGATCCGCCACCCCCAGGGAGGACAGGTGCTCCGCCTCGGCGGCCAACGCGAAGGGGTCCACCACCGCGAACCGGGACAGGTGTGTGGGCACCGGACGGCCCGGGGCGAGCGTGCCCGCCCCGAACTGCGCGAACGTGTGGTGCCGACCGTCCGGGGTCACCACGTTGTGCGCCGCCTGCGCGCCGCCGTTGGCCCGCACCACCGCGCCGTACCCGCCCCCCGAACACAGGAGGTCCACGGTCACGCCCTTGCCCGCGTCGCCGAACCCCAGGTCCACCACGATCGCGTGCTCGCCGGGTCCAGTCCGGTCGTTCACAGCCGGTCCACCCCCGCGCCGTCACCGGCCAGCCCCTCCAGGCCCGAGGAGGTGGCGACCGCTCCGCGCCCGCGAGCCAGCGGCCGCAGGGCCCGGCCCACCACGTCGGCCTGGTCCGATCCGGCGTCGGCCAGGTCCCGCAGCCCCTCCTCCAGATCGATGGCCTCCTCACCCAGGCCCACCGTGACCGCGATCGTCTCGCAGACCGCGTCGAGGTCGTCCAGCAGGACGAGGTTCTGGCCCAGGTGCCCCTCCCAGAACTCCCGGACCCGGTCGTCCCGGAAGTGGTGGCTGCCGGTCGGCATGAGGAAGTACACCTCGTACTTGCGCCGCAGCTCCTCCAGGATCGCCGGGAGGGTGACGTTCTCGTCGAGGTCGTCACCGATCACGTCCCGGACCTCCCGCGACTTGACCGCGCCGTAGGCCATCTCGTCGCCCACGATGAACAGGTAGCCGCGCCGCCCCCGCTTCTCCAGGCAGTCCAGGGCGGTGTGCCGGGCCATGAAGTACATCGCCAGCTCGTAGGACTCGGTCATCTGACCGCCGCCCCCGCCCTCCAACAGGATGTTGCCGAGGTCGTCCTCCAGCTCGTTGCCGGACTCGAACTGGCCGACCTGGAGCGGCACGCGGTCACAGGTGGCGTCACCGATCGCGCCGAACAGGATCTGCGGGTCCTCCACGTACCCCCGGCGCAGCAGCAGTCCGAACAGGTCGGGGAGCTTGGCCTGGAGGGCGCGGGGCACGCGCCCCATGGAGCCGGTGACGTCGAAGAGGACCGACACCGCCAGCGAGTTGGGGTGGGCGTCGGAGTCACGGCTCTCACGGACGCCCACGCCGTGCGGGTCGAGCGACGGGTGGGCCCGCCACTGGTCGCGCGGGGCGGTGGTGACGTCGTCGTGGTAGTCGAACCCGCTGCTGCCGGCCGAGGCCTGGTAGGCCCGTCGGGCGTGGTGGGCGTCGGTGGACCAGTTACTGCTTCCCATCGTGGTCTCCTTCTGTTCCTGTGTGGGGGTGGGTCGGGATCTGGGCGGGCATGGAGAAGGGGCGGAACCGGCGCGGGCCGAAGCACCGCTCCAGCGCCTCGTCGACCTCGTCGAGCAGGGCGAACGCGTCCCCGGGCCGCCGGTCGGGGGAGGTCAGCGTGCAACCGCGCGCCAGGGCCCGCAACGGTCCGGGCAGGCGGCCGCCGGTCACGAACTCCACGCACCGGGTGGCCATGTACACGTCGGTGGCGGGCACGGCCGGGCCGCGCCGGGTGACCTCGGGCGGATACGCCTCCTCGCGGTGCGGCACCATCGCGGGCACGTGCGGCGCGGTGCGCGCCTCGGCGAAGGTGACGGAGTAGCACCAGTCCACGAGGACGACACCGTGCGCCTCGGGGTGGACGAGGACGTGTTCGGGGACGACCGCGCCGTGCACGACCCCGGACCGGTGGGCGTTGCCCAGCGCGACCAGCAGGCGCCGCCACATCCACGCGGCGTCGCGCGGGTCGATCCCGTCCGGGTACGCCCGCCGCACCCCGGCCAGGCTGTGGAAGCCGGTCAGGAGGCCCAGGACGTTGCCGCGCCGCTCCACCCCGGTGGCCGCGTCGCGGTGGCGGACCGACTCCACCAGTTCCGGGACGAACGCGCGGTACGCCGCGGCACCGCGTTCCCTGATCCGGCGCAGCGCGGTGGCCTCGGCCAGGATCAGGTCGTTGTCGCGCGTGGCCCGGGGGAGTTTGAGTACCCCGTCCCGCCAAGGGCCGTCACGGTCGCCCTCCCGCCACCGGACCGGGTGGAGGTCGGCCACGTCGCCGCTGGCCAGAGCCCCGCCCCGGCTGACGTGGTAGGCGCGCTTCCGGGTCACCAGGGTGAGGTCGTCGAGTCCCAGGTCCCCTTCGGCGGCCAGCCGGTAGCGCCGCCAGGCCTCGGTGAGCCCGGAGAACCCGGCCGCGGCCTCGGCCGTACGGGTGGCGGGAGCGGTGTCCGGGTGGAGCAGCCGGGCCAGGCGCCGGTACGCGGCCGTGGCGGCCGGGGGGACCGCCCCGCCGTCGACGGGCAGGGGGCCGAACAGCGCGCCGGGGTCGGCCGCGAGGGCGAGGTCGCGCAGGGCGGAGTCGAATCCGTCATGGGGGTGTCGCTCCTGGTCCATCCTTCTCCCTTCCGAGGGTGTGGCCCGGCGAGTGTTCACCGGTCCGGGCTCACTGGGCGCCGCGCAGCAGCGGCGGGTGGAGGAGGGCCGCGCCGCCCGCCCGGTACAGCCGGGCACGGCGCCCGCCCCCCGCGCCCCCGCGCTCGGCCAGCTCCCCGGTGTCCTCCACGAACCCCGGGGTGGCCTGGATCTTGCGGTGGAAGTTGGCGGCGTGCAGGGTGCGCCCCCACACCGCCTCGTACACCCCGCGCAGCGCGGAGACGGTGAAGGTGGGGGGGAGGAAGGCGGCGGCCAGGGCGGTGTACTCCAGCTTGGAACGGGCGCGCTCGACCGCGTCACCGAGGACGCGCGCGTGGTCGAAGGCGAGGTCGTGCCGCTCCTGGGAACCGTCTCCGTGGCCGAGCGCGGTCCACGGCACCCAGGCCGCCTCGGCCGTGTCGCGGCCGGTGTGCGGGTCGGGCAGGTCGGGGGCGAGCACCATGTACGCCACCGAGACCACCCGCATGCGCGGGTCCCGGTCGATCGCGCCGTAGGTGCCGAGCTGTTCGAGGTGGAGCTCGGCGGGCAGCGGGGTCTTCTCCGTGAGCACGCGCAGGGCGGCGTCGGGCAGGTCGCGGTCGGCCGGGCCCCGCGGACCGTCCTCGGCCCGGACGAACCCGCCGGGCAGGGCCCACCGTCCGAGCTGGGGCTGTCGGGTGCGTCGGCCGAGCAGGACGTGGGGGAGGCCGTCGCGGATCGTCATCGCCACCACGTCCACGGTGACGGCGACGGGCGCGAAGGCGTGCGGGTCGTAGCCGTCGAGGTACCTGCGCTCGTCGGCCGCGTCGTAGCGGTCCGTCCCCGCGCCCGTCGGCTCGTCGATCCCCTCGGACACTGCTTCCCCCAAGTTGTTCTCATTCTGAGTTTTTCTCGATGTGAGTCGAACTTAGCACCGACCGGTCCGTCCGTCCACCCCCCGAGTCCACGGGCCGACACGCCGCCCGTGGCGGACGATCCCGTCGGAGCCCGCCGCTAGCATGGTGCGAACGGACGTTCGAGAACGGCGTCCGCGAGACGGTCGAACGAAGGAGCGGGTGGGGACGTGCGCGTGCTGGGGATCGACCCGGGGCTGACCCGCTGCGGGGTCGGGGCCGTGGAGGGCGCCATCGGCCGCCCCCTGCGCCTCCTGGCGGCCGACGCCATCCGCACCAGCCCCGACACCCCGCTCCCGCAGCGCCTGGTGGAGGTCGAGCGCGGCATCGAGGAGTGGCTGGACACCTACGAACCGGACGCCGTCGCCGTCGAACGCGTCTTCGCCCAGCACAACCTCAGCACCGTCATGGGCACCGCCCAGGCCAGCGGCATCGCCCTGGTCTGCGCCGCCCGGCGGGGCCTCCCCGTGGCCACCCACACCCCCAGCGAGGCCAAGGCCGCCATCACCGGCAGCGGCCGCGCCGACAAGAAACAGGTCGGCGGCATGGTGGCGCGTATCCTCGGACTCGACGGGCCGCCGAAACCGGCCGACGCCGCGGACGCCGTGGCCCTGGCCATCTGCCACATCTGGCGCGGCGGGGCCCAGGCCCGGGTCGCCCAGGCCCAACAGGACTTCGCCCGCAAGGTGGAACTGGCCCGCCGCACACGCGGCCGCTAGCCCCCGAGCGGCGATCGCCACAGGCAGCAGCACCCCCAGGAAGGAGACGGGCACCCCTCCCGGTGCCCCACACGAGATGATCGCGTTCCTCACCGGCCGGGTGGCCGCACGCGGCGCGGCCAGCGCCGTGATCGACGTCGGCGGGGTCGGCATGACCGTCCAGTGCACCCCCTCCGCACTCTCCCGACTCCACGTGGGGGAGGAGGGCACCGTCGCCACCAGCCTCGTAGTCCGCGAGGACTCCCTCACCCTCTTCGGGTTCGCCGACGACGACGAGCGGAACCTCTTCGAACAGGTGCAGACAGCCTCCGGCATCGGACCCCGCATCGCCCTGGCCATGCTCGCCGTGCACAGCCCCGACAGCCTCCGCCAGGCCGTGGCCACCGAGGACACCACGGCCCTGACCCGCGTGCCCGGCATCGGCAAGAAGGGCGCCCAGCGCATCGTCCTGGAACTGCGCGGCAAGCTCGACGCCCCGGTCATGACCGACGGCACCCTGCCGCCCGCCGACGGACCCCAGGGCATGGAACCCCACGGGGCCTGGCGCGGACAGGTCGTCTCCGGCCTGGTCAACCTCGGCTGGTCCAGCAAGGACGCCGAGGCCGCGGCCGCCGCCGTGGCCGCCGAGGCCGAGGACACCAACGACGTCACCGTGCTGCTGCGCAGCGCCCTGCGCAGGCTCAGCCGCGCCTAGCCCCCAACGGGAACCGGAGGGAGAACACCCGTGTACGAGCGTGACGCCGTCTCACCCGAGGCCGACGTCGAGGAACACCAGATCGAGGGTGCGCTGCGCCCGAGGAACCTGGACGAGTTCGTCGGCCAGCACCGGGTGCGCGAACAGCTCTCCCTGGTCCTGCACAGCGCCCAGCGCCGGGGCCGCGCCCCCGACCACATCCTCATGTCCGGCGGCCCGGGCCTGGGCAAGACCACCCTGGCCATGATCATCGCCGCCGAACTCGGCGCGCCCCTGCGCATCACCTCGGGCCCGGCCATCGAACGCTCCGGCGACCTGGCCGCAGTGCTCTCCACCCTCCAGGAGGGAGAGGTCCTCTTCCTCGACGAGATCCACCGCATGGCCCGCCCCGCGGAGGAGATGCTCTACGTCGCCATGGAGGACTACCGGGTGGACGTCGTGGTCGGCAAGGGGCCCGGCGCCACCGCCATCCCGCTCGACATCGCCCCGTTCACCCTGGTCGGGGCGACCACCCGCGCGGGCATGCTCCCGGCACCGCTGCGCGACCGCTTCGGCTTCACCGCGCACATGGACTTCTACGAGCCCGACGAGCTGGAACAGATCCTGCACCGCTCCGCCGGGCTCCTCGGCGCCCCGCTGGAGGGCGACGCGGCCCGCGAGATCGCCGGTCGCTCGCGCGGCACCCCCCGGATCGCCAACCGCCTGCTGCGCCGCGTACGCGACTACGCGGAGGTGCGCGGAGGCGGGCACCTCACCCTGGGCAACGCCCGGGCCGCCCTGGAGCTGTACGAGGTGGACGCCCTGGGGCTGGACCGCCTGGACCGGGCCATCCTGGACGTGCTCATGAACCGCTTCCGGGGCGGGCCGGTGGGGCTGTCCACGCTCGCCGTGTCCGTGGGCGAGGAGGCCGAGACGGTGGAGGTGGTCGCGGAGCCCTTCCTGGTCCGCTCCGGCTTCCTCGCCCGGACCCCGCGCGGCCGCGTGGCGACCCCGATGGCCTGGGCGCACATGGGGATCACCCCGCCGCCGGACGCCGCCTTCGGCGCCGCTGCCGACCCCGCCGCCAACGGCGCCGGGAGGGCCGGTCAGGGCACCCCGGCCCCCTGACCGGGGCGGGAGGCCTCCCCGCGGGTCCCCGCCGGGGCGCGTGGGGGCGCGTGCGCGAACCGGGTCCGAACCGTTAGCGCTCCGACCCCGGGCGGTGGGTCGCCGGTGACCGGCGCCACGTAAACTGTGTCGAACCAGCCACGACGGGGCAGCGTCCCCGTCCTGGCGTCGTCGGACACCGGCGGAACGAGTTGGCTCCCCCGAGCGTTGTAGGCATCGGGTACGACTCCGGCCGCCGTGGTCGGTCGGCCCGAGAAGGTGGTCGTCGCGGTGTCCGAACCGGCAGACGTCGGCCACACGAAACGTCAGGAAGGACGCCCCCGTGCAGGGCATTTACACTCTCGCCGACGCGGCCCAGCAGGAGGGCAGCATCTTCAGCATGATGCTCCCGTTCGTGCTGATCCTCCTGGTCTTCTGGCTCCTCTTCTGGCGCCCGAACCAGAAGCGCCGCCAGCAGGAGACGCAGATGCAGAGCTCCCTGGTCCCCGGCGTCGAGGTCATGACCAAGGCGGGCATCTTCGCCACCGTGGTGGAGATCCACGACCAGGACGTGCTGCTGGAGATCTCCCCGGGCACCCGTATCCGGATGCTCAAGGCCGGTGTCGGCGAGGTCATCACGCCCGCCGCCGACGACACCCCGGTCGAGGACCGTCCCGACTTCGGCGACGACGACAAGCCCAAGGGATAACACCGGGCCGGGCCGTGCCCCGGCTCGCCACAGACTTCGGTACCGGCCCCCTCCCGGGGCCGGTACCGCTGTGTCCCGGCCACCTCCGCCCGCAGTTCCGCCAGACCGGACCCACCACAGAAGGCCCCGCCACCCATGTCCCACGACACCGCGACCCCGGACGTCCCGGACGCCGCCGACCTCGACCTGATCAGGGCCCACGTCCGCGACGTCCCGGACTTCCCGCACCCGGGCATCCTGTTCAAGGACATCACGCCCCTGCTCAACCACCCGGAGGCGTTCGCCGTCGCGGTGCGGGCCCTGGCCGCGCCGTTCCTCGACAGCGGGATCGACCATGTCGTCGGGCTGGAGGCGCGCGGGTTCATCTTCGGCGCCCCCGTCGCCATGGCACTGGACGCGGGCTTCGTTCCGGCGCGCAAAGCCGGGAAACTGCCCTCGGAGACCATCGACCAGGCCTATGATCTGGAGTACGGCACCGCGACCGTCGAGATCCACGCCGACGCGATCACCCCGGGCGGCCGTGTGCTCATCGTCGACGACGTCCTCGCGACCGGCGGGACCGGCAGGGCCGCGGTGGACCTGGTCCGCAAGGCGGGTGGTACGGTCGTGGGATTCTCCGTCCTGATGGAGCTCTCCGCACTGCGGGGGCGGGAGAAGATGCCCGACGTGGAGCCGCGCACCCTCCTTTCGGTCTGAGGCCGACCTCGCCTGACTGTCGCCCCCCACGGGGGAATACCTCGACAGTTCGTCCTTGTTGACGTACTCCAGCACTCGGTGTGACGCACCTGGTGATCTGCGTCACCAGGCGTACCTACGAGTCGGTACCGGGGACACGAGGCGCCTGACCGCTCCCCGCGCAGGTGGGGAGTGGTCCCCACTAGACTGGCGGGCGAGGGGACCGCGGCGGCCGCGTCAACGACTGGCCCTGATGACACGCACGTGCACCGGAGGCGAGCCGGACGGCGACGTCGGCTCCACCGGGAGGAACCGCGGGAGGTAGGCATGCCAAGCGAAGTGGTCTCGACCGGGGCTGTGTCCGATCAGGGGTCGGGCGGGCAGACCCCCGAGACGCGGACGGCCGCCACCCCCCAGGAAGAAGCCACCACCACGCGGTCGGAGCGTGCGCAGGGCACCGACAGACCACAGAAGGACCGCCCGGAGGGCGCCGCGCGTGACGCGGCGCCCTCCGACGTCTCGGGGCCGGGTGCCCCGGGGGGTCAGGCGGCCACCACACCCTCCACCGTGCGAGTACGCCGAAGGCTCGCCCGACTCGGGGCCCAGCGGGGAGTGACGATGAACCCGGTGCTCGAACCACTGATCAAGACCGTGCGCGCCACCCATCCCAAGGTGGACGTGCGGCTGATCGAACGCGCCTACGAGGTCGCGGCCCACCATCATCGCCACCAGAAACGCAAGAGCGGCGACCCCTACATCACGCACCCCCTCGCCGTGGCCACCATCCTCGCGGAGCTCGGCATGCAGGAGGCCACCCTGGCCGCCGCCCTCCTGCACGACACCGTCGAGGACACCGACTACTCCCTCGACGAGCTGCGCGCCGACTTCGGTGACGAGATCGCGGAGCTGGTCGACGGAGTCACCAAGCTGGACAAGGTCAAGTACGGCGAGGCCACCCAGGCCGAGACGGTCCGCAAGATGGTCGTGGCGATGGCCCGCGACATCCGCGTGCTGGTCATCAAGCTGTGCGACCGCCTGCACAACATGCGCACCCTGCGCTACCTCCCGGCCCGGGCCAAGCGGGAGAAGAAGGCCCGCGAGACCCTGGAGATCTTCGCTCCGCTCGCCCACCGCCTGGGCATGAACACCATCAAGTGGGAGCTGGAGGACCTGGCCTTCGCCACCCTCTACCCCAAGCGCTTCGACGAGATCGCCCGCCTGGTCTCCGAGCGGGCCCCCCGCCGCGACGTGTACCTCCAGGAGGTCATCGAGGCGGTCTCGGCCGACCTGCGCGAGTCCAAGCTCAAGGCGACCGTGCGTGGCCGACCCAAGCACTACTACTCGATCTACCAGAAGATGATCGCCCGCAACGTGGGCTTCGACGAGATCTACGACCTCATCGCGGTGCGGGTCCTGGTGGACAGCGTCCGGGACTGCTACGCGGCCCTGGGCACGATCCACGCGCGGTGGAACCCGGTCCCCGGCCGGTTCAAGGACTACATCGCGATGCCGAAGTTCAACATGTACCAGTCGTTGCACACGACGGTCATCGGCCCCTCCGGCAACCCGGTCGAGCTCCAGATCCGCACCCGCGCGATGCACCGCCGCGCCGAGTACGGCATCGCCGCGCACTGGAAGTACAAGGAGGACCGCAACTCCTCCGGTGCCGAGGCCAAGCCCAAGGGCACCACCGACATGCAGTGGCTGCGCCAGCTCATCGACTGGCAGCAGGAGACCAAGGACCCGGGCGAGTTCCTGGAGTCGCTGCGCTTCGACCTGTCCGTGCAGGAGGTGTTCGTCTTCACCCCGGGCGGCGACGTCATCTCCCTGCCGCAGGGCGCCACGGCGGTCGACTTCGCGTACGCCGTGCACACCGAAGTCGGCCACCGCACCGTGGGCGCCCGGATCAACGGACGCCTGGTGCCGCTGGAGAACGAGCTGCACAACGGCGAGACCGTGGAGATCCTCACCTCCAAGGACCCCGACGCCGGGCCCAGCCGCGACTGGCTCAACTTCGTCAAGAGCGCGCGCGCCCGCAACAAGATCCGGCACTGGTTCACCAAGGAACGCCGCGAGGCCGCGATCGAGCAGGGCAAGGACGAGATCGCCAAGTACATGCGCAAGCAGGAGCTGCCGGTCAAGCGCCTGTTCAACGGGGAGGCCATCATCGCCCTCGCCCGCGACCTGCGCTATCCGGACGTCGACTCCCTGTACGCGGCCGTGGGCGAACGCCAGGTCAGCGCGCAGAGCGTGGTGGGCAAGCTCGTGGAGTCCATGGGCGGGCTGGACAGCCACGCGGAGGACCTCGCGGAGTCCTCACTGCCGACCAAGGTGGCGACCAGCCGCCAGCGCGCGGGCAACCCGGGCGTGGTCGTGGCCGGAGGCGACGCCGACGTGTGGGCGCGCCTGTCCAAGTGTTGTACGCCCGTGCCCGGTGACGAGATCGTGGGCTTCGTGACCCGGGGCAACGGGGTCTCGGTGCACCGCGCGGACTGCGTCAACGCCGCGAGCCTGGACCGCGAGCGCATGGTGGACGTCGAGTGGCGCCCCACCGAGGACTCGATGTTCCTGGTGGCGCTGCACGTGGAGGCCCTGGACCGCTCCCGTCTGCTGTCCGACATCACCCGGGTGCTCTCCGACCAGCACGTGAACATCCTGTCCGCGACGGTGCAGACCAGCCGGGACCGGGTGGCGCAGAGCCGCTTCACCTTCGAGATGGCCGACCCCACGCACCTGGGCAGCGTGCTGCGCGCGGTCCGCGGGGTCGACGGCGTCTACGACGTCTTCCGCGTCCGCAACTGACCCGCGGCCGCCCCGCGAGGGCGGTGCGGCCCGGAAAACCGGTGGAGCGGGGAGGTCCCGGGAGCTAACGTGCCTGGGACCACTCCGAGGGAAGGCAGCCCCCCATGCTCCACATCCGTCCGCTCCGCCCCGAAGACGGGCGTTCCCTGGAGGCGCTGGCCCAGCGCCTGTGGCCGACGGCCCCGCACCCGGGCGGGCTCGGCTGGCAGCTGGCCACCGAGGAGTTCACCGGTGGGAACGCGGCCGTGGCCGAACGGGACGGTGAGATCGCGGGCTGGGCCGTGATCGAAGGGCCCGACGCCCTGCGTGCGCTGGCCACCGTCTCGGCCGTGGGTGCCTCCCGCGATCCGGAGGCCGGGGCCGCGCTCCTGGACTGGGCTCTGACCCGAACCGGTGACGCCGCCGTGGAACTCCTGGCCTTCGAGGGGGACACCGTGCTCCGCGACCTCGCGGAGAAGGCCGGTTTCGCCCTCGGGAAGGACAACACCTTCGGTGAGTGGATGGGCCGCGCCGCCACCGAGGAGGAGATCCGCCTCCCCGACGGGTACCGGATCCGCCCCGTCCGTGAGGACGAGGAGGAGGCCCGCGTGGCGTGTCACCGCACCGCCTGGAAGCCCTCCGACCTCCCCTGGCCCGAGCGCGTGGGCACGGTGAACCCGGACCTGACCAGCCGGTTCAGCCGGGAACGGTACGACAGCACCCGCGCCGCGCTGCTGTACGACCGCGAACTCGACCTGGTGGTGGAGGCCCCCGACGGGTCGCTGGCCGCCTGCTGCGTCGTCTGGTGGGACCCGGAGAACCGCTGCTCGGAGATCGAACCCCTCGGCGTGGTCCCCGCGCACCGGCGCCGGGGCCTGGCCGTCGCGCTCGCCCTCACGGCGTGCGCCCTGACCGCGCGTCGGGGCGGCGACCGGGTGTACATCAACACCACACCGAACGAGGCCTACCCGACCCCGGCCATGACCTACGCGACCGTGGGCTACACAACGCTCGACCGGGGCACGGCCCTGCTGCGCCCCGCGCGCTGAGCCCCCACGGCGGAGCCCCGGCCACCCGCTTCGGGTGACCGGGGCTCCGTGCGCGGTACTACAGACGGATCGTCGTGGACCGCACGATCTGGAAGACCGGGTGCCGGTCGGCCTCGGCCTCGAACGCCTGCTCCGGGGCCTCCGGAGGAGCGTCGAAGTACGGGCCGACGACCGCGGACCGGGGGTTGTCCAGGTACTCCTTGAGTACCGGAGCCGCCTCGGCCGGGCCCAGCTCCCGCACGCTCACCAGCTCGATCCAGCCGCCCTGGCGCAGGGTCGCGAAACCGTCCTTGCGGATGTTGCGCACCCAGTCGACCTCCCCGTACGGGGAGACCAGGTACCGGCCGCTCTCACTGTCCAGGACACTGAGCGGGATGGTGCGCAGGAAACCGGAGGTGCGCCCACGCGTGGTGAGCAGGTGCAGCTCCGGCGGGCAGGCCCCGTACTTGACGAAGCCGCTGACGAAGGCGTTGGCGGTCCGCCGCAGTTTCGTCATCTCGAACCGCTTCGTCGGTTCGTTCACCATCTTCGGCAACTCCCTCGATCGGATGCTCCCATTGTGATGGTTTCCGGCGACCGATGGCACCCGTGGGCGCGCCCCCGGTCTAGCGGAACGCCGAGACGCCGGTCACGGACTGGCCGATGCTCAGCGCGTGGATCTCCTCCGTGCCCTCGTACGTGGCCACGGTCTCCAGGTTCACCATGTGCCGCATCACCGGGTACTCCAGGGTGATCCCGTTGGCGCCGTGGATGCCGCGCGCCGTCCGGGCCACCCTCTGGGCCGCCGCCACGTTCGCGAACTTGCCGAAGCTCACGTGGTTGTGGTGGCAGTTCCCCTCGTCCTTGAGGCGACCGATCCGCAGCGCCGTCATCGCGGCGTGGTTGACGTCCACGACCATGTCGGCCAGCTTGCGCTGGGTGAGCTGGAACCCGCCGATCGGCCTGCCGAACTGCTCCCGCGTCCTCGCGTAGTCCAGGGACGCCTCGTAGCAGGCGCGGGCGGCGCCGGCCACGCCCCACACGATCCCGTAGCGGGCCTCGTTCAGGCAGGAGAGCGGGGAGCCGAGACCCTTCGACCCGGGCATGACGGCGTCGGCGGGCAGCCGCACGTCCTCCAGGACCAGCTCGGAGGTGATCGAGGCGCGCAGCGACAGCTTCCTGTGGATCACGTTGGCGGAGAACCCGGGGGTGTCCGTGGGCACCACGAAGCCGCGGATGCCGTCCTCGGTGGCGGCCCACACCACGGCGACGTCCGCGACCGAGCCGTTGGTGATCCACATCTTGGTGCCGTTGAGGACCCAGTCCGACCCGTCGCGGCGGGCGCGCGTGCGCATGGAGCCGGGGTCGGAGCCGGAGTCGGGCTCGGTCAGCCCGAAGCAGCCGATCGCGTCACCGGCGGCCATCCTCGGCAGCCACTCGTTCTTGTGCTCCTCCGAGCCGAACTTGTGGATGGCGGCCATGGCCAGCGAGCCCTGCACGGACACGAAGCTCCGCAGCCCCGAGTCCACGGCCTCCAGCTCCCTACAGGCCAGGCCGTAGGCGACCGCGCTGGAGCCGCCGCAGCCGTACCCGTCCAGGTGCATGCCGAGCACGCCGAGGTCACCGAAGGCCTTGGCCAGACCGCGCGGGTCCGGGAGGGTTCCGGCCTCGAACCAGTCGGCCACGTTGGGCAGGAGCTCACGGGTGGAGAACTCGCGGACGGCGTCGCGGATGTCGCGCTCGGTGTCGGAGAGCTCGGCGTCCACCGCCAGGAAGTCGAGGGGGTCGGGGGCGGCGGCCCTGCGCTGGGAGTCGCTCATGGTGGGTGTCCCTTCGTGGTGCTTGCGTGTGCGGGGTCGGTGCCGGGGCGGGGCCCGGCTCAGCCGACGTCGGTCTGTTGGACGGCGCCACTGGTCAGGAGCGCCGCGATCCGCTCCGGGGTGAGGCCGAGCTCGGTCAGGACCTGTGCCGAGTGCTGTCCGAGCAGCGGCGGCGCGGTCATCGGCACGGGGGTGTGCTCCATGCGGAACCCCGCGCGGACCTGCTCCAACGGCCCGGCGGTGGGGTGCTCCACGGTGCGCAGGACGTCGTCGCCGTTGGCGTCCGCGGTGCGCAGGGCGTCCAGCACCCCGCGGACCCGGCCGGCCGGGACCCCGGCCTCGACCAGGACCCGCATCCAGTCCTCGGCGGGCCGCTCCCGCAGAGTCGCGGACAGCTCCGCGACCAGTTCCCCCCGGTGCGCCACCCGCTCCGGGTTGGTGGCGTACCGGGGGTCCGCGCCCAGGTCGGGGCGGTCGATCGCGGCGCACAGACGCTGGTAGAGGGCGTCGTTCCCGGCGGCGATCACCACCTCGGCGTCCTTGGTGGGGAACACCTGGTACGGCACGATGGTCGTGTGGGCGTTGCCCACGCGCGCCGGTTCGGCCCCGGTGACCAGCGCCTGCTGCGCGAGGTTGACCAGGCTGGACAGGGTGGAGTTGACCAGGGAGACGCTGATGTTCTCACCGCGCCCGGTCACCCGGGCCCGCATGAGCGCGCCGAGGATGCCCACGGCAGCGTTCAGGCCGGTCAGGACGTCGGTGAGCGCCACACCCACCTTGCTCGCCGGACCGTCGGCGGGACCGGTGGTGGCCATCAGCCCGCTCTCGGCCTGGACGACGATGTCGAACCCCGGGCGGGTGGCGGGTTCGTGTTCGGGGCCGAAGCCGCTCACGGAGCAGTACACGACGGCCGGATTGCGCGCGCTCACCTGCTCGTAGCCCAGTCCGAGCCGGTCGATCACCCCGGGCCGGAAGTTCTGGATCACCACGTCCGAGGTCGCGCACAGCTCCTGGACGGCGGCCAGCCCCTCGGGGTCCTTCAGGTCGACGGCCAGGCTGCGCTTGTTCCGGTTGACGGACAGGAAGTAGGCGGCCTCGCCGGGGGAGTGGTCCGCCCGGTGCTCCTCGGTGGGTTCGGCGTAGGGCGGGCCCCAGGACCGGGTGTCGTCACCCCGGCCGGGCTGCTCCACCTTCACCACCTCGGCGCCCATGTCAGCGAGCAGCATGGTGGCGTAGGGGCCCGCGAGCACCCGGGACAGGTCGGCGATCCGCACCCCGGCCAGCGGGAGCGGGGCTCCCGGACCGGGAGCGGGATCGGGTGGGGAACTGGTCTCACGCATGGGGGGTCACTCCTCGCCGTCGGACGGGCTCTCGGGGTCCACGGGGCCGCAGGGCAGCTGGTCGCCGTCCCGCAGCTGGTAGTAGGTCTCCAGGCAGCGGCGCAGCGCGGTGGTGAGCGCGGCGCCGGACTGGCCCGCGTAGCGCGTCTGGACCCGCTGGACGATCTCCGCGATGTCCTCGGTCACCGAGGCGCCCTCGACCAGGGCACGGAAGAAGTCCTTGGCCAGGTCGGTCAGGAGGGTGGTGTCCGCGGCCACGATCCGGCCGTCCGCGGAGTCCACCGCGAGCACGACACCGAGCCGCTGGTACTGGGAATGGCTCGCCACCGAGTCGGGAAGACGGGCGTAGCCGGAGATGAGCACGACCCTGGGGTCGCGGAGAAGCTGCTGAACACGGTCGTCGCCGTACAACGGAAAAGCACCTCTTGTCTGCGGGCACGCGAAAACTCCAACTCACTGGAGTCTCGCGTCTGAAGGGCGGCCGGGGGAAACCGGACACCCGCGACGTGAGGGCAGTTCTCGATCAGTATGGCCCAGCCGGGACGGTCGGTGTCAAGGGCGGGGGTGGTCCAGGGCACACGAGCACACGGATGCGCGCCACGGGAGCCCTGTGTTACATTTCCGCTCAGGTCACGAGTACCAGCGACAAGCCCCGGCTAGCTGGTCGGCAACCCTCCTTCCGCGGTGGGGTGCCCCGGGTGAGGACCAGGTCCCGACACGACCGTGTCAGACAAGCGCGGACCCCTGAGGCGCAGCCGTCATCGGCGTACCCCGTGGGTCCCACGACCCGCAGAAGAGGTGCCCCATGACCACTGTCATCCCGTTCGACTCCACGCGCTCCAGCCGTTCCGCCGCCCGGGACGCGGCCCGCGAGGCCGAGGCCCGTACCGAGTGCGCGATCGTCACCGCCGAGGGCGGGGTCCCCCTGGTCACCGGTGAGCGCGTCGACTATGCCAACTTCGACTACGCCGCCAGCGCCCCCTGCCTGACCAGCGTCGCGGACGCGCTCGCCGCCGCCCTGCCCTACTACGCCAGCGTCCACCGGGGCGCCGGGCACCACTCGCAGGTCAGCACCGACGCCTACGAGCGCGCCCGCCGGAGCGTCTCCCGGTTCCTGGGCGTGCGCACCGAGGCCGACGCGTACGGCTCCGCCGACGCCGTCGTGTTCGTGCGCGGCACGACCGACGCCGTCAACCTGCTGGCCCGCGCCGTTCCCGAGGGCTGCACCGTGGTGGTCTTCGAGTCCGAGCACCACGCGAGCCTCCTCCCGTGGGAGCACCCGGCCTCACGCGCCGGGAAGGTCGTCCGGCTGCCCCTGCCCGCGTCGCCCGAGACCGCCGTCACCGCCGCCCGGACCGCGCTCGCGGAGGCGCCCGAGGGGCCCCGGCTGCTGTGCGTCACCGCCGCCTCCAACGTCACCGGCGAGATCTGGCCGGTCGAGGAGCTGGTCGAGGCCGCCCACGCCGAGGGCGCCCGCGTGGTGGTGGACGCCGCCCAGTACGTGCCGCACCTGCCGTTCAGTCTCTCCGGGACCGGGGCCGACTACGTGGCGCTGTCCGGGCACAAGCTCTACGCCCCCTTCGGGTCCGGGGTGCTGGCGGGCCGCGCCGACTGGCTCGGCGACGCCGCCCCCTACCTCGCCGGCGGGGGAGCGACGCGCCGGGTGACCGAGCACGACGTCCAGTGGAACGACCTGCCCGCGCGGCACGAGGCGGGCAGCCCGAACGTGCTGGGCGCCGTGGCGCTGGCGGCGGCCTGCGACACCTTCACCACCGAGACGCTCTCGCTCCAGCACATCCGCGAGGCCGCCCTGCTGGAGCGCCTGCGCTCCGGGCTGGGCGAGATCGACGGCGTGCGCGAACTGTCCCTGTGGGACGCCGAACACGCGCGGGTGGGGATCGTGTCCTTCGTGGTCGACGGCCTGCCCGCCGACCTCCTGGCCGCCGCCCTCTCCGCCGAGTACGGGATCGGCGTGCGCGACGGCCTGTTCTGCGCCCACCCGCTCACCACCCACCTGCTGCCCGAGGGGCACGAGCAGGCCGTGCGGGCGAGCCTGGGCGTGGGGACCACCGAGGAGCACGTCGACCGTCTGGTCGGCGCGGTGGCGGACCTCGTGGCCCGTGGCCCGCGCTGGGAGTACGCCGACTGCGACGGCCGCCTCGCCCCGGTTCCGGACCCCCGCAACGTCCTCTGAGGCCCCCTTCTCGCCCGGAGTGTCCGGAATCGGAGTATTCGGGACCTCGGACTCATGGAACTTCACTACGCATGACCCCACATTCGACGCACTGGGTCACATTTCACGCGGGGGTGTGCCGGGGATCACGTTCCCAGGCGGTACTATCGGGCCCTGACGGTGGGGCGCGCCGTCGCCGGGCCCGACCGGTCCGTACCGACGCGGCGTCCCGCCTCCCGCGAGCGAACCGGCTGGGGGAGCGTGATCGTGACGGACGTACGAGGACCCAAGACAGGTCCCCTCACGGCCGTGTTCCGAGCGTCCGAACCCCCGCGCGTCCCCGAGCAGCCCTCACCGGTGGTCAGCCTCGGCTCGCGCACCCGCCCGCCGGACCCGGCCGAGGCCGAACGGGTCCGCGTGCACCAGGCCTTCCTGGGCCGCGTCGTCGACTACCTCTGCGCGGACGCCGGGATCCGCCAGTTCGTGGACTGGGGCTGTCCGGTGCCCGGCACCGCCGAGCGCGTCCGCCGGGCCAGCGCCGACGCCACCCTGGTGCACCTGGCGCCGACCGGGACGGCGGGGGTGCTGGCCGCCCCCGCGCGCAACGCGACCGTCCTGGCCGGGGACGGCTCCGGCGACTCCGGGACGGACGCCGTGCTCCGACGCCTCCACACCAGCGGGCTCGTCGACTTCGACGAGCCCGTCGCCGTACTGATGACCCGTCCCGGCACGGAGCAGGACCCGCCCGCCGGGCTCGACACCCTGCACGGCATGATGCGCGGCGGCGGATACGTCGCCCTCACGTCCACGGCTCCCCGCCCCACGGCGGAGCGGGCCTTCGCCCCCTTCCTCCCCGTCGAACCGGGGGTCGCCGACCTGACCTGGTGGCCCTACCCGGACGAGGACGTGTCCGCCCCGGGGTGTGGAACCCTGGGCGGACTGGGCCGCGTGCCCAGGCGAGGAAGGGGAGCGACGCGATGGCGCTGAACTGGAACGGTGAGATCCTGGCCCAGATGAGGTTCTACTGGGACTTCTCCCTGTGGCCCAGGCTGGAGGGGCTGACGGACGCCGAGTTCTACTGGGAGCCCGTCCCCGACTGCTGGACGGTGCGCCAGCTGCCCGACGGCCGCCACGCCCCGGACGGTGCCTATCCGGAACCCGTGCCGCCGCCGGTCACCACCATCGCCTGGCGGCTGGGACACATCGTGGTGGACGTGCTGGAGGCCAGGATCAACTGGCACTTCGGGGACCGGACCGCCAGCCGCGACAACATCGACTGGCCCTCCACCGCGGCCGAGGCCAGACAGCGGCTGCGCAGGGCCTACGTGACCTGGTCCGACCACGTCCAGGAACTCGACGACGACGACCTGGCCGAACCGGTGGGCGGCGCCGAGGCGGCTCAGTGGTCGGACTTCCCGCTGGTCGTGCTCATCCTGCACCTGAACCGCGAGTTCATCCACCACGGCGCCGAGGTCGCCCTCCTGCGCGACCTGTACCGGGCCCGCTTCGGGGAGAGCGCCGGTCCGTGGTCGGAACCGGTCGCCTAGAGCACGTGCGGCGGGTCCACCCGGACCTGCACGAGGTGTTCGTCCCGGCGCGCGCTGCGCGCCGAGGCGGCAGCCTTCAACGCGCGGGAGAGGTCACCGATCGCCCCGCGCGGCACACGCAACAGCGCCCGCTCGGTCACGTGGTCACCGTTCTCGCCGGTCTCGGAACCGACCGGCACCGGTCCCAGCAGTTCGGCGGACTCGGGCAGCCGGATCTGGTCCAGCAGCTCACGCACGTGCTCGGGGGCCCCGGTGATCGAGGCCATCGACACCGCCGGAGGGAAGCCCAGCCCGCGCCGCTCGGCCAGCTCCCGTTCGGCGAACCCGCCCGGGTCCCAGCGCACGAGCGACTGCACCACCGGAAGTGACGCGTCGGCCGAGACCACCACGGTGCCGCCCGGCCGCACGAGCGCGGCCGCGTTCAGCCAGCGGCGCAGCGCCTCCTCCGAGGCGCGCAGGTCCGCCCGGTTGAGCAGTGCCCAGCCGTCCAGGAGCACCGCGGCCGCGTACCCGCCCTCCGGGACGACCGGCTCCGCGCCGGGGGTGGAGACCACCAGCGACGGCCGGTTCGGCACCTCGGCCAGGACCTCGTCCCGTCCCGAGGTGCGCACGGTCAGGGACGGGAAGGCCCGGCCGAGCTCCTCGGCGGTCCGGCGGGCACCCACCACCACCGCCCGCATACGGGTCACCCCGCACTCGGAGCAGGCCCACTGCCCGGCCACCCGGCCGCACCACCCGCAGGAGGGCACGGCGTGCGCCTCGCGGATGGCCAGCGGCCCGTGACAGGCCCCGCAGCGGGCCGGTTCGCGGCATCCGGCGCAGGCCAGGGCGTTGAGATAGCCCCGACGCGGCACCTGGAACAGCACCGGGCCCTCCCGCGCCCCCTCCCGGGCCGCCTTGAGCGCCAGGCTCGGCAGCCGGGCGGAGCGCGCCGCCTCGTCCCGGGCCAGTTCGCGGTCGTCACCGGCGGGTTTGACCACCGGCGCCCGGCCGCGCAGGGTCGTCCGGTCGGAGACCAGCGGGAGCGCCCACCCGGACTCCACCAGCAGCTGGGCGTCGGTGGTGCGGGTGTGTCCGCCGAAGAGCGCTCCGGCACCCGACATGTGCGCGCGCATCGCGAGGACCGTGCGGGCGTGCGGATAGGGCGCGTGCGGGTCCACGTGCACGTCGTCCCCGTCGTCCCACAGCACCACCAGGCCCAGATCGCGCACGGGCGCCAGCAGGGCCAGGCGCGAGCCCACCACCACCCTGGTCCGCCCGTGCAGCACCGACAACCAGCGCCGATAGCGCGGGGTCGGGCCCAGGTCGGCGGGGAGCGCGGCGTGGCGTCCCTCGCCCAGGAGGCGCGTCAGAGCGGCGTCCACGGCCTGCACGTCACGGCTGTTGGGGACCACGATCACCGTGCCGCGACCGGCGTCCAGTGCGGCCCCGGCGGCCACCGCGATGGCGTCGGCCCACTCCGGGCCGGGCAGGGCGTTCCAGACAGCGCGGGCCGGACGCCCCTCACGCAGGGCCTCGACGAACGCCGGACCCTCCGGATAGTCCCGCCAGGGCCCCGGGTCCGCCGCCGTGTCGTCCCGCTCCGGGCCGGTCTCCTCCTCCGGCGGGGCCTCCCGCTCCACCTTGACCCTGCGCGGCGGTATGGCCAGCTTGGCCACCTCGTTGAGGGTGCCCGCGTACCGGTCCGCCACGGCCCGGGCCAGCTCCAGGATCTCCGGGGACAGGACCGGTTCCGAGGAGACGACCGAGTCCAGATAGGCGAGCCGCCCGGCGAAGTCCGACCGCTCCACCCGCTCCGCGAGCAGCCCCGCCAACAGGCGCCCGTTGAACATGACCTTCACCCGGCAGCCGGGCACCGCGTCGGCGTCCTGGTCGCTGGAGACCTGGTAGTCGAAGTAGCGGTCCAAGTGGGGGAGCGGTGTGTCCACGATGACGCGCGCCACCGGAAGGCTCGCGGCGGGCCTTCGCGGTTCGGGGCGGGACGCCTCCCTGGCCCTGGCCTTGGCCAGCGCCTTGGGGTCCAGCAGTTCCGACACGTCGAAGAGGCCGTCGTCGGGCTGGTCGGGCTGCTCAGTCATCACCCTTGGTTTACCAGAACCCGCCGACAACACCGCCTTTCCCGCTCGGGAGACCCCGCTGGTACTGGTAGAACAGTGATCCGTAGGCGCAGCGGAGGGGACCCGAACATGAAGCTTGTCTTTGCCGGAACGCCGGAGGTGGCGGTGCCCTCGCTCCGGGCGCTCATCGACTCCGAGCACGAGGTCGTGGCGGTGGTCACCCGACCCGACGCGCGCTCCGGCCGTGGGCGGAGGGTCTCCGCCAGCCCCGTCGCGGAACTCGCCGAGAGTGAGGGCATCGAGGTCCTCAAGCCCGCCAAGGCCGGGGACCCCGAGTTCCTGGCCCGCCTGTCGGAGATCGCCCCCGACTGCTGCCCGGTGGTGGCCTACGGGGCCCTGCTGCCGCAGTCCGCGCTGGACGTCCCCAAGCACGGCTGGGTGAACCTGCACTTCTCGCTGCTGCCCGCGTGGCGCGGCGCCGCCCCGGTCCAGCACGCCGTCCTGCACGGCGACGACGTCACCGGAGCCTCCACCTTCCGGATCGTCAAGGAGCTCGACGCCGGACCGGTCTACGGCACCCTCGCGGAGACGGTCCGCTCCACCGACACCAGCGGAGAACTGCTCGGGCGCCTCGCGGAGTCCGGCGCGGGACTCCTGCTCCGCACCGTCGACGGCATCGCCTCCGGGGAGCTCAGCCCGGTCCCGCAGCCGGACGCCGACGTGTCCTACGCGGGCAAGCTCACCACCCTGGACGCCGAACTCGACTTCACCGCGCCCGCCCAGCGCGTGGACCGGGTCGCCCGCGCCTGCACGCCCGCTCCCGGCGCCTGGACCACCTTCCGGGGCACGCGCCTCAAGCTCGGCGCGGTGCGGCCCGTCACCGACGCCGACCGGCCCGACCTCGACCCCGGCCAGCTGCACGCGGACAAGAAGCGCGTCATCGTCGGCACCAGCACCCACCCCGTGGAGCTCGGCCTGGTGCAGCCGCAGGGCAAGAAGGAGATGGCCGCCGTGGACTGGGCCCGTGGCGTGCGTCCCACCGACGACGACCGACTCGGCCGCTGAGCTGCCGTACTCTCGGATCTGGCGTGCGTGAGCGTGCGTCGGCACCCGTCCCCGGCTTGTTGAGGCAGAGCACACGTTGAGCGAGCAGTCCCGGTCCCGGAACCAGCGTCCCCGTAAGGGTGGAAAACCCAGGCAGGGCGGTGGCCACCGGACCGCTCCGCCCCAGCCCCGGGACCCGGCCCGCCGGGTCGCCTACGACGTGCTGCGCGCGGTGGAGCAGCGGGACGCCTACGCGAACCTGCTCCTGCCCGCCCAGCTCGGTGAGCGCGGCATCCACGGCCGGGACGCGGCGCTGGCCACCGAGCTCACCTACGGGACCCTGCGCCACCAGGGCACCTACGACGCGATCCTGGAGACCTGCGTCGACCGTTCGCTGGCCTCGGTGGACGCCGAGGTGCTGCCCCTGCTGCGGCTCGGCTCCCACCAGCTGCTGTCCACGAACATCCCGCCGCACGCCGCCGTCAGCGAGACCGTGGACCTGGCCCGCCGCGTGGTGGGCCAGCACCGGGGCAAGTTCGTGAACGCGATCCTGCGCAAGGTGAGCGCCCGCGACCTGGACGCGTGGATCGCGATCGTCGCCCCCGACCGCGAGCGCGACCCCAGCGGCTACCTGTCCGTCGTGCGGAGCCACCCGCGCTGGGTGGTCAAGGAGCTGGCGCGCGCCCTGGGGGAGCGGGCCAAGGACGGCCTGGAGCAGACCGAGAGGCTGCTGGTCGCGCACAACGACCGCCCGAGGGTCACCCTCGTGGCCAAGCCGGGCCGGGCCAAGGTCGCGGACCTGGAGGAGTCCGGGGCGCTGCCGGGCCGCTACTCGCCCTTCGCCGCCTACCTGCCCGAGGGGGATCCGGGGCTGATCCGCGAGGTCCGCCAGAACCGGGCCGCCGTCCAGGACGAGGCCAGCCAGCTGGTGGCCCTCGCGCTGACCCGGGTGGACGCCAAGGGCAGCGACGGCCTGTGGCTGGACATGTGCGCGGGTCCCGGCGGCAAGGCCGGTCTGCTGGCCAGCATCGCGGGCCAGGGTGAGGCCCGCCTGGTCGCCTCGGAGCTCCAGCCCGCCCGTGCGGGCCTGGTCGCCGACGCCGTGCGCCGCGCCCCCCGCGACGCGGGCCGCGCAGTCGTCGCCGACGGCACCCGGCCCGCCTGGAAGCCGGGCTCCTTCGACCGCGTGCTCGCCGACGTGCCGTGCACCGGCCTGGGCGCCCTGCGCCGCCGTCCGGAGTCCCGCTGGCGCCGGGGCCCGGAGAACGTCACCCAGCTCGCCCCGCTCCAGCACGACCTGCTCACCCGGGCGGTCGAGTCCGCGCGCCCCGGCGGCGTGGTCGCCTACGTGACCTGCTCGCCGCACCTGGACGAGACGGACGGGATCGTCCGGAAGGTGCTGGCCGAACGCGAGGACCTCGAACTCCTTCGCGCCCCGGACTACCTCGACGAGGTCCCCGACCTCGCCGCCGGGCCCGAGGGGAAGTACGTCCAGTTCTGGCCGCACGTCCACGGTACGGACGCCATGTTCCTCGCCCTCCTCCGCCGCAAGCCGGAGTAGCGGACCGACCGTACGCGCCCCTTGGGACGGTGTTCCCAGGGGGCGCGTTTCGGACATTCAGGAATCTACGCCGTAAAGGTGGCGGTCACGCCCCGCCGGTCGCGACGACCACGCAGATCATGCAGGAGTTCCCCGCCTCCCGCAGCAGGTACCGGTACGACTCGGCCCGGACCTCCTCGCCGCGCGCGTCCCGATAGGACCAGCGCACGTCCGTCCACACCAGCCTCCCGGTGAGCTCCTCCACCCTGCGGATCTCGGGGGAGGCGTCGACCATCCCCTGCTTCCGGTAGCTCTCGGCCGCTCCCGTGAAGGCAGCCCTGACGTCCTCGGGCGAGGCCACCGCGATGCTCTCGACGTCCCCCGCGACGTAGGCCGGATAGCTGTAGCGCGCCGCGATCCCGTCCAGGTCACCGGCGACCAGCTCCCGGCTGTAGGCCTCCAGGAAGTCCCGCAGCCCGTCCTCGTCCAGCATGTCTCCCCCTGACTCGGTGGTACCCCCGAGGCACACCTGCCCCGAACCGGCCCGGATACACTGCTGACGTGGCAATCCAGATCTCTCCCAGCATCCTCAGCGCCGACTTCGCGCACCTCGCCGACGAGGCCGCCCGCGTCCCCAACGCGGACTGGCTGCACGTCGACGTCATGGACGGACACTTCGTCCCCAACCTCACCCTGGGCCTGCCCATCGTGGAGTCCCTCCTCAAGGCGACGCCCACCCCGCTGGACTGCCATCTGATGATCGAGGACCCCGACCGCTGGGCCCCCGCGTACGCCGAGGCGGGCGCCGGAAGCGTCACCATCCACGCCAAGGCAGCCGACGCCCCCGTGCGGACCCTGCGCGAGATCCGCAGGCACGGCGCCCGCGCCGGGCTGGCGCTCAACCCCGCCGAGCCGGTCGACCCCTACGAGGACCTCATCGGTGAGATGGACATGCTCCTGCTCATGACCGTCGAACCGGGATTCGGCGGTCAGCGGTTCCTGGACCTGGTGCTGCCCAAGATCCGCCGCGCCCGTGAACTCCTGGACAACCGCGACGCCTCGGTCTGGCTCCAGGTCGACGGCGGCGTGAGCGACGAGACCATCGAGCGCGCCGCCGAGGCCGGAGCGGACGTGTTCGTGGCCGGATCCGCCGTCTACGGGGCCCAGGACCCGGACAGGGCCATCGAGTCCCTGCGCGCCCAGGCCCGCAAGGCCAGTGCGCTCGCCTGAACCCTCCGGTAACGATCGCGGCGCGCCGGACCCGGGGGCCTGGCCACCGCGGGCGGTCCGCCCTATGCTGCCCGCTGTAGTCGTCGATTTCGCTTGGTCGCGGCTCCGTCTTCCCCTCGGGGGAGCGGCGCGGCGGGAGCGCGTTGCCAGGCGCGGACCCGTGGAGTACGCGTGAACGCTTGGACCACCGAGCACCTGGCCGTGGACGCCCTCTGGGAGGCGGAGAGCGCGGCGATCCGCTGGTTGCAGGGGCTGGCCGGGTGGCTCGCCCCGCCCTTGGAGATCGTCACCTTCCTCGGCTCCCAGGCCGTGATCGTCGTCCTGCTGGTGACCGTCTTCTGGTGCGTCCACGCGAGCCTGGGCGCCCGGCTCTTCGTGGTGGTCATCGCCTCGGCGGTGGTCAACAACCTGCTCAAGTCGGTGCTCTACGGCTCCCGTCCCTACTGGTTCGACGCGCGGGTCACCGGATACTCCCAGCACGGCGGCTTCGGGATGCCCTCGGGGCACAGCCAGGCGGCGATGGTGACCTACGGCTATCTCGCGGCCAGGTCCGGCCGCCGGAGCCTGGTGTGGGCGGCGATCGCGGTGATCGCGCTGGTGGCCCTGTCCCGTGTGTTCCTGGGCGTGCACTATTTCAGTGACGTCGTGGTCGGTCTGGCGGTGGGCGGTGCCCTGCTGTGGCTGGTGCTGCGCTACGAGGACCGGGTCCTGGCCTGGTGGCTCTCCCTGGACACGGTGCGCTGGGTGTCGTGGCTGCTGGCCGTGTCGCTGGTGCCGTGCGCGGTGGCGACCGCCTGGCAGTTCGGCGTGCGGGGGGACTGGGTGGTGCCCACCGCCGAGTGGATCGGCGCGACACCCTCCGACCCCGCCGGACACACGCTGGCCGGGCTCTACACGACCTGCGGGGCGCTGCTCGGCGGGGTCCTGGGCTTCACCCTGCTGCACCGGCGCGGTTGGTACAGCGCCGCGGGCACGCTCACGGCACGCGCGGCGCGGTTCGCCCTCGGGATCTCCGTGGTCCTGCTCGTCCTGGTGGTGGAGCGGATCCTCTTCCGGGACCTGGCCGGGCTGCCGTCGGCCTTTGTGTCGTACGCGGTGTACGGCGCCGTGGCCCTCTGGGCGTCCTTCGGGGCGCCGGAGATGTTCGTGCGCGCGGGCCTGGCCACCCGACCCGAACGGCCCGCGGTCCCCGGTCGGGAATGACCCCCGTCACACCGGCTATGCGCCGCGTGGGGGAGGGGTTAGGATCGAGTCGTTAGACAACAGTCAAACGCGTGCTCCGGGGTCGGTGAAAGTCCGAACCGGCGGTGACAGTCCGCGACCCGGTCGATTCCATCGACCGGTTGAACCGGTGGAATTCCGGTACCGACGGTTAAAGTCCGGATGGGAGGCAGTGCGCGTTGGGGCGGGTCCGAGCCGTGCCGATCCTTGGTGACGGCTCCGTGTTCCGCTCCTGTCGTGGACCCGTTTTCCACACCCTTTTCCCCGGAGCCGTGCCAGGCGAAGGGATGTAGGGCGTGTTCACCGGAATCGTCGAGGAACTCGGCAAGGTCGTCTCCATCGAACCCGCCGGGAGCAGTGGTGAGGCGGTCCTGCTCACTCTGGACGGCCCCCTGGTCAGCTCCGACGCCGGTCTCGGCGACTCCATCGCGGTCAACGGCGTGTGCCTGACCGTCGTCGCGCTCGGCGAGGGCACCTTCACCGCCGACGTGATGAAGGAGTCCCTGGACCGCTCCTCTCTCGGCGCCCTCACCCCCGGCGCCCCCGTGAACCTCGAACGCGCCGCCCGCACCGACGGCCGCCTGGGCGGCCACATCGTGCAGGGCCACGTCGACGGCACCGCCACCCTCCTCTCCCGGAACCCCGGCGACAACTGGGACGTCCTGCGGTTCGGCCTGTCCCCGCAGCTCTCCCCGTACGTGGTCGAGAAGGGCTCCGTCACGGTGGACGGCACCAGCCTCACCGTGTCCGCCGTGAGCGCCCCCGGCGCCGAGGACGAGTTCTTCGAGGTCAGCCTCATCCCGGCCACCCTGGAGGCCACCACGCTGGGCGCCCTGGCGGTCGGCGCCACCGTGAACGTCGAGGTGGACGTCATCGCCAAGTACGTGGAGCGCATCACCGCCGTCTCGCGTGCCCGCGCGCAGGACGGCACCCGCGCCTAGCGCACCCCGCCACCACCCACCGGACCCACCCACGACGCACCTTCAGGAGCGGGCATGACCGTCACCGACACCACCCCGGCCGCCGACACCGGACAGGCCGTCGTCCTCGACCGCATCGAGGACGCCATCGCGGAGTTCGCCCAGGGCAGGGCCATCGTGGTGGTGGACGACGAGGACCGTGAGAACGAGGGCGACATCATCTTCGCCGCCGAGCTCGCCACCCCCGAGCTGCTGGCCTTCATGATCCGCTACACCTCCGGCGTGGTGTGCGTCCCCATGGAGGGGGAGGACCTGGACCGCCTCGACCTGCCGCTGATGACCGCGCGCAACGAGGAGAGCCTGCGCACCGCCTACACGGTGACGGTGGACGCGCGGGAGGGTGTCAGCACCGGCATCTCCGCCGCCGACCGCGCCCGCACCATCCGCCTGCTGGCCTCCGACGACAGCCGCCCCGTGGACTTCGTGCGCCCCGGCCACATCCTGCCGCTGCGCGCCCGTCCGGGCGGCGTCCTGGCCCGCCGCGGCCACACCGAGGCCTCCGTGGACTTCGCCCGTCTGGCCGGTCTGCGCCCCGCCGGTGTGCTTGCTGAGGTGGTCAACGACGACGGCACCATGGCCCGCCTGCCCCGGCTGCGCGAGTTCGCGGACGAGCACGGCCTGAAGCTGGTGTCGGTCGAGCAGCTGGCCGCCCACCGCGCCGCCCTCGGTGAGTCCCTCACCGAGGAGGAGGCCAACCCCGCCCTGGTCACGCGCATGGTGGAGACCCGTATGCCCAACCAGTACGGCGAGTGGCGCGCGGTCGGCTTCAAGGGCACGGCCGACGGCGCCGAGCACGTCGCCCTGGTCCTCGGTGACCTGTCCGACGGCGACGACGTCCTGGCCCGCCTGCACTCGGAGTGCCTCACCGGCGACGCCTTCGGCTCCCACCGCTGCGACTGCGGCGCCCAGCTGGACGCGGCCATGGCGGCCGTCGCGGAGGAGGGGCGCGGGGTCATCGTGTACATGGGCGGCCACGAGGGCCGGGGGATCGGCCTGCTGCACAAGCTGCGCGCCTACAGCCTCCAGGACGAGGGCGTGGACACCGTCGACGCGAACCTGCGTCTGGGCCTGCCCGCCGACGCGCGCGAGTTCGGCGCCGGCGCGCGCATCCTCACCGACCTGGGAGTGGCCTCGGTGCGGCTGCTGTCCAACAACCCGGCCAAGGCCGAGGGCCTGGAGCACCACGGGGTGCGGGTGAACGAGCGGGTGGCCATGCCGACCTTCGTCACCGACGACAACCTCTCCTACCTGCTGACCAAGCGCGACCGGATGGGCCACGACCTGGCCGGTGTCGCACAGTAGGACCACCCCCCCGGTACCACCATCACACCCATCCAGAAAGGCCGGTCATGAGCGGCACAGGACGTCCGGACGAACACCAGGTCGACGCGTCGGGGCTCTCGGTGGGCCTCGTCGTCACCCGCTGGAACGAGGCGATCGTCGAGCCCATGCTCGCCAACGCGCTCGCCGTGGTGAAGGCCTCGGGGGCCGCCGAGCCCGTCGTGGTGAGGGTCGCCGGGGCGGTGGAGATCCCGGTGGTGGCCCAGGAGCTGGCCCGCAGGCACGACGCGGTGATCGCCCTGGGCGCGGTCATCCGCGGCGGCACCCCGCACTTCGACTACGTGTGCCAGTCGGTCACCCACGGTCTGACCGAGGTGGCCCTGCGCGAGTCCACCCCCGTGGGCAACGGTGTGCTCACGTGTGACACCCTGGAACAGGCGCGTGACCGCGCCGGACTTCCGGGAAGCGTCGAGGACAAGGGCGCCGAGGCCGCGCAGGCCGCCCTGGACACGGCGGTCGCGCTGCGCGGACTGCGTCGCTGATCCCACCCTGCTGGTGCGCGCGACCGCGCCTGGCCGGACGGTGACCGGGTGAGTCACGCCTGAGCGCGTGGAGATGGAGCAGTTGGTGCGGACGAGGGAACTACCTGTGGACGAGGCGTCGAGCAAGGCGGCCCTGCCGAGGACCTGGCGGCCCCGCGCGGTGCGGCTGGTCGCCTACGGCCTGGGCCTGCTGATCGTGGCGACCATGGTCGTGCTGGCCGTGATCCTGCCCGCCGAGTGGCGGACGATGGACCGCTTCCTGGTCGTGGGGCTCGGGCTCGCTGTGGCCGCGGGGCTGCACATGCTGGGCCGTCCCCGGCTGATCGCCACGGAGCGGAACGTGGTGGTCGTCAACGGCATCCGCACGCACCACCTGGCCTGGCCGGAGGTCCTGGACATCCGGATGCCGGTGGGTGAGCCGTGGCCCTGCCTGGACCTGTCGGACGGCACGTCGCTGCCGGTGATGGGCATCCAGAGCACCGACGGAGAGTTCGCCCAGCGCGCCCTCGCGGAGTTCCGTTCGATGCTGGACCGGGGCGAGGGCCGGGAGCCCGACCCTGCGGAGGACCCGCGTTCGTAGACGAAACCGAATCGAGCCCCCGTTTCCTGGAGGAACGGGGGCTCTTCTGTGTTGCGTTGGGCACATAGGTTGGTATCAGGGCCCATGAGCGGACCGTCGCGGCCCGCCAGGGGATTCGTGGAAGAGGTGCCGCGTGCGTGATGTCCGAGCGAGCGTGTCCGAGCTGTACGCGTCGGGGGAGACCTTCGCGGTGGCCACGGTGATCGACACCTTCAAGAGCGCGCCGCGTGACGCGGGCGCCGCCATGCTGGTGAGCGCCTCCGGTGAGGTCACCGGAAGCGTGTCGGGCGGCTGCGTGGAGGGGGCCGTCTACGAGGAGGCCCTGGAGGCGATCCGCACGGGTGTGCCGGTGCGCCGCACCTACGGGGTCAACGACGACGACGCCTTCAGTGTGGGACTCACGTGCGGGGGGACCCTGCACGTGTTCGTCGAGCCGGTGAGCCGCGCGACCTACCCCCAGCTGGGCGCGGTGATCGGCGCCGTGGACGAGCACCAGCCGGTGGCGGTGGCCACCGTCGTGGCCGATCCCTCCGACGCCTCCCGGGTGGGTCGTCGCCGGATCGTGTGGCCCGGGCACGCCGAGGGTGACCTGGGCGGGGGCGGTGAGCGCCTGGCCGCGGCCCTGGACGACGACGTGCGCGGCATGCTGGCCCAGGGCAGCACGGGCCTGCTGCACTACGGCGTGGACGGCCAGCGGCGCGGTGACGAGCTGGAGGTGTTCGTCCAGTCGTTCGCCCCGGCTCCCCGCATGCTGGTGTTCGGCGCCATCGACTTCGCGGCGGCCGTGGCCGACCTCGGCTCCTACCTGGGCTACCGGGTGACGGTGTGCGACGCCCGCCCGGTGTTCGCCACGGCCAGGCGGTTCCCCACCGCCGAGGAGGTGGTGGTGAAGTGGCCGCACGTGTACCTGGACGAGGTCGCTGACGAGATCGACCAGCGCACGGCGATCTGCGTGCTCACCCACGACCCCAAGTTCGACGTCCCGGTGCTCAAGCGGGCGCTGTCCACCGAGGCCGGGTACATCGGTGCGATGGGTTCGCGGCGCACGCACGAGGACCGGTTGGAACGGCTCCGCGAGGCCGGTGTGGAGGAGGGGGCGCTGGCGCGCCTGCACTCGCCCATCGGTCTCGACCTGGGCGCGCGCACCCCGGAGGAGACGGCGGTGTCCATCGCCGCCGAGCTGGTGCGCAGCAGGTGGGGCGGCAGTGGCAGGGCCCTGAGCGAGACCCGTGGGCGGATCCACCGGGACACGCCCCCGGTACCCCTGGTTCCGGCCGGATTCGGCCACTCCAAGGGGTGATCCGAAACCGCCCCGATGCTGTAGTCCCAGCTCACGGTGGTGATCCCTGGGCGGGGGCCGGTGCGTCGCCCGCGACCTCGCCGAGGTGGCCCACCCGGGGACCGCGTCCGTGGCATCATCGCGTCATGGGTACGGGGGAGCGAGGGGACGGGCGTTCGGGCGCGGTCGCGGGACTGCTGCTGGCGGCGGGTGCGGGGAGCAGACTCGGCCGCCCCAAGGCCCTGGTCGAACTCGGGGGTGAACGCCTCGTCGACCGTGGCGCGCGCATCCTCTCCGAGGGCGGCTGCGCCCCGGTCCTGGTCGTGCTCGGCGCCGCCGACACCACCGTGTCCGGGGCGGTGACCGTGCACAATCCCGACTGGTCCACGGGGATGGGCTCCTCCGTCCGCGCCGGGATCGACGCGATGCCGGACACCGTCGACGCCCTTCTGGTCGCCCTCGCCGACCAGCCGCTGGTCACGTCCGAGGCGGTCCGGCGCCTGGTCGAGGCCCACACCCAGGGCGCCCGGGCGGCGGTGGCCACCTACCACGGCAATCCGCGCAACCCCGTGCTGCTGGGCCGCGAGCACTGGTCCACGGTGTACTCGATGGCCGAGCGGGACGTGGGCGCCCGCCCCTTCCTGCGGGCCTACTCCCACCTGGTCACGGCGGTGCCCTGCGACGACGTCGCCAGCCCCGAGGACATCGACACCGAGGAGGACCTGGTGAGGCTGACGGAGACACTCGGGGGAGTGTGAGCCGGGGCCGCGCGCCGATCAGTCCAGCGGCTCCGCGAGGATGCCGAAGGTGTGCTCCACGCTCTCGCCCGGAGCCAGGACGATCAGGTCCGTGCCGCTGTTGAGGGCGTCGGGCGGGCAGGTCATGGGCTCGGCGGCCAGGTGGGCCCGGTGGAGGTCGCCGCCAAGGGAGTCGGAGCTGAACAGCTGGAGCCAGCCGTAGCCCGGTCCCGCCCACAGACACACCCGGTGCTCGGGGCCGCTCAGCCGGACCCAGGCGCGTTCGTTCCGGTCGCGGTCGAGATCGGTGAAGGCCGTGTCCAGCTCCGTGGCGCCCGGGTTCCGGCCGGGCGGGCGCAGGTCGTACTCGGTCCCGGACACCGGAACCGGGGCGCCCACGGGCACCAGGTCGGCGTCGGCGGGCTGGCGGCTCCCGGCCGTGGCCTCCAGCCGCACCTCGTCCCGCTCGACCAGGTCCCGGAGGGGCGTGCCCAGCGTGAGGTAGGGGTGGAAGCCCAGTCCGTACGGGGCGTCGGAGTCCCCGGTGTTGCGCGCCCCGACGGTGACGGTGAGCCCGTGCCCGTCCGAGGCCCCGGAGGTCAGGCGGTAGGTGGCGGTCAGCTCCAGCGGGAACGGGTACCCGGGGGTGCCGGGGAAGTCCAGGCGCAGGGTCACGTCCTCCTCGGAACGCTCCTGCGTGGACCACACCGCCTCGCTGACCAGGCCGTGGATCGCGGATCCGGTCTCCGGGTCGTTGACGTCCAGCCGGTACTCCGTGCCCTGGAAGGTGTAGCGGGCCGAGGCGACCCGGTTGGGCCAGGGGGCCAGCAGCTGCCCCTGTGAGGCGATGGGGCCCGACTGGCGCGTGTACGGCCAGACGAGGTCGTGTCCCCGCCAGGAGAGCGCCTGCAACCCGGCTCCGGTCCGGTCGACGCGCGCCCGGTACTCACCGGCGCGCAGATCGAACACCTCAGCCACCCGTCCACCCCTCTCCCCGTGGTCCGGCACACCGCCGAACCGGGAGATCATAGCGTGTCCGACGCCTCACCCGCGGTGTCGGCCCGCGGTGCTCAGCCGAGCAGTCCGTCCAGGGGGATGAGCACACCGGAGCCCAGGGCCAGCAGTCCGGTGGAGAACAGGACCACGAGCATGAGCAGGGATCCCGCGACGGCCAGGCGGAAGGCGCCCAGTCGGCGGCGGGCCTTGAGCGTGGACTTCGCCGCGGTACGGCCCAGCACGATCAGTACCACCGACAGCAGGACCGGGAACCACCAGGCCGCGCCGATCCCGCCGGGCAGCAGACCGGTGAGCGCGGCGGCCCCGTCGGTCAGGGGGTTGTCACCGAACTCCAGCAGGCCCGTGTAGGCGTCGGTCACGAACGGGCTCTCGGGGAAGAAGCCCTCCCCGGGCCGCAGCGCCCGTCCCAGACCGTCCAGCAGACCCAGCAGCGCGGCCGGGTAGGCGAACCGGCGGCACCGGCCCGCCCTCATCGCGCGCTGGATCTGGCCCATCGTCCGGTCGACCCGCCGGGACGCCCGCTCCTGCTGACGCCGCTCCTTGGCGGTCACGGGCTCCTGCGGCCGGTGGGGGTCGCCGGGCAGCGCGGGGTTGTCGGGCCGGGTGGCGGCCACCGCGCGGCGCTGCCGGGCCGTGGCCACCTTCTCCTGTGCGCCCTCCCAGCGCGCCCGGGCGGAACCGGCCAGGGAGGCCCAGCGGTCCTGGCGGCGGGCGCGGCCGTCGGCGCGCTCGCGCTCGGCGATCGAGCCGCCGACCCGCGCGGCCTCCGGCAGCAGGAGGAGGGCCGCGAGCGTGGCGCTCCGGCTGGCCAGCTGGTCGCCGCCGTCGCGCAGCGCCGCCTTGCGCTGCTCGGACCACCACGGCGCGTTCGGCGCGGAGCTGCGCTGCTGGGGGTGCCAGGACTGTCGGCGCAGCAGGGACCGGTGCTGCGCGGCGGTCTCGGGTGAGAGCACCAGTTCCACGGCGCGTGCCCAGGTGGAGTCGATCTCGTGGGCGGCGGGGTGGCGGGGCGCGTCGGGGTTCCGGGTGGGCTCGGGGCGCGCGTCCACCACGCGTTCCAGGGTCTCGTTCACCCGCGCCATCAGCAGTGGGACCTCGTGCTGGACCCGCTCCAGCAGCGCGCAGCGTCCGGAGCCGCCCGAGCGGCACTCGGGGTGCGGGCACCAGTGCTGGGCGCCCAGGCCCACCACACCGGACTCCACGGCCTCGCGCACCACCGAGTGGCGGCTGGCGTCACCCGCCGCCAGGGCCAGGAGGCCGTCCGCGCTGATCTCGTGGCCCCGGAAGCGCGGCGGCATACCGGGCACGTAGCGGGCGGCCAGGGCGCTGATCGCCACGTGCGCGAGGTCGGGACGGGCCTCCAGACCGGTGAGATAGGCGCGGTCGAAGGTGTAGTCGTTGACCTCGCGGTCCAGCCAGGTACGGAGCTCGGGCCAGTGGCTGCGCAGCCACATCGCACCGGTGTCGGAGCGGTCCAGCAGGTCGAAGGCGAGACTGGGCGGGTCCTCGTGGGAGGTCCCGGCGAAGTTGATGGGGCGCCGACGGCTCGCGGTGCGGATCGGCGGGCGCTCACCGGCCAGCCACGCGGCGACCTCGTCGTGTCCCCACCGGGCGGAGGGGGCCAGGGTGAGCAGGCCCCGGGCGAGCAGGCGCCAGCGCTCGTCGGTGATGGCCGAGATGTCCACCTCGGTGTTGCGTGCGGTCAGCCAGTTGCCGCCGCGATCGGGGCGGCGGCCGGTGACGAGCTCGTGCACCATGACGCCCAGGGACCACCAGGCGGCGGGGGCCTCACGGCGCCCCTCCACCACCTCGGGGGAGGCGTAGGCCTCGGTGACGGCCTGGCCGCCGTAGACACGGCTCATGGTGGCGCGCACGGCACCGCCGAAGTCGGTGAGGGCGACCACCGGCGGGTCCAGAGAGCGGACCAGCAGGTTCTCGGGTTTGACGTCGGTGTGGTTGTGCTGGAGCTCGCTCTGCCAGTGGTGCAGGCAGTCGGAGACGGCGCGGACCACGGCGCGGGCGCCCTCGTCGTCCATGGGGGACTGGTTGATGACCTCGCGCAGGGTGCCGAGGGAGAAGGACTCCTGCGCCTCCCAGGCCAGGTCCTCGCCCCAGGAGCTGGCGGCGGTCCCGTAGCCCTGGATGGCGGGTGTGTGGGGGGAGGCGGTGCCCCGTGCGCGCAGCCGGTCCAGGAGTTCGCGGTTGATGTCGTGGCCGGGCCGGTACACCTTCAGCGCCAGTTGGCGCCCGGGGGAGTCGGTGGGTTCGGCGAGGTAGACGACGGCCTCGCCGCCCGCGCCGATGTGGTCCAGGACCTGGTAGCGGCGGCGGAGTTCGGCGGGCACGGCGTAGTCGAGGTCGCCCGCGGGGCCCACGACCACGCGGGAGACCAGACGCGCCATCCAGTCCAGGAGGGGGCCGAGGAGCACCCGCCACCACGGGGTGCGGTCTCCGGAGGGGCCGGGTGCGGCGCCGACGGGTCGGCTCGCGCCCGGACGCGCCGTGGGGGAGGAGACGGGCCGCTGGACCCGGGTGCCGTCTACGGCGGGGCCCGGGGCGGCGTCGCCGGGCAGGACGGTGGTGCGGTCCGCCCCGGACGGCGCGCCCGGCGGGACCACCCGGGTGGGTGCGTCGTCGGACGCGGGGGGCGGGCCCGGGTGCGCCGACCCCGGCTCGGGCGGAGGCGCGGCCCCCGGCCGGAACACGCGTGTGACCCAGCGCGTGGCGCCCACCGCCGGGTTGGTGCGCGTGGTGGGCGTCGTGGGGTCGATCCGCTGGGTGGGTGCGTTCTCGTCACCGGGGTCGGGCGTGACCATCGAGGCCGGAGCCATCCTTCGGATAGGTGGTCGTCTGCGTGTCCGGGGGATGCCGTGGCGGGGCGGACCCCTCCAGGTTAGGTCGTTCACGGGCCCGGTCCGGGTGGTGGAGCCCACCGCGTCGCGGACCTGTGAACGGTCTTCCCCCGTCACCTGGTGGGACTCCTCCGAGGCCGTTCGGGTTCCCCTTTTCGTGACCCTTCGTCACCGGACCACTCGGCGGTGTCCGGGGCGGGGTCGGATCAGTGCTGGCCGCGCGGGGTGATCCCCAGGGCGGCGCAGGCCTCCTGGTACATGCGGACGACCTCGACGCGGATCTGCGCGCGCTCGGTCAGCGGGGCGGCCCAGGGGATGCGCACGTCCTCCTCGGTGCCGTTCACGGTGACCGCGTAGTCTCCTCCGTCGCCGTCCAGCCCGGTCATGCGGGCGGCGGTGGCCTCGGGGCGGTCTCCCAGGGCACGGCAGATGATCAGGGTGTCCTCGGGGTGGTCGCCGTTCATGTGGGCGGTGACGGCGGTGACGACCTCGGGGGCGAAGGGCTGGGACGGCACGGTGGCTTCTCCTGGGGTCGGTGGTCGTTGCCGGACATACGAGACGGGGGAGGGTCCGCGGACCCTCCCCCGTCGACGATATCCGAGGCCTCACCGGGTTTCTGACGAGGTGACGTCAAAACCGGGGGCGGTGGTCACTCCCCTCGGGTGGCCACGCCCGGACACCGCCGTTCCCACCGGAGCCGGTGCGGCTCAGGCCTGGCGGGTGAACTCGGCGTCGATCTCGATGGAGATCTTGTCGCCGACGACCACGCCGCCGCCGTCCATCGGCATCTCGATGTCGACGCCGAACTTCTTGCGGCTGATGGTGGTGGAGGCGGCGAACCCGGCGCGGTCCAGGCCGTAGGGGTCGACGGTGGATCCGTTGAACTCCAGGGCCAGCTCGATCGGGTGGGTGTTCTTCTTGATGGTCAGGTCACCCTTGAGGACGAAGTCCTCGCCCCTGGCCTCCAGGCCGGTGGAGCGGAAGCTGAACTCGGGGTGGTTGTCGGCCTCGAAGAAGTCGTTGGACCGGATGTGGTTGTCGCGGTCGGTGTTGTCGGTGTTGATCGAGCTGGCCTCGATGGTGGCCTCGACCGAGGACTGGGTGGGGTCCTCGGGCACGGTCAGCGTGGCGTCGAAGCTCTCGAAGCGGCCACGGACCTTGCTCACCATCATGTGGCGGACGGAGAAGCCGACCACGCTGTGGGCGGCGTCGATCTTCCAGGTGCCGGGCTTGAGTTCCTGAGCGGCCATGGTGTCTCTCCCTGTGTTCGGGCGACCCGGGTTCTGGGCCGTCCCACTGTGCGGTTCGTTGTCTAGCAACAAAGTACCTTAGAAGTATCTTCCTGGGAAGTAGATTAGGTGTTCGTCCCCGAGGACGCAAGGGCCCTCGCCGTCCCGGGGCCGCGACCCGGGCCGGCGGGCTAGAATCAGGCCATGGAGAAGGCCTGGCTCGAAGCCGACGAACAGGACGTCTGGCGCGGGTTCCTGCGGATGAACGCCTGGATCTACGACGAACTCGAACACGACCTGCGCTCCCGGGACGGCCTCTCCCTCATCGAGTACGGGATCCTCGCCCACCTCTCCGAAGCCCCGGAACAGCGCATGCGGATGCGCGACCTGGCCGAGACCGTCATCGTCTCCAAGAGCCGCCTCTCCCACCAGATCGCCCGCCTCGAACGCGACGGCCACGTGCGGCGGGAGAGCTGCGAGGACGACCGGCGCGGACTGTGGGCGGTCCTCACCGACGATGGTGCCACCGCCCTCCGCGCGGCCGCGCCGGGCCACGCCACCAGAGTGCGCTCACTGATGTTCGACCGGCTCACCTCCGAGCAGGTCGTCCAGCTCAGGGGGATCGTCGACGCGCTCGACGGCGCGCGCCCCTGATCCACGGCGGCGGCGCGCCGCCGGAACAGGGGAGAGGTCACATGGTTCTGTCCGGGAAGCGACCCCGGAACGGACACACACCCCGGGTAGAGTCGGAGCCCGTGAGCAGACCATCGATCATCGGCGCCCAGAACTTCCGTGACGACGACGGCAGCGCCGACCCGGACGTCGAGGCGTGCCTGCGTGAGCACGCCGCGGGCCGGACCGGCGACCGGCAGGTCCTCGCCGCCCTCAGCGGCTCCCGGGTCCTCATCCCCGTGGTGTCCGTGGCCACCGAGACCGAGCAGGGCGTGGGCGGGCTCACCAAGGACAAGAACAGCGAGGTGGCCATCCCCATCATGACCGGCAAGGACGGTCGTCGCGGGGTCCTGGCCTTCACCTCCGTGGACGCCGTCCGGCGCTGGCGTCCGGACGCCCGACCGGTCCCCTTCACCACGCGGGACGCCTGCCAGGCCACCCTGGAGGAGAACGCCGACGCGCTGGTCATCGACGTGTCCGGGCCGGTTCCGCACACCATCCAGGGCCGCTTCCTCACCGTGCTCGCGGAGCAGGGGTCGGTACCCGAGCCCAAGGACGACCCTCAGGTCCTGTCGATCGTCTACCGGGTGACGCACGCCGAGTTCGGGATCGAACGCGTGCGCATCCACCCCTCCGAACGCGCGGACCTCGGCATCCGCCTCGAACTGGACGAGCGCGACGACGAGTCGCTGCGCAGGGTCGCGGAGCGGCTCAGCACCGAACTCCAGCACGTGCTGCCCGGCGGGGTCGAACTCAGCGCGGTCGTGCGGGCCCGGCGCGACGACGAGTGACCCCGGGGTTGTCCACAGGCAGCCGCACACCCTGTCGCCGGGCCCCGCCAGCAGGTAGTTTCCGAACATGCCCACCCCCCTGGCGCTCACGTCGTCCCCGCTTCCGTGGGCGGTCCTCGCGGCCGCCGTGCTCTTCGCCCTCGGCCTCGTGGTGGGCCGCACCGGCGGCCGACTGGTCCCCCTCTTCGGCCCGGGGCAGGTCGCTCACCAGGACGTTGTCACAGGTGGAATCGGAGAACGGGCAGGCGCGCCCGACACACCGACGGCACCCGCCACCGCGACGGTCGACCCCGAAGAGGCGTACGAAGGGCCGCCGCCGCCCCGCTGTCCGCACTGCCTGACCCGCCTCCGCTTCGCCCGGGGCCTGCCGGTCGTCGCCTCCCGCGCCTTCCGGCGGAGCGGCGCCTGCCCCCACTGCTCGGACCGGGTCCGCCCCGACCCGGCCGTCGTCGGCACCACGGCGCTGCTCTTCGCGCTGGTCGGCGCCCTCGCCCCCGCCCACCTGGCCCACTGGTCGCCCTTCGGCCTCCTCGCCCTGCTCTGGCTCGTCGCGCTCGGCGTCCCCCTCTCCGCCGTCGACCTGCGCGTCATGCGCCTGCCCGACGCCCTCGTCGCCCCCGCCTACCCCGTGGCCGCGCTCCTCCTGGCCGCCGCGGTCCTCCTCCCGCCCTTCGGCCCCGACCTCGAACGCGGCACCGGGGCCCTGGTCGGCATGGCGCTCATCACGGTTCTCTACTGGCTGCTGTGGCGGATCAGACCGGGCGGGCTCGGGTTCGGGGACGTCAAGCTCTCCGGGCTCACCGGCCTCTACGCGGGCTGGGCGGCCGGACCGGTGGGCGCTCTGGTCGCCGCCTTCTGGGCCTTCGCGGCCTTCTCCCTGCTGGGGGTGGTCCTGCTGCTCCTGCGCCGGATCACCCGGACCGAACCGCTCCCGCTCGGCCCGTTCATGCTCGCCGCCACCCTCGCGACCGTCCTGGCCGGTCACCCCCTGCTCCCCCAACCCTGAGCCCGGTGACCACGCCTCCACCCGATCCGTGGGAGGATCGTGGACATGTTGCGTTGGCTGACCGCGGGGGAGTCCCACGGACCTGCACTCGTCGCGATCCTGGAGGGCCTTCCGGCCGGTGTGTCCGTCACCTCTGACGACATCGCCGCCGCGCTGCTCCGACGTCGCGCCGGGTACGGTCGGGGCGCCCGGATGAAGTTCGAGAAGGACCAGGTCTCCGTCATCGGAGGCATCCGGCACGGCATCACCCAGGGTGGGCCGGTCGCGATCGAGGTCGGAAACACCGAGTGGCCCAAGTGGGAGAAGGTGATGTCGCCCGACCCGGTTCCCGCCGAGGAACTGGACGGCGTGGCGCGCAACGCGCCGCTCACCCGCCCCCGCCCCGGGCACGCCGACCTCGTGGGCATGCAGAAGTACGGGCACGAGGAGTCCCGCCCGATCCTGGAGCGCGCCAGCGCCCGCGAGACCGCGGCCCGGGTCGCGGTCGGTGAGGTCGCCCGGCAGTTCTGCCGCCAGGCGCTCGGGATCGAGATCCTCAGCCACGTGGTCTCCATGGGCCCCGTGGCCGTTCCCGAGGGCGCCCCCGAGCCGCGCCCCGAGGACCTCGCCGCCATCGACGAGGACCCGCTGCGCTGCTTCGACCCGGAGACCAGCGCCCGGATGGTCGAGGAGGTCGACGACACCAAGAAGTCCGGGGACACCCTGGGCGGCGTCGTCGAGGTGCTCGCCTACAACCTGCCGCCCGGCCTGGGCAGCCATGTGCACTGGGACCGCCGCCTGGACTCCCGCCTGGCCGGGGCCCTCATGGGCATCCAGGCCATCAAGGGCGTGGAGGTCGGAGACGGGTTCCGCACCGCCGCCCGCCGCGGCTCCGAGGCCCACGACGAGATCGAGCCCGGCACCGACGGCGTCCGCCGCCGGACCAACCGCGCCGGAGGGGTCGAGGGCGGCATGTCCACCGGCGACCCCCTGCGGGTGCGCGCCGCGATGAAGCCCATCGCCACGGTGCCCAAGGCGCTGGACACCATCGACACCGAGACCGGCGAGCCCACCAAGGCCCACCACCAGCGCAGCGACGTCACCGCGGTCCCCGCCGCCGGTGTCGTGGCCGAGGCCATGGTCGCCCTGGTCATCGCCGAGGCCGCCATCGAGAAGTTCGGCGGCGACTCGGTCCCCGAGACCGCCCGCAACCTCCGGGGCTACCTGGACTCGCTGACGATCCGCTAGCACGACCGCACTGGCCGCTGGCACCACCCCACTGGCCCGCCCTCCTCGGAGCGCGGGCCAGTTCGCTTCCATCCCCAGGAGTTCCCCCATGCGCCACCCTCGCCTCGCCACCGTCTGGTGGGACCTGTCCCAGTCCGACCAGACCATCGAGTCCCTGCGCGCGTACCTGAAGGAGACGTCCGTCGACGCCTTCGCGGAGGTGCCCGGTCTGCGCCTCAAAGCCTGGATCGCCGACCCCGAGACCAATCGGTGGGGAGCGGTCCTGCTGTGGGAGTCCGCCGCGGCCTCCGAAGGCCCGGTCCCCAGCCGCGCGCTTCAGCTCATCGGCTATCCGCCCACCGAGCAGCACGTCTTCGACGTGGAGGCCACCGTCGAGGGACGCTGCGAGGACACTCGGCTCAGTCACCGGGGCCTCGCCTTCGATCCGGAAGCGTCCTGACGGCCGATGGATCAGGGGCCTTGGCCGCCGTCGTGCCGGGTGCCTCCCCGCAGCTGGGGATAGGCGCCGAAAATACCGGTACTTTTGGTTGGGTAGAGCCTGCTCCCCGTGAACGCGGGGATGGGCCGTCAGGCGCGGCCCCGAGCAGGCGGTCAGAACGTTCCCCGTGAGTGCGGGGGTGACCCCCAGAGGTAGGCAGAGCGTGGCAAGAGCGATCGCGGTGCTCATCGGTTCGCCCGGTTCGGGCAAGTCCACCGTCGGTGAGGCCCTGGCCCGCCGACTGGACGCGGACCTGTTGTGCACCGACACCGAGATCGAGAGGCGTGCGGGCAAGCCCATCAGCGACATCTTCGTCCAGGACGGCGAGGAGCACTTCCGCGCCCTGGAGCGCGAGGTCGTCGCGGAGGGTCTGCGCTCCTGGGAGGGGGTCGTCGCGGTCGGCGGCGGCGCCGTCCTCAACGAGGACACCCGGAAGGAACTCGCGGACCACCACGTGGTCTACCTCCAGGTGGAGTTCGGCGAGGCCGCCAAGCGCGTCGGTATGGACGTCGCCCGCCCGCTGCTGTCCGGGAACCCCCGCACCCAGCTGCGCAAGCTCCTCAACGAACGGCTCCCGGTCTACGAGGGCCTCGCCTCGGTGACCGTGCCCACCACCGAGTACCACCCCGAGGAGATCGTGGACGCGATCGTCGACTCCCTCCCCACCGGAAAGGCCGCCCAGTGACCGTGACCCGGCTCGGTGTGGGGGAGCCCACCGGACGCTACGACGTGGTGGTCGGCAGCGGCGTCCTCTCCGAACTGCCCTCCCTGGTCGGCGGCGCCGCGCAGGTGGCCGTCATCCACCCCGAGGGCCTGGGCGAGATCGCCCGCCCCGTGGCCGGGGTCCTGGAGGAGGCCGGATACACCGTCCGGCCCATGCCGGTGCCCGACGGCGAGGCCGCCAAGACCGCCGCGGTCGCCACCGGGCTGTGGTCGCGGCTGGGCTCGTTCAACTTCACCCGCACCGACGCGGTGGTGGGCCTGGGCGGCGGGGCCGCCACCGACCTCGCCGGGTTCGTCGCGGCCACCTGGCTGCGCGGGGTGCGTTCGGTCCTGGTGCCCACCACCCTGCTGGGCATGGTGGACGCCGCCGTGGGCGGCAAGACCGGCATCAACACCCCCGAGGGCAAGAACCTCGTGGGCGCCTTCCACCCCCCGGCCGGGGTGCTGTGCGACCTCGCCACCCTGCCGAGCCTGCCCCGGGCGGACTACGTCGGCGGGCTGGCCGAGATCATCAAGGCCGGGTTCATCGACGACCCCGTCATCCTCGACCTGGTCGAGGACGACCCCGAGGGCGCCACCCTCCCGGAGGGTCGGCACACGCGCGAACTCATCGAGCGCGCCATCCGGGTCAAGGCCGACGTCGTCTCGGGCGACCTCAAGGAGAGCGGCCGCCGCGAGATCCTCAACTACGGCCACACCCTCGCGCACGCCGTCGAGCGCGCCGAGAACTACACCTTCCGGCACGGTTACGCGGTCTCCATCGGCATGGTCTTCGTCGCCGAACTCGCCCGCCTGGACGGGCGGATCGACGAGGACCTGGTGCGTCGGCACCGCACCGTGCTCACCTCGGTGGGGCTGCCCGTCAGCTACACCGCCGAGGCCTGGCCGGAGCTGCGCGCCACCATGGCCGTGGACAAGAAGGCCCGCGGATCCACACTGCGATTCGTGGTCCTGGACGGTCTGGCCAGGACCGCGATCCTGAGCGGACCCGCCCCCGAGCTGCTGGACGAGGCCTATCAGGCGGTCGTGAGCGGTTCCTGAGTCCCCGGGAGCCACTAGACTGATCGAAGGCGAGGAGTGCCCGGGAGCCGGTCGGCACGGCCATCGGCGGCCACGGGAACCACGCCTCGCCCCACTGACCACCGACCGGACCAGCGAGTCCGGTCTCCGACGTGTCACACCCCTGGGAGAGACGACCGAAGTGGCCACGACGAACGACATCAAGAACGGCACGACCCTGCGGCTCGACGGCGGCGTCCTCTGGAACGTCCTGGAGTTCCAGCACGTCAAGCCGGGCAAGGGCGGCGCGTTCGTCCGCACCAAGCTCAAGAACGTCCTCACGGGCAAGATCGTCGACAAGACCTTCAACGCCGGCTCCAAGATCGAGTTCGCGAGCGTCGACCGCCGTGACATGGAGTACCTGTACCACGACGGTGACTCCTTCATCTTCATGGACACCCAGACCTACGACCAGATCCCGGTGGGCGACGCCGTGGTCGGGGACGCCAAGGGCTTCCTCCTGGAGAACACCAAGGTCACGGTGGCCACCAACGAGGGCAACCCGCTCTACATCGAGATGCCCGCCGCGGTCGAGCTCGAGATCTCCGAGACCGACCCGGGCGTCCAGGGCGACCGCTCCACCGGCGGGACCAAGCCCGCCAAGGTCCAGACCGGCGCCACCATCCAGGTGCCCCTGTTCGTCACCACCGGTGAGCGCGTCAAGGTCGACACCCGCACGGGCGACTACCTCGGGCGTGTCAACTGATGAGTGGTGCACGGCGCAAGGCCCGTCGGCGCGCGGTGGAGGTCCTCTACGAGGCCGAGGTGCGCTCCACCTCGGTGGAAGACGTCATCAAGCGTCGCCGGGCCCAGCCCGAACCGCCGATCAACGAGTTCACCGAGCTGCTGGCCCGCTCCGTCGACGAGCGGCGCGAGCGGATCGACTCGCTCCTCGACGAGTACGCCATCGGGTGGACCCTGGAGCGCATGCCGGTCGTCGACCGCAACATCCTCCGGATGGGCGCCTACGAACTCCTGTGGGCCGAGGACATCCCCGACGGCGTCGCGATCGCGGAGGCCGTCGGTGTCGCCAAGGAGCTCTCCACCGACGAGTCGCCCAACTTCATCAGCGGACTTCTGTCTAGGCTGATGGAGAACAAGTCGACGCTCTCGCTCTGAGACCTCGCGCCGAGGCCGGGCACTAGCTGATTGAGGGAACGCAGGTGACTGACAGGAGCGGCACGCCCGTGACCGGTTTCGGTACGGGGACCGGCCCCGTGCGGGCGGCCAACGCGGCCCGGACCGCCGTGGTGTGGGACGCCCTCTCACGGCTGCTGGACCGTCTCTTCGACGGTGAGCCCCTGGAGATCGTCGACGCGGGCGGTGGCACCGGCGGCGCCGCCGTCCCGCTCGCGGAGCTCGGTCACCGCGTGACCGTCGTCGAACCCAGCCCCGACTCCCTGGCCGCCCTGGAGCGCCGCGCCGCCGAGAGCGGTGTCATGGTGCGCGGCGTCCAGGGGGAGACCCAGGACCTGGCCTCGCTCTTCCCGGCCGCCAGCGCGGACCTCGTGCTGGTGCACAACGTGCTGGAGTACGTCGACGACCCCGCCGCCGCACTGGCCGACGTCGCCGGGGTCACCCGCCCCGGCGGCGCGGTCAGCCTCCTGGTCACCAACGCCGTGGCCGGTGCCCTGCACAGGGTCCTGGCCGGGCACATCACCGAGGCCCGGCACCTGCTGGAGGACCCGGACGGCCGTTGGGGCGAGGCCGACCCCATGCCCCGCCGCTTCACCCGTCAGCAGCTCCTCGACCTGGTCGGCCACTCCGGCCTGACCGGGGAGAGCGTGCGCGGGGTGCGTGTGTTCGCGGACATCCTGCCCGGACAGGCCTGGGAGGGTGACGCCCAGGCCGGGCAGCACCTGGTGGAGCTGGAGCGGGCCGCCGCCGACCACCCGGAGCTGATCGGCGTCGCCACGCAGCTGCACGCCGTCGCCCTCAAGCCCTAGGGTCGGGGCGGGACGCTGCGGACAGGGCATAACCTGGCCTTATGAGCCGACGTCAACTGGAGCGCGGTGCCGCTCTGCGGGGTGTGGTCACCCCTGAGGGGATCGCCCCCCTGCGGTCGGACTTCCCCTTGGACGGCTCCGGTCCGGACGACGACTGCAACATCCTGCACCTGGACATGGACGCGTTCTTCGCGAGCGTGGAGCAGCTGCGCCACCCCGAGGCGCGCGGCCGTCCGGTGATCGTGGGCGGCACCGGTCCGCGCAGCGTGGTCTCCTCCGCCGACTACATCGCCCGCCGCCACGGCGTGCACTCCGCGATGCCCATGGCCCAGGCGATGCGGCTGTGTCCGGAGGCCCTGGTCTACCCGCCGGACGGGGCCGCCTACCGGCAGGCCTCCGAGGCGGTCATGGACATCCTGGGTTCGGTGACGCCCCTGGTGCAGCCGCTGTCGTTGGACGAGGCCTTCCTGGACGTCTCCGGGGCCCGCCGCCGTCTCGGCGGTCCGGTGCGCATCGCCGCGATGATCCGCGAACGCGTCCGCCGTGAGCAGCGGCTCACCTGTTCGGTCGGGGTGGCCGCCACCCGTTTCGTGGCCAAGCTCGGTTCCACCCACTGCAAGCCCGACGGTCTGCTGCTGGTGCCCACGCGGGAGGTGCACGGCTTCCTGGACCCCCTGCCGATCGGCGCCCTGCCCGGGGTGGGGGACAAGACCGAGCGCACACTCGTCCGGCTGGGCCTGCGCACGGTGGGCGCCCTGTCCCGGTCCGATCCCGACCTGCTGCGCATGGAACTCGGGGAGAAGGCCGGTGCCCGCCTGACCGCGCTGTCCCGGGGCGAGGACCCCAGCGCGGTCGTCCCGGACACCCCGGACAAGAGCGTCGGCGCGGAGGAGACCTTCGCCGAGGACGTGGACGACCCCGGCCTGATCGACCGCGAGCTGCTGCGGCTGTCGGAGAAGGTGGCGCACCGTCTGCGCGTCTCGGGACAGGTGGGGCGCACGGTGAGCGTGAAGCTGCGCCGGGCCGACTTCTCCACGATCACCAGGGCGCGGACCCTCTCCGAGAGCACGGACGTGGCCCGGGAGATCAGCGCGGTGGCGCGTGCGCTCTACGCGGCGTCGGGGTTGAAGGGCACCCCGCTGCGTCTGGTGGGGGTCCGACTGGAGGGTGTCGCCCCGGTGGAGCAGGCGCACCACCAACTCGCCTTGGGGGAGGAGGACTCGGGTTGGCGGGACGTTGAACGGGTTATGGACCGGGTGAAGGCCCGTTTCGGTCCAGGCGCGATACAGTCGGCAGTATTGGCCAAGCGTGACGAAAACGACGTATGATGCGGCAACTTCCGGGGGCCTCTGAGCGTTCTCAGAGTACAACCGGAGTAAGGGTTAGAAGAGAGGCATGGAAGCCGGTGTTTCCGATACAGGGCGAGGGTATCGTGGCCGTAGTGGGTCAGGTACACACGCAGCTTTTCTTTCCACTAGGCGCTAGTGCACCGTATTCTGGGCATACCACTGACCAAGAGACTGTTCATCAGTACCCGTCACCCCAACCGGGGACTGCCGTAGGGAGGCACCGTGCCGCTCTCTGAACACGAGCAGCGCATGCTCGACCAGATCGAGCAGGCGCTGTATGCCGAGGACCCGAAGTTCGCGAACACTGTTCGGCAGACGAACCCCGGAGTCCATTACAAGCGCTGGATCATCAAGGCCGTCATCGGCTTCGTACTCGGTATGGTGTTGCTCCTCCTGGGGCTGCTGCTGAGTAGTCCGGACTCGTCGCTGGCGGTTCCGGTCACCATCAGCGTCCTCGGGTTCATCTTCATGCTGGCCTCCTTCCTGCTGGGCGCCAACGCCTGGCGCAAGGCCGCCGGGGGCGGTGCGGAGGCGATGTTGGCCGAGGCCGAGACGGAGACCAAACACAAGCGCAGGGGCGCCAAGCGTCCTGGGATGATGAACCGCTTCGAGGAGCGGTGGCGCCGTCGCCAGGAGGGCGAGGAGTAACAGCCCGCTCGGGACGGACACCGGTCCTCCCAGGTGACGGATGCCCAGAACGCTCGCCCGTTCGCAACGGTGGGGCCCGCACACGCCAGTCGTGTGTGGGCCCCACCGTTTTCCGTGCGCCCCGCCCGAGCGGAGGCGCGTGCTCCGCGCCCCGCGCCGCCCCCGACCCGGGAGGGTCAGGCGGGGGCGGGGACGGCGTCAGCGGCGGTCCGGGGACGGTGCCACGGGGCGAGGGAGCGCGGCAGCAGGAGCGCCCGACAGCGGTCACCACGGGTGGCGGCGGCCTTCGCCCCCGTCCGTGCCGTGGCGAGGTCGGCGGTGATCCGGTCGCCGTCCGTGTGCTGGGCGTCCCCCGGTTCCGGGGCGTAGCGCGCGGACTCCTCCGCCAGGGCCAGCCGCCACACGGCGGCGTGGGCCTCTGAGGGCAGCAGCGTCCCGTCGGGGCGGACGGCGCCCAGCCGGGCGGCGGTCGCCCGGGGGCTCTCGGTGAGCGTCCACTCCACACCCAGGTCGAGGCAGGTGTCCCGCAGCTCGCGCCACGCGGTGTGCGCGGCCGCGGTCCCGCCCGCGGCCACCGCGGCCCGACGCGACCAGCGGATCACGGACCGGACCAGGGCGGGGCCTGCCAGCAGCAGGAGCCCGCCGAGCAGGCCCGCGGCCACCGGCCACCACGGGGCCGCGCCGGAACCCGCGCCGCCCTCCCCAGTGCCCGCGGCGGAGTCGGCGGACTCCTCCTCGTCTTCCTCGGGGGTCGGGCTCGCGGCCTCGGAGGGGCTGGCGGAGGGCTCGTCCTCGGGGCTCTGGGTGGGCTCGGGGGAGTCCGAGGGGCTGGGTTCGGGATCGGGGCGGGGCTCCGGCACCGCGTCGCCCCCGGCGTACTCGGGGACCGTGGCCGTGCCCTGCCCCTGGGTGGAGGCGGGGGTGGGTTCGAAACGCACCCACCCGGAACCCTCGAAGTACAGCTCCGGCCAGGCGTGCGCGTCACCGACCGACACCGACCAGCGGCCGTCGCCGCCCTGCTGCCCGGCCGTGTAACCCACCGCGACCCGGGCGGGGATGTCCGCCTGGCGGGCCATGACCGCCATCGCCCCCGCGAACTGCTCGCAGTAGCCGATCCGGTCCTCAAGGAGGAAGTGGGAGAGCGGGTCGGCGCCGTTCGGGACGGAGGGCGGGCTGAGGTCGTAGGTGAAGTCGCCGCTGGTGAAGAAGTCCTGGAGCGCGACGGCCCGCCCGTAAGCGGAGTCGGCGTCCCCGGTCACGGAGTCGGTGAGCTCCTGGACACGGCCGTCGACGCCGTTCGGGAGGTCGAGGTGGTCGTCGGACAGGGAGCTCGGTGGCCCGGCGTCGGCCAGGTCCTGGGCCTCGGGGCTGTTCTCGGCGGACTCCACGGTGAAGTCGAACCCGGTCGGCGGGGTGTCGGTGGTGAACACCATCAGGGTGTCGGGGTCCACGTACCAGTCACCGGTCACGTCCACCGAGCGCGCGGGGTAGGGCAGAGGCAGGAACTCCGTGCCGGGCGCGTCCGAGTCCATCACCACCCGCGTGGTGACCGAGGCGGAGGAGTCACCGCTGCGTCCCGGGGGCGGCGGGAGGGGGTCCTCCAGGGCGGAGTCGCGGCCGGTGTACACCGGTGACATCGTCCAGTTCTCGCCGCTGAACTCGTCCAGAACGTAGGTGCGCAGGTAGTCGGGCGCCTCGGCGTCGCTGCGGTAGGTCAGCACCGCGCGGTTGGAGGAGGCGGCCAGGTCGCGGCGGAGCGAGACCAGGGGGTGGGTGGTGGTCACGCTGCCGCCGGCGCCGAACTCGACGCCGTCCGCCATCGTGTGGACGGCGTCGGTGCGCAGGGACGGCACCATCAACGGCAGGGACAGGGCCAGGAGGATCGCGACGGAGGCGGCGGCCACCACGGTGCCCAGCTGCGCGGCGCCCGCCGCGAAGCGGCTCCCCGGGGTGTGCCCGTCCGGCACCCGGACCCCCCACTCACGCCCCCGGACCCACATGTCCGTGGCCAGCAGAGCGACGTAGCCCGCCGCGCAGACGGCGGCCTGCACCCAGGTCAGCCCGGCGCCGTCCACGGCCAACGGCACCACGATCAGCGCCAGTACCAGCCCGCCGACCATCCCCGGGCAGCGGGCGGTCACCGCGAGGAAGTCCGCCGTCATCATGAACACCAGGAACGTCAGCGCGATGATCAGCTGGAGCCCGGCGGTGGTCGGGATCGGGGGAGCGCTGGTGTTGATGCTGTTGACGCCCTGCTCGAACAGCACCCACGTCCGCTCGAAGGTGGCCGAGGTCGGCACGACACCGAGGAACCCGGTGCCGGGGGTGAGGATCGGGGTGAACAGCAGCGCCGCCACCAGCAGCTGGAGGAACGGCACCGGGAACGAGGTGCGGCCGCTCAGGCGGTACACGGCGGACACCAGGGACACCGCGACCATGAGGACGACGGCGGGCCCCCACCAGCCGTCGCCGCGGATGAGTCCGCCGAGCAGCGGCAGCGCGGCCAGCATCGAGACGAGGGCGGCCAGGGGCATCAGTGCGTTCGTCAGTCTCAACGGGAACCCTCCCAGGAAACACGGGCGCCGGCCGGGGCCGGGGGTGACCCACCGGTGACGGCCCGCCCCCACAGCGGTGGGAGCTCGGCGGCCTCACCGACCTGGACCACACTCCAGCCGTTGGCGGTCAGCAGTTCGGCGGTGCGCCGCGTGTGTTCGGTGTCGGTCCACGCCGCCCCCGTGCACAGGACCGCGACGTGCAGTCCGGACCCGCGCACCCGGGACAGGGCCGAGGCGTCCTCGGGCGACACCGCGCCCAGGACCGCCACCACCAGGCTGGACGAGGAACCCCGCGCACCCTCCAGAGTGCTGATCCCTCCGTACAGGCCGTCCGCCTCGGAGGCCTCCACGGTCGCCAGACCGTCCAGCACGCCGGACGTGTGGGCGGTGTGCAGCTGGCCCCGCTCGGTGTGCAGACGCAGTTCGTGCCCGCTGTCCAGCAGGTTCACCGCAACGGAGGCGGCGACGCTGACCGCCGTCTCCAACGAGTTCCAGGCGCCCTCACCCGCGTGTGCCCCGAACCTGGTGTCCAGGAGCAGGGTGCTGTGCTCGCGCCAGTGCTGTTCGTCCCGGCGCACCATGAGCTCACCGTGCTTGGCCGTGGAACGCCAGTGCACCCGGCGCATCTCGTCGCCGTGGCGGTACTCGCGCGGGATGGGGTCCCGCTCCCCGGCACCCGTCACCGAACGGCGCGGGGAGTTCTCGCCCTGGGAACCGTCGGAGGCGCCGAGGGTGGGGAGCGGGACCACGGGCGGGGTCACCAGCAGGGGGGAGGGGGCACCGACCTGACGGGTCACCCGGACACAGCCCAGCGGATCCACCACGCTCACCTTCAGCGGACCGACCGGATACCGGCCGCGGACCGCCGGACGCACCAGGTAGGTGACGTCGCGGACCGCCCGCGCGGCCAGGAACCCCACCGTGTAGCGGGGTTCGTACCCGAGCCGGACCGGCAGGGTGTCCTCGATCCGCACCCAGATCACCGGCCAGGTGGGGGAGGAGTTGCCGATCCGCACCAGGACCCGGGTGTCGGTACCGGCGGAGATCCGGCTCGGCTGCAGCGCTCGGCTCTGCACCACCCGTCCCGTCGCGCCCAGAATCGTCAGCGCCGAGATCGGGGGCACCAGGAGCAGGAAGAGACCCACCCCCGCGAGCTCCCGCTGGCCGATGACGAAACCGCACACGAGCGCGACGACACCGGAGAACAACATCAGACCACCGCGTGCGGTGAGGGTACGTTGCGGGCGCATGGTCCGTCTCTAGTGGTTCCGAGGGGAGGAGGGTCAGCGGGGGCCGGGCACGGGCAGCCGGGAGACCAGCTTGGCGACGATCTGCTCGGCGCTGAGCCTCTCCATCTGCGCCTCGGGGCCGGGCAGCAGCCGGTGGGCGAGGACCGGGACGGCCAGGGCCTGCACGTCGTCGGGGACGACGTAGTGGCGGCCCTCCAGGGCGGCGTGCGCCCGCGCGGCGCGGACCAGGTGCAGGGTGGCCCGGGGCGAGGCGCCCAGCTTGAGCTCGGGGGCGGTCCGGGTGGAGTTGACCAGGTCCACGACGTAGCGGCGCATGCCCGGAGCCATGTGCACGTTGTGCACGTGGTCCACCAGGGAGCGGATCTCCGCGGCGTTGGTGACCGGGGCCAGCTGGTCCAGCGGCGAACCGGCGCTGTGGCTGTCGATCATGTCGAGCTCGGCCTGGGGGGAGGGGTAGCCCACCGAGACGCGGGCCATGAAGCGGTCCCGCTGCGCCTCGGGGAGAGCGTAGGTGCCCTCCATGTCGGCAGGGTTCTGCGTGGCCACGACCATGAACGGCCGCTCCAGGGCGCGGGTCTGGCCGTCCACGCTGACCTGGCGCTCCTCCATGCACTCCAGGAGGGCCGACTGCGTCTTGGGTGAGGCGCGGTTGATCTCGTCACCGAGCACGATGTTGGCGAAGACCGGGCCCGGGTTGAACTCGAACTCGTTGCGGTCCTGGTGGTAGACGCTCACCCCGGTGATGTCGCTCGGGAGCAGGTCCGGGGTGAACTGGACGCGCTGCACCGAGCAGTCCACGGCGCGGCCCAGGGCCTTGGCCATCATCGTCTTGCCCACACCGGGGACGTCCTCGACGAGGAGGTGGCCCTCCGCGAGCAGGACGGTCAGCGCGATGCGCAGCACGTCGGGTTTGCCCTCGATGACCGTCTCGATCGCGCCGCGGACGCGTCCGGCGACGGCGACAACGGCACCGACGTCTCCTCGGACGCCGCCCCCGTGACCGTCATGCTGTGTGCCGAGTGACACGAGAACCCTCTCGCTCGGTGTGCCTGCGTGTTTCGCTCCGAGGCTAGGGCCAATCAGATCCCTTGCAAACCAAAATGCCGGAATCGGTCGCCGAACCGCCGCCCCGGCGACGGGGGAGGGGTGCGACGCACGCGGGCGTCACGGTGCCCCTCTCGGCCACCGCTCCGAACTCAACTTTCTGACCTGCGCATTTGTCGATTCTTCAGCGTCCGAATGCGGATTGAAGCTGTTGACGGTGGGGAAGAGTGGAGTAAGGTGGAGCACCGTGGAGAGGGTGAATTCTCCGCATAGGGGTGAGGGGGTGAGTGTGTGTTCCTCGGCACCCACACACCTCGCCTCGACCAGAAGGGACGGCTGTTCCTTCCCGCGAAGTACCGCGACGAACTGTCGGGGGGTCTGGTGATCACGAAGGGCCAGGAGCGCTGCCTCTACGTCTTTCCGGCGGACGAGTTCCGCCGCGTCACCGACGCCCTGCGCTCCGCACCGGTCACCGCCAAGGCGGTCCGCGACTACAGCCGCGTCCTCTTCGCCAGCGCGTCCGACGAGTCCTGCGACAAGCAGGGCAGGGTCACGATCCCGTCGAAGCTGCGCGTCTACGCGGGCCTGGACCGCGAGTGCGTCGTCATCGGGGCCAACACACGCCTGGAGATCTGGGACGCCGCGGCGTGGTCGGAGTACGAGACCGAGCAGGAGCAGGCGTTCTCGCAACTCTCAGAGGAGGTGCTGCCCGGGGTGCTGTGACGGCGGGGCGGGCGCTGGAACGCCCCGAACCACCAGCACGCAGTCCATGCAACGCCGGGACCGGGGGCGGTCTCCGGAGACGGTCACACGAGCTGGCGCGACTTCCCCGGTGCCAGGTCGTGAGCGTTCGTCCGCTGAAAGGTGGACAATAGCGGCCGTGTCCGGAGGCCCTCCGGTTACTTCGGAGGGGCCACGCGAAGGACACCGTGAAGCGCACCCGGTGCGCGGCACGGACCCAGGGGGAGATCGCGACAGCGTGGAGGAACAGCAGCGCATGGGGGACAACCGGCAGCACGAGCGGCCCGACGGGGACGGCTCGGCGCACCAAGGGGCCACGCAGGACGACATCGCCGCCCGTGTCCAGGCGGCGAGAGCGGGAATCGACCCGCTGCACGTACCGGTCATGCTCGACCGGATCGTGGAACTGCTCGCACCGGCGCTCAGCAGGCCCGGGGCGGTGTTCGTCGACGGCACCCTCGGACTGGGCGGCCACTCCGAGGCCCTGCTCAAGGCCTGCCCCACCATGCGACTGGTCGGTGTGGACCGGGACACCACCGCCCTGGAGCGCAGCGCCAAGCGCCTCGCGCCCTACGCGGACCGGACCCACTTCGTCCACGCCGTCTACTCCGACATCCCGCGCGCCCTCGACGAGGCCGGGGCGGAGCACGCCGACGCGGTCCTGCTCGACCTCGGCGTCTCCTCGCCGCAGCTGGACGAGACCGAACGCGGGTTCGCCTACGCCCACGACGCGCCCCTCGACATGCGCATGGACGGCACCCAGGCGCTCACCGCCGCCGAGGTCGTCAACGACTACCCCGTCGCCGAACTCACCCGGGTCCTGCGCACCTACGGCGAGGAGCGCTTCGCCTCCCGCGTCGCCAGGGCGATCGAACGCCGCCGCGCCCAGGGCCGCATCGACTCCACCCGGGAACTGGCCGAACTGGTGCGCGAGGCCATCCCCGCCGCCACCCGCCGCACCGGCGGTCACCCCGCCAAGCGCACCTTCCAGGGCCTGCGCATCGAGGTCAACGCCGAGCTCTCCATCCTCAAGGAGACCCTGCCCGCCGCGATCTCCCGCCTGGACGTCGGTGGCCGCATCGCGGTGCTGTCCTACCACTCGCTGGAGGACCGGATGACCAAGAGGGCCCTCGCCGCCCTGGCCACCGACACCACGCCCGCCGACCTTCCGGTCCCCCTCCCGGACCGCCAACCGGAACTCCGACTCCTCACCAGGGGCTCGGAACTCCCCACGGACGAAGAGAACGAACGCAACCCGCGCGCACAGTCGGCACGCCTCCGGGCGGCCGAACGCGTGCGCTGGCCGTCGCGGCAGTAGGGAGACCAGAGATGGGCACGAAGACGGACACACGCCGCACCACCAAGGGGCGGGCGACGACCACGAGGCGTACCGGGGCCACCAAACGCCCCACGGCGCCCAAGCGTCCAGCGCGTCCCGCGGCGACCACACGCACCACCCGCCAAGGCGGTACCGGCCCCGCGCCGAAGATCCCCTTCGTCCTGCTCATCCTGTGCCTGCTCGGCGGCGCACTGGTGTCGCTGCTGGTGCTCCGCAGCGTCGTCGCCCAGGAGGCGTACACCATCACCAGTCTCCAGTCGGAGAACCGGGAGATGTCCTACGTGGAACAGGAGCTGGAGAAGTCGGTGGCCCACATGGAGACCTCCGAGCGGATCGCGAACGAGGCCGAGGACATGGGGATGGAGCAGGGGGACGCTCCGCTCTTCCTCGACCTCGACAGCGGTGAGATCAGCGGTGACAACGGTACGGACACCGGGAACGCTGGGAGCGGAGAGTGAGCAACCCCCGGGACCGCCGCCCCCGTGACCCCCGAGGACCCGGAGCGGCGGGACGCTCCGGGTCCCGGCCCAGCAAGCGTCCCCAACGCGAACCCCGGCGCCCCGCCAGCGGGGCCCGCGCGAGCTCCGGATCGAAGCGTGGAGGGTCCGCTCGCGAGGTGAGGAGGGGCGGTGACCGGGCGCGGCGCAGGAGCCCGGCCCCGCCGCCCCCGCCGCCGCTCCTGCGGCGCACCTTCCAGCCGGGTGATCCGAACAAGAGGATCAAAATCGGCGGGGCGATCATCGTGGTGATCCTCATGCTGTTCGCCGGGCGGCTCACCCAGATCCAGGGGGTGGACGCCGAGCGCTACGCCGAGGCCGCCGCCAACCTGCGGCTCCAGACCATCGACATCCCCACCCTGCGCGGGCAGATCACCGACGCCGGGGGGAACCCCTTCGCGCTGTCCGCCGAGGTCCGCACCGTCTTCGTCGACCCCGAAGAGGTCGAGGCGGAGGAGCGCGACCAGCTCGTGGACGAACTGGTCACCCGCTTCGACCTGGAGCAGGAGGAGGTCGAGGCCAAGGTCGACGCCGCCCCCAGCCGCTACCAGGTGGTGGCCGACAAGGTGTCGCCGGGGGACTGGCAGGAGATGCGCGACCTCGGCCTGTCCGGGGTGGGCGCCGAGGTGGCCTACGAACGCGTCTACCCGGACGAGACCGGCGCCGCCGACCTGGTCGGGTTCGTCGGCTCGGAGGGGCACGGCCTCGAAGGGCTGGAGGGCTACCTGGACTCGACGCTCGCCGGTGAGGCCGGCAAGCGGCAGGTCGAGGTGGGCAACGACGGAACGCAGATCCCCATGGCGGGCGGTCTGGTGCGTGAGCCCGAGCCCGGGCAGGACGTGCGCCTGACCCTGGACCGCGACCTCCAGTGGTTCGTCCAGCAGGCGCTGGCGGAACGCGTGGAGGAGTTGGACGCCGAGGGCGGAAGCGCCATCGTCACCAACACCGACCAGGAGATCCTCGCGATGGCGGACTACCCGTCCTACTCGCAGAACGACATCGCGGCCACCGGTCCGGAGGAGTGGTCCAACGGAGCCGTGGCCGAGACCTTCGAGCCGGGCAGTACCAACAAGGTGATCACGGTCGCCGCCGCGCTGGAGGAGGAGCTGACCACACCGGAGACGGTGTACACGGTGCCGTACACCCTCCAGTACTACGACCAGACCTTCCGCAACTCCACGAACAACGGCACCCAGCGGCTGACCGTCAACGGCATCATGGCGCAGTCCAGCAACGTGGGCACCATCAAGATCGCGGACCAGGTCAAGGCCGGGGTGCTGCACTCCTACATGAAGGACTTCGGTCTGGGACAGCCCACCGGTCTTGCCCTGCCGGGTGAGGAGTCGGGGGTGCTCACCGAGCCCGACGACTGGTGGGGGACCCAGCTGCCGTCGGTGTCCATCGGGCACGGCCTGTCGGTGAACGCCGCCCAGATGGCCTCCGTCTACGCGACCATCGCCAACGACGGGGTCCGCGTGGAGCCCCGGCTCATCGCCGGGACCGTCGACACGGACGGGGAGTTCACCCCCTCCGAGGAGCCCGAGAAGACCAGGGTGGTCAGCAAGGAGACCGCCGACCGGCTCGCCCTGATGCTCGAGGCCGTCACCGGCGACGAGGGCACCGCGCCCCAGGCCCGCATCGAGGGGTACCGCGTCGCGGGCAAGACCGGTACCGCCAACCGGATCAACCCGGAGACCGGCGGTTACGACGGCGGCGGCTACACGGCGACGTTCGCGGGCTTCGCCCCCGCCGACGACCCCGAGCTCGTCGTCCAAGTGGTTCTGCACAACCCGAAGGAGACCTACTACGGCGGCGAGGCCGCGGGACCGGTGTTCAACGACATCATGTCCTTCGCCCTCAAGACCATGAAGGTCCCTCCGACGGACACCGAGCCCCCGGCCATCCGACTCTTCGAGGACGAAGAGGACCGCTGACCCACGGGCGGGAGCCGCCACCCGGCGGCTCCCGCCCGATCTGGAGGATGCGGCCGGGGCCATCCCCGCGTGCGCGGGGAGCAGGACGTCGACGGGCCCGAGCGGCGCAAGACCGCGGGGCCATCCCCGCGTGCGCGGGGAGCAGACTTTTTCACCTGGGAACTTACCGGTGGCAAGTGCTCATTTTTCCAACTTGTCGAGAAACAGACAAAACCGACATCCACCTTCGTTTGTTGCTGTCACTGGTGAGCCTACGGCGAGAGTGACCTCCATGCCCGCGTTGACCGGGTTCATGGGCTGGCCTCCTCTCCCGAGGTGTGGATGGGTGGATAGCCCGCGAAAGCCATCCGACATTGACCAGCCGCGACACGAAGGACGATCCGGGCAGAGGGACTAAGAACCGGCAGGGAGGGAGTCCACGAGGGACCGGATGGCGCGGACGTGTTCGGGGCCGGTGCGGCAGCAGCCTCCCACGAGCGCGGCGCCGTCGGTGATCCACCGGGCGGCGGCGCGGCCGAAGTCCTCGGGGTCGGTGGTCCCGGTCCACCGCTGGGCCCCGGCGTCCCAGAACTCACCGGAGTTCGGGTAGGCGACCCCGGGCAGGCCGGTGCTGGCGACCTCGCGGAGGAGGGAGGACACGTCGCCGGGCGGCACACAGTTCACGCCCACGGCCAGCAGGCGGTCGTGGAGCGGGGCGAGCTCGGCCGCGACCCGGCGGAGGGGAGTGCCGTCGCTGATGTGCTCGGCGTCGGCACAGGAGAAGCTGAACCACGCGCGGACGTGGGGGGTCCCCTCCAGGAGGCGGGCGAGGGCCCGTGCCTCGGGGAGGGAGGGCAGGGTCTCGCAGGCCATCAGGTCGGCGCCGCTGTCGGTGAGGATCCGCCAGCGTTCGCGGTGCCACTGGTAGAGCTGGTCCTCGGTGAGACCGTAGGCGCCGGTGTACTCGGAGCCGTCCGCGAGAGTGGCGCCGTAGGGGCCCACACTGGCGGCCACGAGGCCTCGGCCGAAGGCGTCGCGCTCGGTGCGGGCGAGTTCCACCGAGCGGGAGAGAAGGCCCTGGGCGTCGGCGCGGGAGTGGCCGCGCCGGGTGAGGGCGGCGACGCTGGCCTGGTAGCTGGCGGTGATGGCGACGTCCGCGCCAGCCTGGAAGTACTCCCGATGGACCCGGGCGACGAGTTCGGGCTCCTCCGCGAGGAGACGGGCGGACCACAGGCCCCCGCCGAGGTCGCGGCCGTGGGCCTCCAGGCTCGTGGCCAGGCCTCCGTCCAGTACGAGTGGGCGTGTCATGGTGGCACCTCCTTCGGGTGAAGTATCGCCCCCGGGCAGCGTGGAAATTACCGAGAGGTCCCCCGCAGCCGTTAACCTCCACACGTGCCACCGGTAATGCGACCTGAACACGCCAAACTCCGTCCACTGTCCGCCCTCGCAGCGCTGCTGGGGTCGGACGCCACACTCCTGCGCCCCGACCTCGGCGCGGACCGTCCAGCGGACATGCCCGAACGGGAGATCCATGTCCGCGGTATCACCCACGACTCGCGCAGGGTGCGGCAGGGCGACCTGTACGCCGCCCTGCCGGGGACCCGCGCGCACGGCGCCGACTTCTCCAAGCAGGTGGCCGTGGCCGAGGCCGCGGCGATCCTGACCGACGCCGCGGGCGCCGACCGCGCCGCCGAGTCCGGCCTGCCCGTGCTGGTCGTGCCGGACGCGCGCGCCGCGCTGGGAACGGTCGCGGCCTGGGTCTACGACGACCCGGCCCAGGACCTGCTCCTGGTCGGTACCACGGGGACCAGTGGCAAGACCACGGTCACCTACCTGATCGAGTCCGGCATGCGCCACGCCGGGATGAGCACGGGCCTGGTCGGCACCGTGGAGATGCGTGTGGGCGACGAACGCGTCGCCTCCTCGCTGACCACGCCGGAGGCCACGGACCTGCACGGTCTGTTCGCGGTCATGCGCGAGCACGGGACGACCGCCGCCGCCATGGAGGTCTCCAGCCACGCCCTGGCCCTGGGCCGCGTGGGCGGGACCCGCTACGACGTGGCGATCTTCACGAACCTGTCCCAGGACCACCTGGACTTCCACTCGGACCTGCGCGACTACTTCGACACCAAGGCGCGCCTGTTCTCGCCCGAGTACTGCGACATCGCCGTGGTCAACGCCGACGACCGGTTCGGCCGCGCGCTGGTGGACATGGTCCAGGGGCGCGGCGCGGTCCCGGTGACCACCTTCGCGGTGGAGGGCGCCTCGGACGCGGGCCCGGAGAACGCCATGGCGGCGGACTGGACGGCGGTGGACGTCGTCCTCGGCGCCACCGGCAGCACCTTCCGCATCGTGGGCCCCGGCGGCATGGAGGCCCGTGCCTCGGTGGCGCTGCCCGGTCCGTTCAACGTCTCCAACGCCATGGCGGCCGTCGTGGGCCTGGTCGAGGCCGGGATCCCGTTGGAGACGGCGATCGCCGGCGTGGCCGCCGCTCCCGGTGTGCCGGGCCGCATGGAGCCGGTCGAGGTGCGCGGCTCGTCGGGGTCGCAGGACTTCGCGGCCCTGGTGGACTACTCGCACAAGCCCGGCGCCATCGAGGCCGTGCTCAGCGCCCTGAGGGAGACCACCGACGGCCAGGTCACCATGGTGGTCGGCTGCGGCGGCGACCGGGACCGGGCCAAGCGTCCGCTGATGGGCGAGGCCGCCGCGCGCCTGGCCGACCAGCTGATCATCACCAACGACAACCCGCGCACCGAGGACCCGGTCTCCATCGCCTCCGCGATGCTGGACGGCGTCGCCAAGGTCCCCGAGGACCAGCGGGCGCGGGTCACCGTGGAGTTCGACCGCGCCGAGGCGATCGGCCTGGGCGTGCACCGGACCGGCCCCGGCGACGTCGTGGTGGTCGCGGGCAAGGGCCACGAGACCGGCCAGTACGTCAAGGGCGAGGTCCTGCCCTTCGACGACCGCGAGGTCCTGCGGGGCGCCATCGAGGACGCCCTGCGCACCCGGGCCAGCGAGCGGCTGGGCAACGCCCTCCAGAACGTCCACCGGGTGCCCGACGAGGGCTGACGCCACGACACACCCGAGGCGCGCCGAAACTTGGTGCCGACCTCTTTCCGGGACGCGGTCCCAGACCGCGTCCCGGTGGTGTGCCCCTCCGTGACGTGCACGAATCACACGCGCGGTGCGTGTCGACGGTCACGAAGTGGAGCATATTGCTCCGCACAGGGCCCTGCCGGGACCCCAGACACCCCAACATGTTCTAAGGTAGGTCCGGCAATCGCAGCCCGACACGTGCCGCCCACCCAGGCGCCCTCGGCCCGGCACCAGCCGGAGTCCGTGGCCCGGCGCGGCACCGCGCGCACGGTATCCGCGGTGCCATCCCCTGACCCGATCCCGAGGCCGGGTGGCCAATGCCCCTGGGGCGCCGTGGGCCGGGCCTGACATGAGGAGTGGATTTGATCGCGCTCACGCTCGATCGGATCGCTGAGATCACCCAAACCGCCATCGGCGGATCAGCGCGCCCCGACGCCGTCGTCGACGGCCCCGTCGTCATCGACTCCCGACAGGTGGCGCCAGGAGCGCTCTTCGTCGCCCTGAGCGGCGAGCGGGTCGACGGACACGACTTCGCCGCGTCCGCCGTGGCGGCCGGAGCCGTCGCGGTCCTGGCCTCGCGCCCGGTCGACGCCCCCCACCTGCTGGTGGACGGCGGCGACGACGAGGTCGTGACGGCCCTGGCCCGACTCGCCCGGCACGTGGCCATCGAACTCAGCGACCCCGCGCGCGGAACGGCCACCACGGAGGTCGTGGGGGTCACCGGCTCCTCCGGAAAGACCACCACCAAGGACCTCATCGCCCAGGTCGTCGGAGAACTGGGCCCCACCGTCGCCCCCGCGGGCTCGTTCAACAACGAGATCGGCCACCCGCTCACGGTGCTCCGCGCGGACACCGACACCAGGAACCTCGTGCTGGAGGTCGCCGCACGCGGGATCGGGCACATCGCCCACCTGTGCCGCGTCGCCCCGCCCCGGATCGGTGTCGTCCTCAACGTCGGCAGCGCCCACATGGGCGAGTTCGGCGGCCGCGACGCCATCGCCAAGGCCAAGGGCGAACTCGTGGAGTCCCTGCCGCCCGGCGGCGAACGGCGCGGTGAGGGCGGCGTGGCCGTCCTCAACGCCGACGACCCGCTCGTGCGCGCCATGCACTCCCGCACCGAGGCCCGCGTGGTGCTCTACGGCACCGCGGAGGACGCCCAGGTGCGCGCCACGGACATCGCCATCGGTACCGACGGCGCCCCGTCCTTCACCCTGAACCTGCGCGGCCGCACGGCCCCGGTCCGGTTGGGACTGGTCGGCGCCCACCAGGTCAGCAACGCGCTGGCCGCCGCGGCCGTCGCCGACGACCTCGGGATGGACATCGAAGACATCGCCGCCGCCCTGGGCGCGGCGACCCCGGTCAGCCGCTGGCGCATGGAGGTCACCGAACACCACGGTGTCACCCTCGTCAACGACGCCTACAACGCCAACCCCGAGTCGATGCGGGCGGCGCTGACCACCCTGGGCGCGCTCGCCCGGGACAGCCGGTCCATCGCGGTGCTCGCCCACATGGCCGAGCTCGGTGACGACGGCGGGGCCGAGCACGAGAACGTGGGTGAGCTCGCCGCCGAGACCGGGGTGGCCCACCTGGTCGTGGTCGGAGCGGCGGCCGAGGGGATCGCAGTCGGCGCCGAACGCGCCGCCCAGCAGGGGCGGTGGCGCGGTGAGAGCATCCGGGTTCCCGACGCGGAGGCGGCAGCCGACGCGGTGCGCGAACGGATGCGCACAGGAGACGTTGTCATTGTGAAGGGATCGCGCGTGGCTGCGCTCGAAAGGGTCATCGACCTCATCACCAAGGGTGATGTCCAGTGATCGGCATCACCATAGCGGCGGGGCTCTCGCTGATCATCTCCATGGTGCTGATGCCGCCGCTCATCAAGCTCCTGTACCGGTTCAAGTTCGGCCAGGAGGTCCGCGACGACGGACCCGAGGGCCACAAGACCAAGCAGGGCACGCCCACCATGGGCGGCATCGTGATCATCCTCGGCGCGGTGGTGGGCTACTTCGGCTCCCACCTGCTCCTCTGGGCGATCCAGCCGGCCGCCTCCGGGCCCACGGCCTCCGGCCTGCTCGTGATGTTCCTGTTCGTCGGCATGGGCTGTGTCGGCTTCCTGGACGACTTCATCAAGATCTACAAGCGCCGCAGCCTCGGTCTGCGCAGCGGCGCCAAGATGGTCGGCCAGGCCGTCATCGGCGTCGGCTTCGCCTACGGCGTCACCCAGTTCCCCAACGGCTACGGCTACACCCCCGCCGCCCCCCAGCTGTCGTTCCTCCGCGACTTCGGACCGCCGCTGATGATCGGCGTGTTCGTGATCTGGGCGCTGTTCCTCATCGTGGGCTTCTCCAACGCGGTGAACCTCACCGACGGCCTGGACGGTCTGGCCACCGGCGCGACCATCCTGTCGCTGGCCGCGTACGTCATCATCGGCAACTGGCAGCTGCGTCAGTCCTGCGTGGAGGCGCTCACCTCCAGCTGCTACACGGTCCGCGACCCCCTGGACCTGGCCGTGGTGGCCTCCGCCGTGCTCGGCTCGTGCATCGGCTTCCTGTGGTTCAACGCCCCGCCCGCCAAGATCTTCATGGGCGACACCGGGTCGCTGGCCCTGGGCGGCCTCATCGTGGGTCTGGCCATCACCACCCGCACGCAGCTCCTGCTGCTGCTCATCGGCGGCCTGTTCGTCATCATCACCATGTCCGTGATGATCCAGATCACCTCGTTCCGCCTCACCGGCAAACGGGTGTTCCGCATGGCGCCGCTCCAGCACCACTTCGAACTGAAGGGCTGGGCGGAGACCACCATCGTCATCCGGTTCTGGATCATCCAGGGCCTGTTCATGGCGATCGCCATCGGGCTCTTCTACCTGGAATGGATGCCAAGCTAGAGGCATGCCGCACCTCCATCCTTCCGACCCGTCCCGCACCGCCGCCCCCGCAGGGGGAGACGACCCCCTCGCGGGCGCTCGGGTCTGCGTCGCCGGTCTGGGTGTCTCCGGGCCCCCCGTCGCCAGGGCCCTCCTGGCCCGGGGTGCCCGGGTGGTCGTCGTCGACGGCCGCGACGACGACACCACCCGCCCTGTGGCCGCCGCACTGACCGAGGCCGGTGCCGAGGTCGTCCTGGGCGACACCCCGCTGCCCGAGGACTGCGACCTCGTGGTCACCTCGCCCGGCTGGCGTCCCGACTCCCCGCTCCTGCTCCGCGCCGCCGAGGCCGGAGTGGAGGTCATCGGGGACGTGGAGCTGGCCTGGCGGCTCAAGCCCGCCGACCAGGTGTGGCTCGCCATCACCGGCACCAACGGCAAGACCACCACCGTGCGCATGCTGGAGTCCATCCTGCGCGCGGACGGCCGCGACGCGCTCGCGGTGGGCAACGTCGGCACCCCGATCGTGGACGCGGTGCTGCCCGACGCCGACGGCCACGTGCACGACGTCCTCGCGGTGGAGCTGTCCAGCTTCCAGCTGCACTGGTCGAACAGCGTCCGCCCCCACGCCGCCACCGTCCTCAACGTCGCCCCCGACCACCTGGACTGGCACGGCGGACTGGAGCCCTACGCACGCGCCAAGGGCAGGGTGTTCGCCCGGGGCACGATCCGCGTGGTCAACACCGCCGACGCGTGGTCGGTCCGGCTGGCCGAGGAGGAGGGCGACCCGCACACCCCGGTGGTGGGCCTGCGCCTGGACACACCGCGCGCCGGTGAGCTCGGCGTGGTCGAGGACCTGCTGGTGGACCGCGCCTTCGTGGACGAGCCGAGCAGCGCCGAGGAGCTCGCCACCCTGGGCGACGTACGGCCGGCCGCGCCGCACAACGTCGCCAACGCCCTGGCCGCCGCGGCCCTGGCCCGTTCGCTGGGGGTCGCGCCCGCCTCGGTCCGGGCGGGGCTGACCGCCTTCGTGCCCGAACCCCACCGCATCGCGCACGTGGCCTCGGTCGCGGGCGTGGACTACGTGGACGACTCCAAGGCCACCAACCCGCACGCCGCCGCCGCGTCGCTGAACTCCTACGACTCGGTGGTGTGGATCGCGGGCGGCCTGCTCAAGGGGGCCGAGGTGGGCGGACTCGTCGCCGGGGCCGCCGCCCGTCTGCGCGGCGCGGTGCTGATCGGCGCCGACCGCGAGCGGATCCGCGAGGCCCTGGCCGAACACGCCCCGGAGGTCCCGGTGGTGGAGGTGGAGGGCCCCGAGCCCGACGCGCCCGCCGGGCACACGGTGATGGACGCGGTGGTCGCCCGGGCCGCCGCCCTGGCCGAGGAGGGCGACACGGTGCTGCTGGCCCCGGCCGCCGCCTCCATGGACATGTTCACCAACTACCCGGAGCGGGGCCGCTTCTTCGCCGAGGCCGTCCACCGCCTGTCCTGAGCGGCACCGGACACGGGCCGGGCGGAACGGCGGCCCGAAGCTGGCGCTGAGTCACCGGAGGCCACCCCTGCGTCATTTCGGACGTGCGGGTGGCCTCCTGTGTGTCGCGTGGCACCCCGCGCAGCGCCAAAGATGGCCAACACGCGGGAAATGTCCACGGTTCCCGACCCGCCGGTACGCAAGTATTGAGGCGCGAATCGTGCGGAGGGTGTGGATGGCGGCGACGACAACGGTTCCCGGGGTGTCCCGCACCCGGGAGCGCACGGCGGCCGGTGGCCGCGAACGGGGCGTCTGGCGTGAGTGGGCCCGGTCCCTGGACCGACCCCTCACCTCCTACTACCTGATCCTCAGTACCGCGGTGATGCTCATCTCCCTGGGCCTCGTCATGGTGCTGTCCTCGACGATGGTCAACTCCATCACCGAGACCGGCTCGGCCTTCTCCGTGGTCCAGCGCCAGATGGTGTCGGCCATGATCGGCCTGCCGCTCATGGTGATCGCCTCCCAGCTGCCCCTGTGGGTCTTCCGCATGGTCGGCTACCCGGCGATGATCCTGTCCGTGGCGCTGCTGCTGCTCACCGCGTTCCAGGGCACCGAGGTCAACGGCGCCATGCGGTGGCTGGAGATCGGCGGCCTGGTCATCCAGCCCTCCGAACCGGCCAAGCTCGCCTTCGCCCTGTGGGGCGCCAACATCCTGGCCCGCAAGGAGGAGCTGAAGGACCTCACCGAGTGGCGGCACCTGCTGATCCCGCTGGTGCCGGGCTGTGGTCTCCTCGTGCTCCTCGTGCTCCTGGGCTCGGACCTGTCCACGTCGCTGGTGCTGCTGCTCATCTTCCTGAGCCTGCTCTGGGTGGTGGGCGCGCCCGCGCGGCTCTTCGTGGTCATGTTCGGCCTGGTCCTGGGCCTGGCCGCGATCGTCATCGCGATCGAGCCCTTCCGCATGACCCGTATCGCCGTGTTCCTCGACCCCGAGTCGGACCCGAGCGGTTCCGGATTCCAGTCCCTGCACGGCCTGTACGCCCTGGGCACCGGGGGGCTCTTCGGGGTCGGTATCGGCGCCAGCCGTGAGAAGTGGGGTTTCCTGCCCTTCGCCGAGTCCGACTTCATCTTCGCCATCATCGGTGAGGAGTTCGGGCTCCTCGGCTCTCTGCTGGTCCTCGGCCTGTTCGGCATGCTGGGCTACGCCGGTCTGCGGGTGGCCTTCCGGGTGAAGGACCCGTTCTCCCGGCTCGCCGCCTTCGCCATCGTGACCTGGATCATCGGCCAGTCCATGATCAACATCGCGGCCGTCATCGGCCTGGTCCCCGTGACCGGCATCCCGCTGCCCCTCGTCTCCTACGGCGGCTCCGCGCTCATCCCGACGATGATCTCGCTCGGGGTGCTGCTCGCCATCGCCCGGAACGAGCCCGAGGCCCAGAAGGCCCTGGCCGCCCGGGGTCCCACTCGGGTCCAAAGGGCTCTAAGCTGGCTTGGCCTGGAGAACATCGTCGCTTCCGTCCGTAATCAGAGCGGTTCGACGCCCTCCAAGCGCACCACAGCGTCGCGCACCCCGCGCAAGTCGGGTGAGCGCGGCGCCAGGACTGGTGCCAAGACCACGGCCAAGAACAACAGCGGACCGGTCCCGGCGGGTGACCGGCCAAGGAGGAATCGGCGACGATGAGGGTAGCCCTCGCCGGAGGCGGCACGGCCGGGCATATCGAGCCCGCACTCTCCCTAGCGGACGCGCTGCGGCGCGTGGAACCCAACACGGAGATCCTCTGCCTGGGAACGGAGCGGGGTCTGGAGACCCGGCTGGTTCCCATGCGCGGCTACGAACTGGGCCTGATCCCGGCGGTTCCCCTGCCGCGCAGGCTCACCCCGCAACTGCTCACGGTCCCCGGCAAGCTGGCCGGTGCCCTCAGCGCGGCGGGTGAACAACTGGACAAGCTCCAGGCCGACGTCCTCGTCGGCTTCGGCGGCTACGTGGCCACCCCCGGCTACCTGGCGGCACGGCGCCGACGCATCCCCATCGTGGTGCACGAGGCCAACCCGCTCCCGGGCCTGGCCAACCGGCTCGGCGCGCGGCTCACCCCGCACGTGTTCACCGGACACCCGCACACCCAGATCCGCAACGGCCGGTTCATCGGTATCCCGCTGCGCCAGCAGATCACCTCGCTGGACCGGCTGGCCATGGGCGACAAGGCCCGCGCCTACTTCGGCCTCCGCCCCGACCTCCCCACCCTGCTGATCTTCGGCGGCTCCCAGGGCGCCCAGCGCATCAACGAGACCGCCTTCCAGGCCGCCGCGGCCTTCCGCCAGGCGGGCGTGCAGGTCCTGCACGTGGTCGGCCCCAAGAACGCCGACGAGCCCCGGGACCTCACCCAGGACGGCATCCCCTACGTCGCCGTCCCCTACGTGGACCGCATGGACATGGCCTACGCCGCCGCCGACGTGGCGATGTGCCGGTCCGGTGCCATGACCTGCGCCGAACTCACCGCCGTGGGCCTGCCCGGCGCCTTCGTGCCACTGGCCATCGGCAACGGTGAGCAGGCCCTGAACGCGGAACCGATCGTCCAGGCGGGCGGCGGCCTGATGGTCGACAACGCCGACGTCTCGGTCGAGTGGATCACCGGCCAGCTCATCCCGCTGCTCACCGACACCGACCGCGTCGTGGCCATGTCGGAGGCGGCCGCCCGGATGGGTCGCCGCGACGCCGACACCGAACTGGCCCGGGAGGTCCTCGCGATCGCCCGCGGCGACAAGCCCACCCCTGAGATGCAACTGTCCGACGACGACGGCGAAGACGCCTTCTACGACGACGGGAAGGACGCGCGATGAGCCTGGTCACACCGACCGACCCGGTCCCCGTCGACGAACTCGGCCGCACCCACTTCATCGGCCTGGGCGGGGCCGGCATGTCCGGCATCGCCCGCGTGCTGCTCCAGTCCGGGGTCGAGGTCTCGGGCAGCGACGCCCGTGACAGCGAGACCCTGCGCGAACTCGAGCAGATGGGCGCCCAGGTCTTCGTGGGCCACGCCGCCGAGAACCTGGGCAAGGCCGAGACGCTGGTGGTCTCCTCCGCCATCCGCGAGGACAACCCCGAACTCGCGGAGGCGCGCGCCCGAGGCATCCGCGTCCTGCCCCGGGCCGCAGCCCTGGGCGCCCTCCTGCTGGGCCGCGAGGGGATCGCGGTCTCGGGCACCCACGGCAAGACCACCACCACCTCCATGGTCACCGTGGTCCTCCAGCACCTGGGCGTCGACCCGGGGTACGTCATCGGCGGCAAGCTGGTCACCACCGGTCTGGGCGCGGACGCAGGTGTCGGAGAGGTCATCGCGGTGGAGGCGGACGAGAGCGACGGGTCCTTCCTGATGCTCTCGCCCAAGGTCGCCGTGGTCACCAACGTCGAGGCCGACCACCTGGACAACTACAGCGGCATCGACGAGATCCACGCGAACTTCGCGAACTTCGTCGACCGGGTGGAGCGCACCCTCATCGTCGGGATCGACGACCCGGGCGCCCGCACCGTCGCGGAGCTCGCCCGTGAGCGCGGCAAGAGGGTGCTCACCTACGGAGAGGCCGAGGACGCGGACTACCGGATCACCCGTATCCGCGCACGCGGCTTCACCACGGAGTTCACGCTCACCACCGCGGACGGCGAGCCGATCGACGGCACCCTGGCCGTCCCCGGGCGCCACAACGTCCTGAACGCGGCCGCGTCCGTGGCCGTGGCCGACGAGCTCGGCCACGACCTGGAGGTCGCGGTCGAGGGGATCGCGGACTTCGCGGGCGCCGCCCGCCGCTTCGAGCTCAAGGGCGAGGGCGACGGCGTGGGCGTCTACGACAGCTACGCCCACCACCCCACCGAGATCGACGCGGACCTGCGCGCCACGCGCGCCGCACTGCGCTCCTTCTCCGAGGACTCCGACGAGGAGATCCCCGAGGGCCGGGTCGTGGCCCTGTTCCAGCCGCACCTGTACAGCCGGACCCGGATCTTCGCGGAGGAGTTCGCCGCCGCCCTGAGCCTGGCCGACGAGGTCGTGGTGATGGAGGTCTACGCCGCCCGCGAGGACCCCGAGCCCGGGGTGACGGGGGAGCTCATCACCTCGAAGGTGTCCCACGACGGCGTCCGGTACGTGCCGGACCGCGCGGACGCCGTGCGCACGGTGGCCGCGCTGGCCCGCCCCGGGGACATCGTCCTCACCATGGGCGCCGGTGACGTCACCGAGCTGGGGCCGCTGATCGTGGAGGAGCTGGCGCGGAACGCCGAAGGTACCGAAACCAGCTAGAGGAGCACACACGTGGCCGCTGACCGCAACAGGGCGAAGACCACGGAACAGGACGAGGCGGGGCCCGAGGCCGCCGTCCGCAAGGGGTCGGACCCCTGGAAGGTCGCCTTCGCGGTCCTGCTCGTCGTGTCGCTGGTCTGCGTGGTCACGTGGGTGCTGCTCGGCTCCCGTCTGCTGGTGGTGCGCGACGTCGCGGTCACCGGTCTGGACCGGGTGCCGAAGGAGGAGGTGGTCGCGGCCGTGTCCGTCGAGACGGGCACACCCCTGATCCGGGTGGACCTGGATCAGGGCCGCGACCGCGCCGAGGGCCTCGACCTGGTCGAGTCCGCCGAGGTGAGCCGGGGCTGGCCCGCCACCCTCAGGGTGGAGGTGGTCGAGCGCCGTCCCCTGCTCGCCCTCCGGGTGGGGGAGGAGTACCGGCTCGTGGACGGCGACGGCGTACGGATCGAGGACTCCGCCACACGGCCTGGCACACACCCGCTGGTCCGGGTCACGGGGGAGATCGAGGGCAACACGGCGGTCCGGGCCGCCGCCGAGATCGTCGAGGAGGCCCCGGACTCCCTCATCGCGCAGATACAGCTGATCGACGCCACCGACACCGACGACATCACCATCGAACTCGGTGACGGCTCGGTCGTGGAGTGGGGTGACTCGCACGACACCGCCGGGAAGAGCGCGGTGCTGCGCGTGCTGATGCGCGAGCACCCGCCCGAGACGGGGCGTGTCTACGACGTCGGAACCCCCGATCTCGCCATCGTCCGGTGAAGCGGGCCCCAAGGAACGGGATGCTCGTAGAGGAGTCGGGTCAAGAGCCGCGAGTGGGGACAAGGGGTGCGAGTGGGAGCTCGACGCCGCGAACCGAATCCCTCGTGAGGACATTCCAGACGCGACGCGCCGAGTGCGCACTTCGCTTCCTCGCGTTATACGCCGTTAGGCTGAAGTCGTCACCGGTTGCCCGCACCCGACGGTCCGCTTACTGTCGGGAAGCACAACCAACGTCAACAACGCAGTAAGACACGCTTTCAGGGGTACACGGGAACCGTTCGAGAACGGTCTTCGGTGGCCCCGGGTCCCCCACACACGGTCGCCTCCGGGCGCTGTGCGCGGGTACCCGAAACGCACACTGTAGAACCGGATGCCGGACCGCCGGCGCACCCGTTGGCCCCAGGGCCAGCGGACGCGGAGACGGAACGGCGTAAGCGAGCGGAAAGGCCCCTCGTCGTGGCAGCACCGCAGAACTACCTCGCGGTCATCAAAGTCGTCGGTATCGGCGGCGGCGGTGTCAACGCCGTCAACCGAATGATCGAAGAGGGGCTCAAGGGCGTCGAGTTCATCGCGATCAATACCGATGCCCAAGCGCTGCTGATGAGCGACGCGGACGTCAAGCTCGACGTCGGCCGTGAGCTCACCCGTGGCCTTGGCGCAGGCGCCAACCCCGATGTCGGCCGCAAGGCCGCCGAGGACCACCGCGAGGAGATCGAGGAGGTCCTCAAGGGGGCCGACATGGTCTTCGTCACGGCTGGTGAGGGCGGTGGCACCGGCACGGGGGGAGCCCCGGTCGTCGCCAACATCGCCCGCTCCCTCGGGGCGCTCACCATCGGTGTGGTCACCCGCCCCTTCGGTTTCGAGGGCAAGCGGCGGGCGACCCAGGCCGAGTCGGGGATAGCGATGCTCCGTGAGGAGGTCGACACCCTCATCGTCATCCCGAACGACCGACTGCTGTCCATCTCGGACCGCCAGGTCAGCGTCCTGGACGCCTTCAAGGCGGCCGACCAGGTCCTGCTCTCCGGTGTCCAGGGCATCACCGACCTGATCACCACGCCGGGCCTGATCAACCTGGACTTCGCCGACGTCAAGTCGGTCATGTCCGGGGCCGGATCGGCGCTGATGGGGATCGGATCAGCGAGAGGCGACGACAGGGCCGTGGCAGCGGCCGAACTGGCGATCTCCTCACCACTGCTGGAAGCGAGCATCGACGGCGCCCACGGTGTGCTGCTGTCCATCCAGGGCGGCTCCGACCTCGGACTGTTCGAGATCAACGAGGCGGCACAGCTGGTCGCCAACTCGGCGGCGCCCGAGGCCAACATCATCTTCGGCGCCGTCATCGACGACGCCCTGGGTGACGAGGTCCGCGTCACCGTGATCGCGGCGGGATTCGACGAGCCCGAGGTGTCCGGCCCCGCCACGCGGGAGCGCCAGCAGGTGGACCCTCCTGAGGCCGTCGCCCCCACGGCAGGCATCACGTCCGGCAGGGAGGAGTCGTCCGCGAAGGCGACGCCCCCCGGCGCGGACGCGAGCGGGGCGCCGGCCACCAGCATGCCGTGGATCGCTCCGTCCCGCCCGGCCCAGCCGGTGCAGGAGGCTCCCCGGCCCGCCATGCCGCCGGTCCAGCCCGTCGTGACCCCGGAACCGGTCCGGCCCGAGCCCCAGCAGGCCCCGGCCGAGCCGGTCCAGGGCAACGGGCACCCGGCCCCGCACGGCGAGTCCGCGCCGGTCGAGCAGGAGCCGGTGCAGGCGGTCCAGGCTGAGGAGACCGTCGTCCCGGAGCCCGAGGCCGCCGAGCCGGAGGAGCAGGCGAACCACATCCACGCGGTCTCGGAGGCCTCCGAGCGCCGCAGCGAGGTTCCCACGCCCCGTCGCCGGGTCATCTTCGACGACCCCGACGACCTGGACGTCCCGGAGTTCCTCAAGTAGTCCCGCACCACCCCGGTACCATCGACGTGTCAGCGGCCCCGACCGATCTGCGGCGGGGCCGTCGCCGCCCTCGGTGGGGCGCGGCGGAGGACGGCGGGGGCGAACCGCCCGCCGTCACTCCTCCGTCCACGGGGCAGAGGGAAGGACCACGTCGGACCGATGGGCAACGTCATCGACCTGGGGCACGGTGTCCGTGCCGCCGTCACCGAACGCAAGGGCGGCGTGAGTCGGCCGCCGTTCGACTCGCTCAACCTCGGGCTGGGGACCGGTGACACCCGGGAGGCGGTCACCGCCAACCGCCGACGCGCCGCCGAGGAGTTCGGGTTCGACGTCGACCGCGTCGTCTGGATGAACCAGGTGCACAGCGCCGACGTGCTCGTGGCGACCGAACCCGGCGGGGTCGGTACCTGCGACGGCGTGGTCACCACCCGGTCGGACCTGGTCCTGGCCTCGATGGCCGCCGACTGCCTGCCGGTGCTCGCCGCCGACGCCCGCGCCGGGGTGCTGGGGGCGGCCCACTCGGGCCGTCTGGGCACCGCGAACGGGGTCGCCGCCAACCTGGTCGACACGATGGCCGCCCAGGGCGCCACCCCCGCGCACACCACCGTCTTCCTCGGCCCCGCCATCTGCGGCAGCTGCTACGAGGTCCCGCCCGAGCTCCAGGCCCAGACCGCCGCGCTCACCCCCGAGGCCGCCTCCACGACACGCCAGGGCACCACGGGCGTGGACATGGTCGCCGCCGTCACCGCCCAGCTGCGCCGGGCGGGCGTCACCGACATCGTCACCGACGGCCGCTGCACCCTGGAGAGCCCCGAACTCTTCTCCCATCGGGGCGACGCGCCCACCGGCCGGTTCGCCTCCTTCCTCTGGCGCACCTGACCTCCGACCCGCCCGACCGGGCCGCTCCTCGCGGCCGGTTCCGGTCACGCGCCGCCCCACCGACACCAGAAGGAACGAACGACCGTGTCACAGACCGACCCCGAGCGCACCGAGCAGATCCGCGCCAACCTCACGGCCGCGCGGGCCAGGATCGAGGCGGCCTGCCACAGGGCCGACCGCGACCCCTCGGAGGTGTCGCTGATCGGCGTGACCAAGACCTATCCCGCCAGTGATGTGCGCATTCTCGCCTCGCTCGGTGTCAACGACGTGGGGGAGAACCGCGACCAGGAGGCGGCCCCGAAGGCGGCGGACACCGCCGACCTCGGCCTGACCTGGCACTTCGTCGGCCAGCTCCAGACCAACAAGGCGCGTTCCGTGGCCTCCTACGCCGACGTGGTGCACTCGGTGGACCGGGCGAAGCTGGCCAGGGCCCTGGGGGACCGGGCCGCGGCCGCCGAACGGCGCCTGACCTGTCTGGTCCAGGTCAACCTGGACGCCGACTCCCAGGCGGGGGTGATCGGCCCGCGCGGAGGTGTGGACCCCGCCGACGCGCCGACGCTCGCGGAGAGTATCGACGAGCACGAGGCGCTCACTCTCGGAGGGGTCATGGCGGTGGCGCCGCTCGGGGGCGACCCCGACGCGGCCTTCGCGGTCCTCGACGAGGTGGCGGGGCGGATTCGGGATCGCTACCCTCAGGCAACGGTGGTCTCCGCGGGGATGAGCGGGGACCTGGAGGCCGCGATCGCAAGAGGCGCGACACACCTGCGACTCGGCACGGCGTTGCTTGGCGCTCGGGGACCGATCGTGGGGTAATGTCCCCACATAGACCTTGGGGCCCGTCTGTGGCGTTCGCCCGAATGGACGAACACCCCGTTGAGGCGGGGCGCAGGGGCCGGAAACGACGGAGGAGTCGGCTGCGGTGAGAACGCCGCGGGGACGACGGAGGACATGAGATGGCCGGCGCGATGCGCAAGATGGCGGTCTACCTCGGCCTCGTGGAGGACGACCGTTACGATCACCGCTATGCGGACGAATATGATGAGTTCGACGATTTCGACGAGGGCGTGGAGGAGCAGCGTGACCGCGACGCCGACACTCCGCGAGGCGAGGAAACACGAGGCGACGCTGTGACGGACACCGGCGACTACCTGGGAACGGGTGAACGGCGCGGTGGAACGACCACGACAGCCTCAACCGCCGACCTCGCTCGGATCACCACGCTCCATCCACGCACCTACAACGAGGCGCGTACGATCGGAGAGCACTTCCGGGAAGGTACACCGGTGATCATGAACCTGACCGAGATGGTCGACAGCGACGCCAAGCGTCTGGTCGACTTCGCGGCTGGTCTGATCTTCGGTCTCCATGGCAGTATCGAACGCGTGACCAACAAGGTGTTCCTGCTGTCCCCGGCCAACGTCGAGGTGACCGCCGAAGACAAGGCGCGGATCGCCGAGCGAGGGTTCTTCAATCAGAGCTAGATCATCACATTTGTCCAGAGATTGGGTCGGGGAACGACCGTGAGTATGGTCCTGTACGTGCTGCTGCTTCTGCTTCAGCTGTTTGTCTTCGTGCTGATAGCGCGGGTGGTGTTGGAGATGGTGATGTCCTTCTCCAGGACCTGGCGGCCTACCGGCTTCGTGCTCGTGCTCGCTGAGATCGTGTACACGATCACCGACCCGCCACTGAGGTTCCTACGCAGGTTCATCAAGCCGATCCGGCTGGGAAGCGTCGCACTCGACCTGAGTGTGCTGATTCTCTTCTTCGCCGTGATCATCCTTCAGAGCATTCTGAGGGGCATGATGGCAAGCTTCGCGTAGGGGAACGCGGGCGGAAAAGACGCCCCGGATTCCGATATGTGGTCTTGGTCATGATCTGGATTGCCGTAAGGTCACGATCAGGTAGCGTCCCTACGGACAGACTCCAAGCGCGCCAAGGAGACGAACATGCCGCTGACACCCGCTGATGTGCGGAACAAGCAGTTCAGTACCACCCGGCTCCGGCCGGGGTACGACGAAGAAGAGGTCGACGCCTTTCTCGACGAGGTCGAGTCCGAGCTGGACCGACTCATCCAGGAGAACGAGGAACTGCGCGGCAAGCTGGCCGAGTGCCTGAGGGGCAAGGTCCCCAACGCCGGTATGCAGGACTTCCAGCAGCAGGAGCAGGCCCCTGAGGCCCCGCAGCAGATGGAGCAGATGCGCCCGGAGCCCGTCCAGGCGCAGCAGCCCGTCGAGCCGCAGCCCCAGCCGCCCGCGCCGCAGCCGCAGATGGGCATGACCGGCGCCAACCTGGCCATGGGTGGCGAGGAGAACATGGACACGGCCGCCCGCGTCCTGGCCCTCGCCCAGCAGACCGCCGACCAGGCGATCTCCGACGCCCGCCGTGAGGCGGACGAGACCCTCGGCCGCGCCCGCCACGAGTCCGAGGACATCCTCGGCAAGGCGCGCCGCCAGGCCGACCAGATCATCGGTGAGGCCCGGGCCCGCTCCGAGAACCTCGACCGTGACGCGCAGGAGCGCCACCGTCAGGTCATGGGCAGCCTGGTCCAGCAGCGCGAGGAGCTGGAGCACAAGGTCAACGTGCTCAAGGACTTCGAGCGCGAGTACCGCAGCCGCCTGAAGGACTACTTCGAGCGTCAGCTGCGTGAGCTCAACGAGGAGGGCAAGTCCATCGAGCCCAACCCGAACACCACGGGTGGGTTCCAGACGATGGCCCCCCAGTCCGGTGGGACCCCCGCGCTCCAGCAGCACGGCCCCGGCGGTAACCCGTTCGGTCAGCCCGAGCCCGCCCAGCACGGTGGTTTCCACCCGGGCGAGGCCCCGCACGAGCGTCGCTGACCTGTCAGCGGCTGCGGCTCCGAACAACTGAAAACTCCGGCTCCACACGTGTAAAGGCCCTGGTCGACCCGTGATCCTTAGCCTCCTCGCCACCGTGGCGGTACTGGCGGCCCTTGTCGTCATCGCGGCAGCCCTGGCACTCGCTGAGCCCACCCTGGTGTACATCGCCCTGGGACTCGGCGGGTTGAGCGTCCTCCTGTTGTTGGGCGCTCTGGTCCAGGGACGACGGTTCGGCGGGAGCGGATCGGACACGGCACGGACGGACGGTTTGGGGAAGTCGTCCGTCCCCGTGGTGGCCGCCTCGACAGCGGTCGGCACGGTACCGGGCACACAGTGGGAACCGGAGCACTCCGGGCGCGTACCCGCACCGGCTCAGCAGCCGGTGCGGGAATCCGCCGTTACGGAGCCCCCCGTGTCCCCGGGGCACGAGGTCGACGCGTCGCGTGTGACGTCGGCCGAGGAGAACGAAGAGGAAGCGGAGTTCGAGGTTCCCCGCTGGCAGACCCCCACCATGGGGAGCTGGCCGGATCCGGCTGTCGGGCCGGACGCCGCGCCGAAGCCGGAAGAGGACTCCGAGAGGGCCGAGACCGTCCCCGAACCCGACGGCTCGGACGAACCCCCGCAGGAGGGGGAGACCCCCGCGAGGGAGGCACTCCACGAGGACGCGCCGGTCCCGACCGAGGTCGAGGCGGCGCCGGAGCCCGTGGTCGCCGAGGAGCACCCCCGTGAGGCCGTGGCCGAGGCCGAGCCCGCCACGGAGCCCGAGAGGGAGGCGGTCGAGGAGACCGCCGTCAACGAGACTTCCGCCGGGGAGGCCGCGTCGCCTCCCGTGAGCGATGACGACGCACGGGCGGAGGAGCAGGTCCGGGAGGACCGGGCCCCCGTCGAGGACGAGGAAGCGGCCGTCGCCTACGCCGCCCTCCTCGACACGCGGGACGAGTACGTCGAGCCCGACCCGAACACACCGGTCGACGAGACCGACGCGACGCCGGAGAGACCCCACGAGGACGGGGCCGAGCCCGTTCACGAGGAGTCCGACGAGGTCCGAGCCGAGGCGGCGGACGCCCCCGAGGAGTCCACCGCGGTTCCGGGCACCTCCGACGAGGCCGAGCCGGTCCACGCGGAGTCCGAGGAGGACCTCCCCGAGATCTCGCACGAGACCGACGCCGAGGCGGCGGACGCCCCCGAGGAGTCCACAGTGGTTCCGGGCACCTCCGACGAGGCCGAGGACGCCCCGGCAGCGGACACCCGGGTCGACGAGTCCGACACGGAGCCCGCGGCCCTCCACGAGGACGGGGCCGAGCCCGTCGGGGAGGGATCCGATGAGGACACCCGCGCCGAGGAGCCCGAGAAGGCCGCTGCCGCCGAGCCCACCGAGGTCTCCGAACAGGCACAGGACCGGGCCGAAGGCTCCGAGGCCGCCAGGGAACGGGACTCCTCCTACAGCGCCTGACCCCCGGAACACGTAAGGGCCCCGCTCGGTGAGCGGGGCCCTTCGTCGTCCCTGGGACGTGACGGGTCAGGCGCGGCGGAAGGCGAAGACCACGTCGAACTCGTCCGACTCCGCCGAGTGCGGGGCGTCCTCGGACACACCGGCCACGAAGGCGTCGGCGAGCACCTCACCGGCGATCAGCGACCCGTGCTCGGTGAGCGCCTGCCGGATCGACTCGTCATCCGTCGTCCACCACACGTGGATGCGGTCCGAGACGTCCAGACCGCTGTTCTTGCGGGCCTCCTGGAGCATCCGGACCATCTCGCGGGCCAGACCGGCACGGCGCAGCTCCGGGGTCAGCTCCAGGTCCAGGGCCACGGTCTCACCGCCCTCGGAGGCCACCGCCCAGCCCTCACGGGGCTGCTCGGTCACCAGCACCTCGTCGGCGCTGACCTCGACCGGCTCGTCCTCGACCCGCACCTGCGCCCAACCGCTGTCGCGGACCTGAGCGACCAGGGCGGCCGGGTCGGCGGCCTGGATGGCCTTGGCCACCAGCGGCGTGCGCTTGGCGAACCGCTTGCCCAGAGCGCGGAAGTTCGGCTTGACCACGTAGTCCACGAGGTCGCCGCCGACCGACGACAGCGCGTCCAGTCCGGCCACGTTGAGCTCCTCGGCGACCTGGGCGCGCAGCTGCTCCGGCAGGTCCGCGAAGCCCGGGGCGCCCACCAGGGCGCGGGCCAGCGGCTGGCGGGTGCGCATCGCGGAGTCGACCCGCGCGGAACGGCCCAGCTCCACCAGACGGCGGGTGAGCGCCATGTTCCTGGACAGCTCGGGGTCGATCAGGTCCTCGTTCACCTGCGGCCAGGAGGCCAGGTGGACGGACTCGGCGGCCTCCGGGCGGCGCAGCGCCGACCACACGTGGTCGGTCAGGAACGGGACGATCGGCGCCATCAGCAGGGTGACGGTCTCCAGGGCCTCGAACAGCGTCGCGAACGCGGACGCGCCCTCCGGGGTGTCGGCCCCGCCCCAGAACCGGCGGCGGGAGCGGCGCACGTACCAGTTGGAGACGTCGTCCACGAAGGCGGTCAGGCGGCGCCCGGCCCCGGTCGTGTCGAACTCCTCCATCGCCCTGGTGACGTCCCGGACGACCTCGTTCAGCTCGGACAGCAGCCAGCGGTCCAGCACCGGGCGGTCCTGCGGTGCGGGAGCGTCCGCCAGCTTCGAGTGGTCCCAGCCCTCACCGGCGTTGGCGTACAGGGTGAGGAACGACGTGGTGCTGTAGTAGGTCAGCAGCACCTTCCGGACGATCTCCTCCAGGGCGGCGTGGCCGACCCGCCGGGCGGTCCACGGCGAGCCGCTGGCCAGCATGAACCAGCGCAGGGCGTCGGCGCCGTGCCGGTCCATGACCGCGATGGGCTCCATGACGTTGCCCAGGTGCTTGCTCATCTTGCGGCCGTCCTCGGCCAGGATGTGGCCGAGCACCACCACGTTCTCGAACGAGTTGCGGCCGAACACCAGGGTGCTCACCGCGAGCAGGGAGTAGAACCAGCCGCGGGTCTGGTCGATCGCCTCGGAGATGTACTGCGCGGGGAAGTTCTCCTCGAACGTCTCCTTGTTCTGGTGCGGTGCGCCCCACTGGGCGAACGGCATGGAACCGGAGTCGAACCAGGCGTCGATGACCTCGGGCACGCGGCGGGCGACCCGCTCCTCCTCGGGCAGGGACGGGTCCGCGTCGGGGTCGGGGATGACGACGTCGTCGACGTAGGGGCGGTGCGGGTCCAGGTTGGACAGGTCCTGGCCGCTGAGCTCGCTCAGCTCCTCCAGGGATCCCACGCAGATCTGGCGGCCGTCGGGGAACTCCCAGATCGGCAGCGGGGTGCCCCAGTAGCGGTTGCGGGACAGCGCCCAGTCGACGTTGCCGCGCAGCCACTCCCCGAAGCGGCCCTCCTTGACGTTCTCCGGCACCCAGTTGGTGCGGTCGTTCTGCGCGAGGAGTTCGTCCTTGACGGCGGTCGTGCGGATGTACCAGGACGGGACCGCGTAGTAGAGCAACGCGGTGTGGCAGCGCCAGCAGTGCGGGTAGGAGTGCTCGTAGTTCAGGTGGCGGAAGAGCAGGCCGCGGTCCTTGAGGTCCCGGACCAGCGTCTTGTCGGCCTCCTTGAAGAACACCCCGCCCACGAGGGGGAGGTCGGCCTCGAAGGTGCCGTCCGGGCGGACCGGGTTGACCACGGGCAGGCCGTAGGAGCGGCACACCAGCATGTCGTCGGCGCCGAAGGCGGGGGACTGGTGGACCAGACCGGTGCCGTCCTCGACGGTGACGTAGTCCGCGAGCACCACGTAGTGCGCGGGCTCGTCGAAGGGAACGAGGTCGAAGGGGCGCTGGTAGGTCCACCGCTCCATCTCGTCGCCCTCGAAGCTCTCACCGGTGAGCTCCCAGCCCTCTCCGAGGACCTTCTCGAACAGCGGTTCCGCGACCACGAGCCGCTCGTCGCCGTTGGTGGCCACCACGTACCGGACGTCCGGGTGCACGGCCACGGCGGTGTTGGACACCAGGGTCCACGGGGTCGTGGTCCACACCAGCAGCGAGGTGGGGTGCTCGGGGGCGGCCAGCGGTCCCGAGGTGATGGGGAAGCGCACGTACACCGACGGGTCGGTGACGGTCTCGTAGCCCTGGGCCAGCTCGTGGTCGGAGAGCGTCGTGCCGCAGCGGGGGCAGTAGGGGCTGATCCGGTAGTCGCGGACCAGCAGTTCCCGGTCCCAGATCTGCTTGAGCGCCCACCAGACGGACTCCACGTACTGCGGGTCCATGGTGCGGTAGGCGTCGTCCATGTTGACCCAGTAGCCCATGCGCTCGGTCATGGACGTGAACGCGTCCACGTTGCGCAGGACGGACTCGCGGCAGCGCTGGTTGAACTCGGCGATGCCGAAGGCCTCGATGTCCTTCTTGCCGCTCAGGCCGAGTTCCTTCTCCACGGCGACCTCGACCGGCAGGCCGTGGCAGTCCCAGCCGGCCTTGCGGTCCACGTGGTAGCCGCGCATGGTGCGGAAGCGGGGGAAGACGTCCTTGAAGGCGCGGGCCTCGACGTGGTGCACGCCGGGCTGGCCGTTCGCGGTGGGCGGGCCCTCGTAGAACACCCAGTTCTCGTTGCCGCGCGTCTGGTCGAGCGAGCGCTGGAAGACGTTCTCCTTCGACCAGCGGCCGAGGATCTCGCGCTCCGTCGCGGGCAGGTCGATCTGAGCGGGCAGCTGGGGCAGCGCGCGGGATTCGGGCCGGGGGTCGTCGGTCACCGTCGTACCTTTCTCCATCAGGGGTGTTCCTGACGGAGGGACGAGGCGGAGCCCCGCGGTACCACCCTCCTTGGAGCCGCGTCCGAGTCCGCTGGGCGGGTCGGTGGCGGGTCCCACTTCGTTGGGTTCGTGCCGGTTCTACTGGGGTGCGCGCGGTCGCGCGGCCCGTTCTTCCGGCGGCTCCGGGGTGATCTTCGCGCTGGTCGTTGCCCCCGGGCTCACACCGTCCCCGGGTCGCTTGGCCGGTCCAGCCCCCTCTAGGCTGTGTCCGTCCGGTCGGGGCCAGCGTTACTCGTCCCCATCGACACGACTTCAGGATAACGCAGTGCGGCCAGGCGCGCCGCGCTTTAGGTGGGGGTGCGGCCATGGCGGAGCGGACACGGGGCGCGGTCCTGGTGACCCTGCCCGACCGCGACGACGCGGAGGAGCTCGCGGAGCAGCTGCTGGAGCAGGGCTACGAGCCGTGCAGGGTGTACCGGGACATGCTCGCGGGGGAGGACGACGCCGAGGACGTCGACTGGGTGATCGAGGTGCTGACCGGACCGCACGGCGGCTCGGCGGTCTTCGACGAACCCCACCTGCTGCTGCTCGCCGAGGACTACGGCGGGTTCGCCGTGGCCGAGTGAGTAGCGCCCGCCTCCGGCACCGCACCGCCGGGATCGTTGCCATGGGCGGGTGGATTGCCTAGGCTCACGGCACCACTCACGGCCGCCCCGAAGGGGGAGACCCCCAGTTCAGCGGGGGTGCGGGGGTCGTGGGGCACGCGGAGGGGGAGTGCGATGAAGGCCACCGAGGCGGCGGCGCTGCCGGTGCGACCGGGCGAGGAGCCCTGGACGTCGGCGGAGCTCGCGCAGGTCCGGAAGCAGCTGGAGGGCGAGATCGCGGCCCAGCGGGAGGAACTGCGGGACAGCGAGAGGGAACTCGCGGAGCGGCTCACCGACCCGGTCGAGGGCGCGGGGGACGACCCCGCGGACGCCGGGGCCAAGACCTTCCAGCGCGAACACGATCTGGCGTTGGCCTACAATACTCGTGACCTGCTCGCCAAGAGCGAGCGGGCGATCGAACGGATGGACGCGGGGACCTACGGGGTCTGTGAGTCATGCGGCCAGGCCATCGGGAAGGCACGTCTACAGGCCTTCCCGCGCGCCACCCTGTGCGTCACCTGCAAACAGCGCGAGGAGCGTCGCTGACTGAGGTAGAGCCCTCCGGGGACAGCAACATGACCACGACCGACAACACCGCTGCCCGGCCGCGCAGGTACGTACTCCTGTTGTCGGTCGCGCTGATCGCGATCGTCGCCGACTTCCTCACCAAGGAGTGGGTGCTGGCCGCCTTCTCCCCGGGTGAGCGCCTCGACGTCGTCGGCAGCTTCGTCCAGTTCACCCTGGTCTACAACACCGGCGCCGCGTTCTCGCTCGGCACCGGCTACACCTGGGTGTTCACCGCCATCGCCACCGTCGTGGTCCTCGCGATCGCCTGGATCGGCTGGCGCGTGCGCAGCCTGTGGTGGGGTGCGACGCTCGGCCTGATGATGGGCGGCGCCGCCGGGAACCTGGTCGACCGCTACTTCCGGGGCGAGACGCCCGGGACCGGCGCGGTCGTCGACTTCATCAGCGTCGGGACCTTCCCGGTCTTCAACCTGGCCGACTCCTGCGTGGTGGTCGGGGCCTGCCTGGTGGTGGCGCTCACGTTCAAGGGGCTCAACCTGGACGGGACGAGGGCCGAGGACGAGGAGACCGGTCCCGACGAGGGTTCCGCGAAGGACAACGAGGACAACGACGAAGGGAAGGGCGCATGAGCGACACCCGGAGCCTGCCCGTCCCTGACGGGCTCGAGGGCGACCGGCTCGACGCCGCCATCGCGCGGATGTTCGGGCTCTCCCGGACCCGTGCCGCCGAGATCATCGGGGACGGCGGGGTCCTCCTCGACGGCGCCGAGGCGGCCAAGTCCGACCGGGTGAGCGCCGGTGCCTGGCTGGAGGTCACCCTCCCGCCGCCGCCCACCGCCCCGGTGCCCCGGGCGGAGGCGGTCCCCGGCATGCGGATCGTGCACGAGGACGCCGACATCATCGTGGTGGACAAGCCGGTCGGCGTGGTCGCGCACCCCACGGTCGGCTGGACCGGCCCCAGCGTGCTGGAGGGCCTGCTGGCCTCAGGTGTGCAGCTGGCCACCAGCGGCGCCGCCGAGCGCCAGGGCATCGTGCACCGCCTGGACGCCAACACCACCGGTCTGATGGTCGTCGCCAAGAGCGAGACCGCCTACAGCGTGCTCAAGCGGGCGTTCAAGGAGCGCACCGTGGACAAGCGGTACCACACGCTGGTCCAGGGCCACCCGGACCCGCTGCGCGGCACCGTCGACGCCCCGATCGACCGCCACCCGGCCGGTGACGGCCGCTGGGCCGTGGTCGCGGGCGGGCGCCCCTCGGTGACGCACTACGACACCCAGGAGGCCTTCCGGGCCGCCAGTCTGTTGGAGATCAGGCTGGAGACGGGCCGCACCCACCAGATCCGGGTGCACATGTCCGCGCTGCGCCACCCGTGCGTGGGCGACCACCTGTACGGAGCCGACCCGACCCTCGCCGAGCGGCTGGGGGTCAGGAGGCAGTGGCTGCACGCGGTGCGTCTGGGCTTCGACCACCCCACCGAGCACCGCCCGGTGGAGTTCTCCAGCCCCTACCCCGATGACCTGCGCGCCGCCGTGGAGCTGCTCCGCGAGGACTAGGCCCACCCGGACCACTCCCTCCTCAGACCCTTCCGCCGTCCTGCCCCACCGGGGCCGGGCGGCGGACGTGCAGGACCCGCTGGCAGAGCGCCGCGCCCAGGATGATCACGAGGGCTCCCACGGGCTGGTTCCAGGTCAGGGTCTCACCGAGCAGGACCACTCCGGCGGTGACGGCGACCACCGGGACCACGTACGTGACGGTGGTGGCCACGGTCGCGCCCGCGGCGCGGACGATCGCGTAGTTGAGGATGTAGGCGAACCCGGTGCCGAACACCCCCAGGGCGGTCACGGCGAGCGCGGCCCGCCAGGTGAGTTCGGTGGGGAGCCCGGTGAACAGTGGGGCCAGCACCAGCAGGGGCAGGGTGCCGAGCAGCATCTGGAGGGAGCTCAGCTCCAGCGCCGTGTGCGGGCTTCCGGCCACGAACCGGCGCAGGTAGGGGGTGCCGATCCCGTAGCAGACGGTGGCGCCCACGACCAGGAGCATGCCGAGCAGGGCGTCGTCGTCGGAGGCGTTGACCTGTCCCAGGGAGTTCCAGACGCCGAAGACCGTGAGGACCCCGAGGAAGCCGATGCCCAGGCCGAGGAGGCGGGTCCGGTCGGGTCTCTCGTCGGTGAGGATCACCATGGCGAACACCACGCCGAAGAGCGGGGTGGCGGCGTTGACGATCCCCATCAGGGCGGACGGGATGAGCTGGGCCGCGTAGCCGAACAGGGTGAACGGGACGGTGTTCAGCAACAGGGCGGCCACGAACACGTGTCCCCAGAGCCGGGGCGAGGAGGGGAGCCGTCCACGGGTCAGGAACAGGAGGGTGAGCAGGGCCAGGGCTCCGGTGGCCATGCGGCCCAGGGCGAGCTGGAGCGGGGCGAGGACCTCCGCGCCGACCCGGATCAGGACGAAGCTCATGCCCCAGATGAGCGCGAGCAGCACGAACTTGGCGCGCCAGCTCAGGAGTGGGGCGCGGTGCGGTGCGACGACCGACGGGGCGGACGCGACGGCGCCGGGAAGAGTGGACATGGGATGTTTCTATCTGTGCACGATCCCTTAGGTCTACTTCGTATCTCTAAACCCATGCCTTAGCGTTGCTTACATGCTCAGTGTCGACCGGCTCCGGGTCCTGCACGCGATCGCCGCCCACGGATCCCTCAGCGCGGCCTCCCAGGCCCTGCACGTCACCAACTCCGCCGTCTCCCAGCAGCTGACCAAACTCGAACGCGAGGTCGGCCAGCCCCTGGTCGAACGCAACGGGCGGGGAGTGCGCCTCACGGACGCCGCCGAACTCCTGGTGGAGCACACCTCCCGCATCCTGTCCCTGGTCCACCGCGCCGAGGCTGACCTGGAGGCCCACCGGGGCGAGGTCACCGGTCACCTGCGCCTGTCCGCCACCCCCACGGCGGTGCGCGGCCTGCTGCCCGCCGCCCTGCCCGCCCTGCGTGAGGCACACCCGGGGCTGAGGGTGGAACTGCACGAGGACGAACCCCAGGAGAGCGTCCCGGCCATGGCGCGCGGCGACGCCGACCTGGCCCTGGTCGTGGACTGGATGGGCGCGCCCCTGCAACTGCCCCAGGGGATGACGCGCACCTCCCTCATGGAGGACGTCGGTGACATCGCGCTGCCCTCGGACCACCCCCTGGCCCACCGGGAGATCCTGGAGCTCGACGAGATCCTGGACCTGCCGTGGATCAGCTGGACCAAGGGGTCCATCTGCGACGACTGGCTGCACGACATCATCCGTGGGCGCGGGGCCGAGCCCCACGTCATCCACTCCGTGGAGGAGCACCAGACCAAGCTGGCCCTGATCGCGGCCGGGATCGGTGCCGCCGTCATGCCCCGCCTGGGGCGGGGGCCCGTGCCCGAGGGGGTGACGGTGGTCCCGGTACAGCCCGCGATGGTCCGCCAGGTCTACGTGTTCTGGCGCACCGACGCCTCCCGGCGCCCGGCCATCCGCGCCGTGGTCCGGGCCCTGCGCGAGGCGGCCGCCGCCTACGCGGAGTGAACCGGTGGGGCGGCCCCGGAGGCCGCCCCACCGCTCAGGCGTCTCCGAGCAGGTCCGTCATGGTGGCGGTCGGGCTGATCACCTCCGGGTCGGTGCGCACGTCCACCAGGGTGGGCAGATCCGCGCCCACCGCCTCGGACAGGGCCTTCTCCAACTCCTCACGGGTGTGCACGGTGGCGCCCCGGGCACCCAGCGCGCGGGCGTACCCGGCCAGGTCGAGGGGGCCGCTGATCTCCGTCCCCGCGATCCTGCCCAGTTCACGGGCCTGGTGCATGGCGATCGTGCCGTAGAGCCCGTTCTGGAACACCACCACCGTGATCGCCGCACCGTGGCGCACCGCCGTCTCCAGCTCCTGCCCGGTCATCAGGGCGCCGCCGTCCCCGGCCACCGCCACCACCGTCCGCTCGGGTGCGGCGAGCTTGGCGGCCACGGCGGCGGGCACCGCGTAGCCCATGGCGCCGCTGGTCGGCGCCAGCTGGGTGTCCGCGTGCCGGTACCACCAGCCCCGGTGCAGGAAGGAGGCGAAGTTGCCCGCGTCGTTGGTGATCAGGGCGTCCTCGGGCAGGGCCTCGCGCATGCCCGCGATCACCGACCACGGGTGCATGCGCGGGCCGCGGTGCCGCTCGGCCTCGGGCGGGACGGTGGCGCTCTCGACCCAGAGCCGGCGTGCCGCGCTCCAGTCCCGGTAGGGCACCTTGACCGGCGCCCCGGCCAGGGCGCGCAGCGCCTCACCGGAGTCGGCCACCGCGCCGAGCCACACGTCCTTGGTCGCGCCCACCTGCGCCGGGTCGATGTCGATCTGGGCCACCCTGGTACGCCCGTCCGACTCGGGCAGACGGTACCCCTGGGTGGTGGTCTCGCTCATCCGGCAACCCACCACCAGGACCGCGTCGGCGTCCGCGAGGGCGCCCAGCACCGCGCTGGGGGCGCCCAGACCCAGGTGCCCGAGGTGGAGCGGGTGGTCGTTGGGGAAGACGTCCTGGCGGCGCCAGGCGGCGTACACCCCGGCGCTGTACCGCTCGGCCACGCGCACGAGGTCCTCCCGCGCGGCCCGTGCCCCGCCGCCCGCGATGATCACCGGGCGCACGGCCCTGGCCAGCCAGGCGGCCAGCCGGTCCCGGTCGCCCTCGCTCAGGGGCGGCCGGGGGACGAGCGGGGCGTGCGGGGCGGGCGGTGCACCGACCCGTTGACCGAACAGGTCACCGGGGACGGCGATGGCCACCGGTCCCGGCCGCCCGGTGGTGGCGATCCGGACCGCCCGCGCGGTCACCTCCGCCAGCCGGTCCGCCCGGTGCACGGTGGTGGACCACTTGGTGATGGGCGCGTAGAAGGCGGTCAGGTCCACCTCCTGGAAGGCCTCCCGTCCCAGGTGCTCGGTCTCGGCCTGGCCCAGGAAGACGATCATCGGGGTGGAGTCCTGCATGGCGGTGTGCACGCCCACCGCCAGGTTGGCCGCGCCGGGGCCCCGGGTGGCGGCGGCCACGGCGGGGACACCGGTGAGCTTGGCCTCGGCCTCGGCCATGAAGGCGGCGCCGCCCTCGTGCCGGGTGGAGACCAGGGCCATCTCCGGGTGCTGGTCGATGGCGTCGGCCAGTTCGAGGAAGCTCTCACCGGGAACGGTGTAGCACCGTCTGATCCCGGCGGCGGCCAGGACCGACACCGTCGCGTGCGCGGCGGTGTCGGTGGGGGGCTGGGGCCGTGGTGCGGCAGGGGCCATGGAGGCGGGTCCTTCCATCGTCGCAAGGTCCACTCAGCGCGCCCCGGGGCCGGGGTGTGCCCCGGAACACATGCGGCTGACTCTGGCAGGCGGCCCAGAGCCGGTCAAGGCCGGGAGCCGTGGCCTGTGGACAACTCCGCCCGAGCCGCCCCAACCCGCCCCTACACCCCGAGGGCCCGCAGCGCGGCGGTGGTACCGGCGGCGGCCACGACCACCAACAGGAACGGCGCGCGCAGCACCAGGGCGAGCACGGCGGCCCCCACCCCGGCCATGCGGGCGGTGTCCCAGTGCAGCGCCTGGCCGTCGCCCAGGGCCTGCACGGCGATCAGCGCGGCCAGCAGGGCGAGGGGCACGGCCATGGCGAAGCGGCGCAGCCACGGGTCGTCCAGCAGGCGGCGCGGGGCCGCCAACCCGGCGTACTTGAGCAGGTAGCACCCGGCGGCGGTGGCGACCAGCGCGATCCACAGGGTCATGGACGCACCTCCTGGGAACCCGTGCCCTCGGCGGACGTCCCCTGTTCCGCGTGGTCCTCAGGCCCGTGCGACCGGTCGTCGCCGCCCACGAACACCAGCAGGGCGGCGGAGGCCGCCAGCAGCACCGGCACCCCCGGCGGGAGGAACGGGGTCGTGGCCAGCGCCAGCCCCGCGCCCAGCCCCGCGATCAGCCAGGTGCGCGGACCGCCCTCGCGCAGGCGGGGCCACAGCAGCCCGAGGAAGACGGCCGGTCCCACGGCGTCCAGGCCGAACGCGTCGATGTTGTCCACGCGGTCCGTGGCCAGCGCGCCCACCAGGGTCGTGGTCACCCAGAACCCGCCCAGGACCAGGTAGGTCGTCATGAACGCCGTGCGGGCGGACTCGCGGTCCGGTTGGACCAGCGTCACCGCCGTGGTCTCGTCGATCACCCCGTGCGCGGCCAGCGCCCGCCGCGCGCCCCGGTACCCCAGGACGTCGGCCAGCCGCAGCCCGTACAGGGTGTTGCGGGCCCCCAGCAGGAGGGCGCCCAACGCTCCGGCGACGAGGCTGCCGCCGCCCGCGATCACCCCGACCAGGGCGAACTGGGAGGCGCCGGTGAACATGAACAGGCTGAGGAACACCGCCTGGGCGGGGGACAGCCCGGCGGCGACGGCCGCGGTGCCGAAGGCCAGACCGGCGGCGCCGACGGCGACACCGATCCCGAGGCTGTCCCGCACCGCTGGCGAACGGAGTACGGAGAAGGTCTTCACGTTCGCCCACGCTAGGCGGGCCCCGGCCCGGAGTCTTGAACGTTCTTGCGCGCCTCCGGGAGGGTCAGTCGCGCAGGGCGCGCTGGTAGGCGACCGGCGGGACGCCCAGGTGTCGGCGGAAGTGCCGGGTGAGGTGCGACTGGTCGGCGAAGCCCACCAGCGCGGCCACCTCGCCCGCCCTCCAGCCCTGGAGGAGCAGGGCCCGCGCCCGGTCCACCCGCAGCTGGTTCAGGTAGGCGTGCGGGGGCAGCCCGTAGGCGGCCCGGAAGGCCCTGGCCAGGGTGAACGGTCCGATCCCCACCTGCGCGGCCAGCTCCTCCAGCGTCGGCGGGTCCACGAGGCGCCCGGTCAGCAGCTCCCGGGCCAGCGCCACCTCGGGCCGGGCGGTGTGCGCTCCGGCCCCGGCCCCGCGTTCACGTCCGTGCGAGCGCAGCAGCATCGCGATGCCCTCGCGGGCCAGCGATGACGCGGTGAGCCGCTCCCCCCGCTCGGCGGCCATGTGCGCGCCCACCAGCACGCGCGAGACCTCCGGGGCGTGGATACCGGAGTGGGTGAATCCCGGGGTTCCACGCATCCCCAGTTCCCGCCCGATGTCCTCCACCACCTCGGGTGCGGGGTAGAACACCCGGTAGCCCCATCCCTCGGGAACCCCGGCGTGCCCGGTGTGCACCTCGTCCGGAGCCACCACGGCGAGCCCTCCCGGTCCCACGCGGGAGCTACCGCCCGCGTGGGAGTACTCCTCGATCCCGGCGGTGATCATGCCGATGGTGTAGGTGGAGTGGGTGTGCCGGGTGAAGGCCGTGGTGACGAAACGCGCGGTGAGCAGTTCGGTGTCGGGCAGCCCGGAGAAACGCCAGTACCGAGCGCGCTCCACGCGCGGGTCCTCGACCGTGGGGTGAACGTCGCTGGGCAGTTCCATATGTCCAGGTTAGAGCGGGTCGGGTGTGGTCGCCGGTGGCAGGGCGGGGGACCGGCCCCGCACGGGTCACGGCGGGTCCGCCGGAGTGCGTGGTGTCGGCGCGCGGATAGTCTGCGCCCATGAGCAAGCCACAGATCCGCCGGGCCGAGGGCGCGCGCGACCGCGCTGCCGTCTTCGTGATCCGGGGAGCCGTCTTCGTCGCCGAACAGCAGGTCCCCATCGAGGAGGAGTGGGACGACCGCGACTCCACCGCCTCCTTCCTCCTCGCCCTCGTGGACGGAAACCCCGTGGGCACGGTCCGACTCGTGGACCAGGGGGACGGTTCCGGCCTCCTGGGCCGGATGGCCGTCCTGCCCGCCGGGCGGGGGAAGGGGACCGGCGCCGCGCTGGTGCGCGCCGCGGAGGACCTGGCCCGTGAGTCGGGGCTCGAACGGGTGGAACTGCACGCGCAGACGCACGCGCTGGGCTTCTACGAGCGGCTGGGCTACTCCGCCCACGGCGAGGAGTTCATGGACGCCGGGATTCCGCACCTGCACATGGAGCACAAGCTCGGCTGACCGGGCCTGACGGGGCGCGCTCCCGGTCCGGTGTGACAGGGAGCGCACACCCTCGGACCACCCCGTCCGGGTACTACCGAGTAGGATTCGGTTTTGGTGTCGGCCCCGCCGACGTGCCGAGCACGTCGCCGCCGACGAGCACGAACACCGATCCGACGAGGAACACATGACGGTCAACACGCAGACGGCCACCGAGAGCCCCGACGACCCGCGAGCCTACGGACTCCCGCTCGTCGACGCCCACGCGCTCCCCGCCGAACTGCGCACGTTGGTCTCCCGCGTCCACGACCTCGTCGACGCCGTCGCCAACACCGAGGTCGACTCCGACACCCTCGCCGAGACCGCCGCCGTGGTCGAGGGCCTCACCGACCGCCTCAACGTCGCCCGCCGCGAGATCGGCACCATGGTCAGACGTGAACTGGGCGACGGCACCACCGTGATCGGCACCATCACCAACATCGTCGAGGGCGAGACCAACCCGGCGGCCCCGAGGCTCTTCCTCGACCGCACCGAGGAAGGCCTGCGCGCCGAGGTCACCCTCAACACCGTCTACCAGGGCCCTCCCGGCCTGGTCCACGGCGGCTGGATCGCCGCCATGCTCGACCAGGCCGTCGGCAGCGTCTCCTCGGTCGAGACCAGCCCGGGGCTGACCGCGCGGCTGGAGATCGACTACCGCCGCCCCACGCCGCTGTTCACCCCCCTGGAGATCACCTCCTGGGTGGAGCGGGTCGAGGGCCGCAAGGTCTTCGTGGCCGGCCGGATCCGCGCCCACGGAGAGGTCACCGCCGAGGCCAGCGGCCTCATGATCCAGGTCGAGGTCCCCGAGTGAGCCGCGGCGCCCCCTCGGCGTGTAGTAGCATCACGACCGTGACCCACCGCTATTTCGTGTTTAGCCAGCCGACGCACCCGTCGGCCGCTCGCACGTAGGCGGAAACGGGAACGTCGGCAACAGAGCACTCGGGCACCGGCCCGGTGCTCTTTCGTCTTTTCGGGCGGCCGACGTCCCAGTCCCACTTCCCCGACGGGTCGTACGGCCGCGCCGCCTCCGCGAACGCATCCACACCCGAGAGGGACCTCCGTGCACGACCGCCACAGCGAACCCGCGCCCCCCGCCGAGCAGATCCTGCGCCTGCGCGGCCGGATCGACCAGATGGACGCCGAGCTCGCCGCGCTCCTCGAACGCCGCGCCCTGGTCGCCGCCCAGGTCCAGCGCCTCAAACCGGTCGGATACTTCGCCGGACGCGACATGGACCGCGAGCGCCGCCTCGTCGAGCGCATGGCCGAACACGCCCCCCGGCTGGGCGCGGACCGCCTCGCCGAGATCATGGACAGCGTGATCAGTGCCGGTCTGGCCGCCGCCCAGGAGGAGGCGGTCCGCACCGGAGGCCCCGGCGACGCCTGACGGACGACGAGGTGGCGGCGGGCCCGGCCCGCCGCCGTTCCGCTACGGCCGCAGCAGGTCGACCCACACCAGACGGTGGTCGGAGCTGGGGAACGGGTAGTCGCCGGTCAGCCGGAACAGCGGGTCGTCCAGGGTCGGCCAGAACACGCCCGAACCCCGCGCGGGCAGCGACCGCGACGGCAGGACGTAGTCCACCCGCAGGTTGCCCGGGCCGGGCACGTCGTTGAAGTCGGCGCTGTCCTGCTCCGGGTCGCCCTCGTGGTCCTCGTTCGCGCCGCCCTGCCGCTGTGCCGCGCCGCGCCCGCCCTGGCTGGAGGGGCGCACGTCCACGACGTGCCGGTGCTCCAGCAGCTGGGCGACGGCGTCGGGGTGCCCGTCGCCGTCGTTGGGGTCGGCGTTGAGGTCGCCCGCGATCACGAACGGGGAGCCCGGCGCGAGCCCGCCCCGCACACCCTGGTCGTCGTAGACGTACGAGCTCCCGCGCGGGGTCACGTAGTCGGCCCAGAACCGGATCTCGTCGTGGTTGCGTGCCACGTTGCGCTTCTCCGGACCGTCGAAGGACGGCGGCGTCGGGTGGCTGGCCAACAGGTGCACCGGGCGGCCGCGCCCCGTGTCGATCGGGACGTCCCAGTGGCTCTTGGAGGACAGCCGCAGCACCTCCAGGGCCTCCTCCGAGTAGTACGGCTCACCGGTCTCCGGGTCGGTGGGCAGCAACGCGTCCGGCATGTCCGCCCAGCGGAAGTCCTGGAAGGTGCGCACCTCGTCCGTGACGATCGGGTACTTCGAGTACACGACCATCCCGTACTGACCCGGGAAGAGGCCGTAGCCGAAGGCGTCCTCGGCGTACTCGGGGCTGCCCGGCTCGGTCACCGCCCGGCCGTCTCCGTTGAGGTCCACACCCGAGGACACGCCCGTGTTGACCGGGGCGGTGTACACGTACGGGTACTCGATCGGCTCGGCGCCGGACTGGCCCACGGACAGGTAGTTGTCCTGGAAGAGCCGGGGCCCCGCGCCCTCCTCGTCGTAGTCGAACTCGTTGACCAGCAGCACGTCGGGACGCACGTGCTGGATGATCTCGGCCACGTTGCGCGCCTGTTCGCTGTCGGGGGTGGCCAGCTCCTCGACGAGGGCGCCCTGCTCGCCCCGTTCCAGAGCGGTGTTGAAGGTCGCGAAGCGCACCTCGTGCGCTCCGGGCGGGGACGGGACCGACGGTGACTCGGCCGCCGACGAGGGCAGGGCGGTCAGCGCCGACGCGGCCAGCACCAGCGTGGCGGTGGAGGCGATCCGGCGGGGCGTGGTGGTCACGGAAGGGGATCCTCTCGGCGGGGGAGGGGGGTCGACCGCCGGAGGCTAACAGGCCCGCGTGTCCGAACGGTGTACCAGCACCGTCCGAACGGCGGCCGGATCCACCTGGGGCCCGCACCAGCCCTTTCGCCGCTCCTCTGACGGACCCGCCCGGACCCGGGTCAGGAGGGGCGGAGGCGTCGGCCGCTGTCCACAGGCGTCCGCGAAAGTCGTGGGGAAGTCGTAGGCTCAGGGGACACCACCCGTCCGTCTACCCGCCTGGGGGCACCCGCGTCATGGCCGACTCCTTCGCACACCTGCACGTCCACACCGAGTACTCGATGCTCGACGGGGCGGCGAAGCTGAAGCCCCTCTTCAAGGAGGCCGCGCGGCTGGAGATGCCAGCCGTGGCCATGACCGACCACGGCAACATGTTCGGGGCCTACGAGTTCTACCAACAGTCCAAGGGATCGGGCGTCAAGCCGATCATCGGGATCGAGGCCTACGTCGCACCCGAGTCGCGCTTCCACAAGAAGCGGGTCTTCTGGGGGCGTTCCAACACCTCGGACGACGCCTCGGCCGAGGGCGGCAAGGACATCTCCGGTGGCGGCCGGTACCTGCACATGACCATGCTCGCGCGGAACGCGCAGGGATTGCGCAACCTCTTCCGGATGTCGTCCCTGGCCTCAGCCGAGGGCTACTACATGAAGCCCCGCATGGACCTCGAACTCATGCAGCAGTACAACGAGGGCATCATCGTCTCAACCGGCTGCCCCTCCGGTGGTGTGCAGACACGGCTGAGGCTGGGGCAGGAGAAGGAGGCGATCGAATACGCGGCCGGGCTCCAGGACATCTTCGGCAAGGAGAACGTCTTCCTGGAGCTGATGGACCACGGCGTACCGATCGAGAAGGAGGTCCGGGACGGCCTGCTCAAGGTCGGTCGTGAGCTGAGCATCCCGCCGCTGGTCACCAACGACTCGCACTACGTCTACGAGTCCCAGTCCTCGGCGCACGACGCACTGCTTGCGGTGGGCGTGGGCAAGAACCTGGACGACCCGACCAGGTTCCGGTTCAACGGTTCGGGCTACTACCTGAAGACCGCCGATGAGATGCGCGGTCTGCTTAACTTCGACGAGTGGGCGCAGGGGTGCAAGAACACCCTGCTCATCGCGGAGCGGGTCGAGGCTGGTGCCTACGATGAGGTCTTCGCCCACCGCGACCTCATGCCGGAGTTCCCCATCCCAGAAGGGGAGACCCAGGCCTCATGGTTGGCCAAGGAGGTCGAACGGCTGCTCCCGACCCGCTATCCGGACGGCGCGGGCGACGACGTTCGCCGCCGGGTGGAGTTCGAACTCGGCATCATCAACGAGATGGGCTTCCCCGCCTACTTCCTTGTGGTCTCCGACATCTGCCAGCACGCCCGCAAGAACGGGATCGCCCTGGGCCCAGGCCGTGGGTCGGCGGCGGGCTCGATGATCGCCTACGTCCTGGGAATCACCGACCTGGACCCGCTGGAGCACGGTCTGCTGTTCGAGCGGTTCCTCAACCCCGAGCGTGTGACGATGCCCGATGTCGACCTGGACTTCGACGAGCGTCGGCGCGGCGAGATGATCGATTACGTCACCCATTTGTACGGCGAGGAGCGAGTCGCGCAGATCCTCACCTTCGGCACCATCAAGGCCAAGGCTGCGGTGAAGGACTCCACCCGGATCCTGGGCATGCCCTACTCGGTGGGCGACCAGATCACCAAGGCCTTCCCCGCAGCGGTCGGCGGCAAGGAGATCGCGCTCGACGCGGTGTTCAACACCGAGAACGAGCGCTACAGCGAGACCACCGAGCTGCGCGGCCTGGTGGACAACGACCCGCAGGTCGCCAAGGTCATGGAGACCGCGCGCGGGATCGAGGGCCTGACCCGGGGCACCGGTGTGCACGCGGCGGGAGTCATCCTGTCCAAGGAGCCCCTGCTCGACGTGATCCCGCTGCACAAGCGCGACTCCGACGGCGCCATCATCACCGGCTTTCCCTACCCTCAGTGCGAGGACATGGGCCTGCTCAAGATGGACTTCCTGGGCCTTCGCAACCTCACGATCATGGACGACGCGGTCAAGAGCATCAAGGAGGCCGAGGGGACCGACATCGATCTCGCCCAGCTTCCGCTCGACGACCGGAAGACCTACCAGCTGCTCTCCCGGGGCGACACCCTGGGCGTCTTCCAGCTGGACGGCGGCGCGATGCGCAACCTCCTCAAGCGCATGGAACCGAAGAAGTTCGGTGACATCGCGGCCGTCCTCTCCCTGTACCGGCCGGGCCCGATGGCCGCGAACGCGCACAACGACTACGCGGACCGTTCGAACGGGCGCCAGGAGATCACCCCGATCCACCCGGACCTCAAGGACGCCCTGGAGCCGATCCTGGGGGAGACCTTCCATCTGCTCGTGTACCAAGAGCAGATCATGGCCATCGCGCAGCAGCTGGCCGGGTACACGCTGGGCGGCGCCGACCTGATGCGTCGCGCCATGGGCAAGAAGAAGAAGGAGGCCCTGGAAGAGGAGGAGGCCAAGTTCTTCCCCGGGGCGAAGAAGCGCGGCTTCTCCCAGGAGGCCATCCAGGCCCTCTGGGACGTCATGCTTCCCTTCGCGGGCTACGCCTTCAACAAGTCCCACGCCGCCGGGTACGCGCTGGTCTCCTACTGGACCGCCTACCTCAAGGCGAACTACCCGGCCGCGTACATGGCCGCGCTGTTGACATCCGTCAGTGACGACAAGGACAAGATGGCGGTGTACCTGGCCGAGTGTCGGGCCCAGGGCATCAAGGTGCTCCCGCCGGACGTCAACGAGTCGGGTCTGCGCTTCACCCCGGTCGGCAAGGACATCCGCTTCGGTATGGGCGCGGTGCGCAACGTGGGCGCGAACGTGGTGAACTCGATTGTCAAGACCCGCACGGAGAAGGGCAAGTACTCGTCCTTCACGGACTTCCTCTCCAAGATCGAGCTGGCGGCGTGCAACAAGCGCGTGATCGAGTCATTGGTCAAGGCGGGCGGTTTCGACTCGCTGGGTCAGCCCCGGCGTGAGCTGTACCGGCACCACGAGGTGGCGGTGGACGGGATGATCAGCTCCAAGAAGCAGGAGGCGCACGGCCAGTTCGACCTGTTCGGCGGCGGTGACGACGACGGCGACTCCACGCCGATCGGGTTGAACATCCAGTGGGGCGAGGAGGAGTGGGACCGCAAGACCAAGCTGGCCTTCGAGCGGGAGATGCTGGGTCTGTACGTGTCCAGCCACCCCCTCGCTGGGGCCGAGCGGGTGCTGGCGCGTTCGCGCGACACCTCGATCGCGCAGATCGTCGCCGGTGAGTTGGCGCGCGAGCGCGGTGAGGTGCGGATCTCCGGGTTGATCTCCAAGGTGGACAAGCGCACCAACAAGGCGGGCAACCAGTGGGCCATCGCCACGGTGGAGGACCTGGACGCCAGCATGGAGGTGCTGTTCTTCCCCAAGACGTATCCGCTGTACGTGGAGGCGCTGCTGGAGGACACGGCGGTCACGGTCAAGGGGCGGCTCAACGACCGGGACGGCACCTGGTCGATGTTCGCCTCCGAGATGTCCATCCTCGACATCTCCCACGTCACCGAGGGCGAACCGCCCGTCCTGCTCACCGTTGCCGAGGACCGGCTGAACTCCGAGCTCGTCGACGACCTGCGACAGGTGCTGAGCACGCACAAGGGGGACACCCCCGTGCGGATCCGGGTGGACAACCCGGTGCGCTCCCGGATCTACGCGGTGGACCGTTACTCGGTGCGGATCTCCCCGGAGTTCAACGGTGAGATGAAGAGCCTGTTGGGGGCGTACTCGGTCGACTACTGACCGGTCAGCGACCTCCAGGGATCCCCGTGTGCGACACCGCACACGGGGATCCTTCTGTCTGCGCCCTTGCCATGATCGAGTTAGCGATATATCTTTGAGCTATCGGATCACGGAATGACAGTCGTGAACGATCAGGATGACTCGACAGCAAGGAGACGACATGACCGCGATGGCACTTCCCGGCCCCTGGCCCTGGGGCGGACGCACCGAACGTCCCCGACTCCCCTGGGCCTGGGGCCCCACTGACAGCCCCCGCGCACACCACGACCCGCGACAGGCGCACGACGAGCACCGGGGTCCGCGACGGGACGGGTTCGGCCACCCGCCGCCCCCGCCCGGGCCGCCCGGGTCGCCGCCCCCGCCGTGGGGAGGGGCCCCGGGCGGGCCCTTCGGCCCCGGAGGCCCGGGAGCACCGTTCGGTCCGGGCTTCCCCTTCGGGGGCGGACACGGACCCCGCCGAGGAGGCACCCGGGCACGGCGCGGCGACGTCCGCACCGGAATCCTCATGCTGCTGGCGGAGGAACCGCGCAGCGGATACGAGATCATCCGCGAGGGCCGCGAACGCAGCGGCGGGGTCTGGCGCCCCAGCCCCGGCTCCGTCTACCCCATGCTCCAACAGCTGGAGGACGAGGGCCTGGTCGCGCAGATCGAGGGGGAGGGGCGCCGTCGCCCCTACCAGCTCACCGACGAGGGCATCGCCTACCTGGAGGAGAACGGTGCCGACCTCACCCCGCCCTGGGAGGCGGGGGCGGACGCCCACGCCGACGCCAGGTCCCGCTACGAGGAGATCGGCGCGCTGGCCTACCAGCTCTCGGCCGCCGCGTCCCAGGTCGCCCAGGCGGGGACCCCGGAGCAGCTGGAGCGCGCCAAGCGTCTGCTGGCCGAGACCCGGCGGGGTCTCTACCTGATCCTCGCCGACGAGGACGCCGACACCACCGAGGACGGCGACGAGGACTGATCCGCGCGTGACCCGGGCCCGGGACGGTACGCACCGTCCCGGGCCCGAACACGCCGGAGGGCTAGTGGCCCGTGGCGCCGTCGGCCAGCTCGCGGAGGACGTCCAGGTGCCCGTTGTGCCGGGCGGTCTCCTCGATCATGTGCAGGACCACCCAGCGCAGGGTCACCCGCCCGCGTTCCCTGAGCACGCGGCGGGCGGAGTTGCCGAGCTCCAGGTGGGAGGTGACCTCCCGGGAACGCCCGCACTGGTCGGCGTACTCGGAGAGGAGCTCCTCCAGGGGCCGTTCCGCCCCCACCCTGAACTCGGCGTCCGGGTCCTCGGCCGAGTACGGCGCCCGGTCGGGTTGGTTGAGCATCACCACGTCGAACCAGTACGCCTCCACCCAGCGCAGGTGGGAGACGATCCCGCCGATGGTGGTCATCGGTGAGCTCGGGACCGGTGCGGACGCGGAGAGGCCGGCGGCCAGGTCGGCGCACTTGCGGTGCACCGTCGCCCGTTGCCAGTCCAGCGAGGCCAGGAGCATCGTGCGCTCGTCGGCGGCTGTGGGAGCATCGACACGCTCGGGGAGGCTCGGGAGGCTGCTCTTGTCACTCATGGCGGTATTCTCCTTCGGGCCATGTCCGGTATCCACTGGTTTTCGGTGGGGCCGGGTGGCGATGATGAGGAGCGGTTGATGGCGGAACAGAGCGGTGGCGCGCCGGTACGCGGCCTGGTCACGGGCGCGGCCTTCCTCGGGGGTGTCGCCCTGCTGGGCGCCCTCCTGGCGCCGTTGTGGTGGTGGCTCGCCCCACGGCCCGAAGTGGTGGTCCTGCCGGACGGCGGGGTCTTCACCGGCGCCTCCGAGGTGGTCTTCGCGGGGGAGGGCTACTACGTCGTCATCACCGCGCTGGCCGGGCTCGTCACCGGCTACGTCACCTACATGGTCCAGTTCTCGCTGGCCCGGCGCCGGTTCCAGGACCTGCGGATGGCCGGGCTCGTCGGAGGCACGCTCGGTGCGGCGGCCGCGTCCCTGCTGGTCTGGCGGATCGGTGTCGCCCTGGACGCCCCCGCCCGGGAGGCCGTGCTGGCCACCGACCCCGGCGGCACCGTGGTCGCGGCCCTCCAGCTCCAGGCCGTCGCGTTCCTGGTCGTGTGGCCCTTCGTGCACGTCCTCCAGTACGGGCTGCTGGACGCCTTCAGCCTGATGCGCGGCGACCAGCCGGGCGTTCCCGAACCCGTTCGGACCCGGATCCCGGCCGAGGACGCCGTCCCCCTGACCGGTGGCCCCCACCCGGGGGGAGCGGGGACCGCCGGAACCGGCTGACGGTCTCCTCCGGGCTCCGCGCGGCGCTCACAGGGTCTGGACCGAGTCCCCGTACATGCCGTCGAGCAGGTCCCGGTACCGCTCCTCCACCGCTCTGCGGCGCATCTTCAGGCTCGGCGTGATCTCGCCCTGTTCCACCGTGAGCTCGTTCGGCAGGATGGCGAAGTCCTTGACGGACTCGTGCCGGGGCAGACCGCGGTTGAGCTCGTCGATGGCCTCCTGGAGCATCGCCCGCACCCTGGGTTCCCTGGTCAGACCGAGGTAGTTCAGCGCGCCCAGACCGTTGGCCTCGGCCCAGACCTCGATCGCCTCGGCGTCCAGGGTCACCAGGGCCACGCAGTAGGGGCGACGGTCGCCGTGCACCACCAGGTTGCCCACGTAGGGGCACAGGGACTTGAACCGGCTCTCGATGCTCTGCGGGGCCACGTACTTGCCGCCCGAGGTCTTGATCAGTTCCTTCTTGCGGTCGGTGATCCGCAGGCGGCCGTTCTCCAGGGCGCCGATGTCACCGGTGGCGAACCAGCCGGCCTCGTCGAGGACCTCCTGGGTGGCGCCGGACAGGTTGTGGTAGCCGCGCATCACGCTTCCACCGCGCAGCAGGACCTCGCCGTCCTCCGCGATCCGCACCTCCGTCCCGGGCAGGGGCAGGCCCACCGAGCCGAACCGCACGTCACCCGGCCGGGTGAGGAAGGCGCCCGCCGAGGTCTCGGTCAGTCCGTAGCCCTCCAGGATGGTGATCCCCGCGCCGTAGAAGAACCGCCCGATCTCGGGGGCCAGCGGCGCGCTGCCGGACACGAAGAACTTCAGCCGGTCACCGAAACGGGCACGCAGCCTGGCGAACACCAGGCGGTCGGCCACCCTGTAGCGGGCGGCGAGCAGCCCTCCGGGCTCCCGGCCCTCCTCCCGCAGACGGGCCACCTGGTCGCCCACGCCGACGGCCCACCTGAAGATCCGGTACTTGGCCGCACCGCCCTCCTTGGCCTGCATGACGACCCGGTTGAACACCTTCTCGAAGATGCGCGGGGCGGCGGCCATGAAGGTGGGCCGCACGACGGCGAGGTTGTCGACGATCCGTTCCACACGGCCGTCGACGGCGGTCGTGAACCCCAGGCGCAACTGGGCGACCTGCATGACCTTGCCGAAGCTGTGCGCGAGCGGCAGCCACAGGTACTGGACGTCGTCGGCGTCGAGCATCTCCCAGCCCTGGGCGCGCATCTCGTCGCCCATGACCCGCAGCGCCTCGGCCTCGTAGAGCCAGTTGGCGTGGTCGAGGCGCACGCCCTTGGGGCGGCCGGTGGTACCGGAGGTGTAGATCAGCGTCGCCAGGTGGTCGGACCGGACGGCGGAGACCAGTTCGTCGAAGAGTTCGGGCCGCTCGGCGTGCACGCCGGCCCCGACCTCCTCCAGCTGGGACAGGCTCATCACCCAGTCGTCGTCGCCCCCGGCCGCCCCCTCGAAGGCGATGACCCGCGACAGCCCGGGCATGGCGCCGCGCTGCTCCACCAGTTTGGCGACCTGCTCGTCGTTCTCGGCGAAGGCCACCATGCTGCCGGAGTCGGACACGATGAACGCGCAGTCGGGCGGCCCGGAGGAGGGGTAGATCGTGGTGGAGGCGCCGCCCGCGCACAGGATCGCGAGGTCGGCCAGGACCCACTCGACGCGGGTGCTCGACGCGATCGCGCACCGGGCCTGGGAGGTCAGGCCCAGGGAGTGCAGGCCCAACGCCAGGGCGCGGACGCGGTCACGGGTCTGGTTCCAGGTCAGGGACTCCCACTTCTCGCTGCCACCGGTGGGGGAGGGGATCGGATAGGTGAACGCCTCCCGGTCGCCGGATTCGGCGACGCGGGAGACGAACATGTCGGGAACGGACCGATAGGGGGATGAAGTGTTGCCCATGTCACAAAGCTACCCCTGGGTAGGGGGTCGGGCAACACTCCGTGCGCGAATGTGTGCGGGTCCACGGACCCCTGTGACCCAGCGGATTCCGGGTCCGGACACGGGACCACGGGACCTCGTCACCGGGTCGGTGGCGCCCCCGGAACCCGGGGCCGCTCAGTCCGTCCCGATGGGGGCGAGGGACGCCTCGGTCAGGGCGATGAGGTCCTTGGGGGTCAGCTCCATCTGGAGGCCCCGCCGTCCGGCCGAGACGTACACCGAACGCAGCTCCGTCACCGAGGAGTCGATCACCGTCCGCAGCCGTTTGCGCTGCCCCAACGGGCTGATGCCGCCGCGCACGTACCCGGTGATCTTCTCCGCCCGGGCCGGGTCGGCCATCGCCGCCCGTTTGCCACCGACCGCCGCGGCCAGTGCCTTCAGGTCCAGCGACGCGCTCACCGGCACCACTCCGACGGTGAACACTCCGTCCACCTCGGCCACCAGCGTCTTGAACACCTGCTCGTGCGGCACCCCGATCGCGTCGGCGGCGTCCGCGCCGTAGGAGTGGCCCTCGCCCCCGTCCACCTCATAGGGGTGCAACGTGTAGGTGGTCTTGGTCCTGCTGGCGGCCACGGTCGCGGGCGTGGATCTTCCACTCATGGGTCACCTGGGCCTTCCACTTCGTACTTCCGACCTCAGGGCAGGCTACTCCTCCGTAGGCGGGGCGCCGCACCAGGTGAGCCGGGTGTCCCCGGTCGGGCCCCGGCGTCCCGGGGACGGCTCCCTAGTTGAAGGAGACCCCGTTGTCGAGGAAGGGGCCCGCGGGGAGGTTGGGCAGGTCGGGCGCGGCCACGATCCGGTTCTCCCTGCGCAGGAAGCGCGCGGCCACCGCCAGCCGGGTCGCCGCGTCCTCGGCCTCCAGCAGACGCTGCTTCTCCGCGGAGTCCAGCACCACCGAGATCGCCACGGAGTACGACAGCGCGATCGGGTCGCGCGGCAGGTCACCCGAGGTCTCCGACGCCATCCCGATCTCCGCGAGCCGTCTCTCGTACACCTCGTACAGGTCCCGCACCCGGTCGGCGTGCTCCTGGACGTCGGGGCCCAGGGGTTCGGGGAGCAGGGAGACCGCCGCCGTGGAGTAGTCGTCGGTGGAGGAGGTGTCGACGTCCGACAGGTCCGTGATGGCGAACCGCGTGCCGCCCTCGATCACCAGGTCGTACCGGCCGTCCTCGTAGGTGCGCACGTCGCGCACCACGGCCGTGCACCCGGTCGCGCTCACCAGGGGGAGGGAGGCCGGCGCGCCGGGTCCGGAGGTGTTGGGCACCCCGGTGTCCGCGCCTGCCGATCCCTGCCCGGACTCACCGGCCACCTCGTGGCCCAGCTCGATCCACACGACGCCGAAGCGGGCGGGACCGTGGTCCCGGCCGCCCGTCTCGCCCCCGGCCAGGGACGGACCGAGCAGCTCCGAGACCAGTCGACGGTACCTCTTCTCGAACACGTGGAGAGGGATCGTCATACCGGGGAACAGCACGGTGTTCAGCGGGAAGATCGGCAGCGCCTCTGGCATGGTCCCAGTATGCCCCCGCCGGGGCGCGGACGCGGGCGCCCCGCCCGGGGTGCTCCGGGCGGGGCGGGTGCGCGGGCGGCGCCGGGGGCGCGGCCGGTCAGGAGACCGCGGGGCCCGCGGTGCCCGGAGCGCCCTGGCTGCCGTTGTCCTCGCTCGGCATGTCGCGGGCGACGAAGGTCTCCACGTCGAACAGGTTGCCGTTGGCGCGGTCCACGACGTTCAGGAGGGTCGACATCGTGGCGACCTCCTCCACCTGCTCCTGGATGAACCACTGGAGGAACTGCTCTCCGGTGTAGTCGTCCTCGTCGCGGGCGACCCTGGCCAGACGCTGGAAGTTGTCGGTCACCTCACGCTCCTGGCGCAGAGCCAGGGCGACCAGGTCGCGGGCCACGGCGAAATCGGTCTCGATCTCGTCCACGCCGGGAAGGGCGAAGGTGACGTCGTTGTCGAGCAGGTACCGCACGATCATCATCGCGTGGTCGCGCTCCTCCAGGGACTGCTCGTAGAAGACCCTGGCCAGCTGGGGCAGGTCCTGGTCGTCGAACCAGGCGGCGATCGCCACGTACTGGTGCGAGGCGGTGAACTCGTGCCGCACCTGGTCGATGAGGAGACGGTGGAACTTGGAATGGCTGCTATCGCCGGTCTTGTTCGAAGTCATGCCACCACGATAACCCATTCAAAAGCGTTTTACGAAACCCCTTCGAGTGGTGTCCCAATGAATTAGGCAAGCCTTTCTTCCGCCAAATTAGGTAAGGTGTCCCAAACTTAGGTGACGCTTATTCGCGCGTACTCGGAGTGGTGGGGGCGCGGGGGCCGGGGAGCGGGGTTCGCGCCGGTCGCGCGGGTGTGGTGTCCATCATCCGGACTCCGCCACCCACGGATTGGGCCGAGCCCCCTAGACTGGGACCGTGATCAGTCGAATCGACCTCCGAGGCTCCCAGGACGACCCGCGCGACGCCCTTCCGCGCGCCGAAATCGATGTGGCGGACGCCACCGAGCGCGTGCGGCCGCTCTGCGAGGACGTCCGCCATCGCGGGACCGAGGCACTGGTCGAACTCACCGAACGCTTCGACGGCGTGCGGCTCACCGACGTCCGCGTCCCCAAGGACGCCATCGACGCCGCCCTGGTCGACCTCGACCCCGCCGTGCGCGCCGCGCTGGAGGAGTCCATCCGCCGCGCCCGCAAGGTGCACCGCGCGCAGCGCCGCCAGGACCACACCACCCAGGTCGTCCCCGGCGGCACCGTCACCGAGAAGTGGATCCCGGTCAACCGCGTCGGCCTCTACGTGCCGGGCGGCCGCGCCGTCTACCCGTCCAGCGTCATCATGAACGTCGTCCCCGCCCAGGAGGCCGGCGTGTCCTCCCTCGCGGTGACCTCGCCGCCGCAGAAGGACTTCGGCGGGCTGCCCCACCCGACCATCCTCGCCGCCTGCGCGCTGCTCGGCGTCGACGAGGTGTACGCGGTCGGAGGCGCCCAGGCCGTCGCGATGTTCGCCTACGGCACCGACGACTGCGAGCGCGCCGACATGGTCACCGGACCCGGCAACATCTGGGTCGCCGCCGCCAAGCGCCTCCTCAAGGGCGTCATCGGCATCGACGCCGAGGCCGGGCCCACCGAGATCGCGATCCTCGCCGACTCCACCGCCAACCCCGACTACGTCGCGGCCGACCTCATCAGCCAGGCCGAGCACGACGTCGTCGCCGCCTCCGTGCTGGTGACCCCGGACGAGGCCCTGGCCGAGGCGGTCACCGAACGCCTCGCCGCGCGCGTCGCCACCACCAAGCACGGCGAACGCGTCCGCGAGGCCCTGTCCGGCCCGCAGTCCGGCATCGTCCTGGTGGACGACCTCGAACAGGGGCTGGCCGTCGTCGACGCCTACGCGGCCGAACACCTGCAGATCATGACCGCCGACGCCCCGGCCCGGGCGGCGCGCGTGCGCAACGCCGGAGCCATCTTCGTCGGTGACCACTCCCCGGTCTCCCTCGGTGACTACGCCGCGGGCTCCAACCACGTGCTGCCCACCGGCGGCTGCGCCTGCCACAGCGGCGGCCTGAGCGTGCAGACCTTCCTGCGCGGGGTGCACGTCGTCGAGTACGACCGCGACGCGCTGGCCGACGTCGCCCATCACGTCATCACCCTGTCCCAGGCCGAGGACCTGCCCGCGCACGGCGAGGCCGTGGCCGCGCGCACCGAGGAGGGGAACACGCCCTGACCCGGGGGTGTTCCAGCAGTTCCGGGGAGGTGCCGGGGGTGACCGCCCCCGGCGGCGCCCGAACAACGGCCGAAGCGAACCGGAGGCCGTCAGACGCCCGCCCCGGCGGGGCGACCGGACACGGGGACCCGTGTGACCACGGCGGTCACAGCGGCCCCGGTGGCCCGTCCCGCCATAACCGACCACGAGTGTGAACCCAGTGAGCTTCACCCTGAACGACCTGCCGCTCCGCGACGACCTGCGCGGACACGCGCCCTACGGCGCACCCCAGCTGGACGTGCCGGTGGTCCTCAACACCAACGAGAACCCCCACGCGCCCTCCCCGCGTCTGGCGAAGGCCCTGGCCGAGGCGGTGGCGGACACCGCGCTGGGGCTCAACAGGTATCCCGACCGGGACGCGGTCCGCCTGCGCGAGGGACTGGCCGCCTACCTCGGCCACGGCCTGACCGCCGCCAACATCTGGGCGGCCAACGGCTCCAACGAGGTCCTCCAACAGCTGCTCCAGGCCTTCGGCGGCCCCGGGCGCACGGCGATGGGCTTCGAGCCCTCCTACTCCATGCACCCGATCATCTCCCGGGGGACCGGGACGAACTGGGTGCCGGTCCCGCGCGACGCCGACTTCCGGATCGACATGGACGCGGCCCTGGCCGCCATCGAGGAGCACCAGCCCAGCGTCGTCTTCCTCACCTCGCCCAACAACCCCACCGGTACCGCCCTGGAGATCGTCGACATCGAGCGCGTCGTCCGGGCCGCCCCCGGTGTCGTGGTCGTCGACGAGGCCTACGCCGAGTTCCGCCGCGAGGACACGCCCAGCGCCCTGTCCCTGCTGCCGGACCACCCCCGGGTGATCGTCTCGCGCACCATGTCCAAGGCCTTCGCCCTGGCCGGGGCGCGCGTGGGCTACCTCGCGGCGCACCCCGCCGTGGTGGACGCCCTCCAGCTGGTCCGCCTGCCCTACCACCTGTCCGCCGTCACCCAGACGGTGGCCGTCACCGCCCTGGAGCACGCCGAGGAGCTCCTCGGCGCCGTCGCGGACCTGCGCGCCGAACGCGACGCCCTCGTCGTCTGGCTCCGGGAACAGGGGTTCTCCGTGGCCGACTCCGACGCGAACTTCGTCCTGTTCGGTGAGTTCGAGGACCGGAACCGGGTCTGGCGGGACCTGCTCGACCAGGACGTCCTCATCCGAGAGACCGGCCCCGACGGCTGGCTGCGCGTCACCGTCGGCACCAGCGAGGAGATGGCCGCCTTCCGCGCGGCACTCCTGAAGGTCACCGGCCGGTAGCCGCGCCGGGCCCGCCCGGCACCACCGCACCGCACCACCACCACAGCACCACCAAGGATCAGGCACCATGAGCCGCATCGGGCGCGTCGAACGCGCAACCAAGGAAACCAAGGTCATGGTCGAGGTCGACCTGGACGGCACCGGCGTCGCCGACGTCTCCACCGGGGTCGGCTTCTTCGACCACATGCTCGACCAGCTCGCCAAGCACGGGCTCTTCGATCTCACCGTGCGCACCGAGGGCGACCTGCACATCGACTCGCACCACACCATGGAGGACACCGCCCTCGCCCTGGGCGCCGCCTTCAGCGAGGCCCTCGGTGACCGCGCGGGCATCCGCCGCTTCGCCGACGCCAAGGTGCCCCTCGACGAGGCCCTGGCCGAGGTCACCGTCGACGTCTCCGGCCGTCCCTACCTCGTGCACACCGAGCCCGAGGGCATGGCGCCGATCATCGGCCGCGACTACGACACGACCATGACCCGCCACATCTTCGAGTCGTTCGTGGCCCAGGCCCGTGTGGCCCTGCACGTCCACGTGCCCTACGGCCGCAACGCCCACCACATCGTGGAGGCGCAGTTCAAGGCGTTCGCCCGCGCGCTGCGCACGGCCACCGAGAACGACCCGCGCGTGGACTGGGTGCCCTCCACCAAGGGCGTCCTGTAGATGGACACCGACCTCTGGGGCCTGTTCCTGCTCGTCCTGGGCGGCTTCCTCGCCGGCGGCGTGTACGCGCTGTGGGGGAGGAACCGCCTCATCGCCGGAGCCCTGGCCGGATGCGTCGCCCTCGCCGTGGTCTCCGGCGTGCTACGGCTGGGCTACTTCTAGTCAGCCCGCTCCCAGGGCCGCTCACCTCACCAACGGAAGGGCACACACTCGAATGTCACGTGTGGTCGTCTTCGACTACGGGTCGGGCAACCTCCGCTCGGCCCAGCGCGCCATGGAGCGCACCGGTGCCGACGTCACCGTCACCTCCGACCCGCACGCCGCGCTCGACGCGGACGGGCTGGTCGTTCCCGGGGTGGGTGCCTTCAGCGCCTGCATGGCCAGCCTCAGGGCGGCCGGGGGAGACCGGATCATCGGTCGCCGCGTGGCCGGGGGCCGCCCCGTCCTGGGGATCTGCGTGGGCATGCAGGTCCTCTTCGACCGGGGCGTCGAACAGGCCGACGTCCACGCCGAGGACCGCGCCACCGAGGGCTGCGGCGAGTGGCCGGGCACGGTCGAACGCCTCAGGGCGCCCGTCGTCCCCCATATGGGCTGGAACACCGTCACCCCGCCCGAGGACACGCGCCTGTTCGCGGGCGTGGGCCCCGAGGAGCGCTTCTACTTCGTGCACTCCTACGCGGTCCGCCGCTGGGAGTTCGTCAGCCACAGCGACCGCATCCGCGGTCCCGGGGTGACCTGGTCCGAACACGGCGAGCCCTTCGTGGCGGCCGTGGAGAACGGTCCGCTCAGCGCGACCCAGTTCCACCCGGAGAAGTCCGGTGACGCCGGAGCCCGCGTCCTGGCCAACTGGGTCGGCACACTGTGACCGCCGTGTCTCCTTGGGCCCCCGCTTCGCTCCGGCCCGGGTTCGGCGCCTTCGCAGAGGGATGTGGGTCAAGGCAACACGGCATCGTCGTCCACGCCTGACGCTCGTTCCTCGCCAGCGGCTTGACCCGTCTTGCACTGTGTTGCTTGAACCCGGACTCTCCGGCGCCGAACAGAACACCCCCCTGCCCAGCGCAACCCACATGACCCCGAACCGAACCGAGCACGAGAAGGCACCATGACCGGCGAACACACCCCGTCGACCCCCGTACTCGAACTGCTGCCCGCCGTGGACGTGTCGGGCGGGCAGGCCGTCCAGCTCGTCCAGGGCAGGGCCGGCTCCGGCGGCCAGTACGGCGACCCCTTCGAGGCCGCCCGCGCCTGGCGTGACGCCGGGGCCGAGTGGATCCACCTGGTGGACCTGGACGCGGCCTTCGGCCGGGGCCACAACCGCGACCTGCTGCGCGACATCGTCGACCGCCTGGACGTGAAGGTCGAGATGTCCGGCGGCATCCGCGACGACGAGTCCCTGACCGCCGCCCTGGCCACGGGCTGCACGCGCGTGAACATCGGCACCGCCGCCCTGGAGAACCCGGAGTGGTGCGCCCGGATCATCGGGGAACACGGCGACCGGATCGCGATCGGCCTGGACGTGCGCGGCACGACCCTCGCCGCCCGGGGCTGGACCCGCGACGGCGGCGACCTGCTGCAGACCCTCGAACGCCTGGAGTCCGAGGGCTGCGCCCGTTACGTGGTCACCGACGTCAACAAGGACGGCACCCTCAAGGGCCCCAACCTGGACCTGCTGCGCACCGTGTGCGAGCGCACCGACAAGCCGGTGGTCGCCAGCGGCGGCGTGTCCAGCCTCGCCGACCTGGAGGCGATCTCCTCCCTGGTCCCGCTGGGAGTGGAGGGCGCCATCATGGGCACCGCCCTGTACGAGGGCGCCTTCACCCTGGAGGACGCCCTGACCACGGTGCGGGGTGCGGATCGGTGAGCCTGGCCATCCGAGTCATCCCGTGCCTGGACGTCGACGCCGGGCGCGTGGTCAAGGGCGTCAACTTCGAGAACCTGCGCGACGCCGGTGACCCGGTGGAGCTCGCGGGCACCTACGACGCCGGGGGCGCGGACGAGCTGACCTTCCTGGACGTCACCGCCTCCAGCGGCAACCGCGAGACCACCTTCGACGTGGTGCGCCGCACCGCCGACCAGGTGTTCATCCCGCTCACCGTCGGGGGAGGGGTCCGCACCACCGAGGACGTGGACCGGCTGCTGCGCGCCGGTGCCGACAAGGTGGGGGTGAACACCGCCGCGATCGCCCGTCCGGAGCTGATCGGGGAGATCGCCGAGCGGTTCGGCCGCCAGGTCCTGGTGCTCTCCGCCGACGTGCGCCGGGTGCGTGAGGGCGGCCGTCCCACACCCAGCGGGTTCGAGGTCACCACGCACGGCGGCCGGGAGAGCGCGGGTCTCGACGCGCTGGAGTGGTGCGAGCGCGCCGCCGAGCTGGGCGCCGGGGAGATCCTGCTCAACTCCATGGACGCCGACGGCACCCGGGCCGGGTTCGACCTGGAGCTGATCCGCGCGGTGCGCGCGAGGGTGGACGTCCCGCTGATCGCCTCGGGCGGTGCGGGCGCGGTGGAGCACTTCGTCCCGGCGGTGGCGGCGGGCGCGGACGCGGTGCTGGCCGCGACCGTCTTCCACTTCGGGGAGTTCACCATCTCCGACGTCAAGCGGAGCCTGCGTGAGGCCGGATATCCGGTCCGGTAGGAGGAAAGCGGTCACGACACGCCGCCATGACTGACAGCAGGCCCCGAGCGAACTCGCTCGGGGCCTGTGACCTGCACAACCATGTCAATGATTACTGTCAGTAATCAAAGCGTGTCATGGCGTTGACCAAGCTGTGATCCGTGTGAGCATGAGCGCGTCTTACCAGCCACGACAGGGAGATAGTCGCCCATCATGTCCAAGCACGTCTTCACCGGCCTTGCTCGCCGGTTCGCCTCCCTCGCCACCGCCGGAGCCATCGCGATCGGCGGAATGGCCCTCATGGCGCCGACCGCCGCGGCCGACGACTTCGAGCGCACTCCGGACGAGGTCATCCAGCTGATCCAGGCCCAGGTCTGGCCGAACTACTCGCTCCAGAACCCCGGCCCCAGCGTCGACATCCTGGCCGCGCAGTACTTCCTGAACCACCTCGGCTACATCACCGACAACCCGAGCGAGACGTTCACGCGTGGGTTCGACCGCACGCTCCGCGACTTCGAGAACCGTGAGGGCATCGACGTCAACGGCGTCCTGGAGTCGCAGAGCTGGATCAAGATCCGGAACGAGCTGTTCCCGAGCCAGGCCGACGGCTTCCAGCGCGACGACCGCGGCTACGGCGTCCGCGCCGTGCAGGTGCTGCTCAACGAGAAGGACAACGCCGGGCTGACCGTCAACGGCCACTACAACTCCGCCACGGAGCGGGCCGTCCGCAACTTCCAGCGCAAGAAGTGCATCGGCGTCGACGGCGTCTACGGCTGGCTGACCTACAAGGCCAGCATCACCGGGGTCGACAGCTGCTCCAACAGGGCTCAGGCCCCGGGCGAGGAGGCCGCCGAGCAGGCTCCGGCCGAGGGCGCCGCCGAGCAGGCTCCCGCGGAGCAGGCCCCGAGCGAGGAAGCCGCTGAGCAGGCTCCCACGGAGCAGGTGCGTCCGGCCGGTCAGGGCCGTCCCGCGGAGCAGGTGCGTCCCGCCGGTCAGGGCCGTCCTGCCGAGCAGGCCCCGGCCCAGGACGCTCCCGTGGAGGAGGGCGACCAGGCCCGTGAGCTGGAGGCGGTGCGCGGCTCCTAGCCCGCACCCGCACCACCTGACGTAACGAAGGTCGGGTCCGGAACGCCACCCGCGGCGTACCGGGCCCGACGCGTGTGTACGCCCCGGGACCTCCGGGAAGTTCCCGTTGTACGGAATAGCACGGATGTGTCCCGCGCTGAAACAATCCGGTGGCGGCTGTCGGTGCCGCTGGATAGGTTGGCCCAAACACGCGACCCGTGCCCGTCGGCATGCCCGGGAACGGACGGAACGCGGGCCGGGCGGTCGGAGCGAGCCGGTCAAGAAGAGGAAGCGGGGGCGTATGGCGCAGGGCACCACGACGGCGAACCAGGCGACACGGGAGGCGGACCCGCCCGGCGAACCCACCGCCGAGAGCGCCGACACCACCAGCCCCGACCAGGCCACCGACCCCCACAAGGGCGTCTTCGCCCGGGGGATGCGCGTGCTGGGCGTCGCCGCCCGCACCGAACCGTGGATCTTCCTCGCCGCCGTCGCCGGGGCCATGCTGCACGCGGGTGTGTCCGTGGGCTCCGCCTCCGTGCTGGGACACCTCACCGACAACACCATCCTCCCCGCCTTCTCCGCCGGGGAGACCACGGCGGCCGCGCTCGTCGCCGCCGCAGCCCTGCTCATGGCGGTCGGACTCGGCAAGGCCGTGGGGCTCGCCCTGCGCCGCCTGCTCGCCGGGCTCATGCAGTACCGCATGCAGGCCCGCTACCGCCGCGCCGTCGCCCGCAAGTACCTCGAACTCCCGCTCTCCTGGCACCACCGCCACCCCACCGGCCAGCTCCTGTCCAACGCCAACGCCGACGTCGAAGCCGCCTGGCAGCCCCTCGCACCACTCCCCATGGCAGTCGGCAGCGTGTTCATGCTGGTCATCGCCTCCGTCGCGATGATCGTCACCGACCCGGTCCTCGCCCTGGTCGCCTTCGTGGTCTTCCCGATCCTGGCCGCCGCCAACGTCGTCTTCCAGCGCCGCGTCTCCCCGATGGCCTCCCGGGCCCAGGCCCTGCGCGCCGAGGTCAGCGGGGTCGCCCACGAGTCCTTCGACGGCGCCCTCGTCGTCAAGACCCTCGGCCGCGAGGACACCGAGACCGAACGCTTCACCCGGTCCGCCCACCGCCTGCGCGACGCCCTCATCCAGGTCGGCCGCATGCGCTCCATCTTCGACCCCTTCACCGAGGCCCTGCCCAACTTCGGTGTGCTCGCCGTGCTCCTCCTCGGTATGTGGCGCCTGTCCACCGGCGCCATCGAACCCGGCGAGCTCGTCCAGATCGCCTTCCTCTTCACGCTCCTCGCCCTGCCCATCCGCTCCTTCGGATGGATCCTCGGTGACCTGCCCCGCAGCGTCGTCGGCTGGGACCGCGTCCAGTCCGTGCTCAACTCCGACGGCGCCATGGAACACGGCGACCAGACCCTGGAGACCACCGAGCGCGGCCTCGCGCTCAGCGTCCGCGACGTCACCTTCTCCTACGCGGACGCCTACGAAGCCGACACCGACGCCGACGGCGGGGGCCGCGACCTCCTGGACCACACCGTCACCGGGGCCCGCACCACCGTGCTCAACGGCGTCGACCTCGACATCGCCCCCGGGCGCACCGTCGCCCTCGTCGGGCCCACCGGGTCGGGCAAGTCCACCCTCACCACCGTCCTCATGCGCCTGGTCGACCCCGAGTCCGGCGCCGTCCGCTACGACGGCGTCGACGTGCGCGACCTCGCCCGGGGCCAGATCCCGCGCCACGCGGCCCTCGTGCCCCAGGGCACCTTCGTGTTCGAGGACTCCGTCCGCGACAACGTCTCCCTGGGCGCGGCCGGTGTCGACGACGAACAGATCTGGGCCGCGCTCCGTCTGGCACGCGCCGACGGGTTCATCGCGGAACTCGACGGCGGCCTCGACGCCCGCCTCGGGGAGAAGGGCACCACGCTGTCCGGCGGCCAGCGCCAGCGCCTCGCCCTGGCCCGCGCCATCGTCCGCCGCCCCCGCCTGCTGATCATGGACGACGCCACCTCGGCCGTGGACCCGCAGGTCGAGGCGCAGATCCTGGCCGGACTCCGTGAACGCGACGACGCCGCCACCGTGGTCGTCGTGGCCTACCGCAGGGCCACCATCGAGCTCGCGGACGAGGTCCTCTACATGGAGGGAGGCCGCGTCCTGGCGCGCGGCACCCACTCCGAGCTTCTGGTGACCTCCAGCGGTTACAACAGGCTCGTCACCGCCTACGAGCGCGCCTCGGCCGAGAACGAGAGCGAGCGCGCCCCCATACCGGAGGAGCCCGGACCCGCGGAACCGCACCTGCCCACCGGAGGACACGCCACCGACGCCGCCGAGGAGACCAGCCGATGAGCGCACCGACCCAGCCCCGTACCGACGACAGGTCGGAACAGGCGGAGGCGGGGGCGGGGCGCCCCGAACGCGACCCCGTCCTCTCCCTGCACCGGAACCAGGACTCCGCGCTCGGCACCATCCGGCGCGGCCTCCAGCTGTCCCCTGAGTTCGCCCGGGGTCTGTGGCTCACACTGCTCTTCGCCCTGGTCGCCACCGCGGGCAAGGTGATCGTCCCCGTCGCCGTCCAGCAGATCATCGACAACGGGCTCACCGGGGAGGGCGGCCCCGACCTCGGCTTCGTGACCCGTATGGTGACGGTCTGCGCCGGGCTGCTCGTGGTCACCATGTTCTGCTCGTACCTGATGAACCTGCGCCTGTACCGGGCCACCGAGTCCGGGCTGGCCACCCTGCGCCGCAAGGCCTTCCGCCACGTCCACGACCTGTCCGTGCTCACCCAGAACAGCGAGCGCAAGGGCGCCCTGGTCTCCCGGGTCACCGGCGACGTCGACCAGATCAGCACCTTCATGCAGTGGGGCGGTCTGCTCCTGCTGGTCAGCGTCGGCCAGCTCCTGGTCGCCACCACCCTCATGGCGGTCTACTCCTGGCAGCTGACCCTCGTGGTGTGGATCTGCTTCCTGCCGCTGCTGTTCGGGGTCCGCTGGCTCCAGAAGCTGCTGTCCAAGGCCTACCTCACGGTCCGCGAGCGCACCGGCGACATGCTCGGCGCCATCGGCGAGACCGTGATGGGCGCCGCCGTCATCCGCGCCCACGGAACCGAGGAGCGCACCGCCGGACGCATCGACACCACGGTGCTGGCCACCCGGCACGCCCAGGTCAGGGCGCAGCGGCTGTCCATGGCCGTCTCGCCCTTCGCGGAGATCATCGCCGCCCTCGGCAACGTCGCCGTGGTCCTGGTCGGCGTCTGGCTGGGCGTCGGGGGAGACCTCACCGCGGGTCAGCTCATCGCCTTCCTCTTCCTCATGACGCTGTTCATCCAGCCCATGATGATGGCCACGGAGATCTTCAACGAGGCCCAGAACGCCATCGCGGGCTGGCGGCGCGTCCTCGGGGTGCTGGACACGGTCCCCGACATCGCGGACCCCGGCGAGGCCGGGCGCGTGCTGCCGCGCGGGCCGGTCCGGGTCGGGTTCGACCGGGTCACCTACTCCTACCCCGAGGGCCCCGTCGTCCTGGACGACGTGGACGTCGAGATCACCCCGGGCACCAGGGTCGCGGTCGTCGGAGAGACCGGGTCCGGGAAGACCACCTTCGTCAAGCTCCTCACCCGCCTCATGGACCCCGCGTCCGGCACCGTCCGCCTGGACGGGGCGGACCTGCGCGAGGTCTCCTTCTCCTCACTGCGGAGCCGCGTCGTCATGGTCCCCCAGGAGGGGTTCCTGTTCGACAGCTCCCTGGGCGACAACATCCGCTTCGCCCGCCCCGAGAGCACCGACGCCGAGCTGGAGGCGGCCATCACCGAGCTCGGCCTGGCGGACTGGCTGGGCAGCCTCGCGCACGGCCTGGACACCCCGGTGGGCCAACGCGGGGAGTCCCTGTCAGCGGGGGAGCGCCAGCTCGTGGCCCTTGTGCGCGCCTACATCGCGGACCCGGACCTCCTCGTCCTGGACGAGGCCACCTCGGCTGTGGACCCGCACACCGAGGTCCGCATCCAGCGGGCCCTGGACCGGCTGACCCGGGGCCGCACGTCCGTCGCCATCGCCCACCGCCTGTCCACGGCCGAGGCCGCCGACCGGGTCCTGGTGTTCGACGGCGGCCGCATCGTCCAGAGCGGATCCCACGACGAACTGGTGGACCGGCCCGGCGTGTACGCGGACCTCTACGCCTCCTGGGTCCGCTCCTCCGCCTGACGCTCCCGACCCCTCCACCAGTGGGCCGCCAGCAGCTCCGCGACCAGCGGTTCGGTCAGCAGGCTCACGTCGGGGTCGCCGTCACCCGGGTAGCGCACGCTCAGCGCCACCCCCGGAACGCGCTCGCGTCCGGGGGTGGCTCCCACCGCCACGAACGAACCGCGCAGCTGCCCGAGGTGCTCCGCGAAACGCTGGTCGTAGGCGGAACCCGCGAACAGCAGGGCCCGGTAGTCCGACACCGCCGCCAGGTACCGGTCCGAGTGCGACCACTCACCGGTCTCCGCGGCGTGCGCCACCCGGATCGGCCCCCTGCGCAGCACCCGGACCCCCTGCTCGGCGGAGGCCAACCGCTCGGCGGGGGCCACCAGCCGCACCCCGTCGGGGGAGTCCAGGACCCGCGCCGCCTCGGGCACCCACTCCGGAGCGCCCTCCAACAGCACCCGCGAAGCGTTGGCGACCCGCTGGAGCAGCCCCGGGAAGTTGGCGCTGCCGCCCGTCGCCGGCGCCCCCAGCCGGTGCCCCAGCAACAGCAGCAACGCCAGGGCGTGCTGGTAGGCGCGGCACCCCAGCCCGGACCGCTCCTCGCCCGCCCGCAGCGGCACCAGCAGGTCCGCGTACCGACCCACCACCGCGTCCTCGTCCGGCGCCAGCACGATCACCGGTGAACGCCCCACGTACCGGTCGAGCGCCGAGTGCAGCTCCCGCTGGCCGTCGCCCAGACTCACCGCCACCACGAGCGTCTCCGGCCCGGCGGGCGGCTCCTCGACCGAGGAGGAGAAGTCGGCGTGCGCGGCCACGCCCCCGCGCCGCAGCCGCGCCGCCGCCACCTCGCACGCGCGCCGCGCCGGACCCAGCGCGAGGAACCGCACCGACCCGGGTTCGTCCCCCAACAGCGCGGGCAGCGCGGCGTAGGGGTCCCAGCGAGGGAAGCGCTGGGCGAGCTCGGTCAACGCGGCGGGTTTCCCCGCCAGGTCGGCGGACAGGTGCTCGGCGGTCACGGGAGCTCCCAAGCTGGCAGAACCGTCGGAACGGCGACGTCACGGACGCACGCACTCTAATCCCCCCACCCGCGCCCGGGGGGATCGAGGGGAGTGACCGGCGTCAACCCGCACCCGGTGGGCAGAGCGCGGACGGCGGCCATAACCTGGAGGCATGAGCGCCACCAACCTCGATCCGGACATCGCCGCACGCCTGAAGCGCACCGCGGACGGCCTGGTCCCCGCCGTCGTGCAGCAGCACGACACCGGGGAGGTCCTCATGCTGGCCTGGATGGACGACGAGGCCCTGCACCGCACCCTCACCACCCGCGACGCCACCTACTGGTCGCGCAGCCGGGGCGAGTACTGGGTCAAGGGCGCCACCTCCGGAAACACCCAGCGCGTGGTCTCCGTCGCACTCGACTGCGACGGCGACACCCTCCTGGTCCGCGTCGACCAGACCGGAGCCGCCTGCCACACCGGGGACCGCACCTGCTTCGACGCCGGGCAGCTGCTGTGACCCGCGCCACCGCCCGCGCCCGGCGCGAGTACGGCGTGGCCACGCTCGCCCTGGCCGCCGGGGCCGCGCTCATGCTGGCCGCCTCCGGGCGCGTGTGGGTCACCGGCGAGCTCGCCTCGCCCGGACCGGTCGCCGCCGTCCCCGTGGACCTCACCGGAGGTGACCTCACCGGGGCCCTGCGCGGCCTGGGCTGGGCCGGGCTCGCCGGGATCGTGGGCCTGTACGCGGCCCGCTCCTGGGCCCGTCGCGTCGTGGCGCTGCTCATCGCGGCCTGCGGTGTGTTCGCACTCACCTCCCTGTGGTCGGCCACCCGCCCCGGCGTCCTGGCCGACGCCGTCACCCGGCTGGCCTCCGACACCGGGGGCGCCGCGCAGAGCGCCGGAGCGCCGGAGATCCACGCCCTCGGCCCCGTGATGGGCGCGGCCGGGGCGGTCCTGCTGGTCCTGAGCGGCCTGGTCTCGGTAGCGCGTGCCCCTGCCTGGCCCGGCATGGGAAACCGGTACGATCGGGACGCCGCACCGCGTCCGCGCCAGGCGGAGACACCAGCCGACCTGTGGAAATCGCTGGACGCCGGTGACGACCCCACTCTTGGCGCCCCGGAGTCCGGCGGGTCCGCCGGAACCGAACCGGCGGCCCGCACCGAAGCCGGTGGCGACACCGAACCCGCACCGCTGGCCGAGTCGCCAGCCCAACCCAAGGAGAGCCCCTGATGGCCGACGCCCACCACGAAGAGCACGACGACCACGGCAACACCGTGTCCGCCTGGTTCCTCACCGTCTCCTGGATCGTCGCCTGGACCGTGGCCGCCGTCGCCATCATCTTCGGCGGCGCCCTGATCACCTGGACCGTCATCGCCCTGGTCGCCAGCATCGCCCTGGCCGCCGTCGCCGGTGTCATGAAGAAGGTCGGCCTGGGCCGCAAGGAGCCCCGCCCGGTCCCGCCGACGCGCGAGGAGTGGGAGGCCGGCCGCGAGGCCGCCGTCACCGCTCAGTAGTCCCCTCCGTCCGGAGCGTCCGTGGCCCACCGCGCGTGGGCCACGGAAATGGACGGGTGCCTCCGGGGCGGGTACATTCACCTCACCGGCTCCGCCGCCGACCCGCAGGTCGAGCGGGTTCCGGTCTCCCCCTCGCCCCTCGGCCGACACATGTCCGGAAGGACACCACCCATGAGTTACGGTCCTCCGCCCCCGGGCGATCCCTCGGGCTACGACCAGTCCACCGGCGGCTACGGTCCGCCGGTCCCGCAGTACGGCCAGCCGCAGGGGCACTACGGTCCGCCCGTGCCGCCCTACGGCGTGCCCGGACCCTACGGGGCGCAGCCGCCCGCGTCCGACCCGCCCAAGAACTACCTGGTCTTCAACATCCTGGGTATCTTCGGGTGTCTCGGCATGACGAGCATCATCGGCATCATCGGCCTGATCTTCGCGCTCCAGGTCAGCAGCAAGTGGCACATCGGTGACTACGTCGGTGCGGAGTCCGCGGCCAACACCGCGAAGATCCTCGGCATCATCGGCCTCTGCTGCTTCGTGGTCACGGCGCTCTTCTTCCTCTTCTACCTGCTGATGTTCCTCGGCTTCGGTGTCTCCGCGCTCATGATGTGACCCGGGTGCGCGGACGCGGCCGCCGGTAGGGTGGGCACGTGCAGCACGACGACGAACCCGCCCGCCGGTCGGCCCCCGCCCCGTCCCTCCCGGACGTGCCCGCGGCCCCGGCCGGGGAGGGCGCCCCGGGCAGGGTCTCCCGTCTCGTCCAGCGGATCCACCCCGCGACCTGGCCGGTCTCCCTGGGGCTGCTCGGGCTGTCCGGGCTCGTCCTCCTCCACCTGGTGGACCCCAATGAACCGGGCAACTACCCCACCTGCCCCTGGCTGCTCCTCACCGGCACGTTCTGCCCCGGCTGCGGAACCATGCGCGCCGTCGCCCTCCTCACCCACCTGGACGTCGTCGGCGCCCTCGGCATGAACCCGCTCCTGGTGCTGCTCCTGCCCTACCTCGCCCTCACCTACGCGGCCTGGCTGATCGGCACCCTGCGCCCGCGCGCGAGACCGCCCCTACCGGCCCCCACCTGGTTCGTCTGGACGCTCCTCGTCGCCTTCGTGGTCTTCTGGATCGCCCGCAACCTCCCGTGGTTCTCCTTCCTCGCCCCAGGCACCCCGCTTCTGCCGACCTGGTGAGGCCGGGCCCGCCCCGATGGGGCGGGTTCCTGCCCCATCGCACGGATTCCTCCGGCGTGGTGACCCGGGGGCGGCGGCCCCACGGCCGCCGAGGGTGGATACGATGACCAGCACACGGTGTGACGGCCCCGAGCCCGCACCCGATCGGACCGGCCGCGTCCGCCTCCGGACCGGCCACCGCGAACCGCAACCATGGACGAGGGAGCTAGAACCTGTGAGCGTGCTCGACGAGATCCTCGACGGAGTACGCGCTGACCTGGCGCAGCGACAGGCGGAACTGCCCCTGGACCGCCTCAAGGCCCAAGCCGAGTCGGTGCCCGTCCCCAAGGACGCCGAGGCCGCCCTGCGCCGCCCGGGCGTCCACGTCATCGCGGAGGTCAAGCGGGCCAGCCCCTCCAAGGGCCCGCTCGCCTCCATCACGGACCCCGCCTCGCTGGCCCGCGACTACGAGGCCGGCGGCGCCAGCTGGATCAGCGTGCTCACCGAGGGGCGCCGGTTCAACGGCAGCCTGGACGACCTGCGCACCGTGCACGCCGCCGTCGATACCCCTCTGCTGCGCAAGGACTTCGTCGTCAGCTCCTACCAGCTGTGGGAGGCCCGCGTCTTCGGCGCCTCCGCGATCCTCCTCATCGTCGCCGCCCTGCCCCAGGACGCCCTGGTCTCCCTCGTCGAACGCGCCCGCTCGCTGGGCCTGACCCCGCTGGTCGAGGTCCACGACGAGGAGGAGGTCGCCCGCGCCCTGGACGCCGGAGCGACCGTCATCGGCGTCAACGCGCGCAACCTCAAGACCCTGGAGGTCGACCGGGACACCTTCGCCCGGCTCGCCCCCCTCATCCCGGCCGACCGCGTCAGAATCGCGGAGTCCGGCATCCGGGGCCCGCACGACCTGCTGGCCTACGCCGGTGCCGGAGCGGGAGCCGTCCTCGTGGGCGAGAGCCTCGTCCGGGGACGGAACCCGCGCGAGGCCGTCGCCGACCTGGTGACCGCCGGTGCCCACCCCGCGCTGCGCGACCGGAACTGACGGGACGAACACGATGGGACCGACGAAGGCGTACACGGAGCCCGCGCGGCACACGCCCGCGCGCACGCTCCGGCGCCGATGGCGATGGCTCTAGGGAGCCCGTAGGCACGTCCCACGGGTTCCCGTCGCCGCGTCGACCCGAACCAACCCGCGCCGCCCGAGCCAGGCGGCGCACGGCCGGTCGGCGCGCGGCTCCCGTGGCGCGACGCCCCGGGCCGACCCGCGCGCTCGGCCTCCTCTTCCCAGGAGAACTTCCCATGAGCCACGCCCAACCGGTACCCGACGAGCGCGGGCACTACGGCCGCTTCGGCGGCCGGTTCGCCCCCGAAGCCCTCATCGCGGCCCTCGACGAGGTCGAGGCCGAGTGGGCCAGGGCCAAGGACGACCCCGCCTTCCACGCCGAGTTCGACGAACTCCTCAAGAGCTACGCGGGCCGCCCCAGCCTCCTCACCGAGGCCCGCAACTTCTCCGAGCACGCGGGCGGCGCGCGCGTCCTGCTCAAGCGCGAGGACCTCAACCACACCGGCTCGCACAAGATCAACAACGTGCTGGGCCAGGCGCTGCTCACCAAGCGCATGGGCAAGACCCGCGTGATCGCGGAGACCGGCGCGGGACAGCACGGCGTGGCCACCGCCACCGCCTGCGCCCTCATGGGCCTGGACTGCGTCATCTACATGGGGGAGGAGGACACCAGGCGGCAGGCGCTCAACGTCGCCCGCATGCGCATGCTGGGCGCCGAGGTCGTCCCGGTCACCATCGGCAGCCGCACCCTCAAGGACGCGATCAACGAGACCTTCCGCGACTGGGTGGCCAACGTCGACCACACCCACTACCTCTTCGGCACCGCCGCCGGTCCACACCCCTTCCCCAAGCTCGTCCGCGACCTGCACTTCACCGTGGGCGCCGAGGCCCGCCAGCAGGTCCTCGACCTCACCGGCAGGCTCCCCGACGCCGTCGCCGCCTGCGTCGGCGGCGGCTCCAACGCCATCGCGATCTTCGCGGCCTTCATCCCCGACGAGAGCGTGGCCCTCTACGGGTTCGAGGCCGGGGGAGCGGGTGCCGACACCGACGAGACCGCCGCCTCCATCACCGCGGGCAGCCACGGCGTCTTCCACGGAGCGCGTACCTTCGTCCTCCAGGACGAGTTCGGGCAGACCCTGCCCAGCCACTCCATCTCCGCCGGGCTCGACTACCCGGCGGTGGGCCCCGAACACGCCTACCTGGCGGACACCGGCCGGGCGACCTACGAGCCCGTCACCGACACCGAGGCCATGGAGGCCTTCCGGCTGCTCTGCCGCACCGAGGGCATCATCCCCGCGATCGAGAGCGCCCACGCCCTGGCCGGGGCGATCCGGCTCGGCCGGCGCCTCGGGCCCGAAGCCGTGATCCTGGTGAACCTCTCCGGGCGCGGCGACAAGGACGTCAACACCGCGGCCGCCTACTTCGGCCTCGTCGACTCGGAGGGACAGGCCTGATGCCCGCGACCACACTCCAGAACAGGCTCGCCCAGGCCCGAGAGGCCGACCGCGCCGCGCTCATCGGCTACATGCCCGCCGGGTTCCCCGACGTCGAGTCCTCGATCCGGGTCATCGAGGCCATGGTCGAGGGCGGGTGCGACGTCGTCGAGGTCGGCCTGCCCTACTCCGACCCCATGATGGACGGACCCACCATCCAGCGGGCCGCCGACCGGGCGCTGGCCTCGGGCACCACCACCGACGACGTCTTCCGCGTCGTGGAGGCGACCGCCGCCACCGGCGCCGCCGCCCTGGTCATGTCGTACTGGAACCCGATCGAGCGCTACGGCGTCGAGCGCTTCGCCACCGAACTCGCCAACGCGGGCGGGGCCGGGGTCATCACCCCCGACCTCATCCCCGAGGAGGCCGAGGAGTGGTACGCCGCCTCCGAGAAGGCCGGGCTCGACCGGATCTTCCTGGTGGCCCCTTCCTCCACGGACCGGCGCCTCGCACTCACCACCGGCGCGTGCAGCGGGTTCGTCTACGCGGCCTCGCTCATGGGCGTCACCGGCACCCGCGCCCAGGTGGCCGACACCGCCGAGACCCTGGTGCGCCGCACCCGTGAGGTCACCCGCGAGTCCGGGCTGCCGATCTGCGTGGGGCTGGGGATCTCCACGGCCGCGCAGGCCGCCGAGGTCGCCGGCTACGCCGACGGCGTCATCGTGGGCGCCGGGTTCTGCCAGCGCGTCCTGGACGCCCCGGACCTGGAGACCGGACTCGTCGCCGTCCGTTCCTTCGCGGAGGAGCTCGCCGCCGGAGTGCGCTCCCGCTAGTCCCTCGGAAGGGCCGACCGGCCACGCGTCAGGAACCCCACGGTGGGTCGCGCCGACACGGCGCGGCCCACCGTTCCCGTGTCCGCGCCCTCAGCCTCCGAGCAGGTCAAGCGCAGGGTTAAGAGGGTGAGAATCGGGTGAGAGGGGACGCCCGATCCCCGCGAACCGGTCACCCGCAAGGTCTCCGGGTGGTGTGATGGCGGGGTCCCGGAAGCGCGGCCCCCGCCGCACTCCCCGGTTCCGATGCCCCGTGCCACCAACTCACTACACACAGTAGGCTTTGTTCCAACACGAAGAGCGACAAGGCACGCACCCAGTGCCATGAGCGCGGACGACCGACCCCCACTCCCGAAGGCCTCGCAGATGACGGACACCCACGACGACGCCCCCACCACCCAGCCCGCCGGGCGCTGGGAGACCGTCCAACCCTGGCTCACCCTCGCCTGCCGGGTCGGCCTCGCCGCCGTCCTCATCACCGCGGCCGTCACCAAGTTCCCGCCCGCCCTCTCCGTCCAGGCGGTCGAGGCCTACGACCTCTTCCCCGCCGAGATCGCGGAACTCATCGGTTACCTCCTGCCGCTCTTCGAGCTCGCCCTCGCCCTGCTCCTCCTCGCGGGCCTGGCCACCCGGCAGGTCGGCGCCGTCGGCGCCCTCCTCATGGTCGTCTTCATCGCCGGGATCCTCTCCGCCATGGCCCGCGGCCTCAACATCGACTGCGGCTGCTTCGGCGGCGGCGGACAGGTCGACCCCGGCGAGACCACCTACGGGCTCTCCATCGCACGCGACGTCGCCTTCGCGGCCATGGGCGCCTTCATCGCGCTCTGGCCCCGGTCCCCCTTCGCCCTTGACCGCGCGCTCGGCCTCTTCCGCTAGTCCCGGAGAACCGGTGCCCCCGGCACCCCGAACGCGACGGTCGACCACCTCCAGAAAGCCAGAAACAGAGGAACACCATGGGGAGTGAAGCGCGCAAGCGCTCCCGCGAGAAGCTCAGGGAACAGCGGGAGAAGGAGAAGCGGGCCGCCAAACGCAACCGGACCCTCATCGTCGTCGGCGCCGCCGCGGCCGTGGTCCTGCTCGTCGTCGGGATCGGCTACGCCGTCCTCACCTCCGAACGCAGCGAGGGCTACGAGGGCCCGCTGGCCGACCAGACCCTCCAGGAGGACGGCAGCGTCGTGATGGCCGAGCCGGACGCCTCCGCTCCCGTCGTCGAGGTCTACGCCGACTACCAGTGCCCCGCCTGCCGCCAGTTCGAGCACTTCGGCGGCGACGTCCTCAAGGAACAGGCCGCCGCGGGCGCCGCCATCGTCCACTACCGGCCCGTGAGTATCTTCGCCCAGCAGCCCGTCCCCATCAGCTCGAACTCACTGCGCGCCGGTGCCGCCGCCCGCGCCTCCGCCGACTACGGCGTCTTCGTCGAGTACAACGACACCCTGTTCGAGAATCAGCCCACCGAGGGCAAGGAGGGCTTCAACGTCGACGAGCTCAAGCAGTGGTTCCGCGACACCGGGGCCTCCGACGAGGACGCCCAGGCCTTCGACGACCGCGTCGACGCTGAGGCCGAGGTCGTCAAGGAGTTCACCGAGGAGTACCTGCCCGCCCTCACCGCCGACGCCACCGAGCAGATCGGCCAGGAGAACATCGGGACCATGGTCCTGTCCGACCTCATCAGCTGGGGAGAGGGCAACGGACACGACGCGTCCTTCCTGGAGGGCACCTACACGGGCGAGATCATCGACGCCACAGGGAAGGCCTACACTCGCTACAGCGGAGCCAACGAGTTCCGCGCCACGCCTTCCGTCTACATCAACGGCGAGTTGCTCGACGGCAACACCGCCATGAGCACCAGGGGCCTGGCCGACGCGATCGCCGCCGCGGGCGACGGCGAGGTCAGCACCGAGCCCAGGGATGCCGACGGCGGGGGTGACGCGGAGGAGAACCCCTGATCACCACCCCCGCACGCGGGGCGAACCCGAGAGCAGAGCAGTGACATTGTCGTCGACAGCTTCCGAGGGCGCGGCCGAGGTCGGCCGCGCCCTCGCGGCCATTCCCAGCCCCGAGATCAACTCGATCCCCATCGGGCCGTTCCAGATCCACTTCTACGCCCTGTGCATCCTGGCCGGGGTCATCGTCGCGGTCTACTGGAGCGAGCGCCGCTGGAAGGCGATGGGCGGTGAGCCCGGCACCATCATGGACATGGCCGTCTGGGCCGTGATCCTGGGTCTGGTCGGCGGTCGCCTCTACCACGTCATCAGTGACGCCCACCTGTACTTCGGGCCGGACCGCGAGGCCATCCGCGCCCTGTACGTGTGGGAGGGCGGCCTGGGCATCTGGGGCGCCATCCCGCTCGGCGCCGTCGGCGTGTGGCTGGTCGCCCGCAAACGCGGGCTGTCCATGTCCAAGCTCTCCTTCGCGATCGCCCCCACCCTCCCCCTGGCGCAGGCCATCGGCCGCTGGGGCAACTACTTCAACCAGGAGCTCTTCGGGCGCCCCACCGACCTGCCCTGGGCCCTGGAGATCTACCCCACACCCGAGGGCCACATGCGGGCGGGCATGGAGGTCGGCGTCACCACCTACCACCCGACCTTCCTCTACGAGTCCCTGTGGTGCCTGGTCCTCGCGGTCCTGCTGGCCTACCTCGGCCGCCGCTTCGAGGGCTCCCTCCAGGGCGGACGCCTCTTCGCCGTCTACGTCATGGGTTACTGCGTCGGCCGCTTCTGGATCGAGTACCTGCGCGTCGACCCGGCCAACGACTTCTTCGGCCTGCGCCTGAACAACTGGACCTCCATCGCGGTGTTCCTCGGCGCCCTCGCCTACTTCGTCTGGGCCGGCCGCCGCCTCGACTCCTTCTCCGCCTCCGTCGTCCCCCACGGGCAGGACGCCGGGACCCAGGTGTTCGGAGACACATCCTCCGACGAGAAGGCCGACGAAGGCACCGTCTACAGCGCCGTCGACGGCGACGACTCGGTGTTCGACCAGGCCACGGGCTCATCCGAGGGGGCCGGGACGGAATACCACCCGAGCCCTGAGCGATCTAGTAGCGAGGGCTCGGCGGAGGACGGCGCCGACGGCGCGGAAGGCAACTCCGGGTCGAAGCCCGAGTAGAGCGGGACATTCCGAAAACCGGCGCACCGGCCCGTGGCCGAGCGCGCCGTACGACGAAGCCCGCACCAGTCGAGCAGACCACGGGTTGACGATTGAGAAAGACCGTGAGCAGAGCCGATTCCGGTCACGGACGCAGACGTCGGCGCGGCGGGTCACGTCGCGCCGACAGCGCCCACACCGAAGAGCACGTCGACGACTACGGCCCCGAGGACGGGTACGAGGAGCAGTACGACCCGGAGGAGGACTTCTCCGCCGAGTACGGCCACACCCAGCCCCGCCCTGACGCCGAGTACGACGACCACGAGGACGACCCGGACACCGGGTACGAGGACGACCACGAGGGCGAGGAGGGCTCGGAGCAGGAGGCCGGGCGTTCCGCCGGCCGCAAGGGCCGCCGCAAGGACAGGAAGGGCGTGGGACGCGTCTCCGCCTTCTCCGCGTCCGCGATCAAGAAGGTGTCGGTCCTGGGCGACCGGCCCAACCAGATCGTCTACACCCTCGCTGAACAGAGCAAGCGCAAGCGCGGCACCGCCGTGCTCGGAGTGCTCCTGGGCGCCTTCAGTATCGCCCTGGTCGCACTCCTGGGCCTGCTGACCTACCAGCTCGTCACCGGGACCGGCGGCAACACCGACCGGGGTGAGGAGAGCATCGTCGCGCCGCCCGAGGGGCACAGCACCATCACTCCGGAGCTGTACCTGTTCGAGCCGGACCGGCCCGAGGTGTTCGGCGCCATCGCGAACCGCCCCGACGACGTCGAGCCCATGACCGACGAGTCCGTCTTCGGACCGGTCGAGGAACTCGACATGGCCGGGATGAAGCTGGAGCTCCAGGAGTCCGAGGTCACCGACTCCTGCACCTCGCTGGTGTGGGGCGAGGAGCTCGGTCAGAGCCTCCTGGACGCCAACTGCCTCAACGCGGCCTCCGGGGTGTACACCGACTCCAAGGACGACTACGTCGCCCAGGTGACCCTGTTCGACCTCTCCGACACCGAGGGCGCGGCCGAGGTGGCGGCCGCCATGGACCCGACCAACGTCGAGACCGGGGCCGGCTTCCTGCTGTCCCGTGAGATCGACGGCGTCGAGGGCCTCCAGGAGGGCTACAGCCAGGCCACGACCCAGGTGATGGGCCACTACCTGGCCGTCTACTGGGTCGCGCGCACCGACGGTTCCCTGCCCGGGGACGACTCGGGTCTGGCCACCGCCAGCGTGGTCTCGCAGAGCGCCTTCAGCTTCGTCTACGACGAGGTCGTCGCGCACAAGCCGGAGGAGGAGGGCGAGTAGGAGCCGGTCTGTCCGGCCCCGTCGGACGCCCCGATAGGATCTCGGACAGATCGACCCGCCCGCCGGGGTGTGTTCCCCTGATTTCAGGGAACACGGCCCCGGGGTCGACACCAGGCGGGAGGCGTCCCCCCGCCGTTCCCGAGCGCAGCCGGGCCGGTCACGTCACGTGACCGGCCCGCATCCACGGAAAGGTCCTTTGGGTGTCCCCTTCTGAACCGTCGACGCCTGGCAGGCCGGGCCGCCGGAGGAAAGACAGCGAGCCAGCCGAACTCCCCGCCCAGGCGGACCGGAGCCGGTCCGAGAACCGCGAGGGCGGACGCCGCAAGGGCGGAGGCCGACGCAAGAAGGAGGCCCGCCGCTTCGGCGGGATGCTGACTATCCTGGTCGGCGTGCTGGTCGTGGCGCTCATCGCCCTGGGCACGGTGCTCTTCTTCCAGTTCTCCGGAGACGGCGGGGAGGAGCAGGCCGCCCAGGAGACCCGACCGGCCCTGTACAAGGTCCAGGACTCCCAGGACAGCAACATGAACGCGGTGCTGTCCTCCCGGGAGAAGGACACCCGGCCGCTCAACGAGGGCGAGCTCTTCGAGCGCCACAACTCCGAGATCTCCGGTCAGAGCCTGGACTTCACCCTGCGCGACTCGGACCTGACCGAGGACTGCTCGGCGGCGGTCTGGGGCGACCAGGTGCGGCAGGCGCTCTCCGACGCGGACTGCACGCAGGCGGGCCGCGCCACCTACATGTCCGAGGACGACGTCTTCGGTGTGGTCGCGGTGTTCAACCTCGCCGACATCGAGGGCAGCCGTGCCGTGGCCGAGGCCATGGAACTGCCCGAGGCCGAGGAGGACGAGCAGCCCGTCGACCCCGGCTTCGTGCTCTCCCCGTCCGGTGAGGACCCCCTCGACCGCCTCGGGAGCGGCTACAGCGCCGCCGACGCCATCATCACCGGCCACTACCTGGTGGTGATCTGGGTCCAGCCCACCGACTCCGAGTCGGTCGACGAGCGGGTCAGCCTGGTCACCCCGCTGGTGACCCTGGCCAACTTCCGCAACCCGTTCTTCCGCCGGATCGGTGAGCTCGGCGGCGAGGAGACCGCGCCCGGAGCCGGTGAGGGCACGGGAACCGAGGACGGCACCGGGGACGGAACCGGTACGGGTGAGGGCGCCGTGGAGGGCACCGACCAGGAACTGGTCGAGGACCCGCCCCCGGCCGACGGCACGGTCGAGACGCCGACGCAGCCCGGCCAGTAGCGGCGCCACCCCCCAGAACACACGGGCGGGGCCCGGTGGGAACGACCTCCCACCGGGCCCCGCCCGCGTTCGTGGACCGGACCGGCTCAGTCCGCGCCGTCGGCCCGGCTCGGGTCCGCCCCCGCCTCGTCGACCCGGGAGACCAGGTCCGAGGCCACCGCGCGCAGCTCCGCGAACCGGTGTTCGGGCAGGTCCAGCAGGGTGTGCCCGGCCACCCAGCCCGGGACCGCGGCCACCGCGTGCCGGGCCGTGCGCTTGTTGATGGGTCGTCCCCGCTGGGCCGCCGCCTCCACCAGGCCCGTGCGCAGCGTCGCCGTCAGCGTCCCGTGGGACCTGCCCTGGACGTGGGCCAGCAGACGGTCGGCGCCCGCGCCGGGCGCGGCGCGGGTGCACCGGATCGCGGTGAGGTCCGCGGCGCCCACGCCCCGCAGGAACCGGACCCGGAACGCGGGCTCCACCAGGGCACGGAACCCCTTCTGGCCCGCCTCGTCACGCACCCAGCGCGAGGACGAGGGCACCAGCACGAAGGTGTCGTCGGCGGTGGCCGCCAGCGCCACACGGGGCGCCAACCGCTCCCAACCGCCGGTGAGGTTGACCACGGCCCGGGGGCCGACGGCGGTGGGGGAGTCCATCCACGTGGACAGGCGCACCCGGGGGTCCCCGGCCACCTCACGCGGCCAGTCCCCGACCAGCGAGGGAGCCTCCGCCGTGTCGCCGTCCTCGGCGCCGTCACGCGCGGGGACGGAGCCGGTCAGCTCCGCGACCCGCTCCAGCACGGCGGTGGCCCGCTCCGCGTCCAGACCGCCGCGCGCCTCCTTGGCGTTGACCCCCTGGCTGTACACCCGAGAGGAGTCACCGCCGGGGGAGGGCAGGGTGCGCGCGAGCGGACGCAGCACGTACAGGTCGCTGGCCGCACCGATGGACTCCGCGCCCAGGTAGCGGTTGAAGTCCGGCCACACCGCCTCCAGGAGCAGCCCCGAGCGCACCATGCGCGCCTGGGTCGCCGCCGCCAGCTTGGGCGTGGTCTCGCTGGCGCCGTAGGCCACCAGCACACGCCCCCGCCGGGGGTCGGCCAGCCCCTCCACCCCGCGCCGCACGAACAGGTCCACCCCGTCGGGGGTGTACGGCGGATCGGTGAAGACCAGGTCGGCGCCCTCCCGCAGCGACGCGGGCAGCCCCAGCCGCAGGTCGGCGGTGTGGGTGCGCACCGGCAGGCCCAACCGCGCGGCCACCGCGTCGATGTGGGCCAGCACCCGCTCGTCCAGGTCCACCACCAGGACCCGTGCCTCCGGCCGCACTAGGGCCACCGCCAGGGACGTGAGGTCGTGGTCGCCCACGCACAGGAGCGTGCGATGGCGCAGGTCGAACCGGGTGGCCAGGAACAGGGCCCGGCGCAGCGCGGTCTCGGCGGTCGCGGACACGTGGTCCAGGTCCAGGTCGGAGGCGGGCCCCTCGGCCACCGCCCGCGCCAGTTCCTCGGCGGCCCGGGAATGGGCGGGGAGCAGGTGGGCCACCGGGTCGGCCAGCGTGGGCCCGGCCGCGCCGGTGTACGGGACGGGGCTCGACAGACGGCGCCGGTCGCCCCCGGGCTCGCGCTCCACTTCCCCCGCGGTCTCCAGGGCCCTGAAGAGGGACGCCACCACGGCGTGCGCCACACCGCTGGCGCGCACGAGGTCGTTGGCGCTCCACCAACGGCCGTCGGAGAGCAGCTCCAGGACCATCCTGGGCCGGGCCGCGTCGGGCCCGTGCTCGCGCAGGAAGTCCTCCGCCGCCTCGGGGAGGGACGGGTGGTCGTCGCGCCGAGGGGCCGCGTGGGTCTCCGGCACCGGGGTGCCGGGCACGCGGGCGGCCTCGGGGGAGTCGGCTCCGGGATCGACCGGGCCGGGGGAAGTCGGGTGTCCTGCCATTCCGTGATCCTCCCACGTCGAGGACGCCCCGGAGGTGCCACGGCCGGGGCCGCCCGCCTCGGATGAGGGGGATGTCACTCCCCGGTGTGATCCGTCCTCCCTTGGGAGAGGTGTCGGCCCCGGGGTATCGTGGGAAAGCGGTGGTCAGGCGCGGTCTCACGCCCGGTGAAGATCCGACCGGCGAACGGTCCTCCATCCCCTTTGGGAGGTTTAGCGGATTTCCCTCGTGGAACAACCCGCAAGGCCAGCTCTCATCGGACCCCGGTCCGAGAGGGACCCGCGCCCCTCCGCAGGGAGCGGGCACACCACGGGCCACGGCGCACCGCGGCGCCACCTGGTCTAGACCTCCGATTCGCATCGGGGCCGGACCAGCCTGTATAAGAGAACCTGCCCGACAACGGGACGCCCACCGACACCGGCGACACGAGGACGTGTACGCGACACGGTGACACGGACCGGGCGACCCACGGTCGGGACCCGCCCCCGGGCGGACACAACAGCATCACGCACGCAGCAGGGCCAACGTCGTCCCGATGCGCTTTTCACGAAGCCGACGAGAGACGACTGGAGGGCAGATGCCCGCTGGAAACGTGCGGCGTTCGTCCGTCCGAACGAACGCAGAAGCCACACCCCAGGGCCTGTACGACCCCGCCTTCGAGCACGACGCCTGCGGAGTGGGCTTCGTCGCCGACCTCACCGGTCGCCAGAGCCACGACATCGTCAGCAAGGCCCTGACCGTCCTGCGCAACCTCGACCACCGGGGCGCCTCCGGAGCCGACCCCGACGACGGCGACGGCGCGGGCATCCTCACCCAGATCCCGCACGCCCTCTACACCGAGGTCTGCGACTTCGCCCTCCCCGCCGCGGGCGCCTACGCCACCGGCATCGGCTTCCTCCCCTCCGACGCCGCCGAGCGCGCCGCCGCCGTGGAGACCATCAACGCCATCGTCGCCGACGAGGGCCTCACCCTCCTCGGCTGGCGCGAGGTCCCCTTCGAGCCCCAGTACAGCGGCCCGGCCGCCCGCGAGGCCATGCCCTACTTCGGGCAGCTCTTCCTCACCGGCACCCCCGGCACCGCCACCGACGGCCTCACCGGCATCGACCTCGAACGCCACGCGTACTGCGTCCGCAAGCGCGCGGAGCACGAGGCCGACGTCTACTTTCCGAGCCTGTCCCCGCGCACCATCGCGTACAAGGGCATGCTCACCACCCCGCAGCTGGAGCCGTTCTTCCCGGACCTGTCCGACCGGCGCTACGCCTCCGGCCTGGCCCTGGTGCACTCCCGGTTCTCCACCAACACCTTCCCGTCCTGGCCGCTCGCCCACCCGTTCCGCTACGTGGCCCACAACGGCGAGATCAACACGGTCAAGGGCAACCGGAACATGATGCGGTCCCGGGAGGCCAAGCTCGCCACCGAGCTCATCCCCGGCGACCTGTCCCGCGTCTTCCCGATCGTCGACCCCGACGACTCCGACACCGCCTCCTTCGACGACGCCCTCGAACTGCTCCACCTGGGCGGGCGCTCGCTGCCGCACGCGGTCCTCATGATGATCCCGGAGCCCTGGGAGAACCACACCGAGATGGACCCGGCCGTCCGGGCCTTCTACGAGTACCACTCCACCCTCATGGAGCCCTGGGACGGCCCCGCCTCGGTGTCCTTCACCGACGGCACCGTCGTCGGCTCCGTCCTGGACCGCAACGGCCTGCGCCCCGGCCGCTACTGGGTCACCGAGGACGGCCTCGTCGTCCTCGCCTCCGAGGCCGGCGTCCTCGACATCGACCCCGCCACCGTCGTGCGCAAGGGACGCCTCCAGCCCGGCCGCATCTTCGTCGTCGACACCGCCCAGGGGCGGATCATCGAGGACGAGGAGATCAAGGCCGAACTCGCCGCCGAACACCCCTACCAGGAGTGGATCGACTCCGGCGTCCTGCGCCTCGCCGACCTCCCCGCCGCCGAACCCACCCCGGTCACCGAACTCAACCTCGCCCAGCAGGTGTTCGGCTACACCGAGGAGGAACTGCGGATCATCCTCACCCCGATGGCCCGCACCGGCGCCGAACCCATCGGCTCCATGGGCACCGACACCCCGGTGGCCGCGCTGTCCGCGCGCTCGCGCCAGCTCTTCGACTACTTCTCGCAGAACTTCGCGCAGGTCACCAACCCGCCGCTGGACGCTATCCGCGAGGAGATGGTCACCAGCCTCTCCACGCTCCTCGGCGCCGAGGGCAACCTCCTCCAGGCGTCCCCGGGCGACACCCAGCGCCTCGTCCTGCCGACCCCGGTCGTCGACCAGGCCCAGCTCGCCGCCATCGTCGCCGCCGGGCGCGACAACCCCGCGCTGCGCACCTTCACCGTCGACGGCACCTACCCCGTCGACGGCGGCGGCCGGTCCCTGTCCGCCCGACTGGACGAGATCAACGCCGAGGTCTCCGAGGCCATCGACGGCGGCGCGCACATCCTCGTGCTCAGCGACCGCCGCGCCGACGCCGCACGCGCGCCCATCCCGTCGCTGCTGCTCACCGGCTCCGTCCACCACCACCTCGTCCGCGAGAAGACCCGCACCGAGGTCGGCCTCCTCGTCGAGGCCGCCGACGTCCGCGAGTGCCACCACGTGGCCCTCCTCGTCGGCTACGGCGCCTCCGCCGTCAACCCGTACCTGGCCCTGGAGACCGTCCGGGACCTGGTCGAACGCGGCACCCTCGGCGGCGTCGACGACGCCGACACGGCCGTCCGCAACACCGTCAAGGCGTTCGGCAAGGGCGTCCTCAAGGTCATGTCGAAGATCGGCGTGTCCACGGTCAGCTCCTACACCGGCGCCCAGATCTTCGAGGCGCTCGGCCTGGGCCAGGAGGTCATCGACCGCTGCTTCACCGGCACCACCTCCCGCCTGGGCGGCGTCGGCTTCGACGTCCTCGCGGAGGAGGTCGCGCTCCGGCACCGCCGCGCCCACACCGCCAACCCCAACGCCCACCGGCGCCTGGAGGTCGGCGGCGAGTACCAGTGGCGGCGCGAGGGTGAGCCCCACCTGTTCGACCCCGAGACCGTCTTCCGGCTCCAGCACTCCACGCGCAGCCGCAAGTACGAGATCTTCAAGGAGTACACGAACAGGGTCGACGACCAGTCCGCCCGGCTCATGACCCTCCGCGGCCTCTTCCGCCTCAAGGAGGGCGTGCGCGAACCCGTCTCCATCGACGAGGTCGAGCCCGTCTCGGAGATCGTCAGGCGCTTCTCCACCGGCGCCATGTCCTACGGCTCCATCTCCGCCGAGGCGCACGAGACCCTCGCCATCGCCATGAACCGCCTCGGCGGCAAGTCCAACACCGGAGAGGGCGGCGAGGACCCGGCCCGCTTCACCCCGGACGCCAACGGGGACCTGCGCCGCAGCGCCATCAAGCAGGTCGCCTCCGGCCGCTTCGGCGTCACCTCGCACTACCTCAGCAACGCCGACGACATCCAGATCAAGATGGCGCAGGGCGCCAAGCCCGGCGAGGGCGGCCAGCTGCCCGGCCACAAGGTCTACCCGTGGGTCGCCAACACCCGCCACTCCACGCCCGGCGTCGGCCTCATCTCGCCGCCGCCCCACCACGACATCTACTCCATCGAGGACCTCGCCCAGCTCATCCACGACCTCAAGAACGCGAACCCGTCCGCGCGGGTCCACGTCAAGCTGGTCTCCGAAGCGGGCGTCGGCACCGTCGCCACCGGCGTGTCCAAGGCCCACGCCGACGTCGTCCTCATCTCCGGCCACGACGGGGGCACCGGCGCCTCGCCGCTCACCTCCCTCAAGCACGCGGGCACCCCCTGGGAGCTCGGCCTCGCCGAGACCCAGCAGACCCTGCTGCTGAACGGCCTGCGCGACCGCATCGTCGTCCAGGCCGACGGCCAGATGAAGACCGGACGCGACGTCGTCGTCGCCGCCCTGCTCGGCGCCGAGGAGTACGGTTTCGCCACCGCGCCCCTCGTCGTCTCCGGCTGCGTCATGATGCGCGTCTGCCACCTCGACACCTGCCCCGTGGGCGTGGCCACCCAGAACCCCGCCCTGCGCGAGCGGTTCTCGGGCAAGGCCGAGTACGTCGTCAACTTCTTCGAGTTCATCGCCCAGGAGGTCCGCGAGTACCTGGCCCAGCTCGGCTTCCGCAGCCTCGACGAGGCCATCGGCTCCGTCGACCTGCTCGACACCGTCGAGGCCGTCGACCACTGGAAGGCCCAGGGCCTGGACCTCTCCCCGATCCTGCACGAGGTCGAGCCTATCGCCGGAGACCACCGCGCCCGGCGGCGCACCCAGGACCACGGCCTGGACAAGGCGCTCGACAACACCCTCATCCAGCTCAGCGAGGGAGCGCTCGACTTCGGCCAGCCGGTCCGCCTCGAACTGCCCGTGCGCAACGTCAACCGGACCGTGGGCACCATGCTCGGGCACGAGGTCACCAAGCGCTACGGCGCCGACGGCCTGCCCGACGGCACCATCGACGTGTCCTTCACCGGATCCGCCGGACAGTCCTTCGGCGCCTTCGTGCCCCGGGGCGTCACCCTGCGGCTGTCCGGTGACGCCAACGACTACGTCGGCAAGGGCCTGTCCGGCGGCCGCGTCATCGTCCGCCCCGCGGCGACCTCCACCCTGGCCGCCGAGGAACACATCATCGCCGGGAACGTCATCGGCTACGGCGCCACCTCCGGGGAGATCCTCCTCCGAGGCGTCGTCGGTGAACGCTTCTGCGTCCGCAACTCCGGCGCCCTCGCGGTCGTCGAGGGCATCGGTGACCACGGCTGCGAGTACATGACCGGCGGGCGCGCCGTCATCCTCGGCCGTACCGGACGCAACTTCGCGGCGGGCATGTCCGGCGGTATCGCCTACGTCCTCGACCTGGACACCGAACGCGTCAACCCCGAGATGGTCGAGATCGAGGACCTCACCGGCGAGGACCGCGAGTTCCTCACCGGCGTCCTCACCCGCCACCACGCCGAGACCGGCTCCACCGTCGCCGAACGCCTCCTGGCCGAGGGGACCAAGGGGCTCGACCGCGTCGCCAAGGTCATGCCGCGCGACTTCAAGCGCGTCCTGCTCGCCCAGGCCGAGGCCGAACGCGAGGGGCGCGACGTCGACGAGGCCGTCATGGCCTCCGCGCAGTCCTGAAGTCAGCACACGAGAGGAGGAGGAACCATGGCTGACCCCAAGGGTTTCCTGAAGATCACCGAGCGCGAGCTCCCCGGGCACCGCCCCGTCGACGTCCGCATCCAGGACTGGCGCGAGGTCCAGGAGGACCTCGACCGCGGCACCGTCACCAAGCAGGCCTCGCGCTGCATGGACTGCGGCATCCCGTTCTGCCACAACGGGTGCCCCCTCGGGAACCTCATCCCCGAGTGGAACCACCTCGTGTACACGCACGACTGGGCCGAGGCCATCGAACGGCTCCACGCCACCAACAACTTCCCCGAGTTCACCGGCCGCCTGTGCCCCGCGCCCTGCGAGTCCGCCTGCGTGCTCGGCATCAACCAGCCCGCCGTCACCATCAAGAACGTCGAGGTCTCCATCATCGACCGCGCGTGGGAGGAGGGCTGGGTCAAGCCCCTGCCCCCCACCCACCGCACCGGCCGCACCGTCGCCGTCGTCGGCTCCGGCCCCGCCGGGCTGGCCGCCGCACAGCAGCTCACCCGCGCCGGACACGACGTCACCGTCTACGAGCGCGCCGACCGCGTCGGCGGCCTGCTCCGCTACGGCATCCCCGAGTTCAAGATGGAGAAGCGGCACATCGACCGCCGCCTCGCCCAGATGACCGCCGAGGGCACCGCCTTCCGCACCGGCGTCAACGTCGGCGTCGACGTCACCGTCGACCAGCTCAGGGCCGACCACGACGCCGTCGTCCTCACCGGCGGAGCCACCCAGTGGCGCGACCTCCCCGCCACCGGCCGTGAACTCAACGGCATCCACCAGGCCATGGAGTACCTGCCCCTGGCCAACCGGGTGCAGGAGGGCGACCTCGACCGCGCCCCCATCCACGCCGAGGGCAAGCACGTCGTCGTCATCGGCGGCGGCGACACCGGCGCCGACTGCGTCGGCACCGCCCACCGGCAGGGGGCCGCCTCGGTCACCCAGCTGGAGATCATGCCCAAGCCCCCCGCCACGCGCCCCGACCACCAGCCCTGGCCCACCATGCCGATGCTGTACAAGGTCACCAGCGCCCACGAGGAGGGCGGTCGGCGGATCTACTCCGTCAACACCCTGGAGTTCGTCGGGGACGAGGACGGCAACGTCCGCGCCCTGAGGCTGGTCGAGGTCAAGCGCGGCCCCAACGGCTTCGAACCGGTCGAGGGCACCGAGCGGGAGATCCCCGCCGACCTCGTCACCCTCGCCATGGGCTTCGTCGGCCCCGAGAAGGAGGGCCTGCTCGACCAGCTCGGCGTCGAACTCGACGGGCGGGGCAACGTGGTCCGCGACAGCGACTACCGCACCACCGTCGACGGCGTCTTCTGCGCCGGGGACATGGGCCGCGGCCAGTCGCTCATCGTCTGGGCCATCGCGGAGGGCCGCTCCGCCGCGGCCGGGGTGGACCGCCACCTGACGCAGGACACCGTCCTGCCGGTGGCCATCCCGCCCACCGAGCGCCCGCTCGTGTAGGAGACGACACCACCCGGGCGCGGGGGCCTGTCCCCGCGCCCGGCACGCGCCCTACGATCGACCCATGGTGTACCGCGTCATCGGTGAGGGCGCCATGGTCCTGCACCTGCTCTTCCTCGCCTACGTCGCGCTCGGCGGCTTCCCGGCCTGGCGCTGGCCCCGCATGTTCTGGCCCCACCTGGCCTGCGCCCTCTACGGCCTCGGCGTCACCGTCATCGGCTGGCCGTGCCCCCTCACCCACCTGGAGGACTGGGGCCGCCGGAACGCCGGACTGGCCGGGCTCCCACCCGAGGGCTTCATCGAGCACTACCTCACCGGCGTCGTCTACCCCGCCGAACACCTCCTCACGGCCCAACTCCTCGTGGCCCTGAGCGTCGCCCTGTCCTGGGCCGGAGCCCTTTACCTCCACCTCCAACGCAAGCGACCCGAGAACGCCGCGTAAAGATCGCGAATGGATCAGGGCCGGGCTGTTCTCCCCGTCCGGACACGGTCGTACCGTCGAATCATGACCGTTGTGACCTGGGATTCGTACCGCGCAGCAGAACACTTCACCATGCGCAGCGCCCGGCTCGTCGACCGGCACCGCTTCGCCTACCTCTTCCAGAGCGGACCAGCCGAACCCGTCCGCGCCACACTCTCCGCCTACCGCAACCTCGACGGAGGCTACGGCAACGGCCTCGACCCCGACCTGCGGGGCCACGCCAGCCAGCCCGTGGCCACCGAGATCGCCCTGCGCTACCTCGACGAACTCGGCCCAGTCCCCGCACAGATCGGTGTCGGCGTGTGCCGGTACCTCGCCACCATCAGCAACGACGACGGCGGGCTGCCGATCTCGCTCCCCAGCGCCCGCTACACCGAATCCGCGCCCTGGTACCGCCACAACGACGACTTCCGCAGCCGACTCGACGTCACCTCGATGATCACCGGGCTCCTGCACAAGAACAACATCACCCACCCCTGGCGCGACCTCGCCACGGCCTACTGCTGGAAGCACATCGACGCCCTCAAGTGGACCAACCCGCACGAGGCCATCGGACTCTGCTGCTTCCTCCAGCACGTCCCGGACCGTCCCCGCGCCGTCGTCGCGATGAACCACCTCGCCCACATGATCCGCGCCGTCATCGACGTCCACCCGCGCGCCACCGGACACGTCCACACGCCGCTGGACCTCGCCTCCCACCCGGGCCACATCGCCCGGCCGCTCTTCACCGACCAGGAGATCGAACGCAACCTCCAGGCCTTCGAGGACCAACAGCGCCCCGACGGGGGCTGGGACGCCTGCTGGGACGACTGGGACACCGTCGCCACCCTCGAACGCGAGGGCATGCGCACCATCCAGCGGCTCCGCATCCTGCGGGCCTACGGCCACGTGCAGCCCGACCTGCCCCGCCCCCGCCACTCCGCCTGAGGATTCCGAGGGACGGCGCCGGGGGAGCGCCGACCAGGGGAGGGGCGGCGGTCAGGGCCACCGGACCGCCGCCCGCGGCGACGAGCGGGCCACACGAGGCACCGGCGCCGCTCAGCCCAACGCCAGGAAGGTCACCCCGGCCGCCTCCAACACCGCCCGGTCCACCTCGGAACCCGACCGCCCGGTCACCGCGCGCACCGCCACCAGCGAGGCACCCTCCGCGCCCACCCCGTCCGGCAGCACCCGCGCCAGCTCCTCCCGGGCCACCGACCCGAACAGCACCTCACGGACCACGTCCAACGCGGCCCCCGCCGTCCACAGCTCCCGGCCCAGCGCGTCCGCCAGGTCCACCCCGTGCAGCACCAACTCCACCACACGGGTCACCAGGTAGTCCGTCAACAGCATCGGGTCCCCGTGCCGCGTCACGATCCGCCGCGTCTCCGGTTCACCCGCCAACCGGTCCGCCAACGCGCCCCAGGTCCCGCGCAGCACCCGACCAGGCTCGGCCGCGTCCGCGCGCCGGGCCGCCCGCTCCACGGCGCCCTCCACCCGCGCCGAGTTCACCGCCGGAGAGAACCGCACCTCCGGCACGTAGTACCCCGCCGCCGACACCAGCGGAGCCGACACGCCCGGCGCGTCCCCGTCCAGGGCCACCGTCACCTGGCGCAACGAACCCACCGTGTGCACCGACAGCGCCGCCACGTCCCACGGCGCACACCGTGTGGGCAACACCACCTCGGGCTCCGACAGGCCCAGCAGAACCCCCTCCAGAACCTCGACCTCCGCACGCAGAGCGGACACCACCACAGCACGATCGAACACGGAAACCCCTTCACCGGACGCCGAACGCGGCCACGCGGCCACGACCCCCATCCCACACCGGTCACGCAGGGTCACCGCGTTCGCCCCAGCTCCACCTCAGATACGTGCATTCGCAACCTGGTTTAGACCACTCCATCCCCCAGACGCTCTAAAGTGATAGACGTGACACGTCGAGCAAAAATCGTTGCGACCCTTGGCCCCGCCACCTCGAGCCCGGAGACCCTCCGGCGCCTCGTCGACGCGGGCCTCGACGTCGCCCGTCTGAACCTCAGCCACGGAACCCACGACGACCACCGCGCGAGCCTCGCCAACCTCAGGCAGGCCGCGGCGGACGCCAACCGAGCAGTGGGGGTCCTCGCGGACCTCCAAGGACCCAAGATCCGCGTGGGAACCTTCCCCGACGGACCCGTCGAACTCGCCGCCGGAGACGAGTTCACCATCACCATCGAAGACGTGCCCGGCGACCGCCAGCGCGTCTCCACCACCTACAAGGGGCTCCCCGGCGACGTCCGCCCCGGCGACCGCGTCCTCATCGACGACGGCCGTGTCGTGCTGGAGTGCACCAAGACCACCAGCACCGACATCCAGACCCGCGTCATCTTCGGCGGCACCGTCTCCAACCACAAGGGGCTCAACCTCCCCGGAGTCGCCGTCAGCGTGCCCGCCCTCACCGACAAGGACGAGGCCGACCTGCGCTGGGCCCTCGCCCAGGGCGTCGACATGGTGGCCCTCTCCTTCGTCCGCAGCCCCGCGGACGCCGAGGAGTGCCACCGCATCATGGACGAGGAGGGCGTCACCGTCCCCCTCATCGCCAAGATCGAGAAGCCCCAGGCGGTCGAGCGCCTCCAGGACATCATCGAGGTCTTCGACGGCGTCATGGTCGCCCGCGGCGACCTCGGCGTCGAACTGCCCCTCGAGAACGTCCCGATGGTGCAGAAGCGCGCCATCGAACGCTGCCGCGACAAGGCCAAGCCGGTCATCGTCGCCACGCAGATGCTCGAGTCCATGATCAGCGCGCCCCGCCCCACCCGGGCCGAGGCCTCCGACGTCGCCAACGCCGTCCTCGACGGCGCCGACGCCGTCATGCTCTCCGGCGAGACCAGCGTCGGCCAGTACCCCATCGAGACCGTCGAGACCATGGCGCGCATCGTCAGCGCCGCCGAGCAGGAGTCCCTGCGCGCCTCGCACATCCTCAACCGGGTGCCGGAGACCACCGGCGGGGCCATCGCCCGCGCCGCCGCGGAGATCGGCGCCACCGTCGGCGCCAAGGCCCTGGTCGCCTTCACCATGTCCGGTGAGACCGCCCGGCGCCTGGCCCGCTACCGTTCACCCATCCCGCTCATGGCCTTCACCACCGAGGCCGAGACCCGGGGCACGCTTTCCCTGACCTGGGGCACCGAGTGCAACCTGGTCCCGTGGGTCGACAACACCGACGACATGGTCCGCCAGGTCGAGACCGAACTCCTCCAGATCGGCGACTACCACAAGGGTGACAAGGTCGTCATCGTCGCTGGTAGCCCGCCCGGAACCACCGGTTCCACCAACTCCCTGCGTGTCCACCGACTCGGCGACGCCGTCGCCCTCGGTGCCGGCTGAACCAGCTGACGCGTGAACGGGCGCCCCGGACGGGCGCCACCTGACGGGCCGCATCAGGTCCGGCCCGGGGGAAGGCGTACTGAGCCGCGCCGACCTCTCCGGGCCGACCGGTGCGGCCGATGTCGTGTCAGGGGAGGGGACCACGAGGAGCGCGGGGGAGCGCGGGACGATCCCCGCTACTCCTGGTTGGAGGAGACCCCGCCCTCGAACGTCACCCGGTCCAACGGCATGTCCCACGGCAGCAGGTTCCAGGGGCTCCTCGGGTCCTCGTCCAACAGACCCAGCGCCACCCACACGCGGTCGGCGTCCGGCCGGTCGGACTCCGCGGGGGCACCGTCCACACCCTTGTCGGGCCAGAGCAGGTACCCGGCGTGGAAGGCCGTGCACAACTGCCCCCACGACGAGTAGCGGCGCTGGAGGTCGGAGGCCACCCGCCGCAGCAGCGTCTGCGTCTCCACCGGGCTCAGCCAGTCAAGGGTCGCCCCACCGCACACCAGCCGGATGACGTGCACCGACTTCCACCACTGGTAGGCGCCGATGATCACCGTCTCGTCGCCCTCGGCCACACCCGTGACCGCACGCAACCGGGCCACCTGCTCCGGGGACAGTTCCACCGTCTCGCCGGTGTCCAGACCGCCCTGGTCCAGGGGCAGCCGCGACCGGGCCGTACCCGTGCGCAGGTCCACCGCCAGGTCCAGGCTCGGCCCCTGGTGCAGACCGGCCAACAGGGTGTCCACCGCGGCCAGCAGCGACTCACGGTCCACCACCGACCACTGGCGCTCCAGCATCCGCCGGTAGCGGCGGCGCAGACTCGGCCGCGCCACCACGTCCCAGGGCTCGGCCAGCGCCACCCGGAAGGGGGCCGCCGCCGCGGCGGCCCACCGCTCGGTGCTCAACGGGGCGTCGGGGGACTTGGTGCGGATCGTGGGCGACTCACGCGACCCCACCACCAGCTCGGCGAAGGAACCCGCCGCCAGGACCGCCAGCGGCAGGAACGACCAGCCGGGCAGGTCCACCGCGACGAGCAGGACCGCCAGCAGGGCCACCGGGGTCCACAACCACGGCTGCCGACGCCGGGAACCCCAGGCCACCACGACCCAGGCCCCGATCACCAGCGCGCCGATCACCCCGGCCACCGCGGTCAACAACCGTCGCCCCTCTCTCGCTGCGAGCCCCTTCCGACAGGGCTTTCCGCCATCCAGGATCAGGGACGCGACGGCTTCCAGGCGACCGAACCCACGGGTTGTGCTCAGGTTGTGGCCGTGATGTGACCGGTTCAGCCAGCTTGTAGCTACATAAAATGACAAAAGGCCTATTTAGGGTCGAATGGGTCGGGTAGTTACAGAGGTTCTGGCCAGTCTGTCCCGACCCGGCCAGAACCCCCGCGACAACCGCCGAAAACCCCTAGCCCAGGGCCTCCACGACCACCTCGGTCGCCTCCGCGACCAACGCGTCGTCATATTCCGCGTCCTCGACGTCACGGCTCGACAGCACGGCCAGCACGATCGGGTCGCCCTCGCCCCCCTCCGGCCACAGCACCGCGATGTCGTTGCGCGTCCCGTGACCGCCACCACCGGTCTTGTCGCCCACGACCCAGCCCTCCGGCACACCCGCACGGATCAGATCGTCACCCGTCGTGTTCCGCACCAGCAGATCCACCAGCACCTCACGGCGGTCCTCCGGCAGAACCTCACCCAGGGTGAACGCCTCCAGGGTCCCCGCCAGGGCCTCCGGGGTGCTGGTGTCGCGCTCGTCACCCGGAACGGCCTCGTTGAGCTCCGGCTCCCACCGCACCGGGTTGGTCACCTCGTCGCCGGTCAACTCCTTCAGCGCGGCACCGAACCCCTCCGGGCCGCCGATCTCCTCCAACAACAGGTTCGCCGCCGCGTTGTCGCTGAACCGCACCGTCGCGTCGCACAGCTCCAACAACGACATCCCCGACTCCAGGTTCTCCTCCACCACCGGCGAGTGCGGCACCAGCACGCTCTCGTCGAAGGTCACCACCCGCTCCATCTCCTCCAACGAGTTCTCCGACAACACCACCCCCGCCAACAACGCCTTGAACGTCGAGGCGAACGCGAACCGCTCACCCTCCTGGAACGCCACCTCCTCGCCCGAACCCGTGTCCAACGCGTACACACCCAACCGGGCGTCGAACTCCTCCTCCAGGGCCTCGAACTCCGCCGCGAAGTCCACCGTCACCGAGGCCGACTCCGCGGGGACCCCCGCATCCCCACCGCCCTCGGCCGCGCCACACCCCACCACGGGCACCAACGCCACCGACGCAACGAAACCGCGCCACCACACACCGCGCACAGCAAAGCTCACGAAAGCCCCCAAAAGAACAGGAATCAGAAGAGAGGCGAGCCAGAACCGGCCCGCCCCCGCAGTCTCACCAACCACCACCCATGCTGTCCAAGACACAAACAGCCACACCCATGCTCTTTCGACATAACCTCAGACCATGGACCTCGTCGGAGCCTGCACCGCCTTCATCCACGTCAGCGACCGAGGCAGCTTCACCCTCGGAGCCGCCGCCGCGCGCATCCCCCAACCCGTCGCCAGCCGCCGCATCGCCGCCCTCGAACGACACCTCGGGGCCGCCCTCTTCGACCGCACCACACGACGCGCCACCCTCACCCAGTTCGGCCACACCGTCCTGCCCACCGCACGGCGCCTCGTCGACCTCGCCCACACCCTCGAACACGACGCGGCCCAGGCCCGCCGCACACCCCTGCGCCTCGCCGTCCCCACCACCTGCACCACCCACGACCTCGCCCACCTCACCGCCCAGGCCCGCCACCACGACCTCCACCTCGACCCCCACCCCGCACCACCCGCCCAACGCGAGGAACTCCTCCACACCCGACAGGTCCGCACCGCCATCACCGCCGTCCCACCCGACCGCGCGCACTGGACCGTCCCCCTCGGCCTCGCCACCCACCACCCGCCCCACGCCAACACCCACTACCTCGAAACCCTCCGCCCCCACCGCGACGACACCACCCCGCCCCGCCGCCTCTGGATCCAGCCCGAGGACGACACCCCCCACATCCGCGACCCGCTCACCCACACCGGCGACACCATCGGCCTCCAACCCACCCAGATCACCCGCGCCACCACCCTCACCACCGCCACCGCCGAAGTCCTCACCACCGACGACCTCCTCCTCTGCTCACCCCGCCAGGCGGACGACCTCAACCTCCACTGGCGCCCCATCGGAGAGATCCGACCCACCCGCTGCTACACCGCCACCGGAGAACAGTCCGAGACCCTCCGCACACACCTCCACCCACACATCGCCCAATGCCTCGGAGCCACCCCGTGATCACCCAACGACTCCAGACCGAACTCGAACAGGCCGGACTCCAGGCCTCCCTCCTCGTCCGCGACCTCAACACCGGCCACGAGATCGGCATCGAACCCGACACCGAGTACGCCACCGCCTCCCTCGTCAAGATCCCCCTCGCCCTGGCCACCCTCGAACGCCTCCAGCAGGGCGAACTCGACGGCACCACCCCCGTCCGCGTCGAACCCGGCGGCCCCACCACCGGACCCATCGGCCTCGGCCGCTTCCGCCACCCCGCCACCGTCGCGGTCGACGACCTCATCTACCTCGCCATGTGCCTCAGCGACAACGTCGCCGCCGACACCCTCTTCGACCTCACCCCGCCCACCCGGGTCACGAAGACCCTCCGCGCCCACGGCGTCCACGGCATCACCGTCCGCCACCGCGTCCGCGACCTCAACGAGACGCCCGCCGAACGCCTCGCCCCCGACGAGACCCACCTCGCCCACACCCTCGCCATCCAGGCGGCCAGCGCCGGACGCGGACACCGCATCCCCCAACTCGACGTCACCCGTGCCAACTCCGGTTCCGCCCGCGCCCACGTCGACCTCCTCCAGGCCCTGTGGAAACCCACCACCATCCACCCGGACACCGCCGCCCGCCTGCGCTCCCTCATGGCCGACAACGTCATCCGCCACCGCCTCGCCCCCGAGTTCAGCACCGACGCCAGCACCTGGTCCTCCAAGACCGGCAGCGTCCTCAACCACCGCCACGAGGTCGGCGTCGTCGAACACAAGGGCGGCGAGGCCTACGCCATCGCCGCCCTCACCGCCTCCTCCGTCCCGGCCCGCCACCAACCCGCCGCCGAAGCCCTCATCGGACGCGCCGCACGCACCCTCCGCGACCACCTCCGCGCCACCTGACCAGACCCGAAACTGACGTGCCGTAGAAACACAACAGACCAGCTCAGACGTAGCGTTGAGGCATGCTCACACAGATCGCCATCCACTCCGTGACCGTGCTCGACCAGGACGAGGCCCTCGACTTCTACGTCGGCAAACTCGGCTTCGAGGTCGGAGACGACGTCGACATGGGGTTCATGCGGTGGCTCACCATCACCCTGCCCGCCGACCCGGACCGCCACATCCTCCTGGAGGTGCCCTCCCAGGACGAGAACGGCGCCAAGGTCCGCGAACTCCTCACCCAGGGCGCCCTCGGCGTCGCCGCCATCATCAACACCGACGACTGCCGGGCCACCTACGACACCCTGCGCGCACGCGGGGTCGAGTTCACCGAGGAACCGACCGAGCAGCCCTACGGCATCGACTGCGCCCTGCGCGACCCCTTCGGCAACCACCTCCGCATCACCCAGCCCACACCGATGCAGGAGATCACCGAGGAGGATCTCAGGCGCTGGCGGGGCGAGGAGTAGGCCACACCCGCCCGCGCCCACCGCGCGGGCGTCTCAGTACTTGGGCCCCACGAACGCGTCCATCCGCGCCACCGCGTCCCGCTGTGACACCGACACCACGTGCTTGTCGCGGCGGCTTCCGTTGCCCTTGATGGTGTGGACCCTCCAGGGGACGCCCAGCAGGTCCAGGGCGTCGGTGAACAGCCCGGTGATGTCGGCGGAGACGTTGGTGAAGTGGTAGCGCGGGTACTCGTAGTGCTTCACTCCACCGTCGGGCAGGGGCCTTCTGATCCGGTTGAGCACCCGGCTGCCGTCGGAGTGCACCAGCCCCCGCACGAACTCCTCGGGATGCTCCTCGACAATGGTCCGCTGCCAGGGCTCCAGGGCGATGGTGCGGTCGTGCTTCTTGCCCGGCCCGTGCTGGGGGAACAGGCACGGCCAGTGCTTCCAGTTGCTGTGCACTTCCGTGCAGCCCGTGGAGGGGACACGGGAGACCTTGTGGTCGGGACGGATGGCAGCCATGCTCCCTGCGCAGAGCTCGATGAGACCCGGCCAGGTGTCCGAGCACATCACCCGTAGCCGCCAGACCTTCTTCGCGGGATCTCCTGCCGGGGTGAGGCACCCGTCCCCGAGGTAGAGGCCCAGCAGGTAGCCGTACGCGTCTGGCCGCCTGGGCGAGCCGGGTATCGGCTCGCAGCGAGGGCAGAGATCAGTGTCGGTGTACCTGTCCACGAGGGAACGATCGAGTGTCCACGCCCGCAGGGTGGAACGGTTGATTCCCATCCGACGGCCGACCTCCGCGTAGGAGATCCCGGAGTCAATGAGGGAGACGGCCTCGCGCCTGACATGCGGTGAGTACATACGGTGCATGTTCGCTCACGCTTCGGACATTTTCGGGCGCAGGGCGTCCGCCAACAGAAAAGCCACCCGCGAGGGTGGCTACTGGTGCCCCGAGTGGGATTCGAACCCACACTTTATGGTGTTTGAGACCATTGGCTCTGCCTGTTGGCCTATCGGGGCCTTTGGGTTGTTGGTTCTGCTTGTCCGGTTTGCCTGTTCGGCGTCCCGGGGGCATCGCTCCGTCAACGGTGGAGTCACGATTGACGCGCATTGCCGGGGCCAACGGTCAGCATACTAGCGGATCTCGGTAACCTCGTGTACGTGACGAGGACGCAGAGCCGTGTGGTGATCGCGGAAGACGAGGCCCTGATTCGCCTGGATCTCAAGGAGATGCTCGAAGAGGACGGTTACGCCGTCGTCGGGGAGGCGGGCGATGGTGAGGCCGCCATCCGGCTTGCCCAGGAGCTCAAACCCGACCTGGTGATCACCGACATCAAGATGCCGGTGCTCGACGGCCTCTCGGCCGCCGAGCGGATCGCCGGGGAGCGCATCGCCCCGGTCGTGATCCTGACCGCCTTCTCCCAGCGGGAGCTGGTGGAGCGGGCCCGCGAGGCCGGAGCGATGGCCTACCTGGTCAAGCCGTTCAGCAAGTCGGACCTGGTTCCGGCGATCGAGATGGCCACCTCGCGCTACGCCGAGCTGGCCGCGCTGGAGGCCGAGGTCAGCAGCCTCCAGGATCGCCTGGAGACCCGCAAGCTCGTGGAGCAGGCGAAGGGTCTGCTCCAGACCCGCCACGGGATGAGTGAGCCCGAGGCGTTCCGCTGGATCCAGAAGAACTCCATGGACCGTCGGCTGACCATGCGCAAGGTCGCTGAGACGGTCGTCGAGACGCTCGGGGGACAGTCCTCCTAACGGACCGACCCCCGCCGCGCTGAACCGGGGCCGCACCCGACCGGGTGCGGCCCCTTCCTGTGTCCAGGGGGCACCGGGCCCGGGAAAGCCTACAGATCGGCAGGTTGCGGCTCCGGAACGTGGACATGTGTTCAGCGTCAACGCGTATCTCGTACCAGTTTGATCTCGCTTGCGCACAATGGGGTGACGGTTGGGTCACGTGGCTTAAGCGGCACTGAATGACCGGCATAAATCGGGCTAAACTCACCGCACCGAACAGCTAAAGGACAGCGGCCCCCGAATGCCTCCCATCCGGGTGCCGTCAACCTCAGATGCGCAAGGAGCGCGCGTGCGCACACGCCTCGTGACCGTGTTGCTCGCCCTGATCACCGCATTCCTGGTGATCCCCGGGGCAGCGGCGACGGCAGACGAACAGGGCGGTGAGTCGCTGCACGGTCAGATCGGTCAGCCGGACGACCGGGACCAGGGTGTCGAGGGCATCCTGATCACGGTCTTCCAGGGTGATGACGAGATCGATGCGGTGGAAACCGACTCTGATGGAATGTGGGAAGTGGAGTTGCCCGGACCGGGTGACTACCGCCTAGTGGTGGACCAGGAGTCCGTCCCCAGCGAGTTCGCCGTACGCGAGACGAGCCTCATCGTCGAGGGTGAGGCCGAGGTCGAGGTCGAACCGAACCAGCAGCGGCTGCTCCTCATCGGGTTGGAACTCCCCGGCGGACCGGCGGACCAGGACGAGAGCTCCCCCTCTCCGGACGCCGAGGCGACCGAGGACGCGGAGGAGGACACGGCCTCCGAGGACGAGGCGGTCGCGGTCGAGGGCGTCAGCGGCGGGTTCGGTGAGCGCTTCGCGCAGCTCACCGCGGCCGGTCTGCTGTTCGGCCTGGTCATCGCGATCTCCGCGATCGGCCTCTCCCTGATCTTCGGTACGACGCAGGTCATCAACTTCTCGCACGGTGACATGGTCACCTTCGGCGCGATGATGGCCCTGCTGTTCAGTACCGGCGCCGCGGGACTGGGCAACTCCCTGCTGGTGATCTTCGCCGGTCTGGGTGCCGCCGTCCTGGTGGGCGCCTTCCTGGAGGACCGGTTCAACCGGACGACGCTGATCATCCTCCAGTGGTCCTCCGTCATCGGCGGTATCGCGCTGGCGACGCTCATGGGCCTGTTCGGTCTCGACCCCGGCTGGCAGGTGCCACTGTGGGTGGCGGCCGGTATCGCGGTGGTCATGGGCGGTGTGCTGGGCAGCACCATGGAGCGCTACCTGTGGCGCCCGCTGCGCAGGCGCAACGTCGCCCTGATCCAGATGTTCATCGTCTCCATCGGTCTGGCCCTGGTGCTGCGGCACGTGCTGCTGGTGCTCTTCGGCGCCAACCGGCAGCGGTACGCCGGGTACCAGGTGCAGGAGCTGGTGCACATCGGCCCGATCTCGATGCCCCCGCGCGACCTGGTGATCATGGGTGTCGCGGTCGTGGTCCTGGTGCTGGTGGCCTGCATGCTCCAGTTCACCCGCATCGGCAAGGCGATGCGCGCGGTCTCGGACAACCGGGACCTGGCGGAGTCGTCGGGTATCGACGTGGACCGGGTGACGCTGTACGTGTGGTTCCTCGGCGGCGGTCTGGCGTCCCTGGGCGGCGTGCTCTTCGGCCTCAACCAGGTCGTGGACTACGAGATGGGCTTCCGTCTGCTGCTGCTCATGTTCGCCGCGGTGATCCTGGGCGGTCTGGGCACGGCCTACGGCGCGATGGTCGGCGGTGTCGCCGTGGGTCTGGTGGCGATGCTGTCCACCCTGTGGTTCCCCGCACAGCTCATGCAAGCGTGGGCTCTGGCCCTGATGATCCTCATGCTGCTGATCAGGCCCCAGGGTCTGCTCGGTCGGCGCGAGCGGGTCGGCTAGGAGAGGTAGACGATGGATATTTTCTTGATCCTCGCCGAGTCCGCCCGATCCGCGGTGGGACCGGTGGCCGCGATCTACGCGCTGGCCGCGATCGGCCTGAACATGCACTTCGGCTACGCCGGGCTGCTGAACTTCGGCCAGGTCGGCTTCATGCTGGTGGGCGCCTACGGCGTGGGTATCAGCGTCGCGGTGTTCGAGTTGCCGTTGCTGGTCGGGTTCCTGGTGGGCCTGGCCTGTGCGGTGGTGCTGGCGCTGTTGCTGGGTGTTCCGACGCTCCGGTTGCGGGCGGACTACCTGTCGATCACGACGATCGCCGCGGCCGAGGTGCTGCGGTTGGTGTACCGAGCGGGCTTCGCGGAGCCGCTGACCAACGGTGTGTACGGGTTGCAGAACCTGTCGACGGAGTTCCGTGAGTGGAACCTGGCGCTGGGGCTGTTCGACCCGGCCGAACGCTACGGGATCGGTTCGTTCTCGTTCAGCGGCAGCCACATGTGGCTGATGACGGTCACGTGGGGTCTGGTGGCGCTCATGGCGGCGCTGACCTGGGTGCTGATCCACAGCCCGTGGGGGCGTGTGGTGAAGGGCATCCGCGAGGACGAGGACGCGGTGCGCAGCCTCGGCAAGAACGTGTTCGCGTACAAGATGCAGGCGCTGGTCCTGGGCGGCCTGATCGGTTCGCTGGCCGGTTGCATGATGGCGGTGCACCAGGGCGCGATCGCGCCGGACCAGTTCAAGCCGCAGGTGACGTTCTTCCTGTGGGTGATCCTGCTGTTGGGCGGTGCGGGCCGTGTGCTCGGTCCGATCGTGGGTTCGATGGTGTTCTGGTTCCTGATGAACTTCACGGACAAGTTGCTGCGTGGCCTGGGCAGTGAGGGTTACCTCCCGTTCCTGTCGGGTCCGGACTTCGGTGCGATCCAGCTGGCGTTCGTCGGTGTGTTGCTGGTGCTGCTGATCGTCTTCCGGCCGCAGGGTCTGATCGGTGACCGCAAGGAGATGTTGATCAATGTCAAGTGACGAGGTGATCGGCTCCGAGGCGGGTGCCGAGGTCGACCGGATGGCCGGGGCGGTCCCGGAGCCGGGTTCGGCCAAGCAGGACCCGATCCTGGTGGCGGACGGGGTGAAGCGTTCGTTCGGTGGTCTGACCGCCGTGGACGTGGAGCACCTGGAGGTGCAGCGGGGGACGATCACGGCGCTGATCGGTCCGAACGGCGCGGGCAAGTCCACGCTGTTCAACCTGTTGACGGGGTTCGACCGGGTCGACGGCGGTGAGTGGTCGTTCGAGGGTCGTGGGATCAACGGCCGTCGCGGTCACCAGGTGGCGCGGGCCGGGATGGTGCGGACCTTCCAGCTGACCAAGGCGCTCACGCGGATGACGGTGCTCGACAACATGTTGTTGGGCGCTCCCGGTCAGACGGGTGAGCGGATGGCGGGTGCGTTCCTGCGTCCGGTGTGGGGCCGTCAGGAGAAGGCCAACACCGCGAGGGCGTTGGAGTTGTTGGAGCGGTTCAAGCTGATCGACAAGCGCCGGGACATGGCGGGCGCGTTGTCGGGCGGTCAGCGCAAGCTGCTGGAGATGGCGCGCGCGCTGATGACCGATCCGAGCATGATCATGCTGGACGAGCCGATGGCGGGTGTGAACCCGGCGTTGGTGCAGTCGCTCCTGCACCACATCACGTCGTTGCGTGACGAGGGCAAGACGGTCCTGTTCGTGGAGCACGACATGGACGTGATCATGGGGATCAGTGACTGGATCGTGGTGTTGGCGCAGGGTCAGGTGATCGCGGAGGGCCGTCCTTCGGACATCCGGTCCAACCAGCAGGTGATCGACGCCTACCTGGGTGCCCAGGACGTGGAGGGCGAGGACCAGGGGAGTGGCGATGAGTGAGGGGAACGACGGGATCCGTCCGGAGCCGGAGGAGGTTCCGGCCGTGGCCGAGGAGGCCGCCGCCGTGCAGGAGCACCGTGAGGAGGTCCTGGAGCAGGCGCGGGCGGAGGCTCTGGAGGTGGGTGGTCCGGACGACTACCTGCTGTTGGCCAGGGACCTGGTCGCCGGCTACGTGCCCGGGGTGAACATCCTGAACGGGTGCACGCTGACCCTCACCGAGGGTGAGGTGGTGGCGATCATCGGGCCGAACGGTGCGGGCAAGTCGACGCTGATCAAGACGATCTTCGGGTTGATCCCGGTGCGTGAGGGCGGTCTGACGCTGCGGGGTTCGAGTATCGCGGGGTTGGCGGCGCACTCGTTGGTGGAGCGGGGCGTGGGTTACGTCCCGCAGACGCGCAACGTGTTCCCGTCGCTGACGATCGAGGAGAACCTCCAGATGGGGGCGTTCCTGCGGCCGAAGTCGTTCTCGGAGCGGTTCGAGGTGGTGGCGGGGCTGTTCCCGCTGCTGGCGGACCGGCGCCGGGCGAAGGCGGGTTCGCTGTCGGGCGGTCAGCGGCAGATGGTGGCCATGGGTCGGGCGCTGATGATGGACCCGTCGGTGCTGTTGTTGGACGAGCCGACCGCCGGGTTGTCCCCGATCTACCAGGAGGAGGTCTTCCAGCGGGTGAAGGAGGTCAACGCCGCGGGGGTCTCGGTGATCATGGTGGAGCAGAACGCGCGGAGGTGCCTCCAGATCTGTGACCGGGGGTACGTGTTGGACCAGGGCCGGAACGCGTACACGGGTTCGGGCCGGGACCTGCTGAACGATCCGAACGTGATCGAGCTGTACCTGGGGACGCTCGCGAAGGGCTGATCCGGGCGTGTGTGGGGGGCGGGACCCGTCGTGGGTCCCGCCCCCTCGTCGTGTTCCGGGTCCGGTGCGGGGTCAGTCGTTGGTGAACTCGACGTACTCCAGGATCTCGTAGCCGTTCTCACCGAAGTGGAAGACCTCGAAGGTGGCGGAGGTGGGGTCGCCGTTGTCGTCGAGGTCGATCTTGCCGCTCATGCCCTGGTAGTCGATGGGTTGACCGTCGTCGAGGAGGTCGCGGCACTGCTCGAAGGTGGTGCACTCGGTGCCGTCGGGGCGGGTGACCTCGCCGACGTGGTCGACGTACTGGGCGGGGTCGGTGGAGCCCGCGGACTCGGCGGCGAGGGCGATGGCGGTGACGCAGTCGAAGATGTGCGGTGCGAACTGGAAGGCGTCGAGTTCGGGGTCGAAGGCGCGTAGGTCCTCGTTGAACCGCGGGTTGTTGGCGCTGGGTGCGACGCCGGTGGTGCCGGTGACCGCGTCGGTGGAGGCGGCGCCGATGGTCGCCTCCAGGTCGGGGTCGTTGAGGCCGTCGGTGAGGTAGAACTGGCTCTCGGTGCCGCTCTCGATGAGGGCGGCCATGAGCTGGGTGCCCTCCTGGAAGGAGATGAGGGCGACGGCGTCGGCTCCGGAGGTGGCGGCGGTGCTGACGACGGCGCCGAAGTTGGTGGCGTCGGGGTCGTAGGTCTCGGCGAGGACGACGTTGGCGCCGAGGGCGTTGAGTTCGGCCTCGACGGCGTTGAGGTAGCCGTTGCCGTAGTCGTCGGCTCGGGCGATGACGGCGACGTCGAGGTGGCCGTCGTCGACGATGCGCTGGGCGAGGACGGGTCCGGCGAGGAGGTCGCTGGGGGCGGTGCGGAAGAAGTATCCGTTGTCGTCGACGCGGGTGAGGTCGGGGGCGGTGCTGGAGCCGGAGCACTGGGCGATCCCGGCGCCGGTGATGGTGGCGTAGCTGGCCTGGGTCATGACGGAGGCGGCGGCGCCGATGACGGCGTTGACGTCGGCGGAGACGAGGTCGTTGGCGGCCTGTTGGGCCTGTGCGGCGTCTCCGGCCTCGTCGGCCACGACGGGTGGCGGGACCTGGGCGCCGAGGATGCCGCCGGCGGAGTTGATCTCGTCGATGGCGTACTCGACGGCGGCGGTCTGGGGGCGGCCGAGGAAGCTGAGGCTGCCGGTCTGGGGGTAGAGGAGTCCGAAGGTGAACGCGGTGTCGTCCTCGGTGTCGTCACCGAGGTCGAGGGTGTCGCCGCAGCCGGTGAGCGTGAGGCTGAGGGCGAGGGCGGCCGCTGGGAGGGCGAGGGACCGGTGGGTGGGCATGGCGTGGTCGTCCGTTCGAGTGGCGTGTGGTGTGGTGCCGTGCGGCCGCCCGGTCCGTGTACGACGAGGCACGGCGCGCGGGGTGGCGGCCGTGCCGGGGTCTCGCGGTGGTCGTGTCCAGACGGGTCCGGGGGTGCGGGGCTGGTGCCCCGCACCCCCGGACGGTTCGCTCGGTGTGTGGAGGATGGTGCCCCTCACTCACGGACGCTGTGGTCCGTGGTGGGGGACGGGGTCATCCGTCGTCACTCGTTGACGGAGTACTCCTCGAAGCCGAGGGTCTCGTAGCCCTCGTCACCGAAGTGGAAGACCTCGAAGGTGGCGGAGGTGGGGTCGCCGTTGTCGTCGAAGTCGATGTTGCCGCTGGTGCCCTGGAAGTCGATCTCCTCGCCGTCGTTGAGGAGGTCGCGGCACTCCTCGAAGCTGCCGCACTCGGTGCCGTCGGGGCGGCTGATCTCCGGGAGGTGCTCGACGTAGTCGGCGGGGGAGACGGATCCGGCGGACTCGGCGGCCAGGGCGATCGCGGTGACGCAGTCGAAGACCTGGGGGGCGAACTGGAAGACGTCGAGTTCGGAGTCGAAGGCGCGCAGACCCTCGTTGAACTCGGGGTTGTCCGCGCCGGGGGCGACACCGGTGACGCCGGTGACGACGTCGGGGTCGTCGGCGTTGACGGTGGTGCCGAGCTCGGGGTCGTTGAGGCCGTCGGTGATGTAGAGCTGGTCGCCCTCGATGCCGGACTCGATGAGTTCGGCGATGACCTGGGCGCCCTCCTGGAAGGAGATCAGGGCGACGGCGTCGGGCTCGGCTCCGGAGACGGCGTTGACGACGGAGTCGAAGTTGGTGGCGTCGGGGTCGTAGTTCTCGGTCGCGACGACGTTCGCTCCGAGGGCTTCGAGCTCGGCCTCCACGGCGCTGCGGTAGCCGTCGCCGTAGTCGTCGGCGCGGGCGACGACGGCGATGTCGAAGGCGCCGTCGTCCACCATCTGGCGGGCCAGGACCGGACCCGAGAGGAGGTCGCTGGGGGCGGTGCGGAAGAAGTAGCCGTTGTCGTCGATCTCGCTGAGGTCGGGGGCGGTGTTGGAGCCGGAGCACTGGACGATGCTGGCGGCGGTGACGGTGTCGTAGCTGGCCTGCGTCATCGCGGAGGCCGCGGCGCCGATGACGGCGTTGACGTCGGCGGAGACGAGGTCGTTGGCGGCCTGGTTGGCCTGGGCGGCGTCTCCGGCCTCGTCGGCCTCGACGATGGCGGGGACGTCGGTGCCGAGGATGCCGCCGGCCGCGTTGATCTCCTCGATGGCGTACTGGGCGGCGGTGATCTGGGGCGGGCCGAGGAAGGCGAGGCTGCCGGTCTGCGGGTAGAGGATGCCGAAGGTGAACTCCTCGCCGGAGCCGTCGCCTCCGTCCGCGCTGCCGCCGTCTCCGTTGCCACACGCGGTGAGCCCAAGAACGAGGGCCGCGGTTGCGGCAGTGAGGCTCAGGAACTTCTTGCTTGCCATGTTCGTGGTCACTCCGTTCAACCGGCTGGTCTGCGCAGCCGTGCCGATAGCGCTTATGCGTCCTGTTGCCCGTTATGTGTGGCATGACTTAATCAGGAGCGTTAGCGGAGCTTAATCCGGTATCGGGTTCCGGTGGAAGCTGCGGGGAGCGGTTGCGTCTCAGTCGCCTTCTGCTCGTTATGACTCTGTAGCCGTGTGGCGGGGCGTGACTGGACGGACGCCGGGTGTGGTGGGGGTTGGGGTGGCCGGTTGTCGCGGCGCGGGGGTGCGGGGGTGTCGGTTCGTCCAGCGTTCGCGCCCGGGCGGAGGCGTTAGGCGGGCTTCACTCCAGGCGGAGGCGCACCTAAAGGGCGGGGCGGGGTGCCGGGGCGCCCCGCCCCGGACCGCTACTGGGGGGCGTCGCGCAGCATGCAGGTGAGGCGGGAGGTGCAGACCTTGTGGCCCTGGTCGTCGGTGATGGTGATGTCCCAGGTGGCGAGGGTGCGGCCCAGGTGGACCGGGGTGGCCACCCCGGTGACGTGTCCCTCGGTGGCCGAGCGGTGGTGGGTCGCGTTGATCTCGATGCCCACGGCGACGCGCCCGAACCCCTGGGCGTGGACGGTGGAGCCGATGGACCCCAGGGTCTCCGCGAGCACGCACGAGGCGCCGCCGTGCAGCAGCCCGAAGGGCTGGCGGTTGCCCTCGACCGGCATGCGGCCCACGACGCGCTCGGCGGAGGCCTCGGTGATCTCGATGCCCATCCTGTCGACCAGGCCGTCGGAGAGCGCCCCGGAGTCCAGGAGTTCGCGCATTCCCTCGGCGTCAGTGGTCATGGTGTTGCCTTCCGATCCGGTCAGGTGGCCCCGTAACCGGTCGAACCGACCGGTGCGGGGAGGTGTTCCCGTGGTGATGGCCGCGGGGTGTCCGTAGCGCATCCTAGGATTCGTTCTGTGGTGACCAAGCGAGAGACCCCTGAACAGACATCCCAGGCCGACGGCGGGCGCGCCCGGCTGCTCCTCCTGGACGGCCACTCGATGGCCTTCCGCGCGTTCTTCGCGCTCCCCGTGGAGAAGTTCGGTACCAGCACCGGGCAGTCCACGAACGCGGTGTACGGCTTCGCCTCCATGCTGGTGAAGCTGCTGCGCGACGAGGAGCCCACGCACGTCGCGGTGGCGTGGGACCTGTCCGGCCCCACCTTCAGGGACGAGGAGTACGACGGCTACAAGGGCGGCCGGTCGGAGACCCCTCCGGAGTTCCCCTCCCAGGTTCCGCTGACCCAGGACCTGATGCGGCTGATCGGTGTCGCCAACCTGTCGGCGCCCGGCTTCGAGGCCGACGACGTGATCGCCACGCTCGCGCACCAGGGCGGTGAGGCGGGCATGGAGGTGCTGATCGCCTCCGGTGACCGGGACGCCTTCCAGCTGGTGACCGAGGACTGCACGGTGCTGTACCCGGGCAAGAGCCTGTCCGACATGCGCCGGATGGACCCGGAGGCGGTGGAGGACAAGTACGGGGTCACCCCGGAGCGGTACCGCGACCTCGCCGCCCTGGTGGGGGAGAAGGCCGACAACCTCCCCGGGGTCCCCGGGGTGGGCCCCAAGACCGCCGCCAAGTGGATCACCAAGTTCGGTTCCCTGGAGGAACTGGTGGCCCGGGCGGACGAGGTCCCGGGCAAGGCCGGGCAGAACTTCCGCGACCACCTGGACGACGTGCTCCGCAACCAGCGGCTCAACAAGCTGGTCACCGACGTGGAGCTGGACACCGGGGTGCGGGAGCTGGGCCTGGGCGAGGCCGACCGCGCGGGGGTCGACGCGCTCTTCGACAACCTGGAGTTCGCCTCCAACCTGCGCGAGCGCCTGTACGCGGTGATCCGCGCGGGTGAGAGCGAGGAGCCCACGGAGGACGGAGGGGCCGTCGAGGGCTTCACCGTGGACGTGACGGTGGCGGCCACCGGCGGGGTGGCGGCCTGGATCACCGAGCACGCCTCCGCCGAGGCGCTCACGGAGCGGGCCCCGGCGGGGCTGGCGATCGACGGCGCCTGGGGCGCGGGGACCGGGCGGGTGGACGCGCTCGCCGTCACCGTTCCGAGCGGGGCCTCGCTGTTCGTGGACCCCGCGGTGCTGGACGCCGACGACACCGAGGCTCTGGCGGCCTTCCTGGCCGACGCCGGACGGCCCAAGGCCGTGCACGAGTACAAGGGCGCACTGCTCGCGCTGGGCGCGCACGGCTGGGACCTGAACGGGGTGATCAGCGACACCGCGCTGGCGGCCTACCTGGCGCAGCCGGGGCAGCGCCGGTTCGACCTCGCGGACCTGTGCCGCAAGTACCTGGGCCGGGAGCTGGAGGAGGACACCGACGGCGCCCAGATGACCCTGGACCTGGGGGAGGAGGGCGGCAGCGGACGCGGGCACGGCCTCGCCGTGCGGGCCGCCGCCACCCGGGACCTGGCGGGTGTGCTCGCCGCGGAGCTGGACAAGAGGGGCGGCACCCACCTGCTGGCCGAGGTGGAGCTGCCGCTGGTGGACGTGCTGGCGCGGTTGGAGCGCGCCGGGATCGCCGCGGACCGCGAGTACCTGGAGGGTCTCCAGGGGGAGTTCGCCTCGGCGGCGCGCGGCGCGGTGGAGCGGGCGCACGAGATCGTGGGCCGGGAGTTCAACCTGGGTTCGCCCAAGCAGTTGCAGCAGGTGCTGTTCGAGGACCTGGAGCTGCCCCGGACCAAGAAGATCAAGACGGGCTACACGACCGACGCGGACGCGCTGGCGTGGCTGGCGGAGCGGACCGAGAACGAGCTGCCGGGCGTGCTGCTGCACCACCGGGACCAGACGAAGCTGCGTACGACGGTCGAGGGCCTGATCAAGACGGTCGCCGACGACGGGCGCATCCACACCACGTTCAACCAGACGGTGGCCGCGACGGGGCGGCTGAGCTCCACGGAGCCCAACCTCCAGAACATCCCGGTGCGCACGGACGTGGGTCGGCGGATCCGGCGCGCGTTCGTGGTCGGTGAGGGCTACGAGGAACTGCTCACGGCGGACTACAGCCAGATCGAGCTGCGCATCATGGCGCACCTGTCGGGCGAACAGGCGCTGATCGACGCGTTCAACAGCGGGTACGACTTCCACGCGCACATGGCGGCCCAGGTCTTCGACATCGGGGTGGAGGAGGTCGACGGCGAGGCGCGGTCCAGGATCAAGGCGATGAGCTACGGACTGGCGTACGGGCTGAGCGCCTACGGCCTGTCCCAGCAGCTGGGGATCACCCCGGACGAGGCGAAGAGGCTGATGGAGGACTACTTCGCCAGCTTCGGCGGGGTGCGCGACTACCTGAACCGGGTCGTGGACGAGGCCCGCAAGGTGGGGTACACGGAGACGATCCTGGGGCGCCGCCGCTACCTGCCCGACCTGACGAGCGACAACCGTCAGCGGCGTGAGATGGCGGAGCGGATGGCGTTGAACGCGCCGATCCAGGGTTCGGCCGCCGACATCATCAAGGTGGCGATGCTCCAGGTGGACGCGGCGCTCACCGAGGGCGGGTTCCGCTCCCGGGTGCTCCTCCAGGTGCACGACGAGCTCGTGGTGGAGGTCGCCCCGGGAGAGCGCGAGGCGGTCGAAAACCTCGTGACGCACGAGATGGGCTCCGCCTATGCTCTGCGTGTTCCGCTGGGCGTCTCGGTCGGCAGCGGGCAGAACTGGCACGACGCCGCGCACTAGGGCGCGGCGCTGAACTCGGAGGTGGGGACGGTGGCGGGGCAGGAAGAGACCACGGGTGGTCTGGCCGTGGGGCCCGTGACCGTCCCCGCCGACGCGTTGACGTGGCGGTTCTCGCGGTCCTCGGGGCCGGGCGGGCAGCACGTGAACACGTCGGACACCCGGGTGTCGCTGTCGTTGGACGTGGCGTCCTGCCGGGCGCTGGGAGCGACGCGTCGGGCCCGTGCCCTGGAACGGCTGTCGGGGCGCCTGGTGGACGGGGTGCTGACGGTGTCGGCGCAGACGCACCGTTCGCAGGTGCGCAACCGGGTCGAGGCGAGGGAGCGGCTGGCGGCGATCCTCGCGGAGGCGATCGCGCCCCCGCCGCCGGAGCGGCGCGGCACGCGGCCGAGCCGGGCGTCCAAGCGGCGTCGGCTGGAGGCCAAGCGTCGGCGGAGTGACGTGAAGAAGTCGCGTTCGCGGCCTCCGATGGACTGACGGACGTCCGGAGAAGCACGTGATTCGGACTTTTTTCCGGACGTCCCGCCCCCGCCCCGCCGGAGTGGCGCGCGGGGCGCGTCAGCCCCTGGCAGACATGGCCGGGGGCCTAGTTGATCTTCCCCACCCGGCTCGGGTAAATTGCGGCCACGACAGCCTTGTACGGTGCCCTCTCCCCGGATTCCGATTGACCTGCGCGCTCTCGTCTCATATTCTGGCGTCAGCGTTGTGGGTTCGTGCGGGCGTCCGCTGTCTCCGGTAGGGGGCAGGAGGGTTGCACCGCTTCGGTCTCCACTCTGGACCGGCGGCTGGCGGTCACGGACGGCTCGTTCCGTACATGTGACCTTCGCTTCTTACTTCTGGACTGCGGATCGACGGGCTCGAACCTGCGGCGTGCCCATTTCCTGTTCCTGTCCGTATCCGGAGTCCACCCACAAATGACGAGCAGCACCGAGGCCACCTCGACACCCCAGGTAGCGGTCAACGACATCGGGTCCGAGGAAGCCTTCCTCGCGGCGATCGACGAGACCATCAAGTACTTCAACGACGGTGACATCGTCGAGGGCACCATCGTGAAGGTCGATCGAGACGAGGTCTTGCTCGACATCGGCTACAAGACCGAGGGTGTCATCCCCTCTCGGGAACTGTCGATCAAGCACGACGTCGACCCCGGTGAGGTCGTTGCCGTCGGCGACCAGGTCGAAGCCCTCGTTCTCCAGAAGGAGGACAAGGAAGGCCGTCTGATCCTGTCCAAGAAGCGCGCTCAGTACGAGCGGGCCTGGGGCACGATCGAGAAGATCAAGGAAGAGGACGGCGTCGTCACCGGCACCGTCATCGAGGTCGTCAAGGGTGGTCTCATCCTCGACATCGGCCTCCGCGGCTTCCTTCCGGCGTCCCTGGTCGAGATGCGTCGCGTCCGCGACCTTCAGCCCTACGTCGGCCGCGAGCTCGAGGCGAAGATCATCGAGCTGGACAAGAACCGCAACAACGTGGTCCTGTCCCGTCGCGCCTGGCTGGAGCAGACCCAGTCCGAGGTCCGTCAGACGTTCCTCAACACCCTCCAGAAGGGCCAGATCCGCAAGGGCGTCGTCTCCTCGATCGTCAACTTCGGTGCCTTCGTGGACCTGGGTGGCGTCGACGGCCTGGTGCACGTCTCCGAGCTGTCCTGGAAGCACATCGACCACCCGAGCGAGGTTGTCGAGGTCGGCCAGGAGGTCACCGTCGAGGTTCTCGACGTGGACATGGAGCGCGAGCGCGTCTCCCTGTCGCTCAAGGCGACCCAGGAAGACCCGTGGCAGCAGTTCGCCCGGACCCACCAGATCGGTCAGGTCGTTCCCGGCAAGGTCACCAAGCTCGTCCCGTTCGGTGCGTTCGTGCGCGTCGAGGAGGGCATCGAGGGCCTGGTCCACATCTCCGAGCTGGCCGAGCGCCACGTCGAGGTGCCGGAGCAGGTCGTCCAGGTCGGCACCGAGATCTTCGTCAAGATCATCGACATCGACCTCGACCGCCGTCGCATCAGCCTCTCGCTGAAGCAGGCCAACGAGAGCGTCTCGCCCGACCAGGTGGACTTCGACCCCACCCTGTACGGCATGGCCGCCGACTACGACGAGCAGGGCAACTACAAGTACCCCGAGGGCTTCGACGCGGACAGCGGCGAGTGGCTCGAGGGCTTCGAGGCCCAGCGCGACGAGTGGGAGCGCAGCTACGCCGAGGCGCAGGCCCGCTTCGAGGCTCACCGCAAGCAGGTCGAGGAGGCGCGTGCGGCCGAGGCCGACGCCGCCAACGCCCCTGCTCCGGAGGAGGACGAGGAGGACTACACCGGTGGTGCGCAGAGCGCCGGCGGTTCGTCGTCCAGCTCGGACTCCACCAGCGGCGCGCTCGCCTCTGACGAGGCTCTGGCCGCCCTCCGCGAGAAGCTCGCGGGCGGCGAGGCCTGAGGGTCTCCTCGCCGGGCTCCGGCCCGAGTGACGGTTTAGCGAAGGGCCGTCCCCACCCAGGTGGGGGCGGCCCTTCCTCGTGTCAGCGGGCCGGACCGCGGGTGGCGGCGGTGGCCCGCAGCAGGTCACGCACCAGGTCGAGGTCGACCGCCCCGGGGTTGCGGAAGCGCAGGCACCCCTTGCCCATGTCCTGGCCCGCGAGCCGGTCGGCGAGGGCGGCGGTGACGTCCTCGCGCATCAGGTAGACGGAGACGTACCGCTTCTGGCGGGCGAAACCCACCTCCAGGACCCCGTCCCTGCGGTAGCCGGGCATCCCGTACGCCATCACCTCCTCGAACCCCGGGAGTTCGGCCCGGCACAGGTCCCGGAGGCGGCTCAGCACGGCCCGGTCGGGTTCGGGAAGTTCCGCCAGATAGGCGTCCACATCGACTGCGTTGCTGCTCACCATGGGTCAAGGCTACGTACCGGGGGCTAGGGTTGCCTGGTACCCGCCGCGGGCGGGGACCAGTTGAGGAGGCGACGTGTTCGACATCCACCCGGCCACCCCCGACGACGCCGGTGAGATCTTCACCCTGCAACGTGCCGCCTACGTGGACGAGGCCCAGGCCTACGGGGACCCGTTCATCCTGCCGCTCACCGAAGGGCTGACCCGGATCGAGAAGCTGCTCTCCGACGCCGACGCCGTGGTGCTCAAGGCCGTGGTCGGGCACCGGCTGGTCGGGGCGGTCCGGGCCGGGATCACCGAGACCACCGGGGTGGTGGGCCGTCTGGTGGTCGCACCGGACATGCGTCGGAGGGGGATCGCCGGGGCGCTGCTGGTCCGGGTCGAGGACGACCTGCGCGAGCGCAGGCCCGAACTGACGGCGCTCACCCTGTTCACGGGGGCGCAGAGCCCGAAGAACCAGCGCCTGTACCGCACCCTCGGGTACGCGGAGACCCACCGTGAGCGGGTCGCGGAGCACCTGGTGATGGTGCACATGCGCAAGGAACTGGACCGGGTGGGGGCGGGGTCGGCGTGACGCCTCCCGGCCGCGCCCCCTAGGGTGTGGCCCATGCTGAAAGTGGGCCTCACCGGCGGTATCGGTTCGGGCAAGAGCGCGGTCGCGTCCGCGCTGTCCTCCTACGGCGCCGTGGTGATCGACGCCGACGCCATCGCCCGTGAGGTGGTCGCGCCCGGGACGCCGGGGCTGGCCGAGGTGGTCACCGCGTTCGGAGAGCGGGTGCTCGCCGCCGACGGAAGCCTGGACCGGCCCGCGCTGGGCGAGATCGTCTTCGCTGACGAGGACCGCCTGGCCAGCCTCAACGCCATCGTCCACCCCCGGGTGGCCGAGCGCAGCGGACGGCTGATGGCGGAGGCCGAGGCCTCCGGCGCCAGGGTGGTGGTCTACGACGTGCCCCTCCTGGTGGAGAACGGGCTGGAGTCCCTCTACGACGTGGTGGTCGTGGTGGACACCCCCGACGACCTCCGGGTCGAGCGGGTCTCACGGGACCGGGGCATGCCCCCCGAGCAGGTGCGGGCCCGGATCGCCGCCCAGGCCGACCGGGCGACCCGCCTCGCCGCCGCCGACCTGGTGGTGGACAACTCCGGAACCCGTGAGGACCTCGACGCCCGTGTGGCGGAGCTGTGGGGCGAACTCCTGGAGCGCGCCGCCTAGGAACCCCGCGACCCCGCACCACCCCTCGGCGGCGCTCCGTGCCCTCTCCGGGGCCCTGGGTGTCCACGAAGCGCCCCGCGGAAGCGTGTGGCGGACCGTGTACGCACCGGTGACGACGATCCGGCCTGGGCCCGTTGGGGAGCTTTCCGGGACGTCGGGATGTCGTGGGCGGTCTGTAGCGTTGGGGGTAGGGACACGTGGGCGAGGGAGCGGCCCGACGTTCGTAGGGGAGAAGAGGGCAAGTGCGACCGGTCAGTGACATCAAGCGCAGCGAGGCACCCTTCGAGGTCGTCTCGGAGATGACCCCGGCGGGGGACCAGCCCCGGGCGATCGAGCAGATCACCAAGAGGGTGCGGGAGGGCGACCAGCACACGGTGCTGCTGGGCGCGACCGGTACGGGCAAGACGGCCACTGTGGCGTGGACGGTGGAACAGCTCCAGCGCCCCACGCTGGTGATGCAGCCCAACAAGACCCTGGCGGCGCAGTTCGCCAACGAGTTGCGGCAGATGCTGCCGAACAACGCCGTCGAGTACTTCGTCTCCTACTACGACTACTACCAGCCCGAGGCCTACGTCCCGCAGAGCGACACCTACATCGAGAAGGACTCCTCGATCAACGACGAGGTGGAGCGGCTGCGGCACTCCGCGACCAACTCCCTGCTCACCCGGCGGGACACGATCGTGGTGGCGTCCGTGTCGTGCATCTACGGTCTGGGCACCCCGCAGGAGTACGTGGACCGCATGGCCCAGCTCGCGGTCGGCATGGAGGTCGACCGCGACGACCTGCTGCGCCGACTGGTGGAGATGCAGTACACGCGCAACGACGTGGCGTTCACGCGGGGGACGTTCCGGGTGCGCGGGGACACCATCGAGATCATCCCGGTCTACGAGGAGCTGGCGATCCGCATCGAGATGTTCGGTGACGAGATCGAGCGGCTGCTCACGCTGCACCCCCTGACCGGCGAGGTGCTGGGGGAGAGCGAGGAGATGTTCATCTTCCCGGCCTCCCACTACGTGGCCGGTGAGGAGCGCACCGAACGGGCGATCGGCACGATCGAGGCGGAGCTGGGCGAGCGGCTGGCCGAGCTGGAGGGCCAGGGCAAGCTGCTGGAGGCACAGCGGCTGCGGATGCGCACCACCCACGACCTGGAGATGATGCGCCAGCTCGGCACCTGCTCGGGGATCGAGAACTACTCGCGGCACTTCGACGGCCGTGACCCGGGCAGCGCTCCCAACACGCTGCTGGACTACTTCCCCGAGGACTTCCTCCTGGTCCTGGACGAGTCGCACGTGACGGTCCCGCAGATCGGCGCCATGTACGAGGGCGACGCGGCGCGCAAGCGCACCCTGGTCGACCACGGCTTCCGGCTGCCGTCGGCCATGGACAACCGGCCGCTGAAGTGGGAGGAGTTCACGAAGCGGATCGGGCAGTCGGTCTACCTGTCTGCCACGCCGGGCAAGTACGAGCTGCGCCAGTCCGGCGGGGACGTGGTCGAGCAGGTCATCCGCCCGACCGGGCTGGTCGACCCCCAGGTGGTGGTCAAGCCGACCGACGGGCAGATCGACGACCTGGTGCACGAGATCCGCGAGCGGGCGGAGCGCTCCGAGCGGGTCCTGGTGACCACGCTGACCAAGAAGATGGCCGAGGACCTCACGGACTACTTCGCGGAGCTGGGCATCCGGGTGCGGTACCTGCACAGCGAGGTGGACACGCTGCGCCGGGTGGAGCTCCTGCGTGAGCTGCGGGTGGGTGAGTTCGACGTCCTGGTCGGCATCAACCTGCTGCGTGAGGGCCTGGACCTGCCGGAGGTGTCGTTGGTGGCGATCCTGGACGCGGACAAGGAGGGCTTCCTGCGTTCGGAGACCTCGCTGATCCAGACGATCGGCCGCGCGGCGCGCAACGTGGACGGCCAGGTGCACATGTACGCGGACAACGTCACGGACTCCATGCGGGCGGCGATCGACGAGACCACGCGGCGCCGGGACAAGCAGCTGGCGTACAACGCGGAGCACGGGATCGACCCGACGCCGCTGCGCAAGCAGATCGCGGACATCCTGGACACCCTGAACCGCGAGGACGTGGACACCGAGGAGCTCATGTCGACCGGCTACCGCCAGGGCGCCCAGACGTCCAGGGCCCCGGTGCCCGCGCTGGGCGAGCGCGCGGACGTGGCGAACATGCCGCGCGCGGAGCTGGCCGGGCTGATCGACCAGTTGAGCACGCAGATGCACCAGGCGGCGACCGACCTCCAGTTCGAGCTCGCGGCCCGGCTGCGGGACGAGATCGGTGAGCTGAAGCGGGAGCTCCGGGGGATGGACGCGGCCGGGTTGAAGTGACCCCGGCGGGTGCCGGTAGGGTGCCGTTCAGGCCCCGTGGTGCGGGGGTTCCGAGCGCGGAATCCCCACGGTGAGCACGGTTCCCGTCTCGAATCGGGCACGATCCCAGTACGGTTGGGTCGCATAGTTACCTTCACGTGACATATTCTTGTGCTTTGCGTAAGTCGAATGTCGCTTTTGCCTTTTTCGGGTGTGGGGGAGTTCATGGTCAGTCGGGTTCTGGGCGTCGCGGGTGCCGCGGTGCTGACGGGTCTCCTGGTGGCCGGGTGCGGGATCGACCGGGGCGGTGAGGACCCGGAGGAGATCGCGCCCACCCCCGACCTCGGGCAGGGGCCGGAGGAGGAGCCGGTGGACGGTGTCTCCAACGACGAGGTGATCGTGGTGGTCGACGACGGAGTCGAGGTGCACGAGGACTGCGCCAACCGCGAGGTCGTGGTCAAGGCCGACGACGCCGTCGTGATACTGGACGGCGACTGCGGACTGGTCCGCGCCACCGGGCGCAACTCCGTCGTCGAGGTGGGCACCGCCGAGAAGATCGTCCTCGTGGGCGTGGACAACCAGGTCTCCTTCGCCTCCGGGGACCCCGAGGTGATCAACCACGGGCGCAACACCACCGTCAGCGAGGGCGGCACCGCCAGCCCCGAGCCCGAGTAGGACCCCGAGGTGGAGGGCCTCCCCGCCCTCACGGCGCGAACCCCCGTCCGTTACCGTGGTGCCCGTTCGCGCACCGTGTCAGCGTGCCCGAGGCCTCTGCCGGTGGCGGCGACCGGAGACGGAAGGGCCCGTGTTCTCCGGCTTCCGTTCACCCGTACCGCTTCGAGGAGGTACGGTCGATCCTGTCCCGACACGTCGGGTGGTTCGGACGACGTTCCGGTGCCCCCTGCGGGTGCCGAGACACGACCGCACCCGTCAGTCCGGTCGGGGCACGCTCTTGACGAATGGAGGGGTGGGGCGGGTGAGTGGTTATGTCGCTCGGGTGCGGCATGATGAGTCGCCTGGCGGCGACATCGGACTCGATCCGCTGGTGCACTCCGCTGCCCAGCGCTGGGCGGAGTCGGACCCCCTGCTGCCCGAACCCGTGGGGTTCGCGGCCAACTCCTACCCCCTGCTGACCGTCAGCGACGAGGACGGCCGCACCGTCGCCGCGGGCAGCATGCACTACACCTGGTACCAGCCGGGCGAGGTGGGCCGCATCTGGGGCGTGCCCGACCAGCACTGGCTCACCCCCATCGTCGGCGGACCCGAACCCGCCCGCGCCCTGGACTCCCTGCTGACCAGCTGGCGCGACCAGATCGAGGACCTGCCCACGGGCACCGGCTCGGAGTCGGCCGCCCTGGTGAGCTGGCCCGCGCGCGACGTCGCCGGGATCATCCCGCTGCAACGCCACGGCCTCCAGCCCTACACCGTGCTCGCCGCCCGCCAGCGCCGCCGTGGCGTGCCGCCCTCGCTGCCCCCGCGCGACGTCGCCATCCGGCTGGCCGACATCAGCGACCTGACCCAGGTGGTGGGTCTGCTCATGGAGGAGCACCGCTACGAGCAGCACTTCGGCGGGGTGTTCCTCCAGCCCGACACCGCCGAGCAGACCCGCAAGGTCGCGGCGCGGGCGCTCAACCGTTCGCGTTCGTGGATCTGGTTGGCCGAGCGCCGGGGCCGGGCCGTGGGGCTGCTGTGGGTGTCGCCGCCCGAACGCTCCCGCTGGGCGAAGTCCCTGGTGCGGGCGCGCCCGATCGCGCACATCGGGTACGGGGTGGTCTCGGCCGCCGAGCGCGGCCGCGGGATCGGCACCGCCCTGGTGAGCCAGGCGCACCAGGCGCTGGACAGCCACGGTGTGGGGGTGTCGGTGCTCAACTACGCCGCCATGAACCCGCTCTCCGGGCCGTTCTGGCACCGGATGGGCTACCGCCCGGTGTGGACGACCTGGGAGGTCCGTCCCGCTCTCGCCCTGCGCTGACCCGGGTACGCGCCTCCGAACGACCGCCGCCCCGGTGACGGAGTTCACCTCGCGGGCTGGCTAGCCTGGGCGCGCAAGCGCAGTGTGGCGTGGAGAGGTGGAGCCGATGAGCGCGGACGACCGCGGACCCGAGGGTGCCGAGCACGTGGAGATCGTGGAGGTGGGGCCGCGTGACGGCCTCCAGAACGAGTCCACCGTGCTGTCGGTCGAGGACCGGGTGGAGCTGATCGACCGGGCCGTGGCCGCCGGGGTACGGCGGATCGAGGCGGTCAGCTTCGTCCATCCCAGGCGGGTGCCGCAGATGGCCGGGGCCGAGGAGGTCATGGCCGGGGTCACACGGGTGCCCGGGGTGTCCTTCATCGGTCTGGCGCTCAACCGGCGCGGCCTGGACCGGGCGTTGGAGGCCGGGGTGTCCGAGGTCAACGTGGCGGTTCCGGCCACGGACGGGTTCAGCACCCGCAACCAGGGCAGCACCGTCGACGCGATGCTGGACTCCCTGGTGGAGATGGACCGGGCGCTGGAGGGCACGGGGGTGCCGTTGAGCGTCACGGTCTCCACTGCCTTCGGGTGCCCCTTCGACGGAGAGGTCGCGCCGGAGCGGGTGGTGGAGGTGGTCCGCCGGATCGCGGACACCGGGGCCGTGGAGATCGCGCTGGCCGACACGATCGGCGTGGGCGTCCCCGCCCAGGTGCGCGACCTGCTGCGTCGCACCGCCGAGGTGGCGGGCGGGCGGACCCTGCGCTGTCATTTCCACAACACCCGCAACACCGGCTACGCGAACGCCCTGGCCGCGGTGGAGGAGGGGGTCCGGGTCCTGGACTCCAGCCTGGGCGGCTTCGGCGGGTGCCCGTTCGCCCCCGCCGCCACGGGCAACATCGGCACCGAGGACCTGCTGTACATGCTGCACCGCAGCGGCCTGCGCACCGGGGTGAGCCTGTCCGGAGCGGCCGCGCTGGGTGACTGGATGGGGGAGCGGCTCGGTAAGCGGCCGCCCGCCTACCTCGGGCGCGCGGGGGGCTTCCCCGCCTGACCGCGGCCCCGTCGTCCGCCCGTGTCCGAGTCCCGCCTGTCGGGTGCGCGGCGGTGTTGCCTTCGCCACCCGGCGGGCGACGGGCCGCGCCGGAGTCCCCTGCCACCAGGGGTTCGCGGTAACCGTGCAGGTGGGGATGGGGAACACCGGGGGTCGAGTGGACGTTCCCAGGTGTGGGCGAACGAGGGGCCTGTTATTCTGGTGCCCCGTGGAGTCCGACGCGCTGGAACGGCATCGCCGCCGCTCGGATCCGGACCGCCGCACGGCCGCCCAGCTCGCCCGAGCCAGCCGTAGCCACTCAAACCACGGGAGCAACACTTTGGCATTCGCCGCGAGTACCAAGCACCTTTTCGTTACTGGCGGCGTCGCCTCCAGTCTTGGCAAGGGCCTGACCGCCTCCAGCCTGGGACGACTCCTGAAGTCGCGTGGGCTTCGGGTCACCATGCAGAAGCTGGACCCCTACCTCAACGTCGATCCCGGAACGATGAACCCGTTCCAGCACGGTGAGGTCTTCGTGACCGACGACGGCGCCGAGACCGACCTGGACGTCGGCCACTACGAGCGCTTCCTCGACGTCGAGCTCTCCGCCTCGGCCAACGTCACCACCGGGCAGATCTACTCCAGCGTCATCGCCAAGGAGCGCCAGGGCGCCTACCTCGGTGACACCGTGCAGGTCATCCCGCACATCACCAACGAGATCAAGTCGCGCATCTACGCGATGGACGCGCCCGACGTCGACATCGTCATCACCGAGATCGGCGGCACCGTCGGCGACATCGAGTCGCAGCCCTTCCTCGAGGCCGTCCGCCAGATCCGGCACGAGATCGGCCGGGAGAACTGCTTCTTCCTGCACGTCTCCCTCATCCCCTTCCTCGGCCCGTCCGGCGAGATGAAGACCAAGCCCACCCAGCACTCGGTCGCCGCCCTGCGCAGCATCGGCATCCAGCCCGACGCCATCGTGTGCCGCTCCGACCGGCCCATCACGCAGAGCCTGAAGTCCAAGATCAGCCTCATGTGCGACGTGGACGAGGCGGGCGTGGTCTCCACCCCCGACGCCCCCTCCATCTACGACATCCCCAAGGTCCTGCACCGCGAGGGCCTGGACGCCTACGTCGTCCGCCGTCTCGGCATGCCCTTCCGCGACGTCGACTGGACCGAGTGGGACGAGCTGCTGCGCCGCGTGCACCAGCCCGACCACGAGGTCACCATCGCCATGGTCGGCAAGTACATCGACCTGCCCGACGCCTACCTCTCGGTCAGCGAGGCCCTGCGCGCCGGCGGATTCGCCACCGACACGCGGGTGAACATCCGTTGGGTGGCCAGCGACAACTGCGCCAGCCCCTCCGGCGCGGCCGCCGAGCTCGACGGCGCGGACGGCATCCTCATCCCGGGCGGCTTCGGCGTGCGCGGCATCGAGGGCAAGCTCGGCGCGATCCGCTACGCCCGTGAGAAGGGCGTGCCGCTGCTCGGCATCTGCCTGGGTCTCCAGGGCATGGTCATCGAGTACGCGCGCAACGTGCTCGGCCTCGAGGGCGCCAACAGCCTGGAGTTCGACGACAAGGCGATCGACCCGGTCATCGCGACCATGGCCGACCAGGAGGACGTCGTCGCGGGCGACCGCGACATGGGCGGCACGATGCGGCTGGGCCTGTACCCGGCGGACCTGGGCGAGGGCACCCTGGCCCGCGACCTGTACGACGGCGCCGAGCAGGTCTCCGAGCGCCACCGCCACCGGTTCGAGGTCAACAACGCCTACCGGCCCAAGCTGGAGGAGGCGGGTCTGGTGTTCTCCGGCCTCTCCCCGGATGGCAAGCTGGTGGAGTACGTGGAACTGCCCCGGGACGTGCACCCGTTCTTCATCGCGACGCAGGCGCACCCGGAGCTGCGCTCCCGCCCGACCAACGCGAACCCGCTCTTCCGGGGCCTGATCTCCGCCTCGCTGGAGCACAAGGTCTCCTAGCGGCGACGACCAGGCGGGTGGGGCCCGAGCCTGAGAGGGGCCGCATGGCCAACCACACCCGCCCGGTCGAGGACGAGACGACGGGGGCGTTCGCGAAGGTGGCGGACGCCCCCGAGTCGTGGCCGGTGGAGCGGTCCGAGGAGCGGTACCGGGGCGCCAAGTGCTCGATGCGCACGGACTGGGTGGAGATGCCCGGCGCCCACGGTCAGGGCCGGACGGTGGCGGCCCGCGACTACATGGACCACCCGGGCGCCTCCGCGATCGTCGCCCTCGACGACCGGGGGCGGGTGCTCCTGCAACGCCAGTACCGGCACCCCACCCTGCACACGCTCTGGGAACTGCCCGCCGGTCTGATCGACGGTGACGGTGAGGGGCCGCTGGCCACCGCCCGCCGTGAGCTGGTGGAGGAGGCCTCGCTGCGCGCCGCCACCTGGCACAGACTCCCCGACTTCTACCCCAGCACGGGTTTCTCCAACGAGCGCATCCACGTCTTCCTCGCCCGCGACCTCACCGAGGTGCCGGAGGAGGAGATCGACTTCGTGCGCGAACACGAGGAGACCGACCTGGCCAGCGCGTGGCTGCCGCTGCCGGAGGCGGTGCGCGCCGTGATGGAGGGCCGACTGCACAACGGGGCGACGGTCATCGGGATCCTCGCCGCCCACACCGCGTCCCAGGACGGGTTCGCCTCCCTGCTCGCGGCCTCGGACGACTGAGCCGCGGGTGGGAACGGACGCAGTGGAGGAGGGACCGGGCCGGTCCGAGCTCGATGAGGGCCCCCTGGGCCGGGTCCGCGCCGCCTTCCTGGACCACCTGAGCGCCGAGCGGGCCCTGGCTGACAACACCCTGCTGGCCTACCGCCGTGACCTGTGGCGCTACGTCGAGTACCTGGACGGACAGGGTGTCACCGACCTCGCCGGGGCGACCCCCGGGCACGTCGGCGCGTTCCTGGCGGCCCTGCGCGACGGCGACGACGCCCACGCCCCGTTGAGCGCCTCCTCCGCCGGGCGGACGCTGGCCGCCGTGCGGGGGCTGCACCGGTTCGCGGTGCGTGAGGGGTGGGCCGGCACCGACCCGGCTGTCGAGGTCGCGCCGCCGTCGCCGCCCATGCGCCTGCCCAAGGCCGTGCCCCTGGACCAGGTGGAACGGTTGCTGGACGCGGCCGGTCCGGTGGCGGCTCCGGCCTCCGACGCGCGGGCCGACCTCCTGGCCCAGCGCGACCGCGCCCTGTTGGAGGTGCTGTACGGCACGGGTGCGCGGGTGTCGGAGGCGGTGGGTCTGGACGTGGACGACGTCGCGGAGGCGGTGGACGCGAACGGGTCGGTCGGCCTCGTGCGGTTTCGGGGCAAGGGCGGGAAGGAACGCCTGGTGCCGCTGGGTTCGTACGCGCGACGTGCCCTGTCCGGTTACCTGACGCTGGTGCGGCCGGTTCTGGCCGCTTCCGGTCGGGGCGGCCCGGCGCTGTTCCTGAACACGCGGGGTGGTCGGCTGACCCGGCAGGGCGGGTGGGTGCTGCTGTCGGCGGTGGCGGAGCGGGCCGGGGTCGAGGGTGTGTCGCCGCACACCCTGAGGCACTCCTTCGCGACCCACCTGATCGACGGCGGCGCGGACATCCGTGTGGTGCAGGAGCTGCTGGGGCACAGTTCGGTCACCACCACGCAGGTGTACACCCTGGTGACCGTGGAGCGGCTGCGTGAGGTGTACGCCTCCAGCCACCCGAGGGCGCGGCGCGGGCCGGAACCGGGGGGCCGGGGGTGAGGCGCGGGCGCCGCTCGCGGGGGAGGCCGCAGGCGTTCGGGACGAGTCCGACGTGTGTCGTGTGTACCCTTCTCCTACGAGAGAAATGGGTACGAGCGTGCGGTTCCTCCCGGTTGCAGAGGGTGGGGAATCCTGGTCGGATCATGTTGAAGTGCGCCGTGTCGTCGTTCTAGAGTCGCCGCACAGAGGTACGTTGCTGTCGACATATTGAGTTTCCGACGGCGGCCAGTCGTGGGAGACGTCAAGAGTCCCATCGGGCCGTGGCCGGTCCGTAGGGGAGGTCAAGGGTTGTGAACTGGTCGGAGAACGGCGAGGCGGCGAACACCGCACCCGTCGGCGAGGAGGGCTTCGCCGATCCGGTGAGCAACCCGTGGGGGACGACACGCAACACGGGGGCGGATCTGCACACCAAGAGACCCGTGCGTACATATCCGGAGCCAGCACCGCTCGACGAACACGGTCCGGCACGGATTGTAGCACTCTGTAACCAGAAGGGTGGGGTCGGTAAGACCACCACCACCATCAACCTCGGTGCCGCCATCGCGGAGTTCGGCAGGCGGGTACTGCTGGTCGACTTCGACCCGCAGGGCGCGCTGTCGGTGGGCCTGGGCCGACTGGACCCGCGCGAGCTGGACCTGACCGTCTACAACCTGCTCATGCAGCGTGACGTGACGGTCGAGGACGTCCTGCTCAAGACGGACATCGACGGTCTGGACCTCATTCCGAGCAACATCGACCTGTCGGCCGCCGAGGTGCAGCTGGTCGGGGAGGTGGCCCGTGAGCAGATGCTGGGACGCGCGCTGCGCCCGGTCATCAACGACTACGACGTCATCCTCATCGACTGCCAGCCGTCGCTGGGCCTGCTGACCGTCAACGCGCTGACCGCGGCGGACGGGGTCATCGTGCCGCTGGAGTGCGAGTTCTTCGCGCTGCGCGGTGTGGCCCTGCTGATGGACACCATCCAGAAGGTGCAGGAGCGCCTGAACGAGGACCTCGTCATCGACGGCTTCCTCGGCACCATGTACGACCCGCGCACCCTGCACGCCCGCGAGGTGCTGTCCACGATCGTGGACGGCTTCGGCGACAAGGTGTACGGCACGGTCATCAACCGCACCGTGCGCTTCCCGGACGCCACCGTGGCGGGCGAGCCCATCACCAGGTTCGACTCGTCCTCGGCCGGGGCCAACGCCTACCGGTCGCTGGCCAAGGAGGTGCTGGCGAGGTGGCCTCTCAGCGGTCACGACGTGTGACGCTACCCGGGGCGGACGAGCTGTTCTTCCGCCCCTCCGGTCCCGAAGAGGAACCGGTCGAGACCGAACGCCAGTACCAGGTACCGGAACAGGATCGACAGAGCACCACCGAGGCCTCGTCGGAGCGGCCCGCGCGCAAGTCGAACGGCAGGGGGCGGAGCAAGGTACGCCGCGCTCCGAAGCCGAGCGGGCGCCAACGCCACGACGAGAAGATCACCGTCTACGTCTCCGGGCCGGAGCTGCTGGCCCTGGAGCAGACCCGGCTCTCGCTGCGCGCGGAGCACGGGTTGTCGGCCGACCGCGGCCGCCTCGTGCGCGAGGCCGTCGCCGTGCTGCTCGCCGACTTCGAGGAGCACGGTTCCAGCAGCATGCTGGTACGCCGGCTGACCGAGGACTGACGTCTCCGGGCCGACCGCCGGGGGAGCGGACGGAGAGTCCGGGGACCGGGAGGTGAGGGTGTCACCGGCGGGTCCCAGCCGGTGACACCCTTGTGTCATGAGCGAGAAGACGTGGACCCGTCATGGTGACTGACCAGGAGGGCGCGCCGCCGGGGGCGGAGGGCGCCGACGAGGTCGACGAGAACGCCTTCCAGGTGCACCTGGACAACTTCGAGGGCCCCTTCGACCTGCTCCTCGGGCTGATCTCCAAGCACAAGCTGGACATCACCGAGGTGTCGCTGTCGAAGGTCACCGACGAGTTCATCGCGCACATCCGCAGGTTCGGCGACGACTGGGACCTGGACCAGGCCAGCAACTTCCTGCTGGTCGCGGCCACCCTGCTCGACCTCAAGGCCGCACGTCTGCTGCCGCGCGGCGACGTGGAGGACGAGGCGGACCTGGCGCTGCTGGAGGCGCGCGACCTGCTGTTCGCCCGGCTGCTCCAGTACCGTGCCTACAAGGAGGTCGCCTCCTTCATGCGCGAACGCCTGGCCACGCAGGGCCGCAGGTACGCGCGGGCGGTGCCGCTGGAGGAACGGTTCGCGGGGATGCGCCCGGACGTGCTGTTCAGGCTCGGCCCGGAGGAGTTCGCGGCCCTGGCGGGGCTGGTGTTCACGCCGAGGGAGCCGCCGAGCGTCTCGGTCACCCACATCCACCTGACCAAGACCTCCGTCAAGGAGCAGGGTGAGCTGATGGTGGCCGAACTCCGTGAGCACGGCCAGCTGACGTTCGCCCAGCTGACGGCCGAGTGCGACGGTACCTTCGAGGTCGTCGCCCGGTTCCTGGCCCTGCTGGAGCTCTACCGGGCCGCGAACGTGGGCTTCGACCAGCCCGTTCCGCTGGGGGAGCTGACCGTGACCTGGACCGGCGGCGACGAGGACGTCGAGCTGGAGTCCGACTACGACGACGCGGCACCGACCGCCGAGACGACACCGGGGGAGCAGTGATGACCGCAGAGCACACCGCCGAGGCGGAGGACCTCTCCGCACCCCCGGGCCTGCGCCGCGACCTGGAGGCGGTGCTGATGGTGGTCGACCAGCCGGTGTCCGAGTACGACCTGGCCCGTGCCATGGACGTACCGTTGGAGCTGGTGACCCGCACCCTGGAGGAGCTCTCCCGGGAATACACCGAACAGGGGCGTGGTTTCGACCTACGGGCGGTGGCCGAGGGGTGGCGTGTGTACACGCGCCCCGAGTGCGCCGACATCGTCGAGCACTTCCTCAGGGAGGGGCAGGAGGTGCGGCTCACGCAGGCCGCACTGGAGACGATGGCCGTCGTCGCCTACCGCCAGCCGGTCTCACGTGGCAGGGTCTCCGCCGTGCGCGGGGTCAACTGCGACGGGGTTATGCGTACCCTCGTACTGAGGGGCCTGATCGAAGAGGCCGGACACGATTCCGAGTCCGGTGCGCTGCTGTATCGGACCACTTCCTATTTCCTGGAACGGCTGGGCCTGCGTGGCCTGGACGAGCTGCCTGATCTGGCGCCGTTCCTCCCCGACGACATCGAAGGTCTTGACGACACCGGTGAGCACACCTAACAGAGAACGTTCCCGTGGTGAGCGGGACGGACACGCCCCGCGCGGTGAGCGCGGCGACTATGACAACCGCGGCGGCCGAGGCCCCCGCGACGACCGAGGCGGGAACGACCGCCGTGGCGGCGGACGCTACGACCGGGACGACCGTCCCCGTCGTGATGACAACCGTGGCGGCTACCAGGGCCGGGACGACCGTCCCCGCCGTGACGACAGCCGTGGCGGCTACCAGGGCCGGGACGACCGTCCCCGTCGCGAAGACAGCCGTGGCGGCTACCAGGGCCGGGACGACCGTCCCCGCCGTGACGACAGCCGTGGCGGCTACCAGGGTCGCGACGACCGTGGTGGTCGCTCCTACGACCGTCGCGACGACAACCGTGGCGGTCGCTTCGACCGCGACGACCGGCGCGGCGGCAACCAGAACCGCGACGACCGCGGGGGTCGCTCCTACGACCGCCGTGACGACAGCCGTGGTGGTTACCAGGGTCGCGACGACCGACGTGGTGGGTACCAGGGTCGCGACGACCGTGGTGGTCGCTCCTTCGACCGCCGTGACGACAGCCGCGGTGGCCGTCCGCAGGGTCGGGACGACCGTCCCCGCCGTGACGAGCGCGGACGCGACGACAACCGTGGCGGTCGCTTCGACCGCGACGACCGACGTGGTGGCTACCAGGGTCGCGACGACCGTGGGGGCCGTTCCTTCGACCGTCGTGACGACAACCGTGGTGGCCGTCCGCAGGGTCGGGACGACCGTCCCCGCCGTGACGACCGCAACCGTGACGACCGGCGCGGTGGTTTCCAGAACCGTGGCGACAGCCGTGGCGGCCGTTTCGACCGGGACGACCGTCCCCGTCGCGACGACCGCAACCGCGACGATCGCAACCGTGACGACCGGCGCGGTGGCTACCAGGGCGCCCGTGACGACAAGCGCGGCGGCTTCCGCGAGGAGCGTCCCCGCCGTGACGCCCAGGGGCGCCGCCTCCAGGGCCGTGACGACAAGCGCGGCGGCTACCAGCGCCGTGACGACAACCGCGGCGGCCGTCCCCAGGGCCGTGACGACCGGGCACGCCGTGACCCGGACCAGCGTCCGGCCCGCCGCGACCACGAGCCCGTCCGTGACGTCAAGAGCGAGAGCCAGCTCTCCAAGGCGGCGCGCGAGCGTCTCCAGGCCCTGCGCGCGGACTTCAACCCGCGCGACGAGGACCGCCACGAGGGTGACTCCCGTGACACCTACACGGACGTCCCCGACGGCATCCGGCTCCAGAAGGCGCTGGCCGCGGCCGGTGTCGCCAGTCGTCGGGCCAGCGAGGAGATGATCGCGGCCGGTCGGGTCAGCGTCGACGGCCAGATCGTCAAGCGCTTCGGCGCCCGGGTCGACCCCGAGGCCTCGGAGATCCGTGTCGACGGCATGCGCGTGGTCACCGCCCCGGACAAGCTGTACTTCGCGCTGAACAAGCCGCGCGGCGTGGTCAGCACCATGTGGGACCCGGAGGGTCGCCCGACCCTGGCCGACTACGCCGGCCAGACCGACGAGCGCATCTTCCACGTGGGTCGGCTGGACACCGAGACCGAGGGTCTCATCCTGCTGACCAACGACGGTGACCTGGCCAACCGCCTCACGCACCCGCGTTACAAGGTCGTCAAGACCTACATCGCGAAGGTGCCGGGCCCGGTTCCGCACCGCGTGGTGCGCGAGATCCAGAAGGGTGTGGAGCTGGAGGACGGACCGGTCCAGGTCGACTCCTTCCGCGTGGTCGACAACGACGACACCCAGGCCATGGTGGAGATCCGTCTGCACGAGGGGCGCAAGCACATCGTGCGTCGCCTCATGGAGGCGGTGGGCCACCCGGTCGCGGACCTGGCCCGCACCCAGGTCGGTCCGATCGACCTCAACACCCTGCGTCTGGGCACCATGCGCGCGCTCAGCTCGCGTGAGGTCGGCGAACTCTACAAGGCCGCCGGTCTCTGACCCGGAGGTCTGTCGATACAGTTGACGGCGGTCGCGCCCCACTCGGGGAGCGGCCGCCGTCTCCTGTCTTCCCCGGGCGACGGCACCACCGACGAGGACGAAAGCGGGATCGAACGTGGCGGTACGGGCCATTCGCGGTGCGGTGCAGGTCGACGCGGACGAACGCGAGCAGGTGCTGGAGGCCACGACCGAACTGGTCTCCGAGGTGATGCGGCGCAACGGGCTCACCACCGACGACGTGATCAGCGTGCTGTTCACGGCCACTCCGGATCTGACCAGTGAGTTCCCCGCGCTGGCGGCGCGGGGTGTCGGTTTCACGGACGTCCCGCTGATGTGCGCGTCCGAGATCGACGTCCCCGGCGCCCTGCCGCGCGTGGTGCGGCTGATGGCCCATGTGGAGACCGACCTCCCGCGCGCCGAGGTCCAGCACGTCTACCTGCGCGGCGCCCAGGCACTGCGCCTGGACATCGCCCAGTAGCCGACCGCGGCGTCATCGCCGCCCGTCCGGGCCCCTCGCCGCGATCACGGCGGGAGGCCAGGTCAGGAGGTCGTACCCTGGGACCGTGCCCGCGACAGGCGTGGGCACGGTGACTCGGGGGAGTGCTGTGGGCGAGGAAGCGGCCGGGACGGGCCGGACGGAGCCGCGTCGGGTCACGGTGGTCGGGACCGGACTGATCGGAACGTCGATCGCCCTGGCCCTGCGCGCCCGCGACGTGGACGTCACGCTCAGCGACCCCGACCCCGCCTCCCTCCGCCTGGCCTGTGACCTCGGCGCCGGGCGCCCGCTGACGGAGGCCGGGGACGGTTCCCCTGTGGACGTCGCGGTGATCGCCGCTCCGCCCGCCGTGGTCCCGGAGGTGCTGCGCGACGTCCAGCAGCGCAAACTGGCCCAGGTGTACACCGACGCGGCCAGTGTGAAGACGAGTGTGCTGGAGGGCGCCGAGCGGCTCGGCTGCGACATGGCGACCTTCGTGCCCGGCCACCCCATGGGCGGCCGTGAGAAGCACGGTCCCGGCGCCGCCCGCGCCGACCTGTTCCTCGGCCGGTCCTGGGCGCTCTGCCCCACCCCGGAGGCCGACCACGGTTCCGTCGAGGCGGTGGCCGGTCTGGCCCGCATGTGCGGCGCGGACCCGCTGGTGCTGGACGCCCGCGCGCACGACCGCGCGGTGGCCCTGGTCTCGCACACCCCGCACGTGGCCGCCGCCGCGGTGGCCGCCCGGCTGCTCTCCGGTGACGGGGACGCGCTGACCCTGGCGGGTCAGGGGGTGCGCGACGTCACGCGGATCGCCGGAGGGGACCCGGTGATGTGGGAGGAGATCCTCACCCACAACGCGGGTCCGGTCGCGGAGGTGCTGCACGGGGTCGCCCGGGACCTGACCGCCGCCGCCGACGCCCTGCGGTCCTGGAGCGGTACCGGGCACGGAGCCACCTCCCGGGACGGCCTGGAACCCGTTCGCGACCTGTTGGCGCGCGGGCGTTCGGGGCAGGCCCGGATCCCCGGCAAGCACGGGACCGTCCGCCGCCCGGAGTACACCGTGATCCCCGTGGTCATCCCGGACGCACCCGGTGCCCTGGGCCGCCTGTTCGCGGCCGCCGCCACCGTCGGAGTGAACATCGAGGACGTGCGGATCGAGCACAGCCCCGGCCTGCCGCTGGGCGTGGCCGAGCTGTACGTGCTCCCGGAGGCCGTGGACACGTTGGCCGGCGAGCTGTCGGCCGACGGCTGGTCGGTGCACCCCGGCCTGTGACCCCGCCCCCGGGCACATGGTGCCGGGCGTGTCGGCGCGAAGGTAGGCTGAGGCGTCGGCGACAGCAGACGCCGACGCAGGCACAGTGATCTCGGGAGTCAGCAGCAGTGAGTGCGCAGGGCAAGGGCATCGTCATCGCCATCGACGGTCCCTCCGGGTCGGGCAAGTCGAGCACGGCCAGGGGTGTCGCCAAGGCGCGGGAGCTGCGCTACCTCGACACCGGAGCCATGTACCGGGCCCTGACCTGGTGGATGCTGGACAACGGCGTGGACGTCGAGGACGCCGCCGCGGTGGCCGCCAACGTCGAGCGCCCGGTCATCTCGATGGGCACCGACCCGTCCGCCCCCTCCGTGACGGTGGACGGTCGTGACGTGGCCGCCGAGATCCGCAGCAAGGAGGTCACCACCAGCGTCAGCGCCGTCTCGGCCGTGCCCGAGGCCCGTGAGCTGCTGGTGCGGACCCAGCGCGAGGTCATCGAGACCGCCCGCGTGGAGAGCGCCGGTATCGTGGTGGAGGGCCGTGACATCACGACGGTCGTCGCCCCCGACGCTCCCGTCAAGCTGTTCCTGACCGCCAGCGCCGAGGCGCGCGCGCAGCGGCGCAGCAAGGAGGTCCGGACCGTCGACGTCGCGGCGACCCAGGCCGACCTGGCCCGCCGGGACAAGCTCGACTCCAGCCGGGCCCACTCGCCGCTGACGCAGACCGCCGACGCCACCGAGCTCGACACCACCGGCCTCAGCCTCGACGAGGTCGTCGCCCTGGTCGTCAAGCTGGCCGACGAGGCCCGCGACAGCTAGCGCGGACCCGCCGGAGACGGCGGGAGGCCGGGGAGAGACCGGCCACACCACCCCCGTCAGGGGGAACACACGAACATCCACGGGGGTTGCCCCCCGTGGCAGGACACGGGCGCCCGCAGCGGCGCCCGTGGGTGATTCACGTGGCGATCGCGTCGAATCCTTCGACATCCTCGCGGCACGCATCCTGGGCGCGTGAGGACCTGGAACCGGGAGTACGAGTACATGAGTGAGTTCGACGTGTCCGACGTGGGCGAGGGGCCCGAGGGCGAGGAGGCGGCACTGCCCGTCGTCGCCGTGGTCGGCCGACCCAACGTCGGCAAGTCAAGCCTGGTCAACCGGATCATCGGCCGCCGTGAGGCGGTCGTGGAGGACGTCCCGGGCGTGACCCGTGACCGGGTGGCCTACGACGCCGAGTGGCAGAACCACCGCTTCACGCTGGTGGACACCGGCGGCTGGGAGACCAGCGTCAGCGGGCTGGCCGCGATGGTCGCCCGGCAGGCCGAGTACGCCGCGCAGACCGCCGACGTCATCCTGTTCGTGGTCGACGCGACCGTGGGCATCACCGACGCCGACGCCGCCGTGACGCGGGTCCTGCGCGCCACCAAGAAGCCCGTGGTGCTGGCCGCCAACAAGGTGGACGGCGGGCAGCAGGAGGCCGACGCGCTCGACCTGTGGAACCTGGGTGTGGGCCAGCCGTTCCCGATCAGCGCCCTGCACGGTCGCGGTACCGGCGACATGCTGGACGCCATCGTGGAGGCCTTCCCCGAGACCCCCGTGGGCGACGCCGAGGACGACGAGGACGGTCCGTCCCGCATCGCCCTGCTGGGCCGCCCGAACGTGGGCAAGTCCAGCCTGCTCAACCGGCTCGCCGGTGAGGACCGCGTGGTCGTGGACTCGGTCGCGGGTACCACCCGTGACGCCGTCGACGAGCTGATCGAGCTGGGCGGCCAGACCTGGAAGTTCATCGACACCGCCGGCATCCGCCGCCGGTTCCGTGCGCTCCAGGGCGCCGACTACTACGCGACGATGCGCACCGGCAGCGCTCTGGAGCGGGCCGAGGTGGCCGTGGTGCTGATGGACGTCAGCGAGCCGCTGGCCGAGCAGGACATCCGGGTCGTGGAACAGGTCGTGGAGGCCGGTCGCGGTCTGGTCCTGGCGTTCAACAAGTGGGACATCCTCGACGAGGAGCGCCGCACGTACCTGGAGAAGGAGATCGACCGCCAGCTGGCGCGGGTCTCCTGGGCCCCCCGGGTGAACATCTCCGCGATGACCGGCCGCCACATGGAGCGTCTGGTTCCGGCGATCGAGACCAGCCTGGCCGGGTGGAACCAGCGCATCTCCACGGGTCAGCTCAACAACTGGCTCAAGGAGCTGGTGGCGGCCACCCCGCCGCCGGTGCGCGGCGGCAAGCAGCCCAAGATCCTGTTCGCGACGCAGGCCGGTGCGCGTCCGCCGCACTTCATCCTGTTCACGACCGGTTTCCTCGAGGAGAACTACCGCCGGTTCATCGAGCGCCGTCTGCGCGAGGACTTCGGTTTCGAGGGGACCCCGGTGCACATCAGTATGCGTATCCGGGAGAAGAAGAACGGGACCCCGGGCCGCGCCTCCAAGGGCAGTGTGCGTCCGGACCGCAAGCCGCGCGGCGGCGGTCGCCGCTGACGGCGGCCCCGGCCACCGCAGGGTTCGAGAAAACACGATGAGGGGGCGTTCCGTACGGGACGCCCCCTCATCGTGCGTGCCTATGGGGCGGGGGACGGGTCCCGCCGGTCCGGCTCGGAGACGGCCCCGGGGCGGACCGGGCCGACCAGGCGGCGGAGCAGCCGCTCCGCCGGGCCCCGATGGCCCCGGCGGCGCATGAGGTCGGCGGCGACCAACGACACCAGCCAGGTCAGGGCGGCCACGCCCAGGGACGCGGCGAGCCCCGTGCGGTCCTGCAGGCCGAGGGCGACCGGTGAGAAGACCGCCACGAACACCACGCTCTGGACCAGGTAGAAGGTCATCGAGCGCTGTCCCAGGGCGGCCACGGCGGTGGTGACCGGTCCCTGGGAGCGGGCGGCCCGGAGGGACACCAGCGCGATGGCCCCGACCAGGCCGAAGCCACCGAAGTAGCCGGTGAGCGGCTGGAGGAGCGCGGTACCCCACACCGAGGCCGTCGAGGCGGGTGTCCACAGCCCGGTCTGGGCGAGGATCGACGGCAGGGCCCCCAGGGCGGAGACCGCCGTGGTCACCACCACGGCCCGGACCAGGAACGCGCGGTGGCTCCCGGGGTCGTCCAGCAGCCCGCGTCGGGCCGCCCACATCCCCGCGATCACACCGGGGACCACCAGGACCGTTCCGACCACGAGCCCGAACGGCGCGGCGGGCAGCCGCTGGACGTACTGGGCGGCGAGGTCGGCTCCGACGGGAGTGGCCAGCGTCCCCACATCGAAGGTGGTCACCCCTCGCCCCAGGGCGAGGAGCATCGGTACTGCGGAAAGCAGTGTGCCGGGGAGCAGGCTGAGGGCGCCGAGCCGCAGCAGGGTGCGGTCACGCGCCCTGAGCAGACCCACGAGCAGCAGTGACGCGAGGCCGTAGGCGGCCAGGATGTCGATGGGCACCAGCAGCAGGTGGACCAGGCCGAAGACCATCAGCCACAGGCCCCGGCGGCGCAGCATGGCGCGGACGTCGGCGGGCTCGTCACCGCGCCCGGTCCTCTGGTTCAGCGTCTGCACGAGGGCGTAGCCGAAGAGGAAGGCGAACATGGGGCGGGCGGTGTTGTTGACGAACAGGTCGTGGAAGGCGAGCGAGAGTCCGTTGGCCAGCGCCGGTCCGTGGTCGACGGCGAGGACGAACAGCGGGGCGTGGGCGAAGGCGATGGCCAGCAGCATGGTGCCCCTGGCCAGGTCGGGGGCGAGCGCTCGCGACGCGGTTGGGGTCACGGCTCCTCCTCAGTCGGGTACGGCATACATGTTAGTACATGTAAATCATGCAGAACATGTCAAGGTGTCATCGTTGGGGCGTGCATGATCCGCTTGATACGCTGTGTGAAACGTGCGCAGAAGGTGGTGGCCAGGTGGCCGAAAAGGCGGACGGCGCGCCCTACGGGCCCGGCGGCCGGGGTTTCTACGGTGCGGTGACGGTCAGCGAACGCGGCCAGATCTCGTTGCCCGCTAAGGCCCGCCGCGACCTCGGGATCTCCCCCGGGGACAAGCTCCTCGTCCTGGGCGACCCCCAGCAGGGTCTGGCCCTCATGACGGTCGACCGGCTCATGGGCAACCTGGAGGCCTCCTCCCTCCTGATGTCCGCGATCCAGGACCAGGTGGACGACGACGGGGACGCCGCGGCCGGTTCCGGTTCAGACTCCTAGACACACGACGGAGGGGGCGTTCCGTACGGAACGCCCCCTCCGTCGTGTGCGCGGACAGTCCGCTCAGGTGTCCGTCGGCAGACGGCGGACGTTGCTGCCCCGGATGCCCGAACCGGACTCGCCGCTCCGCCTCGGGTAGGGCAGGTGCCCGGAGGAACCCGGGCCGGGTTCGGGCACCGGGATGGCCGGGGCGCCGGGCAGCGGCTTCCCCGCGCTCTCCTTCATCCGCCACACCACGACCAGACCGATGACGCTGGCCCCCATCACCAGCCAGGCGGGGGAGTACGGGTTCCCCGTGGCCTGCACCAGCGACTCGGAGATCAGCGGGGTGGTACCGCCGAACAGCGCCACCGAGACGTTGAAGCTGATGGCCAGGGCGCCGTAGCGGACCTTGGTCGGGAAGAAAGCCGGGAGCGATGCGGGGCCCGCGCCGGAGAAGTGCACCAGGGTGACGGCCAGGACCAGCACACCCAGGGCCGCCGTCCACGCGTTGCCCTGTTGCAGGAGCCAGAAGGCGGGCAGGGACAGCACGAGCCCGAAGACGCACCCGGACATCAGGACCGGCTTGCGGCCCACCCGGTCGCTCATGAATCCGAACAGGGTCACGCTGGCCAGCATGAACACCATGGCGCCCAGGGTCACCACCAGGGCCAGGGTCGAACCGTACCCCAGCACCGCCTCCAGGTACGTGGGCATGTACGCGGTCACCATGTAGTTGTTGACGTTGAACACCATGACCAGGCCGATGCAGAGCACGATGGCGTGCCACTGGCCCACGATCGTCTCCTTGAGCTGGCCCTTGCGGCGCTCGCCCTCCTCGTCCTTGGCGAAACCGTCGGTGTTCTCGTTGTAGACCGGGGTCTCCTCCAGCTTCACTCGCAGGTAGAGACCGATGGCGCCCAGCGGCAGCGCGAGCAGGAACGGGATGCGCCATCCCCAGGCCTGCATGGTGTCGGGGCCCAGCAGCAGGGTCATCACGGTGACGATGGCCGCGCCGCCCACGTAGCCGCTGACGGTGCCGAACTCCAGCCACGACGAGAGGAACCCCCGTCGCTTGTCGGGGGCGTACTCCGCGATGAACGTCGTGGCGCCGCCGTACTCACCGCCCGTGGAGAAGCCCTGGAGCATACGGGCGAGCAGGAGCAGGATCGGCGCGGCGATGCCGATGGTCGCGGCGGACGGGATGAGGCCGATCGAGAAGGTGCTGACCGCCATGAGCAGCATGGTGGCGGCCAGGACGCGCTTGCGGCCGATCCGGTCGCCGAGCGGGCCGAAGAACACGCCGCCGAGCGGACGGACGAGGAAGGCCGCCGCGAAGGTGGTGAAGGTGGCGATGAGCTGTACCCCGCCGGACTGCGACGGGTAGAAGACCAGGCCGATCGTCACGGCGAGGTAGCTGTAGACACCGAAGTCGTACCACTCGGTCGCGTTGCCGATCGCGGCCGCGACGACGGCCTTGCGGGTGGTCCCGCGCTCCGTCTTCAGGGTCGGCTGGGCCGGTTGTTCGCTCACGTCTCCCCCTCGGTGAAATCACCTGAAGTACATAGATAAACACTTGGGGTGGTGAAAGCGTGGGAGGCGTACCTGTCGGCCGACGGTAGCGTGGCACCATGCGCAAAGTGCTGGTCAGCGCCTGTCTGATGGGGCGCAGGGTCCGTTACGACGGTAGGGCCAAACCGGTGGGGGACGACACGGTCACCCGCTGGCGGGAGGAGGGGCGCCTGGTCGTGCACTGCCCGGAGGTCGCCGGGGGACTCCCGGTCCCCAGGCCGCCCGCCGAGATCGAGCCCGGCGCGGACGCCGCCGACGTGCTCGCCGGCCGGGCCCGTATCCGCACCCCGGAGGGCGCGGACGTGACCGAGTACTTCGTCGCGGGTGCGCGGGCGGCCCTGTCCTTCGCACGTGCGCACGGAGTGGCGGTGGCACTGCTCAAGGAGTCCAGCCCCTCGTGTGGGACGCGCGAGGTGTACGACGGGGCCTTCGAGGGGCGCAGGGTGTCCGGTGAGGGCGTGACCGCGTACCTGCTCCGTGAGAACGGGGTGGCGGTGTTCAACGAGGACCAGGTCGCGCGGGCGGCCGAGCACCTGCGCGACCTGGAGGCCTGAGGGCCACGGGGAACCCCCCGTGGCCCCCTCGGGTCAGTCCTTGACCACCGCGTAGCGCAGACAGGCGAAGGCCCCCACCGGCTTGACCTCCAGCGGGCGCAGCTGGACCCGTCCGTCCAGCAGGGGCGCGCCGCCGCCCAGGCTCACCGGGGCCACGGACACCGACACCTCGTCCAACAGGCCCAGCCGGGCGAGGTTCGCGGCGATCCGTCCACCGCCGACCACCCACACGTCATGGCCGTCCGCGACCCGCACCATCTCGGCGTGCAGGTCCCGCAGCTCCTGGTCGGTGTCTGCGCTGGTGAAACGCAGGTCGCCCTCGATCCGGGGGAGCTCCCGGTGGGTGAGCACCCAGGTGGGCGCCTCGTACGGCCAGGGCTTGTGCCCCTCGTACTCCTGGATCCACTCGTAGGTGGTCGCCCCCATGACGATCGCCCCGGCGTTCCTGATGAACTCGGCGGTCTCGTCGATCGCCTCTCCCTCCTGTGCGCCCTCCACGGCGAACAGCCAGTCCAGAGAGTTGTCCTGGTCGGCGATGAACCCGTCCAGACTCGTGGCGGTCTCGTACACGGTCCTCATGCTGTGTCTCCCCGTTTCCTTGATTCGTAGCGTTCCGGCAACCACTCCAGGGGGTCGCCCTGGTCGACCTCCACCCCCGCCTCGCGCAGCATGTGCCGGACGTTCAGCCTGCGGTACGCGGAGTAGGTGAGCACGTGCGCCACCACCCCGCCGAGGAGGAAGCTCTCCGGCGGGTCGCACAGGGCGTCGATCAGCCGGTCGCCCCAGGCGTCCCGCCGACCGATGTCGGTGACCGCGGCGATCCACCGCGCCCCCGCCTCCGCGTGCCTGACCCGCAGTGACTCCGGGTCGTCGGCGCCGTGTTCGGGTGTGTCCGCGCCCGCGATGGAGGCGAGCCACGACTCCTTGGTGCCCACCAGGTGGCCCAGGGTCGCGGCGATGGAACCCTCGGGTCCGTCCCAGGACAGGACGGTCCGGGTGTCCCGGACCCGGCGGTACTCCTCCTCGGGCAGATCGGCGGCGAGCCGGATCAGCCGGTCGGTGTCGTCCACGTCGTGGTGGGTCTGGAGCGCTGTCACGTCCATGCTGGGGCGGTTCCTCGGGTTCTCCTCCACCCACAGGTGGAGCGGTGGGTGGAAGTGGACGCCGTTCGGTGCGGGCAGCCAGCGGCCGCTGCCCGCCGTGGTGGCGCTCGGAGGATGGCCGAACGCCCGTGCGAAGGCGCGGGTGAACCCCTCCACGGAGGAGTACCCGGCCTCGAAGGCGGCGTCGGTGACGCTGCAGCCCTGACCGATCCGCCAGGCGGCCCGTTCCATCAGGACCCTCCGGCGCAGAGCCACCGGTGACTCACCGGTGTCCCGGGTCAGCTGGCGGCTGAAGTGGAACGGTGAGGCGTGCGCCTGCCCGGCCATCTCGCTCAGCCGGGTGTTGTCCTCGTCCAGGACCGCGTCGAGCAGTTCCCGCAGGCGGTCCCGTCCGGTGGTGGGTTCGGTCATGTGACCAGTATGTTCCGGGGGCCCTCGTCTCCGCTTGACCGTTCTTGCGCAGTGTCCGCCCGCGCCCTGGGCGTCGACGGCGGCGTCGCGGCCGGGGCGACGCGCTCCTCGTCGAACCGGCGCGGTCGCCTGGGCCGGCCGCCCACCGGAGCCCCGAGGGGGCACGCATCGTGGTGCGAACCCCCCGGGAGATGCGATAGAGTCTTCCCCGTTGGCGACGCCGGAGACGGCGCCGCCCAGCGGCCGGGACGTAGCGCAGTTTGGTAGCGCACTTGACTGGGGGTCAAGGGGTCGTGGGTTCAAATCCCGCCGTCCCGACAAAGGAAAGCCCTGGTGAGACAGGAAGTTCTCACCAGGGCTTCGTCATGTCCGGGGGGCGTTCCCAGGCGGGGGTCGTGGTGGGCGTTCACACCTTCGGGGGGCGGAGCGTGATCGCGGCGATGACGGCCCCGGTGAGGGCGGTCGCGGCGCCGATGGCGAACCCGAGGCTCCACCCGGCGGTGGCCGCGGCCGTCGCCGACTCTCCCTCGGACACGAGCCGAGCCGTCCTGGTGGCGCTGGCCGTGGTGAGGACCGCGAGGCCGATGGCCCCACCGAGCTGCTGACCGGCGTTGAACAGGGCCGACGCGATCCCGCTGTCCGAGGGGTCAGCGGAGGAGACCGCCGCCGTGGTCAGCGGTACGAACGCCAGGCCCAGCCCGAACCCGGCCAGCACGACGCCGGGGAGGACGGTGTCCGCGTAGCCCGCGTCGGGCCCGACCCGGGTGAGCACCGCGAGCCCGGCGGCCACGAGCAGCGAGCCCGTGACGGCGAGCCGGTCGGGTCGGACGGCGGCCAGTGGTCCTCCCGCCAACCGTGCCGCGATCGCGATCGCGACGGTCATCGGCAGGAACGCCAGGCCGACACTGACGGGGCCGTACTCGAGGGCGGTGGCGAGGAAGAGGCTGAGGAAGAAGAACAGCGCGTAGATGGCGACCCCGAAGATCAGCCCGATCACGTCGGCTCCCCAGACGCCGCGGATCCGCATCAGGCGCGGGGGCACGAGCGGGTGGGCGCCGCGCGCCTGGAGCACGCCGAAGGCCACGAGGAGGACCAGCGCCGCCCCGAGCGCCCCGAGTGTGCCAGGTGACGTCCATCCGGCCTCGGTGGAGCGGACCAGGCCGTAGACCAGGGCGATCAGGCCGCCCGTCACGGTGACGGCGCCCGCCACGTCCATCCCCTCGCCGCGCTCGCCCCGTCCGGCGGGCAGCACGGCGACGGCCAGCGCGACCGCGGCGGCCGCGACCGGGACGTTGATCCAGAACACCCAGGGCCAGGAGAGGGCCTGTGTCAGCACGCCGCCGAGGATCAGGCCGAGCGCCGTGCCCCCCGCGGTCACGCCCGCCCACACGCCCAGCGCCATCGTTCGTTCGCGACCGACGGGAAAGACCGCCATCAGCAGGGCCAGTGCCGCCGGAGCCATCACCGCGGCGCCGACACCCTGCGCGGCGCGGGCCGCCACCAGCACCACCGACGTCTCCGCCCATCCGCCCAGGAGCGACGCGACGGCGAAGACCAGCGAACCGACGACGAACATCCGTCGGCGTCCGAAACGGTCGGCCAGGCGGCCACCGAGCACCAGGAGTCCGCCGAATGCCAGTGTGTAGGCGGTGATCACCCACTGGAGGTCGTGTGCCGCGAACCCCAGGTCGTCGCGGATCGCCGCCAGCGCGACGTTCACGATCGTCGCGTCGACCACGATCAGCAGCTGACTGACGGCCAGCACCGTCAGGGCCCACCACCGCCGCCGCCCCGACCCGCGCCGCTTCTCCCGGCGTGGTGCCGGGCTTGTGTCACTCATCATCGTCTTCCTCTCGTTCACTCAACGAACGTAGAGCGAAAGTTCATTTCGGTCAATGCGTGTAGAGTGAAACCCATGGCGGAGGCAGACTCGGCGCGGTTGTCGCGCGCGGAACGGCGGAAGCGCACCGAAGCGGCGGTCCTCGCGGCCGCGCGGAGGCAGTTCGCCGAACACGGATTCGAGCGCACGACGATCCGGAGCATCGCCACTGACGCGGGCGTCGATCCCGCACTGGTGATGCAGCTCTACGGCAACAAGGAGCAGCTCTTCGGAGCCGCCGCCAAGGTGGGCTTCGATCCGCCGGGCGCCGTGGAGACGCCCGACGACCTGGCGAAGGCGGCGGCGTCGCACCTGTTCGCGGGCTTCGAGGACCCCGATCGCCGGGCGGGCTCGGAGGCCCTGTTGCGCAGCTCCCTGACACACCCCCTGGCGGGGCGGATCCTGCGTGACGAGGTCGTGGCGCCGGCCCAGGCCGCGGTCGCGGACCTGATGGGCGGCGACGACGCCGAACTGCGCGCGGCCGTGCTGAACGCCTGCACCCTCGGGGTCGCCATCTCCCGGTACCTGCTGAAGGTGCCGGCTATCGCCGGTGTCGACCAGGCCGAGATCGAGCGTGTGCTCGAACCGGCGTTGCGGGCCCTCATCGAGACGCCGCCGACTCCCGACGGCACCTGACGGGCGCGCACACCCGAGGGTGGCTCTGGTGGAGGGTGTCCAGCTGCTCTGGGGTCAGTCCGGACGCGTGTCCTCAGCGGGCGGCGGCGTCGAGGTGGGTGACGTAGGCGTTCATGGCGTGGTCGCTCAGGGCGTCGGCCCCGGGGGAGAAGAGGTCGGCCGTGTGCCCCTTCACCGAGTCCGCCAGGCCGCCCAGGACGGACATCGGCGTCTCGCGCACCCGTCCGTCGGCGTCGATGTGCGGGACCTCGGAGATATGGCGGTGGGGCGGCTCGGGCGGGACCTGGGCGGTGACGTCGTTGCGCGCGGCGTGGCCCGGGAGCGCGCGTGCGACAGCTCGTGGCCCTTGGTGGCGTGGTCGAGGGTGATCGTGGTCATCCCGGAACTCCCGAACGCGTCGATGTCGTCACTATCGGTTGCACCCTTGCTTCGTTCCAAGGAGTCGGGATGCGCGGGTTCGGGCGGTGAACATGAAAATCGATGGTCGGCGTCCCTCTCCGACGCTAGGGTTCCGGGGGTTCGACGCTTCCCATTGGAGACCCTTCTTGAACAGTGCAGTCACCCTCATCCGTTCCGCCGCCCTCTCCGACGCCGCCGAGTACGCCTACGCGGCGACCGTGCCGTCGGGGGTGCGCCTGATCTTCCCCGCAGGATCGTGCCCGCTCAACGAGGACGGCTCCACCGCCGCGGTGGGCGACTACGCGGGGCAGGCGGCCGTGTGCGTGGCCAACCTGCGGACCGCCCTGGCCGAGGCGGGTGCCGAGCTCACGGACGTGGTCAACACCCGGGTGCTCGTCGCCTCCACCTCCCAGGACGACCTGGTCGCCGCCTGGGAGGTGGTCCGGGACGCCTTCGGGGAGCACGACGTGCCCAGCACGCTCATGGGCGTCACCGTCCTGGGCTACGACGACCAGCTCGTGGAGATCGAGGCCGTGGCCGCCGTGCGCGAGTGATCAGTCCTCGTCGGGGACCCGGCGCAGGACGTCGCCGGGCTGGCAGTCCAGTACGCGGCAGATCGCGTCCAGGGTGGTGAACCGCACCGCCTTGGCGCGGCCGTTCTTCAGGACGGCCACGTTGGCGGGGGTGATCCCGACGGCCTCCGCGAACTCCCCGACCGACATGCCGCTCCGGGCGAGCTGGACGTCGAGGTCGACGATGATCGCCATCAGACCACCCCGGCCATCTCGGTCTGGAGGTGGGTCGCCTTGCGCAGGAGGCCGCGCATCAGGACGACCAGCATGGCGAACGCGGCGCCCACGGCGGTGGCCAGGGAGGCGGCGCCGAGTGCGGCGACCGCCTCCATGGCGCCGTTGGCGAACGGCATGTCGGTCACGACCAGGTGCGCCGCGACCCCGGCGGAGAGCAGCGTCGCCACGAGGCTGGCGCCGATGATGACGTCCACCCACAGGAAGGCGCCGGGGTCGAAGAGCGCGTCGCGGCGCAGCATGCCGAGCAGCTTCCATGTGGCGACCAGCGCGACCTGGACGCAGGCGACGCCGAGGATGCCCAGGACCGTGTACGGAACGACGATCCTCTCGTACGACGGGAAGTAGGCGGCCTCGTCCGCGATGGCCCCGGGGATGACGACGATCTGCCCGAAGAGGCCGACCAGGACGGCCACGAGGATCGCGGCGCGCAGGATGAGGGTGAGGTAGCGGTGCATAGATCGATTATCGATAGATAGCTATCGATAGTCAATAGGCCCCGCTTGCTCTCAGAGGGTGAGCATCACCTTGGTGGCCCGGCGCTCGTCCATGGCCCGGTACGCCTCCGCCGCCTCCTCGATCGGGAGGGTGAGGTCGAAGACCGCCCCGGGGTCGATCTGGTCCGTCATGATCAGCTCGACCAGGTCGGGCAGGAACCGCCGCACCGGGGCGGGGCCGCCGAGCAGGCTCACGGTGGAGAAGAACAGGTCCATGCCGTCGAGTTCGACCCCGTGGGCCACTCCGACGTAGCCGACGTGCCCGCCCGGCCGCGTGGAGTGGATGGCCTGCTCCATGGACTCCTGGGTGCCGACCGCCTCGACCGTCGAGTGGGCCCCCAGGCCGCCGGTGAGCTCCCGCACCCTCTCGGCCCCCGCCCGGCCCCGCTCCTCCACGATGTCGGTGGCGCCGAACCGCCGGGCCAGCGCCTGGCGGTCGGCGTGGCGCGACACCGCGATGATCCGCTCCGCGCCGAGGCGGCTCGCGGCCAGGACCGCCGACAGGCCGACGGCGCCGTCACCCACCACCGCGACGCTGCGGCCCGGTCCCGCCTCGGCCGCGACCGCGCCGAACCAGCCGGTGCCCAGCACGTCGGAGGCGGCCAGCAGGCCGCGGGTCTGTTCCGGAGTGGGTTCCCCCGGCACCCTGACCAGGGTGCCGTCGGCCAGCGGAACGCGGGCGTAGTCCGCCTGGGTGCCGATGGAGCCCATCATCACCTGGTGGACGCAGCGCGATTGGAAGCCCGCCTGGCAGATCTCGCAGGTGTTGTCGGAGGCCACGAACGAACCGACGACGAAGTCGCCCACCCGGATGTCCCGCACCGCGGGCCCGACCTGCTCCACCACGCCGATGTACTCGTGGCCCATGCGGGTGGGCCCGTCTTGCTGTTCGACGCCTCGGTAGGGCCACAGGTCCGATCCGCAGACGCATGCGGCGGTGACCCGGATGACGGCGTCGGTCGGCTCGATGATCGCCGGTTCCCGGACTTCCTCGACCCGGACGTCGCCGGGTCCGTGCATCACTACGGCTCGCATGGCCACTCCCATCGTTGACTCTCTGTTCTGCCCACTAGAGCACCACGATTCACGTCAGGGAGGGAGTCCCGCCTGGTGGGGGTACCACGAGGGACCCCCAGGCCAGGCGGGGGCCGGGGCGCTACTCCCGTTCGGCGGCGCAGCAGGCGGAGGCCTCGCCCGTGACGGTGGCGGGCGCGGCGCCCCTCTGGTCGCTGTCGCCCTTGACCACGTACACCTCCCACGGTTCCCGGCCGGGCCCGTGGACCCACACCTTGTCCTGGACGGCGTAGCAGCACGAGGTGTCGTTCTCCTCGAAGGTCGCCAGGCCCGAGGCCCGGAAGCGGCCGGTGGCCGCGTCGACCTGCGCGCTCTCCTCCACCTCGACACCCAGGTGGTCCAGACGGGTCTCCTGGCCGGGCTCTCCCTCGATGAGGACCAGCTTGAGCGGGGGCTCGGCCACGGCGAAGTTGGCGTAGCCGGGGCGGCGCTTGGCGGGTTCGACGCCGAAGAGGGTCGAGTAGAAGGTCACCGACGCGTCGAGGTCGGCGACGTTGAGGGCCAGCTGGATGCGGGACATGGTGTCCTCTCGGGTTGTATTGATGCTTGTCTATGCAAGGCGCGTCCACTCTTGCCTTCTGTATCGAAGTTTGTCAACATAGGCGCATGTCGAATCAAGAGGAGGGCGCCCCCGGCCGGGGCGGCGCCGACTGCTGTCCCAGGTTGTTGCAGTCCCCGTTGGAGGACGGAGAGTCGGTCGAGCTCGCCCGGGTCTTCAAGGCCCTGGGTGACCCGGTGCGGCTGCGGCTGTTGTCGATGATCGCCACGTCACGCGGTGACGAGGTGTGCGTCTGCGATCTGACGCCCGCCTTCGACCTCTCGCAGCCGACCATCTCCCACCACCTCAGACTGCTCCGTGAGGCCGGACTCATCTCGTCCGAGCGGCGCGGCACCTGGGTTTACTACCGGTTGATCCCCGCGACGACCGACCGCCTGGCCTCGGTCCTGAGTCGGGCCGGACTCCCCGAGGGGGCCGACGCGTGAGCGCCCCCGCGCGTGAGGACGCCGCTCCGGGCGTGGTCGGACGCCTCTCGTCCCTGGACCGCTTCCTGACGGTGTGGATCCTGGCGGCCATGGTCGCCGGTCTGGCGCTGGGCCGCCTGGTGCCCGGCCTGGGCGAGGCGCTGTCCGGAGCGGGTGTGGCCGGGGTGTCCCTGCCGATCGCACTGGGGCTGCTGGTGATGCTGTTCCCACCGCTGGCCAAGGTCCGCTACGACCGGTTGGGATCGGTCACCGGTGACCGGCGGCTGCTGGTCACCTCCCTGGCGGTGAACTGGCTGGTCGGCCCGGCGCTCATGTTCGCCCTTGCCTGGCTGTTCCTGCCGGACCTGCCGGAGTACCGCACCGGACTGATCATCGTGGGCCTGGCGAGGTGCATCGCCATGGTGATCGTCTGGAACGACCTCGCGTGCGGTGACCGCGAGGCCGCCGCCGTCCTCGTGGCCATCAACTCCGTGTTCCAGGTGGTGGCGTTCGGCGCGCTCGGCTGGTTCTACCTGTCGGTCCTGCCCGGGTGGCTGGGGCTGGAACAGGCCTCCCTCGACGTGTCGTTCGTCGACATCTCCGTCTCCGTCCTGGTCTTCCTCGGGATTCCCCTCCTGGCCGGATACCTGACGCGGCGCCTCGGGGAGCGGGCGCGCGGACGGGAGTGGTACGAGACCCGCCTGCTGCCCCGGTTGGGGCCGTGGGGCCTGTACGGGCTGTTGTTCACCATCGTGATGCTCTTCGCCCTCCAGGGAGAGGCGATCACCTCGCGGCCCTGGGACGTGGCGCGCATCGCGCTGCCGCTGCTGGTCTACTTCGTGGTCATGTGGGCGGGCACGCTCGCCCTGGGACGGGCCCTGGGCATGGCGTACCCGCGTTCGGTCACGCTCGCCTTCACGGCGGCGGGCAACAACTTCGAGTTGGCGATCGCGGTGGCCATCGCCTCCTTCGGCGCCACCTCGGGCCAGGCTCTGGCCGGAGTGGTTGGCCCGTTGATCGAGGTGCCGGTGCTCATCGCCCTCGTGTACGTGGCCCTGGCCGCGCGACGCTGGTTCCCGGGAGAACTCCCCGCCGAGGCGAAGGGGGACGACGGTGGCTGAGTCGACGGACGAGATCCCGCGGGTGCTGTTCGTCTGCGTGCACAACGCGGGACGGTCCCAGATGGCGGCGGCGTTCCTGGACCGCCTGGGCGCCGGACGGGTACGGGTGCTCTCGGCCGGTTCCGTTCCCGCCGAGCAGGTCAACCCGGCGGTGGTGGAAGCCATGGCGGAGGTCGGCGTCGACATCGCCGCGAACACCCCGAAGGTCCTCACCGAGGACGCGGTCCGCGCCTCGGACGTGGTGATCACGATGGGTTGCGGCGACGCCTGCCCGTTCTTCCCCGGTAGGCGCTACCTGGACTGGGACCTGCCCGACCCGGCGGGGCGGGGCGTGGAGGCCGTGCGGCCGATCCGGGACAGGATCCGGAGACTCGTCGAGGACCTGCTGGAGGAGTTGTTCCCCGGCTGACCCCGGCGAGGGTGGCGCACGCCACTGACGTCCCCACCGCGCGCCCCGGCATGAACCGGGGCGCGCGGTTGTTCCCGGCTGTTGGCGGACGAACGTGAGGAGCGGTCGTGGAGGGTGTTCGGGGCGCGACGCCGCCCGGTGCGGCGGACGTGGTGGTCATCGGTGCGGGCCAGGCCGGGCTCTCGGTCGCCTGGCACCTGCGCAGGCTCGGGCTCGAACCCGGGACGGGGTTCGTGGTCCTGGACCGCGGACCCGACGCCGGCGGGGCGTGGCAGTTCCGCTGGGAGTCGCTGCGGCTGGACGACGCGCACAAGGTCGACGACCTGCCCGGGATGCGCGAGATGGGCCTGAGCTTCGCCACCGCCGACGCCTCCCGCCCCGCGCGGGACGTGGTGCGCGACTACTACGAACGCTACGAGCGGTGGTTCGGGCTGGACGTGGCGCGGCCGGTCCGGGTCACCTCGGTGCGCGAGGACGGAACCGGCCTCCTGGTCACCACGGACAAGGGTGACGTCGCGGGGCGTGTGGTGGTCAACGCCAGCGGCACCTGGGCACGGCCCTTCCGTCCCTACTTCGCCGGGGCCGCGGACTTCCGAGGCGTGCAGGTCTCCACGCCCGGGTACCGGGCGGCCGAGGACTTCGCCGGGGCGCGGGTCCTGGTGGTGGGCGGCGGCACCTCGGCGGTGGGGTTCCTGCGTGAACTGGAGGGGGTCGCCGCGAGCACGGTCTGGGCCACCCGCCGACCGGTCGAGTTCGTCGTCGACCCCGAGGGCGGGGTCCGTGCGGTGCGGAGGGCGGACGAGGCGGCCCGAGCGGGGCTGCCCCTGCCCAGCATCATCAGCGGCACCGGCCTGCCCGCCACCCCCGGGAACCTCGCCGCGCGGGACCGGGGGCTCCTCGTGTCCCGGCCCATGTTCACCGCGATCGAGCCCGACGGGGTCCGCTGGCCCGACGGCACCTTCGAGCCCGTGGACGCCATCGTCTGGGCCACCGGGTTCCGCTCCGAACTCACCCACCTGGCACCCCTGCGTCTGCGCGAACCCGGGGGAGGGGTGCGGGTCGAGAACGGCCGCGCCGTCCACGAGCCGCGCCTGTTCCTCGCCGGGTTCGGCCCGCAGGCCAGCACGATCGGGGCGAACCGGGCCGGGCGCGCCATCGCCCGCCGGGTCGTGGCGGAGCTGCGCGACGACTCCTGAGGAGGCGGCGAAAGGGCCTGTGGACAACCGGTCCGGCGGGCGGTCCGGGAGTTAGTGTCGGTTCCGGACCCAGTTGATGCACAGCGTCGGAGGTAGCCGGTATGAGGGCCAACAAGCTTCCCACCGAGGAGATCGAACGGGACCCGGCGGCCTTCGCCGACCGGGTCACCGCCGACGCCCGCTTCGGGCGCGCGGCCGAGGCGGGGCGCTACCGGCTGGTCGTCAACCGGGCCTGCCCGTGGGCCCACCGCGTGGTGATGACCCGGCGGCTCATGGGACTGGAGGGGGCCGTCTCCCTGGCCGTCACCGACCCGGTCCAGGAGATCATCGAGGGGGATCCGCACTGGGTGTTCACCGAGCGCACCGGCAGTCCCGGAGACCGAGACCCGGTGCTGGGCATCCACGCCCTGCGCGAGGCCTACCTCGCCCGTGACCGCGCCTACGAGGGCGGCGTGAGCGTGCCCGGCCTGGTCGACGTGCCCAGCGGACACCTGGTGTCCAACGACTACGACCAGATCAGCGTGGACATGGCCACCGAGTGGGGCGACCTGGCCCGGGAGGGCGCTCCGGAGCTGTACCCCGAGGCCCTGCGCGCGGAGATCGACGCGGTCAGCGCCGAGGTCTACCGTGACCTCAACAACGGCGTCTACCGGTCCGGGTTCGCCCCCGACCAGCGGCGCTACGACCGGGCGGTCTCCGCCGTCTTCGCCCGGCTGGACGCCCTGGAGAACCGCCTCACCGACCGCCGGTACCTGGTGGGCGACCACGTCACCCTGGCCGACCTGCGGCTGTGGGCCACCCTGGTGCGGTTCGACGCGGTCTACCACGGCCACTTCAAGTGCAACCGGCGCAAGCTCACGGAGTACCCGGCGCTGTGGGCGTACGCGCGGGACCTGTTCCAGACCCCGGGCTTTGGGGACACCACCGAGTTCGAGCACATCAGGGTCCACTACTACCGCGTGCACACGGCCCTCAACCCGTCCGGTGTGGTGGCGATCGGCCCGGACCCCCGCGCCTGGCTCACCCCGCACGGCAGGGAGGTCCTCGGCGGCGGCCCCTTCGGCAGGGGTACGGCGCCCGGCCCGGTGCCCGCGTCCGAACGGGTCCCGCTACTGGAGGCCCAGGACCGTGCGGCCGGGGGGACCTGGGACGCCCCGGTGGGCTGACCACCGACGGGCTCCGGCCTCAGCGGAGGACGGTGTGTTCGCGCAGGAGGCGGACGGCCTCGGTGACGGCGGGCCGCCGGGAGGTGCCCTCCCGCCACAGGGCGGACACCCCGCGCACCGGTACGGGCTCCAGCGGCTTGACCACCAGGGAGTCGGGCACGGCGCCCCGCCCCAGGCGGGGGACCAGGGCGATGCCCAGCCCGACCTCCACCAGAGCGAGCTGGGTCTGGAACTCGGCCACGAAGTGGGCGATGTCGGGCTCGCCGCGCACCGGGCGCAGCGTGCGGGTCAGCCAGTCGTGGCAGACGGTTCCGGGCGGCTGACAGATCCAGCGTTCCGAGGCCACGTCCCGGCGGCTCAGCACGGGGAGTTCGACGAGGGGGTGGTCGCGGGGAAGGACGACGTCGCACCGGTCCTCACCGAGCGCGGTGCGGGCCACCCCCTCGGGGACGGTCATCGGCGCGATGTCCCAGTCGTGCACGACGGCGAGGTCCACGGTTCCCTGCGCGACCATGTGCGGGGACGTGTGCGGGTCCTCCTCGACGACGCGCAGGTCGAGGTCGGGGTACCTCCGGGCCAGTTCGGCCAGGGGGCGGGGGAGCAGGCCCCGGGCGGCGGTGGCGAAGGCGGCCACGGTGAGGCGGCCCGAGGGTTGGCCGCGCCGTTCCTCGAGGGTGACCTCGGCGGTTTCCATGAGGGCGAGCATCCGGGCCGCGGTGTCCACGAGCATTCCGGCGGCGTCGGTGAGCACCACACCGCGCCCCTGACGTTCCAGGAGAGGGGTGCCGGTCTCACGTTCGAGCTTGGTGACCTGCTGGGAGACGGCGGAGGGGGTGTAGCCCAGCGCCTTGGCGGCGGCGCTGACCGAGCCGTGGACGTGGACGGCGTGCAACGCCCGGAGCCGAGACAGGTCGAGCACGGGGGCTCCTCACGGATCATCGTTAAGCAATGGTGAAACCAATCTAGTAGAAGGTTTCGCTGGTGCTAAAGCGTGGTCGGCGCCATGATCGGAGGCATGCGTCCCACCCACTCCCTGCTCGCCGTGCTGGTCGCCGCCGTGTGGGGGCTCAACTTCGTGGTGATCGAGGTCGGCCTCGACCACTTCCCGCCGCTGCTGTTCTCCGCCCTGCGGTTCGTCGTGGCCGCCCTCCCCGCGATCTTCTTCGTACGCCGCCCCGCTGTCGCGTTCGGCTGGGTCGTCCTCGTGGGCCTGGTGCTGGGAGTGGCCAAGTTCGGGCTGCTCTTCACCGGCATGGACCTCGGGATGCCCGCCGGACTGAGCTCGTTGGTCCTCCAGGTGCAGGCGGTGTTCACGGCGCTCTTCGCGGTGCTCTTCCTCCGGGAGGATCTGCGCCCGGTCCGCTACCTCGGCATGGCCGTCGCCCTGGTGGGGATCGGCCTCGCCGCCCACGACCACGGCGGATCGGGTCCGCTGACCGCGTTCCTGCTGGTCGTGGCGGCTGCCGCGTTCTGGGGGCTGTCCAACGTGATCACCCGGAGGGCGGCCCCGCCGGACGCGCTGAGCTGGATGGTCTGGGTCAGCGTGGTGCCGCCGCTACCGCTCTTCGCGCTGTCGATGCTGCTGGAGGGCCCCGAGGCCGGGCTGGCCGCCGTCCGGGAACTGGACCTGGCCGGGGCGGGGGCCATCCTCTACGTGGCCTGGGCGGCCACGGTGTTCGGCTTCGGCGCGTGGGGCTACCTGCTGCGGCGGAACGAGGCCTCGGCCGTCGCGCCGTACTCACTCCTGGTCCCGGTGTTCGGGATGGCCTCGGCGGCGGTGTTCCTCGGGGAGGCGGTCCGGCCGCTGAGCCTGGTGGCGGCCGGGCTCCTCGTGGGCGGCGTGGCGCTCACGGCCCTGGGCGGCCGGTCCGGGAGGGCGAAGGCGGTGGACGCGGGTTCCCCGCACTCGTCGGGGAACCCGGGGAACCCGCACAGGACCTAGCGCCCCGGGTGGTGGGCGGCGACCAGGAGTTCCACGTTGCGGTCCAGCGGCTCGCCGTAGTTGGCCGGGTCCGCGTACAGGTCGTTCACGGACAGCTCCCGGTACAGCGAGGCCAGCCCGTCCGCCGAGAAGTCGCCGTGGTCGACCTGGTACGGGCTGTCCGCCTCCAGGAGCGTGGTGAACAGCGACATCGTGCCGTCCGCGTTGTCCACGATCTCGATGCTGCGGGCCATCTGCGGGTGGTCGATGTGCGAGGCGGTGTTGATCTCCCAGAACCCGCGCTCGGGCGTGCCGGAGGTGTGGGCCCGCACCTTGTTGTAGTGGGTGTGCCCGTTCACCCAGGCCAGCACGTTGGGGTACCGCTTGAGCATGCGCACCAGGATGTCACCGATGTAGCGGATCTCGGCCGGGCGGCGCCGGTCCGGAAGGGGGTTGGTCATGGTGTCGCTGGTGTGGTGGCTGAACAGGACGAACAGCTCGTCACCGACCTGCTGGGTGCGGCGACGACCGAGCAGGTCGTAGTAGACCGAACTGGAGGCGCGCAGGGTCCGCTCCAGCCAGTCGTACTGCGTCTTGCCGATGGAGCCGTTGGCCAGGCCGGCGAGCGTGGTCGTGTCCATGCTGATCCCGGTGATGCCCTCGGCGATCCGGAAGCTGTAGAAGCAGTTCACCCCGTCAGCGTTGTCCTCGGTGAACCCGTGCCCGACCGGCCCGGGGCCGGTGTTGGCCTCCGCCAGGTGGGCGGCGACGAAGCCCGCCGTGTCGAAGGGTGTCCGCCGCTCGTCCGGGGTGACGGTGGAGGTCAGCGCGGCGGTGGTCACCGCGTCGGGGTCGGGGTGCTCGACCTCGTCGGGGACCGCTCCGAGCTGGTCCTCGTCGGTCATGGCCTCGGCCATCTCCGCCGTCACCCGGTCGTCCGCGAACATCAGCTTGCGGTCACCCACGTAGACGTCACCGAGGGTGCCCGCCGGAAGGGTGCCCGCAGGGGTGTTGTCGTGGTTGCCCACGGTGCAGTACCAGGGGACGTCCAGGCCGGGGCTGCTGAACTCGGCCGTGGCGGCGGCCAGGAACCCGGGCAGGTGGGGGAACCCGCCCCGTGACTTGTACCGGTCGCTCCGCTCACTCTCGGGCTGCCAGTACAGCTCGGAGCCGCAGTTCTGCACTCCCTCGAACCGGTGGGGGTCGCCGGTGTCGGGGGTGAGCGAGCCGCCGTTGAGGATCGACATCAGCCATTCGAGCTCGATCTGCTCGTGGTTGTCGGTGTTGTCGCCGGTGGTCATCATGAAGTCGAAGGGGCGTCCGGTCACCGGACCGTTCCTGAGCGAGTTCACCCGGGCGACCAGCGCCGACGCCCCGACCATGGCGAGCGCCTCCTGGGGGCGGTGGGCGCTGGAGCCGAGGATCGGGTGCGTGTACTCGAACCGTACGGGGCTCTGCACGTCGAGGATGTGCAGGTCCGTGAACTGGACGAAGGCGCTCAGGGGTACGCGGCGCTCGTCACGGCCCGACTGCGCGGGGACCAGGTCCTCTCGGACGTGCAGCGGCCAGCCCGGACCGGCGGTGAGGAGACGGTAGCCGTCTCCGACGGGGGAGGCGACCTCGGCGAAGGTGGTGCCCTCGGGGTTGGCGACCCGGTCGAGGGTCTCCCGGACGAGCCGGTCGTGGGTCGCGGCGGAGACGGGGAGGGCGGGCAGACCGAGGGCGAACCCCAGTCCTGCGGAGGCGGTGAGGAAACCGCGCCGGTTGAGGGAGGCCATGGTGGCGGCGTCCTTTCGGCCCTGCGGGGGCCTGAGGGGAGAGCGGGGCGCCGTCATTAAAGGCCGAAGTCAGTGCTGGCGGCAACGGGTGCACGGCCACGGGTACCGGACCCGGTCCGGTGGGTTTCGGGGGCCGGTGGGTACGATCATCGGTTCGGTCCCTTCCGCTTACGGGAGCGCGGGAGGGTGATCACCGAGAGTGATCACCCGTCGTCCGCCCGCGCGTCATCGGCGCGTGGCGGGCCGTTCCCCTGGGCTGTGGTGAGCCGTCACAAAGATGAGTACTTCTCATGTTTGGCCGGATGCGGTCAATCTGGGTGCGCTTCCGGCGGTGGGACTCGACGCACCCGGGCCGTTCCACCGACCTCCTCCTCCCAGAGGTTGCTGGTCCCACGGCCCGTCCCGGGACACGGCCTCGTTCGCGACCTCGCTCCCGCCACCCGAGAGGTTCAGCCGTGATCCTTCGCTCGCTAGGGTGGCCGGGGGCGGAGCCTTCCGATGGATCGCGGGCCCCTCCGCGACGGTCGTCGAGATTGCCGCCGTCGCCCACCCGGCCGGTGACGACGACTGACGGGTCACCGCGCCCTTCCTCGTGGACGGCGGGATCCGGCGCCCACGTCACCGCGCTCCAGCCGTCCGAACCCGTACCCGGAACCACAGGAGGTCGCCCATGCCACCCGTCGTCGGGATCACCGCCTACGCGGAGCGTGCCCGCTGGGGACCGGCCTGGGACCTGCCCGCGACGCTGCTGCCGCAGTACTACACGGATTCCGTGGCGGCGAGCGGCGCGGTCCCGCTGCTGCTCCCCCCGGTGGCCGGGATCGCCGGGGCGTTGGACCGGCTGGACGGCCTGCTGCTGGCCGGGGGCGGCGACATCGACCCCGACCGGTACGGCGCACCGACCGGCGAGCACACCGACGGAGTCCGGGTGGGCCGGGACGCCGCCGAGGTGGACCTGCTCTCCGGGGCGCTCGCCCGGGGCCTGCCCGTCCTCGGCGTGTGCCGGGGCATGCAGCTGCTCAACGTCGGCCGGGGCGGGACCCTCCACCAGCACCTGCCCGACCTCGTGGGGCACTCCGGACACTGTCAGCGGGTCGGCGTCTTCGACACCCACCCGGTCACCGTCGCCGAGCACTCCCGCACCGCGCGGGTTCTGGGGCGCACCCTGCTGGACGTGCCCACCTACCACCACCAGGCCGTGGCGGACCTGGGCCGGAACGTGTCCGCCACCGCCTGGGCCGAGGACGGAACGGTCGAGGCTCTGGAGTACACGGACGTGTCCGACGTGCTCGGCGTCCAGTGGCACCCGGAGATGGGGGCCGACCCCAGCCTGTTCGACTGGCTGACCGAACGCGCCGCTGAGCGCTGAGCACCCTCTCCGACCTGCGGGGGATGAACCCGTCGGTCCGCGCTGGCACACTTTGCTGGCGCCCGTGGGCCGGGACGACGGGTCCCGGCCAGGGCCGGAAACGAACGGGGAGACCATGGAGAGGACCACGTGGACGGGGCGGACCCGGGGGGTGCGGCCGTGAGCTGGCCAGCGCAGGACGGGGGACGGAACGGAGGGCACCCGCCCCAAGGGCACCCGGGCCAGTACGGGCAGCCGCAGCAGCCGTACCCCCAGCAGCCGCACCCACGGCAGCCGCAGGCTCCGTACGGGCAGCCATATCAGGGACACCCTCCGCAGCACTTCGAGCAGCAGCAACCCCGGTTTCACCACCCCCACGGACACCAGGGGCACGCCCAGCAGCAGGGCCACCAGCAGCACGTCCCGGTGGAGGGCCTGCCCCACGGATGGACGCGCGCACCGGGATGGGCGCTGCCGGGCGAGCCCGGAACCCTCACGGCGCGACCCGAGGGCGACGCGGGCACCTACCTGCGCTACCTGGTGGCGTTCAGCCCGCTCCTGGGCGTGTTCTTCCTCGTCGTCCTGGTCCTGTCGTCCATCTTCTTCGAGACGGCCAACCCGGGGAGCGGGGTGACCGGCGGCATCGTCGTCGGCGCCCTCGCCGCGCTCTGCCTGGCCGTCCTCCCCGTCGTCAAGACCCGGCGCATGCTCAACGGCACCGTCGTGGTGATCTCCCCGGCGGGTGTGGAGCTGCGCGACCACATCGGCTTCGAGGTGCGCCTGCGCTGGCGGGACGCCACGCAGGTCGGCAAGACCGTCGACCGCGTCGCCGCGGGTCCGGGCGTCGACGTCGGCGGCCAACAGGTGCAGGTCAAGGATCTGGAGTCCCGTGGCCTGGTGGGCTGGGGCGAACGCGTCATCCCCGACCAGGCCGCGCGCATGCGCACCGTCCTGGCCTCCCAGCCCCGCCACCCCGGGACCGGCGCCGAGTTGGTGGCCGTCTCCTTCCAGGCCGCCGGGTCCAGCGGGTGGGACAACCCGCTGGTCACCGAGGCCCGCCGCCACCGCCCCGACCTCTTCGGCTAGCGGTCGGTCAGCGACCCGGAACCCCGCCGGAGGACTGCGGGCGCCCCGGGCAGCCGCGACACCGGCGTCGCTGCTACTTTTTCGTGTCGTTGCGGGCTCTCGGGGCCTCAGACCACGAACGGGGCGGTGCGGGTTGGCGGGCGAACGGCGCATGGAGGGCGTCCTGGCGTGGACCGGGGCGGGAGTGGTCGCGGGGGCGCTGGCCCTGGCCGCGGTGACCCTGGCCCTGCACCCGGCGGGCCGGGACACGGGGTTGTTCGCGACCACCGGCTGGGGCTGGTTCTGGGCCTGTCTGATCGGTGCGTTCGCCCTGATGGTCTGCGTCCGCTGGCGCCGCCCGCCGTTCGACGAGGATCCGAACGCGGAGGGCGGCTGGGACCACGTGATCCTGGTGGGTGCCGGAGCGGTCGTCGTGTGCCTCGTCGCGGCCAACGGCGTGTTCCTGGGCGCTGACGCCTCCGGGCCGACCACCCTGACGCCGAGCGGGTTCCGCACCGGCCTGGTGGTCTGCGCGGTGGCGCTCGGCCTGCTGCTCCTGCTCACCTCCGTTCGGCGCCCCGCCGCCCCCCGTGTCCGTTCCCTGACCGCTCTCGGCGCGGGCGCGCTCACCGTGGTCCTGATCGGGGTTCTCACACCGGTGTTCGTCGGGCCGGGTGACGGGACCGGGGCCCGGCACACCGTCGCTGAGGAACGGCCCGACACGGCCCCGGTCCCGGACCGGGTGCGCGGGACGGGGTGGACCTGGCGTCCGGACCACGACGCCGAGATCGATCGGATCGCGGCTGGGGCCCACGGCCCCCTGGTGGTGCTCGGGGACGGTGTGGTGTCCCTGGACGGCACCGACGGCGCGGAGGTGTGGTCGTACCGGCGCCCCTCCGGTGACGCCGACGACGAGGACATCTCGCTGTGGGTCGGCTACGACCGCGCGTATCTCACGTACACGCCGGTGACGGGAGACGACACCGAGGCGGCCCCCGTCACGGAGGCGTTCGACCTGGTCACCGGGGAACGGAAGGCCGAGTACGCCATGCCCCTGGAGGGGGGCGACACCGGTCGCCTCCTGGGGTGGTCGGATGGTGTCCGCGTCCACCAGGACTGGCGGGCCCAGAGGAGGGCCGACCGGGCCCCGGGCCTGAGCGCCTGGGACGCGGTGACCGGTGAGGAACTGTGGCACCGGACGCTGGGGTCGGACGGGGACCAGTTCTGTGACGGCGGCCGACCCCGGGTGCGCCGGGACACGGTCGACTACGCGGTCGTCTGTGTGAGCGGGGACGTCGACGCCGAGGGAGGGGCGGAGATCCGTGAACTCGTCTGGCGCGGCGAGGTCCCCACGGAGTTCCGCGTGGTCTCCGTGGACCTGAGGACCGGCGAGGAGTCGTGGAGCCACGAGCGCGAGGACTGGGGGGACGTCTTCGTCCCCAGCCGATCCTGGACGGCGCGGAGGACCGGCGATTCGGGGAGGGCGATGGTCGTGGAGTCGTCGTTGGGTGCGCGGGGCCTGTTGTTGGACCTGGACTCCGGTGAGGTGCTCCTGGACTTCGCGAACGGAGCCCTGGAACAGGACGACGCCCTCTCTCCTGAGCGCGTGGTCGCGGCGGACCCCGGGGGCGTGGACGTGCTCGTCACCCGGGCCGACCAGGGGGCCGAGATCCATCGTGTCGACGCCTCGGGGGAGCGCACCGTGGTGGTCGGGGCGGGCGGGTTCCTCAAGGACGTCTTCGTCGAGGACCACGTGGCCCTGGCGGACCAGGTGCTGTTCACGGACGGAGGGCAGGACGTCGAGGGACGTGAGCCGGTCAGCGTCCTGGCCGTCTCATCGGGGGAGCGGCTGGGCACGGGGCTGGACAACAGGATCTTCCTCGGCGCTCCGGGGGAGGTACGGCAGCTCGCGGGGGTCTACGGGGCGGTCGTGGCCCTGGTGGACGAGCACGAGGGCGGCACGCGAGTGGAGGGGCTGGTTCCGTGACGCGTCGGATCCGAGTGGAGGGGCTGTGGGCGCCGCTCGCGTGGGCGGGAACCGGATCCGCCCTCGCCGGAGGTCTGCTGCTGGTCGTTCTGCTGGCGGCGGGTCCGGCGGAGTGGGCCCGGCCGGGCCCACTGCACCGGGCTCTGGGAGGCGCCGTGCTCCTGCTCGGCGCGGCCTGGGCCCTGGGCGGACGCTCACGGCGCTCCGCGAAGGACGACCCGCTCTCCGGGCCCGGTGAGGGGTCGGGTCCGGTGCGGGCGGTCGCCACACTGGTGTTCGGACTGGCCCTCGCGCTGGCCCTGCGTGAGGCGCCGGGCTCCCGGGAGGGGCGGGAGCCTCCCGTCCCCGACGTCCTGACCGACGTCGGCTGGCTCTCCCACCTGTGGTTCCTCTCGGCCGTGGCTCTGGTGGCGGGTGCCGCCGCGCTCGCGGTGACCGGCCGCCCCGAGCCTCCGGCCCCGGGCCGCCCCGAGCCTCCGGCCCCGGGCCGCCCCCGGAGCGCGGCCCCGCTGGCCGCGCTCGCACCGTTCGTCGCCCTGGCGGTGTTCGCCGTTCCCACGGTCCTCGACCGAGACCGGCTGACGCACACACTCGCCGCTCCGCTCGCGGAGGCGGAGGAGCCGGTCGCCGGGACCGAGGTGACCTGGGTGTGGGAACACCCGCAGGAGGGCGCGGTCGACGTGGAGGCCACCGCCACCGGGGTGCTGGTGCTCGGTGACGGCGGCGTGTGGGCGCTGGACAGCGGTGACGGCACCGAACGCTGGAACTTCCGGCCGGTGGGTGAGGTCCTGTGGTCGGGCGTCTCCCCGGACACGGGGCGCGTCGGGGTGCTGTACCGGGACGACAGCGGGACCGACCGGGGGCGGGCCCTGACGATCCTGGAGACCGACACCGGCGGGCTGGTCGGACACCATGGCGTCCCCGACCCCGTGGAGCGCGTGTCGCTCACCAACGCCACGTTCGTCCAGACGGGGGCGGACGGCGCGTTCACCCTCCGGGACCACGAGTCGGGGGAGGAGCAGCCGCACGCGGGCACCCCGGACGGATGCGTTCCAGTGGGGGCGCCGGTGGTCGCGGGTACCAGGATCCTGGTCCCGGACACCTGCGAGGAGGCCGGTCCGCACTGGGGAGAGAACCCGGTCCGCGTCCTGGGTGCGCGCGGTGACTGGTACGAGCGCGCCGAGCTCCCCGGTCCCGTGGAGGAACTGGCGTCGGCCCCGGACGGCTGGGCGGTGGTGGCCCACCACGGTGGCGACGAGCCCGGTGCGCTGGCCCTCCGAGGGAGGGACGGCGCGCTGATCGCCTCGGACCTGAGCGAGGACGGCACGGCGCGGGTGGACCCCGTCGACGGTGAGCGGCTGCTGTTCACCGAGTCCGGTGAGGGCGCCCGACGGGTGGAGTACCGCCTCGAACGGCCGGTGGTGGTCCCGCCGGGCGAGGGAGACCCGACCACCGAACCCGTGGCGTCCCTGGTGTTCGAGTTCGCGGACGGGCTCTCACCCGAGGAGGCCGAGCGGGCCCTGGACCCGGACGCCGTCGCGGCGGGGCCCGACCTGTTCGCCGCCGTCCACGGCGTCGAGCGCACGACGGTCGACGGCGGATCCCCGGGGCTCCACCTGCTGGTCGGCACGTGGGGTTCGGAGGGCACGGCGGTCCGGCTCGACACCGCGGCCGAGGGACTGGCTCCGGACGGATCGGCCTTCGGTGTGGCCCTGGCCCCGGGGGCGGTCGTGGTGTCCGGGCTCGCGGTGGGGGAGCGGGCCCACGTCGTCGGCGTGGGCCCCGGACCCCGGGACTGACTGGTTCGAGCGCCCTCCCACATGCGGTAAAGTTTCACCTGTTGGCGGGGCGGAGACGCACCGCCCAGCGGCCGGGACGTAGCGCAGTTTGGTAGCGCACTTGACTGGGGGTCAAGGGGTCGTGGGTTCAAATCCCGCCGTCCCGACTGGCGAAGGGCGTTCACTCAGGTGGACGCCCTTCTTCGTGTCTGGGAGCGGCCGGTGTGGGCGGCCACCAGCTCGGGCGTCCACTGGACGTACTCGACGGCGATGCCGTCGGCATGGCGGGCGTACGCGAAACGGCCGGTCGGACCGGTCGTCGGCGGGATCGTGACGACGGCTCCGGCCGCGGTCAGCTCCGCCAGGAGGGCGTCAAGGTCGGACACGACGACGGTGGCGCTCGCGTGGGCGTGGCGCTCGCGCTCCTCGGCGGGACCGGCGATCACCAGGAAGTCACCGATCGCCGCCAGTTCCACGGACTCGAAGGCCATGCGCAGGTGCGGTCGTTCTCCGGTGATCCGCTCCAGGAGGGGAAGGGCCGCCTCGGCGTCGTCGCTCCACACACGGGCGTAGGTCCTCAGGACGGTCATGGCGCTCCCTCTGCTCGGGCGTTCCCGATGGTCGTTCGCGGACGACGCTAGGGCAGTAGGGTGACGCGCGGAAGTACGCACCTTCTGTTGACTGGGGCACCGTATGGAAAGCGAACAGGTCGGCGGTTCGGTCGACCAGGGGGATGTGACACGCGCCAACTCGCTCGCGCGCAGTGTCTTCTCCGACATCGCGGACAAGTGGTCCCTGTTGGTCGTGAACGTGCTGGGCGACCGCACTCTGCGCTTCACCGAGCTGCACCGGTCGATCGAGGGCGTCAGCCACAAGATGCTGACCCAGACCCTGCGACGCCTGGAGCGGAACGGGTTGGTCGAGCGGACGGTCCACCCGGTCGTCCCGCCCCAGGTCGACTACCGGCTGACGGAGGCCGGGCGGGACCTCAGGGACACCGTCAACGGCCTGTGCGGGTGGGCGCGCCGCCACCTCGACGTGATCGAGGAGGCCCGTCGGCTCCACGGGTGAAGCGGAGGGGCGGACGCCTCGTGCGCCGCGCCCGCCCCCGGGCGCCCTGGGGAACCGGCGTTCAGCGCTGGCCCTGGCCGAGGTAGCGGCCCAGAACCTCGCTGCGGGTCGGATGTGCGGCGGCGTGGATCTCCCGGCCTGCGGCGGTGATCGCGATGGAGACGGCCCGACGGTCGGAGCCCTGCATGCGGCGGACCACCAGACCGCGTTTGTCGAGGCGGGCGACGCTACGGGACAGTCCGCTCTGGCTCAGGTACATGCGGTCGCTGAGGTCGCGCATAGGGACCTCGGCACCGCCGGACTCGGCGAGGACGTCGAGGAGGATGTCGAGGACCTCGAAGTCGGTGATGCCGATGTCGTGCCGCGCCACGAGCTCGCGGTCGATCGCGCACGAGGTCTCGTAGTAGTCCTTCAGGAGTCCGTGCCACTGGTTGATCAGGTCGGCCTCGGGAGGGGGGTCGATGCCAGCGTCGCCACCCGCACGCGTGATTTCGATGGCCTGATCCATACACAGAAGCTAGCACGGCCACCGGATGTACCACCATGCATTAGATGCTTGCGCATTAAATGCGTGTGCATGTAAGTTCGTGCATCGTGAGTACCGAAGCCGCACCCCCCAGTCCCGAAACCACACCCCACCCGCCGGGCTCTCCGTCCTCGGAGGACGAACGGCGCTGGACCCCTCGGCTGGTGATCCTGCTCGTCATCCTCAGCCTCGCCCTCTTCCTCGACATCCTGGACGCGTCGATGGTCGCCATCGCGCTTCCCTCCATCGGGGCCGAACTGGGCATGGAGACAGCCCAGCTCCAGTGGATCGTCACCGGTTACGTCCTCGGTTTCGGTGGCCTTCTGCTGCTGGGCGGGCGCGCCGGTGACCTGCTGGGACGTCGCAACGTCTTCCTCGTCTCCATGGCGGTCTTCGCCCTGGCCTCCCTGGTCGGCACGATCGCCGTCGACCCGAACCTGCTGATCGCCACCCGGTTCATCAAGGGGATCGCGGCGGCCTTCAGCGCTCCGGCGGCGCTGTCGATCATCGTCACCACCTTCGCGGAGGGAAAGCAGCGCAACCAGGCGGTGTCGATCTACACCGTGTTCGGTGCCTTCGGCTTCTCCTCCGGGATGATCTTCGGAGGGCTCCTCACCAGCCTGGGATGGCGCTGGACCTTCTTCTTCCCCGTGCCGATCGCACTCGCGGCGGTCGTCATCGGCTTCTTCCTCATCCCGCGCGTCCGCTCCACCGTCAGGAGCGGGTTCGACATCCCCGGCGCGGTCACCCTCGCCGCGGCCATGCTGCTGCTCGTCCACACCGTGGTGACGGCGCCCGAGAACGGCTGGGCCCACCCGATCACGCTGCTGTCGTTCGCCGGGGCCGCCCTGCTGTTCGCGGCCTTCGTCGTCATCGAGCAGAGGGTGCGCAACCCGCTGGTCCGGCTGGGGATCCTGCGCAACGGCGCGCTGCTGCGCGCCAACGTCGGCATGCTGACCCTGATCGGCTCCTTCGCCACGTTCCAGTTCCTGCTCACGCTCTACCTCCAGCAGGCGGTCGGGCAGTCCCCGATCCAGGTCGCCATGGCCCTGCTGCCGGTCGGTGTGCTGGTCGCGCTGAGCGTGTTCGTCGCCGGACGGATCATCGGCCGCTTCGGCACCGAAACGCTCATCACCGTGGGCCTGATGGCTCTGGCCGTCGGATACCTCCTCTTCCTCAGGATCGACACCGATCCCTCCTACCTGACCATGCTGCTGCCCACCACGCTGCTGCTGGGAGTCGGCTTCGCGCTGGCCTTCCCCTCGGTCAACGTGCAGGCCACGGCCGGAGTGGCCCCGGAGGAGCAGGGGCTCGCCGCCGGACTGGTGCAGACCTCCGGCCAGCTCGGCGCGGCGATCTTCCTGGCGATCACGACGGCGCTGATCGCCGTCGACCACGCCACCGGAGAGGGAGCCGCGCAGGTCAGCGCCGACCAGATGCTGAGCCAGTTCCAGCCCGGTCTCCACGTGGTCGTCGGAGTCGGTCTGGGCGGCGTCCTGCTCACCCTCGTCCCGAGGCTGCTCTCGCGGCGCAAGATCAAGGAGGGGGCATGAAGCGGTGCCCTTCTCGGCCTGGTGACCCTTGGCCACGCGCGATACCGTGAGCCGGTGCCTTCACCGATACCTCCCCCCTTCTCCGACTTCACTGACATCGACGCCTTCACACGGATCCCCAGGATCTCCGCGGTGGCCGCGGGGCCCGACAGTCAGGTGGTCGCCTCCCTCGACGATGTCGACGAACACGGGTCGAAACGCAGGTCGGCGCTGTGGGCACTCGATCCGGAGGGAGCGCGGCCAGCCCGGAGGCTGACGTTCTCCGCGGACGGGGAGGACGCGCCGAGGTTCGCTCCGGACGGGTCGCTGCTGTTCACCTCCCGTCGCCTGGACGACGGGTCCGCTGAGGGCACGGCGGCCGTCTGGCGCCTGCCCGCACAGGGCGAGGCGAACGTCGTCGCCCGGCTCCCCGGCGGGCTGAGCCTCTCCGGTGTCGCGAAGGACGGCTCGATCCTCGCGAAGACGAGTGTGCTCGCGGGGGCCAGCCTGGAAGACGACGCCGAACGTCGTCAGGCCCGGAAGGACGCCAAACGGAGCACCATCTGGCACACCGGCATGCCGATCCGCCGCTGGGACCACGAGCTGGGGGACGCCAGCCCCCGACTGGTGCTCGTCGCCCCTGACGGTGAGATCGGCGATCTGACCGAAGACGCCGGCACCCTGGCGCTGTCGGGTGCGTCAGCGGACCTGTCGTCGGACGGTCGGACCGTCGCGACGACCTGGACCGAACGGGTCAGGGGCGGGCAGACCCGGACCAGCGTCGTTCTGATCGACACCGAGAGCCGTGAGCGGACCACCGCGTTGGCCGCCGACGACGACCAGGAGTACGGCTCACCGCTCTTCTCTCCCGACGGCGCCCATCTCGCGGTCACGCGGATCACGATCTCCACGCCCGCCGACACCGGTTACGGCTACCTGGAGATCCACCCGCTGTCGGGCGGGAAGCCGGTGAGCGTCGACCTCGGGGACCTCACGGTCAACGAGTACGTGTGGAGCCATGACGGAACCCTGCTGGTCTCCGGTGACCTGCACTCCTCCGGGGCCGTGCTCGCCGTCGACCCGCGTACCGCGGAGGTACGGACCCTCGCGGACACCGGTGTGTTCACCTCTCTGGCCCCCGCGCCGGACGGCTCCCTGTACGCGCTGCGTTCCGACGTCGGCACACCGCCACGCCCGGTGCGGCTGGCCCCCGGTGAGTGGGCCGAACTCCCGGCTCCGGGTCGGGTCGACGGGTTGCCGGGAAGCCTGGAACGGGTGTGGACCGACGTCGACGGTGTACGGGTCGGCGGATGGCTGTGCCTGCCCCACCATGCCTCCGAGGGCGACCCGGCCCCGGTGATGCTGTGGATCCATGGCGGCCCGCACAGCTCCTTCAACGCCTGGTCCTGGCGGTGGTGTCCGTGGCTGGCCGTCGCCCGGGGCTACGCCGTGCTGATGCCTGACCCCGCCATGTCCACCGGCTACGGGAACGCGGGCCTGAACCGGGGTTGGCCCAGGCTCCCGGACGTGGTCTACGGAGAGTGTGCAGCGCTCCTGGACGAGGTGCTGGTGCGTCCGGAACTGGACGGTTCGCGCACCGCGCTGCTCGGTGCGTCCTTCGGTGGTTTCATGGTCAGCTGGATCGCGGGGCACACCGACCGCTTCTCGGCGGTCGTCACCCATGCCGGGTCGTGGGCCATGGGCCAGCAGCACCGGACCACCGACGCGGCCGCGAAGAAGATGCGTGTACACGGCCACGAGGAGGAGCAGCCCGGGTGGTACCGCGACAACTCCCCGCACCGGAGCGCGTCGCGTGTGGTCACGCCGGTGCTGATCACCCACGGGAACCGGGACTACAGGGTGCCGATCAGCGAGGCCCTGCGGATGTGGTGGGACCTGGTCTCGGCCTGGGACGGCCCTCCCGAGACCATGCCGCACCGGTTCCTGCAACTGACCGGCGAGAACCACTGGGTGCTCACGCCCTCCAACAGCCGTGTGTGGAACGAGACCGTCCTGGCCTTCTGCGACCAGCACCTCCTCGGTGCCGACCCGATCCCCGAGACCCTGCCGTGGTGACGACTCCACGGTCACAGTGAGGCGAACATCTGAGAGGACGGGACATCTTGTCGAACAGATCAACCGTAGGAAACGGGGGCGCGCCGCCATGGCGGCCCGGACCCCGTGTCGCCGCGTCGGTACTCCTCATGGCCCCCGCCCTGGCGCTCGCGGCCCCCGCGCACGCCGAGCGGGCGGACGGCTGCGTGGCTGAGGAGGGCGCGACCGTCGAGGAGGCACGGGTCGAGCAGGAGGTCCCGCAGGAGATCCTCCGCCGGTCCGGTTTCGACACCGCCGTGGACCGTTTCGAAGAGGAGCTGTGCGGGGCGACCGACCTGGACGGTGCGGGTGCGATCGTCCAGAGCCACGGGGACGCGCTCTGGAGGGACGCGGTGGAGCGCGTCCAGGCCCCCGGGGAGGTCGAGGGGGACCTGAGTGCCGAGGACGACCGGCCGCTCTACTGGGCGAGGCTCGCCATGACCTCCGCGCTCAACCGTTGGGACCCCGGCTTCGCGCTGAGCGGGGCGGAGCGCGCCGAACTCGTGGCCGAACTGGAACGGCGCTCCCGGGGCCAGAACGGCGAGGACTTCGCCGAGGTCCCCGGGGAGCCCGACGTCAGCCATGTGGTCGTCACCGGGTTCGACCCGTTCCTCCTCGACGACGACATCCGCCAGGCCAACCCCTCCGGTGCGGCGGCCCTGGCCCTCGACGGCGCGGTGCTGGAGACCGCCGACGGCGTCGCGGTGGTCAAGGCGATGCTCTACCCGGTGCGCTGGCGGGACTTCACCGACGGCATGGTCGAGCAGTCCCTCCTGCCCTTCCACACCGGTGACCAGACCGCCGACGCGATCATCACGGTCAGCCAGGGCTCGCCGGGACGGTTCGACCTCGAAGCCCACAACGGCGCCTGGCGCGGTGGGTTCGAGGACAACGAGGTGCTCGGCACGCCCGGGATCATCCCCGTTCCCGAGGGCGTCCCCACCGTCACCCCCCAACCCCAGTGGTCCGACTCCTCCCTGGACCGCACCGCCATCGCAGAGGAGACCACCGGGGCACCCTTCCCCGTGGTCGACAACACCCAGGTGACCGAGATCCCGGCGGGCGAGACCACACCGGTGGTGCGTCCGGACGGACCCACCCCGGGTTCCGAGGCGCGGTCCGGCGGCGGAGGGAACTACCTCTCCAACGAGATCGCGTACCGCAACACCCTGCTGCGGGACGCCACCGAAAGGGATGTCCCCGCAGGTCACGTCCACACCCCGGTGCTGAACCTCGGTCCCGGTGGAAACATCACCGATCCGGCCTTCGAGGAGGAGCGCGCGGCGATCGTCCAGCAGGTCGAGGACATCGTCGCGGCCTCGATCCGCTAGCGGCTGGATCGCCCTCCGGACCCGCCCGCGTGCGGCGGGCCCGGAGGGGCGCCCACTCCCGTCCGGACTCAGACGACGACCTCCTGGCAGACCTCGATGAAGGCCTGGGTCCGCCGGATCGGCGCGCGGTCGGTGAGCTGGACGATCTCGATCCCGAGCCCCTCGGGTTCGACGTCCAGCTCCCGGGTGGCGTACGGCAGGTCCTCGTAGCTGCGTTCCAGCACGGTGCGCTGGGTGAGCAGCGCGTTGCCCAGGCCGCGGGCTACCAGGGCCCGGACCATCTCGAAGCTGGTCGTGCGGAAGCGTACGTTCGGGGTGAGTCCGGCCCGGGTGAACAGGCCCAGGAAGTACTCTCCGCCGGGCGGCAGGTCGAACAGGATCAGCGGTTCGGCCGCCAGGTCGGCCAGGCCCGGCCGCTCCTTCGCGCTCACCGCCCCGCCCACGGGGGCGAGGACGTACGGGGGGTCCGACCGCAGCGGGAGCGCCGTCACCCCGGTCGTGGCGCGTACCGAGGCCAGCTTGTAGTCGTAGGTGATGGCCAGGTCGATCCGCGTGTTGAGCAGGTCGTCCAACAGCCTCTCGTGCGCGGCCTCGACGAAGGAGAGCTGGACGTGGGGGTGGCGGCGGGAGAACTCCGCGATCACCCTCGGCAGCAGGATCGGCGCGATCGTGGCGTAGCAGCCGATGGTGAGCGTGCCCTCGATCTGCTCCCGTTCCTGTCGGGCGGACTCCCGGAACTGGTCGAGCCCGGCCAGCACGTTGTCGGCGGCGGCGATCGCCCGCTGCCCCGACGTGGTGAGCCGCATCCCCTTCTGCGACCGCACGAACAGGGTGATGCCCAGGGTCGACTCCAGCTCGGCCAGGGCGGTCGAGACCGCCGACTGCGAGACGAAGAGATCCCGCGCGGCGGCGGTCACCGAACCGCGACGCGCGACGGCCGTCAGGTACTCCAGTTGTCGCAGGCTCACGTCCGACATGCCCGTCCCACTCCCGGTTATCAGTTTTTCTGATGGTGAAGTTCAGATCTATGTGTTGTACAGATCGTACTCCGCGCCCCGATACTCGTGACCCAGGCCACAGGCAGGGCGTCCCCCGGGCCCGTCCGTGCCTTGAGAACCGTCCCCAGGAGGCGAGATGACCGGTGCGACCCCGGATTCAGTGGACCGGAAGGACCTGCGGCGCAGCGTCTTCGCCGGAGCGGTGGGCGTCTTCGTCCACTGGTTCGACTGGGCCGTCTACGCGTATCTGGCCACCACGATGGCCAAGGTCTTCTTCCCCGAGCAGGACGGCACGACCGGACTGCTCTCGGTGTTCGCGGTCTTCGCCGTGGCGTTCTTCGTCCGCCCGCTCGGCTCGGTGCTGTTCGGCCACCTCGGAGACCGCTTCGGACGCAAGACCACCCTCTCGATCGTCATCATCTCGATGGCGGCGGGCACGCTCATGCTCGGGCTGCTGCCCACCTACGACTCCGTCGGCGTCCTCGCGCCGATCCTGCTCGTGGTCGCCCGCGTCATCCAGGGACTCGCGGCGGGCGGGGAGTTCGGCAGCGCCGCCGCCTTCCTCGCGGAGTTCTCGCCGCCCAAGCGGCGCGGCTTCGGGTGCTCGTGGATCGAGTTCGGCTCGGTCGGCGGCTTCCTGTGCGCGTCGTTCGCGGTGTGGGCGCTCCACGCGGCCTTCCCGGCCGAGGTCGTCCTCGACTGGGCCTGGCGGATCCCCTTCCTGCTGACGGTGCCCATGGCGGCGGTCGGCCTCTACATCCGCCTGAAGATCGAGGACACGCCCGAGTACCGCGCGCTGGAGGACATGAACAACGTCCCGAGCCAGCCGGTCGTGGAGGTGTTCCGCTCCAACGGGAAGCAGTTCCTCCAGACCGTGGGCATCGAGACCTTCATGAACTCGACCTTCTACATCGTCCTCGTGTACCTGATCACCTACCAGGAGGAGATCGTGGGGGTCCCGGCCGACCGGGCGGCCCTGCTCTCCGCCGCGGCCTCGGTGGTCGCCATGGGCGTGATCCCGCTGTCGGGCATGATCTCCGACCGGGTGGGCCGCAAGCCGGTGCTGTACACCGCCGCTGGCGCGATGATCATCGGCGCGGTGCCCCTCTTCCTGCTGATGCAGGCGAACACGTCGTGGGCGGCCTTCCTCGCCACCTTCGGGCTGGCGGTGATCCTGGCGATCATCCTCGGCACGCACGCGTCGACCGTGGCGGAGCTCTTCCCGACCCGGACCCGGCAGAGCGGACTGTCCATGGCCTACAGCGTGGCGGGCGCCTTCTTCGCGGGAACCCTGCCGTACCTGATGACCTGGCTGATCTCGCTCACGGGCAGCTCCATGGTCCCCGGCTTCACGATGATCGTGATCGGCGTCATCGGCGCCGTCACCCTGCGGACCATGCCCGAGACCAGGGGCTCCGACCTTCTGCACGAGAGCGACCGCGCGCGGGTCTGACCCGTTCCCGGCCCCGTGCCCGGGGCTCGCGCCGACGAGCCCCCCCCGTACCTCGCAACCGTCCATGGGAGTGGAGAGCAGTATGTCCGTTGAGGAGATCGAAGCCGTCGTCGTCGGAGGGGGGCAGGCCGGGATCGCGATGAGCGAGCACCTGCGCGACCGCCGGATTCCGCACGTCGTCCTCGAACGGCACCGCGTCGCGGAGCGCTGGCGTTCGGAGCGGTGGGACTCGCTGGTCACCAACGGGCCCGTCTGGCACGACCGGTTCCCCGGCATGGAGTTCGACGGCCTCGGCCCCGAGGACTTCGCCACGAAGGAACAGGTGGCGGACTACCTCACCGCCTACGCGGAGATGATCGGCGCCCCGCTGCGCTGCGGGGTCGAGGTGACCTCGGTGCGCAGGCACGAGGGCCGCCGGGGCTTTCGCGTGGAGACCTCCGGCGGCGACTACGACGCGCGTTACGTCGTGGCCGCCACCGGACCGTTCCAGCGCCCGGTGATCCCGGACATCGTCCCCGAGGGGCAGGTCCCGGCGCAGATCCACTCCAGCGGTTACCGCAACCCCGCGCAGCTGCCCGAGGGCGGCGTCCTCGTGGTCGGGGCCGGGTCGTCGGGAGTTCAGATCGCGGACGAACTCCGCGCCTCCGGACGCTCGGTGTACCTCTCCGTCGGTCCGCACGACCGTCCCCCGCGCCGGTACCGGGGACACGACTTCGTCTGGTGGCTGGGCGTGCTCGGCAAGTGGGAGGCCTCGACCCCGCCCCAGGGCGCCGAGCACGTGACGATCGCGGTCAGCGGCGCGCACGGAGGCCACACCGTGGACTTCCGTGCCCTGGCGGAGCGGGGCGTCACCCTCGTCGGCCGGACCGAGGCCCACGACGGCGGCACCGTCCGCTTCGCCCCCGACCTGCGCGACAACATCGCCGGTGGCGACGCCAACTACCTGTCGCTGCTGGACGAGGCCGACGCCTACGTCGCCCGCAACGGCCTCGACCTGCCGGAGGAGCCGGAGGCCAGGGTCCTGGGGGACCTCCCGGCCTCGGTGACCGACCCCGTCCGCGAACTCGACCTCGCCGCCGCCGGGGTCACCTCGGTCGTGTGGGCCACCGGCTTCACCGCCGACTACGGCTGGCTGCCCGCGAACGCCTGCGACGAACACGGCAGGCCCCGGCACCAGCGAGGGGTCTCCGGCGAGCCCGGCGTCTACTTCGTGGGGCTGCCCTGGCAGTCGCGCCGGGGATCGAGCTTCCTCTGGGGCGCCTGGCACGACGCGAGCTACGTGGCCGACCAGATCTCCATCCAGAGGGGATACATGGAACACAACGACGCCCACCCGCGCCTGACCCACGTCCAGAGGTGAGAGCACCCATGACCACGCACACCCGCATCCGCAAGTTCAACACCAGGGACACCTACCCCGAGCAGAACCTCGACAACGACCTCTGCCAGGCCGTCGTCGCCGGGGGAGTCGTCTACCTGCGCGGCCAGATCGGCCAGGACCTGGACACCCGCGAGTCCGTGGGCGTCGGCGACGTCCGCGCGCAGACCGAGAAGGCCATGGCCAACATCGACCTCCTCCTGCGTGAGGCGGGCAGCGGCCTCCGGGACATCGTCAAGGTGACGGTCTACCTCGTCGACCCGCGCTACCGAGAGGACGTGTACCGGGAGATGGGGCGCTGGCTCAAGGGCGTCCACCCCGTCTCCACCGGGATCGTCGTCCAGGCGCTGGCCCGGCCGGAGTGGCTGGTGGAGATCGACGCCACCGCCGTGATCTCGGGAGGCCGGGAGTGACCTTCTCCATCGCGGCACACCAGGACGGCAGGTTCGGCGTCGCGGCGGTGTCCTCCTCACCGGCGGTCGCGGCGCGCGTCGTCCACCTGCGGGACTCCGTCGGCGCCGTCGCGTCGCAGAACATCACCGACCCCCGGCTGGGCGCGGCCCTGCTGGACCGGTTGGAGGCGGGAAGAGGCCCCGAGGCGGCCCTGGAGGAGGTCGTCGGGAACACGCCGAACGCCGACTTCCGCCAGCTCACCGTGGTGGACGCCTCGGGTGCGGCGGCGACCTTCAGCGGCGGCCTCACCCTCGGCGTGCACGGTGCGGCCACCGGGCCGCACTGCGCCGCCGCCGGGAACATGCTCTCCCGCGCGGACCTCCCCGCGATCATGTGCGAGACCTTCGCCTCCGCCGGGGGAGAGCTGGAGGAGCGTCTGCTCACCGCGCTCTCGGCCGCCCTGGCCGCGGGCGGCGAGGCCGGTCCGGTGTACTCGGCGGGGCTGTCCACCGTCTCCGGCCACGGCTGGCGCGACACGGACCTCCGGGTGGACTGGCAGGAGGAGCCGGTCCAGGCGCTGGGCCGACTGCTCGACGTCTGGCTGCCCCAGCGCGACGACTACGTCCAGCGCGGCCTGGACCCGGCCGCCTCACCCGGATACGGGGTGCCCGGCGATGACCGCTGAGACGCACCGCCCGCCCGATGTCTCCGATCAGCTCGCGCGGCTGATCGCCTACTCCGAGGCGCTGCACGCGCACCCGGAGACCGCCTGGCGGGAACACCGCGCCGCCGCGTGGACGGCCGAACTGCTCGACGAGTTCGGCTTCGAGGTGACCCCCTCCTACCTCGGCTTCCCCACGGCGGTACACGCCTCCTACGGATCGGGAAGCCGCCGGGTCGGGCTGGTCGTGGAGTACGACGCGCTGCCCGGCCTCGGCCACGCGTGCGGGCACAACCTCATCGCCGCGATGTCGGCGGGCGCCGCGATCGCCCTCCGGCCGTGGGCGGACCAGCTCGACCTCACGGTCGAGGTGGTCGGCGCCCCGGCCGAGGAGGGTGGCGGGGGCAAGGTCGAGCTGCTGGACGCGGGCGCCTTCCACGGACTGGACCTGGCGCTCATGGCCCATCCGGGGCCGGTGGACGCGCCCCGGGCCGAGCCGTACGCGGTCGCCCACGACCACGTCCGGTTCACGGGGCGGACCGCCCACGCCGCCGCCTACCCGCACGAGGGCCGTAACGCCAACGACGCGTTCGTCATCTCCCAGGTCGCCCTGGGGCTGCTGCGGCAGCAGCTGCCGCCCGCCACCCGGGTCCACGGCATCCAGACGGTCGGTGGCGAGGCGCCCAACGCCATCCCCGGTGTCACGGAGGGCCGCTGGTACACCCGGGCCCGGACCCTGGCCGAGCTGGAGCCGCTGCGGGCACGGGTGGAGCGGTGCTTCGAGGCGGGGGCGCTGGCGACCGACACCGAGCTGGAGTTCACGTCCGAGTCCCAGCCCTACTCCGAGTTCCGCACGGACGAACGCGCCCTGGAGATCTACACGCGCCACGCCCTGGCGATCGGCCGCAGGTTCGACGCTCCGGTGGAACACCAGACGATGAACCGCGCCTCGACCGACATGGGCAACGTCTCCCAGCACGTGCCCGCCATCCACCCCTACATCGGCCTGGACTGCTTCCCGGTCAGCAACCACCAGCCGGAGTTCGCCGCCGTGTGCGTGGGGGAGGCCGCCAACCGGGTCATCGGGGACGGCGCCACGCTGCTCGCGCGGACCGCCCACGAGTACTTCTCCTAGACACGGGCCGCCCCGGCGCGGGGCGGACCGTCAGTAGCGGGCCACCCCGGGCTTCCACAGGGTGGCCCGCTCCACCACGTACACCTCCAGGTTGCCGACGCTCGCGCCGCACGCGCCGTGCCGCTCGGTGGCGACCAGGGCCGAGGCGATCAGCTCCGCGCGGTGCCGTTCCTCGGGCTCGGTGTCGCCCACCGGGATCACCTGGCGCACGTGGTGGCAGCGCGACCGGCCGTCGCCGTGCACCAGGCCCACCACGTACGTGCGCTTCCAGCGACGCAGGGCGGCCTGGCGCGGGATCTCGTACAGGTAGCGGCAGCGCACCCGGACGCCGCCGGGCAGGTCGGCCTCGGCCTGGTAGGTGATCGACCACCAGTTCTCGGCCACGGGCACGACCGTCGCGCGCATGGCGCGCGCCCACGCCTCCAGGGTCGACCGGTCCTCGACCACGATGACGGCGGCGTCGCTCACGACGCCCCCTCGCACTGGTCGGGGATCTGACATGGGGTCACTCTAGGTATCCAGGTGGGTTCGAAGGGTACAGTTTGTGCCCCTCGTGTCGGGGCCGTGCGCTCCGCTCATCCCAGCAGCCCGATCCGTTCGGCCAGGCCCCCCGCCCCGTCGCGGCGCCGGGGATCGCGCGACTCCAGTTCCTCCAACACCATGCGGCGGGCGAACCCGTTGTACCGGACGGTCTCCGGAGCCGCCGCGTGCGCCGCCGCCAATACCCGCAGAGCCTCGTCCCGCTGCCCGGCCAGGTGGTGGGCGCGGGCCTGCTCGATCCGGTGCCGGGCCCCGCGCGGCCGCGACGGGATCGCCTCCGCCGGGGCCCGACCCGCCTGGCGGACCGCCTCGTGCCCGCTGCGCAGCTCCACCGCCACGGTCACCGCGTGCGCCGCGATCACCGGCCGGGAGAACGAGGTCATCGGGTGGTAGTAGGAGGCGGGCAGCCGCTCGGCGGCCTTCCGGGCGGTGTCCCAGTGCCGCCAGGCCGTCCCCGCCTGTCCGCGCCGCGCCGCCGTGTACCCCGCCTCGAACCGCAGCGCGCCCCACACCGCGAGCACGTCACGGTCGCCGTCGGGCAGGTGGCGCACCAGGTGGCGGCTGGCGTCCTCGGTCACCGCGTCCGCCGCCTCCCAGTCACCCGCGTCCCGGTGCGCCTGCGCCAGCAGCCAGGCCGCCACACCCAGGGCGTGCGGGTCCTCCGCCTCCTGGGCGGCGACCATGCCGCGTTCGGCCACCCGCCACAGGAGGCTCTGCGCGGGCTGGTAAGCGATGAAGAACTGCGCCAGCGAGCACACCTCCGACAGCACCGACCGCGCCGCGCGCCGGGCGGTGGCGTCCTCGGCCCGCCGGACCGCCCGCTGGGCGTCCTCGAAGAGCGCGGGGAGCAGCCGCCCCACCACGTCGCGGTGGTGGGGCGCCGAGTGCCGGGCCCGCCAGGCCGCCGCCAGCCGGGCGCGCAGCCGCTCCACGGTGGGAGCGGGCCGGTCGTCGCCCAGCGTCAGGGCGTTGACCGACGCGCGGACACGCGGCAGCAGTGTGTGCCCCGGTCCGGTGAACAGCTCCACGGGTACGGACTGCTCTCCGGTGAGTTCGGCCAGGTCGCGGATGCGCAGCGCCTCCACCAGGCGCAGCAGGATCGGGAGTTTGGGGGTGCCCAGCCGCCCGGTCTCCACGGCCTTGACCCACGACGCCGAACGACCCACGAGACCACCCAGCACCTCCCTGGTCAGGCCTCTCCTGGTGCGGTTCAGCTTGAGACGGGTACCGAAGGGGATCTCGACCTCGTACGGGTCCGGGGTGCCGTCCACGGGCATCGGGTCGTCCTTCCCTGGGGGAGTCGCGGAGACCAGGCTACGAGCCGGTTCCCGACCCCAGGGCGGAAACCGGGCCACCTCCCCCGGTCGGGCCCCGTCCACCGCGTATGGCCCGGTCGGGCCCCCTCCGAACTGGGACGACGCCGCTCAGTTGCGTGTGCTGACGGAGGGAAGGGGAGCCACCTGGGGTCCGCCGGGGCTGCGCAGACGCTCGAAGACGAGGTCGAAGGTGAACCCCGCGGTGAACCCCACCGGCACCACGAAGAACAGCAGGCGCCGAGCGTCCAGCTCCACCAGCAGCTCCGGGACGGTCAGCAGCTGGGCCGCCACGTACAGCAGGACCGAGACCGCCCCAGCGCCGAGTCCGCGCGCGCAGGCGCGCAGCGCGGAGGGGGTCCGACCGAACGAGTCCCTGATCAGCGCACCCGACACGGCCGCGCACATCGGACCGGCCAACAACAGGGACAGACTGGTCGGGTCGGTCGGCCCGGGGCCTCCGGCCAGCACGATCGACGCCAGCGCGGCCAGCAGCAGCAGGATCGCGGAGACCAACCCGGCCGACTCACGCCAGCGACCCCACCGCCGGGCCCGCTCCTCGCGGCGGCGGCTCTCGGCCCGACGCTCCATCTGGCGGCGCAGCACCTCCGCCATCCGTCGGGCCGATCCGGACGACCACGACTCGCCCAGGGCGCGCACGTCCTCGCGGTCCACGTGGTCACCGGATCCGTCCAGGTACACCCACACCTGCCGTGCCGCCCCGCCGAACACCGCCAGCGGCACCACGGGGACGCCGTGGGCCAGCGCGACGACCCCGGTGACCCGGGTGGACCGACCGCCCCCGGCCAGTACGATCCCGTCCACCTCGAACAGCGTCCGGTAGTACGGCACCTCCCACTCCGCGCCGGTGTCGCGGACCGTGGTCACACGCACCCGCGACCCCTCGGGCAGGTCGGGCGCGTAGTCCTGGTGCCGGGGCGGATGGGCGATGATCTGGGAGTCGGGCGCGGAGGCCGCCGCGTACCCGCGCGCGACCAGCGTCTCGACGTAGTGCTCGTCGTCGGCGAAGACCACGAGGTCGTACCCGGCCAGGGCCAGTTCACGGCCGAGCTCGTGGCAGGCCTCGCGCACCTGGTCGGTGGCGCTCAGGGGCGGTTCGTACTCGCGGGAGGCGTCGACGCTGCCGACCACGGCGATCCGCGGCCGTCTCGCTGGGGCTGGTGCCTGCTTCACGGGGCCTCCGTCACGGTGCGGGGAGGGTCGGTCGGGTGGTCCTCCACGGAGGGCCGGTCCTGGGGGAGGAGGGCGCGCAGCGCCGTCGCCGCGTCGGGGTCACCGGCGGTCTCGGAGACGGCCCGGGCGAGCCAGGCGAGGGCGTGGGAGTCGGGGTGCTGGGCCCGCAGGTGGGACACGAGGCGGTCGTGGCGCTCGGCGGCGGGAACGGTGACCCGCCAGTACAGGGGGTTGAGGGCCCGGTCCCGGCGGAGCTCCCCGAGCCTGCGCAGGAACGCCGCCCAACAGGCGGGATCGTCCAACGCGGGGACCGTGAGCAGCACACGGACGGCCCGCTCACCGACCGACCCGCGCGGGTCCTGATCCTCGGGCCCGTCGGGCCCCTCGGGCGGAGCGGCCTCCTCCAGACAGGGAGGAGGTCCGTCCGGGTCTCCTCCCGCCCTCCGGGCCACCGCGTCCCAGGCGGGGACCGCCTCCCGGGCGACGGCCTCGGGCAGGGGCGGAAGCGCGGCGGCCGAGGAGCGGGCCACCAGCGCGCCGATCCGGTAACACAGGGCCCGGTAGGCGGCCGGGTCCGTGAGCATCAGCTCCAGGACCCCGGCGTCCGCGTGCCCGGGGACGCCCACCCAGTCCAGCCGCTGGCGCTCCCGCACCACGCGGGGGAGCGGTCCGCTGAGTGGCTGCCACACCAGCGGCAGGATGTGGTGGGGCGGGGCGCCGTCGTTCCGGAAACGTCGGATCCGCTCCTCCACGATCCACCACTCCCGGGCGCACCAGGCGCTGTTGAGGTGGGTCTCGCTCAGCAGGACCACCAGGGTGCGGGTGGTGGCGCAGTGCCGGAGCAGTTCGGAGCGCCAGCCGCCGCCCGGTTCCAGGGTCGGCCCGGTCGCGCCGAAGGCGTGGTCGTCGGTGTGCAGCCGGACCATGCCCTCCAGGTCCGCGTGGAAGCGCAGCACGTGTTCCCGGTCGGCCCTGCGACCGCCGTAGCTCGTGAAGAAGGCGCTGGTCCCGCCCGCCCCGGTGCCCTCCGTCCCGGCCGTCTCCACCCCCGTCACCTCCACTCGGACCCCCTGCTCCCCGCCGGTCCCGTCCCGTCACCGGTGTCCGCGCTCAGATCTCCGGCACCTCCAGGTCGATGTGTCCGCGTTCGCTGACCGAGTCGCCCATGTGCCGGGCGGTGCTGTTCAGGTAGTTGGCGTAGGCGAGCTCGTAGTGCGGGTGCTGGGTGCCGCACACCTGGTGGAGTTCCTCCTGGGTGCGCACGTCCAACGCCACGGCCTCGCTGATCTCCCCCTTGGCCACCAGGGCGTTGGCCAGGTTGACCGCCGCGCCGAGCGACAGGGGGTGCACCTCGCCCACCTGGGGGTCGGCGCGCAGCCCCTCGTGCGCCCGCCGGGCCTGGGTCTCCGCCTCCTGGACGTACCCGGTGCGGCAGGCGTAGGCGGCCAGGTTGGCCCTGGCCACGAGGGTGAAGGGGTGGTCCGGACCGAACACGCCCGTGTAGCCGTCGACGCACGTACGGGCCTGGCGGAGCGCCAGGTCGTAGCGGTCGGCGGCGGCCAGGCAGGCCGCCACTTCCAGGGCCATCGCGAGGCTGCGGGGGTGCTCGTCCCCGTACTCGCCCCGGTGCTGTTCGTGCGTGCGGCGGATCCGCTCCAGCGCCTGCTCGGGGTCGCCCACCAGCCGTTCGTTCACCGCCAGTTCCTTGCGGGCGTGCAGTGTGTGGGAGGACAGCTCACCGATGGTGCGGCGCAGCATCTGCGCGGCCTGGTGGATCTGCCGGTGCGCCATCACGTACTCGCCCGTGCGGCGACGGTAGGTCGCGGTCGCCGAGGACAGGATCCAGGTGTAGGGGTGACGGTGGCCCAGGATCTCCCTGGTGACCCGGTGCGCCCCCTCACCGACACGCAGGGCCTGCGCGTAGTCCCCGGCCGCCGACAGCGACAGCGCCAGGTTGTGCTCGGCCAGCAGGGTGTGCTGGTGGTGGGGACCGCGACCGGCCAGGTAGGCGGAGTAGGTCTCCCGGTCGTGTTCGAGGGCTGACGCGAACCGGCCCAGCGCCCGCAGGTCCGCGCCCATGCCCCGCCGCGTGAGCAGCGTGAACGGGTGCCGCTCGCCCAGGACCTCCCGCTGGAGTTCGAGGGTCCGTCCGTTCAGCCGCCCCGCCTCGCGGTGTTCGCCGCGCGAGCGGTGGACGTTGGCCAGCTGGGTGGCCAGGTGCAGACGGAGCCGGTCGCGCTCACCGAAGGCGTCGGTCCAGGCCCGCAGCAGCGGTGTGCCCAGCTCCAGCGCCGCCTCCAGCTCGCCCTTGCGGTGGTGGTAGCGCACCTGGTTGACCAGCCAACGGCGTACCTCGTCGTCCCCGCTCACGCTGGCCTCGGAGGGCACGATCTGCCAGCGCAGGTTCTGGTACCGGTGGTCGTGGCGGGGGTCGTCCGCCTCCTCGTCGTGCGGCGCGTAGGAGGCCAGCACCTGCCGCACGGACTCGCGGACCCCGGCGCGCTCCTCGGCGGGGATGCGGTCCCGGACCACCTCCTGCACCGCGGGGTGCACCGAGAACATCTTCAGCTGCCGGTCGAAGTCCATCAACAGGACCCGGGTGAGCTGGAAGTGGACGTGGTTGAAGTTGACCCGTCCGGTCCGGTACTGCGGGTCGGCCTCGGTGTACTCGCTGACGGCGCGCGGCGAACGGAGCAGGTCCTCGGGAACGCCGTCGGGTGACAGGTGCGCGGCCAACCGGATCAGGCACAGGCTCGCCGGGTGGTACTGCTCCAGTTCGTCCAGGGCGAGGGAGCTGCTCAGCCGCTCCTCGAAGGAGCCCGCGCCCCGGACCACCGAGGGTTCGCGTTCGTCGAGCAGCCGCGTGTACTCCGCGACCGCCTCGGCGGGGCCGTCCAGCCGCTGTCCGGAGTTCAGCCACTCCAGGGCGCGGTGCAGCTGGGCGGGCAGGTGCCCGAGTCGCCGTGAGAGGGCCAGCGCCGTCTCCGCGTCGATCTCCGGGAGGCGGTCCCGGAAGAGTTCCACCACCTCTCCCTCGCTGAACGGCCCCACCTGGAGGCAGCGCCGGTGACCGTAGGCCTCCCAGTCCCGGTGGTAGGAGGTGATGATGACGTGTCCGTGGTCGTGGGGGATCAGCGCGTCCAGCCCGCCGGGCGGCCCCGCGTTGTCGTAGACCAGCAGCCACCGGTTGAGCGGTCGGCCCGTCCGGAGGGCGGACAGCACGGGGTCGGCCTCGGGGGAGCGGTGATTCGGGAAGCGTTCGGCCAGGGTCGCCGCCAGTTCCTCCAGGGACGACTCGACCTTCTCCGGGCGGTCCGCCGAGATCCACCAGATGAGGTCGTAGTCGCTGCGGAAGCGCCGGACGAACTCGCGGACGATCTCCGACTTCCCGCTGCCCTGCATCCCCACCAGCACCACCGGGGGCTTGTCCTCCATCCCCTGTCCGAGGAGGTCGCGCAGGCGCTCCAGGAACCCCTCGCGGCCGCTGAAGTTCTGGTTGCCGTGCGGGGCGTTGCTGATCAGCTCCGGGTTGGGCGCCCCCGGGTAGCTGGGCCCCTGCCCGGGTCCGCGCGAACGGTGGCTGGGGAACCTCGGGTCGAACCGGGCCAGCAGGGCGCCGCGGGCGTCCTCCTCCTCCCGGATGCGCAGGTTGATCCACTCGGCGTCCGGGAAGCCGTCCGGCGGGGCGCCCTCGTCGATCGTCACCCCCAGCACCCGGTGCGCGCCGTTGCCGCCCTGCGGCGGCGCGGTCTCCAGCAGACGGTGCAGCAGCCCGAACGCGGTGGACCCGTGCAGGTGGGCCGAGACCAGCACCATGATGATCCCCTGCCCGCCGGTGTCGGGCAGCGGCGCGCCGTCCGTCCGGGGCCGCACCACCCGGATGCCGACCCATTCCAGCTGGGGCTGGACCCAGTCCGCCCACGAACGGTCCCGGGAGTCGGCCAGCAGGATCACCGAGGCGACCGCGCCGTGCCTGATCTGCTCGAAGACCAGCTTGACCTGCTCGCTCTGCTCCTGTGTGAGGTGGCGCCCCCGGGGGACCGCGCCGCCGGTGAGGATGGAGGTCAGCCTCTCGTAGGCGTGGAACAGGGAGCTGGGCATCCAGGTGCGTTCGAGGAAGGCCGCCAGGGTGAGCCGTTCCGCGATCCGCGCCTTGTAGGGGATCTCGGCACGCCCCCAGTACTGCCACGGGTCGTCCTGGGAGGCCTCGACCCAGGACGCGAACGTCTCGTACGCCCGGTCCCGGAGCTCGTCCAGGTTGGGGAGCTCCAGGTCCACGCGGGTCAGGATCGGTCGGACCGGCACGTGCGGGGCCTCGGCGCGCAGCGCGGCGGCGATGCGGGCCGACTTGTGGATGGCGGTGGTGTTGAGGGTCAGGCAGAGGGCGACCTGGTCGGCCAGGACCGCCGCGCAGCGCCGCCCCAGGAGCCCGTTGCCGGGGGCGGTGTCGACCAGGACGTGGTCGTAGCCGCTGTCCAGCAGCGCGGACCGGAGTTCGCGCAGGAAACGCGTGGAGAGGTCGCCCCGGGCGAACCCGGAACCGTGGATGGTGTCCAGCTGGGTGAGACGGGCGGCGTGGTGGGAGCCGGGTCCGAGGTAGCCGATCTCGCCCTCCGGTACACCGGGGATGACCGGCCACCGGCTCAGGTGCTCGACCTGGTCGCTGAGGTCGGCGCCGCGCGCGCACACCTCGGCGGGGTCGGCCCCCGGGGCGTGGCAGCCCTCGATGACGCCGGTGATCATGTCGACCAGCCCCTGGGGGCGTCCGCCGCGGAGCCCGAACAGCGGGGAGAAGTACTCGCGCAGCTCGGGGGAGTGCAGGTTGAAGTCGACGAGCAGGACACTCCGACCGGTGCTGGCGATGTTCCAGGCCACGTTGGCCAGGGACGTGGTGCAGCTGCTTCCCGACAGGGGCGAATGGAACACGAGTATCTGTGCGGCGGAGTTCGTGTCCCCGATTTCTTTGCTGGTCAACGCGGCTCCGGGGGGATGGAGTTTCCTTTTCTCGTTCCTTCCCGCAGGCCCGTGCGTCCCGTGCGCACGGGCTTTCGGCTTGGGAGAGGGGATGTTCCCACTTTTCACGGGAAGGAACCCCGGGAAACCTGGGTGGGTGGAGCGGGAAAACGGCAGTCGTGAATTCAGGGGCCGTTGTTGCCGTTGTTGCTGAGGTCGGCCTGAAGAAGAACCGGCGACACGGCGAAGCCCCCGGGGCGGTCCTCACCGCGCCGGGGGCTCACGAGAACCCGCCGCCTCAGACCCGGTACTCCAGGGCCCGGTCCTCGGCGGTGGCCACCATCTGTTCCTGGCGTTCGCGGACGGCGGGTCGCTCCGGGGCCGCCACCCGGCCCAGCTCCCGGTGCCGACCGTGCCGACTGGCCAGGGCCACCGCCGCGGACCGGCGCATACCGAGTTCCTCGCCCTGTTCGGCCAGGGAGCGGCGGACCCGGCGGCGGTGGGCGTGCCGCGCCACGAAGTACACGGCCACCGCGCTCAGGAACACCACCAGCGTCTTGACCAGCACACCGAGGAGGCCGACCAGTACCGGGGCGTCGAAGAACCAGTGGACGCCCATCGCCAACAGGAACAGGAGCAGGGCCCCCGTGGCCCGGCCCGCTCCGGGACGCCAGGCCGAGGCGGCCAGCAGCCCGACCGCAGTGCCCGCGATCGCGGACATCGCCCAGTGCGAACCCAGGCCGGTCAGGCCGACCCGCAGGAACAGCGTCTGGAGTACCGAGGTGACCCCGTCCGTGGCCCCCTGCATCATGATCGAGTTGAGCGCGTAGGTGAAGTCCTCCGCGATCTGGAAGCCCAACCCCACCAGTGCCCCCATGACGAAGCCGTCGACGGGGCCGCGCACCACGCGCGGCGCCATCACGGCGATCAGCACCACCCCGATGGTCTTGACCAGCTCCTCGTTGAGCGGTGCGGTCAGCGACGCGCCCCACGCCGAACCGAAGTCGACGCCGCCCATCCGGGACCACGCCGACATCAGCTGGGAGTTCGAGAACAGCGCCAGGCCGATCGCCCCGGTCAGGCCCCAGACCAGGGCCACGAGCGAGAACGTGGCGCTCGGTGCCCGGACCGGGCGGATCCGGCGCAGGATCCAGAAGCCGATCACACCGGACACGGCCAGCACGACGGCGGAGGCCAGCGTTTCCGTGGGGAAGACCCGTATCGCCCCGAAGAAGCTGGTCAGGGTGTAGACGAACCCACCCAGGCAGACCACGGCCACGGCCACCGTGGCGACCAGGGCGGAGACGCGCTGCGGACCGGGCGGCTCCGGGGGCGGCGGGGTCGGGCGCTCGGCTCCCACCTGCTCCTGGCCGGAGCTCCGGGGCGTGGGGACCTGGCCGCTCACGGTCGACGGAACGTCGGGTTCGGGTCGTGCGTGGCTCATGGTGTCCCTCCCGTGTCCTGATCGAACCGGATCGACTGGACTATCCGTTCGGCCTCGACGATGTCGGCCGCGCTGGCCTCGGCGCCGATGGCCTGGGTCTCCACGGCGAAGCCGCCGTTCGGGGAGGGGAACACCGTCGCGACCCCGGTGTGCTCCTGCATGTGCAGGTCTCCCGTGAGGCCCTCCGCGCCGCCCTCGGAGGTGGTCGGCTCCGGTTCTCCGAGGGTGGCCGAGGCGTCTCCGACCCTGACCGTCTCGCGCATGCCGTCCCAGAGCTCCTGGGAGTCGGCGTCCGCGTTCGGTTCCACCACGCTCACCTGGAGGTTGACCGGCCCCTTCGCGAAGAGGAACTGCTGGTCGCTGGTGCTGGAGCCGGTGTTGAGCTCCCAGCCCTCGTCGAAGGTGAGCGAGGCCCTGTAGCCCTCGCTCGATCCGAGGGTCATGGCCTGCCCCGGGGGTACCGCCTCGGACGCGGGCAGCGCCGCGTTCACCAGCGCCCATCCGCCCGTCAGCACCACGACCACCGCGGCCGACACCCCCAGTGGGACCCAGTTGCTCCGTGGACCCCGCGCCCTGGCGTGGCGTAGTTCCACGCGCTCGTTCACCATCGTGCCCCCGTCCGCCGCGTTCGTTCGTCCTGGGGACAGCGAAACACCCGCAAAGGTGTCGAACAGTGAAAAGTGGGACACTTGGCGCGATTTTGCGCTGATTTCACCGACAGCGGGAGTGGGGGCGGTCCGATGCCCCGGACCACCACGCACGCCGTGAGGACGATGTGGCCGAAAGTGGCCCCACTTTCCGGCACGCACCCCCTTGGCGAATCAGCCCTCCCGTGATGGGATGCCACCTTCAGCGTGACACCCACCGACGGAAGAGCACGGGCGACCGATGCCGAAGCAGAGCAAAGACCAACTCACCACGGACCGTTCCTCCCTGGTCCACCGGATCCGCTACGCGCTTCGGAACCCGGGCCGGATAGCGCCCTACGTGCTGCGGTCCGCGCGGGACCTGCGTCTGCGCCTCACCCATCGGGATCACGTCTCCTACTACCGTGCGGTGATGGCCTCCGACGCCGCCCGCGACCCCAAGGCGGCGGTCGGCAGCCGCAACGAGGAGCGCTGGCTCGCGCTGGGCCAGATGCAGTTCGACTACCTCGTCGAGCACGGCCTCAAGCCCAGCCACCGGATGCTGGACATCGGCTGCGGCAACCTGCGGGCCGGGTGGCGGTTCATCGACCACCTGGACACCGGCGGCTACTACGGCATCGACATCTCCCCGGACATCCTGATCGCGGGCAAGAAGGTCCTGGCCGAACGCGGACTCCAGCACAAGCTGCCGCACCTGACCCTCACCCAGGACCTCACCTTCGACTTCCTCCCCGACGACTCCTTCGACGTCGTCCACGCCCACAGCGTGTTCTCGCACTCGCCCGTCGAGGTCATCGACGAGTGCCTGAGCCACGTGGGCCGCGTACTCGCCCCGGGCGGGTTCTTCGACTTCACCTTCGACCGCACGGAGGGCACCGAGCACCACGTGCTGCGCGAGGACTTCTACTACCGCACGGAGACGCTCGTCGCCCTAGCGGAGAGGCACGGCCTGCGCGCCCGCTTCATGGAGGACTGGGAGGAGCGCCCGCACGGGCAGTCGAAGATCCGGGTCACCGTGCCCGAGTGAGTGCCCGACGCTCCGCCGAACGACTCCTCCCACCCTCGGTCCGCGCCTGAAGGAGGAGGAACGGCCGAGCCATCGCGGTACGGGGGGCGGAGGAACGCCACCCGGCCTGGATCGCGGCCCGGCGTGGCGCCCTGCTCTCCGACGACCCCGAGCCGCGCGCCTTCACCGTGCCCGGGTGGCGGGGACGACCAACGGTTGGAGCGGGTCGTGCGGCACTTCACCGCCGTGGAGGACGCCGAACGCAAACCGGGGCCCGGTCACCCGGGCCCTGGGCCATGCGGGCGTTGACTCCTTCCTCCCGGTCGCTTCTCGCGGCGCCACGTCGTGGGCCCGCACTGATCGGACGAGAGGCCTTCCTGGCGGCCATGCGTGAACTCCACGCGCACAGCGCCGTCCACGCCGCCAGACCGGGACCGCAGGGGCGGGCCACGGCCCGCCGCGCGTTGACAGAGCCCTGAGCGGCCCCGCTGAGTCGGGGCTGGTCATCCGCCTCGCAGAGGCTGCCTGATTCGCCTGATTCCCAGGGGGCCCGTGTGACACGGGCCCCCTTCTGTCTGCATTCACTATCTACGGCTGGTTTGGCTTAATTGTCGTAAGTATTATGAATTCTCATAACAGAACAATAAAGCGCGGGATATTCCTTGAGGATGGGTTTTTCCGGTGCAAGGATCGGTCGTGTCCTCGACGCGGGAGAAAGGGAACTTTTGCCCAATCACGATCGTGAGTTTCGGCTGCTCGAACTGGTCCTGCACTGTGCCTCGTGGCCGAAGCCGCGAGATTTCGACCTGAATCACTCGATCATCCACGTCCACGGCCCGGTCAACACCGGAAAGTCGACCTTGGTGGACGCGATCGCCTTCGCGCTCGGCCAGAGTGTCAGGTGGAAACTGGCGGCTGAGCGCGAACTCACCCAGGTGGAACTCACGCTGCGGATCCAGGGGAACCCAGTGACCCTGCGGCGCGCCACCCGGCGTCCGGGTACGGTCGACCTGCTCGACGCCGAGGGGAGGCTGGAACGCACCATTCCGGTGGTTCGACGTGCCGGGGACGAGAGGCTCACCCTGTCCGAGGAACTCCTCGCATGGAGTGGACTCCGGGACATCCTGGCCCCCGAACAGGCGCGGAGTCTGGGGCAGAAGGGGTTCACCTTCGGCCAGGTCTGGCCCTACCTCTGTCGCTCCCAGGGGGCCATGGACCAGCACGTCGTCATGTCCTCCAACACGGTGCGCAGAGAACTCTTCGAACTCCTGCTGGGCCTGAGCGAACCGGTCAAGCAGGTGCTCCAGGCACGGATGAAGGAGAGCAGGAAACACCGAGACCAGCGTCAACGCGAACTGTCCGCGATCAGGGAGCACTTCGAGAACGTCGACGCACCCCTCCCGGGAGAGGCGCGACGACTCACGGAGGAGGCGCGCGCCCAGATCGCCGCGGTCAACGCCGAACTCGAACCACTGCGCGCCCGTGAGGCCGAGGTGCTGCGCGGGGCCGCATCGCTCCGTCTGCTCGTGGAGGAGACCCACGCCCGCTATGTCAGGGCCACGGTCGAGCACCGCGAGGCCTGTTCCGACGTGCGGAAGCTGATGGACCGTCTCGCTGATCTGAACCGTGGGGCCCACCCGCCAGGGACGGGCTCCTGCCCCGCCTGTCAGCAGGGGCTCGACAGGGTGGTCCCCGACGGCCACTGTCACCTGTGTCTCCAGGCGGCGGAATCGGCTCGGAAGTCGGCCGGAGCACACGCTCCCCGAGCGGAGCTCGAACGCGTGCGCGGTGCCCTGTCCCGAGCGGAGGAGCGGGCCGCGTCCGCGTCCGCGACCGTCGACGCGGCTGTCGCACGCGCCCAGGAGGCCGAGGCGGAACTCTCACGCCACGACGGCGCGGAACTGGTACCGCTGCGTGGGAAGATCGCGGAACTCGTTCGGGCCCAGGCGGGCCTGGAGGAACGGTTGGTCTCGCTCGGTCAGCTCCAGGCCCACTACGTTCGTTGGCAGGAACTGGAGTCCGACATCCTGACGGCCAGGGGTGAGATCGAGGAGCTCCAGGACGAGTTGGACGGTGTGGACCAACGGGTGGCCGAGAACCGCTCGGGGCTGAGCGACCTCGACGAGGAGTTCCTGGCCACCATCGAAGGATTCGCTCCTCCCTGGTTCGCGGGCCGGGCCCATGTGGACCGAAAGACCTACTTGCCGGTGGTCGACGGGCAGGGCTTCTCCGATCTCGGCGGGGGCACCGTCGCGGCGGTGAACGCCGCCTACAGCCTCGCGCTGCTCGCCTACGGTTCCGTGGCGCACGCGTCCTCGCTGCCACAGCTGCTCATCCTCGACTCACCCACCAAGAACATCGGTGGGAACGAGGTGGACAAGGAGTTCACCGACCGGATCCTCTCGGCCGTGGTCAAACTCGTGGACATCCTGAGGACGGGAGAGGAACTGGGCCGGGCCACTCCGCAGGTCATCATCCTGGACAACGACGGGCCCGAGGTGGATGGGATGCACAGGGTCCCCCTGAGCAGGGAGGAACCCCTCCTGCCCGGGATCACGCACGAGGACACCGGGGAGAACCCCGACGCCGCCTAACGGAACGTGCGCCCGCTCCCGGGACCCGTGTGACACGGGCCCCGGGAGTCCGCGGTCTAGCCGAGGCGGCGGATGTCGCCTCTGACGCGGTAGAAGCCGCCGCTGCCGGAGGTGAGCACCTCGCTCACGACGTAGCGGGCGCCGGCACGCCGGATGTCCTTGGGGAACTGCACCCGAAGGGTCGGGTCGAAGCCCTCGGAGACCACACGGATCCGCAGGCGGCCGCCGTCGTCCACGCACTCGACGATGATCCCGTCGTCGTCCACGAGCTCGCTGGAGCGCACCGTCTCCAGCTCGGTGGCGGGGGTGACCGCGTCCCAGGAGGGGGCCTTGACGCTGACCGGCTCCGGGACGGTGCCGCGCTCGGCCGCCAGGATCGCCTCCTCGGAGGCGTCGACGCAGGCCAGCGAGCCGTCGGTGGTGACGATGTACAGGCGGTCCTGGTGGAACTGCATCGAGTAGGCCGAACCGCATCCGGTGGCCAGCTTCCACAGACGGCGTCCGTCCCTGGAGAAGCAGTAGACCGAGGAGTGGTTGTCACCCGCGAACACGTAGCGGCCGTCCGGGGAGGCCGCGCAGGAGAAGACCGCCCCGTCGCAGCGGTAGGTGGAGCGGTGCACCCCCTCCTTGCTGATGCGGTCCACGGAGTTGTGTGCCGTGGCGGCGAAGACCTCGTCGCCCTCCTGCCAGCCGAACAGCACCGCGCCGCTGGTCGGCACCGTCCAGCGCTCGTCCCCGGTGCCCGCGTCGTACATCGTGACGCCCCGGGAGTGCCCGTGGTAGACGCCCGCCTCGTCGTGGCGGACCATCCACGCGGAGTTTCCCGAGCTGCGCCGGGACCACTGGAACTCGTCCTCGTGGTCGATCACGGTGATCCGTCCGGCGACGTCGGAGACGCCGAGCACCCCGTCGTGGATGTCCAGCCAGAAGATGTCCACGTCCTCGGAGATCTCGTACGCCACGTGCGGGATCTTCGCGCCCAGGTCGTAGACCTTGCCGTCGTCGCACCCCGCGTAGATCCAGAAGTCGTCGGCCACGATGCACTTGACACCGTCCGGGAGCCCGTAGCGGGCGGTGACGGTGCCCTGGTGGGACAGGGTGTACACGTCTCCGCGCTCGTTGCCGACCCAGCAGCGCTCGTCGTCCACGAAGATGCCGAAGGCGGGGCTGCCCGAGCGGAACCGCCACAGCACCGGGGCCAGGTTGGCGGTCGACCGCTGGCTGACGATCGTCCGCCTGGTCACCGCACGCCGCTTGCGCACCCCGACCACGGCGGGCTCGTAGCCCTTGCGCCGTTTCTCCGCGATCTTCCGCGCCGCCGTGGCCTCGGCCTTGGCGACGGTGGGGTGGCTCGCGGTGCGCGACTGACCGCTCTCCCCGATCCGCCCGTACCGGATGGTGACGTCGGTGCCGTTGATGGAGACCTCGTAGAACTTGTGTGCGCCGCCGCCCTCTTCCGAGAGCTCCAGGTAGGTGGTGCTGGTCATGGCAGGCCCTTCGACGATCGGATTCCGGGCACGCCGGGGGAGGGGTGCCGGGCAGGGGAGAGGGAGTCGGTCTCCCGAGGGAGGCCGTGTCGACTGGTTCCGAATCTATCGGCGGGCACCGACAATCCGGGTCAGAGGGTGGTGGGCATCGGTCCGCCGTTCCACTCCACGGCGTCGGACAGGGCCCGGGCCAGGTCCATCGGCACGCCGGCGAGGTCGGCCTGGGCGCGGTGCAGGTTCATGACGATCCGCTCCGCGTCCGCCCACGCGCCGAACTCACCGAGGTCGATGCCGCGCGCGCTCTCCAAGGGGGTGCGACCCTCCCGGAGGGCCTTCCCGGCGGTTTCGAGGACGAACCGGTAGTACCGCTCGTGCACGGTCAGTACGCCGTCGAGTTCGGCGCCGGTCAGCACCGGGCCGTGGCCGGGTACCACGTGGTCCGGGGCGAAGGAGCGGACCCACTCCAGGGAGCGCAGCGCGCCGTCGAGCGACCCCATGAGCAGCAGCGGGGTCAGCCCGTGGAAGATCAGGTCCCCGGCGAACAACACCTTTTCCCGTGGGAGCCAGGCCACGACGTCACCGACGGTGTGCGCGGTGTACCCCGGGTGGTGGAGGTCGACGCGGCGACCGCCCAGGTGCAGGGTGAGTTCGCGGTCGAAGGTGACGGAGGGCAGTCTCCGGGTGACGTCGCCCCAGACGGGGAGGGGTTCCCAGACCGGTGGGGGGTTCTCGAACAGCGGGTCGGTGTCGAGCGCCTCGCGCATGCCGGTCTGGCCGATCAGCACGGTGGAGTCGGGCAGCAGGCTGTTGCCGTAGGTGTGGTCGCCGTGCTGGTGGGTGTTGACCGCCCACCGGACCGGGGCGCCCTCCGTGACGGACGCGAGCGCGCCCAGGAACCGCCGGGTCCGGGTTGCGGTGGCACAGGTGTCCACCACGAGGACTCCGTCGTCTCCGGACACGGCGCCCGCGTTGTTCACCCACCAGGTGCCGTCGGGCTGCACCCACGCGTACACGCCGTCGACGACCTCGCTGAGCGCCCCGGCCTCCGGGCCGGTCCGTGCGGTCTCTGCCATGGTGATCCCCTTGTCAGACGGCGGTTCGGGGGTGTTTCCCCGACGGGCAGCGTATTCGTTGGCCCGGGGCGGGAGCCCACTCCACTGGAGTCCGCCAGCCGGTGGGGAAAGGATCTCCCGGTGCCCTGACCGGGTCCGCCTTCCGAGAATCCAGCTTGTGGATATCCGGACTTCGGCCAGCGCCGGGTGCTAGCGTCCCGAACATGGACACCCCTCGACACCTCACGGTCCTCCGCGAGAGCGGCACCCTCATCGCTGACGCCGCCGAGGACCGCCCGCACGCGCACGTACCCACCTGCCCCGAGTGGAACGTCCTGGACCTGGTCTGGCACGTCGGCGAGACCCACCACTTCTGGAGGTCCATCGCCTCCGGGGAGATCAGGGACCCCGACGACGGGTACGTGCAGCCGGAGCGCCCCGACGACGAGGAACTGCTGGGCTGGTACCGGGAGGGGCTGGCCGAGACCCTGACCGTGCTCACCGCGCTGGACCCCGAGGTACCACGCTGGACCTGGTCCCCGCAGAAGGACGGGGCGTTCATTCTCAGACGCATGGCCCAGGAGACCGCCGTGCACGCCTGGGACGCGCTCAACGCCGTCGGCGGCCCGGCGGCGCTGCCCGCCGACGTCGCCGCGGACGGCGTGGACGAGTTCCTCGCCTTCTTCCTCGGTCTGGCCGAGATGCTGGACCTGCCCCGCGAACCGGTCGGACCGATCGGCGCGGTGCTGCTGACCGCCACCGATGTCGGCCGCTCCTGGTCGGTGGACCACACCGGCCAGCACTGGCGGGTCAGCCACGGCGTGAACCGCGCCAACACCGAGGTGGAGGGCACCGCCTCCGACCTGTTGCTCACCCTGTGGAGACGGACCGGTCCCGAGTCACTGAGGATCACCGGCGACGCGCAGGCCTTCACACGGTTCCTCAGGGTCGCGGAGACCGAGTGACCGACCGGCGTCGCACGCCCGTCCGGTCACACGAGCGCCCGGGGGCGGTGACACCCCCGGGAAAACACCGTGCGCCATCCGTGGGCGGGCTGTTAGCGTCGCTGCCATGTTGGACAGGCCCGTGGACTTCGACGACCACCAGATCAAGGACGCGCTGGCGGACTGGGGTATCCACCCCGAGGTGCTGACACACGTGCCGCTGGGTTTCGGTGACCACCACTGGAGCGCCACCGACACCTCCGGGCGGCGCTGGTTCCTCACCCTGGCGGACCTCGAACACAAACCCTTCCTCGGCGGCGAGCCCGACACCGCCCTGCGCAACCTGCGCCGGGCCATGGACACCGCCGCCGAGCTCCACGACGCGCACGGGCTCGGCTTCGTCGTGGCCCCGCTCCGCTCCACCGGGGGAACCACCGCCCGGCGGATCGGTGACCGCTACGCGCTCAGCGTCTTCCCGCACACGGAGGGCGACCCGGGTGACTTCGGACAGGAGCTCACGCCCGAACAGCGGGCCCAGGTCCTGGACACCCTCGCCCGGCTGCACGGACGCACCCCGCCCACCGGCATCCGGTCCACCCCGCCGACCCTGGACGGGGCCGAACGACTGGCGGAGCTCACCGAGGACCCTGGGAAGATCGGTGACCACGGACCCTTCGCGGAGCCGACCGCCGAGCTGCTCGCCGCGCACGGCGCCGCGCTGCGGGCCCGCCTGGACGAGTTCGGCCGCCGCGCCGCGCGGGCCGACGCCTCACGTGCGGTCACCACCCACGGCGAACCGCACCCGGGCAACCTGCTGTGGCGCCGTTCGGGCCCGCTCCTCGTGGACTGGGACACCGTGGGTCTGGCCGTTCCCGAACGCGACCTGTGGCTGGTCACCGACGACCCCGACGAACTCGCCCGCTACGCCGAGGCCACCGGGCACCGGCCCGACCCCGCGCTCCTGTCCCTGTACGGGTTGCGCTGGGACCTCCAGGACGTCGTGGAGTTCGTCGACTGGTTCGCGGCCCCGCACCGTCGGGGCACCGACACCGAACAGGCCTGGCGGGACCTGGGAGCCATCCTGCGCCGCCTGGCCCACTGAGCCCGGTGGGCCGTGGGGCCCGGTGGGACCGTGCTCAGCCGTTGAGCAGCGGCACGAACACGCGCAGTGCCGCCGGGCGCTTGCGGAAGACCACCTCGGCCGACCCCTCCACGACCTCGCCGTCCACGGCCAGGAGACGGGGCTCGTCCGGGATCGACAGGGTGAGCGACTCGGTCAGCCGCTCGGTGTAGCCCGCCCCGGACACCGCCCGCGCGAACAGCACGTCCGCCAGGGCGCGCAACCGGGGGAAGGGCGAACGCGCGCACAGCACCCGCACGTCCAACCGCCCGTCGTCCAGGTGCTCCCGCAGGCCCGGCACCCGGGCGTGCGTCCGGTACCGGCAGTTGCCCACGAACGCCCACCACACCTTCGCCGGGCGCCCGTCCACCAGAGCCGGAGTGGGCTGGACCTCCCGCAGGTCGCGCCAGAGGGCCAGGGCGAACGCGGGCCACTTGCCGATCCGGTCCGCCCAGCGGTCACGCCGCTCCACCATGCGCGGGTACGACCCGAACGACGACGTGTTCAGGAAGACGCGCCCGTCCACCTCGCCCACGTCCACCCGGGCCAGCCGGGCACCGGAGTAGGCGCGCAGGGCGATCTCCACCGAGGTCAGCCCCAGGGTGCGGGCGAAGTTGTTCAGGGTGCCGTCCGGCAGCACCAGGAGCGGACGGTCGTGGGCGAGGGCCGCCGTGGCTCCGGCGTTGACGGTCCCGTCACCGCCCGCCACCGCGAGCACCGAGCAGTCGCGGGCCGCCTCGTCCATCACCGAGGCGACGTCGTCGTCGGCGGAGAGCGGAACGATCCGGGCCCGGGGCAGTTGGCGGGCCACCCGGGTCGTGGTGTCCGCGGTGGTCAGGGTGGGCACCCCGGTGTCACCGCCGCGCGGGTTGACCACCACGGTCACCCCGGCGCCCTCTTGGTCCACCTCCGCCTCCCCCACGGGGGTGGTGCTCGCCCCGAAGACGAGTTCGGGACGCGGTGGCAGGAGCGTGCGGGAGAGCAGGGCGGAGGCGGCGCCGATCGCGACCCCGCCGAGCACGTCGCCCGGGTAGTGGACCCCGCTGTGCACGCGGGAGAAGCCCACGGCACCCGCCATCGCGGACACCAGGAGGGACAGCGGCAGCGGTGCGTCGGACACGACGCCGCCCGCGTAGCCCACCGCGGCGGCGGTGTGCCCGGAGGGGAAGGAGGAACTGAGGTAGGAACGATAGGGAACCCGGGCGGCGGGAACCGCCGAGCTGTCCGGGCGGGGACGGCGCACCAGGTACTTGACCGCGGTGGCGCCGACGTTGGCGATCCCGGCCGCGACGATCGCCCGCAGCGCGGTGCGGCGCAGACGCGGGCCGCCGGTGACGGCGAGCGTGGCCGAGACCAGGACCCACGGCGCCATGTTGTCGGTGCTCTGGACGAACTTCGGCGTGTAGCCGTCCAGGTGGGGGGTCCCCACCCGGGTCACCCGGTCGTAGACGCGCTGGTCGAGGCGTTGGAGTCGAGGGAGCAGTCTCATGGGCCCCAGCCTGGTGGTCATCGGATGAGTTGTCCATAAGGCGCGCTTCGCCCGTGACGGGGCCGGAGCGGGACGGTGCCCGGGGGTGACGACTGGGGAAGGGCCGTCGCCCCCGGGCGCACGGCAGGCGGTTCGCGCACCGCCGGAACTCCCGTGGTCCCGTTCTGAGGCTAGCCTGTCCCGCTCGGCTTGGGGTGGGATCCCCGTCACTGTCCGGGGTCGCCCCTGGATGGCCGGTTCCGGCCCTGTGGAGGACGTTTCGGAGGGGGTGCGGGAGAGTAGGTCTTCGGACGTCCCCCTTTGAGGAAAGGCGCCCATGTCCACCACTGAGACCCCCGACCAGATCCACGTCGTGGTCCTGCACTCCGAGCAGCCGCTCACCGTCGACCTCTCCGAACTCCACCCCGACCGCCGGGTCACCGTGCTCACCGACGGCGCCCCGGGCGCGGTCAGTGAGGGGGTCGAACCCCCGGACGTCGTGTCCATGCCGCGTTCGGAGTGGGCCGACCAGCTCGCCCGGTGGGCGCGGGGCGGCGAGGTGGACGTGGTGAGCAGGGACGAGTCCTGCCAGGACGTGTGCGCCGAACTCCGCGCGGGGCTGGGGCTGGACCCCCGTCCCGCCGCCCCCGCCGACCACTGATCCCACGTCCTCGCAGGCCCCCGGCCCCTTCGTGAGGGCCCTTCCACCGCTGCTAGGTTGTCGTTCGCGCGACGGACCGTCGGTGTCCGGGCACACGAAGCGGCCGACCGCGGGGGGCGGGTGAACGGTGGACGAGCAGGGTGGCGACGCGCGCCCGCGACGGCCCCGGCGCGGTTCCGGCACCCGGACCACCGTCGTCGCGGCCGCCTCCGGTGCCGTGGCCGTGGCGCTCCTCGCGGGGCTGGTCTGGGCGCTCACACCTCCGCGCCTGATCCACACGGTCGCCTCGGGCGACCCCGGTGAACCACTGGCGGTCCCCTCCGGCGTCGACGGAGTGGGATGGACCTGGTCGCCCCCGTCGGGTGTGCGGGTGGAGAGCGTGGCGGCCGGTCCCCGCGGGCCGATCCTGGTGCTGTCGGACGGGGTCGTCGCCCTCGACGGCGCGAGCGGGGAGGAGGTGTGGACCTACCGTGAGCCGCACGGCTGGGACGCGGAGGCACTGCTCTTCGAGGACGTCGTCCTCCTGACCCGGGACCTCGGGGTGGCCACCGTGACGGCCACCCCGCTGGACCCCGCGACCGGCGAGGCCGTCGGTGGTGAACGCCGCCTGGAGGGACTGGTGGGGTACGCGCCGTCGACCACTCTCCACGAGTACCGCGACGGCGCCGGGACCAGGGGAGTCCAGGCACGGGAGTTCGACGGCACGGCGACCGGCAGCGGCGGGGCGCGGTGGACCTTCGTCCCGCGGGGGGAGGGCCTGTTCTGCGAGCTCCAACGCGTCCTGTGGCCGACGACCGACCCGGACACCGGAGACGGACGGGTCGTGGTCGCCCACACCTGCGCGGACGCACGCGAGTACGAGGAGCGGACGCTCCAGCCAGCACTGCCCGGCGAATCCGGCGACGGCTCCGACGACATCCTCGCCCACGGGGGATCCCTGGACACGGCGGTCGCCACCGTCGCCGCCCTCGACCTCACCAGCGGTGAGGAGGTGTGGCGGTACGAGTACCCGGTCCGCCGCTCGTGGGGCCGCTTCGACCTGGACCTCGCGGACGGGACGGTGCACTCCGAAGGCGGGGCGCCCGCCCTCCGGTTCCGGGCTGACTCCGAGCTGCACCTGCTCGACCCGCGTACCGGAGAACCCCTCGGCCACCCCGAGGAGGCGCGCGACGCCCGCGGGCGGTTCGGGCCCAGGGTGGACCGGGTCCTCCGGGCGGACACCGCTGGCACGGTCATCGCCGTGGAGGGCCGCTACCCCGGGAGCGGGGAGCCCCTGGAGGTCCTCACCACCGACCCCGAGGGCGGGGTGACCGCCCGTGTGACGGTCGACCCGGACGGTCCGGTACCCGAACCCCTCGACCTCGCGGTCGTCCTCGACGACACCCTCCTGATCCCCTACACGGATCGGGAGAACGGTGAACGCGGTGTGCACTCCCTCGCGCTGGCCGCCGGCGACCTCGGTGGGGAGCGCGTGGAGATCGGTTCACCCGCGAACGACGTACCCGGGGAGCACCGGCTGGTCGCCGTCCCCGGCGCCGTGGTCTCCTACGGCACCGGCGCGGCCGACGTCCACGGCCTGGTGCCCTGACCTCCGTCCATCCTCCAGAGAACAGCGGTGAGAAGAACCCGTGAGTACCACCTCCACGACGCAGGACTCCGCCCACGCGGGCGCCGCACCAGACCAGGGAAACCGGACCGAGCGCCTGCGGGAGGTGGTGGGCTGGGCCGGGTTCGGGCTGCTCCTCGGTACCGTTCCGGCCGCCTTCCTCGTCCTGCGGCGGTTGGAGGGCAGCGGCTTCGGCCCGGAGCTGCTGGTCCCGGCGGAGGGGCGCGGCGTCTGGCAGATTCCGGTCCTGACCGCCGTCGTGGTGGCCGTCAGCCTCCTCCGCCGGGACCGTCGGGAACCGAACCCGGACCCGGAGGGGCCGGTCACCCCCGGATTCCCCTTCCTCCTCGGATCCGCGCTGGTGGTCCTGCTGCTCGTCCTCTGGACGCACCTGCCCCGGGCCTCGTTCGTGTTGACAGCGGGGCTCTTCGACACGGGCTACGGTGTCCGGCCGGGGGAGGTGGCCCTCTGGGGGATCGGTCTTCCGCCGCTGCTCGGCCTCGTCCTGCTGTTGGTCTCACACCGCTGGCCGCGGACCCGCACGCGAACCCCGCGTTGGTGGCTGACGCCGCTCGCGGTCGGCGCGTCGCTGGCGCTGCTCGCCGACCCCGCGGTGCGGGCGCTGTCCGAGCACGTCCCCACCCGGCACTCCGTCCTGGACGGGTCCCCGGCGGACCCCGCCCCCTACCCCGCCTCCGTCGAACGGCTGGGCTGGGAGTGGCGGCCACCGGAGGGGACCGCGGTGGCCGACGTCGAACGCGGCCCGCTCGGTCCCGTCGTCGCGACCACGGACGGCGTGTTCGGTCTGGACGGTGCCACCGGTGCGGAACTGTGGAGCTACCGGCGCCCGCGCGGCGACGTCCTCGTCACCCTGCATCCGGGCGCCGACCGCGCCCAGGTGATCCTCCGCTCGCGGGAGTCGTTGGGCAGGGGGAGCCCGGCCGAGGACCCGTTGCGAGGCGGCGACGTGGTGCTCCTGGACACGGCCACGGGAGGAGTCGTCGACGCGTTCGAGACCGACACCGTCGATTCTCGGAACGCGCACGACCACTCCCTGCCCGGGCTCCGGTTGTCGATCCGCGACGACTACGACGGTGTCGGCCTCGGTGTCCGCGCGGAGGAGGGCACCGACCACCTGTGGTGGTTCACGCTGGAGGACGAACCGGGAGCGGTCGAGGACGGCATGGTCTGCGGGACCGACGAACTCCGGTTGCGCTCCGACACGTGGGGGGAGAACCTCCTGGTCCAGGGTGACCAGCTGTTGCTCTCCTACCGCTGCGCCGACCCCGCCGACTTCGAGCACGAACGGGAGGCGAGGGAGCACCTCGACCGCGACAACGACCGGTTCGTCTCCCACCTGCTCGCCCTGGACCTGTACACCGGCGAGGAGAACTGGCGCCGTACCTGGGACGCCTCCGACGGAGCGACGTCCTCGTGGGTGGCGCTGAGCGACGGCGGCCCGGTCCTGAACCCCGGCGCGGCGCCGGCCGTGGTGGTGTGGAGCCTGCTGGACGAGGTGCACGTGGTCCTGGACGCCGAGGACGGGTCGGACGCCTTGGTGGCCGCACCTGACTCCTGGTCGTCGTCGGTCGTGCACGCGGACACCGGTGGTGCGGTGACGTCCATGTCAGAGCGGGAGACGGACGACCAGGGAGAGAAACGGGGTGACACCGTCACCGTCCTCGAACGCCTGGACGCCTCCGGTTCGATCACCGGGGTGGTCCGCGTCCCCTCCCCTGACCTGACCGGAGGACACTCCGACGCCCCGAGCGGTTCCCCGGTGGCCCCCACGGGCGGGGTGGCCCTGCCCTTCGTCGGGGTGGAGGGGGTACTGAACCGGGGAGACCTCTCCCTGACGACCGCCCCCTTCCAGGGCTCCGCCCCGGGGCCGGGCGAACCGACCGCGGGTGTCGCCTCGTTGGTCGGCGGGGAGGAGCGCTGGAGGTACCAGCTCAAGTGGGAGGCGAGCTGGCCCCAGGCGGAGGTGGTCCCCGGCGCGGTGGTCTCCTACCTGAGAGAGGAGGGCTCCGGCGTGTACGGCTGGCAGCCCTGACCGACCGCGCAGGCGCCCTCTCGCATTCCGTGAATCTTTTTTTCCCAACTACCACCAATCCGCTCCCCGACCTGCTCCGAATCACTGGTGTCAGCCAGACACCTGATTCGCGAGAGGACGCATGAGCACACACCACACCGGGCGTCGCAGGGTCGCGGTCATCGGTAGCGGCGTCTCCGGACTGACGGCCGCGTACATCCTCGGCCGACACGACGACGTCACCCTGTTCGAGGCCGACGACCGTCCCGGGGGCCACGCGCACACCCACCGCGTCCCCGGGGCGGACGGCGGAGAACTGGCCGTGGACTCCGGCTTCATCGTGCACAACCGCCGCACGTACCCCCACCTCCTGCGGCTCTTCGACGAACTCGGCGTGACCACCCGGCCCACCGAGATGAGCCTGTCGGTCAGCTGCGAGGGCTGCGGTCTGGAGTACGCGGGCGCACGGGGGGTGCGCGCGCTGTGGCCCAGCGGGTCCCGGCGCGGCGCCGACCACGTCCGCATGCTCCTCGACATCCCGCGTTTCCACCGGGCGGCCCGACGCCTGGTCTCCGTGGCCCGCAGGGTCGATCCCGGGGGCACGGTGGTCGGCCCCACCCTGGGGGAGTTCGCGGACCGCCACCGCTTCTCCCCCTTCTTCACCGCGCACTTCCTCCTGCCGCTGGTGTCGGCGGTCTGGTCCTGCCCGGCCGGGACCGCCCTGGACTACCCGGCGCGCCACCTGTTCGGCTTCCTGGAGCACCACGGCATGCTCGGCGTCTGGGGGTCCCCGCGCTGGCGCACGGTGGAGGGCGGCTCCCACACCTACGTGGAACGCGTGCTGGCGGGCCTGCACTCCGTCCGCCTCGGCACGCCCGTCCGCGCCCTCTCCCGTGACGAGGACGGGGTGCGGCTGAGCACCGGCGCCGAGGTGCTGGAGTTCGACGCCGCCGTGGTCGCCACCCACGCCGACCAGGCCCTGGCGCTCCTCGACCGCCCCTCCGCGGACGAACGGGAGATCCTGGGCAGCTTCACCTACACACGCAACCGCACCGTGCTGCACACGGACACCTCGGTCCTGCCCTCGGACCGGGACACCTGGGCCTCCTGGAACCACCGACTGGACTCCTGCGACCCGGGCGGCTCGCCGGTACGGGTCAGCTACCACATGAACCGGCTCCAGGGCCTGCCCGAAGGCACCGACTACGTGGTCACGCTCAACGCCGGTGACGGCCTGAAACCCGACCGGGTGGTGGCGGCCATGGACTACTCCCACCCCGTCTTCACCCCGGAGTCGGTGGCGGCGCAGCGCAGGCTCCGTTCCCTCGACACCCCCGTCCTCGCCTTCGCCGGGGCCCACCACGGCTGGGGCTTCCACGAGGACGGCTGCCGCTCCGGGGTCGAGGCGGCCGCCGCCCTGGGGAGGCGGTGGTGATCCCCGCCCTGTACGAGGCCACGGTGCGGCACGCCCGTGCCGAGCCCGTCCGGTACGCCTTCGCGCACCGCACGTACTACTGGCTGATCGACCTCGACGCCCCGCCGCGCCTCCCGTGGCCTCTGCGAGCCCTGGCCGGGTTCCACCCCGCCGACCACGGTGACGGGCGGGCCGCCACCCTGCGCGCCGACATCATCCTCCACCTGCGCGAACACGGGATCGACCTGAACGGCGGCCCGGTGTTCATGCTCGCGCACGCCCGGGTGTTCGGCCACGTCTTCAACCCGCTGACCGTCTACTGGTGCCACGACCCCGACGGTTCGCCTCGCGCGGTGGTCGCGGAGGTGCACAACACCTACGGCGACCGCCACCGCTACCTCCTCCACCCGGACCGGCGGGGGCGGGCCACCGTCCCCAAGGCCCTGTTCGTGTCCCCGTTCAACGAGGTCGACGGCGAGTACCGGCTCAGCCTGCCCGAACCAGGCGAACGGCTCGCGCTCACCGTCGCCCTCCACCGTGAGGGACGCCCTCCCTTCACGGCGTCCGTGCGCGGCCGCCGCCGCCCCGCGACCCTCGCCCGGCTGCTCCGCATGTCCGTACGCCACCCGCTGGCGCCGCTGGTCAACGCGGCCCGCATCAGGGTCCACGGCCTCCGGCTCCACCTGCGCGGCCTCCCGTTCCGGGAACGCCCCGAGCCCGACCGCCCGCGTACCGGGGAGCGCGGACCGCGGGCACGAGCCCCCGGCAGCGTCCGCCCCAGTCCCGGCCGTCCCCAACCACGAGGAACACGACCATGACCGCGACCAGCCCCCACCCGCCCGGTGCCGTCGACCCGCACCGCTGGCCCGACGTCGCCAGGGTCCCGAGCGGCCCGCTGCGCACCGCCGTGGCCCGCCTGCTCTCCGCCCGCGCCGTCCCGGCGGCGGGGATCCGCGCACACGTCGGCCACACGGCACCGCCCGCCGAGCTCACCGACGGGGACGCCCCCGTCCTGTGGCTCCGCGACCCCGACGCCTTCCACGCCCGCCTGGCCCACGACGGCCTCATCGGGTTCGGGGAGTCGTACATGGCGGGGGAGTGGGACTCACCCGACCCCGTCGCCGTACTCACCCGCTTCGCCGAGCACTACGAGGAACTGGTTCCCAGACCGCTCCAGCCGCTGCGCCACCTCACCCTGCCGCGCCGCCCCGCCTCGGACCGCAACACCCGTGCCGGGGCCCGTCGGCACATCAGCCACCACTACGACCTGTCCAACGAGCTCTTCGCCCTCTTCCTCGACCGCACCATGACCTACTCGTCTGCGCTGTTCACCGACGACGACCCGCGTGACACGGACGGCCTGGCCCGCGCCCAGGCACGCAAGACCGACCGGCTCCTGGACGCCGCGGGGGTCGGGGACGGCACCCGGCTGCTGGAGATCGGCACCGGCTGGGGTGAACTGGCCGTGCGCGCCGCCCGCAGGGGCGCCCACGTCACCTCCCTCACCCTCTCCACCGAACAGCGCGACCACGCCCGTGAGCGCGTGGCCGCCGAGGGTCTCTCCGACCGGGTCTCCGTCGAGCTGTGCGACTACCGGGACGCCACCGGCACCCACGACGCGTTGGTCAGCTGCGAGATGGTCGAGGCGGTCGGTGAACGCTACTGGCCCGACTACTTCACCGCGCTGGACCGGCTGGTCCGGCCGGGCGGACGGGTCGCCCTCCAGACCATCACCATGGACCACCGCCTGATGCGGGCCTCCCGGGGCTCCTACACCTGGATGCACAAGTACGTGTTCCCCGGCGGACTCATCCCCTCGGTCACCGCCGTCCGCGAACAGCTCGCCGCCCGGACCGGACTGCGGATCACCGACCGCCTCGCCTTCGGCCGGGACTACGCCGACACCCTGCGCGTGTGGCGCGAGACCTTCGCCGGAGCGGCGGAACAGGTGCGTTCGCTCGGCTTCGACGACACCTTCCGCCGTATGTGGACCTTCTACCTCTCCTACTGCGAGGCCGGGTTCCGATCCGGGCTCATCGACGTCGAACAGATCGCCATGGAGCGTGCCGCATGACGACCACCCACCCGCGCCCCCGGGGCGTCGCCCACCTGCTCGGCCCCCTGGTCGCCGCCTTCCTCAACGGGGTCCTCCCGGTCCGGCTCCGCGCCTGGGACGGCAGCGAGACCGGGCCGGTCGACGCCCCGCGCGTCACCGTCCGCGACCGTGACGCCCTGCGGCGCGTCCTGGCCCGCCCCGGCGAACTCGGGCTGTCCCGGGCCTACGTCACCGGTGGCATCGAGGTCGAAGGGGACCTCACCGACGCGCTGCGCCGGGTCTGGGCGTCGGTCGGGACCCACGGCACCTCGGTCCCCGGTCCGCGCACCTGGGCGAGGATCGCCCGCACCGCCGTGGTCCTGGGCGTGGTCGGACCGCCGCCGCCCCCTCCGGCCTCCGAAGCGCGTATCGGGGGACGGCGCCACTCCCGGGAACGCGACGCCGCTGCGATCTCCCACCACTACGACGCGGGCAACGACCTCTACGAACTGCTGCTCGACGAGACCATGGCCTACTCGTGCGCGCTCTGGGACGACGACGAGCCCGGGCAGACCCTGGCCGACGCCCAGCGCGCCAAGCTCGACCTGGTCTGCGACACCCTCCGACTGCACAAGGGGGACCGGCTGCTCGACGTCGGATGCGGGTGGGGATCGCTCGCCCTGCACGCGGCCCGGTGGTACGGGGCGCACGTCTCGGCGCTCACCCTGTCCGCACGACAGCGGGACCACGTGCTCGCACGCGCGGAGGAGGAAGGGCTCGAACAGCTGGTGGACGTGCGCCTGATGGACTACCGCGACGTCGCCCCCGACACCTTCGGGCCCGGTGGCTTCGACGCGGTCGCCTCCGTGGAGATGGGCGAGCACGTGGGCCGCGACGGCTACGCGCCGTTCACCCGGCAGCTCCACGACCTGCTGCGTCCCGGCGGATCGCTGCTGGTCCAGCAGATGTCCCGGCGCGGCCCCCACCCCGGCGGCGGCCCCTTCATCGAGCGCTACGTCGCGCCCGACATGCACATGCGCCCGCTCGGTGAGACCGTCGGCCTCCTGGAGGACGCGGGATTCGAGGTGCGCGGCGTCCGGGCGATGCGGGAGCACTACGTGCGCACCGCCCGAGCCTGGTCGGACGTGCTGGAGCGCCGGATCGACGAACTGGTCGCCCTCGCCGGTCCGGAGGCGGCCCGGATGTGGCGGCTCTACCTGGCCGGAGGGTCACTCGCCTTCGAGGAGGGGCGCATGGGCGTGGACCAGATCCTGGCGGTCCGACCGGACCCGGTCACCCGAGGAGGGGCCGGGTCCGAACCGGGCACCGAGGCGGTGACGCCCCGATGAGCGTCCTCGCCGCCGTCCTGCTCAACCTCGCCGTCGCCGCGGTCGTGGTGGGCGCGGTCATGCTCACCACCTTCGCGGTCGCGGTCCGGGTGGGCCGCCACGGCGTCGTGGACGTCGCCTGGGGGCTCGGCTTCGTCGGGGTGGCGGTGTCCACCGCCGCGGTCGCCACCGCCACCGGGACCGGCGACCCCGCCCGGACCTGGTTGCTGGCCGCCCTCACCTCGGTGTGGGGCGTGCGCCTGGCCGTCCACATCGGGCTGCGCGGCCGCGGCAAGGGCGAGGACCCCCGGTACGAACGGTTCCTCTCCAACGCCCCGGGGAGCCGGAACCTGTACGCCCTGCGGGTGGTGTACCTGCTCCAGGGCTCGATACTCCTCCTGGTCTCACTCCCGTTGCAGGTCGCCGCCCACACCGCCGGCCCCCTCGGCTGGCTGGCGTTCCTGGGCGTGCTGGTCTGGCTCACCGGGTTCGTGTTCGAGTCCGTCGGTGACGCCCAGCTCGCCCGGTTCAGGGCCGACCCCGCCAACCGGGGCCGGATCATGGACCGGGGACTGTGGGCCTGGACCCGGCACCCGAACTACTTCGGAGACGCCGTCGTGTGGTGGGGCCTGTTCCTGGTCGCCGCCGGGTCCTGGTGGGTCCTGCTCACCCTGCCCGCGCCTCTGCTGATGACCTACCTGCTCACCCGGGGCTCGGGGCAGCGACTGCTCGACGAGCACATGTCCGCCCGGCCCGGCTGGTCGGAGTACGCCGCCCGGACGAGCTCCTTCGTCCCCCTGCCCCCGAAGAGGGCGGCCGCCCGGGAGTGAGCCCGGACCCGCCCGAACGGTCTCGCGCGGGAACGAGGAACCCCCGGCCGGAAGGTGTGGAGTGGCCCCGGCCGGGGGCGGTTCGGGCGGCGGACGGGGTCAGGCGGCCCCGTCCGGTCGAGGGACCTCACTGATCCGCATCACCACGGCCTTGGGCTCGGTGAAGAACTCGCGGCTGTGGGCGCCGCCCTCGCGGCCCAGCCCGGAGCGGCCCGCCCCGCCGAAGGGCGCGCGCAGGTCGCGGACGAAGAAGCAGTTCACCCACACCGTGCCCACCCGCAGCGAAGCGGCCACGCGGTGGGCGCGGGACAGGTCCTCGGTGAACAGCATGGCGTTGAGGCCGTAGGGGGTGTCGTTGACCTCCGCCACCACCTCGTCCTCGGTGTCGAAGGGAGTGACCGTCACGAGGGGGCCGAAGATCTCCTCGTTGCGGTGCGGGGCCTCCTTCGGCAGGCCGGTGATCACGGTGGGCCGCACGAACAGCCCCGGCCCGGCCGAGCCGGTTGCCACGGTGCCACCCCACTCCGTCACGGAGTCGAGGTAGCCCGACACCTTGCGGTGGTGCGCCTCGGAGGACAGCGGCCCGAGCAGCGTGTCCGGGTCCTTCGGGTCACCGGGCACCAGCTGGTCGGCGGCCTCGCACAGACGGCGGGTGAACTCCCCGGCCACGGACCGGTGCACGTACAGGCGTGACCCGGCCAGGCACACCTGACCGGCGTTGGTGAAGGCCGCGCGCACCGCCCACTCCACGGCCTGGTCGAGGTCGGCGTCGGCGAACACCACGTTCGCCCCCTTGCCGCCCAGCTCCAGGCTGACCGGGGTCAGGTGTGTGGCGGCCGCGCGCGCCACGGCGGTCCCGGTGGCGCTCTCCCCGGTGAAGGTGATCCGGTCCACCCGGGCGTGGGCGGTCAGCGCCGCCCCCACCGATTCCGGGCCGTGGCCGTGCACCACGTTGAGCACCCCGGGCGGCATCCCGGCCGCCAACGCCAGCCGGGCCAGGAGCGTGACCGACGCGGGGGAGTCCTCCGCCGGTTTCAGCACGACCGTGTTGCCCCAGGCCAGTGCGGGAGCGATCTTCCAGCTCGCCAGCATCAGCGGGAAGTTCCACGGGGCGATGGCCACCACCACACCGGCCGGTTCGTAGCGGGTGTAGGCGTGGTGACCGGTGTCGGAGGGGTACAGCTCGGCGGGGGTGAGGGCGGCGTGGTCCGCGAAGAAGCGGAGGTTCTCGGCAGTGCGCGGAACGTCCTTGGCCATGCTCTGCGCCACGGGTTTGCCCATGTCGCGGGTGTCGGCCAGGGCCAGGTCCCCCCGGTTCTCCAGCACGAGGTCGGCCAGCCGGTGCAGGATCGCCCGCCGCTCGGAACGGCTCATCCTCGGCCACGGTCCGGAGTCGAAGGCCCGGCGGGCGGCGGCCACGGCCAGGTCCGCCTCGGCCCCGCCGCCCAGAGGGAAACGCGCCCAGGGGCGCCCCGTGTAGGGATCGACGCTGTCGAAGGCGGGCCCGTCCCCGGCGGTGAGCTCCTCCCCGTCGATGACGTGCCCGAACTCCTCGACGTCCGGCTGTGCCCCGGCCATGTCAGTTCCCCTCAGGGGCGCGGCCGGTACCAACGGCGTCGGCGGTGCGGCCGGTGGCGGGACGGTCCAGCCCCCGCTGCTCGGCCAGGGTGGTGCCCCCGGCCGACCACAGGGCGGGCGGCACCTCGCGGACGATGACGCGGATGCTCTGGGCGGGCGCGTCCAGGCTGGTCTCGACCGCCGCGTGCACGGACCGCATGAGCTCGCGCAGCCGCGCGGGGTCCCGGCCCTCGGTGAGGGTCACTTCGATCAGGGGCAAGGGAACTCTCCTGTGGGGGTGCGGGCCCGGCGGGGGCGGCGCCAGCGGAGGCGCCCCCGCCGGGGGAGGGGAATCAGTCCTGGAGGGTCAGCTCGGACATCTCGATGGGCTCGTGCAGGACCCCGGTGGCCAGCAGCAGGTCGTTCCAGCGGCCCAGCTCGTCCACGTCCACCGAACCCCCGGTCCACACCGGGAGCTCCATGGCCTCGGCCTGCTCCTCGGTGGTCTCGGAGTAGGTCTGCACGATCTCGGCGGCGATCGCGGGGTCCTCCGCGAGCATCCCGTTGGCGCGCTCGATCGCCCGGGTGAAGCCCTCGACGGTGGTCGGGTTGGCCGCCACGAACTCGTCGGCCATCCCGATCCCCGAGACCGGGATGGCCTCCGCGATCCCGGTGTAGGAGGAGAACACCTTGCGGGCGCCGTCCTTCTCGGCGCCGCTGCGGAACGGCTCCACCAGCCAGACCGCGTCCACGGCCTCCTGTTCGAGGGCGGGCACCATGTCGGGGAAGGGGTACTCCACGAACTCGATCCCTGCGGTCTCCACCCCCTGCTCCTCCAACGACGCGGCGATGCTCACGTCACCGATGTTGTTCAGGGTGTTGACCGCGATGGTCCGTCCCGCGAGGTCCGCGGGGGACTCGATGGGGGAGTCGTCGTTGACGTAGATCCCCGCGGTCTCCTCGGTGCCGCGCACCCCCTCCGCGACGATGGTGACGCCGATGTACTGGCTCTCGGCCAGGAAGAAGGACGGGTAGCTCGCGAAGGCCGCCTGGAGGTCGTCGGAGACCATCGCCGGTACGGCGGCCGCACCGCCCTGCACGGGCTGGGCGGACACACTGAGGCCCTCCTCGTCGAAGAAGCCCTCCTCGATGGCGATGAACACGGAGGCGTGGTCGATGATGGGCGTGATGCCCACGACCAGCGTGGTGGCCTCGTCGGTGGGGCCGTCGTCGGCCTCGGAGGATCCGGAGCAGGCGGTGGCGGCGAGGACGAGGGCCACACCGGCGCAGGCGAAGGTCCAGCGCCCGCTGGTCGACGGATTGTCGGTCATAATCATCATGATGGATTAGCGCCTAGGGGGTGGGCGGGGCACGGTCAGGGGGCCGTGATCCCGGCAGGTGGCTCGGTCAGTGGTTGCTGGGCTGGCTGTGGATCGGTTCCGGCGTCCGCTCGGAGGAGGGGCGCCGGATCAGGCGTGCGACCTCGCCGCGCAGGGCGACGAACTCCCGCAGTTCCTTGGTGTCGATCTGGTCCCTCGGCTGGGGGAGCGGCACGTCGATGGTGGTGACGACGGTGGTGGGCGGGCCCGAGAGCACGACCACCCGGTCAGCGAGGTAGACGCTCTCGTCGATGTCGTGCGTGACGAAGACGATGGTCATGTCGTAGCGTTCCCGAACCCGCAGGACCAGGTCCTCCAGGTCCTCGCGCGTCTGTGCGTCGATGGAGGCGAAGGGCTCGTCCATCAGCAGGACCCCGGGCTGGTAGGCCAGCGCCCGCGCGATGGCCACCCGCTGCTGCATGCCACCGGAGAGCTGGCTGGGGTACCTGTCGGCGTGGCCCTCCAGGCCCACGGCGGCCAGTGACTCCGCCACCCGGCGCTGGGCCTCGGGACGGCCCAGGCGCAGGTGGCGCAGGGGGAAGCGGACGTTGCCCGCCACCGTCTGCCACGGGTACAGGGACCGGGCGTAGTCCTGGAAGACCATCGCCAGTCCCTCGGGCACCCCGTCCACGGGCCGCCCCTGGAAGGAGACCTCACCGCCGGTGGGGCGCTGGAGCCCGGAGAGGATGCGCAGCAGCGTGGTCTTGCCGCAGCCGGAGGGGCCCACCACGGAGACCAGCTCACCCTCGGCGACCGAGAAGCTGATGTCCGCGAGCGCGGTGTGCGCCGTGGCACCACTGCCGTAGGTGTGCGTCAGACCGCTGACGTCGAGCATGGGTGTGGTCCTCATGGTCGGGGCCTTCATTGGCCCGCGGGTTCGGAACTGGTGCGGTTGGCGATCCGGTGCCAGGCCAGCAGCCGGTGCTCCACCAGGGTCAGGGCGAGGTTGAGCAGGTAGCCGAGGACGCCCAGGAGAGCGATCCCCGCCCACATGTCGAGGACCTGGAAGCCGCGCTGGGCCTGGACGATGTGGTAGCCGATCCCGCCCGTCGCGGCGACCATCTCGGAGATCACCATCAGGATCAGGCCGAGCGCGAGGGCGGTGCGCACGCCCGCGAGGACCTTCTGGGCGGCACCCGGCAGGACGATGCGGGTCAGGCGCCGGTGCAGCGGCACTCCGAACACGCGGGCGGTGGCGTGCTTGAGGGGGTCGATGGAGCGCACCCCCTCGATGGTGTTGATGAGGATCGGCCAGGACGCGCCGAAGGCGATCAGCAGTACCCGCATCAGGTCGTCGCGGCCGAACAGCACCAGGAACAGCGGGATGAGCGCGGGCGGCGGCAGGGCCCGGGCGAACTGGATGACGGGGTCGACGTAGTCTCCGACGCGCCGGTTGAGGGCGATCGCCACCCCCAACGCGACCGCGGTGACGGTGGCCAGGGCCAGGCCCGCGAGCATGCGCGCCAGACTCGGCAGGACGTCGTCGCGCATGCTGTCGGTCAGCCAGGCCTCGGTCGAGGGCAGCCACAGCTCACCGGCACGGGCCAGGAACTCCGAGGGCGGGGGGAAGAACGGCGAGCGCGCGTTCTGCGCCGCCAGTTCCCAGACCAGCAACAGCCCGGCCAGGACGGCCCAGCGCAGCAGGAACGATCCCAGGGTGCGCCCGGCGCGACCGGCCCTGCCGGGGTGCGCCCGCCCCGGGGAACCCCGGCCGGGGGGCACGGGCGCGGGTCGCACCACGCCGGGACCCCGTGTGTCCGAGGGCGGCTCCACCGTCGGGAACGTCTTCACGTCTGTTCCTCCATGAGGCGCTTCCAGCGGAAGAGCCGCTGTTCGACGGAGCGCAGGAGTCCGTTCACGGCCAGCCCCAGGAGCCCGGCCACGATCGTCCCCGCGTAGACCATGTCGGTGTTGGCGCCGCCCGAGCTCATCCTCAGGATCCAGCTGCCCAGGCCCTCGGCGGCACCGGCGAGCAGTTCGGCGCTGACGGTGACGATCAGCGCGATCGCGGCGGAGATGCGCACCCCGGCGGCGACGAAGGGTGCGGTGGACGGCAGGACCACGCGCGCCAGGACCGCGAGCCGGGGCACCCCGAACACCCGGGCCGACTCCCGGGCCAGGGGTTCCACGGCCCGCACCCCGTACAGGGTGTTGAACAGGATCGGCCACAGCGCCGCGTAGGTCACCAGGGCCACCTTCATCTCGGCGCCCTGGCCGAACACGAGGATGGCGACCGGGATGAGCGCCACGGAGGGGATCGGGCGGAGGAACTCCACCACCACCGAGGAGGCGCGTTCGACCCAGCGCAGGGAACCCAGGAGCAGCCCCAGGCCGACCCCGGCGAGCGCCGCGAGACCGAGGCCGGTGAGGGCGGCGGTCAGTGTGGCGGCGACCTCGGCCAGGAAGGCCGGATCGGCCAGCAGCCGGGCCGTGTTGGCCAGGACCACCGAGACCGGCGGCAGGGCGGCGGAGTCCACACCCCAGCGGGCCACGGCCTCAGCGAGGCACAGCGCGACGACGACGCCGACGAGACCTCGGCGTAGGGTGCCGAAGGTCGACGCGCGCGGACTGTGGCCCAGGCGACCACGCCGCGTGAGGATGTTCAGGGGGGTCACGTCGGAACGCTCCTGGGGGATGACGGAATGCAATCACTCTATTGATTATGGTTAATATGTCAACGTGCGTCCCCCGAACTCCACGAAGCCCGCCCCGTCGGCCCTCCCGTCCGGTTCAGCCCGGCGGCGTACGGGTGCTGCTGCGCGGCGGAGTGTGCTCGTCGGCCGCCCGTCTGGCCCGCCGCGCGTCACCCGAGGCGATGGCGTCCACCAGGTCGCGGTGCAGCTGGAGGTTGGCCTCGAAGCCCGCCTCGAAGCCGGGGTCCGCCGCGATCTCGCGCACCGACTCGCGCGCGGTGTCGAGCAGCGAGACGTACAGGGTGCGCAACAGCTGGTTGGAGGAGATCCTCGCGATCTCCTCGTGCAGCTCCCAGTTGCGCGCCAGGTAGCCCGCCGGGTCGTCCCTGAGGTCCGCCATCAGCGCCACGATCTCCCGCAGCCGCCTGATCTGCTCCTGGCCCGCCTCCCGCGCCGCGTGTTCGGCGATGGTGGCCTCCAGAGCCTCACGGACCTCCAGGCTGTTGGCGACCGACAGCGCGTCGTCACCCAGCCCCAGGATGAGGTGACTCAGCCGGATGTGCGCACTCGGGGAACTGACGAAGATGCCCCCGCGCGGACCGGGACGGGCCTCCACCAGACCACGCGTCTCCAGGAGTCGGACCACCTCGTTGAAGGTGCCGACCGAGACCTCGAACCGCTGGCGCAACTCCTCCTTGGTGCCGAGGCGGTCACCCGGGCTGACCTGCTTGTTCATGATGATGTCGCTGATGTGGCGCACCACGCCCTCAGCCTTGGACACGCGTTCGGGCAGGGGGCCGCCGATGGTGGGCCAGCCGCTGAAACGATTCGCCATAATGATCATAACTATAGGACCCTCCGGCGAACCGCGCAGGTGAGGGGCCTGATCCCAGCCCCCTCAGGCGGTTCGGCGGCCTCCGCTGCTCCTCGCGGATCCCCTGACGGCACCCTCGTTCCCCCTCTCTCCGGCGCCTCCGCGCGCACCCCCCGATCCGCCCCCTCAGGAGACCCCGTGGACCCCACGACGACCGAAGCACTGATCGCGGCCGGGGCCGCCCTCGCCCGGCACGGCCTGGTCGACGCCTTCGGCCACGTGTCGACCCGCACCCGCGACGGAGGCTGGGCCATGACCCGGGGCGTTCCCCTCGGCGCGCTCACCCCCGACGACGTCCGGCCCTTCGACCCCACCGCCGACACCCTCGCGCCGTCCCTGCCCAAGGAGGGGTGGATCCACCGTGCCGTCCTCCGTGCCCGCCCCGACGTCGGGGCGGTCTGCCGGGCCCAGCCGCCCACCGCGACCGCGCTGGCCTCGGCGGGGGTCCCCGTCGTCCCGCTGCACGGACAGGGCGCCTTCCTGGGCCCGGAGGTCCCGGTGCACGAGGACCCCCGGCTGGTCCGCGACCCCGACCACGCCGAACGGCTCGCCCACGACCTGGGCCGGGGCCCGGCGGTCCTGATGCGCGGGAACGGGGCCGTCACGGTCGGCGACTCGGTCGCTGAGGCGGTCGCGCTCATGTGGGTACTGGAACGCTCGGCCGTCATGAACGCCACGGCCTCGGCCGCCGGAACCCCCCGCCCCCTGGCCGACGACGAACAGCGGGCCTGGCGCGAGGTGGCGCCGGAACTCTGCCTGCGCGTCTGGCTGTACCTCGCCAACGAGGAAACCCCCCAAAGGAGATCCACCAGCACATGATCGAACTCAAGGACATCGCCTACGTGCGCTCCGGCGCCGCCGACCTGCGCGCCGCCGTCGACTTCGCCACCGACGTCGTCGGTATGGAACTGGTCCAGGAACAGGACGGGATCGCCTACCTGCGGGTGGACCACCGCCACCACTGCCTGGCCTTCGTCGAGGGCGAGTCCGGGGTGATCAGCTCCGGGTTCACCGTCGCGGACCTCGACGCCCTGGCGTCCGCGGAGACCGAACTCGAGTCCGCCGGGCTGCCCGTCCGGCGCGGCAGCAAGGAGGGCGCGCGCTCCCGGAGGGTCCACGACTACCTGACCTTCGAGGACCCCTTCGGCAACAGGATCGACCTGGTCGTCGGTCAGACCCACCTGACCACCCCGGTCGCCTTCTCGCGCCCCGCCGGGATCACCGAGTTCGGGCACATCTGCTTCGACGCCCCCGACATCTACGAGGCCGGACGCTTCTGGACCACCCGGTTCAACGCGAAGGTCTCGGACTGGGTGAGCGACGTCGCCTGCCTGATGCGCATCGACCCGGTGCACCACAAACTCGCCGTGTTCCACGGTGAGCGGCCGGGGCTCTGCCACATCAACTTCCAGGTGGAGTCGATCGACGACGTCATGCGCTCCTGGAACTTCCTCAAGAGCAAGGGCGTGGAGATCGAGCAGGGGCCGGGCCGCCACCCCCAGTCCACCGCGATCTTCCTGTACTTCAAGGGACCGGAGGGCCTCACCTACGAGTACTCCTTCGGCGTGCGGCGCATCCCCGAGGACGAGGACTGGCAGCCCCGCTGGTTCGACCTCAACGAGCCCGGCGCCATCGACATGTGGCTCGGTGAGAACAAGCGGGTGAGCACCCAGTACCAGGTGTCGTCGGACAGCGTCCCGCTGTCCGACTGACCCCCGCCCGGCCGAACGGGGGAGAGGGGCGGCCGTGTCCCGCCCCTCCCCGTCCGTCCGGCCCCGGACTCAGACCGACGGGATCTGGCCGCCGTCGACGCGGACGACCGAACCGTTGACGTAGGCGGCCTGCCTGCTGGCCAGGAACGCCGCCACCGCGCCGTACTCCTCCGGGTCGCCGTAGCGGCCCGCGGGGACCGTCGCCCGGCCCTTGGCCTGGGTCTCCTCCAGCGACAGCCCCTCACGCTCGGCGCGGGCGCGGTCCAGCGACTCCACCCGCGGGGTGGCGATCCGGCCCGGGACGATGACGTTGGCGGTCACCCCGTCGGCGGCCACCTCGCTCGCGACCGTCTTGGACCAGGAGTGCAGTGATGCGCGCAGGGTGTTGGACACCCCCAGGTTCGGGATGGGCGCGATCGGCCCGCCCGACGTGCTGGTGATGATCCGGCCCCAGCCGCGCTCGCGCATCCCGCCGACGACCGCGTCGGTCAGCCTGATGACCGGCAGCACCATCGCCGCGTACATGTCCTCCCACAGCGCCGGGTCCTGGCCCAGGGCGGGGGTGGGCGGCGGGCCACCGGTGTTGTTGACCAGGATGTCCACCGGGCCCAGCTCCTCGACCACACGGGCCACGACCTCGCCCGCGCGCCCGTGCTCGGCCAGGTCCCAGACGACGCCGACCGCGTCCACCCCGTGGGCGCGGCACGCCTCGACCGTCGAGTCCAGACGCTCCTCGTCGCGTCCGGTCACGGCGACCCGGACCCCCTCGGCGGCCAGCGCGACGGCCATCGCGCGGCCCAGCCCGGAGCTGGCCGCGGTCACGAGCGCGACCTTGCCAGCGATTCCCAGATCCATTGTTCTCCTCAGACTTCCGACGATTGCTGACGGCATCTTGGCAGCAAGGGGGAGACGTGGGACACGCGGGGGCCTGGTCAGCGGGGATCCCGGGGAGCGGTGGCCGTGCCCGGCCCCGGTAACCTCGACACCGAGGTCCCGCCCCCCGGGTGGGGTCGTACGCGCCGGACCCCCTTCCTGAAGGACGCCCTCCCATGAGTGAGCCGCAGGTCATCGAGGTCCCCGACGCCCTGGCGGCGTCCCACGGGAGTGGTGAGGGGGAACGGGCCTGGATCGCGCGCCTGCCCGCACAGGTGAGGGACCTGCTCGATCTCTGGGACCTGGAACGCGACGGGAGCGTGGTCTCCGGGCAGGCCGCACTCGTGGTGCCGGTGCGACGCGCGGACGGCTCCCGCGCGGTGCTCAGGGTCCAGATGCCACGCCAGGAGACGACCGCCGCACTGATCGGCCTGCGGATGTGGAACGGCGACGGCGTCGTGCGGCTGCTCGACCACGCCCCGGAGAGCGGCGCCCTGCTGCTGGAACGCCTGGACGGGTCACGCTCCCTGGCCTCCGTCGAGGACGACGACGAAGCCGTGGCCACCCTGGCCGGGCTGATGGCCCGGCTGCACTCCGCCCGTGCGCCCGAGGGTCTGCCCGGCCTCGGTGACGTCGTGCGGGACCTGCTGGTGTCCGTGCCCGACGCGCTTTCCGCCCTGTCCGAGCCCGACCGGTGGCGGGTGCGCGGCTGGGCGGCGGTCGTCACCGAACTGGTCGACGAGCCCGGGGACCGGATGCTGCACTGGGACCTGCACTACGACAACGTGCTCGCCGCCGAGCGGGAGCCGTGGTTGGCCATCGACCCCGAACCCCTCGTCGGTGACCCGGGGTTCGACCTGTGGCCCGCGCTCGACACCGGCTGGGAGAGGTTCCACACCGACGACGTGCCCCGGGTGGTGCGGCGCCGGTTCGACCTCCTGACCGAGGCGCTCGGGCTGGACCGCGAGCGCGCGGTCGGCTGGACCCTGGCCCGCCTGCTCCAGAACACCCTGTGGGACGTCGAGGACGGTCGGACCAGCATCGACACCTCCCAGGCCGTCGTGGCGGAGGCGCTGTCCCGCCACTGAGTCCGGTCATCCCGGGGAGCGGGCCGCGCCGGTGGAGTGACCCACCGGGGCGACCGGCCGTTTCGCCACTCCCGACTGATCCGCTCGCGGTGGGCGGCCAGGCGGGAGGGCACCTCGTCGACACCTTGGGAACGGCACCCGGCGCCGGTGCTCCATCGGGCCGCGGCAACCGCGCGAAGGCCGCCCGGCACCACACCGCGAACGGGTGGTCCGGACGGCCCGACCACGAACCCCGCGCCCCGGTTCGGCACCGGGACGCGACGGGACCTCAGCTCTCGTTGGGCACCACGACCGCGCGCCCGTCGATCTCGCCCGCCTCCAGCCTCCGGTACGCCTCCAGGGCGTCCTCCAGGGAGAACAGCTCGACGTCCGGGCGGATCTGCCCCGCCCTGTACATGTCCACCACCTCCCACAGCTCCGCCACGGAGCCCCAGTAGGTGTTGGTCAGGTACGACTCGTACGGGTTGGTGAAGAACGAGAACTCGTGGGTGCCGCCCCCGATGCCCACGATGCTCACCCGGCCGCCCTGGGCCACGGACGCCGCGGCCGCCGCCACGGTCGGCCCCGCGCCCACGAAGTCGAAGACCGCGTCCACGCCCCGGCCCCCGGTGAGCTCCCGGACCCGCTCCACCTGGCCCTCCCCGGCCTCGACCGTGATCGCTCCGTTGGCCTCCGCGCGGGCGCGCGCCCTCTCCTTGACGTCCGTGGCGATCACCGTCGCCCCGGTCAGCGCGCGCAGGATCTGGACGCCGATCTGCCCCAGCCCGCCCAGGCCGATCACCAGTGCGGTCCGGCCTCCGCCGCCCAGGTGCGGAAGGGCGGCCCTGATCGCGTGGTACGGAGTCAGCCCGGCGTCGGCCAGCGGAGCCGCTGCCACCGGGTCGGCGTCGCCCAACGGGATGAGGTGGCGCTCGGGAACGGTCATGTACTCGGCCATCCCGCCGTCGCGGCCCAGCCCGACCGCCAGATAGGGCATGGTCGCCGCGTTCTCGCAGTAGGTCTCCAACCCCGCGGCGCACTTGCGGCAGTGCTGGCAGCCGATCGGCCCGTACACCATGTAGGAGCCGCCCACCTGGACGCGGTCGCTCACCCCGCTCCCGACGGACTCCACCCAGCCGGCGTTCTCGTGCCCCAGGACGAACGGCGGCTTCTGCGCGCCCGGCTGCCCCTCCTTGAACAGGCGGTACACGCTGATGTCGGAGTGGCACGCGCCCGCCCCCGCGACGCGGAGGAGGACCTCCCCGGGGCCTGGTTCCGGCACGGGGACCTCCGTGAGTGAGGGGAACTCCCCATAGTTCTCGAACACCACTGCGCGCATGTGCGGTCTCCCCCCGCGTGAGGCGCGGTGCCCGTACGGGGGCACCGAGGACGGGACACGCTCGGTGCCCCGGCAGTCCCCGCGAAGCTAACACCGGGCTGATTCCCCCGTCACCCAAGGGGCGTGCACGGAACCGTCCGCATTGTTTGACCCCGATCCACCGATCCCGTCGATGAGTTCCGGGAACGACGCTGGTCAGTACGGGTGAAGACACCGCGACCTCCAAGGAGGACACCATGTTCGACAGCACGAGGGCCTTCGGGTCCTTCGCGGTCCCCGACGCCGAGACGGCCCGCGCCTTCTACCGCGACACCCTCGGCCTCACCGTCAGGGACGTCCCCGGCATGGAGGAGTACGGCCTGCTGGAGATCGACCTGGGCAACGACCGCAGCATCCTCGTCTACCCGAAACCCGACCACCGGCCCGCCGTGTTCACCGTCCTCAACCTGACCGTGGACGACATCGACGCCGCCGTGGACGGGCTGGTCGACCGTGGGATCACTCTGCTCCGGTACGACGACTTCGACCAGGACGAGAAGGGGGTGGTCCGTGGCGGACGCCCCCTCGTCGCCTGGTTCACCGACCCGGCCGGGAACGTCATCGGCCTCATCCAGGAGTAGGCCGAGCACGGCGCACCCACGGGGGAGGGCGTCCGGGTACCATCACCCGGATGCCCTCCCCCCGTGTGGACAGCGTCGGCCAACACCCCGGCTTCCGCCGTCTGTCACGCGGCCCTGGGCCCCGCACCGCTACTCGACCGGTGCGTACCGGTCGATGGCGGCGAGCTCCTCGGTGGAGAACTCCAGGTTGCCGACGGCGGCCACGTTGTCCTCCAACTGCGCCACACTGCTCGCGCCCACCACCGCGGAGGTCACCCGACCGCCGCGCAGCACCCACGCCAGCGCCATCTGCGCCAGGGTCTGTCCGCGCCGGTCCGCGATCTCGCTCAGCCCTCTGACCCGGTCGAGCACCGTGTCGGTGATGCCGTCCTCACTCAGGAACGGGCTGGCGCCCGCGGCCCGCGAACCTTCCGGCACCCCGTTCAGGTACCGGTCGGTCAGCAGCCCCTGGGCCAGCGGCGAGTACGCGATCGACCCGGCGCCCACCTCGTCCAGCACGTCCAGCAGCCCGTTCTCGACCCACCGGTTGAACATCGAGTACGAGGGCTGGTGGATCAGCAGCGGTGTACCCATCTCGCGCAGGAGGTGCGCGGCCTCCAGGGTCTGCTCGGGGGAGTAGTTGGAGACCCCGGCGTACAGTGCCTTGCCCTGCCGCACCGCCGTGTCCAACGCGCCCATGGTCTCCTCCAGGGGTGTGTCCGGGTCGGGACGGTGCGAGTAGAAGACGTCCACGTGGTCCAGACCCATGCGCTCCAGGCTCTGATCCAGACTGGCCAGCAGTCCCTTACGAGACCCCCACTCGCCGTACGGCCCCGGCCACATCAGGTGCCCGGCCTTGGTGGACACGACGAACTCGTGCCGGTACCGCCGCAGGTCCGAGGCGACCACGCGGCCGAAGTTCTCCTCGGCAGCCCCGGGCGGAGGACCGTAGTTGTTGGCCAGGTCGAAGTGGACGACCCCCAGGTCGAAGGCGCGCAACAGGATGTCGCGCTGCGTCTCCAGCCCGCGTTCTCCGCCGAAGTTGTGCCACAGGCCCAGGGACAGGGCCGGCAGGCGCAGACCGCTACGGCCACAGCGTCGGTAGGGCATGGTGTCGTAGCGCGTGGGTGCGGCGACGTAGGTCATGGTGGCCCCTCGTGGCTGGTGGGAAAGGGTGGCTGGGCCCACATTCTGGCACGTGCGTCACGCCCGGGACCGTTGTCCACAGGGCCTCTTCCCGTGAAGACCACCCTCCCCGCGCGCTGTTTCCGCCCGGCGGTCCAACGCGTCACCCCGCGCCGATGAGTTCCCCGCGCCCGAACGGTCCGTACATGTGAACGAATCAGATCGTTCGACCCCTGACCGAGGAACGGACCCCCATGAACCCGACACCATCGCTCCGCCGGACGGCGGAACCACGGGCCACCAGACGTGAGTGGCTCGGGCTCGGTGTGCTCGCCCTGCCCACACTGCTGCTGTCCCTGGACATGAGCGTGCTGTACCTCGCACTTCCACACCTGGCCGCCGACCTGCGGCCCACCGGCGCGCAGACCCTGTGGATCATGGACGTGTACGGGTTCATGATCGCCGGGTTCCTCATCACCATGGGCACCCTCGGAGACCGGATCGGGCGCCGCCGACTCCTGATGATCGGAGCCGCCGCCTTCGGGCTGGCCTCCGTGGCGGCCGCCTTCTCCAGCAGCGCCGAGACGCTCATCGCCACCCGCACCCTCATGGGGGTGGCCGGGGCCACGCTCATGCCCTCCACCCTGGCCCTGATCAGCAACATGTTCCGCGACCCCGCACAGCGCGCGGTGGCGATCTCGGTATGGACCAGCTGCTTCATGGGCGGGACCGCCATCGGACCACTGGTGGGCGGCCTGTTCCTCCAGTGGTTCTGGTGGGGGTCGGTCTTCCTCCTCGGCGTCCCGGTGATGCTCCTGCTCCTGGTCTGCGCACCCCTGCTCCTGCCCGAGTACCGTGACCCCGGCGCAGGCCGACTGGACCTGTTCAGCGTCACCCTGTCCCTGGCCGCGATCCTGCCGGTGGTCTACGGGCTGAAGACCGCCGCCGAGGGCGGTTCCGGCCCCGTCTCCCTGATGGCCGTGCTGTTCGGCGCGGCGACGGGGACGTGGTTCGTGCGCAGGCAGCTGCGCCTGCCCGACCCGCTCCTGGACCTCAGCCTGTTCCGGTCGCGCTCCTTCAGCGCGGCGCTGGGGGTCATGCTGGTCGGCGCGGTCGCGATGGGCGGCATGTTCCTCCTACTCAGCCAGTACCTCCAACTGGTCGCCGGGAACTCCCCGCTGGCCGCCGGTCTCTGGTTGCTCCCCCCGACCCTGGCGATGATCGTCGTCACCATGTTCTGCGCACCCCTGGCCCAGCGGTTCGGCAGGGGCACGGTGATCGGCGGCGGCATGTTCGTCAGCGCCCTCGGCTTCCTGGTGCTGGTGTTCGTCCCCGTCGACGGCGGTAGCGTCCCGGTGGTCCTCGGCCTGCTGCTCACCTCCGTGGGGGTGGGGCCGGGCGCGGCCCTGATCGCGGACATCGTGGTGGGAACCGCGCCCCGGGAGAAGGCCGGTTCGGCGGCGGCCATGTCCGAGACCAGTGGCGAGTTCGGCATCGCGATCGGTGTGGCGGTGCTGGGCAGCCTGGCCGCCGCCGTCTACCGAACCCGGGTGGAGGTCCCCGAGGGCGTCGCGGACCCGGGCGCGGTCGAGGTCGCACGTCAGACCCTCGCGGGGGCCGCCAGCGTCGCCGGGGACCTGCCCGCTCAGCAGGGGGCGGTGCTGCTGGAGTCCGCTCGGGAGGCCTTCACCACGGGCGTCAACATCACCGCCGTGTTCGGTCTGGTCGCGATGGCGTTGTTCGGGGCGTTGGCCCTGTGGCTGCTGCGCGGCGCGGGGGAGCCCGCCCCGTCTCCAGCGGTGCCGGAGAAAGTCGATCCGAGGTCCGAGGCGACCGATGACTCTCCGGGCGGGGACGGGTCGGTACGGGTGAGGGAACACGACGACACCATCGGGAGGACACCATGAAGCGCCCCAACCTCGACAGCATGCTGCTCGCCAGCACCGATCCGGACCGCCTGCGCGACTGGTACGCCGCCGTCCTGGACCCCGTCAGCAACGACGACATGGACGGCTACCGGGTGCTCCGGTTCGGCACGTTCCACATGCTGATCGACCAGCGTGACGACGTCGGCGCCGAGGCGGCCGACCCCACCCGGATGATCCTCAACTTCGACGTCGGTGACGCCCGCGCCGTCGCCGCGCTCATGGACGAGCGGGGCACCGAGTGGGTGGCGCCGCTGGAGGACCGTGACGGGAGCCTGTTCGCCACCGCCAAGGACCCGGACGGCAACTACGTGCAGATCATCCAGATGAGCGAGGAGGCCCTCGCCGCCATGGAACGCGGTGACCTCGGTGGCTAGGTCCGATCCCGGGCGGACCGTCCCGGTTCGCCCGGAGCCGAGGTACAGAACTTCACCTGCTTGATTGGCGAGGAGGCCGGGGCGTTCACGCCCGGGAGGAATTGGTCTTGCCTGCTGGATCATGAGCGCGAAGGGCGGTGTGTGGCGGGTTTCGGGGGAGTTTGTGGTTCCCAGCTGAAGGCCGAGTTCGATCTCTCGGCGCAGCCCGCGGTCCGGGTGATCGGCAAGGTCGCTGACGCCTACACCACCCGTGCCGTGAACCTTCGGGCCGCGAACCTTCGGGCCGGGAACCTGGGCCGGAAGGGATCACCCACCCGCAAACGGGTGGAGGCCACCCCGATCAGCTTCCGCCCGGACGCCGCCCAACCCTTCGACGATCGGTGTGTGTCCTGGCAGATGGACGCCCGCACGGTCTCGATCTGGACCACCCAGGGGCGGTTGAAGAACCTTCCTTTCACCAGCTCCCCGGACCGGCTCAAACTTCTGGCCGAGTACCGCCGGGGTGAGAGTGACCTGATCTGCCACGGCGGGGCCTGGTTCCTCGCCGCAGTGTGCGAGGTGCCCGAAGAGCCCTTGAACGAAGAACCGGAGGGGTTCGTCCGGGTGGATCTGGGGATCGTGGAGATCGCCACCACCTCCACTGGAGCAACATGCCGGACGGCAGCTGAACCGGTACCGGCGCTGCCAGATGTGGCTTCGCGCCACACTCCAGGCCAAGGGCACCAAGAGCGCCCTACGGGTGCTCAAACGCCAGCGCCGCAAGGAGTCCCGGCGGGCGCGGGATGTGAACCACCGGATTTCGAAGAGCATCGTGGACCAGGCCGAACGCACCGGCCACGGGATCGCCCTGGAGGACCTTCGGGGCATCCGTGGCCGGGTACGGCAGGCCAGGAAACAACGCGCCACGCTGCATGCGTGGAGTTTCGCGCAACTGCGCGACTTCATCACATACAAGGCGCGCAGGGCGGGGGTGCCGGTCGTGGTCGTGGACCCGGCCTACACCTCCCAGACCTGCTCGGAGTGCGCCCACACGTGCAGAGGCAACCGGCCCTCGCGGGCCCGGTTCGTCTGTCGGGGTTGTGGTGTGGTGCTGCACGCCGATGTCAATGCTTCACGCAATCTCGCCCGCCGGGGTGAGGCGGTGTGGACCGCGGGGCGGCAGTCAACCGTCCCTGTGCCCTCCACCTGAGGAGAGTGCTGGACGCGGGAGGTCGGATCCACCTGCCAGGTGGGTGCCTACCTGCAAGCCCATGGATTCAGCCACGGGCAGTTGGCAAAGGAACTACATGGAGCCGTGCGTTCTGTCGTAGGTGGGGCGTAGCGTGACGTCCGTGGCCGAACACACGACTGACCAGGACTTCGAGCGGCTCGTCTCTCCCTACCGACGGGAGCTGTACGCGCACTGTTACCGCATGCTCGGTTCGGCGCACGACGCCGAGGACCTGGTCCAGGAGACGTACCTGCGCGCCTGGAAGGGCTACGACCGCTTCGAGGGCCGCTCCAGCCTGCGTACCTGGCTGCACCGGATCGCGACCACGGCCTGCCTCACGGCGTTGGACAGACGCGGCCGCCGCCCCCTCCCCACCGGACTCGGCGGCCCCACGGACACCCCCGAGGCCGCGCTCGCGGAACACGGCGACGTGCCCTGGCTCGAACCGATGCCGGACGTCCTCGGCGGCCCCGACGACACCACCGATCCGGGCGCGGTGGTGGCCGCGCGTGAGAGCGTGCGGCTCGCCCTGATCGCGGCGCTCCAGTACCTCCCGCCCCGCCAGCGCGGCGTGCTGCTCCTCCGCGACGTGCTCCGCTTCAGCGCGGCGGAGGTCGCCCGGACCCTGGACATCTCCGTCCCGGCGGTGAACAGTCTCCTGCAACGGGCCCGCGCCCAGCTGGGGCGGATCACCCCAGACGAGGACACCGTCCCCGAGCCCCGTTCCGACCAGCGCGAGACCCTCGACCGCTACGTGGCCGCCTTCGAGACCTACGACATCGGTGCGCTCACTGACCTCTTCACCGCCGAGGCGTCCTTCGAGATGCCTCCGTTCGCCACCTGGGTGCGCGGTGCGGAGAACATCGGGCGGCTCATCGACGCGCACTGCCCGGCCAAGGGGCCCGGGGACCTGGCCCTGGTGCCGACCTCGGCCAACGGGCAGCCCGCGTTCGGCATGTACCTCAGAGGGGAGGACGGCTCGTACCGCGCGTTCGGCATCCACGCCCTGACCCTGGTCGAGGAGGGGATCGGCCACTGCGCGGTCTTCTTCGACACCGCGCTGTTCCGCCTCTTCGGCCTGCCCGCCCTTCACGGTCCCGCGAGCTCGTAGCCGGCCGCCTCCACGGCGGCGCGGACCTCGTCGGCCTCCAGTTCGCGGTCACTGCCGACGGTCACCCGGTCCAGTTCGACCTCCACGGTGACCGAGAGGACGCCCTCGACCCGCTCCAGCTCCTCGGACACCCAGCCCGCGCAGTGCGCGCAGGCCATGCCGAGCACGGTGTAGGTTCGTTCGATCATGCCGGGACCCCGTCCTTCTCCATGCGGGTGAGCGAGTGGGACTCGCGCAGGCGGCCGTCGGGTGTGAACCTGCCGAAGAAGTACACGTCGATCGAGAAGGACTTCCCCCTCATGGTCACGTGCATGGTGTAGCGGGCGGTGAGCAGGTCCCCGTCACTCGTGGCATCGTGCACGTCCATCCTGGACGTGGGCTTGTTCCTGCGAATGGGGCCCAGGTGCGTGATGAGCCTGCTCCGGTCCATGCGGTGGCCGTCGTTGATCTGTTCCATGTCCGGGGTGTGGAACCGGTCGACGATCGTCGCGAGATCCTCCTCCGTATCGGTGACCGCGCCCCCGAAGTCATCCAGGAAACCGACGATGAACCGCCCGGGGTCGCCTGCGAAGGTGTCCACTGTTCCTCCCTGAGTCCATAACTCTGACTCGATGTAAGATATGCCACCCGTTCAATTCTGACAAGGTGTAAGAGATGTCCCCAGCTCCGAACCGTCGGGCCGACGCGCAGCGCAGCCGGGCCGCGATCCTCGACGCCGCGATCCGCCTCCTCAACGACCAGCCCGAGGCCAGGATGGACACCATCGCGGCCGAGGCCGGGGTCACCCGTCAGACCGTGTACGCCCACTTCCCCTCACGGGCCCAGCTCCGGTCGGCGGCGCTCGACCGGATCACCGAGGAGGCCGTGGCCGCGATGGACGCCGCCGACCTCGATGCCGGGCCCGCCGCCGACGCCCTGCTGCGCCTGGTGGACGCCGCCGCCCGGACCGTCGGCAGGTACCCCCACCTGGTGCTCTGGTCCGACGCCCGGACAGACACCTCCGAGGAGGTCCGGCACGCCCCGGTCGTCGAGCGGCTCAGGAGGGTGATCCACCGGGGACAGCTCGCCGGAGAGTTCGACGACACGCTTCCCACCGACTGGCTGGTCTCGGTCGTCATCGCGGTCGGTCACGTCGAGGCCGAAACCGAGGAGGAGACCCACCGGGCGCGGCACACCACGCTCCTCCGTGTCCTCGGCCACCAAGGGCCCGTGTGACCAGGGGCCCAGTCCGATTCGTCCCGCCCACTGGCACAAAGGGCTCCCGAACGCGACTACCGTGCTGATGGGCCGTGTCAGTGCGCGGCCCTCCTTCTGACCATTTCTCCCACCCGCGGCAGCGGGCAGCCAGATGGGAAACGTGTGAACAGCACCCATGACCGATCGCCCCGGAACCTGCGCCTCATCGTGACCGGAGGGGGTACGGGAGGCCACACCTACCCCGCACTGACCGCGGTCAACGCTCTGCGGGCCCGCCTGGAGTCGACCGGCAACTCCCTCGAGGTGCTGTGGGTGGGCGCGGCGGACAGCCTCGAGCAGCGCGTGGCCACCAGCAACGGCATCGCCTTCGAGTCGGTGGCCACCGGCAAGATCCGCCGGTCCAAGAACCCGATCAAGATGGTCTCCCCGGCCAACGTCAAGGACATGACCAACGTCCCCCGAGGCGTGGCGCAGGCCCGGTCGCTGGTGTCCGACTTCGCGCCCGACGTGGTCCTGGCCACCGGCGGATACGTCGCCGTGCCCGTCGGCCTGGCCGCGCGCATGTGCCGTCGTCCCCTCGTGGTGCACGAGCAGACCGTCCGCCTCGGCCTGGCCAACAAGGTCCTCGCCCGGGCCGGCGCGCAGATCGCCGTGTCCGCGCAGTCCTCCGTGGCGCTGCTGCCCGAGGGTTCCCAGGACACCGCCGTGGTGACGGGTAACCCCGTGCGCCCCGAGGTCCTCACCGGCCAGCCGGAACTCGCGGCCAAGGGCCTGGGCTTCGCCGGGTACGACCCCGAGCTGCCCACCGTCTACGTGACCGGCGGCGCCCAGGGTTCGGCGCAGATCAACACCAACGTCAGCGACATCCTCCCGTGGCTCCTCACCAGGGCCAATGTCGTTCACCAGTGCGGTGCGAACAACGTCGACGCCCTCCGTGAGAGCGCCCGGGCTCTGGACCCGGCCCTCGCCCGGCGGTACCACCTGACCGCCTTCGTCGGCCCGGAACTCCCCGACGTCCTGGCCCTCGCCGACGTGGTGATCTCCCGCAGCGGAGCCGGAACCATCGCCGAACTCACCGCCCTCGGCAAGGCCGCGGTGTTCATCCCGCTGGCCTCCTCGGCGGGGAACGAGCAGGCGCACAACGCCCGCCACCTCCAGGAGTCCGGCGCCGCCGTGGCCCTCCTCGGTGAGGTCAACCCGGCCAACCTCCAGGCCGCCGTCGAGCCGTTGCTCGCGGACCCGGCCACCCGGGAGGCCATCGCCTCCCAGGCCCGTTCCAAGGGCATGCCCGACGCCGCCGAACGCCTCGTCGACGTCCTCCTCACCGCCGCCAACTGAGCCATTTCCTGAAACATGTCTCCATTCATGCAGAAGAATCACGTTCGTCCATGGAAATCACCAGTGTCCAACTTTCGAGAAGTTGGAAAAGCGACCCCTTGCCACTGGTAAGTTCCCTGTTCAAGAAGTCTGCTCCCCGCGCACGCGGGGATGGACCCGCCACCGCCACCGGCATCCAGTGGCTCGCGATCTGCTCCCCGCGCACGCGGGGATGGACCCCGCCTGGACGTCATCGCCTGGACCAAGCCGGACTGCTCCCCGCGCACGCGGGGATGGACCCTGTTGAGCGCGTCCAAATGCAGGACGGTAAGACTGCTCCCCGCGCACGCGGGGATGGGAACGGCCTGCTTGACTGGGGCGGTCAAGGTAGGGGGAAGTTGTGGGCGGTCGGGTTTGGTGGGTGGCGGGTCTCTCCCTGCTGCTCGCGGGGTGTGGTGCTGAGGTCCTACCGGAGGGCGGGGTCGACTATCAGTTGGGCGGTGCCTACCCGCCGCCGGACGGGGTGACCACGGTGGTGCGTGACTCCACGGCGGAGCCGGAGCCGGGAATCTATTCGGTCTGTTACGTCAACGGCTTCCAGACGCAGCCCGGGGAACTGGACTTCTGGCTCGGAACCGATCTGTTGCTGCTGGACGAGGGCGGGGAACCGGTCGCGGATCCGGGATGGCCCGACGAGATGATCCTGGACACCTCGACGGAGGAGAAGCGGGGGCGGATCGCGGAGATCCTGGGGGAGACCATCGACCGCTGCTCTGAGGCGGGGTTCGACGCCGTCGAGTTCGACAACCTGGACTCCTACCTGCGGTCGAACGGGGCGCTGACCGTGGACGACAACCTGGCGCTGGCCGAGGAGATCGTCGGGTTGGCACACGAGGGCGGGCTCGACGCCGGGCAGAAGAACGCGGCCGAGGTGGCCCAGCAGGGCAGGGACGAGGCCGGATTCGACTTCGCGGTCGCCGAGTCCTGTGCGGCGTGGGCGGAGTGCCCCGCCTACACGGACGTCTACGGGAGCGACGTGATCGCCGTCGAATACCCCGGGGACCTGGACGACGCCGGGACCAACTTCGACGTGGAGTGCGAGAATCCCGACGTGCCGTCCAGGTTCGTGCTGCGGGACCTCGACCTGGTCGAGCCCGGGGACCCCGAGTACGTGTACGCGGAGTGCTAGCCGAAGGCGGCGGCTTCCAGGCTCAGCCCGATCAGTGGTCGGCCACGGAGTCTGTCCCGGGGGTGGTCGTAGGCCGTCACCCTGGGAGCTGAAGTTTGGTTGAGGTCAAGACAAGGAGGGTTGGATGAGTTTCCCCGGCACGCTGGACCACCTCGTGTACGCGGTGCCCGACCTCGAGGAGGCGGTCACCGACTTCGCCCGGTGGAGCGGGGTGACGCCCGCCCGCGGCGGCTCGCACCCGGTGGGGTCGGCCAACGCCCTGGTGGCGCTGACCGTGGACGGTCGGCGCGCGCCCTACTACCTGGAGATCGTCGGCCCCGATCCCGAGCAGGTGGGGCCGGTGCGTGTCTTCGGGCTGGCCGACCTGGACCGTCCCCACCTGGCGACCTTCGCGGTGCGCGTCGACGGTGACCTGGAGACCGTCGTCGATCGGGCCCGAGCGGTGGGCCACGATCCCGGTGACGTGGATCCGTGGTCCCGGACCACTCCGGACGGGACCGTGCTGCGGTGGCTTCTGGCCAAACGGGAGCCCGACGAGTATCCGGCGCCGGTGCCGTTCCTCATCGACTGGGGGCGGACCCCGCAGCCCGGTCTGGGAGACCTGCCCTCGCTCGAACTGCTGGCCCTGCGCGCGGAGCACCCCGATCCCGAGTCGCTGGCGCCCGCCTTGGAGGCGTTGGGTGTCGACCTCGACCTCCGCCGGGGGCCGCGGCCCCTGTTGGAGGCGGACCTGCGCGGTCCGCGAGGTCTTCTCGTCCTGCGCTGACCAACGGGGGAACCCGGATTCCCCCATCTCTTCCCAGCCGTCGTTTTCGACCCACTCATGTCGGGTACCGCAGCACCCACATCCCCCCGCCGTAACCGACGAACAGGGGAGCACATGCCGCAGGCCCAGCACACGCCCGCTGACCGGGAGGGCGCACGGTGAGCGGCTGGAAGGTACCCCTCGCGCTGGCCGGACTCCGGTGGGTGTGGTCCCGCCGCGAGCGGGCGCCCGAGCCCGAGCCCGGGAACCACGGGGAACTCCTCCTCTGGGGCGCGGCCGGGGCCGCTCTCGGGGTCGGCGCCTCGGCGCTGTCCGAACGCCGTCGATCCGGGCTGATGAACGGCAAGGTCGTGCTGATCACCGGCGGCTCCCGGGGACTCGGCCTCCAGCTGGCCCGCGAGTTCGGCGCCAGCGGGGCCTCCGTGGTGATCTGCGCGCGCGGCCAGGAGGGCCTGGACCGCGCGGTGGCCGAGCTCTCCGGCAGGGGAGTGCGGGCGCACGGCGTGGTCTGCGACGTCACCGACGCGGACGCGGTCGAGGATCTGCTCGACGAGGCCGAACGGCACTTCGGCCGTCTGGACGCGGTGGTCAACTCGGCCGGGATCATGCGGGTGGGCCCTCAGGAGACCCTGACGGAGGACCACTTCCGGCAGGCCATGGACGTCATGTTCTGGGGCCCGTTCCACCTGTCCCGAGCGGCGGTGGACCGCCTGCGTCGCACCCGGGGCACCATCGTCAACATCACCTCGATCGGCGCCTACCTGTCCGTGCCGCACCTGCTGCCCTACTCCACCGCCAAGCACGCCTGGGCCGCGCTGTCCGAGGGCATGGCGGCGGAGACCGCCGGCAGCGGCGTGCGGGTGACCACCGTGGTGCCCGGGCTGATGCGCACCGGCTCCCACCGGGGCGTGGTCTTCACCGGGGACCCCGAACGCGAGTACGCGTGGTTCGCGCTGGCCGCCGGGCTGCCCCTGGTGAGCGTGAGCGCCGAACACGCGGCCCGGCGCATCGTGCGCGCCACGGCCGGGCGCCGGGGCTTCCTCGTGATCTCCCCCATGGCCCGGGCGGGGATGGCGGTGCACGGTGTCGCGCCCGGACTCACCCAGGGGGCGATGCGGCTGGTCGGCCGACTGCTGCCCGACGCGCCCCGGCACGTGGAGGAGCGCCCCGGCTCCGAGGCGGGTCAGAGCAGGCTGGGACGCCTGGTCGGCGCCGTCACCGTGCTCAACGAGCGGGCGGGCCGCCGCATGAACCAGCGCTCCCGAGTCGAACGGATCTCCCAACGGAACGAGGAGGACACCCCATGAGTGAGAACTCCGCCCCGACACAGCGGCAACCCGACCCCATGCCGCCGGACCCCTTCCCTCCGGCGCCGATGCCGCCCGAGCCCGTGCCGCCGGAGCCGAGCCCGACCCCGGTCCCCGAACCGGGCCCCATGCCGATTCCCGAGCCGCCCGGACCCGAGCCCCAGCCCGAACCCGCCTGAGCGGCGGCTCCGGGGCGTGCCCGACCGGGTACTCCCCGGAGCAGGTGATCACCATGGGTCACCACTCTTGACGTCTGAGCGACCGGAGCCTAGCTTCTTCAGATAACACTCCTTCCGGATCCGGACCGCGTGAACCCCCTCGCGCGGCGCCGGTCCGTACCCCGCTGGAGGTCCTCCATGGCGCGTCACCGCTCCACCCCCCGCAGACACCCCTTCAGGACCCTCGGGATCACCGCTCTGGGAGCGCTCCTGATGGGCGCCGCCCTGTTCCCGGGCGGCTCCACGGACGAGGTCGCCCCCGTCTCCGACGAGACCGCGCTCAGCGCGGTCGACGAGCACGGGCAGCTCCGGGTGTGCGGCCTCAAGCTCTGCGACGAGAGCGGCCAGCCGATCCAACTCACCGGTATGAGCTCGCACGGGCTCCAGTGGTACGACCAGTGTCTGACGGACGCCTCGCTCGACGCCCTGGCCCAGGACTGGCGGGCCGACGTCCTGCGGGTGTCCATGTACATCCAGGAGGGCGGATACGAGACCGACCCGCGCGGCTTCACCGACCGGGTGCACGAGCTCATCGAGGAGGGCACCGCGCGCGGCCTCTACGTGATCGTCGACTGGCACATGCTCACGCCCGGCGACCCGAACCACAACACGGACCGCGCGAAGGAGTTCTTCGCCGAGATCGCCGCCGAGCACGCCGACAAGGACAACGTCCTCTACGAGATCGCCAACGAACCCAACGGGGTCTCCTGGAACTCGGTGAAGGGCTACTCCGAGGAGGTCATCCCGGTGATCCGGGCGCAGGACCCCGAGGCGGTCGTGCTGGTGGGCACCCGCGCCTGGTCCTCACTGGGCGTCTCGGAGGGCTCGGACCACTCCGAGATCGTGGACAACCCGGTGGACGCCGACAACATCATGTACGTCTACCACTTCTACGCCGCCTCGCACAGCGGCGGGCACTTCGACGTCTTCCGTGAGGCCGCCCAGGAGCTGCCCCTGTTCGTGACCGAGTTCGGCACCCAGGAGCACACCGGTGACGGTCCCAACGACTTCGCCGCCGCCCAGGCCTACCTCGACTTCATGGCCGAAGAGCAGATCAGCTGGGTGAACTGGAACTTCTCGGACGACTTCCGCTCCGGCGCGGTCTTCGAGACCGGCACCTGCGACGCGGGCGGGCCGTTCACCGGCACCGACTCGCTGAAGCCCGCGGGGGAGTGGATCCGCGACCAGATCCGCACCAGCGGACTGTCCGCCTGACCGGCCCGGGTCCCGGGGGGAGCCCCCGGGACCCGGTGCGTCAGCTCGGCGGAACGGTGGACACGCTCAGCTGGTCCTCACCGTCCACGTCGACCACCACCTGGTCGCCGGGGAGCACCTGGCGGTCCAGCACCATGCGGGAGAGCCGGTTGCCCACGTTGCGCTGGATGGTCCTGGCCAGGGGGCGTGCGCCGAACTCCGGCTGGTAGCCGCGTCGGGACAGCCAGTCGATGGCCTCGTCGGTGAAGCGCACCTGGATGTCCTGGGCGCGCAGCCGCTCCTCGGTCCCCTCCAGCATCAGCGTCGTGATCTGCCTGATCTCGTCCTCGCCCAGCTGCTTGAAGACGATGATCTCGTCCACCCGGTTCAGGAACTCCGGGCGGAACTCCTCCTTCAGACGGCGCATCACCCGGCGCTCGGTGTCGGGGTCCATCTGCCCGTCCGAGGTGAAGCCCATCGGGCCGCCGCCGGTGATGGCCTCCGAGCCCAGGTTGCTCGTCATGATGACCACCGTGTTCCGGAAGTCCACGGTCCGGCCCTGTCCGTCGGTGAGCCGACCGTCGTCCAGGAGCTGCAACAGGAGGTTGAACACGTCCGGGTGGGCCTTCTCGATCTCGTCGAGCAGCAGCACCGAGTACGGGTGGCGGCGGACCGCCTCGGTCAGCTGCCCCGCCTCCTCGTAGCCCACGAACCCGGGCGGCGCCCCCGTGAGCCTGCTGGTGGTGTGCCGTTCCTGGAACTCGCTCATGTCGATCCGGACCATGGCCTCCTCGGCCCCGAACAGCGCCTCCGCCAGGGCCCGTGCCAGTTCCGTCTTCCCCACGCCGGTCGGCCCCAGGAACAGGAAGCTGCCCACGGGCCGGTCCGGGTCGCCGAGCCCGGCGCGGTTGCGGCGGATCGCCTCCGAGACGGCGGTGACCGCCTCGTTCTGGCCGACCACGCGGTCGTGCAGCACCTCCTCCAGGTTGACCAGCCGCTCCCGCTCCTCCTGGGTCAGCTGGGCCACCGGGATGCCAGTGCTACGTGAGACCACCTCGGCGATGTCGGCCGGGCTCACCTCGGGCACCGCCGAACCGGTGCCGCGCGCCTGGTGCACCTCGCTCTTGGACGCGTTGATCTCGTCGCGCAGCGCCGAGGCCCGCTCGTAGTCCTCGTCCTGCACCGCCCGGTCCTTGCGTTCCTCCAGCTCCTTGAGCTTGCGTTCCAGGTCGCGCAGGGCCGAGCTGGAGGTCTTCAGACGCAGCCGGACCCTGGCTCCGGCCTGGTCGACGAGGTCGATGGCCTTGTCGGGCAGGAACCGGTCGGTGACGTAGCGGTCGGAGAGCTCCGCCGCCGCCACGAGGCTGTCGTCGCTGAACCTCACCTGGTGGTGCGCCTCGTAACGGTCCCGGAGGCCGCGCAGGATCTCGACGGTGTCCTGGACGGACGGCTCGGGCACCTGGATCGGCTGGAACCGGCGTTCCAGGGCCGCGTCCTTCTCTATGTTCTTGCGGTACTCGTCGACGGTGGTCGCGCCGATGATGTGCAGTTCCCCCCGGGCCAGCGCGGGCTTGAGCATGTTCCCGGCGCTGGTCGACCCCTCGGAGGCACCCGCCCCGACCAGGGTGTGGATCTCGTCGATGAAGATCAGCAGCTCGTCCGAACGCGCGCGGATCTCGTCCACGATGGCGTTGAGCCGTTCCTCGAAGTCGCCCCGGTACCGGGTGCCCGCGACGATGCCGGACAGGTCGAGCTGGACCAGTCGACGGCCGCGCAGGGTCTCGGGGACGTCGTCGTCGAAGATGCGCTGGGCGATGCCCTCCACGATGGCGGTTTTGCCCACGCCCGGGTCACCGATGAGCACCGGGTTGTTCTTGCGCCGTCGTGCCAGCACCTCGATGCACTGTTCGACCTCGTCCTCACGGCCGATCACCGGGTCCAGGCGCCCCTCCCGGGCGAGCGCGGTCATGTCGGTGCCGAACTCGTCCAGTTGCGGGGTGTCGGAGGGCGCGGTCTCGCCCTGTTCGCTCGGCGGCACCGCCCCGGCGGCCTTCTGAAGCGCCTGCGGGGTGATCCCGGAGTCGCGCAGGAGTTGGCCGACCGGTGCGCCGGGGTTGACCGCCAGCGCGAACAGCAGGTGTTCGGGCGTGATGCTGGTGCTGCCGGTGGCGCGGGCGATCTGGAGGGAGTCGAGGAAGGCGCGCTTGGCGGCGGGCGTGAGCCGGGGGGAGCCACCGCGCGCCGCCCGGGGCGTCTGGGCGACGGCCTGGTCGACCACGTCCCCCAGCGGGGCCAGGTCCGTGTCGGTGCGGCCCAGCAGTTCACGGATCGGCGGGTAGCGCAGGAGCGACCACAGCAGGTGGACGGAGTCGACGTCGGCCCCGCCGCTCTCCAGGGTGCGGCGGACCGCCGAGTCGGCCACCCTCTGCGCCTCGGGGTCCATCAGTTTGGAGAGGTCGACGCGGCGGACGGGCCCCCGTGACCCGCTGAGGAACCGCGCGAGGAACTCGTCGAAGGAGCCCGGGTCGTCACCCGGGCCGTCGGGAAGGTCGGTGCTCATGTCGTGTCGTCCCCCGTGGTGTTGACGGACGGGCGGTGCGGTGGCCCGTCGGAGTCGCACAATCACCCTAAGTGAAACCACCTGAATCGGGCGGTACCACCCGCGCATGGGGAGGGTTCGGCTGATCCCTGGCCAGGGTCGGCGGGGGAGTGCTAGCCTCGAAACGATTCCCTACTTTTCCAGTCGGCTTTATGCGTAAAGGGGCGTTCGTTGAGCACCGACACCACCCGGATCCGGACCTGGTCCTTCGAGACCCAGCAGATCCACGCCGGGGCCGAGCCCGACCCCGCGACCCTCGCGCGGGCCACCCCGATCTACCAGACCACCTCGTACGTCTTCCGGGACAGCCAGCACGGCGCGGACCTGTTCAGCCTGGCCGAGCCCGGCAACATCTACACCCGCATCGGCAACCCCACCCAGGACGTCCTCGAACAGCGCGTCGCCGCCCTGGAGGGCGGTGTGGGGGCGGTCGCCTTCGCCTCCGGTTCGGCCGCCGTCACCGCGGCGCTGCTCAACCTGGTCGGCGCGGGTGACCACCTGGTCGCCAGCTCGCTGCTGTACGGCGGCACCTACAACCTCCTCCACCACACGCTGCCCAAACTCGGCGTCCAGGTGTCCTTCGTCGAGGACCAGGACGACCCCGACTCGTGGCGCGCCGCCACCCGCCCCGAGACCAAGCTCTACTTCGCGGAGACCCTCGCCAACCCCGGCGGCAACGTCCTGGACGTGCGCGCGGTGGCCGACACCGCCCACGAGACCGGCGTCCCGCTGATCGTCGACAACACCGTGCCCACCCCCTACCTGCTGCGTCCCATCGACTTTGGCGCCGACATCGTCGTGCACTCCGCCACCAAGTACCTCGGCGGGCACGGCACCACCGTCGCCGGGGCGGTCGTGGACGCGGGCAGCTTCGACTTCGGCGCGCACGGGGACCGCTTCCCCGGATTCGTGGAGCCCGACCCCAGCTACCACGGGCTCAGGTACTGGGACGCGCTCGGCCCCGGCGCCTACGCCGCCAAGCTCCGTGTCCAGCTGCTGCGCGACACCGGCGCCGCCATCGCCCCGCTCAACTCCTTCCTCGTGTTGCAGGGAGTGGAGACCCTCTCACTGCGGATCGACCGCCACGTCAGCAACACCCAGGCGCTGGCCGAGTGGCTGGAGGGGCGGGACGAGGTCGAACGCGTCCACTACGCGGGCCTGCCCTCCAGCCCCTTCCACACCCTGGCCCGGAAGTACCTGCCCCGGGGTGCGGGGGCGGTCCTGTCCTTCGAGCTGCGCGGGGGAGTGGACGCCGGAAGGGCCTTCGTCGACGGCACCGAACTGTTCAGCCAGCTCGTCAACATCGGTGACGTGCGCAGCCTCATCGTGCACCCGGCCAGCACCACCCACAGCCAGCTCGCCCCCGAGGAACAGGCCACCGCGGGGGTCACGCCCGGGCTGGTCCGGCTGGCGGTGGGCCTGGAACACGTCGACGACCTGCGCGCGGATCTCGAACTCGGCTTCCGCGCCGCCAAGGCGCACCAGTGACCGGTCGTCCGCGACCGGCGGGTCCGGCCGCGACCCGGCCGGCCCGGGGCGGCTGGCGTGAGGGCGACCCGGTCGGACGGCGCCGCTGGGTCCGGCTGGACCGACCCCTGGAGCTGGAGTCGGGGGAGCACCTGCCCGGGGTGCGCCTGGCCTACCAGACCTGGGGGCGCCTCAACCCCGAGGGCACCAACGCGGTGCTGGTCCTGCACGCCCTCACCGGCGACGCCCACCTGGCCGGACCGCCCGGCCCCGGCCAGCCCAGCCCCGGCTGGTGGGAGGGGATCGTCGGTCCCGGACGGGCGCTGGACACCGACCGCTACCTGGTGGTGGCCCCCAACGTCCTGGGCGGCTGCCAGGGCAGCACCGGTCCGTCCTCGGACGCCCCCGACGGTCGGCCGTGGGGGAGCCGGTTCCCCCGGATCACCCTGCGCGACACCGTCCGCGCCGAGGAGGCGCTCGCGGACGCGCTGGGCGTGGACGCGTGGGCGGCCGTGCTCGGCGGATCCATGGGCGGGATGCGCGCCCTGGAGTGGGCGATCACCCTCCCAGGGCGGGTCCGCCGGGCCCTGGTCCTGGCCTGCCCCGCGGCCACCACGGCCTGGCAGATCGCCTGGGCCGCCCCGCAGCTGCACGCCGTACGAGCGGACCCGGACTGGTTCGGCGGCGACTACCACTCCACCGGCCGCGCGCCGGTGGACGGCCTCGGGGTCGCGCGCCGGATCGCCCACGTCACCTATCGCGGGGCGGGCGAGTTCGACGCGCGCTTCGGCCGGTCCGCGCAGCGGGGCGAGGACCCCGGCTCCGAGGGGCGGTACGCGGTGGAGTCCTACCTCGACCACCAGGCGTGGAAGCTGGCCCGCCGCTTCGACCCGGCCAGCTACGTACTGCTCACCGAGGCGATGAACGGGCACGACGTCGGACGCGGCCGTGGCGGGGTCGCTGCCGCGCTGGCCGCGATGCCGGAGCGGACGATCGTGGCGGGGGTCGACAGCGACCACCTGTATCCGCTCTCGCAGCAGCGGGAGATCGCCCGCCACCTGCCCCGGCCCGGTCAGGTACGGGTGATCGGGTCGGCGCACGGCCACGACGGCTTCCTCGTCGAGACCGAGCAGGTCGCCGCGCTGGTCGGGGAACTGCTCTCCGACACCGGGTGAGCGGCGCGGGCCGAGACCCGCACGCCTGCCCCGGGCCGAAGGGCTCAGGCCGAGGCCGCGTCCAGGAGCGCCGACTCCTCGGCGGTCAGACGCAGGTCCGCCAGGGCCAGCAACCCCTCCAACTGCCCCAGGTCACGCGCGCTGGAGAGCACCCGGCCAGGTCTGGATAGGCTGCCGGTGCCCCCGGCAGTGACGCACCCGTGAGGTGGACCCGAGGGCGCTGCACATCATGGTGCGCAAGGAGGGCGTGTGCCACCTGGGTGCCGGTCGGCTGACACAGGCCGAGCCGCTCATCCTCCGGGCCCTGGGTCTGCTCTCCGAGGACGACCACCAGAACCGGGCCCGCGCGCACAAGGCCCTGGCCGACCTGCGGGTCCGCCAGGGGCGGATCGACGAGGCACTGGAGGAGTACGAGGAAGCGGTCGCTTCGCACCGCCACCTCGGAGACCAGCGCCGGGTCGGAGACGTGTACGTGGCGCGCGCGGACGCCGTCGAGGACCGCGACCCGGCGGCCGCCCGCGCGGAACTGGGCCGAGCCCTGGAAGCGTACGAGAGCGCCGAGGCCGTTCGGGAGGCCGCCGAGGTCCGGGAGCGGATCGGCGCCTGACCCCCCCCGGGGTCACTCACCTTCCCGGTGGACGGTGAAGGTGAGCCGCTGCTCGCCCAGGAACACCGCGAGGTCCCGCTCGGGTGCCCGTCCCCCGACCCACAGGTGCCAGTAGGCGGAGGCCGCCGCGGTGGGGTCGGCCCCGTGCCGGGGGGAGTCCGCCACGAGGCGTACCCGCGCCCCGTCGCGGTCGACGACCAGGCAGTCGGGGCCGTCCGCCGCCACCGCCAGGTGGGCGCGCGGGTGATCGGCCAGCCGAACCCGCAGCCGTTCCCAGGAGACGGCCCCCCGGGGGCCCTCCGACCCGGGACCGCACAGGAGGAGGCAGGCCGCCTCGGACCAACGCGCCTGGGTCTCGTCCGCGTGGGCGGCCAGGTGGGGCCGGTCCAGCGGCAGCCTCCCGGCGTCGACGGCCTCCGCGGGGAGTCGGCGGACCCGGAGTCCGTCCTCCTCCTCGAGGACCGTGCACCACAGCGGCGTGGTGTCCGCGGCGTCGGGCCAGCCGCGTCGGTAGGGGATCGGCGGGTCCGGCGGCAGGACGCGCAGGGGCTGCTCGGGCTCGGACAGGTTCAGGAGCCGGTAGAAGGTCGCACGCAGGATCTGCCCCGACCGGCCGGGTACGGAGTTGAGCAGGTCGGTGTGGGCGGAGAACCGGTCGGGCTTGTGCCCGGCGGCGTCGGCCAGCAACTGGGGCAGCAGAGGCCGGTCCGCGCGCAGCCGGGTGGCGTCCCTGCCGAACGCGGCGATGGGGGAGCCGTCGGCCATCTCGTGGTGGGGGAAGGCGGCCAGCATGGTGTGGGTGCCCTGGGCGGCGCCGTAGAAGGTGACCGAACCGTGGTCACCGATCACGTGGTCGGCGGCGACCAGTGCCGCCTGCCAGCCCTGCCGGGGAGGCAGGACGCGGAGCCCGGCGCGTTCGGCCGTGGCCAGCCAGGACCGTACCTGCCAGGTTCCGTGTCCGTGCCAGACGTTGGGGTGCAGGGCGAGGGCCACGCGGTACTCGTCCACCGGGAGTTCGGTGAGGAGGGTGCCGAGGAAGCCGGGCCAGGCGCCCAGGAGGGAGGTGGGCCCCCAGGTGGAACTGACCAGGACCAGCCTGCGCGCGCCCGTCTCCAGGTGGTCGCGGTAGCGTTCGCGCCAGGGCAGCCCGGCCAGGATGCGGTCGTGGGTGGGGTCTCCGGCGACGACCGCGGAGCCGACCGCCTCGGGGCAGGCGGCGCGGAGCCGGTCGAGCTGCTCGGTGTGGGAGAGCACGAGGGCCTCGGGGACCAGCTCCCCGTCCCGCAGCAGGGTGGGGGCGGCCAGACCGAACACGGCGTCGGTTTCCGGGGAGTCCGTCACGTCACGGTTTCCGGTTTCCGGTTTCCGGTTTCCGGTTTCCGGTTTCCGGTTTCCGGTTTCCGGTTTCCGGTTTCATTAGTTTATTGTATCCGGCACCATGGGAGAAGACGACCAATGGGGCCTTGATCAGGTGCAGGTCGTCGCCGTAGCTCGCGGCGATCGCGAGATCGAATTCCTCCTCCACCGCCTGTTCCCACGGGGCGACGACGGCGCCGATGTCACCGAGGAATTCGGTGACGCCCTCGCGGAAATTGGACGTGCGCGCGCGGGTGAAGACGATCTGGATTCGGGGATCGGATTCGAGTAGCGGAAGAATGTCGAGCAGGCGCGTGAGGGTGGTGACGGTGTGCGCCACGACCAGCACGCGGCGGCAGTCGGGCGCCGTCGACCAGCCGGGGGCCGATCCGATGGGTACCCTCAGCCGCTCCTCGACCGACATGTGCTCTCCCGCTACTCGTGTCCGTTCTGCCCGGCCCGCGACGGGACAGAGTACCGAATCCCCGCCTCCTTGTCGGGGGCCGGTCAGACCCCGTGGGTGGCGCGGCGGTGCTCCGCGTAGCGCTCACGGACCCGTCGGCCCACGTCGGGCTCGTGGCTGGACTCCTCATCCGGGGCGCCCAGGGGCCACACCGGGGGTTCGGCGGTTCCGGCGAGGGTCCAGGCGGCCTGGCGGGCCGCACCGATGGCCACGTACTCGGCCGCGGGCGGCACCACGATGGGAGCGCCCAGCACGAGCGGTGCCACGGCCCGTACGGCCGCCGACCGGGCGCCCCCGCCGACGAGCAGGACGCGCTCGACCGGGACCCCGCTCGCGGTCATCGCGGCCAGGCCGTCGGCCAGTCCGCAGAGCATGCCCTCGACGGCGGCGCGCGCGATGTTCTCCGGACGCATGTTGTCCCGTGTCAGCCCGTGCAGTGAGCCGGTGGCGTGCGGCAGTTCCGGGGTGCGCTCCCCGTCCAGGTAGGGCAGCAGGACCACCCCGCCCGCCCCCGGTTCGGCGTTCAGGGCGAGGGCGTCCAGTCCGGCCAGGCCGGTGCCGAGCATCGCGGCGGTGGCGCTCAGTACCCGCGCCGCGTTCAGGGTGCAGGCCAGCGGAAGGAACCCGCCGGTGGCGTCGGCGAACCCGCACACGGTGCCGGTGGGGTCGTGGGCGGGCCGGTCGTGCGCCGCGAACACGGTTCCGCTGGTGCCGAGGGAGACCACGGCGTCACCCGGCCGCAGCCCCAGACCCAGCGCGGTCCCCATGTTGTCGCCGGTGCCGGGGGCGATGACGGCGCCCTCGGGCGTGTGGCCCACCGGCTCCGAGGGGGCCGCCACCCGGGGCAGGTCGAGTTCGCGGCCGAAGGCGCGGACCAGCAGGTCGGTGCGGTAGGCGTCCTCGGACGGCGACCAGTACCCGGTACCCGAGGCGTCGCCCCGGTCGGTGGTCGGCGCGGTACGGGCGCCGCCCAGCCGCCAGGTCAACCAGTCGTGGGGGAGCATCACCCCGCGCACCCGGGCGGCGTTGTCCGGTTCGTTTCGGGCGAGCCAGCGGAGCTTGGTGACGGTCAGGCTGGCCACGGGCACGTTGCTCACCGCGTCCGCCCAGGCCCCGGGGCCGCCGAGCTCCTCGACCAGGTCGCGCGCGGCGCCGGCGGAGCGGGCGTCGTTCCACAGCAGTGCGGGCCGCACGACCCGGCCGTCCTCGTCGACCACCACCATGCCGTGCTGTTGACCGGCCACGGACACGGCCGCGACGCCGTCGAGCAGCCCGGAGGAGGCGGTGGTCAGCGCCGTCCACCAGTGCGCGGGATCGGTCTCGGTTCCGTCGGGGTGCGGCGCGCGGCCCTCGCGCACCACCTTGCCGGTGGTGGCGTCGCAGACCACGATCTTGCAGGACTGGGTCGAACTGTCGATTCCGGCAACCAGCGTCATGTGTGCTCCGTGTGAGTGAGGGGTCGAAGCGGTCGTGGAGGTCAGGTCATGGCTGACTCGAGGAGGATGTGCGCGGTCGTGGTGTCGGTGACCAGTGAGGAGATCACCCCGGTCTTGAGGGTGGAGTGGATGGCCTGGGCCTTGCCCGAGCCCCCGGCCACGGCGATGACCTCGGGGACCGCGCGGAGCTGGTCCAGGGTGATGGCGATGACGCGTGAGGTCAGCTCGGGTGCGATGGGGGAGCCGTGCACGTCCACGGTGCGTGCGCACACCTCCGCCTGGACCCCCTCGCGTTCGAGGGAGGCGCCCTCGGCGGGGGAGAGGGCGTCGCGGACCAGGGAGAGCGTGGGGGACCACGAACCGATGGCGACCACGGCCTTGTCGAGTTCGCCGTAGCGCTGCATGGCGTCGGCCACCTGGGGTTGGCTGCGCAACGCCTCCGCCGTACCGGGGTCGGACACGACCAGAGGCGCGTAGACGGGGAAGGCCGGGCCGCGCGCGAGGCTGGCCACCCGCCGCACGAGTTCCACCGAGTTCTCCTCCACGCCTCCGGGCAGCACGCCGGTGAGCTGCACGACCGTGCACCGGGGCAGGTCGCCCAGGGCGAGGGTCATCGCGTTGAGGGTACGGGAGCAGGCCAGCCCGAGGGTGTCGCCCTCCTCGAGGATCTCGGTGAGGTACTCGGCGGCGATGCGCCCGAGGCTGCGGTGCAGGGCCTCGCCCTCCCCGGCGTGGGCGACCACCACCGCCTGCTTGAGGCCGTAGGCGGTGCTCAGCCGCTGGGAGAGGTCGGTGTCCACCTCGGTGGGCTCCGCGATCTCGATGCGGACGATCCCGACGTCGCGGGCCTCCTCGAGGATGCGTGCGACCTTGAACCGGCTGATGCCGAAGTCCTCCGCGATGCGGATCTTGGAGTCGCCCGCCAGGTAGTACCTGCGGGCGACCGCGGTGGCGCGGATCAGTTCCGCGGGTCGGAACGCGTGCTTCATCTACGCCCTCCAGTGGTGTCGCTCAAATGAGCGGAGTATCGCCCATTATTGCACCACGGGTTGACCGGTGACACCCGTCACAACTTAAATAAGGCCCGGGCCGCTCATGTGTTATCCAGAACGCTCATATGAGCGGCCGGTGCTCGGAGGAGGCCGCACGGGATCCCCCTCGCGTGGTCCCGCGGTCCTCGCCTGCCTACCCCCAGGAGGAAGTCATGATCACGAACGCACCGCGAGGCGTGCCGCTGGTGGCGGCGGCCACCGGGCTGGCCCTGGTCGCCACCGGCTGCTCGGGGGCCGGGGGCGCCGGGGCGGACGGCGACCGGATCGTCACCGTCGCCACGGTCTCCAACCCGCAGATGGAGGACATCGAGGCGCTCGCGTCGGAGTTCAACGACGCGCATCCCGACATCACGGTCGAGTTCGTGGTCCTGCCCGAGAACCAGCTCCGCGACCGCGTGACCCAGGACATCGCCACCCAGGGCGGCCAGTACGACGTCGTCACCATCGGGACCTACGAGGTGCCGATCTGGGCCGAGAACCAGTGGATCCTCAGCCTCGACGAGTACGCCGCCGACCCCGGCTACGAGATCGACGACATCATCCCCACCGTCCGCTCCGCCCTCTCCCACGAGGACCAGATGTACGGGGCCCCCTTCTACGGGGAGTCCTCCTTCCTCATGTACCGGGAGGACCTCTTCGAGGAGGCGGGCCTGGACATGCCGGACCGGCCCACCTGGGAGGAGGTCGCCGGGTTCGCGGCCGAACTGGACGACCCGGACGCCGGCACCGCCGGGATCTGCCTGCGCGGGGTCCCGGGCTGGGGCGAACTCCTGGCGCCGCTCAACTCCGTGATCCTCACCTACGGCGGCCAGTGGTACGACGAGGACTGGAACGCCCACCTCGACTCGCCCGAGGTGGAGGAGGCCGTCCAGACGTACGTGGACCTCGTCCGCGACCACGGACAGTCGGGCGCCCCCAACGCGGGCTTCACCGAGTGCCTCACGACCATGGCCCAGGGCGACGCCGCCATGTTCTACGACTCCACCGTCGCGGCGGGCAACCTGGAGGACCCGGACTCCAGCAGCGTCGTCGGTGACATCGGCTACGTCGCCGCGCCGACCATGGAGACCGACCACGCGGGCTGGCTGTGGGCCTGGGCCCTGTCGATCCCCTCCACCTCCACCGACCCCGAGGCCGCGTGGGAGTTCGTCTCCTGGGCCACGTCGAAGGAGTACCACCAGCTCGTCGGTGAGGAACTGGGCTGGGAGCGCGTCCCGCCCGGCTCCCGGATCTCGACCTACGACATCCCCGAGTACCAGGAGGCCGCCGAGGCCTTCGCCGGACCCACCTACGACGCCATCGACAACGTCGACGTGGAGCAGCCCGGAGTGCACCCGCAGCCCTGGACCGGGGTCCAGTACGTGTCCATCCCCGAGTTCCAGGACCTGGGGACCCTCGTCTCCCAGGAGATCTCCGCGGCCATCGCGGGACAGCAGACCGTGGAGGAGGCCCTGGCCAAGTCGCAGGAGTACGCGGACCAGACCGCCGAGTCCGGCGGCTACCGCGACTGAGAACCGCCGGTGCCGGGCGCCGAACCCGGCACCGGCACCGGAGCCCTCCCCACCCCGACCCCCGCAAGGAAGGCCATGAGCGCTCAGACCCCGCCGGACACGGCGCGGCGCGGGCCCCGGACCCGGGACCTGACCCGGACGGAGCGATGGATCCGGCGCGGCCCGCTGCTGCCGGGACTGCTGTTCGTCATCGCGATGACCCAGATCCCGTTCCTGTTCACCGTCTACTACAGCTTCCAGAGCAGCAACCTGCTGCGCCCCGACTCGGACTCCTTCGCGGGGTTCGCCAACTACGGCAGCGTCCTGGGCGACCCGCTCTTCCACAACGCCGTCGCCAACACCGTCCTGCTGACCGTCGGCGCGGTTCTGGCCTCCCTGGTCCTCGGGCTGGGGCTGGCCCTCCTGCTGGACCGCGCCTTCCTCGGCCGGGGGATCGTCCGGACCCTGATGATCACGCCGTTCCTGGTCATGCCGGTCGCCGCCGCGCTGCTGTGGAAGACCTCGATGTACCACCCGGTGTACGGCCTGCTCAACTGGGTGCTCTCGCCGTTCGGAGTCCAGGCGGACTGGGTCAACGACTTCCCGCTGCTGTCCATCGTCATGGTGCTGACCTGGCAGTGGACCCCGTTCATGATGCTCATCATGCTCGCCGGGCTCCAGAGCCAGTCACCCGAGGTGCTGGAGGCCGCGCGGGTGGACGGCGCCGGACCCCTCGCGGTCTTCCGCCGGATCACCTTCCCGCACCTGCGCCGCTTCGTGGAGCTGGCGATCCTGCTCGGCACGATCTACATCGTCCAGACCTTCGACGCGATCTACATGATCACCCAGGGCGGGCCGGGCCAGTCGACCACCAACCTGCCCTACTTCATCTACCTTCAGGCCTTCCGCTCCTTCGACGTGGGGGAGGCGGCCGCCGCCGGAGTGATCGTGGTCGTCGCGACCCTGGTCGTCGCCATGTTCGCCCTGCGCGTGGTCTCCAGCCTGTTCGAGGAGGAGTCGTGACCCCCGTGACCGCACCTCCGGCCGCCCCGTCCGTGGTGACCTCGCCCCGGGGCGGTTCGGCCCGGCGCAGGCGTCGGCGCCGACCCGTACGCCCCCTGCCGGGCATCCTCGCGTGGGCGCTGGGACTGCTGTTCTTCTTCCCCGTGCTGTGGATGTTCCTCACCGGTTTCAAGCAGGAGTCCCAGGCCTCCACCAACCCGCCCACCTTCTTCTTCCAGCCGACCCTGGACCAGTACTCGGCGGTGATCGGGCGCGACTTCGTCCCCTACCTGCTGAACTCCCTCCAGGCGTCGGTGCTGTCCACCATCCTCGCCATCGTCCTGGGGCTGCCCGCCGCCTACGCGCTCTCCCTGGTGCGCGTCCCCGCGTGGCGCGACTCGCTGTTCTTCTTCCTGTCCACCAAGCTCCTGCCGCCGGTGGCCATGATCCTGCCGCTGTACGTCATCGCCAGGAACCTCGGCGCGCTGGACGACGCCCGCACCCTCACCCTCGTGTACACGGCCATGAACCTGCCGATCGCGATCTGGATGATCCGGTCGTTCCTCGTCGAGCTGCCCAAGGAGGTCCTCGAGGCCGCCCGGATGGACGGAGCGCGCCGACTCACGGAGATGCGGCGCGTCATCCTGCCGATGATCGCCCCCGGTCTGGCCGCCACAGCCCTGATCTGCTTCATCTTCGCCTGGAACGAGTTCTTCTTCGCGGTCAACCTGACCGCGTCCCAGGCCTCCACCGTCCCGGTCTTCCTCGTCGGCTTCATCAGCGGCGAGGGCCTGTACTGGGCCCGACTCTCGGCCGCCTCCACCATGGCGGCCCTGCCCGTGATCCTCGCCGGATGGGCCGCCCAACGGTGGCTGGTCCGCGGCCTTTCCCTAGGAGCCGTGAAGTAATGCGCGCACTCGTCGTCAGCGAACCCGGTCACTACTCCGTCCAGCAGGTGGACGACCCCAAGCCCGGCCCCGGGGACGTGGTCGTCGCCCCGGCCGCCGTGGGCATCTGCGGAACCGACCTGCACATCATCGACGGGGAGTTCGCCCCCACCCCCTACCCGATCGTCCCCGGACACGAGTTCGCCGGAACCGTGGTCGCGGTCGGCTCGGAGGTCACCGACGTGGCCGTCGACGACCGGGTCGCGGTGGACCCCTCCCTGTTCTGCGGGGAGTGCGCCAAGTGCCTGGTGGGCCGGGGCAACCTGTGCGCGCGGTGGAACGCGGTGGGCGTGACCCGGCCCGGAGCCAGCGCCGAGTTCGTCCCGGTGCCCGCGTCCTCCTGCTACCGCATCCCCGACTCCATGCCCTTCGAGCACGCCGCGCTCATCGAACCCCTCTCCTGCGCGGTACACGGGTTCGACCTGCTGCCCGGCCGGGTGGGCGAGCACTACCTGGTCTACGGAGCGGGGACCATGGGGCTTCTCATGGCGCAGCTCGCCGCCTCGGCCGGGGCCGCCAGCGTGTCCGTGGTCGACCCCAACACCGACCGCCTCGCGGTGGCCGCCTCCCTGGCGGCGGACGCGGTCGCCGTCGGCGCCGACGAGCTGGACCGCTCCGACTGGGAGGTGGTCATCGACTGCACCGGTGTGGTCCCGGCGATCGAGGACGGCCTGACCCGGGTGGCCCGGGGCGGCACCTTCCAGGTGTTCGGCGTGGCCCCGGCCGAGGCCACCGCGACCTTCTCGCCCTTCCGGATCTACAACGACGAGATCACCGTGGTCGGCTCCATGGCGGTCCTGCACAGCTACGGGCGGGCCGTGGACATCATGGCCAAGGGGGTCGTGGACGCCGACACCATGGTCACCGACTCCTTCGCCCTCGACGACTACGGTCTCGCCGTCGAGGCCTTCCGCGCCGGTCGCGGCCGCAAGCTCCAGGTCAACCCGCAGCTGTAGAGGAGTGATGCCACGTGGCATCGGTCAGTTTCGAGAAGGCCACCCACTTCTACCCGGGCTCGGACGCGCCCGCCGTGGACGAGCTGAGCCTGGAGATCGAGGACGGGGAGTTCCTGGTCCTGGTCGGTCCGTCCGGCTGCGGGAAGTCCACCTCACTGCGCATGCTCGCCGGGTTGGAGGAGGTGGACCACGGGACCATCCGGATCGGGGACACCGACGTCACCGACCTCAGCCCCATGGACCGCGACATCGCGATGGTCTTCCAGTCCTACGCGCTCTACCCGCACATGACCGTCGGGCAGAACATGGGCTTCGCCCTGGAGATGGCCAGGGTCGGCAAGGAGGAACGGGCGCGCCGGGTGGCCGAGGCCGCCGAGCTGCTGGACCTGACCCCGCTGCTCGACCGCAGACCCAAGGCGCTCTCGGGCGGCCAGCGCCAGCGTGTGGCGATGGGCCGCGCGATCGTGCGGGAGCCCCGGGTCTTCCTGATGGACGAGCCGCTGTCCAACCTGGACGCCAAGCTCCGGGTGTCCACCCGCACCCAGATCGCCGAACTCCAGCGCAGGCTGGGCGTCACGACCGTCTACGTCACCCATGACCAGGTCGAGGCCATGACCATGGGCGACCGGGTCGCGGTGCTCAAGGACGGGCTGCTCCAGCAGTGCGACACCCCGCTCGGGCTGTACGAGCGCCCGGCCAACGCCTTCGTCGCCGGTTTCATGGGTTCACCCGCGATGAACCTGCGGGAGTTCCCCGTCACGGGCGAGGCGGTCCGGGTCGGCGGTCACGACCTCCCGCTGGGCGCCGGGCAGCGGGCGCGTCTGGCCCGGGAGGGCGCGGACTCGGTCCTGTTGGGGTTCCGTCCCGAGGCGGTGGACCTGGTGGGTGACACCGACGGCTTCCCGATGGAGATCGGACTGGTCGAGAACCTGGGCGCGGACTGCTACCTGTACGGGGGGATCCCCGGACATCCGGCCGACGGCGACCTGGTGGTCCGGGTGGCCCCGGACCGCGCCCCGACCAGCGGTCAGGTCGTCCACCTGCGGGTCCGGCCCGGGCAGGTGCACGTCTTCTCACCGGGGACGGGGGAGCGCCTGGACGAGTGACCTGGACCATGGCCGCGACGGACACTTCTCCCTTGCCCTGGTAAAGACGCGTCAATAAACTTGAGCGCAGACAACTCAAGGACGAGGGGAAGTGGTCCGATGCGCGTCACGGATGTCTTCGCGGGTACCGGCGAGCGGATCGACGAGCACCTGTGGGCCCAGTTCGAGGCCGAGCCCGTGGCCCGTGTGGACAGCGGCCGCCGTGGCGGAGACCTCGTGGTCGAGGTCGAACTCGCCCCGGGCGTCGATCCCCGAGGGGTGCGGGTCCGCCACGAGGGCGGCACCCTCGTCCTCGTGCGGAGCGCGGACCGCGCACCCCTGTACCGCGTGCCCCTGGACGCCCCGGTCGGTCGTGCCTCCCTGCGCCGCATGCCGCGCGGGCTCACCGTCACCGCGCCCCTCACCGGTCCCGCGCCCGCGGCCGTCCGGCCCGGGCTGAGCCCCGTCTCCCGCCCCACCCGGGCGCGGGCCGCCCTGGCCGGTCTCGCCGCCCGGATCCGGGCCCTGTTCAGCCGCTGACCCGCCTTCCTCCGTTCCCACCCGCGCCCCCGGATCCGACACGTCGGGGAGAGCCCGGGCGCGCGGACCGCACGACGAAAGGGCGCCCCGAACCGTTCGGGGACGCCCCTCTTCCCGGGCGAGGGGAAGTCTCGTGGAGCCGTGCCTACTCCGACGGGGCCACCGTGGCGAACCCGCCCCGGTGGTAGAGGAGCGGCGGTCGCGGGTCCTCCAGGACCAGGGTGTGGGTCACCTCGCCGACGACCAGCCAGTGGTCACCGATCAGCCGGGTGTCGAAACGCGTGCAGACCAGGTGCGCCACCGCCCCGTCCAGCAGCGGCACCCCGTCCGGTCCCGGACGCCAGGCCGTGGGCGGGGCGAACCGGTCGACGTCCCGGCTCGCGAACCGCACCGCGACGTCCGTCTGCTCCTCGCTGAGCAGCTGCACCCCGAACTCGCCCGCGCGGCGCAGCGTCGGCCAGGTGGTGGACGTGTCGGCCACGTAGAAGGAGACGAGCGGGGGTTCCAGACTCACACTGGTGAAGGACGTGGCGGTCAGCCCCACCGGCCTTCCCCCGACGTTCGCGGTGATGACGACGACACCGGCCGGGTGGTGGCGCATCGTCGCGCGGAACCGGTCGGCCTCGGCCCGTCTCCGGGACGGGGACGAGGTCTCGGTGACACTCATCGGACTCTCCCTTCTGGGCGGCGGTCAGACGGCGGTGGTCCTGGACCGGACGGCGGCGCGCAGGGCCGGGGCGGCTCCGTGGGCCCACGGCTCCAGCACCGCGTCCAGCCGCGGGGCGTGGTCCTCGTCGGCGGGCACGGTGTCCTGGAGCAGGGCCAGCCCCGAGGTGGGCACCGTGGCCCCGAGCTCCAGGAGCAGCGGGCGCAGGTGCACGTCCACGGCCAGGGTGTGCGCGGGGGAGGCCATCACCAAAACGGGGACGGCCGTCACGCCCGCCAGGCCGCCGGACGGCAGCAGGTCCAGGAAGACCTTCAGCAGCCCGGTGTAGGTCGCCTTGTAGGTGGGGCTGGCCACCACCAGCAGGTCGGATCCGCTCACCCGTTCCAACGCCGACCGCACGTCCAGGGTGGGGCCGGGGGTGAGCAGCAGGGGCGACAGGTCCGCCAGTTCCAGGACCTCCTGCTCCGGAGGCAGCCCGGTGGCGCGTGCGGCGTGGTGCGCCACGGCCCGGGCGGCGGTGGCGGTGCGGGAACCCCGGTGCGGGTTCCCGACGAGGACGGTCGTGGTCATGACGGCTCCGGAACGGAAGGAGGGGCGGACTCAGGTGGTGGCGGGCTCCGCCACCGCGAAGGGGACGAGGGTGGGGGCGTCGGTGGCCTCGTCCCCGTCGGGATGCCGCCACAGGCCGCGTTCCCGAAGCAGGGGCAGCACGCCCTCACCGAACCAGTACGCCTCCTCCAGGTGCGGGTAGCCCGACAGCACGAACTCGCTGACGCCCACCCGGTGGTACTCCTCGATCAGGTCCGCGACCTGTTCGTGGCTGCCGACCATCGCCGTACCCGCTCCGCCGCGCGCCAGACCCACACCGGCCCAGAGATGGGGGTGGATCTCCAGGTCGTCGGCGCGGCCGCCGTGCAGCTCCAACATGCGCCGCTGCCCCTCGGACTCGCTCCGGCGCAGACCGCTCTGCACCTGGGCGACGGTCTCGGGGGAGATCCCGTCGAGCAGACGTCGGGCCTGCGCCCACGCCTCCTCCTCGGTGTCGCGGCTGATCACGTGCAGTCGGATCCCGTACTCCAGGGTCCGGCCCCGTTCGGCGGCCAGTGCGGTGACCCGGCCGATCTTCTCCTCGACGGCGGCCGGGGGTTCACCCCAGGTCAGGTAGGTGTCCACGTGGGAGGCGGCGACCTCCAGGGCGGCGGGTGAGGAGCCGCCGAAGTACACGGGTGGGCGTGGGTCGGGCGTCCGCTGGAGCACGGCCCCCTCCACGGTGACGTGCTCGCCCCGGTGGTCCACGGTCCGGCCGCGCCACAGGGCGTCCACCACGCCCAGGAACTCCGCGGTGCGCCGGTACCGGGCGTCCTTGTCGAGGAAGTCGCCGTGCTGGCGCTGCTCGGCGGACTCACCGCCGGTCACCACGTTCAGCAACAGGCGCCCCCCGCTGAGCCGCTGGTAGGTGCTGGCCATCTGCGCGGCCAGGGTGGGGGAGAGCAGGCCCGGGCGGAAGGCCACCAGGAACTTGAGCCGCCTCGTGCCCCCGACCAGCATCGCCGTGGTCAGCCAGGCGTCCTCGCACCACGAACCGGTGGGGGTGAGGACGCCCTCGAACCCCAGCTGTTCGGCGGCCTGGGCGATCTGGCCGAGGTACTCCAGGGAGGGTTCGCGCGTCCGCCAGGCGGAGGAGGACACGACGTCCGCGCCGTGGCCTCCGCCGACGACGCCTCTGCTGTCTCCCTGCGTGGGCAGGAACCAGTGGAAGGTCAGGGGCATGAGGGTGTCAGTCCTTGCTCTCGTGGTGCTAGATCTGTCCGTGCCGGGGAGGACGGCGACGGTTGAGGGAGTACTCCCCGACGTGCTGGACCTTCCAGCGCACCGGGTCGTGGACGGTGTGGGTGCGGGCGTCGCGCCAGTGGCGGTGCAGGTTGGCCTCGTCCGCCGTGGCGCGGGTGCCCGCCGCCTCGAACAGGGCGGAGGAGACCTCCACGGCGGCCCGGCCGCCGACGACCTTGGCGGCGGCCACCGCGATGGAGGCCTCTGCGGTGGCGTCCTCCGCGTCGGAGGCGCCCTCGGCCAGGAGCGCGTCGGCCGCCTCCACGCGGTCGGCGGCGGTGCCGAGCAGGGCCTCGGCGGAGCGGACCTGGATCTCCAGCTCACCGAAGCCCTGCACCAGCAGGAGGTCCTCGCTGGCGTCGTCCACGCCGCTCTCGAACCAGGGGCGGCTCTTGGTGCGCACGAATTCCGAGGTCTCCTCCAGCGCCCCGCGCGCGGCGCCGACGTCGATGGCGGCGTGCAGGAGCTGGGCGAGGGCGCCGTAGGTGGTGGGGCCCTCGAAGGTCCGGTACTGCTCCAGGAGGAGCTCGGGGGAGACCGTCACCCCGGCCAGGTGCACGGTCCCGCTGGCGGTGGTGCGCTGGCCCATGCCCGCCCAGTCGTCCTCGATCCGGACCCCGGGGTGGTCGGCGGGGACGAACGCCAGGTGCGGACGGGGCCCGTCCGGGGTGGCGGCGGGGGCGACCACGGCGAGCCAGTCGGCGAACAGCGACCCGGTGGCGTAGTACTTCGTGCCGTCGATCCGGTACGCCTCCCCGTCGCGTTCGATCCGGGTGGCGTGGGTGTGCGCGTTCCTGCCGGAGCGCTCGGCCTGCGCGTTGCTGACCAGGGCGCCCGCGAGGACGTCGGAGTACACGCGGCGCCGGGCCTCGGAGCCGCCGCGCAGGCGCAGGGCGTTGAGGAACGCGAAGTGCGGCTGGAGGATCTGGGCCAGGCTCAGGTCGGCGGTGCCGAGCAGGCGCAGGACCTCCGCGACGGTGGTGGCGCCCACGGCCGCCCCGCCGAGGTCGCGGGGGACGGTCACCCCCAGCAGGCCGGAGCGGGAGACCGCGCGGACCACGTCGTGGGGCAGACGGCGTTCCCTGTCGCGGGCGGAGGCCTCGCGCGCGACCAGGGGGACGAGGGAACGGGCCACGCGGACGGCTTCGGCGGCGGAGGACAGTACGGGAACCGGCGCGGCGTCGGGGGACGTGCCGGGGGTGGGCCCGGTGATGGTCTCGGACAAGGGGAACCTCCTGAGCTGGGGCGCGACCGACACGCCCGGTAATCCTGAATGCCTACTGGAATTACCCGGAATCAAAGCACGGGTGGGGCGGGTCGGTCGTGAGGCGCCGATCGTCGGTGTGGCGCGGCGGTTCCCGGGGGTGTCCGGGCCGAGGGTTCGGGCGGCTCCGCGCATGGCAGCCCCCTCGGCCCGGAACGTGGACCGGCCTCGCGCTCGTGATGTCCGTCCGGCGGGGTGGCCCGGGCGGCGCGAGGGTTCGGCGGGTCCGTGCCGACCGGCTCCGCGATCCGGTCGGCGTGGTGTCCACTGTGGTCTCCGGAACCCGATTTTGTCAACCAATAAAGTAGGGATTCAAGGAAGTGGGAGGTCACGGCGGTTGATGGTGGAGTATCGCGTGGTGCTGGTGGGGTGGATGTGGCGCGCGGCGACACGCCACTACCGACTAAACCTGTAGGGAATATGGTTTACTGGCGGGCATGGCAGTCAGCGCATCACCACACCTCCGGCCCTGGTGGCGACCGCTCACCTTCGACGAACGCTGTCAGTGACCCCGTCCAGCACGACCACTGACACCGCCCGGAGAGAAGCAAGAAGCCCATGACCGTCGACGACGCCGCCGGACGCACCGCAGCACCCACCCCGCTCACCCTGGACCGCCTGTCCGAGCTGACCGCGAAGGTCGCGGACGAGGTCCGCCAGGGAATCCACGAGATCCGCTTCGACGCCGAGAACCGTTGGTCCGTCCGGCTCCACGCCGACGACTACACCGACGTCTGGCTCATCTCCTGGACCCCCGACCAGTCCACCCGGCTGCACGACCACGCGGGCTCCCTCGGCGCCCTGACCGTCGTCACCGGTGAGCTGGTCGAGCACTACTGGGACGGAGAGCTGCGCGAACGCGTCCTCGCGGAACACGGGGGCGGCCGCTTCCCCCTCGGCCACGTGCACGACGTCATCAACACCTCGGACCGTCCGTCCGTGAGCGTGCACGCCTACTCGCCGCCGCTGACCGCCATGCACTACTACGAGGTCACCGGGGACGACGCGCTGCGCCGTACCGGCAGCATCCTCACCACCGATCCCGAGCCCGACGTCCCCACGCTGGAGTCGGTGCCCTCGGCTGAGGGGGTGGGCCGGTGAGCCTCATCGAGCGCGTCCTCAACAGCAAGCGTGCCCACCTGGAGCGGCTCACCCCGGCCGAGGCGCTGCGCGCCCAGCGCGAGGGCGCGCTCCTGGTCGACACCCGGCCGGTCGTCAACCGCGCGTCGGAGGGGGAGATCCCCGGCGCCCTGGTGATCGACCGCAACGTCCTGGAGTGGCGGCTCGACCCCACCAGTCCGGACCGGGTGCCCGAGGCCGACGCGCCGGACCGGCACGTCGTGCTGTTCTGCAACGAGGGCTACGCTTCCAGCCTGGCCGCCGCCCAGCTTCAGGAGCTGGGGCTGGCGCGCGCCACCGACCTGGTCGGTGGTTTCCGGGCCTGGCGCGCGGCCGGACTGCCCGTGACCGAACCCGTGCGGGAGTCCGCTCCCGTCTCCTGACCCGTCCGCGGGCGGCCCCGACCCCGCCGCCAGTGTCCGGTGTCGCCGCATGTGTCTTATCCATACTAAACAAGTCGGTTTGATGATGAAGGGTCGCCGGCCCCGCGACCCTCCGCCGTGCCCCACCGCTCCGTCCCCCGACCCAGGGCGCCCCGGGCGCCCGGAGGAGAAGCGTCATGAGTGAAACACCCTCCACACCGTCACCCACCACCCCCGCGCGGACCGGTCTCAGGATCAGCGAGGACTGGGCCGCCACCCTCACGGGTCTCGTGCTGCTCGGCCTGTGCCTGCTCGGCGTGATCCCCGAGGGGCTGATCCCGTGAGCACCGGAACCCCCGATCCCCACGGCCCCGCCGACGTCCCGGAGGAGGGCCCGGCGGAGGCGGCCACCTCCACCGCCGCCGAGGTCCCCGCTCCGGAGGCCTCCCGCGCCGACACGCCACCGCCCTCCTCCCGGGGCTGGACCGCGCTCGGTCTGCTCGTCGTGCTGGCGCTGGCCGCCGCCACCAGGTTCCTGGAGTCCTGGGTCCCCGAGGCCGCCGAGGGCACCGCGCTGTCCGGGTTCGCCAGCGCGGTCGAGTACCCCGTCTACGCGATCCTCCTCGGCCTGGCCGGGAACCTGGTCCTCTCCCTGACCGGACTCCTCGACCGCCTCTCCCCGGCGTTCCGGACCGAGTTCCTCATCAAGACCGGTCTGGTGCTCCTGGGCTCCACGGTCCTGTTCGACGTCATCATCCGCGCCGCCGGACCGGCCGTCCTCCAGGCCCTGGTGCTGGTCACCTCCGTGTTCCTGTTCACCTGGTGGCTCGGCGGCAGGCTCGGGCTCGACGACCGCCTGCGCGCCCTGCTGGCCTCGTCGGTGTCCATCTGCGGAGTCAGCGCCGCCATCGCGGCGGCCGGAGCCGTGCAGGCCAGGAAGGAGCAGCTGGCCTACACGGCGAGCCTGGTCATCCTCTTCGCCGTGCCCTCGATCTTCCTGCTTCCCTGGCTGGTCCAGGTGATCGGGCTCAGTGACGCCCAGGCGGGCGCGTGGATCGGCGGCAACATCGACACCACCGCCGCCGTCGCGGCCTCGGGGGCGATCGTGGGCGAGGACGCGCTCCAGATCGCCTCCATCGTCAAGGCCACCCAGAACGTCCTGATGGGCGTGGTCGCGGTCCTGCTCACGGCCTACTTCGCCTTCCGCGTGGCCCCCACGGAGGGGAGGGACAACGAGGGACGCCCCGGGGTGCGCACCCTCTGGGACCGCTTCCCCAAGTTCGTGCTGGGCTTCCTGGTCGCCTCGGTGGTGGCCACGCTGTGGGCCAACAACGCGGCGGAGGACGCCCAGGCGGGGCTGGACACCGCCAAGGCGCTGCGGGACTGGTTCCTCATCGCGGCCTTCACCAGTATCGGCCTGGAGTTCCGGCTCGGCTCCCTGCGCGAGGCGGGGTGGCGTCCGATCGGCGTCTTCGGCGCCGCCACCGCGTTCAACCTGCTGGTCGGACTGTTGCTGGCGATGCTGCTGTTCCGGGGCTTCTCCTTCTGACCCGGACGGACGAGGGGCGCGGCACCACACGGTGCCGCGCCCCTCGTCGTGCGCGTGGGATCGGAGCGGGCCGCCGCGCCTCAGGGGACTCCGCCCGGCGGTCCGACCGGTCAGTCCCTCCGCACGGGGACCGACGTCGAGGGGCCGTGGTAGATGTATCCGACCTTGCGCACCGTGGCGATGCGGCCCCCGGCCCGGCCGAGCTTGCGGCGGAGGCGGTGGATGTGCACGTCGATGGTGCGTGAGTGGAGTTCGCGGCTGGAACCCCAGACCCGTTCCATGAGCTCGCCCCGGGTGACCGCGCGGCCGGGAGAGGCGGTCAGGCACTCCAGGAGCTCGTACTCCTGGAAGGTCAGCTCGACCTCGGTGCCCTGGGACCACACGCGGCGGGAGTCCCGGTCCAGGAGCAGGTCGCCGCCGACCTCCGGCACGGGGCGGACCCCGGGGTGCGGTTCGTCCACGACGACCCCGTACACCAGCATGTACCGGCCGCTCTCGGGGAGGGGGAGCACGCCGAGGAGGGAGTGCTCGCCTTCCGTGGCCTCCGGGGTGGGGGAGGCCGCGGGTACGGACACGGCGGTCAGGGCCGGGTGGCTCCGCGTCGAGGTGGTGCGGGCGTCGGCTCGGGGAGGTGCGGTGTGTGCGCTGAGCATGTACCCATCATGCTTCCGGTTTCCTTCAAAAGCTACCTGATTAGTGGGTAATCTTTCCCGCTGTGGGGAAGGCCACGATTGGTGTCGGGCAAAACGGAGTTTTCCTACCAAGAAGGTGGTCTAGTCTCTGGTATCAGCGCGCCCGGGTCCCACGAGGACACCGGGCCGTCCCGGTGCCGGTCCCGCCGTCGCCGGACGCCCCCCGCGATCCTCCGTCCCACGACCACGAAGGAGTGCACCATGCGCACGACCTCGACCCTCATCGGCGCGGCCGCCCTGGCTCTGACCCTCGCCGCCTGCGGTTCCCCCAGCGAGCAGGCCTCCGGGTCCGCCGACGCCGAGGCCGGGGAGGGGCCGCTCCGGGTCGGAGTCAGCCCGGTGCCGCACGGTGACATCCTCGCCTTCATCGACGAGAACCTCGCGGAGGAGGCCGGGCTGGAGCTGGAGATCGAGGAGATCGCCGACTACAACACGCCCAACGCCGGGCTCGTCAACGGTGACCTGGACGCCAACTACTTCCAGCACCGTTCGTTCCTGAACGAGTGGGTGGAGAACGGCCCCGACGCGGAACTAACCTACGTCACGGACGTCCACATCGAGCGGCTGGGGCTCTACTCCGAGACCTACGAGGGCGCGGACGACCTGCCCACCGGTGCCAAGATCGCGGTCCCCAACGACCCGGCCAACCTCTACCGCGCGTTGACGATCCTGGAGACCGAGGGTCTGATCACCGTGGACCCCGACGCCGGTGAGACCGCCACCGAGAAGGACGTCGTCGACAACCCGAACGACCTCGTCATCACGCCGCTGGAGGCAGCGCAGCTGCCGCGCTCCATCGCCGACGTCGACGCGGCGGTCATCAACGGCAACTACGCCATCGAGGCCGGGGTCACCGAGGACGCCAACGTCCTGGCCTGGGAGCCCGAGGGCGACGACTACGTCGAGAAGTACGCCAACGGCCTGGTCGCCCTGGAGGAGAACGCCGACGACGAGCGCGTCCAGCTGCTGGCCGAGCTGCTGCACGACGAGCGGGTCCTGGAGTACGTCCAGGAGACCTGGCAGGGCGTGGTGCTGCCGGTCGACGCCGACGGCTCCGTCGCGGAGTAGCGTCCCCACGGGCCCGCGGGTCCGTCGCGCCCCTGGCGCCCTTCCCTCCCCTCGGGGCGGTGGAGCCTTCCGGCTCCGCCGCCCCTTTCGTGTTCCCTGGCGAGCACTGGGATGATGACTCTCCGTAGTCAGGACGGGTAAAGTGTCCTGAGTCACAGGAAACCTCCGCGCCTCCTGTTCCACAAAACCTACTTATTAAGTAGAGTTTGGCCCGTTCGCCCCTCTGATCACCCGAAAAGGACCCTCATGAGCCTGCGCAAGACCGTGCTTTCGGCCGCCGCCACGGTACTGGCGATCGGGATGGTCGCGACCGCCTGCGGCGGGTCGGCCGACGGTGGCGGGGGCGGGGACGCCGACACCCTGACCCTCGGCTACTTCCCGAACATCACCCACGCGCCCGCCCTGGTCGGCGTGGAGAACGGCACCTTCGACGACGCCCTGGGCGACGTCGAGCTGGACACCCAGACCTTCAACGCGGGCCCGGACGCCATCAACGCGCTGTTCGCCGGGGAGGTCGACGCCACCTTCATCGGACCCAACCCGGCCATCAACGGGTGGTCCCAGTCCGACGGCACGGCCCTGCGCGTCATCGCGGGTTCCACCTCGCGCGGTGCGGGGCTCGTGGTCCGTCCCGGGATCGACTCCGTGGACGACCTGCCCGGCACCACGCTGTCCACGCCGCAACTGGCCAACACCCAGGACGTGGCGCTGCGCTGGTTCGCCCAGGAGCAGGGTTGGGACGTCGACACCGAGGGCGGCGGCGACCTCTCGATCATCCCGCAGGACAACTCGGACATCATCAACGCCTTCGAGCTCGGGGAGATCGACGGCGCCTGGGTACCCGAGCCGCACCTGAGCCGCCTGCTGGTGGAGCTCGGCGGGGAACTGCTGGTGGACGAGACGGACCTCTGGGAGGAGACCGGTGGCGAGTTCGTCACCACGCACCTGATCGTCAGCGCCGAGTTCCTGGAGGCCCACCCCGACGTGGTGGAGGACCTGCTGCGCGGCCACATCGAGACCGTCGACTGGATCAACGACAATTCCGAGGAGGCGCAGGCGGCCGCCATCGCCCACCTGGAGTCGGTCTCCGGCAGCGGGCCCAGCCCCGAGGTGGTCGCCTCGGCCTTCGAGAACACGGTCTTCACCGTGGACCCGATCGCCCCCTCGCTCCGGGGCGGTGCGGAACACGCCGAGGGCGTGGGCCTGCTCGAGCCGGTCGATCTGGAGGGCATCTACGCCCTGGACCCGCTCAACAAGCTCCTCTCCGAGGGCGGCGGCGAGGCGGTCGCGGGGCTGTAGCGGCCCCCCTTGGAGCGGGGGTGGCGGAGTCGGACGGGGGCCGCCACCCCGGCTCGCGCCACCCCGGTGCTTTCACAAAACCTACTTATTAAGTAGAGTTTTCCCCGTCCCTCCGCAGACGCCCCGACAAGGACCCTGAGATGCGCGTTTCCCCGACCCCGCTGAGAACCACCGCGGCCGCCCTGGCCCTGGGGCTGGTCGCCACCGGGTGCGGGGGCGAGGGGGGAGGTGGCTCCGCCGCCACCCTGACCCTCGGCTACTTCCCGAACATCACCCACGCGCCCGCGCTCGTGGGCGTGGAACGGGGCATCCTCGACGAGGCCCTGGGCGACGTCGAGTTCGCCACCCAGACCTTCCACAACGGGCCCGACGCCGTCAACGCGGTCTTCTCCGGAGAGATCGACGCCGCCTTCCTCGGTCCCAACCCCGCCGTCAACGGCTGGTCGCAGTCCGAGGGCGAGGCCCTGCACGTCATCGCGGGGGCCGCCACCCAGGGCACCGGCCTGGTGGTCCGCGACGACATCGAGACCATCGACGACCTGCCCGGACACACCTTCTCCACACCGATGCTCGGCGGCACCCAGGACGTGGCGCTGCGCTGGTTCGCCCAGGAACAGGGCTGGGAGGTCGACACCGCGGGCGGTGGCGACCTCTCGATCATCCCGCAGGACAACCCCGACACCGTGGACGCGTTCCGGCTCGGGGAGATCGACGGCGCCTGGATCCCCGAACCCCACCTGAGCCGGGTCCTGGCCGAGGACGACGCCCACCTGCTCATCGACGAACCCGAGCTGTGGGAGGAGACCGACGGCCAGTACGTGACCACCCTCCTCGTCGTCAGCGCCGAGTTCCTGGAGAACGACCCCGGAGCCGTGGCCGACCTGCTGCGCGGCCACGTCGCTTCGGTCGACTGGATCAACGACAACCCGGAGGAGGCGGCCGAGACCTCCCGCGCCCACCTGGAGGCCCTCACCGGCGGTGAACTCGATCCCGGGCTCACCACCGCGGCCTTCGAGAACGTCACGTTCACCGTGGACCCGGTCGCGCCGTCGCTCCTGGTCCAGGCGGAGCAGGCCGAGGCCATCGGACTGCTGGACCCCGTCGACCTCAACGGAATCTACGCCCTCGACCCGCTGAACGACGTCCTGGCCGAGGCCGGACACGCGCGGGTCGCCGGGCTGGAAGGGTAAGGGCACCATGACCGCCATCACCGAACCCCGGACGACCGGGACGAACGCCGTGGAGATCGACGCCATCTCCAAGGTCTTTGGCCGGGGCAGGGGCGCCGTGACCGCCATCGACGGCATGTCGATCAGCGTCGGCGCCGGGGAGTTCCTGTCCATCGTCGGCGCCTCGGGCTGCGGCAAGAGCACCCTGCTGTCACTGGTCGCGGGACTGGAGGAGCCCACCACCGGGGCCGTGGACGTCGGGGACCACCGCGTGGCCATGATGTTCCAGGAGGCCGCGTTGTTCCCGTGGCTCACCGTGGGGGCCAACATCGAGGTCCCCATGAAGGTGAACCGGGTCCCCAGGGCCGAGCGCCGCAGGCGCGCCATGGAACTCCTGGACCTGGTCCGTCTGACCGGCTTCGAGCGCAAGCGCCCCCACGAGCTCTCCGGCGGCATGCGCCAGCGCGTGGCCCTGGCCCGCGCCCTGGCACAGGACGCCGACGTCCTGCTCATGGACGAGCCGTTCGGCGCGCTCGACGCCATGACCCGCGACATCCTCCACGACGAGCTGGAACGGATCTGGCGGGAGAAGTCGCTGACCGTCCTGTTCGTCACCCACAACGTGCGGGAGGCCGTGCGCCTGGGGGACCGGGTCGTGCTCCTGTCCAGCCGCCCGGGCCGCGTCATCGAGGAGTTCACGGTGGACGGCGAACGCCCCCGCCGGATCGACTCCGTGCCCATCGCGGAGCAGGCCGCCGCCATCACCGACCGACTGCGTGAGGAGGTCTCGCGCCATGCCTGAGACCGACGTGCGGGACCGCCAGGTCCAGGGGCTCGACGCCCTCGAACTCCAGCCGCGACGCGGCGTCGACGAACGCGGCGCCGGGGAGGTCGCCCGCGGGATCTGGGCCGCCACCTGGCCCAAACTGGCCGCCGTGGTCATCGTGCTCGCCGCCTGGCAGGCGGTCGTGTGGTCCGGGTGGCGCACGGAGTTCGTGTTCCCCGGCCCGGACCGGGTGCTGCCCACGCTGTTCAACGAGGTGACCAGCCCCGAGTTCTGGACCGCCGTCCAGGTCACCATGCGCCGCGCCTTCGTCGGGTTCGCGCTGGCCCTGGCCGTGGGCGTGGTCGTCGGACTGGCGGTGTCGCAGTTCAAACCGCTGCGGGCGGCGATCGGCTCACTGATCACCGGGCTCCAGACCATGCCGTCGATCGTGTGGTTCCCGTTCGCGATGCTGCTGTACGGCATCAGCGAGTCCGCGATCATGTTCGTGATCATCCTGGGCGCCGCACCCTCGATCGCGGGCGGCCTGACCTCGGGCATCGACTACGTGTCCCCGTCGCTGCTGCGGGCGGGCAAGGTCATGGGCCTGCGCGGGGTCCAGCGCTACACGCTGCTGGTCGTCCCGGCCGCGCTGCCGATGTTCGTGACCGGCCTCAAACAGGGCTGGGCGTTCGCCTGGCGTTCGCTGATGGCCGGCGAACTGCTGGTCATCATCAACCAGCAGAACTCGATCGGCTGGGCGCTGAGCCAGGCCCGCCAGCTCAACGACGCCGAACGGCTGCTCAGCTACATCATCATCGTGCTGGTCATCGGCATCATGATCGACGTCTTCTTCAGCTGGGCGGACCGCTCCCTGCGCCGCCGCTGGGGTATCACGCAGTAGCCCGAGGACCCGGGGAGGGGAAGGGGCGGGGCCGGGCGTTCGCGAGAGCGCGCGGCCCCACCGCGTTCGGGGCCGGGACCCACCGGTCAGGCCAGCAGGCCGAGCAGGTAGGCGACGCCGGTGAGCGACACCAGACCGCCGAGCAGGAACCGCAGCGGACGCTCTCCCATACGACGTCCGAGCCCGACGCCCACCAGGGCCCCCAGCGCGCCGCCCACCCCCAGCGCGAGGCCCACCCCCCAGTCCGGGGCGGCCGGGGCCGCGCCGAAACCGATCCGGTCGAAGGCGGCGTAGGCGCTCAGTCCCACCGCCGAGGTGACCAGGGTGGTGGTCAGCCCCACCAGGGCCGCGCGGGAGGTGTGCCAGCCGCCCACCGTGATCAGCAGCGGGGCCAGGAGCGATCCTCCGCCGATCCCCACGGCGGCGCCGAGGAGCGCGGCACCTCCGGCCGCGAGGGCGAGCGGGGCACCGCCCGCGCGGTCCCGCCCCACCGCTGGTTCGGGACGGGTGCGCGCCCTGGTGACCAGCAGGCGGGCGCCCATGCCGAGCATGAGCACCGCGAGCAGGCCCCGGAACAGCGCCGGGTCCGACAGCCACGTCACGCGGACGGCCGCCCCGGCGACCGCGCACGGGATCGCCGCCCCGGCGGCGACCAGAGCCCCGGTGCCGTGGCCGCGTACGGAGCGCGCCAGACGGCTCAGCCCGAGCGGGGTGGCGACGACGTTGTAGAGCAGGTTGGTGGCGCTGACCGCGGGGCCGTACAGGCCCAGCACGCTGAGCTGGACGGGCAGGAGGAGCACGGCCCCGGACACGCCCACCGGCGTGGTGGCGGCGGCGACGGCGAATCCGGCCAGGACGGCGAGGAACAGGGTCACCCGAAAACCCTACTGCATCAGTAGGAAAAAGGGCGGTCGTCCTCAGGTCATCCGTACACCGCGTGGTACAGCTCCACGATCTCCTCGGCCCCGGGCACCCGGGGGTTGTTGTCGGGCGACCCCGAGGCGAGCGCCTGCTCCGCCATGAGCGGGGCCAGCTCCCACCAGCGCTCGGCCCCGATCCCGTACTCGCGCGGGGTCGGCACCTCCAGCTCCTGGTTGAGCAGGCGCAGCTCCCACACCAGGGCCCCCGTGGCCTCACCGGTGGTGCTGTCCGGGGCGGCCAACCCCATCGCGCGGGCGCAGTCGGCGTAGCGCTCGGGCGCGGAGGTCACCGAGAACTCCGTGACGGCGGGCAGGAGCATGGCGTTGGAGAGCCCGTGCGCCACGCCGAAGTGCGCGCCGACCGGCCGACTCATCCCGTGCACCAGGGCGACGCTGGAGTTGGAGAAGGCCATCCCCGCCTGGGTGGCGCCCACCATCACCGCCTCGCGCGCGGTCCGGTCGTCCGGGTCGGAGTACACGGTCCGCAGGTGGGTGAAGATCGTGCGCATCGCCTCGCGAGCGAACCCGTCCGAGACCGGGTTGGCCCTGGCGCTCACGTACGCCTCGATCGCGTGGGTCAGGGCGTCCACCCCGGTGTCGGCGGTCAGCCGTCGGGGCATGCCCAGCGTGAGCTCGAAGTCCACCAGCGCGGCTCGTGGCAGCATCGCCAACCCCGCGCAGAGCATCTTCTCGCCGGTCTCCGCGTCGGTGATGATGCTGTAGCGCGTGCACTCCGAGCCGCTGCCCGCCGTGGTCGGCACCGCCACCACGGGCAGGGCGGGGGCGTCGGTGACCACCGGCGCCCGGTAGTCGCGCATCCGCCCGCCGTGCGCGCCCACCAGGGCCACGGCCTTGGCGGTGTCGATGGGGCTGCCGCCGCCCACCGCGACCAGGGAGTCGAAGGCGCCCTCCTCCAGCGCCCGCACCCCCTCCTCCACCACGGCGGTCGTGGGGTCGGGGACGGTGTCGGCGAACACTCCGGGGGAGGCGCCCGCGCCCTCCAGGTCGGCCAGGAGCCGCCGGAAGAACGGCTGTCGCGCGATGAAGGGGTCGGTCACCAGGAGCGGTCGGGACAGGCCGAGGGAGTCCAGGGTCCCGGCCAGTTCGGCCGAGGCCCCCGCACCCACGCGGATGATCTGGGGCAGGACGATGGAAGCGGACACTCGGGGTACCTCCGGGGGCGGGAGTACGGGCACGGTCGGACACCCCCGGGTGCCGGGGGCCGTGACGCCCGGTACCTACCCCGCTCTCCGATTCGACTCCTCCCGGACCGTACCGATTTCGTACCGCCTCCGTGACGCACCGTCCCGGCACGGGCGGAGGGCCGGGCACGGAGCCCGGCCCTCCGGCACGGTCCTACGGCGGGCGGATCCGGTCAGGCGTGCACGAGTGGAGTGTCCACCAGGTGCTCGGCCACGAACCAGGCCTCCAGTTCGTTGGTGCGGATCACGTCCGACACCAGGACGTCGTTGGTGCCGTCGTCGCCCAGTTCCTGCACGCGCGCGGCGGCGTCGTGGGCGTCCTCCAGGATCGACTCGTGCGCCTCCAGGAGCCGGGAGAGCATCGCCGGAACCTCCTCCACGCCGTTCGGCGGGCGGGGGATGCTGGTCAGCTCCGCGACGTGCCTCGGGTCGCCCACGGCCACCCCGCCCAGGGTCTGGACGCGCTCCGCGACGGTGTCGATCAGCTCCGTCAGCTCCCCGGCGTGCTTGTCCATCAGCAGGTGCAGCTGGTAGAACGTGTGACCGCGCATGAGCCAGTGGTGCTTCTTGTACATGTCGTGCAGGATGCGGAGATCGCACAACACCTGGTTGAGCCGCTGACACGAGTACATGCGCGCGTCGTAGGACAGACCGACCGGCAGCTGACGGACCGTCCCGAACTTCTGGATCTCCTCACCCCTCTGGTGGAGCCACGGCTGGCTGTTGCGCGGCTTGGGTGTCTGGCTCGAACTCTGGTCGGCGGTGGTCACTGCGGGTTCCCCCTCCGGGTCGGTGCACTGCGTGGAGCAGGAGGCTCCGCCAGCCAGTCTTGGTCACGGACCGTTGTCGGGAGAGAAAACGAACGCCATGTGGTGGCAAGGATTCAGGCGACCCTCCGGTCGAAGGTGACGGGCAGCTCGAACAGACCGTGCATGATCATGCTCGGCCACCACCGCAGCTCGCTCTCGTCCACGGCCAGGCGCAGGCCCGGGAGGCCTTCCAGGACGGCGGTGACGGCCACCCGGGCCTCCACCCGGGCCAGCCGCGCCCCCACACAGAAGTGCGCGCCGTGCCCGAAGGACAGGTGCGAGGCCGCACGCCGGGGATCGAAGACGTCCGGGTCCTCGTACCGACGCGGGTCGCGCCCGGCCGCCAGCAGCGACACCAGGACCGGTTCCCCCGCCTCCAGGCGGACCCCGCCCACCGTCGTGGGCTCAGCGGGGAAGCGCCAGGTCGCGTTCTGGAGGGGGCTCTCCAGTCGCAGCGACTCCTCGATCGCCGGTCCCACCAGCTCGGGGTCCTCGCGCAGCCGCGCCAGTTCCCCGGGGTCGCGCAGGAGGATCAGCAGCATGTTGCCGATCAGCGCGACCGTCGTCTCGTGCCCCGCCACCAGCAGCAGGAACGCCGTCGAGGTCACCTCGTCGCGGGTGAGCTCGCCGGCGCGGTGGGCCTCCACCAGGTCGCCCAGGAGGTCGTCGGAGGGCGCGCGCAGCCGGGCCTCCACCAGCCCGCCCAGGTAGGCGTCGAACCAGTCCGTGGCCGCGCCGATCGCCTCGTACTCGTCCGGGGAGGAGGAGTCGATCACCGCCGCCTGGCGGTGGAACTCGGGCCGGTCCGCCTCCGGCACCCCGAGGATGTCGCAGATGATCGCGATGGGCAGCGGGTAGGCCAGGTCACGCACCAGGTCCGGTGCGGCCTCCTTCCCCAACGCGGCCACGAGCTCCCCGGCGATCCGTTCGGCGCTCTCCTCCAGTGCCCGGACCCGGCGCGGGCTGAACGCCGCGCCGGTCACCCTCCGAAGCCGGGAGTGGTCGGGCGCGTCCACGTTGACCATGCTGCGCACCAGGCTGGGCCGGTGGTCGAAGGGCAGCCCCAGACCGGCGCGGTACCAGGTCCCGTCGGCGCGCCGGGGGTCCTTGAGCATGGCGGGGTCGGCCAGCACCGAACGGGCGTCGCCGTACCGGGTCACCAGCCACGCCCAGGCGCCGCCGGGGAGGTCGACGCGGTGGACGGGATCGTGCTCGCGCAGCCACCGGTAGGCCGAGTGGGGGTCCGCCTCGAACTCGGGTCCGTGCAGGGCGGGGGGTGTGTGGGTCATCGCCGGTCTCTCCTTGGGGGTACGGTTCGCCCGGTTCCTACCCACCTGGGGACGGCGGTGTCGCGGGGGCCGTTCAGGGCGACACGGCGCAGGCCGTCTCCAGGACGAACCTCGGCCAGGGGCGGTGCGGGTCGTGGCCGGTGAGTTCCCGGACCCGTCGCAGCCGGTACCGCAGGGTCTGGGCGTGGACGTGCAGCGACTCCGCCGCCGTGGTCGCCGCGCCGGTACGGAAGTAGGCGCGCAGCGTGTCCAGCAGGTGCCGGTTGTCGTGGGCCAGCAGCGGTCCCAGGACCACCCGGCGCACGGTCGTCGGCGCGACCCCGCCCCCGTTGAGCAGCGCGAGCACGTACGCGTCGGAGTCCCGCAGCAGGCCGTCCGCGCCGAAGGCGTGCGGAGGAGCGGTCTCCACGGCCCCGTCCGCCAGCCGGTACGCGGCGGACAGGTCGGCCAGCCCGCGCGGTTCCAGGGCACAGCCCCGCCACCCCCGTGCCACGAGCGCCTCCGTGAGTCGTCCGGCGTCCTCGGGAGCGGCCAGGACGACCACCCGTCCCGACCGGGTGGTCACCAGGGGGTCCGCTCCGTCAGGGGACGCCTCCGCCACCAGTTCCAGACCCACGGCCACCGTGACGTCGTCCGCGCGCACGGGTTCGGTGACCACCAGCACCGCCGGGTCGGGCGGTGCGATGCCCAGGGTGCGGGCCCGGTCCCGGATGGCGCCCTGGGAGGCCTGGCGGCCGATCAGCAGGTCGTCGAGGAGCGCGCGCCGGGCGCGTTCACGGTCCGCGTCCAGCCGTTCGGCGGCCTCGGCGTGGCCGGTCTCCAGGCTCTCGGAGATCTGGTCGAGGGAGGCCAACCACAGTTCGCTCAGAGCGAACACGTCGGCGGCGTCGAGCCTGTCGCCCGCCTGAGCGCGCAGCAACCGCACGGCGGCGGCCGAACCGACCCGGTGCGCCCGGACCACGGCGCCGATCGAACGTCCGTCGGCGGCCCGTGCCCGGCCGATCCCACGGAGCCGCTCCACGTCCTCCGGGGGCAGGCGGCGTTCCCCGCGCACCCACAGCTCCAGGGACCGGGTGACCAGCCAGCCGGTGATCGCCCGGACCTCCCCGAGCTGGGAGCCGTGCAGCGCCCGGTAGGCGGGCACCTCCGCGTAGACCTCGGAGACGATCCGCTCCACCAGTCCGGCCCGGTCGCGCTCCAGCTCCGCGCTGACCCGCATGCGCTCCGTACGCCCCATGCGCCTCCTCCGTCCCACGCCGTCGGTCCCCGGCGTCTCCCTCGGGAGCGCCGTCGCGCCCACACGGGGCGGGCAGCCTATCGCCCCCTCCCGCACCCGGCCGAGACCGGCCATCCGGGTAAAAACCGTGCACATGTGCGGCGCAGCCTCAGAGGCCGACCTCTGCTGACATGGCAGTATGCGCACACAGGCCCGGGAGAGAGCACGTGTCCAACACCGAGCGCCGGCGTGCCGGGCGCGCCGGGCACACCGGTCGGCCGGTGGAACGGCAGAGCCGGACGGGGAAGACGGGGGATGAGGACGATGACGGTTCCCGGCATCGCGCTGAACAACGGGCTGCAAATGCCGCAGCTGGGTTTCGGCGTGTGGCAGGTGCCCGACGACGCCGTGGGCGAGGCGGTCTCACACGCCCTCGCGGCGGGTTACCGCAGTATCGACACCGCCGCCGCGTACGGCAACGAGGAGGGGGTGGGCGAGGCGCTGCGCAGTTCGGGGCTCCAGCGGGAGGACGTGTTCGTCACCACCAAGCTCGCCAACGCCGACCAGGGCTACGACGCCGCACTGCGCGCCTTCGACGCCAGCCTGGAGCGGCTCGGCCTGGACGTGGTGGACCTCTACCTCATCCACTGGCCACTGCCCGAACGCGACCTCTACGTGCCCACCTGGAAGGCGTTGGAGCGCCTGTACGCGGAGGGCCGGGCCCGTGCGATCGGCGTCTGCAACTTCAAACGCCCGCACCTGGAGCGGGTCATGAAGGAGGGCGGGATCGCTCCCATGGTCAACCAGATCGAACTGCACCCGCTGCTCTCGCAGGAGAAGACGCGGGCCTTCGACTCCGACCACAACATCGCCACGGAGGCCTGGAGCCCGCTGGGGCAGGGCGAACTCCTCCGCCACCCGCTGATCACCGAGATCGCCGAGGAGATCGAACGTACGCCCGCGCAGGTGCTGCTGCGGTGGCACGTCCAGCTGGGCAACGTGGTCATCCCGAAGTCAGTGACGCCCGAGCGCATCCGCGCCAACTTCGAGATCTTCGACTTCGAGCTCTCGGAGGAGGACATGGCCCGGATCAACGGCCTCGACGAGGGCCACCGGTTCGGACCCGACCCGGACACCTTCGACGGGGAGTGAGCCGCGCGGCCGACCACTGACCGGGGGCGGCGCGGCTCGCGGTGCCTAGCGGAGCTCGCGGAGCCTGCGGGCACCGGCCAGGGTGGCGTCGATGCCGTCGCGGCGCACACGGGCGACGTACACGCCACCGCCGACGAAGATCGCGAGGAAGAGCCCGACCACAGCGGTCAGGGCCAGGACGGACAGCACGGAAGAGATCATGCGGTCATGGTAGCCGCATGTCGGACGACGCTCTCACCGGGGGAGTCCCGGGTGCGCGCCGAGCGAGACGGAGGGTCCGCCGATGGACCAGACACCGCACGAGATCATCAACCCGCTCTCCCTTCCCGACCCCGTGGGCTACGCACACGCCCTCGTGGTGACCCCGGGCCGCACCGTGTACGTGGGCGGAGAGGCCTCCCTGCGCTCCGACGGGGCACTGGCCGGCGACTCGCTGGTCCAGCAGTTCGACCACGCGCTCGCCAACCTGGTGGAGGCGCTGCGGACGGCGGGGGCCGAACCCGCCCACGTGGTGAGCATGCGCGTCTACACCACCTCTGTCGGTGTCTACCGGGTCAACCTCAAGACGCTTGGCTCGGTCTACCGGCGCCACATGGGCCGCTACTACCCGCCGATGGCCGTCCTGGGAGTCACCGAACTCCTGAAGGAGGGGGCCCAGGTCGAACTGGAGTGCGTGGCCGTGATCCCGGACGCGCGTGACGACGCCGAGCTGGACGCGGAGAGGCCCCGCGGTCTCGTGGAGGAGGTCGACGACCCGTTCGTGGACGATCCCGGAACCGACGAGCCCGAGGAACCCGAGGAGGCGCGGGCCTGAGCCGCGCCGGGCCGCGCCCCGACCCCGACGGTCGGGGGCGCGCCCGCTCGGTCACCGTTCCGGGGACCGCACCAGGAGCACCGCGACCACGCACACGCCCATCCCGGCCAGTGCGCCCGCGCCCACCGGGTCCCCGAACATCAGCCAGGTCCACACCAGCGTGGTCGGCGGTGTCAGGTAAAGCAGCGCCGAGACCCGCGCCACGCTGGTCCGGGCCAGGTTGACCCAGTACAGCCCGTAGCCGCCCAGCGTGGACAGCAGGACCACCCACGCCACCGCGGCCCAGAACCCCGGCGCGGCCGGTGGGGCCAGGGTCCCCGTCGCGGCGGCCAGACCGGTGAACAGGACCGCGCTCACCGCGCACTGCACGGCCAGGGCCTCCACCAGGCTCCCTCCGGGACGTGCCCGCCGCTCCACCAGGGTGGCGGCCACCAACGAGAGCATGGCGCCGAACGGGAGCGCGTACGCCCACCAGGGGGCGGATCCGGTCCGGAGCAGGTCCGCGCCGACCACCATCCCCACACCCGCCAGGCCCACCAGAAGCCCCAGGACCTGGCGTCCGCGCACCCGCTCCCCGAGCAGGGGAACGGCGAGCGCGGTGGCGACCATCGGCTGGAGAGCGGCGACCAGCGCGCTGGTCCCGGCGGCCACCCCCGCCTCGGCGGCCGCCACCACCCCGTACAGGTACCCGGCCTGGGCCAGTGCCCCGAGCACCGCGTGCAGGGCCAGGTCGCGGCCGCTCATCCGGGTCCCCCGCCACAGGCACCAGGCCACCAGCAGCCCGCCGACGATGAGGAACCTCCAGGCCAGCAGGGTGGTGGCCGGGGCCTGCCGGGTGCCCAGCTCGGCCCCGACGAACCCCGAACTCCACATCACCACCAGTCCCGCGGCCAACAGGAACGGGAGGAGGGAACGGGTGGTGGTCGGGCGAGTCCGTGTGCGCGAAGTGATGACGTCCATGGCGCGAGGTAAACACACCGGTCGGTATACTCACAATGTAGTCACCGACCCCGGGAGGAAACGATGACCGGCATCACCGAGGCACCCCGGCTCACCCCCGCCGCGCGCCGCGTACTGGAGGTGGCCACCGAGCTCTTCTACACCCAGGGGATCAACACCGTGGGCATGGAGTTGGTCGCGGAGCGAGCCGGGGTCACCAAGAAGACCATCTACGACCGGTTCGGCTCCAAACAGCGGCTGGTCGTCGCCTACCTGCGCGCCCGGGACACCCGCTGGCGCGACTTCCTCGACACCCACCAGGACCCGGACGCCTCACCCCGTGCCCGAATCGGGGCGACCTTCGAGGCCCTGGACGCGTGGATGCGGCAGGAGAACCAGCGCGGCTGCGCCATGGTCAACGCCTACGCCGAACTCTCCGACCCCGAGCACCCCGGTCGAGCCGTGGCCGAGGAGCAGAAGAGGTGGCTGCGCGACCTGTACACCGACCTCGCCCGGGAGTGCGGGGCGACCGCTCCCGAAGAGCTGGGCGGCGTCCTGGCGATGCTGCACGAGGGAGCCGTCGTCGCGCGCAACGTCACCGGGGACCCCGACGCCGCCCTGACGGCCCGCGCGGCCGCCGACACCCTGCTCACCGCCCACGGGGTCCCCGGCGAGACGGTCTAGAGGTACCCCAGCCGGGAGAGTTCGTGGCGGGCCACCTCGTGCACGTCACCGTGGTCCCTGCGGGTCAACCTCTCCCGCCACGCGCCCACGCCCCACGAGTGGTCGGTCAGCAGTTCGCTGGCCGAAACCCGGGCGCCGGTGAACTCCAGGAGGCGTTCGGCGGTCTCGACCTCCTGACCGTGCACGTCCTCGTAGCGCAGGGTCATCAGCTGCTCGGGGCCGATCTCCTTGCGCAGCCGCGCGGACATGCGCACCGCGCCCCGCCAGCGCATCGCGCACTTGGTCGCCACCGACCCGTCGGTGAAGTCGCCCAGGTCCGACTCCTCCTCCAGGCCGAAGAAGTGGTTGGGGAACTCGTGGTCCAGCTTCATGAAGCTGGGCTTGAGCCAGGCCAGCGACCGCTCGTCCTCCATCATGTCCGCCACCACGTCGCGGCCGTCGCGGATGATCTGGACGAAGCGCGCGTCGGGGAACGCGGTGTGCAGGGCGCTGGCCGAGTACAGGAGGTCCGGGCTGGCGTCGCCGTAACGGCGCGCCGCGGCGCTGTGCTCGCAGGGTTCGGCGGAGGCGTTGGCGGGCACCCGGGCGCCGGGCCCGGGGCACCTGGGGCAGGTCAGGGGGGTGAGATGCCAGATCTCGGCGTAGGCCTCGCGCAGCAGGGTGGCGGTGCCCGACACCTTCTCCTGAGCCAGGGAGGGGCGTCTGGCCACGGCGTAGACGGCGTTGAGCACGCCCGGGGAGCCGGCACCCAGATGGAAGCCGGGCGCGCGGGCCAGGGCGCGGGCGATCACCGGAACCCCGGAGTGGGGCGCGCCGAGCACGAACACCGGGCGCTCGACCTTGGTCCCGTTGACCACGAGGATGTAGGAGGGCTGCTTCATGATTGTGTCGTATTTTTGCACCCTTTGCCCTTCTCGTGTGCATCGGTCGGGGCCTGGTGGCACCCGCCCCACACGTTCCCCGAGGTTAAGGGCAGGATCAGTCCGGAAAGCGCCGTGCTGGGCCAAGACCGGGGAAAGCCGTGCAAAGACGTTGTAAGAATGGGGTATGGCCTCGATGACCGACGACACCACGCCGTTCGCTGACCCCGAGGGGTTCGAACACGCGGCGGACCTGCTCGCCTCCGCGCGACGCATCACCGTCCTGACCGGCGCCGGAGTGTCCACCGACTCCGGCATCCCGGACTTCCGCGGTCCCCAGGGGCTGTGGACCACCGATCCGGACGCCGAGGCGATGTCGGACATCGACAGCTACATGGGCGACGTGGACGTACGCCGTCGCACCTGGCTGGCCCGCCGCTCCCACCAGGTGTGGAAGGCCGAACCCAACGCGGCCCACCTCGCCCTGGCCGACCTGGCCGCCGCCGGTCGCCTCCACGCGCTGGTCACCCAGAACATCGACGGCCTGCACCAGCGCGCCGGAGTGCCCGAGGACGAGGTCATCGAGGTCCACGGGACGATGCTCCGGGTCATGTGCATGACCTGCGGGCTGCGCACACCCAGTCCGGAGGTGCTCGGCCGCCTGGACGAGGAGTCCGACCCCCGGTGTCCGGTGTGCGGCGGCATCCAGAAGACGGACACCATCTCCTTCGGCCAGCGCCTGGACCCCGAGGTCATCGAACGCGCCGCCCAGGCGGCCCGCGAGTGCGAGGTGTTCGTGGCGATCGGTACCTCGCTCACGGTCCACCCGGTGGCCGGGCTGTGCGACGTCGCCATGATGGGGCGGGCCGCGCTGGTCGTGGTCAACGCCGAGCCCACCCCGTACGACGACTACGCCAGCGCGGTCCTGCACGACCCCATCGGTGACGTCCTTCCGTCCCTGGTCAGGCGGGCCCTGGCGGTCTAGGGGGCGGGTTCCCCCGTTCCGAGTACGCCCCGTCGAGCAGCGGTTTGACGTCCATGACGCTGTTCTCCGAGCCCTGGAGGTGGGCGTCCGGACCGAAGGTCTCGTCGGACGGCCCGGACCCGCCGTCAAGAGTCCCGAGCACACGCCGCAGCTGCTCGACGAGCGACGGCGGCAGGTCCGGGGCGAGTTGGTCGAGGACCGCTCGGGTCTCACCGTCGCGGGGGTGGACGCGCCCGAGGTCGATCGTCCTCCACAGGCCGACCGCCAGCTCGTCTCGCAGACCGAGCCGGTAGTCCTCGCCCGCCAGCGGACTCCTGAGGTCCTCGACCGCCTGCCTGAGGGTCGACAGTGTGGACGCGCTCATCGAGGGATCCGTCAGAACCCTTCGGTAGGCGTCCAGTCTGCGCTGGGGCAGCTCCGTGACCGGGGACAGCCGCAGCAGGAGGAGCTCGTGGGCGAGTGACCACAGGTCGTCGGAGCGCGTGTCGCCCGTCCACGCCCCCAGGTGGGACACGTGCTGTTCGATGAAGGGGAAGAGGTCGATGGTCAGTCTGGCGGCGGTGCCGTTGATGCGCAGCGCGATGGAACGCAGCAGCTGACCGGCGGGACCGGTGTGTGACACCAGGTGCGAGTGGTGGTCGATCGCCGGGGTGTGGCCCCGCGTGGAGCGGGTGAGTTCCGGCAGGTCGAACCTGATGCTCTCACCGACGTCCACGGGGGATCCGCTCTCCAACTCCACGCAGGAGCGCCCGTCCCGGTGGTGCCGCATCCTCAACGTGTCCAGGACGGTGAACCAGTCGGCCGAGGGCAGGGCACGCCACAGAGCCGCCGCCGAACGCCACTGGTGCAGGGCGGGAGCCTCCCCGTCGTGGTCGGGGAAGAGCTCACGGACGTCCACCGGCCCCTCCCGTGCGAGCAGGAGCAGGGACAGCAGGTTCACCGTGTAGTACGCCTGCCTGACGGTCAGCGGTAGGCGTCGGGGCTGGTAGGCGGAGTGCAGGTGATCAGCGGACGGGTAGGGAGCCCGTCGGAAGAGTTCGACGAGCAGCTCACCGTAGTGTGCGCGGCGTTCCTCGCTCCCGGAGACGTCCTCCGTGATCAGCTCCCTGAGGAAGTCGGTGGTCCGTTCCCGGTCCGCGTAGCAGGCGAAGGACGACGTCGCGTACAGGAGGCCGTCACCGGGCGGCTCGCTCCAGGGATCGTCCTCCCGATTGCGCGCGTGGTGGTCGACCAGGGTTCTGAGAGTCCTGGAGACCAGACGGGCCACCAGGTACTCCCCGAACGTGCCGTGCAGGAACTCGTACGCGCTGAGCGGGGTCTGGTCCCGCCCGCTGACTCTGGCCTGGGACACGTGCACGAAGAAGAAGCGGCCCAGCAACAGGTCGGCGGCCCGGACGGGGAAGCCGGAGTGGGACTCCTGTTGGGGGCCGTCCAGCCTGAGCGTCCTGAGGTCGTCGCCCACCTCCTCGGAGCCCACCGTCTGCCTCTGGCGGGTGAACATCGCCAGCGCCGTGGCCTCCAGACGGCGCAGCTCGCCCTGGACCTCCCGCCTCAGGTCCCTCTCACTGAGCGCGTCGCGGTGTTTGCGCACCTGGCGCCGGACGAAGGTGGTCAACAACCGTTCGTACAGCTGCCCGAGGGACATCGACCTCGGTGACCGCCGCAGGTCGTTGTCCTGCGCGTCGTAGACCAGCAGTAGCAACAGCAGCAGGGGCTGCTGGCTCAGCTCCGGATAGTGCATCAGGCGGTCCAGGTCCAACGGGCGCAGCCCGGGGGAGCGGAACCGTTCCCGGTTCGCCCGGTTCCAGGCCTCCAGTACCCGTCCGATCCGCTCCCGGCCGAACGGTTCGAGCCGGATCACCGTGCTGCGTTCGGGAAACCGGACCCGGCTGGCACTGAGCGTGCGGCTGGTGACGATCACCGCCACGGGCTGTCCCATGACCTCCTGGTGGGTCTGGAAGTCCCGGATCTGTTCCAGGTAGTTGTGCCGCTCCACACCGGCGGCCTGGAGGAGTTCGTCGAACCCGTCCAGGATGACCACCGGCAGGGCTCCCTGGGCCTCGGCCAGCAGCTTCGTCCAGCTGACCCGTTGGAGGAGGTCGAGTTCGAGCCCCTCCTCGATCTGGGTGTGGACGGCCGCGTCCGCGCTGACCGAGCGCAGCTCCACACGGATCGCCAGGAAGTCCTCCTCCGGCAGCCGCGCGGCCAACACCTCGGTGAGCTTGGACTTGCCCGCGCCCGGTTCGCCCAGCAGCACGGTCGGGTACCGCGTCGTGTCCGGGTGTGTGAGGCGGACGGCCAGGAACTGTTGCAGATCCGGGAGGAGCTCGCGTGTCTTCCACCATTCCCTGACCGAGGGGGTGTCGCCCTGGGCCACCCGGGCCACCCGTGCGCTCGGCGGCACGTAGCAGTCGCTCAGGGCGGGGATGACCATCCCGGAGGGCAGGTCCTCCGGGAGCACGTCGTCCACGGGGAGTACCGGCCTGCGCAGCAGTGCCTGGTACTTGCGGGAGAGGCGGATCCGCAGATCGCCCACCGACCTGCCCGAGGAAATCCGGGACAGCCGCTCGTGCAGCTCGGCGAAGGCGTCGCCCACCTGCCTGACCTCGTGCCGCGTCCTCTGGTGCTCACGCAGGTTCGCCCACATGCCGAACTCGGGGGCCTCGGCGCACAGCTTCAGGTAGTGGGCCCGATAGGCCGCGAGCGCCCGCCGCGGAAGGCTCTCGCACAGCGCCGCCTCCAACCTGCCGCCCCGCCCGGTGTCGACTCCGGCCCGTTCGGTGGCCTCCAGTCCCCTGGTCAACTGGTGCAGTCCGAGCGCGCTGTTCGCGAAGACCCGCTCCGCCCGTTCGAAGAGATCCTCCCGCCCCCACAGGAAGTCCTCCGCCGGGGCGTGGACCTCCTCCGACCTCAGGGCGCGCTCCAGGATCAGGGCCTGTTCCTCCGGGCTCACCTCCAGCTCGGTGGCGCGCAGGCGCAGCCCGGCGTCGGCCAGGCACGCGTCCAGGGGTTCGAAGAAGGAGACGATCAGCAGGATCCGGTGAGCCGCCTCGATCCGCTGCGTCCGGGAGTACCTGTCGGTGCCCCGGAGTTTGGCGCCCAGGTCGGCCAGGGCCCTGTGACCCTGGCCGACCACGAACGACCGCAGCCCGAATAGGCCGGGTACCCCGACCGCGTCCAGTCCCTCCTCGGTCATCTTCTCCGCGAGGTTCCACAAGGTGCTGTCGTTCCCGCTGAGCTCTTTCAGGGCGCTGGCGTAGGTGACCGGCTTAGCCATCGAGGGGGTGGCCTCTCCATATCCGCTGGGGGAGGAAGCGTGACTCGGACATCACGCTACGTGTGATGGGAGGGGCGCGGAAGGGGTTCAGCCCACCTGTGGACGACTCCGCGCCACCCCGGGACTCCGGTCGCCGGACCCGGCCACCGGGCCGAGGCTCCGGGGACCCCGGTCCGTGTCCGGTTCAGGGGCCGGCCGAGCCCCCGGGCACGGTCGGGTGGGTCTCCCCGGTGGCGGCCTGCGCGACGGGTACGGAGGCCGTGGCGCCCTGTCCGAGCACGGGTCCGTTCGCCTGGCTGCCGAGCAGCAACAGCAGTTCCCGCCTGAGCCGCTGGAAGGAGTCCCACACCTCCGGGGGAGTGGTCTCGCTCCGACGCATCGCGCGGAGTGCCTCCTGCACCATTCGGGACAGCGCGAGATGGGGGTCCGCGCCCAGCCGGTCCGGCCAGGACCGCAGGTCCTCCACGGCCTGCCTCAGAACGGTGAGCACCACCTGGTCCGGTGCGCCGCGGAAGATGAGACGGGAGTAGCTGTTCAGGCGGTCGGTGACCATGGCCTCCGGGATCTGGTCGATCGGTTCCAGGCGCAGCCGCAGGACCTCGTGGGTCTCGACCCAGGACTTGTGGTCTCCGCTGGTGTACCAGGTGCCCAGGTCGTCGGAGACGTAGCGCAGGTACGGAGTCAGCAGCAGGGCCATGCGAGAGGCCGTCCCGTTGGCGCGCATCGCCGTGGACCGGAGCAGTCGGGAGACCACCGTCGAGTACGGCACCTCCACCTCGTAGGGGTTGAGGGTCGCGGGGTCGCCCGGGGAGTCCGCGCGGAGCTCGAAGCCGACGCACTCACCGACGTTCACGGGTTCACCGCGGTCGCGGCTGAGCGCGCTGAAGGGCTGTTCGCCCCTCCAGTACCCCAGGTGGCGCATCCGCATGAAGTCGATGATCCCGAACCACTGGGTGGCGGACAGGGCGCGCCAGAGGGAGACCGTCCGCCGCCAGGCGTGCCAGGGGTCGTCCGTGTCCGGATAGAGGCTCTCCAGGGGCACCGGCTCCTCGCTGACCAGGATCAGGAGGGTGATCAGGTTCGCGGTGTAGCGGGCCTCCCGCGAAGTGACGGGTATCCGCAGGGGTTCGTACCCGGAGAACGAGCGGTTGGCCGCGGGGAAGGGCGCCTCCCGGAAGAGCTCCAGGACCAGGTCCCGGAACTCCTCCCGCAGGTCGGGTTCCTCCTCCAGCCGCCGGGCCAGCAGCTCGTCCAGGAAGGTCACCACCCGGTCGCGGCCCGCGTACGCCGCGAAGGAGGCCAGGGCGTACAGCTCGCCGTCGTCCAGCTGCAGGGCCCGGCTCCGACGGCGGGACACCCGGGCGCGGTCCTCGACCAGTTCCGTCAGGGCCGCGACCACCATGCGGGCCACCAGGTACTCGCCGAAGGTGGCGTGCAGGAACTCGAAGGCGCTGCTGGTGCCGTCCGTGGTCCTGGACCGCGCCTCGTGGACGAAGAAGAACCGTCCCAGCACCTGGTGGGCGGGGGCGATCTGGCCGTGTAGGTCGGCGTCGGCGGGGTTCTCCGCCGCCTCGGGCATGAGGACGGCCAGGTCCGCGTCCAGCTCCTCCGCGCGCACGCTCTGGCGCCCCCGGGCGAACATCGCCATCGCGGCCACCTCCAGCCGCCGCAGCTCGTCCTCGATCGCCCGGTCGAGGTCACGGCCGCCCAGGTGGGCCCGGTGCTTGTCGACCTCGCGCCGGGCGAACATGGTGAGCAGCCGCTCGTACAGCTCACCGTGGGAGAGGCTGTCCGAGGCGTTGAGCAGGGCGTTGCCGTGGGCGTCGTAGATGAGCAGCATGATCAGGAGCAGGGGCTGCTCGGCCAGGTCGCGGTAGCGGAGCACCGCCTCCGGGGTGAGCGGCCTCAGCTTCGTGGACCCGAAAACGCGGGTGTTGGCGCGGGTCCACACGCCGAGCATCTGCTCGATCTGGGTGTCGTCGAAGGCCTCCAGACGGATGACCGTGGTCAGCGGGGGGAACCGGGTCCGGTCCGCCACCAGGGTCCGGCTGGTCACGATCACGACCACCGGCTGCCCCAGCGCCTCCTGGCGCTGCTGGAACTCCTGGACCCGCTCCAGGTAGTCAGAGCGGTCCACTCCCGTCGCCTGGAGGAGTTCGTCGAAGCCGTCCAGGATGACGACCGGCAGCGCGCCGTCAGCGTCGTCGGCCAGTTCCCGCCAGGACACGCTGGTGTGCAGGTCGGCCCGCAGCCCCTCCTCGATCTGGACGTGCAGGGGCGCGTTGGGGCTGACGGCGCGCAGCTCCACGCGGATGGGGAGGAAGTCCTCCGGCGGCAGCTGGGCGGCGAGCATCTCGGTGAACTTGGACTTGCCGGCGCCGGGGTGGCCGAGGATCACCGTGGGGTACTCGGTGGCCCTGGGGTGCGTGATCAGGGAGGCGACGATCGTCTGGAGGTCGTCCTGGACGGGAAACTCCCGCCACCATTCGTCACTGGCCGCGTTGTGGGTCTCGCGTGCCATGGTGACCCGTCCGCGCGGCGGGATGTAGGCCGTGCGGAGCGAGGGGAGCACGAGCCCGGCCGGGGCGTCGTCGGAGCGCAGTACCGGCCGGTTGAGCACCGCCTGGTAGGAGGCGGTGAGCTCCTGCCTCCTCCGGGTGACCGGACGCGAGGAGCTGATGCGGGCCAGTTGTTCGTGCAGGTCGGACAGGCCGGTGCCGATCTCCTGCCGGGTCCGTTCGTGCTCCCCGACATGCAGCCACATACCGAACTCGGGGATGTCTGCTCCCAAATGTCGGATGTTCTCGTCCAGACGTCCGGGAGCCACCTGGGCCATGGCGCTCCTGAATTTTCTCATCAGGTGGTGTTCCCAGGTGATTCCATGCCGTTCGGCGACCGCGAGAGCACAGAAGAAGTCAGTGAGGTGCGCGGCCACACCCTTCATGTACTCAGCCGTCACCGTGCCGTGTTCCCTGCGATGGCCGGAGTGCGTAATGGGAAAGGACAAGCCGGGGCCGGGGAGTTCGACAAGGCGATCACGCAACAACGCGAACTGTTCGTCCGAGGTGATCTCCAGATCGTCCAGCCCGAAGGGCATCCCGACCCGTGTGAACACCTCGTCGGCGGCCTCGAAGACGGACGTGACCACCAGGATCTGGTGGGCGGCCTGGATCTTCTCGGACCGGGACAGGCGGCTCTCGTTCCGGAGCCTGCCGCCCAGGCCCTCCAGCAGCTGGCGGCCCTTGCTCACCAGGGCGCCGCGCATCCCGAACAGGTCGGGGACACCCACCAGGCCCAGGCCGCCGTCGGCCACCTTCTCCGCGAGGTCCAGGGCCTCCGAGTCGCCACTGCCGAGGATCTTGAGCGCGTCACTGTAGGTGAGCCGTCTGGCCATCGGTCGGGTGCCTCTTCCACGTCCGGGGGTGTCTGGGGCGGGAACGCGATCGGACCCGACACCGGGGGTGGCGTCGAGTCCGCACGTCAGAAGGGTTTCGCGAGTATGGGGTTGTGCGTTGCCCGGGCGTCCGCGGGGGAGCGGACGCTCACGGGCGGTGAGACGCCCTAGGGCAGCTGCCAGTTCACCGGATCGGCGCCCTGTTCCCGGAGCAGCTCGTTGGTCCTGCTGAACGGCCTGGAACCGAAGAAGCCGTTGCGGGCCGAGAGCGGGCTCGGGTGCGCGGACTCCACGCACGGGACGCCCGGCATCATCGGTCGGAGGTTGCGGGCGTCGCGGCCCCACAGGATCGACACGAGCGGCTTGCCGCGCTCGGCCAGGGCGCGGATGGCCTGCTCGGTGACGGCCTCCCAGCCCTTGCCCCGATGGGATCCGGCGTTGCCCGGGGCCACCGTCAGGACCCTGTTGAGCAGCAGGACGCCCTGCTCCGTCCACGGCGTGAGGTCACCGTTGGAGGGCATCGGAGTGCCCAGGTCCTCGCCCATCTCCTTGTAGATGTTGCGCAGGCTCGCGGGAAGACGGACCTCCGGCGCCACCGAGAAGCTCAGCCCGACGGCGTTCCCGGGGGTGGGGTAGGGGTCCTGCCCCACGATCAGCACGCGCACGTCGTCGAAGGGCTGTTGGAACGCACGTAGGACGTGGTCCCCGGCGGGCAGGTAGGTGCGGCCCCCGGCGACCTCCTGGCGGAGGAAGTCGCCCATAGCGGCGATCTGCGGGGCGACGGGCTCCAGCGCCTTCGCCCAACCGCTGTCCATGATCTCGTGCAGGTCCTTGTTCGACATGGCCAGAACACTAGCGGCAGCCACGGACATCCAGACCCGTTTCGGTCCCCGCGGCCGTCACACCCGCGTCACGGCTCCTGGCGCGCGCGGGTCAGGCGCGGACGCGCTCCCGCCATCGGTCCAGGTGGGAGCGGACGGCCCGGGTCCGGGAGGACTCCTCGCCGTGCAGTCGGGCGTGGTGGACCACCAGTGCCTCGTAGCGGCGGACGGCCTCCGCCGCGCGGCCGGAGTGCCCCAGGTAGGCGGCCTGGTAGTGGCGGGCGCGCAGGGTCAGGGAGTCGTCCTCACCGCGCGTTCGGGCCAGGTCCGGGACCAGCGCGGACAGCTCCCGCACCGCGCCCTCCGGATCCCCGGACTCACCGAGCTCGAAGGCGAGGTGCAACCGTGTGGTCTGCACCCGCTCCGCGTCCGCTCCGTGCGCCGACACCAGGTCCGGGACCAGACCGGCGTGGGCCCGGGCGGCCAGGGCGTGGTCACCGGCGCGGCCCGCGTTGGTGGCCAGGTAGTAGCGGGCCGCGAGGGTCTCGGGGTGGCGGGCCCCGTACGTCCGGAGCAGGTCGGGGAGGAGAGCTCGGAACCCGCGCACCGCGCGCGCGTGGTCCCCGCCCTTGCCCGTCGCGTAGGCCTCCCGGCGCCGGGCGCGCAGGGTGTCGGGGTGGTCGGGGCCGAGCACGGCGCCCAGAGCGGGCAGCAGACCGCGCAGGTCCTCGGCGGCCGCTCCGAACTCGCCCGCCTCCGCCCGCGCGCGGGCGGCCTCCACCAGCTCGCGCAGGCGGGCGGGGGAGAGGTCCGGCCCGGGCGGCACCGCGGCCTCGGTGTACACGAGAGTCGGCGTCGCAGGGGTGGGTGCGGACCGGCGCGGCGGCGGAAGGAAGGCCGACAACCGTTCCCCGACCTCCTCCGCGTTCGCGGGCCGCTCCTCGGGACGCTTCGCCAACATCGCCGTGACCAGCTGTGACAGTCCCACGGGGACCTCCGGGCGCAGCGTCGCCACCGAGCGCGGAGGATCGGTGAGGTGCATCCGCAGCACCGTCAGCGGGTTGGGGTCGTGGAACGGCGGGCGCCCCGTCAGCAGCTGGAACAGGATCGCTCCCAGCGAGTACAGGTCGCTCGGCCGGTCGACGCGGTCGCCGCGCACCTGCTCCGGCGACATGTAGAGGGGTGTCCCCACGACCTGGCCGGTCCGGGTGATGCGGTCGTTGCGGGTCGCCTCGGTGAACGCCGCGATCCCGAAGTCCAGCACCTTCAGGGTGCCGTTCCCGGTGCCCCGCTCGACCACCATCAGGTTGCCGGGCTTGACGTCGCGGTGCACGATCCCGGCGGCGTGCGCCGCGCCCAGCCCGGACGCCGCCTGGGAGACCAGGTCGACGGCGCGCCCCAGCGGCGCGGGCCCGCCCTCCCGGAGCACGGCGGTCAGGGATCGCCCGGTGACCAGTTCCATCACCGCGAACACCGAGCCCGTGTCGGCGTCCTGTCCGAAGTCGTACAGGATGACCACGTTGGGGTGGCCCGCCAGACGCGCGGTGAGCCGGGCCTCGCGGCGGAACCGCGCCACGGCCTCGGACGAGTCCGCCCTCCCGGGCCGGATCAGCTTGACCGCGACCGGGCGGTCCAGCAGTTCGTCGACGGCTCGCCATACCTCGCCCATCCCGCCCTCGCCCAGGAGGGAGAGGAGCCGGTACCGCCCGCTCAGGACCCTGTCCTCCGCCACCGGCACCCTCACCTTCGGACTGTGTTCGACGGTCGCCCCAACGGCCGTCGGCCCCGGTCTCGGGGCGGTACGGGGCATGGGGGTACAGCCGTTGAGGCTACTGTGTTGCCTGTGCCGACGGCACCCTGAACCCCTGATCCCCCTGTGTGGAAAGAGTGTCAGAGCCGTGAGCCTGAATCTCTACGTCGGTCCGGACGCGCAGCCGGACAAGTACCGTCTGGTCCGTCTCGTGGGACGCGGTGGCGAGGCCACCCTCTACCTGGCGGAGGTGAGCCTGGCCGGGCAGACCGAACCCGTCGTGGTGAAGGTCCTCAACTCCGACGTCACCTCCAACGACGAGCAGTTCGCCGAACTCAGCGCCAAGTGGGGCGAGCAGGCCGAACTCCTCCGCTTCATCAACCGGCTCGGGGTCGTGGGGGTCCGGGAGCACTTCGAGGGCGCCCCCGAGCACCCCGCCGACGGGGCGGCCGGGAACGGCGACGAGCGCGCCCTCTACCTGGTCATGAACTACGTCGAGGGACTGGACCTGCGCGACTGGCGGGCGGAGAACGTGGTGGAGGGGCCCCGCGGTCGGCGCGAGGTACTGCGGTGCCTGGAGCAGATCGCCCAGGTGCTGGACGTCCTCCACTCGGGTCGCGCCACCCCGTCGAAGCGCGTGGTGGTGCACGGCGACCTCTCGCCCGGCAACATCATGATCAGCGTCGAGGGTCAGGCCACCCTGGTGGACTTCGGGCTGAGCCGGATCGCCGCGCGGCACATGACCGCGCGCCCCTGGTTCACTCCCGGGTACGCGGCCCCGGAGATCTTCAACGGCGAGTACTCGCCCGCGACGGACCGGTACGCCTTCGGCGCGATCGCGTACTTCGCCCTGACCGGCGAGGACCCGCCGCCCGCACCGGAGCAGCTGCGCGAGAGGCTCGGCGCGCTGCCGGTGCTGGCCGAGGCGGGAGAGGCGCGGCGCGAGTTCGTCCTGCGCATGTTCTCGGTCGAGCCCTCCGAACGCCCCGAGGCCTCGGAGTGGGTGCGCGCCCTGCGCTCGCTGGCGACCTCCTCGGTGCCCTGGACCGCCCCGGCCTCCGAACCCGCGGGCTTCGGAGGTCCGGGAGACGCCCTCGGCGCGGCCAGCCCGGTGAGTCCGGACTCCGGGGACGGGGTGACCGGAGGCTCGGCCCCGCCGGAGGGCGCGCGCTTCGCGGGTCCGCCACCGGTCAGCACCCCCGCCGACGGTGCGACCGGCGGTGACACCGGCACGGCGCCCGGCACCGACGGCCCCCCACAGGAGCCCAGGCGTCCCGTCGGCGGTATGCGGGGCGTTCCCACGGCCCAGCCCCCGGCCGCGCGGATCCCGTCCCAGCCCGGCGCCCCGCAGGGCGACCCCCCGACGGCGGCCGCCCCGTCCGGAGGGAGCGTCCCCGGTCCCCGCCGTCCCCCGGTCGGACCGCCGCCCCCGAACCCCGCCGGGCCGCCTCGGCCACGCGGTGCGATGGACGGCGGCCCCGCCCCGTACGGCGTCGCGGCGCACAGCGGACCGATGACGAACCACCCGGGCCAGGCGCCCGGTCCGCACCCCAGCGGTCCGGTGTACGGCGGACCGCGGGCGACCGGCGCCTTCGCGGCCCCGCCCCGGCCGCCCGCCTCCGAGAAGCCGAAGCGCGGGTCCCGCAGGCCCGTGGTGGTGGGGTTGGCGATCCTCGCGGTCGTGTTCACGACTCTCGGTGCCGGAGGTACCTACGTGGTCATGGACCGGGTCGTCCCGCTGTTCTCCGAATCGAACGGCACCAACCTCGCGGAGGTGGCCTCCGAACCCTCGGACGACCCCGAACCCTCCGAGCCCGTCACCGACGACGTCCCCGTGGACGCCGACAAGGAGACCGGCGTCCCCGAACCCTCCGGGACCCCGTCCCCGGACGCGGACGGTCCCTACTCCCTCTCCCAGCTGAACTGGGTGGACTCGGAGGACGCCTGGGAGTGGGGGCGCGCCGAGATGGACGGCGAGGTCCACAACAACGCGTTGGTCACCGAGGCGGGTTGCAGCGTCTGCGACCACTGGGTCGAGTACAACCTCAGCCGGTCCTGGGGGACGTTCGACGCCACGGTCGGACTGGACGACAACTCCAGGTCGGGGAAGAACATGACCTTCACGGTCTACGCGGACGGTGAGCGGGTGGCCACCGAGACGGTGACCCTGGGTGAGACCGTCGACATCGAGGCCGATGTCAGCGGAGCCCTGCGTCTGCGTCTCGAGGTGGAGTCCGACGACACGGACCTGGTCGCGGTGTGGGCCGCTCCCACGCTGGTCGGGGACTGACCCGGCGCCCCGGGTACCGGTCGCCGGACACACCCGGTGGGAGTGTTCTCCCACGGGCGCGATGGTTCGTGTGCTGCCGGATCGTTCGGCCCGCTCCTCGGACGGCTCCGCCCCGTCACGAGAACAGGCCGACCAGCAAGGACGTGAGAACGAACAGGACCGTGACGAGCAGGACCACACGCAGGACCGCCGCCGAGACGCTCAGGGCGCGGTCGACCGCGCGGAAGCGGTGGTTCAGGGTCCGGATCCGGTCCCGCTCCTCTTCCAGGTGCCGCTCCAGGTCCTCCCGCTGCTTCCCGGCGAGCCGTTCCGCCTCGTCGTAGGACCTCCGCAACTCGTCCAGGTGTTCCCTGGCCTGCTCAGGACCGACGGCGGCCCTGAGCTGTTCAGGGTGATCGCTGCTGGGCATGTACCCGTAGATGCGGCTCTCGCAGTTCCGGACCGCTACCAGGCGCTTCCGGAAGGATTCACGGTCGATCTCCAGGCCCCGTTCCTTCCGCTCCCGAACGAGTCCGGTGACGACCAGGTCGTCGGTCGCGTGCACGGACCTCCTGCGGGCGTCGCCGTGAACCCAGCTCAGTGCCAGGAGGGCCGGTACGGAAAGCGCGATCAGAAGTGTGCTCCAGATGGCGTCGGACACGGCTAGTAACCCATTCCCATTTCCTGGCTTCTCTGTCGCGGAACCGATGTCTGAGCCCGCGAAGCCAGCTCGACGAGTCGTTCACCCGGCGATGTGACCACGGATCCCCGAGCGCCTTCGTCAGTGTGCTTCGGGGGGACCGTGCCCTCCCGGGGGGCTGTCTCCTGGGGCGAGACCGGATGCGTCGGTGTTCCCTGCCTCCGGGGAGCCGGGCCGTCCTGTGCCGAACCCTGCGGCTCCTTCCCGGCTCGCTCGGGTCGGTAGGCTTCGATGATCTCGGCGAGTGCCTCCTGGTACAGCTCCTCAGGAGACCTGCTCTTCTGGAGAAGCTCCTGCGGAGTGCTGGTGGTGATGTCCTCCAGTTCGCTCCTCCTTTCGTTGACGACGGTCGTCATCCTTTCGATGGCGGACCTGACGTTGTGTGACTTCGCGATGTACGCGTTGTCCTGTTCGATGGCCAGGCGTGCCATCCGCTCCTGGGACTCGGTCAGCCCCGAGAGGTCGACGATCTCGAAGGTCCCGTCGGTCCGACTCCGGACGTTTCCGGCCTCGACGAGTTTCGCGTAGTTCTCCGTGATCCTCGCCAGCTGGAAATCGATCCTTTTCCTGGACTCCTCCAGGGCCTCGGGAAGAGGCTCCGCCCGGTCGGCGAGCCTTTCCGCGCGGTTCTTCTTCTCCTGGGTGAGGGAGTCCCTGATCTCCTCGATCTCGATGAGGAGCTCGGTTGTTTCGTCGAGGGATCTCTCAGCTCTTCTCTTTTCCGCGGATCGGTGTTCTCCGTCCTCCCTCATACGCTGTCGGATCTTCTCTTGGATGACCGTGCGGATCGCGGCGGTGGCCAGCGCGACCATGACCCCCACGATGGCTGTCGGCAGAGCGACGACGGCGGGCTCCTCTGTTCGGTGGTCGGCGTGCGCGATGGGTCCGTACTAGTGGGACGAGCCGCTGTCGAGGTGCGGGACCGCGGCGGCCTCGGAGCTCTCCCTGACCTGCAGGAGGTTCTTGGTGACGTAGTCCGTGCCGAGGCGATCTCCTTCTCTCGCCACTTCCCGGACCGCGCTCTCGAGCGCCCCGACTCTTCCTCCGAGGAATCCCTCCGCGCCGGCGATCTCACCACGGGTTCTCTGGATTCCGTCCAGGTCCTGTTCGAGGCGGTTCATGTAGTCCATGTCGGGAACGAGGACGGCGGACCCGGCTCTCGCTCTGTGGAGTGTGTGGGCGAAGGTCACCGCCGCAGATGCCGCCAGGATCAGCAACAGGATGACCGAAGGGGTCGGCACGTCATCTTTCCCATTCTCGCGTCGATTCGATACCGGTGGGCTTCGGCTTCGTCCGGGGGAGGGTGTTCCCGGGCCTCCTGTGGCCCTTGCCCGCTGGTGTGGCCGGTTCCGTCCCGGGTGATTCCTGTTGTCCTGCCCCGGACTGGCGCCCTCGTGCCTCTGCGGCGACGTCGAAGATCTCCTGGACCGCCTGCGAGTTCGAGGCGAGCCTGGATTCGGAGAACTTCTCGATCCGTTTCGCCAGGGTCTCCATGTCGTCGAGTTCCGCCTTCCTGCTGCCGAAGCTCTGGTCCTCCTCCTTCCTCACGGCCCTGAGCTTGAAGACGACGTCACTCAGTTTGTCCTTGATGCTCTTCCTGGGGCCGTCGAGAGCCACTCTCCGGGTCTCCAGTTGTCTCTGCTTGCCCTTCTCGGACTCCTTCCCTAGAAGACTGGCCGTGATGGTGGCCGCCGCCGTGACGGCGACGGCGGATATGCGCGCTGCGGTGAGCCAATTCTGTGCCACGGGTGCCTTCTCATGCTGTGCGGTGAGCGGCTTCGTTCCGAAGGCCGGACTTCTGGCTGGGGGAGGGGACACCAACAGGTTTTTTACCAGGGTTTCGCAGCGGGAGGCGACACCCTGTATGGCCGCTTTCGGTCATCCGCTTGACGCACGGGAACGCCCCCGCGCTCGGGCGCGGGGGCGGGGGCGTTCCGGGGTGGTGCCTAGTCGGCGCGCCAGCCGCCCTGGCGGTCCGCGAGGTTGAGCGCCGTGGTCACCAGGGGCACGTGGCTGAAGGCCTGCGGGAAGTTCCCCACCTGGCGGCCGCCCCTCGGGTCCCACTCCTCAGCGAGCAGGCCAACGTCGTTGCGCAGGGACAGCAGCCGCTCGAACAGTTCCCGGGCCTCGTTCTGGCGGCCGATGGACAGCAGGGCGTTGGCCATCCAGAAGCTGCACGCCAGGAAGGCGCCCTCGTCGCCGGGGAGCTGGTCGGCGGAGTTCTCCAGGTCGGTGCGGTAGCGGAGCACGAACCCGTCCACCATCAGGTCCTCGCGGATCGCCTCGATGGTGCCGACCACGCGGGGGTCGTCGTAGGGGAGGAAGCCGACCTCGGGGATGAGCAGCAGGGCCGCGTCCAGCTCCTTGCTGCCGTAGTACTGGGTGAAGGTGTTGCGCTGGGGGTCGTAGCCGTACTCGCACACCTCCGCGTGGATGGTGTCGCGCAGCGCCCGCCACCGTTCGATGGGCCCCTCGGTGCCGAACTCCTCGATGCTGCGCACCGCCCGGTCGGCCGCCACCCAGGCCATCACCTTCGAGTGGACGAAGTGCTGCCGGGGGCCGCGCACCTCCCACAGGCCCTCGTCGGGCTCGTCCCAGCACCACTCCAGGTAGTTGACCAGGGAGCGCTGGAGACCCCACAGGTGCTCACCGCCCTGGATACCCGAGCGTCGGGCCAGGTGCAGCACGTCCATGACCTCGCCGTACACGTCCAGCTGGTACTGGCCCACGGCGGCGTTGCCGATCCGGACCGGGCTGGAGGACTCGTATCCCGGAAGCCACTCGGCCTCCCACTCGGTGAGGCGGCGTTCGCCCCGGATGCCGTACATGATCTGCATCAGCTGAGGTTCACCCGCGACGGCACGGGCCAGCCACTCGCGCCATGCCATGGCCTCGTCCGTGTACCCCGAGCGGATCAGCGCCTCCAGGGTGATGGTGGCGTCGCGCAGCCAGCAGTACCGGTAGTCCCAGTTGCGGACCCCGCCGATCTCCTCGGGGAGGGAGGTGGTGGGCGCGGCCACGATCCCGCCGGTGGGGCGGTAGGTCAGGCCCTTCAGCGTGATGAGGGAGCGCACCACGGCCTCGCGGTAGGGGCCGTCGTAGGTGCACTGGTCCACCCACTTCTCCCAGAAGCGCTCGGTGCGGGAGAGGGCCTTCTCCGCGTCCAGGTGGTCGGACTCCTCCACCTGGGAGGGGTGCCAGGTCATCACGAACGGCACGCGCTGCCCGGCCGTGACGTCGAAGGTGGTGTCGTGGGTGAAGTTGTGGCCCTTGAGGGCCACGGGGGCGCTGAGCCAGATCGCGTCCGGACCGGCGATGGCGACCAGCTCGGTTCCGGCACGGTGCATCCACGGGACGACGTGCCCGTAGTCGAAACGGATGCGCATGGTGGTGCTCATGCGGACGGTACCGCTCAGCCCCTCCACGATCCGCACGATGTGCGGGGCGCCGCCCCGGGGCGGCATGAAGTCGATGACCCGGACGGACCCGGTGTCGGTGTCCCACTCCTGTTCCAGGATGAGGGTCTCGCCCCGGTAGTGCCTCCGTTCCGCCTTCTCCGACCCGTCGGCCGGACGCAGGGTCCAGTGCCCGTTCTGTTCGTCGCCCAGGATCGCGGAGAAGCAGGCCGAGGAGTCGAAGTCGGGAAGGCACGCCCAGTCGATGGACCCGTCCCGCCCGACCAGCGCGGCGGTCTGCATGTCGCCGATCATTGCGTAGTCTTCAATCCAGCCGGGCACGCGGCTCACCCCCAACACGTCGTCTTCGTCTGTGCGGTGGCGCGAGCCGCCCCGTCGCCACGGGGGTGTCGCGTCCGCGCGCACGCCCGTGTGCGCCCCCTCGTCGGGGACCCGTCGCCCGACCCTCCTGGCCGGGGCGCCGTTCCGGTCATGTCTCCCCCCGGACCGCCCGCAGCTGCCTCGTACCCGGTTATGTGCCCAGGCGCGGGCAGGCGAAAAGGCCGGATGTGGAAAGGACCCGTCCCGCACCGGTCACCGCGGTCCCCATCTTCCATGCTCCACGGGGGCCTGGCTACGGGTGGATGCACGTGCATCCGGGCGTGCGGGAAGTATGTCGCGGTATGGGTGGCTTCCGCCGGGGAGAAGTTATGACGCGGTGATCAACGGGAGGTGACGGGTCGGCTAACGGCCCGACAGAGTGGGGCTTTCCGGCGTTTCCTCCGGCATCCGCAGCATCGGGAGGAACACCTGGGCCAGGGGGCCGATCGTCACCATGAACACCACGGTCCCCACGCCGACGGTTCCACCGAGCAGGAACCCGGACAGCGCCACGGTCACCTCGATGAGGGTGCGGGCCCGCCGGATCGACAACCCGCGCGCGGCCAGTCCCGTCATCAGGCCGTCACGGGGCCCGGGTCCCAGTCCCACGCCGATGTAGAGGCCGGTGGCGACCGCGCACACCAGGACCCCGGACGCCAGGAGGAGGATCCTGACGGCCAGTGCCTCGGGCACGGGCAGCAGCCAGAGGGACAGGTCCACGGACGCGCCGACCACCACCACGTTACTCAGGGTGCCGAGTCCCGCCCTCTGGCGCAGCGGGATCCACAGCAGGATCAGGAGGGCGCCGACGATGACGCTCCAGGTGCCGATCGACAGGCCGGTCTGGAGCGACAGCCCCTGGTGCAGCACGTCCCAGGGCATGGCGCCGAGGTCGGAGCGGATGAGCAGGGCGCCGCTCAATCCGTACATGGAGAGGCCGAGGTAGAGCTGGGTGAGGCGGCGCAGTCGCGGGCGCGGCAGGACCGGGGTGATCAGAACGCGTCGGACCAGGGCCGACACGGGGCTCAGGGGTCGTTCGGGCAAGGCCGGCCTCCACTTTCACGCGTACCGGTGAAGAGATACATGGGGTGGTTGGATGACCGTCCGCAGAGGGGGCCACATCGGTATCGTGGCCCAGGTGGTGCTCGGATTGAAGAGCCAATCCTGGCAACTGGCCCGATTTCTCCCCCGGTGAGGTGAATCCCATGGCGAGGCAGCGCACCGACCACCCCGGAACCGGTGGCGGCACACGGCGGATCAACGGTCGGCTGCTCGCCCGGCTGATCGGTGAGGCCCCGGTCGAACGCCCCTTCTACCTCGCGATCGCCCGTGCCGTGAGCGGGCTGGTCCTGGACGGACGGGTCCCCACGCACACCCGGCTGCCCGCCGAGCGCGACCTCGCCTCCGCGCTGGGGGTCAGTCGCAACACCGTCACCGCCGCCTACGCCTGGCTCCGGGACAACAGCTTCCTCGACAGCCGACAGGGCGCGGGCAGCTGGACCGTCCTGCCGGACTCGGGAACCCGGGGTCCGGCGCCCTTCGTCCCCGCCGCCGAACAGATCGACCTCGGCGTGGCCGCGCCCCCGGCGGTCGACGGACTGCGCGCCGCCTCCTTCCACGCCTCCGAACAGCTCGCGGCCCACGTGGGCGGGATCGGCTACTACCCCTACGGCCTCCCCGAGCTGCGGCACGCCATCGCCCGGCGGTACGTGGAGCGCGGGCTGCCCACCACGCCCGAGCAGATCTTCGTCACCAGCGGCGCCCAGCAGGGCGTCACCCTGGCGATGGAACTGCTGGTCAACGAGGGGGACGAGGTCCTGCTGGAATCGCCCACCTACCCGCACGGCCTGGACGCGGCCCGCCGCAACGGCGCCCGCGTCCGCACCACCGGGGTGACCCCGCAGGGCTGGGACATGGAGTACCTGGTGGACGCCTTCCGCCAGCGCCGACCCTCGGTGGCGTACATGATCCCCGACTTCCACAACCCGACCGGCGCGCTCATGGACGACGACGAACGCCGGGTCCTGGTCCGGGAGGCCCGCCGCGCGGGCAGCCACCTGATCATCGACGAGTCCGGGGCGGAACTGGCCATCGACTCCGGCGACCTGCCCGCCCCGGTGGCCGCGTACGACACCGACGGGCGCGTGCTGACGGTGGGTTCGGTGGCGAAGCTGTTCTGGGGCGGGCTGCGGGTGGGCTGGGTGCGCGCGACCCCGCCCATGGTCACCCGGATCATGGCGATCCGTCAGCGCGTGGACCTGGCCGGGTCGGTGCACGACCAGCTCACCGCGACCCACCTGCTGTCCGACGTGCTGCGTATCCGGGCCGAGCGCAGCCGCCAGCTGCGCCGTAACCGGGACGCGCTGCTGTCCGCGCTGCGGGAGCGCCTGCCGGACTGGCGGCCCAGCGTGCCCGGCGGCGGTCTGGTGCTGTGGGCCGCGATGCCCCAGCCGGTCGCGACGGCGCTGTCGGAGGCCGCGATCCGGCACGGCGTCCACCCGGCGGCCGGGCCGGTGTTCGGCGTGGACGGCACCCTGGAGCGGTACCTGCGCCTGGCCTACACCCGACCGCCGGACGTGCTGGTGGACGCGGTGGAGCGGCTGACGGCGGCCTACGCCGAGACCCTCGCCCACCCCTCGCAGCCACGCGGCCAGTTGTACGTCTGAGTTCCCGGACCGGACACCGGGGCTCGCGCCGTCCGGTCAGACGGCGAAGCGCCGCGCGAAGCGGACCACCTCGTCGATGACCTCGTCGCGGTTGGTCTCGTTGAACACCTCGTGCCGGGCGCCGGGGAACACGCGCACGGTGACGTCCTCTCCCGCCACCGCCTCGATGCCCACCCTGGTGTCGGAGAGCGGCACCAGTCGGTCCTCGTGGCCGTGCACCCACAGCAGGGGGAGCGAGCCGAGGCTGCCCGCGTCGTTGCCCCGCCTCAACTCGGTGAGCAGGGCGTTCACGGTGGCGCGTTTGAACGGGCCGTGCCAGACCAGTTCGTCGGCCACGTAGGCCGCGCCGACGGCGGGGTCGCGCGAGAGCGTGGCCGGGTCGATGGGGGCGTCCGGGATCACCTCGGCGGCGGCGATCTCCTCCAGGGCGGTCCAGCGTCCCAGGACCGGGCCGGTCAGCGCCAGGGCCTGCACCGCCCCCGGGTTCACCTGGGCGTAGCGGGTGGCGATCAGGCCGCCCATGGAGTGGCCGACCATCACGAGGGGGAGGCTGCGGTAGGCGGTGCGGGCCTGGGTGACGACGCGGTGGACGTCCTCGACCACACCCGCGTAGTCCTCGATCAGCGCTCTCTCCCCGGAGGAGCCGCCGTGGCCCCGGTGGTCGGCCCCGTAGACCACCGCTCCGGCGGCGCACAGGTCCCTGGCGACCTGGTCGTAGCGGCCGAGGTGTTCGCCGTAGCCGTGCACGAGCACGGCGAGCCAGGTCGGTTCGCCCTCGGTCGGGGCCCAGGCCCGTGCCGCCAGCTTCCCGGAACCGTCGGGTCCTCCGGCCAGCCCCCACTCACGTGTGCTGATCACCGTGTCCTGCCTCCTCGTTGCCGCGGCCGTCTGCGACGATCGGGTGGTCGCCGCCCGGAGTGGTCACCCTAGAACATCCCGCGGGCGGCGCCGGGGCCCGCGGCGGGGGCCGTGGTCGCGGCGCGCGTTTGGGGTATCGGTCGGAGACGGCGGTGTGATCTCGTGCGAGTTGACGAAATATGCCAAATGGTGCGATCGCGACGACTTGCCGTGAAACTGGATCTTCTACGCTTAAGAGCGGGTATCCCTCTCCTGGGTGTACCCCCGTGCTTTTCCCGACAGCCAATCCAGACTGGAGAGGAGGATGACGCTCGTGCTGGCTGACTCCTATGGCCGCGTGGCGACGGACCTGCGTGTGTCGCTCACCGATCGGTGCAACCTCAGGTGTACCTACTGCATGCCGCCGGAGGGACTGGAGTGGCTTCCCAAACCCGAGCTGCTCACGGACGACGAACTCCTCCGCCTGATCCGTATCGGCGTCACCCGCCTCGGGATCGACGAGGTCCGCTTCACCGGCGGTGAACCCCTGCTGCGACGCGGCCTGGTGAACATCGTCGCGGGCACCACCGCCCTCGACCCCCGCCCGCAGACCGCGCTGACCACCAACGGGATCGGGCTCGCCCGGACCGCGCCCGCCCTGGCCGAGGCCGGGCTGGACCGGGTCAACGTCTCCCTCGACACCCTCGACCCCGTCGTCTTCGAGAAACTGGCCCGGCGCCGCCGCCTGCCCGACGTCCTGGACGGGATGGCCGCCGCCGCGAGCGCCGGACTCACCCCGGTCAAGGTCAACGCCGTGCTCATGCGCGACGCCAACGACCACGAGGCCGCCGACCTTCTCCGCTTCTGCGTGGAGCACGGCTACGAGCTGCGCTTCATCGAACAGATGCCCCTGGACGCCCAGCACGGCTGGCGCCGGGACACCATGATCACCGCCGACGAGATCCTGGCGCGGCTGGAGACCGAGTTCGACCTCGACCCGGCCGACGCCGACACCCGGGGCAGCGCCCCCGCAGAGCTCTTCCGCCTGCGCGGCCAGAGCTTCCCCAACGGCGAACCGGCCACGGTCGGCGTGATCGGTTCGGTCACCCGCCCGTTCTGCGGTGCCTGCGACCGGGTCCGGCTCACCGCCGACGGGCAGATCCGCAACTGCCTCTTCGCCCGCGAGGAGTCCGACCTGCGCACACCGTTGCGCGAGGGCGCCACCGACGACGAGATCGCCGACCGCTGGCGTGCCGCCGTCGCCTCCAAGCTGCCCGGCCACGGCATCAACGACCCGAGCTTCCTCCAGCCCGCCCGCCCGATGTCCGCCATCGGCGGCTGATCCGAACCGGCCACCGAGGGGACCTACCGGGATAAACCGGTTGCCGTCCTCCCGCCGCTCTGGCTTGATGTTCCGGGGCACCGACACCGCAGAACGGCGGTGCCCCGGGGCGGGAACGAGAGAACGGGAGGTGCCCCCATGCCCTACACCGAAGTCCCCGGCGACCTGGTACCGATCCGCATGTGGGCCGACCCCGCGCAGGTCGAGTCCGCCGCCATGGACCAGCTCCGCAACGTGACGCGCATGCCCTGGACGCACGGCCTGGCCGTCATGCCCGACGTCCACTACGGCAAGGGCGCCACGGTCGGTTCCGTGATCGCGATGCGCGACGCCGTCAGCCCGGCGGCCGTGGGCGTCGACATCGGCTGCGGCATGACCGCCGTGCGCACCGGCCTGACCGCCGAGCGCCTTCCCGACGACCTCGGGGCCCTGCGCTCGGCCCTGGAGGCCGCCATCCCGGTCGGCTTCCACGCCCATGACGAACCCGTCGACCCCGCGCGGGTCCCCGGGCTCGGCGGTTCCGGGTGGGACCGCTTCTGGGACGGTTTCGACGGGCTCGCCTCCGCCGTGCACCCCCGGAACGAACGCGCCCGGCGCCAGATGGGAACCCTCGGCGGCGGCAACCACTTCCTGGAGGTGTGCCTCGACGACGACGGCGCCGTCTGGATGGTCCTGCACTCGGGCTCGCGCAACATCGGCAAGGAACTGGCCGACCACCACATCACCCAGGCGCAGGCCCTTCCGCACAACCAGGACCTGCCCGACCGCGACCTCTCCGTGTTCGTGACCGGAACCCCCGAGATGGACGCCTACCGGCGCGACCTGTTCTGGGCGCAGGACTACGCCCGCCGCAACCGGGACGTCATGATGGCCCTCGCCTGCCAGGTCCTGGCCGAACGCGTCCCCGGTACCACGTTCGAGCAGCGGATCTCCTGCCACCACAACTACGTGGCGGAGGAGACCTACGACGGCGTGGACGTGCTCGTCACCCGCAAGGGGGCGATTCGTGCTGGTTCGGGTGAGTTTGGTGTGATTCCAGGCAGCATGGCCACCGGGACGTACATCGTGAAGGGCCTCGGCAACCCCGCCTCCTTCAACTCCGCCTCGCACGGCGCCGGACGCCGCATGAGCCGGAACAAGGCCCGCAAGACCTTCACCCGGGCCGACCTCGTCGAGCAGACCCAGGGCGTGGAGTGCCGCAAGGACCTCGGCGTCGTGGACGAGATCCCCGCCGCCTACAAGGACCTGGAGTCGGTGATCGAGGCCCAGACCGACCTGGTCGAGGTGGTCGCCCACCTGCGCCAGGTGGTGTGCGTCAAGGGGTGAGCCCCCGCCCTCCCGGCGGCCGCCGCGTGCGGCATGCTGGGAGGGTGACCGAGAACCTCGACGCGGTGGTGCTGGCCGGGGGAGCGGCGACCCGTATGGGCGGCGCCGACAAGCCCGGCCTCACCGTCGCCGGACGCACCCTGCTGGAACACGTGGTGGGCGCCGTGCGCGCCCACGCACCGCACGCCGACGTGACCGTGGTGGGGCCCGAACGCGACCGCCCCCGGGCCCGCTACGTCCGTGAGGACCCGCCCGGCGCGGGCCCCGTCCCCGCCCTGCGCACCGGCCTGGCCCGGGTGCGCGCCGCCCGGGTGGCGCTGCTCGCGGCCGACCTGCCCCACCTGGCCCCGAGTCACCTCGCCGCCCTGTGCGCCGCGCTCGGTGGCGGGGGCACGGGGGAGGCCCGCGGGGCGGTGTTCGTGGACGCCACCGGCCGCGAACAGTGGCTCACCGGGGTCTGGGACACCGCCGCGCTGCGCACCGCCCTCGACGACTACACGGGGCGCTCGCTCCACCGGCTGCTCGGCCCCCTCGACCCCGTGCGGGTGCCGCTCACCGACGCCCCGGAGGAGTTCGACGTGGACACCCCCGAGGCCCTGGAACGCGCCCGCGCCGTCTGGACCCCCAGGGATCCGGAGCCGAGCTGACCGGCCCCGCCGCACCGGAGGGAGCGGACCCGGACGCACCACGTGGCCTGCGGGGCTTGCCCGGCTCGGGGAGCTGGGCCATCATGGCCGTCATGACGATCAGGAAGGGCGGAATCCGCCCGGGCCGTTGAGCCCCACCGCGCCGACGTACGGGTCGGCCGCCGAAATCCTCGCCTCCCTTGAGGGCCTGAGCCCCCACGCGCGCACGCGCGCGCTGGCCCGCCACGCCCGACTCCGCGCCGCCACACCGCGACTGGCCCCGCTCCTGCACGGCCTGTCCGAGCTCGGCCACCACCGCGACGCCCTGCACGTCGCGATCGTGGCCAAGCACCTCGACACCGTCGCCCGGTACCTGGGCGGACCCGACACCGAACTGCGCGGAGCCGCCCTGCGCGCCGTCCGCACCCTCCCCCTCCCGGACCCGGTGGTCCTGACAGCCCTCGACGACGCCCCCGGCGGACTGCGCCGCGCCCTGTACCGCGCCCTTTTCCAGGGCCGCCGTACGGAGCTCTCCGACTCCCTGCTGGACCGGGTCCGGGCCCGGTCCGGCGACGCCGAGGCGGCCGCCCTGCTGCCCGCCTGCTCCCGCGACACGGTACGGCGCCGTCTGCCCGGCCTCGTCCACGCCCTGCGCTCCTGGCGCCGACTGGCCCGCCGCCACCCGGACACCCTCGCCGACCACATCGCCGACCGCTTCGGCGCCATGGACGCCGACCGGTCCACCCATCACCGCTGGAACCGCGCCCTCACGGCCCTGGACCCCGTACGCCCCGCCCGGGTGGCGCAGATCGTCGGTCCCGACCGGCTGAACGGCTACCCGCACGCGCTTCGGGTCTCCGCCCCCGACCGCCTCAGTGCACCCCACCCGGAGGTCTCCCGGGGCCGGGTCGGACGCGAACTGAGCCGGGGGACGCGCACCCGCCCGGCCACCGCCCGGTGCGTCCTCCGGTCCCTGCCCGCGAAGGAGGCCGCCGTCCTCCTGGACCGGGCGGTGGCCCGGTGGGACCGTTCCCGCACCCCCGAGGCCCTGCTGCCCTACCTGGGACTGCTGCCCCGCGACCGGGCGGCGGAACTGGCCCGCGAGGCCCTGACCGAACTGGCGGTCTTCCAACGGGTCAACAGCCGAACCCTCGTCCCCGACCAGGATCTCGACGCCATCGCGCACCTGCCCTACGCCGAGGCCTCCGTGCGGCTGGAGGAGGCCGCCTCCTGCGGCGACCCCGAGCGCAGGGCCCGGGGACTGTCCCGACTCGTCGAGGCCACGGCCCGCACCGGTGACCCGACACTGCTGGCCCGGATCCTGGCGGAGCGGGTCGAACGCCACGGCGCCGACCGCGACCCCGTCCGCCGCGCCCTCCTGCTCGCCCTGTCTGAGGTCGGCCCCCGCCTGCTCGTGTCGTGCCTGCCGTCCCTGCACCGCCTGACGGAGGACACGGTGCGGGCCCGCGACACCTCGGCCGCCACCCGCGACGTCCTGCGGCACCTGGCCTCCCGTCTCCTGCGCCACTCAGGTACCCGCGACCACGAACCCGCCGTGCTCTGGGGGACCGGCGTCTACCGGAGACTGGTCGAACGGTTCGGCGCCGACGGGCTGGGCGACCCCGACCGGCCCCGGCACAACGCCCCCTGGTGGGCGGTGCGGCGCCGCCGGACCCCGCCCTGGTGGGTCACCGAGGAACACGGCGCGCACCGGCACGGGCCCGAACCCCGCCTGCACCAGGTCCTGCCGCCCGGAGCGGAGGACCTCCTCCTCGAACAGCTGGGCGGCTTCCTGGCCGGGGCCGGTCGCCGGGGCGACCACGGGCCCGCCGTCGCGCTGGCCGCCGAACTCGGCCACCGGGGACGCCGTGCGACCGCGCTCGACGGCCACCTGCGTGCCGCCGTGCTGGCCGACCCCGGCTCCGCCACCGCCGCCCGCGCCGCGGCCCTGTACCTGACCGGCCCCGACCGGGACCGGCGGGCGCTGCGCCTGTTCGAGGAGGACCCCGCCACCGCGCGCCTCCCGCGTGTGTGGGAGCTCCTGACCCGCCGACACCCCGCGTCGGTGGCCCTGCGGGCCCTGGAGTCCGCCGCGCCCGCTCCGGGCGGAGGCGATCACGGCACCGCCGTGTGGGTGCCCCGCGTCAGCCGTGCGCTGCTCCTGGAATGGCCGACCGCCCCGCGTGACGGGCTGCGCGCACACCTGCTCGCCGTCGCCGGGGAACCGGCCCTGGCCGCCGCCGACCGTGAGGCGGCCCTGCGGTCGCTCAGCGCCCTCCCTGGCGCACACCGGCACCTGACCGTCTTCCTGGACGACGGCGAGGTCGTGCTCCGCGAGGCGGCCATGTCCGCGCTCGGCCGCTCCGACCAGCCCGAGCTCGCGCTGGAACTGCTGGCCGCGCACTCCGACGGTCCCCGCTCGCGGGCGGCCGGACCGGCCCTGTCCCGCTGTGCGGAGCGGGCACGCCCGTCCGCCCTCGGACCGCTCCTGTCCCGCCTGTTGGAGGGGCCCGGGAAGGTGACCGTGCGCCGGACCGCCGCGCGGCTGCTGGCCCGGCACCGACCGCCCGGAGCGGTGGCGGCCCTGGTCCGCGTTCTGCGCCGACCGGACGAACACCGCGACGTGCTCGCCGCCGTGGCGGCGGCCCTGCTGGTCCTCGCGGATCTGCCGGGGGCCCTCCACGCGCTGGCCCAGCGGGTCCCGGACTTCATCGAGGAGGAGATCCAGGTGGCCCTGTTGGGGGTGGACCCCGAGCGGCTGTCCCCGGGCCTGAGGCGAACGGCGGCCGACACCCTCGCCGCCCTGCCCCCGCCCCGCCGCACGCACTGGCGGATGAACGGCTGGTGGGGGCGGTGGACGGCATGGGGGTCGGAGACGGTGGACGACGTCGTGGCGGCCGTCTGCGATCCCGACCAGCCGTTCGAGCGCGCGCTGGCCACGCTCCGACAGGTCCTCGCCCGAGGCAGGGGGCATGACCGGCTCGCCGGGGCGCTCGAACGCCTCCTGGGCCAGCTGCCCGCCCCCGGGCAGCTGGCCCAGGACGCGGGGACGGGTGCCCTCGAACGCGTCAGGGACGCGCACCGGAGGGCGCGCGAGGTGGTGGGCCTCCTGCGGTCCGCCCTCCTCTCCGCTCCGTCAGGGGACACGGTGGTGCGAGACCAGGCCGACCGCGCCGTGGACCTGCTCACCGCGCGCCCCGAACTCGTCGGGCTCGCGCTCCGCCTGCTCGACGCCGAACTGGTGCGTGCCGTCAGAACGGCCGAGGACACCCACGAGTCGGAACCGCTGGTGGACTGTCTGCTCCGGACGGCGCGACTGCTCGCCACGCGCCCCGGGCACGACGGGCACCGGTGGATCTCCGTGGTCCGTCCGGTGTGCGACCGGTCCGGAGATCCGCGCGTCGGAGAGGAGACCGCGGCCCGGGTGGCGCGCCGTCTCCTGGAGGAGGCCGAGGCGGACGGAGGTCGGGTCGGTCAGGGGGCGGGTCTGCTCGGGCTGACCCTGGTCCAGAACGCACTGAGCGGCGGCGCCTGGGCCCGGCCCTGGCCCGAGCTGCTGGCCGTCGCGGGGAGCTGCCGTCACGAGGAGGTCCGTCTGAGGGCCTGGGGCACCGCCGTGGAGTGACGGTTCAGGGGCGGGCGCCGGGCCCGTCCCCACCGTCCTGACCAGCGTCGCCGTCCAGGAACTCGGCCATCGGAACCGTCTCACGCAGGAACCCGCGCAGGCCGAGGAAGTTGGCGAGGTAGTCGCGGTGCTCGTCGCAGGCCACCCACACCTTGCGGCGGTCGGGGGTGTGCAGCTTGGGGTTGTTCCACACGAGCGCCCAGTCGGCGGGGGCGCGGCAGCCCCTGCGCGAGCAGTGTGTGTCCGGTGCGGTATTACCCAATGCTGGTCCCCAGGCGACAAAGCGGATTCGGCGGTCAAGCCCCGGCCACGGCCGGGTATTCCCGCCGACCGGGTGCGGACAAAAGGCGACGCCGGGTGGTTACGGGGGCAAACCACCCGGCGTCGCGCGATGTTTCGACGGGGGCTCGAAACATCGTCCCGCGCTTCGACGGGGGATCGAAGCGCTAGACCCAATGTACACCGACGCCCCCCGGGGTACGTCAAGAGTGAGTTACGACGTTGTCTCGGGACAGTCCCGCCAGGGCGGGTCCTAAGTCCCAGGTCAGGTCTTACCTGACACTTCACCCGCCGTTCCGGGCCCATTCCCTGGTCGGAACCGCTGTCCCGCTGGCCAAGGGCGCCCCAACCGGGACCAAAGGCCGCAGAAACAATCAGCAAAGTCCACCGATCCGTTCTCCGGAAAGGTTCAGGGAGTAAATCAGGGGGCCCGTGTGGCCGGTGGGGATTGAGGGCAGGCAGGGAGCGGGGCCGGGTTCGCGAGGCCCCAGCCACCGACTACACAGGGGGTCACCCATGACCGGCCACACCTACCGCGTCACGGAAATCGTCGGAACCTCTCCCGAGGGCGTCGACCAGGCGATCCGCAACGGCATCCAGCGGGCCTCGGCCACGCTGCGCGGGCTCGACTGGTTCGAGGTCACCGAGGTCCGGGGCCACATCGAGGACGGCGACGTCGCCCACTTCCAGGTGGGCCTCAAGGTCGGTTTCCGGTTGGACGACTGACCTCCCCCGACGGCTCCGGACCGGCGACACCGTCCGTGCGTGGCGAGGGGCCGGGGCCGTGGGGGTTCGGTCCCGGCCCCTCGCTCAGGAATCGTCGTCGTCCGGCGCCGGACCGCGCAGCACGTCCACGTGCACGTGGTCCAGGTGCCGCAGGATCTCGTTGTCCGGGTCGGCCTCGTAGTGGCGCCAGCCCATCGACGGGTACCGGGTGCTCCAGATCTTGTCGTCGAAGATGATCACGTCGATCTGGTAGTCGGGCGCGTGCGCGATCAGCCAGTGCGCCAGCAGCCACCCCTCGCGGCGGTTGTCCTCGTTGACCGGACGGTAGAAGACGTCGAGCGCCCGGCCCTCGTAGTGGGCGGAGTCCTCGCCGTGGCCGGTGTCGTACCCGCCGGCCACGAACCCGCCGATCTCGGTGTCGGCGAAGTCGTTCTCGATCCCCTTCTTGAGGGTCTTGGCGCGCGGGGTCAGCCCGGAGCCCAGCTCCTCCTCGAACTCGACCTCCTCGCCCGAGTAGCGGCAGCTCATCGAGGGTCCGGCGTCGTCCTCGGGCCCGTTGACCAGGGCGTCCATCACCTCGTCGGGGATGTCCTCCACGTCGGGCCGCGAGATGGGCGCGTCCTCACCCTGGGCGATCACGGCGGCCGCGGTGCTGGCCCGCTTGGCCTCGTCGCGGTCGAGCCTGACCTGCTCCTCACCGGTCCACACCGAGCAGTCCGGCCCCCACGGCGTCGACGTGGGGAAGCTCCGGTTCTGGTTGGCCACCACCCACTGGGTGCCCAGCACGGCGATCACGGCCAGGACGGCCAGGGCCGCCACGGACAGGACCAGTCCGTGCCATCGTCGGTGGACCCGGGAGGCCCCGGGAATCCTGTGGGTCATGCACTCCGCCCCTCCACGCCGGAGACGGGGCGGCCGTGCCGCCGTCGACGTCCCGGGCGCCCGTCACTGTCCGGCTCCCTCGCACACTCCTCCGTCTATGGGACACAACGGGAACAACTCTCATTCCCGGCAGTGACACGGATCAAGCGCGGGCGGCCGTGCCGGATGCGGGGGACGCGTCGGTCACCACACCGACCACAGGACCATCACACCGCCCAGGAGCAGGGTCAACGCCCAGATCCGGTCCATGGTCACGCCCTTCCAGCGCAGCGCGTGCACGCCGAGGAAGTCGTGGGCGATCAGCGCGGCCACCCCCGCCGCGCCGAGCATGGCCAGCGAGTGCACCCCGGTCGCGGCGAGCCCGAGCAGGGTGGCGTCCCACAGGCTCCACGCCCCCTCGGCGGCCACCGACGCTCCCGCGGTCGCCTCGGCGGCGGCCTCGGGGCCGGTCCCGCCTCCGGCGGCCCCGTGTCCCGCGTGGGCGCCGCCCTCCGCGTGCGTGTGGTCGAGCTGCCCCGAGAGCACCGGCATGACCATGAGGCCGGCCCCGTGCGCCGAGGACATCAGGAAGGACCAGGCGGTCAGCTGCCACAGCGACAGGCGCACGTCCCGCCAGTGGAAGTGCTGGCGCGACAGCAGGATCACCATTCCCACCAGTACGATCAGCCCCCCGCCCAGGACGGGGAAGAGGACCGACGCGGTGGCCGACCCCGTGACGGTGATCGCCACCGCCGCGACGGCGACGCTGACCGCGTGCCCCACGGCGATCGCGGGCAGGGCCGCCAGCACCTGACGGCGTCCGCCCTCCTGGAGGCCCCTGCTGACGGCGAGCAACCACCCCATGCCGGGGTGTAGCCCGTGGAAGGCGCCCAAAGCGACGAGAGTCCAGAGCTGAGCTGTGGTCACCGCGCCAGGTTCACACGCCCGCAGGGGGCGGACAACGGTCCGTGGCCAACTGTCCGACACCGGTCACCCTGCGTCGCCGGGGTTTGCCGGAACCCCCCAGGGGCATCGGTCCAGGGCGAAGGGCAGGTCACCGCCGCGTCGCCCAGGGCACGAACGAGCGCGGCCGCCCCGACGGGGTCGGGGCGGCCGCGGACTCCGGCACCGAGGGGTTCGGCGGACCGAACCGGTGCCTCAGGGGCAGATCGAACCGAGGTCGGTGGCCTCCGAACCGACCTGGCGGCCCGGGTCGGCGGGGGAGGGCTCGTCCAGACCGGTGTAGCGCTGCCACTCGGTCCGCTCGTCGTCCTCCCACTCCTCCCACTCCTCCGGGGTCGGGTTCTCGACGTCCTCGGGACCGTCACCGTCCGGGGAGGCGGAGGGGTCGACCGGCGGCGCCTCGTCCCCGCGCTCCTCGCTGGCCCCGATCGCCTCCGCGACCAGCTCCTTGATCTCGTCCCAGTCCGGGTTGCCGGTGGACACCTGCGGCGGGGACAGCTGGAGCGCGCTCATGTCACCGTGGTCGGTGAGCTCGTCGGCCAGCTCGATGAAGGCGGGCACCTTCGACTGCGGGATGTCGGTGGTGAGCGTCCGCTTGGTGGCCCCGGCCAACCGCCGGTAACTCGTCAGGATCGTGGTCGGGTCGACCTGTTCCGCGACGTACTTGACCAGGCACCCCTGGCGGCCCATCCGCCCGTAGTCGTCGGAGCCGATCCGGGACCGCCCGTACCAGAGCGCCTCGTGGCCGTCGAGGCGGCGCACCCCGGGCTCCAGCACCCCGCCGTGCACCCCGTACGGGATGGGCTCCTCGATCCGCACCCGCACGCCGCCCACGGCGTCGATCAGGTCGCGGAAGCCCATCATGTCGACCATCGTGTAGTACTCGACCTCCAGGCCGAGGTTGTACCCGATCACCTTCTTCAGGGTGTCCGCCGCGGGGTCCTGGGCGATCGGGTTGAGGGCCAGTTCGTCGGGCTCCTCGGCGATCGTCTGGTACACGTCGTTGAGCAGCAGGTCGAAGCCGTACGGCTCGGGGTAGCGCTCCGCGAGGGCGCTGTCCTCGGGGAAGTGCACGTTCTCCAGGTTGCGGGGCAGCCCCACCAGGACCGAGTCGCCGGTCTCGGTGTCGATGCTCGCCACCATCATGGTGTCGGTGCGCACGCCGTACCGGTTGTCGGCGGAGTCCGCGCCGATCAGCAGCACGTTGACGCGGTCCGCGCCGTACCAGGGGTCGGCCGCGTCGTGCGGGGGCAGGTCGTCGCGCTCGGGGGCGTCGAAGACCTCGGCCAGCGTCTCGTAGGCGGTGTAGCCGCCGTGGAGCGCCCAGGCGGCGGGCGCGCCGACGGTCAGGCACAGCAGCAGGACCACGACCCCGCCGAGGAGGCGATGGCCGAACCGGGCGCCCTCGGGGCGGGTGATGGTCCACGAGTGCACGATCACGGTCAACCACAGCACCACGACCACGAACACGGCGCCCATCAGGCCCAGCAGCCAGCGGTCCTGCACGGCCATCCCGGCCAGCACGGTCATCGCGCCGGACTCGTGGGTGCCGATCCGGAACAGCCAGAAGACCAGGGCGGCGATCCCCGCCAGGTAGGCGCCGAGGAGCACGGTCCCGGCGAACCGGCGCCTCATGCGCAGGTGCGCCACACCGGGGAGGGGAAGCGACGCGGCGGTCCACAGCAGCGCCCTTCCCGTGCTCAGGCGCGTGGGCGCCTTGTCCCGCCGCTCGTCCTCCGCTGCCACCAGCGTTTCCTCTCAAGCCGCGGGGCGATCAGGGCCGCCCCGTCCTCTACTCCTGATTGTTCGCGCCACGGTCTCCGTGGGCGGTCACTTTCTGTGCTTATGCCCTTTCCCAGGTGTGCGCGGGGGCTCGGCCCGTCGGTCGTCCCGCGCGGTGTGCCGTGGGCGCCCGCGGCGGGCGTCACGCGGACCCGTGTGATCAGTGTGGCGCTTTGTCGGGGTTGTGTGCACAGTGGCCACCTCATAAGGGGTGTTCTATACAAGTCTGTTATGTGGTCGAGAGTTGCCTGATGGGGCATTGGACGGCGCTGTCCGGCCGGTCAAAGGGGTGAATCAACCGATTTCTTTGGCGATCAGTAGTGAAGCGGCTCCACAACTGCGATGATCTGGCCGGAGGAGGGGGCGTCGTCCGGGGGTAAGGGCGGCGTCATGGGAACGAAAGGCAACCATCGTGCTCGATGCGGTTGACGCCGCGCTCATGCGGGCGTTGCAGGGGGACGGCAGAGCGACGTTCCAGGCCCTGGCGGACGGGGTGGGCCTGTCCAGGACGGCGGTCCGCGCCAGAGTCCGCCAGTTGGTGCAGTCGGGGGCGATCAGGATCGTCGGCGTGCTGCACGCCGGGGTCGTGGGTATGGAGGTCCTCGGTCACGTGTCGTTCCGGGTCAGCGGACCGGTCGGTCCGATGCTCGAGGCGCTGGGGGAACGCGAGGCCGTGACCTTCGCCGCGCAGGCCGCCGGGAGGTTCCCGGCCGTCGCGCAGGTCAGGGTCGCCGACGACGCGGCCCTGACCAAGGAGCTCACCGAACTGCGCTCACTGCCGGGTGTGGAGGGCGCGGAGGTCTTCCGCGCCAACGCCGTGTACAAGGACGCCCACAGCAGTGTGCGTGAACTCCGCGACATCGAGTTGGACGCGCTGGACTGGCGTCTGGTTCGGAGGCTGCTGAAGGACGGTCGGGCCTCGTACGCCGACCTGGCCCGGCAGGTGGGGCTGTCGCAGGCGGCGGCCCGGTCCCGGGTGGTGCGCCTGCTCAACTCGGGCGTGGTGCACGTGACCGCGCTGGTGGAACCGTCGGCGGTGGGCGCCAACGAACAGCTCGGCTTCGGACTCCGTTGCCGGGGTGACGCGGACGCGCTGGGCACGGCCATGGCGAACATGGGGCGGATCTCGTTCCTGGCCAGCGGCTTCGGTCGTTACGACGTGGTCGGGACGCTCACGGCGCCGGACCGTTTCCAACTGGTGGAGGCGCTGGAGCGGATCCGGGGCACGGCCGGGGTCGCGCACGTGGAGACCTGGGACCACCTCCAGGTCCGCAAGGAGCGCCGGGGCGGTGAGCGCTCGCTCGGCTGGGGCCCCGGCTGATCCCGGGCGGAACGTGAGGGCCGGTTCACGGCGCGGGGCACGGGTCCCGGGTCGTGAGCGGGTGGGGCGGGTGGTCGTCCGCCCCACCCGTACCCGAGGATGGAGTCATGGTGACGGACGGTCCAAAGACGCCGGAGACAGCAGCCAAGCGCGAACCGGGCACACTGCGGTTGCGCGGGCGGACCTTCGCGGGTCGGCGCTTCGCGGTGATGGGGGTGATCAACCGGACCCCCGACTCGTTCTACGACAGGGGCGCCACCTACGCCCTGGAGGCCGCGCTGGCCTCCGCCGACCACGCCGTGGCGGCCGGGGTGGACGTGATCGACGTCGGCGGGGTCAAGGCGGGGTACGGCGCGCACGTGGACGAGGCGGAGGAGGTCCGCCGCACCGTGCCGTTCGTCCGCGAGCTCCGGGACCGCCACCCCGACGTGGTGATCTCGGTGGACACCTGGCGGGCCGGGGTGGGCCGGGCCTGCGCCGAGGCCGGGGCGGACATGATCAACGACACCTGGGCAGGGGCCGACCCGGACCTCGCCCGGGTCGCGGCGGAGTTCGGCACCGGCCTGGTGTGCAGCCACAGCGGGGGGCTGGCCCCGCGCACCGACCCCCACCGCGTGCGCTACGACGACGTGGTCGCGGACGTGGTGTCCGGGGTGTGCGAGCTGGCCGAACGCGCGGTGTCGGTGGGCGTGCGTCCGGACGGGGTGATGATCGACCCCACGCACGACTTCGGCAAGAACACCTACCACTCCCTCGAACTCACCCGCCGTCTCGGTGAACTGGCGGCCACCGGATGGCCGGTGCTGGTGGCGGTCTCCAACAAGGACTTCGTGGGGGAGACCCTCAGCGCCGGGCTGACCGAGCGCGGTGACGGGACCCTGGCGACGTTGGCGGTGTCCGCCCGCGAGGGGGCCCGGGTCTTCCGGGTCCACGACGTCGCGGCCGCACGCGCCGCCCTGGACGCGGTGGCGTCGGTGGTCTGACGCGGCGCCGGTCACCCTGCCTGGGAGGGGCCACCGCGGGTGGCCGGACGGACACGGTCCCGGCCCAGATGTAACCATCGGTAGCATTTTTACGTGTTTCGGGCTCGCATGCCTTGCGTCACGTTTAAGTTACCCGCGAGTATAGAAGGGGTCGGTCCGAACCGACCGCACCGGGCGCGGGTGTAATGGAGGCTGACGTGGCGCTTGCGAAGACGTTGACGGCTGTGGGGACGGTGGCCCTGGCCCGCTGTGGGGGGCGTCCCTTCGGGACCCACCTCTTCTCCGTCTGGCCGGGGGCGGCGTTCGCCGCGAGCGCCTTCCCCGTCCGCTGCGCACCGGGGGACAACCTCGCGCTGCACGTCGCGATCGCCCAGGCCCCGCCGGGCTCCGCCCTGGTGGTGGACGTCTCCGGAGAGTCCGAGTACGGCTACGTGGACGAGATCCTCGCCGTGGCCGCCCGCACCCGGGGCGTGGCCGGGATCGTCCTGGACGGCTGCGTGCGCGACATCGCCGCGATCGCCCGCTGTGAGCTGCCGGTCTTCGGTGCCGGGGTGGCGGTCCGCGAGGCCGGGCACGACGCGGGCGGCTCCGTGGGCCAGCAGGTGTTCATGGACGCGAGCGGCCCCGCCCCGCTGCCGGTCCGGCGCGGCGACTGGATCGTGGCCGACGACGACGGTGTCGTCTGCCTGCCGCGCGGCCAGGTGAGCACCATCATCGCCGAGACCATGGACAGCGTCTCCCGGGACCGGGAACTCATCGACGCCGTCTGCGCGGGGGAGAGCACCCTCGACCTCCTGGACCTGGACCCGTCCAGGGTGACCGGTTGGGAGGGGGCCGCCGACCGGGGGACCCGGCGCGGCCGTCCGAGGTCGATAGGGTCGCGGCGCGACGGTCGCGGGGTGCCGGAGGGGCACTCCCGTCCGAGGCTGGGCCCGCGCTCGGCGGTGGGCGACGTCTACGGCGGCGACTGAGTCCGCGCCGCCCCGGCGGGATCCACGGCGCGGGCCCGGAACCAGCACTGGCTCCGGGCCCGCACACGCGTTCGTCCCCGGCGCTCAGTCCTCGGTGAGCGAGAGGAGCTCGTCGAGGTAACAGGTGGCCTCGCGGGCGGCACGGACGGGGTCCGCCTCCCGGACGGCCTCGGTGAGGCCGCTGTGGTCGATCCCCTCGGTGGCGGAGGAGGGGCGGTCGGAGGCCTCGGCGCTCTGCTCGTAGGCGGTGTGCGCGATGCTGGCGTAGACGACCTGGGCGATGTCGTCGTACAGGTCGATCAGCAGGGTGTTGTGCGTGGCGTTGACCACCGCGCGGTGGAAGGTGAAGTCGGCCTCCACGAAGGCGCCCATGTCCTTGGTCCGCCAGGCCTCCTCGCGCAGGGCCATGGCGCGGTCGATGTCGGCCATGTCCTCCTTGCTGTGGCGCATGGCGGCCAGGCGCGCGGCCTCCACCTCCAGGGCGCGGCGCACCTCCAGGTTCTCCCGCAGCCGGGAGCGTTCGAGGCGGCGGCGCAGGGCCCCGCCGAGCTCACTGGAGGCGCGGACGAAGGTCCCCGCGCCCTGGCGGATCTCCAGCAGACCCGCGTGGGCCAGGGCTCTGACCGCCTCGCGGACGGTGTTGCGGCCGACCTCCAGTTGTTCGGACAGTTCGGACTCGGTGGGGATGCGATCACCGACGCCCCACTCACCGGAGTCGATCTGGGCTCGTAGCTGACTGATGACCTGGTCGACGAGACCGGTCCGGCGTGTCGACGCGAGGGGCACGCTCATACCTCCTAGGGGCGGGTCGCCGGATGACAGGCCCAGCGCACGGGTAGGGAACGGTTAAGGACGGAGCCTAGACCAGTTGGGCGCAGGAATAGGCCCTGAACGTCAATGCGTTATCCTCATGAAGTACATAGGGTCATCCTACGAATTTGTGAGCCACGTCCTATGAGCGTCACCCCCACGCGCGAGAACGCCGCGCAGGGCACCCCTCCTTCCGGCACCGACCAGCACCGAGCCGCGTCCCGCGCGGCTCTCCTGCTGATCGCCGTCGCGATCGCCCTCGCCGCGCTCAACCTGCGCACCGCGATCACCAGCGTGGGGCCCGTCCTCGGCGAGGTCACCCAGGGACTGGGCATGACCGCCGTGGGCGCCGGTGTCCTCACGACGCTCCCCGTCCTGTGCTTCGCGGTCTTCGGCGGGCTCACCCCACTGCTCAGCCGCCGTCTCGGCTCCCACCGCCTGCTCGTCCTCGCCCTGACCGCCGTCACCCTCGGCCTCGTCACGCGGGCCATGGCCCCCGAACCCTGGCTCTTCCTCGCCCTGAGCGTCGTGGCGCTCTCCGGCGGAGCCGTCGGCAACGTCATCCTCCCGGCCCTGGTGAAGCAGCACTTCCCGCACCGCGTGGGCCTGATGACCACCGTGTACACCACCGGTCTGGCCGTGGGCACCGCGATCGCGGCCGCTGCCACCGTCCCCCTGGAACAGGCCACGGGTGACTGGCGGATCGCCCTCGGCGCCTACGCCCTCTTCGGGCTCGTCGCGGCCCTGCCGTGGCTGCTGGCCCTGCGCCACGAACCCGCCCCCGGCGACGCCCGCGAGGCCCTCAGCGTCCGACAGGTACTCGGCACCGGGATCGGCTGGCAGTCCGTCCTGTACTTCGGCACCCAGTCCTCGATCGCCTACATCATGTTCGGCTGGTTCGCGCAGATGCTCCGCGACCAGGGCCTGGACGCCCAGTCCGCCGGGGTGATGCTCGCCTACCTCACCGCCCTGGGCATCCCGATGTCGCTGATCATGCCCTCGATCATCGTCCGTGTGCGCGACCAGCGCCCCTTCGTGCTGCTCTTCGTCACCGCGTACCTGATCGGCTTCGCCGGGATGTGGGTGTCCCCGCTCAACGGCACCTGGGTGTGGACGACCTTCGTCGGGATCGGCCTGGGCAGCTTCGTCATGGCGCTGACCATCTTCGCCGTACGCACCCGCACCGCCGAGGGCACCGCGGCCATGTCCGCCTCCAGCCAGAGTCTCGGCTACCTGCTCGGCGGAGCCGGGCCGTTCCTGTTCGGGCTCCTGCACGAGGTGAGCGGCGGCTGGCACGCCCCGATGGCGATGGTCATCGGTCTGGTGCTCCTCAACCTCGTCGTGGGCCTCCTGCTCGGCCGTCCCCGCTATCTGGAGGACGCCATCGCCGCCCGGGCGGCGGCGCGCCGGTCCTGAGCCCCCCGCCGGGTCAGACCGGCAGCCAGTCGATGCGGCCGATGAGGTACACGGCGCCCACGAACGCCACGACGTCGATCACCGTGTGGGCCACCACCAACGGCATCACCCGTCCGTAGCGCAGGTAGAACCAGCCGAACACCAGCCCCATGACCAGGTTGCCGAAGAACATCCCCACACCCTGGTACAGGTGGTAGAAGGCGCGCAGGACCGAACTGGCCAGCACCGCCTTCCACGGCGCCCACCCCATCTGTCCCAGCCGGTGCAGCAGGTAGCCCACCACGATCACCTCCTCCAGGACGCCGTTCTTCAGCGCCTGGAGCACCAGGACCGGGGTGTCCCACCAGTTGCCGTCCAGCGTGCTGGGCACGATGGTGCGGGTGAGCCCGAGCTGCCAGGAGACCAGGTACACGACGAGCCCGCCGGTGCCGATCAGCGCGGCCAGGGCCAGCCCGCTCCAGGTGTCGAACACCGGTCGGCGCAGGTCGAAGCCGACGGTGCGCGCGGACTCGCCGCCCCGGTGCAGCAGGTACACCACCAGCGCGACGGGGGCGAAGGCGAAGACCACCGAGTACAGCTGGAAGGACAGGTCCAGCCACGGCCGGTCCTCGGCGCGCGAGCGGATGAGGTTGGCGGTCTGGTCGGCCATCGACTCGGGCGAGGTGAGCACGCCCAGGAACGAGATGACCGCCGACACGGCGGCGGCGCCCAGCGACAGGGCGAGGACGCACAGCACCTCCCAGCGCATCAGGGAGCGGCTGGCGAGCTGGTGCTGGACGGTGGTTCCCGCGCGCGTCCCCTCGGCGGGCCCGGCGGAGCCGGTGGGGGAGGGGCGGGGAGCGCGCGGGTTCGGGTCGGTTCTGTCGGTCACGCGTCGAATCTACGCGCTGTCGACGGAGAGGTGAGCGACCTACTCGTCGTCGCCCTCGTCACCGTCCTCGTCGCCGTCACCCCCGCCTTCACCGTCGCCGCCCTCGTCATCGCCGCCGATGGCGTCGTCGATGCCCTGCTCGATGTTCTCCTCGACCTCCTGCTCGATCCCGTCCTTGACCTCCTGCTCGAGGTCGTCGGTGTTCTCGCAGGCGGCCGCGCCGAAGACGGCGACGGCGGCGATCGCGCCGGCCGCCACCACCCGTCGGGTCGTGGAGAGGGTCACTCTGCTGATGTCGTCGAGTTTCACGTCGGCTCCGTGTGCTTGGCGAAAGGGTGCTCGGGGCGGTCGGTCGGAACGTCCCGAGGCCGTGGGGGCGGGCTCGACGGTTCCGTCACCCGTTGCTTGGAGCCACCGTATACGCGCACCGCTCCCACGCGGGCGGGCGCGGGGGTTTCGGACACACGAAGGCCGCCGACCATGCGCGAGTGACACGGACCGCGCATGGCCGACGGCCAGGGGGAGGCCGTCCCGCCCCGCCCCAGCCACGAAAGCGGGGAGGGACGGCCTCAGGGAACGAAGACCAGGGTCAGTGAGCCGCTGAGAACTGGTCTTCTTCGGTGGAGCCGGTGAGAGCCGTGGTGCTGGCCTCGGGGGAGATGGTCGTGCTGATCGCGTCGAAGTAGCCGGTGCCGACCTCGCGCTGGTGGCGGGTGGCGGTGTAACCGTCGGCCTCGGACGCGAACTCGGCCTCCTGGAGCTCGACGTACGACGTCATGCCGTTCTGGGCGTAGCCCTTGGCCAGGTTGAACATCGAGTGGTTGAGCGAGTGGAAGCCCGCCAGGGTGATGAACTGGAACTTGTAGCCCATGTGGCCGAGCTCGCGCTGGAACTTCGCGATGGTCGCGTCGTCGAGGTGACGCTTCCAGTTGAAGGACGGCGAGCAGTTGTAGGCCAGCATCTGGTCCGGGTACTCGGCCTTGATGCGCTCGGCGAAGTCGCGGGCGACCTCCAGGTCCGGGGTCGCGGTCTCCATCCAGAGCAGGTCGGAGTGCGGGGCGTAGGCGAGGCCGCGGGCCACGCAGGCCTCGACGCCGTTGCGGAAGCGGTAGAAGCCCTCGGCGGTGCGCTCACCGGTGGTGAAGGCCTGGTCGCGCTCGTCGATGTCGCTGGTGATCAGGGTCGCGGCCTGGGCGTCGGTCCGCGCGATGACCAGGGAGGGGACACCGGCGACGTCCGCGGCGAGGCGGGCGGCGTTCAGGGTCTTGACGTGCTGGCTGGTCGGGATGAGGACCTTCCCGCCCAGGTGGCCGCACTTCTTCTCGGAGGCGAGCTGGTCCTCCCAGTGGACACCGGCCGCGCCCGAGGCGATCATGCCCTTCATGAGCTCGTAGGCGTTGAGGACGCCGCCGAAGCCGGCCTCGGCGTCGGCCACGATCGGGGCCAGCCACTCGGGGGCGGTGTCGTCACCCTCGGACCAGGTGATCTGGTCGGCGCGCAGGAGCGCGTTGTTGATGCGGCGGACGACGGCCGGGACCGAGTTGGCCGGGTAGAGGCTCTGGTCCGGGTAGGTGCTGCCGGAGAGGTTGGCGTCGGCCGCGACCTGCCACCCGGAGAGGTAGATGGCCTTGAGGCCGGCGCGGACCTGCTGGACCGCCTGGTTGCCGGTGAGCGCGCCCAGGCTGTTGACGTAGTCCTCGGTGTGGAGCAGGTCCCACAGGCGCTCGGCGCCGCGCCGGGCCAGGGTGTGCTCCTCGGTGACCGAACCGCGCAGCTTGACGACGTCGTCGGCGGAGTAGGTGCGCTCGATACCGGCCCACCGGGGGTTGGTCTCCCAGTCGCGCTGGAGTGCGGCGCTGGCTTCCTGACGTCGAGCGCTGGTGCTCATGTTCGTTCCCGCCTTACGTGTAGTCCCCAAGGTCTTCGCGCCGGTCGAGAGTCCTCCCAAGGGCCAGGGGGTGAGCCCCTGAGCGGTAAGTTCCCCGCCGGTAACTATGATTCTTGGGCAAGATCCAAGGGTTTTCCACTCGAAATCGGGTGAAGATCGTTGTTTCTTTCCGTAAGATGAAGCCATGGCGTACTTTGGTGCTGAAGAAATACCGTCTTTGACAGGTGACCTGGATCTCGTCACGTTTGGCCAGAGGCTCCGACATCTGCGCAAGGCGCGCGGGATGACCCTGTCCGACCTGGGGGAGCGCGTCGGGCGGGCGCCCTCGCAGCTCTCCCTGCTGGAGAACGGGAAACGTGAGCCGAAGCTCTCCCTGCTCACGTCCCTGGCCTCCGCCCTCGACGTGTCCGTCGAGGAACTCCTGTCGAAGCAGCCCCCGAGCCGCCGCGCGCAGCTGGAGATCGCGGTGGAGGAGGCCCAGCGCGACTCCCTGTACCAGGGCCTCAACCTCCCGCACCTGAAGGTGGGCAAGCGGGTCCCCAACGACGTCCTCGAACACATCGTCGGGCTCTACGACGAGCTCAAGAGGCGCAACGCCAAGCCGACCGCCACCCCCGAGGAGGCGCGCCGGGCCAACGCCGACCTGCGCCGCCAGATGCGGGAGCGGGGCAACTACTTCGAGACCATCGAGGCCGCGGCCGCCGACACCCTCTCGGCGGTCAACTACACGGCCGGGCCCCTCTCCCAGGGGCAGATCCTCGCGATCGCCACCCACCACGGGTTCTCCCTGAGGTACGTCCAGGACCTCCCCCGCTCGGTGCGCTCCCTGACCGACCACGTCAACCGGCGCATCTACCTCAAGCGCGAGACCACGCTGGGCATGCACAGCCCGCGCACGATCCTCCTCCAGACGCTCGGCCACGTGATCCTCGGCCACAACCAGCCCCGCGACTTCGGTGACTTCCTCCGCCAGCGCGTGGAGGCCAACTACTTCGCCGCCGCCGTCCTCATCCCCGAGACCACGGCGGTCACCTACCTCCAGGAGGCGAAGAAGGCGCGCGACCTGTCCGTGGAGGACCTGCGGGACGTCTACTCCGTCTCCTACGAGATGGCGGCGCACCGGTTCACCAACCTGGCCCACCGCCACCTGGACCTGGTCTGCCACTTCATCCGCAACGACGAGACCGGCATCATCTACAAGGCCTACGAGAACGACGGCCTGGTCTTCCCCACCGACGACAGCGGTGCCATCGAGGGTCAGCGCATGTGCCGCCAGTGGTCGGGCCGCCAGGTGTTCCAGTCACCCGACCGGTACTCGATCTACTACCAGTACACGGACAAGCCCAACGGCACCCACTGGTGCGTCGCCCACGTGGACCCCAGCCGCGAGCGCAACTTCGCCATCACCCTGGGCGTGCCCTACAAGGAGTCCCGCTGGTTCCGAGGACGCGAGACCACCAACCGCACCAAGTCCAACTGCCCCAACGGCGAGTGCTGCGTGCGTCCGCCCGCCCAGCTCGCCAGCCGCTGGGAGGGCAACGTGTGGCCCTCGGCCCGCGCCCACTCCCACGTCCTGTCGGCCCTGCCGTCGGGCACCTTCCCCGGCGTGGACGAGCACGACGTCTACACCTTCCTGGAGGGCCACAGCCAGGACTGAGCCCCGGACCCTCCACCGGTACCCGTGTGAGGGGGCCGACGCGTACGGCGTCGGTCCCCGCACGGTCTCTTCGCCCCGTACCCGGAACCGCTCAGGCGCGCAGGTCCCGCAGCGCCTCCGGGGTGAGGTCGGCCAACGACGGGTAGCCGTCGACCGCCATGAGCAGGTCCGCCTCGGCCAGCAGGGACCGCAGCACGTGCACGATCCCGTCCGCCCCGCCCAGGGCCAGCCCGTAGACGTAGGGGCGGCCGACCGCCACCGCCGTGGCCCCCAGCGCCAGGGCCTTGACCGCGTCGCTGCCGGACCGCACCCCGGAGTCGAAGACCACCGGCAGGTCCGTGGCGGCGGCCACGTCCGGCAGGCACTCCAGGGCCGGGATGCCGCCGTTGGCCTGTCGGCCGCCGTGGTTGGAGACGTAGACGGCGTCCACGCCCCCGTCCGCGGCCCGCCGGGCGTCGTCGGGGTGGCACACGCCCTTCACGATCAGCGGCAGGTCGGTCAGGGACCGCAACCACGGCAGGTCGTCCCAGGTCAAGGGGTTGCCGAAGACACCGGCCCAGTGCGCCACCACGGCGTCGCGCGGGGCGTCCGCGCCCACCCGCTCCTGGAAGACGGGGTCGGACGTGTAGTTGGCCAGGCAGTGGCCGCGCAGCATCGGCATGTTCGCGGTGGCCAGGTCACGCGGGCGCCAGCCGGTGACCCAGGTGTCCAGGGTGACGACGATCCCCGCGAACCCGGCCGCCTCGGCGCGGCGGACCAGGCTGGCCGCCAGCTCGCGGTCGGTCGGCGTGTACAGCTGGAAGAACCCGGGAGTGTCACCGAACCGCGCGGCGACCTCCTCCATCGGGTCCTGGGACAGGGTGGAGGCGATCATCGGGACCCCGGTGCGCGCCGCGGCCTCCGCCGTGGCCAGGTCCCCGTGCCCGTCCTGGGAACAGAGGCCGACCACCCCGACCGGGGCCATCATGAGCGGCGAGGGCAGGCGGATCCCGCACAGTTCGACGCTGGTGTCGCGCTCCTTGGCGCCCACGAACATGCGGGGGTACAGGCCCCACCTCCGGAACGCGGCGGTGTTGGCGTCCTGGGTGTGCTCGTCGCCCGCGCCGCCCGCCACGTAGGACCACACCCACGGTGGGAGCGCCTCGGCCGCCCTGCGCTCCAGTTCGGCGAAGGCCACGGGGTGGGAGGGAACGACACCGGTGAGGCCGTTGAGGTAGATCTCCAGCTGGTAGTCGCCGTAGTGCGAAGCCATGGTCGCCTCCGGAAGGGGGTGGGGTGGGACCCGCATCATTCAGACGGGCACGCGCGCGTGTCAAGTGCCGCGGGGGACGGGAGAGCACCGTGGAATGACGGGTCCCACCCACCCTTAGCTGGGTGTTGGTCTCCCGATGAGCTGGTGCGGGGTAGGGGGCGGGCGTGGAACCGATGCTTGCGAGCGCCGTCGATCATTTCCCCACGGGTGAGAGCCTGCTCTACGAGCCGAAGTGGGACGGCTTCCGGTGCCTGGCCGAGACCGGGCCCGTGCGCATGGACAGCAGGCAGGGGAGGTCGCTGTCACAGCGCTTCCCCGAGATCGTGGAGGCCCTGGACAGCCAGCTCCCCGAGGGCATCCTGCTGGACGGGGAGATCATCCGGTGGGCGGACGACGGGCGGCTGGACTTCGGGGCCCTGCTGAGGCGGAACGGTGCCTCGGTCCGCCACGCCCGCGCCCTGGCGCGCACCGACCCGTGCCACCTCGTGGTGTTCGACCTGCTGAGGGCCGGTGGCCGGGACCTCACGCACCGGGCGCTCTCCCACCGGCGCGGGGAACTGGAACGTCTCATGGAGCTGGTCGAGCAGCCCTCGCCGCTCACGCTCGGCTGGCAGACCGACAACCCGGAGGTCGCCATGCAGTGGTGGGACGAGATGCCCGCCGTGGGAGTGGAGGGCGTGATGATCAAGGACGCGCGCCGCTCCTACCGTCCGGGCCGCAGGGACTGGCGCAAGTGGAAGCACCGCGTCACCACCGAGGCGATCGTGGGCGGGATCGTCGGGCACGCGCGGGCCCCCCGCGCGCTCATCCTGGGCCGCGTGGACTCCGCGACCGGCGAGCTGCGGGTGGCGGGGCGGACCTCGGACCTCTCCCCGGACGAGTCCGAGGAGGTCGCGGGGCACGTGGTCAAGACCGACGACCACCCCTGGCCCCGGCTCCTCGCCGCGACATGGGGCGGGGACGCCTCCCGCCAGACCTACACACGGGTCGTACCGGACCTGGTGGTGGAGGTGTGCCCGGACTCGGCCGAGGTGTCCGGCCGGTGGCGGCACGTCGTCCAGTTCCTCCGCGCGCGCACCGACCTGGTGCCCGAGGACGTGCCCCGGGACCTGGACACGGAGTAGTCAGCCGGCGTCCGCGACCGCGTCGGCCAGTTCGTCCCTGGTCATGCGTGAACGACCGGGGATGTCGAGCTTCCTGGCCTGCTCCATGAGCTCGCCCTTGGTGGGCCGGTGGTCTTCGGAGGAGCGCGGCGCCGGAGCGCGGCCGCGGCGTCCGGACTTCGCGGCCCGCTTCTCGCGCCTCTGCTTCAACGACGCGCGGAGAGCGTCGTCGAGCGCGATGACCTTGCCCTCGCCCTTCTCCTCGGGCTCCCTGCCCTCGTAGCTGACGGTGCCGCCCCGCGCCTTCGTGGCGATCAGGTCCTCCAGCCGCCGCTCGTACTCGTCGGAGTACTGTGAGGGCTCCCAGTCGGCGGTCATCGCGTCGATCAGCTGGGAGGCGAGCTTGAGCTCTCCCTGGTCGACCTCGCCCGTCGGAGGGCGCATGACGTCCTCGGGGTCGCGGATCTCGTCCGGCCAGTAGAGGGTGCTCGCCGTCAGGACGCCCTGCTGCGGAGCGATCAGGGCCAGGTGCTGCCGGTTGCGCATGACCAGCGTTCCGAGACCCGCCCGGCCGGACTCCTCCAGCGCGGCCAGGAGCAACCGGTACGGCTTCGACGAACTCTTGTCCGGTCCCAGGTAGTAGGTGGACGAGAACCACAGCGGATCGACGTCCTCGGCGGAGATGAACCCGGTGATCTCCAGCGTCCTGCTCCGCCCGGGCTGGATCTGCTCCAGGTCCGCGGGTTCCAGGAGCACGTAGGAGTCGGAGTCGTCGACCTCGGCTCCCTTGACGATGTCCTCGTTGGCCACGCGTTCGCCGGTGTCCTCGTTGACCCGCTGGTAACGCACGCGCGCGTTGGTGCCGCGCACGAACTGGTGGACGGTCGGTCCGTGCCTCTCGCGTGCGGAGTACATGCGCACGCCGACCGACACCAGTCCGAAGCTGATCGTTCCGGTCCACACGGTTCCAGGCACTGCTCACACCCCCTCCCTCCAGTGTGGGAGCGGGGCGGCAAACACCGGACAGGTGTGTGTCAGGACTCTTCCCCGTTCCGCGTGGGAGCGCGTCGTTGTGCCTGTCCAGACTGACTGTTACCGTTGGTAGCACTTCATGGTCGCCCCTCCGTCCCCCGGAGGATCCAACAAAGGACGCAATCGCATGAGTGAGGCCACCGCTCCCGCCTTCAGCCTGGAACTGAGCGAGGACGTTCGCGACGTCCGGGACTGGGCCCACGGGTTCGCCGCCGACGTCATCCGCCCCGCCGCCGCCGAGTGGGACGAGCGGGAGGAGACCCCCTGGCCGATCATCCAGGAGGCCGCCAAGATCGGCCTGTACTCGCTGGACTTCTTCGCCAACCAGTGGTTGGAGCCCACCGGACTCGGTATCCCCGTCGCCTTCGAGGAGCTGTACTGGGGTGACCCGGGTATCGCCCTGGCGATCACTGGAACCGGTCTGGCCGCCGTCTCCGTCGCCTCCAACGGCACCCAGGAACAGCTCTTCGAATGGGTGCCGCAGATGTTCGGTAGCGCCGACGACGTCAAACTCGGCGCCTTCTGTTCCTCCGAGCCCGACGCGGGTTCGGACGTCTCCGCCATCCGCACCCACGCGGTCTACGACCAGGCCAAGGACGAGTGGGTGATCAACGGCGTCAAGACCTGGGCCACCAACGGCGGCATCGCCCACGTCCACGTCGTCGTGGCCTCCGTGGAACCCGAGCTGGGCTCGCGCGGGCAGGCGTCCTTCGTCATCCCGCCGAACACCCCCGGCCTGTCCCAGGGCCAGAAGTTCGCCAAGCACGGCATCCGCGCCTCACACACCGCCGAGGTCGTCCTGGACGACGTGCGCGTCCCCGGCTCCTGCCTCCTGGGCGGCAAGGAGAAACTGGACGAGCGGATCGCCCGCGCCAGGGAGGGCAGGCGCTCCAAGGGCCAGGCCGCCATGAAGACCTTCGAGGCCTCCCGTCCGAGCGTCGGTGTCATGGCGGTGGGCTGCGCGCGGGCGGCGTACGAGTACGCGCGGGACTACTCCGTCCAGCGCGAGCAGTTCGGCAGGCCGATCGGGGACAACCAGGGCGTGGCCTTCCTCCTGGCCGACATGGCCACCCGGATCGACGCCGCCCGGTTGCTGGTGTGGCGAGCCGCCTGGATGGCGCGCAACGGCAAGGACTTCACCAACGCCGAGGGCTCCATGAGCAAGCTCTACGCCTCCGAGACCGCCACCTACGTCACCCAGAACTCCCTGCGCATCCTCGGCGGCAACGGCTACACCCGGGACTACCCCGTGGAACGCTGGCACCGCGACGCCTCCATCTTCACCATCTTCGAGGGCGCCAGCGAGATCCAGAAACTCATCATCGGCCGCACCATCACCGGCCTGCCGATCCGTTAGGAACGGCGGCGGCCGGACGTCCCGGGCCGGCGGGCCTGGCGGGCGCGGGGTGAGGACACCCCGCGCCCGCGCACCGCCTACTCGGGGAAGTGGCAGGCCACCGGGTGCCCCGCCCCCCGGTCCACCAGCTCCGGCACCTCCTCGGCGCACAGGTCCCGTGCCTTCCAACAGCGGGTGCGGAACCGGCAGCCGCTGGGCGGGTCCACCGGGCTCGGCACGTCGCCCGTGAGGACGATCCGCTCCCGTACCCGCTCCGTACGCGGGTCGGCCCAGGGCGCCGCCGACAGCAGGGCGATCGTGTACGGGTGCGAGGCCCGGTCGTAGACGTCCTCACGGGTGCCGGTCTCCACCACCCCGCCCAGGTACATCACCGCCACCCGGTCCGAGATGTGCCGCACCACCGACAGGTCGTGCGCGATGAACACGTACGACAACCCCAGCCGCTCCTGGAGCTCCGCCAGCAGGTTCACCACTCCGGCCTGCACCGAGACGTCCAGCGCGGAGACGGGCTCGTCGAGCACCAGGAGGCTGGGTTCCAGCGCCAGGGCCCGGGCGATTCCCACCCTCTGCCGCTGGCCTCCGGAGAACTCGTGCGGGTAGCGGTTCCCGTGCTCGGGGCTCAGACCCACCATCCGCAGGAGCTCGGCCACCCGCTCGGGGCCGCCGTCACTCCAGCGGCGGTGCACCTTCAACGGTTCCGCGATGATGTCGTTCACCGGGAGTCGGGGGTTGAGCGAGGCGTAGGGGTCCTGGAAGACCATGCCCACCTCGCGCCTGACCCGCTGCATCCTCGCCGGGGACATCGTGGTGAGCTCCTCCCCCCGGAAGCGCACCGACCCCGCGGTGGGCGCGACCAGTTGGAGGATGGCCCGGCCCGTTGTGGACTTCCCGCAGCCGGACTCCCCGACCACGCCGAGGGTCTCCCGCTCGGCCAGTCGCAGACTGACCCCGTTGACCGCGTGGACCTGGCCGATCACGCGGCGCAGGAACCCGGAGCCGTGCACGGGGAAGCGCACCTCCAGATCCCGGACCTCGAGCAGTGGGGCGTCGGGGGCGCCCAGGGCGCCGCGTTCCCCTGCGACGGTCGTCATCGTTCCGTCCCCCCGTCACGGAAGAAGGCCGTCGGGTCCGCCACGTCCACCAGCCGGTCACCGTGGTGACAGGAGGCCAGGTGCCCGCTGTCGGGCCCGTCCACCCTGACCAGCGCGGGCTCGGCCGACCGGCACGTGGCGTCGGCCAGCGGACAGCGCGGGGAGAACGGACAGCCCGGGGGCAGGCGGATCAGGGACGGCGGGGTGCCGCGGATCGGCCGGAGGCGTTCGCCGCGCACCGAGGTCATGGACGGTGTCGAGCCCAGCAGCCCCGCCGTGTACGGCATCCGGGTCCGGTAGAACACCTCGTCGGTGTCCCCGATCTCCACCGGTCGGCCCGCGTACATGACCAGGACCCGGTGGGCCAGACCCGCCACCACCCCCAGGTCGTGCGTGATCAGCAGGATCGCGGCGTTGACGGTGTCCTTGACCTCCAGCAGCTTCTCCAGGATCTGGGCCTGGACGGTGACGTCCAGCGCCGTGGTCGGTTCGTCGGCGATGATCACGTCGGGGTCGTTGATGATCGCCATGGCGATCATGACCCGCTGGCGCATGCCCCCGGAGAACTCGTGCGGGTAACTGCGCAGACGTTGCGCGGCCTGGGGGATGCCCACCAGGTCGAGCATCTCCCGGGCGCGTTCGAGCGCCTGCCTGGGCGGCACCAGCGCGTGCGCCAGGACCGCCTCGGCCAGCTGGTCCCCGACGGTGTGCACCGGGTTGAGCGCGGTCATGGGGTCCTGGAAGACCATCGAGATCCGTCGGCCGCGCAGGGAGCGCAGCTCCTTCCGGCGCATCGCCAGCAGGTCCCGTCCCCGGTAGAGCACACGGCCGGTGACGCGCGCGCTTCGGGGGAGCAGGCCCAGCAGCGCCATGGAGGAGACCGACTTCCCCGAGCCGGACTCCCCGACGATGGACAGGACCTCGCGCTCGCGCAGCGTGTACGAGACGTCGCGCACGGCCCTGACCACGCCGTCGTCGGTGGGGAACTCCACGCTGAGGTTCTCCACCCGCAGCACCTCGTGTTCGGTGGGCTCGCGCGCGTCGGCCAGGGTGCGCGCGGTGTGGACCTCACCGGCGGCGTCGGTGAGCGGGGCGTCGAGAGCCGGGTCCGCGGCGGCGCCCGGCGGTGGCATGGGGGGTGTCCGGGTCATCAGTCACGCACCCTGTTCTGTCGTGGGTCGAAGGCGTCGCGCAGGCCGTCTCCGATGAAGTTGACGGAGAGCGCGATGAGGATGATGAAGAGGCCGGGCCAGTAGAACAGCCAGGGGCGGGTGCCCATCGCGCTCCGGTAGTCGGTGATCAGACGGCCCAGGGAGGTGTCCGGCGGTTGCACGCCCATGCCCAGGAAGGACAGGGCGGACTCCAGCAGGACCGCCGCCGCGATCGCGAGCGTCACGCTGACGATGATCACGCCCACCGTGTTCGGCAGGATGTGCTTGAAGATGATGCGGCTCGAGGAGGTGCCCACCGAGCGGGCCGCCTCCACGAACTCCTTCTCCCGCAGGGACAGCACCGAACCGCGCACCAGGCGGGCGGTCTGGGTCCAGGTCACCAGCCCCAGGACGACGCCCAGATAGAGGATCCCCGCCTGACCGGCGATCTTCGCGGCCGCGGCGGCGATGGCCAGGAGCGGGATCGCGATGAGGACGTCGGTGACCCGCATCAGCACCGTCTCGGTCCAGCCCCGGAAGTAGCCCGCGCAGGCGCCGACGACCGTCCCCACGACGGTGGCCACGACCCCGACGAGGAAGGCCACGGTGAGGGAGACCTGGGTGCCGCGCATGGTGAGCGCGAAGTAGTCCTTGCCGACGTTGTCCTGCCCGAAGGGGTGTTCACCCAGGGACAGGCCCGCCCCGCCGAGGAACCCCGGCACGAGGCTGAGCGTGGGGTCGCCCCCGTCGGTGAGGGGGCCGGTCGCTGAGGGGGACTTGTCCCACCAGCCCGGGACGGGACCGAACCCGATCGAGCTGAAGGACAGCAGGACCACCCCGGCCAGCAGCACCATGCCGAGCAGGGCGGCGCGGTGACGGAGGAAGCGGGAGCGGACCAGCTGCCACTGGGTGCGGGCCGCGATGTCCAGGCCCTGGGCGGCGTCGGAGTCCGGGTGTCCGGGCCCCGGCGGACCGTCCTCGGGGTGCGGTGGCGGAGCGTCGTGGTGCGTCGTCATCGAGTGTCTCCCTCGGTCATGACAGCCGGATCCGGGGGTCGAGATAGGCGTAGGTGATGTCGGCGACCATGTTGAACAGGACGATCGCGCCGCCCGCCACCACGAAGAACGCCATGACGGGTGCCGGGTCGGCCTCGTTGAGCCCGGTGAGCAGCAGGTGCCCCATCGCGCGCCAGCCGAAGACCGTCTCCGTGACCACCGCCCCGCCGATCACGGTCCCGAAGTCGTAGGCGGCCAGGGTCGTGATGGGGATGAGCCCGTTGCGGAAGGCGTGCCGGGTCATCACCGTGCGTTCGGGCAGGCCCTTGGCCCGCGCCGTGCGCACGTAGTCCTGGTTCATCACCTCCAGCATGCTGGCGCGGCTGTAGCGGGTGTAGGTCGCCAGGGAGACCAGGATCAGGGCCAGGGTGGGCAGCGCCAGGTGGCCCGCCGAGTCCAGTGACAGCTCCCAGAACGTTCCCTGGTAGTTGGGGGTGCGGGCGCCCACCGTGGAGATCGGGCGGCCCTGCATGGAGGCGCTGTAGGAGGCGAAGGAGCGCAGCATCCGGTCGACGAAGATGACGCCGCCGGTGAACAGGCCCGTCCACAGCGCCGTCGCGACGGCCTCGCGCCGGTACAGCACACCGCCGATCCCGTGGCCGAGCGCCACGCACACGACCACGGTGGCCAGGGCCAGGCCGCCGATGACGGCCAGGTCGGGGTCGGCCAGGACCGGCGACAGCGCGAAGTACAGGAACGTGCCCAACGCCGCCGACGCCAACGCGGCGTACATCGGCCGGTTCGGACGCGGCCCCGAGATCAGCACGCTGAAACCGACGGCGGCGCCGAAGGCGCTGACCGCCACCACCACCGGGCCCAGCCCGGGGTCGGTGAACCACTGGGTCACCGAGACGAACGTGAGGATTCCCGCCGTGGCGGCCGAGGCTCCGGCGAAGGCGATGATCCGGGTACGGCGGTCGCCCACGACCAAGGAGCTCCAGGCCAGCCCGGCGAGCAGGGACACCACGGCGATGACCGGGGGAGGGATGACCGGTTGCGCCAGCCAGTCGTTGAACTCGATGGCTCCGTACTGCTTGAGCAGCACCCCGACCCAGAAGATGGGCAGGGAGAAGGCGACGAAGGCGCCGAAGGTCACCGAGTGGTCGAACCCGCTGTACTGGCGCAGCGCGGACACGACACCGATGGCGATGCCGATGATGATGGCGAGGAGGGTGGCGGCCACCACCAGCTGCATCGTGGCCGAGACGGCGTCGGTGAGCAGGACGTTGACGTCCTGACCCTGCCGGTTCACTCCGAAGTCACCGGTGAGGGCGCCAACGAGCCAGAGGAAGTAACGGGAGTAGACGGGGAGGTCGAGGCGCATCCGCTCGATCCGCTCCGCCATGGCGGCCTCGCGGGCGTTCTCCGGTAGTTCCCGGAGGTCGGCGAGCGGGTCACCGGTGTTGGTCGCGAGGACGAACATCACGAAGGTCGCGGCGAAGAGCACGAAGACCGAGACGACGAGTCTTCGCGCGATGAAGACGAGCACGGGTGCTGACTCCTGGAGGCTGGGGGACGTTCGCGCGCGGGTGGCGGGTCGGCCCTTCCGGCCAGGGGCCGGGGCCGTGCCGTCCGGGTGGGTCCGGACGGCACGGGTGTCCGCGCGCGTTGGGTGCGGTGCGGCCTACTGGACCGACCAGTCCCACACGTTCCAGACGATGTCGGTCTGCGCCGGGTTGGGGACGACGTTCTCCACGTTGTCGCTCCACGCGGCGGTGCCGGGGTGGCTGAACAGCGGGATCGTCACCAGGTCGTCCCAGAGGATCGTCTCGATCTCGTTGATGATCTCCAACTGGGCGTCCGGGTCGGCCTCCTGGAGGACGTCGGCCAGCAGACCGTCCAGTTCGTCGTTGGCGTAGCAGCCGTTGTTGTTGCCCTTGGCCTCGCCGGTGCACTCGTCGGGCGAGCGGAAGGTGGAGTTCCAGCTGCTCACCTCGGCGGAGCCGGACCAGGCGTACATGGCCACGTCATAGGTGTTCTGCGACAGCCCGCCGTCGGTGTCGAAGAAGGTGTCCTCGCCGTTGATCTGGACGTCGAACCCGGCCTGGTCACAGGAGTCCTTGATCAGTTCCGCGGTCTGCTGGCGGCGGGGGTTGCCACCGATGAAGCCGAGCCGCACCTCCTGGCCGACCATGTCGAGCTCTTCGAGCAGTTCCCGCGAGCGGTCGAGGTCCACCTCGCCCCACTGGTCGCCGCCGCTGGCCGCGACGGCCTCCGCGTAGCCCGGGTCGAAGGGGGCGATGTTGCGCACGTCCATGGTCTCGGCCTCGGGCTGGACCGGCTTGATGAGGTTGTCCACGATCAACTGGCGGGGCACGCACTGCGCGAAGGCCTCGCGCAGGTCGTACTCCTCGAAGGGGCTGGAGTCGAAGTTGAAGTCGAGGTGCTCGTAGATGTACTCGTCGTAGACCTGGACCTCGACGCCCTCCAGGGCCTCGACCTGGTTGATCAGATCGACCGTGGGCTGGGGCCGCATGATGTTGATCTCGCGGTTCTCCAGGGCCTGGGTCTGCTCGTCGGAGGCGATCCAGCGCACGACGATGTTGGAGGTGGCCGGAGCCGCACCCCACCAGCTCTCGTTCGGCTCCAGGGTCAGCGACTGCCCGGCCTCGTAACCGGCGAGCTGGTAGGGGCCGGAGGAGGGGGTGAGGGAGGAGTCCGGCAGGGCGCCGCTGACGGTCCAGCCCTCGTTGAAGAACTCGACTGACCCGGCGAGGGCGTCGTGATCCTCGTCGCGGATGGCCTCCACGAGTTCCTCGACGGTGAGCCCGCCCTGTTCCGCGACCACGTGGGCGGGCATGAGCGTGTTGTTGCCGTTGCCCGGGCCGTTGCTGGACCAGTCGGAGAAGGGGACCTCGTACTCCAGCGCGAAGTCCTTGTCACCGATCTCGCAGTCGGGCATCACCGTGTCCTCGACACCCGCCGTGCCGTTGGAGGAGAACTCGAAGCGTCCGCTCTGCTGCGCCCACCAGAGCAGCGCGTCGGAGCAGTCGATGACCTCCCCGTCGGACCACACGGCATCCGGGTGGATCGAGTACTCGACGACCTGCGGATCCTCGGAGACCTGTTCGTAGGTCCCGAAGTCGGTGTTGGCGGTGACCGCGCCGCCCTCACCGAAGTACCAGAAGCCGCTGGTCAGCTGGTGGTTGACGATCGCGTTCTTGCTGGAGTTGGCCCCGGCCGTGGTGTTGTTGAAGCTGTCGTACTCCTGGTCCCACGCCAGGGTGATCGTGGAGGAGTCGGAGGAGGCGGCGCCGCCTCCTCCGTCCGACGTCGAGCACGCGGAGAGCGCGAGCGCTCCCGCCGCGACCACGGCCGTGGCCTTGGTGATGTTCCCGGTGATTCTCACGCAGTGGTTCCTCTGCCGTTGGGGGATGAATCCAGGATCGAAGTAGAACGGATTCTGGGCAGCGGGTGGACGCGTGGCAATAGTCCGCGACCGGCTGTTATCCAGCTGAGGCACATTTGGCCCCAAAGCTAGCCAAAAATGGAACTTAAGGGAGGAAATCGGGCTGAGATTGATCCCCTGACCCGCTGATCATCCCTGCCATATTCAGGGCTCCGACCTGCCATGTCATGGAAAAGGCCCATGGCCATCTCATCCCATGAAGGGACTCGACGCTCCGGTGGGCGGCGTCCTCCATTCCCTCGTGTTCCGAGGTGCGTGTGTGCTCAGCGCGGGAAAGGGTGCGAAGGAAAGGGGCCTCCGCGTTTCCTGTGCATTGGCCCCGGGGTATGCCCTTTCACGGAGTGCGAGACCCGTTTCCCCTCCGGGCACTCGCGTCCTCACCACGGGACCCCGGGCGGCTCCGCGCCCGCCGGGGCGGGACCTTCCGCCCACGCCACCCCCGTTACCCTGTGGCCCATGACACCAGGCAACGGCGCCCCCACCCTCACCATCCCGGCGGCCTTCAACGGCCCCGACGGCTCCGGCAACGGCGGCTACAGCGCGGGCCTGCTCGCCGCGCGACTGACCGCTCCGGGCGGCCCGGCCGTCCAGGTCACGCTGCGCAACCCGCCGCCGCTGGACCGCCCGTTGACGGTGGAGGGCTCCCCGGAGGAGGGCCTGCGCCTGGTCGACCCCACGGCAGAGGACCGAGCCCGCCTGGTGGCCGAGGCCGTGACCGCCGACCCCCTCGACCCCGGACTGATCCCCGGCGGACCGGTCGGTGCCGCCGAGGCCGAGGAGGCCCGGAAGCGGTACGGCGGGTGGGACGCGCACCCCTTCCCCCGCTGCTACAGCTGCGGCCCCGAACGCGCCGAGGGTGACGGCCTGCGCCTGTTCGCGGGACGGGTCCGCCCGGGGGAGGGGCCCGACGGGGTCGGCAACACCGTCGCCTGCACCTGGGAGGTCCGCCCGGAGGTGGACGGCGGCGACGGCACGGCCGCCCTCGCCCAGGTCTGGGCGGCGCTGGACTGCCCCGGCGGCTGGTCCAGCGACGTCTCCGGCCGCCCCATCGTCCTCGGCCGGTTCACCGTCCAGGTCCTGGCGCTCCCGCCGGTCGGCTCCACCCAGGTCGTCATGGGCCACCTGGAGTCCGTCGACGGCCGCAAGGTCCACACCGGCAGCACCCTCCACGACGGAGAGGGCCGCCTGTTCGCCCTGGCCCGCGCGACCTGGATCGCGATCCGGACCTGAGGGGCGCGCCGGGACCGCCGAGCTCCGCCCTCCAGTACGGTGAACCCTTGTGGCCTTCGAAAACTCACAGCAGACCGCGCCCGACGACGACACCCCCGCGCCGGCGCCCCGGCGGGGACGGAGCGGGCGCGGCCGCGACCCCGAGCGGCGGCGGGCCATCCTGGACGCCGCCGACCGGGTGATCCAGCGTGACGGCCCCGACGCCTCCATGCTCGCCATCGCCACCGAGGCGGGGATCAGCAAACCCATCCTCTACCGGCACTTCGGTGACAAGGGCGGCCTCTACCAGGCGCTGGCCCGGCGCCACGTGGACCCGCTCATCGAGGCCATCCGCTCCGAGCTGTACCAGCACACCGACTTCGACGTGCGCGCACGGGCCACGGTCGGCGCCTACCTGTCGATGATCTCGCAGAACCTCAACCTCTACCGGTTCCTGATGGACCGGGCCACCTCGGAGGACGTGCGTACCCGCAGCGACCTCGGGCTGATGGTGCGCCGCCTGGGCGAGGAGCTCGCGGACCTGCTGATCACCGAGGGACGGATCAGCGGCCGTCTGAGGGCCCAGATCGCCGCGCACGCCGTCGTGGGCATGGTCCAGGCGGCGGGGGAGTGGTGGCTCGAACACCCCGAGGTGAGCGAGCGGGAGATCATCGACGACCTCACCGACGCCGTGGTCGGCGCCATCCGGGGCAGCGGCGGCTGACCCCCGGGGGGATCGCCGCCTCGGACTTGACCTGGAGTGCGGTCCAGGTCGCATGCTTACGGGATGACGGACTACCACACCCCCGGCGAGGTGGCCGAGCGCTTCGGGGTCACGCTCGACACCCTGCGGTACTACGAGAGGGCGGGCCTGCTCCGGAGGGTGGACCGCGCCCCCAACGGCCACCGCCGCTACCGCACCGACGACGTCGAACTTCTGGACATGCTCCGCTGCCTGCGCGAGACCGACATGCCCATCGCTCAGCTGCGCGACTTCGCCGAGCTGGTCCGCGACGGCGACCACACGGTCCCCGACCGCCTCGAGGTGTTGCAGGGCCACCAGCGGCTCCTCGACACCCGTGTCGCGGAGCTGCGGGCACGCCAGATCACCATCCAGCACAAGATCGACCACTACCTGGGCGTACTCTCCGACGGCGCCCCGGAGGCGGCCTCCCCGGAGAACGCCTGACCCGGCCCGGTTGCCCCCGCTGATCACAGAACCGACAAAGCTCGTATATGCCCGCATAACTCCGCTTTCGCGGTTTCCTGACGCTTCGGGCGGATACCTTCCCTAGGAAGGCGCTCGGCGGGGCCGAGCGCACCGGAGATCCGCGAACCACGGGGAGGGGCTCAGTTGCCCGAGAGCACGACGGCGTTGGAAGCGGACTCCGGTGCCTACCACCAGATCCACTTCGCCTGGGCCGAACCCACCCTCCTCGGCCGCGTCGGACCGGGGCCGTCGGCCACCTCCCTCCCCGACCGGGACCAGCCCGTACTGCGCTCCTGGCGCGACCGCCTCATCCCCGCACTCACCGCCGACTACCGGTCGGCGCTGCCCGGCACCGACCCGGCCGCCTACCCGGAGACCCTCTGGGCCCACCACTACCCCGACGGACAGAGCGCCCTCGTGTACCGGTGGCCCGGCGACGTCCGCGAGGCCCACGCCTGGGCGATCGTCGGGCCCACCCGCGGTCTGGACTTCCCCCGGGTCCTCGCCCTGCACGAGAACCCCAACACCCGGCCCGCCGCGAGCAGGCCCCCCAAACCGGGCTGGGCCGCGATGCGGACCCTGCCCGCCCCCGAGCCCTGGGAACTCACCGCCGCCCCCGGCGCCCTGCGCACCCGCGACCGGCGCGCCGCCGAGACCCGGATCGAGGGCGAGCCCATCCTCGTCGGGGCCGTGGCCCACGCGCTCGCGCACCCCGACCGCCCCCTCCGCCTGACCCTCGACCCGGACCGCGCCGACCTGTGGCAGGCCACCCAGCTGCGCTTCCTGTGGGGCATGCACCGCGTGCTGCACGACGTTCTCACCCCGCGTGCCGCCCTGCCCGCGGCCGGATGGAGCTGGTCCTTCTCCACCTACGAGCCGGTCCCGGACCCGGAGGACGGCCCCCACCTGGCCTTCGCTCCACCCGCCGCAGCGGGATCGCCCTTCCTCTCACCGGTCCCGGAGGAGCACCTCAGAATCGCGGAGGGCCTGGTCACCGTCCTGAGGGAGGAGGGCGGCGACGCCTTGGCCGATCACCTCAGGGAGCGGGGCGTACCGGAGGCCGCCACCTTCGGTGAGCGCCGCGACCTCCTCCGCGACTGGCTGGATCCCGCCCCTCGCCCCGCGCCGCAGGAGGAGCCCGACCAGCCCGCCACGGCGGGGATCCCCGAGGGCGGACCGGTCGCGGAGCAGGTCAGCACCCCGCCCCCCGCTCCCTCGCCGCCGACCTGGATCGACCCCACCCCCGCCCCGTTGGCGGACGAACCGGTGCCCGACCCCACCCCCGCCCCGTTGGCGGACGAACCGGTGCCCGATCCCGAGGACGACCTGGAGGAGGCCCCCGACCCCTTCGCCGACGACGACTCCCAGGACACCGCCGAGCAGGAGACCTGGGCCGGAGGCAGGCGGGGGCCCACCTTCCTGGGGGTGGCACGGCGCCAACCCGCCCCTGAACCGGAGCACGACCCCCTCTCGATCTTCGGGCGACCCGCACGCCCCGCGTCCTCGGAGGACACGAGCACCGAACCCGAGCCATCCGGGTTCCGGGACGAGGCCCCACGGGCCCCGGTGGCCGACGAGGGGCCCCGCGAGACCTGGACCATCTCCGCCTCCGCCGACCGTCCCGAGCCAAAGGCCCCGGAGGACGCCCCGCCCCTCGCCGTCCGCCCCCTCGAAGAGGAACCCGTCGACTACGCGGCCGAGACCGAGCCCGAGACCGACGAGAACTTCGACGACCCCGACGACAACTGGCCCACCCAGTACGCCGACCTGCCCCTCGCGCGCCTGGAGCGGTGGCACTCCAAACGCGGGCCCGAGGGCGCCCACGTCGACGTCGTCGACGCCCGCGCCGCCGTGAGGGCCGAACGCGCCGAACTCCAGCGGGTCCGCGACGAGCGCGACCGCTACCACACCGAGGTCCAGGACCTCCGCCGGGAGATCGCCCGCCTGGACCAGTCCTGGATCGACGCGGAACCCTTCTCCGAGACCCCGGAACGGAACCGGCGCTGGCCGCTGGTCCTGCTCGTCTCGGCCCTCGCCGTGACCGCCCTCGTGATCGGCCTGGAGGTCGGCTCCGGCACCCAGCTGGGAGTCCTCGACCTCCTGGGCCGCGTCACCCCGTGGGGCTGACTGCCCGTGTGACGGGCAGCACCCACCGGACACGCTCTAACCTGGAAGGATGACCGACACTTCCCCGGCCCCCACGGCGGTCCCGCAACCGCTGTGGGACGCGATCCGCGACCTGGACCTGCCCAAGCGACACCTCAGGGACCTCACCGCCCACCCCGAGGAGGCCGGTGAGATCCTCCTCGAAGCGGTGGACGTCCTGCGCGGACGGGACGAACGCGCGGCGCGCGCACTCGCCCAGGCGTTGCGTGAGCACGCGCCGAAGGCCGGGCACCGCCAGTTCGCGACCAACCAGATCGTCACGATGCTCCGTGCCGAGGGCCGGACCGACGAGGCCGACGCCCTGCTCGACGAACTCATGGACTCCGGTCCGGACCGCGGCGTGGCCGTGCTCCTGGCCGAGGACCTGGCGTCGCGAGGCGACTACGCCAAGGCCCTGCACTGCTACAACGTCGTCTGCCGGGGCATGCTCGCCCAGCCCCCGGAGACCGTGGCCGAGCTCAACCGGCTCGGCCTGATGCCGCTGCTCGGTCGCGCCCGCATGCGCGAGGCGCTCGGCATGGCCCCGGACGCCCACGACCTGGCCACCCGCTCCACCGACGCCTACCTGCCGCCGCTGGACGCCCGCACCGACCTCGGGGGCGCGCCGAACCGGTCCGTCGACACCACCCCGCGGCCCGGCCGCAACGATCCCTGTTCCTGCGGTTCGGGCCGCAAGTTCAAGAAGTGCTGCGATTCGCCCCTGGCCCGCTGAATCGATGCGAACCGGACACCGCTTTCGGGAGTCACATCCCGCGTCGGTGCGCGCTCGGCGCACCGGGAGAAGAGGTGGCGGTTCGTGTTCGGAATCCTGCGGCCCTGTCGGCACACGTTGTCCGAGGACCTGGCTCGGGAGTGGATGTCCCACATGTGCGGGCTGTGCCTCGCCCTGAGGGACGACCACGGCCAGGCCTCCAGGGTCGCCACCAACTACGACGGCCTGGTCGTGTCGGTACTGACCGCCGCCCAGTCCCGTGACCAGGCAGGAACCCGTGCGGCCGGCCGCTGCCTCCTGCGCGGCATGCGCGGTGCCGACGTGGCCGACGGGTCCGGCGCCCACCTGGCCGCGGCGGTCTCCCTGATGCTCGCGTCGGCCAAGATCAGCGACCACATCGAGGACGGCGACGGAGCCTACGCCCGCCCCGGAGTGCGCGCCGTGGCCGGTCGCGTGGCCACCCGATGGCGGAACGGAGCCCAACGCACCGGAAGCGGACTCGGCTTCGAGGGCACCGCCCTGGCCACGGTGGTCGACCGCCAGCGCGAGGCCGAGCTCTCCGCCACCGAGGGCACCGACGTCCTCACCGTCACCCGGCCGACCGAGGAGGCCACCGGAGAGGCCTTCGCGCACACCGCCGCCCTGGCGGGGATCCCGGGGAACGCCGCCCCGCTCCAGGAGGCGGGACGCCTCTTCGGTCGGGTGGCGCACCTGTTGGACGCGGTCGAGGACCGCGAGGAGGACCTCGCCAACGGTTCATGGAACCCGCTCACCGCCACCGGCACCCCGGTCGGCCGCGCGCGGGAACTCTGCGACGACGCCGTCCTCGGTGTGGACCTGGCCCTGAGGGAAGCCGAGTTCACCGACGACCGCCTGGTCCGCGTGCTCCTCGTCCAGGAACTCAACCGCGCCGTCGCCCGTACCTTCGCCCACGGCGGCCACCCCGGCCACGGTCAGCACCCCGGCCAGGGCCCGTACCCGGGCCACGGTCCGCACCCTGGTCATGTCGGGCATCCGGGTCACCCGGGCCACGGTGCGCACTCGGGCCACGGCGGACACAGCGGCCATCCCGGTCATGGCGGCCACGTCGACTACCCCGGCGACGGCGGCCAGCCCCACGACCCCGGCCACGGCGGGCACTCCGGTCACGGCGGGAAGGGCTCGAAGCGCTCCGGCAAGGGCGGCTGCTGCGGCGCCTGCTCCTGCGACACCCCCGGGTTCCGGGAACCGCAGCGCGGCCGGGGCCTCCTCGCAGGCTGCGCCGCGGCGCTGTTCATGTGCTGCACGTGCCAGTTCTGCTGCCGCGACCCCCACCCCGGCCCGTGGTCGGGCGAACCCCGGGACTCCTGGTGCGAGGCCTGCGCCTGCGTGTCCGACACCTGCGGCACCTGCTGCCAGGCGTGCAACTGCTGTAGTAACTGTTCCTGCTGTGAGGGGTGCGACTGCAACTGTGGCTGACCCGGTCCCGGGACGGCTTCACGGAACCCGTCCCGGTGTCCGTCAGTGGTCGCAGCTCCGGCACCGCCGGGTGGCCGCGCGCTTGGTGTTGCCCCCGGTGGCGCGGAGCGGCGAGGTCTCACTGATCCGCTGCCACAGCCCCGGGTCCGGGTAGTTGATCCAGCCCCACAACGGGGCCCTGACGTCCGAGCCGGACTGGTGGGAGCAGCCCAGCCGGTGGGCCACTCCCCGAAGGGAGATGAGGATGGCGTCGCCGGACGGGTACGGTCTCACGGTCGAGAACGGCGTCCCGGTCCCACAGCTACCGATGTAGTCCCGTGGCAGCGCACAGGCGCAGCCCTCCCCGACAGGGAGCTCACAGAAATCGCAGCGCTTCATTCTCTTACAGTGCACCCACGTGGTGACGATCCGGCAACTTTCGGTGCCCAACCCGCCACCAGTTCCAAGAACCTCGCCCCGAAGTCCTCCCGCAACCCCTGTCTTCCTGATCCGCAGGCCCTCTTCCACGACGGCCGAGCGCCACCGTCGGGTGCCTAGCCGATGCCACTGGCGGTTGTCGCGCTCGACGCATTCGGCCCCACCTTCGTTCGACAACGCCTGTACCAGCGTGCAGAGATCCGCGGTTGCTCGAACGAGGGCCATCAGCCTGCAGGAGGCTTGAGTTCGGGCGGTGAGCTTGCGGTGACGGGGTGCACTCGGATGGCTTCAGGGCCAGTGCCGAGCGCGGAAGCGTCTCGGCAGCGCACGCTAACCGTCAGGGTTGAGAGTCCTCAGGAGGTCGACGAAACCGTTCAGCCTGTCGATCTGATCCGAAGTCAGGGGATCTGGGCTGAAGTGCATCGTTTCGTTGCGGATGGCTGTCACGGCCTTCAACATGTCAAGGAACATACTGTGGTCCACCGTCCACCCGAGTTTGTTCCACTCCTTTTCCTCCTTGAGCAGGTGCCAGTAGCTTCCCAAGGTCAGGTCGGCGGCCGACTTCACCTTGTTCGGATTCTTGTTGGTGGCGGCGCAGATCTCTTCCGCATCGAAGCACTCGTCAATGCACTGACGCAGACGTCTCTCAGCTTCTTCAATGAGGACGAAAGGTCGAGCCAGATCACCGAACTGGAGGGTGAGGTCGGCGGCAGTGATGATGCCGGACATGCTCTTCTTGTCACTGCTGCGCACAAGCACGAAGCCGTGTTCGAAGATATGGGAGATCTGGTTCAACAGCAGGTCATCGTGCTCGACGATCGGAACGGATTTCGTGACCTGATCCACGATAGTGGGCTCCGAACCGCCCATACGCGCCTTGCCAAGCGATTCCCAACTGATAACGCCGTGACAGAGATTGTCCTCTGAGATCACTGCCAGTTGAGAGAAGTTGCGGGTGATCATATGAGTGATGGCAGTAGGAACCGGGTCCCCTGGCAGAACCGAAACTACCGGACGGTTGGCGGCTTCCAGGTCACCTACGCGCAACGTGATCGAGCTGACTTCGGGGGTGTTGTCCTCAGTTGCGACTTCGGTGACCTGCTCGGATGAGGTCTCGTCCGCTGTGGGTTCCTCGCCGACAGGAACGATCGCGATGGTGTTGTCGATCCACCCCTCTGTGAAAGGGGGATCTGTGGTCAAGCCCTGGGCATCGAGGTCCTTCTCGATCTGTGCCTCTGTGGCCGGGGTGCGGCGAGCCACGTCCCAGTACTCCAGGAACTTTCGGATCGTCAGCTGGATGGGCTTGTCATGCCCTCGTTCGAGCGCCTGAGTCAACAGCTCGGCGTGGCCTTTGGCGGAGTGCCACTCTTCCTGCTCCACGGTGTTGGGTGCGCCCGGATCCTTACCCTTCTCGGCCAGAACCGCGACACGTGCGGCGGCGTCGAATCGAGTCAACCCGCACACGGTCAGCAGTGAGCCCATACTGTCACGAAGGTCCTGCTGAATGTCCGACCTACGAATGTCCGTGCGGAGCCATTCAACGGGACGGGTGTGGCGAACTCCTTCGGGAGCTTCCATGCGGAACTGGTATTCGTCGACCACGCGTCCGATCGCGACCTTGGGCGAGGACTTGGAGGACGTCTTGAGGGGAAGTACGACGTGGTCCCCCACCTGGAGGATGCGGGCGAAACGCCACAGCTGTCCGGTCCAGTTGGACACACTTCGTTTGCCAGCCTCTGGATAGGCGGCACGTACTCGGCGCCGTAGCTCTTCCTTGTTGCGGCATTCACCGATGTCTCCGATGTTCCGCCAGCCGACGATGATCAAGCCCTGGTCCAGGCACATCTTCTCGCGCTCGCCGTGTCGGCCACCTCGCACCAGCCATGCGGCTGGACCTGCCTCAATCATGTGTTCGTGCTTCCTTTGCCAGACGAGAAGACCAGAGTGTTGCCCGGGTAATGACAGGATGTGGGCTTCTGTCATGATGCCCGTCGGTAGGGGTCAGAGCAAAGCCTTCCCGGAAGGTCCACGACCGCAGGCCGGTCACGATTCCCGCTCCATCCGAACCGAGCCGCAACCTGTGAAGGGATTGCAGAGCCCCATCCTGGGATTCCTGGAGGCCGAGAACACGATGGTCCACGTGTTCGAGAGCTTGGTTGAGGGAAGGGAGACGTTCCGATCGGCTCGCTGAACTGTACGACCATGCGGCCAGCCGGTACGAGGCTGCGCCGCCCAGTCTCCGGTGCCGGAGGAGTCGGGCGTGCGTTCACCCCCTGTCGATGTGCGCTGCCGCACCACTTCCTTGAGCAAGTCACGGGCACGGGTCGCTGGTCGGTGGCTCAAGGGCCTAGGAACGCTGTTCCGCCGCCTTTCCAATGCGCAGCGACTGGATCTGTTCCCCCGTTGCGGTCAGCCTCCAGAAGACCCAGCCGTTGCGCGAGGTACTCACCCTGTTCTCGCGGGGAAGCAGCGAGTTGGCCCGTTCCACTACCGCGCCGGCTGCAGGGCTGGGATCGTCGAACACCTGGCCGTCCCACGGCGGCGAGACGATACCGAGCATGTGCGTCGCCGGGTCGAACCACCCCTCGACACGCTGTTTCTTGTAGTTGGCGTACACGGGGACCTTCACGCCCTCTTTCGCGGACCCCAGGGACGCCTCCTCCACGGACAGTCTGGTCAGGAGCCGGGCGATGATCTCGCCCTTACTGCATCCCTCCCAGTGAGCGAGAAGCGCGAGTTGGTGATCCGCATCCTGTGACACCTCGACGTGGGGCATACGCCCACGATTCCAGAGCTCGATCGTCCACGTGAACCGTTCTGGCGTGTCACTTGAGGGCCCCTCCCTCCCACGGGTGTGCCCACAGTGGCCGCATGTGGCCAGAGTTCCGAAAGGGACTTTGGTCCCGGATCAGTGTGCAGGTCAGCGGCGATAGCCTGGGTCCGCAGACCGTGTGCTCCCTCGACTCACGCGCGGCTCCCGAGGTATTGGCAGGTCCCCCAGTGCAGTCACTCACCCCCGCAGACCCCCGTATGCTCGGCGGGATCGAAATCCTGGGCAGGCTCGGTAGGGGCGGCATGGGCGTGGTCTACGCGGGGCGTACCGATGACGACTCGCTGGTTGCGGTCAAGACCCTGCATGTCGGGGGCCTCGAACAGAGTGATCTGCGGGAGCGGTTCGACCGCGAGTCCACGGCCCTGGGCATGGTGCAGGGGCCGGGTGTGGCCGCGCTCGTGGATTCCGGACAGGACGCCGACGAGATCCCCTGGCTCGCCCTGGAGTATGTTCCGGGTCTTGACCTGGCCACCTACCTCAAGCGGCACGATCCCCTGGACGAGGTGACCGGAACGGCGCTGGGCCTCGTGCTGGCGAACGCGCTCACGGACATTCACACCGCTGGCCTGCTCCACCGCGACCTCAAGCCCGCCAATGTCATGCTCGGCCCCGACGGCCCCAAAGTGGTCGACTTCGGGCTGGTCGCCATCGGCGGCGCTGGAGGCGACCTGACGCACACCAACATGCGTCTGGGTACCCCTCGCTTCATGGCACCGGAACAGTTCACCGCCCCGACGTCGGTGGGCGCCGGGGCAGACGTGTACGCCCTTGGCGCGCTGCTGGTCTTCGCCACCTCTGGTCAGTACCTGTACGAGGGTGCCACCCCGGAAGCCCTGGGCTTCGCTGCGGCCAACCCGGTCATCGAGCCGAACCTGTCCGGGGTCCCCATCGGGCTTACCCCACTGGTCACCGAGCTCCTGGCGTTCAAGTCGGAGGATCGGCCGAGTCTGGCGGACGTGCGTGCGCAGCTCACCGAACAGCTCGCCGCCGCGCACCTGTCACCCGCGGCTGCTCGGGCACGTCTCGCGGAGCGGACGTACGTCCCGGGCACGGGTCTCACCGACGAGGTTCCGCCAGCCAAGCGGCACGCCCCCGTCACCCGAGTGGAGACGGTCGACCCCTCCCGCACGGTCGGGCCCTGGGCAGGGAAGCGGGGCAGCCTCGCGGCACGTACGGCTGAGCGGTTGCGCAAGGCCTATGCCCGTCCCGCCGCCTGACAGTTCGCCGCTGCCCGAAACCCAGTGCTTCCGGGACCCGGGGCTTCGTCACCGACTGATGGACACCTGATAACAAGGCGCTCCCGATTCCCGCGTATGCGGCGGGTGGGACAACCGGGACCACCCTTGGCGCGTGACCTCTCAGGGATCCACGTGCCACAACCAACCCAGGTCGGATCGCAGGGCGATCCGGATATCTCGATTCGCAGCGGACAGTGAGGGTCGTTCAGTGACCGAAGGCGCAGACGCGACGCAGACGAGCCCGTTCGCCCCCGGGGCTCGGGTGGAGGTACGTGACGCGGAGTGGATGGTGCGCACCTGCACCCCGGCCGCCTCGGCGGTGGACGGGCACATGGTCAGGGCCGTCGGGGTCTCGGAGTTCGTCCGCGGTGAGGATGCGGTGTTCTTCACCGGGATCGAGGAGGTCACCGCCCTGGACCCCGAGCGGACCAGGCTGGTGCACGACGATTCTTCGGGCTACGCGCACAGCCGCCTCTACCTGGAGTCGGTGTTGCGCCGTACGCCGTTGCCCCAGTCCGAGCGACGCCTGGCGATGCCGGACAAGTTCCTCCTCAAGGACCTCGTCTATCAGCGCCGCCCTGCCGAACTCGCGCTCCGGGAACTGCGCCCGCGCGTGCTCATCGCCGACGTGGTGGGCCTGGGCAAGACCCTGGAGATCGGCCTGATCCTCGCGGAGCTTATCCGCCGCGGCCGGGGCGAGCGTATCCTCGTCGTCACCCCGCAGCAGGTCCTGGAGCAGTTCCAGCAGGAACTGTGGACCCGCTTCGCCATCCCGCTGGTCCGCCTGGACTCGGTGGGCCTGGAACGCGTCCAGCGCGACATCCCCGCGGGCCGCAACCCCTTCCTGTACTTCAAGCGCGCGATCATCTCCGTGGACACCCTCAAGAATCAGGGCAAGTACGGCCAGCACCTGCGCAGCATGCACTGGGACGCGGTGGTGATCGACGAATCGCACAACCTCATCAACGAGGGCAACCTCCGCAACCAGCTCGCCCGGCTTTTGGCGGCCCAGACCGACGCCCTGCTGCTGGCCTCCGCCACTCCGCACAACGGAAACTCCGAGTCCTTCGCCGAGCTGATTCGCCTGCTCGACCCGGCCGCCATCGCCGACCCGAAGGACTACTCCGCCAAGGACATCGAGCACCTCTACATCCGCCGCACCAAGGTGCATCCCGAGGTGCGCGCGGAGATGGGCGACGACTGGCCCGAGCGGGGCCCCTCGGTGTCGGTGCGGGTACCTGCCACCCCCGCCGAGGAGAAGGTCTTCGCCGAACTCACCCAGGTGTGGCTGGCGGGCGAGGAACGCGAGGGCGGACCCGTGGTCCGCAAGGAACGCCGCCTGTTCCCATACACCCTGCTCAAGGCTTTCCTGTCCTCGCACGTCGCCCTGGCCACCACGGTCGAGAACCGGCTGAAGACCATCACCAGCGGCAAGGGTGCGCTCAAGGACGGCGAGGACGAGCGCGAACACCAGGCCCTGCTCAACCTTCGTGACCTGGCAGGGGAAATCGGCGACGCCGACTCCGCCAAGCTCAAGGGCCTGGTGGAGGAGCTCAAGGAAATCGGGGTCGGCGCGAAGAGTCCCACCCGGGCCGTGGTCTTCTCCGAGTCCGTGCCCACCCTGGAGTGGTTGAACGAGACCCTGCCCAAGGCACTCGGGCTCAAGCCCGAGCAGGTGGCGCTCATGCACGGCGGCCTCTCCGACACTGAGCAGCAGCGCATCATCAGCAACTTCGCCCTGGAGACCAGCAAGGTCCGCGTCCTGGTCACCGGTGACGTCGCCTCCGAGGGCGTCAACCTGCACCGCCAGTGCCACCACATCGTGCACTACGACCTGCCGTGGTCGCTGATCCGTATCGAACAGCGCAACGGCCGCATCGACCGCTTCGGGCAGAAACACCGCCCCCAGTTCCGAGCCCTCGTCCTCACCTCCGCCGTCGAGGGCGCCAAGGACGACACCAGCGTCTCCGAGAGGCTGCTCGACCGAGAGGAGAAGGCCCACCGGGCCATGGGCACCGCCGAAACGGTCACCGGCCTGTTCAACGCGAAGAAGGAGGAGGACCGGCTCATCCAGGACCTCCTCAAGGGCCGCACCGTGGACGAGTCCCTGGACGCCGCGCACCAACAGCAGGAAGAGGGCCCGGCCTGGGCCGGAGACGTGCTCTTCGGCGATGTGGGCGTACCGGAGGGGGAGGCCGCGCCTGAGCGGGCACCCGAACCGCAGCTCTTCGGCTCCACAGAGGAGTTCGTCCGCGCCGCGCTGAGCACGGTCGCCGGCGAGGTCTCCGTCGACGAGGACGAACGCATCCTCGCCTTCGAACCGCCTCGGGACCTGGCCCACCGCCTCAGCGCACTGCCCGTCGACTACCTGCGCGAGCTCAAGGTCAAGGAGCGGCTGCGCGTCACCTTCGACCGCGAGCACGCCCAGAAACGGCTCGACGAGGCCCGCGCCACCAAGACCACCTGGCCGGACACCAGCTACGTCAGTGACCTGCACCCGCTGGTGGAGTGGCTGGTGGACAAGGTCCAGGTCCAGACCCACCGCAACGAGGCCCCTGTGATTCGCGGAGACGTCGACGCCCCGGTCTTCCTGGTCCAGGGGACCTATTCCAACGAGCTGGGCCAGCCCACGGTGGTGGAGTGGATGGCCGTCACCGGCCTGCCCGGCGAGCCCCGGGTGGAGGACATGTTCGAGGCCGTCCGGCGGGCGGGGGTGGGCACCGGCATGGTCAACACCGGCCAGCTCGGGGACCTGACTGGTCTTCAGGAGCTGGTCCCGGCGGCGGTCCGCGCGGCCCGGGCCCACCTGGAGGAGCGCAGCGCCGAGTACGACGCCCGTATCAAGGAGGACCTGGCCCGTCCCCAGCAACGGCTCGAGCAGTGGCAACAGCTCAGCCTCCAGGGTCTGGGTGAGGACCTGCGCGGCCAGCGGAAGAAGGAACGGGTGCACGACACCTACACCGAACAGCAGCGCCTGATGCGCAGGATGAGCACCGCGGGCGAACCGCTGCTGCGCGTCCTCGCCGTGGTGAAGGGGGAGAACTGATGGGTTACGACTCGCTGGCCAACCGGGGAGAGTACTTCTCCGCCCACTACCTGGCCGAGGTACTGCCCAAGCAGCTCAAGGGCAAGGACGGCCCCTTCAAGGGCTGGACCGAGCTGGAGCAACAGGAGAACGCCCGGGCCCGGGACGAGAAGAGGAGCCCCGAACCCGTCACCCCGCGCCTGGGCCTGCGCCAGCTCAAGGCGCGGTACTTCAAGGTCCGCCCGGCACTGGCCGACCACGTCGAACAGGTGCGTGAGGGTACCGAGCCCAGCGAGGCCGAGGTCGAGGCCCACCACAGTCTTCTGCGCGCCCTGCACCGCGACGTGCTCACCGCGCTCGGCTTCAGCCCCAAGGACGAGCCGCTGGAGCCGCCCTTCTCCCATGGCGACAACCTGGTCCCGGTGCGGCTGGCACTGTACGAGGGCACCGTCGCCGCCGTCGAGTGCGGTTGGGCCCCCGACCCCGACGCCGCTCTGGACGAGAACGGCGCGGGCTGGCTCATCGATCCCGTGGAATTGGGCGGCCGCGAGCAGATCACCCTCGGCACCAAACTGGTCTCCTGGTTGTTCGCCCGGGACGAGAACCTGCGCTACGTGCTGATCCTGTCCGGGGGCGTGGTGGTCCTCGCCGACCGCTCGGTGTGGGGCGAAGGCCGCTACCTCGCGGCCAGCCTGGACACCGCGCTCGGACGCAACGACACCGATGAACTCGGCACCATCGGCGCGCTCTTCGGCGCCCAGGCGCTCCTGCCCTCGGAGGAGGGCGGCAACGAACCCATCGCGACGCTCGTCGACGCCTCCCGCCAGCACGCCGTGGGTGTGTCAAAGGAGCTGCGGGAAGGGCTGCGGGACTCGGTCGAGATCATCGCCAACGAGGTCCTGGCCCGGCTACGGGATCAGGATGTGGACCCCGAGCGGATCGACACCAAGTCGAACCGCACCTTCGCTGACGAACTGGCCCGCCAGTCTCTGAGGTACCTGTACCGGATCCTCTTCCTGCTGTACGCGGAGGCCCGACCCGAGCTGGGTGTGGTACCCGCCGATGACGAGGCCTATGTCCAGGGCTACAGCATGACGCGGCTCGGCGACCTGGTCGTCAACGACCTGGTGGGCGAGGAGGCCCGGCGCAGCACACACCTGTACCAGTCGTTGGACCTGCTGTTCCGCATGGTCAACGAGGGCCATAACCCGCGCGGGCGCCAGCTCTCCGATGAGGAAGCGGCGGGGCTCTCGGAGGGGGACGGGCTTCGCTTCGAGCCGCTCAAGGCCGACCTGTTCGACCCCGAGCGCACCCGGTTGATCGGTGCCCGGCTGCCGCACCCGGACGACGACCCGGACGAGCCGGGCGTGCGGATGCTGGACACCCGGCTGCGCAACGAAGCGCTGTACAAGGTGCTGCGCAAGCTGATGATCTCGCGCGGGAGCCGTAAAGGCCGGGGCGGGTTCATCTCCTACGCGCAGCTCGGCATCAACCAGCTGGGCGCGGTGTACGAGGGGCTGATGTCCTACACCGGGTTCATCGCTCAGGAGGAGTTGTACGAGGCAGCCAGGAACGGTGACTCGTCGGGTGGCTCGTGGATGATTCCGGCGTCCAAGGTCGACGACTACGGCGACGACGTGTGGGTGCGCGTCAAGGACGAGAACGGCAAGTCCGGCAAGGACCGCCCGATCGTGGTCTACAAGCCTGGGTCGTTCGTGTACCGCCTGGCCGGGCGCGACCGGGAGACCAGCGCGTCCTACTACACACCGGAGTCGCTGACTCAGTTGACCGTCCAGCTCACCCTGCGGGAACGGCTCGACCAGAACGGCGAGACGACTCCTGCGAGGGAGCTGCTGGAGTGGACCATCTGCGAGCCTGCTCTGGGTTCGGGCGCCTTCCTTAACGAGGCGATCAATCAGGTAGCCACTGAGTACCTCAAGCGGGCTCAGAAGGAGTGCGGGGAAGAGCTGGACCCTGAGCGCTACGCGGTGGAGCTGCAGAAGGTCAAGGCCTACATCGCCCTGCACCGGGCGTACGGGGTGGACCTCAACGGGACGGCCGTGGAGCTGGCTGAGGTCTCACTCTGGTTGAACGTGATGTACCCGGGTTTGCAGGCGCCGTGGTTCGGCCTGCACCTGAGGCGCGGAAATTCGCTGATCGGAGCCGGAAGGAGGTTGTACGACCCCGAGACAGTGAAGAAGGGCGAGTGGCTCAAGTCAGCGCCGGAGGACCAGCCGTTCCGGGATGGAGACATCAAGGCCGGATACATCCACCACTTCCTACTGCCCGCCCAGGGTTGGGGGAGTGTTGCTTCAGAGAAGGAAGCGAAGAACCTCGCTCCGGAGGACACCGCCAAGCTGAACGTTTGGCGCAAGGCGATGCGCAAGAGGCCGAAGACGACGGGGAAGAATTCCCAGTTCCGGCGCTTGCAGGCCCTGTCGAAGCGGGCGGAGTTCTTGTGGGGCTTGGTGATCCGGCGCCTGGAACTGTCCGAGCGCGAGATCAGCCGGAGCATTGATGTCTATGGCGCGGATTGGATCGATCAGCCCGAGGAGGTCATGCCGCGTGAGGAAGTGCTCGCCAACCTGACCGAGAAGGGCACCCCGTACTGGCGTCTCAAGACTCTGATGGATGCCTGGTGCGCGCTGTGGTTCTGGCCAGTACAGAAGGCCGGGCTGCTGGATGGCAGCGACGAGGTGTATGAGCGCCTTGGAAACACCCTGGAGCTGAGCAGCGCCGGAGGAGACGGATCTCTCTTCGGTGAAGCCCGAGAGAGCTTGCCACTGTCCGAGGTAGAGAACTGGCTCAAGTTCGCTGAGGCGCTCCTGGGTTGCCACGACATCCCGAGCGATTCTCTCTTCGGTGAGATTCAGAGCCTCTCCGAACTCGATGACGCTGAAGACTCACTTCCTGGCCTCATGGGCATGAAGGATGAGTTCCGCTTGGGTGAGAAATTCCCCTGGTTGCGCGATGTGGAGATTCTCGCTAATCGCCACGGGTTCTTTCACTGGGAACTCCAGTTCGCTCACCTTTTTAATAGTCGGGGTGGTTTTGATATCCAGGTTGGTAACCCTCCGTGGGTCCGACCAAACTGGGACGAGGATGCTGTCCTTGCCGAGTTTGATTCCTGGTTTAAGTTGGTTGAAAAGGTTCCCGCCGAAGATAAGCGAGCGCGAAAAGTTGATACTTTGGAGGTGCCTGAGGCACGAGAAAAGTTCCTTGAGGAAATGGCTGGAGTATCTGGAAATAGCGATTTTCTGGCCAGTGTTGCAACCTTTATGATTCTGTCTGGAACGCGTCCAGATCTATACCGAGCGTTTATGTGCAGAACGTGGTCTAACCTTGGGTTGCGCGGGTCTGCAGGGTTGATTCATCCAGATTCGCATTTTTCAGGGGTCAGAGAGGGCCGACTTCGGGCTGAAGCTTACCAGCGTCTCTGCTTTCATGCTCATTTTCATAACAGGGCCCTAATTTTCCCTGAAGTCCATGCAAATACTGAATTTGGGATACATATTTATGGAGATCTGGGGGAGGTTGATTTTTGGAATTCGAGTTGGTTGTTTAGTGTGGAAACGCTGGAGCTTTCGATTCGAGGGGAATCTTCGGAGGAGCTTCCCGGAATCAAGCATCAAGGAAGCTGGGATTTGCGTCCACATGCCGATCGTCTTGTTCGCGTGAATCGGGACCTCCTGGTCGAATGGGGGGCGCTTGCGGGGGGTGTGAAGGAGGGGGCGGCTCAAGCTCAGATGCTTTATCCGGTGACGAAAGCGGAGGCTGGAGTGGTGCGTGCATTTTCAAAGTATCCTTTTAAGGTAAAGGATGAGCGTCCATTCATTACAATTGGCATGGATGAGGCGAAGTCGAGGAAAAATGGACTGATAGAGTGGGGGACCGTTGTTCCTGAGTCGCTTGATTCAGTTATCCTACAGGGTCCTCATGTTTCCCATGCGAACCCATTTTTCAAGCAGCCAAATATTCCTTGTAAAACCAATCGCGACTGGTCTTCGCTGAATCTTGTTGATCTTCCTTCCGACGTAGTTGTTTCGACCAATTACAAGAGGTCCAGTGATGCAGTATCCTTTTCGCTCGCTCAAGCTGATTGGGATGGTCGCCCTAGTACTGATTACTATAGAGTTGCCTGGCGGGCCATGATTCCCTTTGATACTGAAAGGAGCCTTCATGCCGCATTGATTCCGCCCGGCCCCTCTCATGTTAATTTGGTGCATACTCTTTCATTTTCTAATGTCCGGTTAGTCGTTTTGAATTCTGGATTCTGGGCGTCGCTGCCGTTGGATTACCTGCTGCGAATTTCTGGGCGTTCGGATGTTCATCAAACTGAAGCCCGAAAAATGCCCGCCCCAAATCTGGGACATCCACTGGAGGTGTCCTTGATTGTGCGTTCGATGCGTCTTAATTGTCTCAGTCGTTCCTATGTGAAACTTTGGGATGGTATTTATGAGGAATCTTGGCCTCGTGAAGGGTGGGCTTTGAAGTGGCCCGGACTTTGTGGGTTGGGTGATGTGGAAAGTGAATGGAATGAATCCTCTCCTCTGCGTACCGAGTATGAGCGACGTGCTGCTCTTGTTGAAATTGACGCGCTAGTTGCTGTCTGGTTGGGGATTGATGTAGATGAACTGATTGCCGTCTATAAATCTCGCTATCCAATTTTGCGAGATTATGAGGCGGATGTATTTTTCGACGCCAAGGGCCGCAAGATCGCCAAGAATCACAACACCTACGGCTACGGGCAAACAAAGGAAGACTTCCTCCGGCTTCAGAAGTACCTGGAGACCAGTACCCCCACCGACCTCCCCGACGGCTACTCCGCCCCCTTCTACAAGGCCGACCGCGAGCGCGAGTACCGCGAGGCCCACGCGCACTTCACTGAAATCGTTGAGCGCGCCAAGCGTGACGGCACCTGGGACGGGGAGGTCTGACCATGCAGCCCACACTCGCCGCCGCAGAGGTAAAGCGGAACATCACCCAGTACCTCTCCACCACCTTCGCGCTTGCTGACGAACCGGTCCGGGAGAGCCTCGAAGCCTTCTTCACCGACCCTGTTCAGGGCATCTTCCGGGGGCCCTACCTTCGGGTCCGCACGCCCTTCCGCTCCTCGGACGACTCCTGGCAGAACCATCTCGAATGGCACCCGCCCGGCTTCAGCCCCTTCCTCCACCAGGCCCGGGCCTGGGAACGCCTTTCCACGTTGGACAGCCCTGCCGCGCCCACCCTCATCACCACGGGCACCGGTTCCGGTAAGACCGAGTCCTTCCTGATTCCCCTCCTGGACCACTGCCGTCGTGAGCGCGCCGCTGGGAACAACGGCATCAAGGCCGTTTTGCTCTACCCGATGAACGCGCTCGCCACCGACCAGGCACAGCGGCTCAACGAACTCCTGCTCGACCCCGCCCTGTCCCAGGTCACCGCAGGTCTCTACATCGGCGACACCCCGGAGACCGGATACCAGCGGGTGAGTACGGCCCGAGCCCAGATCCGCCGCCAGCGCCCCGACATCCTCATCACCAACTACAAGATGCTCGACCTGCTCCTCCAGCGCGAGCAGGACCTTTCGCTCTGGAAGGACTCCTCCCTCACTTATGTCGTGGTCGACGAGTTCCACACCTACGACGGCGCCCAGGGCACTGACGTCGCCATGTTGCTCCGCCGTCTGGCCGCCGCCACCGGAAACTCCCGTCCGGGCCGTCCGCTCGGTGACATCTGCCCGGTGGCCACCAGCGCCACCCTCGGACAGGACGGGCCCGACAGCCTGGCAACCCCCGGCCCCTCCGGTGCCCGCGTCACTCCGGGAGCCCCTGCCGCCAAGGACCACGACCCCACCGATCGCATTCGGGAGGTGGCCTCCACCGTCTTCGGTACCGAGTTCGGTCCGGACTCCGTCGTCGGTGAGGACCGCCTGGCCATCAACGAGTTCATGGGCAAGATCGAGTACGAGTACCCGGTGCCCGACCCGGTCTACGTCGCGCAGATCAAGGACCCGCACTCCGACCCCACCGCGATGGGGCGGATCATGGCCGAGTTCACCGGCCGCGACGATCTCACCCCGCCTGAACTCGGTGAGGTCCTGCGCAAGCACATCCTCACCAAGGCCGTGCTCAGCATCCTCGACGGCACGGTCGCGCCGCTCACCGCCGTCCTGGAAGAGCTCCCCGAACGGGGCGCCTACGCCTGGGGTATCGCGCTGAGGAGCGCCCCCGAACACGCGGCCGAGGCCCTGGCCCGCTACATCGCCCTGCTTTCGATCGCCCGCCACCCCGACACTCCAACAGGGGAGCCGGACCGCCCCCTGGTGACCATCGAGACCCACCTGTGGGTCCGCTCGGTCTCCCGGCTTCTGCGCGCGGTCGCTGACAAGCCCTCCTTCGCCTGGCACGGCGAAACTCCGCCTGCCCTCGGCTCGGAGACCACCACCTCCGACCTGGGTCGGGTCAGTCTGCCCGCCGTGTACTGCCGTCACTGCGGCCGCTCGGGCTGGGCGGCGCTCTCCCAGGAGTCCGCCCCCGCCGACCTGTTGACCGACCCGGACAAGGTGTACCGGGGTGCGATCGCCAGCAAGAAGTTCGTCCGGTCCCTCATCCGCGCCAGCCGCGCCGAGGCCGCGCAGAACCCCGCCGCCACCCTGGTGCTGCGCTCCGCCGGAAACCACGTGCGTCCGGTTGACCCCGCCACCGACCTCGCCAAACACGAGGCCGGTCAGCTCGACGGCGTGTTCGTGCTCGCCGATATCTCGCACACCAAGGAGTCCTTCAGGGCCGCCGAGAACGACCGCTGCCCGGCCTGCGCCGCCGACCAGGGCACCCGGTTCCTCGGTTCGGGTCTGGCCGCGCTCGCCTCGGTCTCTGTCACCGAACTCTTCACCGGCGGCCAGCTCGCCCACGACGGCCAGACCCCCAAGACGCTGATGTTCAGCGACTCGGTGCAGGACGCCGCCCACCGGGCCGGGTTCGTCTCCAACCGCTCCTACACCTTCTCCGCCCGTGCCCTGCTCGCCTCCCGGCTGCGCGAACACCACGAGGAGACCGGCGGCGCACCGCTGGACCTCAACGACCTCATCGCCGACACCGTCGCTCGCGCCGAGGATCCCGCCTACCTGGCCTGTGTGGTCCCCCCGGACATGCACGACCTGCCCGGCATGGACCGCCTCCTGGCAGGGGAGAGCGCCGGCGGCGCCCGTGAGTGGGCCCTGGTGGGGGAGCGGTTGGCCTTCACCTCCGTTCTGGAGTTCGGGCTGCGCTCCCGGCAGGGCCGCACTCTCGAACTCACCCGGACCGCCGTCGCCCAGGTCCGACTGGACGAACCCGACCGGATCGCCGCCCTCGCCGCCGACCTGCTCCAGCACAGCGGAGATCAGATCGAGGGCCGCCGCCCCTCTCCGGCAGTCTTCCGCGGCTACGTGCGCGGGCTCCTCGAACGCCTGCGCACCCGGGGCGGGATCAGCCACGAGTGGCTCGACCCCTGGATCAGGAACGTCGGGGCCAAGCGCTTCGGCACCATCTGGGGCAAACGCCCCGACGGCATGCCCGCCTTCCCCCGAGGGCTGCCCGCCCCGCGCTTCCTCACCGACGACCGCAAGGAACGCAGCGAGTTCGACTCGGTCACCGGTCGCGGAACCTGGTACCAGGACTGGACCACGCGCTGTCTGGGTCTCCCGCCGGAGGCCGCGCCCCGCTATCTGCGGCGTCTCCTGGAGCTCCTCCACGAGGAGGGCGTGCTCACCCGCACCGCGACCGACGCGGGTGTCAACGTCTACGGTCTCACTCCCGGACACGTCCAGGTCCGGCTCCTGGACGACGAACAGGTGGTCAACGGCGGACTTCGCTGCCACGTGTGCAACTGGCGCCAGAGCGCCCACCCCGCCCATCTGGACGACTGGGACGCTGTGGCCTGCCCCCGCTACCGGTGCACCGGCCACCTCGCCGTGGACGAGGACCGCCGGTTCCGCCAGGATTACTACCGGCGCCTCTACCGGGAGGCCGAGCCCTTCCGGATCACCACCGCCGAACACACCGGCCAGCTCACCCGCGCCCAGCGCGAACGGGTCGAGGAGTCGTTCAAACGCGGAAGCCGCTACACCGACCCCAACGTCCTCTCCGCCACCCCCACCCTGGAACTGGGCATCGACATCGGTGCCCTGTCCGCCGTGGTCCTGGGCTCCCTGCCCACCGGTCCGGCCAACTACGTGCAGCGCGCCGGTCGCGCCGGACGCCGTTCGGGCAACGCCTTCCTGCTGACCCTGGTCGGCCGCCGCGCCCGCGAGCGCTACTACCTGGAGGAGCCGCTCGACATGATCGCGGGGGAGATCGCCCCGCCCGGCAGCTTCCCCTCCGCGGTGGAGATCCTGCGCCGCCAGTACGCCGCGCACCTGCTCGACCTCGCCGCCCGCGGCGACCTGCCCGGGGTTCCGGCGCTGCCCGGCCGTGCCGCCGACCTCTTCGGCGACCTCGGCTGGCTTTCGGGCTTCACCGAGAGTGCCCTCGCGCACGGTGACCGCCTCGTCTCCGGCTTCCTCGACCTGTTCACCGGGGCCGGGCAGGACGTGGACGACGTCGCCGCGGGCCAGCTGCGCCACTACGCCACCGTCGGCCTCAAGGAGACCGTCACCCGGGCCGAGGAGGTCTGGGCGGCCCGCCTGGCCGACCTGCGCGAGCGGGTGGAGACCGTCGGCCGCTCCATCGACGCCCTCATCGAGTCCGACCCCGAGCAGAAGCGCCGCAAACGCGCACTCCAGGCCGAACGCAACGCCGTGCGCAGGCGCATCGGGGAGATCGGCCGCACAAGTGCCCACGGCGCTCTGGTCGACCTCGGTGTGCTGCCCAACTACTCCCTCGTGGACAGCGCCACCGAGCTGGAGGCCACCCTCACCTGGGAGGAGCGCGACGCCGACGGCGACTCCAGGTTCCACAGCGAGGTCCGCGAGTACAAGCGCCCCACCGCCCGGGCCCTCACCGAGCTTGCCCCCGGCAACCACTACTACGTGCGCGGCTACCGGCACACCGTCGACGGCCTCGACATCGGCTCGATGCACCGGCCCGCCTGGCGGGACTGGCGGGTCTGCCCCGCCTGCGGATACGTGCGCACCCACGACGCTGCCACGGACACCTCGCCCTGCCCCCGCTGTTCCAGCGCGGTCATCGCGGACCGGGGCAGCCTGTACCGGGTCCTGGAACCCACCCGGGTGTACGCGCGGGACCGCCGGGACGACGCCCTCATCCGGGACGAGCACGACGAGCGCCAGCGCGTTTTCTACGAGACCGCCACCGCCGTGGACATTCCCGAGGAGGCCATCGCCCCCGGCGCCTGGCGCCACACCGGGCGGGTGTTCGGCGTGGAGTTCACCCGGGAGGCGGTCATCCGCCGGTTCAACCTCGGCGCTTTGCGGATGAACCGGCCCGCCACCGTCACCTTCGCCGGGAACGAGGTCACCCCCACCCCGTTCCAGGTCTGCCGGGGCTGTGGCGGTGCCACCCTCGACGAACCCGTCAACGCCGTGAGCAACGTCCTCGGCAGCTCCTACGACTCCGGCCGCAGCTACCACCGGCCCTGGTGCCCGCAGCGTCGAGGCGACCAGGTGGAGCACGAGAAGATCGTGCTCGCCCACTCACTGCGCACCGAGGCCCTGCGCATCCTGCTGCCGGTGGCCACCGTGCACACCGCCGAGCGCATCATCAGCTTCAAGGCCGCGCTCATGGCGGGGTTCGCCCGCGTCTACGGTGGGGCCCTGGACCACCTGACCGCCACTGTCGCCGCCATGCCCGACCACGAGACCGGCCACCAGCGCCGCTACCTGGTCATCCACGACACCCTGCCCGGCGGCAGCGGCTACCTGAACCCCCGCTCCGGGGCTGAGGGCATCCGTGAGATCCTCACCGCCGCCCACGAAGTCGTAGCGCACTGCCGCTGCCAGGCCGACGAGGGCCGGGCCGCCTGCCACCGCTGCCTGCTCGCTCACGTCAGCGACCACGAGTTCCCAGACGCCGACCGGGCCCTGGCCGAGGAGATGCTCACGGATCTGCTGGAGGGCTGGGCGACCGACAGTGTCGCCCGCACCGACGACATCTCCCTGTGGGACCAGGTCGAGAGCGAACTGGAAGCCCGCTTCCTCCAGGCCCTCCAGCTCTGGGCCAAGACCCCTGACTCCGGCCGTTCGTTCGAACTGGGCGGCAAGGTCAACGGCCGACGCAGCGCGGTCCTGCGCCTCATCGGTGGAGACGAGAAGGTCATCGGTTGGGAGGTGCTGTTCCAGAACAGCATCAAGGGAACCCGGCCCGACGTGGTCTTCCGCCGTCTGGACACCACCCGCCAGCAGGTCGCCCTCTACCTGGACGGCTACTCCTACCACGCCTCGGAGCAGTACAACCGGATCGCCGACGACGCCGACAAACGCGCCCGGCTGCGCGCCCACGGCATCACCGTCTTCCAGCTCAACTGGGACGACCTCGACCACCTGGACGGCAAGAAGGTCCCGCACCCCGCCTGGTTGCCCTACGGACCCAACGGACGCATGCAGGTCCAACAGGCCTACGGGCAGCAGGGAGGGGATCCCAAGGAGCTCGACGCGACGGTCTGGAACAGCCCCGCCGAGACCCTGTTCGCCTACCTCGGCGATCCCGAGCCGACGCGCTGGGCCCAGCGGTCCCAGGCGGCGGTCACCGGGATCATGCGCACCGCCGGGGCCGAGAAGACCGGTGGCGGGGCCGTTGAACTCGCACCGCACATCACCTCCGCCCTGCGCGGCGACCAGCTGCCCGGTCCGGTCGGAGGAACGGGCTGCGTCCTGATCCGCGGCGCCGACGACGCCGGGTGCCGCTTGGTACTCGTCGCCAACCAGGCCGAGCGCACGGTCAGCGCGTTCACCGTGCTCGACGACAGCGAGGAGACCGTGGCGGAAGGCGGCGACGACCACAAACGCCGTTGGAAGGCCTGGCTGTACTGGGGCAACCTGGTCCAGTTCCTCACGCACGAAGGCGGTGACGGCGGCCAGTTCGCGCTCAGCGCGCTGAAGACGCTGGACGTGTCCGTGCTGTCCGCGGTGGGAGGTGACGGCCTCGACAGCACCCTGGCGCTGGAGGCGATGGACCCGTTCGAGGTGACGGAACTCTTCGGGGATACCCTCACCAGCACTCGGGTGCTGACCAGTGACCTCGAACGAGGGCTGGTCACCCTGCTCGACACCACGGTCGCCGAGGAGACCTCCTCCGGACCGGAGCACCCCGGACACAGCCTGGACGTCACCGTCGACCCCGCGTGGGTTCAGGTGTGGGAGCTGATGGACCCGGACGAGCCCGGGCTGGAGACCCTGGCCGGTGAGCTCCAGCGGCGCGGTACCCCCGCACCCGAGGTCGGCTACGAACTGGGGACGGGCATGTGGCCCGCCGAACTCGCCTGGCCCGACCACAAGGTGGCCGTCGTGCTCTCCTCCGAGCTCATCGGCAACGCCGAGGACAAGGCCAGGGGTGAGACCGCCTACATCGAGGCGGGTTGGCACGTTCGGGAGGCCGACCAGTGGGAGGTGTCCGAACTGGTGCGGATACTGACCACGGGCGCAGCGAGCATCGACGACGGGCACCACGCCGTCGGCGATGACGACACGACGATCGCGAAGGGATGAGCATGCAGGACAAGGCCACACTGCGGCTACTGGACAAGGCCGACAAGGAGATCCGCAAGCTCCCCCGCAACGTCAAGGGGGCCCTGTACGACTTCCAGTACAAGTTCCGGGAGAACCCCGCCAACCCCACGAACGGGTTCAAGCAGCTCAAGGGTGAGCGGCTGTTCGCCGCGCGGGTGGGGGAGTACCGCGCGATCCTCTTCCATGTCGGCAACCAGGACTACATCCTCGTCGCCCTGCGCCCGCGCGGGCAGGTGTACGAGCACCTGGAGCGGTACCGCTTCGACATCAACCAGGTGACCGGTGCCCTGGAGATCTTCGATGTGGTGGCTTCCGAGGAGGCGACCAGAACCGAGCCCGCCATCCCGGATCCCGCAGCCGCGACGGCCGAAGGGGATCCGCTTTCCGCCGAGCCGACGCCCGTCGAAGCCGGACCCGAGCCTGCCCGTCCCCTCCTTGCCGACTACACCGAGGACCAGCTGCGCGAGCTCGGTGTGGCAGACGGTCTGGTCTCCCTCGCCCTGACCATCACCACCGAGAGCAGGCTCCTCGGGCTGGTCGAGTTCGCACCCAAACACACCGAGGAAGTCCTCCTCGCCCTCGCTGACGGGCGCGGCTTCGACGAGGTCATGGAAGAGGTCACTCGGCCGGTCGCCGCCGCCGAACCCGTCGACACCACGGACTACGACACCGCCTTCTCCCGCCCGGCCACCCGGGTCACCACCGCCGACACCGATCTCCAGCAGGTCCTCGAGGACGACTTCGCGGCGTGGAAGGTGTTCCTGCACCCCACCCAGCGCAAGCTCGTCACCCGCGGGTACAAGGGGCCAGCCCGGGTCAGCGGCGGTCCCGGTACCGGCAAGACCATCGTCGCCCTGCACCGGGTGAAGTACCTGGTGGACCGGCTGGGCCCCGGCTACACCAAGCCCGTTCTGCTCACCACCTTCAACAAGAACCTCGCCGCGGACCTGCGCCGCCGCCTGCTCGACCTCGGCGGGCAACAGCTCCTGGACCGGGTCGACGTCGTCAACATCGACCAGCTCGCCTCCCGCATCGTCAGCGAGAGCGGCCAGGGCCGCCAACGCCGCCGCACCATCAACGACCAGCAGGCCGCGCGCGAATGGCGGGACATGCTCACCGAACTCGGTGAGAGCACCTGGGACGCGGACTTCCTCAACGCCGAGTGGAGCCAGGTCATCCTCGGCCAGAGCGTGCGCACCCGTGGCGAGTACTACCGCGCGCGCAGAGCCGGACGCGGGCAGCGAGTGAGCCGCGCCCAACGGGCCGAGATCTGGCAGCTGGTGGAGCGGTTCACCATGCGCCTGGAGGAACGGGGAGTCTGGACCTTCCGCCAGGTCGCCGAGGCGGCTGCCAGGGTGGAGGGCGACCGCGCCGCCAAGATCGCCGCCAACCGCGAGCGCGAAGCCAACGCCGGCGGGCAGATGATCCACCACCAGGACCAGTCCTTCGCCAGCCTGCGGTTCCGCTACGAGCACGTGGTCGTGGACGAGGCACAGGACCTCAACCCGGCCCACTGGACGCTGCTGCGTTCCATGGTGGACCACACCGACAACGACATCTTCCTGGTCGGGGACACCCACCAGCGGATCTACGGCAATCAGGTGTCCCTGGGCAGCCTCGGCATCAACATCGTCGGCCGTTCCGCGCGTCTGACCCTCAGTTACCGCACCACACGTGAGATTCTCGGCTCCGCCCTGGGCCTGCTGGGTGAGGAGACCTGGGACGACCTCGACGAGGGCACCGACACCCTCCGAGGCTACCGCTCGGTCCTGCGTGGTCCCCGCCCGTTCTTCCACGGATCCGGCACCTGGGAGGCCGAGATCGATGCTCTGGTCGCCCGGATCGGAGCGATCAGGGAACAGGCCCAGGCCGAGGGGAAGTTCGCGTCCGTCGCAGTGGCGGTTCCCATGAGGGACATGGTCGGCGAGGTTGAGCGCGAGCTCGTCCGCGCCGGTATCAGCGCCGCCACCCTGGGTCCCGAAGGGCCTCCCCCCGGCCACGAGGAGTCCGTCCACGTGGGCACACTGCACCGGTACAAGGGGCTGGAGTACCAGCACATGATCGTCGCCGGTGTTTCCGACGCCCTGGTGCCCAACGCCAACGTGGATCGCCACAAGGACAGCGACCCGGCCCGGTACCGCCGCGAACTCCAGATGGCCCGTTCGCTGCTGTTCGTCGCCGCCACCCGCGCCAGGGACTCTTTGGTGCTCTCCTGGCACGGCGAGCCCAGCCGTTTCCTGCCCAAGCAGACGGAGAAGGCCGCGCAGGAGACGCAGGTCGAGCAGACGCCTGTCCCCGAGGAGGGGTTCGAGGACGACGGCCTCTTCAAGCCCCCGAACGCCCTGCTGTAGGCGGCCTGCTGGAGAACGTCCGGCCCCGGTTCCCGAATAGGGGGCCAGGGCCGGAGCGCTGTTCGGATGAGTGTCCTAACGCCGCTTCACCAGCACGTCCATGCCATCAGGGACGATGACCTCCGTCGTCGAGGGAGGCCGGACCGTCATGGTGGTCGAGGGAGTGTCCGTTTCCCTGGAGGGAGTCCTGCCGGGACCTGAATCGGTTCTGGTCGCAGAGGTAGTTTTCTGAAGTTCTTCGATCGACATGCACTTCAGCGCGACCCCCTCGCCCTGCCTCCACGTGACGGGGGATTCTGCTCCGACCAGGTGAGCCCACCCGGTCGACGGCACTCCGATCCACCGGATGCGATGCGGATCGTAGCTGGTCAGCCAGTTCACACCGTGCTCATCAACTTCGAAAGCCGCCAGGAGGTGTCCTTTGCGATAGGCCAGGACCAGGGCGACGTCGTCTGGCTCGAACGCGAGGAGGGACCGGGAATTGGAATTGTAGGGGTTCCAGTCGCCGAGCGTGACCTCGGCTTCCGTGAGGTTGCCCTGTTCCACCGAGGGCCAGGTGCGGTTGACGTTGACGAAAACGACAGTCTGGCGTGGGCGTTGTGCAGGGGGCGTGGTCATCGGAGCTCCTCGCGTTCGGGCTCCCTCACCTGGAAGCCGACGCGATCGAGCGTAGTATTTGGGAGCGGCACTTTCTGGGTGAACGGGAGCCGTGTGGCCACACACGCGCACCGTGCGGTCCAAGGGGCGCCATGGGATCCTGGTCCGGATATGAGTACTGAACCCGGAAGCCTCAGTACCTACCTGCTGATCCTCAGCGAACGCGAGGCCGTGGCCTGGGTGTTGGCCCACGAACGGATGGCCTTCCCTGCCACTCGGCGTGCGGAGGTGGATCGGCTCGCGTAGGTCCGAGAATCCGTCGCCATTGAACCGGTGTCTCCGCATGAGTGCCGTGGCTGGAGCGGGTTCATCGGATTCCCCGTTCAGCGCGGCCGGGACTGATAGCCGGGAGTCAGCCCGAGCGTGTGAATACCACGCCGCTCGACCGTAATCCGTGGACCAACATCCATGTACTGGTTAGCGTCCTGCTCGCCCATACCTGAGCCGGACCCGCGGAGCCGTGAAGTCAACGGACAACGGTGCTAGGTGTACTGACCACAGAGGTTAGGAACAGCCCGGCAGCGATTTGACAACAAGAGAGGGCCTCCAACATAGGTGTGGATTGTCTAGATCAACACCTGAAGTAAGTCAGGAGGCCCTCCGGGGCCCACATTACCCATGCCAACGCCCTTCTCATACCCGCCGGGCGCCTCGGGTTGCCCGCTGCGTGGTCTCGTCGACCGATGGCCGCTGCGCAGGGCCGCAGAACGCTTCCAGGCCAGTGTGAGCACCACCAAACGCTGGGCCGACCGCTACCGCACCCACGGCCCGGCGGGCATGGTCGACGCTTCCAGCCGCCCCCACCAGAGCCCTCGAGGTACCCTCACCCGCCGCGAGCGACGCGTCATCAAACTCCGTGTCACCAAGCGGTGGGGACCCGCCCGGATCGGCGGCCACCTGGGTATGTGCGCCTCGACTGTGCATCGGATCCTGACCCGCTACCGCATGCCCCGCCTGTCCCACCTGGACCGGGCCACCGGGCGTGTGGTGCGCCGCTACGAACGTGAGCGGCCCGGCGAGTTGGTGCACGTGGACATCAAGAAGCTCGGCAACATCCCCGATGGGGGCGCTCCCAAGGCCGCAAGAACCGGTCCGGGGCCGGTTACGCCTACCTGCACAACGCCGTGGACGACCACTCCCGGCTGGCCTACACCGAGATCCTGGCCGACGAGAGGAAGGAGACCGCCCTCGCCTTCTTCGAACGCGCCCGCACCCACTTCGCCTCGGTCGGCATCACCGTGGAGCGGGTACTGACCGACAACGGGTCCTGCTACAGATCCCACGCCTGGCGTGATCTGCTCCGTGACCAGGGCATCAAGCACAAACGCACCCGCCCCTACCGGCCCGAGACCAACGGCAAGGTCGAGCGGTTCAACCGCACCCTGGTCGACGAATGGGCCTACGCCCGCCCCTGCACCAGCGAGACCGAGAAGGGGGAGGCGTTCCCGGGATGGCTGCACGAGTACAATCACCACCGGTTCCCCACCGCGATCAGCGGCCCTCCCGCCTCCCGCGTACCTAACCTCTGTGGTCAGTACAGCTAGGGCGCTTCTCCGCTGCCAGCAGGCTCTTCTGACGGTTCGTGGTCATCGAAGAGTTCCATGTCGACATCGCCGAGCCTCCAGTGCTCGGAGAGCGAGTCCAGACGTTCCTGGCCGGCCGGGTGCCCCTCCTGGATCGCGGCGTGGTAGAAGTGCTCAGGCCCACCACCGATTCCCCGATACAGGTCACCGGCCTCGATGAGTACGCTGACCCCAGCAGTGGCGAGAGCTCGTTCGTACCATTTCCGGGAGGCGGTCGCCTGGCCTCGCATGGTCAGGTCGGATGACAGGAGCACCATGCCCAGGGGATCTCCTCTCTTCGCGGCTTCCCGCCAATAGCGTTCCCCTTCGTCTTCCTCGCCCATTCCTTCGTACAGGGTTCCCAGGTGAGAGAGCGCCTTGACGAACCCCTTAGCGGCGGACTGGAGGAACCAGGTCTCGGCTTCGTCGAACCTCTCGGTCTCGTGGAGGACTTTGCCGAGTTCGAAAGCGATCTCCGGTATGTCGAGGGAAACCATGGCTTCGCGGAGTAGGCGTTCAGCGACACGGTATTGGCGAGAGCCTGACAGGAAGGTGCCGAGCATCATCTTGCTGACGGGGTCGCCTTCTTTGGCGGCGTAACGGAGGACGATGAGGGCAGACCTTGTGTCGCCTTCATTCAAGGCGTTCAACGCGACACTTGACGGGTCCTTGGTGTTGGCCGCGGCGATAAGCCGGAGCTCAACGGGGATAGCAACCGCACGGGTGCTTTCGAACAGGAGTTCCGTTGGTTGCCAGCCTCTGCCCTCGAGGTGAAACAGGAGACCACCGCCCTCCGGGTACGGTTGAGCCGCCCACTCGAGCTCTGCCGTGTACGAGATCCCCGCGGGGATCTCGACGCCGGACCGGAGAAAGAAGTGGGACTCGAGTAGCAGCGCATCACTGACGTGAGGCAAGCCCGCGCGAACGAGCGCGGCCGCGGTCGCGGCGATGTGCTTCCCCAGTCTGTGCTCTGCCTGAGCCCGGGTAAGAGCGCTGTCCGGTGCGGGGAGCGGAGTGCCGTCTTCCATCTCGGGGAGGTCACTGTCCTCACCGAAAAAGGCATCCCAGACATCAGTCTCCTCGCTCGGCCGCTCCAAACGAGTTCGGGGAACAGAGCCGTGCACAGGAAGCGATGGCGCTGCCGCGTTCCGTCCAGAGGGTAGAGGAAGTGTGGTCACCCTCATCAGAAGTTCCTGTGCGCTTGGCCTGGCCGCGGGGTCCTTGGCCAGACAGTCTCTGACGATGCCCAGGAAGGGTTCCTCGAGGCCGTCGAGAACGGGTTCACCCTCAACCAACTGGCGCATCCACGCGGCGACCGAGCTTACGGGGAACGCCTGTCGGCCGGTCGCGGCGAACACGAGCACGGTCCCCCAAGCGAAGACATCGACAGCGGGGGTGAGAGGCACGTTGTTCAACTGCTCCGGCGCCATATAGCCAGGTGTGCCGATCTGCCCGCTCGGGAGCACAGACGCGGACTCGAGAATTCTGGAGATGCCGAAGTCGATGACCCTGGGGCCGTCCGCCGCCAACATGATGTTGTCCGGTTTGAGGTCCCGGTGCAGCACACCGGCCGAGTGGATCGCGGTGAGAGCGGTGGCCGTGGTGACAGCGAGCCGGTGGAGGTCAACCCCTCGTCTGGGACCGTCGTTCAGAACAGCGTCACTCAGGGACGGACCTCTGATGTACTCCGTCGCGATCCAGGGGACCGGGCCGTGCGGATCAGCGTCCAGCACCGGAGCGATGCAGAAGGAACTGACTCGTTGGATCTGTTCAAGCTCCTGTTCGAAACGTGTCCGCGCTGCCGCGTCCCCTGTCAGCTGAGAGTGCAGGATCTTGACCGCTGCGCATTCACCATCTCCCTTCTCACCGAGGTACACCTCGCCGAACCCGCCTTTACCCAACTGCCTGAGCAGGCGGTAGCCTCCGACGCTCGGTGGAGGCCAGGCGGGGGAGTTCGACACGATGTGCCTTTCCGGGTCAGGATCGCGGACGTGCACGATAAGCCGTGTGGGGTTTGTTTATTGATGCCCTGGAGGGATTGCCTGCCCTTCGCCGGGCGGGGGATCACCTTGTCCCGAAGGCATCCGAGGTACTGGAGGCAGGTGACGGCCACAGATCCCGGCCGGTCAGGTGAGGCAGGAGCCCTGACAGCAGGCCGGAGCCCGGCTGGTCGGGCAAGAGCGTCCGCAACCCGGAAAGAGCCCATCCCCGGAGCGCTTCAGCTGTTGCCGTGTCGAGTTTGAAGTGCCGGATGCCTATGAAGCGGTCAGGATTGGCCGCGTCCACGGCATCATCGGCGGGTCGCACGATGAACTCGGCACAGACATGGCCCCGCCGGGCCATGGCCAGCAGTTGGCAGAGCTCCTGTGCGTGCCGGGGGTAGAACCAGAAACTGGCGGTGGCTCCGACTGACGCCAGCACCGGTGCGTCGATGCTGAGGATCAGCGGAGCCTCGTCGGTCTCGGGATACTTGACCACGAGGGGGTGGGTGCCCCACTCCAGGACCCTTCGAGCGGCCTCCACTTGGTTCGGTTCCTCGAGAACGACCGACAACCAGGGGAGCGTCCCCCAAGAGCTCGGTCCGGTCTCGTCCTGGACGAAGCGTGTGCTCTGGGAAATGTGTGTGGTGTACACGTTGAGGCAGTCGTCCTCGAACACCTGGTCCGTATTGCGGTCCATCAACAGGGTGCGCTCGTAGTCGGATAGGAGGTTGACAGCCGCGAACGAGGTGTCCCTCGTGCGGATGAAGGCGTCACGGAGGCTGGTCCAAACGGAGTGCTCCAGTGGTGGAAGCCCAGTCAGTTCGGAGGCCTCTTCTTGTGCCGCCAAGGCGAACTGCGCTCGCTCCATCGCTTCGCCCAGCGAGTACAGGTGCCCGATCTCAGCAGTGGCCCAGGCGAACGACTCCTCCCATCGGGCAACCTCGAGATCTGCAACCGGGTGGGCGAGATACTTCTGTGCGTGATCATCGACGGCCTTGTTACCCGTGATCAGGCGGATGGGGCTTCCCTGGATGTTGTCGAAGGGGCGAGCACTCAGACAGGTCCAGGCTTGGAGTGTCTTCTCGTCCCGCACCCCCCAACAACCGATGAGCTCATGCCGGAGGCGTTCCCGGTTGACGATCGCGCCGCGCTGGGAAGCCCAGTACTGCAGGAGACAGTCGGCCACTCCCTCCGGGTTCCAAGCGTGAATGCCCAGCTCCCAAGGCCGTGGATGGCCCCACACCGTCTGCGATTCGAACCGGCTCCGGACAAGGCGCACCAGAGAATTCCGAATTTTGCCTCCCGGGGCGGGTGCCACGAACACCTCACGCGATCCCAACCATGCCGCGACGTCGGCGTCGGACTCACCGGAAACCAGTCGTTGGAGCACACGGGTGACGAGGGTGGCACGAAGGAGGTCCAGATCGCCCAGGTCGTTCCGGAACTTCTCCGACACCAGTACGGGATGCCCTTCCAGTCCCTCAAGGATCACGGTACTCACCTGTGCGAACCATGCCGCACGGAGTTGGGCCAACGGGGCCGCCGCATTCGTGCTCATGGGACCTTTCCAGAGGGGAGGATAGGAGTAAACCAGAACGGCTCACGGTCCTGGTACCTGATACCGGTATGGCAGGCATCGTCTGAGCGGCCAGTGACGGGAACCCGCTCTGAGAGATGGGCGCCTGGGGGCGGCCCGCCAACCGGGCTTTACCAACGGTTTGGCTGACTGGCGTGTGGCCGCTGACCGCCCTCGATTCGGACTCGTTCGTTATCCGGAGGCACGGGCCGCGCCGGAGTGGGCCCAGGCACTGGACCGGAACGAGTTGTGAGCCCTGGTGGAGGAGCCCTGGGGTTCGACCGCAAGACCGTCCGCCGCTATACGCATGCCCCGACCCTGGAGGACTTGCCCGTCGGCGTCGGCCGCTGGGGCACTCCCAACCAGCTCTACCTGGCCTGCCTGCACCAACGGTGGAATGAGGGGTGCACGGACGTGGTTCGGCTGTGCGTGGAGATCCGCGAGCGGGGATTCAAGGATCCGAATGGTTTGGTGATTGTCCGAAAGCGGTCACACCCGAGTCGGTTCGGGAGAACGCGGGTTCTCTAATGTGACCAGGTGTGAGTAACTCAGAACCCCCTCGTGACTACGCGTCCTGGATCAGGGACTTCGACAACCTTGTGGGCCGGGTGTTCGCCCTGGGCTCGGAGGCGGTGGCCGACGAGATCGCCGCCCGGATGCCCGAGAGCGCCGAACCCGGGACCCCGCTCGGGCAGTTGAGGTCGCTGCTGCTGAACCGTGCCCGCCTGCTCGTGCGGCCCTGGGACCGGGCCGAGGCGGCCTGCACCCTGCACGAGATCGTCAGGCATCGGCCCGAGGTACTGGAGTGGCTGACCCGCGTGGAGCGGGCACTGCCTCCGGTGCGGTTGGCGCTGCGCGGGCCGGATCCGACACCGGACGATCCCCGCCTCGTGCGGACACTGACCGGCCACCGCGCCCCGGTGTGTGCGGTGACCTGGTCTCCCGACGGCGAGCGTCTGGCCACGGTCGGCGCCTACGACGCCTCCGTGCGGATTTGGCATCGCGATGGCTGGCGGGAGGAACATCGGATCGACATCGAGGGGGCCGCGCTGGACGACGGCCAGTGGAGCCCCGACGGTCGGTGGCTCGCGGTGCTGGGCAGAAGCAACCGGTTCCCCGACATCGGTGAGTGCGACCCGGATGACATCCACGGTTGGGAGTCTCGCGTCGAGCACGTGAGCATGGTTCTGGTGTTCGATACCGGTACCTGGCAGGAGGTCGCCGCGACCCCCACCGCACCGCGACCGAACCACGGGGACCATCCGGTCTTCAGCTGGTCGCCCGACTCACGCACCATCGCCATCGGGGAGAACAGCAGCGTACGCCTGTGGGAGTTCGGGGCAGTGGAGGAAACACCTCGGACCGAGCCCCTGCCCGGCTCGGAAGTCGGCCCCCTGCCCGCCGGGGCGAAAAGGGTCGAGGAGATTCACTGGCGCCCTGACGGAGTTCTGGGAGCCCGGGTCTGGACGGAGCGACCGGCAACTGAAGGACACAGGCCGCCGGTATTCGTACACGTGGACGTGGCCTGGCCGGATCCGCTTTCGGCTCCCGATCACTGGACTCTGGGTGAGGACGTCGAACCAGGGGACGGGTACCAGGAGCCCCGCATTAAAGCCGTGGCCTGGTCACCCGACAGGAGCAGGCGGGCCGTGCTGCGCTCACGCAATCGGGGGTGGTCGGACCTCGTCCTGTGGGACACCCGCGAGACGGATGAACCCGCGGAGTTCGCCCGCATCGACATCGCCCCGGAGGAAACGACCGCGCTGGCCTGGTCGCCCAGAGGAGACCTCCTGGCCACCGGCGGGGAGAGTGGTGCACGCCTGTGGCGGCCGGAAGCGGGGGAGAGCCTTCCCCACGGCTTCGACATGTCGGTCAGAAGGCCGGTGTGGAGCCCGGACGGCGCTCAGGTGGCCGTGCATGCCTGGGAGGGGAACGACGAGTGGTTCGTGTTTGACATCCGGGACCCGGCGCACCCCACCGCGGTGGGGGAGGAGTGCCCCTTCCCCCGACGGGACCCGGAGGAAGAGCGGGAGCGGATCAGCGAGGCACGGATGGAGGGCCGGGGCTTCGACAAGTACACGAGCTATTACGGACACTACGCTCCTGACGCGGTCAGCTCTGACGGTGAGTTGTACGCCACGACCGGGGGTCGCGCCATCTTCCTCCTGGACCTGGTCAAAGGGCGCAACCGAAAGATGGCGGAGGACGAGAGCTGGGCCCGGTGGGGAGAGCTCGCGTTCTCCCCGAACGCGGACCACGTGGTCAGTTCGCAGCAGGGCTCGGCCGCCGTCGAGGGAAACGATGACTGGGTGAAGGAGGTGGTGTTGACCGTGTGGGAGGTTTCCACCGGCCGGATACTGGCCCGCGAGCGCATCCGGGGAGACCTCGCTGAGAAGGGCCGCCTGCACGACTTCCCCGTAGGGCTCGCCGTGAGCCGGACCCACCTGGCCTGGTGCGGCGGACACGGCACGATCGCGCTGCACGACCTCGAGACCCTCCGACCCCTGAGCCGGACCAGGCTCGGCGAGGAGACGCGATCGGTTTCCTTCTCCCCGGACGGTTCCACCCTCGTCGCGATGGGCCACTACGGGGTACGCGTCGCCAGCGTGGTGGGTGCGGATACGTGAGTTCCCGCTTGCATTGCTGAACAGAGTGGTGGGGGTTCCTCGCGCTACGAGGGGCTCTCCTCGGTCCACGCTCTGAGGCGTTCTCGCCCCACCTCACTGCCTTCGCGAACCGCGGCTCGATAGAAGTCTTCCGCTTCCGGTGCCCCCAGAGAACGGTAGAAGTCTCCTGTTTCGACGAAGGCTCGGACTCCGTGAGCCTCCAACACACGCTGGTACCACAGGCGCGCTTCTTCGGGAAAACCGCACAGACTTCGGTCGAAAGACCACAGGACCATGCCCATGGGGTCGCTCTCTTCGGCCGATTTCAGCAGCCAACCTCTGGCTTGCTCCTCTTCCCGTTGCTGTTGATAGAGCACAGCTAGTTGCCCCATCGCCCTGGTCGAACCGGCGTGGGCGGCTTTCCGGTACCAGTGCTCAGCCTCGTCGTCCCTTTCCGTTCTGTGCAGGAGGGTGCCGAGGTCGAGCATGTGCGCCGGCATACCGGTCTCGGCGACCAAGGAACGCAGGAGGGGCTCGGCGCGTCGATGATCCTCGGCGTTCAGGGCGATGAGCGCCAACAACCCCTTCGAGGCAAGGTCGCCCTGTTCGGAGGCCTGAGTGAGGATGGACAGGGCGATGTCGAACTGGTTCTCGGTGATGGCGTTCATCGCGATCTCGGCGACTGCTCCCTCGCCGGTGGTGTGGTTCGCGGCCGCGAACCACAACTCGCGTGGAACAGGCTCGGTGGCCTGGGCCAGGAGGCTTTCGGTGGGGCGCCAGTCCTTGCCCAGCGCGCTGAGTAGCAGTCCTCCTCCTGCCGGGGCGGGTTGATAAGCCCAGTCGAGTTCTTCGACGAACGAGGAGTCCTCGGACAGGCTCACGCCGCGAAGATGCACGGAGTGCGTGTCGGAGAGCAGAGTGGTGGGAACCTCGGACAACCCGGCCCGCACCAGGTCGGTGACGGTGCGGGCCAGCGCGTACGCCAGGGGGTGTTCCGTGGGCGGTCGGGTGACCGGAACAGTGGGCGGTGCTTCGGAGGGCTGCGTGGGAACCGGACCGTACAACCACACCTGGGGCAGGCCGACCTGGCCTGCTGACTGGTGGTTGGTGGGGGCCGCCTGCCCTACTGGTGGGGGGCGGGCCCGGTCGAGGTCAGTCGGAGCGTGGGCGGGACATCCTGTCCCCTGGTGGGTGAAGCCTCCGCGGCTGAAGTGTCGTACCACCCCGCCGAATGAGTTTCCACCAGCCGGTCCATGAGGTCCCTGGCGATGGGCCGTTGGGCTGGGTCCCTGTGTAGGCAGTCCAGCACGATTTTGAGCAGCGGTTCCCTGGTAGCGCCGGTCTCCGGGCTTCCGTGCAGAACCTGTTCCCGCCACGCTTCTCCGTTCCCCGCGGAGAACGGAGAGCGCCCCGTCGCCGCGAACACCATGACACAACCCCAGGCGAAGACGTCCACCGCTGTGCTGAGCGGCGCATTTTGCAACTGCTCGGGGGCCGCGTATCCCCTCGTGCCCAGAAGACCGCTGGGCGTCACAGACGTCGCCTCCAGGAAACGGGAGATCCCGAAGTCGATGACGCGAGGTCCCTCGGGTGGAAGCAGGATGTTGGCGGGTTTGAAGTCGCGGTGAATCACCCCGCGGCTGTGGATCACGGCCAGAGCATGGGATGTGCGTGAAGCCAGTCGGTACAGGTCCGCTCCGGAGCGCGGCCCCTCCGTCCGTACCGCTTTCTGCAGGGTTGGGCCATCGACGAACTCGGTGGCGATCCAGGGCACCGGGCCATCCGCATCCGCTGCGATGATCCCCACGACGTCGGGACCTTGGACATGCTGTAGCTGGGCGATCTCGCCTCGGAAACGCCTTCGCACCTCAAGGTCCTCCACCAGGTCCCAATGGAGGAGCTTGACCGCGGCGCGCTGCCCGCTCTTGTGCTGGCCGAGGTACACGGAGCCGAAGCCTCCCCGCCCCAACCAACGGACGAAGTGGTAGCCGCCGACCGGGGGAGGGGACCATTGATCGCTGACAGACACCGAAGGCCTTTCCAGGGCTGGGCCGGGGAGTCGGATTTCCGTGTCAGAGCCTACTGGCCTCGTGAGTAGTGAACGGAGTCAGGTTGAACAGAAGTGGCACCGGCATCAGGACCAGGGGTCCAGGTGGGTCGGTCGGCGCAGAAGCTCCGCCAGGGGCCCGTGACCCGGACGGATGAAGCTCAGCAGTTGATCGTTGGACATCGGCCCCTCGGGCAGGAGGCGCCGAAGACGGGAGAGAGTCCACGGGAGGACCTTGTCCACGGTGTCCTCATCCAAGGGCAGGTTGTAGGTACCGATGGGGAAGGCCTCGTCGTGCTCCAGTTCCTCGTTCCAGCGGAGTTCGACAAACTCGAGGCAGAAGCTCCGGCGCTGGATGATGAGCAGAAGCCGACACAGGTCGTGGGCCTCACGGGGGGAGAACGTGAAACCCGCATCGACACCGGCGTCGTTCAGGGGGCGCATGTCGAGGAAAAGCCGCGGGGAGGCGGACGCCCCCGCGGGAAGCGAGAACCCGACCTTGAGGACACGATGCCCCAGAACCTTCCGCGCGGCTGCGACCTGCTCCTCCCCTCGGACCACGATCGATCCCCAGGGAACCTTCCCCCACATCCCCACAGCGGTCCGTTCGGGATCCTCCCGGGTGTTCTCCACATTCTGAGCGATGTATACGGTGGCGCAAGCTTCCGTGAAAAGGCGGTCTTCATCGCGATCGCCCAGCAGAAACACCTCGTGCGCGGTCAGGGCGCTGAGAGTGCGGCGATGATGTTGTTCCTGTTCCGCCATGAGCTCGCGCACCCGCCGGGAAGGGATGATCAGGTTCTCAGGGAACCCGTCCGTCTTCATGCTGAGGTCGAGGAAGATCCGGGCTTCCCTGAGCTGTCGGATCTGGCGTCCGAACTTGACCAGATACGTCTGACGGCTGTAATCCCAGGTGAGGGATTCAGCCCACTGCCTGGAGCTTCTGCGGGCCAAGGTCGAATGCAGGCAGGCCCTGCCGAGCCCGGCGACCTTGCGTTCCTCCCCGTCGAAGACGTCGAAATTCTCCACGTGGTCATCGAACGGCCCGAGGGGGCGCTCCAACCAGGCATCGATGAGTTCGGGGATTTCGATCCCCAGGCCCCAACAGCCGACCAGCTCCCGCCGGAGCCTTTCCCGAGGAACAACGGCGGCTCGTTGCGAGGTCCAGTACTCGGTCAGGGCATCGGACACCCTGCGCGGATCCCAAAGGCCCGTCCCGCCCATACTCATGTTCACGAGACTCCACAGGGTGTGGTTCTCCCAGCGCCGGTGGATCTCTTGAACCAGGGAGGAGAGTTCCTCCATGGGGACCGGGGAAGCGAAGACCTCCAGAGGGTGAAGCCACTTCGTGATGGAGTCCGGTGCCTCACCGTTGAGATGCCTCTCGGCGATGAGTGCCACCAGAACGGCCCGTGTGATGTCGATGTCGCCGAGGTCCGCTCGGTATTGGTGGGCGGCGAGCGCGGGGTGCTCGCCTGCCCCCTTCAACACTGTCGAGCTCAACTCCGAGAACCAGCCTGAACGTTCGGTGTCGAAGTACTGTTCCATGGTTCCTTTCCGTAGGAGTGTCGGGTGAAGTACAGCAGATCCAGAGGCTTCTGCCGAACCCGGAAGGCGAATCCGGAGCCGTCGTGTGGTCCAGAAGCGAGCAGGAACAGAGATGTCCCCCTAACGGAGGACAAGTCATCTGTCTGAGACCTGCGGGGGCGCCTGTTGTTGGTGGATGCCAGAAGTTTTTCCTTTTTAGTGGTTTTGCGGAGTTGGATGGACCGAACTACGTGAAAGGATAAAAAGTGGACGCCGGGCTAGGAAAATCCGAGCGTTAAGGGAAAAATGGTTCCGATGTCCCTGAACCCTGACGTTGCACGTCTGGTGACGGATGCCTCAAAACGCTGGCGGGCCGTCCCGCGACGACACGGACCCACGCAACATCCTGCTCGTTGCCGAAGTGGCCTACACCGTCAACGTGAACGGGATGGGGCGGGTAACCAGGATCGTTGAGATGTTCACTCCCTGAAGCCCGGTGGCAGCCCCCAGGTGAGCCCGGTGAAGGGAACCGGTTACGACGGTTTGCGGGTGTGCGGCTGACGAGTCACTCCCGGCGCAGGGCTGAGGCACCCCTGACCTCCTCGACGAGGGATCTCGCCGCCGGGTCGTCGAACCCTTCCAACAGCTCCAATGCCTCGGTCCAGTGCTCTCGGGCCCGCTCGGCCTCGCCCAGTGCTGCCACGGTGAGCGCCAGCCGGTGCAGGCATGCCGCCAGACGCCAGTGGTCGCCGCACCCCCGGTAGCCGGACGCCTCCTGGCGGAGGAAACGCGCCGACTCCTCCCGCAGTCCCAGCGCCGCGTACACCTCGCCCACACTCTCGAAGCACTCCGCCTCGCGTCGCCGGTCGGCGATCCTGCGGTGCAGGGCCGCCGAGTGGTGGAAGCACGCCAGGCCTCCTCCTGGTCGGCCAGCTCGGCCCGGACCCGACCCAGCTGCAACAGGGCGTAGGCCTCCTCGGTGAGGTCGCCGGGGTCGCGGGCCACCTCCAGAGCCTCTTCGAGACAGCTCAGGGCCCGGGGTTGGTCGCCCAGTCGCTGCCAGGCCATGCCCAGGCAGGCCAGCGTCGCGAACTCGGTGATCCGGTCGCAGGTCTCCCGTTGGATGGCCACGGCCCATTCGGCGAGGTTGATCGCCTCGCCCGGTTCGTTGAGCTCCAGGAGCACAGCGGCGAGGTTTCCGAGAGCGATCCCCTCCCAGAGCCGTTCCCCGAGGTCCCGTGCCAGGCGCAGACTCTGCTGGAAGTGTTCGCGGGCCGCATCGAGCCGATGGGTGCGCAGGCGCACCAGCCCGACGGAGTTCAGCGACATTGCCACGCCGTAGCCGTCGTTCAGTGAGCGGGGCAGGTCCAGGGCCCGCAGCTGGAAGGTCTTATAAGTCGGGTCCGAGTTTTCGCGCGACAGCAGGTGAGAACTGGTGAACCCGATGGCGGCCGTTGAGATCCTTAGTATGGTCGTCTACCTATGTCCGGATGGCGTGGTCGCTGTCGCCGCTGCGGGAGTCCTTTCTCGCCCCCGACGGCCCATCGACCGGCGACGGTGGTCAGCGGAATCCCTGGGATGCGGTTGCGGATGACGAGCCGCCGGTCCGTGAGCCCTGGGCCGCCCGATAGGGCGAAGCGGCGGGGCCGAAACCGGCCGCGCTGACGGGGATCTTTCCGCCGAAAGGAGACGGAACCGCGGCAACGGTCACCGCATTGCTCCTTTGGTGGATCTCCGACGTCCGAGCCTGGGTAACCACGACCCATGACCACGACACAGACCGAGCAGAGCACGGAACCCGTCACGACCCGGATCGTCGACTACTACGACGGTCGCAAACGGGCCTGGGTGAAGGAAGCCGTGCGCCTGTTGCACGCGGACGCCACGCGCTCGGCGGACACGCACGTCTTCCGATTCCCGCTTCCAGTGGAGTGGGGCATCGACCTCTACGTCAAGGACGAGTCGGTGCATCCCTCCGGGAGCCTCAAGCACCGCATGGCGCGTGCGCTGTACTTGCACGCCCTGTGCACTGGCTGGATCGAGGCCGACACGCACGTGTTCGAGGCCTCCAGCGGGTCCACGGCGGTCTCCGAGGCCTATTTCGCCCAGCTTCTGGGGCTGAAGTTCACGGCTGTGGTGCCCAAGAACACCAGCGTGGAGAAGGTGGAGCTCATCAAGGCCTACGGGGGCGAAGTGAAGAACCCCGGACCCGACGGCGACATCGAGAAGGAAGCCGCACGGCTGGTCAAGGAGACCCCGAAGGGGCACTTCATGGACCAGTTCACCTACGCGGAGCGCGCCTACGACTACCGGGACGACCACAACGTCGCGGCGACCGTCTTCCAGCAGATCTCTGAGGAGCGCCACCCCGACCCCAAGTGGTTCGTGGTGGGAGCGGGCACCGGCGGCACCGGTGCGACCATCGGCCGACACATCCGCTTCAGTCGTCGCGACGCCCGTGTGTGCGTCGTGGACCCGCAGAACTCCGCGTTCTTCCCCAACTGGGTGGCCAACCAGGGCCACCCCAAGAGCCAGTGGCCGGAGGACCCCTCGACGTGGATCAAGGGGAGCCCGTCGCACATCGAGGGGATCGGGCGCCCTACGGTCGAGCCCTCGTTCCTGCCCGCCGTCGTCGACCGGATGATCTCAGTGCCCGACGCCGCCTCGATTGCCGCCATGCGGCTGCTCCTGTCCCGCCTGCGCCACCGCGCGGGCCCCTCCACCGGGACCAACCTGTGGGGAGCACTGCGGATTGTCGCGGAGATGCTGTCCGACGGTGAGCAGGGCAGCGTGGTCATGCTCATGTGTGACCAGGGTGAGCGGTACATGAAGAGCTACTACGACGACACATGGGTCGAGCAGACGCTCAAGCTGGATCTCGTGCCCTACACGAGGGCGCTGGAGGACTTCCTCGCGACCGGTCGCTGGAACGAGCCGGTGGTCGCCGCCGTGCCCGCCGCGAGGGATGCCTGAGCGAAATCAGCGCACGAGGCTTCGCGAAGCGAGCTCCAGGCGGGCCCCTGCGGTGTCGCGGGGGCCCGCCCGGGGTTTGCTGTCCGAGCTTCATCGGCGCAGCGAGAGGCAGCCTGGTTGTCGCGAGCGGGGAATGATCCAAAAATCACGACCTAGCTCCGCGAGTGTCAGGGTGACTTGAGACGGTCGGAGCTATCGCGCCGCATGGCCGGTTCCGGGCAGTGGTCGAAAGTCCCTGACGAACGACGTATCCGGCTGGTAAATCTGCGTGGCGGAGTGTCAGCGGGTCGTGACGGAGCGGCCCCTTGCCGGGGAATCGGGAGAACGCGCGCGTGGAGCCGAGCGAGCTTGTGGCCAGGATCGTCTTTGAAGAGGACGTGACAGAGGAAGAGGCGGAGCAGCACACCCGGGACCTGGTTCTCCTGTTGGAGGACCTGGACGTCGACGAGGTGGGTGTGCCAGAGGGCGATGCGGGGGCGGGAACCAGGTCAGCCGATCCTGCTTGGCTCGCGGGGGCGGTGGTGGTGGCCGGTGCGATCCTCAAACCGGTGCTCTCCGCTCTGGTGGAGCTCCTGGGGAAGTGGATCGAACAGAGCGGTCAGCGGTCGGTGACGGTGGAGCTCGGCGACGCCAAGGTCACCGTGAAGGGTCGCGTGGCCACGAAGGACGTCGAGTCCTATGTGCGGGCCCTCAACGAGGGGCGCAAGCTCCAGGGGACCGGTGACTGATGCGTCGGACAGCGATCCTCATCGGGGTCAACCGCTACGACGACCTGGCCCCGCTCGACTCACCGCACGAGGACGTCAACGCCATCGAACGGGTCCTGAAGGCCAACGGGCACTACAACCGGGTCCAGCCCCTGCTGGATCCCACCCGAAACGAGGCCATGGAGGCCCTGGAGACGGCGCTGTCGGAGGGCAAGCCCGACGACCTCCTCCTCGTCTCCTTCTCCGGGCACGGGGTCAAGGACAAGCGGGGACGGCTGCACCTGGCCCTTCGGGACACGCGCCGCAAGCGCCTGGAAACGACGGCGCTGTCCGCGGAGGTCCTCAAGCGGTTGCTGGAGGACTCCCGGATGCGCAGCAAGGTGCTGTTGCTGGACTGCTGCCACGGAGGGGCGTTCGCCGACGGTTTCGCGACCCGGTCCGGTGGTGGGGAGGAGGCCGAGCCCCTGGATCTGGAACGCCAGCTCAGCGATGGAGCCGGGACCTACGTGATCGCGGCCTCGGGCGCCCTGGAACTGGCTCGGGAGGGTGACAACAGCGCGGGTGTGCGTCCGTCCCCGTTCAGTGCCTCCGTGGTGCGCGGGCTGGCAGGGGCGGCCACCGACTCCAACGGCGACGGGTGGATCGACGCGGTCGACCTCTACCAGCACGTCCACCGCGAGGTCGACCACGTGGAGGGCCAACGCGTCACGGTCTCCTCCCTGGGGGTGCGCGGTTCCCTGGTGCTGGCCCGGCACACGGGGTCGGCGACCGCCGCCGACCTGCCGAAGGCCCAGGCCGGTACAGGGAAGGAGGGTAGTGCGGAGGAACGCGTCGAAGCTCCCGCCGGGGAGGCGGGCCGGGGCGAGCACCGTGCTGGCGGTGTGTGGGGCTGGGGCCCCTACCTCGACTACCTGCGCGACTGCCTGGTGAAGCAGAGCGTGTTGCAGCAGCTGCCGGACGCGAGCGGACGGGACGCGGCGGTCTGCGACATGGGCTCGGAGGTGCTCCTGAGCAGGGCGGAGGACCGGTGGCGACTGACCGGCCGGGCCGAGGGCCTGGCCCGGGAGGCGGTCGACGAGGGCCGCTCCCTGCGTTACGGCTATCCGGCGGTGCTCTTCGACCCGGTGCGGTCCGAGCGCGGCCGTGGCCGTAGGGCCAAACTCGCCCCGCTGTTCGTGATGGACGTGGAGGTCGAGGAGGAGGACGGTGAGCACTTCCTGGTTCCGGTCGGCGAGCCGGAGCTCAACCGGGAACTGCTGGTCTCGGCAGCCGACCTCGATGAGGGGGACATCGAGGAACTGGTCACCTGGTTCGAGGCCGACTGGGACGGCGGTGGGGTCTCGGGCCTGGCGGACAAGGCGCGCACGGTCTGCGTCAAGCTGGACCTGACCAGGGTCGACGATCTGGTCGCCGGGGAACTGCGCTCGTCGTGGGACGTGCGGCACGGTGCCCGCAGGGGGGCACAGAACGCCGCCGTCCTCTACCGGGGGGACCCCGCCGCGACGGCCGTCAAACAGTTGCTCGGCGATCTGGACCGGAGGAGTGGAGGGATCCGCCTCGAGAAGATCGACGGGACCGCGCTCGCGACCCTGTCCGGTGCCCCGCCGACCACCGGTGGTGCGAGGCCGGTGCTGCCCGTCGTGACCGGTCGCAGCAACACCGCGCAGGAGGAGATCCTCGCCTCCGCCATGAGCCAGGTGCTGACCGTGGCCACCGGCGCTCCCGGAACCGGTAAGAGCGAACTCATCACCTCCGTGGTCACCACGGCCATCGCTGCCGGGCAGTCGGTCCTGGTCGCCTCCACCAACAACACGGCCGTGGACGAGGTGGTCACGAGGGTCAACAAGCTCGGCCCGGACGTGGATCTGATGGTGCGCACCGGGAAGCAGGAGCATCGTGCACGTGAATCCGAAAAGCTCAACGCCCTGTTGGCCGCCGAGTGGGGCGCGGCGGACACGGCCACCGCGCACGCGCGTCTGGCGGTCCACCAGAGGGGGTTGGACGCGGGACGTGACGAGCTGGCGGAGGCGGAGCGGACGGAGCGGCGGTTGGCGCTGCTGGCCGAGGCACGGAACCGGCTGCGGCGCGGCCTGCCGACGGCGGTCGCCGCGTCCGCTTTCGAGAGGCCGCAGGACCGGGGCCGCTGGACCCGCAGGGTGGAGGCGTCCCTGGAGTCACGTTGGACGGGCTGGTGGCACCGGTGGTTGACGCGTCGGGGGCTCGGCGTCTCGGGGACGGACCAGGAACTGTCCAGCATCCTGGCGTACCTGACCACGGAGAACGAGTGGTGGGAGCTGCGCGAGCGGTCGGAGCGGGGACCGGGCCCAGAGCAGACGGCGGACAGGATGCGTGGCCTGCGCGAGGAGCGGCGCGAAGCCAGCACCGAGTACCTGCTGGGTCGGGTCGCGGACTCGCTGCGCCGGGGGAGGACCGTCGTCGAGGGGCGTCTACGCAACCTCGCCTCCGGGCAGAACGGGTGGAAGGGCATGAAGGCGTTGGTGCGCACCGTGCCCGCGTGGGCCACCACGTCCCGGTCGGTGCGCGGGGTCTTCCCACCCGAACCCGGGCTGTTCGACCTGGTGGTGATCGACGAGGCCAGTCAGTGCACGGTCGCGGACCTGGTGCCGCTGCTCTACCGGTCGCGTCGGGCCCTGGTGATCGGCGATCCCTACCAGCTGCAACCGGTCAACCCCATGACCGCGCAGGACGACCGTCGTATCCTCTCCGTCCACGGGCTGCCCGCAGGGGAGACCGAGGAGCGGTCTCTCTCCTTTGGCGGCTCCTCTGCCTACCACGCGGCAGCGTCCGCGCTGGTCGCGGGCGGTGGCGAGGTCCTGTGGCTCGACGAGCACTACCGCTGCCACCCCGACATCGTCGCGCCGGTGAACCGCCGTTTCTACGGCGAGCGTCTGGCGGTGCGCACCAACAGCGCGGCTCTCGCCGCTCCGGGCGACCCCGCCGTGCAGTGGATCGACGTGCGTGGTGCCTGCGAACGTCCCGGAGGACGCTCCTGCCTCAACCGGGAGGAGGCGGAGTCGGTGCTCGACCTGCTCCGTAAGCTGTGGCGGTCCCTGCCCCCGGAGGCGAGCATCGGAGTGGTCTCGCCGTTCGCCCCGCAGGTTCGTCTCATCGAGGACAAGCTCGGGGACGCTGCCACCGACCGCATCCGCGTGGGCACGGCGCACCGGTTCCAGGGTGGAGAGCGTGACGTCGTCGTCATCTCACCCGCGGCGGCCGCCGGTGTGCACCGGAGCAGCGGGAACTGGGCGCGCCAGCAGCAGAACCTGTGGAACGTGGCGGTCACCCGCGCCCGCTCGCGCTTGTACGTGGTCGGCGACCGCGAGTACTGGGCCGACCAGGGCGGGCTGTTGGGCGACCTCGCGGCACAGGAGGAGGTCTCGGGCGTCGGTGCGCTCGACGAGGCCGGCAGCCTGCTGTTCGAGGCGCTGACCGTGCGCGGAAGCAGCCCGAGGGTCGGCCACCGTGTCGAGGGGTACTCCTGTGACCTCCTGGTGCCGGGGGAGCACACGGATACGGCGGTGATCGTCGATCGTGCCGGGGTCGCATCCACCGCCGCTCCTGCTCCGGGACGGACACTCCAGCGCGTCCTGGACCGGACGGCCCTGTTCGAGGGGGTCTCCGGCGCACGCACGGTACGCGTACCCGCCTGGCGATGCCTCGCCGAACCCGAGACGGTGGCGGGCGAGCTCATCGGTGGTTGAGCCGGGCCGAGCTCCTGGAACGTCTGGCCATCCATCCGCCCCGCAGGGCGAAGGTGACGGTCAGCGCGGGTTGGGAGCGCCGTTCCAGTAGTGGCCGCAGACCCCGCCCACCTCCTCGGAGAGCGTGGTGGTGAGGTCGGGGTCCCAGCCCTGCTCCATGAGCCAGGCGCGGACGTCGTCGCGTTCCTCGCGGACGCGCCGGTAGGCGTCCCGAACCCTCGAATACCGCTCCTTGCGCTCAGGGCGTTTGCGCCTGAGGTCGCGGCGGGCCTTGGTGATCCTGCGCCCGTAGTACTCCTCGATTACCGCGGCTGCGTTGAGGTGGCTGAGGAAACCGTCCTCCTGCCAGTCGGACAGTTCCCTGGCGCGGAGTTCCTCCAGTTCCTTACCGGTGCCGCCTGGATCGCCGCCGGAGGCGCGCGCGGCGCGTGCCACGCCCTGGGTGTTCTCCAGGCGGCCGGTGAGGAACTCCTCGATGGCGGCCAGTGCGGTGGATTGCGTGGCCTGTCCGTCCGACGCCATGGTCGCCTCCGGTCTCGGTCCTGTTCGGTACGGGTGATGAGCTACGCGTCACCCTCGAACAGGTTCGCACGCGGGCGGTGCCGAGTGGTCGGCGAGACGGGCCACGGAGTCGGACGGCCGGTGGTCAACTCCCCGTGTTGAGCGACCAGATGGAGAAGTTGAGCGCGGTCGCGAACGCCACCCAGGCCCAGTAGGGCACCAGCAGGGCCGCGGCCCAACGGGACACGCGCGCGAACAGGAGCATGGTCACCGCTAGGGCGACCAACAGCAGCACGATGTCCACCAGGGCGGTTCCCCGGAGTCCGGCGGTGAAGAACAGCGGCGACCACGCCGCGTTCAGGAGCAACTGGGCGGCGAACAGGGACAGTTCCGTGCGGGCTCCCTGCCAGCCTCGCTGGCGCCAGACCAGCCAGCCGGACACGGCGATCATCGCGTACAGCACTGTCCACACCGGGCCGAACAGCCAGGACGGTGGTGCCCACGACGGTTGTTGGAGAGCCGCGTAGTCCCCGGCCGTTCCGGGATTGGAGAGCACCCCCACCAGCGCGGCCGCGGTCACGGCGGCGGCGAACACCAGGGCCGCGAGGAGTGCGGACGCGGTCGACGGGGTGATTCTGGGCGTGGCGGTGGTCATGGCTTCCCTTCGAGCGCAGGAGCGCTGGCTTGTGGTCGGCTGGCGCACTGAGGTGGCGGCGCCGACATCATTGGCTCATTGCTCGTATACCGAGTAACTCGTTTTCCAAACGTTTATCTGTCAGAGAGTACGTGTCCCTGAGCGCAGCGTCCCGCCTCTGTGCCTCCCACTCCCAGGGCGGAGTCGGCCACATACTGTCCCCGTGGGCGATGCGGTCGTCGAGGGAGAGCCCGCGGGAGTGGAGGACTCCACCGCTCGTCGGCGTGTGGGTGGAGCCCTCCTCGCGCGTTTCCCCGCGTGATGGGTGCGATCACCGTCGGGTACGCCCTCGTCATGGGCGTCGGCCTGCCCACCGACGCCGACCGCTGCGCCGCGTTCGCGGTCGCGGGAGGGTTCGGTGTGCTGTGCGCGCTGAGCGCCGTCGGAGCGCGTCGCCCGCAGCGGTCCGGCCGCGAAGCCATGTTGAGCGCGTCCCAACACGACACCGAAGGAACTGGTGCATATGACCCAGGACAGGCCTCTGTGGTTGTTCGGTGACCAGCTCGGCGGGCACTTCCACGGCACCCACCGGAACCGGGGCCGACCGATCCTGTTGATCGAGTCCGAGCTGGCCCTGCGGCGGCGGCCGTACCACCGGCAGAAGCTGCACGTGGTCCTGGCGGCCATGCGGCGGTTGGCGCAGGACCTGGGGGACCGGGTCACCTACGTCCGGGCGGCGACCTACCGGGAGGGGCTGCGCCGGTTCGGTCGGACGGTTGACGTGCACGAACCCGGGTCGCACGCGGCGTCGGCGCTGGTCGAACGCCTTCGGGACGAGGGGCTGGTCGGCGAGGTCCTGCCCACTCCGGGGTTCGTGTTGGGGAAGGCCGAGTTCGCCGAGTGGGCGCAGGGCCGGTCGGGGTTCCGGATGGAGGACTTCTACCGGGACCAGCGCCGCAGGTTCGGGGTCCTGCTGGAACCGGACGGCGGCCCCGTGGGTGGCGGGTGGAACTTCGACAGGCACAACCGAGAGGGGCCGCCCGAAGCCGCGACGCTGGGGGTGCCCGCGCCGTGGCGCCCCCGGGAGAACTCCATCGACCGGGGGGTCCGGCGGGACCTGGACGCGTTGTGCGGCGAGACCGGGAGCAGGGTGGTGGGCGGGGACGGTCCCCGCCTGTTCGCGGTGGGCCGCGCCGAGGCGGGGCGGGCGCTGCGCCGGTTCCTCGACGAGCGGTTGCCGACGTTCGGCGCGTACCAGGACGCCATGTTGGAGGACGACTGGAGCATGTCGCACTCGCTCCTTTCCGTCCCGCTCAACCTGGGACTGTTGGATCCGCTCAGGGTCGTCGGGGCCGCCGAGCGCCGGTACCGGGAGGGCGCCGCGCCGCTGGCGTCGGCCGAGGGGTTCGTTCGGCAGGTGCTGGGGTGGCGGGAGTGGACCTGGCACCTGTACTGGCACCTGGGCCCGGACTACCTGCGGTCGAACCACTTCGGGGCGACGACGGAGCTGCCCGGGTGGTGGCGCGCACTCGACTCCGAGGGGACCGAGGCCCGGTGCCTGAGCCGGACCATGGCGGGGGTGCGCGAGCGGGGCTACGCCCACCACATCGAGCGGCTCATGGTGCTGGGCAGTCACGCCCTCCAGCGGGGGTACCGGCCCGACCAGTTGAGCGCGTGGTTCGCCACCTCGTTCGTGGACGGCTTCCCCTGGGTGATGGCCACCAACGTCATCGGGATGAGCCAGTACGCCGACGGCGGGCAGGTGGCCACCAAGCCCTACACCTCCGGTGGGGCCTACATCCGTCGCATGAGTGACCACTGCGACTCGTGCCGGTTCGACCCCGGGGTGCGGGTGGGACCCCGGGCCTGCCCGTTCACCGCCGGGTACTGGGCGTGGATGAGCCGCAACGAGGAGGCGCTCGCCGGCAACCACCGGATGGCGCGACCCCTCGCGACGATGCGGCGGCTGCCGGATCTGGAGGCACTCGTCGAACAGGAGCGGCAACGGGAGTAGCCGTGGGTGATTTGGGCCTTTGGGGTGGTTTCTTCGGTGACCGAAAAGGGGCGAGTTCGGTGGTCTTGGATCCCCGAATGAACCCGGCCTTGGTCCGATTTTTGATCATTTCTGGGTTGCTTGGGTGATTATGTCCGCGTGTTGTGGGTGCTGGGCAGCGGGAGGGGTCGGGGTCTCATTGATGCTGATCATGTGGGGTGCTTCGCTGATCGGGGTGGGCGATCTGTGGCGAAGATCCCGATTTGGGAATCGGAGATTTGCGGGTTGCTCTTCTTGTGTCTGAAAATGGGATTCCTGTGATTTCGCGGTGGTGTTTCTCGTAAGGTGGGCCGCGGTTTGTGGGGGACGGTTCGGGAGCGGTCGTATTGCGCCCGTCCCGGTGGTTTCCGTCCCCTTCGCCCTCTCAGTCCGTGCACGGCGGCTCCGCCGTCGAGCACGGGTACACGCGACCACGATGAAGAGAGACACCTCCGATGTCGATCGACTCAGCCCCCGAGGTTCGGACCAGCGATCAGCAGAGCCTGGCGACCGCGGCCGCGCGGAACCTGGCGACCACCACCAAGTCCGCTCCGCAGATGCAGGGGAAGAGCTCCCGCTGGCTGCTCAAGACGCTCCCCTGGGTGCAGACCGACGGCGGCGCCTACCGGGTGAACCGCCGACTGACCTACACCATCGGCGACGGCCGGATCGACTTCGAGCAGACCGGCTCCGAGGTGCGCGTGATCCCGCGCGAGCTCGGGGAGCTGGCCGTGCTGCGCGGCTACGACGACATCGAGGTCCTGGAGGCCCTGGCCGGGCGCTTCACCCAGCGGGAGTTCGAGCCGGGTGAGGTCCTCGCGCAGGAGGGCACCCCCGCCGACCGGCTGTTCCTCCTGGCACACGGCCGTGTCCACAAGACCAGCGAGGGCGCCTACGGGGAGACCAACCGCCTCGGTGTGCTCGTGGACGGCGACAACGTCGGTGAGCGGTACCTCCTGGACACCGACCCCGTCTGGGGGTTCACCGTCAAGGCGGCCACCGCGGGCACCCTCCTGGAGCTCCCGCGCCGGGAGTTCATCGCCCTCCTGGACGACTCACCCAGCCTCCAGGCCCAGGTCCAGGCGTTCCTGTCGGTCCCCGGACGCAGCCAGAACAAGTACGGCGAGGCCGAGATCGCCCTCTCCTCCGGGCACTCCGGTGAGGTCGAGATCCCCGGCACCTTCGTCGACTACGAGCTCAGGCCCCGTGAGTACGAGCTGAGCGTCGCCCAGACCGTGCTGCGCGTGCACACCCGGGTGGCCGACCTCTACAACAAGCCGATGAACCAGACCGAGCAGCAGCTGCGGCTGACCATCGAGGCGCTGCGCGAGCGCCAGGAGCACGAGCTGGTCAACAACCGCGAGTTCGGACTGCTGCACAACGCGGACTTCCGCCAGCGCATCCAGACCCACTCGGGCCCGCCCACCCCGGACGACCTCGACGACCTGGTGAGCATGCGCCGCAACACCCAGTTCATGTTCGCGCACCCCCGGGCCATCGCGGCCTTCGGCAAGGAGTGCAACAAGCTGGGCCTCAACATCGGCACCGTCGAGGTCGGCGGCCACCACCTGCCCGCGTGGCGCGGGGTGCCGATCCTGCCGTGCGGCAAGATCCCGATCTCCGAGCACCAGACCTCCTCGATCATCGCCGTGCGTACGGGCGAGGACAACGAGGGCGTCATCGGCCTGCACCAGACCGGCCTGCCCGACGAGGTCGAGCCCGGCCTCAACGCCCGGTTCATGGGCATCGACGACAGGGCGCTCATCTCCTACCTGGTGAGCACCTACTACTCCGCCGCCGTGCTCGTCCCGGACGCCCTGGGCGTCCTGGAGAACGTCGAGGTCCGCCCCCGTGCCTGAACGATCCACACCGTCAGGGAAGGAGGCCTGAGTGTCACTGCTGTCCCGGATGTCCTCGACCAGCGCCGGGCACTCGACGGCGGAGCTGGTGCGCTCGCTGCTGCGCGACCCCCAACGCCCGGGCAAGGCCGACCTGTTCGCGGCCCCGGCGAGGTCCGCGGGCGGGCTGAGCCTGCCCGGCGGACCCACCGGCCTGGGGACCTCTGCCGCCAGGATCCTGCTGCCCGACCGGCCGCCCGTGTCCGAGCCGAGGGGCGCACGGACCGTCACCCTGGTCCCGCCCGCGCCCGTGGGCCCCGGACTCCCGAAGGACGACGGCGGCTCACCGGTCCCGGTCCTGTACTGCCCTCCCGCGGTCCGGGACGACCCGGCGCTGGGGGAGGAGGTCAACGACCGGCTGGTCGAGTGGGCCGAGGAGGTCGGGGTGTACCCCGGTCAGCTGGACCGGGTGCGCGCGTGCGACTTCGGCCGCCTCATCATGCTCGCCCACCCCGAGTCCGACGACCCCGAACGGCTGCTGGCCGCGGCCAAGTGCGCGCTGTCCGAGTGGTCGGTGGACGACCACTACATGGACGGTGAGGTGGAGGAGGCCCGGCCCGAACTGCTCGGGCAACGGCTGGCGATCGCCCACTCGGTGATCGACCAGGCGCACCTGCCGCTGCGGTACGCCCCGCAGTTGGAGGAGGTCGTCCAGGCCGACCCGGTGATGGTGGCGCTGCGCGCCGCCCTCGACAACCTGTCCGACCACGCGTCGTCCGCGCAGGTCCGCCGGTTGCGGCACGAGCTGGCCATCATGTTCGTGGCCTACAACCAGGAGGCGGTCTGGGCGGCGACCCACCAGCGGCCCCCGGTCTGGGAGTTCCTCATGCACCGGCACGAGAACAGCTTCGTGCCCTGCATGGTGCTCATCGACGCGGTCGCCGGTTACGAGCTGTCCCAGGGCGAGTTCTCCGACCCCCGGGTGCGGAGGGTCTTCACCCTGGCGGGGTCGGCGAGCGTGATCGTGAACGACCTCTACTCGATGGGCAAGGAGGACCCCTCCGACTTCAGCGTGCCGAGGCTGATCGCCACCGAGGAGAACTGTTCGGAGCGCGAGGCCATCGAGCGCACCGTCCTGCTCCACGACGAGATCATGCACACCTACGAGGCGGAGGCGGCCGCGCTCGCCCTCTCCGGATCACCGGAACTGCGCCGCTTCCTCGCCGGAGTGTGGGCCTGGCTCGGGGGAAGCCGGGAGTGGCACGCCCGGACCGCGCGCTACCACGGCGCCGCCGCCAGCTGACCCCACCGCATCCGAGACCCCTCCGAGCGGGGGCGCGTGCCCCCGCTCAGGTTCGGTGTGCCCCGCGAACGCGGTGCGCCCCCGAACACAACACGTCATCCATGACAAGGAGCAACACGATGACCACCACCATGCCCTCTCACAACCCGGTGCGGAACCAGGGCCCGGTACTGCGGACCGCCTACCAGCAATCCGTGGCGGACTACTGGAACGCGGAGAAGGACCCCGTGAACATCCGCCTGGGTGAGGTCGACGGTCTCTTCCACCACCACTACGGGATCGGCGACTACGACCCCTCCGTGCTGGAGGGCCCCGAGGAGACACGCGAACAGCGGATCATCGAGGAGATGCACCGCCTGGAGACCGCGCAGGCGGACGTGCTCCTGGACCACCTCGGTGACATCACTCCGGACGACCGCATCCAGGACACCGGCTCCGGCCGCGGCGGCACCAGCTTCATGGCCAACGCCCGGTTCGGCTGCCACGTGGACGGCGTGAGCATCTCCGAGCAGCAGGTGGAGTTCGCCAACGCCCAGGCCCGGGAGCGGGGCGTGGACGACAAGGTGCGCTTCCACTTCCGCAACATGCTGGACACCGGCTTCGAGTCGGGCTCGATGCGGGCCAGCTGGAACAACGAGTCCACCATGTACGTGGACCTGTTCGAGCTCTTCAGCGAGCACTCCCGCCTGCTGGAGTACGGCGGCCGCTACGTCACCATCACCGGCTGCTACAACGACGTGACCGGCGGCCGGTCCAAGGCGGTCAGCCGGATCGACGAGCACTACACGTGCAACATCCACCCCCGGAGCGAGTACTTCCGGGCGATGTCCGCCAACAACCTGGTGCCGATCAACGTCGTGGACCTCACCGCCGCGACCATCCCGTACTGGGAGCTGCGGGCGCAGTCCCAGGTCGCGACCGGGGTCGAGGACCCCTTCCTGACCGCGTACAAGGAGGGCAGCTTCCACTACCTGCTCATCGCGGCCGACAAGGTCTGACCCTCCCTCCCGCACACGGCCCGGTGTCCGGGGCGCCCCTCCCTCAGGGGCCGCCCCGGCCCGGGCCGTCACTCGCGGCACACCACACCACCGTCGAACACGAAGGGCGCTCATGACCACCGACACCCATGCCGGGTCCGTGAACGAGACCGTGCGGGACGAGCCCCGGCCGATCATGCTCGAACTGGTCGACGAGGACGGGAACACCACGGGCACCGCCGAGAAGCTGTCCGCGCACCAGGCCCCGGGACAGCTGCACCGGGCGTTCTCGGTCTTCCTGCTGGACGAGCGGGGCCGACTCATGCTCCAGCGCCGCGCCCTGTCCAAGTACCACTCGCCGGGCCTGTGGTCCAACACCTGCTGCGGCCACCCGGAACCCGGTGAGCTCCCCTTCGTGGCGGCGTCCCGGCGCACGGGAGAGGAGCTGGGGGTGGCGCCGGCGCTCATGCGCGCGGCCGGAACGGTGAGCTACCACCACACGGACCCGGTCTCCGGGCTCGTGGAACGCGAGTACAACCACCTGTTCGTCGGGGTGGTCCGCGGCCGGACCCGGCCCGACCCCGAGGAGGTGGCCGAGACGTCCCTCGTGGACGCCGCCGGGCTGGAGCGGCTGCGCGCGGCCGCCGAGTTCTCGGTGTGGTTCCCCACGGTCCTCGACGCCGTGCGGCCCTCCCTGCGTGAGCTGGGACCCGAGGCCGGCTGGTGAGCCGAAGGCCGGGGCGGCGGGTGCGACCCACCGCCCCGGCCAGGGCGTTCGGACCCGGACCGGTGCCGGGATTCAGACGTCGCAGTTCTTGCAGCGGCTGGTGGCGACCCGGTCGGTGTTGCCGTGGGTGGCCCGCAGAGGCGAGCTCTCACTGATCCGGCGCCACACGGAGGGATCGGCGTCGAGGACCCATCCCCACCGTGGGGCGCTGACCCCGCTCGGGTACTGGTGCTGGCAGCCCGGAAGGTGGGCCCTTCCGCTGCTGTGGATGTGGATCTCGCTCACGGGGGTCGCCTCGCCGCGACGACGGTCGGTTCCGAGAGCGCAGGCGCAACCGCCGTCCAGGGGGAGTTCGCAGAAATCACAGCGTTTCATCGCACCATCATGCCGAGAGGGTGAACTGTGCGGAAGCCCCCTTCCGCCATCGCGCCGAACACGTCCGGGCCGTGTGGACCAGCGTCCACACGGCCCGGATCGTCGGGGGTCAGCAGCGGGCGTTGATGGTGCCCTGGATGGAGGACTTCTCGGCGCTGGTCACGGACAGGCCGTAGCGGTGCTTCACGTTGACCCAGGCCTTGACGTAGTCGCAGTGGATCGCGGTGCGCGGCGGCATCCAGGCGGAGGGGTCCCGGTCGCCCTTGGAACGGTTGCTGCTGGCGGAGACCGCCCACAGCTGGGGAGCGGAGACGTCGTTGGCGAAGGCGCGCCGCTGGTTGGCGGACCAGTTGTTGGCGCCCGACCGCCAGGCGTCGTGGAGCGGCACCATGTGGTCGATGTCGAACGAGGACGCGTTGTCGGTCCACACCCCGTCGTACTCGCTGGACCACCGGCCGGACGTCGGCTGGCAGTTGCCGTCCACCTGGACGGTGTGGCCGTCGCGGCGCAGGACGGTCTCGCGCGCGTCGCAGGGGCTGGTGATGACCACCCAGTGCGGGAAGAGGCTGCGGTCGTAGCCCGCACCGTTGTTCTTGGCGCGGACGGTCAGGCCGTTGAGCTGCGACTGCGCCGCCGAGGTGGAGGGGATACCGGGCGGCAGGACGTGGTGGGCCAGGGCCGGGGTGGCCCAGCCGAGGACCGCGACGAGAACGGCGGCGGTGAGGGCGGACAGGGCGCCGACCACCGTCCGGCGTGCGCGGGTGAGGGGGAACGTACGGGGGATCGCGGGCAACGCTGCTCCTTGGGGGAGGAGGGAGTCGGTCGAACCCTCACACCATGGTGTGTCGCGGCCGGTATGACCAGACCCCTCCGCGTGAAATCCGTGCCGTGTTTCGGTGGCGGCACGGTGACGGGGCCGACGGGCGCCCTGTCCCCGACGATCGATCCCACCCGCGTGCGGCGCCCACCCGGCCACGCCGGGGGTGACCGCTCCGTCAGGGGAGGACAGCCCGGTGTGGTCGCTGTGAGTGGGGTCACGGACACCCACGGTCCCACCAGTCACACCTGTAACTTCCGTCACCTGATCGTTTCTTACCGGGGTCGCGGTAAACGATGCCTTTCACGTGGGTGAACCATGCCTAACCTGTGGGTGTCCCCACGGGACCACCATCCCGATTTCCCCGAAAGGCCTGATCCGTGATCTCTCAGCGCAGCGCGGCCGCACTTGGACTGGTGGGCGGTACGGCACTCCTCCTGTCCGGCTGCGGCTCCCCTCAGGGCGGCGGAGCCTCCTCGGAGCCGGTGACCGGAGGCGAGCTCGTGGTCGCCTCACTGCCCGCCGTCATCGATCCGCACGCCACCACCTCGCGTTCCAACTGGATGGTCGCCGCCTCGGTGTGTGAGGGCCTGTTCGCCAACGCGGCCGACACCTCGATCCAGGACGGCCTCGTGGACTCCTACGAGTACGACGTCGACGCGGGCGTGTACACGCTTCGCCTGAGGGAGGGCGTCCCGTTCCACGAGGGCGGCCAGCTCACCGCCGCCGACGTCGTGGCCTCGCTCGACCGCTACGCCGACTCCGACCCGGGTGAGCTCTTCAACAGCCTGGTGGAGGAGGTCGCCGAGACCGACGACCTCACGGTCACGATCACCACCGTCAACCCCACGGGCGCGATCCCCGCCCTGCTCTCCACGCCCGACACCGGCGCCTACGTGATGTCGGCGTCCTCGCTGGAGGCCGCCGGGGACGACGAGCTGTCCTCACTGGACTGCACCGGCCCCTACCGCCTCGACGAGTTCACGGTGGACCGCCAGGCCACGGCCTCCCGGTTCGACGAGTACGCCCCGCGCGACGAGGACCCGGACGGCGCGGCGGGGGCGAAGACCGCCCACGCCGACAGTCTGAAGTTCGTCCCGTTCAACGAGTCGAACACGCTCAACCAGCTGCGCACGGCCGAGGTGAACGTCGCCCCGCAGTTCCTCGGCGTCGACCAGCTGGACGTCTACGAGGCAGACCCCTCGCTCCAGGCGGTGCTGAGCGAGGACTCCGAGTTCTCCATCATGCAGTTCAACCTGCGGTCCGAGCTGATGGGCGACGTGCTCATGCGCCGCGCCGTGCTCAACGCGCTGGACTTCGCGGAGATCGAGACCCAGTACCTCGGCGGAACCGACTACTTCACCGAGGACTCCAGCTTCTTCCCGCCCGGTTCGCCCTGGTACTCCGACGCCGGATCCGAGGCCTACACGGACCGTTCCGCCGAGGAGGCCGAGCGCCTGCTCGACGAGGCCGGGTACGACGGCACCCCGGTGCGCGTGCTCTACCGCCCCTCCAACGACAACTACGGCCCCATCGTCCAGCAGCAGCTGGAGGCGGTCGGCCTCAACGTCGACCTCCAGGCGATGGACGCCGCCACCTTCGGCTCCACGCGGACCGAGGAGGACACCTGGGAGGTGTTCCTCGGCGGGGGCGCGGCCTACTCCGACCCGCTGACCGTGGTCTTCCTCAACGACGACTTCCCCGGCTGGTGGGCCACCGAGGAGAAGGCCGAGCTCATGGCCGCCGTCACCGAGGGAGAGGACACCGAGAGCCGCAAGCCCGCCTGGGACGAACTCCAGGAACTCATCTGGGACGACGTCCCGTTCATCCGCTTCGGCCACGAACCCCGTCTCGCGGTGACCTCCGCCGACGTCGGCGGTTTCGAGGCCACGCAGGGGACCGTCCGGGGCTTCTACAACATCTGGATCGACCAGTAGGACCCCGCCGCCCGGCGGCCCGCCGTACGGCCGCCGGGCCCGGAACCCACCGCGCACGAAAGACTCCTCATGAGAACCACCCTGCGGTCCCTCTCCAGGGACCCGAGCGCGATGACGGGCGCCGCGATCGTCGCGGTCATCACGCTGCTGGCACTCCTCGCCCCCGTCCTGGGCGGCGACCCCGACCTGCTCCGACCGAGCGAGCGACTCCAGGCCCCCGGAACCGGTGGCCCCCTGGGCACCGACGAGCAGGGCCGCGACATGTGGACGGTGCTGCTCCACGGAGCCCGCACCTCGCTCGGCATCGCCGCAGCCTGCACGGTGCTCGCCATCGTCGCCGGGTTCCTCACCGGCGTCGTCTGCGGCTACTTCCGCTGGGTGGACGCGGTCGTCATGCGCGTCATCGACGGGCTGATGTCGTTCCCCAACATCATCCTGGTCATGAGCCTGGTCGGCGTTCTGGGCCGGGGAGTGGGGCCGGTCCTGTTCGGCCTCACCGTGGTCCTGGTACCGCCGATCGCCCGGGTGGTCCGCGCGGCCGCGCTCACCGCGCGCTCCGCGCCCATGGTGGAGTCCGCCCGCGCGCTGGGGGCCCGTGACTCCTGGATCCTGTTCCGCTACGTGGCACCCGAGTCCGTCTCGGTGCTCATCGTCCAGGCGACCATGGGCTTCGCAGCCACGGTGCTGTCCATCGCGGCCCTGAGCTTCCTCGGTATCGGACTGCCGCCGGACGTGCCCAGCTGGGGCGCGAGCCTGTCCGCCGCGCAGCAGTACGCGGCGGTGGCCTGGTGGATCGGGGTGTTCCCCGGTGCGGCGATCCTGCTGACCGTCCTCGGGCTCATCCTCCTCGGAGACGGGCTGCGCGACGCCATGGACCCGCGGGCCCGGCGCCTGGCCGAGCTGGCGCGCTCCTCGAAGTCCTCGGCCCGGTCCTCGCGGCGGGCCCGGACCACCGTCCGCTCCGACGAGAAGGACGGGTGACCCGTGCTCTCCTACGTGTTCAAACGCCTGTTGGCGCTCATCCCGACCGTCGCCGTGCCGATGGTGCTGCTCTTCGTCCTGCTGCGGCTCACCCCGGGCGACCCGGCCGCCGTCATCCTCGGTGAGAACGCCACGGCGACCGAGATCGCGGAACTACGCACCGAGCTGGGCCTGGACGCCCCGATGTGGCAGCAGTTCCTCGACTGGCTCGCCCGGATGGCGCGGTTCGACTTCGGGGAGTCCATCTTCCTGCACGCTCCCGTGGCCGAACTGGTTCTGTCCGCGGCGCTCGTGACCGGCCAGCTGGCCCTGATCTCCATGCTCCTCGCGCTGCTCATCGGCCCCGCGCTCGGCGCCGTCGCCGGAGCCACGAGGTCGAGGGCCCTGGACCGGACCATGGTGGTCGGGTCGGCGGTGGGCGTGGCCATGCCCACCTTCTGGCTGGCCATCCTGATGGTCATGCTCTTCGGGGTGACCCTCCAGTGGCTCCCGGTCGCGGGGTTCACCCCGATCACCGAGGACCCCGTCCAGTACGTGCGCCACATGGCGCTGCCGTGCCTGGCGCTGGGCACCCTGGAGGCGGCCACGCTCTTCCGGTACTCGCGCAACGGCGTGCTCGACGCCAAGCACCAGCCCTTCGTGGCCACGGCCCGGGCCCAGGGCCTGCCCGAGCGCACCATCACCCGCTCCTACGTCTTCCCGGCCGCGCTCGCGCCCCTGGTCACCGTGGTCGGGCTCTCCCTCGCCTCGATGCTCGGCGGAGCGGTCGTGACCGAGAACGTCTTCTCTCTGCCCGGGCTGGGCAAGCTGCTGCTCACCGCCGTCGAACGGCGCGACTACCCGCTCATCGAGGGCTGCATCTTCTTCATCGCGGTGGCCTTCGTCCTCGTCAACCTGCTGGTCGACGTGGTCGCCGCCACACTCGACCCCCGGATCAGGCTGGAGGCCAAGGAGTGACCACGAACTCCACCGACGACATCCTGCTGGACGTGCGCGGACTCGACGTCGACGTCCTGACCCCGGAGGGCCCGCGCCGCGTGGTGCACTCCCTCGACCTCACCCTCCGTGGTCGGGGCACCCTGGGCATCGTGGGCGAGTCCGGCTCGGGCAAGTCCATGACCGCCACCGCCGTCATGGGCATCCTCCCCGAGACGGCGCGCGCCTCCGGGCAGGTGCTCTACCGGGGCCGCGACCTGCTGTCCCTGCCCGACCGCGAACGGCGCGCCATGGCCGGACGGGAGATGGGCTTCGTGTTCCAGGAGCCCATGAGCGCCCTGCACCCCACCAAGACCATCGGCGGGCAGATGGCGGCGCCCCTGCGCCTGCACCTGGGACTGACCCGGCGCCAGGCCCGGGCGCGCAGCGCCGAACTCCTGGACCTGGTCGGGATCCCGCCCTCCCGGGGCGTCCTGGACGCCTACGTGCACCAGCTCTCGGGCGGCATGCGCCAGCGCGTCATGATCGCCATGAGCATCTCCTGCGAGCCCGCCCTGCTCATCGCGGACGAACCCACGACCGCGCTCGACGCCACCATCCAGAAACAGATCCTCGACCTCCTGGCCGACCTGCGAGAGGAACTCGGGCTGTCCGTGCTGCTCATCAGCCACGACCTGGGACTGGTCTCCCGGTACACGGACGACGTCGTGGTCATGCTCGACGGTCACGCCATGGAGTCGGGCCCCACCGACCAGGTGGTGTCCGCACCGGAGTCCGGCTACACCCGCGGCCTGCTGGAGGCCTCACCCCGGCTCGGGCACAGCCCGGACCGCCTCCCCGTCATCGACAAGAGCCGATTCACCAAGGCGGTGCAGTGATGAGCACGACCGACGGCGCCGCGGGAGCCGAACCCGTCCTGCGCATGGAGCACGTGACCAAGAGGTTCCGCCTCGGCGGGGTCCTGCGCCGCACCGCGCACGTGGCGGTCCGGGACGCCTCCCTGGAACTGGGCCGCGACGAGGTCCTGGGCCTGGTCGGCGAGTCCGGTTCGGGCAAGTCCACCCTGGGCCGCATGGCCATCGGACTGATCCGGCCCACCTCGGGCTCGGTGACGGTGCTGGGCCGGGACATCCTGTCCATGCGCCGCTCCGAACTGCGGACCTACCGCCGCCGCATGCAGATGGTCTTCCAGGACTCGTCCAACTCCCTCAACCCGCGCATGACCCTGCGCGAGCTGCTGGAGGAGCCCTACCGGGTCCAGGGGCTGCACACCCCCGCCGAGCGGGAGGGTCGGGCCCTGGCGCTCGCCGACGAGGTCGGGCTGGCCCGGTCCTGGATGGGGCGCCTGCCCCACGAGTTCTCCGGTGGCCAGCGCCAGCGCGTGTCCATCGCCCGCGCCCTGGCCCTGGAACCCGAACTGATCGTCGCCGACGAGCCGGTCTCGGCACTGGACGTGTCCGTGCAGGCCAAGGTCCTCAACCTGCTCAAGGACATCCGCCGGGCGCGTGGCCTCTCCCTGCTCTTCGTCAGCCACGACATGGCCGTCGTGGACTTCATGTGTGACCGCGTCGCCGTCCTGAACGGCGGCCGGGTCGTCGAGTCCGGGCCCACGTCCCAGGTGCTCCGCGCCCCCGAGGACGACTACACACGCACTCTGATCGAGGCCGTGCCCCGACTCTGACCGCACGTTCCCGCCCGTCCCGCCCCCTTCCGCTCTGGAAGAAGGAGAACATGACCACCCGACACGCGCAGGCGAAGCATGCCCTCATCCGGGGACCCGTCCCCGAGACCGAGGGGAACCGGGCCGTGGTGCTCGAACCCTACGGGGTCGACCGCATCCCCACCTACGACTACGTCCAGGAGGAGTACCTCGTCTCCGGCACGGCCACCGACGACCCCTACAGCACCCGCGTCCTCATCCGACGTCCCGCGGACATGTCGCTGTACACGGGGCGGGCGCTGGCCGAGGTGAGCCACATCTGGGGCGGGAACTCGGTGTGGCGGGCCTTCAACCGCCAGATCATGCGCGGGGGCTTCATCTGGGTGGGCATCGACTCCCAGGCCCCGTCCGCGCTCGACCTCATCAAGGGGGTCGACCAGCGCCGGTACGCGGAGATGACCTTCTCCTCCGGGGAGCTGGCCAAGGACTTCGCGGGCAGTATCCCCTTCACGGAGAACCCCACGCCGGAGGTGCTGGCCCGCGAGTACGACGAGTTCAAGGAACGGTGGTGGCGGGCCACGCCGCAGTCGTTCGAGATCATCGCCCAGGTGGCCAACGCCCTGAGGGAGGGCCTGCCCGGCCTGCCCGAAGCCGCCGTGCGCACCCTGCTGTTCGCGGGGATCTCCCAGACCGGCGGTGTCGTGCGCAGGTTCGTGGAGCGCCACCACGCCGTCCTGCGACGCCCGGACGGAGGACCCGTCTTCGACGGGTACATGCCCTGTGCGTCGGGAGGGCCCGCGCTGCCGGACGTGGACGTGCCCGTCATGGAGGTCCTGGGGGAGGCCGAGTTCCAGTCCGTGCGCTGGGCGTGCGGGGTCTCGGGCCAGGTACGGGGGCTCACGCACCGCAGGCCGGACTCGCCGTTCTTCCGGCTGTACGAGGTGGCCGGGATGGCGCACCGGGAGACCCGGCACATGAGTGACCGGGACCGCGAGCGGCTCCGGGACTGCCCGCTCCCCGAGGGTGCCCGGTGGTCCACCTTCCCCAACTCCCACGTGTACAACGCCCTGCTGGAGTCGCTGTCCGCGTGGGCACGGGGCGAGGCGACACCCCCGGCCTCCCGCCTCCTGGAGACGGAGGGCGACACCGACACCGTGCTCAGGGACGGGATCGGCAACGCCAGGGGCGGGCTCCGCACCACCCACACCGACGCGCCGCTCTCCACCCTGGTGGCAGCCACCCCGATGGGTCGACCCTCCTGGTACCACGGCAGTGAGACCCCGCTCGCTCCCGAACGGCTCGTGGAGCGCTACGGGGACGCGGACGGCTACCGTCGCGAGCACTCACGGGCCCTGGACCGCATGCTGGCCGACGGCTTCGTCCGGCCGGAGGACGCCGAGCAGCTGCGGCTGGAGGCGGAACTGGTCGACTTCTGACCGGTGCGGATCCCGTTCGGCGCGTGTGCGGGCCGGGGCCCGGGGAGGGGGTGGGACACCGGGCCCGGTGTCCCACCCCCGGGCCTCACTGCACGAGCCGGGTGAGGAACTGGTGTCCCAGTGAGTAGACGGTGCCGAGTCTGATGCGGTGGCGCACCAGCCTGCCGTCGCGCACGGACTCCAGCAGCCCGGCCTCGCGCAGGCGTCGCAGGTGTCGGGAGACCTGGGGTTCGGTCATCCCGACCCGCGCCGCCAGCTCGCCGGTGGTGCAGTGCTCGTTGACCAGGTGTCGGCACAGCACCAGGCGGGCGGGGTCCGAGAGCACGGCCATGCGCCGCTGCAACTCCTTGAGGGGGACGTCGATGGTGCCCATCTCGGTGATTGGGAACTGCACCACGATGGGCAGGTTCGCGCGGGGCTGCGCCTCCTCGAACTTCACCACCAGGTGGGGGCGGGTGAACAGGCTGGGCACCAGGACCAGATCGCGTCCCGCACAGGAGACGAAGGCGTTCTGGAGCTTGTCGTAGGCCACCTGCGCGGTCTGCGGCAGGTAGTGGCCGCCCGGTGTGAGGGAGGCCAGCACGACCCCGAGCCGGTCCTGGGAGAAGCGCCCCCGCACCTCGTGTCCGGCCGTGGCGAGCTGGGGCAGGGTCGCCTCCCAGCGGGCACGGAAGAACGTGTCGTGGCAGTGCTGGAGCAGGTCGGACAGGTTCTGGCGGAAGGCCGCACGGTCCGCCAGGAAGAGCTCGCCCAGCTCCTCGCGCTCCTCGCTCTTGGCTCGGCAGACCTCCAGGAACTCCGCACGGTGGTCGTGGGGGTCACGCAGGCCGTAGTAGCGCTCCCAGCTCCCGCTCGCGATGGTCTCCGCCACCATGGAGTCGAACACCGGCGCGGGCATGGCGTTCATCAGGGCCAGCTCGTCCTGGAACGTCGCGGGGTGGCTGGTGTCCAGGGGCAGCAGCGCGCGCAGTCGGAACCTGGCCCACAGGGGCGCGAAGGTGCGCAGGCGCCGCTCGGTGGCCCGGTCCACCCCGGACCGCACGGCGCGGATGTCCCGGCTCGCCCCCGGGTGGTGGCCCGGTTCGGCGACGCTGTGCAGGAACGCCATCAGTTCGGCGAGCGGCGAGGGCCGCACCACCACACGTGAGGCGTCGGTGCTGACCAGGTCGAACACGATGGGCATGCCCAGATCCTAGTGACCCCCGGGACCCGACCCGCCGTGCGCCCCTCGGCGCGGGAACCCCGAGGGATCGGGAGGCTCAGCTCTCGGCGCGCAGGCGGTCGAGTTCGGTGCGCAGCTCGGCGGCGAGGGCCACGGCGCGGTCGAGCCCGCCGTGCGGGGCGGGCTCCCCGGACGGGACGGCCGACGGAGCCGGGCCAGCGGCCAGCGACGGACCCGGCGCGATCCGCACCTGGTCGGTGGCGCCGTCCGCCTCGATGTCGAAGACGACGCGGTCGGAACGGTGCCAGCTCTCGAACCACTCCAGGGGCAGGCCGTCCTGGTCGAAGGTGCCGCCCTCCAGGAGCAGGAGCGGGACCCCGTCCGGGACCCCCAGCTCACGCGCGATGCGCGGGTCGGCCGGGACGGCGCGGATCTGTCTGCGGCCACTGCTGGGCACCGCCCCGAAGCGGACCTCCATGAGCCGGTGCAGGGAGGCGTTGGCCAGCATGGCCGAGTCCAGTTCCGCGAAGCGGTCCGCCGGGAGCCAGGTGCGCACGTAGGACAGGGCCTCGTCGTCCACCGACCGGACGCGCTCCAGCCGCAGCAGCTCCTCGGTCACCAGGTGGTGGACGGCGGAGGGCGGGCCGGTGCGGGTCCGTTCCAGGGAGAGCACGGCGGTGCGCAGGCTCAGCCCCTCGGCGGAGAACTGGTCGAAGAGCCCGGTCACCCGCTGCACGAGCCGGTGGTGTTCGGTGGGGACCGCGGCGACCGGAGCCCGCCCCCGGGTCCGGCGGACCGATCCCTCGTCCTCCAGGGTGGCCAGGGCCTGGCGGACCACACTCCGGGAGACACCGAAGCGCTCACGCAGGGCGGCCTCGCTGGGCAGGGCGTCACCGGGCGGGATCGAGCGGTCGCGGATCTCCGCGCGCAGGGCGTCGGCCACCTGGGCGTGCAGGGGCCGGGAGTCGGAGCGGTCGACAGGCATGGCCGTCATTCTAGGGCGTGTGGCGCGGGAGCCACGGAGCGCCGGAGCATCTCCGGCCGCGTCCGACGGGCCGCCGGACGCGGCGCGCCCCCGTCCCCCTCCGGTTCCGGGGGACGGGGGCGCGCCGTGGTGCGTCCGCCCGGTCAGGAGGCGGTGGCCTTCCACACGTGTCCCCAGCCGGGAGCGAGCTCGGCGGCCCGGCGCAGGGCCAGGACCAGACTGGCCTCGCGGGCGATGCCCTGGCCCGCGATGTCGAACGCGGTGCCGTGGTCCACCGACACCCGCACCACCGGAAGCCCGGCGGTGATGTTCACGCCGTCGTCGCCGTAGACGGCCTTGAAGGGCGCGTGGCCCTGGTCGTGGTAGCAGACCGCGACCAGCTTCCACTTGCCCCGGACGGCCGCCGGGATGAGCGCGTCGGCGGGGATCGGCCCGTGGGCGTTGATCCCCTCGGCGCGGGCGCGTTCGATGGCCGGGGCGAGCACGTCGGCGTCCTCGTCGCCGAACAGGCGGTTCTCCCCGGCGTGCGGGTTGAGCCCGGCCACGCCGATGGGCTCGTCCGCCTCACCCTGGGCGCGGGCGAAGGCGCTCATCAGCCGCAGGACCTCCAGGGTGCGTTCCTGGGTGACGTCCTCGATGGCGCGGCGCAGGGAGACGTGCGTGGTCAGGTGGAAGAAGGACAGCTCACCCGCGGACAGCACGAGGCTGTAGTCGCTGACGCCGAACTCGTGCGCGAGCAGCTCGGTGTGGCCCGGCCACTGGTGCCCGCCCAGGTGCATGGCGGCCTTGTTCAGCGGGGGAGTGACGATCCCGTCGACCAGGCCCCGCTTGGCGAGGTCCACTGCCTCGATCACGAAGCGGGCCGCTCCGTCGCCCGCCTCCGCGCTCAGTTCGCCGTAGGGCACGTGGCCGAGCGAGGGGCCGGTCTGCACGACGTCGATCACACCGGGTGCGTCGGCCGCGTCGGCGGGTGAGCCGATCGGGTTGACAGCCGACGCGTCCCCGCCCACGGCGGTGACGGCCCTGCGCAGGGCGTCCGCGTCACCGACGACGACGGGCCGGGACAGTTCACGGACCTCCGGGTGGTGGAGGAGCGCCTTGGCGGTGATCTCCGGACCGATACCCGCGACGTCGCCGAGGGTGACCGCGAGGGTGGGGCGGCTCATGTGCTGCTGCCTTTCGTGTTGCGGACCGCGTCAGCGGCCTCGATGAGGGCGGTGGGGGAGCCGAAGCCCCCGGCCTTGGTGACGATGGCCAGCCCCTCGCGGGGGCCGCCCGCCAGGGTGCCCAGCGGGATGCCCGGGGCGACCTCGCCGGTCAGGGCGATGGCCCTGGCCCGGAGGGACGCGGTGAGGGCGCGGGCCCCGTCGCCACCGGTGACGACGAACCCGGACAGCGGGTACCGCTCGGCCACGCGCGCGGCCAGCTCCCCGAAGCGCCGGGCGACCAGGGCGGGGTCGAGCCCGCTGGTGCGGTCGTCGGGGGCCACGAGGGCGGTGTGCGGGTGGGAGGGGTCGAAGGTCTCCAGGACCCGGTCGGACCACTCCCGCCAGGCGGTGTCGTCGGCCAGCGCGTGGGCGTCGGGCTGCTCCACCCGTGTCCACTCGTCCGCCAGGAGCTCCGCGACCTGTCCGCGCGCGGCCTGGTGGAGGGAGGTCACCACCACCAGGGCCGGGCCGGGCTCCAGGACCGGGCGCCAGGTCTCCGCCAGCCGTGTGGCGAGGCCGGCCGAACCCACGGGGACGGCGCGGTCACCCAGGAACGTGACGGCGGCGGCGACCCGGGCCAGGTCGGCGTCGGTCTCCGCGTCGACGACGGCCACGGGCGCGGCGTCGCGGAGCAGGGCGGCGTTCCGCTCGGGGTCGTCACCGGTCAGCCGGACGTACCGGGCGTCCAACAGCTCGGCGATCCGGCTCTCGGTCACCGGGGAGACCGGGTCGTCCCCGACGGCGGTCCGGTGGACCTCGACCCCGTCCACCAGGAGGACCCCGTCGCGGACGACGCGGCCGTTGGCGGGGAAGGCCGGGCAGACCACGGCGACGGTTCCGGGCGGGGAGACAGACAGGACCCCGTCGATCTCCGCGCGGATGGGGCCGCGCAGGGTCGAGTCCACCTTCTTGTAGACCAGGTCCGCGCCCGCGTCGCGGAGCCCGCGCACGGCCTCGGCGGCCGCGGAGGCGGCCCGCTCCGGCGGCAGGGCGCGGGAGTCGGTGGTCACGGCGACCACGTCGGAGGTGGACTCCGCGGTGCCCAGCTGGAGTTCGGTGCTCCAGCCGGCGCGTACGAACTGGACGGCGGTGTCACCCGCGCCGGTGAGGTCGTCCGCGACCACGGCCACGCGTGGTGTGCGTGTGTGGGTCATGACCGTGTCTCCTCGGGGTCGGTGTGGTCGGTGGCCGTGGTGGCGGCCTCCTGCCGTTCCGCGATCTCCTGGCGCTCGGCCTCGGCGGGCGAGGCACCGGCCCGGCGCAGCACCCAGGTGGTCACCAGCGGCGCGAGCAGGGCGGTGACCAGGACGCTCGCGGCGACCTGGGTGGTGGCGGTCCCGGCGTAGGAGAGGAAGGACGGGTCGGCGGCGGCGATGATGGCCGGGGTGGCGACGGCGTTGCCCGACGCGGTGCCCGCGGCGAAGCCGATCCCCGACTCCTTGCCGCGCCGCAGGAGGAAGCGGTAGCCGAGGTAGACGAGTCCGCCGGTGACGAAGGTGATCGCCACGCCGAGGAGGATCCCGGACAGGCCGCCCCTGGCCACGTCCGCCAAGTTGATGCCGGTACCCAGGGCGAAGGCGAAGAACGGGATGACGATCGCGGGCACCGGGGTGAGGAGCTCACGCCACTGCGAGTCGATGTTCCCGACGAGGACGCCGAGCAGGAACGGGATGATCGCGGCGAGCAGGGTGAGGACGGGGATCTGGCCGATCCCGGAGGCGCCGATGAACAGCAGGGCGAAGAAGGGACCGTCGTTGACGGCGCCCGCGATGTAGGCGCCCCGGTCCTTCGTCCGTCCGTACTGTCCGGTCAGGGCGAGCCAGAGGCCGCCGTTGGCGTTGGTCGCCGCCGCGAGCATCGCCATGATGGAGATGCCCAGGACGCCCTCGGGGCCGGTGACCATCGCCAGGGCGATGATGAGCAGGCCCGGGATGACGCTCTTCCCGAGGAGGACGACACCGGTGGTGGCCAGCACCGGACCGCTGGTGCGGAGGGTGACCTGGGTGCCCGTGGCGAAGATGAGCAGGGCGATCAGCGGCATGGCGCTGTCCTTGAACAGCGCGGTGGTGAAGCTGCCGATGTCCAGGGCCGCCGGAGCGAAGGTTCCCAGGACCGATCCGAGGACGAGGGGGATGAGCATGGCCCCGCCGGGGACCTTGTTCATCCATTTGAGGAGGGGTACCAGCGACCCCTGGCTGTCACGCATAAGAGTCCGTTCACATGGGACCGGGATCGTGGACCGACGTCACACACGGCACCGGTACACGCGTTGTCCGTACAGATTGTACGTACAATTTCGCGAGAGTCCACCGAACAGGCACAGAACTTCACAACACGGATGACCAGGGCGTCCCCGTCGGGGCCGTTCCTAGCCGCGTGTCCGGGACCTCGGCATGGGCGGGATCGGGCGGTCGATCCGCGCGTTCCTGCCCGCCTGGCGGGGCGCGCGGCCGTCCCGGACGCACTCCAGGACCTCCTTGACCGCATACCGCCCCGCGACCTCGAAGCTCCAGCGGTTGGAGTCGATATCGCTCCACAGCGCGTCGCGGAGCACGATCCGCGTCGCGTAGGCGGACCTGCCCCCGCCGCGGAGCTCCAGGCTCGTACGGACGCCCTCCCCGAAGGCGCGCCTGAACTCCTCAGGGAGGGGCTCGTCGGGGCGGGGGCAGGTCGCGGGCAGATCGTCGACGAACTCGAAGTCCGCTCCGCTGCGCGCGGGTTCGGCGTCCAGCCACACCAGGGCGAAGTAGCCGGGGCACGCGGTCTGCATGACGTTGCGGACGAACACTCCGGTGACGGTCCGGGGGAGTGGGGGGAGAGGAGGCAGGGGGTTCGGGGTGAGGGGCATGGTCCCTTTCTAGCCCCCGGCCTGCTGCGGATCGTGATCCAAATGTGGTGTCCCGGGGCGTTGGAGGGTTGCGGGTCCGTCGGAGAGACCTGACCGGTGCCCGCCGGAGACCCCGGGGAGCCTCCGGCGGGCACCGCCTCACCCCAGGCGCCCGAGGAGTTCCGGCAGGTCGCCCTCGTGCGCGACGGTCAGGCGCCTGGTCGCGCGGGTCACCGCCACGTACAGGTCGTTCGCGCCGCGCGGCTGGGCCAGCAGTTCCTCGGGGCGCACCACGATCACCGAGTCGAACTCCAGCCCCTTGGACTCCGTCGCGGTCAGCACCACCACGGCGTCCCCGGGCGCGTCGCGCCCGCCCGGGTCCGCACCGGGCAGCGCGCCCGCCACCTCGGTCAGGGAGGCGTCGGAGGTGATGACCGCGATCCGGCCCTCACCGACGGCCTCCCGCTCCCCGGTGACCAGCGCGGACAGCTCGCGCAGGTCCCCGATTCGGACGGCGAGGGGGGCGTCGCCGTCCTCGCGCACGGACTCGGGAACCTCCTGGTCGGGCGCGGCCGCACGCAGCACGTCGGCGGCGACGGCCATGATCGGCGCCGGGGTCCGGTAGTTGACCCTCAGGTGCTCCACGTGCACCTTACCCGGGGCGTACGGTTCCAGGGCGGCCTCCCAGGAACCGGTCCCCGCCGCGCTGCCGGTCTGGGCGACGTCCCCGACGACGGTCAGGGACCGGGTCGGCACCCGGCGCATCACCGTGCGCCAGGCCATCGCGGACAGCTCCTGGGCCTCGTCCACGATCACGTGCCCGTAGGCCCAGTCGCGGTCCGCGATGGCCCGGTCGGCGGTGCTCAGGTCCGGGCCGGTGTCATGGTGGCGGTCCGCGAGCAGGTGCGCGTCCAGCCCCTCCCTCGGATCCTCCGTCAGCCCGGTGAGGTCCAGGACCCCCTGCGCGTACCGGACCTCCGCCTCCCGCTCGGCGTCCCGCCGCCGCTGACGGGCCCGCAGGTGGCTGTCGTCCCGGCCGAGGAGGTCGGCGGCCTCGTCCAGGAGCGGGACGTCCTCGACGGTCCAGGGTGCCCCCGACGGGCGGGCCAGCCGTGCGGCGTCCGCGACACCGGCCCCCGTTCCCACCCTGAGCAGGGCCTCGCCGTCGGCGTACAGGTCGCGGAGCAGCCGCTCCGGGGTGAGGTCGGGCCACAGGGCGTCCAGGGCGTGCTGGACGGGTTCCTCCTGCCAGAGCCGTGCTCCCACGTGCGGGAGGTCCTCGTCGGAGACCGGGCGCCCGAGCCGCTGGGACTCGACCCGCGCGAGCTCGCCGAGCAGCGTGTTCACCAGGTACTTGCGCGCGGTGTTGTGGGGCAGCCGCAGGTTCCGGGTGGTCTCCAGGACGTGTGCGCACACGTCACCGGGCACGACGAGGGTCCCCGCGTCGGTCTCCACGCGCAGGTCCGCCTCTCCGAAGGCGCGCAGGGGCGATCGCTGTCGGTCCCGGACGGCGGCGCCCACGAGGTCGACCATGCGCGGGGACCCCTTGAGGGTCGCGACGGCGTGGGGGTCGCGGGCGGAGGCCTCCACACCCGGGAACAGCTCACCGACCGTGCGCATCACCACGTCGGTCTCCCCGAGGGAGGGCAGGACGTCTCCCACATAGCGCAGGAACGCCGGGTTGGGCCCCACCACCAGGACGCCCCGGCGCTCCAGGACCCGCCGGTGCGTGTAGAGGAGGTAGGCGGCGCGGTGGAGCGCCGCGACGGTCTTGCCGGTGCCCGGACCGCCCTGGACGACCAGGACTCCGGCCAGACGCGCGCGGATGACCCGGTCCTGTTCGGCCTGGATGGTGGAGACGATGTCGGCCATCCGTCCCGTGCGGCCCCGCTGGAGGGAGGCGAGCAGGGCCGCCTCACCGACCAGTTGGCGGCGGTCGCCCTCGGTGAGGCCGTCGACGTCGAACACCTCGTCGTCCAGACCGACGACCCTCCTGCCACGCACCCTGAGGTGGCGCCGCCGGGTGACCCCCTCCGGGGCGCTGGGCGTGGCCGCGTAGAAGGGGCGGGCGGCGGGGGCCCGCCAGTCCACGAGGATGGTGTCGTACTCGGCGTCGCGCAGCCCGATCCGCCCCACGTAGCGTGCCTCGGTGTCCCCGGGGCCGTGGGAGACGTCGATCCGGCCGAAGCACAGCCCCTCCTCGACCGAACCGAGCTGGGCCCGGCGGCGGGCGTGCTCGTAGGAACGCGTCTCGCGCTCCACGATGGCGGCGTACCCGGCGCGTTCCTGGAGGTGGGCGTCGGCCAGCCGCCGCCCGGTCTGGGCGCGCAGGGCGTCGAGGCGTTCGTACATGGCGCTGACACGGATCTGCTCGACCGTGATCGCGGCCTTCTCGGGGGAGGGGGTCGAGCGGTCGGATTGACAGGAGTCCATCTGGTGGCTATCCTTGCGATTAGGAAGTTCTGTGATGGCTATTTTTGTGGGACGTGGATCCCGAAGCTTAGCAGAGCTCCCACTCGTGTGTGTCGGGCCGTGCTCGGTCAGCGCGCCGAACCCTCTCCCGGAACCGGGCGGGGGTTTTTCGTTTTCGGGCCCCTTCTCCGTCTCGCACCCGCTACACTCGGCCCATGCGAACCAGTCCGACCCACCAGGGACAGTGGTGGCGCCGCTCCTAGGCGGCGCACCGACAGTTCGCGTTCCACGAACACCGCAGCGACCGCCCCGTACCGGCGGTCGTTTGTCGTTTCCCGACGGCCCCGGACGGCGATGACCACCGACCGCAGAGCGCCAAAGGACCGGCCGTGAACCCCAGCGACGCACAGACCACCACGTACCGCACCCCGAGCGGCGTGACCGTCCACCGCACCGTCACCCCGTGTGACCCCGAGATCCTGACCGAACTCGTCGCCTCCGTGGAACACCGCCGGGGCGGGGTCCTCTCCTCCGGAATGGAGTACCCGGGCCGCTACGACCGGTGGCACCTGGGGTACGTGGACCCCTGCCTGGAGATCAGCACCCGGGGCCGCCGGGTCACCGCCACCGCCCTCAACGACCGGGGCCGGGTCCTGCTCCCCGTCCTGGCCGACGCGCTCGACACCGTGCCCGGGGCCGCCGACCGCGCACAGGGCCCGGACCACGTCGCCGTCACGGTTCCCGAGCCCGACCCGGACGCCTTCTTCACCGAGGAGGAGCGCAGCCGCCGCCCGAGCGTGTTCACCGCCCTGCGCGCCGTTGTCGCCGCCCTGCGCAGCCCCGAGGACTCCAACCTGGGCCTGTACGGCGCCTTCGGCTACGACCTCGCCTTCCAGTTCGAGCCGGTTGAGCGGCACATCGACCGGGACCCCTCCGACCGCGACCTGGTCCTGCACCTGCCCGACGCGATCGTGGTCCGCGACCGCAAGCGCGAGACGTGCGTGCGTCACACCTACGAGTTCACCGTGCCCGCCACGGAGACCCGCGCCGAGGCCACCACCGAGGGGCTGCCCCGCGAGACCGGCCCCACCCCGCCCGTGGTCGCCGCCGAGGTCCCGCCCGGCCCCCAGCCCGGTTCCTACGCCGAGGTGGTCGCCGAGGCCAAGAAGCGGTTCCGCCGGGGCGACCTGTTCGAGGTGGTCCCCGGCCACCGCACCTACGCCCGCTGCACGTCCCCGGCCCGCTTCTACGAACTGCTGCGCGGGCGCAACCCCGCGCCCTACGAGTTCTTCTTCAACCTGGGCGAGGGGGAGTACCTCGTCGGCGCCTCCCCAGAGATGTTCGTGCGGGTCACCGGCGAGCCCGGCACCGGCCAGCGGGTGGAGACCTGCCCGATCTCCGGGACCATCCGCCGGGGCGAGGACGCGCTGGGCGACGCCGAGAACATCCAGGAGCTGCTCTCCTCGGTCAAGGAGAAGTCCGAGCTGACCATGTGCACCGACGTGGACCGCAACGACAAGTCGCGCGTGTGCGAGCCGGGCAGCGTCAAGGTGATCGGCCGCCGCCAGATCGAGATGTACTCCCGTCTGATCCACACCGTCGACCACATCGAGGGCACCCTGCGTCGGGACTTCGACGCCCTGGACGCCTTCCTCACCCACATGTGGGCGGTCACCGTCACCGGGGCGCCCAAGACCTGGGCGATGCGGTTCATCGAGCAGCACGAGACCAGCCCCCGCCGCTGGTACGGCGGCGCGGTCGGGGTGGTCAACTTCGACGGCTCCATGAACACGGGCCTCACCCTGCGCACCGCGCACATCCGTGACGGGGTGGCGGCCGTGCGCGTGGGCGCGACCCTCCTCTACGACTCCGACCCCGAGGCCGAGGAGAAGGAGACCTTCCTCAAGGCCCGCGCGCTCCTGGAGACGCTGGCCCTGGGCGAGGAGGCCGCCGACGAGACCGCCCCGGCCGTCAGCGCGCCCGCCCCGCAGCCCGGCGCGGGTATGCGGGTACTGCTTGTGGACCACGAGGACTCCTTCGTCAACACCCTCGCTGACTACGTGCGCCGCCACGGAGCCGAGGTCACCACCGTCCGTTACGGGTTCGAGCCCGAGCTCCTCGACCGGATCGCGCCGGACCTGGTGGTCCTCTCACCCGGTCCGGGCCTGCCGGTGGACTTCGCGATGTCGGACCTGCTCGACGCCCTGGCCGCCCGCGGCCTGCCGGTGTTCGGGGTGTGCCTGGGGCTCCAGGGGATGGTCGAGCACGCCGGGGGAGAGCTGCGCACCCTGGACGAGCCGGTGCACGGAAAGCCCGGCCGCGTCCGGGTGTCCGGCGGCCGGCTGCTGTCCGGCCTGGGTGAGGACGGCGCCTTCCCCGCCGCGCGCTACCACTCCACCTACAGCACCCCGGACCTGGTGAAGAACTTCGAGGTCACCGCCGTGCTGGACGGCGACGCCGGTGAGGAGCCCGTGGTCATGGCGATCGAGGACCCGGCGGCGCGCTGGTACGCGGTGCAGTTCCACCCGGAGTCGATCCTCACCGCCAGTGTCGGTGAGGGCATCGTGGCCCGTGTCCTGGAACTCGCCCGGCGCTGAGCCTACGACCTGCGTCACAGTGGCCGCCGCTCACCTGGGGCGACGGCGTGTGAAGGAAACGAACCCGAGGGGTGAAGTTTGATCGGATCGTGACCGGACAGGGGTTGCGTATGGGTACTTTGCTGACTGTCCTAGGAATCATCCTCATTGTCTCCGGTGTCCTGGGGGTGCTGCGCGGGCAGCTCCTCTGGGGCATCATCGCCATCGTCGTCGGACTCTTCGTCGCCCCGGGCTACTTCTACGGCCTGTGACCGTCCGGAGCGGCGGGGATGCCCCGACCAGGGGCCTCCGCTCCCGGGCCGACCACGGCGAAGCAACGGGACGTGTACCCTCGGGGGAGGTCAATCGGCCCCGCCCCACACACGCTCCCGTGCTCCGGAAACCCCTGGTCGCGGCCATGACGCGTGCCCTGGGCGGGGGAGTTGCTAGGAGAGGGTGCCGTGAAGAAGGTCGAGCCCCAGGTCCGCCTGGTTGCACGTCCGCAGGTGGACTACGACGCGATCACCGACTACCTCAAGGAGGTCGGGGGCGAGGCGTGGTTGGAGCGGTTCGACCGGGGTGAGCTGGACGCCCACCTCAACGACCCCCAGAACCTCGCGGAGTTCGCGGGGCGCCTGTGCTACCGCTCGTGGGAGCCGGGCCTGAACCCGAACGTCACGCGGGTGCGCAAGGACCAGGACGCCTACCTGGGCAACATCCTGGCGAGTCTGCACGGTTCGGTGCTGGAGCACGTCAGCTTCAGCTTCGTGCTGCACAACGTCTCGCGGGTGCTCACCCACGAGCTCATCCGCCACCGCCCCGGTGTGGCCGTCTCGCAGGAGTCCCTGCGGTTCGTGCGCCTGACCGACCTCCCGTTCTGGTTCCCCGAGTGGGCCGAGGACGACCCCGAGCTGATGGAGCGCGCCACGGCGATGCTCCAGCAGATGGAGGAGTTCCAGTTCTGGATGGCGGAGCACTTCGGCCTGGACGACGAGGGCGTGAAGTTCGCGGAGAAGAAGCACAAGACCTCCTTCATGCGCCGCTTCGCCCCCGAGGGCGTGGCGACCGGCCTGGTGTGGACCGCCAACGTGCGCACGCTGCGGCACACCCTGGAGGCCCGCACCGCCCCCGGAGCGGAGGAGGAGATCCGCCTCCTGTTCAACCTCATCGGGGAGACCCTGAAGGAGGAGGCCCCCGCGCTCTTCGGTGACTACACCGTCGAGGACGGCGTGTGGGTGCCCCAGCACCGCAAGGTCTGATCCGTCCGGAGCGCCCGCACCCGAACCGGGTGCGGGCGCTTCCTCGTTCCCGGGCCGCGCCGGACGTCAAGAGGCGTGTCATGGGCCGTCATGTGGGGTTCACGGTAGTCCTCCCAGGCCAAGTGGGGTTTTATGGCCGACACTTCCTTGTTCAGGGAGTGGCCGCAGAGCCTTTGCGAGCTCCTGTCGGGGGTACGGGCCCGGCGAGTACGGGGCGCACGTCCCGTTCCGTGAACCAGGAGGTGTGCTCCGTGACAGGAGAACTCGTACCAGAGAACCTCGTCGGCCACCGCGTGCTGGACGCCGAGGGTAACCAGGTGGGCAAGATCAACCAGGTGTTCCTCGACGACGACACCGGGGAACCGAGCTGGGTCTCGGTCCCACACCGGGCTGTTCGGCATGCGGGAGACCCTCGTTCCGCTCCAGGGGGCGCGTCCCGTGGAGGAGGACATCCAGGTCCCCTATGACAAGACGGTCGTCAAGGACGCCCCGCAGGTCGACGCCGAGCGACACATCACGCCGGAGGACGAGGCGCTCGTGCGCGACTACTTCGCGCGACAGGGCGGGTTCCCCCGGCAGGCCCAAGGGGAGGTCGACACCAGGACCGCGGACCCGGACGCCGGGACGGCGGTCCGGAACTCCGGGACCACGGACACGGGCGTGCCTGCGGGGCCCGGCAGCCACGGTGACTTCACGGACCGGCGCGAGGGGCGGGGGGACGAACCGCAGGCCGGCGACCCGTTGGACCGCTACCACGGCGAGGAGCGCCTCGGCGGGTCCCGCGCGGGCGACACCGATGACCTCTCCGTCCTGCGCCACGAGGAGCGGGTGGACATCGGGGTCGAGCGCCGCGAGGGCGGGCAGGCGCGGATGCGCAGGCACGTCGAGACCGAGCGCTTCGAGGAGACCGTCCCGCTGCACCACGAGGAGCTGGAGGTCGAGCGGCGACCCATCACCGACCCGTCCCAGGTCATGGACCCGGGGCACATGGAGGAGGACGAGCGCACCTTCACCCTGTACGAGGAGCGCGCGGTGGTTTCCAAGGAGGAGGTACCGGTCGAGGAGGTCCACGTCCGCAAGCGGGACGTCACCCGTGAGGAGCACATCGAGGGCGAACTCCGCAAGGAGCGCATCGACTTCGAGGACGAGGACGGGCTCCCTCCACGGGGCCCCGACGACGCTCCCTGACCCGACACGTCGTTCACGCGACCTCCGAGTGGCCCCTCGACCGAGGGGCCACTTGCCTGGGGCGGGTTCCTCGGTATTTTTGGTATACCGCTACCAGGAAGGCTGTCATGACCGAGCAGAAGCCCCCCACGATCTTCCGCGACGTTCGCCCCATGGGCGGCGACACCGTCGACCTGGTGGTGGTCGACGGGGTGGTGGCCGAAAGCGCCCCCGAGGGTGCGGTCGAGGTGGTCGACTGCGGCGGGCGGATCGCCCTGCCCACGCTGGTCGACGCGCACATCCACCCGGACAAGACCTCCTGGGGCGAGCCCTGGCAGTCACGCCGCCCCGCGAAGGGGATCGCCGAACTGGGTGAACAGGACGCCGAGTTCTTCCGGACCTGCCCCAGCCCCGTGGCCGACCGCGCCGAACGCCTCATGGGCCACGCCGTCACCCGCGGCACCCGGGCGATGCGCGCGCACGCCGACATCGCCCCCGCCTACGGGCTGGACGGGCTCCACGGCGTGCGGGAGGCCGCCCGACGCCTGGCGCACGCACTGGACGTGCGGATCGTCGCCTTCCCCCAGCACGGGGTCCGGCGCGCTCCCGGCACCGACGCCCTGCTGGCGGAGGCGCTGCGCACCGGCGCGGCCGATCTGGTCGGCGGGATCGACCCCGAGGGCTTCGACGGCGACCTGGACGGCCAACTGGACCTCGTCTTCGGCCTCGCGGACCAGTACCGGGCGGGGGTCGACATCCACCTGCACGACAGCGGCTCCGTGGGTTCGCGCACCATGTGGGCGATCATCGAACGCACCCGGGCCCTGGACATGGGCGGCCACGTCACGGTCAGCCACGCCTTCGGAGTGACCCCGGCGGCCGAGGACTTCGAGGCCGTGGCGGCCGGTCTCGGGGAGGCCGGGATCGCGCTCACCACCGTGGCCCCGGACCCCTCCCGTGTGCTCCCGGTGGCGCGGCTGCGCGAACACGGCGTGCGGGTCGGCGTGGGATCGGACGGAGTCCGTGACTCCTGGAGCCCGTTCGGGGACGCCGACATGCTGCACCGCGCCCACCTGCTGGCCAGGGCGCTGCGGGCACGGCTCGACGACCAGCTCTCGGACGCCTTCCTCACGGCGGCGCACGACGGAGCGGCCCTGGCGGGCCTGCCGCGCGCCGACTTCACGGTGGGTGCGCCCGCCGACTTCCTGCTGGTGGACGGCGAGTGCCTGCCGCAGGTCGTGGTGGACCTGCCCCGGCCCCACACCGTCGTCCGCGCGGGCCGGGTCGTCGCCCGCGAGGGCGGACTCCTCTGACCGCCTCCCGGAGCGGAAGAAATCTGAAAGCATTGCGCACTAGGTTTCCTGACTGACGGACGCCGGGGCGGCGGTGGTGACACCATGAGCCCAGGTGCGGACGTGGACCCGGGCGCTGCCACCCGGGTACCCGGAGTGGTCAGGACGGGACCACTCGTTCGTTCGGGCCGGTCAGGACGGGACGGGCCCGTGTACGTGGGGGCGGCGGTGAGTAGGAAGAGCGCTGACCGCCGCCCCGCCTGCCCTCGTTTCGTCCCCACCCCGGGTTAGGGTCGTGGCCCACGCCCGGACCGACCGGGCGGAGACAGGAGACCGGATGAGTGCGGCGGAGAACGGGCGGGTCGACCGGGCGGAGCGGACCATCGGGGCGCCGCCGTCCGAGGTCTACGGCGCGCTGACCGACGGCGCCGCCCTCCAGGCCTGGCTGCCCCCGGCGGGCATGTCCGGGCGGATCGAGGACTTCGACCCCCGGCCCGGCGGCGGGTTCCGGATGGAGCTCACCTACCGGGAGGCCGACTCCGGGCACGGCAAGACCTCGGAGACCACCGACGTCACCGACGTGCGGTTCGACGAACTCGTGCCCGACGAGCGGATCGTGCAGTTCGTCGACTTCAACTCGGACGACCCCGCCTTCCTGGGGACCATGGTCATGACCTGGCGGCTGGAGCCGGTCCCCCAGGGCACCCGGGTGACGATCGAGGCGACCGACGTGCCCCCGGGCATCCGGCCCGAGGACCACGAGGTCGGCCTCACCTCGTCACTGGCCCACCTGGCCGCGCACGTCGAACCCTGACCGGTCCAGGCGTTCGCGCAGCCAGTCCGGAGTGTGCTCGGGTGAGCGCGGGTGGTACGCCTGGTCCAGGGCGAAGCTGAAGTCCGAGGGATCGACGTCGAAGGTCGTAGGCGCGCTCCTCGTCGTCCCCGAGTTCCTCCTCCGCGCCCTCTGGGGTCGGGGGAGTGGGTACACCTCCGTGTGTATCGGACGCGGCCGACAACCGAGGCGGGTCCCGGTCCGCGCCGGGGTCCCCAGGTGTGTCCTTCCCTGGTCGGGACAGACCGGGCGCTTAGGGTCACACTTGTCGGCCGCCGACACGGAGGGGGAACGCCATGAGCGAGGACGTGGGCGCGGAGATCACCGAGGAGGAGGTCTCCGGCGAGGAGCACGAGCAGGGGGAGGCCCCCCGTGCGGAGCCCGAGCCGCGTGGACGCGAGGCCGAGCCCGGGCGCGGCCACACCATCGTCGTGGGTGCCGGGATGGCCGGGCTGGCCGCCGCCGACCGCCTCGCGGAGCACGGCGAACGCGTCACCGTGGTCGAGGCCAGGGACCGCACCGGCGGCCGCATCCACTCGGTGCGCGACTGGGAGGGCTCGACCCTGGACGTGGGGGCCTCCTGGATGCGCGGTGAGGAGAACAACCCGCTGTCCCGGCTGGTGGAGGAGGTGGGCGCGCGCACCGCCGTGTTCAACCGCTCCACCGAGACCGCCTACGACCCCAAGGGCCGCAGGCTCCTGTTCGACCGGCACCGCCGCAACCTGGAGGACGTCAACCTCCTCCACGAGCACATGTACTGGGCGACGGTCGGCGCGAGCCCGGAGGAGTCGATGGAGGAGGGCATCAACCACGCCCTCTACGACGTCAACCTCGTGCGCTCCCGGGCCAGGGACGCCGCCGAGATCGTCCACCGGGTCGCGGAGGCCGACCACGGAGCCGACGCCGAACAGGTCGCCTTCGCGGCGGTCGCCTCGCGGCACGAGTTCAGCGGCGACGACGTGGTCTTCCCGGACGGAATGAGCCAGCTCACCGACCACCTCGCCCGGGGGCTGGACGTCCGCCTGGAGCACGTGGTCCTGGGAATCACCCATGACGACCAGGGGGTCGGAGTGCGGGTGGACACCCCGGACGGTGAGGAGACACTGACCGCGGACCGGGTCCTGGTCACCCTGCCCCTCGGCGTCCTCCAGTCGGGACAGGTCGACTTCTCACCGGACCTGCCCGAGGACAAGCGGGACGCCCTGGCTCGCCTGGGCAACGGCCGTCTGGAGAAGCTGTTCCTGCGCTTCGACGACGTCTTCTGGGGTGACGCCGAGGTCCTGGTCCACCTGGGCACCGAGGAGGGCACCTGGTTCCACTGGTACGCCGGACAGAACGTCCTGGGGCAGCCCATCCTGGTCAGCCGCAACGGCGGCAACGCGGCCAGGTTCCTCGCCGGGATGGAGGACGGGGACGTGGTCGAGCACGCCATGGCCTCCCTGCGCGGCATGTTCAAGAAGGCCCCGGACCCGGTGGACCACCACGTCACGCACTGGATGGACGACCCCTTCGCGCGCGGCGGGTTCTCGTTCACCGCCGTCGGCGCGGGCGACGGGGACCGCGTGGCCCTGGGCGACCCGGTCGGGGACCGCCTCTTCTTCGCGGGGGAGGCCACCGAGATCGAGCACTCCGCCACGGTGCACGGCGCCCTGCTGTCCGGACGGCGGGAGGCCGACCGTATCCTCGGCGGCTGACCCACCGCCGGAGCGTGCGTCCCCGCAGGTCGCACCCGGGTCCCGGGTCAAGTCCGTACACGGTACGATCAGCGTGCGGACGTCCGTCCGGGCTCCGGGATCCGGCGGGGTGCGTGGTGGCGGGAACGACGGTCCCGCCCGTTATCGTTGGCGGTATGGGGCGATCCGCGGAAGAAGGCAGACACGAAGCGGGGGGCAGCGTGGCCAGCCCGGTGGTCAGTGACCGCATCTGGACGGTTCCCAACCTGTTGAGCATGCTCCGGTTGTTGGGCGTGCCGTTGTTCCTGTGGCTCGTCCTGGTACCCCAGGCGGACTGGTGGGCGCTGCTCGTGCTCGCCCTGGCCGGGCTCAGCGACTGGCTGGACGGCAAGATCGCCCGGGCCTGGAACCAGGCCACCAAACTGGGCCAGATCCTCGACCCGCTCGCGGACCGCCTGTACATCTTCGCGGCCCTGCTCGGCCTGGTCCTGCGCGGCATCATCCCGTGGTGGCTGATGGGCATCCTCGTGCTGCGGGACGTCCTCATCCTCGGCGCGCTGCCGCTGCTGCGCCACTTCGGCTACGGGCCGCTGCCGGTCAACTTCGCGGGAAAGGCCGCCACCCTCTGCCTGCTGTACTCGTTCCCGCTGCTGTTCCTCGCCGGGTACGCGTCCATCGTCGGAGATGTGGCACGGATTATAGGTTGGGCCTTCGCGCTGTGGGGAACGGCTCTGTACTGGTGGGCCGGACTGCTCTACGCCGTCCAGGGACTGCGTCTGATCGACCAGTCCCGCCGCGACGAACGCGATGATCTCACGGGTTCCCCCAGGGGTTCCCGGGACAGCGACCCCGCACGCGGCGACGGCGTGGACCGACCCGATCCGTCCGCTCCGGCGACCGCTGACGGCGCACCCGGCGCGGAACCCGAGGGCTCGGACGGACCGGGCCTGCCGGACCAGGGCCGGACGCCCTGATCCACCGAGCGAACCGGCGGACCGGCTCACCAGAGTCCTGTCGGATCGAAAGGGAAGTGTCGTCTCCGCAATGAGAACATGTCCCACCGCGCGCGACCGTGCGCGTTCCGAGAAACCGTCCTTCGCCGCGTCTCCCGACCGCACCGCCGTTCGGGGGTGCGCGCGATGACCGCACCCGATTCCGCGCCCGTCCCCCCGGGTGAGGCCGCGGCACCCCCCATGAAGGCCGTCGTGATGGCGGGCGGCGAGGGCACGCGCCTGCGCCCGATGACCGCCAACCAGCCCAAACCGCTCCTTCCGGTGGTCAACCGCCCCATCATGGAGCACGTGCTGCGCCTGCTGCGCAAGCACGGGTTCACCGAGACCGTGGTCACCGTCCAGTTCCTGGCCACGCTCATCCGCAACTACTTCGGTGACGGCGAGGAGCTCGGTATGAAGCTCCACTACGTCGCGGAGGAGGTTCCACTCGGCACCGCCGGGAGCGTCAAGAACGCCGAGGAGCACCTGCGCGGCGAACCGTTCATCGTCATCTCCGGTGACGCGCTCACCGACATCGACCTCACCGACATGGTCCGCTTCCACAAGGAGCGCGGCGCCAAGGTCACCATCGCCCTCAAGCGGGTGCCCAACCCGCTGGAGTTCGGCATCATCATCGTGGACGACCAGGGTCGCATCCAGCGCTTCCTGGAGAAGCCCACCTGGGGCCAGGTCTTCTCCGACACCGTCAACACCGGCATCTACATCATGGAACCGGAGGTGCTCGACCGCGTCGCCGCGGGTGAGGTGGTCGACTGGTCCGGCGACGTCTTCCCCGAACTGCTGGAGGAGGGCGCGCCCCTGTACGGGTACGTGGCCGACGGCTACTGGGAGGACGTGGGCACCCACGAGAGCTACCTCAGCGCCCAGGCGGACGTGCTCTCGGGCAAGGTCGACGTCGAGATCGACGGCTTCGAGGTCTCGCCGGGGGTGTGGGTCGGCGAGGGAGCCGAGGTGGACACCAGCGCGGTGCTCAAGGGCCCGCTCTACATCGGTGACTACGCCAAGGTCGAGGCCGGGGCGGAGCTGCGCGAGTTCACGGTGGTCGGCAGCAACACGGTGGTGCGGGCCGAGGCCTTCTGCCACCGCACCGTGCTGCACGACAACGTCTTCATCGGGCGGGGCGCCAACCTGCGCGGGACGGTGATCGGCAAGAACACCGACGTGATGGCGGCCGCCCGGATCGAGGAGGGCGCGATCGTCGGTGAGGACTGCGTCATCGAGTCCGAGGCGTACGTGAGCAACGACGTCAAGGTGTACCCGTTCAAGACCATCGAGGCCGGTGCGGTGGTCAGCACCAACGTCATCTGGGAGTCGCGCGGGCAGCGCTCGCTGTTCGGCCCCCGGGGCGTGTCCGGCCTGATCAACGTCGAGATCACCCCGGAGCTCGCGGTACGGCTGGCCAACGCCTACGCCACCACGCTCAAGAAGGGCGCGATCGTCACGACGTCGCGTGACGTCTCACGGGCGGCGCGCACGCTCAAGCGCGCGATCATCAGCGCGCTCACGGCCGCCGCGATCGAGGTCCGGGACCTGGAGGTGGTCCCGCTGCCCGTGGCGCGCTTCCACACCTCGCAGAGCGGCATCAGCGGCGGCATCACCGTGCGCACCAGCCCCGGTGACCCCGAGTCGGTGGACATCATCTTCCTGGACGGACAGGGCGCCGACCTGTCGCCGGGGGCCCAGCGCAAGCTCGACCGGGTCTTCTCCCGGGCCGAGTACCGCCGCGCCTTCCCGGGGGAGATCGGTGAGCTGTCCTTCCCCTCCCGCAACGTGGAGAACTACTCCCACGAACTGCTGCGGTCCGTGGACACCTCCGGTGTGGCCGAGGCCGAGCTCAAGGTCGTGGTCGACTGCGCGGGCGGCACGGGTTCGCTGATCCTGCCCTCCCTGCTGGGCCGGATCGGCGTGGACGTGCTCACGGTCAACAACCGGCTGGACGAGGCCTCGCCCACCGACACGGTCGCGAAGAAGATGCGGGACCTGGAGCGGCTGGGCGAGCTGGTCGCCAACTCCGGTGCCGACTTCGGCGTGCGCTTCGACCCGGTGGCCGAGCGGCTGTACATCGTGGACGAGAACGGCGAGCTGGTGGACGGCGACCGCGCGCTCCTGGTGGTCCTGGACCTGGTCGCCGCCGAACGCGGCGGCGGGCGGGTGGCGCTGCCGGTCACCACGACCCGCGTGGCGGAGAAGGTGGCGCGCTCGCACGGGGCCGAGGTGCTCTGGACGGCCACCGCCACGGACGAGCTGACCAAGGCGGTGCTCTCGGAGGGAGCGGAGATCGTCTTCGCCGGGGACGGCCGGGGCGGTTTCATCGTCCCCGAGTTCAGCCCGACCAGTGACGCGATCGCCGCCTTCGTACGCCTGCTCGGTCTGGTGGCGCGGACCCGGCGCTCGCTCGGCCAGATCGACCGTGCGATCCCCCAGGCGCACCTCCTGCGCCGTTCGGTGCCCACCCCGTGGGCGGTCAAGGGGAGCGTGATGCGCGCGGTCGTGGAGGCCGCCGGAGAGCGCGAGCTGGACACCACGGACGGGGTGCGGGTGATCGAACCCGACGGCAGCTGGGCGCTGGTCCTGCCGGACACGGCGGAGGCCGTCACCCATCTTTGGGCGGAAGGTCCTGATTCGGACACGGTGCAGCGTCTGCTCGACGAGTGGGCCGCCGTGGTGGAACGGGCCGAGAGCTAGCGGCCCGGCCCCGCAGGCCGGGGCGTGTGGGCGCGGGCGGAGCGTGACGCCCGCGCCCACGGTCCGTGCCCGGGTCACGCCCCGGGGTGTTCGCGCCCCGTGGCGGGGTCGGGGATAAAGTGGACGAAGGCGCAGGTCGAGGCCGGGGCCGGAAGTTCGTGGAAATCCACCCGGCGCGGCGGAGAACCAAACGCCCGGGCCGGGCATCTGCTCCAGAACAGGTGTTGGTCTCCCACGAGGCCTGTCACCGGTCGCGGCGGCGTCCCGGACGCCGACGGGACCGGACCCCGCCAAGCGGGCGCCCCGGCGGGGTGTTCGCGGCGGGCCGAGGGGGAGCGAGACCCTGTCTGGACAGGGATATGGTTTAAAGTCGAGTGTTCCCTGAAGCACCGTGTCACCACCCGCCACGGAATCCCGGCAACGGCGGACATCCAACGGGGGTGACAAGGAGTCCTACTTGGGGGATGAGACCTAGCGACCGACCGTGTGAGACGACCGCTGCCGCGACCGTGGACAGCGGACCGACTCACCGTGTTCCGGACGGTGGACGGGCCCCGTTGCCCGCCCGGCGCCCGGAACACGCCACCGATCAGCCGAATCAAGCACCGCCCCGTGCGGTAGGAGGCCGAGCCGACCTATGTCGAGCGTTTACTGCACGCAGTGCGGTCACGCCGTTGCGGATGATGCCCGTTTCTGCTCCCACTGTGGAACACCGGTCCGCAGGGCCGAACAGCAGAGCCCACGGCCCAACGCCGGCGGCGACTCCGCGGGAGATGTCACGTCGACCATCTCCATCTCCGGTATACAGGCGCTGGAGGAGGAGGAACAGGGCGATGAACTCGGCGGCGACGACCCCGCCAGCACCGACGCGCTTCCACCCGGAACCGCCTTGCTGGTGGTGCGACGGGGCCCCAACGCCGGGAGTCGTTTCCTCCTGGACAGCGACGTGACCACCGCTGGCCGACACCCCAACAGCGACATCTTCCTCGACGACGTCACCGTGTCCCGACGCCACGTGGAGTTCTTCCGCCGCGGCAACGGCTTCGGGGTTCGTGACGTCGGCAGCCTCAACGGCACCTACGTCAACCGCGAACCGGTGGACGAGGCCGAGCTGGGCGGCGGGGACGAGATCCAGATCGGCAAGTTCCGGATGGTCCTGCTGACCAAGCCGCGCCGATGACGGTGCGCTGACCACGGTCGACGGGGGCGGGTGTGCCGAGGAGGTTTGCGGCCCCCCGCCTCCGGAGAGCTTTGTAACGAAGGGTGCCGATTTTCGCCCTCGGGTCCTGGTCCGACGGGGGAGCAGGGACGAGCGCCCATCCGGCATGACGACTCGTGGGACGGAGCCGCTGTGAAACACATGGAGGTCGTCGGCGTCCGGGTTGAGATGCCCTCGAACCAACCGATTGTCCTGCTCAAGGAATCCGAGGGGGACCGCTACCTGCCGATCTGGATCGGTGGGGTGGAGGCCTCCGCGATCGCGCTCGCCCAGCAGGGTGTCTCGCCCGCGCGCCCGCTCACCCACGACCTGTTCCGTGACGTCCTCGACGCGTTGGACACGGGGCTGGAGACGGTGAACATCACCGGTCTGAGTGACGGCATCTTCTACGCCGAGCTGGTCTTCAGCAACGGTGTGGAGGTCAGTGCGCGCCCCTCGGACTCCATCGCCCTGGCCTTACGGACCGGTACCCCGATCTACGCCCACGAGGACGTGATCGAGGAGGCCGGCATGCCGATCCCGGACGAGCAGGAGGACCAGGTCGAGGCGTTTCGGGAGTTTCTGGACAACATTTCGCCGGAGGATTTCGGCCAACGAGGTACCTGAACGGTCGGGGCTCGCCCTCCGCGGGCCCCGATATGTTTTTCGCGGCCGTGACCTGCGGGTTCACGGGTCGCACCGGTGATAGATTAGGTGAACGGAGTGGTCGTGGAAGGCGCAGCCGAAAACCGCTCGGCGGGTTTCGGCCCGGCGGGGGCCGGTACCGCGACTCCTTTGGTGTGCGCACTTGGCGACGCGCCGCGCGCCTTCGTTGACGCTGCCCTGCGGTCGTCCTACCGTCAGTGCTGTGAAACCCACGGCGCGCCCGTTCCCTGAGTGGACTCCCCTGTCGATGCCGCCGTGGGACGAGAAGCCGGAGGTCGGCGTGGCGGTAGCGAGCGGCAAGCGGGATCACCATGACAGGCGGTCCGCGCTGCGGCTAGCGGGGCAGCAGGGCCTACTGTGCGAAGAGGACGTGATGGCGCTGCCTACGGACGTCGGGTATCGGGGCCCAGCGGCGTGTACGGCCGCCGGGATCACCTATCGACAGCTGGACTACTGGGCCAGGACCGGCCTGGTGGCTCCCAGCGTGCGCACGGGCGCCCAGAACGCTCCCCTGTACAGCCTCCCCGACATCCTGATGCTGAAGGTGGCCAAGCGGCTTCTGGACACCGGGATATCGCTCCAGCAGATCCGCACGGCCGTCGACCACCTGCGCGGCCGCCCCGCCGCCGAACTGTCGCGCATCACCCTCATGAGCGACGGCGTCAGCGTCTACGAGTGCACCTCGCCCGACGAGGTCGTCGACCTCATGCAGCGGGGGCAGGGGATGTTCGGCCTGGCGTTGGCCAACGTCTCCCGTGAACTGGAGGAGGCGCTCGGCGTGGTCCCGGCCGAGGAGAGAGCCGATCTGCCCGCGGCGGCCCCCCAGGTCGTGGACGAGCTGGCCATGCGGCGCCGGGAGCGGCGGACCGGCTGAACCCGGTACCCGCGCCGGTGCGACGTCCACGGTGAAAGGTGTGCCCTGACTCGGTGTCAGGGGGTCAGATCGAGTACGGTCGTAGTCACAACGGGGATGAAAACCGACATTCGCCCTGCTTGTGCACACATACAGAGCGTCAGCAGGCCGCTGATACCGCGCGGGAGAGACCTCGGGCAACGGGGCGCCGACGGGGCAATACTCCCCAGTAACCTCTCAGGCACCATGGACCGCGCGGAGTAGGCCGCTCTGAAGCCTGGGCGCGGTCGTGCCCGGTGACAGAGGGGGAGACCGTGAGGAACACCGCCGACCCGATCGGCCCTGTCACCAGGAGGTCTCCGTGCCTGACCCGTCGAACGTCCCCACCCCGGGCGCCCCCGCCCGGGTGTTCGCGGACCGCCACATCGGACCCGCCCCCGCCGAGACCGCCGAGATGCTCAAGACGGTCGGCTACGGCTCCACCGCCGAGCTCATGAACGCGGCCGTGCCCGCGTCCATCCTCAGCGCCCCCGGCCAGAGCGCCGCGCTCGACCTGCCCGAGGCGATCGGTGAGGCCGAGGCCCTGGCCGAACTGCGCGACCTGGCCTCGCGCAACAGGCCCACCACCCCGATGATCGGCCGCGGCTACTACGGCACGCTGACGCCCCCGGTCATCCTGCGCAACATCATGGAGAACCCGGCCTGGTACACGGCCTACACGCCCTACCAGCCCGAGATCTCCCAGGGCCGACTCGAGGCCCTCATCAACTTCCAGACCATGGTCTCCGACCTCACGGGTCTGCCCATCACCGGCGCCTCCCTGCTGGACGAGGCCACCGCCGCCGCCGAGGCCATGACCCTGGCCCGCCGCGTCAGCAAGGTCAAGGGCGACGTCTTCGTGGTCGACTCCGACGTCTTCCCGCAGACCCTCCAGGTGCTGCGCACCCGCGCCGAACCCCTGGGCATCGAGGTCGTCGTCGCCGACCTCACCCAGGGCCTGCCCGAGGGCGACGTCTACGGAGTCCTGGTCCAGTACCCGGCCTCCAGCGGAGCGGTGCGCGACCCCGGCGCCGTCATCGCGGAGGCCCACGAGCGCGGTGCCCTGGCCGTGGTCGCGGCCGACATCCTCGCGTTGACCCTGCTGCGCAGCCCCGGCGACCTCGGCGCGGACATCGCGGTGGGCTCCACCCAGCGCTTCGGCGTCCCGCTCGGCTTCGGCGGCCCGCACGCCGGATACATGTCGGTGGGGGAGAAGCTCCGCCGCCAGCTGCCCGGCCGCCTGGTCGGCGTCTCCGTGGACGACGCGGGCAAGCCCGCCTACCGTCTGGCGCTCCAGACCCGCGAGCAGCACATCCGCCGCGAGAAGGCCACCAGCAACATCTGCACCGCCCAGGTGCTCCTGGCCATCATGGCCGGGATGTACGCCGTCTACCACGGCCCCGACGGGCTGCGCGCGATCGCCCGCCAGGTCCACACCCGTACGGCGGCCCTGGCCGACACGCTGACCCAGCGCGGATTCGAGGTGCTCCACGGGGCCTACTTCGACACCCTGCGCGTGCGCGTGCCCAGCGCCGACCGCGTGGTCGAGCGCGCGCTGGAGGCCGGGATCAACCTGCTGGGCGTCGACCAGGGCACGGTCGGCCTGAGCGTGGACGAGACCACCACCGTGGCCGACCTGGAGAAGGTTCTGGCCGCCTTCGGGGAGGCCGACCGGGGTGCCGAGCGCGGCCCGGTGTCCGTGGACGGCGACGCCGACCGCCTGCCCGCCGACCTCGCGCGCGGCGTCGACTACCTCACGCACCAGGTGTTCAACACCCACCGCAGCGAGACGTCCCTGCTGCGCTACATGCGCCGCCTGTCCGACCGCGACCTCGCGCTGGACCGCACGATGATCCCGCTGGGCTCCTGCACCATGAAGCTCAACGCCACCGCCGAGATGGAGTCCATCACCTGGCCGGAGTTCGCGGGCCTGCACCCGTTCGCCCCGCTCGACCAGGCGGCCGGGAGCGTGTCGCTCATCCGCGACCTGGAGGGGTGGCTGGCCGAGGTCACCGGCTACGACGCCGTCTCCCTCCAGCCCAACGCCGGTTCCCAGGGGGAGCTCGCCGGTCTGCTGGCCATCCGCGGCTACCACCGCTCGCGCGGCGACGACCACCGCGACGTCTGCCTCATCCCCAGCTCCGCGCACGGCACCAACGCGGCCAGCGCGGTCATGGCGGGCATGCGGGTGGCCGTGGTGGCCTGCGCCGACGACGGGAACGTCGACCTGGACGACCTGCGCGCCAAGATCGCCAAGCACGGCGCGGAGCTGGCGGCCATCATGGTCACCTACCCCTCCACCGCCGGCGTGTACGAGGACACCATCACCGAGGTCTGCCGAGTGGTCCACGAGGCCGGCGGCCAGGTCTACGTGGACGGCGCGAACCTGAACGCCCTGGTCGGCTGGGCCAAGCCGGGCGAGTTCGGCGCGGACGTCAGCCACCTCAACCTGCACAAGACCTTCTGCATCCCGCACGGTGGCGGCGGTCCGGGCGTGGGCCCGGTCGCGGTCCGCTCGCACCTGGCGGGCTTCCTGCCGAACCACCCGGGCCAGCCCGAGGCGGGTCCGCACACCGGCGTCGGCCCGGTCTCCGCCGCGCCGTTCGGCTCGGCGGGCATCCTGCCGATCTCCTGGGCCTACGTGCGGATGATGGGCGGCGACGGCCTGCGCTCCGCCACCGAGACCGCCGTGCTCTCCGCCAACTACGTGGCCAAGCGCCTGGAGCCGTACTACCCGGTGCTCTACACCGGCGCCAACGGTCTGGTCGCGCACGAGTGCATCATCGACATCCGCCCGCTCCAGAAGGCCAGCGGCATCAGCAACGAGGACGTCGCCAAGCGCCTGATGGACTACGGCTTCCACGCGCCGACCATGTCCTTCCCGGTCAACGGCACGCTCATGGTGGAGCCCACCGAGAGCGAGAACCTCGCGGAGCTGGAGCGGTTCATCCAGGCGATGATCTCCATCCGGGGTGAGATCGACCGCGTGGCCAGCGGCGAGTGGGACGCCGAGGACAACCCGCTGCGCGGCGCCCCGCACACCGCCGAGGCGGTCACCGCCGACGAGTGGAACCGCGCCTACACCCGCGCGGAGGCCGCGTACCCGCTGCCGTCGCTGCGCCAGGACAAGTACTGGCCGCCGGTCGGCCGGATCGACCAGGCCTACGGTGACCGCAACCTGGTCTGCTCCTGCCCGCCGCCGGAGGCCTTCGAGCTGTAGGCACCGGAGCCGGGACACGCGTGTCCCGCGAACGTGCGAGGGGCGCCCACCCGTGAGGGGGCGCCCCTTCCGCGTCCCGCGAGGCGGTCGGGAGCACCGGCGGAGCCGCAGACCGCGCCGACACCCGACCCACGGGCCCGCGACGGCCGGGGGAGGGCGCGTTAGAGTTTGCACAGCCGCGGAACCGCCGATGCCGGACGCGGCCACGCCTGCGGCCCGCGCTCCCCGTCGCGCGGGCCCGACACCCCCATGGAAAGCGGAACGAATGACCACGACGTCCGGACCTCCCGCACGCTCTGGCCCCGCCGACCCCTCAGACCCCGGACCCCGGGCCACGGACCCCGACGACGCCGAGGACGCCTCCGCGCCGACGCCGGAGGGCGCCCCGGACCTGTGTGACCAGGCCCAGGACCTCGCCGAGAACGGGCACCTCAAGCGGGCCGCCAAGCTGTACCAGCGGGCCGTCGCGGCCAATCCCCCGCCCCGCGTGCAGGCGAGGGCCCTGCTCGGCCTGGCCGTGGTGCAGGACCAGCGCGGCGACCCGGCCGCCTCCCGGGAGGCGGCGCGCCGCGCCCTCTCCACCGGCGACACCCGGTACGCCCCGCGCGCCGCCTACCATCTGGCGCTCTCCCTGGAGCAGGAGGGCGCGCACGGCGAGGCCGTCCGGATCTGGCACCGCCTGCTCGATCTCGGCGGCCCCGCGTACGCCGCCGTGGCCCACTACGGACTGGCACGCGAGGCGGAGCTGCGCGGCGAGGAGGACGAGGCCGAGGAACACTGGGAGACGGCTCTGGAGCTGCCGCCCGGAGACGCCGCGATCAGCCGCCTGCACGCCGCCACCGTGGTGGAGGCCGCGCGCGACCTGGCCGGTCGGCTCCTGGAACGGGGGCGGCCGGACGCCGCCGCCGTCGCGGTCGAACGCGGTCTGAGCGTGGGCGACGACCCCGGGCTGCGGATGCTGCGCGCCGCCACGTACCTGGAGAGGGCGATCGCGGACGTGGGCTCCGTGGTGGACACCGGACCGGCCGACGGGGACGCGGGTTCCCGCCCGGAACCGCGCACCTCCGGCGCCGCGGTGGAGCTGCTCGCCGGGCTGCTCTCCCTCAAGGGGGAGTCGGACGCGGCCGAACAGGTCTGGCGGGCCGGCCTGGACAGCCGTGACCGGAACACCGCCGACGCCGTACGGGGACGTCTGCGGAGCCCCTTCGCCCACCCGCCGCAGGACGGCGGGGAACAGCCCGAGCCGTGGTGGGAGGTCTACCTGGAGGAGGCCGTGGCCACCTCCAGCGCTCCCGCGCTGGCGGGGGAGCTGTTCGCGGTCGTCACACAGATGCACGCACTGCTGGCCGTCCCGGTCGTCGAGGGCGAGTCCCGGCCGGCGGCCCTGCGCGCGGCCATGGAGACGGCTCTGCGCACGCCGAGTGAACTGGTGTGGGGGAGCTCCGTGCACGCCGACTTCAGACGTCGGCTCAGCGCGGCGATGGGTGAGGACGTCCTGCCGGAGCAGTGGCCGGACGGAGGCTGAGCGAGGGGCCCGGGACCGGCCCCGGGGACGGCGCTTTCGGGTGCGCTCGGGGTCAGGCGGCGACCCGGGGACGGTGCGGGGCCACGACCGCGCCGTCGGGGAGGAGCTCACCGGTGTCGTCGAAGAGGACAACGCCGTTGCAGAGCAGGCTCCATCCCTGTTCCGGGTGGCTGGAGACGACCCGGGCGGCCTCGCGGTCGGTGTCCTCGAAGGAAGGGCAGGCGGGTGAATGGCTGCACATGTCAGAGCCTTTCGTCGGGGTGCTCCTCGTTGAGCTGAGGCCAACATTAGTGGCTGACATCACATGATGTTGTCGGTTTAGGTCGACAACGTTCGTCGGCGTGTCTTGTTGACCTTCGCCAAGTGAGACACGCCACACGCCCGACGGGTTCTGTCCGAGGGCCCCTTTTCCCGTCCGGGTCGGCCGCACCGGCCGCCGAGGGCCGGTGCGGCCCCGCTCAGTAACCGCCTCTGGTGCGGCGCGCCGCGGGACGGCCGCGCATCCCCGCCCCCGCCAGACCGCCGCGCTGGAACGCCCGCACCAGCTCACCGCCGAGGTTGACCCCGGCGCCCAGCGCCAGCGCCACCATGACCGCCTCAGCGATGCTCAGCAGCCCCGAGACGGCCGTTCCCTGCGTGATCTCGATCAGACCCCGGTACAGGATGCTTCCGGGCAGCAGCGGCGCGATGGAGGGGATCAGGTAGGGCAGCACCGGCCGCTGCGTGCGCCGGGCCAGCCAGTGCCCGACCACGCCCACCGCCATCGCGCCCACGATCGTCCCGACCACCGGCGGCACCTCCAGGAGCAGGCGCAGACCCGCGTAGATCAGCCAGATCATCACGCCCAGGGCGCCGATCGTGGGCAGCATGCGCGGGGGCACCGCCAGGGAGATCGCGAAGGCCATGGCGATACCGGCCGCGCCGATCAGGACCGGCGCGTCCATGGCGGTCCCCGCCGAGGGCAGGTTCTCCAGGTCCAGGTCGATGCCCAGACGGGTGGCGGTGTAGGCCACCGAGACCACACCCGCCACGATCGCGCCCAGGATGAAGAAGGTCTCCAGCAGCCGCGCGGCCGCCGACACGTAACTGCCGCTGATCCCGTCCTGGAGGCTGGAGACCAGCGGACGGCCCGGCAGCAGGGCCATGATGTTACCGGTGATGATCGCGCCCGCCTGGAGGCCCAGGTCCAGCTCGGTGCTCACCCACAGCAGACCCACGCCGATGGAGGAGGCCACCACGGCCGCCGCCGACATCTGGTAGAACTCCGCGACCCCCCGGTTGGCCAGGAACACCGAGGTGCGGTCGCCCAGCACCGTGGCGAGGAAGGCGACGGTGGCCACGATCAGGCCACCACCCACCATCAGGCTCGCGCTGGAGGCGATCAGGCCGAAGCCCACCGCGATCAGCCAGTTGGGGTAGGGCATCCGGGCCCGGCGGATCTGCTCCAGGCGGGCGCTGGCGTCCTCCAGCTCCAGCAGCCCGAGCGCCGCCTGCTGGACCAGTGTGTGCAACTCGTTGACGCGGAAGTAGTCGAGGGTACGTCGACGCACCACCCGTTCCCCGGTGACCGGGTGGCTGTCGCCGCCGGGGTGGGTGGACAGGGAGATCGTGGTGAAGGTGACCGACACCTCCGAGCGGGGCAGGTCGAAGGCGACCGACAGGCTCAGCATGGCCTCGCTGACCGCCTCGGTGCCCTCCCCGCTGGCCAGCATCAGTTCGCCCACACGCAGGACGAGGTTGATCACCCGGGCGTCAGGGAGGCTGACGTCCTCGCCGTCCTCCAGGCTGTCCGGGGTCAGCTCGCGTTCGTGCTCGGCGCGCCAGTCGCGCATCCGGCTGAGCATGAACTCCTCGCTCGGCGGCCCCGAGCGATCCCGCTTGCTTGGCATGGCTGTACTCCGTTTCCTCCCCGTCGCCCGCACCCCAGATGATCTGCGTACTGCCTCGGCAACCCCAAGGGGGACGCCGCGCCCGTGTGCGCGGTTCGCCCTCCGGCCGCGGCGGCGGCGGTGAGTTCGGTCACCGGATCATCCTGTCAAGGGGCGTGCTTCGTCATGGTGGGCGACGCGCCGGGTCTCGGGCGCTCGCGGGGCTCGGTGACGGTGTTCAGGACGGAGGACCCGGGGCACGCGGGTCGCGTGCCCCGTCCTGTTCCGTGTGCTGTCCGGGGCGGACCAGGCCGCTCTCGTACGCGTGCACGACGGCCTGCACGCGGTCGCGCAGGCCGAGCTTGGTGAGGATGCTTCCCACATGGGACTTGACGGTGGTCTCCCCGACCACCAGGTGCGCGGCGATCTCCCCGTTGGACCACCCCCGCGCGATGAGTCGGAACACCTCGCGTTCGCGGGCGGTGAGGGAGTCCCGCTCGGGTTCGGGTTCGGGCTCGTGGCTCGGCAGGAGGGGCGCGAAGCGGTCCAGGAGGCGGTGCAGGACGGTGGGGGAGACCACGGAGGCGCCCCGGGCGACCACCTCGACCGCCGAGACGAGTTCGGCGGGAGGCGCGTCCTTGAGGAGGAAACCGGAGGCGCCCGCGCGCAGCACCCCGACGACGTACTCGTCGAGGTCGAACGTGGTCAGGGCGAGGACGTGCACCCGGTGGCCGAGCGGGCGGGCCCACTCGACGATCCGCCGGGTGGCCTCGATGCCGTCCACGCCGGGCATGCGGACGTCCATGAGGACGACGTCGGGGAGCAGGCTCCGGGCCGAGCGCACGGCCTCGCGGCCGTCCGAGGCCTCACCGACGACGGACAGGTGGGGGGACGACTCCAGGATCATGCGGAAGCCGGCGCGGACGAGCGGTTGGTCGTCGGCGAGCAGGACGGAGACGGATACGGAGTCGGACACGGCCCGATTCTCCCCCAAGTCGGCGGTCATCGGGGCCGTAAACGCCGTGACCCACCCGTGATCTGGGTCGGAGTTGCGTCACACTACCCGTGTGCGGGAGACCTACACCACCGATCTACCCGCGTCCGGGGTCGTCGGCGGAGCGCCTCAGGCGGTCGGCAGCGGCGGCGGGGTGCCGCCGAACTCCGGGCACAGGGCCTGGTGCTCGCACCAGCCGCACAGCTTGCTGCGCCTGGGCTCCCAGGTCCCCGCGCGCCCGGCCGCCTCGATCCGCGCCCAGATGTCACCGATCTCCGCCTCCGCCGCCAGGAGCTCCTCCTCCGTGGGGTCGTACCAGCGCACCGAACCGTCGCCCAGGTAGACGAGCTGGAGACGGGCGGGAACCACGCCCAGGTCGCGCCAGATCATCACCGCGTAGAAGAAGATCTGGAACTTGGCCTTGTCCTCGAACCGGGGGTGCGGCGACTTGCCGGTCTTGTAGTCGACCACGCGCATCCGCCCGTTGGGAGCCACGTCGAGCCGGTCCACGTAGCCGCGCAACCTCAGGCCGGTGGGGAGCGCGACCTCCAGGCGCATCTCACGCTCGCGCGGCTCCAGGCGCTCGGGGTCCTCCAGGTCGAAGTAGCGCCTGACCAGGGCCCGGGCCGAGTCCAACCAGTCGGCGAGCCCCTCCTCGCCGGGGAAGAGGTGTTCCGCGACCTCGGGTTTGCCGTCCCGGATCCGGGCCCACTGCGGCTCGACCAGGCTCTCCGCCGTGCGCGGCGTGCGGGCGTCGGAGGGCAGCTCGTACAGGCGCTCCAGACAGGCGTGTACCAGGGTGCCCCGCAGGGCGGCGGCGCTGGGCGCCTCGGGGAGGCGGTCGATGGTACGGAACCGGAACAGCAGCGGGCACTGGAGGAAGTCCGAGGCCCGGGAGGGCGAGAGGGCGGTCGGAAGCGGCGCGGTGGTCATACACCGAGCCTATGAGAGGAGCGCACCCGCCGGGAGCGGGCGGAGCCACCGTGAACCGACCGGGAGGGCTCAGCTCCCACCTGCCGGGGACCCCGGCGGAACAGGGCCTAGTGTGGAGCCGTGAGCAGAGGCAGTGACCAGTCCCGACCCCGTCCCGACGACACTGAACGGAAGAAGCCCGGGTTACTGCTGGGCCGCCCCTTCGGGGTCCCGGTCTACGTCACCTCGTCGTGGTGGATCGTCGCCGTCCTGATCACCCTCGTCTACGGAGGGATCGTCCAGGCGCGCCTGGCCCTGGGCCCCTCCGCCTACCTGCTGGCCTTCGTCTTCGCGGTCCTGCTCTACGCCTCGGTGCTCGTGCACGAACTGGCGCACTCGCTCGTGGCCCGCTGGTACGGACTGCCGGTGCGCCGCATCGTCCTCTACGTGCTGGGCGGGGTCTCGGAGATCGACCGGGAGGCGCCCACACCGGGCCGTGAGTTCTGGATCGCCTTCTCCGGACCGCTGCTGTCACTCGTGCTGGCGGCGGTCGCGTTCGTGCTCGCGCTCTTCACGGACCCCTTCAGCGTGCCCGGGGAACTGCTCTTCCAGCTGTGGATCGCGAACCTCCTCGTGGGTGTGTTCAACCTGCTGCCGGGGCTTCCGCTGGACGGCGGTCGCCTGCTGCGCGCCGGGGTGTGGAAGATAACGGGCCGCCCCCACACGGGCAGCGTCGTGGCCGCCTGGGGCGGCCGGGTCCTCGCCCTCGTCGTCGTGGCGCTGCCGTTCCTGTTCGCGTGGAGCGCGGGGAGCACCCCGGGACCGTGGGCGATCGTGTGGGGCCTGGTCCTGGCCGGTTTCATGTGGATGGGGGCCACGGAGGCGCTCAACAACGCGCGCGTCCGGGCCCGGGTGCCGGGGTTGAGGGCGCGCGCGCTGACCCGCCGCGCCGTGGCCGTCCCGGCCGACCTCCCGTTGGCCCAGGCCGACGTCCGCGCCCGGGAGGCCGGTGCGGAGGCGGTCGTGGTCACCGACAGCGCCGGAACGCCGATGTCCGTGGTGCACCCGGCGGCGGCCGAGGCGATCACCGACGCGCGCCGGGCCTGGGTCCCGGTGTCGGACGTGGCGCGGGCGCTGACGGAGCACTCGACCGTCTCCGCCGACCTGGAGGGCGAGGAGCTGTTGACGGAGCTCACCCGGCAGCCGCTGCCCGAGTACCTGGTCCTGGAGGCCGACGGCTCGATCCTGGGAGTGCTGCGGGCCTCGGACGTCAACGCCGTGATCACCGGACGGGCCGGAGGCCGTTAGTCGGGAGCGCCGCCAGCGCGGACCCGGCACGGGTTCAGCGGCGGGCACCCTCGGGCCACAGGACCGTGACGGGGCGCTCCACCCGGTGCGCGTAGGCCACCACGTCGGCGGTACCGCCGGGGCCCCGGGCGGGTTCCCCGTCCCAGACCGCGACCAGCTGGTCGCACCGCTCGACGAGGAGGCGTCCCGCCGCCATGTGGGCGCGGGGGTCGGACTCTTCGTGCGGCAGCGTGTGGACCAGGACGGCCTGTCCCAGGAGGCGGTCGTACACCGGGTGGTGCTCGTCCGGGAGCGCCTCCCGGTAACCGGTCGCGGGGACGATGGCCTCCAGCGGGGCACCGGTGGCCACCACGGCCTCGGCGAAGACGACGTCGGCGCCGTCCGCGAGACAGGACAGGCCCACCATCTCGCATCCGTACGGTTCCAGGTGAGCCCTGACCAGACCGGCGACGGCGCCGCTCACGTCAGGGGCCAGGTTGCGGTGTCCGGTGATCCCGATGCGAATCACATGACCTCCCTGCTGCTCGGCTCCCCGACCTTCTACCCACTCAGGGGGATACCGGTAACCAGTGAGGAAAGCCTGTCGTCGAGGTCCTCGACGCAGTGCGCGCGGGGGCCCTGGTAGCGCCTGCGGAAGGAACGGACCCGGCCCACCACGCGCTCGGAGTCGAAGCGCACGCCGGTGGTCAGGGCCTCCTGGGCGAGCCGGAAGGCCTCGTCCACGTCACCGGCCTCCGCGTGGGCGGAGGCCAGCTCCACCTTGAGCAGCGCCGACTGCTTGACGTTGCGCGGGGCCGGGGCGACGGCCTCCGCGAAGGCGGCCCGGGCGTCGTGCGGGCTGCGCAGCCGGACCCCCACCAGGGCGCGGTATCCGGCGACCTTGGCCTGGTCGAAGGCGAACACCCACGGCCAGGGCGGCTGGGCGTTGTCCGGGCTGTCCACCTCGCGCTCGGCGCGCCGGATGGAGCGGGCGGCGGAGACGCGGTCGCCCAGTCCGGCGTGGGCGAGCGCGCCGATACAGGCGAGCCAGGCGCGCGCGGTGGGGTGGGCGGCGGGGCCGAGCACGTGCTCGGCCTCCTGGACCAGCCCGAGGCCCAGTTCGGGGTCCTCCGCGACGTCGATCTCGAAGGCGGCCAGGGAGCCGAGCATGTAGACGTCCAGGAGACGCATCCCGGCCTGGCGGGCCCGGACCACGGCGGTGCGGTAGTGCATGCGCGCCGACCCCATGTCCCCGAGGTCGGCGCTGAGCCACGCGGCGAAGCCGGAGGCCTCGCTCGCGGCCGCGCTGAGCTCCGTGTGGAAGGTGGTCCCGCGCGCGTTCCCGAGCATCTGTTCGGCCAGGTGCACGTGCGCGACGGCCCCGGGCAGCAGGTGGCGCGCCGGGGAGGTGGCGTCCATGCGGCGCTGGCCGCCGGTGATGGAGCGCAGCGCGGGGGCGGTGGTCTCGTTGATGCCGTGGTATCCCTCGTACCCGTCCGCGGGGCGCACGCCCGCGAGGGCGGAGGGGCCGGTGGTGACGCTCCGCCCGGGGTCCCGGCGTCTGGAGGGGTTGCGACCCGCACCGGCGAGCTCCTCACGCGCGCCCCGGCCCAGCCCCCGCGTCCCCACGTCGTCCGGTTCCCGCGTGCCGTCCAGCACGCCGGACCCCCGCTCCGCGCCCGGGCCCTCCGTACTCCCCGCGCCGCCGAACCGCAGCAGGTGGAGCGGGATGTCCAACCGCCGGGCGAGGTCGTGGACCTGACTGACGGTGAGGGACTGCTGCCCGTTGACGACCCGGGAGACCCAGCTCTGTGAATAGGTCAGCGCCTGGGCCAGTTCCCCCTGGGACCACCCGCGGGCCGAGCGCACGCCCTCGATGACCGTCGGCATGTCGCAGGTGGCCAGGGCTGCGGCCATCCGCGGGCGGGTCCACAGGTCCTGGGGCAGTTCACCGTCTCGTTGGGGCATGCAGCTTAGGTTAGGGATTCCGTGAGCGCTTGGTGGCTATGTGTGAAAAAGAAAGTGTGATGCGTGATCCGCATACGGGTGCCCGTCCCTGCTCAGAGTGGTGCAGAGTTGGTGTGGTCGTTGGTCCGGCGTACGACGTGTCGCGCCGGGCCCGTGAGGAATGCAGGGAGGCCGCGTGACCGTTGAGACACCACCGGCGGGGAGTCCGAGCCTGGCCGGGAGTGGACGCGAGCATCGTGGCACCCCGCCCATGGGCGTGTTCGGCGCCCAGGCCCCCGCCGAGGCCGTGTGCCGGGTGGACCTGGCCACCCTCGCTCTGCGGGGCATGGCCGCCGAACTCCGTGCGCGCGGGGTCGAGGCGCGTGAGGACGGGGTGTCCGGCGTGGTGGACGCCGGCCCGGCCGCCCGCCCGCAGCGCGCCCTCCTGCGCCCCCACCGGGGCGACCTCTGGTGGTGGATGCGCTGGCCCCGCCAGGACGGACTCCCCTCGGGGCTGCACGGGGTCCCGCTCACCCCGGTCGACCGCACCTCCGACGCGGCACGCAGGATCGTCGGCGCCCTGACCACCTCGGCGGAGGGCGGCTGACGGACGCGTCCGGATGCGGCCGCAGCCTCGTCCGGACCCCAGAGCGGGCTGTGCGCGCGCACGGTCCCGGGTGTCGGAACGGTGTCTGGGGTGTGCCCGCGCCCCAGTCTCCCTCTGCGCGGGCCCCAGACCCGTTCGGCACCCGAAGCGGTACCGCCCCCGCCGGTCACTCCTTCTGACCGGTGGTCCCGACGAGGGTCGCGGTGTCCACCCCCGAGGGGCCCCGGCCCTGCCCCGGGACCGGGGCCCCTCACCCCCCGACGGTCCGCCGCGGAGGACCCCTAGACCTCCGCGGCGGACAGGGCCGCGCCGACGATCCCGGCCGTGTTGCGCAGCTCGGCGGGCACGATCGGCGTGCGGATGTGCAGGTGGTGGAGGAACTTGTCGGCCTTGCGGCTCACTCCGCCGCCGACCACGATCAGGTCCGGCCACACCAGGTCCTCGATGGTGCGGTAGTAGCGCTGGAGCCGGTGCCTGGCCCAGTCGTGGTAGGAGAGACCCTCGCGTTCCTTGGCGCCCGAGGAGGCGCGCGACTCGGCGTCGTGGCCGTCGATCTCCAGGTGGCCGAACTCGGTGTTGGGGACCAGTCGGCCGTCCACGACCAGCGCGGTGCCGATCCCCGTACCCAGGGTGGTGAGCAGGACGGTGCCGTCCACGTTCCGGGCCGCGCCGTAGCGGTTCTCCGCCAGGGCGGCGGCGTCGGCGTCGTTGAGCACCCGCACCGGTCGGCCCGCGGCCTCGGAGAACAGGGCGCTGGCGTCGGTGTCCACCCAGCTCTTGTCCAGGTTCGCGGAGGTACGCACGATCCCGCCCTGGACCACCCCGGGGAAGGTGACGCCCAGGGGAAGGCCCTCGGTCTCGGGGAAGTGCGCGGCGATCTCGGCCACGATCTCGGCGACGGCGGCCGGCTTCGCCGGGTCGGGGGTGTGGATCTTCAGGCGGTCCCGCAGGAACTCACCCGAGCCCAGGTCGACCGGTGCGCCCTTGATCCCGCTGCCACCGATGTCGATTCCCAGGCCCGTGGTCTGCTGTGACATGGGTCGTGTCTCCCGAGGTCCTCGTGTTCCGGATGGGCGTGGTGCTGGTCCACACGCCTGATACTGCCCAACGGGCGGGCCTTTCGCACGCCCGCCCGGTCCCGGCCGGCGGGCCCGACGGTTCGTCGCGGTGCCCGGAGGCCGATACGCTGGGCGACTGCCCTGACCAAACGCGACGTGGGAAGACGAGAGCGACGTTGACCGGTATCCATGGCCGCCGCGGCCCCTTCACCGACGGCGACACCGTGCAGTTGACCGACCCGAAGGGTCGCATGCACACCATCACACTGCGCGAGGGCGGGACCTTCCACTCGCACAAGGGCAAGGTCGAGCACGACGACCTCATCGGTGAGCCCGACGGCAGCGTGGTGCGCTCCAACACCGGCACGGCCTACGTGGCGCTGCGCCCCCTGCTCATCGACTACACGCTCTCCATGAAGCGCGGCGCGACCATCGTGTACCCCAAGGACGCGGCCCAGGTCATGGTCGAGGCCGACATCTTCCCGGGTGCCCGGGTGGTGGAGGCCGGCGCCGGTTCCGGCGCCATGTCCAACTGGCTGCTGCGCGCGGTCGGGGAGCAGGGCATGGTCCACTCCTACGAGCGCCGCGAGGACTTCGCGAAGATCGCCCGCAAGAACGTCGAGAACTTCTACGGGGGTCCGCACCCGGCCTGGAAGCTCACCGTGGGCGACCTGGTCGAGGAGCTCGACGAGACCGACGTGGACCGGGTCTTCCTCGACATGCTCGCCCCCTGGGAGTGCCTGGACGCGGTCGCCGGGGCGCTGATCCCCGGCGGGCTGGTGTGCTGCTACGTGGCCACGACCACCCAGCTCTCGCGCGTGGTGGAGGAGCTGCGCGGGGACGACCGCTTCTACGAGCCGCGCTCCTGGGAGACCATGCTGCGCACCTGGCACGTCGAGGGCCTGGCGGTGCGTCCGGACCACCGGATGATCGGCCACACGGGCTTCCTCGTGGTCGCGCGGCGACTGGCCGACGGTGTGGAGGCCCCCGAGCGCCGTCGCCGCCCGGCCAAGGGCGCCTACAGCAAGGACTACGAGGCCGCCAAGGCGGCGGCCGACGCCGGTGCGAAGGCGGCCGCTCCCGCGTCCGCCGCGACGGCCGACACCGAGCCCGCGAAGGTGACCGAGGGCGGCGAGTAGCACCCGCGCCGCGCCCGACCGTGAAGGGGCCCTCCGGAGACGATCCGGACGGGCCCCTTCCGCGTGTTCGAGGGCGACCGGAAAGGGCCGCGCCCGGCGGCACGCGGGTGTCGCGCTGTCGGGAAGGTGCTTGCCCCAGCCCCGCCACGGAGGTTACTTTCTCATTACGTCGGGCCCTTCGCTACCACCGTGACCTGGTCTTACGCAAGATCCCATAATGAGGTGCACGACACTCGTGCGGGGTTACAGGTTAGGAAATGGGCATGGGTAGGTAGGTTCCCGAGTAGTTCCTACAGGGAGGTGGCGGACGTGGCCGAACGCGAGGACGAGCGTCAGGGCGATCGGGACCGTGAAGTCGCTGAGCTCACGGCCCAGGTGGCCTACATGGAGAAGGAACTCAGCGTGGTCCGGCGCAAACTCGCCGACTCACCCCGACATGTGCGTCTGCTCGAGGAGCGGCTGCGGGAGGCCCAGGCCAGCCTCGCGGGCGCCAACGGGCAGAACGAACGGCTCGTCTCCACGTTGAAGGAGGCGCGCGAACAGATCGTCGCGCTCAAGGAGGAGGTCGACCGGCTCTCTCAGCCGCCCTCGGGCTTCGGCGTCTACCTCGGCTCTCGCGAGGACGACACCGTCGAGATCTTCACCAACGGCCGCAAGATGCGGGTCAACGTCAGTCCCTCCGTGGACCTGGACCACCTGCGTCCGGGCCAGGAGGTCATGCTCAACGAGGCGTTCAACGTCGTCGAGGTGGAGTCGTTCGAGACCGTCGGCGAGGTCGTCATGCTCAAGGAGCTCCTTGAGGACGGCGAGCGCGCGCTGGTCATCTCGCACCACGACGACGAGAAGATCGTCCGCCTGGCGGAGCCGCTGCGGGACGAGCCGATCCGGCCGGGCGACTCCCTCCTGCTGGAGCCCCGTTCCGGGTACGTGTACGAGCGGATCCCCAAGTCGGAGGTGGAGGAGCTCATCCTCGAGGAGGTCCCCGACATCTCCTACACCGACATCGGCGGCCTGACCGGGCAGATCGAGATGATCCGCGACGCGGTCGAGCTGCCCTTCCTCCACAAGGACCTCTTCCGCGAGCACCAGCTCACCCCGCCCAAGGGCGTGCTGCTCTACGGCCCGCCCGGCTGCGGCAAGACGCTGATCGCCAAGGCGGTCGCCAACTCGCTGGCCAAGCGGGTCGCGGAGCGCACCGGCAAGGACGTCGGCAAGAGCTTCTTCCTCAACATCAAGGGCCCGGAGCTGCTCAACAAGTACGTGGGTGAGACCGAGCGGCACATCCGCCTGGTCTTCCAGCGCGCTCGGGAGAAGGCCTCCGAGGGAACCCCCGTCATCGTCTTCTTCGACGAGATGGACTCGATCTTCCGCGTCCGCGGCTCCGGTGTCTCCTCCGACGTGGAGAACACCATCGTCCCGCAGATGCTCAGCGAGATCGACGGCGTGGAGGGGCTGGAGAACGTCATCGTGATCGGCGCCTCCAACCGTGAGGACATGATCGACCCGGCGATCCTGCGGCCGGGCCGCCTGGACGTCAAGATCAAGGTCGAGCGGCCCGACGCCGAGGGCGCGCGGGACATCTTCGGCAAGTACGTCACCGAGGACCTGCCGCTGCACGAGGACGACCTGGTCGAACACGGCGGGTCGGCCAGGGCCACGGTGGACGCCATGATCCAGCGGGTCGTGGAGCGGATGTACACCGAGGGCGAGGAGAACCGCTTCCTGGAGGTCACCTACGCCAACGGTGACAAGGAGGTCCTGTACTTCAAGGACTTCAACTCCGGCGCGATGATCGAGAACATCGTCTCGCGGGCCAAGAAGATGGCCATCAAGGACTTCATCGACCAGCAGTCCAAGGGCCTGCGGGTCTCCCACCTGCTCCAGGCCTGCGTCGACGAGTTCAGTGAGAACGAGGACCTGCCCAACACCACCAACCCGGACGACTGGGCGCGGATCTCGGGCAAGAAGGGCGAGCGCATCGTCTACATCCGGACGCTCGTGACCGGGAAGAAGGGGGCCGACTCCGGTCGGTCCATCGACACCGTCGCCAACACCGGCCAGTACCTGTAGGAATACTCCGGAGCGGGGCCCGCGTGCGATTCGCGGGTCCCGCTCCGCCGTTGGTACGGGATTGCCGAGCCACAATGGGGTCGGAGTCGGGAACTCCCGGACCGGATCCGGTTTGCTTTTCTGAGAATCCAGGTCGAACCGCCCTGAACTGGGACGACACGCCCATGGAAGCCCGGTGGAAACGCCCGGGAAGACGGCGCTTAGGCCACAATTGGCGCGGAAGCGTTCAAGACAGGTCCGTGGCGGATAACCTCTCATCATGAGTGTGCGGCGGATTATGGGTATCGAGACCGAATACGGGATCTCCGTGCCGGGAAACCCCGGAGCCAACGCGATGGTCACCTCCACCCAGGTGGTCAACGCCTACCTGGCCGCCTCGGCGGCACGGGCCAGGAGGGCACGCTGGGACTTCGAGGAGGAGAACCCGCTGCGCGACGCCCGCGGGTTCGACCTGGCGCGCGAGGTCGCCGACCCCACCCAGCTGACCGACGAGGACCTGGGCCTGGCCAACGTCATCCTCACCAACGGCGCGCGGTTGTACGTGGACCACGCGCACCCCGAGTACTCGGCGCCGGAGGTCACCAACCCCCGTGACGCGGTGCTGTGGGACAAGGCGGGGGAGCGGGTGATGGCCGACGCGGCCGCCCGCGCCGGTGCCACCCCGGGCATCGAACCGATCCAGCTGTACAAGAACAACACCGACAACAAGGGCGCCTCGTACGGGTGCCACGAGAACTACCTGATGAACCGGTCGACGCCCTTCGGGGACATCGTCCGGCACCTCATCCCGTTCTTCGTCTCACGGCAGGTGATCTGCGGGGCGGGCAAGGTCGGCATCGGGTCGGACGGCCAGAGCAGCGGCTTCCAGATCTCCCAGCGGGCGGACTTCTTCGAGGTCGAGGTGGGGCTGGAGACCACCCTGAAGCGTCCCATCATCAACACGCGGGACGAACCGCACGCCGATCCGGACCAGTACCGGCGCCTGCACGTCATCATCGGTGACGCCAACATGAGCGAGATCTCCACCTACCTCAAGTTGGGGACCACCGCGCTGGTGCTGTCGATGATCGAGGACGGCTTCCTCAGCGCGGACCTGTCCCTGGAGACCCCGGTGGCCGACCTGCGGGAGGTCTCCCACGACCCGGGGCTGACCCACCGGGTCCGGCTGCGGGACGGGCGCCGGATGACCGCCCTGGAGCTCCAGGGCGAGTACCTGGACCAGGCGCGCAAGTACGTGGAGGACCGCTTCGGCACCGACGTGGACCCCGACACCGCCGACGTCCTCGACCGCTGGGAGTCGGTCCTGTCCCGGTTGGCCGTCGATCCGATGGACCTGGCCACCGAACTGGACTGGGTCGCCAAGCTCAAGGTCCTGGAGGGCTACCGGTCCCGGGACGGGCTGGAGTGGTCCCACCCCCGGCTGCAACTGGTGGACCTCCAGTACTCCGACGTGCGCGAGGACAAGGGCATCTACAACCGCCTGGCCGCGCGCGGACGGATGCGGCGCCTGGTGGACGAGGCGGCGGTGGCCCGCGCCGTCACCGAGCCGCCGGAGGACACCCGCGCCTACTTCCGGGGCCGGTGCCTGGCCAAGTACGCCGACGAGGTCGCCGCGGCCTCCTGGGACTCGGTCATCTTCGACGTGCCCGGCTACGACTCCCTCCAGCGCGTGCCCACCCTGGAGCCGCGCCGGGGCACGAAGGAGCACGTGGGCGGTCTCCTGGAGGCCTCCGCCACCGCCGCCGACCTGCTAGCGGTCCTGGCGGGCAACCGGAGGAGCTGACCAGCGGTTCCCCGGGTGTCCCTCCGGCACCCGGGGAACCGGCCCGGCCGTCCGCTCCGGGGAGCGGGCGTCAGTCGTGCCAGGTGCCGTCCGCGCAGCGCATCGGCCGTAGGCTCAGCGCCGTCCAGAGTTCCAGACGGGTCCGTGAGTCGGCCAGGTCGCGGCCGAGCACCCGTTCGGCCGTGCGCAGCCGGGCCCGCAGCGTGTTGCGGTGCACCCCCAGCTCCCGCGCCGTCTCCTCCACGTGCGCGCTGCTGTCCAGGTAGTGGCGCAGGGTGTGCGCCAGTTCGGTGCCGTTGCGCGCGTCGTGTTCCACGACGGACCCCAGTACGGCCTCGGTGAACGCCCGTGACCCGCTCTCGGGCACCGACGACCGCAGCAGCGCCCAGGCGTCGGCCTCGTCCACGTGCCGGTACCCCTGGGTGGAGACGGCGCCGCGCGCCCGGGCCACCGCCGACGCGAGTTCACCCGGGCCGCGCGCCCGGCAGGCCCCCGCCGCCGACACCCCGTCGAGCAGGGCGAGCAGCCGCTCGCCCGCGTAGGGACGGCCCGTGTCGGGCAGAACCGCCACCAGCTCCTCACCCAGACGGCAGAGCCCGCTCGACCCGGCCGCCTCCGTGTCGCCCAGTACGTCGACCAGGGCGTCGGCGGCGTCGTCCAGTGCGCCCGGGGCGGGAGACCGGAAGCAGACGACCTCCCAGGGCGGGGGCGGCAGGGTCAACGGCACCCCCACCGCCTGGCCCAGTGCGGCGGCGCGCAACAGCGGCGCGCGCTCCCGGAACATCGCCCGGCGCGCGTCCCGCGAGTGCAGCAGGTGCACGGCCAGCAGGGACGCGGCGTGGTTGGCGAGCACCCGGACGTTGGGGGAGGGCTCCGCGCAGCGCAGTGCCACCCAGCCGAGGGTGCGTCCGGTCGTGCCCAGGGTCTGTAGGAGGATCGACGCCCCGTCGTCGGCCAGCACCCGCATACCCGGAGTGGGCGCGGCGCCCAGCACCTCGGCGCGCACCTGGGAGTGCCAGCCCGGTTCGAGCTCGGGAACCGCCTGGCTCGTCATCGCGTTGCGGTCGAGCAGCAGGCACTCCCCGGAGGTGGCCGACACCAGTTCGCGCATCACCCCGGTCGGCCCCGAACGCAGGGCGGCGCGCGCCATCGCGTCCTGGGCGGCCAGCACCCGGCCCTGTTCACGGGAGCGCTCCGCCGCGTAGTGGTCGGCGACGGTCTCCACGACGGCGACGAACGACGTCTCGCCCTCGACCCGCAGGACGGGGAAGCCCAGCCGGTCGCCCTCGTCCAGGACCTCGGGCGGGATCTCGTTCAGCCAGATGTCGATGGCGAACGCCAGGCCCGCGCACCCCGCCCCGTGGAGCCGCCGTACGTAGGCCCGGTGCCCCGCCGCGTCGCCGCCCAGTCCGAGGCCGGCGGTCAGCACGAGTTCGCCGCCGCGCAGCCAGCGCACCGGGTCGGGCAGCTCGGTCACGTGCGCCCAGCGGACCACGCGGTCCAGCCCGGCGAACCCGGCGGAGGCGCTGACCTCCAGGTGCGGTGACGCGGTGATGTCGCGGACGGTGATGCTCACGGGCCCCTCCCGCCGTGCTCCGGCTGTGCGACCTGCACATTTGTCACGGTACAACCTGTGCGGACCATCCCGTCGCCGGTGGCGGTGGAGTGTCTACGGTCACAACAACACGCCGGATCACATCGGTCGTGGTCGCCGACGACCACGCCACGCGCCATCGGAGTTCCCATGTCAGAGCGGACCGCCCCCACGTCACCGCACCCCGCACGTGCGGCTGTGGCGGCCTTCGTCGGCACCACCATCGAGTGGTTCGACTTCTACATCTACGCCACCGCGGCGAGCCTGGTCTTCGCGACCCTGTTCTTCCCGGCCGACATCGACCCCATGGTGGGGCTGATGGCCTCCTTCGCCACCTTCTCGGTGGGCTTCTTCGCCCGCCCGCTCGGCGGCCTGCTGTTCGGCCACTACGGCGACCGGCTCGGCCGTAAGTCGGCGCTGGTCATCACCCTGCTCATGATGGGCGTGGCCACGTTCAGCGTGGGCCTGCTGCCCACCTACGAGCAGGTCGGGTTCGTCGCCCCGCTGCTGCTGGTGGTGCTCCGCTTCGTTCAGGGCATCGCCGTCGGAGGCGAGTGGGGCGGCGCGGTGCTCATGGCCGTGGAGCACGCCCCGGAGAACCGCAAGACCTTCTACGGTGCCTTCGCCCAGCTCGGCAACCCGGCCGGGGCGCTGCTGGCGACGGGTTCCTTCGGTCTGATCGCCGCCTGGGACACCGAGATCCTCTACGACTGGGGATGGCGCCTGCCGTTCCTGGCCTCGGTCCTGCTCGTGGCCGTCGGCATGGTCATCCGCTTCAAGGTGGAGGAGTCCCCGGTCTTCGACGCCGTGCAGGACGACCAGCCCCGGGGGCTCCCGCTCGGCTACGCCCTGCGCACCTCCTGGCGCACCCTCCTGCTGGGCGTGGGGGTGCTGCCGGTGGCCGTGGGCGGCTACTACATCGTCACCACGTTCCTCCAGGCCTACGGGGTCACCGAGGTCGGGATCAGCGAACAGGTCATCCTCACCGGTCTGACCATCGCGGCCTTCGTGGAGCTGGTGGTCACCCTCGGGGTGTCCTGGCTGGGCGACCGCTACGGAACCGTCCGGGTCGTCACCATCGGCCTGGTGGGTGTGGGCGTGCTGGCCCTGCCGCAGTTCCTGATCCTGGAGACCGGCAGCACCCTGCTCATCGTCCTCATGCTCTGCGTGATGCGCGTCGCCATGGCCACCGTCTACGGCCCCATCGCCCGGGTGCTCGCCCAGATGTACCCGCCCCAGGCCCGCTACACCAGCATCTCCATCGCCTACCAGACGGCGGGCGCGATCTTCGGCGGCCTGGCGCCGCTGGCCTGCACCGCCCTGTTCGCCGCCACCGGCAGCATCCTGTCCGTGGTCGGGCTCCTGGTCGGCATGGTGCTGCTGAGCGTGGTCTGCCTGTCCCGCGCGCCCCGCTACCGGGACTCCGAACTGATCACCTCCGCCTGACCCGGCGCCCCCCCGCTCCGACACCGCTCCGGTACCGCCGCCCCGCGTGGCGGCGGTACCACCCACTCCCGAGGAGGACCCACCCGTGACCGGTCTGCTCATCCACAACGCCCGCGTCCTGACGATGGACGACACCAACCCCACCGCGCCCGCCGTCGCCGTCCGTGAGGGCCGGGTCCGTCTGGTGGGCGGCGTCGAGGCGGCCCGTGCCGCCGCCGGACCCGGAGCCGTGGAGGTGGACGCGGGCGGCCGCACCGTCCTGCCCGGTTTCATCGACCCGCACAACCACCTGCTCTCCACCGCCGAGTCCCTGGCTGCGGTGGACGCGCGCTACCCCCGGGTGGGCAGCGCCGCCGACCTGGTCGCCGCGATCGCGGCCGAGGCCGAGCGCACCCCGTCGGGCCAGTGGATCCGTGCCTTCTCCATGGACGACGCCAAGTACCCGGGCGGTCGGCCCACCCGCCGCCACCTGGACGAGGCGACGACCGAGCACCCGGTGATCGTCTACCACGTCTCCGGCCACCAGGCCGTGGTCAACTCCGCCGCGCTGGCCTGGAGCGGGATCGGTGAGGACGTGCCCGACCCGGCCGGGGGCTCCTTCGTCCGCGACGAGGGCGGGCGGCTGACCGGGATGGTCACGGACGCGGCGATGGAACTCCTGCTGCCGCTGGCCGTGGACATCGGCTGCCACGGCCCCAACTTCCACACCGCGCTGCCCACCGAGCACCTGCTCGGCTGGCTGTCCGACGCGGCCGCGCCGTACCTGTCGGCGGGCGTGACCACGGTGTGCGACCCGCAGGTCTCCGCCCGCGAGCTGCGGGTGTACCGGGCGGCGCGCGCCGCGGGCACCCTGCCCCTGCGCACCTTCGGCATGCCGCTCTCGCACCAGCTCGACTCCCTGACGCAGGCGGGCCTCGCGAGCCCGTTCGGTGACGACTGGCTGCGCCTGACCGGGATGAAGTTCTACTCGGACGGCACCCTCCTGGGCGGCACCGCGAAGTTCAGCGTGCCCTACGGCGAGCGGGGTCAGTTCCCCGGCAGCCTCTACCACCACCCCGACCAGCTGGTGGACCTGGTGACGCGGGCGGCCCAGGAGGGGTGGCAGGTCGCGATCCACACCCAGGGCGACGCCGCGATGGAGCACACGCTGGACGCCATCGCCTCGGCGGCCCGGGTGTCGGGACCCGACCCGCGCCCCCGGATCGAACACTGCGGCTACCCGACGGTGGAGCAGGCCAAGCGCTTCACCGAGTACGGGGTCATCCCGGTCAACCAGCCCAACTTCCTGTACGACAGCGGCGGCGACTTCCTGCGTCGCCTGGGGGACCGCGCGCACCGGCTCCAGCCGATGCGTGAGGAGATCGACCTGGGGCTGCGCCCGGTGCTGTCCAGCGACTCCTTCGTCTCCAGCCTGCGCCCGATGGACACCGTGGCCAACGCCGTGTGCCGCACCACCCGGGAGGGGGCCGACATCGGGCGGGAGCAGGGCGTCACCCTGCACGAGGCGCTGCGCGCCCACACCCTGGACGCCGCGCACGCGCTGGGAGTCGAGGACCGTCTGGGGGCGCTGCGCCCGGGCTACCTGGCCGACCTGGTCGTCCTCGACGCCGACGTGGAGTCCCTGCCGCAGGACCGGCTGCGCGAGGTGAACGCCTGGCTGACCGTGCTGGACGGCGAGGTCGTCCACCGGGCCGCCTGAGCCGGGCGCGGACGCGAGCGTCCCCGCCCGCTGGACGCGGACGGGGACGCCTGGTGCCTGTGGTCAGCGGGCCGGAGACCCGCCGGTGACCACCGGGGTCAGGTCCTCAGACGGACGCCCCAGGAGTTCACCATGGGGGTGACCTCCTGGTAGAAGGTGGTCCCGCCGGTGCGGCAGTTGCCGGAACCGCCGGAGGTCACGCCCTGGGCCTGGGTGCCGGAGATGTAGGAGCCGCCGGAGTCGCCGGGCTCGGCGCACACGGTGGTCCGGGTCATGTTGGTGACGGTGCCCTCGGGGTAGCTCACCGACTGGCCGCGGGCCTGGATGGTGCCGCAGTGCCAACCGGTGGTGGAGCCGGAGCGGCAGACGGAGGAGCCGATGGGCGCCTGGTTGTGACCGGCGACGGTGGCGTACCCGCCGGTGTTGTAGCGGCTGACCAGGTTGGTCAGCGTGAAGTTGGAGGTACCGCGAACGAAGGCGGCGTCGTTGCCCGGGAAGACGGACTGCTCGAAGACGCCCCGGCCGTTGCCGATGGTCACCTGGGTGCCCACGCGGCCGCAGTGGCCGGCGGTGACGAACCCGGGCTGACCGGCGGCGTTGGTGGCCGCGAAGCCGACCGAACAGCGGCCGCCCATGGTGTAGGCCAGGCCACCGATGATGTCGGCGTAGAGCTCGGGCTGCGCACTGGTGGTCACCTCGACGGCCGAGGCGTCCACACCGGCGTCCGCGAGCAGACCGCTGACGTCGGCTCCGGAACCCTCCAGGACCTCCAGGACGACGGTGTCACCCGCGACGTCCGGGTACCAGCCGACCACGCCGGGAACGGCGTCGGCGGCGTTGAGCTCCTGGACGATCTCGTCGAGGCCGTCGATGCCGTAGGAGACCAGTTCGGTCCCGGCGCCGGTGGCCTCCACGGCCTCGACCGCGGCGGCGTCGGTGACCAGGACGGTCAGTTCCAGGCTCTCGGTGTCGAAGACGGAGCCGCCGTAGGCGTCCCCGGCGGCCTCGGCCGCGGCCTCGTCGACCTCGAAGGCGGTGTCCTGGGCGGCCAGCAGCTCGTCGGCCTCGGACGGGGTCAGGTCGAGGTCGCGCTGGAGCGCTTCCTGCATGGAGACCGCGTCGGCCTCCGGGGTGGGTGACTGGGGAAGCGCACCGGTGGCCGCGAGGGCGCCCGGGGTGCCGGACAGCACCAGGCCGAAGGCCAGGGCTCCCGTACCTATGGCGGAGACAACGGGGGAGGGTCGCATGGGGGTCCCTACTCTCCTGGGGGGATCAACGGGGGATCGGAGCCGAATTCCTTCGGCCCCTGTCGTTCACCGAGACATTCGGTAAACAACGCCTAACCATAGGTGCACGTTTTGGTGAGGGAAAGACCGCCAGAACGGTGCAGCATTCAGGGCTCGGTGGGGTCACCCGATGATGGGTCGCATGGCGGTCGCAGAACGTGGCGACGCGAGCGGCCACCTTGCGGTTGTCGGAGTCGGTGCGCTACCGACCGAATCCGTTCCCCTGTCACAAGGGGGGCATTCTGGCCACATGCGGACACCGGTACCGCGTACCAAACGTGTCCGGGCGGACACACAGGTGTAACACCAGTGGTCACGGCTTCGCCAGCGTCCCCCTGGATGTGCGCAGTGCGTCCCTCTGTTCGATGTGTGGCACACGGGTCGTGGAGCGGAACGGCGACCGGGTGTGAGCGCCCATCGGAGGGTGTAGGGGTGCGAGCGGTGACACAGCGAACGCCCCCGCCCGCCGAACGGCGGACGGGGGCGCGGTCGCGCGGGAACCACACGGTCCCCGAACGGCCCTAGCTCGTGACGAGGCTGAGGTTCCAGGTGCTCAGCGCCGGGCCGACCTCCTGGTAGTACGTCGTACCACCGGAGGTGCAGTTGCCGGAGCCGCCCGAGGTCATGCCCTGGGCCTGGTCGTCGGAGATGAACGAACCGCCGGAGTCGCCGGGCTCGGCGCACACGTTGGTCCGGGTCATGTCGTTGACGGTGCCCTCCGGGTAGCTCACCGACTGGCCTCGGGCCTCGATGGTGCCGCAGTGCCAGCCCGTGGTGGAACCGGAGCGGCACACGGCCGCGCCGACCGGGGCCTGGGTGGAGCCGCCGACGGACTGGGTGCCGCCGGAGCTGTACATGTTGACCAGGTTGGTGACGGTCCAGTTGGACGTGGACCGGACGAAGGCGGCGTCGTTGCCCGGGAAGATCGACTCCTCGAACACCCCGGAGCCGCTGCCGTCCTCGCTGTCGGCGGAGGTGCCGACGGTGCCGCAGTGGCCGGCCGTCACGAATCCGTCGTTGCCCGCGCTGTCGGTGGCCGCGAAGCCCACCGAGCAGCGTCCGCCGCCCATGTAGTAGGCGTCGCCGCCGACGATGTCGGCGTACAGCTCGGGCGACTCGTCGGTCTCCTCCACCTGGACGGCGGAGGAGTCCACGCCAGCGGCCTCGATGAAGCCCTGGGCGTCGGACGCGTCGGTGGCCTCGACGACCACCGTGTCGCTGGCGAGGTCGGGGTACCAGCCGACGACACCCGGCTGGGCGCCGACCGCGTCGAGCTCGTCCATGATCGCCGCCAGGCCGTCGGTGCCGTGGGAGACCACCGAGGTCTCGGCGCCGGCGGCCTCGACGTCCGACGCCGGGCCGCCGTCCGTGAGCAGGACGGTCAGTTCCAGGGTGTCGGTGTCGAACACGGAGCCCGCGTAGGCGTCGCCGGCGGCCTCGGCCGCCGCCGTCTCGATCCCGAGGGCCTCCTTCTGGGCTTCGAGCAGGTCGTCGGCCTCGAACGGGGTGAGGCCGAAGTCCCTCTCAAGCGCTTCCTGCATGGTGGTCGCCTCGCCCTGGGGCGAGGGCTCGGCGGGGGCGGTCACGGCGGAGGCGCCGGGAGCGACCGAGAGCGCGAGCCCGAAGGCCAGCGCTCCCGTGCCGATCGCGGAGATGACGGGGGAGGGTCGCATTGATCCCTACTCTCCTTGGGGAATGGACGGGGGTTCGGGGGCGCGGCTCTCCTGAGGGGGAGACCCGGTCCCCGCGTGAGTTTCCGGCCGAACCGGGGAACTCGTTCGTTCACCGAGACAGTCGGTAAACGAATCCAAACCATAAGTGAACAGCTTGGGCAGCGAAAGCCCATGAAATGGATAATTCACTCAGGTGACGAGAGGATCATCCGATCACCGGGTTCGAGAAGGGGCGTCACTCTGGGTCGCGAGGCGCCTGACCTCCCGTTTTGGTGACTGGCTGTACGCGGATCACAAACTCGCCAGTAGGGCAAGGGGTGTTGTGTGGCCGGATGCGGACACTGGAACCGCGTGCCAACGGTGAGGGTGGGGCTACGTAGACGTACACGGCATGGTCAGAACGTCGCGGAGGGTGAAGATCAAGTTCGATCAGAGAACGAGTGTGCGCATGGCGCCCAAAGGGTGCGGGGGAGTGCCGCGACGTAGTGTCACGAAGGGGAGCGGAGCCGCGCGGCCGCCCTCCGGGGAGGACACGCCCGGGGCGGAGCCGGAGCTCGTGCCCGCGCCGCGTGCGGCCCGGCGGGACGATCCGAGGTAACTAGCGAGTATCGGGCCTGTGGAAGACGGTTGAGGCGGGGACCGTTGGGCCAAGATAAGGGCGAGGGCCCCGAACGGGAGGTAACGACAGATGGCGAATGACAACGGCGGCCAGAAGCACTCCTCGCGGCGTGAAGAGGAGGTCGAGGAGACCGAGGCGGCACCCGAGGCCCGGGAGCGCGACGAACAGCTGGACGAGGACGTCGACGACATCCTGGACGAGATCGACGACGTGCTGGAGAGCAACGCCGAGGACTTCGTGCGCCAGTTCGTGCAGAAGGGCGGTCAGTGACCGACGGGTTCGCTGACAGCGCACCCGGCCGTCACCGGCCCCCGGGGCGTACGGGACTAGGGTCGGTCCCACCGGCCGGTACCACCCCCGGCCCGTAAGGGAACGACAGACAGAGGGACGACAGGCGCCCCACCCGCCCCCGAGACGGGGTGGGGCGCGAGCGGAGGGAGTCGCGTGTTCGAAGGTTTCGAGGGCGGACGGATGTCGGCCGCATTCATGAGTGCGGGGACCTCGTCCTTCACCGAGTTTCTTCGGGAGGTCAAGCCCGAGCTGCTGCCCGGCCACCACGTGGGCTCGGCGGGCGGCTCCGGCACGGCGGAGCACCTCACCCCGGACGCGACGACCATCGTCGCGCTGACCTTCCCCGGCGGCGTCCTGCTCGCCGGGGACCGGCGGGCCACCCAGGGCAACGTCATCGCCAACCGCGACATGGACAAGCTCTACCGGACGGACGAGTTCTCCGCGGTGGCCATCGCCGGATCCGCCGGGATCGGCATCGAGCTCGCCAAGCTCTACCAGGTGGAGCTCGAACACTACGAGAAGCTGGAGGGGCGCTCCCTCTCCCTGGAGGGCAAGGCGAACAAGCTCGCCCAGATGGTGCGCGGCAACCTCGGCATGGCCATGCAGGGCTTCGTCGTCGTCCCCCTGCTGGTCGGGTTCGACGAGAACACCCGACAGGGCCGGGTGTTCAGCTACGACGCCGTGGGCGGCCGCTACGAGGAACAGCGCTACTACTCGGTCGGCTCCGGCTCGGTCTACGCCAAGGGCTCCATCAAGAAGCTCTACCGTGACGACCTGGACGAGACCACGGCGATCAGGGTCGCGCTGGAGTCGCTCTACGACGCCGCCGACGACGACTCCGCCACCGGCGGCCCCGACCTGCACCGCAGGATCTTCCCCCTCGTCGACGTCATCACCGAGGACGGGCACCGCAGGATCGGAGCCGACGAGGTGGCCCGCCTGGCGACCGAGGTCGTCGAAGGGCGCGCCGCCGACCCCGACGGCCCCAAGGCACGCCTGAGCTGAGGCGACCCGAGCCTCCACACCAGACCTCTCCCGACTAGGTAAGGAACGATCCGCGGTGTCGATGCCGTTCTACGTCGCCCCCGAACAGCAGATGAAGGACAAGGCGGACTACGCGCGCAAGGGCATCGCGCGCGGCCGCAGCGCCGTCGTCCTACAGTACGAGGGCGGAATCCTGCTGGTGGCGGACAACATGTCCCGCACACTGCACAAGATCAGTGAGCTCTACGACCGCATCGGCTTCGCCGCGGTCGGCCGCTACCCCGAGTTCGAGAACCTGCGCCTGATGGGCGTGCGCTTCGCGGACGTACGCGGGTACCAGTTCGACCGCCGCGACGTCAGCGGGCGTCAGCTCGCCAACATCTACGCCCAGACCCTGGGCACCGTCTTCAGTGAGAGCCTCAAGCCCTGGGAGGTCGAGATCGTGGTCGCCGAGGTCGGTGACACGGCTGCCGAGGACGAGATCTACCGCATCACCTTCGACGGCTCCATCGTCGACGAGCAGGGCTTCGTCGCGGTGGGCGGCTCCTCGGAGCACGTCTCGAGCCAGCTCAAGGACCGCTTCGCCGCCGACGCGCCGCTCAGCGCGGCGCTGAACGCCGCCACCCACGCCCTCGCCCACGAGAACGGCGAGGAGCGCGAACTGGAGGCCGGCAACCTGGAGGTCGCCGTCCTGGAGCGCTCCAGGGAGCACCGCAAGTTCCGCCGCATCCACGGCGACCGCCTGACCGCCCTCATCGAGGAGGGCAAGCGGGGCACCGCCGGGGACGAGGCCGACGAGTGATCTGACAGCACAACGGTGCGGCGCCACCCGGGCGCCGCACCGGCCGGGCTGGTGTGGACGACGCGGCCCCGTCGTCCACGCCACGGTGACGGAAGTTGGTGAGGCCGCGTGGAACGACGGATCTTCGGGCTGGAGAACGAGTACGGGGTCACGTGCACCTTCCGGGGGCAGCGCCGCCTGTCGCCGGACGAGGTCGCCCGGTACCTCTTCCGGAGGGTGGTCTCCTGGGGGCGCAGCAGCAACGTGTTCCTGCGCAACGGGGCCCGCCTGTACCTGGACGTGGGCAGCCACCCCGAGTACGCCACCCCCGAGTGCGACAGCCTCGTGGACCTGGTGGCCCACGACAAGGCCGGTGAGCGCATCCTGGAGGGGTTGCAGGTCGACGCCGAGCAGCGCCTCCACGAGGAGGGCATCGCCGGGGACATCTACCTCTTCAAGAACAACACCGACTCCGCCGGCAACTCCTACGGCTGCCACGAGAACTACCTCGTCGGCCGCCACGGGGAGTTCGGCCGCCTGGCCGACGTGCTCATCCCCTTCCTGGTCACCCGGCAGATCATCTGCGGGGCGGGCAAGGTGCTCCAGACGCCCAGGGGGGCGCTCTTCTGCGTCAGCCAGCGCGCCGAGCACATCTGGGAGGGCGTCTCCTCCGCGACCACCCGCTCCCGCCCCATCATCAACACCCGCGACGAACCCCACGCGGACGCCGAGCGGTTCCGCCGCCTGCACGTGATCGTGGGCGACTCCAACATGAGCGAGACCACCACCCTGCTCAAGCTGGGCTCCACCGACCTCGTGCTGCGGATGATCGAGGCCGGGGTGGTCATGCGCGACTACACCTTGGAGAACCCGATCAGGGCGATCCGCGAGGTCAGCCACGACATGACCGGCCGCCGCAAGGTGCGCCTGGCCAACGGCCGCGAGGCCAGTGCCCTGGAGATCCAGCGCGAGTACCTGGAGAAGGTGCAGGGCTACGTGGACCGGCACGGGACCGACGCGGTGGGTAAGCGCGTCCTGGACCTCTGGCAGCGCACCCTGGAGGCGGTGGAGACCCAGAACCTGGAGACGGTCCAGCGCGAGATCGACTGGGTGGCCAAGTACATGCTGCTGGAGCGCTACCGGGAGAAGCACGACCTCACGCTGTCCTCCCCCCGGGTGGCCCAGCTCGACCTCACCTACCACGACATCCACCGCGACCGCGGTCTGTTCTACTTGATGCAGAAGCGCGGCCAGATGGACCGCGTGGTGGGGGACCTGAAGATCTTCGAGTCCAAGTCGGTGCCGCCGCAGACCACGCGGGCCCGGCTGCGCGGGGAGTTCATCCGGCGGGCCCAGGAACAGCGGCGCGACTTCACCGTGGACTGGGTGCACCTCAAGCTCAACGACCAGGCGCAGCGGACCGTGCTGTGCAAGGACCCCTTCAAGTCGGTCGACGAACGCGTGGAGAAGCTGATCGCCGGGATGTGACCGGCGCTTTCGCACGGCCCCGGGGACCGGCCGAAGACGGCCACTCCGGGGCCCTCGTCCGCGCTCCCACCAGCCTCTTCGCTTTCGGAGACCGCTCGGGCCGGTTTCCCCTCGGCCGAAAACCGGATCGGGAGGCCTCCAGGGGCTGGCCACACTCCGACTGTTCGGTAGTGTGACCCTGTCCTGAGCCGGAAATCAGAGGTTGTGACCCATGCACCGACGTGCTGCCGCCCTCGCGGTGCCACTGACCGCCATCGCCTTGGCGGTCTCCAGCTGCTCATCGCTCCCGGAGGACTGGCGCACCCCCGCCTTCCTCAGCATGAACGACGACACGCTCGACTCCCGGTTGCCCCAGGTCACCGGTGATGTCGGCGAGGAGCCCGAGATCACCTTCCCCGACATCGAGCCTCCCGACGAGGAGATCTCCGGTGTCGTGAGCAAGGGCGCGGGTGAGGACGCCCTGGTCGGCGCGGACGACCTGGTCATCGCCAACGTCGTGCAGTACCAGTGGACCGCTCCCGGAGAGGGCGAGCCGGTCGAGGGGCAGTCCAGCTACGAGAACGGCGCTCCGGACCTGATCCGCATGGACCAGATGCCCGAGTACATCACCGAGACGCTGGTCAGCCAGCCCATCGGCAGCCGCGCGGTCTACGTCTTCCCGCCGCTGACCGAGGAGGAGAAGACCCAGGCCGAGTCCATGGGCCAGCCCGCCCCCGAGGGCGCCAGCGTCCTCGTGATCGACATGGTCGACCGGTTCAGCAAGGGCGCGGTCGTGCCCGGCGAGCAGACCGACGACGGCGGCGGCGACCTTCCGACGGTGACGCAGGAGGGACACAGCCAGCCCCGGATCGAGGTCCCCGACTCCGACGCCCCCGACGAACTCGAGGTCACCCCGCTCATCGAGGGCGAGGGCGCCGAGGTCGAGGAGGGCCAGCAGGTCATCGTCCAGTACACGGGCGTGCGCTGGGAGGCCGACGAGAACGGCGAGCACGAGGTCTTCGACTCCTCGTGGAACCAGGGCGGGGTCCCCTTCGACACCACCATCGGCGCCGGTGCGGTCATCAAGGGCTGGGACGAGGGCATCGTCGGCCAGAAGGTCGGCAGCCGCCTCATGCTGGTCGTCCCCGGTGACCTGGCGTACGGGAACACCGAGGAGGAGGCCATGGGCGCTCCCGCCGGTCCCCTGGTGTTCGTGGTCGACGTGCTGGGCGCCTACGACAACCCGCCGCCGCCCGAGGAGCCCGCGGAGGGCGCGGAGGGCGCCGGGGGCGACGAGGTCGCCGAAGACCCGGAGGAGACCGAGGAGTAGCCGCCTCCCTCCGAACGAACGCGCACCGCCGCCCCCGCGAGCCCAGAGCCCGCGGGGGCGGCGGTGCGTTCGCGTCCGGGGCCCGTCCCCGGCCGTGGACGCACCGGAACCGGGCGGGAGCGGTGACGTGGCGGTGACACGCAGAACGGTGCCCGGCTGCCGGGGAGGCGCGGTCAGCGTGCGTAGAGTCGGCTACCCAAGGTGAGCAGCGGCGAGGGGGAGCCATGTCGGACCAGCGGCGGTACTGCTACGTGTCGGGTCTGCGCCTGGGCGTCCCGGCCCTGGAGGAGCTCTGCGCCCAGGGGAGCCCGCCGAGCCTGGTGGTCTCCTACCCCGCCGAACTCGCGCACCGTTCCGGCTACACGGACTTCGAGGAGGTCACCCGTCGGCACGGCCTGCCCCACCTGCGGGCGGCCGACATCAACACCGACGAGGTGCGCGACGCCCTCGTCGCCCACCGGATCGACCTGATGGTGGTCGCGGGCTGGTCACAGCTGGTCCACGAGGACGTCCTGGCCGCACTGCCCCTGGGCGGTGTGGGCCTGCACCCGTCCCCGCTCCCGGTCGGCCGGGGCCGCGCCCCCATTCCCTGGACGATCCTGCGCGACATGCGCTCCAGCGCCGTCACCCTCTTCCACCTGACACGGGAGGCCTTCTCCGGTGACGTCGTCGACCGGATCTGGTTCGACGTGGCCGAGGACGTGACCGCGTCCGGCCTGTACGAGCGGACCGGGCACCTCCAGTCCGAACTGCTCGTGCGCAACCTCGACGCCCTCCTGGAGGGAAGCGCGCCCCGGCGACCACAGAGCGGGCACGGCTCGGAGTGGCCCCGGCGCCGCCCCAGCGACGGCCACCTCGATCTCGCGGCGGCCGGACGGGACGTGGACCGGATGGTGCGCGCCCTGGCCGACCCCTACCCCGGCGCCTTCGCGATGTTCGGCGGCGCCCGGATCACCCTGTGCGGCGGACGTGTCCGCGACGGGGTCGCGGGCGGCGACCCGGGGCAGATCGTCTCCGCTGGCCCTGGCCGCGAATGGGGTGTGACCTGTGGTGACGGCAGCGTGTTCGTGCCGGAGTCGCTCCGGGTGGACGAGGGAGTGCGCGCCGAACCGACCTCCCTGGCCATGTTCCGGCCCGGTCGCTACTTCGACGTACCCTCCGACCACATGATGGCCGCGACCCGTCGCACGCCGATCCCCGGATCCGAGCGTCCCTACCTGGGCGCCCAGTACGGAGGGGACCACGACTCCGACCTACGGGTCGGTCCGGACGAACGGCGCGACCTCAACCCCCGATGAGTGTGGCGGCGTGGCGCCCGGCGGCCGCCGCGCTGAGGAAGGCCGACCGGTCCTCGTCCAGCCCGCGCCCCATGGTGGACACCTTCACGGGAAGCGCACGCACCTCGTCCTCCAGGCCGTTCACCGACACCTCCACCAGCGTGTGGCGCTCTCCCAACGGCCAGGCCTGGTCGCGGACGCGCTCGCCGAAGAACCCCGGCAGTCGGGGCACCACCACGTCCGCGGGGGCCAGGGCCACCCGCCCGTAGGCCGTCAGACTGTGGTGTGACACCCCCCGGTGCCGTTCACGGGTGTCGGCCTCGCTGACCCTCAGGCTGGCCACCGGGCGGCCGCCGAGGACGGCGGCGGCGTTGACCGCCTCACCGCAGGAGACACCGGAGAACCCCCACGGGGTACCGGTCCCCAGGTTGCCCGGTCCCTGGCAGACGACCGCGATCTCCGCGTCCAGCACGTGCCGGGCGGCCAGCAGACCCGAGTGCACGGTGACCGCCTCCAGGTCGCCGCCGAAGGCCTGACCGGTGGTCACACACCCCCGGAGCATGCCGTCCTCCCTCAACGCCCCCACGATCCGCGAGAACGCGGCGGGCAGCGCGCCGCCGTCGAGCATCACGTTGACCACCCGGGTCCCCGGACGCTCGATCCGCACCCCGGCCAGGACCGCGGGCAGCGAGGAGTGCAGGTCGGCCACGACCACGGGCATCCCGTCGATCCCCACGGCCTCGCGCAGCACCTCGTGGTGAGGCGCCCCCTGTTCGTCCGCGCCCAGTACGGTCGCCTGGAGCGGCGTGTAGCGGGCCTTCACCAGGTGCCCGGGGCCCTCGCGGTCGGCGGGCAGGCGGTCGGGCACCGCCACCACCATGGCGTATCCGCCGGTGCCCAGACCCAGGTCCAGGGCGCCGGTGTTGAGAAGGACCGCGTCACCCACGTCGGGGGTGCCCACCAGGTCCGTGTAGGCCAGGGCGGTGCAGGTCGTGGTCTGATCCGGCCCGTCCCCACTGACGGGCACCGAGACCGCGCACACACGGACTCCGGGCCAGGAGGGCAGGATCTGAAGGACTTCACCGCGGCGCCACCGGATCATGCTGGGCACGGTACCGTCGGACCTGAACCGAAGGTGGGAGGACGCGCCCTCGCGGCCCCGCCCGGTCCACCACAGCGGGCAACACAGCGGGCTAGAGGAGTGCGGACGATGTCGCGCAGGAAGACCGAACGGCAACTGAACCTGGTCATCTGCCTGTTGTCCACGCGGCGCCACCTGACCGCCCAGGAGATCAGGGCGACGGTGCAGGGCTACGCCGAGGCCGACACCGAGTCGGCGTTCAAGCGCATGTTCGAGCGGGACAAGCGGGAGCTGCGCGACAGCGGTATCCCCATCCAGGTCGGTACCGGTGACGCCTTCAGCGGCGAGGAGGGCTACCGGATCTCCCGTTCGGACTACGAGCTGCCCGAGATCGAGCTCCTGCCCGACGAGGCGGTCGTGCTGGGTCTGGCCGCCCGCGCCTGGCGCCACGCCTCCCTGGGCGAGGCCGCCGCCAACGCCCTCTTCAAGCTCCGCTCGGCCGGGGTCCCGGTGGACACCGAGGCCGCCCCCGGTCTGACCCCCGCCATGCGCACCGACGAACCCGCGTTCGGCCCCGTGTGGCAGGCGGTCCGGGACCGCCGTCCCATCTCCTTCGACTACCGCAAGCCCGGCGAGAGCGCCGCCCAGCGGCGCGAGGTCGAGCCGTGGGGCATCGTCAACCTGCGCGGGCACTGGTACGTGGTCGGCCACGACCGGCTGCGCGACGCCCGACGGGTGTTCCGTCTCGGGCGGATGCGGGGCGGGGTCACCGTCGTCCGGACCGGCCCTGACGTGGTGGTCCCCGAGGGGGTGGACCTGCGTTCGGTGGTCTCACAGCAGAGCGCCGTGCCCGAGCGCACCGCGACCCTGCGGGTGCGCACCGAGGCCGCCCACGACCTGCGCCGCCTCGCGCTCCGCGTGGTTCCGGGGGAGCGGGACAGCACCGGGGACGGCTGGGACACGCTCACCCTGCCCTACACCAGCACCACGGGGCTGGTGCGTCAGGTGGCCTCGCACGGTTCGCGCGCGGTGGTGGTGGAGCCCGAGCAGGTCCGCTCCGCGATGGCCGACCACCTGGCCGGGGTGGTGGAGGGCACCGCCGTGGCCGAGGAGACCGACCCCGCCGAGGGGTGGGAGGGCGCGGACGCCCCGGCGCGCGGCCCCCGCTCCGCCGACCAGCTGCGCCGTCTCCTCATGCTGGTCCCGTACGCCCTCGGCCGCGACGTGCGCGTGCCCGAGGTCGCGCGGCACTTCGGACTCAGTGAGAAGCAGGTGGTCTCCGACCTCAGCCTGCTGTGGATGTGCGGCCTGCCCGGGTACACCCCCGGTGACCTGATCGACGTCGACCTGGACGCGGCCCGCGAGACCGGCGAGATCATCATCGCCAACGCCGACACCCTGGCCCAGCCGCTGCGGCTGACCGCGGACGAGGCGGCCAGCCTGGTGGTGGGCCTGTCCCTGCTGGAGGCGCTGCCCGAGGCCCAGGGGATCGAGGGCGGTGCGCTCAGGCGGGTGGGCGAGAAGCTGCGCACCGCCGCCGGTTCGGCCGTGGGCGACCTGGCCGACGCGGTGCAGGTGCGGGTCGAGGTGGACGAGCAGGTGGCCCGGACCCAGCGGCGCTGCGCGGACGCCCTCAACAGCGGCCAGCGCCTGCACCTGCGGTACCTGTCGGGCTACCTGGACCAGGTGACCGAGCGCGACGTCGACCCCATGGGCCTGGTGGTCCAGGACGGCCAGACCTTCCTGGAGGGCTACTGCCACCTGCGCGAGGCCGTGCGGCTGTTCCGCCTGGACCGGGTCCTGGAGCTGACCGTGCTGCCCTTCGCCGCACAGGTGCCCGAGGGCGTGGCCCGCCGCGACCTGTCCGCCGGGGTGCTCCAGCGCTCCGAGCGCGACGCCCTGGTGACGCTGTCCCTGGAGCCCTCCGCGCGCTGGGTCACCGAGGACTACGTCTGCGAGTCGGTGACCGAACTGCCCGGCGGCGAGGCCCGGGCGACCCTGCGCACCCCGGCGCCCGCGTGGGTGTCCCGGCTGGCGCTGTCCCTGGGACGGGAGGGGCGTGTGGTGTCTCCGGTGGCGCTGGCCAAGGACGTCAGGGCCGAGGCCGAGCGTGCCCTGGGGCACTACCGCACCGCTCCGAACCGCGCCGAATTGGTCGAGACCACTTCGTCTCCGGAGTGACGCGCACCTGTTCACCGGGGGGTGGGGTGTAGGTCATCGCGGAAGGGATATGGTGAAGCCGTGATCGCCTTCGCTGTCCTCTGCGGCGTGTTCTGCGCAGGAGTGCTCGTCGTCGGCGCCCTCGGGACGAGGGTGCGCCGCGCGGCCTCCGCGCTGTCCGAAGGGGTGACACGAGCGGCGGGCGGGTACCAGGCGAGCAGCGCTGACCTGCGTGAGCGCGTCCGCCGTGGCGGTGCTGGGACATGACGGCCCCGCGGACGAACGCGCGTACCATCAGAGGCGCTTGGTCGCGCCCCACAGAGAGGTAGAACCATGGGACCGTTCAACGGACCTACCATCGCCATCCTGGTGATCCTGGCCATCCTGCTGTTCGGAGCCAAGAAGCTTCCGGACCTGGCCCGTTCCCTGGGGCGCAGCGCTCGCATCCTCAAGGCCGAGAGCAAGGGCCTGGTCGACGACGAGAACAACGAGTCCGAGGACCAGCAGGCCCAGCAGGCCCAGCAGAACCAGCAGGCGCAGGCACAGCAGCAGGCCCCGCAGAACCCGGCGCCGCAGCAGAACCAGCAGCCGCAGCAGCAGGGCTACCCGCAGCTTCCCCCCGGTCAGCGCATCGTCAACGAGTCCGGTGAGCCGACCAACCAGACCTACAACAACTAGAACGTTCCGGTGGACCGGCGTGGTACCGGAAGGTGCCGCGCCGGTCGGCTGTCGTCAGCGGGGAGCGTCCGCACTCGGAGCGGGCCCAAGGAGAAGAGAGTGACCGCAAGATGAGGTCCCGAAGCCGATCGGCCAACCCGGACGCCCGGATGCCGCTCATGGACCACCTGCGCGAGCTGCGCAACAGGCTGGCCAAGGTGCTGCTCATCCTGTGCCTGGGAGCCGTGGTCGGCTTCGTCTTCTACAACCGGATCTGGGACTTCCTCACCCAGCCCTACTGCTCACTGCCCGCGTCCCAGGTGGTCGACGGCGGCGGCTGCTCCCTGATCGTCACCGGCCCCTTCGACGCCTTCTTCGTCGCCTTCAAGGTCTGGATCTTCGTCGGCGCCCTGGTCACGGCCCCGCTCTGGCTCTACCAGCTGTGGGCCTTCGTGGCCCCGGCCCTGCACAGCGGCGAGAAGAAGTACGCGTACATCTTCGCCCCGCTGGCCGGGATCCTCTTCGTCTCCGGCGCGGCCCTGGCCTACTCGATCACCGCGCTCGCCCTCCAGATGCTCTTCGGGTTCCTGCCCGAGGACGCCGACCCGTACCTGACCATCGGTGAGTACCTCAGCTACATGCTCATCATGATGAGCATGTTCGGTCTGGGCTTCGTCATGCCGCTGCTGGTGGTCCTGCTCAACATCGTCGGCATCGTCACCCACGAGGCCATCGCCAAGTGGCGCCGGGTCATCATCTTCTCCGCCTTCCTGGTCGCCGCCGTCATCACCCCGGCCGAGCCGATCTCCATGCTGGCCCTGGCCGTCCCCCTCGTGATCCTCTTCGAGATCGCCGAGGTGTTCTGCTTCTTCAACGACCGCCGCAAGAAGCGCCGCGACCCCACCAGCGATCTGGACGACGACCAGATCTCCGAGCTCGACGACCAGCCCTCGGAGCTGGACCACACGCCCGCCCCGCTGGAGGAGACCGACTCCGACGGCGGCTCCGGCAAGCGATCCTGAGCCGCCGCGCGACGCGCTAGGGTTCGGCTGGGGAGGCCCCGGACGCCCGCCGGGCCGGCACGGCCGTCCGGCCGGTCCGCCCCCTCGCAACGCTGGGACACCAAGGAGAGCCCCCTCCCGTGTGGGCTCCCGGACTAGGAAGTGCTGATGAGCGAGCAGACAGAGGCCAAGAGGGAACTGCCGCCCGAGGCCATGGGCAACGAGAAGTGGCACGACACCACGCACGCGGTGTGGTTGCGGTCCTCGCTGTCCAAGGAGGAGTCCGAGGCGGTCGTGGAGGTCGCGGAGTTCGACGACGGCTTCCGCGCGGTGCGCGACGGCAAGTCCCCGGAGAAGGGCACCCTGTTCTTCACCCCCGCCGAGTGGGAGGCCTTCGTCCTGGGCGCGCGTGACGGTGAGTTCGACATCCCGGAGGAGTACCTCACCGAGGAGGAGGCCGCGATCCAGCGCGGCGAGACCGAGGTCGAGGCGACCTGGGTTCCCTCCCCGCTGAACACGCCGGAGGCGATGGAGGAGTACCATCGCCGCCAACGTGAGGAAACCGAGCGGGAGTCCACGACCGAGGACGACTGATCGGGCCACCCGCACCCGGGCGCGCGGGTGTACGGGCTCCTCACCTGACCCCGTACACCCTTTCGTTCCCCTTTGTGGGTAGGTAAGGACCGGCATATGTCCCCTCATATCGCCCTTCTGGTCAACCCGGCCTCCGGCCGTCGCCGCGCCGCCGTCATCGCCGTGCGGCTGAAGGAGGCCCTGCGCGCCCAGGGCGCGCGCGTGCACGTCTACACCGGCCGATCGGCCGCCGACAGCCGCAGGCTGGCCAGGTTGGCCGCCGCGGACCGCCCCGACGCCCTGGTCGCGGTGGGCGGCGACGGCCTGGTACACCAGGTTCTTCAGGGAGTGGTCGGCACCGGGGTGCCCCTCGCGGTCATCCCGGCGGGCAGCGGCAACGACGTGGCCCGCGCCTTCGGAGTCCCCAAGGGGTCGGCCGACAGGATCGCGGAGGCGATCCTGGCCGGGCGTACCCGGGCCAGCGACGTGGTCCGTCTGACCACCGCCGACGGCCGCCAGCGGTACTACATGAGCGTTCTGGCCTGCGGCTTCGACGCCCGGGTCAACGAGCGCGTGAACAACTTCCGGTTCGGGATGGGCCGGTTCGGCTACCTCGTCGGACTCGCCGCCGAGCTCCGCTCCTTCAAGCCCATCGACTTCGAGATCGACGTCGACGACGAGCGGATCCGCGAACCCGGCATGCTCGTGGCGGTCGGCAACACCAGCGCCTACGGCGGCGGCATGCACGTGTGCGCCGAGGCCGTCCCCGACGACGGCCTGCTCGACGTGGTCTTCGTGAAGAAGGGGCCGCTCGGCCGTTTCCTGCGCCTGTTCCCCCGGGTCTTCGCCGGGACCCACCTGGGACTGGAGGAGGTGGTGTTCAGGCGGGGGCGCACCGTCACCATCCGGGGAGAGGCCGGGACCGCCTTCGCGGACGGGGAGCCCACGGGCGCTCCGACGCTGGTGTGCGAGGTGGTGCCGAAGTCGGTCGAGATGCTGGAGCTGACCTCATAGGCTGGGAATCCTATGAGTAGTCACTCCGAGCGTTACGCCGCCTTCCGCAGGCGCCAGAGCGCCTCCAGCGCCGCGATCGAGGCCTTCCAGGGGCTCTACGGGTTCGAGTTCGACCCCTTCCAGATCAGGGCCTGCAAGGCCCTGGAAAGCGGACACGGGGTGCTGGTCGCCGCGCCGACCGGTTCCGGCAAGACCGTGGTCGGTGAGTTCGCCGTGCACCAGGCCCTCAACGAGGGCACCAAGTGCTTCTACACCACGCCGATCAAGGCCCTGTCCAACCAGAAGTACAACGACCTGGTCCGGCGCTACGGCGCCGACCAGGTCGGGCTGCTCACCGGTGACAACAGCGTCAACGGTGAGGCGCCCGTGGTCGTCATGACCACCGAGGTGCTGCGCAACATGCTGTACGAGGGTTCGTCCACCCTGGGCGGGCTGGCCTACGTGGTCATGGACGAGGTGCACTACCTCGCCGACCGGTTCCGGGGCGCGGTCTGGGAGGAGGTGATCATCCACCTCCCCGAGTCGGTGCGGATGGTCGCCCTCTCCGCGACCGTCAGCAACGCCGAGGAGTTCGGTGAGTGGCTCCAGCAGGTGCGCGGCGACACCACGGTGATCGTCGACGAGAAGCGTCCCGTCCCGCTGTGGCAGCACGTGATGGTGGGCAAGCGGATCCACGACCTGTTCGTCGACGAACAGCCGGAGGAGACCGGCGGCGAGGACGACGAGGAGGGCGGCGGCCGGAGCAGGCGCAAACGGGAGCGGCGCCGCTCCCAGCACCAGCGCCCGCGCGAGATCCAGGTGGGCGGGCGCAAGCTGCTCATCAACCCCTACCTGACCCGCACGGCGGAGGACGACTCCCGCACCACCCAGCTGGCCAACCGGCGCCGCCACCCGCAGACCCGGGCCCGGGGCAACGTGCGCCCGCGGACCCGCTTCGCCCCGCCCTCCCGGCCGATGATCATCGAGGAACTGGACGCCGAGGGCCTGCTCCCGGCGATCACCTTCATCTTCAGCCGGGCCGGGTGCGACGACGCCGTCCGCCAGTGCGTGGCCTCCGGTCTGGTGCTCACCACACCGGACGAGGCCGCCCACATCCGCGAGTACGCGGAGTCGCGCTGCGCGGACATCCCGCGTGCGGACCTGACGGTGCTCGGCTTCGACTCCTGGCTGCGCGCCCTGGAGGCGGGTATCTCCGCGCACCACGCGGGGATGCTGCCCACCTTCAAGGAGATCGTCGAGCACCTGTTCTCGAAGGGGCTGATCCGGGCGGTCTTCGCCACCGAGACGCTGGCCCTGGGCATCAACATGCCCGCCCGCACGGTGGTGATCGAGAAGCTCGACAAGTGGAACGGGGAGACCCACGCCTCGCTCACCCCCGGCGAGTACACGCAGCTCACCGGGCGTGCGGGCAGGCGCGGAATCGACGTCGAGGGGCACGCGGTCGTCGTGTGGCAGGCCGGGACCGACCCCGAGTCGGTGGCCAGCCTGGCGGGCACCCGCACCTACCCCCTCAACTCCAGCTTCCAGCCCTCGTACAACATGGCGGTGAACCTGGTCGGCCAGGTCGGCCGCCAGCGCAGTCGGAACATGCTGGAGGCGTCCTTCGCCCAGTTCCAGGCCGACCGCGCCGTGGTGGGCCTGGTCAAGCAGCTGCGCAAGCACGAGGAGGCCCTGGAGGGCTACGCCAGCGCCGCCGAGTGCCACCTCGGTGACTTCATGGAGTACGCCGGTCTGCGGCGGGCCCTCAGCGACCGCGAGTCGGTGCTGGCCAGGAACCGGTCGGTCCAGCGCCGCGACGAGGCGCTGGAGAGCCTGGAGCGGCTGCGGCCGGGCGACATCATCCGCATCCCGGCCGGGCGCTACTCGGGCCACGCGGTGGTCCTGGACCCGGGGCTGCGCCACGACCTGCCCGCACCCCTGGTGCTCACCGTCGACAAGCAGGTCAAGCGGGTCAACTCCAGCGACTTCCCGGTGCCGGTGCACCCCTCGGGGCGCATGCGCATCCCCAAGTCGTTCTCCGCGCGCTCGCCGCGTTCGCGCCAGGACCTCGCCTCGACCCTGCGCAACAAGCTGAAGGAGCGGGGCACCGACCCGTCCTTCGAGCGGGGCGGGCGCCGGGGCGCCCAGGAGGACGCCGAGGTCCAGCGGCTGCGCACCGAGCTCAAGGAGCACCCGTGCCACGGCTGCTCCGATCGCGAGGACCACGCCCGCTGGGCCGAGCGGTACTTCCGTCTCCAGAAGGAGACCGACGCGCTGCGCCGCCGCGTGGAGGGGCGCTCGCACGTCATCTCCCGCACCTTCGACCGGGTGTGCGGTGTGCTGGAGGACCTGGAGTACCTCTCGGGCGACGACGTCTCCGAGGACGGCGGCAAGCTGGCCAAGATCTACTCCGAACTCGACCTGCTGGTCGCGGAGTGCCTGCGCCGGGGCGTGTGGGAGGACCTGAACCCCGTGGAGCTGGCGGCCTGTGCCGCCGCACTGGTCTACGAGGCGCGCCGCAACGACGACGCCTACCCGAGGCTGCCCGAGGGCAGGGTCGAGGAGGCGCTGACCGAGATGAACCGGCTGTGGGGCGAGCTCAACGAGGTCGAGGCGCGCCACCGCGTGTCGTTCCTGCGCCAGCCCGACCTCGGCTTCGTGTGGACCGCGCACCGCTGGGCGCGCGGCGACCGGCTCGACGCGATCCTGCGGCAGTCCGACATGACCGCGGGCGACTTCGTGCGCACCGCGAAGATGCTCGTGGACATGCTCAGCCAGATCGCCGGGGCCGCCGCCGACCCGCACGTGCGCGGCAAGGCCCGCAAGGCGGCCGACCTCGTCCGGCGCGGCGTGGTGGCCTACTCCTCCTTCAACTAGGCGTGAGGGCGCCCCGGTGGTCGAACCGGGTCATACGGGGCGCCATCATGGGATACGCACGGGACCCCTCCGGGGGCCTGTAGTCCGCGACACATCCTGAAACGAGGCTTCGTCCATGCTGCGCACCCTCATGAACGGCAAGATCCACCGCGCGACGGTCACCCAGGCCGACCTGCACTACGTGGGGTCGGTCACCATCGACGCCGACCTGATGGACGCCGCCGACATCGTCGACGGCGAGCAGGTCCACATCGTCGACATCGACAACGGCGCCCGCCTGGTCACCTACGCCCTGGTGGGTGAGCGGGGGAGCGGGGTCATCGGGATCAACGGCGCCGCCGCGCGCCTGGTGAGCCCCGGGGACCTGGTCATCATCATCGGTTACGCCCAGGTGGACGAGCGGGAACGGGCCGACCACGTCCAGCACGTCGTGCACGTGGACGGGGAGAACCGCGTCGTCGCGCTCGGCAACGACCCGGCCGAGCCGGTCCCGGGCAGCGACCTCGTCGCCGGTCGCTGACCGGACCCGCGCCATGCGACGCCCGTGCCCCGGCACGGGCGTCCGTGTTCGCGGAAACCCCCCGAAATGGCCGGTTCCGGCCTGATCGGACATCCGGGTCCCGGGTATGTCCACAGGCGCCATGGACGAACGGGACGAGGAACGGCGCCGGGTCGCCGAACACATCGAGTGGCAGAAGCAGGGCGCCTGGGTCGTCCTGTGGGGCCCCTACACCCGGCGGTTCTGGGCGTTCGCGCGCTGGCCGGTGATCCCGGTCGGCGGGGTGGTGGTGCACGCCGACGACCCCGACCTGCTGTACGCGGAGATGCGCTACGTCGAGCGCGAGCACGACTTCCTGCGGTGGCGCTACGGGCGGGGCTGACGGGGCGGACCCGGCCTGGTCCGAAAAGGTGCGGAGGACTACGATTCATCCGTTGGCCGGATGAATCGGAGCACCCACCTCGTGTCCACAGAAACCAGCCGGGACGGGGACCCCCTCTCCGAAGCGGCTCGGGCCCGCCTGCAACGGCGTACCGTCCTCGTCCTCATGCTCGCCCAGGTCGTCGGCAGCGTCGGCATGGGCGCCATGCTCGCCGTGGGCGCGCTCATCGCCCTCGACCTGAGCGGGTCGGACGCGTGGTCGGGGATGGCCACCACGATGATCACCCTGGGCGCGGCCGCGTTCGCCCTGCCCCTGGCCTCGCTGGCCGCGCGCAGCGGGCGCCGTCCCGGCCTCTCCCTGGGCTGGCTCTTCGGTGCGCTGGGCGGAACAGTGGTCATCACCGCCACGCTCCTGGACCTCTTCGCGCTCTTCCTGTTCGGCATGCTCCTGGTCGGCGCGGGGACCGCGACCAACCTCCAGGCCCGGCACGCCGCCGCGGACCTGGCCACCGAACGCACCCGCGGCCGCGACCTGTCCGTGGTGGTGTGGGCGACGACCGTGGGTTCGGTGGTGGGTCCCAACCTCATCGGCCCGACCGGCGGACTGGCCGTCCTCCTGGGCCTGCCCGACCTGCTGGGTCCGGTGCTGCTCACCACGGTCGGGTTCCTCGGCGGCGCGGTGCTGATCGCGTTCCTGCTGCGGCCCGACCCGCTGCTGACGGCGACCGCCGAGGCCGCCCGGATCGACGCGGACCAGGGCCGGGCACCGAGGGGCGGGGTCGGGCTGACCGACGCCCTGCGGGCGATCGGCCGGACCCCGTCGGCCCTGCTGGCCGTGGTGGGGGTCGTCGCCAGCCACACCACGATGGTCTCGGTCATGACGATGACACCGGTGCACCTGACACACCACGGTGCCGAACTCACCGTCATCGGACTGACCATCTCCCTGCACATCGCCGGGATGTACGGGCTCTCCCCACTGGTGGGCTGGCTGGCGGACCGCTTCGGGCGCACACCCGTGCTCCTCACCGGGCAGGTGATCCTGCTGGCGGCCGCCGCCGTCGCCGGAACCGCCGGGCACAGTGAGGCGCTGGTGACCACCGGGCTGGTCCTGCTCGGCCTCGGCTGGTCCTTCGGGCTGGTCTCGGCCAGCGCGCTGCTGGCCGAGTCGCTGCCCGCCGAGGTCCGACCCCGAGCGCAGGGGTTCAGCGACCTCGCCATGAACCTGGGGGCCGCCTCGGCGGCCGCGCTGTCCGGCGTGGTCCTGGCGACGGTGGGCTTCGGGGGTCTGAACCTGTTCGCCGCCCTGTTCACGGTCCCGGTGTTCGTGCTCGCCCTCCGCGCCCGGGGCAAACACTTCCCGACCTTTACCGGAAACGCCCGCTGAGCTCCGCTCCGCCCCTCCTGGGCGCGGTTACGGTGCGGTTCTGAGGTGCCCGCCGCTCTCGGCGGGACGCGCCACTGGACGAAGGGGTGTTCTGGGTGAGTGATCGGGAGCCCGAGGAGGGAGCCGGTGAGCGGCCGGACCAGGATCCGGTCAACCACCACCCGCCGGAGGAGTGGCGGCCGGGCGACCCCGGCGATCCGATCGAGGGCGGCCCGCAGCCGCCCGGGGAGCCCCGGCACGACCCTCCGCCGGGAGGGGCGCACCAGCACGGCACTCCGCCGATGGGGCAGCCGTCCTACGCGCCTCCTCCCGGGGGCCCGTACCCGGGAGGGGCGCTCCACGGTGGTCCGCCGCCGGGCGGTGTGCCCCCGGGCGACCAGCCTCCGGGTGGTCCGCCCCCCGGGGACGCGTGGTCGGGCGGCCAGCCCTCATGGCAGCCGCCCCCGGGCTCCCAGCCCCCGTGGCAGCAGCCCTCGGGCGCCCAGCCCTCGTGGCAACGGCCCCCGAACGGGCAGCCCTCGTGGCAGCAGCCCCCCGGTGGTCCGCCGCCCGGGCCCCCGCAGGGCGGGGGACCCTCCTACGGGCCGCCGCCGGGCGAGCCCGGACCGTACGGGGGCGGCCCCGGGCAACCGGACCCGGGTGAGTACTCCCAGGGGCCCAGCGGCCCGGGGAGCGCGGGATACGAGCACGCGGGCTACGCCCCGGGATACGGCGGCTACCCGAGCGAGCCGGTCAACTACGGCGCCCAGGGCGGCCACGGCCACCCCGGCGGATACGGTCCCCCGGGGCAGGGCGGCTACGGCCCGCCGCCGTCGAAGCCGACTCCGTGGGGCAGGATCATCGGGATCGGCTGCGGAGTCCTGCTCCTGCTGCTCCTGGCTCTGGGCGGCTGCGCGGCGGTCGCGCTGGTCCTGGCGGACCAGAGCTCGCCCAGTGGCAGCGGCGATCCGGGCGTCGAACAGACCGAGGAGGCGCCGGGAGAGGACGTGCCCTCCGAGGCGGAGCTGACCGCCACCTCGACCGAGTTCGAGCCCAGCTCCCTCTACGTCGAGGGCGAGTTCACCAGCGTCGAGGTGACCGTCACCAACACCGGTACGGACGCCCTGGACGTCAACCCGCTCTACTTCGTCGTGGTGGACGCCGAGGGGGAGGAGCACAGTCCGGGAGACGCGATCGCGATGGACGCCAACGAGCTCGGTGTGCAGACCCTGGACCCGGGGCAGACCGCCGACGGCGCGATCACCGTCCCCGGTGAGATCGAGGCGGAGCGGGTGCTCTTCGAGCCGTACTTCACCGGCCCGGTGGAGGTCCCGGTGACCTGAGTGACGGGGCCGCCCACGGGCTCGGGACGAGGTCCTGTCAGGGGGCGAGCGCGGGGTCGCGCAGCCACTCCGACAGGGCCTCCCTGCGTTCGCTGTCGCACTTGAGCGGGCAGGTGGTGCAGTAGCCGTGCTCGGGGTCGGCCTTGTAGTCGAAGCAGCAGGTGCCCCGGACCGCCCAGGTGCCCCGGGGGTGGTCGGGGGCGAACGGGAACAGCCGCGGCCGCCTACGGGTGACGGCACCCGCCTCGACCACCGCTTCACCGAGCCGGGTGGCCAGTTCCCAGGCCTGCTCGGCGTCACGGCCCAGGTAGCGGGCCGGGTTGAGCATGTAGAAGTGCAGGGTGTCCAGGACCCAGCCCCACAGGGTGCGCTTGCCGGCGCGTGAGTGTGCGTGCAGGGCCTCGACCAGGGGCTCGACGGTGGCGAACAACGCCTCCGCGACCAGGCGCAGCTGCTCGTCCTCGTCGCGGGCGACCACGGTGTCGGGGTGGTCGGCGGCGGGGTCGTCGGGCAGGACCACGGTGCGGAGGTCGGTCACGGTGGGCGTGTCGAACCTGCTCCGGACCGTGTCCCAGGGCAGGTACAGGGTGTCCGGGGTGAGCAGCGGTCCGCGTCCGGTGAGGTACAGGCAGGCGGCGACCAGGAAGATCGGCTCGCGCAGGGTGACCCGTAGGAAGTTGGTCGCGGCGGGGAGGCGGTGGCCGGGGCCGTGCTCGGTCCGGAGCTTGTCGAACAGCACGGGGAGCCAGTCGTGTCCGGTCATCGAGGTGACGCTGTGGAACTGGACGCGGTCCACCGGACGGCCGTGGAGCCGGTCGGCGTCGGTGAGCTCGGGCAGCGGCGCGAACTTCAGCCGCGCGCTGACGCCCTGGAAGACGTCGAGCGGATCTGGAGTCACCTGGCAACCCTTCGTCGCGGAGCGGAACGGACAGGTCCGGGGGCGTGCGACAGCCGCGTCCGGACGGGTCGTGTTCACGTGCGCCTATGAAGTGAGGCTACCCTAACCATCGCGGCGGTGGCAATGCGTCAGCCTGGACGTTTGCCGAATCGTGGAGCCCTCGTGCCCTGGGGTGCGGGGGTGACGTACGGGTCCGTCGGCCGCCGTCCGACGGACCCGCGTGGTCAGTGGCTCAGGGCACGGAAGCGGCGCAGCGCCAGCGGGACGCAGACGGCCACCATCAGCGCGGGCACGCCCAGCGCCAGGAGCAGCGCGTTCTGCGCGGGCCAGGCGTCCGAGGGCAGTACTTCGTTTCCGAACAGCTCACGAGTGGCGCTGACCACGGCCGACAGCGGGTTCCACTCCGCGATCGGAGCCAGCCAGGACGGCATCGCGGTCGACGGCAGGAAGCTCGTGGACAGCATGGTGAGCGGGAAGGCCAGCGGGTAGACCAGCATGCTCGCCGCGTCGGGGTTGGTCGCGTGCAGGCCGATCAGGACCCCGAGCCACACCAGAGCGAACCGGAAGAGCAGGAGCAGCCCCACGGCGGCCAGCGCGCCGCCGACACCGTCCTCGAAGCGCCAGCCGATCAGGGCGCCGCAGCCGAGCAGCAGCACGACCTCCAGCACGGCGCGCACCATGTCGGTGAGCGTGCGCGCGCCCAGGATCGCCATCGGCGCCATGGGCATGGAGCGGAACCGGCTCATGACGTCGCGCGCGGTGTCGCGGGCGATCCCGGCCGAGGTCCCGGCGACGCCGTACAGCATGACCATGGCCAGCATGGCGGGCACCAGGAAGGTGCGGTAGTCCCGTGCCCCCGTCCCGGACATGACGTCACCGAACACGTACCCGAACAGCAGCACCATCAGCAGCGGCATGCTGATCGCGATCACCAGCTCGAAGGGGTCGCGGACCATGTGGCGCAGGTTGCGGTGGCTCAGGACCAGGACGTCGGTCCAGGCCCGGCCCCGGCGTTCGCGGGCCGGGTGGGACACGGGCGGCGTGCCCCGGTCGTGCCGGGCGGTCGGGGGAGTGGTGGTCGCGGTCATCGGGTGGCCTCCTCCGTGTTGGTCCCGGTGCCGGTCAGGCCCAGGAAGACCTCGTCGAGGCTGGGACGGCGCACCCCGATGTCGGTGATCCTCAGTCCGGAGCCGTCCAGGGCGCGTACGGCGCCGGTCAGCGCGGCCATCCGGTCCTCGGCCGACACGCTCACCCGCCGTTCGGCGGAGTGCACGCGTGCGGGGGCGGTCAGGGCCGTGCCGAGCAGCTCCGCGACGGCGGACAGGTCCGCCGGGTCGTGCACGAGCACGTCCAGGCGGTCGCCGCCCGCCTGGGACTTGAGGGTGTCCGGGGTGCCCTCCGCGATCACCCGGCCGTGGTCGATGACGGCGACGCGGTCAGCGAGCTGGTCGGCCTCCTCCAGGTACTGCGTGGTGAGCAGCACGGTGGCCCCTCCGCGGACGAGGTCGCGGACGGCCTCCCACACCTGGATCCGGCTGCGCGGGTCGAGCCCGGTCGTGGGTTCGTCGAGGAACAGGACACGGGGCTCCTGGATGAGGCTGACCGCCAGGTCGAGGCGGCGGCGCATCCCGCCGGAGTAGCCGCTGGCGGGGCGGTCGGCGGCGTCGACGAGGTCGAACCGCTCCAGGAGCTCCCGGGCGCGCTCGCGTGCGCCGGTCCGGTCGAACCCGTACAGACGGGAGAACATCACGAGGTTCTCGCGGGCGGTCAGGATCTCGTCGACGGAGGCGTACTGGCCGGTCAGGCCGATGACGGAGCGGACCATCTCCGGTGCGGTGAGCACGTCGTGGCCGCCGACCGAGGCCGTGCCGGAGTCGGGTCGCAGGAGGGTGGACAGGACGCGCACGGCGGTGGTCTTGCCCGCCCCGTTGGGTCCGAGCAGGCCGAGGACGGTGCCGGGGGCGACGGTGAGGTCGAGCCCGTCCAGGGCCCGGGTGTCGCCGTAGCGCTTGTGGAGTCCCCTGGCCCTGACGGCCGGGGGAGACGACGGTTCCATGACTGTGTGCCTCATAAACTGTGTACGTACTAAACTGATTAGTTTAAGTAGTACACAGTTTTAGGATGGGAGTCAACCAAGGCGGCGGACCGGAGCGGCGGTCCCCGCGCGGCGGTACCGACGACTGGTGGGGTATGACGAGCGAAGAACGGCCGACGACGGGAACCACCCGGGAGATCGAGCTCCTGTGGGGCCAGCGGGAGACCGCCCGGCGCGGACCCAAGCCCAGGCTCAGCCGCACGGCGATCGTCGAGGCCGCGATGGCGGTGGCCGACGCCGAGGGACTGGACGCCGTCTCCATGCAGCGCGTGGCCAGGGAGCTCGGCTACACGACGATGTCGCTGTACCGGCACCTGGACAGCAAGGAGGACCTGCTCGTCCTCATGCAGGACGCCGCCCTGTCCCAGCGCCCCGCCGGGCCCCGCGACGACGGTGACTGGCGGGCCGGGACCGAGGAGTGGTGCCACCGGGCGCTCGACCAGTGGAGGAGGCACCCCTGGTCCGCCTACATCCCCCAGTCCGGCCCCCCGAGCGGCCCCAACGGACTCCGCTGGATGGAGGCCGGGCTCCGCGAGGTCTCCGCCTCCGGGCTCGGAGCCGCCGAGTCACTCCAGGTCCTCCTGCTGCTCTCGTACGCGCTCAGGGACCTGATCCGCATGGAGGAGGACCTGGCGCGGGCCGCACGGGCACGCGGCGGCTCCGTGGAGGACGACGAACAGGGGTGGGTCCGGGGGCTGCGGGGGGTCATCGACCCCGAGGAGTTCCCGACGATCCTGTGGACCCTGGACCAGGGCACGTTCGACGAGGCCCCGGCCGGATTCGCCGAGGAGAGCGGTCTCCTGGGCGGCCTGGGCTTCGCCGTCCAGCGCATCCTCGACGGCGTCGACGCGTACGTGCGCACCGAGGGCCGGGCCGAGGCAGGGGGCTGAGGACCGCCCGGGGCCGGGGAGCGGGGCGGGTCCGTCCGCCCCCCGCCCGTTCAGCGCACCAGCACCAGGTGGTGGCGGGCCAGCGCGGACACCACCCGCACGCACGTGGGCGCGTCCACGCCCGCGCGCTCGGCCAGTGCCGCCACGGACAGCTCCCGGTGCTCGGCCAGCGCCTCCAGCACCGGTTCCGCCACGACGGGAAGCCGGTACCGCTTCCCCGCGACGGTGACCACGACCCGGGCGTCCCCGCCCTCGCCCTCCCGCACCACGGGGGGAGGCAGGATCGGGACGAACTCCACCCGCGCGTGCTCCGGGGGAGCGCCGTCCTCCACCGGCCAGGGCAGGGAGAACGACGTGCGCCGGGGGAAACGCGCGTCCCGCTCGGCCAGGAAGGTGTCCAGGTCCAGGCGCTCGGCCAGCTCCGTGATCCGCTCGACCAACTCGTGCCGGTGCTTGCGGCGCGAGTCGGGGTCGGCGAACCGGGGCAGGTCCCGACGGAACGCCTCCTCCTCGAACAGTCCGCGCACCAGCGCGTCCGCCCAGTCCACCCCGGTCGCGCGGGTGAAACCGAAGGTGAGGTGCATACTCACCTCACCGGTGCCGGTCACCGTGTGCCACCAACCGCGCGGCACGTGGATCACCTGACCGGGGCGCAGCACGCCCTCCCACACCAGGTGCAGCTCGCCGTCCGCGTCCCGGGGCGGGGTGTGCGCGTGGTCGGTGTCGTTCCTCATCGGGTACGGGCGCGAACCCGGCCCGTGCACCTGCCAGTGCTTCGTCCCCTCCACCTGCACGATCACCGTGTCGTGGTCGTCCCAGTGGGTGTCGAACCCCCGGGACTCACCCCAGATCAGGTACAGGTTGGTCTGCGCGCGCTCCCGGGTCAGCCGCATGAGGTCGTCGGCGGCCGCGCCGATCGGCGGGTGCATCCGGTCGATGCCGTCCAGCACCAGGCTCGCCCCGGCGCGCAGCTCCCGGTACAGCGACTCGGGGCGCACGATCCGGCGTTCGGTCCGCGAGACCCGGGCCCGGTCCGTGTAGCGGTCCAACGGGACCGGTGAACCGTCCTTGTGCAGGCGCAGACGAGGCGGCTCCGGGGCGCTCTCGGCCAGCAGGCCGTTGAGGTCGTCGAAGGTCAGGAGCGAGCGCACGGCGTCCGCGCCCAGGTCGGCGAAGACGAACTCCTCCGACAGTCGGGTGGTGAGTGCGTCGCGGCCCACGACGTCGCACAGGGTTCGGGTGAACAGGCTGCCGGGATCGGTCACGGCTGTCCCCTTTCCAGGAGGGTCGGACGTTACGGTTCTGCGGGCGCGCGGATCGTGGTGGCGGGGGGACCCGCCCGGCCCGCGCCGGAGCGGCACGGACCGGGCGGGCACCGATCAGATGAAGTCCGAACTGGAGTCGGTGCCGTCGTTGTCGCCGCCCGCGGTGGTGTCGCGGGAGGTCACCTCCGCCAGATCCTCGACCTCAACCTCGATGGGGTCCATACCGCACCTCGCTTTCTGTGTGCCGTCGATCCTCTTGGTCAGGGCCGGACCGGGTGCCGTCAGCGCCCGGTGAGCCCCGTTCGGTGGGCCGCGAACGCGTGCGCGTCGGCGGCCAGTCCCACGGCCCTGCTCACCGCGCGCGGGCCGTGCCCGACGTCGTGTTCGTAGCGCAGCAGGGCGGCCGGGCGGTCCCCGTCCCCTCCCGCCGCCAGCAGCGCCGCGCACATCTTGCGCGGGTGGGCGGCGTCGGTCCGGGTGTCGCCGTCGAACCCGGTGAGCAGGACGCTGGGATGCCGCAGGCCGGGTGTGCGCAGGGCGGTGTCCAAAGCGCGGTGGTAGGGGGAGTACGACACCAGTGCGGCGAAGTCGTCGGGGTCGGCCGCGGTGCCGAACTCCCGTGTCCACATGCGGCCCAGCCCCAGCCGCTCGAACCGCACCATGTCCGCGAGGGGGGCCGAGGCGATCACCGCCGAGCACAGGTCCGGGCGGGCGGTGGCGGCGGCCAGCACCAGCAGCCCCCCGGCCGAACCGCCGGACAGGCACAGTTCGGCGCGCGTGCACCACCCGGAGGACACCAGCGTGTCGGCGGCTGCGATCAGGTCGCGCACCGCGCGCGTCTTGTGGCGGCCCGAACCCTCCAGGTGCCACCGGCGCCCGGCGTCACCCCCGCCCCGGACGTGGGCCACGGCGTAGCGGCCGCCGGAGAGCAGCCAGGCGAGCACGGTCGCGCTGAACCCGAACTGGCGCGGACGTCCGAAACCCCCGTACGCGTGTAGGAGGGTGGGGCCCGGCCCGGAGCCACCGGAGGCGTCGAAGACCGTGACCGGCACCCGGGTGCCGTCGAAGGACCGACACCACTCCACGGTGCGGACCACGGAGGGGGCGGCCCCGGTACCGGGGCGCGCGCCGGTGGCCGCGTCGGGGTTCGCGGGGACGGGCCAGGGCACGGGTGTCCGGTGCCCTGGGGCCAGGCGCAGGACCCTCTGCTGGGTGGCCACGTCGGCGTAGGCGAGGAAGACCGTGCCGTCCGGCATGGCCACCGGGCCGGAGGCCATGCCCTCACCCGGCAGCTCCACCGTGTGGGAGCGGACGCCGGTGACGGCGTCGTGCACGGCGGCCTCGCTGATGCCCAACCGGGTGCGGACCACCAGCAGCGCCGCGCCCTCGGGCGAGCGGTGCGGGCAGAACGCGTCCAGGGTCGCGCCGGGGTCCTCGGGGACCACCTCCCGCCAGTGCTCGGGTGAGAGCCGGTCGCCGGGGGCTCCCGGGTCCACCGCGCACACGCGGCGGCGCGGCGCGTCCAGTGTGGTGCGCAGGTACAGCAGACCGTCGGGACCCGCCCCCACCTCGGTCTCCGCCTCGTGGTCGACCTGGAGCGGTCGGAACTCCGGCTGCTCCGGCGGACGCGCGGCCAGGTCGGCCAGCCACAGGTCGGTGCGGTGACCGGTGCCGTGGCTCTCCGTGACCAGCAGCCAGCGGTCGTCCAGGACCCGCACGCCGGGTACGGTGCCCGGCCCGGTACAGGGGTACACGAGCGTCTCGGCGCCGTCCACGACCCGGCGCAGCCACACGCCGCGCACGCCCCGGACGCCGTCGCGACGCACGTAGTAGAAGGACCGCCGTTCGCCGGGCAGCCAGGCCACGTGCGAGTACCGTACTCCGGACACCGTCGGGCCGACCGTCGCTCCGGTGTCCGTCCGGACCACGCGCAGGCCACCGCGTTCCACCCCGCCCGAGGAGGTCTGGACGGCGACCAGTCGGCCGTCCGGGCTCGGTTCCCAGGAGTCCAGGGTGGTCCGCCCCGTGGGGTCGTCCGCGCAGGGGTCGTGGACGGTCAGCGGATCCGCGTCCGGGGCCCCGGCGGCGGTGTCTCCGGGGTCCCGGGGCCACACCACGAGGCGCGGGTGTTCGCTCCCCGCCCGGCGTACCGTGCAGAACAGCGTGCCGGAGCGGTGGACCGGCGGCGACCACAGGTCGGTCGCGACCAGCGCCCGGATGCGTTCGGCCAGGTGTGCGCGCAGGGGCCAGGTGGCCGCCTCCCGCTCGTACTCCCGACCGCGCTCCGCCAGCCAGCGGAGGGTCGCGGGGGAGTCGGAGGTCTCCAGCCATCGGTAGGGGTCGGGGACGGGGTGGCCGTGCAGCGTGTCGACGACCGACACGGGGTCGGCGGCCGGGGCGGTTCCGGGGCGGTTACGCACCATCACATGGTTCAAGCGGCCCGACACGACGGTCAAGGAAGAGATACCTGGCCCCGAGGGACGCGACTGTGTCGGTGAGGGAAGGTTTGTGGGCGGTGCCAGCCACGACCGCCGGGATGGTCGGTGGGGAACCGGGTAGGTCTCCGACGAGGGGCGGACCGAGCCTCGGGAGTTCCAGGAGTGAGGGAGGGACCCGTGGAGAACACCGTCCGGCACCCCCGGGAGCCGCGCCGGTCGCTGGTGGCGGCGGCGTGCTTCGGGGCGGCGGTCCTGGCCACGGCTCTGGTCGGCGGCGCCGCCGCGGCACAGTCCGGCGCTATCTACGCTCGCCTCGACCTGCCGGTGTGGGCACCGCCCGCCTGGCTGTTCGGTCCGGTGTGGACCGTCCTGTACGTGCTCATCGCGGTCGCGGGCTGGCTGGTGTGGCGGGCGGCCGGAACCCGGGGCGCCGCCGTCTTCCTGGGCGTCTACGTCCTCCAGCTGCTCCTGAACGCGGCCTGGACGCCGCTGTTCTTCGGCGCCGGGCTCCAGGGCCTCGCGCTGGCGGACATCCTGCTGCTGGCCGTCGCGGTGGCGGCGACGCTGTTCCTGGCCCGTCCGCACAGCAGGTCGGCGGTGGTGCTCCTGGTCCCCTACCTGGTGTGGGTCGCCTTCGCCGCCGCGCTCAACGCCGCCATCTGGGCGGCCAACTGACCCAGACGACCACGGGGGAGACGGGGACGGGCGGCGCCCCGGGGGATGGGGCGCCGCCCGTGTGTCCGGTCCGGGGAGGTGTGGACCGGACCGGGGGGCGGATCAGACGTTGTCGGGGTGGCCGATCGCCAGGCCGCTCTCCTGGTCGAAGAAGTGCAGCTGGCTGACGTCCACCGCCAGGCTGATGGTGCTGCCCGGGCGCACGCTGCTGCGCGGGCTCACACGGGCGGTGAACTGCGAGCGGTTGTCGCCCAGCGGCAGGGCGGCCTCGGCGCTCTCCTCGTCGTCACCGGCGGCGTCCTTCGCCAGGGCTGCCGCGTCCTCGTGGCGCACGGGCGGGGCGTCGATGCCGAAGATCACGTTGATCTCGGTGCCCAGCTCCTCGGTCACGTCGGCGGTGACCTCGATGCGCGGGTCGCCGTTGCCGTCGAACTCGGCGTCGCTGAAGTCCGAGGGGCGGATGCCCAGGATCACCGAACGGCCCACGTACTCGCTCAGGTGCGGGCGCTCCTTGAGGACCGAGGCCGGGACGGGGAGCGCGTGCTCGGCGAACTTCAGGACCGCGCCGTCACCGTCGCGGGAGATCTCGGCGTCGACGAAGTTCATCGCCGGGGAACCGATGAACCCGGCCACGAACAGGTTGACGGGGGCGTCGAACAGGCGCTTGGGGGTGTCGACCTGCTGGAGTCGGCCGTCCCGCAGCACCGCGACCCGGTCACCGAGGGTCATCGCCTCGATCTGGTCGTGGGTGACGTAGACGGTGGTGACGCCCAGGCGCTCGTGGAGCTGGTTCAGGGAGGCGCGCATCTGCACGCGGAGCTTCGCGTCGAGGTTGGACAGCGGCTCGTCCATGAGGAAGGCCTGCGGCTCGCGCACGATGGCGCGGCCCATCGCCACACGCTGGCGCTGACCACCGGAGAGCGCGCCCGGCTTGCGCTTGAGGTAGGGCTCCAGACCGAGCATGTCGGCGGCCTCACCCACGCGCCGGGCGATCTCCGCCTTGGGGACCTTGCGCAGCTTCAGACCGAAGGCGAGGTTCTGCTCGACGGTCATGTGGGGGTAGAGCGCGTAGTTCTGGAAGACCATCGCGATGTCGCGGTCCTTCGGCGGACGGTCGTTGACGATCTCGTCCCCGATCACCAGCGTGCCCGCCGAGATCTCCTCCAGGCCCGCGATCATGCGCAGCGCGGTGGACTTGCCGCAGCCGGAGGGGCCGACGAGCACCATGAACTCGCCGTCGTTGATCCGGAGGTTGAGGTCGTCGACGGCCTTGACGTCGCCGCCGTAGATCTTGTCGACGCCCTCAAGGACGATCTCCGCCATGGCTGTCAGCTCCCGCGTTGGCTCGGTGGTGTGGCGTATCCGATGGTGGGGAACCGCGGGGCCGTGGACCCCTCAGATGCCCCTTCACCGGGCCCGATGTTCGAAGTTGATCGAAACAGGTCGGTTTCTTGATCACATCAGACATGATCGCGATCAAAATGTCCAGAGCGGATTTGATTTCGATCCGATTGCGGTCACGCGCAAACCACCCTTGGCCAGCTGGCGTGTGCGGCTCAGGTGCGTTAGCCTGGCGCACGGTTCATCACGCTCTCCCCTCCCAGCACTTGGGCCGGTAGCCACGACACGGCGCCCGGGTTGAGACAAGGGGTCGGGGAGTCTGGGTAACCTAACGACCAGTCCAGCACTGGACGGACCGGTTGTGCGGCCCCCACTCGTCCGATTGGACGCTGCATCACGCGCCAGGTGCAGCTGGGATCGGGTGAGGGGCGGAGTACCGCGACCGGGCGGGGGGTTGGACCCGGAAAAGGCCCGAACATCCAGTAGACAACGGTCTTCCGAGCTCGCCGCCGACGGGACGGAGCCGGTCCGAAGGGTGGCTCGGGCCTTTTCCGCGTCCCCCCAATATGCTGACCGCCAGGACCCTCAGAATCCAGCGGAAAGCGAGCATCCCACGTGGTTGCCGAGCAGAAGGGGCCGGAGGCAGCTCCGAACCCCGAAAGACCCTCGCCGAGCATCACGGCGCCGGAGTCCGAGGCGCGGGCCACGACGTGGTCCCCCCTGGCCCCGGGGCACCGCTGGGGACGCCTCGACCTCCTCCTGAGGACCCTGGCCGCAGTGGGTGCGGGCCTGGCCCAGCTCTTCGCGCTCCCGCCGTACGGCCTCTGGTGGCTGGGCCCGGTCAGCGCCGCACTCCTCCTCCTCTCCGTGTGCGGGACCCGCGTGCGCCGCGCCGCCTGGCTGGGCGCCCTGTCCGGCGCCACGCTCATGGTGCCGCTGGTCCACTGGCAGGGCATCTTCGGCGTCGACGTGTGGCTGGGCATCGCCGCGGCCGAGAGCGCCTACTTCCTTCCCATGGCCATGGGCCTGTCACTGGTGGCGAGACTGCCCTACTGGCCCGTGTGGACCGCCGCCCTGTGGGTGGCCCAGGAGGCCGTACGCGCCCGCTGGCCGCTCGGGGGCTTCCCCTGGGGCAAGCTCGCCTTCGCGCAGCCGGACACGCCCTTCGTGGGGTACGCGGCCCTGGGGTCCTCCCCGCTCGTCTCCTTCGCCGTCGCCCTGACCGGCGCCATGCTGGTGTGGACCCTGCTGCGCGCCGTGACGGCCCGAGGCCGCGCGCGTGTGCTCCTCCCGGCCCTCGGCCTGGCCGCCAGCGCCGCGATCGTCCTGGGCGGTCTCGTGGCCCCCGCGATCAGCCGTCCCACCCCGGTGGAGACCGTCACGGTCGGCATGGTCCAGGGCAACGTGCCCAACGTCGGTGAGATCTCCATCCTCGGAGAGCGCGCCCAGGTGCTCCAGAACCACGCCGACGGCGTAGCGGAACTGGCCGAGTCGGTCCGGGCGGGCGAGTACCCCCAACCCGACCTCGTGCTCCTGCCGGAGAACGCCAGCGACATCGACCCCTTCCGGGACCCCGAGGCGGCGCGGACCATCGACGAGGCCGCCCAGGAGGTGGACGCGCCCCTCCTCTGGGGGCTCAGCCGGTTCAACGACGACGGCACGCGCTCTGTGCAGAGCCTGGTGTGGGACCCCGAGACCGGCCCGGGCGACGCCTACGACAAGCGCTACCTGGTCCCGTTCGGCGAGTACGTCCCCTACCGCGACTTCTTCACCCGGTTCGTCTCCCGTCTGGGCCAGGTCAGCTCCGACGCCGTCCCGGGCACCGAACCAGGGGCCCTGGACATCGGCGGCACCACGCTGGCCGTGGGCATCTGCTTCGACGTGGCCTTCGACCCGCCGGTGCGCGAGTCCGTGGCGGCGGGCGGGGGGATCATCGTGATCCCCACCAACAACGCCAACTACAACTTCACCGGGCAGTCGCACCAGCAGCTGGCCATCACCCAGCTGCGCGCCGTCGAGCACGGACGCCCGGCCGTGGTGGTCTCCACCAGCGGGGTCAGCGCCGTCGTCGAGCCGGACGGCGGGATCGCCTACGAGTCGCCCGAAGCGGTGCGCGACGTCAACGTCGCGGAGCTCACCGCCATGGAGGGCACCACGGTGGCCACCCGGCTGGGCGCGGTCCCGGAGGCCCTGATGGCCGCGCTCGGCCTGGCCGCGGTGGTCGCCTCGGTCGTCGTCTCCCGCAGGTCCCGGACCTGAACCCGCCCACCGGCCGGGGGAGCGGTCCCCGTCGCGGGGGTCGGAACCGGGACGTCCGCCGCGGGTGGGAGTTCCCGGACCGGGAACCATTCACGTCACGGGTACGTTTTCCCCGTCAAGGGGAGAACCCGACTCCGGTCCACGACACTGAGGATGATTCGCGATGCCGCTGCTGATGGTGCTGGCGCTGATGGCACTGCCCTTCCTTGAGGTGGGCCTGATGATCTGGGTCGGCGGACAGATCGGCGTGCCGTGGACGCTGGCCGCGCTGGTCTCGCTGATGATCCTCGGCGTGGCCGTGCTGCGGCACACGGGCCGGGCCTTCCGCGAGGTCGTCCAGGAGGCCGACGAGGCCATGCGCACCGGGGAGCAGCCCCGCAAGGGCCTGCTCGACCCGTTGATGCTCATGGCCGGCGGCATCCTGCTGGTCATCCCGGGGTTCCTCACCGCCGCCGTCGGTCTGCTGCTGGCCACCCCGGTCACGCGGCCCGCCCTGCGGTGGGCGTTCGCCGGTTGGGCGGCCCGCCGGATGAGGAAGATGCAGGAACGCGTGAACGAGGAGTTCTCCGCGCGTGGCGCCACCATCCCGAACCAGGCCCCCTTCGGCCCCGGCGGACCCGCCGGTTCCGGTGGGCCCGCGAACCCGTTCGGCACCGCTCCCGGAGGCTCGCGGGGCGCGGAGACCGGGGACCGGTCCACCCCCAACCGGGGCCGCGTCATCCAGGGCCAGTTCGAACCCGAGGACGACGACCGGAACTGAGACCCCGGTCACCCGCGTTCGGACCCGGGTTCCGGCCCGGACTGGGAGACCGACACGTAGGCACCCACGATGCGGGCGATCACCGTGGTCAGGAACAGGGTCCCCGCCACCGCCTCGCCGGTGGCCAGCGAGCGCGCCCACGGGGTGACCGGCACGAGGTCGCCGTAGCCGAGCGTGACCAGGGTGACGAAGCTCAGATAGGTGAGGTCCTGCCAGTCCACCGGTGTCCCCGGGGCGAGGGAGTCCTCGAAGCCACCGGGCCACAGGGCCTCCACGATGCCGAACAGCGCCGCGAACACTCCGCCCAGCAGCAGGTAGGCGCAGATCGCCGCCAGGATCAGCTGCGGGCCCTGCTCACGCTGGTGCCGCCGCCGGTAGGTGAACACGAACGCGAGCAGCTTCAGGATCAGGTAGCCCTGGAACAGCACGACGGCGCAGAACAGCCCGAGACGCGCGGTGGGGACCTCGGGGTGCAGGGCCGACCAGAACCCGGACACCAGGAAGACCACGGAGAGCACGGCCACGGGGACCAGGCGTCGGCCCTCGGGCAGGACAACGCGCACGCCCAGGAAGACCACCGCCGGATACAGCAGGGTGTACAGCATCTCCCACAGCTGTCCGCGCAGCGTCAGCGGATACGCGAAGTGCAGCAGCGCCGATGCGGCCAGGAACGCCGCCAGGGGGTGTGAGAGCCCCGGTCGACCACGCATACCGGCCCCTTCCCGTACGCTACCGCTCGCCGGGAGGCTAGCCCGGCCGCGGGCGGGACCGTGTGAGGCGCGGGAGGTGTTTGCCCGACCTTGGAGCGCCGTCGACACGCGTTAGACCAGCGGGCTGCGAGCATCCTCAGGGAGTGGGGCCACCAGGGTCCGCACGAGCCGGAGGAGCACCATGAGCGTGAGCATCCCCGAGCCGGTCGCGTCGTTCGTCGACCGGGTCAACGACCACGACGAGCGGGGCTTCCTGGACGCCTTCACCCCGGACGGGGTGGTGGACGACTGGGGACGGGAGTTCCGGGGGCGCGAGGCCATCAAGGGGTGGAGCGACGTGGAGTTCATCGGGGCCCGCGGCGTGCTGGACGTGCGCTCGGCCGAAACCACCCCGGACGGGGTCACGGTGGTCGGTGACTGGAGGTCGCGGCACGCCAACGGGCTGAGTTCCTTCGCCTTCCGCGTCGAGGGGGACCGGATCGCCCGGATGACCATCAGGGAGGGCTGATCCGTTCCGGCGCAGCACGGGGGTCGACCGGACGACGGGACGCGTGGCCCACCAGCACTGATCGTTTCGATCACGTTCGATCACGCGGTGGGTGCGAGTCCGGGTTCAGCGCTCCGCGACGCGTCCGTGGAGGCGCGCGTGCAGACCGCGCACCTCCACGCTGAGGGACCCCACCGGACCCTCCACCGGGATACCGGGAGCCACCTCGTTCACGGACAGCGCCCGCACCGGACCGGCCGGGACACCCCACTCCGCCAGCCAGGAGCCCAACTGCTCCGCCGAACTCGCGTACACGATGCGCCCCAGCCCCACCCAGGCGTGGGCGGCGGAGCACATCGGGCAGTGCTCACCCGAGGTGTAGACGGTGGCCTCGGCGCGCTCGGCGGGGGGCAGGTGCCCGGCGGCCCAGCGGGCGATCGCGAACTCCGGGTGCTGGGTGGAGTCGCCCCCGGCCACGTGGTTGTGGTCCTCGAACAGCACCGCGCCGTCCGCGCCCACCAGCACCGAACCGAACGGCTCGTCACCCCGGTCCAGAGCCGCCTCGGCCAGGTCCACCGCGCGACGCAGGTGACGCAGGTCGGTCTCGTCCACCATCATGGGCTCCTTCGCTCCGGGTTCGGCGCCACCGTACCGCGCGCCGGGAAAACCCCTGGTCGCCTCCGGGGCGCGTGGCTACGCTGCGACCCATGGAGATCAGGATCCGGCCCTACGAACCCGGCGACCGCGACACGGTGGTCGGCCTCGCCCTGCGTGCCTGGGAGCCCGGCTACGCAGCGCTGGAACGGACCCTGGGCCCGAGGTTGCACCGGCGGCTCCACGGGGACTGGCGCCGGACGCACGCCCGCGACGTCCGGGAGGACCTGGACTCGGCGGAGGCGGACGCGTGGGTGGCCGTCACCGACCGCGTGGCCGGGTTCGTCACCGTCCGGCTCGACCGGGAGGGCGGCACCGGACTGGTCCACCTGCTGGGGGTCGACCCCCAGCAGCAGGGGCGGGGCACCGGCACGGCGCTCACGGAGTTCGCCGTGGAGCGCATCCGGGAGGAGGGCATGGCGGTGGCCGTGATCAGGACCGGCGGCGACGACGCCCACGCCCCGGCACGCGCCGTCTACGAGAAGGCCGGGTTCGTGGCCTCACCGGTGGTGCACTACTACCGGAGTCTGTGACCCGGGAGTCCCCCGATCACCGTGGACGACGGGCTCACCGCCGGAGGGCCGTGCGGCGCCCCGCGCGCAGACCGTTGGCGATCACCACCACCTCGGCCAGTTCGTGTACCAGGACCACCGCCGCCAGTCCCAGGACACCGAACAGCGCCAGTGGCACCAGACCGACGATGATCGCCAGTGACAGCCCGACGCTCTGCCACATGATGGTCCGGCAGCGGCGGGCGTGGGCCAGGACCGCCGGGAGGTGGTGCAGGTCCTCACCCATCAGGGCGACGTCCGCGGTCTCCACGGCCACGTCGGCGCCCATCGCGCCCATGGCCACGCCCAGGTCGGCGCAGGCCAGGGCCGGGGCGTCGTTGACCCCGTCACCGACCATGGCCACGGGGCCCCCGGCGCGCAGCTCACCGACCACCCGGGCCTTGTCCTCGGGCAGCAGCCCGGCGTGCACCTCCTCGGGGGCGATCCCGACCTCGACGGCCAGCGCCCGGGCCGTGACGGGGTGGTCACCGGTCAGCACGGCCACGCGGTGCCCGGAACGGCGCAGTTCCGCGACCACCTCGGCGGCCTCGGGGCGGGGTTCGTCGCGGACCGCGAGCGCGCCCGCCACGTCGCCGTCCACCTCCACCAGGACCACGGTGGCCCCGGCCTCCAGCAGCCGCTCGACCTCGCCCCGGACGGGCCCCGGGGAGACCCAGCCGGGACGGCCCAGACGTACCTCCGCGCCCTCCACCCGGCCGGTCAGCCCGTGGCCGGGTACCGCGAGGACGTCCTCGGCCGGAGGGGGTGAGGGGTGGGCGGCCAGCACCGCTCGGGCGAGCGGGTGTTCGCTGCGCGCCTCCAGCGCCGAGGCCAGGGCCAGGACGCGCTCCCGGGCGCGCCCGGGAGCGGGCACCACCTCCATGACGGCGGGCGCGTTCCGGGTGAGGGTCCCGGTCTTGTCCAGGGCGACCACCCGGACGCCGCCCATCGCCTCCAGCGCCGCGCCGCCCTTGACCAGTGCGCCCTGACGTGAGGCCGCGCCGACGGCGGCCACCACGGTCACCGGAACGGAGATCGCCAGCGCGCAGGGAGAGGCTGCCACCAGCACGACCAGCGCCCGTTCGATCCAGGTCAGGGGGTCGCCCAGGAGCGATCCGACCGCCGCCACCAGCGCGGCCGCGACCATCACCCCGGGAACCAGGGGGCGGGCGACCCGGTCGGCCAACCGTTGGCCCTGACCCTTGCGGGCCTGCTCGGCCTCCACGACGCGCACCACGCGAGCCAGGGAGTTGTCCTCGGCCCCGGCGGTCACCGTGACCTCCAGCGGACCGGTGCCGTTGACCGAGCCCGCGTACACGGCCTCGCCCGGCCCCACCTCCACGGGCACGGACTCCCCGGTGATGGCCGAGGTGTCCAGGCTGGTGTGCCCGACGGCGATGACGCCGTCGGTGGCCAACCGTTCGCCCGGTCGCAGCACGAGGGTCTGCCCGGGGCGGAGCCGGTCGGGGGAGACGGTGTGCTCGACCCCGTCGCGCAGCACGGTCGCCCGCGCGGGCACCAGGTCCAGCAGGGCGCGCAGGCCGCGCCGGGTGCGCGCGACGGCGTACCCCTCCAGCCCTTCGGCGACGGTGAAGAGCACGGCCAGCATCGCCGCCTCACCGACCTCGCCCAAAGCCACGGCACCGGCGGCGGCCAGGGTCATCAGGGTGCCCACGCCGATCCGGTCCCGGAACGGGCCCGGACCTGACAGGCGGCGCACGGTGGAGGGGACGAAGGTCCAGGCCGCGACCGCGAGGGCGGCGGACTTCAGCAGGAGGGAAAGGGACTCGGGGGCGCCCCACCATCCCGCCGCGTACCCGGCGAGCAGCAGGGGCGCGGCGACGGCGGCGAAGCGGATCTCGGTGACCTGCCCGAGCCGGGTGGGCTCCGCCGGGTCGGTGGACCGCGCGGGCGGGGCGTCGCCGCAGCAGGTGTCGCTCACCGGACGCCGTCGGTTCCGTAGGTGGGGCACAGGGCGACCGCGTTCCCGGTCGCCGCGAGGAGGGTCTCGGCCGCCGCGAGCAGGGTGATCAGTTCGGGGCGGCTGAGCGAGTAGAAGACCTGGCGCCCCTGGGGGCGCCCCTCGACCAGGCCGCAGTCGCGCAGGCACGACACGTGCTTGGAGACCGTGGACTGGGCCAGGCCCAGCTGGTCCACGAGGTCGGTCACACGTGCCTCACCCTGCGCCAGGCGACGCACGATCGCCAGCCGGGTCCCGTCGGAGAGACTGTGGAAGAGGGCCTCGGCCGCGTCCAGTCCGGAGTCCGCGCAGGCCCCCTCCACACCTTCATTCATCGTCATGCAACGATCATATTCAGTTTTGGCGATGAATCAACACCGGGTCAGGCGCGCTGGGCCACCGTTCTCGAAGCGGCCAGCGTCTGGGAGATCTTCGCCGCCAACCTCGCTGAGGGCACGTCCGTGTGGGGACGCCAGGCGAGCGCGTCGGAGTCGCCGCCCCGCGCGGGCACCGTCGCGGCCGTCGCCCGGTACAGGTACAGGAAGTCGAAGTGCACGTGCTCCGGCTCTCCCCGGTCCTCGTCCTCCGGGACACCGCGGACGTCCAGGTCCAGCGGGAGCGCGTGCGTGTCCGACCCCGTCCGGGCCGACTCGACCTGGTCCGGGGACAGACCGGTCGCCTCCGTCAGACGGCTCAGCGACGCCTCGTCCAGGGCGCCGTCCCCGTCGGTCAGGTGGCCGCCCGGCAGGAGCCAGGGGCCCCGGTCGCCCTCGCGGACCATCAGCACCCGCCAACACGGGTCGAGCACCACGGCCCCCGCGGTCACGTGCCCCCGGAACTCCTTGGGCGAGGAGAGCTCGTGCCCACCGTCCAGGGCCCGCACCAGGGGGTCGGCCGCGTCGACTTCCTTGGGGAAGCGCTCCAGATAGCCGTCCAGCACGGCGCGGATGTGCGTGTTCGGGATGCTCAATGTGGCTCCTGTCGATCCAGACACGTGGCGCCCCCAGGATCCCGGCTCGGCACCGGCCGTGAACAGTTCCCACGCTGGTCGGCCCCGAGGTGGTACCCGAACCCGCTAGGCGTCCGCCCGGGCCGTCATCCGGTCGTCCACGAGCCGGATCACCGTGATCACCACGATCGCCACCCCCGCCACGGCCAGTCCGGTCAGGACCTTGGTCGGGTCGCTCACGTCGAGGTCGAAGAACCAACGGCCCCACGGCGTCACCATGGCCAGGGTCAGGAGGCCCACCATGGACCCGACCATCGCCACCTTCCACCACACGTACGGTTTGGCCACCAACAGGAGCACCCACAGGGTCGTCGCGCACAGCGTGATGACCACCGCCGTGCGGTCCGCCGGGTCCGGGACCGTGCGCCCGCCGAGCACCAGCAGGTAGGTCGTCACCGCGGCCAGACCCGCCACCATCCCCGAGGGGATCGCCAGCCGCAGCGTGCGCAGGACGAACCCCGGCCGGGCGATGTCGGTGTTGGGCGCCAGGGCCAGGAAGAACGACGGGATGCCGAAGGTGACCGCGTTGATCAGCGTGGCGTGCCGGGGGAAGAACGGGTACGCGACCGCCAGCAGGCCCACGATGATCGCCAGCGTCATCGTGTACACGGTCTTGGTGAGGAACAGGCTGGCCACCCGCTCGATGTTGCCGATCACCCGGCGGCCCTCGGCCACCACCCGGGGCAGCACCGCGAAGCGGTTGTCCAACAGGACCAGCTGCGCGACCGACCGCGAGGCCGGGCTGCCCGAGCCCATCGCCACGCCGATGTCGGCCTCCTTCAGGGCGAGCACGTCGTTGACGCCGTCACCCGTCATCGCCACCGTGTGGCCCCCGTCGCGGAGCCCGCGCACCATGTCGCGCTTGCGCTCGGGGGTCACCCGGCCGAACGCCGAGTGGCGCTCGACGTCCCGCGCCAACTCCTCGGGCCCCCGGGGCAGATCCCGCGCGTCCACCGGGCGGTCCGCGCCGGGCAGGCCCAGCTCACGACCGACCGCTCCCACCGAGGCGGCGTGGTCGCCGGAGACGATCTTGACGTCCACCCCCTGGTGCGCGAAGTAGTCCAGGGTCGGCCCGGCGTCCTCACGCACCCGCTGGTCCAGCACCACCAGGGACACCGGCTCCACCGTCCCCGGGGCGAACTCGTCGTCCACCCGGACCGAGGCCCGCGCCAGCAACAGCACCCGCAGGCCCTGGGCACCCAGACGGGCGGCCTCCTCGGCGGCGGGGGAGCTGGGGTCGGCCAGGACGTCGGCGGCGCCGATCACCCAGTGCCCCTCACCCGCGGGAGTCAGCAGGCTCGCGCCGCTCCACTTGCGCGCGGAGGAGAAGGGCGCCAGCGCGGTCACGGTCCAGTCCGGGGCCTCATGCCCGCCGGCCGCGCACCCCTCGGCGATCGCGGCCATGCTCGGGTTCGGGTCCGGGTCGCTCGCGGCCAGCGCGGCCAGCACAGGGGTCGGGGAGTCCGCGCCACCCAGGTCACGGATCTCGGCCAGCCTCATACCGACCTCGGTCAGCGTGCCGGTCTTGTCCGTGCACACCACGTCCACCCGCGCCAGGCCCTCGATCGCGGGCAGTTCCTGCACGAGGCAGTGGTGGCGTCCCAGGCGGATCACCCCCACCGCGAACGCGATGCTGGTCAGGAGGATGAGCCCCTCGGGGATCATCGACACCAGAGCCGCCACCATGCCGCGCAGGGCGTCCGCCAGCGGCCCCGAGATCCCCCCGGACACCGGCTGGTCCAACGCGACCTGCCCGTTCATGAACAGCTGGCTGTAGACGAGCAGCGCACCGATCGGGAACAGGGCGTAGGTGATCCAGGTGAGGATCGTGTTGATCCCCGACCTGAGCTCCGACCGCACCAGCGAGAACCGGCTCGCCTCCTCGGCCAGCCGCGCCGCGTACGCGTGCCGTCCCACCTTCGTCGCCCGGAAACGCCCGGCCCCGGCCACCACGAAGCTGCCCGACATCACCGTGTCACCGGCCTGCTTGAGCACCGGGTCGGCCTCGCCCGTCAGCAGCGACTCGTCGACCTCCAGCCCTCCGGCCCAGGTCACGACGCCGTCGACCACCACCTGGTCACCGACCCCGACCTCCAGGACCTCGTCCAGGACGATCTCCTGGGTCGCGACCCGCACCGTGGAGCCGTCGCGCACCACCCGGGGACGCGCGGCGTTGACGATCGCGAGCCGGTCCAGGGTGCGCTTGGCGCGCAGCTCCTGGACGATCCCGATCAGCGTGTTGATCACGATGACCATCGCGAACAACCCGTCCTGGACCGGTCCGATGACGGCGATGATCGAGAAGAGCACCGCGATCATCGCGTTGATGCGGGTGAAGACGTTCCCCCGGATGATCTGTCCGACGCTGCGACTCGCCCGGACGGGGACGTCGTTGGTCCGCCCGCCCGCGACACGTTCGGCGACCTCCTCCCGCGACAACCCCCGCTCCGGGGGCGGCCCCAGGAGTACGGACCGGGCCGACACGGGCTCGGTCGGGATCGGGCCCCGCTGGGACCGGTCGGTTTCTTCGGACACGGAGGACTCCTGGCTGGGAGGGCGAAGGGGACGGGAGCGGTGAAACCCCCGCTCACGGGCCCCGGCGTCAACGCACACAAGACTAGGGAGCCCCCAGAGTAGAAGTGCACGCCCCGGCGGCGCCGTAGGGCCCGCGTGACTCTTCACCCTGGGGCCAGCACCACCCTGACCAGGGATCGTGTCCCCGGCGGGCGCCCATGGGGGTTCGCGTCGTAGAGTCCTTGGCAAGGGACCCGAACGCGTGGGAGACAACGAGATGTGCACGGTGATCGTCGGTTTCGATCCGGACGCCAGGACACCGCTGGTCGTCACCGCGCTCAGGGACGAGATGCGCTCACGCCCCTGGGCCTGGCCCGCGCCGCACTGGCCCGACCTGCCGAACCTGGTCGGCGGCCGCGACCAGCTCGCCGGAGGGACCTGGCTCGCCGTGGACCCCCAGAAGCGACGGATGGCAGCCCTGCTCAACGGGTGGCCGTGGGACGGCACGATGCCGTGGGAGGGCACCTACCCCGCCAGCCGGGGCGACCTGCCGCTCAAGGCGTTGACCACCCAGAACCGCGACCCCCTCGCGGGTGAGGACCCCACCCGCTACGCGCCCTTCCACCTGCTCGACGCCGACGCGCACAGCGCGACCCTGTACAGCTGGGACGGGCGGTGTCTGGACATCCGTTCCCTTCCCCGGGGCGTGACCACACTGGTCAACACGGGCCTGGACCCCGCCGACCCCCGGGCCGCCCGGCACACTCCGGAGTTCGCCCGGACCCGCCCGGACCCGGACCTGGCGAAGGTCGACACTCCGGAGGGGATCTGGGGGGAGTGGCCCGCCCTCATCGGCAGGGCGGCACACGAGCGGCCCCGCTCGGCGGGCACCACCCCCGGGGGCGACCCCACGGGCCTGATCGCCCACGCGGACCTGGGCGAAGGCCGGGTGTGGGCCACCGGTTCCGTCACCCTCATCGCCCTGGACCGCGACACGGTGCGCTACGCCTTCACCGACACCCCCGCCGCCCCCGAACCCTGGAAGATGATCGACCTCTAGGGGCAGGGGCCCGGGCCGACACGGGGTGAGGCCCCGCTCTGGGAGCGGGGCCTCACGCGTGGAGCCGTGTGTCAGGCCGTCAGGAGGAACGCCAGGACCGCGAGGAGCGTCACCGAGACGAAGGCGGTCAGGGCGATGAGGGCGTTGGAGCGGAAGCGCTCCGCGTCACCGGGGGCGAAGGGGCCGGGATCGGTCGGGTTCATGGCGTCATTCTGCCGTGCGCCCGGTCGCTCTAGGGAGTGTTTTTGGATGCTTTCGCCGGTGGCGGCGGAGCCGCCATCGATGCGAGCGGCCGTCGCCCCTACTGTGCGCTGCTACGCAAGCTCCGCAGCCTCGCACAGCGGGGGCCCGGCAATCTCTCGCAAGCCGTGGAGCGAAGCTGCCCCTACTGTGCGCTGCTACGCAAGCTCCGCAGTGTCGCACAGCGGGGGCCCGCCCGGGTTTGGCTGTCCGAGCTTCATCGGCGCAGCGAGAGGCAGCCTGGTGGTCGCGAGCGCGGAATGATCCAAAAAACACGACCTAGTCCAGCGAGTACACGCGGACGTAGTCCACGCGCATCTCCTGGGGGAGCTGGGTCGTTCCGTCCGGGTAGCCGGGCCAGTCACCGCCCACCGCCACGTTGAGGATCATGAAGAACGGCTGGTCGAACACCCACGGGTTCCCCCGGGTGTCCGCGGCCGTGTAGGTCTGGTAGGCGATCCCGTTCACCGACCAGGTGATCGACCCCGGCCTCCAGTCCACCGCGAACGTGTGGAAGGTGTCCGCGAACGACCAGCCCTGCGGGTGCATGTAGGAACCGGTGAGCGGGCTGCCGCCGAAGTAGCCCGGGCCGTGGAGACTGCCGTGCACCAGGTGGGGTTCGCGGCCGATGTTCTCCATGATGTCGATCTCGCCCGAGTCCGGCCACGGTGTGTTCGGGAAGTTCGAGCCCAGCATCCAGAAGGCGGGCCAGATGCCCTGCCCGCGCGGGATCTGGATGCGGGCCTCCACCCGACCGTACTGGGGCTGCACCTTGTTCTGGGTGGTCATCCGGGCCGAGGTGTAGCTGCCGTCCGCCTCCTGGCGGGCCGTGATGACGAGGTGGCCGTTACCGTCCAGGGCCGAGTTGGCCCGGCTGGACGTGTAGTTCTGGAGCTCGTTGTTGCCCCAGCCGTGGTCACCGGTCTCGTGGTTCCAGTTCGCGGGGTTGGGGGCGCCTCCGGCGGGTCCGTCGAACTCGTCGGACCACACGAGTGTGGCCCGCATGTCGGACTCGGCGGTGGTGGCGGTGGCGGTGGCGGGGGAGAGCAGGGCCGCGGCGGTGATGACCGCCATGAACAGGGCGCGGTGCATGGGCTACTCCGGGGGGAAACGCCACAGGGTGCACCCAGTGTGGTCGCCCTGTGACCATTGGTGTTGAAAAGTTACTTTACGTTTAGTAACCCGGATGTACAAGCGGGGTTTTCTCGGAAGTTTTCCGAAAGCGCGTCATAGGCGCCGTGGTGGACCGTCTACCCCAGGAAAGAGTTCGACGATCCACCGAGGAATCCACCATGCTGAGCGCCCACGCCGTCCCCGCGCCCCTGTTCGACCCCGCCGACCTGGTGGGGCAGTGGGTCCGGGTGAAGGAGGACGGCACCGTCGGGCTGCTGACGTCCGCCGACCACACCGGTTGGACCCTCCGCACGCCGACCGGGACGGTCTCGGCGCGGGGGCGCCTGGCCGCCGAGCCGGTCACCCGCCGGGCCGAGGCCGGGCCGGTCCGCCGCCGCCTGCGCGCCGTCATGGACGACCCGGCCTTCCCGGGCGCCGACGACCTGGACCTCCTCGACCTCCAGCTGGCCGCCCACCCGTGATCACCGGTGCGTCGTGCGCCTTCGGCCGACCCCGGTCTGACCAGGGCGGACGGCGAGGCCGAGGGCACACCGCCGCGTGAGCCACGACCTAAGGAATGCGTAAACCCCCTGCGTGATCGCGGCGTCTCTCTGAGAGACGGCGCACTCGCCGTCGGACACGCGTGGAACGCACGCGTACACAGCAGGGGGCACCACCATGGGCCGAAACGGCAACCTCATCGAATCCGGAGCGTACTGGCTGCTCTACGTCGTCTCCTTCAGCGGCGCCCTCCTGCACTGGCGTCTGGGCAACGAACTCCTGGCGGCGATCTGCGCCGTGACCGCGGTGTTCAGCGTCCTGCTCATCGGACGGGTCCGGATCTTCGCCGCCCCTCAGGAGCGGTGACTATTCCCGCCGCACCTGGGGGGATCATCACCTTCCACGCCACCCGCTATCTGTGCGTTTGTCGCGTGCACGTGCGGATAGGCTTCCCGGTATGCGTTCATGGTCTGCGCCTGACATCGTCCCCCTGCCGGGTTCCGGCGGCCCTCTCCGTATCCACGACACCGCCACCGGACGGATAAGGACGACCGCGCCGGGATCCACCGCGGGTATGTACGCCTGCGGCATCACCCCCTACGACGCCGCCCATCTGGGGCACGCCTTCACCTACCTGACCTTCGATCTGGTCAACCGGGTGTGGCGGGACGCCGGGCACGACGTCAACTACGTCCAGAACACCACCGACATCGACGACCCCCTCCTGGAGCGGGCCGAGGCCACCGGCGTCGACTGGCGCGACCTCGCCCACCGGGAGATCGACGTCTTCCGTGACGACATGGCCGCCCTGTCGATCATCCCGCCCACGTCGTACGTGGGCGTCGTGGAGTCCGTCGACCTCATCAGCGACCTCGCCGTCCGTATCCGCGAGAGCGGCGCCGCCTACGAGGTGGACGGCGACCTCTACTTCTCGGTCGAGGCCGCGTCGAAGTTCGGTGAGATCAGCAACCTCAGCCGCGAGGAGATGCTCGGCCTCTTCGGCCAGCGGGGCGGCGACCCCGAGCGCGCGGACAAGAAGGACCCCCTCGACTGGCTGCTGTGGCGCGCCGAGCGCCCCGGCGAGCCCGCCTGGGACAGTCCCCTCGGTCGCGGCCGCCCCGGCTGGCACATCGAGTGCAGCGCCATCGCCCTGGACCGGCTCGGCCCCTCGTTCGACATCAACGGCGGCGGCAGCGACCTCATCTTCCCCCACCACGAGATGGGCGCGGCCGAGACCCGCTGTGCCACCGGTCAGCCCAACGCCCACAACCACCTGCACGTGGGCATGGTCGGTCTGAACGGCGAGAAGATGTCCAAGTCGCTGGGCAACCTGGTCTTCGTGTCCAAGCTGCGCGAGGAGGGGGTGGACCCGGCTGTCATCCGGCTGGCCATGCTCTCCCACCACTACCGCGCGCCGTGGGAGTGGACCGACGCCGAGCTGCCCGCCGCCACCGAGCGCGCCGAGCGCTGGCGCGCGGCGGTGGCCCTGGGCGCGGGCCCGGACGCGGCCCCGGTACTGGCCGCCGTGCGCGCCGCGCTCGCCGAGGACCTGGACTCCCCGTCCGCGCTCTCGGCGGTGGACGCCTGGGCGAGCGCCGCGCTGACCGAGGGCGGCCCCGACACCTCGGCCCCCGGCCTGGTGCGCACCACCGTGGACACCCTGCTGGGTGTCCGGCTCTAGGTATCCCCACACCTCCGTGCCCGTTCCCGTCCGGTTCGTCAGGGACGGGCACGGAGCCCGGTCTCAGGCCCTGGGCTGGGGTATCCCCGGCCCGGTGGGGGCGGTGAAGTCGGGGAAGCGGACGGTCTCCGCGTCGGGGAGCAGCCGCACCACGGGGACCCCGTTCACGGGGTCGGCCCCGATCCGCTCGAAGTCGTCGAGTCCGTCGGCCACGTCGTGGCCGAGTCCCCGCATCAGCTCGGTCGCCGCGACCGGGTGCTCCTGCGCGTAGTGGGCGAGCACCTGACCGGACTCCCGTGCGGGGAGCGGTTCGGCCACACCCCGCCGACGCCGGTTGCCGATCTGGAACAGCACGCGGGGTTCCGCGCGGACGTTGCGGAACCACTGGGACCGGTCCCCGTACCCGGACGCCACGAGCACGGCCCCCGTGTCGTCGTTGCGGCCCAGCACCTCCAGCACCGCCTGCCGTGCCTCGCCCGTGGAACGCCCCCGGTGGGTGAGCAGGACGAAGCGCCCGCCCAGGAGCGGTCCCAGGCCCAGCCGGTAGATCCAGATCGGAGCGCGGTACAGTGCGCGCCCGAGCGGGTCGCGCGGGGGTTGGGCGAACGTCATCGAGGCCTCCTGAGCTGGGTTCCAGCGCCCGAGTGTAGTGAGCCGCGCGGGGCGGAGGCCGGGACGCCACGCCAACGGTCGGTGCCCGCTGCCATGATGCGGCCATGGACACCAGAGCTGAGATCCTCCACTCGACCGACTGGTCGAGGACCTTCCACGCCTATGGTCCGGCCACCGACGCACCGGAGTTCCTCGCCGGGCTGCTGTCCGAGAAGGAGGAGGTCCGGGAGCAGGCGCTGGGCTACCTGAACAGTGCCATCCTGCACCAGGGGACCGTCTACCCGGCCACCCCGCCCGCCGCTCTGTTCGTCGCCGGTCTGCTGACGGACCCGGTGTCCGACCTGCCGGTGGGGGACCCGTTCGCCGCGGGCTCCCCCGCCGAACCGCTGCGCCTGCACCTGCTCGGATTCCTGGCCGACACGGCCCGCGCGGTCGCGGAGCTGTCCGCCGACCGCTCGCTCTCCGACCTGGACGGGGCGGCCGACCCGGGGGAGCGGCGGGGCGAGCTCGACGCCCTCCTGTCCGGGATGGCCGACGGCGACGCGGAGGGCGACGAGGAGATCTGGGAGGACCCGCTCCTGGACTCGGTGTTCCAGGCGGCCCTGCGTGACCTGCGTCGAGCCGCGCCGGCGCTGCTCGGGGCGGTGCGGCCGCTGCTCACGCACGCGGACGGCCGGGTCCGCCAGCGGGCGGTGACGACCAGCGGCGCCCTGAGCCGACTGGTCGACGCGCCGGTGGACCTGTCGGGCGCCGCGGACCTCGCGGAGAACCGGGACGAGGGGGCGGCGATCGTCCTGGCCCTGGTGGAGGGTGGCCGGGACACTTCCGCCTTCCTCACCCACCCCGACCAGGCGATACGCGCCTGCGCGGCCCTGTCGGAGGGGCTGGCGGGTGACTCCGTGGCACTCGGGGAGCTCCGCGCGGCCCTCGTCGACCCGGCCGCCGCCGACGCCTGGTTCCAGGACCGCCCCGGATACTTCTCCGGTCAGGTCCGGTTCGCGCTGGTCGCCGCCCTGGTGAGCCGTTCCGGGCCCGAGGACGCCGCCGACCTGCTGCCCGTGTTCCGCGCGTTGGCGGCGATGGCCGGTCCGTTCACGTGCGAGGCCGACCTGCGCGGTCTGCTCCGCCTCGCCCTCGGGATCGAGGAGGGGGCCACCGCGTCCGGGGTCGGGAACCCCACCGGGCTCCAGCGCGCCTACCTCGGCGCGGTGGTCGACAACGACCGACTCTGGGGCACGGGTGCCGCGAATCCGGCCCTCGTCCTCCGGAGCCTCGGCCTCCCCACGGACCGCGAGGCCCTGGCGGCCCTGGCCGCCACCCCCTGATGATCGGGGTCCGCATGGGGCACCGATGGGTGACTTGTTCGCCAGTGTCTGGTTCGGTGGTGACGGTGGTGACCACCTGTGGCCACGACATCGCGGAATCGCCACCAACGCGGAGTGGGGCGTGATGGGATGGCGCCCATGACCACGACCACGACCAGTACCCCCACCCGGCCCAGCGCCGCCGCGGAGCTCATCGCTGACTTCGTCTCGACCGGCGGCCGCCTCACCGACCGCGCCGACCTGGCCCGGTTCCTGAGGGAGCACCGACTCGTCACCGAGGGCGCCATCCCCATCACCCTGGCCGACCTCGACGAGGCCATCACGCTGCGCGACGGTATCCGCGCCCTGCTCGACCAGGAGAACGCCCCGGACCCCGAGGCCCTCGGCCGCGCCCAGAAGGTCCTGGACGGGCTGCGCGTCACCGTGCGGCTGGAGCCCGCCGAGCAGGCCGAGTCCCCGCTGGCCCCCGCCGTCGTCGACGAGGTCCGCCGTGGCCTGGCCCGCGTCGCCGGGGCGTGGGCCGCGGTCCTCGCCACGGGCGAGTGGCGCCGCCTGCGCCTGTGAACCCGGCCGCCCCGACCGCTCACGGGCGGGGCGGCCCCTCCGGGCTCAGCCGAACAGCGAGGCCAGCGGACCCCTGCGCGGCCGCTCGGCCAGACGCCGCTCCAGGAAGGCCTCCCACTGGGTGGTTACGTCCTCCAGCCCGTAGTCGGCGGCGGAGGCGAGCGCCTCGGCGCCCATGCGGTGGCGCTCCTCCCGGTCCGACACCAGGCGGTTGAGCGCGGCACCCAGGGCCTCGGTGTCCTGCGGCGGCACCAGCAGGCCGTTGCGGCCGTCGTCGATGATCTCCCTGGGACCGTGCGGGCAGTCGAAGCTCACCACGGGCACCCCCACGGAGAAGGCCTCGATGATGGTCATCCCGAACCCCTCCACGCGCGAGCTGACCGCCAGCAGTGAGGCCTTGGACAGCTCACCGAGCATGTCGGTGGTCCGGCCCATGAGGCCCACGTTGTCCTCCAGGCCGAGGCGCCGCACCGTCTCGCGCAGTTCCTCGTCCCGGTCCCCGCCGCCGTGGATGTGCAGCCGCCACTCCGGGTGCTCCGCCACCACGTGCGAGAACGCCTCCACCAGCAGCGGGTACTGCTTGACCGGGGAGAACCGCCCGGCGGCCGCGATGATCGGCGCCTCCAGGGTGGACCGGGGCGGTTCACCCGGCTCCAGCGCGTTGGGCAGCGCGGTCAGCCAGGCGTCACTGGAACGGAGCAGCTCCTGGTAGGCGGTCCGGTCGGACTCGGTGAGTACGCTCAGGCCGCCGAGCTGCGGGTACACCTTGCTGATCGCCTTGCGCACCTTGGGGTTGTGCTCGCCCAGGTTGAGGTGTTCCTGACCGATGGTCAGGACGCGCGGCGGCGCCCACTCCGCAAGGAGGAGGTTGATCCCGGGGCGGGTCCCGATCACCACGTCGGCCTTGGTGGTGCGCAGGTAGCGGCGCAGACCGGTGACCGCCTCCGGCGTGAAGTTCTTGTTCCGGCGCCGTTCGGGCTCCGGAATGATCTGTTCGGCCTTCCGATACCAATGATCCAGGACCCGTTGTCGGGGGAGTCTGACCCGCGACTCGTCGGTCTCGTCGCTCAGAGGAACGAGGTCGACGTTCGCGTCGGGTGTGAAGAACGGCTTGCGCCGCTTGCGGACCAGACTGACGATCTCCACCTCGTGGCGCGCCGACAGCCCCCGTGCCAGGTTGTGCACGGTCCTGACCGTGCCACCCATGGCGTAGCCGTTGGCGATGACGAATGCGATCCTCACAAGTTGCCCCAGACCCCACCCCGCGCGGTCGGGACGGGCACTTGTCCCAGGCCTCGGAGGATGGCGCCCCGCGCGGTCCCGAGGTGCGCGTACCCCCGTACCGCGCGCTTCGGGAACCTGGCCCAGTTCCCCCGATCCGCGAGCCATTGTCCGCAAGGTATCCATAATGGCCTAAAGATGAGGTAACAGAAAACCGGGACCTCAGTCCCGGTCAGCGGAGGTTCCCGGCCTTCTCAGCCGTCGTCGCGGCGGCGAAGGTAGCGCTCGAACTCCTGGGCGATGGCGTCTCCCGTCGCCTCGGGGAGGTCCACCGTGTCCTTGGCCTCCTCCAGCCCGCGCACGTAGGAGGCGATGTCCTCGTCCTCGGCGGTGAGATCGTTCACCCCGGCCTCCCAGGACACGGACTCCTCGGGCAGGTCGCCCAGGGGGACCTCGGCCTCCACGAAGTCCTGGACCCAGCCCAGGAGCGCCAGGGTCGCCTTCGGGCAGGGCGGCTGCGCCACGTAGTGCGGGATGGCCGCCCACAGCGACACCGTCTCCACGCCCACGGCACTGAACGCCTCGTGCACGGCCCCCACGATCCCGGTCGGACCGGAGTAGGTGGCCGCCTCCAGCCCGAACCTGGCGCCCAGCTCCACCGGGGAGCACATCCCCGTGACCGGGATGGGGCGGGTGTGCGGGGCGTCGGCCAGCAGCGAGCCCAGGACCACGGCGCGCCGGACCCCCAGCTCACGGGCGATGGCCAGCAGGTCCGCCGTGTAGGAGCGCCAGCGCATGTTCGGTTCGGGACCGCTGACCAGGACGACGTCGCGGCGCGCCCCCGGGGGGCGGACCACCCGCACACGGGTGGTGGGCCACTCCATCTCGGTGAGCTTGCCCTCGGTCACCGTCATCCTCGGCCGTGTGACCTGGAAGTCGTAGTAGTCGTCCGGGGCCAGAGCGCACAGCTCGGTGGCGTTCCAGTGCTCGGACAGGTGCGCCACCGCGAGGCTCGCGGCCTCACCGGCGTCGTTCCATCCCTCGAACGCCGCCACCATGACAGGCTCGACGAGCTCGCGGTCGAGCGGGATCATGGGCGGCCCCTTCCTGAAGACGGACCACACCACCCTATGGGGTGCCGAGCCGAGCGAGAAACCGTCGACGGAGACCGTCAACGTTGGCCTCGGGCGCAACTTTGGGACGCCTGTCTCACGTGGCGAAACGCCCATGAGGTACCCTCGCGACCAGCGACTGACCGGGACACCGCTGTCCCCGGACGCCGAACCCGCACCGCCCCGCGTCGCGGGTCGACCCGGCACCGCAGGTCCCCGTGCCAAGCATCACCGGGATCGAGCTGGGTCCCCGCGGTGCCCCGAGACTAGAGTTGTTGAACATGAGAGATCGACGGACGTTCCGTGAAGCACTGTCCCAGCGAGTGATCGTGGCGGACGGGGCGATGGGCACCATGTTGCAGGCGCACGATCTCGACCTCGACCAGTTCGAGGGCCACGAGGGCCTCAACGACATCCTCAACCTCACCCGCCCCGACATCGTGCGGGACACCCACGCCGCCTTCTTCGAGGTCGGCTCCGACTGCGTGGAGACCAACACCTTCTCCGCGAACTACGGCGGCCTCTACGAGTACGGCATCGAGGACCGCACCTACGAGATCGCGGAGGCCGGGGCGCGCATCGCCCGCGAGACCGCCGACGCCTACGCCACTCCCGACCAGCCCCGCTACGTCCTGGGCTCGGTGGGACCCGGAACCCGGCTGCCCACCCTGGGCCACGCGCCCTACACGTTCCTGCGCGACTACTACGAGCGGACCGCGCACGGGCTGATCGACGGTGGCTCCGACGCCATCCTCATCGAGACCTGCCAGGACCTGCTCCAGGTCAAGGCCGCCGTGGTCGGCGCCAAGCGCGCCCGCGCGTCCCTGGGCCGGGACGTGCCGATCATTGCCCAGGTCAGCATCGAGACCAACGGCACCATGCTCATGGGCTCGGAGATCGGTGCCGCCCTGACCTCCCTGGCCCCGCTCGACATCGACGTGATCGGCCTCAACTGCTCCACCGGGCCCGCCGAGATGAGCGAGCACCTGCGCTACCTGTCGCACCACTCGCCCATCCCGATCTCCGTCATGCCCAACGCGGGCCTGCCCGAGCTGGGCCCCCACGGCGCGGTCTACAACCTCTCCCCGGGGGAGCTGGCCGACGCCCACGACACCTTCACCTCCGAGTTCGGGCTCAGCCTCGTCGGCGGTTGCTGCGGCACCACCCCCGAGCACCTGCGCCAGGTCGTCGAACGGGTCCAGGGCCGGGGCCTGAAGAACCGCAAACCGCTGGTCGAGGCCGCGGCGTCCTCCCTCTACCAGAGCGTCCCCTTCCGCCAGGACTCCAGCTACCTGGCGGTCGGTGAGCGCACCAACGCCAACGGCTCCAGGAAGTTCCGCGAGGCCATGCTGGCCGAGGACTGGGACGCCTGCGTGGAGATCGCCCGCGACCAGATCCGCGACGGCGCGCACGTGCTCGACCTCAACATCGACTACGTGGGCCGCGACGGCGTGCGCGACATGCGCGAACTCGCCTCGCGCCTGGCGACCGCCTCCACCCTGCCGCTCATGCTCGACTCCACCGAGCCCCCCGTCCTGGAGGCCGGGCTGGAGGCGCTCGGCGGTCGCGCCGTGGTCAACTCGGTCAACTACGAGGACGGCGACGGGCCCGACTCCCGGTTCACCCGCATCATGCGCCTGGTCCAGGAGCACGGCGCTGCCGTGGTCGGCCTGTGCATCGACGAGGAGGGTCAGGCCCGCACCGCCGAGTGGAAGATCCGGGTGGCCAGCCGCCTGATCGACGAGATCACCGGCGACTGGGGGCTGAGGACCGGCGACATCGTCATCGACTGCCTCACCTTCCCCATCACCACGGGGCAGGAGGAGACCCGCCGCGACGGCATCGAGACCCTGAACGCCATCCGCGAGCTCAAGTCCCGCTACCCGGAGGTGCAGACCACCCTCGGTCTGTCCAACCTGTCCTTCGGCGTCAACCCGGCCGCGCGGATCGTGCTCAACTCCGTGTTCCTGCACGAGGCCGTCCAGGCGGGCCTGGACTCGGCCATCGTGCACGCCTCCAAGATCGTTCCGATCAACCAGATCCCCGAGGATCAGCGCAAGGTGGCGCTCGACCTCGTCTACGACCGGCGCGAGGGCGACTACGACCCCCTGTCGGAGTTCATCGACATGTTCCAGGGGGTCGACGCGAAGGCGATGAAGGCCTCCCGCGCCGAGGAACTGGCCGCCCTCCCGCTGTGGGAGCGCCTGGAGCGCCGGATCATCGACGGAGAGCTCACCGGCATCGAGGCCGACCTCGACGAGGCCCTGACCGAGCGCCCCGCGCTGATCATCGTCAACGACACCCTCCTGGAGGGGATGAAGACGGTCGGTGAGCTGTTCGGCTCCGGCCAGATGCAGCTGCCCTTCGTCCTCAAGTCCGCCGAGGTCATGAAGAAGGCGGTCGCCTACCTCGAACCGCACATGGAGAAGAGCGACGACGACGGCAAGGGCCGCATCGTGCTCGCCACCGTCAAGGGCGACGTCCACGACATCGGCAAGAACCTCGTGGACATCATCCTGTCCAACAACGGCTACGAGGTGGTCAACCTCGGCATCAAGCAGCCGGTGTCGGCGATCCTGGAGGCGGCCGAGGAGCGGCGGGCCGACGTGATCGGCATGTCAGGTCTCCTGGTCAAGTCCACGGTGATCATGAAGGAGAACCTGGAGGAGATGAACTCCCGGGGCCTCTCCGAGCGGTTCCCCGTGCTCCTGGGCGGTGCCGCGCTCACCCGCTCCTACGTGGAGCAGGACCTGGCCGAGATGTTCGGCGGCGAGGTGCGCTACGCCAAGGACGCCTTCGAGGGCCTGCGCCTGATGGACACCTTCATGGCCGTCAAGCGCGGCGAGGAGGGAGCCAAGCTCCCCGAACTGCGCCAGCGCCGGGTCAGGCGCGGGGCCACCCTCAAGGTGACCGAGCCCGAGGAGATGCCCGCCCGCAGCGACGTCTCCACCACCAACCGGGTACCCACCCCGCCGTTCTGGGGCGACCGGATCAGCAAGGGCATCCCGCTGGCCGACTACGCCGCCTTCCTCGACGAACGCGCCACGTTCATGGGGCAGTGGGGGCTCAAGGCCTCCCGTGGCGGCAACGGTCCCACCTACGAGGAGCTGGTGGAGACCGAGGGCCGTCCGCGCATGCGGATGTGGCTGGACCGCATCCAGACCGAGGGCCTGCTGGAGGCCGCGGTCGTGCACGGCCACTACCCCTGTTACAGCGAGGGTGACGACCTGGTCGTGCTGGACGACGACGGAGCCACCGAACGCACCCGCTTCACGTTCCCGCGCCAGCGCAGGGACCGGCACCTGTGCCTGTCCGACTTCTTCCGGCCCAAGGAGTCGGGGGAGCTGGACGTGGTCTCCTTCCAGGTCGTGACCGTGGGGGCCGCGATCAGCCGGGCCACCGCCGAGCTGTTCGAGAAGAACGCCTACCGCGACTACCTGGAGCTGCACGGGCTGTCGGTGCAGCTCACCGAAGCCCTGGCCGAGTACTGGCACACCCGGGTCCGCGCCGAGCTGGGCTTCGCGGGGGAGGACCCCGCCGAGCTGGACGCCTTCTTCAAGCTCGGGTACCGGGGCGCCCGCTTCTCGCTGGGGTACGGCGCCTGCCCGGACCTGGAGGACCGCGCCAAGATCGTCCGGCTGCTGGAGCCCGAACGGGTGGGGGTGTCGTTGTCCGAGGAGTTCCAGCTCGTTCCGGAACAGGCCACCGACGCGATCGTCATCCATCACCCGGAGGCGACATACTTCAACGTCTGACCCGCTGAGGTGTGGGCCCCGCCGACGAAGGACCACGGCGGGGCCCTCCCCATGGGTCAGCACCACCGGCCACCCACCACGCCACGAGTCGAGATGAGCGAATTGAGCACAGTGAGTTCCGAAGTGACCGAGACCGCCGCCCCGGTGGAACGCCGTCTCCAGGCCGTCCTGCTGGACATGGACGGCACCCTCATCGAGAGCGAGCACCTGTGGGGTGAGGCCGAGGCCGAGCTGGTCGCCGAACTGGGCGGCGAGTGGACCGAGGTCGACCACGCGGCCAACGTGGGCAACGCCGCCGAGCCGGTGGGCCGTTACATCATCGAGCTGACCGGGGCCGACCACCTCACCCCGCGCCAGGTGGCGGACCTGCTCTACGACCGCTTCCGCGCCAAGCTGGAGGGCGGGGCCGAGCTGCGCCCCGGCGCCAAGGAACTGGTGACCATGCTGGCCGAGGCCGGGGTCCCGGCGGTCCTGGTGACCTCCACCGAACGCACCCTGATCGAGACGGCCATCGGCGGCATCGGCCTGGAGAGCTTCGCGGACTCGGTCGCCGGTGACGAGGTGGACGCGAACAAGCCCCACCCCGACCCGTACCTGAGGGCCGCGCGCCGCCTCGGCGTGGACCCCGCGCGCTGCGTCGCGGTGGAGGACTCGGTGGTGGGGGTGGCCTCCGCCGCCGACGCCGGGTGCGTCACCGTCGCGATCCCCAACCACGTGGAGATCGAGCCCCGTGACGGCGTGGTCTTCCGGGACAGCCTGGTCGGCGTCGACCTGGAGTGGCTGGAGTCGCTGGTCTCCGGCGCCTGAGCGCGGACCGCCGGTCCTCCTCGTTCCCGTTGTCCCACGCGTCATCCGCCCCGCACGCGCCCGGTCCCTTGGTGACCTGCCCGCGGGTGGGTAGCGTGGGGCGGGGGAGCGGGCCGCACGGCCCCCGACCGCCGTCTCCGGCCGGGCGCGCCCGGGGTGTTCGGCGGACACACGCCCTAGGGGATCGGCCGGATGTGCGTTCGGACGCGGGATGGGAGACTGGTCGCATGCCTGAGACTTTGAGTGAGAACGTCGGTATGGGGCTGGGGGCGGCCCTGACGGCGGTCGGTTTCGTCATCTCCTACTTCGTGTGGCGGAGGAAGGGCGCGGCCTACGGCCTGCGCGGCGTCGCCTGGTCGCTGTTGCCCGTGATCGCGGGCCTCCTGCTGCTGATGGACGTGGTGTTGCAGTTCGTCCTCGGCGTGCTGGGCATCCTGCTGACGATGGCCTTCAAACTCCAGTCGTGGGTCGGCCTCGGCCTCGCCGTGCTGATGGTGGTCCTGTACGTGGTATCGGGGTTCATGAAGTCCAGGGGCATCGGGGTCAGGCCCGGTGCGCGTCCCGAGGACAAGGCGCGGGCCAGGACGGAGGACGGGGGAGCCCCCGCGGCCGGGGCCGCGCCGACACCCGCGGGCCAGGTCAACGCCCCGAAGCAGACCAAGGCGCCCGCCGCCGACGACGACTTCGACGACATCGAGGCGCTGCTGCGCAAGCGCGGCATCGAGTAGCCGACACCTTCTCCGACGACGAGGGCGGTCCCGCGAATGCGGGGCCGCCCTCGTCCGCGCTCGGGGTGCGGCACCGGGGGTTGTGGCGCGGAGCGCACCCCTGAGTGGCCTGCTTCACGTTGAGGAATCTAGCGGGTACTCACAGTTTCATAGCACTTGCCATAGAACCTATGGATCGGGATGGTTCGCGCGGTTTTGACCGTATCGTTGGCGGGGGCGCGTTCCGGTCTTGTGCCAGCTCAGCCCTGGTCGTCCGATGAATACGTGCTTTGCGTGGTTTGTGGGCTTTAGTCGTCATGTGGGTTGTTTGTTAGCGTTTGTTACGTTTTGGCTACACAGGCAGACTTTGGACGACATGCACTCAAAGGGCGAGTAAATTGGTCGCTGTGTAACATCCCGGGCGGAAAGGTCCGTGATTGTGCCCAACCTCTCAACGGTCGGGCACGTCGCGTGCCAGTACCGACGAGACGGGCCACCCTCTCGCCCCGTCGGTCCAACGCCCACGCCAGCCAGAGTCGAGAACCGGCAGGCCCCACCGTGAGACCCGGAAGGGTCACCCCCCAAGTGGCTCACGCGTGGGATCAGTCCCCTCGGCCAGAAGCGTATGAGTGGAGAGTGGTGGCCTGATGAGCGCGCCCTCGCATGCCCCTGAGTCGGCCGAGCCGGTCGACTCGGAACCCGGCGCGACGGCCTCGGGTCGCAGCGACGCCGACAATCGGTCCCTGAGGCAGATCGCCTGGCAACGACTGCGCCGCGACAAGGTCGCCATGGTCTCCGGCCTGGTCGTGGTCCTGCTCATCCTGGCCGCGATCTTCGCGCCCTTCCTGGTCAAGCTGTTCGGGCACCCGCCCACCCAGTTCCACCAGGACCTGATCGACCCGAGCCGTCGCGTCCCCTACCTCGACCCCGAGAACCCGGACGCGGGCATCGACCGCTGGGGCGGCATCAGCTCCGACCACCTGCTGGGCGTCGAGCCCACGACCGGTCGCGACCTGTTCAGCCGCATCCTCTACGGTGCCCAGATCTCCCTGCTGGTCGCGTTCCTGGCCACGCTGGTCTGTGTCGCCCTGGGCACCCTGCTCGGCATCATCGCCGGCTACATGGGCGGCTGGGTCGACACCCTCATCAGCCGCGCCATGGACATCTTCCTGGCCTTCCCGCTGATGCTGTTCGCGATCGCCCTCGTCGGCGTCATCCCCGACGGCGTCCTCGGCCTGACCGGCAACGGGCTGAGAATCGGCGTCATCGTCTTCATCATCGGGTTCTTCAACTGGCCCTACATCGCCCGCATCGTCCGCGGACAGACACTCGCCCTGCGCGAGCGCGAGTTCGTCGAGGCGGCCAAGAGCCTCGGCGCCAGCAACCGGCACATCCTCCTCAAGGAGATCCTGCCGAACCTGGTCACGCCGATCATCGTCTACTCCACGCTCCTGATCCCCACGAACATCCTGTTCGAGGCGGCCCTGAGCTTCCTTGGCGTCGGCATCAACCCGCCCACGCCGAGCTGGGGCAAGATGCTCTCCGAAGCGGTGCCCTTCTACCAGACGGCGCCCTACTTCATCATCTTCCCCGGTCTGGCCATCTTCATCACCGTCCTGGCGTTCAACCTCTTCGGTGACGGCCTGCGCGACGCCTTCGATCCCCGGACCTCGGACTGACCCGAGCCCGCGCGGGGAGGCCCGTCTCCCGCCCCGCACGGACAGCGGTCAACCCATCGTCCGACCATCCCCACACCAGGTTCAGAGAGGTACTTCCTTGATGAAGCGCACCCTCGGATTCGTCGCGCTCGGCGCGGCGGCGTCCCTCTTCCTGTCCGCCTGCGGCGGCGCCGCCACCGGCGGCGGCTCCGACTCGGCCGGCAGCTTCGACCTCGGCTCCACCGAGGTCGTCAACGCCTCGGACAAGGCCGGAGGCACGCTCAAGTACGCGCTCGCCGCGGACTTCGACTCCACCGACCCGGGCAACACGTACTACGCGTTCAACTGGAACTTCTCCCGTTACTACGCCCGTACGCTCCTCGCCTTCAACCCCGAGCCGGGCGACAAGGCCACGGACCTGATCCCCGACATGGCGGCGGACCTGCCGGAGCCGAACGACGACTTCACCGAGTGGACCGTCAAGATCCAGGAGGGCCTCAAGTACGAGGACGGTACTGAGATCACGGCCCAGGACATCAAGTACGGCATCGCCCGCTCCAACTTCAACGGCGGCGTGTTCACCGAGGGCCCGCAGTACTTCAAGGCCCACCTGGACCAGGACGACCACAACGTCTACGACAACGGTGACGACCCGCTCGCGGGCTTCGACTCCATCGAGACCCCGGACGACCACACCCTGGTCTTCCACCTCAAGGACTCGTTCGCCGAGTTCCCGAACGTGCTGACCCAGCCGCAGACCGCCCCGGTGCCGATCGAGGCCGACCGCGAGGCCCTGTACCAGGAGAAGGTCGTCTCCTCCGGTCCGTACAAGTTCGACGGCCAGTACGAGCCCGGCGTCAAGCTCAACCTGGAGCGCAACGAGCACTGGGACGGCGACACCGACCCCGTCCGTCAGGCCCTGCCCGACCGCATCGAGGTCGAGATCGGCGTCTCCCAGGACGAGATCGACGAGCGCCTGCTCAGCGGTGAGCTCGACGTGGACCTCGCCGGCACCGGCGTGGGCCCGGCGATGAACGCCCGCCTGCTCGACGACGAGGCCGCCCAGGGCAACCTGGACAACCCGTACTCCGGCGCCCTGCGCTACGTGAACATCCACCTCCCGATCATCGAGGACGTGGCCTGCCGCCAGGCGATCATGTACGCCGCCGACCGCGACAGCATGTGGCGCGCCTGGGGCGGCGCGACCGGTGGCGACCGCGCCACCAGCCTGCTCCCCCCGGCCATCCCGGGCTCCGACGTCGAGTCGGACCTGTACCCGTCCGAGGACCACAAGGGTGACCTGGACAAGGCCCAGGAGAAGCTCGACGAGTGCGGCGAGTCGGACGGCTTCAAGACCAACATCGCGGTCCGCACCGAGCGCGAGAAGGACGTCCAGACCGCCGAGGCGCTCCAGCAGTCGCTCTCCCGCGTCGGCATCGACGTCGAGATCAAGTCGTTCCCGTCCGGGGACTTCTTCGGTCAGTACGCCGGTTCGCAGGACTACGTCCGTGAGAACAACATCGGCCTGAGCGTCTCGGGCTGGGGCCCGGACTGGCCGAGCGGCTACGGCTTCGCCTCCAAGATCACGCACGGCGACGCGATCATGGAGACCGGTAACTTCAACACCTCCGAGCTCGACGACCCCGAGATCAACGGTCTCTGGGACGACGCCCTCAAGACCGAGGACCCGGAGGAGCGCGCCGAGCTCTACTCCAAGATCGACACCCTCGTGATGGAGAACGCCGCCATTCTGCCGGTGGTCTTCGACAAGACGCTGATCTACCGCTCCGACGAGCTGACCAACGCCTACTACCACCCCGCGTACATGATGTACGACTTCATGGCGCTGGGCGTCGACCGGGGCTAGGTCCCGAACTACCAGCCTGAACTAGTACGAGAAGGCAGGTGAAAGCGGCGGGGAGCCCGAGGCGATCCCTCGGGTGTCCCCGCCGCCGACCGCGATGCTGAATTATGTTCTCCGCCGCCTTGGTGCGGGTCTCTTGCTTCTCGCCGTCGTCACGGCGGTGACCTTCTGGATCTTCTACGTCCTCCCCAGGTGGGCGGGCGTCACCCCGCACGGCATGGCGGCGATGTACGTGGGCAAGGCGCCCACTCCGGAGGCGCTCGACGCCACCGTGGAGCGCCTTGGCCTCGACCAGCCCGTCGCGGTCCAGTTCATCGACTTCATCCGCACGCTGCTGTTCGGCCAGGAGTTCACCTTCGGCCGTGAGACGGTCGAGTGCGCGGCCCCGTGCCTCGGCTACTCCTTCACCACGAACTCGCCGGTGCTGCCGCAGCTCCTGGACCGGCTCCCCGTCACCCTGTCCCTCGGCCTCGGTGCCGCGGTGATCTGGGTCGTCGGCGGTGTGGCCGTCGGTGTGCTCTCCGCTGTCAAGAAGGGCAGCATCTTCGACCGCCTGGCCATGGGCGTCGCCCTCATCGGCGTCTCCCTGCCCATCTACTTCACCGGTCTGCTCGCCCTCGCCTTCCTGGTGCACGAGTGGGGCCTGTTCCCGGTCTCGCGCTACGTGCCGTTCACCGAGAACCCGGTGGCCTGGTTCCAGGTCATGTTCCTTCCCTGGGTGACGCTGGCGTTCCTGCACGCCGCCCAGTACGCGCGGCAGACGCGCGCGGGCATGCTGGAGACCCTCAACGAGGACTACATCCGCACCGCCCGGGCCAAGGGCCTGAGCGAGCGCAAGGTGATCTTCAAGCACGCCCTGCGTCCCACCCTGACTCCCATCGTCACCATCCTGGGTCTGGACATCGGCATGGTCCTGGGCGGCGCGATCCTCACCGAGACGGTGTTCTCCCTCAACGGTGTGGGTGCCTACGCGATCACCTCGATCGTGGCCAAGGACCTGCCCGTCGTCCTGGGCGTCACGCTCATGGGCGCGGTGTTCATCGTCGTCTGCAACCTGATCGTCGACCTCCTCTACCCGGTCGTCGACCCCCGGGTGCGCATCGCCGGGTAGGGCGCGCCGCACACGCCCCAGCGCGCCGAGCGCTGACTCCAGACCAGCTCTACTGAAGGAAATGTGACATGGCCTCGACCGGACCGGCATCGGCTGCCTCTGACGCAGTCGTGCGCGTGGATGACCTGCGGGTGACCTTCCCGACGATGGACGGCGACGTCCACGCGGTGAAGGGTCTCTCCTTCGAGGTGCCCGCCGGTGGCGCGCTGGGCATCGTGGGTGAGTCGGGTTCCGGCAAGAGCGTGACCTCGCTGGCGCTGATGGGCCTGCACCGGGGCAGCCGCGCCCGGATCACCGGGGCCATCGAGGTGGCCGGGCAGGACGTGGTGACCGCGAGCGACAAGAAGCTGCGCTCCATGCGCGGCAACGACATCGCGATGGTCTTCCAGGACCCGATGCAGTCGCTGCACCCGCAGTACACGATCGGCAACCAGCTGGTCGAGGCCTACCTGGTGCACCACCCCAAGGCGGGCAAGGCGGCCGCGCGGCAGCGCGCGGTGGAGGCGCTGGAGCGGGTCGGTATCCCCGAGCCCGCCAAGCGGATCAACTCCTACCCGCACGAGTTCTCCGGCGGTATGCGCCAGCGCGTGGTCATCGCGATGGGTCTGATGTGCGACCCGAAGGTGCTGCTCGCGGACGAGCCGACCACCGCGTTGGACGTCACCGTGCAGGCGCGCATCCTCGACCTGCTGGACGAGCTGCGCCGCGACCTCAACATGGCGCTGATCCTGGTCTCCCACGACCTCGCCGTCGTCGCCGGTTCCGTGGACGAGGTGGTGGTCATGCGGCACGGCCAGGCCGTGGAGCGCGGTGACGTGCGCCGGGTGCTGTCGGCCCCCGAGCACCCCTACACGCAGGCGCTGCTGGCCGCCGTGCCGCGGGTGGAGATGTCGCGGGCCGAGCGCCGCGCCCAGGACCGCGCCGACCGCGTGGAGCGGGAGAAGCGCGAGGGCACCGTCACCGAACCGGGTGGCTTCGAGGCCTTCGTCCCGGCCTCGACCGAGGGCGAGCCGCTGCTCCGGGTGCAGGACGTGGCCCAGCGCTTCAAGGTGCGCGGTGGCATGTGGGGCAAGGCGACCGACTTCTGGGCGGTCAAGGGCGTCAGCTTCGACCTGTACAAGGGTGAGACCCTCGGCGTCGTGGGGGAGTCCGGTTCCGGGAAGAGCACGCTCTCCAGGATGGTCATGCGGCTGCTGGAGCCCACCGAGGGCACGGTGGAGTTCGAGGGCCGGGACATCACGCACATGTCCGAGCGGGGACTGCGTCCGCTCCGCCGTGACGTGCAGATGGTGTTCCAGAACCCCTACTCCTCGCTGAACCCGCGTCTGACCATCGGTGAGAGCATCGGTACCGCGCTGCGGGTCCAGGGAGAGCGGGACGGCAGGAAGATCCGTTCCCAGGTCCAGGAGCTGCTGGAGCGGGTGGGCCTGGAGCCCAACCACTACAACCGGTTCCCGCACGCGTTCTCCGGCGGTCAGCGCCAGCGCATCGCCATCGCCCGTGCGCTGATCCTCAAGCCCAAGCTCATCATCTGCGACGAGCCGGTCTCGGCGCTGGACGTGTCCACCCAGGACCAGGTGCTGCGCCTGCTCTCGGAACTCCAGGACGACTTCGGCCTCACCTACATCTTCGTCGCCCACGACCTGGCCGTCGTGCGCCAGGTCAGCGACCGCGTCGCGGTCATGCGCAAGGGCGAGATCGTCGAGATGGGTGACAGCGACTCCGTCTACGAGAACCCGCAGAGCGACTACACCAGGCAGCTGCTCACCGCCGCCCCCGTTCTGGACCCCGACGAGGCCCGCGACCTGCGGGCGGAGCGCGTCGCCAGGCGCGCGGCCGACGCCGCGGCCTGACCGCTGCCGCTGTGACGGGGCCCCGGCCGCTGGAGGACAGTGGCCGGGGCCCCGTGTTCTAGGAGGGCTTGCGGAGTTCGGTGACGCAGTCGCGGTACTTGTCGACGGTGTACCGGCCGTCCGGGCCCCACGAGGTGCGCTGTCCGGTGACCTCCAGCCCCGCCTCCCGGGCCCAGCGGGCGAAGGCCTCGGGTGAGACGTCCGAGCGGTTGCCGTCGTCGCGCCACCGGCGCTGGCTCAGCCACCGTTGGGCGATCCTGCCGGGGCGGCCCGCGCGGCGGTTCACCGGGGCCAGCCGCAGAGACCAGTCGGGCTTGCCCGCGTGATGGATCACCGCGGTCGCCCCCGGTTCCATGACCCGGGCGGCCTCCCCGAGATAGCCGACGATCACGTCCGGCTCCAGGTGGACGAAGACGTCGAAGGACCACACGAACGCCACGGACGCGTCCGGAACCGGCTCCATCGAGTACCCGGGGGTGTGGTGGACGTTCAGGCCGTCGCGGTCGGCGAACCGCTCACGGCAACGGTCCAGACAGCTCTCGTTGACGTCCACGATCCAGACACCGGAGGACCGCTCCAGGAGGTGCTCGGTCCAGCGGCCGTGTCCCGGGCCGACCTCCAGGGCGGTGCCCCGGGACGCCCCCGGGACGAGCAGTTCTTCGACCAGTCCGGCCTTCCACTCCTCGTAGGGCTGGCCGCAGTACGCCGCCATGTGGGCCCATTCGTCTCCGTCCCGCTCCCACGAGTGCGTGCCGCCCCAGGTCCGGCGATTCCAGTCAACGGTGGGCATTTCTCTTTTCCTCCTGGGGGTGGCCTGCGTTCGTGCTGGTGAATCGACTCGAATCCTATCTTCGCGCCAGGTGACCGCCCCTTTGGGAAGGAGAGGTCATTCTTTGTTCGGGTTTATGATGCTTTCCTGGAACCGGTCCGCCGAGGCTTTTCGTGTGCGGGAGAATGCGCTGACCGTGTACCGGGCAGGAAGCCCGGATGGGCGCACTGGTGTTGGTCAGGCACGGACAGACCGAGTGGAGCAGGGTGGGTCGGCACACCGGCCGCACCGACCTGCCACTGACCGAGGAGGGCGAGCGGCAGGCGCGGTCGGTGCGTCCGATGCTGGCGGACCGGCGGTTCGCGCTCGTGCTCACGAGCCCCCTCGGCCGGGCCGTGCGCACCGCCGAACTCGCCGGACTCGGCGGCGCCGAGACCCACTCCGATCTCGTGGAGTGGGACTACGGGGCCTACGAGGGGATCACCACCCGCGAGATCCACCGGGAGCGGCCCGACTGGAACCTGTGGACCGACGGGGTGCCCTCGGGCGCCGAGGGGTTCCCCGGAGAGAACCCGGAACAGGTGGGGGCGCGGGCCGACCGCGTGCTCGACCACCTCTCCCGCGCGCTGGAACGAGGCGACGTGGCCCTGGTGGCCCACAGTCACCTCCTGCGCGTACTCACCGCCAGGAGGTTGGGACTGCCGCCTTCGGGCGGAGCGCTGTTCCGACTCGACACCGGTTCGGTCAGCACACTCGGAACGGAACACGGGCGCCCCGTGCTGACCTCCTGGAACCGTTCCTGGGAACCATCGGATTGATCACCGGAAAAGGATCGGGCGCGAGGAAAAGGTGATTTCGGGTTTTATGCGCACCGGTGTTCTGGGTACGGTTCCCGTGGATGGACATCGAAGCGCGAACAGGAAACGTACTCCCGATCCCTCGTCCACGCCCCGCTCCCGATGACGGACCCCCGCCCCGCTCGCTCCCGCCCCCCGACCCTCGCCACCCCAACCACCCCGGGCCGTAGGGAGTGTTCGTCGGACACACGCCCCCGCCCGGCCGGTCGCCCGTGTCGGACCCTCTCCCGGCGCGGACGCCCGCCGCCGGGTCCGCGCAGGTCCCGGATAGCCGCCACAATGGAGGGATGTCGAAGCGCGCCCCACGTCACCAGCCGTCCCCGACCGCCGACCGCCCCTGTCCCTGCGGCAGGACGAGGACGTACGGCCAGTGCTGCGGAAGACTGCACGACGGTTCCACCGCGGCGGCCACCGCCGAGGACCTGATGCGCTCGCGGTACAGCGCCTTCGCCGTCGGTGACGAGGCCTACCTGCTCCGATCCTGGCACCCGGACACCCGCCCGGCCGACGTCGGACTGGATCCGGCCACCGAGTGGGTCCGGCTGGAGATCCTCTCCACCGGGGAGGGCACCCCCTTCCACAACGAGGGGACGGTCGAGTTCCGCGCCCACTACCGGGAGGGCGGACAGACCGCGCGGCTGCACGAGCGGAGCCGGTTCCTGCGCCACGGGGGCGCGTGGGTCTACGTCGACGCCCTGTAGGGCCCGTGTTCCGGGCCCGTGACCGGGCGGACACGGGGCGTCGGTGCGAGACGGTAGGAAGGAACCGCGCACACCTCCCGACCGAGCGGAGCCCGACATGTCGTCCCACACCCCCGAAGCCACCGGCGCCCCCGACCCGGAGCGCCAGGCCCGCACACTCGAGTCCGTCGCCCGAAGCCTGGCCGCGATCATGCCGGAGGACTGGCGGACCGCCACGTACGAGTTCTGGCAGGTGGGGGGATATCCCCACGAGGACGTGACCGCGACCTCCGCCGACGGCACGGTCCTGGAACTCCCCGCTCCCACCGAGGCAAGGGAGGGAGCCCTGGCCCTGAAGGACCTCCTCCACCAGGAGGGGAAGGGCACCTGGCTCTCCATGACCGTCTCGCTGGAGGCCCCGGGGAGGTTCCGGGCCGAGTACAACCACGACACCGAACTCGACATCCCCGCCGACGTCGCGCCCGTGGCCTACCTCCAGGAACTGCGCCGCTACCCGCGCGGTGAGGAGACGCTCCCGCGGTGGTGGGCCGCGCAGCTGGAGCGGACCCGGCCGGAGGAGCTCGACCGGCTGTACGCGGACTTCGGCACCGACCTCGTCGCCGCCTACGCGGAGGCGGGGCTGACAGGGCGGTACGCGCCGCCCACCAGCACGAGCCTGGACGTGCCCGGGATCGGCCCGCTCCAGGACAGCGACCTGCGCGAGACCTTCGAACGTGCGGCGGTCAGCTCCGCCGAGGCCCGGCCGCGGATCGCCGCCAGGGTCGTGGAGCACCTGGTGGACAGCGCCCGCGATCAGGGCTTCCTGGGTGCTCTGACCGCCGAGGGCGGCGTGGTGGTGGCCGCGCTCCGGGACGCCTTCCGGGAGGTCGGGGCGCAGGCCTCCTTCCAGGGACTGAACACCCTGGTCGTCCAGCTCCCCGACGGGCCGAGCATCAGCACCGACATCGGATCGTTCCGCTCCGGAGTGGAGGGTTCCACCCCCGAGCAGATCGACCAGCACGCCTCCGCGTTCGCCCGCGCCGCGGTCGAACAGTTCGCCCGGGCCGCACGGAACAACCAGGCGGTCAGCTCCCCGTCCTCGGGCCGACTGCGGGTTCGGCTCTACCACGCCACCGCCTTCCCCGAGGGGGTGCTGGAGCAGTTGGTGGCGCGGGAGATCGCGCCGGGTCTGTGGCAGACGGTGGTCATCGACAGTCCGGAGTCACTCCAGCCGCTGTCGCGCGTGACCCACGAGGAGTCCGGGCGCCACGAGGGAGAGGTCTTCACCGAGGCGGTCGCCAGTGCTCTGGAGGAGCCCGTGGAGGTGAGCGAACACGAGCTGAGCGGGGCGCGGATCGTGCACCTCGGCGCCCGGCACCCCTACGTGGCGGCCCAGGCGCACGCGTTGGACCGGTTCGTGGGTGAGGCGCCGCACGGCCTCCTGGTGGCGTTCCCCGTACCCGAGGTGATCCTCGCCCACCCGCTCGGCCAAGGGCACCCGATCGCGGGGATGGACCACCTGGGGCAGCTCGCCCAGCGGTTCGTCGACGACGCGGAGAAGCCGATCAGCCCGCAGCTGTACTGGTGGCACCCGGGGTCACGGGGCCGCGCACAGGGAGATCCGCTCGACCTGCGTCCGGTCGGGATGGACCTCGACCACGAGAGCAGGTCGGTGACCCTGCACACCTCCGACGAGGAGTTCGCGCCGCTCATCGACTCTCTGGTGCGTCAGGGCTGAGGTGGGGCCCGGCGGTCAGCGCTGGTCGCGCAGGCGCCGGGCCAGGTCGCCCGCCCGGGCGGCGGTGTCCGGGTCGGGGTGGTGACGGGCCAGCGCGTCCAGGACGGGGAGGGTGTCCGGGTGGGCTCGCAGCCGGACCGGATCGGGGTCCTCCAGCACGGTCCGCTCCACGTCCGGGGCGCCCCGTGCGGAAAGGAACTCCGGGAGGTCCGCGTTGTCGGGGGTCATCGCCGCCGCGATCACGTCGATCACCACCCACGGCCCGTGCTCACCCAGGAGCCGGTCGATACCGCGCTGGGTGAGCATCCCCGAGGAGAGCAGTACCACCGCCGCCATGCTCGCCACGGCGGGGCGCGGTGAGTACAGCAGGGAACGCAGCTCGGGCTCCAGGTCGGAACTGGTGGTGTTGAGGACCTGGGTGCCCACCCAGCGGCGCAGGGCCACACCGGGGCCGGAGACGACCTCGCTGATCTGCCGCAGCGCCTCGGCGGGGCCGCGCCGGTCCACCCACGGCCCCGCCTCGGCCAGCCGCTCCTCGACCGGCAGCACGGAGAGCGCGTCGAGGAAGCGCGCCGCGCCGGCCTCCGCGAGGGTGTCCACCAGCGGGGCGTGGATGCCCACCTCCAGCAGGAGCCGACGGACCCCGTAACGCCCCAGCGCGGTCAGTTCGACGGTGCAGTGACCGTGGCCGTCCGGCCCCGAGGCGTGGGTGGGGCGGTGGTCCAGGGCGACCGCCCCGGTGTCGGAGAGCTGCCACAGGACGTGCAACAACAGGTCGGTGGCTCTGGACGGGGGCGGCGCCGGGGACAGCAGCGCCTCGCGTGCCAGCGTGTCCAGGTCCGGGCGGGCGCCGTCCGGGGCCTCGTAGAGGTGGCGCAGCACTCCGGGGAGCAGGTCGGGGCCGGTGGTGCCGGGGACGGGCGGGTCCGTGGGCGCGAGGTCGCCCCGGGCGTGCTCGATGGTGTGCTCGAACTCCTGGAACCACCAGCCCAGGACCTGTTCGGGGTCGCGGACCCGGTGTTCGAGCCCCGGGGCGGGGCGGGCCCGCGCGTCGTCGATCTCCACCAGACCGAGGCGCAGGGCGGCGGACCAGGGGACGACGAAGTGGGCGACCTCGGCCACCGAGTGGAGGCCGCCCAGCCAGGTGGCGCGTTCGGTGACGAGGCTGGGGAGGTCGGGCGGCCAGAGCGCGAACCGGGTGATGGCGGTCCGGGCGTCGTCGATGCCGGGCACTCCGTGCCGTGTCACCGGGGTGCCCGGGGCGCTCCACCGGGCCAGGCTGAGGGCGTCGCACAGCAGTGGGGAGTCCAGCGCCAATCGGGCGAGTGCGTCGTAGGGGAGCAGTGACACGGGCCTTGCGGCGAGGGGTGGGTGCTCCGGGTTCGACGGGTCATGAGAGGGCATGTCCGCTCCCGGTTTCTCTTCGGGTGTTCGTCTGCGGACCTTGGTCCGGGGGGAGTGTTCCGCAGGTCTTCGTGAACCCCTCTTGTACCGCCCCGGCGAGGGGCGGCGGGGCGGTTTCGCGCAGATCGGTACGAACCCGGGAGCCGGTCGTCCACAGAACGGCGTTCGGGTCCGGTGTCGAGGACACGGGATGTCTAGGCTGGGGGGATGGACCGTCGCGCGGCGCTGGAGTCGCATGTCCGATCGATGACCGACGAACGGGTCGCGGACCTCCTCGCCACCCTGGCGGAGGGGGTGGTGCGGTACGCCCGGGCCACTCCGCAGACCCTCCTCCACCTGCTACCGATCCTGGCCTACCGCCCGCGGGCCTTCGAGCGGCTGACACTCGCCCACCACCAGGTGCTCTACGCGGCGGTCGGCGCGGTGGAGGACCGCGAACGCCTGGGCGCCTCCCCGGGAGGCGGGGGGTCGGCCCGGGAGAGTGTGCCGGGCCCGGTGGACCACGAGACGCTGCTGGCGAGGGTGGACGCCGACCGCCCCGGCCTGGCACGGGTCCGCGCGGAGGAGACCGTCACCGACCTCGTGGGCCTGGCGCTGCTGTGGCCGGACGGCCGGGGCGGCTACCACCTCCCCGACGACGCCTTCGAGCAGTTCGGCCTGCCGCGTGTGCCGCCCCCGGTCCGGGCCGGACTGGGCGAGCTCGACCTGGCCGGGGTCCGCCGGATCGCCCTGACCCTGGGCCTGGACCCCACCGAGGGCCGGGGCACCCTGACCGGCGGGATCGAGGCGGTCCTGGGCGCACCGGAACGCGTGCTGGAGCTCTGCCGCGCCGCGCGGCACGACGTCGCCCACCTTCTGCTCGGCCACGCCTTCCTCGGGACGGAGGCGCGGGCCTTCCTCACCAGGCCCGGGGGAGAGCCGCTCCACGTCCCGGCGGAGGGGACCGGCGACCCGGACCTGGACTGGATGTTCGAGCACGGTCTGCTGCTGCCCCCGGACCACCCCGGTGACGGGCTCGTGATGCCGAAGGAGGTGGCGGTGGCGGTCCGGGGCGCCCACCCCTGGCCGTTCGAGCCCGCGCCGCAGCCGGTGGTGGGGGTTCCGGTGGACCAGGTGACGCCCGGTGGCGCCACCGACGTGGCCGAGGGCGCACGACGCGCCCTCGCGACCCTGGCGGGAGCGGACGCGCGGCTCCTGGACGCGGTCACCGATCGCCCGCCCAGGCTGCGCGGGGACGGCCTGCTCATGAAGCAGGAGAGACGGCGCCTCACCCGGATCGCCGGAGGCGACGAGGACCTGGCCAGGCTCTGGTTGGAGTCCGGTGCGGTCCTGGGACTCCTCACCGTTCACCTGGGCCGGGTCGTGCCGTCCGATCAGGCGGGGGCCTGGCGGGGCCTCGACACGGAGACCCGACTCGCCGCGCTGGCGGAGGCCTGGGCGGGAACGGAGGACGCCGCGCTGTGGTGGCCGACGCCGGAGGGCGCGGCCCTCTCCCGGGTGCGGTCCGGTCGGGCCCGGACGCGCTGGGCCCTGGCCTGCGCGCTCAACGACCTCCCCTGGGGGACCAGCACCGGGGTGGTGGGCGAGCGGCTGCTGGCCGAACGGGCCGAGGGGCGGGAACCCCGTACGGGGGCGCGGTGGCTGGTCTCGGCGGTCACCTGGCACCAGCCGTCGGTGGAGGCCGCACCCGACACGGCGGGCCGGGTGCTGCGTGCGCTGCGTGAGGCGGAGGTGCTGGGGGCGGTCTTCGGCGGTGCGACCACCGAGGTGGGCCGGGCGCTGTCCCGGCACTGCCGGGGCCGGTGGGAGGCCTGGCCGCACGGGGGTCCGGGGACGGTGGCGGCGGTCCGCCAGGGGCTGGGGGGAGGTCCGTCAGGGTTCGGACCTGCGGATACGGGAGGGTGTGGTCTGGTCGGACCGGAGGAGAGGCGGCACCGGGAGTTGCGCGAGGCGGCCCGGGAGCTCTTCGGGGCGGGGTGGTACGGAAGGGACGCGGGCACGGAGGGAGCATGATCATCCTCACCGAGATCACGGGTGGTGACCGTGTGTGGAGTCCGGGCGCATCGGGTAGGGCGCGGCGGCCCCGGCGTGGGGTGGACGGGAGGTTGACGGTGCGTGAACGGGCCAACCACGGTGTTTTCCGAGTTCCCCCCGTTTCCTGTAGGGAATGGAGCGTTCCGGGCCGAAGATTACTGCCTGGTAACAGTGCTGGTCCAGCTGGTTGAGGGCTGTCTCGGAGCCTTCGTGACCGTGTGTAGGATTCCCTCTGCGTTCGCGTAATTCGGGTCACTTTCGTTCGCGATCCACCACCCAGCCACAGCCCCCGTGCGTCCGTGTGCCCTCTTACGGGTTCCGTGCGCTCTGAGGCACGTCTGTTGTGCCCCCGCACGCCCCACGGGACCGTACTGAGAGGTAGATATGTCCCCTAACACCGTAGGTCTGGCACTGCTCCTTCTGGGGGTGCTGCTTCTGCTCTCCAAGCTCGTCCGCGTCCGGTGGAAGCTGACCCAGAAGCTGTACCTGCCGAGCTCGATCATCGGCGGCGGTATCGCGCTGCTGCTCGGCCCCGACCTCTTCGGCCGGGCCATGGGGCTGCTGGCCGACCAGGGCATCGCCGTCGGGTTCGCGGAGCGCGCGGCCGAGGGCGGTCTCTTCGGCGTCGACATCATGTCCGTGTGGTCCTCGCTGCCCGGTCTCCTCATCTCGGTGGTCTTCGCCAGTCTCTTCCTGGGCAAACGCATGCCGAAGATGCGTGAGGCGATCGACCTGGCCGGACCGAACCTGTCCTTCGGCATCACCGTGGCCAGCGGTCAGTACGTCATCGGTCTGCTGCTCGCCCTGCTGGTCCTGGCTCCGTTCTTCGGCGTCCCGGTGATCTCGGGCGCGCTGATCGAGATCGGCTTCCTCGGCGGGCACGGCACCGCGGCGGGCCTGGGCGACACCTTCCAGCAGGTCGGCTGGGCCGAGGGCCAGGACCTGGCGCTGGGCATGGCCACCGTGGGACTGCTCTCCGGCGTCATCATCGGCATCATCCTGATCAACTGGGGTGCCCGCCGCGGCAAGACCAGCGTGATCAGCTCCGACAGCAAGGGGACCGACCGCGAGCAGGCCGGCCTGGTCGAGCGCGAGAAGCGCACCCCCGGTTCGATGATGACGGTCCACCCCTCGTCCATGGACCCGCTGACCCTGCACTTCGGCCTGGTGGCCCTCGCGGTGATCATCGGCCAGCTCATCCTGTCCGCCCTCCAGTGGGTCGAGCAGGCCGTGTGGGCCGACAGCATCGAGATCATGGCCTACGTGCCGCTGTTCCCGCTGGCGATGATCGGCGGCATCATCGTGCAGCTGTTCATCGACCGGTTCGACCGCAACGACATCGTCGACGAGCAGTCCGTGGAGCGCATCCAGGGCCTGTCGCTGGACGTGCTGGTCATCGCCGCCATGGCCACCCTGTCGCTCCAGGCCATCGCCGACAACATCGCCGCGTTCGCGATCCTGTCCGTCGCGGGTGTCCTCTGGTGCCTGTTCGCCTTCCTGTTCCTCGCGCCGAGGATCATGCCGAACTACTGGTTCGAGCGCGGCATCGGTGAGTTCGGCCAGTCCCTGGGCGTCACCGCCACCGGCATGGTGCTCATGCGCGTGGTCGACCCCGAGGCGAGGACGCCCGCCTACCCGGCGTTCGGTTACAAGCAGCTGGTGTTCGAGCCGTTCTTCGGCGGCGGTCTGGTCACCGCGGCCGCGATCCCGCTGATCGTCAGTCCGCTGGTGGGTCCCTGGGGATTCCTGGCCATCATGGCCGCGACGATGGTCGCCTCGCTCTTCTTCGGCCTGGTCGTCCTGCGGCGCAGGCGCCGCAAGGAGGAGCAGCGGGCGGAACAGGGCCAGGAGCGGGTCCCGGTCCCGTAGGACCGGATCAGGGTCCCTCGGTCCGGGGCGGGGCGTGGGCCGAGGCGGCCCGCGCCCTGGCCGCGATCGACGGGTCCGGGTGGTGCTGCCCCAGCAGCCGCAGGACCGAACGCGTGTCCGGGTGCTCGGGCCGCCAGAGCCGGGCGACGTCGTTGAGCAGGAAGCGGTCGATGCCCTCGGCCGCCTCGGAGACCAGGAACGACTTCAGTCCGGTCTCGCCCAGACAGGTGGCCGCCGCGAACATGTCGATGGCGGTCCAGTGGCCGAACTGGGCGGTCAGCCTCGCCCGCTCCGGCTCGGAGAGCATGCGTGAGGCGAGCAGGACCACCGAGGCCAGACCGGCCAGGGTCGGGTCGTCGCTGCGGAGCAGGGCGTACAGCTGGGGCTCCACCCGAGAGCTGATGGTGCCCAGCGCCATGGTGGCGTTCCACCGGCGCAGGGCCAGCCCGGGCCCGGAGGAGACGGCGACGATCTCCCGTAGCGCCTGTTCGGGGGAGCGGGCATCCAGCCACGCGGTGAGGGCGACGAGCTGGCCGTCGGGGGAGAAGTCGGCCAGGGCGTCCAGGAACTCGTCCGCGTCGAGCCGGATGAACTCCTCGGTCAGGGGAGCGGACTGCTCCTGGGCCAGGAGGATCTGTCGGATCCCGAACCGGCCGAGGTCGGTGAGCTGCACCCAGGACGGCGCCGCGCGGGGTGCGTGCGCTCCGGCGCCTTCGGAGCGGGGGACGTGCCATCCCAGGGAGATCGCTCCGGTGTCGCTGAGCCGCCACAGCGCCCGGGTCAGCCGGACCGTGTTCCAGGCGGGGCAGCGGGCCGGAAGGTAGTGGGCCTCACGGGCGGGCAGGAGCTCCTGGGTGACCAGGCGCAGGGGCACGCGCGCGCCGTTGGGGGACTCGTACAGGCGCGCCAGCGTGGTGTGGGGTTCGAGCCCGGCGATGCCGCGCAGGGCCTGTTCGACGCACGAGTGGAAGGCCAGGGTCCACCACCGCAGCACCCTGCCGGGGGAGGCGAGCCAGCGCTCCAGTTCCGGGGTGGGGCGGGCCTGGCCGGTCTCACACTCGATCATGCCCAGGTGCTGGGCGGTGCGCCAGGCCTCCAGGAACTCCTCGGCCTGGGTCGCTGAGGTGATCCCCTCGGCCCAGGCCGCGCGCCGCTCCGGGTCCCGGCCCAGGGCGCGCGGCCACAGCCCGAACCTCTCGACCGCCGCACGCACGTCGTCCGGGTCCGGCATGCCGTCCACGTCCACGGGGGTGACCGGCCCGCACCAGCGGGCGAGGTCGACGGCGGAGCGCAACAGGGGGCTGGACAGGGCTCTGTGGGCGAGCGCCTCGGTGGGGATGAGGGACACCGGACGGGCCGCGAACCGGCGCCGTGACGGCGCCTCCGGATGGTGGGATGACATCTGTGCCCCCGACTTCTCCTTGCTCTGAGTTTCTCTCACTTTTACAGCGGGAGCGGGGGCTGTGGAGTGGTTTCGAGGACATCGTGGGCAGAGCGCAGCCGAAAGGGGTTCCCGGGTGGGGGACAAACCGGGAAGGCTGGCAGAAAAACCCGGTCTCGGGTTCCGTTAACGACCTGTCCGAGATTGCACGCACTGGAATTCCGGAAACCACAGCGTGGATTCGTGGTTCAACGCAGGTGGGAGGCGCCGTTGACGTCCAGGACCGTCCCCGAGGACCAGACCGCCTCGGGTGAGGCCAGGTAGCGCACGGCCGAGGCGATCTCCTCCGGCGCGGCCACCCGGCCGAACGGGCTCTGCGCCCGGACCCCGTCCGTGAGGCGCGAGGAGACCCGTTCGGTCTCCACGAACCCGGGGGCCACCGAGGCCACCGTGATGCCGTGCGGTGCCAGGGCGACCGCGAGCGACTGGCCGAGCGCGTGCAGCGCGGCCTTGCTGGCGCCGTACGCGGGGTGGTCCGGCTCGCCCTTGAAAGCACCGCGTGAACCGACGTTGACGATGTGCCCGCCGTGGCCCCGGTCGATCATGTGCCGCGCGACCAGGAAGGAGAGGTCGGCGGCCCCGAACACGTTGACGTCCACGGTGGTGCGCCAGACCCGCCGCCACTCCTCGAAGGAGGTGTCCGCGACCGGGTGCGGGAGGTTGACGGCGGCGTTGTTGACCAGCACGTCCACACCGCCCAGGAGCTCGACCGCCTCCTCGACCAGTGCCGCCGCGGCCTCGGTGTCGCGCAGGTCGGCCCCGACCAGCACGTGCCCCTCCCCGGGCAGCCCCGCCAGGGTGGCCTCGGCCTCCTCGCGTCGCGACCCGTAGTGCACAGCGACCCTGTCACCGCCCTCAGCGAAGGCGGTCGCCACCGCCCTCCCGATCCCCCTGGCGGCACCGGTGACCAGCACGTTGCGACTCATGAGGTGACCCTTCGACGGCGGTACGGCGTCCCGAGGCTACCGTTCCGGCACCCAGGACCTCCCACCCGCCCCGCCTCGGGGACCCGTCCCGCAGAACCAGACGCCCACCGGCCGCTTCTCAGCGTCGACGGGTGCGGGCGGAGTCCGTGCCCGGTGAGGAAGGGTGGCGTACCGAGGTGGAGGAGCGGTGGAACGTGACGACCGGACTGGGTGACGGGGACGCCCCGCGTGTACGGCTCGACGAGGGCCGGGGGAGTGGGGTCCCGTCCGCGGTGACGACCGCGGTGGCACGGGCCCGGCCCGTGGCCGGCCGTCCGGACGTGTTCGCCCTGGAGCCCGGACTGCCGGGCACGACGGTGTCCGCGCTGGTCTCGGGCGGGCTGGCCGGGTACGACAAGGGAACCTCGGGATGGTGCCTCACCCTGGCCGGAACGCACCTGCGTTCGGCCCTGGTCCCGGACGTACCCGGGCACCACGTCGACCCCCGGGGTGTCAGTGTCCACCCGGAGCTCAGCCGGGACGATCGCGACCGTCTGGTGGCGGCCCTGGCTCGGGAGAGCGGTGGGGAGGGAGCCGACCACGGCGTCGCGGCACGCGATCCGGATCCGCGCTCCGGCGTCGAGTCCACCGGAGCCCTGGTGATCCTGCTGGTCGCGCTGATGGGCGTACTGTCCTTGACACTGCTGTTCGCCCCGGAGGTGTTCGGCCCCCTGTCGGTGGCCGCCGGTCTCGCGGGGGCGGGCGCCGTCCACGCCCACCTGCGCGGGCGCGCCTCCCGGGCCCGGGAGGAGGCGGAGAGGGCGCCTGACGCGGTCGAGGAGCTCCAGGGGCGTTTCGTCACCGGCGACATGTTGGACGCCCCGGCCCGCTGGATGCTCGGCCGGGCCCAGCGGGCGGTGGACGCCGTCCTCGACTCGGCGCCGCACCAGCGTGGTCTGTTGTTGGACGAGGTGCGCAACCGTGTCGTGCTCGCCGACGTGGAGTGGGGCGTCGCTCAGAGTCTGCTCCGGCAGTCCCGCACCCGCCAACGGATCGATACCACGCCCGTGACCGGTCAACGCAGCGGGGAGGCGGCCCGTCGGGCGCGTGCCGCGCTCCAGACGGACGTCACCGACGTGGAACGACGGGTCCGCACCCTGGAGGACTACGCCAGCCGGGTCCACGCGGCCGAACTGGAGGAGCAGGACCGCCGCAGCGCGGCCGAGCTCGACGCGATCGCTGACAGCACCGTCGAGGCCGGGGCGGCCCATCCGCACCAGGAGGAGTCCCTCTCCCATCTGGTCCGAGCCCAGGCCCTGGCCCTGCGCCTGGCCGCCCTCAGCGACGACACCGACCACTCCGCACCTCACCACCCCTGACCTTCGCGCCGGGCGAGTGCCCCGGGGGCCGTCAGCAGGACCAGACGCTCCCCGAACGCTTCGGTCGCTGGTCAGGGGCCCGCTCCGACCGTGCTGAACCGGGCGCGGCGGGCGGCCCTCGCGGCGTCCGGGCCCAGGGCCCCGAGGGCGATGGCGGTCAGCACGCCGTCGGTCGCCGGATGGCCCGAGCGCCACATCAGCCGTGTGACCGTCTCCGGGTCGCGCCAGACCGGGGCGTCGGCGGGCAGCGGCGCGCCCAGCTCCACCCGCAGTGCGTAGGTGTCCAGCAGGACCACCACCAGCTGCTCCAACCGCACCCGGCCGGGCTCGTTGCGGGCGTGCGCGACCCACCCTCCCAGCACGGGGTGTTCGCGGTAGCCCTCGAACACCCCGCGCAGTTCCTCCTCCATCCCGTCGAAGAGCCGGAAGACGTCCAGTCGCTGGCGCCAGGAACCGAGCTCGGCGCAGACCTCCAGGAGTGCGCGGGCGCCGCTCCGTGGCCCGCGCTCGGCCAGCCAGGCACGCCCCAGGACCTCGGCGTCCACCGGTCGGCCCTCCCAGAGCTGGAGCAGCAGCTCCCGGGCGTCCATGGACGTGGTCGGCGGGTAGCCGGGCAGGGTGATCCCCCAGCGGCGCCACCGATGGACCATGGCCTGGTCCCCCAGGGGGCTGATCCTCAGCCCGCCGTCGCCCGGCGCCTCGACCGCGCCGACACGGACCAGGGCGCCCACCGCCGCGGCGACCCTTTCCTCGAGGGTCGGCGGCCGCGCCCCGGACGGTGCCGCGTCCCTCGGCCCCGGGACGGAGTGCCCCGGGGCGGGCCACGGGGCGAGCGCCTCCACCAGGTCGGAGACGGTCCACACCCCTCCGGAGGTGAACAGCTCCCCGAGTGTCCGGGAACCGAGCCCGCCGTGCTCCGCCAGCATCGCGGGCAGGGCCCGGACCCAGGCGAGGACGACCCGGGTGTCGTCGTCCCAGTCCCGCGTGCCCCCGCCGGGGCGGACCTCGGTGTAGGTGGTCCGCAGGAACCCGGCGCGCAGGGCGACCTCGAACAGCCGGGCCACGTCCGACCGGGCCAGCCCCAGGTGCGCCGAGGCCTCGGCCACGGTGTGGTCGGTGAGCGCCTCCTCCTCCGTGGCGGTGCTGAGGGGCAGGCCCTCGTCCGCCCACGCGGCCAGGCGCAGCGCCCGTTCCAGGTCGGGGCAGGCCCGGGCGGCGGGGGCCGAGAGCGCGGCCGGGGCGAGGTGCACCCGGGGGAGGTCCTCGGGCTCCCAGAGACGCCCCCACCACGGTGCGCCGTCCTCGGTCACCGACCAGGGGGCCTGGTCCCGGGGGAGGGGCTGGACGTCCTCGACCGCCGCGCGCAGGGCGCGGGGGCTCTCCTCCGGGCCCAGCAGGTTCCGCTCCACGAGATGGTCACACCAGGTGAGCCAGGTGGCGCGGAAGTCCTCGGGCAGGGCTCCGCCGGCGGACAGGGTGAGCATGACCCGGGTGACGTCGTCGCGGTCCCAGTCCCCCGGGTCGGATCGGACATGGCCGTGGACGGTGAGGAGCCGGGTGAGGAAACACGGGTCGACACGACGGGACCCGCGGGCCCAGTCGAGACAGGAACGGACGGCGGCGTCGACGGAGGGGAAAACGGTCATGGCGTCCTCGCTTCTCTCCCGGGGGCGGGGTGGCCGCGCCCCCGCACCACCGAAGGTGACGCGGCCACGTGTCCATCATCGGAGAATCCGGGGTTCTTCGCTGAGGGCCTGTGGACAACCGCGGACGAACGTCGGGAAACCCGTGGGAACGGTCTCGTCGTGCTGGTTGAATGCGCGCATGCTGATCCGAACCGCGCTGCCCTCCGAACGGGAGGCCGTCGGCGCCCTCCGTGTCCTGGCCTACGACCACGAGGGGCTCCTGGCCGCGAGTCCCGTGTACGCCCGCACCCTGCGGGAACTGGGATGGGAGGACGGGGACGAGGTCCTGGTGGCCGAGGCGGAGGGCCGCGTGGTGGGCACGGTCGTGTTCGTCCCCTGGGGGCCGCGCTGTGAGATCGCCCGGGGTCCCGACGAGGCCGAGGTCCGCGCCCTCGCGGTGGACCCCTCCGCGCGGCGGATCGGGGTGGGCGCCGCCCTCGTACGCGCGCTCGTGGACCGGGCGCGCGCGGAGGGGGTGTCCCGTCTGGTGCTCTGCACCCGGACGGTGATGACCGGGGCACAGCGCCTGTACGCGTCCCACGGCTTCGTCCGCCTGCCCGAACGCGACTGGACCCCCGTCCCGGGAGTCGACCTCCTCGCCTACGACCTGGTGGTCAAGGACTGACGCCGCTCCCTACCGCGCCAGGGCGGCGGCGTCCCCCAGAGGGCAGGCCCCGAGGTGGGCCAGCACGGTCTCGGCCGAGGGGTCGGCGGACACGGCGAGGACGAAGGACTCGGGGTCGTCGTCGACCGCGGGCAGACCGGCGTCCACCAGGTCACGAGCGGCCTCCTTCGGCGGCCGGTCCGCGAGCCAGCGGTCCAGCAGGACCTCCACGTCCACCGGCCGGACCCCCGCCAACAGCTCCAGGAGCCCCGTCGCGTCCAGCTCGCCCACGGGCGGTACGACCGGCACCCGTACGCCGGACTCGCCCAGGTGCCGGGCCGCGCAGTGGTCGCCCAGCCCGGAGGTCCGGTAGCGCTCCGGACCGACCCTCTCCACGGCGCCGAGGTCGGCCAGGACCCCGAGCGCCCGCCGGACGTACTGTTCGGGCTCCTCAGAGCCGGGCAGGGCACCGGGACCGCAGGAGTCGACCAGCTCGGCGGGGGCGCGCGCCCTCCCGGACAGGAAGAGTTCGGCCAGCAGCAGGAACGGAGCGGGACCGGGGAGCGCGGCCATGGTGGTCAGGGCGTCCGCCCACGCGTCGGCGGCCGCGCCGGGCCGCTCCTCGGCCCAGGCGGTCGCCGCCGGGCCGGGCAGGACGTGCAGGTAGGTCGTGCGCACCAGCGCCGCCGAGCGCGCCACCGAGAACAGGAACCGCACCTCGGCCGGAGTGCTGTCCAGGTCACGGGCGGCCCGGGCGGTCTCCTGCGCGCAGAGGTCGTCGTGGTCCGTGCCGGGGCGCAGCAGTCTCCTCGGCGCCACCCAGGCGGCCAGCAGGGCCGCCCGGTGCAGGGTCGGACAGGCGGAGGCCCGTGCGTCCAGCCCGGCCCGGGACCCCGGCACGTAGGGCAGCAGCGGTGCCGGTTCGGCGCCCTCCACACAACCCAGCCGGGCCAGCAGCGGGGTGGCGGCGTCGTCCACGGGGTCGTGCCCGGAGATCCGGGTGGGGCCCGGGGTCAGCCCGATCCGCTCGATCGCGGCGCGCAGGCGGCGCGGACTCTCCGCCGACGTCAGCCCTCCGGAGGAGACCAGGTGGTCGCACCAGGCCAACCAGCTGTCCCGGAGGCTGTCCGGCAGGGTGCTCCGGTCGCACAGGAGGGTGGCGACGTCGTGGACGTCGTCGACGGTCCAGTCGCCGGGCTCGTGCGCCCCTGCGTCGCGGTGGACGCTGAGGAGGAGGACCAGGTCCTTCTCCTCCAGCGAGGGCGGGGGATCGGCTGCGCTGGCCCAGTCGAGGCAGGCGGAGACGGCGGTCAGGAGTCTCTCAGTCATGAGGTGGTCACCGAACGTTATGCGGATGGCCGAACTGCATCAGGGTAACCCCCGGCAGGTGCTCCCGCATGGGAAAACGTCGAAAACGAGCCCGTTCGCCGCCGTGTCCGAGTGCCAAATGGAGGCGTTTTTCCCTGGGGTTGCTGGGGGAGTGGTGAAGCGGGGGGAGAAACGGCGGGTAAAAGCGGCGGAATCATAACGGGTGCTCGTATCGGCGGGTTTCACCGTGCTCTCTCCGCTAATGGCCAATCACCGTTTCGATGGCCGGAATCGGTCACTTTCTCAGTGCCTGCGGTGTTTGGGGGCCGTGGGTCGGGAAGAATCGCCGGAGGCGGCGGGAGGGAGTCTGCCCCGGGCGAGCGAGGTCCGGGCCAGGGCGCCCGTACCGCGGGGTGGGGGTGGACTGTCCGCACGCGAGGTTTGTGGATACCCACGGGGAGTACACAGAACGACAAATGCGATAATCCAACTGGGTTACGCACTTTCCGTCATCCCAGGAGGTCGCCCGCGTGGCACGGAGTACCGACCCGGAAAGACGCCCTGAATGGCCCGATGGCATGGATGTCGACGAGCTCCTCGGTCAGGGGTGGCGGCCCACGCCCTTTCGCGAGTTCATCCTCAAGATCCACAGCCGCTGCAATCTGGCCTGCGACTACTGCTACATGTACGAGATGGCCGACCAGAGCTGGCGGTCACAACCCCGCCGCATGGCCCGGCCCACCGTGGACCGGGTCGCCGAACGCATCGCGGAGCACGCCCGCGCCCACGGACGCGAACGGGTGGACGTCGTCCTCCACGGCGGCGAACCGCTCCTGGTCGGCCTCGACCACCTGAGGCACACCGTCCAGTCCCTGCGCAAGGCCTGCGAGCCCGACGTCCACGTGGCGCTGCGCATGCAGACCAACGGCGTGCTGATCGACTCCCACTTCCTCGACCTGTTCGAGGAACTCGGCATCCGGGTGGGGGTGAGCATCGACGGAGCCGAGGCCGACCACGACCGCCACCGCACCCGCGCCAACGGGCGGGGCACCCACGCCGAGGTGCGCGCGGGCATCGAACGGCTCAACGACCGCGACGGCCGCCTGCTGGCGGGGCTGCTCACCACCATCGACCTGGAGTCGGACCCGGTCGCGACCTTCGAGCACCTGCTGGAGTACGACCCGCCGAGCGTCGACTTCCTCCTGCCGCACGGCAACTGGGACGAGCCGCCGCCCGGCTGGTCGCCCACCGAACCGCGCTACGGCGCCTGGCTCGTGTCCGTGTTCGACCGCTGGTACCACTCGTCCGAGCGCGAGACCAACATCCGCATGTTCAACGAGATCATCCGACTCGTCCTGGGCAGCCCCTCGCGCACGGAGAGCGTCGGACTCTCCCCCGCCGCACTCGTGGTGGTGGAGACCGACGGCAGCGTCGAACAGGTCGACAGCCTCAAGTCCGCCTTCGAGGGCGCCGCGAGCACACCCCTGCACACCTTCACCCACAGCTTCGACGACGCCCTCTACCTGCCCGCCGTGGCCGCCCGCCAGATCGGGGCCCGCGCGCTCAGCGCCACGTGCGCCGACTGCCCGCTGTCCCGGGTCTGCGGCGGCGGCCTCTACCCGCACCGCTACCGCGAGGGCAGCGGCTTCCTCAACCCGTCCGTGTACTGCGCGGACCTGTTCCACCTGATCACCCACATCCACCAGACCGTGGCCGCGGACGTGGCCCGCATCAGGAAAGGGCTCTGAATGTCAGATCCGGTTCCGGAACCGGTGTTCGAGGCGCTGGCCCGCGGCGGCGGAGGAGACGGGGCCACGGCCCACCTGCGCGCCGCCCAGTTCGGCAAGCACCTCCTGCTGTTGCGCCGCGTCGTGGACGCGGCGCGGGCGGCGCGGCACCCCGACGCCGACCGCGCCCGGGACGCCTACGACCTGCTGGCGCGCGCCCAGGAGCACGCGCCCGAGCGGGTCGCGACGGTCCTGCGCCACCCCACCGTGGGGGTGTGGGCGCGGCGGACGGTGCTGGCCCTGGCCGGACACCGGCCCGAACGGCCCCGGGTGACCGGACTGGCGTCGGTCGCGGCCGTCGCCGCCCTGCGCGGCCGGATCGACGGCCGCCTGGAGGTGCCCCTGGACGGCCCCACCGCCCCGCTGCCGTCACTGGGCCGGGCCGTCGTCGACACCGGCGGCGGACGGGCCCTGTTCGAGACCACCGGAGGCCGGGCCTCGCTGCGCACCGGACACGGGCCGGAGGTGGTCGTCCCCGAGGACCCCTACGAGGACGCGCCCGGCTGGCACGCCCTGCGCCGACTGTCCGCCGAGCACCGGGGCCGACGCCTCACGCTGCTCCTGGACGACCTGGACCCCGACCGCCTGCCCGGAGCCGACCTCGTCGCCCACCGGATCGGCGCCGCCGAACTCGCCCACTGGCGCCGCACCCTGGAGGGGGCCTGGCGGCTGCTGGTCGACGACCACTGGACGGTGGCCGCCGAGACCGCCGACACCGTGCTCACCCTGACCCCCATCACCTCACCGGGCGGGCGTGCCCACACCAGCGCCACCGCCCGGCACGCCTACGGCAACCTCGGGCTGTCCACCCCGCCCGGACCGACCCTGCTGGCCCTCACCTTCGCCCACGAGGTGCAGCACGCCAAGCTCACCGCCCTGCTCGACCTGGTGGACCTCACCCTGCCCGAGGACGGCAGCCGCTACTACGCGCCCTGGCGTCCCGACCCCCGTCCCGCCTCGGGGCTGTTCCAGGGGGTGTACGCCCACCTGGGAGTGGCCGGGTTCTGGCGCAGGCACCGGCACACCGTCACCGGGCGGGAGGCCGCCCGGGCCCACGCGGACTTCGCGCACTGGCGGCGCTCCACGGCGGACGCCGCCGGCGCCCTGGCCGACTCGGGCAGGCTCACCGCGGAGGGCAAGCGGTTCCTGGCCGCCACCGACCGCACCCTGCGGGCGTGGCTGGCCGAACCGGTCCCCGCCCCGGCGGAGGAGGCCGCCGAGGCCGCCGCCCGCACCCACCGGGAGCGCTGGTACGCACGCCACGGTTGAGCCGGGCGGCGGCCCGGGCACGGACACCGACCCGCCCACGGGGGGTCAGAGCAGCGGGGGGTCGAAGTCCGCGACCAGTCGGCGGCCCTCGCCAGCGGCACCGGTGTAGGAGTGCTCACGGCCGAGGGAGCGCAGGTAACCGGTGAAGGTGTGCTCGGCCAGCTCGTCGGCGTCCTCCGTCTCGTGCTCGGCGCGCAGGTCCAGCACCAGGTTGGAGGCGCAGGCCAGCGTGCTCGGGTGCTCCTCGCCCAGCAGGGCCCGGTAGCGGCGCAGCGTGCCCCGCCCCAGCCGCGTGGCATTCTTGGCCTCGCCCAGCGCGGCCAGGTCGCTGGCCAGGTTGGTCGCGGCCGCCAGGGTGTAGTGGTGGTTGCGGCCGAGCCTGGCCTCCAGCGCGTTGAGCGCCGACTCGTTCATCGAACGCGAGCGCGCCGGGTCGCCCATCAGCCGGTACAGCAGCGCCACGTTGCTCGTGCAGCCGTGCTTGTACGGGTGGTCGGCCCCGTAGGCCTGGGCGTAGCGCATGTCGGTGTCCTCGGCCAGTTCCAGGGCCCCGGCCAGCTCGCCGGTCATCCGCCACAGGTTGGCCAGGCACATCGCCGCGGCCAGGGTGTCCGGGTGGTTGATCCCGCGCAGGCGCAGATAGCGCGAGTGCGCGTCCTGGCCGAGTTCGAGTGCCTCGTCCAGCTCACCCGAGAGCCGCCGGGCGATCGCCAGGTCCACCTGGGCGCGCAGGGTGCGGGGGTCCTCCACACCCAGCTGCTCCCGGCCGTAGGCGAGTGCGTCCTCACCCAGGTCGCAGGCCTCGGTGTAGTCACCGGACAGCCGCACCACCTGGGCCAGCCCGGACCAGAACGCCAGCAGCGTCGGTGAGCCCCCTGCCGGTCCGCTGCGCTTGAACAGCATGTAGGCGCGCTCGTGCTTGCTCTGCGCACCAGCGAAGTCACTGGTGAGGGCGTGGTCCAGGGCCAGGTTGTACAGGGCGCGCAGAGTGGCGGTGTTGTTGGGGCCGAAGGCCTCCTGGTACTGGCGCAGCACCTCCTCGTCGTGCTCGCGGGCCTGCCAGAAGTCGCCGCGGGCACGGTAGTCCGCGCCCAGGCCGGAGAGCACGGAGAGGGTCTCCGGGTGGGCGTGGCCCAGCGTGCGGCGCATCTTCGGGAGGATCGCCAGGTTGAGGTCGTGCGAGGCGATGTACCTGCCCAGGTCCCGGAGCCGGTTGGCGTACTTGGCCTGGGCCTCCAGGACGAAGGAGTCCTCCTCGCCGGAGTCGGCCGTCCACTTCTCGATGAAGTTCCGGGCGTACCGGCTGGCGGTCTCGTAGTTGCCGGAGACGTAGAGGAAGTTCAGCATGTTCAGCGCGAAGCGCCGCACCTCGGGCCGGTCCGACTCCGCGACCCCGGCCGGGCGCATGTGGGAGAGCAGTTCGAGGTAGCGCGCCTGGGCCGACGCGTCCGTGAAGCTGTTCGGCGCCGCCGCGCTCAGGAGGGACCACACCTCGACCCGGATCGACTCCTGGGTGGCCTCGTCCAGCTCCTCGCGCAGCAGCGCCTGGATCAGCCGGTGCACCTGGATGGTGCGGTTGGCCTGGTCGAGCCGGACCAGGGCGTAGCGGCCCAGCTGTCCGATGGCCTTGCTCAACCGGATCGGGTCGGCCATCAGCTCCGCCATCTCGGGGCGGATCGGGCCCTCGTCCACCGGGAAGAAGAGGTCGCGGGGGATGGGCTCCGGGCCGAAGAAGGCGCAGCAGCGCAGCAGCTCCATCGCCTCGGGCAGGTTCTCCTTGAGCTTCTCCACGGACAGCTGCCACGCGGCGGTCATCGGCTTGGGGTACTCCGGCGGCTTGCCCTCGCGCAGCAGCGGGCCGGTGCGCTCGGACAGCAGGCGCAGGTACTCCTGGGTGGACATGCCGGTCTCGGACTGGAGGGCTCCGGCCTGCTCCAGCGCCAGGGGGAGGTACCCCAGGGCCTCGGACAGCTCGACGGCCTCCTCGGTGGTGATCCCGCGCGGGATGCGCTTCTTGAGGAACTCCACGCTCTCGTGCTCGCTGAACACGTTGACCGGCACCGTCTCCGCGACGCCCTCCCACCGGTGGTTGCGGGTGGTGATCAGGACGTGCCCGGGCCCCTGCGGGATGACCTCGGTGAGCTCCTCCGGCTCGTCGGCGTTGTCGAAGATGAGCAGCCAGCGCGCGTACGGCTCGCCCTTGCGCAGGGCCTCCAGCACCGCGTCGGCGGCGTCCTCGACGCCGGTCACCCCCGGTCCGGGCAGGCCCAGGTGCGGTGCGAGGTGGGCCAGCGCGGAGTCCACAAGGCCGGGCTGGTCGGCCATGACCCACCAGACCAGGTCGTACTCGCTCCGGTACCGGTGGGCGTACTCCACGGCCATGAGGGTCTTGCCGACCCCGCCGTACCCCTGGAGCGTGTGGGGGACCACCGGGTCCGAGGGGTGGGGGACCACGGCGGTGACCTGGTTGAGCAGTCCGGCACGGAGCGCGCTGATCTGTTCGTCGCGGCCGGTGAAGTTCTTGTGACGCGGCGGAACGCGCCCCCACACTTCCGGGAATCTGTTTCCGCCGTGCCCTTCCGGGAAACGGTTCTTGTTCTGGCCCTGGGGGGTCCCTTTGGAAGCGGTCACGCGTTGTCCTCCGGTTTCACATAGGCCCCACCAGGAATTCTTTTCCCCATCAACGTGAGAAGCCCCGGTGTTGTGTCGTGTCGGTACTTGTTGCCTGAGGGATTCGTCAACCTCATCAGAGTAGGCGAAGAGGTTAGGGAAGGACAGGTGTGTGGTAGTAACTTCTGGACGGCGAATCGAAAACGCCGGGGCGAATGGGCGGGCCCCACCGACCGTTCGCGGTTGGCCGCGGAACGGCGGCCGCTACGACGCGGAGGCGAACACATGGGAGAACACGGGTTCACCGGCGGAACGGCGCTGGTGGACGTGGGTGAACTGTCGTTGCGCGACCTGGAGGGTATCGGCGGTTCGGCGATAGCCGAGGCGCTGCGTACGGTGCTCGACCCCGGAGAAGCGGGCGCCGAGGTCGTGGCCGGGTTCGTCAACGACCCCGAGTAGGACCGTTCGGTGGCGACACGTCGTCGGTGCGGCGAAAAGGACACAGGAATGTCACCGGGGCTCGAAACCGTGCCCTGACCCGTGACACCATGGACAGCGCTCCTCACACAGGTGCTGTCTCCATTCTCGCTGGCCGGGAGCTGCTTCATGACACGAGCCGCCATCGTCCACGCGCACGGACCGTTCGTCGGGGCGCGGCCCTTCCGTGCCCAGGACCGGCGACACTTTCTCGGCCGCCGTTCCGAGACCGAGGAACTGGTGCGTTCCTGGGGCCGCCACCGGCTCACCGTCCTCCACGGGGACAACGGGGTGGGGAAGACCTCCCTGGTCGGAGCCGGTGCGCTGCCCGCGCTCACCGATCGGGGAAGCACCGTCCTCCCCCTGGGCGAGCTCCGCTTCGACCCGGGCTTCCCCGCCGCGATACTCCCCGGTCAGAACCCCTACAGCCGGGCGCTGCTGGCGTTGTGGAGCCCCTCGGACTTCCCCACGCACGGGCCGGGCACCTCGATCACCGACTACCTGCGCACCCACGAGAGCACCGACCGGCAGGGCCTGCCCCGGCCGGTCTTCGCCGTCCTGGACCAGACCGAACTCCTGCTGCGGCGTTCGGCCGCGCCCGAGCCCGTGCGCAGGGACTTCCTCGACGAACTGTTCACCGCCGTGGAGCACCGCCCCGACCTGCACCTGCTGCTGACCGTGCGCACGCAGCACCTCGACGAACTCCGGCGCCTGGTGGAGAAGCGGGAGGTCGACCACGCCGAGGTGGGGCTGGCGCCGTTCGCCCCGGGCACCGCCGCCGAGGTGGTGACGCGCTCCCTGACCCTGGCCGGTTCGCGTACCGCCGCCCGGGACTCCGGCCGACTCGTCGAGCAGGCCCGCGCCGCGCGCGAGGAGGGGAGCCGCGCCGGTGCCCGCGGCGACACCGTCGAGCCCGCCCTCCTCCAGGTCCTGGGACAGGCGCTCTGGGAGGAGGCCAGCGGGTCCGGAAACGCCCTGGTGCCGGACTCCGACGCCGAGGTCGACCGCGTCCTCACCGCGTACCTGTCGGGGGTTCTGGCCCGGGTGGCACACGAGCACCTGGTGTCCCCGGAGGTCCCGCACGCCTGGCTGCGCGCGGTGGCCGAGGCCGGGCCCCGGGGCGTGGGCCGTCCCGCCTGTGAGGATCCGGACGGCGAGCTCACCCCCGGGGTGGTCCACGCCCTGGAGGACCGCCACCTGGTCACCGCGAACCGGGACGGTTCCGCCTACCTGTTACGCCATCCGAGGCTGGCGCGCCCCCTGGCGGCGCTGTCCCCGTTCCCCCGAACGCCCGACGACCAGGGCGAGCCGAGCCCCCTGGACGCCGCCCGCGTCGCCCACACCCGAGGGGAGACGGCCCTGGCGGCCGAGCAGGCGCGTCGGGGCCTGAGCTCGCGACCGGCGCCGGGACCGAGGGAGCGCGCGCTGCTCACGGCGCTCCTGGGCGACCTCGCTTTCGAGCGCGGCGACCACCGTGCGGCGGCCGGACACTACGCGGACGCCGCACGGCAACGGGAGGCGGTCGGTGACGGGGCGGCGGTCTCGCGCCTGCTGGTGGCCGAGGCGCGCAACCGCCTGATGCTCGGAGAGCGGTCGGCGGGCCTCACGGGCCTGGCGGCGGCCGAGGGGCGCGTGCACGCCGACCCCAGCCTGCGCACCGGGATCGGGCAGGTGCTCTGGCTCGCGGGGCAGGGGAGTTCCGCCCTGGACGTCCTGGAGGGCGCCATGGTGGGCGGCGGCGGGATCACCGAGGCGCGGCGCACGCGCGGTGAGATCCGGGCCGAACAGCGGGGCGTCGCCAAGGGAGGAACGAGTTGAGCCTGTTCGACTCCACCGTGCTGGTCGCCCTGATCACCGGTGTCATCACCGCCGTCAGCACCCTGGGGGCCACGGCCCTGTCGGGGCACCGGGCCGCCCAGGTCGAGCGGTGGCGCGCCGAGCACGCCCTGGAGCGGGAGCGGGAGCTGCGCGACCACGAGAGGGGGCTGGCCCGGGAGCGGGAGGTGCGCACCCGGTTGGAGGAGGTGCGCGGCAGCGTGCTGCGGCTCGACATCGGCATGCGCAGCATCGCGCAGATCCGCCTGCACGGTCCGTCCCGGCAGGGCGGCGACGACCTGTCCGAACTCGTGCGCCAGGCCCGGACGGACATCTTCGAGGCGGTGATCGCGGTGGAGCGTATGCGCGACGTCCTCTCACCGGACGGCCAGGACCGGGTCGACGCCCTCCGCGACGCGGTGGACGAGGCCCTCAACCACGTCCAGGCGCGTACCGACCGGAGCGCTGAGCAGGTGCACCGGGATTTGGCCTCGGGTCTTCGGGCTCTGGCCGAGGCGGTTCCGGCGGAGTGGGTGCTGGAGGCGGTGGCCCCCGTCGTACGGTCCGGGGGCGCGGCCGGTTCCTTCGCGGTGCCGTTCGAGGATGACCCGAGCGCAGAACAAGAGCCAGGGTGAACGCGAGGGTGAGCGTTCCGACGGCGGCGCACACGAGAAGGACGGTGCCGTGCACGCCGAGTGACTCCAGCGCGTAGCCGCCGCACAGCATGCCCACGGGCAGGGCGCCGCCGCTGAGGAAGCGCACGGTGCCGGTGAGGCGCCCCAGGTACTCGGGGGGGACGTGGGTGGTGTGGTACGTGGCCACGGTGACGTTCATGTGCGCGCCGACGAACCCGATGCCGCCCCAGACCACGGGCAGCGCCGCCAGGAGCCAGGTCGGCCCGGCCCGCTCGGCCACGACCAGTAGCAGGGTCAGGGCCAGCCACGCCCACAGGCAGAGCACCACCATCCGGGTGGGGGTGAGCCTGCGGACCAGGACCGGGGCGAGCAGGGCGCCGAGCAGCCCCCCGGCGCCGGTGGCGGCGAGCACCACGCCCAGCAGGAAGGCGGACAGCTCCTCGTCGGTGGCGGTCATCATGATGATCAGCCAGACCGACTGGAACAGCGCGTTGGTGATGGTGCACACGAGCAGCGACCGGAGCAGGAAGCGGTCCGAGCGCAGCAGCAGGAACCCCCCGGCCAGATCCCGGACGACACCGTGCCGGGGGCCGGAGCGCCGCGACGCGGTCCTGGTCCGGGGCAGCAGCCAGGCCGCCCACAGCCCCAGGGCGGAGACGACGGTGTCGAAGAGCGCGGGCAGCCCGTGCGCCACCCCGTACAGGGCGCCGCCGAGGGGGCGGCCGATCATCTGGGTGGCGTCGGTGCGGGCCTCGTTCTTGGCGGCAGCGCCGGCCAGCTCGTCCCGGGGCACGAGCAGGGGCACCGCCGCCGCCCCCGCCGTGGCGTGCAGTGTGCCGCACACGCCGTGCAGGGCCGAGGCGACGGCGAGCAGGACGACGGGCGCGTCGAACACCAGGACCGGGCCGACGAACAGGACGACGCAGGCGACACGGGTGGCCAGGCCGACGACCATGACGGTGCGCGGGTCGTGGCGGTCCACCACGAGGCCGACGGGTATGTGCAGGACGGTGCGGGGCACCATCCCGGCCGCGGCGATCCAACCGGCCAGGACGGGAGACCCGGTGTGGAACAGGGCCAGGAGGGGGACGGCCAGACCGAAGGTCATGGTCCCGAGGCTGGCCAGCGCCACACTGCTCCACAGCAACGCGAAATGGCGTCGCCAACGTCCGGTGTCTCGAGTCGGAAAGGTCTCCCCAACACGGGGTTCCGTTGTTGACATCGTTCTCAATGCAGATGGAAAACGTGGGTGCCGAAAAACCCCGCAAGGTGCACCGGGGTGACAAATCCGAATGCGGCAGGCCCTGTGGTGTAGGGCGTGTGCTGACCCGATCGGCGTGGTCCACGCGGTTCTGAAGGTCCCGGGTCATGCTATCCGGAAAAGCGCGTCCCTTAGGCCTGTTGGTGTTCAACATGAGTGTCTGGGTCGCAAGTGTCAACAGGGGAAAGGGTGATTGGACGTTTTATACCGTTTTCTCCGATTGACCTCAACTCTGGTTGAGGGCGCACACTGCTCGGGAACCCGAGCCGAGGAGTACCGTGCCCCACCCCGAGCCCTTCCTGCCCGCCCCCGCACACCTGCGCCCGCGCCTGGCCGACGACCGCAACGTCTGGCTGTGCACACTGCGCGCCGACGGATCGCCCCACGTGGTCCCGGTGTGGTTCGTCCACCTCCGGGAGCGCTGGTGGATCGGGGTGTCCACCGCCTCCGTCAAGGCCCGCAACGCCCTACGCGACCCGAGGGTGTCCCTCGCCCTGGAGGACGGGGACGCCCCCGTGGTCGTCCAGGGGCGGGCCGTCCTCCACGACCACTTCCCGGAGGACGTGCTGGCGGCCTTCCGCGACCGCTACGACTGGGACCCGCGCACGCCCTACGGCGGGGACCCGCGCCGCTCCCTCCTGGAGGTGGGCGTCACCCGGTGGCTCATGGCCGGAACCGCCCCCGAGACCACCCCGACCCCCGGCTAGCCGGTCTCCAGCCGGGCCACCCGGTGGGCCTCGGTCGGATCGGGGCACTCCCAACGCCGGACCAGCCGTTCCACCGCCGCTGGCGGCACCGGTGCGGACCTGCGGCCCATCCGCTCGCGCAGCACCCGGGGCGGCGCCTCCAGCGCCACGATCTCCACCCGGGCCCGGTAGTCCGCGGCCAGGGACACCGACCTCCCGCGCAGGTCGCGCGAGACGTTGGTGGCGTTCCAGACGAACGACCGGCCGGCGCGCAGGTGCTCGCGGGCGCGCTCGGTGGCGGCCGCGGCCACCGGACGCTGGTCGGCGGTGGGCCGCACGCCCAGTTCCGCGCGGAGCGCGTCCAGGCTCACCACCGGCACGTCCGGGCGGTTCGCCCTGATCCAGTGGTCCTTGCCCGCGCCGGGCAGGCCGGACATCACCGTCACGGTCAGCCGCGTGTCGTCGTGGGCGGCGTAGTCCGGGTCGCGGTCGGGTCTGCGGAAGAACCAGAACCGCGCGTGGTCGGACGGGAAGGCGCGCGGTACGTCCAGGCAGCGCTGCTCGGCGCAGTACTCGGCGTACAGCCCGACGTTCTCCAGGACCTCCGAGGCGTCTCCGCAGTGGCGTCCGAGGATGTCGGCGGTGGCCAACAGCACCAGGTCGTCGTTGCGGGCCAGCAGGCTGGCGCGGAACGCGATCCGGCGCAGGTCCGGGCGTTCCAGGGCCCAGAAGGGCACCTGGTGGTGGCGGACCAGCGCCGCGACGTGCTCACGCCACTCGACCGGTGCCCCGGCCTCCCAGAGGATCCGGCGTGCCAGCAGGTCACCGCCTCGCGAGTGCCCGTGGGCGGTCACCCGGCCGTCCTCGTCGCGCCGGGTGCACAGGGGCTTGGCCACGTCGTGCAGGAGCACCGCCGCGAAGAGCCGGACCCGTTCCCCGACGGGCCGGGCGCGCCACTCGGGCAGATCCGCGAGGGCCTCGCACGCCATGCGGGTGTGCACCTCCACGTCCCCCTCGGCGTGGTGGACCGGGTCCTGCTCGACCCCGGCGAGGTCCCGCACCCACGTGAAGGCCTCGCGTACCCGGCCCCAGTCCAGGTCCCAGTGCGGCGGCGCGGGGCAGAGCTCATCGAACGGCCGCATACAGCACCTCCGGGTCGGCCAGGGCGTTGGCGATCAGCGGCCGGTCGAGCCAGTGCGTGCCCGCGTCCAGGATCGCGGAGGTGAACTCCGACCGCACCCACTTGTACCGGTCGACCGTGTGGTCGCCCTCCTCGACCTTGACGTACAACCCCTCCATGAGGTCGGAGCCGTCCGTCTCCGCCAGGGCCCGTTCCGGGTCGGCGCCACCGGCCCTGGCGGCGTCGGCCAGGGCGCCGCGCCACGCGGGGGTCCGGCACGTGGAGGCCCCCACCAGCGAGGTCAGTTCCCCGAGTGAGGCCAGGGGGCCCTCGTGCAGCACCGGAACCGACACGACGGGCGTACCGGCCAGGAGCGCGCGTCTTCGTGGAGTGGACAGGAACGTCCCGTCGCGGGTGTCCAGCACGTCGAACTCGCAGAAGTAGTGCGGCAGCGCGTCGTAGAAGACGGTGTGCCGCGCGTACAGCCACTCGCCGTAGAGCACGTACCGGTCGCCCAACCGGGGCCACAGCACGGGCGCCACCGCCGCCGCCCAGGCCTTGAACGGGGCGAACTGCCGTTCCCGGGGGCCGCCGGTCAGGTAGTGGCCGCGGCTCTGGAGCCGCAGCCGACCGTCAAGCCCGAAGCTGATCCCGGCGTTGGCGCCGTCCAGCTTCTCCTCCACGACCAGGTGCCGTCCGGCCAGGTGCGCGAACGGCTCGGCCGACAGGTCGTGGTCACCGTGTTGGAGCCGCGACCCGCGGATGTGCCGGGTGCGGGGGTACTTGCGAAGCATGTGACGGTTGTACACACCGGACGGACTCCGGGGCCAGCGGTTTTCCCGCCCGAGCGCTCAGGCCAGCCTGGTGCGGCTGCCCAGGGAGGCGGCGTCGGCGGCGGCGCGCCCCTCGTACCAGCCCTCGGCGCTGGAGGGGCCCCGGACCCGGGAGGAGGTCAGCGCGCCGAAGGCCTCGTCCACGGCGGCCTCCACGGCCTTCTCCCGGGCGGCGAACACCGGGACGAGGTCGGTGCCGGTCTCGGCGGTGACGGCCTCCTCGGCGGCGCGCGCCGACTCGGACAGCCGCTCGCCCACCCGCACCGCGAACGCGGACATGAACGACGCCCGGAAGTCCTTGCGCGCCCCGCGCCCGGACCGGTCCCGCCTCGCGCCGCTCACCCGCATCGCGGCCTCGGCCTGGACCAGCAGCGACGTGTACAGCAGGTCCACCGCCTCGACGTCGCCGGGGAACCCCATCACCGTGCTCAGCCCCAGCTCGCGGTGCCAGACGGCGCGGCAGTGGTTGGCCTCCGCGACCTCGTTGAGCAGCACGGCCCGGTGCTCGTCGTAGGGGGAGTCCACCGGGAGCCTGCGGGCCGAGGCGGCCTCGGGCTCCTCGGGGTCCTGCGCCACCAGGGCGAGGTCGATGCTGTGCCGCGCCATCATCTCCTGGGCCCGCGCGGTCAGCGCCTCCGCCTCCTGCGGGAACTCGGTGGACTCGGCCTTGGCCAGCAGCGCGCGCACGCGCTGGAGCCGTCCCCGGTCCACCGGAGCCGAGGTGTTCACGCCCGGCCGGAAGGTTCCCGGCGGCGGGCCCAGCCGACGCATCGGCGGCAGCACGCGCAACACGGCCAGGAGCCGGAGCACCACCTCGACCGCCTCGAACCTCAGCAGGCCGTGCTCGGCGCCCAACCGGGTCAGGTGCTGGTCACCCGATGCCGGGGCGGTCGCACCCAGGGCACGCACCTGCTCGGTCCAGCGGGGGTCCACCGTGGCGGCGGAGTGGCGTTCGAGATCGGCGGTGACGGCCTCCGCGCACACGGCCGCGGCCAGCGGCCCGGACTCGCGGGACACGTGCCGGACCGTCTCCGTGGGCTGCCAGCCGCGCGCCCAGGCGTCGGCGACCGCGAAGAGGAGGGTGTCGAGGAGCGCGCGGCCCGCCGCACCCGCCCACGCCGGGTCCTCGGCGTCGGCCAGCCGGGCCGACGCGAGGTCGACCCCACCGCCCTCCTGCCCGCGCACGAGCGCCTCGACGGCGCCGGTGACCACCTCCACGGGTGTGTCCGTGGGCCCTGGCCCGGCCCACTCGTCCCCGGCCCACGCGTCGCCGCGTCTGCGGCCCTTCCTGCCCACGGTGGCACTCCCCGTTCGAGAGACTGTCGGGCCCTGCGGCCGTTGCGGCCCCCTTCGGGCCGACTGGCCATCCTACCGGCCTGCGGCTTCGACGGCGGGGTGGGGGATCACACCCCCCGCGCCCTCCGGTTTCCCGCAGGACGTCCGGAGGGGGCGCCCCATGGCGGCGCGGAACCCGGCTGCCTAGCGTCGGTGCCATGCCCATGACAACGACCCTGACCCGCACGGTCGCCTCGACCGCCCTGCTGTTCGCCGTCGCCGTTCCGGCCCCCGCCGGCGCCTCGACCGCGAGCACCGCGGCCGCCACCGCCGAGGCCGTCGACGCGGTCGTGCGCGACCACATGGAGGCCACCGGCGCCCCCGGGGTGGCCGTGGCCGTCACCCACGGTACGGAGACCGTGCGCGCCCGGGGGTACGGCCGTACCGCCACGGGCGACCCGGTGACCGCGCACACCCCCATGGCGATCGCGTCGGCCAGCAAGGCCTTCACCGCGCTGGCGGTCGTGCAGCTGGTCGAGGACGGCGAGATCGGACTCGACGACCCGGTCCGCGCGCACCTTCCCGAGTTCGACCCGGACGACCCCCGCGCGGACGCGGTCACCGTGCGCCAGCTGCTGGACAACACCTCGGGGATGAGCGGCGCGGGGTTCGACGAGTTCGGCCGGGGACGCGTGCCCGACCTGAGGACCGCGGTCGCGGGCATGGACGGGGTGCGGTTCGCGGCGGACCCCGGGACGCGGTACTCGTACCACAACCCGAACTTCCAGGTGGCGGCCCGTCTCGTGGAGGTGGTCAGCGGGCGGTCGTTCGCGGACCGGCTGCACGAGCGGGTCCTGGACCCCCTCGGCATGACCGACAGCACGACCGTCGCCACGGACCTGGACCTGCCCTCCTCCGCGCGCGGCCACCTCATGTTCCTCCGGCGGGGACTCCCGGCCACGGAGGTCCCCTCCTTCGGTGCGGGCTCCGGGGGCGTGCTCAGCACCGCCGACGACATGGCCTCCTGGCTGATCGCCCAGAACAACGGCGGGGCGTCCGCCGACGGCACCCGGATCGCCACTCCGGAGGGCGTCGCCCTCACGCACACGCCCTCACCGGCCACCGGCGGCACCTACGGGCTGGGCTGGTCCGTGGGGACGACACCCTCGGGGGCGCCCCGGATCGAACACGGCGGAGAGCTGTTCACCGCCACCGCCCACCAGGTGCTGCTGCCCGAGTCCGGCCACGGAATCGCCGTCATGGTGAACACCGCCGGGATGGACGCGCACGCCGCCGTGCTCACCGAGGCGCTGGTGGCCCTGATCGAGGAGGGCGGTCCGGAACCGGCGTCGGGTACGCGCGCACCGGTGGTCGACTCGGCCACGCTGGCCCTGGCCGGGGTCGCGGTGTGGCTCGGGGCCCGGGGTGTGCGGCGGTCCGGGACCTGGGCGGCGCGCCGGGCCGGTGCGTCCGGCTGGCGCACCGCGTCGCGCCTGGTCCCGCTGGCCGTGCCCGTGGTGCTCTTCGCGGTGCTGGACCACGCGCTGGGCGTGCTGTACCGGAGCCAGGACCTCACCTGGGGCATCCTCTGGCGCCTGTTCCCCGGCCCCGTCGCCCTGCTCGGCCTCGTGGCCCTGGTGTGCGTCGCGGTCGCGGCGGCACGGCTCGTCCGTCTCCGGCGCGGCCGGTCCGATTCCTCCACCCCTGTCCGGTGAAGGGTGCCGGTGCCCGACGGCGAAAGACGCCCCTTTCCTCCTGGAAGCACCTCGGAAACATCGGCGCCCTAGCGTCGTCCCCACGGCAGCCACCGAGGAGTCTCCATGCGTCAGGGAACCGGGTCCACGGGCGACGACGCGGTCCCGGACGGAGCGGCGGAGGCTCCGCGCTGCCCCCGCACGGGAGAGGCCGCCCCCTCCCTCCACTGGAGCCCGACACCCGGTGCGGAACCTCCCTGGGACCGGCTGCGGTCCCGGCACGGAGGCCTGGTCCCCGTGGAGGTCGCACCCGGCGTCCCCGGCTGGCTCCTGCTCGGCTACAAGGAGAACCTCCGGGTCCTGCGCGACCAGAACCACTTCTCCGCCGACCCCCGCCCCTGGGGAGCCGACGGTGCGCTGCCGATCCGAGGCGCGGCGCTCGCACGCGACGGCGACGAACACCAGCGCCTGCGCCTCCCGATCGTGGACGCGCTGGCCTCCGTGGGCACCCAACGGCTGGTCCCGGTGGTGCAGCGCGCCGCCGTGCGGCTGATCGGCCGGGTCGGGGCGAAGGGCGCGGCCGACCTCGTCGGGCAGTACGCCCTACCCCTGCCCGCACTCGTCCTCAACGAACTCCTCGGACTCCCCGACTCCTACGGGCACCTGCTCGCCGACCTCACCGCCCGCCTGCGCGGCGACGACGCGCGGCGGGCGGCGACGGCGGCACCGGCCGTGCGCGCCTACTTCCGGGGGCTGGTCGCCCGCAAGCGCGCCGAACCCGGGAGTGACGTCACCTCCGTGATCCTGGAGCACCCGCACGGACTGACCGACGACGAGGCGGCCGAGGCACTGCGCCTGCTCTGGGCGACGGGGCTCGAACCCACCACCCACCTCATCGGCAACGCGCTCCGCCTGCTGGTCGGGGACCCCGGAGTGTGGACCGCCTACCTCGGCGGGACGCTCACCCCGGAGGACTTCCTCGACTACGTCATGTGGACCGACCCCCCGGTCAGCGTGCTCGCGGGGCGCTACGCCACGACGGACCTCCGGATCTCGGGGGCCCTGGTCCGGCGGGGGCAACCGCTGCTCTTCGGGTTCGGCGCCGCGCACACGGACCCCTCCGTCTCCGGAGGCACCGGCGCCGCAGTGGACCTGCTGGTCGGGAACCGCGCCCATCTGTCCTGGGGTGCCGGAGCCCACCGCTGCCCGGCCGCGTCGTTCACCCAGGAGTTGGTGCGCACCGCCATCGACACGGCGCTGGACCGGATGAGGGGCATGGTCTCGGCGGTCGGACCCGACGGACCGCGACGACGCGCGTCCCCCGGCGGGCCGGAGGAGCTGCCCGTGCGGTTCGTCCCGACCGGGGAGCCCGAGCCGTCCGCGGAGCCCGAACCCGAGGCGAGGCGCGGAGCCCGGCGCCGGAAGCGCCGCCCCGTCGGCCGGGGCGCCCGCTACCAGGCGCCCTTCGCTGAGAAACCGCACGATCCCGACCCCCTCGAACAGCTCCTGGAGCGCTGGAGCCCCCGGAGCTGAACCCCGGGGGCCGGTGCGATCGGGAGCTCAGTCCCCTTCGGGGTCCACCACGACCAGCTCGGGGTGGACGCCCTCCGGGTCGTCCAGGAGGGGCTGGTCACCGCCGCGCAGGTGGTGGTCGAAGTAGGCGCCGGCGTACGTCCGCACGAGGTCCACCCCGTGCGCCACCGGGAGGGCGCCGAACTGCGCACGCCACTGCTCCGGGGTCATCGTGTCCCGCAGCCCGAGCTGTTCCATGAGCACGCCCCGGTCCAGCGCGGTGGAGTGCCCGGAGTCGGTGACCCGGATCCACTGGCGCCAGCCCGTCAGGCCCGCCCAGCGCTCGTCCCAGCCCTCCCAGGCCTGTCCCTGGCCGTTGGCGAGCAGCGCGAGCGGCTTGTCGATCTCCCCTTCCAGCTGCGCGGGGTAGTAGGGACCGTCCAGGTTGAGTCCGGCGTCCACGCGCTCCTCGGTGACCAACGTCTGGGCGGTGGCCGCCCCGCCCCAGGAGTGGCCCACCATCCCGGTCCGGTCGGTCGCGACCAGCCCGGACCATCGCCAGGCCTCGCCGCCCTCCAACTCGTCCAGGAGGAAGGAGACGTCGTCGGCCCGGTTCACCGCGCCGTCCTCCCACCGTTCGGTCGCGCAGGCGCCGCACCGATCCACGAGTCCGTCGGGGAACTCCACCGGGGCCGCCTCGTGGCGGTGGTCGATCCCGGCCACCGCGAATCCTCGGCTGGCCAGGTCCTCACCGAGCGAGGACATCCAGGTCCGGGACACCCCGGCTCCGGGGGAGAGCACCACGAGGGGCAGGCCCTCGTCGGTACGGACCGGCGGCGCGTCCGCCACGGAGTGGGTGCGCACCCGGGTCAGGGTGTCCGGAGGCAGGTGGTCGAACCCGCTCTGCGCGAGGATCGCCTCGGACTCGGCCCCGGTCAGGTAGGGGGCGGGACGCCCGGCGTCGGTGCGGGCCGGGTACCAGAGCGTCACCATGATCTCCCGGTCACCGCCGAACCACGGGTCCTCGCGGTCGGTGTCCACCAGGTGCAGATCGGTGGTGCCCACGGGGGCGGGGCCGGTGGGTGCGGGCAGGGCGGGGGTGGGCGGGCGGTCCCGTTCGGTCGCGGCGGAGGCCGGACCGGCGGCGAGGGCTCCGCCCACGGCCAGGGCACAGGCCAGGGCCAGGGGCGCGGACCGCCGCCGAGCGGTCCCTGTCGGGGGAGCGGGAACGCGGGTGGAGGAAGTGGAGGGGCGGGGCATCGGGGAACCTTCCCGTCGTGGTCGGTCTGCCATCCCCTGAACACTAGGAAGCGCGGTCCGACGGCACGAGGGTGCACGCCAGCGACTCCGCTGGGGGCGGGCCCGCGGTCCCACGGTGGGGCGGGCACGACCCCGTGCCTCCCCACCGGGGTGGGCCCGCGACCCCGCCGCCTCAGTCGGCGGGCTCCACCAGCAGCACCTCCAGGGTGCGGGGACCGTGCACGCCCTCCACCCGGTTGAGCTCGATGTCGCTGGTGGCCGAGGGGCCGCTGATCCACGTGAGCGGCCGCGCCGGGTCCAGGAGCCGGACGGCGCCCGGCACCCCGTCCACCACCTGGTCGGCCCGGACCACGCACAGGTGGTAGTCGGGGACCAGGGTGACGGCCCGGCGGCCCTGGTCGGGCCCGCCGTCCAGCACGATGGTGCCGGTCTCCGCGACCGCCACCGCGCACCCGGTCACCACGCCGTCGCAGGCGTCGAGGTCGGCCACGGACAGCGGCTCCCCGGGGGAGTCGGTGAGCCGACGCGCCGTCACGTCCGAGAACCACTCCGGCGGTGCGCCCGAGGGGACCGCCACCCGGGTCGCGCCGCGCCGCTCCAGCGCGGCGGCGATCGCCTCGGGCAGGGCGCCCTCCGGGACCCTCTCCACCAGGGCCCGGTAGTCCAGCAACCGGTCCACCAGCACCTCCAGGGCGTCCCCCTCGAAGTGGTGGTCCGCGTACCCGTCTCCGGGGGGCCGCGCCACCGGTTCCTCGGCGGGTACGTCCGACAGCGCCGCCCGGACCCGGGCCAGGACGCGTTCACGGGAGCCCCGGCCCCCGGCGTCGCCACCGCGCGCGTTCCCGGCGCCGTTCATCGCCGCCCCCTCTGCTTCCACCACTGCCGGAAGGACTCCCCGGGCACGTCCGGCACGTCCCGGGTGTCGGTCCACTTCCCCGCCGTGCCCGGCAGGTGCCGGGGCAGGTCCCCGCCCACCAGCCCCGCGGCACGCTGCACCGCGTCCAACGCCCGGGCCGAACCGAACACCGCCTCGGCCCCGGCCATGACGGCCTTCTCACCGAGGTGCCCCGGGCCCTCCGCGACCTGTTCACGCAGGTGCACCAGGACCTCCGGGATGTCGATGGCCACCGGGCAGACGTCGTAGCACGCCCCGCACAGCGACGACGCGTACGGCAGCGCCCGGTCCACCTCCGAGGACATCCCGCGCAGCTGCGGGGTGAGGATCGCGCCGATCGGCCCCGGGTAGACCGATCCGTAGGCGTGACCGCCGGTGCGCTCGTAGACGGGACAGATGTTCAGGCAGGCCGAGCACCGGATGCAGCGCAGCGCCTGCCGCCCCACGGTGTCGGCGAGCACGTCGGTGCGTCCGTTGTCCAGCAGCACCAGGTGGAAGTCCTGCGGCCCGTCGCCCGGGGTCACCCCCGTCCAGGTGGAGGTGTAGGGGTTCATCCGTTCCCCGGTGGAGGACCGGGGCAGCAGCTGCATGAACACCTCGAGGTCGGACCACGTGGGCACGACCTTCTCGATCCCCACCACGGAGATCAGCGTCTCCGGCAGGGTCAGACACATCCGCCCGTTGCCCTCGGACTCCAGCACCACGAGCGTCCCGGAGTCGGCCACGGCGAAGTTGGCCCCCGAGACCGCCACCCTGGCGCGCAGGAACAGCTCCCGCAGGTGCACGCGGGCGGCCTCGGCCAGTGCGCGGGGGTCGTCGGTGAGCCCGGGCGGCGCGGGCACCCCCCACTCCGCCATCCGGTCGAGGAAGATCTCCCGGATCTGGGAACGGGCCAGGTGGATGGCGGGCACCAGGATGTGCGAGGGGAGGTCCTCACCCAGTTGCACGATCAGCTCGGCCAGGTCGGTCTCGTAGGCCGTGATCCCGGCCGCCTCCAGCGCCCCGTTGAGCTCGATCTCCTGGGTGGCCATGGACTTCACCTTGACCACCTCGGTCTCACCCGTCCGACGCACCAGCCGGGTGACGATCTCGTTGGCCTCGGCCGCGTCGGCGGCCCAGTGGACCGTGCCGCCCGCCCGGTGGACCGCCTCCTCCAGCCGTTCCAGATGGTGGTCCAGGTGGCGCAGGGTGTGGGTCTTGATCCGCTCGCCCTCGGCGCGCAGCCGCCACCAGTCCTCACCCAGCTCACCGACGACCGCGTCGCGCTTGCCCCGGATGGTGTGGGTGGCCTCGTGCAGGTTGTGCCTGGTACGGGAGTCTCCGACCGCCGAACGGGCGGCCTCGGGAAAGGGCGGAAGGCCCAGGAACGTGGCGCTCATGCCTGTGCGTACTCCTTCTCGGTACTGGCCAGGATCTCCGCGATGTGCGCGATCCGGACACCGGAACGCTGACGGGACAGGGTGCCGCCGATGTGCATCAGACAGGAGTTGTCGACCGCGCACAGGACCTCGGCGCCGTTCCCGGCCACGTGACGGGCCTTGTCGAACCCCATGGCGGCGGAGACGTCGCCGTTCTTGACCGAGAACGTGCCGCCGAACCCGCAGCACTCGGCGGCGCCGGGCAGTTCGAGCAGTTCCAGGCCGCGCACGGCGCGCAGCAGCCGGTACGGGCGGTCGCCCAGGCCGAGGAAGCGCAGCCCGTGGCAGGTGGGGTGGTAGACCACCCGGTGCGGGAAGTAGGCGCCCACGTCGGTCACCCCGAGCACGTCCACGAGGAACTCGGTGAGGTCGTACACGCGGGGGCCCAGGTCGGCCATCCTGCGGGAGAGTCTGCTGCCCGCCGCGCCGAGGCGGGGGTAGTTGTCGCGGACCATCGCCGCGCACGAGGCCGAGGGGACCACCACGGCGTCGGCGCCGCCGAAGGTCCGGGCGAAGCGCACCGCGAGCCGGGCGGCGGGGCGCCGGTACCCGGTGTTGTAGTGCATCTGACCGCAGCAGGTCTGGTCCTCGGGGAAGACCACCTCGTGGCCCAGCCGCTCCAGGAGTCGCACCACCGCGCGACCGGTGTCGGGGAAGAGCGTGTCGTTGACACAGGTGACGAACAGCGCGACGCGCATGGGCCTCCTTCGCGCCCCGGCCCGGTGGGAGGAGCGTCCGGTCCGACGGACGACAACCGAGGCAAGTGGTCCGACCACTTTTGCACAGCCGTACGAGACGGATCAAGAACCCCTTGACAGTCCGACCATCGGGATTCGTCCGTGCCTCGCGGGCTTCCAGATCGCGCCATGTGGTCCGACCAATGTGCGAGACCACGCGGCGACGAGCGCGGACTCCGAGTAGAATCTCCGTGTTCGTGAGGGAGACGGGGGAGTGGCGTGGTCGAGGACGTACGGACCCCGGTGGCCCAGCGTGCGGTCGAGCGGATCAAGGCGATGATCGCCGACGGCGAGGTGGGCCCGGGGGAGCGGCTGCCCACCGAACGGGAGCTCTCCGCCCGGCTGGGCGTCTCCCGGGGCTCGGTGCGCGAGGCGATCAGCGCCCTCACCACGCTGGGCGTGCTGGCGGTCCGCCACGGCGCGGGCGTCTACGTCACCGCGCTGCGCCCCGCCGACCTGCTGGAGGCCTTCTCCGTCCTGGCCGAGGTCTCACGCGACGAGACCCTGCTGGAGGTCCTCCAGGTCCGCCGCATGATCGAACCCGCCGCCACCGCGATCGCCGCCGCCCGGGCCACCCCCGAGGACCTGGCCCGGATCGGTGACCTCCTCGACCGCATGGAGGCCGACGCCGACCGCGCGCCCGCCGACGATCTCGACTTCCACCGGGCCGTCGTGGCCTGCGCGGAGAACGCCACGCTCTCCGCCGTCCACGCCGGGCTGTCCTCGCGCACCTTCAACGAACGGGTCTGGGCCGGGCTCGGTCGTGAAGGGCTCACCGACACCCTCTTCCAGGACCACAGACGCATCCACGAGGCGCTGCTCGCCCGCGATCCGGAGGCGGCCCGGGCGGCCGCCGCCGCGCACGTGCTGCGGGTGGAGCGCTGGCTCAGCCTTCGAGCCGACGGTTGACCCGGTCGGCGTACTGCTCGGCCCGGAGCACCCGGGACAGGCTCTCGCGTCCGGGTGCCGGAGGCGGGTCCCCCTCAGGTTCCGACTCCCCGTCCGGAACCTCCCGGCCGACTTCGGCGTCTATACCGAGTGCCTCGTGGTCCTCGATCTCCTCTATGCGGTAGTCCTCGGGGTGGTCCTCCAGGTACTCCGCCACGGCGGAGTCCTGGTCCGGGGCGCCCACGTCCATCTCGGCGTCCACGTCGTCGATGTTCGTGGCGTCCCCGTCGAACTCGGCGGATTCCGTCATCGGCGGCCCCCTCGCCTCGGTTTCCCTGTCTTCGATGATGCCTGGTCGCGGCGGGAGACGCCAGTAGGGGACGTACCGAGAGGGACGAGGACGAAACGGGGCGCCCCCGTCGACGGTAGGCTTTTGCGCCGTCGTCCGAAGACAGAGACGGAGTTTTCCTCCCAGTGACCACGCGTGAACGCGTCCGTGCCCTCGTCGAGGCCCCCTGGTTCCAGGCCAGCGTCATAACCCTCATCCTGATCAACGCCGTGATCCTCGGTTTCGAGACGTCGAAGCGGATGATGGACAACCACGGTGACCTCCTCACGAGCGTCGACCGGGTGATCCTGACCCTGTTCGTCGTCGAGATGGGGCTGCGGATGTTCGCCCATCGCCGGGACTTCTTCCGGGACCCCTGGAGCTGGTTCGACATGGTGATCATCGGGATCGCCCTGCTCCCGGCCTCCGGTCCGTTCGCGGTGCTGAGGGTGCTGAGGGTCCTGCGCGTCCTGCGCCTGCTGTCGGTGATCCCGTCTCTGCGCCACGTGGTGACCGGACTGTTCCGCGCGATGCCCGGCATGGCCTCGATCATGGTCCTGGTGGTCCTGCTGCTGTACGTCTCGGCGGTGATGGCCACCCGCCTCTTCTCCACCGACGCCCCGCAGCACTTCGGGGACCTGGGGACCTCGCTGTTCACCCTCTTCCAGATCTTCACCGCCGACGGCTGGAGCAACATCGCGTCGGAGGTGATGAAGCACCAGCCCTATGCCTGGGTCTTCTTCGTCGTCTTCGTCATGGTGTCCACGCTGATCGCCCTGAACCTGTTCATCGCGGTCGCGGTCGAGGCGCTGGACAAGGCCGGGCACGAGGAGCAGTACGGCAGGCCCGGCCCGGGCGGCGCCCCGGGCTCCAAGGGGAGCGGCGGCCCCGACGAGGACCCCGGAGACTCCCCGGACGGCGGCGCCGACCGTTCGCCGGACGAGGGGCAGCGGCAGATCCTCGACGAGCTGCGGGCGCTGCGCGCCGAGGTGGCCTCGCTGCGCGACGAGCGCGAGCTGCTCCGGAGCGAGCGCGAGCGCATCTAGCCCGACGGTCCCGAGGGGCCCCGGCCCGTCCCCGCTGGTGCGGGGCTCGGGCCGGGGCGGGTGTGAACCGTGTTCGCGGGCGCTCTGACGTGCGTGGAAGGGCCCGTGGTTGGCGGCTTTCGTGGGAGGGTAGGGGGACAGCCGCACGCGGTGTCCCGGAAGGCCGCCGCAAGCCGACCATGGACGACGAGGAGCGACCGGATGTCTGCGAGTACACCCCTTCCTCGGACCGAGGACGTCGGGGGCGACGTACCCGTCCCCCTGGACCGTCGGGAGGAGTGGACCGCGCTGGCCGAGCACCGCGAGCGCTTCGGCGACACCCACCTGCGGACCCTCTTCGCGGAGGACTCCGGGCGGGTCGACCGGTTCACGTTCGACGTCGGGAACCTCCACGCGGACCTGTCCAAGAACCTCCTCACGCGGGAGACCCTGGACCTGCTCACGGACCTCGCGAAGGCCACCGGCGTCGCCGCCCTGCGCGACGCCATGTTCCGCGGCGACCACATCAACCTCACCGAGGACCGCGCCGTGCTGCACCCCGCGTTGCGCGCGCCGCGTGACGCGGTGTTCCGGGAGGACGGGCGCGACGTGGTGCCCGAGGTGCACGGGGTCCTGGAGCGCATGGCGGCCTTCGCCGACCGTGTGCGCTCCCGGTCGTGGCTGGGCCACACGGGCAAGGCGGTGACCCGGGTGGTCAACATCGGCATCGGCGGCTCCGACCTGGGTCCGGCCATGGCCTATGAGGCGCTGCGTCCGTACACGGACCGGGGACTGGGGTTCCGCTTCGTCTCCAACGTGGACGGCACGGACCTGCACGAGGCGCTGATCGACGCCGATCCCGAGCGCACCCTGTTCGTGGTCGCCTCGAAGACCTTCACCACCCTGGAGACGGTCACCAACGCCACCGCGGCCCGGGACTGGCTCCTGGCCGGGCTGGGGGCGGACTCCGACGCGATCGCCCGGCACTTCGTGGCGGTCTCGACCAACGCGGAGGAGGTCGCGCGCTTCGGGATCGACACCGCGAACATGTTCGAGTTCTGGGACTGGGTGGGCGGCCGCTACTCCTACGACTCCGCGATCGGCCTCTCCCTCATGGTGGCCCTGGGGCCGGAGCGGTTCCGTGAGATGCTCGCCGGGTTCCACTCGATGGACACGCACTTCCGCCAGGCGCCCCCCGAGCGCAACCTGCCGTTCCTGCTGGGCCTGCTCGGGGTCTGGTACGGCGGGTTCTTCGGCGCCCAGAGCCACGCGGTGCTGCCCTACAGCCACCACATGTCGAAGTTCACCGCCTACCTCCAGCAGTTGGACATGGAGTCCAACGGCAAGTCGGTCCAGCGCGACGGCCGCCCGGTCCGCTGGCAGACCGGTCCGGTGGTGTGGGGGACACCCGGGACCAACGGGCAGCACGCCTACTTCCAGCTGCTGCACCAGGGCACCCGGTTCGTGCCCGCCGACCTGCTCGGCTTCGCGCGTCCCGCCCCGGACCTGCCCGAGGGGCTGGTGCCCCAGCACGACCTGCTGATGGCCAACCTGTTCGCGCAGGGACAGGCGCTGGCGTTCGGGCGCACGTCGGACGAGGTCGCCGAGGAGGGGGTGCCCGCGGACCTCGTCCCGCACCGCACCTTCCCCGGCAACCGGCCGACCACGACGATCCTGGCGGACCGGCTCGACCCGTCGGTGCTGGGCCAGCTGGTCGCCCTCTACGAGCACAAGGTGTTCGTCCAGGGCGCGGTGTGGAACATCAACTCCTTCGACCAGTGGGGCGTGCAGCTGGGCAAGGTCCTGGCGAAGAGGGTGCAGCCCGCCCTGACCGAGGGTGTCGGGGTGCGCGGTCTGGACGCCTCCACCGAGGCACTGGTGCGGCGCTACCGGGGCCTGCGCGGGCGCGACCCCGCGTAGCGGGACGGCCGCTCCCCGGGAACCCGGTGTCCGCCGGAGTCCCGGGGACGGCTACTCCTCGGGGGTCCCGTCCTCGGGGGTCCCGGGGCCGACCGCCAGCAGCGAGGGACCGCGCCCGGCCTCGATGTGCGCGGCCATGGTCAGTCGCGCGAGCCGGGCGTTGCCGGTGCTGACCGCCGCGTAGATCTCGTGGTGCGCCTGGAACTCCAGGTGGGGATCGCGGAAGGCCGTCAGGGCGAACAGCCAGCGGGAGCGGGAGAGGATCGGTGCCATGAGCTCGGACAGCAGTTCGTGACCGGCGGCCTCCACCACCTGCGCGTGGAAGTCCGCGTTGGCGGTCATGATGTGGTCCAGTGAGCCCGTCTCGGTGGCCTCGGCGGTCGCCTCCATCGCGGCCGCCAGACCGGCGTGCACGTGCCCCTCGGAGTACTGCTGGGCCGCCCGCTCGGCGGCGAAGGGTTCGAGCCTGATCCGCAGGTCGAAGAGCTCGTCCACCCCCGAGGGGGACATGGTCCGCACGGTCGCGCCCTTGTGGGCGCTGGTCATGATGAAGCCGTCGTGCCTGAGGTTGCGCAGCGCCTCGCGCACCGGGAGCCGGGACACGCCCAGCTCCTCCGAGAGCTCGCGTTCGCGCAGCCGTGCCCCCGGTGCGTACCGGCCGGAGATGATCCCCTCACGGATGGCGACCTCGGCCGCCTCTGTCAGAGGGGCCGACCCGCCTGATGTCCGTGTCATGAGACCCGTTCCCGCCGTGTGCGCCTGGTTCACCCCCGGCCGGAAGCGGCGTCCCGGGGCTCGGAACCGCGAACCGGGAACGTCGGGGGGAAGAGGGCCCCGACCGGGCGGTGGAGGCCGTCCCGCTCACTGTAGCCGCGCCGGAGTTCCTCGAACACCTCCTGCGCCTGGTTCCTGAGCTCGTCCAGGTCCACCCCGTCGATCCGCCCGTCCCGCACCACGGGCCGCCCGGCCACGAAGGTGTGGGTGGCGTTGCGGGCGGTGCCGTTGAGTACCAGGGTTCGCAGGGGGTCCTCCACGACGCCGTCGCGGAAGTCGTCCAGGGAGAACGCGGTCATGTCGGCGCTCGCGCCGGCCTCCAGACGCCCGAGGTCGGGGCGCTTGAGCGCGGCGGCGCCGCCCAGGGTCGCCGCCTCCATGTAACCGCTCAGGCTGACGGCGCCGTGGCCGTGGAGCAGGCGCGAGGCGTGGAGGCCCACGTCCATGCCGCGCACGAGGTCGGGCGGGAAGGAGTCGGTGCCGAGCGCCATCGTGACCCCGGCGTCCAGGAAGTCGTTGAAGGTCTCCAGCATGTCCCCGTACCGGAAGGTGGTCAGGGGGCAGTGGATCACGCTGACGCCTGCGGTGGCCAGACGGGTGAGGTCGACGCCGTTCGGGCCGGTCAGCTTCGGGTTCCGGTCGGTCCACAGGGCGTGGGGGATGAGCAGCCGGTCGTTGAGGAGGCCGGTCCGCTCGATCAGGTCCAGCGGGGTGAGGCCGTGGCGCTCGATGATCACCTGGCGCTCCCACGGCTGCTGGAGGGAGTGCAGGCGCACGAGGAGGCCGCGCTCGGTGGCCTCCCGCGCCGTGCGCTCCAACAGTTCGGGGGTGAGCGTCTCGATACGGCAGGGGAGGAGGACCGGCAGGACTAGGTCGTCGTCGCGCTCGGAGAGCTCGTCCGCGAAGCGCAGGGCCTCGTCCAGGCCCGACTCGCCGCGTACGGGGTTCTCGACGAAGGTGCGCTCACCGTCGGCGACGGCGCCCACCGCGGACCGGTACGAGGGGCCCAGGTAGCCGCGCAGGCCCCACGCGCGGGTCAGGTCCGCCAGGTGGCGCAGCTCGTCCGCGGACTCGTTCCACTCCAGGTGGATCTCCGAGGCGATCGGCATGTAGGTGGTGACGCCGTGCAGGGCGAGCTGCGCGAGCCCGAACCGGCGCAGGGTGTCGCGCTGTTCGGGGGTGAGCACGTCGCGGGGGCGGTCGCGCCAGTGCTCGACGGAACCGACCAGGGAGCGGGCGTGCTCCGGGTCGTGGTGGGCGTCGAGGATGAGGTGGTCGATGTCCACCAGGGCGTCCAGGTCGATCAGACCGGGGGTGAGGATCGTGTCGCCCAGGTCCAGGACGGGCGCGGTCGATTCCGGCGTTCCGGTGCCCACCTCGGTGACGACGCCGTCGGAGTGGGCGACGTAGCCGTCCCTCAGCCAGACGTGGGAACCCTCGGAATGCGCCAGCACGTAACGTGCTCTGATTACCTGATCCATGAAACTTGTATACCACGCACTTTTGGGGGCGGGATCGGCGTGTTCGTAAGGCGTACCGAAATTGGGTCGATAACGCTCTTGACAGCGGTTTTGCCGTAACCATAAGCTCCTCGAAAATTCAGCGGCTCACTGATTGGTATCCCAGATGAGGGCAAGAAGGCAGCAAGCGGAGACGCACGGAGACGTGTCGAACCGCGGTTCGGTCGGTCGCGGTGACTGGGTTACCGCCATCGGTGTGAGCGTGCTGATCAGTGTCGTGGCCGTACTGGTCGGAGAACACAAGTTCCGGGTCGGGCCCGCCGCGATCGTGCTGTTTCCCCTGGTCTGGGTGGTGCTGATGGGCGCCGTCGTCGGCCTCCAGCGGTGGCGGCCGCTGCGCGGCGGCACCCGGTCCGCGGGCGAGGCCCTGATCCCGGTCGGCATGGTCCTCTTCCTCGCGCTGCTCGGCACCGGCATCGGCCCGTCGATCGGCATGGTCGAACAGGTCGGACCGGCACTGCTCATGCAGGAGGTGGGCCAGCTCTTCGGCACGATCATCCTCGCGCTGCCCATCGCGGTCCTGCTCGGCATGGGACGCGCGGCGATCGGCGCCACCTGGGCGATCGACCGGGAGTCCTACCTCGCCTACGCCATCGACCGGTTCGGGACCTCCTCGCCCGAGTACCGGGGCGTGTTCGGCGTCTGGATCATCGGTTCGATGTTCGGCGCCGTCTTCATCTCCCTGATCACCGGTGTCCTGGGCGGCACCGGCCTGTACAACCCGCTCTCGCTGGCCCTGGCGCTCGGCGTCGGCTCCACGTCGATGATGCTCGGCGGGGTGGGCGCCCTGGCACTGCTCTACCCCGACCAGGCCGCCGAGATCGCCGCCCTGGCCGCCCTGTCCAACCTGGTCACCAACATCGTCGGCTTCTACGCGGGCGTGTTCATCGGCCTGCCCGCCGCGCGCCGCCTCTACGGTTTCTGGTGCCGCGTCTTCCGCCGCCCCGCCCCGGAGATCGAGGAGGCGAAGCTGGTCGCCCGCGGGCAGATCCCCGAGGGCGACGCCTCCGTGCGGTCGAAGGAGGCCGCGGACGGCGAGTCGACCCTGGTCGAGCGTCCGCGCGATCCGGACATCCCCCGGGGCTGGCGTCCGGGCGTCGCGGGCTACGTCTTCGCCGGTGCGGCGGGGCTGCTGCTCAACTGGCTGGGCACCGGCGCGTTCCACCCGCGTGACGTCGCGGGCATCGTGGTGCTGCTGGCGATGACCGGGATCGCCATCCTCCTGTCCCGCAAGGTGAAGGCCATCCCGGCCACGGTGTGGGTCCTGGCGATCGCCACGATCGTGACGACGCCGGTCTCGCCGGTCGCCGGGGTGATCGCGGACCTCGTGCAGAACCTGAACGTGCTGCTGATCGGCCTGCCGCAGCTGGCCCTCGTCGGCATGACGATGGGCCGGGACCGCGAGGCGTTCTCACAGCTGAGCTGGAAGATCGTCGTCGCGGCCGTGCTGACCTTCACCACCACCATCGTCGCCTCCGCCACGCTGGCCGAGCTGTTCATCCACCTCTGATCCCCGAACCGAGCGGACACCGAAGGGAACCCCGCATGCCGCGCGTCACCAACGCCGTCCTGCCCGGCCGGGAAGAGCCGGTCACCATCGTCACCGAGGGCGGACGGATCACCGCGATCGAGGAGTCTCCCGGCGTGGGAGCCCCGGGCGACGACGACATCGACGCGGCGGGCCGGACCGTCCTGCCCGGACTGGTCAACGCCCACGCCCACATCGACAAGACCCTCCACGGTGGCCCGTGGGTCTCCGCCCCGCAGGTGGAGACGGTGGCCGAACGCGTCGCGCACGAGCGGCGCCACCGGGACACCCACGGCCTGCCCTCGCGGGAGTACGTCTCGTCGCTGGTGGAGACGATGGTCGCGGCGGGCACCACGCACCTGCGCACGCACACGGACGTCGACCCCGGTGTCGGCCTCCGGGGGATCACCGCCGTCGCGGAGGTCGCCGACCGCTACCAGGGCGTGATCGACATCCAGCAGGTGGCCTTCCCCCAGGGCGGGCTCATCACCAACCCGGGCACGCTCCCCCTCCTGCGCGACGCCGTGGAGGCCGGGGCCTCGGTGATCGGCGGACTCGACCCCGCCGGGTTCGACGACGCCCCCAACGCCCACCTGGAGGCCGTCTTCGACCTCGCCGCCTCCACGGGCACCGGTATCGACATCCACCTGCACGACGGCGGGTCGCTCGGCGCCTGGGAGATGGGCCTGATCGCCCGCATGACCCGGGAGTACGACCTGGGCGGCCGTGTGGCGGTCTCCCACGCCTTCGGGATCGCGCACCCGCCGACCCAGGCGGGCCTACTCGAACGGTTCGCCGAGGCGGGCGTGGCCCTGGTGAACGCGGCGGTGTACGACGCGCCGGTGCCACCGCTGAGGGCCTGCGCGGAACACGGCGTGCTCCTGGCCGGCGGCACCGACGGCATCAACGATCTGTGGGGGCCCTTCGGGGACGGAGACATGCTGCGCCGGGCCATGCTCATCGCCTACCGCAACTCCAGCCGCTGCGACGACGAGCTGCTGCTCGCACTGGACACCGTGACGACCAACGCCGCCCGCGTGCTCGGGATCGAGGACCACGGTCTGCACGTGGGCGGACCCGCCGACTTCGTGGTCGTCGACGCCCGGTCGGCGGCCGAGGCGGTCGCCAAGGTGCCGGGGCGGGACCTCGTGATCAGGTCCGGAACCGTCGTCGCCCGTGACGGTGTCCTCGTCGGCGCGGAAGGTGGAAACGCCCCACTCCGCTAGTGCAAACTCTGCGTAGTCAAGTAGCCACACATTGACACCAATGTGTGGCTACACGCAGAGACAGCGGGAGGCAGGGGTAGATGACCGCGCCGATGGACGTGCCTGAGTCGTCCCAGCACGCCGAGCCAGAGGCGGTCGTCGCGGGGGCCAGGAACGCCGCCAGCCGTTCCCTGCGCCAGATCGCCTGGCAGAGCTTCCGCATGGACAGGGTCGGCATGACCGGCGGGATCGTGGTCGTCCTGCTCATCCTCGTCGCGATCTGCGCGCCCCTGCTCACCGCCTGGTTCGGCCACCCGCCCAACCAGTTCAACCAGGGCCTGGTCGACCCGCTCACCGGCGGGGTCCTGCGCGACCCGGACGACCCCGCCCAGGGCCTCGACCCCTGGGGCGGGATCAGCGCCCAGCACCTCCTGGGCGTGGAACCGGTCAACGGCCGCGACCTGTTCAGCCGCATCGTCTACGGAGCCCGCACCTCACTCCTGGTCGCCACCGTCGCCACCGTGGTGTGCGTGGTCATCGGCACCGTCCTGGGCATCCTCGCCGGGTACTTCGGCGGCTGGGTGGACGTCGTCATCAGCCGCACCATGGACATCTTCCTCGCCTTCCCGCTGCTGCTCTTCGCCATCGCCCTGGTCGGCGTCATCCCCGACGGCGCCTTCGGCCTGTCCGGCAACAACCTGCGCATCGGCGTCCTGGTGTTCATCATCGGCTTCTTCAACTGGCCCTACATCGGCCGGATCGTGCGCGGACAGACCCTCACCCTCAAGGAACGCGAGTTCGTCGAGGCCGCGCGCAGCCTCGGAGCGGGCAGCACCCACATCGTCTTCCGCGAGATCCTGCCCAACCTGGTCACGCCGATCCTCGTCTACTCCACCCTGCTCATCCCCACGAACATCCTCTTCGAGGCGGCCCTGAGCTTCCTGGGCGTGGGCATCAACCCGCCCATGGCCACCTGGGGCGGCATGTTGGAGAACGCCCTGCGCTTCTACACCACCTCGCCGCACTTCGTGATCATCCCGGGTCTGGCCATCTTCGTCACCGTCCTCGCCTTCAACCTCTTCGGGGACGGACTGCGCGACGCCTTCGACCCGCGCTCCTCCGACTGACGTCCACGGGGCCGCCGGCCCCAGAGTCCAGCCGAGACCCCTCGGCCGGGGCCGTGCGCCGCACGGCCCCACCAGCGAACCGACCAGGAGGCCCAGGTGACCACCCATCACTCCACGCGCCAGCAACCGCCCCGGCGCGGCGCGTTCCGACGAGCCGCCGCACCCGTGGCCGTGGGCACCGCCATGGCGGTGCTCCTGGCCGCCTGCGGGGGAGACGGGGGCGGAGGCGGCGGGCAGTCCGACGCCGAGTTCAACGAGGGCGAGACCACCATCGTCAACCCCTCCGACCAGAGCGGCGGAACCCTGCGCTACGCCATCTCCTCCGACTTCGACTCACCCGACCCGGGCAACACCTACTACGCGTTCAGCTGGAACTTCTCCCGCTACTACGCGCGCACGCTGCTCACCTACACCGAGGCGCCCGGGGAGGAGGGCATCCAACTCCAGCCCGACCTGGCCGAGGCGATGCCCGAGGGCAACGAGGACTCCACCGAGTGGACCGTGCGCATCAAACCGGGCCTGAAGTACGAGGACGGCTCGGAGATCACCGCCGAGGACGTCAAGTACGCCATCGCGCGCAGCAACTTCGGAGACCAGGCGCTGCCCAACGGCCCCAAGTACTTCCAGGGGCTGCTGGCCGACAGCGACGACTACGAGGGCCCCTACGCGGACGAGGGCGACCCGCTGGCCGGGTTCGACGGGATCGAGACCCCGGACGACCACACCCTGGTCTTCCACCTCAAGGAGAGCTTCTCCGAGTTCCCCTACGTGCTCCTCCAGCCGCAGACCGCGCCGGTGCCCGCCGACGCCGACCGGGGCGAGCAGTACCAGAGCCACGTGCTCTCCTCCGGGCCCTACAAGTTCGACGGGGACTACCGGCCGGGCGTCTCCCTGAACCTGGAGCGCAACGACCAGTGGGACGCCTCCACCGACCCCACCCGCAAGGCGCTGCCGGACCGCGTCGAGGTGGAGCTGGGCGTCGACCAGAACGAGATCGACCAGCGGCTGGTCAACGGCGAGCTGGACGTGGACCTCGCCGGGGCCGGTGTCGGCCCGGCGATGAAGGGCACCGTCATCACCGACGAGGGCCAGCGCCACAACGTCGACAACCCGCAGACCAACACCCTGCGCTACGTCAACATCAACACCGTCATGGAACCGCTGGACAACCTGGCCTGCCGCCAGGCGATCATGTACGCGGCCGACCGGGACGCCCTCCAGCGCGCCTGGGGCGGCGACACCGGCGGTGACGTCGCCACCCAGATCATGCCCGGAGCGCTGCCCGGCGCCGACCCGAGCTTCGACCCCTACCCGTCCGAGGGGAACAAGGGCGACCTGGACAAGGCCCGGCAGAAGCTGGAGGAGTGCGGCCAGCCGGACGGCTTCTCCACCGCCATCGGCGCCCGCGCCGACCGGCCCTCGGACGTCAGCACCGCCGAGGCGCTCCAGCAGGCCCTGGCCCGGGTGGGCATCGACACGGAGATCAAGCAGTACCCGTCCGACACCTACACCAACACCCAGGCGGGCTCGCCGTCCTTCGTGGCCGACAACGACCTCGGGCTGACCGTGTACGGCTGGGCGCCGGACTGGGCCAGCGGCTACGGGTTCATGAGCAAGATCCTGGACGGCGACGCCATCCAGCAGGCCGGAAACTCGAACATCTCCGAGATCGACGACCCGCAGATCAACGACTGGTTCGACGAGGTCGTCGCGGTCTCCGACCCGGACGAGCGCGCGGAGATCTACACGAGGATCGACGAGCGGGCGATGGAGCAGGCCCCGATCCTGCCCGCCGTGTTCGAGCGGACGGTGCTCTACCGTCCCTCGAACCTGACCAACGTGTACTACCACGCGGGTTACTCGATGTACGACTACATGTCCCTGGGCACCGGCAACAACTAGGGAACAGCAGGCAGAACGCCGTCCGGCGTGGGGCAGTGACCGGCCTCTACCCCCTTTGGGGGCAGATGAGGGGCAAAATCCTCGGTCACTGCCCCGTTTCGAGTTCCAGATCGACCTTCTGGAGAAGCTGGTGCAGCAGCGGCACCAAGGACCTGTCCGAAAGGCGCTTGCGAGCCGCCAGGGACTCCCACCACAGCTCTTCCAAGTCCTCCTTCAACCTGCGACGAGAGCGAGCCGCCGTGTGCGTGTACAGGCCCGCGATGGAGTTGTCGAGGTGGCCCATGCTCTACTGGCGCGTCACCGTCCCCAGTTGCCCGCCGCCCTCGTAGCTGAGTCGAGCCCCCGTGATCTGCCCGCTGGAGTCGCACACGGGGCGGTCGAACTCCAGGCTCTCAGGCCCCGTGGGGGCGGTGACGATGAGAGAGAGCCGGTGTTCGTCGAGGGCGTCCGTGTAGGACCCGGTGGCCGCGTCGGCCAGCTGCTTTCCGTCTGACAGCTTCATGGTGTGGGTGGCGGTTCCCTTGTCGAAGACGACCGTGTGCGCGACGTGTTCACCGTCTCCGGTGCTCAGGGTGCCGGTGTAGGTGGCCTGGTCCTGGGAACCGGTCCAGCTGTGCAGGGTGGTGCCGCACTCAGAGGCCTGGGCGTGGCGGGTGGTGTCCTGGGTCGCGGCTGCGGCGGCCGGTGCGGTGGTGGCGAGCAGGGCGCCCAGGGTCAGGGCGGGCACGATCAGGTACGGGGTGCGCATGACACTCGCTATCACTCTAGGAAAAGGAATCACTACTTAGCGTAGTGTCTCGGGTGGTGTTCGCACCCCGGAACGCAAAACCCCAGGACGAGAACCCCGACAACCAGGCCACCAGGTTGGGGGCGACTCGCGGAACTCCGACCCGATTTGCGGGCCACACCCCGCCAACACCGCAGCCCGCACGGTTTCCGCCCGGGGGGCGTGGGGCACGCCTGAGCTTGTCAAGAGACATCTTCACCGCACGAGGAGACCGATGCGCCGCATCATCGCCGTTTTCGCCCTGACAGCCGCTGTCCTGGGCACGGCCGCCATGCCCGCCAGCGCCAACGACTGCCCGTACCCCGAGGGCACGCTCCTCGCCTCGATGTACTGCCCCCGCCACTAGGGACACACAGCACTCGCCGTCCGACCCGGGGTTGAGTCGGGGCATCCTGCCTCGGTCGACGCTGCCCAACCACTGAGAACCGCTTGTAGGCCCCCACTGGTTCGGTGGCCTGGTCCCACATGGGGCATCTTCGGGTCCAGGGGCGGGCCGCTCCAATCGGCCACCCCTGGTGGGCTCGTGACCTGAGATGAGCGGGCGTGAACATCGAACGTCCCCACCCAGCACACCGGGTGGGGACGTTGGTGGTGTGCGTGACGGTCCAGCCAGAGCGCGCGACCCGAGCCGGGTCATCAGAACCCGCATCCACCTGGAGATCGGGAGGTCCACGTGATCTCCGCGTTCACCATGGTCAGGAAGACCCCCTCCGACCTGCACCGCTGGACGGAGGGGCACCACCACATCGAGCCCGCCTCAGACGGCGCGCCGATGCATGTCTTCGCCCGGACGTCTGAAGGCGGCCCGGTCCACGGCCCGGACGCACAACTCTCGGAGAGCTACGAGATCCAGGTGGCGCTGAAGGCGGTCGCGTTGCAGACGCACGTGGCCTTGGACTTCGACAGCGGGAGCATGTCCGTCGAACTGGGCTACGCGATGCCGTTCCGCCCCACCGTCCATCTGGCCAGCGCCAAGGGAGGTTTCCGCGACGGGATCACCTCTCGGCTTGGGCGGGAACGTCCAGGGGCAGGTTTCCCTCTCCCTCCCGAACGACTGGCTGAAGATGGGCTTCGACGGGTCGGTCCTGGGGGAGAAGGCGGTGTTCGACCTCAAGTTGGTGCCCATCCGGTTCTGAACCACCTGTCTGGCACCCTGAGGGGTGGACGGGCCAGGTCACGGAAGGGGCAACGAATGAACCTTCGTTGCCCCTTCATCGCGGTGTCCGGAGCGCCTGTCCTTAGGGCAGCTGGTCCAGGAACCAGGTGGACAGCTCCTCGGTGACCAGGGTGTGCATCTCGCTCTGTGAGGAGAGTTTGACGTCGTGGAAGGGGGTCTCCTCCAGCTCCTCGTCGCTGATCGGCGTGTGGAGGTCGTCGTGGGTGGTCGGCTCACGCAGGGAGATGGCGCTGACGGCCGGGACGAAGCAGTGCTCGCGGACCGGGTTCTCGACCTTGAAGCCCAGCCAGGACGGCAGACCGTTCAGCGCGTCGGCGAGAATCCCGAAACCGGGCAGGGTGCCACCGGGTGCGCCGTCGATGTCGGGCAGTTCGCTGGTGCGGATCTCACGGCTGGGCAGGGTGACCACCCGGAGCTTGGCGGCCAGTTGGTTGTCGCCCTCGGCCTGGGTGCGCAACTCGGTGCCGGTGACGGCCAGCCCCTTCCCGATCACCGCCTCGACCCCAGGCTCCACACCATTACCGGCACCGGAGTCGGGACCGTTGGCCAGGGCGATCAGTCGGGTCTCCCGGGACCTGGGCCAGTTACCGACCTCCTCCAGCGCCCGCAGGAACTCCAGGCGCCGCTCACTGGTGGCGGGCTTGTCCTGCCAGCTCGCGATGTGCTGGCTCAGCAGCTCCTGGGCGGCCGGGCTGTTGATCTGGTCGGAGAAGCGGGGGTCGAGCTTCCTGGTGTAGTGCGCGAACGCCTGGAGGGAGACGGGGATCCAGGCGCCGTTGTGCGGGCTGTCGTAGGAGAAGTAGAGCTGCGCCTGGTGCTCGATGCCCACCGTCTCCATCTTGGCGAGGGCGTACCGGGTGACCAGACCGCCCATGCTGAAACCGCCGACGGTCAGCGGGTGGTCGCCCGCGCGGCGGTCGATCGCCTCGATGACGGCGGCGATCACCGTCTCGGCGTTCTGCAGGATCGACGCGCTGCGCTCGTGGTAGCCGACCAGGACGACGTCGCGGCCCCGGCGGCGGGTCTCGCTCAGCAGCGGGTACGGACCGTACTCCAGGTTCTGCCAGGTGAAGGCGAGGTCGCTGGGGCCGACGCTGAAGCCGTCCGCCATCAGGACCGGGCGGGTGAGCTGGCTGTTGCCCTCGCCGCGGTAGACCCAGGCGGTGCCGTGGGGCAGGTCCCAGACCTCGTCGGGCATGGGCGGAATGCGCTCGGCGGTGCGCGGTCCGGGCGCCAGGACGATCGGGGACGCGGCTTGGAGGGCTTCGGCGGCCTGTTCTTCGGTGGTGCTCACGGGCGTTCCTTGGCTCTGGGCGGGCGCCTTCCGCCCGCCTCCGTCGCGGCCATCCTTGTCCTCCGTACGCCGGATGGTGGGGGAAACGGGCCATCAGCGGCCGATGACCGCCGCAGGGCGTGCGGTTGGCGGTGGTACGGGCGGTTCCGGGAGCCACGCCAGCGGGGGATCCGGCCGACCGCAGAGCCCCCTTGCGGCCAGACCAGGGTCAACAGGACGGGCACAGCCCCGCCGACACCCTCGGGGTCGGCCCGCACCAGGGCGACCCGGGCGCGACCGGTGCGGGCACGACTCCTGGAGCGCTCCTACTCCGCAGCAGCCTCCGCCTCCGCAGCGACCTCCGACAGGGTCCGGTGCGGATCCTTCGAGCGGGCCTGCTGAGGAACCTTCGGCGCCCCCTCGGGGGCGTGCGGTCCGGTCAGCTGGTCGGGCGCAGGCACCTGCGCTGTCACGGTTCCGGCGCTGGTGGCGCGGATCAGCCCCTCGGCCCGGGGGTCCTGCTCGTCCTGCGAGGGTGAGGTCTGCACGTGGCCGCCGCTGTCCACGACGGCGTAGCGCATCCCGGCGTTGAAGGCGACCACGTTGCGCTCGTCGTCGGAGCAGAAGGTGTGGTCGGTGTCGTTGCGCACCGCGTAGACCGCGTGCTTCTCGGAGTACATCGCGGTGACCAGACCGGCGCCGGCGTTGCCGCCGACCTCGACCTCCTCCTGGTGCATGTCGGTGGTGGAGGAGGACTGCTCGTAGCCCATGGACTGGGTGATGGAGGCGCTGATCTTGGAGCCGCCGATGCCCTCCACCTGGATCCCGGTCTCGTAGCCCACCGTCACGCTGGTGCTCTGGCTGTAGGTTTCTGTCTGGGTCTTGGAGACTCCCCAGGCGACCTTCTTCCTGATGTCGCCTCCCTGGGTGGAGCCGCGCAGGTCCAAAGTGGCCACCAGCGAGTAGGAGCGGCGTCGGCGCAGGGTGTAGGTGGGTGAGTTCCGCAGGATCCAGTCCAGCGACTTGCCGCGGTCCTTGACCGCCACGCACGGCACGATCACCTCCCGGTCGATGACCGGGCTCTGCTCGGAGGGGACGTTGTTGGGATCGGTGATCCTGGGCCGAGCCAGGTCGCCGCCCTTGACCACGGGCAGGGGCAGGTTGAGGACGAACACCTCCCCCGGTTCCTCACCGGATTCCAGGGTCAGGAACCTGTAGTAGGAGTGCCAGGTGGTCTCGGGGGCGACCATCACGGTGTTCTTCTCGATCATCGTCTTGGGCCGGTCCGTCTGCATGTAACCGATCAGGGCGCTGTCAGTGCTGTAGCCCTTCTCCCCCGGAACGACGTAGTTGACGCCGTTGATGGTCTCCTTGACGCAGGCGGTGGTTCCCGCGCCGTAGTACCCGTCCGGGGTCAGGCTGGCTGACGGGTCGTCCGAGAGCGCCCGGTAGCCGGGGGGTGGCTGAAGCCGCCAGCTGGTGGCGTTGCCCATCTTGATCTCGCGCCTGCCTTCGGCCGCGACCACCGCCTTGCTCTCGGGGTTCGTGGATTTGAGCCACATCATCAGGCCGTCGAGCTTGTACAGGCCGGTGGAGGCGAAGTAGTCGGGGCTGGGCGGGTGCTTCTCGTTGGTGCTGAAGACCAGGGTCAGTTCCCCGAAGACGCAGGGCTTGGAGTAGGTCATGGGCCTCTTCCCGTGCGGGTGGGAGCGGGGGCTCCCACGGTCCGATGGCGGTCGACCGTCGGGGGGAACCGCGTGCACGGGACGGTCACTTCCCATGCTGTCCGCGTTGCGGCGGCGCGACGACCCTGAGTGAACGATCGTGCGGCTCGGCGGTGACCAAGCGGCCCGAAATGCGGACAGAGTTCCATCGAAACGTGAGAGCCGATACCTGTGTTCAGGTCCCGCCGAACCCCGCCAGCTCTCCTGGCCGGTGACCTGGTTGCCCAGGGGTAGTTCCGTGAGATGGCGGTCCCGGTACGACCGGTCACGATCGGCTCCTGGTTGGTCAGGTCAGCGCGCGCCGGGGCCCACCCCCGTGAGAACGGGATTCCGTCCGCGCCGTCGGCGTGGCACGGTGTCCGGAGAGCGAGTGCGCGGGAGGAGGTGGCCGCCATGGGCGTCTTGGCCCAGCCGTCCGCCCGGAGGGACCGGGACCACGGACGGCGGGTTCCGGGAGGAACGAGATGTCCCGCACGGACAGGACCAAACCACTGTGGGTGCGCCAGCGCGAGCACGGCCCCGTCCCCGAGCACGACCACACCGAAGGCCCGTGCGACCTGCCTTCGGAACCGACCCGTGAACGCTCCGGGACCCGCTGCCGGTGGGAGCCTCCCGGCGCGGTGGTGATGCGCCGGGGCTGCTGCTCGGGATGCAACAAGCGCGGCTGCACCGCCGAATGGCGGGCCCACACGAGGGCCGCCAACCGCAGGCGGCGCCACGAGGACCGGCGCCGGGCGCGCGCGTGGCGCGGGTCCGTCGACCGCTGAGCCGCCCGTGACGACACCGGGGCGGGTCGCCCGTCAGCTCGGGCGGCCCGCCCCATCCCCGCGCCGAACGGATCGTCAGCCCGTTCGCCGTCGGCGTCCCCGTGTACACGCCGACTTCGTGGCGTGATCGTCTGATTGCCATGGGTTACGGTTTGGCTTCGGGGTGGAATCGCCTCCACCCCGAACCCGGGCCCCTCGGCCCTGTCCCCTGACGAGAGAAGGCACGCGCCTTGCTGACCTACATCCTGCGCCGCCTGGGCGCCGGACTGCTGCTCCTGGCCGTGGTCACCATGGTCACCTTCGCCATCTTCTACGTGGTGCCCAGGTGGGCGGGGCGTACCACCGAGCAGCTGGCCACGATGTACGTCGGCCGGGCCCCCACCCCCGAGGCGATCCAGGCGACCATCGAACGCCTGGGTCTCGACCAGCCGATCGCGGTCCAGTTCTGGGAGTTCGTCCGGGGCATCTTCTTCGGCGCCCAGTACCAGTTCGGCCGGGACACCATCGAGTGCGCCGCCCCCTGCTTCGGCTACTCGTTCCAGACCTACCAGGAGGTGTTCCCCGAGATCATCTCCCGCCTCCCGGTGACCGCCTCGCTGGCCCTCGGCGCGGGTGTCATCTGGCTGGTGGGCGGCGTCGCCGTCGGCGTGATCTCGGCGGTGTGGAAGGGCAGCCTCTTCGACCGCCTCGCCATGGGCGTCGCGCTGGCCGGGGTCTCCCTGCCGATCTTCTTCACCGGTCTGCTCGCCCTGGCCTTCCTGGTCCACGCCTGGGGCCTGTTCGCCACCCCGCGCTACGTTCCCCTCACCGAGGACCCCTTCGCCTGGGCCCAGGGCATGCTGCTGCCGTGGCTGACCCTGGCGTTCCTGCACGCGGCCATGTACGCGCGGCAGACCCGTGCGGGCATGCTGGAGACCCTCAACGAGGACTACATCCGCACGGCCCGGGCCAAGGGCCTGAGCGAGCGCAAGGTCGTGCTCAAGCACGCGCTGCGGCCGACCCTCACCCCCATCGTCACCATCTTCGGCCTGGACCTGGGGCTGGTCCTGGGCGGCGCCGTCCTGACCGAACAGGTCTTCTCCCTGAACGGGATCGGCCGGTACGCGGTCCAGGCCATCACCCAGAGCGACCTCCCGGTCATCCTCGGCGTGACCCTGTTCGGCGCCTTCTTCATCGTCATCTGCAACCTGTTGGTCGACCTGGTCTACCCGCTCATCGACCCGCGCGTGCGCATCCACAACTGAGAGAGGCCTTCCGATGACCGAAACCCCTTCAGGGTCCCCGGCCGGTTCCTCCGCCGCCCCGGTCGTGCGCGTGGACGACCTGCACGTCACCTTCCCGACCCTGGACGGCGACGTCCACGCGGTGAAGGGTCTCTCCTTCGAGGTGCCCGCCGGTGGCGCGCTCGGGATCGTGGGTGAGTCGGGTTCCGGCAAGAGCGTGACCTCGCTGGCGCTGATGGGCCTGCACCGGGGCAGCCGGGCGCGGATCACCGGCGGGATCGAGGTCGTGGGCACCGACGTGGTCACCGCCACCGACGGGAAACTGCGCTCCATGCGGGGCAACGACATCGCGATGGTCTTCCAGGACCCGATGCAGTCGCTGCACCCGCAGTACACGATCGGCAACCAGCTGGTCGAGGCGCTGCGCGTGCACCGGCCGCAGGTGTCCCGGGCCCAGGCCCGCACCAGGGCGATCGAGTCCCTGGAGAAGGTCGGCATCCCCGAGCCCGCCCAACGGATCAACTCCTACCCGCACGAGTTCTCCGGCGGCATGCGCCAGCGCGTGCTGATCGCCATGGGACTCATGTGCGACCCGAAGGTGCTGCTCGCGGACGAGCCGACCACCGCCTTGGACGTCACCGTGCAGGCCCAGATCCTCGACCTGCTGGACGAGCTGCGCCGCGAACTCGACATGGCGCTGATCCTGGTCTCGCACGACCTCGCCGTGGTCGCGGGATCCGTGGACGAGGTCGTGGTGATGCGCGAGGGCGGAGCGGTGGAGCGCGGCTCCGTGCGGGGTGTCCTCGCGGAGCCCGAGCACCCCTACACGCAGGCGCTGCTGGCCGCCGTGCCGCGCGTGGAGGTCTCGCGGGCCGAGCGTCGGGCCCGGGACCGCGCCGAACGGGCGGAGCGGTCGCGGCGGGAACAGCGCCGGGCCTCCGGGAGCACCGACGCCGAGGCGGCGGAACCGGCCCCCTTCTCCGCCTTCGGGCCCGCCGCGACGGAGGAGCGGGGCGCCCCGCTCCTGCGCGTCCGCGACGTCTCACAGAGTTTCAAGGTACGGGGCGGACTGTGGGGCCGCGCCACGGACTTCTGGGCGGTCAAGGGCGTCAGTTTCGACCTGCACAAGGGCGAGACCCTCGGCGTCGTGGGGGAGTCCGGTTCCGGGAAGAGCACCCTGTCCAGGATGGTCATGCGGCTGCTGGAGCCCACCGAGGGCACGGTGGAGTTCGAGGGGCAGGACATCACCCACCTGCCGGAACGGCGGCTGCGTCCGCTCCGCCGTGACGTGCAGATGGTGTTCCAGAACCCCTACTCCTCGCTGAACCCGCGCCTGACCATCGGTGAGAGCATCGGCACGGCCCTGCGCGTCCAGGGAGAGCGAAACTCCCGGAAGATCCGCTCGCAGGTCCAGGAACTGCTCGAACGGGTCGGTCTCGAACCCGGTCACTACAACCGGTTCCCGCACGCGTTCTCCGGCGGCCAGCGCCAGCGCATCGCCATCGCCCGTGCGCTGATCCTCAAACCGAGGCTGATCGTGTGCGACGAACCCGTGTCCGCGCTGGACGTGTCCACCCAGGACCAGGTGCTGCGCCTGCTCTCGGAACTCCAGGACGACTTCGGCCTCACCTACATCTTCGTCGCCCACGACCTGGCCGTCGTGCGCCAGGTCAGCGACCGCGTCGCCGTCATGCGCAAGGGCGAGATCGTCGAGATGGGTGACAGTGACACCATCTACGAGAGCCCGCAGAGCGACTACACCAGGCAGCTGCTCACCGCCGCCCCCGTTCTGGACCCCGACGAGGCCCGCGAACTGCGCAGCGAACGGGTGCGGCTGCGGGGGAACTGACCGCTCAGCCGGAGAGGCCCGTGAGCAGGGCGCGCAGACCGAACCGGAACCCGGCCAGGGCCTCGGCCGCGTCGGCGGCGTCCTCACGGTCCTCGTGCCGGACCTGGTGGGCGACAGCGCCCAGGCAGTAGGCGTTCAGCGCGTCGCAGGCCCGCGGCACGTCGTCCTCGGAGAGCCCCGCCTCGGTGAGGGCGGTGTGGAGCAGCGCTCGCGTGTCCTCCTCACCCACGGTGTGCGGGGCGCGGTGCATGAGCAGTGACAGCGCCCCGGAGTAGGTGAGCAGCCGTTCCCGGTAGGCCTCGGCCCAGAGGGTGAGGCGCCGGTCCCAGGGGAGGCCGTCCGCCCCGGCGACCTCGACGGGGTTGGTGCCGGTCGCCTCCTCACCCTCCGCGCCGTCGGCGTCCCCGGGCGGCCCCTGGCCCTCCGTCAGCCCGCTGACCACCCGCGCCGTGGTGACGTACGCGGCGATCGCGTTGAACAGCTGTTCCTTGCCCTTGGGGAAGTGGTGGTAGATCGCCATCGCCTCCACGTCCAGGGCGTCGCCCAGACGGCGCATGGACAGCCCGCCCAGGCCCCGGCCGGCGATGATGTGGAGCGCCTCGACGATGATGCGCTCGCGGCTCAGTCCCGCGTAGTTCCTGCTCACTCTGGTGCCTTTCGGGGGACGTGGGGGTCGACGGAGTCAAGCTGGCAGGTCGGCCACCGCGACGCCACCACCGACGCACGGTCCGGCTCGCCCGATGATCTTCGTCACCCATAGAGTTGCCTCGACACGGCTGACGGTACTCCCCACGGAGAGCGGACATGGGACTTGGCAAGCAGGACAGGACGAAGGCGCGCGAGGACCTCGCCCACGACCAGGAGCGGGCCGAGCGGCTCCCCGAGCTCCTGAGGTCGGTGGCCGAGGCGGAGCGCGCCCTGGACGCGGCGCGTGAGCAGGACGCCCCGGTCGAGGAGGTCCACGACCGCGGCGTGCGGTTCGACACCGCCCTCACCGAGGCCATGCGCGCCGCCTACGCGCAGGAGCGCGTGCTGGTCGGGGTCAGGGGCTACACGGACCGCATCCGGCGCCGCAAGCGCCTGGCCCGGCCCGAGATCAAGCAGGCCACGCAGGTCGCGGAGCATCTGCTCACGGTCCGGGAGGCGCACCGGCTGCACGGTATCCAGTGGGTGCCCCGGCCGGTCGCCTGACCCGGAGTCGGCGCCGGCGGCCCCACGGCTCACCCCCGTGGGGCCGCCTCGTTCGGGCCCCGACCTCCCAGGACCGGGGAGGATCTGACCCAGGGTGACCAGTGGGACGAACTGTGCGCGGAGCGTGACCCAGCGAGGTTGGTGGAGGGTCGCGAGTGGGCATAGGTTGGACGAACGCCCGGTCCGTGCCGGGTGAGTGGTCGGCGATTCACGTGGGGAGCGCATCAGGACATGGCGGATTTCATCCGCATTGATCCAACGTCGAAGGTTCCGCCCTACGAACAGATCAGAGCTCTCGTCGCGATCGCGGCGGCCAACGGTGAACTTCCCGTCGGCTACCGGCTGCCCACCGTCCGTGCGCTGGCCGGTGAGCTCTCCGTCGCGGTGAACACCGTCGCCCGCGCCTACCGGGAACTCGAACAGGCCGGGGTCGTGGAGACCCGGGGCCGCTCGGGGACCTTCGTGGCCGCCGCCGGGGACGACCAGCGCGCCGAGGCCCTGGCCGCCGCAAGGGTCTACGCCGAGGTCATCACCCGGGTCGGGCTGGAGCGCGAGGAGGCCGTCGAGATCCTGCGCGCCGCCCTGGAGGGGGCACCGGGCGTCAGTCACTGACGACGCACGGGGGACCCGTGGGGTTCCCTCCTCCGCGTGTGGTGACCGCAATCGGACCGAACCCCTCCGGAACCCCCTGAACTGGGGCGTTCAGCGATACTGTCGTGGTGCGCCGCCCTCCCCCGGCGGCGGTGAACGACAACCCCCAAGGAGGCGCCCGATGAGCAGGAGATCCGGCGGCGGACGGTCATCATCAGGCGGACGTTCGGGCGGAGGCCGCTCCGGCGGTGGCCGTTCGGGCGGAGGCCGCTCCGGAGGGAGCCGTTCCGGAGGCGGCAGCTCGCGCGGAGGCGCCTCGCGCCGCGGTGGCGGCTTCAACTCGCGCGGCAGCGGTGGAGGGGCCGGCCGCTCCGGTGGCGGCTTCAACTCCGGTGGTGCCGCGCGCCCCGGCGGCGGGTTCCAGTCGCGTTCGGGCTCCCCGCGATCCCGAAGGTCCTCGCGTGCCTCGCGGCCGAGCCGACACACCCACGTCGTGGGCTCCGCGCACAGCGACCGTCCCCGGAACCGCTGGCACTACGGCCGGAACCGCCACTACTACAGCGACGGCCCCGGGTTCGCTCCACGAGGTGGAGGCCTGGGCGCTGTGCTGGGATGCCTGGGAGCCGTCGTCGGCCTCCTGGTCGTCCTCGTGGTGGTCATCGCGCTGCTGATCTGACCCCGCCCCGCGACCACGTGACCCCCGGCAGAACCCCCGAATCCCCCGAGAAGGAAACGAGCAGTACCGTGTCCCACCCCCCGATCCTCACCCGTGCCCTGTCCCTGACCGCAGCCCTGGCCGTTCCCCTGGCGCTGACCGCCTGTTCGGGGAACCGGGCCGAGATCGACGCCGCGTGCGCCGAGATCCAGAGCAACATCTCCGCCGTCGAACTGGCGGCCGAGAGCATCGGGGCCGACGTCCTCGTCGACGGGATCCCGTTCCAGGACGAGCACTACGCGGTGCTGGACACCCACGTGCTGGACGTCGAACGCCTGGAGAACGCGGCTCGCGGAGACCTCCGGGAGGACGCCACCGAGCGCGCCGACGCCGTCAACGCCGTCCTGGAGGAACTGGACTTCGGCGACGCCCCGGGCAACGGACTGGCCGACGCCCTGGACTGGACCGCCGAGACGCACGACATGATCCTCGCGGCCTGCGGTTTCTAGGCGCGGCCGCACCACGGAGCCGAGACACGGAGACGGGGGCCGGGACCGGAGCGGTCCGCCCCCGTCCCACGCGCCCGATCGGACGCCCTCGAACGCGTGAGGCGTTCCCAGCCGGGCGGCGTGCTCAGCGACGCAGGCCCAGGACCGCGACCAGGTAGAAGGCGATCAGGCCCGCCCACACCATGAAGACGGAGACGGCGCTCCCGACGAGCGCCGCGACGATGCCCGTGACGGGGATGCTGACTCCCAGGCACACCAGCGCCAGGACCATGCGCACCGTGTTGGAGGAGACGCCGACACGGGCGTCGTCGGCTCCGGCCCGGCGCGCCACGTGGTACCTGACGCGCTCCTCGATGGTGTCGTCCACACGCTCGACCAGGGAGGCCGCGACCGCCTCGTCGTACTCGGGGCCCAGCTCACGGCTGGCGCGCAGCGCGGCGGCGATCTCGTCCTGGTGGCGCCGGGGGTTGTCGGTCATCCGCCCATCGTCCCACCGGGCGGGTACGCCGACCGCTCCCGTCCCCGGATACCAGGGGAAGTTCGGGGTTGTCCCTGAGCCCGCACGCCGAAGGGGCCGTTCTCCCGAGGGGGGAACGGCCCCGTGTGTCACCGAGGTGCGGTCAGCTGGCGAAGTCCAGCAGCTGCTGGGCCCGGCTCGGGTGGCGCAGCTTGGACAGCGACTGCTTCTCCAGCTGCCGGATGCGCTCACGCGTGAGCCCCAGGTGCTTGCCGATCTCGTCGAGGGTGCGCGGCCTGCCGTCCATCAGGCCGAAGCGCAGCGACATGATCGTCGCCTCGCGCGGCTCCAGGTCCGACAGGGCGTTGCGCAGCTGGTCGGCCATGAGCTGGCGGTCGACCACCTCGGAGGCCTCCGAGGCGTCCACGTCCTCGATGAGGTCACCGATGCGGGTCTCGCCGTCCTCACCGATGGTGGAGTCGAGGCTGATCGGCTGGCGGGTGACCCGCAGCAGCTCCTCGATCTGGGCCGGGGTCTTGTCCAGCTCCAGGCCCAGCTCCTCGGGGGTGGGCTCGCGGCCCAGCGCCTGGTGCATGTCGCGCTCCAGGCGGCTCACCTTGCTGAGCAGCTCCAGGACGTGCACGGGCAGGCGGATGGTGCGGGCGGAGTCCGCGAACCCGCGCTGGATGGCCTGGCGGATCCACCACATGGCGTAGGTGGAGAACTTGAAGCCCTTGGTGTAGTCGAACTTCTCCACGGCGCGGATGAGGCCGAGGTTGCCCTCCTGCACCACGTCCAGCAGGGACATGCCGCGGTCGCTGTACTTCTTGGCCACGGAGACGACCAGGCGGAGGTTGGCCTCCAGCATGTGGGACTTGGCCTTGCGGCCGTCCTCGGCCACCCACTCCAGCTCGTCGCGCTCGGCGTCGGCCATGGGCACGGACGCGTCGACCTCGCCGTGCAGTCCGAGCCGGTACTCGGCGTAGAGTCCGGCCTCGACCCGCTTGGCCAGGTCCACCTCCTGCTCGGCGGTGAGCAGCTGACGCCGCCCGATCGCCTTGAGGTAGGTGTGGACCGAGTCGCCCATGGCGGGTGACTGGTCGTCGAGGTCGGCCTCGCCGGTCTCCGGGTCGGTGGTGTTCTGGTTGGTCTCGGTCTTCTTGGTGCGCCGCGTGGTGCGGGCCTTCCTCCGGGTGGAGGGGCCCTTGCGCGAGGCGGCCTTGCCGGTCGCGGCCTTGGGTGCCTCGTCGGTGTCGGGTACCGTCGCGATGAGAGTGTTTTCCAGCACGTCGTCCTCGGCGTCAGGGTCGGCCACCATCGCGGAGTCCTCGCCCCCGTTGGCGAGCCGGACCCCGTTCTCGGTGAGTTCACGCAGGATGGAGCGGCCGTCACTGGAGGTGACTCCGGCCGCGGAGAAAGCGGTACGTAGTTCTGAGAGGGACAGGTGTCCCTGGGCGCGCCCCTGGGTGATCAGGTCGGTCAGAGCCTCGTGGGCGGCACGGCCCTCGGTCGGAGCGTTGCCGTCGGGGACTTCGGCCTCGGGGCCGGAAGCGTCTAGGGCAGTGCTCGTCATGTGGGCACCTCCCTCCCTTCCAGGACGTGTGGCACGCGGCGGAGGGTTCCCGCCGACTGGTCGCGCCAATATGTCCAACGTGTCGGCGAGTCAAATGTTCCCTGTCTCGATTGGATATCGAACAGGGTGGTATGGATCACTGTCCCATGAGTGGCGGAGGACCGACCCATGCGGGTAATGGCGCCCGCTCGGTCCGAGTGCGAGAACCGCCGCGCGACAGGCGTTCCGGGCGCGGGGGAGGACGCAGGGGAGCGGACGTTGGGGTCGATGGCTGCCGCCAACCGCGGACCTCCTTGGAAGAGGGGCCGAAGAGACCGGATACTCAGGTAGACGCCAGGGAGCTTTCGGAAGTTCCCCGCCAACCGGACAACGTCTCCCGGGCCAGGGTCCCACGTGTACGGACCACACCGGTAAACGCGCCCTCGGCCCCCGGTGGGGCGGTGTTCCGGCTCCGACCAGCGGGGGCGGGAGGAATCCGCGCACCGGGTGATCCGGGGCGGCGGATCGGGTGGGGGACGGCCCTCGACCGGTCAGGGGGCGGGGCGGCGCAGGGTGACGAGGTCGGGCTTGCCGGAGGCGAGCATCGGCAGCGCGGAGCGCAGGTCCAGCTCCCGGGGGGCGGCGTAGGAGGGCAGCCGCTCCCGGACCCATCCCCGCAGCTGTTCCAGCGTGGGCGGGTCGTCGGGGTCGGCGGGCACCACGACGGCGCTCACCCGCTCGCCCCACTCGGGGTCCGGGCGGCCCACGACCACCGACTCCGCGATCTCGGGGCGGGCGGCCAGGATGGCGTTCACCTGGCCGGGCACCACCTTGTGACCGCCGGTGTTGACCACCTCGTCCATGCGGCCCAACACGTGCAGACGTCCCCCGGCGTCCAGGCTCCCCAGGTCGTTGGTACGCAGCCACGGGGCCCCGGCGTCGTCGCGGGCCATCCCGGCCCCGTCCCGGGCCATCCCGGCCCCGTCCCGGGCCCACCCCCGCTCCTCCGAACCCGGCGGCATCCGGTACCCGGTGAGCAGGGTCGGCCCGCCCAGCACGATCCGGCCGGGTTCACCGGGCTCGGCGCCGGAGATCCGGACCTCGACCCCGTCCAGCGGCACGCCGTCGTACACGCACCCGCCGCACGTCTCGCTCATGCCGTAGGTGGTCACCACCCGACCGCCCGCGGCGCGGGCCGCGTCCAGGAGGGAGGGCTCGGCCGCCGCGCCGCCGAGCAGGATCGTGCCGAACGCCGACAGGTCGGCCCCGGCCGCCAGCAGTCGACGCAGCTGGGTGGGGACCAGCGACACGTGCGGACGCAGTTCGCGCGCCAGCTCCGCGACCGCGTCGGTGTCGAACGGGGCGTGCACCACCTCGCCCCCGGTGACCAGGGCGCGGATCATCACCTGGATGCCGGAGATGTGCCCGGCGGGGAGCACGCACAGCCAGCGGTCGCCCGGTGCGGCGCCGATCCGGGCGACGGAGGCGCGGGCCGAGGCGCGCAGGGCGGTCGCGGACAGCTCCACGCCCTTGGGCTCACCCGTCGAACCCGAGGTGGTGACCACCAGCGCCGCGTCCGGGCCCACGGGGGTGCCGTCGGGCAGGTCGGCCACGCCGTCGGGGGTGCGCAGCGACGAGGGCCGCATGGCGGTCAGCAGCGCCTCGGCACGCGGAGCGGGGGTGCCGTCGGGGATGGGCAGCAGCGCGGGTCCGGTCCCGTCCAACGCCCGCGCGAGCAGCTCGTGCATGTGGGCGGGGGTCAGACCGCGTACCGCCTGGAGGACGCGTTCGTCCTCGCGGCCGGGGACCTGGGACCGGGGTTCGCTTGCTTGTGCCACGGTGCTCCAGCGTACGCCCGACCGGGAGAGGGGGCGTCCGGCGGGGCCGGGCGCCGGGTGCGTGCCTGCCCGTCCCGGCTCGCCTGGCACAATGCGTAGGGTTGACGTCTGGGCGCGACGGCCACCCCGGCCGCGCCCACACCGTCCCCATCCCCGTGAGGAGAAGCAGAAGCCGTGAGCAGCGTGATCGACTGGCAGCGGTCGGGCGAGTATTCCGACATCATCTACGAGACCGCGGAGGGCATCGCCAAGATCACGATCAACCGCCCCGAGCGGCACAACGCGTTCCGCCCCCAGACGCTCTTCGAGCTCCAGACGGCGTTCGGCATCGCCCGGGACGACTCCAGCGTCGGCGTGATCATCTTCACCGGCGCCGGTGACCAGGCGTTCTGCTCCGGCGGCGACCAGAAGATCCGTGGCGACGACGGCTACATCGGCGACGACGCCGTGGCCCAGCAGGGCATCGGCCGCCTCAACGTGCTCGACCTCCAGGTGCAGATCCGCCGCCTGCCCAAGCCCGTGATCTGCATGGTCGCCGGGTGGTCCATCGGCGGCGGCAACGTCCTCCAGGTCTGCTGCGACCTCACCATCGCCGCCGACAACGCCAAGTTCGGCCAGACCGGCCCCAAGGTCGGCTCCTTCGACGGCGGCTACGGCGCCTGGCTGCTCGCGGAGACCGTCGGTCTGAAGAAGGCCCGCGAGATCTGGTACCTGTGCCGCCAGTACAGCGCCCAGGAGGCGCTGGACATGGGCATGGTCAACACCGTCGTGCCGCTGGCGGACCTGGAGAAGGAGACCGTCTCCTGGGCCCGCGAGATGCTGGACAAGTCCCCGCTGGCGCTGCGCATGCTCAAGGGCGCCATCAACGCCGTGAGCGACGGCGCCGCCGGGATGCAGCAGTTCGCCGGTGACGCCACGATGCTCTACTACATGAGCGAAGAGGCCCAGGAGGGTCGGGACGCCTTCAAGGAGAAGCGCCGTCCGGAGTTCGACAAGTTCCCGCGTCGCCCGTGACCGGCGCCTCGGAGCCTGCCCCGGCGGTGACCGCCGCCGGGGGGCGGGCCTTCGCCATCGGCCTGCGCAACCGCTTCCGGGGCATCACGGTCCGTGAGGGAATGCTGGTGCGCGGCCCCGCCGGGTGGGGCGAGTTCTCGCCCTTCGCGGAGTACGGGCCGCGCGAGGCCTCCCGCTGGTGGGCCGCCTGCCATGAGGCGGCCCACCGCGGCTGGCCGGAGCCCGTGCGCGACCGGGTCGCCGTCAACGTGACCGTGCCCGCCGTGGACCCCGAACGCGCCGCCGCGATCGTTTCGGCGGGCGGTTGCGCCACGGCCAAGGTCAAGGTCGCGGAGAAGGGCCAGGACTGGCGCGAGGACGTGGCCAGGGTCGAGGCGGTCCGCTCCGCGATCGGCCCCACCGGCCGGGTGCGGGTGGACGCCAACGGTGCCTGGGACGTGGACACCGCCGTGCGGATGACCCGCGAGCTGGACCGGTTCGACCTGGAGTACGTGGAGCAGCCCTCCGCGACCCTGGACGAGCTGGCGGCCGTCCGCCGCCGGGTCGACGTGCCGGTGGCCGCCGACGAGTCCGTCCGCCGTGCGGAGGACCCGCTTCGCGTGCGCGCCTCCGAGGCGGCGGACATCGTCGTCCTCAAGGTGCAGCCCCTAGGCGGCGTCCGCGCCGCGCTGAGGGTGGCGGAGGCCTGTGGGCTTCCGGTGGTGGTGTCCAGCGCCGTGGAGACGTCGGTGGGCCTGGCCGCGGGGGTGGCCCTGGCCGCCTGCCTGCCCGAGCTCCCCTACGCCTGCGGGCTGGCGACCATGCAGATGCTGAACGCCGACGTCACCGCCGAGCCGCTGCTGCCCGTGGACGGGTTCCTCCCGGTCCGTCCGGCCGTGGTGGACGAGGCGGCGCTGGCGGCGGTCGAGATCGATCCGGGTGCCTGGCGCGCACGGGCCGAGGCCGCCGAGGCGGCGGGACGGACCCCCTCCGACCCGTCCTGACCACCGACGGGGCGCGGTGACCGGTGTCCCGGGTGACGTGCGTCCGACGCCTGTGGGCAGGAGATCACAGCCGGTTTCGCTCGCCCTTCGGAACCGAACGGGGTTCACTGGAAGGTCCGGGCCCGTTCGACCGGGTCGCACCGCACGGGGATACTGGTACATACCTTGACGAACGAAAGACTCTGATGAATCCGTCTACCGCCCTGGCTCGGGTCCTCGTCGACGAACTGGCCCGCTGCGGGATGGTCGAGGCCGTCGTCGCTCCCGGATCGCGCTCGACGCCCTTGGCGCTGGCCCTGGTCGCCCACCCCGGCATCCGGGTCCACGTGCGTGTGGACGAGCGTTCGGCCTCCTTCCTCGCCCTCGGCCTGGCCCGCGCGTCACGCCGCCCGGTGGCGGTGGTGTGCACCTCCGGCACCGCGGCAGCCAACTTCCACCCGGCGGTGCTGGAGGCGGACGAGAGCGGGGTCCCGCTGCTCGTGCTCACCGCGGACCGGCCCCCGGAGCTGCGCGGCACCGGCGCCAACCAGACGGTGGACCAGATCGGCCTGTACGGCGGTGCCGTGCGCATGTTCGCGGAGGTCGGCACCCCCGACCCGGCCCCGGGCATGGTGGCCTACTGGCGCTCCCTGTCCTGTCGGGCCTGGGCGTCGGCGACCGGAGGCCGCCCCGGCCCCGTCCACCTCAACGTGGCCTTCCGCGACCCGCTCACCCCGGACGAGCCCTCCGCCGCCCCGACCTGGACGGCGCCCCTGGACGGCCGCCCGGACGGCCGCCCGTGGATCTCGCGTCCCGGCCCGTTCACCGAACCCGCGCCGCTGGTCCTGCCGGACGTGGAGCGCGGCGTGATCGTGTGCGGGGACGGCGACTACGACCCCGTTCCCTTCCTGGCCCTGTCCGAGGTGACCGGCTGGCCCCTGCTGGCCGAACCCACCTCCAACGCGCGCCGGGCGGGCGCGGTCTCCACCTACCGGCAGCTGCTGGCCTCGCCGGGGTTCTCCGAGGAGCACACCCCCGAGCTGGTCGTGAGCGTGGGGCGGCCCAACCTGTCCCGCCAGGTCCTGGCGTTCCTGCGCCGCGCCGACCGCCACGTGGTGGTCACGGCCGGATCGCTGGGCGACCCGGCGGCGAGCCTGGCCGACGACTTCTCCGACCCCGCGCGCACCGCCACCGACGTGGTCGCGGCCGTGGCCCCGCCCGCCGGCCTGGACTGGGCGCACCCGCGCCGCACCGAATGGTCGCGCTCGTGGGAGCGCGCCGAGGCGGTCGCCCGCGAGGCCGTCGACGGGGTGCTGGACGCGGAGGAGACCCTGTCCGAGCCGCGCCTGGCCCGCGACCTCGTCTCGCAGCTGTCCGCGGGTTCGCTGCTGTTCGCCGGTGCGAGCATGCCCATCCGGGATCTCGACGCCACCATGGGCGCCCGCTGCGGGGTGCGCCTGGTCGGCAACCGTGGTGTGAGCGGGATCGACGGGACGGTGTCCACGGCGATCGGCGCGGCCCTGGCCCACCAGAAGGAGGGCGAGGGCCAGGCCTACGCCCTGCTGGGCGACCTCGCGATGCTGCACGACCAGAACGGCCTGATCATCGGCCCGGGCGAGCCCCGCCCCGACCTCGTGGTCATCGTCGTCAACAACGACGGCGGCGGCATCTTCTCGGGCCTGGAACAGGCGGGCCACCCCGACTTCGAGCGGGTGTTCGGCACCCCGCACGGCGTCTCCATGGAGCGGGTGGCGGCCGTGGCGGACCTGCCGTACACCCGGGTGGAGTGGGCCACCGACCTGCCCAAGGCCCTCCTCGGAGAGGGTCTGCGGATGGTGGAGGTCCGCACGACCAGAGCGGGCAGCGCGGCCCTGCGGCGTCGTATCCAGGACGCCGTGGACCACGCACTCGGCGCCCTGTCCTAGCGGGAGCGGCGCGCGAAGGGGGAGGCACGGAGCACCGTGCCTCCCCCTCCGTGTGACGGGTCAGCGGTCCAGGATGTTCGTCAGGTCGAACTCCAACTTCAGCGGAACGGAGGTCCTGAGGGACTTCCGGTGGATGGTCGGCCTGCCGTAGTCGCCCGACGGGCTGGCGGGGTCCTTCTCGTACTCGTAGACCACCGCGTCGTTCCCGTCCTGCTCGACGCGCCAGTAGAAGCGCACACCGGCCCGCGCGTAGAGCTCGGGCTTGCGTTCACGGTCCCGTACCTCCGACTCCTTGGAGACCACCTCGACCGCCAGCTCCACCGCCTCCGGCGGGAACCAGGTCTGTTCCAGTTTCTGGAACGCGTCCGTACGGACCAGCATCAGGTCCGGCTCCGGCCGCTGCCGTTCGGAGAGTCTGATGGTGAACTCCCTCGCGACCCGCAGCCCCGCGGACACGTTGACCTTGAGTGCGTCTCCGAGGAGTTCGAGGACGAGCATGTGGAACAGCTTCTGGGGGCTCACCAGTACCAGGTTTCCGTCGATGAGTTCGGTGTGCGGCGGAAGATCCGGGATACGGTCGAGGTCGTCAGCGGTGAAGCCGTCCTGCGGCGGCATGGGGAGGACCACGGTGTCCTCGAACTCTGGCGCTTGTTGCTCGGCCACTGTCGGAGCGGACATGTGACTGCCTTCGGTCGTCGGATCGTTCTTGTCGCTCACCGTAGCCATCCCCGCTGTCCCTGGTGTCGCTTTTCGCGATTGTTCCTACCCAGAGCATGCACCAGAACCCGGGGTCGCCGGTCGACCACGGGTCCGAGGACACGCCCGAGTCCCCCCGGGGGGCGGTGTCGAGGTCGGCGCGCGTCGTGACGGGTTCCGCGGGGTTCGACGGTCATACTGTCGGGACCGTCACGAGGGAGGGCGCGATGCGCGACGTGGTCTATTCGATGGGTGTGTCGTTGGACGGCTACATCGTCGGGCCGGACGGCTCCTTCGACTGGTCGGTACCGGACGAGGAGGTCTTCGCCCTCGCCACCGACGAGGTGCGCCGGGTCGGCGTCTACCTGCTGGGACGACGCCTCTACGAGACGATGGCCTACTGGGAGACCGTCGACCAGAACCCGGCACACGACCACTCGACGGTCGAGTTCGCCGAGATCTGGCGGGCGCTCCCGAAGGTGGTGTTCTCCTCCACGCTGTCCGAGGTACGGGGCAACACCCGTCTGGCGTCCGTCGGTCCGGCGGAGGAGATCGCACGGCTGAGGGCCGGTCCGGGGGAGGGCGACATCGCCGTCGGCGGCGCGACCCTGGCAGCCCAGGTGGCCGATCTGGGCCTGATCGACGAGTTCCGGCTCCGGGTGTACCCGGTGCTGGTGGGCGGCGGCATCCCGTTCTTTCCCCGGGGCGAGCGCCGGAGGGATCTCCGGCTCGTCGAGTCCCGCACCGTCGGTGGGGGGATCGTCTACCTCCGCTACCGCGTGGCACGCTGACCGCGTGAGCGGAGGGACCGACGCCCCGCCGGATCGGTCCGGCGGGGCGCCCGTGCCTAGCCGCGCTCGAAGTGGCGGCGGCGTTCGAGGTCGGTGACGGTGGCGGAGAAGGCCGCGAGTTCGGCGCGGCCCGCCGCCGCCTGGTTGCGCACCACCTCAGGGCCGAAGCAGGACCGGGCGATCTCGCTGTCCTCCCAGGCCAGGACGGCCTCCTCCAGGGAGGCGGGCAGGCGGGCGGCGCCGCTGGCTGAGGCGTCCCCCCGCGTGGGTTCGGGCAGGGGCAGTGCCTGGTCGATCCCGTACAGGCCCGCCGCGACGATGCCCGCCACGGTCAGGTGGGGGTTGGCGTCCCCGCCCGGCACCCGGAACTCGATCCGCGCGGACTCGCCCGATCCGATCACCCGCACCGGGCAGGTGCGGTTGTCCAGACCCCAGGTGACGGTGTTCGGCGCGTAGGCCTGCGGTGACAGGCGCTTGTACGAGTTGACGTTGGGCGCGTACAGCAGGGCGAAGTCGCGGGCGCAGGCCAGCTGCCCGGCCACGAAGTGCTCCATGTGCTTGGACATCCCGTACCGGCCCGCGCCGTCGTCGGCGAAGACCGGGTGACCGGTCCCGTCGCGCAGCGACAGGTGCACGTGGCAGGAGTTGCCCTCGCCGCCGTCGTACTTGGCCATGAAGGTCAGCGCGACCCCGGCCTGCGTCGCCAGCGCCCGGGCCCCCGCCTTGTACACGACGTGGTTGTCGCAGGTGCGCAGGGCGTCGTCGTAGCGGAAGACGATCTCGTACTGGCCGGGGTGGCACTCGCCCCGGGCCGACTCCACGGTCATCCCGGTGCGCTCCATGGCGGTGCGGATGCGCCGCATGAGCGGGTCGATCTCGGTGACCTCGGGCACCGCGTAGTCGGAGTTGAACCGGGTGGCGGTGGTCAGGTTCCGGTAGTCGGCCTCGAAGGCCTCCTGGTAGGAGTCGCGGAACACCAGGAACTCCAGCTCCGTCCCGGCCAGGGCGTGCCAGCCGCGCTCGGAGAGGCGGTCCAGCTGGGTGCGCAGCACCTGCCGGGGCGCCACCGGAACCGGGGTGCCCTCGGCGTCGCGGGCGTCCCCGAGGACCAGGGCCGTGCCCGGGTCCCAGGGCAGGTAGCGCAGGGTGCCGGGGTCGGGCAGCACGGAGAGGTCGCCGAGCCCTCCGTCCCAGGGGTCGACGGCGTAGCCGGGGCGCGCCTCCATCTCGACGTCCGTGGCGAGCAGGTACTGGCAGGCGTCGAAGCCGGTCTCCAGGGTCCGGGAGAGGAAGTCCCGGGGGTTGATCCGGCTGCCCTGCACCCGGCCCTGGAGGTCGGGCAGGGCCACGATCACGTCGGTGATCGCGCCCGACTCCACGTCGGCGCGCAGGCGGTCGAGGGGCACCGGGAAGGGCGGCGGCGGTGGGGAGGGCGGCAGGGTCTCGGTCAGGGGCGGCAGTCCGCCGCCGACGAGCGGGTTCACCGGGCCTCCCCGGTGCTGGTCCCGGGGGCTCGGTACAGCGGGTTGGGAACGGGCGGCGCGTCCAGGTGGAACTCCGCGTCGCGTTCGGCCCGGTCGTGGTAGCCGTCGCCCAGCAGGCGCTCCCGGTTCAGGCACACGCGCTCGTACTCGGGCGCGAGCAGGTCGAACATCGCGAAGCGCGCGGCCAGCTCGGGGAACTCCTCCTGGTAGCGGGTGACCTCCGCGCGCACCAGGTCCCAGAACCGCTCCTCCGGCACGTCCAGGTGCTCCTGGACCAGTGGCGCGAGGTAGCGGAAGTGGCCGACGAACAGGGACTTCGCGACCGAGGAGGTGAGCTCCCGGGCGTCGAAGCGCATGAGCACGCCCAGGGTCTCCCCGGGCAGGTCCGCGTACTCGGGCAGGTCGGTGTCCAGGAGCTTCATGTCGTCCACGAAGTCCTTGACCGCGAGCCGGACCGGGCGGTCGTGCCCGTCGTGGACCACGATCGCGTTCTCCCCGTGCGGGTTGAAGGCCAGCCCGTACCGGTAGAGCAGGTGCAGGATCGGCGGCAGGAGGGCCGCGAAGAGCGCGCGCAGCCACTCCTCGGCTCCCAGGCCGGAGCGCTCCACGAGTTCGGTGACGAGGGCCCGCCCCTCGCCGTCCACGTGCAACAGCGCGGCCAGGGTACGGGCGCGCTCACCCGGGTCGAGCCGTTCGGTGACCGGTTCGCGCCACAGGGCGCCCAACAGCTGGCGGTGCCGGTAGGGGGCGTCGGGGATCTCCTCCAGCACGGGGTGGCGCACGGCCACCGCCGCGACCTCGCCGGGCAGCACCACGCGGCAGCGCTCGGAGAGGAAGGGGTCGCGGTCGCGCAGGGCGTGCACCCACCCGGTGCTGGCGGGCGCGGCCCGGCACAGCTCGGTGGGGATGCCCCGGTAGACCATCGTGTTGAGGATGGCCAGCGACAGCTTGACGTTGAGCCGGTCGGGACGGCCCAGGTTGGTGAAGGTGCGGATGGACTGCTGCGGCAGGTAGTCGTCGTCCGCCTCACCCAGCGGCACGACGAGGCGGTGGGCGATCTCGGCGGCGAACAGCGGCACGACCACCTCGTCCCACTGCCAGGGGTGGACCGGAAGCCACACGAACTCCGTCGCGGCGGACCCGGAGCCCCGCAGGGCCCGCTCCAGGCGGTCGGTGAACGCGGAGGTCAGCTCGGGCCCCAGCTCACGCGCGCGCAGGGCCTCCTGGTCCAGGCCCGGGACACCGTGGTGCTCGGCCAGGGAGCGGTGCACGGCGATCCAGGGCATCCGCGCGGGCCGCCGGGCCTCGGGAGGGAACAGGGCGCGGTCCCGAGCGGAGAAGCCGACCCGGCCCTTGTTGGCGAAGATCCACGGGTGTCCGGTCTGGTGCCCCTCCAGTTCGGCGTGGGGGAGCTCGGCCAGCGCGGCGCTGGTGGTGCGGGAGGAGGCCAGGCGGGCGTCCCCGCTGAGGGTGGCGGTGAGCTCCCCGACGGTGAACGCCTCCACGGCCGGGTCGACGATCCCGGCCGCGCCGAGGTCGCGCAGGAGGGTGAAGGGCCCTGCGGCGGTCCGTGTGCCGTCGGCGGCCTCGCGCTCGGCGGTGCCGGGACGGACCCGCCAGCCGTCCATGGTGGTGCGCCGCCCCTCGAACACGTAGGCGGCGCCGGGGTGCACGCGGGCCCGCCACCGAGCAGGGCCCTCGGGTTCGGGGCGCAGGGCGTACTCGAAGCAGAGTTCCGCGAGCATCTTGGCGGCCAGGCGGTCGCTGGCGCGGTCCCAGTGTTCGGCGGTGAGCTCAGGGGGGACCGGAAGCGGGTCCGGGGAGGCGGCCGGGTCCCGGGGCCGGGCCGGAGCCTGGGCACGGGTCGGGTTCTGGGTGGGCATAGGCGGGTTCTCCGGGCTGGTGGTGGTCACGGCTGGGCGAGGGGGTTGTCGACCAGCCCGTGCATGACGTCGAACTCGGCGTCGCGTTCGGCGCGCTCGTGGAAGCCGCCGCCCATCAGCTGTTCGCGGTTGAGGGCGACCCGGCCGACCCTGGGCGCGAGGAGGTCGAACATCGCGAAGCGGTCGGCCAGTTCGGGGAAGCGCTCCTGGTAGGCGAGGACCTGCTCGCGGGCGAGCCGCCACAGCTGTTCCCCGGGTACGCCCAGCTGGCGTTCGACGATGTCGGCGAGGAACCGCAGGTGGCCGGCGCAGATCGCGGACAGCACCGAATGGGCCAGCTCCTCGGGCTTCCACCGGTGCAGGTCCGAGCGCACGTGGGCGGGGATCTCGGCGTACTCGGGCAGGTCGAAGGGGAGGAGTTCGACGTCGGAGCCGAAGTCCTTCAGGGCGACGCGTACGGGGGTCTCGGCGCTGTCGAAGACCAGCACGACGTTCTCGCCGTGCGGGGTGAACGAGGCCCCGTAGCGGTGCAGGTAGTGCAGGACCGGTGGGAACAGCGCTCCCAGGAACCGCTCCAGCCACACCTGCGGCTCCAGCCCCGAGCGCTCGACCAGCTCGGTCACCAGCGCCCGCCCGTCGGAGCCCTCCAGGAGCAGACAGGCCATGGTGCGGGCCCGCTCCCCGGGGGCGAGGTGGCCGTGGATCGGCTCGCGCCAGATCGTGCCCAGGAGTTCGTGGAAGCGGTAGGGCGCTTGCGGCATCTGATCGAACACGGGGTGGGGGACGGTCACTGAGGCGCGCTCCGCGAGCATGATCACCCCGGTCTCGGTGAAGTACGGGTCGCGCTCGGCGAGCGAGCGCAACCAGGTGCTGGTGTGCGGGGCGCACCCGGTCTGGGTCCCCGAGAGTCCGCGCCACACCAGGGTGTTGCGGATCATCAGCGGCACCTTGACGTTGAGGCGGTCGGGCCGGTCCAGGTTCATCAGGGTGCGGATGGACTGGAAGGGGCGGTAGCGGTCCCGGCTCAGGCCGAGCCGCACCACCCGGCCGAGGGCGATCTCGGAGGCGAACAGCGGGGCGACCACCTCGTCCCACTGGAAGGGGTGGACCGGCATCCAGAGGAAGGCGTCCGGGTCGCCGCCGCGCGCCCGCACGGCCGCCGCGAACCCGGAGCGCTGGTCCTCGTCGAGTTCGCGTGCGAGCAGGCCGTGCCGTTCGGTGTCGGCCATGGACTGGAAGCCCCCGAGGTCGGGGTGGACCGCGATCCACACGAGGTGGAACGCGCCCCGGGCCTCGGGGGTGTAGCGGGCGGCGTCGGCCGCGGAGAACCCCAGGCGGCCCTTGTTGACGAAGATGCAGGGGTGGCCGGTCTGGTGTCCCTCCAGGTCCTCGTACGGGAGGTCCGCGAGATCGGCGGCGCCGAGGGCGGAGGAGATCAGCCGGGCGTCGGCCGCGTGCGTGGCCAGGAGGTCGCGGACCACCTCGGCCAGGGAGTCGCCGGGCAGGCCCACGGTGGCCTGCGCGTCGGTGACGAACAGGGAGGGGTCCCAGGCGGGCTCCTCGCCCTCCCGGGTGCGTCGGACCAGCGAGTCGGGGTCGACGTGCCAGGAACCGAACCCGCCCCGGCGCGCGGTGAAGCCGTAGGAGACGCCGCCGTCCACGGCCAGTGTCCAGGAGGGGGAGGATCCGGGGACGGTGTTGGACGCGGCCTCGGGAACCACCATCTCCTCGTAGGCCATCTCACTGACCATGTGGGCGAGCAGGCGCCGCCCGGCCCGGCGCCAGGTCTCGGCGTCGGTGGTGGCGGGGTCCGAGGGATCGGTGGTGGCGGGTGCGGTCTGGGTCAAGGGGTTCCCTTCCGTCCGGTGGTCGGTCGGTGTGGTGGACTGGCTGGTCACCGGCGCTCCTCGCCCGGCACGCCGAAGGTCTGGTAGGCAGTGCGCTCGGGGAGCCGGTACACGGTGCGTCCGGTGAGGCTGTTGAGGATGGTGGCGGCCCTCCAGGCACCCAGCCCCAGGTCCGGGGAGCCGACGCCGTGGGTGTGCAGCTCGGCGTTCTGCACGTGAACGGGGGCGGACAGCGCGGGGTCGGTCTCCAGTCGGTGGTCGGGGCCGACCACGTGGCGCCCCCGCGCGTCCGTGCGCAGGAACTTGGCCACGGGCGCGAGGAATGCGGGTGCCCGCTGGACGTACCCCGAGGCGGCCACCACGGCGTCGGTGCGCACGGTGAACGCGCGCCCCTGCTCACGGTGGCGGAAGCGCAGTTCGTAGCCGTCCCCCTCGGCGCGGGCGCCGACGAGCTCGCACTGGGCCGCCAGGGACGCGCCGACCTCGCCGCCGCCGATGCCGCGCTCGTAGAGCACGTCGTGGATCTCCGCGATGGTGTCGGCGCTGACGCCCTTGTAGAGCTGCCACTGCTCGGGCACCAGACGGTCCCGTACCGGCTCCGGCAGGGCGTGGAAGTAGGCCGTGTAGTCGGGGGTGAAGTGCTCCAGGCCGAGCTTGGAGTACTCCATGGGGGCGAAGGCGGGCGAGCGGGTCAGCCAGCGCACCCGGGTGTCGCGGTGGTCGGGGGAGCGCAGCAGGTCGAGGAAGACCTCGGCGCCCGACTGTCCGGAGCCGATCACGGTCACGTCGCCCGCCCCGGCCAGCGCGGCCGTGTGGTCGAGGTAGTCGGCGGCGTGCAGGACGCGTGCGCCCTCCAGCTCGCGCAGGGGTTCGGGCAGCACCGGGGCGGTGCCGATCCCGAGCACCAGGGCGCGTCCGCGCACGGCCTCACGGGATCCGTCGGCCCGGGTGTACTCGACGGTGAACACGTCGTCCTCCGCGCGCACCGCGGTGACCTCGGCGTCGAAACGGCAGGAGTCCAGGCTGCGGGCCACCCACCGGCAGTAGTCGTCGTACTCGCGCCTGGGCACGTGGAAGTGCTCGGCGAAGTAGAAGGGGAACAGGCGGTCGTGTTCGCGCAGGTAGGAAAGGAACGACCACCGGCTGGTCGGGTCCACCATGCTCACCAGGTCCGCGAGGAAGGGCACCTGGAGGCGGGCCCCCTCCAGCAGGAGCCCGGGGTGCCAGGAGAAGTCCGGGCGGGCCTCCAGGAAGCGCGCGGACAGCCCGGGGACCGCGTCGGAGAGGGCGGCCAGGGCGAGGTTGAACGGGCCGAGACCGACCCCCACGAGGTCGTGGACGCGGGGGCCGTCGTGCGGGTGGGTCAACGGGACTCCTCGGGGACGGTCCGCTCGTCGGCGCCCGCCTTGGCCACCTCGTCGAGCAGCGCGGCGGTGTCGTCGGCGGTCGTGTCGGGGTTGAGCAGGGTGAGCTTGAGCCACACCCGTCCGCGCACGGCCGTGCGGCCGACCACGGCGCGGCCCCGTTCGAGCAGGTGGCGGCGCAGGCGCGCGTTGACGGTGTCCGAGTGCTCTCCGGCGCGGTAGCGGAAGACCACCGTGGTGAGGCTGGGCGTGGCCAGGAGTTCGAACTCGGGACGGGCCGTGACCAGGGCGGCGGTCTCCAGGGCGAGGTCGTGGCAGGCCTCGACGAGTCGGCCGAGCCCGTCGGTGCCCAGGGCGCGCAGGGTGACAGCGATCTTGAGGACGTCCGCCCTGCGGGTGGTGCGCAGCGAGTACCCGAGCAGGCTCGGGTAGCCCGCCTCCTCGTCGTCGGCGGGGTTGAGGTAGTCCACCGAACGTGACAGGGGCGCGAACAGGGCGCGCTCGCGGGTGAGGAGCACTCCGGCGGCCACCGGCTGCCAGCCGAGCTTGTGCAGGTCCAGGCTGACCGAGTCGGCGTTCGCGATCCCGGTGAGCAGGGCGCGCAGACGCGGGGAGAACAGTGCGCCGCCACCGTAGGCGGCGTCCACGTGCAGCCACACGCCGGACTCCCGGCAGACACGGGAGACCGCGTCGAGCGGGTCGACGCCGCCCAGGTCGGTGGTGCCGGCGGTGGCGACCACGGCCACGGCCGTGTCGCCGTCCGCGCGGACGCGTTCGAGGGCGGCGCGCAGTGCCTCGGGCCGCATGCGGTGCCGTTCGTCCACCTCGACGGTGACCACGGAGTCCTCGCCCAGCCCGAGGAGGGCGGCGGAGCGCTGCACGGAGAAGTGCGCCACCTCCCCGCACAGCACACGGGGCCGGGCCGTCCCGGAGGTCCCGGTCAGCCCGTGGCGGCCCGCTCCGGGCAGGGCGTGGTCACGGGCGAGGAGCAGGGCGGTCAGGTTGGACTCGGTGCCGCCGGAGGTGATCACGCCACCGGCGCCGGACCCGTCGTAGCCGACCAGTCCGGCCAGCTCGGCCACCACCTCGGTCTCCAGGGCGGTGGCGGCGGGTGCCTGGTCCCAGGAGTCCATGGACTGGTTGAGGATCGAGGCGACGGTGTCGGCGGCGACCGCGACGGCCAGGGGCGGGCAGTGCAGGTGCGCCGCGCAGTGGGGGTGCGCGGGGTCGGCGGAGCCGAGGGCCAGGGCGTGGGTGAGGCGTTCCAGCACGGCCTCGGCGGAGACGTCGGGTTCGGGGAGGAGGGGGCCCAGCGCCGCGCGGACCCGCTCGGCCACCTCGGCGGGGCCGTGCGCGGGCAGCGGGCCGCCTCGGAGGGAGGAGCCGCTGGCCAGTGACTCGGCGGCCCTGCCCACGAGGGCGGCGACCGTGGCGGGCCCGCCGGGGGCCCCGGCCAGCCGTGCGGCGAGGAGGGGAACGGGCGGGTCAGTCTCGCTGTCACCGGAGGTGCTCATGGTCAGAGTCGTGTCACTCTGTGTGATGGGCATGGGTGTCGGGCTCCTGTGGGTCCGGGTGCGGAACGCGCGGGGCGGGTGGGGGTGCGGCGGCCGTTCCGGGGTGCTGCCGTGCCGGACGGTTCGGAGGAGGAGCCGCGGTGTCGGGCGCGCGCCATCGGTGGACGGTGCGGGCCGGGTCGAGTGGGGTGGGGTCGGAGCGCGTTCCCGGTCAGGGGCGCAGGGGCAGGACCAGACCGTGGTGCCTGCGCCATCCCGGGTGCGGGGCGACATCGCCCACGTGCCGCCAGTCGTTGGCGAGGAAGAGTTCCAGGGCGCGGGTGTTGCCCTCGGCCACCAGTGCGGCGGCCCGCTCCTCCCGGCGGCCTCCCATCAGCAGGGTCAGGGCCCGGCGGGCCACACCTCGGCCGCGGAACCGGTCGTGGACCAGGACCTCGCACAGGGCGAGGGTACGGCCGGGGTGCTCCCGGGCGGTCTCCTCGGCGTCGACGCCGGGCCGGGGCTCGAACCCGTCCCACCAGCCGGTGGTGGCGGGGAGGGTGTACCCGTAGGCGAATCCGGCCAGCTCGCCGTCGACCCGGCAGGCCGTGAGGCGGAAGCCCGGCCGGGAGGCGCTGAACGCGAGGCGTTCCCCGAAGGTGGGGTCCCGGTGGTCGGGCAGGTGCAGTGAGGCGGCGTAGACCGTCTCGTAGGCCTCGACCCAGGGTTGCGGGTCGGCCTGGACGTCGTGGCCCCGGAGGTTCTCCAGGTGCCACTGGACGTCCGGTGCTGGTTCGGCCGTGGGAGCGGGTGTCACGGGCATCGGGGGCGTTCCTTCGTCGGGTCCTCGGGGTGCCGCGGGGGAGTGAGGTGTGTCGCCGGAGCGACTGTGGTGTTGCGGTTACGTGATGTGGCCGGGTTCAATTAGGGCAGGCTAACCTAATCAAGTCAATGCCCGGATGGAGTGCTCAAGTTCACGTTTGCGGGCGGGTCCGGCGGGTGTCGACGGTCCGCCTCGGAGCCCCCGGATGCGCCAGGAACGCGGGCATCGCGAACTCGTGGCCGTAGGCGCCCGCGTTGGGGAAGACCAGCACGTCACCCGCGCGCAGCGCACCCACGCGCACGTCCCTGGCCAGCACGTCCTCCGGCGTGCACAGCTCGCCCGAGACCGTCACCGAGACCCCCTCCACACCGGGGCGCGGCAGGTCCCGGGGCCAGTCCCCGCCCTCCACGACCGCGAAGTTGTGCCTGATCTCCCAGGAGGTGGGCAGCTGGAACTGGTTGATGCCGCCGCGCACCACCGCGAAGTGCTCGCCGTAGGCCGACTTCACGTCGGTCACCCGCGCCGCGTACCAGCCGGTCGGCGCCGCGATCCATCGGCCGGGCTCGAACACCACCTCCACACCCGGGTCGGGCAGCGCGGCCAGGGCGGCGCCCAAAGCGGTGAGGTCGAACTCGCCGTCACCCTCCTCGAAGGGAACGCCGAGCCCGCCGCCCACGTCCACCACGCGCAGGTCCACGCCGTGCCGCCTGGCCGTCTCCGCCGCCCACTCCAGGCACCAGAGCACGTAGGCGGCGTGTGCCACGGCGTCGGTGTTGCCGCTCACCGCGTGGACGTGGAACCCCACCAGGTCCAGCTCGGGCAGGGACATAGCGGCCGCCACCGCCTCCGGTACACGGGGCTCCGGCAGCCCGAAGGGGCTCGGCGCCCCGCCCATCACCAGGGACCCGCTCACCGGTACCCGCTCGGGGTTCACGCGCAGGGTGACCGGGAGCACGACGTCCGCCGCCCGGGCAGCGGCGGCGGCCCGGCGCAGCTCCAGTTCACTCTCGACGTTGACCACCACGTCGGCGCCCCGCTCGGCCCGCAGCCGGGCCAGACCCGACAGCATCTCCGGGGTCTTGCCCGGACCGCTCACCGCGATCCGCTCGCCGGGCTCGGCGCCCCCGCCGACTCCTTCGCGCCGGTCACGTTCGCGCAGTGCCGCCAGCGCCGTGCGGGCCTCGCTCAACGACGCCGCCTCGAAGCCGTCCACGGCCTCGGACAGGTGGGAGAGCACCGGGGCGAACCCGTTGGACTTGACCGCGAAGTACACCCGGGCCCACTCCGGCAGGGCCGCGCGCAGGGTCCGCACCCGGTCGGCGGCCAGAGCGGGGTCGTAGACGTACCCGGAACCGGGGGAGTCGGCCAGTTCCAGGGCGGCCACGCGGACCGCCTCCGGGAGGGCGTCGGGGGACAGGGCGGGGGTGTGCTCGAAGGAGCGGGGCGGTTCCATGGTGGTGCCCTTTCGGCGTGTCAGGGTCCGCGCACGGAGCGTGCGCGGGTCAGGGCAGGGAAAGGGGGCCCGGAGCCCGGGCCCCACGGGGGATGGTCAGTGCCGCGGGTCGACGTCGAAGACCTCGGCCACGTCGTCGAGGACCGCGTGCGCGGAGATCAGGCCCACGCCGGACATCCAGTAGTCGTCGTCCACGTCGGTCTTCTCGCCCTCCAGCTGGTCCCAGAGGGGGTTGGTGACGTAGTCGTCCTTGGACTCGTCCACCTCGCCCGCGCCGTCGTCGTAGGTGGCCACCAGGATCCGGTCGGCCTCCAGGTCGAGCAGGCGCTCGGGGCTGTGATAGGTCGCGATCTCCTCGGAGTCGGTCTCGGTGTGCTCGCTGGCGGGCAGACCCAGGTCGTCCAGGATCACCCCGATGTAGGAGTTGCGCGTGTACAGCCGCACGCCCTCGGCGTCCCCGGCGAAGCGGACCACGGACACCGTGGGAGCCCCTCCGTCGTGGGCCTCGGTGATCTCCTCACCGATGGCGGCCGCGCGGTCCTCGAACTCGGTGATCAGGCGCTCGGCCTCCTCGGCCTGGCCCATGGCCTCACCGGTCAGACGCAGGTTGTCCTTCCAGGAGACCCCGGTGTCCTCGGACATGACGGTGGGAGCGACCTCGGTGAGCTGGTCGTAGGCGTCGCCGTGGCGGACCTCGGCGGACAGGATCAGGTCGGGCCGGGTCTGCGCGACCAACTCGGGGCTCATCTCCCAGAGCAGGCCGACCGACTCGGCCCCGTCCGCCCCGCCGGTGTTCCAGTCGCTCTCGACCAGGTACTCGGGCAGCCCGTCCTGGTTCTCCGCGATCTGGGTGTAGCCCACCACGTTCCCGCCCAGGGCGAGGGTGGCGTCCACGTACGTGGAGTCCAGTGGCAGTACCCGCTCCGGGGCGGCGGGGATCTCGGTGGAGCCCAGGGCGTGGTCGACCGTGAGCGGGAATCCCTCGGCGGTCCCGCCGTCACCGGAGCCGTCACCTCCGTCGGCGTCCTCTCCGGGACCGGCCGCGCCGCAGGCGGTGAGCAGTGCCAGTGAGGAGACCGCCGCCAGAGCGGCCATCCCCGAGCGGCGGGGGAGGAGGTGGTGGTTCATGGTGGGGGCTCCCGGAGGGGTGTGGGCGGTCCCGGCGCCGCTCCGTCGAGGTTGCGCGACGAGCTGCCAGAACTTGACGAACGGTCGGACGGGGTGACTCTCTGGTGTGAACCGTGGCAAACTTAGATCATCCAAGTGTGGCTAGGCAAACCTAACTTAGGTCTGCCTGGCCTTTTGTCTGAGGGGAGACCGGGTGAGCCGGAGCACAGGCCCGACCCAGGAAGCGGACGGAGCACCACGCCCCCGGGAGTCGGCGCGCTCCGCCGTCGACGCCCGGAGATCACGCCGCCTGGCCGGTCTGGGACTGCTCACCCTGCTGCTCGCCGCCGCCCTCGCCGCCAGTGTGCTCGTGGGCGCCCGCACCCTCGACCCCGTCACCGTCTGGCAGGCCCTGACCACCGGTGCGGGGCCCGAGGCCGACACGATCGTCAACGAGATCCGCCTGCCCCGCACCGTGCTCGGCCTCCTGGCCGGAATCAGCCTCGGCCTGGGCGGCGCCCTCATGCAGGGCCACACCCGCAACCCCCTGGGCGACCCCAGCATCCTCGGGGTGACCTTCGGCGCCGCCCTCGCCGTCGTGGCGGGCATCCACTTCTTCGGCGTCACCGCCCTGCACACCCAGGCCTGGTTCGCCTTCGCCGGGGCGGGCGCCGCCGTGGTCCTGGTGTACGCGGTGGCCTCGGTCCCCGGGCGCGGGCCCACCCCCGTCACCCTGGCGCTCGCCGGGACCGCCATCAGCTGGATGGCCTACTCGGTCGCCTCCGGGCTGGTCCTGCTCGACCAGTCCACCATGGAGAACTTCCGGTTCTGGCGGGTCGGCTCCCTCTCCGGCCGCGACCCGTCGATCATCCCCCAGATGATCCCCGTCGTCCTCGTCGGCGCCGTGCTCGCCCTGGCCAACGCCCGCGCCCTGAACGCCCTGGCCCTGGGCGAGGACACCGCCCGCGCCCTGGGGTTCCGGGTCGGCCGGGCCCGCCTCGTCGGCCTGGCCGCCATCACCCTCCTGACCGGAATCACCGTCGCGGCCTGCGGGCCCATCGCCTTCGTCGGGCTCATCGTCCCGCACCTGGCGCGGGGGATCGTCGGAGCCGACTACCGGTGGCTGATCCCCTACTCGGCCCTCATGGGCGCGGTCCTCCTGCTCTCCGCCGACATCCTCGGCCGGTTCCTCGCCCCGCCGGGCGAACTCCAGGTCGGGGTGGTCCTCGCCCTGGTCGGCGCCCCCTTCTTCATCCACGTCGTCCGCCGCCGGAGGTTGTTCGCCCTGTGACCGCCACCCTCGACTCCCCGCCCCCGCGCGATCCCCTGGCGCGCCGGGCCCGGGCGATCAGCCTCGGCCCGGTCGCGATCCCGCTCCGCCCGCGCCTGGTCGCCGTCGCGGCGCTCACCTCTGTGGTGGCCCTGGCCCTGACCGGGCTCAACCTCTCCGTCGGGGACGTCTTCGTCGCCCCGGGCCAGGTGTGGGCCAACGTCGTCGGCACCAGCTATGACGAGTACTTCACCATCTGGCGCGTGCGGATGCCGCGCGTGGTGGTCGGTCTGCTCGCGGGCGCCGCGCTGGCCGCCGCCGGTGCCATCACCCAGGCGATCATGCGCAACCCGCTGGCCAGCCCCGACCTGCTCGGGGTCACCCACGGTGCCAGCGCGGGCGTGGTCGCGGTGATGGCCTTCGGCGGCAGCTACGGGATCGTCAGCGGCCCGCTCGCCCAGATCGGGGTCCCCGCGCTCGCGCTGATCGGAGGACTGGCGGCCGGAGCTCTCTGCTACGGGCTGGCCTGGCGCGGCGGTATCGACGGCTTCCGCCTCCTCCTGGTGGGCGTGGGCGTGTCCACCGTCCTGATGAACGTCACCCTCTGGATGCTCACCCTCGGAGAGGTCAACGACAGCGGCCGGGCCATGGTCTGGATCGCGGGCAGCCTGTCCATGCGCACCTGGGCCCACGCCCTTCCGGTGGCGGTCGCCCTCGCCGTCCTGCTGCCGCTGGCCCTGGTCGGTGCGCGCACACTCGACGCCCTCTCCTTCGACGACGACGTCACCCGGGGCCTCGGCGTGCGCGTGGAGGCCGCCCGCACCGGCATGCTCGTCCTGGCCGTGCTGCTCGCGGCGTTCGGCACCTCGGCGGCCGGACCCATCCTCTTCGTGTCGCTGGCCGCCCCGCAGATCGCCCTCAGACTGGGCCGCTCGCCACGCCCTCCCGTCCTGCTCTCGGCCCTGGTCGGGGCCGCCCTGGTGGCCGGTGCCGACCTGGTGGCCCGTAACCTCTTCGGCACCGTCCAGCTCCCGGTCGGCATCGTCACCGGCTGCCTGGGCGCCCTCTACCTCGTGTACCTGCTCGTCCGCGGCAACCGAAAGGTCCAGGCGTGACCACCGAACAGACCCACCCGAGCCCGCTCCCGGACACGGCTCCGGCCACGGTCGAGGCGTCCCGGGCCCGGCTGAGCGCCCGCGGCCTCACCCTGGCCTACGACGAACGCACCATCGTCGACGGCCTGGACGCCGACATCGTCGAGGGCACCGTCACCTGCGTCATCGGACCCAACGGGTGCGGGAAGTCCACCATGCTGCGGGCCCTGGGCCGCCTCATGCGCCCGCGCGCCGGTGTGGTGGAGCTCGACGGCCGGGACATCCACCGGGTGCCCACGCGGGAGGTGGCGCGGGTGCTGGGGGTCCTGCCGCAGCAACCGACCGCCCCCGACGGCCTCACCGTCGCGGACCTGGTCGCGCGCGGCCGCCACCCGTCCCAGACGTGGTACCGGCAGTGGTCGGGCGACGACCACCGGGCGGTGTCCGCAGCCCTGGAGCGGACCGGCCTGCTGGAGCTGGCGGACACCCCGCTCCAGGAGCTGTCCGGCGGCCAGCGCCAGCGGGCGTGGATCTCGATGGTCCTGGCCCAGGGCACGGACCTGCTGCTGTTGGACGAGCCCACCACGTTCCTGGACCTGGTCCACCAGGTGGACGTCCTGGACCTCGTCCGCGACCTGCACCGGCAGGGCGGGAGCACCATCGTGATGGTCCTGCACGACCTCAACCTCGCCGCCCGCTACGCGGACACCCTCATCACCATGCGCGACGGCAGGGTGGTGGCCAGCGGTACGCCCGCCGAGGTGCTCACCCCGGAACTGCTGCGCGAGGCCTTCGACCTGGAGGCCGTCGTCACCGAGGATCCGGTCTCCGGAGGTCCGCTCGTGGTCCCCGTGGGCCGCGCCGGACACTGACTCCGGGGAGACCTCCGTGACACAAGTGGCATGACACATGTGGTCAGACCGGTAGAAGACACCCACGCCCCCGGGCGAGGCATCTGGACGAGATGGAGCGGGTAGGCGAGGATCACCACAAGTGGTCCGACGGTGCGTGTTCGTACGACTTTGCAGGGTGATGCCCCCGGGCGTGCCTGGGGAGTTGTCGATGCGTTCACCCGGGTTTCACCATCGCGTGTGAAAACTCGGCCAAGGTCGTGAGCGACCAGGCAGGACCTCCTGCACGATCGCTGTCGCGCCCCTGAGCGGAGCCCCGCAGCCCGACGGGGCGCGTGAGCGGTCACGATCCCCGAGGAGAACGTGTGACCCCATCCGCGCCCCGCCGCCGACTCCTGCCCCTGCTAGGAGTCGGAGGAGGCCGTTCCCCCAAGACCTGCGAGTACCGGTGCGGGAACGCCTGCTTCCACCCCGCTCCCAACAAGAGCGACAACGCGTACTTCGGTGACATCTTCCAGGGTGTGCTCTCCCGGCGCACCGCGCTCAGGGGGGCGGCGGTCGGCGCCGGAGCCGGCGCCCTCGGCCTGGCCGCCCTGAGCCCGGCCACGGCGGACAGAGGCCCCAACCGCCCGCACCCTTCGCCCCGCCCCACCTTCAAGAGCGTCCAACCGAACAACCTCGACGCGGTCACCGTCCCCGAGGGCTACGACCACCACGTGATCGTGCGCTGGGGCGACCCCGTCCTGCCCGACGCCCCCGAGTTCGACTTCGACGACCAGACCGCCGAGGCCCAGGCGAAGCAGTTCGGCTACAACTGCGACTACGTCGGCTTCCTTCCGCTGGACGACGACAGCGGCCTGCTGTGGGTCAACCACGAGTACACCAACGAGGAACTGATGTTCCGCGGGTACTCCGACGGGGCGGACGCCGACCCCGAGTGGATCCGCGTGGCGATGGCCGCGCACGGCGGTTCCGTGGTGGAACTGGACCGGGTGGACGACACGGGCCAGTGGGTGCTCGCCGACGGTGACCGTCCCTTCAACCGGCGCGTCCACCTCGGCACGGAGTTCCGGCTCACCGGCCCCGCCGCCGGGGACGAACTGCTGCGTACGGAGGCCGACCCCGAGGGCACACGGGTCATGGGCATGCTCAACAACTGCGCGGGCGGTACCACCCCCTGGGGCACCATCCTCAGCGGTGAGGAGAACTACAACCAGTACTTCGTCTCCGCTCCCGACACCGCGCCCTACGCCCGCTACGGGTTCTCCACCAGCCGCGGCGGCCGTCGCTGGGACCGCGTGGACGAGCGCTTCGACCTCTCCAAGCACCCCAACGAGGCGCACCGCTTCGGCTACATCGTGGAGATCGACCCGCACGACCCCGACTCCACCCCGGCCAAGCGCACCATGCTGGGCCGCTTCAAGCACGAGGGCGCCAACGTCAACCTGACCGAGGACGGCCGTGTCGCCGCGTACATGGGTGACGACGAGCGCTTCGACTACATCTACAAGTTCGTCAGCGCCAAGAAGTACGTCGAGGGCTCCCGTAGGCACAACATGACGCTGCTGGACTCCGGCACGCTCTACGTGGCCCGCCTGGAGGGCAACAGCCCCTCCGAGGAGATCGACGGCACCGGCGCGCTGCCCTCCGACGGCGAGTTCGACGGCACCGGCGAGTGGATTCCGCTGTGCACCGACACCGAGAGCTTCGTGGAGGGCTTCTCCGTGGCGGAGGTGCTGATCCACACCCGCCTGGCCGCCGACCGGGTCGGCCCCACCAAGATGGACCGCCCCGAGGACTTCGAGCCCAGCCCGGTGACCGGCAAGGTCTACTGCGCACTGACCAACAACAGCGCCCGAGAGCCCGGCCAGGCCGACGAGCCCAACCCGCGCGGCCCCAACAAGTTCGGGCACGTCCTGGAGATCATCGAGGACGGTTCGGACTCCGCGGCCACCACGTTCACCTGGATCGTGCCGATCGTCTGCGGTGACCCCGAGGACGAGTCCACCTACTTCGCCGGGTTCGACAAGTCCAAGGTCATGCCGATCTCGGCGCCCGACAACGTGGCCTTCGACAAGCACGGCAACCTGTGGATCTCCACCGACGGCCAGCCGGGGACCCTGGGCATCAACGACGCCCTGCACGTGGTCCCGGTCGAGGGCCGCTTCCGCGGTGAACTGCGGACCTTCGCCACCGTCCCGGTCGAGGCCGAGACCTGCGGCCCGCTGATCACCGAGGACCAGAAGACCGTCTTCCTCGCGCCGCAGCACCCGGGCGAGAACGGCTCGGTCGAGCAGCCGACCAGCGTCTGGCCGGACGGGGACTTCCCCCGCCCGTCCGTGGTGTGCGCCTGGCACAAGGGCGGCCGCGACATCGGCAGCTGATCACCGCACCCAGCGGGTGCGACCGGGCCGCGTCGGCCCGGAGCGGACCACCGGCCCCGGTTCCCTCCGTCGTGGGGGAGGAACCGGGGCCGGTTCCTCGTGACGCTGTCTCAGAGGACCCGTTCGAAGCACAGTGAGCCGGGCGCGTCGGCGTAGGCGCCGAAGGCGGCGATGGGGCCGTAACCCGCCTTCGTGTAGAAGCGCACGGCGTCCGGCTGGCGGTCGCCGGTCTCCAGGCGCAGGGACGTCCATCCCCGCTCACGGGCCCAGTCCTCCAGGGTGCGCAGCAGCGCCCCGGCCACGCCCGAGCCCCGGTTCTCCGGCCGCACGAACATGCGCTTGACCTCGCCGAGCCCGTCGCCCAGGTCCCGCAGGCCGCCGCAGCCCACGGCGGTGCCGTCGTCGTCGCGCACCAGCGCGAACACCGCGATGTCGTCGGCGGAGGGCGGGGTGCCCGGTTCGGAGTCCGGGGTGGCGTAGCGGGCGGCGATCTCCCGCCGCTGGCCGAGGCGGAGGGCGACGGCGTCGGGATCGTCCCAGGGGACCAGTGTGACGTTCATACCGCGAGCCTGCCCCGCGCGTGTTTCCGCCGTGTGAAGCGCTGGCCGTGCCCTCTCACCTGGTGGGGGCCGGGTCCTCAGGCCTCGGGGTCGGTCAGGGCCTCGCGCATCACCCGGAACTTCGACTCGGCCTCGGCCACCTCCGAGGCCGGGTCCGAACCGGCCACGATCCCACCGCCCGCGTACAGGCGGGCGTGGGCGCCGTCCACGTGGGCGCAGCGCAGCGCGATGCCCCACTCGGAGTTGCCCGCGCCGTCCAACCAGCCCACCGGCCCGGCGTACCCGCCCCGGTCCATGCCCTCCACCTCCGCGATGAGGCGCATCGCCGTCGCGGTGGGGGTGCCGCCCACGGCCGCCGTGGGGTGCAGGGCCGCCACCGCGTCCAGGGCGGACACCCCGGCGGAGAGGCGGGCGTGGGCGCGGGTGGCCAGGTGCTGCACGTTGGCGAGCTTGAGCAGGTGCGGCCAGGCGGGGACCACCAGCTCCTCGGAGAGCGGTTCCAGGGCGGTGCGCAGGGAGTCCACGGCCAGCCCGTGCTCCTCGACGTCCTTGGCGGAGGTCAGCATCTCCTGGCCCAGGCGGTGGTCGTCCTCGGCGTCCACGCCCCGGGGGCGGGTCCCGGCCAGGACCAGGGAGGTGAGCTGGTCGCCCTCACGGCGCAGCAGGAGCTCGGGGGTGGCGCCGACCATGCCGCCGACGGAGAAGGTGAAGCAGGCGGGGAAGCGGACGCGCAGCCTCTCCAACAGCACGCGCACGTCGACGGGGGCGTCGGCGTCGGCGAAGGAGTCCCGGGCCAGCACGGCCTTCTCCAGCTGGCCGGCGCGGATGCGCTCGACCGTTCCGGCCACCGCGTCCATCCACTCCTCGCGGGTCAGCGACCCGGGGCGCCACCGCACGGGGCCCACGGGGCGCGGCACGGAGTTGGGCCTCAGCAGTTCCTCGGGATGGGTGCCGCGCTCGTCGGTGACGGTGGTCAACCAGGTGCGTCCGCCGCGACGGCCCACGACCACGCGCGGCACGATCAGCGTCGAACCGGCCGAGGTGGGCGCGAACGTGAACGTGCCGAAGGTGACCAGTCCCGTGCCGGGCAGGTCCACCTCGTCCTCGACCTCGGCCCGCTCCAGCAGGGCGTCGAACCAGCGTGCCGCCCCGTCGAACCGGGTGGTGTCGGTGGGCGCGGTGCCCTCCGGCAGCGGGGCGCACTCCCACCGGGCGGCCTCGCCCCAGCCCACGATGCCGTCGTCGCCGGTCAGCCAGGCGAGCGGCACTCCGGCGGGAAGACGCCGGACCAGACTGCTGTCGGCGCGGTCACGCAGGGCGACGGTGCGGACGAACAGCTTCCTGGCGTCGGGGTTCGGATGGCTCGGCTTCTGGGGGTGCGGCACGGCGTTCACGGGACTCGATTCTAGGACCTGGCCTGGGACGTTGTGTCCTGGGTCGGCCCCGTCAGGGCGTTTCGTCGCGCGCCCGCACCCTGGAGCGAACCCGGCCGCGGGGGAGAACTTTGCCCGGACGGGGGTGTGGCCAGCCGGGAGGCGCCTCCACGGCGGTGCTTCGTTGACCTGGCAAAAGATTCCCGTTGAGCACCGTGTGCGACGTTATCCACACAATGGCCGAATCGTGTCCGAAAATTGACATCTTGCTCTACTGTGGTTCGCGGCGTGGCGCCGAGCGGACGGCGACACGCGGACCTCCCGAAGGAGATCTGTTGTTGATGCGTTCGAAGGCACGGGACGTGGGTACGCCGCGCGCCGGAGTGCGATGGGCGGCGGCCGCCGCGGCGGCCACGGTGCTGTTGGCGGGGTGCTCCGCGCAGGAGAGCGGCCCCGAGGCGGGGGCCGAGGCCGCCGTCCCCGGTGGCGAGGGCATCGCCGCGCCCGCCCAGTGCGGGACCGACGGCGACAAGCGTCAGATGCGCGGCGCCTGGCTCACCACCGTCCGCAACATCGACTGGCCGTCCGAGCCGGGCCTGTCCGCCGACGAGCAGAAGGCCGAACTCGACGAGTGGCTCGACGAGTCCGTCGACATGGGCCTCAACGCCGTGTTCCTGCACGCCCGGCCCACCGCCGACGCCGTGTACGACTCCGAGCTGGAGCCGTGGGCCCGCTACCTCACCGGCGAGCAGGGCGGCGACCCGGGCTACGACCCGCTGGAGTACGCGGTGGAGGAGGCGCACAAGCGCGGCCTGGAGCTGCACGCCTGGTTCAACCCGTACCGGGTCGGACTCCAGGACCCCGACGTCGAGAACCTCACCGAGGACCACCCCGTCAAGCAGAACCCCGACTGGCTGGTGGACTTCGGCAAGGAGGCCTACGTGGACCCGGGCAACCCCGAGGTCCGCGAGTGGGTCACCTCCGTCATCATGGACGTCGTCGAGCGCTACGACGTCGACGGCATGCACTTCGACGACTTCTTCTACCCGTACCCGCAGGAGGGCGCGACCTTCGACGACGACGCCACCTGGGAGGAGTACGGGGGAGACTTCGACGACCGGGGCGACTGGCGGCGCGACAACGTCAACCAGCTCATGCGTGACGTGCACGGTCAGATCCAGGAGACCAAGCCGTGGGTGAGCTTCGGCGTCTCCCCGTTCGGCATCTGGCGCAACGACAGCACCGACCCGACCGGTTCGCCCAGCTCGGGCCTGCAGTCCTACGACGCGCAGTACGCGGACACCCGCACCTGGATCCAGGAGGGGACCGTGGACTACGTCGCGCCCCAGCTGTACTGGGAGCGGGGCTTCTCCACCGCCGACTACGAGGCCATGACCGACTGGTGGGCCGACGAGGTCGAGGGCACCGACGTGGACCTCTACGTGGGTCAGGGCGCCTACCGGCTGGGGGAGAGCGGCTGGACCGACGACGACGCGCTGAGCACCCAGCTCGACTACTCGGGTGGGCTCGACGGTGTCGCCGGTGACATCTACTTCTCCATCAAGAGCATGCGCGACAACCCGGACGCGGTGGACCACCTGAAGGAGACCCACTACGGCCAACCCGCGCTGCCCCCGGTGATCGAGTCCCCCGAGGACGACGGCCCCCGGGTCGGCGCTCCCACCGAGGTCTCGGCCGAGGCCGGTGACGGTGGGGTCGAGGTGGAGTGGCAGGCCATCGACGACGCCCGCTTCTACGCGGTCTACCGTCTGCCCGCCGAAGCGGCCCAGGCCCTGGAGTCCGGTGACGACGAGGCCTACTGCGCCGCGCTCGCCCCGGAGAACCTGGTCGGCATGACCGGTGAGCCCGAGCTGACCGACACCGCCCCGCTGGACGACGGCGCGGGGTACGTGGTCACCGCGCTGGACGACTACCGGGCCGAGGGGCCGGTCAGCGAGATCGCCGACGTGCGCGGCTGACGCCCGACCCGGAAGGACCGACGGGCCCGCTCCCCACACGGGGGCGGGCCCGTTCTCGTGTGTCGTGGGTCCACGGCCCGACCCCGCCCGCCTCCCATGGGGCACGTCTGGCACATTCGCCAAATTTCGTACTCCAAAGTTATGATTTGCTAGGTCGAAGTACGTAAACCCCTCGTAAGTGCGAGTAGTAGGTTCTTCCCATGCCGACCTTCCAGATCAGCGAGGCCGCCGACCTGCTCGGCGTCAGCGCCGACACCGTGCGCCGATGGGTGGACTCCGGCCGCCTGGCCGCCACCCGCGACGCCTCCGGCCGACGCCACCTGGACGGCGCCGAACTCGCCGCGTTCATGCGGGCCGGGGCCGAGGAGGACCCGGGCCGCCGTGTCTCCTCCGCGCGCAACCGGTTCCGCGGTCTGGTCACCCACGTGCTCCGTGACCAGGTCATGGCCAGCGTCGAGATCCAGGCCGGACCGCACCGGGTGGTCTCCCTGATGAGCCGCGAGGCCGCCGACGAGCTCGGCCTGGAGGTCGGGAGCGCCGCGACGGCCGTCGTCAAGTCCACCAACGTCATCGTCGAGACCACCGGAGAACAACATGCGTGACAGCTTCCCCCACGGCACCGGACACCGCCCCCGGGTGGTCGGGCTCGCCGCCGTCGCGGCCCTCAGCGTCGGGCTGACCGCCTGTGGCACCGGGGGCACCGCCTCCGGCGACGGAGCCGACACCTCCGGGGACTCCCTCTCCGGGGAGCTCACCGTCTTCGCCGCCGCCTCCCTCACCGACGTCTTCACCGAGATCGCCGACGACTTCCGGGAACAGCATCCCGGCGTCGAGGTCACCTTCAACTTCGCGGGCAGCAGCGAGCTGGCCCAGCAGATCAACTCCGGGGCGCCCGCCGACGTGTTCGCGGCCGCCAACACCGCCACCATGGAACAGGTGGTGGAGGGCGAGGGACTGGACCCCGACTGGGCGGCCGAGCACGGCGAGGACGGACGGGTCTTCGTCACCAACACCCTGCGTATCGCCGTGCCACCGGACAACCCCGCCGGGATCGGGACCCTGGCCGACCTCGCGGACGACGGAGTGCAGGTGGCCTTCTGCGCCGAGGAGGTGCCCTGCGGGGCCGCGACCACGGCCGCACTGGACGCCTCCGGCCTGGATGTCACCCCGGTCACCTACGAGGAGGACGTCCGCGCCGTCCTCACCAAGGTCGAACTGGGTGAGGTGGACGCGGGTCTGGTCTACTCCACGGACGTCATCTCCGCCGGGGACCGGGTCGAGGGGCTGGAGTTCCCCGAGGCCGAGGAGGCCGTGAACGACTACCCGATCGGCGTGCTCTCGAGCTCCGCCGACCCCGCGCTCGCGACCGCGTGGGTCGAGGCGGTCACCTCCGACGAGGGCGCCGCAGTCCTCCGGGACGCGGGGTTCGGCACACCGTGACCGCCGAGACGCCCGGCCGTCCCGGGCCCGCTCCGCGCGGACGGACCCGGCGCCCGAGGCCAGGGCGGACCCCCTGGATCCTGGTCGTCCCGGCCGTCGCGGGCGTGCTCTTCCTCGTCCTGCCCTTCGCCGGGATGCTGGTCCGCGCGCCCTGGCCCACCATGGGCGCCCGCGTCACCGACCCCACCGTCCTCGCGGCCCTGTGGCTGTCGCTGTCCACCGCCACGGTGGCCACCGTCGTCTCCCTCCTGCTCGGCGTCCCCCTGGCGTGGCTGCTGGCCCGCACCGAGTTCCCCGGACGCCGGTTCGTCCGGGCCCTGGTGACCGTGCCCCTGGTGATCCCGCCCGTGGTGGGCGGCGTGGCCCTGCTGCTGGTCCTGGGGCGCAACGGCCTGGTGGGCCGGTACCTGGACGCCTGGTTCGGGCTCACCCTGCCGTTCACGCCCGCCGCCGTCGTCATCGCGCAGGTCTTCGTGGCCATGCCCTTCCTCGTGATCAGCGTGGAGGGGGCGCTGCGCGGCGCTGACCGGCGCTATGAGGAGGCCGCCGCCACGCTGGGCGCCAACCGCGTCACCGTCTTCACCCGTGTCACCCTGCCGATGGTCCTCCCCGGCATCGGTGCGGGGGCCGTGCTCTGCTGGGCGCGCGCCCTCGGTGAGTTCGGCGCGACCATCACCTTCGCCGGGAACTTCCCCGGCACCACCCAGACCATGCCGCTGGCCGTGTACATGGCCATGCAGCGCGACCCCGAGGCCGCCATCGTGCTCAGCCTGGTGCTGCTCCTGGTGTCCCTGGTGGTCCTGGCCACCCTGCGCGAAAGGTGGGTGAACGCCTCGTGAGGCCCACCGCCCCGACCCCCGCCGACGGACTCGACGCCGAGCTGCGCCTGACGCGCGGCGACTTCACCCTGGACGTGGCCCTGACCGCCCAGCCGGGGGAGATCGTCGCCCTGCTCGGCCCCAACGGGGCGGGCAAGTCGTCCGCCCTGCGCGCCCTGGCCGGGCTGGTCCCGCTCTCCGGGGGGCACGTACGCGTGGACGGCGCCGACGAGACCGCCACCGCCGTCGAGCACCGGCCCATCGGCATGGTCTTCCAGGACTACCTCCTCTTCGAGCACCTGAGCGCGCTGGACAACGTCGCCTTCGGACCGCGCTGCCAGGGGGCGGGCAGGGCCGAGGCGCGGTCCCGCGCCGCCGAACTGCTGGACCACATGGACCTGGCCGACCACGCCCACGCGCGGCCCCGGCAGCTGTCCGGCGGCCAGGCGCAGCGGGTGGCGCTGGCCCGCGCCCTCGCGGTCCGGCCGCGACTGCTCCTGCTGGACGAACCGATGGCGGCCCTGGACGCCAGCACCCGGATCGACGTCCGGGCCAGGCTGCGCCACCTGCTGGAGGACTTCGACGGCGTGACGGTCCTGGTCACCCACGATCCACTGGACGCCATGGTGCTGGCCGACCGTATCGCCGTGATCGAGTCCGGCCGGGTCGTGCAGAGGGGCGAACCGGCAGAGGTGGCCCGGCGCCCGCGTACCTCCTACGTGGCCCGCCTGGTGGGGCTCAACCTCTTCCGGGGGCGCGGCGAGGGGGAGACCGTGACCCTGGAGACCGCGCCGGGCGAGGACGGCGTCGCCCGGGTGGCGGTGCGCGAACCGCACGAGGGCCCCGCCCTGGTGGCCTTCCCGCCGCGCGCGGTGGCGCTGTACCCGGAACATCCCCACGGCAGCACGCGCAACGTCTGGAGGCTGGCGGTGGAGGGGATCGAACGCTTCGGTGACCAGGTCCGCGTGCACCTGACGGGGCCGCTGCCCCTGGCGGCGGACATCACCCCCGCCGCCCTGGCCGAGCTGGGACTGTCCCGGGGGGACACCGTCTGGGCGGGGGTCAAGGCCACCGAGGTGGAGTGCTATCCGGACTGAGCGGGCCGCCCTGGCACGGAACCCGGTTCTCACATCATGGAACAAACTGCCCCATCTGTCCTCAAGTGTGAAAAAGCGGTACGAAAATACGGTGGACCCTTGGATATCCGGACCCCACCCGGGGGAGACTCAGGGACATCCGGTGACGACAGTCCTTCCCTCAGTGGCCGAGGAGGGTTCCATGTCCCTGCGAGAGCACGAACGACGCATCCTCGCGGAAATAGAGAAACAACTCAGCGAGGAGGCTCCGGCACTGGCCGGACGCCTGGAGGCCTTCGGGAGCGATGATCCCGACGCCCCCATCGACCCCGGTCTGCGAAGTTGGCGGCCCTGGGTCGCCTGCGGACTGATCGCCGCGGTCACCGCCGGGCTGCTGGTCCTGCTGTTCGTGCTCACGCCGAGCGCCCCGCAGCCGGACGTACCACGCCCCGCCGAGACCTCACAGGGCACCGAACCGGCACCGGAGGGCGGCACGGCGGACCGCGTCCCCGCGCCCGCCGACTGACCCACCGCGCCACACCACGACGAAGGCCCCGCCCGGAGAAGCTCCGAGCGGGGCCACGCGCGCGCCCGACTACAGCGCGTTGGTGAACTTGGCGGCCAGCGGACCGGCGACCGACCCGCCGCCACCGCCACCCTCGACCACGAGGGCGAAGGCCACGTCGCCCTTGTAACCGACCATCCACGCGTGGGTGGGCAGTTCGTCGTCCTCGTCGGCGTCGTCGGCGGTCCCGAACTCGGCGGAGCCGGTCTTGCCGAACACGTCCCCCTGGAAGCCGGCGTCCTTGGCCGTGCCGTCCGTGATCACCTCGCGCATCATCGGGCGCAGGGCCTCGGCGTTGCCGATGGTCTGCGGCTCGCGCAGGTCGTCCCGAGCGGGCTCGGTGACCAGCACCGGCTGACGCCACGAGCCGTCCGCGATGGCGGCGGGCACCGTCGCCATGTGCAGCGGCGAGGTGAGGATCTGACCCTGGCCGATGCCCTGGGCGCCCATCATGGTGGTGCTGTCCACGGCCGGGAAGCTCGGCTCCTGGGTGCTCACACCGATGTCCAGCGGGGCGTTCATCCCGAACTGCTCGGCACTGGCCTGGAGGGTCTCCGGGCTCAGGATCTGGCCGATCTCGTGCACCAGGGCGGTGTTGCAGGAGGTCGCGAACGCCTCCGACACCGACTGCTGGCCGTACTCGCCACCGCCCGCGTTGCGGAAAGGCCAGCCGCCCAGCTCGTACTCCTCCGGGCAGTCCATGGTGGCGTCCACCGACAGACCGTTGTCCAGGAGGGCGCTGTAGGTGACGATCTTGAAGGACGAACCCGGCGGGTACTGGCCCTCGAAGGCGCGGTTGAAACCGCCGGGCACGTTCACCGCGGCCAGGACCTCCCCGGTGGACGGGCGGACCGCCACCAGACCGGCGGGGTCGTCGGCGTCGATGATCGCGTTGGCGGCCGCGTTCTGGACGCCCAGGTCGAAGCTGGTGGTGATGGACTCGCCGTCGGAGCCGTCCAGGGAGGCGACGGTGTTCTCCTCGGTCACCTCCGGAGCCTCGCCGCCCTCGATCTCTGCGGCGTCCACCATCACGATGGTCGTGGCGGCCTCACCGGCCAGCCGCTCCTCGTAGGTGCGCTGGAGCCCGGTCTTGCCGACGGTGTCACCGACGTTGTACGCCGGTCCCAACCGCTCGACGTCCTCCTCGTCGGCCTCACCCAGCTCGCCCACGATCATCTGGATCGAACCGGAGACGTCCGGGGCGTCCAGACGGGTGCCGTCGGCGGCCAGGACCTGTCCGCGCTCGCCCCACACCGCTGTGCGGGTGAGGATCTGGCCCTCACCGAGCCCGGGATAGGCGACCTCGGGGGAGAACTCGACCAGCCACTCGCCGTCCTGCCGGACCAGCGGGAGTTCGCCCTCCCAGCCGAAGTCACTGGCGTTGGTCAGCGACAGCGTGACCTCGTAGGCGGCACTGCCGGTGCCGCCGTCCGTGGTGGGGGCGGCGACCTCGACGTCGACGCCGTTCACACCCAGGCCGGAGTCGATCCCGCCGAGGATCGCCTCGGCGTCGTCTCCGGTGGTGACGGCGGCGAGACGGGCGAAGTCCTGCTCCTCCCAGGCGGCCTCGAACTCGGCCGTGGCCTCCTCGGGCTGCGGCAGCGTGTAGACGTACCAACCGGCTCCCGCGCCGACCAGGGCCAGCACGACCACGGTCGCGACCACGCCGATGACGAGCCCGCGCCGGGACTTCCGGGGCGGCGGACCCGGGTCGTAGTCGTCGTAGTCGTCGTCGGGACCACCGGGTCCCCGTGGGCCCTCGGGGCCGCCGGGTCCGCCCGGCGCACCGGCGCCGCCGTAGAGGTACTCGTAGCCCTCACCGTGACCGTCCCGCTCCTGTGCCCCGGACCCGTCGTGCGGCTCGGGAGCGGACCCCGGGTAGGGGGTGTCGCCCTGGTAGGCGGGCTGACCCGCGTACGGGGTCTCCCAGGGCTCGGGGGAGGCCCCGACGCTCTCGTGGCCCTGGGCCGTCTGGGCCCAGCCGTCCTGGGGCGCGTGCCCGGGGGTGTCCCTGGGCGCGGATGCGACCGGAGTGCCCCACGGTTCGTAGGGCTCCTCCTCGGAAGCGTGCGCGTTCTCACGCGAACCCGGAGGCGGGACCGGCGTGCCCCAGCTGCCCGAGTGCGCCTGCGGCCCGGAGGGGGCGTCCCAGCCGTACTGCGGGGACGGCGATTCCGAGGGCGTGCCCCAGCCGTCCGCCGCAGCCTGCGGTTCGGGGGTGGAGCCCCAGTTCGGTTCGGAGGCGTGCGAGGAGGTGCCCCAGGTGTCGGCCGGGGTCTGTGGGCCGGACGGGGTGTTCCATCCGTCGCGTGGGGTCTGCGGTTCGGGGGTCGCTCCCCAGCTCTCAGTTGAGGAAGGTGTGGAACCCCAGGTGTCGGCCGGGGTCTGTGGGCCGGACGGGGTGTTCCATCCGTCGCGTGGGGTCTGCGGTTCGGGGGTCGCTCCCCAGCTCTCAGTTGAGGAAGGTGTGGAACCCCAGGTGTCGGCCGGGGTCTGTGGGCCGGACGGGGTGTTCCACCCGTCACGAGCGGCCTGCGGATCCGGGGTCGCTCCCCAGCCCTCGGTCGAGGAAGGTGTGGAACCCCAGTCGTCGGCCAAGGGCTGTGAGGTCTGCGGGTCGGGAGTGGATCCCCAGCTGGGCTCGGAAGCCCGCGAGGGAGAGCCCCAGCTGTCCGCCGCGTCCTCGGTCGAGGTTCCTGGTGTGACGGGGGCGCCCCACGGCTCCTGGGACTCGGCCGGACCGGCCCAGCTCCCAGAGGAGGTCTGGGATCCCGTGGTGGCGTCCCAGCCGTCTCGGGAGGAGGACGGGGCGGGCGTGCCCCAACTGTCGGAAGGGGCCTCGGAGGTGGCGGGTGAGTCCCAGTCCTCCGACGGAGCCTGGGGGTCGGGGGTCGAACCCCAGCTTGAGGACGGAGGCGCGACAGGGGTGCCCCACGGCTCGTAGGGCTCTTCGGCGGCGGGCGCCGAGTCCGGCTCGGACGCCTGGTGCGAACCCCGGTACGGGGTGCCCCAGGGCTCGTCCGCCCCGTCGTGACCGTCGGAGGGCGGCGCGGACTCGCCACCGCCGTACTGACCGGCGCCGGTGCCCCAGGGCTCCTCGGACACGCTCGGCTCCGACACCGGCGGGTCCGCCGGGCGCGGGTGCTCGAACCCGAAGTTCCCGGTGTCCGAGGGGCGGGCAGCTGAGGGCCGTTCCGGGATGCGGTAGGGGTTCTCCGGGCGCGACCGACGCGCCTCTGTACCGTCCGAGTCCTCGGGCGGCCCGGAGGAATCCGGCTGCCGGGGGGACCGTTCGTCCACGCCTGACCGTCCTTCGTTACGTTTTCCTGGAGATACCACGATGCCCCGCTCCCACCTCGGTGGGAACGGGGCACGAGGATGAGGTCGGCATGGCGGTCGCCTCTCGGCGCGGGGCACAACGGGGCTCCTGGCCGTCCGATCAGCCCACCCGCGAGGGGCGGGTGCCGGACACGGTATTCCGCGAAGGCAATAGTTGAGGCCCGGGGGACACTTGCTACCACACCGACCAACAGTGACTCTAACCCATAGGTCCGAGGAGTTGTTCCGCGAACCCTGGGAGAGCTCCATGCGCAATCTCACGGTGCCACACGGCGCGGATCGGGTAAAGACGAAGGGCCGGTCCCGCAAAGGGGTACGGGACCGGCCGGGAAGCTCACACGCGGCTACGCCTGGCGTGCGACGCTGGTCTGTTCCTCACGGGTGAGCAGCTTGAGGCGCTTGCGGCCGCGCTCGGCGCCCAGCTCCTCCTCGCGGGCCTCGATGCGCTTCCAGCCCTCCCAGGTGGTGTACTCGACACCGCGCTCGGCGAGCAGGGTCCGGAAGGCCACCGGGTCGGGCTCGGCGGCGGGGGTGAAGGCCTCGCGGTCGGCCACGAGGTTGGTCACGGTCTCCAGGGCGTCACCCTTGGTGTGGCCGATGAGGCCGACCGGGCCGCGCTTGATCCACCCGGTGGCGTACACGCCGTCCACGTGCTTCTCGTCCAGGTCCAGGACCCGGCCCCCGGAGTTGGGGACGACCCCCCGGTCCTCGTCGAAGGGCAGGTCGGTCAGGGGCGAGCCCAGGTAACCGATGGCCCGGTAGACGGCCTGGACCTCGGTGTCCACGTACTCGCCGGTGCCCTTGACGCTGCCGTCGCCGGTCAGCTCCATGCGCTCGGTGCGGATACCGCTGACCCGGTCGTCGCCGAGGATCTCCACGGGCGAGTGCAGGAAGTGCAGGTGCAGGCGGCGCTCGGCCCCGCGCTCGTCCCGGATCGCCCAGTTCTGGAGGACCTTGACGTTGGTCTTGACCTGGTTGGACTCCTCGCAGGCCTGGAGGCTGCCCTCGTCCATGTCGAAGTCCTCGGCGTACACCAGGACCTCGACGCCGGGCTGCTTGTCCAGCTCGCGCAGCTCCATCGGGGTGGCCTTGCACTGGGCGATGCCCCGGCGCGCGAACACGTGCACGTCGGTGATCCGCTTGGCGCGCAGACCCTCGTACACGTTGTCGGTGATGTCGGTGGACAGCAGGTCGTCGGCGTCCTTGGCCAGGATGCGCGCGACGTCCACGGCCACGTTGCCCGCGCCGATCACGGCCACGCTGGTGCCGTCGACGTGCCAGGACGGGGCGACGTCCGGGTGGGAGTCGTACCAGAAGACGAAGTCGGCGGCGCCGTGGCTGCCGGGCAGGTCCACGCCGGGGATGTCCAGGGGGCGGTCGCGGTCGCTGCCGGTGGCGAAGACGACCGCGTCGTAGTGGCGGCGCAGGTCCTCCAGCTTGAGGTCCACGCCGTACTCGACGTTGCCGTAGAAGGTGACCTCCGGCTTGTCGAGGATCTTGTGCAGGGCACCCTGGATCTGCTTGATCCGGGGGTGGTCCGGGGCCACGCCGTAGCGGACCAGGCCGTAGGGGGACGGCAGCTTGTCGAGGATGTCGATGCTGACGGACGTGCCGCACGAGGACAGGGTCTCGTCCTTGGTGAGCAGGTCCGCGGCGTAGATTCCCGCGGGGCCCGCACCAACGATTCCCACTCGCAGTGGTCGCGTCATCGCACAGCTCCAAGTCTTCGCGCCAGGGTCGGACGCCATAGGTAAGGCTTGCCTAATCTATCCGATGTCACCACCGGAAAAACCTACTATAGGGGTAGGGAATTCTTCTCTCCCCGCCGGGGAGTGGGAAGGCTCCGGATCGCCGCCCCGTGGCCGCGATCCAGGCGAGAGGCCGTGTGCGACCTCGCTGAAAGGGGCCTTCAGTCTGGGGTCAACGCCTCATCAAGGGGGATTCAGCCCCGTGGGGACTGTGGGGAAAGTCACTGCTGTTCCAGCTCCGCCTTGACTGAGGCAGCGTACCGGGAGATTCGCTCCTGGCCGGACAGCTTGGCGATCGCGCCCATGATCGCGTCGGTCGACTCCCGGCGCGCCTTCGCCCGGTCCGCCTGTCCCTCCCAGGGTGACAGGTCCACCGGCGCCCCGAAACGCACACCGACCCGGTTGAACGACGGAAGCCTGCGGCCGGGGGGAAGGATGCGCTCGGTGCCGGTGAGCGCGACCGGGACCACCGGCGCCCCCGTGCTCAACGCCAGCCAGGCCAGGCCGGTCTGCCCCTTGTACAGGCGGCCGTCGGGGGAGCGGGAGCCCTCGGGGAAGATGCCGAACACCTCGCCGCCGTTGATGACCTCCACGCTGTTGTTCATCGCCTCCTGGGAGCTCTGCCCGGGGCGGCGGTCCACCGAGACCGGACCCAGCGCCCTGAGGGCGCGGGAGAACAGTCTCCGGAAGAACGTGCTCTCGTCGAAGAGCTCCTTCTTCGCGATGAACCGCACCTGCCGGGGGCAGGCCAGGCCGAGGAAGAGGGGGTCGATGTTCGACAGGTGGTTCGCGGCCAGGATCACCGGACCGTGTTCCGGGACCAGGTGCGCGCCCTCCACCTCCTGGGGCCACACCACACGGGTGACGGGTGCGACGACGGCCTTGGCCGCTCCGTACGGTGACACAGGTAGCCCCTTCTCGGTGGGTCGCGGAAATCGCGTGGGAGGCGCGGTGTGCGGGGACGAGAGGGGTCGGTCGCCCGCGACCGCGCCACCAGAGCCTATCCGGGTTCGCGACGGGCCGACGGGGCGAGGTCCGCCGAAGTCGGTGCCGCTGACCACTGCCGTGACCTGGGACACGCGCGCTAGGCTGATGGTCTAGACCTCTGATCCAGGTCGGAGGTCCCCTCCGGACGCGAACGAGGAAGACAGCCATGGCGAAACTGGTCGACGTCAGCCACCAGATCACCGACGGGATGAGCACCTGTCCCGGCCTGCCGCAGCCGGCGATCGAGGAGAGCACCACCGTCGCGGGCGCCGTCCCCGGGCACGGTGACAGCAGCGGCCGCGTCAGCATGGTGGGGGCCACCGGCACCCACGTCGAGATCCCCGCCCACCGCTACCGGGACGGGGCCGACCCCGCCGACCTCGACCTGGAACGTGTGGCCGACCTCCCCGGAGTGGTGGTCACCGCCACCGAGGGCCGTCAGATCGGCCCCGAGGCCTTCGCCGGGCTCGACCTGCGCGGGCGGGCCGTCCTGGTCCGCACCGGCTGGGACCGGCACTGGCGCACCGAGGCGTACGGTTCGTTCGACCACCCGCACCTGACCGAGACCGCCGCCAAGTCCCTGGTGGAGTCCGGCGCCACCCTGGTCGGCATCGACTCGGTCAGTGTCGACGACACCGCTCCCTCCACCGAGGGCTCCCGCCCGGTACAGGCCGCGCTGCTGGCGGCGGGCGTTCCGATCGTCACCCACCTGTGCCTCCTCGACCGGCTGCCGGAGGAGGGCTTCCGGTTCCACGCGGTTCCCGCCAAGGTCAGGGGGATGGCCGCGTTCCCGGTGCGGGCCTTCGCGGTGGTTGCCCAGGGCGGCTAGAGGTCGGCGTCGACGTCCTTCTGGGCCCGGCGCCGCTCGCGCTGGGCCCGTCGCTCCGCCTCCTGCTGGGCGGAGCGCTCGTCCTGGGCGACGGCGCTGGTCATGGAGTTGGCCAGCGCCCGCAGCTCCATGTTGATCCTCGGATAGGCGGGCAGGCGCGGCAGGGCCCCCAACCTCGGGGTGCGGCGCTCCTCCATCGCGGAGATGAGCTCGTGGAAGGCCAGGTCCACCCGCTGGAGGGTGATGGTGCCCGCCGTCTCCGGACTGCGGTCCTGCGACAGCGCCGCCAGAGCCAGGTATCCGATCCGCTGGGTGGCCACCACCACCGGCCACAGCGGGCGCGTGGAGGAGGCGCGGGGGACGTCGCCGATCGCGCTGTCGTAGACACCGCGCAGGCTGACCAGGGCGGACCGCATGTCACGGCGCAGACGGTAGCGGCGCTCCTCGGTGATCTCCACGTCCTGGTCCAGCACCGCCATCATGCACTGGCGGGTGCTCGCCAGGACGTTCGCGATCGCCTGGGGCAGGCGGGTCGCGGAGGCCCGCCGCCACAGCAGCAGCGCGCCCGCCATGCCGAAGGCGGACCCGACCAGGGTGTCGATGATCCTGGAGCCCGCGAGCTCGGCCACCGGGTAGGGGTTGGCGGTGTACGACAGCATCAGCGCCATCGGCGTCAGCAGCACCGAGCCGTAGAAGAAGTTGCGGCCCACCACCAGCTGGGTGGCTCCCTGGAGCAGCCCGGCCAGGAGGATCACCGCGACCAGGGGCAGGTCGAGGGTGAGCAGCGCGACGCCGCCGAGCACACCCAGCAGGGTGCCCAGCGAGCGCTGGACCGAGCGGTTCATGGTCAGCACCACGTTGCCGCCCTGGAGGACCGCCGTGGTGGTCAGGGCCACCCAGTAGTAGTGGTCCAGGCCCATCGAGAGCCCGAACGCGCCCGCGATGGTCACCGTCAGCCACATGCGCAGCGCGGTCGGGCGGATCAGGGAGTCGCCGCTGAGACTGGAGCGCAGCGAGCTCCACAGCGCCGGGTAGCGGTCGTCGTGGAGGTCGGCGGTGCGCCTGTCGTCCTCCTCCTCGTCCGAACCGCGCCGCGCCGACTGGGCCGCGCGCGACAGCAGGTTGTACAGGCGCGCCTCCAGGGAACGGGGGCGCATGCCCCGGCGCAGGTCGTCCAGGGAGTCCGGATCGGGGGCGCTGGCCGGGTCCGCGACGGCCAGGGCCATCTGGTCGGCGAACTCCGCCGCCTGTTCGGGCAGCGGAGCGGGCCGGGCCATGCACACCTGGGTCGCGGCCAGGTGGATGTCGGAGACCCAGCGCAGCAGTGCCCGCAGGCGCGCGGCCTCGGACGTGGTGCGGTAGCCGCGCGTCTGGCCGAGCAGCACGATGCGCCACGCCTCCGCGAGCGCCACGGACGCCGCGTGCTGGGCGTGGTCGAGCTCGGGGGTGCCCACCGCGCGCAGCAGGGTGGCCAGCTCCCGGTAGGCCGCGGCCACCGCCCTGTACTCGGGGTGGCGGGCCCGCAGCGGGGCGCCGGACATCGACACGGTCCACCCGACGGCGGCGCCCAGGGCGGCGACCAACGCGTGCAGGGGAACCTCGGCCAGACCGCCGGGAGCGATCGTGGAGATGGTGGCGACCAGCACGAAGAACATCGTCCCGGGCTTGTCGACCCGCCAGGCGGCGCACACCCAGGTGGCGATCCCGGCGGTCAGCCCGATGGAGGCCACCGCCGCCCACGGGGAGAGTGAGGCGGCCAGGGAGTTGACGGTCACCGCCGCGACGAACCCCAGCCCCACCAGGGCCAGAGCGGCGGCGCGGTAGGCGTAGGGGGTCTTCTTCTCGTACAGGACGGTCATGGAGCCCAGGGCGGCGAGCGTGCCGATCTGCGGTCCGAAGATCAGCGCGGCCAGGGCGAAGGACACGGTCATCGCGACGGCCGCCTGGAGTGCGGTGGTCCAGGCCCAGGGCCCGGCCTCCAGGCCGAAGATCGCCCTGAGGTCGACGCGGGGTCGCGGGCGCTCACCCACCGTGACACGCTCCGGGGCCTTGGCGGACTCGTCCCCGCCGAGGTTCAGCGGGCCGGTCTCGCCAGTGGTTCCCAGATCTCGCACGTGGCCATCCTAAGCCGAAATACCGTGACGAAAGGGCACGTAGGCCGCAGATGTGCCCTATCAGGCACTCTGGGCCGTGGTCTCCCTGACGTCTCTGAGCTCGGTCTCCGCCCGCTCGGCGCGCTCCTGGGCGCGGTCGCGCGCCTCCTCGGCCACGGACAGACGCGCGGCCGCCGCCTCCCTGGCCTCGGTGAGGGTGAGTTCGGCGTTGCGGCGCTGGGTGTCCAGCTCGGTGGTGAGGCGTTCCAACTCCGCGGTGAGGCGGGCACGCTCGGCCCCGGCGGCCGCCCGGTCGGACTCCAGTCTCTGGTGGGCGCGCTCCAGCTCGGTGCCGAACCGGGCGCGCTCGGTCTCCAGGGCCCCCGCGTTCCGCGCGGCCTGTTCCTCGGCGTGCTCGGCCCGGGCCAGCGCCCCGCGCTCGGCCAGCTCGGCCTCGTCCCGGCGGCGGGACTGCTCGGCCAGGTCGGCGCGCAGGCGCTCGGCCTCCACCTGGACCCGTTCCAGGCGCTCGGCTGATGCGGCCCGCTCCCGCAGGAGTTCGGTGCGGGCCCGTTCCGTGGTCTCGGTGATCCGGCGTTCGGCGGCGGCCAGACCGGCGTTGGCCTCGGCCACGGCGGCGTCGCGTTCGGCGGCGGCGGTACGGGCCAGCTCGGCCTGGCGTTCACCTTCGGTCTCGGCGGTGTCCCTGCGGTGCAGGGCCTCCTCGGCCATGCGCTCGGCGTCCTGGGTGGCGGTCACGGCGGCGGCGGTGGTCTCCTCCGCCGAGCGGCGGGCGGCCTCGGCCTCACGGCGGCGGTTCTCCGCCTCCAAACGGGCGGAGTCGGCCTCCGACACCTGGCGGGCGGCGGCCAGTCGGGCCGCCTCCACCTGCGCCTCGGCGGCGGCCGGGTCGGACATCGTCGCGAAGGCCTCGGTCGCGGAGTCGAGGGTGGCGCTGAGCTGTTCGGCCTGGACGGCGAACCGGGTGAGGAGGTCGTCCGCGCGCAGCCGGGCGGCGGTGACGGGCTCCGCGCCCTGGGCGGGCGCCGTTGTGGCCGTCTTCTCGTCCGGTTCGGCGCGGGCCGCCTCCTCGGCGTTCTCGGCCTCCTGAGCCAGCCGCTGCCGTTCCTTCCATGCCCGCCAGCGGGTGTGTTCGGGCAGGTCGCAGTATTGCGGGGGGCGTCCGGGGGAGGAGCCCCGGGGAACCGGGCGGGTACAGCCGGGAAAGATGCAGGTGCTGGAGTCGGAGGAGGCCACGGGCCCGAGCGTAGCGGTTCGCCGCCCGCCCACGCCGGGGTGTGTCGCGGGGTGTCGCCGGACGGGCGCGGACCCGAGCTCGTCCGGGCACGGAGAAGCCCCCGCGCGGGACGTGGGTATGACCGCGCGGGGGCTGGTTCGTGGGGCCGCCGCCGCCCTGTCCGCCGACGGCGGGTGGGGGAGGGGCCGTGTGCCGCTAGTCGTGGGCGCCGAAGCCGTCCACGCGGCAGACCATCGTGGTGACGAAGGGGCGGAACCCCTCCTGCTCCAGGAAGCTGATGTCCTCGGAGGCCGTGGCCAGCGCGGAGAACTCGACGTCACGGATGCCCATGGAGGCGAGCTGGCGGCGGACCTCCTCCAGGAGCTTGGAGCCCACCCCGGTGCCGGTGTAGTCGGGGTCGATGGCGAAGGTCTGCACGACGGCGACGCGCTCGCCCCGGTCCCAGCTGCCCTGCGCGTTCTCGCGGACGGTGACCATCGCATACCCGGCCAGGTCCCCGTCGTGCTCCGCGAGGATCGCCATGGTGTCCGGGTCACGGAGCCAGGCCACGTACTGGGCGCGGCGGCGGCGCCAGGACTCGTCCAGGCTCACCGAGCTGATGATGTCCTCGAGGTGCGGGGCGGTCATCGTGTGCTGCTGGTGCAGGGCGCCCCACAGGTCCGCGAGCTCCTCCACCTCGTGCGCGCCGAGGTAGCGGAAGCCGAGAACGCCGACGTTCGTCGAACCAGGTTTGGTCATCAGCGAAGTTTGCATGTTCTTCTCACCCGTTCCACCAGCATGGGGTGCGGTTCCCCGGGAGTCGCGCTCTGCGCCTCCTTGGTTGAGCTGTGGGTCTGACTGTACGTGCCGGTATCAACCGGAACAGGTGCGACACGGGAGAAAAGGAAGCATGACGTCTCTGTGGAGAAAAAATAGCGAATCTTTCTTCTGGAGGTCACCATGGCCGGTGAAGGCGACATCGGTGGACGATGTGTAAGGAATCACCATCAAACGCTGATTAATCAGACCGGAACACCATCGAAACCTGTTCGTTCTGTCCTAAATTGGGACGCATGATCGACGTTCGGCGGTTGCAGCTCCTTCAGGCCCTTGACCACCACCGCACGGTGGCCGCCACCGCGGAGGCCCTCAACGTCACGCCGTCGGCGGTCTCCCAGCAGCTCGCCGCACTGGCCAAGGAGGCCGGCGTGCCCCTCGTCGAACGCCAGGGCCGCCGCTTCCTGCTCACCGGCGCAGCCCGGGTCCTGCTCAAGCGCGCGCACGTGATCTTCGCGGAGATGGAGCGTGCCGCCGCCGACCTGGCCGAGTACACCGACGGCGACCGGGGGGTCGTGCGGGTCGGCTCCTTCTCCACCGGCATCAGCGACCTCGTCGCCCCCGCCCTGGCCCGTCTGCGCACCAGCCACCCCGGCTGGACCTTCGAGGTCGTCCAGGCCGAACCGGAGGAGAGCGCCGAGATGGTGCGCTCCGGCCGCCTGGACGTGGCCGTCACCATGTCCACCAGCCATCTGCCCGCTGCCGGAGACCCGGACTTCCGCAGCGACCCGGTCATGGTCGAGCTCTTCGACGCGATCCTGCCCTACCAGCACCCCCTGGCCACCCGGACCAGCCTGCACCTGGCCGAGGACCTGGCCGGTGAGGACTGGATCATGTCCGGACCGGGCACCGCGTGGAACTCCTGTGTGACCGCTGCCGCCAACCAGGCCGGCTTCCAGCCGCGGGTCGTGCACACGGTCGACGACTTCAGCGCCGTCTTCTCCATGGTCCAGGCGGGTCTCGGCGTCGCCCTCATGCCGAGGCTGGCGTGGACGGGGCTCAACCACCCGCAGATCGTCGTACGCGGGGTACGCGAGACCGCGCGCCGCCACATCGTCGTCCTGTCCCGGGCCGGGTCCACCCCCGAACCTCTGCTCACCGCCGTCCGCGAGGCCGCCAGCAAGGTCCCGGTCCCCTCGGTCGGCCCCTTCGCCATCGCGGGCTGACCCGGGAGGCCGCGCCCCCGTGCCCCGGGTGCTCGGGTCCGGGAGTCGGACCGCCTCCGGAGTTCAGAAGGGGAGCGGCGGGACCTCGTCGAGCACATCCTCCGCCGCCTGGTGCAGGTAGGAGGCGACCACGCGGATCGGGCGCCAGGCCCAACCCCCGGTGCGCCCGGCCAGGTACACCTGGCGGAAGCCACCCAGTTCCCCGAGGGGGGCGTGCGCGACCCCGCGCCGGGTGGAGGTCGAGAGCCGGGGCACCACGCCCACGCCCGCGCCGGTGGCGACCAGTTCCTCGAACAGCTCCAGGGTGTCCACGCGGTGCCGGATCCTCGGGGTGAACCCGGCGTCGGCGCACATCCGCTGGAGGAGGGCCTCCTCGTCGCCCCGGAAGGGGCTGGCGATCCACGAGGCGTCGGAGAGCTCGCGCAGACGGCGACGGGTCAGCGTTCGGCTGTCCGCCCCCTGGGAGGGCTGGGAGAGCAGGAGCGCCTCCGTTCCCACCGGATACACCGTCAGCGTGCCCGGGAATTCCCGGGGGAGAAGACTGTACTGGTAGACCACCCCCAGATCCGCCCCTCCGTCCTGGAGCAGATCCAGCGCCTGGTCCGACTCGTACTCGGTCAGGCGGATGTCGATCCCGGGGTGGTCGCGCCGCAGACGGCGGACGGCAGGGAGCACGATCGGCGCCGCGGACGTGTACATCACCAGGTCGACACGGCCGACGGGGTCGGTGTCGCCGTCGAACTCCGCTTGGGCCGCCTCCACCCGGGCGAGGATGTCCACGGCGTGCTCCGCGAGCCGACGTCCGGCCGGGGTGAGCCGCACCCGCCGTCCGTCGGGGACGAGGAGGGGAACCCCGGCCTCCTTCTCCAGGACGGCGAAGTGTTTCGAGACGGCCGACGTGCTCATGCCTGTGACCTCGGACACAGCCGCCATCGTCCCGAGTCGCTCCAGTTCGACGAGCAGTCGGAGTCGGGTGAAGTCCATCAACCAAAACTACATGGTTCGTCAACCATCAGTCCGTGGACAGAAACGAACGCCATGGGTCCAATGGTCGGGTGATCCGCTCCTTCCTCTCCTCGCCCCGCCGTGCCCGGATTCAGGTCCCGGCGCCGTTCATGCTGCTCGTCGCCATGTTCACGCTGCACACGGGCAGCGCCCTGGCCGTGACCGCCTTCGATCAGGCGAGTCCGGCGACGGTCACCTGGCTCCGGCTGACGTGGGCGGCGCTCCTCCTCCTGATGCTCGGCGGCCCCTCCCTGTGGCGTGCCGTGCGCGCCGCGACCCCGCGTGAGCTGGGCGCGGTGGTGATCCTGGGCACAGCGAGCGCGGGGATGATGCTGTTCTACTCCGAGGCGACGGCGCGGATCGAGCTCGGCACCGCCACCTCCATCGAGTTCCTCGGGACCCTCGTGGTCGCCGTCGCGGCCATGCGCCGCCGCCGGGAGCTCGTGTGGATTGTCGCGGCGGTGGTGGGCGTGGTCTGCCTGACCCGCCCCTGGCAGGGCGATCTCGACCTCGCGGGCATCGGATTCGCGCTGGCCGGGGCGGTCTGCGTGGTCGGCTACATCGTGCTCACCCAGCGGGTCGGGGCCGGGTTCGGCGCCGTTCACGGCCTGGCCCTCGCGATGACCGTGGGCGCGCTGGTGACCGCGCCGCTGGGTGCCCCGGCGGCCCTCGCCGAGCCCGACCTCGAACTCGTGATGTTCACGCTGCTCATCGCGCTGCTCTTCCCGATGGTGCCGTTCCTGCTGGAGATGATCGCCCTCCAGCGGATGAGCCGCACCGCCTACAGCACCTTCTCCAGCCTCGAACCCGCCGTGGCGCTGGTGATGGGCATGGTCATCATCGGTCAGGCGCCGGTGGCCGTGCAGCTGGTCGGGATGGCCCTGGTGGTGGTCGCGGGGGTGGGCGCCGCCCGAGGGGACCGGGGGTCCGGGCCCGCCGTCCCCCGGAGGGAGACCGTGCGGAGGCGTCGTGTCCGCACGGACGCCACCTCCACCGACCCGGAACCCCGGACGGCCGCGGCCGACGCGCCACGCGAGGCCGCACCGCTTCCGGAGATCGCCGAGGCGGTGCGGGACCTCGCGGTTCCGGCCGACACCTCACGGGATCGCCGGCCCCAACGGGCCGCCTGAGCCCGGTCCTCCGCCGCGTGCCCCCGAGAGGGCGGACGCGGCGCGGCGGGGGACCGCCACCGTGCCGACCCGCCACCACCGGGTGAGCGGGTCGTCGATTGCGACTTTCGTTCCAGTGGTGACACCATTGGAACGAAAAGAGACCGACACCGAACGGGGACGACGATGGGCACCAACGGGTACCGGACGGTCCGGAGCCTGGCCACCGCCGCGACGATCGCCGGAGTGGGCGCGGGCCTGGGTGCGGGGGCCGTCTGGCTGTGGCGCAACCAGGCCGAGGTCGCCACCCGGCGTCCGATCAACGAGTGGACGTTCACCCACATGGACGCCCTGATGCCCACCCGGGCCGTGCCCCGGTCCGGGCGCCCGAGGCCGCTCCCGCGCGCCCCGCGACCGCTGCCGGTGGTCTACGAACACCGGGGCCGCCAGCGCACCCTGGGGGAGCTGCACGAGGCCACCCACACGACCGGCTTCGCCGTCGTGCACCGCGGGGTCCTGGTCCACGAGACCTACCCCGGGCGCTTCGCCGCCCCCGACACCCGCTTCCAGCTGTTCTCCCTGACCAAGTCCGTCACCTCCGTTCTGGTCGGCATGGCCCTGGCCCGAGGCGATCTCGGATCCCTGGACGAACGGGTCTCGGACCACCGGCCGGACCTGGGGGGCACCGCCTACGCCGACGCGACCGTCGAGGACCTGCTCCGCATGAGCAGCGGCGCCGGAGACGAACGGCTGGAGGACTACCCCGACCCCTCGGCCACCATCAACGACTTCGAACGGGCCGTCACCGGCGGCGGCTCCCTCCTGGCCGTGCTCAGGGGAGTCCCCGCCACGGTGGCGCCGGGCACCCGCTTCAACTACTCCACCCTGGACACCCAGGTGCTGGGCTGGGTCCTCGAATCCGCCGTGGGCATGCCCCTCGCCGCGTACGCGGCCGAGCTGTGGGAGCGGATCGGCGCGCAGGACGACGCCTACTACTTCCTCACCAGGGAGCGCCCGCGCACCGCCCTGGGCGGCGGATCGTTCAACGCCACGGTGCGCGACCTGGCCAAGGTCGGCCTGCTCATGTCCCGGGGCGGTGTGCTGGACGGCGAACGCCTCCTGCCCGAGGGCTGGACCGAGCGGGCGCGCGGGGCGGGGGTGCCCCACCTGGAGGTGGGCGCCCTCGGATCCACCGCGACGCCGCACTACGGCTACTCGGACCTGTGGTGGACCCTCGGAGGCGAGCGGCGGGCCCACACCGGCCTGGGCATCCACGGCCAGTTCCTGTGGGTCGACCCCGAGGCGGACGTGGTCGTGGTCAAGACCAGCGCCTGGCCCACCGCCGACGACGCCGACCGGGACGCCGAGACCGTCGCGGCCCTGCGCGCGGTCGTGGCCCACCTGGAGCGGGGATGACGGGCGCCGGGGGCGCACGGCGGGGGCGGCCCCCCTCGACCGGCCTGACCTCGGCCACCATCCTGGACACGGCGCGGGCCGTCGTCGAGGAGGACGGTCCGGACGCCCTGACCCTGCGCAGGCTCGGCCGGGACCTGGGGTCCAACCACACGGCGGTGCTGCGGCACTTCTCCGGCAAGGACGACATCCTCGTCGGCCTGGCCGAGCGCCTGATCGAGGAGGCGCTGCGGGACTTCGTCGCCTCCGACAGCTGGCGGGAGACCCTCGCCGACCTCGCCCGACGGATCCGGCGGGCCTGCCTGGCCCACCCGAGGGTGGCGCGGCTGGTGTCCACCCGGGTCACCCGTGGACCGGCCGAGCTGCGCGGAGCCGACGCCGTGGTCGGGGCGCTCCTGCGGGCCGGGTTCACGGACCGGGAGGCCGCCGGCTACTACCGCGCCCTCGTGGACACGGCCTTCGCCATGAGCTCCTACGAGGCCGGGTTCCGGGCGCTGGCCCCGGAGCAGCAGGAGGCGGACCGGTCGGCCTGGCGGCGTTCGTACCTCACGGCGTCCGCGTCGGAGCACCCCCACCTGGCGGCGGTGGCCCCCGTGCTCCCGGAGGTGGACGACCTCGACCAGTTCGAGGTGACGGTGGGGCTCCTCCTGGACGCCCTGGAGCTGCGAGTGGAGCGTGCCCCGGGCGACCGGTGACGGGACCGGGGCGCGAGCCGAGGAGGGAGCGGTGTCCGCGGGCACGGGCAGGCCCGGGGGTGGCTCAGCCCTCCTCGGGCAGGCGCAGCTCCACACCGGCGGAGATGTCGCGCAACGCCTGGACGTGCTGGTCGAAGGCCTCTCTCCCCTCGGGGGTGAGGAGGAGGGAGGTCCGTGTCCGGCGTCCGACCCGGAACTTGGTCACCCCGACGTACCCGGCCTGCTCCAGGGTCGCGATCTGCTTGGACAGGACGGAGTCGCTGACCTCCACGGTGTCCCGCAGGACCCGGAACTCGATCTGGCTCGCCGAGGCCAGGGCCGCGACGATCGAGAAGCGGACGGGGGAGTGGATGACCTCGTCCAGTCTGCTGCGGGGGTGGTTCACCGAACTCTCCCGCTGCGGCGCAGGACGATGAGGCCCGTCACGGTCGTGGGGACGGCGCTGAGCACGGCCAGGGGCACCCACCACAGGAGCTCGCCCCGGAAGAGGACCGAACCCGGCACCATGGCGACGACGTAGACCAGGCTCCACCCCGCCATGCCCCAATTGTGCAGCTTGGTGTGGTCGAGCGGCTTCACGGGCTGGCGGAGGCTGTAGACGATCAGCACCACGAGGGCCACCAGGAAGAAGGCCAGGCCCGCCATGGCCCCGCCCACGGTGCCGGTGATCCCGACGGCCAGCAGCAGGACCGTGCTCGTCAGGCCGAACGCGACGCCGTAGAGCGTGTACCAGCGACCCATCGGGCGGACCTTCGCGTCCAGTAACCGGGCCTGTTCCAGAGCGTCGTAGGCGTCCTCGCGGCGCATGCGCTTCCCTTCGATCGGTGTCATGTTTCGAGCATGGCACTCACTTTCCACAATGGCAAGTGTTTTCCTGTTGGTTCTCCGGGCGCGGGGTGGCGACGGCGGCCACCGTGGGCATGACACGCGCCACCCCGCCGCACCGCGCCTCAGTGCGCGCGGCCGTCTCCCCATGCACTAACTTGGTCCGAATCATGGCGGCCAAATCTGACCTCGAACTCCTGCGCGCCCACGAACCAGTGCTCATGTGCACCAAGGGGGAGCTCTTCTTCCCCACCGACGTGGACGCCTACGTACGCAGTTGCAGTCTCTGGATCGAGGAGCCCGGCGGACGTGAGAGCGTCATCGTCCCCGCCGGCGAACTCACCCTCGACCGGCTCTCCCAGGCCGAGGAGGAGTGGCCGGGCCGCCACAAGCACCTCCGCTTCGTCCAGGAGGAGACGCTGCGCGAGGAGGCCCGGCGCTTCAAGGGCATCGCCCGCTCGGTCATCCCCAAGAGCGGCCGCCTGGCCGCCGTGGGCGTGCTCGGCCGCGTCCTCGACATCCTGATGAAGCTCTCCCTGCTCATCCGGGGGGCCGTCCCCGGCGGCGTCACCTTCGCGGCGGTCACCCGCTACCGCGAGCGCGTGGACAACGGCGGCGCCACCTACTACGGCCGCGTCACCCGCGAGGGCGGCTACATCGTCCTCCAGTACTGGTTCTTCTACGCCATGAACGACTGGCGCACCATCTACGGCGGGGTCAACGACCACGAGGCCGACTGGGAGCGCGTCACCGTCTACGTGGTGGAGAACCCCGACGGCACCACCCGGCCCGTGTGGGTCGGCGCCTCCTCGCACGAGTACCACGGCGACGACCTGCGCCGCTCCTGGGCCGACCCCGACCTGCACCGGGACGGCGTCCACCCGGTCATCTACGTCGGCGCGGGCTCGCACTCCCACCAGATGCTCCCCGGCGACTACCTCATCCAGGTGGACCCCGCCTTCCTGCGCGGACTCGTGAGCGGTTGGCGCAGGTTCACCCAGCGGCTGTTCCGCGCCGACGCCGCCATCAACCGGCACGGCATCGGCGTGCCCTTCGTCGACTACGCGCGCGGCGACGGGGAACGGCTCGGCCCCGGCGGCGACCGCGAGTGGAACGCCGTCCTGATCGACGAGGACACCCCCTGGGTGCACGGCTTCCGTGGCCTGTGGGGACGTGACACCCGTGACTTCTTCGAAGGCGAGCGGGCCCCCAGCGGTCCCCGGTACGAGCGCGACGGCACCATCCGCCGCTCCTGGGCCGACCCGCTGGCGTGGGTCGGGCTCCAGAAGGTCGCGCCCACCGAGAGCGCCGCCCGCTCCGAACTCCGCTCCCACGTGCGCGGCCTGGAAACGCGCCTGCGCGGCCTCGACGGCGACGTCGTCAGCCGACGCGACCGCCTCCGCCAGCTCGACTCGGCCCGCATGGCCCTGGAGCGGGAGGCGGCCTCCCGCCCCCGCGCCCGCGAGTACGCCCAGCGGATCGAGGGTCTGGAGAAGGAGCTCGCGGAGGTCTACGAGAAGCGGGCCCTGCTCGCGGACGAGCGTGACACCCTCCTGCGCTCCCTGGACAGCGACGCCCCGCTGGTGCCGTCACCGACCGGGCACCTCAGGGCGCCCCACATGCCCTACGCCTCCGGCGAGCAGCGCGCCAACCGCTTCCTGCACCTGTGGGTCGCGCTGAGCACACCGCTGCTGCTCATCTCGCTGGCGCTGACGCTGTTCCTGCTCCACGGACAGATGACGCTCTGGGCCATGCTCGGCGTGGTCCTGGCCTTCGCCGCGATCGACTCCGTCGCCCGCCGCAAGTTCGTCCAGTACGTCACGGGGATCGCGATCGCGGCGGTGGTGGTCGGACTGGTCGTCGGGGTGGTGGCCGCCTTCATCGCGGACTGGCGCATCGCCATCACCGTCCCGATCGTCCTCATCGTGGTCGTCCTGCTGGTGGTCAACATCCGCGACCTCATGCGCCGCTGACCCTCCCCGCAGGGTCCCGGGCGGTGCCGACGCCGCCCGGGGCCCGTTCCGGGCGGGCGTCGCGGCGTCCGTGCATGATGGACCCATGGACGATGCGCTGTTCGGACCACCCACCGTTCCCGTCGCACCGGGAGCGGTCCACCTGCCCGGCTGGCTCACCCCGGACGCCCAGGCCGACCTGGTCCGGCGATGCAGGGAGTGGGCCCGGGGCCCGGCCGGAACCCGCCGCCACACCATGCCGCGAGGCGGGGTCATGAGCGTGTCCATGACCTCACTCGGCTGGCAGTGGGTCCCGTACTCCTATTCCCGGACCCTGCCCGACGGCACACCCGTCCAGCCCTTCCCCGACCTGCTCGGAGACCTGGCCCGGCGCGGCGTCGAAGCCGCCTACGGAGCCCCGTACGAAGGCGATCCCTACGACGTCGCCCTGGTCAACTTCTACGACGCCGACGCGCGCATGGGCATGCACCAGGACCGCGACGAACGGTCCCCGGCCCCGGTGGTCTCGCTCAGCCTCGGTGACTCCTGTGTCTTCCGGTTCGGCAACACCGAGACCCGCACCCGCCCCTACACCGACGTCGAACTCCGCAGCGGTGACCTGTTCGTCTTCGGCGGGCCCTCCCGGCTGGCCTACCACGGGGTCCCCCGCACCCGTCCGGGCACCGCCGACCCCGCCCTCGGGCTGAACGGCAGGCTCAACATCACCCTCCGCGCCTCCGGCCTGGGCGACTGACTCCGGGACGGATCCCGGCGGGGGCGCCCCGGCGTGTCGGGACGCGCTCCGCCCGCCCGCCGCGTCAGGATCGGGCAGGTCAGGCCAGGCAGGGAAGGGCAGACCATGACCGAATCCGCGCCCGAACGCACCATGGCGCTGGGGCGGAAGGAGGCCGCGCTCCCCGCCGACGCGCCGCCCGGTGAGTGCCGGATCATCCTGTACCGGTCCGGTGAGCGCCAGCACGAGGCGGCCACCCTCGCGGAGGCGCACGCGTCGGTGCGCGCCGACCCCTCGCTGGGGGCCTGGGTCAGCCTGACCGAACCCAACCGGGAACAGCTGCTGGAGGCGGCCCGCGAGTTCGACCTGCCCCGGCTGGCGGTGGAGGACGCCATCGTCGCCCACCAGAGGCCCAAGGCCGAGACCTACGGTGACGTGTTCTTCCTGGTGCTCCGGCCAGCCACGTACGACGAGCGCCTGGAGACGATCAAGGTCGGGGAGGTGCACGTCTTCGGCACCCGCGACGTGGTCATCACCGTCCGCCACGACCCCTCGGTGGACTTCGAGCAGATCCGTTCCCGGCTGGAGTCCAACCCCCACATGATGGGCCACGGAGCCCTCGGGGTGATCTACGCCGTCCTGGACCGGGTCGTGGACGACTACGCGCCGGTCGTCGCCGCCCTCCAGGAGGACATCGACGAGGTGGAGAGCGCCGTCTTCGCGGGGGCCAGGGACGCCTCCCAGCGCACCTACCGGCTGGCCCGGCAGATCATCCTGTTGCAACGGGCGGTCGACCCGCTCGGCCAGGTCCTGGCGGAGATCATGGAACCCCTGGACAGCCCCGAGCGGTTCGGCCCCAACATGCCCCGGCCGGGCCAGCACCACAAGGGAGAGCTGCGCGAACACCTCCGTGACGTGGCCGACCACGTGGCGGCCGCCCGTGACCACGTCGAGGGGTTCCGCCAGCTGTTGAGCAACATCATGACCGTGGAGAGCAACCTGGTCGACCGGGCCCAGAACGAGGCGATGAAGAAGGTGTCGTCCTGGGGCGGGATCCTGGTCGTCCCGACGCTCATCGCGTCGGTCTTCGGGATGAACATCGCGCCCCAGCCCGGCTTCCACTGGGTGTTCAACTGGCCGCTCGTCCTGGCGTTCATGTTCCTCTCGTCGCTGCTCCTCTACTTCCTCTTCCGCCGCAACGACTGGCTGTGACGTCGGCTCAGGGACTGAGCAGGGAGCGGACCGACTCCAGGTCGCGCCGGGCCGTCACCGCGTGCTCCTCGGCCTCCGCCCGGGTCCGGCGCCACTCGTCGACCGCCGCGTCGACCTGCTGGTCCAGCCTGCGGCTCTGGTGCCGGAACGCGGTCTCGGCGTCGACCTTCTCCCGATGGGACACGAGGAAGGCGTAACCGGCGGCGACGGCGCCGACCAGGGTCAGCGCCCACAGGAAGCCGTTGGACGTGAGCAGGGACAGCAACAACAGGACACCGGTGGTGACCGAGGCGCCCCAGAAGAACCTCCGGTGCCCGCCGTCAGGGGCGGTGCGCCGGCGCAGCCGCTGACGCGCGCCCTCGACCTGCTGGCGGTCGGCCCCGGAGGGTGTGACGCGGACCGGGACCCCGTGCAGTCGCACCTCCGTCGTCTCGGAGAGCTCGTCGCCGGCCCGGTCGGCCAGCTCCTCGGCGGTGTCCAGGACGGCTGAGCGCAGGAGGACCAGCGAGAACGTGCGTCGGTGCGGGGGCGCGTCCTCCCGGGTCAGGTCCCGCTGGAGGAGCGAGCCCACGGTACCGACCTCGTCGCCCCAGGTCGGGAGGGTGCCCTTATGGCCGCTGTTCTCGATCACCGCGCGCAGGCGGCTGGCCTCGGCCAACAGGGGTGCCTCCTCCGGGCTGCCCTCCTCCACGAGCAGTCTCAGGGAGTCCTGGAGGAAGTCGGAACTGGCCTGGTCCGGACTGAGCACGTCGGGGGTGGCGTCCTCACCTCCCGGAGCGGTGATCCGCGCGATCCGCTCGCGCAGGCGGGCCAGTGTCGAGGCGGCCTCGCGCCGTGGCGCGGCGGCGGTGCTCCCGCCTCGGGGATCTCGGGCACCACGGCCCTTGGCGGGAGGGGTGGCTGCGGCCCACTCACCCACCAGCGGGATCCGGACCTCCTCGGCCGACCAGCCGCGCAGCGTGGACAGCAGCAGGTGCTCGCGGGCGTCGTCCCCGAAGGAGCCGTCGGCGGTGAGGATCCACAGCGCGCGCTGGCCCCGGGTCACCTCGGAGCCGGGGTCGGGCAGCAGGGGCAGGAGGTCCGCGGACACGCCCTCGCCGAGGGTGCGGGCGTGCCCGGCGCGGGTGAGCGCACCGGCCAGCGCCGCGAAGGTGCGGGCCCGCTCGGGGTCGACGGCCGCGGCCTCGTCGAAGTGCGGACGGGCACGGGCGAGGTCGTCGCGCAGCAGGGAGTGCAGGCCGCGCGCGGCCGGGACGAGCCAGTACCCGGGGACGTCGTCGAGGTCCAGGCTGGGCAGGGGGGTCCCGTCCAGCATCTGGAGGGTGCGGTGGCGGGCCATGGCGGCGGCGTCGAACATCGCCAGGGTGGCGCGGACGTCGCTGAGCTCGATGAAGGCGTCCAGGGTGGCCGACACCCGGTCCAGCCGCTGTTCCAGAGTGCCCCTGACCCGCCCCAGTTCGGATCGCATGCGGCTGCGCTCGCGGTCCATCCGCGAGTAGGCGATGTTCAGGTCCTCCTTGAGCTCGCGGATCCTCCTGTCCTGGGAGCCGTCCCTGGACAGGAAGATCTGTGAGTAGTCGGTGTAGCTCATGCCGTCCCTTTCCCTGCGCGTCGGCGGTCGCCGGGGCGCACCCTGGATTGTGACGGGTCCGGATCCGTTCTGGTTCGGGGGTTGCCACGGGCCGGTTCACCCGACAGGCTGGGAGCGCTCCCAAAACGAAGGGTCCCCATGCTCGCACCGCGACTCCCCGCCCACCTGCTGTTCGGTACCGCCACCGCCGCCTACCAGGTCGAGGGCGCTGCCACCGAGGACGGGCGCGGACCGTCCATCTGGGACACCTACTGCCGCACACCCGGACGGGTGGCCCGCGGGGAGACCGGCGACGTGGCCTGCGACCACTACCACCGCTACGCCGAGGACGTCGCCCTCATCGCCGGACTCGGCGTCGACCTGTACCGGTTCTCCGTCTCCTGGCCCCGTGTCCAACCCGACGGCCGGGGCGGCCCCAACGCCCGGGGCCTGGCCTTCTACGACCGCCTCGTCGACTCCCTCCTCGACGCGGGCGTGGAACCGGCCCTCACCCTCTACCACTGGGACCTTCCCCAGGCCCTGGAGGACGAGGGCGGGTGGCGGGTCCGCGACACCGCCCACCGCTTCTCCGAGTACGCGAGGATCGTCGCCGACCACCTGGGTGACCGGGTCAACCGCTGGATCACCCTCAACGAACCCTTCTGCAGCGCCTTCGTGGGACACGCGGTCGGCCGCCACGCCCCCGGCACCCGGGAGGGCGTCGGCGCCCTGGCCGCCGCCCACCACCTGCTCCTCGCCCACGGCCTGGCCGTGGGCGAGCTCCGGGCCGCAGGGGCGGGGGAGGTCGGCATCACGCTCAACCCCGACCACCTGGTGCCCGCGACCGGGTCCGAGGAGGATCGGGCCGCCGTCGAACGCGTCCGCACCCTCCACAACCGGACCTGGTTCGACCCGCTCTTCACCGGCGCCTACCCGGACAACGAGCGCGAGGTCTGGGGGCCGCTGGCCGACGCGCCCCACCGGAGGGAGGGCGACCTGGAGACCATCGGCCGACCCCTGGACTTCCTCGGCGTCAACTTCTACCGGCCGCTCATGTTCCGCGACGCCCCGCACACGGAACCGGACCCGGCACTGCGCACCGCGGTGGACGTCCGGGCCGAACAGGTGGAGTTCCCCGGGCCGTGGCGGCGCACCACCATGGGATGGCCCGTGGTGCCGGACAGCTTCGAGGAGCTGCTCGTGGACCTGGACCGCCGCTACCCGGGGCTCCCGCCCCTTCTCATCACGGAGAACGGTGCGGCCGAGCCGGACCGGCCCGACCGCGAGGGCCGGGTCCACGACGCGGACCGCGTCGCCTACCTGCGCGACCACCTGGCCGCTCTGGGGCGCGCGATCGAGGCCGGGGTGGACGTCCGGGGCTACTTCGTGTGGTCGCTGCTGGACAACTTCGAGTGGGCCTACGGGTACGAGCGCAGGTTCGGCCTGGTGCGCGTGGACTACGAGACCCTGGAGCGCCACCCCAAGGACAGCTACCACTGGTACCGAGAGCACGTGGCCGCGCACCGGGCCCGCAGGGGATAGGGGGACCGCGACCCACAGGGTTCCCTGGTGGACCAACGGCGTGTTGGCATACGTTCCGATCTGGGGCAAGCTGGAGGGCGTTGGCACACGAGGGCCGTGGGGGCTCATGACGGACGGATCTCACATGACGGCGCCGCAGGACGCGAGTTCGGGGACCAGCGGGAGCCTCCGGGCCGCGCAGCGCATGCTCCAGTTGCAGAACAGCCTGGTGGAGCTGCTGCGGACCAAGCCCTTCAGCCAGATCACCTACAAGGAGATCACCGAGGGCGTCGACATCGACCGGTCCACCGTCTACCGGTACTACAACCACAAGAACCAGGTGCTCCAGGCCGCCGTGGACGTGCGCCTGACGGCCTTCGCCTCCCAGGTGGACCTCACCTTCGGCCGTATGGAGTCCATCGACGGCTACATGGGCCGCCTGGTGGACGCCTGGACGGGGCTGTGGGTGGAGTCGGGCGCCCTGCTCGCCGCCGCCTCGGGCCTGGGCGCGGAGCCGGGGGAGCAGCGCCGGTGGTGGCGCGAGCGGACCGAACCCTGGATCGAGGCGGTCCGCGAGGCGATCGAGGTGGGCCGCTTCGTCGAAGAGCTGCCCAAGGACGGGCGCCCCGCGCTGCCGCTGGCCGAGATGACGGTGGGGCTGTGCCTGTCCACCTTCAACAACGAACTCACGGTGCGGCACACCCCCGAGCACCGGGAAATGGTGCGGGACCTCCTGCTCGACGCGATCCTGCGCACGATGGGCCGCAGGTAGGAGGCGTCAGGCCGGCTGTCGGGCCAGTTTGCCGAAGGAGCCGACGACCGCTCCGAAAGCGAACATGGAGGCCTCGTCCTCGTCCATGTGCACGATCCCCGCGGGGACGCGCACCCGGTAGGGCTTCTCCTCGGCGGGCAGGATCTCCAGCCCGTCGATGATGCCCTGGCCCTCCAGCATCAGGAGGGCCTCCCCGACACGCCCCGTACGGTCTCCCCGCGCCCAAATCGACATGCGTTCACCCTAACTACAGCGCGTGGCCGACAGCGGATCCGATCCGGCTCCAGGACGGCCGCGCCGTGGGATCCCGGGAGGTTCGCGGCAAAGCGAACCCGACCTGGAACACCCGGTTCGCGACCCCCTGGCTACCCGTCCGGATTGGGGGACTCTGTACCCAGTGATATCACCGACGGTGCAGTTGCACGTGCATACGCATGTGAGTGTGGCCAGAAGCGGCCACAGGCCGGGGATGTGACTCATGACCCGTTGTTCGGAGCCCGAATCCGGGTACGAGGCGGCGTTCGGCCTCAGCGTGACAGGACGGTCATCTCCCCGCCGTGCGCGTCGAGGGCGGTCAGTTCGACCTCCGCGCCCGGAGGCTCCTCCGAACGCGGGCCCCTGACCGCCAGCACGCTCTCACCGTCCCCGGCCGCGCCCTCGGCGCCGCCCTCCACCGTGAGGGAGGCGGCCTCGCGGGAGGCGGCGGCGAGGTAGTGCCACCGGCTGTCGTCGTCCCGCCACCACGTGCCCGCGGCCACCTGGCGGTTGAGGTTGCTGCAGTCCCAGCCACCCTCGCGTTCCCCGGCCACCACGGCTCCGGTGCCCTCGTCGGTCCGCGTGACCAGTACGGCGCGGGCCAGCCCGCCGCCGTCGTGTCCGCCGAAGCGCACGCAGGTCCAGCGGCCCTCGCCGCCGCCGGGCAGTTCCTGGACCGCGAACTCCCACGCGGTCGCGGTGCGTACCGGCTCCTCCGGAGCCCCACCGGCACAGGCCAGGTCGCCCCACAGGTCGAAGCCGCGCTCCGCGTCCAGCACCTCGTGCGGGCCCAGCCGCCTGATCTCCGCGGGCGGGGGCGGCATGTACCCCAGGTGGGCGGTGTCCAGCCCGCCCAGGTCGATGGCCGAGTACGGTTCGCCGTGCGCCACCTCGGGGGCGCGCAGGCGCAGCACCGGGCCGACGCCGCAGTACCCGCCGGTGGGCAGGGCCTCCGTCACCCCGTCCTGGAGACGCACGTCGGACCAGTCGGCGTCGGTGTTCCCGAGCGGGGCGGTGGCGGCCTCCGTCACCCACGGCGGGAGCAGGTAGTGGGTTCCCTCGCCGGTGTCGGCGAGGCGCAGGGCGGGCCAGTTGGCCACTCCGTTCGCGGGTTCCGCGAAGACCTCGACCAGCTCCGTTCCCGCCCCGTCCCGTCGCGTGTAGCGCGCGACCCGCGGGCCGTCGTGCAGAAGGACGACCTCGCGGTCGGCCACCGCGCCCGCGAACAGCACCCGGGGCGCACCGGGCGGCAGTCCCCGTTCGTGGGACTCCTGCTCCGACCAGGCCGTCAGCGCCCGTCGGAGGAGCGCGTCGTCCTCCACGGCAGCGCCCCGGGGGTGCCAGGCGTTCAGGTCCAGCCGGAAGCTCTCCCGCCAGGTGTCCGGTGCGGTGGCGGAGGCGAGGCGGGGCGGGGCGGCCGTGAGGGTGGCGGAGCTCGTCCCACCGCCGGGATCGGCGGTGGTGAGTCCCAGGGCGGCCACCACCAGGACCAGGGCGCCTGTACCAGCCACCAGTCCGCGCCGGTGCAGCCACGATCCCCGGCCGCTCACCCGCACCACCGTGGGGTCGGGCAGGAGCGGGGCGGACGGTGCCCGCCGGGCGCGTTCCACGGCGGCGGCCGGGTCCCGGACCCCGACGGACCTGAGGAGGCCGGTGGCGGCCCGCGTGTCCAGTGACTCCAGCCGCATCAGGGTGTAGGCGGCGCGGGCGGGCGCGTCCAGCCCGTCGAGCGCCTCCAGGGAGCGTGTCTCACCGCCGACCCCGTCCACCGGGGAGACCCGTAGCCCCGCCTGGCCGCGGGGGTGCCAGCTCCGGGGGCGGAGAGACCTGCGCAGAACCCGGCGGCGGGTCCTCGCGTACTCGTGGGGACGCGGATGGCGGCGGCCGCGGGGCAGAGCCCCGGTCACCAGCCGGTGGGCGTCCTCCAGCAGGCCGGGGGAGTCGCCGTGCCCGGAGAGCGTGGCCAGGGCGAGCAGGACCAGGTTCCGGTAGGGGTTGCGCGGGAGAGCGGTCTCCGGTGTCGGGGGCATGACACTCCTAGGCGGAAGGGGAGCTTCCTCAGACAGGGGGTATTTCGGAGCGAGCCTAGGGAAAGCGTCGCGGCGGGTTCACCCGAACGAGAATTCGTGTCCGATAGGCCGGAAATATTCACCGATCAACGACGGGGATTCCGAACTTCAGGTAGACAAGCCGCGCAAACAAGAAATCTACGACATAAAGGTGCGGCTCTCGGGTGTGTGATCCACCCGAGAAACTTGCCGAATTCACGCACGAGGACGGGGGACGAGTCCGTACTCTGGACCCGCGTGACCGCCGGTGCGGAACGCGGTGGACGGGTGATCCGCACCGGCGACCACCCGAGTCGTGCCCGGAAACGGCCCCCCCCGGCCGCGGATCACACGGGCACGCGCGGTGGTGGAGCGGTCGGCGGATGGTCGAGCCCCGGGAGCGGCACGGTGTTCGTCACCGCCAGCGGCCCGCACGGCCCGCGCCCAGGTGTGCGGTCGGCCGGGTCCCCGCCGTACTGCGGGGTGGAAGGTCCTCGTGGACGGGAGTCCACACCCTTCGGGGACGTGTCCGCGGCCTTCCGAGCGTGGTCGAAGGAGCCCGGAAAGGGCGGTCGAGCACGCTCGGAAGGCCGTCGTGTCGTGTCCGACGCGGCCTCGACCACGGCGGGGACGACGGTGTCGGTCAGAGGACCGTTCGTGGCCACGGTGTCCTGGCCGTTCGGACCAGGGAGAGGGCCCGCCCGGTCACTGGAACGCGGGGGGAAGGGTCATCAGGTCGATTCCCCACAGCCACGGCAGTACATAGAGGGCGCCCCCGACGATGAGGGCGAGGGCGACCCAGTTCACCCAGAAACCGACCCTGACCATTTCCATGATCGACAGTTTCCCCGTGCCGAACATGATCGCGTTCGGCGGGGTTCCCACCGGGAGCATGAACGCGCAGTTCGCGGCCATCGCGCAGGGGACCATCAACGCGTACGGGTGAATGTTCAGCGAGATCGCGAAGGCGGCCATGACCGGGAGGATCATCGTCGCCGTCGCGGCGTTCGAGGTGATCTCCGTGAGGAACAGCACGAGCGCGGTGGCGATGACGATGATCAGCACCACGCTGATCCCGTCGAGCGTGCGCAGTTGCGTCCCGATCCATGAGGAGAGGCCGGTCTCGACGAACCCGGCCGCGATGGCCAGGCCGCCGCCGAACAGCAGGAGGATGCCCCAGGGGATCCTCTTCGAGTCCTCCCACTGGAGGATCCTCTTGTCCCTGCCGCCGCTGGTCGGCAGCGTGAACAGGGCCACCGTGGCGGCGATCGCGATCACACCGTCGCTGATGCCCGGGAGGAGGTCCTCCCAGAGGAAGGTGCGGGTCACCCACATGAACGCCGCGGCGAGGAAGACGGCGAACACGATCCGCTCCTCGGTGGACGTCCTGCCGAGGGCCCTCCTCTCCCTCCGGATGATCTCCTTTCCGCCGGGAAGGTGTTTGAACCGGACCCTGAACTGGACGCCGGTCAGGTAGAACCAGGTGAAGGCGAGGAGGGCGACGGCGATCGGGACGCCGAACAACATCCATCCGCCGAACGAGACGCTCTGCCCGAAGAGTTCACTGGAGGTCGCCGCGAGGATGGCGAGCGGTGGTGTGCCGATCAGCGTCCCGAGGCCTCCGATGGTGGCCGCGTATCCGATGCCGAAGACCATGGACTTCTCGAACTTCGGCAGGTCGTCGGCGTACTCCCCGCCCCGCAGCGAACGGGCGGCCTGGTAGGCGACCGCCAGCCCGACCGGGATCATCATCATCGTGGCGGCCGTGTTGGAGACCCACATCGACAGGAAGCCCGTCGCGACCATGAAGCCGAGGACGATGCGGCGCGGACTCGTACCGATGGCCGAGACGATCGTGAGGGCGATGCGTTGGTGGAGGTTCCACTTCTCCATGGCGATCGCGATGGAGAACCCGCCTAGGAAGAGGAAGATGATGTCGTTGCCGTAGGCCGAGACCACGGCGTCCCCGTCCAGCGCGCCGGACAGCGGCAGCAGCACGATGGGGAGCAGGGACGTGACCGGGATGGGAATCGCCTCGGTGATCCACCACGTCGCGACCCAGAGAGTCGTGGCGAGGACCGCCCGACCCTCCGGGGAGAGCCCCTCGGGGTGGAAGAACAGCAGCGTCAGCACGAACAGCAGCGGCCCGAGGACCAGGCCGATGACCCGGGCGGGCGTGTACCCGGGATCGGAGCCGTCGGGCCCTTCGGCCGCTTCCGAGGCCTCGGCCCCTCCCTCGGCCTCGGCGGGACCGCTGTCCCCGCCCGCGCCCGCGGTTGACGCCACCAGCTCCGTCCGCCGAGGCGTCCCGCGCCTCGAGAACGTCAGTAGCTCCTTGATCTGCCGGTGTGAATCCCACAGGCTTCCCCACAGGGAATGCGGATGGGAGTGTGCCATTGCTGCACCTTCTCTGGTCTTCGGCTCGGCTCGACCTGCCGCAGGAGGTCGGTTCGGGGGTTCGGACGGTCATCGGTGGTGCGGGGGACCGGGGCCCTGGCACGTCGCCTCGGAGCAGCCGGGCGTGCTGGCGGGAACGGGCGCCCGTGTCCCGTGCGCCATCGGTCGGACGGCTAGTCGTGCAGGCCCCGGAGGACCTCGTGGAACTTCGCCTTGCCCTCCAGCCCGATGCCCGGGAGGTCGCCCGGCGCCACACGGCCGCGGGTGATCACCGCGTCGTCGGTGAAGCCGCCCGTGGGCTGGAACTCCCCGGGGTAGGACTCGTTGCCGCCGAGTTTGAGGGCCGAGGCGATGTGCAGCGAGAACTGGTGCCCGCCGTGCGGGACGCAGCGGCGGGAGGACCAGCCGTGCAGGGAGAGCATGTCCAGGACCCGGCGGTACTCCGTGAGTCCGTAGCTCAGCGCCGGGTCGACCTGGAGGAAGTCGCGGTCCGGGCGCATGCCCCCGTAGCGGATCAGGTTCCGGGCGTCCTGCAACGAGAACAGGTTCTCCCCGGTCGCGATGGGATTGCGGTAGTGCTCCGACAGCGTCGCGTTCAGTCCGTAGTCCAGCGGGTCCCCGACCTCCTCGTACCAGAAGAGGCCGTACGGCTCGATGGCCCGGCCGTAGTCCAGGGCGGTGCGCAGGTCGAACTTCCCGTTGACGTCCACCATCAGGCGGGACCCGTCACCGCCCAGGACGTCGATGACCGCCTCGATGCGCCTGAGGTCCTCGGCCAGGTCGGCGCCGCCGATCTTCATCTTGACGATCTCGTACCCGGCGTCGAGGAAGCCGCGCATCTCGTCCTGCAGGTCCCCCAGGGTCTTGCCGGGAGCGTAGTAGCCACCGGCGGCGTAGACGAAGACGTCCTGGTCCGGGTCGCCGTCACCGTAGTGATCGGAGATCCACCGGTACAGCGGCACCCCCGCGGCCTTGGCGGCGAGGTCGTGCAGCGCCATGTCCACCACGCCGACGGCGACGGAGCGTTCACCGTGTCCACCGGGCTTCTCGTTGCGCATCATGACGTCCCACGCACGGGCGGGTGAGAGTTCACCGTGCTCGTCCAGCAGTTCGTCCGCCGTGGCGTTCCGCAACCGCGGGAGCACACGCTCGTTCAGGATGGCCGTGGCGTTGTAGCGCCCGTTGGAGTTGAAGCCGTAGCCCACCAGGGGCCTGCCGTCGACCACCACGTCACTGACCAGGGCCAGGATCGTGCAGTCCATCTTGCTGAAGTCGATGTACGCGTTGCGCATCGACGAGCTGATGGGGATGGTGCCGACGTGGGCGGAAACGATTCTCATGAACTTCCTTCTGCCGTACAACGACTTATAAGACCCTTATAAGTACGGGGCGGAGTCTAAGCTGCATGAGACGGGGGTCACAAGCCCGTGAGGGAAATTTCTGTGAGAGAGGTCACGATGACCAGCGAGAACGCCTTCTCCAGCAAGGGCGGGCTGGCCTATACCGAACTGCGCCGCCGGATCACCTCCGGCGAGCTCGCCCCGGGGTCGCGCCTGTCGCAGTACGCACTGGCCGAGGAGCTGGGGATGAGCATCACTCCGCTGCGTGAGGCGATCAGACGACTGGTCAGCGAGGAATGGGTCGTGATGGACGCTCACCGTGACGTGCGCGTGGCGCCCATGAGCGCCTCCGAAGCGCGCGAACTGCTGGAGGTCCGCTTCTCACTGGAACCGTCGGCCACGGAGCTCGCCGCTCTCCGCAGGACGGAGAGGGAGATCGCCGCGATGCGGGCGGCCGCCGACGAACTCCTGCCGGTCACCCGCACCTGGGGCGAGGACGCCATCACGGCGCACCGGGCCTTCCACCGGGCGATCTACGCCGCCTCCCACAACAACGTGATGGTCAGACAGCTGGACGACCTGTGGGACAAGGCCGACCGGTACCGGCGGATCGGCCTGGAGCTGCCCGCGGGCGCGGAGCCGCGCACCATCGACCTGAAACAGCACCACAGAATCCTGGAGCTCGTCATCGCCGGCGACGGCGCGGCCGCCGCCGCCCTGGTGCGCTCGCACATCCGCAACAGCCTCGGGGCCGTGGTCACGGACGTCCTCGGGGGACTGGAACGCGCCTACCACCCCATCGCCGCGCGATCGACCTGAGATCCCCCCTTCGGGAAGTCGTTCGCCCGACGGGCCGTCGACGCGGACCGCGCCCGGGTCGCTCGGCACGAACGACCCGGGCACGACCGGGTGGGCACCCACGGGGGGATCCGCATCGGCGGCCCCTCCGCGAACGGCTCAGCCCGGGTTGTGCGCGATGACCAGGTCGGTCAGTTCCTGGCTGGGGAAGTCCATGACCACCACACCCGTGCGGGGAGCCGCCACCGGACGCAGGTGGTCCACCGCGCGGGGGTTCACGCCCCGGATGCCCAACGCGCCCCACGCGACCTCACGCGGGTTGGCCCAGGGGGCGCCGCTGCCGCTGAGGTGGTTGACGAACAGGACGTCGTCGGCGCCCGCGGCGGTCCGCTCGAAGTGGTCGCGGGCCTTCTCCCACTTGGCGGGGACGTCGAAGAGCGTGGGCACCCGGTAGTCGTCCTGGATGTCCAGGGAGGAGCCGTTCCAGTGCACGCCGTAGTCCCGGGACGCGGAGAAGTCCTGCACGATGACGATGCGGCCCCGGACCTCACCGAGGTCGGGGACGCGGTCCGCGCCCTGCTCCGGCACCCACAGGCGTTCGGTCAGGACGTCCCGGGTGTCCGGGTTCTCCTCGATGTAGTGGTTCAGCGTCTCCTCGTAGCTCCGGGTGTTCTCCTCCTCGGTGTGCTCCTTCTTCATCCGCATGAGCACGGTCTCGGAGGGGTTCGCGTCGAGGAAGGCGCCGACGTCGGTGACCACGTCGGTGAAGTTGAGGTTCAGGTACTCGACACCGTGGTGGATGGGGAAGGCGTCCCGGTAGTGGCGGGTGCGCACGTCGAGGAAGCGCACCCCGGAACCGAGCTGCTCGGAGAGGGTCAGGTCCTGCGTGCGCGAGAACACGGAGCCGGTCCAGGCCCCGGTGTCGTGGGTGCCGGGGACGGACAGCGCCGCCAGGTTGGTGCCGTCGGGGATCGGGGCCATCCACGCGGCGCGCGACGCCGACGGGTTCTCCTCGGCGGCGGCAGGGGCGGCGGGCGAGAGCGCGGACAGGAGCGAACCGGTGAGGAGGAGGGCCGCCAGGACCGGCCCGGAACGTCGGGGGAGCGCCACGGCGGCGGTGGGGAGGGTGAGCATGGGGGTCCTTCGTGAGCGGGGGTGCGGCCCCGGGAACGGGCCGCCTTCACCCTGCCACGCGGCGGCTCCGTTGGCATCCCCCCTTCCCCGCGCCGTCGGCGGAGGGCGGGTGACGGGCGCCCGTACGGCGCACCCGTCAACCCGGTGCTGGGACGTCCGGCCCTAGCGCGTCTTCACGAGGGTCGCGATGAGACCGGAGATGATCATCATGGACAGGCTGACGATCATGAGCACGAACGCGATCGTTCCGATCATGGTGTTTCCTTCACTGTGTCGTCCCCCGGGCACCGTGGCCGTTTCCCCGGCGCCCGGCACACCGGGACACCCGGAGTCTCGGGCGCGGCATGTTACCTCTTCGGTGCATCACCCTATCTCTCCGTCGCGGGGACGCCGCGTCGGGTGGCCGCTCTGACCAGCGTGGTTCAGCTCTCGTTCCAGAACCGCTGGTAGGTCCGGACCAGCCAGCGGTCCGCCCAGCCCGTGTCGGGTGCCGCGGGCAGGTGGGAGGCCCGGCACAGGTCCTCCAGGCGGCTCTCCAGCTCCCCGGCCCGTTCCAGGGCCTCATCACGGGTGTGCTCGCCCCGGCGCAGTCCCAGCAGCCAGCTCCGGTCGGGTTCGGGCATGGGCAGGGTGATGCCGCCGGACTCCATCAGTTCCACGCCCTGGAGGCCCAACCGGACCATGTGGTAGGCGTACTTGGTGTCGAAGCCGTGCCTCTCGACCAGCTCCGGACGGTTGGTGTGCCTGCCGCCCCGGGTGCCCGCCATGCGATCGCGCTGGGCGCGCAGGTAGCCGAGGAAGCGCTCGCCCGCGCGCCGGGACAGGAAGCGGTGGGCGTTGGCGCGCAGGTCGCGGCCGACGGGGGTGAGGGTGACGATCTCGTCCTCGGGGACGAAGAGCGGCAGCAGGACGGTGGGGTTGCCCTCCAGCGCCAGGCGGGTCCACTTGCGCAGGGAGTAGACGGTGAGGTCCAGGTCGCCGGGACCGGAGCGGACATGTTCGCCCTGGTCGCGGAGGATGAACTGCTCGAAGGCGCGCAGGCCGATGACGTACTCGGGCGGCTCGACGCAGATGCCCATCTCGTCGCGGTCGTTCTGCCCCTCCAGGTTCAGGCCGTGGACGACGGAGCCGACCTGGCACCGCAGGACGGTGCCCCGTGCGGCGATACGGGCGAACTCCTCGCTGGAGTGCTTCACCTGGGCCTCCCGGTTCGGTGGGTCGTGCTGCGCAACCTATCGGGGCGGCGGAGGGGACCACGAACCGTTTTCGGTGCCTGTCACCCGATGCGAGCCCGCATCAGAGGGCTCATGGGCGTACTGGAGACAACAAAACACCGATTTCCCGCCAAACCAGGGCCCAAGGTTCTTGCCGGGCACGCCCGGCGTCCGTTTAGCTGGTCCCGTACCCCGCCCGGCACCGGCCGGGCCCGGCAGTGGAGAGCAGGACCCGTGCCCCCCGAGAACACCGAAGCCAGGATCGACACCACCGTCCCCCACAACGCCAGGATCTGGAACTACTGGCTCGGCGGCAAGGACAACTACCCCGTCGACCGCGAGATGGGCGAACAGATCCGCTCGTTCTTCCCCGAGATCGTCGACAACGCGATCGCCGACCGCGCCTTCCTCGTCCGCGCCGTCACCCACCTGGCACGCGAGGAGGGGATCCGGCAGTTCCTGGACGTGGGCACGGGTCTGCCCACCCACAACAACACCCACGAGGTGGCGCAGTCGGTGGCGCCCGACTCCCGCGTGGTCTACGTGGACAACGACCCGCTGGTGCTCACCCACGCCCGAGCCCTGCTCACCGGCTCCGACCAGGGCGTGACCGACTACGTCGACGCCGACCTGCGCGACCCGGACTCCATCCTGGCCACGGCCGCCAAGACCCTGGACCTCGACCAGCCGGTGGCCCTGTTGCTGCTCGGCGTGGTCAACTTCGTGGCCGACGACGCCGAGGTGCGCGCGATCCTGGACCGGCTGCTGGACGCGCTCGCCCCCGGCAGCTACCTGGTGGTCTCGCACCCCACCGACGACATCGACCACGAACGCGCCCACCAGGTGGCCGCCGCGTGGAACGAGAAGGGCACCCCCAAGATCACCATCCGCACGGCGGCGGAGATCGAGGGGCTCTTCGACGGCCTGGAACTGCTGGAGCCGGGCGTGGTGTCCTGCTCGCTGTGGCGGCCGGGACCGACCGAGGTGGGCACGCTCCGCCCGGTCGCCGAGTACGGCGGTGTGGCCCGCAAGGCCTGACCGACCCACCCCACCCCCGGAGGATCCCGTGGCCGACCGACCGCGCACACCGATCGACACCGAGCGCTGGCGTGCGCGGCTGGCCGCCCTCTGCGAACGCCACGGGGTCCCCGGGGCCCAGCTCGGCCTCCTGCGGACCGGAGCCGACGCGGCGGACGATGAGGCGGTCGAGGTCGCCCACGGGGTCCTCAACGCCACGACCGGGCACTCCGTGGACACGGGATCGGTCTTCCAGATCGGGTCCGTCACCAAGGTGTTGACCGCCACCGTGGTCATGGGACTCGTGGACGAGGGCCTGCTCACCCCGGACACGCCGGTGACCGATCCGCTGCCCGAACTCCGGCTGCCCGACCCGACCCGGCGGGTGACCGTGCGGCACCTGCTCAACCACACGAGCGGGATCAACGGGGACGTCTTCACCGACACCGGGCGCGGTGACGACGCACTGGAGCGTTACGTCGCCCTGCTGGGAGACACGGAGCTAGTGCACCCCCTGGGCGCCGCCTTCTCCTACTGCAACGCCGGGTACGTGCTGCTGGGCCGGATCGTCGAGAGGCTCACCGGCCTCACCTGGGACCAGGCGGTACGAGCGCGGCTCTTCGCCCCCCTGGGCATGACCCGCGCCTGCACTCTTCCGGAGGAGGCCCTGCTCCACGGGGCGGCCGTCGGGCACGTGGAGGGTCTGCCCGCCCCCGAGACGGCCCCGGTGTGGGGCATCCCCAGATCGATGGGACCCGCCGGAACCGTCCTGGCCAACGCCGGGGACGTCCTGCGCTTCGCCGCCGCCCACCTGCGCGGCGGGCTCGGCGCCGAGGGGGACCGGGTGCTCTCCGAGGCCTCGGCCCGAGCGATGGGCGGTCACGAGGTGACCCTGCCCGATCCGCACACCCTGGGGGACTCCTGGGGGCTGGGCTGGATCCGCTTCGGCTGGGACGGGCGGCGGCTGCTGGGCCACGACGGCAACACCGTCGGTCAGTCGGCGTTCCTGCGGCTTCTTCCCGAGGCCGGGTTCGCGGTGGTGCTCCTGACCAACGGCGGCCGGACGCGCGACCTCTACCAGGAGCTGTACGGGGAGGTGTTCCGCGAACTCACGGACGTGCGGGTCCCGCCGCCCCTGGCTCCCGACACCGAACCGGACGCCGCTTCCGGATCCGGGGACGACGGGGCGCCGGTCTCGGCCGCCTACGAGAACGCGGCCCAGCGCCTGGAGATCCTGGGCGAGGGGGAGCGGCGGACCCTGAGGATGATCGACCGGGCTCCGCTGCCCGGAGTCGGTCCCGATCCGGTCGGGGAGTGGCCGCTCCTGCCCGCCGGGGGCACGGAGGGACAGTTCGCGTTCCGCCCCGAGGGTCGGCGCACCTGGGTGCCGGTACGGATTCACACTCTGGAGACGGGGGAGGAGTACCTGTACCTGGGCGGGAGGGCGGTTCCCCGCGTCCCCGTCGGGAGCGGCTGACGTACCCGTACCCGTGCCCGGGGCCACCGGGAGCCCCCACCCTGGCCCGTTCACAGCACCAGGAACACGACCAGTACCACCGCCAGCAGGACCACGTACGACACGGCGTGCGCGCGGTCGGGGATCCTCCCCACGTGGCGGCGGACCACGGCGATGGTGGGCAGGGACCCGGCCAGCAGCAGCGCCCCGGCCACCAGGTCCACCGAACCCACATGCCCCTGGTCGGTTCCCCCGCCGCCGGTTCCCCACAGCGCGTAGACCAGGGTCCCCGCCAGCGCGACCGGCACCGTGAGCGGGTTGGCCATCGCGGTGGCCTCGCCCATGGGCAGCCCGCGTCGGCGCAGCAGGGGCACGGTCATGACGCTGCCGCCCACTCCCAGGAACCCGGTGACGGCGCCGATGCCCAGCCCCACCGCCCGGGTCGGCCCCGGACGCGGGACCCGGGGCGCGGTCCCCGGCGACGGGGTGAGGAAGCCCCGGCGCAGCACACTGTCGACGATGGTCACCGCCAGGTAGACCACGAACAGGGCGTGCTGGACCGCGCCGCCCGCCGCCGTGGCCGCCAACGCCCCCACGGCGGAGCCGAGCCCGATGTGGGCGGCCAGGGGCCACAGGTGCGCGCGGCGCAGGCGCCCGGCACGGTACTGGGCCCAGGTGGCGCCCAGGGAGTTGACCACCATGACGGCGGTGGAGGTGGCCACGGCCACCGCCATGGCGTCCACCCCCGGTTCGGCCCGGGCCAGGGTGACGGCGTACACGACCGGAACGGTCACGAAGCCGCCGCCGAAGCCGAACACGACCGTGGTGACTCCGGTCAGGCAGCCCAGGGCCAGGAAAACGAGGATCGAGGTGAGCACCCGCACCACGGTAGGGAGACGGACCGCTGGCGCGCATTCGATGAAAGGACAGGAACGATCGCGTACCGGACAGGGTAGCGTCGGTGTCCGTGCGCAACGTCCCGGTCTCCGAAGTGGACCACATCGACCGTCCTGTGCTGGCCATCGGCACCGACTACCCGCCCGGGTTCGTCCTGGCCCGGCACCGGCACCGCCGTGCGCAGTTCCTGTACGGCGCCACCGGTGTGATGCGGGTGGTGACCGACGACGGCGCGTGGACCGTGCCGCCGCAGCGGGCGGTGCTCGTGCCCGCCGGAACCGACCACGAGGTGACGATGGAGGGGGTGAGCACCCGCAGCCTGTACGTGGAACCGGCCGCCGTGCCGTGGTTCCCCGCCCGGTGCCAGGTGGTGGAGGTGTCCGCGCTGCTGCGCGAGCTGCTGATGGCGGCGGTGGACGTCGACCCCCGCCACGACCGCCACGGGCGGGACGCCGCCCTGGTCGAACTCCTCCTCCACGAACTCCGGGGGCTGGTGCCGCTGCCGCTGGACCTGCCGCTGCCGCGCCACGAGGGGCTGCGCGTCCTGTGCGAGGAGTTCCTGGAGGCTCCCCGCGTCCACGACCCGCTCGCGCGTTGGGCGGCACGGCTGCACGTGAGTGAGCGCACGGTCAACCGGCTGTTCCGGGCAGAGACCGGGATGGGCTTCGCCCGGTGGCGGCAGCGGGCGTGCGTTCTGCGGTCCCTGCCCCCGCTGGCCCGGGGCGCGGCGGTCGCGCGGGTCGCCTCGGACCTCGGTTACGACAGCCCGGCGGCGTTCTCCGCGGTCTTCGCGCGCCTGTTGGGGACCAGTCCCCGGGACTACCGCTCCGCCGCCGCCTCGTAGTCGGGCGGTGCGCACCGCGGGAGTCCCCGTGGCTCCGGGCCCCGGGGACTCCGTGCGGCGGCCTACTCCTTCGGGCGTCGGTCGATGATGCGGCGGAACTTGCCGACCGAACGCTCGATCTGCTCCGGGTCGACCACGTCCACGGTGACGCTGACGCCGACGCGGTCCTTGATCGTCGCGGTGATCTCCCTGCTCAGGACGGTACGCCGGTCGGTGGTGCAGTCCGGGGCGGCCTCCACGCGCACGGACATGCGGTCCAGGCGGCCCTCCTTGGTGAGCACCAGCTGGAAGTGCGGGGCGAGCCCGTCCAGGCCCAGCACGATCTCCTCGATCTGGGTCGGGAAGACGTTGACTCCGCGCAGGATGATCATGTCGTCGCTACGGCCGGTGATCTTGTCCATCCGGCGCATCGGACGGGCCGTGCCCGGGCGCAGGGTGGTCAGGTCACGGGTGCGGTAGCGGATGATCGGCATGGCCTGCTTGGTCAGCGACGTGAAGACCAGCTCACCGTTCTCGCCGTCCGGCAGCACGTCCTGGGTGACGGGGTCGAGCACCTCGGGGAGGAAGTGGTCCTCCCACACGTGCAGACCGTCCTTGGTCTCCGCGCACTCGTTGGCCACACCCGGGCCCATCACCTCGGAGAGGCCGTAGATGTCCACGGCGTTGATGTCGAAGCGCTCCTCGATCTCCAGGCGCATCCGCTCGGTCCACGGTTCGGCGCCGAAGATCCCCACCCTGAGCGAGGTCGTCCGCGGGTCGATGCCCTGGCGCTCGAACTCGTCCAGCAGGGTCAGCATGTAGCTCGGGGTGACCATGATGATCTCGGGCCGGAAGTCCTGGATGAGCTGGACCTGCTTGGCGGTCTGCCCTCCGGAGGCGGGGATGACCGTGCAGCCCAGCTTCTCCGCGCCGTAGTGGGCGCCGAGGCCGCCGGTGAACAGGCCGTAGCCGTAGGAGACGTGCACCTTGTGCCCGGGGCGCCCGCCGGAGGCGCGGATCGAGCGCGCCACCACGGTGGCCCAGGTGTCGATGTCCTCGCGCGTGTAGCCGACCACGGTGGGCTTGCCGGTGGTGCCGCTGGAGGCGTGGATGCGGCTGACCTGTTCCTGGGGCACCGCGAACATCCCGAACGGGTAGTTGTCGCGCAGGTCGGCCTTGGTGGTGTGCGGGAAGAGGGCGATGTCCTCAAGCGATCTGAGGTCCTCGGGGCGTACCCCGGCCTCGTCGAACTTGCGCCGGTACAGGGGCACGTTCGTGTAGGCGTGCTCCAGGGTCCAGCGCAGGCGCTCGAACTGGAGGGAGCGCAGCTCGTCGACACTCATGCGCTCGGCCGCGTCCAGGGAACCGGGCTCCGGGGCCTGCCCGAGGCGCCGCTGGAGGGCAGTACCGGCCGAATGCGTGGTGGTGTCCTGGCTTGCCATGGGCCTCTCCGGGTACTGTGCACGGGGTTTCCGCCGGGCCGGGTTCGGACGGGTCGTCCCCAGAGGAGGGGCGGGGCCGCCGTACGATGCCGCGGCACGCTTTCCGGCGGTCCAACCGCGCTGAGGTGGGTCTTCGTCGGTCCGCGGAGGGAGCCGACTTGCTTACTGACCGAACGTTCGGTTACTAATGCATTTACTCAGTCTCCGCGTGGCCGTGTCAAGGAGACGTGTTGAAGAGTTCACACAGGACGGTGGCACAGGCCACCGTAGCCAACAAGGGAGGCCGTTCGTGAGCGACGTCTACGTGGTCGACGGGGTCCGCACCCCCCAGGGCCGGTACGGGGGCGTCCTCGCGGCCGTCCGTCCCGACGACCTCGCCGCCCGGGCGGTGGCCGAGGCGGTCCGGCGCGCCGGGGTCCCCGGAGAGGACGTGGACGAGGTCATCCTCGGCGCGGCCAACCAGGCGGGTGAGGACAACCGCAACGTCGCCCGGATGGCGACCCTGCTGGCCGGGCTGCCCTCCACGGTCCCCGGCTACACGGTCAACCGGCTGTGCGCCAGCGGACTGACCGCCGTCGCCTCCGCCGCGCAGGCGATCCGGGCGGGCGAGGCCGACCTCGTGGTCGCCGGGGGAGTGGAGTCCATGACCCGCGCCCCCTGGGTGATGGCCAAGCCCGGCACCCCCTGGGCGAAGCCGGGCGAGGTCGCCGACACCTCCCTGGGCTGGCGCTTCACCAACCCCCGCTTCGCCGCCGCCGACGCCGAGACGTCCCCGGACGCCACCCCCGACGAACTGCGCTACACGCTGTCGATGGGCGAGACCGCCGAGGAGGTCGCCGCCCTGGAGGGGACCACCCGCGAGGAGAGCGACGCCTTCGCCCTACGCAGCCACCAGCGGGCCGTGGCCGCCGCCGAGGCGGGCCGGTTCCGGAACGAGATCGTCCCCGTCACGGTCCACGGCCGCAAGGGCCAGACCCACGAGGTCACCGAGGACGAGGGGCCGCGCCCCGGCTCCACCATGGAGAGCCTGGCCAAGCTCCGCCCGGTCTTCCGTCAGGGCGGCATCGTCACCGCGGGCAACTCCTCCTCGCTCTCGGACGGAGCCTCCGCACTGGTCCTGGCCAGTGCCGACGCCGTGCGCCGCTACGACCTGACCCCGCGCGCCCGCGTCGTCGCCTCCGCCTCGGCCGGGGTGGACCCGCAGGTCATGGGGCTCGGTCCGGTCCCGGCCACCCGCAAGGTCCTGCACCGGGCCGGATGGGCACTCGACGAGGTGGGCGCGGTCGAACTCAACGAGGCCTTCGCGGCCCAGTCACTCGGCGTGCTGCGCCAGCTCGACCTGGACGAGTCCCGGGTGAACGCCGACGGCGGCGCGATCGCCCTGGGCCACCCGCTGGGCTCCTCCGGCGCCCGCCTGGTGGTCACGCTGATGAACCGCATGGAGCGCGAGGACGCCCGGCGCGGACTGGCCACCCTGTGTGTGGGTGTGGGTCAGGGCACCGCCCTGCTGGTGGAGCGCCCGTGACCCCCGCCCCTGACCCGTCCGCCCCCCACCCGTCAGGCTCCGAACGGACCGGCGGCGCCCCGACCCCGAACGAGGACGGCCCGAGCATGGACTTCGAGACCCTGCGCGTCGACTGGCGCGAGGACCGCGTGGTGGTCGAGCTGCACCGCCCCGAGGCCCGTAACGCCATCAACGGACGGATGATCGCGGAGCTGCACGAGGTGTGCGCCCGGATCGAGGCCGACCCTCGACCCCTGCTCCTGACCGGCCACGGCACCGTGTTCGCGGGTGGGGCCGACATCTCCGAACTGCGCGAACGCGGCCGTGAGGAGGCACTGGCCGGGATCAACAGCCGCCTGTTCGAACGCCTGCACCGGCTCCGGACCCCCACCGTGGCCGCCGTCGACGGGTTCGCCCTGGGCGGCGGCGCCGAACTGTCCTACGCCTGCGACATCCGGATCGCCACCCCCACCGCCGTGTTCGCCCAGCCCGAGCCGGGTCTGGGCATCATCGCGGGGGCGGGGGCCTGCTGGCGGCTCAAGGAGCTCGTGGGCGCCTCGGTGGCCAAGCAGGTGCTGCTGGGCGGGTTCCGCCTGGACGCCGACGCCGCGCTGCGCCACGGTCTGGTGGCCGAGATCGCCCCCTCCGAGGAGCTGCGCGAGCGCGCGCACGCCGTGATCGACCGGATGGCCGCTTCCTCGGCCACGGCGCTGCGGATGACCAAGCTGGTGCTGGACGCCCAGGGCGTGCACCCCCTGGCCGACGACCTCACGCAGGCGGTCCTGTTCGAGAGCGCCGACAAGCACGACCGCATGACCCGTTTCCTGGAGAGGAAGAAGCGTTGAGCGAGATCACCCCGCAGGGCGTTCCCGGCACCGTCGCCGTCATCGGCGGCGGCACCATGGGAGCCGGGATCGTCCAGCAGTTCCTCACGGCCGGGGCGAGCGTGGTGCTGGTCGAGGCCACCTCAGAGGCCGCCGAGGCCGGGCTCGGGCGGGTCGCCGCCGGGCTCGACCGGGCCCGTGACCGCCGTCGGATCGACGCCGAGCCCGCCGCCTACCTGGCCCGCCTGAGCGCCGTCACCGACGCCTCGGACCTCCCAGCCGACACCGGGCTGGTCGTCGAGGCCGTCCCGGAGAAGCCCGCGCTGAAGATCGCGGTGCTCACCGCCGCTGAGGCCGCCGTCAGCGAGGACACCGTCCTGGCCTCCAACACCAGCTCGCTGTCGGTCACCGACCTGGCCGCCGCGCTCAGGCGCCCCGGCCGGTTCCTGGGCACGCACTTCTTCAACCCCGTCCCCGCCTCCAAGCTGGTGGAGATCGTGACCGCGCCCGAGACCGACCCCGCCGTCCTGGAGACGGTGCGCGGCTGGGTCGCCGCGCTCGGGAAGACGGAGATCGTGGTCCGGGACTCTCCCGGGTTCGCCACGAGCCGCCTCGGCGTGATGCTGGGCCTGGAGGCCATCCGCATGGTCGAGGAGGGCGTGGCCTCGCCCGCCGACATCGACACCGCGATGGAACTCGGTTACCGCCACCCCATGGGCCCGCTCAGGCTCACCGACCTGGTCGGACTCGACGTGCGCCTGGCCATCGCGGAGCACCTGGCGAGCGAACTGGGGGACCGGTTCTCGCCCCCGGACCTCCTGCGCCGTAAGGTCGCCGAGGGCAGACTCGGCCGCAAGAGCGGCGAGGGATTCCACCTCTGGGACAAGGGAGACAAGGCGTGAGCGAGGACAGGGCCGCGGAGTTCGTCGAGGTCGACGGGGTCGCCACCGTCAGGCTGCACCGTCCGGGGCTGACCCGGCGGGCCAAGGAGGAGCTGCTGGAGGCGGTGACCCGGGCGGCGGAGTCGACCACTGCCCGCGCGGTGCTGTTCCTGGGGTCGGACCGGGCGTTCTGCCTGGGCCAGGACCTGGCGGAACACGCGCGGATCCTGGAGGAGACCCCGGGCCAGGCGCTGAGCACGGTGCGCGAGCACTACAACCGGATCGTGCTGGCCCTGGAGAGCATCCAGGTGCCGGTGGTGGTCGGGATCGGTGGCGCCTGCGTGGGCGCCGGCCTGGGGTTCGCCCTCGCCGGTGACGTGCGCGTGGCGGCCGGCAGGGCCAAGTTCGGCACCGCGTTCACCGGGATCGGCCTGGCCTCGGACTCCGGTCTGGCCCACCGGCTGGTGCGCTCGCTGGGACAGGCGCGCGCGATGGAGCTGATGCTCCTGGGCACGGTGTTCGGCGCCGAGCGGGCCCTGGAACTCGGCCTGGTCACCGAGGTCGTGGCCGACGAGGACTGGGAGGCGCGCGCCCGCGAGGTCGCCGTCGGGCTGGCCTCGGGGCCCACCGCGGCGTTCGTGGCGGCCAAGCACGAGGTGCGCTCGGCGGCTGACGGCCAGAGCGACCTGCCCGAGCTGCTGGAGGAGGAGGCCGACCTCCAGAACCAGCTCGGGGTGACCGCCGACCACGTCGGTGCGGTCTCGTCCTTCCTGAACAAGCAGAAGCCCACCTTCACCGGTCAGTAGCGGGCCCCGCCCAGCTGATCGCGGGGGTCCGGGGACTTGCGCCCGGCCCCCGCGTCCGGGGATACTAATTACTGACCGAACGTTCGGTTATGAATGGGGATGGATCAATGCCGACCACGGCCCAGGAAGCGCCCCCCGGCGCCGACGAGGCGCTCCAGGCGGAGTTCGACGCCCGGATCGCCGCCAACCAGCGCGTCGAGCCGCGCGACTGGATGCCCGAGGCCTACCGCAGGACCCTCGTCCGCCAGGTCTCCCAGCACGCGCACTCCGAGATCATCGGCATGCAGCCGGAGGGTGACTGGATCGCCTCCGCGCCCAGCCTGCGCCGCAAGGCCATCCTCCTGGCCAAGGTCCAGGACGAGGCCGGGCACGGCCTCTACCTGTACGCGGCCGCCGAGACCCTCGGCGTGGACCGCAACGACCTCACCGAGCGGCTCATCGAGGGCCGCCAGAAGTACTCCTCGATCTTCAACTACCCCTCGCTGAGCTTCGCCGACGTCGGCGTCATCGGGTGGCTGGTGGACGGCGCCGCCATCTGCAACCAGGTCCCGCTGTGCCGCACCTCCTTCGGTCCCTACGCCCGCGCCATGGTGCGGATCTGCAAGGAGGAGTCCTTCCACCAGCGGCAGGGCTACGAACTCCTCATGCGCATGATGGAGGGCACCGAGGGCCAGCGCCGCATGGTCCAGGACGCCGTCGACCGCTGGTGGTGGCCGTCCCTGATGATGTTCGGCCCGCCCGACGCCGACTCGCCCAACACGCAGCAGTCCATGACCTGGGGCATCAAGATCGACACCAACGACGACCTGCGCCAGAGGTTCGTCGACATGACCGTTCCGCAGGCCGAGAAGCTGGGCGTCACCCTGCCCGACCCCGAACTGGTCTGGAACTCCGAACGCGGTCACCACGACTTCGGCACCCCGGACTGGGACGAGCTCAAGCAGGTCATCAAGGGCGACGGCCCCAAGAACGCCGAACGCGTCTCCCGCAGACGCGCCGCGCACGAGAAGGGCGCGTGGGTCCGCGAGGCCGCCACCGCCTACGCCAGGAAGCAGCAGGAGGCCACGGTATGAGCAGGAACGACGACGCCACCCCGGCCCGCCCCGAGTGGCCCCTCTACGAGGTCTTCGTCCGAGGCAAGCGCGGCCTCAACCACGTGCACGTGGGTTCGCTGCACGCCCCCGACGCGACCATGGCCCTGCACAACGCCCGCAACCTCTACACCCGCCGCAACGAGGGGGTGAGCATCTGGGTGGTGCTCGCGGAGGACGTCACGGCCTCCAGCCCGGACGAGAAGGACCCCTACTTCGAGCCCAGCGGTGACAAGGTCTACCGCCACCCGACCTTCTACCCCATCCCCGAGGACGTCCCGCACATCTAGGGGGACCACGGTCGGCACGACTCTTCAAGGACAAGCATGAGTGGCGAGAACATTTTCACCGGACTCACCGAGGAGCACGACGGCGACGCCCGCTGGGCCTTCGGCACCGGCTTCACCGAGGCGCTCGCGGGCGTGGACACCACCCTGCCCGCCGGGGTCGACGGCGCGGACCTGGCGGCCTACTGCGAGATGCTCGGCGACGACGCACTCATCCAGTCGCAGCGCCTCGTCCAGTGGGTGACCGACGCCCCCGAACTGGAGGAGGAGGTCGCGCTGGCCAACATCGCCCTCGACCTGCTCGGCCAGGCCCGCCTCCTGCTGGCCCGCGCCGGACAGGCCGACGGCACCGGCCGCGACGAGGACGCCTTCGCCTACCACCGGGACGCCGCGCGGTTCCGCAACGTGCACCTCACCGAGGCCCCGCGCGGCGACTTCGCCCGCGCCGTCGCCACACTCCTCGTCCTCTCCTCCTGGCGGTTGGCCGTGTTCACCCGGCTCGCTGACAGCGCCGACCCGGTACTGGCCGCCATCGCCGCCAAGGGCGTCAACGAGCTGGCCTACCACCGCGAGTACGCCGTGGCGTGGGCCCTGCGCCTGGGGGACGGCACCCCGTACTCCCACGAACGCCTGCGCACCGCCGTGTCCGACGTGTGGCCGCTCACCGGCGAACTGTTCGCCACCCACCCCCTCGAAGCGGCGTTGACCGCCCAGGGCGTCGCCGTGGACCCGGCCGCCGTGCGCGACGAGGTCCACGAGGTCCTCACCCAGGTCCTGACCGCCGCCACCCTGCCCGCCCCCGGACCCTTCCCCCGTCAGGGAGTGGCCGGACGCGACGGCGAGCACACCGAACACCTCGCCCCGCTGCTGGAGGAGCTCCAGCGCGTGGCCCGGGAGCACCCGGAGGCGACATGGTAGGCACCCGACAGCGCCTGTGGGAGGCGGCCGCCTCGGTCACCGACCCCGAACTCCCCATGCTCACCCTCTCTGACCTCGGCATCCTGCGCGAGGTCGCCATCCAGGAGGACGGCACCGCCGCCGTGTGGATCACCCCCACCTACTCGGGGTGCCCCGCTCTGACGGAGATGCGCGTGGACGTGGACCGCGCCGTCCGCGCCGCCGGGTTCGACCAGGTGGAGGTGCGTACCGCGCTCTCCCCGGCCTGGACCACCGACTGGATCACCGACGAGGGCAGGCGCAAACTCACCGAGCACGGCATCTCGCCCCCCGGTGGGGCACCCAGGCGTCCGGCGGGGCCCGTCCCGCTCACCCTGATGCCCACCCGTACCGTCCCAAGCTGCCCGCTGTGCGGTGCGGCCGACACCGAGGAACTGTCCCGGTTCGGCGCGACCTCGTGCAGGTCGTTGCACCGCTGCCGGTCCTGCCTCGAACCGTTCGAGCACGTCAAGGAGATCTGACCGTGTCCACACCCGTCACCGAGACCGCCGGGGTGCCGCTGCGCGGCCGCGCAGCGTTCCACCGGCTGCGCGTGGCCGACGTCGAGCGCCTGTGCGACGACGCCGTCGCGGTCACCTTCGACGTCCCCGACCACCTCGTCGAGGAGTTCGCCTTCGCACCGGGCCAGTCCCTGACCCTGCGCCGCGAGGTCGACGGCGTCGAGGAGAGGCGCAGCTACTCCATCTGCTCCGCCGTGGGGGAGAAGCCCCGCGTGGGCGTGCGCCTGGTCGCCGGGGGGCTCTTCTCCAGCTGGCTGGTCCGCGAGGTCGAGCCGGGCCAGGAGATCGAGGTGGGAGTGCCCACCGGAAGGTTCAGCCCCGACCTCACCCGGGCCGCCCGCCACGTGCTCGTGGCCGCCGGTTCGGGGATCACGCCGGTCCTGTCCATGGCCGCTTCGCTGCTGCGACGGACCGGCTCCCACGTCACCCTCCTCTACGGCAACCGCCGCAGTGACACGGTGATGTTCGCCGACGAGATCGCTGATCTCAAGGACTCCTTCGGGCCCCGCTTCGAGCTGGTGCACGTGCTCTCCCGCGAACCCCGTGAGTCGGAGCTGTTCACCGGCCGTCTCGACGGTGCGAAGCTGGAGGCGCTGCTGTCCACCGTCATCGCGGCCGACGCGGTCGACCACTGGTGGCTGTGCGGCCCCTACGGCATGGTCACCGACGCCCAGGAGGTACTGGCGCGCCACGGGGTCGAGGGCGAGCGCGTGCACCAGGAGCTGTTCTTCGTCGAAGGGGCCGAACCGCCGCCCCAGGCCCGCCACGAGGACCCCGAGGTCGAGGGCCCGGCCAGCGAGGTCACCGTCGTGCTGGACGGGCGCACCACCACGCTGACCCTGCCCCAGGGCGTGCCGGTGCTGGACTCCGCGCAGCGCTATCGTCCCGATCTGCCGTTCGCCTGCAAGGGCGGCGTGTGCGGGACCTGCCGGGTCAAGGTCTGTGACGGTGAGGTGAGGATGCGCCGGAACTACGCGCTCACCCCCGCCGAGGTGGAGGCGGGATACGCGCTGGCGTGCCAGTCGCTGCCGCAGACCGACACCGTCACCGTGGACTTCGACTCGTGAGCGGCGCCGCGTCCGAGGGGCGCAACGAGACCGCGTGGCGGATGTTCGAAGCCGACCGGGCCTCCAAGGGACTGGGGATGCGCCTGGTCGAGGCCCGAGACGGGTACGCGGTGGTGGAGATGGTCGTGGGGCCCCTGATGCTCAACGGCTACGACATCACCCATGGCGGGTTCGTGTTCGCGCTCGCTGACACCGCCTTCGCCTGCGCGTGCAACCTGGACGGCGGCGACGTCACGGTGGCTTCGGGCGCGGACGTGACCTTCGTGGCCCCCACCAAGGAGGGGGATCTGCTGGTGGCGACCGCCGTCGAACGCGTGCGGTTCGGCCGCAGCGGCGTCTACGACGTCACCGTCCGCCGAGGAGATCAGGTGGTCGCGGAGTTCCGTGGCCGCAGCCGCAGCCTGCCCCAGAAGAGTTGAAGTTCGGGGAGGATTCAGGAGCTGGGTCTCTGCCATCATGTGACCAACGTGCGCCTGCGAAGGTCAAGCGGAGATAACGGCCCGCGTCGTTGCAGGTCGTTAAGTGTGAGCCCCGCGCACGCGGGGATGGACCGCTGGGGGAGGACGTGGTCCTCTTCGACGCGGAGTGAGCCCCGCGCACGCGGGGATGGACCGTTTTTCCAGACCGGTGAATGCCCTTCTACGTCGTGAGCCCCGCGCACGCGGGGATGGACCCACGTCGGGGGCGGTGAACGGCAGATTCTCGAAGTGAGCCCCGCGCACGCGGGGATGGACCGAGGCGCTTCCGTGACGAACTCCCCCTCGATCTGTGAGCCCCGCGCACGCGGGGATGGACCGGTGGTCGCTGCGGCGATCGCCAGCATCTTGACGTGAGCCCCGCGCACGCGGGGATGGACCGCGGCAGCTACGTACGGGAGGTGATTTCAGTGCGTGAGCCCCGCGCACGCGGGGATGGACCGCCGAAGCGGGCGCCGGTGGGGTCGTAGAAACGGTGAGCCCCGCACACGCGGGGATGGACCGCGCCCCCGCAGGGACCTGACCACGGCCACCAGGTGAGCCCCGCGCACGCGGGGATGGACCGGCGTGCGTCATCGTCGCGACCCCCCGCCGGGTGTGAGCCCCGCACACGCGGGGATGGACCGTAGGTGGTGCCCCGGCCGAGCATCAGACGACGGTGAGCCCCGCACACGCGGGGATGGACCGCATTGAGGCCACGTACGGCGAGAACGGGTGGCGTGAGCCCCGCACACGCGGGGATGGACCGCCGAGGTGACGTGCGCGATCTACGAGCACGTCGTGAGCCCCGCACACGCGGGGATGGACCGAACCAGAGCCCGAGCGTCACGGGCTCACCGGGGTGAGCCCCGCACACGCGGGGATGGACCGACGGCAGCGGCCCGCGGTGGTGGCTGTGGCGCGTGAGCCCCGCACACGCGGGGATGGACCGCTCGCGGACCACCCCGAGGCGCCCACCCGCTCGTGAGCCCCGCACACGCGGGGATGGACCGCTGGCCCCAGGAGTCTCGGTGCTTCGCCAGAAGTGAGCCCCGCGCACGCGGGGATGGGCCTTAGGAACAAGGTGAGCCCTGCGGGCGCGGGGGCGCAGACCCCGGTCTGGGGGTCTGCGCCCGAACCGGGCTTCGTGGATGGTCACGACCCCACCGGGGGCGGTGACCGTCACGGTCTCCGGTGCGGGGAGATCAGACGTCCAGGCTACCGACGGCGCGCTCGGCTTCCCGGCGTGCGCAGGCCCGGATCAGTTGTGCGTAGGACTCGCCGGTCATGGACTTGATCGAGGTGACGCCCGAACCGACGTACTTGCGGGCCTGGAGGAGACCCTCCGAGGTGGCCGGGCCCCACCGGCCGTCGACGCCGTCCGGGTCGAGGGTCGAGCCGAACCCGGCGGCCACGATCAGTCGCTGAACAGCCTTCACGCCTTCTACCGGGGCGCCGGGCTTGAGGCCGTCGCCTTCCTTGAGTCCGAGCAACGAACCTTCTCCTCCTGTGATGGGCCCGGGGGCCTGGGTGAACGTGCCGTCGCGCACCATGGAGTACGCCCGGTCGCCGGGGCACGAGGTGGCGATAAAGTCGCGGTGCCCGAGCACGGTGCCCGTGTTGGTGTAGTCGTCCACGAGCCACTGGCGCAGCTCACGGACCGCGTTGATCTGGGCGTCGGTGATGGTGTCGGTGGGGCCGGTCGCCAGCGTCACGCTGTAGTGCGTCCGGTTCCCACCGGGCTGCGCGGCCTGCTCGCGTCGGGGGCCGCGCCCGTCGATGACGTAGCCGTGGGCACAGGCCAGCCAGCTGTAGCCGATGTCCACCCAGCCGCGGGAGGGGCCGGTGTGGAACGCGCGGGTGTTGCGCCAGTAGGTGAGACAGGCGGAGTGGTCCTTGTCGGCGAGGTTCTGGTTGCTGCTGTCGTAGTGGACGACCAGACCGGACCGGGGATCGGCGGACGCTGCTGGGGACGTCCCCCATCCCAGGTCGGACCGGGATACGTACTTGCTGGGTCGGGCCACGGAGGGCCTCCTCCTGGACATGGCGGATACCGACCGGTCGGCGGTCGGGGCTGTGGCGGCTGCGGGGGCTCGGCTACTCGTGGAGTCCACGGGGCAGGGGCGGGAACCGGTCGTACGCACTCGGTCACCTTGATGGAATGGTGCCCGGCGGGCGTGGTGATGAACCTGTCCCGGTCCTCGCAAAGCACCGCACAGTGAGAGTCCGCGCACGCGAGCTCTCGCCTCTGGCGTCTGGGGAAGGCACGTCTGCGGCTGGATGTGACCGCGAGGAGCGCGGCGGGTCCGCTGCCTTCGATGAGGCGCCGACGGCTGCGTTACCGAAGACGGCCAGGTTGAACGCCGTCGCGAGCATGGCGTTCGGGATCTCGGCCCGGGTACTCGACGGGGTTCACGCCGACAGCCTCCACGGCGAGTGCCCCAACGCTCGTCGACGGCATGCTCGCCCCCCGACGGTCCGGAGCGTGAGCGCTAACAAGACGAGAGCAGAAGGGTTTCCCACAGTCCCGTGAACATTGAACCTTTGGGGCGAGTGGGATATGTTAACGCCAACTCAGCGCCCGTACATGACCCCGATCAAGCCAACAGCCAAGGAGCCATGGGTGGACCACACCTCCTCATCCACCCGGACCAACCGCGACCCCGCGATGACGGACGTCGCCCGGCTCGCGGGGGTGTCCCACCAGACGGTGTCCCGCGTGCTCAACGGGCACCCCAACGTGCGCGAACAGACCAGGCTGCGGGTGCGCGCCGCCATCGAACAGCTCGGCTACCGCCCCAACCGCGCGGCCCGCACCCTGGCGACCGGCAGGTCACAACTCCTCGGCGTCGTGGCGCAGAACTCCACCCTGTTCGGCCCGTCCTCGTTGTTGGCCGCCTTCGAGCTGGCCGCCGCCGTCCAGGGATTCGTGGTGAGCGTGCGCCGGGTCCGGGTCCTGGACCGGGGGTCGATCGCCGCGGCGGTGGAACACCACCGCGAACAACGGGCCGCGGGGATCGTGGTCATAGCGCCCACCGCCGCCGCGGACGAGGCCCTGACGGAGGTCCCGACCGACGTGCCCCTGGTGACGGTCGACGGCGACCCCGACCGTGCCGGGGCCGCCCTGGTCACCGTCGACCAGGAGGCCGGAGCCCGGCTGGCCACGCGCCACCTGCTGGACGCGGGGCACGAGACGGTCTGGCACGTGTCCGGCCCCGAGGACTGGTTCGACGCCGCCGGACGCCAACGGGGATGGCGACAGACCCTGGAGGAGGCGGGCGCCGAGGTCCCCCCGGTCAGCCCGGCCGACTGGAGCGCGGCCTCGGGTTACCGCGCGGGGCTGATGCTCGCCCGTATGCCCGAGGTCAGTGCCGTCTTCGCCGCCAACGACCACCTGGCCCTGGGGATCCTGCGCGCCATGTCGGAACGCGGCCGTTCCGTCCCCGGGGACGTCAGCGTGGTCGGGTTCGACGACGTGCCCGAGGCGGGCTACTTCATCCCGCCCCTGACCACCGTGCGCCCCGACTTCGACACCGTGGCCGCCGAAGCACTCAGCCTGCTGCTCTCCGGAATCTCCGGGGAGCAGCAGGCCGAGCGCCGCATCGTCACTCCTACTCTTGTCGAGCGGGAGAGCGCCTAGCCAGCCCCGGCAGGATCGGCGCGGAACCGCCCACACGCTTCTTGTTGTAGATGTCGAAGGCCACCGCCAGCAGCAGGACCAGGCCCTTGATGAACTGCTGCCAGTCCACGCCCAGGCCGATCAGCGACATGCCGTTGTTGAGGACGCCCATGAACAGGGCGCCGATGACCGCGCCGATCACGCTGCCCACACCGCCGGACGCCGAGGCGCCGCCGATGAAGGCGGCCGCGATGGCGTCCAGCTCGAACATGGTCCCGGCGCCCGGGGTGGCCGCGTTCAGCCGGGCGGTGAAGATGAGCCCGGCCAGCGCCGAGAGCACCCCCATGTTCACGAACACCCAGAACGTGACCCTCTTGGTACGGATCCCCGACAGTGCGGCGGCCCGCTCACTGCCTCCCACGGCGTACACGCGCCGTCCCATGGTCGTGGAGCGCATCACGAACGCGTAGCCGCCGATCAGCGCGATCAGCAGCACACCGACGAGGGGCAGTCCGTTGTGCCCGGCCAGCGCGTAGGTGAACGCGACGATGGCCACGGACACCACCACGGAGCTCGCGACGGTCACCGCCACGGGAGGCACCGGCAGGTCGCGCGCTCGGGAGCGGGCCCGCGAACGCCACTGGACCCACACGATGGCCGCCGCCCCGGCCACCCCGATGGCCAGGGTGGGCAGGTGGAGCCCGTCCGACTGACCGGGCAGGAAACCGCTGGCGATCACCCGCAGCGACTGCGGGAGCGGGGCGATGGACTCCCCGCCCAGGGCTGCCAGGGTGGCGCCTCGGAAGATCAGCATCCCCGCCAGGGTGACGATGAACGCGGGCACCCCCACGTAGGCGACCCAGAAGCCCTGCCAGGCGCCGATGGCCGCGCCCAGGAGCAGCGCGATCGGGACCACGACGGGCGTCGGCAGTCCCCACGAGGTGAGCATGATCGCGGACATCGCCCCGGTGAAGGCCACCACCGACCCCACGGAGAGGTCGATGTGGCCGGTGATGATCACCAGCATCATCCCGATCGCGAGGATCAGGATGTAGGAGTTCTGCATGATCAGGTTGGTGATGTTGAGCGGGGTGAGAAGCAGGCCTCCGGTGAGGACCTGGAAGAGGATGATGACGGCCACCAGGGCGATGGCCATGCCGTACTGGCGGGTGTTGCCCCGCAGCAGGGATCGGGTCGGGTGGTTCACGTCGGGTCCCCGGTTCGGGTCATGAGTCTCATCAGGGTTTCCTGGTCGGCTTCGGCCGCCGGGACCTGGCCGGTGACGCGCCCCTCGCACATGGCGTAGACGCGGTCGCTCATGCCGAGGATCTCCGGCAGCTCGGAGGAGATGAGGAGGACGCAGGCGCCCTCGGCCGCCAGTCGGCGCACGATCAGGTAGATCTCGTACTTCGCCCCCACGTCGATACCGCGGGTGGGTTCGTCCAGGATCAGCAGTTCGGGTCGGGTGAACATCCACTTGCCCAGCACGACCTTCTGCTGGTTCCCGCCGCTGAGCGTGCGCACGGTCTGGTCGATCCCGTGGCTGCGCACCCGCATGCGTTCGCTCATGCGCCTGGCCTCCACGGTCTCCAGGCCCGGGTCGAGGACGCCGCGGGTGGAGACCCGGTCCAGGGCGGCGAGGGTGGTGTTGTGCCGGATGTCGTCGTCCAGGACCAGCCCCAGCGACTTGCGGTCCTCCGGCACGTAGGCGACCCCCGCCGCGATGGCGCCGGCCACGTCGTCCACACGCAGCTCGACGCCGTCGCGGAACAGGCCGCCCCGGACGTAGCGGCCGTAGGAGCGCCCGAACAGGCTCATCGCGAACTCGGTACGCCCGGCTCCCATGAGCCCGGCCAGCCCCACGACCTCGCCGCTCCGGAGGGTCAGGTCCACGCCCTCGACCATGCGCCGACCGGCCTGGGTGGGGTGGTCCACGGTCCAGTCGCGTACCTCGAAGCGGACCGGGCCGACCTCGCCGTCGGGGTCGGGGTAGCGCTGGTCCAGGTCCCGGCCGACCATCCCCCGGATGACGCGGTCCTCGTCGATCGAGGCCCCGCCCCGTTCGTCGCGTTCCACGGTCAGGGTCTCCACCGTGCGGCCGTCGCGCAGGATGGTGACCTCGTCGCTCACCCGCATCACCTCTCCGAGCTTGTGCGAGATCAGGACGCACGCCACCCCCTGCTCACGCAGGTCCAGGAGCAGGTCCAGCAGCCGGTCGCTCTCGGCCTCGTTGAGCGCCGAGGTCGGCTCGTCCAGGATCAGCAGCCGCACCTCCTTGGCCAGCGCCTTGGCGATCTCCACCATCTGCTGGGCGCCGATGCTCAGCGCGGAGACGGGGGTGGCGGGGTTCTCGTCCAGCCCCACCCGCACCAGCAGTTCGCGCGCCCGGGCGTGGGTGGCGCCCCAGTCGATGACGCCGTACCGGGTCTCCTCGTGGCCCAGGAGCACGTTCTCGCTGATGGACAGCTGCGGGACGAGGGCGAGTTCCTGGTGGATGATCGCGATCCCGGCCCGCTCGCTGGCCGCGACGTCGGAGAAGGCGCGGGGCTCACCGTCCACCTCGACCAGCCCGGTGAAGGAACCGGCCGGGTGCACGCCGCTGAGCACCTTCATCAGGGTGGACTTGCCCGCGCCGTTCTCACCCATGAGGGCGTGGACGCTTCCATGGGCCACGTCCAGAGAGACCCCGTCCAGGGCCCGCACCCCGGGGAACTCCTTGCGGATGTCCCGCATGCGCAGCAGCGGGAACGCGGGGTTCGGGGCGCTCATTCGAGGTCGGTCTCCTCGTAGTAGCCGCTCTCGACCAGCACCTCGTGGTAGTTGTCCAGGTCCACGGAGACCGGCTCCAGCAGGAAGGAGGGCACGACCCTGGCGCCGTTGTCGTAGGTGTCGGTGTCGTTGACGGGAACCTCGTCGCCCGCCAGGATCGCCTCGGCCATGTCGACGGTCTGCGTGGCGAGCGCGCGCGTGTCCTTGAAGACGGTCTGGGTCTGCTCCCCGGAGATGATGGACCGCACCGAGGACAGGTCGGCGTCCTGACCGGTGACGATCGGCAGGGGACGGGACCCGGAGCCGTAGCCCACGGCCCGCAGCGACTCGATCACCCCGAGGCTGATGCCGTCGAAGGGGGACAGGACCGCGTCCACCTCCTCCCCGGAGTAGTTGGCGCTGAGCAGGTTGTCCATCCGTGACTGGGCCACGGCGCCGTCCCAGCGCGGCGTGGCGATCTGTTCCATGGAGGTCTGGCCGCTGCGCACCTCGAGGGTGCCGTCGTCGATGTGCGGTTGCAGTACCGACATGGCGCCCTCGTTGAAGAAGTAGGCGTTGTTGTCGTCGGGGGAGCCGCCGAACAGTTCGAGGTTGAACGGTCCGTCCTCGTTCTCCAGGTCCAGCGAGTCGACGATGTACTGCCCCTGGAGCACGCCGACCTCGAAGTTGTCGAAGGTGGCGTAGTAGTCGACGTTCTCGCTGCCCATGATGAGCCGGTCGTAGGCGATCACCGGGATGTCGTTGTCGGCGGCGGTGTCGATCACGTCGCCCAGGGCCTCACCGTCGATGGACGCGATGACCAGGAGGTCCACTCCGCGCGTGATCATGTTCTCGATCTGGGAGATCTGGTCCTGGACGACGTCCTCGGCGTACTGGAGGTCGGTGCCGTAGCCGCGCTCCTCGAACTCGGAGACCATGTTGGCGCCGTCGTTGACCCACCGCTCGGACGACTGGGTGGGCATGGCGATACCGATGACGCCGTTCTCCCCCTGGGGGCGGGCCGCGTCGCCGACCCCGTTGCAGGCGGTCAGGGCGAGTGCCGTGCCGACGAGCGCCGCGGCGAGGGGTGGGAGTGGTGGTCGTGACATGGGTCCTGCTTTCCTGGGGTGTGGTGGTCGGTCGTCTCAGACCTGCACGTACTCGATCCCGGCGAGCTCGCACAGGACCTTCCAGTCCCGGGCGAGCCGACCGGAGTTCATGACCATGTGGTGGGTGCCGCCGGCCCGCAGCCAGGCGTCCATGCATCCCCGGACACCCGAAGTGGGGCGGAACTGCCCGTAGGGCATCTCCAGCGCGGGTAGTTCGGGCGCGTCCAGGACCTCGCCCTCGGCCACCACGAGGCGGAAGCGCTCGCCGCCCAGCGAGACCAGCGAGGCCAGGGTCGCGGGCCCCTGGCGGTACCGGAACAGGATGGTCGGCGGGTCGGCCAGGCCCCCGATGCCCAGCGGGCGCTTGATCATCCGGGTCGGCTCGTCCTCGCGGGCCAGCCGCCAGTTGCCCTCGCCCATGTGGCTCATCAGGATGGAGTCGCTGGGGAAGTCCATCGCGTACATCTCGGTGAAGTGGCCGTCCCCCGCGAGTTGGTGCCCGGCGTAGACGATGGAGGCCGCCAGGACGTCGCCCTCTCCGGCGAACCCGTACCCCTGCGCCATCAGGGTGGAGGCGGCCGCCATGGGGAGGCGGGCGAAGCGGCCGTCCTCACCGATGGCGTCGAAGTGGGTGGAGTAGGCGCCGCAGCCCGACTCCTCCAGCAGGTGTTCGATGCCCAGTTGCATGCGGGCGTGGTCCTCGCGTTCCTCCTTGGACAGGCGGTCGTCGACGTCGAACACCTCGTCCTCCCACGTGAGGAGGTCGCTCACGGAGCGCTCGGGCAGGTCGGCCATGGTGCGGTGCAGGGAGCCGGGGGCGATCACGTGCACCTCGGGGCCGAGCTTGCGCAACAGGGCGGCCTCGTCCACCCGGGCGTCCCCCATGCCGTTCATCGGGTAGCCGAACACCCCCACGCGCAGCCGCCGCAGAGCGCTGACGGTGTGCGCGGCGCGGGCCCAGCGGTCCACCCGCTCCGCGAAGTCGGGGCTCCGCCAGTCGCCGGTGATGACGTCGAAGTCGACCCCGGCCCGGACCAGCGCGTTGGCGGTGTCCTGGGCTCCGTGGATCCCCTGGTTGTAGGTCATGTCGGCCATGTCCCAGGAGGCGCTGACCGCCGGGTCCGGCTGGGTGTTGGCGAGGGCGACGGGGAGCCGGGTTCCGGTGAGGGCCCGCGTCACGCGGAGGGAGGGGCCGTAGGTGAGCATGACGACGAGGACCCCGTCCAGGTCCTGGCCCTCGAAGCCGCGGATCGCCGCCTCGGCGTCCTCCCGTCCGCGGACGGGAGGGGCGAGGGTCCACTCGGCCACGTCGGAGAGGCCTTCGGTGAGCCGTTGGGCGTAGGCGGCCTGGTGCTCCGTGATGCCGGGGATCATGGCGTCGTAGAGAGGTTGCATGATGCCGAGCAGGCCGATCCTGGGGCGGCGCGTGCGCACCGCCGGGTTACGGCTCGCGGGGGGCGTGGGTGGGGGCACGGCGTTTCCTTACTGTCCGTAGGCGTTCTGGTAGCGGTGGTAGAGGGCGTCGACGGCCTCCTGGGGAAGGCGTTCGACGGGTCCGCCCTGGCGGGCGATGTGGATGGTGCGGGCCACGTCCTCGCACATCACCGCGGCCTTGACCGCCGCCTTGGCGGAGGCCCCGACGGTGAACACGCCGTGGCCGCGCATGAGGACGGCGGGGGAGCGGTGGCCCTCCAGGGTCGCGACGATCCCCCTGCCGATGGAGTCGTCCCCGATGAGCGCGAACGGGCCCACCGGGATGTCGCCGCCGAACTCGTCGGCCATGGCGGTGACCGCGCAGGGGATGGCCTCGCCCCGGGCGGCCCAGGCCGTGGCGTAGGGGCTGTGGGTGTGCACGACCCCGGCGACGTCGGAACGGACCCGGTAGACGTACGCGTGCGCGTCGGTGTCACTGGAGGGGTTGTGGTCACCCTCGACCAGCCGTCCGTGGAGGTCGCACACGACGACGTCACGGGGGCGCAGGTCGTCGTAGGAGACACCGCTGGGCTTGATCACCATCAGGTCCGTGCCGGGGACACGGGCGGAGACGTTGCCGCTGGTCCAGGTGACCAGGTTCCACCGGGGCAGTTCCGCGTGGAGCTCGCAGACCCTCTGGCGCAGGCGATCCACCTCCGTACGGTGCCGGTCGAGCTGGTGAAGCGGGTCGGGTCGGGGCGGGTCGGTGGCGGTCATCGCTCTCCCTCTGGGGCGGGGGCGGTGGTGGTGTCGCTGGAGGCGGTGGTGGGCGCGCCGGTGGAACCGCCCGAGGCGCCGGTGTCCTTGGGAACGCCGGTGGTGAACGCGGCCCCGCGTAGGGCGCGCAGCCGACGCAGGCTGTCACTGCCGCCCCGGCCGAAGTGGTCGTGGAGCTCGGTGTAGATCGCGAAGAGCGAGTCGTAGGCGGCGGCCCGCGCCGGGTCGGGGTCGACGGTGTCCGCACGGACCCGCCCCATGACCCGGGAGGCCGCGTGGACGTCCGGATGCGCCCCGGCGGCGACCGCCGCGTGGATCGCCGCTCCGACCGCGCAGCTGTGTTCGGTGTCCACCACGTGCAGGGGCCTGTTCAGTACGTCGGCGTAGACCTGGAGGACGAAGGGGTTGCGGACCATCCCGCCGCCGACGGTGAAGTCGTGCACCGGGATCCCCGCGCCGGTGAAGGCCTCGACGATGGTCCGGGTGCCGAAGGCGGTGGCCTCCACCAGGGCCCGGTAGACGTCCTCGGGACGCGTGGCCAGCGTCATGCCCACCAGCACGCCGGACAGGGAGTGGTCGACCAGGACCGAGCGGTTGCCGCTGTGCCAGTCCAGGGCCACCAGGCCGTGTTCGCCCACGGCCGCGCGGGCCGCCCTGTCGGAGAGCAGCTCGTGGACGGACACCCCCTCCGAGGCGGCCTCCTCGTGGTACGCGGGGGGCACGTGGGTGTCGACGAACCAGCCGAAGATGTCGCCCACGCCGCTCTGCCCGGCCTCGTAGCCCCACATGCCCGGGGTGATCCCGCCCAGCGTCATGCCGCACATGCCCGGGACCTCGGCCAGGACCTCGGAGTTCATCACGTGGCAGGTGCTGGTGCCCATGATGGCGAGCATCCGCCCGGGTCCGGTGGTCCGGGCGGTGGCCGCCGTGACGTGCGCGTCGATGTTGCCGACGGCGACGGGGGTGCCCTCCGGCAGCCCCGTCCAGGCGGCGGCGCGCGCGGTGAGCCCGCCCGCGCGCTCGCCCAGCTGGGAGAGCGGGTGGTCGAGCCGGTCGCTGACGAAGTCGGTGAAACGCGGGTCCAGGGCGGCCAGGAAGTCCCGGGAGGGCCACGCGCCGTCCTGGTGGATGCCCTTGTACCCGGCGCTGGACACGTTGCGGGTCTCGCGTCCGCACAGCTCCCAGACGATCCAGTCGGCGCCCTCGATCCAGCGCGCGGTGCGTTCGTACACGCCTGGGTCGTCTCGCAGCACCTGGAGGGCCTTGGCGAACTGCCACTCCGAGGAGATCCTCCCGCCGTACCGGGGCAGCCATGACTCGCCGCGTTCGGCGGCCAGGGCGTTGATCTCGTCGGCCTCGGGCTGGGCGGCGTGATGGCGCCACAGCTTCGGCCAGGCGTGCGGGCGGTCCGCCAGGTCGGCCAGTTCGCACAGCGGGGTGCCGTCGGCGGTCACCGGGAGCACGGTGCAGGAGGTGAAGTCGGTGCCGACGCCGACGACCCGGTCGGGTGCGACCCCCGCGTTCCGCAGGGCGGCGGGGACGGCGCTCCGCAGGACCTCGCGGTAGTCGTCGGGGTCCTGGAGGGCGGTCTCCGGTTCGAGGGGGGCACCACCGCCGGGGAGGTGGTCGGTGATCACCCCGCGCCGGTAGGCGTGCTCGGCCGTGCCCAGTTCGGCCCCGTCGCTGACCCGGACCACGACGGCCCGGCCGGAGAGGGTCCCGAAGTCGATCCCGAGCACCACGGAGTCGGGCGCCGCACGCGGACCCTCTCCTGACTCAGGATTGTGGGCGTTAACATTCGTGGACAACGGGGGGTCCCTTCACGGATGCGCGTGCTGAATGGTTCTCTCTCGCCTTGGTTTCCCGAGGCTCAAGGGGGCCAGTGTGAGCTGGCCAACATTGTTGGCGTTAACAATCCATGAAGTCAACCCCCCGAACGCACTCCGTCGGTGAGCCCACGACAGGGCGCCCGCACCCCAGGGGGTACGGGCGCCCTGTCAGCGTCGGGTCAGCCGTGGGCCACGGGCTCGGAGGCCGAACCGGCCGCCCGGTCCGGGCCCTCCGGGGCGGACGGGGTCCCCGAGCCTTCGCGGTCCACCAGTCCGGCCGTCACGGCGATGCCCAGTCCGACCAGGGCGAGGACCACGCCGATCACGGCCGGGGACACGTAGCCGAGCCCCATGCCGATGCCCAGACCGCCCAGCCAGGCGCCGCCGGCGTTGGCCAGGTTGAACGCCGAGTGGTTGGTGGCGGAGGCGATGGTGGGCGCCGCCTCGGCCTTGCTCATCACCAGGACCTGGAGCGGCGCGGTCACGCCGAAGCCGACGGCGCCCAGCACCACCACGGTGGCGGCGGCGGTCCAGGGATTGTGCACGGTCAGGGTGAACAGCGCCAGGACCCCGGCCAGCGAGGCGAGGGAGACGTAGATGGTCGGACGAAGCCACCGGTCGGCGATCGGTCCCACCACCAGCGAACCCAGTGTCATGCCGACACCGAACAGCGCCAGGACGATCGGGACCCCGGCGCTGGGCATGCCCGCCAGCTCCGTCATCATCGGTGAGATGTAGCTGTAGACGGCGAACACCCCGGCGAAGCCGAAGACCGCCGTGGTCAGCCCGAGGATCACCTGCGGGTGGCGCAGGGCCGAGAGCTCGCCGCGCAGGCCGCCCACACGGGAGGCCGGGGTGTGCGGCACGAAGCGGGCCACCCCGAGGATGGTCAGGGCGGACAGGGCGACCACGACGAGGAACGCCACGCGCCAGCCGAGGAGCTGCCCCAGCAGGGTACCGGCGGGGACCCCGACGATGTTGGCGACGGTCAGACCGAGCATCACCCGTGCCACGGCCGTCGCCCGACGGGTCGGACCGGCCAGGTGCGCCGCCACCAGCGCGGCCAGTCCCAGGTACGCGCCGTGGGGGAGCCCCGCGAGGACACGGGAGGCGAACACCGCGCCGTAGGAGCTTGTCAGCACGGTGGCCAGGTTGCCGACGAGGAACACACCCATGAACACGAGCAGCATGGTCTTGCGCGGCAGCCGGGTGCCCAGGGCGGTGAGCAAAGGAGCCCCGATCACCACGCCGAGCGCGTACGCGGAGATCAGGTATCCGGCGGTGGAGATGGGCACGTCGAGGTCGGCGGCGACCTCGGGGAGCAGACCCATGATCACGAACTCGGTGGTGCCGATGGCGAAGGCCCCGAGGGCCAGGGCGAGGATGGCCAGAGGCATGGCGGTGCCCCCTTCCGGAGGGTGGACGGCGTGCGCACGGGCCAGAGCGGACCTCGCGGCGTGGATCGGGTGGGGCGACGTGGAACCGGTCGCTCGGTGGGGATGGGACGTGGTGACTTGGCACGTGCTAAATCAACAATGACACCCGCGCCGGAGAAATTCCAACGGCCCGGTACGTGATCTGCCTCGCGCGGCCGACCCCGTCAGAGGTCCCGGAGACGCGGGGGTTCGCGTGGGACGGGAGGCGTGTGGGAACACGTCACGGACGCGGGTGGAGATCGCAACCACTGAGGTGGAAGACACAGTTCTGACACGGGGAGTGGCAGGCGAAAGCCCGGGGTGCGCGATGAGCGGGTCTCCGGGCTCCGGCGTCGGATGGCGAGAACAGTTCGCGACGCGGAGACGCCTGGCTCTCACCTCCGTGGGGGAGCGGTGCTCTCGCGCACGGTGAGCGTGGTCGGGAGCAGCACGTGCGTGCTCTCCGTCCGTCCCTCCTCCAGACGCTCCGCGACCGCCCCGAGGGTCAGTTCGGCGATACGGGTCACGTCCTGGCGGACCGAGGTCAGGCTCAGGAACGACAGGCGCGCGGCGCGGCTGTCGTCGTACCCCACCACGGACACCTCGCCCGGCACGGAACGGCCCGCGCGGATCAGGGTCTCCATGAGGCCGCGCGCCGACTGGTCGTTGCAGCACACGACGGCCGTGGGCAGTGCGTCCCGCTCCAGGAGCGCGGACGCGGCCTGGGCTCCCGCCTCCTCGGTGTAGGCGCCCGGGACCAGGTCCACGCACGCCTCCAAACCGTGCGCGCGCATCCCCTCCAGGTAGCCGGTCCGGCGCTCCGGCGCGCTGGGCAGGTCTCCGCCGTACACGTGCGCGATCCGCCGGTGCCCCAGGGCGACCAGGTGGTCGACCGCCTGCCGTACCCCGGACACGGCGTCGGTGCGCACGCTGTCGGTCCCGGCCGCGTTGGTACGCTGACCGATCTCCACCACCGGCACGCGTTCGGCCACCCGGGCCAGGTCCTCCGGCGCCTGCGCGGACATCCCGATCAGGACCAGCGCCTCACAGCGCAGGCCCACGAGCTCGTCGATCGCCTGTCGTTCGGTGCGGTTGGCGAGCATCGCGCTCAGGGCCACGCTGTAGTCGAGCCGGGCCGCCTCCGGGTACAGGGCCTCGACGAGGTCGGCGTCCATCGGGTGCTCCATGGTGAACAGCACCCCCACCTGGCGGCTGCGCGCACGGCGCAGCAGCTGGGCCGCGGTGTCGGCGCGGTATCCCAGCTCCTCGGCGGCGCGCAGCACGCGTTCGCGGGTGGCCGCGCTCGGTCCGGGCCGGTCGCCCAGGACCAGCGAGACCAGTTGCCGGGAGACGCCGAGGTACGCCGCGACGTCCGCCATCGTCGGCCGTCCGCCAGTCGCCATCGTGCCTCCTCCCACGCAGGCGCATCGTACCGTCTGAGGAGCCGTCGACTCGCGAACCGCTCGGGTCACGGACGCATCAGAGTGACCGCACGACGTTCCCCCACCACCGCCTGAAGGGCCCCGATGTCCCCCACCCCTGACACCGTCTCTCCGCCGCACGGACTCTCTCCGCTGGAAGTGGACGACCCGACCACGATCGGCCCGTACCGGGTGGTGGGGAGGATCGGCGCCGGAGGGATGGGCGCGGTCTTCGGAGCCATGGACGACCAGGGTGTGTGCGTGGCGGTCAAGACCGTCCACGCCGACTTCGCCCGTGAGCCCCGGTTCCGGGAGGCCTTCGCCCGGGAGGTCGAGATGCTGGGCCGCGCGGACGGGATCAGCACGGCCCGCCTGCACGCCGCCGACACCGAGGCGACGGTTCCGTGGTTGGCCTTCGACTACGTCGCCGGGCGGGACCTGCGCCGCCACGTGCGCGCGTTCGGCCCACTGGAGGGCGACATGCTGCGTACCTTCGCGCTGGGTACGGCGGAGGGGTTGGCGGCCCTGCACACGGCGGGGATCGCTCACCGTGACATCAAGCCGGGCAACGTGATCCTGTCGCCGGACGGGCCGAAGATCGTCGACTTCGGGATCGCGGTCGACATCGGCACGGAGAGATCCGTGGACGCCTCCGCCTCCTACGGAACACCGGGGTGGAGTGCGCCGGAACGTTACACCGGGGCGAGCGCGGACGCGGCCGCCGACGTCTTCGCCTGGGGCGGGCTGGTCACACTGGCCGCCACCAGGCGCGCCCCGTTCGGGACCGGCGACGCCGGGGAACTGGCGCGCCGGGTGCGCGAGGGCGAGTACGACGTCACCGGTGTGCCCGAGGACCTGCGGGGCCTGGTCGAGGCCGCGCTGTCGGTGGACCCGGAGCGGAGGCCGACCTCGGCGGAGCTGGTCCGCGCACTGCTGCCCGAGGCCGAGCGGGACGGGCGGACCGGCGGGGCCGCGATCGCTGACGGCCTGCGCCGTATGCTGCGCGACTACTGGCGGGGCGTGGACGACGCCGGACACGACCCCGGCCGCTGGGCGGCGGCGCTGGGCGTCGTCTCCGTGGCCGGTCTGGGCGCGAGCGTCGTGGGATCGGGCGCGCTGGGCACGGGTGGCTCGGCGGGAACCGGCGCTGCGGCGTCGGGTGCGGGAGCAGGGGCGGGAGCCGGCGGTTCCGCCGGTATGGGAACGGCCACGGCCACGGCCTCCGCCTCGGCTGGCAGCGGCACCACCGGCGGGCTGCTGAGCGCGGTCGCCACCTCCAAGGTCGGCCTCGCGGGGGCCGGTGTGCTCGCCGTGGCCGCCGTGGCGGCGGGCGGCTACGTCGTCTACGACCAGGTGGTCGACGGTCCCTCGGAGAGGGTCGCCGCTGCCGCGAGCCTGCTGGAGGAGGGGCCGGGATTCACCGCGCAGGTGACCCGGAGCTACACCCGGGCCTACGCGGAGCAGGTCGCAGAGGAGACGGGACAGCCGGTGGAAACCGTGTTGGAGGAGAGCCGGGCCGAGGAGGAGTACCTGTACTCGGCGGCGGACCAGAGCTTCCTCATCCGGGGCGCGGTGATGGGCCCCGACACGTCGGCGGTCGCCAGCCACCAGGGTGAACTGTACGTGTACGCGCCTCGCGAGGAGGCTCCCGGACTGTGGGAGGACTCGCCGCAACAGCTGTCAGTGGCGTCCGGAGGAGTGAGCCTCTCCTTTGGTGAAGAGGGGGATCACGGCCTGTGGCGGCCATCCAGGGATCCCCGGGGACTCAGCTCCGATATGAGTCCTGACTCCGTATCCGCTTCTCTGGTCACCGCGCCGCTCCGAGCTATCGCGGACGCGGGTGGTGCCGAGGCGGTGAAGGGCCAGGATCGGGTCTACGAGGGATCCACGGTCCTCTCGCTCCTGGACGGAGGGGACTTGGCGGAGGAGGACGCGATCGGAAGGACCGGACTCGACAGCGAGGGTGCACCCGTGTGGGTTGAGTACGGCTCGGATCGTTGGGACGTGCGGGTCGACTTCCAGGACGTGGGCGAAGACGTCGAGATGGAAGACCCCCAGGTGTGGGCCGCAGAGAACGACGGCTTCGGTTGGGAAGTGGTGCACGCCCCCGTCTGTGGTTCGGTACGTCTGCCGGAGTGGGCTGACGAGTGGGACACGGCGAAGGTGTGGGATGTCCAGGCCAGTGGTTGGGCAGTGGACTGCGACTACGCGATGGACGTGGCGGAGTTGAGGGAGAACTCGAGTCTCGCTCCGGACCGATCCGAGATGCTGCATGGCCTCCGGGGAACCATGAGCGGAGTCTGGCAGTACGACGACACGATGGCCTGCGGCGTCTACTGGAACGAGTTCGTTCGGCCGGAGAGCTATCCCGCCCCCTCTTATGAGTACGGGCCGTGTCAGGAGTCCACAGTGCTGTCGCGTGATGACAGCGATCCTCTCGACAGGCTTTCGGAGGTCGAGTTCGGTCCGGTGACGCTGATCGACTTCCACGAACGGGCCTGACCCACTGGCTCGGCACAGAAAAAAGGGGGCGCGCCCTGAGGCGCGCCCCCTGAAGCCTGGCCGGGTCCCACGTCCCCCAACGTGGGACCCGACCGCGCGGCCTACGCACTAGGTGCGGTCTGGCCGCTGGGAAGGCGGTTGTAGCGATGGTTTCGTGTCAGAAACCCCCATTGCCGACACGAACGCGTACAACCGCGCATGGTCTTGAGGTGATCTCAGAAGCTTCGCACAGACTCGGTGGGTTTGTTGGGGTCGGGGTCGGTCTGGGGTGCTTCACCTGTGAGAACGCTTCTCTGAGCATAGGTGTTCCCGGCCAGTAGTCCGATTTTCAGTCCGGCCGGTAAAAAGCGGGTGCGGACTCGGGCACGGGCGTCCTAAGCCCCCTCCGATCCAGGCCCGTGAAGGAGGCGGCCGCGCCCGAGAGGACGCCCCCGTGGCGCCCCACCGAGCCCGAGGAACTCGCCCTGGTCAGGGATTCCGGCTGGTGGGAGTGGCCGCCGCCCCTGCCCGCGCCGCCCGTCCTCCATCCCGTCCTGAACGAGGACCACACGACGCGGATCGCCCCCGAAGTGGAACCCGACACGTGTCGGTGAGGGACATGTCACCCGCGACCGCGTGGAGGCCGCGTTCCCCTCGGGTCGGTGCACTCCGGGGCATAGTGGCCCTTGATGGGGCGTCCCCGGTGACGCGGGGTGCGGGGCGTCCGCGAACCCCCGCCCGCATGGTGCGCGGGCGGGAATACCTGGCTCCTGGACGGGGTTCCGCATGATAGTTTCATCGAAAGCATTTTCCTGGGAAGCTATTTGGATCGGGGAACGGCCATGCAGTTCGGAATCTTCTCGGTCAGCGACGTGACGACCGACCCCACGACGGGACGTACGCCGACCGAGGGCGAGCGGATCAAGGCGATGGTGCAGATCGCGCTGAAGGCCGAGGAGGTCGGGCTGGACGTCTTCGCCACGGGCGAGCACCACAACCCGCCCTTCGTGGCCTCCTCGCCCACGACCATGCTCGGTTACGTCGCGGCGAAGACCGAGAAGATCATCCTGTCCACCTCCACCACCCTCATCACCACCAACGACCCGGTCAAGATCGCGGAGGACTTCGCGATGCTCCAGCACCTGGCCGAGGGGCGCGTGGACCTGATGATGGGCCGGGGCAACACCGGGCCGGTCTACCCGTGGTTCGGGCAGGACATCCGCCAGGGCATCCCGCTGGCGCTGGAGAACTACAACCTCCTGCACCGGCTCTGGCGCGAGGACGTCGTCAACTGGGAGGGCAAGTTCCGCACCCCGTTGCAGGGCTTCACCTCCACACCGCGCCCGCTGGACGACGTGCCGCCGTTCGTCTGGCACGGCTCCATCCGCAGCCCGGAGATCGCGGAGCAGGCCGCCTTCTACGGCGACGGCTTCTTCCACAACAACATCTTCTGGCCCGCCACCCACACCAAGAAGCTCATCTCCCTGTACCGGCGCCGCTTCGAGCACTACGGCCACGGCAGGGCCGAACAGGCGATCGTCGGGCTCGGCGGCCAGGTGTTCATGCGGAAGAACTCCCAGGACGCGGTCAGGGAGTTCCGGCCCTACTTCGACAACGCGCCGGTCTACGGCGGCGGCCCCTCCCTGGAGGAGTTCACCCGCGAGACCCCGCTCACCGTGGGCAGCCCGCAGGAGGTCATCGACCGTACCCTGGGCTTCAGGGAGTCCTTCGGCGACTACCAGCGCCAGCTCTTCCTGATGGACCACGCGGGTCTGCCGCTCAAGACCGTCCTGGAGCAGCTGGACATCCTCGGTGAGGAGGTCGTCCCGGTGCTGCGCAGGGAGTTCGCCGCGAAGAAGCCCGCCCACGTGCCCGACGCCCCGAACCACGCCTCGCTCCTGGCCGCGAAGGAGCGCGCCACCACGAACACGGAGGTCCAGGAATGACCCGCAAGCTCGTCACCGTCACGGCCGGGCTCAGCAACCCCTCCTCGACCCGTCTGCTCGCCGACCGGCTGACCGCCGCCGCCGAGGAGGCCCTGGCCGACCGCGACGAGATGGTCGAGGTCCGGGTGGTCGAGCTCCGCGACCTGGCCCACGACATCATGAACGCCATGACCACCCGCGTCCCCACGGGCGACCTGCCCGGGGTCCTGGCGGACGTGGCCGACGCCGACGGGATCATCGCGGTGACCCCGGTCTTCAACGCCTCCTACAGCGGCCTGTTCAAGTCGTTCTTCGACGTCGTCGACACCGAGGCGTTGGACGGCAAGCCGGTCGTGGTGGCCGCCACCGGAGGCAGCCCGCGCCACTCCCTGGTGCTGGAGCACGCCCTGCGCCCCATGTTCACCTACACCCGTTCAGTGGTGGTGCCCACGGGCGTCTACGCCGCCTCGGAGGACTGGGGAGCCGGCGAGAGCGGCGGCCGGGAGCTGTCCGAACGCATCGCGCGGGCGGCGCGTCAGCTGGCGCTGCTCGTCACCGACAGCGCGCCCACGTCGGCCGACCCCTACGAGGAGCCCACGCCCTTCGCGGACCTGATGTCCGGCCTGGGGAGGTGAACCCGACCCCCTGAACCGGGGGAGGGGCTCACCCGCTCCGCAGTCACGTGCCCTGCACTGCGCACCCCGCGTTGTGCAGGGCACAACTTTGTCCCCGCTCCCTTCTGCCTGGTCCGAGCGCGTCCCTAGAGTCATCCCACCGATGGGTCGGTTACCGCTTTCCCTACCTCCGACCTGGGGAGTTTCGATGCGACTCACTACCCCCGCGCTCCTGTGCGCGCTCCTCGGACTCGCGGCCCTGACCACCGCCTGCGCGCCCCTACAGACCACCGGGGCCGCCTCCGGTGTGGACGAACCGGACGGCACCCTGCGCGTCTGGCTCTTCTCCGAGGTCGACCAGGCCCCGAAGGAACGGGTCGTCGACGCGGCCGTCGCGGAGTTCGAGGCCGCGCACGACGGGGTCGACGTCCAGGTCCAGTACATCCCCGTGGAGACCCGGGCCGAGCGCTTCCAGGGCGCCTTCCTTGACCCGGGCTCCGCCCCCGACGTGGCCGAGTACGGCAACACCGACCTGGCCGGATACGTCGAGTCGGCGGGGTTCGTGGACCTCACCGAGGACCTCGCCGACTGGGAGCCGCACGAGGACATCGCCGCCGACGTCGCCGCCACCGCGCAGGTGGACGGTGCCTCCTACGGCGTGCCCTGGTTCCTCGGCGCCCGCGCCCTCTTCTACCGCACCGACGTGCTGGAGGAGCTCGACCTGGAGGTCCCGGAGACCCTGGAGGAGGTCGTGGAGACCGGCCGCGCCGTACGGGAGGCCCACCCCGGCATGCTGGGGATCTCCGCGGGCGGCGCCTACACCTACGCCATGATGCCGTTCGTGTGGGCGCACGGCGGCGACATCGCGGAACCGCGCGGCGACACCTACGCCGCCACCATCGACTCCGCCGAGTCCCGCAGGGGCCTGGAGCTGTACGGGCGGATCCTCTCCGACGACGTCTGCCCGCCCCAGACCTGCTCACAGCTGACCGGTGACGCCTCCGTGCAGAACTTCCTCGCCGGGAACGCGGCCATGACCATCGGCGGCAACTTCAACCTCAACGCGCTGCGCGACAGCGACGTGGCCGAGAACGCCGCGGTCGTCCCCCTGCCCGGAACCGAACCCGGCACCGTCGCCCCCGCCTTCGCCGGGGGCAACAACCTCGGCGTCCTGGCCGGGACCGAGCGCCGCACCCTCGCCGTGGAGTTCGTGAAGCTCCTGGCGGGCAAGGAGTACCAGCTGAAGATGTACGAGGCCATGGGCAACCTGCCCGCCTACACCGACGTCCGCGAGGAGCTGGCCGCCTCCGACGAGGAGATCACCCCGTTCGTCGAGACCATCGACGCCGGGACGCGGTTCGTTCCCGTCACCGGCGCCTGGGCCACGGTGGACGCCGAGGGGATCCTGCCCAGCATGGTGCAGCGGGTGGCGGCCGGGAACACCACCGTGGACCAGGCCACCGACGAGGCCGCGCGCGCCCTCGACGACGCGTTCGGGGGAGAGTGACGCCCGTGGACGCCAGACCCCCCGTCTCCGCCCCCGCCGTACGGCGCCCCACCGGCCGCCCCCCGGGCTCCCGGGGCCGCCGCGTCGAACCCTGGATGTACCTGGTGCCCGCCGCGCTGGTGCTGGGCGTCATGCTCGTCTACCCGCTCTACCAGCTGGTCCTGGTGTCGTTCTTCGACTACCGCCAGCCCCAGGTCACCGGCGCCGAACCCCTGGAGTTCGTCGGCTGGGACAACTACCGCGCACTCCTGGGCGATCCCCAGTTCTGGGAGGTGCTGCTCAACACGGTCGGCTTCGCCGCCGCCTGTGTGCTCGGCACCCTCGCCGTGGGCGGCGCGCTCGCGGTACTGGCCACCCGGCTGACCCCCTGGGTGCGCACGGTGCTCTTCCTGGCGGCCCTGGGCGCGTGGGCCACTCCCGCCGTGACCGGCAGCGCCGTGTGGCTGCACCTGTTCGACCCCACCCTGGGGCCGGTGAACCAGGCCCTGACCTGGCTGGGCCTCGGTGACTTCTCCGGGCACTCGTGGACCTACGACAAGTGGTCCGCGTTCGCCCTGGTCGGCGCCCAGGTGGTGTGGTGCTCGTTCCCGTTCGTCATGGTCACGCTCTACGCGGGGATCCGGGCCATCCCGGAGGAGGTCGTGGAGGCCGCCCGGCTGGACGGAGCCTCCACGTCCCGGATCGCGTGGTCGGTGATGCTGCCGATGCTGCGCCCGGCCGTCACCATCGTCACCATCCAGTCCATCATCTGGGACTTCAAGATCTTCACCCAGATCTACGTCATGACCGGGGGCGGCGGGATCGCCGGACAGAACCTGGTCCTCAACGTGTACGCGTACCAGAAGGCGTTCGCCTCCGGGCAGTACGGCCTGGGATCGGCGATCGGCGTGATCACCACCCTGCTCCTGCTGCTGATCACCCTCGTGTACCTGCGCGCGCTGCGCCGCCAAGGGGAGGTACTGTGACGCTCCGCAGACTCAGGAACGACGTCGCCGGGCTGCTGGTGGCGCTGGTCGTCGCCCTGCCGCTCTACTGGATGCTGCTCTCCGCGCTCAAGCCGAGGGCCGCCCTGGAGGCCGGCGACCCCACCCCCTACACGCTCGAACCGACCCTGGAGTCGTTCCGCAGGGTGCTGTTGATCGACGGTTTCGGGCAGTACCTGCTCAACAGCGTGCTGGTGGCGGTCGTGGTCGTGACCGTGTCCACCCTGTGCGCCTTCCTGGCGGCGGTGGCACTCACCCGATACCGCTTCAGGCTGCGCACGACCCTGCTCGTCATGGTGCTGACGGCGCAGATGGTGCCGGTGGAGGCGCTGACCATCCCGCTGTTCTTCCTGATGCGCACCCTGGGGTACAGCATCCCGGGGATCGGGCTGAACCAGCTGGGTTCGCTCATGCTCGTGCACACCGCGTTCGCGATCCCGCTGGCCGTGTGGATGCTGCGCAGCTTCGTCGCGTCGGTGCCCCGGGAGCTGGAGGAGGCGGCGTGGCTGGACGGCGCGGGCAGCCTCACCTTCGTCACCCGGGTGCTCTTCCCGCTGGTCGCCCCCGGCGTGGTGGCGTGCAGTATCTTCTCGTTCATCATGACGTGGAACGACTTCCTGTTCGCCCGCACCTTCATCATCTCCGCGCAGGAGAACCAGACGCTTCCCATCGCCCTGCTGTCCCTGTTCAAGCCGGACGAGAACGACTGGGGCGGCATTATGGCGGGCTCGGTCCTGATGACCCTGCCCGTCCTGGTGTTCTTCCTGTTCGTGCAGCACCGGCTGGCCAACGGCCTGGGCGGGGCGGTCAAGGGGTGAGCCCCGAGTCCGGCCCCCGGCGCAACTCCTCGGCGTCGCTGCGTCGCGCCCTGGCGGTGGTGGAGCAGGTCCGTTCCACCCCGCCCGAGCGCGGCGGCACCTCCCTGACCGAACTGGCCGAGGGCCTGGGCGTGAACAAGAGCACCGTGCTGCGCCTGTCCGTGCCGCTGGTGGAGTACGGCCTGATCACCCGGGACCGGCGTACCGGGCGGTTCCGTGTGGGCACGGCCGCGCTGCTGCTGTGGCAGTCCTACCTGGACCACATGGACCTGCGCTCGGTCGCCTCTGAGCATCTGCGCGACCTCATGCGCCACACGGGGCACACCTGCCACCTGGTGCTGTTGGACGGTCACGACGTCGTCTACGTCGACAAGGTCGAGAACGCCGCGACCGTGCGGATGGCCTCGCGGATCGGCGCGCGGATGCCCGCCTACCGTACGGCGGTGGGGCGGGCGATCCTCGCGTTCAGCCCGGACGACCTGGTGGCCGACGTGGTGGCGGCGGGGCTGCCCGCCGTCACCACGCGGACGGTGACCGATCCGGAGGTCCTGGCCGAGGAGCTGCGCCGGGTGCGGGAGCGGGGGTACGCGATCGACGACCGTGAGAACGAGCCGGAGGTGCGCTGCGTGGCCGCGCCGGTCTTCGACCACAACCGGGACCCCGTCGCGGCGATCAGTGTGTCCTCGCTGGTCAGTCAGTTGCCCGTGGCGCGGGTGCGCAGGCTGGGGCCGGAGGTCGCCGCCGTGGCCGCGCGGGTGTCGGCGCAGTTGGGCGGCCGGGCTGGGGACGCCGCTGGCGGAGGTCACGGGGCTCCGTAGGCCGACGGCGCGGTGAACATACGCGGCCGAGCGGCGGGACCAGCGCATCCCTGAGGCGGGCGGAAGCTCCGCAGAGTTTTCTGCCCGTCACCCGTTGCAGTGGGTTTTCAATGGTGTTAACTTTCCGGGAAGCGAAGCATGGGAGCGCTCCCGAATACGGGTGGCGCCCTCGGCTCGCGGTCCGGACCGCACTCCGACCGACAGGTGCACGACGGACCGGCGAGGGTTTCCACCCGGCCGAGTCCGCACACCGCGTCGCGCTGCCGCCCCCTTGGCCCGTGCGACGCCCTTCGCAAGCTCACTCCTTGGCACCCCCCTACGCGAGGAAACGAAGATGAGCAGACCCAACCCGCACCCGACCCTGCCGCGGCGCGCACTCGCCACGGCCTCCGCCCTGCTCCTGGGCGTGACCACCGCACTCACCACCGCCCCCGCGACCGCCGACGAGGGCTCCGCCTCCATCGCACGGGTGGACAACCCCTACGTGGGGGCCGACGTCTACGTGAACCCGATCTGGTCCGCCAACGCCGCGGCCGAACCCGGTGGTGAGGCCGTCGCGGACGAGCCCACCGGCGTCTGGATGGACCAGATCAGCGCCATCGAGGGCAACGACAGCCCCACCACCGGTGACATGGGCCTGCGTGACCACCTCGACGAGGCCGTCGCACAGGCCGCCGGAGCACCGCTGGTGTTCCAGCTGGTCGTCTACAACCTGCCGGGACGCGACTGCGCCGCCCTGGCCTCCAACGGTGAGCTCGGACCCGACGAGATCGACCGCTACCAGTCGGAGTACATCGACCCGATCGCGGACATCCTGCGCGACTACGAGGACACCTCCCTGCGGATCGTCACCACGATCGAGATCGACTCGCTGCCCAATCTGATTACCAATGTCTCCCCGCGGGACACCGCCACCCCCGAGTGCGACGTCATGCTGGCCAACGGCAACTACGTCAACGGCGTCGGCTACGCGCTGGCCCAGCTCGGCGCGATCGACAACGTCTACAACTACGTGGACGCCGGCCACCACGGCTGGATCGGCTGGGAGGACAACTTCGCACCCTCCGCGGCCCTGTTCCACGAGGCCGCCAACGCCAACGGGGCCACCCCCGACGACGTGCACGGCTTCATCGCCAACACCGCCAACTACTCGGCCCTGAAGGAGGAGCACTTCGCGATCGGTGAGACCGTCAACGGCACGCCGGTGCGCCAGTCCACCTGGGTGGACTGGAACAACTACGTCGACGAGCTCTCCTTCGCCCAGGCCCTGCGCGCCGAGCTGGTCTCCCAGGGGTTCGACCCCGGCATCGGGATGCTCATCGACACCTCCCGCAACGGCTGGGGCGGTGCCGACCGGCCCGTCAGCGCCGGTCCGACCACCGACGTCGACGCCTACGTCGACGGCGGCCGCTTCGACCGCCGCATCCAGTCCGGGAACTGGTGCAACCAGTCCGGTGCCGGGCTCGGCGAGCGGCCCACCACCGCGCCCGAGCCGGGGATCGACGCCTACGTGTGGATGAAGCCCCCGGGTGAGTCGGACGGCTCCAGCACCGAGATCCCCAACGACGAGGGCAAGGGGTTCGACCGGATGTGCGACCCCACCTATGAGGGGAACCCGCGCAACGGCCACAACATGAGCGGCGCTCTGCCCGACGCGCCCGTCTCCGGCCACTGGTTCTCCGCGCAGTTCCAGGAGCTGCTGGCCAACGCGTACCCGCCCGTCCAGTAGGAGGCCCCGGTGACCGGGCGCCCGCCGCGACCCCCGGCGGCGGGCGCCCGGCAGGGCCACCCTCCCGAACGGAGCCCTCGTGAAGCAACGCCTGACACTCGCCCTCGCCGCGGTCCTCGCGCTCGCGGCCGCGCTGTTCGTCCACACGATCCCCGCCCACGCCGACACCGGGTTCCGCGTCAGCGACGGACGCCTCGTCGACGCGGCCGGGAACGACTTCGTCATCCGCGGGGTCAGCCACCCGCACGCCTGGTACACCCACCAGACCGGAGCCCTCGCCGACATCGGTTCGCTGGGCGCCAACACCGTCCGCGTGGTCCTCAGCAGCGGCGACCGCTGGCAGGAGAACGACGCCGAGGACGTCGCCGCGATCGTCGACGACTGCAAGGAGAACCGACTCATCTGCATGTTGGAGGTGCACGACACCACCGGCTACGGGGAGGACCCCGAGGCCGCGACACTGGACCAGGCCGTCGACTACTGGCTCCGGATCCAGGACGCGATCGCGGGGGAGGAGGACCACGTCCTGGTCAACATCGCCAACGAACCCTTCGGCAACGACGAGGCGACCAACGCGTCCTGGGCCTCCGCGACCTCGGAGGCGATCCAGCGCCTGCGTGCGGCGGGCCTCGACCACACGCTGGTCGTCGACGCCCCCAACTGGGGGCAGGACTGGACGCACACCATGCGCGACGGCGCCCAGGGCGTCTTCGACTCCGACCCCCACGCCAACACCGTGTTCTCCATCCACATGTACGGCGTCTACGAACAGGAGTCGGTGATCGTCGACTACCTGGAGTCCTTCACCGACCGCGGTCTGCCCCTCATCGTCGGTGAGTTCGGGTTCGACCACAGTGACGGCGACCCGGACGAGGACGCGATCATGCGCCACACCGAACGCCTCGGCCTCGGATACGTCGGCTGGTCCTGGAGCGGCAACGGCGACGAGGTCGCCTACCTGGACATGGTCGAGGACTTCGACGTCGACTCCCTGACCCCCTGGGGTGACCGGATCTTCCACGGGCCCGACGGCATCGTCGAGACCTCGCTCCGGGCCCCCGTGTACGGCGCGGAACCCGGATCACGCGCACGTACGTAAGAGCCCCGGCCGCGTACCGCGCGCGGCCGGGTTCCCCCCAACACAGGAGGAGAGACCTGTGCGATCACGTCACACCATCACCACCACCCTGGCGCTCGGAGGCCTGGCCGTCGGCTACGCCGTCGTCGCCGCGCCCAGCCCGGCCGAGGCCCACGGTGCCTTCACCTATCCCGCCTCACGGACCTACGCCTGTTTCCAGGACGCCACCGGCGGCAGCTCCGGGGGCGCCCTCCAGCCCGTCAACGCCGCCTGCGCCGACGCCCTCGACGAGGGCGGCGACTACGCCTTCTGGAACTGGTTCGGCAACCTGATCAGCGACTCCGACGGTCAGCACCGGGAGTTCGTGGCCGACGGGGAACTGTGCGGTCCGACCGAGCAGTTCGCCGCCTTCAACGCGGCCCGTACCGACTGGCCGTCCACCCCGTTGCAGCCGAACACGACGGTGGAGTTCCACCACAACGCGTGGGCTCCCCACCCGGGGACCTTCTTCACCTACGTCACGGTGGACGACTGGGACCCGAACTCCCCGTTGACCTGGGACGACCTTGAGCTGGTCGATGAGGTCGTCGACCCCCCGCTGCGCAGCGGGGGAGAGGCGGGCGCCGAGTACTACTGGGACGTGGACCTCCCCGACCGCGAGGGGCGCCACGTCGTCTACTCGGTCTGGGAACGCTCCGACAGTCCCGAGGCCTTCTACAACTGCTCCGACGTCGTCTTCGGGTGACGACCAGGGGAGGCGGGTCCGGTGCCGGGCCCTCCTCCCCGTTCCTAACGCTGTTAGGTAACCTGGGTCGATGGACTCCGCGCGCATCTACCAGAACTGTCAGGACCGCCTCCTCGACCTGGCCCCCACCCTCGACCGGGAGCAGCTCGCCACCGTCGTGCCCGCCTGCCCGGACTGGACCGTCCAGCAGGTGTACGCCCACGTCACCGGGCTCGGCGCGGACGTGGTGAGCGGTGCCGTCACCCCGCCGGTCGGTGACGAGGTCACCGCGCTCCAGGTCGCGGACCGCGCCCACCTGGACATCGGCGCCATCACCGACCAGTGGCGCGAGGGCGCCCCCGCCCTGTTGGAGCTGCTTCGGACCCAGACGCGCAGGCGCTACGGCCTGCTCGCCCTGGACCTGTGGCACCACGAGAACGACGTGCGGGGAGCCCTGGGGCTGGCCGCCCGGACCGAGGACGCCGACCAGCTCGCGGACTTCCCGCTGGGCGGGCTGGCGAAGGCCTGGTCGGCCGACGGCCCCGGCGTGCTCGTGCTCGCCACCGACACCGGTCAGGAGTGGAGCCTCGGAGCGGACCCGGAACTCACCCTGCGCGGCACGGCCTACGAGCTGGCCCGGGCGGTCACCGGACGGCGCAGCGTCCGGCAGATCCTGGCCATGGACTGGACCGGCGGCGACCCCGCGCCCGTGGCCCCGTTCCTACCCACCCTGCCCGCCCCCGAGGCCGACCTCACCGTCTGACCGGCTCCCTGGGCGGGGTGGGTCGTCAGCCCTCGCGGAGGAACCGCTCGGCCTCGCCACGGAGTGGTTCGGGGGCGACGGCCCAGATCGGGAGAGTCATCAGGGCGCGTAGCCTCACCTCCTTGACCTCACGCGGAGCGTCCCGGCCCAGCCCCACGTGGGACCAGAGCTGCTCCAGGCGGTCGTAGGAGAAGTCCCAGGTCACACCCACGCCGTCCTCGGCCAGGGCCACGGGCGGGACCGACATGACGTGGACCTCGTCCGCGGTCGCCGCCGGAGTGATCTCGACCAACTCCAGCCCGAACCACTCCGTCAACCCGCGGAACAGGGCGCGGTGCGCCTCCACAGTGGCAGCTGAGGGCCGTCCGTCGTCGAAGTACAGGGCGAAGATCCACCCGTCGTCATCCAGTCGGCCGAGGTCAAGGACCAGCTGGTTCCCCGTCTCGTCGGTGAACCGGCGGTGGGCGATACTGGCCGCGGCGCCGTGGCCCTCGGTTCGGGCCGTTCCCCGCTGGAGCTGGAGCATGTCGTGCAGTTGGTTCAGCCGTTCGTCCGTCAGTTCCCCGTGGGAGAGAGCCACCAGTGCGGGCAGAAGCATGGGCGTTCCTTCGTCTGTCAGGTGTTCGTGAGGTGAGGCCTGAGGGAGAGGTGCGTGTTCGACTCGGTGCGTGCAGCGTATAGGCAGGGATTTCGGTGATACTCAGCAGCTACCGGAGGCGGTGATGAGCCGGGTTTCCGACCCGTCATCGGTCCATGTCCTGGTTCCTGTCGGGCCCACTGTTGGGTTGGCCCGGTCTGCGGCCGGTGCTGCCCCAGGGGGACCTGCTGGCCGGAGACCCCTGGGGGCGCTTCGCCAGATTCGCCAGACGGGTGGCCGTGGAGCCTCGTCCGCCCCCGTGGCCCGCACCTGAAGTTTCCCGCTGCGTCTTTCTCTGAACGGGTTTCATGGCCAGCGACGGATGAGGTTGTCCAGGGTTGTGAATGATCCAGTCGGTGTCGCTGTGGTGGCCAGAAATACTGCGCCCCAGTTTTGCAGTGTTGACGGGACCGCTGGATTCGAAGGCGCCCAGGGAGATCTCTCGACCCAGTTGGCCCTCCCACTTCTGCGCCCATTCGGTCAGCGCTGGGAAGGCGTCGTGGACAGCCTGTTTGTCCAGGTAACCGTGGCCGCCCATGAAGTCGCCCGAATATCTGTCCGGATTCTTTTCCTGCCATTTCTTGCGAGCCGATCGGATCATAGCGGTGCTGTTGATGTCGATGTCGAAGTCGCTCGGAACATCTTCCAGGCCAAGCTTGAACATGGCATCATGTGGACGTCTGAGGGGTCGACGATCACTGTCTCCGAACCACTCCTGGTAGCGCCGACTTGCTTCCGGAGTGTTGGCGATCTCCTGCTCCGTCGGAAGCGTTTTGTGTTTTCCGGAGAAGAAGCCGGATCCGGTACCCTTGAGTCGGATGTCGACCTGTCGCGGATCGAATCCGTCCCGGCCCAGTGCTTCCATCATCTCAGCGCCGAAACGGTCGTAGAGTTCCGGGGTCATGCCCATGGGTGCCTCATTCTTGCCCATCCATCTGAGCTGCACCGGGCTGATCCCCAGGAAATCCAAATCACGTTTGGTGACGGAGTATCCGGAGTCATCCTTCGGCCACCATTCTGGCGGTTCGCCCCTGCCGTCAAGGTAGTCGATAACCTGCTTGTCGGACGGGTTGCTGGGATCAAGTTCACCGGTGATCTTCAAAGGGTGCCAGTCCTTGCCGGCTTCCTGGGGCTGACCAGCCGGTCCGGAGTCGTTCGAAGGAGAGGCCGCGGCGTCGTCCCCCAGGGCAGGGGCTCCGACGTTGATGCTGCTCGCCGCGGTCTTTTCGGCGGACAGATCTCGTGATTGACCCGCTGACAACCCGTCCAGAGTGCTCGGCCGGTCCCCGGGGAGGGTGACCCACTCCTTCTGGCCGAAGTAGCCCATACCCGTGGCCGGGACGGAGAGAACATCACCTGCTGGCGTGCGGTCCACGAGAATAACTCCGGGACCACCGCGAGTGTCCAGCCAGTCAGCGACGATCTGGCGGTCGGCGGACCAACTCGCGAGTGGTCTGTGCCGTGCCTCGAAGCTCTCGCCAACCTCCATTCCGGCCCACTCCGGACGTGGAGCGCCCTCCGGCCAGGTCATGGCCCGATAGCCGATGACCTCGGTGATTCCGCGCTCTTGCAGCAGCTCCTGGGTCATCTCGTACTGGGTGCGTACGAAGTCCTTCAGCGCGTCGCGATTGTAGAGGAGCTCCAACTGCACGGCCTTACGATCCTTCGGATCCATTCGCCAGTCCATAGCCTCGGTGAGGCCGAACTCTTCCTTCGTGGCCTCCTGAATGGCCAACACACGAACGTTGTTGTTGGAACCGTAGGACCAGGCGCCCATCACTTCGCTGACCGAGATCTGGCGAACCAGGGTGTCCGCCTCCGATCGGTCCATCCGAATCGCCTTCGACAGAGCCGGATCACGTTGCTCGGGGCTCAGCTCGTCCCGGTGACGGACTTCCGCACCCATCGAGGGGTACTTCTCGTTCTCCGGGACCAGGTAGTAGTCTTCGTCGCCGAGCCTCTCGATCATGTCAGTACCCACCTTGAGACCGAAGGCGGAGAGAGCGAGTTCCCGTGTGGACGATCGCATGCGCCGTGCGAGAGTCTCGATCGCGATCGTCTTGGCCTGAGAGGTGTCTCGGATGCTGCCGTCCAGGCTGAGGAGATCTTCCCCCTTCTGCTGCTGTTCGATCCGCTCCGGTGAATCCTGGAGAGGAGGGGGAGCGTGCTCCGCGAACGCCTGACCGGACTGGTTCTGTGGCTCATTCGACCGGGGGGACACAATGATCCAATCGTTTCTTTGGCGCAGAGGCCAGAGATGGGGGACGAAGTCTGCTTGCAGCTGGTAGATGCCACAGCACTTGCGCCGGTTCGCTTCTTACCGGTCTTTGAGCGGATTTCTCCCGCGGACAACTGCTCGACTTCGCTCCACCGGTTGCTCAGGGCGTGTAGGGGATGCGGTCGACGGCCCGCACCTCGCCCAGGGTGGACCACTCGTTGCGCCCCAGCCGCGCCATCGGACGCAGCAGGGTGACCTCGGGAAGGCCGTCCACCAGGACGGACTCGTCCACGGCCACGTTCTGGACCCGGCCGAACACCACGGTGGAGTCGCCCAGACGCAGCGTGGAGTGCAGGGCGCACTCCAGCGCCACCGGCGACGCCGCCACCCGGGGCGGCCGCACCGTCGTGCTCGCCTCCCGCTCGACGCCCAGCTCGTCGAACTCGCTCAGGTGCGGCGGGTAGTCCGTCGCGGTCGCGTTGACCAGGTCCTGGAGCGGTTCGGTGGCCAGGTTGACCACGAACTCGCCGGTGGCCTCGGCGTTGCGCAGGGAGTCCTTGCGCCCCACCGAGGTGAACTGCACGATCGGCGGTTCCGTGCAGGAGATCGTGAAGAAGGAGTGCGGCGCCAGGTTGTCCACGCCGGACTCGGAGGTGGTGGAGACCCACGCGATCGGGCGGGGGAGGACCACCGACGACATCAGCTTGTAGAAGTCCCGGCCGGGCAGGGCGACGGGGGTGTATTCGGTACGCATCACGGCCGATTATCCCGTGTGCCGGTGGTAGGGGCGGGCATACCCTCCGGATGGAACTGGTCACCGCCGACGACGTCCGCGCCGCAGCCGCCCGGATCCAGGGGCACGTGGTGCGCACCCCCCTCACCGCGGGCCCCCACGGGACGGACCTCCTTCTCAAACCGGAGAGCCTGCAACCCACCGGCGCCTTCAAACTGCGCGGCGCCACCAATGCCGTCGCCCAGCTCACCCCGGTCCAGCGCGAACGCGGGGTGGTCACGCACTCCTCGGGCAACCACGGCCTCGCGCTGGCCCTCGCGTCCGCCCGCCAGGGGGTGCCCTGCACCGTCGTGGTGCCGGAGGGCGCCCCGGCGGTCAAGGTGGACCGGATCCGCGGCTACGGCGCGCGTGTGGTGACCGTGCCGCCCGCCGAACGCCTGGCGACCGCCACCGAGCTTCGCGACCGCGAACTCCGCGCGCTGATCCCGCCCTTCGACGACCCCCGGGTGATCGCCGGTCAGGGCACCGTGGGTCTGGAGATCCTGGAACAGTCGCCCGAGGTCACCACCATCGTGGTGCCGGTCGGTGGGGGAGGTCTGGCCTCGGGCGTGGCCACGGCCGCCTCGGCGGTGCACCCCCGGGTGCGCGTGGTGGGCGTGGAGCCCGAGCTGGCCGCCGACGCCGCCGAGAGTCTGCGTGAGGGGCGCCTGGTCACCTGGGAACCGGAGCGCACGCACCGGACCATGGCCGACGGGGTGCGCGTCTGCCTGTCCGAACGCACCTTCGCGCACCTGTCGGCCCGGTTGGACGAGATCGTCACGGTCTCCGAGGCGGAGATCGCCCGGGCCGTGTCCGAGCTCGCCCACGGGGCCCGGCTGGTCTCCGAACCCAGCGGGGCGCTGGCCACGGCGGCGGTACTGGCGGGGAAGGTGGAGACGGTGCCGGGGCGACCGGAGGCCACGGTCGCGGTGGTCTCGGGCGGCAACGTCGACCCCGCCCTGTTCACACGGCTGACCTCGGCGGACTGACGGGGCTCAGTCGTCCAGACGCACGGTGACGGTGACCCCGCCCCGCCGGTCCGTGCTGGCCACGGCGTGCCCGGACCGCACCCCGTCGGGCAGCTCCAGGGAGAGGGGGCCGCCCTCGCCGGTGAAGTTGCGCCACCACCGCTTGCGTTCGGGCAGGGCGACGCCGATGGTCACCGTCGAACCGCTGAGCCGGTAGGCGACCGGGGTGGAGAACGCGCGCCCCGACCTCCGGCCGGTGTAGGTGACCACCGTCAGGTGTCGACGCAGCGGCCGACCCCAGCGGGGTGAGGCGCGCAGCGCCATCACACACCGGTTGACGGGCCGGACCACACGCTGCGGGATCGGACCTGAGAAGCGCACGGGGACTCCTGCCGTGGGGATGTTCCATGGGCGGGCACGTCGGTGAACGGTGGACGCGTGGTCACCCTAGCCGTGCGGAGGCGGGGAGTGGCCGAAGTGAGAGGCCCGCGCCGCAGGGCCTCTCACCTGGCCCTGGCCTCAGGCGGAGCGCCAACGGGTACACACCCTGGACCGGGGCGGGTGCCGGGCTGAAGTCACCGATCTCCCCGGGGGCAGGTCGGCGGAGACCACGAAGAGCTCGACCTCGAGGGTCCGGGAACGGGTCAGCCGTCGGTGGTGCGCCGGTCGGCGGAGGCCGCGCGGTCCTCGCGTCGGCGCATGGCCATGTCGGACAGGACGGCCAGGCCGAAGGCGATCACCATCGCCGCGATGACCGCCAGCGTGGTCAGGGCGGTGCCGAACGAGGTGGGGTCGGTCATGGGGAGCTCCGGGGGTCGAGGGCGCCAACGCTCGTGCGTCCGGCATGTCGCGCATGCCGACGCCCTCAACCGTAATAGGTGTTAACTTCCAGACCCAGTGTAAGCCCGAGTGAACTGCGTCATACCGATGGGTCGGGAAGTCCTCCGGTTGGTGGCGGCCGGTCGGGGGCAGGTTCCTGGCATGTCGGACGCCGAACCCACCCCCGACGGACGCCACGTCGTCGTCAGGGGCCGAAGGTGGCGGGCCAGCGACCCGGAGCTTCCGGAGCCGGAGCGCCAGCGCCTGGTCGACCTCCTCATGGAGGCCCGCCGGGGCGTGGCCGCCGCCCTGCGCACCGGTGACGCCGAGGCCGAGGGGCAGGCCAGGGCGAACGTGCGGCGCGCCAAGGAGGGGCTGGGGGAGAGGGGCACCCCCTGGTGGGAGATGCCCCTCGACGAACGCCGACGCCGCTGGCAACGCGCGCTGCGCGACCTGGGCGCCGACTGACGCCGGACACCGGCCTGCCCTCCCCGAGAAACGGGAGGGCACACCGGCCGTGCCTAGATCGTTGATGTGAAATGTGTGCCCTGGTCAGTGGTCGTAAGCGATCAGCGACCGCTTGACCGGGGCGCCGATCAGCCAGTTGTGCCAGATCACCGCGTTCAGCGCGCAGACGCGCTGGCACACCCTGGCCCACAAACCCTCAGTGGTGCGTGCCTGGTGGCGTTCCAACCCGAGTTGGTTCTTCAACGTCCAGATCACTGCCTCGATCCGCTGACGCAACCACCCCGGGAAAGCGTGGTCGGGCTCGTCCTTGCGCGAGGGACGGACCAGAACGTGACCCAGACCAGCAGCGGCCTTCTCGATCCCGGCCCCGGCGAACCCTTTGTCGCACACGATCGGCACCGGCCCCGGCCCGGGGGCGCAGCCCTGCACGTGGAGCAGGTGCAGCGCCTGCTTGCGCTCGTCCAGCTCCTTGGGATGGGCCAGGGAGAACGCGCACACCGACCCCTCGGCAGTGGTGATCAGCATGAGCTTGGCGCCCCAGTAGAACGCGTGGTGGGACTGGTCCATCCCATACCCGGCGATCTCGCCCAGGCCGGAGCGGTTGACCGTCACTCGTGAGGCACCGCAGCGCACCGGGGTGCCATCCATCAACCGCAGTTTCTCGTGCCAGGTAGGTGCGACTCGGGCGAGCCACCGAGCTGCTTGGAGCAGGGCCGGGGCCGTCGCACGCAGGTGGCGGTTGTACTCGGACTGGCTGGGCAGACGCGGGAAGAGATGGCCGATGCGTGCTGGTGCGGCGCGCATCCAGTGCCGCTCGGAATCATGGCGCAGCAGGACCTGGGCGATGGCCACACAGACCAGTTCGGCGTCAGTGAGCAGGCGGGGCCGCCCCGCCCGTCGGGGTCGGTTCGCTGAAGGGAGCACCTCATCGTCCAGATGGACGTAGAGTGCTGTCAGAAGGGCGTCAAGGTCTTTGGTCACACTCTGATCCTTGACGCCCTTCGTCATGCCCGCAGCAGGTTCAGCGATTTCCCATCAACGATCTAGGGGGTGGGCGGAGCGGTGCCCGCGCAGGTCTCGGTGACCGCCTCACGGCTCTCGAAGAACTCCACCGCCGTCTCCGCGCACGGCAGGTCGGACAGTGTGCCGTGGCCGTCGTCCTCCACGCTCAGCACCCGGCCGCCGACGACCTCGCGCATGTCCAGGGCCCAGCGGTGGGGGGTGACCATCTCACGGGTGTGGCCGACCAGCTGGAGCGGGCTCTCCCCCTGGCTCAGCTCCGGCGCCCGGCCCGCCGTGGGCCAGCCCACGCACAGGTGCTCGTAGAAGCCCAGGGTGCCCATGGCGGGCAGCCGCTCGGCCCGTTCGGTCCGGTTCTGCCACACCCGGTCGAAGTCGCGCGGGCTCTCGGAGTCGTTGCACAGCAGCGCCATCTGGGCGAAGAAGGTGCCCCCGTCGGTCTCGGTGTCCCACCCGAACCCCTCGGCGCGGGGCTGCCCCAGTTCGGGGACACCCCCGTCCAGCAGGGACACCAGGGCGGCCGCGTTGTCGGGCCACTCGCGCTCGGGCGTGGGCAGCAGCGCCGTCACGGTGTCGTCGTTCACCACCGTTCCGTCGGGTGCGGTCCGGGGGTCCTCCGCCAGCTCGTCGCGGAGCTCCAGCACCCGTTCCCGCACCGCGCCGCCCTCCGTGCCGAGGCCGTACTCCGCGTCGTGCTCGGCCACCCAGTCGGTGAACCGGTGGAAGACCTCCTCACCCGCCTCCGCCTGGCCCTCCTCCAGCCGGGACACGCTGGTGTCCGGGGACACCACCGAGTCCAGGAGCATGGCCTCCACCCGGTCGTCGAACAGGGATCGGTAGGTCGAGCCCAGCAGGATGCCCCACGAGACCCCGTAGTAGCCGATGCTCTCCGCGCCCAGCGCCCGCCGGATCAGTTCCATGTCCCGGGCCACGTTCTCCACGGTCAGGGACTCGACCAGTTCCGGGTCGTTGGCGTGGCACTCCGCGTTGATCCGGGCGTGCTCCTCGGCGAGTGCGCGCGCCCGCTCCTCCGCGTCCTGCTCGGGCGAGGGATCGGTCGCGGCGTAGTCGTCGTCGCACTCCAGCGCCGCGCTGTGGCCGACGCCGCGCGTGTCGAACCCGATGAGGTCGTGCCTCAGGCCCAGGGCCCCCGCCTCACTGTCGAGGATGCGCCCGGGCATGGTCACACCCTGCTGTCCCGGCCCTCCGGGGTTGAACAGCACCGGATAGGTGTTCTCCCCGGCGGCGGGGATCCGGGTGACAGCGATCTCGATGGTGCGGCCTTCGGGATCGTCGTGGTCGAGGGGCACGGTCACGGTCCCGCAGAGTGTGCGTTCGTCGTCCTCGTCCCAACCGGCGGCCACCTCCGAACAGAGCCGCCAGTCCGGTTCCGGGGCGGGCACCGCACCGGCCGGGACCGCTCCGGTCGTGAGCAGCAGTCCCGACAGGGCGGTCAGGGTCGTACTTCGTCCAAGGGGCACGGGGGTCTCCGCTCGTGGGGGTGGGTGGTGGGCCTCCGCGAGGGGCGTGGAGGGAGTGCCGCACGCCCCGGTGTCGCGGAGTCGCCGTCATGCTACGGTCGGCCACCGCCTCCGGGCATGCGTCCGGAGGCGGAACCTCGGTGTCTCCGAAGTACCGGGTGGAGACCACCACCGCGTGTCCATGGTCGGTCCCGCCCCCCACTTTCGTGGGGGGCACGCGCCGAGGGGAACCGTCCCACGGTCCGGACACGGGGGCGGGCGTCCTACACTCAGCCCACATGCGCACCCGGATCCCTCACCCCAGCCGCTGCCTCGCCCGATGGCGCGGCCTGGACCCCCTCCGCCGACGCGAGTGGCGCTGGACCGTCGCCGACTGGCTGTACGCGCTGGGGACCGTGCTCCTGACCCTCCAGTTCCAGATCCAGTCCATGGACGGCTGGGGCCTGGTCGGAGCCTGGACAGGGGAGTTCTTCGAGGCCGAATCCGCCCGCTACGGGCCCGAACTGCCGGGGCTGCTGTACTACGGGCTCCCCGTGCTGGGCGTGACGGCGACCATGCTGGTACGGCGTACCCGGCCCCTGTGGCTGCTGGGGTCGGCGCTCCTGCTGCTCGTGGGGTTCGGCAACGTCATCCCGGTGCTCGTGGCGGTCTACTCCCACGCCGTCCACGCCAGGGGGCCGGTCTCCCCGGTGGCGTGGTCCCTGGCCTACACCGCCGGGATCGTGCTGGCCTTCCGGAACGCCCCCGACATCGTGTTCATGGGCGTGATGGCCGTGCTGCTGCTCCTGGCACTCGGGCTGTACGTGGGCACCCGCCGCGAGCTGGTGGACGGGCTCAGGGAGCGGGCCGCACGGCTCGACCGGGAGCGGCACCTGCTCGCGGAGCGCGCGGTGAGCGCCGAACGCAACCGCATCGCCCGCGAGATGCACGACGTCGTCGCCCACCGGGTCAGCCTCATCGTCCTGCACGCGGGAGGTCTGGAGGTCTCCACCAGCGATCCCCGGGCCCTGGAGACCGCCGGGCTCATCCGGGGGACGGGACGCCAGGCCCTGGGGGAGCTGCGCGACATCCTCGGTGTGCTGCGAGAACAGCCCTCCGGGCCCGCACCCGCGCAGCCGCAGCCCACCCTGGAACGGGTACGGGAACTGCTCGACGAGTGGCGCGAGGCGGGGATGGCCGTCGAACTCCGGGACGGGCTCCCGGGGGTGGACGACCTCCCGCTCGCCGTCCAGCGCGCCGCCTTCCAGGTGGTGAAGGAGGGCGTGACCAACGCCGCCAAGCACGCGCCCGGGGCCGACGTGACCGTCACCCTCCAGCTGGGCGCGGGCACCCTGACCGTGGAGGTCACCAACGCGGAACCGCCGAGCGACCTCGTGCCGCCGCCCGCGAGCGGGTACGGGCTGTCCGGGCTACGGGAGCGGGTGGGCGCGCTGGAGGGCCGACTCACCTCCGAGGTGACCTCGGACGGCGGATGGCGACTGAGCGCCGAACTCCCCACGGCGGTGGACGCCGGGCCCGAACCCGCCTGACGCCCGCGACGGCCCTGGAACCACGAAGGGGCCCGGGGGCGCCACGCGCCACCCGAGCCCCGACGGAGTACGGACCTACAGGATCGAACCGGGCGTGTAGGCGGCGGCCTCCGGACGGGCGGAGGTGATCTCCTCGATCCGCGCCACCACGGCGGCCACCTGGTCGGCGGCGGCCCCCGTGAAGGTGATCCGGTCGGCCAGCAGCGCGTCCAGGGCGGCGCGGTCCAGCGGGAAGCGCTCGTCGGCGGCCAGCCGGTCCAGCAGCTGGTTGCCCACGCCCTCCTGCCGCATGGCCAGAGCCGAGCCCACCGCGTGCTCCTTGATGAGCTCGTGCGCGGTCTCGCGGCCCACCCCGGCGCGCACCGCCGCCATCAGCATCTTGGTGGTGGCCAGGAACGGCAGGTAGCGGTCCAGTTCCGCGGAGACCACGGCGGGGAAGGCACCGAACTCGTCCAGCACCGTCAGCATGGTCTCGACGAGCCCGTCGAAGGCGAAGAACGCGTCCGGCAGCGCGACCCGGCGCACCACCGAGCACGACACGTCGCCCTCGTTCCACTGGTCGCCCGCCAGCTCACCGGTCATCGACGCGTACCCGCGCAGGATCACGGTGAGGCCGTTGACCCGCTCGCACGAACGCGTGTTCATCTTGTGCGGCATCGCGGACGAGCCCACCTGGCCCTCGGCGAAGCCCTCGGTGACCAGTTCGTGCCCGGCCATCAGACGGATCGTCCTGGCCAGCGAGGACGGACCGGCGGCCAGCTGCACCAGCGAGGTCAGCACCTCGAAGTCCAGCGAACGCGGGTACACCTGGCCCACACTGGTGAACCGGTGCTCGAAGCCCAGGTGGGAGGCGACCTCGTCCTCCAGCGCGTCCAGCGCCGCACGGTCGCCGCCGAGCAGGTCCAGCATGTCCTGGGCGGTGCCCACCGGGCCCTTGATCCCGCGCAGCGGGTACCGGGCGATCAGTTCGTCCAGGCGCCCGAGGGCCACCAGCACCTCGTCCGCGATCGACGCGAACCGCTTGCCCAGAGTGGTGGCCTGCGCGGCCACGTTGTGGGAACGGCCCGCCATGACCGTCTCGCCGTACTCGGCGGAGAGCCGGCCGAGCCGGGCCAGCAGCGCCACCACGCGGTCGCGCACCAGCAGCAGGCTGTCGCGGACCTGGAGCTGCTCGACGTTCTCGGTGAGGTCGCGCGAGGTCATGCCCTTGTGGACGTGCTCGTGACCGGCGAGGGCGTTGAACTCCTCGATCCGGGCCTTCACGTCGTGCCGGGTGACCCGCTCGCGCGCGGCGATGGAGGCCAGGTCGACCTGTTCGAGGACCTTCTCGTAGTCCGCCACCACTCCGGCCGGAACGTCCACGCCCAGACGCGCCTGGGCACGGAGCACGGCCAGCCACAGCCGCCTCTCGGCGACCACCTTGTACTCAGGGGACCACAGCCGGGTCAGCTCCGCGGACGCGTAGCGGGCGGCCAGGACATCGGGGATCACAGGTTTCGCGCTCACGTCGTCCCACCCTATCGCCCCCGGACGGGCCGGGCGCGCGTCGGTCCAGCCCCAGTTCACCGGTAGTGCCGTCCCTACCCCGAACCGGTGGGCCCGGCGGATGTCCCCGCCCCGCGCCGCGCCCTAGCGTTGGGGGCATGATCTCCCCGAACGTCCGTCGCAGAGGGCCGAGCACGCTGCTCCAGTCGCTCGCCAGCCCCCGGTACCTGCTCTCGGCCTGGCCGTGGCGGTCCCTGGCCTACTCGCTCACCACCCTGGTCGTCGGGGGAACGCTGGTCGTCGCTGCGATGCCCGTGTACGCGCCCTGGGCCGTGTTCGTGGCGCGGCTGGGGAACGGCCACGACGCCGGCGGGCAGGCGTCGTGGTTCCTGTTCGGGCTGCTCACGGTGCTCTGCTTCGCGCCGCTGGTGGCCATCCCCCTGGGGGCCCTGGAGCGTCGGCGCCTGTACCTGGTGATGCCTGAGGAGAACCGCAGCGGGCACCGGCCCCCTCCAGCGGGGCTGGGGGGCTGGGTGCGCACCCGCTACTCCGAGGCCGCCACCTGGCGCGAGGTCGCCTACGCCGCCGTCATGTTCCCGGTCTTCGGCCTGACCCTGCTGGTGACCGTCACACTGACGGTGGTCACCGCGGTCCTGGCGGCGGCCCCCGTCCTGCTGCTCGACGAGAACGAGGGCCCCATCGCCCTCGGCTGGACCACCCTCACCACGCCGTCCGAGGCCCTTCCCTACGCCTTCGCCGCCCCGTTCACCGCGGCCCTCCTCCTCTACGCCTGCGGGCTCATGTCCTACGGCCACGGAGTGATCGCCCGGGCCCTGCTGGTCGGACCGCCCAAGGAGGTGCTCCGCGCCGAACTCGACCAGGTCACCGAGTCCCGCGCCCGTCTGGTCAACGCCTTCGAGTACGAGCGCCGCCGGATCGAACGCGACCTGCACGACGGCGCCCAGCAGCGTCTCGTGGCGCTCAGCATGGACCTGGGCATGGCCCGCGTGGACCTGGACGAGGGCTCCCCGGCCGATCTCCGTGTGGCGGCCGCACAGACCAAGGTCGACGACCTCATCACCGAGCTCCGCGAACTGGTGCGCGGCATCCACCCGCGCGTGCTCACCGACCGGGGACTGCGCGACGCCCTCCAGGAACTGGCCGACCACTGCCCGGTCCCCGTCACCGTGGAGACCGCGATCCCGCACCGGTTGCCCCCGCACGTGGAGGGCACCGCCTACTTCGTCGTCGCGGAGGCACTGACCAACGTCTACAAGCACGCCCGGGCCGACGCCGTGACCGTGCGCGCTCACCTGGCACCCGGAGACCCCAGGGCCGCGACGGCCGGAGCCCCCGGCACGGCGCGGGGGGACGGAACCGCCGTCCTCACCGTGGAGGTCACCGACGACGGCGTCGGCGGGGCCGACGCCGCCCACGGCAGCGGGCTGACCGGACTCGGTGACCGGGTCGCCGTCATGGGCGGGACAATGGGACTCACGAGCCCCGAAGGCGGGCCGACCCGAATCCGAGTGGAGCTGCCGTGCGGTCCGATCCCCGCGAACCCGACGCCGTGACCCCCGTACCCACCGTGCTCGCGGAGGACGGCGTGCTCCTGCGGGAGGGTCTGGTGGGCGTCCTGGAGCGCTTCGGCTTCCCCGTGGTGGCGGCGGTCGAGGACGGCGACGCCCTGGTCGAGGCGGTCACCGAACACCGGCCCCGACTGGTCGTCACCGACATCCGCATGCCCCCCGACTTCACCGACGAGGGCCTGCGCGCCGCCGTGCGGCTGCGCAAGGACGACCCGGGGCTGGCGGTGGTGGCACTCAGCCAGTACGTGGAGCTCAGCTACGCCACCGACCTGCTCGACTCCGGCGACGGCAAGGGCGTGGGCTACCTGCTCAAGCAGCGGGTGGGGGACGTCCGCGAGTTCGCCTCGGTCCTGCGCAGGGTCGTGGAGGGCGCCACCTTCGTGGACCCCGAGGTGGTCCGGCAGCTGCTGCGCCGCAGTTCCGACCCGCTGGAACGCCTGACCGCCCGGGAGCGGCAGGTGCTGGAGCTGATGGCCGAGGGGCACTCGAACGGGGCCATCGCCCGCAAGCTCGTCGTGAGCGACGCGGCGGTCGGCAAGCACGTGGGCAACATCCTCGCCAAGCTCGACCTGCCGCCCGACGACGACGTGCACCGCCGGGTCCAGGCGGTCCTGGCCTTCCTTCGCGCGCAGGCCGACTGAACCCGGAGGCGGTCGCTCAACCGTCCATGGACCGGTCCACGACGACCACGGTCTCGTCGCCCACGACCCAGGCGTCGTGACCGGGCGGTACGAACGCCACCTGGCCCGCCCGCAGCTCGCTTTCGGAGCCGTCGGAGGTGCGGAACCGCATGGTTCCGCTCAGCAGGGTGAGCGAGTGGGTGGCCATGCACAGGTCCGTGCCCGCGGCGGGGCCGATGTGCTCGCTCCAGCGCCACCCCGGTTCCAGGGTGAGGCGGTTGAGGCTCTGGCCGCCCAGGTGCACGGACTCGGCGTGCCCGTGGTCGAACTCCATGCGTTCGTCGGAGGCGTCGAAGTCACCGATCCGCACGGCGCTCGGGGACTCCTCGTCCCAGGCCTGCACCATGGACTGGTGGACGATCCGGCCGTCCTCCAGGTCCAGCATGGAGATGCTCCTGACGGCGAGGCCGTCCGGGTAGGTGCACAGTTCCGTGTAGGCGGCGTGGTCGCCGTCCGTCACGCACTCCAGGACCTCGTGGTCCAGGTCCATCGAGTAGACCTGGCGGATCTGCTCCTCGATCGACGCGCGTCCGTGCAGGACGGTGGGTGCGCTGGGCGGGGTGCGGCGGTCGACGGTCTCCATGTCCGCGTCCTCCGCGAACTGGCCTACGAGGGTGTCGGTGTCACCGTCCTCGACGGCGCGCCGGAACACGTCGATGTCGAATTCCGTGCCGCTGGTGTTGACAGACATGGTGCGGGCCCCTTTCCGCTGGGAACTTCAGTAGGCACGTCGGACTCACGGGTGCCTCTCCCTCCACTCTCCTCGCCCCCCAGCTCCCGGTTCGACCAATCCCGGGTCAGGCCTGGGTTTGCCCGGGCCGGGGAGGGGGATCGACCGGTGGCGCGGAGGGGAACGCACCGTACCCCCCGAAGGAGGCAGGATGAGGCCCACGGTCGCCGCTCCCGAGAGCGTCACCTGGAGGGTGCACCTGGACCGCTCCATGTGGGTGGCGGGCGTGCGCGCGCTCATGCTCCAGGCGCTGCACCCGATCGCCATGCAGGGGGTCTGGCAGCGCTCCGACTTCCGCTCCGACCCCACCGGGCGCCTGATGCGCACCGCGCACTTCGTGGCGGTCACCACCTACGGCAGCCTGGCCGAGGCCGAGGCCCTCGGGCGGCACGTGCGCCGCGTCCACCGCGCGCTGGGCTTCACCGACCCCGTCAGCGGCCGACTCCACCGTGTCGACCAGCACGACCTGCTCGTGTGGGTGCACTGCGCCGAGGTCAGCTCCTACCTGGAGACCTGCCACCGTGCCGGGGTGGAACTGAGCGCCGCCGACCGCGACCGCTACCTCGACGAACAGGCGCACACCGCCACCCTGGTCGGCCTCTCACCCGGAGACGTCCCCCGCGACGTCGCCGCCATGCGCCGCTACCTGGCGGCGGTCCGGCCCACCCTGCGCGTGACCCCCGAGGCCCGGCGGGCGGTGCGGTTCCTGCTGTGGCCCAGCCTCCCCGAACGGCTCGCCTGGCTCACGCCGCTCAGGCCCCTCTGGTTCCCGGTCGGCGCCCTGTCGTACGCCACCCTGCCCCGGTGGGCGCGCAGGGCCTACGGGACGCTTCCGGAGGTCCCCGGGGCGGACACGGCGGCCACCGTGGGCCTGCGGGCGCTGCGCTCGGGGCTCAACCGGGTGCCCGAGCGCCACTACGACCGGATCTTCGACGAGGCCACCGTGCGCAGCGCGAACGAGGCCAGACGGCGGCTCCTCGCGGCCGGGTACCGGGTGGAGGACGGCCTGCGCGCGGCGCGCCGCACCGCCGACCCCCGGCCGCTCCGGGGTACCGTCCCCGGAACCGGGCCTCGACCCTCCCCGACACCGCGGGGCTAACGTGGACTGAGGGGGGAGACCTCACCATCGGTCCACCGGAGGTGACATGGTCAAACGCAGGAAGATCCGGTACGCGCTCGTCATGGGGACGTGCCTGGTGCTGTTCGTCGGCGCCACCCCCGTGTACTACGTGTTCGGCACGGGCTGGGCGGTGGCGATGTGCCTGGTCGCCATGGTGCTGCCGCCCGTCGCGGTGACGCTCGGGAGCATCTCCGACCCGGACGACCCGCGCGACCACGACAACAGGTACGGGCCCAACGCCGAGTAGGTCGGACGAACACGCCGACCCCCGCGTCGGGACCCGTACCCGGGGTCAGCGCTCCAGGACGCGCCGCAGGGCGCTCAGGGCCAGCTCGGCGCGGTCCAGACGGGCGTTGTGGCCCATCAGACCGATCCGCCACACCGTCGCCGCGTGGGGGCCCACACCGGCGCCGATCTCCAGGCCGTAGTCGCGCAGCAGCCGCTCACGGACCTTGCCCGAGTCCACCCCGTCGGGAACGCGCACCGAGGTCAGCTGCGACAGCCGGTGGCCCTCGGCGGCGAACAGCTCCAGGCCCATCTTCTGCAGGCCCTCGCGCAGGCGCGCACCAGCCGCCTCGTGGCGGGCGGAGACGGAGTCCACGCCCTCCTCCTCGATCCGCGCGAGCGCGGCGTCCAGGGAGGCGACCATCGCGGTCGGGGCGGTGTGGTGGTAGGCGCGCCCGCCCGGGCCGCCGCGCACGTACGCGCCGAGCAGGCCGAGGTCCACGTACCACACGGGCGGGGCCTGCACCCTGCGCTCCCAGGCCCGCTCGGAGAAGGTGAAGGGGGCCAGCCCCGGAGCCACGCCCAGGCATTTCTGGGTGCCGGAGTAGGCGATGTCCACCCGCCACTCGTCCAGGGACATCGGCATGCCGCCCAGCGAGGTGACGCAGTCCGCCAGCAGCAGGGTGTCGTCGGACCGCTCACGCAGGGCCCGGCCCAGGGCGCCGATGTCGCTGACCACGCCGGTGGAGGTCTCCGCGTGCACGGCCGCCACCAGCTTCGGGGCGGGGTGGGCGTCCAGGACGCGCTGGACGTCCACGGGTCGGCCCCACTCGTGGTCGACCCGGACCACCTCGGCGCCGTAGCGCCCGGCGACCTCGCACATCCGCTCACCGAACAGGCCGTTCACCGCCACGACCACGACGTCACCGGGGTGCACGGTGTTGGCGAAGGCGGTCTCCATCCCGAGGGAGCCGGTGCCGGAGAGCGGGAGTGTGAGCGGGTTCTCGGTGCCCCAGAGGGAACGCAGCCGCTCGCAGGTGCGTTCCAGCAGGGTGATGAACTCGGGGTCCAGGTGCCCGAGGAGCGGGGCCGCCAGGCCCAGAGTCGCCTCCGGGTAGGGGTTGCTCGGACCGGGTCCCAGTAGGGTGCGTTCGCTGACTGACATGGTCGAACACTAGCCGGGAAGGGCCGGTCGGGCCCAAACGGGGTGTTCCGGGGCCGTGCGTGCCCGTCCGCCTCGCAACCGTCCCCCGAATGGGCCCGAACAAGGAAGGAGGCGGGCGTCTCCCGCCCAGCCGGAGGCTGGTGCCCGCACGCCCGAGCAACCATGACCGAGACCAACACCGAGACGGCCACCGGAGCCGACACCGACGGCGTGCGCATGCTGCGTGTGGCCCACGACGACCCCCGGGTGGAGGGGCTGCTCGCCGGACTCCTGGAGGAGTACACCGAACGCTACGGCGCCGAGGGCGCCGCGACCGAGCTCAGCCGCTACCCGGTCACCGAGTTCGTCGCCCCGCACGGCTGCCTGGTCCTGGCCGAGCTCGACGGGGAGGTCGTGGCCGGGGGAGCCCTGCGCCCGTACCGCCGGGACCGCGCGAGCCAGGCCGACACCGTCGAGTTCAAGCGTGTGTGGACCAGTGCCCGGCACCGGCGGCGCGGTCTGGGCCGCCGGATCATGAACGCGCTGGAGGGCGCCGCGCGCGACCTCGGCTACTCCCGGGTCGTCCTGTTCACCGGCCCCTCCCAGCCCGAGGCCGTCGCCCTGTACGAGCGGATCGGCTACCGCTGGGTGGACCCCGCCACCGTGGAGGAACTGCCCTACCCGAAGGCCATCCCCTTCGCCCACGACCTGGCCTGACCCCCGGGCGCACGGGCCTGCCTGCGCTGGTCCGGACGTTATGGGGAGCGCTATGTCCGGCGTGCGGACAAGGGTACGAACGCCCCCGTACGATGATGAGGAGGCCGCCACCAGCGGTCCCCGCTCCCCGCACCCTTTCGACGAACACTTGGAGAGTCACAACGTGAGCGAGCAGCAGCGTCCCGAGGCCGAGGTCGACGCCCCCGTGTTCAGGCCGCGCAAGAACGGCCAGGCGCAGTCGGTCTCCGACGAGCTCGCGGCGTGGATGACCACCGGCTGGGCCGACACCGAACTGCGGGACCTCGAACCGGTCGAGCAGGCCGAGCACACGGCCCGCCGCCGGGCCGCGCTCAGCGCCGCCTTCCCCGGCGACCGGCTGGTCATCCCCTCCGGTCAGCTCCTGACCCGCTCCAACGACACCGAGTACCCCTTCCGCGCCGCCACCGACTACGCCTACCTCACCGGTGACACCACCGACGGCAACTGCCTCGTGTTCACCCCGAAGGCCGACGGCGGCCACGACGTGGTCCTCCACCTCAAGCCGCGCTCCAACCGCGACAACGGCGAGTTCTGGCTCGGCGGCTACGGCGAGCTGTGGACCGGCCGCCGCAACAGCCTCGGTGAGGCCGCCGACCTGTTGGGCGTGGCCACCGCCGACGTGCGCCTGCTGCCCGCCGCCCTGCGCGCCGACGCCTCCGTCACCACCCGTGTGGTGCGCGGCCACGACGCCGAGATCGACGCCCTGGTGGACGAGCTGCGCGCCGACGCCGACGACGAGGCCCGCGCCAAGTCCGCGCAGCTGGACGAGGACCTCGGCGTCGCCCTGGCCGACCACCGCCTCGTCAAGGACGAGTGGGAGGTCGCCCAGCTCCAGCTGGCCGTGGACGCCACCGTGCGCGGCTTCGGCGACGTCGCCAAGGCTCTCCCGCAGGCCAGGGACACCTCCGAGCGCTACGTGGAGGGCACCTTCTTCCTGCGCGCCCGCGTGGAGGGCAACGACGTCGGTTACGGCACCATCGCCGCCTCCGGAGCCAACGCCACCACCCTGCACTGGACCCGCAACGACGGCCCGGTCCGCGAGGGCGACCTCCTCCTGCTGGACGCCGGAGTGGAGACCACCACCCTCTACACCGCCGACGTCACCCGCACCATGCCGGTCTCGGGCACCTTCACCGACCTCCAGCGCAAGGTCTACGACCTCGTCTACGAGGCGCAGGAGGCCGGGATCGCGGCCGTGGCCCCGGGTCGGCCCTTCACCGCCTTCCACGAGGCCTCCCAGCGCGCGCTGGCCGAGGGCCTGGTCGAGTGGGGCCTGCTCGAGGGTCCGGTGGACCGCGTCCTGGAGCTGGGCCTCCAGCGCCGGTACACCCTGCACGGCACCGGCCACATGCTCGGCATGGACGTGCACGACTGCGCCGTCTCCCGCCAGGAGAACCACCTGTACGGCGACCTGAAGCCGGGCATGGTCCTCACCGTGGAGCCGGGCCTGTACTTCCAGCCCGACGACCTCACCGTCCCCGAGGAGCTGCGCGGCATCGGCGTGCGCATCGAGGACGACGTCCTGGTGACCGAGGAGGGCCGCACCGTGATGTCGGCCGGGCTCCCGAGGTCCTCCGCCGACGTCGAGGCCTGGCTGGCCGAGCGCCTGCCGCGCTGACCGCGACGCCGCCGAGAGCGCACGGGCCGTCCTCCCTTCGCGGGAGGCGGCCCGTCGCCGTTGGCGCCGTCCTGGGATTCGGTCACCGGCGGGCCGGTCCGCCGGAAGTGGTCGACGGGTTTCGGCTGTCCGTAGCCCGAGCCCGTTCCGGGGTTGGAGTGGGGCATGACCGCCCTGTCCGGATATTCACCGGGGCTGGTGTGGAACCATCAGTGCTGATCCACCTACGGCCTCCCCGATCAGGGGGCGGTCCGATCTGGCACCCGCTACGGTTTTTGTGGCGAGCGGATACGTAAGACAGAACTGGGGGAGGTTCAGGCGTGCGCGCGGAACGGCTGTGGCGCAGGGGGCTGAGGTTTCCCCGCCTGTTCCTGGCGGAGCGGACGGTCCTCGTCCACGGCGACGTCGACCCCAACCCCGACCCCAGGAAGTCGCGGTACGAGGCGCGGGCCTTCGACACCCGCTCACTGCGTCCCCTGGGCACCGCCTTCGAGGCGCAGGGGCCGGTCAACCTGGCGCGGTCACCCGAGGGACAGGAGTGGCCCGGCACGGTCCTGGTGCAGGCCTCCCGGCGTTCGGTGACGGTGCGCGACCCGAGCACCGGCACGTCCCTGCTGGAGACCGACCTCGCGGAGCCCGGAGAGCTGTGGCCCGACGACGTGGCCCTGCGCGTCCTGGACAAGGAGGCGGTGGTCCTCCTCTTCGGTGAGGACGGCGACGGCGGCACCCGGTGGTGGGCGGTGGACCCGTTCACGGGGGCGACCGTCCCCGACCTCACCGACTCCCGGCCCGGCCACGAGGCCCGGGGGGAGCGGATGTCCTTCGCCGGTGACTTCCTGGTCGCACCGGGGCAGGACCCGGGGTTCGACCCGGTCATCCTCGCTGACTACGAACACCCCCGTGAGCGCGTGTACCGGCTGGAGGACGGCGAGTACCTGGGCGAGGTGGAGAGCCACGCCGACTCGGAGACCGTGGCGGCCCGGGTGGGCGGCCGATCCCTGCTGGCGGTCGCGGGCCGCATCCACTCCCTGCCCGACCTGGAACTGGTCGCTGAGCTGGGCGGGCCGCGCACGCTGGTCTCCCTGGCCGAGTGGGAGGGCGAGGCGGTCGCCGTCTACCAGGAGGAGGACGCCCGCCCCGGCGGCCTGGGCTCCTGGTACCTGGACCGGTTGCGCGTCCGGTACCTGGACCGCCCGGGACAGCCGGTCGTGGAGATCCCCGGAACCTGGCCGGGCGAGCTGGAGGACCTGGTCGCCGCCCCGGACCGGGTGGTGGTCCTGGCCACCACCGAGGGCGTCTACGCCCTGCACGTGACGGTTTAGGGAGTGTTTTTTGGATGCTTTCGCGGGTGGCGGCGGAGCCGCCATCGATGCGAGCGGCCTCCAAGCAATCTCTCGCAAGCCGTGGAGCGAGAGGCAGCCCGGGGTTGGCTGTCCGAGCTTCATCGGCGCAGTGAGAGGCAGCCTGGTGGTAACGCGAGGACACAGCGCCGAAGGCGTCCGTTGAGGGTGGTGGCGGGCGACGGGCGGGAGGAATGATCCAAAAAACACGACCTAGCCGAGGCCGGGCGGAACCCGTGGTCTAGCCGGGCAGCAGGGCGCGGGCCTCGGCCACGAAGTCCAACTGCTCCATCCATCCCACGTTGTCCGCGCTCGCGACGACGCGGTCCGCCCCGGCCTCCGCGTACGCCGCGTAGACCTCCGCGAGTTCCTCGGGGGTCCGCGCCGTGATCGGCGCCTGGACGGCCTCCTCCTCGGGGACACCGTGCTCCTCGACGAGTTGCCGGACCAGGGTGTCGTGTGCCTCGCGGGCCGAGGGCCCCTCCCCGAGGATGAGGTGGCCTCCCACGGTCACCGGTGGACGGGGGAGCCCCCGTTCCTCGGCGCGGCCACGCAGGAGTCCCACGGCCGCTTCCAGGACGGCGGGGGAGAGCTGGGAGGGGAACCACCCGGCGCCCAGCCGCAGGATCCGCTCGAAGGCCCGCTCGCCGCCGCCCACGAGGAGCGGCGGCATGGGCGCGGGCGGGGCCAGCCGCAGCGCCGTGTCGGCCGACGCGATACGGACCTCCTCGCCGGTGACCAGTGGCGGCAGGAGGTCGAGCACGGCGTCGGTGGTCCGGCCGCGCCCCGTGGAGGGGACGCCCAGCGCCCGCCACAGGGGTGAGTCGGGGAAGCCGCCGACGCCCACGCCCAGGATGATCCGGTCGGCGGACAGGTGTTGGAGCGTGGCGACCTGCGTGGCCAGCCAGGGGGCGGGTCTGGGCGGTACGGACAGGACCCCGAAGCCCAGCCGGACCCCCCGGGTGACGGAGGCCGCCGCGGCCAGGGCCAGGGTCGGTTCCAGGGCGGGTGTCCCGTCACCCAGGACCAGGTCGGCCACCCACAGTGACTCCAGGTCGCGCTCCTCGACCGCCCTGGCGGCCAGGGCGACTCCCGGGGTCCCGGGATCGGTCAGTTCGTCCATGGCGGTGGGCAGCACCGCGCCGATCTCGATCATGCTCATACCACCACCCTGAACGCTCAACAATGGTTGAGGTCAAGTCGCCCCGGCCCCGGTGAGGTATCCCCGGGACGCCTCGTACGCACGGTCGATCCGACGCCGTACGGTGTCCAGCCTCCGGAACGCCAGCGGCCTGTCGTCGCCCTCCAAGGAACCCCCGCTGGGCAGCACGTGCAGCCGGACGTCCTCGGGCAGTGTCGCCAGGTCCCGGGCGAAGCGGTGGCGGCGTGCGATCTCGAAGGCGACCCGCGCCGTCTCCACCGGGTTGGCCGGTACCGACAGCGGTTCCTCCACCCGTCCCACCTGCAACACGTACACCGTGCGCGCGCCCGCACGCACGGCGGCCTCGATCGGGATGGAGTTGACGATCCCGCCGTCCATGAAGTGCTCACCGTCGATCCGGGTCGGCGGCAGCAGCCCCGGGACGGCCGAGGAGGCCAGCACGGCCTCGATCAGCGGCCCCTCCGAGAACCAGTGCTCGGCGGCGCGTTCGATGCTGGCCGCCACCACCCGCAGCGGTACCGCCAGGTCCTCGAACACGGGATCCGGGCCCAGCATCTTCACCAGCAGGCGGCGCAGCGGCTCGGGCGAGATCAGGTGGGTGCGGGTCGTCACGATGCGGTGCAGCTGACGGCCCACCGCCTCCCCGAAGACCGTGTTGGCCTCCTCGGAGGTCCAGGTCCGGGTCAGCCGCTCCACCGCCTCCCACGAGGGGTCGGCGGCCAGCACCGCGCCGTTGATCGCGCCGATGGAGGTTCCCACCACGAGGTCCGGGGTGATCCCCTCCTCCAGCAGCGCGCGGATCATGCCCACCTCGACGGCACCGCGCACCCCGCCGCCGCCGAGGACGAAGGCCACCGGGCCGGGGTCGCGTGCTCCGGAGGGGGAGGCCGTGGGATCGCTGGGAACGGGCGTGGTGCCACGGGGGGTCTCGGACGCGTCTGTCACCCGGACAGTCTAGGAAGGGGTCCCGGCCGGGCGGGGGTCGCCTCCCTCAGTCCTCGACCGTGCGCAGGACCTCGAAGTCGATCCCGGCCCGGTGCAGCCTCCGGATGAGCGCCCCGCCCATGGCCACGGCGGTGGTCACCTGGCCGGAGGTCGGCGGCAGGTCGTCCTGCCACAGGCACAGCGCCGACTCCGCGAGCATCCCCGAGGTGGCCCCGTACCCGGGCTCGCCGCCCGACACCAGCGTGTGTACCCGCCGACCACCGCCCGAGCCCGCGAAGTGCACGGTGAACCACCCGTTGGCGAGCTGCTCCTCGGTGGGGCCCGCACCGGGCGGACGGAGCGACTTCAGGCGGTCCCGCAACGGCGACACCTGGGCGGCCGCCATCACCCCGGCCGCCGCGCCGACCGCGCCGACGGCGCTGCCGAACCGCCGGAAGGCCGCGTAGTGGCCGTAGGTGAAGTCCGGTCCGTAGCGTTCGAGGGCCGCCGCCGACCGGACCACCACCTGGGGGTCCAGGGTGGGCAGCGGGACGGTCCATCCCCGGGCCAGCCGGGTGCGCGGACGGCCGCGGCGGTCGATCCGGACCCGACGGTCGTGGGGGGCCTCCTCGACCCGGCGCCGCTCCCGGGCCGCCTCCAGCATGCCCGCCGGATCCGCGAAGGCGTCCACGGCCGAGTGCAGGGTGCCACCCGAGACGTTCCCCTGAGCCCGGACGAACCCCTCCACGTGCAACGGCACCCCCTCGGGCAGCCGCTCCACGGTGAACAGCACGCCGAGGTCGTGGGGGATGGAGTCGAATCCGCACGCGTGCACGATCCGCGCCCCGGTGCGCACGGCGGTGGCGTGGTGCCGGACGTACACGAGGTCCACGAAGGCGGGCTCGCCGCACAGGTCCACGTAGTCGGTGCCCTCGGCCGCGCAGGCGGCCACCAGGGGTTCGCCGTGCTCGCCGTAGGGTCCCACCGTGGAGATCACCACCCGAGCCGACGCGGCGAGGGCGCGGATCGAGGCGGTGTCGTCGACGTCGGCCAGCAGCAGCTCCGGCAGCGGCCGGTCCGGGTCGATCTCGGCCAGCTCCGCCCGCACCGCCTCCAGCCGGTCCCGGTCCCGGCCCGCGAGCGCCCACCGCAGACCGCGCGGGGCGTTGGTGGCCAGGTACTCGGCGGTCAGCGCCCCGGTGTAGCCGGTCGCGCCGAACAGGACGATGTCATGACCGCGTTCCACGGGGGTCCAACCTCTCAGATCTGCTCCATGCGCCACCCTCAGTCTCGCACGCCGGGGCGAACCGGTTTGGCGCGCCGGGGGTACCGGGTAGGCAGCCCCGGAACGGAATCCGAACACGGGGAGACACCATGGCCGACCTGGTCGACCTGCACGGCACCGCGATGGCGGAGTTCGACCGCCGCGTGGCGGAGGTGGCCCTGACCGACTGGGCGCGACCCACCCCCTGCACGGAATGGGACGTGCACGACCTGGTCAACCACCTCACCGCCGAACAGATGTGGGTTCCGTCCCTGCTCGACGGGGCGACCATCGAGGAGGTGGGGGACCGCTTCGACGGCGACATGCTCGGCGAGGAACCGGCCACCACGTGGTCCGTGGCCTCCCGTGAGGCCCGCACCGCGTGGCTGGCCCCCTCCGCGCCGGAGCGGACGGTCCACCTGTCCTTCGGTGACGTCCCGGGCCACGTGTACCTGTGGCAGATGACCTTCGACCTCGGGGTCCACGCCTGGGACCTGGCCAGGGCGGTCGGTGCCGACGAACGGCTCGACCCCGGTCTGGTCGCGGAGCTCCTGCCCTGGGCGAGTGAGAACTCCGCGGTCCTGTCCGGGAGTAGCCTGTTCGCGGAGCGGGTGCCCGTCGACGCCGACGCCGACCCCCAGACCCGCCTCCTCGCCCTGACCGGGCGCCGGGCCTAGGCCGGAGTCCCCGGAGCGTCCTCAGCCGTGCGCGAGGGCCCGGCCCAGCACGCGCGCCCCCTCGGGGAAGGCGCCGGGTCGGGGGCCCGCGTAGTTGAGCCGCAGGTGGGGGCCGGTGGGTTCGGCGGGGAACCACTCACCGCCCGGAGCCACGAGGACCCCCGCCTCCTCGCACTCACGGACCACACGGGGCAGGTCGGTGGCGTCCGGCAGGCGCAGCCACAGGTTGAGCCCGCCCCGGGGGACCGCCGCAAGGTAGGCGGTGGGCGCGTGCTCCCGCAGCGCCTCGACCAGCAGGTCGCGGCGGGCGGCCAGCTGCTGGCGCAGCCCCCGCAGGTGGGTGCGCCAGGCGGGCCGGGTCACGACGTCGAGAGCCACCTCCTGCAACACCCCGCTGACATACATGGCCTCGGCCTGCACGTCGGCGAGGATGCGCTCCCTCGCGGGGCCCCGGAGGACCATCCCGGCCACGCGCACGGACGGGGACACGCTCTTGGTGAGAGAGCGCAGGTAGACCACGTGCCCGGCGTCGTCCCGCGCCGCCAGAGGGGTCGGCTCCGCGTCGATCCCGAGGTCGTGCGCCCAGTCGTCCTCCACCAGGAACGCGCCGTGGCGGCGCACGGTCTCCAGCACCCGGTCACCGAGGTCGGTGGACCAACGGGCCCCGGTGGGGTTGGCGAAGTTGGGCTGCGCGTACAGCACCCGTGCCCCGGTCCGCTCGAACGCGCGGTCCAGCACGTCCGGGTCGGGGCCGTCGGTCCCGCTGGGGACCGGGACCGTCTCCACGCCCGCCTGCGCGGCCGCGCGCGTGGCGCCCCAGTAGGTGGGCGACTCGATCAGGAGCGGCCGACCGGCGCCGACCAGGGAGCGGAACACCGAGCCCAGCCCGCTCTGGCTTCCGGGGAGGACGAGCACGTCAGCGGAAGCGGGGGGCGTGACCCCCGCGGGCGTGTGGGCGCCGAGGCCGTGGGCGAACCAGGTCTGGAGGTCCGGCAGCCCGGTGGCCGGAGGCCGACTCACGGTGGCCTCGCCCCGGGCGGCGCGCGCGAAGGCCGCGCGCACCAGGCGCTCCGGAAGCAGGTCCCGGTCCGGGTAACCCGAGTGGAGCGCTATCGCGTCGTTGGGCGGGGTGCGCAGCGCCGTGTTCAGTCCGGGGGAGCGGTGCCGTGGAGTGCCGAGCGCGGCCGTCTGCCAGCCGTAGTCGTGGGGCCGGGCGACCCGGACCGCGCGTACGAAGGTGCCCACGCCCGGACGGCTCTCCACGGTCCCCCGGGCGGCCAGTGTCCGCAGCGCCTTCTGCACCGTGACCGGGCTGGCCGCGTACTCGGCCACCAGCGCGCGGGTGGAGGGCAGACGTGCCCCGGGCGGGGCCTGGGCGATCCACGCGCTCAGCCCTTCGATAATGCGCGCACTGCTATCGTTGGACATGAGGATCAATAGTAGCGCTACTCTCCATCAGACCCAAGTGCTATCCACGCGAACCGGGCTCTGGTGGGGGCTGCTCGGGGTCGCGGCCTTCTCCCTGACGGTGCCGCTCACCCGCGTGGCCGTGGCGGGCGGGACCCTGTCGCCCCTGTTCGTCGGATCGGCTCGCGGCGTGGTCGCCGCCCTGTTGGCGGCCGTCGCGCTCACGCTCACCCGGCAGCGCCCGCCCCGGGGCTCCCAGTGGCTCCGCCTCGCCTTCGTCGCCGGTGGCGTGGTGGCCGGGTTCCCGCTCCTCACCTCGTTCGCCCTCACCACCGCCTCGGCCAGCCACGGCGCGGTCGTGATCGCCCTGCTGCCCGCCGCGACCGCCGTGACGGCGGTGCTGCGCGGCCACGAACGGCCCCCGGCGGTGTTCTGGGCCATGGCGGCGGTGGGCGCGGTCGCTGCGGCGGGCTTCGCGGCCGTCCAGGGAGCGGGAGGCGGTCACGGCCTCGTCTGGTCGGACCTGCTGCTGCTCGGCGCGGTCGTCGCGGCCGCGATCGGCTACGCGGAGGGCGGTCTCCTCGCTCGGGAACTGGGTGCCTGGCAGACGGTGTCCTGGGCGCTGGTGCTCGCCGCGCCGCTCATGATCGCCCTGTGCGGGGTCGCGGTGGCCCAGCAGCCGCCGAGCGGGACCCCGGCCGAGTGGGCCTCGTTCGCCTACCTGGCGGTGGTCAGTATGTACCTGGGCTTCTTCGCCTGGTACCGGGGTCTGGCGATCGGCCCGATGACCCGGGTCAGCCAGATCCAGCTCACCCAGCCGGTGATGACCCTGGCATGGGCCGCGCTGCTGCTCGGGGAGCGGTTGACCTGGCCCACGGTCCTCGGCGGGGCCGCGGTGGTGCTGTGCGCCACGGTCGCCGTCCGGTCCAGGCTGGGCCGGGCGACGGCGGGGGCGCGCCGGTCCGCGACGCGCGGGGGCCGGGACCCGGACCGTTGAGCGCACGAGGGCGCCGAGCCGGTCCCACCACCGGTCCTCGACGCCCCTCGTGCACCCCGTCGCCGGGCTGGGCCCGGCCACGACCTAGCCGACGGTCACCCGCTCCGCCTCGGTCTCCCCGGCCTCGGCGGCGGACCCGGACTCCTCGTCCTCAGTCCCGGTGCGGGAGGCGGGGACGGAGACGATCCCCTGCTCCACCGCCATCTCCTTGATCAGGCGCGGCGCGCTCCACAGCGTGGGCAGCAGGATCAGACCCACCGGCACGGCGGTCACCACGATGAACGACTGGAGGGCCTGCACCCCGTTGTCGCCCACGGTCAGCAGCACGATGGCGGCGGCTCCCATCCCCACGCACCAGAAGGCGCGCACCCACGGGAAGGGCTCGCCGGAGTGCATGCTCGCGGAGGAGATCGAGTACGACATCGCGTCGAGCGTGGCCGCGAAGAAGATGAGCGTCACGACCACCATGACCAGCGCCAGCACTGCGCTCAGCGGCAGGGCCTGCACGATCGCCAGTGCCGCGGCGGGCAGGCCGTGCTCCTCGTAGGGGCCGGAGATGGCCCCCGGGTCGCGCTGTTCGAGCCAGAGGCCGCTGCCGCCCAGGGCCGTGAACCACACGGAGGTGACCAGGGCGGGCAGCACGGTGGCGCCCAGGTAGATCTGGCGGACCGTGCGGCCCTTCGAGATGCGCGCGATGAAGATGGCCATGATCGGGCCGTAGCCGATGAACCAGCCGAAGAAGAAGACGGTCCAGTAGCCGAGCCACTCGGTGTCGCCCCGGAACAGCGTCATCGGCACGAACTCACGGACGTGCACGGCGCTGGCCTGGAGGAACAGGTCGACGACGAAGGGCAGGGAGGACAGGCCGACGACGCACACGACCAGGGCCAGCGCGGCCCAGACGTTGATCCGGCTGAGCAGCTGGATGCCCCGGTCGAGACCGCTGAGCACCGAGATGGTCGCCACGACCGTCAGACCGACGATGATCGCGACCTGGGTGCCGAACCCGGAGCCCACGCCGAACATCTCGCCGCCGATGTAGGACATCTGGAGGCCGAGGAAGCCGATCGGGCCGACCGTTCCGGCGACCACCGCGACCACACAGCTGACGTCCGCGACGGTGCCGACCCAGTGCGTGCGGATCCGCTCGCCCATGACCGGCCACAGCAGCGTGCGGGGCCGCAGCGGCAGACCCTTCTCCACGCCGCGCATCATCACCAGCGTGGCCAGCGAACCGCCGATCGCCCACGCCGGGAAGCCCCAGTGGACGAAGGTCTGCGCGAGGGCGACCGAGGCGCCCTCCATTCCGCCGGACATGTCGGCGTACTGCGGCGGCGGGTCCACGTAGTGGGCGAGCGGCTCGGCGGCGGCCCAGAAGACACCGCCGGCGGCGAGCAGGGTGGTCAGGACCATGGCGACCCAACGGAACCAGGTGAACCCGGGGGTGTCGGTCCCGCCCATCCGCACCCGCCCGTAGCGGGAGAAGGCCAGGACCGTGGCGACGCCGACGGTGGCCAGGAGCAGGACCTGCCAGTAGGCGCCGAACCAGCGCGCCGACCACGCGAACGCCGCGTCGACGGCGGCGTTGACCCCTGTGGGGGCTATGAGCGCGGCCAGGACGAACACGATCAGCAGGCCGCCGGAGACTCCGACCACCCAGGGGTCGGGTCGTCGGCCGGTTTCGGGCACGCGTGTGCTCGGGGTGGAAGACATGGAGAAGAGGTTGCCCCTCAATCGGAAGCGCCCACCGGAGGCCCCGGTAGACCGGCCGAGTCTACGTGCGTTTGTCCTGGTTGGGGCTGAGATGTCGGGGTGCGACACGCCACGCTTGTGTGTGGCCGCGAACGCTCTCACCGTGTCCCCACGGCGCGGGGACCCCTGCGCGGTTTCTGTTCGCGGCGCGGTCGCGGCCGGGGGAGCGGTGGGTCAGCCGTCGAGGAAGGCCACCGAGTCCCGTTCCACCAGGTGCACGGGAAGCCGTACACGGCGGCCCTCGGGGACCTCGGCAGGGGAGATCAGCAGGCGCATGGCGTGGTCGCCCAACAGCTCGCGGTCCAGCCCCACGGTGGTCAGGCCGGGGTCGAGCAGCTCCGAGGTGGCCAGGTCGTCGTGCCCGACCACACTCAGGTCCCGGCCCACCCGGACCCCCAGTGAGCGGGCGGCGGCGTACACGGCCGTGCCCAGGTAGTCGGAGTTGACCACGAACGCCTCGTGTCCGGCCGCCCCGCCACCGGCTCCGGCGCGGACCCGTTCCACGACCATGCGGGCCACACTGTCGTGGTCCAGTGGGCAGCGCACGACGGTCCCCACCAGGCCCCACTCCTCACAGAGGCGGACGAACGCCTCCTCGCGTCCCCAGTCCGCCGCCAGCCCCTCGGGCGCCATGACCAGCGTGGCCCTCCGGTGCCCCCGGACGCGCAGGTGCTCCAGCGCCAGGGCGACGGCGGCCGCGTCGTCCGGCCCCACCGTGGACAGTCGGACGCCCTCGGCCGGAGTGGGATCGGGCGTGCGGTTGAAGGCCACCACGGGGACGTCGGGGTGGCGGGCGAGCCAGGCGGCCAGCGGACCGTGGCGGCCGATCGGGCTGATGGCGACACCGCCCACGCCCTCGGCGGCCAGCCTGCGCAGCGCGGCGGCCTCGCGGTCCACGTCGTAGTCGGAACTGAGGATCAGCAGGAAGGCGCCCTCCCGGTGTGCCCGCACCTCCATGCCGCGCAGCACGTCCAGGAAGAACGGGTTGCGCATGTTGCGGATGACCACCCCGTAGGCCGACCTCTGACCGGTGCGCAGCGCCCGCGCCCGGCCGTCCACCTGGTAGTCGAGGTCGGCGGCGGCCCGGCGGACCCGCTCCACCGTCGCGGGGGCCACCCGGCCCTGGCCGTTGAGCGCGAAGCTGGCCTGGGCGACCGAGACCCCCGCCCGGGTGGCGACGTCGCGCAGGGTCACGCGTTTGTGAGAGGCGGGCATGGAGGGTCCTTCCGAAGGGGAGGTGTCCGGCCATGATGCCGGGGCGGCGGCGGGTGCGCCACGGGTGCCGTGGGCGCGTCGGGACGGGTGTCCACCGGGCGAACGCCGCTCGTACCTGGGCTGACACCGGGTCGTCGGCGGGCGGGCCGCCCGGGTCGGGGTGTCGGGGTTGGCCGAGGGTTCCCGGGCCGTTGGCCCACCGGACACCGGGCACGCCAGTGCAGGTCACCCCTCTGGTGAATCGTTTCATCACGAAGCGCCCCCCACCACCCTCGGCCCGCCGACCGGGCCGCCCGACCACCCTTCGGAGCCCTCATGTCCCACCGACGCACGGCGCTCACCGGCGCCGCCGTGACCCTCTCCGTGCTGGCCCTGACCTCGTGCGGGAACGTCGACGCCCCACAGGGATCGGCCTCGGGCGACGGCGAGGTCGTCATCACCTACAACTCGCCCTCCGAGTGGGGGAACTACGGCGAGGTGCTGCGCGCCTTCACCGAGGAGACGGGCGTCAGCGCCCCGAACGACCCCAAGAACTCCGGCCAGGCCCTGGCCGCGCTCCAGGCGGAGAAGGGCTCCCCGGTCGCGGACGTCGCCTACACCGGCATCGCCTTCGGTGAACAGCTGGTGGAGTCCGGGGTCCTCCAGGCGTACGTGCCCGAGGGCGCCGACCAGGTCCCCGACGAGCTCCGTGACCCCGACGGCGCCTGGACCAGCGTCCACACCGGCACCATCGCGTTCATCGTCAACGAGGACCACCTCGACGGCGCGCCCGTTCCGCGCGGCTGGGACGACCTGCTCGACCCCGCGTACGAGGGCAAGGTCGGCTACCTCGACCCCACCCAGGCCGCCGTCGGCTACTCCGCCGCCACCGCCGCCAACGTCGCCCTGGGCGGCGACTTCGACGACTGGGGTCCGGGCCTGGACTACCTCAACGGCCTCAAGGACAACGGGGCCTCCACCTCCGCGCAGACCGCCACCGCCAAGGTGGCCCAGGGCGAGATCCCCATCCTCATCGACACCGACTTCAACGGCTACAAGCTGCGCGACGAGGGCGCCAACGTCTCCGTCGTCATCCCCGAGGAGGGGTCGCTCCAGATCCCCTACATCGTCGGGCTGGTCGAGGGCGCCCCCAACGCGGACCACGGCCGCGAGCTCCTCGACTTCTACTTCTCCGAGCGGGGCCAGGACCTGTTCGCCGCCGGGTACATGCGCCCGGTCGTCGGAGAGATGCCCGACGAGCTGGCCGACAAGGTGCTGCCGCCCGAGGAGTACGAGCGGGCCACCACCGTCGACTACGTCGAGCAGGGCCAGCGCCAGCAGGAGTTCATCGAGCTCTACCAGAACGAGGTCGGCTTCTAGTGCCCTCCCGTACCGCCGCCGGAGGGCGCGCGGCCCCCGTCACCGGAGGGGGCGCCGCCCCGGCCACCCGCCGGAGCGCGGTGGGGGCACCCGCCTGGCTCGCCGCGCTCCCCGCCCTGGCCGTCATCGGCCTGTTCAGCGCCTACCCCGTCCTGGTCATGGTCGCCAACTCCCTCGGACTGGGCCAGCCCCCGGCCGACGGGGGCCCCACACTGGAGCACTACGCGCGGGCGTTCGGATCGGCGGCCGTCCGCGACGCGCTCCTGAACTCCCTGTACATCGCCGTGGGCTCGGTCCTGATCACGCTCTGCGTCGCGGTGCCCGTGGTGCTGCGCCAGGCCGACGACGACCGCGCGGGCCGCAGGGGCGGCGCGGCCACCGACGCCCTGCTCACCCTGCCCATCGCGCTGCCCGGCATCATCATCGGGTTCTTCGCGATCGTCCTCACCGGCCGCACCGGGCTGCTGGGCCTGGCGTGGGACGGCTTCTCCGGCCTGGCCTACACCTTCACCGGACTCCTCATCGCCTACCTCTACTTCTCCCTGCCCCGCGTGCTGGGTCCGCTGCGCGGCGCCGCCGCCACCCTGGACCCCTCACTGACCGAGAGCGCCCGGACCCTGGGTGCCTCCCGCCCGCGCGTGTTCCTCACCGTCACTCTGCCCCTGCTGCTGCCCGCCGCCATCGAGACCAGCGGCACCGCGATCGCGGTCGCCCTGGGCGGGTACGGCACGGTCGCCACCCTGTCCGAGGGAGTGCGGCTCCTGCCGCTCAACGTCGCCAACGAACTCACCACGGGATACCGGCTCGCCGCGTCGTCCACCCTCGCGGTGATCCTCGCCGCGACGGCCGTGCTGGCGCTGGTCCTGGGCCGGGTCCTGGCCCGTGCCGTCCGTCGGGCGGTGGCCTCATGACCCGGATCGTCACGCGCCTGACCGGTGCGTTCGTGGTCATCCCGATCCTGGCCACCCTCGTCGCGGCCACCAGCGTCGACTTCTCGCAGGGGCCCTGGGGCGGTGGCCTCACCCTGGACTGGTTCGCCTACGCCTGGCCGCCGCTGGCCCCGGTGATCGGCCGCAGCCTGGCCGTGGCCGCCCTGGTGGTCGTGCTGAACCTGGCCGTCGGCGGTCCGCTGGCCTGGTGGGTGGCCCGCCACCCCTCGGTCCTGACCCGCCTGACCGGCTACCTGGTGAACGTGCCGCTGGCCGTGCCCGGCATCGCGCTGAGCGTCGCGCTGGTGGGCACCTACCCGATGCTGCGCCCCAGCGGTCTGCTGCTGGTCCTGGGCCACCTCGTCTTCACCCTGCCGTTCACCCTGGCGGCCCTGGCACCCGCCCTGGCCGACGACGAGCTGCGCACCAACGAGAGCGTCGCGCGCAGCCTCGGCGCCGGTTCGGTCCGCGTCCTTCGGACCATCACCGTCCCGGCCTGCCTGGTCGCCGTCACCCAGGCCGTGACGATGGTCTTCGCCCTGTCCTTCGGTGAGTTCAACGTCAGCTTCTTCGTCAACCCGCCCGCCACGCCCACCGCGCCCTTCGCCCTGTTCGACTCCTACTCCACCCAGCGCCTCGAACTCGCGTCGGCACAGTCGATGATCTTCATCGCGTTCGTCGCGCCGGTGCTGACCGCCATCGTCCTGGCCCGGCGCCGGGCCCCGAGGAGGACCCCGTGAGCACCCAAGCCGCCGCACCCGCCACCACCGGATCCGCGCCGACCCCCACACGCGCGGCCGGGCTGACCGTGGACGGCCTCACCGTGCGCTACGGCCCCACCACCGCCGTGGAGCGCGTGTCCCTGGACGTGGCCCCCGCCGAGACGGTCGCCGTCATCGGCCCCTCGGGCTGCGGCAAGAGCACGACGCTGCGCGCCGTGGCCGGGCTGGTCCCGGTCTCGGAGGGGTCCGTCGGCCTGGCCGGGCGGGACCTCACCGGCCTCGTCCCGGCCAGGCGCGACATCGGCCTGGTCCCGCAGAACTACGCGGTCTTCCCACACATGAGCGTGGCCGCCAACATCGGCTACGGGTTGCGTGCCCGCGGCACCGCGGCGGCCCGCCGCGAGGAGCGGGTTCGGGAGATGCTGGAACTGACGCACCTCTCCGACCTCGCCGAACGCCGTCCCGACCAGCTCTCCGGAGGACAGCGGCAACGGGTCGCCCTGGCCCGGGCGCTGGCGATCCAGCCCGACGCCCTGCTGCTGGACGAACCGCTGGCCGCACTGGATCCGCAGCTGCGCGGGGGACTGCGCCGGGAACTGGCCGCCATGCTCGCCGCCACCGATTGCGCCACCCTCATCGTCACCCACGACCAGCGCGAGGCCCTGTCCCTGGGGTCGCGGATCGCCCTGCTGCGTGACGGGGGGCTGGTCCAGTTCGACACGCCCCAGCGGCTCTGGGACGACCCGGCGGACGCGTTCGTCGCGGACTTCCTGGCCGGCGCGGTACTGCTGGACGCCGAACTGGACGACGGGCACGCCGTGGCCCTGGGCGGACGCTGGCGGATCCCGGTCGGTGACCTGGCGGTGCGGCCCACCGCGCACGGGGCCGTCCGGCTGCTGCTGCGCCACGACAGCCTCACGGTGACGGACGACGCGGACGAGACGGCGCTGCTCGCGGAGGTGACGCACTCGGAGTTCACCGGCGACGGCGTGCACCTGACCGTCCGGTCTGGGGAGCACCTCCTGGGGGTCCGGGTGCCACCGGACGCCCGGATCGGCCGGTCCGTGTCGTTGGCGGTGGCCCCGGGGCGGGCCACCCTGCTCTCACCCCGGGCCTGACCCGCGCCCCGCCCCGCACCGACCCGCCCCACTCCACACCTGACGACCACCCGCCACGAGAGGAACACGATGCTGGAACTGGAGATCCTCGGATCGAACGCGACCGCGCCCACCAAGGAGGGGCCCGCCTCCTGCTACCTGCTCCACACGGAGACCGGTCTGGTACTGGTCGACGCCGGGCCCGGTTCGCTGCTCGCCTACTGCTCCCGGTACGGGCTCGACCAGCTCCGGGGGATCGTGGTGACCCACATGCACGCCGACCACAGCCTGGACCTCATGGCCTGGGCCTACCGGTGGACCTTCCCGGAGGTGCTGCCCCGCGTCCCGCTGTTCCTCCCGGAGGGCGAGGCCGAGCGTGTGGCCGCCTTCGACGCGGTCTTCGGCATCCCCACCCTGCCGACCATGAACCAGCCCATCACGCAGTCCTTCGAGATCACCGCGATGCCGAGGGACGGCCGGACCGTGCACGAGGTGGACGGGGTGGCGTTCCGGTCGTTCGCGGCACACCACAGCGTGCCCTCGGCGGCGCTGCGCTTCGAGGCGCCGGACGGCCGCACCGTGGCGTTCTCCTCCGACACCGGCCACTGCGCCCCGGTGGCGGAGGCCGCCCGCGACGCCGACCTGTTCGTGTGCGAGGCCACCTACCTGGAGGCGGACGAGCAGGCCCTGCACGGCCACGGGCACCTCACGGCGCGGATGGCGGGGGAGCTGGCCGCCGAGGCCGACGCGCGCCACCTGGTGCTCACCCACTTCGCCAGCCCCGCCGACTGGGACGAGGGCCGCCGACACGCGCGGGAGGCCTTCGGAGGGCAGGTCAGCGTGGCCGTGCCCGGGAGCCGGTTCTGAGCCGACACCGTTCCCGGCCCGGGGCGCCGCCACTCCTCCCGATCAGGGGAACCGGCCGCGCCCCGGACCGCACCTGGCCTCCTCACGTCGCCAGCGGTCGCGACCACGCGACCTCGCGGTCCAACTGTCCGGAGTCCCGAAACAGTCGTACCTGGTACGTCTCGTGCAGGAGGTTCGCGAGTTCGTCCCGGTCAGCGGGTACGAACCCGAGTTTCCGCCAGAAGGCGCCGGAGCGCCGGCTGAACAACCAGGCCGTCGAGGCGCCCTCCTCCGCGGCACGCTCCAGGGCGAAGCGGGCCAGACCGACGCCCCTGCCCGTCGAACGACGGGTCGGGGCGACGGCCACGCTCCTGATGAGGGCGTGCCCGCGGTCGGCGCTGATCTCGTAGCCCGTGCTCCCGACGATCCCGCCGTCGACACCGCGCTCGACCCAGAGGCGGACGCACGGCGCGTCGAGACCGCTGAGGGTCAGGTCGACGGTCCGCAGGAAGTCCGTCAACGAGGGAACGTCCCTCACGTCCACCCGGGACAGGCCATCACTCGTACTCATGGGGTCGAGGAAACCAGAGGGCGGGATCCGAGCTGGGAGGAGGGTCGACCGGAGAGCCCGACGCGCGACCGCCGTGCCCGACCCCGGACGGCCGTGTGGACTATCCTCGCCTCGGGTGGCGCCCTCTCCGAACGCGGTACCGGCGGCGCGACCCCGCACCAGGATGGGAACCATGACTGAACAGACCTCCGTCGCCCGGGACGAGCTCCGCCGCGTCGACACCCCCACCGGAACCGTCGTCGGCGCGGTCCGGGGAGCGGTGGTCCGCGCGCTCGGCATCCCCTACGCGCGCGCCGAGCGGTTCGCCCCGCCCCGGCCCGCGCCGCCGTTCACCGAACCCTTCCAGGCCACCCGGCCCGGACCCGCATCACCGCAGCTCACCTCCAAGGTGGTGTCGACGGCGGTCGACGGGGTCTCGGTGGGCCGCCACGACGAGGACTGCCAGCGGCTCTCGGTCACCTTCCCCGCCGACCTCACCGAGGACGAGCGCCTTCCCGTCATGGTGTGGATCCACGGTGGTTCGTACGTCACCGGCGCCGGGGACATGGAGATCTTCGACCCGACCCGGCTCGTCACCGAACAGCGCGTCATCGTCGTGGCGGTCACCTACCGGCTCGGGATGCTCGGCTACCTGCGCATCGGTGACACCGCCCCCGCCAACCTCGGTCTCCTCGACCAGATCCAGGCGCTGCGCTGGGTCCGGGCCAACATCGCGGCCTTCGGCGGCGACCCGGACCTGGTCACCCTCTTCGGCCAGTCCGCCGGTGGCGACGCCGTCGCCCACCTCATGATCAGCCAGGGCGCGGAGGGCCTCTTCCGTCGCGCCGTGGTCCAGAGCGCTCCGCTGGGCATCATCACCGGGCGGTCCCGGATGTCCGAGGCCATGGGGCGGGCCGTGGGCGTACCCGACCCCGAGGCCAGCGCGGCCGAACTGGTCGCCCTCGAAGAGCGCGCGGGCGCCGCCGCCAAGGGGCACGGCCTGGCCAGCGCCATGCCGTTCGGTACCCAGTACGGGCACGCGCCCCTGCCCGCCGAGACCCTGCGGCTCCGCGCCTGGGCCGCGGCCGCCCCCGGGATCGACCTGCTGGTCGGCGCGACCAGCGAGGAGACCGGGCTGTTCGCCGAGTTCCTCCCGCCGATCCAGCGCCTGGCCGCCCTGCCCCTGGTCGGCCCGGTCCTGCGCCGGTTCCTGGTGTGGGCCACCACGTACCGCATCTACACGGGCCCGACCAAGCGCTTCGCCCGCCACCACCGCAGGTCCGGGGGCAGGGCCACCCGCTACACCGTCACCTGGCGGCCGGAGGGCAGCCCCTACGGCGCGGCCCACATCGTGGACCTCCCCCTGCTGCTCGGCAACCGGAAGGCCTGGGAGGACACCAGACTCGTCGGCCGCACCAGCTGGGCGGAGCTCGACCGGCGCGGCCGCGCGGTCCGCCGCCTGTGGGCCGACTTCGCCCGCACGGGCGCGGTCTCCGCGAGCAGCGCCGAGGCCGCCTCGGACAGCCTCACCGTGCACCGTTCCTGACCCCCGGCACGGCGACGGGCCCGAGCCGCGGACGGTGGCTCGGGCCCGTGTACGGCCGAGGGTCAGCGGTACCCGTACTGCTGGGCCGGGACCCGGTTCCGTCCGATCAGGAACCACAGGATCGCGCCGATCAGCGGGGCGAGGAAGACCAGGATGATCCAGACGAGCTTCATGGGGACGTCCAGCCGGGAGAACAGGATGCTGAACGCCGCGGCGACGATGAGCACGATCGCCGCCAGGCTCACCAGCAGCGCGCCGATCATGAGGACCAGGGCGATCCCGGTCTCGGGGGTCATCGACTCGAACAGGTTCAGCAGTGTCATCGCGGGACTCCTCAGTCTCTTCCGGGGTCCGGCCGCCCCCGTCGTGGTGCGGAACCGGACCCCCTGGGCTACGTACTCCACGCTAGGTTCGCCGCACCCTCCACGGCATCCACCTGGGGGACGCTCCGTCGTGTCGCCTAAGAAGGCGACAGGACGCCCCGGGCGGACCCTTTGGTGGACGGCCCGCACCGACTTTCGTCGGGGGTGCGCGGTCACGGAGCGGGACCAGTCGTCACCGAACGGTGGTCGTCCGTTGGCTGGGGCCTGTGCCCGCGTTCAGCCGTGTCGAGGAAGGTGGCGTTGGTCCGGTCCCCCGACCGGTCAGGCCCCCTCACGTATCGGAGAGCAAACCGCATGCTCACGACACACACCCCCACCGAACGCACCCGCCGCGGCCTCCGCGCCGCGCTGACCGCCTCGGCGGTCCTCGCCCTCACCGCCTCCCTGACCGTCGCGATGGCCCCGGCCGTGGCGGCGCCCTCGAACGACGGGGACGACTCCGTCTACCGAGGTGCGATCGAGATCGTCCGCACCCCCGACGACGCCCCGGGCACCCCGCTGCTCAACGGCACGGTGTTCGTCGACACCGACCGCGACGGCACCAGCGAGGGCGAGACCGGCCTCGCCGGGGTCGTGGTCACCAACGGCCGCGACGTGGTCCGTACCGACGACCAGGGCCGGTACCAGCTGCCCGCGTTCGACAACATGACCGTGTCGATCACGCAGCCGTCCGGCTACCAGGTGCCGCTGGACGAGTACAACATCCCGCAGTTCCACTACAACCACCTGCCCGAGGGCTCCCCGGAGCTGCGCTACGGCGGGATCGAGCCCACCGGTCCGCTGCCGTCGGAGGTCAACTTCCCGCTCGTCGAGAGCGAGCTGACCGCCGCCGAGGACCAGAGCTGTGTCATCGCCGGTGACCTCCAGACCTACGACAGGCAGGAGATCGAGTACGCGCGTGCCGGGGCGATCAAGGACCTGTCCGAGCGTGACGACTACGCGGGCTGCGGCACGCTCTTCGTCGGTGACGTGGCCGGTGACGACCTGTCGCTCTACCCCGACATCAAGGAACTGGTGGCCGAGACCAACGGCCCGGCGCGGTTCCTGCCCGGCAACCACGACCTCGACTTCGACGCCCCCGGCGCGGAGCACTCCTTCGACACCTTCCGCGCGGCGCTGGCTCCCGCGTACTACTCCTACCAGGTGGGCGACGTGCACGTCGTCGCCCTGAACACCGTCGACTACCCGTGCACGGCGGCCGACGACAGCCCCGAGGGCATCGAGGAGCACTGCGCCCCCGGCGGCAAGGCTGCCTACAACGGTCGGATCAGCGACGACCAGCTCACCTGGCTCGAACAGGACCTGGCCAACGTCGACGAGGACAAGCTGGTCGTCGTGGCGGGGCACATCGGCCTGCTCAACTACGCCGACGAGGGCTCCCCGGTCCACCAGGTCGACCAGGTGGCGCGCGTCCACGAACTCCTGGAGGGCCGTGAGGCCGTGGCGGTGGCCGGACACAGCCACAGCATCGAGAACCTCAGGACCGGCGACGACGTCGAGGGCTGGCGCGACCTCTTCGGGATCGAGGGGCTTCCGTTCCCGCACCTCACCGTGGGCGCGATCTCGGGTGACTGGTACTCCGGCAAGGTGGGTGAGGACGGCTACCCCACGGCCGTCGGCCGCGACGGCGGGCGTCCCGGCGTGGTGACCCTCGACATCGAGGGCAACCGGTTCCAGGAGCGCTACACCGTCACCGGTGAGCCCGACGAGGTGCAGACCCAGCTCGGTCTGAACAGCCCGACCTACCGCGAGTGGTACACCGAGCGCCGCGAGTGGAACTCCGACCCCGTCGGTGACGCTCCCGAGCTCGCGGAGCCGCTGGAGATCGGCGCCGACGACCTGGCGGGCGGCACCTGGCTGACCACCAACCTCTTCCTCGGCTCCACGGGCGCCACCGTGGAGGTCAGTCTCGACGGAGCCCCCGCTGCGGAGGCCGAGCGCACCCAGCAGCTCCGGGGCGAGGGCGTCCGCGTCGGCGCGGAGTACTCCGACCCCCACGCCGTCGCCCAGCAGCTGGTCCACGGCGGCAGCCTCGCGGACCGCACCATGCACCTGTGGCGGTTCGACCTGCCCGAGGACCTCGCCACCGGAGCGCACACCGCCGAGGTCACCGCAACCGACGCCCACGGGCGCACGTTCACCGACACCCTGGAGTTCGAGGTCGTGGAGTAGCCCCGAACAGCAGGAGGAGGGCCGACGCAGCCGCGTCGGCCCTCCCGTGTCCCTAGTGGCGGTCGACCAGGAGCTGTCCGTCAGCGGCCTGCTGACCGGCCGGTCCGCCGCCGTAGTTGGCCTCGACCCGCGCTCGCTCGGAGGCGTTGGGCTGGGCGTTGGTGCAGCCCACGCCGCCGGTGGAGCCCGACATCAGGGAGGAGCAGGGGCCGGGCTTGGCGTCGGGCAGGCCCAGGCTGTGGCCCAGTTCGTGCGCGGCGATCCGCAGCGGGTCGTGGCCCTCGGCGGTGCCCTGGCGGCCCATCCAGACGGTGACCTGCCCGCCGGGACGCACCGGACCGAGGTGGGCGCGGGGCCAGCCGTCGTCAGCGATGACGCGGATCTCGGCGCGCTGCCCGGCGGAGGCGGGCTCCAGACGGACGTTGTCGACGCTGGAGTTCCACACGTCGACGGCCGAGGCGACGACCGAGGTGAACTCGGCGGCCTGGCTGGAGTCGTAGTAGAGGACGGTGGCGTTCCGGGCCTGCTCGGAGGCGCTCGCCGTGGCGGTGCCCGACAACGTGAGCGCCAGTGCGCTCAGCGCGACCAGGAGGGGTGTGAGGACGCGTCTCAGCATGGGGTCTCCCTGGGGTGAGGGTGCTGATGATCTTCGTGACCCGGTGGGGTCGCGCTGATGCTATGTGTAGTGACAAAGGACCACAAGGAGGGCAGAACGCTAAGATTCCGCAGTGCATTCCCCAGTAGGAGGCCTCCGGGAAGGCCGGGCTCAGGACCGTGCTGCGTCCAGGTGGGCCACGAGGTCGTCCCTCAGCGCGGTCACCACCTCCGGTTCCAGTGCCATGATCGCGGGAAAGGTCTTCACCCAGTACTCGGTGGTCAGCGCCCGGGCTAAGAGACGCCGCCGCTGGTCGACCGGAGCGGTGGTGGCGATCGAGAGGAGCGCTCTTCCCTTGCTACCAGAGTCGGTGACACGGGAGAGGAACCTCTCCGCCCGACTGATCTCGCCGATCCGGCCCAGGGCCTCGGCTATCACCGCCAGAACCCGGTCATGCCAGTATCCGCCATCGATTCCCACGCATCCCTCCTCGATCTCCCCGATCAGTTTCGCTGCCTGTTCGTTTCGGCCGAGCACGGCCAGCCCCTTGGCGGTGCAGGCGAGCAGGTGGAGACGGTGGTACGCGTGATTCCCCTCCGTGGACAAGTTCCGGGCGAGGTCAAGAGCGCCTTCACGGGCGACCTCCAATCCCAGGGCCTCCTGTGGGGAGTCGTGGAACCCGGGATAGGCGAGGGAGAACGCTCCTTGGAGGTCTCCGATGCGAGTGAGGGCGACGACGCGCAGCTGCTCTTCCTCTTCGGAGTGGAGGAACCTGTCCAAGGAGATCTCCTCCAACGCGTCCAGGGCTCTGAGGGCTGCGCGCACTCTGGATGGATCCGCCGCCTCGGAACAGGCCTGTAGGACCTTTAGCAGGTGGGACCGGGCATTACGGAGACTCGTGGGTAGCAGGATCTCCGACACGGTCGGGGAGCCGTCGACGTGGCTCGGCGGAGTCTCAGTGAAAGCGAGAGCGGAGGCCTGTGCAGGGTCCGACGTGGTGCCCTGTGCGGCATTGTGTAGGAAACGCAGGGTGTTTTGGAGGGGAGCGAAGGTCGACCAGGCGAGGCTCTCCGCCTTCGCGGCCATGGATCGGGCCAGCGGTGTCTCCCCTTTGTCATGGAGCGCCGAGGCGATTCGGGTGAGTAAGTCGGCCCGGTCGAAGTCGTTGTGGAACAGGTCCACGATGTTCTCGGCTCGCGTGATGAGGCCGCGTGCGACCAGGTGGTCGAGCACGCCTTGGAGCAGTGCCTCAAGATGCAGCTGCTGGGGTGTCTCGAAATGCAACTCTTCGACCTGTGAGCCCTGAAGGAACTGGCGATCGAGGGCGACTTGTGTCGTGCACAGCGGGAGGACAGTCCACAGGCCGTCGGCACCACTATCCTGGTCCGCCAGAGTACGCAATCGTGCTAGGGCTGACTCCGTCACCTTCTTGTCCGCGTCTGTGTGGGCGACGACGGCTAGGAACTGCCAGACGAAGGCCTGGTCCTCGACGTCCGGAATGTCGCGAGCCACGGCGATCGCCTTGTATAGAGCGTTCTGTCGGACGTAGGCCAGGGCCACGAGGCTCAAGTCGGAACTCAGGCCCTCGTCGGTGGCGCGTGCGGTCGCCTCTGCGCGTTCGAGGTCCTGACTTGAGATGTGGGACCTGACCATCGCGGTTTGCGCCCACGGATTCGTTGCCGTCCCCATGCGTGAATGCAGGGAGTTGGCCGCATCTTGGTCCTGGAGAGTCAGGTGAAGCCCGAGGACGTTGGAGAGCAGTGAGTCACGGTCATCGTTGGAGTGAGGGAGATTCCAGGCAAGAACCTCCGTCTCTCGGGCCAGCTCCCTGGCGCGCTCGCGCCCTGTGAGATTGGGGACGTGGTTCTGCCTGTCGACACCGACGAGTGCCTCCGCCAGTTCGATCATGAGACGGACACGTTCGCTGGGTGTTCTCGCGAGATCCACCAGAGCCTGTGCCTGTTCCTCCGCCTCTACCCCACAGCGCTCTTCGCCGCTCCTGATGAGAGTTGAGGAGATGAGTCCGAGGGCCGTCACCCTTCCCTCCCTATCGCGTGTCTTGTCGAGGAGTGACCGGGCCCGTCCCAGCTCGCCCAGACGGAGGTAGAGGTGGATAGCATCGATATACGAGAGCCCTTGGTCCATGGAGTGCTTCGCGGTGGGCGCGGTGGCCTCGGCTTGGCGGGCGACCCTCCGGGCTCGCTCGCTGTCGCCGTGATCCACCAGAGCGTGCCCGACCCGACCCAGTAGCCGGGTCGGTTCGGTCTCGCTCGTCGCTGACAGGGCCAGGGCGATGGCCCGGTCGGGTTCACCGAGCCGTACCCAGAGGACAGGCAGGTCCAGGGGAACAGTGAGCAGTTGACTGACCTGGTGGAACATGAGGGTCAGCCGGAGCATTGCCACGAGGTCGACGTTCTTCTGGCTCGAGACTCGGCGCTGTGCGGCCAGGACCTCCTCTCTGGCGTCGTGGGTCCCACCGGTGACCCTGATCAGGCGCTCGGACCGTTTCTGGTCTAGCGCTAGCGCGATCATGCGGTCCGTGTCACCGATGGACTCCAGCAGTCGGAAGTAGCCCCGTAGCAGGTAGCCGGGGGTGGCCTTCGGCCACCCCTTCGCGCGCCACTTGTCGGCCCAGAGGTGGAGCCGCTGGCGGTGGTCGGCGAGTCTCCGCTCTCCCAGGTGATCGATGACCGCTGTCTGGAGTTCCTCGTGGGCCAGGATCAGGACGTCGGCCTCGGCACGGTGGACGTGGGAGTGGGAGCGCCGGGCGAAGGAGCGTCCCGTCACGACGGACAGCAGGTCGCGCAGGTGTGCGCGGGGGAGGCCGGTCAGCTCCGCGAGGTCGTCCTCGGACAGGCCGCCGCCAGCGGCAGCGACGAACCCGAGTACGTTCTGTTCGGCCTCGCTCCCGTGCAGCAGGTACTTGAGCTCGCGGAGGGCCTCGTTCTGGATCACCCTGGCGTACGAGGAGGGGCTCAGCGCCCGGACCACGTGGGAGTCCCGCAGGGGGTGGTCGACCGGGACGTCGCTGGGAAGCGGCGGGTTGAGCCGCCCGGCCACGATCACGCACGTCTCGTTCGGGAGCCGGGTGGGCATGACCGACGCGATGCTGTGGGCGTCGGGACCCGTCGTCACCCCACGGTCCTCGTCGAGTCCGTCCAAGGCCAGGACTAGGCGTTCTCCCCGGCTCCGGCAGCGGTCGGCCGCCAGTTCCAGGTACTGGTGCAGATAGGCCTCGCGGTTCCCGGCCGTCACGTGGGTGGGGAACGGCTCGGCCGCGACGTCCGCGAGTTGGTGCAGCACCTCCGTCACGAAGGCTGACCGGTCGCTCTGCCCCTCGAATCTCGCGGTGACGAAGAATGAGACGACGGTGACACCTGGCGGCGGGTTGAGAACGAACCAGGACATCAGGGCGGTCTTCCCCGACCACGCTGGGCCCTGCCACCACAGCCATCGTTCGTGCTCGGGTGCGTCGGAGGGGACCGAACGCACGCAGAACTCGGTCATCAGCCGAAGTTCCCCGTCCCTGTCCTCCAGTGATCGCGGGCAGATCCTGCGTACCTGGTACTGGTAGGGGGACGGTGTGGGAGCGGCGTGCTGGTACACGTCGCCCAGGTGGATTCCGGTGTTCGCGTAGGAACAGGAGGAGGCCGTGGCGTCGCCGGACCGGTTGACGGACAAGCTCGGAGGCACGGTCATGAGCGCGGGGCTTCGTCGCGCGGACCGCCCCGGTCGATGCCGCTCACAGCCCAGCCTCCGTTGGAGGCAGTGGCGTCGCCGCTGCCCCTGACACGGAGGTCACGGGGGTTCGATCCGCCTTGGAGACGGATCCCGCTGTTCGCCCGGCCGATCCCTCTGGCGCGCGCAGCTCCGCTGTCCCGCACCGTGACACAGGAGGACCGGGCGGCGGGGCGCAACGCCGCCCACACCGCGACCCCGACAGCCGCCAGTCCGGCCAGCGCCGAGACCGACGTGGCCAGGCGGTTGGCCTGCTCCCACTGGAGGAGGAACAGGGACGCGGAGAGCGCGGCGACGATCGAACACGTGATGACCAGGACCCAGTGGCCTTTACCCATGCAGCCATCATGGCACCGTCTCCCCATTCCGGAGGCCACTCTGCAGGAGACGCATCCCTTACGTAGCAGGGTTTCTTGAAATTGACCGGGCCGCTGGCCGTGCCCGGTTTCCGGGAAGCCGAGAACTGGGAATCCACCCCCAAATCCTCTGGCGCTCGGAGGCGGACCGGCGTTACCGTGCCCGGATGACTGACGTTGAACCGGCACCGGAGCCCCACGAACCGTCCGCGCCGTCCCCGGTGTGGGACGCCGAGATGGCGAGTTCCTACGACACCCCTGGTGAGGGCATGTTCGCCCCCGGGGAGGTGGATCCCGCCGTGGCGGCGCTGGCCGCGCTCGCGGGTAACGGCGGGGCCCTGGAGTTCGCGGTCGGCACCGGGAGGATCGCGGTGCCCCTGGCCGCCAGGGGTGTCCCCGTCACCGGTGTCGAGCTGTCCCCGGCGATGGTCGAGCGGCTGCGCGCCAAGGCCGACGAGGCGACCATCCCGGTGGTGGTCGGTGACATGGCCACCACGCGGGTCCCCGGCGACTACGCGCTGGTGTACCTGGTCTACAACACGATCTCGAACCTGCTCACCCAGGCCGAACAGGTCGAGTGCTTCCGTAACGCCGCCCGCCACCTCGGGCCCGGCGGACGGTTCGTGGTGGAACTGGGCGTGCCCAGCCTGCGGCGGCTTCCTCCCGGCCAGGACGGCCTGGTGTTCGCCCACCGGGACGGGTACGTGGGGCTGGACACCTTCGACCTCGAACACCAGCACCTGGTCTCGCACCACATCCGGTTCGAGAAGGGCGGTGAGCCCAGCGTGATCCGGGTGAAGCAGCGGTACGTGTGGCCGTCCGAACTCGACCTCATGGCGCAGATGGCCGGCTTCGGGCTGGAGTCCCGGCACGCCGACTGGAAGGGCACCCCGTTCACCGGGGACTCCCACTCGCACGTGTCCGTCTACCGGTTGCCCGAACTGGCCTAAGGCTTCGACGACCACCCCGTCGTACTCCGGGGCGACCACGCCGGTTTGGTCGAGGAAGGGGCCTGACCTTGCCGCCGAACCGGGATGGAGTGCGGCCCTCGGATGGGGAGCCTGCGTGGAGCAGCGGATTCGGGTGCGCAGGGTTCGGGACCGGGGTGCCCCGGCCGGATCGGGACGGGATCGACCACGACCGGCGGCTCCACGAGGGGTACCGGGACCACCTGGGCTTCGACGTCGCCGCGCACACCCTGTTCGTCCGGGGCAGCTCCCGGGCCTTCCGCGAACAGGGTGCCGCGCTGCGTCGGCTCAGCGAGGAGGGGCCTGCCACCGGTACCGGGATCAGCTCACCTCGGGCCCGTGGACTCTCTGAGGGAGTTGTCCACAGCCGGGAACCACCCGCTTGTGGCCGTCGCGCCCGCCGCGCAGACTGGAAACCGGGGTGAACACGCCCCCCCCTCGCACCCTCCGAGCAGTAGGGACGGCCATGCCGGAACCCATCTTCGACACGCACGCCTGCCTCGACTCCATCGTCCTGTACACGTCCAGGGCCGAGGAGTGCCGGGACTTCTACAACGCGCTCGGTCTGGCCTTCGGGGAGGAACCCGACCCGGACGGGCCGAGCCGCTACTCCAGCAGGCTTCCCCTGGGACCCGTCCTGGAGATCCACCCGGCCCCCGACAGTCTGCGGGCCAGCGACCTCCGGCTGAGCCTGGCCCTGGACGTGACCGAGACCGACCCGCCGCTCTCCCGGGGCGAGCACCTGCTGACCGATCCCGACGGCCGCAGGGTGGCCGTCACCGTGCTGTAGTGAGCCTCATGGACACGTACGCGTGGAACCCGCTCCGCCGGGAGTGGCTGACCTCGCGCCGTTTGTACTCGCGGAAGCCGAGGTGTTCGTAGAGCCCGAGGGCGGGCGCGTTGTTGTCCTTGATGTCCTCCAGCGTGTACTCGTCGTACCCGGGCAGGGCGAGCAGGTGGTTCAGGACGGCCTTGGCGGCCCCTCGGCCACGGAAGCGCCGCGCGCTGGCGACGAAGCCGATCTCGGCGCGGCCGGGCCTGGACCTGGTGGCGCCACCCTGGAAGTGCGTCCGGAACACCCGGTCCGCGATGGTCCCCTTGACCAGGCCCAGATGCCCGCGCAGCGTGCGGGCGTCGTGGTCGATCGCCTCCTGGTCGCCCTCGGTGAGGCTGGCCAGCGCCGCGGGTCGCCCGTCGATCAGCGCCACGTGGAAGCGCTCCAGTACCAGCATGTGCTCGACGGCCTCGGTGAGCCGGGCCGGGTCCTTGGCGAAGTACGCCAGATCATCACCGAACCCCTCGACGAACACCTCCGCGATCGCCCTCCGGTACGCCTCGCCCAGCTCGTCGCCGCGCCTGACCTCGATCACCACCGGTTCCCCGGTTCCGTCAACCATCGTTTCCCTCCTTGAGGAGCAGACCCATCACCGTGGACGTACTCGGCAGCACACACCGCTCACCCAGGGCGGACCGCATCGTCACCAGACCGTCCAGCAGGGCGAGGTAGCAGGTCGCCAGCTCGGCGGCGGGGCCGCGGCGCAGCGCGCCGCCGGACTGCCCGCGCTCCACCAGTTCCACGGTCGCGGCGAGCAGTTCCGTGTTCCGGGTGACCAGCGCGAGTACGGCGGGCGTCCCTCCCTCCGGGGAGTTGCCCTGTGTGAACGCCTGGTGCATGAGCTGGAAGAACTCGACGAAGTCCCCGGTTCCGGCCAGGTCCGACAGGAACTCCTCCGTGAACGCCCGCAGGGACTCCACGGGGTCCCCCGGCCCCCGGAACAGCGCCACGACCTCCCCCATCCCGGCGGCGGCCTCGGTGACGAGGTCCTCGAACAGTTCCTCCTTGGTGGTGAAGTGACGGTAGATGGAGCCGGTACTGATGCCCGCCTCCTCCGCGATCCGCCGCATGTTCACCGCCGCGAACCCCTGACGCGCGAACAGCCGAACGGCGGCGGAGCGCACCCGTTCGCGGGTGGCGGCGCGCATCGCCTCGTGCTGTTCCGGACTCCGTGGCATCGAACCTCCGATTTTTGAATGAACACATGTTCATTCTACACCGGGGCGCACCCGGCCCCGTCCTCCGTGCCCGCCGACGATCGCGCGGATACGATCGGCCTCCACCGCACCAGCCACGACCAGGGGAGACACATGACCAGGACGATCCGACGCGCCGTGATCCCCGCGGCCGGTATGGGATCGCGGCTGCTGCCGCTCACCAAGGCCACCCCCAAGGAGATGCTCCCGGTCGGTGACAAGCCGGTCATCGAGCACACCGTCCGCGAACTCGTCTCCTCCGGCATCACCGACATCACGATCGTCGTCTCCGGCGGCAAGTCCCTCATCCAGGACCACTTCCGCCCCGACCCGGCCCTGGTCGCACGCCTGCGCGGCGACGGCAAGCAGGAGTACGCCGACGCCGTGGAGGAGGTCGCGGAGCTGGCCCGCCTGGGGCACATCACCTACCTGGACCAGCACGGCCCCTACGGCAACGGCACCCCGGTCCTGAACGCCTACCGGGACGCCCGCGACGAACCGACGCTCGTCCTGTGGCCCGACGACGTCTTCGTCGCGGACGTCCCCCGCGCCCAGCAGCTCGTGAGTGCCCACGAGCGCACCGGCCACCCCGTTCTCGCCCTCATGCCCATGGACCGCGAGGAGTCCCGCCGCTACGGGGTGCCCCGGGTGGCGGAGGACCTCTCCGAGGGGCTCCTGCGCATCTCGGGGCTGGTCGAGAAGCCCAAGCCCGAGGACGCGCCCTCCGCCTACGCCGCCATCGGGGGCTACGTGGTCACGCCCGACATCGTCGACCAGCTGCGCGCCCAGACCGAACGCTGGTACACCCACCGCACCGGCGAGATCTACCTGACCGACGCCATCAACGCCCACGCCGCCGACCACCCGGTCTTCGGGCAGGTCATCCAGGGGCGCTGGTACGACACCGGCAACCCCGCCGACTACCTGGTCGCCCAGTTCGCCTCCGCCCTGGCCCACCCCGAGTACGGCCCGCTCCTGCGCCGCCTGGCCTCCGACCCCGGAACCCCGTCCGGACGACCGGAAGCGGACACCGTCGGGTGACCGGGCCCCCGCCTGACGGCGGGCCCCTAGGATCGTCGGAGGCCATGACCACCCGTCGCGCCCGCGCGAAACCACCCCCAGGAGGCCAGCGGTGCCGGAATCCCACCGGAACGACCTGTCGGGACACGCGGACGCCGCGGTCCAGGCCCGGAGCGTCGGCAGCGTCCACTTCGGGGAGCCCCGGCCGCCCGCACCGCCCCACCAGGCACCCTCCGCCGACCGCAGGTTCACCAACCGGGTGGACGACCTCGTCCGGCTGGACGCCCTCGCCGCCGAGGTCCGGCGGGACCGCCGGGGCGCGCTGGCCCTGCTCCTGGGGGAGTCCGGGATCGGCAAGAGCGTCACCCTCGCCGAGGTCGGCGCCCGCCTGTCGGACCGTTTCGAGGACGGGGTCCTGTACCGGGACCTCGACACCTGGCGCGACCGTGAGGGCAACCTCGACCTCACCGGAGTCCTGCGCGGCCTCCTCCAGGACCTCCACGTGCGGGACGTGGGCGCGGAGACCGACGTCAACGTCCTCATCGGCCGTCTGCGAGGGGTGACCGCGGGAAGGCACCTCCTGCTGCTCCTGGACGGCGCCGCCAGCGACACCGAGATCGACCACTTCCCGCTCGGGTCGGGGCCGCACCTGGTCGTGGCCGCCTGCGAGGAGGGTTTCGCCGGAGCCGCCGGGCGGATCGCCCGGGGCGCGGAGGCCCTCACCCTGCGCTCCCTGCCCGAGGCCGACTCACTCAGCCTGTTCCGCTCGTTCCACGCGGTCGACCGACGCATGTCCGACCGCGTGGAGTACGAGGCCGCCACCCGACTCGTGCGACTCTGCGGCGGACTGCCCTCGGCCATCCGCATGGCCGCCGGGCACGTGGACGCCCAGGGCCTGAGCATCAGCGCGCTGGTCGACGCCGTGGTCGCCCGTCAGCGGTCCACGGTCCCGCCGCTGGCGGGTGTGGACGCCGTCATCGACGTGGCCCTGTCCGGACTGGGCGCGGACGACCTGGAGTTCCTGAAGTTCCTGTCCGCCTATCCGGGCCGATCCTTCCCCGCCGAACTGGGTCACGCGGCGGCGGGGGAACGGGCCCCTGAGGTCATGGGCAGGCTCACCGACGCCAGCCTGCTCCACCCGGAGACCGGCGCCGGGAGGGGGATCGTCGAACTCGTCCGCGACCGGGTGCGCGAGGGCTCCACGGAGCGCTGGAGGTTGAATGCCGCCGCCGTCCTGCGGTTCTTCACCGTCACCCACCACCTGGCGGACCGGGCCAGCCTCGGCGAACGCCATCGCCTGACCAACGCGCTGGACACCGCCGAACTGACCGTCGCGCCCGCCGACCACCGGCTGCCCTTCGGCCGCAGGAGCGAGGCCGCCGACTGGCAGGACCGGAACCTGGCACACGTCCCCGACCTCATGCGGCTGGCCCACGAACTCGACAACCCCGTCGCCGTCCTGGTCCTGGCCGACGCCGTGTGGCCCGCCTGCCACGGCAGACGCCGCCTGGAGATCGGCACGCGCGTCTACGGACACGCCCTGGACGTGGCCCGCCAGACCGGACAGCGGAGCGCCGTCGCGCGCTGCGCCGTCTACCTGGCCCGCGTCCACGCCGAGCTGGGCCAGGGTGAACGCGCCGCCGCCCTGGTGGCGGAGGCGGCCCGGGCGGCGGAGGGGTCGGAGCCGGACCAGGCCGTGGTGCTGGAGACCCAGGGACTCCTCCGGGGCCGCTTTCCCGAACTGGAGGGGCGGGCCGGTCCGGGGTCGGAACGGAGCCCGGAGGAACTGCTCACCCGGTCCCGGGACATCCACCGGCGCGCGGGTCGTCCGCGCGGTGACGCCCTCCAGACGTATCAGCTGGGAGAGCAGGCCCGGCGCGGGGGAGACGCGACCCTGGCGGAGACGGAGCTGCGGGAGGCCGAGCGGATCGCCGACCACCGGCTGGCCGTGCTCTCCCGCGACGGGGGAGGACGCGAGACGGACTGGGCGATCCACGACTGGGAGCTGCTGCGTGCCCGGGTGCGACTGGCACGGGCCCGCGCACTGACCGACCTGAACCGCCTCGACGAGGCCGAGGTCGGGGCCGACGCGGCCAGGATCGTCTTCGAGGAACTGGCCGAACCGGTCAAGCAGGTCCAGGCGGCGCGGGCCCTGGCCGCTGTCGCAGAGCGGCGGGGAGAGAGCTCCCGGGCCCGCGCGCGGCTCGCCTGGGCACTGAAGATCACCGAGTACTACCACCTCGACGGCGTCGCCCAGCGGATCTCCGAGGACCTCCGGGGCCTCACCGCGCCGGAGGACTGACCCGCACCGACCGGCTGCCCCGTCGCCCGGCTGACCCGCCCGCGCCGGTCAGCCCGGGGCCACCTCAACATCCCCTAAAAAGCCCAGTTCCCGCGGGGGGGGGGTACGCCCTCAGGTGCAGGGTGCGCCCGCCCAGGCGGACCTGGACGCGGTGGTGCCAGCGGTGCCACGGCAGGCCCTCGCGGGCCCAGCCCACGGCGGCGGCCGCGACGACCGACGCGTCGACCCACGGACGGACGCCGTCCGCGTGGCGCACCCGCATCGCGGCGCCGGAACGGTGCATCAGCAGCACGGACCCCTCACCGAGCGCGGCGACGGCCAGCAGGGTCTTCGGGTAGGTGTCGACCCGCTCCTTCAGCCAGGCCACCGCCTCCTCCTCCGTGCGGCCCCGGCGGTTCGACCACGCGTCGGCCGAGCCCCAGCGCGGCATCACCGCGTCCTCGGCGTCCACCACCAGCGGGCGCACGGCCGACCTGCCCGGCCGCGGCAGGGGAGCCCCGGCGGGGTAGCGGCGCAGACACACCTCGGCCCCGCCGGTGGCGGGTTCCGCAACGTCCGGTGAGGGACGGTCCACCCGGAGGTCCACGCGCCAGGCCGTGACGTCGTCGGGGGAGTCGGGCAGGTCCGGCAGGGGCCGGTAGTACGCGGTCCGCTCCGGTTCGGGCAGGTCGAGCAGGGAGTACAGGAGCGACCGCAGCCGGGGAGCGGACTCGGCGCGGTGCTCCATGAGCAGGTCGGAGACCGGGGGCACCGGCATCCGCACGACGTCCTCCACCTGGTCCGCCACGCCCGCCGGGGTCAGCCTCGGCAGCGCCGCGCCGAACTCCAGCAGCGGGGAGCGCGGGTCCAGGTCGCCGGTGGAGAACGCGGCGAGCAGCACCGGCCGTCCCAGGGCCGCGGCGTAGTAGGTCACCGATCCCACGTCACCGACGACCAGGTCGGCGGCGACGAGCGCGGCCCGCCACCCCTCGGCCGGGGGGACCAGCACCAGCCCGGCCTCGATCTCGTCGGCGAACCACAGCTCCAGCTGGGCCCGGCCGTGCTGACTCCACACGTTGGGATGCGCGACCAGCGCCACCCGGTACTCGTCGCAGGGGAGTTCGGCGAGCAGTCGGCGCACGACCTCTCGCCGCGCACCCAGCAGCGACCCCCGGTTCCAGGTGGAGGAGACCACCACGAGCCGACGTCCGTCCAGGTGCAGGGCGGCCCGGTAGCGTTCGCGGCGCCCCAGGGCGGCGAGCATCCGGTCGAAGGCCGGGTCCCCGACGACCGCGCCGCGCCCTTCGGCCTCGGGGCACGACTCGTGCAGGCGGTCCTCCTGCTCCCGGTGGGCCAGCACGAACCGTTCGGCGATCAGCCGTCCCTCGTGTACGAGTTCGGACGCGTCCAGTCCGGAGGCGTTCGACAGTGATCCGGGGCCGTCCCCCACGCGGCGGTTGTGTCCGGCACCGTGCGGCATGAGCACCAGGGGTGCCTTGATCCGGTGCAGGTCGCCCTTGGCGCTGGCGGCCAGGGCCAGGTCGAACCGGTCCGACCCCGCGACCGCCTCGTCCCAGGGCAGCAGGTCGACCCCGGCGGCGCGGAGCAGGGGTTCGATCCCCGCCTGGGACGCCGAACCGGGGGTGACCGTGAAGGTCACGCCCACCCGGTCGTCACCGAACAACCCGACCACGTCCAACAGGCGTCCGGCCGCCGGGACGCTGCGCACGACCGCCAGGACCTCGCGGTCGGGGGTGACGGTCGCCCACACGTCGGTTGGGTGCTTCATGCCAGGTTCTCTAGTCGTCGCGCCCGGATGATCCCGGTTCGGCAGGTCAGCCTACGGGAACCGCGTCCCGGCCCCGAAACCCGACCGTCGCCGCGAGTAGTCTGCGCGCATGCTGCTGCTCATCAACGGTCCCTTCGGCGGCGGGAAGACCACCACCGCCGAACTGCTGGTCGAACGGGTGCCCCACAGCCGTCTCCTGGACCCCGAGGAGATCGGCTTCATGCTCCGCCACCTGCTGCCCGACCACCCCGGAGACTTCCAGGACCTGCCGCCCTGGCGCGCCCTGTTCGCCACCGTCGCCGCCCAGGTGCACGCCTTCACCGGCCAGACCCTCGTCGCCCCGATGAGCGTCCTCCGCCGGGAGTACGCGGAGGAGATCCTCCGCGGCCTGTACGCCGAGGGACTGGAGGTCCGCCGGGTCCTGCTGCGTCCCGACCGCGCCACCCTGGCCGCACGCATCGCGGCCCACGACGTCGCCCCGGGCCACCCCGAGGTCAACGAGGACGCCCGGGCCTTCCGGCGGTCCAGGGTCGACCCGTTCTACCAGGCCGAACAGGAGTGGTTGGGCACGTGGGCGGACCTGGCCGTCGACAACACCGATCTCACCCCGGCCCAGGTGTGCGTCCGGGTGCTGCGGCGGTTCCCCGAACTCACCCCGAACCGGACCTGAGCCGCCCGGTACCCCCGGAGAACCGGCCGACCACGACGTCGACCACCAGGAAGGCCAGCAGCGAAACCCCCAGAACGGGCAGGGCCAGACCGACCCCGGCGCAGCCCAGAACGACCGCGGCCCTCAGGGGCAGGGACAGCGCCAGGAAGGAGCCGCGCGGGTACGGGCGCCCCAGCGCCCAGGCACCGCCGCGCGTCGGCCTGCGCTGCCACCACATGCGGTAGCCCAGGGCGATCACCCAGATCAGCCCGCCGCAGACCGCCGTGAGGACGAGCTGGTTGGGCACGCCGAACAGCAGCCCCATGTGGGCGTCCACACCCCAGCGGCTGAGTTTGGCCATGAGCGGGTGGTCCTCGAAGCGGACGACGTCCACGACCTCACCGGTGTCCTGGGCGACGGCGACCGAGTCCGCCTGGGTCGGCCAGGAGCGTTCGAGCTGGGTGACCACGTAGGGGGAGGTGTGGTCGGCGGGCAGGTCGACGGTGACCCGCCCGTCGAGCCCGGCCTCCCGGGCGCTGGCCAGGACCGCGTCCGGGCCGACGTCCACCCCGGGGCTGGCTGAGGGGACCTGGGTGGAGACCGCCGGAGTGGTCCAGGACATCCGCTCACGCAGATCGGAGACGTTCGACCCCGCGTACTGGGACCAGGTCAACCCGGTGGCGGACAGGAACAGCAGAGCCAGGAGGACCCACGCCCCCGCGGTGGCGTGCAGGGAGACCGAGCGCGTCCGCCCCGCCCGCTGGCGACCGCGTCGGCGCCGGGCGACCCACAGCGCCAGGCCGCCCAGGGCGACCACCCCCAGCCAGCTCGCGGCGAGTTCGCTGTACAGCCGACCGACGTCACCCAGGTGCAGCTCCCGGTGGAGCAGGTCGATCCAGGTGCGCACCGGCAGCGCGCCGCTGGTCCCGTAGCTCTCGGACACCCCCAGGACCTCGCCCGCGTGGGGGTCGACGAACACCGTCGTGCGCGCCCCGGTACCGCTCTCGGCCAGGTCCATCAGCACCCACGTGGAGTCCTCGGGGGCAGTGGCCGGGCGCACCGAGTGCACGGCGGCGTCGGGCACCTCCGCCCGGGCGATCCGCACCTGTTCGGCCAGGGGCAGGGACCCCTCGGCGGCGGGGACCCTCAGCTGGTCGGCGTAGAGCGCCTGTTCGACCTGGGGCGTCCACACGTACAGCAGCCCGGAGACCGTCGCCACCAGGAGGAAGGGCGCCACCAGCACACCCGCGTAGAAGTGCAGCCGCATCACCAGCGGCCTGAGCTGGTTCCACACGCCCGGCCCGGGCGGGGGCGCCCCGTCCTCGGTCACGGGCTTCGTGCTCGCCGGTTCCATGGGTCTCCTCCGCCGTCGCCGTTCCGGTCGACAGTGACGTCGTTCGGAGGGCCCCGGGAGTTCCCGCGACATCCGCATCATTCGGGGGACTCCGGGCCCGGCCGACCGCCCCCGCGGCCGTCGGGCGGCCCGGTCGGAGGGCGCCCGGAGTCATCCGGCCAGGTGGGCGCGCAGGGCGTCCGCGGTCGCCCCCTTCCCTGCGGCGGCCATCCGCGCGGGCGTCCCCTCGAACACCACACGGCCGCCCTCGTGTCCGGCGCCGGGGCCGAGGTCCACCACGTGGTCGGCGGCGGCCACCACGTCCATCCGGTGTTCGACGACCACCACCGTCGCCCCCGCGTCCACCATCCGGTCGAACAGGGCGACGAGCCCGGCCACGTCGCCGCCGTGCAGACCGGTGGTGGGTTCGTCCAGCACGTACAGCCGCGCGGGCTCCGCCAGCTCACGGGCCAGCCGGAGGCGCTGGCGCTCCCCGCCGGAGAGCGTGTCCAGGGACTGCCCCAGCCTCAGGTAGCCCAGCCCGACCCGCTCCATCCGGTCCAGCGACTCCGCGACCGGCCCCTCGAAGACCTCCCGGGCGCGTGCCGCCGTCAGCGCCAGCACGTCCGCGATGGTGCGGCCGTCCAGGGTGTACGACAGCGCCCGGTCGTTGAACCGCAGCCCTCGGCAGTGCTCGCACACCGTCTCGACGTCGTCGAGGAAGGCGAGGTCGGTGACGATCACCCCGCGCCCCCGGCAGGTCGGGCAGGCGCCGGTGGAGTTGGCGCTGAACCAGCCGGATGCCACCCCGTTGGCCCGGGCGAACAGTGTGCGCAGGGTGTCCTGGATCCCCAGGTAGGTCGCGGGAGTGGACCGGGGGCCGCCGTGCAGCGATCCCTGGGTGAGCACCACCGCGTCCGGGCGTACCCGGGGCAGCTCCCCGTGGACGAGTGAGCTCTTGCCCGACCCCGCCACCCCGGTCACCGCCGTCAGTACTCCGGTGGGGACGGACACGTCGATCCCGCGCAGGTTGTGCAGACGGGCGTCGCGGACCTCCACCGATCCGACCGGGGTACGGGTACGGGACCGCACCGAGCGGGGCTGGCGCAGGTAGCGGCCGGTGGGGGTGGGCGCGCGGCGCAGCCCCTCCACCGAGCCCTCGTAGACGACGCGGCCGCCCTCGTGTCCGGCGCCGGGGCCGAGGTCCACCACGTGGTCGGCGGCCGCGATCACGTCCGGGTCGTGTTCCACCACCAGCACCGTGTTGCCCTTGTCTCGTAGGCGGCGCAGCAGGGCGGTGAGCCGGTGCACGTCGGCGGGGTGCAGCCCGGAGCTGGGTTCGTCCAGCACGTAGGTCAGGCCGGTCAGCGCGCCGCCCAGGTGCCGGACGAGTCGCACCCGCTGGGCCTCGCCGCCGGACAGGGTGGCCGAGTGCCGGTCCAGGCTGAGGTATCCAAGTCCGACCTCCTCCAGCCCGCGCAGGCGCTCCAGCAGGGCCGAGGTCACCGGGGCCACGCGCGGGTCGTGGATGGCGGCGATCACCGGGCCGAGCCGGGAGACCGGCAGGGCGGCCAGTTCGGCGATGTTGTGCCGACCGATCCGGCAGGCCAGCGCGGCCCGGTTCAGCCGTGCGCCCCCGCACTCGGGGCAGGGGCCGCGCCACACCACCCGTTCCAGTTCGTCGCGGTCCCGCGGGTTGACAGACTCCGCGTCCAGCAGGCTGCGGGTGATGCGGGGGACCACCCCCTCGAACACCCCGGTGACCGGGAACTCCGGGTCCGGGTCGGTGAGCCTGAGCCCCTCGGCGTGCAACAACAGGTCGCGTTCCCTGGCGGTGTAGCGGCCCACCGGCTTCTCGCGGTCGAACAGCCCGGCGTGCACGTAGCGCTTCCACCGCCAGGTTCCCGGCGCGAAGGTGCGCAGCCGGATGGCACCCTCGTCCAGTGAGAGGGAGTCGTCCAGGAGGGCGTCGGCGTCGATGCGCCGCAGGGTGCCCAGACCCTGGCAGTCCGGGCACATGCCGCTGGGGTCGTTGAACGAGAAGGCGGGTGAGTAGCCCGCCCAGGGCCGGCCGATCCGGGAGAACAGCAGTCGCAGGAGCGGTGCGAGGTCGGTGGCGGTGCCCAGGGTCGAGCGCGCGTTCCCGCCGAACCGCCTCTGGTCCACGGCGAGCGTCACGGTGAGGTTCTCCAACCGGTCCGCGTCGGGCACGCCCAGGTGGGCCATCCGGCTGCGGGTGAAACTGTCGTGGGCCTCGTTGAGCTGGCGCTGGGACTCGGCGGCGATGGTGCCGTACACCAGGGACGACTTGCCCGACCCCGACACTCCGGTGAAGACGACGAGTCGTTCCCTGGGCAGGGTCAGGTCCACCCCGCGCAGGTTGTTCTCACGGGCCCCGGTCACGGTGATGCCTGGTGTGGATGTGGTGCTCATGGCGGTCACACTAGATCGGATTGTGGCCAGAAACCGGCCACAACTGCCTGGTGGTCGGGGAGAATGCTGGTATGGCCGACACCAGTCAGCGCATGCTGCGCCTGCTCTCCCTGCTCCAGAACGGACGGGCCTGGTCCGCCGCCGCCCTCACCGAGGCGCTGGGCACCAGCCCCCGGTCCATGCGGCGCGACATCGACCGCCTGCGCGAGCTCGGCTACCCGGTGGAGAGCCTGCGCGGTCCCGGCGGCCACTACCGGCTGGTGGCGGGCAACGCCGTGCCACCGCTGATGTTCGAGGACGACGAGGTGGTCACCGTGGCACTGGGGCTGCGGATGGTCGCGGGCGGGCTCAGCGGCGTCCAGGGCGCGGAGGAGGGCGCGGAGCGGGCCCTGGGCAAGATCGAACGGGTGCTCCCCTCGCGTCTGTCCCGCAGGGCCAGCACCCTGGCGTCGGCGGTGGAACCCGGGCGGAGCGTGTGGCCCGGAGCGTCGGTCGACGTGCTCACCGGGCTGAGTGAGGCGGTCGCCGCGGGACACCGGATCCGGATGAGCCACCGGGGTCGCGACGGGCGGGAACTCCGCCGCCACGTGGACCCCTACCGGCTGGTCCTGCTGCGACGGCGCTGGTACCTGTTCGCCTGGGACCGCGACCGAGGGGACTGGCGCTCCTTCCGGCTGGACCGCATCACCGACATCACCCCGACCCGCGCCGCGTTCACCCCCAGGGCGCTCCCCGCCGAGGACCTGGCCGCGCACCTGGAGGAGGGGTTCGGTCCGGGCCGGGAGCGGCACTCCGTCACGGTTCTCTTCCACGCCTCGGCGGCGGAGGTGGCCGCCCGTCTCACCCGGGTGGACGGCTCGCTGGAGGCGGTCGGCCCCGACCGCTGCCGGTACGTGGCCCTCGTGGACTCCTACGAGTGGATCGTCATCGTGCTGGCCCTGGCCGGTCTGGACTTCACCCTGGAGGCGCCGGAGGAGTTCGTCGCGCGCACCGCCGAGCTCGCCACCCGGCTCGGGCGGGCGGTGCCACCCGAGGCCCGGGGGCCGCTCACGGCGCGGGCGGGAGCAGGTGGAGGGTCGAGACGCGGTGCCGGTCCACGGCCGCGCGGGAGTAGAGCAGCGGGAAGTGACGGCCCCGAGCCCACAGGTCGGTGAGGTCGTCATGGTGGGGGCTGCGCGGGTCACCGGACTGGCCGGGGGCGTTGACCGCCACGGACCCGTCCCAGGCGCCCACGTCCACCACGATCCGGAAGGACGCGCCGTGGTACTGGCGGCCGGAGGAGTCCGCCGCGGTCAGGTCCACGGTGTCCGCGCTGCCCGGACGCGCGACACGCCGTCCCCGGGCCCACAGCGGAGGGTCCGGAAGCGCGGCGAGGGGGTGGTCCAGCCGGGCGAAGTGGTGCTCTCCCCAGTGCCAGGCCGGACCGGGGGGACCGAGCCGCCCGGTCAGGTCCCGGTGGGCCGCCCCCAAGGAGCGCGCCACCAGCGCGCGTCCCCGCTCACTGAGGACCGCCTCCGCCAGCAGGCGCATGGTCACGCGCGGGTCCGCAGCCCGGTCCGCATCGGGGGTGAGGGCCGCCACCGCCGCCTCGACGCGGTCGGGGGCGACCAGCTCCAGCAGGCGCTCACGCAGCAGTGCGGGACGCAGACGGTGCGCGAACCAGTGCTCGAACAGGGTGGGCTGGGGCAGGTCGACCGCCATGGTCCCGTCCCAGCCGCCGGCCCTCAGCAGTCCCAGGGCCCGCGCGGTCCCCGGGTCGGTGTCCGGTAGTGCGTCGAGCACCCCCAGGGCGGCGCGCGCGACCGGGCTCAGGTGGTCTCCCTGGAGGCGGCAGGCGTCCTCGACGGACCAGTCGGCGCGTGCGGACAGCTCCGCCGCGATGCGTTCGTGACGCAGCGGGGCCGCCCAGTCCCGGGTCACGGTGAACGGGTCCCAGTCCGGGGCCCGGTGCGTGTTGTACTCGTTGGCGGAGGCGAACCACCCCTGTTCGGGCCGGTGCACGGCGGGCAGGCCGGTGTGGAAGCCCGCCCACTCGTGGCTTCCGTCACCGGGTACGGGCAGCGAGCCGTCCCAGTTCGGGCGTACGGGGACCCGGCCCGCCGCGATCCAGCCGATCCCCTCCGCGTCGGCGTACACCTGGTTCTCACCGGGCGCGCCCCACACCCGCAGGGCGTCGCGGAAGTCCCGGCTGTTCCGGGCCCGCATGTACTGGACGCTGCCCAGGTAGGGCGCCATACCGGGACCCAGCCAGGCGGCGCGTACGGCGAAGGCGGCGTTCCGCTCGGGGTCGGAGCGTACAAGCGGTCCGTGCACGGTGAACTCCAGCCGCACCTCGCGGTCGGGGCCGCCCCGCACCGGGACGCGCTCGGTGACCGTATCCAGCTCCCGCCAGCCGCCGCGGTGCCGGTACCGGCCGGGGTCGTCCGGGTGGAGTTCGTAGACGTACAGGTCCTCCTGGTCGATCGGGAAGATGGTGAGACCGAAGGCGACGTGTCCGTTGTGTCCGATGGACACCCCGGGCAGGGCGGGCTCGCCCGCACCGATCACGTCGAACTCCGGGCAGGTCAGGTGGGTGACGTAGCGCAGTGCCGGGGCGCCGACCGCCCGGTGGGGGTCGTTGGCCAGGATCGGGCGGCCGGTGGCGGTGCGCTCGGCGCCGATCACCCAGTTGTTGCTGCCGTCGGGTTCGAGGGGGGCGGTGGACGGCGCGGCGCCCGACAGGTCCAGGGGCGCGCAGGCCAGCCGGTACACGTCCAGGACCCCGGGGTGGAGGACGTCCAGGTCCAGGCCCGCGGGTACGCGCAGGGGCCCTTCGGGTTCGCGGACCGCGCGCAGGTCCTCGGCTCCGGGGCCGAAGTCGCGGAGGGTGAGGGCGCGGGCGAGCTCCTTCTCCACGTTGGCGTAGAGGCCGTGGGAGCGGATCCGGGCCAGGTCCTCGGGAGCCCAGCGGTCGGGGGTGAACCCGAGCTCGGCGAACTCCGGTCCGAGCAGCGCGGGCTCGCGTTCGGTGAGGGCGACGTAGGCGTTGATTCCCGAGGTGAAGAGCTCGGCGGTCCTGCGCACGCCCTCGCCGTAGGCGGCCCACTCGGCCTCCATGTCACCCCGGTAGAGGAAGAGCCGGGCCGCGCGGTCGCGTTCCAAGTACCCGTCGCCCAGGACCTCGGAGAGCAGGCCGAGGCCGCGGCGCCGCCACAGGTCGAGCTGGAACAGCCGGTCCCGGGCGGCGGTGAAGCCTTGGGCGACGAACGCGTCGTCGGCGCTGGCCGCGCGCACGTGGGGGACGCCCCACCGGTCGCACACCACCTCGACCGGTGAGGCGAGCCCGTCGACGACGTGGGTGTGTTCCATGCGGACCTCTCGGTGCGGGGCGTGGGCGGGGCGCCGGAGGCGCGGGTGGTTCGTACCCTTCGTTGGCCTTTGTCACCGCGCGGAGCGGGAAGGTTTCCCTTCACGGCGGAGTCGGGGGACCCGCCGTGGGCGAGGGGCGGCGCCCGGACGCGGGTGTGGCCGTGCTCACGCGGGGGAGCGGGCCGGGTTCTCCGGGTTACCCGAAGCTCATTACCGACTGGTAGGTTCGCGTGGTTACCCATCGGTAGAAAGGAGGGGAGAGCCGTGCACGAGGGCGCCCTGAACCGGCTCAGACCCGTACCCCACAGCCGGTTCCGGCTCTTCGTCCTCCACCACGCGGGCGGCTCCCACCTGGGCTACCGGGGCTGGGTCCGCCACTTCCCCGAGGACTGGGAGATCTGCCTCCTGGACGCGCCCGGACGCGTCCGCAGCGCCCAAGAGCCGCCCCTGCGCGACGCCGACGCCCTGGCCGAGCGCATGCACGAGGTAATCCGCCCCGAGCTCGACCGGCCCTTCGGCCTCTTCGGCCACAGCATGGGCGCACTGGTCGCCTACGAACTCACCCTCCGCCTGACCGACGCCGGGACCCCGCCGGTCTGGCTCGGTGCCTCCGCGTGGAGCCCCTCGCCCGGACCCGAACGCGCCGAACCCCGTCACCTGGTCTCCGCCGACCGCCTACGCGAGACCATCGCCCGCATGGGCGGCACCCCCCGGCGGGCCCTGGACGACCCCGACCTGTGGTCCTTCGTCGAACCCCTGGTCCGCGCCGACCTGCAACTGGTCGACACCTGGAGCCCCGACCCCCGGACCCCGCCCCTGCGGGTCCCGCTCTCGGTCTTCGGCGGCGCGCGGGACCAGGGCATGACACCCGAACGCCTCGCGGGCTGGTCCGACCACGTCGAGGGCGGCTTCGCCCACCACACCCTGCCCGGCGACCACTTCTACTTCACCGGTCGCACCGTGGACGTGGTCACCCGCATCACCCAGGACGTGGAGCCCCTCCTGGGGTGAGGCCCGGCTCCGCCGGTCCGGGCACGGCGCGGGCGCCCCGTGCCCGGACGCGTCAGCCCTGCGAACGGGTGCCGACCGCGAACAGGTAGCCGGGGCCGTCGGCGGACAGCGCCACCGGGTCACCCAGGCGAACCCGCACCGCGCCGTCGCTCTCCACGACCTCCAGCCCCGCCGCGTCCAGATCGCCGGGGGCGGCGACCCGTTCCCCGTGCGGCCCGTCGGTCAGGTGCACCAGCACCACCTGGTCGCCCAGCGTCCGCAGGAACGTCATGTGGTGCTCGCCCGCGTCGAGCCAGCGCAACCCGCCCTCCTGGAGCGCGGGGAGGTTCCGGTGCAGAGTGAGCAGGCGCCGATGGGAGTCCAGGACCCGCCGGTCCCAGTCCTGGGGGCGGTGCCAGGGCATCGTGCGGCGGGAGTTCTCCCCGTCGCGCCCCTCCAGCCCGATCTCGTCCCCCGCGAACACGAACGGCACACCCGGTAGCGCCGCCTGTGCCGCCACGCCGACCGCCTGCCGGAGCGGGTCGCCCACCACGGTGCGGAACCGGGCGGAGTCGTGAGTGCTCAGCGCGTTGACGCTGTGGGTGCGCACCCGCCAGGGCAGCCCCGCGTTGGTGGCCCGTATCGCCCGCACCGCCTCGACCGCCCCGCTGCTGGGCAGCGGCGCCGACGTGTGCGTGGCCGCGTACCGGACCCCCTTCGGCCCGGTGTTCAGCCAGGCCCACACCGGCCGCGTGAACCCGGCGTAGTTCATCACCCCGTGCCAGCCGTCGTGGCGGGTGTCGGGTCCCGCGTCGTAGAAGTGCTCGGCCAGCAGCCAGGCCCGCGGGGCGGCCTCGCGCATCCGTGCGGCGATCTCGCCGGACACCTCGTGGTTGACGTCCTGGCTCCCCAGGCGCCCGGTCATGTTGGCCACGTCGATCCGCCAGCCGTCCAGGCCCTCCTCGCCGCCCAGCCGGTTCACCAGGACGGAGTCGTCGGCACCGTAGACGCGCTCGCGCAGGGCGGCCGAGGAGTAGTCGAGCTTGGGCAGCGAACGCACGCCCAGCCAGCTCACGTAGCTCTCGGGGTGCTCCTCGAAGTAGTAGTACCCGGCCTCCTCCGAGTCCGGGTCGGTCCGGGCGGCCAGGAACCACTCGTGCTCGTCACCGGTGTGGTTGGTGGTGAGGTCGCCCATCACCCGCATGCCGCGCGCGTGCGCCTCGCGGGTCAACGCGAGCAGCGCCTCGTCGCCGCCGAGCAGCGGATCCACGCGGTCGAAGCTGGAGGCGTCGTAGCGGTGGGTGGAGCGGGCCGGGAAGAACGGGGTCAGGTACAGCACCCGGGCTCCGATCTCCTCCAGGTGGTCCAGGTGGCGGCGGACCCCCTCCAGGGTGCCGCCGTAGTACTCGCCGGGCGCGGCCGGGCCGAACCCCGAGGGTTCGTCGTCCCAGGCGCGCGGCACCGCCCACTCCGGGTGCTCGGCGAGGGGTTCCACGGAGTCGTCGTCACGCGCGAAGCGGTCCGGGAAGACCTGGTAGACGGTGGTCCCCGGGACCCAGGAGGGCGGGTTGGGCGCGTTCACCAGCCGGAAGTCGGCGTCGTCGGTGACCTCGTGGTCGTGTGCGCCCTCCTGGTTGAGCCAGGTGTAGCGGCGGTCGCGCACGATCGCGAAACGGTAGGGGGTCGCCACGGGCTGGAGGGGGATCTCCACCGCGAACCAGCCCACCCCGTTCGCGGTGCCCTCCGGTTCCGCCTCGACCAGCCCCGCCTCGCCGTCCTCCACCACGTACGCGTACACGGCGTCGGCGCCGCCGGGCACCCGGACCCGAAGCCGAGCCCGGTCGCCGTCGAGGGTGACGTAGTCGGGGGACCCGTCGTGGTGGGGGTCGTGGCTGAAGAGCATGTGGGACTCCAGGTGCCGGAGGGAAAGTGCACGTCACATGATGGCAAGAAAACGTCGCGAATGCGAAAGTTTTTGCGCACTGTTCTTGCAGGGTGGCGGTGTCGCGCATCCCTCGCGGCCCCAGGCCCCTTCCCCCGTCGCGGTTTCCGTCGCGGGGGCAGTCTCTTGCTCCGCACCCCTGTCCCGCCGGATTCTTCCGGGTTACCGTTGGTATATGAGCCTTGAGCTGCCAACCGAACGACTCCTGATCAGGGAGTGGGAGCTGGGCGATGCCGACGCGGCCCTCCAGATCTACGGGGCCGAGGAGGTCGCGCACTGGCTGACACCGGAATGGCACCCGGTGACCGACATCAGCGCGATGCGCTCCGTGCTCCACGCGTGGATCGAGGCGGGACCGAACCTGATCCCACCCGCCGGGCGCTGGGCCATCGTCAACGAGAAGGACGGACAACTGGTGGGAGGGCTGTCCCTTAAGCTCCTCCCGCCCTTCGAGGAGGACTTCGAACTCTCCTGGGTGCTGCGTCCGGACGTGTGGGGGCGGGGCTACGCCACCGAGGCGAGCCGGGCCATCATCGACTGGGCGTTCAGCCAGGGGATCGAGGAGGTGTTCGCGGTCGCGCGCCCCCACAACGAGCGGGCGATCGCCGTGGCTCGCCGACTCGGGATGGAATGGGTCGGCGAGACCGAGAAGTACTACGACATGCGCCTCCAGGTGTTCCGCATGCGCCCCGGTTGATCCGGGACCCCACGGCCGCCCGTGCGAACGGACGGCCACACGGGCGCGGCCCAGCGAAGGACTCCTCCGCTGGGCCGCGCCCGTGTCCGGATCAGGACAGGAGCTGGCTGATCCGCTCGACCTCCTCCTCGGACAGCCGCACCGCGGCCGCCGCCGTGTTCTCCTCCAGGTGGGACACCCGCGAGGTGCCCGGGATCGGCAGCATCACGGGGGAGCGGTGCAGCAGCCAGGACAGGGCGAGCTGGACCGGGCTCACCCGGTGCTGGGCGGCGATCCCGGCCAGAGGGGAGTCGGTCGCCGCCATCTCGCCCCGGCCGACCGGCGCCCACGGCAGGAAGGCGATCCCGTCCTTCTCGCACTGCTCCAGGACGTCCTCGGACTGGCGGAAGGACGGCGCGTACTGGTTCTGCACCGAGGCGATCGGGGTGATCGCGCGGGCCGCCGACAGTTCGTCCACGCTCACCTCGCTCAGCCCGATGTGCCGGACCTTGCCCTCCCTCTGGAGGTCGGTGAGCACACCGAGCTGGTCGGCCAACGGCACCTCGGGGTCGATCCGGTGCAGCTGCATCAGGTCGATGCGCTCCACCCCCAGGTTGCGCAGGCTCAGCTCCACCTGCTGCCTCAGGTACTCGGGGCGCCCCAGTCGATGCCACTCCGAGGGGCCGGTGCGCACGAAGCCGGCCTTGGTGCCGATGACCAGGTCGTCCGCGTACGGGTAGAGCGCCTCGCGGATCAGCCGCTCACTGATCTGGGGGCCGTAGGAGTCGGCGGTGTCGATGAAGTTCACCCCGAGCTCGGCGGTCCGGCGCAGGACGGCCAGGACCTCGTCCCGGTCGCGGGGCGGTCCCCACACCCCCTCGCCGACGATCCTCATGGCGCCGAACCCCAGGCGGTGGACGGGCAGGTCTCCTCCGAGGAGGAGGGTGCCCGCCTGTTCTGCGACGGGGGGTGTGGTGTGTGCGTCGGTCACGGTCTTCCTTCCACTGCGGCACGACGGCCGGGTTCGTGCCATGGTGCCAGGTCGGCGCGGGTGCGGCTCGTGTCCGCCGCCCCGTGTCGCCCTGGCCGGGGACCGCAGGATTCCAGGTGGCGCGGGGGCGCGCAAGGAGTTCGGGGCCCGGGTGCGGGTCAGCGGAAGGCGTCGAGGTGGTCGTCGACCCACCGGGCGTAGGTGCGCCCGGGGCGGCCCATGACCCGCTCGTAGTCCGGGGACACGCAGTCGCCGGGGGCGGCGTCTCCGTCCCCGTCCGGTTCCCACAGCAGCCAGTCGCAGATCTCCGGCGGGACGCCCCGCACGAGCCACAGGTCGCGGGCCTCGGCCAGGGTCAGTTCCACGAAGGCCACCTCCCGCCCCAGGGCCCCGGCGATCACGGCGGTGCGCCCGGCCGGGGTGACCGGCTCGGGGCCGGTGATCTCGTAGGCGTGGCTGTGGTGGCCGTCCTCCAGCAGCGCGGCCGCCGCCACGTCCGCCATGTCGGCCTCGTGCACGGGAGCCCCGGGCTCGTCTCCCCTCGGAGCGCGCACCACCCCCTCGGTGCGGATGGAGTCGGGGAGGGAGTCGAGGTCGTTCACCATGAACTCGCCCCCGCGCAGGTGGGTCCACTCCAGGCCGGAGCGCTCCACCGCCTCCTCCACGGGGCGGTGGTGCAGGTGACCGTGGTTGTGCTCGGTGTCGGCGTCGGGGTCGGTCTGGACCGAGGCGGAGGACATCAGGACGATCCTGCGCACCCCGGCCCGGCGGATGCGGTCCACGACCTCCTCGGCGGTCTCGGGGTGCGGGTAGAGCATGACCGCGTCCACACCGTCGAAGACTCCGTCCAGGGTCGCGGGGCGTTCCAGGTCGCCCGCGACGGGGTCGACGCCCTCGGGGAAGACCCGGCTGGCGGGGTCGCGGCTGAGCGCGCGGACGGCGGCGCCGCGTTCGAGGAGTCTCGGGACCACCAGGGAGCCGACGGTTCCGCTGGCTCCGGTCACCAGGATGCGCATGGCGGGGGTTCCTCTCCAGGAGGCGATGGGAACTCCACCAATCATAATGGGACATTCATGTCCCATAAAAGGGATCCGGGTTCTCTTTTTGGTGCGGGCGGTAGGTTGGCGCCATGACGAGCACGGAGAACCCGAGGACGGGGGTGCGGGCCCGGACGCGGGGGGCGATCCTGCGCGCCGCCGCCACCGTCCTGGCCCATGACCGCAACGCCCCGCTCTCGGAGGTGGCCGAGGCGGCGCGCGTGGGTCGCAGCACCCTGCACCGCTACTTCCCCGACCGCGACGTGCTGCTGGCCGCCACCTACGCGGAGGCGCTGTCGGAGATCGGACGGGTCATGGACGAGGCGCGCGTGGGCGAGGGGTCGGCCCTGGACGCCATGCGACGCGTGGTCGCCGCCCACGTGGAGGTGGGCGACTGGGTGGTCTTCGCCTTCGGTGACACCGCCAACGAGGTCTTCGACGACAACCCCGACCCCGCCGACCCCGAGCCCGAGGTCCTGACGGGCCTGGTCCGGAGGGGGCAGACGGAGGGTGTCTTCGACCCGGACGCCGATCCGGCCTGGGCGGTCCAGGTCCTGTGGGCGCTGGTCTTCACCGGGCTGGAGCGGGCCGGGCGCGGGCAGATGCCCCGGCACGCGGTGGCCCCGGCGGTCGTGCGCACCCTGGAGCGGGGGATCGGCGTCGGGGCGTGATCAGCGGCCGTGTCGCCCGGAAGTGGCCGTGTGTGCCTGGAGGACCGGTGCGGCCAGGGCCACGCGGTGCCCTCCGCAGCGGCAGCGCTGGTAGATGACCACGCCCTCGCTGGTCGGGTGGGAGGAGTCGGTGGTCCACTGGTGTTCGTGCTCGGTCATGACCCCCAGTCTGGTGTAATGGCATTATGCATCTCAACCCTTACGGCCAGGGTCCGCTCACCCTGGCCGTGGACCTGACCAACCGGCCCTGCTCCGGCACCGCCGACCTGGAACGGCGCTGTGCCGAGGTGGGCTTCCTCCTCGAACGCGCGGTGGGGGAGGACGACCTCTCCGAGGTCCGCGACTTCCTGACCGGATGGGCCGCCGTCGTCGACAGCGCGGACCCGCCCACCCGCGCCGAACGCCTCAACACCCTGCTCACCGAGTACTCCGGCCCACCGAGGCTCACCGACCACGCGGGCACCGGCTGGCACCTGCACTACCGCCCCGACGACCTGCCCGCCCACCGGCAGATCGCCTCCCTCATCGCCGTCGGCACCGCCCTGCACCTGACCGGCCGGGGCATGCACCGCCTCGGCCGTTGCGCGGCCCGGGGGTGCGCCCACGTGTACGCCGACTTCTCCCGCAACGGCCGACAGCGGTACTGCTCCCCCGCCTGCGGCAACCGCGACGCCGTCCGGCGCCACCGAGCCCGCACAGCCGAGGAGGTCGAGGGGGCCGACGCCGGGCTCTGAGCCTGCTGCCGCGGGGGTCGCCCGTGCCGCCTCACCAGCCCGGATGTGAGACTGGTGCGATGGAAGAAGGTCTCCCGCGTTTCGACGCGAGCAGCCAGCGGGCGCTCGCTGAGCTGCTCGTCCGCTTGGAGGAGGGCGAACACCCGTCCACGGACGACGTCACCGACCTCCTGGGGCCCGTGGGCGGCGCACTGGTCGAGCGGGTCAGGAGCCTGTCCTCGCGCCTCACGCGCCTCCGGCGGCGCGAGGGGGAACTCTCCGCGCTGATCGCCAGCACACGCGACCTCGTCGAGGTCCGGGACGTGGAGCCGCTGCTCAGGCGGCTGGTCGACCGCGCGCACGACCTCGTCGGGACGGACGTCACCTACCTGTCCGTCCACGACAGGGACACCGACGAACTCTTCGTCCGGGCCAGCCGGGGCACCGTCTCCCCGCGCTTCCCGGGCCTGCGCGTCCCGGCCGGAGCCGGGATCGCCAGCCGCGTGGTGCGGACCAACACCCCCCAGTGGACCTCCGACTACGGCGTTCGGGACGACTTCGACCGCGACCCCGGAATCGACGCCGCCATCGCCGAGGAACAGCTGCGCTCCCTCGTCGGGGTACCGATGTCCGCGAACGGAGAGATCCTCGGGGTCCTCTTCGCCGCCGACCGCGCCTCGCGTCCCTTCGCCCGTGAGGAGATCGCCCTGCTGTCCGCCTTCGCCGACCAGGCGGCGGTCATCCTGCACACGGCCCGCCTCTTCGCCGCCGCCACGGAGGCGGCGGACCGGGCCGAACGCCACTCCGAGGCGATGGCCGCCGCGGCCCGCGTGCACGAGCGGCTGACCGCCCTGGTCCTGTCCGGCCACGGCCCACACGAGGTGGCCCTGACCCTGGCCGAGTCCCTGGGCCGCCCCGTCGCCGTCGCTGACCGCGACCACCGCACGGTCACCCGCACCTCGGAGGAGGCCGCCGCGTGGTGGCCGGGCGGCCGACTCGCCCCGGCCACCGCGAAGGCCCTCGCCCGCAGCCGCGAGTCCGGTCACTGCGCCCCGGTGGAGGGCCCGGGTCCGGACGTGGTGGTCGCCGTCTCCGCCGGGGCCGAACTGCTGGGCGTACTGCTCGTGGGGCGGGGCGACGGCAACCTGAGCGACGTCGAGCGCCGCACCATCGAACGCTCCGGGCAGATCCTCGCCCTCCTCACGATGCAGAGCGAGGCGGTCACCCACGCGGAGGAACGGGTGCGCGGGGAGCTCGCCCTCGACCTGTTCTCCGGCACCGCGGACACCGACACCCTCCGGCGGAGGGCCTCGGCGCGCGGCATCGTCCTCGACCAGCCCTGGACCGTGGTCGTCGTTCCCGTCCCCGACCGCCACCGGCACGCCCCGCACCGGGCCCTGGCCGTCCACGAAGGGTGGATGGCCGCGGCTCAGGGGGAGGGCGTGAGCGTGCTCGTCCCCGGCCGGGACCCGACCGCCGCCGCCGAACGGGTCGCCCAGCGGGTCGGGGCGGCCACGGAGTCACCCGTCCTGGCGGTGGGCTCCCCCGTCGGTTCCCTCTCCGACCTGCCCGCCGTCCTCACCGAGGCCTGGGAGTGCGCCGCGTTCCTGCCCGCCCTGGGCGTGCGCCACGGAGCCTTCGAGGTGGACGACTACGCGCCCTACCTGGCGATGTTCGGTACCGACGGCGGCCGTGCGCTCTCCTTCGTCGACCGCGTGATCGGCCCCGTCGTGGCCTGGGACGCCCGGCACCACACCGACCTCACCGGAACCATCACGGCGCTCGCCGGAAGCGGCGGGAGCGTGACCCGCGCCGCGCGTGCCCTGTACGTCCACCCCAACACCGTCAAACAGCGGCTGGAGCGGGTGGCCTCGCTGCTGGGTGAGGACTGGCGGTCCGCCGACTCCATGTTCCGGGTGACCGTGGCCACCCGCCTCCACCTGCTCCGACAGGGCGGGAAAGTGACAGGTTGACCGCCGGTTTCCTGTCCGTTTCGGACATGTCGCCGGGGTGAACGGCGCTGCTTGGATGGACCAATCCTCAGTGACGTACCCCACATCGGGGGCGCCCTTCCCTCAGGAGTGAATCCACACGTGGTGCAAACCAGCAGGTTGTCCGGTTTCCGTTCCCTCAGCGTCCAGGAGCGGCGCGCGAGCCTGGCCTCCGTCAGCGGCCTGGACGCGTCCGTGTTCGACGCCCTCGACCAGCACGGACTGAGCGTGGCCGCCGCCGACCACATGATCGAGAACGCCGTCGGAGTGATGGGCGTCCCGGTCGGCGTCGCCACCAACTTCACCGTCAACGGACGCGACGTCCTGGTGCCGATGGCCACCGAGGAACCCTCGGTGGTGGCCGCCGCCAGCAACGCCGCCCGCATCGCCCGGGTCCTGGGCGGCTTCCACACCAGCTCGACCGGCCCGGTCATGCAGGCACAGATCCAGGTCGTGGACGTGGCCGATCCCGAGGCCGCCCGCCTGCGGGTCCTGGAGGCGCGCGCCGAACTCGTCGCGCTGGCCAACGCCCAGGACCCCCGGCTCGTCGAGGTCGGCGGCGGCGCACGCGACCTGACCGCGCGCACGGTCACGGCGTTCGAGGAGACCTACGTCGTCGCCCACCTCGTGGTCGACGTGCGCGACGCCATGGGGGCCAACGCCGTCAACACCATGGCCGAGGCGGTGGCGACGCGTCTGGCCGAGGTGGCCGGGGGCCGTCCGGTCCTGCGCATCCTCACCAACAAGGCCGACCTCCGGCTCAGCCGAGCGCGGGCCGTCCTGGATACCGAGGCCCTCGGGGGCGAGGCCATCGCCACCGACATGATCCACGGTTACCGCCTGGCCGCCGCCGACCCCTACCGCGCCGCCACCCACAACAAGGGCATCATGAACGGCGTCTCCGCCGTCGTGCTGGCCACCGGCAACGACACCCGAGCGGTCGAGGCCGGAGCCCACTCCCACGCGGTCGACGCCGAGGGACGCTACACCTCGCTGTCCACCTTCGAGCGCGACGCCGACGGCAACGTCGTGGCCACGCTGGAACTGCCCACCCCTGTGGGCCTGGTCGGCGGCGCGACCCGCACCCACCCGGCCGCCCAGGCCGCCGTCGCCCTCACCGGGGTCGCCGACGCCACGGAGCTCGGTGAGCTCGTCACCGCCGTGGGGCTGGCCCAGAACATCGCCGCGGTGCGCGCCCTCGCGGGCGAGGGCATCCAGCGCGGCCACATGTCGCTGCACGCCAGGAACATCGCGGTCGCCGCCGGAGCGAGCGGTGACGAGGTGGACCGCGTCGTGGCCGTCCTCGTCCAGGAGAAGGCCATCCGACAGGACCGGGCCGAGGCGGTCCTCGGCCAGCTGAGGGGACGATGATGACCGAACCCACGACGGAGCAGGAGGAGGACGGCGGCCGCCTCCTGGAGATCTGGGGCGACACCGTCGACTCCCGCCACACGATCTGGGCGATCGCCCTGGGCGTCGGTCTGACCGTGCCCCTGTACCTGGGGGCGGAACTGCTGTTCTCCCGCCTGGTCGACGACCAGACCGTCGCCGGGACCTACGCCCTCCTGGTCGGACTCGTCGGCTGTCTGCTGGCCGGGTTCGGTGGGGCGCTGCTGTTCCCGCCCAAGCGCGTGGTCACCGAACACGCACCCACCGAGCAGAGCAGGCGGGCCGCCATGGACGCCGTCGAGGCCGACTACGGCCCGCTCGGCGACCCCACCGAACTGTCCGAACCCGTACAGAGGGAACTGCGTGCGCTCGGACTCTTCGACGACCTGCTGGCGCAGCACCGCCGCCGCAGCGAGGAGCAGAACCCGTGAGTCCCGAACTGCTGACCGACGCCTCCTGGGCCCTGGGCATGGGCCTGATCGGCGCCGTGGTCTTCGCTTTCATCGGCCTGGCCTCCTACACCGACGAGACGGCCACGATCGCGCCGCTGACCCTGCTGGTGGTGCTGCTCGGCGTTCCGCCCGCCGGGGTGTTCACCTTCTTCATGGCGGGGATCGTCGCCAAGCACATCACCCACGCCATCCCCACGGCCCTGTTGGGCATCCCCGGCGACACCCTCGCCGTGCCCATGCTCAGGGACGCCCAGCTACTCCGTGAGCTCGGCGTACCGCACATCGCGCTGCGCAAGGCGATCTCCGGCGGCGTGATCGCCGCCTTCCTGTCGGTGCCCCTGGCCGTGCTGTTCGCGTGGGCGCTGAGCCCCTTCGCTGACGCCATCGGCGAGGCGGCGCCGTGGATCTTCGTGGTCGCGGCCGTGCTCATCGCCTACACGTCCAAGGGCAAGCTGGCGGCGGTACTCGCCCTGGTGCCGTTCGTCCTGCTGGTCGTGGGCATGCAGGCCTTCGTGTCCCAGACGACCGGGGGGACGCTGACCATCAGCTTCTTCCTGGGCATCGCCACCGGGCCGCTGATCGCTGACCTGTTCCTGTCACTGGCGCCCTCGGGGCGGGAGTCGCTGCGGCGCCGCGCGAGGCGACGCTTCGACCTCGCTCCCGACACCCGGACCTGGTCCGGGCGCATCCCCAACCCGCTCAAGGTGCTGGACCGCAAGCAGGTCGCCTACACGAGCGCCGCCGCCGGGGTCTCCAGCGCGACGTTCGTGTTCTCCCCGGTGGCCATGACGGTGCTCATGGGCGAGATCGTCGGTGCCCGGATCAAGAACGGGTACCACCGGCTCACCACGGTGATGTCGGTGCGCAACGGCACCACCGAGTCCACCTACATCGCCGAGACGCTGATCCCGCTGATCGCGCTGGGTCTGCCGCTCTCGCCGATGGCCGCCGGACCGGCCGCGCCGCTGTTCAACGCGCCGCCGGTGCACACGGTCAACACCGAGACCGGGGAGACGCACAACCTGCACGACCTGATGTCCAGCGGCGAGTTCCTCGTCTACGGACTGCTGGGCGTGGTCATCGCGTCCGTCATCGCCTACCCGTTCGCGATGACCTACGCGCACCGGGCGGCCTCGTTCGTCATGCGCCGGATCTCGCACGAGGCGATCATCGGCGCCTTCGCCGGGCTGATCCTGGTGATCTGCCTGTACGAGGGCGGCCTGCTCGCGGTGGGTGTGACCCTCACGGTGGGACTGGTCGGAGGGCTGTTCGGCAAGATGTTCAACATGCACAGCGGCGTGCAGTTCATGGGCTTCTACGTCGCGGTCCTGACCGTTCCCCAGCTGCTCGCGCTGGCGGCCTGAACCCACCCGGACGCTCCGCGGCCCGACCCCGTCCTGGTCGGGCCGCGGAGCCGTGTCCGGTGGTCAGTGCACGGCGTCGCGGCGGGCGACCGCGGCGAGGTCGGCCTCGATGCGCGCGGTGGTCTCCAGCAGGGCGGGGAGCAGGTCGCGGCGCACGTCCTCGATCGAGGAGCGGTTGGCGTGCGCGGACACGTTGGTCGCGGCGATGACGCGACCGCCCGCGTCGCGGATGGGGGCGGCGAGCGAGCGCAGGCCCTCCTCCAGCTCCTGGTCGACGATCGCGTATCCCTGCTCGCGCACGCGCAGGACCTCGGCCCGCAGGTCGGCGGGGCGGGTGAGGGTGTACCTGGTCAGCGGACGCAGTTCGACCCGGTCCAGGTAGGCGTCGAGCTCGGCGTCCCCGTACCCGGCCAACAGGACCCTGCCCATCGAGGTGGTGGAGGCGGGGAAGCGAGTGCCCACGGCGATGGACACGGCCATGATCCGCGAGGTCGCCACGCGGGCGACGTACAGGACGTCGTCCCCTTCGAGCACCGACACCGAGGCGGACTCGCGCACCTTCGCGGACAGGTCCTCCAGGTGCGGCTGGGCCACGTCGGGCAGTCCGGCGGAGGCCACGTAGGCGTACCCCAGCTCCAGCACGCGCGGTGTGAGGGCGAACATGCGACCGTCGGTGCGCACGTACCCGAGGTCCACCAGCGTCAGCAGGAACCGCCGGGCTGCGGCGCGGGTGAGGTCGGTGGCGCGGGCGACCTCACTGAGGGTCATCGACGGGCGCTCGGCCGAGAAGGCGCGGACGACCATGAGTCCCCGCTCCAGGGACTGCACGAAGTGTGCGCCGCGTCCGGGGACGTCTTCGGTGGTCATGGGGCCTTCCAGGTCCGGGTTCGGGGGTCGTTCTGGCGCCGCGTCGGGTCGCGGCCATCGCGATGTTCTCATACCGAACAGCCGGACCGTGCCTTGACCGGCCCTGTGATCGGCGCTACCGTCATACCCAGATGTTCGCACTGTGAACATTTATTCGCTATACGAACGGGAGGGTCGCCATGGCCGTGCCCCTGGACGAGGCGGTCCGGCAGCTCATCCACGACGGCGACACCGTCGCCCTGGAGGGGTTCACCCATCTCATTCCCGTGGCCGCCGGGCACGAGATCATCCGCCAGGGTCTGCGGGACCTGACCCTGGTCCGCATGACGCCCGACATCGTCTACGACCAGCTCATCGGTGCCGGATGCGCGCGCCGCCTGGTCTTCTCCTGGGGCGGCAACCCCGGTGTGGGCTCGCTGCACCGCTTCCGTGACGCGGTCACCCGTTCCTGGCCGGTCCCGCTGGAGATCGAGGAGCACAGCCACGCGGGGATGGCCAACCGCTACGTCGCGGGCGCCTCCGGCCTGCCCTTCGCCGTCCTGCGCGGCTACACCGGCACCGACCTGGTCGAACACAACCCCCACATCAGGACCATCACCTGCCCCTTCACCGGGCAGGAACTGGCCGCGGTCCCCGCGCTCAACCCCGACGTCGCCGTGATCCACGCCCAGCGAGCGGATGCCCGGGGCAACGTGCAGCTGTGGGGCATCACCGGCATCCAGAAGGAGGCCGCCCTGGCCTCCGAGCGGGTCCTGGTCACCGTGGAGGAGGTCGTGGACGCCCTCGATCCCGTCCCGGGCCAGGTGATCCTGCCCAGCCGGGTCGTGGACGCCGTCAGCGTCGTCCCCGGCGGCGCCGCCCCCTCCTACGCCCACGGCTACTACGAGCGGGACAACGCCGCCTACCGGGCCTGGGACGAGATCGGACGCGACCGCGCGGCCTTCACCGCCTGGCTCAGCGACCTCAACGCCGCCCCCCGGACCACCCCCTCCTCGCCCGCCGCCACCGGCGAGGGCGGGACCGCACCCGTTGGGAGAGGCGCGTGACCACCGTGACCTGGACGTCCGACGAGATCATGACCGTGACCGCCGCCCGTTCGCTGCGGAACGGGATGGCCTGCTTCGTCGGCATCGGTCTGCCCAGCACCGCCGCCAACGTGGCCAGCCGTACGCACGCCCCCGACCTGTGGATGATCTACGAGTCCGGCACCCTGGGCGCCTCTCCCGACCACCTGCCGCTGTCCATCGGGGACGGGATCCTGGCCGACACCGCCGACACGGTGGTTCCGGTCCCGGAGGTCTTCAACTACTGGCTCCAGGCCGGGCGCATCGACGCGGGGTTCCTCGGTGCCGCGCAGATCGACCGGTACGCCAACATCAACACCACCGTCATCGGGGACTACGCGAACCCGAAGGTGCGCCTGCCCGGAGCGGGCGGCGCTCCCGAGATCGCCGCGTCCTGCCGCGAGGTCATCGTGATCATGCGCCACAGCCGCCGGGCGTTCGTGGAGAAGGTGGACTTCGTGACCTCGGTGGGCCACGGATCGGGTCCCGGCGACCGCGAACGGTTGGGTCTGACCGGGTCCGGCCCGGTGCGGGTCATCACCGATCTCGGCGTCCTCGAACCCGACCCCGCTACACGCGAACTCACCCTGGTGGGACTGCACCCTGGCGTGGAGCTTCCGGCCGTACGCGAGGCCACCGGCTGGGACCTGCGCGTCTCCGATGACCTCTCCCGCACCCCCGCGCCCACCGACACCGAACTCTCCGTGGTCCGCTCCCTGACCGGCGCCGCCTGAGCCGTACGACGGACCCACCCCCGGCCCTGGAGGTCCACGGTGACCGCAGTCCCCGTCCTCGACGCTGTCCGCGCTGTCCGCACCCCCTTCGGCAGGTACGGCGGCGCCCTCGCCGGAACCCGCCCCGACGACCTCGCCCACGAACCGCGCCGACGCGGTGGGGGAGGGGGCCTGGTCGCCCTGTGCATCGGGGTGGGCCAGGGCCGCGCCGTCGTCCTGCACGTCTGAAGACCCGGGCCCCGGCCGTCCTCCGGGGCCCGTCCGAAAGGAAGGACCGCATGTCCACCACCTCCGACGAAAGCGGGTCCCACGTGCCCGGCTACGTCCGGGACCACGGCTCCCACCCGCCCCTGGACTTCCCCGGCTACGGGAGCACCGCGCTGCGCCACCCCCGGCGCCCGCTCACCCTGCTGCCGCACACGCTCACCGAGATCACCGCACCCGTCCTGGGGGAGGACCGCCTCGGCCCCCACGACCACGACCTCACCCGTCAGCACGACGGCGAACCCCAGGGCCAGCGCGTCATCCTGCACGGCCAGGTGCGCGACAGCGACGGCCTACCCGTCCCGCACACCCTCGTGGAGATCTGGCAGGCCAACGCCGCCGGACGCTACCGCCACGCCGGGGACACCTGGCCCGCCCCGCTCGACCCCAACTTCACCGGGGTGGGGAGGGTCCTCACCGACGCCGGGGGCCGGTACCGGTTCGTCACCGTCCGGCCCGGCGCCTACCCCTGGAAGAACCACCGGAACGCCTGGCGCCCCGCCCACATCCACTTCTCGCTGTTCGGGCGCGCCTTCACCCAGCGCCTGGTCACCCAGATGTACTTCCCCGACGACCCCCTGTTCTTCCAGGACCCCATGTGGCAGTCGGTCCCCGACGAACGGGCGCGCGAACGCATGCTGGCCCGGTACGACCACGACGCCACCGAACCCGAGTGGGCCCTGGCCTACCGGTGGGACATCGTGCTGCGCGGACGCGAGCAGACCCCGTTCGAGTCCGAGGAAGAGGTCCTGGAGGAGGACGAATGACCCCCCGCCCCACCGGCGACGAGGTGCCCACCACCCCGTCGCAGACCGTCGGCCCCTACCTGCACATCGGTCTGCCCTGGCCGGACGGCCCCTTCGCCGTCGCCGAGGGCACGCCCGGCGCGGTCCGGCTGCGCGGCACCGTGTACGACGGTGCGGGAGCCCCGGTCACCGACGCCCTGGTCGAGACCTGGCAGGCCGACCCGGACGGGTGCTTCGACCACCCGGACGATCCGCGCGGGGCCCGCTCCCTGCCCGGCTTCCGGGGGTTCGGCCGGTGTCCCACCGACGCCACCGGCTCCTACGAGATCCTCACCCTCAAACCCGGCCGGGTCCCGGGACCCACCGGCACGCAGGCGCCCCACGTCGACGTCTCCGTCTTCGCGCGCGGCATGCTGCACCGGGTGGTCACCCGCCTGTACTTTCCCGAAGAGGAGACGGCCAACGCGGCCGACCCCGTCCTGGGCTCCATCAAGGACCCGGCGGCCCGCGCCACCCTCGTGGCCGACCGGGAGGAGGACGGCTACCGTCTCGACATCCGCCTCCAGGGGGAGGGGGAGACCGTCTTCTTCGACGTCTGACCCGCCCCGATCCCACCCGACCCAGGGAGCACCCATGACCGGCCTGTTCGACGGTGTCCTCAACCACGGTCCCCTCGGACCGCTCACCGACGACACCGCCTGGATCCAGGCCATGCTCGACGCCGAGGCCGCCCTGGCCCGGGCCCTGGCCGACACCGGCGTCATCACGCGGGGACGGGCCGAGACCATCGCCGCCGCGTGTGTGGCCGCCCGCCACGACCCGGCGGCCCTGGGCCGGGCGGCCGAGGGCGGGGGCAACCCCGTCATCCCACTGGTCAGGCAACTCACCGCGGACGTGCGCGAGACGGACCCCGAGGCCGCCCGCCACGTTCACCAGGGAGCCACCAGCCAGGACGTCATGGACACCGCCGCCATGCTCCTGGTCCGCCGGGCCGGCCGCGCCCTGCGCACCGAACTGACCGCCCTCACCGAGGAGCTGCGGGCCCTGGCCGACCGCCACCGCGCCACCCCCGTGCCCGGCCGCACCCTGCTCCAGCAGGCGCTGCCCACCACCTTCGGAGCCGTCGCCGCGAGCTGGACCTCGGGCCTGGCCGGAGCGGCCGACCGGCTCGACGAGGTGCTGGACCACCACCTGGCCGCCCAGCTCGGCGGAGCCGTGGGCACCCTCGCCTCCCTGCACCCGCACGGTCCGGCGGTGGCGGCCGCCTTCGCCGTCCGCCTCGACCTGCCCGAACCCCTCCTGCCCTGGCACGCCGAACGCGGCCGGATCACCGAGATCGCCGCCGCGCTCGGCCGGGTGGGCGGGGCGGCCGGGAACGTCGCGCAGGACGTCGTGCTGCTGGCCCAGACCGAGGTCGGCGAGGTCACCGAGGAGGGCGGGAGCGGCGTGGGCGGATCCTCCACCATGCCGCACAAGCGCAATCCGGTCGCCGCCGTCAGCTCCCTGGCCGCCGCCCGGCAGACACCCGGGTTGGTGGCCACCCTGTTCGCCGCGCAGATCCAGGAGCACCAGCGCGCCGCCGGGGCCTGGCAGGCCGAGTGGCTGCCCCTGACCGACCTGCTCCGGCGCACCGGCTCCGCCGTCTCCTGGCTGCGCGTGAGCGTCGAACGGCTCCGGGTGCACCCCGAACGCATGGCCGCCAACCTCGACCTCACCGGAGGGCTGGCGCTCAGCGAACGCCTCACCGCCGACCTGACCCCCGAACTCGGCCGCCTGGCGGCCCACCAGCGCGTCACCGCCGCCTGTCGGGCCGCCGTGGACGGGGGCGGCGACCCGGTCGAGGTCCTGGCCGAGCACCTCCACGGCCTGCGCACCCGCGACCGGATCAGGGCCCTGCTCGACCCCGCCGACTACCTCGGCGCCGCACCGGTGTTCACCGACCGGGTGACGGGTAGGACCGGCCGGACGGACCCCACCGACCAAGAAGAAGGAACCGATGAGCGTTGACCTCCACCACGTCGTGAGCGGACCGGCGGACGCACCGCCCCTGGTGCTGGCCGGGTCCCTCGGCACCACCGGGCGGATGTGGGAACCGCAGGTGGACGCGCTCTCCACCGTCTTCCGGGTGATCCGCGTGGACCTGCGCGGACACGGAGGCTCGCCCGCGCCTGAGGGCCCCTACAGCATGGCCGACCTGGGCGGGGACGTCCTGGCCCTGCTCGACCGGCTGGGGATCGGCCGCGCCCACTTCGCGGGCCTGTCCATCGGCGGCATGGTCGGCCAGTGGCTGGCCGTCCACGCCCCCGAACGCGTCGACGGCCTCGTGCTCCTGGCCACCTCACCCCACATGGGGCCCGCGCAGAACTGGCGGGACCGCGCCGCCCTGGCCCGGGAGCGGGGCACCGCCGCCCTGGCAGACGGGGTGGTGCAGCGGTGGTTCACCCCGGCCTTCGCCTCGGAGCGCCCCCACGACGTCACGCTCCTGCGCGACCAGATCGTGGACACCCCCGACGAGGGGTACGCGGGCTGCTGCGGCGCCATCGAGCACCACGACGTGCGCGAGGACCTGCACCGGATCACCGCGCCCACGCTGGTCGTGGCCGGGGCCGACGACCCCTCCACCCCGCCCGAGGGCCACGGGGCACTCATCGCGGAACGCGTGCCCGGGGCGAGGTTCGTGGTGCTGGAGGGCGCCGCCCACCTGCTCTCGTGGTCGCACGCGGACCGGGTCAACACGCTCATCACCCAGCACCTGGCCGGGACCGACCGCCACGGCGCCGGGACGCGGGTGCGCCGGAGCGTGCTCGGTGACGCCCACGTGGACCGGGCCGAGGCCCGCACGACCACGTTCACCGAGCCCTTCCAGGACCTCATCACCCGCTACGCCTGGGGTGAGGTCTGGACCCGGCCCGGCCTGGACCGGCGCACCCGGAGCTGCATGGTGCTCACCGCCCTGGTCGCCCAGGGGCACTGGGGCGAACTGGCCATGCACGTGCGGGCCGCCCTGCGCAACGGTCTGGCCCCCGACGAGATCGGCGAGGTGTTCCTCCAGGCGGCGGTCTACTGCGGTGTCCCGGCCGCCAACAAGGCGTTCGCCATCGCGCAGGAGGTCTTCGAGGAGGACGGGACCGGGTGAACCAGGTGCTGGAGCGGAGGCGGTGAACCGGTGTGGGTGACCGCTCCGTGCACGCCCGTTCCCGGTTCTGTCGGTGGCCGGGTGTACAAGGGAGGGCATGGACCACAACGGACGGGAACTGACGGCGCGGGGCGAACGCCTCCGTGAGCTGCACCGGGGGCCGGAACCCTTCGTGATCGCCAACGTCTGGGACGCCGGGTCGGCCCGGCTGCTCGGCGGTCTCGGCTTCACGGCCCTGGCCACCACCAGCGGAGGGCTCGCGCACGGGCTCGGGCGCCGGGACGGCGCCGGTCTGGTCTCGCGCGAGGAGACCCTGCGCAACGCCTCGGTGATCGCGGCGGCCACGGACCTGCCGGTGTCGGCGGACCTGGAGGACGGGTTCGGACGCTCCCCCGAGGAGGTGGCCCGCACGATCACGGCGGCCGGGGCCACGGGGGTCGTGGGCGGTTCCGTGGAGGACACCACCGCCGACCCCGACGCACCGATCCACGAGTTCGGTCTGGCGGTCGAGCGGGTCCGGGCCGCCGTGGAGGCGGCGCGGACCCTGCCCTTCCCGTTCACGCTCACCGCCCGCGCCGAGAACCACCTCCACGGCCGCCCGGACCTGGAGGACACCATCCGTCGGCTCAGGGCCTTCGAGGAGGCCGGGGCCGACGTGCTGTTCGCCCCGGGGCTGCCGGACGCGGACGCCATCCGTGCGGTGTGCTCCTCGGTGAACCGCCCCGTCAACGTGCTGGCCTCGGGGGCGGCGGCCGGGATGTCCGTGGCGGAGCTGGGTGCCCTGGGGGCCCGGCGGATCAGCCTCGGGTCGGGGCTGTCGCGGTCGGCGCTGGCCGGGGCCCTGGACGCCGCCAGGGAGGTCGCTGAGCGGGGGACCTTCGGACGGATGTCGGCCGCGGTGTCGAAGTCGGAGATCGACGGACTGCTCTGATCGGAGCGGTGCCCGGGGTCAGCGCTTGAAGGCCACCCCGGCGGTCTCCCACCGCTTGACGTCGGCGTCCGCGGGGCGCAGGCGCGGTTCGTGCTCGGGATGGCGCCAGCTGGCGCAGTCCACCAGGCTCGGGGTCTGGTCCCGGCCGTCCGTCCAGGGGCTGACCGGCTCCAGACCGTCGAACACCCGGGAGGCCTCCTCCTGGGTGCGGACCCGCCCCCACGCGGTGCCGAACTCCAGCATCATGCCGTCCATCCATGCGGCGGCCTCGGGGTCGTCGGAGACGACGTGCGAGTAGATGACGGCGGACCCGGGGGCGACCCGCTCCATGAGGGAGCGCACCATGCCGAAGGGATCGCTGTCGTCGGGCAGGCAGTGCAGCAGGGAGACCAGCATGACGCAGAGCGGCCGGTCGAGGTCGATCAGCTTGGCGGCCTCGGGGGAGTTCAGGATCTCGTCGGTCTCGCGGACGTCGGCGTGCAGGAACGCGGTCGACTGGCTGTCACCCAGGAGCGCCCGTCCGTGGGCGAGCACGATGGGGTCGTGGTCGACGTAGAGGACCCGGGCCCCCGGCTCGGTCCGTTGCGCGACCTGGTGGGTGTTGTCGGTGGTGGGAAGCCCCGCGCCCAGGTCGAGGAACTGGTCCACCCCGCTGGAGACGACGTGGTCCACGGCACGACCGAGGAAGGCCCGGTTGTCGTTGGCACAGGCGACGAGCTCGGGCATGTGCTCGGCCAGCGCCTCACAGGCCTTGCGGTCCGGCGCGAAGTTGTCTTTCCCTCCCAGGAGGTAGTCGTACATCCGCGCGATGCTCGGAGTGTCCATGTCGATGTGTGGGGGGAAGCGATCGGCCATAGAGAGAGGTACCAATCAGGACTAGTCGTGCGGGGTCATCTCCAGGCGAATCGTAACCGTGTTTCGGTGTTCTTACCGGCGTTTTCCACAAGAAAATCGATCGGGAACGTCAGGTGTCATCCCCGGTCTCCGAATAGCGCTTCACGGAACGGTCGAAACCGGGCAGGTGATCCGCGACATGCCCTGGGGCCACGGCCCTGACACGGTCTCCGACCCCCTCAGGGAGGGGAGGTGGCGGGGGTGTGACGGGGGAGGACCAGAAGCCCGCCGGGGAAAGGGGATTGGTCGTTCGCGCCTGTGCGGCGCAAACATCGATTCCGGTTTCACGGAGTTCACGGGAATGGTCTCCGTCCCCGCCGTTCCCGAACTCCGTGCCCCCGGAGGCCGTGCCCTTCGCGCCGCCCGGCAGCCCCCGGACCAGTTCCACCAACGCGCGCCGTTCCCGGCCCGCCCACCGGGTGAGGACGAAGGGGTCCCGGTCGGCCTCGGCCCCCAGCGCGGCCGCGGCCGCCACCAGGTGAGCGCACCGTCCGCCCCAGTGGTCACAGGAGCACGTCGCGACGAGACCGGCCCAACCGTCCGGCACCAGGTCCAGGCCGAGCAGCGCGAACACGCGGGCCGCCGCCTCGGGCAGTTCCCCGGCGAGCACACGGGCACGGAACACCGGCTGCGAGGCCAGCGCCGCGCCCACACGGTCCCACTCCGGCCCCTCCCACACGGTCCGGATCAGGCTCACCTCGTGCCCCCGGACCCGGGCGGCCACCTCACCGGGCCGCACCGAGAACCGCTCCACCGCCCCGGCACCGCCGCCGACCGCGCCCAGGGCCCCGCCCACCAGCTCCGACCAGCTCATCCCGAGACCGCCTCCGGAGCCAGCCGCACCACCTCGCGCAGGTCCGCCACCGACAGACCGCCCAGCCAGCCCTCCCCGGTGGCCACGGCGCCGTCGGCCAGCACGCTCTTGCGTTCGATCATCTCGTCCACCCGTTCCTCCACGGTGCCCACGCACACCAGCTTGCGCACCTGCACGTTCCGGCGCTGACCGATCCGGAAGGCCCGGTCGGTGGCCTGGTTCTCCACCGCCGGGTTCCACCACCGATCCACGTGCACCACGTGGTTGGCGGCGGTCAGGTTCAGCCCGGTCCCGGCCGCCTTGAGCGAGAGCAGGAACACCACCGGCCCCGCCACCGTCTGGAAGTGCTCCGTCATCCGCTCGCGGTCGGCGCGGGAGGTCCCGCCGTGCAGCCACAGCACGGGCACCCCCAGCCGCGACCTCAGGTAGGGAGCCAGCCGCTCACCCCAGCGGGCGTACTGCGTGAAGCACAGCGCCTTGTCCCCCTCGGCCACCGCCTCGCCCAGGATCGACTCCAGACGGTCGAGCTTGCCCGAGCGGCCCGCCAGCGCCGATCCGTCCCCGAGGAACTGCGCCGGGTGGTTGCAGATCTGCTTGAGCCGGGACATGGACGACAGCACCAGACCCTTGCGCTCCTTCTCGTCGGCCTCCGCCATCCGCTCGGCCAGGTCGTCCACCACCGCCTTGTACAGCGAGGCCTGCTCCGGGGTGAGCGTGCACCAGGTGCGCATCTCCTGCTTCTCCGGCAGGTCCGCGATGATCGAACGGTCGGTCTTCAGCCGCCGCAGCACGAACGGCCCGGTCAGCCGCCGCACCAGGTCCGTTCCCTCGCCCGCGCCCTCCTCCGCCTCGGCGCGGTCGGCCACCGCGCGCTGGAAGTCGGCCGCCGTCCCCAGCAGTCCGGGGTTGGCGAACTCCATCACCGACCACAGCTCGCCCAGGTTGTTCTCCACCGGGGTCCCGGTGAGCGCGATCCGTGTGGCGGCGGGCAGCGAACGCACCGCCCGCGCCTGCTGGGTGGCGTGGTTCTTCAGCGCCTGGGCCTCGTCGCAGACCACCCGGTGCCAGGGCATGCCCGACAACTCCTCGGTGTCGCGCGCCACCACCCCGTAGGTGGTCACCACCAGGTCGCAGGCGCCCACGATGCGCGCCAGCGCGTTGCCGGTCGGCCGCTCGGGCCCGTGCTGGACGTGGACCCGCAGGCCCGGGGCGAACTTCTCCGCCTCCTTACGCCAGTTGCCGACCAGCGACACCGGGCACACCAGCAGGGTCGGCCCGGGCGCCGGGCCCTCGGCGCGCTCGTCGGTGAGCAGCGCCAGCAGCTGCACGGTCTTGCCGAGCCCCATGTCGTCGGCGAGCACCGCGCCCAGCCCGAGCTCGCCCAGGAACCGCAGCCAGGCCGAACCCCGGTCCTGGTAGGGGCGGAGCGTCCCCTCGAAGCCCGGCGGGGTGCCCATCGGCCGGGGCACGGCCTTGGCCCCGCCGTCCAACAGGGCGCCCAGCGGCCCGTCGGCCACCACGTCCGCCACCGGCAGCGGGGTCGGCTCGGCGCCGATCGCCGTCCGCAGCGCCTCCTCGCGCCGGATCGGTCCCCGCCCGCTCCGCCGCATCAGGTCCAGTGCGGCCTCGACCCGTTCGGGGTCCATCTCCATCCACCGGCCGCGCACCTGGACCAGGGAGCGCTTGAGCCGGGCCAGCTCAGCGAGCTCGTCCAGTTCCGCGTCGTCCAGCGGCTCCTGTGCGCCGGGGCCGCGCAACAGCGCCTCGAAGGAGACGTCCACCAGTTCGGTGGGCCCCACCCCGCCGCGACCGCGCCGTTTCGGTTCCCCACCGACCGTCATGCGCAGCTCGAGGGCGCCGCGACCGCTCCATTCGGGCAGGACCACGCCGAACCCCGCCGAGGTGAGCCGGGCGGCGGCCCCGCCCACGAAGGCCTGCGCCCGTGCGGTGTCCATGGTCAGACGGGCCGGGGCCAGGTCCGCGAGCGCGCGGTGGAGGGCGGGCAGGTGGCGTGCGGCCCGGCGCAGGTCGGCCAGGGCGGTGGTCCCCACGTCCTCGGGCAGCCAGGCGGCGCCCTCGCCCAGCCAGACCCGCTCCAGGGGCAGGCGCAGGCCGGGGTCGGAGGTGGAGCGCACCCAGAACTCCAGTGTCCAGGGGCGCGGGCCGCCGTGCGCGCCCTCGGGCTCGGGTTCGCGCAGGACGAAGAGGAGCTGGGCCCGGCCCCCGCCCCGGACCCGGGAGCGCCACTCCCGCAGGGGGCCGCGCAGCGCGTGGGCGGTGTCGGCGTCCACCCGGGTGCGCTCCCCGGTGAGCGCGGCCGCGAGCCGGGCGGCCGGTGGGGCCGCGGAGTCCGTGCGCGTGTCCGCACCGGCCCCGGGCGCGGCGGTGGCCAGGCGCCGGGCGACGGCGTCGGTGAGCAGTTCGAGCGGGGCCAGCACGCACAGCCGGGCCGCCTCGGTCCGCTCCCCGGGGGACAGGTGCGCGACCGCCGCCGGGGGGAGCGCACGGGTGAGGGCCGACAGGTGCTCCTCGGCGGTGTCCAGGGGGGCGGGGCGCCACCGTGCGCGGGGCGGGTCACCGACGAGGTCGGGCAGGACGCCCCCGGCGCGGACCAGGCTCTCCGCGAGGGCGTGCACCGCGCCCAGGTGGGTCAGGGCGGGCCCGGCCGTCACGGGCAGGGAGTCGAGCGCCGACAGCAGGGTGTCGGCCTCCGCGGCGGTCAGCTCCAGCCCGGGCACCGTCCAGGATCGGAACTCCGCGGGAGCGGGGTCGTCGGTGTCGGACGGGGCGGGGGCCGAGGAGTTCCCTGGCAGCCGCAGGAGCGGAGCGGTGGCGCCGGGGGAGTCGGGGTCGATCCCCGCCTTGGCGGCCACCGCGCGCAGCTCCGCCACCCCGGCGGCACCGGGGTGCGCCCCCGTCCCCGGGGCCGTGGGGCACTCGCGCTCCCCGCCCTCGCCCCAGAGCACCAGCGTGTCCCTGGACCACACCGCGTGCAGAACCCGCACCGCACCCCCCGCACCGAACACGAACGTCGTCGGCACCCAGTATCACCGGGGCCGACGACGTTCCGGGACGCGGTCAGAGGTTGTTCGGCACGGTGTTGCCGACCGACTCGATGCCCTTCCTCAGGTCGGTGCGCCACAGCAGGACGCCGCCGATGACGAAGAAGACCACCAGCGAGAAGATGGCGGTGCGGAATCCGCCGGTCAGGTTGACCACCAGGGTGATCGAGGCCGCGCCCAGCAGCACCGAACCCCGGTCGGCCAGCTGGAACAGGCTGAAGTACTCCGCCTCGCGCCCGCGCGGGATGAGCAGCGAGTACAGGGCCCGGGCGAGCGACTGGGTCCCGCCCAGCACCATGCCGATACCCGCGCCCAGCAGCAGGAACAGCGCCGGGTCGTCGGGCGGCAGGTAGTAGCCGCAGGTGACCAGGGCGCACCAGGCGACCAGGCTCGCCAGGACGGTGTTCTTGGTACCGAACCGGCGGCCGACCCACCCCATGAGCAGCGCGCCCGCGAAGGCGACGAACTGGATGAGCAGGATGGTGGCGCTCAGGACGGCCAGCGACAGGTTGAGGTCCTGGCTGGCGAAGCTGCCCGCGAAGTAGATGACGGCCTGGATGCCGTTGTTGAACAGCACGAACGCGATGAGGAACTTCAGCGTGTTCGGGAAGTGGCGCATCTCCCGCAGCGTGCGCCAGTACTGCTTCAGGGACACGCCCAGCTTCGGGGGACCCGCCTCGGCCGCGAGCCCGCCGTAGCGGTTGCGCAACAGGCGGATGCCGATCACCGAGAAGACGAACCACCACAGGCCCACCGACGCGAAGGCGATGCGGACCGCGTGCCCCTCCGAGACCCCGAGGGAGTCGGCCGAGGCCAGCAGGCCCATGTGCGCGGCGAGCAGGAGCCCGCCGCCCAGGTAGGCCATCGCCCACCCCGTCACGGACACGCGGTTGCGCTCCTCCGAGGTGGCGATCTCCGGCAGGAAGGCGTTGAACACCACCAGGGACATCCCGTAGAAGGTGTTGCCGGTGATGAACAGCAGCGCGGCCACCTGGTAGTCGCTGGTGAGGTACAGCGAGCTGACGCACACCGAACCGGCGGCGGCCAGCCAGAACAGCCAGCGCTTCTTGTGTTGGGTGTGGTCGGCCAGGGCCCCCACGATCGGCAGCATCACCAGGAGGATGAGCCCGGCGACCGTGGTCACCATCGGGTGCAGGGAGTTCGGGTGCATGCTGATCCACTCGACCCCGAGCGGGTAGAGCACCAGGCCCGGCTGTGAGCAGTCACCGGCCGCCCCCGCCTCCGAGCAGGCCAGCCCCGACAGGTAGGGGCCGATGAGCACGGTGACCACCGAGGTGATGAACACCTGGTTGGCCCAGTCGTAGGTGTACCAGCCGCGCTGCTCGCGTCTGCGCTGGGCGGGGTCGGCCGCGGGGGAGTTGTCCGCCGCCGGTGGCGAGGGTGTGGTGGACATGGAGGGGGGCTATCCGTTCTTCGTTGTTCTGGGGCCGGGCTGGTTCCAGCGTCCCCGTCGGACGAGCACCTCGCGCAGGGCGACGGTGTTGTCGGTGATGATGCCGTCCACGCCCGCGTCCAACAGGCGCTCCATCACCTCGGGCTCGTTGACCGTCCACACGTGCACCTGCATGCCGAGCCGGTGCGCGGCGCGGATCACGTCCCGGCTGAGGATGGGGAAGCCGCCGTGGCTCATGGGGATCTGCGCGCAGACCGGGACGCGGCTGGCGGTGGGACGCAGCAGCGGGGAGAGCGAGGCGAGCCGCAGCCGGGCCACGTCGACGGGGCCGCAGGAGGTGGCCACCCGGGGGCCGTAGAGCCGTCGCGCGCGCTCCAGGCGGGCCTGGTCGAAGGAGCCCACGCACACGCGGTCCCAGGCCTGGGTGCGGCGCAGTACCTCCAGCATCGGAAGGACGGCGCCGTCCGACTTGAGGTCGATGTTGAACCGTGCCTCGGGCCAGGCGCCCAGCAGGTCCTCGAGGAGGGGGACCGGTTCCTTGCCCGCCACCCGGGCGCGGGCGACCTCCCGGTGGGGCAGCGCCGAGATGGCGCCGTTCCGGTCGGTGGTGCGGTCCAGGGTGTCGTCGTGGAAGGCCATGAGCACACCGTCGCTGGTGGCGTGCACGTCCGTCTCCAGGTACGTGTAGCCCAGGTCGACGGCGTGTTGGAAGGCCACCGCCGTGTTCTCCAGCTCGGTGCGGCGCACGCCCTGGTCGTCGGTGAGCCATCCGCCCCGGTGGGCGAGGGCGACGGGAACGGGGGAGGAAAGGTACGCGTGAGTCACGTCTAGAAGTATGACGGTTCCCAGGTGGGGGGCGCTCGTCGAGGGGTGGCCGTGTCGACGGTCGTGCGGAACCTGGAATGCCAGGTGGCACGGACCCGCGCCCACACGCTCCTGGAAGGGCGTCAGGGTGTCGTTCCTCCCCCGGAAGGAATCCGTTCATGTCGCACACCTCCCACGGCCACCCCTGCCGACAACGGCTCTGCTCCCGCGCCGCCGCCCATCCCTGGCGGCCGGTGCGGACCCCCGCCCGTTCCCCGCGCCGGGGCATGACGTCGGGCCGGTGCGCCGCGTCCCCGCTGGCGGGCCATCGGACCCCCGGTGACGTGCACCGGCTGGCGCAGCAGATGGCGGAGGTCCTGGTGGGCAGGCGCGCCCCGGAGGTGCTGCGCGACCACGTGACCGTTCCGGTCCGGGAGGAGCTGCGCCGCCTGCGCGGCACGGTCGACTGCGCGATGGCGCCCCGGCTGACCCGGGTGTTCCACCAGCCGCTCGGCGCCGGAGGGATGGAGGCCAGCGCCGTGATCGCCTGCGACAGCCGCACCCGGGTCTTCGCCTTCCGCCTCCGCCGCGAGGGGGACCGCTGGGTCTGCACCCGACTGGAGACCGACCGGATCCGCTGACCGCCGTCGCCGCCACAGGTCCGCCCCGTCCCCGTCACACGGCGGGCCGGGGCGGCCCAGGCGAGATCCTCCGCTCGTCGGCGGTGAGCGCGCGGAGCTTCCACACCCCGTACAGCGCCAGCAGCGGTTTGCCCACCGCCCACTCGCCGGGACGGTAGTCGTCCGCCCGCACGAGCCTCGCGGCGAGGTCCGGCCGCTGCCGCCGCAGGTACGCGCGGGCCTTGAGCGCGTGGGCGGGCTGGGAGACGATCTTGATGCGATCCGCGCCCTCCAGCAGCGGGATCACGTTGGCGACGTTCTCCCACGTCGTCGTGCTCCGCTCCTCCAGGAGCACCGTGCCGTCGAACCCGAGCACCGACCCGGCGTGGTCGGCCATCAACCGGGCCTCCGAGGCGTGGTGGGTGGTCGCGCCGCCGCTGAAGATCACGCGGGTGCCGTGCGTTCCGCCAGCCGTGACGGAGCGGAGGGCGGCGCGGACCCGCCAGCGGTTCACGAGGTTGGCCGTCGGCTGGGGGTTCCGGTACCCGAGCACGACCACGGCCTCGGAGGTCCCCGGGGCGTTCCCGACCAGCGTCCTGGACCAGCGCCAGTTCACCCACTCGCTCCAGGCCAGGACCACGGCGGCCCCGGCCAGCGCCAGACCTGCTCTTCGTCGCATGCGGTGACTCTAGGGCACCGGGGGATACGAAGGCCGTGAGGCCACCGGTCGGACCGGGGAACGGATCGGGGGTCCGGCCCGCGAAGACACACTCATGGTGCGAAAAGTATGGATGTGACGAATCGTGCGTCGATAGGGTCCGTGTGGGATGACCCCCGGACCGGGGGGCGCCTTCGGTCACCGGCATCCCCGTACCCCAAGGGAAGGAGACGGCGGACCGCGCCCGCGCGGCCGCCACTCGTGTATGAAACCCGTTGACATCGCCCGCCTGCACGGCCTCAGCGCACCCTCACTCTCCCCGGACGGCGCCCGCGCCGTCCTCGCCGTGTCCCGCCCCGACCTGGAGGAGGACGCCTACCTCGGTTCCCTCTGGAGCGTGCCCACCGACGGCTCCGCACCCGCCCGCCGGATCACCCGGGGCACGCGCGACGGTGCCCCCGCCTACTCGCCCGACGGCCGCTGGATCGCCTTCCTGCGCCCCGACGAGGACAAGCGCCCCCAGATCCACGTCCTGCCCTCGGACGGCGGTGAGCCGTGGAGGATCACCGACCACCCGCTGGGCGCCGGAGCGTTCACGTGGAGTCCGGACTCCACGCGCCTGGCCTACAACGCGCGGGTGCCCGAGGAGGGCCGCTACGTCGACGGCCCCCCGGACCAGGAGCCCCCGCGCCGGATCACCGCCCTGAAGTACCGGCTCGACGACTTCGGCTTCACCAACGACCGGCGCCAGCACGTGTTCGTGAGCGCCCCCGTCGACCCCTCGGGCGAGGTGGGCGAACCGGTCCGGGTCACCGAGGGCGACGCCGACCACGGGCGCCCGACGTGGACCCCGGACGGCACGGGGCTGGTGTTCGACGCCGCCCTGCACGCGACGCGCGACACGGACCTCGTCGGTGACGTGTGGGTCTGCCGCCCCGAAGCCGGGGCGGAGCCGCGCCGGATCACCCGGGGCGACCTGAAGGTCGGGGCGGTGAGCCTGTCCGAGGACGGCTCCACCGTGTACTTCGTCGGTGACGAGCTCGGCCCGGACCTCGACGACTTCGTGGGCCGGGGGACCGGCCTGTGGTCGGTGCCCTTCGACGGCTCCGAGGCGCCCAAGAGGCTGACCGGGACCGAGGACCCCCGGATGAGCTCGCGTCCCCAGGAGACCGGCGAGGGCGTCCTGGTCGCCGGTGAGAACCGGGGCGCGGTCGAGCTGTACCTGGTCACCCCCGGCGGCGTGCGCACCACGGTGTTCGGCGGGCGCGTCCAGGTGGGGACCTTCGACCACGCGGGCGGTGTCACCGTGGTGACGGCCGCCGGTGAGCGCGACAGCGGCGAGCTGTACGCGGTCACCGAGGACGGAACCCGGGCGCTGACCTCCTTCACGGACCCGGAGCTGGACCCGGTCGCGGTCACCGAGCTGACCGTCCGCACCGAGGACGGCAACGAGGTCCACGGCTGGCTGGCGGTGCCCGGAGGCGAGGGCCCGCACCCGGTCGTGCTGATGATCCACGGCGGCCCGTACGCCCAGTACGGCTGGCAGCTCTTCGACGAGACCCAGGTGTACGCGGCGGCCGGGTACGCGGTGCTCTACTGCAACCCCCGTGGTTCGTCGGGCTACGGCCAGGAGCACGGTCGGGCGGTCATCGGCTCGGTGGGCGCCACCACCTCCGTCGACGTCCTGTCCTTCCTGGACGAGGCGTTGAAGGACGAGCGGCTGGACGCCACCCGGGTGGGGGTCATGGGCGGCTCGCACGGCGGCTTCATGACCACGTGGATCGCGGCCCACCACGGCGAGCGCTTCCGCGCCGCCATCAGTGAGCGCGCGGTCAACGCGATCGACAGCTTCCAGGGATCGTCCGACATCGGTTCGTTCTTTCCGGAGCCGCTGTACGGCCCGGAGGAGACCTGGGCCAAGGAGAGTCCGCTCAGCCACGCGGACCGGATCGACAGGCCGTTCCTGATCATCCACTCCGAGCAGGACTGGCGCTGCCCCGTGGAGCAGGCCCAGCGCCTGTTCGTGGCGCTCAGGAAGCGGGGGCACGAGACCGAGATGCTGCTGTTCCCGGGGGAGGGGCACGAGCTGTCGCGTTCGGGCCTGCCCAGCCACCGGGTGGCCAGGTTCGAGGCGGTCCTCGACTGGTGGGCCCGCCACCTGTGATCCGTCGGGGTCGGGCACCCCGGGTGTCCGACCCCCTTCCCCGTTCGGGTGTGAGACGCGTCATGGTCAAGCCGGGGCTTGGCCCGGTTTTGACTCGGCCTCCCTGGGAAGAACGACGCGCCACCCGCGCCCCCGGCGGGGTTCCGGGGAGGGGCGCGCCCGCTTCGGGCCGGTCGGGTCGCCCATCGGGAGGTAACGAACGGGTCGCGTCCGGTCCAGGGGATGAATTAGTGTTCCCCCAGGTCGGAACGCCCCAGTTCGTCACCACCAGGGTGACAGCGTACGACCTGCCGTTGCACCCCGCTCAGCAGCTGTCCTTGTCCCAGGAGCGGGGGCCGTCACGACGCCCGGCGAGTTCCCGCGACCCTTCCCGTCGCCGCCGGTATCCCTCCGCCACGCATCCCCGCGCCGTCCCTCGGCGCGCCTTCGGGATGCCCCGTGCCGGTAAACGGGTGTGGGAGAAAGGCAGTCGGTGCTTTGACTCGCAACCCCGAACCCACCCGTCGCCTGACGACGGTCGGCTTCGTCGCTCTCGGTGCCGTGGTCCTGTCCTCCGGCGTGGCCCTGGCCGACCAGACCGAGTCGGAGGCCCGTGAGCGCTACGAGGAGCTCCAGGAGGAGCTCTCCGGGCTGAACGCGGACTTCAACGAGGCCAAGGAGGACCACGCCGCGGCCGAGGTCGAGCTGGAGGACCTCCAGGAACGCCTGGAGAACGCGCAGGAGGAGCTGGACGCCAAGTCCGGTCAGGTCTCCGTCATCGTGCAGGGTGCCTACACCGGCGCCACCCACAGCTCGATGGGCGTGCTGTTCGGCAGTGACGCCGACAACGCGCTGCAGAACATCGCCGACCTCGACTACCTGTCCGAGGGGCAGCAGGCGACCCTGGCCGACTACGTCACCGAGGTCGAGAACTCCGAGGAGCTGTACAACTCGGCCGAGGCGACCGAGGAGGCCGCCGCCCAGTCCCTGGAGGCAGCCGAGGAGGCCGTGGCCGCGGGCGAGGCCGCGCTCGACGAGCAGGCCGAGGTCCTGGAGAGCCTGGGCGGTGTCGACCCGACCGTGGGCGAGGCCGTCACGGACGCCGGCGCCGCCGGTGCCTCCGGCGGTACCGCCGCCGTCTCCGGTGACGTCCAGGCCGTCCTGGACTTCGCCCGCGCGCAGATCGGCAAGCCCTACGTCTGGGGCGGTACCGGGCCCGACGGCTACGACTGCTCCGGCCTGACCCAGGCCGCGTGGGCCCAGGCGGGAGTGAGCCTGCCGCGCACCACCTACGACCAGGTCAACGCCGGGACCCCGGTCTCGCGCGACCAGCTCCAGCCCGGTGACCTGATGTTCTTCTACGACGTCTCGGCCCCGAGCCACGTGGGAATCTACTCCGGCAACGGCATGATGATCCACGGCTCGAACCCGTCGAAGCCGCTGGAGGAGGTCTCACTGGCCGCCTACTGGGACGGCGTGTTCACCAGCGCCGTCCGTCCGGGCTAGGACGTGCGGTGCTCCCCGGTCCGCCCTCTCCGGAGGACGGGCCGGGGTTCCGTCGTGCGGGGTGCCCGCGTATCCTTCGGCGCATGGGTCGTCTCGTTCTCAGGGTCGCCGCGGGTGTCGCGGTCGTCGTCGCCCTCTTCTGGTTGTTGTCGGTGATCGTCGGCCTGTTGGTGTGGGGCGTCATGATCGCCCTGGTCGTCGGGGTCGTCCTGCTGGGCGTGCGCATGCTGAGGTCCGAGGGGTCCGCCCCGCGCCGCTGACCGGCCCGGTCCGGTCCTCGCGCGGCCCGGACCACGCCCGCGTCGCGAGCGGGACCCGGCGCGGAGACACATCGACGAGGGGTGACACTCACCCTGTGTGGGGAAACATCGCTATAGTGACTCTGTGTCACTGAATAAGCACGTAGGGTCTCATGTCGACGGGGTGTCGCACCGTGGCCGGGTGGAACGGGTCGCGACCCGCGTCTTCCGCAACGACTGGAGCGCGCTGACACCACCCGCCACCGGCTGCTGGACACCGGAACTCACCGTCAGCGTCATCATCCCCGCGAGGGGCGGCCAGGATCACCTCGACCTGGCGCTGGCCTCCCTGTCCGTCCAGACCTACCCCGAGCACCTCTTCGAGGTCGTGGTGGTCGACGACCACTCCGCCCCACCGCTCACGCTCCCCGACCACCGCCCGCGCCGCTGCCGGGTGGTGGCCGCCCCCGACGGCGGCTGGGGCGCGGGATACGCCCGCGCGTACGGAGCGCACGCCAGCACCGGCGACATCCTCATGTGGATGGACGCCGACATGGTCGCCTGCCCCGAGTTCGTCGAGGCCCAGGCGCGCTGGCACCACACCCACGCCGAGTGCGTCACCCTCGGCCGCGTCCGCTTCACCGACACCGACCCCCACGGTCCCGGGGCGGTCCTGGCCGCCGCCCGCTCCGGCGACCTCCACCGCGACCTCGACACAGGGGGCCGCCACGACTGGATCGAACACCTACTGGACCAGAGCGACGACCTGCGCGACGCCGACCACCTCGGCTTCCACGCCTACCTGGGCGCCGCCGCGGCGGTGCGCCGCAGCCTCTACGAGGCGGCCGGAGGCGTCGACCCCGACCTGGACCTCGGTCAGGACACCGAGTTCGGCTACCGGCTCTGGCAGGCCGGGGCGGTCATGGTCCCCGAGCGCACCGCCACCGCCTGGCACGTCGGCCCGGCCTCCACGGCCCGTACCCGCCTGCCCTCGGAACGCTTCCGCACCGAGGTCCTGGCCGAACTCATGCCGCACCCGCACGCCTACCGGGAACGGGTCCCCGAGGCCCGCCGCCGCACCCCGCTGGTCCACGCCGTGGTGGACGTGGCCGGCGCCCCCTACGACCTCGTCCGGGGGTGTGTGGACCGGCTGCTCAACGGCACCGAGACGGACCTCGCGCTGACCCTGGTCGCTGACTGGGAGGGGGCCGGGTCGGCCACGGGCGGCTTCGACGGGCCCCAGCTGGACCTGCGTCTCATCCAGGCCAACTACCTGCGGGAACCACGGATCTCCTTCGCCGCCACCGCGCCCAGGACCGGATTCCCCTCACCCTTCCTCCTCCAGGTGCCGGTCGCCTGGGGGCTGGGGGAGCTGGCGCTGTCCCGGCTCCTGGCCAGCGCCGAACGCGCCCGCGCCGGGCTCACCGAGCTCTTCCTGGCGGCCTCGCCCACCCGTGACGCCGGGGTCCGGCTCTGGCGGACCCGGGCACTGGCCCGGGCCATGCGGGTGTGCGACGACGAGGAGGACCTGGCCGACGTGGTCGCCGCGCTCCACGGCCGCTACCGCATCCACGGCGGGGAGGGCACCCTCACCGACCTCACCCTGCACCGTTCCGTCCCGCCGCCGCCCCGGGCCGCCGTCGAGTACCCGGGGCCCGTCCCCGGGGGGTTCGTCGACGCGTGTCGGGGCGACGCGGAGCCGGGCGACGCGGAGGGTGACGAGGAGGAGGGGGAACGCAGACGTTGGTGGCGCCGACGTCGGAGTCGGCGCCGGAGGCCACGGGCCCGGCTCCGCTCGCTCTGGTACCGGGCCTGCCGGGCCTGCGGGCGTGAGATGCCCGACGAGGAGGACCCCGGCGGGGGCCCGGCCGCGGCCGGATAGGTGGGGGAAGACACCGACCCGGCCGGACGGGCCCGTCGCACCGCACAGCGCCCGCCCGTGACACCTGACCCAGCGCTACGTGGTCAGTACGTAAGGTACCGGATCAAAGGTGTGGAACGGGCGCGCCACCTTGGTGACGCGCCCCGGGAACCACGGTGTCCGCTAGGAACCGATCGCCTCGATGGAGGCCAGCAGGTCCTCGCGCAGGGACTCGTTGACCGGAGTCGAGTCGGTCTCCTCGGAGGCCGCCTCCTGGCCCTCCGGGCTCACCACGTACCGCAGGAACGCCTTGACCCGCTCGGCCTCGGCCTGGTCCGGGTAGTCCAGGCACACGGTCTCGTAGCTGACCAGCACCAGCGGGTAACTGCCGGGCTCGGTGGTGCCGTAGTCCAGGGCCAGCGCGAGGTCGAACTCGCTGGTGTTCTCCTCGCGGCGGGGGGAGTCAGCCACGACCTGGGCGGCCGCCTCCGGCGAGATGTCGACGAACTCGTCTCCCACACCGATGCTCGCGGCGGGCAGGCCGTGCAGGTGGGACATCTCCACGTACCCGATGGCGCCGTCGGCCCGCGAGACCGTGTCAGCGATACCGCTGTTGCCCTGCGCGGACTCACGCGGGGTGATCGGCCACTGCCCGTCGGCCTCGTGCGGCCACGCGTCGGGGGCGGCCTCGGCCAGGTAACGGGTGAAGTTCTCCGTCGTCCCGGAGTCGTCGGCCCGGTTGACCTGTGTGATCGCCAGGTCCGGCAGGTCGACGCCGGGGTTGTCCTCCGCGATCTGCGGGTCGTTCCAGCGCGTGATGTCCTGGTTGAAGATCTTGGCCAGGGTGTCGGGGCTCAGGTTGAGCTCCTCGATCCCGTCGAGGTTGAACACCACCGCGATCGCCACCACGTACGCGGGCAGGTTGATCGTGTCGGAACCACCGCAGCGCGACACGGCGTCGGCGTTCTCCTCGGCGTCCATCGCCGCGTCGGTCCCGGCGTAGGTCACCGCGCCGTCGATGAACTGGTTGCGGCCACCGCCCGAACCGATCGAGTCGTAGTAGATGCGCGCGTCCTCGCAGGCCGACTGGAAGCCCGCGATCCACGTCGTCATCGCGTTCTCCTGGGCGCTGGACCCGGAGCCGTGCAGGCTCCCCGAGAAGCACTCCAGGTCGTCGGGGACGGCCGGGCCGGCCCCCTGGACGGCGTCGTCACTGCCGCAGGCGGTGGACGCGAGCAGAAGTCCGGCCAGCGCGGCCGAGGCCGCGCCCCGGTAGGCGTTCGATCGGCGCTGGGTGCGGGTGCGCTTGTTGGGCGGGAGCACGCTTCCTCTATCCCCTTCGTCGGAATCGGTGGTCCTCGTCGTCCTGACCACTGGTCGCCGGTGCCCGGCGCGTTGTCGCTGGTGATGGAAGACCGCCGATGAATTTAACCATTGCCGGACCGACTTCCCCAACGCGGGTGTGTGCGGAACCGGACGTGTCCGTGGCGGTACGGGGGACTCTGGGTGGACAGGAGGTGAACGAGGAGTTTTCGACCGGTGAAAGTCGTTCCCTCGGGCCCTTCGGTGTGAGTGGGCGCGGGCATGTATGACACGCCGAACGACCGGGCACGGGTCCTGGGTGATGAGCGCGCACAGTACCGACCCGAACGGGCGGCAGGCACCCACCTCGACCTACCGCGTCCAGCTGAGGCCCGGTTTCGGCCTCGCTGAGGCGACCGCACTCCTGGACCAGCTGCACCGGCTCGGGGTGGGCGCCGTGTACCTGTCACCCCTCCTGGCGGCCACCCCCGGATCGGACCACGGGTACGACGTGGTGGACGCCACACGCGTTTCCGAGGCGCTGGGTGGTGAGGAGGCCCGCGCGGCCCTGGTCGCGCGGGCGCACGCGCTCGGGATGAAGGTGGTCGTCGACATCGTCCCCAACCACATGTCGGTGGCCCGGCCCGACGCGAACCCGTGGTGGTGGGACGTGCTCGAACACGGCCGGGACTCCGTGTACGCCCGCTGCTTCGACCTGGACCACGGCTCCGGGCCGATCCTGGTGCCGGTCCTGGCCGACGACGGCGACGACGGCCGCGCGGCCCTGTCCGAGCTCACCCTCACCGACGGACACCTGGTCCACTTCGACCAGCGCTTCCCGGTGGCCCCGGGCACGTACGCGCCCGGCGACGACCCGGCGGACGTGCACGAACGCCAGCACTACCGGCTGGTCTCCTGGCGGCGCGGAGACAGCGAACTCAACTACCGCCGCTTCTTCGACGTCGACCACCTCGCCGCCGTCCGTGTGGAGGACCCCGGGGTCTTCGACGCCACCCACGCCGAGATCCTGCGCTGGGGCGTCGACGGACTGCGCGTGGACCACGTGGACGGGCTCAGCGACCCGGGCGGCTACCTCCGACGCCTCGCGGAACGCTTCCCCGGGTGGATCGTGGTGGAGAAGATCCTCGCCCCCGGTGAGTCCCTGCCCGCCTCCTGGCCCGTCGCCGGAACCACCGGCTACGACGCCCTGCGCACGGTCTGCGGGGTGTTCGTCGACCCCGACGGCGAACCCGTCCTGACCGCCCTGGCCCGCGAACGCGGAGTGCCCACAGACACCGAGGCCGTCGACCACCAGGCGCGCTCCCACGCCGCCAACGAACTCCTGCGCGCGGAGGTGCGCCGGATCGCCGCGACCCTGCCCGACTCCGAGGGCAACGAGGAGGCCGTCAGTGAGCTCCTCGCCTCCTTCGACGTGTACCGCTCCTACCTGCCCGAGGCCGAACCGGCCTGGGCCCGCGCCGTCCGCGCGGCCGCCGAGCGCCGACCCGACCTCCAACCCGTCCTGAAGACCCTCGACCGCACCGTCCGCGAGAACCCCCACGGCGAGACCGCCCGCCGCGTCCAGCAGACCAGCGGCATGGTCGTGGCGATGGGCACCGAGAACACCGCCTTCTACCGGGGCACCCGCTTCGTCGCCCTCAACGAGGTCGGCGGCGACCCGGCCCGGTTCGGCGTGGGCACCGCCGCCTTCCACGAGGACAACCTGCGCCGTGAGGCCGCCGAACCCCTCACCATGACCACGCTCTCGACCCACGACACCAAGCGCTCCGAGGACGTCCGCGCCCGCCTGGCGGTCCTCTCGGAGATCCCCGCCGAGTTCGCCGACGCCGTCCGCCGCTGGGGCGCCCGCGCCCCGCTGCCCGAACCCGCGCTGGACCTCCTCGGGTGGCAGACCCTGCTCGGCGCCTGGCCCCTGAGTGACGAACGCCTGGTCGAGTACCTGCTCAAGGCCGCCCGCGAGGCCCGCCTCGGCACGTCCTGGACCGCGCCGGACACCGACTTCGAGGACCGCGTCCGCTCCTGGCCCGAGCGGCTGCGAGCCGACGCCGACCTGTACGCCGAGGTCCGGGCCATGGCGGAGTCGCTGCGGGAGCCGGGATGGAGCAACGCGCTCGGGCAGAAGGCGGTCCAGCTGCTCGGCCCGGGCGTGCCCGACCTCTACCAGGGCACCGAACTGTGGGACCTGTCCCTGGTCGATCCGGACAACCGCAGGGCCGTGGACCACGGGGCGCGCGCCGCGCTCCTGGACCGCCTCGAACAGGGGTGGCGCCCGCCCGTGGACGAGACCGGCGCCGTCAAGCTCCATGTGGTCCGCACGTGCCTGCGCGCCCGTGAGGCGCTCCGCCCCACCGGTTACCTGCCGCTGGCCGCCCAGGGGCCGTCCGCCGAGCACGCCCTGGCCTTCGCGCGTACCGTGCGGGGCACCCGCGGGCCCGCGCTGGCGGTGGTGGCCACCCGGCTCCCGGTGACGCTGGCCGACGCCGGGGGGTGGGCCGACACCGTGCTGCCGCTGCCCTCGGGGCCGGGGGAGTGGACCGACCTCCTCACCGGCCGCACGCTCGCGCCGGAGAGGGTGGACGGCCTCACCACCGCCCGCCTGACCGAGGTCCTCGACCACTACCCGGTGGCGGTCCTGGCCAGGGGACGCACCCCTGGTTCGGACACTGACTGATCAATCAGTCAGTTGCGCTTCGCTGCCGAGCGGCATCGGACGACCACCGATGCCCTGTTCGTGTCGGGTATGTCTGGGTTCGTCACGGGTGGATCGACGTCTCCATCGGTGGGGCGATCTTGGCTCTCATGTTGCGATAATCGCCATGGCGTTGTTACGTTCTCATCGTGAACGACAACGTGGCCGACGACGTACGCGGCAGGGCCCGCGAGGCGATCCGCCGATCCGGTCTCTCCCAGCGGCAGTTCGCGACCAGACTCGGTATCGACCCCAGCAAACTCTCCAAATCCCTGACCGGCACCCGGCGGTTCACCGCCCTGGAGCTGGCCGGTATCGCCGACGAGACCGGAGTGACGGTCAACTGGCTCATCAACGGTGAGGACGACGCCGAGACGGTCGCGGCGGCCCCGCGCGACTCGTCGGCGGTCAGACCGCCGTCCGCGAGCCTGGCGGACCACCCGAAGGCCGCCCGGGAGCACAACCGGCGACTCCAGATCATCGAGGCCGCCTGGACCCTCATCGCGGAGCACGGATACCACTCGGTGCGCGTCGCCCAGGTCGCCCAGGCCTGCGGTACCTCCAGCGCCACCGTCCACTACCACTTCCCGACCCTGAACGACCTCCTCGTCGAGGCGCTGCGCCACTCGGTCAAGCAGGCCTTCGACCGCCAGGTCGCGGAGCTGCACACCATCGGGGACCCGTACGAGCGCCTGCTCCGGCTCATCGAGCTCCAGCTGCCCGGCTCGGACCGCCTGCGCCTGGAGTGGTCGGTCTGGCTCCAGGTGTGGACGGCCGCCGCGCTGGACCCCGGCATGCGCGAACTACACGCCGACTCCTACCGCCGCTGGCACGAGACGATCGCCCGCACCCTCCGCGAGGGGAAGGAGAGCGGAACCTTCGTCGACCTCGACGTCGAGGAGACGACCAGACGCCTCACCGCCCTCATCGACGGTCTCGGCATCCAGGTCATGACCGGGATGCCCGGCCGGTCCGTCGACCACATGCGTCACACCCTGCGCTCGGTCATCGACCGTGACGTCCTCGGGTGAGACGCCCCGTACCCGCACCACCCCACACGCCCAGAGACGGAGCCCCGCCTTGAGCGACCTCATGAACCCCACACCTATCCTCACCTGCGCACTCACCGGTGCGGGCGACACCGTCGGCCGGAGCGAGCACGTCCCCGTGACGCCCCGACAGATCGCCGCCGCCGCGGTCGAGGCCGCCGAGGCGGGCGCCAGCGCGGTGCACATCCACGTCCGCGACCCCGAGACCGGCGCCCCCTCCCGCGACAACGCCCTCTACCGGGAGGTCGTCGACCGCATCCGCCAGACCGGGATCGACATCGTCATCAACCTCACGGCGGGGATGGGCGGCGACCTGGTGATCGGCCAGGACGATCCGCTCCAGTTCGAGGAGGGCACCGACCTGGTCAACGGCCTCGACCGCCTCCCGCACGTGGAGGAACTGCTTCCCGACATCTGCACGCTGGACTGCGGCAGCCTCAACTTCGGGGACGGCAGCCAGGTGTACGTCTCCACCCCGGACATGCTGCGCGCGGGCGCCAGGCGCATCCAGGAGCTGGGCGTCCGCCCGGAGCTGGAGATCTTCGACACCGGCCAGCTGTGGTTCGCCAAGACGATGCACGCCGAGGGCCTCATCGACGACCCGACGATGTTCCAGCTGTGCACCGGCATCCCCTACGGGGCGCCCTCGGACCCGGGCGTCCTCCAGTCGATGGTGAACCTGCTCCCGGCGGGCGCGCAGTGGGCCAGCTTCTCCATCGGCCGCAAACAGATGCCGTGGGTGGCGCAGTCGGTGCTGCTCGGCGGGCACGCCCGGGTGGGACTGGAGGACAACCTCTACCTCAGCCGCGGGGTGAAGGCCACCAACGGCCAGCTCACCGAGAAGGCCGTCGCCATCATCGAGCACCTCGGCGCCCGGGTGGCCACACCGGACGAGACCCGCGCCATGCTCGGACTCCGCGGCGCGTCCTAGCCCCGAACCCCCGACCACAGGAGAAGCACGATGACGGAGAACGCGAGAACCACCCCCGAGGCCGTACGGACGGTCGCCTGCGTCGGAGCGGGCGTCATCGGGGGCGGCTGGGTCGCCCACTTCCTGGGGCGCGGCTACCGGGTGGTCGCCTGGGACCCCGCCCCCGACGCCGAGACCAGGCTGCGCGGGCTGGTCGCCTCCGCGTGGCCCGCCCTGGAGGAACTGGGCCTGGCCGAGGGCGCCGCCAAGGAGAACCTGCGGGTCGTGGACACACTGGCTGAGGCCGTGGTCGACGCGGACTTCGTCCAGGAGAGCGCCCCGGAGCGCCTCGACCTGAAGATCGACCTGCTGGCCGAGATCGACGCCGCCACCCCCGAGGGCGTGGTCATCGCCTCGTCCACCTCCGGCTACGGCATGAGCGAGATGCAGACGCGAGCCGCCACACCGGGACGGCTCGTGGTCGGCCACCCGTTCAACCCGCCCTACCTGGTGCCCCTGGTCGAGGTCGTCGGCGGTGAGCGGAGCGAGCAGTGGGCCGTCGACTGGGCCTCGGACTTCTACCGCGCGGCGGGCAAGTCCGTGATCAGCATGGAACGGGAGCTCCCCGGGTTCATCGGCAACCGCATCCAGGAGGCCGCCTGGCGCGAGGCCCTGCACATGGTCGCGGAGGGAGAGGCGACCGTCGAACAGATCGACCTGGCCATGACCAGCGGCCCCGGCCTGCGCTGGGCCTTCTTCGGGCCCTGCCTGACCTTCCACCTGGCCGGGGGAGAGGGCGGCATGGCGCACATGCTCGACCACTTCGGCCCGTCACTGAAGGCCCCGTGGACCCGCCTGGAAGCGCCCGAACTCACCGAGGACCTGCGCGACCGCATGGTCGCGGGCACCGACGAGGTCGTCGCGGGGCGCTCCACCGCCGAACTGATCGCCCAGCGCGACCGCCGCCTGATCGCGGTGGCCCGCGCGCTACAGGAGGTCGAACGCGCGGAGGCCGCCGAGCGGGACGGGGGTGCGGCGTGAGCGCGACCCTCACCCAACGGCTGCGACCCGAGTGGATCGACTACAACGGCCACCTCAGCGAGGCCTACTACGTCCTGGTCTTCGGGTTCGCGACGGACGCGCTGATGGACCGGGTCGGCCTGGGCGCCGACTACCGTGCCGCCTCCGGCTGCTCCCTGTACACGGTGGAGGCGCACGTGCGGTACCTGCACGAGGTCGGCGCGGACGCCGAGGTGGAGGTCAGCACCCGGGTGGTCGGTCCGGACCCGGGCCAGTCCGGTGCCAGGAAGGTGCGGATCTGCCACGAGATGCGGGTCGGGGACGTCCTGGCGGCGACCGAGGAACTGCTGGCGCTCCACGTCGACCAGGCGCTGGGCCGGGCGGTCCCCTTCCCTGAGGAGGTCGCCGCGCGTCTGGCGGCCCTCACCGAGCCCGCACCCGACTACGCGGGCCGGGCCATCGGCTCCTAGACCGTGGCCGGTGGACGGCGCCGGGCCCCGTCGGCGGGAACGCGCGACGGGGCCCGCTCCGACACCCTGGTCAGACGGTAGGCTGACCGCGATCATGACGAACAAGACCGGCCCCGAACTGCGCATGCCCGCCTCCCTGGCGGCCTCCCTCACCTGCCCCGTCTGCGCGCGCCCCCTGGACCAGGGGCTCAGCTGCGCCGACGGCCACAGCTTCGACGTCGCCAGGGAGGGCTACGCGAGCCTGCTCACGGGCGCCACGCCGCCCGGGTCCGGTGACAGCCGGGAGATGGTCGCCGCGCGACGGCGTTTCCAGGAGCGGGGGCACTACGACCCCATCGGTCGGGCCCTGGCCGAGGAACTCGGGGGTCGGCGCGTCATCGTCGACGCCGGCGGCGGCACCGGCCACTACCTCACCCAGATCCTCACCGCCCTCCCGGACGCCGTCGGCCTGACCACCGACGTCTCCAAGTTCGCCGCGCGGCTGGCCGCCAGGGCCCACCCCCGCAGCGGCGCGGTCACCGCCGACTCCTGGCGGCGCCTGCCCCTGGCCGACCACACCGCCGACGCCGTGGTCAACGTCTTCGCCCCCCGCAACGCCCCCGAGTTCCACCGCGTCCTCCAGCCCGGAGGGGTCCTGCTGGTCGTCACGCCCGCCCCCGACCACCTGCGCGAACCCCGAGCGGCCCTGGGCCTGCTCGACGTCGACCCCCGCAAGGACGAACGCCTCGCCGAGAGCCTGGGGGACCACTTCGTCCCCGTCGCCACCCGGGAGCTGCGTTTCACGATGGACCTGGCCCACGAGGAGGTCCTGACCGTCGTGGGCATGGGGCCCAGCGCCCGGCACGTCACCCCCGAGGAACTGAGGGCCCGCGTCGCCGCGCTCCCGGACCCCTTCACCACCACCGCGTCGGTCCTGGTCCGGACCTACCGCAGGTCCGAGTAGCGGACGACCACGCGGGTGGGGGGACCCCTCGGCGTGGCGCACGGACCACCTGGGTAGGCCACCCTCCGTGAACGAACCGGCCACGCACCCCGCACCGTCCAGCTCCGTCGGCACCGCGCCGCCCGCCACCCCCGGACGCGGCGTCCACGGGGACTTCTCCGTCTGGGCGCCCCGGTGCCGCCGCGTGCGCGTGCGCGTGGACGGCGCCGACCACCCCATGGAACGCACCGACGACGGCTGGTGGCACGCCGGGGTGGACGGCGCCGGGCACGGATCCGACTACGCCTACCTTCTCGACGACGACCCCCGGCCCCTGCCCGACCCCCGTTCCCTGTGGCAGCCCGAGGGGGTGCACGCGCCCAGCCGGGTCCACGACCACTCCACCCGCGCCTGGTCCGACACCGCCCGCCCCGCCTGGACGGGCCGACCGCTCGCGGGGGCCGTCGTCTACGAACTCCACGTCGGCACCTTCACCCCCGAAGGAACCCTCACCTCGGCCATCGACCGCCTCGACCACCTGGCCGACCTCGGCGTCACCCACGTCGAACTCCTGCCGCTCAACGCCTTCGACGGAACCCACGGCTGGGGCTACGACGGTGTCCTGTGGGCCGCGGTGCACGAGCCCTACGGAGGTCCCGACGCACTCAAGGCGTTCGTCGACGCCTGCCACGAGCGCGGCCTGGCCGTGCTGCTGGACGTGGTCTACAACCACCTCGGACCCTCCGGCGCGTACCTGCCGCGCTTCGGCCCCTACTTCTCCGGGGAGAACGCCTGGGGCCCCGCCCTCAACCTCGACGGCCCGGACTCCGACCCGGTCCGGCGGCTGGTCATCGACGGCGCCCTGGACTGGCTCCGCCACTACCACCTGGACGGGCTGCGCCTCGACGCGGTCCACGCCCTGCGCGACGACCGCGCCGTGCCCCTGCTCGCGGAACTCTCCGCCGAGGTGGACGCCCTGGCCGCCGGTCTGGGGCGCCCCCTGTCCCTCGTCGCGGAGTCCGACCGCAACGACCCGCGTACGGTCCTGGCCCGGGAGGCCGGGGGCCTCGGTATGGCGGCGCAGTGGTCGGACGACCTCCACCACGCCCTGCACGTCGCCCTGACCGGGGAGAACCACGGCTACTACGCGGACTTCGAGGGTCCACACGTGCTCGCCGAGACGCTGCGCCGGGTCTTCTGGCACGACGGGACCCACTCCACGTTCCGGGGCCGCGACCACGGGGCCCGGGTCGACACCGCGCGGATCCCCGGCAGCAGGTTCCTCGGCTACCTCAGCACCCACGACCAGATCGGCAACCGCGCCCGGGGCGACCGGATGGGTGAGCACGTCTCGCCGGGCCTGCTCGCCTGCGGCGCCGCCCTCGTCCTCTGCTCGCCCTACACCCCGATGATCTTCATGGGCGAGGAGTGGGGGGCCACCACGCCCTGGCCGTTCTTCGCGTCCTTCACCGACCCCGACCTGGTCGAGGGGGTCCGCCGTGGGCGCCGCCGCGAGTTCGCCGCCCTCGGCTGGGCGGAGGAGGACGTCCCCGACCCCATGGACCCGGCCACGCGCGACAGCGCGGTGCTGGACTGGTCCGAGGCGGGCAGGGGGCCGCACGTCCGTGTGCTGGACGCCTACCGGGCCCTGATCGCCCTGCGGCGGGCCGAGCACGAACTCGCGGACCCGCGACTGGACCGGTTCGCAGTCGACGCGAGCGAGGACGGTCGCACGCTGACCCTGGTCCGGGGGTCCCTGCGCCTGGTCTGCAACCTCGGTCCTGGGGAGGCCAAGGTGGACTTGTCTGCGGAGCCGCGCGAGGTGCTGTGGGAGAGCGGGCGGGCGAGGGTGACCGGGAACACGGTCGCCCTTCCGGGGGAGTCCTTCGCGGTCCTGCGGCTCTGAGCGCGGCGGAAGTCAGCCCCCGCCACCTCCGCCACCCCCACCACCGCCTCCTCCACTGTCACCGCCGCCGAAGCCGCCACCTCCGTCACCCCCGAATCCGCCGCCTCCGTCAGCGCCGCCCCAGACACCCCAACCGGAGCCGCCCCTGCCACCGGACCCGTGACGGTGGCGTCCGGTGCCGTGGCCACCTCCACGGGCGCCGCCGCGACGGCGCCAACGGGACACGTGGATGTAGACGAGGAGGATCCAGGTACCGACGAAGAGCAGGAAGGGGAGGAGGGCGAGCGGGCCCCAGAGGGAGGGGAGGGTCAGGAACGGGACAAGGGCTGGAGTGAGGGGCGTCATACCCGTGTGATGACCTCGGGGCACCGACCGGTTCGCGCCCGGGCCCGGTCCCTCCCGCACCACTCACCCCACGGGACCCCGGAAGTCCGCCTCGTCCTCCCCGTTCACCACCGAGACCAGCACGGAGGAAGGGGAGCCCGGCCCCTCGCACGCCATGTCCGCCGCGTGCGTACCGGACTCCAGCTCACCCAGTGGCGCCTCCGAGGTGGCGGGACCCTCGTGCCCCTCGTACGCGCACCGCACGTCCAGGACCCCCGTGCCGAGGACCCGGCCCAGCTCCGGAACCCGCACGGTCAGGGTGAACCCCACCTGACCGGAGGGGGTGAGGGCGACGTCGTCCACCGTGTAGACCACGTCCTCCTCGACCCCCTCCCGGAACTCCTCCTCGTAGGCGCCGACCGGGTACGGGAAGACGGCACCCTCACCGAAGGCGTACTCGGAGCCCCGCACCCCGCCCTCACCCTCGGCGGAGCCGCCGCCCTCCTCGTCCTCCACAGGGTCCACCGCGTCGTGTGACGGGCCCTCGGACGCGTCGGTGGCGGTCGCGGACGGGGTCGGCGGCCCCGCGGAGACCTCCCCTTCCGGGGAACCGCAGCCGGTGAGCAGGAGGATCGGCAGGACCAGGGCACAGGGGAGGATTCTTCGCATCCCCCCACGCTAGGCCAGGGGTGTCCGCCCTCACCGTGTCCGTCGGCCGCCCGTCCGACCGGGACCGGCCAGCGACCAGAAGACCTCCACCCACTGGTCGGGGTGGACCAGCCCCACCGGCGCACCGCCGGCCACCCGCGCCGACCTCAGTGCGGCGGCCACGCGCCCTGCCGGATACTCCCGGGACAGCGACGCCGACAAGGAGCCGCCCACGCCGCCGAAGCCGAGTTCCACCATGCGCCGGTACTCCGCCCGTCGCTCCACGGGCACCAGGGGTTCGGACCGCCTGCCCAGCACCATGATCCCGGCGTCCACCCGGGGCACGGGGTGGAAGCGGTTCCGGTCGATCCGACCGGCCAGCCGCCACGACCACCACGGCCAGCTGAGCACGGTGACCAGACTCCACTTCCCGTAGGCGCCGGTGCGTTTGCGGGCGTACTCCAGCTGCGTCACGAGGGTGGCCGAGCTGAGCCCCGGGGCCTCCAGACACCAGCGGACGATGTCGGAGGTCCGGGAGTAGGGGATGTTGCCGACCACGGAGAACGGCTCACGCGGCGGCCGTGCCCGGGTGAAGTCGCCGTGCACCACCCGCACACCCCGGGAGGGGTCGCGGTAGCGGTCCGCGAGCCGTTCGGCCAGTCGGAGGTCGAGTTCGTGGGCGATCACCCGGTGGGCCGTCCGGGCGAGGAACCGGGTGATGGCGCCGTCGCCGGGGCCGATCTCGACGACCAGGTCGTCGGCGGTCACCCCGGACAGCCGTACGACCCAGCGGGCGGTGCCGGGGTCCGTGAGGAAGTTCTGGGAGAGCCGCCGCCGGTTGTTCGGTCGGGTGCCCCCCGTGCCGGAACCGTCGTTCCGTCCGCTGGGGTTCCGGTAGGCCGGGTTTCTGCGGGAGTGGCGTGCCACGCGTGGTCCGTTCTGCCGCCTCGGAGGGCGGACTGACGTGGACGGGCAGCACGAGGGAACGCCTCACCCGGAGGGAGAGCGCACACCGGAGGAACCGGGGTGATCCGAGGCTGCCCGTCCGAAGGAGAGAAGGACGTCGGCAGGGCCTGGACCGATACGCGGCTGATCTGACACTCGTCCCGTCCGGGGCACGGCGAACTGGGCGACGTGCCCCGACACGGGTGTGACTCCCCTGGCACCGCCGACGTCGCCCCCGGGGAAAACGGGGTGCGGAAACGGCGGTGCGCTCGAAGGGGTTCGGCTACCGGTCCAGTGGGGCGGACCGGTGACGGGTGTGGGAGGGAGCGACCACGGACCAGGCGTACTGGCCCCGAACGATCGCGAAGAAGGCTGACATGGACAGCACGTTAGGGGAGGGGGCGGCCGTGCGGCAACGGGTTTTCCGCCGCGTGCGGACCGTCCGCCCCGCGCGCCCCCGACCCGGTGAAAACACGCTCGCGCGAACCAGAGGGGCCGGGCCATACTCGGCCCCATGCCTGACTTCTCCGACTTCGACACCCGCCACTACCGCACGGTCGACGTGGCCACCGGCTACGACGGCTGGTCCAGCACCTACGAGGACTCGGTGCTCGACGCCATGGACCTCGCCCTCCTCGACGGACTCACCGCCCCCGACTGGTCGGGGGTCCGCCGCGCCGTCGACCTCGGCTGCGGCACGGGCCGCACGGGATCATGGCTGCGCGGCAGGGGAGTGGAGCGTGTGGACGGGGTGGACCTCAGCGCCGGGATGCTCTCCCTCGCGGAGAAGCGGGGCGCCCACGACACGCTCACCCAGGGCGACGTCCGGGCCACCGGTCTGCCGGGTGGCACCTACGACCTGGTGATCGCCTCGCTCATCGACGAGCACCTGTCCGACCTCGCACCCTTCTACGCCGAGGCGTGGCGGCTCACCCGGCCGGGCGGCCGCTGTGTGCTGGTCGCCTACCACCCGCAGTTCATCATGGCCTCCGGCATGCCCACGCACTTCACCGACGCCTCGGGGGAGGAGGTCGCCATCACCACCCACGTGCACCTGATCGGTGACCACACGAGGGCGGCCCTGGCCAGCGGCTGGCGCCTGGAGGAGCTGGACGAGGCGGTCGTGGACGACGGCTGGGTGGCGGCCAAACCCAAGTGGGAACGGTTCCGGGGGTACCCGATCTCGGCCGCGTTCGCGTGGGTCCGGCCCGACTGACCGGGCCGGGGACGGCTCACGGCTCCGTCAGCACCTCGATCCAACGCTCCTGGTGCCGTTCGACGTAGTCAGCGGCCGGGCCCCAGTGGTCGGCGTGACCCTCAGCGTGCAGACGCGACCACGGAAGCCGACCGGTACGCGCGCCCTCCTCCAGGATCTCGAACATCCCGCGCACCCGGCGCAGCGCCGCACCGGGGAGGGTCCGGCGCTGGTCGGCGTCGCAGCCGTAGCCGTCGGCCAGCGCCCGCAGCCTCCGGCCGTCGGCCTCGGGGTCGCCGCCCGCGTGCAGAGGGACGAACCCGTGCGCGGCGTAGCCGAGGTCGCCCATCCGGCTGGCCGGACCGGCGCCGTCCCAGTCGATGAGGCACCAGGACTCGGTCCGTCGCCCGCCCCCGTCGAACGCCTCCTGGACCCCGTCCGGATCACGGACCAGGTTCCACGGGGCGAGGTCGTTGTGGCAGATCACCTCGGGTTCCTCGGGCGGGAAGAGCCGTTCCCACCCGGCGTCCTCCGGAGGCCGGAAGTCGGCGGTGAGGTCGTGCAGCCGCCTGGCCATCGCGCCCAGTTCACGGAGCTCGCCGGTGGTCATGGGCGGCATCCGGTCGGCCGTCGTGCCGGGGACGTGGGCCAGGCTCTGGTAGCCCTCGGGCCGTTGGCCGTGGCTGACCGGGGCACCGGTGAATCCCCGCCGGTGCAGGTGGTCCAGCAGGGAGGTCACCGCCGGGGAGGAGGGCAGCCAGGGCTTGCGCACGGTGGCGCCGATCCGCAGGACCCGGCCGGAGACGTTGCCGCCCTCCAGGACCTCGACGTCGTCCTCAGGGCCGTGGTGGTCGTCGTGTGTCACGCGGCCATCCTCATGCAGGGAGCGGGCGGCGTCCACCGGATATCCCCAGCCGCGTGCGTTGCGGACCCCCTACCCGCCGTCCGCCAGGTCCGCCTCGTCCATCCGCCACAGCGGGACCAGCAGGGTCAGCATGAGCACCCCCGTACCGAGGAACACCGCCCTGAGCCCGAGGAACTCCGCGACCAGCCCGCCCACCACCCCGCCCAGTGGCATGGTGCCCCAGGCCAGCAGGCGGTAGACGCTGTTGACCCGCCCCATCAGGTCGGCCGGGGTCACACGCTGGCGCAGCGACACGGTGATGACGTTCCAGACCGTGATCCCGATCCCGCCGACGCAGAACCCGGCCCCGACCAGCCAGACACTGGGGGTCAGCCCGGGGACCAGCAGCAACAACGCGAAGAGGGGGACGCACAGCCGCAGCGAAAGGGCCCGGCCCAGCACCCGCTCACACCACTCGGCCATGAACGACCCCAGCAGGCTCCCCACGGCCATGGCGGTCAGGAGTGCGCCGTAGGCGGGTTCGGACAACCCCATCGGGGAGCCGGGGCCCACCGCGTACAGCACGATGACCGCGAAGGAGGCGCTGGTGGCGAAGTTGGAGACCCCGACCATCACGGCGAACGAACGCAGGAGGCGGTGGGACCACAGGAACCGCAGTCCCTGTCGGATGTCGGCGCGCACGCTCGTGGGCGGTCCGCCGCGTTCCACCCGGAACCGTCCGCGCACCAGGAGCAGGACGCCCAGGGCGGTCACCCACAGCGCGGCCGGGGTCACGAACGCCAGGGCTGCGCTCACCCCCACCAGCGCGCCGCCCAGGGGCGGGCCGACGAACTGGTGGGAGGTGAACTCCACCGCGTACAGCCGCCCGTTGGCCCGGGAGAGCCGGTCCCGGTGGACCATCTGCGGCAGGATCGACTGCGCGGAGGTGTCGTACAGGGTCTCGGCCGTGCCGATCAGGAACGCGGTCGCGTACAGCAGCCAGATCGACCCCACGTCCAGGGCCAGTCCGACGGCCAGCAGGAGTACGAGGGCGCCGCGCACGGCGTTGGCGCCGACCATCGCCCGCCGCCGGTCCAGGCGGTCGGCCAGGGCTCCGGCGGGCAGGGCGCACAGGAGCCAGGGCAGGCCCAGGGCCACGGTGACACCCGCGACGAGCACGGGGGAGTCGGTGAAGCGCAGGGCCGCCAGGGGCAGGGCGACCTTCAGGACACCGTCCGCCAGGTTGGAGAGTCCGGAGGAGGTCCACACCCTCCAGAAGTCACCGCCCAGGGAGTGGGGCGCGGGTTGGGTCACGGGATCGGGGGACGCGGGGGGCGTGGGGGGCGTGGGCCCCTGGGGGTCGGACATGGATCGAGACTGACAGATCGATTGGGGAAACTCAATCGATTGGTATTAACCAATCGACTCCTGGAGCCGGACTGGCCCTAGGCTTCAGCCATGGCAGAACCGGACCCCGAACAGCCCGCCCGGCGCCAGCGGCGCCCGGCCACCGCCCGCGAGGCCAAGGCCCTCGGTCACCCGCTGCGACTGCGCATCCTGCGCCTGTGCCTGAGCAGGGACCGCACCAACCGGGAGCTCGCGGACCGGCTCGACACCAACCCGGGCACGGTGCTGCACCACGTGCGCACGCTGGTGGACGTCGGCTTCCTCGTCGCCGGGCCGGTGCGCAAGGGTGCCGCCGGAGCCCTGGAGAAGCCCTACCGGGCCACCGGGGAGACCTGGTGGCTGGACGACCCGCTCCGTGGCACGCCCTCGGAGGAACAGTCCTCACCGCTCGCCGCGTTCACCACCGAACTCGACGAGGCCGACCCCGACTCCGTCCGGCTCGTGGGGCGGTTCGCCCTGCACCTGAACGAGGAGGAGGTCTCCGAGTTCAACCGGCGGCTCCTCGCCGTCGTCGACGAGTACGTGACCACCGACCACGAGCGCCGGGACCGGCCCCTGCGCGGCGGGGCGCTCATCCTGCACGACATCCCCGAGGACTGACCGGCGGGCGCGGGTCGGTCACGGGTCCTCGGTTCAGAAGGACTGCCACGGCCCCTTCGGCGGCCGCTGGCCCTCACCCGGCTCCGACCAGTCACAGACCCCGTCCGCGAACACGTCCCGGGCCCGCTCGGCCTGGTCCTCGTCGAACTCCGCCGGGTGCGCCTCTTCGTCGAACTCGGTGAGTCGGCACTTGACGACGTCGGAGGCGAGCGGCCCGCCCGCGCCGATCCTCGGTGAGCCGTACGTGGGGAAGGCGTCGGCGCAGCGGTCGCCCCGCCCCTCCGGCAACGGCAGCTGCGGGGCGACCACGCGCTCGTCCCCGATCCAGCAGGAGTCCGTCAGCCACTCGGGGCGGGACCGGCGCAGGTGCTCGGCGGGTGCTCCCCCGGGCTCGTCCCGGGCGAGCTCGGCGGCGGAGGTCACCCAGGCGTCGAGTTCGGTCAGGGCGCGCCCGGCCACCGGTTGGTCGGCGGAGAAGACGCCGCCGCGGTGCGCCTCCACCAGCATCACGTGGTTGTCGGCGGTGCCGTTGGCGGCCAGCAGGCGTTCGCGGGTGCTGAAGGAGTGGTACCGCATGTGGATGTCCCCCTCCGGCGCGTGGTCCTGGTGGGGGCGGTGGTCCACGACCGGGACGGCGGCCAGCCCGCCGCCCCCGTGGAGCAGCCGCCCGCTGTCGTGGGCGGCCCGGATCGCCGCCGGGTCGCCCACGGTGCGTCCGGGCACCACCGAACCGTCCCGGTCGAACCCGCCGACGTGCTCGTTCAGGTGCAGGAACTGGTCCGCGTCGATGTCGCCGTCGAGCAGCGCGGACAGCCCGTACTGCACCCCCACGTTGTCCAGCGGGAGCCGGGGCCGACCGGTCTCGGGGTCGGTGCCGTAGACGTTGCGGGCGTGGGAGAACACGTCGCAGCGTGCGCCGTCCGGGTTGTCCTCGGGGTGGTAGCGCTCCTCGGCGGGCAGCGCGGACGGACACACGCCCCGGGGGTCGATCCGGGCGGCGGCGTCGGCCATCGCGTTGATCCCCTCCCAGGTCCCGAACCCGGAGACCGCCCGTTGCTGTTCCCCGGTCAGGGCGTCCGGGTGCGCCTCGGCGTAGGTGCGCAGCAGCAGGGCGTCCGAGACGGCGGGAACGGTCGCGAAACCGACGTCCGGGTAGCTCTGGGAGACCACGATCCCGTCGAGCAGCCCGGGATAGTTGTCGGAGATCTGGTGGGATTGGTAGGCGCCGCCGGAGGAACCCCAGCCCAGTGTGTGGTCCGGGACGCCGAGGGAGAGGACGAACCGCTGCTTGACGGCGCTCATGGTCTCGGCGGCCAACAGGTCGTCACAGTTGTGCCCGAACACGTTCAGGGAGGCCGAGGCCACCGCGTACCCCTGGGAGAGCATGCCGTGGTCCACCACCCCGGCGGTGCGGTTCCCCTGCACGAACCAGCCCCCGGGGCAGCCGCCGCCGAACTTGTACACCAGGCGGCGGTTCCAGCCCTCCGGAGCGGTCCACGGGTCGGGATCGGGGTCGCGGGGGTCGTGCAGGACGGCCGTCTCGTACACGGACCGGTTGGCGGTTCCGGTCTCCACCCGGACCGTGTACGGCACCTCCTCACCGGTGGAGGTGGTCGTGCGGGCGACGTCGGCGGGCAGGGAGCCACCCTCCGGGAGCGGGGCGAACCGGCCGTCCGTGGTGCGGTACACGTAGCCCACCACGGTCTCCACCGAGCAGTCGTCGTCCAACGGGTCGCCCAGGGCACCGCCCCAGGCGAGGGCGAACTCCCCGGTCTGGCAGACGAACGGTTCCTGGTGCGGCCCGGCGAACACGGGACCGGACCCGGGGTGGTTGATGACCACCACCCGGGCCTGGGCCAGGGTGCCGGAGGAGGTTGCCGCCTCCTCGGTCAGCGCGGCCACCAGGGCGGACCTTCCCTCGGGCAGGTCCGTGACCAGCCCCTCCAGCACGTGCCCGCCCTCGGGGAGGAGTACGGGGCGCAGCGCGTCCGTGACGTCGGTGCCGTCCGCCTCCAGACGCACCTCGTGCGGTTCGACTCCGGGCGGCGGTTCCACGCGCACCAGCGAGGTCCCGCCTGTGACGGTGTCGGGCCGTGAGGACAGCACGCGCACACGGAGGCCGTCCGGACCGCCGTCCGGGGGTGACACTGTCGGTGCCGCGGACGAGGGCAGCGTCAGCGCCGTGGCGTGGTGGAGCAGCAGCGGCGTACCGGAGACGGTGAGGACGGCGGCGGTGGCCGCGGCGCCCGCACCCAGGGCGACCCGGCTCCACAGGGGCCTCAACGGCCGTCCCCCGCGCGGGTCGACGCGATCGTCCCCGTGCCGGAGCCCGGACCGTGATGGCAGTGGTGGCCGCTGTCGCACGAGGCGATCGTCTCCGTGCGGCACGGGTCGGGGTCAGGGACACACCGGGGGTGAAACGGGCTTTGCGCTCCCATGTGGCCACCGATACCCCGATCGGTGGCGAAACACACCATAGGTACGGGACCCGGGTGTGCGGTTCCCGGGTCCGGCGTACCGCTGTCAGGTGTGGTGGATGTCCCGGCCGGTCACCCGGCCCGGAGTGATCCGTAGGACCTGGTCGCGCGGTCCCGCCGCCCAGGGCTCGGGGAGCCGACCCTGGGGGATGCGCTCCAGTTCGGACTGGTCGCGCACCCAGCGGCAGCGTCCGGAGGCCAGCACGCTCCACCCCTCACGCCGCTCCTCGTCGAAGTGGTCGATCTGGAAGGCGGCGTGCCCCCGCGCGTGGCGCATGATGGTCCCGGCCAGCGTGGACCGGAAGACGATCGTGTCGTGCACCATCGCGTAGTTGACCGGCAGCACCGTCGGGGCGGCGTCCCCCTCGATGGTGAAGGCGACCCTCCCGATGTCGTGTGAGGCCAGGAGGTTGAAGCAGGTCTGGCGCTCCAGGACGGTGAACGCCGAGTGCTGTTCGTCGGCCAGATCGGTCCCGACCGTCATCTGGGCGCTCTCGGAGAGCCGATCGGTGCCCTCCTCGGCGCTCCGCTGTTCCGGAGGCGAGGCCGATCCCGTCACCCAGCTCCGATTCCGAGCGGACGCGTCCGCACCGCCTGATCCAGTCATCACGAACCCCCGAAGTGCCGTGCCCTCAGTTCCAGCCTCCGCCATCATCGCTGGTCGTGCTCCCGAAGGCCGTGGGGCACGAGCCCCCTGTCCGACGGCGAAGGTCCCCACCTGCGGACTACCCGCCAGGACACTCGCCCCAAACAGAAAAGGACGTTTGACTCATATGCCGCTATTCAGAACTGTCTAGGGTGGGAGGCGCACCGTGTCACCCCACACGACCCGAGGCGGCCGCGCCGCCACCGGGCACCGCACTCAGCGCTGAGGAGAACCGCCCCGATGGCCGGCGACGCAACGATCCGGGTGTTCCTGGTGGACGACCACGAGATCGTCCGACGAGGGGTCGGAGCACTCCTCGACGACGAGGACGGCATCGAGGTGGTCGGAGAGGCCGGAACCGCCGCACGGGCCCTGGCGCGGGTTCCCGTCCTCGAACCCGACGTGGTCGTGCTCGACGTCCGCCTCCCGGACGGCGACGGCGTCAGGGTCTGCCGGGACATCCGCTCGGCGCTCCCCGAAACCCGCGTGCTCATGCTCACCTCCTACTCCGACGACGAGGCCCTCTACGGCGCCGTCATGGCCGGGGCCTCCGGCTACATCCTCAAGCAGATCCACGGCACCGACCTGGTCGGCGCAGTCCGCACGGTCGCCGGGGGACGCTCCCTGCTCGACCCCGAGTCGACCACGCGCATGCTCGAACGGCTGCGCGCGGACGCCGTGCGCGAGGACCCGCTGAGCGAACTCACCGACCAGGAACGCAGGGTCCTGGAACTCATCGGTGAGGGACTCACCAACCGGGAGATCGGCACCAGGATGTACCTGGCCGAGAAGACCGTGAAGAACTACGTGTCCCGGGTCCTGGCCAAGCTCGGCATGGCCCGCCGCACCCAGGCGGCCGCCTACGCCGTGCGGCTGTCGATGAACCAGACCGCCTGAGCCGGAGGCGGCCCGGCTAGACCGTCCGCCTCTCGACGCCCTGCCGGGCCGGAACCGACCACTCCACCACGGTGCCCTCCTCCGGACCGGTCACCACCGAGACCGCCCCGCCCAACTCCTCGGCGCGCGAGGCGATGTTGCGCAGACCGCTGCGGTGACCCCCCTCCCGGAAACCCCGGCCGTCGTCGGAGACCCGCAGCACCAGCGCGCCGTCACCGACCGACACCTGGACGTCCACCGACGCGGCCCCGGAGTGCCGGGCGGCGTTGGACAACAGCTCCCGCAGCACGGCGACCAGGTGCTCGCCGGTCCCGTCGTCCACCCCGTTGTCCACCGGGCCCTGGGTGAGCAGGCGCGGCGCGAACCCCAGGGACTCCGTCGCGGAGTTCACCACCGCCAGCACCTGGGAGCGCAGGGACGCGGAGTCGTCACCGGTGGAACTCTGGAGCGCGAAGATCGTGGACCTGATCTGCCGGATCGTGTCGTCCAGGTCGTTGACGGCGGACTGGACCCGCCCCGCCGACGTGGAGTCGTCGATCCGCCGCACGGTCCCCATCAGGGTCAGGGCGGTGGCGTAGAGGCGCTGGATCACCGTGTCGTGCAGGTCCCGGGCGATTCGGTCCCGGTCCTCCAACACACTCAGCCGTTCGGAGTCCAACCGGGCCTCGGCCAGTTCGAGGGCGACCGCCGCCTGGTTCGCGAACGAGGACAGCATGCTCAACCAGTTGCTCTGGAAGGGCTCCCGGTCCTGGTCACGGGCGAGCACCAGGACACCCCGCGCGCCGTCCGGCGGACCGAAGGGCAGCACCAGCACCGGGCCCATCCCCAACCGGCCCAGGAACCCGACCCCGAGGTGGTCGAACTGGGCGACGTCGGTCCGTACCGGGATCCCGCTCAGGTAGACCCGCCCCAACAGGGTGTCGGCCTCCCGGGGCAGGGTGGCGCCCCGCACCCCGTCGGACGGCGGCGCGCACGGGTCGTCCGGACCGTCCCAGACCCGCACGGTGAGGGTCTCGGGCTCCTCCCCGGGCATGGCGATCACGGCGAGGTCGGCGTGGGCCATCACCCGGGCGCGCCGGGCGACCAGCCTCAGGACCTCCTCCGGGGCGGCGCCGGACAGCAGCCGGGTGGTGATCTGCCCGGAGGCGTCCAGCCAGGTCTCCCGGCTCTGGGTCTGCGCGAAGAGCTGCGCGTTCTCGATCGCCGTGCCCGCCGCCGTGGCCAGCGCCCGCAGCAGGAGCTCGTCGTCCCCGGTGAACTCCGCGCCACCGAGCTTGTCGGTCATGTAGAGGTTGCCGAACACCTGGTCCCGGATACGGATCGGCACCCCGAGGAAGGTGTGCATGGGCGGGTGACCGGCGGGGAACCCGCGCGACTCTGGGTGCTCGCGCACGTCCCGCAACCGCAGGGGTCTGGGTTCCTTGATGAGCAGCCCGAGGATGCCCTCGCCCTTGGGCCAGTGCTCGATCTGGTCGATCTCGTCGGGGGCCAGCCCCACGGGGATGAACTGGCTCATGTCACCCTCCGGTCCGATCACCCCGAGCGCGCCGTACCGCGCCTCCACGAGGCTGGTCGCGGTCTCGGTGATCCGCAGCAGGAGGGGTTCGAGCTCCAGGCCCTCCCCGATGGAGACGACGGCCTCCAGCAGCGTGCGGATGCGCTCCTGGGTCCGCGAGATCTCGGTCATCCGGGACCGGACCTCGTCGAGCAGATCGTCCAGCCGTACCTCGGGCAGCGACAGCCGGTCCTGGCCGAGGTGGCGGTGGGAATCGCCGTCTGGCGCGCGCATGGGGGACTCTTTCCGGCAGCTGTCCTGGGGCCGTTCCCGAGTCTAGGCGGGTGTTTCCGGCACCCGTCGCCGCCTCCGAGTCGGACAGGTGTTCCAGGTCACCGGTGATGACCAGGCGGTTCTCCCAGCTGCACCTCTACGGGGCGCAAGTGCCAAAGGCCCCCGCCAGAGAGGACCTTCGCCCCCCAGCCGCCGGGCCTCACACGGTCGGGAGACCCGGTTTCAGGGAAGGTGGTAAGGGGAGTCCCGCACTACGCGGGAACCCTCCCCGAGCAGTTCGGCCCCGGTCACCCTCTGAGAACGAATTGCCGTGACCTCCACCGTGAGGTCCATCATCCCGGCCAAGGGGGTCAGATCCACGGGGCCTCGACCATGCATGCGCAGCGTGCGCAACTGAGGCAGATCACGAATCCATGTGGGTGCCTCCACGGAAGTGTCTCCGTGGTTGAGTTCGAGTCTGCGCAGGCGAGGGAGATTGGCTATGGCGCTTCCGAAGCTCGGATCCACTCTTTGACGCTCGTCGACTTCGAGTTCTTCGAGTGCGCTCAAAAGTCCGATGATCTCAGGAGCGGGATCTTGGAGTTCGGTGCCCCGCCAAGCAAGGCTCGTGAGTGATTCGGACTGACTGAGAAGGCCGTCTGCGGTGCTTGAGTCCAGGAATTCATAAATGTGGATTCGGCTGATTTCATTGGGGGCGGTCGTGAGGTAATCGAGGTTCCCTTTGCTGAAGTGAAACCTGAAGGTGAGTCCGAGGGGGTGCTCATTCTGGGGAATAATTTCGCGTAGCGGTCGTAGGGGGAGTGATTTATTGAACTGAATTTCTCGGAGATCCTGAAAACCAGACAAAAGTTCGATGTCGGGAACACGGTCCGGATTGCTGAGGCTGATCAGGGAAAGAGGGCTTTCCGTCAAGGGTTCGATGCTGACGACTGACGAGTCTCCCAAAAGCAGGAAGCCCCTGAGGCTAGCTGACCCACGCAGGGGCTCGAGGTTGATCTCGTGCCACTGACCGCTGTTCTCCGGGCGGAGGTGCACGCTGGAGAGATGTTGCATCCGAGTGAGGTGTTCCAGGCCGTTGTCCCCACTTCCCTCCACGACGATGTTGTGGGCCCCGGGAGCATGGTCTGCCAAGAGGCTCAGGTCTCGGGCCTGGATAGGTATGGAATACGCGTATTTCGTGTAGGACTCCTCTAACACCTCACGAGCCAGTTCCGGAGATGGGGCCTTTCTCCAGGCCTCGCGTAGTGCCTGGAATACGGCCGCACTGCGGAAACACTGGCATTGTCCGATGATCGGGGCCGATGCGGGGCCGCCGATCAACGAGGCGGCCTCGATGGTCTTCGCTGCCTGTCTCGCGTTCTTCGGTGGGCTTTTCGCGAGCAGGGGCAGTGCGGATTCACCGACCATTCCCAGGGCGTGAACGTGTTCCTTCGTTCTGGGCGGCAGGATGCTCTGGACGCGTTCCTCGACCTCCTCCCGAAGGCGCTCGGCCAACTGGGGTGAGGTCTCCAGACAGGCGAAAGCCACCAACAGCAGCCGGTCGTGGTGCTTCTTCACCTGGTCGGCACGCTCCAGCAGCCCGGTGACCAGCTCCTCCCTCTGCGTCGGGGTTGCGTGCCCGGCGGCCATCACGACCACCTCGTGCCACTGGTCGTCATGCGCCTTGCTGACCAGCAGGGGGAAGCTGTCCTCCTCCACGATCGCCTTGGCCGCCAGGTACTCCTCGAAGGTGCGGTGGAGGAAGCTCACCCGGTCGACGGTCGGGCACTGGAGCAGCCCGCTGCGGACGATGAGGTGGGTGAAGACCTCCTCAGGTTCCTCGTCGACCCGGTGCATGCTCCTCAACACCCTGGTGACCTGGCGCTGTGCGGTCGCTCTTGGAGCATCCGAACTGCCGTTGATGACGAGCCACTTGGCGAGTTCCTGGAGCAGCAGCACCAGTTCACCTCGGGACAGCTCCACCCCCGCGATCCCGCGCTGGTGGTCACGGTCCTTCAGGAGCATCGCCAGGGCGGCCTCGTACACCTCCATGCGGTCTCTGGGCAGCGATGTGTTGCGATCCCGGTGCAGGGCGCACAGCAGCGCGCAGAGGAGGGGCGTCGCCGCGATCGCGCGCAGGTGCCGCTGCCCCAGGACCTTGCGTGTGAGCTCGGTTTCGTAGGTGTTCAGGAGTTCCAGTTCGGTGTCGTCCGCGACCTCACTGCGTACCGCCTCGTGCCAGTGGTGGATGAAGGAGCTGACGTCGTCGTCGGTGAGCGGTTGGAGTTCGGCGCTGACGAACCCGTCCGCCTCCAGCCAGGACTCCTGGGCCGCCCCGGGCCTGGTGGTGACCACGTACCGGCACTCGGGGAAGTCGGTCATGAGCTCCCGTAGCCACCGCCGGGCGGCCTCACGTTGGCTCTGGGGGAGTTCGTCCACCCCGTCGACCAGGACGATCCCTCTGCCCTCGGCCAGCACCCTGGTCACCCACCCCTTCGGTGCCTGATCCGCCAGGTGGCGTCCGGTGTGCCGGACGAAGTCGGCGGGCTCGGGCAGCTTCTCGCCCACGTACTGGCGGAGCGGAACCATGAAGGGGATCAGGCCGTTCCAGGCGGACATCGCCTCAGGGAAGTCACCCCGGCAGGCGCGTACCCCCACCCAGCGCATCAGGGTGGTCTTGCCGGTCCCGGCCGGACCGCGCAGGAAGGTGCGCCGGTGGGAGGCCAGGGCCTGTTCCACTCGTAGATGGCCGGTGTGCACGGTGTCGGCCCACAGGACATCCTGCTCTCGGTCCTCCTGCTCCCAGGACACCCGAAGGCTCAGGTACGCCAGGGTCAGCGGGTACCTCTGGGTCCGCGCGTCCGTGCCGAACAGCTCCAGGACGTCCCACCGCTCCGCGGCGGTCCTGCGGTACGCGGTCACGAAGGCCGCCTCGGCGTTCTCCTCCCGTCCGTGCCCCTTCTGGTCCTCCGCCTCCGGGATGCGGTCCAGCAGCTCGTCCAGCTTCTCCAGGACCAGGCTCTCCCGGCGCAGCAGTTCACCGAACGCTCCGGCCTGGAAACGCGGCAGGGTACCCAGGGCGGCCATCACGTAGGCGCATGACTCCGGGAGGACCCGGTCGTAGAGGGCGACCGCCTGCCCGCCGAGGTCCCTGGTGGCATGGGGGGCCCCGCGCCGCACGTACCGCTCCAGGTACAGGGGGTCCAGGTCCTGCTCGAACAGGACGCGGTCGGTCAGACCGGCCCGCTCGAAGGCGTCCGCGACGGCCAGCACCGCCGCCTCGCGCTCGTTCTCGGCCAGCCCCTGGAACTCGTGGTCGAGGTAGCCGACCACCCGGTCGGCGATGCTCTCCTCGATCTCCGCGAACCTGCGTTCCAGCCTGCGCTGGTCGCGTCTGCCGGTGACCTTCTCCTGGACCAGGTCCACCACCGTGGTCGCCGCGCTCTCCGCGATCGGGTTGCCGATCCAGATGCCACAGGCGGCCTTGACGACCGAGACGCCCAGCTTGAGCGCGGCTTCGTACACGTGCGTACTCCGGGGGGTCGGAGGGTTACGGGGGCAGGATCCACACTAGGACGCGAAGGGCCGGTCCGGGCGTTTTCCACAGCCCGGACCGGCCCCTGGCCGAAGGTGGCCTCCCGTACTCCGACCGCCCCTACAGGGCCTCGGTGGTGAACTCCACCGGCTCCGGGTCGAAGCCGTCGGGGCCGCCGCGGAACAGCGCGTACCCCGCGTTGTCCTCCGGCATGGCCGGGTGCACGGTGCTCAGCAGCAGGTCCGGGTGGCCGTCACCGTCGTAGTCGGTCAGCGAGTGGTGGCGGTAGGAGCCCAGGTCGTTCTCCGGGACCGGGAGCGCCACCGCCCGCTCACCGGTCAGCCCCTCGGGTCCGCCGAACAGCAGGGTGGCGGCCTCGTAGGAGTGGAACGGCCCCGTCATGGCCACCGCGTCGTCGTATCCGTCGCCGTCGACGTCACCCACCAGGAGGCCGTTGCCGAACCCGTCCCCGTCCCCCGCATCGCCGGGAACGCCCTCGCTGTCGAGGGTGAGGCGGGACGGTTCCGCGTCCAGGAAGCCGTCACCGCCCGCGTAGGCGTCCACGTACCCCGGGTGCAGTTCGTCCTCGTGGCCCGGCTCGTTGTTGGGGATACCGCTGACCCCCACGAGCAGGTCCGGGTGGGCGTCACCGTCGAAGTCGCCGTTCGCGTACGCGTGGCTCAGCGCGGTGTCACCGAGGGCCTCCTGCGCGGGGCCGTCCGGGCCCGAGCGGAGCACCAGGTGGGGTGCGGGGGACTCGTCGCGGTTGCGGACCAGCAGCAGGTCCAGCGCCGCGTCACCGTCCGCGTCGATCACGTCGAGCTCGGCGTCCCCGGCGTCGCTGGGCAGGGTCACCTCGCCGCTCTCGGCGGGGGAGCCGTCCCGTTCGAAGGGTCCCTGGTGGAAGGTGGCCTCGTACTCGTCGACCGGGGTGCCCTGGAGGTGGTCCAGGACGGTGACGTCGGTGTTCCCGTCCCCGTCGAAGTCACCGACGACCAGGGACACCGCGTACATGTCGCTCGGGTCGTCCTTCTCCAGCCAGGGCAGCGGCACGGCCTCCCCGGCGGGGCCCTCGGGCCCGCCCCACACCACGTATCCGCTCCCGGCGTCCACGAGCAGGTCGGTGTGGCCGTCGCCGTCGAGGTCACCGGTGCCCAGGACGGTGAGGAGTTCGCCGTCGTCGGCCAGCCCGAGGTCCGCTCGGGTCAGGGTGACGGAGCGGTCGGGGGACAGGCCGTCCGTCCCGCCGAGCAGCACCCCCACGTAGGGCTGGCCGGTCTCGGCGTCTCCGGAGCGCCCGCTGATCGGCACGTCCGAGTACCCGTCGCCGTTGACGTCGTTCGGCGCCGGGGTGGTGCTGCTGGTGGTCTCCGCTTCGTTGAGGTCGGTGCTCGGCGCGCCACAGGCCGTGGCCAGCAGCACGAGTGCCGCGCTCAGGGGGACGGTGGTTCGGTGAACGATGGGGATCTCCCAGGGGTGAGGGGGACGGGAATCCGTCCGGTTCGTGGGCAGTACGGACCTCGGGGCGTTCACCGGTTCAGGGGCGTGGTCCCGGCTCGCTCCGGGGCCGTTCTGGTACACCCCTCCGTGTACTCGCCGGTCGATAAGTTCGGCGTGAAGGTCGCGCGTGCGCCAGACGACGGCCGTGCGGGCCGGGCCGGGACCCCCCGAGGGCCCTGTTTTCCCTTACGCGACGGGCGGTGTGAACGGTTCGGACGCGCGGAAGGGCCGGGGCGCGTGCCGCCCCGGCCCTTCCCGTCCCGGGGGAGATCCCCCGTCACTCCGCTACTTGGTCACCTTCGCGGAGATGGTGTCCAGGTCGTCGTGCCTGGTCTCGCGGCTGACGATCAGCGCGCCCAGGGTGATGGTGCCGACCAGGACCAGGTAACCGCCCACCCAGGCCAGCCCGAAGGTCCCCGCGAGCCAGGTCGCGATGTAGGGCGCGAACGAGGCCCCCAGCAGGCTGGCCAGGTTGTAGGCCGCCGAGGCGCCGGTGTAGCGCACCTTGGTCGGGAACAGCTCTGGCAGCACCGCCGCCATCGGGCCGAAGGTCAGACCCATCAGGGACAGGCCGATGATCAGGAAGGCCATCACGCCGACGGTCCCGCCGCTGCCCATGAGCGGGCCCATGGCGAACCCGAACGCGATGATCGTGCAGGTGACCGTGATCAGGACGGGCCTGCGGCCGAACCGGTCCGCGAGCAGCCCGGAGATCGGTGTGAACAGCGCGAAGAACAGGACGCCGATGAGCAGGAAGACCAGGAAGTCGGTGCGCTCGTACCCCAGTCCGGTCTCCGCGTCCGTGCCGAAGCCCAGGGAGAAGACGGTCATGAGGTAGAAGAGCACGTAGGTCGCCAGCATGATGAGCGTGCCGATGACCACGGCGGGCCAGTTGTGCCGGAAGACCTCGACGATGGGGGTCTTGACCCGCTCTCCGGAGGCGATGACCTTCGCGAAGGCGGGCGTCTCGTGCAGGGTGAGCCGCACCCACAGGCCGACGATGATCAGCACGGTGGACAGCAGGAACGGGATGCGCCAGCCGTAGGCCAGGAAGTCCTCGTCCGACATGGCCTGGCTCAGGATCAGGAAGACGCCGTTGGCCAGGAAGAAGCCGATCGGCGCGCCCAGCTGCGGGAACGTGCCGTAGAAGCCGCGCTTGCCGGGAGGGGCGTTCTCGGTGGCCAGCAGCGCCGCGCCGCCCCACTCGCCGCCCAGGCCCAGACCCTGGCCGAACCGGCACACCGCCAGGAGCAGCGGCGCGGCCACGCCGATCTGCGCGTAGGTCGGCAGCAGCCCGATCGCGATGGTCGCGATGCCCATGGTCAGCAGGGACGCCACCAGGGTCGCCTTGCGACCGATCCGGTCACCGAAGTGGCCGAACAGCCAGGAACCGATGGGGCGGGCCACGAAGGCGATGGCGAAGGTCGCCAGCGACTGCAGGCGCGCCGCCATCATGTCGCCCTCGGGGAAGAACAGGTAGGGGAAGACCAGGACCGCGGCGGTCGCGTAGATGTAGAAGTCGTAGAACTCGATGGACGTGCCCACAAGGCTCGCCGTGAGGACCTTCCGCTTCGGGTTGGTCGGTGGCGCCGCCGTCTCGGCTTGTGGCCGTTCCGGCGCCGGGTTGTCTTCGGCGACGTCCTTCATGAGGAGTTTCTTTCCAGGTCAGTGCGGGTCGATGGTGGGATGCTAGCCGCGGTGGACGATATTTGGAACTTTTGTCTCAACATGTGGACAGTTGGGGTGATGGTCGACGTCCCTTCGCATGTGCGGGCAAAACGGGATCACCCGCCCTGTCGGTCCTCCCGTCCTCCCGGTGATCCACCTCACCGGTGCCCGGTGTCACGCTCCGGGACACCCGGTCCGTCCTGTGGGTCGACCACTCGAAGTGTCGAGGAGGAGGACCGATGACCCCTCAGATCCTGGTGCCCGGCGCGGGCCACGCCGGGCTCGCGGCGGACGGACGGGCCGCGCACGACATCCGCCGGGACGGGCTCGACGCCAGCGTCACCCTCGTCGACGCCGCCCCCACTTCGTCGAACGCGTCCGCCTCCACCAGATCGCCGCGTGGGCGTGGGCGTGGGCGTGGTCGTCGGGAGCGGGCGGTGTCGGCTCCGGCTCCCCGTCGAGCCCGACGAAGGCGCGGACGGGTGGTCGAGCCGCCGTGTGTTCCGGCGGCGACGGGACCCCTTCGCCTCCGGCCCCGGACCTCCGGGGAGACCGGGGCGCTCGGTGCGGGGCGGCGGGGGCAGGTCCGGATCGAGCTCCGGTGCCCTCGGTGCCGCGCGCCACACGGTGTCGCCCGGGCGGTGACTGGTTCCTCCCCGGGGATCGGCCCGGGGGGAGGGGTCAGCGGGCGGAGTAGCGGTCCCTCGACCCGAGCCTGGGGACACCGCTCACCCGCACGACCCGGGTGCAGTGGTCCCGCAGGGTCTTCACGAGTTCTCCGTTGGGCCGGTCGCTGCGCTCGACCCACTCCTGGGCGGCGCTCACGCTCGCGCCGCCGGCCATCTGGCGGCGGCGCAGACGCTTCTCGCGGACCCGGTCCTCGGCCTCCACGTACCAGAGCTCCGCGAACAGTTCGCGCACCCCGGCCCACGGCTCCTCGTCGCTGGCGAGGTAGTTGCCCTCGGTGACGACCAGCCGTGTGCGGGGCCCGATCACGTGCTGGGCGGCGATGGGCTCGTGCAGCCTGCGGTCGTAGTCGGGGACGTACACCGGGTTGCCGGTCTCCGCCAGGAGTCGGCGCACCATCGCCAGGTAGCCGAACGCGTCGAAGGTGTCGGGCGCCCCCTTGCGGTCGCGGCGGCCCAACCGCTCCAGCTGGGCGTTGGACAGGTGGAAGCCGTCCATGGGCAGGTACCCGGCGGTGCCCGCGCCCGCCCGCTCGTCGACCGCGTGCACCAGGTAGCGCGCCAGAGTGGACTTGCCGGCGGCGGGGGCGCCGGTCAGTCCGAGGATCACACGAGCGGGACCCGCGCGCGGGTCCTCAGGTACCAGGGCGAGCGCGTCGGCGACGAGGGATGCGAGCATGGCCTCCAGCCTAGACCCACTCCTCGTAGGAGATTCGGAGGTCGCCTCGCACGCGAGGGGGGAGATCCCGGGCCCCGGGTCCGCGAAGGACCCGGGGCCCGGGGGCCGTCCTCAGCCCTGGCGGGCCTCGGCGAGCGGCGTCACGGCGCGTGCCCCACGTGGGCGAGCGCCTGACGGACCAGGACGCCCTGGCCCCCGGGCATCTCCTCGCGCACCTGCGGGCTGGTGGCCTCCTCGGGGGTGAACCACACCAGGTCCAGGGCGTCCTGACGGGGCTGGCAGTCGCCGCTCACCGGCACCACGTAGGCCATGGCGACCGCGTGCTGGCGGGGGTCGTGGAACGGCGTGACCCCGGGGGTGGGGAAGTACTCCGCGACGGTGAAGGGCTGCGGTGAACTCGGGATACGCGGCAGGGCGACCGGGCCCAGGTCCTTCTCCAGATGGCGCAGGAGCGCGTCCCGCACCCGCTCGTGGTAGAGCACCCGACCGGAGACCACCGAACGGTTGAAGCTGCCGTCGGGGTCGGCGCGCATCAGCAGCCCCACGTGGGTCACCGACCCGGACTCGTCCACCCGAACGGGCACCGCCTGGACGTAGAGCACGGGCATGCTGGCGCGGACGTTCTCCAGCTCCTCGGAGGAGAACCATCCGGGCTGGGTGTCAGCGGTTTCGGTCATTGGGGTCGCGGTCGGCGCACTGCCCGGGGCAGCCGCGTCCCGCTCCCTCCCTTCGCTCTCTTCGTGTCCATGAGGGCGGTCGGGGCCCGTTCCCCAGGGGGAACGCAGCCACCGGCCGACACACGGGTGTCCAAGTACCGCTTTTACCGCACGAAGGCGCGGAAAGCACGGTGCGGGGGTCGGATCGGGAGTGTCCGAGAGAAAGGAATGGGGGTCCTGTGGAACCGGGGCCCGCGCGACGAGGCGACCAAACCCGGGGGACGGTGACACCGGGGTGGCGGTGGGGTCATATCAGCGAGATTCCGGCGGTTTTTCTCATGGAAACCCTCCCGGAAGCTACCTGAAGAGGTTACGATCTCGTACGCGGTTGCGTAGTGGAAAGGTTACGTCCGGTGAGAGGTGGCCCGAGTGGCGAAGGATGGCCCGTTCTCGGCCCAGGAACGTTTTCCCTGCACGGGAGTGACGGTGGTGCGCGTCCACGGTGAGGTGGACCTGGCCACCGCCGAACACCTTCGGGAACGGCTGCTCCAGGCCGCGGAGGCCTCCCGGTGCGACTGCCTGGTCGTGGACATGTCCGGGCTCGGCTTCTTCGACGCCAGCGGAGTACGCGCCCTGGTCGCCGTCTACCAGGTCCTGACCGGGCAGGGCCGACACGTGGTCCTGGCCGAACCCGCGCCCATCGCGGAGCGGGTGCTGGAGGCCCTCGGGATGCGGCGGCTGTTCGAGGTCTACCCCATGGTGGAGATGGCGCTCAGCCACACCAGCGGCCTGCGGGTGGACGGCGAGCCCATCTTCGACAACCCCGTGCCCTGACCCGCCGATCCCCGGGCGCGACCGTGCCCGGCACCCGGCACGTGCGCGGAGGCGGCCGTGTCCCGGCGCCCGGGGAAGTGGGGCACCGGGACACGGTCCCGTACGGTCGCGGCGGGCCCGACCCGCGTACCGCTAGGGCAGCACGGAGGTTCCGGAACCGGGGACCCCGCCGTCGCCCTCCGCACGCACCAGGAAGGGTGCCAGGAGCTCGGGAACGGCCTCGTCGGCCCAGCCCAGGCCCTGCCCCAGGCCCACGTCCAGGGCCGCGTACATCCCCTCGCCGGAGGCGGTGGTCGCCGCCACGTCGGCCAGACCGAGCCGGCGCTGGAACGGCGAGCGCGTGATCCGCCAGCCGATCACCGCTCCCCGCTCCAACGTGACGGTGTCGCGTGAGGCCATCCCCTTGCGCACCACCAGGTACTCCGGGTGCAGACCGTGGCCCAGCCCCCGGTACGAACCGACCGCGTACCAGAACGCCGCCGCCGCGAACAGCAGCGCCACCGCGAACCAGCCCCACCCTGGGGTGGCCTCGACGGTCGGGGTGGCCAGCGGGAACGGCATGAACTGCTCCTCGGCGGTCCGCAGCGCCTCCCACCAGGCCTCGGTGGCCACCTGATGGAGCCAGGCGAGCCCGCCCGCCAGGGCCAGAGCCACCAGCGAACACACCGTCGCCCGGGTGAACCGGCGGCGCAGGGCCGCCATCGGGTGGCGGGCCAGCGGCGCGTCCAGCGCCGAGGTCGGCCCTCCCATGAGGGCGGCGCCCAGCTCACGGGCCCGTCTCCCCGGCATGGCCGGGGACAGTCGGCTCTTGGCCTCGGCCTTTTCCGCGTCACCGGCGGACAGTCCGGTGGCCACCGCACGGACGGAGGCGCCGCCCACCGTCCTCAGCACGAAGGGCTCGTGGAGCACCACGCCGTTGAGGCGGCGGCCCTCCACCGACAGCGAGACGCTGGTCAGCAGTCCCCGCCGCAGCCGGACGGTGCCGTCGGGCTCACGGACGAGCCGGTAGTCCCACCAGGTCTCCACGGCGACCAGGAGCAGGACCGCCACCCCCGACACCAGCAGGGCCAGCAGCAGGCCGGGGACGACCAGCAGCAGCTGCCCCATCACGAAACTCGACATCGCCTCCGCGCTGGGCAGGTCGGCCTGCTCCGCGATCCACTTCCACCCGTGGCCGCCGCTCTGGGCGTTGACACCGACCAGAGCGGCGATCACACCGAGGCCGATGCCGAAGGTGGCCGAGGTGGCGGGCGCGTAGGCGAACCAGCGCGGGTTCAGCCGGGCCAGCTCCGTCTCCTCCCCGTCCGGGGCCTCCCCGGAGCCCTCGGGGCCGCCCGCGGGACCCGTGGCCGGGGCGGCGCGGCGCAGGAGTTCCCGGCGGAGCCGTTCTCCCTGGTCCGCGGTCACGTACTCCAGTTTGAGCTGGTCGCCGCCGCCGGAACCGGCCGACTCACCGGTGCCCACGGTCACCGCGCACAGGCCGAAGATCCTCGTGTAGACCGGGGCCGCCACGTCCACGGTGCGCACGCGTTCACGCGGGATGGACCGGTAGGCCCTGGCGATGATGCCCGAGCGCATCTCCATGCGCTCGGCGGTGACCCGGTAGCGCACCGCGCGGAGCCGCAACATCTCCAGGTAGGTCATCAGGGCGACGAAGGCCAGGGTGGCCGGGACCGGTACCAGCGCCCACCACGGGAGCCCCACGACGAGCAGGACGACGGTGCCGACGACGGCCGCCGGGACGAGGAACACGGAGACGATGACCGCCGAGGCCCACACGCTGAGCGGGCTCAGTCCCTCCCAGCCGTCCTCGGCGTCCGCGGCGACGGGTGGGGTGCCCTCCGTGGGCGGTTCGACGTGCTCCGGGGCGGTCCCGCCGTGGACGTGCTCCACGGGTGGGGCCTCTTCGGGGCGGTGGTCGTCATGGGAGGTCATGTCGCGTCCCCCGGAATCGCCTGGGTGCTGTCGGTGAGCTGGTCGGCCACCTCGGTCGCCAGCTCGTGGTCGAGGCCGCTGATCTCGATCGGACCGGCGGCCGAGGCCGTCGTGACGGTCACGCTCGACAGCCCGAAGACCCTCTGGAGCGGTCCGCGTTCGGTGTCCACGGTCTGGACGCGGGACATCGGGGCCACCCGCCACTCCTGCCAGATCCACCCGCTGGAGGTGTAGACGGCGGTGTCGGTGACCTCCCAGCGGTGCACCCGGTACCGCCACTGCGGCATGACGACCGTGATCAGCAGGCCGATCCCGCCGATGACCCCGGCCGCGACCAGGAACCAGAAGCGCACCGGTTCCCAGATCAGTGCGGGGATGACCGGGATGACGGTGAGCAGGACCGTCACCGCGAGGGAGCGGGTCGTCCACCACCAGATGGCGCGCCGGTCCACGCGGTGGTGCGGCGGTCGCAGGCGCAGAGCGTCGGTGCTCATCGCGTCCACGTCTCCTCTCAGTCAGGGCCCCGGGGGGAGGCCGTCCATAAAAAGTGATATCACAATGCTATGCTCAAGTCATCACACGAGGAACGAGCTCCAAGGAAGGAAGGCCGACAGATGAGCGAGACGTCCAGCGTCGTCAGGCCAGCACCGCAGTACAGGGAACGTGAGGCCTTCGGGTCCGGCGGCATCCCCATGTTCGTGGTGTCGGTCGTGCTGTTCCTGGGCGGAGCCGCGATCGCCGCCCTGCCCCTGCTCGGCCTGCACGGGTCCCTGATCGCCGTCGGCGTCGTGATCGCCGCCGTGGGCGTCGTCCTGGCCATCGGTCTGACGATGGTCGCGCCCAACGAGGCCCAGGTCGTCCAGTTCTTCGGCCGCTACGTCGGGACCATCCGCACCGACGGTCTGCGCTGGGTCAACCCGCTCACCGTGCGCAACGCGATCTCCACGCGCATCCGCAACCACGAGACCTCCGTCATGAAGGTCAACGACGCCTCGGGCAGCCCCATCGAGATCGCCGCCGTCGTCGTCTGGCAGGTGGAGGACACCGCACGCGCCTCCTTCGAGGTCGACGACTTCATCCAGTTCGTCTCCACCCAGACTGAGGCCGCCGTCCGCCACATCGCGGGCAAGTACCCCTACGACTCCTATGGCGACGACGCCGTGCCCTCGCTGCGCGACAGCGCCGACGCCATCACCGAGCAGCTGTCCAAGGAGGTCGCCGAGCGGGTCGACGCGGCGGGCGTGAAGGTCGTGGAGTCCAGGTTCACCCACCTGGCCTACGCCCCGGAGATCGCCCAGGCCATGCTCCAGCGCCAGCAGGCCAGCGCCATGATCGCGGCCCGCGCCGAGATCGTGGAGGGAGCCGTCACCCTGGTCGACCGCGCGCTGGAGCGCCTGTCGGACGAGGACGTCGTGGACCTGGACGAGGAGCGCAAGGCCGCCATGGTCAGCAACCTGCTCGTGGTGCTGTGCTCGGACCGCCCCGCCAGCCCCGTCGTGAACACCGGGACCCTCTACCAGTAGATCCGGGTGAGGTGCCGTGCCCGAGCGCAAGAAGGTGCTGCTGCGGCTCGACCCCGCCGTCCACGACGCGCTCGCGCGCTGGGCCGGGAACGAGCTCCGCAGCACCAACGCCCAGATCGAGTTCCTCCTGCGCCGCGCCCTGGACGAGGCGGGCCGGATGCCCAGGGAGGCCAAGGACATCCCCCGCAGGGGGCGCCCGCGCAAGGGTGCCTCCGAGGACCCGGAGGGTCCGACGGATCCGGAGACGGGAACGGAGCGGACATGACGGAGCCGGGTGCCCGACGGGCACCCGGCTCCTCCCAGTCGTGGGTCGGGCGTCTAGGCGTCGTTCTCCGGCTTCTCCGTCTCCTGCTCCGCGTGCGTCTCATCCGCCTCCCTCGGTCCTCCGACGTGTTCCCGCCAGTCTCCGTCACTGCGGAGCAGCCACTGGGGTGCGACCCGTACCGGGAACGGCAGATCGGTGTCGAGGACGTCCTTACCGAACGCCGCCGCCACCTCCGTGTACTCACCGTCCTTGAGCCGCAGCTCGATGATGCTTGGGGCGTTGGGGTCGGGGGTGATCAGCCAGTACGAGGGGATACCGAAGGCTGCGTACTCGTGCTTCTTGGTGTGGTGGTCCCGAAGGACGCTCTCCGGTGACACCACTTCCACTGCCAAGAGCGGGGGCCTGGTCAGGTACGGACTCTCGGCTTCCTCCGCGCGAATGACCACCAGGTCCGGAATTCGGTGGTGGGTCCGGTCGGCGTTGAAGTTGATGCCGGGCGCGGTCACCACCTCGAAGTCCACCGGTGCCACGGCGCTCAGATGAAAGCCGAGCCGAGATTCGACCCGGCTGTGCAGGAACACGGGAGCGGGAGACACGTCAAGCCTCCCGTCGACCAGCTCGTACCGCCGTCCGTCGTCCGGCGTGCGTTGCAGGTCGTCCACAGTGAGTCGTGTCGGTTGCAGGTCCGTTTCGCCGGTAGTCATGACACTCATGATGCCTCCTTGGTCGCATGGAGACCAGCGTGTCGGACCCTTTGGCCGCTCCGTGCGGGAATAGCGAAATTCGCGAGTAAGTGACCACATCATTCGCTTCTCGGGTCTGCCCATAAACCAGTGGAAGGGGAGGGTACGTACCCGCCCCCTCGCCGCGCCTAGCCCAGGGCGGCCGCGGCGGCCCTGCCCGCCGTGCGGCCGGAGAAGAGGCAGCCGCCCAGGAAGGTGCCCTCCAGGGACCGGTAGCCGTGCACGCCGCCGCCGCCGAACCCCGCCACCTCACCGGCCGCGTACACCCCCGGCAGCGGCGTGCCGTCGGCCCGGAGCACGCGGGCGTCCAGGTCGGTGTGCAGGCCCCCGAGGGTCTTGCGGGTGAGGACGTGCAGGCGCACCGCGATCAGCGGACCGGCCTTGGGATCGAGGATCTGGTGGGGTCTGGCCACACGGGCGAGCCGGTCCCCCCGGTAGTTGCGGGCGCCGTGGATCGCCATGACCTGGAGGTCCTTGGTGAAGGTGTTGACCATCTCCCGGTCGCGGGCCACCACCTCGCGGGTCACCGTGTCGGCGTCGAGGACGTCGTCGCCCGCGACCTCCCTCATCTTCCGGATCAGCTCGGGCAGCCGGTCCGCGACCACGAAGTCGGCCCCGTTCTGCTTGAAGGCCTCCACCGGTCCCGGGGCGCCGGGGAGCACCCGCTGGAGGACCAGCTTCACGTCCCTCCCGGTCAGGTCGGGGTTCTGCTCGGAGCCCGAGAGCCCGAACTCCTTCTCGATGATCTTCTGGGACAGCACGAACCACGTGTACTCGTGGCCGCTCCTCATGATGTGGTCCAGCGTGCCCAGCGTGTCGAACCCGGGGAAGTACGGGGCGGGCAGCCGCCGACCGGTCGCGTCCAGCCACAGCGACGACGGGCCGGGCAGGATACGGATGCCGTGTCCCGCCCAGACCGGGTCCCAGTTCTGGATGCCCTCGGTGTAGTGCCACATCCGGTCCCGGTTGATGATCTCGCCGCCGGCCTCCTCCGTGATGCCGAGCATGCGACCGTCCACGTGGGCGGGCACCCCCGACAGCATGTGCCGGGGCGCGGTGCCCAGCCGCTCCGGCCAGTTCCGGCGGACCAGGTCGTGGTTGGCGCCGATACCCCCCGCGGTCACGATGACGGCCTGCGCGCCGATCTCGAACTCGCCCACGGACTCGCGGCTGCTGGCCCGTCCCCGTTCCACGTCGCTGGGGGCCAGCACCGCGCCGCGCACCCCGGTGACGGTTCCGTCGGTCACGACCAGACCGTCCACCCGGTGGCGGAAGCGCAGCGAGACCAGGCCGCGCTCGGCTGCCGCGCGGACCCGGCGTTCGAAGGGTTCGACCACGCCCGGTCCGGTGCCCCACGTGATGTGGAAGCGCGGTACCGAGTTGCCGTGCCCGTCCGCGAGGTAGCCGCCGCGCTCCGCCCACCCCACCAGCGGGAAGACCTTGAGGCCCTGCTGGCGCAGCCACGAGTACTTCTCCCCGGCGGCGAAGTCCACGTAGGCCTCGGCCCACCTGCGCGGCCACGCGTCCTCGGGGCGGTCGAAGGCGGCGGTCCCCATCCAGTCCTGGAGGGCCAGCTCCTTGGAGTCCCTGATGCCCATGCGCCGTTGTTCGGGGGAGTCGACGAAGAACAGCCCCCCGAACGACCAGAAGGCCTGTCCGCCGAGCGACTGCTCGGGCTCCTGGTCCAGCAGGATCACCCGCTTCCCGGCGTCGGCCAGTTCCGCCGTGGCGGCCAGTCCGGCCAGCCCCGCCCCCACGACGACGACGTCGGCCTGGTCGACTCCGGTACCCATGCGGTTCTCCTCGGGGGTCGTCCGCGCCCCGAGGGCGCGGCGTGCGTGATGGTGTCGACTGTGCACCGGCCTGGATCGTGCGACAAGACCGGTGTGTGTCCGCCGCCACATCCTTTGTCAGAGGGTGACAAGCCCAGGTGTGACAAAAGGTGATTGTTCGGACAGAATCTCGCTGTCGCGCACCCGAGGTTCGTTGCCTCGCACGGGTCATCGAGCGCGTCCTCCCGAGAAGGTTCCCCGTGTACTTCCAACCCCCGACCCTCGATCCCGGCCCGGTGGCCACCGTCGTGGCGCTCGTCCTGCTCGCGTACTCCGTGGTGTCGCCCCCGTTGGCCCGGTCCTGGGCCGCCGCGCGGTGCGAGCGCGGCACGGGTCCGCACACCACCCACCACGCGGACGGCCTCCGCGCCGGTGCCTGGTTCCTGCTCGTCGAGGTCCTGCTGGCGATGGCCTTCGTGGGTACCGCCGACGGGGTGTCCGTCGCGGACCTCGGCTGGTCGGCGCCGGTCCCCGGCGACCTCCCCGAACCGGTCCTCGCCCTGGCGGGCACCGTTCTCGTGGGCGGTTTCCTGGCCTACCTCCTGCACCTGGCCCGGTCGAACCGCGCGCTCCTGCGCCGCGTCCGCTCCGGGAGGCCCCTGCCCGAGGAGGAGTGGTTCCGCGTCCTCCAACTGCCCGGCGACCGGCGCGAGTTCACGGCCCTGGCCGTCGGCCGCGCCCTGGGGGTGCTGTCCGACGTGCTCGTCGTCTACACGGTGCTCCTGCCGGTGATGACGCTCACCTTCGACTCCGTGCCCCTCGTGGTGACGGTGCTGGCCCTGCTCCTGGGCTGGCAGCACGTGGGCGGCGGCGGTGAGACGCTCTGGACGCAGACCCTGCTGGCCGTGCTCGGCCTGCTGCTCTACACGATCGTCCTGCCCGGATCCCTGGTCGGGCCGGTCCTGGTCGGGGCGGCCTACTGGACGGTCGTCCTGGGCACCCAGCGCCCGCTGGTCGGGCTCCCGGTGCCCGGCCGGGCCCGCCCCCTGCCCGAGGTCCAGGTGACCCTGCTGGACGCCCACGGGGAGCCGGTCGAGCGCCCCGGAGGGAGAACGGCCGACCGCTGACCCCCCGAGGGCGCCCGCCGTCCGGGCCCGGCGCCCCGTCCGCTCAGGAGCCGAACCGGATCAGCGACCGTCCGCCCCGCCCCCGGCGCATGCGCTCGAAGGCGCCGGGAACGCCCTCCAGCGGGATCTCGTCGGTGACCATGGCGGCCAGGCGCAGGTCACCGGAGCGGACCGGCTCCGCGAGCAACGGGATGTCCCGGGCCGGGTCGGAGGACCCGTACACACAGCCCTGGAGCGTGCGGGCCTGGTGGAACAGCTCCAGGGCGCTGAAGGACACCTCGTCCCGGTGCGAACCCACACCCACCACCGTCACCGTCCCGCCCCGCCGCGACGAGTTCCACGCGGTGCGCACCACCTCGGCCCGGCCCACCACCTCGAAGGCGTGGTCGACCCCGCGCCCGGCGGTGAGTCCCCGCACGGTCCGGTGGGTGTCCGGGCCCGCGACCAGGAAGTCGGTGGCACCCAGCGAGCGGGCCAGGTCCTCCTTCTCCGGGGAGACGTCCACCGCGATCAGGGGGTCCGCGCCGGCGATCCGGGCCGCCTGGAGGAGCGACAGACCCACCCCGCCCATGCCCAGGACGAGCGCGGACTGGCCCGGGCGCACCTTCGCGGCGTTGTTCACCGCGCCCCAGCCGGTGATCACGGCGCAGCCCAGCACCGCCGCGACCGCCGGGTCGACGCCCTGCGGCAGCGGCACCAGGGCGCTGACCGGCACCACCGTGGCCTCGGCGAAGGCACCCGTGTTCAGCCCCGGGTAGACGGGCGTGCCGTCGGCGAGCTCGGCGTAGGGGGAGAGCGTTCCGTCCAGCGCGCGCTCGCACAGGTGGGGTTCGCCCTGTTCACAGAACCAGCAGACCCGGCAGGCCGGTGCCCAGTTCAGGATCACCTGCTGGCCCGGCACGACCCCGGTCACCCCGGGGCCGACCGCCTCCACGGTGCCCGCGCCCTCGTGGCCGAGCACGGCGGGCCAGGTCTGCGGGAGGGTTCCGTCGGACAGCGAGAGGTCGGAGTGGCACACGCCCGCCGCGACCATCCGGACCCGCGCCTGGCCGGGGCCCGGTTCCGGCAGGACGACGTCGCGGATCTCGGGGGGAGCACCGGTGGCGAGGAAGACGGCTGCCCTGACGGTCGTACTCATGGTGAGCTCTCCAATCGCGGAAGTCCCGCGACCCTAGCAATACCGGCCGGTCGGTCTCCTGCCCGGGTGCGCCTCCCCGAGAGCCGTGTCGCCGTCGGGCGCCGAGGGCCCCCCTTTGCGGAAAGCCTGTGTTGGCGGGGCTTCGGGGCGGGTATCTCCCCTCTGTCCGCCGGAGGCCGCGGTGTGGTCAGGGCTCGGACCAGCGCGCGCCGCTCGGTCTCCGGTACACCTCGACGGGGAGGTTCCATGGCTCGACCCGACGGCCCCGTGGCCGCGCTCCCACGACGGCACTACCTGATGTGCCGTCCCACCTACTTCGCGGTGGAGTACGCGATCAACCCCTGGATGGACCCGGCGGCCGGGGTGGACCGCCCCCGCGCCATCCGCCAGTGGGAGGGCCTGCGGGACCTCTACCGGTCCCTCGGCCACCGGGTCAGCGAGATCGCGCCGATCGAGGGGCTGCCCGACATGGTCTTCGCCGCCAACGGCGCCCTGGTCGTGAACGGCCGCGTCTACGGCGCCCGGTTCGCCAGCGCCGAACGCACACCGGAGGGTCCGGCCTACCTGGACTGGTTCCGCCAGGAGGGGTACACCGAGACCCTGGAGCCCAAGTACGTCAACGAGGGCGAGGGCGACTTCATCACCCTCGACGACGTCATCCTGGCCGCCACCGGGTTCCGCACCGAGGCCGCCGCGCACCAGGAGGCCGAACGCCTGCTCGGCCGCCCGGTCGTCACCCTGCAACTGGTCGACCCGCGCTTCTACCACCTGGACACCGCGCTGTTCGCCCTGTCGGGCGACCGGATCGCCTACTACCCCGGCGCCTTCTCCGAGGGCAGTCTCAGGGTGCTGCGCTCGCTCTTCCCGAACGCGCTCATCGCCACGGAGGAGGACGCCTCGGTCCTCGGGCTCAACGCCGTCTGCGACGGCCGTGACGTGGTCATCGCCGCCGAGGCCGTCGGGCTCGCGGACCGCCTGCGGGCGGAGGGCCTCACGGTCCACCCGGTCGAGCTGGACGAGCTGCGCAAGGCCGGTGGCGGGGCCAAGTGCTGCACCCTCGAACTGAGGGACGCGCTCACGCGGTGACCCGCCCGGGGACCGGCGCCGGGCGGGCACCGCGGGTACGCGGTGTCCGCCCCGGCCTCCGCGCTGTGGGATGCGCCACGTGCCCGACCCGGCGTGGCCGAGGCCGCACAGGTCACGCCCGCCCCGCACCTCCGTGCCGGAGCCGGTCCGGCGGCCCCGGACCAACGACCCGCGGCCGTGACCACCGACCCCCTTAGGCTCGGTTCACGTGACGACCAAACAACGCAGACTTCCGCGCGGTGTCAGGGAACAGCAGCTGATCGACGCCGCCGTCTCCGTGTTCTCGCGCGGCGACTACCGCACGGTCAGCGTGGACGAGATCGCGGCGGCCGCCGGGACCTCCAAGCCGACCGTGTACCACTACCTGGGGTCCAAGGAGGGCATCTTCGTCGCCTGCGTCCGCCGGGAGATGGAGCGGCTGGTCGAGGCGGTCCGATCCGCCGTCCACGACCCCGGCGCGCCCGAGGGCGACGACCCGCTGCGCCGGGGGATCCAGGCCTTCTTCACCTTCGTCGTGGACAACCGTGAGAGCTGGACCGTCCTCTACCGGCGCGCCGCCGTCCAGGGCGAGCCCTTCGCCGGCGAGACCACCCGGATGCGTGACCGCGTCACCTCCGAGGTGGCCGAGCTCATCACCTCCTGTACCCGGGACGGCTACGGCACCCTCGAACCCCGCGACGCCCAACTGCTCGCGCGCGTCGCGGTGAGCACGGCCGACGCCTTCGCGGACTGGCTGCTGGACCACCCCGACGAGACGCCCGACACCATGGCCGGGCACGTCACCGCGCTCACCTGGTCGCACCTGCGCGAACGCCACCCCGCGGGCTCCTGAGCGGGGCCGCCGCCGGTCGCGCGCGGAATGATCCAAGAACACGACCTAGCCCTCGGACCTCCGCTGGTGGTTCAGGGCCAGCAGACCGACCAGGTCGTAGGCCACGTGCGAGGCGGCCGTCGAGGTGATCTGGGCGTGGTCGTAGGCGGGGGCGACCTCGACCACGTCGGCGCCGACCAGGTTCAGGTCGGCCAGCCCGCGCAGGATCTCCAGGAGCTCGCGGCTGGTCAGGCCACCGGCCTCGGGCGTGCCGGTGCCGGGGGCGTGCGCCGGGTCCAGGACGTCGATGTCCACGGACACGTACAGCGGACGGTTCCCGATGCGCTGGCGCAGGGCGTCGGCGACCTCGTCCACACCCTTGCGCATGACGTCGGCGGCGGTGACGATCCCGAATCCGAAGCGGCGGTCCTCCTCCAGGTCGCGCTTGCCGTACAGCGGTCCCCGCGTGCCCACGTGCGCGATCGCCTCGGTGTCGAGGAGCCCCTCCTCCACGGCCCGGCGGAACGGGGTGCCGTGTGTGTAGGGCTCGCCGAAGTAGGTGTCCCAGGTGTCCAGGTGGGCGTCGAAGTGCAGCAGGGCGATCGGACCGTGCTTGCGGTACAGCGAACGCAGCAGCGGCAGCGCGATGGTGTGGTCGCCGCCCAGGGTGACCAGCCGGGTCCCGGCGTCGACGAACGCGGAGGCGCCCTGGTCCAGGGTCTCCACTGCGTCCCCGACGGAGAACGGGTTCACGGCGATGTCCCCGCCGTCCACCACCTGGAGGCGCTCGAAGGGGGCCACGTCCAGGCCCGGGTTGTACGGGCGCAGCAGGCGGCTGGCCTCGCGGATCGCGGACGGCCCGAAGCGGGCCCCGGGCCGGTAGGACACCCCGGTGTCGAAGGGGACTCCCACGACGGCCACGTCGGCGTGTTCGACCTGGTCGATCCGGGGCAGCCGCGCGAAGGTCGCCGGGCCCGCGAAGCGGGGGACGAGGCTGGAGTCAATGGGTCCGATCGGGCTGTTCATCTGGTCCGTTCCTGTCGCGGGCTCGGTCACGGCCAGCGTAGGGAGCGGCTAGGCTCCGCTCCAGTGGCCGAACCGTACGAGGCGGCTCTGTTCTTTGGATGAACCATCCAAAGGACGCGCGTGGTGCGCGGGGGAGGGGGACACATGGTCGGTGCTACGGGTGCGGCGGACAGCCACGACGTGCCCCTGAGCGTGGTCACGGGCCGCCGCGACCTCGCCCTGACCACCGTGGTCGAGGCGGGCGACCCGGGCGTCACCTGGGCCGTGGCCAGCGAGATGGTCGAACCCGCCGCCTACCTGCGCGGCGGTGAACTCCTTCTCACCGCCGGGGTCAACCTGCCCGACACCCGGGAGGAGGCGCGCGCGTACGTGGCCTCCCTGGTGCGCGCGGGGGTCGCCGCCGTCGGCTTCGGGGTCGCCCCGGTCCACGCCACCGTGCCCGTGCTCCTGGTCGAGGAGTGCCGTGCCCAGCGGCTGCCGCTGGTGGAGGTGCCTGGCTCCACCGCCTTCGCGGCGGTCAGCCGGGCGGTCGGTGAGGAACTGGCCGAACGCCACCTGCGCGACGTGCGCCGACTCGGTGAGGCCCACCAGGGGCTGGCCCGCGCGGCCACCGCCGCCGCCCCCGTGGAACGGGTCCTCGCCGTGCTGGCCGACGCCCTCGGCGGCTGGGCGGCCCTGGAACCCACGGACCCCGCCGCACCCGCCCACCGCACCCCCGGCGCGCCCCGCACCGTCGACCCCGACCTGCGCCCCCTGCTGGACCGGCTCACCGCACCGGCGGGGCCGCGCGGCGCCAAGGCCCCCAGCGGTCCCGACGAGGTCTTCCTCCACACCGTCGGCTCCCCGCCCTGGGGCGTGGTCCTCGTGGGCCGCCCCGAACCCCTGGGCATCACCGACCGCGCCGTCCTGCGCACCGCCACGGCCCTGCTCGACCTGCTCGCCCGCACGGTCGACGACACCTCCGCCGTCCCCGGCAGGCTGCTCACCGGCCTCCTCCTGGACGGTGAGTTGGACGAGGCGGCACTGCCCCTGCTCACCGGGCTCACCGCCCCCGGGGGACCAACGAACGCGACCGGACTCCACCGCGTGCTGCGGGCCCGGCCCCCGGCGGCCGACGGCACCGGGGCGGCGGGCCCGTCGCTGGGCACACACCTGGTCGACCGCGTACGCGCGTCCGACGGCGGCACGCACCCGGAGGACACCATGCGCGCGGTGCTCGCGGACCGGGGCGAGGAGGCCCACAGGGAGCACCTGGACCTGCTCGGGTCCCGTGGGTGGATCGCCGCCCTCAGCCCGCCCGTGCCGCCGCGCGAACTGCCCCGGGCCGACCGCCAGGCGGCGGCACTACTGGTCCGCGCCCGCGTCCTGGGGGCTTCGCTGCTCTGGGGTGAGGGCGCCGACCCCTTCGACACCCTCCTGGATCCGGCCGGGGCCGAGGATCTCAGCCGCGCGCTCCTGGGGCCGCTGGCCCGGGACACCGCGGCCGCCCGGACACTGCGGGAGACCCTGCGCACCTGGTTGGCCCGCCACGGCAACTGGGACCGCGCCGCCGCCGACCTGGGAGTGCACCGCAACAGCGTCCGCTACCGGATCGGTCGCATCGAACGGGACCTGGACGTGGACCTGGCCGACGCCGAACAGCGCATGCGCCTGTGGTTCGCCCTCACCCGCCATACCGGTTCCGAGCCCGACGGGCGACCCCTATAGCAGAAGAACTCCGCCCAGTGGAGCGGGTGGCCGCTTCCGGCCACGCCCACGCCCGGGTCGCGTGTTCGAGAACTCCGGTGGTGCGATGCCTTCCCGTGGAGGAACCGTGGTGAACAGCGAGGCTCAGTCGCCGCTGATCCCCACAGGAATCGGAAGGAGCCGCCCGAAAGACCCTCCGAATAGAACGCGTCTCGCGGTTCCGTTGGCCCCGCCCGACCCGAACCAGGAAACTGGGGTTCTCCTTGACGAACCTGAGGACCTGGGGGCCCACATGATCGCTAGTGACCAGCTGAGTGGGTTCCGGTCCACGGGCGGGCGCGGGGTGGTCGGGCCCGAGGCCCCACCCGACTGGTGGCGCCACGTCGCCGGGGACCGCCTCCGCGGCGCGACCGCGCTCCGCCGGAGTCCGCTGTGAGTGGGCGGGGCCAGTCCCTGGGCCGTGGCCCGGGCGTACGTTTCCCCCGGTTGGACACCGCGCTGCCCTCCGGGGCGAACGCCCGCGAGCACGCCGTCCTGCTCCGACGTGTCCACGACGCGCTGCTCACCGGGAGGCCGCAACCCGCGCCCCTGCGCCCGGTGATCGAGGACTCCTGGGGGCGCATGCGCCAGTTCGGTATCGACCCGGACAGCGCGCCGCCGCCCAGGATGGCCCGGCTGGACGAACTCCAACGCTACCGGGACGCCTCACCCATCTCCGAGGTGCTCCCGTTGATCCGCCGCTCCCTGGTGTCGGTGGCCGACGAGGCCGAGCACATCATGCTGGTGACGGACGCGTCCGGGCAGGTGCTGTGGCGGGAGGGCTCGCGCCGGATGCGCACGGTCGGGGACCGGGTCGGCCTGGTGGAGGGCGCCTTCTGGAACGAGGGCAGCGTGGGCACCAACGCCATCGGTACCGCGCTCGTGGTGGGGCGCCCGCTCCAGGTCTACTCCGCCGAGCACTACGTGCGAAGCCTGCACGCCCTCACCTGCGCCTGTGCCCCCGTGCACGACCCCCGTGACGGGCGCCTGCTCGGTGCCATCGACGTCACCGGCCCGGTCTCCACCGTCCACCCCACCACCCTGGCCCTGGTCAACGCGGTCGCCCAGCTGGCCGAGGCGCACCTCCAGGGCCTGCACCACAGCCACCTGGAGCGGCTGCGCTCGGTGGCCGCGCCGCTGCTGGCGGGGCTCTCCCGGCCCGCGCTGGTGGTGGACGACACCGGCTGGACCGCCGCGGCCGTCCACATGGAGCCGGTCCGGCGGGTGCTGCTGCCCAAACACTGCGAGGGCGGGATCGCGTGGCTTCCGGCGTTGGGGGAGTGCGCCCTGGAACCGCTGCCCGGTGGTTGGCTGATCCGTCCCAGCCCGGGGGACCGGGCCGTGCCCTCCACCGTCACCCTGGACCTGACCCGGTCCGGCTCCGCCACCGTGTCGGTGGCGGGGGACAGCGGCGAGTGGTCGCAGCGCCTGTCCCCGCGCCACACCGAGCTCCTCCTCCTGCTGGCCGTCCACCGCGACGGACGTACCGGGACACAGCTCTCCCATGACGTGTTCGGATCCGACCAGCACGTGGTGACCGTACGGGCCGAGCTCTCCCGGGTGCGGCGCAACCTGGGCGGGGTGATCGAGAGCCGCCCCTACCGCTTCTCCGACGACGTGCGGGTCCGGGTGCTCTCCCCGGAGTCGTCGGTGGACCTGCTGCCCGGTTCGTCGGCGCCGGGTGTGCGGGAACTACGGGAGCGCGTGCGCAGGGAGGACCTGTTCGATCGCTCTGGGCGATGACGTCGCAACCTGTTGCAACCGTTGCCGACGCCGTGGGAATGGGATCAACTGTTCCTGCGCGGCCCGCACACCGGTGGGCGGCCTCCGGGCAAGAGAGGGCACGGCGGGCTGTTCACCGGTGCGGGACGCGTCCGCGTCCTTCGCGCCTTGAGGGGGGTGACGGGGGCTCACAGCGGACGCGCCGACGGGCTGGTGCCCCGGGAGTGTCGGGGGAGACTCCGGGGCCACCGCGCACACGAAGGTACGGCCCGGGGATGTGTGCATCCCCGGGCCGTACCATCACGCGTCGGAGCCGGGCGTGGGAACTACTCCGTCTCGGCGGGCGGCTCGGCCGCCTCGGGCGACCCGGAGGCCGCCGCGTCCTTCTCCGGTGGCTCCGCGTTCGAGGGCGAGCACTGGAAGCAGTCCATCGTGAAGACCTCCTCTTCACCGACCAGGCCGGTGAAGTCCCCGCGCAGGCTGTCGTCACCGACCTCGCGCTCGGCCAACGCCTCGCGCAGCAGCCGCCCCTCGAAGAGGACCTGCTCGCCGTCCCGGCTCTGCCCCGTGCACAGCACCTCCAGTCGGCCCCCACGCGCCTGCTCGCCCGACGCCCCCTCCTGGTCCCCGGCCGCGGCCTCCTGGTCGCCGCCCGCCGTGACGGCGTCCTCGTCCAGGTCCTCGGAGGGCCCGGCGGAGGGTCCGCCCTCGGGTACGGCGGTGCACTCGAGCGGCGCGGCCACGGGGTGGCCCTTGCGGGCGAAGGCGCGCTCGGCTCCGGGGCGCAGGATCGACACGGACAGGGCGTCGGCGGCTCGCTCCAGCTCCAGCAGCGCGGCGTCGGGGCTCTGCTCCGGTGCCTCGTCGGCGGTGCACGAGGTGAGCGGTGCGCACAGGAGCAGCGCCAGTGACGCGGTGACGGTGGTCGAGCGGACTCCCATGACTTCCCCCTGGGGTCGGTGGCGCCGTGCCCGGCGCGCTGGTCCACCGAACCAATGTCGCTGATGTGGCTTAAGTGCCCTATGTCCGACTCAGGATATAAGGGTGAAAAGTGCGCCATGATCGAGTCAACCCGGTGTGAGTCGGGACACGCGTGTGGGTACCGTGCCCGGTGAGACGACGGAACCACCCGGTGGGGGCGACGACGGGAAAGGGCAGGCCACACACCGCGCGAACGCGCGGACACCGCCGCTGGGCTAGACTCGGGACATTTCCCGAACCGTGTTCCACCACGGTTCACTCCAGCCGAACACCGCACCGCCAGGCTCCCCACGGCCCGAACGCCACAGGGGGCCAACGGTGAACCAACGGGCCGTGACCGGCGTCGAACCAGGGGATCAACGACGATCCCCTGATCGTCCCGCACCGACGGCCGCCCACAGACCGTCCTTCCTTCGGAGGTGGATCGTGTCCGCTGACCACCGAGAGCAGCAGCCCAGCCAACAGGGTTCGCGTATCGACCCGCACGTCGGCCGCTACGCACTCCGAGCACAGGGCATGGTCGCATCGGAGGTCCGGGCACTCTTCGCGGTCGCCTCACGGCCGGAGATCGTCTCCCTGGCGGGCGGTATGCCCAACGTGGCCGCCCTGCCCCTCGAACAGCTCGGTGACCTCGTCAAGGACGTCGTCTCCGAGGAGGGCGCCACCGCGCTCCAGTACGGCTCCGCCCAGGGCGACCCCGTCCTGCGCGAGCAGATCTGCGAGTACATGACCCTGGAGGGCGTCCAGGCCAGCCCCGACGACGTCATCGTCACCGTCGGATCCCAGCAGGCCCTGGACCTGGTCACCCGGGTCTTCGTCGACCCCGGTGACGTCGTCCTCACCGAGGCCCCCACCTACGTCACCGCGATCAACACCTTCGCCGCCTTCCAGGCCGACATCCGCCACGTGGGCATGGACGACGAGGGCGTGGTCCCCGAGGAGCTGGAGGAGGCGTTGGTCCGCGCCGAGCTCGACGGGCGGCCGGTCAAGTTCTTCTACACGATCCCCAACTTCCAGAACCCCGCCGGGATCACCATGAGCGCCGAGCGCCGCGCCCGGGTCATGGAGGCCTGTGAGCGCCACGACGTGCTCGTGGTCGAGGACAATCCCTACGGCCTGCTCCGCTACGACGGCGAACCCGAACCCACCCTGTACTCCCAGGGCAGCGGCAACGTCATCTACCTCGGCTCCCTCTCCAAGACCCTCTCCCCGGGCCTGCGCATCGGCTGGGCCCTGGCCCCGGCCGCCGTGCGCGCCAAACTGGTCCTGGCCGCCGAGTCCGCGATGCTCAGCCACTCCACGTTCAACCAGCTCGTGGTGCGCCGCTACCTGAACACCTTCCCCTGGAAGGAACAGATCAAGGCGTTCAACTCCATGTACAGCGAGCGCCGCGACGCGATGCTCGGTTCCCTGGAGGCGATGATGCCGGCCGGATGCACGTGGACCCGCCCCGAGGGCGGGTTCTTCGTGTGGGCCACCCTGCCCGAGGGCATCGACGCCAAGGCCATGCTGCCGCGCGCCCTCAACGAGCGCGTGGCCTACGTGCCGGGCACCGGCTTCTACGCCGACGGGCGCGGCCGGGACAGCATGCGCCTCAGCTTCTGCTACCCCACCCCCGAACAGATCCGCGAGGGCGTCCGCCGCCTCGTGGCCGCGATCGAGGGCGAGATCGACCTGCGCGACACCTTCGGTCCCGCGATCTCCACGCCCACCGAAGGCAGCCAGGCACCCACCCCTGACCTGCCCTGACATCCTCTCGTAAGGGCACAGCACCATGACCGCAGCACAGAAGGAGGTCCGCGCCGTGGCCGACCTTGACCGGGTCCTCGTCCTCGCCGGAGGGCTGTCCCCCGAACACGAGGTGAGCGTCCACTCCGGCCGCAGCGTCGCGGAGGCCCTGCGCCGCCTCGACGTCGAGGTCCAGGTCGCCGACGTCGACGCCGGGCTGTTGAACCGGCTCGCCGCCGACCCGCCCCAGGTGGTCTTCCCCGTCCTGCACGGGGCGGCGGGGGAGGACGGCGCGATCCGCGAGGTCCTGGAGCTGGTCGGCGTGCCCTACGTGGGCGCCCGGCCCGACGCCTGCCGCCTGGCCTACACCAAGCCCGCCGCCAAGGCCCTGCTCGCCGCGAAGGGCGTGCGGGTGCCGCGCGGCGCCACCCTGCCCAAGTCGGCCTTCCACGACTTGGGCGCCCCGGCCCTGCTGCACCGTCTGACCGACCGCCTGGGCCTGCCGCTGTTCGTCAAGCCCGACCGCGGCGGCTCGGCCTTCGGTGCCACACCGGTCACCTCGGTCACCGACCTGTCGACCGCTCTGGTCTCCTGCTTCGCCTACAGCGACTCCGCGCTCGTGGAGGAGCAGGTCCAGGGCACCGAACTGGCCATCGGCGTCCTCGACACCGGCGACGGCCCCGTGGCCCTGCCCCCGGTGGAGATCGTCCCGGACGGCGGGGTCTACGACTACGCCGCGCGCTACACCGCCGGGCGCACCGAGTTCTTCTGCCCGGCCCGGCTGGACGAGGACGTGGTCGCCGCCGCCACGGAGGTGGCCCTGACCGCCCACCGCACCCTGGGTCTGCGCGACTTCTCCCGGACCGACCTCATCGTGGACGCCGACGGCGAGGCCATCTTCCTGGAGACCAACGTCGCCCCCGGCCTGACCGAGACCTCGACGTTCCCGATGGCGGCGGCCGCCGCCGGACTGGACTTCGCGGTCGTGTGCCGCGAGCTCGCCCACCAGGCGCTCCTGCGCGGCTGACCCGGACCAGACCGAACACCGGCCCCGAGGGCCCGCCGTGCTGGCGGGCCCTCGGTGTGTGTCGGGTCGGCCCGCCGGGTCGGACCGGGCGTTCACGCGGCCCGACGGGCGCGGTTCACACGGCTCCGCCGCTGATCTCCGCGGCCAGGCGCGTCGGATCGTCGGCCAGAGAACGCTTCACGTGGGCGCTCCACTCGTCGGCGAGCACCTCGACGGCGCCACGGGTCAGACCGTCGAGCCCGGCTCGGACCGAGTCGCCGGGGTTTCCCTTGGGGCCGTCGTAGGCGGCGCTGAAATCGGTGTCGACGGCGCCGAGGTGCAGCCCCGTCACCAGGGTGCCCTGGTCAGCGAGTTCCAGCCGGACGCCGTTGGTCAGGGCCCACTGCGCGGCCTTGGTCGCGTGGTAGCCGTTGGTCCCGGGGAAGGCGAACCACGACTGCGCCGACAGGACGTTCAGGATCGCGCCGCCGCCGTTCGCGCCCAGCACCGGGGCGAAGGCGCGGACCATGGCGAGCGTGCCCCAGAAGTTGGTGTCCATCTCCTGCCGGAGCACGGCGAGGTCGCTCGTCACGAGGTTGGTCCAGTTGCTGATGCCCGCGTTGTTCACGAGCAGGGTGACGTCCCCCGCCCGTGCCAGGGCCGATCCCACGGAGGCGTCGTCGGTGATGTCGAGTTCGAGGGGCACGACCCCGGGGAGATCGATCTCCGCCGGGCGGCGGGCGGCGGCGTACACGCGCGCCGCGCCGCGTTCCACGAGCTGCTTGGCGAAGAGTCGGCCGAGACCGCGGTTGGCGCCGGTGACGAGGGCGACGGAGCCCTCGACGGCGAAGTGCTGGGTGCGGGTTGACGAAGTGTCCATGTCCGGGACACTAGGACCTGACGTCAACGTCAGGTTCAAGGGTCGGGGAGGGATTCGTGCGCATCGGTGAGGTCGCCAGGCGTTCCGGAGTCAGCGTGCGGGCGCTGCGGTACTACGAGGAGCAGGGCATTCTCCGCTCCGAGCGGGGTCCGGGCGGGCAGCGCGAGTTCGACGAGGGGGCCGTCGACCGGGTCCGCCTGTTCCAGCAGTTCTACGCGGCGGGCCTGTCCAGCCGCCGGATCGCCGAGCTCCTCCCGTGTGTCGAGACCGGGGCCACCAACGCCGAACAGCGGGCCATGCTGGTGCACGAGCGCGGCCGCATCGTCGAACGGATCGACGCCCTGGACGCGGCCCTGGCCCGCATGGACGACCTGATCCTCGCCGCGGCGGACCACTCCGACTGAACCACGGGCCGGGTGGGCCGCCACGCCACGGCGGCCCACCCGGCCCCCACCCCGGATCACGTGCCTCCGGCCGGTGTCATCCGGCCGGTGCGTCCAGGGCCCGTTCGAGGACGTCCCGCACGGTCTCCTGGAGCAGGTGGACCTTGTACCCGGTGTCGGGCAGCGGGGAACAGAGATCCACGATCCCCTCCAGAGCCCGGTCCACGGCCCCGTCCAGGGCCCGGCCGGGCACCGCGCCCACCAGGGCGCGCTCCACGCCGGGTAGCCGCAGCGGGGTGCGGGCCACCCCGCCCACCGCCACCGACGCGCGGGTCACCGGCCCCCGGCCCTCCTCCGCGCACTCCAGGCGGACCACCGCCTCGACCAGCGGCCACTCCGCCCGTGCGCGCCCCGCGACGCGCAGGTGGGCCGCGCGCCCGCCCCGCACCGGGGCGGGCAGGGCCACCGCGACCAGCAGGTCGTCGGGGGCGAGCACGTGGTCCCGGGTGGGGTCGCCGCCGTCGTACAGCTCGGCCAGGCCCCGCTCGACCTCCGCCTCCGACCCCCGCTCCAGCACCACCACGGACGCGTCGTAGGCCAGCAGCGCCACCGCCAGCGACGACGGGTGCGGGGCCACGCACGGGCCCTGGTCCACCACCACGGCGCGCAGGTGGTCACCGGAACGGGCCGGGCACGAGTCCCCGCCGGTCTGGAAGCAGTCGAAGGCCGGGTTGCGCAGGTAGGGGCAGCGGTTGCGCTGGAGCAGGTTGCCGCCCACCGTCGCCGTCCCCCGGACCTGCGGGGTGGCCAGCGCCCGTGCCGCGGCGGCCAGACCCGGGTAGGCCTCGGCCAGGAGCGGGTCGGCTCCCAGCTCCGCGACGCTGGTCATCGCGCCGATCCGCACCGCTCCCTCGGCGTCCCACCGGGGTCCGCGCAACTCGGGTACGCCCCACAGGTCCACCAGGGGGCCGGGCGCGATCACCCCGGCCTCCACGCAGGTCGCGAGGTCGGTGCCCCCGGCGCGCGGCCGCGCGCCCGCGACGACCTCCCGGACGGCTCCGGCCACGCTCGTGGAACGGGTGACGGTCGTGGTGGTTCCTCGCGGCGTGCTCAACGCAGTCCTCCGATCAGTCGGTCCGGGCGCAGCGGCAGGTCGTGCGGGCGCCAGCCGGTGGCGTCGTACACGGCGTTGCCCAGGGCAGCCGCCACACCCACCACCGAGACCTCGCCCAGGCCGATCCCGCCGCCCGCCACGTGCTCGAACCCCTCCTCGTGGAAGTACACCTCGGTCTCGGGCACGTCGCCCATGCCGGGGAGGCGGTAGTCCTCCAGGTCGTCGGAGAGCACCACCCCCGTGGCGAGGTCGTCGCGCCGCTCCTCGAAGAGCGCGTAGCCCACGCCCTGGACCACCGCCCCCTCGCACTGGTTGCGCGCCAGCCGCTCGTCGTAGACGCGACCGGCGGCGATCCCCGCCCAGCAGCGGGTGGGGCGCACTCGACCGAGCCGGGTGTCCACCTCGACCTCCATCACGTGGACGGCGCCGCTCATCCCGCGTCCGACGGCCAGGTCGCCCAAGTTCGGGGTCAGCTGCCCCCAGCGGTCACGGCGGCGCTCCCCGACCACGCTCACACCCTCGGCGGCGGCCAGCGCCTCCTTGAACACGTGCTCGGGGACGGGTCCCGAGGCGGGCACGTCGGGGGAGTGCTCGCGCAGGGCCGCGCGCAGCCGGTCGGCGGCGTCGGCGGCGGCCGGTCCCATGGAGGTGGTCGTGCGGCTGCCGAAGGAGCCGGTGCCGTGCACCGACGAGCTCCGGCCGATCTCCACCCGCAGGTCCGCCGCGTCCACGCCGAGCCGGTCCGCGACCACGCCCCCGAGTACGGCGCGGATGCCGGTACCGATGTCCTGGGTGGCCGAGCGCACCACCAGGGCGCCGCCCTCCACCGCCAGCTCCACCCGGGCGTCGGGCGCCAGCAGGTACGGCCAGCCGGCGGCGGCCAGTCCCACCCCGCGGCGATACCTCCCGGTGCGCGACCCGCGCCGCCGGTCCCGCCACAGGGGGAGTTCGGAGACGCGTTCGTACAGGGCCCGACGCTTCGGGTTGCCGTCCCAGCGGCGGCGCAGGGCCAGCGGGTCCTCGCCCAGTCGCAGTGCCATGGTGTCCACGGCCTGTTCCAGCGCCCAGGCCATCGGCGGCCCGCCGGGACCCCGCATGGGCGCCGCCGGAGGCCGGTTGGTCACCACGTCGTAGTCGCGGACCCGGCGGGGCGAGCGGCCGTACATCAGCGCGGCCAGGACGGCCGCGTTGGAGCCCACCGACACCCCGCCGTCGCCGTGGGAGTCCACGCTCAGCGCCCGCAGGGAACCGTCCCCTCCGGCCAGCAGGGCCACCCGGGTACGGGTGGCGGGCCGGTGCCCGGCGTCGGTCAGCTCCTCGGAGCGGTCCAGGCACACCCGCACCGGGTGGCCGGTCAGCCGGGCCAGCTCCACGGCGGCCACCACGTCGGGGGAGAGCGAGTTCTTGGCTCCGAACCCGCCGCCGACGTACTCGGCCACCAGGTGCACGCGCTCCCGGGGCAGGTTCCAGCGCAGGGCCGCCATGTCGGCGATCTTGCTGACCGACTGGGTGGACACGTGCAGGAACAGGTCCCCGTCCACCCACGAGGCCACGCTCACGTGCGGCTCCAGCGGGCTGTGCACCTGGGTGGCGGTGGTGTACTCCTCGGCCACCAGCAGCGGGTCCCGGCGACGCGCGGCGGCTCGGAGCCGGGCCACGGCGGTGGGTCCGCGCCAGCTGAGCACCCCCGGGCCGCGCACGTTCCCGTTCCAGGGGGCCGGGGGAGTGGGGGCCTCGCCGTAGGAGGGCGCGGCCTCGCGCTCCTCCTTGGTGCCGTAGAGCACCGGGGCGCCAGGGGCGGCCGCGGCGCGGGGGTCGGTCACCGAGGGCAGGGGGTCGAGATCCACCCGCACGGCCTCCGCGAGCTCCCGGGCGAGCGACCGGGTGGGGGCGGCCACCGCGGCGATCGGCTGGCCGACGTAGCGCACCACCCGGTCCTCCCCGAGCAGGTCCACCAGCGGCGACGGGGCTCCGTCGGGGCCGGGGGCGGCGCTCACCTTCCGGACCCGCGCGTGCGGCGCCGCCGAGCGCACGATCACGCCCTCCCAGGTGCCGGGCGGGGCGTGGTCGGCGCTGAACCTCGCGCGCCCGGTGACCTTGTCGGGGGCGTCGGAGCGCGGTGGCGCCTGGTCGGGTTCGGTGTCGAACTCCCCGGCGCAGGCGGCGGCCACGGCCGCGAAGATCCCTTCGTAGGCACCGCACCGGCACAGGTGTCCGGCGAGCGCGTCCGCGACGGCTGCGCGGTCGGGGCGGGTGTCCCCGTGTTCGGCGCGCCAGGCGTCCACGAACACGGAGGCCTCGACGGCGAAGCCGGGCGTGCAGTAGCCGCACTGGAGTCCGTCGTGGGCGGCGAGGGCGCGCTGTACGGGGTGGACGCCGTCCAGGCCCTCCACGGTGGTGACCGACCGTCCGGTGAGGTGGTCGGCGGGCAGCAGGCAGGAGGCGGTGGGAGCGCCGTCCACCAGGATCGTGCAGGCCCCGCACACGCCGGAGCCGCAGGCGATCTTGGTGCCGGTCAGTCCGAGCCGGTCGCGCAGGTGGTCGGCGGCGCTCAGGCCGGGGTCGTCGGGGGCGGGGGAGGGTGCGCCGTTGACGCTGGTGTCCATGGGCGGCTTCCCTGGGAGGTTCGGAAGTTGACATTGACAACTTAAGGCGGCGAAAAGTCCGGTGTCAAAGGCCCTGGGTGTGGCCACCGTTGTTACCTGCCGGTTTGTGCTGATGTGCCTTGCGTGGCCAATGTGACGCCCGTTACTCTGTCGGAATCTCTATTCCGCCATGAGGAATAGAGATTCCGAATGTCAAAGAACCCCCTGTGGAGGGCCCGCATGGCAGCAGCCACGGAAACCGAAGCACCCGACCGCCCCCGCCCCCGCTTCTACCGGTCCCTGTTCTTCCAGGTGATCGTCGCCGTCGTGGTGGGTGTGCTGATCGGACACCTGTGGCCCTCGTTCGGAGAGAGCCTGCGCCCCCTGGGCGACGGCTTCATCCGACTGATCAAGATGCTCATCGCCCCGCTGATCTTCTGCGTGATCGTCACGGGCATCGCCAAGGTCGGGGACCTGGGCGCCGTGGGCCGGATCGGGATCAAGGCGCTGGTGTACTTCCAGGTCGTCACCGCCTTCGCCCTGCTCTACGGCATGGTCGTGGCCAACCTCCTCAAGCCCGGCGTGGGCTTCGAGGTCAACCCCGCCGACCTCGACACCGGCGCGCTGGAGGAGGTGACCCAGGGCGGTGAGATCCCCGGGTTCGCCCAGTTCCTCCTGGACGTGATCCCCGAGAGCGTCGTGGGCGCCTTCGCCGAGAACTCGCTGCTCCAGGTGCTGTTCTTCGCCGTGTTCGTCGCCCTGGCGCTGTCCAAGTTGGGGGAGCGGGGCAAGCCGATCCTCGACCTCATCGACCGCTTCACCGACGTCATCTTCACCTGCATCGGCTGGATCATGCGCGTCGCCCCGCTGGGCGCCCTGGGAGCCATGGCCTTCGTCATCGGCGCCTACGGCCTGTCCTCGCTCAGCAGCTTCGGCATGCTCATCATCGCCTGCTACTCCGCCGCCGGGGTCTTCCTGCTGGCCCTCGCGGTCATCGCCCGCGTCCTGGCCGGGGTCAACCTCTGGAAGTTCCTGCGCTACACCAAGGAGGAGTTCGCCCTCGCCATCGGTGCCGCCTCCTCCGAGGCGGTCATGCCGCGCATCATGCAGAAGCTCACCAACGCGGGCTGTTCCAAGGCCACCACCGGCCTGGTGGTGCCCACCGGGTACTCCTTCAACCTCGACGGCGCGGCCATCTACCTGCCCATCGCCGCGCTCTTCCTCGCCCAGGCCTTCGGCGCGGACCTGAGCATCGCGGACCAGCTGATGATGGTGCTCATCCTCCTGCTGACCTCGAAGGGCATGGCCGGGGTCCCCGGATCGGCCTTCCTCGCCCTGTCGGCCACCGCCACCGCGCTCGGCGCCTTCCCGGCCGCGGGCGTGGCCCTGCTCCTGGGCGCCGACCGCCTGATGGACACCATGCGCGTGTCCATCAACCTGCTCGGCAACTGCGTGGCCACCTTCGTCATCGCCAGGTGGGAGGGGCAGCTCGACATGGAGCGCATGCGCGCCGTCCTCGACGGCAGGGAGCCGCCCGCCCGCCAGGAGGACACCGAGGCCGAGGACACCCCGGAGCGCGCGGAGGAGGCGGGGGACGCGGAGCCCGTCACGGTGTCCGCCCCCGCGGCCGAGGAGCGGCGGAGCGAACCCGAGCCGGGGCCGGAACGGTAGCCGCGACGGCGACGGCCGGGCCGCCCGTCGGATGACGGCGGCCCGGCCGTGCCGGGTGGAGGCGGGGCCGTGTGCGGACGGCTCCCGCCCGGCCTAGAGCCCCAGGGCGTGCATCGCGAAGTGGAAGGCGAACACCGCGCTCAGGATCCACATGAGCCAGCCGACCTCACCGAACCGCCCCTGCGCCGACCTGATCACGGTGTGCGCGATGATCCCGATGCCGATCCCGCTCGCGATGTCGTAGGCGAACGGCATGATCGCGATGGTCAGGAACGCGGGGATGGCCACCGAGACGTCCGTCCACGCGATCTGCCCCACGTGCATCATCATCATGGCGCCGACCAGCACCATCGCCACGGACGCCGCCTCGGCGGGCACCATGCCGAACACCGGGGCGAAGAAGACCGCGCTCAGGAACAGCAGCCCCGTGACCACGCTGGCCAGACCGGTCCGGGCGCCCTCGCTCACGCCCGCCGTGGACTCCACGAACACCAGGGTCGCCGAGGAGCTGGTCAGGCCACCGGTCACGGCGCCGGCGCCGTCGGTCACCAGGATCTGGTTGACCCGGGGCATCTGCCCGTCCTGGTCGGCGATGTTGGCCTTGGTGCCGATCGCCAGGATCGTGCCCAGGGCGTCGAAGAAGCCGGCCAGCACCAGAGTGAACAGGATGACCCCGGCGGTGGTCGGTCCGGCCGTGGTCCACGCGCCGAACATGTCCACCTGGAACAGCAGGCCGAAGTCGGGCGTGGACACCGGGCTGGAGGGCAGCGCGGGCACGCCGCCGCCCCAGGAGTCGGGGTCCAGCCGCAGGGCGGAGTGCAGGACGACGGCGAGCACGGTCGCGCCGATGATCCCGTAGAAGATCGCCCCGGGCACCTTGCGCGCCAGCAGCACGCTGGCCAGGACGAGCCCGACCACGAACACCACGACGGGCCAGCCGTCGAGGTGCCCGCCGCCGCCCGCAGCCCCGATCTGGAGCAGACTGCCGCCGTCGCTCGCGCTGACGAACCCGGCGTTGGTGAGGCCGATCAGTGAGACGAAGAGGCCGATGCCGACCCCGATGGCGAGCTTGAGGTCGTGCGGGAGGGCGTTCATCACGGCGGTGCGGACGCCGGTGACGACCATCAGGATGATGGCGACGCCCTGCCAGACGACCAGGCCCATCACCTCGGGCCAGGCCATCTGCGGGGCCGCCTGGTAGGCGACCACGGCCATCACGCCCAGGGCCGCCGCACAGGCGATCGGGGCGCGGCCGACCACGCCCATCATGATGGTGACCAGCCCGGCGGCCAGGGCGGTCATCGTGGTGAGTTGTCCTGCGGAGAGGTGGTCGCCGTTCACGTCGGCCACACCGCTGAGGATGATCGGGTTCAGGACGATGATGTAGGCCATCGCCATGAACGTGGTCAGTCCGCCGCGGACCTCCTGCCCGAAGGTGGAGTTCCGCTCAGAGACGAAGAAGAACCGGTCGAGCCAGGATCGATCCGTACCCGAGCGCGGGCCGGGCCGCGCTCCGGTGTCGTTGGATTCGGTCACGTCCCCTCCTGGAGGGATATGAGCACGGTGGATATCACCATGGGTGGGGGGTTTGCTACTTCGAGTAGTCAACCTTGGGTCGGGTCAGGGCGTTTCCGTCCTGACGACCCGCCCCGGGGCCGAGGGCGTCGGAGATCCGGGGCGGGCGACTGAGGGGGAGGGGCGACGGGCGCCGTCACCCCTCCGGGTGCGGCCGCCGCACGCGGCGGCCGCGGGTCACAGCTCGATGCCCACGATGTCCTCCGGACGCACCGGCGCGTGCGTCAGCGGACGCCCGGTGGCGGCGCGCACGGCGGCCACGATCGCCGGGGTCGACGACAGCGTCGGCGGCTCACCCGCGCCCCGCAGTCCGTAGGGGGCGTGCGGGTCCGGGTGCTCCAGCACGTCGATGCGCATCGGCGGCATGTCCAGGATGGTCGGGATCAGGTAGTCGGTGAAGGACGGGTTGCGGATCTCGCTGTCCTTGACCTGGATCTCCTCCATCAGCGCCAACCCCAGCCCCTGGGCCGAACCGCCCTGGATCTGACCGGCCAGCTGCTGCGGGTGGAGCACCTTGCCCACGTCCTGGACCGCGTCCAGGGCCACCACCTTCACCAGGCCCAGATCGACGTCCACGTCCACCACGGCACGGTGCACGCACATTCCGAACTGCGTGTGCGAGGCCCCCTGCCCCAGGGTCGGGTCGAGCACCTCGGTGGGCCGGTGGTGGTGCTCGCGGGTCTCCTCCACGACCGTCCCGCCGCTGGCGGACTCGCCCAGGAGGTCGGCCAGGGACACCAGGACCCCGGCGCTCTCCGAGACGACCTTGCCACCGACCAGCGACAGCTCGGCGTCGGCGACCTCCGGCGGGACGATCCCGCGCTCACGGGCCAGCGCGAACACGGACTCCCGGACCGCCTCGCAGGCCATCTTCACCGCGCCGCCGGTCATGTACGACTGCCGGGAGGCCGAGGACGAACCCGCCGAACCCACCTGGGTGTCGGAGGGGGCGATCGCCACCCGCTCCACCCCCAGCTCGGTCCGGGCGATCTGTCCCTTGATCGTCACCAGTCCCTGGCCGACCTCGGCTGCGGCCGTGTGCACCAGCACCACCGGCTCACCGCCCACGATCTCCATGCGCACCCGCGCCGTGGAGTAGTCGTCGAAGCCCTCCGAGAAGCACAGGTTCTTCAGACCGACCCCGTACCCCACGCCGCGCACCACACCCTCGCCGCGCGTGGTCCCGGCCACGCCGCCCGGAAGGGTGCGCTGGTCGGAGGGGTCCTCCAACGCGGTCCGCTCCACCGGCATCGGCAGGTCGCGGGCGCGCTCCAGCATCTCCACCATGGGCAGTGGCATGTCGATCTCCTGGCCGGTGATGATCCGGGAGCCCTGCGCCATCGCGTTCTTGACCCGCAGCGCCACCGGGTGCATGCCCAGCTCCGACGCGAGCTTGTCCATCTGCGACTCGTAGCCGAAGCAGGCCTGCACCGCGCCGAAGCCGCGCATGGCGCCGCACGGCGGGTTGGTGGTGTACACGCCGTAGGCGTCCACCATCACGTGCGGCACCTCGTAGGGGCCGATGCCCAGCGAGGAGGCCACACCCACCACCGCGGGGGTGGCCGACGCGTACGCGCCGCCGTCCACGACGATCTCCAACGTGGCGTACACCAGCGTGCCGTCGGCCCTCGCGCCGTGCTCGAACCGCATCCTGGCCGGGTGCCGGTGCACGTGGCCGTAGAAGGACTCCTCGCGGTTGTACACGAACTTCACCGGCTTGCCGGTGCGCAGCGCCAGCATCGCCGCGTGGATCTGCATCGACAGGTCCTCGCGGGCACCGAACGCGCCGCCCACCCCGGCCAGGGTGAGCCGCACCTTCTCCTGGGGCAGGCCCAGGGCCGGGGCGATCTGCTTCTGGTCCACGTGCAGCCACTGCGTGGCCACGTACAGGTCCACGCCGCCGTCCTCGGCGGGCACCGCCATCCCCGACTCCGGGCCGAGGAAGGCCTGGTCCTGCATGCCGACCTCGTACTCGGTCTCCACGACCGCGTCGGCCTCGGCGCGCAGGCGCTCCAGCACCCGGGTCCGCTGCTCCTCCGACTCCGCCGCCGCCACGAAGTCACCGGTGCGGATGGGCTGGTGGCGCACCCGGTTGCCGCTCTGCCGGTACTCCTCGTGGACCGGGAGGGTGCCCTCCTCGTGGACGAGCGGGTACCCGGGATCGTGGGCGGCCCGCAGCGGGTCGCTCACCGGGGGCAGCACCTCGTAGTCCACCCGGACGCGCTCCATCGCCCGGCGCGCGGTCTCCGGGTGGTCGGCGGCCACCACGGCCACCGCCTCGCCCTTGTAGCGCACCTTGTCGAAGGCGAGCACCGGCTGGTCCTGGTACTCCAGGCCGTAGCGCTTCGCGCCGGGCACGTCCTCGTGGGTGAGCACCGCCTCCACACCCGGCAGCTTCAGCGCCTCGGTGACGTCGATGCCCAGGATGCGGGCGTGCGGGTGCGGGCTGCGCAGGGTCGCGCCCCACAGCATGCCCTCCATCCACAGGTCCGAGGAGTAGGCGAACTCGCCGGTGACCTTCAGCGTGCCGTCGGGGCGGCGCGGGCTGGCGCCCAGGCCGTCCTTGGTGGTGCTGGACAGGTCCGTGGTCACGGTCTTGGTCGTCGCCGTCATCAGCGGTTCGCCTCCTGCATGAGGGATCGGTGCGCCGCACGACCCCGCGCGGCGGCGGTCTCGGCGGACAGGGTGCGCAGCTCGCCCCGGTCGACGACGGTGTTCCCGCCGACCAGGAGCCGCTCCAGGGGAGGGACGGGACCGAAGGTCAGCGCCACCACCGGGTCGGCGATCACGTCGGGGCCGAAGCCGTCCACCCGCCACAGCGCGACGTCGGCCTGTTTGCCGACCGTCAGCGAGCCCAGCTCCGCGTCGCGGCCCAGCACCCGGGCGCCGCCCAGGGTGGCCAGCTCCAGGGACTGGCGCGCGGTCAGCGCCTGCGGGCCCTTGCGGGCCCGGGCCATCAGCAGGGCCTGGTGCATCTCACCGGCCAGCCCCGTCAGCTCGCTGGACGCCGGACCGTCCACGCCCAGCCCCACCTTCGCCCCGGCCTCCAGCAGCTCCGGCACCCGGCAGATACCGGCGCCGAGGCGGGCGTTGGAGGTCGGGCAGTGCGCGACACCGGTACCGGTGGCCGCGATCCGGCCGATCGCCGCGTCCGACAGGTGTACGGCGTGCGCGAACCACACGTCCTCACCCAGCCAGCCGAGCCTCTCCGCGTACTCCACGGGGGTGCACCCGAACTCGGCCAGGCACTGCTCCTCCTCGTCGAGGGTCTCCGCGAGGTGGGTGTGCAGGCGCACGCCCCGGTCCCGGGCCAGATCGGCGGCGCCGGTCATCAGCTCACGGGAGACCGAGAACGGCGAGCACGGCGCCACCGCGACCCGCGTCATGGACCCGGCGGAGGGGTCGTGGTGGGCGTCGATCGCCGCGGCCGTACCGGCCAGGGCACCCTCCAGGGTCTCCACCACGCTGTCCGGCGGCAGTCCTCCCTGGCTGTGACCCCGGTCCATGGAACCGCGCGCCAGGTCCAGGCGGACCCCCACCTCGCGGGCGGCCTCCACCTCGGCCGCGACGATGTCGCCGCGCCCCGCGGGGTAGATGTAGTGGTGGTCGGAGGCGGTGGTGCACCCCGACAGCGCCAGGTGGGCCAGACCGGCCGAGGTCGTCCCCGAGACCACGTCGGCGTCCAGCCGGTGCCAGATCTCGTAGGAGCCCACCAACCACTCGAAGAGCGTGCCGTCCGCGAACAGGCCCTGGGTGGCCCACTGGTACAGGTGGTGGTGGGTGTTGACCAGACCCGGCGTGGCCACGCAGCCCCGCCCGTCGATCCGCTCGACCCCACCCTCCAGCCGGGGGGCCGGTCCCGCGCCCACGGCGGTGATCACACCGTCCCGGGACACCACGTGCCCGTCGGCGTACTCGGCGCCGTCCACGGTGACGACGTGGGCGCCCTCGATGACCACGGTCCGGCTCATGAGCCGCTCCCGGCTTCCTCGGCACGACGCTCGGCCGCCAGGTGCACGGCGTCGATGATCTTCTCGTACCCGGTGCAGCGGCACAGGTTGCCCGCCAGCGCCTCGCGGATCTCGGCGTCGCCGGGAGCTCCCCGGCCCGCGCCCACCGTGCGCTCCAGCAGGTCGTCGGTCTGCACCAGCAGACCCGGCGTGCAGAAACCGCACTGGACGGCTCCCGCCTCCACGAACGCCTCCTGCACCACGCCCAGGGTCCGGTCTCCGCCCTTGCCGGGCCCCTCGGCCAGACCCTCGACGGTGCGCACCTCGCGGCCCTCGGCCTGTCCGGCGGCGATCATGCACGAACACGCGGTCACGCCGTCGAAGTAGACGGTGCACGAGCCGCACTCGCCCTGTTCGCAGGCGTTCTTGCTGCCCGGCAGGCCCAGGCGCTCACGCAGTACGTACAGCAGGCTCTCGCCCGGCCACACGTTGTCGGCGGTGACGTCCTCACCGTTGACGTTCAGATTCACGCGCATCGCGCGGACCCCTTCCGGTAGTCGGTGACGGACCAGCTCAGCGCGCGGCGCGCCATGACCGAGAGGGCGTGCCTGCGGTACTCGGCGGTGCCGCGCTGGTCGTCGATGGGACGGGAGGCGGAGGCCACGAGCTCACCGAAGCGGCGCACCACGGCCTCCGAGAGGGGGCGGCCGTCCTCCCAGTCGAACTCACCCTCCAGGAACTCCTCGGCCGCCTCCGACCGCAGCGGCGTCGGCCCGGCCGAGCCGATCCCGGTGCCGACGGTCCGCCGCTCGGAGTCCAGCGCGAGGCTGAAGGAGGTCACCGCGATCACCATGGCGTTGCGGGTGCCGATCTTGGCGAACTGCTGCGGACCGGTGGCCTCGGGCAGCAGGACCGCCGTGATCAGCTCGTCCGGTCGCAGCGCGGTGGTGCGGAACGACTGGTAGAAGTCGCGGGCCCGGACCCGGCGCGTGCCCCGCACCGAGGCGAGCTCGATCTCGGCGTCGGTGGCCAGCAGCGGCGGGTGCGCCTCCCCGGCGGGGGAGGCCCCGCCCAGGTTGCCGCCGACCGTGCCCCGGTTGCGGATCTGGGGGGAGGCCACCGACCGCGAGGCCTTGGCCAGCGCGGGCGCCCGGCCCGACAGGTGCTCGATGATCCGGGTGTAGGGAACCCCGGCGCCCAGACGCGTGCGGCCCCCGTCCACCCCCCACTCGGTCAGCTCGGGGACCCGGGTCAGGTCGATCAGCGCCGAGGGGCGGCGCTTGTCGAAGTTCAGCTCCACCATCACGTCGGTGCCGCCCATGATGGGCACGCCGTCGGGGTGGGCGCTCCTGGCCTCTAGGGCCTCCACCAGCGTGGATGGCCTCAGGAATTCCATGCTCGTCCTCGTCCTGCGCAGTGCGGTCCGGTCGCGTCGATTCTGCCGCGACCCCTCGTTAGTGGGCGATGCTGTGAAGTAGAGCACTCTGTTCGGACGCCCGACCAGCCGTCGATGACATGAAGAGTCCGCGGAACGAACCACCGGCGTTGGGCGTTTCCTACAAGCGGTGCCGGAGCCACGCCCCGGAACCGCCGGGGATGTCGTCGAACGCCCCGGTTCGGGGGCACACTGTCCTGATACAGGCCGCCACCCGGGGGAAGCCGCCCCACCCGACCAACAGAGGGAAGTCCATGCAGATCAGTGAGCTGCTCGCCGTCAAGCGACTGCACCTGCGGTTCCTGGCGGGCGCCGAGCACGCCCACCGCGACATCCGGTGGGCCTACACCACTGACCTGCTCGAACCCGCCCGCTACCTGCGCGGAGGGGAGTTCGTCCTCACCGGGATGATGTGGCGGACGCGCCCGGAGGACTCCGAGACCTTCGTGTCCTCCGTGGTCGGCGCCGGGGCCCTGGCCGTGGGGGCGGGCACCGCCCTGGGCGAGGTCCCCGACGACCTGGTCGCCGCCTGCACGGCCCATGACATCCCCCTCGTCGAGATCCCCCCGGAGACCTCCTTCGGCGTGGTCACCGAGGAGGTGCTGCGCTCCCTCACCCAGCGTCGCTTCACGACGATCGCGGAGACCCGGGACCGCCAGCGCCGCCTGATGGCCGAGGTGGCCTCGGGCGCGGACTTCCCCGACGCCTTCGCCTCCGCCGCACGACAGGCCGGGATCACCGCGTGGGTGGTCTCCGCCAGTGGCCGCCACGTCGCGTCCTCCGGCGAGCCGCTGACGTCCGAGGAACGCGAGGACCTCGCGGCCAGGGCCCTGACCTGGTCGGCCTTCCCGTACACCACCCGGGGCTCCGCCGGAGGGCAGGGGCGCGCGCTGACGGTCGTCCCCATCCGGACCAAGGAGTCGCACCCGCTCTCCAACTGGCTGCTCGTGTGTACCGGTGACCACGAGTCCTGGAGCGAGGAGGAGCACGAGGCGGTGGCCGAACTCGTCTCCGTCAGCGTCCTGGCGCGGAGTCGCGACGAGGAGCGTTCGCTGACGACCGCGCGCCACCTGGAGGGGTTGCCCCGGCTCTTGGCGGCCCAGCGCTTCGACGAGGTCACCGCGCTGATGCGCGGCACCGGAGAGGAGCGGGCCCCCGAGCCCGACGACCGCGTGAACGTCGTGGTCAGTGCCATGATGCTCCCTGAACCGCGCGTGCCGGACCTGGCGCGCCGCGTGGTCGCGGAACTCGTCGCCGACCACCCGGGGGCCGTGGTCACCGGCGACAACGACGCCCTGGCCGTGATCCCCGTGGAGGGCCCCGAGGACCAGGCCCGGTCCAGGACCGAGGGCATCCGCGCCGAACTGGTCCACCGCGCCCGCGTCCTGGACGGCGGGCTGCTCGACTACCGGCTGGCGGTGGGGCTGAGCTCGGCTTCCCGGGGCGTGGCGGAGCTGCGCGGCGCCGCCGTGGAGGCCCGGCACGCGCGCCGCCTCGCGGAACTGCGCGGCGGACGCTCCCGGGTTATCGCCGGGGCCGAGATCGACTCGCACGAACTCCTGCTGGCCTCGGTGCCCGAGGAGGTGCAGACGTCCTACCGTGAACGTCTGCTGGGGCCGCTCCTGGAGTACGACCGCGACCACCGCTCCGAGCTGGTCGACACACTGGAGCAGTTCCTGGCCCACTCGGGCTCGTGGCAGCGCTGCGCCGCCGCCATGCACGTGCACGTCAACACCCTGCGCTACCGGATCGGCCGGGTCGAGGAGCTCACCGGCCGCGACCTGAGCAGCCTGGAGCACCGGGTCGACCTGTTCCTGGCGCTCAAACTGCGCGACTGATCCCCGACTGTCGGTGGTGGGCGCCAGGGCGTGTTCGGTGGATGCTGCCTGTCGCGAGCGGTGCATCCAGTGGTGCTGGCGCAAGGCCGAAGAAGGAGTCAGCCCGGGTTGGGCTGTCGACTGATGAGAACGCCGTGCGAGTGCCGCTGGGGCGACGCGCAGCAGGGTGTGTGTCCGCCGAACATGCTCTAAGGTCCGGAGCGTGAGCACCGACCTTCTCGCCAAGCCCGAGACCACCGACGCCGACCTGTCCGAGCACGACCTGCGTGAGGCCCTGGCCCAGGACCCGGGAGCCCCGCGCGTCCTGACCCGCTGCGACCTCAGCGGCGCCGACCTGCGCGACGCCCACCTGGTGGACGCCCGGTTCGTCGACTGCCGTCTGGACGGGGCCCGCCTGGACCGCGCGGTCCTGGAGGGGGCGGTGTTCACCGGGGGAGGGGCCCCGGGGGCCTCCTTCGCGCACACCGAGTGCACGGACACCCGGTTCGAGCGCACGGACCTGGCCAACACCCGCTGGCAGGGCGCGCTGCTCACCGACACGGTCTTCACCGGGTGCAGGATGACCGGCGCCGGGCTCAACTCGCTGCGGGGGATCGGCTACTCCTTCTCCCAGTGCAACCTGATGCTGGCCCGGTGCAAGGGGCTGGTCCTGCGCGGCCAGACCCTGGAGGGGCTGCGCCTGGACGAGGCGGACCTGGCCTCGGCCGACCTGCGCGAGACGGTGTGGGTGGAGTCGCGGCTGCGCGGGGCCAACCTGGTCAACGCCCGGTTCACCGGGGCGGACCTGCGCGGGGTGGACCTGGGGGAGCTGGAGCTCCAGCAGGCCGGTTTCCTGCGCGGTGCCACCATCGGCCCCGTCCAGGCCGGGATGATCCTGGGGTCGCTGGGCATCACCGTCAGCGAGTAGGGCACGCGGGCGCGCCCCGCGCAGCCGTTGCTGTGCGGGGCGCGGGGCCGTGTATGAATCTACGACGTAAAGGTGCGGCTTCGTCTCACCGCTCCCACGCCCCGGAGTCCACCGCGTCCGCCACGAACTCCGTGAAGGTGCGCGGATCACGCCCGAGCGCCTCACGGACACCCGTCGAGACGTGGGCGTCCTTGCCCCGGAGGATGGGGGAGAGGGCCGAGGCCACACCGCGCGCCTCCTCCTCCGACCACCCCTGGGCCACGTGTTCGGACACGAACTCCTCGACCGTCACGGGCGCGTGGGTGACCTCGCGGCCCAGACCGCGCGAGATCTCCCGCGCCACCTCGGCCAGGTCCAGAGCCCGTGCCCCGGAGAGCTCGTAGGTGCGCCCGTGGTGCCCCTCCCCGGTGAGCGCGGCCACCGCCACGGCGGCGATGTCCTCGGCGTCGATCCAGGTGGCTGCCCCGTCCCCGGTGGGCAGCCGCATCCGGCCCGACCGCACCACCCGGCTCAGGAACCCCTCGCTGAGGTTCTGGGAGAACCACCCGGGCCGCAGGATCGTCCACCCCAGACCGCTGGCCCTGACGGCCTCCTCGCCGAGCACGTGGGTGGTGACGAGCTCCGGGTCCGTCTCGTAGACCTGGGGGAAGTAGTCCCGGTCGTCGACCCCGCGGCCGGACAGGAGCACGATCCTCTCCAGGCCGTGCGCCACCGCGCGCTTCACGAAGGGCGGGGTGAGCGGTTCGGGGTCGAACGGCGACACGTACACCGCGCGCACCCCGTCCAGGGCCCGGTCCCAGGTCGAGCGGTCCCGCCAGTCGAAGGTCCACTCCGAGGAGCGCGAGGCCGCCCGCACCTGTACGCCCTGCTCGCGCAGGCGTCGCGCCACACGCGATCCGGTCATCCCGGTCGCGCCGAGTACCAGTACCGTCACGGCTGTCCCCATCCCTCGTGGAAGGTCCTGTTCACGTAGTCGGAGAAGTCGCGCGGCTCACGTCCCAGCGCCTCCCGGACACCGGCGGACCGCGTGGACTCCAGGCCGCGCCGGATGGCTGAGAGCGCCACGACCATCTCCCCGGCCTCCGCCTCGGACCAGCCCTCCGCCGTGAGGCCGCTCGCGTACTCCTCCTCGGACACCGGCTCGTAGCGGATGGTGCGGCCCAGTGCCTTCGCGATCTCGGCGGCCGCCTCGCCCACGGTCAGGGCCCGGGGCCCGCCCAGCTCGTAGGTGCGTCCGTGGTGGCCCGGCTCGGTGAGGCCCGCCACCGCCACGGCGGCGATGTCCTCCGTGTCGACCCAGGTGGTCGCTCCGTCGGCGGTGGGGAGCCGCAGCACCCCGGCACGCACTCCGTCCACCAGCAGTCCCTCGCTGAAGTTCTGGGAGAACCACCCGGGCCGCAGGATCGTCCACTCCAGGCCGCTGGCCTTCACCGCCCGCTCTCCCAGCAGATGCGCGGGGGCGTCGTCCCCGTGCTCGAAGTAGGCCGGTCCGTCGACGCCGCGCGCCGACAGCTGGACGATCCGCTCCACCCCGAGTGCGACCGCGCGCTCCACGAACTCCGGAGTGCGGGGGTCCAGGTCGTTCTGCACCAGATAGACCGCGCCGGCGCCGTCCAGCACCCGGTCCCAGGTGGCCGGGTCGCTCCAGTCGAAGGCCCACGCGGAGGAGCGGGAGGCCGCCCGCGCCTCCACGCCCTTCTCCCGCAGCCGGGCCAGGACTCGCCTGCCGGTCATCCCGGTCGCGCCGGTCACCAGGACCGGACGTGTCGGCGTGGTGTTCGTGTTCTCTGTCATGACCCTGATTCAACCCCACCAGTATGAGACGATCCATGGTCCAGAAGCTCAACCGGATATCCCATCGTCTACGCTTGTCGGCATGGACGCACTTTCGGACCTCCTGGACGGGGTCCGCGCCCGAGGGGCGCTCTTCAGCAGGTCAGTCATGAACCCGCCGTGGGCGGTGCGGTTCGACCACAACTCACCGCTGACCCTGGTCACCATGGTGCGCGGACACGCCTGGATCGTCCCCGAGGACGGTGAGCCCCTCACACTGGCGGCCGGGGACACCGCCATCCTGCGCGCCCCCGGGCCGCACACCGTCGCCCACCCCGCCGACGCACCCGTCACCTGCACGGTCCTGGACCGGAACACCTGTCTCGGCCCCGACGGCGGAGTCCTGGCCGAGGAGGCCAGCCAGGGGCTGCGCACCTACGGGGAGTCCTCGGACTCCCCGGACCTCCTGCTGAGCGGCTACTACGACGTCTCCGGCGATCTCAGCCAGCGCCTGGTCTCGGCCCTGCCGCCCGTCCTGGTCGTCCCGGGCGACGAGTGCCAGGACTGGCTCCGCGACCTGATCACCGCGGAGATCGACTGCCCCTCCCCGGGCCAGCAACTGGTCCTGGACCGCCTCCTGGACCTGGCCCTGATCACCGTGCTGCGCGCCTGGTTCGACCGCCCCGGGGCCCGTCCACCCGCCTGGTACACCGCGATGGACGACCCGGTGGTGGGCCAGGCGCTCCGCCTGATGCACAACCGTCCGGCCGACCCCTGGACCGTGGCCGTGCTGGCCGAACGCTGCGGGGTCTCCCGCGCCACCCTGGCCCGTGACTTCCGCGCGCTGGTGGGGGTCCCGCCCATGACCTACCTGGCCGACTGGCGGGTGGGCCGGGCCGCCGACCTGCTCCGCGAGTCCGACACCACCGTGGACGCGGTCGCGCGCAGGGTCGGCTACTCCAACGCCTTCGCCCTGAGCGCCGCCTTCAAGCGGCTGCGCGGCACCACGCCCACCGAACACCGCCGGGGCGTGCCGGACGCGCCCGTACGGCGGGCCGCGCCGAGGGGCGGGGAGGCCCTGGTGGGGGCCGCTCCGGGCCCGGGCGGCTGAGACGCCGCAGGGGCGGCCGCCGCGTCTCCGCGACGGCCGCCCCGAACAGGTCAGGCCTCCAGGGCGCGGGCCACGGCGCCCGCGACCCCGGCGGCGGGGTCCTCCCCGTCCTCGATCTCCCAGAGGGTGTTCTCCAGGACCCGCACCAGGGTCCAGGCGCGGGCCCGGTCCCGGTCGAGCCCCGCCGCCTCGGTGAGCAGGTCGAAGCGGCGCCGGACCTCCCGGAGCGGGTCGCCGGTGGCCTCGGCCTCCTCCCACCGGTTGCGTAGCGCGGGCAGCAGCTCGAAGCCCGTGTCGCCCACCAGCGGCTTGGGGTCGATCGCCAGCCACGGCCCCACCGGTCGCACTGGCGGGCGGCCAGTCCGGGCAGGGACGCGGGCCATCCGGGGCCCAGGATCGTGCTCAGGTGCTCGGTGAACGCGGGCGGCACGGGGATCGGGGGAGTGGGTTCGGTCATGCTCTCGGTCTCCTTCGTCGTCGCTTCAGGGCGTGATGAAGGAGTGGGGGAGGGGCGCGTGCCTAACGCATACGAACACCTCCTCCGTGCCGTCCTACCGCTGGGCGCGGCGGCCTCGGCTGAGCGCCTCGACCATACCGCCCAGCGCGGGCTTGGGCGCGTAGTCGTCGTCGAAGGGCAGCGCGGCCGTGTACCCGGGGAACCAGTCGGGAATCCAGGAGTGGGCGTCGGCCACGCCCCAGACGGTCACCCCCACGCAGCGGGACACCGCCAGGCAGGACTCCAGGACGTGCCGGTACTCGTCGGCCTGGGCCTCCAGGTCCTCGGTGGTGGCCGGTTCGGGGACGCGCACGTCCAGTTCGCTGATCTCCACGTCCAGGCCCAGCTCCGCGAAGCGCCGCATGTTCCCGGCCAGGTCGTCGGGTACGTCGCCGTGCACGAAGTGTCCCTGGAACCCGATCCCGTGCAGCGGCACCCCCTGGTCCAACAGGTCCGAGGCGAGCTCGTACAGGGCGTCGGCCTTCTCCCCGCTGCCCTCCACCCCGAACTCGTTGATGTACAGCCGAGCCTCGGGGTCGGCCTCGTGCGCCGTCCGCAGCGCCTCGGCGACGTAGTCCTCTCCCAGGGTCCGGTACCAGAGGTTCTCGCGCAGTCGGGGGGAGTCGTCCTCGAAGGGTTCGTTGACCACGTCCCAGGAGGTCACCCGACCCTCGTAGCGGCCCATCAGCGCGCCGAAGTGCTCACGCATGACCGACCGCAGCTCCTCGGCGTCGAAGGACCCCCGCGCCAGCCAGTCCGGCAGCTGGTTGTGCCACAGCAGTGTGTGGCCCCGCACCGACAGCCCGTGGTCCTCGGCGTGGCCCACCACCGCGTCGGGGCCGCTCCAGTCGAACGTGCCGCGCTCGGGCTGGACGTACTGCCACTTCATGGTGTTCTCCGCCGTCACCGACGTGTAGTGGTCGGTGACCAGGTCCCGGTACCGGGAGTCGTGGGTCAGGGGGTTCACCGCCACGGCCACGCCCAGCTCGATCCCGTGTGAGCGGGCCAGGGCCGGGAGTTCGCTCGACGGTTCCTCACCCGGGCCCGGAAGGACCAGCGCCAGTACCGCCACCACCAGGGACACGACCACGCACACCGCCCCCGCGGTGAGAAGGACACCCTTCCCGCGCGTGGCCGCCCGCCAGCCGTCCCGGGCGGCCCCCCGAACCCCGTCGGCCCCCACCTTCTACCGGGCCCCGGCGGACACCGGGAACGCGGACAGGGACCGCACCGTCAGCGTGCCCCGTCGGGTGGGCGCGCCGGTGGGCCGCAGCCCCGGTGCCCGCTCCGCGAGCACGCGCAGCGCGATCTCGCCCTCCAACCGGGCCAGCGGGGCGCCCAGGCAGTAGTGGACCCCTCCGGAGAAGGACAGGTGCTCACCGGCGTCGGGCCGGGTGATGTCGAACCGGTCGGGGTCGGTGAAGTGGCCCGGGTCCCGGTTGGCCGATCCGATCAGGCACATGAGCTGCTGACCGGCCCGGACCGGGACCCCCTGGACCTGCGTGTCCGCCTGGGCCCAGCGTCCGGTGAGCTGTACCGGGGAGTCGAAGCGCAGGACCTCCTCCACGGCGCCGGTGGCCAGGGCGGGGTCGGCGGTCAGCCGTTCCCACTGTTCGCGGTGGCGCAGCAGGGCCATCACTCCGTTCCCGATCAGGTTCACCGTGGTCTCGAACCCGGCGACCAGCAGCAGGCGGCACATCGCGGTCAGTTCGGTGGCGGTCAGTTCCCCGCCGTCGGACTGCCGGACCAGGGTGGAGACCACGTCCTCTCGCGGTTCGGCGCGGCGTTCGTCCATCAGACGGGCGAACAACCGGTCCAATTCTGCCGTGGCGTCGCGGATCTCCTTCAGGTGACGCGCCGAGTTGGCGCCGTCGAGCGCGGCGCCGATCACGAAGCCGATCCGCACGAAGTCGGCGTCGTCGCGCTCGGGGACGCCCAGCAGGCGGCTGATCACGGCGATGGGCAGGGGCTGGGCGAAGTCGCGCATGAGGTCGAAGTCGTCGCGGGCCAGGGCCGCGTCCAGGAGTTCGGCGGTGATCTTCTCGATCTCCGCGCGGTACTCGGTCATGCGGCGCGGGCTGAACGCGGGACGGGCGAGTCTGCGCAGCCGGGTGTGGTCGGGCGGGTCCAGTTGGAGGAAGGACAGGTCCACGACGCGGTACTGCTCGGGGATCGCGATTCCCTCGGGCGGTTCGACCCCGAAGTCGCGTGAGCGCAGGACCTCGTCGACGGCGGCGCGGGTGGTGGCGGCCTGGAAGGGGAGCCGGCTGGAGACCACCGGCCCCTGTTCGCGCATCCTGCGGTAGGTCGGGTAGGGGTTCTGCCGCCAGGGCCAGTGCAGGAGGCGGCTGGGGTGGTCTCCGCGCTGCGCGGTGAACCACGACACGCCGTGGGCCAGGCGGAGCTGGGCGTCGGTACGGAGGGTGTCGAGTGTCCGCATGCTGGGTGGCTCCTCTCAGGGACGCCTTCGAGCCTAGGCGTCCGGGCCCTCGCACCCGGGTGGAACGCCGGAGTTGGCCGTCAGTGGCCAGGTGGGAACCGTGTCCGGGGGCCGCTCGTTCGGACCGGTTGCCCTTCCCTCCGGCCCGCTCGCGCACGGGGGTCCCCGGCCCCCTCCTGCGGGTTCGTGCGAACCCCGGGACACCGGGGCGGATCACACGTCGTGTGGGTGGTCCGGGGGGCGCGGCCAACGCCTAGACTGGGGCCCCGTTCGGTAGGAAGACGCCGCAGAGCCGGAGGTTGAGGACGTTGGGGCCGCTAGAGAACTCTGATCCGGAGCGGGTCGGTCGGTACCGGCTGATCGGGCGCCTGGGCGCCGGTGGCATGGGTCAGGTGTTCTTCGGGCGCTCGGCCGGTGGCCGCGCGGTCGCGATCAAGCGCATTCACCCGCACCTGGCCACGGATCCCTCCTTCAGGCAGAGGTTCGCCCGGGAGGTCACCGCGGCGCGCCAGGTCAGCGGGGCGTTCACCGCTCCGGTCATCGACGCGGGGCCCGACGACGAGGTGCCCTGGCTGGTCACCTCCTACGTGCCCTCGCTGCCCCTGGACGAGGCGGTGCAGGCCCACGGTCCGCTGCCCGAGGCGAGCGTGCGGGTCCTGGCGGCGGGTCTGGCCGAGGCGCTGGCCGAGATCCACCGGGTCGGTCTGATCCACCGCGACCTCAAGCCGGGCAACGTGCTCCTGGCGGAGGACGGGCCCCGGGTGATCGACTTCGGTATCGCGCGGGCCACCGACGGCACCGCCGCGACGCAGTCGGTGATCGGCACGCCGGGCTTCATGAGCCCCGAGCAGGTGCAGGGCTCCGAGCTCACGCCCGCCAGCGACCTGTTCGCCTATGGCGCGGTGCTGGCCTTCGCGGCTGCGGGGACGGGGCCGTTCGGCGAGGGCAACATGCCCACGATGGTCATGCGCATCATCAGCCGGGAACCGGACCTGTCCGCCGTCCCCGAGTCGCTGCGCCACCTCATCGCGGCCTGTCTGTCCAAGGACGTGCGGGGACGGCCGGCCCCGGGCGAGATCCTGGACTACCTGGGGGACGTGCACGCCGGGTCCTCCTGGCTCCCCCCGGCGGTGATGATGGGCGTGCAGGAGCAGGTGGCCAAGGTCAACAAGGCCCTGGCGACCTCGGCGGGCGACCCCGGTGCGACCGGCGGCCACCAGCGGACCGAGTTCCTGGGCGCGGGTGGCGCGGCGGCGCTGGGTGGTGCCGCCGGGGCGGTGGCCGGAGCCGCGGCCGCGGGCGCCTTCGGGGACGACCAGTCCACGCAGGTGGCGCCCTCGGGCGGGTACGGGACGCAGGACCCCTCGGCGGGGGCCACCTCGGTGCTGGGCGACCAGCAGGGGTCCTCCCACCAGCCCACGGCGGCCTTCCCGGGCACCCAGGCGCCGGGCCAGCCCGGCCAGGTCCCGCCCACGGCCCAGTACCAGCCGTCCCAGCACCAGTCCACGCAGCAGTACGGTCAGGGCGGCCCCGGTGCGGAGGACCCCTACGCGGACCTCTACGGCGGCCGCCGCGACCAGCGCGCCGCCCCCCGCCAGGAGCAGGAGGGCCAGTACCGCCGGGCGGAGGAACAGCGCCAGCGGCAGATGGAACAGCAGCGTCAGCAGCGCCGCGCCCAGGAACAGCAGGAGGAGCAGCGCCGTCGGCAGGAGGCCGAGCGTGCCCACCGTGACCGGCTGCGCGCCGAGCAGGACGCGGCCCGTCGGGCCCAGGCCGAGGCGCGCCGTGCCGACCAGCCGGGGCTGTGGGGCTTCGTCAAGCTGCTGCCGCTGATGATCATCCCGCTGATCCAGATCCCCCTGGGGTACGGGGCGGCGTTGGCGTGGGCGTGGTTCACGGCCGAGGCCGACATGTGGACCGGGTCGGTCTTCCAGTTCGAGCCGTGGAGCGTGGACGGGTTCGTGCACGCGATGATGCTGGGCTACTTCCTGCTCAACAACATGGTGTCCCTGGAGTACCTGGTGCGTTCGCTGCGGACGTCGTTCGTGGTGGGCGTGGTGCTGGCGCTGGCCGCCATGGCCGCCACCAACTTCCTGTTGTTCAGCTTCGGTTTCTGGGGCTGACCCGGGGTCTTCGGGTGAGGGGGTGGTGGGACCGCGCGGTCCCACCACCCCCTCACCCGTTCCGCGGGTTCAGAGCAGGTAGAGGAAGACCACCAGGACCAGTCCCGCCACGGCGATCACCCACGTGTAGGGCAGGGTGGAGAGCATGGACCGTTCGGGCCGCACCCCCGCGTACTGCGAGGCCCACACCGTCTGCGTGCTGGTGGGGTCGGAGACCCCCAGCACCTGGCCGTAGGAGGCCATGAGGCCCAGCACGGCGGGCGCGGGGTAGACGTTCCCGGTGATGAGGACCCCGGCGACCCCGGCGCCCAGTCCGAAGATGTTCATCGGTCCCCGGTACAGGCTGAGCGGCACCAGGAGGGCGAAGACGAGGACGAACAGCCAGGGGTCGCTCGGGCTGATCACGGTGACCACGGGGCTCAGCGCGGTGACGGCGCCGGGGAGCCCCACGGCGGCCAGCAGCATGCCGATGGCGATGAACAGCACGATGGGTGGCGCCGCCACGTCGAAGGCCCGGTAGAGGGTGCGCAGCGCCGTCGCGGACGCCTCCCGCCAGGGGACCGCCGTGGCGAGGGCGAAGACCACACCGGTCAGCAGCGACGGGATGATGGGCACCTCGAAGCCCAGTGCCAGCACGATCGGGACCAACGGGGTGACCAGCGCGTACCAGGGCGCGTCTCCGCGTCGGCGCCGCCGCTCGGCCGCCCTCTCCCTGCGGCTGGGCGGACGGTCGGGACCGCCGCCCGCCGGGGCGGGGACCCGCACCGACCAGGTGTGCCGGGCGCCCCTGCGGCGCATCTCCACGAGGATGTACGCCAGTCCGCCGACCAGCGCGATCGGGAACAGTCGCAGCTGGAAGTGCTGGACGGTGGAGACGGGCACGCCGATGGCGTCGGACAGGAACTGCCAGTTGATCAGTTCCAGGGGCACCCCGGCGGCGATGCCCACCAGGACGGTCCCGGCCGCGACGGTGGGGGTCACCCCGACCGCGATCATGGCCGGGATGCCGACGACGCCGGCGAGCATCGCCGCCGGTGCGGAGCCGGTGATGCTGCCGCACAGGATCGCGACGAGGAAGACCCCTACGGCCACGACGGAGGGGCGCTCTCCGCCGAACTCCACGATCTTGCGGACCAGCGTCGAGGCGATGCCGGTCTCGGACATCAGGGTGCCCAGCCAGCTGCCCAGCAGGATGGCGATCATCGTGGCCGACAGGCGCGGTGCCCCCTCCTGGAGGACGGTCCCGACCACGCTGCCCTCCTCCCCGGTGAGCGGGGCCCCGGCGATCAGCGCGATGGCCACGGAGAGCAGGACGAGGGCGAAGGCGGTGGGCAGGCGGCGGGTGAGCATGAGGCTGACGCCCACCGCCATGGCGAACAGGATGCCGAAGGCGGTCACGGGTGGTCTCCGGGAGGGGTGTCGGGTCCCGTCCGGTGCGGGCCCGGGTGGGAGAGGGAGGCGGCGATGGCGGCGGTGAGCGCGATCGGGCTGCGGTTCAGGGAACAGCGGTGGTGGGCGTAGGCGTGCGCGGCGATCTCGTCGGCGCCGACCACGTGTCCGCGCAGGCGCAGCGGCCCGATCCGCAGCGCGGTGTGGTCGATCCTCCGGCGCAGGGCCCGGCCGTGCCCGCCGTGCAGCAGGCGGTGGGCCTCCTCGTGGGCGAGGGCGGCCCGGCGCACGGCGGCACGCGGGTAGTCGGCGCCCCAACCGGCGGCGCGGGCCACGCGCCGGGCGTAGTCGAGGGCGTCGTCGTAGACGACCACCAGGGACCCCGAGGAGCGGTGCAGGTACTCCGCGAGCAGGATCTGGTCGGGGCGGACCCCGCCCCGGGCCCGCTCGGCCACCCGGACCTCCGACACGTCGCGGGGGCCGTCGCGGGCGTCGGCCATCTCCCGGCCGAAGGCCAGGGCGTGCCCGGCCCAGGTGAGCAGGTCCGCCCGCTCCCGGCCCTCGTGCGTGGGGGTGAGCGCGAGCAGGTCGGCGGCGAGTTCCGCCTCGGGGGTGCGCGCGATGCGCGCGTACCGCTCACGCAGGCCGGTTCCGGGGCGCGGCTCCGGGCCCTCGCCGGGGCCGCGGGCCGGGGCGGTCACCGGCGCCGCTCCGTCAGGACCACGACCGGTTCGTCGGGGCCGCGCCGGGCGATCTCCGTTCCGGCCAGCGCCAGCAGGTGCCCGGCGTCCATGACCCCGGACAGGTCCGCGAGCTTGGGGCCGAGCAGGAGCCACACGGCGGGCGGCACGGCGCCGCCGTCCCCGTAGACGGTGCGTTCGGTGACCAGGTCCCGTAGCGCGCCCTCGGCCTGACCGGCGACGAGGGTGTCCACCTCGGCGTCGGCGCTGTGCAGCCGTACGACCCCCTCGGCGTCGACGACGCGTACGTGGGTGCGCGGACGGGCGAAGCGGCCGAGGGGGCCGCCGGGCCGCCGGACCAGGCCCAGGACCCGGTACTGGCCGTTGGCGGCGTACTCGGTGAGCTCGTCCGGGCGGACGTCCAGGCTGGCGGCGGCAGCGGCGCGCGCCGTCGACTCGTCCGTGGCGGCGGCGCGGTCCTTGGCGCGCAGCGCTGTGGCGCCGGTGGCCACGGCGGTGACCAGGTTGCGCCGGGGGTCGACGGTGACGTCCACCTCGACGGCGGCCGGATCGGCGCCCTGGGCGAGGACGGCGCGCTCCGCCTCGGCCCGCACGGTGAGGACGTCGGTGTGGGTGGCGTCGGGGATGATGCGCTCCACGGTCTCGCGGACCAGGGCCAGGGCCACGCCCAGGGGGCTGATCACCTCGCTGTGGGCGGCGATGCGCGCGGCCATGCCCGTGCGCTCACCCAGGTAGGGGGTGACGGTGGCGGCGCCCCCGCCGCCCCCGACCAGTGAGCACACGTCGCGGTCCAGGCGGTAGTCGTCCACGAGGGCGTCCACCACCTCGGAGACGCGGTCGGTGGCGGTGCGCAGAACTCGGCGGGCGGCGGTCACCACGTCCGTGCCCAGGGCCTGGGCCAGTGGTTCCAGGGCCAGGCGGGCCGTGGTGGCCTCAGCGCGCGCGTGGTCTCCCTCGGGGACGAGCCCGGCGGCGTTGGCCGCGCAGGTGACGGTGAGGGCGAAGCGCCGTCCACCGGCCGCCAGGACGGCGTGGTCGGCCGGGTCGTCCGCCAGCGGGCTCACCAGGGCGAGGCGGGCGCCCCGCAGTTCCTCGGGGGCGGCGAAGCAGGCGTAGGGGAGCCCGGCGATGTGGGCGCTGCGCGGGCCGACACCGGTCAGGGCCGCCTCGCCGGGGGCGGTGCCGCTGACCCGGACCAGTGACCCGCCGCCGACGCCGACCGTGCGCACGTCCAGGGCGGACAGGTACGTCTCCCGGCCGCCCAGCCGGGTGTGGCGGATCTGTACGCGGCCGCGCCGGACGACGCTGATGTCGGTGGAGGTACCGCCGGTCTCCAGGAAGACGCCCTCGCTGACCCTCTCACCCATCAGCGCCCCGGCGACCCCGGCGGCGGGGCCGGACAACACCGTGAGCAGGGGACGGGAGCGCATCTCGGGCAGGGACATCACGCCGCCGTCGCAGCGCATCACCATCAGCGGAGCACGCACCCCCGCCCGTTGGATGCTGTGTTCGACCAGGTCGGCGGTCTGGAGCATGCGGGGCATCACCCCGGCGTTGAGGGCGGCCGTGCGGGCCCGCTTGCCCAGGCCGTAGAGCCGGGTGATCTCGTGGGTGGCGGTGGCGGGCACTCCGCGCGTGGCGGCGGCGGCCAGCACCGACCGCTCTCCGTCGGGGTCGTCCACGCTGAAGGGTTCGACCGCCACGACCACCTCCGCGCCCTCGGCCAGGACGGCGTCCACGCTGGCCAGCGCGGCCGCACCGTTCTCGGGGGCGCGCAGGGCGGCGTAGCGGACCGGGAGGGCCCGGCCGGAGTCGAGTCGCAGTCTGCCGAGGGAGCGCAGGCGCCGGGTGGCGAGGGCGTCGAAGCCGCTGCCCACCCCCACGATCCCGATGGTGGCGACGTCGCCCTCCAGCAGGGCGTTGGTGGCCTGGGTGGTGCCGTGCGCGAGGAAGCCGACGTCGTCGGCGCTCGCCCCGATGTCGTCGAGCAGCCGTTCCAGCGCGGTCATGATGCCGTGGGCGACGCCGTCGGCGTGGTCGTGGCTGGTGGGGACCTTGACCTGGCCCAGGAGGGCGTAGGTGGTGGCGCTGACGGCGACGGCGTCGGTGAAGGTACCGCCGACGTCGATGCCGACGCGTACGGGGTCGCGGGCCGGGGGCGGGGTCGGGTCGCTCATGGGGGGCCTGTCTGTGCGGTGGTGCCTGGGGCGGGGCCGTCCGGCCGTGGGCGTCAGTAGCCGCGGACGTCGGGCCAGCGGCGTTCGACGCCGGTGCGGTCCAGCAGCGCGGTGAAGTCCCGGAGGAGGTCGGCCTTCTCGCGCACGGCGTGCGGCGTGGTGCCGTGTTCCAGGGCGAAGGCGGCCAGACGCCCGGCGGCCTCACCGACGTTCCACTCCACGGGGTGCAGCCGGAAGCAGCCGTTGGTGATGTGGGTGGTGCCGATGTTCTTCGCGGCGGGCAGGAGGTTGGTCGCCCGCTCGGGCAGGAGCGCTCCCAGGGGGATCTCGAAGGGCACGCTGGCGATGTCGACGTAGTTGTCGCCGCCCGTGGAGGGGTGCAGGTCGATGCGGTAGCTGCCCACCCCCACCGAGTCGTGGCGGTGCGCGATTCCGTGCGGGCCGCGCAGGTCCAGGGAGACGTCGTGCTCGGTGACCGTGGTGACCGCCCGGATCCGCCGGGACTCCCGCACGTAGGCCGCCTTGGCCAGTCCGTACGGGGCGCCCGTGACGTCGGGGCGCGGCCTGAGGCCGGGGAAGCCGGTGCCCCCGTCCGCTCGGGGCGCCTCGGTCTGGAGCCAGTACAGGACCGACAGCGAGAGCTGGCGGGCCTCCTCGTGGGCCCGGCGTACGGTGGCGGCGTCCACCAGCCCCTCGATCTCCAGGGCGGGAGCGAGCCAGTAGTCGTTCAGCGGCCAGTTGGCCAGGGTGATGTCGGAGTCGAAGGCGCCGGGCGTGTGCAGCCCCCGGGCCAGGATCCGGCGGAACCCCCACAGTTCCTTGTCCCCGGCGTCGGCGCTCTGGTCGGCGGCGACGGCGAGCGGATCCGTCGCGGGGTTGGGTACGAAGGTCCGCGCGACCGGTTCCAGGGTGCGCGGGTCGGGCGCGGAGAAGCCCACCAGCGGCCCGGGCCAGAAGTCCGGCCGGTAGGAGCGCCAGAAGTCGTACATGGCCGGACGCTCGATGGTGTGGTCCTCGCCCTCGTGATGGGACACGGCGAAGCAGTAGGTGATGCCCTGAAGGTTGGCGGGGTCGGCGGTCTCGGGCGCGTGCGGTTCGTCGTGCTCGGAGCGGGCCTCGGCCCCGGTGACGTGGGCGATCCCGGCCATGGGCAGAAGGTCGCCGTCCTCGGTGGCGTCCAGGACGTAGTCGGCCGAGACGGTGTGGCGCCCGCCCGCGTGGTCCTCCAGGACCACCGCCCGCACGTGGTCGCCCTCGCTGCGGACCGCCACCGGGCGGTGCCGGGTCAGGACGGTGACGCGTCCCGCCGAGCGGTGCGGAGCCAGCATCTCCTCCAGCACGGCCAGGGCCACTCGCGGCTCGTGGCAGAGCTTGCTCACCCGGCCCGCGCCGGGGTTGAGTTCGCGTCCGGCCGCGGCCTCGGCGCGCAGGGGGTACACCCGCCGGTAGTGGTCGCGGATCCCCTCGCGCAGACGCCGGTAGGAGGCGGTGCATCCGAAGCGTTCGATCCACGGGTGCTCGTCGGGTGGCACGGCCTGCGATGTGAGCTGGCCGCCGATCCAGTCGGTGGGCTCGGTGAGCACCACGCGGCGGCCGGAGTCGGCGGCCGCCAGGGCGGCGGCGACCCCGCCCAGCCCGGCGCCGACGACGAGGATCTCGGTACTGCTCTGGGGCATGTCAGTCCTTTCGGGGGTGGTGCGTCGGGGACGGCACGGGGGCGAGGGTGCCGCCCTCGACCGGTTCGCAGGGCAGGAGCCTCCGGGTGGGTTCGGAGCGGTCGCCCTCGATCAGGCGCAGGAGCAGCCGGACCGCGTCGCGGCCCATCGCGCGCATCGGCACGACGAAACCGCCGAAGTCCGCGCCGCCCGGGGCGGTTCCCCGGGTGCCGGTGGGGGCTCCCAGCAGAGCCAGGGACAGGTCCTCGGGACAGCGCAGCGCCGCCCTGTCGACGGCGGCGGCCAACCCGTCCAGAGCCGCCCCGGTGTCGGTCTGTTCGACCACGACCCCGGTGACGCCCGCCTCGCGCCACTCCCGCAGCCGGGCGTCCAGGTCGCGGCCGTCGGTACGCACCACCAGGTCGGCGGTGTCCAGACCGGCCTCCCGGGCGCCTCTCAGGACCCCCTCCTCGCGGTCCGACGACGCCGGGGCCTGGTCGTGTTCGCGCAGGTAGCGCAGCGTGCGATGGCCCAGCGCGGCGAGCCTGGCCACCACCTCCGCCGAGGCCGAGACGTAGTCCGCGCCGACGTAGGGGACGCCGGGTTCGTCCCGGCGGCCGATGTAGACGAAGGGGAAGCCGTCCTCGGCCAGCCGCCGGACGGGCTCCTCCGGAACGTGCCGCCCGAAGAACAGGCAGCCGTCGGCCACCCGGACCCGGCGGACGGCGGCCGGGTCGTCGGCGCGCCCGGCGGCGCGGGCGGACCCGGTGAACAGGATCAGGTCCTGCCCCTGGGCGGCCGCCTCCTCCTCCACCCCGACCAGGATCGGGTAGTAGGAGTGCGCGACGTCCGTGGGGAAGGTGGCGCTGAAGGTGTACAGGCCGAGCATGGCGTTGGTGGCCGAGGCCAGCCGGGTGGCGACCGGGTCGGGTACGTAACCGAGCTCCTCGGCCGCGTCCATGACGCTCTGCCGGGTCCGCTTGGCCAGCGCCATCCCGGCGGGGGTGCCGCGCAGGACCAGGGAGACGGTGGCCTGGGAGACCCCCGCCAGCCGGGCGATGTCGGACTGGCGGGGTCTGCGCCGTCCGGTCGGCCTGGGATGGTTCACCTGTCACTCCTCCGAGGGGGCGGGCTAATGCGCATTAGTCCATGACTGTGAGCTGGGTCATGCCCGGTGTCAAGGGGAGGAGTGCGGATTTCCCGGTGGAGGGCGGAGTGTTTCGCTAATACGTATTAGACCCTTGACCAGCCCATCGTGGCCGGTGAGACTCGGTGCCCTGGAGTGCGTCCCCCGACCCCGCTCCGGAAGGGATCCGCCATGCCCGACGCCCGCGCGAACCCGGAGAACCAGCCCCCACCGCACCCGTCGCCCGCCGACGGCGGCGTCGACCGCCGCACGGCGCTGCTCGGCACCGGCGCCGCCGCCCTCCTCGCCGCGGGGGCCGTCCCGCCCGCCGCCCGCGCCGCGACCGCCACCACAACGGCCGACGTGCTCCCCGCCTTCACCTACCTGCGCGAGGCGCTGGACACCTCGTCGCTGTCCTACAACCCGACCGGGGAGCTGATCTTCCCCTGCATCCGGGGGACCGGAGGACGGCTGCCCGACGCCCCCGGCCGGTTCCTGCTCTACTACGCCCCGCACGAGGACCCCGGCGGCCTCTGCCTGGCCTACGGCGACGATCTGGAGGGCCCCTTCACCGAGCACCCGGGCAACCCGGTCGTCGCCAACGTGTGGGAGCCGCACTACCGGGTCAGCCACGTGTCCTCACCGCACGCGCTCTGGAACGCCGAACACCGGGAGATGTGGCTGTACTTCCACGGGGAGAACCACACCACCCGCCTGGCCCGTTCGCGCGACGGCGTGAACTTCACCTACGAGGGCGAGGTCCTGACCACGAGCATGGTCCCGGGCACCACCGAGGCCTCCTACGCGCGCGTCTTCGAACACCCCCTGCCCGACCGGGGCGCCCGCTACGTCATGGTGTTCATGCGCAACGGCCCCGGGGACAACCGGTCCATCGGCTGGGGGTGGTCGGCGGACGGCATCACCTTCGACTTCGACCCCGAACCGCTGGTCGGCCACGCCGACGTCGGGCTGGCCAACCTGTCCGGCCCGCACCTGGTCATCAGGGGCGGCAGCACCTACGTCGTCTACCACACCGACCGGGGCGACATCCGGATGACGGAGGTGGGCCGGGACTTCGGGACGCGCCGCCACATGGGCGTGGTGCACACCCCGCTGTCCGGTCCACCGGACTCGGGGCGCTCGGCCGCGCCCTCCTACGCGGTCGACGGAGGCCGGGAGTACATGTTCTACGAGGCGGGGCACCGCCTCGGGGCGACCATCGCCATCGCGCGCTCGGGGTGAGCACCCCGGCGTGACGGGGGACCGGCCCCGCGCCACGGGGCCGGTCCCCGGCTCGCGTCCCCGGCTCCCGTGTCCCGGATCAGACCGGGGCGCCGCTGCGCTCCCCGCTGATGGCGCGCACACGGTGGAAGACCGGACGCGTGGGGGAGAGCGCCGAGCACGTGCTGGGGCACTCCGTGCCCTCCTCGGTCTCCACCTCGACCGCGTACAGGCCGCCGTCGTGGCCCAGGGTGATCCGGGCCCCCGTCTCGGTCTCCTCCTCGGTGAGGTGGGTGAGCGCGTCGACGCCCACCGGCACGCCGAGCCGGGTGCGCAGCGCGGCCTCGGCGGCCTGCGCGGGGGAGGAGTCGGTGCAGCGGCCCCGGTAGTTCTCGGGCAGGACGAGACCGCGCTCGAAGGCCGCGACCGTGTCCTGGGCCCCCTCCGGGGTCAGCCGACCGAAGTAGACACCCTGGGGCAGGGCCACGAGGTTGGCGGCGAAGCGGTCACCGCCCACGTGGGTGGTTTCCCACACCTCGGCCTCCCCACCGGCCAGGGCCGCGGCGACCGGGCGGCCCAGCATCGCGCAGCAGGGGTCCTTCTTGGCGTGGGTGCACACCAGGTAGAGGGTGTGGTCCACGGGGCGGCCGAACGAGGGCGGTTCGGGGCGTTCGGCGGCGGTGACGTCGATGTCCAGGAGCTCCGCGAGGTCGTGGAAGTCCACCCTGCGAACCCAGGGGCGGGTGCGGCTGGTGTGGACGAGGTAGGCGCGCAGGGGGCGGCCGGTACGGGCGCGGTCCCGGGCGCCGGGGCGTTTGATGAGCTGGGGGCGGACGTCGCGCCCGGCGATGCGCTGCGACAGCTCGGCGACGACCGCCCTGTCCAGGCCCTCGCTGGAGAGGGCCGGGTGGCGCCAGGGCCCGTCGTGCTCGATCAGCAGCCATCCGCCGGTACGGCCGGCGGTGCCCGCGATCTGCTCGTCTGTGTAGCGGGCCAGGGCCGAACAGCCTCGTCGGCCGTCCGGGGCGGTGGGTAGCCGCACGGGTCCACGTCCAATCGGATGGTGCTCACTGCCGCGCGCACACGGGGGCGTCGACAGGGGAGGACGCCACACCCGAGTGGCTGTTTGGTTAGGCTACCCTATCCCGCCCGGTCGGTGCGGGTCGGTGCGGGTCGGAGCGGGTGTCGGTGTCCGTGCGTCGGTCGATTCGGCCTTCCGTTGGGGGTGCGCCTCCCCTTTTCCGCGCGTCCGCGCGCTCCCGGTCGAGGGCTCGCGGGGTCCGCCCGGCTCCGGGGCGGGGGCTCCTCAAGGGTCCTGACCAGGCCCGGTCGCCCGGTCCCGTGCCGTTCGTGTGTCCCAAATGTGGCCCGGGCACACCTTGACCCCGTGACGCGGATCACTTAAGTTCACTTTCAGAACACGTGTTCGCTAAGCGTACAGCCTTGGTCGGCCGCGCCCCCACCCCCCCCACACTGGAGTTGCGATGCGTCCCACCCTGGTCGCCCTCACCACGGGAGCGGCGCTGCTGGCCGCGACGGCCTGCGGCACACCCACCGACGACACCGACGGGACGACCACCGTCACCGCCGGGGTGATCCCCATCGTCGACGTGGCCCCCGTCCACCTCGGAGTGGAACAGGGCTTCTTCTCCGACCGGGGCATCGACCTCCAGCTGGAGTCCGGCTCCGGCGGGGCCGCCATCGTCCCCGGAGTGATCAGCGGGGAGTTCGACTTCGCCTTCAGCAACATCGTCTCGCTCATCGTCGCCCGTGAACAGGGACTGCCCCTGACCGCGCTCTCCAACGGGGTCACCAGCGCGGGGGAGCAGGGTGCCGACTTCGGCGGCGTGTTCGTGCTCTCCGACAGCGACGTCACCGGCGCCGCCGACCTGGAGGGCCGCACCGTGGCCGCCAACAACCTCAACAACATCGGTGACACCACCGTGCGCCAGTCCGTGCGCGCGGCGGGCGGCGACCCCGCCGAGGTGGACTTCGTCGAACTGCCCTTCCCGGACATGCCCGCGGCCCTGGAGACCGGACAGATCGACGCGGTCTGGGCGGTCGAACCCTTCGCCTCCACGATTCGCGAGGCGGGCCACCGCGAGATCGCCTCCAACTTCGTCGACACGCATCCGGACCTGTCCGTGGCCGCCTACTTCACCTCCGAGAACCGGATCGCCGAGGACCCCGAGCTCTTCGAGGACATCACCGCCGCGCTCCACGAGTCCCTGGCCTACGCCGAGGCCAACCCCAACGAGGTCCGCCGCATCCTGGCCGAGTACACCGAGATCGACCCCGAACTCATCGAGCGGATGGCCCTGCCCCGCTTCCCCGAGGAGATCAACGAGGAGTCCGTGCGCACCCTCGCGGACCTCATGGTCACCGACGGCCTGGTGGACGACGCCCCGGACCTGGACCCACTGATCCGATGACGACCACGCGCACGGCCCCACCCCGGGGCGGCGGCCGCCGCGCCGCGCCCCACCGGCCCCTCCTGGGGGCTCTGGGCATCGCCGGACTCCTGGCCCTGTGGGAGCTCGCGCCCCGCCTCGGCGCGGTGCCCGAACGCCACTTCCCCCCGGTCTCGGAGGTCCTGGCCACCCTGGCCCAGCGCGCCACCACCGCCCCCTTCTGGGCGGCGGTGGGCCACACCCTCCACGGGTGGGCGCTCGGCCTGGCCATCGCCCTGGCCGCCGCCGTCCTGCTCGGCCTCGCCCTGGGCTCCACCCCCCGACTGCGCGCCTTCACCACCTCCACGGTGGACTTCCTGCGCCCGATCCCCTCGGTGGCGCTCATCCCGCTGGCCGTGCTCATGTACGGCACCGACATCCGCTCCACCCTGCTCCTGGTGGTCTACGCCTGCTTCTGGCTGATCTACGTCCAGGTGCTCTACGGGGTGGCCGACGTGGACCCGGTGGCCGAACAGACCGCGCGCTCCTACGGCCTGGGGCGGCTGGCCCGCATCCGCCACGTGGTCTGGCCCACCACCCTGCCCTACCTGATGACCGGGCTGCGGCTGGCCGCCGCCGTCGGCCTCATCCTGTCCATCACCGCGCAGCTGGTCATCGGCTCCCCGGGCATCGGAGACCAGATCACCAACGCCCAACAGGGCGGCGCCGTCGCCCTCGTCTACGCCTGGATCGTCGCGACCGGCCTCCTCGGCGTGGCCATCAACACCGGCGTGCGCGCCCTGGAACGCCGCGTCCTGCGCTGGCACACGTCCGTCCGCGGGGAGGCCGCAGCATGAGCCAGCCCACCACCGCACCCGGCACCAACGGCGCGGGACACCGGCCCGACCGGCCCTCCCCGGCCCCCACCCGCCGTGCGCGCCGCCGCCACGGAGCCCCCGGTCCGGGACTGCGCCTGCTGCACGTGCTGGCGCTGCCCACCGTCATCGTGGGCGTGTACTGGGCGGTCACCGCCCAACCCGGGGCGAGCTTCTACACGCCCACCCCGCCCGCCATCGCCTCGGCCTTCGTCGAACTGTGGTTCTCCGAACGCTTCTTCGTGGACGTCCTGCCCAGCCTGGGCCGTCTCCTCGTCGGGTTCGCGCTCGCCGCGGTGCTCGGCGTGGGACTGGGGGTCCTCCTCGGCCTGGACGCGCGCGTACGCGCCACGGTCGAACCGGTCCTGGAGTTCCTGCGCGCCATCCCGCCGCCCGTACTCGTCCCACTCATGATCATGCTGGCCGGGATCGACGACTCCATGAAGGTCACGGTGATCGTCTTCGGCTGCGTGTGGCCCGTCCTGCTCAACACCGTCGAGGGCGTGCGCGCGGTGGACCCGGTCCTGTCCGACACCGCCCGCTGCTACGGCCTCTCCGGTCCCACCCGGCTGCGCGTCCTGGTCCTGCGCTCGGCCAGTCCGCAGATCATGGCCGGTCTGCGGCTGGCGCTGGCCCTGGCCATCATCCTCATGGTGATCAGCGAGATGTTCGCCAGCTCCAGCGGCCTGGGGTTCGCCATCGTGCAGTTCCAGCGCACCTTCGCCATCCCCGAGATGTGGGCCGGGATGGTCCTGCTCGGCGTGATCGGCTTCCTGCTCTCGTCCCTGTTCGAACTCGTCGAGGGGCGCGTCCTGGGCTGGTACCGCGGCCTGCGCGCCGCCAGCCGGGGGGAGTGAGCCACCATGCACCACAGCGACCACCAGGGGGAACGACCCGCCATGCTCAAGGTCACCGGCCTACAGAAGACCTACGACGGGGGCTCCTCGGCGGTGGAGGCCGTCCGCGACCTGACCTTCGAACTCACCGAGGGCGAACTGGTCTGCCTCGTGGGCCCCTCCGGCTGCGGCAAGACCACGCTGCTCAAGTGCATCGCCGGACTCATGGCCCCCACCAGCGGCACCGTGGAACTGGCCGACCAGCCCGTGCTGGCCCCGCCGCCCGGCATGGCCGTCGTCTTCCAGGAGTACGGCCGCAGCCTGTTCGCGTGGATGAGCGTGCGCGCCAACGTCGAACTCCCCCTCAAGGAGAAGAAGCTGCCCAGGGGCCGGCGGGCCGCACTCGTCGCGGAGTCACTGGAGGCGGTCGGCCTGACCGCGTTCGCCGACGCCTACCCCTGGCAGCTCTCCGGCGGCATGCAGCAGCGCGTGGCCATCGCCCGGGCCATCGCCTACGAACCCCAGGTGCTGCTCATGGACGAGCCCTTCGCGGCCGTGGACGCCCAGACCCGTGCCGACCTGGAGGACCTGGTCCGCGACCTCTGGCGGCGCCTCGGCGTGACCGTCCTGTTCGTCACCCACGACATCGACGAGGCCGTCTACCTCGGAGAACGCGTGCTGGTGCTGTCTAACTCACCCACCGTGGTCCAGGACGACATCACCGTGGACCTGCCAACCGAACGCGACCAGCTCACCACCCGCCAGGACGAACGCTTCACCGAACTGCGCGCCCGCGTCTACGCGCGGATCCAGCGCGCGAAACGCGGCACCGACCGGACCGCCGCCTGATCCGCCACCCGTAAGGAGTCCACCGTGAGCCTGCTCGCCGCCGAGGACCACGCGTCCGCCGTCTTCACCGGGGCGTGGACCCCGGCCAGGGGCGGGGACGCCGAGGTCGTCTCACCCTCCTCCGGCACCGTCCTGGGCCGCGTCGGCATCGCCGCCGCCGAGGACGTCCGCGACGCCGCCACCCGCGCCGCCAGGGCCCAGACCGCCTGGGCCGCCACCTCCCACGAGCGTCGCGCCGCGGTGCTGCGCCGTGCCGGGGACCTCCTGGAGGAGCACGAGGAGGAGATCATCGGCTGGCTGCGCCGGGAGGGCGGGGCCGCCGCCGGAATGGCCGGGTTCCAGGTGCACGTCGCCTCCGGTGAGTGCTTCGAGGCCGCCGCCCTGGCCTCCCAGCCGCACGGCGAGATCCTGCGCACCGCCCAACCCCGACTCAGCTTCTCCCGTCAGGTCCCGGCGGGGGTGGTCGGCGTCATCGCGCCCTTCAACGTCCCGCTCATCCTGGGCATCCGCTCGGTCGCTCCCGCGCTGGCCCTGGGCAACGCCGTCATCCTCAAGCCCGACCCGCGCACCGCCGTGTGCGGCGGCGCGGTCCTGGCGGAGGTCCTCCGTCGCGCGGGTGTCCCCGAGGGCGTGTTCCAGGTCCTGCCCGGCGGGGCCGAGGCCGGGGAGGCACTGGTCGCGGACCCCCACGTGCGCGTCATCTCCTTCACCGGCTCCACCCCGGCCGGACGGAAGGTGGGCGAGGCGGCGGCCCGCCACCTCAAACGCGCCCACCTGGAGCTGGGCGGAAACTCCCCCCTGGTCGTCCTGGACGACGCCGCCGTGGAGCAGGCCGCGTCCATCGGCGCCTGGGGGTCCTTCCTGCACCAGGGCCAGATCTGCATGACCACCGGACGCCACCTGGTGCACGAGTCGATCGCGGACGCCTACGTGGAACGCCTCGCCGCCAAGGCCGACGCCCTGGTCGTGGGCAGCACCGAGGAGGACGGCGCGGCACTCGGACCGATCATCGACGCCGCCCAGCGGGACAAGATCCACCACCTGGTCACCAGCAGCGTCGAGGCCGGGGCCCGGCTGCGCGCGGGCGGCACCTACCAGGACCTGTACTACCGGCCCACCGTCCTGGACCGGGTGCGCCCGGACACCCCCGCCTACGCGGAGGAGGTGTTCGGTCCGGTCGCCCCGGTGGTGCGCTTCTCCACGGTGGACGAACTGGTGGAGCTGGCCAACTCCACCGAGTACGGCCTGTCCCTGGGGGTGGTCACCACCAACCCGATGCGCGGTATGGAGATCGCCGACCGTATCCCCAGCGGGATCGTGCACATCAACGACCAGACCGTCGACGACGAGGCCGTGGCACCCTTCGGCGGGGTCGGGTTCTCCGGCACGGGCTCACGCTTCGGGGGCACCCGCGCCAACCTGGAGGCCTTCACCGAGACCCAGTGGATCACCATGCGGGCCGATCCCGCCCGCCACCCGTTCTAGGCGGAGATCCCGCCGTCGCTGTTCAGGAGCTGGCCGTTGATCCAGCCGCCCTGCGGTGAACACAGGAAGTCGACCAGGTGCGCGGTGTCGCGCGGGGTGCCCAGGCGCCCCAGCGGGGTCTGCGCGGTGCAGACCCCGCGCACCTCGTCGGGCATCCACCCGGTGTCCACGGGGCCCGGGTTGATCACGTTCGCGGTCACTCCCAGGTGCGCGAGTTCGCGTGCCGAGGCCAGCACGATCCGGTCCAGCGCGCCCTTGCTCGCCCCGTAGGGGAGGTTGTGCACCACGTGGTCGCTGGTCAGGGCGATGATCCGGCCGCTGCCGTGCTCACCGTGGAAGCGTCGACCGTACTCGCGTACCAGCAGCCAGGAGGCGCGGGTGTTCACCGCGAAGTGCCGGTCGAAGCTCTCCACGGTGGTGTCCAGCAGGCCCGAGTCCACCGACTCGCAGTGGCACATCACCAGGGCGCGCACGGGCCCGAGGCGCCCCTCGACCTCGTCGAAGACGCGCGTGGGCGCCCCGGGGTCGGACAGGTCGGCCTCGACCGCGACCGTGGCCGCGCCGAGCCCGGCCAGTTCGGCGCCCACCGTGTCCGTGGCGCCGTCCTCAACGCCCCAGGGCATGCGGTCGTCGTAGGGGGTCCACTGGGTGCGGGCCACGTCCCAGCCGGAGGCGGCCAACCGCCGGGCGATCCCCGCGCCGATGCCGACGGTGCGGCCCACACCGGTGACGAGGGCGACGGGGCGGGCGGGGGCCTCGGAGGGGCCCTGGTGAGCGTTCATGGTGCCCCATCCTGCTCCCCGGGCACGGGCCCCACAAAGGGTTTTCGTCCCCGGGCCGGTGGGCGCCGTCGTCAGGAGACGGGAGTGGCGAGCCACAGCCGCACGTCGAAGGACGTGGCGTCCTCCGGGGTTCGCTCGGGGTCCTCCATGAGCCCGAAGAGGAAGGACCGGCTGCCCGGGACGGCTCGGACCGTCCACACCACGTACCCCGGGACGGTGTGCTCCCAGAGGGTGCGACCGCTCTCCACGTCCCAGACCTCCAACCCGTCGAGGGCGGTCACGGCCCTTTCCCTGTCTCCGAGGACGGTGAAGGACTCCAGGACGCCGTCGGGGTTGGTCTGTCTGTCCACGAGTGTCCGGCCCGTCGCGAGGTCGATCAGGACGGCGCGCCCGTCCTCGGTGGCGACGTTGACGAGGGCGCCCTCCGGGTCGAACACCGCCCGGTAGCAGGCGCACGTGATCGGCTCGGCGCGGTTCCCGGTCTCCAGGTCCCAGGTCTCGACGAGGCCGGTGGAGACCGCGCGGACCAGCCCGCCGCGGGTGATGACCCAGTCCTGGAAACCCGACTGGCCTCCGTCTCCCGGGGGCGGCCTGCGCAGGAGCAAGGTCTCCCCGGTCTCCACGTCCAGCACGGTGAGGTCGAAGTCGCCGGAGACGAAGTGTCGGCCGTCGGGTGACAGGGCGCCCTCCCTGGCCTCGGTGGCGAACTCGGCGGTGGAGCCGTCCGCGAGGTCCACCACCCACAGGGTGTTCTCCGTCACGCGCTCCCCGTAGCTCACGACGGCCGCCGTTCCACCGTCCGCCGAGACCGTCACGCTGTGCGCGGACCCCGGAACCGTGGCCAGCAGCTCGTGAGTGGCCGGTTCGTCGGCCAGGTCCACGGAGTAGACGTGGGATCGGGCGTCGGCGAAGGCCGCGAACCCGTGCTCGGTCACGGCTCCCGGTGCCACACCCTCGGTGGGGGCCAGGACGACGCGTGCGTCGCCGACACCCGCGCCGACCATGGTCGTGGAACCGTCGGGGAGCAGCACCTCGGTGAGGGTGAAGTCGAGGTCACGGGGGACGGGCGCGCTCGGAGCGTCAGAGGTCGCTTCGGGGGAGGGGGAGCGGTCCGAGGACCAGCGCGCCAGACCGACGCCGACGACCATCGCGACGGCGCAGACGACGCAGAGGACCACCAGCGGGAGGCCGCGTACACGCATGCCGCCATTGTGCGGGTTGCCCCCCCGTCCACCGCGGCCGGAGGCCGATACCGGCCAACGGCCGCCGCGTCTCCGGCTCCGGAACTACCTTTGCCTCACCCGTGCCCCGTACACGACGACGTGAGGAGGACCCCGCCCATGAGTCAGCGTGAGGAGAGGGAGCACCCGGACGGCGACCGGACCGCGCCCGGCCCTCCCTCCCGGCTGTCGCCGAGACGACTGTTACCCGCGGCCCTCCGGCGGACCCGGGCCCTGCGGACGCGCCTGAGGCGGCGGGCCCGAGCACGGCCGCGGACCGAAGGGCCCTCGGTCTCCGGCATCCTCCGGGAGCGCTACTTCCCCGAGGGCGGGGGAGCCCCGTGGCACGTGCGCGCGCGGGCCTGGGCGGTCTACGTCGCGCTGACCCTCCTCGCGGGCCTGGCCGGGTTCGCGGGCACCTACGTCTACGACCTGTGGTCCACGGAGGCGCGGCTCCGCGAGCAGAGGGAGGCGGAGCGGGCCCTCGACCGGGACGACGCGCCCTTCACCAGCGCCGTCACCTACGACACCACGTCGTTCGAGTCGTTCAGCGTCGTCCTGGACCGCCCGCTGACAGCCGAGGAGGGCCGCACGCTCCAGGCCACCCCCGCCTCGGAGGTCTGGGACTTCCTCCGTCCCCTCGGCGGGCGGATGATCCCCATCCCCACGGGGTCCGGGTCCGCTCCCGACCGGGAGGGCTGGACGGGCGGAACGGGAGGGTACGGCACGGCGGTGTTCACGATGAACCTCATGTCCGCGCGCACCTCCCAGCTCAGCATCGTGGACATGAGCCCCGTGAACGTGTCCTGCTCGGACCCCACCGCCGTCACCGTCGTCCACCAACCACCGGCCGGGGCCGAGTCCTACCCGGGCGTGGTCGTGGACCTGAACCACCACGACCCGATGCTGTACATCACCGACGAGGGGCCGGACCAAGGCGAGCCCTTCTTCAACCGCAGGAGGATCGACCTCGGGGGCGGACTGGAACCGGGCGGACTCCGGGTGGAGGCACAGGTGACGGGAAAGTCCTGCGAGTGGGAGATCGAGGCGCGCTACCTCGACGCCCGGCAGAACGGTGGCGAGGTCATCCTCCGCGACGGCGATCGCCCTTTCCTCGTCGACGTCCCGCCGAGCCGACCGGTGCAGTACTGGCTGGCGGGCTACGCCTTCCCCGACGCGGGGGGCCGGACCTTCGTGCCGTGCCACGAGACACCGGAGGAGTTCGGCTGCGCGACCGGCCTGGGGGTCGAGGCGGCGGACTGACCCGAACCGGGGCACCCTCACCCCGTGAGGTCGGGGATGACCCTCGGCCCCACCCGGCGCACGTAGTCGCGGAACAACGCCACCGCCGGGGGTTCGTAGCCACCGCCCGACCCCGCCTCGGGCCAGACCACCCCCACCGGACGCTCCGCCCGCCCGTCCCGGATCTCCAACTCCACCGTCCCCACCAGTGCCCCCTTCGGCCGGGCGGGCAGGACCGACACCCCCAGACCCGCCGCCACCAGGCCCCTGGCCGTCGCGATGTCGTCGGCCTCGAACGCCACCCGTGGCGTGAACCCCGCCTGGTCGCTGAGCCGGTCCGTCAGGTGCCGGACCCCGCGCCCCGGCTTGAGCAGGATGAACTCGTCGCGGACCGCGGCCAGGGACACGGCGCCCCCGCCCGCCAGCGCATGGTGCTCGGGCACCACCAACCGCAGGTACTGCGTGTGCAGCACCGCCGAGACCAGCCCCGGCCCCGACGGCAGCGGAGAGGTCAGCGCCAGGTCCGCGCCGCCCGAGGCCACCCGGCGCAACGACTCCGCCCACGCCTCCTGGGTCAGGGTGAACCGCACCCCCGGATGCTCGGCGCGGAACCCCCGCAACAGCACCGGCACCACCTCCACCCCCAGCGTGGGCAGGAAGGTCAGCGCCACCCGGCCCTCCTCCGCGCCCGTGAGTTCGGCCACTCCCTGCCGAAGATCGTCCAGGGCGCGCTCCACGTGCGGCAGGAGCAACCGGCCGGCCCGCGTCAACCGGACGCCCCGACCCGTGCGCTCCACCAGCGCCATCCCCAGCTCCTCCTGCAAACGGGACAAGGCCCTGCTCAGCGTGGGTTGGGGCATGTCCAACGCCTCGGCCGCGTGGGTGATGTGCTCGGTCCGGGCGACCGCCGAGATCATCCGCAACCGGGGTACCAGGGTCCGGGTCAACGCCTCCACATCCGGATCATTCATACGCATCAGTATGCAACAACGTGAAACCATGCATTGGACGTATGAAAGCGGTCTTCCTAGCGTTGAGGCATGACCGTGACCAGCAGTTCCCCCACGAACCTCGACCCGCGCCCCCGCGCGGGCACGGCCGCCTACCGGCGCACGGTCATCGCCCTGGTGGCGGCCGCCGTGGCCACCTTCGCCCAGCTGTGGTCCGTCCAACCGATCCTGCCCGCCATCGCGGACGGCTTCGACACCTCCGCAGGGCAGGCCGCCCTCGCCGTCTCCCTGTCCACGGGCGGCCTGGCCGGGTTCACCCTGATCTGGAGCGGTGCCGCCGACCGCGTCGGCCGCGCCCGCGTCATCGCGCTCTCCCTGCTGCTGGCCACCCTCCTGGGCGCCGCCGTGCCCTTCTCCACCGACCTCTGGACGCTCCTGCTCCTGCGCACCCTCCAGGGCGCCGCCCTCGGTGGAGTCTCGGCCGCGGCCGTGGCCTACCTGGCGGAGGAGATCCACCCCCGCGACGCACCCAAGGCCACCGGCCTGTACATCGCCGGGAACCCGCTCGGCGGTATGGGCGGCCGCCTCCTCGCCGGGTTCGCCGCCGACCTCGGCGGATGGCAGTGGGGGGTCGCCGCCAACACCCTCCTGGGCCTGCTCGCCCTCCTGGTGTTCGTCCTGGTGCTGCCCCGCCAGCAGTCCGGAGTGCGCACCCGGCCCAGCGCGACCGGTGACCGGATGGGGGCACGCCTCAAGGCGGCCATGACCACACGGGGACTCATCCCCATGTACGCCCAGGCCCTCCTGCTCATGGGCGCGTTCATGGCCGTGTACAACGTCCTCGGGTTCCGCCTCACCGACCAGCCCTTCGGCCTGTCGCAGGCGGTCGCGTCCCTGCTCTTCCTGTCCTACACGGCGGGGATGCTCGGCTCGGGCCTGGCGGGCTCGGCCACCCAGCGCTGGGGCCGGTACGGGGTCCTCACCACCGCCACACTGCTCCTGCTCGTCGGCCTGGGCGGGCTGTTCACCACCTCGGTGCTCCTGCTCCTGCTGGCCCTGCTCGTGCTGACCTTCGCCTTCTTCTGCGCCCACGCCACCGCCTCGGCCTGGGTGGGCTCCCACGCGCAACGGGGCCGCGCGCAGGCGGCTGCCGTCTACACGCTCGCCTACTACCTGGGCGCCAGCCTCTTCGGCTGGCTCGGCGGCGTCGTCTACGACGCGGTCGGCTGGAACGGCACCGTGGCCCTCGCGCTCACCCTCACCGCACTGGCGGGCCTGATCGCCCTGCGCCTGCGCCGCCTCCCCGCCCCCGACCACGCCTGAGCGGCACCGCGTCAGCCCAGGGGGCGCACCGTGAGGCACTGCTCAGCGGTCCCGACCTCACCGAGCCGGTCGTGCAGCACCGTGCTGGTCAGCCCCAGACCGGTGGGCCCGAACACCACCCGGGTGTCCAGGCCCACCCAGGGGCCCCGCGGCTGGCGGTGCAGGTGCACGGTGAGGTCCACGTTCGGGAACATCCACTCCGTGGGCGCCTGCCGCACGGCGACGCCGTTCGCGGTGTCCACCAGGGCCACGTAGGAGGCCACGGGACCGGCGTCCTCACCCTCGACGAGCTCCACCTCGGTCGTGAGCCAGGCCGTCCCACGGCCGCGCTCGGGCTCCCCGACCGGCCGGACGTCCAACGAGGCGATGTAGCCGCCCGGCCAGAGCGAGCTCATGTGCCGCCGTTCGAGGCCCTCCGGGTCCGGCAGCGGCGCGGCGGCCCCGCCCGCGACCTCCCGGGTGTCCCCCGGGGCGAGGAGCCAGGCCCGGGCCCGCACCAGCGTGCGGTCCCCGGCGTGGAGGCGGGCCTCCACCAGTTCGATGGTGCGCCCCGGACGCAGGGTCTCCACCTCCACGCGGCACTCGACCATCGGGAGCCTGCCCAGGATGTCGAAGGAGATCCGCGAGAGCAGCAGCCCCCTCCCCGCCGAGTGCGCCTCGATCACGTGCGTGATCAGCCCGCCCAGGGGGCTGAAGTGCTGTTCTGTGGTGTTCCAGGCGCCACTGACGTGTTCGGTGGGCAGGTACCGGTCCGTGTCCACCCGAACGAAGTACGCGTTCTGGCCCAAGGTGCTCTCCTGTACGACGGGTTCGTGCCACCAGCATCATCCACCACCGCCCGGACGCGCCCCTCCACGGAGGTGGGTTCCGGGCCATCCGAGGTGTCGGACCGTGGCCTCTGCCAAGGTGAGAACTTGGGCAAGCGCCTGCGAGCTGGGGCGTGAGTGGTTACTGTGGCCCCACTCGTCCCTGCGATCGTGAGGTAGCCCGATGGTTCACGAGTCGTTGTTCGGTCTTCCCGAACTCTCCCCGGTGCCGGTGGTGATGAGCCTCGACACCCAGGGGTACGAGCGGATGTGGAGCGGCAGAAGGACCCATGAGTTCCGGCGCCGGTTCCCCACCGGTGCGCCCGCCCAGTGGTTCGTGTACGTCACCGGGCCCGAGGCCCGGCTGTGCGCGGTGATCGACCTGGGAACCGCGATCGAGGGGTCCCCTCGGGAGATCGCGCGGATCGCGGAGCGGACGAGTCCGGGGGAGGGCGCCCTCGTGGAGGAGTACCTGGCCGGGGACGGCCGCGAGGTGGGGTACGCGATGCCCGTCCTCCGGGTGCGGGAGTTCCCGGGCTTCACCGACGCGGACCTGGACCGGATGCTCGACGGCTTCCGGCCGCCGGAGGAGCACGTGCTGGTCGAGGGGCACGTCGGCTGGCGGGCCGTGTGCGACAAACTGCTGTCCGGCGCCGTGGTGCGCGAGACCACCGCGTACTGACGCCCTCCGGTGGGGTAGATCCTCCTGGAAACGAGGAGGATCAATGCCGACGTGCGATCACGACTGGACTCCGGGGCCGAACGACGGGACCGAGCAGTGCTCGAACTGCGGAGCCATCCGGTCCCGGAACTACTGAGTTCCCACCGCCTGGACGGCGACGCGCTCGCAGTCCGTGCAGTCGTTCCGGCACGGGGCGCCGAAGTTGTTCATGCTCATGGACTTGCAACGGGCGCACACCAGACGTCTGCCTCCCGGCGGGTCGTGGCGCCACTCGTGATGTCCGCGGCGGCAGATCCCTGAGGGGAGGATACGGGTGGGGTCGCTCGTGCTCATGAGGACACCGTAACCGTGGAGCACACGGACCGGAAGGGCAGCTCCGGAACGTCACGGAATGCGCCGCATTCGAGGGTTGGGGAGATGTGCCCCACCGGCGGTCGCGGGACGGGACCGGAGTCCGGAACCCGTCCGCGCTGGTCGGAGCGGTTCCGCGGCGGGCGTGTCCGCACGTTCCTTTGCCCCGTGATGGCGACGACCCGCCCCTTGGAGGGAAAGGGTAGGAGAGACAGCCGAGTGCAAGTAGTTTAAGATTCAACTTGTTGTGGCCAGCCGGACGAGAAAGGGTGAAGGACATGGACGTGCGCCCCTCGGGGATTCACCACGTGACCGCGATCGCGAGCGACCCCCAGGCCAACGCCGACTTCTACCTGAACGCGCTGGGCATGCGCATGGTCAAGAGGACGGTCAACTTCGACGCCCCCGAGACCTACCACTTCTACTACGGTGACCGCGCGGGCAACCCGGGCACCATCATGACCTTCTTCCCCTGGCCCGACGCGCCCAAGGGCAGGATCGGCGCGGGCCAGGCCACCACCACGACCTTCTCCGTGCCCGAGGGCTCCCTGGGCTGGTGGGCCGACCACCTGGCCGCGTTGAACGTCCCCACCTCCCGCCCCGCCGAACGCGGCGAGGAGGACGTCCTCACCCTGCGCGACCCCGACGGCCTCCTCATCGAACTGGCGGCCAGCGCCGACCACCACGACACCGACCCCTGGGACGGGGGAGCGGTCCCCGTCGACCACGCCATCCGGGGCATCCGCGCCGTCACCCTGACCGAACACGACGCCGACGCCACGGCCCTGATGCTCGGTGACCAGCTCGGCTTCCACCTGGATGGCGAGGACGGCAACCGGATGCGGTTCCGGACCAACGACACCGGCGAGGGCGTCGGCACGATCGTGGACGTCCTGGCCGACCCGAAGGCCGAGCGCGGCATGGTCGCCGCCGGAACCGTCCACCATGTGGCCTACCGTGCCCCGGACACCCCCGTGCAGGAGTCCTGGCGCCAGCGCCTGGAGGACGACGGCGTGGGGGTCACCGAGATCCGCGACCGCACGTACTTCACCTCGATCTACTTCCGTGAGCCCGGCGGCGTGCTGCTGGAGATCGCCACCGACGGTCCCGGGTTCGACTACGACGAACCGCTCCTGGAACTGGGCCGCTCGCTGAAGCTGCCGCCGTGGCTGGAGCCCAGCCACGAGCAGATCGCCGCCCGCCTGCCGCGCGTGGAGGTCGACCAGTGACCCCGACCTCGGTCGACGACTTCGTCCACGTCTTCGAGCCGGCCACCGCTCCGGACGGGCCGACCCTGTTGCTCCTGCACGGGACCGGTGCCGACGAACACGACCTGCTGCCCCTGGGCCGCGCCCTGGCGCCCGGAGCCGCGCTGCTCTCCCCGCGTGGCAAGGTCGACGAGAACGGCATGAACCGCTGGTTCCGGCGGCTGCGGGAGGGCGTCTTCGACGTCGACGACCTCATCGAGCGCACCGCCGAGCTGGCGGGGTTCGTCGAGGCCGCCACCGCCGCCTACGACCTCGACCCCGAGCGGATCGTGGTGAGCGGCTTCTCGAACGGGGCCAACACCGGTGCGGGCCTGTTGCTGCTCAACCCCGGGTTGTTCGTGGGCGCGGCGCTGTTCGCGGGCGGTGCCCCGCTCCAGGGTCGTGAACCCGGGCCGGTGGACCTGTCGGGAACGCGCGTGTTCCTGGGCAACGGCGTGGCCGACCCCATCACCACCGTCGACCAGTCCCGGCTGCTCGCCTCCCAGCTGGGGGAGCGGGGCGCCGAGGTCCTGGTCCGCGAGCACCCCGGGGGACACCAGCTGACCCCGGAGGTGCTGGCCGAAGCCGGGGACTGGTTCGCCCGCGCGGGGTTCTGAGCCCGGGGGCCCTCGGGTCCCCGTATCGCAGCGGTGGCGCTCCCTGAACCCGGGCGTCACCGCTTCTCTTCGCCCGGGGTGAATCCACGCAGGCTGCTGCGGCGTTTCCATGTAAGGGGACCAACGCGCCGGGTCCGTACCAAAACGGTACACATCGGTGGCTAGATTGGCTCGCGCCCCGTTCCCCGTCATGGAAGACCGCTGATGAGCCACTCCCACACTGCGCAGATCCGGTGATGGACCCCGAAATCCTCGGACTGCTGTTGCTCGCCGCCGTCGCCGCGGGCTGGATCGACGCCGTCGTCGGAGGAGGGGGCCTGCTGCTGCTCCCCGCCCTCATGGTCGCCGCCCCCAACACGCCCCTGGCCACGCTGTTGGGCACCAACAAGCTCGGCGCCGTCTTCGGCACGACCTCCGCCGCCATCGCCTACGCCCGCAAGGTGCGGATCGACCGCCGGGTCGTGGTCCCCACCGCCGGGCTCGCCCTGCTGGGTTCCGGGCTGGGCGCCGCACTGGCCACCGCGCTCACCGCCGACGTGCTCAAGCCGATCATCATGGTCGTCCTGGCCGGGGTGGCCCTGATGGTGGTCTTCCGACCCGCCATGGGCACCTCACCCGACCCGGCCCTGCGCACCCGCAACCGGATCCTGGCCGTCCTGGCCCTGGCGGGGCTCGGTGTGAGCTTCTACGACGGCATCATCGGCCCCGGCACGGGCGTGTTCCTGATCGTCGCCTTCACCGCCGTGCTCGGCCTGGACTTCCTCCAGGCCTCGGCCTCGGCCAAGATCGTCAACGTGTGCACGAACATCGGCGCCCTGGTGGTCTTCGGGCTCGGTGGCCACGTGGACTGGCTGCTCGGCCTGGGATTGGCGGTCTGCACGATCCTGGGCGCCCAGGTCGGCGCCCGCATGGCCCTGCAACGGGGGTCGGGGTTCGTCCGCGCGGTGCTGCTCGTCGTGGTGCTCGCCCTGCTCGCCCGCATGGCCTGGGACGTCTTCGCCTGAGTTCCCGCCCGGACACGCCCCGGGGCCCGTTCGGCCACGGCCGCTCGGAGACTGTTCCGGGCGGCCGCCGCCATGTGGGGGTCCCCGACCCGGCGGAGCGGGAGCGGGTCCTCCTCGCCTCCCCGCGTAGCCGGGGCGGCGCCGGTGTGTCGGTGACGCCCTGTACAACGGAACGGACCGCACGCCGTGACCGTGAAGAGGCCCCCCGTGAACTTCCCCGCCCCGCCCCCGCCGCCCCACGACGAGACCGGGCGTGTGCCCGGCGCGCTGCTGATCCGTGGCGACTGCGACGACCAGGCCTGGAACGACGTGCTCGTCCGTATGGGCGAACTGCCCGGCATGGTCGCCCATGTCCCCGGGCAGCCCCTGCCCCCGGCCCAGGGGCCCATCCCCCGGCGCCTGCTCGTGGCCCAGGACCCCGCCAGGCGGGGTGTCGTCCCCGCGGAGGTGTTCCAGACCCTGAGCGGTGAGGGCGCCTGGCTTCCCGACCTGGTCCTGATCGCCGACGGCGGCACCACCCGCGATCCCGGCCTGCGCCCGCTCACGGCCTTTCTCCCCAGTGACGACGACCTCCACCGTTTCCGCGTCACGCCCCGCCAGGCGGCCATGACCTACCTGGTCACGCACCGCCCCAGCATCGAGGACACCCTGGATCACCACAGGGACCGCGGCGCCGCCGAGGTCGACCTCGAACCCGGCGAGTCCTACGAGGACTGGTCGGACGGCTCACCCCACCTGATGGGTGATGTCCTGGAGACGTCGGCCCGTCCACCCCACTACCGGCCGCCCGCCGCACCCCTGCCCGTGATCACCCAGAACAACTCGGGGCTGCTCGTGCGCACCGACTTCAGCGACGACCGCGCCTGGGCCGCGCTCGCGGCGAACGCGGACCGCCCCGACCCCCGGGTCGAGACCCCCGAGGACCACGTCCCCTACGTGCAGATCGTGGACGACCCGGCCTTCGCGGGGGCCACACCGGAACAGGTGATGGCGACCGTCCGCCAGAACGAGGACGACGAGGAGCCGGGCGAGGAGGTGGTGGTGATCGCCGACCGGGCCTCCATGGGCGGTTCCGAGCGCACCGTCCTGGTCGTCCCCCTGGGGGACAACGTCGGGTGGTCCTTCCGCCTGCCTCCGGAGGAGGTGCGGAGCATGGTCGCGAACCTCTTCGTCGGCAACAACGACCTCTCGGACTGGATGAACCAGGGCTCGCCGGACGGGCCGGCGGTCATGACGGAGAGGGAGAGGCGGTCCTGGCGGGGTTGGTGATCGAACCACCTCGTTCCCGGACTACACCGCCGGGTCCGTCCCACCGGTCAGGGCCGTGGTGACGTCCTCGATGATCCGGTGGGCGCCGTGGTAGTTGGCCGAGCCCCAGAAGTCGTGGTCCACCCGGTACAGCCGTTCTTCCTCGACCGCGTCCAGGTTGGCCCACAGGCCGTCGGAGAAGGTTCTGGGGGCGTCCGGGTACCCGGAACCGGCCATGACGAACACCGCGTCCCCGTCGGCCTGGTCGAGGTTCTCGTAGCTGTGCGGGACGAAGTCGGTGTCGCCCTCGCCCTCCAGCTGGGTGTCGGGGCGGGCGAAGCCCAGGTCCGCCACGATCTGCCCCGGGAACGACTCCGGTGTCTCCAGGCGGATCTCCGTGTCGCTCTGCAACCGCACCAGGGACAGCTCGGTACCGGCCGGGTCCACACCGGCCCCGGCCAGGTCGGCGCGGGCCCGTTCGATCGCGGTGTCGTAGGCGGCCACCGCCTCCTCGGACTCCGCCTCGGCGTCCAGGATCCGGGCGACCTGCTCCAGGTGGCCGCGCCAGGAACCGGTGCCCTCCCACTCCAGCAGTACCGTGGGCGCGATCGCCTCCAGGTTGTCCAGCATCCCGGCCTGGGTGCCGTTGGGCGTGCTCACCCCGATGATGAGGTCGGGCGCCGCCGTGGCCAGCTCCTCGATGTTGACGTCGTCCTCGACCGGTGAACTCGTGACCAGGGTCAGTTCGGCGCCGTCCACGTCATCGGGTAGGAAGGGAGCGAGTCCCTGGTCGGCCTCTCCGGGGGTGCCCATGGTGCCGACCGCGTCGTGGCCCAGCAGGGTGAGGGCCGCGAGGGTGGGGCGCCAGAGCACGGCGATGCGCTCGGGGGAGTCGGGGATCTCCACGGTGCCGTTGGCTCCCTCGACCGTCCGGGTGTCCCCGCCCCCGCCGGGGCTACCGCCGTCGGTGCCGCAGGCGGTCAGGGCCAGGGTCCCGACGAGGGCGAACACGCTCAAGGGACGTAGCGGGCGTGTGAGTTCGGGCATCTGAGGGGACCCTTCCGTGCGAACGTGAGGTAGGTAAGGCTAACCTGTCCGGGTGGGTTTTGGCCGATTCCGACCAGGACCTCCGCGACGCTCCGCCGGTTCCACCACGGGCGAGCCTCATCACCACCCACCAGCACCCAGTAAGACGAACGGGGAACCCGTGGCCCTGCGCGCGACCGCACCAACGCGCCCCACCCTCACCAGACGCGTCATTCGCCCCATCGGCCTCCTGGCCGCCCTGGGCGTCCTCGCCCTGTGCGCGCTCCTCAGCGTCACCGTCGGGGCCAAACCCATCCCCGCCGCCGACGTGTGGGCCGCCCTGACCTCCTACGACGGCTCCTACGACCACGACGTGATCCGCACCCTGCGGGTTCCCCGGACGATCATCGGGATCTTCGTCGGCGCCGCCCTCGGCCTCGCCGGGGCCCTGATGCAGGCCCTGACCCGCAACCCCCTGGCCGAACCCGGCATCCTCGGCATCAACTCCGGTGCCGCCGCGGCCGTGGTCGTGGCCGTCTTCGTGTTCGGCGCCAGCGGCTCCGCCCTGGTCTGGCCCGCCTTCCTCGGCGCGGCCCTGGCGGCGATCGCCGTCTACGCCCTGGGGTCACGCGGTCGCGCCAGCGCCACCCCCGTGCGCCTGGCCCTGGCCGGGACGGCGCTGGCCGCCGTCCTCCAGGGCATCATCTACGGCGTCATCGTCCTCAACGACTTCGTGTTCGACCGCATCCGGTTCTGGCAGGTCGGATCGCTGACCGGACGCGACCTCGACCTCTTCCTCCAGGTCGCCCCCTTCCTGGTCGTCGGCATCCTGGTCACCCTGGCCCTGGGCCCCTCGCTGAACGCCATGGCCCTGGGAGACGACCTGGCCGCCACCCTGGGCGCCAAGATCCCCCTGATCCGGGCCGGCACCGCCGTGGGCGTCATCCTGCTGTGCGGCGCCGCCACCGCCGCCGCCGGACCCATCTGGTTCGTGGGCCTGATCATCCCCCACGCCGCCCGTGTGATCACCGGCCCCGACCAGCGCTGGCTCCTGCCCTACGCGGCGGTCCTGGGCGCCATCCTGCTCACCGCCGCCGACACCGTGGGACGCGTCATCCTGCCCAGCTCCGAACTCGAGGTCGGCATCATCACCGCACTCGTCGGGGCGCCCCTGTTCATCGCCCTGGTCCGCAGCAGAAAGATGGCCCAGCTGTGAGTGACACCCTGACATCCCGACCGCAGACCGCGTCCGCGCGCCTCACCCCGCGCGGGACCCGCGCCTGGCGCTCGCGCGGCGGCCGGATCTCCCTCCTGGTGCGCCCGCGCACCCTCGTGATCAGCCTGGCGCTGATCGCCGTCACCCTGGCGACCCTGGTGGTGTCGGTCGCGGTCGGTGACTACGAGATCCCGCTCTCGGCGGTGCCCGGCGCCCTCCTGGGGTACGGCGAGCGCCTGGACGTGTTCTTCGTGCAGGGTGTGCGCCTGCCCCGGGCCCTGACCGCGATCGGTGTGGGCGCCGCCCTGGGTATCGCCGGAGCCGTCTTCCAGAGCCTGTCCCGCAACGCGCTGGGCAGCCCCGACATCATCGGGTTCACCTCCGGAGCCGCCACCGGTGCCGTGGCCGCCATCCTCATCCTGGGCGCCGGTCGGCTGGTGGTCTCCCTGGGGGCGATCGCGGGCGGGCTGATCACCGCCGGGGTGGTCTACCTGCTGGCCATGAAGAACGGGGTCCAGGGGTACCGGCTGGTCCTGGTTGGCATCGGCATCAGCGCCATGCTCGCCTCGGTGCGCGACTACCTCATGACCCGCGCCGACCTCACCGACGCCCTGGGCGCGCAGATCTGGATGATCGGCAGCCTCAACGGCCGGGGGTGGAGCGAGACGGCGGCGGTGTGGATCGGCCTGGTCGTGCTCGCCCCGATCATCTTCGCCGTCGGACAGCGCCTACGCTTCCTGGAACTGGGCGAGGACACCGCCCGGGGACTGGGCGTGAACGCGCAGTCCACCCAGATCATCGCCCTGGCCGCCGCCAGCGCCCTGACCGGCGCGGCCATCGCCGTCGCCGGACCCATCGGGTTCGTGGCCCTGGCCGCGCCCCAGCTGGCCCGGCGCCTGACCCGTACCGGCGGCACCACCCTGGTCGGGGCCGCCCTGATGGGCGCCGCGCTGCTGGTCCTGGCCGACCTCGTCGCCATGCGCCTGATGGCCCCCACCCAGTTGCCCGTGGGTGTCGTCACCGCCGTCATCGGCGGCAGCTACCTCATCTGGCTGCTCTACACCGAATGGCGCGGCGGCCGGGCCTGACCGGCCGCGCACCGCATCCTGTTCCGAGCAGCCACCGCCCAGCCCCACCCGAAAGAGAACGATGACCGACGACGCCAGCAACCGCCTCTCGGGCCAGGACCTCACCCTGTCCTACGACCAGCGCGTCATCTCCCGCGACCTGGCCGTGCGCATCCCCGACAACTCCTTCACGGTCATCGTCGGACCCAACGCGTGCGGCAAGTCCACGCTGCTGCGGGCCCTGTCGCGCACGCTCAGGCCCGCGCAGGGCAACGTGCTCCTGGACGGGCAGGCGATCAGCTCCTACCCGGCCAAGGAGGTCGCGCGCCGTCTGGGCCTGCTGCCGCAGTCGTCCATCGCCCCGGACGGTATCGGTGTGGCCGACCTCGTGGCCCGGGGCCGCTTCCCGCACCAGAGCTTCCTGCGTCAGTGGTCGGCGCAGGACGAGGCCGTGGTCACCGAGGCGATGGCCGCCACCGGGGTCGGCGCGCTGGCCGACCGGTCCGTGGACGAACTCTCCGGCGGTCAGCGCCAGCGGGTGTGGCTGGCCATGGTCCTGGCCCAGCAGACGCCGTTGCTGCTGCTGGACGAGCCCACCACGTACCTGGACATCGCCCACCAGATGGACATGCTCGACCTGTGCGCCGACCTGCACGCCGAGCAGGGGCACACGCTGGTCGCGGTCCTGCACGACCTCAACCACGCCTGCCGCTACGCCACGCACCTGATCGTGATGAAGGACGGTGAGATCGTGGCCGAGGGGGATCCCGCGACGGTGGTCACCGCCGACCTGGTGGAGAAGGTGTTCGGGCTGCCGGTGCGGATCATCCCCGACCCCGAGACCCACACGCCGATGATCGTCCCGGTCGACCGCCGGGGGAAGGCCCGCGACCACCACTGAGCGGCAGCCCGGGGACCCTCCGCCGCCGGGTGAGGGGCCGGGACCCCTCACCCGCCCCGGGACCGCGTCCGTTCAGCGCTTCAGCAGGCTCCGCAGCTCAGCCACCACCCCGGCCGGGTCCTGTTCGGCCATGAAGTGCCCGCTGTCCACCGTCGTGTGCCGCAGGTCGTCGGCCCACGCCCCCCACAGCGCGGCGGCGTCGTACCCCAGGGCCGCGCCCCAGTCCTGCTGGAGCACCGTCACCGGCATCTCCAGGCGCCGCCCGGCGGCCCGGTCGGCCTCGTCGTGCTCGACGTCGATCCCGGCCGAGGCGCGGTAGTCGGCCACGATCGAGTCCACCGCCCCGGCGCTGGCGTCCAGGTAGGCGCGGCGCACCTCCTCGGGGACGGCCCCCGGCTCGGTGGCCCACGCGTCCAGGAAGTACCCGAAGAACTCCTCCGCGCTGGCGGCGATCATCCGCTCGGGCAGCCCCGGCGGCTGGGCCATCAGGTACAGGTGGAAGCCGACCGCGCCGCGCACCCCGTGCAGCGCCTCCCACATGTCCAGGGTCGGCAGCACGTCCAGGCTGGCCAGGTGCGAGACCGTCCCGGGGTGGTCCAGGCCCGTGCGTACGGCCACCAGCGCCCCGCGGTCGTGCCCGGCCAGCGCGAACCGCTCGTGCCCCAGGACCCGGGCCAGCTCGACCACGTCCGCGCCCATGGTCCGCTTGGAGTACACCTCGGGCCCGGTCGCCTCGGGCTTGTCGCTGTCGCCGTAGCCGCGCAGGTCGGGGCAGATCACCGTGTGGTCCGCCGCCAGGTCGGCGGCCACGTGCCGCCACATCAGGTGGGTCTGCGGGAACCCGTGCAGCAGCACCAGGGGCGGCCCCGACCCCCCGACCGCCGCGTTCAACGACACCTCGGGGGCCACCCGCACCCGCTCGTACTCGAATCCCTCGATGACCGGAGCCATGGGTCAACCTCTCACTCGTTTTCGGGAACCCACCCAGCCTGTCGCCCACCGATGAGCAACGGATGAGTGAACGCCCCGGGCTCCGCACGGCACGGGGCCGCCGCATCGGTGACCAGGCGGTACGTTGACCTCGGACCACACGACCGACGGGGGAGGCACACCGGTGCGGGTCAGCTTCGGGGTACTCGGCCCCGTCACCGCCTGGGACGGGGCCGGAGACGAGCTCGCCCTGCGCGGACCACGTCATCGCGCGGTCCTGGCCCGGCTGATCGTCGCCCGACGACGCGTCGTACCCGTCGAACTCCTCGTCGACGACCTGTGGGAGGGCGCCCCGCCCGCCGGTGCCACCAGCGCCGTGCGCACCTTCGTCGCCGCGCTCCGCCGCTCCCTGGAACCCGACCGCCCACCACGCGCCCCCGCCGCCCTGCTGACCACCCGGGGTCCCGGCTACGCCTTGGACGCCGCCCCGGACACCGTCGACGCCTGGCTGTTCGAGGACCGCCTCCGCCGCGCCGCCACCCTCCCGCCCGAACCGGCCCTGACACTCCTCCAGCAGGCCCTGGAGCCCTGGCGCGGGCCCGCCTACGCCGACTTCCCCGAAGCCCCCTGGGCCCGCACCGAACGCGCCCGCCTGGCCGAACTGCGGCTGGGCGCCCTCGAACACCTCGCCCGGGTCCGGCTCGACCTCGGCCGGGCGGCCCAGGCCGTCCCCGACCTGGACGCCCACGTGGCCGAACACCCCTGGCGGGAGGACGCCTGGCGTCTGCTCGCCCTGGCCCTGTACCGCACCGGACGCCAGGGGGACGCCCTCGCCGTGCTCCGCCGGGCCCGCACCCTGCTGGTGGAGACTCTGGGCGTGGACCCCGGCCCCGCCCTGCGCCGTCTGGAACAGGACATCCTGCGCCAGGACGCCGTCCTCGAACCCGATCCCCCCGGAGAGCCGCGCCCCGACGCGGGCTCCGCCCCCGGCGACCAGCTGTGGAACCGGGCGGCCGACGCCTACCAGCGCGTCACTCCCGGCGTGCGGGGCCGGCTCGAATCCACCGTCAACCTGCTGCGGGACCTCGCCGTCACCGGCCCCGAAGGACTCCAGAGCGCCCGAGCGCAGCGCCTGGCCGCCGTCACCGCCGCTGAGGAGCTCGGAGACCCCCTCCTGACCGCGAGGGTGATCGGCGCCTACGACGTCCCCGCCAACTGGACGCGGGTGGACGACCCCGAACAGTCCGCCCGGGTGGTCGCCGCCGCCGAACGCACCCTGGCGGCGCTGCCCGACACCGGACACGACGGCGCCCGCGCCCGACTGTCGGCCACCGTCGCGCTGGAGTCACGCGGCACCCGTGGTTCCCGCGGGCCCGAGGCGGCCGCCGAGGCCGAGCGGCTCGCCCGGGACCTGGGCGAGCCCACCCTGTTGGCCTTCGCCCTGAACGCCCGCTACATGCAGACCTTCCACCGGACCGGACTGGCACCCGAGCGCGACGCCCTGGGCGCCGAGCTCGTCACCCTGGCCACCCGGCACGACCTGGTCACCTTCCGGATCCTGGGCCACCTGATCCGGGTGCAGTCCCTCGCCGCGCTGTCCGACTGGACGGGGGCGGACCACCACGCCCACACCGCGTGGGAGCTGGGGGAGCGGCACGAACGCCCGCTGACCGGGGTCTTCGTGCGCTGGTACCGGGCGTTGCGCGCCGCCGCCGACCCCGATGTCCCCTTCGAGAGCGCGTCCGGCGCCCTGCGTGACGCCGCGTCCGCGCTGCGGGGTTCGGGCATGCCGGGCCTCGAACACGGGTGGGAACCGCTGGCTCGGTTGTGTCTGCGTCTGCGGCACGGTCTGCCCGCCCCCACGGACGCGGGTGTCGACTACGGACCCCACGCACCCTGGGTGCGCCCTCACGTGCTGCTCGCCCGTCACCGGTACGACGAGGCCGCCGCCGCGCTCGCGCGCCTGCCGGAGTCGCCGCGCGACCTCCTGCTGGAGGCCAGGTGGGCGCTGGTGGCCCGGGCCGCGGTGGCACTGGGGGACCGGCCCGCCATGCGGCGGGCCCTGAGGGCGCTCACCCCGGCCGTCGCGGAGGGGGCGGGGGCCCAGACCGGCATGCTCACCCTGGGCCCGGTCGCGGAGCACCTGGACGACCTCCGGCGCGCCCTGAACACCTGATGCGGATATTCGGTGCATTTGGGACTTCTTGGCTCCATCCCCGGGGGCTGAACACCAAAACCCTCAACCTTTGACTTGAAGATCCAAGTCGAAGGACACCGCGCGGGAGCACCACCCGGGTGGCGGGGGCCGAAGCCCCCGCCACCCGGCTAGGCCCCCGACAACTCCAGACGCAACACCAACGACACCAGCTCCACCACGACCTCCTTGACCGACTCCCGGTCACGGGCGTCACACAGCAGCACCGGAACACCGTCGGCCACGTCCAACGCCACCCGCACGTCCTCCGCGCGGTGCGTGCGCTGACCGTCGAAACAGTTCACCGCCACCACGAACGGCACCCCACGCGACTCGAAGAAGTCGATCGCGTCGAAGGAGTCGGCCAACCGGCGCGTGTCCGTCAGCACCACCGCACCCAACGCCCCCTGCGCCAACTCCTCCCACATGAACGAGAACCGCCGCTGACCCGGCGTCCCGAACAGGTACACCACCGTCGACCCGTCCAACGTGATCCGACCGAAGTCCAACGCCACCGTCGTCGTGGTCTTGCCCTCCACACCGTCCAGATCGTCCACACCCACGCTCTCGGAGGTCATCACCTCCTCGGTGTGCAACGACTCCACCTCACTCAACGCCGAGACCAGCGTCGTCTTGCCCGCCCCGAAACCACCCGCGACCACGATCTTCAACGTGTCCGGAACGGGACCACCCTGGGCCACCGAGCCCTCCATCAACACCTCACAACTCCCGGATGCGTTCCAGCACGGAACGCAACGTCCGCGCGTCCGGCCGCTGCCTCTCCCAGTCCGAGGTGTGCACCACCACCAGACCCTGATCCAACAGATCCGCCAACAGAACCCGCAACACCCCCAACGCGAACCCCGAACGCGAAGCCACCTCCGCCACCGACACCGGCCGCGCACACAGCGACAGGATCAGCTCCAACTCCGGGTCCACCTCCCGCCGCTCCACCGACGGAACCGCCACCACCTGCGAAGTCATCGAGAAGTCCGACCGCGAGGGACGCGTGCGACCCCCCGTCAACGAGTACGGGCGAATCAGACTCGACTCGACCGACCACCCCTCCTCCGCAAGCCCCGGACTCATCCCTCACCTCCCCGCCTCCGGGGCAACGCCGACAGGTACGGCCCCACCTGCCGCACCAGACGGTTCACCTCGAAGGCCGCCTGCCCCATGTCGCACGAGGCGTCGGCCACCAACGCCAGCTGAGCCCCCTGCCCGGCGGGCAGCACGAAGAAGAACACGTTGTCCATCTCCACCACGCACTGGCGCACCTCGGCCGCGCCCACCTGCGCACGCGCGCCCCGCGCCAGGCTCGCGAACCCCGACGCGATCGCCGCCAGCCGCTCACCCTCCTCACGCCCCACACCCGCCGAACACGACAACGGCAACCCGTCCGCCGACAACAGCAGCGCCTGCCGCGCCCCCGCCACCCGCTCCACCAGGTCGCCCATCAACCAGTCCAGCCTCTGCCCCGCGGACGCCCCGTCCACGCCGTTCCGACCCTCAGCCGTGGTCCCAGCCGACACCGACATCACCCTTCCGCACTCTCACCGTGGTGCGTCCCCTGCTCGGGCGCACCCTCCGCCAACCCAGCACCGGAGGACTCCGCGCGACCGCGTTCCGTACCGGCCTGGAAGGAGCTCATCATCGACCTGATCTCCGACAGCGACCGCTGCCCCCCGGTGACCTCGGGAGCCCCGGAACCGGCCTCGTCGCCGCTCCCGACCTCGGCCACACCCGGGGCCGGGGGAGGGGCCGCCCGTCGGCGCTGACGCACGGGCAACCCCATGTAGGTCCCACCCGCAGTGGGGGAGGGGACCGGCCCACCCGCTCCCTCCCGCCCGTCCTCACCGCCGAGGCCGCCGTCGTTCCCGGGGCGCACCCGCCGGTCCAGCGCCGGAGCGCCGACGTTCGGCACCACGGAGACCGGCCCCGGGGAGGGAGGTTCCCCGTCCGCCACGGCGTCCCCACCGCTCCTCGGACCCACCAGATCCGCGCGGCGCAGGGGCCCCGTCGGGCCCTCGCGCGCCACCAGCACCCGCTCCGGGAGACGAACCTGCGCCCGCGTGCCCTGGTACGGCGAGGCCCGCAGCTCGACCACGAACCCGTGCCGCGACGCGATGGTCGCCACCACGAACAACCCCAGCTGGGAGTCCTCCCGCATCCGCGCCAGATCGAACCGGGGCGGCTCGGCCAGCAACGCGTTGGCGGACTCCAGCTGGCCGACGGTCATGCCCAACCCCTCGTCCTCGACCTCGACCAGACAGTCGCCGCCCTCCAGCGTCCGACCGCTCACGGACACCTCCGTCCCCGGGGGCGAGAACGACGCCGCGTTCTCCAACAGCTCCGCGACCAACCGCACCAGATCCGACCCCGCCTCACCGGGCAACGACACCCGGGGCAGCGCCAGCACCCGAACCCGGGCGTAGTCCTCGATCTCACCGGCCGCGGCCCGCACCGCCTCGTGCAACCCCACCGACCCGCCCCCAGGACGGGAGGGCCGGTCACCGCTGAGCAGCATCAGGTTCTCGGCGTTGCGGCGCATCTGCGTGCTGAAGTGGTCGATCCGGAACAGGGACTCCAACACCTTGGGGTCGGTCTCGGTCCGCTCCAACCGGTCCAACAGCGACAGCTGACGGTGCACCAACGACTGCGTCCGCCGCGTGATGTTCCGGAACACGTTGCGCACCCCCGCCCGGACCTGCGCCTCCTCCACCGCCGCCACCACAGCGGCCCGTTGCGCGTCGTCGAACGCCTCGGCCACCTGCCCGAGCTCGTCACGGCGCCCACCCTTCAGACGGGGCGCCTCCGCGTCCACGTCCACGCTCTCGCCCGCGCGCAGCCGCGCGGTCACCTGTGGCAGCCGGAACCGGGCGTGGTGCAGGGTGTGCGTGCGCAGGTCCTGGAGCCTGCGCCCCAGGCGCTGCGAACCGGTCACCGCCACCACGACCGAGGCCAGGGCCACCGCCAGGGCGAGGACACTCATGAGCAGCACGCTCAGGAGCAGGTCACGGGAGTGGGCGTGGCCCGTCTCGACGATCTGCGCCATCCGTGCGCGCTCGACCGCGCGCAGGCGCTCCTCCAGGTCTCCGGTGGCGTCGCTCCAGCTGCGGGGGTCGACCGGTACGCGGGCGTCGGGTCCGCCGGGGTTGCCGATGACGATGTCCTGGAGGCTGTACACGGAACGCTTCTGGGAGGAGCCGTTGAGCTCGGTGTAGTCCTGGCTGCGCTGGCTGCCGGTGGCGGGCTCCACCTGGGTCCAGGTGTGGCGCTGGGCGCCCGCGGCGGACGCGAACCGGGTGTGGGCCTGGGCAGTGAAGGAGCCGGTGGCGACGGAGTGGGTCAGGACGGCGTCCTGCTGGCTGAGGTACTCGCGTGAGCGCAGCAGGGACGTGAGGGAGCGCAGGTGGGGGGAGAGGGCGACGTCGGTCCGGTCGACCTGGGCGTCCCAGATCTCCAGTCCCGACTCGATCATGCGGTGGTAGGGCTGGGCGGCCACCTCCAGGGCGTCCACCTCGGGTTCCAGGTCGTCGACCACCTCGGTGCGGTGGCGTTCCAGGAGGTTGAGCTGGCCTTGGAGGGCGAGGACCTCGCGGGGCAGGTCACCGCGGCCGTACCGGCTCAGGGCCCGGTCGAGCTCGCGGGCGCTCCGGTCGGTGGCGTCCCGGGCGGCGTTGAGCTGGTCCAGGGCGCCGCGCGTGGGCCGGTGGGTGGTGGCCATGGTGGCGCGCCGCTCCCACTGGAGGTGGGTGACCACGTCCACGACGGGCTGGCCGACCTCGTCTATGAAGGCCGTGGTGGCGTTCAGGTCCCGGATGTCGGTGGCCAGGACGGTGCTGAGGACCGCCCACAGGGCCAGCAGGGCGGTGCTGGGGATGAGCACCAGGCTGACCATGCGGGCGCGAAGCGAGGAGCGCTTCTCGATGGGCATGGGCTCGCTTCCGGGGGGAGGGGCGCGCGTGGCTGCGGGGGTCAGCCGGTGGGGGGAGAGGGGGTGGGGTTTCCCAGAGCTAACCGCTCTGAGGGGGGATTTGCAAGGTTTGCGGGGTGGCCGGATGCGGATGTGACGGTAAGGACGCAGGTCATCTCGCGGGGCTACCAGAGGCGTGTCGTCACGATCTCTATAAATCTACGTCGTAAAGGTGTCGCGCCCTTTCAGGGAAAAGCAACACCAACACCCCAAAGGAGCGGCTCACGCCGCACCGAACAACCCAGGGTTCGCCGTGTCCGGCGCGTCCTGCGGGAGGCCGCTCGGCGTAGGGGGCGTCCCCCGTTGGTGACGCGCGGGGGAGCGGCCGGTTCCGGCCACTCACCGATTGGCACCGAAACCGGCACCGTCGGTCAGGGATCACTCACGGAGGGGAACGGGCTGTCCGTGAACCGTGCTCGGCGCTCGAACCGCCAACGGTGAACCCGGATTGAGCCCCACGGCTCGCCAGGCCCGGTCACCCGGCCCGGAACTGCCCCCTGCGCCCGTTCTGGGCGGGGCCTTCTCGTGTTGTGGGTGGGGGCGGTGTGGGTAAGGGGGCGGGGACGGAGTTCGTGGTGAGTGAGTTGGGGGAGCGATGGCTGTTCTGAGTGAGGAAGAGATCCGTGACGGGTTGGAGCGGTTGGCGGGTTGGGAGTGGGACTCCGAGGGGGCGGTGATCCGTCGTTCGGTGCGGTTGGTGGGTTTCCTGGAGGCGGTGGCGTTGGTGAACGAGGTGGCGCAGGCGGCCGAGCAGGCGGGGCACCATCCGGACATCGACGTCCGTTACGACACGGTGCGGTTGGCGTTGAGTACGCACGACGAGGGCGGTGTGACGGAGAAGGACATGGCTTTGGCGGCCCGGGTGGACGAGTTGGTGGAGGGTACGGCGCGGGTGGCGGAGTGAGGCGCGCCTCGCGCTGTCGGGCTCACCCTGGTTGACCGCGGTCGCGGGGACGCGTGTGACCGTGCGGCCGGTGTCCTGGCCCACGGTCTCCTGCGGTGCGCCGTCGGGGAGCCCCCGGCCGTGCGGTCCCTGGGGGTCCGGGCGGGGGCGCCGGGCGTTCAGCGTAGGCGGGCTCTGCGCATCTTGCCGGAGGCCGTGCGGGGGAGCTCGTCGATGAAGTCCACGGTGTGGGGTGCGGCGTGGGGGGCGAAGCGGGCGCGGACCCATTCGCGGAGTTCCTCGGCGAGCTCGGGTGTGCCGGTGTGTCCTGGGGCGAGGACGACGCGGGCGCCGACGAGGTGTCCGGCGAGGTCGTCCGGGATGGCGTAGACGCCGCTTTCGTCGACGGCGGGGTGGGTGTTGAGGACGGCTTCGACCTCGGTGGGGCCGATGCGGTAGCTGCGGGTGATGATGGCGCCGTTGTCGCGGGTGGAGAAGTGCAGGTTGCCCTGGCGGTCCATGATGCCGGTGTCGCCGGTGAGGTGGTAGGTGCGTTCGGGGGAGAAGCGGATGTCGGCGGTGTTCTCGTAGCCGAGGTAGCCGTCGAACCAGTCGAGGGGGCTGTGGGCGCGGTCGATGGCGATGCGGCCGTAGGCGCCCAGGGGGGCGGGTTCGTCGGTGATGGCTTCGAGGACCCGGATGTCCCAGCCGGGGAGGGCGGGGCCGATGGCTCCGGGGGGTGCGGTGGTGGCGGGGTCGGGGAGGTCGCCGTTGGGGAGTCCGGCGCACCAGCCGAGTTCGGTCTGGCCGTAGTGGTCGCGGACGGGGACGCCGAAGAGGTCGGTGGCCCAGTCGATGACGTCGGGGGAGAGGGGTTCTCCGGCGCTGGCGAGGCGTTGGACGACGATCTCGGGCGGGAGGGTCTTGGTGGCGGCGCGGAGGGTGCGGTAGGTGGTGGGGTCGGAGGCGAAGTTGGTGACCTGGTGGAGGCCGAGGACGTCGAGGGTGAGTTCGGGGTCGAAGAATCCGGCGCGAAGGGCGAGGGAGTTGTGTCCGGCGAGGAGGGGGGAGATGAGGCCGTGGTAGAGGCCGTAGGCGGAGCCGGGGTCGGCGGTGTTCCAGTAGACGTCGTCGTCGTGTACGCCGAGGCCGAAGTGGTGGTAGGCGTGCATGGCGGACAGGGCGCGGGCGGGGACGCGGACGCCTCGGGGCGGGCCGATGAGGTTGGAGACGTAGACGGTGGCGATGTCGCCGTCGCCGGTGGTGGTGTGGGGGGTGGTGTGTGGGGGGTGTTGGCTGAGGGTGGTGAGGGTGTGGTCGCCGTCGCGGAGTGGTTGGGGTCCGGTGGTGGCGATGGTCCAGGTGGGGTGGGTGGGTGTGTGGGGGGTGGGGTCGAGTTTGGTGCGGTATTCGTCGGCGCAGATGACGAGGCGGGTGCGGGAGTCGGTGAGGCGTTGGGTGATGGCTGAGGGGGCGAAGGAGGAGAGGAGGGGGACGAGGACCGCGCCGAGGCGCCAGGCGGCGAGGGCGGTGATGGTGAGGTCGATGCCCCTGGGGATGAGGGTGGCGATGCGGTCGCCGGGTTGGATGCCGTGGTGGGCGAGTCCGGTGGCGAGGGTTTTGGAGCGTTCGCGGAGTTGGCCGTAGGTGAGGGTGGTGGGTTCGAGGGTGGGGCCGATTTCGGTGGTGGCGATGGTGTGGGGGTCGTGGCGGTCGCAGAGGAGGTGGGCCACCGACGTGGTGGGGGTGTCGTAGGTGGCGATCCAGTCGCGCAGGAGTTGCGCTGGGTCGGACATCGGTGGTGTTCCTCGTTTTCGGTGGGTGTGGTGTTGCTTGGTGGGTTACTACAACACTATGCGCACGCGGTGGCGTGTTGTGGGTCTGGTCTCATCGGGGGTGGGTGAACCGGGGTCGGTTCGGTGGTTTTGGGGTGTTTGGGGTTGGTGTGCTTCTTCCCTTGGGGCGGGTGGGGGCGACAGGATGTGCGCATGGACAGTGCGCGTGTGGTGGAACGGTTCGGGCTCGACGCTGGTGTGCGGGAGTGGTTGGAGGCCTGCGAGGCGTTGCCGGAGCCGGAGGTGGGGTTGAGGGTTCCCTCGGGGGTTGAGGCCGCCGAGGTGTTGGACATGTTCGTCCTGGCCGACGACGACCGTGCGGAGCTGGAGGCGTCGTGGCCGGGCGAGGGGTGGCCCGAGGAGCTGTGGTATCTGGTCGGGTGCATGTACCGGCGGTTGTGGGCGGACGCGGACCTGCCGGTGGGGGTGTGGCGGCCCTGGCCGACGTTGGTGGGTGCCGAGGACGCGCGGGTGCGGGTGGCGTCGTTGTGGGCGTTCGCGGCGATGGTTCCGGAGCAGTTGCGGCGGCACGCCTCGCGGGGGATCGACCGGTCGGTGACGGTGGCGTCCCTGGCTGACGTGGGTGTTCAGGTGCGGCGGTCGCGGTGGTTGTTCGGCCGGTTGAGTCTGGAGACGGCGGCGTGGGTGGCGGCGCAGTTCCGTGGGCGGTTGTTCTGGGTGGGGGGTCTCCAGCTGGAGCCGGCGCTGTTGGGGGACCAGGGGCCGGTGCGTTGGTACTCCGAGGAGGAGGCCGCCGCGCTGGGCGCGGGGTTGGCGCCGGGTGACCCTGTGCTGCGGCTGCACATCCCCTCGGGTGGGTTGGACCCGGACGCGGTGAGCGAGGCGTTGGCGCTGGCGGGGCCGTTCGCGCGGGAGCAGTTGGGGTTGGATCCGTTGGTGGCCACGTGTACGTCGTGGTTGTTGGACCCGTGGTGGGGGCGGGTGTTGGGGGAGGAGTCCAACATCGTGCGGTTCCAGCGCAGGTTCACGTTGGTCGACGAGGGTTCGCCGGGGGAGGGTGACGTGTTCCGGTTCGTGTTCGGGATGCCTCGGGTGGAGGTGGAGCGGGCGCCGCGTCGGACCCGGTTGGAGCGTGCGGCGTTGGAGCGGTTGGAGTCGGGTGCGGGGTTGAGGGTGTGCACGGGGTGGTTGCGGCTGCCGTGATCGCGTGAGTGTGGGGGCCTGCCCTGTGGGGGTGGGCCCCTTTTCGTGTTGGTGGAGGTGTGGATCCGTCCTGGGCGGTGTCTGGGGTGGGGGGACGTCAGCACCGTTCGTGGGGAGGCCGCCGGTGTCCCCTGTCCTGTCGGGCGGGCGGGGTGGTTCGTCCGCGGGTGTGCGGGATGGTGCTGCGGCTGCGGGTGGCGGTGCCCACGGGCTTCGCTGGCTCTCCGCTGACGAGGACCTCTGAGGGCGCCGAGATGCGGGAGTGGCCGATGGGGGCGCGCGGTGACGCGGAGCAGGCCCAGCGGGTGGTCGACAGGGTCTGGTCCTCACCGCGACGCGGACTGTTCCGGAGGGACGACCGGGTCGGGTACGGGGGGTCGGCTGCCCCCTCGGGTTTCAGTCCGGGGTGTCCCAGTCGGAGCGGGCCCGCTCGAGGTCGATGTCGCGGCCCAGGGCGGGCAGGGCCCGGTAGGTGCTCACGAGGGCGGCGGTGGTGAGCAGGGCCCACAGGGTGAGGGTGTTGCTCCACGGTGGCAGGGGCGACAGGAGTGGGATGACGCAGGCCAGGAAGGTCAGGGCGGTGGGGGGAGCCCAGTCGTGGCCGGTCGGGGTTCCCTGGGCGGCTCGGGTGGTGGAGACCAGGAAGGGTGTCATGGCGATGGTGCCGGCGAGGAAGGCCGGGGCGGCGGCCAGGGGCGCGGTGAGGGCCAGGGCCCACCAGGGCAGCCAGGGGACCAGGGGCCACAGGGTGGTGGTCGTGGCGGCCAGGGCGATGGCGATGCCCAGTACGAGCAGGCGCAGTGGCAGGCCCCGGGGTGTGTCGGCGGTGTCGTGCGTGAGGGAACGCGCGGCCGTGAGGGTGCGGCGCAGCGAGAGCGTGGCGAGGTACCGGTGACCGGGTGAGGGGTGGGGGTGGTGGCTGTCGTCCATGACCTGCCAAAGCTCGTGGTGGTGCCCCGGGGGCGGGTGGGGCACGCGGGTTCTGGGGTGCGTCTTCGAGTGTAGGCGTGCGGACGCGGGCGGGGGAGTCGTCCGTGAACCTTGGGCCCGGGTGGGGCATCGGACCCAGGGACGTCCCCCAGTCGTGAGGAGAACCGCTGTTGAGTACCGATCCCGGAGACCAGGGCAACGTGCCGGACCCGGACCCCGTCGGCCCCGGTGCGGTGGGTGAGGAGGCGGTGCCCGGTGAGGGCGCGCCGGAGTTGGTGGGTTTGGGGTGGGTGCTGTGGTTGGCCCCGCTGCTGTCGCTGGTGGTGCCGTTCACGGTACTGCTGGGTGCGTTCGGTGACAGCGACGACGGGCTGACCGCGTTTCTGTTCCTGGTGGGTCTGGTGTTGTCGATGGGATCGGTGTACGGGTTCGGGGCGTGGATGTGGCGCCGGGGGTCGGTGCGGCCGTGGGAGCTTCCACTGGTGGTGTGCGTGGCTGTGGTGGGAGTGCTGTGGGTGGGGTACCTGCGGTTGGAGTGGGTGGTGGCGGAGCGGTTCTCCCTGGTGGGGGTGGTGTTGGGAAGCCTGGTGTCGGCGTTGGCGGGCGCGGCGGTGGTGTGGTCGTTGCGGCCTGGGCGTGCACGGTCGGTGCTCGCTGTGGGTGTGGTGATGGCGTTGTGTTCCGTCGTGTTGGGGGTGTCCTGGGGTCAGAAGCGTGTCGAGGACGTACGTCAGAACCAGGAGCTCTCTGGTGAGGTGGCCGCGCTGGGGCATCCGGTCGCGGTGTTGGAGGCTCCGGGGTGGAAGCCGGTGTCGGTCTACGTACGGGACGACGACGAGGTTCCGGTGGAGATCGCCTACGTACCCGCGCGCGGGGTGGTGGGTGAGAAGGGGTTTCAGTTGAAGGTGCAAACCCTCGTGGAGGACGCGGGGGAGTCGGGAGTTCCGGCGCGGATGGGCTGCGCGGACGGAGAGGGGGACTCGTGTGAGCGGCACGGGTCGGTGACGGTGTACGACGGATCCGACCGCCCGGTGCCGCGGATGAGCGCGTGGGTGGAGGTCGAGGAAGGGCTCGTGGCGTACCTGGTGGCGAATGTGCCCACCGAGAAGGACGGGACTCCGAGGATGGAGATGCCCGACCTGGACATGGTGGGGTTGGCCGAGCAGGTGCGGGCGGTGGAGGGCGAGGATGCGCAGGTGTTGGTGAGGGATGTGCTGTGAGCGGTGTGGGGTGCCTCGTGGATGGGCGCGGCCGGTGTGTTGGTGTGGGGGAGTCCGGGTTCGGCCGTGCCGAGGGCTGAGGGCCGGGGGCCTGGTGATGGTCGGCTGGGCGCGGGCGCGGGCGCTTCGTGAGGTGGTGTGTGATGGGGCGTGGGGGTGGCTGTGCGTGGTCGGGGTGCGGTGTGGATGGGGTCGTCGTGTGCCCGGGGTGACGGTGCGTGATGTTGGTGGTGGGGTGGGAAGCGGGCGTTGGTGACCCGTGGCGGTGTGATGGGCGGGGGGCTTGGTCGGGGCCTCGGGCGGGGTGTGGGGCGCCTGGGCGGATCTGCCCGTTTCTTGGGTGGGACGGGGGGTGTTGGTGGTTGCGGGGAGCCCTCCGAGCACTCTACTTGACATAATGTGCATTATCGGCGGCAAGGGAATGCCTGTGGGGAAGGGGTTCTCGCGCCCTGAGCGGGTTCTGAGGGTCCTGGAAGGCGCCTCCGGGACCTGGCTGGCCGCCGGGAACCGGCGCTGAGGGTGGCCCGGGCGGCCGGGAGCCTTCGGGTGCCTGGGTGCGGAGATCGCGAAGGCATCCGTTGGCGGGTGCTGGGCTGTGCGGCGTCGCTGCGGCGGGACGTGTTGTCCACAGGAGGCTCGTGTGCACTGGCGGGCGTGGGCGTTCTCGGGTTAGCGTCGATTCGGGGGCGCTGTGAGCGTCCGCTGGCGGAGCCTGAAGCCCCCGAATTCGAGCGTGCTCCTCACGGGCCCGCTCTGGCAACTCCTGGGGTTGTCGCCTGTGGACAACGTCGCTCTTCGGTGCGTGGAGCGAACGTCTCGGACCGCTTCAGGGTCCTGATGTGCGTGTTCGCCCTCATGGGCGGCCGTCCGGCAGGTCGGCACGTGGGTGCGTCAGGCGGCGTCCTCGGCGCGTCTCCGGCGAGTTCGAGCTTGCCTGGGCTGTCGCCGTGAATCCCCAGGTCAACGGTCCTGTTGCCGTGGGTGTGTCTGCGAATCCGATCGGATCTGTTGTCCTGGCTCCTGGCAGCCCCTCATGTGCCGGTCCGAGCGCGATCCCCTGCACGTGTCCGTCCAAGGGGTCGTCTGCATGGCCGGGGGTGCTCACGGGTCCGTCCGCTGCCTCAGGGGTGTGCGTCTCTGACCTGCGGTTTTTGCAGGTGGGTATGGTCTGGCTTCAGGGCCCCTTCTGGGTGGCGACCTCTCCATGTTTCATGCATAAACGGTGTTATGCATCCTTTTGCGGTTGTTTGGCGACACATGACCGAGATGACTTGCGGTGTGCTCCGTGTCGGTTTCTGCACCCCGCTCCCTCCGGTGGGCATCGCCCTCGAGGCGGACTCTCCATCGAACACCTGTTCCCCTGGTGGGGTGCGTCAGTCGACCCTTGAACACCCGTACACATCCGCCACCACTCCCCTGTTTTGCGTCCGGACCTCCGCCCTCCAGTGCCAGGGGCATTCCGAAGGCTGGAATCTTCGCAGGTCAGCTAGGGACAACGGGGTGCCACTCCCCCGACGTCGACGCTCTCACCCTCGTGCGGTGCGCACGTCAGATCGTTTGGACGTACGTATACATCAGCAGAAGTGGACACCCTCCCCACCTTCGCGTGGGCGTTGGCCGCTGCCACCCCGTACGCGGCCCGGTACGACGACGTCCCGCCACCGATCCTCCCCGCTCTCCCCCGCCCACCGGCCCGGCCGACGGTGTCCCACAGACGATCTCCCACGGTGGTGCGGAGGCTCCAGTCCAGGACGGCGGGGGCGCCCGTCGTCGGTGGCCGGGACGTTGGGCGGGCACCGGTCCTCGTGGACGATCGCCGGGGTCGGCACAGGCACAGGAGCTGGTCCTGGAGGGTGGTGCGCAGCCGGTCAGGTGAGGAAGTCGCGGGCGCCGCGCAGGGTGGTGGTGATGCGCCGTTGGGTGCGGGTGGAGTCCAGGCGGAGTTCGAGCGGTCCGGGTGGTCCGACCTCGGTGCGGCGTGCGCGCGGCAGGGCGGTGGGCAGGCCCCGGTGGCGTGCGATGAGGACCCCCAGTTCGTGGCGGCTCAGGGCGTGGGGGCCGGCCAGGTGGTGGATGCCGGTGTGGGTGGGGGCGGCGAGCTCCAGTAGGGCGGCGGCGAGGTCGTGGACGTGGACGGGGCAGCGGAGGTCGTCGGTGAACAGGGCGCCCGTGGCGGCGCCGGTGGCCAGGTCGCGGACGCGGTGTTCGTGGGGTGAGTCGTCTCCGAGGATCAGGGAGGTGCGGGCGATGGCGGCGGTGGGGTTCAGGGCGGTGACGGCGGTTTCGGCCGCGGCCTTGGCGGCTCCGTAGGGGGTGAGGGGGTCGGGGTGGGCGGTTTCGTCGTAGCTGGGGGCGCGGCCGGAGAAGACGGCGTCGCTGGAGACGTGGACGAGGTGGGCGCCGGTGGTGGCGGCGGCTCGGGCGAGGTGGGCGGGGCCCTGGGCCGTGGTGGGCCAGTCCTGTTGTCGGGAGGCGGTGTTGATGATGGCGGTGGGTTCGAGGGTGGTGACGAGGGTGTGGACCTGGTGGTGGGAGCGCAGGTCCAGGGGTGTCCAGTGGACGTGGGGGTGGTGGTTGGTCGGTGGGCGCCGGTGGTGGGTGGCGGTGACGGTGTGGCCGGTGCGGGTGGCCTGGGTGAGGAGTCGGGAGCCCAGGTGGCCGGTGGCGCCGACGATGAGGAGGGTCATGGGCGTACGTTACTGCGGCGTCCCCTCCCCCGCGGGGTGGTGGGCTTCGGCGGCCGGGGTGGGTCTGGGGGCGCGGTGGGGGCCGGGATCGGGAATGCTGGGGGCATGAGTGGTGATGCGGTGTCGGTGGAGCGGGCGATCGAGCGGTATCTGGTGGCGCGGCGGGCCGCCAAGCCCTCGCCGCACACGGTGGCGGCCTACCGGCGTGACCTGGTGGGGGTGCTGGGGTGTGTGGGGCGGGCGTTGGGGCGTGATCCGGGCGGGGTGGGGTTGGCCGAGTTGGAGGCGGGGGTGTTGCGGGAGGCGTTCGCGGACTTCGCTGAGGAGCGGGCGGCCTCCAGTGTGTTGCGGGCGTGGTCGACGTGGAACGGGTTCTTCGCGTTCTGGGTGTCGGAGCGGGTGGTGGCGGGGAATCCGATGTCGGCGGTCCCCCGGCCTCGGGTGAGGCCTTCGGGGCCCAAGCCGTTGATGGGTGAGGACACTCCGGAGCGGTTGTTGGAGGCGTTGGCGCGGGGGGCGCGGCGTGCGCGTGATCCGTGGCCGGAGCGGGATCTGGCGGTGTTGGCGTTGGCGTTGCTGACGGGGATGCGGTCGGCGGAGATGTTGTCGTTGCGGGTGGAGTCGTTGGGTGGTCGGCCGGGTGAGCGGCGGATCCGGGTGGTGGGCAAGGGCGGTGGTGAGCGTGTGCTGCCCATCGAGGTGCCGTTGGAGGCGTTGTTGGAGGCCTACCTGGAGTCGCGTCGGGTGCGGTTCGACGCTCCGGTGCGGGGGGCTGATCCGTTGTTGGTGGACAACCGGGGTGAGGGGTTGCGTCGGGGTGGGTTGCAGTACCTGGTGAAGCAGTGTTATCGGCACGCGGGGGTGAACGACCGGGTGGCGCGGGGGACGTTGGTGCACGCGTTGCGGCACACGTTCGCGACGCGGTTGGCGGAGGACGGTGCGTCGGTCACCGAGATCATGCATCTGTTGGGGCATTCGTCGGTGACGTCGTCGCAGGCCTACATCGAGGTGACGGCGCGGGCGCAGCGTGAGGCGGCGGGGTCGAACCGGACGTATGGGGTGTTGCGGCGGTTGGCGCGGGAGGAGGTGGGTGACGCGGGTTGAGGGGCTGGTGTGGGGGGTGGGGGTGGCTACGCTGTGGGGCGTGAACCAGTCGAGTTTTGTTGTGTCCAGCGTCAACGTCAACGGGTTGCGGGCGGCCGCGAAGAAGGATCCGGGGTTCGGGTCGTGGTTGTCCGCCACGGAGGCGGACGTGGTGTGTTTGCAGGAGACCCGGGCGGAGGCCGATCAGCTTCCGGAGGGGGTGGTGGCTCCGCGGGGGTGGCATGTGGTGTTGTGCCCGGCGCAGGCCAAGGGGCGTGCGGGGGTGGCGCTGTACTCGCGTGTGGAGCCGGATGAGGTGCGGGTCGGGTTCGGGGTGGAGGAGTTCGCGGAGTCGGGTCGTTATGTGGAGGCGGACTTCGGTGCGGTGAGTGTGGCGAGTCTGTATCTGCCTTCGGGTGAGGTGGACACGCCGCGTCAGGCGGAGAAGGAGCGTTTCATGGAGGCGTTCCTGCCCTACCTGGTGGAGCGGCGTGCGCGTGTGGAGGAGCAGGGGCGCGGGTTGGTGGTGTGCGGTGACTGGAACATCGCGCACACCGAGGCGGATCTGAAGAACTGGCGGGGGAACCGGAAGAACTCGGGGTTCCTGCCGGAGGAGCGCGCGTGGATGTCGCGGGTGTTCGGGGAGGCGGGGTACGTGGACGTGGTGCGTGCCCTGTATCCGGACCAGGAGGGGCCGTACTCGTGGTGGTCCTATCGTGGTCGTGCCTTCGACAACGACACGGGGTGGCGGATCGACTACCAGGTGGCGACGCCGGGGTTGGCGGCTCGGGCACTGTCGGGGCGGGTGGAGCGTTATCCCAGCCGTGAGGAGCGGTGGTCGGACCATGCTCCGGTGACGGTGTCCTACGGGGCCGGGAAGTAGGTGCGGTGATGGGTGTTCCGATCGTGTTGGCGCACGGTTTGCGTTCGTCGTCGAGTATGTGGCGGCCTCAGGTGGAGTTCCTGCAGGCGCAGGGGCGCACGGTGGTGGCTCCTGATCTTCCGGCTCACGGGTCCCGTCGGGGTGAGGACTTCTCGGTGGGGCGTGCGGTGGACACGTTGTTGGAGGCCATCGACTCGGTGGGTGGTCGGGCCCTGTTGGTGGGGCTGAGTATGGGCGGGATGGTGTCGATCGCTGCCGCGGGGGCGGCGCCGGGGCGGATCGCGGGGTTGGTGGCGGCCAGTTGTACGGCGCAGCCGGATCAGTCGTTGGCGCAGGTGTACCGGATTCCGGCGGTGTTGATGGAGCGGTTGCCGGACAAGGGTGCGGCGGTGAACGAGCGGTTCCATCGGTTGACGTTGCGTGATGGTGCGGCTGACGCGGTGGTGGACGGTGGTCTGGCGGTGGAGTCGGCCACGGCGGTGATCGACGAGTTGGCGAAGATCGACGCGTTGTCGGCGTTGTCGGCGTATCAGGGTCCGGTGTGGTTGGTGAACGGGGCCCGGGACCATTTCCGGATTCATGAGAAGGCGTTCTTCGACGCGTGCGCGGAGGGGCGTTTGGTGAATGTTCCGCGTGCGGGGCACATGGTGAGTCTGGATCAGCCGGTGATCTTCTCGCGGATGGTGTCGGACGCCGCTGATGTGGTGTCGGTGCGGGAGGCGCGGGCCGGGGTGGACTCGGGTGCGCGTGAGGGTGTGGTGGACGCGCCGCCGTCGGAGTTGGAGGCGGACGGGACCTGAGGGTCGTGTGTGAAGGGGGCGGTGGGCCGTGGTGGCCCGCCGCCCCCTTTGTGGTGGGTGGGGTGGGGTTCAGCTGTGGGTGGGGTCATGGGTGGGGTCGTCGTTGTGGGTGCGGGGGCGGGGTGGGCTGGGGATGGCCTGGCCGGGGCGGGGGCGTTCGGGCAGGCGGAAGAAGATCATGGGGTTGTGGGGTGAGTCGCGGACGGGGGTGTCGAGGCCGAGTTCGGTTTTGAGGTCGTTGATGGCCTGGTGGTGGTGGGGTGCGCGGGCGGCGGAGGCGGTGAAGTAGTCGGTGGTGTTGTTGGCGAGCCATTTGAGGACGACGGCGCCTTCGGTGAAGGGCAGTGCGTAGCGCTGGTGGAAGACGTCGTGGACGCTGACGGGGATGTGGGCGGGCAGGGTGGGCAGGAGGTGGTGGATGTACCAGCGGGCGAACCATCCGTTGTGGGCGGCGTCGATGAAGAGGTAGTCGGTGCTGGAGGGGATGTGGGTGATCTTGGCGCGGACGTCGCCTTTGGTGAAGGTCCAGCGGTCGTCGGCGAGTGAGGGTGGGACGTGGGCGGTGGCGTGGTCGACGATGTCGAAGGAGTGGAGGTGGCCGGTGCCGTTGTCGCGGAGGGCGGAGAGGATCCAGGAGGTGGACCAGCCGTAGTAGGTGCCGATCTCGACGACGTTGGCGGGGCGGTGGTGGCGGAGGAGGAGGTAGGTGATCTCGGCTTCGAGGTCGTCGAGTTGGGGGGTCATGGCGGGTTCGGCGTTGGCGTAGTGCTGGCGTTGTTGGTCGCGTACGCGGGCGAGGTCGTCGCGGTGGGTGGTGTAGAGGGTGGTGATGAGGTCGAGGTCGATGGTTGGCGCGGTGGACATGGGTGTGCTCCCCCGGTGTGGTGTGTGTTGTGTCGGACCACCTTTGATTGCCGAAAGTAACAGTGTTGTTGCTGTGTGTTAGTGGTTTCGTGGGTGTGTCGTGGGTTTGGGCGGCGGGCCGCCGGGGCGGATGAGGCCGGAGTCGTAGGCGGCGATGACGGCCTGGGTGCGGTCGCGGACGCCGAGTTTGGTCAGGGTGTGGGATACGTGGGTCTTCACGGTCTGGATTCCCAGGTGGAGGCGGGTGGCGATCTCCGCGTTGGTGAGTCCTTGGGCGATGAGGGTGAGGGTCTGGGCCTCGCGTTGGGTGAGGGTGGCGACGGCTCGGGCGGCGGGTGTGGGGTGGGCGGGTTGGGTGGCGGCCAGGGCGCGCAGGGCGGTGGGGAAGAGCAGGGTGTCGCCCCGGTGGGCCAGGCGGACGGCGGCGAGGATCTCCTCGGGCGGGGTGCGTTTGAGGAGGAAGCCGTGGGCTCCGGCACGTAGGGCTCCCCACACGTGGTCGTCGTTGTCGAAGGTGGTGACGACGATGACGCGGGGCGGGTGGGGGGTGCGTTGGAGGGTGCGGGTGGCCTGGATGCCGTCGAGGCCGGGCATGCGCACGTCCATGAGGATGAGGTCGGGGCGGGTGCGGCGGACGAGGTCGGGGACGTCGGCGCCGTCGGCGGCCTCTCCGGTGACCTCCATGTCGGGTTCGGCGTTGATGAGGGCGGCCAGGCCGGCGCGGATGAGGGGTTCGTCGTCGACGAGGTTGACGGTGATCACGGGTGTTGGTTCCAGTTCAGGTGCAGGGCGAGGTGGAAGTGGGTGGTGGTGGGGGCGGCGGTGAGGGTGCCGCCGATGAGGTGGGCGCGTTCGCGCATGCCCTGGATGCCGTGGCCGGAGTTGCGGCGTCGGGGCAGGCGCGGGGTGGTGGGCGGCAGGGGGTTGGTGATGGTGAGGGTGAGGTCGCCGGGGGTGGTGTCCAGGGTGAGGGTGAGGGGTTGGCGGGGCGCGTGGCGTAGGGCGTTGGTGAGGGCTTCCTGGGCGATGCGGTAGGTCTCGCGGGAGAGCAGGGCGGGGACGCGGGTGGTGTCGCCGTTGATGTGGCAGGTCAGGTCGGTGCCGGTGTGGTGGGTGGCCTGGGTGAGGTGGGTGAGGTCGCCCAGGTCGGGCGGGGGTGTGCGGGGGGTGGCGGTGTCCTCGCGCAGCAGCCCCAGGGCGTGGTCGAGGTCGGCGGTGGCGGTGCGGGCGGTGTCCGCGATGTGGGTGAGGGCCTGGCGGGCGAAGCCGGGGTTGGTGTCGATGAGGCGGGCGGCGGTGGCGGCCTGGAGGGTGACCACGGACAGGGCGTGGCCGAGGGAGTCGTGGAGTTCGCGGGCCAGGCGGTTGCGTTCGGCGAGGCGGTGGGCGTGGGCGTGGGCGGCGTGGAGGCGGTCGGTGGGGGTGGGTCCGAGGAGGTGGGGTGCGGCTTTGGCGAGGAGGTGGCCGGTGAGGGCGAGGGTGTAGATCAGGGCGAGGACCCAGGCCAGGGCGAGGAGGGGTCCCCAGGCGGGGTGGGTGAGGGGGCCGTCGCTGTGGAGGGTGAGGGGGCTCTGGGAGATGGGGTGGGGTGTGGGGTTCAGGGGTGCGGCGGCCAGGAGGGCGGCTTCGGTGAGCAGGGTCATGGTGGCCAGGCTGGCGGCCATGCCGACGACGAGGTGCAGGTGGAGCCAGAGGGCGGTGCGCCAGCGGCTGGTGGTGGGGGTGTTGGGCAGTGGGGTGAGCAGGGCGCGGGCGAGGTGGAGTTGACCGGTGCGTGTGGCGGGTACGAGGGCGGTGGCGGTGATGAGGGTGGTGCCGATGAGGAGGGTGAGGGCGAGGGTGGTGGGGGTGGGTGCGTTGGTGCGGGTGATGAGGGTGCTCAGGACCAGGGAGGCCATGAGGTAGGGCATCAGGAGTGCGCCGCCGATGACGAGGTAGGCCCAGCGTTGGTGGGTGCGGGCGCTGACCAGGGGGTGGAGTGCCCGGGTCAGGGTGGTGGTGAGGTGGCGCATGGGTGGATGGTGGCACGTCGGGGTGGGTGTGCGCTTCCCTCTGTGGTGGGAGTGTGGGGAGGATGTGATGGGGGTGGTGGGTGGCGCGGGTGTGGGATCGGGGATGTGTGGGTGGTCTGCCTCACATTTGTCGGTTCATGGGTTGTTTGGTGGGGTCAGTGAGAAATGTGATGAACCTTGCGTCCTAGGGTGGGGCCGTGACAGGCAGTGAGACGTCGCCCCCGGAGGCGACACAAACAGACGACGGGTCGGGACTGGCGCATTCGCTGCGCCGCCGACACATGACACTGATCGCGATCGGCGGATCGGTGGGTGCGGGGCTCTTCATCGGTTCCGGCGCGGTGATCCAGACCGCGGGTCCGGCGGCGGTGGTGTCCTACGCGCTGGCCGGGGCGCTGGTGTTCCTGACCCTGCGGGCGCTGGGCGAGATGGTCGTGTCGGTGCCGGCCGGGGGGTCGTTCTCCGACTACGCCCGGTTGGCCTTCGGTCCCCGTGCGGGGTTCGCGATCGGCTGGCTGTACTGGTGGATGTACGCGGTCCTGGTGGCCGCGGAGTCGGTGGCGGGGGCCGCGATCCTGAGCCAGTGGGTCGAGGGCGTGCCGCCCTGGGCGCTGGCCCTGATCGTGCTGCTCACCATGACGGTGGCCAACCTGATCTCGGTGCGGGTCTTCGCCGAGACCGAGTCCCTGTTCTCCCTGGTCAAGGTCGCCACGATCGTGGTGTTCCTGCTGGTGGGCGGGTTGTACGCGCTGGGGTTGTGGAGTGGTGCGCAGGGGGCGACCGTCTCCCACCTGTGGGACCTGGGCGGGTTCGCGCCCAACGGCTGGGTGGCGGTGCTCGGTGCCACGGTGGTGGTGCTGTTCGCCTTCGGTGGCGTGGAGATCATCACGATCGCCGCCGGTGAGAGCGCCGAGCCGGAGCGGGGTGTGGCCTCGGCCATCACCAACGTGCTGTGGCGTATCGGCCTGTTCTACGTGGCCTCCATCCTGGTGGTGGTGATGGTCGTGCCGTGGAACTCCACGGATCTGGACCGCAGTCCCTTCGTGGTGGTCATGGAGACGGTGGGCATCCCCGGTGCGGCGCTGATCATGGAGATCGTGGTGCTGATCGCGGTGCTGAGCGTGCTCAACGCCGCCATGTACACCTCCTCGCGGATGCTGTTCATGCTGACCCGTCAGGGGGACGCGCCCCGGGTGCTCCGGGGCACGAGCCGCCGTGGGGTGCCGGTGCGGGCGATCCTGTTGGGCACCGTGGTGGGGTACGCGGCCGTGGTCGCGGACTACCTGTTCCCGGGGCGGGTGTTCGCGTTCCTGGTGGCCTCCATCGGCGCGATCCTGCTGGTGCTGTTCCTGACCATCTGTGCCTCCCAGCTGGTGGTGGGGGCGCGGGTGCGGCGTAACGCGCCCGAGCGGATCACGTTGCGGATGTGGGGTTTCCCCTACCTGACGTGGGTGACGTTGCTGGGGTTGGTGGCGATCTTCGTGGCCATGGCGACCCTGCCCGAGCACCGTCAGGCGCTGTGGGCGACGGTGGCGGCCGTGGTGGTGGCGGTGCTGGCCTACGAGGCGCGCCGCGTGTTCGGTGCCGCCCCGCCCAGCCGTCGGGTGCTGGGCGTGGACGGGCGGGCCACGCCCGAGGAGTTGGACCGGGTGGCCGGAACCGGCGCGGCGGCGGCCGCCGCTGGCGGGTCCGAGGACCGGGAGGGAGCCGGTGGCGGGGACTCCGGGCCCGAGGGTGAGGACCGCTCCCCCGGGCAGTGAGCGGACCGGTTCCGTGCCTGGTCGTCGTGGCGTCGTTCCCCGTGTGGGGGCGGCGCCGCGGCGCGTTCGGGGGTGTGGGAGGGGTGCGGTGGCGTGGGGTCGGGGGGCGGGGAACGGGACGGTGACCACTGCGTGTCCGGGTTGCCGCTCTTGGTGGTTATGGTGCTGAACTTCGTTTTTGTCGCTATGGTGCTGCGCAACCCCTGAGAGGAGCACCCCCGTGCGACATTTCGTCGGCTTCCTGTCGGGCCTGATCCTGGGCCCGGTCCTACTCCTGGTGACTGGATGGGCGTTCGCTCACCTGCGGGGCCTGAACGCGGTCCAGGCCGACGCGCTGCAGGGCACCGGTCCCGTGGCGCTGGCCGGACTGGTGGGCGTGGGCCTGCTGGTGGCCCTGGTCGCGGTCCCGCCGCGCCTGACCCCGATGCTGCCCTTCTCCGCAGCCCTGGTCCTGGGCGGCGCGACCGCCGCCGCCCTGCTGCGCATGCACCTGCTGGAGCGGCTGCCGGTCCTGCCCGGTGTGGAGGGCGCCCTGACTCTGCTGCCCCTGGGCGCGTTCGTGCCCCTGACGTTGGTGTTGGCCGCTCCGGTGTTCGTGGGCGCCCGCTGGGTCCGCGACGACGAGGACGGCCCCACCAAGGAGGAGTACTTCGACGGCCTCTACGACGAGGACGACGACGACCGGCCGCGCTCCAGCGCCACCCGCTCCGAGCCGGTCCCGGCCCACCACCAGCCCCGGCACCGTCTGGAGGACGCCTGAGGGCTGAGGCCGCCCCGAACACGGTGGGGCCCGGGAGAGCGTGCTCTCCCGGGCCCCACGGCGTCGGTGTGCGGGTACGCGGTCCCGTCGGGGGCCCTCAGCGCCAGGCCGGACCCCAGCCCGAGCTCTGGGAGACCCCGCGCGGCATCCGGGGCAGCCCCGTGGGGGTGGTCGCGGGGCGCGCGGGCGCGGGTTCCCGCTCCCCCGGCCCGGCCGTGTTCGGGGCCGACGGGGCGGGCTGGGCCTGCTCGTCGGGCAGGCCGCCCGTGCCCTGCCCCGCGGGGTCGGCGGCGTGCGCGTCCGGTGCCGGGACGGTGTCCCCACGCGGGTCCGGGGTGGCGCTCCCCCGCTGTTCGGGGTGGTGCGCGCCGTCCTCGCCCTCGTACGCCGGGGCGGGATCCCAGGCGGCGGAGGGCGCGGACCGGTCGGGCGGGGCGTCGACGAGGCCGGTGTCCGGGGTGGTGTCCTCGTGCCCGGTGGCGGGCAGGCCGGTCCGTGGCACCGCGGTGTCGGTGAGTCCGGTGACGGCCTGCGGGGTGGCGGGGGTGGTCGCGGGTCCGGGGTCGGGTGCGGAGGGCTGCGCCTCCGGGGCCGGGGGGTCCTCGTCCTCGGTGGTGAGTTGGGGGACGAACCCGCGTACGCGTTGGGCCTCGGAGGCGGGGGTGTGCAGGACCACGGGTTCGGGCAGGGGTGTGTGGTCCTGGGCGTCGGGGTCGGGGATGGCGGGTTCGGCCGGTGCCACCCGCTTCCACCACAGGGTGGCCTCCTCGGCGTCGAGTTCGGAGTCGACCTCGAGCCAGGCGCGTACGTGCGGGAGGCGGCGTCCGGCGTTCCAGGAGCGCGGGTAGGGCTGGTCGTCCAGGACCAGGACGTGTTCGCCGTCGATGGTGGGGATCTCGGCGGGCACGCCCTCGTTCCAGACCCAGGCGCCGTCGTGGGCGACCAGGTTCCACCAGCCCCAGACGGTCTGGGCGGCCGGATCGACGGGGCCGTCGAGGAAGGAGGCGGTCCAGCGCGGGTCGGGGGCGTCGCCGGGCAGTCCCTGGCCGTGGGGGCCGATCAGGGCGTCCGCGAGCAGGGTGTGGAGTTGGAAGTTGTCGCTGATGCCGTCGAAGCGGACGCGGAAGGCGCGGCCGGAGGCGCGGTCCATGACCAGGGCGGAGGAGGTCTCGGCCATGCGGAGCAGGGCGCGTACCTCGTCGAACTCGTCGAGCTGGTCACTGAGCTGGTTGGCGATGGCGACGAGTTCGGCGTGTGTGGAGGGGTCGCGTCGGATGTGGGCGCGGACGCCGGGTTCGCCCAGCATGGTGCGGGCGGCCAGGCCGTGGCGGCGGATGGTCCACCAGCACATGGTGGCGGCGGGGGCGTCGGGGCCCAGGTCGGCGGCCACGCGTGCCTCGGCGTCGGCGGTCACGGCGTCGGGGTCGGGCGGGGGTCCGCCGCCGGTGCGTTCCCAGGCGCGGACGAAGACGATGGCGCCCTTGCCCATGGTGCGCAGGCGGTGGAGGATCTCGACGCCGGCGGGGCCGGGGTCGGTGCCCATCTCGACCAGGGCTCCGGCGACGACGGACAGGTCCGCGATGATGCCGGGGGCCGCGTGGTCTCCGGAGAGGAGCGGCGTGAGGGCCTCCAGGGCCAGTTCCCGTTCCGAGGCGGGGATCTGGGAGGCCAGGAGGTAGACCTTGTGGACGGCGGGTGGGAACTGTTGGGGGTCGGTGGCGACGGAGGCGTCGATCAGTTCTTGGAATGCCGCGCGAAACTCGTCGACCATGGGTCCGTCCCCTTTCTCACGCAACCAACCTAATGTCTCATCAGGGAAGGATCGCACTTTAACGGGTTGTATCAGGCGTTGCTGGTGGGTTTGTTGGTGATTCGAGATGAGCGAGTGTCCGTTGAGTCGCAGCTCACACGCCCTGGGAGGGCTCACAGGCCCAGTCGGGTGACCGCGTTGTCCTCCAGTGGGTTGGCGGTGCGGATGTAGTCGTGGACGGTCTGGGCGTTGGTCCACCGTCCCTGCCGCATGATCTCGCGGTCGTTGGCCCCGCCCAGCGCCGCCTGGGTGGCGAACCCGGCTCTGAGGGAGTGCCCGCCGAAGTCGTCGGGGTCCAGACCGGCCCGTTCCGCGTAGCGCTTGACCAGGTTGCCGACGGCCTTGGGGGTCATCGCCTTCTCCGCCAGGCGCCCGTGCCGGTCCACGGCGGGCAGCAGCGGCCGCCCGGTTCCGTCGGCCAGTTCCAGACGGGTCAGCTCCTGGCAGGAGTGGGCGGGGGCGGCCTCGGGGACCCGGGGGCGTTCGAGCCAGGTACGCACCGCCTCCGCTCCCCCGTCGCGGTGCACCACCACCAGCGCCGACCAGTCGGCCACCGCGCACACCGGGCAGGTCAGGCGGTGGCGCCCCCGGGGCAGCGCCACCCGTTGGTGGGCCCTGCCCTCCTGGTCGGTCTTGGTCGCCCACAGCGACGCCACCAGGGTGGGCGCCCCCGAGGCGGCGTCGGTGCGCAGCTCCAGGTCGTCGAAGCTCAGCCCGGCCAGCTCCGAGCGGCGCAGCGCCCCCGCGAAGCCGGTGAGCAGCAGCACCGCGTCGCGCCTGCGGGCCACGCCCCCGGGGTGTCCCTCGGGCGGGCGCACCGCCAGCATCGACTCCAGGGTGCTCAGCACCACGGGGGCCTTGCGGCGCGGACGGGCCCTGCGGGTGCGGCGGATGCCGCGCAGGGTCATGCGCACCACCTCCGCGCGGGTGGGCGAGTCCAGGCCGTGGGCGCCGTGGACGGCGGCGATGGCCGCCGAGCGGCGCTCCAGGGTGGAGGGGGACAACGCCCAGGTGGTGCCGTCCTCACCGCGCTGTTCGGCGCAGGCGGCCAGGTAGACGGCCACGTCCACGGGATCGGCGGGCAGGGAGGTGCGCTGTTCGGCCAGGCACCAGGCGCCGAAGGAGGTCCAGTCGGCGCGGTAGGCGCGCAGGGTGGCCGGGGACTGCGCGTTGGCCAGGAACCGGCCCAGGGTGTGCGCCTGCTCGGTGTCGAAGCGCTCACGGACCCGTTCCAGGGCGCGGGTGTCCACCAGGACGCCGTGGTCCAGGTGTTCCAGGCGGGCGCGCACGGTGGTGGGCAGGGCGATCTCGGCCCGGGGCTCGGGTGTCTGGGAGGGGTCGGTGGTGTCCACGGGTTCCATTGTGACCCGGGTGGGGGCCCGGAGGTGGCAGGCGGGGCGGGCGTGCGGAGGGCGGGGGTCAGCCGAGCAGGTGGGTGGTGAGCGCTCCCCACAACTCGACCGGGGAGACGGTGAGCAGGAGCAGCCCCACCGACAGGGCCAGCGCGACAGTGAAGGCGATCGCCGCCATCCTACGGCGCAGCACGGCGGCGGTGACGGCTCCCACGGCCGGGACGACCCAGGCCATGACCAGGAACCAGATCAGCGCGGTACCGATGGCGCGCACCGCCTGGGCCTCCTGTTCGGCGAGCAGGCCCGGGTCGGGCACCGCGCCCGGGTCGATCGGGTCGGCGGTCATGTCGAAGGCGTTGAGTCCGGCCAGGAGCAGGGCGAGCAGGGCCAGGGGGCTGCCCAGGGCCCACAGCGACCACAGGACGACCCACAGGGCCGTCACCCTGCGGTCGGGCGGGTCGGCGACCGTGACCGGGGTGCGGCTGACGGAGCGCTTCTCCGGGGTGTGCCCGGGTTCGACGCGGCCCGTCTCGGTGGTCGGGTTCGGCTCGGACGGCCCCTGGAGGGGCTTGCGGCGGTTGCGTTTCTTGGGTGACACCTGCGGGAGCCTACCCGGCCAGCCCGGCCAGGTGGATGACCACCACGAACACCACGGGCCAGATCAGCAGCGCCATCGACCACAGGGCGGCCCTGCGGTCGCCCGCCACAGTGGCCACGGCCGCGGCGAGGAAGGGCAGCCCCACGGCCGCGCCGAAGGCCAGGGTGAACCACTCGGCGGCCGAACCGGCGTGGGAGTCGGCGTCGACGCCCATCAGGTAGCCGAAGGGGCCCAGGGCCAACGCGAGCAGGGCCAGGACGATGACGACGACGCGGATGCCGGTGGGGTGGCGGGTGTTGCGGCCACCGCCGGAGGAGGAGGGACGTTCAGACACGGGGGCCGTGGTGCCTTTCGAGAACGGTGGCGGGCCAGGGCGGCGTGGCCCACCGACGGGTGTGGGGGTGGGCTGGGTCGTGTTCACCGGTGCGGGGGCGAGGCCGGGCTGGCCGTGGCCGTGCCGCGCGACCCGGTGGGCGCGGGCTCGGAGGAGCCTGGCAAAGCATCCGCGGAACACTCCCTCGTGGCGCACGCCGTGGCCCGCGCTCGCGAGGCGACGGGCGCTCGCGGGTCGGGCGTGGTGTGCTCCCTAAAACGTACTCCACCTGGTGGGTGTCCGAAACCCTGGGGCGTCGGCGTGTGGGGTGGTTCTCATGGTGCGGGAGTCACGTGTGGGGCCAGGGTCGGGAGGTGCCGACCAGCCCGGTGAAGGCGGCCAGGAGGCGGAGTTCGTCGATGGTGCGCGGGGCGGTGGTGAGCAGGTCGGGTGAGTGCACCACCAGGGCCAGCACCTGGGCTCGGGACAGGGCGACGTTGAGCCGGTTGCGGTCCAGGACGAAGGAGGGGCCGCGGCTGGTCTCCGCGGCGTCGGAGGTGGTCATGGAGCACAGGACGGCGGCGGCCTCCTGGCCCTGGAACTTGTCGACCGTGCCCACCCGGACCCCTTCGAGCGCGGGGGTGTCCTCCTGGGCGTGGGTCAGGGCCTGGCGCAGGGTGCGCACCTGGAGGTTGTAGGGGGCCACGACGAGGATGTCGTGGCCGGTGAGGGGGCGGGGGCCCTGGTCGGGGTCGGTGGTGACCCGTTCGGTGACCAGGTGGCGGGCGGCGGCCACCACCGCCTCGACCTCCTCGGGGCTGTGGGTGGTGCGGCCGGTGTGGTGGACGGGCAGGGCGTACACGCCCGGGGTGAGTCGGCTGGGGGCGGTGGGGGTGCCCAGCGTGCGGTGGGCGGTGGAGGGGTGGGACTGCAGGCGGCCCTGGTAGGACAGGTCGGAGACGGGCGCGCACACGTGGGGGTGCATGCGGCGGGTCTGGTCGAGGAAGTAGCCCAGGGCGGGGTCGATGATGGCGTCCTCGCCCATGAGGTGTTGCAGGGCGGAGGCGTCGGCGCCCTCGGTGTGCACCCCCTGGACGACCTGGGGTAGTTGCTGGGGGTCTCCGAGCAGGACGAGGTTGTGGGCCGAGGCGGAGACCGCCAGGGTGTCGGCCAGGGCGAACTGTCCGGCCTCGTCGATGATGAGCACGTCGAGCGGGTCCGCGATGGTGTCGGCTCCGGACATGCCCCAGGCGGTGCCGCCGATGAGGACGGGCTGCCCCTGGGCGGCGCGTTTGGCGCGCCAGTTGGCCAGGACCTTCTGGCTGGAGGGCTGTTCCCAGGGGGCGTCGGGGTCCTTCTTGCCGCCGCGCGGGCGTTTGGCTGCCGCCACCTCCAGGCCCTGCTGGTCGGCGGCGCGCAGGGCGGCGGCCATGACGTTCTCCACGGCCTTGTGGCCGGTGGAGCAGACCCCGACGCTGCGGCCCTCCTTGATCAGGTGGGTGATGAGCTGGGCGGCCAGGTAGGTCTTGCCGGCGCCGGGCGGTCCCTGGACGGCCAGGTAGGAGTGGTCCAGGCGGTCCACGGCGGTGATGGCGGCGTTGATGAGGTCGCCCTGTTCGGGTGCGGGCAGCGGGCCCGGGGGGTTCAGTCGCGGGGGCAGGCGGCGCAGGACGTCCAGGCCGGGGTGGTGGGGCCACTCGGGCAGGCCCGCCACGGCGGTGTGGGCGACGCTCTCCAGGGCGCCGTCCTTGGGTTTGGGGTCCACCGGGGAGCCGGGCAGGGCCGCGACGGGGGCGCGGGAGACGGTCTCGTCGGGGTGGGCGGTCTCCACCAGGGTCAGGGAGTCGGGTTCGGCGCGGGTGACGGTGGCGGGGTGGGTGGTGGCTGCCTGGCCGGGGGCGCCGGGGTGGAGCAGGTGGACGCTCTCGCCGGTGGTGAAGGGGTTGGGGTGGGCGCGGTCCAGGCGCATGGACACCTCGCGGCGGGCCTTGGTGCGCCTGCCGGTGGGCTCCTCCCACTCCCCCACGTGCACCCGCCAGGGCACGGCGCAGTTGCTGTCGGTCTCCAGGTCCTGCAGGGGTGCGCTCTGGCGTTGGAAGTGTTCGCGCCAGGGCGGGGTGTTCTCGCGCTGGTAGTAGCCCACCAGGGCGGCCAGGGAGGCGCGGGGCTGGTCCTGGGGGGTGCGCTCCTCGGGGTCGGAGGGCACGTGTTCGAGGAGGGGTTCGGTCAGGGCGGCGTGGCGGGCGGCCTTCTCGGCGCGTTTGCGGGCGCGCTCGGCCTCCTCCTCGGTGAGTTCGAACTGGATGAGGGGCCGGTCGGTGATGCCCTGTTCGGTGCGGTGGCCCTCCAGCCAGTCGCGTAGGCGGGCGGTGGAGTGGCAGTCGTCGCGGTTGTAGGCGGCGATGTCGGCCAGGACCCTGTCCGCCTCGGCGGTGTCCCCGGCCTCCCGGGCGGCCAGGTAGGCGGCGTAGGCGTCGATGCTGGAGGCGGCCGTGGTCACGCCGCCGTCGCGGGCGGAGCCCAGGTAGAGGGGTTCGAGGTACTTGATGGAGTAGGAGCGCTGGGACACGCGCAGGCTCTTGCGGACCACGGTGAACAGGTCCACGAGCCGGTTCTCGCGCAGGAGCCGGTTGACCTCCTCCTCGCGGGTGTCGAACTCCGCGCTCAGGTGTTTGAGCCGGTCCACCTCGTAGGAGGCGTAGTGGTAGACGTGCGCGTTCTCGTCGGCGTCCACGCGGGCGGTGGCGAAGTCGACGAAGTCCTCCAGGGCCCGCTTCTCCTGGGCGCGGTCGTGGGCCCAGAAGGCGTGGAAGGTCTCGTGCCCGTCGGTGTCCTCGGTGGTGGCGCCGAACAGGTACTCCAGGCCGCGTTCGCCCTGGCGGGAGTGGTAGGGGTAGCCCTCCATGTCAAAGAAGACGTCGCCGGGGCTGGGGGCGGGCAGGGTGGCCAGGCCCTCGGGTGAGAACACCTCGGCGGTGACGGTGCCCTGGGGGTTGGCGGGGGTGCGGGTGGTGTCCTGGCGGACCTGGAGGGCGGCCTGGGCGCGCAGTTGGTCGAAGGAGCGGCGCGGCAGGGTGGTGGGGCGGGCGTCGTCGGAGGCGTGGGCCAGGGCGTCGATGGTGTCCAGGCCCGCGTCGCTGAGTTTGGTGGCCTGGTCGGTGCGCAGCCCGGCGACCAGGGACAGGTGGCGGGCGGCGGTGCGTCCCTGGGAGCACCAGGTGTTGTAGCCGCAGCCCTCGCAGGCGGGGCGGGGCTGGCCCCAGGTGGGGGCGGGCAGGGCGGGTTCGGTGGCCAGGTGGGCCAGGAGGCGTTCGGTGATGGTGGTGAGGATGGGGGTGAACTCGGCGGTGGGCAGGGTGTGGGTGTGCTGGTCGCCGGTGAGCAGGTGCATGTGCTGGGGGGTGTGTCCGTGCAGGACGGACACGGCCTGGGCGTAGGCGGCGAGCTGGACCACGGCGGCGGGCCCGGGGCGGCGGGCGAGTTTGGTGTCCCAGGGTTCGTAGGTGTGGGGGGTGGGGGCGTCGGGGCGGGGCTGTCCGGTGGCGGGGTCCAGGTCGGAGCGGATGAGGAAGTCGGCACGTCCGTGGAAGGCGACGGTGTCGGTGAGGGGGTGGTGGAAGGACGCCTGGTAGATGACGGGGGCTCCGGCGGCCATGGCCTCGGCGGTGGCGCGGGCGGCCCGGGCCAGGGAGTGGTCGTCGGCGGTGGGGGGTTCCACGCGTACGAGGTCGTCGCCGAACAGGGTGGTGAGGCGGTCGAGTTCGGCCTTCTCGTGGAGGTCGCCGTGGTGGGCGACCAGGGCGTCGACCTCTTCGGGGCGGGGTGCGCCGGGCACGTGGGCGGCCAGCGCGCTCTTGAGGGCGCTGCGGTGGTCGCACTCCAGTGTGTCGACGAGGTCGGTGGGCGAGACGACCCAGCCGGTGGTGGTGCGGAACAACGCCCGACTCCCCTTGGTGTTGTGGTGCCTGCGGTGGTGGGGATTGTGCCATGCCGTGGCGACGTGCGGGACCCGTGTGCGCTGGTGGGCGGTGTGGGGTGGGGGTGTGTGGTGGCCCCGGTGGTGGGAGTCTACGCGGGGTCGGGGGCGTGCGGGGGTTGATCGGGCCAGGTCAGCGGGGTGCGGTGGGGTGGAGACGGCGATGCGCCCCGCACCGGTGGGGTGCGGGGCGCGTCGGGTGTGCCGTGGGGGGTGTGGGGCTAGCCCACGACCTCCCAGGCGACGGTGCCCACACCGGAGCCGGTGCCGATGATCTCGTCGAAGGCGGCCGTGGACAGGTCCAGGCAGCGTCCGGCGATGAAGGGTCCGCGGTCGTTGATGCGGACCGTGACCGACTTGCCGTTGTTGGGGTTGGTCACCTTCACCATGGTGTTGAACGGCAGCGTCTTGTGCGCGGCCGTCATGCCGTAGGTGTCGAAGGTCTCGCCGTTGGCGGTGGTGGCGCCGTGGAAGCCGTCTCCGTAGAAGGAGGCCTCGCAGGTGCCGCCTTCGCCGGTGCTCTCGCCGCCGCCGGAACCGGAGCCGCCGGAGTCACCGGAGGGCGCCTCGGGTTCGGTGGTCTCCTCCTCTTCGGGCTCCTCGCGGATGTCGGAGCCCGAGGCGGTCAGGGCCTGGGGCGCCGCGGCCTGGGTGCGGTCCTGGTCGTCCTCGGCCTGCGCGGTCTCCTCTGCGGGCTCCTCCACGACCAGCGTCTGGGGCTGGGCCCGCGGGATGCCCGCGGCGTTGGTGGCGGAGTCCGGGTCGGCGCCGGAGGTGAGGACGGCCGCCGCGGCGGTACCTCCCACGACCAGGGTCAGGCCGGCGGCCGAGGCCACGACCAAGGCGCGCTTGCGGCGCGAGCGTGAGCGCGCGGCGGCCTGGCGGGGTCCGACGACGGGTGCGGCCTCGGTGGCCGCCTCATGGTCGTCGGCGGGTGGGATCTGGGGCTCGTTTGTGCCCACAACACAGTCCTTCGAACGGGAACAGGGGCGTGGCGGTGACCTCCCGGCACGGCGGCCGTGGGAGGCGCGGTGCGCCAGGTGGTGCGGGCCCCGGAAGCGGGTGGAGCCGAGCACGGGAGACAGCGGGGACCGCCGGTGGCTTGGCACGGGGTCCGGGCGCAGAGCCTAGGGGTAACGCGAGGGTAACGGCACCGGAAAGGGCCGGTTTGTGGAACTTATCACCCACTGATATGGGATGTCCGCAGTTCCGGTCGACGCGGAGGCAGCCCTCCCGGAAAGAGGCTGGTCAGGGGGTTGGGGAGGTCCAGGCCGCTGAGCTCGGCCACCGCCTGGGACAGGGTGGGGTTGTCCAGATGGCCGCCCACGGTGGGGATGAGGGCGGCCATGGCCTCCAGGGGCGAGGCGCCCAGGGTGGCGACCGCGTAGCGGGCGGCCACCGCCGGGGTGCGCGAGGCGCCCGCCCAGCAGTGCAGCAGCACCCGTTTGCCCTCGGCGCGCAGCGCGGCCACGGCGGAGGCGGCCTCGTCCAGGGTGAAGTGCAGGTTCGGGTTGCGGCCCGGGGTGTCGTGCAGCCACACCCGTACCCAGTCCGGACCGGCCAGGTGGGGAGCGTCCTCGGGGTGGGTGCGGCACAGCGAGACGGCCGCGTCCACCTCCTCGGGGCGGGTGCGCAGGAAGTCCAGGTTGCCGAGCAGGACCTGGGGGTCCAGGGGGTGGGGCACGGCGAAGGGCGGCAGGCGCAGCCCGGGCCGGTCCCGGATGGGCAGCTGGGGCCAGCGGTCGGGGTGGGAGCCGTTGAGGGACACCAGGGCGGCGACGGTCAGCGCGTGCGGGTCGGTGTGTTCGCTGAGCCTGCGCACGGCCTGCAGGGGCAGGGCCGAGGTCCCCCACCGGGCCCCGGCCAGCGCGCCGGTGTACATCGCGGCCAGGTCGCCGTGCGCGTGGTAGGCCGCCCACACCGCGTCCACCAGGTGGGCGCAGGAGAACGCGCCCAGGGCGGGGCCGTCCACCGGGTGGGGGGTGCGGGTCAGGGCCCGCCAGGACGCCCCGAGGGGGTCGTCGTTGGTGGTGTGCTCCAACGAGGGTTCACCGGCGGGCGCCGCGCCGGTGAGGACCAGCGAGCGCAGCGCCCGCGTCCACGCGGTGGACACCGGGTCCCCTCCCGGGGACGACGGGGCCGAGCGCAGGGCGGCGTGGACGAGGTGGGCCAGCCCTTCGGCGCCGGTACCGGCCGGGTCGGTCAGGTAGGCCGGGTCGGCCGGAGAGGTGGCGGCGGTGGCGAAGCGCTGTGAGAGGGCCATGGGCGTGCCGACCAGGGCCGCCGCGGCCACGGCTCCCAGGAGGGAGCCGACGGCGCGGTCGTGTGAGGGTTCCTCGACGGGGCGTGCGTGGGTGGGTGCAGGCGACACGTCTGTCCTGTCCGGGGTGGGGTCGGTGGGCAGCGCCGGACCTCGGTGAGGGCGGTGCTCACCGGGGGTCTTCCCTGGAGAGGTCGCCCCCGCACACGCCTTGCCGGTTGTGGCCATGCCGGTACCCCGGCCCGGACGGGCGTGGACAGGGGGCGCTCGGATGGTCAGGATGGGAGGTGTTATGCACACCATCGACGTCGCGCGCCCGGTGCGCGCCCTGGCCTCCCTGACCGCCCTTGCCGTGGGCGACGCCTTCGGCTCCCAGTTCTTCGTCCGCGACAACCGGCCCCACCTGGTCGACCGGGAGCTGCCGCCCGGTCCGTGGCAGTGGACCGACGACACCGAGATGGCGGCGTCGGTCTACGCCGAGGTGCGGCGCGGTGGGGGGCTGGACGCCGACCGGTTGGCGTCCTCCTTCGCCCACCACCACGACTTCGACCGGGGGTACGGTCCGGCCACGGGGCGGATGCTGCGCCTGGTGCGGGAGGGCGGCGACTGGCGGTCGCTGGCCTCGGAGCTCTTCGAGGGGGCGGGGTCCTTCGGGAACGGGGCCGCGATGCGGGTGGCGCCGCTGGGCGCCTGGTACGCCGAGGACCTGGACGAGGTGGCCGCCCAGGCCGAGGTGAGCGCGCGGGTGACCCACACCCATCCCGAGGCGGTGGACGGGGCCGTGGCGGTGGCGTTGGCGGCGGCCCTGACGGCGCGACGTGAGCCGTTGGGCGCGGGCCCCTACCTGGACCGGGTGGTGGAGCGCCTGCCCCAGGGGCGGGTGCGTGAGGCGGTGCGGGACGCCCGTGCGCTGCTGATCACCACCGACCCGATCGGGGTGGCCCGGGAGTTGGGCAACGGGTCGCGGGTCAGCGCGCTGGACACGGTGCCGTTCGCGCTGTGGGTGACGGCCCGGCACCGGTCGGGGTTGGCGTCGGCGCTGTGGGCGACGGTGGCGCCGGGCGGTGACATGGACACCACGTGCGCGATCGTGGCGGGTGTGCTCGGTGCGGGGCTGCCCGTGGGCGCGCTGCCCCGGGAGTGGGTGGAGCGCACCGAGGCGCTGCCCGCCTGGGCGTTGGGCTGAGTCCTCGGGTCAGGGCCCCTGGGTGGGCGGGTGGAGGAGTCGTTGGAGGTGGCGTGCGCGGCGCACGGCGGTGAGGACGACCAGCGCCAGCCCGCCCGAGACGCCCAGGGCGGGGAGGAAGAGCAGCGATCCCAGCGCTCCGAAGAGTCCGGTCACGAGGGTTCCGGTGCTCCGCGCTCCGGGGGCGATCCCGAAGCGGACGTCGTCGGCGGCCCGGCAGGTGAGGGTGTACTCCCCCGGTTCGGTCAGGGTGACCATGCCGATCATCGCCCAGGACCCGTCCTCGTCCTCCACCTGGTGGTTGAAGGTGGGGTAGGTGAAGGCGGGCCGGTGGCCGTCCGGGGCGGTCAGGGCGCAGGCGGTGTGGTCCACGCCCCGGGGTGAGCCGTAGAGCAGCCAGCCCTGTTCGGTGTGGTCGGGGTCCTCGACGGTGAAGGTGGCGCTCTGGGAGCCGTGGGTGCTGGCGGCGAACTCGGGCAGGGCCACGGCGCGCACGAACAGCAGGGCGAACAGGACCGCCCCCGCGACCAGGGACAGCGGGACGAGTGCTCCGCCCACCCAGTACCAGGCGCGGGAGGGGCGCAGGTCCCGGGGGTCCACGCGGGGCCGTCCGGGGCGCGGGTTCGGTGCGGCCATGCGGTGAGTGTCGCATGGCCGACTCGCGTTTCCCCAGGTGTTTGGCGGGTTCTTGGATATGTGGTGCCCGATTCGTGGGTCCAGGCGGCGGGTGCGTCCTCGGCCGAGGGGCGGTGCCTGGAGGTGGCGTGCGCCGTGGTGGCCCTGGTCTTCCTGAGGTCGGTGGGCGGCCCGGACCCGGACGGCGGTTCACCCGGGATTTGAGGGATGGGGGCCATGTCATCCCTCTGTACTCCGGTCTTCTGGGAGAAAGTCTCACAAAGCAGTTGAATGACACACTTGAAGGCGGGTGGTCGGAGGGACTGCCCGGAATCCTTGAGGGGGCGTGATGGACCACGACGAGGTCATCCGGTACGCGGCCGGGTTGGGCGAGGTGCACGTGGAGACCGCGAGCAGGGAGAGCGGGGCGCCCGAGATCGCCTGGGGCGACTCGTTCCTCCTCTACGACCCGGACGGCCGGGCCCGCGATCGCGACGGCTTCACCCCGTTCGCGACCGTGGTGACCAAGGACTACCCGGGTTTCGACACCGACTCCGACCTGGACCGGCCCGGGGTGTTCCGGGTCAACGTCGCGGTGGGGCGGGCGCTGTTCGAGGAGGTGGTGGGCCACTCCCCCGCCGCGCACGCCGAGCACCGGAGCGGGTTCGACTTCACCGAGCTGGACCGGCTCCTGCCCCATCCGGCCTACGCCGCCCAGGGGTGGGTGTCGGTACTCAACCCGGGGCCCCGCACCGGGGAGCGCACACGTGGGCTGTTGGCCCTGGCCAGGGAACGCGCCGCCGCCCGGTACCGCCCCCGGGGCTGAGGTCCGAACCCCGTCGGCCGCGGCGGGGCGGGGTCAGCCGTTCTCGCGGTCGTGGCGCTCGCGCGCGGCGCGGACGTCCTCGCGGTGTTCGTGGGCCCAGCGGTCCAGTGCGGTGATCGGTTCGAGCAGGGTGTGCCCGAGGCCGGTCAGCGCGTAGTCCACGCGCGGGGGGACACTGGCGTGCGCCGTGCGTTCCACCAGGCCGTCGCGGACCAGGGCGCGCAGGGTGAGGGTGAGCATACGCTGGCTGATCCCGTCGACGGCGCGGTGCAGCTCGCCGTAGCGGTGCGTGCGCTGGCCGAGCAGGACGATGACGAGCACGCTCCACTTGTCCCCGACCCGGTCCAGGACCTCGCGGACCGGGCAGTCCTCGGGGTTCTCGGCGAGAGCGCGCTCGGTCAGGGGCACAGGGGTGTTCGTAGCGGACATGAAAGTTCCTTCTTGAGTCCGGTCTGTCCTACCTGCATACTCACTGATCAGTAGGTTACGCACAAGAAGTATGTGAGGGGTGGTGGGTGTGAGCGAGTCGCGGAGCACGCCCGAGTCGGTGCCGGTGCCGGTGCCCGAACCGGACGCGGAGCAGGGTCCCCTGCCCGTGGTCGGTGGCCTGGTGACGTTGGGTTCCGAGGACGCGCCCGCGTGCTCGGACGGAATCTGCCTCTGAGAGGGACGTTCGTGCAGATCGAAGTGTGGTCCGACATCGTGTGCCCGTGGTGCTACATCGGCAAGCGGCGCCTGGAGCGGGCCCTGGAGGAGTTCGGGTACGCCGACGAGGTCGAGGTCGTCTGGCGCAGCTTCCAGCTCGACCCCGGCTTTCCGCGCGGGGTCAGTGAGCCGGTCCTGGACTCCCTGGCCACGAAGACGAACGCCACCCCCGACCAGGTCAGGGCGATGACCGGGCAGGTGAAGGAGGTCGCCGCCCGGGAGGGGCTGCACTACGAGTTCGACGGCGCGGTCATGGTCAACACCTTCGACGCCCACCGGCTCACCCACCTGGCGAAGGAGCGGGGTCTGGGCGGTCAGGCGCACGAGCGGCTGATGCGCGCCCAGCTGGTGGAGGCCCGCGACCTGGGCGAGGTGGACACCCTGGTGGAGCTGGCGGTGGAGATCGGCCTGGACGCCGGTGCGGCCCGCACGGTCCTGACCGGCGACGCCTACACGGCCGAGGTCGAGGACGACATCCGTACCGCGCGGGCCCTGGGCGCCACCGGGGTGCCGTTCTTCGTGCTGGACCGGGCCTTCGGGATCTCGGGGGCGCAGCCGCTGGAGGTCTTCGCCTCGGCATTGGAGAAGGCCCGCGCCCAGAGGGCCTGAGCCGGTAGGGGGCGCCTCTCCCTCCATCGGGGGAGGGTGTCTCACCCCCGTTGGGGAGGTGCTGACGGGGGTGCGGGAGGAGTGTGGTGGTGAAGGTTCGCCCCACCCCCGAAGGAGCCGGTCATGTCCGTCCCACCCACCCGTACCCACACGCATCCGCCCGGCGCGCCCTACCGGGCCGCGCTGGCCTGGTCGGCCGCCGCCCTGGGCCTGGCACTGGGCTGGCTGGCCGGTGTGGTGCCGCACGGGCTGTCCGAGGCCGGTGCGTTCGGAACACTCTTCACCACCGACAACGCCGGGGTGGCCACCGTCATGACCTGTGTGGTCGGTGCCGTGGGAGTGGCCCTGGCCCTGCTCCTGCCGCGCGGGGCCGCACCGCGCCTGGTGGAGCCGCTGACCTGGGCCCTGGTCGCCGTCCTGCTGCTGTTCTACGTCGAGTCCTCCCTGCTCGTGTGGCTGGGCTACAGCATGATCATGCCGGTGGCGGTGTGGGTGGAACCGGCCCTGGGGTCGGCGTACGTCACCTACACCCTCTCCCCCGAGCTGCTGCACGTGCTGTTCTTCGCGCTGGGCACGGGGATCTGGGTGTGGGCGGCGCTGACCCACCGCCGGGGGCGGCGGGAGGGGTGCACGAGGTGCGGCCGCGCCCCGGCGTGGACCCCGGAGATCGAACGCTCCCTGCGGGTGCGGGCCCTGCGTGTGGGCAGGATCGCGGTGGCCTGCGCGTTCGTGCTGGCCCTGCTCTACCCGGCCCTGCGCCTGCCGTGGCTGTTCGGGTACTCGATGGGGATGGACGCGGACCAGTTCGCGTCCATCTCGGCGGACCCCGGCACGGTCATGATCGGTGTGGGGCTGGGGTCGGCCGGTGTGGCGGGCGCCGTCCTCATGCTGGGCCTGGTCCAGGGGTGGGGGGTGCGCTTCCCCCGTTGGACGGTGTGGCTGTCCGGGCGACGTGTCCCGGTCTCCCTGGCCGTGGTCCCGGCGGGCCTGGTGGCGATGGCGCTGGTCGGGATGGGTCGCGGCATCCTGGTGCGGACCTGGCAGCTGGGCGGGATCGCCCCCGGGTCGGAGACGCACACGTTCGTCTTCGGGACCATGCCCCTGTGGGCCGCCGCCCTGGCGGTGGCCACCGCCGCCTACGCGGTGCGTCGACGCGCCGCGTGCGGGGTGTGCGGGCGGGGTCTGCCGGAGGCCTGGCCCGTGCCGGTCGAGGAGAGGTCGGAGTCCGACTCCGGGACGCCGGTCGGCTGAGACCCGGACGAGGCGCCGCCCCGCCCCCTTCCCGGGAGCGGGGCGGCCGCGGTGCCGGGTCGGGCTACTGGACGGGGACGCCGGGGATCTCCCCGAAGGCGCCCGCGTACAGGTTCATCTCCCGCACGTCCGGGCCCGGGGCGGGGAAGACCGCCAGGGCCAGGTACTCCTCGCCCGGGGAGAGCGTGAGGATCTCGTCGGCGAAGTCCTCGTACTCGCCCTCACCGGCGCGGATGCGGATCACGTAGCGGATCACTCCGGTGCCGGGCTCCTCCAGGCGGAAGCCGCCCATGGTGCCCTCGGTGTACTGCTGGGGGCTGCCGGGCAGGGACGCCTCGTCGCCCTCCAGGTCGGCCTCCAGGTCGGTCAGGGTGGAGTTCTGGAAGCCCACCATCTGGAACAGGTAGGCGCCGTCGCGCACCATCGGGTACACGTTCAGCTCCAGTTCCCCGTGGGCGACGGTGGTGAACGGGTCCAGTTCCTCGAAGTAGGGCGCCGGGGGGCCGACGTGGCGTTTGGCCGTGTCCAGGCCGCCGCCCTCCTCGGTGCCGTTGTCGGCCATGGGGACCTCGTAGGAGAACTCGACGCGCCGGTTGCGGGCGCGGGCCTCCTCGTCGTCGTCCCCGCCCTCCTCGGCGAGCAGCTCCTCGCTGCCCCGGCCCTCGGTGGTCAGGGTGAAGTCCGAACCCAGTTCCTCCTCCAGCAGGGTGCGCACGGCTTCGGCGCGTTCCTCGGACAGGACCTGGTTGTAGCCGTCCGCGCCCTTGCCGTCGGTGTGGCCGACGACGGTGATCTCCACGTCCTCACCGAGGTTCTCGCGCAGGGACTGCGCGGCCTCCCTGATGGTGTCCACGGCGTCGTCGGTGGGGTCGGACTCGTCGAACTCGAACATGTTGTCCGCGTGCAGGGCGATGACCTCCCGGTCGCCCGCGCGGGTGGTGGAGGCGGTGGAGCCGTCCACGAAGCTCTCCATGGACTGGACGAACTCCGTGGTGTCCAGGCCCGGTTCCGGCGCGGTCTCCGGGTAGACGATCTCGTCCTCGGGCAGGTCTCCCTCGATCACCCAGGTCTCGGGGTCGATGTAGTCGTGGACGTCGGGTTCGGGCAGCGCGGTGAACTCGTCCACGTAGCTGACGGGGACGCCGGGCACGTGTCCGGCGGTCAGCCCGGTCAGGGTCAGGAACTCCACGTCCTCGCTGGGTGCGGGGAAGTACCGGCGGATGGGCGAGGGCAGTTGTTCGTGGATGGGGACGAGGTCGCTGCCCTCGATGAAGTAGCTGCCGTAGGGTTCGCCGTGCTCCTCGTCGGTGATGGGCAGCAGGACCTCGCCGGAGACCGGGTCGACCAGGCGCAGGGGCGCGCCCGCGTAGGAGACCTCGTCGTTGTTGATGACCTCCAGGATGTTGCGGCTGAAGTCGATCATCAGGTACTCGCCGTCGTGCTCCAGGGCCTCGACGGTGATCTCCACGGCGACGTCGTTGCCGCCCTCGACGAACATGCGCCCCTGGCGTACGAAGGGCAGTTCGACGTCCGCGGCGGTGACCTGTTCGGTCTCCTCCGTGGCGGCGGGTTCCTCGCCCTCGTCGGAGGTCAGGTCGCGGACCAGGCCGCAGGAGGTGAGGGCCAGGCTCAGGGCGATGACCGCGCCGGTCACGCCCAGGGCTCGTGGGGACGTGCCTGGGGATCGTTGGGACATGGTCGGGGGACTCCCTCGCGGTGGTGCCGTGCTCCGGCCGGGGTGCCGGGCGCGTTGGTCAGCCGGTCAGACGCGCGGCGGGGCCGTCTGGTTGCGGGAGGCCGCTGACCGGTGGGGCACGGACGGGGTGCGGTCCCGCGCCGAGGGGTGGGGCGCGGGACCGCTGGGGGTGGGGTGGTGGGTGGTTAGAGGGTGATCGTCCTGGTGAGGGAACCGGTGGCGCCGGTGGCGTCGGTGACGGTCAGGGTGACGGTGTAGGTGCCCGGGTTGGGGTAGAAGTGCCAGGCCCTGGCCCCGCTGGCGGTGCCGCCGTCGCCGAAGTCCCAGCGGTAGCTGGCGATGGGGGCGTCTCCGGCGCTGGAGCCGGTGGCGTTCATCTCGCAGAGGTGGAAGAAGGCCAGGCAGGAGCTGGTGAAGGCGGCGGTGGGCGCGACGTGGTCGGGGGCGCCGACGGACACGCTGGTGTCGGTGGAGTGCGTGCGGCCCTGGTCGTCGGTGACGGTCAGGGTGACGGTGTAGTCGCCCTCGGCGGCGTAGGTGTGCTCGGTGGAGGCGCCGGTGTCGGTGGTGCCGTCACCGAACTCCCAGGACCAGCCGGTGACCTCGCCTGCGCTGCCGGATCCGTCGAAGGTGCAGGTCAGGGTGGTGTCGTCGCAGGAGTGCGCGACGGAGGCGACCGGTCCCTCGGGCGGGGTGGCGCCGCCGTCGGCGGGGAAGACGGCGGGGTCGCCGACGTCCAGCAGGGGCTCGTGGACGCCGTCGCCGGAGGTGTCGTTCCAGTCGAGGTTGCCAGCGCCGGTGAGGGTGTCGTAGAGGGCCAGGACTCCGGCGCGGTCGGTGGGCTTGGCGTCGCCCACGGCGAGCAGGGCCAGGCCGCCCGCGGCGTGCGGGGAGGCCATGGAGGTGCCGCTCATGGTGCCGTAGCCGCCGCCGGGCATGGTGGAGGTGACGCAGGAGCCGGGTGCGGCGATGTCCACGGTGGCGCCGAAGTTGGAGAACGTGGACAGGGTGTCGTCCTGGTCGGGGCGGCAGGTGAGGGTGCCGCCGTTGCCGCCGGGCGCGCCGTCGGAGTCGGCCATGGAGGAGACGGTGAGCACGTCGGGGTGGTTGGCGGGGAAGAAGTTGGCGGCGTCGCGGGCGCTGTTGCCCGCCGCGACGGCGTAGGCCACCCCGGAGGCGACCGAGTTGGTCAGGGCCTGGCTCAGGGCCTGGTCCGCGCAGCCCTCACAGCCCAGGCTCATGTTGGCCACGCCGATCTGGGCGGCGTTGGCGGTCACGTAGTCCACCCCGGCGGCGATCCCGGAGAGAGTGCCGCTGCCTCCGGAGTTGAGGACCTGTACGTTCCACACGTCGGCGCCGGGGGCCACACCCACCACGCCGAGGTCGTTGTCGATCGCGGCGGTGCTGCCCGCCACGTGGGTGCCGTGGCCGTTGCCGTCGGTGGCGGTGTTGGCCACGCAGGTGCCGCTGGTGCAGTTGACCGAGTCGACGACGTTCAGGTCCGGGTGGGATCCGTCGACGCCGGTGTCCAGGACGGCGACGGCCACGTCGGGGACGTAGTTGGCCTGTCCGTCGATCCGGAGGTTGGGGTTGTCGGGGGCGAAGACCCGGGCGACGCCGTTGGGCACGTCCTGCTCGAAGGCCTCGACGACCTGGTCCTCCTGGAGGTAGGCGACGTCGGAGTCCTGGAGGAGTTCGGCGGCCTCGGCGGCGGTCATCTGCGCCGCGTAGCCGGTCAGGGCGTGTTCGTAGACGCCCAGGGGGTCGTCCCCGTGGCGTTCGGCGACCTCGGCGGGGTCGGCGCTCTCGTCCAGGACGACGATGTAGGTGCGTTCGACGGGGTCGCTGGTGTCGAGGAAGGAGGGCAGGTCGGGTTCTGCCGCGGCGGGCGAGACCGCGAGGATCGGCAGTAAGGCCGCGGCTGCGAGCACGGCACCGAGCTTGCGCATGTGTGCGGGGACCCTTCTGTGGCGGGGGATCGGGGAAGGGTGGCCACCCGAGAGTCATGATCCGTCGCCCGGCCGGGAGCGACCATACGTAGTGGCTACGTAGTTCTCCGGGTGCGCGGGGAGCACGTAGGGGACGACGCGGGGTCGGTGGGGTTCAGGTCGCGGCGCGAGTGCAGACCCAGCTTGGCCAGGGCGTTGGCCATGTGTGTCTCCACGGTGCGCGGCGACAGGTGCAGCAGCGCGGCGATCTCGCGGTTGGTGTGGCCCCGGGCGGCGAGGGCGGTGATCTCGTTCTCCCGGGGTGAGAGGCGGCCGTCTCCCGAGCCCCCTCCCCTGGCGGGCGGCGTACTGACGCCGTGTTCGCGCAGCAGGCGGCGGACGCGGCCGGCGTCCCAGGCCGCCCCGAGTTCGGTGTAGGTACCCAGGGCCGCCTGGAGGGAGGCGATCCCCAGGTCGGGTCCCCGGCCGTTGGCGGCGGCCAGGTGGGTGCGGGCGGAGGCCTCGCGCGCCAGCGCGGCGTCGTAGGGACGGGGCATGTCCCGGTAGGCCTCCTCCGCCTCGGTGTACAGGTGCAGGGCGCGGTCGTGGAGCCCTTGGTGGTGGGCCAGGGCTGCCTCGAAGCGGACGAGGGCGGCCCGGGCCGCCGGGGCGCTGGTGCCGCGCAGCCCGGCCCGGAACCGGGTGCCCAGTTCCCGGGCCACGGCGCCGCGTCCGCTGGCCAGCAGGGCCTCCATACCCGGGACCAGGTCGGCGGCCCACACCCAGATGCCCTTGCTGGCCACGAGGGAGACCAGGTCCTCCACCCCCTTCCATGCGGCGGCGGGGTCGCCCTGGGCCAGGGCGAGCCGGGCCAGCAGACCGGCGGCGAGGGCGCGCACGGGTACGGCGTGGTCGGGGGCGGTGAGGTCCGGTACGGGATGGTCGGGCGCGACGGAGGGCGGCCGGGGTTCGGGGCCCAGGACGCGGCCCAGGTGGGTGCGGGTGGTGGCGGGGTCCCCGTGGGCCAGGGCCAGGGCGGCGCGGACCGCGGTGAGTTCGGCGGTGACCGAGTGCAGGTGGACCAGGCGGCCCGAGCCGAGGTCGAGTTCGGCGCGTTCGGCCAGGTCGGACCAGTGCCCCCGGTTCCAGTCCAGGATCAGGCGCAGCGCCGCCGCGCTCTCGCGTACGTAGGGGTCGCAGGTGCCCGCGGTGTCGGCCAGGTGGCGGTCGGCCCGGTCGTAGTGGCCCAGGATGACGGCGGCGTCGGCCAGGTTGAGTGAGGCGCGGACGAACTCGCGGCGCCGGGCCAGCGTCCGGGGGCCGGTGCGCGGCCAGGGGTCGTCGGGGCGCGGTGGGGCCACGTCCCAGGCGGTGGGGTCCCCGATCTGGGCGAGCAGGGTGGCCTGGTTGACGCGCACGATCTCGTCCACGGCCGGGTCCTGGCTGCGCTGGGCGGCCCGTACGGCCCGTTCCATCCACCGCCGGTGGGTGGCCACGGAGTCGGGGGTGGAGCGGGGCACGGCCAGGGCGCACATGGCGCGGGCCGCCAGGGCGGGACGGGTGGAGAGTTCGGCTGCGGCGCGGACGAGTTCGTCGCGGGCGGACCGGTTCTGGGAGGCCTGGTTGAGCAGGAGCAGCCCGAGTTCCATGCGTAACTCGCCGCGTTCGGCGGCGGACAGCCCGGGGGTGTCCAGGACGTCGCGCAGCAGCCCGATGGTGTGTTCGGCGGAGATGCCGGTCAGGGCGGCCCGGCCGAGTTTGAGGGCGAGGTCGCAGCGGCGCCGGGGCGGCAGGGTGGCGCGGGTGAGGGCGTCGCGCAGCAGGGCGACGGCGGTGGTGTCCTCCCCCTGGGACAGGGCCGTGTCGGCGGCGCGTTCGGCGTTCTCGGTCCAGGCGTCCGGGAGCCCGGCCTCGCGGGCGTGGTGGGCCATGCGGGCGTGCGGTGGTTCGGTCTGTTCACCCAGGACGCGGAGGCTGGCGCGGTGGAGGCGGCGGCGTTTGTCGCGGGGCAGCGCGGTGTAGGCGACCTGGCGCAGCAGTGGGGTGTGCGGGGTGAGGGTGGTCGGCCCCAGGGAGCGCAGCAGTCCGCGTTGGAGGGCCCTGGCCAGGGCCTTCTCGGCGCGGGCGGTGGGCAGCGCGGCCACGCGGGTGAGTTGGGTGTCGGTGGCGGGCTGGTCCAGGACGCAGGCGGCGCGGACCAGGCGCCGGGTGTCGCGGTCCACCGAGCGCAACCGGTCCAGGACCCAGTCGCGCAGGGGCGCGGGTACCGCAGGTGTGACGGGCACCGCTGGCTGGTCCTCCGCTCCGGGCTGGTGTGCCAGGTGGTGCAGGGTCTCGGCCACGGCCAGGGGCAGTCCGCCGGTCCAGGTGTGCAGGCGGAGGGCGTCGGCGTCGGTGACCTCGGAGCGGTGGGGGTCGAGCAGGCGTGCGGCCAGGGTGCGCACGTGCTCCGGGGACAGGGGCCCCAGGGCGAGTTCGCGGTGGCGGGTGCCGGGCGGGGTGCGGGCGGCCAGTGCCGCGACGGGGAAGGAGCGCGGGAGTTCCTCGGGGCGGTGGGTCAGGACCAGGGTGAGGGTGGCGGGCAGCCGGGGAGCCAGGTAGGTGAGCAGGTCACGGGTGGCGGGGTCGATCCACTGCACGTCCTCCAGGACCAGGACGGTCGGGCCGAGGGCGCCCAGGAGCTCGGTGAGGGCGCGGTAGGTGCGGTGGTGTCCGGCGGCCGCGTCCACCGGGGGCGGTGGCGGCGGGAGCCGGTCGCCGTGCTCGGGCATGAGGGGGGTCAGGGTGCCGCACAGCGGGCTGAGTCCGGCGGGGATCGCGGCGGGGCGCAGGGCCTCGATGACGGGGGCGTAGGGGAAGGGGTCGGCGCGGGGCGGGCAGTACCCGGTCAGCACGGTGCCGCTGGTGTCGTGCAGTTCCTGGACCAGGCGGGTCTTGCCCGTTCCGGCCGCCCCGGACAACAGGACGACGCTTCCGGGAACCGCGGCCTCACGCAGCTGCCGTCGTTCCGTGTCGCGCCCGACGAGTGGGGGGAAGCACACGCGGTCACCGTATAGCGACGGAGGGCTTCGCGAAAGGGGGGCTGTGCCGGTGCGGTCCCCGTCCCAGCGACGGGGGCGGCCCCGTACTCCGTGGCGCCGAACACGCGGCGGTGCTTGGATGGGGGTGTCACGTGGCCCGTGGGTGGCCCGGACGAGGAAGGGCGGGCGCGTCCCATGCTGGAGATGGTGTTCGGGGTCGTTCCGGTGCTGGCCGCCGTGCTGACCGGACTGTTCGCGGGTCTGTTCCTGTCCTTCTCGATGGCGGTCATGCCCGGACTGGCCCGTGCCGGGGACCGGGCGATGGTCGAGGCGATGCAGGGCATCAACACGGCCATCCTCAACCCCCTGTTCGCGCTGGTCTTCGTGGGCGCGCCGGTGGCGGCGGCGGGGACGGCCGCGCTGTACGCCTCCGCCGGTTCGGTGGGCCCCCTGGTCTGGTCGGGCGCGGGAGCGGCCCTGCTCCTGGTGGCGGTAGTGGTCACGTTCGCGGTGAACGTGCCGCGCAACAACTCCCTGGACCAGGCCGGAGCGGCCGAACACCTCCAGGACCCGAAGGCGGTGCGGGCCGCGTTCGAGCCGGTGTGGGTGCGGTGGAACCACGTGCGCTCCCTGGTCTCGGTGGCGGCGCTGGTCTGCTCGGTGACGGCCCTGCTCCCGGCCTGACCCGGGCCCTCGGGTCGGCGCGTTCGCCGTCCGCACCCGCCCCCGTGTGTGAAACGGTGGTGGGGTGAGCCCGCACATTGAGTCCTTCGACCCGGCCGCGACCGAGATGACCGACCTCGCGGCCTGGAGTTCGGTGTACACCGACGGGCAGGCCGCCCTCTCGGGCGGTGCGGCACCGGCGGAGGAGCTGGCCACCCGGCTGCGCTCGGGGCGCGCGGGACACGCCTGGCGCTGGTCGGCCCGGATCACCCCCGGTGAGCCCGTCCACGGGGTGGCCGAGCTGCGCCGCCAGCACCATGACGCGCGCATCGGTTTCCTGCGGCTGTTCGTGGCCGAGCACGCGCGGCGCCGGGGTATGGGCGGGCGACTCCGCGAGGCCGTGGTCGAGCGGGCCCGTGCCCAGGGCATGGACCGGCTCCAGAGCACCGTCCTGGCCGGGGAGCCCGGCGAGCACTTCGCTCGGGCCAGCCCCTACCTGCGCACCCTGCTGCGGCTGGAGCTCCAGAAGCAGTACCTGGACGAGCCCACGCTGCGGCGCTGCTGGAGTCTGGCCGCCACCCCGGCGCGCGGGTACCGGCTCACCCACTGGCAGGGGCCCGCGCCCGAACACCTGGCCGCCTCCTTCGGCCGGGTCATGGCCCACCTGCTGGACGCTCCCGGCGCGGCCCTCCAGGTGGAGGCGCGGGCCTGGGACGTGCCCCAGGTCCGTGCGTGGGAGCGCGCGATGACCGAGGACGGCTCGCGGCTCGTGGTGGGTGCCGCCCTGGACCGCACCTCCGACCAGGTGGTCGCGGCCACCGTGAGCACGGTGACCAGCGGCGCCGTCGCCGACCAGCACGACACGGCGGTGTTGCCCGCCCACCGGCGCAAGGGGCTGGCCAGCCGGGTCAAGGCGACCCAGGCGCTGCGTGTGCACGACCTGTTCCCGCACGTGGAGGCGGTGGCGGTGACCATCAACCAGGAGAACCAGGCGATGCTCGCGGTGAACCGTTCCCTGGGCTACCAGCGGGTCCACGAGCGGTTGCTGGTCGAGGAGGGCCTGGACGCGCACTGACCGCGCCCCGGGTCAGGTCAACGGGTCGCTCACGTGCTTGCGGGCGCTGTCGTAGATGATCTGGCTGCGGAAGGAGGCGACCTCGCGGCGTTCGGTGAGCCGGTCGATGAGGAAGCTGTGCAGGGAGTCCAGGTCGGGCACGGACACGTGCACCAGGAAGTCCTGCTCCCCCGCCACCACGTACACCGCGAGCACCTCGGGCAGGGCGAACATCGCCGTCTTGAACCCCTCGATCGCCCGGCGGCTGGGCGGGCGCAGCTCCACGGACACGAACGCCTCCACGCGGCGGTTGAGCGCCGCCGGGTCGACGTCCGCGTGGTAGCCGCGGATCACCCCGCGCCGGTGCAGCAGCCGCACGCGTTCCAGGCAGGTGGAGGGCGCCACACCGAGCTTGTGGGCCAGGGCGCGGTTGGTCTGCCGTGCGTCCTGCTGGAGTTCCCGCACGATCGCCGAATCAAGTTCGTCCATGACGGGAAGTCTAGGTCTGCTGCCGAATAGAGTTCGGTGAATCCCCCAAGGCCTTGTCTCTGTGGCTAGCTTCTGCGTTGTCGACACGACAGATGAACGGGGAGCAGTACATGAACATGTCCACCAAACTGGTCGTCGTCCTGCGCTCGGACCTGGAGTTCGCGGTGGCGGCCAACGCCAGCGCCGTGCTCGGGCTGGCGATGGGGGCGCGGCTGGAGAACTCGCTGGGGGCCGACGGCAAGGACGCGGGCGGCAACGTGCACGCCGGGATCAACACGCACCCGGTACCGACCCTGTCCGCCACCGGCCAGGACCTGCGCCGTATCAAGGCCCTGGCCGACGAGCGCGACCTGACGGTGGTGGGCTTCAACGAGGTGGCCCGCCGCTCACGCGCCTACACGGACTACCTGGACCGGTTGGCGGAGACCGACCCGACGGACATGGAGTACGTGGGGCTGGCGGTGTTCGGGCCCAGGAAGGACGTCAACAAGCTGACCGGGCGGCTGCCGCTGGCCACCTGAACGCACCGGCGCCCCCGCCACGGAACTCCGTGGCGGGGGCGCCGTACGCGGATCAGACGCCGAAGGCGTCCGGGTAGCGGATGGTGCCGCGCGGGGTCTCGCGCGAGGGGTCCAGTGACAGGGCCATCATGGCCTCGTCCGGGACCTCGAACGGGGCGCGCACGCCGAACCCGGAGGCCGGGGTGAACCCGAACCTGGGGTAGTAGTCGGCGTGTCCCAGGACCAGGACGAGGTTCTCGCCCAGGGCACGGGCCGACTCCAGTCCGGCGCGGATGGCGGCCGAACCGGCGCCGGTGCGCTGGAACCCGGGCAGCACCGCGCACGGGGCCAGCGCCAGGGCCGGGTGACCGTCGACGTGGCACCGGGTGAGCAGGGCGTGCCCGACCAGGGTGCCGTCAGTGGACTCGGTGACGATCGACAGACCGTCGATCCAGACGGCGGGGTCGGCGCGCAGGGCGTCGACCAGGTCGGCCTCGGCCGGGGTCTCGAACGCGGCGCTGACGATCGCGTGGATCGCGGTGGCGTCGGCGCCGGTCTCGGGTCGGGTGGACCAGGAGTGGGTGGTGTGGGACAACGTCGAGGACCTTCGTGTTCGGGGGTCCCGTCGTGTGGTCAGGCCGGGACCCGCTGGTTGGAGATGCTGAGTGCGTCGCTGCCGGCGTCGCTGGTCACGGCAGTCATCAATTCACCTCGGTGGGGTCCGCACGGCCGACTCTCGGCGTCGCGGGGACCAACGCTAGCAGGGCGTGCGGTGTTCCCCGTGGTGAAACCGCTCACGGGCCGTCGAGAGCGCGGGGAGGCCGTCCCGGACGCCGGAGCGGAACCGTCCGAGTGGCTAGGGTGTCGTATCCACAGGGCCTTGCGGTGTTGCGCCGGGCCCCGTGACCCAGACGGCGGACGGTGGGAGACGCACGGTGGAGCTGTTCGAAGAAGGCGCCAAGGTCCTGACCCAGGAGATGGTCAGGGGCGGGTGGACCGTGGTCCAGGGCTGGATCACCCGGGTGTTCGGTGGCGACGAGACCAAACGGAACCGGGCCCTGGTGGAGTTGGCGGAGGCCCGCCGGGAGCTGGAGGCCGGGGACGGGGACGCGGTGTCGGCGGAGGAGGTGGAGCAGTCCTGGCGGACCCAGCTGCGCCGCCTGCTGCGTGCGGACCCGGCGGCCGCCTCGGAGCTGCGCGGGCTTCTGGACGAGGTGGCGCCGTCCGGTTCGGGGAACGTCACCAACACCGCCCACGGCGTGTACGGCGGGGTGCTCATCCAGGCGGGCACCATTCACGGCGGTGTGCACCGGAACGAGACCCGCCACGACGGCGACCACGTCGAGATGCGCGGGAACACGGCCGGGCGCGACGTGATCGGCACACAGAACAACCACGGAACCCACCGCCGCGAGGGCTAGGAGCGGGGCCCGAGTGAACAGACACGACTCCCCCGGCGGCGAGCCCGCCAACCGTGCGACCGTCCAGGGATCATGGTCCGCGCGGGACACCGTCGCCGTCCAGAACAACTACGGTGTCGCCCCCGCCCGTGGCGCCGCCCAGACGCTCCTGACCCTGCCCTCGGTGGACGCGGGGTTCACCAGTCGGAGCGGGGAGCTGGAGCGGGTCCTCGCGGTGATCGACCCCGGGGCCGAGGGCGTTCCCGGGGTGGTGGTCTCCCGGGGCATGGGCGGGGTCGGCAAGACCCAGTTGGCCCTGGCCGCCGGACACGAGGCGATCCGTCGGGGGTGGTTCGCCGGGGCGCTCTTCGTCGACCTGCACGGATACACCACCCCGGTCGACGGCGACCGGGCGGTCGAGTCCTTCCTTCACAGCCTGGAGGTGCCCACGGAACGGTGGCCCGCCGACGCGGACGCCCGGCGCGGGTTGTACCGGTCCGCGCTGGAGGAGCGGGCTCTGGAACTGGGCGGGCCGATCCTGGTGGTGGCCGACAACGCCTCCGGGGCGGGGCAGGTCGCGCCCCTGGTGCCCGGTCGGACCCGGCACCGCCTGCTCGCCACCTCGCGCGACCGGCTCACCTCGCACGGCTGGCGGCGCATCCCCATCGACCACCTCCCCGCCGACCGCGCCGTGCGGGTGCTGGTGGGGGCGCTCCGGGTGGGTGATCCGGATGATCCGCGCGTCGTGGAGGAGGAGGGCCTGGCCCGGGTGGCGAAGGCCTGCGCCGGGTTGCCGTTGGCGCTGCGCGTCTGCGCCGCCGTCCTGGGAGCGGCCCCGGACATGACCGCCGACGAGCTGGCGGACACCCTGGAGGCGTCCGAGACCCGGTTGCTCAGGCTGGGGGACGACTCCCGGAGCCTGTACACGGTCTTCGAGCAGTCCCGTGCCCGGTTGGTGCCGGAGGCAGCCGAACTGCTGGCCCTGCTGGGGTTGGCACCCGGGCCGGACATCTCGACGGCGTCAGCGGCGGTCCTGGCGGGGGTCGAGGAGGCCGAGGTCCTGGGGCGCCTGCGCGCCCTGTCGGCCGCGCACCTGGTGTCGGGGAGGGCGGGCCGGTGGCGGATGCACGACCTGACCGCCGGCTACGCGGCCTCCCTGAGTTCCGGGGACGACGCCCCGGACCGGTTCGTCCGCGCCCGGCGGCGGCTGTTCGAGCACTACTCGTCCATGGCCAACGACGCCCGCTTCAACCTGGTGGCGTTGCCGGGCCAGCGGACGCCGGACACGTTCGCGGACCGTGCCGCGGCCACACGGTGGCTGGACGCGGAACGCGCGGTCCTGATCGACACCGTGCACGTGGCCCGCAGGCTGGGTGAGACACGGACCGAGACCGACCTCCCCCGGCACATCAACACCTATCTCAAATGGCGCCGGGACCTCACCGACCTGGAGGACCTGCAGCGGATCGCGTTGAGCGCCGCCCGGCGGAGCGAGGACGAGAACCGGGAGGCCGCCACATGGAACCGCCTGGGGGCGGCGCTGCGCGTGACACGCAGGTTCGAGGAGGCCGTCGACGCCCACGGGCGTGCCCGACACCTCTACGTCAAGCTGCGGGACACCCACGGGGAGGCCGTGTCGCGCAGTGGTCTGGGGGCGGCGTTGAGCGGAGGTCGGCGGTTCGAGGAGGCCATCGACGCCCTCCGGGGGTCACAGGCCGTGTTCGCCCGGATGGACGACGTCCTTCGCGAGGCCAACGCGTGGAATCACCTGGGTGAGGCCCTGCGCGAGGTGGGCCGAACCGCGGAGGCCGTCGACGCCCATCAGCGGGCCCAGGGCTTCTTCCACCAGTTGGGAGACACCCACCGCGAGGCCAGGGTGTGGGACAACCTGGGTGCGGTGCTGAGACGGGAGGAGCGATTCGCGGAGGCGATGGAGGCCTATGAACGGGCCCGGAGCATGTTCCTGGGGTTGGGAGACACCCGTGAGGCGGTGAAGGCGGACATGGGCGTGGCCATCTGCCTTCGGGGCCTTCGACGAACGGAGGAGGCTCTGGCCGAACTCGGTGAGGTGGTCGGGTTCTTCACCGAAGAGCGGGACCTGCACCACGAGGGTCTGTCCCGGCACGAACTCGGTCTGACCTGGGCGGCCGCGGGTCAACCAGCGAAGGCGATCCCTCACCTGGAACGCGCGGTCAGGCTCCTCGGAGAGAACAACGACCCGTTCCAGAGGGACCGGGCCGCCGAAGCGCTGGCCTCGGCCCGGGAGTCCCTCAACCCAGCCGGAGGCTCAGCTGGGCCCCCGTCTCCCTGAACCCCAGGCCAGCGGCCACTCCACGCGAGGCCGCTGAGCGGGCCCGCCACTGGGGCAGACGGCCCTGGGCGAAGGCGTGGCTGACGGCGGCGGACGCGACCGTCCCGGCCAACCCCCTCCCCCGGTGTTCCCGATCAGTGAGCACGCACAGGTGGGCCACGTCCCCGGCCAGCACCCGGAAACCGGCCGCGGCCACGACCTCGGCACGCACTGCCAGCGTGAACAGAGGCGTCTCCACCTCGGAGATCCCGCTCTCCCCCGCCTCCTCCGGTCCGGTCCGCTCCAGCAGGGCCAGGACGGCGGGGTCCCCTGTGGACCGGCGGGTCACCCCGAGCGTGGGGCGCGGACGGAGGTTCTCCCTGGTCAGGTAGGCCAGTGCGGCGAGTCCGAGGGTTTCGGTGACGGGCAGGACGGCACCCAGGGCGCCCGGGTCGACGTGCTCGGCGGGGTCGAGCCGGGACAGGGCCGCGCGAAGGGTGTCAGCGTCCGCTCCGGTGGGGGCGGTCGCCAGGGTGGTCCCGCCCAGGCGGACCACTCCGCACCAGGCCGGAGGACACAGGTCGGAGTCGGGGGCGGCGGCGACGGTCAGCGGACCGGTGGCACGTGTGCGCGCGAGGTGTTCCCACGCGGCCAGGGCGCGGGCGGCGGTTTCGGTCACGCACCGACCCTGGCAGGTCCCGCCGTCCGGGGCCACCCCCGGCCGGGTCAGCGGATCCGTCGGCCGTCCCTGCGTAGAGGTGCGCCCAGCAGCCGGTCGAGGTCCGTCTCCACCTCGGCCAGCAGTTCGCGGCCGAACACGCACAGGGTCCCCTGGTCGTGTTCCCAGGGGTGCCCGAAGGTCCCCAGACGCAGGTCCCCGGCGAGGTTGATGTGGTAGTCGCCGTCGGGGAACGTGTGCGCGGGGTGGCGGGGCTGTTCGTCTCCGCCGACTCTGCGGGGGTCGTACCGGCGCCCGGTGTGCTGCCACCCCAGGGAGTAGAGGTGTTCGCCCTCCGGGACGCTGGCGGCGAGTGCGCGCCGTACCACCCGGTTCAGTTCGGAGAGGTGGTCGGGGTTCCCGGCCACGGCGTGGGCGGACCAGGTCACGGAGGGGGTGGGCTCGACGATGCCGGGGAAGACCGTGGTGCTGGGGGTGAAGAAGAAGCGTTCGGTGAACCGGTCCCACAGGTCGTCGTGTTCGGGGTCGTCGTGGAGCTCGGCGACCGGCCGGGTCGGGGCGGGTGCGCCGGGCGGGGCCCAGGTGTGGGTGCGTACGGTGGCGACCTCCTGGAATCCCGAGGTCAGGAGTAGTTCGTGCAGGTCGGGTTGGGCCTGGGGGTCGGCCTCGGCGGCCATGAGGCGGGCCTCGGCCTGGGTCCACACCCACCACAGGGGCAGGACGCGGCCGGAGCTCGCGTGCCGGGCCCACTCCCCCAGGAACTCGGCGCGGGGCGCCGTCATCCCCTCCAGGACCACGAAGGGGGTCCCGGTGTGCAGGGTGGCCCAGCTGGCGGCGCGTACGTGGGCCTCGTGCACCAGGGTGAGGGTCCGTTTCTCGAAGGCGCTGCCGTCCGCCTCGTGTTCGGTCAGGGAGCGCCGGTGCGGTCCGGAGGCGGCGGCCAGGCGTCGGACGGCCTGGGCGGACACTCGGTCGTTCTCCCGGAGCTGTTCCTCCTGCGGGGGCGGCGCGGAGGGGAGGTCGGTGAGCGCCGCGACCAGGACGGATCTCTCGGGGCCCGGAACGAACCCGGCCGCGTCCAGGGCGCGGGTCAGGGCGGGCGGGTCGTGGGCGTGCACGGGCCAGTGGGCGGGTTCAGTGTGCGCCTCGAACCGGTTCCGCTGGCGGGCGACCAGCGCGGGCAGGTCGGTTCCGCTCGGCAGGGGGCCGTGGTCGACGACGCCGTGGGTGCCGTAGTGGGTGCGGACGAGGCGTCCGCCGTCCACGTGCCGGTCCCGCAGGTGCACCGCACCGGCCTGGGACGGGGAGGGCAGGTGGCCGCGCAGATGGGTGTCGTAGGCATGGCGGAGCTCGTGCAAGGTTGACAGCCAGGAGGGGTGAGGGAGCGGAGGGGGCGGCCCATTCTGCCAGTCTCGGGGTGGGGTGACCCACCGCGCGCGGCTCCGAGGTGGCCGGAAGCCGGGGCGTCGGTGTCCGTTTGTCGGAGCGGGTCCGTAACCTCGCCGGTCGTTCCCGGGCCCGGGCCGCCGGTCGGCCTCGTGTCGGGCTGTGTTGGCGGCGAACACCTCGGGCGGGTACCGGCTCAGGGCTCTTGCCGTAGGCGTCGATGCTGGAGGCGGAGCGCCGTCCGGGAGACCTCTTCCCTGGCCCGGGGGCGTGACGAAGGTGGGGCCCGACGTTGCGTCAGGGGCATCGAGGATCCCGGGACGGAACAGAATCCTGTTCGGTTCTACTGTGGTCACGAGTTCTACCCATCGGTAACATTGTCGTATGAGCCTTGACCACCCCGCCGAGGATTACGAGTTCGACCAGGACACCCGGGTCGAGAAGCGTGCCGACGGCGAGTTCACAGCCACCCTCACCGACGGCTGGACCACGTTCACCTCACACCCCAACGGCGGCTACGTCCTGGGGACGGCCCTCAATGCCTTGGGCCAGACCCTCACCCAACCCGACCCCCTCGTGGTCTCCGCCTTCTTCCTGCGCCCCGCCGCCCCCGGCCCGGCGGTGCTGCGCACCGAGACCGTCCGCGAGGGGCGCCGCACGGCCACCGGCGCGGTCGTCGCGGAACAGGGCGGCAAGGAGATCCTGCGCGCCACCGCCACCTACGGCGACCTCACCGCCGAGGGCCGGGAGCTGCACCTGGAGGGCCCGCCGGACCTGCCCGCCCCGGAGGACTGCTACCTGCCCCCGGAGTTCTCGGGCGCGCACGAGGGCCTGACGATCGCCCAGCGCGTCGACTACCGCTACCCCGAGCGCCCCGGGTGGCTCGACGGGAAGAAGGACGGCCAGCCCCGCACCGACTTCTGGATGCGGTTCGCCGACGGCCGCGACGCCGACGTGCACTCGCTGCCCGCCATGGTTGACTTCGCCGTCCCGGCGGTCCTGGAGATCGGTGAGTTCAGCACGATCACCGTGGAACTGACCACCCACGTGCGCGCCAGGCCCGCCCCCGGCTGGCTGGCCTGCCGGGTCTCCACCAGGCACGTCGCCAACAGCCTCCACGAGGAGGACATGGAGATCTGGGACAGCCGGGGCACCCTGGTCGCCCAGGCCCGCCAGCTCGCCATGCTCCTGTGACCTCCCGCCCCGCGACCGGCCCCGGGCCGGTCGCGGGGCGTGGAACTGCCGTTGGGTCACGGGCGTCCCGGGGCGCGCGCACGTGCGGTCCCGTCCGGCGGGAGTGGCCCGATGCCCTCCGGCGCCCAGGCCCGCCGGTCCGCTGCGCCCTCGCCCGCGCGGTGATCGTGGGCCCGTGACCCTGAGGGTGACGCCCCTGACCGGTCCGGGACGGCCGCGCGCGGCGCCCGGTCAGTCGCCTAGTCCTCCTCGGTGCGCCGGGTCAGGCGCTCCTGGCGCTGCCGGGCGGCCTGCGCCGTGCCCAGCCCCAGGCCGAAGGCGATCTCCTGCCAGGTCATGCCGCGCCCCTTGGCCATGGTGAGCAGCCCCGACTCCAGCTGGTCGAACTCGGCTCGGGCCCAGGGGACCAGGGTCAGCGCGGCGGTGAGGTCGTCCTGGTCCACGGCCGGGGCGCCCTCGTCGGGGAGGGCGCTGCCCGCGGCCAGGTCGCTGACGCGGCGGATGGCCTCGTGGGGGGACATCGGCATGTGCGACCGGGTCCAGCGGGCGCGGTCCTCTCCGGTGGAGTGCCGTTCGGTGATGCGGAAGAGGGCCTCGTGGACGCGTTTGCGCCGGGCCTGTTCCGGGTCGGGTCGGGTGAAGGCGTCGTGTGTGTTCTCCATGGGTCCACTATGTGTTGCCAACATTTGGTTGTCAACAAAGTGTTTTGAACGGATTGTTCATCGGCTCAGTCGAGGACGCGGGTCCCCCTGCCTCGCGCCCGCAGCGCACGGGCGGCACGGCCCTTCCAGATCAGCCCCTGCCGGGGGGAGAACAGGTAGGCGAGGGTGAACGCGATCGCCTGGGAGAGCACGATGCAGCCACCCGTGGACACGTTCAGGTGGAAGCTGGTGAACACCCCCGCCACGGCGGCGACGACGGCGATCCCCGCCGAGATCAGCAGCATCCGCTCGAAGCGGTCGGTGAGCAGGTAGGCGGTGGCGCCGGGGATGATCACCATGGCCACGACCAGGATGATCCCCACCGCCTGGAGCGCCACCACCACCGTCACCGACAGCAGACCCAGCAGCAGGGTCTCCAGCAGGCGCGGGTTGACGCCGATGGCGTGCGCGTGGACCGGGTCGAAGGCGTACATCGTCAGGTCGCGGTGCTTGTACCAGACCACGGCCAGCACCACGGCGGCCAGGATCAGCACCTGGAGGATGTCGGCGTCGGAGACCCCCAGCACGTTGCCGAACAGGATGTGGCTGAGGTCGGTCTGGCTGGGCACCCGCGAGATCATCACCAGCCCCAGGGCGAACATGGCGGTGAAGACCACGCCGATCACCGCGTCCTCCTTGACCCGGGAGGTGCGGTTGACCACGCCGATCAGCGCCACCGAACCCCCGCCGAAGACCAGGGCGCCCAGCGCGAAGGGCATCCCGAACATGTAGGAGAGCACCACGCCGGGCAGCACCGCGTGCGAGACCGCGTCGCCCATCAGAGACCAGCCCACCAGGGTCATCCAGCAGGAGAGCACCGCGCAGACCACGCCCGCGACCACGCTCACCAGCAGTGCGCGCTGCACGAACTCGAACCGCATCGGCACCGCGAACCATTCCACGACCGCCATCAGGACGTCCACGAGCGTCGCTCCTCACTGGGGTGGATGCCGAACGCCTCCAGGAGCACGTCCGGTCGCAGGACCTCCTCGGGCGGACCGTGGGCGATCACGCGCTGTTGGAGCAGGACGGCCTCGTCGCACAGCACCGGTACCTGGGCGAGGTCGTGGGTCGACACCAGCAGGGTGTGCCCGGTCTGGCGCAGTTGCAGGAGCAGGTCGGTGATGGTGGCCTCCGAGCGCCTGTCCACGCCCGCGAAGGGTTCGTCCAGGAGCAGCACGTCGGCCTCCTGGGCGATGGCGCGCGCGACGAAGGCGCGTTTGCGCTGGCCCCCGGAGAGCGCCCCGATCTGGCGGTCCGCCAGATCGGTGAGGTCCGTGCGCGCCAGGGCGTGGTCCACGGCCTCGCGGTCGGCGGGCCGGGCGCGGCGTCTGCGGCCCATGTGCCCGTAGCGGCCCATCATGACCACGTCGCGCACCCGCACGGGGAAGGCCCAGTCCACCTGTTCGGACTGGGGGACGTAGCCGACCAGGCCCTTGCGGCGGGCGGCGGTGCTGCCCATGCCCAGCAGGCGGACCCGGCCCTGGTCGACGGGGACCAGGCCGAGGACGGTCTTGAACAGGGTGGACTTGCCCGAGCCGTTCATGCCCAGCAGCCCGCACACCCGGCCGGGCTCCACGGACAGGTGGACGTCGTCCAGGGCGAGGACGTCGCCGTAGCGCACGGTGGCCCCGGTGACCTCGATGGCGGCGGTCACGGCGTCTCCTTCCTCACGGGCCGGTCAGTCCGGCGACGATGGCCTCCGCGTCGTGGCGGAGCAGGTCGAGGTAGGTGGGGACGGGGCCGTCGGCCTCGGAGAGCGAGTCGACGTAGAGGGTCTGCCCCATGGCGGCCCCGGTCTCGCGGATCACGGAGCGCTGGGCGCTGTCGTTGACGGTGCTCTCACAGAACACGGTGGGCACGTCGTTGTCCCGGACGAACTCGGAGACGGCGGCGATCTGCTGGGGGGTGCCCTCGCGTTCGGCGTTGACCGGCCACAGGTAGCGCTCGGTCAGTCCGGCGTCGCGGGCCAGGTAGGAGAAGGCGCCCTCGCAGGTGACCAGGGCTCGGGAGGACTCGGGGACCTCGGAGAGCTCGGTGTCCAGGTAGGTGCCGACCTCGGAGATCTCCTCCTTGTAGGCCTCGGCGGCCTCGGCGTAGGCCGCCTCGCCCTCGGGGTCGAGTTCGGTGAGGGCGTCGCGGATGTTGTCGACGTAGACGAGGGCGTTGTCGGGGGACATCCAGGCGTGCGGGTTGGGTTCTCCCTCGTAGCCGCCGGAGGAGACGGGGATGGTGTCGATGCCCTCGCTCAGCACGGCGGTGGGGGCGTCCACGCGGTCGGTGAACTGCTGGAACCAGGCCTCCAGGCCCAGGCCGTTCTCCAGGATGAGGTCGGCGTCCTGGCCGCGCACGAGGTCGTCGGGGGTGGGTTCGTAACCGTGGATCTCCGCGCCGGGCCGGGTGAGGGAGGCGACCTCGACCCGACCGGCGGCGACGTTCTCGGCCATGTCCGCGATGACGGTGAAGGTGGTCAGGACGAGGAGGCGGCCGTCGTCGCGGTCGGTACCGGCGGTGGTGGAGCAGGCGCTGAGGGCCAGGGTGAGGGCAACCCCGGGGATCATGGTCGACCAGGCGTTTGAAGAGAACCCATCTCTAAAGTTCGGCACGCCTAACTTTTACCACAAGCGGGCCAAACCTCGCATCCGGGCGCCGAGGCCGACCTGCTGGGGGCGGGGGGTCCGGTGCACGTGGCCGTAGCCGGACGCCCCTCCCCCCGCCCGTCGCGCGAAGCGTCCCGTCCGCCGCCACGGGGCCCCAGGTGACCGCTGCCACCTCCCCGGCGCACTCGCGGCCTCGGGCGGCGACCGTGCCCGGCTGCGAGGCGTGGCGGATCCCGGCTGCGGGACGGTCGCGCCGCACCTCGGCCGTCGCCGTGACGTTCGCGTTCTTCAGATGGACATCCTCGGCGGGAACCGGCTGGCAGCGCCCCTTCGGAGTGGACCACGCCTCCATTGCAGTCATTGCAGTCATTGCAGTCATGACTGCAATGACTGTAATCTGCTCGTATGAGTGAACCCGCCGAGGAGGAACTGGCCTTCGTCGACGACGTCGCCGTGTTCTTCGAAGACGAGGGCCTGCCGCTGATCTCCGGCCGGGTCATCGGCTGGCTGCTGATCAGCGATCCGCCCGAACAGAGCGCCGCGCGCCTGGCCGAGGTGCTCCAGGTCAGCCGCAGCTCCATCAGCACCGCCACCCGCATGCTCACCCCCAGCGGACTGGTCGAGGGGGTACGCAAGCGCGGCGAGCGGCAGGAGTACTTCCGGATCGCCGCCGACGGCTGGAGCCGCATGCTGGAGCGCCGCTACGCCCTGGCCACCAGCTTCCGCCGGGTCACCGAACGCGGACTGGAGACCCTGCGGGACGCCCCGCCCGAACGCCGCGAGCGCCTGGCCAACGTCCACGAGCTCTACGGGTTCCTGGAGACCGAACTCCCCGCCATGCTCCAGCGCTGGCGGGACCGACGGGAGGACCACGGATGAGCGCACCCGACTTCCACCGCGAGCACGTACGGCTGCCCGAGGGGCGCCTGAGCGTCGTCGTGGAGGGCCCCGAACACGCGCCGCCCGTGCTGCTGCTGAGCGGCGCGGGCGTGGACAGCGCCACGATGAGCTGGCGCCACCTCATCCCCGACCTCGCCCGGGACCACCGCGTCATCGCCCCGGACTGGCCCAAACAGGGCCTGAGCACCCCGTGGAACGGCCGGGCCGACCACGGCGCCCTCCAACGCTGCGTGACCGCGACCCTGGACCGCTTCGGTGTCGACCGCGCCGCCGTCGTCGGCCTGTCCCAGGGCGGGGCGATGACCCTGGCCACCGCCATCGACCACCCCGACCGCGTGGAACGCCTCGTCGCCATGGCGCCCGCGGGCATCCTGTCCTTCCCGCCCGTCTACCACCAGCTCCTGTGGCTCGTCTCCCGGAGCCGCCTGCTCAACACCACCCTGCCCGGGATGATGGTCGGTGACCGGAGGAGGGTCGAGGCCTTCGTCCGCGCGGGGCTGTTCGCCGGGCCCGCCCCCGACCAGGACCAGGTCGTCGACGAGGTGATGGCCGAGATGGCGGCCCACGGCGCGGGCTCCTCCGACTGGCAGAACGCCTCCATCGGCCCGTGGCGGATGAACGTGGACCTGCGACCCCGCCTGGGCGAGATCCGCTGCCCGGCGCTCTTCGTCCAGGGGGACCAGGACCGGGGCGTGCGGCCCGCCACCACCGTCGCCGCCGCCCACGCGGTGCCCGGGGCCCGCCTGGAACTCCTCGCGGGTCAGGGGCACTGGGTCAACCGACAGTCGCCCCAGGTGGTGAACCGACTGGTCAGGGACTTCCTGGCGGAGGGCGAGTCCTGACCCGACGACCGAAGTGCGCCCCGGGGTCCGTTCCTTCCTACAATGGGCGCCCTGACGTGTGAACTCCCGCCCCGCCCCCGCGGCCAGCACGTCGCCCTCACGTTCGGCCCCGTCCCCACAGGAGTCCCTGGTGGTCCTTCCCCACCGCACACTGCGCGAGCGCTACGAACTGCACTCCGAGGTCGGGCGGGGAGGCATGGGCCGCGTGTGGCGAGCACACGACAACGGGCTCAACCGCCCCGTGGCGGTGAAGGAGATCCTCCTGGGGCCGGGCCTGGACGAGGAGGAGCGGGCCCGGGTGACCGCCCGCGCGCGCCGCGAGGCCCAGGCCACCGCCATGGGCCAGCACCCCAACATCGTGACCGTGTTCGACATCGTCGAGGACGACGGCCGACCGTGGATCGTCATGGAGCTCCTGGACGGCGACTCCCTGCTGCGCCTGGTGCGCGAGCGGGGCCCGGTCCCCCCGGAGCGGGCCGCCGCCTGGGCGCTGGGCCTGCTCGACGCGTTGGAGACCGCCCACGGTCAGGGCATCACCCACCGCGACGTCAAACCCGAGAACGTCATGGTCACCGCCTCCGGCCGGGTGGTGCTCACCGACTTCGGGATCGCCACCATCGTGGACACCGCCTCCGTCACCCAGACATCCGGGGTGATGGGCTCCGCCGCCTACGTGGCCCCCGAACGGCTCGACTCCCAGCCCGCCACCCCCGCCAGCGACCTGTGGTCACTCGGAGCCACCCTGTACCACGCGGTCACGGGGGTGTCGCCGTTCCTGCGCGAGGGCGTCCCGGCGACCCTGCACGCCGTCCTCACCTCGGACCCGGCCGAGTCCCTGCCCGGACCGCTGGGCGAGGCGATCCGGGGGTTGCTGGTCAAGGACCCCGCCCACCGTCTGGACGGTCCCGGCTGCCGGGCGCTGCTGAGCGCCGCCGCCCGGGGCGAGAGCGGCACCTCGACCCTGACCGTGGCCCACCTTCCCCCGCCCGCCCCCGGCGTGAACGAGGCCTCCGGCCCGCTGGGAGCGACCGGCCTCGTGGGCGGGACCGCTCCCCTCGCGCCGACCACCCCCGCACCAGCGGACCCCGCGCCCCGAAGCACCCGGCGCCTGACCTGGCCCGTGGTGGTGCTCACCCTGGGCCTGGCCGCCCTGCTGATCGCCGCCTCCCTGGTGGTGGTCGACCGCTGGGCCGGGAGCGGTCGGGCGGACGCCGACCCCCGGGTACCCGGGGCCAGCGCCACGGTGGAGGAGCCGGGTTCGCACCCCTCCGCCGAGGGCATGACCTGGACCGAGGACCCCGACGGGTTCGCCCTGCTGGTCCCCGACGGCTGGGTGCGGCGCGCGAACGGCGCCAGCGTGTACTACGACTCCACCACCTCCAACGCCTACCTCCAGATCGACCGCACCCCCCACTCGGTCGACGACGAGTACGAGCACGTGCTGGAGCAGGAGGCCGACTCCGTCGCGGAGAACCGGCTGCCCGGTTACGAGCGGATCAGGGTGGAGGACGTCACCTCCGAGACCTCCTTCGTCTCGGCCGCCGACTGGGAGTTCAGCTGGGACCGGGGCGAGGGCGCCTGGCGCCTGCTGGCCCGCAACATCAACGCCGCCGAGGGCGAGTACTACACGTTGGCCTGGACCTCCGGCGAGGCCTTCTGGGACGAGGACGCGCCACTGCGCGAGCAGGCGATCTCCTCCTTCGACCCGTTCTGACTCCGGTGGTGCACCGGCCCCGGTACGCTCGACCCGTTCCGACGCGAGTACAAGGGAGGTAGCGGGGGTGTCCCACACCTGGACCGCGATCGACTTCGAGACCGCCAACCAGGACCGCGGCAGCGTGTGCGCCGTGGGCCTGGTCCGGGTGAGTGAGGGGCGGGTGGTCGATCGGTTCACCAGCCTCATCCGGCCGCCGGAACCGGTGTCGTTCTTCTCCCGGCACAACACCGCGGTCCACGGCATCACCGCCGCCGACGTCGCCCACGCCCCCACCTGGGAGAAGGTGCGCGACCAGGTGGTCGAGTTCGCCCAGGGCGGCGCGCTGGTGGCGCACAACGCCCCCTTCGACATGGGGGCGCTGCGCCAGGCCTGCGCCCACATCGGGCTGGCGCTGCCCGCCTTCGACTACGCCTGCACCCTGGCGCTGTCCCGGCGCACCTGGGACCTGCCCGACCACCGTCTGCCCACGGTGTCCGCGCACGTGGGCCACACCATCACCCGGCACCACCGGGCCGACGCCGACGCCGAGGCGGCCGCGCACATCATGATCGCGGCCATGCGGCGCCACGGCACCGGCACGCTGTCCGAGCTCAGCCGGGTCAGCGGGCTGCGTCTGGGCCGTCTGGAGGCCTTCGCGGCGGCACCGGTCCCGATGGCGGTCCCCACCGTGGTGGACGCGCCCGCCCGCGAGGACCGGTTCGGTCGGTGGCAGCGGGCCGCGCAGACCCCGCTCCCCGAACCCTCCCCCGACGCCGACCCGGCCGGTCCCCTCCACGGCCGCACGGTGTGCGTCTCCGGGGACCTGCGCTCCATGGACAAGCCCGAGGTGTGGAAGCGCATCGCGGAGGCCGGGGGCCAGCCCGCCAAGAACGTGACCAAGAAGACCGACGTCCTGGTGGTGGCCGACAGCGACCACGGCGGCAAGACGTCCAAGCACAGGCAGGCCGAGGCCTACATCGCCAAGGGCCAGAGCATCGACATCATCACCGAGCCCGAACTCATGGGCCGTCTCGGGGTCACCGCCCCGTGAACCCTCCGGAGGGCTCCTCGCGGTCGAAGGAGACGAACCGGACCCGACCTGGCGGCCCCGCGCGCCCGCCGGACACGGGGATGACGACCTGACCGGGACGTCGCGCCCGCGATCTGGGACAATTCCTGTGCGAATCCCCGTGCGCCCCGTTCCACGACGTGCGGCGCACCGGGGGCGTCCCATTGGAAGGAACATCCCGTGACCACCGCAAGCAGCCCCACACCGCCCTCCGAGCTCCTGGAGTCGGCCCGGCGCGACCACGCCGCCCTGGTCGAGCGTGGACTCTCCCTGAACCTGACCCGGGGCAAGCCGTCCGCCCGCCAGCTGGACCTGTCCGCGGAACTGCTCGAACTGCCCCGCGGCCGTTACACCGCCGCCGACGGCACCGACTGCCGCAACTACGCGGGCGCGCCCCAGGGCCTCCTCGAACTGCGGGAGATCTTCGCGGACCTCCTCCAGGTCCCGGTCGAGCAGCTGATCGCGGGGGGCAACGCCAGCCTGGAGCTCATGCACGACAGCCTGGCCAACGCCTTCCTGGGCACGGTGCCCGGCGGGACCGGTCGCTGGGCGGACGCCGAGCGGATCGCGTTCCTGTGCCCGGTCCCCGGCTACGACCGGCACTTCGCCCTGTGCGAGCGCTTCGGCATCGAGATGATCCCCGTCCCGATGACCGACCAGGGACCCGACATGGACGTGGTCGAGCGCCTGGTGAGCGCCGACGCCGACATCAAGGGCATCTGGTGTGTGCCCAAGTACAGCAACCCCGACGGTGTCTCCTACTCCGACGAGGTCGTGCGGCGTCTGGCCGCCATGCCCACCGCCGCCCCGGACTTCCGGATCTTCTGGGACAACGCCTACGCGGTGCACCACCTGACCGACGAGGAGGTGGAGATCGCCGACGTCCTCGCCGCCTGCGCCGAGAGCGGCAACCCCGACCGCGTCCTGGTCTTCGGGTCCACCTCCAAGGTCACCTTCGCCGGTGCCGGGGTCGCGTTCCTGGGTTCCTCCCCCGCCAACGTGAGCTGGTTCCAGGGGCTCGCCGGCAAGCGGACCATCGGCCCGGACAAGGTCAACCAGCTCCGGCACGCCATGTTCCTGGGCGACGCCGACGGCGTGCGCGCCCACATGCGCCGCCACCGCGAGCTGCTGGAGCCCAAGTTCGAGACGGTGGAGCGCGTCCTCACCAAGAGCCTCGGCGGCACCGGTCTGGCGACCTGGTCCACCCCCAAGGGCGGTTACTTCGTGCGCCTGGACGTCCTGGACGGCTGCGCGCGCGAGGTCGTGCGCCGGGCGGCCGAGGCCGGGATCGCGCTCACCCCCGCCGGGGCCACCCACCCCTACGGTGACGACCCGCAGGACCGCACCATCCGCATCGCGCCCTCCTTCCCGGAGCTGGACGCGCTGGAGGAGGCCATCGAGGGTCTGGCCGTGTGCGTGCGCCTGGTCGGCGCCGAGAAGCTGGTCGCTGAGCAGGGCTGATCCCGCGGCGGTCACGGAGACCGCGAGGCGCCCCCGACCGAGTTCGGTCGGGGGCGCCTCGCGTGCGAGGGGTCAGGGGGTGACGTCGACGTTGGTCAGCCCCCGGGTCGCGTTCGTGACGGTGTTGGAGGCGTGCACCACGTTGGGCTCGTCCGCGCAGTCGGACTGGCTCCACAGGGCGATCGCGAAGCCGCCGACCCCGCCCAGGTCGGAGTGGTTGTCACTGAACACGTTGCCGCAGCCCGCACCGTCGACCTGCTGCGTGCTGGTGTAGCCGTGCGCGAACACTCCGGGCCGCTCGAAGGTGCCGGTGTTGTGCTCGAACAGGTAGCCGTTGCCCTTGACGTCCACCCAGCTGTCCGCGAAGTTCTGGCCGGAGAGGCCGCGACCGTCGAAGGTGTTTCCGGAGACCAGGCCGTCGCGGGTGCCCTCCTTGACGTCGAGGTGCTCGCCCCGGACGTCGGGGCCGAAGTGGTTGCCGGTGACCTCGGTGCGGTCGCTGCGGTCGACCCCGTCGTCGCCCCCGTGGCATCCCCAGTTGCTGTGGGCCGAACCCAGGTAGACCCCCTCACCGAAGCCCGGCTGGACCCGGCCGGTGTCGGAGACGCGGGAGTCGCGGACGGACCCGTCCGAGCTGGAACCACGGAAGTGCACGCCCTCGTCGTCGATGCCCCGCGCCTCCAGGTCGCTCAGGTGGACGTGGTCGGAGCGGTCGATCACGATCCCCTTCTTGGAGTCGGTGACGGTGATGCCCCGGACGTTCCAGTGGTCGGCCTCGTAGAGCCACAGGCCGTAGCCGCTGCTGTGGGTGTCGGGGGCGGGGCAGCCGCTGCCGGAGACGGGTTCGTCGTTGACCAGGACGGCGTCGGAGGGTCCGGTCAGGGTGATGGGGGCGCCGCTGGTCCCGGAGGTGGTGGCGACGAAGGAGCCGACGTACTCTCCGCTGTCCAGGGTGATGGTCTGGCCCGGCTGGGCGCCGGCGAGGGCCTCCTCCAGGGCGGGTCCGTCCGAGACCCGGACGTCGGCCGGGGCGGGACCGGCGAACGCGGGGAGCGCCGGGGCCGTCAGGGCGACCGCTCCGGCGGCGGCCAGGCAGAGGGACAGGCGGGTGCGGGGGGTGGGCACGGGGCAGACCTCCGTGTCGAGGGCGGGGGACCTCACCGTGGGTGAGGGTGTGACCACCGACCCTAGGGCGGGTCCGTTGAGCCTTCAAGGGGGGCGCCGCCGCCCCGCGCCCTCAGGAACCGAGGAACCGCAGGACCGCCAGGACCCGGCGGCTGTACTCGGGGGTGTGCGCCAGCTCCAGCTTGTCGAAGATGGAGTTGATGTGCTTCTCCACCGCGCTCAGCGACACGAACAGCCGCTGCGCGACGGCGGTGTTGCTCAGCCCCTGCGCCATGTTCTCCAGGACGTCGCGTTCCCTCGGGGTCAGCCGGGCGAGCGGGTCGGTCCGCGTGGTCCGGGCCAGCAGCTGGCGGACCACCTCCGGGTCGAACGCGGCTCCCCCGGCGGCCACCCGGTCCAGGGCGTCCAGGAACTCGCCCACCTGCGCCACCCGGTCCTTGAGCAGGTATCCGACGCGTTCGGGGACCCCGGTGAGCAGCTCGGCGGCGTAGCGCTGCTCCACGTACTGCGAGAGCACCAGGACCGCCGTCCCGGGGTGCTCCGCGCGGATGCGCAGCGCCGCCCGAAGCCCCTCGTCGGTGTGGGTGGGCGGCATGCGCACGTCCACCACCGCGGCGTCCGGGCGGTGTTCGGAGACGGCCTCCAGCAGTCCCTCGCCGTCCTCGGCCGCCGCCAGGACCTCGTGTCCCTCCTCCTCCAACAGCCGGATCAGGCCCTCCCGGAGCAGGACCGAGTCGTCGGCGATCACCAGGCGCATGAGGGCTCCGTGTCCGTGGAAAGGGAAGAAGGAGGTCGGTCCAGCGGCAGCGCCGCGCGCACGGTCGTGGGACCGCCCGGCGGGCTGTGCACCTCCAGTGTGCCGTCCAGTGCCCGGACCCGACGGGCCAGCCCGGTCAGACCGTCGCCCCCGGGGTCGGCGCCGCCCCGGCCGTCGTCGGACACGGTCAGCCACACCCGGGAGTCGCGTACGCCGAGGTCGACGATCACCCCGTCGGCCCGCGCGTGCTTGGCGGCGTTGGTCATGGCCTCGCGGGCCACGAAGTACACGGCGGTGGCCAGTTCCTGCGGGAGGGGCGCGGGCAGGTCGCAGCGGACCGCCACCGGGAGCGGGCCGCGCTCGGCCGCCTCGGTCAGGGCCGCCTCCAGCCCCAGGGTGTCCAGGGCCGTCGGGTAGATCCGCCAGGCGACCTCGCGCAGCTCGTCCAGCAGCACCCGTGACTCGGTGTGGGCCTGCCGCACCAGGTCGGCGGCGTGCGCGGGATCGCTGCGGCGCTGGGCCCGGCCCAACAGCATGGCCAGGGCGACCACCCGCTGCTGGACACCGTCGTGCAGGTCGCGTTCGATCCGGCGCCTCTCCTGGTCCACCGCCCGCACGATCCCGGACCGGGTCCGGGTGAGCTCCTCGATACGCCGCCGCATCAGGTCCTCCTCGGTGGGCCCGAGCAGCGTGCGTGCCAGCCAGCGGTCGACCTCGGCCAGGACGGGGACCAGCCACCATGTGACCACCAGGACCGCGAGGGCGGCGGTCAGTCCGAGGGAGATGCTGGAGACGTCGACCCCCACACCGGGCCAGTCCGCGTTCACGTGGGTCGCGGTGCCCGTGACGGCCTGGATCACCACACCGACGACCAGGATCGGGACCAGCGCGGCGACGGAGAGCAGCAGGTACAGGGAGGCCAGGTGCACGGGCAGGCGCAACAGCAGGTGGACCGCCCGGGTGGGGCCGCCCGCCCGCAGCGTGACGGTGGCACCCATCCAGCGGGAGAGCCGTGCCAGGTCCAGCTCGCACAGCCGCGTCGCCCACTCCTCGATCCGCCTCCCCGCGGCTGGCCGCACCGGGACGGCCAGCAGGACCCCCGCCGAGGCCAGCATCCACACCAGGGTCAGCGCACTCACCCGGACGCCCGCCACCAGCCCCACGAACTCACGCCCGCGTCTGCCCGCGCGCGCGGACACCCGCCGCAGTCCCACTCCCACGTCCCCTCCTCAGGCGTCCCGCCGCTGGAGGACCAGCGCCCCGACGGCCAACGCGGCCGCGACCCAGAACATGAGTACCACCAGTCCACCGGTCCAGGAGAGCGAGCGTTCCAGCCCGATGACGTGCGCGTTGTCGAGGAGGGCGATCCCTGCGGTCAGGGGAAGCCGCAGGGAGAGCTCCGATACCCACGGGTTCGGGGAGAAGAGCGTGATGACCGGCAGGCCCAGGACCAGCAGGAACATCGCCGTCAGTGCGGCCGCCGCCGAACGCAGGGCCGTGCCCGCGCCCAGCCCCATCAGTGAGAGGAGCGTCAGGAAGACCGCGCAGCGGAGCACGTCCGCGACGGCCTCCGAGGGGACCAGGGTCCCGTGCCCTCCCATCAGGGGGTGCGCCATCACCAGGTGGGCGGTGAGCGTCCCCACGACCGCGAGTCCCAGGGAGGCCGTGAAGGTCGCCACCGCCACGACGATCGCCTTGGCGGTGAACCACCGCCACCGGGAGGGCACGGCCTGGAGCGAGAGCCGGACCGATCCGTGGGCGTACTCGGACGTGACGAAGGTCAGTGCGGTGCCGACCAGCACGAACTGGACCGCCCAGACGGCGCCGTACAGTGCCATCTCCGACGCGGGCACGCTCCCCCGATCCATACCGGAGGTCGTGTTGACCGCCCCGGCGGCCGACACCAGCACCATCAGGACCAGGGCGGCGGCCAGCCCCCACCAGGTGGAGCGCACCGAACGGAACCGGACCCACTCGGCGGCGACCGCACCCGCCAACGGTCGCGCGCGACGGGTCACGTGCGGCTCCCGTCGAGGGAGCGGTACTGGACGCTGTCCGCGGTGAGCTCGCGGTAGGCCTGCTCCAGCGTGGCGTCACGGTTGCTGAGCTCGTGCAGGGCCACCCCCGACCGGTGGGCCAGCTCGCCCACCCGCTCGATCCGGGCCCCGGTGATCACGAGCTCGTTGGCGGAGGGCCGTTCGACCCGGGCTCCGTCGGTCTCCAACGCGCTGACCAGGTCCTCGGGGTGCGGTGCGCGCACCCTCACCGCGGTCCAGGCGCTGTTGCCCAGAACCTCCGCCAAGGGGGCGTCGGTGATCAGCCGTCCGCGCCCGATCACCACGAGGTGGTCGGCGGTCAGCTGCATCTCGCTCATCAGGTGGCTGGAGACGAACACGGTGCGCCCCTCGTCGGCCAGTGAACGCGTGAGGTCGCGGATCCACCGCACCCCGTCGGGGTCCAGGCCGTTCACCGGCTCGTCCAGGAGGAGCAGTTCGGGATCACCGAGCAGCGCGGCGGCGATCCCCAGGCGCTGGCTCATCCCCAGGGAGAACCCTCCCGCGCGGCGGCGGGCCGCCTCGGCCAGCCCCACGGTGTCGAGCACCTCGTCCACCCGTCGCTTCGGGATGCCGTGGCTCCGGGCGAGGGCCAGCAGGTGCGCGCGGGCGCCACGGCCCGGGTGGACCGCCGCGGCGTCCAGGACCGCGCCCACGGTGTGCAGGGGCCACCGCAGTTCCCGGTAGGGGCGCCCGTTGACCAGCGCCTCCCCCGAGGTGGGACGGTCCAGGCCCAGGACCATCCTCAGGGTGGTGCTCTTGCCCGCGCCGTTCGGCCCGAGAAAGCCGGTGACGCGGCCGGGACGCACCGTGAGGTCCAGGCCGTCGACGGCCAGGGTCCCCCCGTAGCGTTTGGTCAGTCCCCGCAGGGCGATCATGGCGGTCCCGTCGTGTGGTCGGAGGTGTCGGCTCCACGCTAGGAACCGCAGCCCCGGCCGGACCATGGGGCGGACCGCCGAGACGGGGTGTGGTTGACCGCAGGGTGGTGTTCCACGGTTCTGTCGGTCCCGTCGAGGACAATGCGGGGTATGAGTGAACAGCGGCACCACGCCATCGACTACGTGGAACTCCCGGTCACCGATCTGGGGGAGGCCAAGCGGTTCTACACCGAGGCCTTCGGGTGGCGGTTCAACGACTACGGGGGCGCCTACGCGGGTATCCGCTCGCCCGACGGCACCTCCGAGGTGGGCGGGCTCAACCCGGGCGGCGAGGTACGCGGCGGCGGACCCCTCGTCCTGCTCTACTCCGAGGACCTGGACCGCACGGTGGAGGCCGTGGAACGCGCGGGCGGCCGCGTCCTCCAGGGCCCCTACGCGTTCCCCGGTGGGCGGCGCTTCCACTTCGCCGACCCCAGCGGGAACGAGCTGGGGGTGTTCGCGGACTCCTGACCGGGCACGGGTGTGCCCCGCCCCCGCGTGCGCGGGAACGGGGCACACCGACGGGACGCTACTGCTTGGGGAAACGCAGCGTGGCTCCGGCGTCCGAGTCCGGGGTCTCGCGGTCGGTGCGGGTGTCGACGCTCTGTGCGGGCACGGGCAGCTCGGTGAACCCGGCGTCGGACATCACCGCCGCGCGCAGCATGAGCGCGCTGGCCGGTGCCCGGAACCCGGCGTTCGGGTCGTCCAGGCCCTTCGGTGAGGTGTCCACCAGGACCGGCGAGTGGTACGACCCCCACAGCTGGGGCTCGTTCTCCCGGTCGGCGCCCAGCAGAAGCGTTTCCACCCGGGCCTCCGACAGCATCGGCAGGATGGAGGTCGTGCCCTTGACCGCCTGGTCGTGGGCGAGCTTGCGCTGGTAGTCGGAGTAGACCCGGGTCCGCTCCTCGTGGATGAGTTCGCGCAGGCACTCCTCCGCGTTCTCGTGCAGGCGCTCCTCGGCGTCGGTGCCGCCGCGCCCGCCCGGGACCACCTTGATCGGGATGGTGAGCTGACGGGGGCCCAGGTTGTCGCGCAGGTAGGCGATGGCCTCGTCGTCGCCACCGGCGATGATCACGGCCGCGTCCACCTTGCGTACGGCCTCGCGGACGAGGTCCGCCACCTGGGCCGCGTTGCCCCGCCACCGGTCCTGAGCGGTGCCGGTGTCGGCGCGGCGCCCCCCGGCGTCACCGCGTTGACCGGGGAAGATACGGCTCGCCCCGTCGATGTTCTGCATGTTCTCACCCTCGTTGGCGAGCTCCATGACGGGGCCGCGCGTGGGGTGGCTGGGGTAGGCGAACACCTTGGCGTTGACCCGGTCCAGGGCCACGAGGACGTAGGGGAGGCGGCGACCGCGGTCGATCGCCAGGGGGAGCGCGTCGGGGACGGGCAGGAACGAGGCCCGGTCCTGCGAGGGCGGCACGGCGAGGGTGTGCGCCCCCAGGAGCCTGCCCTCGGAGGCGTAGAGCGCCTGTCCGTGGTCACCGAAGGCGCGGGAGTTGCCCTCCCCCACGGCCTCCTCCAGAACGTCGAGGGTGGCCGCGTCGGTGCCGAGCGCCTCCAGTTCCTCGCGCAGGTGCCGCCAGCGCAGTTCGATCTTCTTGTCGGCGTCCGTGGTGTCACGGCTGGTGTCCAGGTGCACCGAGGCCACCGGGCCGTCGCTTTCGTACAGAGGTCGCAGAAAACCAAGGTCCATAGAGTCTGCGGGGCGTGTGTACCCCGCCCCGCCCACCTCCTTCTCGGGGTCGGCCTGCGGGCCATCATGTGGGGCCATGGTGCGGGTTGGAAGGGCGCCGCGTCGATCCAGACACGGATGTTGCCCGAAGATTTCCAGGTTTTTCCCGATCCTCCCGTTCCGGGGGGCAGTCTTTCCGGAAGCCGGACCCGGGCTCGCCCCGCGGTTCGGCGTCGGCCAGGGCGCGGTCGACCCTCCCCGGGGGCAGGACCACGACGGAGACCAGGGAGAGGACCAGACCGATCAGCCCCGCCGTGACGAAGGGGGCCGCCAGCGCCCACTCACGACCCCAGGGACCCTCCAACAAGGAGACCAGGGCCCCGCCCAGGCCCATGCCCACGGACAGCAGTCCCCAGGAGACGGTGCGGTGGGCGCTGAAGACCCGGGACCGCATGCCGTCGGGTGTCAGCCTCTGGATGAGGGAGATCAGGGTGATGTTCCACCAGGTGATGACGAACCCGGTGAGGAAGTAGCAGACCACGAAGGCCGACACGTCGCGGAGCAGCCCCACCGTCAGCGCGGTCGCGCCCAGGACCGCCAGGACCACGGCGATGGAGACGGAGGGGTGGATCCGACCCGAGAAGGAGGGGATGACGAGCGCGCCCGTGACCGCCCCGGCGGCGGTGACGGTCATCAGCAGACCGTAGCCCTGTGGGCCCACGCCCAGCACGTCCTGGGCGAAGAGCACCAGCACGGCCCCGTTCATCGCCGCCGCCAGGTTGGACGCCCCCGAGACCAGGGCGAGCGGCCGCAGGACCGGGTGCCGCCACAGCCACACCAGACCCTCGCGCAGCATCGCTCCGATCGAGGGCCGCTCATGCGGGGTCTCCCCCGACGGGCGGAAGTCACCGCGCAGGCCGACCAGGCAGACCACCGCGAGCAGGACCAGAACGGCCTGGGCACCGAAGGCCCAGGCGGTGGACACCGCCAGCAGCGCCCCCGCCAGCGGCGCGCCCAGGAACTTGTTGAGCACGCGTTCCACGGCCTGGAGGAGCCCGTTGGCCCGCTCCAGCTGGGGGCGTGTCACCACCGAGGGCACCACCGACTGCGCGGTGTTGTCGAAGAACACCTCGCACGCGCCCACCAACAGCGCGATCAGGACCAACACGGGAATCGACCCGACTCCCATAGCCACGACGGCGGTCAGGAGCACCAGCAGGACCGCCTTGACGGCCCCCGCGCCCACCATGAGGCGGCGCCGGTCCATCCGGTCCCCCACCACCCCGGCGACCAGGGCCAGGAACAGCCACGGCAGGCGGGTGGCCGCGCCCACCAACGCGACCAGGAAGGCGTCGTCGGTGAGCGTGGTGGCGTACCAGGGCAGCGCCACCACCGCGATCCCGTCGCCCATGTTGCCCAACCCCACCGCCCCCAGGAGTCGGTGGAACCGTCCGCCCAACGGTGCGCGGCGGCCGTCTTCGTCCGGAGGTGTGTGCTGGACGTTCTGGGACATGCGACCTTCCGAAGGGGGTGGGGGTCTCGGACTGGCACCGTAGAGGGTGGCAGGCGGTGGTGACAGACGGTTCTCCCGCCAGCAGAGGGACGCCTCGCCCGCACCTGACCGGAGGTGAACGGGAACGGTCGGGTCCGGGCGGGGCCCGCGTCCCTAACGTCGGTGGTGAAAGAGGGAGGCACACGTGCTGGACCGGTTGAACGAGGCGCTCGAACGGGTCGAGAGGGACCCCGGCGAACCCGTGGACGTGGCCGCCATGGCGCGGACCGCGCTCACCTCCGAGCACCACTTCCGACGGATGTTCTCGGCGCTGTCCGGGATGCCGCTGTCGGAGTACGTGCGTCGGCGCCGCCTCACCCTGGCCGGAGCGGAGGTGATCGAGGGCCGGGACACCCTGCTCGACATCGCGGTCCGCTACGGCTACGGGTCCGCCGAGGCCTTCGGGCGGGCGTTCCGCGCGATGCACGGGATCGGCCCGGGCGAGGCCCGCCGCACGGGCGCGGCGCTCAACTCCCAGTCACGGCTGGCCTTCCACCTCACCATCGAAGGGAACACCACCATGCGCTACCGCATCGTCGACAAGGGCGCCTTCCGCCTGGTCGGCCCCGGAACCCGGGTTCCGCTCGTCCACGAGGGCGCCAACCAGCCCATGACCGACTTCGTCCTGGGTCTCGGGGACGACGTGTACGAGCGGTTGGCGGAGCTGTCCGACCAGGAACCGCGCGGCGGCGTCTCGGTCACCCTCACCCACGACCCCGACCGGCGTGAGGGCAGCGACGTCGACTACTACGTGGCCGCCGCGACCTCGGCGGCCGGAACCCCGGAGGGGATGCGGGCCCTGGACGTGCCCGAGGGCACCTGGGTCGTCCTCCTCTTCGAGGGGCTCGCCTTCCCGGAGGCGATCCAGCGCCTGTGGGTGTACGCCGCCGCCGAGTGGTTCCCGTCCAACCCCGCCTACCGTTACCGGCACGGCCCCGAACTGCTGAGCGTGGAGTACGACGGTGACCTCGCCTCGGGCGAACTGTGGCTCCCCGTCGAGCGGACCTCCGTGTGAACCGGGGCCCGCTCGACGGGGCGGTCAGCGGTCGCGGGGACGGGTCCGCGCCTGCTCCAGGAAGCGGCGCAGGACCTCGTTGAACCGCCTCGGGCGTTCCAGGTTCGGCAGGTGGCCGGCGCCCTCGATGATCTCCACGACCGAGTCCGCGATGCGGACGTGCATGAGCTCGGCGCCCCCGGGCGGTGTGAAGCCGTCGTGCTGGCCCACCATCAGCAGGGTGGGCGCCGAGATGTGCCGGAGCAGGAGGGTGTGGTCGGGGCGTTCGGCGCGGCCCAGCTGCGCGGCGGCCGCGCCCTCGGGCGGGGCGGCGTACATCATGGCGCGCACGTGGTCAGCGACCGCGGGCTGGTCCCGCACGTTCTCGGCGGTCATCATGCCGACCAGCATCTCGTCGGCGTAGCCGCGCATGCCCTCCTCACGCAGGCGGGCCGCCATCGCCCTGCGCTTGGCCTTGCCCGTCTCGGTCTCGGGCAGCGGGTTCGTCGCGGCCAGGGCCAACGCGTCCACGCGGTCGGGGAAGAGCCGGTACAGCTCCAGGGCGACCTGCCCGCCCATGGACAGGCCGACCACGTTGACCACGTCCAGTCCCAGGTGGTCCAGGAGGGCCGCGAGGTCGCGGGCGAGGGTGTCCAACGAGGTCACCCCGGGCACCACGGTGCTGCGTCCGTAACCGCGCAGGTCGGGGACGATCGTCCGGTATCCGCGCCCGGCCAGTGCTCTGACCTGGGGTTCCCACATGGTCTTGTCGAAGGGGTGACCGTGGACGAACAGGACGGGGCATCCTGCGCCGCGGTCGTCGTAACTGACGCTGATCCCGCGCACGGACGCGAGACGCGGGCCTTCGCTGTTCGCGGTGTCCGTCGTCTGGTGTGTCACAACAAACGATGCTATTCACGGACGCAAGGGGATGAACAGGGGGCGTGGGAAAAGCGGTCGGGCCGCAGGTGGTCCCTCGTCACCTACGGCCCGAACACCGTGACCCGCCGTCCTCGGGCACGGTGCGACGCGGCGGAACGGGTTCCGCCGCACCTGTGCCGGAGCCTCGGGGGCTCCGGCACAGGTGGAGACGCGCTTCCGAGCGGTGGGGTTCGCTCGGACCGCCGGACGGGGCGGGCGGATCTCCCGGAGGGCCGCCCGCCGGGGTCAGACGGAGGCGTCGGCGGGTCGAATCCGCCCGCCGCGCGCGGTCACCACCGCCGCGAACAGGTAGGGGACGGCGAACAACGCGAAGGTCAGAGCGTGCCCCGCCACCAGGAACACCCCGGCGTACAGCAGGTAGGACGCCCCGGTCACCGTCTCCGTCCCGGCCTGGGCCAGGGAGGTGACCGTGGCCCGGCTGGTGCCGGTGATGCTGTCCTGGAGTCGGGCGTCGGCCACCACGTTCGCCATCTGGCACACGCCGAATCCGCAGCCGAGCAGGATCCACCCCGGGGTGCTCCCCAGCAGGGCGCCGGTGGCGATGGCCACGGCCGCCAGGGCCAGGAGCACGCCGACCACGCGCGGTGACAGGCGCGACGCCGGGCCCGCGAGCAGGCCGCCGCCGGTGACGCAGATCCAGACGACGAGGACCACCAGGGGCACGTCCTCGGTGGCGACCCCGGCGGAGGAGGCCAGCAGGGGCAGGTACTCGTCGAGCATCCCCCAGAACGCGGTGACGATCACGACCAGGAGGATCGCCGTGCGCACGGAGCGGCTGCCCCTGGCCTCCGCCAGACCGAGCCGCATGGTCTCCAGGTAGCCGAGCTCGGGTTCGGTCGTACCCGAAGCCTCGTCCTCGGCCCTCCTCGACCGTGGGGGACGACTCTCGGGCAGGGCCAGGCCGGTCAGCGCGCACAGCGCGCAGGCGGCCAGACTGGCCGTTCCGATCATCGCGTAGCCGCCGTGCGCCATGACCGGCACGGCCAGCAGGGTCGCGGTTCCCACCGCCGCGACGCCCAGGGCCCGGGTCACGCCCATGACCGGCGCGTACCGGTCGGCGGCGCCCCGGTGGCCGAGCTCGGTGTGGACCAGCGCCTCCAAAGCGCCGGAGGCCAGTGCGCTGGCCGCGCCCCACAGGACGAAACCCAGCGCGAAGGACGCGTAGGACGGCAGGAGCAGCCAGCAGGCGAACCCGGCACCGGTCAGCAGTGGTGCCAGGGCGAGCAGGTGGTGGCGGGGCACGAGGTCCGCCCAGGCGCCGGTGGGGATCGCCAGGAGCACGCTGGTCAGGGACCACAGGACGAAGAGCGAACTGACCTGGACGACGGACAGCCCGGTCTCGGTGAAGAGCAGGGTGTAGAGGGGGTAGAGGAGGACGAACTCCTCAAGGAAGGCGTACGTGTAGAGCGGCCAGGTCAGCCTGGACAGACGCGTGTCGGGCACACGCGTGGACCGGTTGGTCATGGAGGTCTTTCGGTCGAACGGACTCGGGCACCGGGGGTGGTGGTCCACCGGTGGTGCCCGGGGTCTCGTCTCGGACCGGCCTCGGCCGCGGCCTGGGAACTAATGTCGTCGCTTCACGCCCCCCAGTGTAGGAGACCGCCCCTCGGCGTCAGCGCGGTTCCCGCAGCGCCGGGTGCGGGCCCAGCCTCGGCACGGGTGGCAGGGCCCGGCGGCCGGGTGCGGCCTCGAACGCCTGGATCAGGTAGGCGGCGAGCCTCCGGGAGGCGGCCACGGCGTCCTCTTGGGAGTCGGCGCTGAGGCCGCTGTTGGCCATGATCACCAGGGTGAGGTCGTCGCGGACGAAGTCGGGGCGCAGCTTGCCCGCGGCCTTGGCGCGGCGCGCGAGTTCGGCGAAGGTGTTCTCCGCCCTGATCCGTTCCTCGTCGAAGATCACCCCGCCGACGAAGGCCGCGCGGAAGACCGCGTTGAAGCCCCGGTCGATGACCTGCATGGCGCACAGGTCCTCGATGAACGCGCGGAACCCGCGCCAGGGGTCGGGGTCGGCTGCGGCCTCGTCCAGGCGCTCCAGACAGGTGTCGAGCTTTCCCCGGAACACCTCGTTGACCAGGCTGCCCCTGTCGGGGAAGTGCCGGTAGAGCGTGGCGATGCCGAGCCCGGCACGGCGCGCGATCCGGGTCATCGACACCTCGATCCCGCTCTCCAGGAAGGCCGCCTGGGCGGCGTCGAGGATGCGGCGGCGGTTGTGCAGCGCGTCCGACCGCGGCTTCCGAGAGGGTTCGTTCGGCATGCCTCTCACTTTAGCCCCAACCGGAGTGACCCCTCCGTTTTGGTGGTTGCCTGGGGCGAGGGCGGGGCGTTCGGTCCCCTGCCCCTGGAACGCGACGGACGGAGAAGACCGTGGTGGAGATGCGTGCGGCCCGGTACGACGGGTACGGAGCCCCCGATGTGCTCTATGAGGGCCGCGTCCCCCGCCCCGTGGCGGGCCCCGACGAGATCCTGGTGCGGGTACACGCCAGCAGCGTGAACGGTGGGGAACTGATGGTGCGCTCCGGGAGACTCGCCCTGCTGACCGGGAGGCGGTTCCCCAGGGGCATCGGCACCGACTTCGCGGGGGAGGTCGTGGAGGCGGGGGCGCGGGTGAGGGAGCCCGCCGTGGGCGACCGGGTGTGGGGGTTCCAGGGCCGAGCCGGAGGCAGCGCCACCTCCGAGTACGTGGCCGTGCGCCCCAGTCAGGTCTCCCTCGCTCCCCTCGGGCTCGACGCGGTCGAGGCGGTCTCGCTGCTGGCGGGCGGCACCACCGGGATCACCGCGCTGCGGGACAGGGCACGGGTCGGACCGGGTGAACGCGTCCTCGTGCGCGGCGCCAGCGGTGGGGTGGGCAGCGTGGTCGTCCAGCTCGCCAGGGCCATGGGGGCGCACGTCACCGCGCTGGCCGGGGCGCGCAACCTCGACTTCGTTCGCGGCCTCGGGGCGCACGAGGCGTACGACTACGCCACCACCGGCCCCGCCGAACTGTCCCTGTTGGAGGGCTTCGACGTGATCATCGACATCGTCGCCACCGACCTGCCCGCCTACCACCGACTCCTGACCCCGGCGGGGCGCCTGGTGGCCGTGTCCGTCGGGTCGGTCTCCTCGGCGCTGCGCCTGGCGGGCGCGGCACTGCTGCGCTCCCGCCGGACCGCGTTCTTCAGCGGCAACCCGAGAACGGCGCTGTTCCGGGACCTGGCCGGGTACGTGGAACGCGGAGAGGTGCGCCCGGTCGTCGACACGGTGCACGAACTGGCTGACATCTCCGAGGCCCACCGCGCCCTGGAGACCGGCGGGGTGCGGGGCAAACACGTCATCAGTCTGGGCTGAACCGGGGTGGGGGGTGCGGCTCGGCGCGTGCGGGGTGCCGTCACGGAAGGTGATATCGAGGGCGCCGTGGCCACCCCCGGCGGGGGTACGTGTTCGAAGCCCCGCGTGGAATCGGAGGCGCTCAGCGGCGCCGACCCGCGTTCCGGATCCGCAACGCGGCTCACCGCCGCGCTTAAGGGGGGTGGGAAGGGGACAGTGGCGAACGTAGCATCCCAGAGCCGACGAAACACCCTGGTGGCGACCCTCAGTAACCTTGCCGTCACCGAAACGGAGGTAATGTTCACCGCGTAGGGGTTGGGTCGTACCTCTTTCCATGGCCGGATGGACCACGGTTGCTCCCGTCCCGGGTACTCCGGGGCGGTCCGCCGCTCGAACCCAGGAGACCGTAGATGCCAGGTACACCCACATCCCCCACTTCCCCCGCCCCCTCCCCCACGCTCGCCGCGACACGGCGGCAGGCGTTGGTCGGCGGGGCCGTCACACTGGGCGCCGCCGCACTCGGCACCTCTCTCGGCTCCCCCTCAGCGCTCGCGGCCACCGCGGCCCCACGGAACCCGACCATCTCCGACCCCTTCACCCTGGGCGTCGCCTCCGGTGACCCCCTGCACAACGGGGTCGTGCTGTGGACCCGGCTCGCCCCCGACCCCCTGGCAGAGGACGGTCTGGGCGGGATGCCGAACAGCGCGGTCGAGGTGGAGTGGCAGGTCTCGCACGACGAGAACTTCGGGACCCTCGCCGCCTCCGGAAGCGTCGAGACCCGCCCCGAGCAGGCCCACTCGGTTCACGTGGAGCTGGAGCGCCTGCGGCCCAAGGCCGACTACTTCTACCGCTTCCGGGTCGGCAACGAGATCAGCCCCGTCGGCCGCACCCGCACGGCGCCGGTCCCGGGTACCCGCCTGAACCAGTTCAACTTCGCGTTCGCCAGCTGCCAGAGCTACACCCACGGCCACTTCACCGCCCAGTCGCACCTGGCGGAGGAGGACCTGGACCTGGTCGCCTTCCTCGGCGACTACATCTACGAGACCCCCGACCAGGGCAGTATCGGCCGCGGCCACTTCCCCGAGGTGGAGGTCCGCTCCCTGGCCGAGTACCGGCTGCGGCACGCCCAGTACAAGACCGACAGCGGCCTCCAGGCCGCCCACGCCGCGTTCCCGTGGGCGGTGGTCTTCGACGACCACGAGCTGGAGAACAACTGGGCCGACGACACCTCCTACGAGGAGGACATCCCGCCGGAGGAGTTCCTGCTCCGGCGCGAACACGCGCTCAAGGCCTACTACGAGCACATGCCGCTGCGCGCCGCCCAGCGCCCGGCCGGGCCCGACCTGCACCTGTACCGCAGGCTGACCTTCGGCAACCTGGTCGACCTGCACCTGCTCGACACCCGCCAGTACCGCGACGTGCAGGTGGCGGACTCCGAGCGCGACGACCCCGACCGCACCCTGCTCGGCGCCGACCAGCGCCGGTGGCTGTCCCGGGGGCTGTCGTCCTCCAAGACCAGGTGGAACGTGCTGGCGCAGCAGGTGTTCTTCTCCCAGCGGGACTTCACCGAGGGCGATGCGAGCACCTTCAGTGACGACGCCTGGGACAACTACCAGGTCGAGCGGGACAGCGTCCGGGACGAGATCGCCGGGGTGTCCAACCCGGTCGTGCTCACCGGTGACGTGCACGCCAACTACGTCGTGGACGTCAAGGCCGACTTCGACGACCCGAGATCGAGGACGGTGGCCACCGAACTGGTGGGGACGTCCTTCACGAGCGGCCGGGACGGCGCGGAACAGAACCCGGGCGACGCGGTCCAGCTGGCCGAGAACCCGCACATCAAGTTCATCAACCGCCACCGGGGCTACGTACGCAACACGGTCACGCCCACGGAGTGGACCGCCGACTACCGGGTGGTGGACTACGTGAGCAGGCCGGGCTCGCCCATTCGCGACCGGGCGCGGTTCGTCATCCAGAACGGCCGTCCCGGGGCCCGGCCGCTGGCCTAGACGAGGTGGACCCCCGCCTGGCATCCGCGCCCGTGCGGTGCCGGGCGGCTACTCCTCGGGGCTGAGCCAGAGGGCCTCGGCGGCGACCAGCCCCAGGGCCTGTTCCCGCACCTCGTCGCCCTTCTCCGGGCAGACGGAGAGCTGGATGGAACCGGCGAAGGGCAGCCGCTCCACGACCTCCACGCGCATGCCGATGCCGATGTCGATGTCGGCCAGGTAGCGCAGGAGTTCGGGATCGGTGTCGTTGACCCGGACGATCACACCGGTCGTACCGGCCTCGGCCTCGGAGAGCAGCACGGACTCGCGCTCGACGATGGCGCCCTCGCGGGTGGGGATGGGGTCGCCGTGCGGGTCCACCACCGGGTTGCCCAGGTGGGCGGCGATGCGGTCGACGAACTTGTCCGAGACCACGTGTTCGAGGATCTCGGCCTCGTCGTGCACCTCGTCCCACGAGTAGCCCAGCTCGGCCACCAGGTAGGTCTCCAGCAGCCGGTGGCGGCGCAGGACCGCCAGCGCCGCCTTGGTGCCGGTCTCGGTGAGGCTGACGTTGCCGTACCGCTGGTGCTCCACGAAGCCCAGTTCGTTGAGCTTGCGGAGCATTCCGGACACCGACGAGTTGGACACCGACAGCCGCTCGGCCATCCCGGAGATCGTCACCGGCCCGGTTCCGCGCTCCTGGAGGTCGTAGATGACCTTCACGTAGTCCTCGGCCGAAGTAGACGGTCGCGCCGGTGTGTTCCCCATGCCCGTAACCGTATCGCGGACCTCCCCCTGACCACGATTTCCGCACCGTTCCTGTGGACGAACCCCCGTCACAGTTCCGGCGGTGCCGCGGGGTCGCTCAGGCGTTGCAGCCGGGGGTGCGCGGGGCACCGGTGGGGCGGCCGCGGGAGACGATCCGCGTGCCCGCGAGCCCGATCTCGCGGACCTGGGTCGAGCCGCACACGCAGCGCGACCACACGGTCATCCCCGCGCCGGTCCGATGCTGGGAGAGCACCGCGAAGGGCTGGTCGTCCGGCCATCCGCAGTGGGGGCAGACACTGGTCATCGAGCACCTCTTGTTCGGTGTGGTCTTCCTGCGATCCAGCATCACGCCCCAGAACCCTCGCGGTCCAGGTTGAGTTTCTGGATGGCACTGTGAAGAATTGCCTACATGATTGATCTTCGTCGGCTACGGATCCTCCGGGCCGTGGCCCACCACGGAACGGTGACCGCCGCCGCCGAGGCGCTGCACTTCACGCCTTCGGCGGCCTCACAGCAGATCCGCCAGCTCGCCAAGGAGCTGGAGGTGCCGCTGTTGGAACCCCTGGGCCGCGGTGTGCGGCTGACACCGGCCGCACGGAGTCTGTTGGAACATGCGGACGCGATCCAGGCCCGCTGGGAGCGGGCGGAGATCGAGATGCGCGGGTTGGAGGCGGAACCGGCCGGGCCGCTGCGGGTGGCGGGTTTCCCCGTCGTGTTGACCCGCCTGCTGGCGCCCATGGCCGCCGCTCTGCGCACAGCGTACCCGCGCCTGGACGTACGGATCCTGGAATCGGAGCCAGGTGACAGTCTCGACCTTCTCTTCCGGGGTGACATCGACCTCTCCGTCGTGGAGGCCGCCCCCGGCACACCCGGGCTGGACGACACCCGCTTCGACCAGGCGTTCCTGTTCGAGGACCCCTTCGACCTCCTGGTCGCCAGCGGACACCGCCTCGCCGGGCGGGCGAGCGTGCCGCTGATCGAGACCGCCCGGGAGTCGTGGGTGCTGCCGAGGCCGGGCACGACCTGCCACGCGCACGCCGTCACCGCCTGCGGGGCGGTCGGGTTCACCCCGCAGGGCCGTCACGAGGCGTTGGAGTGGAGTTCCGTGGCGGCGCTGGTCGCCCACGACCTGGGGGTGGCGCTCATCCCGAGGTCGGCGGAGCTGTCCCCCGAGTTGCCGGTCACCCGCCTGCGCCTGGAGGGTTCTCCGGCCCCGGCCCGTTCACTGCTCACCTTCACCCGTGCCGGAGCCCGGGAGCGCCCCTCGGTCGCGGCCGCCGTCACCGAACTGGAGCGCCTGGTCCCCCACATGATGGCCTGACACCTGCGACGCGGGCGTGCCCGGTGGTGGCAGGTTCGCCACGCTCCCCACCGGCTGCCCGCGTAGGGTGCCCACCATGAGCCGCCTCCCCACGCCCTCCCCCTACGACGAGGAGGGGATGTCCGAGCGCTACACCGCCCACCGGCACGCGGGTGCGTCGAGCCCCAACACGGTGATGGAGGAACCCGCCCTCCTGTCCGCGCTGGGCGGCGTGTCCGGTCGGGAGGTGCTCGACCTGGGCTGCGGCGACGCCGACCTGGGGCGGATCCTCCTGGGTGCCGAGTGCCGGAGCTACCTCGGGGTGGACTCCTCCGAGGCAATGACCGCACGCGCCCGGTCCACACTGGAAGGCACCACCGGTCGCGTCGTGCGCGCCGACGTCGCGGACTTCGCCGCCCGTCCGCGCTCCGTGGACCTGGTCGTGTCCCGGATGGCCCTGCACCACCTCGTCGCACTCCCCCAGGTTCTCTCCCGCGCGCGTACCTGGCTGCGCACTGGCGGACGCATCGTGTTCACCGTCCCCCACCCGGTGCTGACCTGCCACGACGCCTCCCGTGGCTCGCCCGGTCCGCGCGGGGACCGGGTCGTGGACCGCTACTTCGAGCCCGGTCCGCGCGAGCGTGCCTGGATGGGTACCCGTGTGGTCTGGCAGCACCGCACCGTGGAGGACTACGTCACCGCCCTGATCGGGGCGGGGTTCGGGCTGACGGCGCTGCGCGAGTGCGCGCCGGACCGGGAACGGTTCGGCGGTGACGTGGACGAGTACAGGCGCCGCCTCCGGGTCCCGCTGTTCCTGCTCCTCTCCGGCGTTCCGTCCGGGGAACCCTCCTGACCTCGAAGAACCGCGCGTCGTCCCGCGTTCCCCGGCCAGGCCGATACGTGTCCCAAGTGACCACCAAAAAAGGGCCCTGACCAGCGGCGCGAGCACGGATACATCCGTGTTCGGTCCGGTATTGCCCCCGTGGACCGTGGATTGGACGTACCAACTTCCGAAAAGCCGACCCATGGCGAAGGACTCCCCTTGACACTGGGACGCGGCGGTGCGGGAAGGGAGATCATGAGGGACATTCGGGTTCGGTACGTGTTGGCCTTCGACTCCTCGTGTGACAGGTGCGCGGACATTTCCACCACGGTGGAGTCCGTGTCGGGCGGCAGGTTGGAGACGCTCCCGCTCACCCACCCCGAGGTGCGCGAGTGGCGGGTCCGGCAGTGGGGCCCCAACGCCCCCTGGGTCCCGACCCTGGTCCGGCACCGGGGCGCCGAGGTCCGGTGCTGGAGCGGGGTCTCCATGGTGCGGCCGCTCCTGCGGGGTCTGGGCGCGCAGGCCGCCCTGCGCGTGGTCGAGGCACTGGGCGAGCTCAGCCGCCAACGCCGCCGGGCCCCCTGGGAACGGCCTCGGGTCCCCTCCTCCGGAACCTCGGTACGGCCGCGACTCCAGAGGCTGCACGCCGGGTGGGTCGTCGTCATGACCCTGGCCCTGGCGGGCCGCACCCCCGCCCTTGCCCGCTCCGACCACGGTCTGGCACGCGAGTGGGTGGAGGCCAACCGCGACCGCCTGCCCAGGGACTACGACGAGTTCACCGCGCACCCCCTCATCCGCCGCCGCCTCGTCTTCGCCGAACTCCCTCCCCGCGCCCGCCGCGACCTGTGGCTGGAGCACCTGCGGCGCTACGAGCGCTCCCACCCCCACCTCAGCCCGGCGCAACGGGAGGTGGTGCACCTGGCCCGCCGCACCCTGTCCGACGCGCTGGTGTTCCGGGACGGCCTCGACGCGGTCCGGGAACGCGAGCTGCGCGGGCTGGCCGTCTCCGCGTTCGGCACGGAGGAGGCCCACGCGCTGCTGGCGACCCTGGGCCCCGACGAACCGGACCCGCACGGAGGGACCACCAGGAAGAAGGAGCGCTGCGGCGCCTGGGTGCCCTGTCTGTCCAAGGGCTGCGCAGAGGTCCCCTTCACCTGCGGCACCGCCTGGATGTACACGCGCGACGGTATGCGCGCCCGGGCCGAACCGGCCGGCTAGCGGCGGTGCTCAGGCCTCAGCGGCCAGGTGGCGCGACGGGCACGGCCTCACCGACCTGAACCGGGCGCAGATGGTCGATGACCCGGTCCGCGATCGGGTAAGGGTGCTCCTGCGGCAACAGCGCGGCGGCCGTGTCCAGCTCGCCCCGGCCCACCAGAGCGTGCACCTCGTGGGCCAGCGGTGTGACGTCGGTGATCGAGACCGTCCACTCGTCCGCGTAGCGACGGGAGGCCTCGCCGGACAGGCCCAGCTGGAGGGAACGGTGCCCGAGCGGGTTCAGGCGCAGATCCCGCTCGGGGTCCCACTGCACACGGGCAGGGGCCGCGCGCAGCTCCCTCTTCCAGGCGTCCCGGTCAGCGTGTACGCCCGACTTGAAGTGCGACAGGGCAGAGCGGCGCAGCGCCCACTCGAACCCCTCGCGGGCGATCTCCACCGCCAGCACCGTCTCCTGGTTCGCCTTCCGACCCCACCCGCACCGGTACATCATCCAGAGGAACGACGGTTTGACCCAGGTCATCCGGTCGCGCTTCCACGACGCCGGGAAGCGGCCCTCGCGCGCGGCGGGGACCCCGATCGCGGGGGCGTAGGCCTGGTAGACGGTGACCGTCGTGTCGGTGTACCTGGCCCTGATCTGGAACGGGGGAATGCTCATGGGAGACCAGGGTGGCGCTGACCAGCGGGCGGAGCAACCGGTTTTCCGCTGGCCAGCGCGGTGGGCCTCATCCGAGCAGCTTGAGCATCTCCTGGGCCAGCGGGGCGGAGGACGCGGGGTTCTGTCCGGTGACCAGGGTGCGGTCCACCACGACCTTGGGCGCCCAGGGCTCGCCCTCCTGGAAGTCCACCCCCGCCTCCACCAGGCGGTCCTGGAGCAGCCACGCCGCGCGGTCGGCCAGCCCGGCCTGCTCCTCCTCGGCGTTGGTGAACGCGCTGACCTGGTACCCGGCGAACGGGTTCGTGCCGTCCGGCCGCTCGGCGGCCAGCAGGGCGGCGGGGGCGTGGCAGACCACGCCGAGGAGCTTGCCCGTGTCGAGCGCGGTGGTGAGTAGATCGCCGGAGACGGTGTCCACCGCCAGGTCCTCCATGGGCCCGTGACCGCCGGGGAGGTACACGGCGTCGTAGTCGCCGAGGTCCACCTCCTCCAGGCTGAGCGGAGAGTGGAGTTCGGTGAAGGAGTCCAGGACGGCGGAGATCCGGTCGGCGTTCTCCTGACCGCCGTTGACGTCCGCCTCCAGGCTGCCCCGGTCCACGGGCGGCACGACCCCGCCGGGGGTGGCGACGACGACCTCGTGTCCAGCGTCCCTGAACGCCTCGTAGGGGGCGACGGCCTCCTCAGCCCAGAAGCCGGTGGGGTGCCGTGTGCCGTCCGCCAGGGTCCAGTGGTCGGCGCCGGTCATCAGGAACAGGATCGTGGACATGCTGGATCACTCCGCAGGTGACTTCCGTAGGCCTGGATGTGCCGCTGACATTAGTTGCCTGGACAACCATGTTCCAACGGAACACCCTGTGTTCCCCCCGTTTCCGAGTCGCATCACCAGCAGGATCGTCCTTGCCTTGGGCCATGATGAGTGGAAGCACCTACGCGTGCCCAGTTAGTCCCTTCGAAAGCGTGGTGTCGGAATTGTCGGCCTTCCGAGAAGTTGGAAAAACGACCCCTTGCCACTGGTAAGTTCGCAGGTGAAAAAGTATGCTCCCCGCGCACGCGGGGATGGTCCCCGCCTGAACCAGAGGCCGACGTATTGGGCTTTATGCTCCCCGCGCACGCGGGGATGGTCCCACCGCGCCGACCGCGGCCAGTAGCGCGCCGAAATGCTCCCCGCGCACGCGGGGATGGTCCCATGGGGAGAACGACCGCGCCGGGGTAAGGCTGATGCTCCCCGCGCACGCGGGGATGGTCCCGTCTCCAGCGCCGTCGTGCGTCTGGCCCTGGAATGCTCCCCGCGCACGCAGGGATGGTCCCGTGGCCACGTGCTCCACCGAGCCGACCCGATGATGCTCCCCGCGTTCGCGGGGATGAGGGCTAGCGGCCTCGGGCGGGGACCTGGGCCTTGAGGAGCATCTCCTCGTACTCGTCCTCGGGGTCGGAGTCCAGCACGATCGCGCCGCCAGCGCCCACGGTGACCTCGCCGTCGGCGTGGACGGCCGTGCGGATGACGATGCTGAGGTCCGCCTCGCCGGTGTGCGAGATGTAGCCCAGCGCCCCGGAGTACACTCCCCGGGCGGAGGACTCCAGCTGGTCGATGAGTTCCATCGTGCGCAGCTTCGGCGCCCCGGTCATCGAGCCGCCGGGGAAGCAGGCGCGGACCGCCTCCACGGTGGACATCTCCGGGCGCAGCCGTCCACGGACGGTGGACACCAGCTGGTGCACGGTCGCGTACGACTCGGTGTACATGAAGGCGGGCACCTCCACGCTGCCGACCTCGCAGACACGGCCGAGGTCGTTGCGGAGCAGGTCCACGATCATGAGGTTCTCGGCGCGGGTCTTGGCACCGGTGCGCAGTTCGGAGGCGATGCGGGCGTCCGTCGCCGGGTCGGGGTGGCGGGGCGCGGTCCCCTTGATGGGGCGGCTCTCCGCGACCCCTTCGGAGTCCACGCGCAGGAAGCGTTCGGGTGAGGCGCTGAGCACCGACACCCCTCCCACGCGGAGGAAGGCGGCGTAGGGGGCGGGGCTGGCCGCACGGAGACGCCGGTAGAAGTCCAGGTCACCGCCGTCTCCGAGGTCGGGCAGCCGGACCCGGTTGGTCAGGCAGATCTCGTAGCTCTCACCGTCGGTGAGGTGGCCCAGGCACGTCTTGACGTCGTTCACGTAGGCGTCGCGGGGCCGTTCGAGCAGTGCGGCCAGGTCGACCGGCGCCCGGGAGGCAGTGGGTTCGGGCAGTGGGGGAAGGCCGCGCAGGGCGGTGAGTGTGTCGCCGATCCAGGCGGGGTCACCGTCGGCGCAGACCACGTAGGTGCGGTCCTCATGGTGGTCGACGGCGACGAAGCGGTCACAGCGCATCCACACGGCGTCCGGGGTGACGGCCGTGTGTGCTCGGGCGGCACCGCAGTCGGCCTTGAGCTCGTAGCCGAAGTAGCCCACGTGGCCGCCGGTGAAGTCGAAGGGCAGCCCGGTCGGGCGGTGTGTGTGGCGGGTGCGGCGCTCCAGCGCCTCGAACACGTCCCCGGGTTCCAGGTGGGTTCCGTGGGCGGTGCGGACGCGCACGGCCGGGTCGCCCACGTCGTAGGTGAGGACCTCGGAGGCGTCTCCGAGGAAGGAGAACCGGGCGGGACCCTCGGGGCGGGAGCTGTCCAGCCAGAACGCGTGGTCGGCGTGGTCGTACAGGTGGGCGAAGGCGCGTTCGGTGTCCACCGCGTAGGGCAGTGTCGCGAAGCGGATCGCGGGGCCGTCGCCCGGGGTGGCCCGTGCGTGGTTCGGAATCCTGTCCTGGTGGTGGGGCTCCCCGATGTGCTCGCGGGCCAGGGCGAGGAAGTTGGCGACGAGGTCGGCTCCGTGCTCACTGGCAACGGACTCGGGGTGGAACTGCACGCCCCAGCGCGGGAGGTCGCGGTGGCGCAACCCCATGACCACGCCGTCCTCGGCCCACGCGGTGGCCACCAGGGACCCGGGCAGGGGCTCGGAGACGGCGAGGGAGTGGTAGCGCACGGCGGTGAAGCCCTGCGGCACCCCGGAGAAGAGCCCTGTGCCGTCGTGCCGGACGCGGCTCAGGTGCCCGTGGCGGGGCTGGGGTGCGGCGTTCACCTCCGCCCCGGCCAGATGGGCGATGGCCTGGTGGCCCAGGCACACCCCCAGGACGGGGAGGTCCGCGCGGGCGAGGAGTTCGGGGACGCGTCCCAGGTCGCGGGGGTTCTGTGGCCGCCCGGGGCCGGGGGACACGACGACGGCGTCGACGGCGGCCGGGTCGAGGTCGGACCATCGCGGGTCGTCGTTGGTCAGGACCAGGGGTTCCGCGCCGAGCACGCCGGCGAGGAGCTGGAACAGGTTGTACGTGTAGGAGTCGTGGTTGTCCACGAGGAGAACGCGCATCCCGCCCTTTCCAGCCCGGCCATCGGGTCGCGATGTCCCAGGTTACGGCGTTCTGGGCGGTTCGCGAATATCCGGGTCCCTGGTGGTGGGGCCGACCAGACGGTAGACAGGGAGGGCCGATCCGCTCACTGTCGAAGGTAGGGACGCCGTGAACGTCTTCATCGCGGGGGTCGTGATCGTGGTCGTGCTGGGCCTGGCCTTCTTCTTCGTGCTCACCGTCACCGAGGTCGGCCAGCTGCTCAGGAGGCGTCACACCGGGCCGGCGATCGAACCGGCGCGGGACGCGGCCACGCAGGAACTGCGCCTGCGCTACGCCCGAGGGGAGATCAGCCGCGAGGAGTACCTCCAGCGCAAGATCGACCTGGAGGAGTTCTGAGAGCCACCTCACAGGAGAAAGGCGATTGACGTCCGGGACTCGGTGGGTAAAGTACTCCTCGTCCTGTTGTCTACGATCGAGGTGGACGTTGCGCATCTGAGGTTCGCGATCATCACGCGGTACGGAGCCGGTATCCGGCCTGTCCGACGCGTGCATGGAACCTCGGTGTAGGAGCCGTCCCTGTCGACCAGGACTCCCCACCCCTCCCGGCGCAACGCCGCGTGGTGCTCGCACACGAAGCCCTTTCCACACCGCTTCTGACTGCGAGAACACCCATGTCAAAGACCAGCACCACCACGAGTGCCGCCGTCGCCTGCTCCGACCTGGCCTTCCAGTGGAAGGACGGCACCGTCGTGCTCGACGGTCTGTCCCTCACCCTCGGCCGGGGACGCACCGGACTGGTCGGCACCAACGGCGCTGGCAAGTCCACCCTGCTCCGCCTCCTGGCCGGTCAGCTGCGCCCCGGACGGGGTTCGGTGACCGTCGGCGGAAGCCTCGCCTACGTGCCGCAGAACGTCACGCTCGACACCGGCATGCGGGTCGACCAGGCGATGGGGATCGACGCCAAGCGGGCCGCCCTGCACGCCATCGAGGCCGGGGACGCCTCCGAACGGCACTTCGAGACGGTCGGTGACGACTGGGACATCGAGGAGCGCACCCTGGCGACCCTGGGCTCGCTCGGTCTGGGCGGGATCGGCCTGGACCGCAGCGTCGGCCAGCTCTCCGGGGGCGAGACCGTCCTGCTGCGCCTGGCCACGGTCCTGTTGGAGCGCCCCGACGTGCTCCTGCTCGACGAACCCACCAACAACCTGGACCTCTTCGCCCGGCGCAGGCTCTACGAGACCGTGGAGACCTGGCGGTCCGGTTCCCTGGTGGTGGTCAGCCACGACCTGGAGCTCCTGGAACGGGTGGACCGGATCGCTGAGCTGCGCACCGGCTCGGTGACCGTCTACGGCGGCGGCTGGACCGCCTATCAGGAGGCGCTGGCCGTACAGCAGGAGGCGGCCGAACGGACCCTGCGCGCGGCCGACGCCGACGTGCGCCGACAGAAACGGGAACTGGAGGAGACCCAGATCAAACTGGCCCGTCGCCAGCGCACCGCCAAGAAGGCGGCCATCGACGGAGGGATCCCGAAGATCGTCCAGGGCGCGCTCAAGCGGGCCGCCCAGGAGTCCGCGGGCAAGCTCCGGGGTACCCACGAGGATCGGCTCGACGAGGCCCGCGAACGCCGTGAGGAGGCGGCCGACGCGGTGCGGGACGACGCCGAGATCCGGGTGGACCTGCCCCACACGGAGGTGCCCAACGGCCGTGACGTGCTGAGCCTGAGCGGGGTGCGCCCCCGGTTCGGCCGTCTGGTCTCGGGTGATCTACTGGTGCGCGGTCCGGAGCGGATCGCGCTGGTGGGCCGCAACGGCGCGGGCAAGACCACGCTGCTGCGCGCCGTCGCCGGGCTGGACACCCCGCTGGAGGGTGAGATCGAGCTGTCCGTGCCCGTGCGGTTCCTGCCGCAGCGGTTGGACGTGCTGGACGAGTCCCTGAGCGTCGCGGAGAACGTCTCCGACGCGGCTCCGGGGGTCAGTGCGCAGCACATCCGCGCCCAACTGGCGCGGTTCCTGTTCAAGGGAAACCGGGCCGCGCAGGTCGCGGGGACGCTGTCCGGGGGCGAGCGCTTCCGGGCGGCCCTGGCGGCGACCATGCTGGCCTCCCCGGCTCCGCAGCTGCTGATGCTGGACGAGCCCACCAACAACCTGGACCTGTCCAGTGTCCGGCAGTTGACCGGCGCCCTGGAGGCCTACCAGGGGGCGTTGCTGGTCGCCAGTCACGACCTGCGCTTCCTGGAGTCCGTCGGGATCACCCGGTGGTTGCTGCTCGACGAGGAGCTGCGGGAGACCACCGCCGAGGAGGTGCGTGAGCTGTTCACCGGCGCACCTGGGGAGCGGTGATCCCCGCCGTCCGCGCGCCCGCTCCTCAGGGGGTGGGCGCGCCCGGGTAGGTGCCGAACGACCAGAGGTTGCCCTCCGGGTCGCGTACCCCGAACTCGCGGGCACCGTAGTCGGTGTCGGAGAGCGGACGCGTGATGTCCGCGCCCCGGGCGGTCACCCGCTCGTACAGGGCGTCCGGGTCGGTGGTGACCACGTAGGTCCCCGCCGTCCCGGGCTCGCGCGACCACTCCCCTCCCGGCTTGTGGGTGCCGAGCATGAGGCCGCCGCTGCCCTCGGGCCACAGCAGCTCGGCGTGGGCGACGGTGTCGCCGTCGTCGTGGCGCGCCGTGAGCACGAATCCGAAGGTCTCGACGTAGTAGTCGATCAGTCTGGGTGCGTCCACGGCCTGGAGCGTGCTCCAGACGGTGGGAGTCGTGTTACTCATGGTGTCCATTCTTCGCGGGGGTGTGCGCCCCGTCTTGGATGTTTCGGAACTCCTCGGCCACCCAGGCCCCTGGGGAGAGTCCGGTGAAGTGGACGAACTCCCTGTTCAGGTGCGCCTGGTCGCTGTATCCGGCCTCAAGGGCCACCTCCGCGAACCGGGCCGGGCCACGACGCCGGAGGTTCTCCGTGATCAGGGCGCGTGCGTGCCCGAAGCGCATGAGGGTCGCCACGGTCTTGGGCGACCGCCCGACCTCGCGGTGGAAGAGGGTGCCCAGGTGGCGCGCGCTCAGCCCGACCTCGCGTGCGAGCTCCCCCACCGGGAAGCGCCCGTGGGTGCGCGCCAGCAGCTCCCACGCGTGTGCGACCTCGCTCCTCGCGGCCCCACGGTCGTGCTCCCGGTGCAGCCCCTCAAGGTAGCGGCTGACCAGTGCGAACGCCGTCTCCCAGTCGGGTGCTCCGGTCAGGCGCTCGCGCACCTCGGTGGCCGAGCGGCCCAACAGGGCGGAGCCGTCGAAGCCGTCCGAGGCGGCGACCGCCAGTTCCGATCCCGGGACGCCGAACAGGGCACGTGCGGCGAGCGGGTGCACCGAGACCTGGACCCCGGTCTGTCCCGGTTTCTGGAGTACGTGCGTCGCGCGGGTGTGGAGCCCGCCCAGGAGCACCGGGTTGGGGCGGGCGTCGGTCAACCGGTCGGGGGTGTCGGCCGCCTCGACCCCGTCGTCCAGGCTGAGGATGAGGGTCAGGGACGCCGACGGCAGGCCGAGGTGGACGGACTCGGGCACGTCGCGGTTCCGGTAGCCGACCATCGCGGCCACCCCGGGGGCGCTGTCGGGGGACGCCACCGCGAAGTCCCAGGTGCGGCCCCGTTCCCTGCCGTCCACCTCTCCAGCCTAACCCCGCATCTCCTCCAGGGTCTTGCCCTTGGTCTCCTGCACGAACTTGAGCACGAAGAAGAAGGACAGCAGGGCGAAGCCCGCGTAGATCGAGTAGGAACCGGGCAGGCTCCAGTCCCGCAGGCTCGGGAAGCTCACGGTGATCAGCCAGTTGGCCAGCCACTGGGTGGCGGTGGCCACGCCCATGGCGGCGGCGCGGATCCGCAGCGGGAACATCTCCCCCAGCAGCACCCAGACGACGGCACCCCAGGACAGGGCGAAGAACAGCACGAAGGAGCTGGCCGAGACCAGGGCCACCACGCCCCACATGAAGGGCAGCGTGACCTCCTCGCCGGAGCCGGTGGCGTGGCTGAACGCGAAGGCGGCCAGGCCCAACGCGACGGTCATGCCCGCGGATCCGGCCAGCAGCAGGGGCTTGCGGCCCACCCGGTCCACCAGCATGATCGCGATCACCGTGCCCACGATGTTCACCAGGGAGGTGAACAGGCTCAGCAGCAGCGAGTCGGTCTCGGCCACACCCACCGACTGCCACAGGGAGCTGGAGTAGTAGAAGATGACGTTGATGCCGACCAGCTGCTGGAAGGCGGAGACCGCCATACCGATCCAGACGATGGGCAGCAGGCCGTACCTCCCGGTCAGGTCACGCAGCCGGGGCCGCACCTCCGAACCCAGGGCCTCCTTGATCTCCCCGATCCGCCGGTCGATCCGGGCCGCCCCGCCGCCCTCGACGTCGCTCAGGATGGTCCGGGCCCGGTCCACGCGTCCGACCCGCACCAGGTACCGGGGCGACTCCGGGATGACCAGGCTCAATCCCAGGTAGACCAGCGCGGGCAGGGCCTCCACGGCCAGCATCCACTGCCACGCCTGCACCGGCCCGAGCATGTTGTGCGCGCTGCCGTCCGCCTCCTGCGCGATCGCGTAGTTCACCAGCTGGGAACAGGCGATCCCCAGCACGATGGCGAGCTGTTGCAGGGAGGCCAGGCGGCCCCGGTAGGCGGCGGGCGAGACCTCCGCGATGTAGGTCGGCGCGATCACCGAGGCCATACCGATCGCCACGCCGCCGATGACGCGCCAGAAGGTGAGGTCCCAGATCGAGAACGGCAGGGCCGAGCCGATCGCGCTCACCGCGAACAGCACACCGGCGATCTGCATGGCCCTGATGCGGCCGAGCCGGTCCGCGAGGTTGCCCGCCGTGGCAGCGCCCACCACGCAGCCCAGCAGGGCGGAGGCGACGGTGAACCCCAGGAGTCCGGCGCCCACGTCGAACTTCTGCTGGATGGCGTCGACCGCGCCGTTGATCACCGCGCTGTCATAGCCGAACAAGAAGCCACCCATCGCGGCCGCCGCCGCGATCATGGTCACGTGGGCCAGGTGGGCTTCTCCCGACCCCGACGACGATGCTCCGGTATCGCTCACATCTGCCTCTTCCCAGGTCACTGGCGTACATGGGTAGTGCGCCAGTGCTCCACAGTGACAGATCGGGGCGCTTCGGTCCCGGAGCGCAACGCGATCCGGGACCGCGTCGGGCCGCGCCTGATCCGCGTCAGGTGGCACCTCGCCAGGCACCGCCCCCCGGATCTCTCCCATCCGATCCCGAGCCGCAGACATCCCCCGGGTGCTCTCGGAGACCAGAGCTCCTCTGGCCTGCTCATCCAACGCGAACGGAGTCGGTGTCCGGCCCAACTCGGCCGCTCCGCTCCGGCGCCGCGCGACACGGAGTGGTTACTGTGAGTATCGACAAGGGTGTCGACAGTGGTGACGCTGGCGTCCCACAGCGGGATTCTGTCAGGTCACGGAGGGGATGAGTCATGCAGGATGACATCACTCGCAGTCAGGTTCCGCCCCAGCGTGTGGGCCGGGTACTCCTCGGAACCCTGGCGGCGACAGCGGTCGCCGTCCTCGCTACGGGATGCCCGGGATCGGGTTCGGACGGCGGTGGCGGTGGCGGGTACGGGTCAGCCAACGGGGAGGCCCACTCCGAACGGTCCGCTCCGACCAATCAGCGGTGAAGGGCCTCCCCCGTCAGCTCCTGGTGAATCGTCACTCCGGCGTACGTGATCCGCTCACTCGTGGGGCAGGGTCCGACATGTCGTCCGGGCGTGAGCGCACCTGGGGAACCTCCCCTCCGGGAGAACGCGTTCAGCTCGTGGATGCGGAGTGGGGCAGGCGTTCCCACCGGGTGGTGGAGGTGACCAGGGCCGCGGACCACAACGCTCCCAGGGCCCAGCCACCCAGAACGTCGGTGGTCCACGCCGTACCGAGGTAGGCGGCGACGGCTCCGGCCGTGCCTGCCCAGAGAACGGCCACGGTCCAGTACGTCACCGCGCGAACCCAGCTGCGTGCCCGCCCGCTCGCAAGACAGGCCAGGACACTGGCCACGGCGGTCGTGGTCGCGACCTCGAACGCGGGGAAGGAACCGCTGGTGGGCGCGGTGGCAAGGGCGTAGGCCGGTGGTGGCCCGGAACGTCCGACCAACGCGGCCACCACCAGAGCGCTGCCCGCAGCACCGCTCCAGGCCGCCAGGGCCAGGACCAGGTTGCGGGGGCGCCCCGGCAACAGGAGTGCTCCCGCGACAGCGACGACCAGGGAGCCCCAGGCGCTCGTGAGGCTGTGAACCGGGACGACGATCGAGGTCAGGGCGTCGTCCCGGTGTGTGGCCAACCAGTGCAGGATCGGTCGGTCGCCCCGGACGGCCTCCTCACCGACGATGACGTCCTGGAGCACCGCGCCGAAGAACCATCCTCCGATCACGATGAACGCCACCCCAGCGGTCAGTTGCAGGCCCAGGGCCGTGTGCGGTTGGAATCTGCGGCCCAGCCACCGGACCTGCCGGTCGTGGCGTGTGAGAACCGTTCGCACGCTGGGCCGCTCCACCTGGCGTTCGACCCAGTGACGAACGCGTTCGGGGTGTCGGGCGATCCACCGGGCGAGGAGCACCGAGAACAGGACCACCGCTCCGGCGAGCAGTACCAGGATCACGGCCGCGCCGAAGATCCGCTCCACATGCTGCCAGGAGTGGCCCGCGAGGTACCCGAGCAGGGTCACGGACGTCGCCCACACCGCACCGCCCAACGCGTTCCAGACGAGGAAACGCCTGTATCCCAGACCGCCGGCGCCCGCCAGCGCTGGCACGAGGGCACGCGCGAACCCCACCCATCGGCCGAGGAACACCGCGTGGCCACCGTAGCGACGCACGAACCCCTCAGCCCGTTCCCAGCGGGCGGTACCGATCATGCGGCCGAGCCTGCCGGTGGTCAGTCGCGGCCCCAGGCGACGACCGATGAGGAAACCGACGGTGTCCCCGGCCACGGCTCCGACGATTCCACAGGCAGCCACCACGAAGGGATCCGCGTGGCCCAGGCCCGCCACCGCTCCGGCGACCAGCAGCGCGGTCTCTCCGGGAACCACCAGTCCGACGAAGACCGCCGACTCGATGAACGGCAACAGGAGGGCGACCGAGTAGATCACGCCGACCGGCACGGTCAGCAGCCACTGTTCCCAGTCCCCCACCCCGCCCCCACCTTCCTCCACGACGGGCACCGGCCGCCACCGGGCGCGGGCCCGCGACCCGGTGCTCGTGTCCGCGACCCACCGGCGTCCGGTGCGTGGTCCGATCACGCAGGACCATGTTCGTCCGCTCCCCGGCCGCCTCGTCCGAGCGACACACAGCGGTCTCAGCGCGCGGAACCCGGTCTCAGACGTGGAACGGCACGGTGGTGACGACGATCTTGGGACGTTCCCGCAGGGCGTGCCTGAGCCGAAACGCCATCCGGTCGTGGAGGACCCGGTGCCACCAGCGCCTGGGCACCACCTCGGGCAGGATCACCGTGATCGTCAGGTCCGACCGCTGTTCGCGCAGCGCCTCGATGTAGTTCACCAACGGCGCGATGATCGTCCGATAGGGGCAGACCACCACTTCCAGGGGCAGATGGTCCCCCCAGTGCAGCCAGTACCCCCGCATCCTCTCCGCCTCTTCCTCGGAGGGGCTGAGGTGGACGGCGAGAACGGGTTGGCGGAGTGACGCCGCGTAGGCCAGGGCACGGATGTTGGCCAGGTCCAGGGTCTCGACGGGAACGACCGACAGGTGGTGGATCTCCTCGGGGGTCTCCTCCGCCTCCTGGTCCCTCGGCCCCTCCGCGCGGCTCGCCTCCACTCTCGTCTCGAGGCCCGCCTCGCCCGCTGTCGTCTCCGCGCCCGGCCGGGTCGCGGGAGCGCGCGCATCGGCCGGACGACGGATCACGCTGATCGGGCCGCCCGGGGACGAGGCCGCGTGGGGTCGCAACCGAAGCGCGCGCCCGACGGTGTCGTAGTGGACGCGGATACGCAGGGCCAGGATGACGAACACGGCCACGGCCAGCAGCGCCACCCACGCTCCCGCGCTGAACTTGACGATCGCGGCGGTGACGAACACCGCCCCGCACATCAGGGCTCCGGTGGCGTTGAACGCGAGGCTCTTGCGCCAGTGCCGGGCGCGTGAGCGCCACCAGTGCACCACCATGCCTGCCTGCGAGAGCGTGAAGGCCAGGAACACCCCGACCGCGTACAGCGGGATCAGGGAGGTGGTGTCGCCGCCGAAGGAGACGAAGATCAGGGCGGCCGCGACCGACAGCAGGAGGATGCCGTTGCTGTAGGCCAGGCGGTCACCCATGCGCATGAACCCGCGGGGGGCGTGGTGGTCGCGTGCCAACAGGGACAGGACCCGTGGAAAGTCGTTGTAGGCGGTGTTGGCGGCCAGGAGGAGGATGGCCGCCGTACTCGCCTGGACGAGCACGTAGACGGCGCCGGTCCCGAAGGAGTGCCGGGCCAGCTGCGAGAGCACGGTCTCTCCCGGGGTCGGCACCGTACCGGTGACCAGGATGAGGGCCATCAGACCGCCGAACAGTGCCAACAGTGTGCCGATCATCCAGGTCAGCGCGGTGCGGGCGTTGCGCCACTCGACGGGCCTGAACGCGGGGACGGCGTTGGTGATGGCCTCGATGCCGGTCAGGGCGGTGGCCCCCGACGTGAAGGCCCGCAGGATGAGGAACAGAGTGACACCCGTGGTGGCGTTGACCTGGGGTGTGGGAGCCGGGGGGAAGCCACGGAGGGCCGCGTCGGCGAGACCGACGACGATCACGGCCCCGACGGAGAGGACGAAGACGTAGGTGGGGGCGGCGAAGAGGATGCCCGCCTGGCGCACGCCGCGCAGGTTTCCGGCCAGGAGCAGGGCGATGACACCCAGACCGATGGGCACGGTCGCTCCGCTGAGCGCGGGCAGCGCGGAGGTGATCGCGGCGATGCCCGCGGCGATCGACACCGCGACGGTGAGGACGTAGTCGACGATGAGGCCGCCCGCCGCCAGGAGCCCCGGTCCCCGCCCGAGGTTGTGGCTGGCCACGATGTAGGAACCGCCGCCGTTGGGGTAGGCGCGGATGGTCTGTCGGTAGGAGAGCCCCACCGCCAGCATCATCAGCATGATCATGAGGGCGATCGGCAGGGACAGGGACAGGCCCGCCAGACCTCCGATGACGAGGATGGTGAGCATCGCCTCGGGGCCGTAGGCGACGGAGGACAGGGCGTCGGAGGACAGCACCGGGAGGGCGACGAGTTTGCGCATGCGCTCGCGGACCAGAGCGGTGCTCTTCAGCGCTGGCCCGAGGACCACACGGCGCAGCCGGTAGCCTGCGCGACCCGCGGGCGTGGACGCTTCGCCAGCGGCTTCTGAGGCCAGCGTCGTTCGTGGATCTCCGCCGAGTTCGGAGACGGTGACGAAGCGTTCGTAGCGCGGCTGACGGACCTGGTGGCGTGCCGGGTAGCTCCCCACGTTCGGCTCCACGGGGAGCGCGCGGCGCCATTCCCTCGGCTCCCCGGCCACCCGGCCCCACTCGCGTCCGATCTGGTGGAGCGCACGGAGTTGCCCGGAGGTGAGATCGGGCAGAAGATCACTCGGGGCAGGTGGTCGAGTGGAGCGGTCCTCCGTCATGCGATCCAGTGTTGTTCATCGAGGCCCCGGAGCCTCGTATTTGTGCGACGTGGTGGAGCTGATGTCTCCTCGCCTGACCTGACGTGGTGTGACCCTCCACCCGTCAGCGCGGCGGTGGCCCCTTGGGGTCTGACCGGCGAGAGCGGTACCAGCGTGTTCACAGTGACAGATCAGTACCCCGGAGCGTGCGGTCAGGCCGGGTCCGGGGCCCGCTCGATCGCGCGGCGGGCCCGGCCCGCCGCCTCGTTGTGTGGCTGGACCCGGCCACGTGAACTGACGGCGGCGCGGGCCCCGGAGGACCCGCGCCGCGCGTGAACCGGGAGGTGTCAGCAGCCCGTGCTGCTGGTGATGGTGGTGTTGCCGTAGTAGCGGATCGACACACCGTTGAGCACCGCGCGGACCACGGTGCCGTTGACGCGCTGTTCGTAGTGCAGGTGGGGGCCGGTCGAACCGCCGGTGCTGCCGACCTTGCCGATGACGGTGCCTGTGCTCACCCGGGTGCCCACGGAGACCGACTGCGAGTTGAGGTGCGCGTAGAGGGTGGTGACGCCGCTGCCGTGGTCGATGACGATGTACTTGCCATAGCTGGTGTTGCCCCGGTCCGCGACCGTGGTCACGGTTCCCGCGGCGCTGGAGCGCACGTTCTGGTTCAGTGCGTTGGAACGCTGGAAGTCGACCGAGAGCTGCGGGTTGTGGTTGGTCCGGGTGTTGGCGTTCCAGACCTGGCCGCAGTCGAAGGGGGTGCGCAGATTGACCGCGGCGACGGCCTGCTCGGCCGATACGGCGCTCACCGGAACGAGCACGGCGGTGACCAGGGCCGTGGCCAGAAGGATGCTCAGACGCCTGAACAGCGCGCCGAAACGGGGGATCTTCATGGGGGTCCTTTCCTCGCGGGAACGGGGGTGCGAGAACTACGGAGGCTCGATACCCATATGGGCGGCGGGGATCACGAAAACAGGCCACATTTCTGTCTTCCTCCGCGCTTGCCCGCTCTCCCTCTCTAAAGGTTCGCCCTTCCTTCGACGCGCGGTCATTGACGGAACCGGGTGCCCGACTTCCCGGCTCAGGAACACACGGAACGCCCGACGATCGGAATGGGGTGCGGGCCGTGAAAGGCGACTCGGGTAGCGCGCCGGGGAATTCACGGCACGGAACGCGGAACCCCTTCCATTACTCTGGGTGAATGATCGTCCGGAACGCCACCGGCCGCGACGGGCCCGCGATCAGCGACCTCATGATCCGCGCCGCGCCGCATTTCGACACGAAGGGTTACCCGGAGCGACTCCTGCCTCCCGGGATGGTGGTCCTCGTCGCGGAGGAGGACGGCCGGGTGGTCGGCTGGCTGGAGGCTGTGCTCGACTGGGCCCACACCGGCCCCGGAGCGCCCGCTCCCCCGCCCCACGGGTATGTGCTCGCGGTCGTCGTGGACCCCGCGTGGCGCAGGCGCGGGATCGGGTGCGCCCTGCTGGACCGGTTCGTGGAGGAGGCGCGCGAGGCCGGGGTCCGGTGGGTGTTCCTCCTGCCCGAGGGCGGCGAGGGGGTCGCGGGGAGGCTGGCTTTCTTCCGCGCCGCCGGGTTCACCCCGCTCGCGGTCGCGGACGATCCCCTGCCGCCCATGGGCCGGTGGACCGGTGCCGGAGCGGTCCACGGGGCACGCCCCTGACCGGCCGTCCCGCGACGGCACACAAGACTTCGACCGGTTTCTTGGTGGGTTCCGGCACTGTGCGGACGCGCCCCCAGCCCCCAGGATCGTGCCCGTGACGACTTTCCACGCTTGCCTCCACGCACTGTCCGAGAAGGCCCTGCGCCGTGAGACCCCCACCCGTGACGAACTCCTGGCCGTGCTGACCAGCTCCGACGACGACCTGATGGACCTGGTCGCCGCGGCCTCCCGCGTCCGCCGTCGCTACTTCGACCGCCGGGTCAAGCTCAACTACCTCGTGAACATGAAGAGCGGTCTGTGCCCGGAGGACTGCTTCTACTGTTCCCAGCGCCTGGGGTCGCGGGCCGAGATCGTCAAGTACACCTGGCTCAAGCCGGACCAGACCCGTGAGGCGGTCGCACACGGGGTGAAGGCCGGGGCCAGCCGCGTGTGCCTGGTGGCGAGCGGGCGCGGCCCCACCGACCGCGACGTGGACCGCCTCGCCCCGGCGGTCGCCGGGATCAAGGAGGAGCACCCCGGAGTGGAGGTGTGCGCCTGCCTCGGGCTGCTCTCCGAAGGCCAGGCCGACCGGCTCCGCGAGGCCGGGGTCGACGCCTACAACCACAACCTCAACACCTCGGAGGAGCGCTACTCCGACATCTGCACCACGCACGAGTTCGCTGACCGGGTCGACACGGTCGAACGGGCCAAGCACGCCGGGCTGTCCCCCTGCTCGGGGCTGATCGCGGGCATGCGGGAGAGCGACGACGACCTCGTCGACGCCCTGTTCGCCCTGCGTGACCTGGGCCCGGACTCGGTGCCGGTCAACTTCCTCATGCCGTTCGAGGGCACGCCCCTGGAGGGCACCTGGGAGCTGACCCCGCAGCGCTGCCTGCGCGTCCTGGCCGCCACCCGGTTCGTCTTCCCCGACGTGGAGGTGCGGCTGGCCGGAGGGCGCGAGATCCACCTGCGCTCCCTTCAGCCCCTCGCGCTGCACATCGCCAACTCCCTCTTCCTCGGTGACTACCTCACCAGTGAGGGCCAGGCGGGAAGGGACGACCTGGAGATGATCGCGGACGCGGGTTTCGTGGTGCAGGGCGCGGGTGAGCCGACACTCCCGGGCGAGCGCCACGACCTGCTGCGGACCCGTCAGCGGGGCGCGGGGACCGACCTGCCGCCCAACGCCTGACCCGGGCCCGGTGGGGCGCCGCGGGAGGAACCCCCGGTTCCCGCGCGGTGCCCCACCGCCTCAGACCACGGTCGGGGTCTGGTCGCGGTCGGGGACGAACGCGGACAGGTCCACCCCGGGGTCCTCCCCCATCGCCAACCGGGCGGCGACCACGCCCTGGTACGGGCCGAAGGTGAGCCCCTGCGACCCCAGCCCCGTGGCGACCAGCACGCCGGGCAGCCGTTCGACGGGGCCGAGCAGCTGTCGGCCGTCGTGGGTGACCGGCCGGAACCCCACTCGGGTCTCGACCACGCTGGCCTCGGCCAGTTCCGGAAGCAGCTCCAGGGCCGTGGACAGGTTGTGCGACAGCCCGCCGGCCGTGACCCTGTGGTCGAACCCCGCCTCCGGCTCGGTCGTGCCGCCGGTGACCACCCGGTTGGGAGCGAAGGCGCTCACGTAGTAGTCGCGCTCACCGAACCGCACCACGGGCCAGGCCCGGGTGTCCTGGCCCGGGAGCGCGAAGTGGGTCATCTGGCCCCGCACGGGGTGCACCCCCAGCTCCACCCCGGCCACCGACAGCAGCCCCGCCGACCACGCCCCGGCCGCCACGATGACCGTCGGGGCCTCCAGGTCCTCCGAGCCCACCCGCACTCCGGTGACGCGGTGGCCGTTCCACAGCAGCCGGGAGTCGCCCTTGTAGTAGCGCAGACCGCGTTCCCCGGCCGCGTTGAAGAGGGCGGACCGGACCCGTCGGCCGTCGATCCGGGCCATCCCCTCGATGTGCACGCCCGCGTAGGGTTCGGGCAGCAGAGGGAAGCGGCGCCGCGGCTCCCCCTCGGCCAGTCGCTCCACCCGGCCCATGGTGGCAAACTCGGGGCGCTCGGAGAGCGTGCGCAGGAGCTCGAAGCCCGCGTCACCGCCCTCGCGGTCCACCGACATCCCGCCGACCACCTCGTACCCGGTGACCTGCCCGTCCTCGGCCAGCTCGGCCATGAGTTCCGGGTAGTGCCCCGCGGCGCGGGCCTTGAAGTCCCACACCGGTGGTTCGTCCCACGGGAACGGCCACGGGAACACGATCCCCGATCCGGCCGCCGAGGCCTGCCCCAGGTGGGAGGCGTCCACCAACGCCGTGGACACGCCCTTCTTCGTCAGGTGGAAGGCCGCACTGGCCCCCACGATCCCGCCGCCGACAACGATCACGTCCATACGTCCAGCCTGCCCCCACCCGCGCCCGCGGACAAGCCGTTCGCCCCGCGTGCCGGTCCGCGAAACGGGGTAGGGAGTCGCGATACGCTGCGGCTTCGCTCGTCGGAGCCCGGCCCTTCCCCTTTCTCCCTGGAGGTCGTATGGACGGCTACACGTACTACGGGGTCGCCCTGATGCGCCGACCCAGCCCCCGGCTGGACGACGGCATCGTCACCCACATCGAGCGGACCCCGGTCGACCCGGTGCTGGCCGCCCGGCAGTACACCATCTACCAGGAGACGGTGGCCTCGGCCGGGTGGCGGGTGCACGAGGTGGACCCCGCCCCGGAGCACCCCGACTCGGTGTTCGTGGAGGACCCGGTGGTGGTGTGCGAGTACCTGGCGGTGCTGACCCGCTCGGGGGCGGCCGAGCGGCGGGGCGAGGTCACGGGGGTGGAGGCCACGGTCCGCGCCCTCGGGTTGGAGGTGGCGCGGATCGAGGACCCCGGGACCCTGGACGGCGGCGACGTCCTCCAGGTCGGGGGGACGGTGTACGTGGGGATCGGTGGGCGGACCAACGAGGACGGCGCCGAACAGCTGGAACGACACCTGGCACCGCTGGGCCGCAAGGTCCACCGGGTACCGCTGGGGCGGGCCCTGCACCTGAAGTCGGCCGTGACCGCGCTGCCGGACGGCACGCTGGTCGGTCTGCCCGACCTGGTCGACACCACCGGCCTGCCGCCGATCCGCCGCGCCGTGGAGGAGCCGGGCGCGCACGTGCTGCCTCTCGGCGGCCGTGACGTGCTGGTCAGCGCCGCCGCGCACGAGACCATCCACCAGCTGACCGCGGACCGCTGGCGGGTGCTGCCGGTGGACATCTCCGAGTTCGAGAAGCTGGAGGCCTGCGTGACCTGCCTGAGCGTGCTGGTTCCCGACCGTCAGGCGTAGCCGTCCGCCTGACCGGCACGTGGTGGCAAGTGGAGGACGGAAACCGACCTCCACTCCTGGCACACTCATGGCATGAAGTCGACATCGGCCCGGCTGCTCCAGCTCCTGTCCCTCCTCCAGACCCGCAAGGACTGGCCGGGGGGCGAGCTGGCGGAGCGCCTCGAGGTCAGTCCGCGCACCGTCCGGCGCGACGTGGACCGACTCCGCGACCTGGGCTATCCCATCCAGGCGACCATGGGCACCGGCGGCGGCTACCAGCTGGGGGCGGGCGCCGCCCTGCCGCCGCTGCTCCTGGACGACGACGAGGCGGTGGCGGTCGCGGTGGGGCTGCGCACCGCCGCGCAGGGCGGGGTCTCGGGGATCGAGGAGACCTCGGTGCGGGCCCTGGCCAAGCTCCTCCAGGTACTCCCCTCCCGGCTGCGCCGCCGCGTGGACGCGCTGGGCACCTTCACCGTCCCGATGCCGGGTGAGGGTCCCACCGTCGACTCCGCGACCCTCACCCTGGTGGCGTCCGCCTGCCGCGACAGCGAACTGCTGCGTTTCGAGTACGAACGCCTCGACGGCTCCACGGGCCGCCGAACCGTGGAGCCGTACCGGCTGGTCTCCCGGGGGCGCCGCTGGTACCTGGTGGCCTGGGACCCCGCCCGGGACGACTGGCGCACCTTCCGGGTGGACCGGATGCGCCCGCTCACCCCCACCGGCCCGCGCGTGCCCCCGCGCGAGCCGCCCGAGCGGGGGGTGACCGGGTACCTGGCCGACCGGATGAACCTGCACATGTGGCCGATCAAGGCGCGTGTGCGCCTGGGCGTCTCCGCCGAGACGGCCCTCGCGGGTCCCGCCGCGCACCACGGCGTCATCGAGGCCGTGGACGAGCACTCCTGCCTGCTGCTGTGCGCCAGCGACGACCTGGTCGGCATGGCCTGCTACCTGGCCATGCTCGACATGGACATGGAGGTGGAGGAGCCCGTGGAGCTGCGCGCGGAGATGGCGCGGTTGGGAGGACGGCTCTCCCGCATGGGCAACGCCTCGGCGGCCGACCGGCGCGCATGAGTACGGGTACTCACCGCGGGTGGGTACGAACGCCGATGCCCGGGAGCCCGCTCCCGGCCTAGGTTCGCGGTATGCCCCTCCTCATCGGCCACACCGCGATGGTCCTCCACTACCTGTTCTTCGCCTACGTCGTCCTCGGCGGCTTCCTCTCCTGGAAGTGGCCGAGGATGTTCTGGCCGCACCTGGCGGTGGCCGTCTACGCGCTGGGGATCGTCGTCATCGGGTGGTCGTGCTTCCTCACCGACATCGAGAACTGGTCGCGTCTGCAGACCGGTCGCGAGGTGATGGAGAACGGGTTCATCGACTTCCACATCACCGGTGTCCTCTACCCGGAGGAGCACCTGATGACCTCGCGGTTCGTCATCGCGGGCATCGTCGTCTGCGCCTACGCCGGCGTCGCGTGGAAGCGGTACCGGCGGCGGGCGTTGACCTCCCCGGAACCGGTGTCCGGGTAGTCCCGGGAACCTCCAGTTGGGTCAAGTCCGCGCGGGAACGCCACAAACCAGCTACGTTAAGGAGTCGTTTACTTTCGTAGAGTAATGAAAGTGGGGCTTCCGCGTGCCCGACCAGACCCGACACCACCCCCTGGACCTGCGCGAACTCAGTGTTCCCCCGACAGTCCGCCCGCTCCGGCCCGGCTACCGTGTCGCCCGCTGGGACGACCCCACCTCCCTGGAACCCGAATGCCGGGAACGCCTCCACCTGGCCCTGCGTGACCTGGCGGCCCGCGCCTTCGGCGCCGACCACTCCGGCTACTGGCACGCCCGGATGTCCTCCGGGTTCTTCGACCAGATCTCCTCGCTCGCGCTGATCCTGGGTCCGGACGGCGTCCCGGTCGGCTGGGGCGGCTACCACCGGCGCCGCTTCGCCGCCCGCCACGCCCTCTACCTGGACGCGGCCGGGGTGGTCCCGGCCCACCGGCGCTCCGGTCTCTCCGCCGCCCTGATGCTGCACTTCCTCAACCGCGAGGTCCTGGCCCACCCCCTGTCCAGCACCTACGTCGTGCTGCGCACCCGCCACCCGGCCGTCTACGCGGGGTGGCGCAAGGGGCTGGGCCGGGCGCGGGTCTTCCCGCGCCAGGACCGCCCCGTGCCCGGCCTGGTCCGCCGGATCGCCTCCGACGCCGCCGACTGGCTCGGTGACGGTCCCGGCCTGGACCCCGACTCCCTGATGGTCCGCGACGCCTACCGGATGTTCGACGGCGAGATCTACGGGGTGGCCCCCCGCAGCGGCGACCCCGAACTGGACGCCCACTTCGCCCGCGAGGTCGGCCCCAAGGACGCGGTCCTGGTCGTGGCCCGCATGGGCGCGCTGCCCCTGGCCAGGCTCGCGCTGGGCCGCGCCCTGAGCCCGCGGTCGCGCCGCTCCGCGCCCACCACCCGGGGCCGGGCCGTCCCCGGGGTGTCGGCCCGCGACGACTTCACCGTGCGCGCCACCCCCACCGGAGCGGGGGCGGGCGGGCTCATCCCCGGGGGACGCTTCTGACGTCGGACGGGCCGCTCACCAGCGCGCCCACGTCCCGGATCTGGTCCGTGACCCCGGCCAGCCGTAGGCTCTCCGCCCAGGTCATGTCGGGGCTCTGGCGTTCACCGGCCGCCAGACACCGCCCGACCTCCTCGATCTCGTACTCGTAGCCGTTGGCCCGGAAGGGCCGGTGGAACCGCTCGGGCGCACGCCCCTCCCTGTGCAGGACGACTTCGGTGGCCGCCCAGAAGCGGGGGATCTCCAGCCAACCGTCCGTCCCGGCCAGCACCGCGCGGTTGGGCAGGACGTTGCGGGAGGCACAGGTCAGGGTGGCGCTCACCCCGTTCTCCCCGTGCACCAGCACCGAGGTCTGGGTGTCCACCATCCGGTCCGGTGACAGCTGCCGGGTGGCCCCCACCACGGTGAGCCCGCCCAGGTACTGCGAGGCGAGCGCCAGCGGGTACACGCCCAGGTCCATGAAGGCACCGCCGCCGAGGTCGACGTTGAAGAGCCGGTGTTCGGGGTCGTAGGGGACGTTGATCCCGAAGTCGGCGGCGACCGTGCACAGTTCCCCGATCGCCCCGTCCGCCACCAGGTCGCGGGCGAGTCGGGAGGCGGGCAGGAAGCGCGTCCACACGGCCTCCATCAGGAAGCGGTCGTTGGCCCGGGCCGCCGCCACCATCTGCGACACCTGGAGCGCGTTCATCGCCATGGGCTTCTCCACGAGCACGTGCTTGCCCGCGTCGAGCATCTGGAGGGTGTTCGGATGGTGCCAGGGGTGCGGGGTGGCCACGTACACCACGTCCACGTCCGGGTCGGCGGCGAGCTCCGCGTAGCTGCCGTGGCGGCGGGGGACGTCCCACTCCCGGCCGAACGCCTCCGCCCGGTCCCGGGTGCGCGAGCCCACCGCCGTGACCCGGGCCGAGGGGACGGCCCGCAGCCCCTCCATGAAGGATCGCGCGATCCCGCCGGTCCCCACCACGCCCCAGCGCGGCCCACCGTTCTCTTGTGTCATGTGGGCATCCTAAAAAGACGGTCATCTCCGGGTCGAGGCGGGGAAGGTCCTCGGTTTCGGCGCACGGGAACCGTACGGTGGCCGAGGAGAGGCCGCGAACGGCGCGACACGTGAACGGAGGAGGAATGTCGGAGACACTCGCCCGGAGGTTGGGGATCGAACCCGGGGACCGGCTGCTCGTCCTCAACGCCCCGGAACGCTACCTGCGGCTGTTGGACCCCCCGCTCGACATCCACATCGACCTCGGCCCGATCGAGGGCGCCGAGTACGACGACGTGCACCTGTTCGCCCTGGACCGGGGCACCGTCGAACGGGAGGGGCCGCGCGTCCTGGAGCTCACCGGCCCGGCCACCCGCCTGTGGGTGTGCTTCCCCCAGCGGGGCGGCACGATCATCACGGACCTGGCGGCGGACAAGGGCTGGGACACCCTCGTGGACGCGGGGTGGCACAGCACCGCCCAGGTGCCGATCGACTCGGACTGGGCGGCGCTGCGCTTCGAACGCCGGAGCTCCTAGGTCCCGACCCGGACGGAGCCACTGGTGGTGTTGACGTCGATCCGACCGTCGGCGCCGTTCCCGGTGTCCACGTCGAACTCACGCTGGCCGGACACCGACGCGCCGGTGACCTCGTACTCCCCGTCCGGGACCGTGGCGACGACACCGCCGCTCACGGTCTCGACCGACAGCAGGTCGAAGGGGTCGGCGGTCCGCAGCCGGACATCGCCGGAGGTCGTGGCGGCCTCCAGCGTGGTGAACCCGCCGCCGAGCTCCAGCGAACCGCTCACCGACTCGGCCCGGACCTCGTCGGCGCTGAAGTCCTCGGTGAGGATCTCGCCCGAGGTGCTGGAGGCGTCCAGCAGGGCGCCCTCACCGGAGGCCGTGATCCGGCCGCTGACGGTGTGCGCCTCCACGGAGCCCGCGACGCCGTCGAGCACGACCTCGCCCGAGACGGTCTCCACCTCGACGGCACCGGCCTGCTCGGTCACGTCCACGGAGCCGCTGGTGGTCTCCACGCTCAGGTCGCCCTCCAGGTTCTCCACGGAGACCCGACCGCTGATGGTCTGCAACGTCACCCGGGTCCCGGCGGGGACGGTGACCTCGTAGTCCACCGAGCAGGAGCTGAAGAACGGCAGCCCCGAACACTCGGTGTCGATCTCCAGCGTGTCGCCCTCGGCCTCGATGTCCTCGTCCGGCTCCGACAGCGGGCTCCCCCGCAGCTTGCGGTCCACCGTGATCCCGTCGCCGGTTCCGCCCCGGAGCAGGACCTCGCCGCCGGTGGAGTTGTCGATCTCCAGCGCGCCCACCCCGTCGAAGGAGTCCGCGCGGTCCGACTGGTTCACGGTCATGTTCCCCAGTACGGAGAGCGCGGTGAGGACCACCAGGGCCAGCACGAGCACCCCGCCCAGGAACATCCACGGTCCCCTGCGGAAGCCCCCGCGTTCCTTGCTTGAGGAGGCGTACAGGCCTCGTGCCCTGAAAGTCATGTTCTTCCCTTCCTGGAAGGCTCGGCGCCCTCCTCTGGTGTGTCCTGGCGTGGTCGCCGGTCAGTCCCGGTCGTTGCCGCGCAGGTAGCGCAGCACCGCCTGGACCCTGCGGTGGTCGTGGTCGTCCTGGCCGAGGTCGAGCTTGGTGAAGATCGACCTGATGTGCTTCTCCACGGCGCGGTCGGTGATGGTGAGCCGGTCGGCGATCCCGGCGTTGTTCAGGCCCTGGGCCATCACCTCCAGGACCTCGCCCTCGCGCGGGGTGAGGCTCTCCAGGGCCCGGTCCCGGTGTCTGCTCAGCAGCTGGGAGACCACCTCGGGGTCGATCGCCGCGCCGCCCCCGGCCACCCGGCGCAGCACGCTGAGGAACTCCTCGATGTCGGCCACACGGTCCTTGAGCAGGTAGCCGACCTTCTCGGCCCCGCCGCCGAGGAGGTCGGCGGCGTAGCGGCTGACCACGTGCTGTGAGAGCAGCAGCACCGCCACGTCGGGGTGGGTCCGCCGGATCCGCACGGCCGCCTGGATGCCCTCCTCGGAGTAGGTGGGCGGCATCCGGATGTCGATCAGGCACAGGTCGACGTCGGGGTGCTCGACGACGGCGGCGTTCAGCGCCTCGGCGTCGCCCACCGCCGCGACGACCTCCACCCCGGAGTCCTCCAGCAGCCGGACCATGCCGCTGCGCAGCAGCACGGAGTCCTCCGCGATGATGACGCGCGGCCCCGGCCGTACGTCCTGTCTGTGGGCCGTGCTCACGGTCACGCCTTCCATGGGATGTTCGCGGTGAGGACGGTGCCCCCACCGGTCGGGCTGTGGACTGTCAGCACCCCGTCGACGGCGTCCACCCGGTCCCACAGCCCGTAGAGACCGGTGCCCGCCTCGGGGTCGGCTCCCCCGACCCCGTCGTCGGTCACGGTGACGCACAGCAGTTCGCCCCCGCGCCCCGAGGACGCGACGCGCTCGACGGACACCGCGACCTGCTCGGCGTCGGCGTGCTTGGCGATGTTGGTCAGCGCCTCGCAAACCACGTAGTAGGCCACGCCCTCGGCCCGGGCCGAGGGGCGCCCGTCCAGCTCCACGTCGAGCCGGACCGGGACCGGGGAGCGGCCCACAGCCACCGGCAGGGCCGCGCCGAGCCCGTGGTCGGTCAGGACCCTGGGGTGCAGGCCGCGCGCGACCTGGCGGAGGTCGGTCATGACCTCCCGGGACTCCGCCTGCGCCTCGGCGATCAGCTCGCGGGCGCCCTCGGGATCGTGGGCGAGCCGGGCGCGCGCCCGGGTGAGGGTCATGGTGAGCGCGAGCAGCCGCTGCTGCGCGCCGTCGTGCAGGTCGCGTTCGATCCTGCGGCGTTCGGCCTCGGCCTCGTCCACCATGCGGAGCCGACTGTCCTGGACGTGCAGGAGGCGGCGCCGCATCCGGACCTCGGGGGCCTCGAAGAGCAGCAGGCGGTGCAGGAGGACCTCGGTGGAGATCATGTGCGGGGCCAGGCGCAGTCCGACCACGGCGGCCAGCGGCCCCACCACGACCAGCACCAGCGGGGCCAGCAGATCTCCCGGAGAGCCCTGGGCCACGATGTAGGTGACGCCGAGGAACGCGCCGATCGCTGCGGCCCCGCCGCACACCACGAAGACCACGACCAGTCCGGCGGCGAACAGGCCGTGCAGTCCGGCGGCGGTGCTGTAGACCACCATGGTCCACGCCTCGCGGCCGAAGACGAACCGCCAGGCCCGGGTCCAGGGAAGGTCGTCGGCCATGGGATCGGGCGGGTCGGTCTCCACGATCCCGAACACGTTGGCGAGCCGGTCGCGCTGGACCCGGCAGGCCAGCCGGGCCAGCAGGGTGGCGGCGACGGGCAGTGCCACGACGAACGCCGCGGAGTCCAGGGCGATCCGGGTGACGGGCAGGTCCGCGGCGGCCTCGGTCCAGGGCAGGTACAGGCCCATGCCGATCCAGGTGGCCACCGTCACCAGCAGGGACACGGGGATGAGGTAGAACAGGGCCAGGGTCAGGGAGGTCATCAGGTGCAGGACCTGGACCAGGAGCAGCCGCCATCCGGTGCCGTGCGGACCGGAGACGAAGGGAACACCGGCCAGGGCGGTCAGTCGGGCCCCGGCCCGTCCGCCGCTCCGCTCCGCGCTCCGCGCCCGTTGTTCTCGTGTGCCGCTCACAGGACCAATCTAGGATTCCCGGGGACCCGAGCACGAGGTCAGCAGCACGAGGAACGCGGGTGGTGCCAGCACTACCCGGCGGGTCGGGGCGGACGGAGGGTCGGATGACGCGGGGCGGGAGCACGGTGCTGGAACGGGTGCTGGAGGACGTCGGGGGCGTCAACACGTTCTTCGCGGTGGGGAGCGCTCCGCGTGCCGGGGGCTGGGAGCAGGTCACCGCGTTGGCCGGGCGGGACCGGGCTTCCGCCGAGGTCGACCGGGTACGGGCCCAGCTCGGGACGGTCGCGGGAGACGGCCCCGAGGAGGTGGAGTGGCGGGTGGGCGCCTCGCTCTTCCATCAGGGTCTGGCCTCCCGGCTGATCTCGCCCGTGCTGGCGGCGGGGCTGTGTCACGGGGTGGGTCTGCGCCCCGACCTGCTGCTCTTCGACCCGGGGCGCCCCGGGTCGATGGAACTGCGCACGACGCAGGCGGGGCCCGAGCCGCTGTCCCGGGAACCCCTGGAGGTCGCCGCGTGGGTGGAGGAGACCGTGGTGGAGGGCGTGCTGCTCCGCGTGGAGGAGACGCTGACCGGGATCGGCCGGATCTCCCCGGGGCTGCTGCGGGGCAACACCGGCGCGGCGCTGGCGGGGGCGGCGCGTGCCCTGGGCGGAGCCCGGCGCGAGCATCTCGCGGGCGCCGAGGAGGCGGTCCGCGTACTGACGGGGCGCCGCACCCTCGCGGGCACCGGTTCCCACACCGGGGTGGACCGCGCCGGGCTGGCCGTCTTCCGCAGGACCACCTGCTGCCTGTACTACCGGCTTCCCGGGGGCGGTCTGTGCGGCGACTGCGCACTGCGCCGTCCGTCGGGTACCCGTTCCGGTTGATCCGTGGCCCCGGGGCTCGCCGTCGACCGATGAGCGGGGCGAGGCTGGTCAGGCTCGGGACGGTCCCTGCGGACCGCGAATGCCGCTGAGGAGGAAGGCGGTGCGGCGGTCATAGGCGTCCCGGGGCGGCAGTGCGCCGTGTTTGAGGGCGAGAGCGTTGTCGACGACGAGCGCGTGCAGGTCGTCCGCCGTGAACTCGGGCCGCAGGGACGCCGAGGCGTGCCCGGCCTCGACGAGTTCCTCGTAGATCTCGCCCGCGGCGCGGCAGATGTCCATGAGCTGCCGCGAATGGGGATAGTCCTGCAGCAGGACGTCATTGGTGGTGGGTTGGCGGTACTGGAGGTCGCGGATCGCGGTGAGGTAGTGGTCCACCCGTTCCCCGGCGTCGTCGAGGGACCGGTTGTGGTCGATGACGGCGTGGAGCTCGTCGGCGACGACCTCCTGGATGACGGCCTCGATGAGGCCGACCCGGCCGCCGAACCGGTTGAAGATCGTCGCCTTGCTCACTCCCGCCGCTCGGGCCACCTCCTCCAACGGCACGCTCAGACCCCGCCCCTGGAAGGCGGCGATCGCCGCTCGGCGTATCTGCTCCGCGTTGCGACGAGCGTCGGCGCGCAGTCGGGGGTTCGTGGGTGTCGCACCGGTCATGGTCCCTGCCGCCTCTCGCCACCGCAGTAATTTGACTCGTTGGGTCAGTTTATCTACGGTCGTTGGCGACAGCGAAACTGACCGGGCTGGTCAACTTATCTGACCCCACCCCACCAGGCCGGACACCAGTACGGGCACACGAGGCAAGGACAGGATCATGATCGTCGTCACCGGCGCCACCGGCGTCCTCAACGGGGCCACCGTCGAGCACCTGCTCAAGCGCCTGCCAGCCGAACGGATCGGCGTCAGCGTGCGGGACACCGCCAGGGCCCGGCACTTCGCTGAACGCGGAGTGCGCGTGCGGCAGGGCTCCTACGAGGACCCGGCCGCTCTGCGCGAGTCCTTCGCCGGCGCCGACCAGGTGCTCCTGGTGTCCGGAAACGATCCGACGGCCGACATGGTGGGCCTCCACCGCAACGCGATCGAGGCGGCGGTCGCGGCCGGGGCCCGGCGGGTCCTGTACACGAGCCAACAGGGAGCCGCGTTCGGTGGGCCGTACCCACCGGCGGCCATCCACGCGGCCACCGAGGAGATCCTCGCCGGTTCGGGGGTCGCGTGGACCTCCCTGCGCTACGGCTTCTTCGGCCACGGCTTCGATGCCCTGCTCGGTCCGTGGCGGGAGACCGGGGTGATCGCGGCTCCGGCCGACGGCCCCGTCCCGTGGACGGCCCCCGCCGACCTGTCCGAGGCCACGGCTGCCGTCCTCTCCGGCGACCGCTCCTTCGACGGGCCCGTCACCCTGATCTCCGGGGAGGCCGTCACCCTCGACGACTTCGCCGGGATCGTCTCCGAACTCAGTGGACGCTCCGTCGAACGCGTCGTCGTCGACGACGAGCAGTGGGTCGCGGACCAGAAGGCGGGCGGTGTGCCGGAGCAGGCGGCCCGCTTCATGCTCACCATGTTCCGCGCGACCCGGGAGGGGTACTTCGCCGAACGGGACCCGCTGCTGGCCGAACTCCTGGGTCGCGCTCCCCTGAGCACGGCAGACCAGCTCGCGGCACACATGAGGCCCTGAGAGGACGCGGAGCACCAGCCACGGCGCCCTCGGCCCCCGGGGCCACCCTGACCCGGGCCGTCATGGCATCCGGGCCGGGGTGGACGGGCAGGGAACGGTCAGCTGGCCTGGGCGGTCGGCATGATGGTGACCTGCTGGAGGTTGACCCGCGGCGGGAGGGACGCGACGAACCCGACGCTCCGCGCGATGTCCTCGGGCGTGAGCCACTCCACGGTCTCCTTCGTGCCCTCCAGCCACGCAAGGGCACCGTCGTCGGTGACGTGGCCCTGAAGCTCGGTGCTGACGATGCCGGGCTCGATCGCCGAGACACGCACCTTCTTCGCGCCCAACTCGCCCCGCAGGTGCCGGGAGAGGTGGGTGACGTACGCCTTCGTCGCGGAGTAGACGGCGAAGTTCGGGAAGATGTTCTGCGCCGCGACCGACGACGTGTTGATCAGGTCCGCGACACCGCGCTCCTCAGCGGCCTTCACCAGCTGCGGAGTGAACGCGCCGATGACGTTCATCAGGCCGGTGATGTTGAGGTCGATCTGGTGCTGCCACTGGTTGGTCGCCCGCTCCTCGATCGGGGCGGGCAGCATCACGCCCGCGTTGTTGAACAACAGGTCAGCACCACCGAACTCGGCCGCGACCCGGTCCGCCGCCGCCCGTACCGCCGACACGTCGGTCACGTCGACGGCCAGGGCCAGGGCCTGGCCGCCGTTCTTCCTGATCCGGGCCACCAGCCGCTCCAGCCGGTCCGCACGCCGGGCCAGGACCACGACACGGCCGCCGAGTCCGGCCAGGTGCTCAGCCGACGCCTCACCGATACCGCTGGAGGCACCGGTGACGACCGCGACACGGCCGGAGAGGGGACGGGGGGAAGTCTGCGTGGTCATGGGGCACACCTTTCGAAGCGGGTGGGACGAAGGTTCGGGACCGCGGCCTGTCGCCGTCGGCTCCTCCACAAGAACACCACCCGCGGACGCCTCACGGGGCGCCGGAAGAGGCCCTGACCAGGGAGGTATCCACAAGGAAGGTACTGGCGATACCACCCGGCCCGTCGCATGGCCCGCTCTCGCTTGCCACACTGGGGGATATGGATGACCGTGGTAGCGAGCTCGCCGACTTCCTGCGCACCCGCCGTGCCCGGGTCACCCCCGACCAGGCGGGGCTGCCCGATGACGGCCGGGCCCGACGCGTGCCCGGCCTGCGCCGCGACGAGGTCGCCAGACTGGCCGGAGTCAGTACCGAGTACTACACCCGCATCGAGCAGGGCCGGGCGCAGAACCCCTCCCCCGAAGTCCTCGAAGCCCTCGCCAGCACCCTGCGGCTGGACTCCTCCGAGCGCGAGCACCTCACTGACCTCCTGGCACGGCCCACACCGGCCCGCCGCGCTCCTCACAGCCCCCAGCGCGTGCGACCCGGACTGCACCTGATGCTGCAGACCCTCGACCACGTGCCCGCGTTCATCCTCGGCCGTCGGACCGACGTCCTGGCATCCAACCGCCTGGCCCGCGAGGTCCTCACCGACTTCGAGGCGCTGCCCGCGACCCGTCGGAACCTGGCCCGCTACTACCTCCTGGACCCCGACGCCCGCGAACGGGTCGGCAGCTGGGAGCAGATCGCCGCCGAAACCGTCGCCATGCTCCGCCTGGAGGCCGGCCGAAGCCCCCAGGACCGGCAGCTCGCCGACCTCGTCGGTGAACTCACTCTGAAGTCACCGGAGTTCTCCACCTGGTGGAACGACCACCGTGTGCTGCGCCGGACGCACGGCGCCAAGCGCTACCACCACCCCCTCGTCGGTGACCTGTACTTCTCCTACGAGTCCTTCCAAGTGCCTGGTGACACGGACCAGACGCTGTGCGTCTACAACGTCGAACCCGGCTCCGACACCTCCCAGGCACTGCGGCTCCTCTCCAATTGGACGGCGCCGCAGCCGACGGGGACGCCGGAACGGGGTGCGTAGGGCCCGGGCGGTCATCGCCCGGGCGTTGGGGTTCCACGACAGGATCACCACACCGGTCCTCACGGCGGTCGGAGGGAGTGGGAAGTCCCCACGCCTCCGGCGACCGCACGCTGTGACCGGTGGGCGAGGGGCCGTGGGGGCACACGGATCACTCGGTCAACGGCTCCTACCGGTCTCGCCCCGGTGTCCTCGGTAGCGGGTCGAGTCCGGAGTCTCAGAGGCCGTCGGCCGCCCGGCGCACCGCCTCCAGGTCGATCCGGCGCATCCTCAGCATGGCCTGGGTGGCCCGGTTGGCCCGAGCGGGGTCGGGGTCCCACACCAGGGAGTCCAGCTCCTCCGGGTAGACCTGCCAGGACAGGCCGAAGCGGTCCTTGAGCCAGCCGCACTGGCTCTCCTGACCGCCGTCGGTGAGCGCGTCCCAGTAGTGGTCCGACTCCGCCTGGTCGCGGCAGATGACCTGGAAGGACACCGCCTCGTCGAAGGTGAACCCGCCTCCGCCGTTGAGCGCGGTGAAGCGTGCCCCGTCCAGCTCGAACTCGATGGTCAGCACGGTGCCCTCGGCCACGGGCATGTCGGGGCCGTAGTACGTCGTGCCGAGCACCCGCGAGTTGTCGAAGACGCGGGTGTAGAACTCCACCGCCTGCTCGGCCTGGTCGTTGAACCACAGACACGGCCTGATCTTGTGCAGGAGCGCCATGGTCTCCCCCTCTCCCCCGGTGTTTCCCTCTCCCCTCTGGTACCCGGTTCTCCCCTGCCGCACCACACTCCCCAAACTTCCCTAAAATCCCGAGAAATCGAGTAGCATGAGGGAAGTTTTCGGAAGACCGAACCATCAGCGAGGAGAACCGTGCCGCAGCAGTACTACTCCGTGGACCAGGTCGCGGACCTCCTGGGTCTGCACGTCAAGACGGTGCGCGCCTACGTCCGCGAGGGGCGCCTGGCCGCCACCCGGATCGGGAAGCAGTACCGGGTGCGCCGCCGCGACCTGGAGGAGTTCACCGGAGGTCCGCTGGCCGAGGAGGAGGGCCCCGAGGCCCCGCTCGACCTGCACGCGGAGGCCTCCACCGTCGTCCAGGTCGACGGGATCGACCGTGCCACGGTCGACCGCGTCACCACCCTGCTCTCGGTCACCGGACGCCCCGAGGACCGCGGGCGCGCGCACGTCCAGGTGGTTCACGACCCGGAGCGCGCCCGCCTGAAGGTGGTCATCGTGGGCGACCTGGCCTCCACCGCGACCCTGCTGGGCTACGTCGACTCCCTCACCGGTGACCAGCGGTGAACGCCTCGGGAAGGGACGCGGAGCCGGTGCCCGAGACCGCCCCGGAGGTCCACAGGCTGGGCGGCCGCCCGGTCATGCTCTGCCCCGAGCGGGGTGCGCCCCTGCGTGAGGCCGCCGACGTGATCGGGGACGCCTTCCACCACGGCGTCACCTGGGTCGCGGTGCCCGCCGAACGCCTCGACGCCGACTTCTTCCGGCTGCGCACGGGCGTGGCGGGAGAGTTCCTCCAGAAGTTCGCCAACTACAGGCTCCGCCTGGCCGTGGTCGGGGACGTCTCCCGGTACGTGGCGGCCAGCGACGCCTTCCGGGACCTGGTCCGGGAGTGCGACCGCGGCACCCAGTGCTGGTTCGTCTCCGACCTGGAGGCCCTGGGAGGGCGGCTGTCGGCCTGATCCGCCAGAATGCGTCTCACATCATGAGAAACGCATCTCACTTTCAGAGACGCGAGGGTAGGGTCGACCGGAGCCCCCGAGACGAAGGCGGAACGCGATGGCCCGGTACACCCACGGACAGCACCCGATCGTGACCACCTCCTACCTGTGGCGCGACGCCGAGAACTCCGCCGCCTACGCGCTCTCGGAGGTCCGGCCCGGCCGATCCCTGCTGGACGTGGGTTGCGGTCCGGGCAGCATCACCGTCGACCTCGCCCGCAGGGTCGCCCCCGGTCGCGTCACCGCCGTGGACGCCTCCGCCGAGGCGGTCGAGCGGGCGGGCGCCCACGCGGAGGAGGCGGGCGTGGACAACGTCGACTTCGTGGTCGGTGACGTCCACGCCCTGGACCTGCCCGACGACACCTTCGACGTCGTCCACGCCCACCAGGTCCTCCAGCACGTGGGCGACCCCGTGCGGGCGCTGGCCGAGATGGGCCGCGTCGCCCGCCCGGGCGGGGTGGTGGCCGCCTGCGACAGCGACTACTCCGCGATGCACTGGTACCCGCGTCTGCCCGAACTGGACGCGTGGATGGCGCTGTACCAGCGGGTGGCCCGCGCCAACGGCGGCGAACCCGACGCCGGTCGCCACCTGCTGGCCTGGGCGCACGCGGCCGGGTTCACCGAGGTCAGCTATGTCGCGGAGGTGTGGAACCACTCCGACCCCGATCGCCGTGCCTGGTGGGGCGGGATGTGGTCGCGCCGCATCCTGGAGTCGGCCCTGGGCCGTGACGCCGTCGCCAGGGGCATGGCGAGCCAGGACGACCTGGAGTGGATCTCCGACGGCTGGCGGCGGTGGAGCACGCACCCCGACGGCGTGTTCGTCATCCCCCGGGGCGCGATCCTGTGCCGCGTTCCGGGGTGAGCCACCGGTCCGCGCCCTCTTCGCCGCCGCGGTCGTTGCACACGTGGGCGATCACCTTGGGCCCGGCGGCCTGCGGGCTGGTCGCGTCACCGCGGACGAACCGCCGGCCGGAGGGAGAGTCGGACATGCGCGCAGCCTACGGGCCGGCTCCGACAACTCGCGGGACACGCACCAGCGGAGCACTGGCGACGGCGGCGACGGCCGATATAGCGTCGGTCCATCGGGACCATCGGCCTTCCGGAGGCACCATGTCCGACCTGCCCATCGGATTCTGGCTCAAGCACCTGGACCGACTCATCGAGCACGACTTCGACCGCGCCCTGGCCGAGGACTCCCTCGGTCGACGCGAGTGGCAGGTGCTCAACTCCCTGCACGACGACCCCGGCACCGTCCTCCAGCTGGACCAGCGTCTGGCGCCCTTCCTGGAGGAGGACGAACCCAGTGTCGCCCCGGTGGTGGAGGCCCTGCGCGAGCGCGGTTGGGTGAGCGGCCTGGTGTCCCTGGAGCTGACCACGGAGGGCCAGCGGGCCCACGGAGAGCTCCTCCAGCGCGTCACACGCACCCGGGAACGCCTGTGTGAGGGCGTCAGCGACCAGGAGTACCGTGACACGGTCAACGTCCTGGAGCGGATGTCGGCCAACCTCGAACCGTCCTGACCGGTCAGTCGAAGTCCAGTTCCCTGGTGAGTTCGACGAAGGCCAGGTCGTCCTGCCGGGGCAGCCCGAAGGCCGCGTCGCCGTAGGGGAAGGGCTCGGTCTTGCCGGTGTTGGTGTATCCGCGCCGCTCGTACCAGGCGATCAGCTCGGGGCGCTGTTTGAGGACCTTCATCCGGATGAGGCGGCACCCCCACTCGCGCGCCGCCGTGCGCTCGGCCTCGGCCAGCACGACCCGCCCGAGGCCCGCGCCCTGGAGGTCGGGGCGCACCGAGAACATCCCGAAGTACGCGCCGTTGACGGTCCGCTGGAGTTCGCAGCAGGTGACGATCTCGCCCTCGGACTCACCCACGAGCACCAGGGTGTTGGTGCGGCCGAACAGTTCCGCCAGGGTGTCGGCGTCCACCCGCTGACCGTCGAGGAAGTCGGCCTCGGTGGTCCAGCCGCGTCGTGAGCTGTCGCCCCGGTAGCAGGAGTTGACCAGATCGACCAGCGCGGGGACGTCCTCGACCTCCGCGCGCCTGAACTCGATCTTGGTCCGTTCGTCCGGCACACCCTCGTCGCCGCGCATGGTGGTCACGCTCTTCCCCCTCGAAATCCTTCGGAATCACCCCGAACCGCGCACCCAGTATGTCCAAGCCCGGGGAGTGGCCCGGCCACCCCCTGGTTCGGGCGGGGGTACGCGCCGCCCGGGGAGGAGGCGGCAGGACTACCTCCGGCTGGCCTCCACGTGCGACAGGAAGGAGCGCAGCCGTGCCCGGCCCGCCTCGGCGGGGACCTGCGCCGGGTTGACCATCATCTGGAGCGCCAGCCCGTCGACGAAGGTGTGCAGGAACGCGGCCCAGGTCTCCAGCCAGGGGTCGGGGTGCTCGTGTTCGGGGTCCTCCAAAGGAGGCAGCCCGCCGAGCCCCCCGACCAGCTGGCGGTAGAGGCCGCGCTGGCGGGCCCAGCGCTCCTCCAGGCGGGGGTCGAGTTCCCCGAGGTGTCCGGCGGCCTCCCAGACCCGGAACTCGGCGCTGCGAACGGAGTCCAGGGGGAGCATGTGTTCGGCGAACCCGGCGGCGCGCTCGACCATGGACTCCTCGGGGTCCATGGTGAGCGACTGCTCCCGCATCCGCGCGACCACGCGGTCCTCGGACAGGTCCATGGCGAAGACCAGGAGTTCCTCGCGGGTCTGGAAGTAGTGGCGCAGCGCCCCGGCGGAGAGCCCCGCCTCGGCGGCGACGGTACGGATGGACACGGCCTGGGGGCCGGAGTGGGCGATCACCCTCCATAGGGCCTCGGCCAGCTCCCGACGGCGTACTTCGTGATCAACGATCTTGGGCACTCCCCCTTTCTAGCACAGGTGTGTTATTTTATTTAGCACAGTCGAGTTAAAACAGACGTGGAGAGTCGCATGCCTCCCCTGGACGTACTCCTGCCGGTCGCCGGACTGGCACTCCTGGACACCCTGAGCCCCACGACCCTCGGCGTCACCCTGTTCGTACTGCTCAGCGGCGCGACCTCCGTGGCCCGCCCCCTCTTCGCCTACCTCGGCACGGTGGCACTGTTCTACTTCGCCCTCGGGTGCGCGCTCATGCTGGGGCTGGGGGCGGCCCTCAGCAGCCTGTCCCACCTGGCGGACAGCCCCGTCTTCGGCTGGGCCCTGCTGGTCCTGGGCGGGGGCCTGTTCGCCTACTCCTGGGTGATGCCGACCAGGAGACGCGCCCCTCGCCGCCCGGCCTCGTTCCGCACCGTCAGCATGATCGGCCTCGGTCTGGCGACCGGCCTGCTGGAGGCCGGGACCGCCCTGCCCTACCTCGCCGCCATCGGCATCATGGCGCCGCGGGACTCACCGCACCCACCTGGGTCCCCGTGCTCGCCGCCTACAACCTCGTGATGGTCCTGCCGCCGGTCCTGCTCTACCTGGGCCACCGTCTGTTCGGCGAACGCCTGCGCCCCAGGCTGGACCGCTGGCGCGAGAAGATCGACGCGGGCTCGCGGGAGACCCTGTCCTGGATCGTCGGCATCGCGGGGCTGATCCTCCTCGTGAACGGTCTCCAACAGGTGGGGATCATCGACGTCATCGACTCCCTGAACCCCTGAGCCGTCGGCGGCCTCCTGTCCCGCGACCGTGTGGAGACCCCCGGCGCGCCTTCCCTCGGTCCGGGTACCGCCCGCCCGTCCCCGGCGTGGCGCACCGGGGACGGGCGGGCGGTCAGCGCCCCTGGCGATAGAGCTCCGAGAGCAGCGCCACCGCCGCGTGCGTGGCCGGGTGCGGGTCGTGCCGCCGCCAGACCAGCCGTACCGGGATCAGCGGCGCGTCCCGCAGGGGTCGGAAGACGATCCCGTCGCGCCGGTACTGCGTGGCGGTGCTCTCCGGGGTGATGCCGACCGCTCGGCCGGTGGCGATCTCGGCCAGCCAGTCGTCGATGTCGCGGGTGGGTTCCATCTCCGGGCGCGCGCCCTCCGGCCACAGGTCCGCGGTGGTGGTCCCGGTGCGCCGGTCGAACAACAGGACCCGGTCCGTCAGCTCGTCCAGGCGCAGCGAGCGCCGCCGGGCCCAGGGGTCGTCGGAGGCCATCGCGCAGTGCCGCCGTTCGTGCCCCACCACGGCGCTGTCGAAACGCTTGCCGTCGAAGGCCGCCCTGACCACCGCCAGGTCGCACAGCCCCTCGGCCAGTCCGCCGGTGGGGGTGTTGGTGCGGATCAGGTGCAGGTCCACGCCCGGGTACAGGTCGGCCCAACGGCGCTGGAACTCGGCCGTGTGGCGGCCCACCGCCGACCACGCGTGCCCCACCCGCAGGCGGGTGTGGCCGGTGGTGGCCTCGCTCACCAGGTTGTCCGCCTCGGCCAGCAGGTGGCGGGCGCGGGCCAGCACCTGGACCCCCGCCGTGGTGGGCGTGACGTTGCGGCTGGTGCGGTGGAGCAGGCGCACGCCGAGGATGCCCTCCAGGGCGGCCAGGGTCCGGGATGCCGCCGCCTGTGAGACACCCATGTCCAGGGCGGCGTCGCTGAAGCTGCCGGTGTCCACGATCGCGACCAGGCAGCGCAGGTGACGGAGTTCGAGATCCATGACTCCAGCGTATAGATGATCCCTCGTATGCATTTTGCGTATGTGAACGGTCGGTGGATGCTCCCGGTATGACGACTTCCACCGACACCCGGACGGGCGCCGAGCGCTGGCGGGGCATGGCCGTGATGCTGGTCGGCGGCGCCTCCAACCAGGTCGGCGCGGCCACCGCCGCCCTCGCCTTCCCGGTGATCGGGCCGGTCGGGGTGGTCGCGATCCGACAGTGGGTGGCGGGCACCGTGCTGATGCTCGTGGGACGCCCCAGGCTGCGCTCCTTCACCTGGCACCAGTGGTGGCCGGTACTGGCGATGGCGCTGGTGTTCGGCTCCATGAACCTGACCCTGTACCTGGCCGTCGACCGCATCGGGCTGGGGCTGGCGGTCACCCTGGAGTTCCTCGGCCCGCTGGCGGTGGCCCTCGCCGCCTCACGCCGCTGGACCGACCTGGCCTGCGCACTGGTGGCGGGCGGGGCGGTCGCGGTCCTCATGCGACCGCAGCCCTCCACCGACTACGCGGGGATCGCCCTGGCCCTGGTCGCGGCGGCCTGTTGGGCGGCCTACATCCTGCTCAACCGGACGGTGGGACGGCGGCTCCCCGGGATCGAGGGGTCGGCGACCGCCGCCGGGATCTCCGCGCTCGTGTTCGTGCCCGTGGGGATCACCGTGCTCCTCCTGCACCCGCCCACACCGGCCGCCGTCCTCTGTGCGGCGGTGGCGGGGGTGCTCTCCTCGATGGTCCCGTTCCTGGGCGACCTGTACGCGTTGCGCCGGGTCCCGGCCCGCTTCTTCGGCCTGTTCATGAGCGTGCACCCGGTGATGGCCGCCCTCGCGGGCTGGCTGGTGCTGGGTCAGGCCCTGGACCGGGTGGAGGGTGCGGCGATCCTCGCGATCGTGGCCGCCAACGCGGTCAGCGCCGGGACGGTCGGCCGGGGTCGGCCCCGCCTCGAAGGAACTCCAGGGCGGGCCCGGTCTGGCTCGTGAGGGCGTGGCCCACCCCCGGCAGCATCCGCACCCGGGCGTGCGGAACACACGTTCGCACGCGCCGGGCGGTCTCCTCGGAGTCGAACATCCGGTCCCGGTCGCCCACGGTCACCTGGAGCGGGAGGGCCAGCGCGCGCAGCGCCTCGTCCGGGAAGACCGGCAGGGTCTCGGTGCGCGGGCGGAACCGGGTGAAGACCCCGATGATCTCGTCCAGCACCGCCTCGTCCCCGGAACGGCCGAGCCCGACCAGGTAGCGGACCGAGCGCTCCCGGGCACCCGATCCGAACAACATGAGCAGACCCGCCCCCAGGATGCTCCACCGGCGTTGGGCGCCCAGTCCGCCCGGGCAGCCCAGAGCGAGGCGGGTGACGCGGCCGGGGCGGCGGATGGCGTAGTCGAGCGCCGTCCATCCTCCCAGGGACATTCCGGCCATGGCGGTGTCGCTCAGGTCGAGCGCGGCGAACACGTCGTCCAGCCACAGCGCGCTGGCCTCGGTGGACAGGTCGGGGCGGGAGGGCGCGCTCAGTCCGGGCTCACCGACCAGGTCCACCGAGTACACCCGGAAGTGCTCCGACCACGCGGGCAGGTCCGCGAACCAGTGGCTGCCGTTGGCCCCCGAGCCGTGCAGCAGGACCAGCGGCGGGGCCTCCTCGGGGCCGCAGGCGAGTACGAAGGTCTCCCCCTCGCGGGTCGGGACGGTCAGTCGCCGGGTCGGGACCGGGGCGTCGTCGAGGGTCCGGAGGTACCGCTGCCGGAGCCACCGCCCGTCGTCCTCGGTTCGGTAGATCGTACTCATGACACACGTCCTCTCTTTTCTTCCTCAAAGTATCCTAACCTTCCCTATAGATGAGCATTGAAAGGAAGAAAAGGGAACATCTGTCTCTGGTTTGACCTCAAGTATTGTTCAGGTTCTACGGTTCAGGGGTAGCCAACGACACGGACCGGTGGACCCCATGAGTATGGAAATGGCCGCGTGGAACTCGATCTACCACGCGATGCACGCCCACGAGGATCAGCGCCCCTTCTCCCGCCCGGTCCTACGCAGGATCGCCTCCTTCGCCCGACCCCACGCACGCCCCCTGGCCTGGTTCCTCGGTCTCAGCGTGCTCATCGCCGCGCTGGCGGTGGCCGCGCCGCTGCTGGCCGGTGAGGTCGTCAACGAGATCGTGGCCGGATCCGCACTCGGACCGGTCCTCCTCCTGGCCGGGCTCATCGCCCTGGTCGCGACGGCCGAGGCCGCCCTGTCCCTGGTCGTGCGCTGGCTCTCCTCCCGGGTCGGTGAGGGGCTCATCCTGGACCTGCGCACCACCGTCTACGACCACGTCCAGCGCATGCCGGTCGCCTTCTTCACCCGTACACGCACCGGAGCCCTGGTCAGCCGCCTCAACAACGACGTCATCGGTGCCCAGCGCGCCTTCAGCGACGTCCTGTCCGGGGTGATCAGCAACGTCGTCACCCTCGTGCTGGCGCTGGTCGTCATGGCGACCCTGTCCTGGCAGATCACCCTGCTCTCACTGCTGCTCCTGCCCGTCTTCGTGCTGCCCGCCCGCCGCATGGGCGCCCGACTGGCCAGGATCGAACGCGAACGCACCATCCACAACTCGGCCATGAGCACCCAGATGACCGAGCGCTTCTCGGCGCCCGGCGCCACCCTGGTCAAGCTCTTCGGACGCCCCGACGACGAGTCCGCGGAGTTCGCCCGCCGCGCCCGCCGGGTCCGCGACATCGGGGTGCGCACCGCTATGGTCCAGGAGGTCTTCTTCACCGCCCTGACTCTGGTCTCCGCGCTCGCCCTCGCCCTGGTCTACGGCCTCGGCGGCTTCTACGCGCTGCGCGGCCAGCTCGACGCCGGAACGGTCGTGGCGATGGGCATGCTGCTGACCCGCCTGTACGCGCCGCTGACCGCGCTGGCCAGCGCCCGCGTGGAGGTCATGAGCGCCCTGGTCAGCTTCAGCAGGGTGTTCGAGGTCCTGGACCTGAAGCCGCTGGTGGACGAGAGGCCGGATGCGCGCCCGGTCCCCGCCGGGCCGGTCTCCCTGGAGTTCGACGACGTCACCTTCGGCTACCCCACCGCCGACCGGGTCTCCCTCGCCTCACTGGAGGAGGTCGCCACCCTGGACCCCACCGACAACGGTCCGGTCCTGCACGGGGTGTCCTTCCGCGTCGAACCCGGCCAGACGGTGGCGCTGGTCGGCTCCTCCGGAGCGGGCAAGTCCACCATCGCCCAGCTCACCCCGCGCCTGTACGACGTGGACGAGGGCACCGTCCGCCTGGCCGGGACCGACGTCCGCGACCTGACCTTCGCGTCCGTGCGCGCCACCCTGGGCATGGTCACCCAGGACGGTCACCTGTTCCACGAGTCCATTCGCGCCAACCTCACCCTGGGCGCCCCCGACGCCACCGACGAACAGGTCTGGGACGCCCTGCGCCGCGCCCGCCTGGACACCCTCGTCGCCGGTCTCCCCGACGGGCTGGACACGGTGGTGGGCGAACGCGGCTACCGCTTCTCCGGAGGGGAGCGCCAGCGGCTCACCATCGCCCGCCTCCTCCTGACCGGGCCCGAGGTGGTCATCCTCGACGAGGCCACCTCCGCGCTGGACTCCACCTCCGAGGCGGCGGTCCAGGCCGCGCTGGCCGAGGCCCTGGAGGGACGGACCGCGCTGGTCATCGCGCACCGGCTCTCCACGATCCGCGCGGCCGACGCCATCCTGGTGGTCGAGGCCGGCCGGATCGTGGAACGCGGCACCCACACCGAGCTGCTCGCCCGGGGCGGTCGCTACGCCGAGCTGTACCGGACCCAGTTCTCCCACGGCGACCCCGAACCGGCGGCGGCCGGATAGGCCCACGAACCCCGTCCCCCGGTGGCGCCACACCGGGGGACGGCCACGGTGACGCCCGGGATCGCGAGTAAGGATCCCGGGCGTCACACGTGTCATCGCACCGGACCCGCGCCCGCACCATGGACGGCGCTCGAAGAAGCCGAGCGAACTCGTCGAAGACGGCCCGGTCGCCGCTGTGATACCGCAGGGTGCCGGGCAGGCCCACGGGTTCACCGGAGGGCTGAGCCCGGTCGTGGAGCGACGAGGGGGCGGAACGCACGGTGCGTTCCGCCCCCTCAGTCCGCTTTCAGCCCCGCGCGTCCGGACCTGACGGGCGGCGCGGGGCGCGCACCCGCCAGGCCTCGTCCAGGAGTTCGGCCAGCTCCTCGGCGCCGACCAGGTCCAGGCGCACCAGCACACTGGCGTGCCCCCGGTAGTGGTCGGTCGTGAAGAACCGTTCCGGATCGCTCTCCCTCAGCTCCCGGCCCTGCTCCGCACTGGCCCGCCACAGCACCAGGACGCCCGGTGTGTCGTGCAGGCGGGCGAAGATCCTCCCTGAGGCGTAGAAGGCGGGTCGGCCGTAACAGGGGCGCTCGCTCACCCCGGGCAGTTCCAGCGCGATCCGCCGGACGTCGTCCTCGTCGCTCACACGCGTCCTCCCCCACCGTTCCGGGGACTCAGATCTCCTTGATGACCCTGGCCGGGTTCCCGACCGCCACCACGTTCGCGGGCAGGTCCTTGGTGACCACCGCGCCCGCGCCCACCACGGTGTTCTCACCGATGGTCACACCAGGGCAGACGATGACCCCGCCGCCCAGCCACACGTTGTCCCCGATGGTGATGGGCTCGGCCGCCTCCCACTTGGCGCGGCGCAGCTCCGGGTCGAGGGGGTGCGTGGGGGTGAGCAGCTGGACACCGGGTCCGATCAGGACGTCCGCGCCGATCGTGATGGGGGCGACGTCGAGCATGACCGCGTCGAAGTTGACGAAGGAACGCGGCCCGATGGTGATCCGGTACCCGAGGTCCACGCGCAGCGGCGGACGGACCTCGCTGCCCTCACCGAGTTCACCGACGAGGTCGGTGAGGGCCTTGAACCGTCCCTCGGCGTCCTCTGCCGCGCTGTTGTTGAACGCCTCGGAGCGCAGCCGGGCCCGGGCCACGTCCGCGTCGATCTCGGGGTCGTCGGCGAGGTAGAGCTCACCGGCCAGCATGCGTTCCTTCTGAGTGCCCACGGGGGTGGTCCTTCCTTCGGGAGTCCTGGTCCGACCCTAACCCCGGGGGTCCGGGGATCACACGGCACTTCAGAGGATGGCCGGCCCCCGGCAGGGCCCGGACGGCGGCGGCCACGACCCAGATCAGCGGCACCGCGAGCACCGCCATCCCGGCGAACTTCGCGAAGGCCACCGCCTCCCGCGCACCACGGGCCAGGAATCCATGGGGGACGGCCCTGAGGGGCGGGCGGGTGGAGAATGGCCCCATGTCCACTTCCGAACGGGGGTCCCTGCTGCCCCTGGTGGCCACCGTCTCCGCCGGTGGGGCCCTGGGGGCGCTGAGTCGCCACGCGCTGGACGTGCTCTGGCCGCCCGCGGCCTCCGGTGTCTCCTGGACGATCCTGGCGGTCAACGTCACCGGCAGCCTGCTGATCGGCCTGCTCATGGAGCTGGTCGTGCACCGCTGGCCCGGGAACCGTCTCGTCCGCCCCTTCTGGGGTGTGGGGTTCCTCGGCGGCTACACCACCTTCTCCGCCTACGCCACCGACGTGGTCACCGCCGTCGAACGGGGCGCCCCACAGGTCGCGCTGGTCTATCTCCTCCTCACCCTGGCCGGTGCGCTCACCGCGGCCTGGGCGGCCTCGTCGCTGGCCCACCGGTTCCTCACGCACGGAGGAGGGCGCAACCCGTGAGCGCGCTGATGGTCGTCCTGGGCGCGGCCGTGGGAGCCCCCGCCCGCTTCCTCGTGGACCTGGAACTCAAGCGCCGGTTCGGTGAGGGCTTCCCATGGGGGACCCTGGTGGTGAACGCGGTCGGCAGCCTGCTCCTGGGGGCGCTGCTGGCGCTTCCCCTGCCCCCGGAGGTGATGTCTCTGCTGGGAGTGGGGCTGTGCGGGGCGCTGACCACCTACTCCACGTTCGCCTACGAGACGGTCCAGCTCTCCCGGACCGGTTCGCGCGGCCGCGCCCTGGTGAACGTGCTGGCGCACCTGAGCCTGGGTGTGGGCTCCGCCTGGCTCGGACTGACCATGGCCGGGGCGTTGCTGGGCTGAGGCACGTCACTACTGTGTCGGTATGCCTTCCCTGACGCCGGTGACCAGCTGGCTGGACCGCCTCAACCAGCGGCATCCGTGGAGCCACAACGACCGCCTGGGCCCCTGGGTGGTGCGTCGCGTCGCGGCCAGCGGGGCGCGCGACGTCCTGGACGTGGGGTGCGGCACCGGCAACCTCCTGGCCCGCCTGAACCGGCGTGTGGACGAGGTCGTGGGGCTGGAGCCCGATCCGGCCACCGCGGCACGCGCCGGGGAGCGCTTCGCGGACGTTCCCGGCGTCACCGTCATCCGGGCGGGTTTCGCTGGGCGCGACCCTGACCGGCTCTGGGACGCGGTCACCCTGGTGGCGGTCCTGCACCACCTGCCGTTGGAGGCGACCCTGCGGGAGCTGCGTGCCTGTCTGGCCCCGGGCGGTCGTCTGGTGATCGTGGGCTGCCACCGTGGCGAGGGCTGGGCCGACCTCCTCGTCGGACTGGTCTCCGCCGCACTGAACCCGCTGGTGGGACTGGTCAGACACCCGCGCGTCGCCGCCGGACCGCCCCCGCACATGAGCGCCCCCACCAGCGAACCGGAGTGGACCCTGGACCGGATCCGCGCGGTGGCCGCCCGGGAACTGCCCGGGGCCCGCGTGCGCGGACGCCTCTTCTGGCGCCACACCCTCGTGTACGACCACCCGTCCTGAGGTTTGCCGTTCCCGCAAGAAAGCTTGCCGCACGTCTCGCGCTGGGGCACCTTGGTGGCGGAGGAGACCAGCGGGCCCCTCCGAACCCCACCACCAAGGAGCACGAACATGGACGCGCGGTTCTGGGACGACAGGTACGGCAGCCGGGAACAGCTCTTCAGCGGCGACCCCAACGGTGTCCTCGTCACCGAACTGGCCGACCTCCCACCCGGCCAGGCGCTCGACGTGGGCTGCGGTGAGGGCGGGGACGCCCTCTGGCTGGCCCGCAGGGGGTGGATGGTCACCGGGGTCGACATCTCGCGCGTGGCCCTCGACCGCGCGGCGGCCGCGAGCACGGACGTCCGGGGCCGGGTCTCGTGGAAGCAGGGCGACCTGACCTCCGCGCCGCCCCCGGCCGACGCCTTCGACCTGGTGACCGTGCACTACTTCCCGCTCCCGCGCGAGCCCGAGCACACCGCACTGCGCGCCCTGCTCGCCTCGGTCGCACCGGGAGGCACCCTCCTCTTCGTCGGCCACGACATCACCCCGCTGCCCGAGCGGTTGGACGACGGTCACGCTCCCGCCGACTACTACCAGCCCGCCGAGGTGGCCGAGCTCCTCGGAGCCGACTGGACCGTGACCGTCAACGAGACCCGCGCCCGGGTGGTCCCCGCTCCCACGGGATCGCACCACACCCACGACACCGTCCTGCGGGCCCACCGGGCATGATCTGGAAAGGGTGGTGACGGAGCGTCAGCCGGGGTAACGTGGAGGGCGGCGCGGTCCCGCGCCCAACCTCCGGCCCCGGCGCCCACGCCGTCGGCACCGCGGGGGCAAAGGGGACCCTGGAGTCCTCGGGACGCCGGTCTGACGAACACAGCCCTTCCGGCGGGCGACGGGGGCGTGGGCTCCGCCGTGTGCCGCCGAGGAGCCGTCATGACCAGCCAGAAGTCCTTCAAGCAGAACGTGCGCGCCCGCATGGAGAAGACCGGCGAGAGCTACACCGCCGCCCGGTCCCACCTGATCTCCGACCCCGCGCCCTCGGGCCCCGCCCAGGGGACGGGAGCCGCCACCATCCGTGACCGCGTCTCCGGTGCCAAGGTCGCCGACGCGACCGGCCGCGACTACGACGCGTGGTTCGCGCTGCTGGACGCCTGGGGCGCCACCTCCCGGACCCACACCGAGATCGCCGCGTGGCTGGTCGGGGAGCAGGACGTGCCCGGTTGGTGGGCGCAGACCGTCACCGTCGCCTACGAGCAGGAGCGCGGACTCCGCGTGCCCGGCCAGAAGAAGGACGGGTTCGCCTCCAGCGCCAGCAAGACCGTGAACGTCCCGGTCGAGCAGCTGTTCGAGGCCTTCAGCGACCCGGACCTGCGCACCCGCTGGCTCCCGGTCGAGGCAGCCGAGCGCACCTCGAAGCCGGGCAGGCGCTTCACCGCGGACCTTCCCGAGGACACCCGCATCGCCGTCACCTTCCAGTCCAAGGGCGACGGCAAGTCCTCGGTGGGGATCGAGCACACCCGCATCGCCACCGCCGAACGCGCCGCCGAGTGGAAGGCCGACTGGCGCTCCTGGCTGGCCGACCTCAAGAAGGTCCTGGAGGGCTAGACCCACACGTAGTCGTCGTCGGTGACCGCTGGCAGGGCGGCGTCGGCGACGACCGCGCGCGGGTGCGGCAAGGCCGCGAGTGCCGGGCCGATCAGCGGGAAGATCGGCAGGTCAGCGGCGCTCCGGTAGTCGACCCACTCCACGAATCCGATCTCGTGCCCGCCACCGGGCTGCTCGTCGTACTCCTCCACCGCCAGCACGTCGCGTACCTCGGGCGTGACGTGCAGGCGGTGGATCAGGTGGAGCTTGCGCGGTGGCGGCGTGGTTCCCGGGCGGCTGACGCGCTGGTCCACCACCCACAGCAGCTGCGGCGCGGTGGCCTGGTGCGGGCGCAGGTCCAGTTCCTCGGCCAGTTCGCGCCGGAGCGCGACGTCCAGGTCCTCGCCCGGCTCGACGTTCCCGCCGGGCGGTGTGTAGTGGACCGACCCGGGACGGTCGCGCCGGATGAGTGCCACCTCGTCTCCGCAGAACACCAGTGCCCCCACACGGATCTTGATACGGGAGAACGGCACGGGACCGGAAGGTTGAGTCGTCATGCGGGCCAGTATCGCGCGGCGCCCGGGCACGGCTGGGGAACCCCGGTGTCCAACAGCCCTCCCATTCGGCTGAAACCAGCTCTGAGCAGGAGGAACAGTTTCCCGACGCTGGCGTCGGGTACATGGGGCGCACACGCTCTCATCGACTCCCACAACGGCGACCGACGGAACACTCCACACCGGAGTCCGTGACCGAGGCCGACCGTACGAAGACACCCCCGGAGGGCGTTGGGACCGCTGGGTGTGCCCAGCCGCGTGGAAGGTTGTGGGAAAGGTGGAAGACACTCCGAAGACCGGAGGAATCACACACGAGGACAACGGGAGGACCTCGCAGGACCTCGAACCGGAGGGTGTGGGTGCGGAGGCGGTTCCTGAGCCCCGCCGCGAATCCGACGGCGGCCCGGCAGCGAGCAGCGACACGGACGTCCTCCTCGAAGTCCCGAACCTGAAGGTCGACGAGATCGACCTCGAGGTCGACAACCTGGTCGCCTCCGTTTCACTCCAGGCCGAGGTCCTGGACCTGCTCAAGTTGAAGGTGGGAGCGGACGTCGGACTCGGCCGCGTCCACCTGAACATCAAGGGTGTCGAGGCCGAGGCCCTGCTCAAGGTCAGGCTCGACAACGTTCGGGAGATCATCGCGCGGGTCCTGCACACCGTCGACACGAACCCGGAGGTCCTGGAACACGTGGCCCGCGGTGTGGAGTCCAGCCTCGAAGAGGTGGGCAGCGGCACGGGTCGGGCCGTCGGAGCCCTGGGCGAGGGTGCCGGCGGCGCCGTCAGGGACGTCGGGTCAGGTGCTGGAAGTGCGGTCGAGGACGTCGGGTCAGGCGCCCAAAGTGCGGTGGAGGACGTCGGATCGGGCGCCCAAAGTGCGGTGGGGGACGTGGGCCAGGTCGCGGGAGACACCGCGCGGGACGTCGGCTCAGGCGCTGCGAGCACGGTCGAGGACGCCCTCCCCGGGACCGGGGACACCGCACAGGACGACACGTCGGACACGGGGGCGACGGACGAACCCGACCCGGACATCGATGACGAGGCGCCCGACGACGCTCCAGGGGCTGACGACACGGACGCCCCGGCTGAGGACGCCGACTCGCTCCCCGACGACGCGGTGAGATCCGTGGAGGCCGCCGCGAAGAGGGCGGAGGCCGCCGCGAAGAGCGCGGGGGAAGCCGCGAGGACCGCCGCGAACGTGTTGAGCAGTGCCGCGAAGTGGGCGGGAGACACGGTGCGGCGTTCCGGTGGCGAGGGCGACCGGTGAATCGGGGGTGATCACCATGGGCACCCGGAAGGAACCCGAGTACGACGTGGAGATCGGAGCGTCCGTCACCGCGAGAGAACTGACGTTCCGCGAGGTGCCGGAGGTCGAATCCCGACACCGGGGAAGCCCCCGGTCGGAGGGTGTCGCGGGCAGCGAGCGATCGGGCGTTCCCAGGCCCGTCGAGACCGGGACGGTCTACGAGGACGTTCGCGTCGACTACCGGCTCGCCAGCAGGGTTCGGCCTGTCGACGAGGCACCCGAGGAGGACTGACCGGAATCCCGTCGGGGTGCCCCCGCTCCACGGAGCGGGGGCCACTGACCGGGGTCTGGCGGGGTCAGTCCAGGACGGCGAAGGCCTCCAGCTCGACGAGGACGTCGGGCTCCCAGAGGTAGTCCACGCCGATCAGCGACGTGGGCGGAAGCGGGGTCGGAAGGTCCAGCTCCTCGGTGACGTTCTCGATGCCCTTCATGAAGGCGTCGGCCTTCTCCGGCTTCCAGTCGACGGCGAAGAACCGCAGGCGCACGACGTCGGAGAACGTCGCCCCCGCACCGGCCAGAGCGCGAGCGGTGTGGCGCAGGACGATCTCGACCTGGCCGGTGAGGTCCCCGGTGGCCAGACGGTTCGCGTCGCCGTCGCGGGCGATCTGACCGGCCACGTGCACCTGGCGGCTGCCGGTGCCGATCGAGACGTGGTGGTACGGAACAGGCTGGAACAGGCCTTCGGGAGAGAGCAGCTGCACGGACATGGAAGGTACCTCCGGTTGGCGTTCTGCAGGTATCCCATGTCTACTAGGTGGCCAAAGGGAACCTCAACGAGACCAGGTATCATGCACGAAACCGCCACCGGCCAGCCCGCCCCCCAGATCACCGCCGAACACCGCGAGCTCCTCGACCAGACGCTCGACAAGTGGTCCCTCCAGGTGCTGGACTGCCTGTGCGAACAACCCCTGCGCTTCAACGGGCTGCGCCGCGCGATCCCCGTCGTCACCCAGAAGTCCCTCACCGCGACCCTGCGCCGCCTGGAGCGCAACGGGATGGTCGACCGGGTCATCGTGAGCACGCGGCCGCTGGCCGTGGAGTACCGCATCTCCACCCTGGGCAGGACCCTCCAGGACCTCGTCGACGCGCTCCTGCGCTGGACCACCGAGACCATGCCCGACGTCGAGCGCGCCCGGGCGAGGTTCGACGCACTGCCCTGAGAACCGCGGGCGGAACGACGCGCCGCCCGGGCTCAGTCCAGGTTGAGCCAGATGGCGACGGCGTCGCTGTCGCCCTGGTTCGAGATGCGGTGCGGGGTGGTGGAGGGGTACGTGATCGAGTCGCCCGGTCGGAGCTCGTAGGTGTCGAACCCGACGTCCACGGTGAGCGCCCCGCTGACGACGTTGCCGATCTCGTGGCCCCGGTGGCGCACGTACTCGGCGTTCTGGCTGGAGTAGGAGCCGGGCGGGTACACGGACTCGAAGTAGTTCATCCCCGGGACCGGGCCCGGGGTCAGGCGGCGGTAGCGCACCCCGTGGCCGAGTTCCAGGGTGGCCGCCTCGTCCCGCCGGGTCACCGCGACGCGGCCCATGGCGGTGTCGCCGGGTTCCCAGCGCGGACCGGGCGCCTCCCCCATGGGGGTCGTGTACGCGTCGGGCGCGGCCGGGGTGCTCTCGTCGGGGCCGAACACTGCGGCCATGGGCACGTTCAGCTCACCCATGATCTGGTACAGCCGGGTGACCGAGGGGCGCATCTTGCCCCGTTCGATCTGGGAGAGCGCGCTCGCGCTGATCTCCAACCGTCCGGACAGCTCACGCAGGGACAGGCCGCGCGCGGTGCGCAGTTCGCGGATGCGCTCACCGATCCTGCGCTCGTCGAACCGTGGGGGCGCGGGGTTCTCGGTGAAGTCAGCCATGGCGTGTTAAGTATAGATGCCGGTCTTGTGAAGTGATGGCTTTAGCGATATTGAAGTAATAGCTTCAATTGTGGGCGGGGTCACCCCCGCACGGCCTCACGAAGGGACCGCATGCGCCTCCTGATCGTCAACGTCAACACCTCGACGGCCATCACCCGCGCCCTGGCCGAACGGGCCCGCGCCGTCGCCCGGCCCGGTACGGAGGTCGAGGGGCTCACCCCGCGCTTCGGCCCCGCGTCGGTGGAGGGCAACTTCGAGAGCCACCTGGCGGCCGTGGCCGTCATGGACCGCGTCATGACCTACGACCGCCCCTACGACGCCGTCATCCAGGCGGGCTTCGGCGACCACGGCAAGGAGGGCCTCCAGGAGCTCTGCCCCACCCCGGTCATCGACATCACCGAGGCCGCGGCCCACACCGCCTGCCTGCTCGGCCACCGCTACTCCGTGGTCACCAGCCTGGACCGGACCGTCCCCATGATCCGGGACCGCCTCACCCTGGCCGGTCTCCACACCCGATGCGCCTCGGTGCGCGCCAGCGGCCTGGGCGTCCTCGAACTGGAGAGCGACCCCACCGCCGCCGCGCGCGCCGTGGCCCACCAGGCCCGGGCCGCCGTCGAACACGACGGAGCCGAGGTGATCGTCCTCGGCTGCGGCGGCATGGCCGGGATGGAACTCACCCCCGAGGACACGGCGGGAGCGCCGGTCGTGGACGGCCTCACCAGCGCTGTCGCCCTGGCCGAGTCACTGGTGGGCCTCGGCCTCACCACCAGCCGGGTCCGCACCTTCGCCGCTCCCCGCCCCAAGGCCGTCACCCACTGGCCGCTGAGCCCCGCGCTCGAAGCACCCCATCACCCCTGACCCCCTTCCGGAGGAGCACAGGCCCATGGACACCTCCACCCCCCGTCAGAACAGCCAGCAGCCCCACAACCACCTGCTCGAAGAGTCGATCCTGCCCACCTGGCTCAACCAGCGCCCGATCTCGCTGTTGGGCTTCGTCTGGATGTGGGTGGCCCTGGCCATCGTCATCGTCACCTTCCAGTACGGCGCCAACGGCGTCGAGGGCGGGCTCTCCCTGCCCGTGGTCATGCTCGTGGTGCTCACCGCGACCATGGCCCTCGCCGTCGTCATGACCCTCACCGCCGACATCGGCACCGAGCACGGCCTGTCCTTCGCGGTGTTCCTGCGCGCCCCCTTCGGCACCATCGGCACCCACATCCCCTCGGTCTCGCGCGGGGTGGTCGCCGCCTGCTGGTTCGGCATCCAGACCTACATCGGCGCCCTGGCCATCAACGGCCTCGTGGAGTACTGGACCGGGTTCTCCTCCTGGCCGCTCTGGTACGCCCTGTTCCTGGTCGTGCAGATCGCTAACGTCGCCCTCGGCATCAAGGCGGTCGAACGGCTGGCCTCCGTCGCCGCCCCGTGCATCCTGGTCATCTCGATCTGGATGTACTACACGCTCGACGGGGTGGCCGACCTGGAGGGCACCAACATCTGGACCTTCGCCTCCGGCGGCGACCTGTCCCTGGTGGCGTTCTTCCTGATCAACATGGTCGTGTGGGCGCCGCTGGCCGTGGACATCCCGAGCATCACCCGCTTCGTGCGCACCGCCCCCGGCGAACGCCGCTTCCTGCGCCGCAACCGCGCGGTCCTCACCGCCCACTTCGTGGCCCTGCCGATGATGCAGGCCTGGATCTCCTTCATCGGCGCGGTCTCCTTCATCGTCACCGGGGAGTGGAACCCCGTCGACGTCATCCAGGGCCAGAGCACCGGCTTCGTCCTCGGAGTCCTGCTGCTGATGATCGTCCTGGCCCAGTGGTCCACCAACACCGCCGCCAACGTCGTGCCCGCGGCGCTCAACTTCGTCAACGCGGCCGCGCCCCACCTGTCCTACCGGTCGGGGGTGGTGCTCGCCGGGGTGGTCGGCACCGCCGTGATGCCCTGGCTGCTGCTGGACAACCTCTTCACCTTCCTGAGCTACTACGGCGGCTTCATCGCGGCCATCGCCGGGATCATGATCTGCGACTACTACGTGCTGCGCCGGCGTCGCCTCAACGTGCCCGCCCTGTACGACCCCCACGGCCAGTACCGGTACGCGAGGGGGGTCAACCCGGCCGCGCTCATCGCCTGGTTCGGCGCCTCGGGCGTGTCCCTGTGGCAGCCCGACCACGCCTACGTCATCGGCTTCCCGGTCGCCTTCGTTCTCTACCTGGTCCTGATGCGCGCCTGGATCCTGCGCCGCCACCCTCAGGCCGAGATCGACGACCCCAGCGACGCCTACCTGGCCACCAGCGTGGGGCGCAGCTGGGTCCACGACGCCGACTCGGGCACCTTCCGCCGCCTGACCGTGGAGGAACTGCCGGAGAGGGGCCGTCGCGCCGACATCTGACCCCGCCCAGCCCCATCCCCCCGTGAGGACCCCCATGAGCGACACCGCGCACCCACCGTCCACCGACTCCGCGGTCGGCCCCGACGGCACCGACCTGACCGTCCACTCCCCCGACCCCTCGCTGCACAACGACGACCTCGCCCCCGTGCCCCGGAGCAGGCGCAGCTGGGGCGCGTTCGAGATCTTCAACGTCTGGACCAACGACATCCAGAGCCTGTTCGGCTACACGCTGGCCGCCACGCTCTTCATCTCCTACGGCCTCAACGGCTGGGCGGTGTTCGCCGGGATCATCCTGGCCGGGCTCATCGTCATGTTCCTCTGCGACCTCGTCGGCCGCCCGAGCGTGCGCTACGGCATCCCCTACGCCGTCATGGCGCGCGCCAGCATGGGCGTGCACGGCACCCAGTTCCCCACACTCATCCGGGGCATCACCGCCATGTTCTGGTACGGGGCCCAGACCTACTTCGCCTCCACGGCGATGGCGCTGCTCATCACGGCCCTGTTCGGCCCGGGCCCCGACGGCACCTTCCTCGGCCTGTCCGCCGTGGGCTGGATCTCCTACGTGATCGTGGCCGTGGTCCAGCTGGCCCTGTTCAGCCGGGGGATCAGGTCGATCGGCGTGTTCCTGAACTGGGCCGGACCAGCGGTGTACGCGGTCATGATCGCCATGATGATCGCGCTGTGGGCCATGGCCGGGGGCGACCTCCTCTCCGAGCTCGGCACCGTGTTCGCCGGGGACGGCGACTACCCGGGCGGCACGATCGCGGCCTTCTCCGCCGTGGTGGGCACGATGGTCGCCTACTTCGCGGCGGTGGTCGTCAACTACGGCGACTTCGCCCGGTTCACCCGCTCCGAGCGCGCCATGCGGCGCGGCAACCTGTGGGGGCTGCCGGTCAGCCTGGCCCTGTTCTCGTTCCTCACCCTGGTCATCACCGCCGGGAGCTCGGTGCTGTACGGGGAGGCGCTCACCAACCCGGCCGACATCGTCGCGCGCGTGGACAACATCTGGCTGACCGTGGTGGCGGCGCTGACCTTCTTCGTCGCCACCGTGGGCATCAACCTGGTCGCCAACTTCATCCCGCCCGCGTACGGCCTGGCCAACCTGGCGCCCTCGGTCATCAGCGCCCGCACCGGAGGGCTCATCACCGCCTCGGTGGGCTTCGTGGTGGGCGCCCTGTGGGTGGCCTACATCGACAACATCGGCATCGCGTCGTTCGTGGACACCCTCGGCGCGGTCCTGGCCCCGCTGTACGGCATCATCGTCGCCGACCACTACCTGCTGCGACGCCAGCGGCTGAACCTGGAGGCCCTGTACTCGGCCGACCCCGGATCGGAGTACCACTTCACCCGGGGCTGGAACCTGCGCGCGCTGTCCGCCTTCTGCCTGGCCTCGGTGTTCTCGGTGACGGCGGTGTGGCTGCCCGCCCTCGCGTCCTGGTCCGGGTTCGTGTGGATCTTCGGCGCCCTGCTGGGCGGCGTCCTGCACTACGTGATCGCCCGCGCCCGCAGGGGCGCCCCCGTGGCGCCCTGACCCCGGGAGCGGGAACGTGGTCGGGCCCACCACCGGAGGTTCTCCGGCGGCGGGCCCGACCCTTCACGGTCGCCGGCTATCCCTCGCGGCCCAGGTAGGCGCGCAGGTGGCGGGCGGTGAGGGTCTCCCCCTTCTCGACCAGCTCGGCCGGGGTGCCCTCGAAGACCACCCGGCCGCCGTCGTGCCCGGCCCCCGGGCCGAGGTCGATCACGTGGTCGGCGTGGGCCATGACGGCCTGGTGGTGCTCGATCACCACCACCGTGTTGCCGTCGTCCACCAGGCGGTCCAGCAGCGCCAGCAGCCGGTCCACGTCGGCCAGGTGCAGACCGGTGGTCGGCTCGTCCAGCACGTACACCGCACCGTTCCTGGCCATGGAGATCGCCAGCTTCAGCCGCTGGCGCTCACCGCCGGACAGGGTCGTGAGCGGCTGCCCCAGGCCCAGGTACCCCAGACCGACGTCGTACATCCGGTCCAGGATGACGCGGGCGTTGCCCGAGGCGAAGAAGTCGCGCGCCTCCACCACGGACATGGCCAGCACCTGGCTGATGTCCTTGCCCCGCAGCCTGTGTTCGAGGACCTCGGCCTTGAACCGGCGCCCCTCGCACTTCTCGCACGTGGTGGCCACCCCGGCCATCATGGCCAGGTCGGTGTAGATCACCCCGGCGCCCTTGCACTCCGGGCAGGCGCCCTCGGAGTTGGCGCTGAACAGGGACGGCTTCACGCCGTTGGCGCGGGCGAAGGCGGTGCGGATCGGGTCGAGCAGTCCGGTGTAGGTGGCCGGGTTGGAGCGCCGCGACCCGCGGATCGCGGACTGGTCCACGACCACGACGCCCTCGCGGCCGGGCAGCGCCCCGTGGATGAGCGAGCTCTTGCCCGAGCCCGCCACGCCGGTGACCACGGTGAGTACGCCCAGCGGGACGTCCACGGACACGTCCCGGAGGTTGTGGGTGCTGGCCCCGCGGATGGGGATGGTCCCGTTCGGGGTCCGCACCTCCTCCCGCAGCCGCGCCCGGTGGTCCAGGTGGCGCCCGGTGAGCGTGCCGGAGGCGCGCAGTCCGGCAACGTCACCGCTGTAGGTGACGGTGCCGCCGGTGGGTCCGGCGCCCGGCCCCAGGTCCACGACGTGGTCCGCGATGGCGATGGTCTCGGGCTTGTGCTCGACCACCAGCACGGTGTTGCCCTTGTCACGCAGGCCGAGCAGGAGGGTGTTCATCCGCTCGATGTCGTGCGGGTGCAGGCCCACGGTGGGCTCGTCGAAGACGTAGGTGATGTCGCTGAGGCTGGAGCCCAGATGGCGGACCATCTTGACCCGCTGGGCCTCCCCTCCGGACAGGGTGCCCGACTCCCGGTCCAGGCTCAGGTACCCGAGGCCGACCTCCACCAGCGAGTCCAGGGTGTGGCCGAGGGTGTCCGCGAGCGGCTTCACCGAGGGGTCGTCGATCTCGCGTACGAACTCCGCGAGATCGCTGATCTGCATGGACGCGCACTCGGTGATGGTGCGTCCGTTGACCTTCACCTCGCGGGCCGCGGCGTTGAGCCGGGTACCCTCGCACTCGGGGCAGATCGAGAAGACCACGGCCCGGTCCACGAACGCGCGGATGCCGGTCTGCATCTTCTCCCGCTCCTTGGCCAGGTAGGTCCGCTTGATCTTGGGGACCAGGCCCTCGTAGGTCAGGTTGCTGCTCCCGACCTTCACCTTGGTGACAGGCTGGTGGAGGAGGCTGTGCCACTCCTCCTCGGTGTAGTCGCGCAGCTTCCGGTCCGGGTCCAGCAGGCCCGAGGTCGCGAAGATCTGCCAGTACCAGCTGTCCACGGCGAAACCGGGGACGGTGATGGCGCCCTCGTTCAGGGACAGGTCGCGGTCGTAGAGCTCCTCGACGTTGATCTGGTTGGTGCGGCCCAGCCCCTCGCACTCGGGGCACATGCCCTCGGAGTTGTTGAAGCTGAACACGCTCGCGGGCTCCAGGCGGGGGGTGCCCACCCGGCTGAACACGATGCGCAGCATGGCGTGGGCGTCGGTGGCGGTGCCCACCGTCGAGCGCGCGTTGGCGCCCATGCGCTCCTGGTCCACGATGATCGCGGCGCTGAGGTTGCGCAGCGCGTCCACGTCCGGGCGGCCCACGCTCGGCATGAAGGACTGGAGGAAGGCGGTGTAGGTCTCGTTGATCAACCGCTGGGACTCGGCGGCGATGGTCCCGAAGACGAGGGAGGACTTCCCCGAGCCGGAGAGTCCGGTGAACACGCTCAGTCTTCGCTTGGGGATGTCGACGGAGACGTTGTCGAGGTTGTTCTCCCTGGCCCCTCGGACCTGGATGGTGTCGTGGGTGTCCGCCAGGGTGGTGGGTTCGGAAGACAAGCTGCTCCTCAGGATCCTCGGAAAGCCTTATGCGGTAAACTAACAGCCAGCGAACGTTAGTTTATTCCATAAGGAGATGCAAGTGGTTGTCTACGCCGGGCAGGGTGACCCCCGTCGCTCCATGCAGCTGCTGTGGCGCGACCACGAACCGGCCGAGCGCACCGGGCCCGGCCCCCGCGCCCAGTTGAGCGTGGACCTGGTGGTGGAGACCGCCATCGAGGTCGCTGACGCCGAGGGCATGCAGGCCCTGTCGATGCGGGCCGTGGGCGAACGCCTGGGCCGCACCGCCATGTCCCTCTACACCTACGTGGCCAGCAAGAACGAACTCATCGACCTCATGTACGACCACTCCTTCGCCGAGCTGGTCCGTGAGTGGGAGGACACCACCGGTCCCGCACCCGCGAGCCTAGGAGGGGGTACCGACAGAACGGACTGGCGCGAGGAGGTCCTGGCCTGGTCCGGTCAGCTGTGGCGCTTCCACCTGCGCCACCCCTGGACCCTGGAGATCTCCGCCGCCCGGCCGGTCCTGGGCCCCAACGAGTACCGGCTCTTCGAGTCCCTGGCCGCCGTCCTGCATGGCGCCGGACTCCCCGCGAAGGCCGTCGGGGGCGCCTACAACAGCATCGTCAACCTGGTCCGGGGCACGGTCCGCACCGCCGCCGAGGCCCGCCAGGCCGAGGCCGTCACCGGACAGCCCGAGGACCAGTGGTGGTTCGCCCGCTCCGCGCAGCTGGAGGAGATCGTCGAGGACTTCTCCGAGCGCTTCCCCACCCTGACGGTGATGACCGAGCAGGGAGCCTTCGACAACGCCGACCCCGATGAGCCCTACCTCGAACAGGAGTCCTGGGAGAGCTTCCAGTTCGGCCTCAACGCCCTGTTGGACGGGGTGGGGAGCCAGATCGGCGCCGCCTCGGACGTGCCGACGTGAGCGACAGCGCGGACCCGGGTGCTCCCTGGGACCCGCTGTCTCCCGAGGAAGTCGCCGCGCGGTTCGCCCGGGCGAGGGTCCCGTGGTGGATCGCGGGCGGGCACGCCATCGCGCTGGCGGTCGGCCACCGGTTCCGAGAGCACGCCGACACCGACGTGCTGCTGCTCCGCCGGGACCAGCACACCGTCCAGAAGGTGCTCCCTGACTGGGAGTGGTGGGCAGCCGACCCACCCGGCACACTCCGCCCCTGGCGGGCGGGCGAGACCCTGCCCACCGGTGTCCACGACGTCTGGTGCCGCTCCGGTCCGGCCGAACCCTGGCGGCTCCAGTTCATGCTGGACGAATCCGAGGGGGACGCGTGGGTCTCCCGCAGGGACGCCCGGATCAGACTCCCCCTCGACCAGCTGGGACGGCGCACGCCGGAGGGCCTGCCCTACCTGACCCCCGAGGTCCAACTGCTGTACAAGGCCACGGGACTGCGGCCCAAGGACGAGGCGGACTTCGCGGCGGCGCTGGCGGTACTGGACGCCGACCAGCGGTGGTGGCTGGCGGAGGCGCTCGCACTGGTCCACGGGGCCCACCATCCGTGGCTGCCGCGCCTGGGCCGGGAGGGCCCGTGAGGGGTGGGAAGTCCTAGATCCAGCCGAGCAGGTAGAGCACCAGCAGGGTCAGCCCGGCCGAGAGCAGCAGGGAGGTCACGCAGCCCAGACGGCTGCTGTAGAAGAAGAACACGGACGCCTCCTCGTGGGATTGCTCGACCACCAGTATCCCGCCCCGCCGAGGGCCCGTGAGGGGCACCCTCCGCCCCAGGCGGCCTCCACGCCGTCGAACACGGCGTTCATCGCCGCCCCGATGCCGTGGCCCGCTCAGGCGGGACGGGCGAAGGTGATGATCTCCATGCTGGCGTCGGTGAGCGGGCTCCGGTCCCAGTAGCCGTACTGCGCGGTCACCTCGAACCCGGCCTCGGCCAGGAAGCCGTTGAGGCGGTCGGCGTCCAGGAACCGCAGCGTGCTCCGACTGACCAGCGGTTCCGGCCACCCCTCGACCCGGTAGTCGGAGGTGAAGGTGACCAGCTCGCCGTCCACCCCGCGCAGGCGGTGCGTGCAGGTCGCGTCCCGGCCCTCCGGTCCGCGTACGGTCCGCACCCGCTCGGGAACCCAGGCCTCCCAGACCCGGAAGGCGGGGTTGCGGGTCTCGAACACGAACCGCCCGTCAGGGGTGAGCGCCCGCCGGACGGCGGTCAGGTTGGCGCGCAGGTCCTCGTCGGTGGTGAACACCTGGAAGGCGTGCCCGGACATGAGGACCAGGTCGAACTCGTCCTCGAAGGGGCCGTCCGCCGCACCGTCGTAGGGCCCGGAGACCAGGTCGCCCAGGGTCCACTCGACGTCGTCGCGGTCCCGGCGGCCCACCTCCAGCATCGCGTCGGCCGGGTCCAGCCCCACCAGACGGCCGGTGTGCCCGCGCTCGCGCGCGACCCGTTGGATCTTGCCGGTCCCGCAACCCACGTCCAGGACGGTACGGGCGTCCATCACGAGGTCGAGGTAGAAGTCGTCCTGCGGGCTGCTCCGCCAGGGGTTGAAGTGGTCGTAGAGCTCGGCGAGGTCCGGGGCGGAGAAGTGTCGGTCGACCATCCCACCATTGTGGAGGGGCGGCCCCGGGCAACAAAAAGGTTTTCCAACCCGGCGCCCTGACGTGGCATGATCGGCCCGTGACCGCATTCCTCACCCCCGAACAGCTGGCCCAACGCACCTCCGACGCCGTGAACGCGGTCGTCGGGGCCGGGCGCGCCCTCGGGCTCACCGTGACCGACCCGCGCGTGCTGCACGACCTCTTCTCCGTGGTCGTCCACCTGGCGCCGGCGCCGGTCGTGGCCCGTGTCCCCACCGTCCTGCCGGACTCGGTGACCCCGGACTCCGTCAGCGCCCGCCAACGCGCGGAACTCGACGTCACCCGGTGGCTGTACGAACAGGGCACCCCGGTGCTCCGCCCCAGCCCGCTGGTGCCGTGCGCGCCCGTCCAGCGCGACGGCTTCTCGATCACGTTCTGGGAGTACGTGGAGGAGCGGCGCGGCGGCGAGCCCGACTACGTCGCCAACGCCGAGAGCGTCCCCGCGCTGCACGCCGCCCTGCGCGACTATCCGGGGGAGCTGGAGTTCCTGGGCGCGGCCGAACCGCACTCCCTCTCCGCCGCACTGGAGCGGCTGGAGGAGAGCCCCGACCTCATCTCCGCGCGCGACCTGGAGCGGGCCCGCGCCGAATGGGGGTTCCTGGAGCCGATCGCCTCCTCACGGGAGGTGTTCGAGCGGGCCTACCCCGGGGTCGGGCTCCAGCCGGTCCACGGTGACTCCCCGCCCGCGAACATCTTCTCCGCCCTGGACGGGGACCGCTACGCCGACTTCGAACTGGTCTCGCTCGGACCGGTGGAGTGGGACCTGGCCGCGCTCGGCCCCGAGTTGGAGGCCGCCTACGACCGAGGGGCCCGCCGCGCCGGCACGCGTGAGCTCGACCGGGACGTGCTGGCCTTCGTGAACGCCGTGGGGGCCCTGCGGGTGATCGCCGCCCTCGAACTCGTCCCGAAGCTGCCCACGCTGGCCGAGTACCTGAACCCGGCCGTCGACCAGTGGCGGGCCACACCGTTCACCGTCGCCCCGCCCGGGCTGGACGGCTGACCGCGAACCCTGTTGCCCGAGGGGCACCCGCTGGGGCACTGTGTCCGTCATGACCCCTTCCTCCGGATCCACCTCCGTCTCCGTCGCGCACCTGAGCGACCCCCACCTGGTGACGGGCGCCGCCGAACCCGCCGCCGGTCTGCGCCGGGCCCTCGCCCAGGTACTGACCCTGGACCCGCCGCCCACCTGCGTGGTCGTCTCCGGGGACCTGGCCGACCACGGCGCCCCGGAGGAGTACGAACTCCTCCGCGAGATCGTCGACGGCTTCCCGCTCCCCCTGTTCCTGGTGACCGGAAACCACGACGACCGCGAGAACCTGGTCGCCGCCTTCGGGGGCGGTGCCCACCTCGGCGGGGGTGCGAGCGCCCACTACGCGGTGGAGTACCCCGAGCTCACCCTCGTGGTCCTGGACTCCCTCGTCCCAGGTGCCCCCGGAGGGCTGCTGGGAGCCGAGCAGTTGGACTGGTTGGACACGGTCCTGGCCCGTCGGCCAGACGTCCCGGCCCTCGTGTGCGTCCACCACCCGCCGGTGCCCCTCGGCCTCCCGTTCCAGGACGGGATGCGGCTGGACGACGGCGCGGAGCTGGAGGCGGTGGTGGCCCACCACCCGAACGTCGCGCGGGTCATGGCCGGACACGTACACCGGCAGACCACCACCGGCTTCGGTGGGAGCGTGCTCTCCACCGCTCCCAGCACGTACCGGCAGAGCGTCCTCAAGAGGGACGGGGACGGCCCGCCGGGGTTCGAGACCGGGCCCACCGCGTTCCTGCTGCACCAGCGGACCGACCACGGATGGGTGACCCACACCGCCCAGGTCAGCCACTCCGTGACCCCCTGACCTCCCGGTGTCACTCCCAGCGGACCATGCGGCCGGTCGCGTCGTAGTCGTTGTTCAGCTCCTGCGCGGTGGTGTGTTCGTCGTGGACCACCCGGAACCGTCCGGGCAGGGCGAACTCGCAGAGCCCCCACAGCGCGTTGGCGAACTTCCGGTACCGCTGGGGGGAGTCGTCATCCCACTCGATGGTGAGTCGTCGCTTCGTCATGGAGCCAGCCTGGCACGGGTTCGGCTGGCTCCCGACGGCACGCGGGTCGGCCATGGGGCCACCGGGACTCGTCCACAACCGAACACCCGGTACTGTCGCCGGGCCGACCGGAAACCTAGTCTGGAAGCATGACCGGCACCCCTCAGCCAGAGCACCCCTTCGACGTCGACGCCTTCCTCTCCCAGCCGCTGGTGGCCCGCGTGGCCACCGTCAACGCCTCCGGAGCGCCCACCGTCCGGCCGGTCTGGTTCCTGTGGGAGGGAGGGGTCCTCTGGTGGATCACCGGGGAGTACGCGGTGATGTCCCGGCACCTGGCAAGAGACCCGCGCACAGCCGTGGTGGTGGACACCTGCGACCTGGAACGCCACGAGTTCCTCCAGGTGATCATGCGCGGCGTCGCGGAGGTGGTGCCCTTCGACCCGGCGCTGAGCAGACGCAAGCTCCGGAGGTACCTGGGCGACGACGAGCGCAGGTGGCACCCGGACTTCCGGTACTACGCCGACGACGCCCGCCTGGTCCGCTTCGTACCCGAGCGCACCGTGGTCAAGGACCTGTCCAAGTCCTTCTCCTGAGCCCCGGCCCGCCACCGAACCGACCGCCCGTGAACGAGGAGCCCCGTGCCCGCGCCCGACCCGAACCGCCTCCACCCCACGACCCGCCCGGACCTGACCAACGTCGTCTTCCTCCGGGCGCAGGTCACCTCCGACCTGATCGAGGTGGGCGAGTACACCTACTACGACGACGAGGGCGGCGGCGTGCCCTTCGAGGAGGCGTGCGTCCTGTACAACTACGGGCCGCAGCGCCTGGTGATCGGCCGGTTCAGCGCGATCGCGCCCGGGGTCACCCTGCTCATGCCCGCGGGCAACCACCCCACGGTCGGCCCATCGACGTACCCGTTCACCATGTTCGGCGGAGAGTGGGCCGAACGGACCCTGGACACCTACCTGTCGATCCCGGCACCGCCGGACACACGGATCGGCAACGACGTGTGGCTCGGCCGAGGCGCCACGGTCATGCCGGGGGTGAGCATCGGTGACGGCGCGGTCGTGGCCGCGCACAGCGTGGTCACCAGGGACGTGGAGCCCTACGCGCTGGTGGGCGGGAACCCCGCGCGCCACATCCGGTCCCGCTTCCCGGAGCCGGACGTGGCGCTGCTGCTGGAGGCGCGCTGGTGGGACTGGCCGATCGAGGCCGTCACCGAACACGCCGCCCTCATCATGGGCGGCAGTCCCGCCGATCTCGCGGCGGTCTCCCGGGACGTCCTCCGAGGCTGAGGGCTACTCCCCCGTGGCCCCGTCGACGCGCTCGCGAATGAGGTCGGCGTGGCCGTTGTGGCGGGCGTACTCCTCGATCATGTGGACGAGGATCCACCGGAGCGAACAGTCCTCGCCGTGCCGCTGGCGCTTCCCGACGGAGTCGAGGGAGAGCCCGTCCGACGCCCTACGGGCGCCGTCGATCTCGGAGCGCCACACCGCGAAGGACTCCTCGACCGAGGCGGTGTCGACGTCCAGGAAGTCACCGTCCGGGTTGTCGAGCTCCTTGATCGGTGAGTGGTACTCCTCCCCTTCCAGGACCACGCGGAACCACATGTGCTCCACGTAGGCCATATGCCGCACCAGTCCCAGCAGGCTCATCGGTGAGGGCGGAGTGGAGCGTTCGCGCAGCTGCTCGTCGGTGAGGCCCTGGCACTTGACCGCGAGGGTCTGTCGGTGCCACTCCAGCCAGTTCTCCAGCATGGTGCGTTCGTCGGTGACGTAGGGCGGGTCAACGCGGGGATCTGTCATGAACCGCGACCCTAGGCTGGGCAGCGCCCTCCTGGCAACGGAATTGACCCGTCGACCCTACACACGAACGCCTTGCATCCTGCTGTCGAAGGATGAGTCCTCCATCAGAGGCTAAGCGTGACCGCGAATCTTCTTGCCGGGAATCGTTCGAGGATAGAGAATCGCGTCGGCGACCCGGCCGCCAGAATCCTTCACACCGCCAGCGAAGCTGATGCCGTCGTCACTCCCCGTAGCTCTGCCAGCGATTCCATCCCAGTAGGAGGCCCTTCTCTCCCACTGGATTCCTGCAAGCAGCTCGCGGAACCTGTCAGGGTCGATCCTGTCGCCATCTGCCCACGGCATGGCCTGGTGGCCAGCGACACCGAGCCCAGCGAGCACAGCCGGGGTGGAAACCGCCGAACGGTCCAGGAAGTGGGGGAACAGATCGCTGATCATCGAGCTGATCAACTCGATGACTGCATCACGAGCTTCGCTCTCCATCACGCCGTTGGGGATGTCGCTCTCATCCACATTGCTGGACGTCATCTGAATTCCGCTGCGTCCAAAGAGGGTGGTAATGACCAGGGCGCGAAGGCCAGACAAGGTGATCACTTCGGGATCGTTCTTCCCGAGCTGGCGCTTCCGCGCCTGTACCAGTTTGGAAAAAGCGATGCGCTCACCCTCATGTTCGACAGTGAGCTTGGCGGCGATGCGATGGGCGATCTGAGTGCCGAGGTCACGCTGGTCCATGCTCATGGCCAGGTTCTTGGCCACAGGCACGCCCTTCACGTTGCGGTCGTAGAAAACTTGGCGTGCATCCTCCACCGTGAGCCCCCAGTACAGCTCGAAGGGGATACGGACAGCGCGGAGCTGTCCCATGGTGAGGCCGTGTGCGTTGGGAGAGTCGTAGAGCTCGTGCAGCGCGGTTACCTGAGTCTCCCCGTCGATCGCCACGACCGGAGTGCCGCTGAGAACGGTGATGTTGCGAATGCCGGTGCCTTCGACAAGTTCATGGTCCCCGACAAGAACGGAATCACCATCCGAATCTGCGGGAATCCACAGCGTGACCGGAGGTGTGGACCAACCCTCACCGTACTCGCCCTTGATTCCGGAAGCGATGTACTCGGCGTACTCAGGGACGTTCTTCCCCTTGTTCGTGGACTTGATCATGCGCTGCACGAGGGCGCGGATCTCCGCATGACGTCGGGTGGCTCCACTCTGGTATTTCATGGCACGAGGGTCCTCCTCTCGCTTGGGCGAGTGGACCATCTGGAGCAGCGTGGGCAGGCCTATGGTCCCCACTACAGCAGTCTCGCGAAACGGCATCACGGGCAGCGTGATTCCTTCGACCACCGCTGTCGGCATCAACATGGACATGCGCGTCCTCATTCTGTGATCTGCGGGTCTGATTACCTCTAACTTGACAGTGAATTTACCTCATGATCACTGACCGCAAATCGGAAAATCGATCTGCGGGCTGGTCAGGTGAAGATTCCTTACGCCGCGGCCTCGGTGCGCATGAGTGCGGCATGCCCGCAGCCTGCAATGTTGCTGTCTTGTGGGCTCAATGTTCTCTGAAGGGTGAAACTGACAAACTTTCCTCGGCAGGGCCGATTCGGTGTCCTTGGACGGGATGTCGCGGGTGTCATCAGTCCCACGTGATCGGGTTCGGTGTCGTCGGTGCCGCTCCCCCGACGATGGCTCGCCGGTGGCACCGGGTCCTGCCGGAGAGGTACTCAGGCGGGGCGCAGGGGTTCGGGCGGGGACCACTCCACGGCTCCCATGGCGGAAGTGACCAGGGCACCGGCCGGGATCAGCCGGAGGGTCGCGTTGCGTAGCCCCTGCCTCCAACCGCCACCCAGGTCCGCGCCCACACGGGCGATGAGGCGGGCCTGCTTCGCGATGGCCCGGCACCGGGGGCGCCGGAGGGCGTCGAACTCGGCCAGGGCCCGCCGCAGATCCCCCTCACGGGCGGGTCCGGCCAGTCGTCCCAGGGTGGCGCCGTCCTCCATCGCGGTGGCGGCACCCTGGCCCATCGTGGGCAGGGCACCGTGGGCGGCGTCCCCCACCAGCACCACCCGCCCGTGGTCGTAGCGTTCCGGGCCGTCCGGCAGATGGTGGACGTCGTGCCGCATGAGCTGGTCGGGCGCGGTGGCGTCGATCAGGGAGACCACCTCGGGAGCCCAGTCCGCGAAGTACTCCCGAGCCGCGGCGTGCTCGTCGTCGAAGACGGTCCGCTCGGGTTGGCGTACGTACCCGTACCAGTACACATGCTCAGCGCTGACCCGCATCACCCCGAACTCCGATCCCGGCCCCCAGTACTCGACGAGGCGGCCGTCCAGCCCGGTCCCCTCCAGGGCGCTCACGGGCAGCAGGGCGCGCCAGCTGGTGCTTCCGCTGTAGCGGGGGCGCACCTCGGGCCGGAGTGCTCCCCGCACCGCGCTCCACATGCCGTCCGCGCCCACCACCAGACCGGCCTCGGTCTCGTGCTCGCCGCCGTCCCGCTGCCAGCGGACCACGGCGGGCTCACCTCCGGGCCGCCCCGCCGACACGTGCGTCACCCGGGCGCCGTCCACCGGTTCCACGCCCTCCCGGAGCGCGGCCCGGTACAGCAGGGCGTGCAGTGCCTGGCGGTGGAACCCCCAGATGGTCGTGGCCCGCCGCACCCGGGGGTCGGTGTCGGGAAGGGTCAGGATCCGGCGTCCGAGGGTGTCCACGAACCCCGTGGCCAGCGTGCGGTGGCCCGCCTGGTCGACGGCCTCCTCCTCGATTCCCAGGGCGTTCAGGGCCCCGACGCCGTTGCGCGGCAGGGCGAGCCCCGCCCCCACCTCGCCCACCGCGGGGCGGCGTTCCACCACCCGTACGCGCCACCCGGACCGGGCCAGCCCCACCGCCGAGGCCAGGCCCGCGAGTCCTCCGCCGACGACGGTCGCTGTGCGTTCACTCATCGCTCTCCCACTCCCTGCCTCGGGCGACGCGGTCGCGCCGACCTCTTTCAATACGATGGTAGTGGTATGGTCCCGAGTCCTATAATCGCCCCATGCCTCGCCCCAACCCGCACCGCCGCCGCGCCCTGGCCGACGCGGCCATCACCCTCCTGGCGGAGCAGGGGGCGCACGGGCTCACCCACCGTGCCGTCGAGTCACGAGCGGGCGTGCCCTCGGGAACGGCCACCAACTACTTCCGCAGCCGGGAGGGCCTCCTGGTCACGGCGGCCGAGCGGATCGTGGAGCTCCACCTGGACGAGGCCGCGCGCGCCACCGCCGAAGCGGGAGCGGTCGAGGCCCCGGACACCGTCCACACCCTGGTCGACCTGATCACGGACTCCCTCTGGACCGCCGTGACCACCCTGCGCGACCGCTACCTGGCGATCCTGGAGCTCCAGCTGGAGGCGCGCCGCCGCCCCGCGCTGGCCTCCGTCCTCGCCCGACTCGAGGGTTCCGCGCTGGCCGGCACCGTCCAGCTGCACGACGACCTCGGCACCCTGGCCTCGGAGAGAACGGTCTCCACGCTGATCACCCTGTACGGCGGCGCCCTGTTCACACTGACCACGCGCCCCGTCGAACTCCTCGACCGGGAATCCGTGCGCACCCTCACCGAAGCCATGGTGCTCGGTGCCCTCGCTCTGGACTGAGCCCGCGCGATACGACGCCGCAAACCGGACCCCCAGGCGGAATTCGGGTCCGACGCCGCCCGACCTGGGCCCTAAGCCCCGTGTGGGAGCGATTCCACAGGACTTAGGATCACGCCATGGACACACGTGAACTCGGTACCGTCGCCCGCGTCGGCGCCGTCGGATTCGGCGCCTGGCAGATCGGCTCCGCCTGGGGCGAGGTCAGCGAGGCGGACGCCATGAGCGCCCTCAACACGGCGGTGGAGGAGGGCGTCACCTTCGTCGACACCGCGGACGTCTACGGCGACGGGCGCAGTGAACGGCTGGTCGGCCGGTTGCTCAAGGACCACCCGCAGCTGACGGTGGCCACCAAGATGGGCCGCCGCATGGCCCAGGACCCCGCCCACTACAACTCGGGCAACTTCCGCGCCTGGAACGACGACTCCCGCCGCAACCTGGGCGTGGACACCGTCGACCTGGTCCAGTTGCACTGCCCGCCCTCGACGGTGATCGACAGCGACGCCGTGTTCGACGACCTGGACGCGATGGTGGACGAGGGGCGCATGCGCGCCTACGGGGTCTCGGTGGAGACCTGTGACCAGGCCCTGGCCGCCATCGCCCGGCCGAACGTGGCCAGCGTGCAGATCATCCTCAACGCCTTCCGCCACAAGCCCCTGGAGCGTGTCCTTCCCGCCGCCAAAGAGGCCGGAGTGGGGATCATCGCGAGGGTCCCCCTGGCCAGCGGGCTGTTGTCGGGCCGGTTCACCGCCGCGAGCAGCTTCGGGGAGGACGACCACCGCAACTTCAACCGCGGGGGCGAGGCCTTCGACCGGGGCGAGACCTTCTCCGGCGTCGACTACGCGAGCGGCCTGGAGGCCGTCGAACGCCTGCGTCCCCTGGTGCCCGAGGGCGCCACCATGGCGCAGTTCGCGCTGCGTTGGATCCTCGACCAGGAGGGTGTCAGCGTGGTCATCCCCGGCGCCCGCAACGCCGACCAGGCCCGGGGCAACGCGGCCGCCGCGCAGCTGTCGCCGCTCGACGCCAAGACCCACGAGCAGGTCCGCGAGGTCTACGACGAACTCGTCCGCCCCCAGGTCCACCACCTGTGGTGACGCCGGTCGGGGCCGGGCGCTGACGAGTCCTTCCAGCGCCCGGCCCCGTCGGGCTCACGCCCCGTCCCCGCCTACACGCAGCCGCCCAGGACACCGTCGACCGCGGCGAACAGGGTGGCGGCCTCGGACTCCAGCAGGGACTCCGCGGCGGGCAACGCCCTTTCGAGCGTGACGCCGTTGACCACGGTGAGCAGGAACTTCGCGCGCCTGCTGTTGTCCCCCTCGGCGAGCGCACCCTCCTCGACGAGCACGGAGAGCCAGTGCTCGACTCGGTGCTGCATCTGCCCCTCGACCACCAGGTAGGTCCTGCGGGCCTCCTCGGTCGGTTCGGGGGCGATGAAGGTCTCGTAGGTCCTGCGCAGGGCCTCCCTCGCCTCGTTCCCGGTCCCGGCGTGCGCGAGGATCTGCCGTAGACAGCCGACCAGGCGCTCCCGCGCGGGAAGCGCCGTGTCGTGGATGGGCTCACCTGGAGCGATGTGCGCGTAGATCCCCGCGAGCACCGCGTCCATCAGGGCGCGCTGCGTGGGGAAGTGGTGCCGCAGCGAGCCGGTGCTCACTCCGGCCCTGGCCGCCACCGCCCGCACACTCGGTCGTTCCGCCGGGTTCTCGCTCACCATGGTCGCCGCCGCGATGAGGATCCTGTCGCGCGAGCTCCGCTGAGCCTCGTCTGCTTCCGTCATCAGTACCTCCTTCCCCCATCGTACTAGTACACCGTACTAGCACGGTGTGTTAGTGTCTCTCGTGTCACCAACACACCGTGTTGGACGTGGATCGGTGAGAGGCGGAGGAGACATGCTCGACCAGTGGCGCCGCCAACGCGCGGCACGCCGTGTCAAGGCCGGAGACGGCCGCCGCCTGAAGGGATTCCGCTGGTGGCAGCTGTTCAGCCGTTCCCTGTTCCACCTCCCCCTCCGCCAGGACGACGGTCGCACCGCGCTCTACTCGGTCGACGTCCGCCACTGGGGCAGGAAGGAGGACGGTGAGGTCGCGGCCGACCTGTACCTCGACGGCACACGGCGGGCCCACTCCACGATGCCCGCGCTCTTCCCCGTCCCCGGCGGACACGTCGAGGTCGCCATGAGCTCCTTCGGGCTCCGACGCTGCCACCACGTCCCCGAGGACGGCCCGGACCGACAACTCGTTCCGGACCCCCGCTCAGCCGAGGGACGCCGCGCCCGCCTCGACCGCGCACACCCGGCCCTGAGCCGCTGGATCGGCGCGGTGTCGGTGGCCCTGCTCGTGGTCGGGCTCGGCCTCAACCTGCTCCAGGCCCTCGAACCCCTCTCACAGATCCCCCCGGTCAACGACGTGACCGGAACCTTCACCTCGCCCGTTCTCCTGCCGCTCTGGCTCAACGTCACGCTCGGCGTCGGCGCCGCCCTGGGCAGCGCCGAGCGCGCCCTCCGCCTGCGCTACTCCTGGCTCGACGACGCGGGCAACTGAACCGCCCCCTCAGAAAGGACGACATGACCACCCGCACCCCTGATCATGTACCGCCCCCCGCCGGGGGTCCGATCCGCTCGACCCCGCTGTCCGAACGCTCCCTGGCGCCCGACCTCGCACGGGGAATGATGCTCCTGCTCATCGCCCTCGCGCACACCCCGTACTTCCTGTACACGGCACAGGCGGGATCCGTGGGTCTGCACCCGGTGGAGGGCGGCCTGGCCGACCGGATCGCCCAGGCGCTGACCCTCGTCGTGGTGGACGCGCGGGTCCACACGATGTTCGGCTTCCTGTTCGCCTACGGCATCGGCCAGATGTACGCGCGCCAGACGGCCAAGGGGACCGGCCCCGTCCAGGCCCGACGGCTCCTGCGACGCCGCCACCTGTGGATGCTCGCCTTCGGCGCCGTGCACGCGCTGCTGCTGTGGCAGGGCGACATCATCGGGGTCTACGGCCTGATCGGCCTCCTCATGGTGCCGCTGTTCTTCGGACGCACGGATCGCACCCTCAAGGTCTGGATCGGCGTCCTGCTGGGTCTGGGCGCCCTGATCGCCGTGGCGGGGATGCTGGTCCCGGCCGACGCGGGCACGGCCGCCGCCGACATGCAGCGCGCCAGCATCGCTGAGCAGTCCTACCTGGCCTCGGCGGCGGTCCGGTTCACCACCTGGTCGTTCCAGCTGGTCGCGGGCATCGCGACGCTCGCACTGCCCGCCGCCTTCCTCATGGGCGTGCTCGCCGCGCGGCACCGGATCCTGGACGAGCCCGGCCGACACCTCGTGCTGCTGCGACGGCTCGCCCTGTGGGGCATCGCCGCCGGGTGGACCACCGGCGCCGTCCTGGCCCTCCAGCACACCGGCGTCACCGAGTTCGCCCCGGCGTCGGCGCTGACCGGCCTGCACTTCTACGCCGGGATCTTCACCGGTGTCGGCTACGCGGCGCTGTTCGGGCTGCTGGCGCACCGCCTGAGCGGGCGCGCGGCGGCCACGTCCCGGCCGGTGCGATGGCTCGGCGCCCTGGGCCGCCGGTCGATGAGCGGGTACATGGCGCAGTCCGTGGTGTGGGGGCCGGTGATGGCCGCCTGGGGCCTGGGGCTGGGCGCGCACCTGTCGAGCTGGTCGGCCTCAGCGCTGGCCATCCTCACCTGGGCCCTCACGGTGGTCGGCGCGGCCGCCATGGAACGCGCGGGACGGCGCGGCCCGGCGGAGGTCCTGCTGCGCGGGCTGACCTACCGCCCGGCGCGGTCCGTCGACGCCTGACCCGGGTCCCCGCCCTCCACCCCGAACAGGGTGGAGGGCGGTGGAGGGCGGCCCCGTGGGTCCGCCGAACACGTCCCTAGATGAGGCCCTGGGCCAGCATCGCGTCGGCGACCATCTCGAACCCGGCGACGTTGGCGCCGAGCACGTAGTCACCCTTGGCGCCGTGCCGCACGGCCGCCTCCTCGCAGCGGTCGTGGATACCGGCCATGGTCTCGGCCAGCTCCGACTCCGCGTGCTCGAAGGACCACGAGGTGCGCCGTGCGTTCTGGCGCATCTCCAGCACGCTGGTGGCCACACCGCCGGCGTTGGCGGCCTTGCCGGGGGCGAACAGCACACCGGCCTGGCGGAACACCTTGACCGCCTCGGGGGTGGTGGGCATGTTCGCGCCCTCGGCCACCGCCAGCACGCCGTTGGCGACCAGCGCCTGGGCGGCCTTCGCGTCGAGCTCGTTCTGGGTGGCGGAGGGCAGCGCCACCTCACAGGGAACGTCCCACACGCTGCCGCCCTCGACGTACGTCGCGCCGCCGCGCCGCTCGGCGTAGGCGCTGATCCGCGCGCGCTCGACCTCCTTGATCTCCTTGAGAAGGTCGAGGTCGATGCCCTGGTCGTCCACCACGTAACCGCTGGAGTCCGAGCAGGCCACCACGGTGGCGCCCAGCTGTTGGGCCTTCTCCACCGCGTAGATCGCCACGTTGCCCGAACCGGACACCACCATGCGACGACCGGCCAGACCCTTGCCCGCGCGCTCCAGCATCCGCTCGGTGAACATCACCGCTCCGTACCCCGTGGCCTCGGTACGGACCGCCGAACCACCCCAGTCCAGGCCCTTGCCGGTGATGACCCCGGCCTCCCAGCGGTTGCTCAGCCGCCGGTACTGCCCGAACATGTAGCCGATCTCGCGGCCGCCCACACCGATGTCACCGGCGGGAATGTCGGTGTACTCGCCCAGGTGGCGGTGGAGCTCTGTCATGAACGACTGGCAGAAGCGCTCGATCTCCGCGTCGGAGCGACCCTTGGGGTCGAAGTCGCTGCCGCCCTTGCCGCCGCCGATCCCCATGCCGGTGAGCGCGTTCTTGAAGATCTGCTCGAACCCCAGGAACTTGATCACGCCCAGGTTCACGCTGGGGTGGAAGCGCAGACCGCCCTTGTACGGGCCCAGAGCGCTGTTGAACTCCACCCGGAAACCACGGTTGACGTGTACCCGACCCTGGTCGTCCCGCCACGGGACGCGGAAGATGATCTGCCGCTCGGGCTCGCACAGACGCTCCAGCACACGCTGGTCGACGTACTCGGGGTGGCTCGACAGCGCGGGAGAGAGGCTCTCCAGCACCTCCAGGACCGCCTGCTGGAACTCGGGCTCGTCCGGGTTGCGCCGGGCCACGTGCTCGAACGCCGAACGCACGCCCGGGTGGTGGTTCTCCATTTCGGAGTCGATGACGGAGGTCATGTGGGTCTTGGGTCCCTTCGGCGCTGGCGCCCCTCACGGGTCACCGCCCTGGGGGACGTCAACGCGATCAGTGATGCGGCCACGTTCGAGGCCCCCAACGACGTTACACGTCCGGTTCCGTCCCGCTTCGACCGCTCCCCGCTCTGCCCGTGTCGTTCCCTACCCCCGGGCCGCGCGCGACCACCACCGTCGCCCGGGGCCGCCACCCCAGCGAGGCGTACAGACGGTACCCCTGCCGAGTGGAGACCAACAGCCCCTCCCGCGCCCCGAGCCCGCGGGCACGGGAGACCAGGGTCCGCATCACCACCGACCCGAGCCCCCGTCGGCGGTGCCCGGACTCGGTCCCGATGGCGTGGGCGACCATGTCGGTGCCCACCAGCGCGCCGATCCCGCTGCCCGCCCGGACGTGCCCGGGCGCCGACAGGCTGGCTCTGAGCACCGTCTCCTGACCGGGCACCACGCACTCCTCGTCCAGGTGGACGGTGTAGGGGGCGACCGGCGGCGTGGGCGCGGGGTGCGCGGTGAGGTCGACGGTCATGAGGGTCTCGTGCCCGGGGTCCACCTCCAGCCCCGTCCCGGCCAGCAGCCGAACGGTCGCCTCGGGGTCGCGGGTGGGCACGGTGAGCCAGTCCGGATCCGGTGAGGCGGCGACCCGTTCCGCCAGGGCCAGGGTCCGCTCCGGGTACCGGTCGGCGTCGAGGACGATCCGCTCCACCCATCTCCTGGGCCGCTCGAACCGCACGTGCAGGGCGCCGTCGGCCTCCGTGGCGGGGGTGAGCGCGGCGGCCAGTGCCCATCCCCGCTGCCAGCGTCGGACCAGAGGTGCCAGGGAGTCGGGGCGTGTCAGGCTCATACGGACCATCCCACCATCCCGGGACGACGATTCGTGGCCGATCTCCGGCGCCACACGCAATTCGCTTGCGACCCCCACGACTGACCGCCATGATCGGCCCCATGCGCGTGGGAGTGGTGGGACTGGGAATGGGCTCGCATCTGGCGGCCTGGTGCGAACGGCTCGGGATCAGGGTCGAGGCGTTGTGCGACCGCGATCCGGCCGTGCTGGCCCGGGCCGGTGCGGCCCTGCCCGACGCACGAAGGGTGAGCGACTGGCGCGACCTGCTGGACACGGGCCTGGACGGAGTGATCCTGGCCAACGACTTCGACGCCCACGCGCCCCTGGCGATCGCCTTCCTGGACCGGGGCGTGCACGTGCTGTCCGAGACCGCCGCGTGCGCCGACGAGGAACAGGGTCGCCGCCTCGTCGAGGCGGCCGACCGCTCCGGCGCCACCTACTCCCTGGCCGAGAACTACGTGCTGCTGCCGCACGTGCGCCTGATCCGCGAGGCCCTGCCCGAGATCGGCCGGGTCACCCACATCGAGGCCGACTACCTGCACGGCATGTCGCCCCAGGACGTCAACGGCCTCATCGGGGACCCGGGCCACTGGCGGGGCACCATCGCCCCCACGGCCTACTGCACCCACTCCCTCTCCCCGATCCTGGCCCTGACCGGCGCGCGCCCCGTGGAGGTGACGGCCTTCACCGCCGACACCACCGCGCCCCGCCGGGCCAGTGTCATGGCGGTGCGCCTGTCCAGCGGGGCACTGGCCCTCACCCGCAACGGGTTCCTGCAAGGGGAGCCCGACAGCCACTGGAGCTGGGTGTCGGTGCGCGGTGAACGGGGTCTGGCCGAGTCGGTCCGCGCCCGGGGCGACCAGGCCTGGTCCGTGCGGGTGCGCACCGAGGGGTGGACCCAGGTCGACGGCCGGGCCCGGGAGGAGGTGCGCGTTCCCCCGGAGCTGTCCCTGGACGGTGAACCCGTGGAACGGAGCGCGGAGGGCACGGTGCTGCTGCTCCAGGCCTTCCGCGCCACCGTCGAACAGGGCGCGCCACCGGTCACCGGGGTGCGCGAGGCGGTCGCGGCCTCCCTCGTGGGGGTGGCCGGAGCCCGTTCCCTCGAACAGGGCTCGGTCCCCGTCCCCCTGCCCGACCTGGGGTGAGCGCGCCGGACCCGTCAGCTGGCCGGGTCCCTGCGGCGCACCCGCGCGTGCACGCACCGGACCCGCTCCAGGCGTCCGGCGTTGGCACTGTCCTCCCCCTCGGCCTCCACGCGCTCGCCCAGCTTCCCGAGCACGTACTCGGCCAGGGTCTGGTCCCGCCACTTGGACCACACGTGGCGTTCCGCGGGGGCGCGTCGCTCCACCCGCTCCTGGGCCTCGGCTCCGGACTCCGGGTCGAGACCGCCCCGCGTGACCGCCAGGGCCTCAGACGCGCGCCGTCGGGGCACCCGCACCTGTCGGCGCTTGTTGCGGGCGATGTTGCGACGGGAGCTCTTGTCGTTCTCGCCGTAGCCGTTGCGGCGGTCCTTCGCGTAGCTGAGGAGTTTCTTCTCCTGGGGTGATCGGCGGCGCGGCACGGTGCCTCACGCTCCTTCCACGATGGGCTGGGTCGAACGGTGGCACGAGACTAGGTTGGTCGTTCGGGAGACACCACCGGATTTCCCGTACACGCCACGCGTCGAGGCACGGAGGCCCGGACATGGACACCGGACACCACGAACGGGATCAGCCGTTGAGCGGCGGGATGATGAACACCGTCGTCCGTCGGGGCGACCGCGTGGTGCGCGTGGCCCCGCCCCACGTCCCCGCGCTGCACCGCTTCCTCTCCGCCCTGACAGATGGCGGGTTCACCGGGGCTCCCCGGCCGCTGGCCCTGCGCCCTGCCGAGGGAGGCGACGGTCCCGGCGCGGAGGAGCTCACCTTCGTCGAGGGCGACGTGGCCCTTCCGCCCTTCCCGGCCTGGTCCCGTACGGACCGCGTGGTGGCTTCCTGCGCCCGCCTCCTGCGCCGCTACCACGACGCCGCCGAGCACGTCCCGATCGACCCCGGGGCGACCTGGCCCACCGCACTGAGCGACCCCGAGGGCGGCACCCTGCTCTGCCACAACGACCCCTGCCTGGAGAACCTGGTCTTCCGCGACGGCGAGGCCGTCGCCCTGATCGACTTCGACCTCGCCGCCCCGGGCCGCCCCGTCTGGGACCTGGCCGCCCTCGCCTTCTACCTGGGCCCCGCCCTGCCACCGGAGGCCCTGGCCCGCACGGAGTTCGCCGGAACCCGCCTCCCGCACCGGCTGCGCCTGATCGCCGACGGCTACGGCCTGCCAGACGCCGACCGCGGCACCCTTCCCGAGGCCCTGGAGCAGTACGACGAAGTGTCCCGCGACTTCGTCCGGGACATGGTGGAGCAGGGCAACCCCCTCTTCGTCCGGGACGTGGAACGGGCGGGCGGCTGGTCCGCGTGGGAACGGGGGAAGGCCCGTCGCGGTCGTTGGCTGCGCGACCAGCGCCCCGTCCTCCTCGCCGCCCTGACCGACTGAGGTCCTATGCCCGGCGGGTCACGGCCACCAGGTAGCGGCAGGGACTCCCGGTCGGGTTGCGGTACTCGCAGGGCGCGGGGGCGCCGAGCCGGAGGCAGTCCCCACGTTCGAGGAGGTGTTCCGTCGATCCCTCACGGAAGGCGAGCACGCCCTCCAGGACCCAGATCTGGTGGTGGGTGAAGGTGAACACCTCCTCGGGGTAGGGCACCCGGGCGCCCGGCGGGAGTTCCACCTCGACCAGTTCGAGCGATCCGCCGGAGGTGGGCGAGACCGCGCGACGGCGGTAGCCCGTCTCCGGATCGGTCCACAGGGGCTGCTGGTCCCGGCGCGCCAGGCGGCGGTCACCCTGCTCGGCCTGGGCGATGAGTTCGGAGAGCGTCAGACCGAGCGCCCCGGAGAGGCGGCCCAGCAGAGAGGCGGTGGGCTGGGCCTCCCCGTTCTCGATCCGGCTGATCATGGCCCGGGAGACCCCGGACAGGTCCGCCAGGGCGGCGCCGCTGAGCCCCCGGTCGCGGCGGAGGGTCTGGAGGGTCACGGCGAGGGCGGGTCCGAGTTCGTCACTCATGCGTTCACCATAGTGGACACCTTCGCTTATCATCTTCAACTATGGACGCCCTGCTCACGCACGACAGCATCCGCGACGCCACCGTCACCGACGCGGCGGCGTGCGCGGCCATCTACGCCCCCTACGTCACCGACACCTCCATCACCTTCGAACTCGACCCGCCCTCGGAGGAGGAGATGGCCCGGCGCATCACCGAGGCCCAGCGCCACCACGCGTGGATCGTCATGGAGGACGAGGAGGGCGTGCTCGGCTACGCCTACGGCGGCACCTTCCGCACCCGCGCCGCCTACCGCCGGACCTGCGAGGTCAGCGTCTACCTCGAACGCGGGCGCCGCCGCCGGGGCGCGGGACGGGCCCTGTACGCCGCGCTGATGCCGCGCCTGGCCGCACGCGGGATGCACACCGCCATCGCCTGCATGACCCTGCCCAACGACGCCAGCCTGGGCCTGCACCGGGCCATGGGCTTCGAGGACGTGGGGGTCATGCGCCGGGTGGGACACAAGCACGACGCCTGGCACGACGTCGCCTGGGCCCAGCTGGACCTCACCCCTTAGCCGGGCCGCCCCACCCCCGCACCCCTATGCTCGACGAGGTCCCCTCTCCCCGCCATCCCCTGGAGTGACCCGTGTCCGCGACCACCGCCCGCCACCGCCCCTCGGGGCTGGCCTTCGCGCTCGCCGCCGCCCTGGCCTTCGGAGGCGCGGGGGTCTTCGCCCGCCCCCTGTTGGACGCGGGCGTGGACCCGCTCCAGGTCACCTGGCTGCGGGTGGCCGGGGCCGCGCTCATCCTGCTTCCCGTGGCGCTGCGGCACTGGCGCACCGCCCGGAACAGGCCTCTGCTGGTCCTGGCGTACGGGTTCTTCCCCATGGCCGGAGTGCAGGCCCTCTACTTCGCCGCCGTCGCCCGCATCCCGGTGGGGATCGCGCTGCTCGTGGAGTTCCTCGGCCCCGTCCTGGTGCTGCTGTGGGTCCGGGTGGTGCGCCGCGACCGGGTCTCCCCCGCCGCCGTGGTCGGGGTCGTCCTCGCCGTGACCGGGCTCGGCCTGCTCCTGGAGATCTGGGCGGGCCTGAGCCTGGACGCCGTCGGCGTGGGCCTGGCCCTGGGCGCGGCCGCCGCACAGGCCGCCTTCTTCCTGCTCGGGGACGCCATCGGACAGGACACCGACCCCCTGGCCGTGATCGCCTTCGGCGCGCTGATCGCCGCCGTCCTGCTGGGGGTGCTCGCCCAACCCTGGACCCTGCCGTGGGGGGTGCTCGCGGACCCGCTCCCGCTGGGGGCGCTCACCCTGCCGGGCTGGGCCCTGGTGCTGTGGCTGGGCCTGGTGTGCACCGCCGTCGCCTACTTCGCCGGGGTCTCGGCGATCCGACGCCTGTCGCCGCAGGTCGCGGGTGGTGTGGCCTACCTGGAGGTGGTCACCGCGATCGTGCTCGCCTGGGTGCTGCTGGGCGAGGCGCTCAGCCTGGTGCAGGTCGTCGGCGCGGTGGTCATCGTGACCGGGGCCTTCATCGCCCAGACCTCCGTGCCGAGCCCGCCGACGGCCGCCACGGAGGACACCCCCGCCGTCTCCGAGACGGAACCCGCTCCGGACCGGAGCTGACCGGCGGGACGCGGGTGCCCCGCCCGTACCCCGGACCCACCGTTCGGTACCGACGGGAGGCATCGCCGTTCGCGTCAGCGCCGGGAAGGCATCGCGATCCGGTCCAGGTCGGCGGCGAGCACCACCCGCCCGTCGAACTCCTCGCTGGCCTGGGCCGCGAAGAGGCCCTCGTCGGTCTCCTCGTAGCGCTCCGACAGGTGGGTCAGCACCAGCAGTCGCACACCCGCCCGAGCGGCGATCCGCCCGGCCTGACGCGCCGTCAGGTGCCCGTACGCCTCGGCCAGGTGCTCCTCCGAGTCCAGATACGTGGACTCGATGACCAGCATGTCCGCCCCCTGGGCCAGCTCCACCGCCTGCTCGCACACGCCCGTGTCCATCACGAACGCGAACACCTGGCCGGGGCGGGGCACCGCGCAGTCGGACAGCTCCACCACGCGGCCGTCCGCCAGCTCCAGGGACCCCTCCCGCTGGAGCCGGGAGATGTCGGGGCCGCGCACCCCGAGGCTCCGCAGGCGGTCGGGCAGCATCCGCCACCCGTCGGGTTCGGTCAACCGGTACCCGTAGGCGGGCATCGAGTGGCGCAGAGGCAGGGCCGTGACCGTGAACGGCTCGTCCGGGCCCACCACACAGCCGCCGGAGCCGCCCACCGGCTGGGGCACCACCACCTCGGTGTCGCGGAAGGAGGTGGCGTGCCGCAGCCGCCGCCAGTACTCCTCACCGGCGCCCGGGTAGGCCACCCGCACCGTGTGCTGGACCTGGTCGCGGGCGATGCGCTGGATGACCCCGGGCAGCCCCAGACTGTGGTCGCCATGGAAGTGCGTCACGCAGATCCTGGTGATGTCGTTGGCGGCCAGCCCCGCCAGACGCATCTGCCGCTGCGTGCCCTCCCCCGGGTCGAACAGCACCCCCTGGTCACCCCAGCGCAGGAAGTAGCCGTTGTGGTTGCGCCGACGGGTGGGCACCGCGCTGGAGGTCCCCAGGACCACGAGTTCACGTACGGACATGGGCCGTATTGTCCCACCGCGAGCCGCGGGCGGCGCTCTCAGCGGACCCCGGTGGCGCGGGCACGGATCATCGCGGCACGCGGACCGTCAGTGAAGGGGGCGCCGTGTCCCGGCAGCAACACGCTCCGCTCCGGCAGCGCGGCCAGACTCTCCAACGACTCCATCGCGCGGGCGCTGTCGTGCGTGGACATCCGGCTCACGACACGGGGGCCGTCACACCCCGTACTCGGGTCCGTCGTGACCAGGGCGTCCCCGGTGAAGGCCACCCCCCGCTCCTCGAAGACCACCAGCACACTGCCGGGGGTGTGCCCCGGCGCGGGTACCACCCGGGGTCGGCCCGGCACCTCCTCCAGCACCTGGTCGTCACCGAAGACGGAGAACTCGCTCACCCGGTCCGCCGTGAACGCCCCGGCGTGCCCCAGGCGCACCAGGGCCCGCACCGTCGCCGGGTGCCGTGCCAGGTAGGGGAGCAACGGCCGCTCGGGACGGGCGTGGACCATCGCGCTGGTCGGGCCGTCCACCAGGATCGGCGCGTCGGCCTCGTGCACCCACACCCGCGCGCCCGCCTTGTCACGGGCCCGTTCGGCCAACCCCGTGTGGTCCGGATGGGCGTGGGTGAGCACCACCGCCCGCAGCCGACCCCCCACCCAGGCGACCGCGTCCAGGAACCGACCGCTGTGCGAGGGCAGACCGGCGTCCACCATCACCAGCCCCTCCCCGGTCTCCACCAGGTAGAAGTTCACGAGCGGGTCACCGATCCGGTACACACCGGGGGCGACCTCGTCGGGGACATGGGTCATGATTCCTCCCGGATGGGCATGCGTGAGAACCCGAGAACGGACCCCGTCCCCCACTCCTACCCGCGAACTCCCCTTCTAGCGCAGCAGGACTCACCCACCTCACCCGCCACACCCCCGCCCACGTGCGTCAGCACCCCGGCTGGACTAGCGTCGACCGGGTGAGCAACGTCGAACCCCACCCCACCGAACGACAGGTCTGCGAGGCCGACCGCACCGGCCCCGAACCCGACACCGAACTCCTCGAACCACGCGAGGTCCCCCTCGGAGGACCGCGCGCCATGCTCGTCCACCGCGCCCTCCCCGGCAGGAACCGCCGCATGGTCGGTGCCTGGTGCTTCGCCGACGTCTACGGACCCGCCGACGTCAGCACCGGCCCCGGCATGCAGGTGCCGCCCCACCCCCACATCGGCCTGCAGACGGTGAGCTGGCTGGTCCAGGGCACCGTCCACCACCTGGACGGCCTCGGCTCCGACCAGCTGGTCCGCCCCGGCCAGCTCAACCTCATGACCGCCGGCAACGGCATCGCCCACTCCGAACGCACCCCCGAGCAGGCACCCGACCTCCTCCAGGGAGCACAGCTGTGGGTGGCCCTGCCCGGGCACGACCGCCAGGGCCCCGCCCACTTCGAACACCACGCCGACCTGCCCGGGTTCTCCCTGCCCGGCGCCCGGGTCACCGTGATCATGGGCGAACTCGGGGGCCACCGCTCACCCGCGCGCACCCACACACCCCTGATCGGCGCCGAGATCGTCGTCGAGGCGGGCGGGACCGTCACCCTGCCCGTCCAGGCCGGGTTCGAACACGGCCTGCTGCCCCTGGACGCCCCCGTGCACGCCCACGGTCACCGGGTCGTCCCCGGCTCCCTCCTCTACCTGGGCCCCGGCCGGGACGGCGTCGAGTTCCACGCCACCGAGCGCACCCACGTGCTCCTCATCGGCGGCGAACCCTTCTCCGAGGACCTGGTGATGTGGTGGAACTTCGTGGGCCGCGACCACGACGAGATCGTGCGCGCCCGAGCGGACTGGGAGGAGCAGCGCGAAGGGCACGAGCCGGGTGAGGGCTTCCGGTTCGACCCGGTACGCGCCGACGACGGCGCGGCGCTGCCCGCCCCCGACCTGCCCAACGCGCGGCTGCGTCCGCGCCCACGACACCGTGACGCCTGAACCGGCGTCCCCACCCTCCGGGTGAGGGGCGCTGAACGTGAAAGGTAAGCGGGACTTGCCCGGAGTCCCCGGTGCGGGAGCTGGACGATCCCGCACCAAAGGCCGACCGGACGACGACATTCAGCGCGCGGACCTGCTCCAACAATGCTCAAAGGCACAAATCCTGCTACGGTGCGGATCGCGAACTACGGGATGATTTAGGAGACCTGAACATGGGGCAACAGCCTCGCGAGCAGTGGGGGACGCGCGCGGGATTCCTGATGGCCGCGATCGGATCGGCCATCGGACTCGGCAACATCTGGCGATTCCCCTACGTCGCCTACGAAAACGGGGGCGGAGCCTTCCTCATCCCGTACCTCATCGCTCTGCTGACCGCGGGTATCCCGCTGCTCATCCTCGAGTACAGCATCGGACACCGGTACCGTTCCTCGGCTCCGCTGTCCTACCGGCGCGTCTTCCGCCCGGCCGAGGCCATCGGATGGTGGCAGGTGGCCATCTGCTTCGTCATCGCCATCTACTACGCCGTCATCGTGGCCTGGGGTGTGCGCTACACCTGGTTCTCCGTCGGACAGCAGTGGGGGGACGACCCGGACGGGTTCTTCTTCAACGACTTCCTCCAGGTCAGCGACGGCCCCGGCATGGTCTCCGGGTTCGTGGGGGGCGTCGCCTGGCCCCTGGTGGCCGTGTGGATCGTCGTCCTGACCGTGCTCGCCCTGGGCGTGCGCAAGGGCATCGAGAAGGCCAACAAGATCTTCATCCCGCTGCTGGTGGTGCTCTTCCTGCTGCTGGTCGTGCAGGCGCTCACACTGGACGGGGCGGTGGAGGGCCTCAACGCCCTGTTCACCCCGAACTGGTCCGCCATGCTGGACGGCGGTGTGTGGATCGCCGCCTACGGACAGATCTTCTTCTCCCTGTCCATCGGCTTCGCCATCATGGTCACCTACGCCTCCTACCTGAAGCGCAAGGCCAACCTGACCGGTTCCGCCATGGTCGCGGGCTTCGCCAACAGCTCCTTCGAGCTCCTGGCCGGAATCGGCGTGTTCGCCGCCCTGGGCTTCATGGCCACGGCCGCGGGCACCAACGTCGACGAGGTCGCCACCGCCGGAATCGGCCTGGCCTTCGTCGCCTTCCCGCAGATCATCTCCACGCTGCCCCTGGGCGGGGCGTTCTTCGGCGTGCTCTTCTTCGCCAGCCTGGTCATCGCGGGTATCACCTCACTGATCAGCATCGTCCAGGTGATCGTCTCGGCGGTGCAGGACCGCACCGGCCTGGGGCGCGTCCAGACCGTGCTGCTGGTCGGCGGAGCCACCGCGCTGGCCTCGATCCTGCTCTTCCCGACCCCCGAGGGCCTGTACTTCCTCGACACCTTCGACCACTTCATCAACCAGTACGGCATCGCGCTCGCCGGTCTCGTGATGGTCCTGGTGTTCGGGTGGCTGCTGCGCAAGCTGCCCATGTTCGAGCGGCACGCCAACGCCGTGTCCTCGGTCAAGCTCGACTGGTGGTGGAAGATCGCCCTGGGCGGCATCACCCCGATCCTGCTCGGCTTCATGATGTGGGACAGCCTGCGCACCGAGCTCACCTCCAACTACGAGGGCTACCCGGAAGGCTTCCTCCTGGTCGCCGGTTGGGGCGTGGCCATCGGCGCCATCGTCTTCGGCATCGTCATCTCCTGCGTCCCGTGGAAGCGCGCCGACGTGATCGCCAGCCACGACGCGGAGCGCACCGCCGCGGAGGAGGACGGCCACCCCGTCCAACTGGAGGAGCCCAACGACATCACGCCCTCCGGCGCGACCACCCCGGCCTTCGACAAGGACAAGGAAGAGGACCGCTGATGACAACCAGCGCCATCATCATGATGGTCATCTCCATCACCGTGCTCTGGGGCGGCCTCGTCGCGGCCGTCATCCACCTGCGACGCCACCCCGACGATCCCGAGTCGGAGTAGCCACACCAGCCGCAGCCCGAGGGGCCGCGAACCGCACACGCGGATCGCGGCCCCTCGGCCGTGTACGGACGGTCCCCGGACCCGGAAGGGTCAGGCGGCGAACTCCCGGACGATCCGCGCACAGAACGCGGGCAGGTCGTCCGGGTTGCGGCTGGTGGTCACACCGTGGTCCGTGACCACCTCCTCCTCCACCACGGTTCCCCCGGCGTTGCGGATGTCGGTGCGGATGCTGGGGAAGGAGGTGACGGTGCGACCCCGCACCACGTCGGCCTCCACCAGCACCCAGGGCCCGTGGCAGATCGCCGCGACCGGCTTGCCCCGGGCCACGAAGTCGCGCACGAGCCGCACCGCGTCGGCGTCCGACCGCAGGTTGTCCGGATTGATCGTGCCGCCAGGAACCACGAGCGCCTCGTAGTCGTTGACACCGACCTCGGACACCACCCGGTCCACCGTGAACCGGTCGGCGGGTTCGATGTCCCCGTTCATCGCCTGGATCTGCCCTTCACGCAACGAGACCAGATCCACCTGGGCGCCAGCCTCGACCAGCGCCTGGCGCGGTTGGACCAGCTCCACCTGCTCGACCCCGTCCGCGGCGAGAATCGCCACCCGGCGTCCGGTGAGTGGGTCAGCCATCGTGTCCCCCTGTGATCCTCGGGTGCGCGGACCCGAACGGGTCCGCTGACACGTGCGGGCCTACCCGCCCAGCCCCCTCCACTCACGTACCGCCGCCGGTTCGGTCCGCGCGGCGCCCCCACGCCCCGGTGTACGGCTCTCGGAGCGGCACGGACGCCCCGGCACGAACCACGCGCTGCGCCGGGGCGTCCTAGGGAGGACGCCCCCAGCACCTCACCCGGAAAGGGCCTCCCATGGCCGCGACCCGACACCTGTACCTGGCCCGCCACGCCCAGGCCGACCCGGACACCGGAGAGCTCACCGACACCGGACGTCTCCAGGCCGACCTGCTCGGGGCCCGGCTGAGCGGCTTCGCACCCCACACGCTCCGGCACGGCCCGCTGCCGCGTGCCGCGCTCACCGCCCACCTGGTGGCCTCCCACCTGGAGGGCGTGACCCCGGAGGAGCTCCCCGAGGCCGGGGACTACGCCCCCCACCTGCCCGAACGCCGCGAACTACCCGCCACCCACGCCGACGGCGTCCTCGACTTCCTTGACCGCGTCCCACCCGCCGAGCGCTCCCCCGACCTGGGCCGAAGGGCGCTGGAGCTTCTCACCGGCCCCGCGCAGGGCGAGACGGAACGCCGCGAGGTGGTCATCACCCACGCCTACCTCGTGGCCTGGCTGGTCACGGCGGCGCTGGACGCGCCGCCCTGGCGGTGGGTGAGCGTGGGAGCCGCCAACGCCGGACTGACCGTCATCCGCTACGCCCCACACAGCCCGGCCTCGGTGGTCACCCTCAACGACCTCACCCACCTGCCCGACGAGCTGCGATGGACCGGATTCCCGCCCCACCTGCGGCCCTGAGCTCAGCTCGGTGTCCCCTCCCAGGCCTGGGAGGGGACCTTCTCCAGCAGGTCGATCAGGGTGTCGGCGGAGGACACCGCGTCCTCGGGCTCCAGGGTGCCCGTGAACCAGGTCAGGAGGTGGTCGCCGGTGAACCGGAACGGAATCCGCTGCTCGGCGCGTTCCAACAGCCACGCCCGCACCTCCGGTGCCAGCACGGCCAGGGCGAAGGCGCTGTCCTCTGTGGCGATCCAGAAGATGTTGTCGAAGGCCGGGTCGCCCGCCTGGAACTCGTGCATGCCCAACAGCTTCAGCAGGGTTTGCCCGAGGTGTGCGTTCCTGATCTCCATCACGGGGGTGCGCGGCGTGCCCACGGTCACGACACCATAGCTGTGCGCGATGGTGATCGGCTGCTGGCCGTTGTGGCTGGTCGTGGTGTACGAGTACTCGAAGGCCAGGACCCGGTGCCCCCGGTGGTCGGCCGTCAGCACGTGCCGGGCCTTGGCGTTGGAGCGCCCCGACTGGAAGGGGGTCCCGGAGAACCGGTCGACCAGCTCCGGCCGCTCCCGGTCGTACCTCCAGCCCCGCTCCCCGGCCCAGCCTTCCAGGGCCTCCGACCGCCGCCGTTCGGCGGCCGAGGACATCACCACGATCGCGATGATGATGACGACGGCGATCGCCATGATCGCCAGGGTGCCACCAGACATGGGTGATTCTTCCTCTCAGTGCGGCTCTCCACCCACTGAGACGCCGTTCACTCCTCGCCCGGTTCCCCCCTTTTTCCCGAGTCCTGCCGGGGGCGCACCCGCACGTGCGCGCGTTCACCCTGCGGCCCGAACAGGCCCAGGTACTCGACCGGGCCCGGCCCGGGGTTGGCCAGCGCGTGCGGGATACGGGTGTCGAACTCCGCGACCTCCCCGGCCTCCAACACCATGTCGTGGTCGCCCAGGACCAGCCGCAACCGCCCCTCCAGGACGTACAGCCAGTCGTGCCCCTCGTGGGTGCGCTGTTCGAGCTGGTCGGCCGGAACGGTGAGCGGGGCGTTCGGCGTCGGGTTGGTGATCCGGTAGGCCTGGAGTCCGCCCGGCCTGCGGTTGAGGGGGACGTAGGTGACCCCGTGGCGGACGAACGCCCCGCGCTGGACCCGGGGGTCGCGCACCGGGGGCTGTCCCACCAGCCGGTCCAGGGGCACCTCGTACACGCGGGACAGCGGCAGCAGGAGTTCCAGGGTGGGACGCCGTTGCCCCGACTCCAGCCGGGACAGGGTGCTCACCGAGATCCCCGTCTGCTCCGACAACCCTGCCAGCGTGGTGCCCCGTTCCCTGCGCAGGGACCGCAACCGCGGCCCCACCGCCTCCAGCACCGGGGTGAGTTCGTCGTCCATACCCCGAATCTGCCACAGCTCCCCCTCTCCCTCGGACACCGCACGTCCTCAGGGTTCCCCCGGTGTCCGCCCGACCCTTCCAGTCCACCGGACCCGCCCCACGCCCACCAGCGCCGGTCGTCGGGGGACACCCCCGACGAAAGACAGTGGCGCCCCACTCACCCCCGACCTTCGTCGTGATCACCGGCCGAAGCGCGCCCTGCCCACGGCTCCCGCCCTAGGCTGAACCCATGCGACTCGGCCTGCCCACCCCCGACCGGCACACCCTGCCGGACCTGGCCGCCGTCGGGATCAGCGCCGCCATGGGGACCGCCCTGGCCCGCACGGTCCCACCCGACTCCCCCGTCCCGTCCGCAGCGGTCCTGACCGCCTGCCTCCTCCTCTCGGTCACCCTGCTGTGGCGGCGCACGCACCCCCTCGCCGTGCTGTGGGCCGCCACCGCCGCCGGACTCGCCGCCGTCACGGCCAGCCTGTGCACCGGCCCGCTCTTCGGCCCCGACACCGGCCTCGCCCTGGCCTGGTTCCCACCCACCGCGCCCTTCGCCGCCTACGCGGCGGCCCTGCACACCCCGCCCGACCGCCGGTTCTGGCTTCCCTTCGCCGCCCTGGTCCTGGTCAGCCTGCTGGCAGCCGACCCCACCACCATCAGCGGCACCGGCGTACGCACCGTGCTCTTCGTGGACCTGGCCGCCGCCCTGGCCCTCTACCTGTCCACCCACCGCCGGCTGGTCGAGGCGCTGCGGGAACGGGCCCGGCGCGCCGAGAACGAACGGCACCTGCTCGCCCGCCAGGCCCGCGCGGACGAACGCGCCCGCCTGGCCACCGAGATGCACGACGTCGTCACCCACCGGGTCAGCCTCATCGTGCTCCAGGCCGGAGCCCTGCGCGTGACCGCGCCCGATGACGCCGTGCGCACCGCCGCGGAGGAACTGCGTGCCACGGGTCACCGCGCCCTGGCCGAACTCCGCGACCTCACCGGTGTGCTCTCCACCGGACACGACCTCCCCTCCCATGACCTCGCCCCCGACCCCCGCCAGCTCGTGGAGGACGCGCGCGGCGCCGGGACCACCGTGGACCTGGACACCCGAGGCGACCCCGGGCAGGCCTCACCCCTGGTCGCCGCGACCCTGCACCGTGTCGTCCAGGAGGCCCTCACCAACGTGCGCAAACACGCTCCCGGTTCCCGGGTACGGGTCCATCTCGACCACGGCCCCACCACGGTGCTGGTCCGCGTCACCAACACCGCGCCCACCGGCGCCCCCGACCCGGCCCTGGTCTCCTCCGGCTCGGCCCGGGGCCTGTCCGGGCTACGCCGCAGGGTGGAACTCCTCGGCGGGCTCCTCGACTCCGCACCCACGCCCCGGGGCGGGTTCCAGGTGCGCGCCGAACTCCCCTCCCACGTCCCCCTCACCCGCAGACCCCCCGCGCACGCGCCCCCTACGACCGACGAAGGCCAGCACCCTTGAACAGCCAGCCCACCCGACCCGTCCGCGTGCTGATCGTGGACGACGACCCGATCGTCTGCGCCCACCTGGCCACCATCCTGGGCGTGGACCCCCACATCTCCGTCGTCGACCGGGCCCACGACGGCCGCGCCGCCCTCGACGCCGTCCGCCAGCACGAACCCGACCTCGTCCTCATGGACCTGCGCATGCCCGTCCTGGACGGCATCGGCGCCACCCAGGAGATCACCGCCGTGCCCTCGCCCCCGGTCGTGGTCGCCCTGACCACCTTCGACGCGGACGAGTACGTGCTGAAGGCCCTGAACGCGGGCGCCACCGGATTCCTGCTCAAGTCCACCCCGCCCGAGGACCTCGCCTCCCTCGTCCGGGTGGCCGCCCTGGGGCACACCGTCATGTCCCCCGAGGCCACCCGCCGTCTGCTCGGCACCGCCCACACGGCCCGGACCGACCACCTGGACCGCGCCACCCTGGTGGCCTCCCTGACCGAACGCGAGACCGAGGTCCTGACCGGTCTGGGCGAAGGCCTGACCAACGGTCAGATCGCCAGACGCCTGTTCCTGTCCGAGGCCACCGTGAAGGGCCACGTGTCCCGCCTGCTGGAGAAGCTGGGCTGCGACAACCGCACCCAGGCCGGTCTGCTCGCCTACGAGGCGGGCCTGCGTTAGAGGATCCGCCGCTCCCCGCCGACGGCCCGGATCCTCGGGCACACGCGTGACCGCCTCCCCCACCGGACCCGGGACGGCGCCCTATCCTGATCACCCACAGCCCGGGAGGAACCCACCTTGGACGCGCCCACTGACCGCCTCCGCCCCATCGACCTCGCGCGGGCCGCCGGAATCTCCACCCAGCAGGTGCGCAACCACGCCGACGAGGGCGTCCTCCCCCCGACCGGCCGCACCGCCTCCGGCTACCGGATCCTCACCGACCTGCACCGCCGGGCCCTGCTCACCTTCCGAGCCCTGAGCGCCGGGTTCGGCGGCGCCACCGCGCGCGACGTCATGGCCGCCGTGCACGAACACGACCTGCCCGCGGCGCTGGCGCTGATCGACGCCGCCCACCACACCCTGCACGAACAGCGCACCGCCCTGCACGCCACCGGCCGGGCCCTGGCGGCGGTCGCCGATCGCGCCCCCGAGGCACCCGCCGCCCCCGACGGCGATCTGCGCATCGGAGAGCTCGCCGCCCACCTGGGCGTACGCACCTCCACCCTGCGTGTGTGGGAGGACGCCGGGCTGCTCGCCCCTCAGCGCGAACACCCCACCGGGTACCGCCTGTACTCCCCCGCCGACGTGCGCGAGGCCCGCATGGTGCACCTGCTGCGCCAGGTCCGCTACCCGCTCCCGGACATCCCGCCGGTCATCCACGAACTGCGCCGCAGCGGACACAGCCGGGCCCTGCACACCGCCCTGGACCAGCGCGCGGACGAACTCACCCAGCGTTCACGGGCCATGCTCACCGCCGCCGCCCTCCTGGACGACTACGCCCGCACCGTGTGAACCAGGGTCGCCGCCCGCACCCGTGTGCGGGCCGCCCGGGACACCCCGACGACCCGCACCCCCCGTTCTCACCCGGAGTCCGCTCCCGGGCTCAGGCCTCCTCCTCCAGAGCGAAGACCTTGCCCGGGTTGAAGATCCCCCGGGGGTCCAAGGCGCCCTTGACCGCCCGGTGCATCGCCAGCACGTGCGGCCCCAGTTCGTCGGCGGCGCCGCGCATCTTCAGCAGGCCCACCCCGTGCTCGCCGGTGACCGTTCCGCCCACGGCGAGGGCCTCGTCCACGATCACCTCGAACGCCTGCTTGGCCCGCCGCTTGGCCTCCTCGTCACCGGCCGGGACGATGAACAGGGGGTGCAGGTTCCCGTCACCGGCGTGCGCGATGTTGCCGATCCTGGTGTCGAACCGCTCCCCGGCCGCCTCGATCGCCTCCAGCATGTGCGGAACCCGGGCCTTGGGCACGCACACGTCCTCGGTCAGCAACGGACCCAACCGCTCCAGCGCCGGGTAGGCCAGCCGCCGAGCCTGGAAGAGCGCCTCGGCCTCCTCCTCGTCGGTGGAGCGCACCGCGTAGACCGCCTTCTCCCGCTCGAAACACTCCAGGATGCGGTCGGCCTCCTCCTGCCCCGAGGCACCGGGCAGGTCGCTGCGGGCCAGCAGCAGCACCTCGCCCTCGGCGGACAGGCCCATGTTCTTCCACTCGTCCACCGCCTGGAGGCAGAACCGGTCGATGAGCTCCAGCGCCGAGGGCACGATCCCCGCGGCGGACACCGCCGCCACCGCCCGCCCGGCGTCGGTCAGCGAGTCGAAGTAGCCGACCACCGTGTGCTCCACGCCCCGGCGCAGCGGCACCAGACGCAGCGTCACCTCGGTGACCAGGCCCAGCGTGCCCTCCGAACCCACCATGAGTCCGGCCAGGTCGTACCCGGTCACCCCCTTGGCGGTGGTCCGGCCCAGCCGCACCACCTCACCGGCTCCCACCACGGCCTCCATGCCCAGCACGTAGTCCCGGGTGACCCCGTACTTCACGCAGCACAGCCCGCCGGCGTTGGTGGCCACGTTCCCGCCGATCGTCGACCACGGCGCCGAGGCCGGGTCCGGCGGGTACCACAGACCGTCCTGGGCGACCCGCGCCCGCAGGTCGTCGTTGACCACGCCCGGCTGGACCGTGGCCGTCTGCTGGACGGTGTCCACCTCCAGCACCCGGTTCATCCGCTCGAAGGAGACCACCACCCACCCCCGGCCGGAGTTGGCCGCGCCCGACAACCCGGTTCCGGCGCCGCGCCCGACCACCGCGACCCCGTCGCGCGCGCAGATCCGCACCACCTCCGCGACGTCGGAGGTGTCCCGGGGCCGGACCACCGCCGCCGGAGCACCGTAGGGCGCCCACTCGGCCTCGTCATGCGAGTAGCCCTCCATCACGGCGGGATCGGTGACCACCTGTTCGGTCCCGATCGCGGCCACCAGCTCCTCGACGACCCCCGGCATGGGACCCCTCCTTCACCCTGTGTGTCGGCGCTCACTGCGCCGACGCTGCCCAGCACTCTAACCGGACGCCCCATCCCAGGATTCACTCGCGTACCAGGATGAACAGGCACGTTCCCCCACACCATGCCTCGGCAAAGCAGCACGAAATCCCATCAAACCTCCCCAAAGGCGGACCAGTGCGGTGTTAGCTTGGACCTCCGACGCCTCGGACACACGCCAACGGCCGCGGAGGTGGGCACATGAGCACGATCCTGGTCACCGGCGCCACCGGAACCCTCGGCACACCCCTGGTGGAACGACTGCGCGAGACCGACCACCGGATCCTCACGCTCAGCCGCCACCCCGACCCCCAGGACACCAACGCCCACGCCGTCGACCTGCGCACCGGAGACGGACTCGACTCCGCCCTGACCGGCGTCGACACCGTCGTGCACTGCGCCAGCACCCCCAGTCACTGCGCCAGCACCCCCAGCGGCGGCGACATCCCGGCCGCCACCCACCTCCTGCGCGCCGCCAGGGCCAACGGCGTCACCCACCTGGTCTACGTCTCCATCGTCGGCTGCGACCAGGTCCCCCTGGGCTACTACCGGACCAAGCACACCATCGAGGAGGCCCTGCTCGCCTCCGGCCTGGGCGTGACCGTCCTGCGCGCCACCCAGTTCCACCAGCTCGTCGCCGCGGTCTGCGCCCACGCCGCCCGCATGCCCGTGATGCCCTACCCCGACGTCGACGTCCAGCCCGTCGACCCCGCCGAGGTCGCCCTCCGTCTGGCCCGCCTGGCCCAGGAGGAACCCGCCGGACGCGTCCCCGACCTGGGCGGACCCCGGGTGGAGTCCTTCCACGACCTGGCCCGCGCCTACCTGGACGCCACCGGCACCGAGCGCCGCCTGCTTCCGCTGCGCCTGCCCGGAGCGATCTTCGCCGCCTACCGCGCCGGAGCCCACCTGACCCCGGAGCACGCCGTGGGACGCACCACCTTCGCCGAGTACCTGGCCCGCGCCTGAGCAGACGCGCACCGGGACCCGCCCACGGCCACCACGGGTAGGCGCGACCGGCACCCCGTGGCGCGCCTACCCGTCGGAAGGCTCCCCACCGCCCGCGCCCTCCGACGGGGTGACCTCCCGGACGAACACCAGACCGTCACCGCCCGCCAGGTGCGCGGGATCCAACGCGGCGTACCCGAACCACGGCGACACCCGGGGCTCGGGTACGCCCTCACCCAGCACCCGCGCCAACCCGGCGGCGTCCACCACACACCGCTCCGAACCCAGCGCGTACAACGCCCCCTCCACACTCCCCGCAGGCGGCTCCCCGACTCCGTGGTGGCGCAGCGCGCCCAACGCGGTGGGCAGGAACGCGTAGTCACGCCCCAGTCGAGCCGCCACCAGCGCGCCCGCGCTCCACCACTCCATCAGCCCCTGCCACATCCGCATCGAACTCCGCTCCCGTTGCAGGTGGGAGTTGTGCGCGTGCACCAGCACCGGTCCGCGCTCGGCCAGGGCCAGGAGATTGTGCGCCATCATCTGGTCCCGCACCCCCAACAGCCGGTTGACGCGCGCGGCTGAGGTGTCGGCCAGCCAGTGGTGGTAGCGCAACAACCCCACGGCGGTGCGCCCGTACAGCCCGGCCTGCTCCAGTTCCGCGCGCGAGGTCGCCTCCAGCAGGTACGGAGCCTGCGCGTCCAGCAACGCGACGAGGTCGTCGGCGATCAACCGCAGAGCACCGGCCTCGGCCGACCGCCCCACCGACCGCGCCGGGTCCATCATCGTCTCCGGGTCGGCCCACGGTCCGTCCGCGCCGAGCAGCCGGTCGAGGGTTCCGGCGGCACAGGGCAGCATCTCCTCCTCGACCTGCTCAGCGAGGTAGTCGTACAGGGCGCTCAGGGCCTGCCGGGGGCTCTCCGCCCCGGAGATCTCCAACGGACCGTCGAACCCGGCGAAGCGCAGACGGTCACCGGCGGGACGCCCCTCGTTGTACGCGCGCATCCACCGCACCAGCGCGCGGTTGGCGGTGTAGGCGCCGAACCCGTGGCTGAACCCGCGCTCCATGACCTCGTCGAGTGTCCCGTGGCCCGAGGTGACGTACTCGTCCACGACCAGCCCCTTGAGGCAGTCGCTCTCCACGGCGATGGTCCGGTACCCCTCCTGTTCCACGAGTTCTCGGAACAGGTCGTTGCGCGCCCAGAGCAGTGTGCCGTCGTCATGGGTGGGCTCGCCCAGGGCGAGCACGCGCGGCCGTTCGGAGAGCAGCCCCATGACCGAGGCCGCTCCGAACTCGTGGACGGTGTCCTTCATGTGCGTAGCCATACCTTCGACGCTATCGCTGAACCACCGGTGGAGACTTTGCTGAGCTAGCATCGAGAATATGGCGGAGAAGCTTCAAACCGGGGTGCGTCTGAGACCGATCGACCTGGCACGTCGGCACGGCCTCTCCACCCAGGCGGTCAGGAACTACGAGGCGCAGGGCATCCTCCCGCCCGCCGAACGCTCCCCCCACGGATACCGGACCTACACCCCACCGCACGCCTCGGCCCTGCGCGCGTTCCTGGCCCTGCTCCCCGGCCACGGCCACCAGCGGGCGGCGGAGATCATGCGGGCCGTCAACCACGGCAGGGTGGAGGAGGCCCTGCACCAGATCGACCTGAGCCACGCCCAGCTCCTCGACGACCGCCGGACCCTCACCGCCGTCCGGAACGCGCTCCGCGACCTGGACGCCCACCGCGCCGCGGCCCCCCGACCGACCACCACGGTGCTCTCCGGGCTCACCCCCACGGCCCCCGAGCCCCGGGCCACCTTCATCGGGCCGCTCGCGGAGCGCCTCGGTATCCGACCGGCCACCCTGCGCAAGTGGGAGCGGGCCGGACTGGTCCGCCCGCGCCGCGACCCCCGGACCGGCTACCGGGTCTACGACACCGCCGCCGTACGCGACGCCCAGCTGGTCCACCAACTCCGGCGCGGCGGCCACCCGCTGGGACAGATCGCCCCGCTCATCGACCAGGTGCGCTCGGCCGGAGGCCTCCAACCCCTGGAGGAGACCCTGGTCGGATGGCACCGGCGGCTCGACGCACGAGGACGCGCGCTCCTGGCCGGGGCCGCCCGGCTGGAGGACCACCTGTCCACCCACACGTGAACCCCGTCCGCGCCACCGGCCCCTCCCCAACCGGGCCGCACGGTGTCGCTCCGCCATCCCCAACGTCACGGACCGGTGTCCGGACACTCTCACTCCGGCCCACGTCCCGCCCTCCGGAACACCGACGCGCACCGGGTGCACCGCCAACCCCGAAGAGAAAGGGGGGTGCGCGCCCCCGCGCGCACACCCCGACACCGGAACGGGTTCAGCGGCCCAGCTTCCGGTAGCGCCGCGACGCCAACGGAACGAACACCGCCATCAACACCAGCGGCCACACCACCGCCATCAGCAACGCGTTCTGCGCCACCCACGACTCACTCACCACCGCGGTGTTCCCGAACAGCTCACGGCAGGCCAGCACCGTCGCCGACAGCGGGTTCCACTCCGCCACCGGAGCCAACCACGCCGGAATCACCTCCGTGGGCACGAACGTCTCCGCCACCATCGCCAACGGGAACACCAGCGAGAAGAACTTCATCGCCGCCTCGGGACCGCGCACCAGCAACCCCAGGTAGATCCCGATCCACGTGAACGCCAACCTCAGCAGCAACAACAACCCCAGAGCCGCCAACGCCGGTCCCAGACCGTTGTGCCACTGCCACCCGACCAGCAGCCCCATCCCCACGAGGACCGCCAGGTCCACCAGAGCCGAGACCACGTCGGCCATGCTCCGTCCCACCAACAACGCCGAGGGCGCCATCGGCAGCGTCCGGAACCGGTCCACCACGCCCCGGCCCACATCCGTGACCACCGCGATCGTCGTGTTCCCGATCCCGAACGCCATCGTCAGCGCGAACAGCCCCGGCATCAGGAAGTCGCGGTAGTCCTCACCGCCCACCCCCATGGCCGCGCCCATCGCCTCCCCGAAGACGAAACCGAACAGCAGCACCGCCAGCACCGGGATCATCAGCGTCCCGACCACCTCGTCGGGCTTGTACACCAGATGAGCCAGGTAGCGGCGCGCCACGACGGCGGCATCGGCCACCGCCCATCCCGCACGCCCCGCCCAGGCACGCGGCCCACGGGGTCCACGCTCCACCGGCACCGGATCCGCGACCCGCTCCGTACCCGTCACGGTCATGACCGCCCCTCCGCCGCTCCGCGCCCTTCCGCATCTCCGACACCCGCACCGTGCTGCCCGGTCAGCCCCAGGAACACGTCGTCCAACGTCGGCCGCCGCAACGCGATGTCCTCCACGTCCAACCCGGCCTCGTCCAGAGCCCGCACCACCTTGGTCAACCCCGCACCGCCCCCGCACACCGGGGCGCTCACCCGCAACGCGTCCCGATCCACCTCCGGCGGCGCCCCGGCCATCCGGCCCAGCACCTCCACCGCCACCGGCAGCTCCTCGGCGTCGGCCACCACGACCTCCACCCGGCCGCCGCCCACCCGCGCCTTCAGCTCCTCCGGGCCGCCCTCAGCGATCACCCGTCCCCGGTCCAGCACCGACACCCGGTCAGCCAACCGGTCGGCCTCCTCCAGGTACTGGGTGGTCAGCAGCACCGTCGTACCCCCCGCCACCAGCTCCCGCACCGCCCGCCACACCTCGGCCCGGCTGCGCGGGTCCAGGCCGGTCGTGGGCTCGTCCAGGAACAGCACACGGGGATCCAGCACCAACCCCGCCGCCAGATCCAACCGGCGGCGCATCCCACCCGAGTACGTACGCACCGAACGGTCGGCCGCCCCGGTCAGGTCGAACCGCTCCAGCAGTTCCGCGGCCCGCTCGCGCGACCGCCGCCGCCCCAGGTGGTAGAGCCGACCGAACATCTCCAGGTTGCGGCGCCCGCTGAGGATCTCGTCCACCGCCGCGTACTGCCCCACGAACCCGATCCGCGAACGCACCAGCCGGGCCTGCGAGGCGACGTCGGCCCCGGCCACCCGGGCCCGGCCCCCGTCGAACCCCAGGAGGGTCGCCAGCACCCGCACCGACGTCGTCTTTCCCGCGCCGTTGGGCCCCAACAACCCGTGCACGGTGCCCGGCTCCACCGCCAGGTCCACCCCGTCCAGCGCCACCCCGCCTCCCGGGTAGAGCTTGCGCAGCCCCTCGGCCAGGATCACCGGTCCACCGTTCACGAGACCACCGCCTCGGCCACCCGCTCCTCACGCGGCCGACGCGGCCGAGGCGGCCGAGGCACCGCCACGGGCGTCACCTCCTCGTACCGGCCCACCGCGATCCGGGCGATGTTGCGCACCGACTCGCTGCCCGACCGGTAGTACGAGCAGTGCCCCGGGATGTCCCCGGTCTCGAACACGCGCGCCCCGTACCCGCGCCGCATCGGTGAGGGCCCGTGCCCCATCTCGCCCACGTGCCCCCGGGGGAAGAACCTGATCCAGTCGTTGGGGCCCCGCGCCGCCCACAGGTTCCCCGAGAAGCCCAGCTCCTCGCGCGAACGCGTCCCCATACCCGGGCTGCCCAGCGCCACGCAGTCACCGACCCGCCCCCGTCCCAGGGCCAGACCGCACACCACCGTGCCGTAACTGTGCCCCACCAGCGTCACGCGCGCAGAGCCGGGCAGGAACCGGGTCAACCGCACCAGGTCCGCCGCACCCTCGATCGCCGGGCGACGCGAGACCGCCTCCCCGAACCCGCGCGGGGTGCGGTACCCCACCCACACCACCACCGCCACACGCTCCCCCGGCGCCACCTCACGCATCGTGCGCAACAGGGTCTCCCCGTTGGCGCGCGGCCGCGTCGCACGCTTCTGGTTGAAGTAGTTGCCCAGGTAGTTGTCGTTGCCCGGCACCAGGACCGCGACGTGGTCCGCGGTGGCCGCGTCCCCCAACTCCTCCACGATCCGCCCGTCCTCGGTCCCGTCGCAGGCCAACAGACGAACCCCGTACCCCCGGGCCCGCTCGTACCGCAACGGCTCCGGGGCCGGGATGGTGGATGGGCCCGCCGCGATCATGGCTCTCCCCGAGGTTCCTCGTACACCAGGCTTTCTGACACACCCAACGCTAGAACCGTAGGTACGACGGGGACGATGACGCTGACACCCTCTTGCGGGTCCACTCCCACCCACCTCCCGCAGTGGTGCCAGCACTACCGAACCCCCGACCCACCCCCCTGACCGGCGATAATCCGCTTGCCCCACCAGCGGCGCCCTGCCACGATGCACGCATGCCGATCGTGACCCTGGCCCAGCGCCCCGACCTCGTCGAGGTCCTGGAACGCCCCGAGCTCAACCCCGGCCCGGAGGTGATGTTCCACGACACCGTCGCCCACAGGTACTGGGGCCGCCTGGCCCGGGAGTTCGCCGAGTACCAGCTCGCCCTCGTTCGCGGCGACGAGGTCATCGCCCGGGCCAACAGCGTCCCCCTGGCCTGGCACGGCACCCCCGACGAACTTCCCGACGAGGGGTTCGCCTGGGCCCTCGAACAGGCCTTCGCGGACAGGGACGCCGGACGCGCGCCCACCATCGCCTCCGCCCTGTACATCGCGGTCTCCATCCACCACCAGGGCGCCGGGGTCAGCGCCCTCATGGCCCAGGCCCTGCGCGACAACGCCGCCGAACACGGACTGACCGCCCTGGCCGCACCCCTGCGCCCCACGCTCAAACACCGCTACCCGCTGATCCCCATGGCGGAGTACGCCAGCTGGACCCGCGAGGCCGACGGGCTGGCCACGGACCCCTGGCTCCGCACCCACCAACGCCTGGGCGCGCACCTGCTCCACCCCTGCGAGAAGTCGATGCGCGTGGAGGGCACCGTCGCCCAGTGGCGCCAGTGGGCCGGGATGGACTTCCCCGGCAGCGGTCGCCACATCGTGGACGAGGCCCTGGCCCCCGTCACCATCGACCTGGCCGCCGACCGCGGCACCTACCTCGAACCCAACATGTGGGCCTGGCACCCGCTGACCTGACCCGGAGCCCCCACCGTGACACCGCCGCCCCCCGTCCGGGGGCTCCGCCCCGACGGCACCATCGCCCGCGAAGGCTCCCCGGACCGCGTTCCCGCCGCCTTCACCCCCGTGGTCGCGACCCTGAGCACCCGACTCCACGAGGTCTTCGGTGCCCGCATGCACAGCGCCTACCTGTACGGCAGCATCCCCCGGGGCACCGCCGTCCCCGGCGTCTCGGACCTGGACGCCCTGGTGGCCCTGCACGCCGCCCCCGACCCCACCGACCACGACCGGGCCCGCGCGCTCCAGGAGGAGATCGACGCCGACTTCCCCCAGGTCAACGGCGGCGGCATCCTCCTGGACGGGGTTCCCCGCCTGACCAGCGCGCTCGAACGGCACGACGCCGGGTTCTTCGTGGCCTGCCTGTGCACCCCTCTGACCGGCCCCGACCTGGGCGAACGGCTACCCCGGTACCGACCCACCAGCCTCCTGGCCCGCGAGACCAACGGCGACCTGCACCTGACCCGGCCCCGCTGGCGCACCCGACTGGCCGAGGCCACCACCGACGACGACCTCCGCGCCCTGAGCCGGGGCGTGGCCCGCCGACTCACCCGCACCGGACTCACCCTGGTCATGCCGTCCTGGGGCGGATGGACCAGCGACCTCACCCTGGCGGCGGACGTCTTCGGCCACTACCACCCCGACCGCCACCGGCAGATGCGCGCCGCCGCCCACACCGCCCGGAACCCCAGCGCCGACCCCGACCACCTGCGCGAGCTCATCGAGGACCTCGCCCCCTGGCTGGCCCGGGAGTACGCCGCCACCCACGGTCTCAAGGCGCCCCGGCCCCGGACTCCCTGAGACCACGGGTCCCCTCCGGCGGTGGTGATGCCGCGCCCCGGTGCGCACGCCCCACCGGACCCGGCCGAGCCCGCTCCCCCCCCGGGCCGCCGACGCCACCGGGCACACGCTCGGCGTCCTCGCCCAGGAGGCCCCGGATCACCGTGCGCCCGTCCGGTCGGTCGTCGTGAACGAGCTGTACGACCCTCCGGACTCACCCGCCCACCACACGCAGCGGCACGTGGTCGAGCCGGTCCAACGCCGCCGCCGACACCTCGTCGGCGGGCAGGTACACCACCAGGTACTGCCCTTCGGTGTCCCACCGCTCGTACGACAGACGCACCTCACCCGCCACCGGATGCGCCAGCCGCTCCACCCCTGTGCTCGACGGCACCGACGCCGGGGCCGCCAGCCGATCGGTGAAGGGAGCCCCACCCACGATCTCCAACTCCTCCACCAGGTGTGCCAGGTGCGGATCGTCGGGGGCGGCCTCCGCGCGCAGCTCCGCCAACCGCGCGTCGGCCACACTCTCCCAGTCCGGGTACGCCAGCCGGGCCCGGTCGTCAGCGAAGACGAACCACACCCGGTTCGCGGGCTGGTCACCCTCCACGTCCAACAACCCCAGCGGCCCCATCAGGCGCTCGTACCCCGCCGTGTACGCGAGCACCTCCCCCAACCGGTTGAACAACGCCGCCGGGGCGGGCTCCAACCGCTCCAACATCGCCCGCGTGCTCGCCCGCACCCCCCGCTCCGGCGGCATCCCGCCCGGGCACAGCGCACCCGCGCCGGAGGCCGCCTTCGACAGGTTGCGCAGGCGCACACGGGCCCCCACCGACAACCCCATCGCGTCCGCCAACGCCACCAGCACCTGCGGCGAGGGGTTGCGGTCGCGCCCCTGCTCCAGACGGGTCAGGTAGTCCACGCTCACCCCCGCAACGGTGGCCAGTTCCTCCCGGCGCAACCCCGGGGTGCGGCGGCGCCGACCCACCGGCAGGCCCACCCGTCCAGGAGGGGTCGCCTCCCGGCACTCACGAAGGAACGCACCCATCTCACCGTCATCCATACGCCGAGTCTAGGAGCGCGCCCCCTCTCCGATCCTGGCCCTGCCGGGGCCAGGATCACCACGGTCTCCCTCCCGCCCCGCGCACGGCGCACACTCTTCCCATGCGCCACCAACTCCTGGGCCCCTCGGGGCTACGCGTCTCCCAGCTCCTCCTGGGCACCATGACCTTCACCGACCCCGAAGAGAGCCGCCGCACGGTCGACCTCTACCAGGACGCGGGCGGCAACCTCATCGACACCGCCTCCGCCTACGGCGACAGCGAACAGCTCCTGGGAGGACTCCTCCAGGGGCGCCGCGACCGCTTCGTGCTCTCCACCAAGTTCACCCTGCCCCGGGACCCGAGCGACGCCAACTCCGGCGGCAGTCACCGCCGCAACCTCACCCGCTCACTCGAACGGAGCCTGCGCCACCTGCGCACCGACCACGTCGACCTGCTGTGGGTGCACACCTGGGACGAGTACACCCCCCTTGAGGAGACCATGCGCGCCCTGGACGACGCCGTGCGCGCGGGCAAGGTCCTGTACACGGGCGCCTCCAACATGCCCGCCTGGGTCGTGGCCGAGGCCAACACCCTGGCCCGCCACCACGGGTGGACCCCGTTCGTCGCCCTCCAGGTGCCCTACAACCCGCTCCACCGCGACATCGAACGCGACCTGCTGCCCCTGGCCCGCGCCCACGGACTCAGCGTGGCCACCTACAACGGCCTGGCCGCCGGGGTGCTCTCGGGCCGCTACACCGACACCCCCCGTGCCGCCCCGGGGTCGGTCCGGGTCGACCCGGACACCGTCACCGAACGCCAGCACCGGGCCGCCCGCCTCCTGCGCCGCACCGCCCAGGAACTGGGCGCCACCCCCGCCCAGGTGGCCACCGCCTGGGCCCTGCACCGTTCACCGCGCATCCACCCCATCCTGGGCGCCAGCCGCACCGAACAGCTCCGGGACAGTCTCGGCGCCCTCGACCTGGGTCTGCCACCGGAGACCATGGCGGAGCTGGACGCGCTGGCCGACCACACGCCGGGATACCCGCACGACCTCAACGCCGACACCCAGGAGTGGCTCAACGGCGACCGCCACGTCGCCGCCCCGGTGCGGGAGCGGCCCTTCGGACGACGGTGACCCGGACTCCCGGGACGGTCGGCCGGTCCCGAACCGGCCGACCGTGGCGGCTACCGCGGCCCGAGGGCCACCACGGTGACGCCACCGGCACCCCCGCGCCACGCCACCCCGGAACACCGTGGAGTCCCAGACGGCCCTCAGTCCCCCTCGGCGTCCAGCGGCACCAGGTCCTTCACCACCCGGGTGGGCTTGCCCGACAGGGAGGTCGCCACCAGCCGGTCCACGCCCGGCAGTGCGGACAGGCGCAGGAACATCCGGCGCGCACGCAACCGCCCGGCGGTGGTCGGCAGGAACCAGGACGTCCCCGAACGGGCGGTGCGCTGGCGCTCCTCCACGACCGGACGCCAGCGCCGTTCGTAGCGATCCAGCCCCTCACCGACACTGTCCGCCCGGGCCAACTCCTCCCCCAACACGTAGGACCCGCCCACCCCCATCGAGGCGCCCTGGCCCGCGAGCAACGACACCGCCTGACACGCGTCACCCACCAGCACCGTGCGCCCCCGGCTCCACCGGTCCATCTCCACCTGGGCGACGTGGTCGTAGTACACCTTCCCGGGCTCCGGGCACAGCTCCAACGCGCGCGGAACCACCCAGCCCAACCCCGAGCACGCCGCGCGCAACGCCTCCCTGGGGTCCCGGGGCAGACGGGTGTCCCGGCTGCGGTGCACGGTGAAGGCCGCCACCCGGTCCCCCTCCAACGCGTACAGCCCCATCTGCGCCCCCAGGCTGTCGGTGAGCCGGAAACTCCCACGGGTCGCCGCGTGCACACGGGAGTCCTCGAAGGTGAACGCACCGGTGTGGAAGCCCAGGTGCCGCAGGTACCCCTCCTCCTCACCGAAGACCAGCCGCCGCACGGTGGAGTGGATGCCGTCCGCGCCCACCAACAGGTCCGCCTCCAGCACCTCACCGCCGGTCAGACGCACCCGCACCACCTCCCCGTCATCGGTGACCGCCTCGGGGGAGGTGGAGTGGCGCACCTCCACCCGGGAGGGCAGCGACTCCCGAAGGGCCCGTTCCAGGTCGGGGCGCATGATCGAGACCAGCTCCCCGCCCAGGGCCTCGGCGAAGCGCGCGAAGCTGACCGCGGCGCGCTGACGACCGTGCTCGTCCACGAGGGAGGCCTCGGTGAAGTGGTGGCCCAGTTCGCGCAGACGGGGCCCCAACCCCATCCGCTCGGCGGCGTCGTAGCCCGGGCCGAAGAAGTCGATCATGTACCCCTGCGGTCGCGGGCCCGGCGCCCGCTCCACCACGACCACGCGCCACCCGTGCCGGTCCAGGCGCTGGGCCAGGGCCAACCCGGCGATCCCGGCGCCCACGATGACCGCGCGCCCGCGCACGCCGTTCACGCGTCCTCCCCGGTGCTCACGGGGGCGGGGACCAACAGACGGCGCAGGACCGGGCCCACCGCCTCGGCGTCCAGGCGCGGGTCCAGCGTCCGGTGCAGCATGATCCCGTCCAGGGCCGAGGCCAGTACCCGGGCGGTGGCCTCGGGGTCGGGGACCCCGCCCGCCCGCAGCCAGTCGGTGAGCGGGGCGCGGAAGCGTTCCAGGAGTGCGGTGATGCCCCGGCGCAGCTCCTCGTCACGCCCGGCGGCGAGGTAGGCCTCGACGAACAGGGCGGAGACGGGGTCGTCGCCGGGGTAGACGTCCAGCGCCGCCAACATCATCTCCAGCCCCTCATCGGGACCGGTCCCCTGTAGCTGCTCGGCGGTCCGCTCGGCCACGGCACCCATCGTGGCCAGGGCGGCCTCGTTGAGCAGGGCGTTCAACGAGGGGTAGTGGTAGTGCACCAGCCCCGGACCGACCCCGGCGCGCTCGGCCAGCGTCCGTGTGCTCACCGCGCCCCAGCCGACCTCCGCGATCAGTGCGCTGGCCGCGCCGAGCAGGCGCTCGCGCACCTGTCGGCCCCGTTCCGTACTCATCCCGACTCCCCTTCTTCCTCAGTGCGGGCATCCGTTTTGGACGATTGCCTTGGGCAAGTGCCCAATTCCGAGGATGCCACGAATCCCCGCCCGTGTACAGCGCACGTCACTGGCCGCCCTCACCCACCACCGGACCCGCGGCAGGGACACGTGTCACGGGGGCCGTCGGACCGGCCAGCGAGGGCCGGGAGGGAACACCACACGGTTCCCTCCCGACGCCCCGCGGTGTGCCGGTCAGACCAGCACGAAGGAGAACCCTCGTGCGGTCCGCCGGTTCAGTGGCACGTCGGCCTCGACCCGACGCGCCACCTCGCTTCGGCTGAGGCCCAACCCGTGTGCCAGGAGCCGTTCGGGACGGACCGGCACCGGATCCTCGAAGACGACCTCGAACCGCGGGGGCCAGGGACTCTCGGGTGGCTTCGGGGCGCACAGCTCCCAGCGGCCCTCCCACACCAGCGTGAACCGGTTGAGGCGGGCGAACGACGGATCCAACAGGACCGCGGCCACCAGGGCCGACGCGTTGACCGTGTACCCAGCCAGGAGTTCCGGCGCCAGCGAACGCACCGGAACACGGTCGTGGACGGTCAGTTTGCCCGTACGGTCACAGGCCACGCAGTTGACCAGCAGCCACACGTCGAGGAGCTTGCCGTTGGCGTTGACACGGAACCTGCCCGCACCCGTGGTGGCACGCGTACTCGGACAGGCCACGCACGGCAGCGCGATCAGGGGCAGGCGGGAGCGCCGCACGACCCAGGGCAGCACGTTGTGAAGATGTGAGGACATGATCTCTCTGAAGATCTGACGGAAGGCACAGGAAACAGAGCCGACGTCACCGTCGGCCAGCGATGCGCGAATGAGTCAGATCAAAGAGCGGGGGGCGTCATGTACGCACGGTCCTCACGTAGGGGAGGCACCAACCTAGCCACCCCTCCATCTCCCGGACAACCGGTTTCCGCGGAGTAGCGGCCCAGCACCCGGGTAGGGAGCGCCCATGCGCCCCGCCTCCCCCCTGGAACTCCACCGGCTGGAGGTCCCCGCCCCGCGGCACCTGCCCTTCGCCATCGGGACCTTCGACTCCATCGGCCCGCTGTCCCGAGCGGCCTTCCCCCACCGCCACACCTTCCACGAGATCGTCCACGTCACCGCCGGCACCGGCGAACACGTCATCGACCTGCGCCGATGGCCCATCACCCCACCCAACCTCGGCATCCTCACCGCCGGGCAGGTCCACCACTGGGGCCGCGCCCACGGCGTGGAGGGCCACGTCCTGCTCCTGGAGGACGCCTTCCTCCTGGACCGCCCCCAGGACCGCGAACTCCTCCGCCGCCTGGCCGCCGAATGCCCCTGGCACACCCCCACCGCCGAGACCGCCGCGCAGATCAGCGCCCTCCTCGACGAGATGCTGGACGAGTTCCGCTTCCGCCGCACCGGCATGGCCTCGATCCTGCGCGCCTACCTGCACATCCTCCTCACCCGCACCGCCCGCGCCTACGACCGCGACCCCCGGCCCACGCTTCCCGGCACCGACGCCCTCGGGGAACGCTTCCTGCGCCTGCTCGACCGCCCCGACACCACCGCCGGGATGACCGTGGCCCAGGCCGCCACCCACCTCGGAGTGACCCCCGGCCACCTGGCCGACGCGGTCAAACACGCCACCGGACGCACCCCCGGGGAACTCCTGCGCGGCGCGCGCACCCTGGAAGCCCAACGGCTCCTGATCGGCACCGACCTCACCGTGGCCGCCATCGCCCGCACCGTCGGCTTCCACGACCCCGCCTACTTCTGCCGGTTCTTCCGCCGCGAGACCGGCACCACCCCCGGACGGTTCCGCCACGGCTCCCCCACCACCTCCTGAGAAACACACCACGCCCCCCGAGATCCGTCCATCGCCCACCCACGGAACGGACCGTAATCTCGTGCTCACCCGCAGGGAGGTGCGGCCACACCCCCGCCTCCCCCTCTCTTCCCCCACGAGGAGCACCCCATGGTCCAGAGCGACGACCACCCCGACCAGGACGGCCCCACCCGCAAGAGCCTGCTCAGAGCCGCCCTGGTCGCGGCCCCCGCCGCCGCGCTGCTGTCCACCGCCACACCCACACTGGCGCGCGAAGCCGCCGAACACGGCCGCACCCTGGCCCCCACCCCCCAGTGCGACGACGGCGACGACCCCACACCCCCGCAGATGGAGGGCCCCTACTTCAAACCGAACTCCCCGCAGCGCACCGACCTGGTCGTGCCCGGTCACCCCGGACTCGCCCTGGCCGTGTCCGGTTACGTGTTCACCCGCGACTGCCGACCCGTCCCCGGCGCCCTGCTCGACTTCTGGCAGGCCGACGACGCCGGAGGCTACGACAACGTCGGCTACGACTACCGGGGCCACCAGTTCACCGACGCCCAGGGCGCCTTCACCCTCACCACCATCGTCCCGGGCCTCTACCCGGGCCGCACCCGCCACCTGCACGTCAAGGTCCAGGCCCCCCACCAGCCGGTGCTCACCACCCAGCTCTACTTCCCGGGCGAACCGCGCAACGGCACCGACATGCTCTTCGACCCCCGCCTGCTGATGAACGTCACCAACGACGGCACCGGACAGCTCGCCGAGTTCGACTTCGTCCTCAATCTCACCGTCTGAGACCCCGACCGCGGGGGCCGGGCACCACGGTCGACGGTGCCCGGCCCTCACCCCAGAAGATCGGCGCGCCCCCTCAGATACCGCTCCTCCACCCGATTGGCCCCCAGGTCAGCGGCCTCCCGGAACAGATCCGCGGCCGCCCGCACCCGACCGGTCCGCTCCAGTAGATGGGCACGCACGATCCGCTCACGCCTGGCGACCAACGGATCCCCCCGCATCCCGTGACGGCCCTCCAGGTCGTCCAACAGCGCCAACCCCCGCTCCGCCCCATAGGCACGGGAGACCGCCACCACCCGGCTCAACCGCACCGGCGCCGTCGGCATCAACCGCTCCAACCACAGGTACAGCACGGCGATCTGCACCCAGTCCGTCTCCCCCTCCGCCCCGGCCGCCGCGTGCACGGCCGCGATGGCCGCCTGCACCTGGTACGGGCCCGCCTCCCGCTGGTTCCACACCCCGTCGACCAGCGCGGTGCCCTCCGCGATCGCCTCCGCGTCCCACGAGGACCGGTCCCGTTCCTCCCACGACACCAGGGCCCCGTCGGCCCCCACCCGCGACGCACCACGCGCCCCCGTCAACAGCATCAGCGCCAACAACGCCGTCACCTCGGCGTCCCCGGGCAACGACGCGTGCAACATCCGCGCCAACCGAACCGCCTCCGAGGTCAGGTCCACCCGCGAGAGCTCCTCACCGGCCGAGGCCGTGTACCCCTCGTTGAAGACCAGGTACAGCACACGCATGACCACGGCCGTGCGCGCCGCCCGGTCCTCCGCGTCCACCGGCGGGGCGAACCGCGCCCCCGCCCGCACCAACCGCTGCTTCGCCCTGCTGATCCGCGTCCCCATCGTCGCCTCAGCCACCCCATGGGCGTGCGCGATCTCCGCCGTGGTCAGACCACCCACCGCACGCAGCGTCAACGCCACCTGGGACGCCGTGTTCAACGCGGGGTGAGCGCACAGCAACAACAGCGCCAGACTGTCGTCACCGCCCGGGACCGCCGCACGACGCCCCGGATCGAGCAGGTCGGCGTCGGCCGCCGAGGCCCGTTCCTCCCGCCGCGCCCGCGCCTGCTCCGACCGCAGCAGGTCGACCATCCTGCGGTAGCCGACCCGGATCAGCCAGGAGCGCGGATCCTCGGGCACCCCCTGGTCCGCCCACTTCCGGTCAGCGGCCAGCAGGGCCTCCTGCACCGCGTCCTCGGCCAGGTCGAAACGGCCGAACCGCCGCACCAGTGCGCCGAGCACCTGCGGGGCCTCCTCGCGCAGCACCCGCTCGACGTCGGGGTTCATCGTGGGGTCCACCTCCCATGGGGGCTCACGCCGCGAAGTCCGCGCCCATGATCGGGCGGACCTCGATCGGTTCCCCCAACACCTCCACGATCCGGGAGGCGATCTCCACGGCGCGTTCGTGCCCGCTCACGTCGATCACGGCGAAGCTCGCCAACACCTCCTTGAGCTCGGTGAAGGGGCCGTCGGTGGCCAGCACCCCCGCCCCGTCCCGACTGACCGTGGTGCTCACGGCCGGATGCCCCAGCCCCTCGCTGGAGACCAGCTCACCGGACCCGACGAGCTCGCGTTCGATCTCCTGGTAGGCGGCGAAGGCGGCCAACGCCTCGGGGCTGGGGGTATGGGCGCTCTCGGCGTCCCAGGACTCAGCGGGGGTGTAGCCCAACAGCAGGTACTTCACGGGTTCCTCTCGGTCGGTGCGCAGATCCTAGACGGGTTCAGACGGAGCGGCGCAGCCACAGGGCCACCGCGCTCGTCCAGCCGAAGGCGAACAGGCCGTTCACGGCGACCTGCACACTCATGTGCTCCGACGACACGGGCACCAGCAGCACCAGGGCGACCAACCCGCTCAGCACGGCCGGAACCGGAGCCCGACGACGCGCGTGGCGCAGCGCCAGCACCAGCGCGGCCACGGCCAACGCGGTGAAGGCCAGGGCGGCCGCGCCGGAGTGCACCACGCCGTGCCAGGACATCCGGGCGACCGGCCCGTCCGGGGTGCCGACCGGGAACCCGTACTCCGGGTCCATCGGAAACACCCCGGCCACGACCAACCCGAGACCGAAGACCGCCACCAGGACGGGCAGGGCACGCCGACCCCTCCCCTCGGTGAGGGTGCGCGCGATCCCCGCCGCCAGGGCCGTCACACCCAGGCCCGCCAGCACGAACGTGGCCACCTGCACCCAGCCGGCGCCGCCGGTCGCGAGCTGGCTGATCGGGTGGCGGGTGAGGTCGAAGCCCTCCCGGACGAGCATCTGCACGCCGGCCGAGACGAAGAACAACGGTCCGGCGGCGGCTCCGGCGAACAACAGGCGCGCGGTCGTCGGCGCGGTGGTGACGGTGGTGGCCATCTCTTCCTCCGTGGTCAGTGGGTGTTCACCAGCTACCTCGGAACCACGGACCCCACCTCGACACTCTCCATATGTGACCCAGGGCACATCCACGGGTCGTCGAGACGCCGGACCCGGCCACGACGTACCGGCGAACACCCACCCACGAAAGAGGACACCGTGACCGCCTACGACGACCCCACCCCACCCACCGACGACGTCCGCGCCCTGGACCGGCTGACCGGCACCTGGACCGTCAGCGGACAGGCCCAGGGCACCGTGCGCTATGAGTGGATGCCGGGCGGGTTCTTCCTGCTCCAACACGTCCAGCTCACCCAGGACGGACACGACGTCACCGGCATGGAGGTGATCGGCAACCTGCGCCCGTTCGGCGAACCCACCGGCGGCGACGTCGCCTCCCGGTTCTACGACTCCCTCGGCAACACCTTCGACTACGTCTACGAACTCACCGGCGACCAACTGACCATCTGGGCCGGAGCCAAGGGCAGCCCCGCCCACTACCAGGGCACGTTCAGCGCCGACGACTCCACCGTCACCGGCGCCTGGACCTACCCCGGAGGCGGCGGCTACACCTCCACCATGACCCGCGCCTGAGCACCCGGGGTGGCGCCGCGACCGAACCGACGCCACCCCGGTCACACACCACGACGGTGCCGCAACCGGCTGGTGGCCGCCAGCAGCGGAGTGGTGACCGAGGTCGCGGCCGCCCCCAGCACCGTGTCGGCGGCCAGGACCGCGCGGACCGTGGACATCCCCCGGGCGACCACCTCAGCGCCCCGATCCCGCATCCCCTCCTCGAACCGGCCGACCGCCCGGACCAGCGAGAGCTCCCCCGCCGCCACCGCTCCCAGCTCCTCGACCAGGCCCGCCGCGTCCCGGATGGCGGCACCGGCACCCATCCCCGAGGTGGGCGGGGTGGCGTGCACCGCGTCCCCCAGCGCCGTCACCGGACCCGCCGGCCACGGAGCGAGCTCCCGCGCCCGCGAGGACGCGGCATGGAACCGAAACGCGGCCACCGAACGGGGATCGGCGCGCCCCAGGACCTCCAACACGCGCTCACTCCACCCCCGCTCGACGAACAGACCCACCAACGCCGACCGCAGCTCCCCACCCCGCAGACCACGCAACGCCTCGGTGGCACCGGACTCCGGGAACATCGCCCCCCACACGTAGGTGGGACCCCTGGTCACCGACGCGCACAACCCCGGCCGATCCAGAGCGGCATTACCGACCGGATCCAGGAACCCGACGTAGAGCGCCGACCCACGCCTCCCGATCGCCAGCCCCGAACGCGCCCCCAACCGCCGCCGCTCCCCCGACCCCAGCGACGACGCCAAGGTGCGACCGGAGAAACCGACGAGACCCGCCGGAACGTTCGTGGGTCCACCAGCCAGGTACCGGGCCACCAACGAACGCGTACCGTCCGCCCCGACCACCACGTCACCGGAGACCGCGGCACCGTCCTCCAACACCACCCGGGGCGCCGCCCCCTCCTCGTCGAAACCCACCTCGGCCACGGACCGCCCCAGACACAGATCCCCACCGACCGCCTCAGCGAGCAGCGTCCGCAGGGTGATGCGGTCAACGTCGACACTGCCGTCGCCACGCAGGTCCGGTCCCCGCCCCAACAGGCGCCCCCGCCGGTCCCAGAACGCGTCACGCTCCCGCAGCCACACCCCCGAAGCCGACGCCAGCAACCGCTCGAACACCTCCGGCGCCACCAACCCCCGCAGCGCCTCCTGCGCCCTCGGATCCAACGTGATGTGGTACCCGCCCGTCGCCGCCACGTCGGTGTCCCGCTCGAACACCACCACGTCCGTCCCACGACGACGCAGCCCGGCCGCCAACGCCAACCCCCCGATCCCGCCACCGACGACAACCACCCGCACCATGCCGACCCCCGTTCACTCCGGGACCATCCCGGACACCAGGAGCATGGGCCACGTAGTGGACACCGAACGGCCACCACCGTCCATAATGATGCGGTGGCCACCACCTCACGACGAGCACTCCGGTTGCTCTCCCTGCTCATGGCACGACACCAGTGGTCCCTGAGCGAACTCGCGACCCGACTCGGCGTCAGCGAACGCACCACCCGCCGCGACATCGAGACCCTGCGCCAACTCGACTACCCGGTCATCACCGTGCGCGGACCCGACGGCGGCTACCGGCTCGGCACGGGACACACCCTCCCCCCGCTGCTGCTCGACGACGACCAGGCCCTCGCGATCGCGGTGGCACTACAGACCGCACCCAGCACCGTGTTCGGCCTGGCCGACGACACGGCCAGGGCACTGGACACCCTCACCCAGGTCATGCCCGCCCGAACACGTGCCGCCATGGAGGACCTGTGCCTGACCCGCCTGCGGAACTACTGGGAGTTCCCCACACCCCCCATCGACCCGCGCACACTCACCACGGTCGGCGCCGCCGTACGCCACCACCACGTGCTCTCCGTCGAGACCCTGCGCCCCGACGGCTCACGCGCCCAACCCGGCGAGGCGGACTTCCACCCCGCCCGGCCCGTCGAACCCCACCACCTGGTGGTGTGGGCCGCGCGCTGGTACCTGGTCGCCTACGACCCCACCGACGACCAGTGGCGCATCCACCGGGTCGACCGCCTGCGGCCCCGCCCGACCCGACGACCCTTCACCGCCCGCACCCTGCCCGGCGGCGACGTCGCCCAGTACGTCATGACCACCCACGACCGAGGCGACGTCCCCGCCGCCTGGCCCTGTGTGGGAAGCGCGCGCCTGCGCCTGCCCGCCGACGTCGTGGCCCGCTGGGCCCCGGGCGGCTCGGTGACCGAACACATCGACGCGGACCACTGCCGACTCACGCTCGGCGCGTGGTCGTGGGCGGGCGTCGCGGGCATCCTGGCCACCTTCGACACCGAACTCAGCGAGGTGACGCCCACCGAACTCGTCCGGGCCGGTCAGCGCCTGGCCGACCGGTGGTCCACCCCCACGCTCCCCCGCTGAGACACCGCCCCTCGGTCCCCCGCCCGGCCACCGCTCCCCGCCACGGCCAGCGCGCCCACCCGGCGGACGGATACCGGCGCCGGACGGCGCGAGCGCGGACGCGATCGAACCGCCTCGGGGGCCCGTACGTCAGTCGGCCAGGTCAGTGAGCTGGCGCAGGACCGTCTCCGCCGCCCACGCGGTCCACCGCCCCACGGACCAGCCGCAGTGCACCGTGTACAGGGTGAACACCTCGGGGCTGAGCAGCGCCAACGCGGTGTCGGCCGCCTCCTCGACGCCCAGCCCGGAGCGCAGGACTCCACGGGCGGCCAGAGCCCCCGCGAAGACCCGCTGCACCTCGCGGCGCTGATCGACGCTGGCGGCCCACAGCGCGGCGAGGTCGGGATCGGAACCGGCCGCGCCGCGCACGACCTCCGCCAAGGGTGCCACCCGCTCCATGACGGCCGCCGTCCCCGCCACCTGGAGACGAACCTGCTCACGGGCGTCCCCCGAGGCCAGGGCGGCCCGGACCCAGGGCCGGTCCAGGGTGGCGACGGGCTCTGCGTCCCCGGCCACCTTCTGGTCCAGGGCCTCCTTGAGCACCGAGGGCTTGGTCCCGAAGGTGTTGTAGACCGTCTGCGCCGCCACGCCCGCCTCCCTCGCGATGCTCTGCACGCTGGTGGAGGCGTAGCCGTGCGCGACGAACAGACGCGCGGCGGCGCTCGCCACCCGCGCTCGGGTGGCGAGGGAACGCGCCCTGCGCCCGTCGGCGGGTGTGTCCATGACCTCGCTCCTCAAGTAGGTGGAGTACTACTCCACCCAACTTAGCGGAGAGCGCCACGGGATCCAGCATCTCCCCAGACAGAGGGCGATGTCTGCGCCCCGACAGCATCGCATATCCTCGCTCACATATATGTAGTGTCACTCAATATTGAAGGGATCACGGAGATGCGCGTACTCGTCCTGGGCGGCTACGGGGCCGTTGGGGCCCCGACCACCGCCGCACTGCGCCAGGCAGGCCACCACTGCCACACCGCCGGGCGCGACCCGCGCCGGGCCGACGTCCTGGTGGACCTCGCTCACCCCGGACTCGACGACTACCGGTCGGCGGTCGCCGAGGTCGACGCGGTGGTCAACGTCTCCGGCAACGAGAATCCGCGCCTGGCGGAGGTAGCGGCCGACCACGGAGCGGCCTTCGTGGACGCCACCGCCAGCACCGACCACGTCGAACGCCTGGAGGCCCTCGAACTCCGGGTGCCGGTGCTGCTGAGCGTGGGGTTGGCGCCCGGCCTGACCAACCTGCTCGCCGCCGACCTGCACGCGTCGCACCCGGACACCGCCCCGGTGGACCTGGCGGTGGTGCTGGGGGCCGGGGAGGCACACGGCAGGGCCGCCACGGCGTGGACCTTGGGCCTGATGGGGCGTTCCTTCACTGATCCGGCCACCGGGGAGCACGTCCCCAACCTCACCCGGGGGCGCGACTTCGTCCTGCCGGGGATGGGGAGGCGACGCCTGTTCCGGGCCGACTTCAGTGACCAGCACGCCCTCACCCGCGATCTGGGCCGTCCCGTGCGCACGCACCTGGGTCTGGACTCACGTGCGCTGACCCGTGCGTTGTCCCTGATCGCCCGCCTCCCGGGGGCCGGACGTCTCCCGACCGGGGTCCACCTGCCCGGCTCGGACACCTGGACCCTGCTCGCCCGGTCGGGAGACCACCACCGGTGGGCGCGGGGCCGGGGCCAGTCGGCGGCCACCGCCGCCCTGACCGCGTGGGCGGTCGACCTGCTCCCCGACCTGGGGGCGGGCGTCCACCACCTGCACCGCGTGGCGACCCTGGGCGATCTGCCCGCCGGGATGGAGTTCACCGTCGGCGCCTCACCGGAGGCCGACCCGGAACGGTCGTGACCGGAGGTGCGGCGTTGCGTCCCGGTCCCGGGGCAGAGTGTGTGCACCCGCCACCGAGGCCGCATCCGCCGCCTCCGCGGGGCACCGCCCCCAACGCCCGGAGATCCGCAGGGTGGCCGGATCGAGGAGAACCGCTTCAGGATTCAGCGCCAGACCTCCACGTGAGGTCACGACAGCCCCGAGCACAGACCCGTACCCGAGGGCTTCGTCGTACCCGGATCCGTCAGACAGAGTTGACGTACGCCCGACCTAGCAGCGGTGGGTCCCAGGAACTTCGAACTCACCGCTCCCACCCGCTGTGGTCCGGTACGGCCGGTCCGGGCCCATCCGGGCGACCAACTCCCCTGCCGCCTTCCGGAGGGGCCTGCCGCGGAGCCACACCAGCTGCACGGGCACGGCCAGTCCGTTTCGGAGGTTCTCGAACTCCATCACGCGCACGGTCCCCTCGGAGACCTTCCCCCGCACCATGCGCAGCGGCAGGTTGGCCCAGCCGACCCCGCGTTCCACCAGTCCGAGCGCGGTCTCCGCCGAGTTGGTGCGCCAGTGGGCGTCCGAGACCACCAATCGCCGCTCCGTGAGTTCCTGTTCCAGGCTGGACACCGTGATCTGGCGGGCACCGGCGAGGTCCTCCAGGCGCCGCAGGTCCGCGGGCAGCCCGAAGGTCTCCACGGTCGCGGACGCCACCGCCACGAACATCTCCTCCGCCACGTTCAGGAACACCTCCTCCCGGTCGTTCCGGGACTTGGCGAACATCAGCGCCAGGTCCACGGCCCCGGTGTGCAGCATCTCGCGGACGTCGTCCTGCTGGGCGTCGGCGATCTCGACGGGGAGCAGGGGGTGGCGTTCCGCGATCTCCGCCACCGCGCCCAGAAGGGGGCCCCGGTCGACCCCCGCGGCCACTCCCACGGTGAGCGTGCTCTCCAGGTCGTCGGAGAGCTCCATCGCGTGCGCCTGGAGGAGGCGCAGCCTGCTGGCGATCTGCCGGGCGTGCGGGATGAGGGCGTGCGCCTGCGCGGTGGGCGCGGGCTCGCGTCTGGAGCGGTCGAACAGCGGGTAGCCGAGTTCGGCCTCGATGTTGGCGATCCCCATGCTGACCGCCGAGGGGACCCGGTTCAGCGCGCGTGCGGCGGCCGAGAAGGAGCCGTGGTCGACCACGGCGAGGAACAGGTCGATGTTGTCGCTGGACAGGCCCATCAGGGATATCAACCCAACTGAAAGAAGCTGACTTTTTCCATCACCCTAGCTGACGCTAACGTCGACCCCTGCTGCATCCGAAAACGCTGGAAAGAGTGCGACGTGCAAGGTCTGAAGCGCAAGCTGGTCTATGTGAGCGGCTACGAGGTCATCGGATTCCTGGTCGGTACCGCGGTGATGACGGCCCTGACCGGCAGCGGACCTGCGACGACGGCCCCGCTCGCGATCATGATCGCCACGGTGGCGTCGCTGTGGAACGTGGCCTTCAACTACTTGTTCGAGGCGTGGGAGAGACGGCAGGCCAGCCGCGAGCGCACTGTGCGGAGACGGGTCCTGCACGCGGTCTCTTTCCAGCTGACGCTGGTGTGCTTCCTGATCCCGCTCATCGCGTGGTGGCTGGAGATCACACTGCTTCAGGCGCTGCTGCTGGACCTGGTGTTCATCGTCTACATCCCGTTCTACACGTTCGGCTACAACTGGGCCTTCGACAAGGTCTTCGGCTTGCCGTCCTCCGCCATCGCGGACCCGGACCCCGAGGCTGGAGTCAGGGCCGGGCGGTAGCGATGAGGGCGAGCAGTCCGTCCAGGACGGACCAGGGGGCAGCCAGTGCTTTGAGCCCGGCAAGAGGAGCCGTCCGTGAGGGCGGGTAGCGGTCCGCCCTGGATCAGGGACGACGTGCCGCTGCCCGGCGGGCCGAGCAGCAGGACCAGCCGTTGGCGCCGCAACTCGGCCAGCACACGGTCCGCTGCGGCTTCTCGCCGTGGAACCACGCGGTGTCCTCGCGGGCAGGGGTTCGGCCCTGGCTACGGGGACGTTTCCTGGGCATCGGGGCCTCGCCTTCCGACGGGGGACTGGGAGCACGTCGAGGTTCACTTGGGGGTATCCGCCTGGGCGCGGGTTCGCGTACGTGCTCGTGACCCCTGTGGACCCCTTCTTCATTTCGTTTCGTTGGTAACGTTATTTGTTAAACGTTACGTAGTTTTCGTGACGAAACAGATCCCGGAACCATGGAAATCCTGACTTCCGATAAGTCAACCTTCTAGGAAGTCAGCCACCTGGGGGTGCCACGACCCCCTCCAGGGCCCCGATCCGGGCCGCCAACGTTATTGAAGGCACCCCGCGACCCGCGAAAACGCGGTGGATACACCCCGGGCTGTACTGTCCCCTGAGGGTTCCTCGACCTCCTAGGAGGACCAGTCCGAGTTGTGGCGGCACGCCGACCCCTCGCCGCGCCGGGGTCGGACGGGCGTCCGCCGGTGACAGGCTCGTGTTCCACGTCTTCGCGCGCACGCCGATGTCCCCAACCCCCACCCCCGACCAAGCGACTCTCAGAACCGTTCAAATCACAACAAAGTCCCTTGTGTCCTCTTTGTCGTCCTTGCGGCGCCGGGTCTGCTGGCAGGCACACGCTCGGAGGAGGAGGTTCCACGGTGACGGAAACGGAACAGGAGACGGCCGCAGGGCGGGCCGGACCGGGATGGATCGCGGTCGGTGCCGCGGTCGCGATGATCGTCCTGGTGACGGCCGGGTGGTCACTCGTCAACACAGTGATTCCCGGCAGGACCCCGGTGGCGGCCGGGCAGGAACTGGCTTTGGGCGGAGACGGCACGACCCGCGCCGCACTCGTGGTGCCCGAGGACGGCTGGGAGATGGACGTGGCCGCCTCGCACCCGGGGCAGTCCTACCGCCTCGAGCACGGCTCCCTGGTACTTGATGTCGGTCGGCCGGGGGAATCGGAGGCCGACCCCGGCACGGACCGGCGCTGGGAGGGGACACGCAAGGTCCTGCACTCGCAGGCCCCCTCCGCCGAGATCGGAGCGCCCGCGACGGTCGTCTCCGCCGACGGCACGGAGGGGCTCGCGGCGGACGTGAGCCGCTCCCAGGGGTCGGGGTCCGTCGTGCTGTTCCCGGCCCCCGGCGACAGCTACGCGGTCCGGATGGTCCTGCGGGGCACGGACGGCGACCCCGGCCCCTCGCCGGAGGACCTCGCACACATGGTCACTTTCTCCGGGGAGGCCGAACATGGTTAAGGCTGGACACGAATCCGGGGCCACCGGCCGCGCGGCGAGCGGGGTCCCGGCCCCCAGAGGCGGTCCGGGGGTCCGAACCGCCCTGTCCCGCCCGGGAAGAGGGCGCCCGGTGGGGCCTCGGCAGGCCGCACGCGTGCTGATCGCCCTGGTGTGCCTGGTCTCCCTCGGGTCCCTGGCGTACCGCATGTTCGGCGTCGCCGTGGCCTTCCCCGCGGTGTGGGCGGGCGCGTTCCTCCTGGGCGCGCTCACCCTGGTGTTCGGGTACTGGCTGTTGCGCCGTCTCCGGCCCGTGCGTGCTCCCGGGACGGCCGTGTCACTGGCGGCGGTTGCCTGGGGGCTGTTCGCCGTGACCGCGCTGGCCTTGGCCGCCAACGAGGCTCTCGACGCGGTCCTGGCCAAGACGATGGGTCCACAGGCGGCGGACACGTGGGGTGCGGCGGTCTCGGGGCCCATCGACGAGGAGCTGCTCAAGCTCGCCGGGGTCGTCCTGATCGCCGTCGCGTTCCCCTGCGCGGTCAGGGGGCCGGTGGACGGGTTCGTCATCGGGGCGCTCACGGGGCTGGGGTTCCAGGTGACGGAGAACTTCTTCATGGCCGTGCAGGAGGTGACCACGAGTGGCGGACTGGGCGGGGTCGACCTGGTGGTGCAGTCCTCGGCCATGCGTGTGCTGCTCACGGGGATGGGCACGCACTGGGCCCTGTCCGCGGTCGCGGGCACCGCGGTGGGGCTGCTGGTGGCCGCTGGGCGGCGGCCGCCGCCCAGCACCCTTGCGGCGGCCCTCTCGCTGGTGGTGCTCGCCATGGGGATGCACGCGTCCATCAACCTGCCCTTCCTCCAAGGGCCGGCGGTCGTGATCAAGGCGCTGGTGAATTTCGCGCTCGTGATGGCTCTCTACTTCGTGCTGCGCCGAGCGCACCTGCGGCGGTTGCGCGGCGCGCTGGAGGAGGTGGGTGCCGAGCAGGGGTGGGAGCGTGAGGCCTCTCTCGCGCTGGCTACCCGTCGGGGACGGCGCAAGGCCCGGCGGGAGGTTGCCGCAGCCGACCGGGCGGCCCTGCGTGGTGAGCAGGACCGACTGGTGACAGCGGCGGAATCTCGGGCCTTGGGCAGGGGCACCCGGGAGGCCGTGCCGGGCGCGGCGTGACCACTCGGGCCAGAAGGCGTGGGGGGCAGCACCTGGAACCGAGCAGAGGGCTCCGCGCTCATCGCGCTTGAGCCGACTGCACCCTGCCAGCGTGCTGCCCAGCCCGAGTTCACCAACCCCGAGCTCGTGGGTCACGTCCGTGAAGTCACGTGCTCTACCGCACCCACTCTCTGGGACAGGCTGGTGCCGCATCTGGCCAGTTCGTGAGTCCGGGGCCCGCAGGGTGTCACAGCAGGCCTTGACAAGGTCCGGCCCGTTTCCACCCACCGGTGGAGTCGGGCGCAGGAAACTACTCGCGGGCTACTTGTCCTGTTTGTCGGGCGCTCGGGAGAACCACCTCCACCGGGGCAGCGGACCCCAGCCCACCGGAGACCCTGGTCCCGGCGATCGAGTGGGCCGGTGCGGACCGTCAGCGTGACCGTGCCCCGCCGCCGGGCGGCGGGGCACGATGCTGTCAGAGGCCCACCCCAAACACTCAGCGAGGACCCACGCGCCGCGCCCGCCAGCAGGTCAGGGCGTCACGACGATCTTGCCCCGCACCCCGCCGCGTTCGAGCCTGCGGTGCGCCTCGGAGATGTCGTCCATCGCCAACACGGCACTGACCACCGGCGTGACCGTGCCCTTCTCGACCAGAGCGGAGAGCTCCTCCAGTTCCTCCGGGGAGGGATCGTTGCTGAACGCGCCCAGGCGCGTACGCCGGTCCAGGCTGCCCGCGGCCACCCACAGGGCCGCCCGGATCGGACGGCTCGGATCCAAAGCCAGCGGGAACAGCGTGCCACCCCGGACGAGCCTGCCCCGAACCTCAGCCATGTGCGTCCCGACCAGATCGACGATCACGTCGAAACGGCCCAGCTCCTCCACCCGTGTCTCACGGTGGTCCAAGGCCTCGGAGGCACCCAACCCACGCAACCAGGAAAGGTGGGCGGCTCCCGCCAGCGCGGTCACCTGCGCACCGAGCGCGGCGCCGAGTTGCACGGCGACCACCCCCACGCCCCCGGCCGCCCCGCGCACCAACAGCCGTTGCCCCGAACGCAGCCGCACCCGCCGGGTCAGGGCGTGCAACGCCGTCGTGCCCGAGGCCGGCAACGCGGCGGCCTCGGTGGCCGTGACCGAACGCGGAGCGGCGGCGACGCGCTCCTGGGGCACGACCACCGACTCGGCGGCCGAACCGAAGGTCCCGTGCGGCATCACCCCCCACACCACGTCACCGACCCTGGCGCGTGTGACGGCCGAGCCCGTCTGGGCGACGGTCCCCACGAAGTCGACACCCGTCCCGGCGGGCAGGCTCTGGCGCAGCACGCGGCGCAGCCGCCCCGCGCGGATGGGGATCTCACCACCGCCGACGGCCGCCGCCGACACCTCGACCCGCACGTCGGTCGCGCCCACCGGGGGTGTGGTGAGCCCGTCGACGACGGCCAGGACCTCGGGCCCCCCGTAGCGGTCGTAGCGGACTGCGCGCATGGTTCCTCCTCGGGCGGGGAAGCCCCCGCCGTGTCCGTGGGTTCTCACCGGTGATGACCCGGTGCCACTGTGGGCAACCCACCCCCCACCGGCCACCCATCCCGACGACGACGAAGTGAGACAACCCATGGCCCAGGACACGCAGATCCTCCCCGGATCCGAGCCACGGGAGTTGCGGCAGGACGCCCGGCGCAACCGACTCAGCGTGCTGCGGGCCGCTCGGACGGTCTTCCGTGATCGCGGTCTGGAGGCGACGACGCAGAGCGTGGCCCACCACGCCGGAGTCTCGGCCGCCACCGTCCACCGGCGCTTCCCCGGCCGGGACGCGCTCGTGGCCGACCTGGCCGAGCACGCCGCCGAGGAACTGGTGGAGTGCTTCCGGAACCTGGCCCGGACGGTCCCGCCCGATCTGGCGTTGGAACGCGCCCTGCGGATCGTCGCCGCCGAGACGGTCGCCACGCGCGCGTGCGCACCGGAACACCGCGAGCGCTTCGCCGACCGGGCGCGCGACCTCGACGAACGCGTCCACCAGGAACTGCACCGGCTCCTGGTGAGTGCGCAGGAGGGCGGTCGGGTCGCGGCGACGGTCACCGCCCAGGACCTGCGGTTGGTCAGGACCGCCGTCACGGCGGCCGTGGGGGCCGAACCGGACACCGACGGCGCAGCTCGGGCGGCCCAGCGCATGGTGACGCACTTCGTCCGGTCGTTCCGCAGTACGGACTGACCCGGTCTCGCGCACGCCGGGCCCCTCCGCGCGGGTCGCCCCCGCCATCGTCCGGGAGTGTCCCGGGTGGTGGCGGGGGCGCGTGCTCAGGTTCAGGGTTCCTCGTCGGTGGTGGTCGATCCCAGCTCGTTCAGCCAGGCCAGGTGACTCGCCAGGGCCGCACGTCCCTGCGGGGTCAGGCGGAACCAGGTCTTGGGGCGGCGCCCGACGGCTCCCTTGCGGACCTCCAGGTATCCGGCGGCCTCCAGGGTACGGCTGTGTTTGGAGACCATCGGGTCGCTGATGCCGACCAGGTCGCGCACGGTGGCGAAGTCGATCCACTTGGCGCCCTGGAGGAGTGCGCACATCGCCAGGCGGGGGCCGGTCTCCAGTTCCGTGTGGCGTTGGGCGTTCACGCCCGTACCCGGCCGTCCTCGATGTCGCGGCGCATGGCCGCCTGCACCCAGAGGTAGCCGCACAGCGAGGACAGCGCCACCGGACCCAGCACGGCCAGGGCCAGGCCCTCCTGCCCCCGTCCGACCAGGGTGTGGATGGCGATCAGGCCGAGGACCGTGACGATCATGACGACCACGCGCGGGCGCCGGGCGCTGGGGTAGGCGCTGGCCCAGCGGGGCAGGGTGACGCCGGTGCGCCGACGACGAACCCAGCTGAGTCCGGCCGCCGCCACGGCCACCACGACCAGGATCCACTGGAGGTAGGGGCCGTCGAGGGAGAGCAGGGACATCCAGATCGGCAGTCCGGCGACCAACGTGCAGCCGACCGCCTGGATGGCCCAGAAGGAGGCGGGCGGTGCGGTGTGGGCGGCGAGCCTGCGACGGGCCTCGGCAGCCTGGTCGAGCGGGGGTGTGGGGTCGGCGTCCATGTCCATCTCCTGTCCGTTCATCAATTACTTTCTAAAAGGAAAGTAGATTCCATGGCGAGGGTTGTCAACCCCCGGGAACCGCGAGACCCGGCAGTTCCCGGGCCCCGGGGCCGCTGAACCCCACCTCACGCCGCTCGTGGGGGCACCGACAGGCAGATCCGATCGGAGGGCCCTGACCATCCGGGCGGCCGGGCCGTTGGCTCTGGCGCGAAGGCGGGCCCGAACTCTCGACCGGGACGCGGCGGCGGCCGACCCGACGGAGTCGACGTCCGTCACGGGACGGACACCGGCACGGGCTCTTCCCCATCACGGGGACGAGGCGGCCCCCACCATCCGCGCCTCGACCCACACGCAGAGGACCAGGCGGTGGTCGCCGACGCCCGCGCCACGCGCGCCGACGTCGGCCCGGACTCCCCCGGGGTGGCGCCGCGCGATACCGCGGCGACGGGGTCCGGTCTCCTCCCATCACGGGGGAGGAACAGGCGGACACGGACCCGCGCCGCTCGGGTGAGCGCCTTCCGCGTCAGCGAGCGGCCGTCACGGCGCGGGTCCGCCCGCCCCGAGGTGCCGAACGGACCCACCTCCCACCGCCAGGGTCACAGCGCGTGGCCGCCCGCGACCTGCACCACCTGACCGGTCACCCACCGGGCCTGGTCGGAGGCGAGGAACACCACCGCGTCAGCGATGTCCCGCGGCTCACCCACCCGGCCCATCGGCACGATCCCCTCGACCTCGGCCACCAGCTCCTCGTCCATCCATCCCGTCTGCACCGGACCCGGCGCGACGGCGTTCACCCGCACTCCGTCCCCGGCCAGGTCCAACGCGGTGGAACGGGTCAACGCCTCCAAGGCCGCCTTCGACGTCCCGTAGCCGGTCTGGCCAGGGAAGGCCCGCGCGGCGTCGGTGGTGATGTTGACGACGCACAACGGCTCCCGACCCCGACGGCGCCCCACCACCCTGGAGGTTAGGACCGCCGGGGCGATCGCGTTCACCCGGTAGTGGCGCTCCAGCGAGGCGTACGTCAGCGCGTCCACAGTGTCCGGGGTCTCGCAGTGCGCGGCGTTGTTGACCAGGACGTGGACCGCCCCGGCCCGCTCGACGACCTCGTCCACCAACCGGGACGCCCCCTCGGGGGCGGACAGGTCGGCGCCGACCGCGAAGGAGCCGTGCCCCAGCTCGCGCGCCAACCGGTGCGCCTCCCCCGGCGCGGGGGTCACGTGCCCCCACGCGGCGCCCTCCGGCACGGGGGCGTCCCAGGGCAGGTGGTGGACGGCCACACGCGCCCCCTGCGCGGCGAACGCGCGACTGATCGCCGCGCCGATGTTGCCGGATCCGCCCGTGACCAGGACGGTGCGTCCAGCCAGGCCAGTGTCGATCATCAGGTCTCCTTCGTGGGTGTTGGCTCAACGTGGACTCACCCGGACAGGGGGACCACGGGGCAGCGCCCACCAACGAAGGGGAACCACGGGAGAGGGGAGGAAGACGAACACGGACGTCCCGAAGCTGAGCAGGGTGCACCCCGCGGGGCTGGACGCCACGCACACGGGGACCGACGGCTCTCAGGAACGCATGGCCGCATGCTACCCACCACAGGGCCGACCCGACGACCCGTTTCCCCCGAAAGCCACGGGCCAGGACCCACCGGGGGTGTCAGAATCCTCGGCCATGGAACCCGTCCCCGCCGCCGCGTACACGATCGCCGCACGCCACCACATCCCACGCGACCAGGTCCACCCGCTGCCTCCGGGCGGAGCCCACCACGTCCTCGCCCTGGGCCCCGACCTGGTGCTTCGCCTGCCCCGCACCACCACCGACGCCGAAGACCTGCGCAAGGAGGCCACCCTGATCCCCCTGGCCCGCCGCGCCGGAGTACGCACCCCCGCCCTGATCAGCGCCACCCGGCCCGGCGAGGAACTCCCCCACATGCTGCTCGCGCGCGCCCCGGGCACCGACCTGAACACCAGCCACCCCGCACCAGAGCTACTGACCCAGATCGGCCACCAGCTCGCCCTCATCCACCGCGTCCCCACGGCCGACCTGCCCGCACTCCCCCGCCATCCCACCCCGGCCGACCACGACACCGTCCAGCACTCCCTGGAACGGCTGACCCGCGCCGGTCACCTGGACACCGACACCGCCCGTTGGCTCAGCACCTGGATCCACCGCCTGGCCGCCCACCAACCACCCCGAACCGGCACCGTCCTCGTCCACGGCGACCTGGCCCCGCAGAACCTGATGGCCACCGCCGACCACACCGCGCTCACCGCCGTCCTCGATTGGGGCGACGCGGCCCTGGCCGACCCCGCCACCGACTTCGCCAAACTCCCACCGCACTGGCTGCCACCGGTCGTGCACGCCTACCGCAACAGCAGCCACATCCACGACCACCCCTGGGAGGCGCAGGCCCTGTGGCACCACCTGACCTGGGCCCTGGCCCGGCTCCGCCACCCCGTCCCGAAGCCGGGCCAACGCCACTGGAGCGCACCACCCACCAGCCGACTCCTGGCCCTGCTGCGACTGTTCACCACCGACCCGCCCGCGCCCTGGCCCGACCTCGCACCACCCCGCCCCTGACCGAACCCCGTGCTCGCCCTCACTCCCGGACGAGGGCGAGCACCCGCCCCAGGTGGTGCTCCGCGATCCCCACCATCTCCGCAGGGTCGGGGAAGTCCCCGTCCAACAACCGCAGCGGCCCCGCCACCAACGACAGGTGCTCCGCCCACGCGTACAACTCCGTACGCGCCGGATCCAACCCCGGACGCTCCAGGTGCCGGTACAGGTCGCCGAACCGCAACCGCAGGAACGCGTGTTCCCACTCGGCGTCGAAGAACATCAGCCCCTCCACGTCGATCAACACCGGCTCACCCGAGGGCGTCACCAGCACGTGGTCGGGCCCCAGCTCACCGTGCACCAACCCGTGTTCGAACCGGGGGCCCACCCGTTCGAACAACCCGCCCAACCGCACCTCCACGGCACCGGCGACCTCCGCCAGCTCCGGCCTGCGCCGCGCCCCCTCGGCCAGATCCACCAACGCCCGCTCCACCACCAGCTCCGCACAGGAACGATCCCGCACCAGCGGCCGCGACACCTTGCCCACCCCCGACTCCGACCGGGCGCCCATCACGGCCAACGCCTCACCCAACCGGCCCAGCACACCCTCCACGAAGACCGGGTCGCCGTGGGCGATGTGCTCCTCCAGCGTGGGCCCGCGCACGTCCTCCACCAGGGCCACGTCCGCGCCGAGTTCACGGTGGTCGCGCTCCATCCACAGCACGCGCGGGGTACGCACCCCCAACGGCTCCAGCGCCTCGACGGCGCCCACGAACAGGTCCACACCGTCGGCGTGGGAGAAGGGCCCCTCCTCGGCGGGGGCGGCGGGCCAGTAGTTCTCCGCCGCACTCCACACGTAGGCGACCACGCTGGAGTCGTCGGCCGCGACCAGCCGGTACACGCCCTTCTTCGTGCCGCCGCGCAACCGCTCCACCCCCACGACCCGAACACCCAGGGCACGACGGGCCAACTCCTTCAACGAACCGGTGGGGGTCAGGGCACGCACGGAACACTCCCAAGGGGGCTGGGGGGCGGGACCGCCCCAACCTAGACGGCCCGATCGGGGTTGTCGACCCCGCGCAGGCTCTCCGTCCCCCCATGTTCACACTCCGTTACACACCCGCCGCTAACCTCACCAGCGTCCCGCCCCCGCACGAAAGCGAACCCCCCATGACCGCGTCCCCCCGCTCCGCGGCACGCCGCCCGCTGCGCATCCGTCACGCCCTGGCCCTGCTCGGCGTCGGCGCCATGACCCTGGCCCCCACCGTCGCCCTGCCCGCCACCGCCTCCGCGCAGCAGGCCCCCGAGCGGCTCACCCTCTCCCCCACCGCCGACCCCGCCACCTCCCAGACCGTGACCTGGCTCGCCGACCACGGCCGGACCGCCGTCCTGGAGATCGCCCCCACCACCGACCCCGACCAGGTCACCCGGGTCCAGGGGCAGGTCACCGGCGACGCGGGCGGCACCCACTACGCGGCCACCGCCACCGGCCTGACCCCCGACACCACCTACCGGTACCGCGTGGGCGACGGCGACCAGACCGCGGGCGAGTGGCACACCTTCACCACCGCCTCCCACGAAGCCGACCCCTTCAGCTTCCTGTACTTCGGTGACATCCAGAACGACATCACCTCCGGCGCCGCCCCGGTCGTGCGCGCCGCCCTGGCCGCCGAACCCGACGCCGAACTGGCCGTGCACGCCGGCGACCTCATCGACCACGCCAACAGCGACTCCCAGTGGGGCGAGTGGTACGACGCCTTCGGCGCCGACACCACCGGCGGCGTCAACCACGTGACCGCCCCCGGCAACCACGAGTACTCGGGCACCGACCTGAGCGACCACTGGGCCCTGCAGTTCCCCGGCGCGGGCAACGGCCCCACCGACGGCGCCGACCTGAACGAGACCGTCTACCACACCGACTACCAGGGGGTGCGGTTCGTGGTCCTGAACTCCAACTACCGCAACACCACCCCGCTACGCCCCGGAGCGTGGCTGGACACCCAGAGCGACTGGCTCGAGTCGGTGCTGGAGGACAACCCGAACCCGTGGACCGTGGTCACCTTCCACCACCCGGTCTTCTCCAACAGCCCCGGCCGCGACAACGGCCCCCTGCGCGAGTCCTGGCTGCGGACCCTGGAGGACCACGACGTCGACCTCGTCCTCCAGGGCCACGACCACTCCTACAGCCGCGGCAACCTGACCGCGAACCGCACCGAGGACCCCGACACCCACACCGGCCCCGTGTACGCCGTCACCGTCACCGGCCCCAAGATGTACGACGCCCGGGACGACAACTGGACCGACCACGGCGCCGAGGCCCGCGTCCAGCTCACCGACACCCAGACCTACCAGGCCGTGCAGGTGGACGGCCCGACCCTGGAGTACGTGGCCCGCACCGCCGACGGCCGGGTCGTGGACTCCTTCACCATCGTCAAGGACGACCAGGGCAAGCGTGTGACCACCACGTCCTGACCTTCGAGCCCTTCCCCTGGGGGCGCCCGGAGCCGCGTGCGGGCGGCCCGGGCGCCCCACCTTGGCCCCAGCCCTACCGGGCCTGGTCCAGGGCGTGCTGGGCCTCGGCCATGACCAGGTCCGCGTTGATCGCCGCCCCCGCCCGGTTGCCCGCGGCCGCCGAACCGACCACCTGCTCGCTGGGCGAGGCGACGTTGCCCGCCGCCCACACCCCCGGCACCGACGTCGCACCCATCGCGTCGACCTCCACGTGGGTGCCCATGACGTGATCACCCATGCGCAGCTCACTCACCGCGACCCCCAGGTCGGCCAGCAACCGTGAGCGCGCCCGCATGAACGTGGGCACCACCACCGCGCGCACCGGCACGACCGCGCCGTCACGGGTACGCACACCGCTCACCCCCTCGGCGTCGGACTCCACCGCCTCCACCGGGGTCTCGACCACGGTGACCCCGCGCGCCACCAGCTTCTCCCGCCCCTGCGGCCCCAGGTCCCGGGCGGGGTCGGTGAATACCGTCACCCGATCGGTCCACTGCCGCCACAGCAGTCCGGCGTGCACGGCCACCGGCCCGTCGGCCACCACCGCCACCGGTTGGTCACGCACCTCCCACCCGTGGCAGTAGGGGCAGTGCAGCACCCCCGAACCCCAGTGCTCGGCCAACCCGTCGATGTCGGGCAGCTCGTCCACCAACCCGGTGGTCACCAGCAACCGCCGCGCCCCCACCACGGAGCCGTCCGCGAGTTCCACGGCGAACCCCTCCCCGGTCCGCTCCACGGCCACCACCCGGCCCGACTCGACCGCACCCCCGTAGGAGACCACCTCCGCGCGCCCGCGCTCGACCAGCTCACCGGGGGCGACGCCCTCCATCCCCAGCAGGCCGTGCACACCCTCGGCCGGGGCGTTACGCGGCCGCCCCTCGTCCACCACCAGCACCGACCGGCGCGCCCGGGCCAGGGACAGCGCCCCCGCCAACCCGGCGACACCGCCACCGACCACCACGACCTCGACCTCACGTACGGGTTCGTTCATCATCGCTCTCCTTCGCTCCGGCCCCCATCCTCACCCCCACCCCACCAACTGACAACACCCATTGCCAGAACAGCAAAAGACCTGGTGGGAACCTCCCCCACCACGCAACCCCACCCATGCCCTAGGCTCCCCACCCATGAACCGTCCCTGGAACACCGACACCATCTGGCTCAACACCGCCCAGTACGGCATCCCACCCACCACCGCCCACCAAGCCCTCACCCACGCCACCCACACCTGGCACACCGCCACCGCCGACCCCCACCACTGGAACCAGGCCACCGAAACCACCCGCGCCCGCTTCGCCCAACTCCTCCACGCCCCCACCGACGACATCACCCTGGGCGCCAGCACCGCCCAACTCGTCGGCACCATCGCCGCCTCCCTCCCCGACGGCGCCCACATCCTCGTCCCCGAAGGCGAATTCACCTCCACCACCTTCCCCTTCCACACCCACGCCGACCGGGGCATCACCGTGCACACCGCACCCCTGCACGCCCTGGCCGACCACATCACCCCCACCACCCACCTCGTCGCCTACAGCCCCGTCCAATCAGCCAACGGAACCCTGGCCCCCACCGACGACATCCTCACCGCCGCCCGCACCCACCACACCCTCGTCCTGGCCGACGCCACCCAGGCCGCCGGATGGCTCCCCCTGGACGCCACCCGCTTCGACGCCCTCGTCTGCTCCGCCTACAAATGGCTCATGGCACCCCGCGGCCTCGCCATGGCCTACCTCTCCCCCCACCTACGCACCCGACTCCGCCCCACCAACGCCGGACCCATGGCCGACGCCGACCCCACCACCGCCTTCTACCGCGACCACTTCACCCCCTCACCCACCGCCCGCGCCTTCGACCTCTCCCCCAACTGGCTCGCCGCCGTCGCCGCCGCACCCGCCCTGGACACCCTCCTCCACCACGGAATCGACCACGTCCACACCCACAACACCCAGCTCACCGACCGCTTCCGCGCCCACCTGAACCAACCCCCCGCCCACTCCGCCATCACCACCGTCGACCACCCCGGCGCCCTGGCCACCCTGCGCGAAGCCGGCATCATCGCCACCGAACGAGGCGGCCACACCCGCCTGGCCTTCCACCTGTACAACACCGAAGCCGACGCCGACCTGGCCGCCAAGGTCCTCACCACCTGAGCCACACACACCGAAGGGGGCCGGCACACCCACACGGCGCACCAGCCCCCTCCGACGTCCCACCACCCCACCACCGGTCAGGGAACGATCCCCGACCGCTCAGGCCGCACGTTCCCCATCACCCGCTTCACCGCGATCTCGATCACCGCCCGATCCGCACTCGCCCGCGGCTCCCGATACCGCAACGCGTACCGACGCACCGCCTCAGCCACCGCCTCCGGATCACGACTCACCCACGCCTCACCCTCCAACGTCGACCACCGACGCCCCTCCACCTGACACACCGACACCCGCGCCCCCGGCCGCTCCACCAGGTTGCGCACCTTGAAACTGGACGCCGAGGAGATCACCCGCGCCAGATGCCGCTCCGGGTCATAGGTCACCCCCACCGGCACCTGGTGCAGACTCCCGTCCGGACGCGGCGACGCCAACGTGCACAGACGCCGCTCACCCCAGAACACCAGGAACGGATCCGTCTCCTCCAGCACGGACTCCCCCTCCACACCACGCACACCCGACTCCCCCACCACAGGCCCCCTCCACGCTCGAACAACTCCCCCCACCATCCCAGCCCCACCGCCACCCCCCACACCAACCCACACGAAAGGAACCCCCATGTACACCGCCACCACCCCCCACACCAGCGGCCACCTCACCCGCCCCGACGGCCACCGCCTCTTCTGGCAGGAATGCGGCAACCCCCACGGCACACCCCTGCTCGCCGTCCACGGCGGCCCCGGCTCCGGCTCCCACCCCCACTGGTCCGCCCTCACCAACCCCGACCACTACCGCATGATCCTCCTCGACCAACGCGGCACCGGCGCCAGCACACCCGACATCGCCCACCCCACCGCCGACCTCACCACCAACACCACCCCCCACCTCATCGACGACTTCGAAGCCCTACGCACCCACCTCGGCATCACCCGCTGGCACGTCCTGGGCGCCTCCTGGGGCTCCTGCCTCGGCCTGGCCTACGCCCAAGCCCACCCCGACCACGTCATCTCCCTCACCCTGTTCGCCGTCACCACCGGCACCCGCGCCGAAATCACCTGGATCACCCACGACATGCGCCGCGTCTTCCCCGAACAGTGGGAACGCTTCCGCGCCGCCGCCGGACCCGACGCCGACCCACGCGCCCTCCCCGCCGCCTACGCCCACCTCCTCGACGACCCCGACCCCCAGGTCCGCCACGACGCCGCCCTCGCCTGGTGCACATGGGAGGACACCCACGTGGCCACCGTTCCCGGATTCACCCCCGACCCCCGCTACACCGACCCCGCCTTCCGCCTCACCTTCGCCCGCGCCGTCACCCACTACTGGGCCAACGACTGCTTCCTCACCCCCCACCAACTCCTGGACGACCTCCACCGCGTCACCCACATCCCCGCCACCCTCATCAACGGCCGCCTCGACATCAGCGGCCCCGCCGACACCGCCCACGACCTCGCACACAACTGGCCCCACGCCCGACTCGTCATCGTCGACGACGCCGCCCACACCTCCAGCACCACCGGCATCGGCGCCGCCGTCGTCGCCGCCACCGACCGCCACGCCCACCTGGACTGACCCACAAAAAAAGGGGGACCGGCCCCCCGCCGGTCCCCCCACACACACAACCCCCTACGCCAACTCCCGCACCAACCCCACCGTGCGCTCCAACTCCTCCTCGGAGTTGTAGTAGTGCACCGACGCCCGCACCACCGCGTGCCCCGGCCCCGCCGACCACCGCTGATCCAAGGGACGCGCCACACTCGTGCGCACCCCCCGCTCCCGCAACGCCCCCACCACCCACTCCGCCTCACGTCCAGCCACCGAGAACGTCACGATCCCCGACAACTCCCGCCCCCGGTCATGCACCTCGACCCCCGGCACCCCACCCAACGCCGCACGCAACCACCCCGCCAACCCACCGATCCGCTCCCGCGCCCACCCCATCCCCACACGACGCGCGTACGCGGCCGCCACCCCCAACCCGACCTGCGCCGCCACCGCGTGTTCGAACACCTCGAACCCCGCCGCCCCCGGCAACACCCGGTACTCCTGCGGACCACTCCACCGCCCACCCACATGGTTGACCGCCAACGGCTCCCCCAACCGCGCCCCCGCACGCACATACAGAAACCCCGTCCCCCGAGGCGCACGCAGGAACTTACGACCGGTCCCCGACAGCAGATCACACCCGATCCGCTCCACATCGACCTCCCACTGCCCCACCGACTGACAGGCGTCCAACAGGTACGTCACCCCGAACCGCCGACACAACGCCCCCACCGCCTCCGCCGGATTCACCAACCCGCTGTGCGTGGGCATGTGGTTGATCGCCACCAACCCCACGTCCCCCCGCCCCAACTCCCCCTCCAACACCGCCACGTCCACCACCCCGTCGGCGTCATCGGGCACCACCTCCACCCGCACCCCACGCAACGCCGCCAACCGCAACAACCCCACCCCGTTACCCGAGTACTCACTGGTCGTGGTCAACACCCGCTGCCCCGGCTCCAACACCACCGCACCCAACGCCGACGACCACGCCTGCGACGCCCCCTCGAAGAACACCACCTCCCCCGGCGACGCCCCGATCAACCCCGCCACCTGCTCGGTACACCCCTCCACCGCCCCCGCCGCACGCTCCCGCGCCTCGTACCCACCCACCCGCGACTCCAACTCCAGATGCCCCACCACCGCCTCGTGCACCACCGACGGCACCAACGACGACCCCGCGTTGTCCAGGAACACCAAACCCGCACACCCCGGCGTCTGCGCCCGCAACTCCGCCACGTCCACCACGCACCCACTCCTCACCCTCGACGACGACCCACACACGCACCCTGCCCCACCCCCACCCGACCCACCACCCCCGCACCCCACCCGATGTGTCCCACACCGCCCCCACCACAGGCCAACCCACCCCCCGCCATCAGCCACAATGGCCAACAACCCACACCACCCGAAGAAAGGGCGCCCGGCTGCCATGGCCATCCCCAAAGCCGAACTCCACCTCCACATCGAAGGCACCCTGGAGCCCGAACTCGCCTTCCACCTCGCCGACCGCAACGGCATCACCCTGCCCCACACCGACATCCAGGCTCTCCGCGACGCCTACTCCTTCACCGACCTCCAGTCCTTCCTGAACCTCTACTACGAACTCATGGACGTCCTGCGCACCGAAGCCGACTTCCACGACCTCGCGGAGGCCTACCTCACCCGCGCCGCCGCCCAGGGCGTCCGCCACGCCGAGATCTTCTTCGACCCCCAGGCCCACACCAACCGCGGCGTCCCCCTGGCCACCGTCATCAACGGCCTGGCCTCCGCCCTGGACACCAGCCTCCAACGCCACAACATCTCCACCAGCCTCATCCTGTGCTTCCTGCGCGACCTCCCCGCCAACGAAGCCATGGACACCCTCAACGCCGCCCGCCCCCACCTGCACCACATCAACGCCGTCGGCCTCGACTCCGCCGAGGTCGGCAACCCGCCCGAGAAGTTCACCGAGGTCTTCCAGGCCGCCGCCGACCTCGGCCTCCACCGCGTCGCCCACGCCGGAGAGGAAGGCCCCGCCGACTACATCTGGCAGGCCCTCAACCTCCTGGGCGCCGAACGCATCGACCACGGCATCCGCTGCCTCGACGACCCCACCCTCGTCACCCACCTGGCCACCACCCAGACCCCCCTCACCGTCTGCCCCTTCTCCAACGTCCGCCTGCGCGCCGTCGACACCCTCGCCGACCACCCCCTGCCCGCCCTCATGGACGCCGGCCTGCTCGTCACCGTCAACTCCGACGACCCCTCCTACTTCGGCGGCTACGTCCACGACAACTACCTCGGCCTCCAGGAACACCTCGGCCTGGACCACGACCACCTGCGCACCCTGGCCCGCAACTCCTTCACCGCCTCCTTCCTGCCCGAGGACCGCCGCCAAGCCCTGCTCGCCGAAGTCGACGCCTACACCTTCTGACCCCGCACACCACAAACAAGAAGGGGGCCCGCGCACCACACGCGAGGCCCCCTCCTTCTCCTTCCACCACTCACCGCCACGTCAACGACTGACCGTGCTCCCCGGTGTAACCCACCACCCGACCATCCACCGCCAACGTGAAGTCACCCTCCACCCCGGGGCGCGCCCCCTCCCACCCCGGAAAGACCCGCCACCCCTCGTTCGACACCCAGTGCCCCGGCAACCCACCCATCAACCCCTCCAGGTCCGCCCGCTCACCCTCGGACAGATACGCCGCCACCGCACTGTGGAACACCACCAACGTCGCCCCCGACGGCACCCGCGCCGCCAGCTCCGGCAGCGCCTCCAACAGATTCCCCGCCACCATCACCGGCGGATCGGCCGCCGCCACCGACGCCGCCGCACGCAACCGCCCCACCCGCCCGGCCCACTGCTCCCCCGGCCAGACCAGCGACTCCAACCACCGCACGTCGTCCTCGTCCGAGGCGTCCAACGGATTCAGGTCCAGCCCCGCCCGCCACACCACCCGCGGCACCCGATCCGGCACCGGCACCCCACCACGGGTACGACACTCCAACAACACCGGACTCCCCTGCGGCCCCAACGGAGCACCCCCGTCATAGGAGTACCGGTACCGGTCCGGGTACAGACACAACCCCGCCGACGCCCCCACCTCCACCAGCGCCAACGGCCCCTCCATCCGAGCCAGGACCGGCAGCAGCGTGGCGCACCGGCGCACCTCGTTGGTCTGGGTCATCCGCGCCGCCACCACCCGGCGCACCCGCTCCCCGTGCTCCACCACCCACTCCCGGAACCCCTCCCAGGAGTCGGTCGGCCCACCCAGGTACCGCACCGCCCCCAACAACAGGTTCGGCTGGCGCTTGTTCCCCTCGGGCAACGACATCACCAGGTCCAGCACCCACTCGTCCCCGGCCACCCCCAGGGCGACGCGCTCGTACTCGGCCGACCCCCCGCGCGCACAACCGGCCGCGAACCACCGGTACCGCTCCGCGACCCGTGCGCGTTCCCGCTCCACCACAGCGTCCGCACCCACCGTCACACCCTCCTCCGCGAAGACATCAGGTGCGCGGCAACCTACCTCCCCCACCCCCGCGCCCCGAGCGCCGCCCCACCACCGAGCACCCCCTCAGCGACACCACGACAACCCCACACACCCCACCACAACACCTGAAGAACAACCCAACCCCCAGACCCCGCCAAGCTGATGTCCACCTCACCCGCCCGCCCCTACGCTGAACAACGAGACCAAGGACACGAACACATAACGAGAACTCTCACACGCCAGGGACGATCCCAGGCAGGAGACAACCACCCACACGAACGGACACCCGTGAGGCTCTCCACCCGCCACCACCTACGGCGCACCACCCACCACACCACCAACACACCCCTGCTCACCCTCCACGACGTGTCCCTCACCCACCCCACCGGAACCACCCTCCTCCACCACCTCGACCTCACCCTCAACCCCGGCCAACACATCGCCCTCATCGGCCTCACCACCACCGCCACCCAAGCCCTCACCCACCTCCTCAACCACCACACCACCCCCACCACCGGCCGCATCACCACCCACACACCCATCCACACCACCCACCCCAACCCCACCCTCGCCCAAACCATCACTGGCCACACCCACCCCAACCCCCACGACCCCCGCCTCACCGACGCCCTCACCACCACCCACCTCGACCCCCGCCACCTCAACACCCCCACCGCCGACCTCGACCCCACCCTCACCACCCACATCCACCACGCCCGCACCCTCTACGCCCACCACACCGGCGCCCGACTCCTCCTCATCAACCAACCCACCACCCCCACACCCCGCCCCACACCCACCACCGCCCACCTCACCCTCACCAACCACCCCTCCCTCGCCCGCACCGCCGACCGCATCCACCTCCTCCACCACGGACACACCACCGAAACCGGCACCCACCACCAACTCCTCATGCGCGGCGGCGCCTACGCACGCCTGTACGCACTCCAGAGCACCCCCACCTAAACTGACCCCGTGCCACCCATCACCAAGGAACTCACCGTCGGCCAGGTCGCCGAACGCGCCGGAGTCGCCGTCTCCGCCCTGCACTTCTACGAACGCCAGGGCCTCATCCACAGCCGCCGCACCACCGGCAACCAACGCCGCTACCGCCGCGACACCCTCCGCCGCGTCTCCTTCATCCGCATCTCCCAACGCGTGGGCATCCCCCTGGCACGCATCCGCGAAGCCCTCGACCAACTCCCCGAGAACCGCACCCCCACCCGCTCCGACTGGGCCGCCGTCTCCGCGCAGTGGCGCGAGGAACTCGACGCCCGCATCACCCAGCTCATCCGCCTCCGCGACGACCTCACCGGATGCATCGGCTGCGGCTGCCTGTCCCTGGACACCTGCGTACTCTCCAACCCCGACGACGAACTCGCCTCCACCGGCCCCGGCCCCCGCCGCCTCATGGTCGACCCCTTCAAGGACGAGGACTAGAACACCCCGGGCCACACACGACGAAGCGGCGGCACCCCCAGGGCACCGCCGCCACACCCACCACCGCCGCTACAGACCAGCGGCCGCGTCCCGCCCGCGCCGGGCCAGCTCGTCGGCGCGTTCGTTGCCCTCGTCTCCGTTGTGCCCGCGCACCCACTTCCACTCCACGTCGTAGCGCGAGGCCACCTCGTCCAGGCGCTGCCACAGGTCCACGTTCTTCACCGGCTTCTTGTCGGCCGTCTTCCAGCCGCGCTTCTTCCACCCGTGCACCCACGAGGTGATGCCGTTGCTGACGTAGGAGGAGTCGGTGTGCAACAGCACCGGCACGTCGCGCTTGAGGCTCTCCAGTGCCTGGATGGCCGCCATGAGCTCCATGCGGTTGTTGGTGGTCTGCGCGTCACTGCCGAACAGTTCGCGCTCGTGTTCCCCGTAGCGCAGCCACACCCCCCAGCCGCCCGGGCCGGGGTTGCCGCTGCACGCCCCGTCGGTGTAGATGACCACGCGTTCCGTCGACTCCTGGTCGACCTCGTCCCCGTTGTGCATGCCGGGAAATCTACCGCCCTCGCGGGTCACGAAAAGGCCACAACCCCCATGACAAGAGCCACTTTCAGGGCCAATCGGTACCAATGGAACTTCTAAACCAGCCATTACGGACGATCACCCTGACCAAAGGCGCCCCCGACCCCGCACAGCACCAACCACCCGCTCACCGGTAGGACAGCACCGTGTGGGGCCCATCCGTGACGTCCCGGTCCACCTGCACCATCCCGCCCGCGGTCCACCACAGGTCCGAGGCCCGCGGCTGCCGGAGACCGAGCGGACGGCTCAACGGCCCGCCCTCACCCGTGGCGGCCTCCAACGAGTACAACTGCCACTCCCAGGCAGGACCGAACATGAAGCACTCACCGAACGACCCGTCACCGTCCAACATCAACAACAGCCTCCCCTCACGCACGTCGATCACCGACACCCCGGGATCACCGACGGCCGTCTCCCAGACCAGCTCCCCGGAGTCCAGATCGTGCGCGTGGACCTCGTTGGAACAACTGGGATTGTCGGTGCTCGTGTAGATCCGGCCGCCCTCCACCACGTACGGCCTCTCACCACCACCGACCGAGAACAGCCCACGGACGTCGAGCTCGTTCCGCAGACGCCCGTCGTCGTCGAAGGCCAGAACCGGCGCGCCCTCCCGACCGGCGTCAGCGTCCGGGTCATAGCCCTCACTGCCCGCCCCGCCCCTGTGCCCCAGATCGACACGGACGTGGATCGGATCGGCGGCGATCAGAAACGACCGCCCGACGGACTCCGTGCGGGGACCGGACCGGCCCCGGGCGAACTCGAAGGCGCTCACGTCCTCACCCGTCGCGGGCGCGACCACGTGCACGGTGACGGTGCCGTCGATTCCGCAGTCCCCCACGACGACGACCTCCGAGGAGCCGCGGACCAGCAGGTCAGCGACCGGGCATGCAGCCCCGCCGGACCCCAACGCACCACGCCGCCACAGCTCCTCGCCCGAGTCGGCGTCCAGCCCCACGAGCTCGCCGCCCACGCGCACCAGGACCTGCCCACCGGCCCGCGCGGCGTCGGAGCCGTACGAGAAGAGCAGTTCCGACTCCCCGTGGTCCCCGTCCGCCAGCGGACCGGCCCGCCAGACCTCCTCTCCGCTGTCGACGTCCACGAGCAGGACGGTGTCGCAGGATCGCCCACCCTCCTCCCCGCCCGGCCCCTCGGGCTCCTCGATGTCCCCTTCCAGGAGGACCAGGCCCACCCCGCCCCGGGTCTCCGCGCCCATCCCGCACACGGTCTCCGACGGCTCCAACCGCCACAGCTCCTCGCCGTCCCCGACGGCCGTGACCCCGTGCTCGGTTCCGTAGACCACGGACCCACCGGTCCACCACCCCCCGATGACCTCTCCCGACAGTCCCTCAACCTCCCACTGACGATCACCCCGAACCTCGGGGTGGAACACGATGTGTCCCTCACGGATCCCGCTGCGAAGGCTGGCGACCAGGACCAGCGCCAACACCACGCAGACGGGCACGACCAGGCACCCGACGAACCATCCCAGACAGCCCCTCCTCGGGTCGGCACCGGAACCGGCCATGATCACTCCCTGGGTCGCGCGCCACCCCGGCGGGGAGGCATCGAGGGATTCGACGCTCCCGAAGGGCCGGGCGTTCGCGAACACGCGAGAGGGAGGGGACCGGGGCGCTGGCCCAGGGTCACCACATGGCAGTGGGGGCGTACCGGGCAGACCCGGTACGCCCCCACTCTCGACTCAGGGAGTCACTCCGCCAGTTCGTGCTCCAGTTCCCGGGCGCGCTCCTCCCGGCGGGCGAACACGTTGTCGGCCATCTCGTTCATCTTCTTCAGCACCCGCTTGCGCTCACGCAGCGAGAGCCGGTCGACGTAGAGCTTGCCGTAGGTGTGGTCGGTCTCGTGCTGGAGGCACCGCGCGAAGTAGCCGCTGCCGCTGAGCACGACCTCGTTGCCGTCCCTGTCCAGCCCGCGCACCGTGGCGTGCTCGGCCCGACCCAGGTCCGCGTGCGGCCCGGGCACCGACAGGCACCCCTCGCTCTCCACCACCACGGGGTCGTCCAGGTCGCGCTCGTCCAGGACCGGGTTGATCACGTGTCCCACGTGCCGCACCCCGTCGTCGTCGGGGCAGTCGTAGACGAACAGGCGCAGGTCCACCCCGACCTGGTTCCCCGCCAGCCCCACGCCCTCGGCGGCGTACATCGTGACGAACATGTCGTCGATCAGCCGCGCCAGTTCGGCGCCGCCCAGCATGGAGGCGGGGACGTCGGCGTTGGCCCGGTGCAGGACCTCCTCACCGGTGACCGTGACCCTCAGGACACGGCCCCGGGCGGCCTCGGGGGCCAGCTCGGGAAAGTCCGAAACCTCCCGGCCCTGGACAACGGTTACGGGCACGGGCATGGACTGCTCCGACATGGTCCTTCTCTCAAGGCGGGCTCAAGGGGATACGGCGGTCACGACACCGCCAACCACGAAAAATAGCACGAACCGTAAGGTCACGCCGGTGGTGGAGCTCCGTCAGCGGAACCACGCGTTGCCCTGGATGAAGCACCGCGCCAGGTAGTCACGCAACGAGACGACCACCAGCCGCCTGCGGTCGCTCTCATGATCCCACACCACGATCCCCGGACCGTAGTCCGTGTGCACGTAGGCGAACTGCGGGCCCATGTCGGAGTCGCCGAAGAAGATCATCTCGTCGAAGGGCGCGTACAACTCCAGGTAGTCGGGCTCCTGGCGCATCGCCAGGTTGTCCTCCACCAGTCGGCGGGCACTCCACACCACCGCGTCCCCGTACTCGTTGGTCACCCCGTCGGTCTCCCTGAGCAGGGAGGCCAGTTCGAACGGCAGGGGCAGCATCAGGTGCTTCTCGACCTCGGCCAGGGTCACCTCGTCGGCCGGATCGCTCAGATCGGCCTCGGGATACATCTCCAGGATCAGTTCACGCCACACACCCACGATCATCACAGGTCGTGGCAAGACACGGGAAATCGTGGGCGGCGAGTTGCGCCGAAAATCCACCGAATCCCCACCCACATCCGCCACAAAACACCTCTCATCCCCCAAACCACCCACCCCGGGACCAGCAGGTCAACGCCTCGCGAGGCCCTGAACGAAACATCCAGCCGCGCGGCCTATGTCCCAAATGCCGATAAACGCCATGGATGTCACTTAGCGTGTGCACACCGCCACCAAACGCACATAATGAGGGTCATGAAACACACCACGCCACGGCTCCTCGCCACCCTCGCCCTCACCGCCACCGCCCTCCAGTCCCCCACACCCGCACTCGCCGCCGAACACCCCGGCCAGGCCCCCACCTACCCCGGCCACACCACCAGCCAGTACGTCCCCCTCACCAACGCCACCACCCACCACGCCCACCAGTCCGGCTGCACCGAAGCCAAGACCAAGACCCCCGGAGTCCGCGTCCTCTTCTTCGGCACCCAGGAGAAGAACAACCAACTCCGCGAACCCGGCACCAGCGCCGCCACCACCACACCCCGCACCCACACCGACAAGGCCCTCGAATACGCCCAACACTGGGCCCGCGGCTACGCCGAGTGCAACACCACCAACACCCCCACCCACCTCGCCCTCGGCATCAACAACAAGGACGACGGCGGCATCAACGGCACCACCGCCGGACGCCAGTGGGCCACCCTCGTCGACACCGCCCGCAAGGCCACCACACCCCACGTCACCCTCACCGCCGCCATCGACGCCGAACCCTCCTGGTCCACCCCCGCCTGGGCCCGCGACTGGATCAAGGCCTACACCGACGCCACCAGGACCCCCCTCTACGCCGCCAACTCCGCCGACGGCTGCCCCTCCACCACCGACGGAGCATGCAGCAACGGATGGACCCTCAAGGACGTCCACCTCGCCGCCGGAGGCAACCAACCCACCGTCGCCGTCATCCCCCAGATCTACCGAACCGACGGCATCCAGGCCCGCCAATGGGCCAACATCAGCCACTGGGGCCACACCAACACCGGCGACCCCCTCCGCTTCGCCGCCGCCATGTCCCAGAACACCGCCTGCGAACAGCGCACCTGCAACAACACCGACAACACCCCCCAACAGGCCTGGACCCAACTCAAGGACTCCCTCGACACCCGCGCCCACACCCGCGTCACCAACCTCGGCCCCGCCACCGACATGCGCTGGCCCTGACCACCCCACACACGACGACGGCCCGGGTTCACACGAACCCGGGCCGCACCCAACCCAACAGGGGAGCCACCACCCCCGCAACCACACCCACCCACACCCCAGAATAGAAACGGAAGGCGCCCACCACCCACCACCGGAGACACCACCATGGCCACCACCAGCCCCAGAACCGGGCCCCTCACCAACCTGGCCTACACACTCCTCCTCGTCTCCCACAACACCGCCGCCTTCCTCCTCACCCCCCTCGTCCTCGCCTCCTCCCTCCTCACCCTCATCTGGATCGGCCTCCCCTTCACCATCCTCACCGCCACCACCCTCCGCACCATCGCCAACGCACAACGCACCACCCTCACCCACCTCAACCCCCACCAACCCGTCCCCGCCACCTACCGCCCCATGCCCCCCACCGGAGTCCACGCCCGCGTCCGCGTCATCCTCACCGACCCCGCCACCTGGCGCGACATCCTCTGGCTCGCCTCAGCCCCCCTCCTCACCCTCCTCGCACTCCTCAGCTACACCCTCTACGCCCACGCCCTCTACCAAACCCTCTACGCCCTCATCCTCTGGCGCCACACCCCCGACATCTACGGCTTCATCACCCCCCACACCCCCACCGAAGCCCTCCTCATCCTCATCCCCGCCACACTCACCCTCCTCCTCGCCCACTTCCTCCACCCCCTCACCACCACCGCCCACCACAAACTCGCCCGCATCATCCTCGCCCCCTCCGAAAAAGCCCGACTCACCGCACGCGTCGCCCACCTCGCCACCAGCCGCGCCGACACCATCGACACCCAGGCCGCCGAGATCCGCCGCATCGAACGCGACCTCCACGACGGAGCCCAAGCCCGCCTCGTCGCCCTCGGCATGAACCTCGCCATGGCCGAACAGATCGTCGACACCAACCCCCACACCGCCAAACACATGCTCGCCGAAGCCCGCGAAACCACCCGACAGGCCCTCACCGAACTCCGCGACCTCGTCCGCGGCATCCACCCACCCGTCCTCGTCGAACGCGGACTCGACGGAGCAGTCCACGCCCTCGCCCTCACCCACCACCTCCCCATCACCGTCACCACCAACCTCCGCGGCCGCCCCGCCGACCCCGTCGAATCCGCCGCCTACTTCGCCATCGCCGAACTCCTCACCAACACCGCCAAACACGCCCACGCCACCCACGCCTGGGTCCACATCAACCACGGCCGCCAACGACTCGTCACCACCATCACCGACAACGGACAAGGAGGCGCCCAACCCACCCCCGAAAGCGGCCTCACCGGCATCGCGCACCGCCTCGACTCCTTCGATGGCACGATGAACATCACCAGCCCCCCCGGCGGCCCCACCATCGTCACCCTGGAGATCCCATGCGCGTTGTCATCGCAGAAGACCTTGCCCTCCTCCGCGACGGCCTGATCCGACTCCTCGAAGCCCACACCTTCACCGTCGTCGCCGCCGTCGACAACGGCCCCGACCTCCACACCGCCCTCATCGACCACAAACCCGACGTCGCCGTCGTCGACGTCCGCCTACCCCCCACCTTCACCGACGAAGGCCTCCAGGCCGCCATCTCCGCCCGCACACAGATCCCCGGCCTGCCCATCCTCGTCCTCTCCCAACACGTCGAACAGCTCTACGCCCGCGAACTCCTCTCCGACGACGGAGGCGGCGTCGGCTACCTCCTCAAGGACCGCGTCTTCGACATCAACCAGTTCATCGAGGCCATCCGCCGCGTCGCCGACGGCGGCACCGCCATGGACCCCGCCGTCATCTCCCAACTCCTCGCCCGCCAGGACCAGAGCGGCCCCCTCGCCCAACTCACCCCCCGCGAACGCGAAGTCCTCGCGGAAATGGCCGAAGGCCGCTCCAACTCCGCCATCGCCGGACGCCTCTACATCACCGAAAAAGCCATCAGCAAACACATCAACAACATCTTCACCAAACTCGACCTACCCCCCTCCTCCGACGACAGCCGCCGCGTCCTCGCCGTCCTCGCCTACCTCAACGGCCAATGAAAAAGGCCGCGGCCCCCACAGGGACCACGGCCACACACCCACCTCAACCACTACTCACGACGCACCCGGTACAACCCGTCGATCTCCTCCGAGAACGCACGCAACACGGCCTCACGCCGCAACTCCCCCGAAGGACGCACCAACCCCGACTGCACCGTGAACTCCTCAGCCAACACATGGAACGACCGCACCGCCAGATGCCGCGGCACACTCCGGTTGGCCTCATACACCAACCCCTGCACCTCCCGCAGCAGATCACGATCCCCCGCGATCTCCTCCGGCGCCATCGACAACGGCCGCCCGTTCACCAACCGCCAGTACTCCAACTGATCACGCACCAACGTCACCAGCGCACTCGCGAACGGCCGCCCCTCCACGATCACCAACACCTGACTGATCAACGGATGCGACCGCAACCGAGCCTCGAACCCCGCCACCACCTCGGCGTCCCGCGACCCGTCACCCACCGCCGCGAACTCACCCGTCCCAGAACCCGCCGACTCCACCCGAGCCCCCGGCTCCGCACCCCCCGAAGCCACCTCCAACTCACGCGTCGGCGCCTCCACCACCGGAAGCGAAGCCGTGGCCACCACCCCCGGCGCCACCACCTCCTCCTCCGGACCGGCCACCACCTCGATCACGTTCGCCCGAGGCACGAACCGCCCCGGAACCTCCGCCATCGACGCCTGCGGACGCGAACGACCCCGCACCCGGACGAACCCCTCACCGTCCTCCTCGGCCAGCACCCCCGTGGCCAACCAGCCCTCCCGGAACGCCGCCCGCGAACCCTCACCGTCCGCCCAGTACCCCAGGAAGACCGCACCACCGCGCACGAACAACTCACCCTCGCGCGACACCCACACCTCACGCCCCGGCATCGCCTGCCCCACCGTGCCCGTGACCCGCTCACCCGGCGCGTTCGCCACGAACACCCCGGCCGTCTCCGGCACACCGAACACCTGCATCACCGGCACACCCACACCGTTGAAGTAGCTGTCCAACCGATCCGACAACCCACCGCCCCAGCACACCGCCAGATGCACCCGGCCACCCAGCAGGTCCCGGATCTTCGAGAACGACCAGTCGTACATCGACCGCGACAACCGGCGCCAGGCACCCTTCTTCGGCGACTGGTCGAACGACACCGCCGCGTCCATCGCCGCGTTGAACGTCCCCACCGAGTCCCAGTCCGTGGAGTGCGCCGACGCACGCTCCGAACCGTGCACCCGCTCGAACAGGTCCGGTCGGCACACCAGCACCGTCGGCCGGAACCGCTCCAGCTCACGCCGCAACCGCCCCGGAGGCACCAGCCCCACCCGGACCCGGCCCACCACACACGCCACCAACGACGCCAACCCCGGCAGCTGCGACAGCGGCAGATCCAGCACCGCGCTCGCCCGCCCCGGAGCCAGCTCCGACAACCGTGGCCACATCCGGTCAACCAGGTCCGCCGCCGCCGACAGCAGCGCCCCATGGGAGAGCACCACACCCCGCGTCCGCAGCGACACCGTGCTCATCGGGTACAACACCACGGCGGCGTCGTCAGCGACCACCTCGTCGCGACGGAACCGCACCGCCGAGGCGTCCATGTACGTCCCCAGGCCCGCCACCACCGGCAGGCCCTCCTCGTACCGCCACACCCGACCCAGGTCGGGCAGCTCGCGCTGCAACCGCACCGCCGTCCGGTACTGGCGCTCACCCTGGACCACCATGGCCGCCGGACGCGTCTCACGCACCACGTGCGTCACACGCTTGGCGGACGCCGTCGTCGGCAGCGGCACCAACACCGCCCGCACCGACCACACGGCGAACGCGAAACGCGCCCAGTCCAGGTGTGAGTCGACCACCAACAGCACCCGGTCGCCCTCCGCGATACCGGCCGCCACCAGCCCCTTCGCCAGAGCCGTCACCTCGGTGGCGAACTCCCCGGCCGTCCGCCGCTCCCACTCCCAACCCTCCAGCACGGAGAACACGTGCGCGTGCGCGTCCGTGGTCGCCACCTCGTAGATCAGGTCACTCAAGCCGGAGTGTTCTCGAGCCAACGAACCGGGGGTCTCGCCCATACCCACTCATCCTCTGTCGCGTCAGTAGGCGGGCCCGACACGATCCCCACCCGCCTCAGTCGGGGAATTGTGCCCTACTGTGCCCATTTCCCCACCGAACGGCAACCTCGACGTCCGTCCGCAAATCACCCGAGACCTGGGCTCATCGGACCTTCACGCGCGCGGCCCAGACGTACGCCAACAACGACAGCACCGCCACGGAGGCCATCACCACGGCCATGCTGACCAACGAGGCCTCACCCGAAGGCGTCATCCCCGCCATCGCCGCGATCGCACCGCCCAGGGCGAACTGCATCGAACCCATCAGCGCGGAGGCCGTCCCGGCCACCGCCACCGGCTGCCCGTCCAGAGCCGTCACCGTCGCGTTCGGCATGATGAAACCGACGCTGAACATCATCAGCGCCAACAGCCCCGACACCATCCACAGCTCGGCCGCACCGGCCAACGCCAGCACCAACAGCGTCAGCACCGCCCCCAGGGCCAGCAACAGACCCATCAGCAGCCGCCGGGCCGTGTCCACACGACCCACCAGCAGACCGTTGCCCTGGGTGCCCGCCATCGACGCCAACGCGTTCACCGCGAACAACCACCCGTAGGTCTGCGGCGAGATCCCGAACTCGTTCTGCGACACGAACGAGAACGCCGACACGTAGGTGAACAGCATCCCGAAGCTCAGCCCCAGCGTCAGCACCGGACTCACGAACCGGGGGTTGCGCACCAACCCCCACACCGTCGTGGCCAGCTGACGCGGCCCCTGCGACCGCCGGGCCTCCGGCGGCAGACTCTCCGGCAGCCACAGCAGCACCAGCACGAAGCTCAGCGTCGACATCGCCGCCAGCACCCAGAAGCTCAGCTGCCACGGGCCCACCAACAACAGCTGCGCACCCACCAGCGGAGCGAGCAGCGGGGCCAGCATCATCACCAACGCCAGCCGGGAGAAGAACCGCACCGCGTCGTCACCCTGGAACATGTCGCGCACGATGGCCCGGGCCACCACGGCGCCGGCCGCCCCCGCCACGCCCTGGAGGAAGCGCAGCGCGATGAACACCGTCACGTTCGGCACGAACACACACAGCACCGACGTCACCGTGAACAGCGCGACACCCACCAGCAGCGGACCGCGTCGGCCCCAGGCGTCGCTCATCGGCCCGATGACCAGCTGACCCACGGCCATACCGATCATGATCGCCGTCAGGGTCAGCCCGATCTGCCCCTCCGTCGCCCCCAGTTCCCGGGTGATCTGCGGGAAGGCCGGAAGATACATGTCGGTCGCCAGCGGGCCGGTGGCGGTGAGCACACCGAGGACCAGCACCAGCAGCGCGATCGACTTGCGCGACCGCGGCGGACGGAGGGCGACCCCCTGTTCGGGGGCGGTGGAGGGGGACGTTGGGGACTGCACAGGCACTCCAGTTCGCAGACGGGCCGATCCGCGCACGGGCAGACGGCACCGCGACGGACCAGGGGTGGTTGGGAGCGTGTCCACAGGAATGGACCACTCCATACCAACACCGAAGGGGAGGATTTCTCTCCCCACCCAACCACCCCGAGGCCTGTGATGTCCCTTACGTCGGCGTTACGGTCATCTGCACCCCCCGCCGACCCGGGTCACCGCACCAACCGGTCCAGCAGCCTCTCCACCTCGGCCTCCGGGTCCTCCGTGAGTCCGCCGTGGATCGGCCCCGGCTGCACGATGGTGCTCCTGGGCGCGGTCAGCCACCGGAACCGCTGCCCCGGCCGCTCACGACCGGCCAGCCCCGCCTCGGCACCGCCCCGGCACATCACCTCCACCGCCGCGAGGGCCCGCCGCACACCGGCGACGTCCACACCCGCGTCCACGGCCAGCAGACGGGCCTCGTCCAGGTCCGAACGCGACGCCAGGAACGCCCGCTCCTGCGAGTACAGGATGACTCCGGCGTTCACGCACTCACCGCGGTCCAGACGCGGGATCACCCGCAGCAGCGCGTACTCGAACACCGCGCGTTCACGTTCCACACCCACCTGTCCGGTGGTCACCGTGGTGTACCGCTCGCTCACGAGGACACCTCCGGCAGCCAGGAACGGTCCGCCACACGGGCCACCAGGTGCTTCACGTACGCCTCTCGTACTTCCTCCGGCGAGCCGAACCCCGGCTCGTCCTCCAGCCATTCGTCGGGCACCAGGCCCACCACGCCGCGCAGCAGGTCCTCGTCCACGAGCGGGGCCAGGGCCGCGTCGGCCGCGGCGAGGTCGGGTGCGGCCCCCGACAGCACGTGGTCGGAGGCGTCGTAGGCCCGGCCGACGAACCGGTCGGCGTTGGCCCAGCTGTGGTGGAAGATCAGCGTCGCCCCGTGGTCGATCAGGTACGGCCGACCGTGCCACACCAGCATGTTCGGGTTGCGCCAGGACCGGTCCACGTTCCCGGTGAGGGCGTCGAACCACAGCACCCGTCCGGCGAACCCCGGATCGACCTCGAAGGTCAGCGGGTCGAAGCCCAGGGAACCGGGGAGGAAGTCCATCCCCAGGTTCAGCCCGCCGCTCGCCTTGAGGAGTTCCTGGACCTCCGGGTCGGGTTCACCGCGGGCGATGACCGCGTCGAACTCCACCTCGGCCAACTCCGGGACCGGCAGTCCCAGGGCCCGGCCGAGTTCGCCGGTGATGACCTCGGCCACGAGCGTCTTGCGCCCCTGACCGGCACCGATGAACTTGACCACGTACATTCCCAGGTCGTCGGCCTCGACCAACCCCGGGAGCGAACCTCCTTCGCGCAGCGGCAGCACGTACCGCGTCGCGATCACCTTTTTCAGCACGCTGGCCAGCATAGGCACCGGACCCGGCGACCGTGTTCACCGCGGGCCTCCCGGCACCGCCTCGGTCGGAGCGCTCAACCGGACGCAGTCGCGACCTTCGAGCGGACCCACCCGGACACCGACCGACCCTCTCGGGAGCTCTCCTAAACAGGGCTGAACACGTTCTAGATACCGACCCGTGGGCCCTCGACACGCGGCACGCCTCAGGAAGGGGGAGTTGGGAGGCGGGCGGCGTAGCCGCGCGAATTCGGTTTTTCGTAGGGCGGTTCGACAGAACAGCCGCGCCACCTTTACGACGTAGATTTATACAACGAACACCAGAGCCGCGCACCCCTCCGTGGAATCCCCACCGTCGGATCCTCCCGGCGCACCCCACCCCTGAGGACACTGAGCGGGTGGCGGGGCGCTCCGGCCCCACCACCGGGACCGCCTCGGACCCGCGCTCCCCCGGCCGCGTCAGAGGTTGTCCTCGGGCTCCTCCCCCCAGTCGCCCTCGCCCTCGTCCCCCGGTGCGGGGATGGTCGGCACCGGACTGGCCGGGTCCCCCTCCCCCTCCTCCGGGCCCGGCTCCGAACCGGGCTCCTCCGCCGGTTCGGACTGCTCCGCCTCGGGCTCGCTCGGGCCCGGCATCTCGGGTGGGGGGAACTGCATCATCCACAGGTACAGGGCGAAGACCAGCACCAGGAGCAACAACAGCAGGGCGCCCAGGCCGCCGATCAACCACCAGTTGGACTCGCCACGCGCCACCGGGCTGTCCCGGCGCCCCGCCCAGGGGGCCCAGCGCACCGCGGACCCGCCCCGCTCCCCCGCCCAGTGCGGCATCACCACCGGACCGCGCAGTACCAGGGGGCCGCCGCGCCCCGCCTCCTCCAGGAACCGGCCCGCCCCGGCGCCGCCCTCCACGTACGGGACCGCCACCCACAGGGCCGACCTCCCGCTCGTGCGGGCCGCCGCCACCCCCTCGCCGTCCCGCACCGCGCGCGCGAACCTCTCCCGGGTGGGTTCGTCGATCCCCGCCGCGTCGTTGAGCATCGCCACGCTCATGCGCTCGCCGGAGGCGTCGCGCCCCAGGTAGACCACGCCCAGACGTGACTCCTGCAGCCGCCCCAACAGCCGGTATCCGCCCAGCTGGCGCGGGTCGACGTCGTTCAGGCCCCTCGTGGGCGCCGTCATGTCACTTCCCCTCTCCGACACGTCGCGGTACGTCACCCTTCGTCCCGCCGTCCGTCCCGGTCCCAGTGTCGCGTTGTCTACCGGCTCGGGAGCACCTAAACAGGTAGTGTCGCCACAGGTGATCCACAACCTACTCCTTACCGGCGTCCACGCACGGGGGCGCCGAGTCCGGGAAGGACGGGACATGGCAGAAACCTCACCCGGGAACGGCCCCGCGTCCACGCCGGGGCCGGAGAGCGCTCCGGGCGAGCCGACCCGCCTGCTGCGCGCGGCGCTGCACGAGGTGTCCACGGTGATCGTGGGCCAGGAGCGGATGGTGGAGCGCTCCCTCATCGCGCTGGTCGCCCAGGGACACTGCCTCATCGAGGGGGTCCCCGGCATCGCCAAGACACTGGCCGTGTCCACGCTGGCCAAGGTCACCGGCGGCTCGTTCTCCCGCATCCAGTTCACCCCGGACCTGGTGCCCTCGGACATCGTCGGCACACGCATCTACCACCCGTCCACCGAGCGGTTCGACGTCGAGCTGGGGCCGGTCTTCGCCAACTTCGTGCTCGCGGACGAGATCAACCGCGCCCCGGCCAAGGTGCAGTCGGCGCTGCTGGAGGTCATGGCCGAGCGGCAGGTGTCCATCGGCGGCACCACCCATCCGCTGCCCGCCCCCTTCATCGTCATCGCCACGCAGAACCCGGTGGAGTCGGAGGGGGTCTATCCGCTGCCCGAGGCGCAGCGCGACCGCTTCCTGATGAAGGTCAACGTCCACCACCCCAAGGCGCACGAGGAGATGGAGATCCTGCGCCGGATGAGTTCGGCGCCGCCCACCGCCCACCAGGTGCTGGACCCGGTCACCCTGGGCGAGCTCCAGGCCGACGCCGAGCGCGTCCACGTGCACCAGCTGATCGCCGACTACGTCGTGCGCCTGGTCATGGCCACCCGGGAGCCGGAGAACCACCAGATGCCCGACCTGCGCCAGGCGCTGGAGGTGGGGGCGAGCCCGCGCGCGACCCTGGGGCTGGTCGCCGCGGCGCGGGCACTGGCCCTGCTGCGGGGGCGCGACTACGTGCTGCCGGACGACGTGCGGGTCCTGGCCCACGACGTCATCGCGCACCGTCTGGTGCTGACCTTCGACGCCCTGGCCGACGGGGTCACCCCCGACCAGGTGGTCGACCGCATCCTGTCCACCGTTCCCGCGCCGCGGGTGATCTGGGACGAGCCGCCCTCGGGTGAGACCGCCTCCTTCGCCACGCAGCGGTAGGAAGGGACCAGAGGTGATCGTGTGAACACTCCCGCCATCGGTTCCGACCCCCGGCTCAGGGCGGCGCTGCGCCGACTGGACCTGCGCATCGTGCAGCGGCTGGACGGTCTCCTGCACGGCGAGCACCTGGGACTGCGGCTGGGGCCGGGGTCCGAGGCGGCCGAGGCCCGGCTCTACCAGCCGGGCGAGGACGACGTGCGGCACATGGACTGGGCGGTGACCGCGCGGACGGACACCCCGCACGTGCGTGACGTGGTCGCGGACCGTGAGCTGGAGAGCTGGACGCTGCTGGACCTGTCTCCGAGCATGGACTTCGGTACCGGGTTGCGGTCCAAGCGCGACGTCGCGGTGGGCGCCCTGGTGGCGACCAACCTGCTCACGCAGCGGGTGGGTGACCGGTTCGGGGCGCACTTCCTGCACCAGGGGCGGATACGGCGCTGGCCCGCGAGGTCGGGCAAGGAGGCGCTGCTGTCGCTGTTGGCGACGGTCGCCGCCGCTCCGCAGGGGGACGTGCGCACGCCGGAGGAGGACCGGGCCACCCTGGCCGACGCCGTCACCGACCTGGTGCGGGCCCGGCGCAGGCGGGGCCTGCGCGTGGTGATCTCCGACTTCCTGGACACCCCGGCCTTCGGCGGGGAGGTGCCCTGGGAGCGGCCGCTGCGGCAGCTGGGTTCGCGGCACCAGGTACTGGTGGTGGAGGTGCTGGACCCCCGAGAGCTGGACGTGCCCGAGGTGGGGGACGTGGCCCTGCGTGATCCGACCACCGGACGGGTACGTGACGTGCGTCTGACCCGTGCCGTCCGTGAGCGCTACCATCGGGCCGCCATGGCGCAGCGGGAGGCGGTGCGCGGGGCGCTGCGCCGGTGCGGGGTGCACCACCTCGTGTTGCGCACGGACCGGGACTGGGTACTGGACACCGCGCGGTTCGTGATCCACCAGCGCCGGACCGCGCACCACATGGCCCGGCACACGCCGGGGGTGCCCAGGTGAGCGGCTCCGGCGGAGGCCGGTCCGGGCGCGGTGGCGTGGGCGCGGGAGGTTCCCGTGCCCGTACGGGCAGGGGGGACGTGGGGCGGTCATGACCTTTCTGGAGCCGCAGCGGCTGTGGTGGCTGCTGGTCCTGGTGCTGCTCGTGGGCGCGTACGTGTTCACCCAGCGCCAGCGTCGTGAGTACACGGTGCGCTTCACCAACCTGGAGCTGTTGGACCAGGTGGCGCCGCACCGGCCGGACGTGCGCAGGCACGTGCCCGCCGCGCTGTTCACGCTGGCGCTGGGGGTGCTGATCGCCGCGATGGCGGTGCCCGCGATGCCGGTGGAGGCCCCTCGGGAGCGGGCGACGATCATGGTGGCGGTGGACGTGTCGTTGTCGATGGCCGCCAACGACATCGAGCCGGACCGGTTGCACGCGGCCAAGGAGTCGGCCCGGGGCTTCGTGGAGACGCTGCCGGACCGCTTCAACGTGGGGTTGGTGTCGTTCTCCTCCACGGCGACGGTGGTGACGGCTCCCACGCAGGACCATGAGTCGGTGACGTCGTCGATCGAGAGCCTGCGGCTGGGACCGGGGACGGCGATCGGTGAGGGGGTGTTCGCCTCCCTGGAGGCGATCCGGACCTTCGACGAAGACGCTGAGGAGGACCCGCCGCCCGCGGCGATCGTCCTGCTCTCGGACGGTGAGAACACGAGTGGGCGCGACATCCTCCAGGCGTCGGCGGAGGCGGCCGAGGGGGAGGTGCCGGTGTCGACGATCGCCTTCGGCAGCGGGGCCGCGATGATCGAGATCGACGGGTACCAGGTGCCCGCCGACATCGACAAGGAGGCGCTCCAGGGGCTGGCCGAGGACACCGGGGGGCACTTCTACGAGGCCGAGAGCGAGACGGAGCTGGACGAGGTGTACGAGGACATCGGCTCGTCGCTCGGCACGGAGATGGTGCATGAGGAGATCGTCACTCGGTTCGTCATGGTGGCGATCGTCCTGGCGTTCGCGACGGCATTGACCTCGTTGCTGTGGTTCCAACGACTTCCCTGATCGGTGGCACCCCAATCTCGACTCCCAGTGTTGTTGGTCACATCCCTTTAGGTGGGGTTTATACCTTTTCCTGTTCGGCTACGGGTTAGCGTTGGCATGTTTTGTCATGACCACCCACTTCGAGGAACGATGCCGAACACACCCGCTCTCCCGGCCGCGATCTGTTTCGACCTGGATGACACACTCATCGACGACGTCGCCGCCTCGTCCGCGGGTCTGCGCACGGTCATGGAACGACTCGGCCACCCGGACTTCGGTTCGGCCCGCGCCCTATGGGACATCCAGACCGAGATCTCCTTCGGCGCCTACCTGCGCGGCGACCTGAGCCTCGACGAGCAGCGCCGCGAGCGCGTCCGCGCCCTCGCCCTCCAGGCCGGCCACTCCGACCTCGCGGACCAGCACTGCGACGAGCTCTACCGCATGTACCTGGACGGCCACCGCAGCGGCTGGCAGGTCTTCCCCGACACCTACGCGGTGCTGAACGCCCTGGGCTCCGCCGGCTACCGGCTGGCCGTGGTCACCAACGGCGTCGAGTCCCTCCAGCACGCCAAGCTCCAGGCCCTGGAACTCACCCCCTACTTCCACGCCGTGGTCTGCGCCGACACCGTGGGCGCGGGCAAGCCCGACCCCCGGATCTTCCACGCGGCCGCCCAGCGCCTGGGCGTGGAGCCCGGCTCCTGCTGGCACGTGGGCGACCAGATCCAGGCCGACGCCGTGGGCGCCGTCGCCTCGGGCATGCGCCCGGTCGTCGTGGACCGCCAGGCCCGCCAGCCCGTCGAGGGCGTCACCACCCTCCACGACCTGGACGGCCTCCTGCGCATGGTGGGGCTGCCCAGCAGCATGGTCGCGACGGGTCTCCTGTGACCTCGATCGACGACTGGATGGCCCGCCGGGTCACCGTCCACCTCATCACGTCCGGTCCCACGGGACCGGTCCTGGTCGGAGCACGTGTGCTCTTCGGTCAGGACCCCGAGGACGTGGCGCGCGGGCTGGCCGGCCTGCCCGAGCAGGCGCCGCTGGTGGCGCTGGACGTGCTCACCGAGACCGTGAGCCTGCCTCGGGGACGCGCCCTGCACGTGGACCGGATCGTCTTCTCCGAGCCCGACCTCGTCTCGGCCTGGCCCTCGGTCGTGCCCACCGAGGGGCTGACTCCCCCGGCGCCCGCGCTGGCCCCCGAGGAGGACCCCGCCCCGGAGGGATCGCTCCCCCGGATGCGCCGGTTCGCCTCCTACGGGATCGTCACCGACCCGGCCGGACGTGTCCTGCTCAGTCTGATCGCCGACGGCTTCCCCGCCGCCGGGACCTGGCACCTGCCGGGCGGCGGTGTGGACACCGGCGAGGACGTGCGCGCCGCGCTGCGGCGCGAGGTGCTCGAGGAGACCGGTCAGGCCGGTGTGGTGGGTGAGCTGATCACCGTGGCCAGCCACCGCCGGACGCGGAGCGCCGGGACCGACATCTACGCGGTCTGGGTGTTCTCGCACGTGCACGTGGCCGAGCCGACCGTGCCGCGGGTGGTCGAGGTGGAGGGTTCCACCGCCGACTGCGCCTGGTTCACCCCGACCGAGCTGACGGAGCTGCCGCTGTCCACCACGGCGCGGCGCGGCATGGAGTTCCTGGTCCGGCACCGTCGTCGCGGCTGAACGGAACCGTGCGGGCCGGGCCGGTAGCGGCCCGGCGCCCGCCGGGATCAGCCGGACGGCGTCCGGCGGGTCCGCTCCCTACTAGACGAGGACGTGGTGGCGCACCCACCACAGTCCCGCACCGAGCCCCAGGACCAGGACCCCGGTGCCGACCACCGGCAGGGGCAGGCTGGTCGCCAGGACCACGCACCCCACCAGGCCTCCGACCGGGGCGATCAGCGGCGGGCGGTTCTCGTCCGGGCCCAGACGCAGCGCCGAGGCGTTGGTGATGGCGTAGTAGACCAGCACGCCGAAGGCGGAGAAGGCGATCGCGCCGCTCAGGTCGGCCACGAGGATCAGGACGATCACCACGGCGGCCACCACGGCCTCGGCTCTGCGGGGCACCCCGTGGCGTTCGCTCACGGCGGCCAGAGAGCGCGGCAGGTGACCGTCCGAGGCCATCGCGGCGGTCGTGTGCGAGATCCCCATCAGCAGGGGGAGCAGGGCACCCAGGCTGGCCACGGCCGCACCGGCCACCACGAACGGTACGAGGATCGGGAACCCGGCGACCTGGACCGCGTCGGCCATGGGCGCGTGGCTGGTGGTGAGCTTCTCCCGGCCCAACACGATGAGCAGGCCGGTGCCGATCACCAGGTAGACGACCAGGACCGTGCCCAGGGAGAGAGAGATCGCCCGGGGGATGGTGGTGCGGGGGTCGCGGACCTGTCCGCCCAGGGTGGCGATGCGCGCGTACCCGGCGAAGGCGAAGAAGATCATCCCGGCCGCGCCCAGGACGCCGAAGGACCCGGGCCAGGGTCCGAGCCCGTCCACCTCCGCGACCGCGGCCAGGCGTCCGCTCATGAGCATCGCGACGAACACGGCCGCCAGGACGCCCAGCACGAGCAGGAGCAGCACCTTGATGACCAGGGTGGAGCGGCGCACGCCCCGGAGGTTCACCGCCGCCAGGACGACCACGGCGGCCACCGCGACCGGCTTCTGCCACTCAGGCAGTGTGTACGCGGCGAAGGTCATGGCCATGGCCGCGCAGGAGGCGATCTTGCCGACCACGAACGACCAGCCCGCCAGGTAGCCCCAGAGGTCGCCCAGGCGCTCGCGACCGTAGACGTAGGTGCCGCCGTTCTGGGGGTGCCGGGCGGCCAGGCGCGCGGAGGAGACCGCGTTGCAGTAGGCGACCAGCCCCGCGATGAGGATGGCGACGGGCAGCCAGGCCCCGGCGCCCAGCGCGGCGGGGGCGAACACCGTGAACACTCCGGCGCCGAGCATCGCGGCGGCGCCGATGGCGGCCGCGTCGACGGTTCCCAGCGTCCGGGCGGGTCTGGCCTGCGGTCCGGAAGAGGTGGCCAACGGGGTCTCCTTGGGTGGGTGTCTCCGGTCGTCGACCGGCGGACGCGCCCTGTCGGTGGAGGTCACGGCCCGGGGGCCGGGTCCTCTGGAAGCGGGACAAAGGTCGTGTCCGACTTCCGAGTGTGCCCGATACCGGTGACCGACGAGCGCGAACCCCCGGCACGGGGGTGGCCGGTTCCGGACCCCCGTGCCCTCTCACCCGGAGGAGGCGCTGGCGCGGGTCGGGGTCCCCGACCGTGGTCGGGGACCCCTGTGCGGCTGGGTTTCCTCGTCGTTACGGGCGGCCCCGGTCAGGTGGGACGCCAGGGCGAACCCGCGTTGTCGTTGATGTCCTCGGCCGCGACCTGCCTCAGCTGACGTGAGAGGTCTGACAGTGCCCGGGAGACGGCGAGCTCCTCCCCGATCTCCGGCACGTCCAGGTCGGTCGGGTGCTTGCGGGCCATCCCGTGGCCGCGCAGCGCAGTGCCGTCGTCAGCGACCAGGCCGACCTCGGCCCAGGTGCGCGCCGCCGCGCCCTCGCTCTCCTCGGCGACGACCACGTCGACGTTCCAGCGCTTCATCGTCTGCATGGCATTCGCTCCCTCTCCCCCGTCGGCGCCCGGGCCGGGCGGGTGTTCGATGTGGGCGTCGGGTCCCGGGTGGACCAGGGCCTGGTGCCCCGGTTCGGCACCGCTCCAGTGCACCTGGTAGGGCGGTGTCCCCTCCGAGCCCCGGACCCGTGTGACCACCCCCGTGCGACGGTGGGTGTCGGCGTTCGGGCTCTCGATGACCAGTCGGTCTCCTACCTCTGCTCGCATGGGTTCCCCCACAAACCTCGCTTGTCTCCATCATCGGTGCTGTTTCGGCTCTCAGCGGAGGGTTGGTTCTTTCGTTCCCGGTGGTATGCGAGGTTTTTGCCGTCCCGTCACCCGCTCCGTGCCTGGTAGCGTCACGGCGTGGCCCAGCACTACTTCGACTCCGATCCCGGCGCCGCCAGTCGGCCCTCCACCGCCGACCTGGTCCTGCCCGATCTCCACCTGCGCCTGCGCACCGACCGCGGCGTCTTCTCACCCGACAAGGTCGACCTCGGCACCCGGGTGCTGTTGGAGAGCGTGCCGCCGCCGCCCGCCGAGGGCCGTCTGCTCGACCTGGGCTGCGGGTACGGCCCCATCTCCCTGACGATGGCCTCGCGCGCCCCCGGGGCGCGGGTGCTGGGGGTGGACGTCAACTCCAGGGCCGTGGGTCTGGCCCGGCGCAACGCCGACGACCACGGGCTCGGCAACGCCTGGTTCGGCGTGGTCGCCCCCGAGGGCGGTCTGGCCGTGGAGCAGGGCGAGGGGCGCTCCCCCGCCGCCGAGGACCTGCTCGGCCCCTTCGACGCGATCTGGTCCAACCCGCCGATCCGCGTGGGCAAGGACGTGCTGCACGCGATGCTGCGCACCTGGCTGAACCGGCTCACCCCCGAGGGCGTCGCGCACCTGGTGGTCCAGCGCCACCTGGGTTCGGACTCCCTCCAGAAGTGGCTGGACGCCCAGGGGCTGCCCGCCGAGCGCGTGGCCTCCCGGGCCGGTTTCCGCGTCCTGGCCGTACGCCGCGCCGTGTAGCCCCGGCCCCGCCGTTCGGGCCGGAACCCCGTGGGCACCTACGGCCACGGACCCGGAACACGCCCGAAGTGCACTCTCTTTTCCGAACTTACCGGCATGTGTCCCAGGTCACGCGTGCGCGCGCGACCCCCGACCGGTAACCTGTACCGACCACGCCGGACCGCCCGGCCCACACCGCGAGGAACACACCGCAGTTGAGCACGCAGTTGCGTCCCACGGACGTCAAACGCCTGAACCGCCAGTGGCGCAGGCGCACCGAGGGGCGTCTGGCCCTTCTCGTCGAGTCGGTCACCCAGCCCTACAACCTGGGTTCGATCCTGCGCACCTGCGCGACCTTCGGCGTGGACCAGCTCTGGCTCACCGGTAACAGCGCGGACCCCGACGACCCCAAGGTCGGCAAGACCGCCCTGGGTACCGGCGCGAAGGTCCCGCACACCCGCCTGTCCGGCACGGCCGAGGCGCTGGCGGCCGCCCGCGCCGACGGTTACAAGGTCGTCGCCGTGGAGCTGGCCAAGGGCGCCGTGCCCCTGCACGCCGCGCCGTTGGAGCCCGACGTGTGCCTGGCCGTGGGCGCCGAGGACCACGGCTGCTCCCCCGCCCTGCTCTCGGGCGCGGACGCCGTCACCTACATCCCGCAGATCGGCCGGGTCGGATCGCTGAACGTGGCCGTGGCCACGGCGATCGCCCTGGCGGAGGCGCGACGCCGCGAGTGGGCCACCTTCGACGACGAGGCCAACGCGCCCGTCGGAAGCTGAGCCCCGGGGAATCTTTCCTCCCCGCTGGACGTCCCTCCTGTGAAACACAGACCACTCCATTCACACCCGACGCGCAAAGGCGCAGAGAGAGGAACAGTGGACCCGTCCCGAAGTACCAGCAGCATCCCCAAGGGATGCTGTGACCCAGACTCCGACGAGCCCCCTTCTGTGAAGGGCGCGCACCTTCGTAGGACCCCTGCCCACGGGCGGACCCAGGCGGTGTGTGCCCGATGATCAGCACCGTTCTCAGCATCGCCTTCGGTGCCCTGGTGGTCTTCCTGATCACCGTGGCGACGGGTTACTTCGTCGCCCAGGAGTTCGGTTACATGGCCGTGGACCGTTCGCGACTCAAGTCGCGGGCCGCGGCCGGTGACGCCGGCGCGAAACGCGCCCTGGCCATCACCAACCGAACGTCGTTCATGCTCTCCGGTGCCCAGCTGGGCATCACCGTCACCACCCTTCTGGTCGGCTACGTCGCCGAACCGATGATCGGACAGGGTGTCGGGGAGCTTCTCGGTGGCGCGGGCGTGCCGGTCGGTACCGGCCTCGCGATCGGCCTCGTCCTGGCCCTGTTGTTCTCCACCGTCGTCCAGATGGTGTTCGGTGAGCTCTTCGCCAAGAACCTGGCCATCGCCCATCCCGAACCGGTGGCCCGCTGGCTGGCCCTGTCCACGGGGATCTACCTGAAGATCTTCGGACCGGTGATCTGGCTGTTCGACCAGGCGGCGATCTGGTTGCTCAAGCTGGTGAACATCACCCCGGTGGAGGACGTCCAGCACGCGGCGACCCCGCGCGACCTGGAACGCATCATCGCCGAGTCCCGTGAGACCGGCGACCTCCCGGCCGAGGTGTCCACCCTGTTGGACCGCACCCTCGACTTCCACGACCGCACCGCCGGGCACGCGATGATCCCGCGTCCCGAGGTGACCACCGTGGAGGAGGGCGACCCGGTCAGCCGGGTCGTGGAGCTGATGGCCTCCGACCACTCCCGTTTCCCGGTCCTGGGTGAGGGCGTGGACGACATCGTGGGCGTGATCTGCCTGCGCGACGTGCTCGCGCTGGGAGACCGCGACCTGTCCGGTGTCCGGGTCAGCGAGGTGGCGCGGGCGACCGTCATGGTCCCCGCCTCGCTTCCGCTGCCGGGCGTGCTGGACCAGCTGCGCGAGGCGGGCGAGGAGTTCGCCTGCGTGGTGGACGAGTACGGCGGCCTGGCCGGGGTGATCACCACCGAGGACCTGGCCGAGGAGCTGGTCGGTGAGATCGCCGACGAGCACACCCCGGAGGAGGAGGCCCCGGCCCACCTCGACGGGGAGAACGGCTACATCGTTCCGGGCGCGCTGCACATCGACGAGGTCGAGCGGCTGATCGGACACGACCTGCCCGAGGGTGACTACGAGACCATAGGCGGTCTGGTCATCCACGAACTCCACCGGCTGCCACAGGTCGGCGACCGGGTGGAGCTGCCGCTGCCCCGGCCCTCCAGCGCCCATGACGGCGATCCCGACATGGCGCTGACGCTGACCGTGAACGCGGTCCAGCGGCACGTTCCCAACACGGTGGAGCTGAGACTGCGTGAGGTCGTCGAGGACGGTGCACGGGAGGTGCGGGCATGAGTGACATGAACGTGTGGTGGGCCATGGCGCTGACCGTGGTCTTCATCGCGCTGAGCGGCTTCTTCGTGGCGATCGAGTTCGCCCTGGTGGCGGCGCGCCGCTACCGGCTGGAGGAGGCCGCGCACACCAGCGCCTCGGCGCGCGCGGCGCTCAAGAGCGCCCGTGACCTGTCGTTGCTGCTGGCCGGTTCGCAGCTGGGGATCACCCTGGCCACCCTGGCCCTGGGCGCGATCTCCAAGCCCGCGTTCCACCACATGCTGGAGCCGTTGTTCGACGGTCTGCCGGACTCGGTGGGATACGTGCTCTCGTTCACGTTCTCGCTGATCATCGTGACGTTCCTGCACCTGGTGATCGGTGAGATGGCGCCGAAGTCCTGGGCGATCTCGCACCCGGAGAAGTCCGCGACGATGCTGGCGATCCCGATGCGGGCGTTCATGTGGCTGACCCGCCCGCTGATCGTGATGCTCAACGGCATGGCCAACTGGGTGCTGCACCGTTTCGGTGTGCAGGCGGTGGACGAGCTGGTGAGCGGGCACAACCCGGAGGACGTGCGCGAGCTGGTGGAGCACTCCGCCAAGGCGGGTGCCCTGGACTCCGAGCGCCGGGACCAGCTGGCCACGGCCCTGGAGGTCAACTCCCAGCCGTTGGACGAGCACTTCACCCCGCGCGAGGACATCGCCTGGGTGGCGCCGGACGCCGGTGTGGAGGAGGTCAAGCGGGTCTCCCGCGAGTCCACGCACCTGCGGCTGGTGGTGATGGAGTCGGGCGAACCGGTCGGTGTGCTGCACGTGCGTGAGGCGCTGACCAGTCCGGCCGGGACCACCGCCGCCGACCTCATGCGCCCGGTGCTGACGTTGTCGGTGGGCACGCCGATGTACGCGGCGATGGGCATCATGCGGGACAGCCGCAGCCACCTGGCGCTCGTCGAGGACGAGGGTGAGCTGGTGGGTCTGGTGACCCTCCAGGACATCCTGGACCGGTTGCTGCTGCTGGACACGGCGGCCTAGGCCGGGAACGGCGGCGAACACGGCGGGGGCCGGTCACGTACGTGACCGGCCCCCGCTTCGTGTGACTCCTGAGTCCCTACGGGTCTCAGGCGGTCTTCGTGGTCAGCGTGACCTCGATGTTGCCGCGCGTGGCACGGGAGTAGGGGCACATCTGGTGGGCGGCCTCGACCAGCTTCTCGGCCTCGGTCTCCTCCAGGCCGGGGATGGTGACGACGAGCTCGACCGCGATGTCCAGGCCCTCGTCGGACTTGCCGAGGCTCACCTTGGAGTCGACGGTGGAGCCGTCGACCTTGGCCTTGGCCTGGCGGGCGACGTTCTTCAGGGCGCCGTGGAAGCAGGCGGCGTAGCCGATGGCGAAGAGCTGCTCGGGGTTGGTGCCGAGGCCGTCGTCGCCGCCCAGGCCCGCGGGCACGGAGAGGTCGACGCCCAGACGGCCGTCGTCGGTCTTGCCGGTGCCCTTGCGGCCCTCTCCGGTGACACTGGCGTTGGCGGTGTAGAGAACGTTGTAGGCCATGTTCGATCCCTCTCTGTGGTCCGGTCGCACCGGACCCGCGTGTGTCGTTCTGGGGTGGTTCGGGTGCGTCTCAGGTGTCCGGGTCGGGGTCGGACGCGGGCGTGCGGCCCGTGGTCCCGGCCACCGAACGCGTGACGTGGTCGAGCAGGCCCCGGAGCTCCTCGATCCTGGCCACCGGGAGGCCGGTGGCGCGTAGGACCCGGTCGGGGACGCCCTCGGCCCGCTCTCGCAGGCGGCCGCCCTCGTCGGTGACGCTGACGTGCACGATCCGTTCGTCCTCGGGTCCGCGCCTGCGGGTGAGGAGACCGGCGCCCTCCATCCTGCGCAGCAGGGGCGAGAGCGTGCCCGAGTCCAGGCTCAGCGCGGTGCCGAGGTCCTTGACCGGCAGGGTGCCGCGTTCCCACAGCACGAGCATGACCAGGTACTGCGGGTAGGTCAGCCCCAGGTCGGCCAGGATCTCCCGGTAGAGCCCGGTCAGGGCCCGGGAGGCCGTGTAGAGGGAGAAGCACAGCTGCCGGTCCAGGGCGAGGGGGTCGCCCCCGTCGGTTCCCGCCATGTTCGCTCCTCCCCTCGTCGTCCCGATCACCGTAACAGGAAATGGTTGTGCACAACAGTGTTGCCCACAACTGTTTTGGAGACGGCGCCCCGACGCGCCACAGGGCGGGGCCCGGGTCCGCGGACCCGGGCCCCGCACCGACGACCGCGCTCCTACAGGAAGCGCACGCCCTGGGCCAGCGGCAGCTCACCGCCGTAGTTCACCGTGTTGGTGGCCCGGCGCATGTACGCCTTCCAGGAGTCCGAACCCGACTCCCGGCCCCCGCCGGTGTCCTTCTCCCCTCCGAAGGCCCCGCCGATCTCCGCGCCCGAGGTGCCGATGTTGACGTTGACGATGCCGCAGTCGGACCCGGCCGCAGACAGGAAGCGCTCCGCCTCGGCCTGGTCCTGCGTGAAGATGGCCGACGACAGACCCTGCGGAACCCCGTTGTGCAGCTCCACCGCCTCCTCCAGAGAGCGGTAGGTGAGCACGTACAGGATCGGCGCGAAGGTCTCCGTACGCACGACCTCGGTCTGCGCGGGCATGCGCACCACCGCGGGCTCGACGTAGTAGGCGTCCCCGGCGTCCTTCTCCAGGCGCCGCTCACCGCCGACCAGCACGTCGCCGCCGTCGGCCCGCGCCTGCTCCAGCGCCTCGCGCATGGCCGTGTGCCCGCGCTCCCCCACCAGCGGCCCGACCAGGGTCGCGTCGTCGTAGGGGTCACCGATCCGCTCGCGCAGCTGCTGGTAGCCGTCCACGACGCGTTCGACGACCTGGTCGACCACGTCCTCGTGCACGATCAGGCGGCGCAGCGTGGTGCAGCGCTGCCCGGCGGTCCCGGCCGCCGCGAACACGCTGCCGCGCACCACCAGGTCCAGGTCGGCCGAGGGCGCCACGACGGCGGCGTTGTTGCCGCCCAGCTCCAGCAGGTACCGACCCATCCGGGCCGCCACCTTGGGCGCGACCGTCCGGCCCATGGCGGTCGAGCCGGTCGCGGACACCAGCGCCACCCGCTCGTCGTTGACCAGCACGTCCCCGACCTCGGCCCCGCCCAGGACCACCCGGTGGACGTCGGCGGGCGCGCCGACGTCGGCGGCCGCGCGCATGAGCAGACCGTGACAGCCCAGCGCGGTCAGCGGGGTGAGCTCGGAGGGCTTCCACACGACGGTGTCACCGCACACCAGGGCCACACAGGTGTTCCAGGACCACACGGCGACGGGGAAGTTGAAGGCGGTGATGACGCCGACCACGCCCAGCGGGTGCCAGGTCTCCATCAACCGGTGGCCGGGCCGCTCCGAGGGCATGGTCCGTCCGTAGAGCTGGCGCGACAGGCCCACGGCGAAGTCGCAGACGTCGATCATCTCCTGGACCTCGCCCAGGGCCTCGGAACGGATCTTGCCCGCCTCGATGGTGACCAGCTCAGCGAGGTCCGCCTTGTGCTCGCGCAACAGCTCACCGAGCCGGTGGACGAGCTGACCGCGCACCGGGGCGGGGGTGTCCCGCCAGGCGGAGGTGAAGGAGCCGTGGACCTCGGCCACCGCGCGCTCGGCGGAGGCGGGGGTGTCGAACTCGACGGGGAACAGCGTCCCGCCGGTGATCGGAGTGCGGGCCTGACCGGGCGCCCCGAGGGATTCGGGCAGGCGGGTCACGCCGCACCGTTCCAGGGCGGTCCGCGCGCGTCCGGCGAGGACCTCGGTGTCGGGGAGGGCACCAGTGTGCATGTGTGTTCTCTCTCCGTTGAGAGGGGAGGCGGTCATCACACACCTTGCCAACTCCGGGCCCGGCGGTCCACCCCCGGCGCCCGGTCCGCCGGGTGTCGCGCCGGGGACCGGACCCGGCCCTTGGACGGGGACCAGGGCGGGTTCCGATCCCGTACGGAGTGTCATGGGGGACCGTTAGAATCGCGGAGCCGCTCCCCCCGTCCCCGACCCAGACAGCTGGCCCGTGCACCACGACACCACCCCCGAAGAGGCCCGCGCCGACCTTCCGGAGGCGCGCCAGATCCTGGCCCGCTCCGGTTTCGGCGCCGCCGACCCCCTGTTCGCCGCGGACCTGCGCGCGAGCACCGACCTGGGACAGGCCCGGGAGGTGGTCTCCTCCCACGCCTCCCGGTTGTGGACGGAGTCCACCCGCACCGGACCCGACCCGGTCGACGACCGCCCCCTGTACTGGGCGCGGCTGGTCCTGAGTTCCCGCCTGCGCGCCTGGGAGCCCTCCTTCCCCCTGACCGGGGCGGAACGGGGCGCACTGCTCCACCTGTTCGAGACCGCCTCCCGGGGCATCACCGACCTCGACTTCCCGCCGGGCGACCGGTGGGTGCGCGTGGTGGTCACCGGTTTCGACCCCTTCCACCTGGACACGGACCCGGCGTGCTCCAACCCCTCCGGGGCGGCCGCCCTGGACCTGCACGGGTGGACGTTCCCGGTGGGTGAGCGCACCGCCGTGGTGCGCTCCGCCGTGTTCCCGGTGCGCTGGGGCGACTTCGACGCCGGGATCGTGGAGGAGGCGCTGGCCGACCAGTACGGGGTGGCCGACGCGGTGATCACGCTGAGCCGGGGCCGCGACCGGTTCGACCTGGAGGTCTGGAACGGGGTGTGGCGCGGCGGCGGCGAGGACAACCTCGGGGTCTCCCGGACCGGGCGCGCCCCGGTGGCCCCCGAGGCCCCGGAGTGGACCCGCACCTCGCTGCCCGTGGAGCGGATCGTCGCCGACACGACCGGGTCGGACGCGATGGTCGTCAACACCGAGGTCACCGAGGTGCCCGAGGGCGGCGACACTCCGGTGACACGCCCGGGCGGGCCCACCGCGGGGTCGGCGGCCCGAAAAGGAGGCGGTGGCGACTACCTGTCCAACGAGATCGCCTACCGCAACACCCTGCTGAGGGACCGGGCGGACTCGGTCGTGGCGGCCGGCCACGTCCACCTGCCCAGGACCGAACGCCCCGAGGAGCACACCGGCACCCTGGCCCGTACCCGGGCCCTCGTGGCGGTTGTGGCGACGGAGGCCCTGGTGGCCCCGGCTCCCGAGCCCGGTTCGGAGGACCCACGGGACGCCTGAGACGCGACGGGACCCGGTGGTTCCGGGGTGGCCGAAAGGGCCGTGGTGACACGCCCGAGCGCGGGTCGAGTCGGCAAAACGCCCTTTCCGGCCACACAGGGGCATTTGGTCACTCTGTGAGCACGTATCGTCGCTCCATGATCTCCTGGCGTACGTGTGGCTTCGATAAGGTCCCCACGTGGCTGACACCTCACTGCGACGAAAACTCACTGTCAGTGCCGCTCTGGGCCTGCTACTGGTCCCGGGCTGCCACTCCGCGGAACAGAACCTGCCCTACGCCGAGGCGATCCAGTTCTCTCCGGACACTCTGGAGAAGCTGGCCACGCGCACGGTGTCGGTGCGGGTCGACCACAGCACCGTGAGCTACCGCTATCCGATCCTGGGCGAGTCCCATCCACTGACGACGGAGATCCGTACCGGGATGGCCGAACGCCAGACCGCGTTCCTGGAGGAGCTGCCGGACCACGGCAGCCCCGAGCTGGTCCAGGACGTGGAGCTGCTGGCCGCCTCCGAGGACGTGATCGGGGCCAGGACCACCGCCGTGACCTCGGGGGTCCGTGACGGCGGCACCGAGACCTCGACGCTCTGGTACGACTCCGGCACCGGCGAGGTCCTGCCCTGGACCTCGCTCTTCAGGGACGAGGGTTCCCTGGAGGCGGCGCACCTGGCCGTGGCCCAGGTGCTCCAGGACGGCTACCAGATGTCCGTCGACCAACTGCCCGGGCTCCTGGGCGAGATCGCCATGCGAGCGGAGGCCGACCCGGACTCGGTCTCGGCGGCGGCCTCCGAACCGGCCGGGGCACCCGAGGCGGACCCCGGATCCGAGGACCCGGAAACCGGTGGCGCCGAGGAGCCCGGCGGCACGGACGGGGAGGCGCCCACGGCCGGGGCCGCCGACCTGAGCGATCCGGAACAGGCCTGGGAGGCCGCCGAACGCTGGGCCGCCTCCCCGCTGGCCGACCTGGCCTTCAGCACGGCGGGCGGGCTGGCCGTGCGCCTGGACCCGGCGGACGTCCCGAACGCGGGCCGGGTGAGTGAGGTCCTGCTGCCGGTGGAGGCGGAGGAGACCGAGGAGGTCCTCTCCGAGCTGGGCTACCACGCGCGCAGCGCGGCGGTGGCCGCCAACGCCGATCCCGAGGACTTCCCGCTCGACGGCACACTGACCGCCGAGGGCACCAGCCTGAACTGCGAGCGCCTCAAGTGCGTGGCGCTGACCTTCGACGACGGGCCGGGCGAGTACACCGACGAGCTCCTGGACCACCTGGGCGAGTACGACGCCAGGGCCACCTTCTACGTGATGGGCTCCCTCGTGAGCGAGTTCCCGGACGTCGTGGAGCGTACCCACGCCGAGGGCCACGAGATGGGCAACCACACCTGGAAGCACGACGACCTCACCACGCTCTCCGCCGAGGGGGTGGCCGAGGACCTGAAGCGCACGGACGAGGCGATCCAGGAGGTGACCGGGGTGGCACCGCCCACCCTGCGCCCGCCCTACGGTGCGATGAACGGCACCGTGAGCGATGCCACCGAGCATCCCATCATCCTGTGGGACGTGGACACGATGGACTGGCAGAACCGGGACACCGGCGCGGTGGCCAAGCACGCGCTCGACGAGTCCAAGCCGGGCAGCGTGGTCCTGTTCCACGACATCCACAAGTCCACTGTCGACGCCATCCCGGACGTGCTGGAGGGCATGCACGCCGAGGGGTTCCACTTCGTGACCGTGAGCGAGATCTTCGGTGAGGACGGCCTGAAGCCGGGCCAGCCCCACACGGACGCACGGGTCGACTGACCCACCGGTCCCGCACGGGCCCCGGACGCCGCGCTGGCGACCGGGGCCCTCTGACGTGTCGGGGAGCGTCCATCCTCACCCCGGACTCGGAGACGCCCTGAAAGTTGCCCGAAATGCCCGTTTAGTCTAAATTTCGACGCGTGAACGTTACCTCTCTGATACCCAAGGCCGCCGTGGGTGCCGCCGGAGGAATACTGCTCACCTCCGGCCTGCTGATCGGCGCCGCCGCCCCGGTGACGGCCACCCCCGCCGAGGAGGCACCGGACTGCGCCCAGGTGCGGTGTGTGGCCCTGACCTTCGACGACGGCCCAGGCGAGTACACCGACGAGCTCCTGGACACCCTGGCCGAGCACGACGCCAGGGCCACCTTCTACCTGCTCGGCTCACAGGTGGGCGGCCATCGGGAGGAGGTGCGGCGCATGGCCGAGGAGGGGCACGGGATCGGGAACCACACCTGGGCACACGCCGACCTCACCACGCTCTCCGCCGACCGGATCAGGGACGACCTCGCCCGCACCGACCGCGCGGTGGCCGAGGTCACCGGCGAACGGCCCCGGAGCATGCGCCCGCCCTACGGGGCCCTCGACGACACCGCCCGCGAGGCGATCCCCCACCCCATGGTGCTGTGGGACGTGGACACCCTGGACTGGCAGCACCGCGACGGCGACCGGATGCGCGAGATCGCCCTCGACGGGGTCCGGGACGGCAGCGTGATCCTGTTCCACGACATCCACGAGACCACCGTGGAGGCCGTCCCCGAACTCCTGGACGACCTGGCCGGCCAGGGCTACCACTTCGTGACCGTCAGCGAGCTGTTCGGGGACGGCCTCGAACCGGGCACCGCGTACACCGACGCCCGGTCCGAGTAGTCCACTCAGAGCATCCGGCGCAGGATGCGCTCCTTGACCTGGCTGATCGGCGCGTAGGCCACCCGCATGGTGTCCATGAGCAGCGACTTGTCGAGCACCGCCTTGGTGTGCGAGAACGTGTCGACGGAGGCCGCCGAGTGGTAGGCGCCCATCCCGCTCTCCCCCACCCCGCCGAAGGGCAGGTCCGGCACGGCCAGGTGCGCGATCGGCAGGCCGAAGCCCAGGCCGCCCGAGGAGGTCTCGGTGGTCAGGCGTCGCTTGGTGGTCTCGGATTCGGTGAACCCGTACAGCGCCAGCGGCTTGTCGCGTTCGTTGACGAACCGGATCGCCGCGTCGAGGTCGGGCACCCTCAGGACCGGCAGGATCGGGCCGAAGATCTCCTCGGCCATGATCGGCGAGTCCGGACTCACGTCGCCCAGCACGGTGGGGGCGATGTAGAGGTCCTCGCGGTCGGTGTCACCGCCCGCGACGACCTTGCCGCTCTCCAGCAGGGCGCTGAGCCGGTCGAAGTGGCGTTCGTTGACGATGCGACCGTAGTCCGCGCTCCGCGCCGGGTCGGAGCCGAACATCTCGGTGATGGCGGCGGCCAGCTCCTTCTGGAGCCGGTCCGCGGTGTCACCGATGGCCAGCACGTAGTCCGGGGCCACGCAGGTCTGCCCCGCGTTGGTGAACTTCCCCCAGGCCAGGCGGCGTGCCGTGGTGGCCAGGTCCACACCGGGCTCGACCACAGCCGGGCTCTTGCCGCCCAGCTCCAGGGTGACCGGGGTCAGGTGTCTGACCGCCGCCGCCATGACGATCCGGGCCACGGCCGCGTTGCCCGTGTAGAAGATGTGGTCGAAGCGCTGCTCCAGGAGGGCGGTGCTCTCGGCGACGCCGCCCTCGACCACGGCGACGGCCTCGCTGTCCAGGTAGCGCGGGATGAGGTCGGCCAGCGCGGCGGAGGTGGCCGGGGAGAGCTCGGACGGCTTGAGCACGGCCGCGTTGCCCGCGGCGATCGCCCCGACCAGCGGGGCCAGGGCCAGGTTGACGGGGTAGTTCCAGGGGCTGATGATCAGGACCGTGCCCAGGGGTTCACGGACGCGGCGGGCCCTGGCGGGGGCCAGGGCCATCGGAACCGACACCCGCTGGGGCCGCAGCCACGAGGCCAGGTGTCTCAGGGTGTGGTCGATCTCGTTGACCACGAAACCGATCTCGGTGGTGTGCGCCTCCACAGGGGGTTTGCCCAGGTCGGAGCGGAGCGCCTTCTCCAGGGTGGCGCGCTCCTCGGTGAGCAGTCGACGCATCGCGCGCAGCTGGGCGCGACGCCAGGAGAGCGGCTTGGTGCGTCCGCTGTCGAAGGTGGCACGCAGCCGGGCCACGATCTGGGGGATCTCGGTGATGAGCGTGAGCGGTTCGGAGGCGTTGGTGTGAGACATGGCCCCAGAGTAAACGAAAACGTTTCGTTTCCAAGAGCCATCTGGCATACGATTCGGGTATGACGACGGACCATCTGCCGGAGACGTCCGCCGGGACCGCCCCCAGGGGCCGCCCCCGCGACGCCACCCGGGACCGCGCGCTGATGGACGCCACCCTCACCGAGCTCCGACTGCACGGTTACAGCGGACTGACCACCGCCGCCGTGGCACGTCGGGCGGGGGTCTCCACCGCCACCCTGTACCGCCGCTGGCGTTCCAAGGAGGACCTGGTGGTGGGCGCCGCCCAGGCCTGGGCGGAGAACCTGGGCCCCGACCACGACCACGGGAGCCTCCCCGCCGACCTCGGCGTGTTGCTCAGGGACAAGGCCGCCGCGCTGGAGGGCAGCTCCGGCCTCCTGCTGCGCGCCGTCCTGGGCGAGGCCGCCCACAACCGGGCCCTGGCCGACGTGCTCTTCGACGCCTTCGTGATCCCGCTCCAGGGCAGGGTGCTCGCCCTGCTCGACCGGGCGGTGGAGCGAGGGGAGATCCCCGAGGTGGAGGACCCCCTGGTGGTCGCGGAGCTGGTCATCGGCCCGATGGTCAGCCACACCTTCCTGGTCCCGCCGGAGGTGGGCGGCGCGTCCGCCGCCACCCCCGGCTCGGACATCGCCGGGCGCCTGCTCCCCTACCTGCTCAGGGCCCTGGGGGCACGCCCCGAGTGACCGCCCGGTGGCCGGGTCGGCCCACGGCCCTGCGCACGAGGTCGGCGATGGTCCGCTCCGCCCGTTCGTCCAGCCCGGTGACGGCGTAGGCCGTGGGCCACAGGCCTCCCTCGTCATCGAGGTGGGCCTCGGTGGTGAACCCCAGGCTGGAGTAGCGCTCCTTGTCCACCTGCCCGCTGCGGAAGAAGCACACCACCCTGCCCTTCCTCGCGTAGGCGGGCTGCCCGTACCAGAGCCGGGGTGACAGCTCCGGGGCGTGGGCGGTGACGATCGCGTGGACGCGCTCGGCCACCGTACGGTCGGCTGGCTCCATCTCCTCGATCCTCGCCAGCACGTCGAGCTCGGCCGCGGCCGCGCTCGGCCTCCTTCCTCAGCTCGGCGGCGCGCTGCCTCATGGCGGCGCGTTCCTGTTCGGAGAAGCCTCCCGACCCCTCGGTGCCGGTGTCCTCAGCCATGCGCGTCTCCTCTGGTACTGGTGCTTCTCGGTGCCCCTGACGCTAGTCAGGCCCGGTTCCGGGGCGCTTCTCGATTCCTGACCGACAGGCGGCTCGACCGGTCGGTCAGGAATCGAGAAGCGCCGGTCCGGGCACGCGGCCTAGCGTGACCGGGGTCGGGGCCCGGAGGCCACCGACCCACCGAACGAAGGGACCGCGCGATGGCGCTCTCACTGGACACCGTCACCGTCGAGGCAGCACGGGCGGAGGACGCGCACGCCTTCCACACGTCCGTGTTCACCGCCGGGGTACCGTCCGGGGACGCCCCCACCTGTTCCCTCGGCGTGGACCTCAACGGCACCGGCCGGTTCTCCTTCGAGCGGACCGACGCGGTCGGCACGGGGTTCCGGGGCTGTGTTCTGAGCGCGATCGTCGATCGCCCCGCCGAGGTCAGGGCCCTGGTGTCGGCGGCCGCCGCCCACGGCGCCGAGGTGGTCAAGCCACCGAGGAAGGAGCTCTTCGGTGAGTACACCGCCGTCTTCCGGGCACCGGACGGGACGCTCTGGAAACTCGCCGCAGCCACGAGGAAGGACCGGGGCCCCGTCCCCGACCCTCCGGAACCCGTCGAGACCGCCGTCTACCTCGGCGTCGCCAGCCCGAAGGCCTCCAGGGTCTTCTACGAGGCCCTGGGGATGGACACCCGCCACGACTACGGGGACACGTTCGTGGACTTCGCCGCGGCGAGCGGCACGTCCCGTCTGGGCCTGCTGCGACGGGCCGCGCTGGCCAAGGACGTCGGTGTCGACGCGCGCGGAGCGGGCCCGACCGGACTGGTCCTCACCCACGCCGCGGCCTCTCGCGCGGAGCTCGACGCGGTCCTCTCCCGCGCGCACGCGGCGGGCGCTCACGTCACCGCCCCCGAACCGGGGGATGCGCACACCGGCAGCTTCACCGACCCCGACGGACACCGCTGGCGGATCACCGCCACGGCGTGAGGACGCCGGGGCCGGGGGCGCCCCTGGCGGCGCGTCACCCGGCGGACCAGCCGGTTACCGAAGGGTGCGTTCGCGCCGCGGGGACGCGAATCCGAGTGGAGGAATGGCGATTCCCGGACCATAGGAGAATCACTCGGAACGGGAACCGAAAACGCGGAAACACCCCGCCATCAAACCAATGATCGTCCGCTGTCGACGACCATTCCACGGAATGCGCGAAACCGCGTTCACGTTCGGCTCCCAGCGGGAGTACGAGGGTTGTGGCGGGTGTGACCCGGGGAGGATCGGGAGGCGACTCACATCGCGACACCGGCCGAAAGACGGGGGAATCCTTGTTGCGCTCACCGATCCTCGACTACCTGGACGCCATCGTCGACAGCACCGACCACGTGGTTTCCGGCGCCCGGGCCGACTACATCCCGGAACTGGCCACCGCCGATCCGGACCGGGTTGCGGTCGCGCTGTGCACGGTGAACGGAACCGTCTACGCGAGCGGGGACGCCGACCACGAATTCAGTATCCAGTCGATGTCCAAGCCCTTCGCCTACGCGCTGGCGATCGAGGACCACGGCCTGGAGTTCGTCCTCGACCGCGTCGGGGTGGAACCCAGCGGCGAGGCCTTCAACGAACTCTCCCTGGACCCGGAGACCGGCAGACCCCGCAACCCGATGATCAACGCGGGGGCGATCGCCACCCACACCCTCGTCCGCGACGACCGGCGCCCCGCCGTGGACCGTGTCCTGGGTCTCTTCTCCGACCTCGCGCAGCGGCCGGTGGAGATCGACGAGGGGCTGGCCGCCTCCGAACTGGCGACCGGGGACCGCAACCTCGGGCTCGCCTACCTCCTGCACGCCTCCGGGCGCCTGGGCCAGGATCCCGCCGCCGCCGTGGCCGGGTACGTGCGGCAGTGCTCGGCCAACGTCACCGTGCGCGACCTCGCGCTCATGGCCTGCACCCTCGCCAACGGCGGCGTGCAGCCCAACACCGGCCAGCGGCTGTTCAGCAGGCGCACCACCCGGCACCTGCTGAGCGTGATGACCTCCTGCGGCATGTACGACGCGGCCGGGGACTGGCTCACCAGCGTGGGCATCCCCGCCAAAAGCGGCGTGGCGGGGGGCATCCTCGGTGTGCTGCCCGGCCAGGTGGGGGTGGCGGTCTTCTCCCCGCGCCTGGACGCGCACGGCAACAGCGCGCGCGGCGTGGTCATGATGGAGAAGCTGTCAGAGGACCTGGGCCTGCACCTGATGGAGTCGGGACGGCCCGCCCGCTCGTCCCTGCGCGAGACCCGCAAGGAGGTGGTCGACGGCGAACCGGCGACGGTCTACGTGCTCCAGGGCGACATGGTGCTGAGCAGCATCGAGGCCCTGGTGCACGAACTGGTCGGGAACACGCCCTCGACGCACCTGGTGGTGTTCGACATGAGCCGGGTCGACGAGGTGCTGCCGGTGGCCCGCCGCACGTCCGCCGCGATGGCCGCCAAGCTCATCGACACCGGCCACCGGATCATCCTGGTGGACCCGGAGGAGACCGTCCCCGACTTCCAGGACAGCCGAGGTCGCGAGGTGGAGCGCTGGAGCCCCGAGCGCCTCGCCCGGAGCCAGCTCTGACCCGGGGGCGCGCGAGCGGGATCCACAGCCACGCCGCACCACTGGACAGACATTCGAAAACGTGTTCGAATTGACCTCATGCGCTGGGAGAACCTCCGAGAGGGAACCAAGGACACCGGGCAGCAGTCACTGTTCGAGCCCGCCACACAGCCGCCCACGCGCGGCACCGGACGGGCCGGTCTGGGCGCGCCCGCACCCGGGCCGGTCCTGGCGGGCCAGGACGGTGAGGCGGTCGCCATCGAGATCCAGGCCCGCAGCATCATCAACCGCGTGCCCGGCGACGACCCGATGTTCCGGTGGACCATCAACCCCTACCGGGGCTGCTCGCACGCGTGCGTGTACTGCTTCGCCAGGCGCACCCACGAGTACCTCGACCTCGACAGCGGCCGCGACTTCGACACCCGCATCCTGGTCAAGGTCAACGCCGCCGAACGGCTGCGCGCCGAACTGGCCCGGCCCTCCTGGCGCGGCGAGCACATCGCGATGGGCACCAACACCGACCCCTACCAGAGGGCCGAGGGTCGTTACCGGCTGATGCCGGAGATCATCGCGGCGCTCCGCGACACCGCCAACCCCTTCTCGATCCTCACCAAGGGAACCCTGGTCCTGCGCGACCTCCCCCTCCTGGAGCAGGCCGCACGGGTCACCCGGGTCGGGATGGCGGTCTCGGTCGGCTCCGTGGACACCGGTGTCTGGCGCACCGTGGAACCGGGAACCCCGAGCCCCCGCGCCCGCCTGGGCGTGGTCCGCGCGCTGGGCGAGCGCGGACTGGAGTGCTCGGTGCTCATGGCCCCGATCCTGCCGGGGCTGACCGACTCCGCCGAGCAGATCGAGGAGACCGTCGCCGCCATCGCGGAGGCCGGGGCCACCCGCGTCTCCCCGATCGTCCTGCACCTGCGCCCGGGCGCGCGGGAGTGGTACCGGGCGTGGTTGGGCCGGGAGCATCCGCGCCTGCTGCCGCTCTACCGCGAACTCTACGGTCGGGGTTCCTACGCCTCCGACTCCTACCAGCGGATCGTCACCACGGCCGTGCGTGAGATCGCGGCCAGGTACGGCCTGAACAGACCCGGGTCGCCCCGGGACGCGGGCCGCGAGACGCCCGCGGAGGACGAGCAGCTGCGTATCGATCTGCCCGTGGCCCAGGGCTGAACGCGGGGGCGACCGCGGCGCCCCGACAGCACCGCGGTATCAGTGACGGGGCACGGCGGCCAGGGCGGCGGGGGTGACCACGCGCAGGAAGGGGGCGACCGCCAGCAGGGCCGCCACGGCGAAGACCCCGAAGGCCACCCGCACCCCGACCACCTCCGCGAGCACACCCACCAGCGCCGCGCCCAACGGCATCGCACCCCAGCCGAACAGGCGGAACACGGAGCTGAACCGGCCCAGCATCGCACCGGGAACCATCCGCTGGGTGATGGTGCGGGTGTTGACGGTCCACAGGGTCCCTCCCATGCCGCCGAGGAACGCCGCCGCGCCCACCACCCACACGTTCGAGCTCAGCACGGGGGCGGCCATCATCGCGGCGGTGCCCAGCAGGTCCGCGAACATCGCCCAGCGCCGCCCCAGCAGCCGGTTCACCCAGCCCACGGTGAGCGCGCCGACGATGCCGCCGGCACCGAGGGCGCTCATCAGAGCACCGTACTCGGCGGCGCTCAGGTCCAGCAGGTCCGTCGCCACCAGAGGCATGAGGGCCAACCAGGCGCCCCAGCAGGCGCACAGCACGGTGAGCAGCAGGGCCATGCCGCGCAGCATGGGCTGCCGCCACAGGTAAGCCAGCCCCTCACCGATGCGCCCGTGCACCGAGCCGACCGGCCGCTCTCCCCCCGGGTTCGGGGCGAAGCGTCCCACCAGGAACAGCAGCACCAGCATGCCGACCACGTACGCGGCTCCGGTGACCCCCAGGGCCAGCCCGGCGCCCACCGCCACCAGCACTCCGCCGACGAAGGGGCCGGTGAACTCCCCGCACGCGGTCTCGGCTCCGGCCATCCACGCGTTGGCCCGCTCGCGCCCGGGGGGCGTCACGGCCGAGGGGACCAGGGCGACCGACGCGGTGGTCGCCACGACCTCGGCCACCCCCATCAGCGCCGCGGCGGCGTAGAGCAGGGGAAGCGAGAGAGCGCCCGTGAGCAGGGCGGCGACCGCTCCGACCATCGTGGCCACCCGCACGAGGTTGGCCGCCAGCAGCAGCGCGCGCCGGTCGAAGCGGTCCACCAGCACGCCCACGTGCAGCGAGGTGAGCAGCCAGGGCAGCGTGAGCACGGTCGCGACCGCCGCGATCAGCCCGGGCGAGGTGGTCAGGGTGGTGGCGACCATGGGCAGGGCCACCTTGAGCACACCGTCAGCGAGGTTGGTGAGCGCGGTGAAGACGACCAGCACGCCGGTGTTGCGCGCGTCGGTCCGGGGGCGCACAGTGAGGAGCCGCGTCATAACTAACCACCTTAAGCCGTTTGGTGGATAGTAGCCTGGAATGAACGTCCGCGACAGAGAGGTTGGAGGAGAAGGAGGCAACCAACCGCTAACCTTGGCGCACCAGTTACCCACGGGAGGGGCCATGGAACGACCACCCGCCGCTGAGCGCGTCGAGCTGTTCACCAACACCTTCGACCTGGAGAGCGGCCGTGACGAGCTGTCCACCCCCGAGGAGCTGACGCACTGGCTCCGCGATCAGGGGCTGGTCGGCGGCGGAACCCGCGCCGACGAGGCCGACCACCGGGCGTTCCTGGACCTGCGCGCCGGGCTGCGCGCGGCGCTGGACGGGCCCGACGGGGATCCGCACGCGCTCGCCCGGGCCGACACACTCCTCGCCGAACTGCCGCTCCTGGCCAGCCTCTCCCCCGGCCGACGGGAACTCGTTCCGGACCCGAACCTCGGACCGTTGCGCACGGCGTGCGCCGCGCTGGCCCTGGACTGGGTGCGACTGGTGACGACCGGGGACGTGGCACGGCTCAAGAGGTGCGCCGAGCACACCTGCCTGTGGGTGTTCTGGGACGGGTCCCGGAACCAGAGCCGCCGCTGGTGCTCGATGCGGGTGTGCGGGAACCGGACCAAGTCGCGGCGCCACTCCGAGAAGGAGCGCCGAGCGCGCGAAGAGGCCTGACGGAGCGCTCCTCCGGTCGGCGCCTCTGCCTGGTGGTGGGTGTTCGGCCGTGAACCGGACCGACACCTTTACGTTGTAGATTTACATCGCCCACCGCGAGGCGTCACGCCCCCGAGTTCGCCCCCCCGGCTCGGCGCACCATCTCCTCGATCCACACCGGTGCGTACGGGGTCAGGCAGCCCGGCGGGGTCGGATAGTCCCTGAGCACCTCCAGACGCTCCCCGATCCCCACGGCCCGCTCCCGGTACTCCGCGTGGTCGATGCCGATCCGCGCCAGGCAGTTGTTCATCTCCCACTGCAGGCGGTCCGGTGCGGAGGCCATCTCCCCCTCAATGGTCTCCAGCAACCCCGACAGATCCAGGCCCTCGGGTCGCTTCCCCACCCGTTCGGTGGTCAGGGCCCATCCCGCGCTCGCGACCACCGGATCCGGGTCGTCGAACCAGGCCAGGCGCAGCCCCTCGGCGTGCGGGCCCTTCTTGACCACGTAGTTCACGAGCCAGTCGTGCACCTTGGGGGTGCGCGCCTCGCGGAGCATCGTGTCCAGCTGGTCGCGGCCGAACAGCTTCGGTCGGCTGATGAGGATCGCCAGCAGCCGCGCCGCGCCGTCCCCGGTCCGCCAGAGCTCCACCGCGAGGTCCTGCTGCTTCCCGAGCCGTTTGGCCACGGCGCGCAGCTTGCCCAGGTTCACCCCGTGGTCGTCACCGTGCCTCTCGTTGACCGCACGGACCCGGGCGTCCTCCAGCCCGGCCAGCTCGGTCATCACGTCGGTCACCGTCGTCTCGGCCACTTCGGCCTCCCCTCCCCCACTCGACGCGTCCAATCTACGCCGCAGGTCAGACCACTCCTGGCGCCTCCCCGAGCAAGGACCGGGGATCGAACGCGCGCGAGCGAGCGCGTTCCACGGACCCGGTCCGGGCGCGGGGACGGGCCCCGAACCGGGCCCGGAAACGTGGATGGTACGAAGGTGGTCACAGAACCGGCGAACGCCGTGTCGCAGTGGGCGCCGTCCACAGCGCGCGGAAGAGGAGGGCGGCATGGCCGACGACGTGACCGTGGTCATCGGAGCGGGCGGCATGGGCGAGGCGATCGCCACGAGGATCGGGGCGGGGACGCGCCTGCTGCTCGCCGACCGCGACGAGGAGCTCCTGTCAGCGGTCACTGACCGGCTGGCGGGCCAGGGGTACGACGTGACGGGGTGTCCGGTCGACGTCGCCGACCGGGACTCCGTCGCCGGGCTGGCGCGCGCCGCCGCCGCGGCGGGCCCGGTGCGCAAGGTCGTGCACACCGCCGGGGTCTCCCCGGTCCAGGCCCCCGTGCCGGTGATCCTGGCGGTGGACCTGCTCGGCGTGGCCCTCGTACTGGAGGAGTTCGCCGAGGTCGTCGCCCCGGGCGGAGCGGGCCTGGTCATCTCCAGCATGGCCTCCTACGGTCCGGTGGAGCTGTCACCGCGGGAGGCCGTCCAGCTGGCCTCCGCACCGGCCGACCACCTGCTGTCCCTTCCCGTCACCGCGCAGGACCGCTTCCCCGACTCCGGGCGCGCCTACGGGTTCGCCAAGCGCGCCAACCGGCTGCGGGTGCAGGGCGCCAGCGTCGTCTGGGGCACCCGGGGGGCGCGGGTCAACAGCATCAGCCCCGGGTTGGTCTCCACGCCCATGGGCCGCAGTGAGCTGGACGGCGAGCACGGGCGGAGCATTCGGGCGATGGTGGAGGCCTCCAACGCCGGTCGCGTGGGCACCCCCGCCGACATCGCGGCCGCGGCGGAGTTCCTGCTCGGTCCGTCCGCCGGGTTCGTCTCCGGCGCCGACTTGCTGGTGGACGGCGGTGTGATCGCCTCCTCCCTCGGCGGGACCCCCGGCTGACGGGCCGGAGGACTCCGGACCGCCGGTGGACGGCGGGCAGGCTTCCGAGGCGGAGGACGGCGCCCGGCACGGTCCTTGTACCGTGGGGTGCACGGGTCGCCACCGGTTCCCGCCCTCCCCGCCGCGGAGCCCCTCACCGGGTGCGTTCCCACGACGCCGCCCGCGCTCCCGACCCGAGGAACCCGTCGACCCCATGATCGCCCAGACCCCCGTCACGCTGCGCGGACGCGCCTTCAGCTATCTCGACTTCGGCGGGGGCGGTGTCCCGCTGGTCGCCCTGCACGGGACGTTCGGCCGCGCCGTCTCCTTCGCCGGTCTCGCACCGCACCTGGCCCCGGACTTCCGGCTCATCGCCCTCGACCAGCGCGGCCACGGGCTCTCCGAACACGGCGGCGACCTCGGCCGCGACGCCTTCGTCGGGGACGTGGCCGCGTTCCTGGAGCACCTCGACCTCGGCCCGGCGTTCGTCCTCGGCCACTCCCTCGGCGGGGTGAACGCCTACCAGCTGGCGGCACGCCGTCCCGGGCTGGTGCGCGCCCTGGTCGTCGAGGACACCGGAGCGGTCACCGACTCCTCCGAGATCGATCCCCCGGTCTTCGACGTCACCGGCTGGCCCCCCACCTTCCCGAGCCGGGAGGCTCTGGCCGCGTTCCTCGTAGGCGAGGGCGTCCCCTCGCTCGGGTACTTCATGGACAGCGCCCACGAACGGGACGGGGTGTGGCGCATGCGGTTCGACCACCGGGACATGATGGCGGCGCAGCACGGCAACGTCGGGAACTTCTGGGCCGACTGGTTGGGCTCCGCCCATCCGGCCCTGCTCCTGCGCGGCGGGCTCAGCCCGCTGCTGTCCGAGCGGCAGGCCGGGGAGATGGCCGAACGACGGCCCGGCACACGACTGCGCGTGCTGCCGGGCTGCGGTCACTGGGTGCACCGCGACGACCCGTCGGGCCACGCCCTGGCCGTGCGGGACTTCCTGCGCTCGGTCCCTTCCGCCTGACCCGGAGCGGCCCGCGCAGACCTCCGTGATCGCCCGGTTGGCCGGGGTGGGGGGAGGCCACGGCGCCTCGGCCTCCGCCGGGCGAAAGCCTGTGGGTGAGGAGAGGCGTCGGCGGGTGCTGCCGAGCGGTGTCGGCGTCAGGGGCGGCCGACCGCCCGGCCCTCACCCGTCGCCGCGCGCCGCATCGGTGAGGTGCCGCCAGGTCCGTACGAGCTGGCTGAACTCCTTGACCTGCACGAGCACGTGGTCGCGGGCGGCGTTCTCCGCGGCCTCGGCGTCCCCGGCGACGACGGCGTCGGCGATCGCTCGGTGCTCGGCCAGGGAGCGCCGCATGCGGTCCGGCACCCGGAGCTGGAGCCGTCGGTACGGCTGGAGGGCCCGTTTGAGCGCGTGGGCCTGCTGTCGCAGGTATTCGTTGCCGCACGCCTCGTAGACGACGCCGTGGAAATCGGCGTTGGCGTAGTAGTACCCGTCGGCGTCGCCCGCCGTGGCGTACCGCTCGCACGCGCGCAGGGTGTGCTTGAGCCGGTCCATCGACTCCCGCTCGATGCGGCGTGCGCAGAGCCGTGCCGCCATCCCCTCGAGCTCGGCCATGACCTCGAAGCGCTCGGCCAGTTCGGAGACGCCGAGCTCGGTGACGTACGTGCCCTGCTTGGGGCGGATCTGCACCAGCCCGGAGCGCTCCAGGGCCTGGAGCGCCTCTCGGATCGGTGTGCGCGAGCACCCGAACTCGCGTTCGAGCCGCCCCGGGTCCAGGCGCTCACCCGGCCGGTACCGGCCCTCGACGACGGCGTTCTCCAGCGCGTCCCGTACGCGTTGGGATTCCGGAACCCGAGCCATCGACACCTCCGCGCCCAGATTAGCCGACCGGCTGCGGGGGTTGCGCTCCCCTGTTCCATACCCTACGTTCCCTGTTATATATATCACCCCAAGTGATGTATGTTACTTAAGGAGCGGAGATGCGGCCCGACGGAGCGCGCGAGACCGGTCCGGTCCGACCGGCGAAAGAGGGGCACGGCGGTGGCCCCCAGGCGGCCGACACGTCGGGGCCGCCCGCCCTGGACCGCCTGATCACCGCCTGCGAGGTCCTCATGGGCGACGTGGGCGAGGCCTCCGTCCGCGCGGTCGCGGCGCGGGCCCTGGCCGCCTACGGCGAGCTCGACGACTCCGGCAGGACGGCCTTCTTCACCCACGTCATCAAGGACCACGGCGTCGACCCCGACCGGGTCCGCGCCGCCTTCCACCGCTGGGACGAGGCCAGGAACAGCGGATCCGGGGGCGATGAGGAGCTGGTCGGGCTCTTCGACGCGGTCGAGCCGACGCGCCAGCAACTGTTCCGCCGGATGAACCACGCGCCCGACGCCACGCTCGCCCTGGTCGGGATGCGCGCGGACCTGCACCGGCTGATGCGCCGCCATCCGGAGCTGCGGCCCCTGGACCACGACCTCCACCACCTGCTCGCCTCCTGGTTCAACCGCGGTTTCCTCCGCCTGGCGGAGGTCACCCCGGACTCGCCCCGGCGTCTGCACGACCACCTGCTGCGCTACGAGAGGGTCCACCCGATGGCGGACCGCGCCGAACTCCGCCGCCGCCTGGAGCCCGCGGACCGCCGCATCCACGCCTTCTTCCACCCGGCCACCGGCGACGTGCCGCTGATCTTCGTGGAGGTCGCCCTGGTGCGGGGGACGCCGGGCGACATCACCCCCCTGCTGGAGCCCGGCCCCGCCCTGGACCCCCGGGAGGCCGACACGGCGGCGCTCTACTCGATCAACAACGCGCTGGACGGCCTGACCGGGATCTCCTTCGGCAGCCTCCTCATCAAGCAGGTCATCGAGCAGGTGCGCGACCGACTGCCGCACCTGGCGCACTTCGTCACGCTCTCACCGATCCCGGGGTTCCGGCGCTGGCTCGACGAGCGGGCCGGGAGCGAGGCCGACCTGCGGGAACTCGTCCGGGACCTGGGCGCCGCGGACGGCCCGGCCGACCTTGACCCCGCGGACACCGCGCGGATCCGCTCCCGGCTCCTGCCCGTCCTGGCCCGGTACATCGCGGCCGAGACGCGCGACGACGGGCGGCCCCTCGACCCGGTCGCCCGCTTCCACCTGGGCAACGGGGCCGCCGCGTGGAGGCTCAACTGGCCGTCGAACACCTCGGCGCAGGCCTGGAGGCAGTCCTACGGCGCGATGGTCAACTACCGCTACGAGCCGGAGAAGCTCGAACGCCGCCACGAGGACTTCGTCCGCCGCCGCACCGTGGCGCTCGACGGCCCTCTACGGGACGCGCTGCCGGACGCCCCGGGCTCCGACTCGTGAGACACCTCCACCGCACCGAACGAGAAAGAGGAACACCACTGATGGCGCCATTCACGGCCATTCACCGATCCTTCGCCGAGCAGGCGCGGCGGCGACCGGACCGGACCCTGTTCGAGCTGCCCGGCGGCGGGAGCATCACCTACGGGCAGACCGAGGAGACCGTGCGGCGGATCGCCGCCCGCCTCCTCGTCGACGGCGTCACCCCTGGCGACCGGGTCGCGATGCAGGTGGAGAAGTCCCCCGAGGCCGTCGCGCTGTACCTGGCGACCCTGCGCGTCGGCGGGGTCTTCCTCCCGCTCAACACCGCCTACACCGATGCGGAGATGACGTACTTCCTCGGCGACGCCCGGCCCCGCGTGCTCGTCTGCTCACCCGGCCGCCGGGGCGAGCACACCGGTCGCGAAGCCGGGGGGCTCGTCGTCGAGACCCTGGGCACCTCCGGCCACGGCACCCTCCTGGAGGGGGACGGCCGCCACGACGGGGACCACGACGCCTCGGCCGGGGACCCGGCGGCCATCCTGTACACCTCCGGCACCACCGGGCGGTCCAAGGGGGCCGTGCTCACCCACGGCAACCTCGCCTCCAACTGCGAGGCGCTGCTCCGGGCCTGGCGGTTCACCTCCGAGGACCGGCTGATCCACGCCCTGCCGATCTTCCACGTCCACGGGCTCTTCGTCGCGGTCAACATGACGCTGGTGGCGGGCGCCTCCATGCACTACCTGTCCGGGTTCGACGCCGACGCGGTCATCGACCTGCTGCCCCGCGCCACCGTGCTCATGGGCGTCCCCACCTTCTACACCCGCCTGCTGAGGAGCGACCGGCTGACCCCGGGGTCCTGCGCCCCGATGCGGCTGTTCGTCTCCGGCTCGGCCCCGCTGCTCGCGAGCGACGCCGAGGCCTTCCGGGCCCGCACCGGCCACGCCATCCTCGAGCGCTACGGGATGACCGAGACCGGGATGAACACCACCAACCCCTACGAGGGGCCGCGCAGGCCCGGCACGGTCGGGCGGCCGCTCCCCGGCGTCGAGATCCGGGTGGCGGACCGGGAGACCGGACGGGAGCTCCCCGACGGAGAGGTCGGCATCATCGAGGTCCGCGGCCCCAACGTCTTCTCCGGCTACTGGCGGATGCCGGAGAGGACCGCCACCGAGTTCCGCGCGGACGGCTTCTTCGTCACCGGCGACCTGGGCCGCGTCGACGAGGACGGCCACCTGTGCATCGTCGGCCGGGACAAGGACCTCGTGATCTCCGGCGGCTACAACATCTACCCCAAGGAGGTCGAGGAGCTCCTCGACGCGCACCCGGGGGTTCTGGAGTCCGCCGTGATCGGTGTCCCCCACCCGGACCTGGGGGAGGCCGTGGCGGCCGTCGTCGTCCCCCGGCCGGGGCAGGAGCTCCAGGCCGGGGAGCTGCTGGAATCCATCGCCGGAGACCTCGCCCGGTTCAAGCGGCCGCGCACGGTGCGCGTCGTCGCGGCACTGCCCCGCAACGTCATGGGGAAGGTGCAGAAGGCCGAACTGCGCGAGCGCTACGCGGACCTGTTCACCGGCGCGGACGCCTGACCGACGGTCGCTCCCGAACCCCCAGCGGCGATCCCCGGCGCTCCCGCCGGACACCCCCCGAAGCAAGGAGAAATCGATGGTCCTCTACGGAGTGGCAGCCCTGGCGGTGTGCCTGCTCGCGGGCGCGCTCGTGGGCGAACTCCTCGGTGCCGCGGTCGGCGTCGACGCCAATATCGGCGGCGTCGGCTTCGCCATGATCATGCTGGTGCTCGTCTCCGACCGGCTGCGCAGGAACGGGAAACTCCCCGAGGCCACCGAGCAGGGCGTGCTCTTCTGGAGCGCGATGTACATCCCGGTCGTCATCGCCATGGCCTCCACCCAGAACGTGGTCAAGGCGATCGCGGGCGGCCCGATGGCGATCACCGCGGGCCTGGGAGCGCTCGCGGCGGGGGCCGCCCTGGTGCCCGTCCTGTCGCGGATCGGCGAACCCGCGGAACCGCTGCCGCCGCTGGTCGAGGAAGGGCGGGAGGTCTGAGATGGACCGGATCATCGGCGTCTTCGAGAGCAATGACCTGCTCGTGGCCTTCGTGGTGGTCGGCGGGCTGATGGCGGTCTCCGGATGGCTGTCCAAGAAGCTCACCCGCGGCTGGCTGCACGGCTCGGCCATCGCCATCATCCTCGGCCTGGCGCTGGCGTACTGGGGCGGATGGGTCTCCGGCGGCGAGCAGGGACTGGCCGACATCGCGGTCTTCTCCGGGCTGGGCCTCATGGGCGGCGCGATGCTGAGGGACTTCGCGATCGTCTCCACCGCCTACGGCGTGGACCTGCGGGAGATCAAACGCGCCGGACTGGTCGGCGTGCTGTCGATCGTGCTGGGCGTGCTGGTCTCGTTCGCCGTCGGGGCGGCGATCGCCGCCGCCTTCGGCTACACGGACGCCGCGTCGATGGCGACCATCGGCGCCGGCGCGGCCACCTACATCGTCGGTCCGGTGACCGGGACCGCGGTGGGCGCGAGCTCGGAGGTGATCGCGCTGTCCGTGGCCGCCGGGCTCGTCAAGTCCGTGGTGGTGATGGTGGGGACACCGCTGATCGCCCCGCTGATCGGACTGAACAACCCCAAGACCGCGATGGCCTACGGCGGCCTGATGGGCACCACCTCCGGTGTCGCGGGCGGGCTGGCGGCCACCGACAAGCGCCTGGTGCCCTACGGCGCCATGACCGCCACCTTCTACACGGGCGTGGGCTGCCTGCTCGGACCGTCGCTGCTGTACGTGGTACTCAGGGCCCTCGTCGGCGGGTGAGGCGGGGGCGGGTGCGCTTGATCCGGCCGGGTGGTTCAGGAGCGCGCGGCCCCGGTGAGGGTGCAGTCCGGCTGTGCCAGGTCCAGTTCGGACCCGGCGGTCAGGCAGTTCGTGATCATGTGGACCTGCTGGCCGTAGGCGCGACCCTGCTCGAAGGAGAGATCGCCGTCCCCGTCCACCTCACAGGGGTTGTTGTCGGTGCACTCCCCGCCGTCCCGGTTGTGGGTGTTGTGGACCCCCACCACCGTGGAGCCGTCGGGGGCCAGTAGCGCCGAACCGGACATGCCCGGCTGGACAGCGCAGGCCTCGTCCGAGGCATAGCGGATCGCGGCGTCCTGCTCGTAGCCGCCCTCGCGCAGGTGCGGGACCACGGCTTCGGCGGAGCACTCCAGGCGGGTGTGGGGGACGAGCATGGTGAGCGGTTCGCCCGCGCGCACGGGCTCGGAGGCCAGGTCGAGGACCCTGGCCCCCTCCGACTCCAGCTGTCCGTAGGTCGTGTCCAGGCGGTAGAGCGCCACGTCGGTACCGGTCATCGTCGCGTACACCAGGCGCTCCAGACCGGCGGTGGCCCGGGGGTAGCCCTGGGGGCCGCCGACGTGCACCTCGCCGTCGGCCGGGCGGTCGACCAGCGCGCTTCCCGGGGCGGGGCGCTCCTCCTGCACGCAGTGGCCGTTGGTCAGCAGGAGCGCGGGGTCCTCCGTGCCCGAGGACGCGGTCCGCACCACCGAGCCCGCGCAGCCGCCCAGGCGCGCCGCACCCTCCACGTTCGGGATCTCGTCGTCGGCGGGCACGTCGGTGCCGTCGATGATGCCCTCGATCCACTCGGTGTGCAGGGAGGCGTCGGTGAACCAGACCGGCGCGTCGTTCCCGCTCGGACCGCTGACCACGCCAGCCACGGCCCACTCCCCGTCCTCGTGGACCAGAGCGGGCCCACCCGAGTCCATGTTGGCCGCGTTGACGCTGCCGTCGCGGCTGCCGATGCACAGCTCGTCGGTGGGGCCCTCGGACCCGCACGCGGAGACCGGCTGGACCACAGTGTCGGCCTCGTGCAACCGTTCGGGATAGCACGCCGGATCGCCGCTGTCGTCGCAGGTCATGCCCCATCCCAGGAGCCGGGCCGGTGAGCCCTCCGCCGGGGTGCTGCGGGCGATGCGCACGGGTTCGGCCTCGACCGGGTCCGCCAGGTGCATCAGGGCGAGGTCCCTGCCCCAGAAGCCGCCCTCGTCGTTGTTGGTCGCCAGCCGGTAGTAGTGGTCGACCTCGGCCACCTCACCCCCGGAGGTGCTGTCCAGCGACCCGATCCGGACCTTCCAGCCCTCGGGGACCCCCACCTTCGCGTTGGTCGGGTTCTTGCCGGCGCAGTGGCTGGCGGTCAGCACCCACTGGGGGGCCAGGAGCAGGACGCCGCAGCCGTGGCCGTCCTCGCGCGGGGGCGCCGGGTAGGAGGGCTGGAACGAACCCATGAAGGAGTAGGCACCGGTGGACTCGGTACCGCCCACGATCGCCTGCGCCGGGACCGCGGAGAACAGGGGTGCGGTGAGCGCGCACGCGGCACCGAGCAGGAGGAGTTGTCTACGCATGTGCCGGAACCTAGTCGGGCCCGTGTTGCGTAAATGTGTGGTGCCGCGCCGCAGCGGAGGCGCCCTCCGGCCGCCGCCCCGAACGCGTCCTGGGCCAGGTGGTAGCGCGAGAGGTCGGTGGGCTGCGTCTCCGGAATCGTCCGCACCAGCACTCCGTTCTCCACGGTTCGTCCTGGAGCACGGCTTGGACACGTTCGTGCTCGGCCCGGCGGAGAACTCGGCCGCGCAGGTGGAACTGTTCGGTGCGCGCGGCCCGGTCCTGACGCCGAGGTCCCTTCCCTCTGTTCCGGGCGGCCACCCGGAACGGGGAAGGCGGACAATAGTCGGCCGCACGGTGGCCGGTACGAGGAGAAGGGGCGGCGGGCCCCTTCGGACCCGCCGCCCCTCGTCCCGCGCCGTGCTACCTCGCCGGGAGGATACGGCCGGTGACCTCACCGAAGTCGATCCTCGTGCCGTCCGGGCCGGGCGCGGTGGCGGAGATGGTGACCTCGTCGCCGTCCTCCAGGAAGGCGCGTTCGGTGCCGTCGGGCAGCCGCAGCGGCTCCTTCCCCGACCACGTGAGTTCCAGGAGGCTGCCGCGCTGGGCCGCCTCGGGGCCGCTCACGGTCCCGGAGGCGTAGACGTCACCGGTCCGCAGGGACGCGCCGTTGACGGTCATGTGCGCGAGCTGCTGCGCGGCGGTCCAGTACATCTGCGAGAAGGGCGGCGTGGAGACCAGGTGACCGTTGAGCCGCACCTCCAGGCGCAGGTCCAGCCCCCAGGGCTGGGAGCCCTTCAGGTAGGGCAGGGGCTCGGGGTCCTGGGCGGGCTGCTCGACCCGGGCCGACTCCAGCGCGGCGACGGGCACCACCCACGGGGAGACCGACGTGGCGAACGACTTGCCGAGGAACGGGCCGAGCGGCACGTACTCCCAGGCCTGGAGGTCGCGGGAGGACCAGTCGTTGAGCAGGAACACCCCGAACACGTGGTCCGCGAAGTCGTCCACCGCCACGCGCCCACCCATGGGGCTGGGCGTGCCCACGACGAAGCCCACCTCGGCCTCGATGTCCAACCGCGTCGACGGCCCGAACACCGGGGAGGGCTCGGTCGGGGGCTTGCGCTGGCCGGTGGGGCGGACGACGTCGGTGCCCGAGACCACGACGGTGCCCGAACGCCCGTGGTAGCCGATGGGCAGGTGCTTCCAGTTGGGGGTGAGCGGCTCCTGTCCCGGTCGGAAGATGCGGCCCACGTTGGTGGCGTGGTGCTCCGAGGCGTAGAAGTCCACGTAGTCACCGACCGTGAACGGCAGGTGCAGGGTCACCGAGGCGCGGTCCACCAGGTGCGGGCGCACCGCGGTCTCGTGGGCGGGGTCGGTGATCCACGAGGTGAGCGCGGCGCGGACCTGGTCCCACACGGGACGCCCTGCGGCCAGGAGCGCGTCCAGGTCGGGCCCGGAGACGGCGGCGGCGAAGGGGGCGTCGAGGGCGCGGGCGGCGGCACCGAGGTCCAGGACGTGCCCGCCGACGGCCACACCCACGCGGGTGGTGGGGTCGTCCGCCGTGGAGAACACGCCGTAGGGCAGGGTGGCCGGGCCGAACTGCGTGTCCGGGGCGATGTCGAGCCAGCTGTCGGGCATGGAGGAGCTTTCTGCGAGTGGGTGTGGTCAGGCGTGGAGCGCCCCGAGGACGACGAGGTCCTCCAGGGGGTCGCTGATGCTGCACGTGCCGAAGGAACGGAAGTGCGACCGGACCAGGGCGGCCTCGTCGGGGGTGAGCTGTCCGGCGCGTGCGGCCAGGGAGGGTCCGTCCCGGTCGGCGAGGACCTTGGCGGTCTCGGCTTCGTCCCCTCCGGTGAGCAGGGTGTGGGTGGCCAGCAGCACGTTGAGGAAGCCGTGCTGTTCGAAGCCCTCCACGGTGGTGTGGCGGACCGCGTGGTGGAGTCCGGCGGTGCACTTGAAGGGCACCCCGGCGGTGACGGCGGCGCCCAGCAGGGCGGCGAGTTCGACCTCGTCGGGGTGGGCCTCGGGGGTGAGCCCCCCGGTGCGGAACTTGGCGTGGGCACCGGTTCCGGCGAGGGCCGCGATGTCGTCGGCGGCGCCCGGGCCCCGGGCGACCTCCACGTAGCCGTCGGTCCCGGGCCCCAGTGCCCCGGCCACCGCGGCGGCGGTGGTGGCCGCCTGCCCGGGAGCGGACGCCACCTCGACCCCGGCCAGGTTCAGCGCCGGGTCGGAGCGTACGGCGTCGACCGCAGCCGCGACGCCGTCGGCCCCACCGGGGACGGTGACCACCAGCGCGAGCGGAGCGTGGTCGCCGTCGTCCCGGGAGAGCACCGTGCGCAGCTCGGCCAGGCGGGCGTCCGCCACCAGGAACGGCCCCACGTAGGGCGCCCTGCGGGAGTCCCGGTGCGCCCGGTGGGCGGGGATCGCCTCACCCATGGGCGCGTTGCCGGGCGGGAACAGCGCGGCGTCGTCGAACAGGGCCCGGTAGAGGCTCCGGTTGTCGCTCACGCCTGCTCCCGCCGTGCGCGCTGGCCCTTGGCCCAGGTCCAGGCGTAGCTGCCGTCGTCGACGGCGGCGCCGCCCTCACCCAGGTCCAGCGGACGGAAGGTGTCGACCATGACCGCGAGCTCGTCGAAGGCCTCCGCGCCCACGCTGCGCTCGTAGGCGCCGGGCTGCGGGCCGTGGGAGTGGCCTCCGGGGTGCAGGGAGATGGAGCCCTGACCGATCCCGGAGCCCTTACGGGCCTCGTAGTCGCCGCCGCAGTAGAACATGACCTCGTCGGAGTCCACGTTGGAGTGGTAGTACGGCACCGGGATGGCGCCCGGGTGGTAGTCCACCTTGCGCGGCACGAAGTTGCAGATGACGAAGTTGTGGCCCTCGAACACCTGGTGGACGGGCGGCGGCTGGTGGACGCGGCCGGTGATGGGCTGGAAGTCGTCGACGTTGAACACGTACGGGTAGAGGCAGCCGTCCCAGCCGACCACGTCGAAGGGGTGGGTGGGGTAGGTGTAGCGGGTGCCGGAGATCCCGCCCGGGCCGTCGCCCCGGTGCTTGATGAGCACGTCCACGTTCTCGCCCTCGACCAGCAGGGGCCCGTCGGGGCCGCGCAGGTCGCGCTCGCAGTACGGGGCGTGTTCGAGCAGCTGGCCGTAGCGGGACAGGTAGCGCCGGGGCGGGGCGATGTGGCTGTTGGCCTCGACCACGTAGGCGCGCAGCGGCTCGTCGCCGGTGGGCACCCAGCGGTGCGTGGTCGCGCGCGGCAGGATGACGTAGTCGCCCCGGCCGACCTCCAGCAGGCCGAAGACCGTCTCCACCCGGGCGGTGCCGGACTCGACGTACACGCACTCGTCACCGATGCCGTTGCGGTACAGCTCCGAGGGGGCTCCGGCGACGACGTAGGAGATGCGCACGTCACCGTTGCCCAGCACGAGGCGGCGGGACTCGACGACGTCGTCGGTGCGCCACTCCTCGCCCTGGAACAGGTCGTGGAGTTTGAGGTGGCGCGGCACCATCGGGGCGTTGCGGCGCAGGGACTGGTCGGGGACCTCCCACTCGGCGGCGTCGACGATCGCCGAGGGGATGGCCCGGTGGTACAGCAGCGAGGAGTCGGCGGAGAAGCCCTCCTCCCCCATCAGCTCCTCGTAGTACAGCCCGCCGTCCGGGTTGTGGTGCTGGGTGTGGCGGGTGCGGGGCACCTCACCGACCTTGCGGTAGTACGCCATGTCCGGTCTTCCTCCTTGGTTGGGTGGTCGGGGAACCGCGTCTACGCGGGGACGGTGTCGGTGGCCGGGTGTCCGAGGGCCGTGCGGACCGCAGCCCGCACGGCGTCGGTGTCGTCACCGGGGACGACGGCGGCGACGTGGGCGTCGGGCCGTACGAGCCAGACCTGTCCGGGCAGGGGTTCCAGGGCGCGGCGCAGGGCTCCGGTGGTGTCGATCTCGTCGATGAGCAGCGTGGTGACGGGTGCCCGGGTGGCGCCGGTCGCGGTGGCGTGCACGGCGGAGCGCGCCGCGCCCTCACCGAGCAGCAGTGTGAGCCCCTCCCGCAGGAGGGGGCGCAGGCGGGTGAGTTCGGGGCGGCCGGGCACGGTCACGGGGGCGTCGGGCAGGATCACGCCGGGGCAGGGTGCGGGGGCCAGCCCGCGCGGCGGACGGCCTCCGAAGGGGCGCTCGGGACACGCGGTGGTCAGCGCTGAGTCGGTGTACCAGAAGGGTTCGGCCAGGCGCCCCGAGTCCACGTTCGGGTGGGCCCCGGGGTCGGTGACCGCGCGTTCGAGGACGCTGACGCGCCGGTCGTGCTCGGCGTCGTCCTGGGGGACGAGGAAGCGCATGGTGGCGCTGGTGACGTCGGCGTTCTCCAGGGCGGCCGCGTGGCGTTCGGTGTGGTAGCTCTCCAGGAGGTCCTCCCCCGCCCAGCCGTCGCGGACGTAGGCGAGCTTCCAGGCGGCGTTCTCGGCGTCCTGGACCCCGGAGTTGAGGCCGCGCGCGCCGAAGGGCGCGACCAGGTGGGCGTTGTCCCCGGCCAGCAGGACGCGTCCGGCGCGCATGCGGTCGGTGACCCGGGTGTGGAAGCGGTAGACCGAGTGCCACACGATCTCGTAGGGGGTGTCCCCGATGATCTGCCGGATGCGGGCGTCGAGGCGCCCGCTGGACTCCTCGGCCGACAGGTCGAAGTCGGAGGGCACCTGCCAGTCGATGCGGAAGACCGAGCCGGGGCACGGGTGGATGAGGACCTGGCGGCCGGGGTTCCACTCGGGGTCGAAGTAGAAGCGGCGTTCGCGGGCCCAGTCACCGAGGTCGGCGCGGATGTCGCAGATGAGGAAGCGGTCGTCGAAGCTGGTGCCGGAGAAGTCCAGCCCCAGGTCGTGGCGGACCACACCGCCGTGGGCCCCCAGGCAGGACAGGGCGTGGGTGCCGCGCAGGCGTACCGGCCCCCTCGGGGTGGCGCACTCGACGGTGACCCCGTCGGCGTCCTGGTCGATCCCGGTGACCTCGTGGCCCCAGCTGACCGCCACCCCCGCCTCCGCCAGGAGCTCGTCGAGGACCTCCTCGGTACGGGACTGGGAGATGTTGACGAAGGAGGGCAGGGAGGAGGCGCCGGGGTCGGGCAGGCGCACGCTGAACAGCTCGTGCCGACGGTAGAAGGTACGGGCCGTGTCCCAGGTCAGGCCCTCCTCGATGATCCGTCCGCCGCCGAGCCAGTCCCAGACGTCGAGGACGTCGCGTTGCTGGCAGATGGCCTTGGAACCGACGGCGTCGCGCTCGGGGCGGGCGTCGACGACCCGTACGGGGACCCCACGGCGGGCCAGCAGCAGGGCCGCGGTCTGTCCGACCGGCCCCGCGCCGAGCACGAGCACGGGGTCGGTGCCGGTGTCGGCCGGGGTGCGGGGCGCAGGGGGGCGCATGGTGGGCTCCGTTCGTGGGGCGCCCCGTACGGGCGCGTGGGGAGGGAGGGGTTCGGGGTCAGCCCTGGAGCTGGGCCCAGACCTCGCGGTCGCGCTCGGCGGTCCAGATGACGGGGCGCTCGACGCCGGAGAACTCGTCCCACAGGCGCGAGACGTCGAAGGGCAGGCAGTGCTCGAAGATCGGCCAGTGGCCGTAGTCGTCGACCAGGGCCGCGTGGGTGGCGGTGAAGGCCTCCTTGAGGGTGCCGCCGCGCTCGTGGACGGCGCCGACCTCGCGGATCATCACGTCGAGGAAGGTGCGGGTCTGCTCGATGGCGGCGTCGACCTCCTCGCGGCCGCGGCTGACGGCGCCGCGCCCGCCCACGAGCATCTCGGCGCCGAGGGCCTTGACCCGGTCGAGGGTGGTTCCGGCCCAGTCCCTGTGGAAGGCGTCGCCGGTGTACAGGGCGGCCTGGGCCTCGACGAGGTCTCCGGCGAAGAGGATCTTCTGCTTGGGCAGCCAGGCGACGATGTCGCCCTCGGTGTGGCCCCGGCCGAAGTACTCCAGGACCAGTTCGCCCCGGTCGCCGCCGAGGTCGATGGTGGTGCGGTCGGCGAAGGTCTGGGTGGGCCAGGTCAGGCCGGGGACGGAGTCGGCGTCCTTGGCCAGGCGGGGCATGCGGCCGAACTCGCTGGCCCAGTCCTCCTTGCCGCGCTCGCGGATGAGCTCGTGGGTCAGTTCGTGGGTGAGGATGACGGTGGCGTCGAAGGCGCTGGCGCCCAGGACGCGGACCGCGTGGTAGTGCGAGAGCACCAGGTAGCGGATGGGCTTGTCGGTGTGCTCGCGGAGTTGGGTGAGCCACTCCCTGGCGGCGGTGGGGGTGGCCAGTGCCTCGAAGGCCACCACGAAGTCCTCGCCCTCGATGGCGCCCACGTTGGGGTCCCCCTCGGCGGTGAGGGCGTAGACGCCGTCGGCCAGGACCTCCAGGGTCTGCTCCTTGGCCTCGGTGTCGGCGGATGAGGCGAACGGCTTGGCTGCCATGGTCGAAGGGCCCTTCACTCGTCGCGGGCGACTGCCGCCCAAATGATCAAACATTTGATGAAACAGACCCTAACGTGCTCCACGCCACAGGACCAAGAGGCCCACGACCACCACTCCAGTGATGCAGATCACGCCCCCAGGCTACCCACCGTGCTCCCCCTGTCACGGACGACGGGACCGAACCCGCCCCGTACTAGGCTGGTCGGCGTGACTCACGACACGGCACCCCCCGACGAGCTCACCTTCTGGTCGTTCGTGGATTACGCGGTGCACAAGGCCGAACGCGAGCTTCCCTCGGTCAACTCCGAGGCCATGCGCATGGTGCTGACCCTCAACCGGGCGACGAGCATGGTCGTCTACGACCTGGAGTCCTCCGTCCACCGCCCCCGGGGATGGACCTGGCCGGGGTTCCGCGTGCTCTTCGCCCTGTGGCTGGCGGGGCCCATGGAGGCCAAGACCACCGCCGAGATCTCCGGTATGAGCCGCGCCGCGCTGTCCGCCCTGCTCAACACCCTCGAACGCGACGGCCTCCTGAGCCGCGAACGTGCCACGCACGACCGCCGCGCCCTCCAGCTCAGCCTCACCGACGACGGATACGGGGCGATCCTGGGCGTCTTCCGCGCCCACAACCGCCGGGAGAGCGCGTGGGCCGAGGCGCTCGAACCCGAGGAGCGCCACGAGCTGGTCCGGCTGCTCAACAAACTGATGGCCGGGTCCACCGACGCCCAGGCCAAGTTCCGCAACTGAGAGGGGCCCGATGCGGGAGCTCCAACGCGCCGTGGCCTCGGCCACCGCCGTCGCCACGTCCCTCGGTCTGAGGACCGACGACGCGGTCGTCCTCCACCGCTCGAACCGGCTCACCCTGCACCTGTTGCCCTGCGACGTCCTGGCCCGGGTGGCTCCCGAGGGCCACGGAGTCGCGCGGTTCGAGGTCGACCTCGCCCTCGTGCTCTCCGCCACCGCGAGCCCCGTGGCCGCACTCGACCCCCGCGTGACACCGGACGTCCACCGACACGACGGGTTCGAGGTCACGCTGTGGACCCACCACGCGGGCCCACCGGAGGTCCCCGCGCCCGACTACGCCGACGCGCTCGCCCGGCTGCACCTCGGCATGCGCGCGGTCGACCACCCCACACCGCACTTCACGGACCGCGTCGACCAGGCCCGGCAGCTCGTGTCCGACCCCGACCGCAGCCCGGAACTGACCGCCCCGGACCGGACGCTGCTCGCGGACACACTGGACGAGCTCGAACGAGGGATCGTCGGCCGCGCCCCGGACCAGCTCCTGCACGGTGAGCCGCACCCCGGCAACCTGCTCGCCACCGCGCGGGGACCACTCTTCGTCGACCTGGAGACCTGCTGCCGGGGGCCGGTGGAGTTCGACCTCGCGCACGCCCCCGACGAGGTCGCCGCGCACTACCCGGGCGCCGACCCGGACCTTCTGCGCGACTGCCGGCTCCTCGTGCTGGCGATGATCACGGCCTGGCGCTGGGACCGGGACGACCGGTTCCCCGACGGGCGCCGGGTGGGTACCGCGTGGCTGGATCGTCTGCGGACCGAAAGGGTCCAATCCCGGCGAAATGGCCCTTGAACGAGCCCACCGCGCCTGTGAGCATGCGACCCATGACCGCAACCCGCCTCAAGCAGGCCCAGAGCCAGTTCTCGCCCGAGGGCACCTACCTCAACACCGCCACCCACGGCCTGTTGACCCGCCGGGCACGGCTGGACCTGGAACAGAACCTCCGGGAGGTGAGCGCCGGACGGTTCTCCCCCGGTTCCGTCGACGGCGTCGTGGACGCCGCCCGCGCCACCTACGCACGGCTGACCGGTGTCGACACCGACCGGGTCGCGGTGGGTACCCACACCTCGCAGTTCGTCGGAACGGTCGCCGCGAGCCTGCCGCCCGGCTCCGAGGTCCTGCTCGCTGAGGGAGAGTTCACCTCGGTGGCCTTCCCCCTGATGGCCCGGGACCTCCGCGTCCGCGAGGTGCCCCTGGACCGCCTGCCCGACGAGGTCGGCCCGGGCACCGCGCTGGTGGCGGTCGCCGCCGTGCAGTCGGCCACCGGGCGGATCGCCCCGTTCGAGGCCCTGCGCGCCGCGTGCACCGACCACGGCGCCCGCCTGCTGCTCGACACCAGCCAGTCAGCGGGATGGCTGCCGACCCCGCTCGCGGACTACGTCGTGTCCAGCACCTACAAGTGGCTCCTGGGCCCGCGCGGCGCGGCCTTCCTGACCGGAACCGACGAAGCCCTGGCCGAGCTCTCCCCGCTCGCCCCCGGCTGGTACGCGGGTGCCGAACCGTGGAACTCCCTCTACGGCGGACCGCTGCGACTGGCCGAGGGGGCGCGCCGCCTGGACCTGGCCCCGGTGTGGCCCGCGTGGATCGGCCTGGCCCGAGGCCTCGAACTGCTCGAACAGGTCGGGCTGGAGACGGTCCACGCGCACGACGTGGCCCTGGCCGACAGGTTCCGGAACGCGCTGGGACTCGAAGCCACGGGCTCGGCGATCGTCTCCCTCGCCGTTCCGGACGGAACCGCCGAACGCCTCCATGAGGCGGGGATCCTCGCGGCGCTCCGCGACGGACGGCTGAGGGTGGGTTTCCACCTGTACAACACCGAAGAGGACGTGGACCGTCTGGTCACGGCGCTGACCTAGGCCGGTCCCCGGGGGGACCGGCCGCGCGCCTCAGGTGCGTTCCACCACGAACACGGGGATGAGCCGGTCCGTCTTCTCCTGGTAGTCCGCGTAGGGCGGGTAGGCCTCCACGGCACGGTCCCACCACCGCTGACGCTCCTCGCCCCGGACCTCCCGGGCGCGGGCGGCGAAGGGAGTGGGGCCGTCCTGGAGCGCGACCTCGTCGGGGGCGGCGCGGAGGTTGCCCACCCACGCGGGGTCCTCGGGTGCTCCGCCCTGGGAGCCGATCACCGCGTAGGCGCCGTCGTGCTCCACGCGCATGAGGGCGGACTTGCGAACCTTGCCGCTGCTGTGCCCGCGTGTGGTCAGGATGATCACCGGCATGCCGGTGTCCATGAGCGTGTTGCCCTCCCGGCCCCCGGTGCGTTCGTACAGCTCCACCTGGTCTCGGACGAACTTCGACGGACTCGGCTCGTACTCGCCCTGGAGTACGCCACTGGCGGTCATCGCTCTCCCCGGTGTTCGGCTACGGAATCCACCCCGATCGTGCCATGGCGGCCCGGCGCGGCGGAGCCCGACTCGCCTTCCCGCTCGCCAGCCCCCGTCAGAAGCTCTGGTCGCGGAAGGGGGCCCCGGGGACCGTGCACCACCGGAGCCCTGCGGAGACCCTTTTCCGCACGGTCGTCGGGGGTGTCCGAGGGTGCGCTCCCGGAACGCCGACTCCCGTGATTCCGGCGACCGGCCTGGAACCGCCTGAGACCCTCGCCAGTGTCTGTCCCGGGTCGTCGTCAGATCCGGGTCGGAGGAGCGCTCATCGCCGCCGCGAGGAACGTGATCGCCCACCGCCGGGCCGCTTCGCCCGGTCCTGGGGAGCCGCAGCCAGGCGTGGGCTGCTGGTGGACCTCCAGGCGATCGACGGCCGTCACGGCGAGGCTCCCCCGCATCCGGAACCACAGTTCCTCCGGGGGGAGGCCGGGCAGTGCGCGCGTGAAGGCGGCGAGGTAGCGCTCGCGGACCGAGTCCTCGGCCGGGCCGGTCCAGCTGCGTACCTCCTCGGCGGGGTCGCTGAGGATCGTCACGATCAGCCGGGACGTCCGGGCGCCCTCGTCACCGGCCCGCATCCCGTCGAACATCGGCCCCACGAACGCCTCCACCAGGTCGGCGACCGACGGGTCGGGGGTCCGGGCGAGCAGTCGGTCGAGCCCGGCGTACTGGGCGGCGTTGATGGGCTCGATCACGCGGCGGGCGACCGCCGCCATCAGCTCCGCCTTCGAGCCGAAGTGGTAGCCGACGGCGGCCAGGTTGGCTCCCGCGAGTGTGGTGATCGCGCGCACTGAGGTGCCGCGGTATCCGTGCTCAGCGAAGAGGTGCTCGGCCGCGTCGAGGATCTGGGTCCGGGTGTCTGGGGTCGCCACACAAGCGACTATACATATGTATGATTCAAACAAACGTATGATTCAAACGATCGTGTGAAAGAGGACTGCCATGAAACTGCTCGTGTACGGCGCCGGGGTGTGCGGCAGCCTGTTCGCCGCCCACATGCATGAGGCCGGCCACGATGTCTCGCTCCTCGCCCGGGGCGAGCGTCTGACAGCTCTGCGCCGACACGGCGTGCGGCTCGCCGAGGAGGACGGCCCCGTGGTCAAGCGGGTGCCGGTGCCGGTGGTCGAGCGCCCGGAGGGCGGGTACGACCTGATCACCGTCTTCGTCCGCGCCCACCAGGCGGACACGGTGCTGGAACCACTCGCCGGTGTCCGGGGGGACGTGCTCTTCATGCTCAACTGGGCGGGCGGACCGGAGGCGCTGAGCGCGGGGATCGGCCACGAGCGTTTGCTGCTCGGTTTCCCCACGACCGGCGGCACGATGGACGGGGACGTGGTCCGCTACCGCAGGAGCAACGTCGTCACCCGCCGGGTCGCGATTCCGATCGGCGAACCCGACGGCCGCACCACACCTCGGCTGGAACGGATCGTGGAGACGTTCCGCACCGCCGGGCTCAACGCCAGGGCCGAGCCGCGGATGGATGCCTGGCTCAGGACGCACGCGGCGTTCTCGGTACCGCTCGGGCGGGCGGCGTACGAGGCGGGCGGCCCTGTGGCGCTGGCCGACGACCCGGACGCGGTCCGCGGCGTGGTGCACGTCATGCGGCAGAACCTCGCCGGGTTGGAGACACCGCCTGTGCCTCGCGCGTTCGCGGTGTTGGGGGCTCTCCCGGAGGGGCTCCTCGTGGCCGTGTTCCGACGGTTCCTGAGGAGCCCGACGGCCGTGCACAGCGGACTCGACGACTCCTCGTCCGCCACGGCGGCCGAACTCGACCGGCTGGCCGAACAGCTCCGTGGCCCCGCGGGAGCCCGCTGAGCGGCCACCACGCGGCGTTGCCTTCACTGAAAGATCCACCGTGGTCAGCCCCGCGCACGTGGGTACGGGCCGACGTGTGGCCCGTGTGTCCCTAGCCTGCGGGGGCGGCGGGGACCGCAGCGAGCAGCATCAGTGGGGCGGCGAGGAGCGAGGCCCATCTGATCCCGACCTCCACCGGCGACCTACCGGTGTGGAACGCGAGCGGCGACCTGAACATCCACCACCTCTTCCCCCTGACCCTGAGCGGCCACGCCAGCGGCACCCCCGACCGGGTCATCCAGTCCCCCAGGACGTGCGTCAACGCCCCCACGGCCACCGTCAGGCCGATCAGCCACGGGGCCCCGCCCGGGGCGTACACCGCCGTCGTCGCGCACACCAACGCGAGGATCGCCACCGCGACCCCCCGCTCCCGTCCGGGCCCCCTCAGCGACCGGGCGACCGTGCCCGTTCCCAGGGCGGCCATCGCGAACACCACCACCCCGGTCCCCAGGGGCGCGACGGCGGCCACCAGATATCCGAGCAGGCCGAACACCACCACTGCGGGCAGCGTGTGGGTGAGGTGGCGGTGCCCGCCGTCCTTGCCCGCCTCCAGCTCGTAGCGGGTGCCCGAAGCGGTGTACACGCGCCGTGACAGCGCCCGCAGGCCCGTCGACGTCTTCTCCGACAGCAGTCCCAGGGACCGGCCCACGGACGATCCCGGCTCGTCGAGATCGGGGAGGAGGGCGGCACCCGCGCCGACAGCGGCGCACACGAGGACGTCGGTGACCTCCGAACCGGCGAGGGCGCCGACCGCCGCACCGGCGAGCACACCGGTCGCGGCGTGCGAAGAGCCCATCATGGAAGACCTCCGGGGGTAGGGGGAACTCTCACCCGAAAGCTTCCCAGGACCTCCGGTGGGCGGGTGCCCCGGCGGGGCACCCGCTCGCGGTCTAGAAGATGACCCCGCAGAAGGGCGCGTCGACGCGGTGCAGGGCCGCGTCCAGACGGGCCACGGTGCCCGGGGTGTGCTCGGTGATCAGACCCGCGCGCTGGAAGCCGGTGAGCGTGGTCTGGCCCAGGTGGGCGGCGCCGAGGTGGGACACGTCCAGGGACAGGTCGGGGGCCGCGTCGGTGAGCTCCACCCGGGCGCCGTCCGTGTCGGCCTTGATCCGCCACCGTCCGGCGTTCCACGGCGCGTGGCGGTCGGTGACGGCCACGACCCCCTCGAAGGGGGCGGCGTAGGGGCGCTCGGTGAGGGCACCGGCCACGTCGACCAGGCGCACCCACAGGGAGGGGAAGTGCCTGGCCACCGCGCGGCCCCGGTCCGGGAGGAGGTGGTGGAGCGGGCAGTCGGCGGGCAGGAACGGGAAGAAGACCTTGGCGACCAGGTCCCGGCTGAACAGGTGGTCGAACAGGGCGGCCCAGGCGGCGGGGGTGGTGGCGGTGATCTCCTGGACGTGCGCCTCACCCTGGGCGCCGTCGTCCTCCCACTTGGCCTTGACCCGGTACAGGGCGTAGCCGAGGGGGCCGTCCGCGTTGCCCACGACGGCCGCCACCAGCGGCCCCTTGTCGCCGCGCCGGGAGGGGGCGTCGAACAGCGCCCGGTCCCACCAGGGCTTCGTGCGGCGGAACTGGCCGACCTGGACCGCGCAGACGGCCTCGTGCACGGTTTCGAGGTCGGTGCGGACCCGCTCCGGTTCGCGCAGGACCACGCGCAGGTCCGGGTCGCGGGGCGCGTCGGCGCGCAGCGCGCCGTGGGGGCGGCTGAGGATCGTGTCCAGTTCCGTACAGGCGTTGCCGTAGCCGAAGCGCTCGTAGATGGAGCCCTCGGAGGCCCACAGGGCGGCGTAGCGCACGCCCGCGGCGTGGACGTCCGCGAGCTGGCGGCGCATGAGGGAGCTGAGCACGCCCCGGCGGCGGTGGGTGGGCCACACTCCGACACCGGTCACCCCGGCCACGGGCACGCGCCCGGAGGGCATCGTCATCTCGAAGGGGAAGTGGTTGGCGGTGCCGATGACCTCGCCCTCGGCCTCGTCCACGGCGACCAGGGCCCGCTCGTAGCCGACCTCGTCGTGCAGCGGTCTCATCCGCTCCAACAGGCCGTCGACGTCCTCGGGGAACAGCAGGCTCTGTCCGAACACTCTGGCCGCCTGCGCGAATTCGTCCGCGTCGGTGTGGCGCACGGTCCAGCCCTGCTTCGGCGGGTTGAAGTCCGCCTTCTTGATGTCGGTCATACGGTCAGGCTTACCAGTGACGACGAAGCGGCGGCCAGTGGTTTTGGGCGTGCTCTGGGCCTCCCTTCGGGCGGGCCGCGTGAGTAAGGCGGGCCGGGGTGGGGCACGCTCTGGTCGTGACGACACGACGAATCCCCTCCCTCTCCCCCACGCTGGTCGTCGGGGTGGACGCGGGAGGCACCACCACCCGTGCCCTGGTGACCACACTGACCGGCGAACGGCGGGGAGAGGCCAGGTCCGGGGGTGCCAACCCCAACACACACGGCCCCGAGGTGGCCGCGGAGCGGCTGACCGAGGCGATCGGCGCGGCGCTGGACCGGGCGGGGCCCGGGGCGCGCGACGCCGTGGCCGCCACGGTGGTCGGGCTGGCCGGGTACTCCGGGCTGCGCGACGCGGGTGTGCGCGCCCGGCTGGACAGGGCGCTGGCCAAGGCCGGGTTGAGCCCCACGGGTGAGGAGTTCTCCGGCGACGACACGGTCGCCTTCGCCTCGGGGACCTCCGAGCGCGACGGCACGGTCCTCATCGCGGGGACCGGGGCGATCGCCACCCGGATCGAGGGCCGTGAGCGGGGACGGTCGGCGGACGGCATGGGCTGGTTGATCGGGGACGAGGGCTCGGCGTTCTGGATCGGCCACCAGGCGGCCCGGGAGACCGCGCGCCAGTTGAGCCGGGGCGGCGATCTCAGCCCCCTGGCCCGGACGGTGGCCAAGCGGGTCATCCCCGGTCAGCGGCCCAGCGGCCCTGAGCGGTGGCCCGAGGAGCACGCCCGCAACTTCGCGCGCACCCTGACCTCCGCCCCGCCGATCCGTCTCGCGGCCCTGGCTCCGCTGGTCTCGGAAGCGTACGAGCACGACCCTGCGGCCGTGGTGATCGTGAACGCCGCCGCGGGCCACCTGGCGCAGTCGGTGCACCAGGTGCGGGTGCCCGGGGAGCACCTGCCGGTGGTCCTGTCCGGCGGGGTGCTCACCGGGTCCGCTCCGGTCCGGGAGGCGCTCACCCACAAGCTCACCATGGGGACCGGCGCGCCGGTACTCATGGCCGGGAGCACGTCGGGCGGCGCGGCCTGGCTGGCGGCCCTGCGCGCGGGTGCGGACGAGCGCGACGTAGACCTGCACGGCGTGTTCACGGAGGGCGTCTCCTGAGGCGCCCCGGTTTGCCCGGCGCGACCACGGCCCCCTAGTGTTAGGTTTACCTAACCTAATGGAGGGGGAGTCGTGACGGAGCGGCAGCAGCGTCCGAAGAGGACCGTGCACACCGGCCGGGTCGAGCGCGTGGAGCGCCTGACCCCGCACATGGTCCGGGTGGTCCTGGGCGGCGAGGGGTTGTCCGACTTCGCCACGGACGGCTCGACCGACAGCTACGTGAAGCTGCTGTTCCCGCCCACGGCGCACGACGACCCCGAGGACTTCGACCTCGACGCGGTCCGCGCCGAGCGGCCCCGTTCGGAGTGGCCGGCCACCCGCACCTTCACCGTGCGTTCCTGGGACGCGGGTGAGCTGACCATCGACTTCGTGTACCACGGCGAGGTCGGCCTGGCCGGGGTCTGGGCCGCGGCGGCCCGGCCCGGTGACCGGCTGCGCCTCCTCGGCCCCGGCGGCGGTTTCGCGCCGGACGCCGAGGCCGACTGGCACCTGTTGGCCGGAGACGAGAGCGCGCTGCCCGCCATCGCCGCGAGTGTCGAGGCCCTTCCCGAGGGCCGCCCGGCGCACGTGTTCGTCGAGGTCGACGGCGCGGCCGAGGAGCAGCACCTCACCGATCGCCCGGACGTCCACGTGACCTGGCTGCACCGCGACGGCGGCGTCCCGGGGTCCCTGCTGGTCCCGGCCGTGCGTTCGCTGGAGTTCCCGTCCGGCGAGGTGCGGGCCTTCGTGCACGGTGAGGCCAACTTCGTCCGCGACCTGCGCCGCCTGCTGCGCGTCGAGCTCGCCCTGCCCAAGGAGCACCTGTCGGTCTCCGGGTACTGGCGGCTGGGCCGCGACGAGGACGGCTGGCAGGCCTCCAAGCCGGAGTGGAACCGGAGCGTGGAGGCCGAGGAGGCCGCCGCCCTCGCCTCCTGACTCACAGGTCCAGGGCGTCCAGCGCGATCAGGTAGCCCTCGTTGAAGGTCGGGAACTGGGGCACGGAGTCGCGCAGGTCGGTGATCGGCAGACCCAGGCGGATCGCCAGGGCCGCGGTGTGGATCCACTCCGAGGCCTGCGCCCCGAAGGCCCAGGCCCCCACCAGCACCCCTCGGTCGCGGTCGGCCACCAGCCCCAGCGTTCCGCGCGGGTCGGTCTCCATGGTCCACGGGCGGGCCAGCACCGAGGTCAGGTCGGTCTCGGAGGTGGCCGTGTCCAGACCCTGCTCCCGGGCCTGCTCCGAGGTCAGCCCCACGGCGGCGATCTCCGGGTAGGAGAACACCACCCGGGGGACCCCGGTGTAGTCGGCCGTCTGGTCGCCGCCGAGGATGTTCGCGCTGACCACCCTCCCCTGGTACTTGGCCACGTGGGTGAACATCGCCCGGGCGGTGACGTCCCCGACGGCCCACAGGCCGGGGGCGACCCGGCAGTGGTCGTCCACCGGCAGGGCCCCGCGGTCCGGTTCGACTCCGAGCTCGGCCAGGCCGAGCCGGTCACCCCGTGGCACCCGCCCGGTGGCCAGGACCATCACGTCGGCGCGGACGCGTTCACCGCCGGACAGCACGGCGAGGACACCGTCACCGTCCCTGGTCACCGAGTTCACCTGGCTGCTCAGGTGGACGGTGGTCCCGTCCCGGTCGAACTGGTCGCTGATCAGCTCGCACAGCCGGGGCTCCTCGCGGTCCAGCAGCCGGGGCCCGCGCTGGACGACGGTGACCCGGGTGCCCGCGCGCGCCAGGAACTGGCCCAGCTCGACGCCGACCGCGCTCCCCCCGACCACCAGCGCGGTCCGGGGGATCTCCGTGAGCGTGGTGGCCTCACGGTTGGTCCACAGCACGTCCGGGCCCAGCTCCTCCAGTCCCTCGATCGGTGGGACCAGCACGCTGGCGCCCGTGGCGACCACCACGTGGTCGGCGGTGTACTCGGTGGTGCCGACCGCCACCCGCCACGGGTCACGGCCCACCACCCGCGCGTCGCCGCGCAGGACCAGGGCACCGCGTTCCCGGTAGCCCTCGGCCTGTCGGGAGTCGTCCAGGTGCCGGATCATCTGGTCCCGGTAGGCGCGCAGCGCGGGCCACTCCAGGGCGGCCTCACCGACCCCGGCGGCCCCGGCGGCCTCGGCGCGCACCTCGGGCGCACGCAGCAGGGTCTTGGTGGGGACACAGGCCCAGTAGGCGCACTCACCGCCGACGAGGTCGCGTTCGACCACCGCCACCCGCCGCCCGGCGGTCAGCAGACGGTCCGCGACCGTCTCACCGCCCGGCCCCATGCCGATCACGATCGCGTCCAGGTGTTCCATGTGCCTCGCTCCGCCCGTGGTCCGGTGGTTCACCCCCGATGGTGTCCGGCGTCGGCGGGACACCGGGGAACCGACACGCGTGACGGTTCCCCGGCTGGCGCCGTCTCACGCCCGGTCGCACCGCCGGATCCGCGAGGTCCCCTCCTTGGCCAGGTCACGCCCGCGCGGCGAACGCGCGGCCGGGCTCCGTCCGCGGGTGTGGAGAAGCCGCGACCCGCTGACCGGGCCCGGGGGCCGACACGGGCGACCGTGTCGGCCCCCGGTCGTCCGGGGCGTGATGGAATGGCCGGTCAGTGGACCCCTCCACACTCGTCGCTGCGCACAAGGGACCCCCCACGGCCATGTCCACGCTCGATCTGCTCCTCCTCCTGGACCTCCTCGGCATCCTGGCGTTCTCGCTGGACGGGGCACTGACCGCCATCCGCACCGCGCGGGTGGACCTCGTCGGTGTCATGGTGCTGGGGATGGTGACCGCCCTGGGCGGCGGCATCCTCCGCGACGTCCTGCTGGGCCAGACCCCGGCCACCTTCCAGGACTGGCGGTACCTGGCCACGGCGCTGGCCGGGGGGACCCTGGCGTTCTTCCTCAGCCGTCAGCTCACCCACCTGACCCGGCCCATCCTGGTGTTCGACGCCGCCGGGCTCAGCCTGTTCGCCGTGATCGGGGCGACCAAGGCGCTGGAGTTCGGCTTCGGGCCGCTCCAGGCGGTGCTGCTGGGCGTCATCACGGGTGTGGGCGGCGGCACCATCAGGGACGTGCTGCTCAGCCGGGTGCCGACGGTGCTCAGCGCCAACTCGCACCTGTACGCCATACCCGCGATGATCGGGGCGCTGTTCGTGGTGGTCGTGGACCTGACCGGCTTCGGTCCGGGTTGGATCGCGGTGATCGGCTCGCTGCTGTGCTTCACCCTGCGCGTCCTGGCCCTGCGCTACCGCTGGAACGCCCCGAACCCGCCCGGGGCACCGCCCCTGTAGGGGTTCCGGTCAGGGTTCGACGGTGATCTGCCACAGGTGGCCGTCCGGATCGGCACACGTTCCCGAGTAGCCCCAGGGCTGCCGCTCGGCCGCGCCGACCACCTCTCCCCCGGCCTCCCGGACCCGTCCCAGGAGCTCGTCGACGGCCGCCTCGGTGGAGAACGTCCTGGTCAGCAGGCACTCGCTGGTGCCGGGCGGAGCGAGTCGGCGGGTCTCACCCAGGACCCAGGCGAGTCCGTCGGCGGGAACGAGCGTCAGCACGGCGTGGTCGTTGACCCGCAGCCGCAGCGGTTCGGGCACCCCGTCCTCGGCGGGCTCGCCCAGGGCCTCGAACCCGAAGGCGTCCCGGTAGAAGACCATCGCGCGCCACCGGTCGGCGATGGGGAGGGCGATCTCGAAGGGTGCCTCGGTCATGGTGGTCCTCTCGTCGGGGCTCGGCGCCGTGGGACACGGCGCTCCGTTCGTCCGTACCGACCCCCGGAGTCGGCGGAACTCATCGGTCCCGGACCCTCCGAACGGATCGGCGCCGGTTCAGGTCCGGAGGCTGCGGGCCGCGGTGCGGCGCAGGGTGGCGACCATGTCGGGGACCGGCTCCGGCGGTCGGAGCCGGTGCACGGTGTAGATCTCCCTGGCCAGCCGGGTGCCGCGCAGGGGTCGGCTGACCCACCCCCCGCCGTGTGCGGCGTCGAGGATGCTCTGGGGGATGAGGGCGATCCCCACCCCGGCGGTGATGAGCGCCAGGGCGACCTCGTAGTCGCGCGTCTCGTAGGCGACGCTCAGGCGCACCCCGGCGGCCGCGGCGGCGGTGTCCAGGCTGATCCGGTTGTGGATGCCGGGGGCGCCGCAGATCCACTCCTCGTCGGCCAGGTCCACCAAGGAGAGTTCGGTGTCGCTGATGGAATGGCCGGTGGGCGCCACCACCAGGAGCGGGTCCACCAGGAGGCGTTCGCGGTGCAGGCCGCCAGCGCGGGGCAGCGGCACCCCCGGGTAGCGGTGGGTGATGAGCAGGTCGAGATCGCCGGAGGTGACCAGGCCGAGGCCGCCGGGCGGTTCGATGTCGGACAGCGACAGCCGCACATGGGGGTGTTCGTGGCCGAAGGCGGCGAGCGCCCCGGGGAGCAGGACCTTGCCCGCGCTGGCGAAGGCACCCAGGGACAGGCGGTCGGCGCGGTCTCCCGCGAAGGCGCGGACGGCGGACTCGGCGTCGCGGAGTTCGCCCAGGACCCGTTCGCCGTGTTCGAGCAGGACCTCCCCGGCCCTGGTCAGGGTCGCCCCGGTGCGGCCGCGTTCCACCAGGCGGCAGCCGACCTCGCGTTCCAGTTTGGTGAGCTGCTGGGACAGGGCGGGCGGGGTGAAGGAGAGGCGGTCGGCGGCGGCCGCGATCGACCCGGCGTGCGCGATCTCCACGAGCACGCGCAGACGGTTGGCGTCGAGCACACGATCACCCCCTCCTGGCACGACACGGTCCTTTAGGACAAAGCATGACACAAAGTTCTTCTTAACATTCTTTAGCAGACCCAACTTTAAGTTAATGGTCAGTAGCGGCAGAGTGGGACCATGAGCACCACGACCGCGCCCGCCGTGCCCACGGCCACCGACGTCCGCGCCGCAGCCGAGCGCATCGCACCGTACGCCCGCCGGACCCCGGTCCTGCGTGCCGAGATCGACGGGCGACCCCTCACCCTGAAGCTGGAGCACCTCCAGCGCACGGGCGCGTTCAAGCTCCGCGGCGCCCTCAACGCCCTGCTCGGCGGCGAGCCCACCGACCGGGTGATCACCGCCTCCGGGGGCAACCACGGCCTCGGCGTGGCCACCGCCGCGGGCATGCTGGGGGTGCACGCCACGGTGTACGTGCCCGAGACGGTGCCCGAGGCCAAGGCCGCTCCCCTGGCGGCCACCGGCGCGGAGATCGTCCGGGTCGGTGAGGAGTTCGCGGTGGCGGCCGAGGCGGCGCTGGCCCGCGCGGAGTCCGAGGGCGTCCGCTACCTGCACGCCTACGACGACGCGCTGGTGGTCGCGGGCCAGGGCACCCTCGGCCTGGAGATCGCCGCCGACGCGCCCGAGTGCGACTCGATCGTGGTCGCGGTGGGCGGTGGCGGTCTGGTCGCCGGGGTACGCCTGGGCGCCGAGGGGCGTCAGGTGGTCGGAGTCGAGCCCGAGGGCTGCCGGAGCCTGGGCGCCGCGCTGGAGGCCGGTCACCCGGTCCGCACCCCGGTGGACTCGGTCGCCTCGTCCGCGCTGGGCGCGTCCACCTTCGGCCGGGTGCCCTTCGAGGTCCTGCGCGCGAACCCGGTGACGACGGTGCTGGTCAGCGACGCCGAGATCATCAGCGCGCAGACCCGACTGTGGCAGGAGTTCCGCATCGCCGCCGAGCCCGCCGCCGCCGTTCCCTTCGCCGCCTGGCTGGCCGGGCGCGTGCCGGGCGACAACCCGTGCCTGGTGGTGTGCGGGGCCAACGCCGACTGGCGCCCGCACAGCTGACCTCCCCCGCTCCGACGGGCCCGACCTCCCTGTTTCCGCCGGTACGTGACGTGCGGCACTCTGTGTGCGGCAGGTCATCATTACCGGTGAGTCACCCTTACATTGAGGTCGGCTCCGTCCGACAACACAAGGGAGAACACGTGCTCTACGGTGCGTTGCGGCATACCGCGGCGGTCCTCGCCCGGACCCTGTGCCGACCGACCATCGAGGGCCGTGAGAACGTCCCCGCCACGGGTGCGGTCCTGCTCGCCAGCAACCACCTGTCGTTCGTGGACAGCGTCGTCATCCCCCTGTCGGTCACCCAGCGCCCCGTGCGGTTCCTCGCCAAGTCGGACTACTTCGAGGGCACCGGGATCAGGGGGCGCGTCACCAAGACGGTGTTCGGGTCCCTGGGCGCCATGCCGGTCCAGCGCGGCAACGCCCGCGACGCCATGGTGTCGCTGGAGATGATGCTGGACCGCCTGAACGAGGGTGAGGCCTGCGTGGTCTACCCCGAGGGCACCCGTTCCCGTGACGGCCGCCTGTACCGGGGCCGCACCGGCGTCGCCCACCTGGCCCTGGAGTCCAAGGCGCCCATCGTGCCGGTCGCGGTCTCGGGCACCCAGCAGGTGCAGCCCATCGGCGCCAGCATGCCGCGCCCCCGACCCTTCACCGTGCGCTTCGGCGAGCCGATGGACTTCTCGACCGGCTTCGACGGCATGGCCCCCGGCAAGGCCCGCAGGGTGATCACCGACGAGGTCATGGACGCCATCCACGCGCTGTCCGGCCAGGAGCGGGCCGACGAGTACAACAGCTTCGGCGGCGACGAGTAGGACGGGCGCGTGCGGGGTGGGCCCCGTGCGGGACCCGCCCGCATCCACGTCGGCGGACTCAGCCGCGTCGCGGCTCCTCGTCGCGCTCGGCTCCGCGCGGGTGGGGGCCCGGACCCAGGAGACCGACGGCCAGGGCGGCCCAAGCCAGGGCCGCGGCGCCCCACAGCAGCCAGGTGACGCCCGCGAGCTCCACCACCCCGCCGCCGACCAGCGCGCCCAGGGCGATCGAGGCGGTGAAGGCGCCCACGTAGAGTCCGGTGACGTGCTCGACGCGGTCCGGTGCGGCACGGGTCATCCAGATCTGCCCGGCCACCGACACCCCTCCGTAGGCCACGCCCCACAGGGCGATCCCGGCACCGGCGGCCAGGGGGACCGTGCCGAGCAGGGCCAGCACGGCGACGGCGGTGCCGACACCGGCCGCCAGCCCCAGGACGGTGGCCCTGGTGCGGTGGGCGGCCACCGCCCCGGCGGCGAAGTTCCCCACCAGGCCGAACACCCCGTACACCAGCAGGAGCAGGGCGATGGCCGAGGGATCCAGACCGGCGCGTTCCTCCAGGACCGGACGTACGTAGGTGTAGGCGGCGAAGTGCGCGGTGACCAGCAGGACCACGACGCCCAGCCCGACCAGGACCGGTGGGGTGAACAGGGTCGGCGCGGGGCCCGCCGCGGGGTGCGCGGCGGTGGGACGGGGCAGGCGGGGCAGGAACAGCGGCAGGGCGACCGCCAGGACCACGGCGGCCATCGCCAGGGCGGCGAAGGCGGCCCGCCAGCCGAGGGCGTTCCCGATCACGGTGCCCAGCGGCACTCCGACCACCGAGGCGGCGGCGACCCCGCTGACCGCGAAGGACACCGCCAGCGCCGCCCTCGCCGGGGTGACGAGGCGGATCGCCACCGCCGCCGCCAGCCCCCAGACAGCGCCCATACCGACCCCGAGGATCACGCGGGCCGCGACGAGCACGGCGAAGCCCGGGGCGAGGGTGGTCAGGACGTTGCCGAGGGCGAGCACCACCATGGCGGCGGCCAGCACCGCGCGCCGGTCGAGGGCGCCGAGCAGGCGCGGGACCAGCGCGGCGGTGACGGCCGCGACCAGACCGGTGACGGTGAGGCTGGATCCGGCCGCCCCGGCCGTGATGCCCAGTCCCTCCGCCATGGGAGTCAGGACGCCGACCGGCAGCATCTCGGAGGTGACGACCACGAAGGTGCTCAGGGACAGCACGGCGACCGCCGTCCACTGCCGGAGCGCGGTGCGGCCCGCCCCGGGCGGTTCGGCGGGTGTACGGGTGGGGGTCGTCGGGGACGACGCGGTGGGACTCATGGATCCAGCCAAGCGGCCGCGAGGGCGGCGAACAACAGCGATCCGCTCAGCGATCGTTGAGCTAGGCTCAACGATATGGCGAGCACGAGCGCACCCGTGGACGGCGCGTTGAACCAGGTCCACGTCCAGCAGATCGAGTGCCTGATCGTGCTGGCGGAGGAGCTGCACTTCGGCCGCACCGCCGAACGGTTGGGGTTCTCCCCCAGCCGGGCCAGTCAACTCGTCTCCGCGCTCGAACGCCGCGTCGGGGCGCGCCTGGTGGAGCGCACCAGCAGGCGGGTGTCGCTCACCCGGTTCGGATCGCAGTTCGTGGAGGAGGTGCGGCCCGCCTACGAGAACCTGGCCGCCACGTTCCTGCGCGCCCGCGACAGGGCGATGCGCGGATCGTTGCGGGAGCTGCGGATCGGCTTCAACGGGAGTGTCCACGTGCAGGTGGCCGAGGCGTTCCGGCTGCTGCGGGGCGAGCACGGGGTGACGGTCGCGCTGAGCGAGATCCCCCTGGGGTCCCCGTTCTCGGACGTGGTGGCGGGCCGACTGGACGCGGCTCTGGTGGAACTCCCCGTCCACGAGGGTGAACTGACCGTGGGCTTCCGGTTCCCACCGCAGGACCGCCTCCTGGCGGTGTCCGCCGACCATCCGCTGGCGGACGGGGGTCGGCTGCACGTGGAGGAGCTAACCCGGTTCGACCTGCTGCGCCCGGCCGGTGAGGCACCGGACTACTGGATGGCGGCGCGGGTGCCGCCCACCACCCCGGCGGGCGCGCCCCTCCGTTCCGGGACGAGCGTGCACACCATGCAGGAGGGGCTGGCCCTGGTGGCCGCCGGGGCGCACGCCATGCTGGTGTGTCGCCCCCTGGCCGAGGAGATCACCCGGGCCGACCTGCGGTGCCTGGCGGTGGAGGGGCTGACCGAGCCGTCCCAGCTGGGCCTGGTCTGGCGCACCGACCGCGCCACCCCGCAACTGACCGCCCTGGCGGACCTCCTGGCCGGGGTCTACGGAAGCTAGGGTTCCGTGGTTCAAGTCATCGCAAAACACCAGCTCACGGCTTGATAGGCAAGTGATGACTTGCCTATAGTGGTCGGGTGTCCGACGAACTGTTCAAGGCCCTGGCCGACCCGACCCGCCGCGTCATCCTGGACGAGCTCCGCGAACGGTCCGGGCAGACCCTGTTCGAACTCTGCGCCCGGCTGGCGACCAGGCACCAGCTCGGCATCTCGCGCCAGGCGGTCTCCCAGCACCTCGCGGTCCTGGAGAAGGCGGGCCTGGTCGAGAGCAGGCGCGAGGGACGCTACAAGTTCCACGACATGAACCCGGAGCCGCTCGGACACATCGTCGAGCGGTGGCTGGGACCGAACCCGCGGGAGAGCGACTCATGAGAATCCACATCAACAGCGTCTTCGTCGACAGCCAGGTCAAGGCCCTGGACTTCTACACGAACGTGTTGGGCTTCGTGAAGAAGCACGACGTGCCCATCGGTGAGCCCGAGGGTGAGAACCGCTGGCTGACCGTGGTCTCCCCGGAGGACCCGGAGGGGGCCGAGCTGCTGCTGGAGCCCTCGGGGCACCTCGCCGTGGCCCCCTACCGCGCGGCGCTGAACGACGACGGCATCCCGGCGACCCAGTTCCAGGTGGACGACGTCCACGCCGAGTACGAGCGGCTGCGCGCCCTCGGGGTCACCTTCACCCAGGCCCCGCTGACCATGGGCCCGGTCACCACCGCCGTGCTGGACGACACCTGCGGCAACCTCATCCAGATCGTCACCCCCGTCTAGTCCCGGGCGGATCGCTCAGTGGTGGGCGCCGTGGTCCGCCTCGTCCGGGGTCGGGCCGGTCATCTCCTGCACGGGGACGTCCAGTGCGATCTCGGTTCCGCTGGCGAAGCCCAGGGTGACGGCCACGGAGTCACCGACGGCGAGGGGTTCGGGGATGTCGTTGACCATGACGTGGTAGCCGCCGTCGACGAAGGTGGTGGTGCCACCCGCGGGGACGGGGATCTCGTCGAGGGTCGTCATGACGGCCGCGCCCGACTCCGTGGTCTCGGTGGTGCACAGCTCGGCCTCGGGCGACGCGTCGGTGCGCACCTCGACCACGGCGTCGGCGGCGGAGGCGTCGGTGTTGGTGATCGCGAGGTAGACCACGCCCACCTCGGGGTTGGCCGGTTCGGGGATCCAGGCGTCCTCGACGATGATCGCGTCGGCCTCGGCGCCGCCCCGTGCGGGGGTCTCCACGGCGGCCTCCTGGACGGGGGCGTCGGACGAACAGCCCGTGGCGAGCAGGGCCAGGGCCAGCAGTGTCGCGGTCGCGGTGTGTGTCTTCATGTTCGTGTCCTGTGGGTCGGTCGGCCCGGTCACCAGAGGGTGTGGGCCGGATGGGGATCGAGCGCGGGGGGCACCGCGAAGACGGCGCTCCCCTCATGGCGGACGAAGGTGTTGAGGGCGTCGCCGCCCCGGTCGAGCTCCCGCTGCACGGCGGTGAATCCGGCGCGGGGGTCGGCCTGCCAGGCGGTGAACAGCAGCCCGGCCTCGCGGTGGCCGTCCTTCCAGCCGAGGTCGTAGTTGAACCCGCGCCGCAGCATGCGGGCGCCGAGGGTGCGTTCCGGGCTGGCCAGGCGGATGTGGGCGTCGTCGGGGACCATGGGCCCTCCGTCGGCGTCCCTGGCCGCGAGGTCGGGGAGGTCGTCCTCACGGTCCCCGCCCAACGGCGCGCCGTCCGACAGACGGCGGCCGATCACCCGTTCCCGGTCCTCGGGCGCCAGGTCGAACCAGTCGTCCAGCAGCATGCGGATGCGCCGCACCACCACGTAGGTGCCGCCGTCCATCCAGGCCGTGCCGGGCTCGGGGTGCGCGGCCAGGACCTGCGGGCCGAACCGTGCGTCCGCTGGTGCGGGGTTGACCGTGCCGTCGACCTGTCCCATGAGGTTGCGCGGGGTGGCCGAGGCGTCCTCGGCCGTGGCGGCGGCGCGCTGGAACCCGGGCAGGGACCAGCGCACGCTGGCCTGTTCCCGGACCAGGCCGAGCAGGTGCTCCACGGCGGCGCTGACCACGAGGGGGTCCTCGGCGCCCACGTGGAGCATCAGGTCGCCCCCGCACAGCGCGGGGTCGAGCCGGTCCGCGGCGAAGTCCGGCAGGTCCTCCAGGGGCTCGGGGCGACGGTCGCCCAGACCGGCCCGGTCCAGGAGGGCGCCGCCCAGGCCGAGGGTGATCCCCAGGGAGGCCGGGTGCAGTCCCTCGGTGGGCGCACCGGGCGCGAGCGCGGCCAGTCCGCTCTCGTGGAGTTCCCGGGCCCGCTCGCCCCAGACGGCCAGGACCTCGCGGGCCCGGGCGGAGACCTCCGCCGGTTCGTCCGCCCGCAGGTCCACCGCGACCACGTGGACGTGGGCCGGGGTGGGCGTGAGCAGCGCGGGCGGACGCCCCTCCTCGGGGCCGCTCCGGGACAGCGTCAGGTCCCGGGCGGGGTCCTCCCCTCCGAGCACGCGCGCCGCCCCCGTGCCCAGCAGTCCCCCGGTGGTCAGGCCCACCGCCCCGGCGGCTCCCACCCCCGCGAACAGGCCGCGCCGGGAGACCCCGGTCCCGGAGCTCACAGCAGTTCCGACCGCAGCACCGGCAGGAGCGGGGCGATGTCGTCGGCGCCCACGCCCTCGTCGAACATGCCCGCGGCCTCACCGTCGGGGGTGAGCACCAGGATGCGGCCGCCGTGCGAGACCAGGTACTCGCCCTCGGTGACCTCGGGCGCCTCGATCGGGACGCCGTAGTCCAGGGCGGCCTGGACGGTGTCGTCCACGTCCCCGCGCACACCCTGGAAGTCCGGGTCGAACCGGTCCAGCCAGGAGCGCAGCTGTTCGTCGGTGTCCCGCTCGGGGTCGCTGCTCACCATCACCACGTCGAACCCGTCCGCGTCCTCTCCGGCCTGGTCCAGGGCGAGGTTGATCTCGGCCATGGTCATGGGGCACACGTCCGGACAGCTCGTGTAGCCGAAGAACAGCAGGGTGAGCCGGTCGTCGGCCACGTCGGTGAACCCCCAGGGCTCTCCGTCGACGGTGGCGAGCTCGATCTCCGAGGCGGCCATGGGCTGGTCGGAGAGGTCGAGGTAGTGCTCGGCCTCGGCCAGGTCGGGCCCCCCGCAGGCGGTGACGGCCAGCAGCGCGGCGGCGGCGACAGCCAGGGAGCGGATCGGATGTCTCATCGGGTGCTTCCTCACGGGACGGTGCTTCCAGGGGTGACTCGGGGGGTGCGCGGGCGGGGCGTTCACGCCGCCTCCCGCACCAGGCGGGCGAGGTCGCGGCGGCACCGGGCCACACGCGAGCGGACCGTGCCGATCGGGACACCGGTCAGCGCGGCGGCCTCGGCGTAGGGCACGCGGTGGACCTGGGTGAGGACGAAGGCGGTACGCCGGTCCTCGGGCAGGTCCTCCAGAAGGGAGGTCAGGGCCAGGTACTCGTCGAACCGCCCCGGCTCCGCCGCACCGGGGCCGAGCGCGCGCTCCCAGTCCTCGACCGGTTCCGTACGCGGTGAGCGCGCACGGCTGCGGTAGCGGTCGGCGACGGTGTGGCGGGCCACGGACAGCAGCCAGGCCCGTACCGGGGACCGTCCCGCGTACCCGGGCAGGCCGCGCATGGCGCGGTGGAAGGTCTCCTGGGTGAGGTCCTCGACCCACGAGGGTTCGACCCGGCGGGCGATGTAGCGGGCCACGTCGGCTCGGGTCAGGGTGAACAGGGCATCCATCGCCCCGGGGACGCCGGCCCCGGCGCGCTGGGCCAGTCGGGCCAGGTCGGACTGTGTGTGGGCCACACCGGACCCATCACTCCATGTCATGCGGATCGTGCTTTCTGTCACCGCCCGCGCGGCCGCCCCGCCACCTGCGGGCGGTGGGGGACCACGGGGTGTCCTGGGCAGGCGGTGCCGACGGGGCGGCACCACGGGGACACGGGAGGGCGGCCTGACGACGCGGGGGATGCCCCGGTGCGGAGAGGACTCCGGTCAGGCGGCCGGGACGGGCGGTGGGCCGCGCAGCACACGCGAGTGGCGCAGATAGGGCGGCCGCGTGCGGGAGTGCTGGTCGGTGGCGGCGAACCGGGCGGAGACCGCGGCCCGGGCCGTCGGGACGGCGCCGACCACCAGCAGGAGGGGGATCAGCGAGAGCGCCATGAACCGCAGGAAGGCGAACAGGGCGTTCTCACCGAGGTGCAACCACCACGCGCTGACCAGCGCCATCGCCACGTGCATCGAGATCATCGCCCACGCGGGCACCGGGTCCTGGGCCAGCACCGCGCCGGTGTGGTCCGTGTGAGGGGCGCCCTGGGCGTAGGAGAAGGTCACGTGCAGGGCGAGCTGGCCCCACAGCATCCACGCGGTGAGCATCCCGGGGCCGTACCTGCGGCCCGCCAGCGCCCACGCGACGGCGAAGACCACGGCGACGCCCAGCAGGAGGCCGACCAGGGGGACGTCGTGCCCCGAGCTCACGGAGTGGCCGATCGCGGACAGGCTCGCGCACACCAGGGTGAACACCCCGGCGCGCAGCGGTCGGCACTGTTCGCTCTCGGTCATGGTGTTCACATCGTCGCACCCCCCGCCGCGTGTCCGCCACGGGGGTATCGCGGGGACCCGCCGCCGCGCTCCGTTATGCTCGCTAGCGTCCCCGGTGTGAGAACAGAGGTCGCCCGTGTCCGTCTCCCCGCTCGCCCTGCTGCACGAGTGGAACGCCCGTACCGACGGTGCTCCGCTACGCGAGTTCCTGCTGGTGGGGACGGTGATGGATCTCTCCGCCCTGGAGGACGGCCTGGTCCCCGTCGCCCAGGGCCTGGGCGCGGCCGTCACCGTGCTCGGCACCGCGTCCGAGGAGGCCTCCGTGGGGCGCCCGGACCGCACGTACGCGCTGATCGACCGCTCCGTCCCGGACCTGGCCCTGCTGCTGGGTGACGAACACGTCGTGGCCGCCTTCGGCTCCGGTTCCCCCACCGCCGAGGACCGGGTCTGGACGGTGGTGCGCGGCGGCCCCGACGGGGTCCCGTGGGCGCTCGCGGAACTGGGCGCGTGGCTCTCCTCCTGCGCGACCGGGATCACGCTGCCCGCGTCCCTGGCCGAGCGGCTGTCCTCCCTGGCCGACCGGTTGGAGGACCTCCTGCTGACCAACCCGACGGAGTCGGCCGCCCGGGTGGTGCACAACCTGGACGCGCCGCTCCTCGCCCACCTGCCCGAGGGACCGGTCAGCGAACTCACCCTGCACGCTCCCCTGCGCGGGTACGACGCTCCGGCGCTGGCCGCCCTCACCCGGCGGCTGTCCCCCGCCCACGTGCGCCTGGGCGTCCCCGGATCGTGGCCGGAACAGGACCGCGAGGACGCCGCCCGAGCCCTGGCCGAGGCGGGGGTGGAGGCCTCCGTACACCCCGTCGCGGCGGGGTTCCCCGAGCACGGCGGTCTCGTCGAGTGGCAGCGGGGCGACCAGCGTTCCGCCCTGACCTGCGGCGCGAACCTTGCGGCGCTCACCGGCGCCGCCGCCACCGGGGCGGGCCTGGAACTGGGCCTGATCCTCCCTGCCGCCCCCTCCCCCGAACCGGCCGAGGCGGCCCCTCCCGAGGGCGACGACCGCCTCGCCCGGGTGGCCGCCGAGCTGGAGGCCTCGGGGTGGAGTCTGGAGTACGACTCCGGCACACACCGGGTCCGCGGCGCGTTCACCAACCCCGTCCCGGTCGCCGCGCAGGTGGTCGAACTGCTGGAGGGGCACGCGGACCCCGTCATCGTGCACGCCGAGGGCCCCAAGGGCTGGGCGCTGATCGTGTGGAAGCGGCCCACACTCCTGCTGGCCTCCGCTCCCCGGGGCAGCGCCTGGCGGCTGTACCGGGTGGACCCGCCCGCCACCCCGGCCTCCCGGCTGGGCGGCGGTGAGGGCCTGTCCCGCGTCGGCCTGTCACGGACCAGCGCCCCTCTGCACAGGGTTCCGCACCGGGACGTGATCGCCTTCCTGGAGTCCCTGGGCACGGACCACATCTCCCTGCTGGAGTCCGTCGGCCACCTCACCAGGCCGCTCTGACCGACCGTCCGGCCCGGGTCCGTTCCGCTGGGAAGGGATTTGGGGTCATCCGAGAAGGAACCTCCGGAATCGTCGCCCCGATGGGCCGCATCCCCACTGTGGCGTCGGTCCTGGCCCACCGGTCGCCCCGTTCGACGCTGTGACGGTGCTCGAAGCTGGTGGGAACGGGCGCTAGGCTCTGGGCTCATGCGGATTCTCGTGTTGGGCGGTACCTCGTTCGTCGGCCGGGCGATCGTCGACGACGCGCTGCGGCGCGGACACGAGGTCACGCTCTTCAACCGGGGACGGACCGCGCGGGGTCTCTTCCCCCGGGCCGGGCTCCTGGTGGGGGACCGCGAGGAGGGCGACCACTCCGCCCTCGCCGAGGGCTCCTGGGACACGGTCGTCGACGTCAGCGGGTTCGTGCCCAGGCACGTGCGGCAGTCCCATGAGGCGCTGGGCGACCGTGTGGGCCGGTACCTGTTCGTGTCCAGCAACGCCGTCTACGCTCCCGGCTCCGGCCCCGGAGCGGACGAGTCGGCGCCCCTCCACGCTCCCGAGTGGGACACCGAGGAGGTCGGCCGGGACACCTACGGTCCGCTCAAGGTCGCCTGCGAGCGGGAACTGCACTCCCGGTACGGCGGGCGCGCCACCGTGGTGCGGCCCGGGATGCTCGCCGGACCGCACGACAACGTCAACCAGTTCACGTACTGGGTGCGCCGGGCCGCGCGCGGCGGCAAGGTCGTCCTGCCCGCGGACCCCGGGCAGCCGGTGCAACTCCTCGACGTGCGGGACCTGGCCCGACTCGTCGTGTTGTTGGCTGAGGACGACCGCGGGGGCGTGTTCAACGCCATGGGACCGGCCGAACCGCTCACCCTGATGGAGATGCTGCGCACCTGCGCCCGCGCGGCCGGGAGCGAGGTCGAACCGGTCCTGGTGCCGCCGGAGACGATCAAGGCCCGCTTCCCGCTGGTACGGCCCGACCCGGTGTGGGAACAGACCTTCCAGCGTGACTTCGGCCGAGCGCGGGAGGCCGGGCTGCCCTCGACCCCGCTGGCCACCACCGCCGCCGACGTGCTGGCCTGGGACCGTGAACGGGGCGAGCCGCCGCTGGGCGTGGGCCCCTCGGAGGAGGTCGAACGCATCCTGCTCTCCTACGTGCAGGGCGCCTGACCGGAGTCAGCGCCTACCCCCGACGCGCCTCGCGATCGCGGTGGCCGGTTGTGGCCACCGGCCGGAGGCTCCGGAGCCGGGTCCGGAGCCGGGACAGTCCCGCGCGCACCGCGCCGAGCGGGACGCGCGACGGCGCGGACACGGGCTCGGGGTCGCCCACGGGGCCGCGAGCAGCGCGGTCGACCTCCGCCACGCGCTCGCGCAGTCGGTCCCTGACCTGCTCGGGGGTGTAGGCGCGGCGCTCCCGTTCGGCCCGCGCGATCGCCACTCCGGTGGCCGCCACACCCACGAAGGCGGCCACTCCCAAGGCCTTCCACCACTTCATGCTCATAGGCTAGTGCCTGTGGCAGAGACGAGCATGGACCTGGACACGGCGGTCGATCTGACCAGAACCGGTGACGTGTGGGTGTTCCGGGGCACGAGCGTGCCGGACCGGGCCATCCAGCTCACCACCAACAGCCCGGTCAACCACGTCGGCATGGCCGTCGTGGTGGACGACCTACCCCCGTTGATGTGGCACGCGGAGCTGGGCAGGTCCCTGGTGGACATGTGGACCGGCACCCACCAGCGCGGCGTCCAGTTGCACGACCTGCGTGACGCCGTCCTGGTGTGGGGGCACCGCTACGGTCAGCGGGCCTGGCTGCGCCAGCTGGACCCGCTGGCCGACCGCGCGATGGAGGACGCCGCGCTGCGGATGGTCGCCCGGCTCGACGGCACCCCCTTCCCCTCGACCGCCCAACTGGCCGGGCGGTGGGCGCTGGGCCGGATGCCGTTCCGGGGCAGGGCTCGCGAACGCCGGTTGGAGACCGCCTACTGCGCGGAGGTCATGGCGCTGACCTACGAGGAGATGGGGCTGCTGGCCCCGGGCAGGCGGCCCGGCTACTACGATCCGGGGCGGTTCTGGAGCGGGGACTCCCTGGAGCTGGAGGGCGGCTTCGCCCTGGGCGACGAGATCCGGGTGGACCTGCCGGAATAGTCGTCCGACCCGTGTATCCGACCGGTGGGATGGGCACGCACCTGGTCAGGTCGCATCCGCATCGGAGGACACATGACGGAGCACTCTCTTGACGGCGCGGAGGTCGCCGAGTCGGACCTGGTGGTGCGCAGGGGCACGTTCCGCTGTGTGGCCTTCCGGGACCCGGTCGACGGCCAGGAGCACATGGCCCTGGTCCTGGGCGCGCTGGGTGACGGCGAGGAGGTCCTGGTCCGGGTGCACTCCGAGTGCGTCACCGGGGACGTGTTCGGCGCGCTGCGCTGCGAGTGCGGCGACCAGCTCGACGCCGCCCTGGGCACGATCCTGACCGAGGGCCGCGGCGTACTGGTGTACCTGCGCGGCCACGAGGGGCGCGGGATCGGGCTCGTGAACAAGGTCCGCACCCAGGTGCTCCAGGACGAGCGCGGGCTGGACACCGTGGACTCCGCGACGCACCTGGGCCTGCCGGTGGACGTGCGCGACTACGGCCCTGCGGCGCGGGTGCTGCGGTACCGGGGCGTGCGTTCGGTGCGGCTGCTCTCCAACAACCCGGACAAGGTGCTGGCGCTGGAGGGCTACGGGGTCAAGGTGGCCGCCCGGGTTCCTCTGCTGGTGCCCCCGCACGAGAACAACTCCCGCTACCTGGTCGCCAAACGGGACCGCCTGGGCCACGACCTGCCGCACCTGAACGGCGACCCGGGGCTGGCGGGTGGCTGACCCGGCCTCCTGGCTCGGTATCCGGGGCTGGGTCGCCGCGCCGCTGTACGCCGTGCTGGTGACGCTGGCGCTGGTGGTGGCGATCCGCCGCTACGAGCGGTGGCCGCTGGGCCCGGCCGATCTGGTGACCCTGGTGCGCGTCGTTCTGATCGGCGTGGTGACGGCGCTGGTCGCCGAGGGTGGCCCCGCCGGGCCGTTGGTGGCGGTGGCGGCCGTGGCCCTGGTCCTGGACTGGGTGGACGGGCTGGTGGCCCGCGGTACGCGCACGGAGTCGGACTTCGGCGCCCGGTTCGACATGGAGGCCGACGCGTTCCTGATCCTGGCCCTGAGTGTGTACGTCTCCGGGGTGCTGGGACCCTGGGTCCTGGCGATCGGCGCGATGCGGTACCTCTTCTGGGTCGCCGCCCGCGCGGCACCGTGGCTCAGGGGCCCGTTGCCGCCGAGCGTGGCGCGCAAGGCCGTGGCCGCCGCCCAGGGGATCGTGTTGACGGTGGCCGCCTCGGGGGTCCTCCCCCTGCCGGTGGGTGACGTGGTGGTGGGACTGGCGCTGGTCGCCCTGCTGTGGTCGTTCGGACGTGACGTGGTGGGACTGTGGCGGGCGCGTGCCCTCGGGCCCGGTCCCGTGGAGAGGAAGAGGTGAGGGATGGCGAGGACGGCTCGGGCGTTCTGGGTGCGCTCCCCCGGCGTGGGTGAGGTCCGGGAGGTGGAGCTGCCCGAACCAGGCCCCGGTGAGGTGGTGGTGCGCGCCCTGAACTCGGGGATCAGCCGGGGCACGGAGACCCTGGTGTTCGGCGGCGGGGTGCCGCCCAACCAGTACGGGGTGATGCGCGCCCCCTTCCAGGAGGGCGACTTCCCCGGCCCGCTGAAGTACGGGTACCTGAACGTGGGCGTGGTCGAGGAGGGCCCCGGAGAGCTGGTGGGGCGGACGGTGTTCAGCCTGTTCCCGCACCAGACCCGGTTCGTGGTGCCCGCTTCGGCGGTGTCGGTGGTCCCCGAGGGCGTTCCTGCCTCCCGCGCGGTCCTGGCCGGCACGGTGGAGACCGCGATCAACGCCCTGTGGGACGCCGCCCCGATGGTGGGCGACCGGGTGACGGTGGTGGGCGCGGGCATGGTGGGCTGCTGCGTGGCGCGCCTGCTGTCCCAGATACCGGGGGCGCGGGTCCAGCTGGTGGACGTGGATCCCGGGCGCGCCGCGATCGCCGACCGCCTCGGGGTGGACTTCGCCCCTCCCGAGCGGGCCGAGGGCGACCGCGACCTGGTCTTCCACACCAGCGCCACCGAGGCGGGGCTGGTCTCCTCGCTGCGGCTGCTGCACGTGGAGGGCGAGGTCGTGGAGCTCAGCTGGTACGGGGACCGGCGGGTGATCCTGCCGCTGGGCGAGGACTTCCACTCCCACCGGCTGACGGTGCGTGCCAGCCAGGTCGGCATGATCTCCCCGGCCCGCCGTTCGCGCTACGACCACGCCGAGCGCCTCGCACTGGCGCTGCGCCTGCTGGAGGACCCCGCCTTCGACGCCCTGCTCACCGGGGAGAGCCCGTTCGAGGAGCTGCCCTCGGTCCTGCCGAGGCTGGCCAGCGGCGAGCTGTCGGCCCTGTGCCATCGCGTCGTGTACGAGACCTGACCGCACCGACCGCACCCGACACCCTGGGAGTCCGCATGTTCAGTGTCACCGTCCGGGACCACCTGATGGTCGCGCACAGCTTCCGGGGGGAGGTCTTCGGCCCCGCCCAGGCCCTGCACGGGGCGACGTTCGTGGTGGACGCCACCCTGCGCCGACCGGAGCTGGACCCCGACGGCATCGTGGTGGACATCGGCGCGGCCACCCGGGAGCTGGGCGCGGTGGTGGCCGAACTCAACTACCGCAACCTGGACGAGGTCCCCGAGTTCGCGGGGGTGAACACCTCCACCGAGTTCCTGGCCCGGGTGGTCGCGGACCGGCTGGCCGGGCGGGTCGCGGCCGGGGCCCTGGGACCGCACGCCGACGGTCTGGCCTCGATCGCGGTGACCCTGCACGAGTCCCACGTGGCCTGGGCCTCCTACGAACGCGAGCTGTGACCGGGGCCGTGCGGACACCGACGCTGTTCGTCGTTCCGGAGGCGTCGGTGCCCAGCGGCGGGCACACCTACGACCGGCGGATCGCGGACGCGCTGGGCGGGCTGGACACACCGAGCGGTCCCGCCGGGCCGCTGCGGCCGGTGCGGACGGTGGCGGTTCCCGGCTCGTGGCCGCGTCCGGGGCGGGTCGGGACCGAGGCGCTCTCCTCGGTGCTGGCCGGTGCGCCCGACGGCGCCTCCGTGCTGGTGGACGGTCTGGTGGCCTGCGGAGTCCCCGAGGTGGTCGTGCCGCACGCGCGGCGGCTCCGGCTCCACGTGCTGGTGCACCTGCCGCTGGCCGACGAGTCGGGGCTGTCGGAAGCGGAGGCCCGGGACCTGGACGACCGTGAACGGACCGTGCTGCGGTGCGGGGTGTCGGTGGTGGCGACCAGCGCGTGGGCGGCGCGGCGGCTGGCCGGGCACCACGGTCTGACGGAGGCGGGCGTACCCGTGGCCGCGGTGCGGCCGGGGGTGGACGCGGCGCCGCTGGCGCGCGGGAGCGGCTTCGAGGAGGAGGCGGGCCGGGTGCCCCGGCTGGTGTGCGTGGCCTCCCTGACCCCGCGCAAGGGCCACGACCTGCTGCTGGGCGCCCTCCGTGGCCTGGTCGGGCTGCCGTGGGAGTGCGTGTGCGCGGGGCCGGGCGCCCCTCCCCCGCTCGCGGACGCGTTGGCGGGCCGGGTGCGGTTCACCGGACCGCTGGTCGGCGCGGAGCTGGAGGGTGTGTACGACTCCGCCGACCTGGTGGTGCTGGCCTCCCGCGCGGAGACCTACGGGATGGTCGTGACCGAGGCCCTGGCCCGGGGGGTTCCCGTGGTGGCGTCCGAGGTGGGTGGGGTCCCCGAGGCGTTGGGCCGGGCCTCCGACGGGCGCGTGCCCGGGTTGCTGGTGCCCCCCGGTGACGCGGCGGCGCTGGAGCGGGCGCTGCGGGACTGGCTGACCGACCCGGGACTGCGGGAGACGCTGCGCGGGGCGGCGCGGCGGCGCCGCGAGGAGCTGGACGGATGGTCCGGGGCGGCCCGCGAGATGGCGCGCGCGCTCGGCATCTGAGCGCTCCGTGAACGGCCCGGTCGCATGTGACGGGGTTCTCCGAGGCGCGCATGTCCCGGCACCGAGGCCGGTGGTATCGTGCATAGGGTGCAAAAATTCTTAGTATGCATTTTTGCCGCCTCAGCAGACCTCCTCCACCTGCGCGCCTTCACCCGTTTCTCTCTTCACCAGAGGCCAGCCTTGAGTACTCCTCAGTCCCAGGGCACCGCACGTACACCGATCATGCGCACCCTGAGCGGGCTGCTGATCGTCCTCGGCGTGACGATGCTCAGCGGCACGATCGTCTCGGTCGCCCTGCCCCAGATCCTCGGATCCCTCCAAGGAACCCAGTCCCAGTACACCTGGGTGGTGACCGCGACGCTGCTGGCGTCCACGGCCTCCACCCCCGTCTGGGGCAAGCTCGCCGACCTCTTCCCGAAGAAGCGGCTGCTCCAGATCTCGATCGTGCTGTTCATCGTGGCCTCGCTGCTCAGCGGGTTCGCCCAGAACACCGAACAGCTCATCGCCTTCCGCGCCCTCCAGGGACTCGGCATGGGCGCCTCCCAGGTCCTGGTCCAGGCCACCATCGCCGCCCTGGTCAGCCCCAAGGAACGCGGCCGCTTCAACGGGATCATCGGCGCCATCATGGCCGTGGCCACCGTCGGGGGCCCGCTGATCGGCGGGGCGCTCACGGACGCCTCCTGGCTGGGCTGGCGCTGGTGCTTCTTCATCGGCGTGCCGTTCATGCTGGTCGCGCTGGTGGTGCTCACCCGCACGCTGCACCTCGTCGAGGAGCACCGCACCGACGTGCGCGTGGACTACGTCGGCGCCACACTCATCGCCGCCGGTGTCAGCACCATCCTGCTGTGGGTGACCTTCGTCGGCGGCAGCTTCGCGTGGATCTCCTGGCAGACCGGCGCCATGGTCACCGGAGGCCTCGCGCTGCTGGCCGTGGCCGTGTGGGTGGAGAACCGGGTCGCCGAGCCGGTCATCCCGCTGCACCTGGTGCTTCGCCGCGAACCCCTGATCGCGATCGTCGCCAGCGTCGCGGTCGGCATGGCGATGTTCGGCGGGGCGGTCTTCCTCGGCCAGTACTTCCAGCTGGCCCGGGGCTACTCACCGACCGCCGCCGGTCTGCTCACCACCCCGCTGATGCTCGGCATGATGCTCTCCTCCACCGTGTCCGGGTGGCTGGTCTCCCGCTCCGGCCGGGTCAAGGCCTACGTCGTCACCGGTCTGGTGTTCCTCTCCCTCGGATTCCTGCTGCTGTCCACCATCGACGCGACCACCTCCCTGTACGTGGTGTCCCTGGGCATGCTGGGGGTCGGTGTGGGCGTGGGCATGTCCATGCAGAACCTCGTGCTGGTCGTGCAGAACTCGGTCCCGCTGCGCGAGCTCGGGGCGGCCAGCGGAGCGATCACGTTCTTCCGGTCGCTCGGCGGCACCATCGGCGTGTCCGTGCTCGGGGCGATCCTCGCCAACCGGGTGAGCACGAACGTCACCGACGGCCTGGCGGCCTCGGGTGTGGAGGTCCCCCCGGGGGGCGCCGACGGCACCACCCTGGACCTGGCGGGTATGCCGCCGTTCCTCCGCGAGATCGTCGAGGGAGCCTACGGCTCCTCCACCGGCGACATCTTCCTGGTCGCCACCGGTATCGCCGTGGTCGGCCTGGTCGTGGCGCTCTTCCTCCCCCGGGTTCAGCTGCGGGACACCGTGGACATGAAGCGGCCCGACGAGGAGGCGCGGCCCGGGCCCGAGGAACCGGCGGCGCTGTCCTCCTGAACCGCGAAGCCCTGGGGCACAGGGCTTCGCGGCTTGCGCCCGGGCGGATCGGGGAAGGAGACTGCGGGGGTGGTTCCCCCGAGCCCCCCGAGACCCACAGGAACGCGAGGCACCATGCCGGACACCCCGATCGACAGCACCGTCGCCCACACCGCGCGCGTGTGGAACTACTGGTTGGGCGGGAAGGACAACTACCCCGTCGACCGCGAGGTCGGTGACCGCGTCCGGGCCCTGTTCCCCGCGGTCGCGGAGGCGGCGCAGGGAGACCGGCTCTTCCTGCGCCGCGCCGTCGGCCACCTGGTCGAGGAGGAGGGCCTCACCCAGTTCCTCGACATCGGCACCGGGCTGCCCACCGCCGACAACACCCACGAGGTGGCCCAGGCGCTCGACCCCTCGGCCCGGGTGGTCTACGTGGACAACGACCCCCTCGTCCTGGCCCACGCCCGCGCGCTCCTCGTGGGCACCGACGCGGGCAGGACCCAGTACGTGGACCAGGACCTGCGCGATGTGGAGAAGGTCCTGGAGGCGGCCGGACGGACACTGGACCTGGAGCGGCCCGTCGGGCTGACCCTGATGGGCACCATGGGCCACTTCGAGATCGAGGAGGCGGTCCGTCTCGTGCGCGCCTACGTCGACCGTCTGGCCCCGGGCAGCTTCTTCGCGGTGTGCGACGGCGTGCTGGCCCACATGGAGGTCGAGGACACCGAGCGCGCCGCCGAGGGCATGCGCGTCTGGGAGCGGCACGTCGCCCAGAAGTACCACATGCGCACCGTGGAGGAGTTCCACAGCTTCTTCGACGGCTACGAGCTCGTGGAGCCGGGCGTGGTCCCGGTGTTCCACTGGCGCCCCGGACCCACCGAGGTGGGCACCGTCCGCCCCGTCCCCCAGTACGCGGGTCTGGCCCGGAAGGTCTGACCGGTCCGGGTCCGACCGAGGGCACCCGGGAGACAGATCCGGGCAAAGGCTTCCTGGAACGGACCTCCCGGACGCGCCTGAGCTGGCACTCTGGGAGGAGGCTGCCGTCCGCTGGCGGTCGCACTCCACCGGGAGGGGTCCCGTTGAGCTCTGTGTCCGAGAACCCGCCGCCCGCCTTCGATCCGGGCTGGTTGGCCCTGCGGGAGGGTGCCGACTCCCAGGCCCGTGCCACGGCGACGCTCCCACCGCTCCGGGCCTTCCTCCGTGGGCGCGGCGGCGGATCCCGCGAGCGCCCGGTCCGGATCGCCGACCTCGGATGCGGGTCCGGTTCCCAGGGTCGCTGGCTGGCGCCCCGGCTGGCCGGGGTCCAGCGCTGGACGCTCTACGACGTGGATCCCGGCCTGCTGTCGATGGCCGGGGCGTACCTGCCCGCCGCCTCGGAGGACGGCTCACCGGTGAGTGCTCGGATGTGTCTACGGGACGTGGGTACGATCACCGCGCGGGACCTGTCCGGGGTCGACCTGGTCACCGGGTCCGCTCTGCTCGACCTGCTCACGCGGACGGAGCTGGAGCGCATCGTCCGGGCGGTGGCCGGTGCGGGCTGCGCGGCCCTGTTCACGCTGTCGGTGGTGGGCCGGGTGGAGCTCTTCCCGGGTGACCGGGACGACCCGGCGCTGACGGAGGCGTTCAACGCCCACCAGCGCCGGGGCGGGCGTCGCGGGCCGGAGGCCGCCGAGGAGGCCGAGGGGGCGTTCGGTGCGCTGGGGTACCGGACCCTGTCCCACCCGAGTCCCTGGCGGCTGGGTCCGGAGCGCGTTCCGCTCGTCCGCTCCTGGCTGCGGGGATGGGCGGAGGCCGCCTTCGAGGAGGACCCGGGGGCGGCGGTCGGCGGGTACCTGGAACGACGGCTCGGCCAGTGTGAACGGGGGGAGTTGGGCGTGCTGGTACACCACACCGACCTGCTGGCGCTGCCCGGCGAGCCGCCGCCACCCGGTGAGGGCGTGCCGCTCCCATGAACGGCACCGAAGGACGGTGGACCAGGATCGCGCGCCCGCTGGTCGGGGTCGCGATCCTGGCCGGGGTGGTGTGGTGGTTCCCGTTGGGGGCCTTCACCGCCGCGTTCGGAGCGGTCGACCCGGCGACGGTGACGACGGCACTGGGGATCGGTCTGGTCACGACCCTGCTGTGCGCGGGCCGATGGGTCCTGGTGGCGCGCGGGGTGGGGCTGCGTCTGCCCTGGGTGCGCGCGGTGGCCGACTACTACCGGGCCCTGTTCCTGAACGCCGTGCTGCCCGCCGGAGTGCTGGGGGACGTGCACCGGGCGGTCAGCCACGGCCGCTACGCCGGTGACGTGGCCCGGGGTGTGCGCGCCGTGCTGCTGGAGCGCATGGCCGGGCAGGTGGTGCTCGCCGCGACCTGCGCGGTGCTGCTGTTCACCCTGCCCGCCGCGCTCCTGGGGCCGGGGCTGCTGGCGGTGGCCGCCTCCCTGGCCGTGTTCGCGCTGATGGCGCTGGTGGTGGCGCTCGGCTGGGTGCTCGGGCGCCGACGGGGTTCGGCCTGGTGGCGGGCCTTGTCCGCGACGGTCGCGGACACCCGGGCCGGTCTGTTCACGGTGACGACCGGCCCGGGCGTGGTGCTGCTGTCGGCGGCCGCGCTGGCCGGGCACCTCACGCTGTTCCTGGTCGCGGCGCGGGCGGTCGGGGTCGCCGTGCCCGCACCGGCCCTGCTCCCGCTGCTGGTGCTCGCCCTGGTGGCCATGAGTGTCCCGGCCAACCTCGGCGGTTGGGGTCCGCGTGAGGCGGTGACGGCCCTGGCCTTCGGGGCGGCCGGGCTGGGGGCTGACCTGGGGCTGACGGTGTCAGTGGCGTACGGGCTCCTGGCCCTGGTCGCCTCCCTTCCCGGCGGGCTGGTGCTGCTGTGGCGGCTGCTGCGGGTCGAGCACGTTGAGGTACCCGGTGAACACCTTCACCAGGTGCGCCAGAAGATCACGGCCCTCGGTGGCCGTGGCGCGTGAGGGCTGTCCCACCACCCCGGAGCGGGTGTAGCGGGACAGCCCGGTGGTGAGCATGTGGTCGCGCCGGTCCGCGAGGTGGTCGGCCTCCTGGTAGCCGGGGCGGACCAGGTCGGGGCGCACGTGGAGCAGGACCGAGGTCTCCAGCTCCCCCGCGTGCATGTCGCGGTCGTTGGTGGTGCTCATCCTCGCCGCCCCGCGTGCCGCCTCCCAGTCGTCCGGGCCGGGGAAGAGGGCCATGTCGCCGCGCGAGGCCTGCACGAGGTTGGCGAGCACGTGGTTGCCGCCGTGCCCGTTGACCAGGACCAGCTTGGGAGTGCCCGCCGCACGGAGGGACGCGGCGATGTCGGAGGCCATGGCGTACAGGGTGGGCGCGGTGACGCTGACGGTCCCCGGCCAGGCGTCGTGTTCGTGGGAGCAGCCGAAGCTGAGGGGAGGCAGGAGCCGCAGCCCGGGGTGGGCGTCGGCCAGGCTCCGCGCCAGGGCGCAGGCGATGACGGTGTCCGTGGTCAGCGGCAGGTGGGAGCCGTGCTGTTCGAGGCTGCCCACGGGCAGCAGCGCCACCCGGGCGCCGCGCGTGCGCTCGTCCTCGCTGGTGTCACCGGGTAGGGGGTCGGAGAAGTCCATGGGCCCATCCTCCCCTGCCGTGAGGACGGATCGCGGCTCCCCCTCGGCCTCCGGGCGCGCCGGGCCCCGGGAGGGGTGAGGGGGGCCGCCGGGGGCGGGGACGGCCCCGGCGGTCAGTGGCCCAGGCGTCCGCGCCAGGCGGTGAGTTCGTGGGAGGTGCGCACGGCGCGATCCGGGTGGACGGTGGCCACGGCCTGCACGAGGGCGTCGGAGACGATGATCCCGGTCAGGGCCTCCGCGGTCATGCCCGTGGGGGTGTGGGGGGCGGACAGGACGATGTCGACGCTGTCACGCAGTTCCTCGCTGAGTTCGTCGGTCACCAGGACGGAGTGGGCGCCCACCGCGCGGGCGCGTTCGAGCAGCACCTCCACCTCGGGCAGGACGCGCCCGGGGGCGAAGACCACGACGGCGTCCCCTCGGTCGATGCCGAGGAGGTCGTCGGCCAGCCGGAAGCCGTCGGTGTCGACGGTGCGCGCGCGGGCGCCGATGCGGTTGAGTTTGAGGGCCAGGTGTTCGGCGGCGATGTTGGAGGAGCCGACGCCGTAGGTGACGGTCCGCCCCGCCTCGGCCAGGACCTCCACGGCGCGGGTGAGCTCGTCCGGCGAGGTGGCCGTGCGGACGTGTTCGACGCGGTCGCGCGCCTCGTCCACGACCCGGCCCCAGAGCGAGGTGAAGTCGCGTCCCATGCGGTCGATGCGCTCGCGCAGACGGACGTCCGGCGCGACCTCGGAGGTGAAGGGCGCGGCGATCTCCTGTTTGAGGGCGGGGAGCCCGGAGTAGCCGAGGCGGCGCAGGGTGCGGATGACGCTGGCGTTGCTGGTGCCGCTGGCGGTACCGAGCTCCTGGGCGTTGGAGTAGAGGATCTGTTCCACCGGCGAGGCCGTGAGCAGGCGGCACACCGATCGTTCCGCCGGGGAGAGGCTTTCCCAGTGAGTGCGCACCAGGGTGTGGAGGCGTTCCAGTCCCGGATTCGAAGAACTATTCATTACAGCTCTTGACTGTGGCGTAGCACTCATTACACTCCTGAGGAAACAGTCGTTTCAACTATGCGCGTCTTCGTAATGGATGTTACATGACGTGTTCGGGGGACCACCATCATGACCACCAACGCACCGCGAACGCCCTCGGGCCTGCCGCTCATCGAGATCAGCGGCGGTCCGCGTGAACGCGGTGTCGCCTACGGAGAGGCCGCCCGGGACCAGATCGCCGCGGCCATGGGCTTCTACGAACGCGCCTTCACCCAGCAGACCGGTCTGAGCTGGGGCGGCGTCCTCGACCGCGCCCGAGGCTGGCTCGACACCTGCCGCGCCTTCGACGCCGACATGGTGACCGAGATGGAGGGCATCGCCGAGGGCGCGGGGGTCGACCTGCTCGACGTCCTCGCCCTCAACGTGCGCGGGGAGATCATCTACGACTCCTCCTTCCGCTCCATGCCCGCCGCCACCGAGTCCGACGACCGCGACGCCTCGGACGGCTGCACCTCGTTCGCCCTCGCCGAGGGCGCGACCGGCGACGGCCGCGTCTACGCCGGACAGAACTGGGACTGGCGGCACGGCACCGCCGGCACCGTCCTCATGCTCCGCGTGGTCCAGCCGCCCCGCCCCACGCTCATCATGCAGGTCGAGGCGGGCCAGATCGGGCGGCACGGCGCCAACTCCGCCGGTGTCGCGCTCAACGCCAACGGCCTCGGCGGGCGCTTCGGATCCGCCGTCGGCGTCCCGCAGACCCTCGTCCGCCGCCGGGTCCTGGACTCCTCCAGGCTCACCGACGCCCTGAACGCGCTGGTCAAGACGCGGGCGCACATCGCCAGCAACGCGCTGCTGACCCACCGCTCCGGTTTCGCGATCGACGTCGAGACCACCCCGGGACCGTGCCAGTGGATGTACCCCGACGACGAGGGCCTGCTCGTCCACGGCAACCACTACCAGGCCGGGATCCCGCCCCAGCTGGCCGAGTCCTACCGCCCGCTCGCCACCGACTCGCTCATCCGTGTTCCCCGTGCCCGGCGCGGACTCGCCGCCGTCCGCACCAGCGACACCCCCGAGAAGGTCCGTGCCGCCGTCCACGAGGCCATGTCCGACCACCTCGGCCACCCCGAGTCCCTGTGCACGCACCCCGACCCCGCCGCGCCCGAGGTGCGCCGCTGGTCCACGCTGCTCTCCAGCCTCGTCGACCTCACCAGCGGCGAGTACCGCGTCGCCGCCGGAAACCCCTGCGAGCACGACTACGAGCTCATGCCCTGGAACCTCTACGACGGCCCGGGCGCCCAGAGCTGACCCACCGTCCGCGTCCCCCTTTCCCTGGAGTAGACCGTTGTGAAGGACAGACCACCACGCCGCGCCGCAGCGGTGATCCCCGCCGCCGTCCTGGCCCTCGCCGTGACCGCGTGCACGGCCCCGCCCGCGGGACCGGAGCTCGAACTGACCGCCACCACCGCCCCGGCCTCGGGTGAGCTGGACTCGGTGACCTGGATGCTGCCGTCCGAGCCCACCTCACTCGACCTGGACGCCAACGGCGGCACCGCGCAGAACACCGTCCTCGCCAACGTCTGCGAGCGGCTCATGCGGGTCGCTCCCGACCTCGGCATCGGGCCCGGACTGGCCGAGTACGCCGAGTGGGAGGACGACTCCACCGTCGTCTTCCGCCTCGCCCCGGGGGCCGCCTTCCGCGACGGCGCCCCGATCACCGCCGACGACGTCGTGTGGAGTATGGAACGGCACGCGGCCGAGGGCGCCGAGGAGTCCGACGAGTACGCGAACGTGGAGCGGATCGAGGCCACCGGAGACCGCGAGGTCACCGTCCACATGGAGCAGCGCGACGCCGTGTTCGTACCCGCCATGGCCGGGAACGGCGGCATCGTCTACGACCGCCGCGTCCTGGAGGCCGACGGCGACGCCTACGGGACCCCTCAGGGCTCGGACGCCTGCACGGGCCCCTACCGGCTGACCGAGTGGAGCTCCGGCAGCCGGGTCGTGCTGGAGCGCGACGACGCTTACTGGAACACCGACCGCGCCGCGCACGTGCGCCGGGTCGAGTTCCGCTGGGCCGTCGAGAACGCCGTGGTCAACACCCTGAACACCGGTGAGTCCGACGGCGCCTACCTCGACACCGCGTCGGCCGCCGTCCCGCTGCTGCGCGACGAGACCGTGCAGGTGTACCAGGGGCCCTCCACCAACGTGTGGTCCCTCATCACCACCGAACGCGGCGGGCTGTCCGACCCCCGGCTGCGGCGGGCCCTGTCCCTGGCGCTGGAGCGGGACGGCATCTCCCGGTCGGCCTTCGGTGGACTGGCCGAACCGTGGTCCGCTCCCCTGGGCCCGGGCGGCTGGGGATACGAACGCGAACGCTTCGAGGAGGCGTACGCGGCGCTCGACGCCGCCCCCGCCGACCCCGGCGAACCGGAGCTGGAGCTGGCTCGCGCCCTGGTCGAGGAGGCCGGAGCCCCCGAGGAACCGCTCGTCATCGCCAACGACGGGGAACCCGCCCGCACCATCATCGCCAACGCCGTCGTGGACGCGGCCGCGAAGATCGGGCTGGAGGCGCGGATCGCCACCGTGCCCCGGCAGCAGTTCGGCAGCTACTACGTGGACCCCGAACTGCGTTCCCAGGTCGACCTCTTCTCCGACGAGTACTGGATCTCGAAGAACGACCCCGTGGGCTTCTACAAGAACGGCGCCTCCGACGCCGGGGTGAACTACTCCGGCTTCGCCGACGAGGAGTACGACGACCTCGTCAGGGAGGCCCAGGCCGCGACCGACGACGCCGAACGGGCCGAGCTCGCCGTGGAGCTCCAGGACCGCTGGACCGAGGCCATGCCGTGGATCCCCGTCGTCCAGGTCCCCACGACCCTCGCCATGGGACCCGGAGTCACGGGGGCGCCCGCCTCCTCCGCGTTCCTCTTCTACCCGTGGGCCGCCGACCTCGGCGCCCGAGAGGACGAAGGACGATGACCACGCACGTGCTGCGCCGCCTCGGCGGCATGCTGCTCACCCTGGCCGTCAGCTCGGCGCTGATCTTCGGGGCCATGTACGCCGCACCGGGTGACCCGGTGTCGTTCCTGGTGGGCGACCCCGAGAACGTCACCCCCGAGCGCATCGCCGCGGTCCGCGCCGAGTACCACCTGGACCAGCCGCTGCTGGTGCAGTACTGGCTGTGGCTCGGTGGTGCCGTCACCGGCGACCTCGGGACGTCGTTCCAGTACAACGCGGCGGTGAGCGACCTCATCCTCACCCGCCTGCCCACCACCGTGTCCCTGGTGGCCTACGCGGCGGTGCTCTTCACCGTCCTGGGCATCGCCCTGGGCGCCCTGTCCGCCGTGCGTCGCGGACGCCGGACCGACGCCGCCGTCACGGCGGGCACCACGCTGGCCGCCTCGGTGCCGTCGTTCGTCCTGGCCATCGCGCTGATCTCCCTGTTCGGGGTCCGGCTGGGCTGGTTCCCGGTGACCGGCCTGGGCGAGGGCTTCCTCAGCCGGGTCCACCACCTCACACTGCCCGCGATCGCCCTGGCCACCGGAGCCCTGGCCATCATCTCCCGGGTCACCCGGCAGACGATGGTGGAGCAGTTCGACCTGGAGCACGTCGCGGCGTCGCGGGCGTCGGGGATCGCGGAACGGCACGTGGTCCGCCGCCACGTGCTGCGCAACTCCCTGGGCCCCGTCGTGACGATGTGCGGCCTCGTCACCGCCAGCATGCTCAGCGGGACCGTGGTGATCGAGTCGGCGTTCGGCCTCAGCGGGATCGGCGCGCTGCTGGTGGACGCGATCAACAACCTCGACTTCCCGGTCGTACAGGCCGTCCTGCTGTGCATGGTGGTCGCCTACATGGGGGTCACGACCCTGATCGACCTCGTCCACCCGCTCCTGGACCCGCGGGTCCGTATCGAAAGGAACAGGGTATGACCGCCCAGACGCCCACCACGGCCGTCACCGTGAGCACCTCGCGCGCGGGCGCGCGGGGGTCCGGAGGAGTGGTCCTCTGGGTCAGCGCGGGGTTCCTCGTCACGGTGGTCCTGGCCGCCCTGTTCGCTCCACTGGTCGCCCCCGCCGACCCGAACGCCATCGACTTCGGCAACATCTGGGCTCCGCCCGGCGCCGACCACTGGCTGGGCACCGACCAGATGGGACGCGACCTGCTGTCCCGGGTCGTCCACGGCGCGCGCGAGAGCCTGCTGGGCCCGCTGGCCCTGCTCCTGCTCGCCTCCGTGCTGGGCGTGGCGATGGGAACCCTGGCCGCCTGGCGACGCGGCTGGGTGGACGTCCTCCTGGCCCGCGTCACCGACGTCATGTACGCCTTCCCCGGGCTGCTGTTCGTGGTCCTCGTCATCGCGGTGTTCGGCAGCGGCATGACCACGGCCGTCGTGGCCCTGGGGCTGGCGTTCACACCGATCATCGCCAAGTTCACCCGCAGCGTCGCGCTGGCGGAGTGTGCCAAGCCCTACATCGACGCCTACCGGGTGCAGGGGGTGAGCGGCCTGGTCATCTGCCTGCGCTACCTCGTCCCCAACATGGCGCCCGCCCTGCTCGGGTACCTGGTGGTGCTCTTCGGGGAGGGCCTGATGAGCCTGGCCACGCTCAGCTTCCTCGGGTTCGGCGCGCAGCCGCCCAGCTCCGAGTGGGGCCTGATGGTCCAGGAGGGGCAGTCCGCGCTGATCCAGGGCGTGCTGTGGCCCGCGCTGGTCCCCGGTGCGGCCATCGCCCTGGTCGTGGTCGCGTTCAACATCGTCGGGGTGCGCGTCGCCGACCGGCTGAACTCACGGAGGTAGGCCCATGCTGCTCGACATCGACAACCTCACCGTCACCCTGCCGGGCGCCGAGACGCGCCGCCCCGTCCTGGACGAGGTCAGTCTCACCGTGAAACCCGGCGAGGTCGTCGGCCTGGTCGGTGAGTCCGGTTCGGGGAAGTCCACCACGGCCCGCGCGGTCCTGCGGCTCCTCCCCGAGGGCTCCGCCGTCAGCGGCCGGGCCAGCGTCGGCGGGACCGACGTGCTCAGCGCCGCTCCGGCGGAGCTCACCGAACTCCGCTCCCGCCGGGTGTCCATGGTCTTCCAGGACCCGCGCTCGGTGCTCAACCCGGTCCGGCGCGTGGGCGACTTCCTCACCGAACGCCTGGTCCTGGCCCTGGGCACGCCCAGGGCCGAGGCCCGCACCAGGGCCCTGGACCTCATGGCGGAGGTGGGCCTGAACCGGCCCGAGGAGCGCTTCCACCAGTTCCCGCACGAGATGTCCGGGGGCATGCTGCAACGGGTCGTGCTCGCCGCGGCGCTGGCCACCGAGCCCGAGCTCCTGCTCGCGGACGAGGCGACCTCCGCCCTGGACGCCACCACGCAGGCGGAGGTGCTGTCGGTCCTGCGCGACCTGCGCGAACGCCGGGGCATGGGCGTCCTGTTCATCACGCACGACCTGCACCTGGCCGCCGCCTACTGCCACCGGGTCCACGTCATGTACGCGGGCCGCGTGGTCGAGTCGCGCGAGGCGTCGGCGCTCTTCGCGGACCCGCGCCACCCCTACACGCGCGGCCTGATCGCGTGCAACCCGGGGCTGGACTCCGACCTGGCCCCCGAGCCCATCCCCGGAGCCCCGCCCTCGCTGTCCACCGCCTTCACCGGCTGCCCCTTCGCGCCCCGGTGCGCCGACGCGACGGAGGCGTGTACGACCTGGCGTCCGGAGACGTTCCCGCTCGACGACGGCGGGGTCGCCTGTGTACGGGCGGAGACGGCGGACCACGGAGCGGGCGCGTCCCGTCCAGAGGAGGAGAACCGATGACCCCGAACGAACCGGCGCTGTCCGTGAGCGGACTGCGCAGGGCCTTCTCCATGGGCCGGGGCGTGCCGGAGCTGGTGGCCGTGGACGACGTCTCCTTCGAGCTCGCGCCCGGCGGTTCCCTGGGCGTGGTCGGTGAGTCCGGGTCCGGCAAGAGCACCGTGGCCCGGATGCTGGTGGGTCTGGAGCGGGCCGACGCCGGGGAGATCCGGGTGGCGGGCCGGGCCCGGGGCGTGCGTGAGCGCGGGCGCGCCGCGCGCCTGCGCCGGGCGCGCGAGGTGCAGCTGGTCTTCCAGAACCCGCTGGAGTCCCTCGACCGCCGCCTCACCGCCGCCCAGTGCCTGTGCCACGTCCTGCGCCTGCACGGCGCCGACCGGGCCACGGCGGACCGGCGCGCCCTGGAACTCCTCGAACAGGTGGGGCTCGGCGCGAGGGAGGCGGAGGCGAGGCCGCACCGGCTCAGCGGGGGACAGCGGCAGCGCCTGGCCATCGCCCGCGCGCTGGCGGCGGATCCGTCCGTGCTCGTGCTCGACGAGGCGGTCTCCGCGCTGGACGTGTCGGTGCAGGCCCAGATCCTGCGGTTGCTCTCCCGTATCCGCGAGGAGTCGGGGGTGTCCCTGGTGTTCGTCTCGCACGACCTGGCCGTGGTCGGGCAGGTCACCGACGAGGTCCTGGTCATGTACCGGGGCCGGGCCGTCGAGCACGGCCCCACCCGGCGCGTGCTGCGTGAGCCCGAGCACCCCTACACGCGCATGCTGGCCTCCAGCGTGCCGGGGCCGGGCTGGGACCCGGCCGAGGTGGTCCGGCTGCGCGCGGAGTTCGCTGCCGCGTCGGGATCGTGACCGGCCGTCCCTGAGACGAGGGGGAGCCCGGACCGCGCACACGAGCGGGTCCGGGCTCCCCCTCGTCGTGGGCGCCGGTTCAGCCGATGTCCGCCAGGGCCTCCTCGGCGGCGCGGCGGCCCTGGCGCAGCGCCCCGTCCACGTGCTGGTAGCCCTCGGCCGCCAGGTCCGAGCAGGCCCAGCCGACGGGCCCCACCGGGTCGCGCTGGTCGGCCCCGTAGCGGTGCAGTCCGCCGAGGTCGTAGCTGGCCGCGTAGGCGCCCCGGGTCCACTCCTCGGAGGCGAAGTCCGACTCGAAGTAGACCAGCGGCTCCAGCGCCTCGTCCCCCAGGTAGTGGGAGAGGGAGCGCAGGATCGCGTCCCGGCGCTCCTCGGCGGGGCGGCGCAGGAGGTCGTCCGCGAGCTCGTCGGAGACGAAGGCGACCAGGGTGCCGCGCTCGTCCCCGTGGTTGGTGTTGTCGTAGACCTCCTGGCAGAGCTCCTTGGCCCCGAAGCCGGTGCCGGAGAGTCCCCGGCCCCGCCAGAAGGGGCGCTCGTAGACCGCGTGGACCTTGATGACCAGGCCCATCGACGTGTGCTGGTGCATCTGCTGCTGGAGCCAGGGCAGGGCGGGCTCGAAGGAGATCCGCGAGTAGAGGGTGGGCGGCACGGCCACGACCACACGGCGGGCGCGCACGGTCACGCGTTCGGAGACGACCGTGGCCCCCTCTTCACTCCAGCGGACGGTCCGTACCGGGCTCTCCAGGTGGACGGTGCCCTCCTCCAGGGCGGCGGCCATGGTCTGCGAGACCGACTGCATGCCCCCGACCACCCGGCGGTCCAGGATGAAGTCCTCGTCCACGAGGTGGGAGAAGGACCCGGCGGAGGCCGCCATGAGGACGGCCTGGAGCGCGGAGAAGGCGTGGGCGGGCTTGGTGAGCATGCCTCCGGCCATGAAGATGCCGATGTTCTCGCGGGCGGCCTCGTCGTCGGTCTGCCGCCGCAGCCACTCGGTGAACGTGACGGTGTCCAGTTCGCGGGCGAGCGGGTGGTCCCAGGGGCGTTCGACGCCGATCTCCTCGACCAGGCCGTCCAGGGTCGCGATGACCCGTGCCATCTCCGCCTCGGTCCGCTCCCCCGCCGGGAACATGTCGCCGGTGTACTCGTGCCGGGTGCCGTCGGGCGCGAGGTAGACGTTGGCGCCCTCACGGTGGCGCGGGTAGGTGCTCATCCCGAGCTCGTCCAGCAGGCCGAGCAGCTCGGTCTGGTCGGGCGAGACCCACTGGCCCCCGACCTCCAGGAAGGCCCCGTCGACCACCCGGGACCAGGTGCGGCCGCCGACGCGGTCGCGCGCCTCCAGGACGGCGACGGTGCGCCCGGCGGCCTGGAGGGTGCGTGCGGCCATCAGCCCGGCCGGGCCGGCGCCCACCACGACGACGTCGCGATAGAGGACCTCGTCGCTGCCGATGACGTGTGTGCCTCGCATGGGTGCGCTCCTTCGAACCATTAAATGAATACCATTCATTAACGGGCACGGATCCCCCGGTGTCAAGCGGGACACTCTCACGAGCAGCGCCGATACGGACGCGGGCGCGCCGCTCCTAGACTGGTGGTGACCGCGACCACGCCTCGATCAGGAAGCAGGCGCCAGTGAGCCAGGGAACGCGCAGTGGGCGGGGCCGGGGCAGACCCTCCTCGCCGGTGCTCTCACGTGAACGCGTCACCCTGGCCGCGATCCGGATCGTCACCGAACAGGGCTACCGGCACCTCACCATGGCCGCCCTGGCCCGGGAGCTCGGGGTGGCGGCCTCCGCGCTGTACAACCACGTCGCCTCCAAGCGCGACGTGCTGATCCTGTTGCAGGAGCGCGTGAACGAGCGGATCGACGACTCCGGGTTCGGCACCGAGCCGTGGGACCGGGCTCTGCGGCGATGGGCGCACTCCTACCGGCGGTGCTTCATGGAGCACACGGCGCTCATCCCGGTCATGGCGGTGCTGCCCGTCGCCGACTCCCCCAGGACGCTGCGCATGTACGAGCGCGTCACCCGTGCCCTGGAGGAGGCCGGGATCGTCGGCGCGGACGCGGTGGACATCATCGTGGGCGTCGAGGCGCTGGTCTTCGGCGCCGCCTACGACGCCTCCGCCCCCGAGGGGATCTTCGACCCGGGCGGCCTGGAGGACCTGGCCCCCACCTTCACCCGGTTCGCGGCCCAGAGGTCGGCGGACCCCCGCGAGGCCGCCGACCGGGCCTTCGAGCTCGCACTCGACGCCCTGGTCAGCGGCCTGCGCCAGAGGTACACGGACTGAGACCCGGTTCCGGTCAGCCCTCCAGTGCGTGCATCACGTGCTTGACGCGGGTGTACTCCTCGACCGAGTACAGGGACAGGTCCTTGCCGTAGCCCGAGGACTTGAAGCCGCCGTGCGGCATCTCCGCCGTGAGCAGCACGTGGGTGTTCACCCAGACGCAGCCGAAGTCCAGGTCCCGGGTGAGACGCATCGCGGCGCCGTGGTCCGAGGTCCAGACGCTGGAGGCCAGGGCGTAGTCGACGTCGTTGGCGAGTTCCACCGCCTCCGCCTCCGAGGCGAAGGTCTGGACGGTGAGGATCGGGCCGAAGGTCTCCTCCTGGACCAGTTCGTCGTCCTGACGGACGCCGGTGACCACGGTCGGCTCCACGAAGTAGCCGTCGCCCTCGACCGCCCGACCGCCGGTGACCACCGTGGCGTGTGCGGGCAGGCGCCCGAGCTTGTCGGTGACCGACGCGAAGTGCCGGGCGTTGTTGAGCGGCCCGTAGTCGTTCTGGGACTCGTCGGCGTTCCCGGTGCGGGTGCCGCGCGCCGCCTCGGCCAACAGCTCCACGAAGCGGTCGTGGGCGCTCTCCTCGACCAGGACCCGGGTGACGGCGGTGCAGTCCTGGCCGGCGTTGAACGTGCCGAACTCGACCAGGGCCCTGGCGGTCGCGGGCAGGTCGGCGTCGGCGAAGACCACCGCCGGGGCCTTGCCGCCCAGCTCCAGGTGGCCGCGCTTGAGCCCCTTGGCGGCCGAGGCCGCGACCTGTCGGCCCGCACGGACCGAACCGGTGATGGAGACCATGGCGGGTTCGGGGTGCTCCACCAGGAGCTGGCCGGTCCCCGCGTCGCCCAGGACCACGTTGAACACGCCCTCCGGGAGGATCTCCCCCATCAGCCGGGCCAGGACCAGGGTGGACTCGGGGGTGGTGTCCGAGGGCTTGAGCACGACGCAGTTGCCCGCCGCCAGGGCGGGGCCGATCTTCCACACCGCCATGAGCAGCGGGTAGTTCCACGGGGTGACCTGGGCGACGACCCCGATCGGCTCGCGGCGGACGTAGGAGGTGTGGCCCTCCATGTACTCGGCCGCGGCGCGGCCCTCCAGGGTGCGGGCGGCACCGGCGAAGAAGCGCAGGTGGTCCACGCCCATGGCGATCTCCTCCTGGGAGATCATCCACCGGGGCTGGCCGGTGTTGCGGTGCTGGGCCTCCACGATCTCGTCCGCGTTGGCCTCCACCGCGTCCGCGATCCTGAGCAGCAGCCGCTGCCGCTCCCCGGGGGTGACGCGCCTCCAGGAGGCGAAGGCGGCCCGCGCGGCGTCGAAGGCGGCGTCGACGTCGACCTGGTCGGAGACGGGCGAGACCGCGACGGTGGTCGCGTCGGTGGGGTTGACGACGTCGATCCGGCCCTGGCCGTGGGCGTCGACGAAGGCTCCGTTGACGAAGTTCCGGAGGGCACTGCTCATGGGGTCTCCTGGGGCGCCGAGTTAATGATCATCGTTCATTTTAGAGGTGCGGAGAGTGAGCGGCAACACAAACCTCGGATTCTCGAAGTGAAGACGACCGGCGCCTGTACGACGTAGATTCACAGCGGGCGAGGGCGGGTGTCGGAGGCCGCCCTTCCGGAAAACGTCGGAACCGGTCCGTAGAGTGCGCGTATGGAGACCTCCGACATCAGGGGGCTGTTCGCCGCCGAACACGCCGCCCTCGTGGCCGACCTGCGGGAACTCACCCCCGAACAGTGGGACCGGGCCTCACTGAGCTCCGAGTGGAACGTGCACGACGTGGTCGCGCACCTGGGCGCGGGCATGACCATCGGCCGGTTCGGCTGGATCGTCTCCATCCTGCGCTCGGGCCTGCGCCCCGCGGTCCACAACCAGCGGCAGATCGCCCGTTTCGCACGGCCCGAACCGACCGCGACACTGGCCAGGTTCGCCGCTCTGGGAACCGAGGACGGCGAACCCGTGCGACTGCCCACCGGCGACCCCTCCCCCTGGCTGGGTGAACTGGTCGTGCACGGCCAGGACGTGCGCCGCCCGCTCGGCGTCGAACGGGAACCGGCACCCGAGGCGGTGGCCGAGGTCGCCCGGTTCCTCGCCTCCCGCGACTTCGCGGTCAACAGCAGGTCCCAGGTCAAGGGGCTGCACCTGCGGGCCACCGACGCGGACTTCACCACGAACGACCCCGGCCTCCCCACCGTGGAGGGACCCCTGCTCGCGCTGGTCATGCTCATGGCCGGCCGCCCCGCCTACCTGGACCGGGTGAGCGGATCCGGCCTGCCGGAACTGCGCCGCAGACTGGAGGGCTGACCGCAGGGTGCTCTTCGGTCGTGTTCAGCCGTCGTGCTCGGCCCAGTAGGCGGGCAGCTCCGAGCCCAGTTCCCCGGCGGCCTGCATGGGCAGCGAGTGGGTGGTGCGCGGCCAGACGGTGACCGGCCCCTTGCCCAGCTCCCGGGCCCGGTCCCCGGCCTCTCCGCCACCGGCCAGGGAGCCGTCGCTGGCCAGGTCGATCCGGATCGGCATCGTCATGGACCGCCACTCCTCGTCGGAGAGGGTGCGCGGCACGAGGGTGACCGAGTCGTAGTGCCGCGACCCCTCGTCGACCATCACCGACATCGGGGTGCGCTCGCGCACCTCCTCGACGGTGACACCGCCGATCTCCGCCATGCCCCGGTCCTTCCACGACTGCGGTACCGGAAGCAGCAGCAGCGAGGACCACAGGTAGGTGGAGGCGGGCAGCCCGCGTAGGACCATCACCGGTTCGAGCAGGGTCAGGGAGGCCACCCGGCCCGGGTGTTCGAGCGCGTGGACGGCGGCGATGGCACCCCCGAAGGAGTGCCCCACCATGTGGACGCGCTCCAGATCCAGCCCGGTGAGCACCTGCTCCACCCAGGCGGCCTGGTCGTCGAAGGAGGAGAAGGGCGTCGACTGCGTGGACATCCCGGCGTCACCGATCGCGTCCATCGCGTAGAGGGTGCGCTGGCCGACCCAGTGGGTGATGTTGTCACCCCACATCGGCGCGCCGGAGCGGATACCGGGCAACAGCACCACCGGCGGAGCGTCCTCCGCCTCCTCGGCGGCGGCCCACTCGTACACGCGCACGGACCCGTACTCGGTAGGGACGTCGTGGGTGCGGGTCGGCTCGGGCAGGGTCGCCATCACGTCCTCGTAGGCCTGGCGGTAGGAGGCGTACCCCTCCGCGCCGCGCCAGTGCCCCACGGTGGGTTCGGGCGCGACGATCGCGGCCGCCTTGTCGATGACCAGCCAGGCCACCGCCAGCACGGCCAGGACCTGGAGCGCTCGGCGCGTTCGGGGACGGTGTTTCTTCTGGTCGGACATGACCCCTCCCGGGAAAATACGATCGTATTGACCGTTCTCCGAGTGTACACCCATCTCAATACGATCGTATTGACGACGGGTAGGATGGGGCCATGAGCAACCCGGAGCCCGACCAGAGACGGACCGAGATCTTCCACGCGGTGTGGCGGGTGATCGCCGAGGACGGCATGGGGGCGGTGTCCATGCGCAACGTCGCCACGGCCGCCGGGGTCTCGGTCGGGCGCATCCAGTACTGGTTCCGCAGCAAGGACGAACTCCTCCAGGCCAGCCTGGAGGCGATGCTGTCGGGCGCCGAACGGCTCCACGACGACGCCACCCGTGGAGCAGACGACCGCGCGGTCCTCTGGGAACTGGTCGCGCACCCCATCCCCCGGGCGGAGACGGCCCGCGTCGGAGTGTCCGTCTTCCACCAGTACGTGGCCGCCGGGTTCCACCACCCGGCCCTCGCCCGCCTGCTGGCCGAGGCCAAGGACGGCGAGGAGGCGGAGGCCGCGCGGCTCCTCACCCGCATCGCGCCCGGCCTCACCGATCCCCGCTCGGCCGCACGGGGACTCATGGCCACCGCCGACGGCCTGTCCATGCGCGTCCTGATCGGCGGCCTGTCCGCGACGGAGGCCGAACGGACCCTGCGCGGGCAACTCGACCGGCTCCTGACGTGACCCCTAGGCTGCCGGGACCCGAGGACCATCCACAGAGGGGAACGGAGCACATGGGCTGGCAGGCGCCGAACCTGGACGGACGCACGATCGCGGTGACGGGCGCGAGCTCGGGGATCGGGCTGTGGATCACCCTGTTCCTGGCCCGGGCCGGAGCCGACGTCGTACTGCTGTGCCGCGACACCCGACGCGGCGAGCGGATCGCCGCGGCCCTGCGCGAGGAGGTCGAGGGGGCCCACACCCGGGTGGTGCGGATCGACACCTCGGACCTGGCCAACGCCAGGGCGGCCGGAGCCGAACTCACCCGGCTCCCCCGACTGGACGCCCTGGTCAACAACGCCGGACTCGTGGGCGGTCCGGCCCGGCGCGAACTCAGCGCGGACGGGCACGAACTCACCCTGGCCACCAACGCGCTCGGCCACCTCGTACTGACCCACGAGGTACTGGAGTCGTTGGAGCGGACCTCCGGTCGCGTCGTCTGGATGGGGTCGATGAGCGCCAAACTGGTGCGCCCCTCCCCCGACGACCTCGAACTGGAACGCGGATACTCACCCTGGCGCGCCTACGCGCAGTCCAAGCTGGTCACCCACGCGCTCGGGTTCGAACTGCACCGGAGGCTGGTCGAACGGGGATCGAGGGCGCGGAGCCTGGTCGCGCACCCCGGCTACGCGCTGCCCGTGCTCTCACCGGGCGTCGGATCGCTCTTCACCCCGCCCCGGCCCACGACCCTGGACCGGCTCCAGTACCCGTGGGCCCAGGGAACCGACCGGGGCGCGCTGCCCGCCGTGTTCGCGGCCACCTCCCCCTCGGCCCTGGGCGGCCAGTTCTACGGGCCCCGTGGCGGTCTGCGCGGCGAACCGGCCCTGTCCGGCGGGGTCGCCGGGGTGGAGGGCGCGGGTTCGCACGGCACCGGCGGCCCGGGACGCAGGAGCGTCGACCCGTTGGTGGGGGCGGCCGTGTGGTCGTTCGCGACACGGGCCTGCGGGCTGACCTGAGCGACGTGGGGAAGGGCACACGACTGGGGCGGAAAGGTGGTTGCACAGCGCGCAAAAATGGGGCGAGACGGCACGTTCCGTCGCCTACCCTGGAAGCCACAGTGGCGTTCGAGGCGGAATATCCCTTCCGCCCCGGAATACTCCCGTGACCAGCGGGGTTGACCGTTCGACGGAACAGCCCGCACCCCCGCTCATCCCCCGGATCCAGGCCATCCCAAGCGCGCAAGGAAGTACGTGACCAGGCAACCCGACGTGACAAACTCCGACGAGGTCGCGGACCAGCGAGCGACCCGACTCGTCATCCCACTCCTCCTGGTCTCGGCGTTCGTCGTCATCCTCAACGAGACGATCATGGGCGTGGCCCTGCCCGCGCTCAACCGCGACCTCGGCATCTCGGTCTCCACCGGGCAGTGGCTGACCTCGGCCTTCATGCTCGTGATGGCCGTGATCATCCCCGTGACCGGGTTCCTGCTGCAGAGGTTCCACCTGCGGCAGGTGTTCATCGCGGCGATGACCCTGTTCAGTCTCGGCACCCTGATCTGCTTCCTCGCCCCGAACTTCACGGTCCTCCTGCTCGGCCGGATCGTGCAGGCCAGCGGAACCGCGATCATGATGCCGCTGCTCATGACGACCATCCTCAACACGGTCCCGTCCGACCGCCGGGGACGCGTGATGGGCAACATCTCCATCGTCATGGCGGTGGCGCCCGCCGTCGGTCCGACTCTGTCCGGGCTCATCCTGAGCATGCTGGACTGGCGCTGGCTGTTCGGGCTCGTGCTGCCGATCGCGCTGCTCGCGCTCGGCCTGGGAGCGGCCTTCATCCGCAACGTCACCGAGCCCCGCGCCGCCCGGATCGACGTGCTCTCGGTGATCGTCTCCGCCCTCGCCTTCGGTGGTCTGGTCTACGGCTTCTCCAGCCTGGGCAAGGCGGCCGACGCCGACGCGCCCGTTCCGCCGTGGGTGGCGCTCTGCGTGGGTGCCGTGGCGCTCGTGCTGTTCGTGTGGCGCCAGATCGGACTCCAGAGGGAGGACCGGGCCCTGCTCGACCTGCGGGTGTTCCAGTCCCGCCAGTTCTCGATCTCGATCGCGCTGGTCCTCGTCAGCTTCATGGCGCTGTTCGGCACGATCATCCTGCTGCCGCTCTACATGCAGAACGTGCTCGGCCACGACACGCTCGCGACCGGCCTCACCCTGCTGCCCGGCGGCCTGGTGATGGGTCTGCTGGCCCCGTTCGTGGGTCGGCTCTACGACCGCTTCGGCCCCCGCCCCCTGGTCACCCCGGGTGCGGGCGTGGTCGCCCTGGTGATGTGGAGCATGACCTTCTTCGGCACCGAGACCCCGCTCGGCTACGTCGTCGCCGCGCACATGGCGCTCAGTGTCGGACTCGGCCTCATGTTCACCCCGCTGCTCACCGGTGCGCTCGGCTCCCTGAGGCCCTCGCTGTACTCCTACGGCAGCGCCGTGGTCGGCACCGTGCAGCAGGTGGCGGGCGCCGCCGGCACCGCGACGTTCATCGCCGTGATGTCGGCCGTCGCCGCCAGCCAGCTGAGCGACGGTGCGGACGCCGTCACCGCCGAGGCGGGCGGGATCCACACGGCGTTCATGCTGGGCGCGGTCATCGCCACCCTGGCGTTCTTCGCGACCTTCCTGGTGCGCCGGTCGGAGGCCGGTCAGGAACCCGAGAGCCTGCCCGTCCACTGATCCCGTGAGGGGGGCGGCGGCTCGCCGCCCCCTACAGTGGGTTCCGTGAACGAGTCGCTCGTACGATCCCTCCTCGAAGAGCAGCACCCGGATCTCGCCAGCCGGGAGCTGCGCCCCGTCGAGGGCGGTTGGGGCAACCAGATGTGGCGCCTGGGCGAGGACCTCGCGGTCCGGATGCCCCGCCAGCCGGACGCGCCCGACCTCCTGCGCAAGGAGCACCGGTGGGTGCCCGCCCTGGCCCCGCGCCTCCCCCTGCCCGTTCCGGTCCCGGTGCGTCTCGGCGCCCCCTCCGAACGCTTCCCGCACACCTGGACGATCACCACCTGGGTCACCGGGGAGCCCGCCGACCTGGCTCCCGTCACCCGAGGGACCCGGGTGTTGGCCGACTTCCTCACCGAGCTCCATCGGACCGCTCCCGACGACGCCCCGGTCAACCCCTGGCGCGGCGCGCACCCGCGCGAGGCCGTCGAGGACTTCGAGGGGTATGCCCGCGAGATCGCGGACCCCGCGCACGTGGACGCGATCCTGGAGGCCTGGCGGGCGGTGGCGGACGCACCCGCCTGGGACCGGCCCCCGGTGTGGGTGCACGCGGACCTGCACCCGGCCAACGCCGTCACCCGGGACGGGACCCTCGCGGGGGTCCTGGACTTCGGTGAGATCTGCGCTGGAGACCCAGCCACCGACCTCGCCGCCGCGTGGGTCCTGCTCCCCGACGGCTCGGCCGACACGTTCTTCACCGCGTACTCAGCCGACGAGGCCACCCTTCTGCGCGCCCGGGGCTGGGCCCTCATCCGAAGCCTCGTCCTCATCCAGATCGGCCGCTCCGGCGACCAGGGCCTCCCCGGCGGCAAACCCTCCTGGCGGCCCGCCGGCGAGAAGGCTCTGACCCGAGTACTCGCGTCATTTTCCTAACCCACCCACCATCCCGCGGGAAGCAGCGCAGGGCGTCTGCGAGCTCCGGGAACCGCTGGGGTCCATCCCCGCGTGCGCGGGGAGCAGGGCCCACAGCCGCATTCCGCCTTGGGCTTGGTGGGTCCATCCCCGCGTGCGCGGGGAGCAGCTTTGCTGAGCGGCAGCTGATGGTCGACCTCGGGGTCCATCCCCGCGTGCGCGGGGAGGCAGGGGGGGCTGGTGCTGCTGGCGCCGCGCCGGGCCCATCCCCGCGTGCGCGGGGAGCAGCGACCACGCATCCGGGATGCTCACCGCCGAAGAGGGTCCATCCCCGCGTGCGCGGGGAGCAGACCGTCGCGGCCCAGTACTCAGGGTCAGCGGCGGGTCCATCCCCGCGTGCGCGGGGAGCAGCCGCAACCGGGCCAACTCCGACCCAAAACTCTGGGTCCATCCCCGCGTGCGCGGGAAGCAGCTGCGCAGCATCAGCGCGGCGGGGGCCGCGATGGGTCCATCCCCGCGTGCGCGGGGAGCAGCGTTCCACGTCACCGCCGTTGCCGACTGGGCCGGGTCCATCCCCGCGTGCGCGGGGAGCAGTCCGCCCTCGTCAACCCCTTGACGCGCCACTGGGGTCCATCCCCGCGTGCGCGGGGAGCAGAGCGGAGGACGGGGCCCGCGCGCTCGTGGCGGAGGGTCCATCCCCGCGTGCGCGGGGAGCAGGCTTTTTCACCTGGGAACTTACCAGTGGCAACGGCCGATTTTTGCAACTTGTCGAGAAACAGACAAATCCGGCACCACTCATCACTGTTGCTGTCTCATGGGTGAGCTTATGTCGAGAGCGACGGGATCCTCCACGCCTGCGCTGACCGGGATTCGTGTCGCGGCTGGTCACGCGTGCCAGCACAACAGCGGCAGCGAAGGAGGGTGGGGCCCCAGGCCTGTGGTGATCGGGTTGCGTGTCGCGGCCGGTCACGCGTGCCAGCACAACAGCGGCAGCGAAGGAGGGTGGGGCCCCAGGCCTGTGGTGATCGGGTTGCGTGTCGCGGCTGGTCACGCGTGCCAGCGGAACGACGGCGGCGAGGGCGGGTGGGGTGCTGGAGTAGGCGGTCTGTACGGGGTGGGTGGGGGTGGAGGCCGACCACGTTCCAGCGGCGGCAGTGACAGGGCCCGTGAGGGCTTCTGCGGTGGTGGGGTGGGGGTGGTTCATGGTCGGCCTCCTTCGTGTGGGTGTGTGGTTGGTGGGGGCTCAAGCGCGGGAGTGTGGGCATGCGGGGGTAGGGCCTTGGCCCTTCATTCGCGGGCAGGTGGGGGTGGTTCCGGTTTCGGGGGTGGGTCCGGGGGTCGGTGGGCGGGGCGGCCCTTCCAGGAGGCGCGGTGGGGGTTGTTCTCGCGACGCCATTTGAGCCGGTTGTGGGTGGAGCACAGCGGCTGGATGTTCCCAGCGCTGGTGTGGCCGCCCTTGGAGTAGCTGGTGATGTGGTCGGCCTCGGTGGCGCTGATCGGGACGTCGCAACCCTGGGGCCAGGCGCAGGTGGTGCGCCCGTGGTGGGCGACGGTGCGGATCTGCTCGGGGGCGTTGCGCATCCCCCGCCCCACGTCCAGGGGCTTGCCGGTGGCGGGGGCGGTGATCACGCGGCGGAGGACACTGCCCGGGGACAGGGAGCGGACGGCCTCCATGCCCAGCACCATCCCGTCCTGAGTCGAAGCACCACCCGTGTTACCGCTGTCACCGGGCTGAACAGGGGCGGGGTTGGTGCGTTGGCCGGTGTAGACGTCCAGGGGGACGGTCACGTTGATCATCGCCAACGGTCCCGGAGGTTTGGTGCACCCCTGGTGTCCCAGTGCGGTCTTGACCATGTGCATGAACGCGTCGTAGGAGCGTTCGGCCTTGGACTGCTCCGGCTGCCCAGGGTTGCGGGGAGCGGTGAACGCCCCCACCGCTTTCTCCAGCAGTTCGGCGTCCACCTCGGGGCCCCAGGCCTGGAGGTAGAAGGAGCCCTCGAAACTACGCACCACGTCCAGACGGCGGGCGTCGAAGGCCTTCTTGTACTCATCCTCGACCAGGGCGGGGTGGAGTTGGGTGGAGATGCGCCGCCCCAGTTGGGCGAGCTGGGCGGCGGACAGTGCGGGGTTGCTGGCTTTGGCGGCCATGAGTCCGGAATCCATCAACGCCCGGAACTCGTCCGCATCGGGGAACTCGGTTTTGTTCCGGGCCGTGGTGGCCGCTTCCACTGCTTTCACTGCGGCAGCGGCTTCGCCCAGGGAAAGCACACCCGCGTCCAGGGCCTTGCGGGTTTCGGGGAGCTTTTCGTTGAAGAGGGCTTCGGCCAGGCAGGCCAGGGAGCGGGCTTCTGCCGGGTGCGTTCCGAGGGCCTGGGTGATCCATCCGGCCAGGGTGCGCTGTCCACCCACTTCGAGGAGGTTGCCGGTGGCCTGGATCTGGGCCAGGCGGAGCAGGATACGCAGTTTGGCCTGGTCCATGTCCTGCCACAGGTGACAGATGTCGTCCAGCACCCCCGCTACCGCACCGGCCGGAGGGGGGTCGGCCAGGGCGTGGGTGACCTGTTCCCTCGCGTGGCGCATCGCGGTAATGGCGGGAGAGTGTCCCGCCATTACCATGCCACACGCAGAGGAGAAGGTCATGCTTCCATTGTATGCGCGAATAAGAAGAAAGGGAATGGAGGGCAAGAGGAAATGCGACCTGGAATACCAGGTTTCTTCCCTTCAATAAGGGGTTGTGGATAACCCTCGAAAGCCGACCGGGTGTGTTATGCAATACGTCTCATACAATGACCGGCCGCGACACGGGCCCCGATGGGCGCGGGCCTGGGGTGCTGTTTTCCTCGCTGCCGCTTTTCGTTCGTGGCATCGACCAGCCGCGACACGAAAGACGGTCGGCGCAGAGCCAGGCGGGTGCGGCCCAGTTGACCACCCCGCCTCCACCCCAGGGGCGAAAACCCGGCCTCTCCTCTCCTGATTACCGCGAAGAGCACCAGCCAACACCTCACTCCGAGAGCCGGAGCAGCCCGGCTCGGGTGCGGCGGAACCCGCAGGCCCCGTAGAAGCCCTCAAGGCGGGGTTCGTGGTCGACGTGCAGCCACTCGACGCCCAGCTCCCGAAGATCGTCGACGAGTGCGGTGACGACACGTGTGCCGATGCCGTGGCGCTGGTGGCCGGGGGCGACGGCGGTGTCGAGAAGGAAGGCGTGCGCTCCCCCGTCCCACACCGCGTGGACGAAACCCACGAGCCGCCCCTCGTCGAAGGCCCCGACCCAGGAGCGGCTGTGGCGTTCCAGCCGTTCGGACCAGGGGACCAGGGCGGGCGCGTGCCCGAAGGCCTCGGCGTGCAGCCGGGAGAGCTCCTCGTCGTCCACGGGGAAGCGCACCTCGATACGCACGTGTTCGCTACTCGTCGTCCTCGTGGTGGTCGAGGTTGGAGGTACCGCGACGCCAGTAGCCGTCGACCTCGCAGGTCTCGTTGCGCACGAAGCCGCGCTCCTTCAGGAGCCTGCGGATGGGCTTGAGGGTCCCCGCCTCGCCCGCCGCGTAGACGAAGCCGTCCCCCTCGGGGAGTTCCAGGGCCTCGAAGGCCCGGAACAGCAGGTCGGTGCTGCCGGGCTCGGCGTCGCCCCGGTGGAGCCAGGTGATCTCGGCGTCCTCGGGGGTACGGATCTCCTGTTCCTCGTCGGCGTCGACGACCTCGAAGAAGGCACGGACCCTGGCGTCCCCGGGCAGCTCCTCGATGTAGCGGGCGGCAGCGGGCAGCGCGGTCTCGTCGACGAGGAGCACGTGGTAGTCGAACTCGCCCGTGATGTGGGCGCTTCCCCGGGGGCCGAGCACACCGAGCCGGTCGCCCTTCTCCGCCCTGGTCGCCCAGCGCCCGGCGGGTCCGTGGTCGTGGGCGACGAAGTCGATGCTCAGACGCCGTGCGTCGTGGTCGAGGTGGCGCACGGTGTAGTCGCGGAAGACGACTCCCTCCGCGCGGAAGTTCAGGCAGCGGTCGTCCTCGACGACCGGGAGCACATGGTCGCCGTCCTCGTTGGGGAACCAGAGCTTCACGTGGTCCGCGAAGCCGTCGCTGCGCAGCCCCTCGAAGTCGGGACCCTCCAGGTGGACGCGGATCATTCGGGGCGTCACCCGCTCGACCTCCGCCACCTCCAGCACACGGCTCTTGAGCGGGTACATCTCGATGCGGCGTTCGTGGCTCACTGCGTCTCCTGCTGCGGTTCGGGGCTGCTGCTCGGACTCCGGTGGCGCGGGTCCGAGGTCAGGTGGGGGCGAGCGCCGCGTCTCCATGGAGCACGGGCATGGATAAGGCTAGCCTTGCCTAAGCAAGATCGGAAATCCGGGGCGGCCCCAGCGGTCCCGTCCGTCCGTCACTCTGCCCCGCGCCCCCGCCCGGCAGGGTTCGCGGCAAGTCTCGGGGCGTCCGGGACGGGGTGTCAACGGGTGGGGGCGGAACCGGGTCCCGTCAGGGGTGACCTAGCCTGGTGGCGGCCCGGGAGTCCCCCGGGACCCTCCCCGCACAGCGACGAGCCCGAGGAACCCCGTTGAGCATCACGACCCTGACCGCCCGAACCTTCCGCGTGGTGGCCGTCTTCGAGGCCTTCACCTGGGCCGGACTCCTCGTCGGCATGTACGTCAAGTACCTCGGCAACGGCAGCGAGCTGGGTGTGCAGATCTTCGGCCCGGTGCACGGCGGCGCGTTCATGGTCTACGTGGCGGTGGCCCTGTTCGCCGCCTACCGCCTGCGCTGGGGCGTGTGGCCGACCCTGGTGGCGCTGGCCGCGTCCATCCCTCCCCTGGGCACGCTTCCCGCCGACTGGTGGCTGCACCGGACCGGTCGTCTGACCGATCCGGCCGAGCGCGGCGACGGGGTGCGGGACACCGGCGCCGAGGAGCCCGCGAAGGTCGCCTGACCGGCGGCCCGGGCCCCACGCGACACACCAGCGACCAGGCTCACCCCTTACCCCGGGGTTCTCTTTCTGAACAGAGGGGTAAGGGGTTTACATTTTGTCCGAAATCGGACAGAGAAATCTGGGAAGTGCCCCCTTGGCGCACGGCGAGCCGTCCATGTTCAGTTGTGAACTGGCAAGTAACCGGCTCCCACGCAGAAGGGTTTCCCCCATGCCACAGCGACACGGACCCGACCGGCGCGCGGTCCTACGAGGCGCGGCCGTCGCCTCCGGCGCGGCGTTGGCCGGAGGCGCGTTCGGCGTCTCCACCGCGTACGCCGACACCTCCTCGGCCGCCGCCGAACCGGCGATGTACTTCCGCGCCGACTGGGGCGCCCGCCCCCCGTCGAGCCCCGTCCAGGTCCTGGCCACCCCGCCCAGCTTCGTGGTCGTGCACCACACCGCGACCCCCAACAGCGCCGACCACTCCGAGGCGCACGCGCTGGCCCTGTCCCGGTCCATCCAGAACTTCCACATGGACAGCAACGGGTGGTCCGACGCGGGCCAGCAGTTCACCATCAGCCGCGGCGGCCACATCATGGAGGGCCGCGACCGCGCCGTCCCGGCCGTACGCGAGGGCCAGCACTGTGTGGGCGCGCACGTCGCCAACAACAACAGCACGTGCGTGGGTATCGAGAACGAGGGCACCTACATGGACGAGGGCCCCACCCAGGCCCTGACCGACTCCCTGGTGGCCACGCTGGCCTGGCTGTGCGGCGCCTACGGTCTCAACCCGCAGGAGGCGATCCTCGGGCACCGGGACTTCAACGCGACCGCCTGCCCCGGTGACGTGCTGTACGCGATGCTGCCCGACCTGCGGAACGCGGTCACCGGCGTCATGTCGTCCCAGGGCCTGGAGATCGGCACTCGCACGGTGCCCGCCCAGGACCGCCCCACCTACCCGCCGGTGCCCGGGGACGAGCCCCTGCGCGAGTTCGACCACGGCCCCGGCCGAGGAGCGGACGACTTCACCCGCTGACCCACCAGTGAGGACGTCTCCCCGTTCGGCGTCACTCAGGAGCAGTCAGCCAGGGGCGGCTCCCGGCCTCCGCCGGGTGCCGCCCCTCCCTCGTGCGCCGGTCACGGCACCCCGGACCGTCCGACCCCCCGGATAGGATCACGGGCGGCTTCGACCGAGGCCCGGGATCACGACGGAGGGACCACCATGGGCGACCAGACGACGCCGGAGACGTACGCGTCGAGCGCGGGCACGGTGCGCTGGGGCGCCGTCGGCTCGGGCGATCCGGTGGTCCTGCTGCACGGGACGCCGTTCTCGTCGTACGTGTGGCGGGACGTGGCCGCCGCGCTGGCACCCCGCCACCGGGTGTACTTCTGGGACATGCCCGGGTACGGGACGTCCGAGATGCGGACCGGCCAGAGCGTGTCCCTGGCCACCCAGGGGCGGGTGTTCACCGAACTCCTCGCGCACTGGGGCCTGGAGTCCCCGAGCGTGGTGGCGCACGACTTCGGCGGCGCGGTGGCGCTGCGGGCGCACCTGCTGCACGGCGCCTCCTACGCGCGGTTGGCCCTGGTCTCGCCGGTGGCGACGGCTCCGTGGGGTTCGCCGTTCTTCCGGCTGGTGGGCGAGCACACCGAGGTGTTCGAGCAGCTGCCACCGGCGCTGCACCGGGCCCTGGTGGCGGAGTACGTGGGTTCCGCCAGTGCGACGGGACTGCTGCCCCGGGTCCTGGACCGGCTGGTGGAGCCGTGGACCGGCGAGGAGGGGCAGGCGGCGTTCTACCGCCAGATCCAACAGGCCGACCAGGTGTACACCGACGAGGTCCAGGGCCTGTATCCGAGTATCGACCTCCCGGTCCTGCTGGCCTGGGGCGAGCGGGACACCTGGATTCCCCCGGAGCGGAACCGCGCCCTGGCCGCGCTGGTCCCCGGCCTGGCCACCTGCCCGATCGAGGGCGCGGGGCACCTCGTCCAGCTGGACGCCCCCGCTCAGCTGACCGCCGCCCTGGTGCCCTTCCTCCAGGGGTGAGCACGCCCGGTCAGGGCTGGTCGGGGACCAGGAGGACCTTGCCGACCACGGTGCCCGACTCGGCGAGTGCCAGCGCCGAGGCCGCCTCGGAGAGTGGCACACGGGCGGCGACGGGTGGGTCGAGGACTCCCTCGGCGTGCAGGGAGAGGACCTCTCCCAGGTCACGGGCGAACCTCCTGCGGAAGTCGGCCGCCCTGCGGTGACCGCTCCAGAGGTTGAAGAAGTGCGCGCCGCGCCCGTTGGGCAGGGCGTTCCACCACAGGAGCCGGGCGAACAGCAGCAACACGGGGAGCATCGCGTTGCCGTCCACGTCCCGGGTGGCGGCGGTGCCGTAGGAGACGAGGGTGCCCCCGCGGGCGAGGAGCCGGAAGGAGTCGACCAGCCCGGAGCCTCCGACGTGGTCGAAGACCGCGTTCACCCCGCCCGGGGCCAGGGCCCGGACCCGGCCGGGGAGATCCGGTGCGCGGTAGTCGAGCGGAAGGGCGCCGAGCGCGCGGACGGCGTCGGCGTTGCGGGCCGAGGCGGTGCCGATGACGGTGGCTCCGGTGTGGCGGGCCAGTTGCACGAGCAGTGAACCCACCCCGCCGTTGGCGCCGTGGACCAGCACCGTGTCACCGGGGCGGACGCGGGCGAGCCGGTGGAGCATGCGGTGGGCGGTCACCCCGTTGACCACCAGGGCCTCGGCCGCCCCGGGGTCGATCCCCTCGGGAACGGGGACGAGGTCGGCGGCGGGCAGGTCGACGTGGCTGCTCCAGGCGCCCACCTTGGTGAGGGCGGCGTGGCGGCGGCCCACCGTGGCGGGGTCCACCCCGGGGCCGACCCGCGTGACGGTGCCGACGAGGTCGTAGCCGGGCACGAACGGGAACGGCGGCTGGTCGAAGTACTTGCCCCGGCGCATCTGCTGTTCCGCGAAGGAGACTCCGGTGGCCTCCATCCGCAGGGTGACCCGGCCGGGCCCGGGCGCGGCGAGGCCGCGGCGGCGGACCACCAGGCCTTCGGGGGCGACGGGACCGGGGAGCCGGATCTCGGTGACCTCCTGGACGGCTGACTCATGGGGCTGACGCATGACCCACTCCTCAATTTTGTGAGCACTCACTTACACTTCCGACCCCAAGAAGACCCGCCCACCCCGAAGAACACCCCCTGCGAGTGCAATTCGAGGCGCTCGAGAACATCCCTGCGGCCTATGTTTGTGAGTACACACTCACATGCCTCCCGTTGTCAACCCCGGAGCCGCGCCCGGATGATGGACACGCGTCCGGACGGTGCGGCAGGGTGACCTGTGACGGTGCCCACCGGCACCGGCGGCCACGAGGTTCAGGGAGTCTTCTCATGTCCCAACAGGTCCAGGGTGTGATCTCGCGTGCGAAGGGCGCACCCGTGGAACTCACCACCATCGTCGTTCCGGACCCCGGCCCCGGTGAGGCCGTGGTCCGGGTCCAGGCGTGCGGGGTCTGCCACACGGACCTGCACTACCGCGAGGGCGGGATCAACGACGAGTACCCCTTCCTGCTCGGCCACGAGGCCGCGGGCGTGGTCGAGTCCGTCGGCGCGAACGTCACCCACCTCGAACCGGGCGACTACGTGATCCTCAACTGGCGGGCGGTGTGCGGTGCCTGCCGCGCGTGTCGGCGGGGGCGGCCCCAGTACTGTTTCGACACCCACAACGCCGACCAGAGGATGACCCTGGAGGACGGCACCGAGCTCTCCCCCGCGCTGGGCATCGGAGCGTTCGCCGAGAAGACGCTGGTCGCCGCGGGACAGTGCACGAAGGTCGACCCGGCCGCCTCACCCGCCGCCGCGGGGCTGCTCGGGTGCGGGATCATGGCCGGGATCGGCGCCGCCATCAACACCGGCGGGGTGACGCGGGGCGACTCCGTCGCGGTGATCGGCTGCGGCGGGGTGGGCAGTGCCGCCGTCGCCGGGGCGCGGCTGGCCGGGGCCGGTCGGATCATCGCCGTGGACCTGGAGGACCGCAAGCTGGAGTGGGCCCGGGGGTTCGGCGCCACACACACCGTGAACGCCCGGGAGGCCGACACGGTGGAGGCGATCCGGGCGCTCACCGACGGCTTCGGCGCCGACGTGGTGATCGACGCGGTGGGGCTCCCCCAGACCTACGAACAGGCCTTCTACGCCCGCGACCTGGCGGGCACCGTGGTTCTGGTGGGTGTGCCCACCCCCGACATGCGCCTCGAACTGCCCCTGCTGGACGTGTTCGGCTGGGGCGGGGCCCTGAAGTCCAGCTGGTACGGGGACTGCCTGCCCTCGCGGGACTTCCCGATGCTCGTCGACCTGTACACCCAGGGCAGGCTGGACCTGGACGGGTTCGTCACCGAGGAGATCGGGCTCGGTGACGTCGAGGAGGCGTTCGCCCGCATGGAGCGCGGCGAGGTACTGCGATCGGTGGTGCGACTGTGAGTGAAGCGCGAGTGGAACACCTGACCACGTCCGGGGTCTTCGCCCTGGACGGCGGTTCCTGGGAGGTGGACAACAACGTCTGGCTGGTGGGTGACGACGACGAGGTCGTGGTCGTCGACGCCCCGCACGACGCCGAGGCGATCCTCGCGGCGGTGGACGGGCGCCGGGTCGTGGCGGTGCTGTGCACGCACGGCCACAACGACCACGTGAACGCCGCCCCCGCGGTGGCGGACGCGACCGGGGCGCCGATCCTTCTGCACCCCGAGGACCGGGTGCTGTGGGACATGACCCACCCGGACCGGGCCCCGGACGGAGAGCTGGCCGACGGGGAGTCCATCGAGGTCGGCGGCACCGAGCTCACGGTGTTGCACACCCCGGGTCACGCGCCGGGGGCGGTGTGCCTGTACGCGCCGGAGCTGGGTGTGCTGTTCAGCGGCGACACCCTGTTCCAGGGCGGCCCGGGCGCGACCGGGAGGTCGTTCTCGGACTTCCCGACCATCGTGGAGTCGATCCGCACGCGCCTCCTGGCGCTCCCCGCAGGGACCGTGGTCAACACCGGGCACGGCGACTCCACGACCATCGGGGCGGAGGCCCCGCACCTCCAGGAGTGGCTGGACCGGGGCCACTAGTCGCGTCCCGACAAAGACGACCCAGGGCATCCGCCAGCACGCTCACGATCGGTCGCCGTACGCGCGCCCGGACTCCATCCGGACGCGCGTACGGCGTCAACGCACGGAGCGCGGCCTGGGCCACGCACTCGCGGATGCTCCGTGACCCGTGTCCGGTTCCCTCGGGGGAACCCCCGTGACTCCGGGATCAGTCGAGCTCGATGGCGGCGACGATCTCCCCGTCCTCCACCCGTCCGGTCGGGCGGAAGCCCAGGCGGAGGTAGAAGCCCTCCGGGCTCCCCTCTCCCGGCACCCAGGAGACGGTGACCCGGGAGAATCCGCGCCGCCGGGCCTCGTCGAATACGCCCTCCACCGCGAGGCGACCGTACCCCTTCCCCTGCTGTTCCGCTCCGACGTTGAGGCGCCAGACGTCGGCCCGGCAGTCCGGGTCCTCGTCCTCGGGGGCGAAGGTCGCCATGACGAAGCCGACCGCCTCGTCGCCGTCCATGAGCAGACGGGGCCAGGCGGTGTCGCGGTTGGTGTACGCCTGCGCCAGGGAGTACAGGACGGGGGCGACGAACTGCTCCTGCGCCTCGCTCACCTTGATCCGGGTGGCGGCGTCGAAGTTGTCGTCGGTGATCTCCACCAGGCGCGTGGTGGTGGGGGATGTGCGTGTGTCGGTCATGGGTGGGAACCCTACTGAGCCGGACACGGCGTCGCCACGGGTTTTCCGGCGGGAGGGGAACGCGGTACTCGCGCTCCGACACGATCGGGGCACGGTTCGTGACCTGCTCGAAGGTCTATCGCGGAGCGGCACCCGCCACTCCGTGATCGACGGCGAACAGGCGGGGCGCGACGCAGGCTCGCTGAGGGAGGGGGGAACCCGGTGACGCGGCGCGCATGCCGTCGGGGGCGCAGGCCTGGTACACCCCGGCGTACGCTCCGTCCCCGGTCCGGTAGGTGGTCAGGTACCGGGTCCCCGCTCCCAGGGTGATCAGCGGACCCTCCTCCGCCCCGGGGCCGTAGGCCCGCACCGGTGCCCGGTACGCGTCGGAACCCCTCTGGGTGGACTCTTCCTCGTACCAGGGCTGGTAGGCACCGAACAAGTCCTCCCGAGGGTCGGGGACGTCCGTCTCCACGGCCTCCCCGGAGCGGGCCTCCACCACCGCCGTCCGCTCGCCGTTCCGGAGGTGCACAAGCTCGGGGGCGTCCTCGTGGAACCGGGCGCTCCACCCGATCTCGGAGCTGCCGGAGGCGGCCTCCTCATCGTGTGACCACAGGAGTTCCCCGGTCTCGGTGTCCACCACACCACCGTCACCCACCAGGAGGTCACCGTCGGGGCTGGCCGTCAACCGGTGGAGGTTGCTCTGCCTGAGGCCGGAGGGAACCGGGAACTCGTCCGTCACCTCCCCGTCCGCGAGGTCCACCCGTTGGATCAGCTCGGCTCCCCCACCCTGACTCACGGTCATGAACGCGGCGTCCTCCGCAAGGGCGTTCGGGTGGACGTGCCCTTCGAGCTCGACCGACCACTCCGCCTCGCCGGTGGCCGCGTCCACGAGGTGGTGGACGCGGGACCCACCCGGCTCGGGCACCAGGACGTGTGTGTCGTTGGCCGGGAGCAGGTCGGTCCTGGGCGTGTGTGTTCCGACGTCGACGGTCTCCCGTTCCGGACCGTCGCGTCCAGGAGTCAGGAGGTAGAGGAGTCCCGACCACTCACGCTCGTCCTCCGCGAGGACGACGAGCCGGTCCCCCACCCACTGGAGGCCCCGCACGCGGATCGCCCGGTCGGGGTCGAGTTCGGCTGCCCACAGCTGGTCCATGGTGTCCAGGTCGATCGCCCGGAACCGTTCGTTTTCGTGGAAGTAGAGGACCCCGTCACGAACGGTGGCTCCGGCGTGGTCGAACTCCTCGGGGGCCACGAGGTCGACGGGGAAGATCCTCGCCGTGTGGTGGACTCCCGGGAAGCTCTCCGGTACGTGCATCACGTACTCCCCTTCCAAGGGCAGGGACCAGCGGAGCGAGCCCGCCTCGCCGCAGTCGCCATCGTCCTCGCAGGTGACCAGTGTGTCCGGGCTGATCGCGGTGGCCTCCTGGCTCACCGGGTCCGGCTCCTCCCCTTCCGTGGCCGAGCACGCGGTCAGCGTGAGGGCGCCGACCAGCCCGAGGACCGGTAGCGGTCGGCGGAGGGTGGAGGACACGGAGAGAGGGGGCGCCGAAGCCTGGGAGGACATGCGCGCATCGTAGCGATTCCGCCGACCACCCCCGGTCACGGGATGCGCCTGGTCGCTCACTATCCTGCCCGGGCACCGGAAGTCGCGTCGGAGAGGGAGTCATGGGGTCGGACAGCAGGCCGGAGGACGACGGGTCACGCACCGTTGAGGGCGCGCCGCCGGACGCGCCGGAGGGGTCCGTCCCCGAACTCCGTGCCCACGGTGGCCTGCGGCTGGTCAGGAGCCTGCCCGCCGCGTTCCTGGCGGTGGCCGCCGCCTACTGGCGCCACCTGTGGTCGCTGCTGGTCGTGGTGGCGCTCCCCGCGCTGCCCGTGGCGCTGTTCGGCGCGGCGGTGACCCTGTGGCGGTCCGGGGACGCCGTGGTGGTCAACGGGGCCCTGGAGACGTACGGGAGCCCCGAGTGGGTGCTCCTGGGACTGACACTGTTCGTGGCCCTCGCCACCGCCCCCGTCACCCTGGGCGCTGCGGTGCTGGTCGGCGCGGGTGCCCTACTGGGCCGCCCCGTTCCGGTGGGTGCCGCCTGGCGAGGGGCGCTCCGACGGTACCGGACCACCCTCGGCTGGCTCCTTCTCCTGCTGCTGTGGGCGGCGGTGGTCCTGGGACTCCTGTTCACCGCACTGTCCGTCCTGGAGTTCACGTTGTGGCCGGTGCTGGCAGTGCTGGTACCGCTCGTGCTGTCCTCACTGCCCGCTCTGACGGTGGCACTCCCGGTCGCCCTGTTGGAGGGGCGCGGGACGCTCCGGGCGCTGGCGGTCTCCTGGACGATGGGGCGGTACCGCCGCGCCTCGCACCTGGTGTTCGTGGCCTTGGCCTTCGGCGGCGGCTCCCTGGTGCTCCTGTCCTCGGACCGCCTGGCGTCGTGGGCGGCGGTCCTGTCCGCGGACCCGTTCCCGTCCATGTTCGCCCTCGCGCTGCTCTCGACCCTCGCGGCACCGCTGGCGGTACTGCTGGTCACCGCTCCCGTGACCCTGGACAGCACGGGGCGGCCGTGGTCGACCCACCGGGACCTGGACCTCGCGGCGACGGACCGGGAGCTGCCCCGTCCCTCGCCCGCCCCCCGGGGCCGGGCTGTCCCCGCACTGTTGGCGTTGGCCGTGCTCGTGCCGCCGACCCTCACGCCGGTCGCTCTGTGGGTCACGGACACCACCAGGCTCTTCACCAGCCCGGCTCCCGGTATCGACGTCCCCGAGGTGGCGCTCCACATGACCGCGAGGGGTGACCGGGCCCTGATCGCGAACTCGGGCCGCTCCACCAGGGTGCTGGACTGCGACCCCGAGTGCGCTCCGGTGGGAGAGGGTGAGGGCAACCGGGAGGGCCGGACCGCGCTGCACACGGACTCCGGCTTCGTGTTCACCAGCTGGCGCGGCGACAGGTTCGGTGACGCGGCCCCGGAGCCCTCCGACGAGGAGCCCGGCCTCTACCTGGCGGAGTGTTCGGAGCCCGACCCCAGGGCATGCGTCGAGGAGGACCCGGGCACCCTGGTCCGCCCGTTCGGGGGCCGCCAGGACGGCCTCCACAGCGCGATGGCGCCCCTTGGGGAGGGGCTGGTCGTCGCCTCCCGTGTCCACCCCGACCCGGACGCGGACACCCAGGACGAGGGCGGGCTCGGCGTGCACGTGTGCGCGGACACCTCCTGCGCGGACCCCGTCCCCGTGGACGTGCCCGAAGACGCCCCGGTGGGGGGCTACGTCGAGGGTGCGACACACCTGGACACGGCCTCCTCTCCGGAGGGCGGGTTCGCGGTCACCCTCTACGACGGGTCCTTCGGCGGGGTGACCCTCATGTACTGCGCCGACACCGCGTGCGCCGATCCAGGGGTCACCGAAGTGGTCCCGGCCTCCTTCCTCAGCGAGTACGAGGGGAAGTTCGAGGGAGAACTGACGTCCAGGTTCGGCGCACGGGTCGAGTACCGCCCCGACGGCACCCCGGTGATCGCCTACCGGGTCGCGCAGGGCGGCGCGGCACACGTGGTGGACTGTCACGACGCGGCCTGTACCGAGTTCACCGACCGGGCCGTCACCGGTGCGGGCTGGGCCCGCCCCGTACCCGGGCTCGCCGTCGACTCCCGGGGCAACCCCCAACTGGTCACCTTCGACATGGGCGCCGAGCGGGTCGTGCTCGTGTCCTGCCGGGACGCGGGCTGCGCCGAGACCGTGACGGTGCCGCTCCGTCCGTTCGAGGAGAAACCCGCGCTGACGGCCCTGACACTCGACGAGGCCGACCGCCCGCACCTGGTGTGGGCCGAGGAGGAGCCCTCCCTGTTGTCGGAGGGTGAACAGGTCGCCTCCGAGTACGTACGCTGCCTCGAACCCCGCTGCGGCGCGGACCTCGGGCCGCCGAACGCGCCTCCGACGGTCTGACCCCCGCTCCCGGCGGGGGTGTCAGATCCCGAAGTCGACGGCGAACAGGCGGGGTTCGGCGCACGCGGCCTCGGGGCTGCCCGAGTCCCAGGAGGGTGGCCGGACCCCGTCGGGCGCGCATCCCGAGAAGACCCCGACCACTCGACCGTCCCCGTCCAGGTGGGTGGTCAGGTGCCGGGCGCCGGCCGCCAGCCCGTCGAGGACGACGGTCCGCTCCATGCCGGGCCCGCGAAGCTCGGTCGGGAGCAGGTCCAGGGCCTCCTGCGGCCGGGCCTCGCCGTCCTCGTCCGGGTCCTCCTCGGTGAGCTCCGGCGGCAGGGTGTTCGCGGGGGTCGCGGGCTCCCCGCTGAAGGCGCGCAACAACGCCTCGGTCTCCCCTGCGGCCTCGGCCCCCTCCGCCACCACCTCGCCGGTGCGCGCGTCCACGGTCCGGTAGCCACCGCTCTCCACGATGTGCAGGTGCGTCGTGGTGCCGTCCGTGGTCAGTGACGCGATCGACCCGGTGTCGTCCCTGTTCCACAGGGTCCGTCCGGTCTCCGCCTCCAGGGCGGTGATCCCGCGCGAGTTGCACCCGAGGGCGCTCTCCTTGCACCAGTCGGTGTTGATCAGGAGCTCTCCGGTCTCGGTCACCTGGAAGCGGTAGCCCTCGCGCAGTTCCTCCGGCCGGTCGAACACGAGGTCCTCCCGCCCGTCCACGACACGGGCGATCCCGGACGGTCCGTCCTCGGTGTCCGCTGGTACCGACACGTACAGCGCGTTGTCGGCGGCGAGGTTCTCGTTGAGCAGGCTGCCCGCGGCCTCGTGGGACCACTCCACGTCGCCCGTGGCGGCGTCGACCAGGAGGAAGAGGTCGCGGTCGTCCTCCGGTGCGGCGCCGTGGGGACGACCGGACAGGGCCACGTGGGTGTCGTTGGTGAGGCGCCGGAGGTTCAGCAGTTCGTCGGGGACCTCCGTGCCGACGTGCTCGACACCGTCACCCTCCGGTCGGAGCAGGTGTACCCGGCCGCCGTCCTCCGCGGGGTCACGTGTGCGCACCACCGTGGTCTCCCCGGACGTGGTGACGCTCGTGACCAGTCCATCGAACTCCTCCGCCCACAGTTCGGCGCCGGTGTCGGCGTCCAGCGCCGTGACCCGGTGGTCACGGTGGTGGTGGAGCACCCCGTCACGGACCACCGCGCCGGGGTCGGGCCGGTCACTGTCCATCCACTGCTCCGGCGTCACCAGTGCCGACGCTTGGTCCGGTGAACGGGACATCCGGTAGTCGCCCTCCAGGGGCACCGACCAGCGCACCGCGCCCGCCTCACCGCAGTCGCCCCGGTCTTCACAGCTGACCAGCGCGTCCGGGCTGATCACGGAGGGGGCGGGACCGCCATCCCCCTCCGTGGAGCAGGCGGAGAGCACGAGGGCGCCCACCATGCCGAGGACGGGCAGGGAACGGCGCACGGGCGGAGTCGGGGGTGACTGAACAGGGGTGGGCATGCGCGCATCGTAGCGAGTGCCCGTTCCGCCCGTTCGGCGGCCTAGTGGGACCGGGTCCCCTCGGTCTCCTCCTCGCGACCGGTCCCGTCTCCGGTGTCCGTGGACAGCACCACCCGGACCAGGACGTTCTTCATCAGCGGCTGGTCGCTCTGGGTGCTGTAGTCGGCGGAGCCGACGAGGACGTTCATCTCCGGCATGTACCCGGCGGCGCTGCCGCGCGGCATGTCGTAGGCGAGCGCCCGGTAGCGGCTGAGGCGGCGGCGGGTGCCGTCCCGGGAGGTCGACTCCACGTCCACCAGGTCCCCCTCGGCGATCCCCCGGTCCCGCATGTCCCCGGCGTTCATGAGGACGAGGGTGCGCAGGTTGCGCACCCCTCGGTAGCGGTCGTCGTCCGAGTAGACGGTGGTGTTCCACTGGTCGTGGGAACGCATGGTCTGGAGGACCAGCACGTCGTCGTCGGCGGGCACCACGTCGGGCAGCTCGGCCAGGGAGAACTCCGCGCGCCCGGAAGGGGTGAGGAAGACCAGTTCGCGGGCGGGCTGGACCAGCCGGAAGCCCAGGGGCAGGCGCACCCGGCGGTTGAAGTCCTCGAACCCGGTCAGGGCCCGGGCCATGGTGTCGCGGACCCGGTCGTAGTCCTCCACGTAGCGCTCCCACGGGGTGGGGCTGTCGGGCAGCGTGGCCCGGGCGATTCCCGCGATGATCGCCGGTTCGGAGAGCAGGTGCGGTGAGGCGGGGCGCTTCATGCCCACGGAGAGGTGCACCATGCTCATGGAGTCCTCGACCGAGGTGGACTGCACCCCGCCGCGCTGGTGGTCCCTCTCCGTGCGGCCCAGGCAGGGCAGGATGAGCGCGGCCCTGCCGTGTTCCAGGTGACTGTGGTTGAGCTTGGTGCTGACGTGCACCGTGAGGTCGCAGTTACGCAGCCCGGCCGCCGTGTACGGGGTGTCCGGCGCGGCCTTGGCGAAGTTCCCGCCCATGCCGACGAACACCTTCACGGTGCCCTCGTTCATGGCGCGGACGGTCGCCACGGTGTCCAGACCGGGCTCGCGCGGCGGGTCGATCCCGCACGCCGCGGCCAGGCGGTCCAGGAACTCCGGGGTGGGACGGTGGTCGATCCCGCAGGTCCGGTTGCCCTGTACGTTGCTGTGTCCGCGCACCGGGGAGGGTCCCGCGCCCTCCCGGCCGAGGTTGCCGCGCAGGAGCAGCACGTTGACGATCTCGCGGACGGTGTCCACGCCGTGTTCGTGCTGGGTGATCCCCAGGCACCAGCTGATCAGGGTGCGGTCGGAGAGCGCGTAGACCTGCGCCGCGTCCATGATCCGTTCGCGGGCCAGGCCGGACTGCCGTTCCAGTTCCTCCCAGGTGGTGGCCGCGCACAGCGCCCGGTACTCCTCGAACCCGGTGGTGTGCCGCTCGACGAACTCGGGGTCCAGGGCCCGGGGGTCGTGCTCGGCCTTCTCCAGCAGCACCTTGGCGATGCCGCGCATGAGCGCCATGTCGCCGCCGGGGCGGACCTGGAGGTTGAGGTCGCTGGTGCGGGTGGAGCGCATCAGCCCCATGTCGAGGAAGTCGTGCGGGACGATGGTCCTGGTGGCGGCGGCCTCCACCAGCGGGTTGACGTGGACGATGCGCGTTCCGCGCCGGTGCGCGGCGGCCAGGGCGGTGAGCATGCGGGGGGCGTTGGAGGCGGCGTTGACCCCCATGACGAAGATGGCGTCGGCGGCCTCCCAGTCCTTGAGGTCGGCGGTCCCCTTTCCGGTCCCCAAGGAGGCCTTCAGCGCGCGGCCCGACGCCTCGTGGCACATGTTGGAGCAGTCGGGCAGGTTGTTGGTGCCGTACTCACGCGCCATGAGCTGGTAGAGGAAGGTGGCCTCGTTGCCGAGTCGGCCGGAGGTGTAGAAGGCCGCCCGGTGGGGCGAGTCCAGGGCACGCAGGTGCGATCCGACCAGGTCGAACGCCTCCTGCCAGGTGATGGGCGTGTACCGGTCGGTCCCGGGGTCGTAGACCATGGGTTCGGTGAGCCGCCCCTGGTCCTCCAGCTCGAACGCGCTCCACCCGCGCAGCTCGCTGACGGTGTGCCGGGCGAAGAAGTCGCGGTCCACCCGCTTGCGGGTCATCTCCCAGGTGACGTGCTTGATCCCGTTCTCACAGATGTCGAGTCTGAGACCCTTGAGGTCGTCCGGCCAGGCGCAGCCGGGGCAGTCGAAACCGCCGTTCTCGTGGTTCATCCGGAGGATCGCGCGGCTGCCCTCGACCCACTCGCCCTCTCCCGCGATGACTCCCAGCACCGACCTGGCCGCACCCCACCCGGCCGCGGGGTGGTGGTAGTCGCGCTGTGACCACTTCTTCTCGTCCGACACGCCGCCGTCCCCCTCACCGGTTCACACTGTTCCCCGGTGATGAGAACGGAACCGGGCCGTGGGTGGGGCGCCGCCGTTCCGGACTTTGCCAAAGGGTTTCCTTGGACGAGGAGCGGACCGGCGGCCGACGTCCTCGCGTACCACCAGGTCAAGCGCCCGGAAAGGGGACCGGGCGACCGGCGGGGAACGGTGGTTTCGCACCGCTGTGAACGGTGGGTCGAATGTTAGCGTTGCCCGCCTACGGGCCGTCCGGAACCGCAGGGACGCGGGCGGAGATCCCACCGGAACAGCGGACGGAAGTGATGCGCGTGGTCCACCGGAGCACACCGCAGAGGGTCGTCGTGACGTCCCCGAGGGCTGCGGTCTTCCTGGTCGTGACGGTCCGTGACGGCGGCGAGGGCCCGGTGTTGGACCTGCTGTCCGACATCGCCGGGCTGCGACGCGCCGTGGGGTTCCGCTCCCCCCGGGACGACCTCAGCTGCGCGGTGGGGATCGGATCGCACCTGTGGGACCGCCTGTACGAGGGTGCGCGACCGGTGGGGCTGCACCCGTTCCGCGAACTGAACGGCGCCCGACACAAGGCCGTCTCCACCCCGGGTGACCTGCTGTTCCATCTGCGTTCCGAGCGCGCCGACCTGTGCTTCGAACTGGCCCGGCAGATCATGGTGCGTCTGGAGGGGCACGTTGACATCGCCGACGAGGTGCACGGCTTCCGCTACTTCGACGAACGGGACCTGCTGGGGTTCGTCGATGGAACCGAGAATCCCGAGGGCGCGCTGGCGACCTCCTCGGTCCTGGTGGGGGACGAGGACCCGGGGTTCGCCGGTGGCAGCTACGTGATCGTGCAGAAGTACCTGCACGACCTGGCCTCCTGGAACGCGCTGATGGTCGAGGAGCAGGAGACGGCGATGGGCCGCCACAAGCTCAGCGACGTGGAGATCCCCGACGACGACAAGGCCGCCGACTCCCACCTGGCGCTGAACACCATCACCGACGCGAACGGCGTCGAGCTCAAGATCGTGCGGGAGAACATGGCCTTCGGCTCCGTCGCCAGCGGCGAGTCGGGCACCTACTTCGTCGGGTACTCCGCGACCCCCGACGTCACCGAGCGGATGCTGCGGAACATGTTCATCGGTGACCCTCCGGGCAACCACGACCGCGTCCTGGACTTCTCCACGGCGGTGACGGGCGGCCTGTTCCACGTGCCCACGGAGGAGTTCCTGGAGGACCCGCCGCACGCGCGCGTGTTCGGGGACGGGGCCGACAGCGGCGGGTGAGTGGGGCACTCCGGGCGACACGCCCATCCGGTGATCCGGCACGCGCCTCCCCGCCCGTGGCGCGTGCGGACGCCAGACTCGTTCCCACCCCGCGTCACATCGCACTCACGGCTGGTTCGGAGGGCTGGTCGACGCGGTTCGTGGCGCGTGACGACGGTCCGCGCCGACCGGAGAACGGAGCGCATGTGCAAGCCCAGTGGCCGGGTGTCGGGGCCCTCGTGAACAAGTGGAACGCCACCCGCAGGGCCCGTGTCGAGCGGGAACGGGAGCGAGTCGAGGTCGAGGACGCGGGTTCCGGCGCACCGGACCCGGACGACGGCAGGCGCGCCGGCGACCTCCTGCGGGTGGCCGCCGACGCCTCCTGGCGCATCCTGGTGATCGGTGTGCTGGCGGGGCTGTTGGTCTACGCGCTCACCCGCCTGTCGGTGGTCACGCTCCCGTTGATCATCGCGGTGTTCCTCACCGCGCTGCTGATGCCCCTGGCGAACTGGCTGCGCCGCCCCAACCTGGTCAAACGACGGGGGTTCGGCCGGGGGGCCTCCACGGCGATCACCATGCTGATCGCTTTCGCGGTCTACAGCGGCGTCGTCACCCTGATCGTGACCCCCGCCGTCGCGAGCTTCGACGACCTCGTGGCCAGCGTCAACAGCGCCGTCGTCCAGCTCCAGAACGTTCCCCTGCCCTTCGGTCTGGACCCGGGGCTGCTCAGGGAGGCGATCGACAACGCCTGGGTACAGGTCCAGTCCCTGATCACCGAGAACAGCAACCAGGTCCTGAGCGGCGCGTGGACGGCGACCACCGCCGTCACGCGGGTCGTGCTGGGGATCGTGCTGATCATCGTCCTGACCATCTACTTCGTGCACTCGGGCGACAAGCTCATGGACTGGATCGCCAGCCTGCTGCCGGTCGGGTCCCGCCCGGTCCTGCGCCACTCGTCCCGGGTCTCCTACGAGGTGATGGGGAACTACGTGCGCGGGGTGGCGCTGGTGGGCGTGATAGACGCGATCGGCATCGGCATCGCGCTGCTCCTGCTCATCGACACGAGTCTGGCCATCCCGCTGATCGTGCTCACCTTCGTGGGCGCCTTCCTGCCGATCATCGGCGCCTTCCTGAGCGGGCTGCTGGCGGTCCTCGTGGCCCTGGTGACCGAGAACTGGGTGGTGGCGCTGATCGTGCTCGGCGCGGTGATCCTCGTGCAGCAGCTGGAGAGCAACGTGTTCGCGCCGCGCATCTACGGCCGCGCCCTGGAGCTGCCCTCCGCCGTGGTCCTGATCGTCGTCACGGTCGGCGGCATCCTCGGCGGGGTCGCGGGCCTGTTCCTGGCCACCCCGATCGCGGCGGTCCTCGCGGCGCTGCTGCGTAACCGGGCGGCCTCCCCCGAGCCCTCGGTGGAGGAGGAGCCCGCGGACGACGGTTCCGAGAAGGCCGGAACCACCGACTGACCCCCGGCGGGGCTCACCCCCGGGCGACCAGGCCTTCCGGCCGAACCGCCCCGGTCCCGCCGTGGACCCGGGCGATCGCGTCCGCGACCCGGTCGAGCAGGTGGACGGGGACCCCGGCCAGGTTGATCCGCCCCGAGGGGAGGCCGTGGATCGCGTGCTCGTCGCGGAGCCGCCCCATCTGGTCGGCGGTGAGGGGCAGCCGCAGGAACATGCCCCGCTGCTCCCGCAGCGCCTCGAACTCCGTGGCGGGGGTGCGCGTGGCCAGGGCGTCGGTGAGCCCGTCACGCAGGCGGCCCAGGCGCCGACGCATGGAGTCGAGCTCGTCCGTCCAGCGCGTGCGCAGCTCGGCTCGGGTGAGGATCTCGTGGACGATCCTGGCGCCGTGGTCCGGCGGCTGCGAGTACCCGGCGCGGGCGGTGGTCTCCAGGACGCCGTAGGCGAGGGCGCGGCGGGCGGGGTCGTCGGAGACCACGATCGCGCATCCGGTGCGTTCGTTGTACAGGCCCCAGGCCTTGGAGGCGCTGACCGCGACCACGGCTTCGGGGAGGACGTCCAGCATGCGGCGCACGCCCTCCAGGTCCGCGTCGAGCCCGTCCCCCAGACCGAAGTAGGCGTGGTCGACGAAGGGCACCACACCCCGCACGGACATCGCGTGGGCGAGCTCGTCCCAGTTCCGCGTGGGCATCGCGGCGCCGGTGGGGTTGTGGCAGCACCCCTGGATCAGGAGCACGTCTCCGGGTGCGGCGGTGGCGACGGCCGCGAGGGCGGCGTCCGGGTCCGGGCGGCCGTCGGGGAGCAGCATCGGGTACTCGCGCACGCGCAGTCCCGCGGTGGTGAGGATGGTGCGGTGGTTGAGGTAGGCGGGGGTGCCCAGGTGCACGGTCCGGTCGGGTCCGGTGACGGCCAGGAGTTCGGCCAGGAGCCGCAGCGCCCCGGTCCCCGCGACCGACTGCACCGCCAGGGTGCGGGAGCGGACGTCCTCCGAGGGGAACAGCATGCGGGTGAGCGCGTCGGTGAAGTCGCGGTTCCCGGCGGGGCCCAGGTACTCCTTGGAGGGCGAGCGCGCGGCGAGGTTCCGTTCGGCCTCGGCCACGGCGCCGAGGACCGGCGAGGAACCCGTGTCGTCACGGTAGACGCCGACCAGGAGGTCGAGGCGGTCGGGGCGGGGGTCGGTGTCGCAGGCGGCGGTGAGCTGCCAGAGGGGGTCGGTGCGCGGCGGGAGCATGGTCGGCATCAGCATGAGGTCTCCAGTTCGGGGCGGCGGTCCACGGCTCGGGCGGGGCTCGGGGCGGCGGGCCGGGGCCGCCGGGCACCGAGGAGGTTGAAGGCGACCACGCCGGTCAGGACCAGCAGCAGGGTGACCGTGGTCGCGGGGGTGACGGGCTCGCCGAACAGCGGGACCGCCACGACCAGCGTGACGACGGGGCTGAGCGCGCCCAGGGTGGCGGCGACCGGGCCGCCGAGTCCGCGGATGGCGGTGGCGTAGCACAGGGCGGCGAGCACGCCCACGCCGACGCCCTGGACGGCGACGTAGACCAGGACGTCGCGCGGCGCGGCGCCCCCGAACAGCGCGGAGGGGGCCAGGCCGAGCAGGAGGGGCACCCCGGCCAGCAGGGCCGAGGGGGCGCAGAGCACGATCGCGGCGCTGACCGGGTCGAGCGTGGTCTCCCGGAGCGCCAGGGTGTACACCGACCACACCAGTCCCGCGCAGAGCAGGACCGCGACCCCGGTGGCGTGGTCCGGTGTGACGGCGGCGGCCACGGGCACCGCCGCGCCCAGGACGATCAGCACGAGCGCGCCGAGCTGCGCGGGGCGGGCCCGGGTGCGCCACAGCGCGAACGCGAGCGCGGTGACGAACAGCGGCACGGTCCCGGGGATCACGATCCCCACGAGGGCGGCGCTGGTCAGGGAGCCGCCCCAGGCGGCGAGGAGGAAGTAGGGGAGCCCGGCGCCGACGCAGAGCGCCAGCAGGACGCCGGGGCGCTCGTGCCGCACGCGCCGGACGGCCCGGGGGATCCACGGGGCCAGCACCACCAGCGGGGTGAGGAACCGGAGGAGGGCGGCGTCCAGGGCGGTGAGGTCGGAGGCGCCGATCCCTCGGATGCTCAGGGCGAACCCGGCCCACAGCACCACGGTCGCGGCCATCGCGGCCAGTCCGACGGTGAGCGAGGGGGTCGCACCGGTGGGTCTGCTCATGGGAGTGAAGGTACGGGGAGCGGCGGGACCGGCGATTGCTCATTATTGCCCAAACAGGGGTGGTTTTGGCAGGATCTGCCCCATGCATCGTTTGGACGAGATCGATCTGCGGATTCTGCACGAGCTCCAGAGCGACGGGCGGATCAGCAACCAGGACCTGGCCGACCGCGTGGGGCTGTCCCCCTCCCCCTGTCTGCGCAGGGTGCGCAGACTGGAGGAGTCCGGCGTGGTCGCCGGGTACACGGCGGTGGTCGACCCGGCCTCGGTGGGGCTGGACATCACGGCGTTCGTGCGGCTGCGCCTGGACTCCCACGGCACGGGCGTGGTGGAGCGGGTGGAGGAGGCCATCCGGGGGATCCCGGAGGTGACCGAGGCCTTCCTCCTGGCGGGTGACCACGACTACCTGCTCAAGGTGGCCGCCCGCTCCTTCCCCGCCTACGAGGAGCTGATGCGCGCCAAGCTGCGCGCCATCCCGGCCGTCTCCTCGATCGAGACGACCTTCGCCATCAGCGTCACCAAGCCCAGTGCGCCCCTGCCCATCGACTGAGGACGGCGGGGCCGGGGCGTGGGGGACCCGGGCACCCCGTGGCAGGCCCGTGCCGCAGGGCGGACGCGTTCGCGAAACGTGTCGCGTGGGACACCGCCCTAAAGCGGGTTTCTCGATATCACGAAGGAACCCCCGGGGTCAGCACCCGATCGGGCCATTCCGGCGTCCGGAATCGGCCACCCTCCGAAACGGTAAAACGATCCCCTGACCGACCACGGAGAGACGGGGTCCCATTTCTGTGACCGCATTCATCGTTCGCCCCAAATGCCCGAATCGACCTGGGAAAAGCGGGACGCCACCCTCCAGGAGACCGCCGGGCCGAAGGACCGGCGGCGCGCCCCGCCTTCGGGTACACGGAGGGAACCCAGGTGGCACATGCGGCCTGAGCTGGCAGAACACGGATCACCCCGGAAGCGCGTGACCGCCGCACCCTCCCTTACCCCTCCCCCGCCGAATTCATACTCCTTACTTGCCATGAATTCCCCGATCCCGCTTCGAAGACGTCGAAGTTCCAGGCCAGCATCGTGTTCTCCCGATTCTCTTGACAACGATCCGGACAAAGTGAAACTAATACTGTCGACCCTCCGGGCACTCCACCACACAGGGCCACGGACAGCCACACCAATGGCCCCTCACCTCCTGTCCAGGCGCACTGCCCACCGCACCCGGGCCCACCGCCTTTCCCACGATGGATTCCTCCGGGAGGGAATCCGTCGCGCCCCGGAGTAACGACCGACACCCGAGCACGAACAAGGGGCGAAGACTTGACCCACACGATTCCCCCGGAACTCGACGACGCCACCGAGCGGCGGAGACAGTTCACGGAGTCCGGCTACCTCGTCCTCCCCGGTTTCCTGCCCGCGTCCCTCGTCGGCCGCCTCCTGCCCGAGGTGGACCGGTGGGTGGACGAGGGGCTGCGCGAGCGTTCCATCGCCGCCTGCCTCGACCCGGAGACCCACGGCACGCCCCCGGTCCTGGAGCTGGAGCTGCCCGCACACGGCGAGCTCCTCACCCACGAACCGTTGATGGGGGTGGTCTCCGAACTCATGGGGCCCTCCTTCGTCTTCCACCACCTGCACAGCGACCGGCACGGCGAGGCGACCGGCGGCAAGGCCTGGCACCACGACCACGAGCCCAACGACCGCGAGGACCCGAGCCTCCTCATGGTCCACGCGTTGCACTACCTCGGCGGCCTCGATCCGAGCGTCGGCCACCTCGCCGTCCTGCCCGGATCCCACCTGGAGCACGCATCCAAGCAGGCCCGCGCCCACCTGGGCACCAAGGAGCTCCCGGGCGAGGCCGTCATCGACCGGCTCCCCCCGGGCTCGACCGTCCTGATGAACTCCGCCCTGTTCCACGCGCGCAGGCCCGCCCCCGAGGGGGAGGGCGCCCCGGGCCCCCGCTACTTCGTGGACGCCTCGTACTGCCAGACCAGCGCCCGCTGGCACCCGGTGAAGCCGTACTGGCGGCATATGCTCTCCCGGGCGCGCGAGCTCGACCTCGGCGGCGGACGCTGGCCCGAGCTGTTCGCGGAACGGCACTTCACCGAGTACACGACGACGGGACGGGGCTCCACCACATGAAACTGATCGGCACGGTGCCGTTCTCACGGGTCCTGGAGGTCTACCGGGCCGATCACCCCGTCGACCGCCCCCACGAGTCCAACACCAACCAGGACGGTGAGGACGTCCTGCACATGGCCGACGACCTCCTCGGCGTCTGGCACCGTGTCCTGTTGTCCAGGGAGGAGGTCCTCGGCGTCGTCCTGCCCTGGCACCTCAGCGAGGGGGGCGCGCGTGAGCTCGTCCCCCGGTCCGGTCGGACCGTGGGCGAGGCCGCGGACCTGGTCCGCTCCGGCGGCGCGGAGATGGCCGAGGCCAACCCGGTCTGCGCGAAGAAGCTGGACCTGTTCCGGGAGGCGCCCCTGACCCCCGTCTACCTGAGCACCGTCCCGGTGCCCCACTCCGACTACTCGGACCTGAGGGTGCGGACCGGCCTCATCCACCTGGACGGCCTGCACCGGACCGTCGCCTGGGCCCTGTCCGGGCGCCTCTCCCCCGACGAGGAGACCGAGGCGTTCGTGGCGGGCACCCCGGACACCGCACCGGCCGGGTGAGACGGGTCCTGTCCCCCGGCTCCAGGGGGACAGGTGCCGGGCCGTCCCAAGCAGACACCGCCTGAACTGGAGACCCACCCCCTTGACAGGTACGACGATCCCGGACCTCTCACTCTCCGACCTGTTGGCGCGCGGGGCGCGCTCCCACCCGGACCGACCGGCGCTCACCGACGGGGTCCGCTCCCTCGACTACGCCGGACTGCTCGCCGCCGCCGACCGGGTGGCGGCCCGTCTCGGCGCACTCGGTGTGGGCCGGGGTGACCGGGTCGCGGTCCTGGGCCCGCGCGACATCCGCGTGTGCGCCCTGTTGTACGGGGTGCTGCGCTCGGGCGCGGCCGCCGTGGTCGTCGACCCCGCCTGGAGCGGGCCCGACGTCCGCAGGCGCCTGGACGCGATCGCCGTGCGGCACGTGCTCAGCTCCGACCCCGGCCACGCAGCGCCCGGGGACCGCCGGACCGAGGTCGTGGACCCGACCGCGTCGGTCGCGGATCCCGTCCCGCCCGGCGCGGTTCCGCCTCGGGTACACGCCACGGACCCCGCCTACCTCTCCTTCACCTCCGGGTCGAGCGGGGAACCGAAGGCGGTCACCGTCACCCACGCCAACACCGTGCACTACGCCCTCTCCCTGCGCGACCGCCTCGGCCTCACCCGCGACGACGTCCCGTGCGTCGCGCACGTCACCACGCTCGCCGCCGACCTGGGCCACACCTCCTGGCTGCTCGCGCTCGCGACGGGCGGGTCGGTCCACGTGGTGCCCGACGAGCGGACCCGCGACCCCGAGGCCTTCTGGTCCGGCCTGGCCGCGGCGGGGGTGTCGGTGCTCAAGACCACGCCCTCCCATCTGACCGCGCTGCTGGAGGGGCGGCCGGTCCGGGCCCCGAGGCTGCACACCCTGCTGTTGGGCGGTGAGGCACTGCCCCGTTCCCTGGCCGCCGGACTCCTCGACGACGGTGTGGCCGGTCGGGTGGTCAACCACTACGGCCCGACCGAGGCCACCATCGGCGCGAGCTGCTTCGTGGCCTCCTCCCCCGCCGACCTGCCCGAGGACGAGGCCACGGTGCCCATCGGTACGGCGATCGGTCGCAACTCCCTCCACCTGGTCGACGCGGAGGGGGCGCCGGTGCCGGACGGTACGGACGGCGAGCTGCTCATCGGCGGCCCCGGTGTGGCTGCCGGGTACTTCGGGCGCCCCGAGGAGACCGCGCGCCGCTTCCTCCCGCACGACGACGGGCCGAGGTACCGGACCGGCGACCGGTGCCGCCGCCGACCGGACGGCGCCCTCGTCTTCGCGGGGCGGACCGACCGACAGGTCAAGATCCGGGGCTACCGGGTCGACCCGGACGACGTGGAACGCGTGATGGACGACTTCCCCGGGGTGGCGCGTTCCTCGGTCGTCGTACGGCACAACCCGGCGGGCGCCCAGCTCCTCGCGGCGGTCCGACCGGCCGGCGGCGACCCCGACGAGGCCGCCCTGCTCACCTCCCTGCGCTCGTACCTGCTGGACCGGCTCCCCGCGTACTCGGTGCCGCAACCGGTGGTCGTGGTGCCGGAGTTCCCGACCGGCCCGAACGGCAAGCTCGACCGGGAGGGCCTGTCCGTCCTGGTGGACCGGGTCCTGGAAGACGGCGGCAGCCGCCCCGGAGGTGACGCCGCCGCACCCCCCGACACGGGCGACGACCGGACCGGGGACCCGCTCGTGAGGACCGTCGCGGACCTGTGGGCGGGCGCTCTGGGCCTACCCCTGGTCGCCCCGCACGCCGACGTGCTGGAGCTGGGCGGCGACTCGATCCTGGCGATGCGCACGGTGACGGCGCTGCGCCGCTCCGGGTACCGGGTCACGTTCGAGGACTTCTACCTGAACCCCACACCCGCGCTGCTGGCGGCGGCAGCCGCCCCGATGACGGAGGAGACCGCCGACCCGGTCCACAGCGGGGACGCGGACACCGCCGGGACCGGGAGGCTGGCACCGGCCCAGCGCTGGCTGTTCCGGCAGCGGGTGCGGGACCCCCGGCACTGGAACCAGTCGGCGGTCCTGCGGTGCGGGGTTCCGGTGGACCCGGCCGCCCTCTCCTCCGCCGTCGTGGGGGTGCTGCACCGCCACACCGCGCTGCGCCAGCCGGTGGCGGCGGGCGGTCCGGGCGTCCCGCGCCCCTCCGGGGAGGTGGGCGCCGTGACCTTCTCCCGGCTCCCCGACGACCCCGGCTCGGTGGCGGAGGCGATCGAGGCCACCTGCTCGGAGCTGCACCGGGCGCTGGACCCCGAGTCCGGCCGTCTGGTCCGCGTCCACCTGTTCTCCGGCGGCGCCGGGACCGACGACCGGCTCGCCGTGATCGTGCACCACCTGGCCATCGACGGCCTCTCCTGGCGGGTCCTGTTCGACGACCTCGCCCACGCCTACCGGGCGGCGCTCACGGGGAGCCCGGGCCCCATGCCCGTGACCGCCGACTTCTACCGGTGGGCGGCGACCGCCGCGCCCCCGGCGCCGGAACGGCCGACTCCGCTCCCCACGTGGACACCGACCGACCCCGCCGTGGAACCGGCCGCCCTGACCTGGGCCCTGGACGAGGACGCCACCGCACGACTGGTCCGCCGCCACGGTCGCTCCCAACGGCTGGAGGCGTTCCTGCTGTCGGCCTTCACCGAGGCCGTCCTGGGCTGGAACGGTCGGCCCCGGCTCACCGTCGAGGTGGAGACCCACGGTCGCGACACCACGAGCCGCGGCGACGCGTACATGGACACCATCGGCTGGTTCACGGCGGTCAAACACGTCACCGTGGCGGCCCCCGGCACCGACACGGCGTCCGTCACCGACTCCGGAGGCTCCGTGGACGTGCGGACCGTGGTCCGCGCCGCCTCCGCCGAGACCACGGCGCGGATCGAGCGCCTGGTGCGGGAGGCCCCGCAGCTGCCCATGGACGCCGACCTGCCGCGTCCTGAGGCCGGGTTCAACTTCCTGGGCACCTTCGAGCTCCCGGACGAGCCGACGCTGGCCTGGTCGGTCGCCCCCGAGACCGGCGGAGCGGCGCGCTGCCCCAGCGCCGACCCGCACCACCCCCTGCGGCTCACCACCCGCATCGTCGAGGGCAGGCTGGTGGCCGACCTCGTCCACGCCCGGCCGTGGGTGTCCCACGAGGACGCCGACGCGGTCGTCTCCGCCTTCGGCGGGGCGGTGGCCGCCGAGGTCGGGGGCACGCCCCCACCTCCGCGCAGGAGCGCCGTCTCCACCTCGGGCCAGCTCCTGCTCACCGGCACGGCGGCGCCCCGGACCTCCCGCCTGAGCGTCCGGGAGCCGGTCCGTGTGCTGCTCACCGGCGCCACCGGCTACCTGGGCCGACACCTGCTGACCGCCCTGCTGGAACGCGACGCGCGGGTCACCTGCCTGGTGCGGGGTGACGACGACGCCCACGCGGCCCAGCGACTCGTCTCCGCGACCGACGGCCCGGACCCTCGGGTCGGCGGGTTCGACGTGGTCGCCGGTGACATCAACGGCGCGGGCCTGGGGCTGACCCCGGAGGGTCTGGAGCGGGTCAGGGACACCCACGCGGTGGTCCACGCGGCGGCGGACGTGCGGTTGGTCGCACCCCCCTCCGACCTGGAACGCACCAACGTCGAGGGGGTCCGCCGCCTGCTCGCGTGGATCGACGCAGAGGTGCCCGGCGCCCGCCTGCACCACCTGTCGACGCTCGCGGTCGCGGGGGGCGTCGACGGTGTCCCGCGCCGGTTCAGCGAGGCCGACCTGCGGATCGGACAGCGGTTCCGCACCCCCTACGAGCGGACGAAGTTCACTGCGGAGGAGGAGGTCCGCGCCTGGGCCGCCTCGGGCCGCCAGTGCTACGTCCACCGCAGCGGCCACGTCGCGGCGCACAGTCGGACGGGTGCCTTCCAGCGCAACGTGGAGGACAACCGGATCTACCAGCTGGTGCGCGGCTACGTGCTGGCCGGGGCGGCGCCGAGCCGCCCCTCGGAGTCGTTCGCGTTCTCCCACGTGGACACGGTGGCGGCCGGGATCGCGGCGATGGTGACGCACGCCCACGCGGCGCCGGGCGTGTACCACGTGGAGTCCCCCTACACGGTGCCGCACGACGAGCTGGTGGCCTGGCTGGTCGCCCTCGGCCACCCGGTCGAACTCACCGACGACCACGCGTTCGGCGCGGCGCTGTCCCGGGTGGAGCGGACCCATCCGACCGCCGCCCGGCTGGCCTCCGCCTGGTCCCAGCTGGGATCCCGCAACGTGGTGGTCGACAGCTCGCACACGACGTCCGCGCTCGACCGCGTCGGTGTGCGCTTCGCGCCGCCGACCCGCGAGTGGTGGTCGGCGGCCATGGCCTGGGCCACGGACGTCGGGTTCCTCCCCGAACCGCCCCAGTGAATCCCACGACGAAGGGAACGGACCACGAGATGACCGAGAACACCACGACCGAGATCGGTTGGGGAAGCACGACCCTGGACACCCGTCGCGACCTGTGGTCGATGCCGATCACCGACCAGGAGCGCGGACTGTTGTGGCGGGACGCCCGGGCCGAGCGGTGGGAGGCGGCCTCCCCGGTGCGCGAGCGGCTGCGCTCGTTCAGCGCGGAGAGCATCCGGTCGGTGGGTTTCGCCCACGTGCCGAACCTGATCGACCCGGCGGCGGACGAGGACGACATCATCGCCGCCCTCTCCTTCGTGCTGCGGGACTTCGGTGAGATCATCCCCCAGAACGCCGAGGGCGCCCTGTGGCGGGTGCTCCGGGACCAGGACGGTGACGGCAACACCGAGCTCGGGTTCCACTGCGACACCTGTGACCTCCTTGTGCTGCTGTGCCTTCAGCCGGCCGTCCGGGGCGGCGGGTACACCAAGCTCGCCAGCGCCCGCCACGTGCGGAGCATCATCGGCCAGGAGCGTCCGGACGTGCTCGCCACGCTGGAGGAGGACTGGACCTTCGACCGCACCGGCCGGGCCGGACAGCAGGTGATCGTCTCCCCGATCCTGTTCACCCAGGAGGACGGGACCGTGGGCTGCTACTACCAGACCCGCACCGTGCGCACCTCGCCGGAACGGGGCGGGCCGCCGCTCAGCGAGCGCCAGTGGGAGGCCCTGGACGTCCTCGACGAGGTCCTGTACCGGCCGGAGATCGCCTTCCAGCTCCTGCTCGACGCCGGTGACCTGCTGGTCATCCGCAACTCGCGGGTCCTGCACGGGCGGTCGCCCTACGTGGACGTGTCCGGCCCCGGGAGCCGCCGCGTGCTGCGGGCCTGGATGAGCGCGGGTGCGCGATGAGCGGGACCGCCCCGGAACGCGGGGTCGCCGTGGTCACCGGCGGCGGCAGCGGGCTGGGCCGCGCGGCGGCGCTCGCCCTGCTGTCGGACGGCTGGTCCGTGGCGATCGCCGGGCGCCGCAAGGAGGCGCTGGAGGAGACGGTCTCCCTCGCGGGCGGGGACGGTCACCGGATGCTGACCGTCCCGACCGACATCGGGCGCCCCGAGGAGGTGGCGGCGCTGTTCGCCGCCGTGCGGGAGCGGTTCGGCCGGGTGGACCTGCTGTTCAACAACGCGGGGGCGGCGGTCCCCCGGGTACCGGTGCAGGACATCCGGTTCGAGGACTGGGCCCGGATCATGGACACCACGGTGACCGGTACGTTCCTGTGCGCCCAGGAGGCGTTCCGCGCGATGCGGGAGCAGTCGCCCCGGGGCGGGCGCATCATCAACAACGGAGCGCCCTCCGCCCACGCGCCCAGGCCCAACGCCGTCGCCTACACCACGGCCAAGCACGCGGTCCTCGGTCTGACGAAGGCGCTGTCCCTGGACGGACGCGAGCACGACATCGCCTGCGGACAGATCGACGTCGGCAACGTGGAACCCTCGGACGGAAGAGCGCAGCCCCCGGCCAGACAGGCCGACGGAAGGACAGCCGTGGAACAGACGATCCCCCTGGACCGCTTCGTGGAGGCGGTGCTCTTCATGGCGTCGATGCCGCCGGGAACGAACGTGCAGTACCTGACGGTGCTGCCCACGTCGATGCCCTTCGTCGGGCGGGGGTGAGCGGATGTTCGTCAGCGCGCGGAACTTCGCGGAGTACCGGTCCATGTTCACGCTCTCGGACCACGACCTGTCGTTGCGGATCCTCGACTGTCCGGGCGGTGCCGCGAGCTTCACCGCCGAGGCCCGCGCCCGGGGCGCGGACGTCACGGCGGTGGACCCCGAGTACGGCGTCGACCGGGGCAAACTGGCCGAGCTGGCCCTGTTGGAGAACGAGCACAAACACGCCGACCTCCTCGAACACGAGTCGGACTTCGTGTGGACGTGGTTCGAGGACCCCGAGCAGTACACGCGGCTGCGCTCGGAGTCGGCGCGCCGGTTCGGCGCGGACGTCACCGCGCACCCCGAGCGCTACGTCGAGGGTTCCCTGCCCGATCTGCCCTTCCCCGACAGTTCCTTCGACCTGGTGCTCAGCTCACACCTGCTGTTCTCCTACGGAAGGCAGCTGGACGAGGAGTTCCACCGGGAGGCGCTGCTGGAGCTGGTGCGCCTGTCCCGCTGGGAGGTGCGGCTGTACCCGCTGTTCCAGCACGCCGACTTCACGCGCTACCCGCAGCTGGACCGGACGCGGGAGTTCCTGGCCGAGTGCGGGGTGCCCTCGCGGGTGGAACGGGTGGAGTACGCGTTCGACCCCGGGGACGAGGAGATGCTGGTCCTGGAGTGCGCCGACCGCGGGGACCTGCCCCGGAGCGTCGACCTCCGTGACCAGCGCGACCCGGTCCGCTGGCGGCACCTGACCCCCTGACCCCCGGGGCGCCCCTCCCCGGGGCGCCTCCGGGCGGGCCGGTCACCGGCACCGCCCCGTCCTCAGGGCTTGCGGGCCACGCCGCCGTACTGGTCCAGGCCGCGCCGGGCGCTGAGCTCCCCCGCCAGCGGACGCCACCGGGGGCACGGGACCACACCGGGCTCCAGCAGGTCCAGCCCGTCGAAGCGGGCGGCGAGCGCCTCCGGGCTGCGCAGGAGGTAGGGGTCGTCTCCGTGCTTGTTGCCCGCCTCGATGGCCTCGTTGTAGGCCTCGCTGGTGTTGGTGCCGTCGTAACTGGCCAGGTAGCTGCCGGAGGGCAGCGCGTCCACCAGCGTCCGGACGATCGGCTGGAGGTCCTCGTCCGGGATGTGGCCGAGCACGCCCATCAGCATGAGCGCGACGGGCTGGTCGAAGTCCAGGGTCGCGGCGGCCCGCTCCAGGATCGCCCCGGGGTCGCGCAGATCGGCGTCGACGTAGTCGGTGACGCCCTCGGGGGTCCCCACGAGAAGGGCGCGCGCGTGCGCGAGCACGAGCGGGTCGTTGTCCACGTAGACGACGCGGCACTCGGGAGCGATCCCCTGGGCGACCTCGTGGGTGTTGTTGGCGGTGGGCATGCCGGTCCCGATGTCGAGGAACTGGCGGATCCCCGCCTCCCGCGTCAGGTGGGTGACGACGCGGTTGAGGAACTCCCGGCTGGTGCGGGCCAGGTCGACGATCTCGGGGAAGGACTCCGCCACCTGGTCGCCCGCGACGCGGTCGATCGGGTAGTGGTCCTTGCCTCCCATCCAGTAGTTCCAGATCCGGGCCGAGTGGGTCCGGGTGGTGTCGATGGGGGAAGGCCGGCCGAAGCCGTCGGAGGTGGGCTGGGTGGGGGCGTCGGACATGGGAGCATCTACCTCTACACGCAGGGGGTCGCGCCGTGCGGCCGGGCGGTCTCCGACCGTCTCGGACGGCGATCGCTCCCAGCCAGAAGCCGTTCGCCCCAACCATAGGGGAAATCGCCCCTTAGGGGGTATGCGCGGTATGCGCCCCGGGCCGCGTCGCGCTCCCAGCTCACACCTGGGCTCACCGACACCACCGGGCGGACTCCGTCACATACGCACCACGTTTCCCACGGGCCGTTGTCCACCTCATCTCCCGCGTGCGAAACAGAACCGCACCCAAACAAACTCCGACTCTTTCTTTATCCCAAGAAACATGGGATCACGGGATGACTAGAGACTCGCAGCATAATTCCACTGGTAGGCGCCCCTTTAATCCGCCGCCCCGCCTTGACGACTTGAATCAAATCCGCCAATCCCGACCCCATTGACGCGTTCAACTGGCACTTTCCGTGAGCATCTTGACACCCGCTGAGTTCTTGGTTTAACTGAGGTCCACTCACTCGAGTGTCACACCGCGCACAGTGGGAGTTCACGTTCGGCGAAAGTCGGCCATGAACACCCCTCCCCTCGCGAGTGCTAATGAATGACCCCCTGGGGGGCACATCCCCCTCGGATGATTTCAACAAAGGACACTCAGCGAGTTTTATACTCCGGGCCACGGGAAGGCCCACGGAGCTGCGCAATTTGTTCGTCCCCGCCACCCCCACGCGGGACGGGCTGGTGTTTGTTGCTGTCGATTTCAGGAGAACCTTGTGGTGACGAGTGCGACGCAGCGCCTTTACGAAGACTTCCCTTTCCCCTCACCGGGCGCGGACCGGCCGCTGATCAGCGTCGTCGCGGACGAGCTCCCCCTCGTGGTCGAGGGCGGACTGCGGGACGGGTGGAGCGTCCTCGACGCCGGCTGCGGCACGGGGCACACCCTCGTCGGGCTCGCCAAGGCCCACCCGAGGGTCCGCTTCGTCGGGCTGGAGCCCTCCGGAGCCTCCCGCGCCATCGCCCGGCGCCTGGCCGACGACCACGGCGTCACCAACCTCGACATCGTCGACGGGGCCATGCCCCACACCGCGCTCGACCAGCGCTTCGACCTCATCTACAGCTACGGCGTCGTCCACCACCTGCCGGACCCGCGCGCGGGCCTGGAGTGGCTGTGCCGCCACCTCTCCGAGGACGGTCTGCTGCACCTGTGGTTGTACAACGACGTCGGTGAGGCCCAGCGCATGCGGGACCGCGAGCTCGTCCAGCTCCTCTCCCCCGCCGACGACGGGGCCGCCCGGGGACTGGGTGTGGTGCGTGCCCTGGGCCTCTCGCTGTCCCTCGACGCCTACGGCATGCCGGGGGCGTGGGCGGGATCGACCCTGGACCCCGAGGAACAGGACGTCTTCGACGCGGACGCCTATCTCAATCCGGTCGTGCACACCCTGCGTTTCGGAGACCTTCCGGGACTTCTTGACGGACTCGGTATGGAATGGGTGGCCGCCGATCGTGTTTACGGTCCGCGCGGAGCACCGTACCTGGACCTCGACGGCACGGACGATATCCCCGCCGGTCAGGTCGAGACGGTACGACCCGAGGAACTCTTCGACGACCCGGAACTGCGCAGGAGAATCGTCGACCTCCCTGTGGCGGAGCGGGCGCGCGCCGTGGAACTGTCTTTGCAGCCCACCGGATTCCGGATCCTGGCGGGACGCGGAAACAGTTGGGAGAAACCCACTCGGCGCGTACGCGGCAACCTCCTGACGCGCTTTCCGCGTGCGCCCAGGTAACGCCCGGGTGAATTCTTCCCCCCAAAGAAGAAAGAGTGATCGGTGGCGCTCGACCCACAGGTGAAGCAGTTCTTTCTCGATCCCGTCAACGACTCCCCGTCACCCGACGACCTCACCCTGGCGGAGTTCCGCGCCGCGGTGGAGGCGATGACCTCGTTCTGCGCACCCGCCGCTCGGGACGTCCACACGCGGGACGGCGCGGTCCCTTCGCCCTGGGGCCCGGTGCCCTTCCGCGTCTACCACCCGGAACCCGGGATCCCCCTGCCGCTGGTGGTGTACTTCCACGGAGGCGGCTGGATGTCGGGCGGCATCGACTACATGGAGCCCCCGCTGCGCACCCTCGCCGCCGAGGCGGGTGTCGTGGTGGCGAACGTGGGCTACCGCCTCGCCCCGGAGCACCCCTACCCCGCCGCCCGGCGCGACGCCGAGGCCGTGACCGCCTGGATGTACGAGAACGCCGGGGAGCTGGACGCGGACCCGGAACGGCTCGTGGTCGCGGGCGACAGCGCGGGGGCCAACCTCGCGGCGGTCGTCGCCCTGACCTTCCGGGGCTCCGGCACACGCGTCGGGCACCAGCTGCTGATCAACCCGGCGATCGACCCCCGGATGGACAGCGCGTCCTACCGGGAGTTCGCGGAGGGCCACCAGAACACCGCCTCGATGATGGAGCGGTGCTGGCGCACCTACCTCGACCGGCCGGAGGGCCCGCTGCACGAGGTGCCCTGGCAGGCCGCCCCCGCGTTCGTGGACGACCTGACCGGGGCCCCGCCGACCACCGTCATCACCGTCGAGTACGACCCGCTGCGGGACGAGGGCGAACACTTCGCGGCGCGCACGGCCGCGGCGGGGGTGCCGACCACCCTCGTCCGCTGTCCGGGCCTCATCCACTGCGCCATGCACCTCGACGGAATCGCTCCACGCGCCGCTGACCTGCGGGGCCACGCCGTTCGTGCGCTCCGGGCGGCCTTCGCCTGAGCACGCAGAGAGGACACAACGCATGACTTCACCACACGACTACGCGCCCATGTACGGGTCCATCGCCGACATCTACGACCGCCTGGACGACTGGATCGTCGACAACTGGCACGAGAAACCGGTCCCCGAACGGGTGGCCTTCCTCCGGGACTGGTGGGCGAAGCAGGGCGGGGAGGTCCGGCACGTCCTGGACCTCTGCTGCGGAACCGGCAGCGTCCTCGCGGAACTCGCCCGCGCGGGCTACACCGTGACCGGGCTCGACCAGTCCCCCGAGATGCTCGGCTACGCGCGCCAGCGGCTGGCGGACGAACCCCAGCTGGTGCGGGCCGCGCTGCCGGAGATCCCGCTGCGGCCCGCCAGCGTGGACGCGGTCTGCTCCACGGGAGCGGCCCTGAACTACACGGCCAGCGAGGAGGACCTGAGCGCCGTCTTCGCGGGGGTCCACCGGGTCCTGCGCCCGGGCGGCACCTTCGTCTTCGACATCCTCTCCCGGCACATGCTGACCGAACACGCCGGGCGGCAGGTCTGGGCGGAGGACCAGGACGACTTCGCCTTCGTCTGGGAGTTCACCAACCCCACCGACGAGTACAGCGACGCCTACTACACCCAGTTCCTCCGCCAGGGCGGCCCCGGGTCCGACACGTACGTGCGCACCCGGGAGAGGCACCGTCTGTACGTGCTCGACCCGGCGGTGATCCGCCGCAGCGCCCAACGGGCGGGCCTCACGCACACGGGCACGCTGGACAACTACACCAACGCGCCCGCGCACGAGCGGACTCTGTACGAGACGTGGGCCTTCCTCCGCGACTGACCGGACACCAGGGGAGTTTTGTGATGCAGGGACAACCGCAAGTGGACCTTCCGGAACCGTACGCGGCGACGGCCGACGTGTACGACCGCCTCGTGGACTACGCCATCACCCAGTGGGGCGAGTCACCCAGGCAGCAGATGGCCGACTTCATCGAGGACGTGTGGGTCGAGCGCGCGCAGAGGGTGCGCCGGGTCCTGGAGCTGTGCTGCGGCACGGGGCTCATGACGCGGCAGCTCGTCGAGCGCGGCTACGAGGTGACCGCCGTGGACCGGTCCGAGACGATGCTGGCCCTGGCCAAGGCGCGTCTGGGCGACCGGGCCGACTTCCGGCAGATCGAACTGCCGGACGCGCTGCCCGAGGGCGCCGACGCGGTGGTGTGCACCGCCGCGGCCTTCAACTACCAGCCCGACCCGGAGACGCTGGGCGCGACCTTCCGCGCCGTGGCGGCGGTCCTGCCGCCGGGCGGGGTCTTCGTCTTCGACATCGAGACCGCGGCCCTGCTCAAGGGGCACTGGGGCAACCGCATGTGGGCCGGAGACCAGGGCGACCTGGCGTTCATCTGGGACTTCACCAGCGAACCCGACACCACCTACTGCGACCTGCACTACTCGCAGTTCACCCGTGAGGGCGACGGCTCCTACACGGGGACCCGCGAGGTGCACCGGCTCTACGCGATCGAGGACGACGACATCCGCGCCCAGGCCCACGCCGCCGGGTTCCCCGACGCCCGGGTCTACGAGAACTACTCGCCCCGGCCGGTCAGCGAGTCCACCCGCTACGCGACCTGGGTGCTCACCCGCGCGGGAGAGGAGTGATCGGATGCTCGTCTGCGGACTGAAACTCACCCACGACGGCGGTCTGGCGCTGATCAAGGACGGCAGGCTCGTCACGTCGGTGGAGGCCGAGAAGCTGGACAACAACCGGCGCTTCCAGCCGCTGGACCGGCTGGAGACGGTGGCGGACGTCCTCGCGGAGGAGGGCGTGGCCGTCGCGGACGTCGACCGGTTCGTCGTCGACGGCTGGTTCGCCCCGCTGGGCCAGGACCAGGGCGCCCCCGTCCTGGAGCACGTGACCGACGGCGGCCGCGCCCTGCGGCTGCCCGTCGCCCCCTACATCGAGGGACCCGACACGCACGTGCTCGACGTCCACCGCTTCCGGGGCCTGCCCCTGGGCGGGCGGGAGCACGAGTACACCAGCTACCACCACTCGGCGCAGCACCTCATGGGCGCCTACGCCGCGAGCCCCTTCCCCGGCCGGGGGGAGGACTCCCTGGTGCTGGTCTGGGACGGCGGCATGACCCCGGTGCTCTACCACGTGGAGCCCGAGCCCCTGCGCGTGACCCGTCTGGGCGAGCTGTTCCCGCTCTACGGTTCCGCGTTCGCGGACTTCTGCGCCGCCCTGCCGCCGTTCCACTCACCCGACGACCGGACCGACGCGGCACGGCACGCCATGCCCCGCAACCTGGACGTGGCCGGGAAGGCCATGGCCTACGCCGCCCTGGGCACCGACGAATCCCGGTACGACGACGTGCTGGACCGGATCCTCGGCGGACTCGACCTGTCCTTCACCAACGGGGACGACCTCGCCCGGGCCCTCACGGAGGAGGGCGGCGCGCGCTGGAGCGGCGCGAGCGACGCCGACCTGATCGCCACCTTCCAGGGCTACCTCGGGCGCCGGCTCCGTGGGGCGCTCGCCGCCCGGATGGTCGGGACCGGCCTGCCGCCGCGCCTCGTCCTGGCGGGAGGGTGCGCGCTGAACATCAAGTGGAACAGCCTGTTGCGCTCCTGCGGCCTGTTCGAGCACGTGTGGGTCCCGCCCTTCCCCAACGACTCGGGTGCGGCCCTGGGGGCCGCGAGCGTGGAGTGGGCGCTGCACAGCGGACTCCCGGCCCTGGAGTGGGGCGTCTACCAGGGGCCGCGGGTGCGGCCCGCGGAGGCGGACCCCCCGGGCTACGTCTCCCGTCCCTGCGACGTCGACGAGCTCGCCCGGATCCTGCACGAACACGGTGAGCCGGTGATCGTGCTCAGCGGCCGGGCCGAACTGGGCCCCCGGGCCCTGGGGCACCGCAGCATCCTCGCGCCCGCCACGGACGCCTCGATGAAGAAGGTGCTCAACCGGATCAAGGACCGCGAGGACTACCGTCCCGTCGCCCCCGTCTGCCTGGAGCACCGGGCGCCGGAGATCTTCTCGCCCGGGACACCGGACCCCTACATGATCTTCGACCACGGCACCCGCCCCGGCTGGGCGGACAAGGTCCCCGCGATCGTGCACCTGGACGGCACCGCCCGCCTCCAGACCGTCAACGAGGAGCAGTCCCCCCTGGTGCACCGGTTGCTGACCGCCTACGAGCGCCTGTCGGGCATCCCCCTGCTCTGCAACACCAGCGCCAACCACAAGGGGCGGGGCTTCTTCCCCGACGTGGCCTCGGCCGCCGCGTGGGGCGGTGTCGCGACCCTCTGGTCCGACGGTCGCCTCTACCAACCGGAGTGAGCGGCGACAGTACCGGGACCAGGCGGACACGCCGAAGCCAGTACGTGGCGGGGCGTGTGGCTCCGCCACGGTTTCCGACCACGTGATCGGGTGCGGACCCCGGAGGAGCCGGGGCCGCACCCCGTCTGGAGAGATCCCCAACCATGACCACCGTCAGTGAGAGCGCGCGGCGCGCCCTGGAGACCTGGGTTCTCCGGGGCCGCCCGTCCGCGTCGTACGAGTTCCCCCACCGGGCCGTCGTCGAGGCGGTCCGCGCACACGGGATCAACCAACTCCCCCACGCACTGAACGACCTGCTGGTCCACGCCTGGGAACAGGGACGCAAGAGGGACCCCGCGCCGGGAGGCCCGGAGTGGGTGACCACCCTGTGGTTGGAGTGCCTGACCAGCCGTGCGCGCGGCGCACCCTCCTACGGCGCCTACACGATGACGACCCTGCTGGAGCGGTGGTGCCGACTGGGCGACCTCCCCGACCGCCTGACCCGGATCTCCGCGCTGCTGGCCGCCGACATGATCCGTCACGAACTCCGGCGCGGCCTGCGCGAGGGCGACGACGGCCGACGGCGCTCGCTCCTGGTCGCCGCGGCGAGGTTCGCGCAGGGCCTGACCCCCGCGCCCGGCTGGACCGGGGCCCACGACAGTGTGCACCTGGAGTCGCCTCCGGAGGCCGTGCGGCGGTGCAACCGGCTGCTGTCGGGAGGCGGCGCGGGGCTGCCCCCGACGCTCGCCCTCCTGGTGGAGGGCACCGTGCCGGTGGCGACCCGGGAGCCGGACGAGCCGCTGTTCATCCGCTCCGTGCAGGTCATGGAACTGCTCGCCGTCCTGGCGGCCGAGTACGCGGACGCGGCCCACGAGGCCGCGCGGGCCAACGAGACGTCCGCCCTGGAGACGCCGCTGGCGGGGATCACCGACGCCCTCGCCCACGCCCGTCGCTGCTTCCGCCTCGTCGCGCTGATCGACCCGGGCCAGTTCGCGACCATCCGCGCGGCCACCGCCGGTACCGGCGCGTTGCAGTCGGAGGGTTTCGCCCGGCTGGAGCGCCGCTGCCGGGGCACGGCCGGGGTGCGCCCGGAGACCGTCGGAGCCGTCGGTCTCGACGCGGTCCCCGCACCGGCCCCCTCCCTGGGGGACACGCTCCGCAAGACCGTGACCGACGAACGACACCTGCGTGGTGTCGAGGCCGTGAACGAGCAGTGGGCGCGGTGGAAGCACACCCACTACGGCGTCGCGAAGAGGATCATCGGTGACGTGCCCGGCACGGGAGGCACCGACGGGGTGCGCTACCTGGCCCGCCATCTCAAGGAGCCGCTGCTGTGAACGACCCGCACATGAGCCCGCAGGAGTTCCGCGAGCACGGGTACCGGACGATCGACTGGATCGCCGACTACTGGGAGAGCCTGGAGAGCCGACCGGTCGCCGCTCAGGTGGAGCCCGGCTCCGTGCGGGAGCGGCTCCCCCAGGACCCGCCCGAGTCGGGTGAGCCCTTCGACCGCTTCCTCCGTGACATGGAGGACGTGGTCGCACCGGCGCTCCTGCACTGGCAGCACCCGCGGTTCTTCGGCTACTTCCCGGCCAACGCCTCCGGCCCCGCCGTCCTGGGGGACCTCCTCGCCTCGGGTCTCGGCGTGCAGGGCATGAACTGGAACACCAGTCCGGCGTGCACCGAGGTCGAACAGCACATGCTGGAGTGGATGCGGCGGACCCTCGGACTGCCGGAACGGTTCCGCGACGGGGGCGTCATCCAGGACACCGCCTCCAGCGCCGTGCTGGTGGCGGTCCTGGCCGCGTTGCAGCGGGCCACCGGGGGTCGCAGCCGTGAGGTCGGGACCGGCGGTCAGCGCTACGCGGTGTACCTCACGAGCGAGACCCACTCCGCCGCCACGAAGGCGGCCGTCATCGCGGGCCTGGGCCTGGGGTCGGTGCGCACCGTCGCCACCGGTGCGGACGGCGCCATGCTCCCGGAGGAGCTGCGCGCTCGGATCGAGGCGGACCTGGGCAACGGGGTCACTCCGCTGATGGCCGTGGCCACACGCGGTACGACCTCCGCCCTGGCCTTCGACCCGCTGGAGGAGGTCGGGGCCGTCTGCCGGAACCACGACGTGTGGCTGCACGTCGACGCCGCGTACGCCGGGGTGGCCGGGGTGTGCGAGGACCTGCGCTGGGTCAACGCCGGGGTGGAGTACGCGGACTCGTACTGCACGAACCCGCACAAGTGGCTGCTGACCAACTTCGACTGCGACCTGTTCTGGGTGGCCGACCACGACGCCCTCACCGGCGCGCTCAGCGTGCTACCGGAGTACCTGCGCAACACCGCGTCGGACTCCGGACGGGTGACCGACTTCCGGCACTGGCAGATCCCGCTCGGGCGGCGCTTCCGCGCCCTGAAGCTGTGGTCGGTGCTGCGCTGGTACGGCGTCGAGGGCCTCCGGGGCCACGTGCGCGTCGGCGTCGAACACGCCCGGATGTTCGCGGACCTGGTCCGCGCCGACGACCGGTTCGAGCTGACCCGGGACCCGTGTCTGGGGCTCGTGTGCTTCCGTCTGACGGCGGACGGCGCGACCAACGAGGCACAGCACCGGCTCATGGAGACCGTCAACACCGAGGGGACGACGTTCCTGACCCACTCCGAACGGGACGGGCAGGTGTTCCTCCGCTTCGCCACGGGAGGGACGTTCACCCGCGACCACCACGTGGTCGAGGCGTGGAAAGCCCTCCAGGGAGCGGTCACGGAGGGGTGACCGAAGGGCCGTGGGAACCAGGCACCGTCCGCCCGGTCCCACGGCCCCGAAGCACGCCGGGAGGATCCTGCCACACCACGCGGAACCGCTGCGCCCCTCCCCCGGCTGGCCACACGTGGAGTGGTGGGCACCGCTCTCATGGTGGCGAGTTGGACGCTCCAACGCGCTCCGCCGATTCGACGCACTGGCGGTTGAAGGCCCTGAACCCGGTCGCCGTCCAGCTGGTCCCCGCCTCAGCGTCCGCCGTCGTGACGTGGGAACGGCTCGGCGGTCGCGGTACGGCGAACGCCCGCGCCCCTCCCTTCGGGCGAGGAGAGGGCCGGTGCCCCGACTGGATCGCGGACCGCGTCCGATCAGCCCTGGCGGGACGGCCCGACCAGCCCGCCCTCCTGGTCGAACCACCCCGCTGACCGGCGGGGGCGCGGGCATCCCCCTCACTCCGGGAGGTCCACCTCTTCGTCCATGGGCAGGATGTACCCCTCACCCTGGTGTTCCCGCAGGGCCCATCCCAGGGGAACCCGGTGGTGCAGGTACGCGGGCAGCGTGGCCTGGGAGAAGTAGAACCCCCTGGATCCGTCCACTCCGGTGAAGTCGGCCAGATCATGGAAGACCGCTCGCTCGAACGAGACCTCCGATCGGAAGTCCACGTTCGCGAAGACCGCCTCAAGCCTGAACTCGGCCGTCTCGAACTGGGCGTCCCGGTGGAAGACCGCACGGGTGAAGCGTGCGTCCCCCGCAAAGGAAGCGGACAGGTACGTCGCGTATCCATGGAAGCTTGCCGTCTCGAAGTCGGCCGTACCCCGGAACACGGACCTGTGCAGGTACAGGACATCCTCGAAGGTCGCTCCGGTGAAGGCGACCGTCTGCTCGAAGCTCGCGTTCTCCAGGAACACCGGCCCCTGGAAGACGGCACCGTCGAACCGGGCGTGGTTCCAGACCCGCATCCCCGACATCGTCGTGTCCCCGTGGAACTCGACCTCGCTGAAGTCGGCCTGGTCGAGCTCGGCGTCCATGAAGGAGAAGTCCCGAAGCAGCGCACCCCTCAGGTCGAGTCGCACGTCCCGCCACAGTTCCAGTTCGTCGCGCGAACACCGCCCCTGGTGGAAGTCATGTGCGGACAGCCTCCGGCTCAGGATCTCCTGGGCCTTCCCGCATGCCTGCCCAGCGTCCGTCCTCGACCAGTCACGCAGGAACGCGCACAGGGCGTCCACGACCGCCTGCCTGAGATCAGGGAAACCGCATCCCAAGGCCTCAAGCTCGTCGAGGGCTCCGGTCCGGAGTACCGACGGGCCGTCGAACAGTTGCAGCACGACCTCCGCCAGCCTCCTACGGGCCTGGTGCACCTCGTTGTTCGCCATGTCCAGGCGGACGTTCTGAGCCTGAATGAGGTAGCCGCTGTTGTCTCCGGAAAAGGAGTTACGCACTCCTTCACCCATTGCCGATCCTTCCCTTCTGCCTGGAAGACCTGGGCGGTGTGTGCGGCTCACCGTCTGTCCACCGCCCGATTCTCACCAGGGAGGTGATCACCGGTGCTACGCCGTCGAGGCCGGGCGGTCGCGGAGTTCGCGCTTGAGGATCTTGCCCGAGGCGTTGCGGGGCAGCTCGCTGACCAACCGCACCGTCTTGGGCACCTTGAACGGCGCCAGGTGCTGGCGCACGTGCTTCACCAGGAGCTCTGGCAGCGCCTCGGTGTCGGCGTCCGCCGCGGGCACCACGTAGGCCGTCACCGCCTCGATCCACTTCTCGTCGGCCGTCCCGACCACCGCGGCCTCGGCCACCCCGGGGTGCGCGAACAACACGTCCTCGATCTCCCGCGAGGCCACCAGCACCCCGCCGGTGTTGATGACGTCCTTGATCCGGTCGACCACCTCGATGTACCCCTCGGCGTCGGCGCGCACCAGGTCACCGGAGTGGAACCACCCGTCCCGGAAGGCCTCCTCGGTCTCCTCGGGCTTGTCCCAGTACCCGAGGCACAGCTGCGGCGACCGGTAGACCACCTCACCGAGTTCGCCCGGCGCGACCTCCACACCGTGCTCGTCCACCACGCGCAGCTCCACGAACAGGGTGGAGCGTCCGGCCGAGGCGGGCCGGTCGGCGTGGTCCTCGGGGCGGAGCACCGTGGCCAGCGGGCCGATCTCACTCTGCCCGAAGCAGTTGTAGAAGCCCAGGTCGGGCAGGGCGGAGCGGAGCCGGTCCAGGACCGGCCCGGGCATGATGGAGGCCCCGTAGTAGGCCTTGCGCAGGCTGGACAGGTCGCGGCCGTCGAACGAGGGGTGGTTGGCCATCGCCACCCACAGTGTGGGGGCGGCGAAGAAGGCCCCGTGCCCGTCGGCCTCGATCCGGTTCAGCAGGTCCGCGGGGTCGGGCGCCTCCACCAGGGTGTTGCGGGCGCCCACCGCCAGCCACGGCATCAGGAACACGTGCAGCTGCGCCGAATGGTAGAGGGGCATGGCGTGCAGGGGGTTGTCCCCGGCGTCGAGGTCCAGCCCCACCAGGCACGACAGGTACTCGTGTACCAGGGCGCGGTGGGTCATCATGGCGCCCTTGGGTCTGGACGTGGTGCCGGAGGTGTACAGGAGCTGGACGAGGTCGGTGTCGGCCACCTCCGCGTCCAGTTCGGGCACCGGCCCCGCCGAGGCCTCCTCCAGCAGTGAGCCGGGGGCGTCGCGCAGCTCCAGCACCTGCTCCACCCCGGTCTCGGTGCGCAGGGCGTCCACCGCCGCCCGCAGCGAGGGGTCCACCAGGGCCACCGTGCTGCCGGACTGCTCCAGCAGGTAGGCCAGCTCCACGCCCTGGAGGGCGAAGTTGATGGGCACGTGCACCAGGCCGACCCGCGCGCAGGCCAGGAACCCGATCAGGTAGGCGTCGGAGTTCCTTCCGTAGGCCGCGACGCGGTCGCCCTTGACCGCGCCCGTCGCCAGCAGGCGCGCGGCGGCCCGGGTGACCGCGTCGTCGAGCCCGGCGTAGGTCCACTCACGGTCGGCGAAGACCAGGGCGGTGTTCGCGGGGGTTCTGGCCGCGCTCCGCCGGAGGATGTCGTCCACGCGGCTGGAGGTCGTCAATGCGGTCATGGCACCTGTCTCTTCCCGTTGGTACGGCCCGGTGGGAGCCGGGCCGCGCACACAGGGACCCATCCTCGGGCCCCGCGAGGCGGCCCGGCAAGTCCGCACGGGCCGGGAACTCCCGCCGCCTCGGGACACCACCCCCTGATCACCGGGGAGGCGGAGCGGGTGTCGTCGAACGTCCGGGGGTCTGACCGCTCCGGTACCTGAGGCGGTTCGACCGGTACCTCAGGGGGAGGCCCGGCCGCACCGCGCGTTCCTAGTGTCGTGGCCATGACGATTCTTCTCTCCGATCCCCGAGTCGCGGGCGTCCCGGTGCGCGACGACGGCAGCGACCTGGTCGCGGTCGAATTCGCACCCCTGGTCCTGGTGAGGCGTCCCCTGGCCGAGCGGCTCGTGCGGGCCCGCCGGAACCTGCCCGCGGGTGTCGACCTGAAGCTGGTCGAGGGCCACCGCAGCCTCGCCGACCAGCAGGAGATCATCGACAGGTACACCACGCAGGTGCGCGAGAGCCATCCGGACGCGGACGCGGACGAGGCCGAGGTGCGCCGACTGTCGAGCCGCTTCGTGTCCCCGATCGGGGTCGCCCCGCACGTGGCCGGGGCCGCTGTCGATCTCACACTCGTCGACGCGCACGGCCGCGAACTGCCCCTGGGGTCGCCGGTCGACGCCACACCTGAGGAGAGCGCGGGCGCCTGCTGGTTCGACGCGGACGTCGACGAACGGGCTCGGGCCAACCGGTCCCTGCTCGCCGCCGTCCTGGGCCGGGAAGGGCTGGTGAACTACCCGACCGAGTGGTGGCACTGGTCCTACGGCGACCGCTACTGGGCGTTGACGACCGGGGCACCGCACGCTCTGTTCGGGCCGGTCGAGCGCCCGGTGGCCACGTGACCGCCGCGACGGTCCCGCGCACCGCCGCGGTTTCGGGCACCGTGACGCGTCCGCACCTCGAGACCGACACCGACGCCGTGGCGGCCAACACCAGGCTCTTCTCCGAGCGCACGAACGCGGACCTCATGGCGGTGGTGAAGGCCGACGGCTTCGGCCACGGTTCGGTCGCGGTGGCCCGCACCGCGCTCGCCCATGGCGCCCGGTGGCTGGGGGTGACCTCGCTGGACGAGGCCCTGGTGCTGCGTCGTGCCGGGATCAGCGCGCCGGTCCTGAGCTGGCTCAACCCCGTGGACCTCGACGCCTCCGCGGCCGCCCGGCACAGCGTCGACCTGGGGGTCGCGAGTCGCGAGCACCTGAACCGCGTGGTGTCCGGCGCCACCCGGGCCGGTCGGCGGGTGCGTGTCCACCTGCACCTGGACACCGGGATGGCGCGCGACGGAGCCGCACCGGGCGACTGGCCGGAGCTCTGCGCCCGGGCCCGTGACGCGGAACGCGCCGGGCTGATCGAGGTCCTGGCGGTCATGGGGCACCTGCCGTGCGCCGACCGGCCCGGTGATCCGACCACGCTGTCGGGGCGCCGCGCCCTGCTCCACGGCCTGGACGTCGCCCGGGCCGCCGGGTTGCGTCCGGTACTGCGGCACCTGGCGTCGACCGCCGCCGCTCTGACCGACGCGACCACCCACCTGGACCTCGTGCGGGTGGGCGCCGGGCTGGTCGGGATCGACCCTTCGGGAACCACGGACCTGAACCCCGCGCTGCGGCTGACCGCCCCGGTGGTCCAGGTCCGCCGGGTCCCGGCCGGAGCCGGCATCGGTTACGGGCACTCCGACGTCACCGACCGACCCACCCACCTCGGGCTGATCCCGATCGGCTACGCCGACGGCCTGCCCCGTGTCGCCAGCGGGCGAGCCGAGGTCCTGGTCGGGGGGCGCCGCCGCAGACTGCGCGGACGGATCTCCATGGACCAGGCGGTCGTCGACCTCGGTGACGACCCGGTGCGGCCGGGCACGGGCGCCGTGGTCTTCGGTCCCGGCCGCGAAGGAGAGCCCACCGTCGAGGACTGGGCCCGTTGGAGCGACACCATCCCCCACGAAATCGTCACCGGCCTGGGGCCGCGACTGCTGAGGAGCACACTGTGAACTCTCCCGTGAACACCCCGCTCAGGGTCGCCGTGATCGGCGGCGGCCGCAACAGCGAACACGAGGTCTCCCTGGCCTCCGCCGCCTCAGTGGCCGCCACCCTGGACGGCGGGGACCGGTACGAGGTGGTCCCGCTGACCATCCGCCGGGACGGTCTCTGGTCCGGCCCGGGCGGCGCCGAGCTGGGCACGTCGGTCGCCCGGAGCCTGGCCGGGGCGGTGGGGATCCTGGCCGACTGCGACGTCGTCCTGCCGGTCGTGCACGGCCCCCGCGGCGAGGACGGTGCCCTGGCCGCGCTCTGTGACCTCGCCGGGGTCCCGTACGCGGGCTCACCGCTGCGCGCCGGTGCCCTGGGGATGGACAAGTGGGCGACCAAGCTCGTCGCCGAGGCCGTCGGTGTCGCGACCGCTCCGGGCCGGCTGGTCACGCGCGCCGACCCGGACGCCCCGGTCTTCGACCGCCCGGTGGTGGTCAAGCCGGTCGCCGCCGGTTCGAGCCACGGCGTGTCCCTGGCACGCGACGCCGCCGGGCTCCGTACGGCGCTGGCGCAGGCCCTGGAACTGGACGACCGCGCCTTGGTCGAGGACGTCGTCACCGGCCGCGAGATCGACCTGGCCGTCGCCGAACTCCCAGGTGGCGACCTGCGGATCAGCCCGCCGTTGGAGATCCTCCTCGACCACGGGCTCTTCGACACGACCACCAAGTACGACGGGTCCGCCCGGTTCGTGGTCTCCCCCGCGATGAAGGACGACGAGCACGCGGCGTTGCGGGAGGCCGCCGAACGGCTCTACCGGGCCCTGGGCTGCCGGGGCCTGGCCCGGGTGGACTTCTTCCTCACCGAGGACGGCCCCGTGCTGAACGAGGTGAACACCATGCCCGGGATGACCGACCAGTCGCAGGTGCCGAAGATGTTCGGGGCCGAGGGCTGGGGATACCGCGCTCTGTTGGAGACGTGGATCGACGCCGCGCTGGGCGAGGTGGCCGTCCGCGACACGTTTGTGTGACCACCGACCGGGCGATGAACTCGCCATCGCCTACCGGAACGAGCACCATGATCGGTGTGAAACGTATTCGCCGCTACGCGCCCGACCTGGCGCTGGCCCTGCCCGTCCTCGCTGCCGCGGCCCTGGAGCTCGTCGCCCGTCTTCAGGGTGCGCCGACGCTGCTGGAGATGGTCGTGTACTCGGGGGTGGGCGTCCCCCTCCGCAGCATCCCCCTGGATCCGGGCACGTACCAGCAGTACGCGCGGGTGTCGATGGTCACCGCGGCGGCCGTCATCGCGGCGGGTTCGGCACTGGCGTGCGCGTTGGCGCGCCACCAGGGCGCCTCCGCGCTGGTGGTCGTCTGGTTGACGGGCCTGGCACAGCTGTGGCTGGGCGGCGACATCCTGGCCGCCCAGCTCTCCGTCGTCTACGTGGCGTTCGCCCTCGCCCGCTGGGGCAGCCGGTCCGTGCTCTGGGCGAGCCTGGCCTCGATCCCGATCGGTACCGTGCTCGTGACCAACCACGTGCTCGACCAGCTGGGGCTGGTCTCGCTGAACGGGCGGGGTGCCCTGTCCGTGGTGGTCGCGAACTACCTCTTCGTCGCTCCGGTCGCCGCTCTGCTCCTGGGGGTGCCCTGGCTGACCGGGCTGGCCGTACGCACCACGCGCTCGGCGCGGGCCTCACAGCGGGCGCGTGTGGAGGCGGAGAGGGAGACCGCCCGTTCCGACGAGATCGCCAGGCTGCGTTCCGAGCAGACCAGGCTCGCCCGGGACGTGCACGACGTGGTGGGCCACTCCCTCGCGGTGATCCTGGCCCAGGCCGAGTCGGCCCAGTTCCGCGATCTCAAGGACGAGCGGATGATCCAGGAGACGCTCGCCAACATCGCCGCCACCTCACGCCGTTCCCTGAACGACGTGCGCTCGGTGCTCAGCTCGACCAGTGACGGTTCGGGAGCCGAGGAGCCGGGGAGCACCGACCTCAACGACCTGATCGAGGGGGTCCGGAGCGCGGGCAACGACATCGAGTCCTCCGTCAGCGGAACCCCCCGTCCGCTGCCGCCGGAGATCCACGTGGTCGCCTACCGCGCACTCCAGGAGATGCTGACCAACGCCCTGAAACACGGCCGACGCGGAACCCGGGTGCGGGTCGGGCAGTGCTGGGACGACGGCCTGCACCTGGAGGTCGAGAACGCGGTCGGCACTGCGGCCCCGGACGGCCGGGACGCCCCGGGCGGCCCCGGTGGCCCCGGCGGCCCCGGACTGGGACAACAAGGTATGGTCCGACGATTGGAGTCCGTGGGCGGTCGACTGAGCTTCGGCCGGGCGACCGTCGACGGAGAGGAACGCTATGTCGCCCGGGCGTGGCTCCCCGTCCGAGCTGTGAGGAAGAGTTGAACGAGTCCGCACCGCCCATCCGGGTCCTGATCGTCGACGACCAGGACCTGTTCCGCACCGGCGTGGCGGTCATCATCGACTCCCAGCCCGACCTCGACGTGGTCGGACAGGCCGCGGACGGCCGCGAGGCGGTGCTGGCCGTCGACCGGCTCCAGCCGGACATCGTCCTGATGGACCTGCGGATGCCCGAACTCGACGGTGTCTCCGCGACCCGGGAGATCTTCGCCCCGGCGCGGGTGGCGCGCCGCCAGCACCCGGTACGGGTCGTGGTGCTCACCACCTTCGACCTCGACGAACGCGCCACCGCGGCGATCCGCTACGGAGCGAGCGGTTTCCTGCTCAAGGGCACCACCCCGGCGATGCTCTGCGACGCGATCCGTACGGTCCACCGTGGGAACGCCGTGCTGGCACCCAACGACCTCGCGACCCTCCTCGACGGTGACTACCGGCCCCGCACACCCCTGCCCAAGGAGTTCGAACAGCTCACGGAGAAGGAACGCGAGGTTCTCGACGCGGTCGCACGCGGCCTGAGCAACGCGGAGATCTCCGCTCGCGTCCACTCCAGCGAGTCCACGATCAAGACCCACGTGGGCTCGATCCTGCGCAAGCTCCGGCTGCGCGACCGGGTGCAGATCGCCGTCTTCGCCCACGAACACGACCTCGTCCGCTGACACCGCTGGTCACGACCGGCCGTGACCAGGCTGGTCGTGGTGGTGGCCCTGACCTGACCATAAAATGAGTACACTCATTATTGATAACACTCATTAAGGTGGCGTGGGTCAGGGGCCGGGAGAGACCGGCTCGTTGCGCACCGCACGGCTACGGAACTCGTGACCGCAACCGCCCCGACCTACACGGCGTCCGTGCTGACGAGACGCCACTCCACTCCGAACCTCACGGGTTCCATGCGGCGGGACGGACCTCTCGCAGGGTGCGCGGAGATTCGCGCCACCACGTCACGGAGAAGGGGCGACACCGATGAAGGCTTTCGTCATCACCAGGTACAAGGACAAGCTGCGGGAGGCCGAGGTCCCCGAACCGGTGGTGGGGGATCGCGACGTGCTCGTGCGGGTGGAGGCCGCCGGGGTGAACCAGCTGGACGAGAAGATCCGCGCCAGTGAGTTCAAGCAGATCCTGCCCTACGGGTTCCCGTTGATCCTGGGCAACGACGTCGCCGGGACGGTCGTCGGCGTCGGAGCCGACGTCCGGGGCTTCACGACCGGCGACCGGGTGTACGCCCGGCCCGGCAAGGACCGGATCGGCACCTTCGCCGAACGCATCGCCGTCGCCGAGACCGACCTGGCCCCCGCACCCTCGTCGCTGTCCTTCGTGGAGGCGGGGTCACTACCCCTGGTCGCGCTCACCGCCTGGCAGGCACTCGTCGAACGCGGCGACGTGGGGCCGGGGCAGAGGGTCCTCATCCACGCGGGCGCCGGCGGTGTCGGGTCGATCGCCGTCCAGCTCGCCAAACACCTCGGCGCGCACGTGGCGACGACCGCCAGCGCCGCCAACGCCGACTTCGTCCGGGAGCTGGGCGCGGACACCGTCATCGACTACCGCAGCCAGGACTTCGAGCAGGTGCTCAACGGCTACGACCTTGTCCTGGACAGCCTGGGCGGCAGGAACCTGGAGAGGTCGCTGCGTGTGCTCCGTCCCGGGGGGAAGGCGATCGGGATCTCCGGACCACCGGACCCTGACTTCGCCCGCGAGATCGGTCTGAACCCACTGCTGCGCCTGGCGATCACCGGCCTGAGCGCGAGGATCCGCCGCCAGGCGAGGAAACTCGGTGTGACGTACGAGTTCCTGTTCATGCGCGCCGACGGTGACCAGCTGCGCCGGATCAGCGCCCTCGTCGACGCCGGAGAGCTGCGCCCCGTCGTGGGGAGGGTGTTCCCCTTCGAAAGGACCCCCCAGGCCCTCCAGGAGCTGGCCGCGGGAGGAGTCCGGGGCAAGGCGGTGATCAGCCGCACCTGACCCTCCCCTCCACAACGTCGTCCACCTCGTCGAGAACCGCGTGCCCGTACACCATCAGGGGTCATCATGAGCAACACCAGCAACGAGCCGGTCAACACCTCGTACGCGAAGGCACCGACCCGCACGGTCACCGCGAGCGGGGTGACCTACGCCTACCGGGAGCTCGGGCCGAGAGGGGGCGTCCCCGTCGTGTTCTTCGTGCACCTGGCCGCGACCCTGGACAACTGGGACCCGCGCGTCGTCGATCCCATCGCCGGGGAACGACACGTCATCGCCTTCGACAACCGTGGCGTCGGGGCCTCGACCGGTGAGGTCCCCGACACCGTGGAGGCGATGGCCGCCGACGCGGCCACCTTCGTCGAGGCCCTCGGGTTCGAGGAGATCGACGTCTTCTCCTTCTCCCTCGGCGGCATGATCGCCCAGGCCCTGGTGGTCGAGCGCCCCGGACTCGTCCGCAGGCTGATCCTCACCGGTACCGGTCCCGCTGGGGGCAAGGGCATCGACAAGGTCGCCGGGACCACCTACTACGACATGGCACGGGCCGCCCTGACCCGGTCGGACCCGAAGGAGTACCTGTTCTTCAACCGGAACGCCACCGGCAGGAAGGCGGGGAAGGCGTTCGTGGAGCGGCTCGGGGAACGCACCTCGGATCGCGACGCGCCTATCAGGGTCAGGGCCTTCCAGAAGCAGTTGAAGGCGATCAAGCGGTGGGGACGCTCGACACCCGCCGACCTCTCGGTGATCACCCAGCCCACCCTGATCGCCAACGGGGACAACGACCGCATGGTGCCCTCTGTGCTCTCCGAGGACCTGCACCGGCGCATCCCCGGCTCCGAACTGGTCATCTACCCGGATTCGGGCCACGGGGGCATCTTCCAGTACCACCGGGAGTTCTCCCCCGTCGCCGTGGAGTTCCTCACCCGTTGACGCCGGGCGCCGCGGCCGTGTACGTGGCACACGGCCGCGGCGCCCGGTCGGCTCAGTCGCTCATGGCGCCGAGCTGCGGGTAGACCACCTCGACCGGAGCGCTGAGACCGGCCTTGGCCTGGACCGAGCTCTCGTCGGCGAGGACTTCGTACTGCCCGGCCTCGGTGGCGTCGAACACGGTGCGCACCAGGTCGGCGGGGTCGGTCTTCGGATCGGTGGTGTGAGCGGCCATCGGGGTGTCGACGTAGCCCACGTGTACTCCGAGGACGTGTACCCCCCGGGGTGCGAGCTCCAGGCGCAGGGAGTTGGTCGCCGACCACAGGGCGGCCTTGGTGGCACTGTAGATTCCGGCCACGGCGTACCAGCTCAGCGCCGAGTGGAGGTCGATGAGGGCCGACGCCTCCTTCGCTGACAGGACGGGGGCGAAGGCACGGGCGAGGAAGAGCGGGCCCAGGAAGTTGGTCTCGACGTTGGCGCGGATCTCCTCGTCGGTGTGGGTGAGGATGCCCGGGCTGGACACCGAGGTCCCGGCGTTGTTGACCAGCACGGTCACGTCTCCGGCGGCTTCGACGGCCTCCTGGATGGAGGCCGGGTCGGTGACGTCGAGGCGCAGGGGGACGATGCGCTCGTCATCCCAGGTTCGGGGCCTGCGTGCGGTGGCGTAGACCTTGGTGGCGCCGCGCGCCAGTGCCTCGTGGACGAACTGCGTACCGATTCCGCCGTTGGCTCCGGTGACCAGGACGACGGATCCATCGATTCCGGGCATGTTCTGTCTCCTCGACTGTTCGCTGTGTGGGATCCGGGTGGGCTGGCGGGGTCCGTCAGCGTGGCCGGGGTGGGGTGGGTGTCGGTGCGGAGGTTCCACCCGTCCGGGGGTGAAGGGCGGTCGGAGCGAGGAACTGCTCATGGGCCGTCTGCTCCGTGGATCGGTCGATCGTGCACGCCGCCTGGAAGGAGCGCTCCACGCCCGCGTGGAAGAATGAACCCGGACATATCCGAGCCCACACATTACTGACTATGCTCATAACTGAGCACGGTCGGATTCCATTCCCGAGGAGGGCACGATGCCATCCGCCTCCCGGCCGCAGGGGCGACGCGAGCGCAACAAGCAGGAGAAGCTCGAACGCATCACCGCCGCGGCGAGTGAACTCTTCACCGAGCACGGGGCCGACGAGGTCACGACCCAGCAGATCGCGGACCGTGCCGACATCGGCGCCGGCACGCTGTTCCTCTATGCCAGGAGCAAGGGCGAACTCCTCCTGCTGGTGCAGAACTCCCACTACTCCGAGTCGCTGGAGCGGGGGATCAGGGACGCCGAGGGCGTCGCCGACGTACTGGATGCCGTGATGGCCATCGTGCGCGCGGTCGTGGAGTGCAACCGTGCGCAGGTCGAGAACGGGCGCACCTACCTGCGCGAGATGGTGTTCGGTGACCCCGAGGAACCCCGCCATCGGGACGCACTCGCGATCACGGCCCGGACCGAGGCGGCCATCGCCGCCGTGCTCGTCCGCCGCGCTGGGATCGGTGAACACGAGGCCGCGACACTCGCGCACATCGTGTCGGCCGTCATGTTCCTCAGCATGGCGGCGTCGGTGAACGTCACGGCGAGCGTGGAGGAGATCGTCCGGGACATCCGCGGCCAGATCGCCGTCATGCTCCCCCGCCGGGCCGGTGACCGCGCCTGAGCGCCCTCCCCGAAGCGGCCAGTCACAGGAAGCCGACCTTGAAGGAGAGGACATGCCGTCTCTACAGGTGGACGCACCCGTCGAGCTCGCAGGGACCACCAAACGCGAGTTGGCGCGCAGGCTGGGCGCCGCCTACAGCCGGATCATGGACACCGTTCCCGACATCGTCACCGTGGTGGTCAACGGTCACGGGTCCGAGAGTGTGTGGCGTTGCACCGGTGAAGAGCCCGTCGTGGCCGGACTCGTCATGGCCGATGTCCGCTCGGGTCGTGACCGTGCCGTACGTGAGCGGGTCGCCCGCGCGATGATCGGGATCTGCGCGGATCTGACAGGAGTCGGGCCGGAGCACTGGAAGGTCGAATTCACACAGCACACCGGTGACGAGATGTTCCATGGCCACCTCGGTGGCTTCAACACCGACTGGAGCCCCGGAGAGAGCCGTGGTCCGGACCCGTCGTGAGGCCACGCGGACCAGGAGGGGCGGCCCGGCAAGGCGGAGGTGCCGTGATTCCGGGCGCGTGGCCCCGGAGCGGAGCGGGTGCGTGGCCTCGCGACGGTCGCCGCGAGGCCACGCCGGGTCAGGCGAACACGGTCATGCCGTAGAGCACGAAGACCATGAGGTGTGCGGCTCCGTGCAGGGCCGTCACCCGTTTGCCGGAGAAGGTCGCCATGGTCAGCAGCAGGGTGACCCCGAGTAGCAGCAGGTTGGTCGGGTCCTCCGCGAGGATGACGGTCTGTCCGGTGAGCAGCCCGATGATGAGCACCGCGGGGATCGTGAGTCCGACAGTGGAGACGAGCGCCCCGTGGCAGAGGTTGCTCACCCGCTGGATCTCGCCGCCGAGGGCGGCGCGGATCGCGGTCAGGGTCTCGGGCAGGAACACGATCATCGCGATGAGGATGCCCGACAGCGCGATCGGAGCGCCCGCGCGGTCGAGACCGTCGTCGAGGAGGCTGGCCATGTCGTGGGACAGCAGCACGATCGGGATGACGGTCAGCACGAGCACGAGCGCGCGGGCGACCACCTCCGACCGGTGTTCGGAGATGACGGCGAGGACCGAGGAACGCTCCTGCTCCACCTCCTGGGATCCCGCTTCCGTGGCCAGCGGGGTGCCCGCCACGGAGACGACCTCCTTGAAGTCGTCGCGCTGGGCCCCCATCTGCCGCGTGAGGAAGGCGACGTAGAGGATCACCGTGAGGATGATGATCGGGATCTCCTGCCCGGCCGTGTAGGCACCGCCCTCACCGATGAGGCCGGGCAGCGCGAACGCGACGGTGCCGAGAACCACGAGCAGCGACAGGTAGGTGGACACGCCGGTGCTGTTGGCGCGGATGTCCCTGTGGCGCAGCCCGCCGATGAGCAGGGACGCGCCGATCACGAGGTTGAGGATGATCATCGTCACGGCCATGACGGAGTCACGGGCGATCGTGGCGTGTTCGCCGGGACCGAGCATGACCGCGGAGATGAGGATGACCTCGATCAGCACGATCGAGAGTGTGAGGATGAGCGTGCCGTAGGGGTCACCGAGGCGGTGTGCCAGGTGTTCGGCCTCGACGACGACGCCGAAGGCACACACGATGATGACGGCGACGATGGCGCCCAGGACCGCGACCAGGGCCGGGGTCGGCAGGTGCGCGGCCAGGAACGGCTGGGCGACGAGGGCCACGATGAACGCGCCCCAGCCCAGGACCAGTCGGATGATCACCGCAGGGGTCAGGACGCTGCGGAGCATGTGCTGAGTTCGCACGGGTGGGTACCCGTTTCTGCTGGGCCGTCCCTGCTCGTGTGCTCGTCCGACGGGCCGTCCCGTCGGGATCCTTCGTCCCGTATTTTACCGTTCCGGATGAGCGGTTCGCCTGGATGCGCCCCTGAGCGACGGGACTCACCCGGCGTGGGAACGCTCGACGGCGGCACGGAGCAGCGCGACGGCGGGGTGCGGGCGTTCGGGATGGGTGTCTAGGTGCGGGGCGACCAGGAGGCGACCGGCGGGGCGACACCGTGTTCCCGGCCCTCCCGGGCGTCGGGGAGGGTCGCCGCCGCCGTCGCGCACGTCGGGGACCCGGAGCGATCGGTTGGTTCAGTCATGCCGTCGACTATTCCACGTTCCGTGCCCGTGGTGTCGCTCTGCGCGACGGTCGGCGGGCCCGCTAGCCTCCGAGGCGTTCGAGCACCGTGCGCGCCGTCTCCAGTCTGACCTCTTTCACCTGGGCGAAGAGCGCGAAGTCCTCGGGGTGTTCCTGGATCAGGTCCTCCTGCTCCGCCGCCTCGGCGTCGCGCCAGACCCGGACCACCGAGGCGTGCTCCTTGCAGGCCACGTCCGCCGTCGCCACCTCGGCCTCCTCCGTTGACGGGCCTTCCTCCCCGCCCGTCCAACGCGCGTCGTCCGACGCCTCGGACGGTGTGGGGTAGTCGAAGCCCCGGTCCGTCATGCACGCGCTCCAGGCGGAGAAGGCGTCGGCCACCGCGGGTGCGTTCCGGGAGGCCTCGAAGCCCGCGTGGATGTAGGAGTTCAGCAGGCCGTGGTCCATGTCCGGGACACCCGCCATGGCGTCCCCGCCCGCCTCCTCGAGGCACCCCGCTCCACTCTCGCTCCCGTAGGCCGCCCGGTGCTCGGTGGCCAGGAGGGTGAGCCGGTCCTCCCGCGTCTCCTCCACGAGGACCTCGTCCGCCGACCCGGGCGGCGCGCCGTAACCGTACCGCTCGGCCACCTCCGCCTCGATCACGCCGTAGCGCCGTCGGTGCGCGGGGTCCGTTCCCTCCTCCTCCGGGGCGGGAAGCACCCGCCAGTCCATACCGCGTCCCCGCATGCAGTCGCGCACGAGCAGGTCCTCGGCGTAGTCGAGCGTTCTCATCTCGAAGGGGGAGAGCGTGTACGCGTCGAAGGGCAGGGTCAGCGACCGCACATTCTCCCCCGCGGGAAGATAGCGGTCTCCGTCGGCCTCGTCCTGGACGCCGCAGGCGGCGAGACCAACGGCGAAGCACAGCGCTCCGGCCACCGTGAGAATTCGTTTCATCGGTTCTCCAGCGGAAGGGTGCCGGGAAGGCCGCGCACGGCTTTCCCGGCACACCGGTCACCAGACCCGGATCGAGCTGATCTTGTTGTCGAATCCGTTGTTGGTCAGGTCCTTGTCGGACGAGTTCCTCTGCGCGTAGTAGGAGGGCCCCTTGTACTCCGCGTGCTCGTGGAAGGAGGCGTCGCTGGACTTCTGGTTCTTCATCGAACTGGCGTTGTCGTTGACGATACGGCAGCCCGATCCGCTCCAACAGTTGCCGGAGAGGTTGCGGTCACTCCCGGAGGTCCGCCAGGACCCGCCCTTGTAGTCGTCGTGTTCGTAGAGGTAGATGTAGGTGGCCTGCGCCTCGACCAGGGGGACGCTCGCGGCCGAGGCCGTCGCGGCCGTGCCGAGCACACCGGCGACGGCGACGGCGGCCACCGTCGCGGCGGCGGCGAACAATCGCTTCTTGGCAGACATGGATTCCCTCATTCGATCGGGGACACCGGTTACCGCCACGACCGGAATGGATCGGTCGCGCGTCACCGCGTCCACCCACGACGTTAGGCGAGGAGGTCGGGCAGGAAAAGGGAATTTCCTGGCCACATCAGGCCGCCCCTGCTCGAACATTCCATGAATTAAAGCCCATAGTGGGGCAATTACCGATATACATTGATACGCCCCACTGCAATACCGAATTCGTTGGTTGCTCATATCCGACAGGGAGCTCAGGGACGGGTGTGGCCTCCGTTCACCCGATCCGGCGTCACGCGCCTCCACCACCCCGCCGTCGGGACCTGGAGCTCACCCACGAGGCGCTGGACCTGCCCGCGAACCCGGACTGGTTCGTGTTCGCCTTCACCGCCGAGCCCGGCGGCCCGTCCGAGGAACGCCTGGGGCTGCTCGGAAGCCTCGCGGCCTCCCCCGCGCAGAACCGGGCGAGCGGACACTGACCCGGCGACACACCGACCCCCGACCGCTCGGGCGGATCCCCGCGTTCCTTCGACATCATGAACGGGCACCGGCCATCACGGAGAGTGTCGAGGCGTGCACCGAACTTCCCTGATCCGACGACCCAAGGAAGCACGAACATGAACCTGACCCTGAACAACGGCGTGGAGATGCCCGCGCTGGGCTTCGGTGTCTTCCAGAACCCGCCCGAGGCCACCGCCGAGTCCGTCGCCGAGGCCCTCCGCGTCGGGTACCGGCTCATCGACACCGCCGCCGCGTACTTCAACGAGCGCGAGGTCGGTGAGGGCATCCGTCGTTCGGGGCTGGACCGGTCCGAGGTGTTCATCGAGACGAAGGTCTGGATCAGTGACTACGGCTACGACCAGACCCTGCACGCCTTCGAGAAGAGCGCGGGCAAGCTCGGTGTGGAGCAGATCGACCTCCTCCTGCTCCACCAGCCCGTTCCGACGCGGTTCGACCTGACCGTCGAGGCGTACAAGGCGTTGGAGACCCTGCTGGACGGCGGACGCGTCCGGGCGGTCGGCGTCAGCAACTTCATGCCCGGGCCCCTGGCCGACCTGCTGGAGCGGACCGACGTCGTTCCTGCGGTGAACCAGATCGAGGTGCACCCCTACTTCACCCAGACCGACGCCCAGGCGGCCGACGCCGATCAGGACGTCCTGACCCAGGCCTGGTCACCGATGGGCGGCATCACCAGCTACCGGGGCCACGGTGAGCGGTCCACCTTCGACGACCCGGTGATCCGGGAGATCGCGGCGGCCCACGAACGGACGCCCGCCCAGGTCATGCTCCGCTGGCACCTGCAGGAGGGCCGCTCCGCGATCCCGAAGTCGGTCCGGCCCGAACGGATCGCCGCGAACTTCGACGTCTTCGACTTCGAGCTCACCACCGACCAGCTCACCGCGATCGACGCGCTCGACACCGGTGTCCGGGGAGGTCCCGACCCCGAGTCGGTCACCCCCGAGGCCTTCGGCCGTGACATCCCCGAGGCCTGAAGGCGGTCAGCGGCCGGAGGCCAGGGCCTCGGCGTACTGCCCGTCCGTGACCGGCTCCAGCCAGGTGGTGCCGTCCCCGCCGCCGTCCCCGACGACCAGGGCGAGGTGGGACATGAACGCAGCGTCGGTGGCGCCGTGCCAGTGCTCCTCACCGGGCGGGCACCGGACGGTCTGCCCTGCGGCGGCCCGCACGACGGTGCCGTCGCGGGTGCCCACGAGCGCGACCCCGTCGGTGACGTGCAGAACCTGGCCCAGGGCGTGGGAGTGCCAGTTCGTGCGCGCGCCGGGCGTGAAGCGCACCAGCGCGGCGGCCAGGCGGGCCGGTTCGGCGGGCGCCTCGATCATGGTGAGGTAGACGTCGCCGGTGAAGCGTTCGGCGGGACCCCTGAGGGTCGCGGTGTCGGTGACGAGTTCCATGGCGGTCCTCCCGTGCGGTGGTGTCGTGCCCATGATGGCTCCGGCGCCTCCCGGGACCCTTCGCGAGGCGCCGGGGTTGTCCGCGTCCTGGCCCCGGTTTTACCCCCGGCGCCGGTCCTCACGGTGAGTCGCTGACAGCCCGCTCCGCGTCGTACTCACCGGCTCCCCAGGAGGCGAGCAGGCTCATCCGCTCAGCGGAGGGCGATCCGGGCTCGGCGGTGTAGACGGTGAGCGTCAGCCCCGGCTCGGCGGCCAGCGCCAACCCCTCGTAGGCCAGGGTCATCTCACCGACGACGGGGTGGTCGAAGGTCTTGAACCCGGTGCCGTGGTGACGGACGTCGTGCGCGCCCCAGAGGTGGCGGAACTCGTCGCTGCGGGTGCAGAGTTCACCGATCAGGTCGTGCAGCTCCTTGTTGTGCGGGTCCCGACCCGCCTCCGTGCGCAGGATCGCGACCGTGACCTCCGCGAACAGGTCCCAGTCGGGGAAGAAGGTCCGGGAGCGGTCGTCGAGGAAGGTGAACCGGGCGACGTTGGGCGGCTGTCCCGGCATGGCGTACACGTCCTTGTAGAACGCCCGCGCCAGCGCGTTGACCGCCAGCAGGTCCATGCGCCCGTTGCGGACGAACGCGGGCCCGGCGGTGATCGCGTCGAGCGTCCACTGAAGGCTGTCGTGCGGGGTCCAGGTCCTCGCGCTCCGCCGTTTGGGCGGTCGGGCCACCGGGCTCGACGCGTGCGCGAGGTCGAACAGGTGCGCCCGCTCGGCGTCGTCCAGCCGCAGGGCCCTGGCGAGGCTGTTGAGCACCTCCGGGGACGCGCCGCTGATCGCGCCGCGTTCCATCCGGGTGTAGTACTCCACGCTCACACCGGCCAGGGTCGCGACCTCGCTGCGGCGCAGGCCCTGCACCCGACGCTTCACACCGGTCGGCAGGCCGACCTCCTCGGGCGTGATCCGGGCGCGCCGCGACATGAGGAACGCACGCACTTCGGCTCGCTTGTCCATGCCACCCAGGGTAGATCGGAGCTCGGCCGCCAGGGAGGCCCTGGCAGTACCCCCACCAGCCAGGACCTCCGGGAAGAGGTGAGCCCGGCGCCGAGCACCGGGCTCGGATCACTCCATGCGTGGTTCCCGTCTGCCTCCCCTGTGGCTCCTCCCCCTCGTGCTGGCCGCCTTCGCGGTCCAGGCTGACGACTTCTCATCATCGGCGTGCTCCCGGCGATCGCCTCCGCGGCCTCGGACGTGGATCAGAGCCCAGTGGAACTGGAGGCCGCCTTCGTGTTCCGCGGGCTCCTGGGCCCGGCCGCGCTGGCCCTGGCCGTCCGTACCCTGCCCTCGTCACCCGAGCTCCGGACCGGGTTGTCCACAGGCACCAGGGGCGCCCCTTGCGGTGCCGTGTCCCACCGTCATACGTTTTGCCTGATCCATCGGGCTGAACCAGGAGAGACATGAAGATCCTTGTCGTGGGTGCGGGAGCGGTCGGCGGCTACTTCGGCGGGCGGCTCGTCCAGGCAGGTCGCGACGTCGACTTCCTGGTCCGGCCCGCGCGCGCCGAGCTCCTGCGGGAGCACGGCCTCAACATCCACTCCCTGGACGGCCGCACCGAGAACATCCCCGTCCGGCCGGTGACCCGGGACGAGCTCACCGACGACTACGACCTGGTCCTGCTCTCGGTCAAGTCCTACGGCCTCGAGGGAGCCGTCGAGGACCTCGCCCCGGCGGTGGGCCCCGGGACGGTGGTGGTCCCCTTCCTCAACGGCATGCGGCACCTGGACGTCCTGGTGGAGCGGTTCGGCCGGGACCGGGTGTACGGCGGGGTGTGCATGGTGATGACCCGCCTGGACGAGGACGGCGGCATCGTGGAGGTGGGCCGGATGGGCGAGCTGGTCTACGGCCCGCTCTCCGACTCCCCCGTGGTGGACCTGGACCGGGTCCACGGCGCCCTGGAGGAGGCCGGGTTCACCGCCCGCCCCACCAAGGACATCCGGCAGGAGATGTGGGACAAGTGGGTCTTCCTGGCCAGTCTGGGCGCCGTCACCTGCCTCATGCGCGCCCCCATCGGCAGGGTCAACCGCGCCCCGGGCGGTTCCGAGTTCAGCGCGGGGATGTTCGCCGAGGCGATCGCCGTGGCCACCGCCGCCGGGTACCCGCCCAGCGACCGGATCCGGGGGTTCGCAGACCGGGTCATCTCCGACACCGAACGCGACACGTCCACGTCCATGTACTGGGACCTGACCCACGACAACCCGGTGGAGGGCGACCACATCGTCGGGGACCTGGTCGCCAGAGGCCGCGAGCTCGGGGTGCCCACCCCGCTGTTCTCCCTGGCCCACACACACCTGAGCGTCTATTCGGCGGCCCGGGGCTGACGGGTGCGGCCGCCGGGGCGCGCCCCGGCGGCCGCGGTTCAGCCCTTGAGGGCACCCGCCATGAGGCCCCGCATGAAGTACCGCCCCAGCACCAGGTAGATGAGGAGCGTCGGCAGCGAGGCCAGCACCGCCGCCGCCATCTGCTGGTTGTAGGGCACCACCATGGACCCGGCCACGTTGTTCAGCTGCACCGTCACCGGCCAGCTGTTGGGCCCGGTCAGGAACACCGCGAAGAGGAAGTCATTCCACGCGGAGGTGAACTGCCAGATCAGCGTGACCGCGAACGCCGGTGCCGACACCGGCAGCACCACGTGGGCGTACGTGCGCAGCAGACCGGCGCCGTCCACCCGCGCCGCCTCGATGAGGGACCCCGGGATGCTCGCGTAGTAGTTGCGGAAGATGAGCGTGCAGATCGGGATGCCGTACACCGTGTGCGCCAGGATGAGCGGGAACAGCCCGCCCATGAGGTCGGCGCCCACCAGCATCTGTTGGAGGGGGATCATCACCGCCTGGTAGGGGATGAACATCCCGAACAGGAACAGCGTGAACACCGTGTCCGCGCCGGGGAAGCGCCAGCGCGCCAGCACGTAGCCGTTCATGGAGCCGAGCACGGCGGAGATGACCGCGCTCGGCACGGCCATGCGCACGCTGTTCCACAGCCCGGGGGCCAGCGCCGACCAGGCCGTGGACCACCCCTCCAGGCTCCACTCGCGCGGCAGGAGCCACGCCCGTGCCGCGGTGGCCTCCGAGAAGGGCTTGAACCCGGTCACCGCCAGCACGTACATGGGCAGCAGGAACAGCGCCGCCAGGACCAGCAGGACGGTGAACCGGACCGCCCGTCCGCGCGGACTGCTTCCGGCGCCCACGCCCGTGTGGGCGCTCACGCGCCCGGGTGCGCTCTGGGTCATCGGCCCTCGCTCCGTTCCTTGCGCACGGTCCAGACCAGGTAGGGGATCACGAACACCGCCACGGCGAGCAGCAGGTAGGACGCGATGGTGGCCCCCTTGGCCGGGTCCCGGACCTCGAAGACCATCGCCCACATGTACACGGCGGGGACGTCCGCGACGATCTGCTGCCCCGCCACCGCGATGATCAGGTCGAACACCTTCAGGGACATGTGGCCCAGGATGATGACGGCGCTCAGGGTGACCGGGCGCAGCTGCGGCATGACCACCCGCCAGTACACGCCCCACTCCGAGCAACCGTCCACCCGGGCCGCCTCGCGCAGTTCCTCGGGAACCCCGCGGAACCCGGCCAGGAACAGCGCCATGACGTACCCGGCCAGCTGCCACACGGCGGGCAGCGCCATCGCAGCCATGCCGAGGTCGGGCGCGGTCCACCAGTCGTTGACCAGGAAGTCCAGATTGAAGTGGACGAACAGGGCGTTGAGTCCGGTGGCGCGCTCGGCCGGCGCCGGGTTCATCAGCCAGCGCCACACGACACCGGTGGCGATGAAGGACACGGCCATCGGGGCGAGGAAGAGGGTCCGGAACACCGCCTCGCCCCGGATGCCCTTGTCCAGCAGCAGGCCCAGGAGCCAGCCGAGGAACAGCGCTCCGCCGACGAACACCACGGTGAACACCACCGCGTTGGTCACGGCGGCGGGCCAGCGGGCCTCCTGCCACAGCTGGACGAAGTTGGTCAGCCCCACGAAGGAGCCGTCCTGGATCGGGGCGTGTTTGTCGCTCAGCGCCAGCTGGGTGTTCCAGCCGATCATGCCGTAGACGAACACGCCGATGAGCAGGATCGACGGGGAGACCAGCAGCAGGCCCGGGAGCCACGTGCGGGACCTGGTCAGTGCCCGGCGGAGCCGGGTCGGGCGCGCGCGGGGTCCCGTGGCGGGACGCTTCGGATGGCCGGGGCCGCCGTGCGCGGCGGCCCCGGGCTCGGTGGACGTGCTCATTCGGACTGGGCGGCCTCGTGCAGGGCCGCGTTGAGCGCTTCCAGGTCCTCGTTCTGGAGGTAGAGGCCGACCGCGGTGTCGATGTCGTTCTTCCACCGGTTGCCCACGGTCACGCCGTGCCAGAACGAGCCCGCCAGCTGCGGTCCGGCCTGCCACTCGGCCAGGGCGGACTCCAGGTAGGGGCTGTCCGCGTACTTGGCCGGGTCCGCGTCGGAGCGGGCCGGGATGGAGCCCTTGAGGGGGTTGAACAGGTCCTGGCCCTCCTGGCTGGCGACCAGTTCGAGCCAGGCGCGGGCGTTCTCCTCGTTGGGGGCGCCCGCCGGGAGGGTGAAGCTGTCCGACAGCCACATGTACGTGCCGTCCGTGCCGGGTGAGGGCGCCCAGTCGTAGTCCTCCTGGGGGAGCGCTCCCAGTTCGTCGAAGTACCCGGCGGCCCAGTCACCCATGATGTTGAAGGCGGCCTCGCCCTCGGACACCCGGCGGGAGGCCTCCTGCCAGTCCTCGGCGGCGGATTCCTCCTGTGTGTGGGACATGATGGTCTCGAAGGTCTCCAGCGCCTCGGCCACCTCCGGGGTGTCCCAGTCGGCGCCCGGCTCCCACAGGGAGTTGTAGGCGTCGGTGCCGAGTGAGCCCAGCAGCACCGACTCCAGCAGGTGGTCGACGGTCCACTGGGCGCCCACCGCCATGGGGATGGCGTCGGTCTCGGCGGCCACGGCCTCCAAGGCCTCGACCAGCTCGTCCAGGGTCTCCGGTGGCCCGTCCACCCCGGCCTCCTCCAGCAGCGAGGGGTTGAACCACATCACGTTGGACCGGTGGATGTTCACCGGGACCGAGTAGACGCTGTCCTCGTAGGAGATCTGCTCGACCAGCTGGTCGGGGTAGGCCTCGCGCAGTCCCTGCTCGTCGAAGAAGTCGTCCAGCGGAGCCAGGTAGCCCGCCTCCACGTAGTCCTGGAGGGAGGCCCCCGCGTGCCCCTGGAAGGAGTCGGGTGGATCCTGGCTCTGGAGACGCCCCTCCAGCACGGCCTGGGCGTTGGTGCCCGATCCCCCTGCCACGGCGGCGTTGACGAACTCGATCCCCTCGTTCTGCTCCTCGAAGCGTTCGATGAGGGCGTTCAGCCCGGCCTCCTCGCCGCCGCCGGTCCACCAGGAGAACACCTCCACCTGGTCTGCGGCACCGCCTCCGCCGCCCCCGCACGCCGTGGCCATGAGCGTCAGCCCCAGTCCCGCGGCCGCGATCGACCACCGCCGTGAACGCATACGCATACCTCTCCGGGCGGCCGACCCGTCGCGCGGTGACGTACCGCCCCATGTGTCACATGTCACCGAAAACCGACGTCGCCATCCTTCGCAACCCCGGAGACCTAGGTCAAGGGCGGGGCGTGTCACGAATCGGAGACGCACCCACGCCGTCGGGACACGCCGAAGCGGCACGGCGCGCGGGATTTCCCGGAGGCCTGACGTGACCTGTGGTGATCCCGTGCACCCGCTCCCGGACCCGCCGCACACGCCGCACGGCACGCGACAGAGGTTGGCACAATCGCGGCATGTCAGTCCTCGACCGCGCCACCCTGCGACACCTGGCGCTCCTCCCCCCGGCCTGTCTGCTCCTGTCCGCCTGCGCGCCCGACGGCGGGGCGGTGGGCGCCGTCGCCACCGGACACTTCTCCGCGCGCCACCAGTTCCCCGTGGTCCTGGTGACCTGGTGCGGTGAGAGCCCGCCCGCGCGGATCGACCTGGCCTCGGAGGAGCACGGGTGGCGGCTGAACGCCACCCGTGAGTTCGAGGGCGACCGGATCGAGGTGGACCTGGCCGCCCCCGGGGAGGACTGGACCATCACCGACATGGACGGCGCCCCGGCCTACCGGGTGGTGCCCGCCTCCCCGGAGACCGAGTACACCCTGGGGGTGACCTCCGCCGCCGGGTTGGCGGACGACGCCGAGCACGACATCGCCACGCTGGGCTTCGACACCGAGCTCCTCGCCGCCGACGACGGCGTGTACCTGGGTACGCACACCAGCGGCGAGGGGGCCCTGGTGGGCACCGACGAGTTCCCGCCGGAGTGCTGAGGGGTCAGCGTGCGGGCAGGTGGCGGCGCCAGGACAGGGTGACGGCCAGGACGCACAGCAGCGCGAGTCCGGTTCCGACCGCGAACATGGTCGGGTAGCCGAACCAACCGGTCAGCGCCGCGAGGGTCGCGGGGACGAAGAACCCCAGGTAGGCCAGCGAGTAGTAGACGGCGGTCAGCCCGGCCAGGCGGTCGGGTCCCGCGATGCGCTGGACCTCCTGGAGGCCGGACACCAGCAACAGGCCGTAGGCGGCGCCCAGCACCGCGGCCGCCACCAGTGCGGCCGGGATCGTGAGGACGGCCGAGGCCCACACCGCCAGGGCCATGCCGACGGCGGCGGTGGCCAGCGCCGCCACGACGGCGCGTGCGGAGTGCGGGCTGTCCACGCGCTTGGCCACCTGCTGGCTGAGGACACCGCTGGCCAGCGCCACCATGCACAGCAGCCCGGAGAAGCCGACCTCGTAGCCGGGGACCTCGGGGGCGAGCAGGTTGGGCAGGATCGCGTAGGCGCTGGCGGACGTCCCGAAGATCCACGGCGCCATGGGCACGACCACCAGCAGGAACCGGCGGTGCAGCGCGGCCGGTACCCGCAGGTCGTCCAGGAGCCTGCCGGGAACCGTCCCCCGCTCGTGGGTCTCGGGGACCCGCAGCAGGGCCACCGCGAGCAGCACGGTGATCACGATGTTGACCGCGTAGGGCAGGACGGCGGACATCGGCGCGAACTGGGCGATGGTGGCCGCGACCACCGCGCCCAGGAGGAAGCCGAGGGTGAGCGCGAGCGAGGCGCGCGCCGCCCCGGACCCCGCTGTGGCACGGAGGTCGTGGGGTGGCTGGGACAGCTCCTTGACCCAGCTGGTGCCCACCGCCATCACGAGGCCGAGCGCCATTCCGGAGAACACGCGCCCGGCGAACAGCAGGGCGACCGAGTCCGACCCCAGGGCCAGCAGACCGCTGCCGATCACGCACAGCACCGGCGCGGGGAACATGAGGGGGCGGCGCCCGTGGCGGTCGGAGAGCGGACCGCCCACGAGCAGCGCGGGCACGATGCCCAGCACGTAGGCGCCGAGCAGGATGTTGACGACCTGCACGCTCATGCCGCTGTCCAGGCGGTACATGACCAGCAGCGGGGTGAACTCGTTGCCGCCCCACGCGACGGCGAAGAGGGTGCCGCAGACGGCGAGCCAACCGGGCAGGGCCCGGCGGCGCCCGCTCCTGGACGGTGCGTCCCCGCGTGGTCTGTGGGCCTCGATGGTGGCCATGGGTCGGGCTTCCTTCTCAGGTTCGGGGTCAGGGAAGGGGGGCGCGGGGGGCGGGTGGGGTGTCAGACGGTGAAGCCGTGGATGTCGTTGAGGTGCTCGGCGATGGCCCGGGCGAAGCCCTCGGCGTCACCCTCCTCGATGAGCCGGGCCAGCCCGGAGTGCTGGTCGAGCACGAGCTGGGCCCGGGTGGTGTCGTCGCTGACCGACTGGGTGGTCATGCGGCGGTGGCGGTCCTGGAGGAGCTGGTGGAAGCCCTGGAGGATCGAGTTGCCGCCCGCGGCGACCACCTCCCGGTGGAACTCGACGTCGGCCAGGGTGAAGGCGGCGAGGTCGTCCTCCTCCCAGGCGCGCCGCTGGTCCTCGGTCACCTCGCGCAGGCGGCGCACCAGCCGCTCGGAGCCGCCGCGGGACGCGCACACGGTGCGCACCGCCGCGGACTCGATGATCTGGCGGGCCTGGAGGACCTCACGGAACTCGTGCGGCGGGACCGGGCGCACCATCGCGCCGCGTTTGGGGTACAGGCGCATCCACCCCTCCGCCTGGAGTTGGAGGAAGGCCTCGCGTACCGGGGTGCGGCTCATGCCGAGCTCGGTGGCGATCCGGCCCTCGCTGAGCATGCTGCCGTCCTCGAACTCACCGTCCAGGATCCGGTTCCGTACGACGGTGTAGGCACGCCCCGCCGCCGACTCCGGCTCCGTGGCGGCCGCGACCACCGGTTCCCGCCCGCCGACGCCACTCGCGTTCACTCGACCTCCCACGTTGGATACGACATAGATACTAGTTGCACACATGGGATGAATCGGCCGAGATCCCCTGTTCGGCGCATCACACGGGGCGGGTCACCCGTCAGACGAGGCCTCTGAAGGCCACTCCTGCATTACGCGACCAACCCTTCCTCTATTCGGCGAGTCCCCGCCCTTGACCTGCCCGGTGGATCATGTCGTGGAGTGCAAGGACGGCGGCCTGGTTCTCGTCCGCCAGTTCAGCGTTCCCAGCGCACCAGAGGCTCACGGCTCTGTTCGTGGTCACTGTCCGACGAGTGATCTCCGCCCGCGTGCTCCGATCCCCTCCCTGGATAGCTGACGTGAGGAGTTCCCTGAAGACTTCTCCCTGAGCACACCTTCGAACGGCCAGGGGAATCCATTTCTCTGCAGCACGGGCTACCAGCTCCTCATCCGACGTGTCCAGCAGAGCACTCCACATCCAGACAATCGCCACACCCATGCGATCCGCTTCCACTGAAGATTCAGCACGATTCAAGAGCCGAAGCGAGCCGTTTTCTTCTAGCGAATTCAGTTCACGAACCACGAAACTGCAGGCCACATTCTCTCTGTTCTTATCAGATCCTCCAATCCATCCAACCACTTCCAGAACAAGTGGATACCATGCGGAATCAAAGCCCGCCAAAGTCACAAGCGAATTTTCAACCTGAGCTCGCACGGTTACGTCTGTCGCACCCGCCAGGTGCCTGAGGCGAACCAGAGCAGAGGTGATATTCACCCTACCAAATCGCTCACACACGAGCGCAACAGCCTTTGCCTGCATGGGAATCACAGGATTCTTCGCGATCGCATAGAGGCGAGCCCTCATGCGCTTGCCAAATGTCGGCACCGATGCCACGTGTGCAGCAAATGCCACTGCCATGGACAAGGTTCCGGATTTCTCCATCCAGAACTTGAAGACTCGCACATCCCATTCTTCAGATTCATTTCTAATGAGCAACTTGGCCCACCTAGCAGCCAATTCCTCTGCCTGCTCCAGAGATATCTCAGTGCGCTGGCGAGTGGACCATTCGAGGAGCTCCTTTCGCATTCTTGGATGCTGTACCCAAACGTAGTCAAGCACTGCGGAACCATATTGGTATCCGTCGAAACCGACTGCGCCGTCAGCCGAACAGGTCGCACCGACCATACGGAGGGCAGCTGCGACACCCGCCCCAGCCAGTCCTCCGGCATCACCGCAGGATCGCCCCAGGTCCTCGGCCATACGATCAGCGGAGGAGAGCACGGTCACGGCATCAAAACCCTCGAACATGGCACAAGAGATCAGGACGATGCGAGACCATACCCCGCCCTCACCCCGGTGGCTTTCGAACCAGTTCTCAATTTCCTGACCCCACCTCCCGTGCGCGGCCAGCGATGAGGAGACCCAAGCGTCGAGATCCGCTTCGAAACGAGGATGGCACTCGGCGGAGATCCGGGCCAGTCGCACGGCTGACTCAGGCGTCGCGCATTCCAGGACCTCGACTACATCGCGCCGAGACACCCAGGCGCTCGCCGACTCCCCGGTCAGGTGTTCCAGGTGGGAGGCGAACACCCGAACACCGGACACGGGCTGTATCACTAGCGGCGAACTCTCGAAGCCCTCCTTACTACGCTGCCCAGGCCTCAGAACCACCAGTACGACGCAGCCCATACTCTTGGCCTGGATCCAGAAATTCATGATCTTTCTCTTGGCGTCATCGAAATATTCACCCAAGCTGGAAAGATCAATAATGTATCCCAAGCCCGACTGGTGCGGGATACGCGAAAGCTGCCCCAGCTCTTCAGCCTCCAACAAGAGGTAGCGCACTGAGAACCCGTTACGAACCAGTAGGGTCACGGCGGTGATCTCTCTACCGCTCCCCGGATTTCCGACGATGTAGCCATAGTGCCGCTTGGAGATTCCCCGACTCGCCCGCTCGAATTCGGGCTCGCTCTCGACCACATGGACGCTCGCCAGGTAGTCCAAATACTCCTCAGGGTATCTTGAGGGTTCCAGGTGTTTGACGTCTCCGAAGTATATATTCCCGTAGATGTCCCTAGCTTGGAGAAGCTGTGCGATGTACGCGGCGTCGTGGACCTCGTTCCAGACAGCACCGCTGCCTTTCACGAAGAACTCCTGTTTTCCGTTTTCTTCCACACGATGGGGGTCTCGCGGTTCAGCGCTCATCTTTCCCGTCCGCTCACGGTTCACGCACTCTGATCCGGTGCACGACAGGCAATCCCTACCACGGTCATTCCCATCAAGGTTGAGCGTTGGCCACACCAGGACAGTTTCCGTGATCCTGTGGCTAGCTCCGGGTCTCTTGAACACACGAAACAGGAGGGGGCGCCCACGCGCGTGGACGCCCCCTCCCTCCCGACCCGGGAGCGGGTCAGCCCTGCCAGCTGTGCCAGAGCCTCGCGTAGCGGCCGCCGTCCGCGACGAGCCGGTCGTGGGTGCCCTCCTCCACGATCCGGCCCTGGTCCATGACGACGACGCGGTCGGCCGTCTGCGCCTGGGTGAGGCGGTGCGCGACCACCAGGGTGGTGCGGCCCTTCGTGGCGGCGACCGCCGCGTTCTCCAGACGGCGCGCGCCCGAGCTCCCCGCCTCGGCGGTGGCCTCGTCGAGCACCGCCAGGTCCGGGTCGGCCAGGACCAGGCGGGCCAGGGCCAGGTGCTGGGCCTGCTCGGCGGTGAGCGCGTGCCCGCCCTCACCGACGACCGTCTCCAGACCCTCGGGCAGGGCGCGCACCCAGTCGAGGGCACCCACGGTCTCCAGAGCGCCCTCCACCTCGCTGGGGTCGGCCTCGGCGCGCGCCAGGCGCAGGTCGTCCAGGAGGGTCCCCGCGAACACGTGGGTCTCCTGGCTGACCAGGAAGACGTGCTCGCGGACGCGCTGTTCACCGAGCTCGTCCAGCGGGACCCCGCCCAGGAGCACCGTTCCGGAGGTGGGGGCGCGCAGGCCGCTGACCACGGCGGCCAGGGTGGTCTTGCCCGCCCCGCTGGCGCCCACGAGCGCGACCCGCTCACCGGCGGCGACCCTGAGGGTGACGCCGTCCAGCGCTTTGGGCGCCCGCGGCGCGTAGGCGTGGCTGACGGCCTCCACCTGCAGGGAGGAGCCGGCGGGGCCCTCCTCGGCGCGCGGGTCCTCGGCCACGGGCAGGTCGATGACCCCGGCCAGCCGGGCCAGGCTCGCCCCGGCCTGCTGGACGTCGTTGAAGTTCATCACCAGGAACCCGATGGGGCCGAAGAGCCGGTGGAAGAACAGGGCGGCGGCGGTGACCATGCCGACGGTGGCGAGTTCGCCGCGCACCAGGAAGAAGCCCACGACCAGGACGGCGCCCAGCCCGACGAACTCCGAACCGTTCATCCGCGCACCGAGCCGCGTGAAGAGGTAGAACACGTCGATGGTGAGCCGCATCGCGGTGCGGGAGCGGTCCGCGATGACCTCTTCGTGCTCCTCCTCCAGGCGGTAGGCGCGGACGGTGCCCCGGCCGCGCAGGGCGCCCATGAGCGCGTGCGAGCGCTCCCCCATGGCGATCCGTTCGCGCGCGTAGTAGGGGCCCGAGCGGGGCATGTACCACCGCACCGCCCACACGTAGAAGGGCAGGGCCGCGAGTCCGGCCAGGCCCAGGCGCCAGTCCAGGGCGGCCATCCCGGCGGTGGTGAGCACGACCATGGCCAGGGCGGTGACGACCTCCGGGCCGTTGCGCGCGATGGCGTTGGTGACCACGGCGACGTCGTCACCGACCCGGGAGAGCAGGTCACCGATGCGGACCCGCTCCAGCCGGGCGGCGGGCATGTGCAGGACGCGTTCCATCACGCGTTCGCGCAGCCGGGCGAGGACGGTCTCCCCGACCCGGCTGACCTGCCAGGCGCCGAGCCCCGCCAGGACTCCCCCGACCACGGCGGCCCCGGCGATGAGCCCGGCCGATCGCAGGATCGCGTCCAGGCCCGCCCCCGCGGAGATGTCGTCGACCATCGAACCGAGCACCCAGGGGGCGACCAGTCCGGCGGTGCTGCCCCCGAGGACGGTGAGCAGGGCCAGGGCGGTCGCCCAGGGGATGGACCTGAGGCCGTCACCGAGGACGGCCCAGGTGCGCCCGGCGTCGGCGGTGGGCAGGAGTTCGGGGCCGGGCGCCGCCGGGGCCTGGGGTTCGGCCTCCGGGGGCTCGGTCCTGGTGATGGGTTCCGTGCTCAACGCAGCACCGCCTCGCGGTAGTGGGGGTCGTCCTCGGCCAGTCGTGCGTGGGTGCCCTCGGCGTGCACCCGGCCCTCCCGCAGGACCACCACGCGGTCGGCGCGGGCCAGCAGCGCGGGGCTGCTGGCGATGACCAGGGTGGCGCCGCCGGGGGCCCTGCGGGCGCGCAGGTCGGCGGTGCCCTGGGCGATGGCGGCCTCCGTGACGGCGTCGACCGCCGTGGTGGGGTCGTGCAGGACCAGTACGGGCGGGTCCGCGACGAGGGCGCGGGCCAGGGCGACGCGTTGGCGCTGGCCACCGGAGAGATTGGCGGCGCGGTCGGTGACGGGCCGGTCGAGGCCGTCGGGGTGGCCGGTCACCAGGTCCTCTGCGGCGGCCGCCGTCAGCGCGGCGGACAGGGCGGGTTCGTCGGCGCGGCCGACGGCGAGGTTGGAGCGGAGCGTGCCCTCGAACAGGACGCTGCCGTGCTCCTCGACCAGGACGGTGCGGCGCAGTGAGGTGAGGTCGAGTTCGGGGACCGGCACGCCTCCCACGAGGGCGGTGCCCCCGGCCCCGTCGGCCCGTCCGGCCAGGAGGTCCACGAGGGCCTCGGCGTCGCGGGGGTCGGTGGTGAGCACGGCGACCAGTTCGCCCTGGGCCAGGGTCAGGTCGACCCCGTCGAGCGTGCGGTGGGTGACGTCCCGGAGCTCCACCGCGTGGGGGACCTCGGGGAGCGTGTCCGGCAGGATCCGGTCGCCGGGGCTGACGGCGTCGGGCGCGTTCAGGAGGCGGACCATGCGCTGGGCGGAGGCACGGGCGATGGCGAACATCTGGCCGACCAGGCCGAGGGCCTGGACGGGTTCGGCGAGGAACTGGGCGAGGCCGACCACGATGACGAGTTCACCGATGGTCAGGTGCCCCTGGAGCGCCATCCATCCGGCGGTTCCCGCGACACAGGCGAGGAAGACCGCCCCGGTGGCGGTGACCAGGCCCTTGTAGAGGCCGTTGGTGGCGGCGGCGCCCACGGAGGCGGTCAGGGCGGTGTCGCTGACCCCGTGGTAGCGCAGGGAGGCGTTGTGCCGGGCGCCGATGCCCATGAGCACGCGCAGGCCGCCGACGAGGTCGGTGGCCATCGCGGTGGCGCGGGCGGCGGTGGCCTGTTTGGCCTCGGTGCGGCGGGTGATGCGGGCTGCGGGGATCCGCAGCAGGAGGAGCATCAGCGGGACGCCGAGGAGCACGCCGAGGCCGAGGGGGAGGTTGATGGTGAGCAGGACCACGGTGGTGACGGCGATCGCGGTGACCTGGGCGATGCCCACGGACCACGCGCGTACGTAGGAGGCGGCCTGTTCGGCGTCGGAGGTGGCCACGGCCAGGACCTCTCCGGAGCGCAGGCCGCTGCGCTCGCCCCGGGGGTGCAGCACGCGGCGGGCGGACTCCAGGCGCAGCAGGTGGGCCTCGCGTTCGACGGAGCTCAGGGTGAGGCGGGCGCCGGAGCGGTAGGCGAGGGCCAGGCAGGTGAAGAGCAGGGCCAGGCCGCCCACGCACCAGAGAAGCGCGGTGAGGTCGCCGGTGGAGACGGCGAGGTCGATGGTGAGGCCGATCGCGACCGGGACGAGGACCTCGCAGACCTGGTGGAGGGAGAGCAGGAGGACGCCGAGGGTCACCCGGCCCCGGTGGCGGCGCAGGGTGCGTGAGCGCAGTTCCTTCGCGGTGGTGGGGACCGGTTCGGCGGCGGCCGGGGTGGCGTTGGCGGGGGCCGCGGTCACGGGGCGACTCCGTTCGGGCTGGGGACGTGGAGGTGAGGGGACCGAGGGTCGTCTCGACTGGCCCAGCGTAGTCACCGCTCGCACGACCTCCGACCAAGGGATGACCCCTTTGTCGCTGATGCGGGCATTGCCGAGTGGCCATGATATTGGTTAGCCTAACCTCACCACCTGCCCACTCTCCTCCGCGAAGGGTCACCCGCTTGCGTATCCAGCCCCCGCGTCACCGCCAGATGATCCGCGCCCGGGTCGTACGCGCCGAGCGGACCACCGACCACTTCATCACCGTCACCGTCAGCGGTCCGGAGCTGGCGAGGTTCGAGTTCCTCGGCCGCGACCAGTGCGTGCGGGTCTTCCTCCGCCGCCCCGGGCAGGAGCGACTGGTCCTGCCGGACGCCGACGACGACGGCTGGTACCCGCAGTACCGCGACATGGGTGACGACACCCGCCCCTACGTCCGCAACTACACCATCCGCCGGTTCGACCCCGAGGCCCTGGAGCTCGACATCGAGTTCGTGGCGCACGGGGACGGCGGCCCCGCCTCGACCTGGGCGATCTCCGCCAGCGAGGGCGACGAGGTGGGCCTGTTCCCCGAGGGCATCTACTACCTGCCCCCGGCCGAGGCCGACTGGCACCTGCTCGTCGGCGACGAGAGCGCCGTGCCCGCCCTGCTGTCGATCGTCGAACAGGCCCCGCACGACCTGCGCGCCAAGGTCTACCTGGAGGTTCCCTCCCCCCGGGACGTCCGGCCGCTGAACGCCCCGCCCGGGGTGGAGGTGCACTGGCTGCCGCGCGAGGACGCCCACGCCACCCCCGGGCGCCTGGCCCTGGAGACGGTGAGCGCGGCGGACCTGCCCGAGGGCCGCCCCTACTGCTGGGTCGCCGGAGAGAACGCGCTGCCCACCGGGCTGCGGCGCGCCCTGGTACGCGACCGCGCGGTGTCCAAGGACGACATCACGTTCGTGGGCTACTGGCGCGCGGGCGTGGCCGGGGTCGACTGAGGACGCCCGGGCCGCCGGAGCACGTGTTTCACACCACTCCCACCCCACTGATCACACCATCCCCAAGCCGCGCTAACCTGGAGAAATCCGGCTTAGGCAAGGCTAAGCTCATCTTCGCCAGCGAGGTCCCATGAACCCCGGTCCGTCCGCCCGTCTCGGCCTGGTCGCCGCCGGTGCCGCGTCCGCCGTCCTGCTCTCCGCGTGCGGTGGCCCCGGCACCTCCTCCGAGCCCTCGGGCGAGGCCGCCGAGGGCTACCCCGTCACCGTCGAGACGCTCTTCGGTGACGTGGAGATCGAGGACCGCCCCCGGAACGTGGCCGCGCTCGGCTGGTCCGACGCCGAGACCGCCCTCGCCCTGGGCGTGCAGCCGGTGGGCGTGGCCGACTGGCAGGACTACGGCGGCACCGGTGTGGGCCCCTGGGCCGCGGACCTGTTCGACTCCGAGCCCACCCAGCTGGGCACCATGGAGCCCAACATCGAGGCGATCGCCTCCCTGGAGCCCGACGTCATCCTGGACACGCGCTCGGACAACTCCCAGGAGCGCCACAACCTCCTCCCCCCGGTCGCGCCCGTCGTGGGTCCGCCGCCGGGGGTCGAGGTCACCTACGGCACCACCTGGCAGCAGCAGACCCGCCAGGTCGCCCAGGTGGTGGGTGAGGAGGAGCGCGGCGAAGAGCTGGTCACCGAGCTGGAGACCCGCTTCGAGGAGCTGCGCGGGGACAACCCCGAGTTCGCCGACCTCACCATCGCGGTGGGCGCCTACTTCGACGGCCAGTACGGGGCCTACGTTCCCGGTGACACCCGGGTGGACGTCCTCACCGAGCTGGGCTTCGAGTACGAGCCGGACCTGGTCGAGAGGGCGGACGGCGCCTTCTACACGGACCTGAGCTCCGAGCTCGTGGAGGAGCTGGACGCCGACCTCACCATCGTCTTCCCGATCGGTGACGCCGACACCGCCGCGTTCCTGAACGAGGACCCGGTCCTCCAGGGCATCCCCTCGGCCGAGGCCGGGCGGCTGATCGTCCTGGACGACCCGGAACTGGCCAACGCCTTCTCCAGCGGCTCCACCCTGGGCATCCACCACGCGCTGGACGAGATCGTCCCGATCATCCAGGACACCCTGGAGGGCTAGCCCACGGGCCAGGGCCGCCGGGCTACGGTGGCCGTCTCTCCCTCGTCGGACACGGAGTCCGACGGAAAGGCGGCCACCATGGACCTCCCCCGCATCTTCACCATCCGCGAGAGCGGCCACCGCATCCACAACCCGCTGACGCCGCACAAGTTCGCCGTACTGGGCGAGGCGCTCCGTCTGCCTCCCGGAACACGGGTGCTCGACCTGGCCAGCGGCTCGGGCGAGATGCTGTGCACCTGGGCGCGCGACCTGGGGTTCACGGGCACGGGCGTGGACGTCAGCACCGTCTTCACCGAGCAGGCCCGGGCCCGCGCCGTCGAGCTCGGCGTCGAGGACCGGGTGGAGTTCGTCCACGGCGACGCCACCGGGTACGTCGCGGACACCCCCGTCGACCTCGCCGCCTGCGTCGGCGCCACCTGGATCGGGGACGGCGTCGCCGGAACGGCCGCGCTGCTCGGCCGGAGCCTCCGCCCCGGAGGTCTGATGCTCATCGGTGAGCCCTACTGGCGCCGGACCCCGCCGGACCAGGAGACCGCCGAGGGGTGCCACGCCACCGGCCCGTCCGACTTCCTGTCACTCCCCGAGCTGATCGAACAGTTCGGCGGCCTCGGGTACGACGTCGTCGAGATGGTGCTGGCCGACCAGGACAGCTGGGACCGGTACCGGGCGGCGCAGTGGCTCAGCCTCCGCCGCTGGCTCGACCGGAACCCGCAGGACGAGCTGGCGCCCGAGGTACGGGCCGAGCTCTCCTCCGAGCCCGCGCGCTACGCGCGCTACATGCGTGAGTACCTCGGCTGGGGCGTCTTCGCGCTGATGCGACGCTGACCCCTCCCCCTCCCTCAAAGGAGCCCTCGTTTGCCTAAACCCTTTAGGCAAACATAGGATGTGCTTCGGAAACGAGGAGGATCCTGATGGCACGAGCCGGACTGACCCCGGAACGCCTCACCCGGGAGGGCGCGGCGCTGGCCGACGAGGTCGGCTTCGACCAGGTGACCGTCTCGGCCCTGGCCCGGCGCTTCGACGTGCGGGTCGCGAGCCTGTACTCACACGTGCGCAACTCCCGGGACCTCAGGACCAGGATCGCGCTGCTCGCTCTGGAGGAGATGGCCGACCGGGCCGCCGACGCCCTCGCGGGCCGGTCCGGGAAGGACGCCCTGGTCGCCCTCGCCAACGTGTACCGCGACTACGCCCGCGCACACCCCGGCCGCTACGCCGCCGCCCAGCTCCGGCTCGACCCGGAGACGGCGGCGGCCAGCGCCGGGGTCCGGCACGCGCGGATGACGCGGGCGCTCCTGCGCGGCTACGACCTCGACGAACCCGACCAGACCCACGCGGTACGCCTCCTGGGCAGCACCTTCCACGGCTACGTCACGACGGAGTCCGGTGGCGGGTTCGACCACAGCGAGCCCGGTTCCCAGGAGAGCTGGTCGCGGACGCTGGACGCCCTCGACCACCTGCTGCGGACCTGGCCCGCCCCGACCGAGACGCCCTAGGGGGCTACCGTGCGCACCGAACAGCACTGGACCACCACACCTCTGACCCCGGACCTCCTGCTCGGGGCGGTGGAGTGGGAGGACACGGCGCGGGGCCTGCTGCCGCACCGGCTGCCCGCGCGGGCCCGCGCCCAGAACAACGACCCGCTGCTGGCCATGGCCGAGACCCAGCCCTCGGGGGTCCGGCTGCTCCTGCGCACCCGCGCGACCGCGATCGAGTTGGACACGCTGCCCACCAAGCGGGTCTACACGGGGCTCCCCCAGCGCCCGGACGGGGTGTACGACCTGCTCGTGGACGGTCGGCTGACCGCCCAGACCACCGTCGTCGGCGGCGACACCCTGACCTTCGACACGGCCACCGGCGCCGTGGAGCACCAGGAGGGGCCGGTGGGCACCGCCCGCTTCACCGGACTGCCCGACCGGACCAAGGACGTGGAGATCTGGCTGCCGCACGACGAGGCCACACGGCTCGTCTCCCTGCGCGCCGACGCCCCCGTCGAACCCGTCCCCGAGCGAGGACGCCGGGTGTGGCTGCACCACGGCAGCTCCGTCAGCCACGGTTCCGACGCCACGAGTCCCACCGCGACCTGGCCCGCCGTCGCGGCCGCGCACGAGCCCGTCGACCTCGTCAACCTGGGGCTGAGCGGCAGCGCCGTGCTCGACCCGTTCACCGCCCGGGCCATGCGGGACGCCCCGGCCGACCTCATCAGCGTGAAGATCGGCATCAACCTGGTCAACGGGGACCTGATGCGGATGCGCGCCCTGACACCGGCGGTGCACGGCTTCCTGGACACCATCCGCGAGGGCCACCCGGACACCCCGCTGCTGGTCGTCTCCCCGATCCTGTGTCCCATCCAGGAGGACACCCCCGGTCCCGCCGCCTTCGACACCGAAGCCCTGCGCGCGGGTCGGAAGCTGTTCCGGGCCACCGGCGACCCGCGGGAACGCGCCGCCGGAAAGCTCACCCTCACGTCCATCAGGGAGGAGCTGTCCCGGATCGTGCGGGAGCGCGCGGCCGAGGACCCGCACCTGTCCCATCTGGACGGCCGTGAGCTCTACGGCGAGGCGGACCACGCCGAGCTGCCGCTGCCCGACCGCCTCCACCCGGACACGGCGGCGCACCACCGCATCGGCACCCGGTTCGCCGCGTTCGCCTTCGGCCCCGACGGCCCCTTCGCCACGGCCGCCCGCTGAGACCGGAACCGGCCGCAGGGGAGGCGGACCCGGCGGGCTATGCTCGCTGGGCCCGGCGGACACACGGTCGTCCGACCCCGTCTCCGAGAACCCGGCCCGCGCGGTCCGGGCGGCGCGGCCGCTGACACCAGGAGTCGCCACGTGACCTCAGCCCCCGACATCGACGTGATCTTCTTCGACGTCCTCGGAACCATGGTCGACGAGCCCGGCGGGATCAGGCGGGGCATCCGCGCACTGCTGCCCGGGGCCGACGACGCCAGGGTGGCGGAACTCCTCCGGACGTGGTCCGGGCACGTCGAGGAGCGCCAGCGCGCGATCCTCGCCGACGGGCTCCCCTACGCCAGCAGCACCGAGCTCGACCTCGAGGCCGCGACGCGCGTGGCGGCCGAGGCCGGGATCGACGACGAGGAGGCGGTCCTCGAACTGGCGGACGCCACGCGGCGCCTGGAGCCGTGGCCCGACTCCGTGCGGGCGCTGGACCGGATCGCCTCCCGCTACCCGGTGGTCGGCCTGTCCAACGCCAGCGGCCCCGCGCTCACCCGGATCAGCGCGCACGCCGGACTGCGCTGGCACCAGGCGCTGTCCGGCGAGGACGCGCGTGCGTACAAGCCCCACCCGGACGTCTACCGGCTGGCGCTCGCCCACGCGGGCCTCGCGCCGGAACGCCTGCTGATGGTCGCCGCGCACGCCTGGGACCTGCGTGGCGCGCAGGCGCTCGGGATGCGGACCGCGTACGTGGAACGTCCCGTCGGGGACCCGCCCGGTGCGGCGGACTCCTTCGACTTCACCGCGAGGAGTCTTGACGCCCTGGCGATCCAGCTCAACGCCGTCTGACCCCTGCTTCCAGGGCTGACCAGCCCGTCGGTGGCCAAGTTCGCGCGGACCGCCGGCGGGCTCCTTCGTGTGCCCCTTCTCCGAAAGTGGACGCGAGTGGCCAAGTCTGCGCTTAGAATGAAAATCGTTTTCATATCCACTCGTATCTCGTCCTCACAGGAAGGGAGGCCGGATGCGGCACGCCCCCGCTCCCCCCGCTCCCCTCACCGCTCCCCCGGACCCCGGCCGCGAACCCGCCCCCCGGGTCCGCTGGCTGACCACCCCGGCGGGGACCGCGACCGCCGCCCTGGCCCTCACCCTGGCGCTGGTCGTCTCCACGGTCCTGGCGATCGGCCTCGGCTCGGCGGTCATCCCCCCGAAGGAGACCGTCCGCTACCTGTGGGCCGCGCTCAGCGGCGGCGTGATCCAGGCCGACGAGCTCACGCAGTACCAGGTCATCTGGCAGATCCGCACCCCGCGCGTCCTGCTCGCCGCCGTCGTGGGCGCCGGGCTCGGCACGGTCGGCGTCGCCGTCCAGGCGATGGTGCGCAACCCCCTCGCGGACCCCTACAACCTCGGGGTCTCCTCCGGGGCCTCCGTGGGCGCGGTCCTGGTCGGCGTCCTGGGCGTCTCGGCCCTCGGTGTCCACGCCGTCTCGGCCGGTGCCTTCGCCGGGGCCCTCGTCGCGACCGTGCTGGTCTACGCCGTCTCGTACTCGCGGATGGGCGTCACCCCGCTCCGGTTGGTCCTGACCGGCGTGGCGCTGTCCTTCGGCTTCCAGGCGGTCATGAGCGTGATCGTCTACCTGGCCCCCAGCAACGAGGCCACCAGCACCGTCCTGTTCTGGACCATGGGGAGCTTCGGCGCCGCCACCTGGGCCTCCCTGCCCGTGGTCGCGGCCGCCGTGCTGCTCGGGGCGCTCCTGCTGCGTTCCCGGGCCCGCTCCCTCGACGTGACGGCGCTGGGCGACGAGACCGCCGCCAGCCTGGGCGTGGACGCGGACCGCCTGCGCCGCTGGCTGTTCGTCCTGACCGCCGTGATGACCGGCGCGATGGTGGCGGTCAGCGGCGCGATCGGGTTCGTCGGGCTGGTCATACCGCACGTCGTGCGCATCCTCGTGGGCGCCGACCACCGCCGGGTGCTCACCGTGGCGCCTCTGGCGGGCGCGGTGCTCATGGTCTGGGTGGACCTGGCCTCCCGGGTGGTCGTGGCCCCGCGCGAACTCCCCCTCGGGGTGATCACGGCGCTGATCGGCGTCCCGGTGTTCATCGTGCTGATGCGCCGCCGCGGCTACCTGTTCGGAGGACGCTGATGGACCTGCGACTCGACGACCTCTCGGTGGACCTGGGCGGCACGCGGATCGTCCGGCGGCTCACCCTGGACGTCCCGGCCGGTCAGGTGGTCGGCCTCGTCGGCCCGAACGGCTCCGGCAAGTCCACGGCCCTGCGCTGCGTGTACCGGGCCCTGGGACCCAGCGCGGGGCGCGTCCTGCTCGACGGCGAGGACCTGACCTCGATGAGCCCGCGTTCGAGCGCCCAGCGCGTCGCGGCCCTCACGCAGGAGAACGGGAGCGACCTCGACTTCACGGTCGAGGAGCTGGTCGCGCTGGGGCGCACACCCCACCTGCGCGGGAACCAGCCGCTGAGCGCCAGGGAGCGCGCTCTGTGCCGGAGTTCGATGGAGCTGCTGGACGTGGCGCACCTGGCCGGTCGCGGCGTGCTCGAACTCTCCGGCGGTGAACGCCAGCGGGTCCTCGTGGCCCGCGCCCTGGTGCAGGAGCCGCGTGTGCTGGTGCTGGACGAGCCCACCAACCACCTGGATGTGCGCCACCAGCTGGACCTGCTCTCGCTGCTGCGGGACGTGGGCGTGACGGTGCTGGTGGTCCTGCACGACCTCAACCTGGCCGCCTCGGCCTGCGACGTGGTCGGTGTGCTCTCCGAGGGCGCGCTGGTGGACGCGGGAACCCCCGAGAAGGTGCTCACCCCCGCCCTGCTCCGGGAGGTCTTCGGTGTGGAGGCCACCGTGGTGCCCCACCCCCTCACCGGCGGCCCCCAGCTGCTGTACCGGCTCCCACCCTCAAGGAAGGATCCCCGATGAATCCCCGAATCCCGCTCCGTCCCCTCTCCCTGGTCCCCCTCGTGGCGGTCTCGGTCCTGCTCGCCGGTTGCGGCGCACGGGTCGAGGGCGTCTCCGAGGCCGGGGCCGGGCCGGTCACCGTCCAGCGCTGCGGTGAGGAGGTGGAGTACACGACGCCTCAGCGGGTGGTCGCCTACGAGGGCGGCAGCGCGGACAAGCTGTTCGCGCTCGGGCTGGTCGACCACGTGCACGGCTACGTGATGCCCCCGGCCAACCCGCCGGTCGAGGAGTCCCCGTGGGCCGAGGACTACGCGGCGGTGGAGTTCCTCAGCGACGACCTGCTCAACCGGGAGCTGGTGGTGGACGCGGAGGCGGACCTGGTGGTCGCGGGCTGGAACTCGGGCTTCAGCGACCAGCGGGGCATCACCCCGGAGATCCTCGACGGCATCGGCGTCCAGAGCTTCATGCACGCCGAGTCCTGCTTCAACTACCCCGGGCACCCTGAGCGGGTGACGCCGTTCGAGGGGCTGTACACGGACCTGGAGCGCATGGGGCGGATCTTCGGCGTGGAGGAGCGTGCCACCGAGCTGGTCGAGGACTACCGGGAACGGGTCGCGGCGGTGGAGGAGCAGGTGCCCGAGGGTGACCCGGCCTCCGTCTTCCTCTACGACTCCGGCACCGACCAGCCCTTCACGGCGGGCAACCAGGTCCCGCCGCACGACATCATCGAGCACGCCGGGGGCGCCAACATCTTCGGTGACCTGGAGCAGCGCTGGACCCAGGTGGGCTGGGAGTCCGTGGTGGAGGCGGAGCCGGAGGTGATCATCATCCTGGACTACGGCGACCAGCCCGCCCAGGAGAAGATCGACTTCCTCACCTCCTCCCCCGCGATGGCCGGGGTCCCGGCCGTGACCGAGGAGAACTTCTTCGTGCTGGACTACAACGAGGGCATCTCGGGGCCGAGGAACATCGACGGCCTGGAGAAGTTCGCGGAGTACCTGCGCGAACTGGACTGAGGACCCGACGGGGCCGCCCGGAGGAGTCCGGAGCGGCCCCCTCAGTCAGGTTCCGGAGGAGGAGACGGCGGGGTGACGCGGCGCTCCGAGGTCAGAGGCTTGCGGTGCTCTCGTCGCGGAACCTCCGACCCAGCTCGAAAAGGCGGATGAGGTGGCTGGCGAACCGCACGGTGTTGAACGCCTCCGCCATGTCCTCGCTGAGGGTGATCTCGACGTTCGCCAGACGATCGGGGCTCAAGCGGACCTGCATTCCCAGTTCCTCGTCGTCGATCACCAGGAACTCCGGCGTCTCCCGGTCGAAGTCCTGAACCGGCAGGCCAGCGGCACGCAGCAGGTCCCGGATGGTGGCGCAGTAGCGGGCGTACTGCTCCGAGGACAGAAGCTGGGGCTCCTCGTTGTCGACGGAGGTGTCGATCTTGTCCCACTCCTGGGCAACAATGGGGGTGGGGATGTGGACGTCGTTCATCGGCGTTCCCTCCTCGAAGGCCGCCCGAGGTGGGATGGCGAGGCTGCAATCTCAGTACCCCACCCCGGGCGGCTGTCTTTTTGAACGGCCCAGTCGGTAGCTCTCTGCGATCTACCCTGGACATGTTGTCAACAGTGACACGGCTCACGTAAGCTACGCAAGAAGTTGAGGCATATATGCGCGAACTTTTGCGAGGAACCCGTGGCAGCGAAGAGACAGGTCACCCTCCGAGCCCAATGGATCGGTAAGACCTTCAAGGAGCTGCGTCAGCGCAACGGCATGACCATGCAGGAGGTCGCCGAGTACCTGGGACGCGATCAATCGTCGCTGAGCAGGTTCGAGGCAGGCATACATCCACCGCGCAAGGACGATGTGGTCGCGCTCATGGACCTGTTTGGAGTGGATGAGGAATCCCAGCGCCAGGCCACCCTCCACATGGTGGGTGAGGTCTCCAAGACAGGCTGGTGGGAGAAGCATGCCAAGGATATCGGCGGCGGCTGGTTCGTCGACCTCCTCTGGCTTGAGGAGCGTGCCGAACACATGCAATTGTTCGGCGTCGCCGCGGTGCCTGGGCTACTTCAGACATCTGGCTATGCGGAAGCGTTGATCAAGGCGGATGATCCCAAGGCTGCGAAGCAGCAGGTGAAGCGCTGGGTGGATCTCCGAATTCAGCGTCAGCAAGTGCTCGATCGTGAGAGCCTGACGATTTCCGTTGTCATTGACGAGGCCGTGTTGAGACGTCCAGTCGGTGGACCCCAGGCCATGGTGAGCCAGGTGGCCCACCTCGCCAACCAAGCCCAGCGGGACAACATCGACATCAGAGTCCTGCCTTTCGCTGCTGGAGCGCACTGTGGTGGTGCGGGGTCCTTCAGGGTCATTCGTATGGCTGAACCATTTCCCACGGTTGCTCACATCGAGACCCCTGCCGGTGTTCTCTTCGCTGAATCAGAAGGCGCTGAGGAACTGGTTGACCGATACGATCGCCTGCACCAGGGGAGTCTTGACGCGGAAGCATCAATGGACTTCCTACACATGCTGGAACGGGAGTTGCGATGAATCGGGACACGTCGGCCGTTGTTGGTTGGCGCACAAGCAGCTACAGCTCTGACACTGGTGGGCAGTGCGTCGAGGTGGGCTGGCACATCAGCAGCCACAGCCCCAACGGAGACCGCAGCTGCGTCGAAGCGGGTCCCTTCCTGGACGAACCCCAACGCTTCGCGGTGCGCGACTCCACCCAGCGCGAACTGGGCTACCTCTCCTTCCCCTCCTCGGAATGGTCCGCGCTGCTGCGCGTTTCCTCCTTCTGAGTCCCGCCCCCCTCCGTCAGAGCCCGAGCCTTCCCCCGGGCGACCCACTCGATCAGGCCCGGAGAGTGACGGGCGCGACGGGACGGGCCACCCGGGATCGGAGCGAGCCGAAGCTCTCCTCGTCCTGGGACGAACCGAAGCGGGGACACATGACCGGCATCGTCAAGCAGAGCGCTCGCGCCCTCCTCTTCGACAGCGAGCGGCGCCTCGTGCTCATCAAGCGCACCAGACCCGGCCGGGAGCCCTATTGGGTTTCCGTCGGAGGCGGTCGTGAAGCGGACGACATCAGCGTCGAAGCGACCCTGCGCCGTGAGGTCCTGGAGGAACTCGGAGGCCGGATCGACCGGGTCCGCCAGGTCCTCGTCATCACCGACGACCTCCCCGGAGGCACGGGTGTCCAGCACGTCTTCGTCGCGCGGTTGACCTCCATGGACCTCGCCGACCGCACCGGAGCCGAGTTCACCGAACCCGGGCGCGGCACCTACGAGGTGGCCCGTCTCCCCGCCTCACGGGAGGCCCTCTCGGGCATCCGCCTCCTGCCGCCCCAGCTCTCCGCGTTCCTGCGGGCGAACATCCACGTCCTCCTCGCTCTGGTGGAGGAGGAGGGCTGAGCCGGACACCCGGGGGAAACGCTCGGACCCCCGGACGAAACCGGATGTCCGAGATCTCGGACGCTTTCTCCTCTCAGGCCCGGGTGTCCCGCGTCACTTTCTGCTTCGATTCCGGGAATACTCCCATTTCAGAGGCAGGAGGAGCCCCCCGTGAGCGACAACGCGACCGCTTCGAAGGCGGCCGGGACGTGGCGCCTGGTCGTCTACAGCGGTATCGGCATCTTCATGTTCTTCGTTCCCGTGACCTTCGGGGACCGGAACGCCATCCCCCTCGACCATCTGGTCACCCTCCTCCAAGCCGGACTCGGGCCCGCCCTTCCCTACGTGATTTGGTTGGTCATCGCGGCCGGAACCGTGGTCCCGTTCGTCACCGGAGCGTGGCGGCACAGCAGGGTGAAGCTGGTGTTCGCCCTCCTGAACATCGTGGGCCTGGCCGTGGCCTCCATGGTCGTCCTGGACATCGGCCCCGCGTGGTTCATGGGCGACGACCTCGCCCCCTTCCTGTTCAACGCCGTCGCCATCAACGTCGGACTCCTGGTCCCGGTCGGCGCGGTCTTCCTGGCCATGCTGGTCGGATACGGGCTCATGGAGTTCGTCGGCGTCCTGCTGCAACGCGTGATGCGGCCCGTGTGGCGCGTCCCCGGGCGCTCGGCCGTGGACGCCGCCGCCTCCTTCGTGGGCAGCTACTCGCTGGGCCTGCTCATCACCGACCGCGTCTACCAGTCCGGGCGGTACACGGGCCGTGAGGCGGCGATCATCGCGGTCGGGTTCTCCACGGTCTCGGTCACGTTCATGGTGGTCATCGCCAACACCCTCGACCTGATGGGTATCTGGCTGACCTACTTCTTCCTGACGTTCTTCGTCACCTACGCGGTCACCGCGATCCTCGTGCGCGTCCCACCACTGAGCCGTATCCCGGACGCCCCCTTCCCTGGGGCGACACCGCAGCCCGAGGAGGAGGTCACCGGGAACCGCGTCGGCCACGCCTGGCGGGAGGCGAGGAAGGCCCTGATCGCGGCGCCCTCCCTGCCGCGCAACATGTGGGTGAACTTCGTCGACGGGGTCCGGATGAGCATGTCCATCCTCCCGTCGATCATGTCCGTGGGCACCATCGGCCTGGTCGTGGCGCACTCCACCCCGGTCTTCGACCTGCTGGCCTACGTGTTCGTCCCCTTCACCTGGGTGGTGGGGCTCTCCGACCCGATGCTGGCCGCCAAGGCGCTCTCGGTGGGGATCGCGGAGGTGTTCCTGCCCGCGACCGTGGCCGCCGGTTCCGAGGACCTCGTGCTGCGGCTGGTGGTGGGGGTCGTGTCGGTGTCGTCGATCATCTTCTTCTCCGCGCTCGTCCCCTGTGTCCTGGCCACGCGCATCCCGTTGACGGTGGGGCAGCTCGTGGTGATCTGGTTCCAGCGGGTGGTCCTCAGCGTCCTCATCGCGGGCCCGCTGGCCTACCTACTGGTCGGTCTCTGACCGCAGGAAAGCGGGTTCCCTGACCGCGAGGGCACCGGGTCTTCTGGTGGATTTCGCTCGGTTTCGGCACCACCTGTGATGATCCCGTGCCCATCGCGGTTGGGGCACCCCTCCCCGTCCGCGACCGAGGCTGTCTGCCCTGAGGACCTAGGACGAAGGTCAGCGAGGGGCTTCGGCCTGCGCCTGGATTTCGGACCGTCGCGCCCCCGCCGCTGGCCCGGGGAACGACTGGAGCAACCCCAAGGCCTCACCGCGGCGTTCCCCCGCCTCGTCGAAGTTCCCCTGCCTCGTGAGCGCTGTCGCGAGGTGGGCCAGGGAGAGGGCCTGGGACCACTGATCTCCCCTACCGTGAAAGACCGCGATCGCCTGACGGTGGAACGTCTCGGCGTCCTCCGCACGGCCGAGCGACAGGTAGGCCTCGCCGGTAGCGCCCCAGGCGGCGGCCTGAAGATCCGGGCGGCCCGCCCGTGGGAACAGAACGGCGGCCTGCTGAAGGTGACCGAGCGCTTCGGTTCCCTGCCCACGTGCCAGAAGAATCCGCCCCAGTTCCAGGAGAGCGAGTCCTTCGAAGAGTTTCCCGTCCGCCGTCCCCGCGATGGCCAACGCCCGCTCCACCGTCTCCTGAGCCGAGGCGTGGCGCCCCGCCTGTCGATGGACCGCCGCCAGAAGGGTCAGTGCCTCGGCCTGTTCCAGGGGTTCGTTCGCTTCGGCCAGAACGGTGGCAGCGCGGTTCAGTAGCTCCTCGGCCCGGCTGAGTCCTTCAGGAGCCCCGTGTTCGAGGAGCACCCAGCCGAGGTTACGGGTGAAGGCCCCCACGTACACCGGATCGTCGAGTTGGACCGCCTGTTCCAGCGCCTGCTCGAAGCAGGATTCGGCTTCTTCGAAGCGGTGCGCGAACAGATGCACCACACCCAGCCCGTTGGCCGCCCTGGCCTGGCCGAAGGCGTCACCCAGTTCTCGGAAGGCCACCAACGCGGCGGAGAAGCACTCGACGGCCTCATCCAGGCGATACAGGTGCCGGAAGGCGATCCCCAGGTTGTCGAGGGTGATCGCCTCGCCATACCGATCACCCGCCGAGCGTGCGGAGGACAGGGCCTGCCGTTGGGCGGGCAGCCACGTGTCCGCCGGTTCCCGGTCGGCGATGAGCATGGTCACGGTCGCGGGGATCTGCCAGGCGATCCTGTGCATGCCGTGACTGTCGGCGACACGTACGGAGCTGATGAGGTTGTCGCGTTCGGCTTCGTACCAGGCGATCGCCGCCTTGGCCTCGTGGAACTCCACCGCCTCCACCGCCTCCACCAGCTCGTCCCGGGGTCCGGAAGCCAGGGGTTCGAGGTCCAGGGCCATGCTGTAGGCGGCTGATCCGGTGCGGGCGGCCGCGGCGGCCGAGTGCAGGTACCAACCCAGGACGCGCCGCAGCGCTTCCTTTCGGGCGTCCTCCGGTTCCCCGTTCCTGGCCTGGTCAGCGGCGTAGGCACGCAGCAGGTCGTGGAACTGGTAGCGGTCGTGACCGCACTCCTCCAACAGGTGCGCCCCGGTCAGGACGTCGAGGTACCTTCGCGCGCGTACCGGAGTGGTGGCTGTCAGGGCCGCGGCGGCCTCGACGGAGAACTCGGGGCCCGGATGCAATCCCAGCAGATGGAACATGCGGGCAACAGGTGGCGAGAGTGCGCGGTAGGACCAGGCGAAGACCGTGCGCACCGCGTCCGCCTCATCGGCCTCACCCTCTCCGGGCACCGACAGCGCGTCCCAGAGCCCGGACTCGTCGCGCAGCTCGGTGATCAGGTCGCGCAGTGGCATGTACGGTCGTGCGGCGGCCCGCTCGGCCACGATTCTCAGGGCCAGTGGCAGTCCGGCACACAGCTGGGCGAGTTCGACGAGGTCGGATTCGTCTTCGTCGTTGCGGTGTCCGGCGATGACGGTGCGCAGTAACCGCACCGACTCTGCTGGTGACAACGTCTCCACACTCACGCGGTGCGCCCCTTCTCGTATGACCAAACCAGACATGCGCGTACGGCTCGTGATCGCGACCAGGCAGTTCGCGGATCCGGGGAGGAGCGGTCTGACGTCCTCGACTCCCGCGGCGTTGTCCAGGACGATGAGCACGTGCCGGTCCGCCGTAACGGAGCGGAACAGTTCGGCGCGCGGTTCCTCTCCTACGGGGATGCGATCCAGCGGCACGTCCAGGGCCCGCAGGAAGCGGCCGAGTACGTCCGAGGTCGCGACTCGTGGTCCCGGATCGTATCCGTGCAGGTTGACGTATAACTGACCGTCGGGAAAGTGGTCCCTGATCCGATGCGCCCAGTGAACGGCGAGAGATGACTTACCCGCTCCCGGCGTACCCACGACGAGAGCGATCCGCAGAGCTCCACGCCCCGGGGCCGCGGTGGAGGCGTCCCCCAACAGGGAATCCAGACGCCGTACCTCATCGGTTCGGTTGACGAATCCGCGCAGCTCACCGGGGAGTTGGGCCGGACGAAGCGCGGAGGCCGGTGCCGAGGTGTGGAAGTGCACGCCGCCGCCGATGTCACGCGCTTGAACCACACCGCTACCGGTCGATTTGAAAAGCGCGTTACGGACTTTCGGATCAGGCACCGGATCATGGTCGTGGTGGCTCTGCCCTTGAGTCACATCCGCTCCTGTTTCGCCTCCGCCTGAACCGCCTGGCAGACCTACCCTGACCCCCCAGGCCGAAACCCGCAAGCCGAATTTTCCAATTCTTCAGATACAATCACCATACGCCCCATTATGCCCATCAGGAACGAGCGCTACGAAACTTCTCCTTAGGACCCACTGCGGATGCTATTATCCTTGCGACTGATCGAGCATTCCCCCAGGTTCATGACGTTGAGATATGCGAGGCCTCATGAGAATCGAGTTCGTCGGTGGCACGACCGGGCAGGGCGGTTCACCCCGGTTGTACCGGGACGAGGAGAGCGGCGATTTCATCGTTCAGGGATACGTCATCAGTGATCCGAACGATGTGGATCAGATGAAGATCCCCAGCGGCGAAACTGTTGTCCGGGTCCCGGCCAGCCTGTTCGACCACCTGCCGAAGGACGGTACGAGTGGAGTCTCTTGACGCTGCGGGTTGGGCACGGATCTTCGATGAGTGCCGGGAATCCGCCTACCACCTGGAGATGCGCGACCACTACGCGGTGGCGGAGGAGCAGGCCGACGTCGAGAGGTGGCGGGCCGGCGACTGGGGTCCGGAACAGGACGCGCGGAGCAAAGCCGGCTGGCTCGACCTGATGCGGGCCACCGCCGCGCGGAACGTGCGCCTGCGTCGAGTGCGCGTCGTCTCCGAACCGGTGAGCGAGTACATCCGTTTCGAGCACGAGGGCACACCCCAGAACCTCGGAGCCGGAGAGGATATTCGCTGGCTGCCGCGCACGCGCGCCTCCGGATTGGCGCTACCCGGAAACGACTGCTGGATCTTCGACGGAACAAAGGTTCTGTTCAACCATTTCACCGGGGACGGTGGATGGGTGGGCAACGAGGTCAGCACCGACCAGGACGTGGTGAAGCTGTGCGCTCAGGCGTTCGATTCAGCCTGGAATTGCGCTGTCCCACACGCTGAGTTCATCCTGAAGTGACCGCACATCAGATGACCAGAGTCGCCATTCAAGAAGAAACAGGGAGATGTCGACCTCTCTCCGCATTTGCGTGATCTCGTCCGGAGCCGACGAGTTCCGGACCATTCACGCTGCCTGCGCGGACTCAGGCCACCTTTCGGTCGCCTACTTCTACGGACGTTCTCTGCGCTCCGGCGGCCCCAACCTCGACGACGCCGGAGAAACGACCACGGCGATCCTCGGCGCCCTTCCACGGGGAATGGACCTGCTTCTCCCAGGCAGTGTCGAGGGCCTGACTCGGGCGCTGGAAAGCTACCGTCCCGACCTGGTGATCGTCTTCGGTTTCGCGTGGAAACTTCCCCGTTCCGTGCTGGATATCCCCCGACACGGCGTGATCAACGTCCACGTGTCGATGCTGCCGAAGTACCGAGGTCCGGCGCCGCTGCTCTGGGCCATTCGCAACGGCGATCGCACCGGGGGTGTCACCGTGCACCGGATGGACGAGGAGTTCGACACGGGCAACGTCCTCGCCCAAAAGGACGGCGTGCCCTTGGCCGACGACATCACCTGGACGAACTACTGCGCGGACGCCATGCCGGTGACCTACGCGCTGCTTCGCACGGCTCTGGCCCGCGTCGTGTCCGGGGACCCCGGTGATCCACAAGAGCACTCCCTGGCCTCCTACGCGGGGTTCATGGAGGAGGATTTCGCCCGCATCCGCTGGTCCGGCGACGCCCGCACGATTCACGACCAGGTCAGAACCCACCGCTTCATGCGCTCGCGCGAGCACCCGGTAGCCGAGGTCGCCGGTGCTCGGCTCGTGGTGAAGCGCACCAGTATGGAGCCCGCCGAGGGGACGCGGGTCGTGTGCGGAGACGGCGAACCGCTCTGGATCACCGAGTCCCACGAGGCCCCGCCCGTTCCGTGACGCGACGGACCCGTGGATGATCGGGACGAGGTTGGGTTCGGGGATCGCGGAGGCCTCCCCCGGTAGGAAGCGCTGGAGGCACCGCACCTCGCACGTACCCGGGGGCCGGTGCGCGGCAGCACGTTCAGCAACGGATGGCGGGAGCCAACTGCAAGTCAGCGGGGGTCGCGCCCCAGGAGGAGCACCGGAAAGCAGTGTCCCGAACCTCCCCTGTGGTGTCGCCGTCCGCACCCCCCCGGCGCCTCCGAAGGCAGGCGCTCGCCTTTCCCGCGTCCGAGTGAGCCGGTTCCTCCGAACCGCCCTCCAGTGACTGCCCGGGCTCTGCCTGCGGTGGGGGCTTCCCCCACCGCAGGCACGTCCTGGAAGGGCTGGTCCTTGAGAACCTTTGTCCGGGCAGGCCTTCCACGGTGTCGTCCACCGTCTCCGGACTCACCGTCACGATCCGCCCCGGGAGGTCGCCAACGTAGCGGGCTCCTCCGACCAGTCATTCTCCGCAAGCTCGAGCCCGCGCCTTCCCTGGTCCCGTTCAGTCGTCCCGGTGGACGGCCTGATCCGGGGCGGGCTGGCGTCCCCAGGCCATCCGGCACCAGGGCGGCGACAGCTCCTTGAGGTCGCCGACCTCCCGGGGAGCGAGGTCGGTGACGTCGGCGGCCTCCTCGTGCCGCGCGAAGACCGTGTCCACGTACCGGTGTCCGGTGTCGGGGGCCACGAACACCACCCGCCGGTCCGGGGCGGCCGCCGCCTCCCAGCGCGCCACCAGGTAGGCGGCGCCCGTGGAGAGCCCCGCGAAGACCGCGTGGCGGCGGAGCAGGTCCGTGCTCCCGGCCAGGGCCGCGTCGAAACCGGTCCAGTGCACCGTGTCGTACAGGGTGTGGTCGACGTTGCCGAAGGGGATGGAGCTCCCGATCCCCGCGATGATGATCTGCGGGTCGGTGACGTGGTCGCTGCCGAAGGTGACGCTGCCGAACGGCTGGACCCCCACGAGCGGGGTGTCCGGGGCGCTCTCCCGCAGGTAGCGGGCGAGCGCCCCGGTGGAGGCTCCCGAGCCGACCCCGCCCACCAGGGTGAGCGGGCCGTCACCGGTCTCCTTGCGGATCTGGTCGGCCACCGCCCGGTAGCCGAGACCGTGGACGACGTCGTGGTACTGCCGCATCCAGTGGTAGTCCGGGTGCTCGCGGAGCACCTGGCCGACCCGCCGCACCCGGCGGTCCTGGTCCAGTCGGAGGTCGTCCGAGGGCGGCATCTGCTCCAGGGTGGCGCCCAGGACCGCCAGCTGGATGCGGAGGGGTTCGTCGATGGTGGTGGAACCGATGATGTGGCAGCGCAGGCCGAACCGGTGGGCGGCCAGGGCCAGCCCGTAGGCGTAGATGCCGCTGGAGCTGTCCATCAGGGTGTCACCGGGGCGGACCACCCCGGTGTCGAGCAGGTGGCGTACGGCCGCGAGTGCGGAGGCCACCTTCATCGACTCGAAGCGCAGGCACAGCAGGCCCCCGCCGAGGTCGATCAGGTCGGGTCTGGCGATGGCTTCGGAAACGTGCTCGTCCAAGGGGGCTCCGCGGTGGTCGAGGGTGGAGGGGCCGGAGTGGGAGGGGTCGAGGCGACCCCGGTGAGGACGGGCCGCGCGGAGGGGGCCGGCGGGGTGCCGGACCGCGTGGACGTGGAGAACACGCGGTGGGGGGTGAGCCCCGCCGCGTCGAGGCGGTCGTTGGCGGCCTCAAGGCGTTCCGCGAGGCCGGGGACGGCCGCGTCGAAGAGCACACCGGCCACGTTGCCGCTGTGCGCCACCTGGATGCCCACCGCACCGCACTCGCGGGCGACCTCCCGCAGCGTGCCCAGCTCCTCCTTGGGCAGCACACGCTGGTTGAGGATGGCGCTCTCGGTGCTGACGTGCCCGACCCCGGCCACGTCCTCCTCGGTGATCGCGGTACGCAGCGCGGCACGCAACCTCTCGTAGACGGCGATGTCCCCCCGTCGTGCGTTCCCCCTCAGGGAGAGGGTGTCGACGGGTTGGCCACTTCCGGTCAGACAGCCCACGACCGCCATCTCCGGTAGCGCGGGGCCCAGCTCCTCCAGGACGCGCCCCTCACGCTGGGCGAACAGCAGGGGGCGGTCACCGAACATCACCGGGTCGCTGGCGCCCTCCGCCGCGACCGCGACGCGGGCCACGGACTCCGGGGACAGCTCCACACCGAGCCCCGCCGCGACCGCGCGCACCGCCGCCGTCACGTCGCTGGTGGACGACCCCATGCCGAGGCCGGGCCAGGCCCCGCCCCGGACGCTGAGGTAGCCGCCCACCGGCGGTACCCCGGCCACGCGCGCGCACTCCTCCACGGCGAGTTCGGCGGCGCGGGCCGCCTTCGCCCGGTCGGGAGGGTCGACGACGACGTGGCGGGGCACCTTCGCGGAGAACGGGGTGAACAGCGCGCGGGTGCGGGGTTCGGCCATCGGCAGGGTGACCAGACCACGGGTGGGGCGTCCCCGCTCGTCCAGGAACACGCCCTGGAGGATCTCGCCGTGGTGGCAGGTCGCCTGTCCAGTTCCTACGGTCACTCTCGGGTTCCTTCTCGGTAGCGGTAGAGGTGGGTGGGTTCGGCGCTGAACTGCGAGAACGGGAAGGGTTCGGCGGAGACCGCGGTGACGCCGGCGCCGAGGAAGGCCCGGGCGACCGCGCTGCCGCTCTGGGCGTAGAGGACCAGCGGCAGGTCCCGTTCGCGGCAGCGCTCCAGGATGCGGTCGAAGCTGCCGTTGCCCAGGGTCATGCCGGTGGCCACGACCGCGTCGGCCTCGGCCAGGACCTCCTCCATATCCGGGCTGACCTCGTCGCCCCACTGGGTGCGGCGGAGGTTGAGGTCGCAGGGCAGGCACCGGCCGCCCCGCTCCCGGATCGCGGCCACGAGGGGGTTGACCACGCCGATCAGGGCGATCCGCCGCCCGTCGGGGTCGGGGAGGAGCCCGGCGATGGCGCGGTCGCGGGCGACGGCGCGCTCCTCGGGGGTGCCGTACGGGAGGGTGACGCGTTCGGCGCGGGGGTCCTCGGAGTGGGGGTGGGCCTGGCCCAGGTAGGCGTCCAACGCGGCGAGCCGTACCGGGGCCGGGCCTCTCAGGAGGTCGGCCAGGGGTCTACCGGACAGGTCCGCGCACACGTCGGGGTCCAGCTGGCCCGGCTCGAAGGAGCAGGCGCCGAAGGCCCGGCCGATCCGGACCAGGACGTACTGGTTGAGGTAGGTGACGTCGCCCCCGGCCAGGCGGGTGCCGTGGTGCACCCAGAACACGCTGGTGGCGACGGGGAGGTCGGGGGTGTCGAGCACCGACTGGTGGAGGGTCGCGAGGTCGAGGGGCTGGGGGTGGCTCACTTGACGCTCTCCCGGGTGAGGCGGAACAGGTAGGTCAGGACCCCGTCGTTCCAGTCGTGCAGGTGGTGGACGTGCGCGGTGAACCCCTGGTCGACGGCGTGGCCGATGATCCCCCGCAGGTCGGCGGTGTTGGAGGCGACGAAGTAGACCTGACCGCCGGGGGCCAGGAGGTCGCGTTCGGCGAGCTGGGTGAAGAAGGCGTCGGTGACGGGTCGGCCCGCGCAGACGTTGCGGACGATGTCGGGGTCGTCGCTGACGGGCTGGCTGACCGCCGGAGGGTTGAAGGTGACGACGTCGAGGCGCGGTTCGGGTGGGAATCCGGTGAACAGGTCGGAGACCAACGGGACGAGCTCGGTCCCCTCCCCCGCGCCGACGACGCGCCGGTAGTTGTGCTCGGTGGCCGCCACGCTGGCGGGGTGGACGTCGGCCGCGATGATCCGGGCGGCGCCGCGCAGTCCGGCCACGGCCGCCTCGACCCCGAGCCCGACGCCCATGGCGGCGTAGACGCGTCCCCGCACGTCGATGTCGTCGTCGAGGACGCGCTGGTGGATCATGCGGCTGGTCGCGCCGGGGAGGAACACCTCGGGCGGGACGTCGAACTCCCACCCGTTCCAGGCGTAGGAGCGCAGGGTGTGCAGGTCGACCTTGGGCTGGTTGAGGCCGATGATCCGTTCGGCCGGCAGGGGCGGGGGCAGCTGGGCGATCCGTGAGGGGTCCACGCGTGGCCTTTCGGGGCAGGGTGCGGCGGTCGGTACGCCCTGGGGGCGCCGGTTCCGACGACCATAGCGAAAACGATTATCGTTGTCACGAGAAGCTCTTCACTCCACGGAGTCGCTGCCCCCTCGGCGCGAGCGCCAACCCCCGCAGAAGCGGACATCCGCCCCGCCGCAGGCCAACCACCCCCAACCCTGGAACCCAGTTTCGCGAAGGGCGGCGCAACTGATAATCGTTTTCAATAGAGTGAGACCCTACACACCCCGAACCGAGATGAGTACTCCTCGTGTCCACGACGCCGAACACGACCCGCCCCCAGGAGCACCGTGGCGCACCGCTGCTCCGGCCGACCTTCGTCCGCCTGTGGTGCGCGACCACCGCGTCCGGCCTGGCCACCTGGGCCATGCCGTTCATCCTGGGTCTCGCGGTCCTACACGGAACGCTGAGCGCGGTGGGGCTCGGACTGGTCCTGGCCGCCCGCACCGCCGGGTTCCTGGTCGCGGTCCCCCTGGGCGGCCTGTTCGCCGACCGCCACTCGCGTCGGGCGGTGGTCCTGTGGTCCGGGCTGGCGGCGGCCGCCGCCAGCCCCGTCCTCGCGGCGGGGCTGGGCGGTTCGATCGCGCTCATGACCGCGGCCGCCGCCGTCGTGGGGGTCGGCCAGGGGGCCTGCCGCCCCGCCTTCCAGGCGCTCACCGCCGAGGTGGTGCCCACCGAGGACCGCCAGCAGGCCAACGCGGCCCTGACCTTCTCGGTGCGCGGGGTGACGTTCCTGGCCCCCGGGCTGACCGCCCTGCTGGCCACCGTGACCGGACCCCAGGTGCTCCTGCTGGTCACGGCGGCCCTCTGGCTGGTGGCGGCCCTGCTGCCCCGTGGCGGCGACGCCGCCCCCGCCGAGCGCCCCGCCCGGGCGCCCTTCCACGTGGAGTTCACCGAGGGGCTCACCGAGGCGCGCCGCCACACCTGGTTCCTCGCGGGTCTGGGCGCCCTGACCGTGGTCATCGCCCTGGGCTACTCCGCGACCAACGTCCTGCTCCCCCTGGCCAGCCGCGACCACTACGGGACCGAGGCCGTGCTGGCCGGCGCGCTGACCGCGTACACCGCCGGGGCCCTGGTCGGGGCGGTGCTGGTGGCCCGCTGGAAGCCGCGCGCCCAGGGCTGGTGGGCCCTGTTCGGGCTGGGCCTGTACGCCCTCGCCCCGCTGAGCCTGGTGTTCCCCGTCGGCGGGCTGTGGGTGTTCGCCGCCTACGCCGTGGTGGGCCTGGGTGTGGAGCTGTTCAACGTCCCGTGGTTCACGGCCGCCCAGCGCGAGGTCGCCCCGGACAAGCTGGCGAGGGTGTCGTCGCTGGACTTCCTGTTCGCCTACGGGTTCGCCCCGGTGGGTCTGGCGCTGATCGCCCCCGCCGCCCAGGCCTTCGGGGCGCAGAACGTCCTGCTCACCTGCGCGGTCCTGTGCGTCCTGGCCCCGGCCCTGGCCGCCCTGGCCCCCGGCTCCCGCGACTTCCGCACCCCCCGCCCCTGACCGCGAGACCCGAGACGGGGCGGGGCCCGGGGCACCTCACGACCGCCTCGGCGGGTCGGCGCTCCGTCAGCGACGGCACCAGGTGGCCCAGAGTCGTCCCGGCGTCAAGGCAGACGGTGTGGCCGTCCTCGACCAGGGCGGCGGCGGCCTGGGCCATGGCGCGCTTCTCGTCGGCGGTCACTCGCGCGGTTCCGGGCACCGGGGGCTTGGCGGACCGCCGTTCCGTGACCGGGCCGTCCAGAAGGGCCGTCCCGGCCCCCGTGCGGGCCCGTCCGGTCACCCGCGCGGACCGGGGGCCGGGAGGCGCGGTGGCCGTCCTCGCCGTGGCCGGGGCGGGCGGCGGGCCGTTGTCGCCGTGGCCGGGGGTGTTCCCCCGGCCACGGCGGGGGTCAGACGGTGGGGTCGAGCCGCGCCATCTCGTCGGGGACGCTCTGAGGGATCACGATCTCCAGGCTGACCCCGACCTCCTGTATCGCGCGCGCGGACGACTCGGCCAGACGGTCGTCCGTGATCACCGTGGAGAAGCTCTCCAGCGCGGCGACCTTGAAGGTGCCGAACGCACCGTACTTGTCGGCCCCGGCGACCAGAACCGACGAGGACGCGGCCGCCATCGCGGCGCGTTTGACGGCGACCTTGGACCGTGAGGGCGTGGTCGATCCGCGCCCGATGTCCCAGGAACTGGTCGACATGAAGGCCACGTCGATGTTGAACTCCGCGACGGTCGCGGCGGCCATGTCGCCCACCGCCGAACGGTTCTCACGGTCGATCTGCCCTCCGACGAAGTACAGGGACAGGTCGGGGTGGTCGGACAGGGAGGCCGCCGTGGTGAGGTCGTTCGTGATGACGGTGAGGCCGGTGACGCCCCACAGCGACGGCACCAGGTGGCCCAGGGTCGTCCCGGCGTCGAGGTAGACGGTGTGGCCGTCCTCGACCAGGGCGGCGGCGGCCTGGGCCATCGCGCGCTTCTCGTCCAGGTCCACACGGGACTTGTCCAGGTAGGAGGGCTCGGTGCGGACCTGGGAGGCGAGCTCCACGCCGCCGGGGACCGACCGGACCCGCCCCTCCTCCTCCAGGTTCATGATGTCGCGGCGGACCGTCATGTGCGAGACACCGAGGATGTCGCAGAGCTCCTTCACGCTCAGCACACCCGTGCCGCGCAGTTCTCTCAGGAGCAGTTCGCGCCGTTGCGCCGGGATCATCGTCCTCCTTCGAGTGCGTTCACAGGACCATGGTAGCGAGTGTTACCAGATGATACGAGGCGTGATAATTGTTGACTCGCATGTTCCTCTCCTGTTAAACAGGGCGTGTTGCCGTTACGGATGAGGACAGCGTGTCCACCGTGACGTGAGAGAAGGAGAACCATGCAAGCCACCAGCACCACGGGTCCGCCCCCGCCGACCGTGCGCTACGCGATCACCGGGGCACGGGGCGGCTTCGCCCGCACACTGCTCGCCCAGACGCCGCGCATGGACCGGCTGCGTCCCTCGGTCCTGTGCGACCTGGACACCGAGGGGACCGTCGCCCTGTGCGTCGAACTCGGGTACCCGGCCTCCGCGTTGAGGGCGTGTTCCACCCCCGGCGACCTGGCCGCGCTGTCCGGTGACGAGATCGCCGTCATCGACGACGCCGCCCTGCTCGAACACGCCGACTACGACGTGCTCGTCGAGGCCACCGGCAGCCCGGCGGCGGGCACCGACGCCGCACGGCTGGCCATCGGGACCGGACGCCACGTGGTGATGGTCTCCAAGGAGGTCGACTCCGTCTCCGGCGTCGCCCTGGCCGAACTGGCCGCCGAGCGGGGCGTGGTCTACACGCCCGGCATCGGCGACCAGCCCGCCAACCTCATCGAGTGGTACGAGCGCACACGGCTCCTCGGGCTCGACGTCGTCGCCATCGGCAAGTCCGGCGAGTACGACCTCGTCTTCGACCCCGCCACCGGCCGTGTACGCCAGCTGGACCAGGAGGTCCACGCTCCCGAGATGGCCTCCCTGCTCACCCTGGGCGAGGACGTGCCCGCCACCCTCGCCTCCCGGGCCCTGGCCGTCTCCGACATCAAGCGCTCGGCCGCCGCCGACTACTGCGAGATGGGCGTGGTCGCCAACTTCACCGGCCTGGTGCCCGACGTGGAGGCCCTGCACTACCCCGTCGCCCGCACGGCCGAGCTGGCCGACATCTACGCACTCGCGGAGGACGGGGGCATCCTGACCCGGTCGGGTGTCGTGGACGTCTTCAGTGTCCTGCGGCTGCCGGAGGAGGCCTCCTTCGCGGGCGGCGTCTTCGCCGTGGTCCGCACCGGTGACGACGTGTCCTGGTCACTCCTGGCGCAGAAGGGCCACGTCGTCTCGCGTTCGGGACGCTACGCCTGCCTGTACCTGCCCTACCACCTCATGGGCGTGGAGACCCCGCTGAGCGTGCTGGCCGCCGCGGACCACCACCGGGCCGCCGGTTCGCGCCCTCCGGCCCCGCACGCGGTCCTGGCCGGACGGGCCCGCACCGCGCTCCGCGCCGGAACCCGGCTCGACATGGGCGGGCACCACCACGACGTGACCGGCGTGGACCCCGTCCTGCTGGACTCCGCCGACGCCCCCGGCGACGTCGCGCCCCTCTACCTGGCGGCGCACACCACCCTGGCCCGCGACGTGGCCGCCGGTGAGCTGCTGCGCCTGGGCGACCTGGCCGACCCCGAGGACACGCTCCTCGACACCTGGAACCAGGCGCGCACACGCTCGCCCCTGAACACCGGAGAGCAGTGACATGTCAGACGTCTTCACCCTCCTCGCGTTCCTGGGCGCCATCGTCGTCCTCGTGGTCTTCATCGCGCGGTTCAAGGTCCACCCCGTGGCCACGCTGTTCATCGTGGTCGTCGCCCTGGGACTCGTCCTGGGCATGGGCGGCACCGGAACCATCGAACTCGTCAAGGACGGGTTCGGGAACACCCTGGCCAACGTCGGCCTCCTGGTCATCTTCGGCTGCGTCCTGGGCAAGATGCTCGAACTGAGCGGCGCGGCCATGAAGATCACCGAGACGGCCCTGCGGCTGTTCTCGGAGAACAAGGTGCCCTGGGCGATCGCCCTGGCCTCCACGGTGCTCGGCATCCCGCTCATCGCGGACACCGCCGTCGTCATGCTCATCCCCATCGTCTCCGCCCTGGCCTACCGCACGGGCATCTCGATGATGAAGCTCGGCCCGATCCTCTACATCGGCGCCTACGTCATGACCTCGGTCATCCCGCCGGGCCCCGGCCCGCTCGCCTCGGCGTCCCTGCTGGACGTGAGCATGGGCGAGGCCATCCTCTACGGCCTGGCCGTGGGTGTCCCCGGTGTCCTGGCGGCCACCCTCTACCTCTCGCGGATCAAGACGTACGTTCCGCCCAAGCCCGAGTTCGTCGCGCACCTGGCCGACGCCTCCGAGGGCGGGGCCTCGGGGTCGACCGGGTCCGCCGGGACGTCCTCCGACGCCGCCACCGGTGCTCCCGAAGCGCCCCAGGTGGGCCTCTTCGGCTCCCTGCTCCCGATCCTGGCGCCCATCGTCCTCATCGTGGTCGCCTCCCTGACCGCCCCGGTCCTGACGGAGGGCAACTGGTTCACCGCGGTCGTACTCTTCGTCGGTGAGCCGACGGTGGCACTGTTCCTCGCCTGCGTCCTGGCCCTCCCGCTGTTCCGCGGGCGCTGGCGGGACAAGGCCACGCTCAACGACCTGTTCGAGTCCGGGCTGCGCATCGCCGCGATGCCCCTGGCACTGACCGGTGTCGGCGGCGCCCTGGCCACCATCGTCCGGGAGACCGGGGTGGCCGAGAACGTCGCGACGGCCATCGAGAGCACGGGGATGTCCGCGGTCATCATCCCGTTCCTCATCGCGGCGGCCGTGTGCACCATCACCGGCTCCAACATCCTGGGCGTCATGACCTCGGCCGCGATCATGCAGCCGCTCCTGCCCGCCCTCGACCTCTCACCGTTGGTGGTGTACCTGGCCTGCGCGACCGGCGCGCAGATCATGAAGCACGCGAACTCCTCCGGTTTCTGGGTCACCACGACGCTGTCGAACATGACCGTCGGGCAGGGCATCCGCTCCATCGGGGTGGCCTCGGTCATCTCCGGTCTCACCGGGTTCGCCGTCCTGAACGTCATGATCGCGACCGGCCTCGTCTAGAGGGGTGTTCCGTGGGGGTTCCCCTCCACGGAACACCCTTCCCCGCCGTCTCCCCCCGTCCGTCCACCACCATCGATCCACAGGAGAACCCATGGCGACCCTCGGCGCGATCGCCGACGATCTCACCGGAGCCACCGACCTCGCCATCACGCTCACGTCCGCGGGCTTCCGCACCACCGTCGTCCTGGGAGCGGACGACCACGGTGAGCGGCACACGCTCGACGCCGCGAACGGCGCCGACGCCGTGGTCGTGGCCCTGAAGTCGCGCACGATGCCCGTCGACGAGGCCGTCGCGGTGTCGCTGGACGCGCTGGCGTGGCTGCGCCGGGCCGGGTGTGAACGGTTCTACGTCAAGTACTGCTCCACCTTCGACTCCACCCCGGAGGGGAACATCGGTCCGGTCTCCGAGGCGGTCCTGGAGGCCCTGGGCGAGGAGGTCACGGTCATCGCCCCGGCCTTCCCCGCGAACCGGCGCACCGTCTACCGGGGCCACCTGTTCGTCGGCGACGAGCCGCTCGACGAGTCGCCCATGCGCCACCACCCGCTCACGCCCATGACCGACTCGAACCTGCTCCGCCTGCTCGAACCCCAGCTCAGCCGGGGCGCGGACGACGTGGCCCTGGTGCCGTGGCCGGTGGTGTCCCAGGGCGCCGACGCGGTGCGCGCCGCCATCGGCGCGGCCCGGGAGGCCGGCGCCCGGTTCGTGGTCGTGGACGCCCTGCGCGACGCCGACCTCCGGGTGCTGGCCGCCGCGACGGACGACCTGCGTCTGCTGACCGGCGGCAGCGCGCTCGCCCAGGGCCTCTCCGGTCCCCGGGCCGACGAGCGCTCGGACTTCACCTTGCCCGACGGTCCGCGCGTGGTGCTCTCGGGCAGCGCCTCCCGGGCCACCCAGGGGCAGGTGCGGCACGCCCTCTCCTCGGGCGCCGGGGTCCGGATCCGCGCCGCCGAGCTGCGGTCGGACTTCGAGGCCGTGGTGTCCGACGCCGTCGCGGAGGCGCTGGCCAGCGAGGCCACCCCGTTCGTCGTGTACGCGACCGCGTCGCCGGAGGACGTCGTGGACACGGCGGACGCTCCGGTGATCGAGCGGGCCCTCGCGGAGATCGCGGAACGCCTGGTGGCCGCCGGGACGCACGCGCTCCTGGTGGCGGGCGGTGAGACCAGCGGAGCGGTGGTGCGTCGGCTCGGCGTCGGCTCGCTGACCCTGGGCCCCGAGGTCGACCCCGGTGTGGCGTGGATGCTCGGTCACCGCGACGGTGAGGACATCCACCTGATGCTGAAGTCCGGGAACTTCGGCGCCGAGGACCTGTTCGTGCGGGCGTGGGAGGAGGGCGCGTGAACGAGCAGACACGGCGCGCCGCCGAAGAGCTGTGCGCGGCGGGACGCCGAGCCGTGGACCTGGGGCTGAGCCCGGGGTCCTCGGGCAACGTCTCGGTCCGGATCGGCGGCACCGTCCTGATGAGCCCGACCGGGGTCTCCCTGGGGGATCTGGAGCCCGAGGGCCTGTCCGTGCTGGACGACGCGGGGACGCACACCGACGGTCCCGCCCCGTCGAAGGAGTTCCCGCTCCATCTGGAGATGTACCGCAGGTCCGGGTCGGCGCGCGCCGTCGTGCACCTGCACTCGCCGCACTCCACGGCGGCCTCCTGCCTGCCCGCGTGGTCGGCCTCGTCGGCGCTGCCGCCCATCACGCCCTACCTGGTGATGCGTGTGGGACAGGCTCCCCTGGTCCCCTACGCCGCGCCCGGGAGCCACCGGCTGGCCGAGAACCTCGCGAAGCTGCCGGGGAGGTTCGACGCGGCGCTGCTCGCCAACCACGGTTCCCTGGTGGCGGGCGCGGACCCGGGGATCGCCCTGGCCGGGGCGATCGAACTGGAGGAGGCGGCGCGGGTCGTCGTCGCCCTCAGGGGGAGCACGTTCTCGGTGCTCTCCCCCGAGGAGGTCCGGGAACTCACCGACCGCTACGGGACCACCTGGGACGTGTGAGCCCCGGGACGACGGCGGGACGCCCTCGGGGGCGTCCCGCCGTGTCAGGGCTGGACGAGGACCTTGAGGACCTCGCGCCGGTCCATCAGCCGGTAGCCCTCCGGGAGGGCGTCGAGGTCGGAGCCGTGGTCGAAGACCAGGCCCGGGTGGACGTTGCCCTCCAGGATGTCGGGAAGCAGTTCCTCGATGTAGGCGCGCACGGGAGCGGGGCCGCCGGTGAGGGTGACGTTCGCGGCGAACATGGCCGACATCCCGATCGGCCCCTGTTCGTACTGGGGCAGGCCCACGCGGCTGACGGTGCCGCCGGGGCGGACCGCGCCCAGTGCCGTCTCGTAGGCGTCCAGGTGGCCGACGGCCTCGATCACCGTGTGGGTGCCCTCGCCCCGGGTCAGTTCCCGGACCCGCTCCACCCCCTCCTCGCCGCGCTCCGCGACCACCTCGACGGCCCCGAACTCACGGCCCAGGTCGGTACGGTCCTTGTGGCGCCCCATGAGGATGATCTCCTCCGCGCCCCTCCTCCGCGCGGCGAGCACGGACAGCAGGCCCACCGCGCCGTCACCGACGACGGTGACCGAGGTGCCGGGGCCGACCCCGGCGGTCACGGCGGCGTGGTGTCCGGTGGGGTAGACGTCGGCCAGGGTCAGCAGCGAGGGCAGCAGGGCGGACTCCTCCCGCACCGGCAGCCGGACCAGCGTGCCCTGGGCCCGCGGGACGCGGACCACCTCGGCCTGGGCCCCGCTGAGCAGCCCCCCGTCCGCGCAGGAGGTGTGCAGTCCCTCCCGGCACAGTCCGCAGGTGTGGTCGGCGTAGGAGAACGGGGACACCACGAGGTCGCCGGGCCTGACCCAGGTGACCTCGGCGCCGGTCTCCTCCACCACGCCGACGAACTCGTGCCCGGCCCGGACCCCCTCCTCGGAGGCGGCCATGCCCCGGTAGGCGTGCAGGTCGCTGCCGCACACGCAGGTGCGCACCACGCGCACCAGGGCGTCGGTCGGATCGACCAGCTCCGGATCGGGCACGTCCTCCACCCGTACGTCACCGGCGCCGTACATCAGGGCCGCTCGCATCGGTTGCCTCCTTCGGGGTCCGACCCCTCGGCCGTGACCCATCGTGATCCACTGGTTACGACTGGCAAGATAGCGTGTCGGGGCCCGCCTCGGGGCGGCTTCGGCGGGGTCGGGACGCCCGTGCCGCCGGGTCGTCTGGAGTCCGTCGTCCCCCCGTGGCACGATGAGTCGCGTGACCAGTAGATCCACCTCCGAGCAGCACCTGAGCGACCTCGCGCGCCTGCGCCGTGTCCGGGACCGGATCGACCGGGAGTACGCGCGGCCGCTCAACGTCGAGCAGCTGGCCCGGGACGTCCACATGTCGGCGGGACACCTCAGCCGCGCGTTCAGGCGCGCCTACGGCGACTCGCCGTACTCGTACCTCATGACCCGGCGCATCGAGCGCGCCATGGCGCTGCTGCGGCGCGGCGACCTCAGCGTCACCGACGTGTGCTTCGAGGTCGGCTGCTCGTCCCTGGGCACCTTCAGCACCCGCTTCACCGAACTGGTCGGGATGCCGCCCAGCGCCTACCGGAGGCACGCCGTGGGCGAGGCGGAGGGCATGCCCTCGTGCGTGGTCCGTCAGGTCACCAGACCGATCAGGAATCAAGAAGCGCGGCGGCCCGGCCAGTCGTAGTGTGACCAGCATGGACATCAAGATCAACGCCAGTTTCCTGCCGCACACCGACCCGGAGGCCTCGCTGGCCTTCTACCGGGACGTCCTCGGCTTCGAGGTCCGACTGGACGTCGGGTACGAGGGCATGCGCTGGATCACGGTGGGCCCGGTGGGTCAGCCGGACACCTCCGTGGTCCTGGAGCCCCCGGTGTCCGACCCCGGGGTCACCGACGAGGAGCGCCGGGTCATCTCGGAGATGATGGCCAAGGGCACCTACGCGTTCCTGAACCTGGCCACCCCGGACCTGGACGACGCCTTCGAGCGGATCGTGGCCGCGGGGGCCGAGGTCGTGCAGGAGCCCACCGACCAGCCCTACGGCGTCCGTGACTGCGCCTTCCGCGACCCGGCCGGGAACCTGGTCCGGATCAAGGAGGACCGGTGACCGGGGAACACCCCGACGCACCGCATCCGGCTGACGTCCACGAACTGATCCGGGTGCACGGGGCCCGGGAGAACAACCTCCGGGACGTCGGCATCGAGATCCCCAAGCGCCGCCTGACGGTGTTCACCGGGGTCTCCGGTTCGGGCAAGAGCTCGCTGGTGTTCAGCACGATCGCCGCCGAGTCGCAGCGGATGATCAACGAGACCTACAGCAGCTTCGCCCAGGGGTTCATGCCGTCGATGCCCCGGCCCGACGTGGACGTGCTCGACGGGCTGACCACCGCGATCATCGTCGACCAGGAACGGCTGGGCGCCGACCCGCGCTCCACGGTGGGCACCGCCACCGACGCCAACGCGATGCTGCGCATCCTGTTCAGTCGCCTGGGCCAGCCGCACGTCGGTTCCCCGCAGGCGTTCTCCTTCAACGTCGCCTCGGTCAGGGCCAGCGGCGCCATCACGGTGGAACGCGGTGACCGCAAGACGGTGAAGCAGACCTTCACCCGCACCGGCGGCATGTGCACCCACTGCGAGGGCCGGGGCAAGGTCACCGACTTCGACCTGCGTGAGCTCTACGACGACTCCAGGTCGCTGTCGGAGGGGGCGTTCACCATCCCCGGCTGGAAGTCGGACGACTGGTGGACCGTGCGGACCTACAAGGCGTCGGGGTTCTTCGACCCGGACAAGCCGATCCGCGAGTACACCGAGCAGGAGATGCGGGACTTCCTGTACCACGAGCCGGTCAAGGTGAAGGTCGAGAAGTCGAACCTGACCTTCGAGGGTCTGATCCCCAAGCTGCGCAAGTCGTTCCTGTCGAAGGACAAGGAGGCGATGCAGCCGCACATCCGGGCGTTCGTGGAGCGCGCGGTGACCTTCACCGACTGTCCCGTGTGCGGCGGGACCCGCCTCAGCGAGGCGGCCCGGTCGTCGAGGATCGGGGGCGTGAACATCGCCGAGGTGTGCGCGATGCAGATCAGCGACCTCGCCGCGTGGGTGCGGGACCTGGACGAACCGTCCGCCGCTCCCCTGCTGGAGGCGCTGCGGCGCACCCTGGACTCGTTCGTGGAGATCGGGCTGGGCTACCTCTCGCTCGACCGGGCCGCCGGAACGCTGTCGGGCGGTGAGGCCCAGCGCACCAAGATGATCCGCCACCTGGGGTCCTCGCTCACCGACACCACGTACGTCTTCGACGAACCCACCGCCGGGCTGCACCCGCACGACGTGGAGCGGATGAACCGGCTGCTGCTGCGGCTGCGCGACAAGGGCAACACCGTGCTGGTCGTGGAACACGAGCCGGACACCATCGCGATCGCGGACCACGTCGTGGACCTCGGCCCGGGTGCCGGAGCCGCGGGCGGCACCGTCTGCTTCGAGGGCACGGTCGAGGGGTTGCGGAGCAGCGACACCACCACCGGGCGCCACCTCGACGACCGTGCCGCCCTCAAGGAGGAGGTGCGCGTCCCCACCGGCCGCTTCGAGGTCCGTGGCGCGGACACGCACAACCTGCGCGACGTGGACGTGGACATCCCGCTGGGGGTGCTCACGGTGGTCACCGGGGTGGCGGGGTCGGGCAAGAGCTCACTCGTGCAGGGGTCGCTGGTCGAGGCGGCCTCGGCCGTGGCGGCGGGGGTGGTGGCCGTCGACCAGAGCCCCATCCGCGGCTCGCGGCGCAGCAACCCGGCGACCTACACCGGGCTGCTCGAACCGGTCCGCAAGGCGTTCGCGAAGGCCAACGGGGTCAAACCCGCGCTGTTCAGCGCCAACTCCGAGGGCGCCTGCCCGGTCTGCAAGGGCGTCGGGGTGGTCTACACCGACCTCGGGTTCATGGCCAGCATCGCCTCCACCTGCGAGGAGTGCGACGGCAGGCGGTTCGACACCTCGGTGCTGGAGTACCGCCTGGGCGGGCGCGACATCAGCGAGGTGCTCGCGATGTCGGTGTCCGAGGCCGCCGTGTTCTTCAGTGAGGGCGAGGCGCGGACCCCGGCCGCGCAGAGGATCCTGGACCGGCTGACCGACGTGGGGCTGGGGTACCTGAGCCTGGGCCAGCCGCTCACCACGCTGTCCGGCGGCGAGCGCCAGCGACTCAAACTGGCCGTGCACATGGCGGAGAAGGGCGGGGTGTACGTCCTGGACGAGCCGACCACCGGCCTGCACCTGGCCGACGTCGAGCACCTGCTGGGCCTGCTGGACCGGCTGGTGGAGTCCGGGAAGTCGGTGATCGTGATCGAGCACCACCAGGCGGTGATGGCGCACGCCGACTGGATCATCGACCTCGGCCCGGGGGCGGGCCAGGACGGCGGCCGGGTGGTCTTCGAGGGCACTCCGGCGGAGATCGTCGCGGACCGCTCGACGCTCACCGGCCAGCACCTGGCGGACTTCGTCGGGGGCTGACGGCGGGGCCGGGACCGGCGGCGCGCCGGTCCCGGCCTCACGCGGTGACCTCCAGGACGCCCATCATGCCCAGGTCCTCGTGGTTCAGGATGTGGCAGTGGTAGACGGTCCGGCCCGCGCCGTGCCGGAGGGGCACGAGCAGGCGGACGGTCGACCCGGCCGGGACGTTCACGGTGTCCCGCCAGGCCCGGAAGGGCTCGGGCGCCCCGTCGCGGTCCAGCACCTGCACCGGGTAGCTGTGCAGGTGGAAGGGGTGGTCACTGCCGTGGTCGTTGACCACCTCCCAGATCTCCAGGGTGTCCAGCCGCGCCTCGGCGTCCACCCGGTCCATGTCGAAGATCCGACCGTCGATCGTGAAGGAGCCGTCGGGGGTGGCGCCGAAGACCACCTCCCTGGTCCGGACCGCGTCCTCCGGGTCCAGCTCCTCGATCGGCAGCAGGTGGTCCGGCAGGGCCACCGGTTCGTGCCCGGCGGGCACCTCCACGACCAGCAGGGTCCGCTGCTCGTTGGCCTCCCCTCCCGGTCCGTAGACCGAGTAGGGGAGGCGGACCAGGGCGAGGCGCCCCTCCCCCGACGTGTCCACGAGGACCTCGGCGCGCTCGCCTGGGGCGAGCAGGACCTCCTCGACCTCCCGGGGGCGTTCGACGGGGCCGACGTCGGTGGTGACCAGGTGCGTCGGCACCGCGGTGCCGTCCTCACGCCGGCATCCCAGGAGCAGGTGGTCGCCGGCGGTGGCGTTGAGCAGCCGCAGCCGGGTGAGCCCCGAGCGCGCGGTGACCCGGGGCTGGTCCACGCCGTTGGCCACGACCTCACGTCCCGACCGGGTGAACATCACCAGTCGGTCGTCGGCCGCGTCCAGCGCGGGGACCTCCCGGTCCAGGGGTCCCTCCACGACGATCGGCCCGGCCAGCCCGGCCAGGGTCTGGCGTTCCACGTCTCCGTGGGCGTGCGGGTGGTACCAGTGCGTGCCCGCGCAGCCCTCCGCGACCCGGAACTCCTGGGCGTGGGACTCTCCCGGCAGCACGTGGTGCAGCGGCTGGTCGACCTCGGGGGTGAGCGGCAGTCCGTGCAGGTGCAGACTGCTGGGCGCGTCGATGGTGTTCTCGAACTCCACCCGAACGGTGTCACCCTCGCGCACCCTCAGCAGCGGGCCGGGGCTCATGCCGTTGTAGGCCAGTCCGGTGCCGGTCGACTCCGCGGCCAGCCGGGCGACCCGGACCCCGTCGGCGCCGGTGGTCAGGGGGACCTCGGGCAGGTCCGGGAGTTCGGGTCGGTCGGAGGGCAGGTCCGGGCCTTCCGCCCGGAGCAGGACGGGCAGGGCGGCCGCCCCGGCGACCGCCGCCCCGGCGGCGGCGAGGAAGGCCCGGCGGGCGAGCGGGGAGGTCCGGGAGACGGGCTCAGTGCTCATGGCCGGTCCCCCGCGCCTGCTCGGTGTCCGCCGTGTCCTCGCCGCCGGTGGCGTTCCCGCCCGGGCCGACCACGATCAGGCTCCCGACCATCCCGTTCTCCTCGTGGTCGCCCACGGTGCAGACGAAGGGATAGGTACCGGCGTCGGCCTCGACGACCACCGTACGGGTCCGGCCGCTGGGGACGGTGGTGTCGATCCCCAACGCTTCGACAGCGAAGCTGTGCGACTTGTCGGTGTCGTTGGTGAAGCGGAAGGCGACGGGCTGGCCCTCCGCCACCCGGAGCTGGCCGGGCTCGAAGCGGAAGTTCACCATGTCGACGGTGGGCAGGGCGGCGACCTCCGCGTCGGTGAGGTCGCCGGTGTCGTCGGCCTGCGGGCTGGCCAGGACCATGCCGAGTCCGAGCACGGCGCCCAGTGCCGCGCCGAGGAGGACACCGATCGCGGACCGGCGGCGTGAGGGGCTTCCGGTGCGTTCGGACCGGTACAGCACGGCGGTGGTCAGGGCGGTTCCGGCGGCGAGGACGGTCAGCGCGGCCACCGCGAAGGGGACGGCGTCGCCGGGTCGGGTCAGGTCGAAGGAGAGTTCGACCGCACGCGTCGGGAGCAGCGCGAGGACGGCCAGGACGGCGGCGACCGGAGCCCAGCGGGCGCCGCGCCAGTAGCCCAGGGCCGCGGCCAGGGGCAGGAGGGCCAGCGAGGCCTGCACCGGGTTGACTCCCCCGGCGGTGACCAGGGTGGCGACGAGGGTCGTGGTGGTCAGCACCAGGGTGGAGACGAGAGCCGTCCCCGTGGTGGGTCCGGTCCCGCCGGATGCGTCGGCGCGGGTTTCGGGGGTCGCTGTCATGGCGTCGCCTCTCTGGGTCGGGGGTCGTGCACGGGGTTGCGGACCGCTGCGGGGCGAGGCGACGGTGTCGTGAACAGCTATTGTGTGAGCACTCACTCACATACATGAGCCGAATATGTGCCCGCCTCTCAGCGGGCACGAACGAGGAGGGGACGGCTCAGGCGGACGTCAGGGGACGGACCGCTCCGGCCGCGTCACCCCGTGGATCGGGGGTGGTGGGTCATGCCGTTGGCCAGGGTGCGCGCCCACGGGGCGTCCACCTCGTCCAGGTCGAGGGCGGTGATCAGGTGGCACATCAGGCCCATGGCGAAGAAGTACTGGACCTGGTCGCGGGTGCCTCCCGAGAGCGAGTGCGCCAGGGTGACCGCCGAGGCGTAGCCCTTCCTGAACGCCTCGCGGATCTCCGGGACGTCGGTGGCGCTCTGCGCGTGCACCTGGATCATGAGCAGGTCCCGGTCGGCGATCAGCGCGGCGTAGGCGTCGCCCATCCCCTCCAGGACCTGGGCGGCCGAGCCCCCGAGGGAGCCCTCCGCCCCTTCGCGCAGGGCCTGTTCGACGCGCTCGAAGCACAGCTCCAGCGTCGCCGTGAACAGCCCCAGCTTGCTGCCGAACAGGCGGAAGACATAGGCCTGGGAGATCCCGGCCGCGTCAGCGATGTCGGTCACCGGGGTCGCGTGGTAGCCGCTCTTCGCGAAGGCGGACACCGCGTGTTTCAGGATCAGGACCCGGCGCGCCTCCGCCGTGGAACGCCCTCCGTCTTTCGGACTCATGATTGTGAGTACACACTCACATCCGACTTCTGTCAACCCCCACCCCACCACGGCGGGGTCGGCGCGCCCGCGTGGGGCCCGCCGACCCCTGGCCGGATTCGGTCGCTCAGCCGAGCCTGAGGCAGGCCTGGACCCCCTGGTGGACCGGGAGCCGCAGGGACAGGTACCCGCTGGCCGGGTCGTCGACGTGGTCGAGGAAGTCCTTGTTGATGTCCCGGCCGACGTCGAGGTCGATGTCGTCGACGACCACCAGGGAACCGGGCCGCAGCCGGGGCTGGACCAGGTCGAGTACGGGCAGCCTCAGGGTGGGCCACCCGTCCAGGTGCAGGAGGTCGACCTCGTCGGGCAGGTCCGCCAGCGTCTCCAACGCGTCACCGACCCGGAGCTCGACGATGTCGTCCAGTCCTGCGGCGGCGAAGTTCTCGTTCGCCAGCCGTGCCTTGTCCCGCTGGAGTTCGGTCGTGATCACCCGCCCGCCGCCGTTGTCGCGCACGGCGGAGGCCAGGTAGAGCGCCGAGACGCCGAACGACGCGCCGAACTCCACCACGGTGCGGGCCCCGGCCGCCCGGGCGAACAGGTACAGCAGATCCCCGGCCTCCCCGGACACCGGCATGATGATGTCCTTCGCCCGTTCCGCGAGCTCGGCGGGGCTCAGGTCGAGGGGGAAGTCGGCGGTGACGTCCACCCCGGCCTCCGCGAAGGCCTCCGCCATGTTCTGTCGCCCCTCTGCGGCCCGCAGCCGTTCCAGGGTCGAGACGACCGGTTCCGAGTACAGCGTCGATGACATGGGGACACTCCTTGGGTCGTTGGGTCTCCCGGCACCGACCGGTCACGGAACAGTGAGGGAGGGCTCGGTTCAGGGGATGAGGATGGTCCGCCCCTCCAGCTCCCCGTCGTAGGCGAGGTCGTGGACGGCGGCCAGGTCGGAGATCGGCCGCCGCTCGGCGACGTCGATCCGCAGTTCTCCGGCGTCGACGCGCCGGACCAGCTCGGCGAGCTGGTCGGCGTCGTTGCGCGCGAACACCTGCACCGCGCGGACGCCACGGCCGAGGTCCTCCGGCGGTGCGACCGTGGTGCTGACGAAGGCGCCGCCGTCGGCGACCAGTTCCGCCAGCGCCGCCGTCTCCTCGGGGCCGGTGCGCACCAGGTGCAGCACGATGTCGAACCGCTCCCCGGCCGCCGCCTCCGGAACCGGGGTGGCGGTGTAGTCGATGACGCGCTTCGCGCCGTAGGAACCGACGCGGTGACGACTGCGGGCGCTGGCGGTGGCGGTGACGATGGCTCCGGCACGCGAGGCGAGCTGGACGGCGTACCGACCCACCCCGCCGCCCGCGCCGTTGATCAGGATGTTCTGCCCCGGCTTCAGGTCGGCGTGCTCGAAGAGCGACTGCCAGGCGGTCACCCCGACCGAGGGCAGCGCCGCGGCCTCGGCCAGGTCACCGGTCGTATGGGGCGCCGCGGCCAACGTGTCGGCGGGCACGGCCACGTACTCGGCGGCGGCGCCGGGCGCGGTCATCGGCAGGAACGCCACCACGGGGTCCCCGACCTCCCAGCCGACCACGCCCTCGCCCACCTCGTCGACGACTCCGGCGACGTCGTAGTTGGGGATGTGCGGGAACGCCACCGGGAAGACCTCCTTCACCACCCCGGCGCGGATCGGGACGTCCACCGGGTTGAAGGCGGTCGCGGCCACCTGGACCACCACCTGCCCCCGAGCCGCCACGGGGCGTTCCGCCTCTTCGAGGACCAGGACGTCGCTGTCTCCGTAGGAGTGGAAGCGCATCGCCTTCATGATCTCTCTCCTTCTCTCGCGTTACTTCCCGCCAAGCATGGTCAGGCACCTTTATAAGCGACCCTAATCAAACAAGTCAACCAACCTGACTATTCTGCGCGAGGGAGTCCGGGAACGGACCGGTCCCCGCCCCGGTCCGCCCCGAGCGGTCAGTGGAGCGTGCGGGGCCGCAGTGCCAGGCCACCGGTCGCGTCGATGACCTGACCGGTGATCCAGCGCGCGCGGTCGGAGGCGAGGAAGGCGACCACGTCCGCGATGTCGTCGGGCCGCCCGACCCTCCCCAGGGCGGTCGCCGCGCGGACCCCGGCCTGCGCCTCGGGGGACTCCCGGAGTGAGGCGAACACGTCGGTGTCGGTGATCCCCGGGGCCACGGTGTTCACGGTGACGCCCCGGTGACCCAGTTCCACCGCGAGGCTGCGCCCCATGATGTCCAGGGCGCCCTTGCTCATGACGTAGGCGACCGCGGGCACCGCCGTACGGGCCGCCAGGGTCGAGACGCTGACGATCCGCCCTCCGTCGGACAGGACCGGCAGCAGCCGCTTGACGAGGAACAGTGGGGCCTTGGTGTTGACGGCGACGAGTCGGTCGAACTCGGCGGGCTTCAGCTGCTCCAGGGTGCTGAAGCTGACCGTCGCCGCGTTGTTGACCAGGACGTCCAACCGGTCGCGTCCGGCGTGCTCCCGCAGCCCGGAGAGCAGCCCGGCCGCCAGCGTCTCCACGTCGCCGTCCGTCCCGAACTCGGCTCGGACCGCGAACGCCCTACCCCCGTCCTTCTCGATCGCCGTGACCGTCTCCCGCGCGGCCTCGGAGTTGGATCCGTAGTGCACGGCGACGACGGCGCCCTCACCGGCGAGCCGCTGGGCGATGGCTCGCCCGATGCCACGCGAGGCGCCGGTCACCAGCGCCGTCTTCCCGTCGAGTTCCACAGGGGTCCTCCCGTTCGTCATGGGGTCGGGCGCGTGAGGCGCACGGGCAGTCCGGCGTGGGCGTTCATGATGAACGACCCCCGGGGTTCGAGCTCGTCGGGCGCCACGGCCAGGCTCAGGTCCGGGAAGCGCTCGAACAGGGCGGGAAGGGCGATGCCCGCCTCCAGCCGAGCCAGGGAGGAGCCCATACAGAAGTGGGTTCCGAGGCCGAACGAGAGGTGGTCCTTGCGCTCCCGGGTGATGTCGAACGCGTCGGCCGTGGGGCCGTGCAGGTCCGGGTCCCGTCCGGCGGCGGCGTAGGCGATGAGGATGGGCTCCCCGCGAGGGACGACCACGCCGTCGAGTTCGACGTCCTCGACCGCGAACCGGAACGGCAGCTGGGCGATGGGCGACTGGTTCCTGAGCGTCTCCTCCACGACGTCCTCCCAGCCGCGCCGCCCCGTACGGACCAGCTCGTACTGGTCGGGGTGGGTGAGCAGGGCGACGATCGCGTTGCAGAGCAGGTTGGTCACCGTCCCCGAGCCCGCGCTGAGGATCAGGTTCAGCGTGCCGAGCAGTTCGTCCTGGCTGAGCCGGGAGCCGTCCTCCTCGCGTGCCCGGATGAGCGCGCTGGTCAGGTCATCGCCGGGCTCGCGGCGCCTGGCCTCGATGAGGTCCCCGATCGCCCGCTGCCACTGCTCGACGTTGCGCCTGGCCTCCTCGCCGCCGATCCGAGTGTCGGTGTTGGCCTCGCCGCCGCGCAGCACCGCGTCACGGGACTCCTCGGGCACCCCGAAGAGCTCGCACACGACCCGGCCCGGAAGCGGGGTGCCGTACCCGGCCTTGAGGTCGACCGCCTCACCGGCGGGGACGGCGGCGAGGTCGTCCAGGAGGGCGCGGGTGATGCGCTCGACGCGCGGTCGCATGTCCTCGACGCGGCGCCGCGTGAACGCCCGGGAGATCAGGCCGCGCAGCCTGGTGTGGTCGGCGCCGTACGCGGTGGTCATGTTGTCGCCCGCCCAGTCGAGCAGCGGCCAGTCGGGGTCGAGTTGCCCGTTGGCGAAGGCGGTCCAGTGCCGACGCGGGTCCTTGGAGATCCGGGGGTCGGTGAGCACCCGCCGCACGAGGTCGTGGCCGGTGACCGACCATGCCCGGACGTCCCCCGGCAGCACCACCGGGGTCACCGGACCGTGCGACCGGAGCCGCGCCGCCTCCGCGTGGACGTCGGCTCCGGTGCGGTCCAGGACGACGGGGCACCGTCCGGTCGTCTCGGTCGTCATGCCTGCCTCCGGTCAGCTCGCGTCGGCGGTCTTGGTCCCGGAGATCACGATGTGATCCACCAGGTTGCTCACGTAGAAGCGCACGGAGGGCGTGAAGCCGGCCTCGGCCATCCAGCCCTCGTACTCCCTCGGGGTGTAGACCATGCCCTCACCGGACGCGACGGCGTGGAAGTAGGCCGACAGTTCGGCGGCGTGCCGGGGACCGGTCTCGTCGTCGTCCTGGAACGGGGTCACCACGAAGATCCCGGCGTTCGGGCCGACCGCCCGCGCGGCCTTCCGCACGACCGCGCGGATCCGCTCCACGGACCAGATCTCCAGGAAGTGCGCGAAGAGCACGCAGTCGAAGTCACCCTCGGGGAACTCGTCCTCGAAGGCGTCCAGGCCCACCGCGCGCACCCGCTCGTCGAGCCCGGCCTCCGCGACACGCTCGTTGGCCTCCTTCGCCACCGTGGGAAGGTCGACGATGGTGATCCGCAGGTGCGGCCACTTGCGGGCGAGCTTGGTCGCGTTGACACCGGTGCCGCCCCCGATGTCCAGCACGTGGTTGAAGGAGGACAGGTCGAGGCTCTCCGCGAGCTCGTCGGACACCTTCTGGCTGAACCCGCCCATGGCGTTGTGGAAGGCGCGCTCCAGAGCCGGGTCGGTGGTCAGCCGCTCGTAGAGGCTCTTCGTGTCCTCACCGAACTCCCGGCGCAGACCCACGTTGCTGTTCTGCCGCAGCGACTCCAGGAACCAGCCCATGGGGCGGTAGGTGATGTGCTGGTGGTACGGGATGAACGCGGCCGGAACCTGGTCGGTGTCGGTCGTGAGCGGCTCGGTGATCTCGCTGTTGCGGTAGCGGTCGCCGTCCTTGCGCACCAGACCGAAGGCGGTGCAGCCGAGCAGCAGGATGCGGGTCGGTTGGTCCTGCATCTCCAGTCGGCGCGCGATCTCGGCCCTGGTCGCGCCGGGCCGCTCGGCCAGGTACGAGAACAGGCCGGACTCGAAGGCGGCGCTCAGGTACTGGAAACGGTAGTGCGCGATGTAGATCGCGCGGAGTTCGTCCTGCGGGTCGACCGTCGGTGCGTCCTGCGTCTGGGTCATCTCGTGCTTCCTCCTGGGTGCGCTGCCGCCTCGGGTGTCGCGAGTGCGACGGATCGGATGGAACGTTGTCAGCCCCCTCTCAAACTTCGATCGAACGCCGCTAGCGGGGCCCAGGGCGCCGCTCGGGTTCGCGGCGTGTGGGCGGGACGCCCTTTCGGTCCCGGAAGCGAACTGTTCGGGCGCCACCGAACGGCCACAATCGGCCAGTTCGCCATTGACCTCCGCTCCGGGGACACGGAACGGCGCATTTCGTCAGGCCAGGGGCGCTCCGGTGTTGTCACACAACTCCGCAGGAGGCTCGTTTCCATTCCGAGAACAGGGACGAGCTGGGAAAACTCATTTTGTTGACAGGTTCGCGGAAACACTTTTAGTCTCTACCAACTGAGCTGGTAGCCAATTCTTGATCCCGCAGTCACCGGAGAGTCTCTTTTTGTGACGTGGAGGTTACTCAAAGTGGTCAATTCCGCACCCGCCGGGACCGAACCCCCGACGGCACCCGCTCCACGACAGCCCCTCCCCCGGTGACGTTCGACGCCGTCGAACGCCTCCCGGTGCACACGGTGCCGATCGGCTCCCTTCTCGACGGGAACTCACCACGGTCGTCCGGACCGAACCGGCAGCATGTCCGGGCACTCTCCCAGGCAGAGGACCCCCTGCCCCCGATCCTGGTCCACCGCCCCACCATGCGGGTCATCGACGGAGCGCACCGCATGGCGGCGGCGCGGCTGCGCGGCGACGAGGAGATCCGGGCGCGCCTGTTCGACGGGCCGGAGGAGGCCGCCTTCGTCATCGCCGTGCACGCCAACACCACCCACGGACTGCCGCTGTCCCTCGCGGACCGCACCGTGGCGGCCGTGCGCATCCTGGCCCTGCACCCCGAGTGGTCGGACCGGGCCATCGCGCGGACCGCCGGACTCTCCGCGTCCACCGTGGGCTCCCTCCGACAGCGTGCGACTGTCGGCTCCGAGCAGTCGAACACCCGCCTGGGCCGCGACGGCAGGCGGCGGCCGGTCAACGCCGCGCTGGCCCGACGCCGGGCGGCCCGGTTCATCAGGGACCACCCGGACTCCTCGCTCCGGGGCATCGCCGACGCGGCCGGGACTTCCACCGCGACCGCCCGGGACGTGCGGCAACGGCTCAGTGCCGGGATCGACCCCGTTCCACCCCGGCTCCAGAGGGCGGAACAGAAGGCGAAGGTGAGCGCGACGACGGCCAGAGACCGGCCCGGGCGCACCCGACCCGATCGGGCCGCCGACCGGCCTCCCGAGGTGATCGTGCCGCTGCTCCGGCGGGATCCCGCGCTGCGCTCCACTGAGACCGGGCGAGCCCTGCTCCGCAGCTTCACCTCCCACATCCGCTACGCCGGGGCCTCCAGCGCCCACGTCGATCGGCTGCCACCGCACTCGCTCCTGCTCGCGCTGGAGGCCGCGCGCGGACTCGCGCAGCTCTGGAACCGCTTCGCCGACGAACTGGAGGAGCGCGCGCTCGGGCACGGGGAGACGGACGCCGTGAGGACGGAGAACCCTGCGGCGAATTTACCTGAATTAAGGACTCCTTAACACCGACACAACTTTGGCCACGAATCAACAGGGGAATACCACTAACCTTCATAAAGCCCCTTGACGACTTTTCTCAAGGAGCTTGACCACCCTGTGGCCAACGAATACAATGAGCCATGACCAGGTGGCGGAGCAAGAATGGAATCCCCTTGGACACGCCTCCGCTACAAGGACTTCACTCGGAGGCAAAGTGGACATCAAGGTACTTGGACCACTCTCCATCAACCATTCTTCCGGAGAGATTTCACCCAGCGCCCAGAAACCGCGCAAGATGCTCTCCCTGTTACTCCTGAATTATTCTCGGATGGTGCCCAGCGCCTCCCTGATGCGGGAGTTATGGAAGGACTGCCCGCCCAAGACCGCTCCGGCGACCCTCCAGACCTACGTCTTCCGGCTCCGCAAGAAGCTGGCCGAGGCCACGGGCCTGACACCGGCCGAGGTCGCCAACGACGTCCTCCAGACCACCCCGAACGGCTACCGGTTCGTCGCCGCCCTCGGAGACTTCGACCTGCACGCCTACCACCGACTCGGTCAGGCGGGTATCCGGGCCATTGAGGAGCACGACCTCCACGCGGCGGCCGAGGACTTCCGCCTGGCCCTGCGGCTCTGGCGCGGGCCCGCGGTGGCCGACGTGGTGCCGGGTCCGCTGATCCGAGCCGAGGTGGCCGGACTGGAACAGTCCCGGCTGACGATGCTCGACCAGCGCATCGAACTGGAGCTCAGGCTGGGTCGGCACCACGAACTGCTCGGTGAACTGGCGGCCCTGGTGTCCCGCCATCCCTTCCGCGAGGACATGCACGCCCAGTTCATGATCGCGCTGTATCGCTCGGGATACCGCACACGCGCCCTGGAGACCTTCCAGCAGCTCCGTCAGAACATGATCACGGAGCTCGGACTCGAACCCTCCAGCAGGCTCCAGGCCGCCCACCAGGCCGTACTGGCCTCCGACTCCGACCTCGACGGAATGACCGTGATCGCGCTGCCGTGTTCCAGCGGACTGCCGGAGCTTCCGGCGATGGCCAGTTCCTTCTGACCCCCGCGGTCCGGTGAGCCGGGGCCCGTCCCCGGTCACCGGACCGGGACCGGCCCCTCCGACACGGCGGCGTCGCAGACCTGGACCGCGTGCCACCGGTGCCACAGCTCCCGTGAGGGCTCACACCCCAGCTCGGCGGCCATGTTCTCGCGGAGCCGGGCGAAGACCTCCAGCGCACCGGCCCGGTCACCGGACCGGTGCAGTGCCAGCATGAACCGGGAGTGCAGCCCCTCGTTGAGGGGGTGCCGGGCGGCGAGCCGCGCCAGACCGCTCAGCATCTCGCGGTGCCGGCCCATGTGCAGGTGCGCGTCGAAGAGGAGCGTCACCGTGTTCAACCGGGACTCCTCCAGCCGCTCCACCGCCGTCCGCAGCAGCCAGCCGTGCCGGACGTCAACCAGCGCCGGACCGCGCCACAGGTCCAGGGCCCGCGTGAACAGGTAGCTCGACTCCACGAGGTCGCCCGCCCGCAGCAGCTCGGCGCCGCGCGTCTCCAGGGAGCGGTACTCGCGCAGGTCGAAGCCGTCCGGCCCCAGGGTCAGCCGGTATCCGCCCTGGCACGTCCGCAGGACCTCCTCGGCGACCACGGCCGTGGAGTACCCCAACCACTCGGCGATCATCACGCGCAGGCGCAGGATGTGGGTCTGGAGCGTGGTCGTCGCGCTGCGCGGCGGCGACTCGTCCCACAACTCCGTCAGCAGCGCGTGGGTGGGGACGACGCGGGACTCATTGATCAGCAGCAGGGACAGGAGCTGCCTCAGCTTGGGCGCGCTCGGAATGAGGTCGCGCCCCTTCTCGTGGATCGACAAAGAGCCCAGAACCCTGATGTCCATGTTCCCCGTCCCCGTATGGAGTCCGCGATCGCGGACACCGGTTCGCGGCCGACACCCCCGACCGGCCGACCGCAGCGACATTAGCAAGCAGGCGTTCGTGTGTGCGATCAGATCGCGCTGGCCACACACCCGTACAGCGGGGGTTTAGGGGATTTTGAGATCGGACTCGTACGTTCGACGCGCACGGCCGTCAACCAGCACGGAGGTATCGCGGTGATCATCCACACCCTGATCTATCGATTCGCGGAATCGGTGACCGGAGAGGAGCGCGAACAGTTCTTCGCCGAACTGCGCGGGGTCGCCCTGGAATCGGGTCTGGTCACGGGATTCGGCCACGGCGACCACCTCCGGTTGCCCGTGGACGACGACGCCAAGGGCACGACCGCCCACGCCGTGGCCCAGTTCGCCTGTGCCGACCTGGAGACGCTGCGCGCGTTCTCCGAGCTCCCCCACGTGCACGAGCACATCTCCCGCTGGCGGTCGAGGATCGACTACCACGCGGCGTACGCCAACCACGAGGAACTGCTGGGACTGTCGAGCGCCACGGAGGCCAACCCCATGCACCATACCGAGCACACCATCACCGTCGACGCCCCCGCCGACACCGTCTGGGAGGTGCTGGTCGACGTCGAGGGCTACGCCCGGATCTTCCCCCCGACGGAGGACGTGAAGATCCTGGAGGAGTCGCCGGAGCACCAGATCGCCCGACTGGTGGTCGACGTCAACGGCGCGATCCAGTCCTGGGTCTCCCGGCGCGACATCGACTCCGAACGGAGGGTCATCGCCTACCGGCAGCTGGAGAACGCGCCGCTCATGGGCTACATGGGCGGTGAGTGGCGCGCGCTGCCCCTCGGTGAGGCCAGCACCCAGCTGGTGCTGACCCACGACTTCCGGCCCCGCGAACCGGAGAACGGGAAGGTCGCGGGGGTGTACACCTTCGAGGAGGCCGACGCGATGATCAAGGCCGCGGTGGAGCGCAACAGCGTGGCCGACCTCGGCGCGGTGAAGGACGAGGCGGAGCGGCTGTTCGCGGGCGGGGAGCGCGCGGCATGACACGGTTCGTCGATCTGAGCGTGGTGCTGCGGGACACGCCGAGCGAGGCCACCCCGGTGAAGATCGACCTCCTCGACCACCGAGACGGCGCCACCGTGCTCGGCCTGTCACCGACGGACTTCCCGGACGGGATGGCCATCTCCAACGAGACCGTCACGCTGACGACCCACACCGGGACCCACATGGACGCCCCGCTCCACTACGGACCGTTCAGCGGCGGCGCCCCCGCCCGGAGCATCGACCAGGTACCGCTGGAGTGGTGCCACGGTCCCGGGGTCCGGCTGGACCTGCGGCACGTGCCCGCCGGCGAGGGGATCACCGTCGCCCACCTGGAGGAGGCGCTCGACGCGATCGGGCACGAGCTCTCCCCGGGTGACATCGTCCTGCTCTGGACCGGGGCCGACGAGCTGTGGGGCGGCCCGGACTACCTCACCTCGTACGCGGGGCTCACCGGCGAGGGGACCGCCCACCTGGTGGAGCGGGGCGTCCGGGTGATCGGGATCGACGCGTGGGGACTCGACCGCCCCATGCGTTCGATGATCGAGGACTACCGGCGCACCGGCGACCGACGCCACCTGTGGCCCGCGCACATCTACGGCCGGACCCGGGAGTACGTGCAGCTGGAGAAGCTGGCCGGTCTCGGCGGGCTGCCCTCCGCCACCGGTTTCACCACCGTCTGCTTCCCAGTGCCGGTCGGCGGCGCGGGCGCCGGCTGGACGCGTGTCGTGGCCATCGTCGACGAGTCCTGAGCGGGAGGCGAAGGATGGACCCGACCGACCTGGTGGGGACCTGGCGGCTCACGGCGTTCCACGACGTCGACGGGGCCGGGCGGACCGGAGAGGGTCCGCTCGGCCCCGAGCCCTCGGGCCTGCTGATCTACACCGCCGACGGACACGTCTCCGTCAGTATGACCCGGACCGGTTCCGGTCCCGGTCCGCGTTTCATGGGTTACGCCGGACGGTGGTCCCTCAGTGGGGACCACGTCCGGCACCGGATCGAGGTCGCCGCGCGGCCGGACTGGGTCGGCACCGAGCAGAGCCGCCGGGCCGAGCTGGAGGGCGACCGGTTGACGCTGCACGCCGCCACCACCATCGACGGGAGCGAGCGGCGACGCCTGCTGTGCTGGCGGAGGGTCGCCGGGCGCTGAGGCCGCGGCGTCGGCCCGGGCACGTCACGAGGGCCCGGGCCGACGCCGCGCGTGCCTCACGCCGTGGCGGGCTCCGGTCGGGTCATACGGTCCACCAGGTCGGTTCCGTGCTCGGCCGCGACGAACGAGGGATGCCGCAGGACCTCCTGCACGAAGTCCCGGGTGGTCCGCACCTGTTCCCCGGAGACCTGGAACTCGTCCAGCGCCCGGGAAAGGCGCCGGATCGCCCGCTGCCGGTCAGGCGCCCACGCGACGACCTTCGCGATCAGGGAGTCGTACTGGGGCGGGACGCGGTAGCCCGGGTACGCGTGCGTGTCGACCCGTACGAAGGGTCCGCCGGGCGGGACGAACTCGGTGAGCGTTCCCGGCGTGGGCAGGAAGTCGCGCCCGGGGTCCTCGGCGTTGACACGGCACTCGATCGACACGCCCCGCGGCCGGACGTCCTCGGCACCCAGGGCGAGCCGTTCCCCCGACGCGATCCCGATCTGCTCCGCGACGAGGTCGACGCCGGTGACCATCTCGGTGACCGGGTGCTCCACCTGGATCCGGCAGTTGACCTCCATGAAGTAGTGCGCGCCGTCGGGGCCGAGCAGGAACTCGAAGGTGCCCGCCCCCACGTACCCCGCCGCGAGGGCGCCCCGGACCGCGTCCCGACCGATGCGCTCGACCAGATCCTCCGGCAGGCCCGGCGGCGGGGTCTCCTCCACCAGCTTCTGGTGGCGGCGCTGCACGGTGCAGTCCCGAACCCCCAGGTGCACGGCGGAACCGTGGGAGTCGCAGAGCACCTGGACCTCGACGTGCCGGGCGGGTTCGAGGTACCGCTCCAGGTAGATCCGACCGTCACCGAAGAGCATCTGGGCCGTGGCGCGCACCTTCCGGTACACACCGGGCAGGTCCGCACGGTCCCGGACCACCTCCATGCCGCGCCCGCCCCCGCCCGCCGAGGCCTTGAGGATCACCGGGTAGCCGATCTCGTCGGCCAGAGCCCGCGCGCGGTCCGCGTCGAGCGGGTCCAGGCCGCCCGGCAGCAGGGGCAGACCGACGTCGGCCATCAGCCTCCGCGCGGAGATCTTGCTCCCCAACCGCGCCATGACCGACGCGGAGGGGCCGATCAGCGCGACGCCGCTCTCCGCGCACGCGTCGGCGAAGTCGGGGTCCTCGGAGAGGAAGCCGTACCCCGGATGGATCGCCTCCGCTCCGGTGCGCCGGGCCGCCTCCAGGACCGCCAGCGAGTTGAGGTAGCTGGCCCTGGCCTGGGGCGGTCCGATGAGCACCGCCTCGTCGGCCGCACGGACCACCGCGGAGTCGCGGTCCTGGGTCGAGTACACCGCCACCACGCGGACGCCGAGTTCACGGCAGGTCCGCGCGACGCGCAGCGCGATCTCCCCACGGTTGGCGATCAGAATCGTGCCGAACACGTGCGCCTCCGGTCAGTTCACGTCGGGTAGGAGTTCGATGAGCCGGTCGCCGTACTCCACCGGTTCGCCGTCCTTCAGCAGGATCGCGCCGACCCGCCCGGAGTCCTGCGCCTTCACCGGCAGCATCAGCTTCATGGCCTCGACGATGGCCACCTGTCGGCCCGCCTCGACGGTCTCGCCCTCCTCGACGAACGGTCCGGCCCCGGGTTCCGGGGCCCGGTAGAAGACGCCGACGCTGGGCGCGCAGATCCAGCGGGTCCCGTCGTCGACGGCTGCGGGCACCGGTTCCGCCGCCGGGTCAGCCGGGGGCGCCTCCCGAGGCGTGGCCGCGCCCGGGCTCAGCCAGACCACCTCGATGTCCACGTCGCCCGCCCGCACGGACACGCGTTCGGGCCGGTGCGGGAGGGTGTCGAGGAGGTCCCGTACCGCCGTGACGATCTCACCGACGCGGGTGCCCGGCCCACCGGGGGCGCCGCCCGCCTGGTGAGCGGTCTCGTCCGGGGACGTCATCGGACCACCTCCCCGAGGGCCGTGACTGGCGGTTCGGAGGGGGCCCCGAAGCGGCGGAACCGGTCGTGGCGGCCCCGGACCAGCTCCTCTCCGGTCAGCGGGTCAAGCTCCCCGAGCGCCTCCCCCAGCGCCCAGCGGATCCGGTCGGCGGTAAGCAGCGGGTCGGCGGCCGCCCCGCCCGGCGGTTCGGGCACGACCCCGTCCACGACGCCGCTCGCGAGCAGGCTGCGCGGGGTGATCCCCAGCGACCTGGCAGCGGCTGGGGCGGCCGCCGGGTCCTGCCAGAGGATCGCCGCGCAGCCCTCCGGGCTGATCACCGAGTAGACGCTCCCGGACAGACTGAGCACCCGGTCCGCGGTGGCCAGCGCCAGCGCACCGCCGCTCCCGCCCTCTCCGGTGAGCACCGCGACCACCGGGACCGCCAGTGTGGTCAGGCTCCGGATGGTCTCCGCGATGACCAGCGCCTGTCCCTGTTCCTCGGCCTGGGCACCCGGGTGGGCGCCCGCGGTGTCCACCAGCGTGAGGACCGGCAGACCCAGCTTGGCCGCCAGCCGCATCACGCGCTGGGCCTTGCGGTAGCCCGGCGGCGTGGCCATGCCGAAGTTGCGCGCGGCGAGCTCGGCGGGGTCGTGGCCCTTCTGCGTCGCGACGACGGCCACCGGGCGGCCGTTCAACCAGGCGGTCCCGGCCACGATCGCGGGGCAGTCCCCCGAGCACCGGTCGCCGTGCAGCTCCAGGAAGTCCGTGAAGACGGCCGCGATGTACTCCAGCGCCGTCGGCCGGTCCAAGGCCCGCGCGGCGCGGACCAGGTCCCACGGGTCCGGTTCCGTGAGCAGCCCGGGATCGCGGACGACACCTCCCGAACGCGGGAGAGCCGGTACCGGCGCGGGCTCCCCGCCGAACGTGTCCGGCTTGGCCCTGGCCCCGACCCGGAGGAGCTTCGCCAGCACGCCGCGCTGTTCCCTTCGGGGCACGATCAGGTCGATGAACCCTCGTTCGAGCAGGAACTCGGCGGTCTGGAAGTGCTCCGGCAGTCGCTGCCGCACGGTCTGCTCGATCACCCGCCGCCCGGCGAACCCCATCCTCGCGCCGGGTTCGGCGATGATCACGTCGGCCAGGGTCGCGAAGGAGGCGGCGACACCGCCGAAGGTCGGGTCGGTGAGCAGGCAGACAGTCAGCACCCCCGCCTCGTCGAGCCGGGCCATGGCCGCGCTCGTCTTGGCCATCTGCATGAGGGAGACCAGGCCCTCCTGCATCCGAGCCCCGCCCGAGGCGGTCACCAGCAGGAAGGGGGCCCGCTCGGCGGCGGCGGTCTCCGCCGCCCGGGTGACCAGCTCCCCCACCGCTCCGCCGAGGCTGCCGCCCATGAACGCGAAGTCCATCACCGCCGCGACCACCGGACAGCCCTCGACGGTGCCTCTGGCGCAGAGCACGGCCTCGTCCATCCCGGTGCGCGCGCGGGCCTCCCGAAGCCGCTCCGCGTAGGGCCTGCGGTCCACGAAGTCCAGCACGTCCTCCGTGGGCACGTGCTCCTTGATGGGAACGGCGCTGCCCGGGTCGAACAGCGCCTCCAGGCGGGCCCGCGCGCTCAACCGCCCGTGCGCTCCGCAGTCGGCGCACACCCGTGCCTCACGTTCCCACTTGCGGTGGTACACGGGGGCGTCGCAGCCGCCGCACAGCACCCAGCCCGCCGGATCCGCCCCGGCCCTTCTGATCGTTGGAGTCATCGTGCGCAGATCACCTCGTCAGATCTCTTCGCCGCCCTGCCCGGTGGCGGCCGCGGCCCTGGTTCGACTGACGGTGACGCTATGTATCGGCCCTCGACGACCCCTAGCGCGTGACTCGCGTTCGCGCGTTCCATCGCACCGCTACCGGTCTTCAATGGACGCGGTCGATTCTGGCCGACAGCGGGATCAACCGATCGGCGCCACCGGCGACGCGCAGGGTGACGGCGGACCGGTGATCCACATCGACCGAAGGGGCTGTTCCAATGAGACGGCGAGTCGTCATCACCGGGATCGGCGTCCGGGCGCCGGGCGGAGCGGGGACGAAGGAGTTCTGGGAGTTACTGACGGCGGGCCGCACGGCCACCCGTCGGATCTCGTTGTTCGACCCGTCCAACCACCGTTCCCAGGTCGCCGGGGAGTGCGACTTCGACCCCGCGTTCGAGGGCGTGTCACCGCGCGACCAGCGCAGACTGGACCGTGCGGCGCAGTTCGCCGTGGTGTGCGCGCTCGACGCGGTCGCCGACAGCGGACTCGACCCGCGGACCCTCGACCCCGGCCGGCTGGGGGTCAGCGTGGGTAGCGCCGTCGGCGCGGCCACCAGCCTCGAACGGGAGTACCTGGTCCTGTCCGACAGCGGGCGCCACTGGGTCATGGACGAGGACCACCTGTCACCGCACATGTTCGACTACCTGGTGCCCGCCGCGATGCCGCGTGAGGTCGCGTGGCGGGTCGGCGCCGAGGGACCGGTCACCATGATCTCCACCGGCTGCACGTCGGGGATCGACTCGGTGGCCCACGCCGCCGACATCATCCGCGAGGGCACGGCCACGGCGATGGTCGCCGGAGCGGCGGACACGCCGATCTCCCCGATCGTGGTGGCGTGCTTCGACGCCATCAAGGCGACCACGCCGCGCCTGGACGACCCCGAACACGCCTCGCGGCCCTTCGACGCCACCCGGAACGGGTTCGTGCTGGCCGAGGGCTCAGCCATGTTCGTGCTGGAGGAGTACGAGCACGCCCGCCGCCGGGGCGCCCTGATCTACGGGGAGATCTCCGGCTACGCCACGCGGTGCAACGCCCACCACATGACCGGTCTGCGCAAGGACGGCGCCGAGATGGCCGAGGCGATCACCACCGCGCTGGGCGAGGCCCGGCTCAACCCCGACGACATCGACTACGTGAACGCGCACGGGTCCGGCACCCTCCAGAACGACTGGCACGAGACCGCCGCGTTCAAACGCGGTCTCGGGCGGCACGCCTACCGGGTCCCGGTGAGCTCCATCAAGTCGATGGTCGGCCACTCCCTGGGGGCGATCGGGTCGATCGAGATCGCGGCCTCGGTGCTCGCGCTGACCCACGGGGTGGTGCCGCCGACGGCCAACCTGCGTGAACGGGATCCCGAGTGCGATCTGGACTACGTGCCGCTGGAGGCGCGGGACCAGCGGCTCGACGCGGTGCTCACGGTCGGCAGCGGGTTCGGCGGCTTCCAGAGCGCGATGGTGTTGAGCCGCCCGGAGGTGACCCGGTGAACGCGTCCACGGTGGTCGTCGGCATGGGTGCGGTCACCCCCAGCGGGGTCGGCACCGAGGAGCACTGGCTGTCCGTGTTGGAGGGGCGGACGAGCATCGGACCGGTGACCGGCTTCGACGCCGCACACCTCTCCGTGCGGTTGGCGGGGCAGATCCGGGACTTCGACGTGGAGGCCCGCCTGCCGAAGCGGCTGGTGCCGCAGACCGACCGGGTGACCCGGTTGGCGCTGGTCACCGCCGAGGCCGCGCTGGAGGACACCGGGCTCGACAACGCGGAGATGTCGGACTTCGACACGGGGGTGGTGCTGTCCAACGGCCAGGGCGGTTCGGAGTTCACCCACCGCGAGTTCAGCAAGCTGTGGAACCAGGGGCCGAAGCTGGTCAGCGTGTACGAGTCGTTCGCCTGGTTCTACGCGGCGAACACGGGTCAGATCTCCATCCGGCACGGGATGCGCGGACCGTGCGGCGTGCTGGTCGGCGAACAGGCCGGTGGTCTGGACGCGATCGGCCAGGGACGGCGCAACATCCGGCGCGGGGCACGCGTGATCGTCACCGGGGGCTTCGACTCCGCGTTCGACCCGTGGGGGTTCGTCTCCCAGTACTCGCACGGCCTGGTCAGCCGGGGCTCCGACCCTCGGAGCGCGTACCGCCCGTTCGACCGGGACGTGGACGGCTACGTGCCCGGCGAGGGCGGTGCGGCCCTGGTCCTGGAGGACGGACGGTCGGCGCGGGAGCGCGGCGTATCCGTCCTCGGCGAGGTTGCGGGCTACGCCGCCACCTTCGACCCGCGCCCCGGTTCAGACCGCCCGCCCGCTCTGCGCCGCGCGATCGAGTCGGCCCTGGCGGACGCGGGAGTCCCCACGGTGGACGTCGTGTTCGCGGACTCCGCGGGGCTGGCGGGGCCGGACCGGACCGAGGCGGAGGCGATCAGCGCGGTGCTGGGCCCGCGCCGGGTTCCGGTGACGGCGCCCAAAGCGGGCTTCGGCCGCCTCGGGGCGGGCGGCGGTCCGGTGGACGCCGTGACGGCGCTGCTGACCCTCAGGGACTCGGTGATCCCGCCGACGCCGCACACCGAGAACGTGCCCGACGACTACGGGATCGACCTGGTCACGGGCGCGCCCCGGGAGCGGGCCTGCGCGACCGCGCTGGTCATCGCCCGGGGCCACGGCGGCTTCAACTCCGCCCTCGTGCTCCGCCGGGCGGACGAGAACCGATGGTGATACGACATGGACGAGAGGATCCCTCGATGAGCAAGCTGACGGTGGACGACCTGTTCCAGTTCCTGGCGGAGGCGGCGGGCGACAGTGAGTCCGACCTGTCTCCGGGTGAGAGCCTGGACCACTCCTTCGAGGAACTCGGATACGACTCGCTGGCCCTGATGGAGACGGCGGCGCTGATCCAGCGCAGGTTCGGGGTCGTCCTCGACGACGAGCAGATCATGGACCTGCGGACCCCGCGCGCGATGGTCGACCTGGTGAACTCCACCCCGGCCGAGCGGGGGTGACGATGGACGCGCCGCGACCCCTGATCGTGGGCATCGGCGGCACGACGCGCGAGGGTTCCAGCACCGAGCGCGCGCTACGCTACGCCCTCGGTGTGGCCAACGAGCTCGACGCCGAGTCGCTCATGCTGGACGCGGCGGGGATCGACCTGCCCGCGTACCGTCCGGACACCGCGCGACGGGTACCCCGGGCACACCGCCTGATCGAGGCCCTGCGTGCGGCCGACGGCGTGCTGCTCGTCTCCCCCGCCTACCACGGGGGCATGTCCGGCCTGATGAAGAACGCCATGGACTACGCCGAGGACCTGCGCGACGATCCCCGCCCCTACCTCGACGAACGTGCCGTGGGGTGCGTGGCGACCGGGGCGGGCTGGCAGGCCCCGGCCGCCACGCTGGCCCAGATGCGCGCGATGACGCACGCGCTGCGCGCCTGGCCGACCCCGCTGGGCGTGGTCATCAACTCGTCCCTGCCGTGCTTCGACGACGCGGGCGTACCCGTCTCGCCCTATCGCGAACAGCTGGGCATCGTCGCGGGCCAGGTGGTCGGGTTCGCGCGGCGTCGGCTCGGGAGCCCGGTCCCCCACGCGAGCCCGACCTAGGACCCGCGAACGGGCCCGGGCCGCTCGGTGTCACCCGTGTGGCCCGGGCCCGTGGGCCCCTCCGGTCCGGTCACTCGGCGGGCCAGTGGACGCGCTGGGTGTAGGGTCCGGCGGAGAACTCGTGGCGCAGCATCGCGTGGGAGAGCGCCGCGTGCACGTCACGCCAGGTGCGCTGGAAGGGGTGCCCGTCGGCCTGGACGGACGTGCCGCCCTGCTCGAACATCCGGCGGGTGGCGTCCCGCACGAGGTCGGCCGCCTGGGTCGCGTCGCGGGCGGCGCGTACGACGTCCTCGTCGCTGAGGGAACCGGCGTCGGCGACCGCGCTCGTACGTTCGACGACCAGCCGGGCCGCGTCCAGCTCCGCCGACGACTTCGCCAGGACGTCGCGCAGACCGGGGTGCCGGGGAACCGGCAACCCGTCGCGCTTCTTGGGGCGCAGCTCCTCCGCCCACGCGGGCAGGGCCGCCAGGGCGGCGCCGAGCGCGGGGGCCACGAACAGCGGCGGCATGGCGCCCCGGACCGGGACCCGGTACGCGGCCCCCTCCGTGTGCGCGTTGTCGCCCTGGATCACGTTCCTCTGCGGACAGGTGAGGTGGTCGGGGACGAAGACGTCCTCGACCACGATCGTCCGGCTGCCGGTCCCCCGCATGCCCAGGGTGAACCAGGTGTCCTCGATCCGGTACCGGTCCTTCGGAACCGCGCAGAAGATCGGTTCGACGCCGGCCCCCCGCCGGGCCGGGACACAGACCAGGACCCACTGGGCGAAGTCCACGCCACTGACGAACCCCCACCGGCCGCTCACCCGCCAGCCGCCGGCCACCGGCACCGCGTCGCCGGACGGGGGCAGGGCCGACGCGAGCGGGACGTCCGGGCCGTCGGCCCAGAGGGTCCGCTGCCCCTCGTGCGGCAGGAAGGACGCGATCCGTCCGGAGGAGGCGAGGGTCAGCCCGCACCACGACGCGGAGGCGCACCCGCGCGCCACGGCGAGCAACGCTCCCAACAGGTCCGAGAACGAGGCCCCCTCGCCTCCGAAGGCCTTCGGCACCGACTGCCGGGGGAACCCGGCCGCCACCAGCCCCTGGACGACCCGGGGCGACAGGGCCCTGCGTGTGTCCGCCTCGGCGGCGTGCTCCCTCGCGAGGACGGCGAGGTCCTCTCCGGCCCCGGTCAGGCTGGTCGTGTCCTGCGCCCGCTCCAGCATTCCTGCCTCCCGTTCACGGTCTCTCCCGATGTGGGACGACGTTCGCACGGGGTCCTTGAAACGCGGTGGCGTCTCACTGCAACGCGCCTGTCCCGCCACGGCACCTCGGAGGCGGTCCGTTCCGGGGTCAGTCGGCCGACGGCCCGAGGCGGACCGGCAGGCCGCTCAGGGAGTTGGAGACGAACGACGGGACCGGGGTCAGTTCGTCCGGGTCGACAGCGAGCCGCAGGCCGGGGTGGCGGGCGAACAGGGCGGGCAGGGCCACGGCCGCCTCCATCCGGGCCAGGCGGGCGCCGAGGCAGAAGTGCGGTCCGCCGCCGAACGCCAGGTGTCTGCCGGGCGGACGCGTGACGTCGAACCGGTCGGCGCCCGGGCCGAACCGGGCCGGGTCACGGTTGACCCCGCTGAAAGGCGCCAGGATGGCCTCCCCGGCGGGGATCGTGACGCCGCCGACGGTGACGTCCTCCAGGGGGTACCGGGCCGGGAAGTTCCCGATGGGGGCGTCCCAGCGCAGGGTCTCCTCGATGGCCTCGGCCCAGAGCGCCCCGCCACGGACCAGGGCCAATTGCTCCGGGTGGGTGAGCAGCGCCTTGGTCGCGTTGACGATCAGCCCGAGCGTGGTCTCGTGGCCCGCGCCGATGAGCATCCACAGCGTGTCCTCCAGCTCCTCGTCGGTCAGGGCCGCGCCGTCCTCGGCGTTGACGGCGAGCAGCGCGCTGGTGAGATCGTCCGCGGGTTCGGCGCGCCGCATGCCGATGAGTCGGCCCCACAGCTCGTGGCGTTCGCGCTGGAGCGCCTCGGTCTCCTCTGCGGTCGTGTCGGCGCGCAGGACGCCGTCGACGAGCTCGCGGAACCGGGGCCACCACGGTTCGGGAACCCCGATCAGCTCGCAGATCACCCGCATGGGGAACGGGTAGGCGAAGTGCCGTCGCAGGTCGACCGAACCGTCGGGGTCGACCCGGCCGGGCAGGTCGTCCAGGAGTTCGGCCACGACCCGTTCGACGCGGGGTCGCAGGCGCGCCACCCGGCGCGGGGTGAAGGTGCGGGTCAGCGGTCGGCGCAGGCGCCTGTGCTCGGCGCCCTCGCGCGACATCACGCTGTTGATCCGGATCATGTTGAGCAGGGGCCAGTCCTCGGGGACCTCACCGTCCCGCAGCGCGCGCCAGTGGCGCCAGTCGCGGCTCACCCTGGGGTCGGTGACCAGGTCGGCGAGGAGGGCGTACTCGGTGACCAGCCACATGTGCACGCCGCCGGGGAGCACGGCGCGGACGACCGGCCCGAGCGCGCGTGTCCGCGCCGCCTCGCCGTGGTGGTCCTGACCCGAGGGGTCGATGCGGACAAGGGGAACGTCGGTGGCCGTCGCATCGGTCACGGTGGCATACCTCCTGGGGTCGGGGGCGCGCGGTGCGGCGCGCCTCGCGGAACGCGCTTCCGCGGCCGGCCCCTTCAGGCCGACTTCAACCCGGAATGCTCCTGCCCGACCCTTGAGGAACGGTAGCGCGAGAATGGAATTCGTCCTTTTCGACGCCATGATCCACGTCACCGAGAATTCCTGGTCATTCTGCCGAACCCACCCGCGTGACCTCGCGTCAGAACCCGTGTTCCCCGCCTTTCAGCATGCCCGGATATCCGCAACTGTCAATATTCAGAGCGATACAGCGCGTAGCGACGGGATCCTTTCTCATGAATTCCTCTCCCTTCCCCTCCGCCCCGGCGGACACCACTGGTACGCGGGTGGAGGTGACCCGGGCGTTGAGCCCCACCGAACGCTGGTACTGGGTCGCGGACCAGCTCTCCACCCTCAACGTCTGCGCCCGGGTCCGCGTCGAGGGCGACGTGGACCCCTCCGCCCTGCGCGGTGCGTTGGCCTCACTCCAGGCATGGCACCCCCTGCTCCGTGTGGCCGTCGCGACGGATCGGTCCGGGAACAACCCGCGCTTCCGGCCGACCGGCCGCCCCGTCCCGCTGCGCGAGGTACGCCCCTCCGGCGACGACGAGGACACGCGATGGCTGCAGGAGCTGGACGGGCACGAGCTCACCGCGCCGATCGACTGGCGCTCGGGGCCGCTCGCACGCGCCGTCGTCATCAGCCTGCCGAACGGGGTCCACGACCTGGTCATGACCGTCGCGCACTGCGTCGCGGACGGAACGACCCCGCTCGCACTGCTGCGTCGGTGGGTCCGGCTCGCCCTCGACCCGGCGGAGTCCGCCGCGACCGTCACGAGTCGCCCCGCCCCTCCCCCGGTGGAGTCCCTGTTCCCGGCGCACGGCGTCGGCATCTCCTCCGACGGCGTTCCGGTGGACGGAGCGGACCCGGGCGTACTCCAGCGCGCCGGGGGACGGTTGGAAGCCGAGCGCTTCGTACCGTTCGACCGCCGCCGGACCCGCCTGTCGCACCGGTCCCTGTCGGGCGAGGCGCTCACGGGCCTGACCCGGGCCTGTCGGCGGGAGGGCGTCACGGTGCACGGGGTGCTGGCGGCGGCGATGGTGTCCGCCGTGGCCCGCGACACAGCGGAACCCGCACCCGGGTACTTCACCATCGGCTCACCGATCGGGTTCCGGGACGACCTCGACCCGCCGGTGTCCGAGGACGAGGTCGGCGCCTACGTGTCGGCGCTTCCCTCGTCGGTCCGCTACGAGCCGGACTGCCTGTGGGAGATGGCCCGGACCATCAGCGGGGACCTCGCGGAGCGCAGGCGGCGCGGCGAGCACTTCGCCTCGGCCACCCTCCTGGAACACGGACCGGCCGGGGTCGCGGACAGCGAGCCCTTCGTCCGGTTCCTGGAGGAACACGGGCCGTTCAACTACTTCGTCTCCAACATCGGGAGATTCGACTTCCCCGACAGGGTGGGGGCGTGCCGGATCTCGGGGGCGCAGTTCGTCGGGGGCATCTCGGTGGTCGGCCACTTCGGCGCCTCGGTCAGCACGAGCCATGGCCGACTCACCATGAACTTCACCCACGTGGAGGGCGCGGTCTCCGCCGCGCGGGCCGAGCGCCTCGCCGACGACAGTGTCGACGCCGTGCTGGCGGCGGCGCTCGGCTGACGACCTCAGGGGGTGGCGGGAGGGAGGTTGTGGTTGTGCCGGAAGAGGTTGTCCGGGTCGTGGACGGCCTTGATCTCGGTGAGGCGCTGGTGGTCCTTCGGATCGTAGGCGGAGCTCACCCGCGCGGCGCCCTTCTCCCCGTTCATGAAGTTGAGGAACCCGCCCCCGGTGCCCCACGGGGCCACCGCCTCCAGCAGGCGCTCGTGAGCGGGTCGGATCTCCGTGATGTCGGCCCGCTCCAGCCGGGAGGCGACGTTGAGCAGGTAGCGCGCGTCACGGTTGCCGACGGCGTTGGCGACCTCCGGCGCCTGGGCGAGCCTTCCGCCCAGGTGGCGGAGCTCGACGATGTGCGGCACCGGCGCGTGCGGCCCGGCGAGGTCGAGCACCGCGCGCACCGCCGTGGCGTCGAGTTCGCCCAGCAGGGCGTTGCCCGCCTCGAAGGAGCCGGGGACGACGGGGTCGTTGTGGATCGACGCCCCTTCGGAGTAGGGCAGCTGGCGCAGGTTGTCGATCATCGGGCCGAGCGCGCGCAACGGCGCCACGATGAGCTCTCCGGCGTCGAGGTCGTCGTCGGAGTAGGCGACACGGACGTGGACGACGTGGCGGCCGCGCAGCGGTGCGGGGAGCGCGGGCACGTCGGGGAACGAGATCAGCGCGATGGAGGAGTTCATCGCGTCGGGCACGGTGGCGGTCCAGCGCAGGTAGGCCTCGAAGACCTCCGTGGCCGACTCCCCGGCGAAGAAGAGGCCGCCGCCGTAGATCGTGGAGACCGGGAAGAGGTCGATCTCCATGCCGGTCACCACGCCGAAGTTGTCCCGCCCGCCGCGCAGCGCCCAGAACAGGTCGGGGTCGGAGTCCGCGGTGACGTGGCGGAACCGGCCGTCAGCGGTGACGACGTCGAGGGCGCGTACGTGGTCCGCGGCGTAGCCGAAGCGTCTGGACAACAGGCCGATCCCGCCGCCGAGGGTGTAGGCCACCGCGTTCAACGCCGGGAGGGAACCGGACAGGGGCGCCAGTCCGACGGCGGCCGCCTCGTGGATGACCTGGTCCCACCGTGTCCCCGCGGCCACCCACGCGGTACCGGCTCCGGTGTCCACCCGGACACCGCTGATCCGCGTGGTGGTGATCAGCAGGCCGCCCTCGGCGGCGACGGCGGCCGAGGCGTGTCCGGTGCCCTGGACCGCGACCCCGAGCCCGTGGTCTCGCGCGAAGGACACCGCCGCCTGGACGTCCGCGGGTCCGGTCGCGCCCACGACCAGGTCGGGGCGGTGCTGGCGGGCCAGTTGGGAGCCGGCGCGCTCCTCGTCGTACCGGTCGTCCCCGGGGGCGAGCACCGGCCCGGCGACACGAGCAGTCAGGGCGTCGATCTCGGCGGGGTCGAGGGTGGTGGGCTGCGGGTCGGGACGAGTCATGTTCTTCCCTGCTGTGGGTGGTCGGTGCTCAGGATCGGCGCACGGGTCCGACCGCGCCGAACGCGACGTGCCGGGGGACGGACCCGCGGCGACTCCTACGACTCACGCTTTTCGGGGGGTGTCGGCCCCTCCCTTCAGGAGGGGACGCCTGAGCGAATTGGTAAGATCACCGTACTATCGGCACACCCAAGATTGTCAAGCACCTTGACTATATTGTCGGAGCGGGAGGGCCACCCGGAATGACGACGCGATCCGGGCAACCGGACGAGGAGACCGAGGCCCTGCCTCCACTTCCCAGCCTGCTCACGCGGGCCAAGGACGTAACGGTCGAACAACTCCACCGACGCCTCAACGAGCAGGGGTTCGAGGGCGTGCGCTACCGGCACGGCTCCGTCTTCCGGTTCATCGACCCGGAGGGATCACGGCTGACCTCGCTCGCCGAGCGCTCCGGCCTCACCAAACAGGCCATCGGCGAGATCGTCGCGGAACTCGAACGGGACGGCTACGTCGAGCGGACGGCCGACCCCGCCGACCGTCGGGCCAAGATCATCCGTCTGACCGAACGGGGCCGCCGGGGGCAGGCCGCCGCCGCCGACATCCTCCGGGACCTGGAGGAGCGGTGGGCGCACCGGCTCGGCCAGGAGCGGATCACGGCGCTGCGCCGGACGCTCGCGGAGATCATCGACCTCGACTCCTGACCCCCGCGCTCAGTCCACCGGCACCGCGCGGTGGTGGCGGCCGATGGGGAGCATCAACGGCTTCCCCGAGGTGGGGTCCGTGATGATCTGGCTCTCCATGCCGAACACCACCCGCACCGTCTCCGGGGTGAGCACCCGCTCCGGCGGACCCGCCGCGTGGAGCGAGCCCCCGGCCAGCGCGATCAGGTGGTCGGCGTAGCGCGCCGCCAGGTTGAGGTCGTGCAGGACCAGCACGACCGTGGTCCCGCGCGAGGCGTTGAGGTCGGTGAGCAGGTCCAGAACCTCCACCTGGTGGCTGACGTCCAGGAACGTGGTCGGTTCGTCCAACAGGAGCAGGTCCGTGCGCTGGGCCAGCGCCATGGCGATCCACACCCGCTGGCGCTGTCCGCCGGAGAGCTCGTCCACGGGCCGGTCCGCGAGCTCCACCGTCCTCGTCGCCTCCAGGGCCTCCGCGACCGCCTCGTCGTCCTCCCTGCTCCAGCGGGTGAACAACCGCTGGTGGGGGTGGCGTCCCCGGCCCACGAGGTCGCTCACCGTGATGCCCTCCGGGGCCACCGGTGACTGCGGGAGCAGGCCCAGGGTCCGGGCGACCTCCTTGGGCTGCATGCGGTGGACCTCCCGGCCGTCCAGCAGGACCCGGCCGGAGCGCGGCGCCAGCAGCCGCGACATCGAGCGCAGCAGGGTGGACTTGCCGCAGGCGTTGGCGCCGACGATCGCGGTGATCCGGCCGGGCGGCACGGCCAGGTCCAGGGAGTCGATGACGTCGCGGTCCTTGTACCCGAGCGTCAGGTCCTCGACGAGGAGCGAGTGGTCCGTGGTCACAGGGAGCCTCCCACGCGGTTGCTGCGGATGATGAGGTAGACGAGGTAGGGGGCACCGAGCACACCGGTGACGACCCCGACCGGGAAGCGGGTCCCGAAGGCGAACTGGCCGCAGAAGTCCGCGACCAGGACCAGGAGCGCGCCCACCAGGGCGGAGGGCACCAGCAGGGAGCCGTCCGAACCCACCAGGCGGGCGGCGATCGGCCCGGCCAGGAAGGCCACGAAGGCGATCGGCCCGGACGCGGCGGTGGCGAAGGCGATGAGCCCGACCGCTCCGACCACCGCCAGGAGCCGGGTGCGGTCCACCCGTACACCCAGGGCCGAGGCGGTGTCGTCACCCAGCTGGAGGGCGGACAGGTTCCCGGCCTGACCCAGGAGCACCGGCGCGATGAGCACCAGCGCGACGACGACCGGCACCGTCGCTCCCCACCCGGCGCCGTTGAGGCTGCCGGTGAGCCAGCGCATCGCCTCCTGGTGGTCCCAGGTGGCCGCGCGGTCGAGGATGTAGGAGGTGATGCTGTGGAGCATGGCCGCGACGCCGATACCGATGAGGATGAGCCGGGTGCCCGAGACCCCGTCCTTGTACGACAGCAGGTAGATGACCATGGCCACGCCGAGTCCGGCGACGATCGCGAAGACGGACACTCCGGCCCCGTCCAGGGAGAGCACCACGATCGCGAAGGTCGCTGCCGCGCTCGCCCCGGCGCTGATACCGATGATGTCCGGGCTGGCCAGGGGGTTGCGGAGCATGGTCTGGAAGGTGACCCCGGCCAGCCCGAAGCACGCCCCGGCGGCGATCGCGAGCACGGCGCGGGGCAGGCGGAGCCGACCGACCGTGAACGAGGCGCCGGGGACGTCCTGGCCGAGCACGACCCGCGCGACGTCACCGGGCGGGTAGAAGGTCTGCCCCACCATGAGGGTGACGGCGAAGCCGACCACGAGCAGGACGGCGAGGACGACGATCACGGTGTGCCGTCGGCGCGCCCGGCGCGCGCGACCGCGCGTGACGGTCTCGACGGTGGAGATGGTCACAGGGAACGAACCTTCTGACGTCGGACGATGTAGATGAAGAAGGGGGCGCCGACCAGCGCGGTCACGATCCCCACATCGATCTGTCCCGGGCGGGCCACGACGCGGCCGACGACGTCGGCGGCGGTCAGCAGGGCGGCGCCGGTCAGGGCCGAGAACGGCAGCAGCCAGCGGTGGTCGACCCCCACGAGGAGGCGGCACACGTGGGGGATCACCAGTCCGACGAACCCGATCGGACCGGTGACGGCGGTGCTGGCGCCGCACAGCACGACGGAGCCGACCGAGGCGGTGACCCGCGAGATCGCGACGCGTTCACCCAGGCCCGCCGCGAGGTCGTCGCCCAGTGCCAGCAGGTTGAGGCCACGGGCGGAGAGCAGACACACGACGAACCCGACCACGAGGAAGGGCAGCACGTGGGAGAGGGTCGCGAACGTGCCACCGCCCACGCCGCCGATCTGCCAGGAGCGGACCCCGTCGGCGATGTCGTTGCGGGGCAGCACGACGGCGCTGATGAACGAGGACAGCGCGGCGGAGGTGGCCGCACCGGCCAGGGCCAGCTTCAGCGGACTCGCTCCGCCCCGGCCCAGAGAGCCGATGACGTGCACGAACAGGGCCGTGACGGCCGCGCCGACGATTCCGGCCCAGATGAATCCGGTGGCCGTGGCCAGGCCGAGGTAGGCCATACCGATGACGACGGCCAGCGAGGCGCCCATGTTCACGCCCAGGATCCCGGGGTCGGCCAGGGGGTTGCGGGTCACGCCCTGCATGACCGCGCCGGAGACCCCGAGCGCCGCGCCCACGAGCACGGCGAGCAGGGTCCGGGGGATGCGCTTGGCCACGGCGGCCTCGTTGAAGCCCTCGGCCGATCCGCCGAAGGCCGCCACGATGTCGGCCCACTGGACGTCGCGCGATCCGACCGAGACTGAGAGGAACATCAGGACCAGCAGGACCGCGAGGACCACGAGGAGCCAGAGGGGCCTGCCCCGGCGTGGGGGCCGCACGGTGGCGGCCCCCACATCGGTGGGTGACTGTTGGGTGATCACTGCGCCCCGTCAGCGGCCTCGGCCAGGAGCGACAGGTAGTCGTCGAGGATCCACGAGATCGACAGCGGGGTCGGGTTCGCGGCGGTGCCGAGCGGGCTGTCGCCGGGCAGGTTGACCACGGCCGAGTTCTCGACGGCGGGCATCTGCGACAGCAGCGGGTCGCCCTCCAGCGCCTCGACCAGCTCCTCGCCGCCGTAGGTGACGATGACCTCGACGTCGTCGAAGGCGTCGGCCTGCTCGGCGCTGTGGGTGAGGGAGAACTGGTCGGTCTCGGCGGAGGCGGTGGCCACGCTCTCCGGGGTGGCCATCCCGATGTCCTCGAAGAACAGCGCGCGGGTGTCGTGGGTGGTGTAGAAGCTGACCTCGCTGAGGTCGGTGGTGTCCACGTGCGTCATGAACATCGCCGCAGCGCCCTCGATCTGCGGGTACTCGGCGACCGCGGCGTCGATCTCGGCCTCCAGGTCCGCGATGAGCTCGGTGCCCTCGTCGGCCTTGCCGATGGCGGCGCTGTTGAGCTCGATGGTGTCGCGCCAGGAGGTGCCCCATGCGGTCTCCGGGTAAGCGACGACGGGGGCGATCTCGCTGAGGGTGTCGTAGTCCTCCTGGGTCAGGCCGGAGTACGCGGCGAGGATGACGTCGGGCTGGGTGTCGGCGACGGCCTCGAAGTCGATGCCGTCGGTCTCGTCGAAGAGGACGGGGGTCTCGGCGTCCAGTTCCTCGAGCTTCTCCTCGACCCACGGGAGCACGCCGTTGTCGTCGTCGTCACCGAAGGTGGCGGCGGCCATGCCGACCGGGACGACGCCCAGGGCGAGCGGGACCTCGTGGTTGGCCCAGTTGACCGTGGCGACCCGTTCCGGCTCGGAGTCGATGGTGGTCGTACCGAGGGCGTGCTCGACGGTGACGGGGGTCCAGTCACCGGAGGAGGCCTCGCTCTCCCCGGAGGGCGAGGAGGAGCACGCGGCGAGGGTGAGGGGGATGAGTGCGGCGGTGGCGATCGCGGCCAGCCGTGGGGCGCGGGTCATGGTGTCCTTCCGGTGGTGACCAACCCCGGAAACCGGGAGTTAGGTTTGCCTAACCGAATTTAGGGTGCACTCAGTTGGTTCGCAATCGCTCGAAAGGGACATCGAACCTCGCGGAACGGACATTCCGCCGTCACTGGACACGGAACCGCCCGGGGCTCATGCCCGTCACCCTCCGGAAGACCGCGCCGAACGCGCTCGCGGAGTGGTAGCCGACCCTCTCGGCCACCTCCTCGATCTCCTCCCCCACGGAGAGCAGCGTGATCGCGTGCTGCACGCGCGCGGCCGCCGACCACTGGCTGAACCCGAGACCGGTCTGCGCGCGGAAGGCCCGCGTGATCGTACGGGAGCTCACGCCGAGTCGCGCGGCCCACGACGCGAGGGTCGTGTCGTCGGCGGGGTCGGCGCGAACGGCGGCGACGATGGGTTCCAGGAGGGTGGACTCGGGGATCTTCAGCAGCAGCTCGACCGGGGCCGGGGCCAGCAGGTCGAGCACCACCGCCTCGGTCCTGGCGCGCGACTCCCGGTCCAGCCCGTCGGAGTTGAGCCGTTCGAGCAGCAGGCGCAGGAGCGGGGTGACCTCCACCGCGACGGTGGTGTCCGCGATGGCCGGTACCGCGTGCACGCTGAACTGGGCCGCGTGGTGCCAGGTCCCCGCCGGGGTCCACCCGGAGTGGGGCGTCCCGGCCGGGATCCACAGGCCGACCGACGGGGTGATGGTCCACACCCGCGCGCCGGTGGTGGCGGTGGAGGCCCCGCGCAGGTTCCAGAGCAGCTCGTGTGTGGGGTGCGAGTGCTCCTCCCAGTAGGTGTCGCGCGCGATCACCTCGTCGGTACCGTGCACCACGTAGGGAACGTCGATCTCACCCGCCCCGTACGAGGGGAGACTGCGGTTCTCCACCGCACCCGCGCGCCCGCGCACCGCCCTGCCTTGTATGCCCACGTCACCCAGGCTATGCCGGGGCACCCCGCGAGGACCAAACCGGTCGCCGGGAGCCGCGCGCGGCCCCGGGTGTCAGAACCGGGGTCGGGTGTCGTACCCGGGTCCGGCGTCCGAGCCGTACCGGGGCCCGGGGCGGGTACCCGCGTGGAACGCGGCCCCGCCCTCGCCGGTGCCGCGCCCGCGCGAGACGGAGCGGCCCGAGGCGCGCGCCCTGGACAGGAGGAAGCCCAGCACCGCGATCACCAGGGCGACCCCGCCCACGATGATGAGCAGACCCACCACGATCCCGATCCCCATGCCCGGCCCCTCTCCGTGGCTCGCGTCCGATACCACGGTATCCGGGCCCCGCCGACCGTACGTTCCGGCGCCAGCGGCTCCGGACGGTCCGGTGGCCGGAGCTCCGACGCGCGGTGCCCGGACCTACCCGCCGCCGCAGGGAAGCCGCAGGGGTACCGCCGTCGCGAAGGTCACACGGCGGAGGTCGGGGTGACCACGCGGCCCGATTCCAGGGCGAGGACGTGGTCCGCGTCCCGCGCCTCCTCCGTGAAGTGGGTGGCGTGCACCACGGTGACGCCCTCGGCGGCGACCTCGGTGACCAGCTCCCGGATCCGGCCCGTGGAGTGCTGGTCCAGCCCGGCCGAGGGTTCGTCCAGCAGCAACAGACCCGCCTCCTGGGCCAGGCCCTGGGCGATGAGGGCGCGTTGGCGCTGCCCCCCGGAGAGCTCCCCCAGCCTCCGGCCGGCCAGGTCCGCGACACCTGCCTGTTCCATGCACTTGTCGACCACGCGGCGGTCGTGCCGGGTGAGCGGGCGCCACCACCCCCGCTGCGCCCAGCGGCCCATGGTCACGGTGGCGCGCACGGTGAGCGGCAGGGTGTCCGGGACCGCGCTGCGCTGCACGACGAACGCGGGGCGGCCGGGCCGCGCCGGGACGACGCTTCCGCTCCGGGGCGCGACCGTTCCCGCCAGGACCCCGAGCAGGGTGGACTTGCCCGCGCCGTTGGCCCCGACCAGGGCGGTGACCGCCCCTTCGGGGATCTCGGCGGTGACACCCCGGAGGACGTCCGTCCCGTCGTAACCCGCGTACACGTGGTCGATCCTCATCCCTCGTGACCCCCGTTTCTGCTGTGTCCGGGTTCGTCTGACCCGACCCGATGTGAAAACGATAATGGTTATCGTTGTAGAGTCTCCCACTATGGAAGCACTGATCGAACCCTTCGGGGTCACGTTCGTCCAGCGTGCGCTCTGGGCGGGGCTCCTCGTCTCCGCCGTCTGCGCGATCGCGGGCACCTGGGTGGTCCTGCGGGGCATGGCCTTCCTCGGGGACGCGATGTCGCACGGCATGCTGCCCGGGGTCGCCCTGGCCGCGCTGTTCGGACAGAGCCTGTTCGTGGGCGCCGCCCTCGCGGCCGGGGCCATGGCCGCCGGGGTCACCGCCCTGAGCCGCTCCCGTCGGCTGTCGCAGGACACGAGCATCGGCCTGCTGTTCGTGGGGATGCTCTCGGTCGGCGTGATCCTCGTGTCGCACTCGGCCTCCTTCGCGGTCGACCTCACCGCCTTCCTCTTCGGGGACGTCCTGGGAGTGCGCGAGCGGGACCTGCTCCACCTGGGGCTCTCCCTCGCGGCCGCACTGGTGGTCGCGGTCGTCGGCCACCGGGCGTTCGTCGCGCTGGCCTTCGACCCCCGCAAGGCGCACACCCTGGGCCTGGCGCCGCGCGCCGCGCACGCCGCCCTGTTGGGCCTGGTCACCCTCGCCGTGGTCGCCTCGTTCCACGTGGTCGGCACGCTGCTGGTGTTCGGCCTGCTCATCGCCCCGCCCGCCACCGCGCTGCTCTGGGCCAGGAGCATCCCGGGGATCATGCTCACCGCCGCGCTGCTGGGCGGCGCCGCCACCTATGTCGGGCTGCTCGTCTCCTGGCACTGGGAGACGGCGGCCGGAGCGAGCATCGCGGCCACGGCGGTGGCGTTCTTCTTCGTCTCGGCCCTGGCCTCCGGCCTGCGCTCACGCGGGCTCGCCAGACGACCGGCAGACCCGGAACGCCCCGCACCCCAGCCCTCTGACCTGGAAGGAACGGTGACACCGTGAACCGTCGACACCGCACCGCCGCCCTGGGAGCGGCGGCCCTGATCACCCTGCTGAGTGCCTGCTCTGGCACCACCGAACCCGAGGCCGCCGAGGAGGAGACGCCCCACGGGTACGTCGAGGGCGCCGAGGAGACCGCCGAACCGCAGCTCCGGCTGGTCGTGGCCGACACCGGCACCGGCCAGGTGCGGCTCCTGGACCTGATCACCGAGGAGGTCACGGAACTGGGCGAGGTCCCGGCGGTGGACGGCCTCACCGGAGACGGCCGCTTCGCCTATCTAAGCTCATCCGATGAAGGGACCACCGAGGTCTTCGACAGCGGCGTGTGGACCGTGGACCACGGAGACCACAACCACTACTACCGAACCGGCTCCGGAGACGTCGGTGCCCTGGACCTCCCCGACCCCGCGCACGTCGTCACCGACACCGCGCTGACCTCGGTCACCACTGACCAGGGAGCATCGTTGCTGCTGGAGAGGGCGGAGCTGGAGGACGGGACGGTCGCCACCACGGACGTCCCGGTCGACGAGGAGACCACGGTCCTGCCCTACCAGGGGGCCCTGGTCGCCGTCGACGCCGAGGGGACGGTCCGCGTACTCGACCGCGACGGCACACCCCAGGCGGACCCGGAGGCGACCTGCACCGACCCCGACGCTGCCGCCGTCACCCGCCGGGGCCTGGTGGTCGGTTGCGCGGAGGGCACCCTCCACGTCACCGAGGAGGACGGCGAACTGAGCGCCGCGACCCTCCCCCACCCCGGCGAGGAACGCGGTGGCCCCTTCCATCACCGATCCGGATCCGCCGTCCTGGCCGCGCTTCCCGACGACGACACCCTGTGGGTCCTGGACCTGGCTGTCCCCGAGTGGCGGGCCCACGAGCAGCCCGGCACCGTGGCCGCGACGGCGACCGGCGAGGAGGGGCCGGTCCTGGTCCTGGCCGACGACGGGACCCTGCGCGCACTCGACCCGGAGACCGGCGAGGAGGAGGCCACCACCGACCTGCTGGACACGGTGGACCCCGAACACCCGCCCACACTCACGGCCGACACCTCCCGCGCCTACGTCAGCGACCCCGAGGCCGGGGTCGTCCACGAGATCGACTACGCCGACGACCTCCGTGTGGCCCGCACCCTCGACCCGGGGATCGCGCCGCACCTGATGATCCAGACCGGACGGTGACCGCCATGCTGCCCCGACGCCCCCTCGCCGCGATCGCGGCCGCCTCACTCACCCTCACGCTGGCCTCCTGTTCCTCGGAGGGAGACGGCACCGGGGTCGTGGTGACCACCAACATCCTCGGTGACGTCACCGCTCGGATCGTCGGTGACCAGGCTCCGGTCACCGTGCTGATGCCGCCCGACACCGACCCGCACTCCTTCGCGATCTCCGCCCGCGAGGCCGCGACCCTGGAGAACGCCGACCTCGTCGTCCACAACGGCCTCGGCCTGGAGGAGGGCGTCGCCCGCAACGTGACCGCCGCCGAGGAGGCCGGGGTACCCGCCCTGGAGGTGGGTCCGGGCGTCGATCCGCTCCCCTACACCTCGGACGCGAGCGAGGGCGAGCCGGATCCGCACTTCTGGACCGACCCGGCCCGGGTCGGGCTGGCCGTCGAGCTGATCGCGGAGCGCGTGATCGAGGAGGTCGACGGGGTCGACGCGGACACCGTGCGCGCCAACGCCGAGACCTACGCGGCCGAGCTGGACGAACTCGACGCGTGGATGGGCGAGGAGTTCGCCGCCCTGCCCGCCGAGAACCGCAGGCTCGTCACCAACCACCACGTCTTCGGCTACCTCGCGGACCGCTACGACTTCGAGGTGATCGGGGCCGTGATCCCCAGCGGGACCACCCTGGCCTCGCCCAGCACCTCCGACCTCAAGGACCTCTCCGACGCCGTCGCGGAGGCGGGGGTCTCCGCCGTCTTCGCGGACTCCTCCCAGCCCGACCGCCTGGCCACCGTGATGGCCGAGGAGGCCGGGGTGGAGATCGAGGTGGTCCCGCTCTTCTCGGAGTCCCTGAGCCGTGAGGGCGGGGGCGCCGCGACCTACCTGGAGATGATGCGCGCCAACACCGAGGCGATCACCGCCGGACTCCGCGACGACTGAGTCCCGCCCCTTCGACCCGCCCCCCAGCCACCCCCCGCACCACCCATCCCCGAGAGAGAAGAAGCATGCGTTCGAACCGCACCACCCGAGCGGCGGCCCTGCCCGCCCTGTTGTCCGCCGGTCTCCTCCTGACCGCCTGCGGAAACGGAACCGACGACGGCGCCGCGGGCGCCGACGAGGAGGGGACCCCGGCCGAGGCCGTGGCCACGGAGCCCCTCGTCACCACCTACGACGGCGGCCTGTACGTCCTGGACGGCCAGTCCCTGGAGGTGGTGGCCGACATCGAGCTGGACGGCTTCAACCGGGTCAACCCCGCCGGGGACGACCGGCACGTGTTCGTCTCCACCTCCGAGGGCTTCCAGGTCCTCGACGCCGCCGGCGCCGAGCTCACCGACACCCTCTTCCCGGCCGACACCCCCGGTCACGTGGTGCGCCACGACGGCCGGACCGTCCTGTTCGCGGACGGGACCGGGGAGGTCACCGCCTTCGACACCGACGCGCTGGGCGCGGGTCTGCCCGAGGAGACCGACGTCCACACCGCCGAGGAGGCCCACCACGGGGTGGCGGTCGAGCTGGAGAACGGCGAGCTGCTGCTCACCCTCGGCAACGAGGAGGAGCGGGTCGGCGCGCTGGTCCTGGACGCCGACGGGGAGGAGATCGCCCGCAGCGAGGACTGCCCGGGCGTGCACGGGGAGAGCGCGGCCCAGGGCGGGGCCGTGGCCATCGGATGCCAGGACGGCGCGCTGGTCTACCAGGACGGCGCCTTCACCAAGATCGAGAGCCCCGACGACTACGGGCGGATCGGCAACCAGGCCGGTTCGGACGAGTCACCGGTCATCCTGGGCGACTACAAGACCGACCCCGACGCCGAACTGGAGCGCCCCGAGCGGATCGCCCTGGTCGACACCGCCGAGGGCGACCTGGAACTGGTCGACCTGCCCTCCAGCTACACCTTCCGTTCCCTGGGCCGGGGCCCGGCAGGTGAGGCCCTGGTGCTGGGCACCGACGGCGCGCTGCACGAGATCGACCCGGACTCGGGCGAGCTCACCCGGAGCATCGAGCTGATCGACGCGTGGGAGGAGCCGGTGGAGTGGCAGGACCCCCGGCCCGCGCTGTTCGTGCGCGGCGGCACCGCCTACGTGAGCGACCCGGCCACCAGCCAGGTGCACGCGGTGGACCTGGCCTCCGGTGAGGTCACCGGCTCGGCCACCCTGGACGAGGCCCCCAACGAGCTGAGCGGCGTCGCCCACTAGGGATCGTCCGTCCCACCGGTCGGTGGGACGGCCTTCCCTGCGGCCCGGGTGCCCCAGGCGCGAACGCGCGGGGCTGCCCGGGCCGTCCCCGTCTCGCCGGTTCCGCGTCCCGGTCCGGGCCCGGTCGCCTCGGCCGGATCCGGCCGAGGCGGGCTCAGAGGGCCGCGGGGCCCGTGGAGTCCCGGATCACCAGATGGGTGGGCAGGACCACGCGCTGCGGGGCCGGGTGCGCCGTGGAGAGCGAGCCCTTCCTCAGCAGGAGCTCCACCGCGACCCTGCCCGCCTCGTCCTCCGGACCGGCGAGGGTGGTCAGGGCGGGAACGCACAGGTCGGCGCCGAAGATGTCGTCGTAGCCGACCACGCTGATCCGCCCGGGGACAGCCACCCCCCGTTCGGACAGACGGCGCAGGACACCGATGGCGAGAAGGTCGTTGTGGGCCACCAGCGCGGTCGCCCCGGACACCAGGGCGGCGTCGGCGGCGGCTCCGCCCCCGCTGACCCTGGGCGGGAACGGGCCGAGTCGGGCGACGGTGAGCCCGCGCCGCTCCGCCGCCCCCCTGAGCGCCTTCCACCGTTCGCTGGCGAGCCAGGACTGGTGCGGTCCGGAGAGGTAGACGATCGACCGGTGCCCCAGCGAGGCCAGGTGTTCGATGATCTGCCAGCTCCCCGGGCCGCTGTCGACCACCACGCCGGGAAGGCCGTCGACCTCGCGGTTGACCAGCGCCAGGTTGTGGCTCTGGGCGATCCCCACGGTCGTCTCGTCGCTCATGCGGCTGGCCGCCAGCACGAAGCCGTCCACCGAATGGTCCAGCCGTTCGATCTGGTTGCGCTCGTTGGCCGCCGACTCCTCGGTGTTGCCGAGGATGAAGGTGACTCCCGCCTCGCTGGCCCGGCGTTCCGCGCCCCGGATCGTACCGAAGAAGTGCGGGTTGGTGATGTCGGGGACCAGCATCGCGATGGTCGCCTTGTGCCCGGACTGGAGGGCCGTGGCCAGGGGGTTGGGCCGGTACCCGAGGCGTTCGGCGACCCGGAGCACGTGCTCGCGCGTGGTCGCGTTCACCCGGCGGGGGTTGCCGAAGGTCCGGGAGACCGTGGAGGCCGCCACGCCCGCCTCGGCCGCGACGTCGTAGATGGTCGTGCGCCTCGGAGTGTTCATCTCGCCCCCTTCCTACCGGAATACGACAACTTTTGGCAATCGCTTGCCACAGCTGTGAACGGATACCTAGAGTTCACAAAAATGTGACACCCACCACGTCCACGGTCGCTGATCAGCGCGAAGCCGTGTCCTCCCGACTGGAGCCGACTGGGATGACCCAACCCCCCGAACCGAACGACACCGGGCCCCCGGGCCCCGTACGGACGGTGGTCCGCTACCTGGAGAGGGCCGAACTCGTCGTCGGAGCCCTCCTGCTCACCCTCGTCTTCACCCTGATGCTCGTCCAGGCGACCCAGCGCCACCTTCCGGTCGCCGGCTGGGTCTGGACCGGCGAACTGGCCAGGTTCGGCCTGGTGTGGCTGACCTTCTCCCTGGCCGGATACCTGGTGGGCCGGGACGAGCACATCACCCTGAAGCTCGTCGACCACGTCGCCCGCGGGCGGTTCCTGCGCGGGGTCTGGGTCCTGGCCAACGTCGTCGTCGCCGCGGTCGCCGCGGGGTTCGTGTTCGAGGCGGCCGAACTGGTCTTCGGTGGTTCCCCGCAGACCACCCCGGCCCTGAACCTCCCCCTGTCCTGGACCTACGTGATCCCCATGATCGGGCTGTCCCTCGCGGCGCTGCGCGCCCTGGCCAACACCCTCCTTCCCGCGCCCCCGGCCCTGGAGTCCACCCCCGAGGAGCGTGCCGAATGAGCGCCGCACTGGTCGTCACCGGCATTCTCGTCCTCCTGGTGCTGCGGGTCCCCGTGGCCTTCGCGATCCTCGGGCCGACCCTCCTCTACATGGTCGTCACGGACCAGTCGACGGGGCTGAGCCTGCGCACGGCGGCGCAGGAGGTCAACAGCTTCCCGCTGCTCGCGGTCCCGCTGTTCGTCCTGCTGGGAGTGGTCGCCAACCGCACGGGGATCGCGGACCGCATCTTCGCCTTCGCCCAGGTGCTGTTCGGCCGGGTGCGCGCCAGCCTGGGCTACGTGAACATCGGCGTCAGCGTCGGCTTCTCGTGGATCAGCGGCACGGCCCTGGCCGACGTCGCGGGCATGGGCAAGATGCTCGTCCCGGCCATGACCAGCCGGGGGTACCCCAGGCGCTTCGCCCTGGGGCTGACCGCCTCCTCCAGCCTCATCAGCCCGGTGATGCCGCCGAGCATCCCCGCGATCGTCTACGCGTCGGTGGCGGCGGTCTCGACCGCCGCGCTGTTCGCCGCCGCCGTGGTCCCGGCCCTGCTCATCGCGGGCGGCCTCGCACTGTACGTCTTCGTCTGGAGCCGCAAACAGCCCCAGCTCGCCGGACGGCGCTCGGCCCCCGGAGAGTTCCGGTCCGCCGCTCTCCGCGTCATCGGTCCCCTGGGGGCGCCGGTCCTGCTGCTCGGGGGCATCCTCAGCGGTCTGTTCACCCCGACCGAGGCCGCCGCCGTCGGCGTCGCCTACGTCCTCGTCCTCGGGTTCTGTTACCGGCGCCTGACCCTTCGCTCCCTGTGGGGCATCGCCGTCGAGACCGCCACCACGGCGGCGTCGATCACCCTGATCCTCGCCGCGTCGGGGCTGCTGGGCTGGGTCCTGGCCCGCGAGCGGGTGCCGCAGGACATCGCCTCGTTCCTGCTCGGCTTCACGGACAGCCCCGTCGTGTTCCTCCTGCTGGTGAACGTGGCGCTCATCCTGATCGGCACCATCCTGGAGCCCATCGCGGCCCTGGTCATCACGGTGCCGGTCCTCCTGCCGATCGCCGTGCAGTTCGGCGTCGACCCGGTCCACTTCGGGGTGATCGCCATCGTGAACCTGATGATCGGCCTGCTCACCCCACCCATCGGCGGCGTGCTCTTCGTCCTGGGGTCGGCGACCCGAACCCCCATGCACGAGGTGTTCCGCGGTACCGCTCCGTTCCTGATCCCGCTCCTGGCGGTCCTCGGCCTGCTCACCGTGGCCCCCGAACTCGTCCTGTTCCTCCCCGGCCGACTCGGCCTCTAGCGACGCCGTCCGCCGGACGCCGCCACCCACGGCACCCCGTCCAAGCCCACTCCCCGCGCCCCACCGAAAGGCCCCACCATGAACACCGGTCTCCGCGTCGCCGCGCTCCTGCCAGCCGCGGCCCTCGTCCTCACCGCCTGCGGTTCCGGCGACGACACCGACGGCACCGTCCTCACCTTCTCCAACAGCTACACCGAGGACCACCCGCACACCCGATGCGGCATCGACCTGGTGGCCGAACACGTGGCCGAGGCCGACGCCGGCATCCGTGTGGACACCTTCCCCGGCAGCCAGCTGGGCGACAACACCGAGACCTTCGCGTCCGTGATGTCCGGCGACATCGACATGGACGTGCAGGGCTCGGCGGCCCTGGGCTCCGCCCACCCGCCGATCGGCGTCTTCGACGCCGCGTACGCCTTCGACGACGCCGACCACATGTTCTCCTTCTTCGACTCCGAGGCCGCCGACGCCGCCAAGCAGGGGTTCGAGGAGGCCACCGGGGCCAAGATCCTCGACGTCTGGTACTTCGGGGACCGGCACTTCACCGCCAACCAGCCGATCCGCACCCCCGCCGACCTCTCCGGCCTGCGGATGCGGTTCCCCGACTCCCCCATCTACCTGGCCAACGCCGAGGCGATGGGGGCCAGCCCGACCACGGTCGCCTTCGAGGAGGTCTACATGGCCCTCCAGCAGGGGACCGTCGACGGCCAGGAGAACCCGATCGCGACCGTCGACGCCGACAACTACTCCGAGGTGCAGTCCCATGTCAGCCTCTCCGGGCACCAGATCGGCTCCCAGATGATCGTGGTCTCGGGGCAGACCTGGGAAGGGCTCTCCGAGGGGCAGCGGGAGGTGCTCCAGGAGGCGGTCAGCCAGGTCCGGGAGGAGAACCGCGCCTGCATCGAGGAGGCGGAGGCGGAGGTCCTCGCCGAGTGGGAGGCCGGCGGCGCCATGGAGGTCGTCGACGACGTGGACGTGGAGGCCTTCCGCACGCAGGTCCACGAGCACTTCCTGTCCACGCTCGAGGGCGAGGAGCTGGAGCTCTACGAGGCCTTCCGGGAGTCGGCCTGACCACGGGGGCCGTCAGGGCCCCGAACGCCACCGGCCCCGTCCCCTCCCCTCCCCGCACCGCCCGACACCGGTGCGGCGTGAGCACCCCCTGCCCCGAGAACGGAAACGGAGTCTGACGGACATGCGGCGATCCATCGCCACGGTCTCCCTCAGCGGAACCCTGGAAGAGAAACTGAGCGCGGCCGCCAAGGTCGGCTTCGACGGCGTGGAGATCTTCGAGAACGACCTCGTCTCCTCCCCCCTGACTCCGCGCGAGATCCGCGCCCTGGCCGGGGAGCTCGGCCTGACCATCGACCTCTACCAGCCCTTCCGGGACTTCGAGGGCGTGGATGACACCCGGCTGGCGGCCAACCTGAGGCGGGCCGAGGCCAAGTTCGCGCTCATGGTCGAACTCGGGGTGGACACCCTGCTGGTCTGCTCCAACGCGACGGCGTCGGCCATCGACGACGACGCCCTGGCCGCCGCCCAGCTGCGTTCCCTGGCCGAGACCGCCGAACCCTACGGGGTGCGCGTCGCCTACGAGGCGCTCGCCTGGGGGCGCCGCGTCTCGACCTACGAGCACTCGTGGCGGATCGTCGAAGCCGCCGACCACCCCTCACTCGGCCTGTGTCTGGACAGCTTCCACATCCTCTCCAGGGGTGACGACCCCTCGGGTGTCCGGGACATCCCCGCGGAGAAGATCCTCTTCCTCCAGCTGGCCGACGCTCCGCGCATGGACATGGACGTGCTCCAGTGGAGCCGCCACCACCGCTGCTTCCCCGGGCAGGGCGGCTTCGACCTGGCGGAGTTCACCGGCCACGTGATCGCCGCGGGCTACCGGGGCCCGCTGTCCCTGGAGGTGTTCAACGACGTCTTCCGCGCCTCCGACCCGGACCGGACGGCCGCGGACGCCCTGCGCTCGCTGTCCGCCCTGGAGGACACGGTGGCACGGGCCCGGGAGTCCGACGGTCCGGGGCGCGCCCCGGACCCGCACCGGGACGGCCCCGTTCACCTGAACCGGCTCCCGGACCTCGCGCCACCCGGGAACCTGGCGTTCGTCGAGGTCGCGGCCGCTGAACCAGCCGCCGGACGCACCCGCTCGGTGTTGTCGGCGCTGGGTTTCGCACACACCCGCGACCACCGGTCCAAGCCCGTCGAACTCTGGGAGCACGGGCGCGCGCGGGTGCTGCTGAACTCCGCCGACCCGCGACTCGGGCACACCTGGACCGGCGACGCGGCGGTGACGGCGCTGGGAGTCGAGGTCTCCGATCCCGCCCTGGCCTCGGCCAGGGCGGAAGCCCTCTCGGCTCCGGCCCTGACCCGCCGCCGCGACCCCTCGGAGGCGCGGATACGCGCGGTCGCCGCCCCCGACGGCACCGCCGTCTTCCTGTGCCCGCCCGAGTCGTCCGGTGGGGCGGACTGGACGGAGGACTTCTCGGCGCCCGCGGTCGACCACCGGAGCGACGGAGCGCCGACCCCGGTCACCGGAATCGACCACGTCGGTCTGCACCAGCCGTTCGACCACTTCGACGAGGCCTCCCTGTTCTACCGGACCCTGTTCGGGCTCTCCCCGTCGGAGAACACCGACCTGTCCTCTCCCGACGGGCTGGTCCGGAGCCGGGTCCTGACGCGGCCGGACGACCCGGGGGCGGGGCCCCGCGTCGCGCTGAACGTGTCCGTGCTGGGGCGCGGCCCCCAGGCGGACGCCACCGGCGGATCCCAGCACATCGCCCTGGCCTGTGACGACATCGTCGCGGTCGCCCGCGCGATGGTCGCCGCCGGGGAGCCTCCGATCCGGGTCCCCGACAACCACTACGACGACCTCGCCGCCAGGACGGACCTGTCCCCGGCGCGGCTCGCCCTCATGCGCGGCCTGGGCATCCTCCACGACACGGACGGCGCGGGCGAGTTCTGGCACCTCTACACACCCCTGTTGGGCGGCCGGTTGTTCCTTGAGGTCGTGCAGCGCGTGAACGGCTACGAGGGGTACGGGGCGGCCAACACCCCGGTGCGGATGGCGGCGCACCGCGCGCGGCACCGTTCGGAGCAGTGGACGTGAGGGGCCCGACGAGCGGCGACGGGACCGTGCGGGCACCGGCCCCCGCCCCCGACGTACCCTCCTTCCTGGTGGGACTGATCGGTTCGGGGATCGGCCCCTCCCTGACCCCGGCCATGCACGAGACGGAGGCCGCCGAGCTCGGGCGCCGCCTGGTCTACCGCCGGATCGACCTGGACACCTGGGGCCTGTCGGCGTCGTCGGTCGGTGAGCTCGTCCGCTCGGCCCCCCGGTACGGGTTCGACGGACTGAACATCACCCACCCCTGCAAGCAGCTCGTCCTCCCCCACCTGGACGGACTCACGCCCGACGCGGCCGCTCTGGGAGCGGTGAACACCGTGGTGTTCGACGGCGCACGGGCGGTCGGGCACAACACGGACTGGTCGGCGTTCGCGCTCTCCCTGGAGCTGGGGCTGCCCGCGGCGCCCAGGCGGAGCGTGGTCCTCCTGGGCGCGGGCGGGGCCGGTGCGGCGGTCGCCCACGCCCTCATGACCTCCGGGGTGCGGGACCTGGCGGTGGTGGACACCGACCGGGGCCGGGCCAGCGGTCTCGCCCGGGACCTGACGGAACGGTTTCCCGGGAGGCGGTGCCGGGCGGTGCCGCCCTCGGAGGTGGCCGGGCTCCTGACCGAGGCGGACGGGCTGGTGAACGCCACCCCGGCCGGGATGGCCCACCACCCGGACCCGCCGGTGGCCCCGGAGGTCCTGCGCCCGCACCTGTGGGTGGCCGACGTGGTCTACCGGCCGTTGCGCACCGCGCTGCTCACCGAGGCCGAGCGGATCGGGTGCGCCACCCTGGACGGCGGCGGCATGGCGGTGTTCCAGGCCGCTCAGGCGTTGGAGCTGATCACGGGCCTGGTTCCCGACCACGGCCGGATGGTGGCGCACTTCGCCGCCGTCGCGCGGAGCTGACCGGGGCGGCGTGCCCGGGGCCCGGGGCACGAGCCCCCGGACCCCGGGGGCGGTCCCGCCGTCACTCCTCGATCGGGATCCCCTCCAGCGTCCCGAACGGGCCCGCGTTGAACGTGAGCTCGGTGGTCTCCGCCGGGGGCGCGGTCAGGTAGAGGTAGCCGTACTGGGTGGAGCCGGGTGCGGTGGCGGCGGGCCACAGGGGGGACCCCACCCGGTCGATGAAGGACAGGTGGTCGCCGTCGAAGGCCTGGGTGTAGACGATCCCGGTGTCGGGGTCGAAGGCGTTGAACTCGAAGTACGAGCCGATGCCGAAGGGGTTGGTGGTGTTGGGGACGGTGTCGCCCTGGTGGGTGGCCGCGAACCGGGCGACGAGGAACGCGCCGTCGCGGTAGAAGGGGAAGACATCCAGTTCCCAGGAGTGCCGGAGGTCCCCGCCGTAGAAGTACTCCTGCTCCGCCGTGGCGGTGGCGGCGGGCTCGGTCCCCTCGACGTCCCTGAAGGCGGCCGGTTCCCCGGCGTCCTCCGGGGCGATGTCGAGGGTGTCGACCTCGGTCTCCGCCTCCCCGGCCTCCTCGGAGGCGAACTCCTCCTTGAAGCTGTAGGAGATCTCCACCCGCCGGTTCTGTGAGCGGGCCCACGCGTCGTCGTCGCCGCCCTCGGCCTCCACCGGCTCGGCGGCGCCCACCCCCTCCGTCTCGTACTCGTACCCGGACCCCAGTTCGCCCTCCAGCACGTCCCGGACCGCCTGGGCGCGCTCCTCGGACAGGGTCTGGTTGTAGTCGTCCTCCCCCACGCCGTCGGTGTGCCCGGTGACGGTGATCGGGGGCTTCTCCGGGTCGGCGCGCTCCCGGGTCTCCTCGATGACGTCGGTGAGGATGGTCGCGGCATCGGAGGTGAGCGTCGCCTCGTCGAAGTCGAAGAGGACGTCCGCGCGCAGGGCCACCGTCTCCTGTTCGGAGTCGCTCTCACGGCCGCTGACGACCGTCTCCACCTGGGAGACCACATCATTGACGGTGCCCTCCTCCTCCGGCTGACCTCCGGTGACCGGCACGGTCACCGTCTCCCCCTCCTGGGGCCATCCCTCCTCGCGTTCCTCCGGCAGTCCGGACGGGTCGTCGCGCGGTTCGCCGTCGACCACCGGGACCCCGGCGAACTCCCCGATGCCGCCGGGTCCCTCGACGGTCAGCCGCTCCGGGTCGCCCTCCAGTTCGGGGTAGAAGACGACCAGCTCGTAGGTCACGCCCGGCTGCCACAGCTCCTCGCGGTAGAAGTCGGAGATGTCGGCCCCGATGTCGCCGTGGGGAGCGTAGCGGAGCTGCCGGACGGGGTCCAGGATCCGGAACCAGTGGGCGCTCATGGGGTTGTCGTAGGCGCCGCCCTCGATGGTGCGGTCCTCCAGGTTCGTGTACTCGATCGTCAGCCGGGTCATCCCGTCCACGTTGGCGAGTTCGGTGACCTCGACGCGGGCGTCGAGGTAGTCGTCCCAGGTGCCGACGAAACCCTCTCTGACGAAGCCGCCCTCCGGGTCGGCTCCCGGTCCCGGAGGCTCTCCGCCGCCCGGACCGTCACCGCCCGGGTCGTCGCCGCCCAGGCCGCAGCCGGTGGCCAGCAGGGCGGTCGCCACGAGCGCCGCCGTCATGGACGTGGTGTGGTGTCGCATGGGGGGGTACTTCCTTCCGTCGCGGTCCCTCCACCCTTCGACACGGGAAAGGCGTTGCTGGTTCACAACAACGTGTTGGCTTTTTTCGACATGGGTTCCTCCTGCCGGTGAACGTCCGCTCGCGCTGAGCCGCCGCCACCGGGCGGCGCGTGGTGGAGCGCCATGGGATGACCGAGACCCTCATGAACACCAGCGTCCGTCCGGGTGACCCGACCGCGCCCGGCACCGTGGGCGTCCCGCTGGACGGGGTGGAGCTGCGCCTGGTCGACGACGACGGCGCCGAGGTGATGGACGGCACCTGGTTCCGGACCGGGGACACGGCCGTGCTCGCCCCTGAGGGACGGGTGCGGCTGGTCGGCCGCAGGGGCACCGACCTCGTCAAGAGCGGCGGGTACGCGATCGGCGCCGGGGAGATCGAGAACACGCCGCTCGCCCACCCGGGGGTGGCGGAGGCGCTGCCCCGCAACGACATGGGCAAGGTCCCAAGCGGGAGCTCGGGGCCTGCCGCCGGGTCCGGGTACGGCGCGCCCGGAACCCGTCACCCGCTCAGAGCTCGACGTCCTCCCCGAACCAGGGCTCGACGATCCGGTCGTAGGTGCCGTCGTTGAGCGCCATGTTCAGCCACTGGTCCACGTAGTGCTTGAACACGTCGTCGCCCCGGGGCAGCATGAACGCCTTCTCGAAGAAGTCGAAGGGCTCCTCGGGGTTGACGGCGCACAGCTCCTCGTACTCGTTGGCCACCCACAGCACCTCGGAGGCGTCGGTGGTCATCACGTCGGCGCGGCCCGCGACGATCTCGTCGAAGATCGTGTTGTTGTCGTGCGTGATGAGTTCGCCGTCCGGGTAGTGCTCCTCGGCGAACACCTGGTTGGTGCCGCCGCTGGGCATGATGGAGCGCACCCCGGGCTGGTTGATCTGCTCGATCGTGCGGTAGTCGTCCACGTTCTCGCACAGGGTGATGGGGGTCTTGCCGTCCTCCATGAGCGGGGCGGAGAAGTACACCTGCTGGGATCGCTCGGTGTTGACCGAGATGCCGCCGACCGCGACGTCGCACCCGTCGAGGAAGTCCTCCATCAGGTCGTCCCAGGTGGTCCGGGTCCACTCGATCTCCACGCCGAGGTCGTCGGCCAGGTCCCGGGCCATGTCGACGTCGATGCCGGTGAACTCGTCCGGGTCGGAGTCGAGGAAGGTGAACGGCCGGTAGTCGCCCGTCGTGCACACGTGGAGCGAGCCCCGGTCCAGGATCTCGTCGAGCCTGCTCCCCTCCATGGCCGACGTCTCGGGGTGGGCCGAACCGTCGGAGTCCGTCCCCGAGCAACCGGCGGCGAGGACCACGGCCAGCGAGGCGGCGGAGGCGGTGAGGACGAGGCGCGGCTTGGCTTGCGTCACTGGCACGTGCGGACTCCCGGCTGCTGTCGAGTGATCCGGGTCATACTAGCCACGGCCCGTGACAGCCCTCGGAGCCGGGTCCCCGGGTACGGGAACGGCCCCGCCGGGCGTGGCGGGGCCGTTCCTCGGAGCGTCCGTTACCGGGACGATCCGGCCGGGGCACCGGCCTCCCGGGGGTCGCCGTCGTCCGCGCCGGGCTCGGAGCCCGCGCCTTCAGCGGTCGCCGCACCGCCGACGGGCCCGGCCGGGGCGAGCCGGTCACCCTCGATGTCCACGTTGGGGAGCAGGCGGTCCAGCCACTTCGGCAGCCACCAGGTAGCCCGGCCGAACAGCGCCATGACCGCCGGGCCGAGCGTCATCCGGACCAGGAAGGCGTCGATGAGGATGCCCACGGCGAGGACGAACGCGATCGGCTTCAACATCTCCACGTGGCCGAAGACGAAGGACGCGAAGACGCTGATCATGATGGCCGCGGCCGCCGTGACCACGCGCGCCCCCTGGGTGAAGCCGGTGGAGATCGCCGCCATCGGTTCGGCGCCGTGGACGTGGTCCTCCCGCATGCGGGAGACCAGGAACACCTCGTAGTCCATGGCGAGGCCGAAGAGGATGCCGATCATCAGGGTCGGCATGAACGCCAGGAGCGGGCCGGGTTCCACACCGAACAGCCCGGCGCCGTAGCCCCACTGGAAGACCACCACGGTCAGGCCCAGGGAGGCGCCCGCGCTGAGCACGAACCCCAGCGCCGCCTTGACCGGCACCAGGATCGAGCGGAACACGACCGTCATCAGCACCAGGGCCAGGCCGATCACCACGGCGGCGAACACCGGCAGCGCGTCCGCGAGGCGTTCGGAGACGTCGATGGCCATGGCGGCGGCACCGGCCACCACGATCTTCGCACCGATCTCGTCCTCGATCTCGCCCTGGAGTCCGCGCACGTCGTGCAGCACGTCCTCGGTGGCGGTGTCCGAGGGTCCGGTCTCGGGGATGACCACGATGATCGCCGTGTCCCGCACCTCGCTGAGCTGGGGCGGGAACACCTCCGCGACCCCGTCGACACCCTCCATGCGCTCGGCCACCTCGTCGGCGGCGGCGGGCATGTCCGGCAGACCGGTCAGGTCGGCCACCACGGCGAGCTGGGCGGTGTGCCCGGGGCCGAACTCGTCGCTGATGATCTCGAAGGCCTGGCGCTGTGTGGTGTCCGTCGAGCTGGTCTCGTCGCTGGGCAGGCCCAGGTGCATGCTGCCCAGGGGAAGCAGGAGCGTCCCCAGGACGGCGGTCACGCCGACGATCGCGATGACCGGGCGCTTGATGACCATGCCGATCCACCGCGCGCTCATGGTGCGCTCGGAGACCATCGCCCTCTCGGCCCGGCGGCCCAGCACCGGCAGCCGACCGGCGGTGACCCGGTGGCCGATGAACCCGAGCAGGGCCGGGAGCAGCGTGATCGCGACGAGCACCGCCACCGCGACCGTGACCATCGCGGCCACACCCATGAGGGTCAGGAACGGGATCTGGACCACGGACAACCCGAGCAGGGCGATGATGACCGTGATCCCCGCGAAGACCACGGCGCTGCCCGCGGTGCCGATGGCGCGGGCGGCCGACTCCGCCGGGTCCCAGCCCTGCGCCACCTGCTTGCGGTGGCGGGAGAGCACGAACAGCGAGTAGTCGATGCCCACGGCGATGCCCAGCATGAGCGCCAGGATCGGGGCCGTGCTGGTGAGTTCGATCAGGCTGGACGAGGCGTAGAGCAGGAGCATGCCCACGCCCACGCCGATCAGCGCGAGCAGGATGGGCAGACCGGCGGTGACCAGGGCGCCGAAGTTGATGATGAGCACCACGAGGGCGGCGACCAGGCCGACGACCTCGCTCGGGCCCATGATGGCGGGCACCTGCTGGGTGATGGAGGGGCCGCTGAACTCGACGTCCATCCCGGCCGCCCGCGCCTCGTCACCGGTGGCGAGGATGGCCTCGACGGTCTCGACCGGGACCTCGCCGTTGCGGAACTCCAGCTGGACCTGGACCATCACGCTGTCGCGGTCGTCGGAGAGCTGCGGAACCTGGTCGAGGACCTCGTCGTCGTCGAAGTCGGGGGCCTCCTCGGCGACGGCGGCGAGCGCCTGCGCCTCGGCCTCGACCATCAGTTCCTCGACGGCCTGCTCGCGGTCGGGGGTCTCCGGCGGAACCATCGCCTCGACCTGTTCGCGCGCGATCTCCAGGGCCTGTTCCTCGCCCTCCGCGATCCCGTCGTCATACTGCTGGCGGGCGTCCTCCAGGATGCCGTGCGGGCTGAAGACCTCGTCGACCCCGGGGATCTCCGCCAGTTCGTCGGCGGTGGCGCGCACCGCGTCGGCGTACTGTTCGTCCTCGATGACGTCGGTGCCGTCGGGTGCGCGCAGCACGGCGGTGACGGACTCACCGGTGGTGGAGAACCGCGCCTCCATCAGGTCGGTGGCCTGTTCCGACTCGGTGCCGGGGATGCTGAGCGCGTCGTTGAGCGGGGCGCGGAACATCAGCGCCGCACCGCCCGCGAGCACCAGGACCAGCAGCCACGAGAACACGACCAGCCATCGTCGTCGGTAGGCGAACCCACCCAGACGATAGAGCAGCCCAGCCATACTCATTCCTCTCAACCCCGACTTACGCTTGCCTTCCAGCTCATACGACGCCGATGAGGCGAACTGCCGAGGATCATGAGAGTTCGATGAGAAGGCCGCTCCACCAGTGAGATCGTCGTCACGTCCGGCGGTCGCGGAGCCCGTGTCGGGGTCCGGCGGTGACGGGAACCGCAGGGTGACCGTGGTGCCCTCGGCGGCGGTGGAGGTGAACTCCGCCTCTCCTCCGTGGGCCCGCATGACGGCGCGGACGATGGGAAGCCCGAGCCCGCTGCCGGGGCGGCCGGACGCGGCGGAGGCCCGGTAGAAACGCTCGAACACGAAGGCCGCGTTCTCCTCGGCCACGCCGGGGCCCTCGTCGGAGACCCCGAGGACCACGCGGCCGTCGCGGCGGTGCAGCCGGACCGTCGCCGGACTGCTGGCCGGGGTGTGCACGCGCACGTTGGCCAGCAGGTTGGAGACGGCCTGGCGCAGTTCCTGTTCGTCCCCGACCACGAGGCCGTCGGCGGTGACCTCGGTCCGCCAGTCCCGTTCGGGCTGGGCGGCGCGGGCGTCGGAGACGCTGTCGGCCACGATCCTGCTGAGGGCGACCACCTCGTGCCGGGGCACGGGGCGTTCGTCCAGGCGTGCGAGGTAGAGGAGGTTGTCCACGATGGCCGCCATGCGCTCGGACTCCTGCTGGGAGCGGGTGATGACGTCCGGGCGCCGGGCGACGTCGACGACCCCCTGGGCCACGAGTTGCAGGTAGCCGCGGATCGAGGTCAGCGGGGTGCGCAGTTCGTGGGAGGCGTCCGAGACGAACCGGCGCAGCCGTTCCTCGGACTGCTCGTGGGCGTACAGGGCGCCGCGCAGGCGGGCGAGCATGCGGTTGATGGACAGGGTGAGGCGGCTGACCTCGTCGGCGGCGCCCGGCGCGGGTTCGGGGACACGGCGTTCCAGGTCGCCCCGGGCGATGGCCTCCGCCGTCTCCACGACGTCGTCCAGGGGGCGCAGGCCCCGGCGGATGACCGCTGTTCCGGCGACCAGCGCGATCCCGAGCATGGCGAGGCCGCCCAGCACCTGGATGGCGATCAGCCGGTGGACGGTGGCGGTGACCGGTCGCAGGGGCTCCCCGAGCAGGACCACGGTGTCCTGGTCGGGCAGGTCCAACACCTTGACCCGGTACTCGGCGCCGTCGTGCTCGACCGTGAACACGCCCTCCGGGGCGCCGTCGGTGTCGATGTCGCGCACCAGGGTGGGGCCCGACCCCTGGAGCCGGTGCACCTTGGGGTGGCTGTCCCCCGGGACCTGGGTGACGAACTCCGCGACGAAGTCGCTCGGAGCGCGGATCTGCTCGACCAGCTGGTCGGGGCTCTTGGCGAAGATGTCGTCCTGGTTGGCGCGGACGAACGAGGCGCTGGTCTCGATGCGTTCGTCCAGCCGGTCCACCAGGTAGGTGCCGAGGAACATGGAGCTGGCCACCGCCACCACGCTCAGGGCGAGGAACATCAGGACGGCGTTGACCACCACCATCCGTCCGCGCAGGGTGCGCCACGGGGCCCTCATTCGGGGTCGCCCTCACGCAGCGCGTAGCCGAACCCCCGCTGGGTCCGGATGAGGTTGGGGCCGTGGGCGCCGAGCTTGCGGCGCAGGTAGCCGACGTAGGTGTCGACGATGTTGGAGCCGCCCGAGTAGCCGTCGCTCCAGACCTCGTCGATGATCTGCGGGCGGGAGAGCACGCGCCCGCTGTTGAGCATCAGGTAGCGGAGCAGGTCGAACTCGGTGCGCGACAACGGCACCGGGTTCCCGGCCCGCCGCACCACGCAGGCGCGCTCGTCCAGTTCCACGTCGGCGAAGCGCAGGACCCCGTCCGCCGCTTCCGGCCCGTTCCCGGGCCGCGTCCTGCGCAGGACGGCGCGCACCCGGGCCACCAGTTCGTCGGTGTTGAACGGTTTGGTGACGTAGTCGTCGCCGCCGTAGGTGAGCCCGGCGATCCGCTCGCTGTGGGCGTCCTTGGCGGTGAGGAAGACGATGCCGAGGTCGGGCCGTGAACGGCGCAGAGCGCGGCACACGTCGAACCCGTCCCCGTCGGGGAGCATGACGTCCAGGACGACCAGGTCGGGCCCGAACGCGTGCGCGGCGGTGTGGGCCTCGGCGGCGGTGGCGGCGGTGCGCACGTCGAATCCGTGGAACTCCAGCACGGTGGCGACCACGTCGAGGATGTTGGGTTCGTCGTCGACGACGAGGATCTTGGCTTGCATGGTCCGTCCATCACAGCCGAAAGGGATGAGAGAGCGATGAGAGCCCAGGTCACGGAGGCGTGGTGGCCTCGAACCCCGGCCCGATGGTAACCCCGCCGCTCCACCCGGACGGCCCGCCGGGGCTCCCCTGGCCGCGGACGCGAAAAACCAGGGGACGCGATCCGGGTTCCCTGTTAGCTTCCAGCACCATGAGCACTCCCACCCCGACGGACTGGCGTTCGGCCAACCGCGCCCACTGGGACGAGCGGGTCCCCCTGCACGTCGCCAGCGACTTCTACGACCTGGACGGCTTCCGTGCCGGAACGGACGCCCTGCGCGACTTCGAGATCGAGGAGGTCGGTGACGTCACCGGCCGCACCCTGCTGCACCTCCAGTGCCACATCGGCCTGGACACCCTGTCGTGGGCACGCGACCACGGCGCGGCGCGCGTGGTCGGTCTGGACTTCTCGGGCCCGGCCGTGCGCAAGGCGCGGGAGCTGGCCGGGGAGATCGGGCTCTCCCCCGAGCGGGCGGCCTTCGTGGAGTCCGACGTCTACGACGCCCCCTCGGTGGTGCCCGAGGAGACCTACGACATCGTCTACACCGGGACCGGCGCGCTGTGCTGGCTCCCGGACATCGAGCGCTGGGCCCGGACGGCGGCGTCGCTGCTGTCCCCCGGCGGCTTCCTGTACCTGGCCGAGTTCCACCCGCTCACGGACGTCCTCGACGACGCGACCGGGACGCGGGTGGTCCGCGACTACTTCGCGAAGGACGCCCAGGAGTCGGAGATGACGGGGACGTACGCGGACCTGGAGGCCGAGACCGTCCACAACCGCAGCGTCGAGTGGCAGCACCCGCTCGGTGCGGTGGTCTCCGCGCTGGCGGCGGCCGGGCTGCGCCTGGACTTCCTCCACGAACACGACGCCTCGCTCTTCCCCCGGTTCGGTTCCTTCGAGCGTTCGGCGGGCGGCTACTACCGCTTCCCGGACACGCACGCCCGCGTCCCGCTGATGTACTCGCTGCGGGCGAGCAGGCCCTGACCGCCGGGGCCGACGGGCGCGGACCCGTAGGCCCCTTTTCCCGCCCTCGATGGGAGCGTTCCCATTTTTCTCCCGACACCCCCTTGTAACACCACGGAGCGCAACCGTACAGTCGCTTAACACTCGTTCAGCAGAGTGCGCCGGTCCCCTCGCATCCGCGCGAGACCCGCTGCCCCGCGCGTACCGAGGCCCGGCCCCGCCCCCGACCCCCGGAGGACCACCATGGGCCACCCATCGAACGCGAAACCACGGAGCGGCGGCACCGTGCGCCGCACCGTCACCACCACCGTTGGCCTGGGAGCCGCCTTCGCTCTCACCGCCACCGCCCTGACCTGGACCGGAAGCGACGTGACCGACAACAGCGAACTGACCTCGACCGACGCCGCGCTGGTGTGGTCCGACGAGTTCGACGGCGCGGCGGGCGACGCCCCCGACCCGGCGAACTGGAACCACGAGACCGGCGACCACGGCTGGGGCAACGAGGAGCTCCAGAACTACACCACCAGCCGGGACAACTCCGCCCTGGACGGCGACGGCAACCTCGTCATCACGGCGCGCCAGGAAGCCGACGGCGGCTACACCTCCGCGCGGATGACCACCCAGCACAACGTCGAGCACGCCCACGGCCGGATCGAGGCCAGGATCAAGGTGCCGACCGGCCAGGGCGTCTGGCCCGCCTTCTGGATGCTCGGCTCCGACTTCCCGGACACGCCGTGGCCGGACTCGGGCGAGATCGACATCATGGAGCACATCGGCAGCGAGCCCGGGACCGTCCACGGCACCGTGCACGGCCCCGGCTACTCCGGCGGCGAGGGCGTGGGCGCCTCCTACGACCACCCCGACGGCGGGGCCTTCCCCGACGACTTCCACGTGTACGCGGTGGACTGGACCCCCGACTCCATCACCTGGTCGGTCGACGGCGTGCCCTTCAACACCGTCACCCCCTCCGACGTGAGCGGTGACTGGGTGTTCGACCAGGAGTTCTTCATGATCCTCAACGTCGCCGTGGGCGGCCAGTGGCCCGGGTACCCGGACGAGACCACCCAGTTCCCGCAGGAGATGGTCGTCGACTACGTCCGCGTCTACGACACGGAGTAGCCCTCCCCCTGACACCGGCCGGTGACCGTGATACCCATGGGTATCCGGTACCGGCCGGTATGTTAGGTTCGCCGCATGGACGGCCCACCGGAACCCGCACCCCGCGTGCCCCGCGCGGAGGTGCGCCGCCGCCTGCTCGCCGCCGCCGCGCGCGTGTTCGCGGAGCGCGGGTACGCCGACAGCCGCCTGGACGACGTGGCGCGTGCCGCCGGGTTCACCAAGGGAGCCGTCTACTCCAACTTCGGCGGCAAACAGGACCTCTTCGCCGCCGTGCTCAGCGATCGCTCCGACCACGAGTTCGCCTCCGCCGCCCTGGAGCGGTCCGCCGCGCCCGAGGACGCCGTGGTCGCGATCGCCCGCAGGATCGCCCGGCGCGTCACCGAGGACACCCAGCGCGGCCGTCTCGCGCTGGAGTTCGCCGCGCACGCCACCCGCCACGGGCCCACCGCCGTCGCCGTCAGGCGGATGCGCCGCACCCAGCGCGAGACGGTGACCGCGCTGGTCACCGAGCTCACCGAGCGGTACGGGGTCCGGCTGACCGCCAGGCCCGAGACCGTCGCCCTGACCCTGCACTGCCTCACCAACGGCCTGTCCATGGAGCACCTGGCCGACCCCGAGGCCGTGGACGCGCGGACCGTCGAGGCCACCCTGACCACCGCCCTGGCCGGGTTCACGGCCCGCCCCGAACACGAGGAGACCCCATGAACCCGCCGACCACCCGCGTCGCACTCGCCACCGGTGGAGCGCTCCTGTCCCTGGGGCTGCTCGCCGGGTGCGGTGAGGTCGCCGAACTCGGCGAACCGGAGGAGAAGACCTACGAGGACGTGCCCGAACTCCTCATCGTCGAGGTCGACAACGCCGCCCTGGAGATCGTCCCCGACGACACCGACCAGGTCCGGGTGGTCCGCGAGGCCTCGGGCGACGCGGACGGGGACTGGGAGCTGGTCGGAGACACACTCACCCTGGAGACGAGGTGCGGCGCCATCTCCGACTGCCGGGTCGGATACCGGGTGTTCGTCCCGGCCGACACCGCGCTGTCGGTGGAGACCGACAACGGCTCCGTCGGCGTCTCCGGGTTCACCGCCCCGATCGAACTCGCCTCGGCCAACGGGACCGTCGACGTCGCGGACGTCACCGGACCGCTCACCCTGACCTCCGACAACGGCGACATGAACCTCAGCGGGATCGGCTCCGACTCCGTGAGCATCGCCACGGACAACGGCGGCATCGACGCCGTCTTCTCCGAGGCCCCCACGGAGGTGGAGGTGAGCACCAACAACGGCGTCGCGACGGTCGCGATGCCCGGCGGCCCCTACGCGGTGTTCGAGACCTTCGACAACGGCGAGGTCGTCAACGAACTCCCCACGGACGCATCCAGCGCCAGCACGGTCACCGCGCGGACCGACAACGGCACGATCACCCTGGTTCCGACCGACTGAACCCGTTCCACCAGCTCCCCGCCCGACCCTCCCCCGCCCCGACTCCGGGGACGTTCGGGACCATGCCCTACAATCACCCCCATGTCCGGTCCCACACGTTTTCTGCGCATGGCTCTGATCTCCATGTCGCTCACGAGCACCGATGACGGCCTCTGTCGCCGCCGGTGCCGTCTCCGCGTGCGCTGACCCGACCCGTCTCCCGCGCTCCGACGCGGCACCGGTGTGCCCCTGGCGTCCCCGCGACCCCGTGTCGCCCCACCCCGTCACGTTTGGACACATCCCTGTGACCGCAACACCCACCAAGCCGACCGGAAAATCCGGTTCGGACGTCTCTCCCGCCCTGGCCCTGAAGTGGAACCCCACCCTCTCGGCCCCACCGCCCCAGGCACCCGCCGCCGAACCCGTCCGCTGGTGGCCACTGGGGATCGCGCTGCTCGGCGCCCTCGGCCTGGCCGCCTTCGTCTGGTCCGAACACGGCGCCCTGCCCGCCGTACTGCTGCTCCTGGGCACCGGTCTGGGCTTCACGCTGTTCCACTCACGGTTCGGCTTCACCTCGGCCTGGCGCCAGTTCCTCGCCGTGGGCAACGGCACCGGCCTGCGCGCCCACGCGGTCCTGCTCGGCACCACCGCCACCCTGTTCGCGCTGGTCATCGGTACCGGGACCGGCCTGTTCGGAAACGAACCCGCTCCTTCGGCCGGGCCGATCGGCATCGCCCTGTTCGCGGGGGCGTTCCTGTTCGGGATCGGCATGCAGCTCGGCGGCGCCTGCGCCTCGGGCACGCTCTTCGCCGTCGGCTCCGGCCAGTCCGCCATCCTCATCACGCTCTTCGGCTTCATCGTCGGTTCGCAGATCTACAGCCTCGCCTGGCCGCTGGTCTCCGACCTGCCCGCGATCCCGCCCGTGCTGCTCTCCGACCACGTCGGCTGGGGCGGTTCCTGGCTCGTCACCATCGCGGCCCTGGTCGCGATCGTGGTCGTCACGCGCCTGGTCCAGAACCGGCGCGTCCCGCCGCCCGTGGGCGCCCCGCCGTCCGCTGAGGGAGTGGCGCGGATCGTGCGGGGCAGCTGGCCCCTGGTGGCCGGCGCCCTGGTGCTGGCCGCGCTGGGCACCGCCGTCCTCGTGGTCTCCGGGGGCGCCTGGGGCATCACCTCGGCCTTCAACCTGTGGGGCGCCAAGGCGCTCCAGCTGGTCGGGCTCCAGCCCGAGACCTGGGCGTTCTGGTCCCAGCCGGGCCAGGCCGAACAGCTGGCCGGCCCGGTCCTCCAGGACAAGAACAGTCTGACCAACATCGGCATCATCCTGGGCGCGGCGGTGGCTGCCGGGGCCGCTGGCACCTGGAAGTGGCACACCGGTCTGAGCTGGAACCTGGTGGCCGCCGGTCTGGTCGGCGGGATCCTGATGGGCGTGGGCGCCCGGCTCGCGGGCGGCTGCAACATCGGCGCCTACCTGGCCGGGATCGGTTCGGGCAGCCTGCACGGCTGGCTGTGGGCGGTCTTCGCCCTGGCCGGGACGTGGGCGGGTCTGCGGGCCCGCACGCTCTTCGGGCTCGGAGTGCCCAAGCCCGGCGACAGCGTCTGCTGACCGCCCCGCCGCCGTTCTAGGGTGCCAGGGACACGGAACGGCGGCGGAGGGAACGGTGTGGGAGCGAACGCGGAGCTGACCGAGGAGCTGACCGAGGAGGTCCGTCAGCGGGCCCGGATCGTCTGGGACTACCAGCGCATGGGCCAGGAACCGCGCCGGTGCGACGTGGCGGTGGTCCTGGGCAGTCACGACCTCGGTGTGGCCACGAGCGCCGCCGACCTGTACCGGCGCGGGTTCTTCCCCCGCATGGTGATCACGGGCGCGAACAGCCCCTCCACCCTCGCACGGTTCCCCCGGGGCGAGGCGGTGCACTACCGCGAGCACGTCCTCGGACTGGGGGTCCCGGACGCGGCGGTCCTCATGGAGACCCGGGCCACCAACACCGGGGAGAACCTCCGGTACTCCCGCGCCCTGCTTGAGGACCGCGGGATCACCGTCTCCTCGGTGATGCTCGTGAGCAAGCCGTACATGGAACGGCGCGCGCACGCGACCACACGCAGGCTCTGGCCCGAGGTGGACACCGTGTGCGCCTCGGACCGGGCCGGGTTCGACGACTACCTGGGCACCGTGGGCGACGACCGGCTCGTCATGGACACCATGGTGGGCGACCTGCAACGGGTGATGGAGTACCCGGCTCGGGGGTTCTCGGTTCCGCAGGAGGTCCCCGACCGGGTCCGTGAGGCCTACGCGTACCTGGTCGCGGCCGGGTTCGACGGCCACCTGATCACGCCCTGAGCCGAGGGTTCCGTCCGGACACCGGGTCCGGGGCCTTGCCACGGGCTCCGGGTCGGGGCGCAGATTCGTCCTCGTCACCGGAGTGCCCACGCGGGGGCGGGGTCAACGGCCCCCGCCCCACCGGTCTCAGAACAGGCTTCTGCTGCCAGCCAGGGAGTCGATCCACTGGTGCAGGTGACCCGTCCAGTCCCGCCCGGCACCGTCGTGGTGGTTCACGGTGAAGCGGTGGAAGGTGTCACGGCCCTCGGAGAAGAGCAGGCCCGGCTTCTTGTCCAGCTCCAGCACCACGTCCACACCGTGCTCGTCGGTGACCATGGACAGTTCCAGCTCGTTCAGGCCCCGGTAGCGGCTGGGAGAGTGGAACTCGAGCTCCTGGTAGAAGGGCAGCCGCTGCCGGGTCCGCGCGATGTGGCCCCGTTCGAGGTCGGCGTGCTTGAAGGTGAACCCGAGGGAGAGCAGCGAGTCCAGGACCGCGGCCTGGGCCGGGAGGGGCTCGATGCCCACCGGGTCCAGGTCGCCGGGGTCGACCGCGTTCGCCACGTGCAGACGGGTGTTCACGCCGATGTTCATGCGGTGCAGGTGGCGGCCGCGGTGGGTGGTGACGGGGGTCTCCCAAGGCACGAGGAGCTCGAAGGGCACCTGGAACCGCTGTCCGGGGGCCAGGAGCACGCCCTCGCCCAGGCGTACACGGTGGAACTCCATGTCGTTGTTGACCTCGTGGTCCCCGACCTCGGTCTCGACCCGGGCCTGGAGGCCGACGGTGAGCTGTTCGACCCGCTGCTCGACGTCGCCGCCCTCGATGACGACGGTCCCTCGCAGGGAGCCCCCAGGGGTGGTCACGGCCGAGACCAGGGAGGTTTCCACCGAGGCTCCGCCGAATCCGATTCCGGCGAGCAGACGCTTGATGACCACGGATACTTCCTTTTCGTTTCTTCCCGGAGCCTGGGGGCGGGCGCGGGTTCAGGGGCGCTCGGGCGGTTGCCCGAGCGGCGCCGGGGGTGTGAACGGTGGGATTCATGAGAAATCCGGCGCTCTGGGTGGGACGCGGCAGTGGTGGTGCCGGTTCCCCACCGCTGCGGGGTTTCGCGGCCGGGTTCGACCGCCGCGCGCGGACGGCCCCACGGAACCGGTGCGCTCGTCCGTCCCACCCCTCAGCGGCCTTCGGGACCTCGTCCGGGTCCTCAACCGACGGCGGTCGCCTCGACGACGAGCAACCCGGTCCGGTCCCCGCGGTCGGCCGTGCTTGGATACCCTGCTCCGAAAGCGACGAAGGGATCGAGATGGACCAGGTCCAGGACCTACCCGAACGCAGCCGCGAGGTGGCGCGGACGCTCGACGCGCTGGGAGTCGGCGGACGGGTGCGCGCGCTGCCCGCGTCCACCCGGACCGCCGCCGAGGCGGCCGAGGCCCTGGGCTGCGAGGTCGGCGCGATCGCCAACAGCCTGGTGTTCATGGCCGACGGCGCACCCCTGCTGGTGATGACCAGCGGACGGCACAGGGTGGACGTCACCCTGCTGGCCGAACGCCTGGGCAAGGAGAGGATCACACGCGCCGCCCCGGAACAGGTCCGGGAGGCCACCGGCCAGGCCATCGGCGGGGTGGCGCCGATCGGACACCCCGCCCCGGTGGAGACCGTGGTGGATCCGGCCCTGGCGGACTACCCGAGGCTGTGGGCGGCGGGCGGCACCCCCAACACCGTCTTCCCCACCGACCACGCCGAACTGCTCCGCATCACCGGTGGCACCCCCGTCGCGGTCAACTGACCCACCGCCCCTCTCACCGGGCGGCGCGGCTCAGGCGGCGGTGGTCCGCGCTCCCCGGTGGAGCACCCTGCCGGCGCCCCAGGCGAGGAGTCCGCAGACCGCCCCGACCAGGGTGCCGGTGACGATACTGCTCAGCGCCGCGAAGCCGCGTGTGATCACCGCGTGGGCGAGGGGCGGGAGCCCGCTGAGGTTGCCGCCGAGGGTCGGCGGGGCGCCGTCCCAGGCCGTGGTCCACAGGATCTGGTGCCCGAGCATCAGGAACACCCCGTACAGCAACCCCACCGCGAGGAGCGTCAGGAAGGGGTTCGGGACCCGGCGCCAGAGCACCACGGCGATCCACACCGTCGGCGGGACGAACACGAACAGGGCGTTGACGAGGGTGCCCTCCTGGATGACCCCGAGATCGTGCAGGACCACCCGGGGAGCGGCCAACAGGGCCAGGGCGACGACGACGGGGAACGGGAGCCCCAACCCGCTCCGGCGGGGCGGGGTGGAACTGTGTGCTGGGTTCATGGCTCCACGCTAGGAGGACCGGACCCCGCGCGCGTCGTCCCCGGGTCTCGACCGCCTACGTCCGCGGGCGTCACCGCTCACCCGCCCGGGCGTACCCCCGCGCACGTCCTCCCCGGCAGGTCGGGGTGCGGTACGGTCGCCCTGAGCCCCGGGCCCGCGGGCCCACCCCGGGAAGGACGCCCCCACATGACCAGAACCGGCTGGATCGTGACCGCGATCAGTACCGTGGTCGCCCTGATCGTCGGGTTCGGCGCGGGGTGGTGGGTCCAGGGCTCCTCGGCGGAACCGGACCCGCCCGCGCCGCCCTCCCCTCGGAGCACCCACCCCGACGACGTCGAGGAGCGACCCGAGACCGGGTTCGAGCCGGTCGTCGTCGACCTGGACCAGACCCACGACTTCGGTGACGGGTTCTCCATCGGGTTGAGCGCGTTCGAGCGCCGTGTCGAGGAGGGCGGCGTCGATCCGGCCACCGGCGAGGAGGGCGACCTGCCCTACCTGACCTGGACCGTGGAGGTCACCAACGAGGGTTCCACGGCCGTGCCGAGCGGCCTGGTGACCAGGTCGTGCTCGGTGGGCGACCCGCTCCGCGAATCCGGCTCGCCCGCGCTGGGCGACAGCGCGAACCCGCCGGAGAGCCTGGAGCCCGGCCAGTCCGGCAGCTGGGACGAGGACTGCTGGGCCGACGAGGACGACCACCAGATCCAGTACACGGTCGAGTTCCACGACCAGGACTTCGTCCCGCTGTACCCGCCGGTCACCTTCGCGGGAAACGTCGACTGAGACCGGCGGGCGGCGTCCTACCCGGTGAACAGGGCGGCCGCCTGGATCGCGGTGCTCACCACGCCGTAGCCCAGGGCGATGACCACGACCGCCCACAGGAAGAGCGCGGCGCCCTTCGACACCTGGTCACGTGTCCGCTGTTCCATCGGATCCTCCTTCACCGACCCCGACGGGGTCCCTCGGTCTGCTCGGTGGTCCACGGCTCCGTGGCCTCCGGCACTCACACGGGCTCCCGGGACGTGTCGGTGTCCTGCGGCGCCGCCACGGGTGCGGCCTTGGGCAGGGGGCGCACCAGTGCGTTGGCCACGAATCCGACCACCATCACACCCACCATGAGGTAGAGCGAGAAGGTGTACAGGTCGGCTCCGGAGCGGCCCGCGGCCATCTGCTGGTCGGCGATCACGTTGACGATCAGCGGCCCGGCGATGCCCGCGCACGACCAGGCCGTGAGCAGGCGGCCGTGGATGGCGCCGACATTGAAGGAGCCGAACAGGTCCTTGAGGTAGGCGGGGATGGTCGCGAAACCGCCGCCGTAGAAGGACAGGATGACCCCGGTGACCGCCACGAAGAGCACCACCGAGCTGGTGCCGGCCACGGCGATCAGCACGTAGAGCAGGCTGCCGAGCCCCAGGTAGCCGATGTAGGTGCGCTTGCGGCCGAGGAGGTCGGAGGTGGAGGACCACACGAACCGGCCGAGCATGTTGCACAGGGACAGGAAGCCGACGTAGCCCGCGGCCTCGGCGGGGCCGACCCCGGTGAAGAAGTCCTGGACCATCGGCGCGGCCTGTTCGAGGATGCCGATGCCCGCGGTGACGTTGCAGAACAGCACGATCCACAGCAGCCAGAACTGGCGGGTGCGGAAGGCCCGCTCCACGCTGACGCCCTCGGTGGCGGGGTCCACGGCGGGGGTGCCCGCGGTGTCCGTCGGCGGCTGCCAACCGTCCGGTCGCCACCCGGGCGCCGGGACCTTGACCGTCATCGCGCCGAGCATCATGGCGACGAAGTAGACGGCGCCGAGGATGAGGAACGCGGGGACGATCGCGTCGGCGGGGGTCTCACCGAAGCGGTCGAGGAGGGCGGCGGACAGCGGCGAGGCGATCAGCGCGCCGCCGCCGAAGCCCATGATCGCCAGGCCGGTGGCCATGCCGGGCCGGTCCGGGAACCACTTGATCAGGGTGGACACCGGGGAGATGTACCCGATACCGAGGCCGATCCCGCCGATCACGCCGTAGCCGAGGTAGAGCAGCCACAGCTGGCCGGTGGCCACACCGAGGGCGCCGACCAGGAAGCCGGTGCCCCAGCAGAGACCGGCCACGAACATGGCCTTGCGGGGACCGTTGCGCTCCACCCACTTGCCGCCGAAGGCCGCCGAGAGGCCCAGCATCACGATGGAGATGCTGAAGACCACGCCGATCGCGGTCAGCGTCGTGTCGAAGCGTTCGACCAGCGGGGTCTTGAAGACGCTGAAGGCGTACACCTGGCCGATGGACAGGTGCACGGCGAGCGCGGCGGGCGGGATGAACCAGCGGCTGTATCCGGGCGGCGCGACGCTCTTGTCACGATCGAGAAACGACAGCACTACTCATCCTCATGATTGATTTCCGACCGGAATGCGCTTCCGCTTTCCCGGCTATTCCGGGGAAGCGGCACAAGCATGCGCCATCGTCACACCTTGTGTGACGAGAATCAAATACACGTTCATTGTCGAACGATAGGTTCTGGTTATCGAGGGCCCGGAACGGGCCCCTGGCGGGGATCAGAGGGCGATCCCGGGGACGAGACCCTCCGGGTGGTAGTGGTCCAGCCGCGCCTGGAGGTCGGCGTCGGCGACGGTGTCCAGGAGGGCGCGGGCCAGCACGGGTTCGGGGTCCCGGTCCGCGACGACCAGCCCGATCTGCTTGCTGACCTCGGGTTCCACCAGGGGGATGGCGCGCATACCCTCCGGCACCGCGTGCAGGGACAGCCAGGCGTGCGGCATGACCGCTGACCAGCGGGTCTCGTTGACGAACGAGCACAGGGCGCTCACCGAGTTGGTCTCCACCCTGGGTACCGCCTCGACCCCCGCCCTGCGAAACGCCTGGTCGACGATGCGGCGGTTCTGCATGTCCGGGGACAGCAGGCACAGCGGCACCTCGGCGGCCTCGGCCCAGGTGATGGTCTCGCGGCCGTTGAGCAGCCCCTGCTCGTCGGTGAGCAGGGCGTAGCGCTCCCGGTAGACGGGCTGCTGACGCACGTTCTCCAGGGGCTCGTTGTCGACGTAGGTCAGCCCGACGTCGATCTGGTAGTCGGCCAGGGCCCGCTCGATCTCCTTCGAGGTCATGGAGACCACCGACAGCGTGACCAGCGGGTGGAGCTCGCAGAAGGCGCTGGTGATGAGGGAGATGGAGCTCAGGGTGGTCGGTATGGCACCGATCCGCAGACGGCCGCTCAACCCCTCCCGCAGGCTCCTGACGTTCTCCACCAGGATGTCGTGCTCAGCCAGGACGCGCTGCGCCCAGGCGACGATCCGCTCCCCCTCGTGGGTGAACCCGATGAACCGGTTGCTCCGCCTCACGATGGGGACGCGGAACTCGGCCTCGAGCTTGCGGATGGCGGCGGACAGGGCGGGCTGGGACACGTGGCACGCCTGGGCCGCACGGGCGAAATGCCGTTCCTTGGCCAGCGCGGTCAGGTACTTCAGCTGGCTCAGCAACATCGCGCAAGAATACATGTGCGAGGACCCCGGGAACAACAACGCCCCGGTCCTTGATATCGTTCGGCCCATTCAGCGCCATAACTATTCGGGACCTCTGGACAGAGGGCGACTCGGTGAGAGAATTCGAACTGTGACACACCACGACTCGGACATGCCCGACCCCGCCCAGGACGCGCCGGAGGTCGGGCCTCCCAAGGAGAGCGCGGCGGGCATCCCGGCCGTGCTCAACAGCGTGCGCCACGTCAACGACCAGGCCGGCGTGCTGCGCGGGCTGCCCGCGATGCTCGCGGTCAACCAGAAGAAGGGCTTCGACTGCCCCGGCTGCGCCTGGCCGGAGCCGGGCAAGCGGCACAAGGCGGAGTTCTGCGAGAACGGCGCCAAGGCGGTCGCGGAGGAGGCCACCCGCCGGACCGTGGGGCCGGACTTCTTCGCCCGGCACCCGGTCACGGACCTGTTCGAGCGCTCCGGCTACTGGCTGGGGCAGCAGGGCCGCCTGACCGAGCCGATGTACCTGGCCGAGGGCGCCACGCACTACGAGCCCGTCTCCTGGGACCGTGCCCTAGACATGATCGCGGAGGAGCTGCGCGGGCTGGACACGCCCGACGGCGCGGTGTTCTACACCTCGGGCCGCACCAGCAACGAGGCGGCCTTCGCCTACCAGCTGTTCGCCCGCCAGCTCGGTACCAACAACATGCCCGACTGCTCGAACATGTGCCACGAGTCGTCCGGGTCGGCGCTCACCGAGACGCTGGGCGTGGGCAAGGGCAGCGTGTCCCTGGAGGACATGTACGAGGCCGACCTCATCATCGTCGCGGGGCAGAACCCGGGCACCAACCACCCCCGGATGCTGTCCGCGCTGGAGAAGGCCAAGCGGCGCGGCACGCGGATCGTCACGGTGAACCCGCTGCCCGAGGCGGGCATGAAGGCGTTCCGCAACCCGCAGTACGCGCGGGGCCTGGTGGGGCGCGGGACCGAGCTCACCGACCTGTTCGCGCAGATCAGGGTGGGTGGCGACCTGGCGCTGTTCACGGCGGTGAACCGGCTGCTGCTGGAGGCCGACCAGCGTGGTGAGAAGGTCCTCGACCACGGGTTCGTGAACTCGTTCACGCACGGGTTCGAGGAGTTCTCCGAGGCTCTGCTGGCCGAGCCCGAGGACGAGTTCTGGGCCCGGACCGAACGCGACACCGGGCTCTCCCGTTCGCTGGTCGAGGAGCTCACCGCCATGGTGGTGGCCTCGGAGCGGATCGTGGTGTGCTGGGCGATGGGACTGACCCAGCACAAGCACTCGGTGCCGACCATCCGCGAGGTGGTCAACTTCCTGCTGCTGCGCGGCAACGTGGGGCGGCCGGGCGCGGGTGTGTGTCCGGTGCGCGGACACTCCAACGTGCAGGGCGACCGCACGATGGGCATCTTCGAGCGGCCCGCCGACTCCTTCCTGGACGCGCTGGGCGCGGAGTTCGGGATCGAACCGCCGCGCGAGCACGGACACGACGTGGTCAACGCGATCCGGGCGATGGCGCGCGGTGAGGTGGGCGTGTTCTTCGCCATGGGCGGCAACTTCGTGGCCGCCTCCCCGGACACCGAGGTGACCGAGGAAGCCATGCGCCGGGTGGGCCTGACGGTGCACGTGTCCACCAAGCTGAACCGATCGCACGTGGTGACCGGCACCCGTGCCCTCATCCTGCCCGCCCTGGCCCGCAGCGACCGCGACCAGCGCGACGGTGAGCAGCGGTGGGTGACGGTGGAGGACTCGATGGGCCTGGTACACGCCTCCCACGGCGTGCTCGCACCGCTGTCGGAGGGGATGCGCTCGGAGGTGGACATCGTCCGCGAGCTGGGCCGCAGGGTGTTCGGGAACGACCCGGTGGACTGGGACCGGATGGCCGACTACGACCGGGTGCGCGACCACGTGGCCCGGGTCGTGCCGGGGTTCGAGGACTTCAACGCGAAGGCCCGGCGGCGCGGAGGGTTCGCGCTGCCGCACGCCCCGCGCGACGACCGGCGGTTCCCGACCGCGACGGGGCTGGCCAACTTCACGGTCAACGGCACCTACGCGCCCGAGGTCCCCGAGGGGCGGCTGCTGCTGCAGACGCTGCGCTCGCACGACCAGTACAACACCACGATCTACGGCCTGGACGACCGGTACCGGGGCATCACGGACGGCCGCCGGGTCGTGCTGGTCAACGCCGAGGACGCCGCCGAGCTGGGCCTGGAGGACGGGGCGTACACGGACCTGGTGGGTGAGTGGTCGGACGGCCGTGAGCGGCGGGCGCCGCACTTCCGGGTGGTGCACTACCCCACCGCCCGTGGCAGCGCGGCCGCGTACTACCCGGAGACCAACGTGCTGGTGCCGCTGGACTCCACCGCGGACGTGAGCAACACGCCCACGTCGAAGTCGGTGGTGGTGCGTTTCGAGCCGTCCTCCCAGGTCGGCTGAGCCGGGCGGGCTTTGAGTCCCCGGTGTCCGAGGGCCCCTGAGTATCCGTACTCAGGGGCCCTCCGCCGTGCTGCGGCACCCTGGTGGGACCCGGAACCAAGGAGCACCGTGCGCCACCTCCTCGCCGCCTCGACGGACAACCGTCCCTCGCGCGTGTACCTCGCGCTCGCCGCGGCCGTCCTCGTGGGGACGGTCGTCGTCCATCTCGGCCCGGGTTTCGGCTCGGGGATGCCGGAGCTGGCCCTGGCCGTGTGGCTGCTGCCGTGCGGCGTGTTCTCGGTGCTGGCCTTCTCGCTGCTCGACATGGCCGGGATGCCCGTCGACGCGCAGGCGCCCGTGTTCCTCGTCCTGTTCGTCCTGGGCGCGCTCGGCAACGCGCTCCTCATCGGGCTGGCGGTCCGGTCCCTGGCACGGCGGCGCCGGAGCGCGGGTCACTGACCCCCGGAGCGACGCCACGGGAGGCGGCCCCGGAGCCGCCAGCGGGGACGCCAGCGGGGGCGCCAGCTCAGCCACGGCAGCCACGGTTCACCCGGCGGGTGCGGGACGGTGGGATCCTCCAGGTCTCCCTGGAGGACGTCCTCGATCTCCTCGAACCTGATCCCCGCGAACACCATGATGTCGGCGGCGACCATCTCCACGGCGAGGTGGGTGGCGTGGGTGACCGGGTCGTCCTCGGGGGCGCCGGTCCCGTAGGCGCGCGCGGCCGTTAGTGCCCGTTCCACCGCCTCCTCCCGGGCCTCACGGCTGCTGAGGTCGTCGGAGAGGATGGTGAGCACGTCGGCCATGTCGGTGACGATGGGTGCCAGCTCCCGTTGTTCCTCCACGCCCATGGCGGTGGTGGTCCGGGCCAGGAAGAGGCAGCTCTCACCGAGCAGGATCAGCCGTTCGATGACCTCGTCCTCCTCCAGCACGGGCTGCGGGTCGCCCCAGCGGATGGTGGAGAGCCGGATCGTGGCCTTGCTGCTCTCGCGTGCCCGGCTGAGTTCGGCCATGGGCCGGCTCAGGTCCCCGAGCCGGTTGACCACCTGTTCGCTGGAGGTCTCCCCGTCCTCCAGGGACCGGCCGACCAGGGCGAGCATGGTGGCCATCTCGTTGAGCGCGTCCTCCTCGATCCGGCGGAGCAGGGCCACCAGCCGCGCCGGGAAGAACAGCTGGCTGAAGGCGAGCGCCACACCCGCGCCGATGAGCGCGTCCACGAGCCGGTCGATGCCGGGGCTGGCGCCGCCGACGAAGATCGTCGTCAGGATGGCGCTGGCGGCGGCCTGGCCGATGATGATCCGTTCGGCGTTGATCGCGGCGGCCACCGTCATGGCGCACGCGGTGGCCAGCACCATGGCCACCTCGTTGAGGTCGGTGACCAGCAGGCTGAGCTCGCCCGCGAGGATGCCGATGAACACGCCCATGAGCAGGCGCAGGGCCTGGGCACCGCGTTCCCCTCCGGAGGCGTTGAGCGCGATGACGGCGGCGATGGGCGCGAAGAAGGGCCGGTGGTCCTGGACGAGGCCACCCGCGATGGTCCAGGCCAGCGTGGCGGCGATGACCGCGAGGACGATCAGGGAGGCGTTGGCCGACAGGCGCGCACGGACCTCCGTCGCCACGGCCCTGATCCTGCTCCGCGGGGTGTGGCCCTCAAGGGGCAGCTCTCCCATGTTCTCCTCACCGACGAAGGGACACGCCTTCGGGGGTGGGGGGCCGCCGGTTCCATTGATACCGGCCGGGAGGCGAGAAGTGTGGTTACCGTGCCCGGTGTTTCGCGTCGGAGCGGACCCGGGGCGTCCCTCCGCGCGGGACCGCCCGTACTGTGTCGCCATGCCGACGATCTACCTGATCCGCCACGGTAAGGCCTCCCCCGAGGCGGCGGACTACGACGAACTGAGCCCCACCGGACACGAACAGTCCCGTCTGGTCGGGGCCGAACTGGCCCGACGCGGGCTGGACCTCGGGCCCGTGGTGAGCGGGACCCTGCGCCGCCAGCGACAGACCGCCGCCACCGCGCTGGCCGGGCTGGGCGTGGAACCCGTGCCGGACCCCCGGTGGAACGAGTACGACCACCTGCGTCTGCTGGAGCGCCACACGACCGGGACCGGCACCCTCCAGGAACGGCTGGACGCCTCGCTGCACGCGTGGACGGCGTCCGAGGCGACGGGCGAGGGTTCCTGGACCGCCTTCCGTAACGGGGTACGGACGGCGTTGGACGAGCTCGCGTCCTCGCTCGGCAGTGGCAGGACGGCGCTGGTGTTCACCTCGGCCGGGGTGATCGCGACCGCCTGCGCCTCCCTGATGCGGGCGCCGGATCCGGTGTTCGTCGCGATGAACCGGGTGGTGGTCAACGGGTCGGTGACCAAGCTGGTGCACGGGCGCGGCGGGACCCGGCTGCTCTCCTTCAACGACCACGCGCATCTGGAACACGGCGGACCGGAGCTGATGACCTTCCGCTGAGCGGCGCTCCCTCGTCCCCGTCCCGTACCGACCAGTCGGTTCCGAGCTCCGCGCGCCCGTGTGCGAGGTCGGGCCCGGCAGGGCATCCTGGAGGGCATGACCGAACACCCCGCCTCCGACGCCGTCCCCATCCCGGGTTCCGTCCCCCTCCCGGGCTTCGGCCCCGTCCCACGGGTCCGGCCCGCCCCGCAGGCCGAACCCGCCCAGGAGCCCGCTCAGGAGCCCGCCCCCGAGGTCCGGCACCTCGCCGCCACGCTGCGCCGCCGCCGGTCCGAACTGGCCGACGCGAAGGCGGCCCGGATCGGTGACGGCAGCATCGTCCACGAGCTGACCACCCGGGTCTGGGTGGGCGTGGAGATCCCGGCGGTGGTGTGCGCGGCCGCCGACGACCCCATGCGGCTGCGCCCGTCCACCAGCCCGGTGACGTGCCTGCGGTGCAGGTCGAGGCGGTCGGGCTCCGGGGGCGAACAGGTCCCCGGCCAGGAACTGCTGTGGAACTGAGGGGTCAGCCCCGGGCGGCCCGTTCCGCCGCGCGGGACAGGACCGCGCGCAGACCGAGTTCGTAGCCGAGGATCCCGCACCCCGCCACGTACCCGGCGGCGACCGGCGCGGTGACGGAGGTGTGGCGGAACTCCTCGCGGGCGTAGACGTTGGAGATGTGCACCTCGACCACGGGTGCCTCGATCGCGTCCACGGCGTCGCGCAGGGCGATGCTGTAGTGGGCGTAGGCGCCGGGGTTCATCACCACACCGGCGTAGTGCCGGGCCGCGTGGACGTGGTCGACCATGCCGCCCTCGCTGTTGGACTGCGCGCAGACGACCTCCACACCCAGTTCCCTTCCCAGGGCGGTCACCCGTTCCTCGACCTCCGCGAGGGTGGTGGTTCCGTACTGCCCGGGGTCTCGAGTACCCAGCAGGTTGAGGTTGGGGCCGTTCAGCAACAGCACGGTGGGCGTGTTCTCGGGCATGCTCGGATTCCTGGCCTCGACTCCGGTTGGTGGGACCAGCGTAGACCCCGACCACCCGGACGGGAAGCCGGACCGATAGCATACCGACCAGTCGGTTGATCACTCTGGGAGGCAACCCGTGGCGTCCACCCTGCTGTCCAGGCGCGACCTGCAGTTCCTGCTCTACGAATGGCTCGACGCCGAGGCCCTCACGGAGCGGCCCCGGTACGCCGACCACTCGCGGGAGACCCTCGACGGCGCCCTCGAACTGGCGGAACGCGTGGCCACCGACCACTTCGCCCCGCACAACAAGACCAGCGACGCCCACGAACCCCGCTTCGACGGTGAACGGGTGCACGTCATCCCCGAGGTCGGCCGGGCCCTGAAGGTGCACGCCGAGACCGGGCTCTCCTCCCTGGCGATGGACGCCGCCGTGGGCGGCGGCCAGCTCCCCCGGGTGGTCTCCAGCGCCTGCGACGCCTACTTCCAGGCAGCCAACCCGGGTACGGCCGCCTACCCCTTCCTCACCTCGGGCAACGCCTCTCTGCTCCTGGCCCACGGCTCCCCCGAGCAGATCGACACGTTCGTCCGGCCCATGGTGGAGGGGCGCTTCACGGGCACGATGTGCCTGTCCGAGCCGCACGCGGGAAGCTCCCTGGCCGACATCACCACCCGCGCCGAACCCGACGGCGACGGCGCGTACCGGCTGTTCGGCAACAAGATGTGGATCTCCGCGGGCGACCACGAGCTGACCGAGAACATCGTCCACCTCGTCCTGGCCAGGATCCCCGGCGGACCGCCCGGGGTCAGGGGCATCTCGCTGTTCGTCGTGCCCAAGTACCTGGCCGACGGGGAGCGCAACGACGTCGTCACCGCGGGGCTCAACCACAAGATGGGCTACCGGGGCACCGTCAACGCCCTCCTCAACTTCGGGGAGGGCCGCCACACCCCCGGCGGGGCACCCGGAGCGGTCGGTTCCCTGGTGGGCGAACCGCACCAGGGGCTGCGGTACATGTTCCACATGATGAACCACGCCCGGATCGGTGTGGGCGCCGGGGCGACGGCGGTCGGCTACACCGGCTACCTGAAGTCCCTCGCCTACGCCCGTGAACGGCTCCAGGGCCGCCCCCTCGGCGCGAAGGACCCCGGGCAGCCCCAGGTGCCCATCATCGAGCACACCGACGTCCGCCGGATGCTCCTGGCACAGAAGAGTTACGTGGAGGGCGCGCTGGCCCTGGTCCTGTACTGCGCCCGGCTGGTCGACGAGGAGACCAGCGGCGAACCCGGGTCCGCACGGAGGGCGCACCTGCTCCTGGACGTGCTCACCCCGATCGTGAAGAGCTGGCCCTCGCAGTGGTGCCTGGAGGCCAACAGCCTGGCCATCCAGGTGCACGGCGGGTACGGCTACACCCGCGAGTACGACGTGGAGCAGCACTACCGGGACAACCGGCTCAACGCCATCCACGAGGGCACGCACGGCATCCAGGCCCTGGACCTGCTGGGCCGCAAGGCCGTCCTGGACGACGGGGCCCGCCTCTCCCTCCTGGTGGAGACGGCCCGCGCCGCCGTGGACGAGAGCACCGAGACCGAGTACGCCGAGCTCCTTTCCTCCGTTCTGGACCGCATGACCGAGGCCACCGCCGCCGCCTGGTCCGACGGGGACCCGGCGGCGGCGCTGGCCAACGCGACCCCCTACCTGGAAGCGGTCGGCCACGTCGTGGTGGCCTGGATGTGGCTGGAACAGCTCACGGCCGCCCACGGCAAGGAGGGCGCCTTCTACGAGGGCAAGCGCGCCGCAGCCGCGTACTTCTTCCGCCACGAGCTACCCCGCACCGAGGCCTGGTTCACCCTGGTCGCCTCCCGTGACCGCACGGTCCTGGACACCTCCCCGGACGTTCTGTAGACGCGCGGGGACGTCGAGAACGAACACGTGGCCGATGTCGGCTTCCTCGAACCCGTAGTCGGCGTTGGCCACGCGCATGCGCTCCGGGGTGACCTCGACGATCCGCACCGTCACCGGTTCCGCCCGCCCCGGCAGGGTCATGTACCAGAGCTCGGCCAGGGAGGCCAGGCCCACGTCGTCCAGAACGGCCCGTGCGTCGTGTTCCGGAGCCGCGCGACCCACGGGGTGGCCGAACGGGTTGACCGGCACGAAACCATCGCCCTCGGGTCTCAGGTATCCCAGGACCTCTCCGTCCTCCTCCCGGTGGTGGGCCGTCCAGTGCGCGGGGATCACGTGCCCTCCCCCAGGTGCTCGGCGAAGACCTCCATGGCCTCGCGCTGGTAGTCGGCCAGTCCGGGCTCGACGCTCTCGTACACCTCACGCCACGGGCCGTCCTCCGCGTAGACCCGCCCCAAGTGGGCGAAGGCCTCCGCGTCGGGTGTCCACATCACGCACACCCGCCGGTAGTGCACCTCGACCTCCGCCTGGACCGGTGGCGCCGCCACCGGCGTACCCGCCCTCAGGAAGGCGGCCATCCGGCCCATCGCCTCCGCCGTCTCCGCGCGCATCCGCTCACCGTCGACGGAGGTCATGGCCTCCCGGGCCTGTTCCCACTGCTGCGGCCACTCCACCCGGGCCCGCTCGGAGTAGTGGGCGGTGTCGAAGCCCTCGAAGAGCTCCTCAGGTCTGCTGGTCACGTCGTTCTCCAAGGCGTCGACCGTGCGACGCACGGTGTCGACGAGGACGCTGAGACGGTCCCGCTCGGCTTCGAGGTCGCACAGGTGCTGCCGGAGCGCCTCCGCCTCGTCCTGCTCGGAGTCCAGGACCCGGCGGATGTCCGCCAGTCCCAGACCGAGCTCACGCATGACCAGGACTCGTTGGAGCCTGCGCAGTTCGCGCTCGCCGTACCGGCGCAGCCCGCCCGGCCCGGTGTCCTCCGGGATCAGCAGACCGACATGGTGGTAGTGGCGCAGCGTCCGGGAGGTCACTCCGCTCATCCGGCAGACCTCACCCATCGACCACGACATCCGTCTCCCCTCGTCCGACCAGACCCTCCGGCCACAAGAACGAAGCTAGACGTTGACGTCACGTCAACCGCAACCCTCTGTCCACAACGAGGGGCACCCGTGCATCGCGGACGCCCCGCCCCCCCGTGACGGTCAGCTCTTCTTCAGGGTCCTGCCGCCCAGAAGGAAGGCACTCACCACCAGCGCCACGCTGAGCACGATCATCAGGGGCGAGCGCAACGTGGGCAGGGGGTCCTCGAACTTGATCAGCATGAGAAGCAGGAACAGGACGCCGACCAGCACCATGTGGAGGTAGGGCAGGCCGGCGCTTCTCTCGGAGCGGGGTTCCTCGGTCATGCACATCTTTCAGGGTGAGGGGGAAGGGGTCCCGGACCACCTCTCCCCGCGCGGGACGGTTCGTGCGCCATCCCTGGGGCAGGGGCCGACGCACCCGGGAGGAAGGGTACATGCCACCCTCACCCAGGCCTCCGGAAGCGACGCCGCCCCGTTCCCCGTGCGCAGAGCTCCCGAGCCACGCGGACATCCGCCCACTGCCGCCCTCGTCGCCGGGCTCCGCAACCAGGCCACCCGGTTCGGGCAACTCGCGGACCTTGATTCGGATATGCCTTCCAGCCTCCACGTCTTCGCAGGTCACATGGGTTTCCGCGCCTGGGAGGCCGGGGACTTTCGGGGTCGTGGACATCCGATCACGGGGCGGCACTCTGGCGTTCGAGGCTTCTCCCGCCCCACGCGTAGGAACGGAGACGGACATGATTGGGCTCAAGCAGGGTGACGAGGGCGAGAAGGTGGCCTACCTTCAGGAACTGCTCATCGCCTCGGGGCATCTGGGCACGCCTCCCAACGAGCACCTGGAGGCTGACGGCAAGTACGGCTCCAAGACGGTCGCGGCGGTTCGCAAGGCCAGGGAGGAGCAGGGGTCTCCCAACCCCGGAACGCCGATCACCGGCACAGCTGGAGCCCAGGTCATGACCGAGTTCGTGCAGAAGGTGTCAGGGGTGAAGTAGAGCGCCCGTCCCGTTCCGGGCACGTCGCACCTCGTGCAGCCGAGCGTTGCGCGAGGTGCCTTGTTACAGCTCCTGGTTCCAGGCGCTCGTACTCCCAGGCCACACCACCGGCTCCGTCTTCGACGCCCGCACCCCTGGCGACCGTCGCAGCGACCGAACCGGTCACGCAGCCACCCCGCACACGGGCAGAGGAGTACGCCGCCGAAGCAGTTCGCACAGATGAGGGCGCTCAGCTACGGAGCCGGATCCTTCTCAGCGGCCCATGCTGGTCCATCCCCGCGTGCGCGGGGCTCACCCCGTGATGATGATCAACCCGGTACGGGGCACCGGTCCATCCCCGCGTGCGCGGAGCTCACGAAGAAGCCCGCGTCCGAGGCTGGGATCTCACCGGTCCATCCCCGCGTGCGCCGGGCTCACGTCGGTTCGGCCGTACAGCAGCCGGTGAACCGCGGTCCATCCCCGCGTGCGCGGGGCTCACGGTGCGGGACTCCCAGAACCCGGAATTCGTAGAGGTCCATCCCCGCGTGCGCGGGGCTCACTGCGCGTCGGCGCGGGCCTCGGCGGTCGCGGCCGGTCCATCCCCGCGTGCGCGGGGCTCACGAGACGTCCACCCCGACCCAGAACCTCGCAGACGGTCCATCCCCGCGTGCGCGGGGCTCACTCCCCCTGGCCGGGGAAATGCACCCGCCCCAGCGGTCCATCCCCGCGTGCGCGGGGCTCACAGTAAACGACCTGGGAAAACGCGGGCCGTTATCTCCGCTTGATAATTCGCCCGACGTCCTCTTGTGCACATCCTGGCAGACACCAGGGCCGCGATACCAGCGGTCTTGGTGGTCATCAGATCGCCTCGCGGCGTTGCAGGTAGCTGAAGGCCGCCCATCCGGGCAGCACCGGGAACCAGAAGGTGAGCACCCGGAACAGCAGCACCGCGGGCAGGGCCACGTCGGCGGGCATCGCGGTGACCGTGGTGAGCCCACCGATCAGGGCCGCCTCGACCGCGCCGAGCCCGCCCGGGGTGGGCGCGGCCGAGCCGATGGCGTTGCCCGCGAGGAAGACCACCGCGACCGCGACCAGGCCCACTTCGAGTTCGGGCCCCGCGAAGGCCAGGACCGAGAAGTGCAGGGACAGCACGAAGGCCACAGTCAGCAGCAGTGTGCCGCCCACCCCCAGAACGAGGCTGGCGGGGCGTTGGAACAGGTCCAGCAGCTGCGGCAGCACCCCGTTGAGGTACGGGCGCAGGCTGGAACCCACGGCCCTGCGCAGGCGGGGGTGCAGCAGGACGGAACCCACGCTGACGGTTCCGATGATGACGATCACCGTGACGGTCGGGGACGGCGTGAAGCCCGTCCAGTACGAGGTACCGGTGAGGTACGCGCAGACCAGGAGCAGCGGCACATGGACCAGGAACCCCACCAACTGGGTGAGGCCCACGGCGGACAGGGACAGCGAGGTGGGCACTCCGGCCTTGATCACGTACCGGCTGTTGATCGCGATCGAGCCCAGCCCGGCGGGGGCGGCGATGCGCACGAAGGACGCCGCGTACTGCACCAGCACCGTTCGCCAGAAGGGCAGACGTGCCGGAACGAAGCCGATCAGCACCATGGCGGCGGCGACCATGCAGACGGTGGCCATGGCCAGGGCCGCCAGGGTCCACGCCGGGTCGGCGTAGCGGATGGTGCCCAGTTCGACCCCGGAGAGCTGGTAGACCAGCACGAGTCCGACCAGGGTGACCACCACGAAGCTCACGATGGTGCGCGGGCGCATCCGCTCCAGGCGGGCGGGTTCGGTGGGGGCCTCGGGAGCGACGGCCGCGATGTGCCGCCGCAGGTCCCCCATGAGCGAGCGGTCGGCGCGGCGCAGTGCGGCGCGGAGTCCGTGGGGCAGGCCCGCGGGTTGCAGCAGGGGGAGGATGTTGGCGGTGGCGGACACGCCCAGGGCCCTTACCGCGGAGGACACCGCACGGTCGGCGCCCACGTGCAGTGCCAACAGGGTGACCATCGCGGCGGTGTCCAGGGCGGTACGGATCGGGGGCGCCGCCACGACGCCTCGGTCGACCCCGGTGAGCGAGGCGGTGACCGGCCGGGGTTCGGCATGCGAAAGCACGCCCACCGTGGTGCCGTTGAGGTCGCCGTGGGCGACGCGGCGCCGGTGCAGCAGACCGAGTTGGCGCCAGAGATCGTCCAGCAGGGCGTCGCTGGTCCGGTCCGGGTCCAGCGTGTCCAACCCCTGGAGGCGGGAGCGTTCGCGGGCCAGGAAGATCGTGCCGGGGGTGAGTTCTCCCAGCGCCAGGACACGGGGGGCGTCCACCCCCGCCTCGCGGGCGGCGGTGCTCATGAGCGCGGCGTGCTCGGCGCGTCTGCGCGCTCCGTAGAGCATGCGCGGGGCGACGGGGCCCCGTAGGAGGAGGAGGTCGCGCAGACGCAGCCAGAACCCGCTGGTGTTCTCGGAGTTGAGCACGGAGAGCTCGATCTGGCGCCCGTCCGCGAGGTCGGCCAGGTAGAGGGAGTCTCCCTCCCGGTCGGTTCCGGCGGGGGTGATCCGGTCCGCGGTCATGTCGAAGCGGCGGAGCTCGGCCTGGATGAGCCCGGTGGCGGGAGGTGGCACGCTGGCGCCGATGGCGTAGCGGCTCAGGGCGGCGCAGGTGAGGCCGACGAGGATGGTGAACAGGACCGCGAGGATGCTGGTGACCCCGGCCATCACCGAGGTGACCGCGATCGCGGCGTTGGTGCCCCACAGCAGGGAGCGCACCCGGGGCTGTCCGGTGGGCATGGTCCGGGCGAACGCGATTCCGGCGGCGACGTAGCCGAGGGTGGCGGCGGTCAGGACCTCGTCGGGCACCCCGGGCAGCGACTCGGCGCTGTAGGTGGCGTTCTTCAGGACGGAGTTGACGTAGGACGTCATCGCGTAGGCCGCCACCGCGGCGACGATCGCGCGGGTCAGGTCGCGTAGCTCTCCGACGAACAGCGTGCGCAGGACGACGTAGGCGATCAGGACGATGAGCAGCAGGTTGGCGCCGAGCGCCGCGCCGAACAGCAGCCACGACGGGATCACCGCGCGGAGCTGGGTGGCGTCGTCGGTCGGGGCGCCGTCCGAGATGGCGTTGCTCACGAGGAACAGGACCACGCAGACCAGGAGCAGTCCGGCGACGCCGACGAGGAGGTCGACGGGGCTGCGCGGGGCCTTCGCGGTGGTACGGCCGGGGGTGGGGGCCGGTGTTTCGGTCGGGGTTGTCGTCACGGAACAAGCCTGCCGGACCCGTGCGGATTCGGACGGCAGGGGTGAGGGTGTTTCGTCCTGCCCGTTCCACGCGACGACGCCGCCGGGGTGGTCCCCGGCGGCGCCGTGTGCTGGGTCAGCCGCGCTGGTAGCGGCGCTGGAAGCGCTCCACCCGCCCCGCGGTGTCCACCACGCGGGCGTTGCCCGTGTAGAAGGGGTGGCTGGCGCTGGAGATGTCGACGTCGATCACCGGGTAGGTGCGGCCGTCCTCCCACTCGACGGTGTTCGCGCTGCTCCGCGTGGACCGGGTGAGGAAGGAGAAGTCGGCCGCCTTGTCGCGGAAGACGACGTGACCGTACTGGATGTTCTTCTGCATGGAGCCCTCCCTGCGTCAGCGTTCCTCTCGGAACCGGGTGTGGCGGTGGAGCCGGGGGTCGTACTTGCTGAGGACCAGGCGGTCCGGGGTGTTGCGGCGGCTCTTCCGGGTCACGTAGGTGGTCCCGGTGCCCTCCGTGGACCTGAGCCGGATGACGGGCCGGACGTCGTTGCGTGCCATGGGCGCCTCCTTGGGGTGACAGGCCTTCCAACCAAGCGATAACCGTTTTCATTCCCACGAAAACACGACACCGCCACGGGGCACCACATACCCGAATACGCAGGAAAAACTACGTATTGTAATTACCTCAATACAAAGAGTGCTCGCCGGTCGGAGGAGAACCATGGAACACGGACCCAACCGTCGTCAGGTCCTGCGCGGCGGAGCGGGGCTCGGGGTCCTGACCACGGCCGCCCTGTTCGGCGGCTCCTTCCACCCCGCCCTGGCCGCCCCCGACACCGGATCGGCCCCCGCCTTCACCGAGGTTCCGGTCTCCCACGCCGACGGCGTCACCGTCCCGCCCGGGTACACCGCCCGTGTCCTGCTCCCGTGGGGCGCGCCGCTGCACCGGGGCACCCCGTACTGGAGGGCCGACGCCTCCGACACCGCGACGCAGGCCGCCCGGCAGGTGGGCACCGGCCACAGCGGACTGACCTACGTGCCCCTGCACCCCGGCCACGACGGAGGGCGGCGGGGACTGCTCGTGATCAACCACTCCTGGGCCGACCCCGTCCTGCTGCACGCGGACGGAGGGCGTTCGGCCACCTCGGAGCGGACCGACAAGGAGATGGCATCCCTCGGGGTGACCGTGGCCCGCGTCGAACTGACGGACGGTCGCTGGAGGGTGATCGACGACGAACTCAACCGGCGGCTCACCGCCACCTCCCCCACCGTCCTGTCCGGGCCGCTCACCGGACACCGGAGCCTGGAGACCACCACCGACCCGGCCGGGGTCATCGGCGGCACCGCTCACGCCAGCACCCCCTGGGGGACCTACCTGACCGGCGAGGACACACTCACCGACGTGTTCGGGACCCGAACCCAGGGCTGGTCCCCCACCGAGTCGCAGCGCCGCTACGGGCTCACCTCGGGCGAGGCCTCCTACGGCTGGCACACCCACGTGGGACGCTTCGACCTGGCCGGTGGTCCCAACGAGGCGCACCGGTTCGGCTGGACCGTGGAGATCGACCCCCTGGACCCGTCGGCGGTCCCGGTGAAGCACACCGCGATGGGCAGGATCGCGCACGGAGGCGCGGCCGTCACCGAGTCACGCGGCCGGGCGGTGGTCTACATGAGCGATCCCACCCACCTGTACAAGTTCGTGGCCGAGCACCCCTGGCGCACCGTGAACGGCCGGAGCCCGGGCCCCCTGGACGAGGGCGTCCTCCACGCCGCCCGTCTGGACTCCGACGGGCTGGGCACCTGGCTCCCGCTGGTGCACGGACGCTCCGGGCTAACCACGGGCGACGGCTTCGCCGACCAGGCCGACGTGCTGTTGAGGGCCCGTGAGGCCGCCGACGCGGTGGGCGCCACCGAGCTCCGGGGGCCGGGGACACCGGCCGTGCACCCCGTGACCGGGACGGTCTACCTCTCGGAGGCCTCCGCGGACGGCGGCCGCGTACTGTCCTGGACCGAGGGCGCCAGCGACCACGGTGCGACCCTCTTCTCCTGGCAGGAGTTCGCACGGGCGGGCGGGACCGCCTCCGACCAGGAGCGGGGCGCGGTCTTCGCCTCCCCGGGCGGGGTCCACTGCGGTGAGGACGGCCGTCTGTGGATCCGGACCGACGTAGTCCGGCTCGGGGACGACTCCGGGGACGCGCGCGAACTCGTGGGCAACAGCGCCCTGCTGTGCGCCGATCCGGAGAGCGGCGAGGTGCGACGGTTCCTCACCGGCCCGCCCGGTTGCGGCATCGCGGGGACGGCGGCCAGCCCCGACCAGCGGACCCTGTTCGTGACGGTGCAGGGACCCGGGTCGGCCGCGCCCGGGCTGGGGGAGCCCACGGTGGAGGACCCCCGCGCGCTGAGCAACTGGCCGGGGTTCGATCCTGCGGGCCGACCCCGGTCCGCGGTCGTGGTGGTGCGCAAGGACGACGGCGGGATCATCGGGACCTGATCCGGTCACCGGGGTGGGGCAGGCACGTAGCCGGGGGTGGGGCGTCCCGTCTGTCCGCCACCGAGCGGTCAGGCGTACGTTGGGCCCGTGAGCGAGCAGACCGACACCCCGGCGCCCGGCCCGCCGGATCCGCGACGGGCGGGCCCGGCGCGCACCCCGCTGGAGGCGGTGCGCTCGCGGCGCTTCCCGCTCTCGTCCTGGCCGTGGCGGAGCCTGGGGTACCTGGCCTCGACCGTGCTCGTCGGAACGGTGCTCGCGGCACTGATCTCCCCCATCACCTTCCCCCTCCTCGCGTTGGGCACGGCCGTGGAGGAGATGGCGGTGGGCCGGGACCACCCGACCTGGCTCCTGATCGCCCTGCTGGCCGCCGGTCTCGCGCTCCTGCTGGCCTTCGGCCCCCTGGTCGCGGTGCCCGTGGCACGTCTGGAGAGGTGGCGGCTGCGTCTGGTCCACCCTCCGGTAGCGAGCGCGCCCCGGCCCACCGGGCGGGGCGTGCTCGTCTGGGTCCGCGCACGGTACACCGAGCCCGCCACCTGGCGCGCGTTCGCCTACCTGCTCCTGCTGGTCACGGTGGTGGACGCGGTCAGCTGGAGCGTGCTGTACCTGTTCCCCGCCCTGGGCGCCTACCTGATCGCCACCCCGGCGACCACCGCTCTGGGACGGACCGTCACCCTCTTCCCCTGGGCGTTCGACGATCCGAGGAGCACCCTTCCGCTGGTCCTGGCCGGAGGGGTCCTTCTGCTGGTCACGCCGTACGTCGCCGCCCTCACCGCGCACGCGCACGCCGTGCTGGCGCGCCTGCTGCTGGAGGACCGCGGCGCCGAGGAGCTGCGGTCGGAACTGGTCGAGGTCACCCGGTCCCGCGCCCGCCTGGTGGACGCCTTCGAGACCGAGCGCCGACGCATCGAACGCGACCTGCACGACGGAGCCCAACAGCAGCTCATCTCCCTGGCCATGCAGATCGGGCTGGCCCGGATGGACGCCCCGCCCGGAAGCGACATGGAACGCGCCCTCACCTCCCTGCACGGACAGGCCAAGGAGATCATCGGCTCCCTGCGGGAGATCGTCCACGGCATCCACCCCAAGGTCCTCAGCGACCGGGGACTGCCCGCGGCCCTCCCGGAACTGGCCGACCGCTCCCCCGTCCCGGTGCGCGTCCGCGTGGACCTGCCCCGACGTCTGCCCGCCCATCTGGAGAGCACGGCCTACTACGTGGCCGCGGAGTCGCTGGGCAACGTCGCCAAGCACGCCGGTGCCACCACGGTCCGGTTGAACGCCGCTCTGGACGGTGACACGTTGGTGCTGGAGACCGTCGACGACGGCCGGGGCGGGGCCGATCCCGGACGCGGTACGGGGCTGACCGGGCTGGCCGACCGGGTCGCCGTCGTGGGCGGCCGTGTCCTGTTGTCCAGTCCGGCCGGTGGACCCACGCGGCTGAGAGCGGAGATCCCTTGTCCCCCATCCGGGTAGTACTGGCCGAGGACGGCGCCCTGCTGCGTGAGGGCCTGGCCGGTCTTCTGTACAGGTTCGGGTTCGAGGTGGCCGAGGCGGTGGGTGACGCCGAGGCCCTGGTGGAGGCGGTCGCCGCGCACGGGCCGGACCTCGTGGTCACCGACATCCGCATGCCGCCGGACTTCGGTGACGAGGGCCTGCGCGCCGCCGTCCGGTTGCGCCGCGACCGCCCCGGCCTGCCGGTCGTCGCGCTCAGCCAGTACGTGGAGTCCAGCTACGCGGCGGAACTCCTCGACTCCCACGACGGCCGGGGCATCGGCTACGTCCTCAAGGAGAGGGTGGTGGACGTGGCCGACTTCGCGGACACCCTGCGCAGGGTGCACGGCGGCGGGACGGTGATCGACCCCGCCGTCGTGCGCCAGCTGGTGCGGCGCCGCAGCACACCCCTGGAACGCCTCTCCGAGCGCGAACGCGAGGTCCTGGCGCTGCTCGCGGAGGGCCGCTCCAACACCCGGATCGCCCGGGACCTGGTGATCTCCGAGCCCACCGTGGGCAAGCACATCGGCAACATCCTCGCCAAACTGGACCTGCCGCCGGAGGGCACCGACGTCGACCGCCGCGTCATGGCCGTGCTCACCTACCTGCGGGAACGGCCCGAGTGACGCGGCGGTTCAGGGGGTGAGGACGTGTTCGGTGAACCGGCCGCAGGAGCGGAACCCCAGGCGGCGGTAGACGGGCTCGCCGTCGGCGGACGCCTGGAGGACCGCCACGCGGTGTCCCTCCCTGCGGGCGGTGTGGAGCGCGGCGAGTGTCATGGCGCCGCCGTGGCCGCGTCGGCGGTGGGCGGCCAGGGTGCAGATGTTGTAGAGCCCCGCGACCCCGGCGTGGAGGAACACCTCGGCCGAGCAGACCGGGCGGCCGTCCGCGTACCCCACCAGGTAGCGGGCCGGGGACCGCTCCCCCAGGGCATGCGGTGCGGCCAGGGCGAAGAAGCGGCGTACGGTCTCGGCCGGTGGGGTCCAGTTCGCGGCGAGGACGGCGGCGTGATCGGCGAGCTCCTCGGGTGTCCGCGCCCGGCGGATGTCCAGTCCCGTGTCGGGAACCGCCGGTACGGAGTCCAGCTCGGCCCACATCGCCGTGTCGTGATCGGACGTCGGCAGCCCGGCCGCCGCCAGTCGCTCGGAGAGGTCCGTCGGCCGCGAGGCGGGCCCCACCCACCAGGAGAAGGGGCGGCCGGTGCGGGTCAGGGACCGGACGGTGTCGGTGATCCTGGCCCCGGCGTCGGCGTCGGTGAAGCGGGCCGAGGCGACGATGTTGAAGGTGTCGTCGTCCAGACCGCTGTCCGCGACCCGGAGGTCGCCGGGCTCCGCGACGGTGGCTCCGTCCAGGTCCCGGTGCAGGTGGCAGGCGTGCTCTGCCAGGTTCCGCTCCATCCGGTCCAGCAGGTCGATCTCGTGGGAGTGCTCCATGACTCACGATCCCAGCACGGATCCACGCGGATCGCACCTGGTTTCCGCTTCCAGGGGGAGCCCTTCCGCTCATGGCCTGACGCCGGGCCCGAACCCCGTCCAGCGCAGCTCGGGAGGCAGGTGCCCCATGTCGTTGTAGTGCAGGAGTGTCGGCGCCACCCCGTCCCGGTGGTCGATCGCCGTGACCCCGGTGTTGGCGCAGTTCAGCCCCAGCCACCGTACCGGCGGCGCGTCGAGGGCGTGGCGTACCAGCCAGGCCACGGGGTAGGCGTGCGTGACCAGGACCTCGTGGGTGACGGTCGCGGACGGGCACGCGAACCTCCTGGTCAGCGCGTCGGCGCGGGCCGCCCCTTCAGCGGCCTCGGCCTCCTCGAAGCCGTCGAAGAACCCGGCCCACTCCGGCGGTACCTCCTTCGGCACGTGGGGGATGTGGTCGATCAGTTCCTCCGCCACCCGCACGGGAACCCCGGGAAGTCGCTCCCCGATGATCCCGGCGCAGCGCTCGGCCCGGGGCAGGGGCGAGTGCCACACCGTGTCGATCGGTAGCCCGGCCAGGCGCTCCCCCACCAGCTCCGACTGTCGCACGCCCGTCTCGGTCAGTTCTCCGAACGGGTCCGCCGCTCCGTGCCGCACCGCGTACACGTGCCGAGTCGCCATCGCCACCCCTCCCAGGAAAGGGGTTCAGGATACTCACATCATCCAGATGTCATCAACATGTGAATTCGGCGTCCGCGTCAGGCGCGCACCAGTGACTCCGGGGAAGGCGGTGCGGCGAGCAGCTCCTCGGGCGCGGTCAGGTACCAGGCCTCCAGGGTGAGTTCGCTGAGCTCCGCCAGGTCGATCCCGTCCAGGTGGACCACCACCCAGCCGAACCCGCCCGCCGTGAACTGCTCCTCGAACACCTCGGGCCGCTCGGCGACCAGCGCCGCCTGCTCGATCAGGGTCTGCTTCAACCCCACCGTGGCGGTGCGCGGCCACAGGTAGCCGAAGGGCCGCCCTCGCACACGGAACGTCGTGTAACGCTCCGAGTCCTGACCCTCACACTCCGGAAGCGCGTGCACCAACCGCAGGAACCGCTCGATCTCAACAGCCATGAGACGAGAGAACCACACCCCACCGACATCACCGCACCGGCCCGCACCGCCACCCTGGGGGAGTCGCGTCCACCGAACAGGAGGCGCCCCGGCCCGGGGAATGCTCGGGCCGGGGCGCGTCGTGTCTCAGCGCGCGCTCATCAGCGGATGTTGACGTCGACGCAGGCGTAGAAGGCGTTGCCGGTGTCCGCCACGTTCCAGCGGGCCAGAACGGTCTGGCGTCCGCTGTAGCCGGAGAGGTTGACGTTGTGGCTGAAGTTCGCCGGCGGCCGGGCGCCGTTGTCGTTGAAGCTGGCGATGCGGTTGCCGTTGATGAAGTACTCCCACGTGGAGGTGGAGTGACGGGCGGTGATCGTCCAGTTGAAGGTGGCGTTGGTGCCGACGTCGGCCACGCGCCAGCCGTAGTTGTTGTCGTCCAGCTCGGCGAAGCGCGAGTTGCCGCCGGAACAGCTCATCAGGCCCTTGGGGCCCTCGACGCTCTGCGGCTCCCAGCGGATCTGGCCGCAGTCCACCACACCGGCGGCGCACTGGGCCTGGCGGCTCTGGGGGTTGGAGATGTATCCGTGGGCGCTCGCGGTCCCGGCGGGCATGAGGGTGAAGAGGAGGGCGGTGGCGGCGGCCACGGCGGCGGTGTTGCGGAGCTTGGGGAACTTCATGAGGTCTCGCCCTTCTGGGGGTCACGAACCCGGAACACACCCGGGGTCGTAGCGGGGGACCCGGACGGTCGTCCGGCCCAGGACTGCTCGGTTCGCGTCCATGGGGGTCGAACAATTCCCTGTGTTCGCGAGTGTCGGTGCCTACAGGAATTCGGAAATTCTCGGTCATTCCTCAACCTGTTGCCGAGCAGAGTAAGCAGCCCCCAATTCCCTCGTCAAGGCCCGTTTCGACCTTGGAACCGGGTACCACAACGGACGCACGTCGCTGGTACTGCCAGGGCTTCGGCCGGACGAACCCCCAAACTGGAAAGACTCTTATCAGATCCTCGACTGGTCTACTGAAAGCCCTGCGGTATTCTCTTCCCGAACGTCTTCGAGAACAGTGAGAACTGTCCTCGAAGACAGATTCCCTTCCCTTCGCCGGAAGCGTCGCACCTCGACACCACCGGCACCGGGCGGCGTGGAGGGCCACACGACCCCCAGGCCGCCGCGGCCTCTTCTGGAGAACGCCGCACGGCCGCGCCCCACCTCCCGCGCGAGGTCCACCCACGTCGACGCGAGAAGGAACGCGCCATGTCCCACTCCACGGGCACCCGGAGGTCGACGCCCCCTCCCCGTCACCTCCTCGTCCTCCTGGCCGCGGTCTCGGTGCTCCCGGTGACGCCGCACCTTCCCGCCCTGCCGGAGATCGCCGCCGCCTTCGGCACCAGCTTCGCCCTGGTCAACCTCTCGATCGCCGGATACGCGATCGCCACCGTCACAGCCGAGGCGGTCTCCGGGGCCCTGTCCGACCGGTACGGTCGCCGCCCCGTCGTACTGGTCTCCCTCACGGTCTTCACGCTCGCCTCCCTCGGCTGCGCGCTGTCGCCCACCATCGAGGTCTTCCTCTTCTGCCGGATGTCCCAGGCTGCCGTCGCCGCCTGTTTCTCGGTCGCGATGGTCGCCCTCAAGGAGACGTCGGACGGGGGCGACGCCGTCCGGAACATCGGATTCGCCGGAACGGGGTGGGCGCTCGCCCCCGTGCTCGGCACCACCCTGGGCGGAACCCTGGGCGACCTCTTCGGTTGGCGTTCGATCTTCCTCGCTCTCGCGGTCATCGGAGGAGGGCTTCTCCTGGTGTCAGTGCGACACATGAGGGAGACCTCCGTCAGGGCGAACCGGCCCCGGAACGACGCCCGGTCCACCCTCCGGAGCGTTCTCCGCTCGCCCCGTTTCTGGGCCTACTCCCTCTGTATGGCCTGCTCCACGGGAACCCTCTACGTCTTCCTGGGCGGCGCGCCCCTCGTGATGGACCGGTGGTTCGGCGGCTCGGGGGTCGCCCTGGGCCTGTACATGGCCCTGGTCCCGATCGGGTTCGTCCTGGGCAGCCACCTCGCGGGAACCCTCGGCACCCGAATACCCCGAGGCCGACTGCTCGTCCTCGCGCGGGCCCTGACCTGTGTGGGCCTGGTGGGCGGTCTCGTGATGGCGGCGTCCTGGGACATCCGGCCGCTGGTCCTCTTCACGGCCTGCGCGTTCGTCGGCGTGGGCAACGGATTGACCATGCCCGTCGTCAACACCGGGGTGATGTCCGAGCACGAGGACCTGGCCGGGACCGCGCTCGGCCTGTCCGCGGCGACCTCCATCGGCGGCGGAGCACTGATCTCCTCCGCGGTCGGCCCGGCCCTCGCCGGCACCGACTCCGCCGGGGACCTCCTGCTCCTGCTTCTGGCACCGGCGACCCTCGCCCTGGTCGCCGCGCTCCTCGCGGCGCGGGTGGACCGGACCCCCGTCGCACACCACGAGTGAAGCGGTACGTCAGGTCTGCGGCCGCAGCGGCAGCGGGCAGGCGTCCCCGATCAGGCGGCACACCAGGACCAGGGCGGCCAGGGCCGCCGCCGCCACCATCAGGATCTGGCCGAAGGGCGCGGGAAGCTCCTGGGTGAGCACGAACACGCCCATGACCAGGACGAAGATCCCGAAGCCCCGGCGCAGGGCGGCCTCGGGGACCCGGGGTGTCAGGAGCGCGCCGAGGAGCGAACCGGCCACCGCGACCGCGCTGATCGCGGCGACCAGGGCCCAGTCCGGGCTCACCGTCGTCAGGTAGCCGGTGAGCCCGGCGAAGGACTTCATCGCGATCACCAACAGGGAGGTGCCCACGGCCGCCGGCATGGCCAGACCGCCGAGCAGCACGAGGGCGGGCACGACGAGGAAGCCTCCCCCCGCCCCGACCAGCCCGGTGACCGCGCCGACCACCAGACCGTCGAGGAGGATCCGCCGCAGGGGGAGCGCCCCGGGTGCGGCGCTCCCCTCCCCGCCCCGCCGCCCACGGACCATGGTCACGGCGGTCGCGACCATCATGAGCGCGAACGCGACCATCAGCAGGGTGCCCGGCAGGTGTCCGCCGACCAGCCCGCCCAGCAGGGCCCCGGCCATGCCCGCCGCCCCGAAGACCAGCCCGGTCCGCCAGTGGACGTTCCCCGCCCTGGCGTGGGCGACCGTGCTGACCAGCGAGGTCACGCCCACCACGAACAGGGACGCGGCGATGGCCTCCTTCGGTTCCATGCCCGCGACGTAGGTGAGCAGGGGAACCATCAGGATGGACCCGCCGCCTCCCAACAGCCCGAGGGCGAGCCCCACCACCACGGCGAGGGCCAGGGTCAGGACGATCTGGTACTCCATGTTGACTCTTCCTTCGTGATCCGGCGCCCAGCGCGTCGACCCCGACCCGTTCCGGTCAGGCCGTGGGCTTCCCGTCGCTCGCCCAGTCCGCGTATCCGCGGTCGAGTTCGGCCACGTCGTAACCGGCACGTCTCAGGGCGGAGGAGACCACGGAGCTCCGGAGGCCCGACCCGCAGTAGCTGACGATGGTGGTGTCACGCGGCAGCGCGTCGAGGTTCCACAACACACGTCCCGCGCTGAGCCGCGTGGAGCCCGGAATGTGCCCCTCCGCGTACTCACCCCTACTGCGCACGTCCAGCAGGAACCCGGCGTCGAAGTCGTCGAGCTCCTGCGGGGTGACGCGCGACGGCACGCTCTCCGGCAGTCCCTCCCTGGTGGTGGTGTAGCCGTGGACCCCGTCCACGCCCACGCGCAGCAGGTGGTCACGCACCTCTCGGGCGGTGTCCGCGTCGGGAGCGAGGAGGACCAGCGGCCGGGTCTCGGTCTCGGGGTCCAGCGCCCAGGCTCCGAAGGTCGCCGCCTTGGCCGGGCCGGGGATGTTGAGGGCCCCGGTGACGGTGCCCCGGTGCACGTCGGAGTGGGAACGGGTGTCCACGAACACGACCGAGTCCGCCGCCAGGGATCGCGCGATCTCCTCGTTGGGGAGGGCGGGCAGAGGGTTCCGCGCCCCCAGGACCCGCGGCCCCTCCCTGTTCTGGCGCTTCATCCGCGCGAAGTACGCGTGGGCGTCGGGCTGGCCGTCGAGCAGTTCCTCGACGAACCCCGCCATGTCGTCGTCGCGCAGGTACGCGGACCACCAGGCGTTCAGGCGTTCGTAGCCGACGGTGGTCCCCGGGAGCGCGCCGAGGGCCTTGCCGCAGGCGCTGCCCGCGCCGTGTCCGGGCAGGACCTGGACGTGGTCCGGCAGGGTCAGGAAGACGTCCCGCAGGCTGGCGAACAGTTGGCGGGCTCCCTCGAACCGGGTGTCGCTGCCGCCCGCCGCCTCGTCGAGCAGATCGGGGCGGCCCACGTCTCCGGCGAAGACGAAGTCGCCGGTGATCATGTATCCCGGGTCCCGGCTGAAGGCTCCGTCGGTGATGAGGAACGCCAGGTGTTCGGGGGTGTGCCCCGGGGTGTGGCGGGCCCGGACGGTGATGTTGCCGATGGTGACGGCGTCACCGTCCCGGAGGCGTTCGGCGTCGAAGCCGTACTGCCAGTCCTCGCCGCCCTCGCCGGAGACGTAGACCGTGGCCCCGGTGGCGGCGGCGAGCTCGCGGGTGCCGGAGAGGTAGTCGGCGTGGATGTGGGTCTCGGTGACGGCCACGATCCGCATGCCGTGGTCGCGGGCGAGGTCGAGGTAGTCGTCGATGTCCCGTCGGGCGTCGAAGACGATCGCCTCTCCCCTGGCCTGGCAGCCGACGAAGTAGCTGGCCTGGGCGAGGTCGTGGTCGTAGAGGCGTTCCAGCAACATGTTCTGCTCCTTGGGTTGCATACTCCGGGGAGTATCCGTGTTCGAGAGGGCGGCCACGTGGAAGGTCCGGTGTCAGCCGCGAACGGTGATCCGGGCGAGGGAGTCCTCGATGTCGACGTCGTTGCGCGGCTGGTTGTAGGGCAGGCGGGTCAGGGCCATGCCCATGGCACAGGTGTCGGTGACGGCCGCGAACACCAGCCCCGCGCCCACCAGGCCCGCGACCGCCACGGCGGGCGGCCAGACCAGGGAGGCGAGCACGGAGGTCAGGACGATGCCTCCGGCCACCAGTCGGACCTGGCGCTCCAGTGCCCAGCGGCGGGGACCGCGTTCGAGGGGCGCCCCCTGCGCCTCCCAGGCGTTCATGCCGCCGTCCATGACGACCGTGTCCGTGAGCCCGGCGGCGGCCAGCATGTCCTGGCACCGGGTGGCCCGGCCACCCGACTGACAGATCAGGACGAGGCGTCCCCCGGCGTCGGTGACGATGCGTTCCAGGTGGGCGTCGACCCGGCCCAGGGGCAGGTTGACGGACCCGGGGACGTGCGCGCTCTCGTACTCGGCGGGGGTGCGCACGTCGACCAACAGGGTGTGCGGGTCACGCTCGGTCAGGTCGCGTACGGCGCGTACGCCGATACTGCGGTCGTTCATGTGTCTCCTCCGTGGTGTTCGATACTCCGGGGGGCATCCGGGGAACAGAAGGGCCTCCGGATCCCCGATACTGGGGGGAGTATCCGATTGGCGTGGGTCGGCGCAGGACGGACAACCGAGGCGGGGCGCCGGGTTCACACCAGCGCCCGCGAACCCTCAGGCCAGGGCCAGGAAGAGCTTCTCCAGCTCCTCCTCGGTGAGCTCGGGCTCCTCGCCCTGCTCACGAGCGGTGTTGCAGTGCCGCATCCCGCTCGCGACGATCTTGAACCCCGCCCGGTCCAGGGCGCGGGAGACCGCGGCCAGCTGCTGGAGCACGGCGGCGCAGTCCTCTCCCTCCTCCATCATGGAGATGACCCCGGAGAGCTGCCCCTGGGCGCGCTTCAGACGTGTGATGGCGTCGCCCACCATTTCAGGCTTCATCTGGTCTCCTTTCGACCCACAGGCCCCAACATACCCCCGGGTGTATCCACTTCGCTCGTCGGATACGTCACAACCGTCCTACGGGTGCCGCAGGCTCTGGTGGAGCAGCATCGTGGTCGTGTCCTGGAGGACGCCCCGCCCCAGGGGCAGCAGGCACAGACGCACGACCTCCGGGTGACTCCCCGGATCAGGGCAGACGAAGACCGCCAGGACACGCATGACCACGAGGAGTTCCTCAGGGCGCCTCAGGCCCAGAAGCCCCAGGGCACACTCCCACACCACCTCCAGGGCGGTGTCGACGACCAGTTCCCGCGCTGGCCCCCAGTCCGGTGGAGGTGACTCCTGGATGAGTTCGCGTGCCTGCTGCGGGATCTTCTCCACGGCCCGGTCGAGCCGGTCCGCGGCTCCGGCCAACGCGGCCAGCAGCGCGCACCAGAAGTGCCCCGGCAGGGACGCGGCGACACCGCCCAGCGGAGGCCGCGCGGTGTCACGCCCCCGCGCCTCGGCCTCGAGCCGCCGCAGGGCCTCCGTGTGGAGGAGGTTCCCGAGCTGCCCGATCCTGCGTGCTCTGGCCGGTCGCGCCGCGAGGTGGTCGGTGACGTCGACCCTGGCCATCGTGGCCGCCAGACGGAGCATCCGTTCGGTGGGCGCGGACAGACGCCGGTACCTGATCCGGTCGTCGGTCCCCACCTCCGCGCACCAGTCATCGTGCGCGCGGGCCCGGCGGTCCGCCCTCACCTCGGGAGGGTCGTTGGCCTGGCCCAGGAGTCCGGGCCAACCGTGCATGCTCCCGCCGCAGCCGGAGCACGAGCAGCCGGGGTTGCTGGCGTTGGCACAGGCCTGGTTGTGCGCCACGGGGCCTCCATGGGAAGGGACGCCCGCCGGAAGGTGACGGACCGTGTCCACGATGACCGCTCCTCCCGGCACGGGGTATCACCCGACAGGTGACTTGCCACCCTCCGTCACGTGAGGTGAATGTGGCCGACCGGTCGAAGCGCTCCTCCCCTGCCCCCCTGCCCGGTTCAGCTGGCGGAGCGGAGAAACGGTGGGCTGAGCAGGCTCGCCTCTCCCTTGCGGTAGAGGGCGGCCGGTCGGCCGGTGGCCTGGGGGCGCTGGTCGCCCGTGGCTTCCAGGAACCCCTCGGCTCTGGTGGCCCTGCGTCTGAAGTTGCTGGGATCCAGGACCCGGTCCCACACGACCTCGTAGACGTTGCGCAGCTCGGGCAGGGTGAACGGCTCACGGCAGAAGGTCGTGGCCACGGTGGTGTACTCCAGCGTTCTCCTCGTGCGCTCCAGTGCGTCGGCGACGATGCGCGCGTGGTCGAAGGCCAGCGCGTCGGGCGCGTCGAGGAGGTCGGGCAGCGGCGCCCAGTAGGCATGGGCGGCGTCGGTTCCACCCTCGGGAGTCGGGAGGTTCGGCCCCAGGGCGAGGTAGGCGACCGTGACGACCCTGCCGCGTGGATCCCTGCCAGGGTCTCCGTAGGCGCCGAGCTGTTCCAGGTGGAGCAGTCCGCCGTCGATGGCGGTCTCCTCCAGGAGTTCCCGGTGAGCGCCCTCGTCCAGGGTCTCGTCCGCCCGGACCCTCCCTCCGGGCAGGGCCGCGCGCCCCCGAAAGGGTTCCGTTCCTCGTTCCACGAGCAGCACCATGAGTCGGTCCTCCCTGATGGTGAAGATGGTCAGGTCCACCGTCACCAGCGACAGCTCGACCCCCGTGGAACCCTTCAGCCGGCCATCCACCGCGTCCTCATTAAAAGTCATCTTGACTTTAACTCGCTTTCTACTTAAGGTCACTGTGACCATTATCCCCCAGAGGCAGGGATCCGCATGACCGCTGTCCACGCAGAACCCGACAGGGACGTGCCGACACAGGCACCCACCGGAGCCACCCGTCACCTGTGCACCGGTGTCTACGTCGACGAGAAGTTCCGCGATCTCGTCATCAACGAGATCTGCACGACCCCCTACCGTCGCGTGGCCCCTTCCTACGGCTTCGACCACGTCCCCGTCATGCGCCACGCCTGGTGGGCCACCCACCTGCACGCGCTCCTTCGGCTGACCATGCTGGCATCGGTCGTCGCCCCCTTCCTCCTGGGCCACACCGTGGCGTCCGCGCTGACGGCGGGCGGGATCACGCTCCTGATGCTCCTGGACCTGGCGATCGCCCTGTCCACCACGATCGCCCGGACCGAGGACCCGCTGGCGCCCCGCCGCAGGAACAAGAAGTGGAAACCCACCCTGCGGATTCCCCCGGCGCGTGACCTCAGGATCATGCGCGAGGTCCGCACTCTCAAGAGGGCCGGGCTCGCGGCCCTGGCCGTCGGGGGCACCATGACTGCCCTGACCCTCACTTTCCCCGCGCAGGCCGTCATCGCGGGGTACGCGGGAGCCGCCGTCCTGGGTGTCGCGGTGTTCGTGGGCGTCGTCAGTCAGCTACGCGTCAACCGCGTCCACAGGCCCGGGGTCGGCCTGCGACCGAGGCGTCTCACGAAGCGGGAGACGGTCGTCGCCGAGCAGCAGAAGCATCCCTGCGTCGTCTACCGCCGTCCGGCGCACCAGGGGAAGGAGGAGAAGGAGGACAGCCCCCTCTTCACGCTCTTCGGTGACGAGTCACCCTTCGTCGGCGCGGGCGAGCTCATCCACCAGTGGAACCCACCGATGGGCATCCAGCTCCTGCGCCCGGGAGGTGACAGCCAACCACTCCATGAGCGGGAACACCGCCATCCGCCCTTCCGGACCGACGAACTCGTCGATCACCTGCGCGAGGCGGTCCTCCAGCTCCGCGACGACGAGGAGGACGTCTGACTCCCCGTGGACGTGCGGGACCGGGTCTTCGTCGCGTCGTCGGACGTCTCCACCGACCGCTCCCTGATCGGCAGGGTCGACCCGCTGAAGATGCGGCGCCTCATCAACGAGCAGAGCCCCACCCACCATCACTTCCTCGAAGTGAGCGTCCCGGACGCTGGTTCCGAGCTGGTGGCCACGGTCCTCCTGCATGCCACCCTGCGGGGGCGCACCCTCAATCTCTTCTTCGCCGCCTGCGCCCTGACCCGGACCCGGACAGTTTCCGGAAGGCCGAGGAGTTCGGCCAGCACGGCAAGCGGGCAGTGGCGTGGGCCGCGTTCAGGGCCCTGCGCGGGCTCCCGCGTGAGACCACCGACCTCTGGCGCGTGGTGCGCTACCCCGCCCTCCTGACCAAGGCCCTCTTCATGTACCGGCGAGAACTCACCCTCTCCCCCATCCGCAACGTCTGCATCGGCAGCCGTCTCAGCATCCGTCAGGAGCGCGCTCAGGAGTGGAGCAAGGTCCAGCTGGACAAGACCCAGGTCCTCAGCCACGTAAAGAACGTCGAGCTGCGACTGCTCAAGGCCACCAGCGACTTCCTCCACTCTCGGGGGGTCGACATCTCCGAGTTCGACGACCGCGCGATGCAGATCATCAACAGCGGCATCGTCAATCTCGGCGGCACCAACGACATCAGCAACAACAACCTCGGTGACGGAACACAGGTCAACAACCACGGACCCCAGCAGGGGCCGGGCACTTCGCAGAACGGAGACCAGGCGTGAGCAACCTCCCGAACAACAGCGGCATCGTCAACTTCGGTGGCACCAACGACATCAGCGGTAACAACCTGGGTGGCGGAACACAGGTCAACAACCACGGGGGGGTCGCCCGCCTCTCTCCTCTCCACCGTGGGCGCCGAGTCCGTTGAGGAGAATCAGCAGAGCTGTGACGTCGGGGTCGTCACCTTTCTGGCCAAGGAGATGCGGGCGGTCACCGAGCAGCTCGACCTGAGGACCAGGAAGAAGATCGACGGGCTGTTCTTCTCCACCGGGGAGGTCGCCACCGACGGCGGCACCGTCTCCGTGGTCGCCACGATGACCCACAGCCCCGGCCAGCGATCCGTGATGTCCGCCCTGGACCACCTGCGGCGACACTTCTCCCCTCGCCTGTGGATTCTCGTCGGTATCGGAGGCGGGCTGCACCCCGAGTACGCCCGCATCGGCAACGTGATCGTCTCCACCCGGATCGTCTACTACGACTCACGCAAGATCAGGGCCGGGGGCGATGTCCAGCCGAGGGGCGAGGAACGCCAGGCTCCGGCGCGGATCGGGCACGCGGTGAACGTCTACTTCACCGACCGGGGCGAACCGGCGATGATCCGCAGCCAGGCGGACGGCCACAGGAAGCGGACCTTCGAGGTGCACCCGGGACTCATCGGTTCCGGAGAGGCGGTCATCGCGAACGGTGACAGCGACATCCACCGCTTCCTGGAGGGCTACAACGACAAGATCCTGGCGGTGGACATGGAGTCCGGCGGGCTCAGCCAGTACTGGCAGGAGAACTCCGTGGGCGAGGCACCCAACCCCGACTGGGTGGTGGTCCGGGGCATCTCGGACAACGCCGACCAGGAGAAGAACGACGACGCCCATGACCTGGCCGCCCGCAACGCGGCGCACGTGGTGAAGGAGCTGCTCCCCTACCTGTGCTGAACCGCGCGGCTTAGCCCACCGGCCCGCCCCGCGACGAAGGGATTCCCCATGACCGCCTTCCTTCTCGGAGTGCTCAGTTCGCTGCTGGCCACCGCGCTCGTGTTCGTCGCGGGGTGGTTCCGCACGGGTCGTCCCCGCTGGTGGCTGGTGGGGGTGCTCTCGCGGCTCACCGGAACCGGCATCACCCGGCTGTACCGCCAGCAGAGGTCCTCCGAGGTGGATCTGGCCCGGGACCTGGCCCGGGCCAGATGGGTGAAGGTCATGGTGGGGCGGGGGAACGTGCTCACCCGGGACGCCTTCGCCCCTCTGTGGTCGGGAGCCCCCAGGCCCGTTCAGGTGCTGCTGCCCGACCCGGATTCGGACTCGGCCACCTGGTTGTCCCGTCGGGGTACGGACCTGGCCCGCACCGACCCCGGTTTCGGTCCGGAACTGTTACAGGCACAGGTCAGAGCCAACACCGACTACATGGAGCGGGTGAGGGACCGGAGTCCCGCCGTCGATCTGCGTCGGTTCGATCTGCCCAACACGTTCCGGATCATCGCCACGGACGCGGGGGCCTACCTCACCTTCTACGGTCGGCACGAACACGGTCGCCACTCCCCCTGCTTCCGTCTGGCCGCTTCGGGAGCGCTGTACCACGCGGCCCTCGGACTGTTCGAGTTCGCCTGGGCCAACAGCTCGATCCAGCGTGGCCGGAGGGGCAGCGGGTGAGATGACGTTGGGCCCGCGCCGCAGAACCCTGAGCGGTGGGGACGGCTGGTCAGGGTCGTTTCCAGGGGTTGAAACCCTGGAAACGACCCTTTTCTAATGGATTGCGTCCGAGTTCGTTGTTCTGTGATCTTGGTTCAGCAGGGTTCGGAAATGGTTCTGGAAATTTTCAGGATCATGGTCCGAAACCCTTGGGGTACTCCAACCACGGGAGTCCTTGCGATTCTCGGGGAAGTCCCAGCCTCCCACTCGCTTCTCGCGACACGGGGGTTGGAACGCACGGGGCGCCTGTTGGCTCGGGTTCCCCGTGGGGTCCCGATCCAGGCGGGACCCGTCCGGTCCTTGAGCCCCGAGTTTCTCCCGCAGATTCCCGAGTTGGTACCCCCGTCGCCCCGCGACGGGGGTCAGCGGTTTTCAGGGGCCTGTTCACTTGTAGCCGCAGCGCGGAGGCGTGCGCGGGCGCGGCACCCTCAGGCGGCCCGAGCACTTGAAGGGCACACCGACACTCGGTGGGTTCGGAGGTGGCGAGGAGGCGACGAGGCGTTCGGTGAACTGGTCGGGGGTCGAGAGCAGGGCGAGCACGAGCAGGCCGGAACAGGGGGCGAAGTGTCGCATGGGACCAGCTTCACAGCCGAGACGTGCTCGCGCGACTACTTCCCGTGACCACGGGTGGCCGGATCAGGTCAGGAACCACAGGTGTGGAATCGGATATCCGTGGAACCAACCATCGCTCTGACGTGCGATTTTACGAATGATCCGGCTGCTATCGGGAGGAAACGCCGCCGCTCTAGCCGAGCAGCTCCAGCACCAGGACGACCAGGCCGATGGCCAGCATCGCGATCAGCATGAAGTAACAGCCCACGTTTCCCGTGGGGCCGGGGTCGCGCGTGGGCCCCCGGCGGATGTCGTTCCTGCCGCGTCCGGGCCTGCGCTTCTTCTTTCGGGCGGCCACGTGTTCCGTCCTCGGTCTGGGGGATACCGGAGGCAGAGCCTGTCACGCGGACCCGGGACGGGGCAAGCCTCGCCGGTCAGGCCGGTTCGCGTTCCTCGGCGTCCTTGGGAGCCCGCCGGGCCCAGAAGGTGGCCACCGCGGCTCCGGACAGGTTGTGCCAGACCGAGAAGAGGGCGCCGGGCAGCGCGGCGAGGGGTTCGAAGTGCGTGGTGGCCAGGCTGGCGGCCAGGCCCGAGTTCTGCATGCCGACCTCCACGCTGACCGCGCGGCGGGCGGAGTCCGGCAGACGTCCGAAGTACCCGACGAGATAGCCGAGGAGCAGGCCCAGGGTGTTGTGCAGGATGACGGCCAGCGCCAGGAGCAGGCCGGTGGTCAGCACCGCGTCGGAGTTGGCCCCGACCACACCCGAGACGACCAGGACGATGCCGGTCACCGACACCAACGGCATCAGCGGCAGGAGCGGGACCACGAAGCGGTCGGCGAACAGGCGCAGCAGCAGACCGCCGACGACGGGGAGCAGCACGACCTGGAGGATGGACAGGAAGAGGTCGCCGGCGGAGATCGGCAGGGTCGAACCGGCCAGGCCCAGGACGATCAGGGGCGTGATGAACGGCGCCAACATCGTGGAGATCGACGTCATCGCGACGGACAGTGCCACGTCGCCCCGGGCGAGGTAGACGATCACGTTCGACGCGGTGCCGCCGGGCGAGGCCCCGACCAGGATCATGCCGACCACGAGCAGCGGCGGCAGCCCGAACGCGTGGGCGATACCCCAGCCCAGCAGTGGCATGACGGTGTACTGGGCGGCGACGCCGAGGAGGACCGCCTTGGGGTGCCTGGCGACGACGGCGAAGTCCTGGGGCCTCATGGTGAGGCCCATGCAGAACATGATCACACCGAGCAGCAGGGACACGTGCGGGGTGATGAGGGTGGTCTGCTCCGGGACGAGCAACCCCACGACGGCCCCGGCGAGCACCAGGACCGCGAACCACCTGCCGACGAAGTCAGCGACCTTCTTGACGACCGTCATCGTGTACTTCTCCCCCACGTTCGCCCACGTCGCGGGCGCGATGACGGAACACTACTCCCCCGTGCCGCCCGTTTTGTCCACCGGGGGTCACCGCACCCTCAGGTCCCCCAGCAGGGCGGAGTCCACCGACTCCTCGAAGACCACCCGGCCGCGCTCGCACATGGCCACGGCGAGGGCGGGGTCCCAGGGGGTGGCGCGTTCCCTCCCCCTGAGCTCGGGGGACTCGGTACGGACGTGGCCGAGGTAGTCGGCGGCGGACATGCGCCAGGGCTGCGCTTGGTAGCGCTCGATCACGCGTTGGGCGATGTGCGTCCCGTCCCAGTCGAAGTCCCCGTGGTAGCGCAGGCGGGCTCCGGCCGCGACCGCGGCGGCGGCCAACCGGTGGAAGGCGGCCGAGGGCCACCCCTCCGTGCAGATCAGCGGCGCCGACGCCGCCCCCAGCGCTTCGGCGGCCTTCCGGAGCACCGCCGGGTTCTCGCACACGTGGATCACCGGCGAGGTGGGGACCGGCGGGAAGCGGGCGAGCTGGTGCAGTGTCACCTGGAAGGGGACCCCGTGGTCGGCCGCCTCGGTCAGCCACGACCCGAGGACGGGCCCTTCGGCGGGGAGGTTGAGGACCAGCACGCGGCTGGCGAGGTCGTCCTGGACGACGTCGTTCTCCTCCCACAGGGCCCGGCACTCCTCCGCGTCTCCCTCGTCGGGGCGGGTGACCCCGCAACGCGCGGCGAGGGCGGGGAGCACGAGCCTGGACAGCGGGGTCCTGTTGTTGAGCGCCTTGGTGTCTCCGGTGACCTTCACGGCCAGGTGCTGGAGCAGCAGCGGCGAGGCGCCCGAACCGGCGGTCAGTGAGCCGTGTTCCTCCACCGCCTCCAGGACCTGGACGGCGTGCGCGAAACTCTCGGTGTCCTTGGCGGTGACCCGTTGGGAGACGGCGGACTGCGTGTTCCGGTGTTCGAGCCAGGCGCGGAACCAGGCCTGTTCGTGAAGCGGGCTGGCCAGGGCGGGAGCGAGGATCCGCTCACGCAGGTCCTCGGCCTCCCGTCGCAGCTGGCTCCGGAAGCGCACCGGTTCCCCCAGGGCGTCGAAGAGCTCCAGCAGGCCGATCCCGTAGCCCCGGCGAACGACGGTGTCGAGGTGCTCCAGTTGGACCTTCACCTGGTCCGGCCGACGGCCCGGTTCCCTGCCGAGGAAGCTCCGGATGTTCTGGGCGTCATGGGCGTTCAGGTCCTTGAGCGTGAAACTCCCAGAGATCTCTCCGTCGCGTTTGGCCAGCTCCTTGTGGGACCTCGTCAGCAACGTCCTCAACCGGGAGCTTCGGAAGACCGCCAGGTCCTCGTGCGTGCTCACGCCGGTTCCTCCAGGAGGGTGCCCTCGGTGGGTTGGGGGACGTAGCGGGTCGGGGTGATACCGAGGAGTTCGGCGGCGAGTTCCTCGTTCCCGGCGAAGCCCGCGTCCGCGTCCAGGGTCTGTTCCCCGTCCCAGAGCATGAGCAGGGCCGAGACGGTGTGGCTGGCCTTGTCGTGGTGCATGTCGTAGTGCGCGGCCATGGGGACGGTGTCGTAGTGCACCCACAGGTCGTGGCCGGTCATGAACATGTCCAGGTCGAAGGTGACCGTCAGGCCCATGAGTTCGGGCTTGTAGCGGTCGTCGATGCCCGCGAAGGCCTCGTCCAGCGCGACCACCCGGGGGCAGGTCGGCGCCGCCGAGGAGTACAGGGCGTTGGCCGCCGCGAACAGGGGCAGGTGGATGGCGGCGGACTTCTCGCCGCCGGACATCTGCTCGTGCTTGTTCTTGGTGAGGGTGACCTCGTCCTTGCCGGGCTCGGCCAGGCGCAGCTCGAACCGGTACCAGTCGCGGTAGTCCAGGACCGCCGCCAGGACCTGCTTGTGGCTGGCCCGGGGGTGGGTGGCGTGGTAGTCGCGGATCATGCGCCGCAGCACGGCGCGGAGTTCGCCCAGCCCTCGGGGGCCGAGTCCGGCGCCGTCACGCCGCACGAGTTCGGTGGCCAGCCGCTGCGGCTCGGAGAGGCCGTCCGACCGCGACCACCGGATACCCACCCGGGTTCCGGAGGACATGGGCCGGGCGCGGGTGTCGCGGTCCATGGCGCGGACCAGCTGCTTGGCGGCGCGGACGCGGTCGTGGACCTGCTGGGCGATCCCGCCGAGGAGTTCGTCCTCCAGGACCCCCTGTTCCTCCTCGCGCAGGAGCGCGCCCTGTTCCTCGACGCGTTCGGCCACGGAGCGGGCGAAGGAGGAGACCGGGTTGCGGCCGTTCTCGTCGTTGACGTGCACGGTCACCAGACCGCTGGGGCCCACCTCGTGGTCCACCCGGTAGCCCTCGGCGTCTCCCCCGAGCGCCTCCTGGAAGGTGCGCAGGGCCTGGGACATGCGGTTGCCGACGGTGCGCAGCTCGGTGTCCCCCACGTCCCTGCCGCCGACCGCCTCGGTGAAGGCGTCGAGCAGGGCGGCGGCCGCGCCGGGCAGGACCTCGCGGACGCTGGAGGCCTCGCCGGTGAGGAGGCGGCGGGCGGCCTCCTCGGGGTGAGGCCACTGGTCGGGGAGGGGCCAGGTGCCGGTCGTTCGGACTCCGACGATCTCGCGCACGGTGGGCTGGGTGAGTCCGGAGAAGGCGGCGGCGTGCTCGAAGAGGGTGGTCAGCTCCCGGGCGAGGGAGTCCCGACCGCTGTCGCGGAGGGTTTCGGAGCGCACGGCGTTGTCGTGTTCCTGAGAGGCCTCCTCGGTGGCCTCGGCCCCGCGCGCCCGGACCTCGCGGAGCTCCTCCCGGGCCCGCTCCAACTGGGCGAGGAGTTCTCGTGCCGGGGCGTCGACGGACGCCTCCAGGGTGGCCAGTTCCTCGGCCTCGCGCTGGTGGTCGCCGCGGCTCCGTTCGAGCTCGGCGCGGTCGCCCTCCAGCGCCTCGGTCAGCCGGGCGACGGTGTCCTGGCGCCCGGTGAGGTCGTGTTCGTACTCGGTGATGTCGGCGCGGGTGGCGTGCAGCTTCCGCGCGGTGTCCTGGAACGTCTCCGCCGCGAGAGCGACCGCCTCGACGTCCTCCCTCCGCGTGGGCATGGCGCGTTCGGCGGCCACGGCGCGGACCTGTCGGCGTTCGGCGTCGACCTGGGCGACGGCGGCGTCGAGGTCGCGTCTGGCCTCAGCCCGGGCGGAGCGGGCCGAGGTCAGGAGGGTGGAGTGGCGTTCGAGGGCGCGCAGGGCCCGGACCACCCCGGCGGCGTCGGGCAGGTCAGCGCGGGCGCGGTCGAAGTCCTTGAGGAGTTCGTGGGCTCGGGCGAGCCGTTCACCGAGCTCGGTGTGGCGCGAGGAGAGCTCAGCGATGCGGGCGTCGTGGGCGGCCAGGCGTTCGCGGCGGCGCTGGGCGCGGTTGGTCGCGCCGATGAACTCGGCGGCGGACTTGGGGTGGGCACCGGTGAGCGGCCCCAGCCGGAAGCGGGCTCCGGTGTCCACCCCGGTGTCGCCGGGCAGGTCCCCGTCTCCGAACGGGACCGACGCCAGGAGTCGGGCGATGGTGTCCGTCGGGACGTGGTCCTGGGTCTCGGGGACGAGGACGTCGGCCAGGGTCGTTCCGGTGGTCCCGGCGCCGGGGAGCAGGTAGGCGTCGGCCTCGCCCCGCTCCAGGGCCTGGCGGGTGAGGTCGGGGTCGGGGTGGATCCAGGCGGTGAGCAGCCCGGCGGCGTGCAGGGCGCCCTCGACGGCGGCGCCGTGGTCGTCGGAGAGATGGTCGGCGAAGCGGACCAGCTGCCAGAGCGGTGCGCCGGGGCGCTCGTCGCGGGAGTCGGGGCGCAGGGGTTCGGCGGGTGGCGCGTCGTCGCGTTCGGCGGCGATGTGGTCGCGTTCGCGACGGACGGAGGCCAGCTCCTCGCCCAGGACGGTCCGCTCGGACTCCAGGGTGTTGGCCCGGGTGGCGGCCTGGAGCTGCTGGTCGTGGACGTGTTCGTTGAACACCTGCGCGAGGGTGGGGGTGTCCGCCTCCCCGTAGCGCGCCACGGTGTCCCGCAGGGCCGTCAGGGTGTCCGGACCGACGGTCTCCCAGCGCGCGGACCACGCGTCCAGGGCCTCGGTGGCGGTGCGGCGGAGACCGGCGAGCTCCTCCCCGGCTTCGGCGCACGCCTCCTCCTGCCGGACGAGGGCGTCCTCGGCCCTGGCGGCGGTGGACTCGGCGCGTCCGCGCCCGTCCTCGGCGCGGTCCTGGGCGGCGAGCCGTTCGCGGACGGCCCGCACGTCGTCGAGCCGGGCGCTGGCCCGGGCGCGGGCGGTCTCGGGCAGGTCGTCGCCGGTGTCGGCGTCGCCCTCGGCGTCGTGGACGATGCCGGACCGCTCGGCGGCGGCCACGAGTTCGGTACGCAGCTCCTCGGCGCGGGCGCGCTCGTGCCCGACCCGTTCCGCGACCCGGGCGGCCTCACCGGTGAGGTGGGAGATCTCCTCCTCCTGGGCCCGCACGCGTGCCTGGCCGGTGTCGATCTGACGAGCGAGTTTGTCGTTGCCCTCCCGCCTGACCTGGAGGGCCTGCTGGTCGCGCAGAGTCTCGTGCTGGCGCAGGGCCGTGCACTGGGCGTCCAGTCGCGCGGCCTCCCCGGAGAACCCGGCGGCGCGCTCGCGGGCCCGGTCCCGCGCGTCGGTGGCGCGGTCGAGCTCGACGGCGGCCTCGGCCACGGTCCGCGCGTGGGTATCGGCCTGCTCGGTGGCGGTCGCGACCCTGGACAGGCGGTGGCGGGCGTTGGCGGTCAGGTAGTCGGCGTAGACGCCGGTGAAGGTCCGGGCGGCCTCGTGGGCGGCGGTGGCGCTGGCGAAGCGGCGCTGGACGGCGGCGAGGTTGGCGAAGTCCCGGGCGGCCTGGTCGACGAGGGCGTCGTCCAGGGGGCTGAGCCCGCCGGTGAGGGTGTGTGAGACCTTCTCCGGGTCCAGGTCCTTGGCCAGCAGGGGGCGGCGCAGGGCGAGCAGGAGGTCCAGGAGCTGGACGTACCGCTCCCCCAGCCCGAACAGGCGCGCGTCGACGGCCCGGCGGTAGTCGGCGGCGGTGGGGTGGTGGGCGTCCTCGCCCAGGGCCGCCTTGAGCTGGCGTTCGGTGAGCGGGCGGTTGTCCGCGGAGAGCAGCCCGAAGTCCACGCCGAGGCGCTGGTCGGTGACGAAGAAGGAGGGGTTGACGCCGTCCCGGTGGCGGTGCGCGCGCATGCCGATGACGAGGGTGACGGTCTCGGTGCCCGCGTCGTCGTCGGCGGCGCGGGCGAACTCCATCCACACGTACCCGTGCGCGGACTCGTCCCCCCGGTAGAGGAGGTTGGACTTCATGGTGCGGTTCTGGCCGCTGAACGGGTCGAGCCTGCGGGCGTCGGTGTAGCCGTCCAGGACGAAGGGGAACAGCACCTCCAGCGCCTTGGTCTTGCCCGAACCGTTGTGGCCGCGCAGGACGAGGCGGCCGTCCGCGAAGGCGAACTCCTCGTCGACGTAGTCCCAGACGTTGACGACTCCGGCCCGGCTGGGCCGGAAGCGGTCGCTCCTGCGGGTCATGGCGCGGCTTCCTCGGTTCCTTCGGTCTCGGGCGGGGCGGGGGGCGTGTCGTCGGGGTCGGTCGGGGGCGGTTCGTCGGCCGGTTCGAGGGGCCCGAACGGCAGCAGGCCGGTGTCGGGGCGTTCGGGCAGGGCGCCCCGGATGTTGCGGTACCGCAGGGCGGCGGGGGTGACCAGGACACCGCCCGGGAGCGGTCTGACCAGGTCGAGGTCGGTGAGCAGGGCCAGGGCGGCGTCGAGCAGGCCGTGCGGGTCCTGTTGCCACGTGGCGGTGAAGGACGCGGCGCCGAACTCCTCGAAGAGGTCCGCGACCATGTCCTCCAGGCGTTCGCGCTCCACCAGGGGCAGCGAGGCGGGCTCCCCCACCGTGGGGGTCTGGTCCGTCTCTGCCCAGGCCAGCTCGGTGACCACACCCTCCCGGGGGACCCCCGCGTCGATCCGGGCGACCAGGTCGGGGTGCTCGTGGACCGGGCCGGGCGCGGACAGGTGGGCCAGGGCCGCCCAGGACTCCTCGAAGTGGGTGGCGACCTGGGCCAGCAGCAATCCGGCGGTGCGGGTGACCGCTCCGCCCCGTCCCGGGAAGGCGCGGTCGGTGAAGGCGCCGGAGGCGTCGGCCAGCAGGACCCCCTCGGCGCGGCGTTCCAGCTTGGTCCCGGTGAGGCGGGCCACCTCCTCGGCGGGTCCCTTGCCGCGCAGGGCGGCCGCCACCTCGGGTTCCACGTCCGCGTAGTACACCACCGGGTACTCCAGCAGCAGGCGGCGGGCGCGCTGGGCGGCCCGCTCTCGCGGGGCGTCCGGGCCGAGGGGATCGCTGAGCAGCCCGGAGGCGCTGTTCAGGTGCTGGATGGGGCGCGTGGGCCGGAAGAGGACCTCGCAGGTCTCGTGGTCGATGTCGAAGAGGGCGTCGCCCTGGTCGCCGCCGCGCGCCCACGCCTCGACGGAGCCGTCGGACAGGTGGAGTGCGCCCCGGTCCAGGAGCCAGTGGGCGACGTCGACCAGCGCCGCCTTGTGGGTGGAGTCGGTGGGGTCGTAGCCCAGGCCCTCAATCTCGTTGGCCGAGGGGGTGAACCCCCGGACCAGGTCACCGAGGCTGATCTCCACCTGGGAGCGCTGGAAGGCGGCCAGGAGGAGGCAGAGGTAAGCCAGGCGGCGGCGGTCGAAGGGCCTGCCCTTGCGGGCGAACGCCTGGCGCTGGGTGGGGTCGAGCAGGTCGAGTTCGCGTACCAGGCGGACGTGGTCGGTGGTGGCCACCAGGGTGTATCCGAACAGGGCGCGCAGGTCCTCGGACATCTGGTCGGCCCAGTGGAGGACCTGGTCGAGGACGCCGGGGCGCGGCCGCGACGCGGTGATGACGTCGCAGGTGAGGACCTTGCGCACGGCCTGCTGGTAGGAACCCAGGTCCACGGTCTCGACGCGGGGCCGGGCGTGCCGGGTCATCGGTTCCCCTTCCGGGCGGTCGTCCGGGCGGCGCGGGGGGCCAGTTCCACCCGGAAGCCGGGGAGGTGGATCCGGCCCTGGGAGGTGCGCACGGTACTGCCCCGTTCGTCGGGGAGGAGCCTGATCAGGGTGCCCGCGTCGTCGGCGGTGGCGGACTTCAGCAGTCCGACGAGGGCCGGTGACGTGTCCCGTTTCGTGTACGACACCAACCGCGACTCCAGGGCCTTGGTGACCAGCCGCAGCAGGACCTTGGTGTCGCTGTCGTCGAGGACGCGCTGGTGGGCGCCCTCCCGGATCAGCCGCGCGGCGGAGGCGCGTTCGGCCTCGCGGTCCTCGGTCTGGCGGCGGCGCAGTTCGGAGCGGGCACCGGTGTCCCGGCGGACCGGTTTGGGGACCCCGTGGTTGGGTGAGCGGTCACTGCGGAACAGGGTCACCGACACCTCCACCCCGGCGGCGTCGTGCCAGGAGTCGGTGGGCGCGAACTCGTCGCCGTCCTCGTGGGCCACCCCGAGGTGCCGGGCGGAGCGGCTGTTGAACGCGGCCCCCATGAGGGCGTGCGCGGCGCCGTCGTCGGGGGTGTCGAACACCCACGCGGCCAGGTGGCGCAGCTGGGTGGAGCGGTTGACGCCGCCGCGCTGGGCCTCGGTGATCTGCCGTAGGAGGGCGACCACCCCGGACACCGCGGAACGGGTGGCCTGGCCGAGCTCGGCGGCGCGTGTGGGCGCCCCGCTCTCGGAGGCGAACCAGGCGCGCACGGCCCACCAGCGGCGGGACCAGTCCTCCAGGCGTTCGGTGCGGTGCATGAAGAGGCGTTCGTCGGCCTCGGCGGCGCGGGAGAGCAGGGTGGACAGGCCGGTGGCCTCGACCTCGTGGACGGCCCGGTCCAGGCGGGGCAGGTAGCGGTCCAGCTCCGCCATGAAGTCGGACATGTGGACGAGCAGGGCGTTCTTGTGGCGCAGGAACACCTCGGAGGAGGCCTCGGTGGAGCGCAGGATCTCCCCGAGGGTCACGTGGAACTGTGCGGAGCGCCGTCCCATGTCCTCCATCACCGCGTCCAGGCGGGACAGGCGGCGGTAGACGTCCTCGACCCGGCCGGTGCGGTTGGCCTCCGCGAGCGCGCCGAGGTCCTCCAGGACGTCGGAGAAGACCAGGCGGGAGAGGTTGACGTCCTCCACCCGGGCGCCCAGGAGGTTCTCGACGGCGTGGTAGGCGCGGTAGCCGAGTTCGCTGAACTGGTAGACGGACTGCCGGTTGCGGTAGCTGGCCAGGGTGCCCGCACGGGAGGCGTCGTCGAAGCGGTGCAGCACGCCGTCCGCCGCGAGTTCGTCGAGCCGGTGGCGCAGCCCCTGGGCGGGGACCTCGGGGGCCTCGGCGTGGTGCGCGGTGAGCTCGCGCAGGGTGGACTCGACCTCGTCCGCGCCGACCTGGACCTGGTGGACCTCGCGCAGGCGGTCCACGGAGCGCAGGACCCAGAGGTAGGTGACGTGGTCGTCGCGGCGGGTGAAGTTGAACAGCCGGAAGCGGTCACTGACCGCGAGCGCGTCCAGATCCAGAGCCCTGCGCTCGGCCACCGCCGCACCCCCGTGTTCTCGTGGCCGGTCCCGCACCCCCGTGTGCGAAACCACGACTGGGCCATTGTCGCAGCGACCGGAGACGGTCCGGTCCCGGGTCGTCGGCGTCCAGCGGCCGGGTGAGGTCACCGCGTGGAGGAGGGCCGTCACCGCGTGCAATGATGTGCCCCGGTATGTCCCCCACCCCCTGGGAGAAGCGTGAGTGTGCGACAGCGTCGGCGCGGGCGGCGATGGGTGCGGCGGCTGCGGGGCTCACTCCCGTTGGCGGTGGTGGCGCTCCTCCTCGGCCTGGGGTGGGTGTTCGACAACGCCGACAGCCCGGGCCTGTGGCTCGCCGGGGGCCTGACGACGGCGGCCGCGGTGGCCGCGCTGGGCTGGTGGGCGTGGTCGAGGGCCCGGCTGGCCCGGGAGCGGCGGCTCGTCGCACGGACGGGGATCGCGGGGATCGACACCATGACGGGGACCGAGTTCGAGCACCACGTGGCGCTGCTCCTGCGCACCCACGGCTACACCCGGGTGGCGGTGGTCGGTGGCGCCTCGGACGGGGGCGTGGACCTGCGGGCGCAGACGCCGGACGGCAGACCGCTGGCCGTGCAGTGCAAGCGCTGGCGCAGACCGGTGCCGCCCAACGAGGTGCGGGCCTTCCTCGGGGCGCTCGCTGGAGGACACCAGGGCTACCTGGGGATGTTCGTGGCCTCGAACGGGTTCACCCGGGAGGCCGAGCGGGAGGCCGGTACCGGGATGGTCCTGGTGGACCGGCACACCCTGGGGCTGTGGATGGCCGGGGAACGCTCCCCGGAGCTGCCGCCCCGCTGAACCCGCCCGGCTGAGCCGCCGCTCTGAGCCGCCCGGCCGCGCACGGAAGCGACCCGTTCCGGCCCCCGCGAACACGAAGGGGCCCCGCGGTGGGAGTGAGGGAGTGTTCCGCGGGGCCCGGCGCCACGGGAGGGCGCCATCGTGGGTGGATCGTGGTGCGGGCTACTTGCCGGAGCCCGCGAACACCCCCTGGATGAAGTGGCGCTGGAAGGCGAAGAAGACCAGCAGCGGTACCAGCATGGACAGGAAGGCCCCCGAGGCCAGCACGTCGATGTTGGTGCCGAACTGGCGCAGCTGCGAGCGCAGCGCCACGGTCAGCGGGGCCGAGTCCGGGCTGGTGAACACCAGGGCCACGAGCATGTCGTTCCACACCCACAGGAACTGGAAGACCGCGAGTGAGGCCAGCGCGGGGCGGGCCACCGGCAGCACCACCTTGCGGAAGATCCGCCACTCGCTGGCGCCGTCCATCCGCGCCGCCTCCAGCAGGTCACGCGGGATGTTCACGAAGAAGTTGCGCAGCAGGAACACCGCGAACGGCAGCCCGAAGGCCACATGGAACAGGATCGCGCCGACGATGGACCCGAAGATGCCCAGGGCGCCGTACAGCTGCGAGATGGGGATCAGGGCCGCCTGGATGGGCAGCACGAGCAGCCCGACCACGGCCACCATGATCCAGTCGCGGCCGGGGAAGTCCATCCACACCAGCGCGTACGCGGCCAGCGCCCCGATGCCCACGACCAGCAGGGTCGAGGGGACCGAGATGTAGACGGTGTTGAAGAACGACTGCACGAGGACGTCGTTGTCGACCAACGACCGGTAGTTGTCCAGCGTGAGCTCGGTGGGCTTGAGCAGCGCCGTCCACCAACCGCTGTTGGTGTTGTCGGCCTCCGACCGCAGCGACACCAGCAGCAGGCCGATGACCGGCACCATCCAGAACAGGGCGACCAGGGTCAGCGCCACCTGGAGGGTGCCCGAGCCCAGCTTGGAGACGATCCGGGACGCCAGGCCCCGGCGCGGGGCGCCGGACACCGACACCTCGACGACGGAGGGCGACTTCTGGGGCGTGGCGGTCACGAGCGCTCCCGTCGGAAACGGCGGATGTTGAAGTACATGATCGGCAGGACCAGGACCAGCAGGAGGACCACGAGGGCGCTGCCCAGTCCCTGGTTGCCGCCCGCGCCGAAGGACACCTGCCACATCTGGAGGGCGATCACGCTGGCGTCGGCCTGGACCGATCCCGGGGCGATCACGAACACGAGGTCGAAGATCTTCAGGACGTTGATCATCAGGGTCACGAAGACCACGAGCAGCAGCGGGCCCAGGAGCGGGATGGTGATCTTGCGGAACACCTGCCACTCGGTGGCGCCGTCCACCCGGGCGGCCTCCAGGGCGTCCCTGGGGATGGCGGACAGCCCGGCGGCGATGAACGTGATCGCGAAGCCGGTCATGATCCACACCCACGAGGAGATGATCACGGGGGTGACCAGGGCCGGGCCCAGCCAGGTCAGGCCGCGGAAGGACTCGGTGAAGTTGTCCGCCGCGAGGTGGATCTCGTACTCCCCCGGCTCCAGGCCGGTGAGGGTGAAGCGGCCGTCGTCACCGGCGGTGGCGCTGGCCACCACCTGCCCGTCCCGGAGGGCGTCGACCATCATGCGGGGCAGGCCGTTCTCACCGTCGTCGATGGTCCCGGCGTCGCCGCCGAGGGCCACGTCCAGCCACACCACACCCTCGATGGTGTCCCCTGAGGGCTCGGGAGCGGTGGCCGGGGCCGCCTGTTCGGGAACCTCCCCGGGGCGGATGCCGACCAGGGGCAGCGCCACGGTGTCACCCGGCGCGTACGCCTGGGTGGTGGTGAACCCGCCCAGCGAGGGGTCCGCGTCGAGCTCCTCACCGCGCGGGCGTGCCCCGGGGTACTCCGAGGGCGAGGCGAACGCGTCGTGCACGGTCACCACGGCGGCGTTGACCACGCCCCGGTCGGGGTTCTCGTCGTAGACCAGCCGGAAGATGATGCCGGAGGCGAAGAGGGAGATCGCCATGGGCATGAACAGCAGGATCCGGAAGGCCGTGGCCCAGCGGACGCGCTCGGTGAGCACCGCGAAGACCAGGCCCAGGCCGGTGACCAGGGCGGGGGCGACCAGGACCCAGATACCGGTGTTCCGGATCGCGGTGAGGGTGCGGTCGTCGGTGAACATCCGGGCGTAGTTGTCGAGACCGACGAACTGTGATCCGGAGGCGTCGAAGAAACTGCGCACCACGGAGTACACGGCCGGGTAGGCCAGGAAGACGCCGAGGAAGAGCAGGGCGGGCAGCAGGAACAGGGTGGCGGGGCCGAACAGGCGCCGCCATCCCGGGCGGCTGCCGTCGGGCGGCCCGCTGGACGGCTTCCCCGCCGGGGTCCCGTCCGCGCGGGCCGCGCCGTCGGCGGCCCTGGTGTCGTTGGAGGTCATGTTCGCGGGCTCCGTCTAGTTCCCGTAGGCGCGGGCGGCCTCGGCCTCGAGGCGCTCCATGGTGCCCTCGACGTCGGAGGGGTCGCCCAGGAAGTCCTGGAGGGTCTGCCACATGCCGTCTCCGACGGTGGCGCCGAACGCGGCGGGCTGGAGGTCGGAGAGGTCGAAGCGAACGCTGTCACCGGCGTCGACGACCTGTTCCGCGACCTGGCCCAGGACCGGGTCGGCGTAGTCGTCGGCGGTCAGGTTCTGGTTCGGGGAGATGAACCCGCCGATGGACGCCCACTCGGCCGCGGCCTCCTCGGAGGCGAGGAAGCGCAGGAGCTCCATGGTGGCCTCGCTGTCGCTCATGGCGACGGCGGCGTCACCGGCCACGACCACGGCGTCGCCCTCACCGGCGATGCTGGGGAAGGGGAAGATCTGGGCGGTCTCGCCCACGGTGGAGTTGGTGCTGGCGGAGACGACCCCGCCGATGAAGTCGGCGCCCACCACCATGGCGGCGTCGGGGTCGTCGCTGTAGACGTTGACGACGGAGGTGGGGAAGTCGGTCTGGAGGCTGCCGCTGCCGCCGCCCAGCATGAGCTGCTCCCGGCCCCAGATCTCGGCCAGCGTCTCCAGGGCGACCTCGACGGTCGGGTCCGTCCACGGGATCTCGTGCGAGGCGAGCTGGTCGTACTTCTCCGGTCCCGCCGTCTGCAGGTAGACGTTCTCGAACCAGTCGGTGAGGACCCAGCCGTCGGCACCGGCGACGGACAACGGGCTGATGCCGACGTCGGAGAGGTTCTCGGAGAGTTCGACGAACTCCTCCCAGTTCTCCGGCGGGACGGCGCCGGTCTCGGCGAACAGCTCGTCGTTGTACCAGACCAGGGACTTGTTGGCGACCTTGAGGTAGACGCCGTAGGGGGTGTCGTCGACCGAGCCGATGTCCGCCCAGGCGCCGGCCATGTTCTCGTCGAGGGTCTGGACGACGTCGTCGGAGAGCGGGACCAGGACGTCGTCGGCGGCGAAGTGCTCGATGAGCCCGGCCTGCGGGATGAGCGCGACGTCGGGCTCGTCCCCGCCCTGGATGCGGGTCTGGAGCACGGTCTGGAGGTCGTCACCGGCACCGCTGTAGGAGACCGTGGCGCCGGTCTGCTCCTCGAAGATCGCGAGGACCTGCTCGAAGGCGACCTGCTCGTCACCGGCCCAGGGGCCGACGATCTCCAGGGTCTGGCCGTCGAGGTCGGCGCCGGAGGCCGAGGTGGAGCCCCCGCCGCAGGCGGTGGCGGCCAGGGTGAGGCCGAGCGCGGCGGCGGCCCCGCCGAGGACTCTGGTCCGGTGGGTGCGGTGGGACGTGGGCGCTGTCATGGGGGACGCTCCTCAGGAGTCGTGAATGGCGGTACCGGTGGCGGGGTCGAAGAACTGGAGGCGTTCGGTGTCGACGGCCACGGTGATGGTCTGGCCCTCGTACACGTGGGTGCGGGGGCTGAAGCGGCCGACGAGGACGACGCCGTCGTCGGTCGCGGGAAGGGTCTCGTCAGTCCCGGCGTCGCGGGCGAGTTCGCGGGTGTCCTCGGTGACGACGGGCGCGGCGTCGAGGGGGAAGTGGACGAGGACGTCCGAGCCCATGGCCTCGACCAGGTCCGCGACCGAGGTGAGCGTGGCCCCCTCGGTGCCGCCGACGATCCCGGCGTCCTCCATGTCCTCGGGGCGGATGCCCACGACGACCTTGGCCCCGGCGTAGCCGCGCAGGGCGGGACGGCGGTGCAGGAGGCTGTCGGGCAGGTCGAGGTGCTGGTCACCGATCCGGACGCGGAACCCGCCGTCGTCCTCGTGGAGTTCCACGCAGATGAGGTTCATGCCGGGCGAACCGACGAACCCGGCGACGAAGAGGTTGCGGGGGTGGTCGTACAGCTCCTGGGGCGGGCCGACCTGTTGGAGGACGCCGCGCTTCATGACGGCCACCCGGTCGCCCAGGGTCATCGCCTCGGTCTGGTCGTGGGTGACGTAGACCGTGGTGACGCCGAGGTCGCGCTGGATGCGGGCGATCTGGGCGCGCATCTGCACGCGGAGCTTGGCGTCCAGGTTGGACAGGGGTTCGTCCATCAGGAACGCCCGGGGTTCGCGGACGATGGCCCGGCCCATCGCCACCCGCTGGCGCTGGCCGCCGGAGAGGTTGCCCGGCTTGCGGGTGAGGTGCTCCTCCAGTTCGAGAACGCGGGCGACCTCGCGGACGCGCCGGTCGATCTCGGCCTTGGGCACCTTGCGCAGGCGCAGCCCGAACGCGATGTTCTCGAAGATGTTCAGGTGTGGGTAGAGGGCATAGGACTGGAACACCATCGCGACGTCCCGGTCACGCGCGGGAACATCGTTGACCACCTGGTCACCGATGCGCACGGTGCCCTCGCTGATGGCCTCCAGCCCCGCGACCATCCGCAGCGCGGTGGTCTTGCCGCAGCCGGAGGGTCCGACCAGCACCAGGAACTCGCCGTCCTGGATGTCGAGGGAGAGGTCGTTGACCGCGCGGGTTCCGTCCGCGTAGACCTTGCCCAGGCCGTCGATCACGATTTCCGCCACGACACCTCCGTGGAACGGGCACACTGGTGCCCGGTAGCCGGTCGGGCCGGTGGTCGCGGGCCGCGCCGCTGTGACGCGCACCACCACCGACGATGTGTGACGACAGTAGTGTCGCGCTCCCTAAGGAAGCCTTAACGCAGCGTCTCGTTCGACTTAAACCGCACCGGTCCCGCACCCTCCCGTCACAGCGGTGTTCCGCCTGATCACGGGACGCAGCCGGACTCGTGTGAAGGTGCAACATTCGTTAACGTGTGCGCATGGCAACGGTCTTGCTGGTCGAGGACGACCAGATGGTGCGGGGCGCCCTGGTGCGGGCGCTGAGTGGTCTGGGGCACGTGGTGCTGCCCGTGGGCACCGCCCTGGACGCCCTGCGCGAGGCCGCCCGGCACGAACCCGACCTGGTCATCCTGGATCTGGGGCTCCCCGACCTGGACGGCGCTGCCGCACTGCGGATGCTGCGCGGTCACAGCGACGTGCCGGTGATCGTGGCGACGGCGCGCGGCGACGAACAGTCGATAGTGCGCCTGCTCAACGACGGTGCCGACGACTACGTCGTCAAACCCTTCTCCAGCACCCAGCTGGCCGCGCGGATGAACGCGCTGCTGCGCAGGTCCGGTCGGGTCTCGGCGGGCGCGGCCCACCCCGGCGAGCTGACCGTGGGCGAGTTGTCGATCAGTCTGACACGGCGGCAGGCGTCGCTGGCGGGCATCCCCCTGGAGCTGTCGCGCCGGGAGTTCGACCTGCTGGCGTACCTGGCAGAGCACACGGGCCGGGTGGTGAGCCGCCGCGAGCTCGTGGAGGCGGTGTGGCACCAGCACCCGTTCGTGGGCCACGACCAGACCATCGACGTGCACATGTCGTGGCTGCGCCGCAAGCTCGGGGAGAGCGCGAGCCAACCCCGCTACCTGCACACGGTGCGGGGCGTGGGGCTGAAGCTGGTGGAACCGGTGTGAGGAGGCTGCTGGCCCGCGCCGTCACCCTCGCGACGGTGATGGTCGCCGTGGTGATGATCGGTGTGACCGGCGCGTGGGCCTGGTGGGAGGCGCGCGAACGCGCCCAGGAACAGGTCTGGTCACAGGCCGGGGCGGTGGCCTCGGTGGCCGAGGTGGACCCCGATCCCGCACTGCTGCGGCGCGTGGTGGCCTCGACCTCGGCGGGGGCCCGGGGGCACCTGGCGGTGCACCTGCCCGACGGGACGACCGTCGGCGCCAGCCGGGCCGGTGACACCGACGTGGCGGAGCTGCGGCGCACCGGGGCGGGGACCGGGGCCCGTGCTGAGGTCCCCGTCGAGGAGGGAACCGCGTACCTCCAGGTGGCCGGGGCGGAGTCGGGCGACGACGTGGCCGTGGTGGAGGTGTACCAGCCCCGCGGGGAGGCGGTTCGCGGCCTGGGACCGGTCCTGGGCGGCCTGGTGGTGATCGCGGTGCTCGTGGTGCTGGGCGCGGTGCTGATCACGGACCGGCTGAGCAGACCGGCCCGGCGTGCGCTGCGCGCCCTCGCGGACACCGCCGTGGAGATCGGCGAGGGGCGGCTGAACGCCCGGATACGCGTACACGGCCCCCGTGACCTGGTGGTGCTCGGTGAGTCCATCAACGCCATCGGTGAGCGCGTGCAGGGGTTGCTGACGAAGGAACGGGAGATGGCCGCCGATGTGTCACATCGCTTGCGCACCCCGCTGACGGCGCTGCGGTTGGACGCCGAACCGCTTCCCGGCCCGGAGGGCGAGCGGATCAGGGGCGCGATCGGTGCGTTGGAGCGGGACGTGGACGCCATCATCCGCGACGTGCGCCCACACGAGACGGGTCCGGAGGTCGAACGCGCCTGCGACCTGTCCGAGGCGGTGGTCGACCGCATGGGGTTCTGGTCGATGCTCGCCAACGACCAGGGCCGGGAGGTCACCCTGGAGCTGCCGGACACCCCGTGCCGGGTGGCGCTCTCCGCGCAGGAGTGCGCGGCGGTCCTGGACTCGCTGGTGGGCAACGTCTTCCGCTACACCCCGGCGGACCGCCCGTTCGCGGTGGCGGTGGTGGCGCACGCGGGGTGGGTGACGCTGCTCGTGGAGGACGCGGGGCCGGGGTTCGCGGATCCCACCGCTGCCCTGCGGCGGGGAACGAGCGGCGGCGGGTCGACCGGGCTGGGGCTGGACATCGTCCGGCACGCGGTGGAGGCCACCGGCGGGACGGTCCACCTGGAGCGCGGCAGGCTGGGCGGGGCACGGGTACGGGCGAGGTTCGCCCTGCTGGACGTACCGCACGCGGAGGAGCAGCCCCGAGCCTGGCGCCTGCGGCGATCGGGTTGAGGTTGCGGGGGTTGAGGCGGGAAGCGGATTCTTCGGCCTGGGGTTGAGGCGGGAAAGCAGCTCTACGGTTGTGGTTGCTGTCCCGCAGCCTTTCTACGGCCAACCCGCTTCTCCCGTTAGCTAAAGGTAGTCAGGTGCCGCTCACACCGTACCCCTTGGGGTTTCTCGGTCTATTCAGGGCGGGGTGGGTGGATGGTGCTCTGCCCGCACCGCACTTGGTGGACGAGCGGAACAGTGACACGACTGGCAGGTCAGGGCCAAGTACGGACACGGGCCACCCCCCAGGACAACCGACGTGTTCTAGAGATGCGTGTCCCCACCACTGGCGAAAACCCCCGCCGTCCAAGCGCCGCCCACCGCACTCCCGCCAACCCGCACCACCCAGCAAAGCGCGCACCCTCACCTCTGTACCCCGCCGTGCCTCAGGGGAATGGCGCCGTGCGTCTCACTACCGCACGAAGTTGGACTTCAAACCCCCAAGAGCCTGAGCATGTCGTCTCATCGAGCAAAGGTGCGATTATGCGTGGCGACTCTTCAGCTTCACGTAGAAATCAGACGATTTCTTATTATTGCAACCCGACCGGATCACCTCGAACTCTGGAATCGAGGAAATGAGCTTATGGAGCTGAGAGTGGCCGTAGTCTTGGTGACGAAAATCCGGATCTTGATTTCTGATAAATTTCCCAACCGCCGACAGGGAGGCTTGACCGTCACCCCCGGAGACCGCCACCACAGCGCGATGAATCAAGCCAACCGCAACTTCGTTCCTGCCCGCAGAGAACTTCTTCTTAGGCTTCTGCGGAGCTCCCTTACCGTCAGTCACCGGCGCGCCCGTGGAGCCCTTCCCCACAGGCTTGGGCTTGGGCTTGGGCTTGGGCTTGGGCTTGGGCTTGGGCTTGGGCTTGGGCTTCTCTTCTGCCTTGGTTTTTTTCCTAGCCTTCTGAGAAACACCCTTCATTCCGACCACCAAAGCGCCCTCAATCCCCTTCACCTTAGGCTCGCCAGCGCCTGAAGACTGACCCAGTTCAACAAATACGTCACATTCGCCAACGAAGAGAGACGGCGTCTTAGCCTCTCCGAAGCCGTACACCTCTGCGCCCGACTGGCGAATACGGATGGCAAGGCTAGCGAAGTCGCTGTCGCTGGAGACAAGGCAGAAACCATCGAATCTTTTGGAGTGCAATAGATCCATCGCGTCGATAATCATCACCTTGTCCGCCGAATCTTTACCTTTGACACTGGGAGGGTTCGGGATCGGTTCGATGCCATACTTATCCAGCAAGTCCTTCCACCCCCTCAGCTGGCTACCGTTCCAGTTTCCGTAGGCTCGCTTGACGATCACGGCCCCGTGTTTCGCGACTTCCGCAAACAGAAACTGGGCGTAGGCGGGACTGGTGTTCTCCGCATCGATCTGCATCGAGAGATTCTTGGTGGACGTGGTCATGGGTCACGCTCCGTTCAGGGCTGGGAACGGCGGGCCAGACCCGTTTCCGGGCAACCCGGATGACCAAAGTGGCACAGGAATGGCTGCCGAAGAACGTCCCACGCCGTGAACGGGCAGGGGCGCTCCCCCGGGAACGCCCCTGCTCTCGGGTCAGTGTTGGTCGAGGAGTTGGGCGCAGCGGATCAGGCCCAGGTGCGAGTAGGCCTGGGGGTGGTTGCCCAGAGCGCGCTCGGTGACCGGGTCGAACTCCTCGGGGATCAGACCGGTGGGTCCGGCGCTGTCCACCAGGTGCTTGAACAGCTCCTCGGCCTCGGCCCGCCTGCCGGTGAGCAGGTAGGCCTCGATCAGCCAGGTCGTGCACAGGTGGAAACCGCCCTCGCCGCCGGGCAGGCCGTCGTCGCGGTGGTACCGGTACACGGTGGGCCCGGAGCGCAGCTCGGCCTCCACGGCGGTGACGGTGGCCTGGAAACGCTCGTCGGCGGGGTCGATCAGCCCGGACAGGCCGATGTGCAGGGACGCGGCGTCCAGGTCGGTGCCGTCGTAGGCGGTGGTGTAGGCCTGGGCCTGCTCGTTCCAGCCCTTCTCCAGCACCTCCTGGGCGATGTCGGTGCGCAGGTCGGGCCAGGTGGGGTCCACCGTGCGCCCGTAGGTCTGGGCCAGGGTGATGGCGCGGTCCAGGGTGAGCCAGCACATGACCTTGGAGTAGACGCGCTGGCGGGGTTCGTCGCGTTCCTCCCAGATGCCGTGGTCGGCCTCGTGCCAGCGGCGGGCCACGGCCTGGGCCATGGAGCGGACCAGGTCCCAGTCGCGGTCGGTGAGTTCCCCGCGGGCGCGGCACAGGTGGGTGATGAGTTCGACGACGGGGCCGAACACGTCGAGTTGGACCTGGTGGTCGGCGAGGTTGCCGATGCGCACGGGGCGGGATCCGGCGTAGCCGGACAGGGACTCGATGACCTCTTCGGGGCCCAGGTCGGTGCCGCGCAGCGAGTAGAGGGGGCGCAGGAGTTCGGGTGAGGGCAGGGAGTCCACGACGCGGTGGACCCAGTCCAGGAACGCCTCGGCCTCGGTGGTCGAGCCCAGCGAGACCAGGGCCTGCACGGTCAGGGCGCCATCACGCAGCCAGCAGTACCGGTAGTCCCAGTTCCGTACCCCGCCGATCTCCTCGGGCAGGGACGTGGTCGCCGCCGCCATCACCCCGCCGGTCGGGGTGCACAACCCACGCAACGTCAACGCCGAACGCGCCACCAGCTCTCGCTGGGTCTGGGGCAGCCGGACACCGGAGAGCCAGTCGTTCCACCCTCCCTCGGTCCGGGAACGGCGGTCGGTCTCGGGGACGGGGTGCGCGGTCAGGGAGTCGGAGCCGCAGCGCAGCTCCAGCACCACCGGTTCACCCTGGGCCGGTTCGAGGGTGGCCCGGGCGGTGTCCCGGCCGTCCTCGGACACGATGTGCCAGCGCACGCCCGGGGAGCGCAGGACCAGGGGAAAGTCCGCCCCGTGGACGCGCAGTCCGTCGTCCTCCGCGACGATCCGCACCGGGGCGCGGCCGAAGTCGGGACGTGGGGCGAACTCGACGTTCACCGGTGTCGCACCCTCGACGACCCGGACGAGGTCGGTGCGGCCGGGCCCGGAATCGTGGTCGTGGGCGAGGTAGTCGGTCACGGACAGGCGGGACCAGCGGGTGCGCACGGTCATGGTGCCCGGCAGGTAGCGCTGGCCGAGCGGCATCCGTCCGTGGGCGGGCGTGACCGCGAAGACCCCCGCCTGACGGCCGCCCAGGACCTCCGCGAACAGGGCGTTGGAGTCCGGCTCGGGGTGGCAGAACCAGAGCAGGCGCGCGTCCGGCCCCAGCAGCGCCACGGACGCCTGGTTGGAGAGCATCGACATGCGCTCGATCGGGACCGGGCGCTCGCGAGGATCGGCGCAGCAGACCCGATGAGTCGGCTCCGTCGCCTCGTGTGTGCCCGTCGCTCCCTGTGTGAGAGTCACCCCGCCGCCTTTCTCCGCCGCCTTCTGGCCCGGGGACCACGTCGTCCACGGACACCCGGTCACTGACCGGCGCAAAGAACGCTAGAACAGGGGTGAACGGGCACACATCGGGTTTCACCGGACCTTAGGTGTCAGCTAAGGGACTCTTAAGGTCCCGGGCTCGACGGAAAACCGATTGCCCGGCCGTGCCCCCCGTGGAACGCTGACCTTTCGCGCCGCCCGAGCGTGCGCGGGAGTCGTGAGCAGTGGAGAAGAGCGGTCGTGGGCTACGTCGACGTCAACCAGGTGACACACACCCTGCCCGACGGGAGGGTGCTGCTGGACGGGGTGTCCTTCCGGGTCGGCGAGGGGTCCAAGACCGCGCTCGTGGGCGCCAACGGCGCGGGCAAGAGCACCCTGTTGCGCCTGGTGCGCGGCGAGTTCCCGCCCCAGTCGGGCGCGCTCACCGTCGACGGCGAGCTGGGCGTGATGCCGCAGTTCGTGGGGCACGTGCGGGACGCCACCACCGTGCACGAGCTCCTGGTGTCGGTCTCCCCCACGACCGTGCGCCGTGCCCACGCGGACCTGGAGGCGGCCGAGACGGCCATGATGCTCTCCGAGGACGAGGCCACGCAGATGCGCTACGCGGAGGCGATCGCCCGGTACGGCGACGCCGGGGGCTACGAGGCCGAGGTGGTGTGGGACCAGTGCTGCGTGGCCGCCCTGGGGGTCGCCTACGAACGCTGCCGGTGGCGCGAGGTGCGCACACTCTCCGGCGGTGAGCAGAAACGGTTGGTCATCGAGGCCCTGCTGCGCGGCCCCGCGCCGGTGCTGTTGTTGGACGAGCCGGACAACTACCTGGACGTTCCGGGTAAGCGCTGGTTGGAGGAGGCCCTGCGCGCCACCCCCAAGTCGGTCCTGTTCGTCTCCCACGACCGCGAACTGCTCAGCCGGGTCCCGGACCGGATCGTCACGGTGGAGCTGGGCGCGGCGGGCAACGACGTGTGGGTGCACGGCGGTGCCTTCGACACCTACCACGAGGCCCGGCGTGAGCGGTTCGCCCGCCTGGACGAGCTGCGCAAACGCTGGGACGAGGAGCACGCCAAGCTCAGGGCCCTGGTGTCCATGTACAAGCAGAAGGCGTCCTACAACTCGGACATGGCCACCCGGTACCAGTCCGCGCGGACCCGGCTGAACAGGTTCGAGCAGGCGGGTCCGCCCCAGCAGCAGCCCCGGGACCAGAACCTGCGGATGCGGCTGCGCGGCGGGCGTACCGGCAAGCGCGCCCTGGTGTGCGAGAACCTGGAGCTCACCGGACTGATGCGCCCCTTCGACCTGGAGGTCTGGTACGACGAGCGGGTCGCGGTGCTGGGCTCCAACGGTTCGGGCAAATCGCACTTCCTGCGGCTGCTCGCCGGTGGCGGCGACGACCCCGAGTCCTCGCTGGTCCCCGAGGAGGAGCGGGCCCGGATCGAACCGGTGCCGCACACCGGTCGGGCCCGGTTGGGCGCCCGGGTGCTGCCCGGCTGGTTCGCGCAGACCCACGAGCACCCGGAGTTCGTCGGGCGGACACTGCTCGACATCCTGCACAGCGGGCAGGGCAACCGCCGCGGGCTGCCCCGGGACGAGGCGGGCCGGGCCCTGGACCGCTACGAGCTGGCCCTCAGCGCCGAGCAGCCCTTCGACACCCTGTCCGGTGGTCAGCAGGCCCGGTTCCAGGTGCTGCTGCTGGAGCTCTCGGGCACCACGATGCTGCTGCTCGACGAACCCACGGACAACCTGGACGTGGTCTCGGCGGAGGCGCTGGAGGCGGCCCTGGACGCCTACCAGGGGACGGTTCTGGCGGTCACCCACGACCGTTGGTTCGCTCGGGGCTTCGACCGTTTCGTGGTGTTCGGTGCCGACGGCCGGGTGTACGAGTCGGACGAGCCGGTGTGGGACGAGACCCGGGTCCGACGCGCCAGGTAGGCGGTCGGGGCCGGGTCTGGCCGAACGAGGGAGGCGACATAAGGTGGCACAGAACAACAGAACATGAGAAGAAGGCTTCCCATGCCGTATCCCCCAGGCCGTCGGAGTCACCTGCCCCTGCTGTTCTCCCTCGTCGCGGTGCTGCTCGCCGGATTCTCCGCCCCGGCCCACGCCGATCCGACCGAGAACTCCCCCGGCTTCTACGCGGACATGCTGGACCGCCATGGCGGCGTGTTCGTCAGTGAGGAGCTCGCCGGTCGCCTGGACCGGCGGGAGCTCGCCGACGACCTGGGTGCCCGTGTCCGCGAGGAGGGCGTGCCTCTGGACGTCCTGGTGGTCGCCCACCCGACCCACACCGATCTCGGCCGGTTGGCCGACGCGGTGCGCTACGAGAGCGATCGCCCGCTCGTGGTGTTCTCGCCCCACACGAACCACGTGGGCGCCTCACTTCTGAGCGGGGCGGGACTCCCCTCGAAGTCCGCCACCTACACGTCCTACACCGGGGCCTACCCGGAGGATCCGCGCGACCAGCTGGACCGGCTGCTGCGCGCGGCCACCTTCCCGAACCTGGACGAACGGACCGCCCGAGCCGAGACCGAGTACGTCCGGAGCCTCGGAGCCGAGCCGGGTCCGGACTCCGCCGCCGCGGGGTGGCCGACCCAGCGCTGGCTCACCGTCACCTGGCCCGGCACGGCCGTCTTCGCGGTGAGCGCACTGGGCACCGCCCTGGTGGTGGGCGGCGTGACGACGTTCCGCCGGTCTCGGAGGGGCACGGTATGAGGCCCCTCCGCCTCCTGGCGCTCGCGCTGACCGCGCTGTTCGCGTCGATGCTTCTTCCCGGACCCGCGGCCCTGGCGGAGAGTTCCGTCGAGGGCCCGCGCGACGTGGCGGAGATCGACGACCTGACCCGGGTCGTACGCGTGGCCGAGGAACTCGCGCGGGACCCGGTCCACGTGAGCCACCTGTTCCCCGGACAACCCGACGAGAAGGCCCGGCGCGCGATGGCGGCCGAGGTCTCCGAGGCGTTCGACGGCGACGTGCCCCTGTACGTGGTCATGTACGCCGCTCCGCCCACGGACGAGACCGGCGGCCAGCCCACCCTGTTCCTGCACGCCCTGCACGAGGTGAGTGGCGCCGACGGCGTCTACGTGGCGGTGACCACGGACGGCCGGTTGGCCACGGCGGCCTTCGACAGCCCCGTCACCCCCGTACTCGACGGGTCGGACCTCCCGCACGACCTCCGACCCGCGGACTCCGTCTCCAGGATCGTCGCGGTGCTGGACGAGTCACCGAGGACCCACGTGGAGGCCACCCCGCTCACCCGTGACGCCGACCCCGACGTGGAGCAGCGGACCGACCACATCATGTCGCGCGGCGACCTGGCATGGCTGATGGCGATCCCCGGGGTCGTGGTCGGGGTCCTCGTCGCCATCCTGTACCTGAGGTGGTCCGTTCGGTACCTCTCCCCCGCGTCCGACCAGGAGACGGGGGCCTGGTTCACAGTCGCCAGCCGTGGCTCCCGCGGCCGGATCCGGAGCAGGTTGGCCCGTGAACTGCGGGCGCTGCGCCGCGAGTTCGAGGCGACCCCTCCAGGCCACGAGGGGCTGCCGCGTGCACGGGAGGCCTACGACGCGGCGGGGCTCATCGCCTCCTCCTCAGGTCCCCCGGTCACGGCACTGGTCTGCGGGCTGGTCCTGGCGCGGCACGGACGGAGGGCGCTCGTCCATCCGCACGCGGGCGAGGCCGCCCCCTGCCGGAACAACCCCCTGCACGCCCCGGCCACGGAACGGCGGGACTTCCACCTGGACGGCACCCGCCGCCGGTGGAGGGTGTGCGCGGCCTGCGCGTCCACGAGGTCGGTCCGCGGAATGGGCATGTACCTCCGGCATGAGGGGCGCCGTGTGCACGTGTCCGACGTGGACGACCCCTGGGCCGAGGCCGCGCTGAGCGGTCGCGAGCCCTTCGCACAGGTCCGAACACTGCTGGGAGTCCCCTCATGATCCGCGCCCTCACCGCCCTGCTCCTCTGCCTGCCGGTCCTGTGGTCCGCCCCCGCCGCAGCCGCGGCCGCTCCGGCGGATTCCGGCCCGGACCGGATCCTCAGTCCGGTGGTCGTCGCCGAACACCTGGCCGAGGACCCCGTCTACGTCCACCCCGACCGGCACCTCGACGGCGACCGGTCGACGATCCTGTCCCAGGTCCGGGCCGTGGAGCTCAGCGAACGCATCGCTCGGGAGCTGCCGCACGTGTACGTCGCCGTCACTCCCTGGCAGAACGCGCCCCGGTCGATGGCCACCGCGTTGGCCAACCGGGCCGAGACGGAGGGCACCTATCTGGTGGTGGGCACCGGTCACACCGTGGTCGCCGTGCGCTCCGACGGGGACCGGACACCCGGTCCCTCCTCGGACACGGTGCGGATGGCCCTGACCGTGGTCAACGAACGCCCCGACATGGCCCGCGCCGACCTGGACGAACGGCTCGACCTCGCCCTGGACCTGCTGGGTGACGAACGGGCGGCGGCCCGCGAGTACGAGCGGTTGGCGTCCGGCTCCGAGCCGGGCCGCCGCACCGTGTCCCTGGTGGTCGTGCTGGTCGCCTCGCTCCCTCTGGTGGGCCTGGGCCTGTGGGCCCTGCGCCGACGCGCGCTCCGGCCGGTCCGGGTCGTCCCTCTCTCGGAGGCCGTGGTCGACACGGTGGACGCCGCCGCCCAGGAGGAACTGCGCCGGGAACTCACCCGGGACCTGCCCTCCTACGGTCGCAGGGTGGCCCACTTCAAGGGGCCGCGCTCCCGCGCGTCGAAGGCCCTGGCCACCTACGAGGCCGCCGCGCGGGTGCTGGACACCGCCGGTGACATGTCCGACCTGGTCGGGGTACGCGTGCTGCTGGACCACTGCGAGGCAGCGCTGACGGCGGGTCCCTCACCGCGCCACTGCTTCTTCGACCCCCGGCACCAGGGTGTGACGGCCCCGGTCAGCCTGCGGGTACCGGCGAGCCCCCGTGCGACGACGGTTCCGGCCTGTCCCGACTGCCGACGCGACGTGCGCTCCCACGTGCCCCCGAGGGCCGTTCTGGACACCTCCCGGGACCGGCCGTCGCCGTACTACGCGGTGCCCGCGGAGCACAGTGTGTGGGCGGCGACCGGGTACGGCACCACCGCCCCGGACCTGGTCGAGCGGATCCTGGGCGGTGGTGCGCGGGGCTGAGTCCGGAGCGTCCGTCGCGCGTGTGCGCGGCGGACGCCCGGAGGGCGTTCTTCGTCACGTCGGGGCCCGGTCGTGGAGGTGTCCGCGACCGGGCCCCGACGCGTCTCCCGGAACCCCGATCCGCCCTGGAAAGCCGTCGGGCAGGGCGGTGCGGGGCCCGGACGGGTATCCCGTCCGGCAACGCCCGCTCCAGCCCTCATGACGCGTGGTGATCACGCCCGCGCCGTCCGCTTTTGTGTCTTCCTCCAGTCGAACCCCCCGAATTTGCATGTCAATTCGGATCATCCGATGATTTGGTGCGCGATCGATCCACACCGGAAGGCCCCACCACGATGAAGTTCCCCAAGGGCGGCTCGGACACGGTGTCCGAAGACCGGACCCCCGCCGCCACCGAGCGGCCCGAGGACGAGCGTCCGCCCCTGCGGTTCCTGGTCACCTACGGCGTCCAGCACATCCTCGCCCTGTACGCCGGGGTCGTGACCCCGCCGCTCATCATGGCCGCCGCCGTGGGCCTGGACCCGGTGGAGACCGGCCTGATCATCAGCGCGGCCCTGTTGGTCGCCGGTCTGATGACGCTGGTCCAGACACTGGGCGTGTGGCGGTTCGGCATGCGCATGCCGCTGGTGATCGGCGCCTCGTTCATCCCGATCACCGCGATGACCGCGATCGGTGAGTCCAGTGGCCTGCCCGCCGTCTTCGGCGCCTCGATCGTCGCCGGGCTCTTCGGCATCCTCATCGCTCCGGTGATGGCCAGTCTGATCCGCTTCTTCCCCCCGGTGGTCACCGGCAGCGTGATCACCGTCGTCGGCCTCTCCCTGATCCCCGTCGCGATCGGCTGGATCACCGACAACAGCGAGACCGGAACGCCCTCCGACACGAACCTGCTGTTGGGCGGGGGAACCCTGCTCATCATCCTGGCGCTCTCCCGGGTCCTGCGCGGCGTGTGGGGCCGGGCCTCCATCCTCCTCGGCATGGTGCTGGGCACCCTGTTCGCCGCCGTCCTGGGCGAGGTCGACTTCGGCGCGGTGGGTCAGGGGCCGGTGTTCTCCCTGCCCACGCCGTTCCACTTCGGCGCCCCCGAGTTCCAGGTCGCGGCGATCATCACGATGTGCGTCATGATGATCGTGATCCTGTCCGAGGGCATGGCCGACATCCTCGCGGTCAGCGCGGTCGTGGGCAGCAAGGTGGACGGACGCCGCCTGGCCGACGGCCTGCGCGCCGACGCCGCGACGGCGGTCGTCGGACCGCTGTTCAACTCCTTCCCTGGGAGCACGTTCAGCCAGAACATCGGCCTGATCGCCCTCAACAAGGTGCGTAGCCGCTACGTGGTGGCCGCCGGCGCCGTCCTGCTGCTCGTGATGGGCCTCTTCCCGATCCTGGGCCGGGTCGTCGCGATGATCCCCTCGCCCGTCCTGGGCGGCGCCGGTCTGGTGCTGTTCGGCTCGGTGGCGGCCGCCGGGATCCAGACCCTCGGCAAGGTGGACTACGAGGACAACCAGAACCTGGTGATCGTGGCGGTCTCGCTCGGGTTCGGCATCCTGTCGATCGCCTCCCCCGACTTCTTCGCCGCCTTCCCGGACTGGGCCACGATGATCCTGCACTCGGGCATCGTCACCGCGACCGCCTCCGCGCTGGTGCTCAACGTGTTCTTCAACGTCCTGAGCAGCGCCGATGAGCGGCGCCGGGCGGAATCCGCTCCATCGGACTGAGCCGTTTCCTGCACGTGCCCTCAGTCGACTTCGAGCCTGATTCACCAACTTCATCACTGGTCAGAAGGTTGCTCTGATTCTTTTACCTGAAGGGCTGGTCCCCCAGATGGGAGATATCTGGGAGATCAGTCATCAGCGGGCTCTGGAGAGAGCTCATCATTGATGTCTTTACGGTACTGCTCTTCGAGGGTCGGCGCCATCACGAAGAGGCGATCGCGTTCCGCCTCGGTCAGGGTGCTGACACTCACCGCCCACCGGGCTTCGAGCACTCTGAGTACTTGTTCCAGCATCACCGGGGTCACATGCTCATAGACCCGGGCCATCCCCGGGACCTTGTGCCCCAGTCGAGCGGCCCGCGCCACCTCCGGGATCCCGTCTTCAGCCAACCACGTGCGGTGAGTGTGTCGGCCGGCTTCATGGAACGTGATGCCCTCAACGAGCGACTGCCGCATCCATGCCTGCTCGTTTGGGTTCCCATCCCAAGCTGGACGCCAGAACCGGTACTGGAAGTTGGTCCGACGAAGCCACCCTCCACTAAAATTCGTGAACAGGTACTCCTGCTCGCAAGAACGTGCCAAGTCGGTGTAAAGCGCGTCCAGAAAGGGTGGGAGCTGCACCCACCGCTTCCCAGCCGGGGTCTTGGGCTTGTCCGCGATCTCCATCCGGCCACTACCAGTCTCACGCAGCGGAGCGCGCACAGGTACAGCCGGAACGACGTTGTCATAGTCACAGGGACGCAACGTGACCTGCTCAGACCATCGCAGCCCTGTGTAACTGTTGAGTAGTGCCAGAACCATCCCGGCCTTCCCGAAGGTCTTATACAGGCGCATTGCTGCCCGCAGCACCTGCACTGACGTAGCCACCTGATGCTCAGCTTCATACCCGCCAGTCGTCACCCGCACCATTCTGGCAGGATTCCCCGGGAGCTTACGAGCGCGAACCGCTTCTTCCAAGACCTGGGAGAAGTAGTAGTAGATCGAAGCCACCGTTGGTTCAGCCAGTTGAGCATGCAATCTAGTGGCCCAGGCACGAATTTCCAGGTGGCCTCCGAAAATCGCGCCCAGCGTCCAGTTCTCCCACTGAGGCAGAATGTGAGCATTCAGGTGAGACCGGTACCGCTCTCGGGTATTACTGGCCAAGCGCGCTGCGTTGAAAACCCTTTCCGCGAAAGGGCCGAACTGCTCATCAGCGTGCTTCGGGTCGATCCAGGACTGTCGGCGAATATCCGTCTCTTGGTCACCGCCCCAATCCAGCGCTGCCTTCTTGGTCTCGAACCCGGACTCCGAGGCCCAGTTGCCATCGGGCCTCTTGTACTTGACGCGCCAGGACTTGCCTCGCTTTTCTGCATACGCCATGCGTACGAACTCCTTTCAAGGGTTACTCGGTTCTTCTCCGGGGGCGGCCCACAGGTCCGGCCACGGGGTCTCGGTGACCATCGTGGATGATCTGCGCAAGGTCATCGGCGCTGAACCGCAGGTGCTTACCGAGGAAGGTGCAGGGCACCAGCCGGGCAGAGGCCCGCTTACGCAGCCAGGACTCGGGGACCTTGAGCTTTTCGGCGGTCTGGGCCGGAGTGAACAACTCCAGCGGCGCGGCTGCCCCGGAGGAACTCGAATCGTAGGTAGTGCTCAGCTGCTCAGGAAGCTGTTCGCGGCGCCTGTTTGTCGGTCGATGCCGTTCACTCATTCGGCGCTCCCTCGGTCACCGCGGTTGCCGCGGCAGCACTGCGGCATGCCGCTGACGTGACGGGGCAAGCAGCAGCGGCCACCAGGTAGGCGAACTTCGTTTGCGACTTCGTCCAACAGGTGCCGCACGGCAACGGTCGCCTGCTGCGGCACCACCCCGTTACCGAGGGCCTGAAGCTGGGCACGGCGCGGCATGCCGAGGTCCAGGGCGGTGACCCACCCTTCGGGAAGGCCCATCATCCACTCGACCAGTTCGGGACTCAATCGGGGTTGTCCCCGGGTGCCGACTTCGGTCGGCGCTGGTGCCGCTCTGCCGAGCACCTTCTCCCAGTGCCGGATCGCCGGTTCGTAGGTGCCCCATGCGTACGCGAACGGCGCCGGGGTGTGCTGTCGCCGGTGTGGGTACCGATGGCCGCGGAGGGCAGCGTGGGGTGCCCGCGTGAATCCCGCTGCCTCGGGCTGCCTTTGGTGGCATCGCTGGCCAGGGGTGTGGGCAGCAGAGGCCCGGGGGTGCGCGTGCGAGCGGTGGTGTGCGCAGTGCGGGTGCGTGCGTACGCGGGTGTGTGGGGCGGATGGCACAGCACATCGCCGACCCGCACCTGGCGTCCGCGCCGCGTACGCCGTTTCGGATCGGACGGGCCCCGGGCCCCGTCGCTCGCGCACGGGGTGGGCAGTAACGAACACGCGCTCGCGCCTGTGGGGCGCACCGATGTCGGAGGCGCGTACGCAACACCAGCGTGCGTCATACCCTGCACGGGCCAGGTCTGCGAGTACGCGGTCGAAGCCGCGTCCTCGCCAGCGGAGGGCGGCCACGTTCTCCAGCACGAGGAGTGATGGTCGTAGATGGCGAACGGCGTCCATGACTCGGAACCAGACACCAGAACGTTCTCCTTTCTCGATTCCAGCGCCTGCCCCAGCCGCGCTGACGTCCTGGCAGGGGAACCCGGCAGTGATCACATCAACCCGGTCCGCAGCCGGCCAGTGGACGGTTGCCAGGTCACCGAGATTGGGGGTCCCAGGGAAGCGGTGTTCGAGCAGGCCCGCGACATGAGGGTCGTGATCGGCGACCCAGGCCAGCCGCGTTTCACCTCCCAGAGCTGCGGCAACGCCCATGTCCAGTCCGGCATAGCCGCTGCACAGGGATCCGATTAGAGTCGGCCGCGTTGCCTGAGGGGTCCTGTGGGGTTGCGTTGTGGTCGTCATGAGGCCTCACCGTCGGATGCCGATCCGGTATCGGTATCGCCGCGGCACGACCACGGGGCGCACCCTTCCGGTTCGGGGCCGGAGTCGATGCCGAGGTCGACGTCGGTCAACGGTGTTCGGGAGGCGTGCAGGTAGTAGGTGCCGCGTAGCGGCATGCCGCGCTTTGCCGCTGCGGGGTGGCCGTGCCGGATCTGGGCATCGAAGTCGACGGCGTCGGCGAACTCCGCCGGTGCTGTTGCTCGCAGTTCGGCCCAGGAGGTGTTGGACCGGTAGGGGCAGCCAACGCACGCTGAGCGCGGGGTGTGCCCCCATCCGTGGGCGGTCAGGTAGGCGCGGCAGTCACGGCGGGTCCAGCCCAGGTCCAGCAACGGGAAGGTGTTCTTGAGGTAGCGGACGTCGGCGTCCTTGGCGCGGTGGACCTCGTCCACGCTGATGCCGATGGCCTGGGTGGCGTAGACCCTGGTGGGAACGCGGGTGGGGTGCGGGTAGCCCAGCAGGCGACGGGCTTCGCGCTTGAGAGGGCGGATCTTGTATTCGCTGGTGCACTGTCTCCTGGCCATTCCCCGCTGGCCTTCGGCTCCCAGGACGAACAGCGGCATCGAGGCGAACCGATGCCGCTCGTCCAGGGCGTCGTCGCGGATGTTGCCCGCGCTGACACGGATGATGGGGATGCCCGCTTCGGCTGCGGTGTGTTCCAGACGTTCCAGGTGTCGGTAGACGCTGCGGGGTTCCCATCCGGTGTCGGCGAACAAGGCGTAGTCGAAGGGTTCGATGGCGCCTTGGGCCGCGAGCAGGAGCAGAGTCGTGGACTGAACCCCGGCCCCGAGGGAGAGCAGTCGCAGCGTCGGCGCAGTGGTCGTAGTGGTGGCGCTCATCGGTTGCCGCCTCTCTGCTCCGAGCTGCCGGACCCGTTGCCGCGGCTCGTCCACGGCGTACAGCCGCTGAGCTCAGACCCGCCGGACTGGGTCAGGTCCACCTGGTCCAGGGGCACACGATCGGGATGAAGGAAGAACTGCGTGCCGGGCGGCATGCCGCGCAGTGCCGGGGAAGGGTGGCCGTGCCGGAGCGTGGTGTCCACGGCAACTGCGTCGGCGAACGTTGCCGGGGCGGTTTCGCGGAGGTGCCGCCAGGACCGGTTGGTGCGCAGCGGGCAGGCCACGCATGCCAGGTCGAGTTCTACGGGGAGATCGTGGTGGGCCAGGAATGCCGCACAGTCGCTGCGGGTCCACCCGATCTCGATCAGCGGGTGCCGCAACCGGACGTAGCGCGGACCGGTCGACGGCGGTGCCTGGGCCTGGCCGAGGGTGGTGCCGGTGGCGCACTCGGCCAGGATCCCGTCGGGAACCGGTCTGGGGCGCGGATACCGGAGTAGGTGACGCACGACGCCGACGAGGGCGAAACTTTGGCGGCGTGTGCACCCGTGCGGCAACCGTCCCTGCGCTCCGTCAGGGGTGAGGGTGAACAGCTGCAACGGCACCGCGGAGCCGTCGAGGGCGGCCCGAACCGTGTCGCCGGCCTGGGCCAGGATCCAGTCCATGTCCGCTGTGACGGCCATCCGCCGCAACGCGACCAGCGGGAGGTAGTTAGCGAGGTTCCTGCCGGTGTCGAGCACCACGGCGGCATCGAATCGGGGGATCGCCCCGTGGGCGGCCAGGACGAGCAAGGTCGTCGCCCCCGGACTGCCGTCGATCAGCAGCAGCCGTGTGCGAGGTGATGGATGGTGGGTCATCGGTAAGTGGTCGGCTGGGTGTCGAACGCGCCTCACTATCAAAAGGAACGAGATGGCGATTTTCGCTCATTGCCCAGGTGAGAAACCGTACGCACCACGTACGCACCAGCCCGAGCCGCTGGACTTTCCCTGCACTTGATTTGGGCATAAGTGTGCGCGAAGCACACATCGGATCCGTTTGCGTGAGCAGATAAGACGCAGCTCGTGTGCGCACTTCTGTGCTGATCTTCTGCTCATTTTCTGCGAATCCAGTCGTGCTTCATGGGACTCCCCGAAAGAGATGGGAGTTCGACATGGAACACACCGATCAGCCATTCGAGGTATTGCGGCGCACGCTCGCTCTGCTCACCACAGGGCCTGGCCAGCCCACCCTGCCCACCGCTTCGGTGGAGGGTATCGACGCTGCGGAGCTGACCGCTGCCCAGGTCCTGGACCGGCTGCGTGGGGGGCCGCAGAACCAGACCGATGAGCTCTGGCACCGGGTGTTCGCCCACGCGCGTTCGGGCGAGTCCACGTGGACGGTCATCGCCGCCGGGGCGATGCTGCCGCCCATGGTGACCGCATGCGCCCGGTATGCACGTGTGCCCGCGCAACAGATCCCGGATGTGGAGTCGGAACTACTCACAGCACTGCTGGAGCAGGTGCGATCCCTGCCCGCTGGTGTGGTCGACGTGCAGCATCGGCTCTGGTCAGCGGTGACCAACACTGCCAACAGGTACTGCTACCGCCAGGTGCGCGAAGCGAGCGCGGTGGCGGCCTGGGACCCGAGCTTGGCCGCCGCAGGACGCAGCAGCGGCCGAGGGCCGGTCACGGTATTGGCCGAGGCCATGTCCGCAGGAGTAGTGACCTCGGTGGAGGCCGACCTGGTGGCGCGGACCCGTCTGGAGGGTAAGCCGTTGAGCCAGGTCGCCAAGGATCTGCGGCTGTCCTACATCACCGCGCGTCGGTGGCGGAAAGCTGCCGAGGAACGGCTGGCATCATCCCTGGCCACAGACGAATCTGAGATGCCGATGAGCGATATCACCACCTGAATTCCTTTTGATGGGTGAGGAGAGTTCCTCCTCCCCCGCCAAAAGGGGACACACCAGCCGGGGCGAAGAAGGTGCCGAACGCCCACCACCGAAAGCGCCATTGAGGGAAAGGAGGAGTCGGCGTCTTCGCCCCGGCCCTGGATTCGTGTGTCCCGCTAATTATCGCGGGGCTTCACCGAATCGAGGTGACAGCGATGGAGGCGGTCAAGAACTATCTGCTGCCCACCCTAGTTCTGGGGGTGGCCGTGGGCTTGGTCGTGGTTTTGGGTGAGGTCTCGCCTGTGTGGGCGCAAGAGGCCGAGGAGCCCGGGGTCAGCGAACTGGACGCCGTGATCACCAACGTGCGGAACTGGTTGGTGGGCCTGTTGGTCGTGCTGGCAACGCTGCTGCTAACCATCGGCGGGCTCAGGTACTTGCTAGCCGGCGGCGACCCGGGTGAGGTCAACAAGGCCAAGGACACGTTGAAGTACGCCGCTTTGGGGTATCTGGTGGCGATCCTCGCGCCGATCCTGGTCCAGATCCTGCGCGGGTTCGTGGGGCTGTGATGAGACCATGCGTCAGGTACGTGGTGCTGATCCTGGGTGCCAGTGGCGGACTCCTGTGGGCCCCCACTGAAGTCGGGGCGGCTGTTCTGCCTGCGGACCTGCCTGGGGACTCAACTGAGTCCACCCCCACCGACCCCGAGGAATGCGGGCCAGTCGACTTCGGGTGCCGGGTCACCGTGGGGTTCTACCTCTGGGTGGTCGGGCTCATCGCGGACGCGATCGAGTTCACGGTGACGCTGGCGGCCCTACCCGCGCTGGCCACCCCGCCCCCCACCGAGGGCATCCGCACCATCTGGGGTGAACACCTCGCGGTTGCCAACAGCCTCTACGTGCTGCTGGTCGTCGCAGCGGGAATCCTGCTGATGAGCTACCAGACCGTGCAGACCTCGGTCGGGGTCAAGGAACTGTTCCCCCGAGTGGTGCTCGGGTTCATCGCCGCGAACTCCTCATTTCTGCTCACCGAGATGATGCGCGAGCTGGCCAACGGGATCGCGATCAATTTGCTCGACGGGGCGGCCACCGTCGAGAACGTCACCGAGACCCTCGTGCGCGTCTTCGACAACCCGCGCGGGGAAGCGCTGGTCCTGCTGCTGCTGATGCTGGTCGGCTCGCTGCTCAGTTTCTTCTTCATGCTGGCGGCGATCCTGCGCATCGTGCTGTGGATCCTGCTCACCGCTATCTCCCCCCTGGCTTTGGCCTGCCACGCCCTTCCCCAGACCGAACGACTCGCCCGTCTGTGGTGGCGGGCCATGGGCGCATTAATGATCATCCAGATCGGCCAGGCGATCGTGCTGCGGCTGATGCTCGTGCTGTTCCTCTCGCGCAACGCGGCCCCGACCTTCATCGAGGCCGCCGAGAACGTGATCGATGTCCTGTTGATCATCTGCTGCATGTACGTGCTGGTCAGGATCCCGTTCTGGGCGTTCCGGCAGGTGTTCAACTACCAGAATTCGCCCCTGGTCAAGGGGACCAAGTTGGTCGCCAGCCTGTTGATCTTCCGTGGTCTGGGCAAAGCCTTCGCGGCGAAGAAGGGAGCGTCCACCGCGTCGCATGCGGCAGCGTCGCGGCACACTCCAACCCGTTCCTCGCCCCAGGCTGCGGCGTCCTCCGGATCTTCCACGGGTCCACCACGTCGGTGGCATCAGCCCGAACTACCCAATTTCAGCGCCCGGTTGCCGTACCGGCAGGACGCGCTGCCCGGCATCGACCGGCAGATCGACCGTCGTGCGCAGGCACGTCTGCGCGAGCGCCGCCGCTACTACCAACCCGAGCTGACCCGGCCCTCACCGCCACGCCAGGACCCGCTGCCGGGCTGGCGCGATCCCGAGCCCCGACAGGATCCGCTACCAGGCGCCCGCAACGTCCCTCCCCGGATCCCGCTGCCACGCCAGGATCCACTATTCGATCCACCCACCCCTCGTTCTCGTCCTCGAAGGAGGCGCTGAATGACGCGCGTACGCATGCCCGCCGATGTGGAGCGCGAGGACAAGATCCTCGCCGGTCTCACCGCCCGCCAGCTCGCGATCATCGGGGTGCCCGGGGTAGGTCTCTGGGCCGCCTACAGCAGCCTCGACCACCTGGTGCCGCCGATCGTGTTCGTGGTCGCCGCGGTACCGGTGATGGGGGCGGCAGTGGCCGCCGCGCTGGTCAGGCGCGATGGGCTCAGCCTGGACCGCCTTCTTGTGGCAGCACTGAGATTCCTGCGCTCCCCCAAACCGCGCGCCACCGGAGCACCCACCGCCAACCCGCTTCCCTCGTGGGTGAATGCCACCACTCCACCGCTGCCCAGCCCGCTGGATCTGCCGGTGACGTCGATTTCCGATGAGGGGGTGGTGGACCTGGCCGAACACGGCTGCGCCGTACTGGTGTCGTGCTCCACTGTCTCGTTCGCGCTGCGCACCTCCGCTGAGCAGGCGGGGTTGGTGAACGGGTTCGCCTCCTACCTAAACTCGCTCAACAGCCCTGTGCAGCTGTTGGTGCGGGCCGAGTCCATCAAGTTGGACCCCTTGGTGGACGCCCTGGACCGAGGGGCACCAACGATGCCGCACCCGGCCCTGGAGCGCGCCGCCCGTGGCCATGCCGACTTCCTCTCCGATCTGGCCCAGTCCCGGGACCTGTTGCGGCGCCAGATCGTTCTGGTGCTGCGCGAGAGAGGCGGCGATGCCGCCCATGCCGCGAGCACAGTACGGCGCCGGGCCGAGGACGCCGTGCGCGGACTGTCCGCCGCCGGGTCCCGGGCGCATGTACTCAGCGGCGGGCAGGTCGCCGCAATCCTCGCCTCCGCAGCCGATCCCTCCAGTCGCCATGTGCCTCCCGAAGGGCTCTCCAGCCCCACTTCGGTCATCACCGGCCCCACCGCAACCGAGGAGGTCTGAGGTGCTCACCCGCAAGAAGAACCGTGCCAGGACAGCTGACGGTGAGGGGCCGGTGGCCGCTGAGGTAGAGATCGCGCCCCGGCACCTGCGCGTAGGGGGCGGAGTGAGCGCTTCCTGGGCGGTGACCGGCTACCCCGCCGAGGTGGGTCACGGCTGGGCCGAACCCCTACTCACCTACCCCGGTCGCCTGGACGTGTCTCTGCACATCGACCCGATCCCGCCCCAGACCGCAGCCGACCGGCTCCGGCGGCAGATGTCCAAGCTCGAAGCATCCAGCCGCACCACGGCCGAAAAAGGAAAGCTCGAAGACTTCGAGGCCGAGGTCGCCGCCGAAGACGCACGGGAGATGGCGGCCAGCTTGGCCCGGGGCGAAGGCAAACTCTTCAGAGTCGGTCTGTACCTCACCGTGCACGCGCCCTCACAGGAGGCACTGACCGAAGAGGTCGACCACGTCCGCTCCCTGTGCTCTTCCATGCTTTTGGACGTGCGGCCCGCTTCCTACCGCCAGCTCCAAGGGTGGATCGCCGGCCTGCCCGTGGGCGTGGATCCGCTCGACCAGAAGCGCAGCATGGACACCGCCGCGCTCTCCGCGAGCTTTCCCTTCGCCTCCCCCGACCTGGCCGTGCAAACCACTAACAGAGCCGTGCTGTACGGACTCAACGCCAGCAGCTCCGGGGTGGTGGTGTGGGACCGCTGGTCCGGCGACAACTACAACTCCGTGACGCTGGCCCGCAGCGGCGCCGGAAAGTCGTACCACTGCAAGCTCGACCTGCTCCGAAACCTGTACGCGGGCGTGACCGCTGCCGTTATCGACCCCGAAGACGAATACACCCGCCTCGCCCAGGCCGTGGGCGGCACCGTCCTTCGGCTCGGGGAACCCGGGGTCCACGTGAACCCCCTGGATCTGGCGGCGGACTCCAGATCCCGGCGCGACGCCGTCAGTCGGCGTGCGCTGTTCCTGCACACCCTGATGGCGGTGATGCTGGGCGGTGCCTTGTCCGCCCGTCAGCGCGCCGCGCTCGATCGGGCTCTGGTGTCCACCTACCGGGAGGCCGGGATCACCGGTGAGGCCTCGACCTGGTCCAGGCAGGCCCCGCTCCTGGTGGACCTGGCGGCGACCCTGGCGGCCGACGCCGACGAGCACGCCCAAGATCTGGCCGTCCAGCTCCAGCCGTACGTGTCCGGTTCCTACAACGAACTGTTCCGCGCACCCACCACCCATCGGCCCACTGGGCACCTGGTGTCCTGGTCGCTGCGCCAGCTGCCCGACGAGCTCAAAGCCGTCGGCACCTTGCTGGCGCTGGATTCGATCTGGCGCACCGTCGCCGACGCCACCCCCGACCACCCCCGCATGGTGCTGGTGGACGAGGGCTGGATCCTCATGCAGGAGCCCGAAGGCGCGAAGTTCCTGTTCCGACTGGCCAAGGCGGCGCGTAAGCGGTGGACGGCGTTCGGTCTGGCCACGCAGGACGCCGCGGACGTGCTCGGCTCCGACCTGGGCAAAGCCATTGTGGCCAACGCGAGCACGCAGATCCTCATGCGCCAAGCCCCGCAGGCCATCGACGAGGTCGCATCAGCCTTCAACCTCTCCGAGGGAGAGCAGCAGTACCTGCTCACCGCCGCACCGGGTGATGCCCTGCTGTGCAGCGGCGCGGACCTACGGGTGGCCTACCGGGTGGTGGCCAGCGACGCCGAACATGCCCTGGTCACCACCAACCCCGAAGAGCTCGCTGCCGAGGGGTCCACCGGCCTCTCCCCCGAGTTCGAGGACCTGGACGAAGACGGGGAGGACCTGCTGTGAGCAGCTGGATCGTTGACCTGGGTGCACTGCCTTCCGCGGTCGGAACCTTTGTCGTTGCCCTGGTGGCTTCCCACGGCCTCGTGCTCGCCGTCGCCGCCCCGATCACCGTGCTCGGCCAGATCCTGGTCCGCCATGGTCTGAGCTGGGTACGCCAGCGCAGGTGGCGGCGCGAGGCCCGCCTCGTGGAGATCCTGCCCCCGCCCAAAAGTGACCTGGCCGGGGCCGAGGATCTGTGGCGGCAGATGCTGGGCACCCTGCGCCCCTGGTGGAAACGGATGGTGTTCGGTCAACCGCACCTGGTGTGGGAGTACGCGATGAGCGTGCACGGCCTGCGGATCCGTATGTGGGTGCCCGGGCCCCTGCCCCCCGGCATGGTGGAACGGGCCATCAGCTCAGCCTGGCCGGGCGCATCCGCCACCACCCGCACCGTCTCCCCCGCACACGGAAAGCTCTTCGTACACGGGGGCCGGGTGCGCCTGGCCCGCCCGGACCACTACCCGATCCAGCACCAGTTCGAGGAAGACCCGCTGCGGGCGCTGATCGGCGCCGCTGGCGACCTGACCGGGGACGACCAGGTTTTGGTCCAGGTAGGCGTGCGCCCGGTCACCGGCCGCAGGCTACGTCGTGCCAACAAGGCCGCGTCCTCGTTGCGCTATGACTACTCCCCCAATGGTGGGGTGTTCGACGCTCTCACCCCGGGCGGGCACCGGTCAACGAACCTGTTGGCGTTGCGCCCGGAGGTGGGGCGGGAGATCCAGGCGATCCTGAACAAGTCCACCCAACCCCGCTTGGAGACCCAGGTCCGGTACCTGGTGTTCTCTCCCGGCCGTGACGGTGATGCTCGTCAGCGCCGACGGGGTCGTGCGCACGCGGTGGCAGCCGCGTGGGCGGTGTTCAGCGGCCACAACTACTACCAGCGGCATCGGTTCTGGGTGCGGGCGTGGGCTCGATCCCAACACCGCACCATGGGCTCGGGGGATCTGCTCACCGCCCGCGAGCTGGCGGCCATCGCGCATCTGCCGCTGGATGAGACCGTCCCTGGTCTTCAGCGTGCTCCGGCCCGCCCGGTGCCTCCCCCGCCGCAAGTGGTAGTCGACCTGCCCGAGGCCCGGGTGTTGGGTACGGCCGAGCACAGCGAACGTCGCACCATCGCCCAGCGCACCGCGGACGCGCGCCAGCACACCCACATCATCGGCGGCACCGGCGTCGGCAAAACCACCCTGCTCATGGGCATGGCCCTGGACGACATCGCCAAAGGCCGCGGTTGCGTGATCATCGAACCCAAAGGCGAGTCCGACCTTCTGCTGTCCCGCATGCCCGAATCAGCGTTGGACCGCGTCATCCTCATCGACCCCGACGATGACGCCCCGCCCCCGAGCCTGAACGTGCTGGGCGGCACCGATCCGGTGCGGACGGCCGACATGGTCACCGGGGTGTTCTCGCGCATCTACCGCGACAACTGGGGGCCGCGCACCGACGACATCCTCCGCTCCTGTTGCTTGACGCTGGCGGCCTCCCCACAGGCGTCCCTGTCCAACATCCCCAAGCTGTTGGAAAGCTCCAGCTTCCGCGCACGCACCATCGCCCACCTGGAAGAGGAATCGGTACTGGCCGGATTCTGGCGCTGGTACGACAACCTCTCCGACCAGGCCCGCAGCCACGCCACCGCACCCCTGCTCAACAAGCTCAGGGCCGTCCTGCTGCGCGACTTCGCCCGGGATCTGCTGGCTGCCCGCCCCCGCGAGTCCCTGGACATGTCCGCGCTGCTCGATGACCGAGCGGTGATCATCGCCCGCCTACCCAAAGGCGTGGTCGGAGAAGACACTTCCTCCCTGCTCGGATCGCTGGTGCTGGCCCAGACCTGGAACGGGATCCTGGCCCGCGCCCGCCAGCGCGAAGCCGACCGGGCGGACATCAGCATCTATCTGGACGAGGCACAGAACTTCCTCACGCTCCCCTTCGGGCTGGGCGACATGCTCGCCGAAGCAAGGGCCTACCGGGCGGGATTAACCATCGCCCATCAGGATCTGGCCCAACTCCCTCGGGATCTGCGCGAGGCCACCAGCGCCAACGCCCGCTCGAAGGTGTTCTTCGATCTGAGCCCGGAGGACGCCCACCACCTGGGCCGGCACGTCCACCCCGAGATCACCGAACACGACCTGTCCCACCTGGCCCGGTACCAGGCCGCCGCCCGCCTGGTCACCAACGGCGCCCTCTCCCCCGCTTTCACCCTGCGCACCCGACCCCTGCCCCCACCCATCCCTGACCGGGCCACCGCCGTGCGCAAAGCCGCGCGCGCCAACCGCACCCGCTAACCACCCCTTCTCTGGAGGTTTTCGTGTCCGTGGAGTTTCGTCCCGACCACCGCGCACCCATCCGCCCCCACAGCTCCCCCGAGACCATCAAAACCCTGGCCCGACGCCTGACCGACCGCGACCGCCGCCTCATGCGGCTCATCTGGCGGCACCGGATGTTCACCACCGACCAGCTCGCTGCCCTGGGTTGGAACTCCTACAACACCGCCAAACAGCGCCTTGCGCTGCTGCACCAGCTCCGTGCCCTGGACCGGCTGCGGCCCTGGCAGCCACGCGGGGGATCGCCCTGGCACTACGTCCTGGACCAGCCCGGCGCCGAGATCCTGGCCGCCGAACAAGGACAGACCCTGCGCGAGTTCGGGTACCGGCGCGACCGTGCGCTGGCCAACGTCACCAGCACCCGGCTCGAACACACCATCGGCATCAACCAGGTCTTCACCGACCTGTACGCCCACGCCCGCGACGAAGCCCAGGACGCGCATCTGCGGTGGTGGACCGAGGAGGAGTGCGCTGACCTGTGGGGCGACATCGTGCGCCCCGACGGCGCGGGCACCTGGACCGTGGGCGATGTGTCGGTGTCCTTCTTCTTGGAGTACGACAACGGCACCGAACGCCTGCGCCGTCTGGCCGCCAAGCTCGACGCCTATCACGAGCTGGCCGCCAGCGCCGACACGCGCGGCGTTGTGCTGTTCGTGCTGCCCACCCGGCGGCGTGAGGCCCACGTGCGCCGGGCTCTGGGCGCCAACACCCCGGTGCCAGTGGCCACCGCGCTGCGCGGCGAGCACCCGGCCGGGCGGGTGTGGACGCGTCTGGACGATCCCCATCTGCGTCCCTGGAAGCTGACCGGGCTGGTTGAGGAGGGAGCGCACCAGCCGCCCCTATTCGACTGGAGGGGGAGCGGTGGCTAGCTTCGGCTGTGGAATCGTCCTCGGGGTCGGGGTTCTTCTGGCTTCGGGCCTGGTCATCTCGCTCGCGGGCGCCACGATGAACACCCCCGGTGCCGGGGCACCGGACGAGGTGGAGGGAATCGATCCGACCTTGTTGCAGGCCTACATACAAGGCCCCCAGACCCTGGAGGCCCCCGAGTTCGAGCAGTGCACGGGGCTGCGCTGGCAGGTCCTGGCCGGAATCGGATCCGTGGAGTCCGACCACGGCGCCACCTCCACCATCCATCCCGATGGCACCACCGACCCGCCGTTCATCGGCCCCCGCCTGGACGGCTCCGGCGTCGGCGGTAACCTCACCCCCCACTACGACACCGACGGGGGACGGTGGGACGGCGACAGCGAGTACGACCGTGCGGTGGGGGTGACCCAGCACCTGTCGGCGAACTGGGACCGGTACGGGGTCAACGCGCGAGGGGGATCCGAAGCCGACCCACACAACGTGTTCGACTCGGTGGCCTCGACCGCGGTCGAGCTGTGTCAGAGCGCGCAAGGCGAACCGGTCGATTTCAACGATCGTCAGGACCTTGAGAACGCTCTGTACCGCTACAACCCGGCCTGGTGGTACGTCGAAGAGGTACTAGCCGAAGTCGATCGCTACGACGCTCTGCACCCTGGAACCGGCGGCAGCGTGGCAGGGCCGGGCAGCCCGGAAGGGATCGCCGCCGCGGAATGGGCACTCACCCAGGTAGGAAAGCCCTACGTGTGGGGAGGGACCGGCCCGGACGGGTTCGACTGCTCCGGGCTCACCCAGCAGGCCTGGGCCGCAGCCGGGGTCACTATGCCTCGTGTGACCACCGACCAGTTCAACCACGGCACCCGCGTCGTTTGGGAGGAACTGGCGCCCGGGGATCTGATGTTTTTCAACCGCGGACCCGACCCGCAGCCCGGGCACGTCACCATGTACATCGGTGGAGGTGAGATGGTCAACGCGCCTTCCACCGGGAAGGACGTGAGGATCGACCCGATCGACATGCCCTACTACGCTGAAGCCTTCGCCGGAGCCGTACGTCCCGCCCCCTGACTGTAGGTTCTCATTAGATCTGTCCGATTCTCATCGTTGTGCCATCGACTTGTCCTGGGCGGCGCAACGAGGAGAATTGGAAAGGTCCTTTGCGAACCTGCCGTCTTGCGGTGAGCGGGGCGATTTCCATCCCACCCGCCACTACGGCCGCGTGTGATACAGCGAAGCCTCATCCCTGTCCTCGTTTTTCGGGTTTTCGCCCAGAGCCTGCTCTTCGTGCACTGGTCCGTGGCGGTGGACACCGCCGCCAAGCCCGGAGCCGTCTGCGTGTGGTGGCACAGGCTGGCACAGGAAGCAGTGCCACCAGCACCAGCAGTGACACCACGAAGGTGCGCTGGTGCTGCGGACGGGTGTTCCTGGACATGAGGGGAACTCTAGCGCGCTCGTCGGTGAGGCGTTCCCGGATCACCGAAGGCAGGTCTTCTCACGTTCCGGGGCCCTGCTCCAAGGGCGGGTCACAGAAGGAGGTACGCCACACCGCCGAGCATGATCACGCTGAGAGTGACGATGATGGCCAGCGCGATGCGTGCGGTGCGATCGTCTTCGGGGGTGGGGCTGTGGTCGGACGGGGTACAGCAGTTGCCGCTCACGGGTCTCCTCTCCTGGACGCGGTGGGCTGTATACGGCCCATGCCGGGGACGAACCGACTCGTGCGCGCCGCGTAGTCCGCGTAGGCCGCGTGGTGGGCATCCAGCAGGTAGGGCTCCTCGACCTTACGGACCTGGATCTGGATCGCCGCGACGAACACCGCGAAGGCGAGCAGCGAGAACGTGGTCAGCACGGCGGCCACCATCCCGGCCAGGAGTACGCCCATGCCGGTGAAGACGGGGTTGCGTACCAGGGCGAACACGCCGTCGGTGACCAGGGCGGTGCGCTCGTGGCCGTCGACCCCGATCCGCCAGGAGGGCCCCATCGCCCGCTGGGAGACGAGCACCAGCACCAGCCCGGCGGTCATCGCCGCCACCCCGGCCCAGCCCACGGGAGCGGGGAGTGCCAGGGGAGAGGGCGGCAGGTCGAGCAGGTCTAAGGACGGTGCGGCGATGCCGAGCAGCAGGGCGGCCGTGAACAGGACCGTGCCCCACCAGGGCGCGGTGAACGCGGTCGTGTCGGGTCGGCGGAAGCCGGTGTCGCCCGTGGTCCACCACGCGAGGAGCGTGCGCAGGCCGAAGGCCAGGACCAGGCCGACCAGGTACAGGACCAGCGCCGCCGCTGTCACCGGGCCACCGCCTGGGGTTCGCGGGTCGGGAGTGATCCGGTGGGCCCTGCGGATCTGGCCCGCCGTCCGGCGCGGACGCCGTTGGCGATGACCAGGACCTCAGCCGCCTCGTGGATGAGGATGACCGCCGCGAGCCCCAGGACGCCCACGGCGGCGAGCGGGACCAGCACGAGGAGGATGCCTGCCGACAGCACCAGGCTCTGGAGCATGATGTGGCGGGCGCGGCGGGCGTGGGCCAGCGCGCGCGGAAGGGCGCGCAGGTCCTCGCCCATGAGGGCGACGTCGGCCGTCTCCATGGCCACGTCGGTGCCCATCGCGCCCATGGCCACGCCGGTGTCGGCAGTAGCCAGCGCGGGGGCGTCGTTGACGCCGTCGCCGACCATGGCCACTGGTCCGTGTCGGCGCAGGTCCGTGACCATCTGCGCCTTGTTCTCGGGGCGTAGGTCGGCGTGGACCTCCTCGATGCCCGCCTGTGCGGCCAGGGCTCGGGCGGTGCGGACATTGTCGCCGGTGAGCATCACCGTGCGCATGCCCATGCGGTGGAGTCCGGCGACCGCCTCGGCGGCCTCGGGGCGCAGTTCGTCGCGGATGGCGACCGCGCCGACCACCACCCCGTCCGCCTCGACGAGCACGGTGGTCGCTCCCGCGTCCTGCCAGCGGACGACGGCCGCAGCGAGTGGGCCAGCCTCAACGTAGCCGGGGCGGCCCAGCCTGAGCCGGACGCCGTCCAGGACGCCGGTCAGGCCACTGCCGGGGACCGCCTCGACGTCGCGAGCCGGGACGGGGTCGGGGTGGGCGGCCAGGATCGCGGCGGCCAGGGGGTGCTCGCTGCGGGCTTCCAGCGCGGCCGCCAGGGCGAGCACCTCCTCGCGGGCGCGGCCGGAGACGGGTTCGACTCCGACCACGGTGGGCGCGTTGCGGGTCAGGGTGCCCGTCTTGTCCAGAGCGACCACCCTGACGGTGCCGAAGGCCTCCAGAGCCGCGCCGCCCTTGACCAGGACGCCGGTACGTCCGGCGCCGCCGATGGCGGCGACCACGGTGACGGGGACGGAAATGGCGAACGCACACGGCGAGGCGGCTACCAGCACCACCAGGGCCCGTTCGATCCAGATCGCGGGGTCGCCGAACAGGGCGCCGCCGACGGCGATCACCGCCGCCACGAGTAGGACGCCGGGGACCAGGGGGCGCGCGATGCGGGCGGCCAAGCGCTGGGCGGCGCCCTTGCGTGCCTGTTCGCGTTCGACGATGTGCACGACTCTGGCCAGCGAGTTGTCCGCCACGCGGGCGGTGGCCTCGATCTCCAGCGCCCCGCCGCCGTTGACCGTCCCGGCGAAGACCCCGGTTCCCTCGCAGGCCTCCACGGGGACCGACTCCCCGGTGACGGTGGAGGTGTCCAGGGTGGAGCGGCCGGAACGGACGACGCCGTCGGTGGCGATGCGCTCGCCGGGTCGTACGAGCAGGAGGTCGCCGGGCACCAGGGTGTCCGGAGCGACGGTCTCCTCGCGGCCACCACGCAGTACCGTGGCCCGGGAGGGCACCAGGTCGAGCAGAGCGCGTAGGCCGTGTCGAGTGCGGGCGACGGCGTGGTCCTCCAGGGCCTCGGCCAGCGAGAACAGGAAGGCGAGCATCGCTGCCTCGCCGACCTCGCCCAACAGGACCGCGCCCACCATGGCCACGCTCATCAGCGTGCCCACGCCCAGGCGCCCCCGGGCCAGCGCGCGCAGGGTGCCGGGCACGAACGTCCAACCGCCCGCGCCGATGGCGCCCGCGAAGAGCGCGGTGGCGGCCACGGGCGGGGCCCCGAGCCATCCCGTGACCAGGCCGCCCAGCCACAGGGCTCCGGCCAGAGCCGCCCAGCGCAGAGCGGCCGACCGCCAGAAGGGTGCGGGCCCGACCTCGTGGTCGGCGGCCGGAGAGGAGCAGGTGGGGTCACCGCACCCGTCGCCCTCGGCGTCGGAGGCCGCTTGGGCTCCCGTGCCGCAGCAGTCGTCCGCGGGCTCGGCGTCCGGGGCGGGGGGCGTGGTGATGCGTAGGGGCGTGGTGGCCGTCGGGGCGCAGCACTCGCAGCTGGGCGTGTTGGGCGTGCGCCCTGGCGAGGGCACCGGGGCCGTAGCACTCGGACCGCTTTCCTGGTCGTCTCCGCAGCACAAGTCAGACACGGCTCAGCCCTCCACAGCGGTCGGCTCGGAAACGGGGAGCAGTGCCGACAGCAGGGCGTACCCGGTCTGGGTGAGGCGGTACATCACGAGCTTGCCGTCACGACGGGAGGTGGCCAGCCCAGCAGCGCGCAGCTGCCGGACGTGGTGGGAGACGAGATTCTGAGACGCGGAGCAGACCCAGGCCAGGTCGCACACGCACAGCTCGTCGCCGATCCGCAGGGCGCTGGCGATCCGCAGCCGGGTGGGGTCGGCCAGGGCCCGTGCGCGCTCAGCAGCCTGCCGCGCCGGGTCGTCGCCGGGCACGCGGGCGCGGACCGTCTCGGCTTGGGGCAGGTCGAGGCAGAGGAGTTCACAGGAGTCCGTTGACATACAAACAAACTAACGTTCGTTGATTCGTTGCGTCAACAGGTGATCGGGTGCTGGCGTCACTCATGGACTCAGTCCAGTGGGTCGGGCCGCTCCAGTTGCTACAACGAAACGACGAGCGTTAGTTTGTTGGCCCGATCTGGGATGAATGTCAATCCTTCGCAGAACGTGCTCTCCCACCCTGCGCGCTTGTCGCGGGGCGAGAGGTCAGAAACCACACCACGACAACGGAGAACCAGCGTGCCCGAAAAGCTGTCGGGATCCCCCCATCACGCACGCCCCTCCTTGGGTGCCTCTCTGGTTCAGGGGTGGGATGACCAGGACGACGTTCCACCACCCGGTTGGGGACGGCCGCGCGGCCCACGCCGGATCGCGACGCTGTGGCTGTTCGGACTCTTCCTGACAGGGCTCGCCCTCGCTCACTCCTGGCTGTCCGGCACCTTCACCAACGAGGCACTCCTGGCCTGGGCCACCGTCTTCACCGCGATCAGCCTGCAAGCGGTGCCCTTCCTCGTGATCGGCGTCGCGCTGTCGGCGGCGCTCACCACCTTCGTCCCGACATCGTTCTACCGCAAGCTCTTCCCCGCCAACAGCGCCGCCGCCGTACCGGTCGCGGGCCTGGCCGGGGTCGTACTGCCCGGCTGTGAATGCGCGTCGGTACCGGTCGCCGGAGGACTGATCAAGCGCGGTGTCGCACCCGCCGCCGCGTTGACCTTCCTACTGGCCGCGCCAGCGATCAATCCGGTGGTCATGGTGGCCACCGCCATCGCTTTCGCCGGGCAGCCCGAGATGGTCGCCGCACGATTCGTCGCCTCGCTCGGTGCCTCCGTGGTCGTCGGATGGTGCTGGGCCCGGTTCGGTCGAACCGACTGGATCCGGCCGCTCAGATTCCACCACGCCGCCTCGAACACCAAAGGGCAGGTGTTCAGGGAGTCCATGGTGCACGATCTCATGCAGGCGGGAGGCTTCCTGGTGGTGGGCGCGCTCGCCGCCGCCACACTGAACGTGATCGTGCCGCGCGAGTGGATATCGGCAGTGGCCGACCGGCCGATCGTGTCCGTACTGGTTCTGACGCTCCTGGCGATCCTGCTGTCGATCTGTTCCGAGGCGGACGCGTTCGTCGCCATCAGCCTCACCGAGTTCTCCCCGACCGCGAAACTCGCCTTCCTCGTCGTCGGGCCCATGGTCGACCTCAAACTCATCGCGCTCCAGGGAGGCACCTTCGGCTGGGCTTTCGTCCGCCGCTTCGTCCCGCTCACCCTTGGCGTGGCCCTCCTCTTCGTCTTCCTGATCGGAGGAGTGCTCCTGTGAACCGCATCGCACAGGGGCTGGTGCTTGTCCTGCTCGGCGCCACACTCGTCAGCACTGTGCTGACCGACCTGTATCTCAACTACGTACAAGGCTGGTTCCTACCGTTCCTGATAGTGACCGCAGTGGTGCTGGTGGCTTTGGGACTCACGCTCACTCTCTCGGAGCTACGCGTCGTCGTCCGCGGGGAGCCGGAACCCCCAGAGCGGCATGACGACGACGGGGGCGGTGAAGATGACGACCGGCACGGTCACGCGCGCGCACCCCGCGTGGCGTGGCTGCTTCTGGCTCCCGTGATGTCGGTGTTCGTCATCGCCCCGCCGGCCCTTGGTGCCTACACAGCGCAGAACGCCGCTTCGGACGCCCCGCCCCGTGACTCCGGCGCGAGGGAGTCGTTCAACGAGTTGGGGGATCCCAACTCTGATGCGCCAGTCGAACTGGAGTTGCAGGAGTTCGTCGCCCGCGCCTGGACTGACGAGGAACGGTCGATGGCCGACCTCACCATCGAACTCACCGGCTTCGCCGTACCCGACCCCGAAGGCGAAGGCTGGTACCTCGCGCGGCTGCAGATGACATGCTGCGCCGCCGACACAGTCGTCAACCGCGTGCTGATCACCGAGCACCCGGGTAGCCAGCCAGAACCCGAGAGGGACAGTTGGTGGACCGTGCGCGGAACCTGGGTCGAACCCGAGGGAGACCTACTGGACGTACGCGATCACCGCTTCCGCGTCGAAGAGATGACAGCCGTGGACAACCCGCCCGAACCCTACGAGACAAGGGCGCGCGTCCAGTCGGGTACTTAGTGCCCACGGGTGAGCCGACCGCCGCACGGATTCAGTTCACCGGGGCCAAGAAACCTGACAACGACGCCGCGGTGAGCGGGTTCAACTCCCGTGCTCAGTCGGCTGCCGATCGCCACAGGGTTGAGCGGGAGAGCGATCAGGACCAAGGCAATCACGCGGTACGACGGATGTGAATGGGCTCAGACCGGCACCGGAGCGCGACAACGAGATACCGGTGAAGGCATACCGCTCTCATTGGCGACGATGGGCGTGAACAGGCGCCGAAGAACCGGACAAGACGATGAGACAGATCGATGGACGTCTCGTTGAGACGCGGCGCATCATCCCAGGTGGCGATATCTCTCAGGCGCAAACTCGCTGAGAACCTACACTGACACGGAGGCACGATGCCGCCCTCCCAGAAACGGCCTCTCATACCGCCCAACCCCCTGGTCGACGGCCATGACCTGCTCGGGATTCCCTTCATCTACGTGGGAATGTTGGCCAGCCTGTGGCTGCTGACGGACACTCCCATCACGGTGCTCTCGGCACTGTGGTTGGCCGGACTGGTCGTGTGCGGGTGCGTCATGCTCTTGGGAGTACGCGGCCTGTACAGGATGACTCGACTGATTGCGTCGATCAGCAACAGGAACGCTTGTTCACGGGTTCGAGCAACACCGCCGCCCCTCTCGCCCCCGAAATGTCGATGAGATTTAGCAACAGTTGTTGACGAGCACGGGGATGCCAGTGGAACGAGCGCCAACTGTGAGCAAGAACCAAGGGCCGCGTCGTACTTGACCTTCGAGTCGACTCAAAGGTCTACCGTAGGCACATGGTGTTGATGCGGGTCTCTGAACTGGCCGAACGCTCCGGCGTGGCCGCCACCACCCTGCGCTACTACGAGGAGCGCGGGCTGCTCCCGGCCGAGCGTTCCCCGGCCGGGTACCGCCTCTACGACCAGAGCGCCCTGGACCGGCTAGCGTTCATCACCACCGCCAAACACCTGGGCTTGGACCTGGCCGAGATCGGGGAGCTGACCGCCCTGTGGTCGGCCCACCCCTGCTCGCGCGTCAAGGAAGCCCTAACCCCGCGCCTGGAACAGCGCCTGGAACTGGCCCGCGCCCGAGCCGCCGAACTGGCGGACTTCCAAGCTCTGCTGCGCACCGCCCACACCCGTCTGCGTCAGCTCCCCGACCGTGACGCGCCCTGCGATCCGGGGTGCGCGTTCCTGGCCGACCTGGCACCGCCCGCCCGTGCGGGGCACCCTCGTGCCCTGCCCATGGTCGTCGGCGGCGGCGCCACCTGCCTGCTGGAGCCGGGCGAGCACGAACACCGTATGGACGCCTGGCGCGAACTACTGACCCAGGCCGCCTCGACCCCGCGCGCCCACGGCAGCTCCTGGAGTCTGCCCCTGGAACGGGCGGGGCGGGTCGCCGAACTGGCCGCGGCCGAACAGCAGTGCTGCGCGTTCTTGGACCTGCGCATCGACTTCACCCCCCAACGCGTGCACCTGCACGTGGGCCTCCACCCTGACCACCGCCCCGATCCCAGCTCCCCGGCCGGGCAGGCCGCCCGCCTGCTCGGCGCCCTAGGCGCCGACCCCGTCAAGGAGAACTGACCCGATGTCATTGGCCGAACGCCTCCAGAGCTTGTTCGTGGCCCTGGCCGCCCTGGCAGGTCTGGCTGCGGGCCTGCTGCTGCCCATCGGTCCGGCAGCTGAGCACGTGGTGCTGCCCGCCCTGCTGGTGATGCTCACCGCCGTGTTCGTGCAGATGGACGCCGCCCACGTGGGCGAAGTACGCCGCGCCAAGACCCTGGTCACCGTCAGCCTGGTACTGAACTTCGTGTTCACCCCGGCCCTGGCCTGGGCGCTGGGTGCCGGTCTGCTGGGTGGCGAGCCGGATTTGCGCATCGGTCTGCTGCTGCTCCTGATCACTCCGTGCACGGACTGGTACCTGGTCTTCACCGCCATGGCGCGCGGGCACACCGGCATCGCCGCCGCCCTGCTGCCGGTCAACCTGATCCTCCAGTTGGTGCTGTTGCCGGTGTACGTGCTGCTCCTGGGCGGCCAGGCCGCCATGGTCGATGCAGGCACCCTGGCCGAGTCGGTCCTGCTCGTCCTCGTCGTCCCGCTGGCGCTGGCCCTGCTGGTGCGGTGGGCCTCGACCCGGTTCAAGGGCTCCGATTGGCGCGAGCGCTACGTCACCGCTCCCGCGGGACGCCTGGTGCTGCCGCTGCTGTACGTGGCGGTGCTGGCGATGTTCGCCTGGCAGGCCCGCACCGTCCTGGCCCACGCCGGCGACCTGCTCGCGCTGCTGCTCCCGTTGGCGGTCTTCTTCGTGGTACTGCCCGTGGTCTCGGTCGGCCTGGCCCGCCTGCTGCGACTGCCCTCGGACCAGAGGGTGACCCTGACGATGGTGGCCACGGCCCGCAACTCGCCCATCGCTTTGGCGATCGCGGTCGCGGCCTTCCCTGACCGGCCCCTGATCGCGGTCGCCCTGGTGGTCGGCCCGCTCCTGGAATTGCCGGTGCTGGCCCTGCTTGCCCAGCTGGTGCGTGCTCGGCGACCCGCTCCGGTCTGAGGGCGTTGGGACAGCGAAGTCGAGTGCGAACGTCTTCACGTTCGCACTCGCTGTCATGTTCGTGCTCGTCAACAACCGTCCCACCGGGTGAGAAGCATGATGGAGGGCGGGGTCGTGGCCCCGCCCTCCATCACATCGGTGGTCAGCTTGCCGTGGCCTGCTCGTTCCTGGCCCGGGTCTGCGCCAGACGGTAGGAGTCGGTACCGGTCTCGATGATGGTCCCGCCGAAGGTGAGCCGGTCCACGATCGCCGCGCAGAGCCGGGGGTCGGTGAAGGTCTTGGTCCATCCGCCGAAGGACTCGTTGGAGGCGATGGCCAGGCTGTTCTTCTCCTCGCGTTCGGTCAGGACCTAGAACAGCAGCTCGGCCCCGCGCCGGTCCAGCTCCATGTACCCGAGTTCGTCGATGCAGAGCAGGTCCACCCGCCCGTAGCGGGCGATCGTCTTGGAGAGCTGCTTGTCGTCGGAAGCCTCGATCAACTCGTTGACCAGCTTGGTCGCCAGGGTGTACTTCACCCGGTACCCCGCCATCGCGGCCTCGGTGCCCAACGCGATGAGCAGGTGGGACTTGCCGGTTCCCGAGTCACCGATCAGGCAGAGCGGCTGGCCCTTCTTCACCCATTCGCAGGCCGCCAGGGTGTGGACGGTCGCGGGGTCGATGTTGGGGTTGGCGTCGAAGTCGAACTCGCGCAGCGACTTGTCCCGGGGAAAGGACGCCGCCTTGATCCTGCGCTCGGAGCGCCGCCGGTTGCGCTCGTCGCACTCGGCCATCAACAGCTCGGCGAGGAATCCCCGGTAGGACATCTGGTCGCGGGCGGCGCTCTCCGCGAGTTCACCGAGCTTGGTCCGGATGGTCGGCAGCCGCAGCATCCGGCAGGCCGTGTCCACGGCCGTGTCGGCGGCCTGCTCGGTCAGCCCACGGTTGCGGTGGATCGTCATCGCATCTCTTCCTTGCTGGAGGGGGACTGCCCACCGGAGCGGCGGCGCAGGAGCTGGTCGTAGGGGGCCACCGAGGGCAGGGGCCGCTGGTCCGGGGGAAGCTGGGCCAGACGCCGCTCGGTCAGCGAGGTCACCGTCGCCTGCGCGGGCTCACGCGAGGGCGGGGGCGGCTCCTGCGCGTTTGCGGGCGCTTCGGCTTCGGCCGCTTTGCGAGCTTCGAGCGCCACCGCGTCCGAGGTCAGGGCACCGGCCCGTAACGCGGTGGCGATACCCGCGACGATGTGGTCCTGGGCCATGTGGCGGCTCAGCAACAGCACCTCGACCAGCGCCCTGGTGCCCGCCGAGTCGCCGTGAGCCTTACAGGCCGCGGCCCACCACGCGTCATGAACGGGCGTGAACCGCCCCGCCGCGCGGGCCTGGTCCAACGCCGTCGCCCCGGGCAGCGCCCCGGGCTTGCGCAGGAGCACCTCCAGGTAGTGGTCCAGCTCCAGGCGGACCTGGCCCTTGGCCTTCAACCGCTCATGTCGGGCGACCTCCACTCGCCCGTCGTAGACGACCAGTTCCGAGGCGTGCAGCATCACCCGCACGGTGCGGCCGATCAGGCGCACCGGCACCGAGTAGCGGTTGGTGCGCACGCTGATCTGGCTGTGCCGGTCCACTCGCAGCGAGAAAGGCCGTCCTGTCTCGAAGAGTTCCTCCGGTAGCGGGCCGAGCAGCTCGCGCTCGATGGCGAAGTGCTCGCCGATGGTGCGGGTGCGCGAGCGGATCCGGCGGGACTCGTCCTCTTCGTCCCAGCGCTCCACCATCTGGTTCAACTCGGCCAGGGAGGCGACCTCGGGCACCGGGACGAAGTGGTTGCGGCGAAACCACCCGATCTGGCCCTCCACCCCGCCCTTCTCGTGGGCGCCCTCGATCCCCGGGCGGCAGTAGAAGCTCTCGATGCCGTAGTGGGAGCGAAACGCCGTCCACCTCGCGGTCTCCACTCGCTGGCGGGCGAACCCCAGGATCTGAGCGACCGCGGCCTTGAGGTTGTCGTAGCGGATCTTGCCGAAGGGCACCCCGCCCAACACGGAGAACGCGTGGGCGTGGCCCTCGAAGAACGCCTCCTGACCGCAGGAGAGGAAGACGCGGTGCACCGCCTTGCCGGAGTAGGACAGGCGCAGGCTGAACAGGTAGCAGATGACCTGTTCGCCGTTCAGGCGCACGGTGACGTCACCGAAGTCGACCTCGGCCTCGGCACCGGGCTGATGGGACTGGGTGATGAACGCTTCCACCGGCCCGCGGCCGGCCTCGATGCGGATCTGCGGGCGCCGTTCGGACACGTAGCGGCGCACGATCCCGTAGGACAGGTCGCTGGCCTGGTGTTCGTCCAGGAGGCGGTCGAAGACCCTTTGGGAGGTGTGGCGCTGTTTGCGGGGGGCGTCCAGGTCAGCGCGCAGCATCGCGTCGATCAGCGGTTTGTAGGCGTCGAGCCGGGTCGGGCGCGGAGGCAGCTTCTTGCGTGGCTCGGGCCAGGCCGAGGCGAGCGCCTTGGTGACGGTGGGGTGGGAGACGCCGTGCTTGCGCATCACGCCCCGGATGGTCATGCCCGTTCGCACGTCGCGTCGGATGGCTGCGTACAGCTCGGTCTTGGACTGCGACGGCATGGGGTCCCCTTCACGGCGGGCAGCACATTGATGCTCCCACCGCAAGGGCCCCGGTGTTGCTGAAACTCATCGACACGTTAAGGCGATGAGCAGGGGTGTTGACCAAACTCATCGACAAACGTTGCCGCTAGACACGAACAGAACCACTCGACACAGGCGAGGACTCTAAGCCACGAGCCACCTGACTGTTTGAAGACCGCACCAGCCTCGACCGAGCGTCTCCCCCAGGAAGCCGTAAGTGCCCTGAACGTGTGTTTGGCCCGTCTGCGTACAGACGGGCCAAACACACGTTCAGGGGTTCGCGGCGGTCCTTCCCGCCTGACCGCCGCAGCGCAGCGGTCAAGACGCATCATGCGCGGCGAGCCGATCAGGGGCCCAGTTCTGGGTGAATCTGGGTCCATTGGTCGTCGATCCAGGCCTCCACGCGCTCTACGTTGGGCCCGTAGTCCACATCCAGGCAGGCCAAGCGTTCCCAGCCAGGCAGCACAGGACCGTAGGCTCCGATGCTGTGCAGGGTGACGGCCTCACCGTGGCAGAAGACCCGCGCAAGCACCCGTTGCTCCCGCTGAGCGTCGTCGATGGCCTGTTGGTAGCGGCGTTCGGCCACCAGCAGGTCCCAGACCTCAGCGGCGGGCAGGGGGTGGCCCTCACAGTCTCGGCACCGTTCGGCGAACCGCTCTAACATGCGTTGGTCCTTGCGGGTGACTTCCAGCTGTACACGCGTGAAGCCGCCGAAAATGGTGATCACGCCCAGCGTCCGTGAGCCACAGCGGATCACGGCCGAAAGCCCGTCACCGTTCGGCAGTTCGGTGGTAGAGGTGACGGCGATGTCGGCGTGGGTGGTGGGCACGCGCAGCCCGGTGTGGGGCATCTGGTTGTACTCCATGGTTCTGCTCCTATTCAGGGGGTCTGCTCGGGTTCGGGGAAGATCTGGATCCACCGCTCCCCCGCCCAGAGTTCAGCTCGGGCCGTCTTCGGCGGGAACGGGCGCTGGGCCAGCAGCCGTCGGGCGGCCTCGTAGTCGGGGTAGGGCACGGTGAGCTCCACCGCCCCCGCGCTCAGGGGCAGCCTGTGGGCGTCGATCATCCGGAACAGGTAGCGCTGGGCGGCGTGGGCAGCGCGCACCGTGCCACCCCACTCGTGCTCTCCCACGAGGTGATCGAGGACGCGGGCAGGAGGGGTGTCCCCCAGCTCGGAAACCTCGGCACGGTTGAGGAAGTCCTCCATCACCAACGCCGCGCGGGGCCCGGTGGGGACGAAGGCGGTGGGGTGCGTGTAGGCAGTGACGGCGTAGCCAAGCAGCGTGTGGTCGTAGTGCACACTCGCCACGCGCACAGCGTTGGCGTGCTCGTCGCCGCTCTCGTGCACTGCGGTGACGGCGATAGTGGGTGTGGGCACCCACAGGCCGGTGTGGGGAAGCTGAATCATGACGGTTTCCTTTCTCGGTGAGATCGAGAGTGTTCGGGGTCGTCAGCATGCGGCGGCCGGTCCGCACCTGGTGAGCAGTGCCCGCCAGGTGCGGAGTCGCGACGCGTGGTGCGTACGCGGTGCGCACGGCAGGGGCCCGTCAGGGAAGCTGTCGGCAACCACCCCCGGGCACCACCCGGTTTGGGGGCCGCACGGCGTGGCTCAGGCTCCGTCGGCGTGGTCGGGGAACATCTGGCGGATGTCCTGCGCGCTGGCGCGGCCGGTGACCTTGTCGTAGGGCAGCGTGTCGGTGTACAGGCGACCGTCGGGGCGGCGTCCCCGGCTGTTGGCTTCGGCGTCGGCACGGGTGTAGACCTTGCGGCCGATCCACATGTGGGCCCACGGCACGGTCACGGACTTGGCGTTGACCCGCAGGACCTCCACCCACGTGCCGTGATGCTGGACGAAGTCGCCTTTGGTGAAGTCGTCTGCGCTCCAGATCTTCACGCCCTGCTCTTCGGCGTGGGCGATGTGCTCACGCCAGTGGGCGATCTCGTCGCTGACCTGAGCCACGTCGGCTTCCAGTCGCTCGCGGCGCTCGCCTGTGGGAGGCAGCCGGTAAGCGATGCCGAAGGGGGTCTCTTCCAGCTTGATCGCGTTCTCCGGTGGCGTGGTGCTTGGTGCGAGCAGCTCCACGGGGCCTTCCAGCTCACGTTCGAGACGACGCTGTTGGGCTTCGAGCCGCTCGATGCGGCGCAGCGTGGTCCGCACGTTCTGGCGCGAGGCCTGATACCGCCCGGCGGTGTCGGCGCGCGAGGACCAGTGGTTCGCCTTGTCCTGCTCGCGTCGGGATCGTTCGTCAGCGGCGATCATGCGGCCGTGCGCGCGGCGAGCCGAATCCGAGATCAGAGGCTGTCCGAGCGGCCAGTGCTCGGACATGGAGCGGTAAGCGGATTCATGGGTCTGAGCCCGTTCGGCCGCGTTGTGGGCCCGGGTGTCGTAGCGATCCGCACGCGCCTGTGCCCGCTCGTTGCGCTCCTGTTCGGCTTCAGCGAAAGCCCGCCCCGGGGTGGTGTCGTCGATCTCGACGGAGACAGTGAACCCGCGCGTACGCAGTGCGTCCGCAGCGGCGTTGATGGCCCACCGGTCAGCGGCCTTGTCGCGCGAGCGGGGCAGGTACCAGTACGCGCCGTCGGGCAGGTTGCGGGAGGGCCGGAACCTGGCCTCCTTCAGTGTGGGGGCGGCGCCGTCGCCCCGGGTGGTGCCGTAGACCAGTGTGCCCGTGGCTCGGGTGTGGCGAATGGTGATGGACATCAGGGTGACCTCCGAACTCATGAGGTGGTGGAAGTGGATCGGGAACGTGGTTCGGGGTGACGTGTGAGCAGGCAGGACCGTGTGCACCGGTACCGGCAGCGGCGTGTGGGGATGGGGCGTGCACGGGCCAAAGCCCTGCGGTCAGGGCAGCGGGTTTCGGGGTGTGCACGCGGCTGCGGGTGCGCTACCGTGAGACCCGGTCGCTCCTTTTGCTAGTCACTCAAGTGCGCGACCAGGGTTGGCCGGACCCAGTCCGGCCAACCCCTTTTTTGTTGTGCCAGCGGCGGGCGGACCCGAAGGGCTGGAGTCGGCGCGGGTGGAACCCGCTACAGGGTCAGGTCGCCGACGTAGGCCAGGGACCCGCGCTGTTCGACCTGCTCCCAGTCCGGTTCGTCTCGGTCCCAGTCCACGAGCGCCACGAGGCGGTGCACGAACGCTTGGCTGGCCCCGGTGCCGGGGTGCCAGGACGTGGCCACGAACATGCCCGTGGCGGTGAGCACGTAGGCCCATTCGATGAACAGCGGGCCGCAACCGGCGGTGTCGTCGGGGCAGCGACAGACCAGCACGTTCTCCAGCTCCGAACGGTCCCCGTGGCAGTAGCACTGGGGATAGTCGAAGTAGTCGGGGTGGTCCCCGCTCCGGAATCCGGCGAGGTCGAAGGCCTCACGCTCGAAGGGTCGGGGTGTGTAGGCCTGCACGATGCTGGACCATCCGGCCGGGTGGTCCTTGATCAGGACCTTCGCCATGTCCTCGTGGTCACGCTCGAAGGCGTCGTGGTAGAGCCGGAACAGCTCCCGCCCCAGCGCTGCCGGGTTGGAGTCGCCTGGTGGTAGCGCCCCCACCAGCCCTTGCCGTCGGGGTTGGGGATGGCGATCGCTCCGCGCGTGCTCACGTCTGCTCGTCCCCTTCCAACTGTTCGGCCAGCGCAGCGGCGTCACTGAGCTGGGCAGCCCACTCCCGGGCACTGGCCGGGGGCAGGGGAATGAGGTGGGCCAGCTGCCGGCCCGGAGAGCAGACCCAGGCCATGACCTGATGGGTGTCGGGTTGGACAGACGCGCCCACCACGGGGGCGCTGGGTAGGCTGGACATCGCCGTACCTCCTGTTGATCGGTCTCGCTGGTTGGGAACGCGGTGGTGCGGTAGGGGCCGACCTGTTGGCTCAGGTCGGCCCCGACCTTGGCGGCGTGCGCGCTGAAAAGCGCGTTCACGCGTGGTTACTCACTCGGGGGTGTGATCGGTGCGGAAGAACTCCACCCAGCCCTGGTCATCTCCCATCCACAGCTGTGCGCGCACAGCCTCCTTCGGCATGTCCAGGTGGGCGGCGGCCTTGAGCCCGGCCTCATAGTTGGGCGGGGCGGACCGCTTGAGCTTGAACGGGAGCAGGCCGGGGATGTCGACGTGGTCGAAGTAGCGCACCGTGTAGGAGTGGCGACGCTCGATCCTGGTGATCGTCTGGGTCAGTTCGTACTCGTCGGTCAGCGCGTTCAGCACGTCGATCTCGTCCATGGGCTCGCCGTGGTGGTCACGGCACTGGGAGACGAAGTAGGCCACGGCGCGTTCGGCTTTGTCGTTCTCGGCGCGGAACTGCGGGTCACCGCCCTGCCCGGTGTCGCCGATGACGCCGAGCTTGACCTTGTCGACGCGCAGCACCGCAGACCAGGCGATACCGCAGCCAACTTCAACCTGTTTGAGGCTGGTGACGCGCACGCGCTTGGAGGGGACTTGCATTCCGGTGTGGATCAGCGTGATCACTGTGTTTCTCCTTCCGTGTGTTGGGTTGGGCCCGGTGTTAGGTCACCGGGCGTCTAGTTGTCGCTGCACAGCACAGCCACGTCTCCGGCTGCCAGCTCCCAGCCAGCGAAGAACTCACCGCCCACGGTCATAGCCGGACGTAGGTGTTGGGCCACAGCGTCCGTGACGTGGTCAGCGGACGGGGCCACGGCGAGCAGGCGAACCACGGCGCCCGTGTCGTAGGGGGTGACCTCACAGCTGATGACCGTCACATCCGGACCGGTGTCCTCGTTGAGCGTGACCAGCGCGGTGGTGAGGCACATGTTGACGGTGAACTGTTGGTCGGGGGTGAGGGTCGTGTCCGTGTCGGTGGGCAGCGCAAAGACGTCCACGGTCAGAACAGCCACGGTTTCCTCCGTTCTCTGGGGTGAGGCCGGGGGCGCGTGTTCGCGCCCCCGGGTGTTCGGTGGTCAGGCCGCAACGTGGGCGCGCTCTACCAGGTGTTCGGTGATCTGGTCGGCAACCGTCATGACTCGGTTCGCGGTAACGTGTGCGACCTTGGCGTCTTCGGCCCATCCGGCGACGTAGGGCACGGAGTACTCCAACGTGTCCAGCCCCATGACCGCGGTGACCAGGCAGGCCACGGACTCGGCTTCGACTTCCGCGTACTGGCGGGTGAGCCCTTCCCTGGTGGGGTGCTCGCACAGGATGTGCGCGAGTTCGTGAACCAGGGTTTTGACCGCTTGGGCGGGGTCGACGTCGGCGCGCACGCGCACGGTGCGGGTGGGGTAGTGGACGTAGCCGTAGGCGTCTTCGCAGTCGCCGCGCTCCAGCGTGTAGCCGTGCGCGGTGACCATCGCGGCGACCTGCTCCCACAGCTGGTCGGGGGCAGCACCTCGCAGTTCCTCGGGCACCGCGTTGACCGCTTCGGGCACGGGTTCCCCGTCGGTCTGGGAGATGTCGAATCGCTTGGAGACGGTGAACCCTCGCACCTCGTGTCCGGGTTCGCTGTCGTCACCGTCCTGCTCGGTATCGTCTGCTTCGGCGCGGTAGCGCAGGGGTTCCCGAATGCGGAGCCCCTGCTCCCCCGCGCGGACGGCGCGGCCAACGTTGAGCCATGCCCCGAACGTGCGCACGTCGGTAGCGTGCGGGCACTGCTTCAGGATCATCAGCACGTTGTTGAGCGAGTAGCGACGCAGCCACGCCCGTGAGGTCATCAGGGAGCGCCAACCCTCGCTGGTGGTCAGCTCTTCGACAGCGGTTTCCAGCAGTTCGCGCGCCTGTTCGAGCCGTTCACGCCGCTGCTCGGGCGTGAGTTTCCTGGACTTACGGGGGGACATCCGGATACCTCCTTGACCTGTGGTGAGGGCTCTCAACTGCACTCGCCGGGCACAGGTGTGGCTGTGGCCGGTGAGCGTGGTTGAGTCGGCGACCAACCAAGGGCGCAGGCACCTACGGATGGCGCCCCTGGTCGGGTGCGGGTTCGCGTGGTGGGCTCTGGTCGCCGCGCCCGTGCCCGGCGACCAGAAGAGACCCGCTAGGACAGCCGTACGGGCTGGACCAGGTGTCGGTACTGGGTGCGGTCGTGCAGCCCGTCCGGGGTGTCGGTAATCAACACCGGCTTGGTCGACCCGTTGATGTGCAGGGTGAGCGTGTCGCCGGTGAAGCACTCCACCGCGTCCGCGAGGAACTTGTGGCCGAACGCGATTCGCATTCCCGTGCCCGGGCCGGTCACCTTGGCGGGAAGTGCCCGCGTGCGCACCTTCCGGGCCTCGTGTCCCAGGTGGGGGGCCACGGTGACCGCGTCCGCGTCGACGTTGAACGTGAGCGGCTGCGCCTTCTCACCCTTGGCGACCAGCACAGCGGCGGAACGCTGGATCTGGGTGAGCAGTTCGGCACGGTCCACCACCACCGTGACCTCGCACTCGGTGGGCAGGAACTCCCGATACTTGATGAACTCGCCATCGTTGTGCTCGCGGGTGATGACGGTGACCGGACCGCTTTCCAACGCGACCAGGCCACCGAAGTCACCGGGCCCGTAGCCGAGTCGGATGTCCTCCCCCACCAGCTTGGGCAGCACCTTGTGCAGGGTCGCGCCGTCGATCAACGCGCCACCGTCGGGAACCGTGTCGGGGAGCAGACCCGCGTGCACGTGTCCCACCGCGATTCGGTAGCGGTCGGTGGCCGCCAGGGTGAGCCCGTGGCTGGACACGTCGATCTTCATGCCGGTCAGTGCGGGAAGGGTGTCGTCTTCCCCGACCGCACGGAGCACCCGCTTGGTTTCGCTGGTGAACTTCTCGCCGTCCACCAGCGCGAAGGTTGGCGGGGTGTCGGGCAGGGTCGGGTAGTCGTCGACGGGCAGCAGCTCCATGGGAATGGTGCTCTCGGCCAGGGTGACCGTGGCGCACTGGTGGTCGTCGTTGCGCACGCTCACCGGCAGTCGGTCGGCTTCCCGCTTGCCCAGACCCTTGGTTAGGGCCTTGATCAGCCTGGACAGCTCACCGTGTGAGACCAGCACGCGCCCGGGCGTCTCCACCGCGTCGGGGATCCGTACGGTCACCGTGGTGTCGTAGTCGTAGCCACGTACCCACAGGTCCGGCCCGTTGCTCTCCAGCAGCACACCGGCCATGCACGGCACGGACGCGCGGGGGGCGATAGCGGCACTCACCGTGGCCAGCGCGTCCACCAGTTCGGCGCGCGTGGTGGTGAACGCGCCAGTCTCCGCGTTGTTGTGGTTGGTTTCTGTCCTTTCCAGAACCTCAGTCATGTTTCCCCCAAGGAAACGGAGTCGATTATGGCTTCCGAGGATTCCTGGCCCCGGTGGCAGGGTCACAGAACGCGCGTGCTGCGACCCGCCATCGCAGTCAGAATCAGAACGACTCGAAACGTGCACCGCCACGCGGACCAATGGTGACCCTGCAATCCGGTTCGGGGTCGACGTAACCCCATCCCTTACAGTCGTTGGGGACGACGCGGTAAAGGTCGATGTAGGCATTTTCGGTGGCGGGCAGGATTTCCGCCCGCTCTTCCCGAACGTGCGTGGCCACCATGTCCTCGTGGCAGACCGGGTAGGCGGACTCACTCCGCCCGGTGCCGGTGACACGATCGCTCAGCTTGCGTCCCGCGTCGGCTCGTGAGGTGAACGCCTCAGCTTCACTGGCAACGTCACCGAAGGAGCAGGACGGACCGTCATGGAAGAATCCGACGTAGAGAACTCGCATTTTTTCATCCCCTTTGCGTTGGCACTTTCTAGGTCGACAATGGACAGTGCGCCCCTAGCAGCAAGGCACACTGCCGGACAATCGACCTAGAGCCACGCGCGGCACATTCCCTGGTGCCTGGTGGTGGTCACCGAATAGCCAACGTCAGGGATGACCGTCTCTCCGTCCGCACGCACCCATGCGATGGGCGTGTTATAGGAGTAGACGACGTAGGAGATTCCGGGGGTTTCCCGGTCCGCCCGGTAGGCGTTCACCCATTCCATGGGCAGTCGGCCGGTACGGTTGGGCGTGTGGTGGTAGGCGGCCATGGCGCCGTGCGACTGAAATGGCTTTCGCTCACTGAGCATTCCGGAAGGGCCGCCCACGTCGCGTCGGATCGACACGGTAGACATATGATCAACTCCTCTTGCTAGTCACCCACAATCATACCCAAAAGGAGTAGGCCAATAAACCCAATCGGCACTCATTTCTGCGATTCTTCACAGGGGCCAGCAAAGCCAAAAAGGGCACCCAACAAGACGCAAGCATGCCAATAAAGAGAAAGGCAACACAGCAGAAACCAATAACAACAGAGAGGATTGCGGAGGAACCAGAGAACCATTCGATAAATAATAGAATAAGGGGCGCATACTCACTCATGGCCGCCACCGTCATAATTTTCTAGGACCGCAGGCGGCACCAGTCCGGGGAGCCGCCGATGGAGTCTCCATACATGCTGAACTGGGGTTTTATGTGCGCATGGGGTAGCCAGCCAGGGCGGCGAGGGGTACGGCGGAGGGTGGGGCTGACCTTGGGGCTGAGCCTTCAAGGCCGCATACACACTGGCGTCCACACAGCAAAACAAGGACGCCAAAGGCATCCTTGCTTCTCGAAACATTGAAAATTAAATGCGCCTGATTTGACCTAGAGAACGGCGTCTGCCCGTTCGAGCGCTTCCTTGTATTCAGATCGGATGCGCTCTGCGGTTTTCTTGTCGCCTTTTTCATCATACCTCGCTGCGAGGGCCTGCGCGGCTTCCGAGGAGGTCGGATTGATCCTCTGGGCTCTTTTCAGCATGGAAATGGCGCGTGCGGGGTTTTCTGATTCTGCGTGTTCAATGAGTGCGGAAACGAGTGGATCACGGACTCGGATACGGACGCCTTCTGCCCACAGGTAGTCGCTGTCGGCGGCGAAACCCTGGTCGAACATCGCTGCGGCGGCGGTGACCGAGGCCGCGTCGTGGGTGTGGGTTGCTTCTTCCAGGAGTTGGTCGATGCGCCACAGGTCGCACGTAACCAGTTCTGGGTTGAGCTGGTAGCGGTCCTCGTCGTGGGTGATGACTGTGGTGGCTGCCTCGCCCAGGTGCTCGCGGCAGGCCGACCGGACTGCGGTGCAGGCGTCGTGGAAGCGCCGGATCCCGCGGTGTGGTGCGTCGTGGGGCCACATGGCGTCCACCGCCGCTTCCAGCCGCACTCCTGCCGGGTGGGCGGCCAGGTAGGCCAGCACCTCGTAGGCGGCACGCCGGTTGGGGCGGACCTGATGGCCGTGCACGGCCAGGGTGATGGGCCCCAGGACGCTCACCGAGACCGCGCCTGTGGGTGAAGCGCCGGTGCCGGCGGGGTCGGTGGAGGACGAAGGGGTGGGGGCAGGGTCGGGTCGGTTCTGCTCGTCCTCTTCGACATCCTCGTCTTCGATGTCGTCGTTCTCGTCGGCTGTGGGTTCGGGTGTGCCCGGGTGGTGGGTCAAGGTCTCCAGAAGCTGCCCGGTGGTGGTCGGGGCCCAGTGGTGGTCGATCACGTCGGTGAAGGGCTCTTCAGCCTCGGTGATGGTGCCGTGTGAGTCGATGGTGCAGGTGGCTCCTTCGCTTCCGGGCCAGGGGCCCAAGAGGAGGGCGCTCAGGGGTGCCTGTCCTGTGTGGGTGAGCAGGGAGGTGACCTCGGCGGCGACCTCCGGCTCGGTGCGGGTGAGCAACACGAACTGAGGGCCTGTCGGTTCATCCTCCGGTCGGGGGTTCTCCTCGTCGGCTGCTTCGTCGGCGGCGCGGTGGCGGGCGAGCACTTGGAGTTGAAGCAGGGTGAGCGCGTCCTCGACCGTTTCGGTGACCATCACTGCGGCGTCTTCGCCCAGTACAGGCAGGCGTCGCGGGTCGTCGAGCAGAACCCGCAGATCCTGTTCGGGCACCACTACGGTCACGTCGTCATCGCTGTTCTCCAGGGCGCGGGCCAGGAGAGTGCGGGCGGCGCCGTGCGCACCGGGGCCGGTGATGCCCAGACCGGGGGCGCGGGCCAGGTCGACCAGCGCCAGCTCCGTGTGCGGTTCTCCGGTCGTGTCCGGGGTGTGCGTCGACGTCGGGCTGTCCGAGGGTGAAGGGTGCTCGGAGGTCTCCTCGACCTCTGCTTCTTTCTGGTCGCTGCGTTTGTGGGGCAGGAGTTCGTGGCGCCGTTCCAGGGCCATCCCGCCCAGGACTCCCAGGCCGGTGGTGGTCATGGCCAGGACCAGCCCTCCGGGCAGGGACAGCCCCAGGCCCGGCCGTTGGCGCACCTCGTCGTCGTCGGCGATGTCGCTCTCTTCAGGTTCTGTGGAAGCGGCCGACTCGCCGGGTGGTGTGAGGACCACGCTGTAACTGATCTCCACACGGCGCTGCTCAGCATCGTCTTTGGTATCGAGGAGGGTTAGGTCCCCCTCACCGTGGACCTCGATCACCGCGTCCTCGCCCAGGTGCGTACGCAACGCATCCGCGACCGCTTGCGCCCTGCGTTCGGACAGGTCGCGGTTGTAGTCGGGATCACCTGCGGCGTCGGTGTGCCCGGTCACCACGATCGGTAGCTCCGGGGCGCCGTGTTGGGCGATGAGGCCGGCGGTGGCTTCCACGTCTTCGGCCATGGCCTCGGTGAGGCCAGCCGAGTCATAGCCGAAGGCATCGATCACCCGGGAACGGTCGACCACCATGGGTTCGGTCACCTCTTGTTCCCCCTCACCCGGCCCGGTTTCGTCGGCCTCAGCTTCTTCCGAGGTGTCGGCCGCGGCGACAACGAGTGGGGCGGCGTGCGCGGCTGGTGGGGCGAGGGTGATAGTGCCCAAGGTGGTGGCGGCCAGGAGCTGCAAGGGGCGAAGCGGCCCCAGATGGACGGTGCGGTGGCGCAGGCCGGCCAGGAGTTCAGCGGCCAGAGTCAGCACGTACAGGGCCCACACCGACCACAGCGCGACGATCAGCACCGCGGTCCCCACCCCGGCGGGCAGACGACCGCTGCGCAGGTGCACTTCCCAGGACAACAGCGACAGGTCCAGGGAAGGCCAGGACAGGGTGGTAGCCAGCCACGGCAACCCGGCGAGCAGGGCGAACGTGGCCGCGAGGGCGGCGAGCTGGCGTAGACGCAGATGTGTCATGAGTGCCTCACAGGGAGAAGGGTGCGGCGTCGGTGATGGGCGTGGCGCTGGCCGAACCGGAGGCGGTGCGCGGGCCCACCGGTAGCAGGCGGAAGGCGTACGTGCTCTGGGCGGTGACGGTGACGACGTCGCCGTCCACGGTGGCCGAGCCCTGGACACCAGCGTCGGTGAGGAAGCCCTGAGCAGCTGCGGTGGCGGCGTTGGGGTCCAGGCGCACGGTGCCATCGGCCCGGTAGGCGGCCATGTCGATCTGCTGCGCCCCGGCTCGCGCGGCTTCCTGGGCGATTTGGAGGTTGCGATTGCGCTCGGCCAACGCTGCGCCGACGTCGAAGACGAACGCGACCAGCAGGAGCAGAGCGGCGGCCATGATGACCAGGAACGCGGTGGCCTGACCGTCGTCGTTGGTGCGGGGATGCTGGGTCATGGGGTGCCTCGGTAGCTGTCGACCACCGAGGCCGCGCTCCCTTGAATGGTGCGGGTGCCGGGCACACCCAGGCCGCTCAGGTCGGACAGGTCGGCGGTGCAGGTGAGCGTGACCCGCACCGTGGCCCCGGGTTGGAGTCCGCCGGTCTCGACGGCCAGGTCGTAGGTGGCGCAACTGAGCTCGTGCGTGCGCACTGCGTTCGCAGCGGCGGTTCCGGCTGCAGTGTGGGCGGCCTCAGGGGTGCGCTCCAAGGTGGCGGCCCGTGCAGCAGCGGCGGCTGCGGCATCGGCCGCCATCCCCGCGGAGACGATGCGGTGAGCCAGCAGCACCAGCAGCGCGATGAGGACCAGCAAAGGGGTGAGGAGCGCGAGTTCAGCGGAGGCCGACCCGCGATCCTGCGCGGTAGGAAGGCGTTTCACGGAGGACCACCGCCGGATGGGCTGTGGTGTTCGGTGGGTCCGGAGACCTGGGTGTGTACGGGCAGGTCCACGCCGATCATGGTGGGCACATGTGCGCTTACCTGAACGACGGTGGTGGTGGCGCCACGTTCCACGGTGATGGACAAGCCTTGGAGGAGGTCACCGCTGAGCTGGTTGCCGACTTCTTCTGCTCGCGTATGCCCCTCGGCTTCGGTGGCATCCAGGGCTCGGGCGGAGGCCTGACCGTGTTGGGCGATGGTCTGAGCGACGTGGGCGGCGTGTGCCCACTGGGCGATGAGGACCGTGAGGACCAGGAGCAGCAGCATCAACGGGGCGGCCACAGCCAGCTCGGCGCTGCCCCGGTCACGGTCGGGGCCGGTGGGGTTCGAGGTGGGGCGGCGCATGGTGGGCCTACCCCAAGGTGATGGACTCGGCCCATCCCAGCACGGTGTTGGAGATCAGGGCCAGGGCGCCCAGGGCCAGGATGACCAACGTGGCGATCACGGCGACCGCTTCGGTGGAGTACCCGTCATCGGCGCAGACGCGCCTACGGGACGGTCTGAGGAGAAAAGTCAGCACGGTCGTCTCCGTTTCTACGAGGTGGTCTTTCACATGCCGGTGAGGACGAGGTGAAGGGCGGGGTAGCCGATGAAGATCAGGAAGCCCGCGAACATCAGCACCACGGGCAGACTCATGCGTTCGGTGGCCGACTGGGCGTCGGCTTCCAGTTCCGCGAGGTGTTGCGTACGCAACGAGGTCGCCTTGGCTGCGAGGCTGGCGCGCACCCGGGCGCCGTCGGCTCCGGCCAGGCGTAGGCTCGCGGCCAGTTCGTTGGCGGCGGGGACGTCGTAGCGCTCCCCGAGGTGGTCCAGGGCGGTCCAGGCGGGTTCGTGGTGGAGGCTGGCGGTGTACAGGCTGGTGCGGATGCGTCGCATGGCCCAGGTGTCGCTGGCGCGGGTGGCATCGCTCAGGGCGCCGGTGACTCCGGCTCCTCCGGCCAAGGCGATGACGACGAGGTCGCACACGGCGGCGATGGTGTGCTTCATCTGCTCCGAGCGCTCTTGAGCTTGGTCGCGGACTTCCAGGTCGGGGGCGATCCACAGCACTAAGGCGAACACGGTCCAGGCGCCCAGGCCCAGCACGGGGGGCAAGGAAACCCTGAGCAGGCCCAGGAGGGTTCCCAGGAGGGGTGGGAGGGTCAGGGCCAGGAGGGCCATGGCGGCCTTTTGGGACAGGTAGCCGGGCACGTCCCGGTCGCATGCGGCCAGGCGGCGTCGGGTGCGGGCCGTGGGCAAACCCAGCAGGGCGAGCAGGGGAACCCCGGGGGCGCCGAGCCTGCGCGACCACCCCCCGGCACTGGTCTGGTCAGCAGCGGAAGCGGGCTCGGTAGGAGCGGGTTGGGGGTCTTGGAGGAGTTCGGTCAGGGACGGGCGTGTCAGGCGAGGGAGAAGCGCGGCGGACACCGCTGCTGCGAGCAGGGCGCCGCCGACTCCGGCGAGTACGAACGGGTTCACGCTCTCACCCCCGGCGCGTCCTCCTGTCTGGTGCGCTCCAGGACGCGGCGTCCCAGGTCGGTGCGGGCCAGTCGGGAGAGCCAGACCAGCCCCACCGCCCACAACACTCCGATGACCGCCAGCATGAGCTGGCCGACGCCGTCGTAAGGGGAAAGGTAGTCGGCGTTGATCAGCATCAGCCCGGCGGCCATGCCCAGGGTGGTGCCGGTGATGATGCGTGCGGAGGTACGGGTGCGGGCCCGGGTGGCGGCCACCCGCACCAGCATGGCGGCCTGTTCCCGAGCGGCCTGGGCGAGCGAGGTCAGAAGTGGCCCCAGGTCGGCCGCCTGGCGGGTGGCCGCGTTCGACAGGGCGGCCACGACCAGGTCGGCGTTGGGCACGTCCACGCGAGCAGCGAACTCGTCGAGTGCCTCAGCCGGAGGCCGACCCTGGTGGAGTTGGTCGGCCAAGCGGGCGACGTCATCGCGGATCGGGGCCGGGGCGGTGGGGACGGTGTGGGCGATGGCCTGGTGCAGCCCGGCGGCTCCGGCCATGAGGTCACGGATCTGCTCGGCCCAGCCCGCGACCGCCTCCACCTTCTGCACCTGGGCGGTGTGCGTGTGGTCGGGCCCCAGCAGGCGGGGCAGCCACCACGTGCCGGCCCCGACCAGCACTGCTGCGACAGCCCATCCCGTGAACGCCCAGGCCACGGCCCCTACTGTCAGGGCGCCCACCACGTGCAGGACATGGTTGCGGTCAAAGCCGGTCGGCCGGGCGAAACGGCTACCCCACGGGGATGGGGTTTGAGCCAGATGCACAACCGTGAGCCCCACGCCCGCCCCCAGGAGGAGACCGCCAGCGGCGGCCAACAGGATCGCGGTGTTCGTCATCGCCGTCTCCCGTTCACCGACGGCGCCACCATCAAGCGTGCGACATCGAACCCGCCCCGGTGCAGAGCCTGAGCTGTGGCTGGGCTCGGGGGTGCGGCTTGAACGGTGGTCCCGTTCTCGTAGTGGTAGATCTCGTTGGACAACACCTGGGGCCCGTCCACTCCCACCACTTCGCGCACGCTGGTGACCCGGCGCTCACCTTGTGGGGTCGCGTCCAGGTGGACCACCAGGTGGACCGCGGCGGAGATGAGCAAACTGGTCGCCTCCAAGGGGAGACGATCGGACAGGGCGGCGTAGGCGCCCAGCTTGGTGAACGCGCCCCCAGAGCTGGAGGCGTGCAACGTCGTCAGTGAGCCGTCGTTGCTCTGCGACATCGCGTTCAACAGCGGGATCGTCTCGCTGCCGCGGGTCTCGCCGACGATGATCCGGTCCGGGCTCATCCGCAGCGCGGCCCGCACCTGGTCGGCCACGGTGATTTCGCCCTGTCCTTCGGTGTTGGGCGGGCGGGCGAACAGCGCCCCCGCGTCCGGGTGAGCGTTGGCGTCCCGTTCCAGCCCCAGTTCGGGGATGTCCTCGATGGTGATCACCCGCTCGTGCGGGGCGAACTCGGTGGCAAGCGCACGCAGCAGCGTCGTCTTGCCGGCACCGGTACCGCCGGTGATGACCAGGTTGCGGCGCGAGCGCACCGCCGCCCGCAGCAGGCCCACAAGGGTGTCATCGAGGGTGCTCAGGCGGCGGAGTTCACCGAGGCTGGTGGTGCGGTAGCGGTGGCGGCGGATGGAGACCATCGGCTGGTGGGACACGTCCATGACGGCGTTGAGTCGGGACCCGTCGGGCAGGGACATGTCCAGGATGGGAGCCGCCGCATCGAACCGTCTCTCCCCTTGCGGGGATTCCGCAGCGATCCTGCGCACCAACGTGACCAACTCTTCTGAGGTCTGCACGATGGGAGGTCGCTGTTCACGGTGGCCATCGGCGTAGCGCACCCACACCTTCGAGCCGTTGAGGTTGATGTTCTCGATCTCGGCATCGGCCAGCAGCTCCTCCAGGGGGCCGAGCCCGCCCACACGGGCCAGCACCTGGCGCAGCACTACCTCCTCGGTGGGGCCATCGAGCACCGGCTGCCCAGTCGCGAGGGCCCGGCTGGCTCGTTCGTGTAGCACTTGACGCGCCACACGACTCACCAGGGACCGGTACTCCTGTCCAGTGAATTCACGTTCTCCCTCACGTGCGGCGGTGCTCAGCCGGTCGGCGACCTCGCTGGCGACCTCGCGCGCCTGGCTGGCGACGTCCGCGCTGTTCACGGCTGGCCTCCCAGGAACGCCTGCACTGGATCCACATCGACCTGCGGTTGTGCTTTCTCGGTTATCATGCTGCCCAGGGACCGGGCGGCCTTGACGAGCGGGCGCCGGTGCGGCCAGCTCACGGTTTCTCTGCGGCCCGTCAGAACATCAGCCGTCTTGCGATCCCAGGGCAGGCGTCCCCATACCGGGACCCCGATGGCCTGTTCGATCTCGCGTGCGCTGCGCGAGGGCCCCATCACAACGACCCCCAGCCGTGAGCCCCTGCGCAAGCTCGGTGCCGTCTCCTCCAGGCGTTTGAGATGGGCCAGATCTCCGGAGGTCACCACCACCGTGACCGCTGCCTCCTCTGTCAGCGCCATGGTCTCCGTCTCCGGGCTCACCCGGCCCAGATCGACCAGCGTCACCCCGGCCCAACGGGACAGGGCCTTGGAGTGCTGGGTGATGAGGTCGAGGGCATCAGCAGTGCGTTCGGTGCTGGCCGGGGCCACGCACACCCGCACCCCTCCGGGCAGGACCTGCACGAACCGCTGCTCGTCATCGTGGTCGTGGTCCTGTCCAGGACGGCTCGCCGCGGCCAGGTCCAGGAGACCGTTCCACACGGGCAGGTGCCACCAGGCGGCGATGTCACCACCACTGGCATCGGCCTCGACCACACGCGCCACTTCCTCGGTGGGCCAAGTGCTCGCCAGGGCCAGGGCCGCTGTGGTGACGCCGGGTGCGCCCGAGAGCGAACAGAGGGTCACCATCATGAGCCGTCTCCCGGGGTGTGCACGAGGGTGATGTCCCCTTCGGCTGCCGCGCGAGCGATGATGGAGGCGTGGGAGGCGTCGACCACCAGATCCAACTGTGTGCCGCCGGCCTCAGAGGTGGTCAGGGACGTCACCTGAGCGGGGTAGGACACATCCCCCGGGTCTTCGCCGGTGATGATCACTGACACCGTTGAACCCACCCCAACCGAAGAGGGCACCCGTCCCGGTTGGAGCACGCTGCTTACCGTGACCTGATTCTCGGCCAGATGATCACCCTCGCCACCCAGCAGGCCTTCAGCAAGCAGGCCGCCCTCGGTCACCGGCATGGTCAACACCGAACCCACCGCCTGAGCGGGGTCGGAGACCGTCGAGAGGCTGTCGGCACCAGCCAGGTCCACCACCTGCACGTCAGCCGCGGTGAGCTTGTGTCCGGCCGGAAGGTCCGAGGCAGCCACCAGGACCGGCTCGCGTTGATCCACCTGGGTCAGGGCGAGGACTCCGACAGTTGCACCCGCCACCATCAGGGCGGTGATGAGAAACAGTGATCGCCAGCGGCGACGTGTGCGGGGGAGACGCAGCGGAGCGGGCTCCGTTTCTCTTCCGACCCGGGGTTCAGCGGCTACCATGGCGCTCCTCTCACGTGACGACCCCCGAGGACTCGATCACCCGAACCCCCTCCGACGAGGTGGTCGTCAAGGCAGGCAGGACCCCACTGTCACCGTCGGTGCTGGACCAGGACACCTCCCACGACAACGAAGTCGTAACCTCACGCTCACCCGTGGAGGTGTAGGTGTGCCCGCAGTCCGGGGACTCCCCCGCCGGGTCGTGAACGCGAGGGCTGTAGGCGGTGCCGGCTCCGTCACAGGAGACGGTGGTGCCGTCCCCCATATGCCAGTCCACCGAAGCAGGAGCAGCCGTCACCGTCACCGACCCACCGGGGACCGAAGCCGTGGCGCTCTGGGCCTGCCACTCCGTGGAAGGAACCCACATCCACACCGGGACCCGCACCAGGATCGGCGCGCTGGCCGACGGCGACATCGACACCTGCGGAGCAGAGAGACGCAGCGATGCCCGCGCTTCATGCGCCACGGCCTCGACGTCAACTTCCTCTGCTTCTTCTTCACCGGAGCTAGCCGAACCAGCTGAGGTGGAGCACGAGGCGGTGAGATCGCTTACCTCGCACTCAGCCTCAACCGGCTCTGTCGACTCACTCGCGCCCTCCGTCCCGGATTCGGGTCGTGGAGTAGTTGCGGGGGGAGCACTTCCGCCTCCGCTGGATCCTGAGGACGCCGTGACATCACATCCCGCACCGCCTGAGGATCCACACTCAACACGCCCACCGAAATCGTCACCGAGGACTGGAGAGGCAAACGCAAATAACACGAAGGCCGCAATGAGCCCTGCTCTCCTCAGCATGTTCCTAGCTCCCAGACACGGATTTCATCTACTTTCCAGGTAAGCCCGTCATAGACGACGGTTGCATCCACCTGCCGAAACCCATCAACCTCATCTGCATCCTCTTGATGGACTGGCTGTTCCAGCCACCCGGTGCTGTCCATACAATCGAGAATTGTCACTTCTTCTGTAGCAACATCCACCGCCTCAGGATCAAGCTGTGGCTCGCCCTCCACCACAGCCTCGTCCTCAGCGGCGCCCTCCAACGCATGCTCCATCAGCGCCAAGGCGTCCCCAGACGCATACACTTCAAGCTCTGACGGATTCGGGTCCCCTGCCTGAGATGCCTCCGCCACCACGCCCCACATCGCCTCGTACGCGGCCAATGCTGCTTCCTCCGCTGACTGCGTTGGAGAAGCCGGGGGGTGGGACGGGGCAGGGGAATCACTAGAACGATCGTCCGGCGCGGCGCATCCAGCAGCGGCCAACCCGACCAGGATCGCTCCTGCCGTCCCACCAAGCTTCCAGTTCACCACCATCACCAATCCTTACGTGGAGTGACGAGGCTAGTATCGGGAAAGCCGGATCTCCAATAGGGTCGTTTGTCCTATCTCGAAAAAGTTAGACATCACTGGCGAACAAGTAAGGTTTCCTCGTGAAACCCATCGGCGCGAGTCTCACATTCAGGCGACTTCTCCAGAGAGGATCGACAAGAAGAGCGCCTCATCTTCCCTTCCGGAACAGACGAGACGCTCAGCTTGTTGCACATATTGTCTGCCTAGGTCAGGCGCTTATTTAGGGAGAAGCCCCGACCGGGCTGGGAAGTCATCTAAGTGCGAGAGCTCAGGATGATCAGGTCAGATTCCCCCGGGTCCTGGCTTGCCGCACTGACCAGCGCGGAAAGCACCGCGACGTTTTCGGCTTCGACCAGCCCCCAGGCAGTGGCGACCCAATAGGACTGTGTGCTTTCCCCATACCAGGCCAGCACACGAGGGTTTCGGGCCTGAACAAGCGCCGCTTCGGCGTGCTCGACGGCGAACTCCGCCCGCTGCCCTCCCAGACGCGGCTGCACCTCTGCTCGGCGCGTCCGGCATGAGCGATGCGTGCAGGCCGCACAGGCAGGCCCGGAGAGCGGGGAGGGCCGGTAGCCGAGCGAAACGGGGGTTGGCTGGCGGGTGAGGGTACGATGCGTCATCGGTCCTGCTCTTTCTCACATGGGGTGCGGGACGAAGGGTCCGGGCGAGCGTTGCAGCGCTCTCCCGGGCCTGCTGTGTGAGCGGGAGCGCTCAGAGGGCGTTCCAACTGCTGCCGGTCAGGTCGAAACCCAGGTAGAACCACACCTGCCTGGCTGCGGAGGATCCGTTGTCCCCCCAAGCCGTGGCAAGCAGGTTGATCATGGCCAGGCCTCGCCCGCTCTCGGCTTCCAGGGACAGACCTTCGGGAGCGTGAGTGAGGTGGTCGACGTGTGTCACGTGATCGGTTGAGCCAGCGTCGGTGCAGGCCAGGTGGAGGCCGTTGGGGAAGCGCTGGCAGGTGAGGGTGTAGCGGCCTCGGGGCTGTCCTGAACGTGAGTGGCGCAAGGCGTTGGCCGCCAGCTCCGCCCCCAACAGCGTGAAGACGTACTGGTAGTCGTCTCCCCGACCAGCGGCACAGGTGTGCAGGAAGGCCCGCGCGAGCGGGAGGAGCTGCATCGAGGAGCCGAACTCATAACTCCGGTTGGAGAACCTCGCTGCGGGTTGGTGGTCGAAGTAGTGCTGGTGTTCGACCGGGACCAGGTCCCACAGTGGGAGCGTGGCCGTCGGCAGTGAAGGTACCGGCGTGTCGGTGGTGCTCTGATCACAGGTGGGAGCGTCCATGGTGTCCATGACGCGCGTCCTCTCCTCGGAGGTTCAACGGGTTGTTCCCGACGGGAGGGACTGCTCGCCCCTGGGCTGGGGCCTCGACCATCGGGAGGGTCCGAACTCTGCGTCACGCCGCACGACGTGCTCACAGGAGTTGGACTTGTGAATGCGTGTCCACCTGGCGAACAACCGACCATGACCTGCGATTGCCCACAGGTCAGAGGCGTTCGCCGGCTGTCGAAACGTGGAGCCTCGGACGATGACGTAATCGGTGGACTTCGGGCCTTCACCTCAGGCACCTCCAAACCGAGCTTGGGGCCTCCGTGCATAGGAACTGACCACCACTATCCATGGATCATCCCCCCATGGCAATACCCTTAGGCAATATTGCCATAGGATTGCGGCAGCGCTCCGACCCGTGGAAGATGGCGGGTGAAGAAGAGAGGGACACCTGTGCCATCACAGACACCGACGTTCAGGCGCCTGCTGCTAGGGCACCGGCTACGTGAGTTGCGCACCTCGGTAGGGCTCACCGCCAAAGCTGTCAGCGACACTCTAGAAGTCGCCGCATCGTGGGTCACCCGTATCGAGAACGGTGAACGAGGCATCCAGCTCCGAGACCTCAGACGCCTGTGTGACCTGTATGGGGTCCAGGATCCACAGGTCAGAGAACTTCTGCTCGACCTAGCCCGCCAGGCCAAGACCCCCGGATGGTGGGCCCCCTACCAGAGTTCGCTACCGCCCAAGTACACCGACTACATCGGGTTGGAATCAGCAGCATCACGCGTACGCAATGCCGAACTGGTCGTCACGCCAGGCCTGTTGCAAACCGAAGGCTACGCTCGGGCGCTCCTGCTGCACGGGATGCACGCTTTCACTCCAGAAGAGGTGGAAAGTCGTGTCGCTGTCCGGTTGCAGCGCCAGCAGCGCCTGCTCAATCGCTCTGATGTCCAACTGGACGTGATCCTCGACGAATCGGTGTTGCACCGCGTGGTGGGCGACCCCGCAGTCATGTGTAAGCAGATAGCTCACATGCTGGCATGCGCAGAACGCGACAACGTGAGCATCCGAGTCCTGCCTCTCGCTGACGGCGTCCATGCCGGTTCCAGCGGGTCCTTCGTCATCCTAGATTTCGCTGCTGAAGCCATGGCACCTGTCCCCTACGTCGAGACCGTGGCTGGGGACCTCTACCTGGAGAAGGGCAGCGATATCGAGGTCTGCACCGAAGTTTGGAGCTACATGGACGAACGTGCCCTCAGCGTCCCCGAGTCGACCACGTTGCTCACCCAGATCATGCACGCACACGAGAAGAGAACATGATGATCACCGCAGACAACGTTTGGCGCACGTCCAGCTACTCAAAGAACCAGGGGCAGTGCGTCGAAGTCAGAGTTGCCGCGCCGACCACGATTCACGTCCGGGACTCCCAGAACCCAGGGCCGGAGTTGGAATTCGCTGCTGAAGTGTGGCAGAAGATGATCGACCGAGTGAAGAACTCAACCCCGTAGGGCAGGAGCGGGCGAGATGCGTGACGATGGCGGAGGAATCCAGTATCACCAAAACCCCACGCACATCCGCAGCCGCCATGACCTCAGGCCAGCCATGCCATGAGATCAGCGATGGTTCGTGAAGGTTCTGCTCGAAGCTCCCTCAGTGACACGGACCTGGTTCGATCAGAGGGCGCTTCGGCCTGGATCGCGGAGGTGAACAAGTCGTACGCCTGTTCAGGCGACAGCTCGCGGCCACCGTGATGAAACACGAAGCGGTTCCGGGCAAGCGACGCAGCCACCTGCTCACGGGGCCGGTCGATGTGGATGTACCGCGTGACAGGACCGAGGGTTTGTTCGATCTGGCGGATCCTCAAGGCATTGAAGGGCGACTTGGTGAGGAACCGTTGTCTGCCGAATGCCTCCGTGTGGGCGCCGATGGCGTGGCTGAGGAGGTGTACGTCGCTGATGGTGGCGGGAACGATGTCGTAGGTGTGCCCCTGGCGGTGCCGGTAGACCGGGATCGCTCTGGCGTAGATGTCCTCGGCCTCGTAGGGCATCACCAGCCCCGGGATGATCCGGGTGGCTTTGTTGTCGACGAGCAGGACATCATCGGGCATCGACTCGAACAGCTGCCTTTGGGGAACCCTGAGGTTGCGTGCGGGCCAGGCCCAGCACGTGACGGTCGTGAAGTACGCGAAGCTGCCGGTACGCGCCAGAAGGTTGTGCAGGTGGCTGGTGCCCGAACGAGGGGCGCCGAGAATGCAGACGATCTGGACCGGCCGTGAAGGGTTCTGTGCCCGTTTTGGCGTGAACGGGCTTCTAGTGCGGAGTTCTGCGTCGATGTCGATGTTCTCTGCCGCTACGAGGGCAGGAGCGAACGGGAGAGGTTTTCCGGAATTCCTGATGCTGTTCAGGTTCGCGGAGATGTGGTCCAGCATGGCCTTCGAGGGTGGCCGCCCATCGATGAAGCGCTCCTCCAGGACTTCGGCCAACGCGTAGTGGCGTGGGTCATCGCTGAAGCGGTACATCCGAGTACGGAACAGGGCCAGGTCAATCCCGGTGGGGTCCGGGTGGTGGAGCTCGTCCATGAGTGCGGTGGTCATGCCCATCGCCTTCCTGCATCCCTGGGCGACATTCGGCGCCATGGTTCGGGCTTCCTCCAGCTGTGCCGATAACCGTTGCGTCCGAGGTAGTCGCCGGTGAGTAGGGCGTGTAGCTCCAACCAGTTGTTGAAGTCCTCCCACGTGCAAGAAATCGATGGTCCTCCCCTGTCCTCGACGGCCCTCTCGTATGCCGCCAGCGCTTGGCGGTAGGTCGAATGCGGGAGAGACCCGTACGTCATGGCCGCGCTGACCAGGAGCTTGGCCAGGTCGTAGCCGAAAGGTGCCAGGGTGAGATCGTCGAAGTCGACGAGGACGGGGCTCTCACCGATGAGCACGTTGCGGATGTTGCTGTCCTTGTAGAAGGCCACCGGGCATTCGGATGCCTGGAGGATCACCGCTGTCGCGAAGTCGTCCCGTTCTTGGCTGATGAGTCCGTTCTGCCTGCGTCTTCTCAACCAGCTGATACGGGATTCCGTGAACCCGGGCAGGAGCACACCGCCCGCTGTGGGAAACGGAACGTTCAGGTTGGCAGCATGCAGTTCACAGGCGAACGCCTTGGCGTGGAGATTCCCCATGAGCGCTGCCACGGCAGGGATGTCGGCGACGTGGCAGTGTTCGCCCTCGGCCTGCGCGAAGACCAGTTGGACGGGTGTGGCTTCAACGAGGTCAGGGACCGGGGCTCCCAGGGAGCTGAGCCAGCGGTGGTGTTCGGCTGCTGCTCGGGCCCGGCCGGGCTCTGGGTATGTCTTGGTGAAGCTCCTACCCATGCGATGTCCCCACGACGTAGGTGACGGTGGAGGAGGTCTCCACTGGAGTCGGGCATCCTCGGCTTCGTAGTTCCTGGGCCATCTCGCTCGCGGACTCGCTGAACGGGTACTTGGGAATCGTCACTAAGTACTGGGCCAGATGTTCGGGGGTCTCGAACCGGAAGACGTGCTCTTCGTGCAGGAGGTGTCGAACGTCGAGTACAGGGCTTGCGAGGTCGGCGATGTTGGCGCTGTGCGCGGCCGAGTAGAGGCTGGCATGCTCCGGGCTGGCAGGGACCAGGCTGAGGTCGGTGAGCAACTGGTCGAGTTCGGCGTAGCTGTCCGCTGACTTCGTGATCCCGATGAAGAGGCCCTCGCGGCGCAGGCAGCGGCTGATCTCACCGATGGCGCTGGTCGGGTCAGGTGAGTGGTAGAGGCAGAAGGCGGCTACGGCAGCGTCGAAGGTGTGGTCGCCGAACGGTAGGTGATGAAAGTCGGCGGACAGGGCAGCGTACATCCGACCCTCGGGCAAGCGATCTTGGGCCGTGGCGGCCAGGGTCGGCGACAGGTCCAGGGCGACCAACGCGGCTGGGTTCAGTTCCGCTATCGCGCGGCTGGTGGTGCCTCGCCCGCACCCCACGTCAAGTACGCGTCCGTGGCGGAGTGGCACGGTGAGTTTGTCCTTGAGCAGGCGCGTGAGGACATCCACGACCGGTGTGCCACGGACGCGTGTGGCCATGAGGGAGCCGGTGCGTGAGGCCAACCTCGCCGGCCGGGTGTACAGGTCACCGCGGATGCGTGTGGGGTCGAGGAACGGGTGTTCAGCGGGAGGCACAGTTGGCCTCCCCTTCGATCAGTCCTCGCCGTCCGCGGTGCGGATGATCTGCTCGACCAGCCGGTTGGCGGCTCGGCGGGAACGGACGATGTGCACGTCCGCGTGGGTGCCGTGTTCGAGGATGAGGCTGCGGACCCGCGGCCCCATCGTTTTGCGGTAGCCCCACACGTACTTGATAAACCCCCAGTGGATGCGGTCGTAGACCCCGGTCGCGTCGTTCTGTCCCCCGCCGTGCTTGATCCGTCGCTGGACGATACCGGCCAGGCAGGTCAAGGGATGGAGGTCGAGGAAGATCACTTTGGTGGCGCGTTGGAGCCTGATCGACAGGGTGGACGCGAAGTTGCCGTCGATGACCCAGCGGTCCTGGGCGACCAGCTCTTCCTGCACGGCGGCGAACTTGTCCTTTGGCAGGGTGTTCCACTCGTCGTCGTAGTACAGGACGTCCAGATGGGTGAGCGGAGCATCCAGGCTGGTGGAGAGCTGCCGTCCGAGGGTGGTCTTGCCACTTCCGCCGCAGCCGATGATCGCGATCCTCATAGGTCTGAACGCTACTCCACATAGGTCGGTTGAGTGGGGTGATCATGGCCAGCCCTTCACGCCGTCGTGGGTGAGGAGGAGGCGTGCACCAGCTGCCGCTGGTCGAAGTCGAAGCGCACGTCACGTCCGTCTCCTGCTACCTCGGCGCAGGAGAGGTAGACGCGACCGTCGGGTGCGATCTCCAGTTTCTCGACGACCTCCTCCGAAGCGGGCTCTCGGTCGGGAAGGAGGATGTGCCGGTTGATGTCCATACCGGTCAGGTTCATCACGGCGAGGTCGTCGTACAGGCGTTGGGTCTGTTCCCAGGTGACCGGGTCCAGAGCGCTGCCGCGGGCGTTGCCCACGGCACGCACTCGGTGCAGGACCAGCTCGTGTGCCCCCATGGCATGGAGGTCGTGGGCGAGCTGAGGAACGGTGTCGATGTTGTCCGCTGTCAGGGTGCAGGTCGCACCGAAGGGGAGTCGCACGCTGTTGGCCCACGCGATGGTGTCGAAAGCGGCCTCGAAGGAGCCGGGGCGGCGGATCAGGTCATGGGTTTGTGCGGTTCCGCCGTCCAGGGAGACCCTGAGCAGGTCCAGGTACGGGCGCGACTCGATGAGTACCTGGCGGCGTTTGTAGGCGTTGGTGCAGATCTGGGTGGTGAATCCCAACTCCTTGGCGGCGGCAAGCAGAGCAGGCAGGTGCGGGTAGAGGAGGGGTTCTCCACCGAGGAAGCACACCTGGCGGCAGGAGAAGTGGGTGGCGAAGTACTCCAGGGCGCCGACCGCCTGGGGCAAGCTCAGGGATTCCGGACGGTCGAGGTCACCGCCGTGGTAGCAGTGGGCGCACCGGAAGTTACAGCGGAACAGTAGCTCCAGGTACAGCTTGTCGACGCGCCGTACCTGTGGAAGGGGTGCGGCCGGGGAACGTGTGCTCATCCTTGGGCTCCTTCAGCGGAGGTTCGAGGGGGCGAGGCAGGATTCGATGACCGGTATCTGTTGGGAGAGCCGGTAGGGCTCCAAACGCTCCACGCAGTCAGCGATGAGTCGTGCGTGGTGAGCGGTGCCCGAAACCTGGGCAATGTGGTTGACCAACTGGGTCGCCTCAGCGCCATCGGTGACGATGAGGTCTGACGGAAGCACCCGGTCGATGCCGCGGATGTCCGCTGGGCCGATGGGCAGGCACCCGGCGAGTACGGCCTCGAAGAGGCGCTGGGTCAACTGCCCTTGTGCCCGGTACCGCTCGGGGGTCAGGAGCACGGTGGCGAGTGATCGCCGGTGCAGGACCTCGACCTCGCTGAAGGGGCGACGTCCGACGAAGGTGACGTGGGGCCAGGCCTTCGTGCGGGTCCATTTGCCCGCGACCACGTGGCGATGCTGTTGGGCGGCTGGGGCGAAGAACTGGGTGAAGGCCCCGTCACGGTCGTACTGGTTGCCCGCGTAGACCAACGGCAGATCCCGGTGGGACCGGGCGAGGCGTTCGGGGTCCGCCGTGTCCAGTGCGTCGTCGTGGACAGGGAAGAGGAGCTGGCGTGCTCCCGTGGTGGGGAACAGGGCGGCTTCGCACACCGTGATCGCCCGGTGTGTGCGAAGCGGATCGTGTGCGGGCAGACGCAGGTCCTTGTCCCACAGCAGTGTCGGCACATCGTGTCCGTACACGTAGGTCTCGATGAGGTCCGCCTGGCGGTGCAGGTCACAGGTGTGCCCTGGGACGCCGCAGGGTGTGGTGTTCCGCCCGGGGATGGGCCAGCGCCATTCGAGAAGGAGGGCGTCGATCTGAGGGAACCCGTCGTTCCAGGTGTAGGCGTGGGTGAAATCCTCGCCCGCCTCCGTGAGGTCGCGGTTGGGCTGGAGGAAGACGACATGGTGTCCGCGCTCGGCCAAGGCCTCGATGAGCACGCGACGGTGGCTGCGTCCGCCGTCGGGCGTGTCGGTGATCCCGTTGCCGAGGAAGCCCCAGAAGCTGTAGCCGATCCTCATGTCTTTTCCACCCACCACTGTTCGAGCAGCAGGGCATCCAGCCCGGAGGCCTGAAGGCAGTCCAGAGCCATTTCGGGAGTGCCGCAGATGGGTTTGCCCTTGATGTTCAGGCTGGTGTTGATCAGCACGGGCACACCGGTCAACTCGGCGAAAGCGGTCAGGACCTCCGCGAGGAACGGGTTGTGCTTTTGCGTGAGCGTCTGGACTCGCGCAGTGCCGTTGGTGTGCACGACGGCAGGGATGGTCTCTCGGGCCAACGGAGTGACGCCGCTGGCGATGGACATGAAGGGGGAGGGCTGGTCGAGCGTGAAGTAGTCCGCGGCCTTGTCCTCCAGCACGACGGGGGCGAAGGGCCGGAACTCCTCGCGGAACTTCACGGTCGCGTTGAGGCGATCGACCACCTCGGGCTGGAGTGGTGAGGCGAGGATGGACCGGTTACCCAAGGCGCGCGGTCCGGCTTCCAGGCGGCCCTGGAACAGGCCCACGATCCGACCGTCCGCGAGCTGGCAGGCCAGATGCCGTGCCGGGTCAAGAATCCGCCGTGCGGTGAGTCCTTCGCGTGGTCGTCTGTTCAGCGTGAAGTCTGGGAAGTGCGGTCCGAGGTAGCAGCGGCGTGCGGTTCCGCTGGCCAGGGTTCCGGTGGTGTCGGCGTGGAGCGACAGTGCGGCGCCGGCTGCGGTTCCCGCGTCTCCGGGGGCCGGTGGGACCGCGACTTCATGGAACCGGCGATCACGCACGATGGCCCCGATGGAGACGCAGTTCATCGCCACGCCGCCGCCGACACACAGCAGCTTTTCTCCGGTCAGGTCCTGTGCTCTGCGTGCCAGGTGGACCATAACCTGCTCGGTGCGCTCTTGCAGGGCCGCAGCGAGGTCGGCATGCACGTCCAGGAGTGGGGATTCCTGGGGCCGGGGAGGGCAGGTGGCCTCAACGAAGGCGGGTGAGAGCCGGGGGTATCGGCTGGAGATGACCCGCAAGGGGAAGAGCCGAGGGTCGAGAGTGAAACCGTTCTCGGTCAAGCGGATGGCCTGCTGAAACAGGTCCCGGAATCGTGCGGGGTCTCCTAGCGCGGCCAGTGCCATGACCGTGCCTTCTTCGTCTCCGCGGCGCCACCCCAGGTGTTGGGTGATGGCGCCGTAGGCGTAACCGAGGGAGGCGGGATCGGCGATCTGGGTGAGCGGCGTGTATCGAATGCGACCTCCGTCGAGGCTCGCTCGGGCCGTGGAGGTGGTCGTGGTCTCCCCAAGGGAGTCCACGATCAGCACCGCGGCACTCTCGTACCCGGAAGCAGCGAACGCGTAGATGCCGTGGGCGCGGTGGTGTTCTACCCCCGTGACGCGGGCCTTGGGAAAGGTGCTCGCGAGGAGGGCGAGGCGTTCAGTAGCCCGTTGGTGGACCTTCGCGAAGCTGACCGCCCGGGACAGTGCCCTACGCCGGGTTGTGGTCCGGAGAAGGTGGCGCAGGCTGGTCGGGATCGCGTTCCGGTACAGGGCTGGGTCGAAGTTGTAGGCGATGGCGGTGACGTCGTCGGGCCTGAGGTCGACGCAGGTGAGCAGGTAGTCGATGGCGCGGTGGGGGTAGGCGCGGGTGTGCTTGTCTCCGTTGAGCCGTTCCTCCTCCACCAGGCCGACGAGTTTGCCGTCTCTGATGAGGGCGGCGGATGAGTCATGCGTTCCCGAACACAGCCCGAGGATCACGGGTGAGGCCACTGTTCCTCCTTTCGGATGCACGTTCCGCGAGGTACGCGTACCAGGCAGTTAGCGACTCCCCCAGGTCACCCTGAATCGTGTGCGCAGCTTGCCGAGCCTGGGACTTGTGGCCCGTCTTCCAGATCCGGTAGCTGTTCATGATCTGGGAGAACTGATGCCAACCGGGGTGCGTGGAACCGTCCGTCCGAATGTGGTTCAGAGTCGTGTCGAAGTCCTCCCAGGCCAGACCGAGCGGGAGACTCGGTGGGCTGGGAGAGGGCTCGCTGGCAAGCGCGGTGGCGCTCTCCCAGTGCTCGGCGTACAGGTGCAGGGAATCGACGTAGTGGTGGTACTCCCCCAGGCCCGCGCCGATCCAGTGGGCCATCAGTTCGTGCAGGACGGTGAAGGTAAAAAGGTCGTAGCAGAACCCCAGCCACAGGTCCTGGCTGCGCATGGTGGTGTGCATCTGCAACCGCCCCTCGCGCAGGAAGAAGCGGAAGTTGAGCGTGCAGGGGATGTCCTTGCCAGGTGTCGCGTCCAGGGCCGGGTCGTAGAGCTGGATCACTGCTCGACGGGTATCGGGGTCCTCCAGGAGCAAGCGACGCACCCGGTCCAACTGATCGACGGAACGTCCCCACTTGCGCATCCGAGGGCCATAGGCCCCGCGGAGCACCCCGTGGTCCGCGAACTCGGCCAGACGGCGGTTGTAGTCGAAGATCCATCCCTCGTCGCTACCGGAGAGAATCCACACGGCTTCCGCGACCGCGAAGGCCGGATTGAGCAGTCTGACCGGAGGCAGCGACACGAACCTGCGGCGAGGCTCGGTGAGGACCAGGTGCGCCCCCAGGATCTCTCTGGTCTCGGATCCGCGGGGAGAAACCGGCGCTCCCTGCTTCAGCACGGTGTGTGCCGCAAAGGTGAACACCTCGTTCGCCGAGGCCCCACGGATCGAGATCACTGGGCACCCCCAGCCGCTGTCAGCGAGGCACGAGGACCCGAGTTCTGTGTGATCGAGGCGCGATACCAGTCCCTGTGGTGGGCGAGCCCTTCGGTCAGGTCCACCCTCGGCCGATAGCCCAACAGTACGGATGCCTCGCTGAGGTCTGCCTGGGAGGCGACGACGTCTCCCGCCCAGTTGGTCCGGTGACGGACCGTGATGGGTGTACCGAGCACGGCTTCAGCCGTGGCGAGGACTTCAGAGACGCTGATGCTCCGTGAACCCGCCACGTTGATCACGTGCGTCCCCGACAGCGGTCGAGAGCCAGCCAGGACCGTCGCTTCGACGGCGTCGTCCACATAAGTGAAGTGCCGCCTTTGAGAGCCGTCTCCGTACACCGTCATCGGAGAGCCTGTATGCGCGGCGTGCAGGACGCGGGACATAAGCATCGTCGGGCGTTGCCGGGGCCCGTACACGGTGAAGTAGCGCAGGACGCACACCTCGAAGGGCCGGTCCTGGGCATAGGCCAAAGCCAGCTGTTCGGCGGCGAGTTTGGAGACTCCGTAGGGTGATAGAGGCCGGGGCAGATCGTCAACACGTGAGGGGCGCTCCGCTGACCCGTAGACGCTGGATGACGAGGCGATGACGACTCGTTCCACGCCGACTTCGCTGCATGCCTCCAGCAGTCGTTGTGTTCCCAGGACGTTCGCGTACACGTAGTCGGCGTAGCGGTCGCCCCAGGACTCACGGACCCCGCTCACACCCGCCAGGTGGAAGACCCTCGAAGTACCTCGCAGGAGCGGAGCCAAGTCACTGACGGCCAAGTCACACTGCCGGAACGAGAAATCACCCGCCCTGGTCGTGATGGGCTCACCGCATCCGGCATCCACGTCCGAAAAGGTCGGGTTTCTATCGAGACCGACCACCCGATGCCCCTCCCGAAGCAGGCGTTCCACGAGGTGGGAGCCCACGAACCCACTGGCTCCCGTGACAACGCTTGTGCGAGGTCCTCGCTGGCCCGTCACTGGATACACCTCATCGGTGTTCTCACACGGTCTCCCATGGCAGTCGTTCGATCGTTCACCAACAGCAGCAGTGTTCCGGGGCAGAGCACGGAGACCTATGCGCACGCGCATAACCTCAGCGTTCGATTTATGCGCGGTGTTCGAATCACCGGCTTTGAACTCGCATGACGCTTCCTCATAAGGATTTCAGCCTGGGAAACTTCCACTCAGCGAACCCGTACAGTGGCTTCGTGGCCGAATCGTCTCCACTTCTGACGTCCGAGACCGCCCTACGAATCGCGGCTGAGAGCGAAACGGAGTTCGCCTGGTCGGGCCGGGGAGCTCGGGTTCTCGGCCCGGTAGGAGAGAACGCGACGGTCCTCCTACCTGGACCGCGGCTGGTCCTGCGCATCTGCGCGAGTTCCGAGACGCAGCGGGTGAATCGTGAGTTGTCAGTGGCCCGCTGGCTGCAAGAGCACGCTGTTCCCGCTGTCCGGGTGGCCGAAGAGTTTCCCGCTCCTGTGATGTTTCAGGGTTGGGTGATCACCGTCTGGAGGTACATCCCTGGGATCGAGCCCGGGAGGCCGGGCACCATCGGCACGGCTCTTCGGCAGCTCCACCGGTTGGACAGGCCTATGTCACTCCGGCTGCCGAAGTTGGACCCCCTCAACGGGGTCGCGGGGTACATCAGGCAGGCATCATTGGATCGCCCAGAGACAGCGTTCCTACGTGCTCGGTTGGACGAGCTGCGCGATGACTACGCGCGTTTGAGGTTCGCCCTCCCCCTGGGGCCAGTGCACGGGGACGCCCACCGCAAGAACATCGTGCGTGACTGCCATGGGGATCCGGTCGTCCTGGACCTAGAGCGCTTCAGCACCGGTCCGCGCGAATGGGACCTGGTCGTGGCCGCCGTCTACCAGCGCGTGGGCTGGTACACGAGTGCGGAGTACGAGGCGTTCACTGCGGCCTACGGGTGGGATGTGCGGACCTGGTCGGGGTACGAGACCCTGGCTGCGGTCAGGGAACTGCGCATGACCGCGTGGCTGTGCGCCCGCACCGGACGCGAGCCCCGGCTCCTGCCCGAAGCACGCCTTCGCATCGCTTCGTTGAAGCGGTCCGAGACTCCCAAACGCTGGCAGCCGGGTACCTGAGCTCACTCCGGCAGCAGAGCTGCGTCGGCAAGGGCAGCACCGAACTCCCGGACCGGGCGGGCTTTGGCGTACGGTGCGAGGCTCTCCTGGAACCGCCCGGTGTAGGAGCGTACGCGGGCCGAACGCAGTCGACTGGCGTTGCCGATGGTTTGCTCAGCTATCGCGCAGGCAGCTTCCAGGTCGCGGTCTCCGCCCATCAGGTAGGCGCCAGCCTGGACAAGGCCCGCGAAGGTACGACTGCGCCGGAAGGCGGCTGGTGCCATTTCGACGGAGCGCTGGGCGTGCTCGATGGCCAGTGCTCCTCGTCCGAGGTCGTGAAAGCAGTGAGCGAGCTCGTCGGCGACCTCTGAGCCGTCGAAGTACCCCATCCAGAGGGGCTCCTGGTCGACATCGCTACGGTCGAAGGCCTCTTCCATCTCAGTGAGCGCGCGCGTGCAGGCGCGTTCTTCCCCGAGTGAGGCCAGGCCTCGGGCTTCCATGGCGGCGAGCATGGCCTGGATCTTTGGTGTGGCTTGGGAGCCGACACCTCTTTTGGCTGTGCGAGCGAAGTCGACTGCGTTACGGAAGTCTCCGAGGAAGTTGGCCTGGTGGCTAAGCAAGGCCAGGGCCTTGGCCCCAAACAGTCGATCCGCGCCCAGATGAGCCAGGTTCAAGGACTGGAAGAAGTAGCGGCGCCCCAGATCGTGCAGGCCCGCGTCGTAGGCCATGGCTCCGGTCTTGGCAGCGAAGCGCGCGCTCGCGGAGAAGAGGGGGCGACCGACTGTTGGTGTGAATCGTCCTCGAAGCAGGGGCGCGATTTCACTGTTCAGGTACTGAACGGCCGCCGTGCGCGCATGGCCGCCGCCGAATTCGTGGTCCAAGGTCTCGAAGAGGTCGCACGCCCTGGTGATGGCGTGCACGTCATCCTCGGTGACGTTGACCGGAGAGTCCGGGTTGGGTTCGAGGACGGACGGTGGTGCGATCAACCATCGTAAGAGGGGCGTGCTCAGTTGCTCGGCTGGTGTACGGACTGAGTGTTCAGAGAGGTGCCGTCCGAGATCCGCATCCCACAGTTTGCTGGCCTGCTCAACTGCATGTTGTGGCGACTCCAAGAACAGGTCCGAGGCGATATCGGCAAGAGGCAGTCGAGAGGTGCTGCTCTGGACCACGGCAACGGGCTGGGGCGGAGTCAAAGGCGCTCCGAGCCCGTGGAGGGCCTCGTGGATTCTGCGTCGGTCAGTGAGGCCACGGCCGGCTTCAGCACGGACGATGGTGCTCTGCGCGACCCCGCACATCCGTGCCAAGGCCTCCTGGGACAGGTTCTTCACCCGCCGCCGGAGGAACTGGATCACCCTCCGCGCGTCGCGCTCACGGACGGCGGAGACCACCTCGGGGTCACGCCACACCCACGAGGGGATGCACTCACAGGACTTGGCCAGGCCGCTCCGGTCCCGCCCGCAGTTGCCGCACCTCACGCCGCACCATTCCCGTAGTTCTTGATCCGCTCCTCCACATCCTCCAAGGCAGCCTTCCAGGGGAAGCGGTCGAAGGCATCCGAACCCTGGCCCGCCGGGTGAGGAACGAATCCGCCTTCCCCCAGGAGCACCCCCACGCCCTCCTCTTCAAGCGCGGCCACACTTCTCCGGAAAGGGCCTCGACCCGCGTAGGCAGCGTTCACGAAGGGCAGGACCGTGACCGGCATGCCCAGTCCGATGGTCTCGTTCAGCACGTCCAGGGCGTAGTTGTCGGCGATGCCTGCGGCGAGCTTGTTGATCGTGTTGAAGCTGGCCGGAGCGACGACAACGGCGTCGGCCTTGGGGGAACGCGGGTCGCCCGGTTCACGGTGTTGGCTGCGCACGGGAAGGCCCGTCAGTTCCTCGATCATGCCGGTGTCGAAGAAGGCCACAGCAGCGGGCGTGGCGACTACCTGAACCGTCCACCCCTGAGCCTGCGCGGCACGGACGAGTCGGTGTACACCTCCAGCTGGCCCTGCCGCACACACGACGACGTAAAGCGTGGTGGAAGCGAGCATCAGCTTGCCGTGGTCTTGCGTAGTTCCTGGAGGATAGGAATGGCGGCGATCTTCTTCTCAGGTAGGTCCGTCCAGGAGATGCCCGATGGGCGACGTCGAGGCGGACAGGTGATGGCCCCGTCTGGCGTGACGATCAAGTCGACACTGACGTCGTGCTCCGTCTCCGGAATCGGCTCGTCCAAGACTTGGAGGGTGTGGACGGTGGTGACGATCAGGGTGTCCGCGCGTACGAGACCGGCGTGGGCGAGCAAGCCCATCTCGATATCGGAGTAGCCCAATCCTTTCCCGATGCGGACCCCTTCCCGGTTGACGGCAACGCTTCCGCAGACGATCACGTCGACCGGTCGCATCCGGTCAGGCCGGGTGCGCGGCGCATGGTCGGCCGCTCCTGCGGTTGTGATGGCAAGGTCTGGGGGCACGGCGAGGTCGTCGGGGTTGAGGAGGTAGAAAGGGTCGGCCCCCGCGATTCTCGGCACCGCCATGTACAGGAGCTTGCCGTCTTGTAGCGCAGCGAAGCGAATGGCGTCCTGGGCCTTGTCGGGGTTGGATTTGACGACTCGGGCCGCCTGCCACCGCGGGTGTGCGGCCAGGTGTTCGGCAGCCTTGTCCGCGCCGAGGAAGTTCGGGATCTTTCCTGTCACGCGGCCAGAACGACCAATGTCCGCAGCGTCGAGGCGTTCCCACACCTGCTGGCGAAGTCGGGTCTTGGCTTCGATGAGATCTGAAGGCATCGGGCTCCTATCGGGTGAGCAGGTCGATGAATCGGTCCTGAACGGCGAGGACGACCTCTTCGGTCCGCCAGGGGGCGAGTTCCTTGACCACGGTGGCGATCAGGGACGTCGCTCCGCCCGCGTGCGTGGCTTGGGTGAGGTCCATGGCGTGGTGAAGTGTGCTTGCCGCGCCCTCGATTTCGCGCTGGCGAACGTGAGCGAGAGCGAGGTTCGCCAGGGCGATCCCACAGGTCTTCGGCCGATCGGTGAGGGCGGGCACTGCCTGTTCAAGCATCTGTTGGGCCTGGACCGGTTGCTCCAGCTCCAGGTAGACCGACCCGGCGATCCGAAGTCGGCGCCCTTCCCAGTCGATCTCGTGTGCTTCGCCGGCTGCCGCATCGGCCTGTTCAAGCATCTGCTGCGCCTCGCGACCGTTGCGGAGACGTGCGTAGGCCTCGCTGATGTGGAGAGCGGCAAGAGCGCGAAGGTTTGGGCTCTCGCGTGCGGAGATCATGGCGCGGTGAGCGGTGACGAGCGCCTGTTGGGGATCTGGGGCAGGGCCGTAGAGGGGAATGTAGGAGCTGCGCAGAAGGGCTTGGGCGAGGACTTCGTGGTCTCCAACGGTCTGCGCGATGACCGCCGCCTCGGTGAGATGGCTGGTAGCGGCATGAGTCTCACGGCGTTGGGAAGCATCCCACAGCACCTGGCCCATGAGCAGGTTCGATCGAGCGCGCAGACGGTGAGCATCGGGATGAGACTGCGACAGCTGTCCGTGGAGTGGTCCGATTTGGGCCAGTACGGACATGGAGGATGTGGACGCGTAGTCCTGTTCGAGCCCCGCCAGAGCGTGCGCGAACTCTTCCAAGCTGAGGTCGTCTCTTGCGGTCCATGGAGAAGGCGGCAGGTGCGGATCGGTTCGTGAGGGGACTCGCCTCGGCCGGAGACGCTTCGGTGTCGCTTGTCGGCGAGGAGCATCGGTTGCAAGGGGGGCTCCGAGTCCTTGAAGTGCTTCGTAGGCCCGTCGACGGTCTGTGAGTCCCTGCCCGGCTTCGGCCCGGTTGATGGTGCTCTGCGCGACCCCGCACATTCGTGCCAGGGCTTCCTGCGACAGGCCCTTCACCCGCCGCCGGAGAAACCGAACCACCCTTTGGGCGTCGCGCTCACGAACTGCGGTCACCACTTCTGGATCGCGCCACACCCACGCCGGAACACACCCACAGCCACGTTGGCTGCCGCGGTCCCGCCCGCAGTTTCCACAACGCATGGGTCCTCCGTCACCTGGGGGTGTAACGAGATGCCCACCGTAGCGGTGAATCCCCCATGTGGTGGTGGCCTATGTAGGCCGGAAGCCTCTATCGAGGCATTTCTGCTGGCCGTGGCCAAGGAATCGAACAGAGCACATAAATCGAACACAGAGAATATCCGCGCGCGCATAGGTTCCACGTTGTCGTGGCTGAACACTGCTGAACATGTCGACCACATCCGCCCCACCTCGTCTGCCGAACACGGCCATGCCCGAACCCGACGACCTTGTGGCGCTCCAACGGGCGCTGGATGAGCTGGCCCAGGACACGGATGCTTCCTACGTGGTGGTGTTCGGAACCCATGGGCTCCACCTGTTGCGCTCGGGTGAGCTGGAGCAGGTCGAGGCGGAGCGAGCCACCGCGATCATGACCAACGTGCTCCTCCTCGCACGCGGAGCCGGGAAGCTCACCGACCGGGGAGAACCCGAGACGATCGTGGTGCGCTACGAGTCGGGAGCTCTCGTCCTCGCGCCCCTGGGGGGATCGTTCGGCCTGGGCCTGCTGACGAACAACGTGGAGGGCTTGGCGAAGATCGCCTACGCGATCGTCGGATTCATCACCCGAACTCGCCATCTACTACCCCAGGAACACCTGGTCGCGAAGACTGAACGGGTGATCCCGTGATCGCCCCAACGGCTCCGTTCTGGGTTCGCCCGTCCACGGGGGTGGCCATGCACTCTCTGGTCGAAGCCAACCCGGACGTCCCGGCCTCCTACCAACCTGAGCTCCCGGACGCCCTCGGACGCTGCCTCCAGGTTCTCCGGGAGGTGGACCGGACCGTGACTGTGGCCGAAGTGGCTGCCCGCACCGGTCACCCCTTGGCGGTGACCGCCGTGGTGGTCACCGAACTGGCCACTCTGGATCTGGTCCGCGTGGTACGTGCCCCAGCCTGGGCACACCGGCTGCGTGCTTGGGCCGCGGGCTCACCAGCAGCACCGGTCGTAGCTGCCGTGATCAAGGTGCTCATCGTCTGCGAGCACGAAGAAGTCGCTCACCAGGCGTCAATGAGCTTGGCCGGAGATGGAACCTGGCTCTTGCGGGGCCAACCCCGGATCGAGATCACCACCACCCGCGTGGCCGAGGATCTGAACCTTCTCGCCCTGGGTGTGAGCGGCCTGGAGAGCGCGAGCCCGCTGTGGAGTGATCTGCGTCGTGACTCCTTCGGCGCGGTGATCATTACCGGCACCAGACCACAGGATCTGAAGGTCGCCCACGAGAGCCTGACGGCGGTGACCCCTGACGTGACAGCCGTACTGCTGGTCCACGAGGCGGACGAGACCACGGTGGACACCGACGTGGTCCGGGCCTCGGTGGGCCTGTCGACACGCACACCACTGGTGGTGGGGGATGCCCGTGGTCACGGAGTGCGCGAGGCGATCATGGACCTGTGCTCGGCTCGGATGAACGGAGTTGAGCGATGAGCGCGCCCCCACGAGCCGTGGTGTTCGGCTCCGGCCACTCCGCCCTGACCCTGGCCACTGGGCTACTGGAGGACGGGTGGAAGGTCGATCTGTTCACCCGTCACTCCACCCCCGAGATCATGGGAAGCCCTGCCGGGCTCACCCAGCTCACCTTGCCCTCGGTGCATCAGAGCGAGCTCTCGCTCGGGCTGGGACTGTGGCAGCACACCGCTCCCCCCGCTCACCAGGTGCGCATGCGCATGGCCCCTCCAGACGGTGAGGGCTTCGAGTTCACCGCGCCGCTACCGGGTCCAGCGGTGGCGGTCGATCACCGGCTCAAGAGCGCCTACTGGCTCCAGCACGTGGCCGAACGCGGTGGCCGCGTTCACGAACGCACCTGCACCGCCGACGATGTCGCAGGGTTCGCGGCATCGCGCATGCACGACCTGGTGGTCGTCGCACCTGGAGCCGATTCCGACCTGCGCAAGTTGTTCCCCACCGACCCCGATCGCGCCGGTGGAGCCACCGACCGTGTGGTGGTCCAGGTCCACCTGGCCGTTCCCGAGCTCCTCCTTCCGATGCACGCGGAGGTGCTGACCTGCCCTTGGGGCGAGGTGATGGTCTATCCCGTCCTGACCGTCGATGAGCTTTCCACCGCTCAGGTTCGAGCCCTGTCCGCGCTGGACGCCCCTCCCATGCACGTCACCCCCTATGCAGCGGTGTGTGTGCAGGTGATGGCCCGCCCCGGAAGTCCGTGGGATCCGACGCCTCTCCTCTTCCCCGAGGAGCAGGCCGGGCAGACGGAGGCGGGTCTGCCGCGTCGTCACGGCGCGCACGCCCGGACCGCTTGGTCCCACGTGCTCCGCCACCTCGATGCCGTGGCCCCGGAAATGGCCGAGCGGTGGTCGTGGGAGGCGGTGATCCCGGGGTCGGAGCTGGTCCGCGAGGTCCACCCTCAGGTGCGGCGCCCAGTCATCACCATCGCTGGAACGCCGGTGGTGGGGGTTGGGGACGCCACGGTGACCGTCGAGCACGCCTCCGGTCAGGGGGCCGGTGCCTCGGTCTGGGTGGCCACGACGCTGCGCGACCAGATCCGACAGCAACGCCAGTCCAGCGCGGCCTTGGACGCGCCGTTCCTGGCCGGGGCGTGGGAGGCCTACTGGGCTCGGCACGGCCAGTACACCTCGGCGTTCGGCGGGTTCGTCACCGCCTACTGGAGCGGTGACCTGCCCGATCACGTACTGGCCGCGTTCACCCAGACCGTCTCCACCCCCGAAGGAGCTGCGGCCTGGGCGGCCGGGCTGGACGACCCCGCCCGGATGAACCACCTCCTCACCCTCTAGCCGCACCCCCTTCTCCTCCAGCCGAAAGGCCCCGTCACCATGCCTGACGAATCCCCCCGCACCAACACCACATGGATTTCCCAGCCCAACCCGAAGCTGTACAGCCCCAAGAACATCGCACGTTACGGCGACCTCATCGTCGACAAGGCGCACCGCTGGGCGTGGAAGCTCGACAACGACTACCTCCAGGACCTGTACCTGCTCCACGTCTCCGACCGGCACCTGGAGATCGGGCCGGGCGACCTCCACTTCCTGAACCACACCCCGGCTCCGGCCCTGGAAGATCAGTGGCAGGTCGATGTGCTCGACATCAACCGGGCCCCGCTGGAGACGGCTGAGCAGAAACTCTCCGGCCGAGCTCACGTGAAGACTCACGAGCACGACATCCTCGCCCTGCCGTGGCCCACGCAGAAGCATCACTTCCGCTCGCTGGCGATCGGAAACGTGCTCCACTGCCTCCCCGGCGCCGGGTTCGACGCGAAGAAGGCGGCCATCCGGGGGATGGCCGACGCCCTGGACGATGACGGGGTGGCCTGGGGCTACACCCTGCCGGACGCCCAGGACCCTGCGACCCGGACCAACCTGCTGGCCCGGGTCCTGATGTGGCAGTACAACCGCGCCGACAACGTCTTCTGCAACGGCACTGACCGCTACGCGGACCTTGAACGTGTCCTGGGCACGTACTTCGCCTGGGTGAGGATGACGATCATGGGCAGCGGTGTGGCGTTTGTCGTGCGGGAGCCCATCCGATGACCGATCACCCGACTCAGGAACACGCTCCCCTGGCGATCATCGGTATGGGCTGCCGCCTGCCGGATGCGATCGACTCTCCGGACCTGCTGTGGAAGACCCTCCTCTCGGGCCGGGACTGCGTAACCCGCATCCCCCAAGAGCGGTGGCAGACGATGATCGACCGTCTGCACCCTGACCAGGTGCCCGCCGCCCCCTACCCCGCAGGCGTCGTCGACCACGCCTTCGACCACGCCGCCTTCGGGATCAGCTCCGACGAAGCCGCCGAGATGGACCCCCAGCAGGGGTGGCTTTTGGAGGTCGCTCACGAGGCTCTGGCCGACGCTGGAATCGCCCCGGCGTCGCTGGCAGGGTCAGCGGCCGGGGTGTACGTCGGAGCAGCCAGCACCGACCAGGCCGCGAAGAACTTCGCCCGGGGCCACCGTGCCGGGCTCTTCACCGGGTCCGGTGCCGGGATGGCGATCCTCGCCAACCGCCTCTCCCACGTCCTGGACCTGGACGGCCCCTCCCTCACGATCGACACCGCCTGCTCCTCCTCGTTGACGGCCCTGCACTACGCCGTCCGAGGCCTGCGCTCCAGAGAGATCGACCTCGCCTTGGTGGCCGGAACCAACATCCTCTCCAGCCCGCAGATCACCGCCGGGTTCACCGAGGCCGGTGTCCTCTCGCGCGAGGGCCGAAGCGCCCCCTTCGATGGCGCCGCCGACGGTTACGTGCGAAGCGAAGGGGCCGTGGTACTGGTCCTGGTCCGCGCCGAAGTGGCGGTCGACCGTAGTCACCGTGTGTGGGCGCACGTCGCCGGGACCGGGATCAGCCACGGCGGGAAGTCCCCGCACCTGCTCGCCCCGCGCGCTTCTCGGCAGGCCGACGCCATCACCCGAGCCCTGACCGACTCCGGGATCAGCGCCGACCAGCTGGGGTGGGTGCAGGCCCACGGCACCGGCACCCGTGCTGGGGACCGTGTGGAGGCCGAAGGCATCGCCCAGGCACTGAGCCGACAGGAGCCGGTCCCGGTGGGGTCGGTCAAAAGCACCCTGGGCCACCTCGAAGGTGCCGCCGGGGCACTGGGGGTGATGGTCGCCGCGCTCGCGGTTCATCACGGGCAGATCCCGCCCACCCTGCACCACCAGCGCCTCCGCCCGGGGCTGATGAAGAAGGTTCGGGTTCCCACCCGAGTCGAACCGTGGCCCGAAAGCGAACGGGTGGCTGGGGTGTCGTCATACGGGTTCGGTGGGGCCAACGCCCACGCCATCGTCACCAACACCAACACCAACACCAACACCAACGCTCCAACAGTGGAGCTGCCTCCCGCCGTAGATCCGATGCCGCTCCCCGAAACCGTGGTGGTCTCCGGCCACACCCCGCAGGCACTCGCCCACGCCGCCGGACGCCTTGCCGAACGTGCCCCCGGCGCGGGATCCGTGGGAGCGGTAGCCGACCAGGCCATCTCTCACGGTTCCCACCACCGGCACCGGGCAGCCGCCGTAGCCAGTGACCTGGGAGGACTCGTCCAAGGACTCCGCAGTATCCAGGACCGGGCGCCCAACGCCGACGTGGTCGGGCCTGCCGTCGCGATGTCCCGCCCCCCGGTGGTGTTCGTCTACTCCGGGCACGGAGGCCACCACCAGAACGCGGCCAGGGAATTGATGCTGCTGCCGGTGTTCGCCACAGCGGTGAACGAGGCGCGGGCCGAGCTGACCCGCCGCGTTGGGTACGAGGTGTGGGGCCCAGGAGCACCCGTCACCGGGTTCGTGGACGCCCAGCACTGCACCTTCCTTGTCCAGATCGGGCTGACCGCGCTGCTGGCTGAACGCGGCATCCAACCCGCCCTGGTGCTGGGCCACTCCGTAGGGGAGATCGTCGCCGCCCACTCGGCGGGGGTGCTTCCCCTGGCAGCCGCCAGTCGGGTGCTGGCCGACCGATCCCGGATCCTCAGCGGCCTGGCCGACCAGGGCGGGCTTCTGGCGATCCGCACCTCCGCCGTGCAGGCCCTGGAGCACACCGCCGCCTTCGACCACCGGGTGAGCATCGCCTCCTACAGCGCCCCCCAGCTCCAGGTCGTGGCGGGCCCTCACGCCGACCTTCGACGCTTGCGCGCGACCCTGGACGCCGCGGGGGTGTGGTCCCGTCCGGTACCCGACGTCATCCCCGCCCATTCCTCGGCCGTGGACCGGGTCGCCCCTGAACTGGAACTCGCCCTAGGCGGGCTGATCTCCCATCCTGCGCGGACACCGATCGTCTCCACCGCCTACCCGCACGAGACCGACAGCGAGGGGATGTGGGGGCCGGCGTACTGGGCTGCCCAGGCCCGGCAGCCGGTGCACTTCACCGACGCCCTCCATCGGGCGACCAGGGCCTTCAAGGAGGGCGAGGAGGTGGTGTTCGTGGAGATCGGGCCGCGCGCGCTGCTAGTCGAGCACGTCGCCCACACTCGGCCCGAGTCCCCGGTCACCGCGATCACCAGTGACCCCAGTCAGCTGGCGCACGGTATCGGGGAGCTCTACGTCTCCGGCATCACCCCGACCGGCCCCACACACCGGGCACACCCCCACCTGGTCATCCCGCCGGGGTGGGACCACACCCGCCCCACAACTGAGGACATCGAGACGACGGAGCTTGCCCCTGCACCAGATCAGGTGTGGGCGCACGTGACCTCCGAGGTGTCCCGGCTGGTTCACCTACCCGAGGGTCTGAACGCCGCCACCTCGTGGGCCGAGACCGGGCTCACCAGCCACGGCCTGCTCCAGCTCACCTCACGGCTACGCCGGGTTCCACGGTGGGCCGACGTCGATGTCCAGCTGTTTCTCCCTGACCGGCCCTGGCGAGACGTCGTCGTCGATCTCGCTGACCGCCTCAGCCAGTAGCCAGACCTTCTCCCAGGCGCCGACCGTCCTCCTCCCCAGGGAACGGCGCCCGGTTCTCGGCCCCGCGCCCGATCTGCGCGGGGCCGAGGACCCACCACCCTTTCCTCGCACCCCTGACAAGAAGAACCTCGATGACTCTTCGCGAAGTACTGGCTCCCTCAGCACCCACGCTTGTCGACGTCGACACCCGAACTCCGCCAGTATCGGACCTCGCGCTCCGCCCCCACCAGGTAGAAGCGGTTCGCGCGATCTGCGACGGACTCACACGTGAGGGCCGCGGAAAGCTGATCATGGCCTGCGGTGGCGGCAAGACCATCACGTCGGCAGCGGTCGCGGCCGAGATGCATGTCCGCCTGGTCCTGGTGGTGGTCCCCAGCCTGCCCCTGCTCCAGCAGACCGCCAGGGAATGGGAGCGGGTGCTGGGGAGCCGTCTGCACCAGATCATCGGAGTGTGCAGCTCCGCCAGAGCCTCCCTGCGAGGCTGCGTCACCGCCCGCACCACGATCTCCACTGATCCCGATCGACTGGCGGCTCTGGACTTGGCGCAAGGTACGACCCTGGTCCTGACGACCTACCACAGTGTGCCCACGCTCGCTGAGGCCCACCGCCGAGGCCTGGGACGCTTCGACCTCGTCGTGGTCGACGAAGCCCACCGCAGCGCCTCCGACCACGACACGCAGTGGACACAGATCCATGACGACGACAACATCCCGGCACGCCACCGGCTGTACGCGACCGCCACCCCCATCATCTACAAACCCCGCCCCACCGTCGAGGGGACGGCGACCCGATCCACCCCCTCAGTGCTGTCGATGGACGACCCGCGCGTGTTCGGCCGTGACCTGTACACCCTGGCCTGCGGCCGGGCGATCGATCTGGGGCTGCTGAGCGACCACCTCACGGTCATCAGCGTCGTGAGCTCGTCCGAGGTCGCCGCACTGATCGGTGAGCAGGCGCTCCTGCAGGTGGGCGGCCACAGCGTGCCCGCCTCCATGCTCGCCGCCCAGCTGTCCTTGCTGCGCGCCATCACCAAGTACGACCTGCGCTCGACCATGACGTTCCACGCCAGCATCGACGCGGCAAGGCGCTTCGCGGGGACCCTGGCCGCCGCTGCGGAACTGCTGCCCGACCACGAGCGCCCCCCCAAGGCCGGTCTCAGCCCACTACGTCACCGGCGAGACCCACACCCGCGCACGGGAAAGCATCCTCGCCCGTCTGGGAGACCCACAGGAATGCTCGGTGGTGGTCTCCAGCGCACGCGTACTGTCGGAAGGGGTGGACGTCCCCAGTGTGGACTGTGTGATGTTGGTCGACCCCGGCAGCTCCATGGTGCAGACCACACAACGGCTGGGGCGCGGGCTGCGCCTGAACCCCCGCCGCTCCGACCCGACCGTCATCCTGGTCCCGGTCCTGGCCGACCCCGGCACCTCCACGGTGCAACGCGATGCCCTGTCGCCGTTCACCCACGTGTGGGAGGTCATCTCCAGCCTGCGCTCCCACGACACGCGTGTGGCGGCCCACCTGGACACCAGCTACGCCTACGCCTACCAGTCCAGTCATGGCACCCGCGCGCCCGAGGACAACCCACCGGGGGGCGCCGGGGCACTGCGCGGCACACAGCGGATTCCGACGTGGTTGACGATCACCGGCTCTGAGGTCGACAAGGCGTTCGCCGAAGCGATCATGGTGCGGGCCGTGGAAGCGACGGCCTCGCCGTGGTGGGCCGCCTTCGCACTCGCCCGCGACTTCTTCGCCGAGCACGGCCACTGCTACCCGCCCGCGGACTACCCGATCCGTCTCCCCTCCGGCCGGCCGCTTTTCGACTGGCTGACCAAGAACCGGCATCTGTACCGCCGGGGTACGGGCCATGACCCCCGGCAGCGCCAGGCACTGGAATCCATCGATATCACGGACCCGTCCCCGAACACGTCGCTGTGGGCGCGCGCGAAGACGGCCCTTGACCGGGCGGACGGTGCGGAGCTGCCGTCTGAACTCGTGAAGGCGTTGAAAAAGGCCTACCTCGAAAAGCGGTTGAGCGAGGAACAGGCGTCGTGGCTGCGCGAGAAGGGCGTGCCCCTTGCACGCCCACCCCGGAAGCACGACACCACGATCGAACGCCTGGTCACCGAATACAACAAAGGCGGCCTACCAAAACCCTACAGCGGCAAGAAAACGAAGGAAGAACTCTCCATCATGAGCGCCATCAGCCGCATGGGGTCAGCGTGGGGCGGGGACGAGCTCGAAGACGACCAGAAAGAAACACTCCGGACCATCGGCTTGGATTTCGACACCAGCAAGTTCGAGACCACATGCCTGACCATCCAGGAATCCCTGGACATGGGCAAGGACTTCTCCGACCTGCCCTTGGAGCACCGCACATGGATTTGCCAGAGAATCCATGACTGGAAAACCGGACATGCCTCCAAACAGCGCATAGAACACCTCAAGGACCTGGGGCTCTCTCCCGACTTCACCTTCATCGAGCATGCGTGGTGGAAGAGAGTGCGAGAAATAGCCGCACTACCCGACTCAGCGGTCAGGGGCAGCAAAAACCCTCATTACAAGTTCCTGGATTCACATCGGAGGAAATGGGATCGCCTGAACTCGAACCAGAAAAATTACCTGAAGAGCATGGGTGTGGAACCCGGGAAGCCGATGCCACCACGTTTCCAGAACCCCCGGGTCTACACCTCCAAAAAGACTTCGAGGGATACGCACCCTCCCCCACCTGCGCGGAGTGATCGCCTTCCCCCTCCCTCGACCAGCAGCCCCCTTCGACCCCGACTAGGTGTTCTGAGACCGCTGACCTTCAGCGTGCTGACCCCCATGCTCAGCAGCGCTACGGCCAACGCCTGACAGGCAGAGCACACGCCACCTCCACGACCGCGCCGTCCCCAACGACCAGATCAAGGCCGCCCCATGACCACTTCCGCAGCATTCCAGCACCAGCTCGCCCACGCTTCTCGAACACGTCTGGCCCGGGACACCTACCGAGACGAAGTCGCCTTCCTACGGTCCCTGCCCACCACACGCGGAGACGCCTGGCGAGTCGACGACCTGTCCGGGCGTCTGCGCGATGACGCGGCGTTGGCGGCCTACACGGCCGGGGATCGGAGCAGGGCCCGCAAGCTCCTGGCCGCCGATGTCGCGGCGATGCGCTCTCGGCTTCGGGTGTGGAGGCAGGACGGAATCATCCTGCGCCGTCTCGTCGTTCTGCCCGACCCCGACCGTATGACTCCCTACCAGGAGTTCGCCATGGAGTCAGCCCGTCTTTTCGCCGGGGACCATCTGCGTGTGACCCGCGAACTTCTTCCAGGGATGACGGTCTACGGGGAGAACACGTACCTGCTGTACGTCGACGAGGACCAGTTCGCGGCCGGGGCCGACCGCCTGGACCCCACCGTCACCCCGACCGTTCGCACCGAACTCAGCAGGGCGTGGTCCCAGGCCCTGGAACTCAGCAGCAGCGGCAGCACCCCTCATCCTCCACTGCGCTAGATCCCTGGAGCCCTCGTTGACGACCCCCCGTTGGGCTGACTCTTTGAGCTGGTACATAACTCCCACCCTCGCCGTGGTCGAGCAGATCGTGCTCGCCAGGAGGGCCGACCTCTAAGTCGAGGTGCACCTGCCCAAGGTCCTCCCCGAGACGGTCCGGGCAGCCTTGGACGTCCACCGTGTACGGGTCGCCGCGGCGACCGGCCTCCTGCCCGGCTCGGTGCTCCGCCAATCCCTCGCCTTCGACGACGTGCGGACCCTGGCGACCATCGCGGCCGAGTACGGCGTCGCCCTCGCCGTGGAAGGTCTGACCACACACCAGGGACACTACCCCCTTCACGGTTCCGGGCCCAGCCCTGGGATCCGCAGCCTGCTCGACGTCGACGGTCTCCTCGACGTGGTGAACAGCGACCTGGGAGTGGAGGCGGGCGGAGGCTCTCATCCTTCCCAAGTTTGAGAGCCTCCATCACACCCGGCACGAAACAGAAGCGTGCCCGTGCGGTAGTCGCGCGGGCTGGTTCCGCGTTCGCGTTTGAACGCCGCGCTCAACCCGAAGGCGTTGGCGAACCCGACCCGCGCGGCTACGGCCTGGACGGTCATGCCTGGGTCACGCAGCAGGTCTGCGGCGAGAGTGAGCCGCCACTGGCGCAGATAGGTCATCGGCGGCAGCTCGACCAGGGAACTGAAACGCCTGGACAGGCCCGCCCGTGACACTCCGACCTCGGCGGCCAGCGAGGCCACCGTCCACGGGTGGGCCGGGCCGGCGTGCAGTAGGCGAAGTGCCGCACCCACGACCGGATCGCCGTGCGCCCGGTACCAACCTGGGACCTGCGCGCCGGGGCGGGTGAACCAGGCTCGCAGGGCGGTGATGAGCATCAGATCCAGAGTCCGGTCCAGCAAGGCCTGTTGGCCAGGTAAGGGGCGGGAGAACTCCTCGAAGAACCCGCTGCTCACCGGGCAGGTTCCAGTTCCCGCCTCCACCAGTGCCAAAGGTGGCAGCGCAGCGAGTAAACGCCCGGAGGGGCCGCCACCGTCCATGGTGAACAAGCCGTTCACCAGGACTGTGTGATCACCGTCGGCCGTGGCGAGGGGAAAGGGCAGCGCGGTCTCCCGTGCCAAGCCGTCCGGTCCGCTGCACCGACCTCCGGAGCGGACCACGGTGTCCGGTGTGGTCGCCGGGTCGTCGGCGGCGATGTAGGAGGCGCCCCCGCTCAGGACCGCTACGTCACCGGCTCCGAGCCGCACCGGGTCGCCAGCCTGCGGGACGATCCAACAGAAGCCCTCCAGCACCACGGCCAGGCTCAGCGGGGATCCGTGCTCGAAGCTCACCGCCCACGAACCAGACAGAGACGACCGGTGCAGGACCGCCCCATGGGTGCGGAGACCGTTCAACAAGTCTGTCAGGGGCTCCATACGGTTAGCGTAGACGAACAGGTATGGAGTTGAGCTTGTGGTTGCTGGTGACGCAGGGGCACGGGTGATTGGCTCGATCCATGGGTAACGAAAAGATTCTTGTAACAGGGGCTACGGGCAAGAGCGGGCGCCGCGTGGTGCGCCTCCTCCAGGAGAGGGGCTTCCCTGTCCGCGCGGCCTCTCGTTCGACCGAGGAACGCTTCGACTGGGCAGATCGGGGCACCTGGGAGGCGGCTTTGCACGACGTGGGGGCGGTGTACCTGCTTCATCCCGGTATGGAGGGCCAGAAGACCGCGGACGAGATCGTCGACTTCGCACGCCTGGCCGCGCGGTCCGGGGTCCGACGCGCGGTGGCGCTGACCGCGGGCGCCGGTGACGGAGAGAACGAGCAGTTCCCGTCCGGGGAGTCCCTCCTGGGGGCAGCGGGGCTGGAGTGGACCGAGCTGCGACCCCGCTGGTACGACCAGAACTTCAGCGAGGACTTCCTGTACGAGCCGGTCATGAGCGGCGAGCTGCGCCTCCCCGCCGGGGACGGGCACGAGGCGTTCATCGATGCCGAGGACATCGCCGAGGTAGCGGTGGCCGCCCTGACCGAGAAGGGTCACGCGGGGCAGAGCTACGAGCTGGCCGGCCCGAGGCTGATGAGCTTCGCCGACGCGGCCACCGAGATCTCCCGGGCCACCGGGCGCGACATCGGCTATGTGGCGCTGACCTCCGAGGAGTACGCCGCCGAGCAGCGCGGGCTGGGCGTTCCCGAGGAGTGGGTGCAGGTATCGGGCTGGCTGTACGAGCATGTGGCTTCCGGGGCGCTGGCCACGCTCACCGACGACGTGCAGAGGGTACTGGGCCGACCTCCTCGGGACTTCGCCGACTTCGCCCGCAAGGCGGCCGAGGAAGGGGCCTGGCAGGCCTGAGCACCGACTGGCCACACCGGAGACAGCCGCACCCCGGGTCCGCGGACGACCTCTGCCCCGGGGTGCGGCCTGTGCGGTCCCCGTAGGGTCGTTTCCCCTTCAACGACTTCTGGCCGGAAGGGTCGCACATGAAGGCGGCGTAGGAGGACGACCCGCATGCAACCGCTATGCGTGTGATCGGGCTCCGGTGGCGGCCGTCTTGTCACTTTCCGAAAGGTTCCGGCGCTTGTAGAGGGCGCTGAACACACCAGCGGCCAACAGTACTGCGGCGGCGATCGCCAGGGTGAGGCGGTAGGCGTTGTCGAAGGCCACCGTGGCGGCTTCCACCAGCGACGCCGCTTCGGCCGAGCCCATCCGGGCGGCCTCGGCCAGCGCCTGGTCGAAGCCGTCCGCGGACGAGGGTTGGGCCCCGGCAGGCAGGGAGACGGTGCTGGTGTAAACCGCACCTAGGACACTGCCCAGCACCGCCACGCCGGTCAGACTGCCGAGTTCGTAGGAGACCTCCTCCACCGAGGAGGCCATACCCGCCCGATGGACCGGGGCATTGCCCACGATCGCGACCGAGGCGGCGGTCGCCGCCGCACCAGCCCCCGCACCGATCACGAGCAGACCCGCCACCGTCCAGCCCATGGGTGCAGAGGTTGACAGGAGCACGCCCACCGTGCCCAAGCCTGCGGCCACGAGACCGGTTGCGATCACCGAGCGCGTCCCGGTGCGATGAAGCTGGGCGCCGACCACCACGCCTACGGGCAGTGACCCAGCGGCAAACGCGGCCACGACCAGGCCCGCGTGGAGGGGCGTCAGCTCCAGGACCAGCTGGAGGCGCTGCGTGAGTACCAGCTGCACCCCGGCGGTAGCAAGCATCGCCATTCCGGCGGCCAGGACGCCGATGACGATGCGCGGGTCGCGGAAAAGCGCGAAGTCGATCAACGGATAGTCCTGCCGCTGTTGCCGACGCGTGAAGAGCCAGAAACCAGCAGCTGCGGCCGTTCCTGCAGCCGCGACCGCGAACCAGGACGGCGAGGGGCTGGTGGCCTCCTTGATCATGTAGACCACGCCGACGAGCCCCACCATGATCTGGACCGAGGCCCATAGATCCCAGGGTCTGTCGGAGCTGCCCGAGCCGCCGGGAGCGACCAGGGCGGCCATCACCAGCGCTGCCAGGACCACGGGAACGTTCACCAGGAAGACCGATCCCCACCAGAAGTACTCCAGCAGCAGACCGCCCACGATCGGTCCGAGGGCGGCGCCGACCATCGCCACCGTCCCCCACACGCCGATGGCGATACCGCGCTCGCGCTCGTCCGTGAAGGTCACACGGATGAGGGACAGTGTCGCGGGCATCATCGCCGCCGCACCCACGGCCAGGAAGGCCCGCGCGGCGATCAACACCGCGGGTGCAGGGGCGTAGGCGGCCACGACCGAGGCCGTTCCGAACAGCACCAGCCCGATCAGGTACATGCGTTTGTGCCCCACGCGGTCGCCCAGGGTTCCCGCGCCCAGCAACAGTCCGGCCATCACCAGGGGATAGGCGTTGATGATCCAGAGCTTCTGGGAGGTGCTGGCACCGAGATCGGCAGTCAGGGTGGGCAGGGCGGTGTAGAGCACCGTCATGTCCACCGCGATGAGCAGAAGTCCGGCGGAGACGGCGACCAGGACCAGCCAGCGCCGGGCCTTGCTCGGAGTCGGTTGCATAGTGCCGCTCATGCGGATTCCTCCTGTGCGGACGCGGTTTCCTGTGACGTGTGCGTGAGTGCGGTCATGCGTTCATCCAGGGCCTGCCTGACGTCCTCAGGAATCGCAACGCCGGTGGTGACCTCGAAGAGCCAGAACCCGTCAGCGGCCAACCGGGCCAGGAACAGGTCAAGCTCGGCGGGGTCGATGGAACGGGGCTCAGGAGCCCAACGCTCCATCAGCTCGTTCCAGGGCCGGGCAAGCTCGGGGTGGGCAGCGGACTCCACCATCAGGGCCAGGTCCGCCTGGTGCGCGCCTTCGCGCATGGTGACACGTGTGTACGCGGCGCCGCGTTCCGCCGTGGTGGCTTCTTCCCACGGTTTGCCAAGCTCCGCTCGAAGGCTCTCCTCCAAGGTCCGGGTGACGTGTCTCTGGATCGCCAGCAGCAGTTCCTCACGTGAGCGGAAGTGGTAGAGGAGGCCTCCCTTGGTCAGGCCGGCCTCCTCGGCGGTGGATTCGAAGGTCAGGCCGGTGATGCCCTCGCGCTCGATCACACGGACCGCGGCTTCCAGGATCAGGTTTCTCGAACTCGGTCGCATGCCATAACTGTACCTTCCGAAAAGTATAGTTACTGCCTGGGCTCAGCCCGGAGAGGGACAGTCACGCATGACAGGGCGCATCTACGAGTCCGGACTCGAAGTCCCGAACCCGGAGCCTTCGTGCCGGCAGCGCCCGTGGGAGTACCCCTCTCCTGCTCACACCATCGCTCCACAGGTCAACGCGACGTTCCCCATAGTCCGAAACGCGTGGTTTCAACCCGGGGCACCTGCCGCGCGGGTGCTAGTTTTCCCGTGGCTCGGCAGTGAGTGCCCGTCCCGCTCACCTTCAGACGGCGGTCAAAGCCACTCCTGGGGGCAGCGGTACCCCTGCTCGGACCAGTCTGTCCGAGGCTGCGCATACCCCCGGATCGCTTGCACACCCCTGTCGGGAGGCGGGCGCGTGCGAACACCCCCCCGGGGGGGCGGGATCGCGTTCGAACACCACCGCAGGCGCGCCAAAAGCGCTGAAACGCCCGCCACGAAAGGATGAGATGAAGCGCTTCACCACTACAGCCCACGTGCCCGCCACCTTGGACGATCTGGCCCACTCCGAAGCCCTGGAACCCTTCCGGGGCAGGCAACTCGACCCCGGTGTTCACGAGGTCGTCCACTTCGACGGCACACTCTTCGACGACATCGAAGCCAGCGGATCGCGGTTCCTGGAGTGTGCCTTCACCGGGGTGCGGTTCGACCACGGTCGGCTACGCCGCTCCCGGTTCAGCGACGTGTGGATGCACACCGCGCGCATGACTGGCACCGATTTGGCCGAGTCCACCTGGGCCGACAGCTATGTCCTCGCGAGCCTGCTGGCCGGCGCCGTGGCTTTCGGGGGTGAACTCCAACGGGTTGTCTTCTCCTCCTGCAAGCTCAACGCGGTCAACTTCCGAGCGGCGGAGCTGGTCGACGTCGTCTTCGAGGACTGTGTCCTGACCGACGTGGACTTCGGCGAAGCCACGCTGACGAGGGTGCGGTTTCCCGGCTCCAGTGTCGAGGGCGTACACCTGGCCAAGGCCACGCTGAAGGACGTGGACCTGCGCGGTGCCACCGAACTGGAACTCGCCTCGGGGTACGAGTCACTGAGGGGAGCAACCATCAGCCAGGCCCAGTTGGCTGGGGTCGCGCCCGCCCTGGCCACCACGCTGGGCATCACCGTCCAAGACTGAGAGACCCACTCCGGACAATGGCCCCCGCGGCCGATCACGTGGGGCTGGCCCCTCAGGCCGAGCCCGTTGTCATCGTCCAAAGCCGTCAGGCGCAGTCGGCTTCGTCAGCGGCGCCTTGGTCACCCTTGGTCACGAGAATCTCCTCGATGCTGACGTGCGGTTCGGTGTGCCATCAGCTGGACCGGGTTCTCGTTCGGCCGACGACCTAGCACCTTCTGCTGCTCGACCCACACTGAACGCCTTCGACCAGGGTTGATGAATATTCATTGACAAATATTCATCAGGAACAGTACAACTGTCCGGGCCAGGACCCGCATTTCACCGGGCCGCCCGTCCAAGGAGTAAGACGGAAGGCCCACGACCGGCCGTCACCCAACGGCGGACCGCCCATCGCGAACACATCTCCACATGAGGAGCCAGAAGGCATGACCGAACCACTGACCGTGGACACCGGGACCGGCTACGGCCGCAAGCGACCGTCCCATGACGCCCGACTCACCGAGGTCGGCGCCGGAACGCCGATGGGTGAGGCACTGCGCCGCTACTGGCATCCCATCGCCACCGCATCGGCGCTCACCAGTGAACAACCGCACCGCACCCGCGTCCTGGGGGAGGACCTGGTCGTCTTCCGTGACGGGCAGGGGCGCGCCGGCGTGGTCTTCGAACGATGCGCCCACCGCGGCAGCAGCCTGTACTACGGCCGTATCGAGGACGACGGCATCCGCTGCTGCTATCACGGGTGGAAGTTCGATGTCCGCGGCCACTGCCTGGACCAGGCGTGTGAACCCGGCGGCGGGCGCCGTCGCGAGGTCGCGAGGCAGCCGTGGTACCCGGTCGAGGAGCGCTACGGCCTCGTCTTCGTCTACATGGGCCCGCCCGATCTCAAGCCTGCCCTGCCGCGCTGGGACAACCTGGATCCCGTTGAGGAGGGGGACCAGTACTACGCGGGCTGGCCCGTCCCCGGAGCCGAGGTGACGGGGATGGAACAGGACTTCAACTGGTTGCAGATCTGGGAGAACGCGATCGACAACGCGCACGTCACCTGGCTGCACTACAAGCACTCCGGTGCCCAGCTCACGGGGACCGGTACCTCTGAGGGCCTGCCGGAGAGCTTCTATGACCCGTCGCGCGTCGCGGAGACGACCAGCTATCACAGGACCGAGTACGGAGCCAAATACCACCAGCGCTACGAGACGACCGGTCCCGACGGGGAAGAGACCAAGTTGGAGTGGCGTCTGGAACAGCAGCTCCCCAACATCATCGCGCTTCCGGACTTCACACAGGTGGCCCCCGACACACGCCACAACCTGCTGATCTGGATCGTCCCCAGCGACGACACCCACCACCGTGTCTTCTTCTCGATCCGGTCCGGCGACCCGGGTCGCATGGAGCGCCTGGTCTTCGGTATCAAGCAGAACGGCAAAATGTTCTGGGAGATGACCGAGGAGGACCTCCGGCGCTACCCCAGCGACATCGAGGCCCAAGGTTCACAGGGGCCGATCACTCTCCATTCGGAGGAGACGCTGGCCTCTTCCGACCGCGGGGTGGTGATGGTCCGCCGGATGCTGCGAACCATGGTCGAGGACGTCGAGGCCGGCCGGGACCCGGTGGGTGTGAGCCGGGTCGACGGCTCCCCGCGGCACGTTGAGTCCGGCGTGTTCACCCTGTCCGCCATCTCCCAGGGAGGAACCCAGACCGAAACGTCCGCGACCACGACTGGGGCATGAGTGGCGAACATGTGGATGGACGCGGTCGTCCTATCGCGGACGGTCGCCGCAGCCGACATCATCCTGCTCGACCTCGTCGCGGGAGACGGCGCTGACCTTCCCGCCTACACCGCCGGAGCCCACATCGACGTACTGTTGGACGGAGTCGGCCTGGTTCGTCAGTACTCGTTGTGTGATCCGCCCGGGAGCGGACGTTACCGGCTGGCCGTGCTGCACACCCCGAACTCCCGTGGCGGCTCCCGCGCGATGCACGCACTCCGGTCAGGCGACCGGCTGCGAATCTCCGCGCCTCGCAACCGGTTCCCCCTCGCCCCAGCCCGCCGGCACCTGCTTCTGGCGGGAGGTATCGGCATCACGCCACTGCTGTCCATGGCGAGGTCACTGGATGCTGAGGGGGGCGAGTACGCGCTGTACTACTGCGCGCGGAGCCGTGCCGACGCGGCGTTCGTGTCCGACCTGGCGGAGAACCCCAGGGTTACCTTCCGCTTCGACGACAGTGATCGGGACCCGCTCGACATCGTCGGCGTCCTGGGAGAACCCACGCCGGACACCGCGGTCTACGTCTGCGGTCCCGGCGGCTTCATGGACCATGTGCTGAGCCGGGCCGAGGCGATGGGCTGGCCTCCCACCGCGCTACACAAGGAGAGTTTCAACAGCGGCGTCACGAGTCTCGAGACCGGGTGGCCGGGCGCCTTCACGGTGAAACTGGCGTCCGAGGGCGTCGAATACCACGTCCCCCAGGACCGGAGCGTCCTCGACGTCCTCCTGGAGAACGGCGTCGATGCGCCGTCCTCATGTCAGCAGGGCATCTGCGGGGAGTGCGTCGTGCGGGTCCTGGCGGGAGAGCCCGATCATCGCGACGATGTGCTCACGACCGACGAGCACGACAACGGATTCTTCGCGACCTGTTCGTCCCGGGCGCTGTCACGGGTCCTGGAGCTGGACCTGTGACGAAGGCGGGAACACAGAGGAGACCCCGAGGGTTCGCCTGACGGGCTATCGGTCCTGGTGAAGGCGCGGCGGCTGTGCTCGCGGTCTGCCTGCGCACGTGTGGGCGTCGGTCGGTGCTCGCCTCGAGCACCGACCGGCCCGGGTCCCTCAACCCTCTGGCCGCCCGGGCGGGGTCCCGGTGGCGAGCGCGGACATCAGGTGGGCCAGCTGATCAGCGTAATGGTCCACGAAGGCCTCCGAGGAGGGATCCTCCCCGGTGAACGTACGCGCCACGTCCGGCATGATCACCGGGGCGATCGCGGCGGCGAAGAAGGCCAGCGTCAACGCACCGGCGTCCAGGTCGTCACGGATCTCTCCGCTGGCCTGCCGTTGTCTGGTCTGCTCGACGAAGTCGGCCACGCGTCGCAGGCCGGCGGGCGAACCACCGTCCAACTCCTCGCGTACCAGGAGCTGCGCCCACGCGCGCTCCTGGTGCGCGTCGCGCACATAGGTGCGGATGAGCTCGGCGTACGGTTCCGGCCCGCCGATCATCTCCGTGCTCGTCCTGTGCCAGCTCTCCTGGAGCGCGTCGTAGAGGCCTTGTTTGCCACCGAAGTGGTAGGTGATCAACTGGTGGCTCACCCCCGCGGCGGTGGCGATGCGCATGATCCGAGCCCCAGCGAAACCGTTTCGGCCAAACTCCTCGCGCGCGGCTTCCAGGATCGCTCTGCGATTGCCTTCCGGATCCCTGCGTCGCTGGGGGTCAGAAGAGCGACGACGACGCTGCCCCGTGTTCGCCACCTTTCGCGCCTCCCTTGCCCGTACCAATCAGAACAGGAGGCCCATGCTAGCGCCGGCCGACTGCTGCCCTGCGGCTCGTGCGCCGCACCGAGTCTACTGACCTGACGGCGAACGACGAGAGCTACAACAGCAACCGGCCTCGCCACTCACCGACAGTGACACCCTTCGGGCCTCGAACTGATCGTCACCTCCCGCGTAACAATCGGCAGCCCGAACTGGCAAACACCACCGTGGAGCGATAACCACGACGTCGGCTTCAACGAGAGAGAACGCATTGGCGGCACCACCTACAAGCCCACCATCGTCAGCCGCAGACCCAGGCGGGCCCGCCTTGCAGCGGACCCGGTCGCCGGTGCCTGCCGTGGGATAACCAGTCGCATTGATGCCCTTGTCGTAGTGAACCCAGTAGTTCCTTTGGCTCGTCGGAAGGCTTGAGTAGCGCGAGCAGGGCCCGCTCGGCATCGCGGCAGGCACATTCGAAAGCTGCCCGGGCAGACCCTGATCCGCTCCAGCTCCCGAAAGTGCCTAGTCGCACCGGGCGGTCATACCGCCGTCCACCACGATCTCGGTGCCGGTCACGAACCGGGCCTCGTCCGAAGCCAGGTACAGGGCGGCGTACGCCGTGTCCCGACCATCTCCCATGAACCCGAGCGGAATGCGTGACTGGCGCTGCTCGAGCAGCTTCTCCACGTCACCGCCCGTGCGCTGGCCCGCGAGGCGCGCCTCGACCATGGGCGTGTGCAGCTGCCCTGGGACCACGGTGTTGACCCGTACCCCCTGCGACCCGTACTGGGCGGCGGAGACCTTGGAGAACTGGATCACGCCCGCCTTCGTCGATGCGTAGGCGACCTGCGGAGAACCAGTGAAGCGCATGCCGGAGGTGGAGGCGATGTTGATGATCGACCCCGCTCGCTGGCGCAACATGTGCGGGAGCACTTCGTGGCAGGTGCGGTAGACGCTCGAGAGGTTGAGGTCGATCTGGCGTTGCCAGTCCTCCTCGCTGAGCTCGGCGGCACCACCGTGGCGCGAGCCTCCGACGACGTTGACGAGGACGTCGATGCGTCCTTCCCGTTCGACGGTGGCCTCCACAAGGCGGTTTACCGAAGCCGCGTCCGTCACGTCACAGGTGTCGGGTGTCACGGTCCCACCCTCGCCCCGGATGAGCTCCACTGTCGGTTCCAGTGCCTCGGGGCTGATGTCGGCGGCCGTGACCCGGGCTCCCTCCCCGGCGAAGATCGCCGCACAGGCCCTTCCGTTCCCCCATCCGGGGGCGACGCTCCCGGCACCGACGATGAGTGCCACCTTGTCCTGTAGTCGAGCCATGGCGGCTTGTCTCCTGTTCTTCTCGTTGGTGATGGTCGTTGACCGCTACGCGGTCGTGGGCTCGAAACCGAAGAGGGTCTCCGGATTCCTGACGAGCAGACCGAGTCGCTCTTCGGGGGTGGGCGCGATGGCTGTGATGCCCTTGACGAGGTCGTGGTCCCAGGGCATGTACCCATGGGTGTTCGGGTGTGGGAAGTCGGTGCCCCACACGCAGCGGTCCGGGTGTCGTTGGGCGAGTCGGCGCGCGAAGGCCAGGCCGTCCGCCATCGAGGGTGTGCGCCGTGAGATCCGGTCCGCGCCGCTGAGCTTGACCCAGGTGTCGTCACGTTCGAGGAGCTGGTCGAGCAGGGAGACGCGCGGGTCCTCGTTCTCTGGGGTGGGGTCGACGCGTCCCATGTGGTCGATGACGATGGGGATGGCGATGTCGTCCACGATCTCGGTGAACTCGGCCAGCCCGTCCTCCATCACGTGGACCTCGAGGTGCCATCCGTGGGGGCCGATCCGGTCCACCAGGGCCTTGATCTGGTCATGGGAGGGTGACCTTCCGAGGTGGGGCGCGAAGTGGACCCGCGCCCCGCAGAAACCGGCGGAGTCGAGTCGTTCCACCTCTGCCGCGGGTGTCGCGGGGTCTAGGAGCGCGACAGCTCGGTAGGCGCCCTCACCGCGTTCGAGCGCGTCGAGCAGGACCGAGTGGTCGTTGCCGTGGGTGGCGGACTGGACCAGGACGGAGCGTTCGAATCCCATCGTCGCGTGGAGTTCACGCAGCAGTTCCAAGGGCGCGTCCTGCGGGGTGAAGGTGCGTTCCGGAGCGAAGGGAAAGACGCGGTGGGGCCCGAATACGTGGACGTGCGCGTCACAACTGCCCGGGGGAAGGGAGATCCCCGGGTTCTGGAACTCGCGGTGCGGTCCGGGCGTGGTCACCTCAAGATCGTGCATGGCCGAACACCTCTTCGGGAGCGGTGGTCACGGCGTCCCTGTCGTGCGGGTGGACGTCCAGGGCCACCAGGAAGCGGCTGACCATGTTGTAGGCGGCCACGGTCGCGGTGATCTCGGCGACCTGTTGGTCGGTGAACTCCGCCGCCAAAGCGGCGAAGGTCGCCTCTTCGACCGTGACGTGCCGAGTCATCTCGTCGGTGTAGCGCAGGATCACGTCGTAGACGGGGTTGCCCGTCTGCGCGGAGTCGGACGCGATGACCTCCAACACTTCCTGCGTGAGGCCGGCGCGTCTGCCGACGTCGACGTGCGCGTGCCATTCGTAGGCGGCCCCGTTCACGTGACCGACGCGAAGGATGATGAGTTCCCGCAGGTCGTCACCGAGGGTGAAACGGCTGCGGACGGCGCCCAGCAGGGCGTTCCACCCCTGCGCCAGGGGGTCGTTGTGCAGGAGCAGCAGATCGAGCGGGGTCAGCGTGCCGCCACGGCGGGCACGCATCTCAGCCTCGGCAGGCCCCGCGGGGGAACCGTACGCGATGCGTGGCATGGAAGCTCCAGTGTCTGTGGTGTGCGGGCGGGGGGCTGTCAGGACCGGCGGGGCGGAACCGAGGCCGCGAACCGGATGATCGCGTCCGCGCACTCCGCCGGACGCTCGGGGAGCAGGGCGTGGCCCGCGCCCTGGATGACCTCCTCGGTCACGCGGTCCGCGCCGAGCAGCGGCAGGTAGAGGTTGGGGATGACGACCGCGTCGTGTTCGGCCTGGAGGTCGAGGATGGGAACGCCACCCGCGGGGAAGTACTCATCGACCGGCGTGTTCTCACGCGCGTGCGCCTGCATCAGGTGTGTGGGCCAGCTCCATCCCTCGAGCCAGACCCGGGGGTCGTGGCCGGGGGCGAAGAACGCCGCCCGCAGGCACCGGATGCGCTCCTCCTCGCTGAGGTCGGGGTTGCCCGCGCCGTCGATTTCCTTGCGGAGTCGGCCGTAGGGGCGTTCGGTGAGCGTGGGCGGAACCTTGCCGGCCGACGCTGCGGCAAGGACCAGGCCCCTGACGAGTTCCGGACGGGAGTGGGCGAGCATGCGGGCGGGCTGGCTACCGAAGGCGTGGCCAACGACGATCGCGTCGCGCACGCCCGCTTCCTCGACGGCGGCGGCCACGTCGGACGCCAGGTCGTGCAGGGTCAGGTTTTCGGTGGGGCCCTGGCTCTGACCGAAGCCGCGGGGCTGAGGCCGCACCACCAGGTGTCCGGCCCGTTCGAGCAGGCGGGCGACCTCGTCGAAGTCGGCCGCTCCGCGTCCCAGCGACGGGAGGAGGACCACGGGGTCCCCCGAGCCCTGGATGAAGACCTCGACGGTGACGTCGCCGCGCCTGACGATCAGCTGCCTCACGGCGTCCTGCTGGCGAGTACCTGCTGGATCCACGTTCCATCCCTCATTCTGTACGCATCACGTACTTTTGTACGTCTTATGAACATCAGTCTGTTGCGAAAGCTCGTGTGAGTCAAGGAGGCGCTCGTCCGATCGGACAAGGTTCCGCCCGCGGCGCCTCGTGGCCTAACCGAACGTGAAGATGAACGGCGCCCAGGCGTACATCGCCAGGACGATGAGCGCTGAACCCAGCATGGTGACGGCGAACCCCGCCTTGATCATGTCGCCGATGGTGATGAGCCCGGTTCCATAGATCACGCTGTTGGGTGGAGTCGCGGCCGGGAGCATGAACGCGCAGTTCACGGCGAGGGTGGCGGCGAGCATGACGAAGAGCGGGTCATGTCCCAGGGCGATGGCCACAGTGCCCATGAGCGGCACGAAGAGGATGGCCGTGGCTCCGGTGGAGGTGAACTCGGTCAGCATCGCGAGCGAGACGACCATGATGATGAGGAAGACGACCCCGGGCACGCCCTGGAGTCCGATGAACCGGTCGCCCACCCATTGGGAGAGACCGGAGGAGTCCACCGCGCCGGCCAGGGCGAATCCGCCGCCGAGAAGCAGCAGCACTCCCCAGGGAACCTTCTTGGTGTCGCTCCACTCGAGGAGGCGAGGGGACTCGGCACTGCGGGAGGGCAGCAGGAACAGGAGGATCGCACCGACCACGGCGATCATGCCGTCGGTGATCTCGGGCACGAACGGAGCCACGAGCCAGGTCCGGGTGAACCACAGCAGTGAAACGGCCAGCCCGACAACGGTGACGAGCTTCTCCTCGAACGACATGCGCCCCAGCGCACGGTGTTCGTCGTCGATGATCGTCCGGCCCCCGGGGATGGTCTTCATCCGCATTCTGAACCGGATCTTCACCAGGTAGAGCCAGAAACACAGGAGGAAGACGGTCGCGAACGGGACGGCGAAGGCCGCGAACTGCGCGAAGGAGATCTCGACGCCGAGCGACTCGTTGGCGTGGGAGATGAAGAAGGGGATGCTGGTCCCACCCAGGACGGTGCTCATCCCGAAGATGGTGGCCGAGTACCCGACGCCGAAGATGAGCGCCTTCTCGAAGCGACGCGAGTCAGCCGCGTGCGAGTCGCCCTTCTCCGCGTCCTTGACGCTCGTGATGATGGCCAGGGCGATCGGAAGCATCATCATCGTGGCCGCCGTGTTGGTCACGAAGAAGGAGAGGATCGATGTCGCGATCATGAATCCGAGGATCAGGCGAGGCGCCGAATTCCCGAGGAGTCTGATGATGCCGATCGCCATCCGCCTGTGCAGGCCCCATTTCTCCAGGGCGCCAGCCAGAAGGAACCCGCCCATGAACAGGAAGATGATGTTGTTGCTGTAGGCCGAGAAGACACTTCCCGAATCGACCACCCCTGTCAGGGGCAGGACGATGATGGGTAGCAGGGCAGTGGCGGGCAGGGGGATGCATTCACTCACCCACCACAGAGCCATCCAGGCGACGACGCCCAGGACGATCGAACCCTCGGTTGACAGACCCGCGGGCTGGTAGACGAAGCCGAAGAGAGCGAAGGCGAGAGGCCCGAGTGCCATGCACAGACGTCTGAGCGCGACTCCGCCTCCGGGGGTGCTCTTCTTACTCCCGTCACCTCGCGCTTCCTGGTGCCCCTCTCCAGAGACGGGAAAGGACTCAGAGGCACGTCCGGGCTTGATGATTCTTCCGAGAACCCCCTTGGTCCGATCGTGCTCAGACCACAGGAAATTGGACACAGCTGCAATCATTTCTTCCTAACCCCCTGGATGATTCGAACACCGAGCCCTGGCGCGCCGCCCCACCCTCGTCTGGAGTGATCCGCGCCAAGGATCATGGGTGGCTCCAAACCCGTCGGAGCATGGGCCTTGAGCGGGAAAGCCGGAGATCGGGGTCCGCACTTGGAGCGACCGCCTGCCCGGTCCCATGGACGCACCGGCACCCCGCCTCGGCCACACTGTGCCGCCGACGATCGGTGGCCGGGCGGACCGACGTCAGCACGACCGCGGAGGCGGTCATGGTCTGCCGCTGTTCCCGTCAGCGCTAGTTAGGCGTTGTACGGCCTCGTCGAGTAGGCGGGTTTCGCCACTTCAGCATGGGTTGTACGCATTGCGTACCTTTGTACGCAAAGCTCACCGTACAGTGTGCCCCCGGTCACGTCAACGGGATGGGTGAGCAAGCGACCAAGGAGCCGAGGCCAGGCGCACACCGCTAGCCATCGGGGCACACTCGTCCCCGAGGATCCTAGAGACACGGCAGTCAGGCGCCTGACGACACCCGTGAACCAGCAACCCCTCCGACCCAGGGGCGGATGACTACCGGTTCGAGGGAACGAACGCTATTTCCGACGAGATCGTCCTCGCGGTCTCGAGCAGCCTGGGGGCATAGACCTGCATCAGGGCGGCCTCGGAGACCCGAACGGCATTGACCGATATGTTCAGAGCGGCTACCGCGACACCAGAGCGGTCGATCACCGGAGCCGCGATCGAGCGGACACCGATCTCACGCTCCCCCTCGTTGACGGCGAACCCACGATCCCGCGTCTGCTCGAATTCCTTCGCCAACGCGGCGGACTGGGTGATCGTGTTGGGCGTGAGTTCCTCATATGGCGCTCCGGCCAGGAAGCCCTCGACCGTGGCCGAATCAGCGAATGCCAGGAGCGCCTTGCCCAGAGCCGTCGCATGCGCGGGAAGACGGGACCCGACCTGCAACGGGATCATCCCACGACGCACCGGAACACGGGCCAGGTAGACGATCTCGGAACCGTCCAGCGTAGCGAGCGAGCAGGATTCATCAAGCTCTTCGGCCAGCACTCGCATGTGAGGCTGCGCCATTTCCCAGAAAGGAAGCGCGGACAAATACCCGAAGCCGAGACGCATCACCTTCGGCGTGAGCCAGAAGTATTTTCCGTCCGTCGCCATGAATTCTTGGCTGACGCACGTGAGCAGAATCCTACGCGCGGTCGGGCGTGTGTATCCCGTCTTTTCAGCAACCTGCGTGATGGTCGCCTTCGGCAGGGTTTCGGAGAACACTTGGAGGACGTTGAAAGCCTTGACAATGGAACCGATTTCCTCGTCCCTGCCCACCGGCACACTCCACACCTAGGTAGCCCTCCACCGCCTCAACGAGTGTACGCGGAGCCTTCAGCAACTCCGTATGACAGCAGGACCGCGCTGGCACGCCTAGGCCCGTTCGTCGTTCCCCGCCGCCCTGAGCTCCGGCTCCTCATCTCGTATGGACGCGGCCCGGAGGACGTGCGCCGTCGTCAACCTCGCCGCTTCCTCGGCGTCGCCTCGCGTGACCGCGTCAAGGATGTGGTCGTGGTCCTCCTGGAGCTCGCCCGCGTGTTGCGGAGTCCAGATAGTGGTCGACGGCGTGAACCTGACCCACAGTGCCTCGACGTACTGAAGAACCAGAGGCGAGGCCTGGGCATAGAGGGCGAAGTGAAAACGGCGATTCATGATGGAGAGCTCGGACGGTTCCACCGTTCCCGATCGCACCGCCTCGGACAGGAGGCGATGAGCTTCGCGCACCTCGGCGAGACCGGAGGGGCTCATCCTCTCCGTGGCCATGGCGGCGGCGACGGCTTCGGCTGCGGAGCGGAGGCGGTACAGGTCCTGCGCGGTGTCCGGCGTCAGTTCTCTGACCGAGGCGCCCTTGTGCGGCGAGTACGTGATCACCCCGTCGGCTTCAAGAAGCCGGAGCGCCTCACGGACCGGCGTGGGACTCACCCCGTAGCGCTTGGCAAGGACGGTCTGCTTGATCAGCTCCCCTGGGCGCAGGGCGCCGGAGGCCACCTCTTCCCGAATCCGATCTGCGACGTACGCAGTCAGACTCTGCGGCAGCTCCCGCGAGGGCGCACCGTTGACCATGGGGGGTTCCTCCGTGACGCTTCGTCGCGCTACCTAGGACAACTCTTCACTCAACACTCTATGGGATTTCCACATCCCCTGCCGGAAAGCTGATTGAACTCCGTGGTGGACATCACTCTATAGAGTATGTAGTCTCCGTTCGACCGGCTGGTGTGACGCAGGTCCCACTAGTCCAAGCAGGGACAACGGGAGGGCTCATGGACTCACATCTTGGTTTGACCTGGGACGTCGCGGAATGGATCGCCGATCAGAGGCAGCGTCCGCTCACCTCCGAGCTCGAGCACCACGTGCGACGCATGGTCCTGGATCACCTCGCGGGTGTCGTGGCCAGCTCCGGGGGGCCGGTCTCCCACGCAGTCGGGCTCCACGTGGCCCGCACTCATCCTGGAGACACCGCTACCGCCATCGGTCACGGACGCTCCTCGACTTTGGGAGCCGCGCTCCTCAACGGGACCAACGGACACGGGATCGAAGCGGACGAGGGCTACACACCCGGCAGCATGCACCCAACATCCGCGATCCTGCCCGCCGTCTTCGCGACCGCCCAGGAGATCAGCGCTCAGCCAGAGCAAGTCCTGGTAGCTGCCGCGATCGGCATGGAACTCTCGTGCCGCATCGCTGCGGCTGGGCATCCCGCCACCCGCAACAGGCACTTCCACAACACTCCCCTGGCCGGGGTCTTCGGTGCCGCGGCGGCCGTCGCCGCGCTCAGGGAACTCACGGTCGACGAGATCGCCAACGCACTGGGGATCGCCGGATCACACTCGGGCGGACTCTTCGAGTTCCTCAGCGGTTCGGCCGAGATCAAGCGGGTCCACCCAGGCAAAGCTGCTCGCGACGGCATCGTGAGCGCCGACCTCGCCGCGGCCGGCCTGACCGGACCGACCACGGTGTTGGAGGGGCCGGACGGCTACTTCGCAGCCTTCGCCGGGACGGTCGGCCAGGACTGGTTCCCCGAGATCGTCCGCAACGGCCTCGGCGAGCAGTGGGTCCTGCTCGACACCTACGTGAAGCCCTATCCCTGCTGTCGCCATCTACACGGAGCCATCGACGCTGTCCTGGCCCTGAGAGACGAGCACGCGATCGATCCGGACACCGTCACCGGTGTCTCGGTGGGAACCTTCGCCATCGCCGCCAAGCACGCCGGCACCAAGCTGGACACGATCCTGCAAGCACAGCTCAGTCTCCCCTTCACTGTCGCCGTCGCGCTCAGACGGGGCGCGGTCACCCTTACCGACTTCGGACCGCAGACCCGTTCGGACCCCGCGATCGGCCGCCTGATGGAGACGGTCACCGTCGGGATCGACGACGCGGCCGACGCCGACTACCCGCGCAGCGGCCGACCGGCGGAGGTCACGGTGACCTTGGCCGACGGGACCACACTGCGCCACCGGGTCCAGTATCCCTACGGGGAGCCGGCCAACCCACTCGGCGACCGCGCTCTGGAAGACAAGGTGTGCGGGCTCTGTGATCCCGTCATCGGGGCTTCGCAGACCCAGGAGCTCATCGAATCCGTCTGGCGCTTCGACGACCTGTCCTTCCTCGACCACGTCGACACCGCCGTGCGCTCGGGCACCGAGACGCCACGGTCCGCGTAACCCCCTCGGACGACTGATCAAGGAGCCAGCCATGCAGGTCGGCATCAGCCAACTCGAACTCACCTACGGCGACCACCGCGCCATCAGGAAACTCGACCTCACCATCCCCGACGGGCAGTCCGTGGTCCTACTCGGCCAATCCGGCTGTGGGAAGACGAGCACCATGCGGTGCGTCGCCGGTCTGGAATCCCCGAACGGCGGAACCATCACCATCGGTGACACCACGGTCTTCGACGCCAGACGCGGCAAGGTCGTCCCTCCGTACCGGCGCAACGTGGGGATGGTCTTCCAGTCCTACGCGGTCTGGCCGCACAGGACCGTGTTGGAGAACGTCGCGTTCCCGCTGAAGATGAAGGGTCTGCCCCAAAGCAAGCGCCGCGCCCAGGCGCTGGGGGTGCTCGACGTCGTCGGACTCGCCCACCTCGCCGACCGCAGCGCGAGCCTGCTCTCGGGCGGCCAGATGCAACGTGTCGCCCTGGCCCGTTCCATGGCCATGGAACCCGGCGTCCTGCTGTTGGACGAGCCGCTGTCCAACCTCGATGCCCGCCTCAGGGACGACCTGAGGGTCGAGCTGCGCCGCATTCAGGTAGAACGCGGGCTCACGAGCCTCTACGTCACCCACGACCAGCAAGAGGCCCTGGCCCTGGCCGACCAGATCGCCATCATGCAGGACGGACGCATCACCCAGTCCGGGCCACCTGAGGAGATCTACCATTCTCCCGCGAGCGCCTCGATCGCGGAGTTCCTCGGGGTCACGAACATCTTCACCGTCAATCCCTCGCAGGACACGCCAGGTGTCCGTCTGTCGGAACATGACGTGGTGATCGCCAGCGACTCCAGTGTTCCGGCGGGAGCCTCAAGCGTGTGTATCCGACCCGAGGACATCGTGGTCGACGTCGACCCCGCTCCCCTCACGCCTTCCCGAGCCGCGGAGGTCAACGCGTTCACGTGCACGGTCGACGTGGCCGTCTTCCAAGGGGCGTCGATTCGGTGCAAGCTGACCACCGACTTCGGCATGAAGCTGGAAGCCATCTGTCCGCCACCCGCAACCGGGTCCCTCTGCTCGGGCGCACGCGCGGTCGCGCGCGTTCACCCTCGGCACGTGCGCGTGCTCCCCGACCAGGTCGAGGTACCCGCGCCCCTGGAGGCGATCGCGGCATGAGCACCACCCTGACTCGCACCACCCCGTCTCCCCCCCAAGCACCACGACCAGCCAACGCCCCGAAGGGGCGCGCACGACTTCTCAGCCTGCCCCTGCTCGCCCTGGTCGCCTTCTTGGTCCTGGTTCCCGCGGGGTTCATCCTGCTCGCCGCGTTCAGCCGAGACGTTCCACGACCGGGAAGCATCGCGCTCTCTCCCACTCTCCAGAACTTCGCGGTCCTGGCTGAGCCAGGGGTGCTGAGCGCGGCCCTGAACTCCTTGGTCATCGCTTTGCTGGCGACTCTGCTGGCCCTGGCCATCGGTGGGTTCCTTGCGTTCACGGCATCCCGGACGGACGTTCGGTGGAAGGGTTTCGTCTTCCTCATCGGCTTGATGCCGCTGTTCCTGCCGTCCTACGTGGGCGCGCTGGCCTGGTCCATCCTCGGCAGCCCCGGAGCGGGTCTGGTCAACATCGCGGCTCGTGACCTGGGCGCGAGCGGGTTGATCAACATGTACTCCCTGACCGGTGTGGTCGTGGTGATGGCGATGTACTACGCCCCCTACGCCTTCTTGATGATCCACAGTTCCATGACGATGATGAATCCGGATCTGGAGGACGCCGCCGGGGTTCACGGGGCGTCGGCGGGGCGGATGATTCGGTCCGTCACGCTGCCGCTGTCGCTGCCCGCCATTCTCGGTTCGGGTCTGCTCATCTTCATCCTGGTCTTCGAGAACTTCCCCGTCGCTCAGGTCCTGGCCACGCCGGGGGGTATCGAGACGCTCCCGACGTTCATCTACAAGCTGATGAACTCCTCCCCCTCCAGGGGTAACGAGGCCGCCGTGCTCGCCGTGATTCTGGTGGCCATCGTGCTGGTCGTGACGCTGGCTCAGAGGCGGTTCCTGAGCAAGCGCTCGTTCACGACGGTGACCGGCAAGGGCGTCAAGCCTCGGACCTTGGCCCTGGGAGCCTGGCGGACCCCGGTCCTGGCCGCGGCCCTGATCTACTTCACCCTCTCCATCGTCTTGCCGCTGGGAGCCCTGTTGCTCTCCGCTGTGCGCACGTCTCCGTACATGAGTTCCTTCGCCTCCCTCACCGAGCCCGGGGCGTTGAACGCCGGCTCCTTCTCCGAGGTCCTGACCTCCGACACCTTCACCTCCGCCGCCACCAACAGTGTGGTCGTGTCGATCCTGGCAGCGGTCGGTGGAACGGCGCTCGCGTTCGTCGTCGGCTACACGGTCTACCGAACCAAGGCGCCCGCACGAGCCGCCCTGGAATCGATCTCGATGGTTCCGCTCGCCATTCCCGCCGTGGTGCTGGGGATCGGGTTGCTGTGGACCTGGCTGGTCATGCCTGTTCCGGTCTACGGGACGCTCTGGGTGCTGGTGATCGGCTTCATCGCCGTGCAGATGCCGCAGGGGTTCCGTGGTGTGGCCTCCTCGATCCAGGCCACCGACCGCGATCTGGAGGACAGCGCCGTCATGCTCGGCGCCCGCCGCCCCCGCGCGGTCGCCTTCGTCACCCTGCCCCTGATGCGCGTGGCCCTCCTCTCGACCTTCCTGCTCCTACTGATGTTGAGCATGCGCGAGCTGACCGTCCCGCTGTTCCTCTACACGAGCGACACCCAGATTCTGTCCATCGCCATCTACGACCAGTTCGAGAACGGTGGTGCCCTGCGCGAGGCCTCGGCGACCGCGCTCATCTACTGCCTGATCATGTTCCTGCTCAGCTACCTGCCCCGCCGCATCAGCGCGAGGAACGGAGCCACCGGTGCCTGACACACAATCCGGAAGAACGAGTCGGCCGCGCGCCCTGTGTGCCCTCACCGCAATGCTCGTACTACTGGTGTCGGCCTGCGGCCAGCCACCGGAGTCCAAGGCCGACCAGGCGGCCCGCCTTCTGGAGCCCCCCACCGTCGAGACGGACGACGGCCTGCGCATCGACGGAGAGTTGATCGCTGACGCCGAACTCTACGAAGCCGCACTGGACCGCCACGTCGTCCTGTACTCCGCCACCGGCAAGGAGGCCGAGGACCTCACCGTGGCGCGCTTCGAGGAGGAGACCGGTATCAGGGTCCGTCTCACGCGACTGCCCAACAACAAACTGGCCGAGCGCGTCCTGTCCGAACACGGGGCGGACCAACTGACCGCCGACGCCATCCGTCTCACCGACCCGCCGACCGCCCAGCGGTTCGCCGAGGTCGGCGTGTACGCCCCCCACGAAACGGTGTTCGCCCAACTCCTGGAGGAACAGGGCGCACCGCAGAGCGAGGGTTATTTCACCGGCTACTACTTCGTCAACGTGCTGGCCTACAACTCGGCCATGATCACCGAGGACCCGCCCACGGACTGGCAGGCTCTGGCGGACCCTCAGTACGAAGGCCAGACCGGGATGGTCAGCATCTCCACCGGCGGCACCCTGAAGGCCCTGACCCGGTTCCAGCTCGAGACCTACGGCACCGAGTTCCTCCAGGCCCAAGCCGAGCAGGGACCGCGTGTGTTCAACTCGACCTCCACCCAGGTCGACGCCTTGGCGCGCGGGGAGATCGCCGTGGGGCCGGTCAGCTTCAACAACGCCTTCGCCGCCGAACTCGCCGGAGCCCCCATCACGCTTGTCGTGCCCGAGGACGGCGTTTCGGCGTCGCAGGGCCCCCTTGGGCTGACGCCCAAGGGCACGGACAATCCCGCGGCGGAGGTGTTCGCGAACTGGTCGCTCTCCAAGTCCGGGCAGCGCTTCGCGGCCGCCCAGGGATTCGTCCCCGTGCGGACCGACATCGGCACCGTGCCCTCGGGGGACTACCAACTCCCCCTGGCTGACTCACCCCGCTTCCACCTACTGACGGAGGAGGGCTTCGCCGAGCACGCCCGCGAGGACGAACAACTCTGGCAGGAGATCTTCGACGTCCTGATCTGAACCCCCCACACCGATGTACCTACTCGAAGGGCAGCGAGCACGACCATGACCGACAACGCACTCGTGGACTCCGTCCGGGGCTTCGCCCAGAAGCACCTGGCCGAAGGGGCCCTGGAACGAGCCCACGACCCCCGCTACTCCTGGGAGATCGCCGAGCTCCTCGGCAAGCAGGGGCTCCTGGGGCTGACCATCCCCGAAGAGGACGGCGGACAGGGGGCCGGGCTGGCGAACGCCGTCGCCGCCATCCAGACCGTCGCCCAGTACTGCCCCAAGAGCGCCGACATCCTCCAGGCCGGCAACTTCGGCGCCATCCGCACCTTCGCCCAGTTCGGCACGACCGATCAGAAGGACCGATACCTCGGGGATCTCCTCTCGGGCCGGGCCCTGATCGCGTTGGGCATGAGCGAGCCCGAAGCCGGTTCGGCCGCGACCGAGCTCACCACGTCCGCGACCGAGGACGGCGATGATCTCCTCATCAACGGCACCAAGATCTGGTCCACCCACAGTGTCGACGCCACGCTGTTCCTGGTCTACGTCCGGTTCGGTCCCGGCACCAAGAACATCGGCTCAGTCCTGATCGAACGCGACACCCCCGGTTTCACGATCGGCCAGCCCTCCACCTACATGAGCGGAGAGACCTGGGCGCAGCTGTATTTCGACGACTGCCGTATCCCGCGTTCCCACGTCCTCCTGGGGCCAGGCGGGTTCAAGAAGCAGATGAGCGGGTTCAACGTCGAGCGCATCGGCAACGCCTCGCGTTCCCTGGCCCTGGGGCGGCTCGCGTTCTCCATCGCCCGCGACCACGTCAGTCAGCGCACGCAGTTCGGCCGTACGTTGAACGAGTTCCAGGGCCTTCAGTGGAGCTTCGCGGAATCGGCCGTGGCCTTGGACGCCGCCGAGGCCCTGCTCGACAGGGCGGTCTCCAACGCCGAGGAGGGGTTGCCCTCCGCCTACGAGACCTCGGTGGCCAAGCTGGCCGCCAACGAGGCGGGGTTCCGCGCGGCCAACGAGGCCATGCAGGCCATGGGGGCACTCGGCTACAGTACCGACACGCTGGTGGAGTACTGCATGCGGCGCACACGAGGGTGGATGATCGCGGGAGGTTCCACCCAGATCCTCAAGAACCGCATCGCCGAAGAGATCTTCGGCCGTCGGTTCAGCCAGAGGGGATGAGCATGACAACCAGCACCGCACCAGGCCCCGACGTGCCCCCCAAGGAGCCCGGCCCCGTCACCCTCCACCAGCAGAGCACTGTCGCCGTCCTCACCATCGACAACCCCCCTGTCAACGCGAGTACCGCCCAGGTACGCACCGGGCTGCTGGACTGCCTCGCTGAGGCGACCGCGGACACATCGGTCACCGCCGTCGTACTCATCGGCGCGGGACGGCATTTCATCTCGGGTTCGGACCTGCGCGAGTTCGCGGGCGAACTGCCCCGCCCCGAACTGCCCGAGGTGATCGCCGCGGTGGAGGCGTGCCCGAAACCGGTAGTCGCCGCCTTGTCCGGCTCAACGTTGGGTGGAGGGTTCGAACTGGCGCTGGCGTGTGACGCCCGCGTCGCCCTGGCAGGCGGCAGGGTGGGACTGCCCGAGGTCACCCTGGGCATGATCCCCGGAGCGGGCGGGACCCAGCGCCCCCTGCGGTTGCTGCCCCCCTCGCGCGTGCTCGAACTCGTCACTTCCGGACAGACGCTCACGGTGGAGCAGGCGTGCGAGGAGAGGCTGATCGACCTTGTCGTGGAGGGGCAGCTCCGGGATGAGGCCATCGGCTACGCCAGCCGTGCGGGTGACAAACGCACACTGCGTGACATGCCGGTGATCGACAGCGCCCCTGGAAGCCTGGAGGCCGCAGCGTCCCGCGCCCTGAACCGGTACGGGGCGCGGCCTGCGATCACTGCGGCGATCGGAGCCGTGCTCACCGGCCTCGCCCAGCCCGTCGACAAGGCGCTGGCCCACGAGCGGGCGGAGTTCAACAGGCTCAGAACGAGCCACGAAGCAGCCGCTCACCGCCACCTGTTCTTCGCTCGCAACGCCACGACCCGAGGCGCGGGCGGGTCAGGTCGTCCCGCAATCAGCCGAGTGGGCATCGTCGGCGCGGGAACGATGGGGACCGGGATCGCCCGGGCGTTCGCGGACGCCGGTGTGTGCGTCACGGTGGTGGACAACGACCCGGCGGCCACGGAAAGGGCGAAGGCAGTTCTGGAGGGTGCCTACACGCGGTCGGTCTCCAGCGGTGCGCTCACACCGCAGGCAGCGAAGGAGCGTCTGGCGCGGGTGGAGACGAGTGAGGCGCTGGAAGCCCTGACTGGATCCGACCTGGTCATCGAGGCGGTCATCGAGGATCACCGGGTCAAGACCGAGGTCCTGGCCGCGCTGGAGGACGTGGTCGGTAGCGATGTCACTCTGGGCACGAACACTTCGTATTTGGACGTCGACGCTCTGGCGAGTGAACTACGGGATCCCTCCCGCCTGGTGGGTACGCACTTCTTCGGCCCCGCCCACCGCACGAAGGTGGTCGAGGTGGTCAAGGGCGCGCACACCTCATCAGGCGCTCTGGGGCACGCCTTGGCGGCAGCTCGGGTCCTACGCAAAGTTCCGGTCATCGCAGGGGTGTGCGACGGGTTCATCGGCAATCGGATCTACAACGCCTATCGTCGCCAGTGCGAACTGCTGGTTGAGGACGGGGCCAGCCCGGAGGACGTCGACGCGGCGCTGACCGGGTTCGGCTTCGCGATGGGTCCCTTCGCCGTCTCCGACATGTCGGGGCTGGACGTCGCCTGGCACGCGCGCCGCAGACGCGACCCCGACCGGGATCCACGCGAACGCTACCCCGACATGGCGGACCGATTGGTCGAGCTGGGTCGCCTAGGGCAGAAGACCTCAGTCGGCTGGTACCGATACTCGAACGGGTCGAAGGAGCCGCTCCCTGACCCGGCGGTGGCGGACCTCATCAAGGTGTCTCGGCGGAACAAGGGGATCACCCCTCGCGCGGTGGCCGGTGACGAGATCCGGGAAAGGGCTCTGATGGCCATGGCGAACGAGGCCGCCCTGCTCCTGGAGGAGGGGATCGCCGAGCGCGCGTCGGACGTGGATCTGTTGTTCACCCTCGGCTATGGGTTCCCCGCTCATGAAGGGGGGATCTGTTTCTGGGCCGCGCACCGGAGCACGTCGGAACTACGGGCCGCACAGCAGCGACTGGCCGAGGCCACGGGTTGGGGTTTCCGTCCCGGCGATCTGTCCCTCCTGGGGTAGGGGTGTCGGGCCCGGTACCCCCGGGCCCGACACCCGCGCTGGTGCTGCCCTCAACCCTGCGAGAACACACCCTGCTGCATGACGGAGGCGACGACGCCCCCACCGCGTGTGTAGATGAGGCCACGCGCCACTCCCAGGCCGGAGGTGCTGGCCGGGCTGTCCTGGACGTGGAGCAACCAGTCCCCCGGACGTGGAGTCGCGTGGAACCACAAGGCGTGGTCGACACTCGCGACACGACGGTGACCGTGGCCGCTGAGTTCCCCTCGTGTCCTGGAGACCACAGGCAGCATGGAGCGATCGGAAGCGTAGGCGAGGATGGCCCGCCACACGTTCTCGTCCGGCTCCTCGATCGGAGCCGCACGAAACCAGAAGCACCTTGGGGCGTCTTCGGCCGTGTCCACGTACCGCACGTCCAACGGGCGCGAGGCGGTCCGCCAATCGGGCCCGGGCGGCCAGTTGAAACCGTCGGCGGGGAAGTCCCTGAGGCGACGTTCGTGCAGATCGGGGAGATCCTCGGGATCTGGCACTTCGGGCATCCCGATGGGCTCGACCGGGCTGGCTGTCCTGGGCCCGTTGAAGGTCAGGTGGGCCAGGGCCAGGGTTTTGCCGGCTTGCTCGACCGTGACCGAACGAACGGAGAAGGAGCGGCCGTCGCGCACCCTACCCACGTGGTACGAGATCTCTTCCTGGGGTCTCCCCGCTCTCAGAAAGTAGATGTGGAGGGAGTTGACCACTCGCTCCTCGAAGACGGTACGAGCGGCGCCCAGGGTCGCCTGCGCCAGGATGTGACCGCCGAAGAGTCGCTGGTCGAAGCCAGCCGGAGGATGCCCGATGAAAGTGCCGGTTCCCTCGACGGTGGTCACCGCGAGTCGATCGACCAGCGGGGTTTCGTTGGCTGGCCCGGATGTCGATGACTCGTCGCCCCGCCGCTCAACTGCGGTGTGTTCGCTATGGGAGGGCTCTCCGTCTGGTTCTGGTGCACTCATAACTCTGGACAATACTCTATAGAGTATGGAGGATGGTGGGTGCCCGCTCACGGTGAGCGGTCGCCCACGTGGAGTCCGGATTCGCCAACAGAAGGAGCCGACCCATGAGCGATACCAGCAAAACCTTGGCCGCCCCACTCCTCAACCCGTCGAGCATCGCCATCGTCGGCGCCTCGAACAATCCAGCCAAACCCAACGGTCGCCCGCAAAGGTTCCTGACCCAGGCCGGATACCGGGGCAACGTCTATCTGGTGAACCCCACGAGGGAGACCGTCCAGGGCGAGAAGGCGTGGCCCAGTCTCAGCGCGCTCCCGCAGGTACCGGACCACGTCTACGTGATGACCGGCACCGAGCAGGCCATCGAGGCCGTCGGTGAGTGCGCGCGGCTGGGCGTACCCGTCGCGACCGTCCTCTCCGCCGGATTCGCCGAGGAAGGCGAGCAGGGCCGGGAACGCGAGGATCGTCTGCGCGAGGCCGCGGCGGGACGGGTCCGACTCGTCGGCCCCAGCAGTCTGGGTGTGGTCAACCCGCGCTCCGGGGCCATGATCACCGGCAACGCCGCCTTCGGTGAGCCGGACACCCCCCAGGGGGGCACCTTCGTCGCCTCCCAGTCCGGCAGCGTCATCGGCGCTCTCGTCAGCAGGGCTCGCGGCAGAGGAGTGGGCTTCGCCGGGCTGGTGTCCACCGGAGGCGAGGCGGACCTGTCGGTGGGCGAGATCTGCCAAGCGACACTCGACGACCCGGAGATCACTTCCTACGCACTGTTCCTGGAGTCACTGCGTCACTCCCGGGAGCTTGCCTCGTTCGCTCGGGCCGCTCAGGAGGCGGGCAAGCCCGTCGCGGTCTACAAGCTCGGCCGGTCAGATGAAGCGGCTGCGCTGGCCGTGTCACACACCGGTGCTCTCGCGGGTGAGGACTCGGAGTCGGAGGCGTTCTTCAAGGCGTGTGGATTCGCCCGCGTCGGCCACTTCGAGGGGCTGATCGAAGCGCCCGCGCTCCTGAGGCGCATCCCGGCGTCCCCCACACGGCGAGAGCCGCGGATCGGAGTCGTGACGACCACCGGCGGCGGGGCCGCCATCATGGTGGACCAGCTCGCGGTGAAGGGACTGAGCATCGCCGCCCCCAGCACCAAGCTGGTCGACGACCTTACCGCTGCCGGCGCGCCGATCCCCCACAGCCTCATCGCCGACCTGGGCCTTGCCGGAGCACGACACGACATCGTCTCCAACGCCCTGCGGCTGATGCAGGACAGCGGCGAGTTCGACCTCATCGTGTTCGTCATCGGATCGTCCGCACGTCTGAACCCCGAGCTCGCCGTACAGGCGATCGCTGAGAGAGGCGGCCACGAGGTTCCCCTGGTCGCCTTCGCTCTCCCGGAAGCCCCAGACGCCGCCCACCTCCTCAACTCGTCCGAGGTACCGGCGTTCCGCACACCCGAGACATGCGCGGACGTCATCGCGGCTGCGTTCGATCGCCGTGTGAGCACCATCGCGACCACGACCGGGCTCCTCGCCCCCGGGACCGCCGGGTCGCACACGCTCGACGAGAGCGACTCGGCCACTGTCCTGGAGCGACGGGCGATCCGCACTCCCGCATCCGCGGTCATCGACATCGCCACGATCGACTCCCCCCTCGACCTGTCCTTCGGGTTCCCCGTCGTGGTCAAGGCCCTCTCAGCGGATCTCCCCCACAAGACGGAGGCCGGCGGAGTCGTCCTCGGCGTCGCCGACGAGCCGGGAATCCGTGACGCGACCAAACAGATCGTCGCCAACGTCGCCGAGTTCGACCCTCGTATCACCATCGACAAGGTGCTGGTCCAGCAGATGGCGGGTGCGGGGGTGTGTGAGGCGCTCGTCGGCTACAGAGTGAGCCCCGACGTCGGCCCTCTCGTCGTCCTCTCGACCGGCGGTGTTCTGGCCGAGGTCTTCGCCGACACTTCGGTGCGCCTGGCACCGGTCACCTTGGAGACCGCGCACGAGATGGTTCAAGAGGTGAAGGGGCTGGCTCCGGCCCGGGGCTACCGCACCGGCGCCGAGGGAGACATCGATGCCCTGGCCGCTGCCATCGTCGCCGTCTCACAACTGGCCGATCACGAGCCCGACGTACTCGAAGCCGAAGTGAACCCACTGCTGGTGGGCGTGAAGGGGGCCGGTGTCACCGCATTGGACGCCCTGGTGCGCGTGACCGACTGACGCCTCGACGGTCCTGGGCCCCTGAGAGCTCAGGACCGTCTGCTCACACCTCGACGTCGGCGATGCGGGCGGGGAGGACAGCATCGCGCGGTCTCCACAAACCGCACCGGTCCGAGACCGGCATCGAAAGTTCGAACCCGTCAGGGCCCCTCGCTGTACAGGACGACGGCGAGGCCCTGCCCCACCCCGACGCACAGCGCTGCCAGCCCGCAACTCGTGCGCGAGCGATCCGACGGGGCGAGCCCCGGAGGCCCCGAGCGGGCGCCCCAGCGCGATAGCGCCACCATTGGATCTGACGATCTCGGGGCCCAGATCCCTCCAGGCACGCAGGCAGGCCAGGGCTTGGGCGGCGAGAAAGCCTCGTTGAGCTCGACGGCGGTCAGGTCGGCCCAGCCGACCCCGGCCCGTTCGAGCGCGATCTCGGCGGCACGCACCGGCCCGACTTCCTTCCGTGCAGATTGCTAGCACTAGTACCTGGGAGATTTTTGCGAGACGCGAACGTCCCCTAACGGCTCCCAACCACCGCGAAGCGAATGCTTGTAAGCGCAGGTCGCTGCGACGCCGAAACTACCTCGACACGGCAGAGGTCTTGTCAGGCAACGGATCAAGGCGCCCCTGTTTTCCCCATTCGCCGCGATCTGCTCGCCAGTTGGCAGCGAACCATCGTCCTGTCGGTTGTCCAAAGCCCACTTCCCGGCGTCTCGCTGCACTTTGGGTGGCGGCCGATCGTTGTTGTCTGCCTCGATGTGGTCGACGTCCCCCGAGCTCGAACCTTGTTCTTGCACCACGCGCAGGTGCCGCGCCCCCGGGCCCTCAGAAGTCCTCTTCGCCTCTGCACCGTCCCCACGAAGGCCCTCATCGGCGGAGTGCGTACGCTCTGCGTCAGCAGTTCGTACGCCGTGCGCGGCCGTGCGGAACTCCCGCATCAACAACTCGTACGCCCCGATCAGGGAGAAGCTCGGCCAAGCATGGATGATCCGCGACCACACCGAGGGTCGGCCACCGCGACGTTGGCCGCCAGCGACGCGGCCAACCCGATGATCAGCAGACTCCAAGGCAGCAGACCACCCTCACGGCCGTTGCGCGCGTCGCTCAGCAGCGTCATGGAGGAGGCGACGATCATGCCGTCGACGGAGAGCGGGAACAGGGCTGCGCGCCACTCGGGCTCACCGTGACGCAAGGCGAGTTCGTACATGTGCGAGTAGGAGACAACCGCTGCGATCACGGCCAGCATCAGAACGGCGGCGATGGTTGTCCAGCGAGACCAAAGGGAGGGGTCCTTCACCGGTTACCACCGTCCAGCGACAGGTCAGTGCTCAGGACCAAGGTGCTCTGACCCCGTGGGGGAATGGTTGAAGTCCCCTGCGGACTCCGCCCCACGGCAGGACTACACGAACGTGCTCAAGATCTACTTGCGTAACTCAAGCGCTGAACTCGGGAGGGCCCTGTGGCCGGAGGTCTCTCCGCCGTCGAGAGCGATCATACGATCGCAAATTCACCCATCACACCGTTGCAGGACCAGGAATCTCATCCTCTTCAGTGTCGCCCTCAGCGTCGTGGTCCCCGTACTCGGGATGGTCGCAGTCCGCCCGGTAGGCAAGATGCAGTGGCACGGGGCGCACAGTTCGATAGTCCCATCCGACCGCTTGGTCACACATGCGAGCAATGAGCACAGCCAGATCGCCAGGCTCCCAGCACCCCTCTCGGGGGACAGTGATTTCGATCCTGCTAGTCGCGTGCATGTCCTTGGCCATGTGGCTGGGTACGACTTCATGGAAGTGTTCTCGCATGCGGTCCGTGCCCAGGCGCTGCGGTGACATGCTTCCCTGGTGTTGGTGGGAGTCCTGGGTGAAGAGCCAGCTGGTTTCGCCTCCTTTACCGTGGGAGAACAGGATTCTCTTCGAGTACGAAGGCTTCATCGTTCGAAGTTCGTCCTTGCGCTCGCGGTAGGCGGTAGCGGGCCTGGGCGCGTGGGCCCCAAGGGCGATTCGGGTGATGGCGACATCGACCCCGTCCTCGATGAGGCCCCTTCCGGGGAGCGGACCGGTAAGCGAGGTATTGCCACCGAGGGTGGGGTAGATGCTCTGCGCCCCCTCCTTGTCCGCGACAAGGACGACTCGGTTGGTCTCTTGCGGGAGAATCAGGCTATCCAGGGCGGTCTCGACGTGCTGACGCACCTCTCGGGCGCCTTCGCCGTCGCGACCCCAATTCTCCTCTCCGATAATTCCCGCATGGAATGCCGCGGCCCCTTCAGCCAGACGCAGCCATCGACCCTTGTCGTACATTTCAAAGCGTGTCGGCGTTTGAGGATCTGTGCCCAGGTGGGCTGCCACCAGCCGGACGACGAGCTTGGATGACTTCTTTGCCTGCCCGCGAACTCGTTTGTAATTGTGACGCCGGAAGTAAAGGCCCACGACTGTGGTCGGCGCGGACAGAGGTGACTTTTTGCGGATTCCGGGCGTCGCGCATGTCGCGAAACTGACGCGGTTGTCGATGATCCCGCAGTTCTGAAGGACGTTGCGGAGCGCCGACCGAGCAGGGTGATCGACCTTGGTGTCCTCGTCGCCGTCGCCCTGTCCCTCAGCGTTGAGGAACTGGCTGACGATGCCTGCTTCGGCAAGAGCTCGCCGGGTGGGGAACTTGCCGTCATTCTCGGCTCGAGTCCCGTTCCAGTTGGTCTCGCAAATAGCGACGACGAGTTGGTCGGGGTCAGTTGGCTTCAGACAAGGAGTCTTGCTGATGATGGCGGCTCGGTCGTGGATTCCGTGCATGACGAGTTCGGGTGACTTGCACATGACGAGGGTGACACTTGGGGTGATGTCGATCGCCGCCCCGTCGAAGGCGTCTTCCGGACCGGCGAGATCCGGGGGAAGGGCGAGGCCTTGTTCCGTTGTCAGTTCTTTAAGAATACGGAGTGGTGTGGTGTCCGAGTGGTAGAGGACGGCGATTCGGAGTGAGCGCCATCCGGCGTAGTTCACGGCTTGCTGAAGTTTATCCAAGGGGATCGGGCCGCGTGTGAGGCTCTTTTCGGGGATGTTGTAGCTTGTCGCATCGTAGATGAGCGGATCAGTGCCCAGGACGTCGCTGATGTGGGTGGCCATACGCAGGGTGAAGTAGGCACCAACACCTTTGCCGATCTTGTGTTTGCCCTTGCTTCGAAAGACGGCCCGTACGGTGTCGGGGGCGGCGTCTGCCTGTTCGGGAAGCGTGAGCGGTTCCAGGCCGCACGCTTGCACGATCGCGGCCGTGTGTCCACGGAACCTCGTTTCCCAGACCAGATTGCCGTTAGGGTCGGTGACCTTGTCTCCGTTTTCGTCCCGGAGGGGCAGAGATCGCACGGGGACCCGAAGGATAGTCGGGAAACGGGGGTGACGCACGTGAACAGTCTTGATGTTCTTGTAGGTGCGAGCGACCCGTGTGATGTGGCAGTCGACGCGAACGACGGGACCGGGGTGACCTCGCAGCGTCGTACCCACAGCTGATACGTAGGCCATGCCGAGCTCGGTGCGCTCGTTCTTCTGACCCTTGTATGTCGTGTAGAAGAGTGGGTAGTCCCAGGCGATGAGTGTCCTTCCCGTGCTGACCTGGAACGGTGTGGTGCTGTCATTGCGCGCGGCGTCCACGAGAGGGTGCGGGGCGAGCGTCTTGATGACGGACCAGCCGACCGCGTCTTTCCACCACCAAGGTCCAGTGATGTTGTCGGCCTCGTCGTGTTCGAGCGCCTCTGCCAGCGAAAGGATCCGTGTCCCTTCGAAGTCGACGTACTGGCTCAGCCATTCCCCGGTCCGTGGCGGTCCGTAGGAGAGTCTCTGCCAAGCGTCGAAGCAGGTCCTGGTCCGTTCAGGGAGGAGCGGTCCGTCCGAGACGAGCAGGCTGCGTTGGGAGAGTGGCGCGTCGTTGTGTTCGTTATTGCGCACAGTGATGATCACCATGTGTCCGGTCACTGCGGCCAGTGCGGTGCGCAATGCCCCGTGCGGGGTGGTAAACCCTTCCTTGGGGCGCCACCTCTTGGCCAGCCGATCCCACAGACGGGCGAAGTTGGGGGTGAGCGGGTAGACGTGCACCTCGCCCATCTGTTCCGCGGTGAGTGGGTAGTCCAGGGTGTAAAGGCGTCGAGGATAGCGGGCCATCAGGTGTTGGTCCCTTCGTCGGCGAAACTGAAGATCGCTCGAAGCGTGCTGCCGTAGATGTTCTCCAGGAGCGAGAGCTGTCCGTCGCGCTTCCACTGGTCACGCAGATCGCCGATGAGTCTGGGCAGGTCGCTGCCGGTGGAGGTGTCGTGGAAGGCGTGGTCGGCGAGGTAGAGCTCGCCCCGGTCTCCACCGCGGCGAACCCTGCCGCCCAGTTGGATCATGCCGATGAGCATCTCCGCGACGATGGACAGACGTACTTTGTCGGGTAGGGCCTGGAAGTAGTGGTGCGTACGGAAGAGCCCCTCATACACCCCGGTGGAGGTGACGGCCAGGTCGTGCAGCATCTTCGCGGGGTCGCTGGTGGGCCGGGACGTGGTGTAGGCGTGGCTGGAGATCAGTGCGAGCAGCTGGGCTGGCTCGTCCATGAGGGGGATGGGACGCACCGCCAGGACGACGTGACCGACGAGTGAGCGCCCGGTGGTGTCCACCATGTTCAGCCCGCGCTCAGCGATGGCCAGCGGCGCGATGAGAACTTTCGCCTTCGGGTGGTGGGGGAAGCTCTCAAGCGCGTCCGAGGAGATCTCGGTCCAGGTTGGCCTGCGACGGTAGTGGTTGGGCAGGGTGTTGAACTCTCCGGTGTCGACTCTGGTGGCGACGGCGATCGTCTCGGGGTCAGCGCCGGCGGAGATCATGCCCTCGGCCAGCTGCGCGGCGCCGATGTAGGACGTGCACGCCACCAGGATGCGAGCTCGGTGCTGGGTCGCGGGCCTGTTGGCAAGCTTTTTGAGGTTTTGGATCACGTGCTGGCCCCACAGGGCGCGTCCCATCTTCTGGTGGGCCATGTCCCGGCGAACGTCGGAGCTGCCAGAGATACGGATGCCTACACCGGTGTCGTCCTTCAGACGGAGGGGGCGCAGTCTGAGGGTTCCAGTGATGTCGTCGGGAACGTACCAGGTGGGTTCGACGATGAGATGGTGCATCGTGCCGCCCGGCATGTAGGCGGTGGCGGACATGCCGATGACGATCCGACGGCGCCCGACCAGGGCCAGGGCAGTGGTGTCGCCCAGCTGGACGGTGGAGGCGTGAGGGTCGTCCGTGAACGAGGTCAGCGCCAGTTCGGAGCGGTGTTTGTCCTCGTCGTCGTGGGCGGCGTTGAACCCGAACACCGGAGCGCCGAGTGGGCCGTAGGGGGCGGCGCGCCACTGCTTGTTGTCGTCGAGCATCTCGACGAGTTCATTGGCGGCGGTGATACCAGATGCCTTGAGCGGCGCTCCCGAGCGGGACATGTACTCGACCTGGGCACGGATCTGTTCGAGGTAGGCGCGGCGGACCAGGAGGTCAATCAGAAGCTCCCGGTCCTGGGCGGACACCGTCTCTGCCAGGAGAGGGGTGATCGCGTCAGCGATCCGCGTGTGCGCCCCGGCGTAGATGGGGTCCTCCCCGTTGCGGAGGTTGCTGGTCTCCAGCAGAACGCTGCGAAGACGCACCAGTCGGTCCTTGCTGTCTGTAACGCCTGGCACCGGGGGTACGTCCTGTTCCAGTGCGATGGCGGCCTCGTCGCGGGGGTCGAACAGCGTTTGGAAGGTGTCGTTCTGTTCGCGGCTGGGCGTGTCCTCCTCCGGGATCCGCCACAACATGCTGGTGCACCAGGAGTCCCAGCGTCGGGGCAGGATGAGTCGCCGGCGATTGGAACGCTGGGGTCCCCTGTCCTGCGGCCCGGTTTGGGCGATACGCCCGTGGGCGGCGTTGCTGACATAGCTTTCCGCCAGGAACTTGGCCTGCGCGATCTTGGGGTGGATATGCCGTTCGAGGTCGTACGTCAGCTGGCCTGAGCGCGAACTGAACTGTTCGCTGAGTTCCTGGAGGGCGCTGGGGTGACGACTGTCGTAACGGGCGAGCGTGACGTGGTGGGCGCTCTTGGAGAAGCCGGTGGCCTGGTAGGAGTCCACCTCGTCGATGAGCACTTGGTGGCACAAGTGCAGGACCGCCTCCTCGATCGTCATGCTGTTGCGGATAACCCCATTGGCGATGACCGGGATGTGCATCCGGCCGGACATGAGGTTGATGTGGTTGGTCACGATGATGTCGGCGCGCGCAAGGTCCGTCTGAGCACGGTGTTTACCGCAGAGCCCATGCCAGAGGCACCGGTATCGCTGTTTCTCCCCGGTATCGGGGTCCAGGCCTTCCAGGCTTGTGCAGGGTTCTTCGCCCGGCTGCCAGAGATCGACGTCCTGGACGTTGGTCGACTTGGCTTGGAGGGGGCAGCCGTAGGCGAACTCTCCGAAGGCGTCGCCCGCTTTCTCGCCCCTGCCAGCGTCGGTGTGAGTCCTGGCGAGCTTCTCAGCCGCCTTCTGCATGCTGTTCGGTGAGAGCAACGGCACGACCCGTGCAGTCTTGTGGCCGAGTTTCCGAAGCTCCTCGCGCAGCGTCAGGGTGAAGTCCAGGACGTTGTCGTTGCGCGGGACGACGATGCAGGTGACCAAACCATGTTCGACTCCCCATTCGGCGAGGAGTTTAGCCAGGATGCTCTTTCCGGATCCGGTGCAGGCACTGAGAACCCTGATCGTTCCCGCCGTGAGCGTCAGGGCATCTGCCCCCAGAGGGTGCCCGTCAGCGGTGCGCAGGTGCTTGGTCAGTCGGTCCAGGCACGCCCGGCGATGTGTCTGGTTGAACGCATCGTCCGCCTTGATGGCGATCTCACGTAGTTCGGGGATCGGCACCTTCTTCTCAGTCATATCCACAGGCCGTCCCAGGTCCGGTAGGTCTGGAGCTGCCTTGTCCTGTTCGGAGTCAAGGACGTAGTTGGCCTGGATGACTTGGTTTCCAGGGCTGGAGGGATCGGGGATTCGGGTTCTCACCTGAAAGTGACCGTTGGTCGCGACGGGGCGGGTCCGTCGCTCCTCCGCTGCCTCCCAGCGCTCATCCAGAACCCCAAGGATCCTGTCCACCAGGGCGGTGAGTGTTCGGTGCCTTTCCTCTGTGACGACGAAGTGGTCTTCGTCCAGCAGGGCGAACCCCTCGGGCATGTCAGGGTCGGAGATGACCGCCTCAACGGTGTTCCGGAACGAAGCGAGGATGGCCAGACGGCCTTTCCGGTGGAAGAGAAGCCGGGCGATGCGCCGACACTCCTCGTCAGCGAGCCGTTGGTAGTTGTCCCACAGGTGTGTGTGGCCGGTGATGAGAAAGTGCGCGTCCCTCAGAGCACCGGCGATCCGGAACTCCTCGTCCGCACGGTTCTCGAAGAGTCGTACCGCCATGGTCATGGCGCCCAGGGTCACCAGATGGCGGCTGCTCATCTTCGTCAGTGAACCGCCCACTACGCCCCCGCTTTCAGGGCCCGGCGAACCCTGGACTTGAACTGGTGGACGGTGCAGGGCGTGAACAGATCTTTAGGAAGTGAACGGCGCAGCTGGGGGATCTGGCCACGGCGATAGTCGGGCACCACGACGTAGCGCACACGGGGCGGCCTCGCCGCGATCTTCGAGGGACTGCAAGTATCCTTCAGGTCCACCTGGAACTCGGTGGGTCCTGCCTGCACGGTGATGTCCCACCGATCTTTGTGGGGCCAGCGCTGAACACCCGCCTCACCGATGCCGCTCTGAGCCACCAGCCAGTCCATGAGCTGGACTTCCGTGACACCGGGAACGGTGATGTAGCGCCAAACCGCTTCGTGGACGCACACAACATCTTCCGCATCGTGCGCCGTTACCTGAGACGGGCCCCCGATCGTCGGTGTTCCGTTCTTGCTCTCCCCAACTCGGAAAAGGCCGCGGTGCTGTCCATACCGGCAGTGGAGTGTGCCGCCACTCACGTGCATCGGCCAACGGCACACAGGGCAGGGGACGTACCAGGACCGTGCCTGCCAGATGAACCGCTGGTCAGGTGGGATCGGCACATGCGCGCCCGTGTGCAGCGCTCCCCGCTTCTGCAATTCATAGGTCACGGTCTCGTAGGGACCCGCTGGGACCTCGATCAGTAGGCGGCGCGTCGCCACGTACTCGTCCTGACCCGCGGAAACGAGCACCCCGTAGACAGCTCGCTCCACTTTTTCGAAGGCTTGGTGGGCCCACTGGGGGATCTTGTCCGCCGCTTCGCCGTGGTTCTCGAATAGTGCCTCGGCGTAGTCAGATCCGTACTCAACCGCGTCAGCAGTGAGAAAATCGTTTTCCTCTTCGAGGATCGAAAACGTGCCGAGGTCGTCAGGAAGGTCGTCCCAGGGCAGTGCGACCCACTCACGCATCGGCTGTCTGAGGTTCCTGATCATGTCAACGGGCGTGGCTGGTGCAGTACCCGGTGGCAGGAAGCTCAGCATGACGCCATGCATGCGGGAGACCTCCCGCCACGAATCCGGATCAATGCTCCGAACACTCCACGCCTTCGCGGCCCGAAGAGCAGCGGTAGTGAGGCCTCTGACCGTCTGGTCCCTGGCTTCTAGTGCGTTCTCCCGATGCACAGCACCTCGCAGCACCATTGATTTCAGAACGTCTGTCTAGCTCAAGAGAAAGTCTTCTCCAGTCCTACTTCCGACACTTCCAGCGCACTCCACAAGAGTTCACGTTTGAGGAATAATGCGTCGGCTGACCCGATCATAGCGAACCATGATCAGGCCATCAGGAAAACCTCAAACCCAGCCAGGCGACAAATGTTATATGTGGCAAATAAATGCCATATTAACGTCCATCTTTTTTCCCAAGTTCTCACATTGGCTGAGGTCGGTGCCCCGCTTGCCCACCAGAGCTCCGGGGGCGCGGGCTTCGACCCGGGGACCTTGGATAAGCTGGGACGGTGCCCGGAACACCAGACCGCCGAACGCCGAAACCACCGCCACCCCGGGAACCCCGGTTCCTCCAGCCCTGGCAGCGCGCCCTGCTGTGGTCCCTGGGCGGCATCGCCTTCCTCGCTGGGACGATGTCGGTGTTCGTCACCGAAAACGGCAGTGGGTCCTTGGCGGCTGGTCTTCAGCGGGTTGTCACTTGCCGTGGCCGTACTGGGGGACCGCATCGAGCACTTCGAGTTCGGCGGTGCCAGACTCCGGCTCCGAGCCGCCGCGGCCGATCGTTACGCTCAGGCTGACCAGGCCGAAGAGGACGGGGACGGTCAAGGCGCCGCCCAACTGCGCGACGAGGCCCGCACGCTGTTCGACGCGGCGGGTTCGCTCCTTGCCGACTACCGATCGACACGGACCAGCATGCCTTCGGGAGCCGCCCGGGTCCGCGCGTTGGAACGGATCATGTCGCGCACCCGCCACCTGGCGACAACACGGACCTTCGCTCCGCACGAGGTTCGCGACTGGCTGAGGAGCGGCAACGACGAAGAACGCATCACCGCACTCGGGCTGATGCAGGCCAACGCGCCCCTGCGCGACTTCGACACCCTTCTGGCCGTGCTTACCCAACCCCGCAGCGCCTTCGAGCACTACCAGGCCATGGTCCTAGCCGAGCAGATGCTCGATGACCTCGACCCCGAACAGCGCCGTGACCTCACGACGGCCCTGCTCACCGAACAGGTCCAGAACCTACGCCCGACCAGTGACCGCCGCGTTCTCAGCGACGCCATACTCCAGACCCTCACCCCCAGCAGTTGACCCCGTCTGGCCAGACCCCTCAGGTCCGGTCCAGGGGCCCCTGAACCTGCGGTGTAGACCAGACCCCCATGTATGTCAGACCGGAATGGGACGATCCCCCTCGCAATACAGTTCCCCACACCGAGGGTGACGACTCTGGGCGATATCTCCCACCAAAGGACTACGGGGTTCGGCGATGGCCCGGCGACCCCTGATCGTCCACGTGTGGTCGCCCCCAACCGGCGGGAGTAGTTCCGTGCTCAGCAAGACCACGCTGCTTGACCAGCCGACCCCAGCGCTCCTTGCGGTGGAACTGCTCCGCGATCACTCGCCCCTCTGGCAGCTTCCCTGTCTCACGTTCACGGGCGAGAGCCCACTGCCAAGCTCGGGTCTGAAATGGAGTGAGCGGCTGGGGTGACTCCTCCCGTCCCGACGAATCCATAACATGCAGACTTCCGCCCATGGAGGGCCCTTCCTCGATCTCATCACCCTTAGCAGCGTGCTCATCTTCTGCGGACGCAGTGCGCACGCACTGCGCGGTCGTGCGGAACTCGCGCATGAGCAGCTCGTACGCACCGATCAACGCAAACGATGGCCAGGCGTGAATGATCCTCGACCACATCGTTGGATCTGCGACAGCGACGTTCGCTGCCAGGGAGGCCGCAGAACCGATGATCAGCAGAGCCCAGGGCAAGAGACCGCCCTTGCGGCCCTGGCGGGCGTCGCTGAGTAGCGTCATGCTCGCGCCCACGATCATGCCGTCGACCGAGAGCGGGAACAGGGCGGCTCTCCACTGGGGTTCGCCGTGGTGCAGGGCGAGTTCGTACATGTGGGAGTAGGACACCACCGCGGCGATGCCCGCGAGCATCAGCACGGCGGCGATGGTCACTGCTCGTGACCAACGGGAGGGCTCCATCACGATCACTTCTTTCGTGTGATCGAGAGACCTTCACAGCAGCGGAGCCGCCGGTGTGGGTGGTGGGAGACGACCGTCTCCCACCACCCCTGGGAGATTCTTGGGAGACAGGAACGTCCCCCAACGGCTCCCAACCGCCGCGAAGATCCCTCAACAGAACCCTCTGACCTGCACTGATACTGGTTTTCACAGGTCACCGCAAGACCCCGTACTACCAGAACCTGGTCATCGTGGCCGTGTCGCTGGGCTTCGGCATCCTGTCGATCGTCGCGCCCGACTTCTTCGCGACCTTCCCGACGTGGGCCACGATGATCCTGCACTCGGGCATCGTCACCGCCACCGCGTCCGCGCTGGTGCTCAACGTGGTCTTCAACGTCCTCGGCGGCAGGGACCGTCCGGAGCGGGCCGATTCCGCTCCCGTGGCCTGAGCCGCCTCCCGTGCGGGCCCCGGGTCCGGATGGAGCTGGTCGACCCGACGGGGCACCGGCGACGGCTGTCGTCCAAGCCTGCCCGCGCTTCGCGTGGGCAGGCTTCCGGTCGCGCAGCACCAACCTGCCTCACCACGGCCCTGGGAACGCCTACCGACCGCTGCTCACCGCGTCGCGAACCTCCGGACGAACCACCGGGTGAGCACCCCATCAACCGCCACCGCCTCGGGCGACTGGGGAGCCGGTGCGAGCCCAGGCTCGTCGGCCAGCGGGTGGGCCAGGCCCGGCACCGTCGTCAGCTCGACCTCCTCCGGACGCGCGTACCGTCCACGAAGTTCGCTGACCAGGGAAGAAGCGTCTTCACGCAACGACGGGTGGTCGTGCTCGCCGCTGACCAGCAACAGTGGTGGCTCCCCACTCAACTCACCGGCGCGGGCGACGAAGTCCAGGCCCTCGGCCGCCCCACGGGAATCGGCGGTCCAACCGTAGGGCTGGCCGAGCCCGGCGGCGAGGAGTTCGACGCCAGTACTCACCCGCACGGCCGGGTTGACGAGCGCGACCGCCCCGATCGGAGTCGGCGGGGCCGTGAGGACCTGCAGCGCCACCGCCCCGCCGAGCGAAGCGCCGAGGACACCGATGGGCTGGTCGTCCACCGGTAGCTGACGGCGCAGCTCGGCCAGCGCGGCCGGGAACTCCTCCACGGCCTGGCGGATGATCGGGCCGAAGTACGCCAACAGGATGTCCTCGCGAGCGAGTTCGACGTGTCTGTCGAGACTGCCCCCGACCATCCGCGGACCGCACAGCGGCATACCCAGGTGGACCCGCCAGGAAGGGACACCGGCCATGGGCAGTGCCGCCGCGAAGGCCGCGTCGGTGCGGGGCGCGTCCAGCATGTGCCAGGTCACGATCAACCGCGCGGGGCCGTCGCCAGTCCCGGACGGCGGGAGGGCGGTGAAGGGCACACCTGCGGCTGTACCGGTGATCGCGTCCATACGCACTCCTACGGCTTTCGGGGGTGGATCGCCTCACCGTAGGGGAGGTCGGCCGGGCGCGGACGCCCTTTCTGCTGCGGGCAGAGGGCCAGGGCCTCGGCGTCCTCACCGCCTCACGCCTCGTTCGGATTCGCGTCGGTCCCACCGCTCTTGTGAAACGCGACCTTCCTCTGGCGTGCTACGACTTCCATCAGCCTCGTGTCGCGAGCATTCTGTTCATTGCCACAAGTGACCGCGTCCCACCGAACCAATGCATCATCCTGGTCGTGACAGTTCGCGACCTGGGTCTCCAAAGGGATCGATGACCGTTTTTGGCCCATCACGCGCGTCAGGGCCGGAGCGCCCACCGATTCCCAGGGATTGCACTACTCCCGGTTCCACGCCTTGCGCGGACACGCCCTGCGGTACCTCCCACTCCCAAGCGACCTCGCTGACACCGCTGGGTACCGGGGCGGGTGTGGTCGGGAAAGCATCGGCGACCGTGTGCTCCGTCGGCTGGTGCACGGCCAGCAACCACCAGAGGCCACCGTCGGGAGTCGTCAACCTCTCTTCCATGAGGGGGAACCGCACCACGTCGATGGCCGCGAGCAGGATCCCGCCGCAGACCAGCCCCAGACCAACCCAGCTCACCGCCTCCGGCCGGACTCGGCTGGCGACCCGCGACTCGTTCTCCACCTACGGTCCTCGTTCCTCACCGCGTTCGTGACCCGACTCCAGCGGACAGCATGGGCCAAGGTGCGGATACCGATCACTTCACCGTGTGACGGAGGACGACCCCCGGCCCCCGAGAACCTCGCGAGGTGCCATCGGACGCCGCCACGGCCACACGACCGGGGTCTCGACACGTGTCGGGACCCCGGTTCCCGTTTCGGGCGTGGTCAGGGCTTACGGGCCACCCCGCAGAAGTCGTCCACCTCGACGACCTGGCCCACCTCGACCTCGTTGGGGCGCCAGCGGGTCACCGACACCACACCCGGCTCCAGCAGGTCCAGCCCCTCGAAGAACCGCGCGATCCTCTCCGGGGTGCGGTTCACGCGCGGGTTCTGGCCGCTCTCGTTCCAGTGCCGCACCATCGCGTCCATCGTCTCGGTGTGGATCACGTTGGTGTCGTCGTACAGCACGAGGTAACTGCCGGAGGGCAGCGCCTCCACGAGTCGGCGGACGAGCGCGTACGCCTCGTCGTCGTCGGTGATGTGGCCGACGATCCCCATGAGCATCAGGGCGACGGGCTGGTCGAAGTCGAGGGTCCTGCGGGCCTCGCGCAGGATGTGCTCCGGTTCGCGCAGGTCGGCGTCGACGTAGTCGGTGGCGCCCTCGGGGGTGCCCACGAGCAGGGCGCGGGCGTGGGCCAGCACGAGCGGGTCGTGGTCGGTGTAGACGATGCGTGACTCGGGGGCGATCGCCTGGGCCACCTCGTGGGTGTTGTTCGCGGTGGGCAGGCCGGTACCGACGTCGAGGAACTGGCGGACCCCGACGTCGCGGGTGAGGTGGGTGACCGCGCGGACCAGGAACGCGCGGGCGGCGACGGCGATCTCCACGATGTGGGGGTTGGTACGGCGGATCTCGTCCCCGACGGCCCGGTCGGGCGGGTAGTTGTCCTTCCCTCCCAACCAGTAGTTCCAGACGCGGGCCGACTGGGGGACGGTGGTGTCCAGTCGGAGTCGCGAGGGGGTGGCACGCGTGTGGTCGTTGGCCATGGGGATCCCGTCGGTGTGGGGGGCGGACGGGTCTCAGGCTAGCCAGTGTGTCCGGTGCCCCGGCCGCCGTGACCGACCCGGGGCCGCTCCGTTCCGGAGCGCCCCGGGAGACTCCGCCTAGTCCCTCGGACGCAGCAGGACCGGCAGCTCCTTGAGGCTGTTGACCACGATGGAGGGGTGGTTCTCCAGCTTCTCGTCCGGGACGGCGAGCCGCAGGTCGGGGAAGCGCTCGAACAGCAGCGGGAGGGCGATCTGCCCCTCCATGCGGGCCAGGTGGGAGCCCGGGCACACGTGCGGCCCGTACCCGAAGGACATGTGGCGCCCCTTCTCCCGGGTCAGGTCGAAGGTGTCCGGGTGCGGCTCCTCGCCGTGCTCGTCGCGGTCGCGGCTGATCGCGCCGTAGGAGGTCATCAGGGCCTCGCCCTTGCGGATGGTCCGACCGCCGAGCTCCACGTCCTCGGTGGCGAACCGGAAGACCATGTTGGAGGTGGGCGGGTCGAAGCGCAGGGTCTCCTCCACGACCGCGTCCCAGCCGATCCTGCCCTCCTTGACCAGGTCGAACTGCTCGGGGTGGGCCAGCAGGGCGCGCACGGCGTTGCACAGCAGGTTGACGGTGGTCTCGTGCCCGGCCGCCACGACCACCTGGAGGGTTCCGCGCACCTCCAGGTCGGTGAGCGCGTCGCCGTCCTCCCCGGTGTTGAGGAGTTCGGTGGTCAGGTCGTCGCCCGGGTTGGCGCGCTTGGCCGCGATCATGCCCTCGTAGTAGCGCTCCAGGGTCGCGTAGGTCTCCAGGAACTCCTCGGGGCCGGTGACCGCGCTGAAGAACTTCACGTACATGTCGCGCAGGTAGCCGTGCTCGGCCGCGTCCACGCCGTAGAGCTCACCGATCACGCTCATCGGCAGTTTGAAGGCGAACTCGTCCTTGAGGTCCAGCGGCTCGTGCGCCCCGGCCTCCAGAGCGTCCAGGAGCTGGACGGTCAGGTCGTGGACGCGGGGACGCAGGCGCTCCACCCGCCGGGCCGAGAACGCCTTGGCGGTGAGCAGGCGCAGGCGCTTGTGCTCGGCGCCGTCGGTGCCCAGGAGGTTGGTCGGGGTGGGCGGGATGGTGCTCATCAGCGGCCACGTCGCGGGGATCCGGCCCTGCTGGTAGTCGTCCCAGTGAGCGATGTCCTTCACCAGGCGCGGGTCGGTGAGCGCCGCGCGGGCGGCCTCGTGGCGGGTGACGGCCCAGGCGGTCACCCCGTCGGGCAGCTCCACGCGGGTGACCGGACCGGCGGCGTGGAGGATCTCGCGTTCGGCGCGCAGGTTCGTGACGTAGGGGTCCAGGGTGACGGTTGCGTCGGTTCCATGCTGAACGGGACAGGGCATCGGTGCACTCCTCGGGTCGGTTCGGGGGATGGTGGGGAGGACGCGGGGATCGGGGCACACGAGGGCCGGGAGCCGTCAGTGGCCCCCGTAGGGATCGGTCGGGGTGAAGGTCACGGGCAGGGAGGCGACCCCCCGCACCCACGGCGAGGGGCGCCAGCACAGCTCCTCGGCGGGGACGGCCAGTTCGATGTCGGGGAGCCGGTCCACCAGCACCTCGACGCCGGTGACGGCGATGATCTCCGCGATCTCCCGCGCCGGGTAGGGGCACTGGTGGGGTCCGTGCGAGAACGACAGGTGGGCCTGGCTGCCGCGGTCACCGATCCGGCCCGCGGTGGAGCGCACGAGGGGGTCCCGGTTGGCGCCCGAGATCCCGAGAAGCACCAGGTCCCCCTGGCGGATGACCTGGCCTCCCAGCTCCACGTCGTGCGCGGCGAAGCGTCCCGCGTGGATCTGGGTGGGGGTGTCCTCCCACAGGACCTCGTTGAGGGCCTCCTGCACGCTGTTGCGTGCACCGGCGATGGACGCGCCGAAGCGGTCGTCGGTGAACATGAGCCGCAGCGCGTTGCCCAGCCACTCGGCCGTCGGCTGGTTGCCGCCGCCCAGCAGGACGATGAGCTCGGGGATCGCCTCCTCGTCGCTGTACGCGGCGGGGTGGCCGAGCAGCCGGGAGACGACGTCCGGCCCGGGCCTGGCGCGGCGCTCCGCCACGAGCTCCCCCATGGCGGCCATCAGCGCCTGCTGGGCGACCATGGCGTCGGGGCCCCCGTCGATCATGGTGTTCATGTCGTCGGCGAGGCGGTCGCCGCGCGGGTCGTCCAGCCCGTACATCCAGCTGAGCACGAGGGCGGGCAGCCGCGCCGTGTAGGAGGTGCGCAGTTCCGTGCCGTCGGTGGAACAGAAGGCGTCGATGAGCCGGTCGGCCATCCGCGCGGTGGTGGTGCGCAGCTCGTGCAGGTCGGTGCCGGACAGGGCGTCGCTGAGCGCGCCGGTGCGGCGGCGGTGCTCGGCGCCCTCGGAGTAGAGCACCGACGGCAGCTGGATCACCATGGGCAGCATCGGCCAGTCGGCGGGGACCAGGTGCCAGGAGTTCCAGCGGCTGGAGCTGCGCGCGAACGTCGTCGTGTCGTTCATGACCTGGTGCAGTTCCCGGTAGCCGACGACCAGCCACGCGGGGACGTCGCCCTCCATGCGTACGGGGACGACCGGCCCGTGTTCGGCCCGCATCCTCTCGTAGAGGCCGCCCGGGTCGGACTGGAACTCGGGGCCGTACAGCTGGACGGGGCAGCCGGTCATCAGGCACCTTCCGTGATCAGGGAACGCACGTGTTCCACCAGGGCGATGAGCACCTTCTTGGCCGAGTCGCGCTCGCGGGCGTCGCAGCGGAGCAGGGGGATGCCCGGGTCCAGGTCCAGGGCGGTGCGCACGTCCTCCAGGGAGTGCTCGGACGCACCGAAGTCGTTGTGCGCCACCACGAAGGGCGTGCCCTGGTCCTCCAGGCGGTCGATCGCGTAGAAGCAGTCCTCCAGGCGCCGGGTGTCGACCAGGACGACCGCGCCCAGTGCGCCGGTGAACAGCCGGTCCCACAGGAACCAGAAGCGCTCCTGGCCGGGCGCTCCGAACAGGTAGAGGACCGAGGTGGCGTCGAGGGTGATGCGGCCGAAGTCGAAGGCCACGGTGGTGGTGCGCTTGCCCTCGACCCCTTCCAGGTCGTCGATGCCCGCCCCGGCGCGCGTCATGGTCTCCTCGGTGGTCAGCGGGCGGATCTCGCTGACGGAGCTGACCATGGTGGTCTTGCCGACCCCGAAGCCGCCGACCACGGCGATCTTCAGGGCCTGTTCGGTGCTGTCGGCCAGCGGGGTGACCGGCTGGTCGGTGCGAGCGGGTTCAGAGGTTGTGGAGTGCAACGAGCACCTTCTCCAACACGTCCGGGGAGGCGAGGGGGTGCGCCGGTGAGGGCGCCGGGGCCGGGTGGCGGGCGGTGACCCGGCCGGTGTCAAGGAGGTCGGTGAGCAGGATCCGCGTGACCGCCACGGGCAGGCGCAGGTGGGCCGCGACCTCCACCACCGCCATGGGGCTCACGCACAGGCGCAGGACGGCGGCGTGTTCGGACTGCATGCCGGGGACCGGCGCGCTCTCCGCGACGATGAGGGCGACGGCGTCCAGGGAGTCGTCGGCGCCACGGCTGCGGCCCGAGGTGATGATGTAGAGCCGGTCGGGGCTCTCCCGTCGGTACGGGCTCACTCCGCTTCGGCTCCGACTCGGGACGGCGTGGTGAGGTGCTCGCCCATCTGCTCGACCAGTTCGTTCATGTTGTGGCCGACCAGCCCGGGCTCGGCCTCACCGTTGGTGATGACCGCCAGGTGGGTGCCGTGCCCCGCCTCGACGATGAAGAGGAGGCCGCCGTAGAACTCGGCCATCGCCTGCCGGACCCCGCCGCGGCCGTCACCGAACTCCACCGAGGCGCTGTGCGCCAGGCTCTGCACCCCGGCCGCGATCGCGGCCAGGTGGTCGGCGCTGTCGTTGCCCAACCCGGCGGTGTGGCACAGCTTGAGGCCGTCCCGGGAGAGCACGAGAGCGTGTCGGGTGCCGGGGGTGCGCTCCAGCAGGCCTTCGAGCAGCCAGGTCAGCGTCTTGAGGTCCATCATGTTTCCTTCGGTGAGTCGGTCGTCTCCTGGCCGCGCACGGCGGAGCGGAACGCGCCGAACCCCTGGGACGGGGTGCGGGGGCCGGCCTCCTTGGGGGCGGGCCGGTTGCGTTCCGCCGCCGCGAGGGACCGGCCCCGGCGGCGCATGGGCAGTCCGCTGTCCGCCCTGGGGGCGGGGGCCGTGTCGGCGGAAGGGGCCGCCGTCTCGCGGGAGGAGGGCTCGGGAACGGTGATCGGCTGTGCGGGGACGCTGGCGGGCAGCGGTTTGACGATGCGCTGCGGCAGGAGCAGGACCACGGCGGTGCCGCCCCTGGAGGAGGAGCGGAAGGAGACTTCGAGACCGTAGCGCTGGGCGATGCGGCCCACGACCGACAGTCCCAGGCGGGTCCCGGAGATGGTGGTGATGTCGAGGCCGTCGCTCACCGCGGCGCGGGCCCGGCGCAGTGCCTCCTCACCCATGACGAGGCCGCCGTCCTCGACCATGACGGCGATCCCGGCCTGGACCTCCTCCACGTGGACGTGGACCTCGGCGGTGGGCGGGGAGAACTTGGCCGCGTTGTCGAGGATCTCGGCCAGGGCGTGGATGACGCCCTCGGCGGCGAACCCGGCGACCGCCAGGTTGGTGACGCTGTGGGTGCGCACGCGCTGGTAGGCGCCGATGCGGCCCATGGCGCCGCGCAGGACGCTCTCCATGGGGATGGCCCGGCCCCAGCGGCGGCCCGACCGCGCGCCGGTGAGGATCGCGATGCTGTCGGCGACCCGCCCGGTCTGCGCGGTGGTGTGGTCCAGCTGCATGAGGTCACCGAGGACGTCGGCCCCGGCGTCGCCGTCGCCGTGGCGCTCCTGCATGCGGCGCAGGTCGGCGAGCATGGTGGTGGACAGCGCCTGGACACGTCCGGCGGCCGTCGCGCACGCGGCCATGGCGGCGGAGCGGCGGCGCTCGGAGGCGGAGATCTCGGTGGCCACGCTCCGAAGGGCGGCGGAGATCGCGGGGTCCGCCACCTCGGGCATCCGGTGCAGGACGGTGTCGGCGGAGTCACCGGCGCGCAGCTGCTCGACCATCCGGGGCAGGAGCCGGGTGGAGAGCGCCGCGGTCTCGGCGTGGGCCCGTTCGACGCGGGCCCGCAGCTCGGCGGCCTCGCGGTCGCGGCGTCCCAGGAGGAGCGCCAGGACGAGGATCAGCAGGAGCGCGATCCCTCCGGCGGTCAGGACCGGGGCCCACCCGTCGGGCCGGGCCGCCCAGAGCGCCCACCCCCAGGCGGGCAGGGCCGGTACCAGGACGAGCAGCCAGCGCGGGGTGGTCGACCCCTGGGGCGGCGCTCCGTCGGGACGGGGGGTCTGGTCAGTCATGGTGCTCCATGTCCGGACACGTCCTCACTCTTTGTACACGCCGAAGGGCACGCCGAACGGGCATCCTCGGCCCACGTGCACTGTTGTGTTACATAGGCGGTCGCAAGGCCCTCAACCTGCCCTTTGTTCACACAGCGAGCAAAGATACCACTTGACTCAACTGTCTCCCATGTCGAAACAATGACAATTACCGGAGTTATCAGACAAAGCCAGCGATACCGCACGGGGGGCGATACATCACCGGACCGGAGTGCGAAGCGACCGCCCGGAGAATCCCGGGGGAACGCCGACCGAATCCCCGGGTGCCTTTCCTCTAACCGCGCCGACGTGCGAATACGGACCCGCCCGAATATCCGCGTCCCCGACCTCGGGAACCTCGGACCACACCGGACCGGGTACCGCACGGAGGGGTCGCGGGCCACGGGCCCGGAGGCGGGGGTCGGGTGTGTCGGGGTGGGTGCGCGGACTTCGACACCCGGACCCCTAGAGTGGTGCAGGTCACAACCACCGGAGGGGCTCGGTGAGGCGGGCCCTCGTGGCGCGGGCGGGCTCCCGCGTCCGCCCGGGAGGTTCGACCTCAGGTCAGTGGGGAATCTTGACGTGGACCGACGCGTTACACCCCGCGAGACCGCACAAGCGCCTGGAGGCACCCACACGATGGCCGAGCGAGCACTTCGCGGCACACGGCTCGGGGCGACGAGCTACGAGAACGACCGCAACACCGACCTGGCTCCCCGGCAGGAAGTCACCTACGACTGTACCCGGGGTCACCGCTTCTCGGTCACCTTCGCGACCGAGGCCGAAATCCCCGCCGAATGGGAATGCCGTTTCTGCGGCGACCGCGCACTGCGCCGTGACGGCGGCGGCGAGGAACCCAAGAACACCAAACCGGTCCGCACCCACTGGGACATGCTGCTGGAACGCCGCAGCATGGAGGATCTGGAGGAGGTTCTCGCCGAGCGGTTGGAACTGCTCCGCGCCCGTCGCCGCGAAGAGGCGGCGAAGGTCGAGGAGATCGCCAAGCAGCGGCAGAGCGCCTGACCCCTGGGACGGCCCGACGGCCTGCCCCTCGACGGATACGGGGGCGGTGGACATGGTCCACCGCCCCCGTCGTCGTGTCCGGGTCCGGTCAGGCCTCGGTGCCGAAGGGGTCCTGGGTGTGGCCCACGAGCTCCTTGACCGACCCGAGCACCCGGGTGGGCCGGTAGGGGAACTGGTCGGCGGTGTCGCGGCCGGAGATGCCCGTGAGCACCAGGACGGTCTGGAGGCCGGCCTCCAGGCCGCTGAGGACGTCGGTGTCCATGCGGTCACCGACCATGAGGGTGTTCTCCGAGTGCGCGCCGATCCGGCGCAGCGCCGAACGCATCATGAGGGGGTTCGGCTTGCCCACGAAGTAGGGGCGGCGGCCGGTGGCCTTCTCGATCAGCGCGGCGACCGCGCCGGTCGCGGGCAGCGGACCCTCGGCGCTGGGCCCGGTCTCGTCGGGGTTGGTGGCGATGAACCGGGCGCCGTTGCGCACCAGTCGGATCGCCCGCGTGATGGCCTCGAAGCTGTAGGTGCGGGTCTCCCCCAGCACCACGTAGTCCGGGTCGCGCTCCGTCATCACGTAGCCCACGTTGTGCAGGGCGGTGGTCAGACCCGACTCGCCGACCACGTAGGCCGAGCCGCCGGGGCGCTGGGTCTGGAGGAACTGGGCCGTGGCCAGCGCGGAGGTCCAGATGGACTCCTCGGGGATGTCCAGCCCGGTGTTGAGCAGTCGCGCCCTCAGGTCGCGGGGGGTGTAGATGGAGTTGTTCGTCAACACCATGAACGGGGTCCCCTGCTCGCGCAGCTCCGCGATGAGCGTGTCCGCTCCCGGGATCAGGTGCTCCTCGCGTACGAGCACGCCGTCCATGTCGAAAAGGTAGTTCCACTCGTTGCTCACGTGCCCCATTGTGCAGGTACGGACCACTAAGGCGCCATTCCTACCGACCGGTATCCGCGTGTTGGGCAGTTGAGACTGCTCACACCGGTCACACGGGCGGCCAGGGGACGGAGGGCCAGTCGGGGGCCGGGTAGGGGTGGATGCCGTGGTGGATGAGCAGGTCCACGCGTTCGCGCACCGCGTAGGCCTCGGGTCCGGTCAGGTGGGAGGCCAGAGTGGCGCTGAGCGGGTCGTCCGGGGCGCGCAGCCGGGTGCGCAGGGAGGCCAGGGAGATCAGTGCCTCGTCGGTGAGGGGCTGCCCCTGCCACTGCCACAGGACCGTGCGCAGTTTGTAGTCCTCCGCGAAGGACACCCCGTGGTCGCAGCCGTACAGGTGCCCCTCGGGCGTGGGCAGCAGGTGGCCGATCTTGCGGTCGGAGTTGTTGATCACCGCGTCCAGGACGGCCATCCGGCGCAGCCCCGGGTGCTCGGTCTCCCGGGAGAGCGCGACGAGGTCGACGGTGGTGTCGCCGTGCACCCACAGCTGGACCATGCCCTCGCCGTAGGGGCCGTCGCGGTGGACGGTGGGCGGCACCACGGACCAGCCGAGCGCCTCGGAGACCGCGTAGGCCGACACCTCACGACCGGCGAGCGTGCCGTCGGGGAAGTCCCACAGGGGCCGCTCCCCCGCCACCGGCTTGTACACGCACACGGCCGAACGGGCACCGTCGGAGACCGTGCAGTACAGGGTGGCGTTGGAGGCCGCCGTCAGGCGCCCCTCCACGGTGATCTCCCCACGGCGCAGGAGGTCCAGCCCCTCGTCCGGGGTGAGCCCGCCGAAGGCCGCCGTGGTCACCGTCGGCGGTGGTTCGGCGGTCGGGGAGCCGCAGGTGTCGTCGTCCACGAGGTGCCTCAGACGAGACGGTCCGGGCGGTAGCCGTTCTGGCGCGCGCAGATGTGGCCGTTGGGGTCGAGCGGACGTCCGCAGAGCGGGCAGTCGGGGCGCCCGGCGGAGACGACCTTCAGGGCGCGTCCGGCGAAGGCGCGCGCCTCGCCGGGGCTGAGGTAGACGCGCAGGACGTCGCGGTGGGCGGGTGCCTCCTCCGCGAAGACCTCCAGCTCCTCCTCTTCGTCGTCCTCGACCAGCTCCTCGGTGGCGGTCTCGTCGATCTCCTGGGCCTCGATGATGACCCGGGCCACCTCGGCGTCCCAGGCCAGTGCGAGGGTGCCCACGCGGAAGTCCTGCTCGATGGGCTGTTCCAGCGGGCCGTCGTCCTCGGGCGGGGCGACGTCGTCCGGCGGCGCTCCGAAGCGGCGGTGCACCTCTTCCAGCAACTCCTCGATACGGGTGGCCAGGGCCTCCACCTGGGACTTCTCCAGCGCGACGCTGGTGATGCGACCCTCACCGACGGCCTGGAGGAAGAAGGTGCGGTCCCCAGGCTGGCCGACGGTCCCGGCGACGAACCGTTCCGGCGGATTGAACTGAAAGACGGGCATGGGTAGCACCCTAAGGGATGACGGTGACACGGTGCGATACGCCCACGGTCAGGGGCGGGGCGTCCCGTCCCCGGTCCCGTCCTCGGTCCCGGCCGTCTGTCCCGCTCCGCCGCCGACGGCCGCGTCGCCCCGGGTCTCCGCCGCCGTGGGCAGGGCCCCGGCCAGGGGCTCCCCGGTGTCGTTGAGCTTGTTCAGGAAGGGCCGGGTCCGCGTGTAGGTGATGGAGGTGACCGAACACGGGTCCACGCGCAGGCGCTGGAAGAGGTCGAGGTGCATGCCCAGGGCGTCGGCGACGATCGCCTTGATCACGTCGCCGTGGCCGCACACGACGTACACGGGAGGGGCGGAGCCGGGCGGGGCCTGTTCGAGCAGTCGGCCGTTCCAGTCCCGGACCGCCTCCACGGCGCGGGCGGAGGTCGTGGCCAGGGCCTCCCCGCCGGGGAAGCGGGCCGCGCTGGGGTGGTCCTGGACCACCCGCCACAGGGGTTCGGCGGCCAGTTCGGTGAGGGAGCGGCCGGTCCAGCTCCCGTAGTCGCACTCGACGAACCTGTCGTCCGTGGTGACGGAGGTGCCCAGGCGCTCCGCGATGGCCTCGGACGTCTCCTGGCAGCGTTCGAGCGGGCTGGACACGAGCGCGGCGGGGGCCAGCCCCGCCAGTCGATCGGCCAGGCGGGAGGCCTGGTCGCGGCCCACGTCGTTGAGGTGGACGCCGGACGCGCGGCCGGCCAGTCGCGGCCCGGTGGCGTCGGTCATGCCGTGCCGGACGAGCAGGAGGGTGATCGCCTCGGGCGCGGGGGCGTCGGCTGGGGTGTCTGCGGGTGTGGCCATGGCACCAGGGTAGGTCGCCCCGACCCTCGGGGCGGGCCACCGTGGCCGGTGGCCCGCCCCGGGGTGCGGAACGTCCTGGGACGCCCGGAACGCGGGCGGCGGGAGCGGCTATCCGACCCCGGCTCCGCCCTGCGGGGAGAGGGCCCCGGTGGTGACCAGCACGATGATGAGCACGCCCAGGGCGATGCGGTAGTACACGAACGGCATGAAGCTGTGCGTGGTGATGAACTTCATCAGCCAGGCGATGACCACGTAGCCGATCACGAAGGCGACCAGGGTGCCGACGATCGTGGCGCCCCAGCCCGCGTACTCGTTGCCGCCGATGTCGAGCATCTTGTACAGGCCCGAGGCGAACACGGCGGGCATGGCGAGCAGGAACGCGAACTCGGCCGCGGCCGGTCGGGAGAAGCCGAGCAGGCGGCCGCCGGTGATGGTGGCGCCCGAACGGGAGACACCGGGGATCAGCGCGAGGGTCTGGAACAGACCGAAGGTCACGCCCCGGCCGAGGGTGAGGTCCTCCAGCTCGTTCTGCTTGCGGGCGAAGTGGTCGACGGCGCCCAGGAGGAGGCCGAAGAGGATCAGGGTGAGGGCGATGAGGCGCAGGTCGCGGAAGACACCGTCGATCTGGTCCTCGAAGAGCAGGCCCAGGACACCGATGGGGATGGTCGCGAGGATGATGTACCAGCCCATGCGGGCGTTGACGTCGCCGCGCAGGTCCCGGTCGACCAGGGATCTGCACCACACGGAGATGATCGCCCACACCCGTTTGCGGAAGTACACGACCACCGCGAGTTCGGTGCCGATCTGGCTGACGGCGGTGAAGGCCGCACCCGGGTCGGACCAGCCGAAGAAGGCCGCGAAGACGCGCAGGTGGGCGCTTGAGGATACGGGCAGGAACTCGGTGAGTCCTTGGATGAGGCCGAGAACGACCGCCTCGAAGATGGACACTCGGTACGGACTTTCGTGACGGGTCCGAGCCCTCGGGGGCACGGACACGAACCAGATGGGGTGACGGCCCGGACGGCCCGCGTGACGAGAGGACGCGTCGGCGCTGGTCCGGCCCTCACCGACAGTACGCAGCGAAGATGTACCCAGGGCCTACTTCCGATGAACACGGTAATCTCCGCCGCATGGAACAGCGACAGGTGGGCAGATCAGGGCTCTGGGTGTCTCGTACCGCCCTCGGCACGATGAGCTGGGGAAACGACACCTCTGAGGAGGAGGCCGGGCAGCAGCTCACCGCCTTCGTGAACGCGGGTGGCACGCTCGTGGACACGGCGGACATCTACACGGGCGGCCAGAGCGAGCGGATCCTCGGGCGGCTCCTGCGCGGGACGGTGCGCCGCGAGGACGTGGTGGTGGCCACCAAGAGCGGGCACACGCCGGAGGCGTACCGGCCGGTGGACGGTTCCCGGCGCCACCTCCTGGCGTCGCTGGACGCCTCGCTGCGGCGCCTCCAGACGGACTACGTGGACCTGTGGCAGCTGCACGTGTTCGACCCGCGTACGCCTCCCGAGGAGACGCTGTCCGCGATGGAGACGGCGGTCACCTCGGGCAAGGCCCGCTACGTGGGCACGGGCGACCTCAAGGCCTGGCAGTTCGCCACGTTGGCGACCTGGCAGCGCGCCCAGCCCGGACGGGTGCCGCTGGTGAGCGCGGGCACGGAGTACTCGCTGCTCAACCGGGGCGCCGACCACGCGCTGCGCCCGGCCGCGGCGGCCAGCGAGGCGCACGTGATCGCCTGGTCCCCGCTGGGTCGGGGCGTGCTCAGCGCGAAGTACCGCAACGGGGTCCCGGCGGACTCGCGCGCCGCCTTCCCGCACATGGCGCCCTATGTGGAGCCCTACCTCGACGACCGCAGCCGCAGGGTGGTGGAGTCGGTGTGCACGGCCGCCGAGGGGTTGGGGGTGTCGCCGCTCGCGGTGGCGCTGAGCTGGGCCCGCGACCAGGACGGGGTGGCCTCCGCCGTGGTGGGTCCGCGTACGCTCTCCCAGCTGGAGGAGATCCTGTCCGTGGAGAGCGTGCGCCTTCCGCCGAAGATCCGCGACGCCCTGGACGACGCCACCGCCGGACCCGAGCGCTGAGGGCCCGGGCCCGCCGCGCCCGGGCTCAGGAACCGGGCGGGATCGGGAAGTTCTGGTCGAAGACGTGGTCCGGGTCGTACACGGCCTTGAGCGCCCGTAGGCGTCCCAGCGCCGGTTCGGGGAACGCCTGGGCCAGGACCTCGGGGCCGGTGCGCGTGTCGAAGCTCAGGTAGAGCCCCCGCGCCGCCTCACCCAGCTCCGCCCAGCGGCGGTCGAGGGGTTCGGCACGGCGCCCCATGGCGGCCAGGGAGAACTGGGCCGAGCGGTGCGGGTAGGCGGTGGCGTCGGCCGCGACGTCGTTGACCGCCCCGCCGACCTGGCGCAGCTGCATGAAGTAGGCCTCGCCCGTGGCGAGCGCCCGGGCCATGGCCTCGGCGGACTCGTCGGTGACGTGCTCCAGCAGCGCCGATCGGGCGACCGGTGTCCCGCCGCCCTCGTGGGGACCGGCGTGCCCGACCAGGACCGCCGGATAGGGGGCGACCTGCGCGCGCTGGTCCAGGACCGGGCCGACCTTGAGGAAGGGTTCCAGGGCCTGGACGGCCGCGTCGGTGTCGTCCCCGGCGAACACGACCATGGCCTGTGCCACGGGTCCCTGGCCGCCCCGGGCCTGTCCCAGGGTGAGGAAGGCGGTGACCTCGCGCGGCGCGGACTCGGCCACCTCGCCCCAGGTGCGGAGGAAGGCCGCCGTGTCCGAGGCGTCGTAGGCGAACTGGCCGAGGACGACGTCCCGGACCGGTGCCGCGACCGCCTCCACGGAGGTGACCGCGCCGAAGTTGGCCCCGGCGCCGCGCACCGCCCAGAAGAGGTCGGGGTGGTGCTCGGCGTCCACCCTCAGCAGGTCGCCGCCTGCGGTGACCAGCTCGACCGCGGTGAGGCGGTCGATGGTCAGCCCGTGGGCGCGGGACATGTACCCGAGGCCCCCGGTGGTGGCGAGCCCGCCGACCCCCACTCCCCCGTGGTCGCCGGAGCTGATCGCCAGGCCGTGCTGGTGCAGGACCGAGCCGACCTCGCCCCAGCGGGCGCCCGCGCCGAGCCGGACGAGGCCGGAACCGGCGTCCAGGACCTCCACCTCGTTCATCCGGCCGAGGTCGACGACCACGCCGCCGTCGTTGGTGGAGCGGCCGCTGATGCCGTGTCCGCCGCTGCGTACGTTGAGCGGCGCGTCCTGTTCGAGGGCGTAGGCCAGGGCCTCGGCCACCTGGTCGGGCTCGGTGGGGCGGAGCACGAGCCCGGGGCGGCCCCGCTGCATGTACCCGTGCCGGACCTTCGCGTACCCCTTGTCGCCGGGTTCGACCGCCGTGTCGCGCAGGGCGTGCGGGACGGCGTCGTAGTCGATGCCGGGGCGGCGGGCGGTGAGGGCGGCGGCGGGGCGGACCGGTCCGGCGGGGGTCCCGGCGCTGGCGCGTGCGCGTTCGACCGCCTCGCGCAGGGCGGGGGCCACCTCCTGTCCGAAGGTGTCGATGGTGCGCGGGTCGTCGGTGGGCAGCACGAACGTGGCGAACCCGTGTTCCAGGGCCAGGGGCAGCAGCTGTTCGACCCACTGTTCGGGCGGCCCTTGGAGGAATCCGCCGCCGACCGGGGAGAACGCGGCGCCCGTCAGGTTGATCAGTCGGCGGATCTGCCGCGGGTCGCGGCCGTGTTCGCGCGCGGAGTCGTCGATGGTCGCGTTGAGCCCGGACAGGTCCTCGGGCTGGACGTAGCCGAGGCTGGGCAGCCAGCCGTCGGCCTTGGCGCCGACCAGGCGGAGCATGCGGGGCTTGTAGGCGCCCAGCCAGATCCCGATGTCGTGGGCGGGCTCGGGGCCGCGCTTCATGCCGTGGACGGAGTAGTGCTCACCCTGGAGGCGCACCCCGCCGCGGGCGTCGGTGTCCCACACCGCGCGGATGAGGTCGATCGCCTCGGAGAGGGCGTCCACGGACTGGCCGGGGGTGCGGCGTCCGCCGCCCATGGCGTGGATGGCGTCCCAGATGCCCCCGGCGCCGAGGCCCAGCTCGAAGCGGCCCTGGGAGAGGCGGTCGAGGCTGGCGGCGGCGCGGGCCAGGACGGCGGGCGGACGCAGGGGCAGGTTGACCACGTTTCCGGAGACACGGAGGCGTTCGGTGCGGGCGGCGACCCAGCTCAGCAGGGTCCAGGTGTCGAGGAAGTCCGGGTTGTAGGGGTGGTCCTGGAAGGTGGCCAGGTCCAGCCCGGCGGCTTCGGTGAGCTCCGCGAGCCCGACCACGCGGTCGGGGTCCTGGGCGGTCGGCGTGAGGAAGGTGCCGAACTCCAGGGGGTGTCCGTAGTCGGGCATGGCCTGGTCTCCCGGGGATCGTTTGTGTGGCAAATGATGTTCAGATCAACTTATCTGGTTCAACACCTATTCCTGGTAATCTCGGGCCATGACACCCACCACGCCGGAGCCCGACACCGGCACCGGGGACCACAACCTGGGCTGGTCCCTGGCCGTGCTGCTGCGCCGCTGGCACGAGCACGTGGAGGCGGCCCTCGACGACCTCCCGCACGGCAGCCGCGGCTACCACGTGCTGGCCGCCGCCTCCAGGGGAGACGCCCCCACCCAGGCGGCTCTGGCCGAGCGCCTGCTCATCGACCGCAGCGTGATGACGTACCTCATCGACGACCTGGAGGCCGCCGACCTGGTCCGGCGCCGGGCCGACCCGGCCGACCGCCGGGTGCGCAGGGTGTGCTCCACCGACCACGGCGCCGAGGTCCTGGCCAGGGCCGACCAACTGGTCGAGCACGTGGAGGAACGGCTGCTGGGCGGACTGGACGCCGACACCCGGGCGCTCTTCCGTGCCGCCGCGGGGCGGGCCGCCACCGCCGTGCAGGAGGCCTCCCCCGACACCGACCCCTGCGCCGCCGTCCTCCAGGTGACCCGGGACACGTGAGCCTGTGGACGGCGAACACCGCGTGTCGCCGCGAGTCGGTAGGCTCCCTCCGAGTCCACGAACCACCTGACGAGGGGAACCGGTGTCCGAGGCTGTCGAGAAGGTCCTAGCCGTCCTTGACCGGATGGGCGCGCCGCACGCCCTGGCACCGCGCCTGGTGTCCGCGCTGGGCCCCCAACCCGCCGCCGAGCTGGACGCCAACCCCTGGCTGCTGCTGCGTCTGCCCGAGGTGACCGTCGAGCAGGCCGACTACTGCGCCCGCAAACACCTGGGCGGGGCCGCCCGCCCCGACGACCCCCGCCGCCTGGGCGCCCTGGTCGGCCACACACTGCGCACCGCCGCCCGCCGGGGCCACACCGCGATCGAGGAGAAGCGGCTGACCACGGTGGTCGGCCAGCTCGGGGTCGCCGACCCCCGCTCCGCGCTGGAGGCCGCGGTCGCCGCCGAGGAGATCGCGCTGTTCGAGGGCGGCGACGAGGCCGACGACGACTTCGACTTCGAGGAGGGCGGTGTCCCGGAGGTACCGGACCTGCCCGACCCCGAGCGCCACTACGCCCCGCACGACGTCGGCCACGCCGAACAGCGGCTCGGTGAGCAGCTCCTCCGGCTGATCGGTGGCAGCGAGCCGATCATGGACCCGATGACCGCCGCGGAGACCCTGGCCGCCGCCACCGCGGAGCACGGTCTCGCGATCTCCGAGACCACCCGGGAGGCGCTGCTCACCGCCACGATGCGCCCGGTGACGGTGGTGCACCACGGCCCCGGCGACCAGGCCGAGACCGCCCGGGCCCTGCTCTGTCTGGCGGCGATCGCCCGGGAGAGTCAGGTGGGGATCGCGGTGGTGACCCCCACCGCGCCCACCGCGGCCGCCGTCAACGCGGACCTGGACCGGCTGCTGGGCGAGGGCGAGCCGCCCGTGCGCGCTTGGTCCCTGGCCGCCCTGCTGTCCGGGGACTCCTCCCCGGCGGGGATCGTGGTGCTCTGCGAGTCGATGTCCCTGGGCGTGGCCCGGATGGCCGACCTGGTGTCGACCTGCGTGGACGACGCCCACCTGGTGCTGCTGGCCGACCCCGACCAGGCCCCCTCCGCCACCCCCGGGCGCGTGGTGGTGGACGTGGCCGCCTCGCGCACCGCGCACGTGGCGGTCGTGGCCGACGACGCCGAGCCCTCCCCCGTGGCCGTGCTCGCCCGCGCGGTCGCCGAGGGCGACTGGCCCGAGGTGGAGGCGCCCGACCGCGAGGTCGTACGGGTCCCGGCCGCCTCCGGTGAGGAGGCCGCCCACCGCGTCACGCAGCTGGTGACCGACTCCATCCCCCGGGCGCTGGGGATCGGCTCCGACGAGGTCCAGGTGGTCACGTGCCGCGAGGACGGCCCGGCCGGTGCCCGCGCGCTCAACGCCGCCTGCAAGGAACGCCTCAACCCCGGCCCGGGGGCGCACGGCGGCTTCGACGTGGGCGACCGCGTGGTGCTCACCGCGCAGGGCCCCGGCTACGGCCCGGGCGACACCGGTCACCTGCGTGAGGTGTCCGAGGGGGCCGTGATCGAGCTGACCGACGGCACCCGGGTCACCGTCACCGACCCAGCCGCCCTGCGCCCGGGCTGGGCCGTGAGCGTGGCCGTGGCCCACGGCAGCCGCTGGCCCGCCGTCGTGGCGGTCTTCCCGCCCCAGGTCCCGGTGTCCCGCCCGCAGGCGTACACGGCGCTGACCAGGGCCACCCGGCACGTGTCCGTGGTCGACGCCACCGAGGGAGCCCTGGAGACCGGCGTGCGCGAGACCCTCGCCCCGGACCGCACCACCCGTCTGGCCCTCATCCTCCGCGCCGGCTGACCGAAGGCGCGGCCCGGATCCGCCGGGCCGCGCCGTGCCACCGGTCAGGGCGTGAGTTCGACGGTGGCCTGTTCGGTGATGCTGTTCACGGTGACACCGAGCTCCACGGTCCCCTCCCCCAGGGCGGTGAACCGTCCGGTCGACGGGTCGAACACGGCGACGTGGTCGTCCCCGGCGTCGTCGGCCGATCCGATGTGCACGTCGTCGGAGCCGAACCAGTCGGCGCTGACCGGTGGGGCGACCGGCACCGGAGCGTCGTCGTTGTCCACCGTCGCGGTGACCTCGGCCTGCTCCCCCACGGCGACCGAGGCGGGCGCGTCCAGCTCCAGCCCGTCCACGTGGGGCCGCAGCTCGGTCACCACCCAGTCCTCCTCTCCATCGGTGTTGACGCCCCACAGCGACCAGCCGGTGAAGCCGCCGTCGGCGGGACCGGCCGAGGGGTTCTTGCCGACGTTGCCGTTCACGACGTAGGGGACCCCGTCCACGCGGTCCGCGTGGAACATCCCCACGTGCGCTCCGATGAAGGCCGCGCCCTTGCCTGTCTCTGCCTGGAAGCCGGACAACCAGCTCTCGACGGTGGCCGCCTCCTTGCGGTCCGCCAGCTCGCTCGCCTTGGTGGGCAGCGGGTCGCGGAGGGGTACGTGCTGGGCGACGACGACGGACGTCACCGAGGGGTCGTCGGCCGCCGCGTCCAGCTGCTCCCGCAGCAGCCGCAGCTGGGACCAGTCGCTGGCCTGGTAGGAGAGTCGCGCCGTGTCCAGGAGGACGAACCTCGTGCCGTGGTGGTCGACCACCTGGTGGGTGTCGCCGAACGCCTCCCGGAAGTTGTCCAGGGTGCCCCCGGAGACCTCGTGGTTGCCCGGCACGTAGTAGTAGGGCAGCTCCCCCTCCAGCTCCTCGTCGAGGATCCTCCGGGCCAGCGCGAGGTCCTCCGGCGCGGCCTCGTCCACGAAGTCGCCGTTGATGATGAGGAACTCGGCGTCGCTGGCGCGGATCTCCCGGAGCGCCCGCCGCGTGTAGGCGACGATCTCGCTGTCCGGATCCCGGGCGACGAACTGCGCGTCCGACAGGACGGCGAACCGCCAGTCCTGCGCGGCCACCTCCGCGCCGGGGGCCACCACCGGGTCGACCACCGGGTCGGCGGGTGGCACGTCGACCGACGGCGGCACCATGGCGGTGAGTTCGTCGATGACCACGTCCCCCTCGTAGCTCGCGCCGGGTTCGGTCTCGGCGAAGTAGACGCGACGGAGCGACAGCGGGTACTGCGTGCCCGGCGGGACCTCGAAGACCAGCTGCCGCCACCCCGGTTCGTCGAGGTGGCCGGCCCGCAGCGCGGGCACCAGCTGCCCGGCTCCGTCCCAGACCTGGAGACTGGCCCACTCCCCGTTGCCCTCGGAGTGCACCCAGGCGCGCAGCTCCTGCGGCTGACCGGGGATCTCCCGTTCCCCCGGGGGCAGGACACCGCCGGTGCGGGTCCCGGTCGAGGCCGTGAAGTCGTAGGTGAGCCGCACGCCCTTGCCCTGACGGCCCTCGGCCACCGCGACGTCGCCGTCGGCGCGCTCACCGAAGTACGACCAGTCGGCCGCGTCCTCGAAGTCCGCGACGACGACCTCCTCCAGCCCCACGGTGACCGCCATGGTCGTCTCGACGTCCCCGACCCGTACGGTGGCGAGCGTGGAACCGCTCTCGGTGGCGGCCCGGACCTCGAAGCGCCCGTCCTCGGTCACCGAGACCCGCGCGACGCTCTCGTCGATGGTCAGCTCGACGTCCTCCGGCTCGATCGGTGCCGCGAACCCGTCCGCGTCGTAGCCGGTCACCTGGAGCACGGCGGAGGCCTCCGCGTCGGCCAGCCCCACCCGTTCGGGCGTGGTCCGGATCCTCGCCAGCTCGCCCAGGACGGTCAGTTCGATCTCGCCCCGGGCGCGGAGCTTGCTGGCCGTGACGGTGGCGGTCCCGGCGGAACGGGCGGTGAACACACCGTCGCGGTCCACCACGCCGACCCGGCCGTCGTCGGACCGCCAGTTCGGCACCGCCTCGGCGGGCCCGTAGGTCTCGTCGTGGCCCGCCGCCGTGAGCGTCCGTGTGAGTCCGGGGAACACCCGGTCCGTGCGCGCGGGTGCGACGTGGCCGGAGCCGTCGGCGCTTTCAGGGGTGGTCCTGGTCTCCACCCAGAATCCGTCGACCCGACCGCTGCCCTCGGGGGCGAACAGGCCCAGGCCGTTGGGCACGAGGCGTTCCGCCCCGTCCGAGGGCCGGTTCTCCACCCGCACCCCGTCGGCGCCCGGGGTGCGCGCCACCATGGTGGCCGAGCCGCCGCCGTCCAGGTTGACCGCGGTGTGCGCACCGGCCTCGACCATCATCTCGCCCAGCTCGTCGAGGCCGACACCCGCCGCGAACGAGGGCTGCCGTCCGTCGACGCTGAGCAGGTACATCCGCGATCCGTCCTCGGAGAAGCCGATCGCCATGCGCGGCGCGCCCGGGGTGTTGTCACCCTCCGAACCCCGCCGCACCTCGCCGTCGACGACGAGCATCTGGCGGCCGTTCAGGGCGGCGTGGATCTCCTGGTCCCCGCTGGCGCGCGCGTCGTAGTCGACGGCGACCGGATCACCCACCGCCAGGTCGGCCAGGGTCCGGGCACCGGCCTCACGACCGACCAGGACGAAGGCGTCCTCGGGGATGTCACCCCCGCGCGGTTCCTCCACGACCTCGGTGACCACCCCGTCGGTGACGACGACCTCCCGCGTGTCCGAGGTGTCCTCGACGACCCGGCACCGGCAGTAGGACCCCCACAGCGGGGTGAACGCGGCGATCTCGTCGGCGCCCAGCGCCGGTTTGTTGATCGCGTCCAACGACGCGGTGGTGTCGGGCAGCTCGATGGTGCCCTCGAAGAACACCTCACCGATCGAGCCGAGCCCGTCGGGGGTAAAGACGGCGGAAGACTCCCTGTAGTCGTTGGTCATGGGCGACTGGATCAGCTCACCGGACCTGACCCCCACTCCCTGCGGCGCTCCGGAGGCGTTGATGTCGAAGAAGTCGCCGTTCACCGCCGCGACCGCACCGGCCCGGTCGGCCTGGGCGCTCAGGGCCTCCCGACCGGTCACCTGGCCGGGGAAGAGGTAGTCGACGCTGACACCGCCGGTCAGGTCCGTGGTCAGCAGGTCGGCCTGGAGCCAGTTGGGCGTTCCCGTGTACCCGTCCGGCCCGTAGGCGTCGAACGAGGTCAGCGTGACCCCGGGGGCGACCGGGCGCTCGGAGTTGAACGTCTCCAACCGGGGATCCGGGTCGTCGGCCCTCGCGACCGAGCCGTCCGGCGGGATCTCGACGGTCTCACTGAACCCGGTGTGCTCCCGGGGGTCGTCGCGGGTGTCGGCCGCACCCGCGACCGGGGTGAGAGTGAGGACCAGGACGGAACCCGCCGCCACGAGGGCACTCGCGCGTGAACGGATCGACCACCGGCGATTCATGGAAAGCCTCCGGGCGGCTGGGGGATCGAGGAAGCCCTGTGCGTGAACTTCCTATCAGCCAGCCGAACCGATGTGTAGGAGGTGAACCGTCGTCGTGGCCCGTTCACTCACCTGGGAAACGGTCCCCGATCAATGACGTGAACTGCGTGAAGGCACGTCCGCCATCGACACCGAAGAAATCCTTGGGTGCCCAGATTTCACCTGGAAACAGCCGTTTCGTCACGAACAGGCCGACCGGTGGCGCCCTTTCCTTCGACCGATTCACCGCAGGGACCCTGGGCGACGTGGACACGCGCAGGAAACGGTCCGCGGTCGAGGGGAAATGGCGGGGACCATCATTCGCCGTCGCCCCCGGCGCGGAGCGGACCGCCCGCACCGATCCCGGGTCCGATAGCGTTCCCCTGTTCCGCCGCCCCGGCGCGCCGTCTGACGAAAGGAAGGTGAGGATTCCCCGTGTCTTCCGTGCCAGCCCTTCCACCCCGGTCCTCCGACAGCCCTCGGTTGTTCGCCGTCAGCGACCTCCACGTGTCCCATCCCGAGAACCGGGACATCGTCGACCAGCTGACGCCGTCGACCGAGGGCGACTGGCTGATCGTGGCCGGAGACGTCGGTGAGGTCTTCGCCGACATCGAACGGACCCTCAGCACACTCGCCAGCCGTTTCGCCCGCGTGATCTGGGTACCGGGCAACCACGAGCTGTGGACCCACCCGTCCGACCCGAACCAGCTCCGAGGCGAGGCGAGGTACCGCGCCCTGGTCGACATGTGCCGCCGTCTCGGCGTGCTCACCCCGGAGGACCCCTACCCCGTCTGGACCGGTGACGGGGGCCCGGCCCAGGTGGTGCCGCTCTTCCTCCTCTACGACTACTCGTTCCTCGCGCCGGGCACCGATTCCAAAGAGAGCTCGCTGGCCCTGGCGAAGGAGAAGGGCGTGGTGTGCACGGACGAGTTCCTGCTGCACCCCGACCCGTATCCGAGCAGGGAGGCGTGGTGCGAGGCCCGCGTGCGCGAGTCCGAGCGCAGGCTCGCCCTGTGCGACACGGAGACCCCGAAGATCCTCGTCAACCACTACCCGCTGGTCGAGGACCCGACCCACGTCCTGCGCTACCCGGAGTTCGCCCAGTGGTGCGGCACCGCGCGGACCGCCAAGTGGCACCTGCGCCCCGACGTGACCGCGGTGGTCTACGGTCACCTGCACATCCCCCGGAGGACGGTCCACGACGGCGTCCCCTTCCGGGAGGTCTCCCTGGGCTATCCGAGGGAGTGGCGCCACTTCGGAGACCGCCGCAGGTGGCCCGTCCAGATCCTTCCGGTGCCGGAACAGGACTGACCGGACCGCACGCTGCCCGTGAGCTCGGCGCCCGGCCACGAGGCGCCGACGTGAGTGCGCGCGGAACCGTTCATCGCCCGAATCCGGGGGCATGCTCGGCGAGGCGTGGGCCACGGTCGAGCCCGAAGGAATCCTGGTTGACCGCCGGTTCTCCGACGGTGATGTGACCTGGTAGCACGATCTGACCGAGACGTGCCCAGCGCCGGTTCACCGGCAGCGCGGGCACACGCCGGTGAGTTCGAGGGTGTGGTTGATGTACTCGAAGCCACTCGTCCGCCCGACGCTCTTCACCGCGTCGGAGATCCCGTCGAGCCGGGTGATCTCCTCCACCACGCCGCAGAGACGGCAGAAGAGGTGGTAGTGGCGGACGGATGTGGCGCACCGTCGATAGAGGCGTTCCCCTTCCGGTGACCGGATCACGTCCAGCTCACCGTCCTGCGACATCCGGTGGACCGTGCGGTAGACGGTGGACAGGCTGGGCGGGGTGGAAGCCGGTGCCGTCTGCCGCTCGATGCCTCGGAGAATCTCACGACAGCTCAGGAACCTGCTGCCGCCGTCGAGAGCCCTGAGCACGGCCTTCCGGTACTTGGGTGTGTTGGCCATGTCAGTCGACCGCCCGGCCCGGTGCCTCCAGCGCCCGGGGAACTGCCCGGCGTTGACTTCGCACTACGTACACGAGATGGACTCCTGGGGAGCGCGAGCCGATCAGATGAAAATGATTATCAGCACCGTAGCACGCGCATGCCCCCTCGATCCGACCCGCCCGCCGGAGCGGGCGCCCTCCTGGTCTGTGTAGAGTATGGAAACGGTTTTCATTTTCATCACTGAGGCGACACCCAGGAGAGGAGCACCCGATGCGCATCGCACTGGTCACCGGCCTGCACGCAGAGGCGCGAACGAAGGCCGTGGACGAGTTGCTCAGGGCCGTCCCTCGATCGATCGCGGTGCACCATGACATGAGGGACATCGGTGACGGGGTGGTGCGCCGAGTGGTTCGGCACCCCGCGGGCACCAGCAGGAGCGAGCAGGTGGAACTCGACCACGCCTGTGCGTCGTGCACGGTGCGGGAGGACCTCATCCCCTACCTCCTGCGCACCGCGGCCGACGGTCGACACGACCTGTGCGTCGTGGACTCCTGGGAGGGCCTGGAGCCCCGGTCACTCGCCGAGAGCATCGCCGCGCAGTCGGAACTCGCCCTGGCCACCGTCGCCACCGTGGTCGACACCACGCGACTCACCTCGGACGTGGGCAGCCCGGACGAACTGGGCGACCGCGAGATGGACATCGCCCAGGACGACACCCGCACCGTCGCCGAAGTCCTCAACCGGCAGGTGGAGTACCCCCACGTCCTGGTCCTCTCGGCGGAAGCGGATCACGCTCACGCCCGCGCGCTCCTGCACCAACTCAACCCCGCAGCGGCGATCGTCACCTCGGGAGCCGACCTCTCCGTTCTCCTGGACCAACGGTTCGACCCGGAGTCCGCCCACCGGCGCCTCAACCCGTCCTGGGCGCACTACATGGACCACGACGAGACCCAGGGGGTGAGCACCGTGACCTGGACGAGAAAGCGCCCGATGCACCCGGAGAGGCTCTCCGCCGCCCTGGAACAGATCGTCGCGATGTCCCTTCGTGGCCGAGGACGATTCTGGCTGGCCAGCCAGCCGGACACCCTCCTGGTGTGGGATTCCCACCAGGACCTGCTCATGGTCGAAAGTGGCGGACCGTGGCTGAGTGCCCTGCCCGAGGCAGCGATGGAACTGGTCTCCCCGGACCGGCGCGCCAGAGCCCTCATCGACTGGGACCCGATCGTGGGTGACCGTCGCCAACACCTGTCCTTCACCGGTGTCGGCATGGACACCGCGTCCCTCCTCTCACTCCTGGACTCGTGTCTGGCGACCGACACCGAAGTCGGCCAGGAGTTCCAGAACGACCCGTTCGCCGAGTTCTCAGAAGGGTGACCATGACCCCGAGCAAGCGCCGTACCGAAAGGACGCCAGGCAGGCGCTCCTTCACCAATCCGCTGGGCGAAGCGACCCACGTCGACTACAAGGACACCAACCTGCTGCGCAAGTTCATCTCGGAGAAGGGCAAGATCCGCAGCCGTCGCGTCACCCGGGTCACCGCACGACAACAGCGTCTGATCGCCGCGGCGGTCAAGAACGCCCGCGAGATGGCCCTTCTTCCCTACCCTTCCTCCGCACGTCAAAGCTGAACGTGTGAAACCCGAACCCACAGCCGTCGCGACCGTTCTCACGACAGCGGAGAAGCGAACAGAGCGCGACCCAGAGAAGGAACAGGAGAAAAGACCATGGCCCGAGTCTGCCAGGTGACCGGGAAGGCGCCGAGCTTCGGTAATGCCGTCTCCCACTCGCATCGGCGCACCAAGCGTCGGTTCGACCCCAACATCCAGAACAAGCGTTACTGGCTGCCCAGCGAACAGCGCTTCGTGAGACTGCGGCTGAGCGTCAAGGGCATGCGCGTCATCGATGCCCGCGGTATCGAACGCGTGGTCGCCGACATCCGTGCCCGAGGGGAGAGGGTCTGATGGCCAAGAAGAGCAAGATCGCCCGCAACGAACAGCGTAAGGCCGTCGTCGCGCGCTACGCCGAGCGACGGGCCGAGCTCAAGCGCCTGATCAGGAGTCCGCACACCAGCGAGGCCGAGCGCGTGGCGGCGGTCGCCGAACTGCGTCGCCAACCACGGGACGCCAGCGCGACCCGGGTCCGCAACCGGGACGTGATCGACGGTCGTCCCCGCGCGCATCTGAGGAAGTTCGGAGTGTCGCGGATCCGGTTCCGGGAAATGGCGCACCGTGGTGAACTCCCCGGGGTCACCAAGTCCAGTTGGTAGTTCCGGACCCAGCCGGTTCAGTGCGACGCCTTGGTTCCCGGAGCGGGCACTCCCTCCGGGAACCGATCCCCTCACCGCACCAGTAAATGGAATGTCCGTCCCAACCGGAACAATGGTCTGTCCCCTTGGGTCTGGGCTCTTCACGGTCCACCGAAAGAAGAAGTAGCGATGGGCACCCCGAACGCTCCGACGACACTTCCTGTCACCGTTCTCTCCGGATTCCTGGGAGCGGGCAAAACCACTCTGCTCAACCACGTGCTGGGAAATCTGGACGGTGTGCGGGTCGCCGTGATCGTCAACGACATGAGCGAGATCAACATCGACGCCGACCTGGTCAGGGGCGAGGGGCACCTGTCCCGGACCGATGAGCGACTCGTGGAGATGACCAACGGCTGCATCTGCTGCACGCTGCGCGACGACCTGTTGGAGGAGGTCGCCGAGCTCGCGGCGCGAGGTCGCTTCGACCATCTCCTCATCGAGTCGAGCGGCATCTCCGAACCCATGCCGGTGGCGGCCACCTTCGCCGTCCCCGGGCCCGACGGCACCCCGCTCCTGGAAGGGGCGCGTCTGGACACCATGGTCTCGGTGGTCGACGCCGCGGGGTTCCTTCACGAACTCGACAGCGGGGATGACCTGGTCGAGCGCGGCCTGGACGCCTACGAGGACGACGAACGAACCGTCAGCGACCTGCTCGTCGACCAGGTGGAGTTCGCCGACCTGATCCTGGTCAACAAGATCGACCTGGTGACCGAGGACCAGGTCGACCGCGTCGAAGCAGCCGTCAGACGACTCAACCCTCTGGCACGAGTCCTGCGGATCCACCATGGACAGGTGCCCCCGGCCGAGTTGGTCGGGGCCGGCCTGTTCGATCCGGAACGAGCTTCACGGGCACCGGGCTGGGTTTCCGAACTCAACGGCGACCACGTGCCCGAGACCGAGGAGTACGGCATCTCCAGCCTGGTGTTCCGGGCTGACCGGCCCTTCCACCCCGATCGCCTCTGGAGGATGATCACTTCCGGGTTCGAAGAGGCCGGGTACGGCACGATCCTACGTACCAAGGGGTTCTTCTGGCTGGCGAGCCGCCCACGGATGACGGGACTGTGGTCCCAGGCCGGGCCGGTCGCCCGCTTCGAGCCGACCGGAGTCTGGAACCCCGCCGACGGACCGTCCTTGGGTTACTCCGCCGAGGACCTCGTGGACAGCGAACCGGTCACACCCCGCCAGGAGCTGGTCTTCATCGGTCAGGACCTGCGTCGAGACGCGCTGGATGCGGCTCTGCGCTCCTGCCTGTTGACCGAGGACGAGTTGCGTTCCTCCTGGGACCGGTTGCCCGACCCCTTCCCGGAGTGGGACGTGCGGGGCATGCACGACCACCATCAGTCTGGGCCCGTCGCCGACGGGCCCGGTTCGCAGTAGCAGGCCAGGTCGCGCTGGCACGTACACGACCCAGCGACCTCAGCGGGCGGTGCTGATCTTCGGGAGCGCAACTCGCGCTTCAAGAGAACGGTTGCCGCATGCAAGGTCTGGTCCCCGAAAGGAACCCATGGCACGCAACGACGTTCGACCCATCATCAAGCTCCGATCCACGGCGGGCACCGGAACCACCTACGTGACCCGCAAGAACCGCCGCAACACCCCGGATCGTCTGGTCCTACGCAAGTACGACCCCAAGATCCGCCGCCACGTCGAGTTCCGCGAGGAACGCTGACCGAACACCCGCACCCAACGGAGAACCCATGCAGAAGGACATCCACCCCAGGTACGAGCCCGTCGTCTTCCGTGACAAGGCGGCCGACTTCGCGATTCTCACCCGTTCCACTCGGACCAGCGACAGGACCATCGAGTGGAACGGCGACACGTACCCGGTGATCGACGTCGAGATCTCCAGCGCCAGCCACCCCTTCTACACAGGCACCTCACGCGTGGTGGACACCGCTGGCCGGGTGGAGCGCTTCCAGCGCCGCTACCAGCGCAGGTAGCCACGACCGATCACCCGGCCCTCATCCCGAACCGAAAGGAGCCACTCCCATGGCAGCACCCAAACGCAGGATGTCGCGGTCCAACACCCGCACGCGCCGATCCCAGTGGAAGGCCACGGCCCCCGAACTGGTGACCCTCCACATCCGAGGCCGCGAGCACCGGGTTCCCCGCAACCTCGTTCGCGCCTACCAGCGCGGTCTCGTTCCCCTCCCGGACTAGTCGCGTTTCCTGGACCACACCACCTGGCCTGGGGTGCAGACTCTCTCGGGTGAGGTGCCTCTGCCCCTACCCGTGGTGGTTCTGTCAGAGGCATGACCGACACCACTGAGGCCCTCTCCCGCGAAGTCCGTGCTCTCGCCCGCCTATGGGCGGGCGAGAGCACTCGCGGCCAGGTGCGTTACCTTCTCGGTGGCTTCCAGTATCAGCTTGAAGTGGTCCCTTGCTCAGGGGAAAGCCGCTGCATGTACGGAGGCCAGTCCTGGTTGAGCGCAGCCGCGCCTACAACGGGATCTCCGCGATCGTGAGGTCCAAATCGCGGATCATGACCTCGCTCAACTGCCGGAGCTGGATCTCGGTCACCTTCGCTCCGTGGAGCGAGGCCAGCCCGGACAGGTTCGACAGGTCGCTGCCGCGCAGGTCGGTGCCGGACATCTTGGTGTTCTTGATGTCCGCGGCGAAGGTGCAGTCGTCGAAGACCGCATCGCGCAGGTCGCTTCCGATGATCTCGGCTTCCTTGAAGGAGCAGCCGACGAACGCCACATCACCGGTGACCTTGACCTGCTCCCAGCTGGCGTAGTCGAACTGGCAGCCCTCGAAGAGCACGTCAGTCATCGAAACGCGCGCCAGTGACACCCCCATCAGCCGTGAACCCGTGAACCGGCACCGGTTCAGGGTGGTGTCCACCAGGCGGTGTGAGGTCAGGTCGAGGGAGGTGAAGTGGGTGTTGGCGACCTTCTCCTCCTCCAGCGGGTTGGGGTAGGGCCAGGCGCGCACCGTCGGCTCGTCGTCGCTGGGCAGGAGCACTTTCGCGCCCCGGATCTCGGCGGTCTGCACAGGTTCCCCTACTTCTTCCAGTTGTCCCACGTCGAACGGTTGTCCCAGGGGCCTCCGCCGACGTTGTCCCAGGTGTCGCGGTTGTCGCGGTTGTCGAACAGCCCTACCGGGGTGGCCGGTTGGAGCCGGTCGATCAGGTCGGCGGCCCGCTCGATCGCGCGGGCGGCGTCGTAGCGCGTGTCGGTGACCGCCTCGGTTTCGGTTCCGGTCAGCTCGGTCAGATCCAGGCGCAGGATGCGGGCCAGGCGGGCGATGACAGCTCCCGAACTTGAACATCGCGATGCTGGGTTCGCGCGCGTGGAGAACGGCACCGGAGATCGAGCGTCGGCCGGTCGACCCGGCCTGCAGGACGACCTCCGGTTCGGCAGGACGAATCGCCCGCCACCGTCCACGACGGCACCGCCCGTTCGCCCTGCCCCTGAGGCTGGCCGTTCGTCTCAGCCCTGCTCGGTCGCGAGAATCTCCGCCGCCCGCTCGCCGATAACGATGGAAGGCGCCATGGTGTTGGCGACCGTCACGTGGGGCAGCACCGAGGCATCGGCGACGCGAAGGCCCTCGATGCCGTAGACCTTGAGGCTCGCGTCCACCACGGCCCCCTCATCCCGACCCATCCGGGAGGTGCCGCTCTGGTGCCAGTAGGTTTCCACAGCGTTCCGCACGAACATCTCCACCGTGTCAGCCGCAGAGGACGCCGGGGACACCTCCCGCTCGACGAACGGGCGGAGCGCCGCGGAATTGCCGATCTCCCGAGCCATGGCAACGGCGGACAGGGCCGAGCGCACGTCATCCGGATCGACGAGGAAGTTCGTCTCGATGCGCGGTCGGGCCATCGGGTCCGTGCTCACCAGACGGACCCGACCACGACTGCCACGGCGTGGGCGCATGGCGGGCATCAGGGTGAAGCACCGCTCCGGCGGCGGGTACTGCACCGCACTCTCGGGGGAGACGGACGGCGCCGGCGAGACGTACATGACGAACTCTGGGGCGCCCGGCCGTGTTTCGTCTTCCCAGAAACAGACGGCCTGGCTGCGTGTGGGCATCGGCAGCGGCACGTCCGTCGCCTCCCACATACAGGGGAGACGTATGTGGTCATCAAGGTTTCGCCCGACGCCGGGCAGGTGCTGGATCACCGGGATGCCCAGGGTCCGCAGTTCGCCCTCGTCCCCGATACCGGACCGCATGAGCACGGCCGGGGTACCGAGCGCGCCCAGCGACAGCACCACCTCTCGCGACGCGTGGGCGCGCACCACCTTGCCGTCGCGCACGAGCTCGACACCGTGGGCCCGCCCCGCGGAGAGCAGAACGCGGGAGACCGTCGTGCTCGGGAGCACCATGAGGTTCGGCCGCCCCACACGTTCGGCGACGTAGCGACGGAAGGGGGTCTCCCGCACGCCGTCGTGGATGTTCTCGTCCCGCACGGCGCATCCGGAGGCCTCCTCCATCAGGATCCCGTTGGCGCTGTCGAATCGAGGGACGCCGCCTTCCTCGGCGCCGTCGAGGAAGGCGGTAAACAGCGGATGCACGTCCTGCGACGGCCGTACCCGCATCGGCCCGCCGACCCCCCGACGCTCGGGGTCGGGCGAGCCCTGCCAATCCTCGATGTCACGGTAGTGCTCCAGCACGTGCGCGTATCCCCACGCGGAATCGCCTGCGGCATCGGCGTAGGAGTCCCAGTCGCTCCGGTGACCACGAGCCCACACACCCGCGTTGACGGCCCCTCCCCCGCCCAGTCCACGACCGGTGGCGTAAGCGAGTCGGCGCCCGTTCAGATGCCGGTTCGGCTCCGTGACGTGGCCCCAGGTCCGCTCAGTGCCGAGATTGGTCGGCCACAGGTCGGGATCGCGGACACGCTCGTCATCGTCGTCGCCGCCGCTCTCGACGAGCAGGACAGTGACGGCCGGGTCGGCCGCGAGTCTCCCAGCGAGAACGGAACCGGACGACCCGGCGCCGCACACGATGTAGTCGAACGCGGCACCGTCGTCCAGATGGTCGGCGAATACGAGCCGCGAGGTCGCGGTCGCCGCGGTATCGGCTTGTTCATGGGGGGTGCTCATGTTCGGCGTCTCCTCGAAGTATCAGCCGCGGTCGGTGTCCCGGGCCTGTTCATAACCGAGTTCGAGCAAGGCGGCGCGCAGTTTCTCCGCGGCGTCCTCCAGAGAGGACTGGTCCTCCTCCGGTTCGGCCTTGCTGAAATCGAAGTCGGACATGTCCCAGACGGGAGAGACATGTATATGCAGGTGTGGCACCTCGAAGCCCGCGATGACGAGGCCGACTCTCGGAGCGTCCCAAGCCCGCTGCACCCCTTTCCCGACGGCTTGGGCGACCTCCACGCACCGGCCCAGAAGCCCGCTGTCGGTGTCCGTCCACCGGTCGATCTCGCGCCGAGGAACGACGAGGGTGTGGCCGGGCCGCAAGGGCGCGATGGTGAGAAACGCGGTGACCTCGGGATCCCGCCAGACAAAGCGTCCGGGCAGTTCACCGGCGATGATGCGTGAGAACAGAGTGGGCACGGCCGAAGTACCTTTCACATGCGGTGAGCGGACCGTCCGCGGAGGGGCGCGAACGGGTTCTATCGGTGTCCCTGGTCCTGGGTGGGATCCGAGGGCCGGAAGGAAAGTTCCTCACGCGACCACCTGGTGTCCCGTTGAAAGGCTTCGTCGTCGAAGCCCTCGAGGGTGTCGCGGAGCTGACGGAGATTGCCTTGTGTGAAGTACAGGGCGCGCAAGGTGTACTGAGACACGGCCATGGTGTGCCTGCGGTCCTCGTGCGGGATCAACCCCATCTCGGCGGCGCGGCGGTGCCCCCACACCACATCTCGGATATCCTCGTCCACCTGTCGCAGGCGGGCGTCGACGAGGGCGAGCAGGCTCGACTGTGGTGCCCCGCGGCCGAGAAAGACCCGGAGCAGTAGGGGGTCTTTGACCGTCATGGTGTCCTCGTCGCCTTCGACGACCCAGAGTCGCAGCGCGCTCTCGCCCTCCTGGGTGATGCGGAACACCTGAGCACGGCGCGATCCGCCCAAGGACACCTCACTGTCCTGGACCAGGCCCAAGGCCAGTAGACGCCGCAATTCTCGGCGGATGTGGCTGACGGCCGGCGCCGAGTAGAAGAAGCGCAGGGCGAAGGCCGTCCGTTGCTTGATCTCGCCCGCTGAGAGCATCTCACCGTTGACGGACAGGATTCCGAGGACGGCGTACGCGGTAGCGGTCAGCTCCTCGGCCGCCTGGTGTGGCTCGTGTGACGCCTCGTACTCGGTGGCCGTGTCGCCGTCGACCCCCGTCCGGGGCGTGTCGCTGTTGTCCTTCATGCGCGAAGCATAGGCGGCAGGGGCGCCATCCATGTACGGGAAGTCACCATCACGTGCAACTATTAGTCCAACAGAAGGAGGTCGCTCCACGCGAGGCACACGCGCCCTCGACGCGAGCGATGCAGTGAAAAACAGGCCATGCAGACCACTTTGACCGACAAGTCCAGGCAAGCGATGACACACGAAGGCCACGCAACACCCCCTTCCCATGAGACTATTAGCCTCATGGAGAGTAGTCGATCGCCAAGAGGAGTAGCAATGGGGAACTCGGACACCGAGGACCGGCTGCGGCGACCGGCGCGCATCCGTTCGTTGCGGGTGGGTGAGCTGAGCGTGAGTTATGTGCCGGACGGAGCGGTCAAGATGGTTCCGCGCAGCCTCTTCCCGACGACGTCGGACGAGACCTGGGCACGGAACAGCCGGTACTTGGACCCGGCCGGTAGGTTGACGATCAGCGCGGGCGGCCTGCTGATCGAACATGGTGAACGAGCCATGCTGGTCGACGTCGGCTACGGCCCGTTCACCGAGCCGATCTCCATGATGGAACACGGCATGGCGTCGATGTACGGCGGTTCGCTTCTGGAGAGTCTCGCCGAGCTCGGACGCGACCCCCACGACATAGAGGCGGTCGCGATCACCCACCTCCACATGGAGCACCTGGGCTGGGCCGCGCACCCGGAGCCGGGCGGCACCCTCCCCGCCTTCGGACACGCGCCGTACCTCGTCTCGCGGCGGGAGTGGGAAGACCGCCACACGACGTTCGGAGTGACGGAGGAGATCGCGGACACCCTCGCTCGACGGGTGCGTGTCGTCTCGGACGGGGACGAGGTCTTTCCAGGGGTGCGCGCTGTCGCGTTGCCCGGCCACACGGCCGGGCAAATGGGATACGAACTCACGTCCGGTGACGACCGGCTGCTCGCGTTCGCCGACGTGCTGCACTCCCCAGCGCAGGTAGCGCACCCGGATTGGGTGACCGTGGGCGAACCGGCGCCCGACGCCTCGGCCGGGCTCCGGCGCCAGGTGCTCGGTCGGCTCGCCGACCAGGACATCATCGGGTTCGGTATCCACTTCGCCGACGTCCCCTTCGGCCGGGTACGCCGTACTGGAGACGTCTTCGACTGGGAGCCGCTGGCCTAGGTCGTGTTTTTTGGATCATTCCTCCCGCCCGTCGCCCGCCACCACCCTCAACGGACGCCTTCGGCGCTGTGTCCTCGCGTTACCACCAGGCTGCCTCTCGCCGCGCCGATGAAGCTCGGACAGCCAAACCCGGGCGGGCCCCCGCTGTGCGACACTGCGGAGCTTGCGTAGCAGCGCACAGTAGGGGCGACGGCCGCTCGCATCGATGGCGGCTCCGCCGCCACCGGCGAAAGCATCCACAAAACACTTCCTAGGCCGAAGTCGCGACTCGGCCGACGGCTCCGGGTAGCGGCCGACGCCGACCCCCGGACTCCGGCAGTACGGTGTCCGGCGGACATTCCGGTCGGGAAAGGGGCCCCGGGGAAGGATGCGCGCAGTCGCTCCAACCGTGGTTCGCCTTCGTGCCTCTGCCCGCCGACAGGCCCACTATCGGCCAGTCTGATCCTCTGACCGGTGGTTCTGCCGAGCGTGCTCGGTGGGTGTGAGTCCGTAGCGCTGTTTGAAAGCACGACTGAAGTGGCTGCTGTCGGAGAACTGCCAGTGCGCGGCGATTTCCGCGACGGTCAAGCGAGACGCCGAGAGCGCCCGCCCGGCCGACTCCAAGCGCTTCTCCCGGATATAGGCGGTCACCGATTCCCCGCAGGCCGCGAAGGCGCGCTGCAGGGTACGCACGGAGACGTTCAGTTCCCGGGCCAACATCGCCGACGAAAGGTCGGCGTCGGTGAGCCGCTGCTCCGCGAGGTCCTTGGCCGCCTGGACGAGGGTCGGAGCGAGGCGAGTGTCCACATCGTCGAAGCCGCGCTGCGCCACCGCGGTGGCCAACTCGACCAGCGTGTCCCGCGCGGCGCGGGCACCGGCCGGGCTCAGATCGGCCAGAACCTCTTCCACCATGGTGGCATGCGCGACTAGGAGGCGGACCTCGGCGGCGTCGGCGTGGCCGGTGACTCCGCGGCCGGGGAGTGACAGGGAGAAGGGGGCGGCGGGCAGCACGACGCACCGCGCGCGCGTGTGGGGCGGGAGCGCGAAGTGAGGCGTTCCCGCGGCATGCCGCAGCAGGAAACCTCCCGCCGCCACGGTATGTTCCACGCTGTTCCGCCTGCTGCCCAGAGCCCAGGCTCCGCTGTGCACCAGCCATAGGCGGACCTGATCGGTGTCCTGAACCGGTTCGTCCGCCGTCCGCGCCGCCGATGCTCCGTCCACAGTGGTGATGGCCACGTCATGCACCTTGGCGGCACGGAAGCGTACCCGGAAGTCGGCCGCTGTCGCCGCGCTGAACCTGGGGAGAGGGAACTCGTCTCCGACGTGGGCGCGCCAGTTCCGTTCGTAGTCGTCCCGACCGGTGGTGGCCGCTTGACGTGAGTCGAGCGAGAAGGATGCGGTCTTGTCGTCCATGGTGCCACCAGTCTGCCGTCGGGATGTGTGTCGCCGATCTTCCAGTCGGTCGTCGCCCTGGTACAAGCCGAGGCTTCGACAATCTTCGTAGTGTGCGAAGCACCCACGTTTCAGGAGGACTCGATGAACGAGCGGCACGACCACCGGCACGACAGGCAAGACCGAAACGGCCGCGTGGCCGTGATCACCGGCGCGGGAGGAGGCCTGGGTGTCCACATCGCGCACCGCTTCGCCGCTGACGGATACACCACCGTACTGGTGGGGCGTACCGAATCGACCCTGCGCCGGGCCATCGAGAGCGGCCAGGGCGGAGGAGACATGCACGCGTGTGTCGGCGATGTCTCCGACCTGGCCGCCATCACCGCGCTCATGGACGGGGTCGCCGAGCGGTACGGGCATCTGGACGTCCTCGTCAACAATGCGGGGCTGGCTCGGCCGGGCACCGTGGAGAGCACGAGCGAGGACACCTATCGCGCCATGATGAGCGTGAACGTCGACGGTCTGTTCTTCGCTTCCCGCGCTGCCCTACCCCACCTGCGCGCGGTCGGTGGATGCATCGTCAACATCGGATCCGTCGGTGGCGTGGGTGGTGACTGGGCACAGGCCGCCTACAACGCGACCAAGGGCGCGGTGGTCAATCTGACCAACGCGATGGCTCTCGACCACGGCCGGGAGATCCGGGTCAACGCGGTCCATCCCGGCGTGACGACCAGCCACGAGGAGATCCGCGCGGCGCTCGCCGAAGGCACGTCACTACGCGACCGGTTCGACGACCGAGTGCCCATGGGCAGGCCCGGCGATCCCACCGAGGTGGCCGCTGTCGTAGCGTTCCTCTCCGGCTTCGGCGCTTCGTACGTCAACGGCGCGCACATCGCCGTCGACGGTGGCCTGACCGCGTCGAACGGCCAGACCGCTCTCTACCACTGACACACCACGACCGCGGCTGTCGACCCGGTCAGGGGAAGCTCGGTGTGGGCCGATGGCACGCCAGACCCATCAGCTGGCGAGCGGTGCGAGACACCTGCGTCGCGGGACTGCCGTGGGGTCTCTGACCAGCATCCTGACCACGAACAAAAGTGACCGGTTTCGGTGGAATCCTGTCCGGATCGGCTGTGGACAGGGACCAATCGGTTCTATGAGACTCAGCTGGATCTGGCCGGTGGTACTGGGCGTGATCGCGGCGGTGCTGGCAGGGGTCTGGATCCTGGCCCCGGGCGTTCCCCGGCCTGGGGTGGGGGTTGGATGGGCTGAACCAGACCTCAGGAATCGTCTCCCTGGAGGTGGCCGTGGCGACTCTGGTCATGGCCGTGTGGACGCTCTGCACGGGCCCGCCCTCGGACGACAGTGCCCAGGACAGGGGCGGTGACTCGATCCACATCAACAAGGCGCGGGCCAGGGGACTGTGACGGGGAAGGAAGGCTCGGAGGCGGAACCGACCGGGGACCGGATCCGGATGCGGGGCATTCGCGCTGGTAAGGACGTAGTCGGAAAGAAGACCACCCGAGCCCGCCGGAGGCCGTCCCGGTGACCGTCGAGGAAGCGACACCCCAGGTGCCTGTGGCCGACATTGACATGCGGTGGATCGTCGCCGGGAGCGACGTCATTGGGCAGTTGATCAACCTGCCCTGACCGCTGCCCACTGCCCTGTTCTCCCTGCCCCGCCGCCGACCAGATTGGCGGGCCGCGTGACGGAGCTGGAGGCGCTGCTCACAGAGCTCGCTCCTGCTACCGACGACGGTACGGACACCGATGTGTCCCCGGCCGGGAACGCCTCCTCGGGAGTGGTGCTCTCGGTGCTAGTCGGGATGGGCGGGGTGGGCAAGACCGCACTGGCCCTGGCCGCTGGTGCGATCTCTCGCTATAGGGAGTGGTTCTGCGCCGAGCTGTACGTGGACCCACGCGGCTACACCCCCGGTGCTGAGGCGTTGTCGGCGGAGGCGGAACTAGACGTGCTGCTACGCCAGATGGGCGTGGACGTCCAGGAGATCCCACCCGAAGCTCAGAACGTGCCGCCCACTACCGCTCCGCCCTGGCGAAGCTGTCCCAGGCCGATGAGCGTCACCGGCCGGTGCTGGTGGTGGCCGACGACGCCCACTCCGCCGCCAGGTACGGCTCCTGCTGCCCGGGACAGGCGAGCACCGGCTCCTAGCCACCACGCGCGGCGGCTTGCACTCCCTGGCCGGCGCCCACCACCTGGACCTGGACGTGTTGGACCCGGCGGACTCCCTGGCGCTGTTGGCCTTCGCCCTCAAGGCGGCTGACCCCCAGGACACGCGCGCTGACGACGTGGTGGAGCTGAGCAGGTTGTCCGAGTTGTGCGGGCACCTGCCGCTGGCGCTGGAGATCCGCCGGAGCCCAACTCGCCCGCAAGCCCCGCCTGTCCCCGAGCACACTCTCCGAGCGGCTGGTGAAGGCTGTCTCCCGGGTCGACAAACTCAAAGACCACGGTCCTCATGCCGAACCGACCCGGGTACTGCGGGCAGTTTTCGACACCTCCCGGGATCAGCTCACCCCCGAGGAGGTGCGGGTGTTCCTGCTCGTGACCGCCGCTCCGGGCCCGACCACCTCTACCGTCTCGGCCGCAGTACTCACCGGCTTGGTGGGCGACGAGGTTCAGGAGCTGTTGGAGGAGCTGCAGGCCGCGCACTTGCTCACCCAACCTGCCCACACCTGCCCACGACCTGCTTACCGACCACGCCACCACCTGCTTGGCTTCCAGGCGCTGTGAGAGCAGGTCAGCGACCATTGCGCCACCTGCTCTCAGCAGGAATCGTCAGGCTGAAGACCGCTTCGATGAATCCATCCATGCCCCCACTGTGGCCAGCCCAGAGGAGTCATCTCATGACCAGCCAGTCATACATTCACCGATGTAGCGCACCGGCTCTGCCGTGAGTGACGGGAGGCGATCCCGGCACACGCTAGAGCCTCCATCACGCTCAGTACAAGACACCGCCACGCGCATTCCTCAGATCGGATCAACGTCGAGAACGCCTTGGCCCGACCAGAAACGTTGGAAGCAACTGATGCGCCGGACCCATCGGCGGGAGAACCTCCCGGCGACGTATCGGGCTATCGCCGGGCTGGTCTCCGACCGCACCGCGAACGTCTGACAAGGACCACGGACGGGACCACCATGTCTCACCCGCTATCAAGCACCAACTCGTAAGGTCGGCCACCCCTGGCGGGGTGTGGTTCCCGGCACGCCGGGATCGGCTGTGCCAGCAACCTCAGTCGAGCCACTCCAACGGAATCAGCGCAGTGCGATTACCTTCGGCGTCGGGACGCCAGTTGCCGATCACGGCTTCCTGGAACCAGTCTTCGGGCAGGTTCGCGTGGTCGCAGACGATGATCTGGAACGATCCGTTGTTGAGCCGGACGACGTCGTTGAGGAGTTGGAAGTAGGCGGTGACGGTTGTCCAGTCGGCGTCTTCGATGGTGGAGGCGTCACGGGGCTTTTCCGGGAAGAAGGCCTGGGTCGGCTGGTCGAGCATGAGGAACCCGGGGACGGGCCGGTTGTTGCGTCGCAGGTAGGTGTGCAAGGCGAGGTGGGCGACCAGGTGGTAACCAATGTGGTTCTTAGCGCTGCCGATACGTGTGAGGGGCAGCCGCCCGGCAGGCCGTCTGAGGACGACGTTGAGAAGCTTGAGGCTGATGGCCACTTCGGTGGCGTCCGCTGCGCCTCCAAGGTTGAGCTGCTTGGCCCAAAAAGTCATGCCGATGGCGATGTCGGCGAGGCTGCGCTCGGTTTCGGCTGCTACATCGTCTTCATCGACGAGCTGTTCGAGCGTGGTCGTGCGCTCTTCGGCGAGGGCGAGGTTGTGGCGCAGGCGGGTGATGTCGTCGTTTGTGCCTGTGCGGGTGAGTGCTTCCGAGATACGGCCTTGGACGTGAGCAACCCGCAGGTTGTATTCCTGCAGGCGGCTCATGCGTTCGTCGCTGGCGAGGAGTTCTCTGAGCTGGGTGCCATTCAGCCTGAGCTGTTCGGCCACGGCGGCACGTTCAGTCTGCAGAGCGAGTCGGTGCTCTTCCCGAACGGGCTGGAGGGTTCGCGCCTGGGCAAGTTCTTGTGAGAGATGGTCAGTCAGCTCGGAGATGTCCTGCGCGGTGGGGTCGGGGTGTGGCAGGGGCTGGGTACACATGGGGCACACGCTGGTGTTGTGCTGGCGTTCAGGGCCCAGAAGCTCGAGCGTCTTGAGGCGGTCGAGCTGAAGGTGGAGTTCGCCTGTGAACGCGCGGCCCTGCTGCTGCCAGCGGTCGACTGCGGCCAGTGCCTCGTCGAGGTCCTGGAGCTGTTCGCGCAGCACGCGTCTTTCGTCGTTGAGTTCCTGGCGCCGGTCGCGTATGTCGAGTGGGGCCGCGGTCTGGGGCGCGGTGGCCAGGGCCTGGTGGAGAAGGTCGAATACCTGTGCGTTCTCGAGGGCTGCGGGGACATCAGTGAGGAGGCCTTCGGCCTCCGCGAGGCGTACGAGGGCTAGGCCGTTTGCGTCCATGGCCTGCTGGTGGCGCAAGGCGTCTTCGAGTTTCCGCTGTGCTGCGCGCTGGGTTCGCCGGGCTTCGCCCAGATGGTGGCGGCGCAGTGCTTGTTCGGGGCCAGCTGCTCCGAGGAAGTACGGCAGGGTGTCCTTCAGTGCCTGTGCCATGCCGGACTCGGTCTGGCGGTGAAACAGAGCCGTCTGGTCTGCGATCTCGTTCTGATTCTGGAAGCAGAGCAGGGCCGCTTGGGCGATGGAGACGTCGAAGGCGCTGCGGGCGGCACCGGTGGGTGGCTGGAAGCGGAAGTCCTCGATCCCCAGGCGCGCGCTGATTTCGCTGCGCAGGGCCGCGGCGTTGGAGTTGGTAACAAGTTCGTCGGAACGTGGGATTCCGAGCGTGGAGTCGCCGGTGCGGATGAAGGCGTTCTGGGTGGAGGCTCCGGCCGGGCGGGGCCGTGCCAGGACCATGCGCGAGGTGTCCGAGAAGGTGACCAGGAGGGCGTACCAGCCGACGGTCTGGTCGATCAGGTCGTCTGGCAGGTTGGGGGCGCGGCGTCCGAGGCAGTAGTCGACGATGGTGAGAACTTCGGACTTACCGGTTTCGGACTCGCCGGTGAGGATGTTGAGAGCCCCAGGACGAAAGCGCAGGAGCCTTGGGGTTTTCCTGCCGTCTCGGTGGTACAGGGCCAGGGCGAGCAGCTGCATGACGGTTCTGGGGCTCCTTTGCAGGGACGGGTCAGGGTCGGACGCCGAGGGTGGTGAAGGCTCGAGTGGGGTCAGTTACGGCGAGCCAACGGCCGACGAGTGCAGCTGCGCGGGCGCAGTCGGCGACTTCCTCGCCGGGGGCAGCGGACGGGGGTTTGGGGGCGCGGGGGCAGATCAGTCCGACTGGAGTGACGTCTATGGCGTGGTGGCGTATGGCGGTGCGCAGACTAATGCGGGTGTAGGTGGTGAGTGTCGCGGCGCGTTCGGCGAATGCAGCTTGGAGGCGCGGGTGGTCGTTGGCCCAGGCGGTGAGTGTGACGGTGGACTTGGTTGGGAGAGATTCTCGTGTGTCTGTGGGCAGGACGAGGGGCAGGATCAGGAACGCGCTGGGCCAGGGCAGGGGTTGATGCGCTCTTTTTGTTGCGGCGTTGACGGCACTGGCCAGGAGGTAGGCGCCGAAGGCAGGGTTGAAAAGCGCTTGTGCCTCCGACACGTTGCGGTGGGAGTCGGTCGTCACTGTTCCTGCGCTTCGTCGGGGCTCTTACAGCGGTTTTGGTAGTCAGGGTGCCAGCCGAGTTGCCGCTGGGGCGTGGCGGTGTCGGCCTGGTCGGATAGGCCGTGGGTGCTTCCTTTGCCGACCCAGGGTGCGGTGACTGTGCCAGAGCGCAGCGGGGTGTCGGCGACGCGGTCCATGGTGTCGTCCAGGATTTCCTGACCGATGTCCTGGCGTGCTTCTTCGCTCGTGTCAGCGGGGATGCGCCGAGTGCGGCGGCGGAAGGCTGTCTCCCACTCGTAGTGCAGTTCGCCTTCGTATTCTTCAAGCCGTTCCGGGGTGATCTTGAAGGTGCGTAGCCATTCGGAACGCTGTGCCCGGGCGAGGTGGTAGTCACGCAGGTGCATCGCGACTTCGCCGTCGGGAAGGCCGATCCACCGCATCTGAGTGACGACCAGGCGGTCGCTGTAACCGGCGATCTCAGCCTCGGTGAGGTTGCGCAGGGTTTCGGTGATCGGCAGGTGTTTGCCGGTATAACGGCCGGTGACCTCGTCGCGGCGGCACATGAGTTCCTGGGCGCTGGCGGAGGCACGTCTACGCTGAGGGTTCTTGCGTTCCAGGAGTTTGACCGCCACGCCGTACCACCACCCTTTGATCTCCTCGAGGGCCTCCTGAGCGTGATCGCTCGGCGTGATCCCCAGCTCCTTGGCCAGGCTAGGGTCGAGGTCTGACATCAGCGGGGCGCCGCCGTTGACGGTGATGGCGCTGACGAGCTCCTGCCGCCGGGCCGGGGTAAGGCTCATGAACAGTCGGCGGTCCTCGGCGGTGGTGTCGGGTCCTTTCTCGTCGTTAGCAGCTTGCTCCATGCGCTGCAGCGCCCTGGCTTCGTCTCTGTCCGGGCCAGCGCTGAGGTAGTGGAAGAAGGTGCCCGGTAGTGCGATCTGGGTCGAGACGAGGCGCAGGATGGGCATGGCGGCGCCTGAGGGCTCTGAGAGCTTTTTGAGGGCGTCGATCCAGGATCCAACCGAACGCCAGAAGTCTTTCCCGGTCTCACTCAGCGAGCCAGCGGCTTCGCGGTGCTTGGCCTGCAGGAGTTCCCGCGGCGTCTTGTCCTGGTCGAGGAACTCGATGTCGTCGAGGAGTTCCATGCGGACCTCAGCGGTTGGGTCCTGCCAGCTGCGGCGGGCGAGCTCGAGCAGGGCAAGCTCGCACTGGTAGAGATATCCGGTCATCTGCCCTGCCGCCGAATGCGACCTTGCTCGTGCCACGTTCCCCACTACTGCTCGTGCTTGTCCCAGCGGTCGCGAGTCTCAGCCCTATGACTGACCACACCAGAACCTAGGTGTATTTACCCTGAGCGTAACGTCTGGCTGTGTCGCGGCTGGTCATTCCTTGCGACGAAAAGCGTCAGCGAGAGGCGGCGGGTTCCTCAAACTTGTGTGGAGCTTCTGGTGTCGCGACTGGTCATGTGCCCCGAAACAACAGCGACAGCGAAGGGCATCAGTCCCTGGCCCCTGGGTGTGTCCCGCTGGTCCCGGCCACGGTGCTCGAAGTTGACCTGTGTGGGGAACTGCTGGGGCCTTGCTGCCTGAGCTCCCGGGGGTGAGTTTCGGCCCGCTCCTCGAAGTTGATCTTGCTACCAGAAGCAAGTCCGACGTCGGACTTGCTTCTGGTAGCAAGATTATCGAGAATATGCCGGCCTCGGAAGCGTTCGACGCATTTCGGCCCTGGTTTGAGGCACTCCAGCTACGCACCCCACTTGCCTGACGACCCCGCTCCCTCTCCTGTACCTCCGGCTGAACCCCTGCCCACCAGCGCCCTTGCCACGCTGTAGTGCCGCAAAGAACGACCGGCCAGGACATGTCCAGACGTTGGGAGCAGGTGTTTCGTGCCGGGTGTAGTAAAGGATCATCGGCACGGCCGAGCCCTGAGGAGGCTGAGTGACTTCTTCGACCGGCCGTTGCACGGGCAGCGAGGATTTCCACACTCCCCAGCAGCCAGTATTCCTGGAACCGTTGTGTACTGGCAGAGCACACGCGTCGCGTGCACGAAAGCCATCATCCGAAAACCTCGCCCTCAACCATCGGACGCCGCCAACGGCCCGTGTGTGCTCCGTAGTTTTGGACCGGGGCAACACCTGACGGCACGACGTGGCACAGGATGGCATCCTGATTCGGATGGTGTGGGACGCAACGGCACGAAGTGACACGTGACGGCACGCAACCAGGGCACTTCTGATCCGATGGTCCTTGCGGCAAGAGGGCATGCCGCAGCGCAGGGGACGGCTGCTGTTCAGAGGCGGGCCCGACCACTTCACCAAAAGGCTCAGGGCATGGAGATGTGTAAGTCCCGTGGCGGTTTCTCTTCATGGCCCTCGGGTCATCGGACCACGGAGCGGGGCCCGTGCTCCTGTAGTTCGGGAGCACGGCCCCCGGGTCAGACCTGGTCGAGGAAGCCGCCGTCGACGACCAGGTTCTGGCCGGTGACGTAGGTGGCGGCAGGGCTGGCCAGGAAGGCGACCGAGCGGGCCACCTCCTCCGGGCGGCCCAGGCGGCCGTAGGGGACGCGCTCGCGGACGCTCTCGTAGAAGTCCGGGTCGCTGCCTCGGCGCCGCTCCCAGCCGCCGCCAGGGAACTCGGTGGGGCCCGGCGAGACCGTGTTGACCCGTACGCCGTCGGGCGCCCACTCACGGGCGAGCGAGGACGCGTGGTGGTTCAGGGCCGCCTTGACGGCTCCGTAGGAGCGGGCGCCGGCGGGGGTCGTGACGTGCAGCGCCGAGGTGGTGGAGACCAGGACGACCGAGCCGCGCTCGGAGCCGATCAGGTAGGGCCTCGCCGCCTCCGTGAGGCGCACGAACGGCATGAGGTCCGCGTTGAACCCCCGCTCCCACTGGTCCGGGGTGGGCGCGCTGCCACCGGACACGTTGGACACCAGGACGTCCAGGCCGCCGAGCTCGGAGGCGGCGTCGTTCACGAAGGACGGCAGCGCGATGTGGTCGGTGACGTCCAGGGAGCGCGTGAAGACCTTCGCCCCCGCGTCGGAGAGCTCCCTCGCGGTCTGGCCCAGCGCTTCGGCCCCGCGGGCGCAGATGGCCAGGTCGGCGCCCTCCTGGGCGAACACCTGGGCGATGGCGCGGCCGATCCCCCTGCTGGCACCGGTCACCACGACCCGCGCCCCCGACAGTCCCAGATCCATACCGTCCGCCTTCCGAAACGACACCGTGCCGCGGGGCAGATGGTACCGGTGCCGCGAACACACGTGTGGGCGGCGCCCCGGTCGGGGTGCCGCCCACACACGGATCAGGCTCCCGTGGAGTGGAACCCGCCATCGACGTGCACGATCTCGCCGGTGGTCGCCGGGAACCAGTCCGACAGCAGGGCCACGACCGCCTTGGCGGCGGGCTCGGGGTCGCTGACGTCCCAACCCAGGGGCGCCCGCTCGGGCCAGTGCCTGGCCAGCTCCTCGAAGCCGGGGATGCTGCGGGCGGCCATGGTGCTCAGCGGACCGGCGGAGACCAGGTTGACCCGGATGCTCCGGTCGCCCACGTAGCGGGCCAGGTAGCGCGCGGTGGAGGTCAGCGCGGACTTGGCCACGCCCATCCAGTCGTAGATGGGGTAGGAGACGCTGTTGTCGAAGTCCAGGGCGACGACGGATCCGCCCCGGTCCATGAGGGGCAGGAGCGCGGTGGTGAGCGACTTCAGCGAGAACGTGGACGTGTGCATCGCCTGGGCGACGTCGTCCCACTCGGTGTTGAGGAAGTTGCCGCCCAGCGCACCCTGCGGGGTGAAGCCGATGGAGTGCACGATGCCGTCGAGGCCGTCGACGTGCTCCCCGACGCGTTCGGCCAGGCTCGCCAGGTGCTGGTCGTCGGTGACGTCCAGTTCCAGGACGGGCGGCGTCTCGGGCAGGCGCTTGGCGATGCGCTGCACCAGGCCCATCCGGCCGTAGCCGGTGAGCACGACCGTCGCGCCCTGTTCCTGGGCGAGTCGGGCGACGTGGAAGCCGATGGAGGAGTCGGTGAGCACACCGGTGACGAGGATGCGCTTGCCTTCGAGGATTCCCATGGTGGTCCGTCCTGTTCTTCGGGGATCAGTGGCCCATGCCGAGGCCGCCGTCGACGGGGATCACGGCGCCCGTGACGTAGCCGCCGCCGGGGCCGGTGAGGAATCCGACGGTCTTGGCGATGTCCTCCGAGGAGCCGAGGCGGCCCAACGGGACGTTCTTCTTGATCTCGGCCTGGCGGTCGTCGCTGAGGGCCGCGGTCATGTCGGTCTCGATGAAGCCGGGGGCGACGACGTTCACGGTGATGTTGCGCGAACCCAGTTCGCGGGCGAGGGAGCGCCCGAAGCCGACCAGCCCGGCCTTGGAGGCGGCGTAGTTGGCCTGCCCGCCGGAGCCCAGCAGGCCCACGACGGAGGAGATCAGGACGATGCGGCCGAAGCGCTTGCGCATCATGCCGCGCACCGCGCGCTTGGCCACCCGGAAGGAACCGGTGAGGTTGGTGTCCAGGACGGAGGAGAAGTCGTCCTCGCTCATGAGGGCGAGGAGCTGGTCCTTGGTGACCCCGGCGTTGGCGACGAGCACCTCGACGGGGCCCTGGGCGTCCTCGACCTCCTTGAAGGCGGCGTCGACCTGCGCGGAGTCGGTGATGTCGCAGCGCACGCCGAGCAGGCCCTCCGGGGGTTCACCGGAACGGTAGGTGACCGCCACGTTGTCCCCACCTGCCGCGAGCTCACGGGCGATGGCCAGACCGATCCCTCGGTTGCCACCGGTGACCAGTACTGAGCGCGACATAGGGGCTCCTCTTCTCTGCGGCTTGTGGTGAACAGCCACGATGTGTTGTTCCGGGTGCGGATCGCCTTGCAGGTTACCGAGCTACCGGCCGGTAGACGCAACCGAGGCGGGGCAGGGGACCACTCCGGACGATCCGGACGATCCCGTACGGCGTGGAGTGCCCGGTGGCGGGGCGATGGAAGGGTCGGGGTGAACCCGGTCACGCCCATCCCGCGTCGTGCGCGAGGATGGCGGCCTGCACCCGGTTGGACATCTCCAGCTTGGCGAGGATGCGGCTCACGTGCGCCTTGACCGTGGTCTCCCGCATGTCCAGGGCACGGCCGACCTCGGCGTTGGACTTGCCCTCGGCCACCGCGACGAGTACCTGCCGCTCCCGTTCGCTGAGCACCGAGAGCCTGTCCAGGGCCTCGGTGCGGCCCGCCGCGGAGTCGGCGGGGGCGGGCGAGGCGAAGCGTTCGAGCATGCGCTTGGTGACGCTGGGCGCGAGCATCGCGTGGCCCTCGTACACGGTGCGCACGGCGTTGATCAGCTCACGGGGCGGGGTGTCCTTGAGCAGGAACCCGACCGCCCCGGCCCGGAGCGCGGCGTGCACGTACTCGTCGAGGTCGAAGGTGGTGAGCAGGACGACCCGGGGCGGCCGGGGCAGCGTGCTCAGCCGCGCGGCGGCGGCCAGACCGTCGGTGCCGGGCATACGGATGTCCAGCAGCACGACGTCCGGACCGAGTTCCTCGGCCAGGCTGACGGCCTCCTCGCCGTCGCTTCCCTCACCGACCACCTCGATCCCGGGGTCGGCCTCCAGGATCATCCGCAGGCCGGACCTGACCAGGAGTTCGTCATCGACCAGGAGCGTGCGGATCACCGTCGGTGGCCTCTTCCTCGACTTCGGTGTTCGGATCGGGGGCCGTGTCCTCCCCCAGGGGCAAGATAGCGCGCAATCGCCATCCTCCGTCCGGGCACACCCCCGAGCTGAGCTCTCCCCCGGCCAGGACCACGCGCTCGCGGAGCCCGGTCAGGCCGAACCCGCTGCGCGGCGGGGCGTGGACGGGGGCGCCGACCGGGTCGTTGGCCACCTCCACCTCCAGCTGGTGCTCGCCGTGGTGCAGCCACACCTCGACGGGGGCACCGGTGGCGTGCTTGGCGGCGTTGGTCAGCCCCTCCTGGACGATCCGGAAGGCGGTGCGCTGGACCGCGACCGGCATCGGGCGGACCCGGCCGCTCTCCTCCCGGCTCACCCGCATCCCGGCCCCGCGCCACTCGGTGATCAGGCGGTCGAGGTCGCCCAGGACGGGTTGGGGGGCGGTGGGCGCGGTGTCGGTGTCCCCGTCACGCAGCACCCCGAGGATGCCGCGCAGCTCCGAGAGGGCCTCGCGCCCGGTGGTGCGGATGAGCCCGGCGGCCTCGACGGTGCGTTCGTCGGTGGCCGAGACCTCCAGCCCTCCCGCGTGCAGGACCATGAGGCTGACCCGGTGGGCGACGACGTCGTGCATCTCCCGGGCGATGCGGGTCCGTTCGGCGCCGATGGCCTGCTCCGCCATCATGTGCTGCTCGCGTTCGAGTCGTTCGGCCCGCTCGTGGAGGCGGTCGACCAGCTGCCGCCTCGTACCGATCCACAGCCCGGCGATGACCGGAACGACCAGGTAGAACACGGCCAGGATGACGTAGGCGACCGGGGTGGAGTAGTAGAGGACCCCGAGGGTCAGGAGGGAGAGCGCGAACCACATGGCGAGGGGCCGGCGGTCGCTGAAGTGCGCCGGGTAGGAGTACAGGCCCACCATGAGCGGGATCGGGTTCCCGTACAGGAACAGCATGAGCAGCCCGGTGACCAGCAGCCAGGAGGGCTTGCTGCGCCGCCAGAGCATCGTCACGGAGGCCAGCGTCCCGGGCAGGGCGTAGGCCAGGAAGCCCACGGCGAAGACGGCCGCGGGGCTGTCGATGAGGACGATCCCCATCGCGAAGGGCGTGGTCAGCAGCCCCGGGCCGGTGGTGGTTCCGGCGAGCATCATCAGCCCGCTGAACGGCAGGGTGAAGACGGCGTAGCACCAGTCGGCCAGGCGCAGCCGTCGCTTCCACCACCAGTTCCAGTTGTGGCTCAACAGGGCACTGAAGTCCCGCAGGCGATCCCGCAACCACGTTTTCATCCGCCAGAGTCTACGGTGGCGCTCCCGGCGGGGGTCGTCCGTTCGACCGACCCGGAGCGTCGGGGGTCCCATAGTAGATTCACCGCCATATACGCAGCTCAGACCCGATTTCCGTTGAGGTGGGCCGTTCCTCCCCAGGACGGACCCCCTACGAAAGTCGGGGGTGGAACCTGACGAAGGAGTCGCGAACCCGCTCGGTGTCATGCCTTTGGCCGGTACGAGGTTCAGCCCCGAGACCGAGGTGTCGGGGGTCTTCCCGCACCTAGCGTGGAGACACACGCCGAGGAGCACGGTCCGTCCCGATCCGCCGGCATCCTCACCTTCCCGATCTCTGGAGTTGTTCTGTCGTGACCGAGTCCGCTGTGAAGCCCACGTCCCCGGTCCAAGCCCCGCCGGTGGTGGTGGCTCGGGGGCTCACCAAGATCTACGACACCGGCGGCAGCCAGGTGCACGCCCTGGCCGGTGTGGACGTGGAGTTCCACCGGGGCGCGTTCACCGCCATCATGGGCCCCTCCGGCTCGGGCAAGTCGACCCTGATGCACTGCCTGGCCGGGCTGGACGTGCCCACCTCCGGCACCGTGCACCTGGGCCGCACCCAGATCACCGGTATGCGCGACGGCGACCTCACCCTGCTGCGCCGCGACCGGATCGGCTTCATCTTCCAGTCGTTCAACCTGCTGCCGATGCTGACCGCCGAGCAGAACATCCTGCTCCCCTCGCAGATCGCCAAGCGCAAGGTCGACCAGGCCCGCTTCGACCACATCGTCGACGTCGTGGGGCTGCGCGACCGGCTGAACCACCTGCCCACCAAGCTCTCCGGCGGCCAGCAGCAGCGTGTGGCCGTGGCCCGCGCCCTGCTCAACGCCCCCGAGGTGGTCTACGCGGACGAGCCCACCGGCAACCTGGACTCCCGCTCGGGCGCCGAGGTCCTGGCGTTCCTGCGTGACTCGGCCAAGGACCTGAACCAGACCATCGTCATGGTGACCCACGACCCGGTCGCGGCCTCCTACGCCGACCGCGTGGTGTTCCTGCGCGACGGCAGCCTGGTGGACGAGGTGCACTCCCCGACCGCCGAGGTCGTCTCCGAGCGACTGCTGAAGCTGGAGGCCTGAGCTCCATGCTGCGCACCACACTCGCCGGGCTGAGACTCCACAAGTCCCGGTACGTCACCACCGTGCTGGCCATCCTGCTGGGTGTCATGTTCGTCTCGGGGACCCTGGTCTTCGCCGACACCCTCAAGGCCAGCTACGAGAAGTCCGTGATGGGGTCGGCCACCAGCGTCGACGCCATCGCCGTCCCCGAGGCGGAGGACGGCGTGGACGAGGACGGCTTCGCCCTGCAGCCGGTCCCCTTCGACGACGCGACGCTGGACGACATCCGCGCCCTCCCGCAGGTCTCCGAGGCGGACGGCCTGGTGAAGGGCGAGGCCGTACTCCTGGACGCCGAGGGCCGGGCGTTCGGCTTCGTGCCGCCCGCCGCCGTGGCGTTCGGTGAGACGACGCGGTTCTCCGCGAGCGAGGGAGAACTCCCCTCCGCCGACGACGAGATCGCCCTGGCCACGTCCACCGCGGACCAGACCGGTTTCGAGGTCGGTGACACCGTCACGGTGCTCGACCCCGAACAGGAGAAGCGCGAGTTCACCGTCACCGGCCTGGTCAACTTCGGTGTCGACCCCGGTTACAGCTTCGGCGGCGCGCTCGTCTTCCCGCCGGACACCATCCAGGAGATGACCGGTGCCACCGGTTACTCCGAGGTCAACGTGCGGGCCGCCGAGGACTCGTCCCCGGGCGAGGCCGCCACGGCGGTCGCCGAGGTGACCGGTACCGACGTCCAGACCGGTGACGAGTTCGGTGAGGAGATGGCCGAGAGCGCGGGCGCGCAGACCGAGATGCTGCGGATCGCGCTGCTGCTCTTCGGTGTCATCGCGATGTTCGTCGCCGGGATCGTCATCTACAACACCTTCGCGATCCTCATCGCGCAGCGTCAGCGCGAGCTCGCCCTGCTGCGCTGCGTGGGCGCCAAGCGCGGCCAGGTCTTCCGTTCCGTGCTGGGCGAGTCGTTCGTGGTCGGGCTCGTCGCCTCCGCGCTCGGCGTGCTCGCCGGTGTGGGCGTGGGCGCGCTCGGTGCCAGGTTCGGCGGCCAGCTGGTGGAATCCGACGTCACGGCCACCGTGGTCGTCAGCCCCACAGCGGTGATCGTGGGGCTGCTGGTCGGCACCCTGATGACCGTGTTCTCCGCGCTGGTCCCGGCCACCCGCGCCACCCGTGTGGCCCCGCTGACGGCACTGCGCACCAGCGCCACCGCCTCCGGTCTGGAGAAGGGGACCGGCTGGGTGCGCGTGGTGTTCGGCCTGCTGGCCTTCGGCGCCTCCGCCGCCCTGGTGGTGCTGAGCCGGTCGATGAATCAGGACCCGAACAGCCTGTTCGTCGTGACCGGAGCGGCCCTGATCGCCTTCGTGGGCGTGGTCGTCCTTGGCCCGCTGCTGGTGCGCGGGATCGTGAAGGTGGTCGGTGTCCCGCTGCGCCGCGTGGGCGTGCCCAGCATGCTGGCGGTGGACAACTCCACCCGGAGCCCCCGCCGTGCCGCGACCGCGATGATCGCCCTCACGGTGGGCGCCACGCTCATCACCGGCTACTCGGTGATCAGCTCCTCGTTCGAGACCACCCTGACCGAGCAGCTGGACGAGCAGTTCCCGGTCGACTACCAGATCAGTGCCCAGTACGCGCCGGAGGGACCGAACACCGCCGCTCCGGAGGAGGGTGCCGAGGAGGGCGCTGCCGAGGAGGGTGAACTCTCGGAGGCCTCCCTGGAGGAGGGCGCCCCGGAGGAGGGTGCTCCCGAGGAGGGTGCGCCCGAGGACGCCGCCGTCGAGGAGGCCGTCGCGGAGGACGCGCCCGTCGACGAGGCGAGCGGTGACCCCCTCGTCCCGAGCGAGGTCCAGGAGGAGCTGGCCGCGAGCCCGCTGCTGGACAAGGTGATGTCCGAGCGCTCCACCTACCTGGAGGACGAGTCCTCTCCCGGGTCGATGGCTCTGCCGGTGACCGCGTTCTACGGCGCCGAGGTGGGCACCGACATCAAGGGCGAGGTGGTCGAGGGTGACCCGACCGACCTGGAGGCGGGCAGGGTGGTCCTGTCCCAGAACTACGCGGAGGGCGTGGATGCCGGTGACACCTTCACCGTCCCCGCGCCGAGTGGGGACCTCGACCTGGAGGTCGCCGCGGTCGTCGCGGACGACGCCTCCTTCTGGGGCGCGATCATCTCGCCCGAGGACTTCTCGGCGGCCTTCCCCGAGATCACGGAGAGCCGCTACCTGCACCTCCGTGCCGCTGACGGGGCCGACCCGGCCGAGGTGCGCGAGGCCGTCTACACGGCGGTCGACGAGTACCCGATGGTCCAGGTCATGTCGGTCGCGGAGATGAAGAACCAGTTCTCCGAGATGATGGACATCGCGTTCTACACGATCGCGGCGATGCTGGGCCTGGCGATCATCATCGCGGTGTTCGGCATCTCCAACACGATGGCGCTGTCGGTCCTGGAGCGCACCCGGGAGTCCGCGCTGCTGCGGGCGCTGGGTCTGGCCAAGGGCCAGCTGCGCCGGATGCTGAGCGTCGAGGCCGTGCTGCTGTGCCTGATCGGCGCGGGGATCGGCATCTCGCTGGGCGTGCTGTTCGGCTGGGCCGCCGGTGCCGCGGTCCTGCCGGGCCTGGTCTTCAGCATCCCGACCGTCCAGATCGCGGTCTTCATCGCGATCGCGGTCCTGGCCGGTCTGCTGGCCGCCGTGCTGCCCGCCCGCCGGGCCGCCGGGACCTCGATCACCGGAGCGCTCGCCAGCGAGTAGCCCCCGGTCAAAACCGAACAGGACGACGGAAAGTCGGCGCGGACCCCCACCCACGGGCGGGGGTCCGCTCCTATGGTGTCGGTAGTCCTCGGGAGGGGTGTCGTATGAGTGGTTCGGCCTCGGTGCCGGTCGCCGGGCAGGTCGTGTGGGGAACCCCGGCGGCGCGGTGGATGCTGACCGCCACGGTCCTGGGTTCGGGGATGGCCTTCCTGGACTCCACGGTGGTGACGGTGGCGCTGCCCGCCATCCAGGGCGATCTGGACACGGGTCTGGCCGGTCTCCAGTGGATCGTCAACGGCTACATGGTCACGCTGTCCGCGCTGATCCTGCTCAGCGGCTCCCTCTCCGACCGGTTCGGCCGGGTGCGGCTGTTCATGGTGGGCGTGGCGGTCTTCGCCCTGGCCTCGGCGCTGTGCACGTTCGCACCGACCCTGGAGTGGCTGGTGGCCGGGCGGGTGATCCAGGGCGTGGGCGGAGCGCTGCTCACCCCGGGGAGCCTGGCCATCCTCCAGGCGGGGTTCCGCGAGCAGGACCGGGCACGGGCGATCGGTGCGTGGTCGGGGCTGACCGGTGTGGCCTCGGCGGTGGGCCCCTTCGTGGGCGGCTGGCTGGTGCAGATCGGTGACTGGCGGCTGATCTTCCTCATCAACCTGCCGATCGCGGTCGTGGTGCTGCTGATCGCCTGGTTCCGGGTGCCCGAGTCCCGGGACACCTCCGACGTGGGGCGCCTCGACTACGGCGGCGCGCTGCTGGGCGTGGTGGCGCTGGCCGGGATCACCTACGCGCTGATCCAGTGGGGCGCGGTGGGAGCCACCCCGGCGGTGTGGACCGGCGTGGCCGTGGGCGTGCTGGCGCTGGCCGCCTTCCTGTTCACGGAGGCACGCGGTACCTCCCCCATGCTGCCGTTGGGCATCTTCCGGTCGTTGCCGTTCAGCGTGACCAACGGGGCAACGGTGCTCATCTACGGGTCGCTGGGGCCACTGCTGTTCCTGATGGTGATCTATCTCCAGGAGGTGGCGGGCTACTCCCCGATCGCGGCCGGGGCCGCCTCCCTGCCGATCACCGTGCTGATGCTCCTGTTGTCCGCGCGCTCGGGGAAGCTCGCCGCCCGGATCGGCCCCCGGATCCAGCTGGTGCTCGGCCCCCTGCTGCTGGCCGCCGGGTTCGTGACACTGTCCCGGATGGACGGCGACGCCCCGTACCTGACCGGGGTGCTGCCGGGGGTCCTGCTGGTGGCGCTGGGTCTGTCGACGACCGTGGCACCGCTGACCGCGACGGTGCTCGCCTCGGTCCCGGAGCGGCACGCGGGTCTGGCCTCGGGGGTGAACAACACGTTCGCCCGGGGCGCGCAGCTGATCGGTGTGGCGGCGGTGCCGGTGCTGGCGGGGATCGGTGGTTCGGGCGGTGGGGGCTCGGCGGGCGGGCACTCGGCGTCCCTCGCCGAGGGGTTCGGTACGGCCATGCTGATCCTCGCGGGTCTGTGCGTCCTGGCTTCACTGTGCGCCCTGGTGCTGCCGCGCGGCCGGATGCCCGAGGCCTCCGAGGCCGCCGACCGGGGATCGCTCCCCGAGGAGACCAGTGCGGTCGAACCGCTCGGTGAGGAGCAGCCGATGCGGTTCTGCGGGGTGACCGGTCCCCCGCTGCGCTCCTGCCCGGGGTCGACCGCCGGGAGCGGGGCCGAACACGCGGGTGACTGAGGGGGTCAGCTCCCGTACCCCTCCGGGGGGTGGTCGTTGACGGCGTTGGGGTCCGAGACCACGCTCAGCGCCTGCTCCTCGGCGCTGGGGTCGTCGCCCCAGCGCTGTCTGGGAACGGCGCCGCCCAGCCGTTCGGCCCGCACGCCCTCGGAGATCCCGAGGCTGCCTCGGCTGTCGTCGTCCTCGAAGTCGTAGCTGAGGATGTTGTGGTCGGGGTCGAGGACCCGCTCTCGTTGGGCGACCTCGGTCGCCTGTGGGTCGTCTCCCAGGTCCAGGTCCACTTCGTAGGGCTGCTCGGTCACGGTGTCCGCCTCCTTACCTGAGTTCTTCCCCGCTTTGACCTTCGAGATCACTTCTCTCCCCCGTCCCTGTGGACGACTTCGCGTGGGCGCGCGCGAGCCCCGGGCGCACGACGGCGCCCGGGGCTCGGCGGATGTCCCGCGGTCGGGCCTCGGAGAGCGCGTTCTCCGAGGACGTCGCTCCGGTCAGGTCTGGTCGGGCTCGTCCACCTCGTGGACGGCCTCGGACTCCGCTCCGGGGTCGTCGAGGTCGAAGTCCTCACGCGGGATGACGTCGTCGCGTTCCTCCCGGACCTCCTCGTCGATACCGCGTTCGGTGGCGGCGCTCTCGTCCTCGAAGGTGTAGCCGTAGACCGGCGCGTCCGGGTTCTGGCGGCTCTCGGCCTCGGCGATCTCGCTCTCCTGGGGGTCCTCCCCCATGTCGGCGTCCACGTCGTAGGGCTGTTCGGACATGTGTCCCCCTTGCTCACCGTCCAGTTACCCGCATGATCGCAGTTCGGGGGTGATCGGTGAAGGGGGACACGGCCCCGTCAGTGCCTGGCGTTCTCCGCACGGCGCAGCCTCAGCGGACGCAGGGCCGCCTCCAGGGCGACCGCGCCGTCGAGCTTGCTCTGGCCGACCACCCGGTCCTCGAAGTGGATGGGGATCTCCATGATCTTCTGGCCGCGCCGGAAGGCCCGGTAGTGCATCTCGACCTGGAAGGCGTACCCGGTGCTCTCGATGCTGGCCAGGTCCAGGACCTCCAGCGCGGAGGCCCGCCAGACCTTGAACCCGGCGGTGACGTCCTGGACGGGGATGGACAGCACCCGCTTGACGTAGGTGTTGGCCCAGCCGCTGAGCAGGCGGCGGCGCAGGCCCCAGGCCTCGGAGAGGCTGCCGCCGGGCACGTAGCGGCTGCCGATCACCACCCCGGCGTTGGTGGAGTGCAGGGTGCCCAGGAGCTGGGGGACGTAGCCCACCGGGTGGCTGAGGTCGGCGTCCATCTGCACGACGTAGTCCGCGCCGTCCGCGAGCGCGCGGGTCATGCCCTCCACGTAGGCGCGGCCGAGGCCGTCCTTGCGGGTGCGGTGCACCACCGAGAGCCGTCCGCCGAGCTCCACCGCGAGCTTGTCCGCGACCTCCCCGGTTCCGTCCGGGGAGTTGTCGTCCACCACGACGACCCGCAGTCGGGGCAGGTCCAACGCCATGAGCTGCCTCACCAGGACGGGCAGGTTCCCGGCCTCGTCGTAGGTGGGCACGACCACGGTCAGGGCCGAACTCCGCCAGGGTTCGGGCAGCGCCACCGGTTCGGGGGTGATCCGCACCGGAGCGGTCGGTACGGGCTCCGGGTGCGACGGGTGGGTCGGCATGCTCGGCGGCTCCTGAGTGGGTGGACGTCGATACTGTCGGGGCGGGTGCGTCAAGGATCACGCATCGGGTGTTCACCACACAATAGGTGCGGGCGGTGGAGTACACGCCCCTTTCACCATCAAGCGGTCGGGCTCACTGGCCCCGCTCGTCGGCCACGACGGTGACGTGCACGAGGGCCCCGGTCTCCTCCAGTGTCATCAGCACTTCGGGGTCGGCGCTGCTGTCGGTGACCAGGTGGGCGATCTCCTCGGGGGCCACGGTGGTCACCATGGTGTCGGCGCCGACCTTGGTGTGGTCGGCCAGGACGATGGTCTCCTCCGCGCAGGCGGACAGGGCCCGGTCGACGCTGGCCACGGCGGGGTTGGGGGTGCTCAGACCGCGGTCGGCGCTGACCCCGTTGCCGGACAGGAAGGCGCGGTTGACCCGCAGCCCGGCCAGCGACTCCTCGGCCGCCGCCCCGACCAGGGCCCGCATGGGCGCGTGCAGGGTGCCGCCGGTCATGACGACCTCGACCCCGGCGGCCACCGCGAGCACGTCCGCGACGCGGAGGGAGTTGGTGACCACGGTGAGGTCGCCGTGGCCCAGAAGCGCCCGGGCGAAGGCCTCGGCGGTGCTGCCGGGCCCGATGGTGATGGCGTCGCCGGGACGGACCAGGCGGGCGGCGACCGTGGCGATGGCGGCCTTCTCCGCGGCGCACTGGCCGCTCTTGCCGGTGTAGCTCTGTTCGTGTCCGATCCGGCCGGGCAGCGCGGCGCCGCCCCTGCGGCGGTCCAGCAGGCCCTCGGCCTCCATGGAGCGCACGTCACGCCGGACCGTGACCTCGGAGGCGCGCACCTTGGCAGCGATGTCGCGCAGGGACATGCTGCCGTTGGCCCGCACCAGTTCCAGGATGCGCTCCCGGCGCTCGGCGGCGAAGGCCGGTCGGCTCTCCTCGGTCATGGGTACGGTCCGCCCTTCCGTGCTGTCGGTGGCGCACGGTCGGGGAACCGCGCCTCCCTAGAGTACGGACCCGTCTCTGGTGGGCTGTGCCTCCTCCTCCGGCCTGTCGGACAGGAGGGTCACCAGGAAGAGCACAGTGAGGGCGACGAGGCCGACGAGGGCTCCGGCACCGAGCATCATGACGACAGACATCTGAGCCTCCAAGGGGGCGGGCTGACCTGCCACTTACCGGATGCCCCGTTTGGGTCGGCCTCACACCACCGATCGTCCGGAAGATCGGCGACAATGGGGGGCATGACCCTCAGCTCCGCGCCCCTCGACACCACGGTGTGGTGGGCCCACACCTCCGCCGCGAGCGAACGCCTGCTGCGACTGCTGGACCGCTCCGAACGCGAACGCCAGTCGCGGTTCCGCCTCCAGGCCGACCGTGACCGCCACCTGCTGGGCCGGGCCCTGTCCCGGCTCGTGCTGGCCGACAGGGCCGGTTGCGCTCCGGAGGAGGTGACCTTCGACCTGCACTGCCGCTCGTGCGAGGAGAAGTCGCGCACCGGCGCGGACGGGGGCCGGAGCGGCCCGGAGGGCCCGCACGGCAAGCCCGTTCCCTCGGGGACGGCGCGGGGGTGGGAGATCTCCGTCAGCCACTCCGGCGAGTGGGTGGCCCTGGCGCTGACCCGGGAGGTGCCGGTCGGCGTGGACGTGGAGCGCATCTCGGAGACCCGCGACCTGGCCGGGCTGGCCGGGTACACGCTGGCCGACGACGAGCAGCGGGCGTGGAACGCGCTGGCGGAGAAGGACCGGGCGGGGGCGTTCTTCGGTTACTGGGCGCGCAAGGAGGCGCTGCTCAAGGCGACCGGCCTGGGGCTGTCGGGCGGGTTGCGCAGGGTGGTGGTCAGTCGGCCGGACACGGGGGCGCGGTTGGTGTCCTGGGAGGGCGGCGGCGGCCCCGGGGCCGCCTGGCTGTCGGACCTGGACCGGGGCCCTGAATACCGGTCGGCGCTGGCCGTGCTGACCGATCGCGAGGTGGAGCTGACGGTGCACCCTGCCGAGCGCACCGCCGACCTCCTCCGGAGGTAGCCCCGGGGGGGTGCGCCCCTGCCCGTGAGCGCCCACGGGTCCGGCGTCCGGACCCTGGGAGCACCCGTGACGCGGCCCTGACCCGCCCCTCTCCCCCGGCTCCGGGAGCAACCCCGCGCGGCGCGGGCCACGCAGCGGTACGTCCGCAGGCGGAGCCGATCACCCATGAACCGACACCCCACCCCCGGTACGACGTGATCCACGCGGGACCGACGGACACCGGGGCGGCGCCGCGCGGACGCCGCCCCGGAGGGTTCACCCGGGTCCGCTCCGGGGGAGGGCGCGGGCTACCCCTCCTTGGCGAGGTGCCGACTGATGACCAGGCGCTGCACCTGGTTGGTCCCCTCCACGATCTGGAGCACCTTGGCCTCACGCATGTAGCGCTCGACCGGGAAGTCGCGGGTGTAGCCGTAGCCGCCGAAGACCTGGACGGCGTCGGTGGTGACCTTCATGGCGGTGTCGGTGGCCATCAGCTTGGCCATGGCGGCCCGTTGGCCGAACGGGCGCCCGGCGTCGCGCAGGCGGGCGGCGGACAGGTACAGCTCACGGGAGGCGGCGACCTGCGTGGCCATGTCGGCCAGCATGAAACCGATCCCCTGGAAGTCACCGATGGCCCCTCCGAACTGGCGCCGCTCGCGGGAGTAGGCGACCGCGGCGTCCAGAGCGGCCTGGGCCAGGCCCACCGCGCACGCGGCGATGCCCAGGCGACCGGAGTCGAGGGCGGACAGGGCGATCCCGAAACCGCGGTCCTCCTCCCCCACCAGGGCCTCGGCCCCCAGCTCGACGTCGTCGAAGAGCACCCCCGCGGTCGGTGAGGAGCGCATGCCCATCTTGTGCTCGGGGGCGGCCGAGCCGAGACCGACGGTGTCCGCCGGGACGTGGAAGCAGCTGATCCCGCGCGCGCCGGAGTCCGGGGCCCCCGTGCGGGCGAAGAGCGCGTAGTAGTCGGCCCGTCCGCCGTGGGTGATCCACGCCTTCGCGCCGTTGACCCGGTAGCCGTCCGAGGTGCGCTCGGCGCGGGTGGCCAGGGCGGCGGCGTCGGAGCCGGAGGAGGTCTCGGACAGGCAGTAGGCGCCGAGGAGTTCCCCGCCGACCATGGCGGGCAGGTGCGCGGCCTTCTGCTCGTCGGTGCCGAAGGTGGCGAGCGGGTAGCAGGAGAGCGTGTGGACGCTGACGCCGAGGCCGACCGCGAGCCAGCCGCGGGCGAGCTCCTCCACGACCTGGAGGTAGACCTCGTAGGGCTGTTCACCGCCGCCGTACTCCGCCGGGTACGGGAGTCCGAGCAGTCCCGTCCGGCCCAGGGTGGTGAAGACGTCGCGGGGGAAGACGGAGTTCTCCTCGTCCTCGGCCGCGCGCGGGGCGATCTCCTTGTCCACGAGTTCCCCGGTCAGCTCCAGGAGCTGTTCGGCCTCGGGTGTGTGCAGCGTGCGTTCGACCGCCATGAACTCTCCCACGGTTGGGCGCCCAGGTGCGCCTCGGACCGACCGGCTTCGCGGGGTTGACCACGAAGTAGTAGGCCATCCAACTATATGGTGACGCACGGCACCTTATCCCAACGAACCGCACCGGAGGGGACCCGGGTCGGCCCGGACCGGTCGGCCTTGGACAGAAGGGCGGAACGGGGCCGGAACACCGCACGGGATGTGCGACTCGTCCGTTCTGGCCGCGACGTCTGTACACGGAGCCCCCCGGCGGCCTAGATTCCACGCATGGACCTCGAACTCCGCCATCTGCGTACGATCTGCCTCCTGGCTGACACCGGCAGCGTCACGAAGGCGGCCGCCGCGCTGTCCACGTCGCAGCCCGCGCTGACGACCCAGTTGCAGCGGATCGAACGCGAGGTGGGCGGCCCCCTCTTCCACCGGGGGCGCGCGGGGGTACGGCCGACCGAGCTCGGTGAGTTCGTGCTGGTCCGGGCACGTGCGGTGCTGTTGTCGATGGACGACCTGCTGCACGACATCACGGCGCGCGGCGCCTCACCGAGCACGCTGCGCGTCGGCGGGGTCGGCCCCCTCACCGTGGAGCTGTCGGCACGGCTGCCGGAGGTGTTCCCCGACGTCCCGGTGCACGTGCGCACCGAGTACTCCCCCAAGCTGGTCACCGACCTGGTCCGCGCCGGGCGGCTGGACCTGGGGACCACCATCGACTACGTGGACCGCGACCTGCCGACCGACGGTCCGCTGGCCTGGGCGATGCTCGCGGTGGACCCCCTGCACGTGGCGCTGTGGGCGGAGCACCCGCTGGCCCGGGAGACCCACATCCGGTTGGAGGACCTGGCCGAGTGCCCGTGGGCGCTGACGCCCCCGGACGGCACGGGCTGGCCGGAGTGCTTCTACCTGGCCTGCCAGCGGGCGGGGTTCAGCCCCCAGGTGCCCTACCGGCTCTACGAGAGATCGGAGATCCGCGATCTCATCGCGGACCGCCGGGCGGTCGCCCCGTGCCAGGTGGACTTCGAGTCGGGCCGCGGCGTGGTGGTGCGGCAGTTGGAGGGCGCCCCCATACAGCTGCGGCACCTGCTGGTCTGGCGCCGCGACAGCCCGGTGGACCAGGCCTCGGACCGCATCGCCAGGCTCGCCCGCGAACTACTGGACCGGACGCCCGTGGACGGGGGCCGCACGGCCGCGCGGCCCGTCCGCCCCTGACGGACGGGCCTCCGGACGTACTCAGGCTCCGGAGCGGTCCGGGGCCGATCCGTTCCTCGCCCTTCCGGCGCGCGGCAGGTGCGTCAGCGCCCACGTTCCCATGGCGGCGCCCACCAGGATGAGCGCGGCGGTGGCGATCCACTCGTGGGAGCCGTCCGGGTGGTAGACCCGCGTGGTCGAGCCGATGTCCACGGCCGCTGACCGCGTGCCCGTCTCGCAGGCCAGGTCGCCGCCCGACAGGAACACCCCGGCGAGCTCCACCGCGCCGTCGTCCGACCGGTAGTCGCCGTAGCAGGTGCAGGACTGGTGCCCCAGGTGGCTGACGCACTCCACGGCGGTGGCCGTGAAGCGGCCGGGGTCCCCGTCCGCACGGGCCGCCCGGACGGCGCGGTCGACGTTGGCCGCTCCGAGGTACACCACGAACACCGCCAGGGCGAGCACCACCAGGGGGAAGGCACGTCCCCCGGCGCCTCCGTGCCGGGAACCGCTCACCGCAGTGACCCTTCCGGGTCGTCCGCACCCGAGTCCCGGGCGCAGGAGCACACCATGCGGGCCCGTTCGGCGGGGCTGGGCCGCGTGTGCAGGTACATGGCGACGACCATCGGGGCGAAGACCACGGCGTTGTAGAACAGGTGCAGTTCCAGGCGCGGCGCCACGAGCTGGAGGAGGCTCGTGGGGGCCTCCCTGCCCGCGATGTTGGCCCCGGCCAGGGCCTGGACGAGGAGCAGGAGGTGTTCGAAGTGGTGCCACACCTGGATGCCGAGCGAGATCCCCCACCAGGTCCGGGAACGTCCGGTGAAGCCCGGGAGCAGCAGGATCAGGCCCACCAGCATCACCAGGGCGTAGCCGTAGTGCATCCACTCGGAGGTGACCAGCCAGGGGAAGGGGATGCCCAGCACCCCCCGCGCCTCCTCCAGGGGCCAGTCCAGGACGTACACCTGGACGGCCTGGACCAGGTGCTCGGCCCAGTGGGCGACGACCACCACCATGAACAGCCACAGGCAGGTCCGGTGTCGCTCCGTGTTCACGCTGTCGAGTCCTCTGCGGTAGCCCCTGGCCACACGCTCCTGAACGGTCATCGGTCACTCCTGGGCTCGGTCGGGCTGACGGAGGCGGCGCGGGTGACGAGGGGTGCGGCCAGCAGGACGACGCCGCGCAGCGCGCACACGATCACGAGGGCGAAGAAGAGGCCGAAGACGACGTGCCAGGTCACCAGCAGCCCGTAGACGGCGGCCACGGTCACCCCGAAGACGACCTGGTTGCGGGGCCTGTGCGGTGTCGTTCCGGGGTCCGTGATCATGTAGTTGGTGAACAGGATGAAGGCCAGTCCGGTCATCGGGAGCAGGGCCGCGACCAGGGCGTGGTCGAGGACCAGCCAGCGCACCACGGCCTGCGCCGCGAACCCGCCGACCCAGCCCAGGATGAGGGGCCACCGTCCGCTCAGCCGGACGTTGAGCATCGTCCCGGCCATGAGGACGCCCAACGGCAGCAGCCAGTCGAGGGTCCCGGTGATGTTGTTGGTGAAGTGGTACGGCGGGGCGATCCCGACCCAGGGGAAGAGCACCAGCGTGACCGCGATACCGAAGTTGGACGGGTTGAGGAAGTGGCGCCTGCGGCCCTTCACGGGGATGCGGATGAGGTGCTTGCCGACCACCGCGACGGTGATCGCGAACAGGTAGGGCCACAGGGACTCGTTGCCCCACAGCAGGATCGCGCAGGCCAGTCCGGCGATGTGGGTGGGCAGCAGGTAGGTGATCAGCGCGCCGGTCCCGCCCGCGTAGCCGGGGGCGCGGCCCTCGGAGCGTGCGCCCAGGGTCTCCATGACCAGGTCGACCGCGTAGCCCATGAGAACGGCCGCGATCGGGGTGATCGGGGACTGCTCGAACCCCAGGAGCAGGTGGCCCAGGACCGTGAAGACGGTGATGCTGGTGGCGAACATGCGCAACGCCATGACCCGCTTGTCGGGCCCGGGGCGGCGACCCGTCCCGGGGCCCGTCGTCGGCGGTCCCGGAGGCGTGCCGGGCTCGGGGCTCCGTTCCCGCGGCGCGGAGGGGCCGGACGCCAGGTCGGGAGCGGCGGTGGGGGCGGGCTCACCCGGTCGTGTCGCGGTCATGGGGCGGTCACCGTTCCGTCGTCGTCGAGGTGCAGTGTGTGGGACCCGGGTTCCAGGTCCGCGTCGGCGGTGTGCACCTCACCGCCGGTGTCCCGCCAGGAGACGCTGACGGGCAGGGTTCCGGCCTCGGGCGCGGCCAGGTGCAGGATGTCGGAGGACACCCCCGTGTGGCCGTTGGCGGGGAAGAGCTGACGCGTCTGGTCGGGCGCGCCGCCCTCGCGGACGGTCACCTTCGCGCCCAGCGCGGGACGCCACTCGCCCCCGGCCGCGCTCGCGGGTACGAGCAGGCGCAGGTTGATGCCGGGCGGGGCCTCGGGGGCGTCGTTGATCAGGACCCGGGAGTCCTCCCACTGGTTGGCGACCAGAGCGTCCAGGAGGCCGTCGCCGTTGACGTCCCCGAACGCGAAGGCCCGGGAGACGTCGGGGGTGTCCAGTCCGAGCTCGGCGGCGGCGTCCCCGTACCGGCCCCCTTCGTCACGGACCCAGAACGGGTTGTGCTCGTGGCCGGAGAGGTCGTCGCCAGGCTGGAAGTTGGGCCAGGCCCACGGGTGGCGGAGCAGTTCGTCGTTGGCCAGGGCCAGTTCCTGGAGCTGCGGCCACCGGTCGGTGTCCCCCTTGAGGAAACCGGTGGCCTGGAAGAGCTCGTCGGTTCCGTCGTTGTCGAAGTCCCCGGCCCTGACGTCCCAGGACCATCCGCTGCGCGAGAGCCCGAGTGCCTCGCTCTCCTGGCGGTAGGGGACCCGGCCCTCCAGCAGGTCGGCGCCCTCACCGGTCGGGACGAACGCGAAGTTGCTCTCGTGGAGGGCGTACTCGCTGGTGATGTTGCTGACCACCATCGTCGGCAGGTCGGCGCCCTCGTCGTAGGTGAAGGTGACGCCCATGCCCTTGAAGGAGCCGTTGCCCATGACGCTGGACTTCGGGGTGACCATGTCGCGTTCGCCCCGGACGAGCTCCAGCGACAGCTCACCCGGTTCGGACCGGTTGACCAGCAGGTGGTCGTTGCCGAAGTCGTTGGCCATGTAGACGTCGGGGAGCGAGTTGCCGCTGAGGTCCTGGAACCCGAAGGCCAGCGTCCATCCGGTGGTCGCCTCCTCGGGCAGCGCCGTGCTGGCGTCGGTCAGGGCGGGCGGGGTGTCGGGCTCCCCGGTGGGCTGGGTCAGCAGCACGCGGTTGCGCCCGGCGTTGGCGGCCAGACCCATGCTGTCCTGCATCTCCATGCGGGTCTCGTCGTCGGCGTCGGGGTCCAGCACGCGCGCGCCGTCGGGGAAGTAGTTGCCGACGATGACGTCCAGGCTGCCGGAACCGTCGAGGTCGGCGACGTTGAGGGCGGTGGTGTTCCACACCTGCATGGGCTCGACCAGTTCGTGGGACTCGAAGTCGTCCGCCGCGGGCGGGCCCTGGCCGTCACCGGTGTTGAGGAAGAGCACCGGGGAGCGCCCCCAGTAGTAGACGACCAGGTCGGTGTCGCCGTCCTCGTCGAGGTCCGCGGGGACGCAGCCCATGGGGGCCATCGTGTCGTCGTAGGGCAGGTCGGGCACCAGCTCCACCACCGGGTACTCGTCGGCGCCGCTGCCGGGCACCGACCGCAGCGTGACGCTGTCGTCGCGGGGGTCGACCAGACAGGCGTCGGCGGGCCGCCCGAGGCCGCGCAGGTCGGTCAGGGCCACCGCCGCTCCCACTGCGGAGATCCAGCCCCGGAAGTGCTCCAGGTCCGGGGCGACGTCGCGTTCGTACCGGGCGTTCTCGGGTGCGGAGTTCAGGTCGAGCGTCGTGAAGGAGAAGGGCGCGGCCAGCGCGGCGGCCTCCACCTCGTCGTGGGTCGGGCGCACGGTCATGACGGCCAGCCCGACGACGAGCACGACGGCGAAGGCGACCCTGGCCAGGAGGAACATCAACCGCATCGGGTTCTCCTTCGGGGGTTGGGGACGACCTCGGTGGTCGGTGGGACTTCGCCCATCGTGTGTCGCGCGGGAGGTCGCGTCCTCTTCCGGATTGCTGTTCCGGGCAGTCCCGCACGGCGGAAGAAGAACGGGCCGCCGGAGCGGAGGTGAGCAACCCAGGAGAAGGGGTCGCGTTCTAGGCTGGACGATCGGTGTACACGGAGAGTGATCGGGAGGCCGCCGGTGGCGGAGACGACGGAGGACCACCGGGGCGGCGGCCCCGATCTGCTCCGGGTGCGCGGCGCGAGGGTGCACAACCTGCGCGGACTCGACGTGGACTTCCCCCATCGGGCGCTGGTGGCGGTGACGGGGGTGTCGGGTTCGGGCAAGAGCTCGCTGGCGTACGGGACCGTCTACGCGGAGGCGCAGCGACGCCACCTGCAACCGCTGTCCGCGTTCACGCGGCAGCTGGTGGGCGGTTCGCTCCGGCCCGAGGTGGACTCGGTGACGGGGGTGTGCGCGGCGGTGTCCGTGGCCCAGGCGCGGGGGGCGACCAACCCGCGCTCCACCGTCGGCACCGCGACGGACGTGCACGACTACCTGAGGTCACTGTTCGCGGCGACGGGCCGGTCCGACGGGTCGGCCGGTCCCGCCGAGATGACGGCCCGGGCGTTCTCCTTCAACTCCTCCGCGCACGCCTGCCCGGAGTGCGACGGGATGGGGACCGTGCCGCGCGGCGATCCTGGCCTGGTGGTGCACGACCCCGCCCGGTCGTTGGCCGAGGGGGTCCTGCGTCCCTGGCAGGACTCCCGGACCACGCTGGAGCACGAGCTGTCGCTGCGGTTCGCGGAGTCCCTGGGAGCCGATCCGTCCACCCCGTGGGGGCGGCTGGACCCGGACGTGCGGCACCGGCTGATGCACGAGGAGGGCGCGCCGCTGCGCGCCGAGCTGACCATTCGGGGTACGCCGACCGTGCGCGAGACCCGGTTCCTGGGGGTGGTGCCCTGGCTGTCGGCCTCGCTGCGCGACGCGTCCGGACAGGCGGCCCGGGACCGGGCGACCACGTTCATGTCCGACCTGACCTGCGCGGCGTGCGGAGGCGGACGTCTGTCCCCCGCCCAGCTGTCGGTGCGCGTGGCCGGGCACACCATCGCGGACGTGTGCCGGATGGAGATCGCGGACGCGCTGGCGTACGTGGACTCGCTCGCCCGGGACCCGGCGGTGCCCGCCGAGGCGGCCCAGGGCGTGGCCGAGCTCCGTACCCGGGTGGACCACCTGGTGCGGGTGGGGCTGGGCTACCTGACGCTGGACCGCCCCGTCCCGACCCTGTCCGGCGGGGAGGCGCAGCGGGTCCGGCTCGCCACCCACCTGGGGATGGAGATGTTCGGGCTGATGTACGTGTTCGACGAACCCTCAGCCGGGCTGCACCCGCGCGACACCCGCCTGCTGTTGGACGCGCTGCGCCGGTTGCGAGACCAGGGGAACACGGTGCTGGTGGTCGAACACGACCTGGAGATCGTGGCCGCCGCCGACTGGGTGGTGGAGGTCGGCCCCGGCCCCGGAGCCGACGGCGGGCGCCTGGTGTACTCCGGCCCGGTGTCCGGTATCGGGACCGCTCCGGAGTCGGTGACCGCCCCGTTCCTGGCCCCGCGTCCGGCGGGGGCCTCCGTGCCCTGGCGCACAGCCGAGGATCCCGACTGGGGTTTCGCGGAGTTCACCGGGGCCGAGGCCCACAACCTGCGTTCGGTGTCGGTCCGCTTCCCCATGAACGCGCTCACCGCCGTGACCGGGGTGTCCGGGGCGGGCAAGAGCTCGCTGCTCACCCACGTGGTGGAGCCCGCGGTGGCCGCCGCCGCGGGCGAGACCACCCGCCCGGCGCCCCGGTGCGCCGAGGTCGCCGGTCTGGGCGACGTGCGCAGGCTGGTGACCGTGGACCAGTCGCCCATCGGGCGCTCGCCCCGGTCCAACGTCGCCACCTACGTGGGCGTGCTGGACCGGCTGCGGAGGATGTTCGCCGCCTCCCCCGGCGCACGCGAGGAGGGGCTGGGCGCGGGCGCGTTCTCCGCCAACAACCCCGGGGGCCGCTGCCCGGCCTGCGAGGGGGCGGGCGTGGTGCAGGTGGAGATGTTCTTCCTCCCCGACGTCCAGCTGGCCTGCGAGGTCTGCGGCGGTCGGCGGTTCGCCCCGGCCACCCTGCGGGCGACGGTGCGCGGGTACTCGATCGCGGACGTCATGGAGATGACGGTGGCGCGGGCGGTCGAGGTGTTCTCGGACGTGAAGGGTGTCGCGGGGCCGTTGCGTTCACTGGTCGACGTGGGTCTGGGCTACGTGCTGCTGGGGCAGTCCGCCACCACCTTCTCCGGGGGTGAGGCGCAGCGGGTGAAGCTGGCGAAGGAGTTCGCCGGCGGGACCGCGCCGGGGACCGTCTACCTGTTGGACGAACCGACCAACGGGCTGCACGCGGCGGACGTCGCCCGGCTGGTGTCGGTGCTGCGGGCCCTGGTGGAGGGGGGCGGGACGGTCGTGACCGTCACCCACGACGTCTCGGTGATGGCGGCCTCCGACTGGATCGTGGAGCTCGGTGACGGGGGCGGCGCGAGCGGCGGGAAGCTGGTCGCGCAGGACGTGCCGGGGGTGGTGGCCCGTCAGCGCACCCACACGGGTCTCGTGCTGGCCCGCCGCTGACCCCGGCGGCCGGGACCGCCCCGCGCCCCCTCACCGGGAGTACCGCCGTCCTCCCCGTCGCACGACGCGTGGGGAGGACGGCGGCGCGCGGTCCGGTCAGACCGGCGAGTGGCGCATCGACCGGACCCCGACCAGGAGGCCGAGTCCGGCCACCACGAGGGCCGCCAGGGCGCCCCAGCCGACGTCGGCGGTCAGGATCTCGCCGGAGAACAGGGCGCGCTCGGCGGTGACCACGTAGGTCAGGGGGTTGAACGCGGCGACGGTCTCCAGCCAGCCGGGGCCGATGTCGGTCGGCAGCAGGATGCCGGACAGGATGAGGACCGGGAAGAGCAGGGTCTGCTGGATGCCCCAGAAGGCCCAGTCCTGCCTGCGGACGGCGATCGCCAGGGCGTAGGAGAGAGCGCCGAGGCCGATGCCGAGCACCCCCAGGAGGAGCACGCCCAGGACGGTGCCGAGCAGGTGGGGCGAGAAGCCGAAGGGCGTGGCGACCAGGACGATCACCAGGGCCTGGAGCACGAGTGGCGCGAACTCCTTGAGCGCGCGGCCGACCAGCATGGAGCCGCGGGACATCGGGGTGACCATGAGGCGTTCGTGCGCGCCGGTCTGGATCTCGGTGAGCAGGTTGGACCCCATGGTGGAGGTGCCGACCAGGCTGATCATCACCATGATCCCGGGGACGAACCACTGGAGGGCGCTCTGCCCTCCGAAGACGCTCTCGTCCACCGCGCCGCCGAGCAGGGGGCCGAACAGCCCCAGGAACACCAGGGGTTGGATGAGGCTGACCACGAGGAAGAGGGGTCCGCGCAGGATCGGCCGGAGCTCGCGGCTCGTGACGGTCGCGATGTCGGTCAGTAGTTTGGGCATGGGTCGGTCCTTAATCTCCGAGGGCGACGGGGGCAGGGCGTGTGTCCGTCGGACACGCCCTGGGGCGGCGGTTCAGGCGCCGTCCTCGGACCGGTACCGCTGGTCGCCCTCCCGGAGGGAACGCCCGGTCAGTTCGAGGAACACGTCGTTGAGGGTCGGCTCCGCGAACGAGAGCCGGCGGGCCCGGATCCCGGCCTGGTCCAGGTTGCGCAGCAGGACCGGCACCGAGGTGTCGCCGCTGTCCGCGCGCAGCCGCACGTGCTGGCCGTCCGCGCGCACGTCCTTCGCGTCGGGAAGCTCCTCCGCGATCTTGGCCGCGCGCCGGGCCTCGTCGGGGCCGTCGAGCTCCACGGCGATCCGGTGGCCCACGCGGTCGCGTTTGAGCTGGGCGGAGCTGTCGTCCGCGATGACGCTGCCGTGATCGATGATCAGGACGCGTTCGGCGTGGCTGTCGGCCTCCTCCAGGTAGTGGGTGGTGAGCAGGATGGTGGTGTTGAAGGCCGAGCGCAGCCGGGCGACGTGCTCCCAGAGGTTGGCCCGGTGGTGCGGGTCCAGTCCGGTGGTGGGCTCGTCCAGGAACAGCAGCGGAGGCCGCGGGACGAGGCCGAGCGCGAGGTCGACGCGGCGGCGCTGGCCACCGGACAGGGAGCGCACGGGGCGCTTGAGGAAGGGCCCGAGGTCGAGCATGTCGACCAGCTCCTCCGCGCGGCGGCGGATCTCGGCCCGGGGCAGGCCGTAGGCGCGGCCCTGCGCGTGGAGTTCGTCGTCCACGCGCTGTTCGTGGGCGGCACCGTTGCCCTGACCGACGAAGCCGATCCTGCGGCGTACGCCGGTGGGGTCGTCGACCACGCTCACACCGTCGATGGTGGCGGTGCCCGAGGTCGGCGGGACGAGGCCGGTCAGGACGCGCAGCGCCGTGGACTTGCCCGCGCCGTTGGGCCCCAGCAGTGCGACCATCTCCCCCTCCTCCACGGAGAAGGTGACGTCCCTGAGGGCGTCGACGTCCTTGTCCCGGCCGACGCGGAAGCTGCGGCTCAGTTTGCTGACACGAATCATGGTGCTCCTGGGTCGGGCGCACGGCACGGGTCCGCCGTGCGTGGGGTCGTCGGTCAGGCCCGCTTGATGCGGTTGGCCGACCAGCCGTCACTCAGGGAGACCCCGTAGACGGCCTTCCAGCCCGCGTTGACGGCCTCCTCCATGACGATGGTGCGGTTGAGCTCCCTCTTGCCGCCGCCCTTGGGGTAGGACAGCCAGACCACGGTGGTGTCCGGGACCCCGGGCAGGTGCTCGGTGAGGTTCTTGCGCAGTTCCTCCAGGGTTTCGGAGAACAGGTGCAGCAGGTCGGGCGCGGCACCCGGCTCCTCGGTGACCGCGGCCCCGGCGGGGAGTTCTCCGAGAAGGTCGGCGTAGTCGTCCGGCGCACCGTGCGCGACGACCAGGAACCCGGACCTGACACCCAGTTTCGCCGCTCCGCTTTTCTCTGCCATGAATTCCTCCTGGTGAATGCCCTGAACCCCTTTCGTTGCAGTCCGTGAAAGGAGCTGGCAGGGGTGGTCGGATTCTCACAGTACCGCTCTGGAACCCGCACGCACCGTGTTCGACTTCTCCTGGATTGCGCTCCTTGGAGGGGCCCTTCCGGTGCGACTTCGACCAGCTGTTATTCACTTCCCCGGCAGCCAGCAAGCCGCGAGAAGGAATGGAACTCGACCCGGTCGTAATGTCGAGAGGAATCCCATCCTGTCCCGAGTCGGACAGGGAAAGGAGAACCATGAGCGAGTCGACCAGACCGGAAGTGGTCAACGGCATCCGACGGTGGGTGCAGGAGGTCTTCAACGAGCACCGTGTGGACCAGGTCCAGACGTTGAAGGTGGCCGATTACGTCGACTGGAATCCCTATCCGGGCCAGGACGTCGCACTCCACGGATTCAAGAACGTCCTGGAGGAGTTCCTGGCGTCGTTCCCGGACTTCCGTTACGACGTGGACGAGGAACTGTTCGAGGGCGACAGCGTGGTGTGCGTCGGCAAGTGGTACGGCACCATGCGCAACGACTTCATGGGGCTGCCCGCCTCGGGTGAACGGATCACCGCGCGCCGAACGGACGCGGTGCGGTTCCACGGCGACAAGATGACCGAGCGCTGGGGGGTCGGCAACGAGCTGCGGATGCTGCGCTTCCTCGGGGTGGCCCGCACCGACGCGGAGGTGGAGGAGGCCGCGTCGTTCGAGGACGCGGTCCGGCTGTACCTGGACCGGGTCCTGGGCGGTTTCGACCTGGCCGCGCTGGACGCCCTCGTGGACGTGGACGCGGTGTCGGACGCGGCCGGGTCCCTGGTGCACCTGTGCGTGGTGGGCGCCCTGGACGACCTCGCGCTGACGGTGCACGAGATCGTCGTCGAGGAGGGTTCCGCCCGGGTCCGCGCCACGGTCACGGGCCGGTTCGCGCGCCCGCTGTGGCGGGCCGAGCCCACGGGTGACGAGGTCTCCTTCCCCCTCACGCTCGCGCTGTCGGGTGAGGGCGCGTGGATCACCTCGGTGTCCATGGACTACGACCTGGCCGAGATGGCGCGCGTCCTGGGTGTTCCGGCCGAGGCCTCCGAGGCGGAGGTGACGACGCCCACCGGGACGGCCGGAGACGGCAAGTTCGTCCTGCGGGCCTTCGTCCAGGAGGTCCTCAACGGTCGGGACGTGTCGGCGGTCGGCCGACTGGTCGCGCCGGGCGCGACCGACCTCCACCAGGAGACCGTGACGATGGCGGCGTTCCTGTACGCCTTCCCCGACTACAGGTTCAACATCGAACGCGTGATCACCGACGGTTCGCGGGTGTCGCTGCTGGCGGCCTTCGCGGGGACGCACCGGCGTCCGCTGTTGGGGCACGAGGCCACCGGGACGGGTGCGATCACCCGTTCCATCGACGTGTTCACCGTGAAGGAGGGGCGCCTGTCGGAGATCATCTACGGCTTCGACATCTACTCCCTGCTGACCCGGCTGGACATCTTCCCCGACGAGGGCCGCTACCCGGGCACCGCCGCGAACTGACCACGGGACACACGTGAACACGAACACCGTGGGTGACCGGACGGACCGGGAGCCGGTCCTGGACCTGCACCAGATCCAGGGCAACATCCTGGTTCCGTTCGGCACCCCGTTCCAGTCGTTTCTCCACCTGGCTCTGGACCGCGCCGACGCCGGGGCGTGGGTGGCGCGCGTGCTCCCCGAGATCACCTCGACCCGGTCCCTGATCGACGCGCGCCGGGCGGGCGGGCCCCGCACCGCTGTGGGCCTGTCCCTGTCCGCGCCGGGCCTGCGTGCCCTGGGCGCGCGCCCCGACACCCTGCTCGACGTCCCCTTCCAGGACGGTCTGGCGGCCCGCTCCACCCTGCTCGGGGACCCCCACGACCCCGACGACCCGGGGCACGCGCGGAACTGGCCGTCCGGCGGTCCGGGGACGACGGCGGACGCGCTCCTCGTCGTGGGCGCGGACACGGCCGAGGCCGTCGCCGCCCTGGCCGACCGGCTGCTGTCCGGGAGGGGGGCGCCACGGGTCCTGCACCACGACCGGTGCGCGGCCCTGCCCGGCCCGGACGGCGACCGCGAGCACTTCGGGTACCGGGACCCCGTCTCCCAGCCCGCCGTGCGCGGGGTGGCCGCCGACACGGGCGAGCCCCTGTGCCCGGTCACCGACCCGGGTCGGCCGGAGGAGGCGCTGCCCGGGCAGAAGCGGCTCTGGCCCGGCGAGTTCGTGTTCGGCCACCCCGGGCAGGACCCGGTGGCGTTCGCCCCGCCGGGAACCGTCGCCTCCGGCGGCCCCGCGTGGACGGACAACGGTTCGCTGCTGGTCGTACGCCGCTACCGCCAGGACGTGGCCGGGTTCCTGGGCTTCGCCGCGCGCACCAGCGCCGAGCTGGAGCGGCGGGGGCTGCCGGGATGGTCGCCGGACGCGGTGTCGGCCCGGCTCTTCGGGCGCTGGCGCGACGGCACCCCGCTCAGCCTGAGTCCGAAGGGACCGGACCCGGCGCTGAGCGGCTGCCCCCTGTCCGTGAACGACTTCGGGTTCACCGGGCTGCGCGGCCCCGTGGACGACACGGCGGGGCACCGCGTCCCGGTCGGCGCGCACATCCGCAAGGCCTACCCCCGTGACCACACGACCGACCTGGAGACGCTGGCCAGCATCGAGACCCACCGTCTGTTGCGCCGGGGCATGCCCTACACCGGCCCGGACGGGGAGACCGGCATGGTCTTCGCCTGCTACCAGACCTCCATCGAGCGCCAGTTCGAGTTCGTGGTGCGCTCCTGGCTCAACAACCCCTACCAGCAGCACGAGGGCGACAACCACGACCCGATCGTCGGCCGTCCCCACCGCCCCGTGGGCGACGCCGTCCCGCGCGAGTTCGTGTTCCGCGTCCCCTCCGACGACCCCGCCGGGACGGAGGTCCGGGTGCCGCTCCCCCGGCACTTCACCGTTCCCCGGGGCGGCGGCTACTTCCTCACCCCCTCGCTGTCGGCCCTGGAGACCCTCGCGGGGCCGACCGCGCACCGACCCCTCGGAGGATCCCCATGACCGTGCCCTCGCCCACCGTCGAGGTGGAGTCCAGCCCGGACTCCCGCAGGATCGTTCTGACCCTCCCTCTGGAGGCCCCGAAGGCCCGCGTGTGGGCCGCCCTGACCGAGCACGCGTCCGTGAGCCGGTGGCTGACCCCGGTCGCACCCGACCCGGACTCGGCCCGGAGCCACCGGCTCACCTTCGAGTACGAGGGGACCACGCACACCAAGACCTTCGCCGTGACGACCTGCGCACGGGAGGAGTGCCTGGCGGGCACCCTGCACGACCCGGGCTTCCCCGACTCGTCCCTGGAGGCCAGGATCGACGGGACCCGGCTGGTGTTCACCCACTCCGAGGTGCCCGAGGAGCTGTTCGAGGGCTACCGGGCCGGTTGGACCCACTACCTGGGCGCCCTGCGCGGCGAGCTGGCCGGCGGCTTCGAGGGCGGGCGCCCGTGAGGCGCACGGGACTCCGCGTCGCGGTGATCACCGCGCGCACCGCGTACGCCGGGTGCCGGGCCCTGCCCCACCTGCTGCGCTGGTACCGCTCCCCCCGGGACCCCGGGCGCGCGCCCGAGCGGGTGGGCGGAGCCGTCGCCGACCTGTGCGCGGGGCTGGGACCCGCGTTCGTGAAGCTGGGCCAGCTGGTCTCGACCCGTGAGGACCTCCTGCACCAGGACACGTGCCGGGTGATGCGCGAACGGCTCGCCCTGGGGCACGGGCTGGACCCCGACGGGGCGGGCGCCGGGGTCCACCGGCGGGCGGGCAGCATCGCGGTGGTGGAGCGGCGTTCCGGCCCCTCGGGGGACGTGGCGGTCAAGACCTGCCACCCGCGCGTGCGGGAACGGCTGGAGGCCGACCTGGCCGTCGTGGAGGCGGCGGCCCGGCTGGTCGCCCGTCTGCCCGTGTGCCGGGACGTGCCCGTGGTCGCGCTCGCGGACGACTTCTGCGCCGTGGTGCGCCGACAGACCGACCTCGCGGCCGAACGCACCGCCCTGGAACGGTTCGCCGTCCTGGAGGACCGCCACCCCGTGGTCTTCCCCCGCCCGCTGGGCGATCCCGCCGAACAGGACCGCGACACCCTGGTCATGGAGTGGCTGCCCGGTCAGGAGGACGCGTGGACCCACCATCCCGGGGCCCGGGGCGGCCGCCTGCTGCTCACCCTGGTGTTCGAGATGCTGTTCACCGCGGGCGAGGTCCACTGCGACCTGCACCCGGGCAACTGGTGGTTCCTCAGCGACGGCCGCCTGGCGGTCGTGGACGGCGGGTTCACCTACTCCCTCGACCGGGAGACGCAGGAGCACTTCACCGAGTTCTTCCTGGGGATGGCGGCGGGCAACTCCGAGGTGTGCGCCGACCACGCCCTGGCGGTGAGCATGAAACCGGTGTCGGCCGAGGACGAGAGGGGGTTCCGTCGCGAACTCGACCACCTCATCACCGAGGTGCACGGCCTGACGGCGGGTTCGTTCAGCCTCGCCGCGTTCATCGCGGACTTCTTCCTCATCCAGCGGCGCCACAACGCCTACTCCCGGACCTCCTTCGTGTTCCCGCTGGTGGCGCTCCTGGCCGTCGAGGGACAGGTCAAGCAGGTCTGCCCGGAACTGAACTTCCAGGCGGTCGCGCATCCGGTCATCCTCCGGGGGCTGCTGGCCCGCAACCGCAAGCCCACCTGGTGACACACGCCCGCACACCACGGAGTGATCCACAGTGCCCCCACCTGCCACCCCGGTGACCTCGGGAGGCGGCTCCCACCCCGCCGACCTGGTCTTCCACGACACCTGCGGGTCCCTCCCCGACACGGGCCCCCGCCCCGTGCGCACGGCCTTCGACACCGGTCCGGGCGGGGCGCGGGTGCGCACCGGCTGGCGGTGGTCTCCGGGGGACGGGGCCCGGCTGCTGGCGGCGATCGCCGCGGCGAAGCGGGACCGGCGCCCCCTGGAGGTCGTCGAGCACGGCCTCCGCCTCTCCGGGGTGCTGGCGGCGGCCGCCGCCGAGTCACCGCGTCTGCGCGTGCGCGTACGGACCGGGCGGGCCGCCCTCGGCACCTCCGCGCCCTCCCCCGCCTCCCGGGGCCCGGTGGACGCCGGTTCCTGGGTGCACGTCCCGGACCTGCGGTGGCGCCCGCTGCGGCCGGGGCCGGTGGTGGTCACCGGCGGGCTGGGCGGGATCGGCCTGCGCCTGGCGGCGGAGTTCGCGGCGCTGGGTCACCCCGTGGCCCTCGTCGACCGGACGGCCGAACACGACCTGGGACCGGAATCCCGCCGGGCCTTGGAGCGGGTGCGGTCCACCGCGCCCACCACGGTGGTCCGCGCCGACCTGGACCGGGCCGACCCCACCGATCTCCTCCCCCTCCTGCCGGAACGTCCCGCCTACCTGGTGCACGCGGCCGGGGAGCTGTCGCTGGGGCGACTGGACCGTGCCTCGGGCGCGGACCTGGACCGGGCGGCGCTGGGACGCCGGGGCCAGCTGGTGCGGCTGGTGGAGGCGCTGGGGCGGGGACCGCTGGAGGCGGTGCTGGTCCTGGGGTCGTCCGAGAGCCGCGCCAGCCACACCGGGTTCGGCGCGTACGGGCTCTCGCACACCTGTACCCGGGCGGCGGTGCGGGACCTGGCGCACCGCTTCCCCCGGACCCGGTTCACGGTGGCGGAGTGGACGCTGTGGAGCGAGGTCGGCATGGCGGCCGCGACGGCGGGTCCGGGGCTGAGGGCGGCCGGGTTCGCGACGGTGTCCCCGGCCTGGGGGGCGCGGGCCGCCGTCCGGTTGCTCGGCCAGCCCGGCACCGAGGACCGGCACGGCGCCGCCCGGGTGTTCGCGCTGGGCGGCCCCCGCCTGGACGCGAGGTTCGACGCCGTGGCGGTGGTCGGGGGTGTGGGCGGCGCGGCGATGGTGGGCGGCCGGGCCCCGGAGCGGTCCGTGTCCCGCCTGGTGCGGGGCTGCCTCCCGGGGCTGCGGGAGGTCGCGGTGGAGCCGCCCCGGCTGCGCTCCCGTACCCCGAGGGCGCTGCGCGCGCTGGTCGGCCCGCGGGGGCTGCGGCTCTGGTCCTCGGCGGTCGCGGACTGGCGGCCGGACGGGGAGTACGAGGCGCTGCTCCCGTTCTGAGGTACCGCACCCGTGAGGAGGCAGGAGGCAGAGGGTGGAACCGATCCGACGCGCGATACCGCTGCGAGCGGCGCCGGACCAGGTGTGGACGGCGCTCACGGCCCCGTCCCGGGTGGGCCGGTGGCTGGGCGGGCTGGACGAGGACAGCACACCAGGCGTGCGGCGCGCGTGGGTGCTGACGACCGACGCCGTGGAGTACGTGCGGCTGTGGGTGGAGCACGTGGACCCGGGGCGCGCGCTCACCCTGCGCTGGTCGGAGTTCGGGGTGGAGCCGCCCAGCCTGGTCCGCCTGTCGGTGGAGCCCGGTCCGGTCGGTGCGGTGCTGTGGGTGCGGGAGAGCTTCCCCTCGCCCCGGTCGGTGCCGCGCGTGAGCCGGGAGGTGTTCTGGGACGACTGCGCGGAGCGGCTGCGCCGCCACCTGGACCCGGAGACGCCCGACGCCGACGGGGTGCGCTCCATCGAAGTCGGTGTGCGGGTCCCGTCGGCGTCCTGGCTCCCGCTGCACCGGGGCAACGTGTTCCAGTGGCTGCCGGTGAGCGGGACGGGGTACCCGCCGACGGCCTTCTACGTGGTGGACGGGGCCGGACCGTGGCGGTTCCCGATCCGCAGGGTGGAGGACTACTTCGACGAACGCCTCACCCTCACCATCGATGTGGGCGCCGGACTGACCCGCGCGGTGGTGCGCACCCACCACGACGGCACGGGTGTGCTGCTGTCCGTGCGGCACACGGACTGGCCCACGGATCAAGGGATCCGAGGTAAAATGACCCGATTGCGCGACGTGTTCGAGATCACCTGGCGGGAGAGCTTGGCCAAGGCCGTGAGCGCGGCCGGTGGCGAGGGAGGACCGCGTGTCCGTTGACCAGACGACCGTCCCGACCACCGTGCCGGGTGTGTCGGCCCAGCGTGAGGCCGTGTTGCTCACGGTCGCCGCGATTCGTGAGGACCTGGCCTCGCCCCACCTGCTGGCCGACATGGCCGCCTCGGGTTTCTACAGCCAGTTCCACTTCCACCGCTTCTTCACGCGGCACACCGGGACGACCCCCGGCCGGTTCCTGACCGCCCTGCGCATGCAGGAGGCCAAACGGCTCCTGGCCCACACCTCCGCGACCGTCATGAGCGTCAGCGACGAGATCGGCTACCAGAGCATCGGGTCCTTCACCACCCAGTTCACCCGGCTGGTGGGCACCTCGCCGGGCCGGTTCCGCGAGCTGGTGGACTCCCTGGCCGGGCACCGGCTGACCGAGCCCGACCTGGACCGCGCCCGGAACGCGGACCAGCGCCCGCTGGACTGCTCCCTCTCCGTGGCCGACGGCGTCGGATCGGACCTGACGGACCGGATCTCCTTCGTCGGGCTCTTCGGGGCGGGTCTGCCCCAGGGCGGGCTCTCCGGGTTCGGCATCGTCCAGGGTTCCTCCGGCACGGTGGCCGCGGGGGCGCACCCCGGCCCCCGGCCGAGCCGGACCGAACTGTTCCTCATGTCGCTGCCCGGGACCGCCGACCTCACCGACCTGGCGGTGGGCGGGGGCGACGGGCTGCTGGTGAGCCGGGGCCGCGTGGTCGGTACGAGCGACAGTGCGGACCTCGTCCTGCGTGAGACCGGTCCGCTGGACCCGCCGGTGGTCTCCGCCGCCCCCGCCCTCCACCTGCGCGCCTTCCTGGGCTCCGGTCGACACGGCTGAGCCGCCGCCCCACACCGGACGGAGGGCGACGGCTCCGAGGCGCGGGTCCCCGGTGCCGGGTCAGAACCCGTTCTGGATCTCCACCGTCGGCATGAGGTCGCGCAGGGTCCCCTCCACCACCAGCAGGGCCGACAACGGGAACACGAACTCGGCCCGTGAGTGCACGCCGTGGCGCGTCTGGAGTTCGAAGACGCCGTTGCCGAACTCGGCCATCGTGAACACCCCGTCGCCCGAGGCGTGCCTGGCCACGTGGGCGGCCATCGCCGTGACGAACTCCTCCCGCCGCGCGGCTTCGACCGGTTCGAGGGCCGTGTCGGCCATGATCTCGCCGCAGGTCCGCCCGTCGCCGAGCGCCACCGCCCGGAAGAAGCGGTCCAGGTGGTCTCGGGTGGTGTCCGAGACGCGCACGGCGTACCCGGCGTCCAGCAGGACGACCGCGCCGTTGCCGTGCACGTACAGGTTGCCCGGGTGCAGGTCGCAGTGGACGAACCCGTCGTCGAAGACCATCCGCCGCACCGCCCGCAGGGCTCGGCGCGCGGCCACCGCCTGGGCCGTGGGAGTGAAGCCGCCGGGCGGTCCCTCCCCCAGTCCGGGCACGTAGTCGGTGACCAGGACGCTGGGGCCGCACAGCCGGGGGCGCAGGCCCGGGATCAGCACCCCCGGCATTCCGGACAGGTGGCGCTCCAGGGTGCGGTGGTGGTCGGCCTCGGCGGTGTAGTCGGTCTGCGCGAGGATCACCGCGCTGACGTGGTCGACCAGATCGGCCAGGGGGCGGCCGCCGGTGCCGTCGAAGCGCACGGCGAGTGCGGCGGCGGCGCGCAGCAGCCGCAGGTCCGCGGTCATCACCCGGTCGACCCCCGGGCGACGCAGCTTCACCGCCACCTCGTCCGGGCCGTGGCGTCCCAGGTAGACGCAGCCGACCGTGCCGGACCCGAGCAGGACCCCGGTGACCTCGACCTCGGCCAGGGCGGGCACCTCCGCCCTGGCCCGGGCCAGGGCCCTGGCCCGGTGCCGTTCGGACATGGGTCTGGACCGGTCGTGGAGCACGGACAGGGCGTCGGCCCACTCCGGGCCGATCATGTCGCGGCGGGCACCGACGAGCTGCCCCGCCTTCGCCGCGGTGGGCCCGAGGGCCTGGAGGCCGCCCGTCACGGCGCGGGCAGCCCCGCGTCGCGCGCCTCGGCGGCCGCCGAGGACCAGCCCGACGGCGGCCCCGGCCAGGGCGGTGACGGCCGTACCGACCCCGACGAGGGCGATAGCGCCCAGGCGGCGGGCGAGGACCGCCCGGCCGAGGGGAGGCGCGGGAGCGGCGGTCGGTCCCGGGTCGGCCAACCCGGCGGCCGACCGGCCACCCGGGGTGATCACCGGCTCCACGCGTGGGGCCCCGGGCCGTCACCGGGAGCCCCGTCGGGGCCACCGGGGCCACCGGGGCCACCGGGGCCACCGGGGCCACCGCCCAACATCATGGCCAACCGCTGGAAGGCCGAGGTCCAGAAGGTGACGAGCAGGCCCCGGTCCACGGGGGCGTGTTCGAGCTGCCCGAACTGCTCCCATCCGGAGTGGAAGACCTGGAGGACGCTGCGCCCGAGCCCGGCGGGTTCGATCCACAGGTGGCAGGAGAGCGGTCCGGGCCAGCTCGGACGGCTCAGCTCGAACTCCAGGCGCGGCTGGAAGGAGGGGAAGCTCTGGTTGGCCTCGACGTGCTCGACCACGGTGATGCGCGCGACGCCGCTGGCGTCACCGAGGGTGAAGTCCACCTGCCCGCCCGGGTCGAGGGTGCCGGAGCTGCGGCCCAGCCAGAACTGGAGGGCCGGCACGCTGGTCAGGGCCGACCACGCCTCGAAGGTGCTCACCGGCAGCTCGGTCTGCACATAGGGGCCCATACGGCGCCAGGTCCAGCGCTGACGCCGCCCGGTCCGCAGGTGTTCGGCCAGCTGGTCGAGGATGCCGGGCCAACCCATCCCGTTCCAGGACCGCCAGTCCGAGGGCGGGTTGGTGGCGCGTTCGACGACGCGCACGCGGACGACCGCGCCGGGCAGCTGGGACAGCTCCCAGCGGACGGTGGTGGCGGGTCCCACCCCGACCCAGCGCCACAGGTACTCCAGGAGCGCGGCGCCGTCGTTCGGGGGTTCGGTGACGGTGGTGCGGCACCAGAAGAACTCGCCGTCCTCGAAGTCCAGGGTGCTCTCCCGTCCCGGCGCCGCCCAGAACTCGTCGGCGTCGGCCAGCCACTGGGCGACGGTGTAGGGGTCGGTGAGGGCGCGCCACACGTCGTCGACGCTGTGACCGCGCACGTGGACGTCGCTGACCAGTTCCTCCCATCGGCGCTGGGAGACGGGGTGGGCGCCGGTGGAGCCCAGGGGTGGGAAGGCCAGGACCTCGTGAGGGAACTGCGGGCCGTCGGGGGGACCCGAGTCCAGGGGCGGCCGGGGGTCCCGGGTCTCGTCGGGGGCGGACTCCACGGACATGGGCGGTGTCTCCGTTCGGTGGGGGGCGGTGGACACGCGTCGGCGGGCGGACCGGCACGGGGCCGGTCCGCCCGCGGACGGGGATCAGGCGAAGCGCTCGGGGGGCAGGTAGCCGCCCATGTTGAACTTCAGGCTGGTCAGGTAGGCCAGCGGCTGGTCCCAGGGGGTCCTGACGTCGTAGAGCGGCAGCATCCGGTAGATCTGGCCCTTGCCGGGGGCACCCGCCGGGGGGATGGAGCGCACGTCGTCGATGGTGAGGATGACCGGTTCGCGGTTGAACAGGCGGGTGCCGAGCTTGGGGATGTCGAACATGCAGCCGACCGCCATCCGGCAGGCCTTGGCCGAGGGGCCCTCACCGGCGTAGGGGTCGAAGGGCGTCCGGATCTGACCGGCGGAGAGGTACTCCGGGTTGAGGGTCACCGTGATGGTGCCCAGTTCCTCGGAGGCACCGGTCATGTGCATCTCGATGAGGTTGGTGTAGACCTCGGCGCCGGACCACTCCTCGTCCGTGGCGGGGGAACGCACCACGCGGACCCAGCCGTCGAACTCCACGTCGAACTCTCCGACGCCGGGGATGGCGAAGGTGTCCCAGGAGTGCAGTCCCAGGTTGTCGATCCCCGGTTCGGGGGCCTTCCACTTGACGACGGGCGAGCCCTCGTACAGGTTCGGTACTCCGTCGGTGTCCACGGGGCGGCCGAGCAGGGTCTTCTTTTCGGACATGACTTTCGTGCCTTTCACGTGAGGGTGCTCGGGGAGAGGGGGACCCGTGGGGTGCCTCAGACGCGCCCGGGGCGGTGGTCGGAGCAGGTGCGCCCGGGCTCGTCGGGGATGCCGTCCTGGTCGCTGTCGAGCTCACCGTCGACGGTGCTGTACACGTCGCGGGAGTTGAGGTCGATCCGGCCGTCCCCGTCCCAGTCGTTGAGCTTGCCCTTGAAGGTGCCGAGGATGAAGACGTTGGTCTTCGGTCCCACCTCGGGGTCGTGCAGGGTCGACAGGATGCCGTTGCCGGGGGCGAGGATCTCGGTGATGTCCTTGTCCACCATGTTCGCGACGTCGGTGTAGCCCCAGCCCTGGAAGCGGCCCCGCACGTAGCGGATGGCGGACTCGCCGCGCACCTTGATGTCGGGGTCCAGGAACCACGTGCCGAAGCGCGCGAAGCCGATGTCGGTCTGCCGGGTGCCCTGGCTGGGGTCGGCGGCGCGGCCGGAGTGGTAGAAGGTGCGCGGGACCTGGGACTCGAAGTAGAAGTTCCCCCGGTCCGCCCTGGTCCGGTCGGTGAAGCCCCGGAACAGGTAGTTGTCCATGTGCCGGGTGCCGTCCTCGTACAGGCCGTCGATGGTCTTGGCCATGAGGAGCTGGCGTTCGCGGGTGGCGACGTTGGGGCAGGCGTGGGCCTGGCCGTAGACGCGGGCCAGCCCGCGCGGGCCGAGGGAGAGCTTGCCCCAGTGCCGGTTGGTGTCGTCCAGGCGGACGTAGAGGTCGCAGTGGATGAGCAGGTAGATGGTCTCGTCGAAGGTACGGCCCTCGGTGAAGACCGCCTCGCGGGAGTCGAAGGCGGGGTCACCGGTCTGGAGCTCGCTGAGGAAGAGCTTGGACCACTCCGCGATCTCCGGGTCGGGGTCGTCGAGGAAGCGGGAGAGGGTGCTCATGGCGTGCGGTCCGCCGAGCTTCTCGATGGCCCACAGGGTGTCCCACCGGATCTCGCGGTCCTTCTCCGTGCGGACGACGCGCTCCAGCACCTCGAAGACGTCGGCCGGGTCGCGGTCGGCGTACTCGAACACGGCCTGTTCCCGCGCGACCGGGTCGGGGTGGTTGAGGGCGTCGCGCGCCAGTTCCTCGTCGGTCCTGGTGTCCAGGCGCACGGCGGCCTTGTTCAGCGCGTACCCGAAGTCGCTCTGCCAGGCGGCCGGGTCGCCGGCGACCAGGCGCGGGTCCATGCTGAGCGTCGTGCGATAGGAGAAGTTGAGCGCGTCGCGCTGTTCCGTGGCCAGTTCGGTCAGCGGGGGCTGACCGGCCAGGGCCGCGCGCGCCTCGGCGTCCTCGGGGTTCGGTGGCGGTTGTTTGTGCGCCAGGTCGATCGCCATCTGATCTCTCCTTAAGCGGGGTTAATCGGCACCGTGGATTATGTGTCCCAAGATAGGAGAGGAGCCTCCCGGATCCCTTCTCATGCATTGCGCCGAACCGCCGTGACACAGGAAATGTGAACTGACAACACCACCCCGCACACCACCCACAGAGCCGGGGAATATCCCACCCCGCCTCACTCTCCGCAAGAATGCATAACGCTCGGCACCCCTTGCGAAACCGAGTTCCAATGTGCGCGTTGTGTGCACACATGGACTCCAGTGAAAACAGGAGCCCCAACAGGGCGCCCCCAAACCTCGAAGACGGGTCGAACTCGCAGGGTAAGCGCGCGAACACGCGCGCCCGACCGTGGAAGCGCATTGCACTCCCCCGGCCTGGACCTCCGCAACTTCCGGAGTGTTCTTTCGCCCTTCCGAGGCCGAAGAAAGAGCAATACGGGAGATGCCGACCGCCACTTCGATAGCCAAGATTGAGCGACGGCCCCGGCCGTGAACGAACCCCCGACCGTCCTGTGCGCCCTGAACCCAGATTCCCCCGGCATCACGAGGAGTAGCATTGCGCGAATCAGTCCGTGAGGCAGTTTTGGTGATTCACAGGCGATTTTCGGAGCCCATCACTCTGAACGACGTCGCGGCGGAGGTATTCGTCAGCCCCTTCCACCTGTCGCGGGTCTTCTCCCAGGAGATCGGCGTCCCGCCGGGGCGGTACCTGTCGGCCGTTCGCATGTTCGAGGCCAAGAAGCTCCTCGTCGCCTCCCGCATGACCGTCTGTGACATCGTCTACAGCGTCGGGTACAACAGCGTCGGCACCTTCACCAGCCGGTTCAGCCGAGCCACGGGCATGACCCCCCGCCAGTACCGTCGGCCCGAGGTCGAGCGCCTGCTCGTGGCCGCCTCCGGCGGGTTCAGCCGGATGCCCCCGCTCAAGGAGTTGAACCGTCCGTCCCAGCAGCCCGGGGCGGCCCGCCCCGCCGAGCACACCGGCTCGCTCAGCGGCGTCGTCGAGCTCCCGTGGCACCGCCCCGGAACCAACCTGTTCATCGGCCTCTACCGCGATCCCATCCCCCAGCGGGCACCCGTCGCGCACCTGGCGCTGCCCGCCGACGCCAGCACCCGCTTCACCTTCCCCTCGGTCCCCGCCGGAGCGTGGACGGTGATGGCCGTAGCGATGCCGCCGGGCACCGCCGCCAACAGCGCCGACGTCCTCGTCGGCGCGCCCGCCGCCCGGGTCACCGTCCGCCCCGGCACCGGCACGCGGACGCGCTTCACGATGCGGCGGCTGACCAACACGGACGCCCCCATCGCGGTGACGCTGCGGACCCCTCCCTCGGCCGTCCCCCACCCCGAACGGCCCCTGCCCCGGCAGCGCACGTCCACCGACGCCACACTCTCCGGGAGCCCCAGATGATCACCGTCGTGCGGTCCCTGCGACGCCGCGTCCTCACCCCGAACACGGCCGAGACCCGCGTCAGCACGCGGGGGTTCCACCCGGGACGGCCGACCGAGCGCCACATGATCGAGACCGTGGGCGCGTACTTCCTCACCGGGTACGGCCACGCCGTGGAGACCGGCTCCACCGAGCGGGTCGGCCCGCTGCTGGAGGACGTGCCGGAGCGCTATCGCGGTTTCGCCCACGAGGGCGCCGCCATGGGCTTCGCCGTCATGGACGGCCTCACCCGGCGGGGAGGACGGCTGGGCGCCTTCCTCCGGGGCACCGGGGACCCCCACCTGTACATGGCCTACGTGGGTGCGGGCTGGGCCATGGCGCGCCTGCCCCGGCCGCTGTGGCCGGACCCCGCGGGTTTCGACCCCGTGCTGCGGTGGCTGGTCCTGGACGGCTACGGGTTCCACCAGGCCTACTTCCGCACGGACCGGTTCGTGCGGGCGCAGGGGTCCGATCCCCGGCCCGCCCGATGGTCCGGCGACCCGGCCTACGCGGCCCGGGCCGTGGACCAGGGGGTGGGGCGGGCGCTCTGGTTCGTGGCCTGCGCCGACCCCGGCCGCGCCGCCGACCTGGTGGAGTCCTTCCGTGACGAGCGCAGGGCCGACCTGTACGGCGGGATCGGTCTGGCGGCCACCTACGCGGGCGGCGGCGCGGACGGGCTGGCCGAGCTGTGCGAGCGGGCGGGGAAGCACCGCCCCTGGCTGGCCCAGGGCAGCGCCTTCGCCGCCGAGGCCCGGGCCCGCGCGGGTCTGGTGGTCCCCCATGTGGGTGTCGCCACCGCGGCGCTGTGCCACAGGACGCCTGAGGAGGCGGCCGCCCTGGCCAGGGAGACCCGGCCCCGGGAGGAGCGGCCGGGCGACTCCGTGCCCGCCTACGAGACCTGGCGCGCCCGGTTGGCGGATCGGCTGGCGCGGTGAGCCCCCGGCGGGTGGACCCCCGGGTGCGCCCCGCCCTCATCAGGGTGGCGGCCCGGCTTCTGTCCGCCGAGGGGCCCGGCGCCCTGACCACCCGCCGGGTGGCCCGCGAGGCGGGGTGTTCGACCATGGCCGTGTACACCCACTTCGACGGTATGCCCGGGCTGGTGCGGGCGATGGTCCATGAGGGGTTCTCCCGGCTGCACGCGCACTTCGCGCGGGTGGCTCCCAGCACGGACCCGGTCGCCGACCTCGCCCTGTTCGGGCGCGCCTACCGCCTGAACGCGGTCTCCAACCCCCACCTGTACGCGGTGATGTTCGGCGCCGCGTCCCTGGGCGGGTTCACCCTGACCGAGGAGGACCGCCAGCACGGCCGGTACACGATGGTCGGGGTGATCGAGTGCGTGGGCCGGTGCGTCGGGTCCGGCCGGTTCCGCGACGCCGACAGCGCGATGGTCGCGCACCACATGTGGAGCGCCGTCCACGGGCTGGCCTCCCTGGAGCTGGGGGACTACCTGGTCGAGCCCTACGGGGCCGACTCCTGCTTCGAGACCCAGCTGTGCGCGCTGATGACGGGTGCGGGCGACCGCCCGGAGAGCGCGTCCCGCTCCGTCACCGCCTCGGGGGCGACCTTCCGGTCGGTCTTCGGCCCACCCGGCGCACGGGTTCCGCGCGGGGAGGCGGCGCGCAGCTCTCCGTGAACGAACAGGAGGGCCTCGGACCCCGTCCCCGGGAGGGCGGTGACCACCCGGCCCAGGAGGATCGCGTGGTCACCGCCCGGGTAGCACCGTTCCACCTCGCACTCCAGCCAGCCCAGGGAGCCGGACAGCAGGGGCGCTCCGGTCCGGGGGCCCGGCGCCCAGCCGAACCCGGAGAACTGGGCCGGTCCGTCGGGACGGGTCTTGTCCGCGAAGTGACGGGCCGCCCCCTCCTGTCCCGCCGCCAGCAGGGACACCCCGAAGGTCCCGGTTCCGGTCACGGCACCGTACAGGCGCGCGCTGAGCGAGACGCAGCACAGCACCAGCGGGGGGTCGAGCGAGACCGAGGTGAAGGCGTTCGCGGTCATGCCGTGGGGGGCGTCGCCGCCCACGGTCAGGACGGTGACGCCGGTGGCGAAGCGGGACATCACCCCGCGCAGCCCGGCCATCAGCCACCCGCCGGGTGCGGGGCCGCCGTCGAGAACGGCGCGAGCGCGCGGCGCAGTCCGTCGGGGACCCGGGCCGGAACGGTGGCGTTGTTGGGGCCGCGCATGCAGGCCACCCGCTGCCCGCCGCGGGCCACGAGGGTCTCCCCGGCGGCCTCCAGGCGGACGTAGTCGAAGGCGAACGCGATCTGGGTCTGGGTCAGCTCCTCCAGGCGCATGCGTACCGCGAGTTCGTCGAAGGCGGTCGTCTCCGTCAGGAAGTCGCAGTCCACTCGGAGCGTGAACAGCTTCAGGTCCTCGCGCAGCTCGCCGAGGATGCCGGGGGCGTGCTCCCGGAGGAACATCTCGCGGCACCTCCCCTGCCAGCGCAGGTAGTGGGCGTAGTAGACGTTGCCGACGAGGTTGGTCTCCTCCAGGCCGACGACGTGGCGCATCTCGTAGTAGCCGTGGTGGACGTTCACGGTCGCGGTTCCTCTCGGGTCGGGTGGGTGGTGCCGGGCGCGCGGTCGGACACCGCGACGACCACGGGCGGGCCCTCGTTCGCCAGGCGGGTCGACCAGGTGGCGATCCTGACTTCCCCGCAGGCCAGGACGGTCCAGCCGTCGGGGTCGACCCGCTCCAGGGTGAGGGCCCTGGTGGCCGTGCCGGTCTTGCGCAGGCACTCCAGCGCTCCCCACACCCGTGTCCCGGTGACCGCGGGGTCCTCGCCGGTCTCTCGGGAGAGGAGGTCAGCGACGGCCAGGGCGGCGGGGCCGAGCAGGTCGGCCCAGACGGCCCGTGGGCGTTCGGTGGCGCTCTCGACGTCGCAGCCGAGCGGTTCCGGGCCGGTGACGGCCATCGTCACCCCGGCGCCGTGGGAGACCGAGACGTGCGCACCGGCCGCCTCGGGACGGCCGTCCGCCCGGTGCCGGAGTGCGGCGGGGCGGTCCAGGAGCCGGCTGACGGCCAGCTCGGACCGGGCGCGCCGCTCCTCGGTGGAGCGGGATCCGCCGGGAGTGGTGGCGGGCTCCGGTTCCACGGCGACCGCGATCCCTGGTCCCAGCACCCTCTCCAGCGAACGTTCGAGGTGGGGGCCGAGCAGCGCCGGGAGCCAGGGGCCCCGGCCTCCGCGTGAGCGCACCGCCCGCAGGCGCAGTCCCTCCCAGCGTTCGACCACCCGGCCCGAGGGGTCGCGCACGTCCACGTCGTAGGTGAGGGAGTCGCCGTCCCGGTCGCGTTCCCTGGCGTCCACGACCAGGGGGCCGTCGTACCGGTCGCCGGGGTCGGCGGGGCGGAGGCGGTCCACGCGTTCGGGGAGCAGGACGGCGTCGGGTACGCCGGTCTGAAGCGCGTGCATGACGGTGTCCCGCGCGCCCGGGTCGGCCAGGACGAGGTCCTGGGGCAGGTAGGGGGCGAACCACGCGGCGGCGCCGGTGGCGTGCGCCTCGACCTCGGCCACCGTGTGACGCGCGCTCACCTTCCGGTAGGCCAGCAGGCGCTGGAACAGTTTGCCCTGGAAGAGCAGGCCTCCGTAGAGGTCGGTGGCGGGGTCCAGGGGTACGCGGGGCAGCGCGGGCCCGGTGCGGCGGCCGCCCCGCTCGGAGACCGTGTCCGGGGCGGGCCAGCGCAGGACGGCCCGGAAGTGGTCGGTGGCGTACCCGGTCTCCTCACTGCGCACCGCGACGTCCACCGTGCCGGGGTCCCGCAGCAGCGCGGCGACCCGGACGGTGGTGCTCCCCGTGGGCGGGACCGTGACGGGGCGCAGGAACTCGGCGTCCTCCAGCACGGGGACTCCCGTGTGGCCGCTGAGGGCGGCGGCGGTCTGGGCCATCGCCTCCATGCCCAGGACGGCGGGCAGGAGGGCGTCGCCGTCCAGCATGTGGTCGGCCAGGTAGGGGTCGCTCGCGGCGGACAGCTCCGTCTCCGTGATCAGCTCGACGCCGGGGTAGTGCACCACGGCGCGGTCCACGAACCGTCCCAGCGGAAGTTCCGCGGGCCGGTGGAGCGTGGGCGCGGGACCGGTGCGGCCGCTGACGACCACCACGGGTCCGGGGTCGGGGTGGGAGAGGAGTCGGCGCAGTTCCCGGACGCCCTCGTCCACGGAGATGGGCGTGACGCCCTCGCGGCCCAGCGCCTCGACCACGCCCATCCGCTCGCCCATGCCCGCTCCGGACCACACCGACCACTCCACCGCCAGGACGCGGGTGTGCGGGTGGCGTCGGCCGTACTCGGCGGTCAGGGCGCTCATGCGGTCGTTGGCCAGGGCGTAGTGGGCCTCGCCGCGCAGCCCCGCGCGTCCGATGACGCTGCCGAAGGTGACCAGAAGGCGGAGTCGGCCGGGGTCGACGGCGTCCAGCACCGCGCGCAGTCCGTCGGTCTTGGGGGCGAGCGTGGCGTGGACGGCGTCGGGGGTGAGTGCGCCGAGCGGCGCGGGTTCGTTGCGCCCGGCGCCGTGCAGCACCGCGGTGACCGGTCCCAGCCCGGCCGCGCGTTCGACGGCCTCCCGGACCTGGTCGGGCCGGGTGACGTCGGCGCGTTCGTAGCGGTGGCGCACCCCGGCGGCGGTGAGCCGTTCCAGGTTGGCCGCCAGCTCGGGGTCGGCGGCGGGGTCGGCGCGGCCCAGGAGGAGCAGGCTGAGGCCGTGCTCGTCGGCCAGGGCCCGGGCGCACTCCCCCGTGATGCCCTTGCCCCCGCCGGTGACCAGGAGGACGTCGTCCGGGCCGAGGACGGGGTCCCGCACGGGTTCGTCCCCCTGCGGGAGGACGGTCAGGACCGGGACGGCGCGGGACCCGTCGGCGCCGTGCCGGGACTCGGCGTAGGCGGTGGTGGCGGCGGTCTCGGCGACGACCGTCGTGATCAGGCCGCGGACCTCCTCGGAGCCGGTCGGGGCCGTGTCGGCCGCCTCCACGACGGTGACGGGTGTGTGGGGAGCCTCCAGGTGCAGGGTGCGCGCGAGCCCGGACACCAGGGGGCGGTCCTGGAGGACGACCAGCCGTACCCCGCGCCGTTCGGCCTCCTGGGCGGCGGTGAGCGCCGACGCGGTCTCCTCGCCGTCGGGGACGAGGAGGACGCCCGCACCGATCCCGGCGCCGGATAGCGCGGCACGCAGGGGTTCGGCCACGGGGTGACCCGGGGGCGCGTACACGGACCAGGGGGCGGACGCGGCCCGGACCGGGGCCGTCGGTGCCGCAGGGGGCGGGGACTGCCGGTGGCCGACCCGGAAGGAGCGTACCCAGGGCCCGATTCCGGCGGGTTCCCCAGTGGGCCCGGTCCCCGCACCGGCGGTACCGGCCAGGTCGTCGATGGTCGCGGCGAGGTCGGCCAGGCTGGAGGTGGCGTAGCCGCTGGTCGCCTCCAACGGCGGCAGGCCCTTGGCGCGCGTGGCCTCGTTGACGATCTGGCCGACGGTGATGGAGCTCAGGTGCAGTTCGTCGAGCGGCCGGGTGTGCTCGGTGACGGTGTCCACCGGCAGTTCGACCCGCGCGGCCACGAGTTCGCGCAGGAGCTGGAGGGTGTCCGTCCCCTCCGCGACGGTCGGTTCGGGTGCGGTGGCGGGTGTGTCCCCGGCGGCGGGCTCGGGCGCGGACCCGGTCGTGGCGGTGTCTCCCTCCCGGAGAGACACCGGGGCGCTCTCGCAGGGGTTCGCGAGGAAGGTGAACGTCTCCGGCAGTTCCCTGGTGAGGCGGCCCCGGAAGAGGCTTTCGGTGTCCAACGGCGCCCCCAGCGCGAAGGCGGCCCCCAGAGCGTTCAGGAGCGGTCGCAGGGAGGCGGAGTCGGTGTCGGTGGGCAGCACGCGGACGTCGGCGGCGGCGCGCGCGGTGAGGTCCGAGAGGACCCTGCCGGGCCCCACCTCCAGGAAGAGGTCGGTGTCGGTCGCCGCGCGGGTCACCGCTTCGTGGAAGAGGACCGGCCGCACCACCTGGTCGCGCAGCAGGCTCCGCAGCGGTGTGTCGTGCGCGAGGTCGGTGCCGGTGACGGTGGAGACGACCCTCCCGCTCAGGGGCGCGAAGGTGGTCTCGGAGAGGAGGCGGTCCAGCGCGGTGGCGGCCGGGGCCACCAGCGGCGAGTGGAAGGCGTGGGAGACGTTGATCCGCGCCGAGGAGACACCCCGCTCCTTCGCCAGGGACCGGAGGCGTTCGACCCCGGCGACCGGCCCGGAGACGACCGTATGGTCCGGTCCGTTGTGGCCCGCGACGACCACCTCCTCTCCGGGTGCGGCGGCGAGCTCACGAAGCAGGAGGGCGACCCGCTCGGGTCCGGCCGACAGTCCGGCCATGGCGCCGTTCCCCGTTCCGGTGGCCGCCATGGCGCGGCCCCGGCCGGAGGCCACCGACAGGAGGCGTTCGGCGTCCATGGCCCCGGCCCAGTGCAGCGCGGTGAGCTCACCGAGGCTGTGGCCGACGGCGGTCTCCGCCGACACCCCCAGTTCCTCCAGAACGGCCAGCGCCGCCAGGGAGCCCGCGACGATCCGGGGCTGGGCGACCTCGGTGGCCGCCGGGTCGGCTCCCTCGGGCAGGTCCGCGCGGGCCAGGGCCGCCTCGGCACGGGCGAAGCGGCTGCGCACCGCGCCCCGCCGTCCGTGTCCCGACCCCTGCCCCGGGAACAGGAAGGTGATCCGGGGCGCCCGGTCGTGGCGGGAGAGAAAGGTCCCGGACGCCGCCGAGAACACCTCGGTCACACCCTCGTCCAGGCGGTCCGTCAGGGCCGTGGCCGCCCGGGCCGCCGAGCGCGGGTCGGCGGCGACCAGCGCGCAGCGCACGGGCCGATCCGCCAGGCGGCGCGCCAGGGACGCGGCCAGGTCGGTGAGTTCGGCGTAGGAGAGCCGGGGCAGCAGGTCGGCCAGACGGCCGAGCTCCCGCCGCAGGCCCTCGGCCGAGTCCGCGTCCAGGAGCAGGAGCTCGGCGTCCTGCCGCCCCGCGACCACGGCCCGGGCACGGGCGTCGGGACCGGTGGCGTGGCCGGGAGCGGCCTCCAGCGCGACGTGGGCGTTGATCCCCCCGAAGCCCATGGCCGACACCCCGGCGCGCACGGGGTGGTCCCCCGGCCAGGGCTCGGCCCGCTCGGGGACGCGGAGGGCGGGCGCATCCCCCGTCAGGAGCGGGTGGGGGTCGTGGTGGGCGGTGCCCGGCGGGATGGTGCCGTGGTGGACGGCCAGGGCCGCCTTGATGAGCCCGGCCACCCCGGCGGCGGCCTTGGTGTGGCCGATGTTGGCCTTGACGGTTCCCAGTGCGGCGGGACGGGAGGGACGCGGCCCCCGGGCGTGGGACAGCGCGGCGATCTCGGTGGCGTCGCCCAGCGCGGTCCCGGTGCCGTGCCCCTCGAAGTAGCCGACGGTGTCGGCTCCGTACCCCGCCCGCTGGTAGGCGCGCCGGAGCGCGAGGCCGTGGCCGGTCTCCTCGGGCCTGGTCATACTGCCGCGTCCGTCGGAGGAGACCGCCCAGCCCGTGACCAGCGCGTAGACGCGGGCGCCGCGCGCGCGGGCGTCGTCCTCACGCATGAGGACGACGGCGCCCGAGCCCTCGCCGGGCCAGAAGCCGTTGGAGGAGCGGTCGTAGACGCGCATCTCGCCGGTGGCCAGGGCCCCGGTCCGCGCGAAGCCGACGAGTTCGAAGGGGTCGACGGACAGGTCCACTCCCCCGGCGAGTGCCACGTCCAGGTCCCCGTCGATCAGCGCCCGCGCTGCGGTGGTGACCGCCAGCAGGGAGGAGGAGCAGGCGCCGTCGACGGTGTAGCCGCCGCCGTTGAGGTCGAAGTGGTTGCACAGGCGTCCGGCGATGGTGTTGGAGAGCCCACCGGCGAGCGTGTCCTCGTCCACCTCCGGGAAGGGGCGCTTGTAGGAGGTCTCCAGCTCCGCGAGGAAGGGCGCGGACTCCTCGGCGCCCCAGCCCCGCTCCCGGAGCGCGGCGGCAAGGGTGCGGCGGACGTAGGGCCAGCGCAGGCGCATCGCGTTCGCCCGGGAGAACTCGCCGGTGAGGCTGTTTCCCAGGACGACCCCGGTGGTGGCGCGGGGCAGCCCCTCGCCCCCGGGGTGGCCGGCGTCGGCCAGGGCCCGGTCCGCCGTCTCCAGGGCGAGCCAGTGCGTCATGTCCGTGGACCGGAAGGTGCTGCCGGCCACCCGGTGCTTCTTCCGGTCGAATGTGAATCCGCGGAGAAGTGCCGCCCGGTCGGAATAGAAACGGTCGGGCGCGTCCGGGTCGGGCGACCAGTAGTCGTCCAGACTGAGGCGTTCGGAGGGGAGCGCGCGGAAGGCCCTGCGGCCCGCCAACACGTTCTCCCACAGCTGTTCGGGCGTGTCGGCGTCCGGGTAGCAGAGGCCGATGCCCACGATCGCGATCCGCTCGCCGCCCATGGGGCACCTCCGGTCCGTGGGAACAACAGGAATGACTTCTGTTCGCGCGGTCCAGCATGAATCGGCGCCCCGTCGCTTTCTTCTTCGTTTTTGCGAAGGAGGGCCTTTTATGGGGTAACGCTGTTATATTCCTGAATTCGGGCCCCGGGTTCCGCGCGGCCCCCGGAGAGCGGGGCGAGGTGCCCGCGACCCCCGTGAGGGCTACCGCTGGTTGCAGGCGCGGGGCCCGTTCGTATGATGTTTACCAGCCGGTAACGTACTGGCGAGTAGGCACCGTCGCCTCACTCTCCTTCTCCCGAGCACGAAGCCGCTTTCCCCCAAAGGGCCGTCAGGCCCCCCGCAGCGAAGGCACAACGAGTTCAGGAAAACCACATGCGAACACTGGGAACAGCCGCCGCGGCACTCGCCGTCGCGGTACTCGCCGCCTCCTGCGGCGCCTCCGAGTCGTCCGACGAGGAGACCTCCCCCGGCGCCGCCACCACGGGGGTCACCGACGACAGCGTCGTCATCGGGACCCACCAACCGCTGACCGGACCGGCCTCCCCGGGGTTCGTGCACGTCTCCACCGGGGCCAGCGCCGTCTTCGACTACGTCAACGACAACGGCGGCATCCACGGCAGGCGGATCGACTACCGGGTCGAGGACGACGGTTTCGACCCCGCGCGGACCATGGACGCAACGCGCTCCCTGATCAACGACGACGAGATCTTCGCGCTCCTCGGCGGTCTGGGCACCCCCACCCACGAGTCGGTCATCGAGGAGCTGAACGACGAGGGCGTCCCCGACCTCTTCGTCTCCTCCGGCGCGCTGGCGTGGGACCAGCCCGAGGAGTACCCCCACAGCTACGGCTTCCAGGTGGACTACTCCAAGGAGGCCAAGGTCCAGGGCGCCTACATCGCGGAGAACTTCCCCGGTGACGACGTCGGCCTCCTCTACCAGAACGACGACGTCGGCCCCGCCTCGCACGCGGGGATCGAGCAGTACCTCATGGACGACATCGTCGCCTGGGAGTCCTACGACCCCGGCGTCCCCGAGCTGGACGGCCAGGTGGCCGAGCTCAAGGCGGCCGACGCCGACGTCGCGGTCTGCTACTGCATCCCGGCCTTCCTCGGCCTGGCCATCCTGGAGGCCCGGTCGATCGGCTACGAACCGCAGTGGGTGGCGCCCAGCTTCGGCGGCGACGTGGAGATCGTCTCCCAGCTCATCGAGGAGTACGCCGAGGGCACACCGGCCGAGGACGTGCCACCGGAGGCCTTCACCGACGGACTCATCATCACCGCCTTCCTCCCGATGGCCGCCCAGAGCGACGACCCGTGGACCGCCTTCTACCGGGAGATCCACGAGGAGTACAACGAGGGCGCGCCCTTCACCGACACCACGGTGTACGGCATGGTGCAGGCGACCCTGTTCGCCCAGCTGCTCATGGAGGTCGGCCCCGACCTGGACCGCGAGCGGCTGCTGCGGACCCTCAACTCACGGGAGTGGACCGGCCCCGGCCTGGTGCCCTTCGTCGCCACCGAGAACGACCACAGCGGCTACTCCGGGGTGATGGTGGTGCGCAACCGCGCCGGTGAGGAGCCCGAGGTCCTCCAGGAACCCCGGGTCACCGACAGCGACGGCGGGGAGATCCTCCCCTTCGAGCTGGACCGGCCCGACCCGGACGAGGTTCCCCTGTTCGGCTGAGCCTGCGAACGGCGGGCCGGGCCGCACCGGATCAGGCCCGGAACCGCCGTTCCCGCTCCCGCGCGCGGCGACGGCGCGAGCGCAGCCACCAGGCCAGCGCGAGGAGCGCGGCCGCCGCCCCCGTGGCCACCGCCACCGGGAACCCGAGGTCGATCCCGCCCGTGCCGACCAGCACCATCGCGGCCGTGGCGGGCAGCGACCCGAGGGCGGTCCCCAGGGCGAAGGGCGCGGCCCCCAGCCCGGTCAGCCCGAAACCGTAGTTGACCATCTGGTAGGGAATCACCGGGACGAGTCGGAGCTGCACGACGGCCAGCAGTGCCCGTCGTCCCACCAGCCCCTCCAACCGGGCCCGAACCCGTTCGGGGAGACGCCGGGAGAGCGCGTCCCCGGCCACGTACCGGGCCACCGCGAACTGGACGACGGCGGCCAGCACCCCTCCGGCCAGAGCAAGGACCACCCCCGCGACCAGGCCGAACAGCAGACCTCCGGCGATGTTCAGGGCCGGGCGCGGCACCAGCGCCTGCACCGCCAGGACATAGGCCGCCAGGTAGACCACCGCGCCCCAGAACCCGGCGTCCGCCGTCCAGGCCCGCACCGCCTCCAGGTCCGGCCCGCGCAGGATCGCCCACGCCAGGACGGCGACCCACACCACGAGCAGCGCCACGCGCCACACCTGCCCCCACCTGTGCCCCATTCGTCCCAGGTTAGGGGCTGGTTCGGGGGTACTCAGCGCTGTTCCAGGCGGGGAAAGACCACCTTCTTCAGCACCAGGGTGAGCGCCGCCGCCGTCGGAATGGCCAGCAGGGCACCCACCAGGCCGAGCAGGGCGCCGCCCAGCAGCGCCGCCGTGATGTTGACCGTGGGCACCACGTCCACCGCGTGCCGCATCACCCTGGGCGCGATCACGTAGCTCTCGATCTGCTGGTAGATCAGGAAGAACACCAGGGTGACCAGGCCCATCAACGGGTCACCGACGGCCACCGCCAGCGACGCCACCACCGCGCCGATCGTGGTGCCGATCAGCGGGATCAGCGCCGTCACCGCGACCACCAGGGCCAGGGTGAGCGCGTACGCCGAGCCGGTCAGCCACAGGAAGAGGAAGGCCACCACACCGCCGAGCCCCGCGACCAGCAGCTGACCGGCGATGAACGCCCCGATGCGCTGGACGATCTCGTCCCCGATCTCGCGGACCCCGGACCGGCGCGAGCGGGGCACGAACCGGTAGGTGACGTCCATGATGCCCGGCAGCGAGGCCATGAAGAACAGGGTGAGGATGAGGACCGTGAAGGTGGCGAACAGCGAGTTGAACACCACCTGGCCCACGCCGACGAGTCCGCCGAAGACCTGCTGGCCGAAGTCGCCGCCCGAGACCACGCCCTCGATCCGGTCGAGCACGTCGTAGCGCCGGTCGAGGTCCCGGAAGAACGCCGAGTGCTGGAGCTGGTCCAGCGACGAGGGCAGGGACGACGCGAAGCTGCTGACCTGCTGGGTCAGGGGCGGAACGATCGCCCACACGAACACGACCAGGAAGGCCACCAGAGCGAGGCAGACCGAGAGGATCGCGGCCCAGCGGGGCAGCCGCAGCCGCCGCAGGGCCTCGATGGCGGGGTTGAGCCCGATCGCGAGGAAGAGCGCGACCAGGATGTAGACGAACACCGCCCGGGCACCCGTCAGGGCCTGCACCAGCAGCCAGGCGCTGAGCACCCCCAGGGCCCCGACGAAGCCGAGCAGGAAGTAGTTGGGGCGCCGCGCCTCCTCGGTCACCGGTTGCCGTTCCGGTCGCCGCTCGGCGGGTTCGCGCTTCTTGGCTGTCACTGGCTCCGCTCCGGTGGGTCGGGGATGCGCAGGGTGAAGAGGGCACCGCCGAGCAGGTCGCTGTGCCCGGCCACCAGGGTGCCGCCGTAGGCGCCCGCGATCTCCCGGGAGATGGCCAGTCCCAGGCCGCTGCCGCCCGGGTCGCGCTCCTTGGACTCCGACAGCCGCGCGAACCGCTCGAAGACGCGTTCCCGGTCCTTGACCGGGATGCCCGACCCGTCGTCGTGCACCTCGACCACGGCCGCTCCCTCGTGGTGCTGCACGATGACGTCGATTCGGCCGTTGGCGTGGCGTGTGGCGTTGGCGACGAGGTTGGTGAGCACCCGAACGATGCGCAACCGGTTGACCAGCGCGTACACGGGTTCCGATGCGTGCAGGAACAGCTGGGGCGGACCGGGCTGGCCGGAGAACTCCTGCCGCGCGACTTCCGCGAGGTCGACCCGCTCGCGTGACACCGCCTGGTCGGTGTCCAGGCGGGCCATCTCCAGGAGGTCCCCGACGATGTTCTCCAACCGCTCGGTGTCGGAGAGCAGCCCCGTCAGCAGCCGTTCCCGAGCGCGCAGGTCGGGGTCGGGATCGGAGAGCTCGACCTCCAGCTTGGTGCGCATCCCCGCGATCGGGTTGCGCAGTTCGTGGGAGGCGTCGGAGACGAACCGGCGCTGCCGGGTGACCGCCTCCTCCAAACGGGCCAGACTGGAGTTCGCGGTGCGCGCCAGGTGGGCGATCTCGTCGTCGCTCTTGGGCAACGGGAGTCTGCGGTGCAGGTCGCTGACGGAGATCTGCTCCATCTCGTCGCTGATCCGCCCCACCGGGCGCAGGGCCCGGCCGACGCCGTACCAGATGACGAAACCCGAGCCGAAGATCAGCAGGGCCGAGGCGCCCATCAGGACGAGCTCCAGGACCTTGTCGCCCAGGATGAGCGGGGTGCGGGTGGCGGCGAGCACCATGACGTTGTCGCCGTAGACGGAGCCGTTGACGACGTACCCCACCACCTGGAAGCAGTCCCCGGTGTCGTCCTCGGGGATGACGTCGCAGACGTAGTCGTCGACACGGAAGTCGTCGGGCGCGGGGTCCTGCTCGTTCAGGGGCGGCACCCCGCTCAGGGCCACACTGGACGCCAGGACCTCGTCGGTCTCCCAGTCCACCACCTGGAAGCGCAGGATGGGTTCGGAGGCCGGAATCGGACCGTCGTAACGCTCCGTCATGATGTGGTCGGCCACGTGCCGGGCTCCCTCGGCGGCCCGGTCCCGGAGCTCGGTCAGGGTGACTTCCCGGATCAGCAGGATGGAGGCGCTGAGGAGAACACAGATGACCAGGGCGAGGATGGCGACGGCACCGAGTGTGACCCGGGCTCGGATACTGCGCGGACGTAGTGCGCGCCAGGGTCTCCAGGATCGCTCGTACCGTTCTGCCACGCACCCATTGTTACTCAGGGCAATAAGAAACCCTTGAAGGGTCACCGGTGTGGCGACCGAAACGTACGAAGGTGTGCGAGATCCCGACACGGGTTCTTTCGCCCCCCGCGCCGCCCCGCGAGCGGGAGGACGCTCGCGGGGCGGGACTCCGGACTACTCGTAGGGGTCCGGCGGGTTGGTGACCTCCTCGACCGAGGTGGTCGCGATCTCGTGCTGGGAGACGTCGTACAGGTCCCCCTCCGGCTCCACCCAGGTGCCGCGCACCGTCCACCAGGTGTCGGCCTCCGGTGCCGGATGGTCGGTGATCAGCACCTTGTTGACCACCGCGTCGGCGGCGCAGCAGGCCATCTGCAACCTGGCCAGGTACCAGCCCTCCCCGTCCTGGGCGGGCACGGCGAACCCGGTGAGCTCGACCTCGCGACCGGAGAGTTCGCGTTCCTCATCGATCCAGGCGCGCATCACGAATTGCTGGATGTCGAGCGGGACCACGTCTTCGGGGGCGGCCTGTGACAGTTCGTCGGTGAACCGGGAGGGCGCCCGCTCGTCACGGGGCGGCGGGCCGGAGGAGGCTCCGGTGCTCTCCACCGTGTAGGCGCCGAGCGCGGGCGGCGCGATGACGAACACCGCGAACACGGGGAGCAGGAGCAGCCACGCCACCCCGGGCGCGACCGAGTGGTCGTGGCCGTGGTCCTTCCCTCCGCCTCCGTACTCGGCGGCGGCGTGGTCGAGTTCCGAACGCGCCGAGGCCTCCTCGGGGACCGCGTCCTCCTCGTCCAGGGCGTGGCTCTCACCGCGCAGCTCCGCGACGATGACCAGGACGCCGAGCAGCACCATGACCACTCCGGCGGCGATCAGGAACGGGCCGAAACCCGCCTTGACCCAGTTCAGGTACAGGTTGGTGGGGACCGTGCTGGTCAGCGCGGCGGCGCCGAGCAGGACGAGGGTGAGCCCCTGGGCGATCCGGTTCACAGGAGGACGGCTCCGATCAGGAACGTGCTGAGCAGACCGACCACAAGGCAGATCGGGACGAAGCGGGCGACGAAGCGCCAGCCGAACACCCCGGCCTGCATCGCGATCAGCTTGAGGTCCACGATGGGCCCGATGACCATGAACGCGAGCTTGGCGGTCGGAGAGAAGTCGGTGAGGCTGACCGCGACGAAGGCGTCGGCCTCCGAGCAGATCGAGAGCAGGATGGCCAGCAGGGCGAGCACCAGTACCGAGACGATGGGCCGCTCGGCCACGGCCAGCAGCCACTCACGGGGCACCATGACGTTCAGGGTCGCGGCCGCGAGCGCGCCGACCACCAGGTAGCCGCCCGCGTGCATCATGTCGTGCAGCATCGACTCGCGGAAGACCTGCCACTTCGACGCCCCGGGCGCGTGGGTCCGCGAGGGCAGGCGCAGCCAGTCGGCCTTGCCGAAGCGCACCCAGATCCAGCCGATGACCACCGAGGCCAGCAGCGAGGCCACGAAGCGGGCCAGGATCATCTCCGGTTGCCCGGCGAAGGCCACGGCGGTGGCGATCATGACGATGGGGTTGATGGACGGCGCCGCGAGCAGGAAGGTGAGCGCCGCCGCCGGAGCGACCCCGCGCTTGATGAGGCTCCCCGCGATGGGCACGGAGGCGCACTCGCACCCGGGCAGGAGCGCTCCGGAGGCACCGGCCACGGGCACCGCCCGTCCCGGCTTGCTCGGGATGAAACGCTGGTAGGCCGAGGTCGGCACGAAAGCGACGAGCGCCGCCGACAGGGCCACCCCGAAGACCAGGAAGGGCAGCGCCTGGAAGCTGATGGCGGTGAAGATGGTCGCCCAGGCCAGGAAGGCCTGACTGGTCAGTTCGTCGGTGAGCCAGGAGTGGGCCACCGCCATCGCGGTGATGAGGAGGGCGAACAGCCAGACCGTCCCGGTGCGGCGCGAGTCCGTGCGCCGCCCCCAGTCGGAGGGGGGCAGTTCGTCTCCCTGGTCGCCCCAGTCGCGGGCGATCGAGTCACCGAGTGAGGGATCGGGCGCGGAGTCGCGCTCCGATGTGGTCCGTTCGGACACGGGAGTACTCCGTCGGGTTCGGTTGGGGACTTCCCGAATGGTAACCGAAAATGATTTTCGTTTGTACATCCGTGGCGGCTCCACACATGGCGGAGCGGGCAAGTGTGCCGACAGCCCCCATAGTCAGGGGCTTCCCCGGTCCCTAGCGTGAGCGGGCATGGAACCGAGTACGACACCGTCCTCCGAGGTCGGAGACGCTCCGAAGACCCCCTTCCACCGCGTCGTCACGGCCAGCCTCATCGGCACCACCATCGAGTGGTACGACTTCTTCCTGTACGGGGCCGCCGCGGCCCTGGTGTTCAACCACGTCTTCTTCCCCGAGTCCGACCCCCTGGTCGGCACCATGCTGGCCTTCACCACCTACGCGGTCGGCTTCGTCGCCAGGCCCTTGGGCGGGTTGGTCTTCGGGCACTTCGGCGACCGGATCGGCCGCAAACAGCTGCTCGTCCTGAGTCTGCTCCTCATGGGCGGCGCCACCTTCGCCATCGGCCTGCTGCCCACCTACGCCGCCGTCGGCGCCGCCGCTCCCCTGCTGCTCACGCTGTTGCGCGTGGTCCAGGGGTTCGCCCTGGGCGGCGAGTGGGGCGGGGCCGTCCTGCTCGTCGCGGAACACGGCGAGGCCCGCAACCGGGGCTTCTGGACCTCCTGGCCACAGGCCGGGGTGCCCTGCGGCAACCTCCTGGCCACCGCGGTACTGGCGGTCCTGGCAGTGGTGATGACCGACCAGGCCTTCCTCGACTGGGGCTGGCGCGTGCCGTTCCTGCTCTCCGGGGTCCTGGTGTTCATCGGCCTGTGGATCCGGCTGGCGGTGAGTGAGTCCCACGTCTTCAAGGAGGCCTCCCGCAAGGCCGCGAGCGACCGTGGGGCGGAGCGCGCGCCCATCCTGGACGTGCTCCGCCACCACTGGCGCGAGACCCTCGTGGCCATGGGCGTGCGCATGGCGGAGAACGTGTCGTACTACGTGGTCACCGCGTTCATCCTGGTCTACGCCACCCAACAGGCCGGGCTGGCCAACGACGCGGTGCTGAACGCCGTGCTCATCGCCTCGGCCGTCCACCTGGTGACGATCCCGATGTGGGGCGCCCTGTCCGACGTCGTCGGCCGCCGACCGGTGATCGCGGTCGGCGCGCTGGGGGTCTCCGCGTGGAGCTTCGCGTTCTTCCCCCTCATCGACATCGGCACCTTCTGGTCGGTCACCCTGGCCGCCACCGTGGGCCTGCTGCTGCACGGCGCCATGTACGGCCCGCAGGCGGCGTTCTTCTCCGAGCTGTTCAGCACCCGCGTGCGGTACTCAGGGGCCTCCATCGGGTACCAGCTGGCGTCGATCCTGGCGGGCGGGCTGGCCCCGCTCATCGCCACGGCGCTGCTGGCGACCTTCGGGACCAGCGTGCCGATCTCCGCCTACGTGGCCGGGGTCGGGGTGGTCACCCTGGTCGCGGTGGTGTTCGCCCGGGAGACCCGGGGATCCGACCTGTCCTCCGTCCCCAAGGGCGGCGCCCCCGCCGAACCGAGCCCCTGACCCTCCGGGCCCGTGTCAGCAGACGGGCCGGGGCCGACCCGAACCGGGTCGGCCCCGGCCGCGTTCACGGATGGGGGGATCTCACCTACTCGGGGCCGGGGATCGGGTTCCCCACGCGTCGGAGCGGCCCCTGGTCGATGATCGCGAGGCTCTCGGCTCGCAACCGGTCGGCCGTTCCGGCGTCCGCCGCGCGCAGTTCCCGGAGGGCGGTCGAGAGCCTGACCTGACGCTCGGAGACCGCCTCGATCCGCTTCTGGTCGGGGGTGTCCTTCGACCGCTCCTCGTGCTTCGTCCTGGAGAGGACCCCGATGGCGTCCCTGACGAGCTCGGCGAGGATGTCGTGGTCGACCACTTCCTCGTCCCTGCTCTGGGACCTCGGGATGTCGGAGAGTGCGGGGGAGCTTTCGTCGGGTCGCATCCCCGCATCCCATCATCCGTCCCGGTGCGGCACCAGGCCCGTGGAGGGGGTTCCCGCATCGTCCCTGCTCCGTGGACCCTAGTCGTCCCGGCCGGGCTCCCGGCCGTCCTCGGAAGCCCCGCCGTCGTCCGGGCGGTGGCCGTCGTGGTCCTGTTCGGGGCCGTGCGTGCCCTCGCCGCCGGGCATCGGCTCGTCCTGCGGCTCGGCGTCGCTCGGCGCGGAGCCCGCGGACCGCTCGACCTCGTCGGGCAACGGGCCGCCGGGATCGCCCCAGCAGTGCACGTTCCGCAGGTCCGGCATCTTGGCGAGGTTGAACTGCGGGTCCAGCCCGTTGCGGAGCTGGCGGCTGTAGTCACCCAGCAGGCGGAAGGCGATCGTGGACAGCGGTGCGATGGCCAGCAGGTTGACGGTGGCCATGACCCCCATGGCGATGTCCGCGAGGTTCCACACCAGGGTCAGTGGCGCGATGCAGCCGATGAAGATGGAGGCCAGGACGGCGGCCCGGAAATAGGTCAGGTGCCTGTCGTCGGCGTCCAGGAACTGGAGGTTGGACTCACCGTAGTAGTAGTTGCCCAGCAGCGAGGTCCAGGCCAGCAGGAACAGGATGACGGTGAGGGCGTGGATGGCCCAGCCGCCGAGCGAGCTCTGGAGCGCCATCTGGGCGACCACGATCGGCTCCTGACCGGGGACGAACTCGGTGCTGTACAGGAGCACGATGAACGCCGTCACCGAGCAGACCAGCCAGGTGTCGAAGTACACGCCCAGGGTCTGCACCAGGCCCTGCTTGGCCGGGTGGGAGACCGAGGCGGTGGCACCCGCGTTGGGTGCCGAGCCCAGACCCGCCTCGTTGGAGAACATGCCGCGCCGCATCCCCCACAGGATCGCGGTGCCCACGCCGCCCGCGGCCACCTCGCGCAGACCGAAGGCGTGGGCGAAGATGCTGTTGACCACCCCGGGAACGGCGTCGATGTTGACGATGACCACGGCGACGCCGAGGAGGATGTAGAGGATCGCCATCAGGGGGACCAGGCCCTGGGCGACGTTGGCGATGCGCCGCACCCCGCCGAAGATGACCGCTCCGGTCAGCGCGGCCAGCCCGAGGCCGATCACCGCGTCGAACCAGAAGCCGGTGGGGACCCCGAACTCCTCGACCGAGGTGCCGATCGCGCCGGTGATGCCGTTGGCCTGCACCGAGTTGAACACCAGGCTGAAGGTGATGGTGATGATGACCGCGAACAGGACGCCCATCCAGCGGCGTTCGAGTCCGTAGAGCATGTAGTAGGCCGGACCGCCCCGGAAGCCCGTGTCGGTCCGCACCTTGTACAGCTGGGCGAGGGTGGACTCCACGAACGACGCGGCGCCCAGGACCCCGGCCATCAGCCACATCCAGAACACCGCGCCGGGGCCGCCCAGCATGATCGCCAGCGTCACGCCGACGATGTTGCCGGTCCCCACCCGTGAGGCCGCCGAGAGGGCGAAGGCCTGGAAGGCCGAGATCTCCCTGCCGCCGTCGGGAGCCGTCCCCGGGCTGCTCCGCATGACCCGGAACATCTCGGGCAGAAGACGGATCTGGACGAACCCGGACCGCACGGTGAAGTAGATGGCCAGGATGACCAGCAGCGGGATGAGGAAGAAGGTCCAGAAGAAGTCGTTGAGGGCGACCAGAGCGTTGTTGAGGACGGTCACTCGTTCCCCTTCGAGCGGTGTGCGGCCCCGCTTTCGGTATCGGGGTTTTCCGACCAACTGTCCACTTGGGCGGGGGTTTCGGTCGCCTGGGACACGCGAAGGGGCGGTAAAGGACCGTAAACGATGACGAGGCGGGCCCGACCTGTGGTCGGACCCGCCTCGGGTGCCTCAGTGACGCTCGGCGCTAGTGCTGCGGAGCGGAGTCGTAGCGGTCGTTGCGACGCGGGCCGCCACGGTAACCCCCACGGGAGTCCCCGCCACGGGAGTCCCCGCCACGGTAGCCGCCACCGCCGCGACGGTCGCCGCCACGGTAGCCGCCGCCCTCGCCACGGCGCTCGCCGCCACGGTAGCCGCCGCCTTCGCCGCGGTAACCGCCGCCTTCGCCGCGGTAACCGCCGTCACCGCGGTAGCCGCCCTCGCCACGGGACTCGCCGCCACGGTAGCCGCCGCCCTCACCGCGGTCGTTGCGGCGCTCGCCGCCACGGTAACCGCCCTCGCCACGGGACTCGCCGCCACGGTAGCCACCGCCGCCGCGGTAACCGCCGCCACCGCGGTAGCCGCCACCGCCGCCGCCACGGTAACCACCGCGACGGGGGCCGCCACGGCCGCGACGCTCGCGGACGGGCTCCGGCGGCTCGATCCACGGCTCCCAGCTGGGCTCCTTGGCACCAGTCACCTCGGAGAGCAGTTCGTCACCGGGGTTGACCAGGTGCTGCTTGGCGTCGACGCCGGCGTCGCTGAGCAGACGTCGGGCCATGCGGCGCTGGTTGGGAGCGACCAGGGAGACCACGGCGCCCGAGGAACCGGCGCGGGCGGTCCGGCCGCCACGGTGCAGGTAGTCCTTGTGGCCGGTGGGCAGGTCGATGTTGACGACCAGGTCGATGCCGTCGACGTGGATGCCGCGGGCGGCGACGTCGGTGGCGACCAGGGCCTGGATCTTGCCCTCACGGAACTTGGCCAGGGTGCGCGTGCGCACGCTCTGGGTCTTGCCGCCGTGCAGGGAGGCGCAGGGCACACCGGCCTCGATCAGCTGCTCGCTGATGGTGTCGGCGCGGTACTTGCTGCGCACGAACAGGATGGTGCGTCCGTCGCGCGCGGCGATCTGGGCGACGATCTTGTTCTTGTCCCGGGGCAGCACCTTGAGCAGGTGGTGCTCCATGGTGGTGACCTGGGAGACCGGCGGGTCCACGGAGTGGGTCTGCGGGTCCTTCATGTAGCGGCGGACCAGCTTGTCCACGTCACCGTCGAGGGTGGCGGAGAAGAGCAGGGTCTGGCCGTCGGGGCGCACCTGGTCGAGGAGCTCGCTGACCTGCGGCATGAAGCCCATGTCGCACATCTGGTCGGCCTCGTCCAGCACCGAGATCTCGACGTCGCCCAGGTCGCAGGCGCCCTGGTCGATGAGGTCGGTGAGACGGCCCGGGGTGGCGACCAGCAGGTCGACACCGCGCCGGAGCTCGTTGATCTGTCGGGTGTAGGAGCTGCCGCCGACGACGTCGCCGACCTTGACGCCCAGGACGCGGGCGTAGATGCGCAGGGCGTCGCGCACCTGGTGCGCGAGCTCGCGGGTGGGGACCAGGATCAGGGCCCGGGGGCGGTTGGCGGCGGCGCGCTGCTCGGCGCAGCGCATCAGGACCGGCAGGCCGAAGGCCAGGGTCTTGCCCGATCCGGTGCGCCCGCACCCGAGGACGTCACGGCCCTCGATGGCGTCGGGAATGGTCGCGGCCTGGATCGGGAACGGGTTGGTCACACCGTTCTTGGCCAGCTCGTCGACGATGTCCTTGGGAAGCCCCAGGCTGTCGAAAGCGGGCATTACGGCAGTGTCCGTCGTCAAGTGACGTGTACCTTCCTCATCGTTTGGCGGCGTTTCGAGGAAGGCTCCACACGGTCACAGCGGACCCAGCGAAGAAATCACACAAACGCGCCTGATCACACGCGGAAGCGGCCCTGGCTGTGTGGGCTCGTGTGCTCTTCGGGTCAAGAGTGATGTCGAACGTCGTCGACACGCTCTCCGCGTCTTGGCGGCCCGGCGCGCTCGGATGCGCGCGGCATTCATCGACCGCTTGCAGCAGCGTACTAGAGATCATTCGAAAGCGGGGACGGGATGGGGGTTTTTCACCGGTGATACCGGTCTCCCCCCACCCGTCCCCCCTGCTCCGTCAGGCTCCCGGCGCCATGGCCCCGGCCAGGGCGGTGAGGCGTCCCACCTGGGCACGGCGCTCGGCGGCGCACTGCTCTTCGAGGGTGTTGTCCCCGGCCTGCTGGAGGAGCGCCTTGGTCGCGACGGCGGCCTCGGGGTTGGTGGCCAGCAGTGCGGCGACGGCGTCGTCCACGGCGCCGTCGAGCTCGTCGACACCGACGACCAGGGTGGCCAGACCGAGCTCGCGGGCCTCCTCGGCGCCGACCTTGCGGGCGGTCAGGCAGATCTCGGTGGCGCGGTGCACGCCCACGATGTCCACCAGGGGCTTGGTGCCGGTGAGGTCCGGCACCAGCCCCAGTGCGGGCTCCTTCATGCAGAACCGCGCGTCGTCGGCGAGGATGCGCAGGTCACAGGAGAGCGCCAGCTGGAAACCGGCGCCGATGGCGTGGCCGCGCACCGCCGCGATGGTGACCAGGTCCGGTCGGCGCAGCCAGAGGAACCCCTGCTGGAGCTCGGAGATGTAGGCGTCCAGGTCGGCCTCGTCGGCGGAACCGTCCGCGAGCCCGGCGACGATCGAGCGCTCCCCGTCCACTCCCTCGGGGGTGAACATGTTGAGGTCGATCCCCGCGGAGAAGATGTCCCCCTCCCCGGCGATGACGACAATTCGGACATCGTCCGGGAGTGCCTGGCCGATGTGGGCCAGGGTGGTCCAGGTGCGTCCGGTCATCGCGTTGCGGCGCTCCGGGCGACTGATGGTGACGCGGGCGACCGCGCCCTCGACCGTGAGCCCCAGTCCGGCCCGGGTCAGCTCCTCCCCGGTGGGCAGTTCCTGTCTCCCGGACTCCCGCGGGTCCTGTGCCATGGGTTCCTCCGTCGCGTCGGTTGGCTACCCACTGACCCTACTCGCCGGTAACCCCGGGCTCACCGCCGGGATCAGGCCTTGCGTGTCGCCCCACCGCGCCCCCGGAGCTCCACTCCGGCCTCGCTCAGCAACCGGTGCACGAAACCGTAGGAACGACCGGTCGCGGCCGCCAGACTGCGGATGCTCTCACCCTCGTCGTAGCGGCGCCTGAGCTGTGCGGCCAGCTCGGAACGGTCCGCTCCCGACACTCGGGTGCCCTTCCTCAACGCGTCACTCACAGTTCTCTTCCCTTCCACGGTGGTGGGGTCTCCCACCGTCCGGAACCACTGCCATGATCGGACATCCCTTTCACGCCCCGCCACATTCGCCCGGCGCCACGCCGATCGGGCCGGGTTTCGGAAGACCGCTAACCAGGCCCGAAATGTGGCCGAGTGAACCTCCCGGTGGTCTGGGCGTCGCCGCCGCCCAGGCACGGCCCGGCGCGCACCGTCCCCGGACACGCGGAGGACCCCGGCCCGCGAAGGGCCGGGGTCCTCCGGCGCGTGGGCCCGACGGATCAGGCCAGCGCGATGAGGTCCTCGAAGTCGGCGTTCCACACGTCCTCGACACCGTCGGGCAGCATGATGACGCGCTCGGGCTGGAGGGCCTCCACCGCGCCCTCGTCGTGTGTCACCAGGACGATCGCGCCCTTGTAGTTGCGCAGCGCCGCCAGGATCTCCTCGCGACTGGCCGGGTCCAGGTTGTTCGTGGGCTCGTCCAGCAGCAGCACGTTGGCGCTGGAGACCACCAGGGTGGCCAGGGCCAGCCGGGTCTTCTCCCCACCGGAGAGCACACCTGCGGGCTTGCTCACGTCGTCACCGGTGAACAGGAACGACCCCAGGGTCTTGCGCGCCTCGACCTCGGGCAGGTTCGGGGCCGCGCTCATCATGTTCTCCAGCACGCTCCGGTCCACGTCCAGGGTCTCGTGCTCCTGCGCGTAGTAGCCGAGCTTGAGCCCGTGCCCCGGGACGACCTCACCGGTGTCGGGTTCCTCGACACCGCCGAGCAGCCGCAGCAGGGTCGTCTTGCCCGCGCCGTTCAGGCCCAGGATGACGACGCGGCTGCCACGGTCGATGGCCAGGTCCACACCGGCGAAGATCTCCAGCGAACCGTAGGACTTGGACAACCCCTCGGCCGTCAGCGGCGTGCGACCGCTGGGCGCCGGGTCCGGGAAGCGCAGCTTGGCGACCTTGTCGGACTGGCGCACCCCCGCGACCCCGTCCAACAGCCTGTCGGCGCGGTTGAGCATCTGCTGCGCAGCGCGCGCCTTGGAGGCCTTGGCCCGGAACCGGTCCGCCTGCTTGCGCAGGGTGTCGGCCTGCTTCTCCGCGTTGGCCAGCTCCCGGCGGCGACGGCGCTCGTCGGCCTCCCGCTGGGACAGGTACAGCTTCCAGCCCATGTTGTAGATGTCGATGGTGCTGCGGTTGGCGTCCAGGTAGAACACCTTGTTGACCACGTGCTCGACCAGTTCCACGTCGTGGCTGATCACGATGAGCCCGCCCTGGTGGTGCTTGAGGAAGTCGCGCAGCCAGACGATGGAGTCGGCGTCCAGGTGGTTGGTGGGCTCGTCCAGCAGCAGCGTGTCCGCACCGCTGAACAGGATGCGGGCCAGCTCCACCCGGCGGCGCTGACCACCGGAGAGCGTGTGCAGCGGCTGGGACAGCACCTTGTCCGGCAGGCCCAGGCTGGAGGCGATGGCGGCGGCCTCGGACTCGGCGGCGTACCCGCCCAGCACGTGGAGGCGCTCCTCCCAGCGGGCGTACTGGCGCACTCCCTTGTTGCGGGTCTTCTCGTGGTCGCTGGCCATCTTCTTCTCGGCCTCGCGCAGACCGTTGAGGGCCTCGTCGATCCCGCGCGCGGACAGGACCCGGTCCTTGGCGATCACGTCGAGGTCGCCGGTGCGCGGATCCTGCGGCAGATAGCCGATGCTGCCGGAGCTGGTGACCGTGCCGCCGGTGGGCAGCCCCTCCCCCGCGAGCACCTTGGTCATGGTGGTCTTGCCCGCACCGTTGCGGCCGACCAGTCCGATCCGGTCCCCCGCGGCGACGCGGAAGGTCGTCGGCTCCAGCAGGAGTCGAGGTCCGACGCGCAGTTCGAGGTCGGTGGCGATCAACATGGGTGGGGCATCCTCAAAGGTGGTGGTCCGGCGGGTTCGGGGCGGTCGGGACACGCGCGGTACCGGCCCCGGCGGGGGCTGGTTCGGCGGTGGCGCCGCGACGGGGCGACGGCGGACGTGTCCTCGGGACCGGCCGACCCAGCCTAACGGCATGGAGCGGGGACGGTGCGAGGGATTTTCCCCACGGTGCGGCCCGGACACGGGTGCGCCCCCGACCCCACAACGGGGCCGGGGGCGCGACGCATTCCCGCGGGAGGGGGTCGCGGGACGGGTCACTCCCTCCCGGGGGTGTCCTCGCGTGCCGTGGTGTCCGGTGCCGGGGCGACGACCACGACCGCCGTCTCCTGCTCCGGTGGAGCAGTCGAGGAGCCCTCCGGAACCTCCGCGCGGCCGCTGTCCTCCTGTTGCGCGGGCGGGCGGTTGCGCAGCAGGGCGGCGAGCACGGCCGCGACCGGGGTGGCCAGGAACATGCCCGGGATGTTGCCCAGGATGCCGCCCGCCGTGATGGCGATCAGCACGATGGGCGAGGGGAGCTCCAGGGCCTGGCCGTAGATTCGGGGCGCGAAGATGCTGCTCTCCGCCTGCTGGACCACGACGACCGCCGCCACGATGATCAGGGCGACCACCCAGCCCTCGGCGACCAGGGCCACCAGTGCGGCCAGGAGGCCGGTGAGGAAGGCGCCGATGACCGGGAGGAACGCGCCCACGAAGGTGAGCACGATCAGCGGGATCGCGAGGTTCACGTCCAGGAAGATGAGCAGGACGATGCCGATGCCCACGGCGTCGATGAAGCCGACCATCGCCACTCCGCGCACGTAGCGGCCCATCACGCCGTAGGCCACACCGCTGGCGTGCCGCAGGCCCGGGCGGGACTTCGGCGGCAGCAGCGTGACGAACCAGTCGATCAGCTTGTCGCCCGAGTGCACGAAGTACACGGTGAGGGCGATGATCAGCACCAGGCTGATCAGGATCTGGAGGACTGCCGCACCGGCGGTCCAGGCGCCGTTGACCAGCTCCTGGGTGTTGTCGGTGATCATCCCCTGGATCTGGTCCCAGGCGTTGGTGAACGCGTTGGTGATGAAGGCCGGGTCCGCCTCCAGACCGAAGGGGAGTTCGATCTGGAGTTCCTGGAGCCCGGTGAGGGCACTGGAGACGCTGGCGATCATCCCGTCGAAGCCCTGTATGGCCGGCTGGATGATCATCGTGATCACGCCGCCGAGGACGACCAGGGCGGTGAGGACGGAGACGGCGGTGGAGGAGCCGCGGCCCATCCCCTTGCTCCGCAGCCACTTGGCCAGCGGCATGAGCAGCGCGGTGACGAACACCGCGATGATGATCGGGAGGGTGACGACGGACAGGTAGATGACGGCGTAGACGAGCAGTCCCGCCACGACCCCGATGATGAGCATCCGCCAGGCGACGTCGCTGACCACCCTGAGCAGGTCGCCCGCGCCCACGTCCTCGGGTTCGGGGGCGGGTTCCTCGACCACCTCGGGTTCGGCTTCGGCGGCCTTCTCCTGCGCCTCGATCTGGGCGAGGCGCTCGGCTCGGGCTCGGCGGGCGACGAGCCACCTGTTCAGGAGCGCCCACACTCCCGGCCGCTGGGCTTGCACATGGACTCCGATCTATGGATTGCTGCGCGGTGACCGCTCCGGAGGCGACGGCCACGTGATGACACTGTTCCGGGGGATGTGGGAGGGGATGTCAGGGAGATGCACCGGCGGGCGTTCTGGTTCCGCCGGACGTCGTGGGAGGTCGGCCGGTCGCACGGAACCGCTCGACCCCCTCGGGGCCGAACGGTTCCGGTGGGGCCGGTCGTCTCAGAACTGCCAGGGTTCCCGGGGGTGGCCGGCGCGCACGATCTCGTTGCCGAACGGGGCCAGGGCCACCGGGATCATCTTGAGCGAGGCCCACGCCATCGGGATGCCGATGATGGTGATCGCCAGGGCGAGCGCGGTGGTGATGTGGCCGATGGTCAGCCACCAGCCGGCGACGATCAGCCAGATGACGTTCATGACGGTGGTGCCGCCGCCGGAACCGGGCCTGCGCACGAGGTCGCGACCGAAGGGCCAGATGGCGTAGCTGGCCATACGGAAGGACGCGATACCGAAGGGGATCGTGACGATGAGGAGGCAGCAGATGAGGCCGGCGATGACGTAGCCGACTGCCAGCCAGAATCCGGCGACGAAGAGCCAGATGATGTTCAGGATGAGCCTCAAGAGGGCCACGGTGTTCGTCTCCTTGGTTCGGTCCCGTGCTTGTCCGGTCCCGTGGGCGGGTGGTGCGCGTTCCCTCGGGAAAGAACGGAGAACGAGCGCACCCTGTTTTCTATCGTCTGGGACGCGGACGCACCATGACCTGTTCCTCCCTGTTTCCCTGATCCTTCCCCTAAGGGGCGTCCTGGACCGGGGGACCCGGATCCTGGCGGGAGGGGCGACGCGGCGGCCGGGGGTCCGGGGGTGCCGCGGGCCCGCGCGCGGGTTGGGAGGGGGCTCGGGGGGACGGCGCGCCATGAGGCGCCACGCGATACACCGACCCTACTGGCAAGGCGGTTCGGCTCCCGGAGCCCGTCGCACTGTGTGAGGACATACGGTCACACCCAATCTCGCGAGCATGGGCAGACCACAATGTGATCGGCGCATCAGGAGGACCCCCTAGGCAGGAGGGACATCGCCCCATACGATGTGCTGTGTCCTTCGCAAGACGGTAGTTCTGGCGATTTGCGACAGAATCTGACAGACAACCAGAGACCGGACGCCAAGCATCAGGTTTCGGTAACGGTTGGATGAGCAATTTCTCCACCCCCCGTGCAGGATCGGGAGTGGGGATGGCATGATTACGTACCGGCACAGACGGAGACTGTCACCGCCTCCGCGGCCGTTCGCGTGAGAGCACCCCTTCATCGGCAGGCATCGCCTCCGTGATGGCGCTTCTCGTGGTCTCAGCCACACCGGGGAACAACGTCAACACCGCTCGACGTTTGCGTCGTGCGGGGTGCCTCACGCCGCATGACCAACTTTTGGTGACTGAAGCTTTTTCAGACAGCTTACTAGTGATTTCAGTAGAGGTGGTTCAAGCATGTCTCAGGTACGTCGGCAGGCCGCGCTGCGCCCCCGCCCGAGCTGGGGGTGGCAGGATGCCGCCGCGTGCCGGGGCGAGGACCTTGTGCTCTTCTTCGGCCCCGATGGCGAACGCCAGCCGGAGCGGGAGATTCGCGAGCGCAAGGCCAAGGAGATCTGTGCGGCCTGCCCGGTGCGGACCGACTGCCTGGACTATGCGATCTCGCGTCCGGAGAAGTACGGCACCTGGGGCGGACTGAACGAGGACGAGCGCGCCTCCGAGCGCCGTCGCCGCATGCGCCGCGCCAACGCCGCCTAGAGTTCCCGCCGAGCGGATCTCTCCCCGCTGGCCCCGGCCCCGATAACCCGCGGCGCCCCGACGTAGTACGTCGAGGGCGCCGCGGGTTTTCTCGTTTCCGCGTTCCTCCCGGGCGGACGCCACCGGCACCCGGCCCCGCGGCCGGAACGGGGCTCACCCCGGCCCGCGTGACAGGTACCGGTCGAACCAGTCCAGCGTCTCCACCGCCACCTGACGCCACCCGAGGTCTCCCCGCAGCAGCTGTTCGGCCCCGGACACCACCCTCAGCTCGGAGCTCCCGCCCAACCGGCCCCGGGTCCACTCACCCAGCTCACGGACGAAGGAGTCCCCGCTCTCCAGCAGGACCAGGGTCGGCGCCCGCACCGACGACAGGTGCGGTTCCGCGCGGTCGACGCGTCCGCCGTGCACCACCACCGCGCCCACGTCCTCCGGCCGCTGCCCGGCCGTCACCAGGGCGGCCGGGGCGGCGGGCCCCGAACCCAGCAGGCCGAGGGGTTCGCTGGCCGCGTCGGTGGCGCGCCGCAGCCAGGTGACCGCCGCGCTCAGCCTCTCCCCCAGCACACCGGTGTCGGTCTCCCCGCCGCCCTCCGCGCCGTCGTCGGCCCGTTCCTCACCCGTGAGCAGATCCAGCAGCAGGGTCGCGTACCCCGCGCGGCGCAGGGACGAGGCGGTCGCCCTCCACCGGGGGTCGGCCTGGCCCTCTCCGAAGGCCATCACCACCGCGCCGCGCAGCGCCGTGGGCATCGTGAGGTCGCCGTCCAGGTAGACCTGGCCCGCGCGGATCCGCACCCCCCGCGAGACGTCGGGCCCCCGTGGGAGACGTTCGCGTTCGGAGAGGATCTGGATGACCCTGCCGTCGGACAGCTGGTCGAAGTCCCGGTACCACTCCCCCACGGCCTGGAAGTTCTCCGGCGCGGACAGCACGACCACGTCGTCGGCCTCCTCCTGGAGCGCCTCCAACGCCTCCGGCGCCGCCACCGGCACGGCCAGGACCAGACGCGACGGACCCGCCTGGCGCAGCATGCGCAGTGCCGCGCGGGCGGTGCCGCCGGTGGCGACCCCGTCGTCGACGACCACGCAGTCGCGGCCGGCGATCCTCGGCGACGGGCGGTCCCCCCGGTAGGCCTGGCGTCTGCGGTCGAGTTCGTCCCGCTCGGAGGCCACGGTGTCGGACAGCGCCTGACGGGGCACCCGCATCCGGGCCAGGGCGCGGTCGTCGTAGATGACCTGTCCGTCCTCGGCGATCGCGCCCACCCCGGTCTCGGGATGACCGGGCAGGCCGATCTTGCGGACCATGAGCACGTCGAAGTCGGCGTCCAGGCGTTCCGCGAGTTCCGCTCCGACCGGGACGCCGCCACGCGGCAGGGCCAGCACGATCGGGTCGTTGACGGCGTAGGGGCGCACCCTCTCCGCGAGGTGTCGTCCGGCCTCGGAACGGTCGGTGAAGGGCAGTGAGACGGGTACCGGGTTCATGTCCTCACCGGCGCCAGGGCCGCGGAGCCCGACGCCGCTCCTTCCGGCAGTGTGGAGTGGGCCGCGGAAAAGTGGTACCGGCATACCCCGCCTCATACGGGTCGCAACCCCGCGCAGGGGCAAAAACCACCCCGGCCCGGTGCCCCCGGGAGCGGTCAGCGCCCCCGGGACCCGCCGCGCAGCACCGCCATCAGGAGGGCGTCGTGGCGGCGCCCCTCCCAGAGCAGGGCGTCGCGGAGCCGCCCCTCCACGTAGAAGCCGCAGGAACGGTAGACGGCGATGGCGCGCATGTTGAAGGCGTAGACGTACAGCCAGACCCGGTGCAGCCCGATCTGCTCGAACGCGTACTCCAGGACCAGTTGGGTGGCCTCCCGTCCCAGTCCCTGGCCGGTGAACTCGATCGCGGACAGGGCGATGCGGTACCCGGCGGTCTCGTTCTCGGGTGAGACCGCGTAGATGGACAACTCGCCCAGGTAGCGGCCGTCCCGGGGCGCGATGATGGCCAGGTCCAGCCGGTCGGTGCGGCCCGCGCGGCTCTCGCACCACTCGCGCGCCTGTTGGTAGGTGATGTGGCCGTGGGATCCGGTGAGCCGTCGGACCTCCTCGTCGAGGCCCGCCGCGAAATAGGCGTCCGTGTGCTCTGGCCCGAGGGGCACCAGTCGTACGCTCTTCCCGGTCAACGTGGGCGTCTCTCGCAGCGCGCTCGTTCTGATCATGTGATCTTCCGGTTCCGACCGGGACCGTCGGGGCACGGCGCGTCCCGGTGTGGGGGAGTCGGCGGGCAGGGGTCGCCTACGCGGGAGCGGGCCGCGGGGCGGGCCGGTGTCAGGGGCCTCTGGCGGGAGGAGGGGCGGGGGCGCGGGTGGGACCTCCGGGGTTCCACGTCGACGGGGGCGGACCCCCTATGTAAATCGGCTCCGGGTCCCATGGCAAGCCCGGCCCCGCGGACACCGCGAAAATGTCTGTCCCCCGGGCCCGCGCGCCGGATAACATCCGCACGCACAGAATCGACCCTTGGAGCCCTCCTTGAGCGCGCAGACCGACAAGTCCACCGGACCCCCTCCCGAGGCCAGGCGCGCCCGGGTCGGGGTGTCCACCCTGTTCTTCGTCAACGGGTTCACCTACACGAACGCCGTTCCGTGGCTTCCGGTGATCAAGGTCCACCTGGGGTTGACCAACGCGGAGCTGGGGCTGGCGATCGCGGCGATGCCGTTCGGGGCGATCCTGACCGGGATGCTCGCGGGACCGCTGATCCACTGGTTCGGCAGCGGGCGGACCGCCGTGGGAACGAGTCTACTCTCGCTGGGAGCGCTTCCATTCATCGCGCTCGCGCAGAACTGGTGGATGCTCGCCGCCGCGCTCTTCGTCATGGGCTCCGCCGACGCCTGGACCGACTCGGCGCAGAACTCCCACGGCCTGCGCGTGCAACGCCGCTACCGGCGGAGCATCATCAACACGTTCCACGCGGTGTGGAGTCTGGCGGCGGTCTCCGGTGGTCTCCTCGGCGCGGCCATGGCCGGGTCCGGGGTGCCGATCCTCTGGCACCTGTCCGGGGTGACCGTCGTGCTCGTGGTGGTCAACCTCGCGATCAGCCGCATGCTGCTGCCCGGACCCGAGAACACCGAGCGCGGGGACGGGGTCAACGAGCACGACGGCGGCCGGTCCCGCATCCCCGCCAAGGGTCTCCTCCTGCTGGTGATGCTGGGCGTGCTGCTCATGATGGCCGGCGGCATCGAGGACTCCGCCGCCTCGTGGGGCGCGGTGTACATGAGCACCGAACTGGGTGCGCCGCTGTTCCTGGCCGCCATGCCGTTCGTGGCCTGTCAGGCGATGATGACGGTCGGCCGACTGCTGGGAGACCGGGTGACCGACCGGTTCGGTGCGGTCGCGGTGGGGCACGCCTGCGGTCTGCTGTCCGCCGGGGGGCTGGCCTTCGCCCTCCTCCTGCCGCACCCGGTGACCACCGTCATCGGCTTCGGCGTGATGGGGCTGGGCGTGTCCACCCTGTTCCCGCTGACGCTCGCCGCCGCCGGGAACATCCCCGGGGTGCGCACCGGCGACGGGGTGACGGTGGTGGGCTGGCTGGGCCGCGCCGGGTTCCTGGCCTTCCCGCCCCTTGTGGGCTTCCTCGCCGACTCGCTCACGCTCGGCAGCGCCCTCTGGGCGATCGCCGCGGCGGGGGTCGCGGCCTTCCTGCTCGCCTCCGCGCTGCGTCCTCGGTCCCAGTGACACGGGAGGGCCCCGTCCGCCGGATTCCTCCGGTGGACGGGGCCCTCCCCGCGTCAGACCCACGAGAACGCGGGAGCGGACGCGGTGTTACTCGGCCATGCCCGGACGGCGGCTGCCGACCCACAGGGCCAGAGCACCGATACCGGCCACGACGGCGCCGCCGAGCACGAAGCCCGACATGTCGACGCCCGTGGCGGCGAGCTCGCCGCCACCGGTGGTGTCACCGGCGGCCGGCGCCGGAGCGCTCGGAGCCTTGGCCCCGGGCGACTTGTCGCCGGGGGGCTGGCTGTTGTCACCCGGGTCGGTACCACCGTCCGGGTTCTCCGGCGGGTCCGTCGGGTCCGGGGGGTCCGTCGGGTCCGGGTCCGGAGGATCGGTCGGGTCCGGGTCCGGGGGGTCCGTCGGGTCCGGGTCCGGAGGATCGGTCGGGTCCGGGTCCGGGGGGTCCGTCGGGTCCGGGTCCGGGGGATCCGTCGGGTCCGGGTCCGGTCCCGGCGTCTCGCCGTCACCCGGGTCCGGCGGGTCGACCGGGTCCGGCGGGTCGATCGGGTCCGGGGGATCGATCGGGTCCGGTCCCGGCGTCTCGCCGTCACCCGGGTCCGGGTCAGGGCCGGGGAGGATCGGCAGGTCGATCAGCACCGGAGGTGCCGCGACCTCCTCGAACGCCTGCTCCACGACGGGGGTCGCTTCGAACAGGGGGGCAGGCTCCTGGACCGCCGCGGGGGCGGCCTCAGGGGCGACATCGGGGACGGTCTCTTCCGCGGTCTCGGCCGCGAAGGCCGGTGTCACCGAGAAGCCGGCCATGAACAGGCTGGCTGCCGTGACGGTGAATACCCGCTTCTTAAGGGACATCCCACTCCTTTCTTTCGCTTGCGTAGTGAACTATTCAGGGGGGATGGCATACAGGCGGCCCTCATGGACCACCACCGCGCGGTCGCCGAGAAGGCCGCGCGGAGTCTGTGCGTCCTCGTGAACCTCGGAGGGCGTGCCGGTGGCGTCCAGCGCCACCCGGCTCCCGTCCAGTTCTCCGAAGACCTGTTCACCGACGGTGATCTCGGGTGTGAAGCCCGGAACCACGTTCGTCTCACCGGTGGCGGGGGAGAACAGCACCGGCCCGTAGGCGACCAGTTCGGTGCCGATCGGCCCGGAGAGGTGACTGACCCCCTCCAGGGCGTCCTCCGAGATCTCCGCCGCGCCGAGCACGGCGCCGTCCTCACGGTCGTGGAAGGCCAGGATCGAACCGTCGCCCCCCTGCGCCTCCCAGCGGACGATGACGTACTCGCGCAGGGCGGTGACGACGTTCTCCATGTCGCCGGCCCCGTGGGGGCTCTCGGCCTGGACCTCCTCGTCGTCCTCGCCGGGCTGGACCCACTGCCAGGGACCGTTGACCACGGCGGTCAGGGCGCGGCCGTTCGTCGCGAGCATCGGCTCCGAGTTGCCCGGGGCCTCGAACTCCTCCAGCTCGCCGTCGATGGGCAGGTACGAGGCGTCCTCGGTACGGACCAGGACGGAGTCGCCCGCGTACCGGGCGGAGCCGGACTCGGGGAGCGCGACGCTGACGGCTCCCTCACCCGAGGCGGGCCAGAACCACAGGGTGTCGGCGGTCTCCATCACGATGGCGTCCTCGCCGCCGTACTCGACGAAGCGTGGGGCTCCGAGCCCGGCGCCCGCCTCGAAGGGCAGGTCGACCGACCACTCACGGGTGCCCTCGGGCCCGAGGAGGTTGAGCTGCTCCCCCGGGTCGATGTAGGCCAGGTAGGCACCGTCACGGCTGATGCCGGGCTGGGTCTCCGGGGCCAGTTCCTCACTGAATTCGACCGTGCCCGCGTACCCCGGCGGGGGCGGGAACTCCAGGGGGACCCCGGAGGCGTCGGGTTCCTCGTCCTCCGCGGAGGGGGCGGAACCGCCCAGCATGACGTTGGTGACGACCACCCCGCCGCCCAGGACGAGCAGCAGGGCGAGCGCGACCGCTCCCCCGATGAGGGCCTTCCGGCCCGCACCGCCCTTCTTGTCCGCCGAGGGCGGCGACGCGTCCTGGCCCGTACCGTCGGGGGAACCCCCGGGGGCGGACTGCTGGGACCGGTCCGAGAGCGCCTGGTCCGCCGCCTGCACGACGCCCGAGGGGGTCGCGACCAGGCGCCAGTAGCCGTTGGCGTCGCGCGCGTCGACCAGCACCGGCTGCCCGATGTGGGCGGCGTAGCCGGTGGCGACGTCCAGCGCCGCGCGTCGGGTCTCCTTGGGGGCCAGGCCGGTCACGACCTGGCGCTGCCCTTCGATGACGATCTCCGCGCTGCGCTCGTCGGGCGCGATGACGATGACGGCGGTGGGCCGGGGGTGCTCCGGACGGGACGCCCGACTCATGGTGTCTCCGAAGGCATGGGGAACGTGAACCTGTTCGTGTACGGGAGCAGGGGGACGATCAGCGATGACGGTCGGTCGCGGCGTGACGGGGTCCGCCAGCGGGGGTCGAACGGCACACGAGTAGTCAATGCTGCACGTGATGATACTGACCGTCTCAGAGGATGTTCACTCCGTTTCGCCATCAAGGAACCGGACACCTGCCCCGCCCCACCTGCCCGCACTGGCCCCCTGACGCCACTGACCTGCTGTGACACGCGCAGGAGGGCGCTGGGGCCCGCTTGGGCAACCTACTCACGCTGGAGAGGACACCCAAAAAGGCAATCAGGTTCACGCCGAAATTGGCCGGATCCGGCCATGGAGTTGTCGGTTATCCACGTTCCCGACACTCACGCAGGTGTCCCGGGCTCACGGAGGACAGGCGCACCGACTCTGGAGAGTCGCAGGGACCGGCGCCCTCCGCTCGCCAAAGGGTTGGGCCGGTAACGCACCTCGACGTGCGCCTCCTCCCCCGGCCGCAGGTCGACCTCAAGTGGAGCCGAGCGTTCCAGGGAGATGAGCGCGCGGACCCGGTGCCGCCCCGGGGCCAGTACGACCGTCGCCCGCTGGCCCGCCGTCAGGCTCACGACGTTCTCACCGTCCACCTGGAACCGGGGGTTCAGCCTGTTCAGTCCTCCCGGGCGCTGCGAGGGGAAGCCCAGGTACAGGACCGACCATCCCGGAGAAGGCGCCACGTGCGCACCCCAGCCGACGATCATCGGCCCCGGACAGGGCGGGGGCTGCCTGGCCTCACTCAGTTGGCGGACGATCGCCAGCACGTACAGGGAGACGGTGAACACGAGGAGGAAACCCACCTGCCAGGAGCCACGCCAGGCGATGGTGATCACGGTGATCACCAGGAGCGGCCCGCACACGAGGTGGGACACGATCCCGAACAGCAGACGGTGCAGGCCTCCGGTGGCGCGCCGCTCCCGCTCGTACTCGGCGGGCGAGATCAGGAACGCCATCCGGACCAGGTACACGCACATGGCGCCGAGGACGTACCCGACGATGAGCACGACGGAGAACGGAGGGCCCCAGAATCCCAGGTTGAGGGCCACGAACAGGGAGAGGAGGGTGACCACGAGGAATACGGCGGAGAGTCTCATCGGCCCTCTCCCAGCGGTCGGGAGGTCGAAGGAACGGTCTGTGTGAACGAGGACCTCATACGGATTCCCCCTTCTGCGCCCTTTCGGCGCGTTCCCGCGAGTACCCGCGCGTGCTCAGGACGGCGAAGCCGAGGGCGCCCAGCGGGAGCAGACCGAGGGGCCACAGCGAGGAGGGTCCGACCGGGTAGACCAGGTACGTCGCGATCGGCAGCGCCGCGACCGGAACCATGGGCCAGGCCAGCCAGACGAAGACGGCACCGTTGGCGGGGGGCTTCCCGGACCCGGCGATCCCAGGGGGCAGGGTCCGGGCGACTCCCTGGAGGATCTGCACGACCAACACGGCCACCAGGATGAACAGGGCGAAGGAGAAGGAGGGTCCGCTCTGGATCAGGGCCTCGTTGGTGAGGAGCATGTGCAACGTGAGGCTCACCAGGGCCGTGGTCAGGGCGGCGGTGCCGAACCTCTGTGCGGCGCGCGTCGGGTGTCCGCGGGACGGTGGTGAGAGCCGCGGCCGTGATCGAGCCGACCCAGAGGCGCGTGGACGCGTGGATCGGGGGCCCGGAGGGGGAGGGCACTGGGGGCCTTTCGGGGGGAGCGTCCAGGCTCGGTGCGGCGGGTTCGCGGCCTCCCGCTGGACACGGTACGAAAATACCGACAATCCCGGCTTAACGGGCACCCTGGCCGCTTGTGGTCAGCGCCCGTTGAGGGTGTCGATGACCGCCTGCTCCCGCCGCTGGGCGAGGCGGTCGGCCCTCTCGAAGTGGCGGTTGGCGAGCTCCGCGCGGGCGGCGGCGGTGCGCACCGTGGGCCACAGCGCGTCGATCTCGGAGTTGAGCGAGGACCCCACCAGCACGGCGATCGCCATGACGTACAGCCACGCCAGGATCGCGATGGGGGCGGACAGCGAACCGTAGATGCTCATCTGCCCGAAGGAGGCGTCCAGGTAGGCGCGCAGTCCCGCCGAACCGGCCAGGAGCACCAGAGTGGCCAGGAGCGCACCGGGAAGGTGCCGCCAGAGCGGGGTGCGGACGGGGACGCTCAGCGCGTAGAGCAGCGTGACCGCCGCGGTGACGAGCAGGCCCACGATCGGCCAGTAGAAGAGGTTGAGACGGCCCACGGTGAGCGGCAACAGCTCGTGGACGATGTCGGGCCCGGCCACCATCACCGGCAGCACCAGGACCGCGAAGAGCAACCCGCCCAGGTAGGCGAAGAAGGCGAGCACCCGCTGCCACAGCCAGCCGCGCAGCTCGTCCAGGCCGTAGGAGATCGTGATCGAGCGGATGAAGACGTTCATCGCCCGCGACCCCGACCACAGGGACACCAGGAAGGTCACCGAGAGGACGCCGCCCGGGACACCGCCGAGGAAGTCGTCGACCAGTGGCTCCACCACGCTCTCGACGGCGGCGGGGGTGAGGACGCGCGCCGCCAGGTCCAGCATCCACTCGCGGATCTCCACCACGAGGCCCTCCCCGAACACCATGGCCAGCGGGCCCAGGGCTCCCAGGAGGCAGAGCAGCAGCGCGGGGAGGGAGATCAGCGCGAAGAAGGCCGACTCGGCGGCCAGGCCGACCACCCGGTCGCGGGAGAGGGCCCGGAGGGTGCGCAGCACGAGCAGCGTGCCGCTGTGGAAGACGGGATGGCGTCGCAGCCAGGCGTCGGCCATGCGCCACAGGCCCTCCCAGAATCCCACCACGGGGATCACGTTAGCGCTCCTCGGGGCGGTCGGCACCACGCGGGCATGACGTGACTCACATTCGGGCCCGTGGCGCACACCCTGGACAAGCACCGGAAGCCCGTGTCATTCTCGAAACATGAACGCTGTCCTCGACCCCATGCTCCGCGTGCGCCGCCACGTGGACTTCCTTCGGGTCAGCAGCGCCATCTGTTGCAGCGTCGGATAACTTCTCGCCGCCTTTTGACGCACCCTCAGGGGTGCGCGCGGCCCCGGCGCTCCCCCTCTTCCTCGAACTCCCACACACGGACTTCACCCGTGACACCGTCCACGACGACGTGCGGTGTCCACGGGCCAGTGGTGCGGGCGCCGGGACCGTGAGCACCCCGCGACCCCAACGGAGACACCCGCGATGCCTCCCTCTTCCGCGCAGCCCGGCAAGGCACCCACGGCAGCCCAACCCAAACGCCGCCGTGGTGAGGGCCAGTGGGCCCTCGGCTACCGCGAACCGCTGAACAAGAACGAGGAGAACAAGAAGAACGACGACGGGCTCAACGTCCGCGATCGGATCATCAACGTCTACGCGAAGGGCGGGTTCGACTCGATCGACCCCGCCGACCTGCGCGGACGCTTCCGCTGGTTCGGCCTCTACACCCAGCGCGCCCCCGGCATCGACGGCGGCAAGACCGCCGTGCTGGAGCCCGAGGAGCTGGACGACCGCTACTTCATGCTGCGCGTGCGCATCGACGGCGGGCAGCTGTCGGCGGCCCAGCTGCGCGCGGTCGCGGAGATCTCCCGTGACTACGGGCGCGACACCGCCGACATCACCGACCGGCAGAACGTGCAGTACCACTGGATCCGGGTCGAGGACGTGCCCGCGATCTGGGAGAAGCTGGAGTCGGTCGGGCTGTCCACCACGGAGGCCTGCGGCGACACCCCCCGCGTGATCCTGGGCTGCCCCCTGGCCGGGGTGGCCGAGGACGAGGTCCTGGACCCCACCGAGCAGATCGAGCAGATCTACGAGGAGCACATCGGCAGTCCGCTGTACTCGAACCTCCCCCGCAAGTTCAAGTCGTCGCTGTCCGGGTGCACCGTGCACTGCGTGAACCACGAGATCAACGACGTGGCCTTCGTGGGCGTGCGCGACGCGGCGGGTGAGGCCGGGTACGACCTGTTCGTCGGCGGCGGTCTGTCCACCAACCCGATGTTCGCCCAACGGCTGGGCGCGTTCGTGCGCCCCGACCAGGTGAGCGAGGTGTGGGCCGGGGTCTGCGCGATCTTCCGCGACTACGGTTTCCGCCGCCTGCGCACCCGGGCCCGGATCAAGTTCCTCATCAAGGAGTGGGGCGCGGAGAGGTTCCGCGAGGTCCTGGAGCGGGAGTACCTCGGCTACGCGCTCCCCGACGGCCCGGCGCCCGTGCTGGACCCGGGGGTGCGCCGCGACCACGTGGGCGTGCACCGCCAGCGCGACGGCCGGTTCTACGTGGGATTCGCGCCCAAGGTGGGCCGGGTCTCGGGCACCTCGCTGCTGCGGGTCGCGGAGATCGCGGAGGAGCACGGGTCCGACCGCGTCCGCACCACCGCCGACCAGAAGCTGGTCATCCTCGACATCGAGGAGGAGCGGGTCCCGTCGATCACGGCCGCGCTGGAGTCCGAGGACTTCCAGGTCAACCCGAGTGTCTTCCGTCGGCAGACCATGGCCTGCACCGGGATCGAGTTCTGCAAGCTGGCCATCGTGGAGACCAAGGGCCGCGCCGCGACCCTCATCGACGAACTGGAGAAGCGGCTCCCGGACTTCGAGGAGCCGGTGACCATCAACGTCAACGGCTGCCCGAACTCGTGCGCGCGCATCCAGGTCGCCGACATCGGCCTCAAGGGGCAGCTCGTCATGAACGAGCGGGGCGAGCAGGTGGAGGGCTACCAGATCCACCTGGGCGGCGGCATGGGCCTGACCCAGTCCTTCGGCAAGAAGATCCGCGGGCTGAAGACCACCGCCGACGACCTCCCCGACTACGTCGAGCGGGTGCTCCGGCGTTTCCAGGAGCAGCGGGAGGACGGCGAGAACTTCGCCGCATGGGCGGGCCGCGCCGACGACGCGGACCTGAAGTGACGACCTGACACCCAGGGCCCGGGCGCTGCTCGCCCGGGCCCGCCCGGCCCCCTGCCCCGGGCCGGGTCCACCGGAAGGAAGAGGTGTGCCGTGTCCGAAAGGGCCGCACCTTACTACTGCCCCTACTGCGGCGACGAGGACCTGATGCCCGAGGAGGGGGCGGCCGTCAAGGGCGAGGGCTACCCCTGGGCCTGCCTGTCCTGTGCCCGGGTGTTCCGGGTCAAGTACGTGGGCCTGCGCTCCGCCTCGTTCTCCGCGGGCGGAGCCCCCTCCAGACCGACGGAAGGCAACGAATGAACGCCACCATCGCCACGACCGGCGGACCGGAGCTGGCCGCGCGGGCCGCGCGTGAGCTGGAGGAGGCCTCGGCCCCGGAGATCATCGCCTGGGCCGCCGAGACCTTCGGCTCCGAACTCTGCATGACCTCCTCCATGGCGGACGCGCTCATGGTGGACCTGGCGTCCAGGGCCGCTCCGGGGATCGACGTGATCTTCCTGGACACCGGCTACCACTTCCCCGAGACCATCGGCACCCGTGACGCCGTGGCCTCCGTCTACGACATCACCCTGATCAATGTGGAACCGTCCCGGACCGTGACCGAGCAGGACCTGGTCCTGGGCCCCCGGTTGCACGGGCGCGACCCGGGCATCTGCTGCCACCTGCGCAAGGTGGAGCCCCTCCAGCGGGCGTTGGAGCCGTACTCGGCGTGGCTGACGGGGCTGCGCCGGGAGGACTCGGTCACCCGCCGGGACACCCCGGTGGTGCAGTGGGACCGGCGCCGGCGGATGACCAAGGTCAACCCGATCGCCCGGTGGACCCAGGAGGAGGTGGAGGCCTACATGTCCGAGCACGGGGTGATGGTGAACCCGCTCCAGTACGACGGGTACCCCTCGATCGGCTGCGAGCCGTGCACCCGCCGTGTGGAGCCGGGCGAGGACCCCCGGAGCGGGCGGTGGTCCGGGACCGGCAAGACCGAGTGCGGGATCCACGTATGAGCGGCGGCGGGGGTACCGGGCCGCGCGCCCCGGTCCCGCTGCTGGCGGTGGCGCACGGGAGCCGGGACCCGAGGTCGGCGGAGGCCGTCTCGGCCGTCTTCGACCGGGTCCGGTGCCTGAGGCCGGAGCTGGACGTGCGCCTGTCGTTCCTGGACCACGTGGCGCCCGCCGCCGAGGAGGCCCTGGACGACCTGGCCTCCGGCGGCGCCGGTGAGGTCGTGGTCCTGCCCGCGCTGCTGACGGCCGCGTTCCACAGCAAGGTGGACCTGCCGTCGGTACTCGACCGGGCGCGCGAGCGCGGCCCGTGGGTGCGGATCCACTACGCCGACACGCTGGGCCCGCATCCGCTGCTGTTGGACGCGGTGGAGCGGCGTCTGGCGGAGGCGGGGGCGTACGCCGAGCCGGGGACGGCGCTGGTGCTGGCCTCGGCCGGGTCGAGCGACGCGGCGGCCAACGAGGTGATCGGGGCGATGGCCCGGGAGCTGGCCGATCGGGGCCCGTGGACGGAGGTCGTGGCGGCGTACGCCTCGGCGTCCGAACCGAGCCCCGGCCAGGCGGTGCGGGAGCTGCTGGCGCGCGGCCACGGCCGGGTGGCGGTCAGCGGCTACCTGTTGGCGCCCGGGTTCTTCTCCGACCGGGTCCGCGCGCAGTCGACGGAAGCGGGGGCCTCGGTGGTCGCCGACGCCCTCGGGGACGTGCCGGAGCTCGCGCGTGTGGTGCTGGAGCGCTACGACGCGGCGGTCGCGGCCCGGCACGCCACCGTGTGAGGACCCGGCCGGTGTGAACCGGCGTGAAGGGGGCGGGCGGCTCCGAGGGGCCGCCCGCCCCCGACGTGTGCCGGGACATGCCGGGAGCGGGTCAGACGGCGGCGACGGCCGCGCTGAGCAGGATCGCGGCGGAGAACAGCAGGGCGCCCGGGGCGCCCACCGCTCCCGCGACCCCCGCGGCCGCCGCCGGTACGGCCACCTGACCCAGGCGGTTACCCCAGATGCGCAGGGCCAGGGCCGCCCCACGGGCCCCCTCCGGTGCCAGGGTGGTGACCTGGGCCATCGTCAGGGGCTGCCCCAGGCCGAGCAGGAATCCGCCCACGACCAGCACACCCGCGAGGACGGCGAACCCGCCCAGCGGCAGCGCCACCAGGGTGAGCGCGACGGCCGCCACCGAGGTGCTGGTGACGACCAGCGCCCTGCGCGACCAGCGGCGCCGCATCCACGGCAGGGTCAGCCGGGAGAGCAGGGAGGCACCGGCGCGCAGGCTCAGCAGGACACCGACGAGCATCGGGGACAGCCCCCGGCTCTCGGCGATGAGCGGCAGGTAGGCGGTGAGGATGTCCACGGCGGTGAGCAGCGCCAGGCTGGTGAACAGCGCCGAGGGCATCCGGCGGCGGCGCAGGAGGTCCCGTGTGGGGACCGGGGGCGCGGCCCTCTGCGCGTCGGTGCGCCGCATCGGGCTCAGCCGCGCCAGCGGGATCAGCGGAAGGAAGCCCAGGGCGGCGACGGCCCCGGCCACCAGCAGCGCGGTGGAGGTGGCGGTGAGCAGCTCCGGCCCGGTGGAGTCGGAGAGGATGACGCCGGAGATCAGCGGACCGACGAGTTGGCCGAGGGAGGCCGCGGCGGTGAACCAGCCGAAGTCGCGGTCCAGGTGTTCGGGGCGCGAGTAGCGGGCGATGAGGGCCTGGGCGGAGACCATGCACAGCAGGTGGCCCACGCCCACGACCGTGCTGGACAGGGCGAGTCCGAGCAGCCCCCCGGACCCGGCCAGGAGGAGGCTGCCGACGGCCAGGACGACCGAGCCCAGGCCCGCGAGCCACGCGATGCGGCCCGCACGGTCGGTGAAGCGGCCGAGCGAGACCGCGATGACCAGTGGGAGCAGCGCGTAGGCGGCGGTGACCAGTCCGACCTCGACGGCATCCCCGCCCACCGCGATGGTGCGGTAGGAGATGAGGGGTCGGACGAGGTTGAGCGCGGTGTGGGTGAGGACCACGCTGCCCAATAGCCCCCAGAGCCATCGGGAGTGTGCCGTCTGTCCCGAGTCCGTCATGGTCCCCCTCGCGGCGTGCCCGGTGCGCGCCCCGCCGTTCCGTTCCCGTGACGGTCCGGACCGTCACGGCCCGCGCATCGTACCGGGGACGTTCGGTGCGAAACCGGGCGGGGTGCCCACCGGGTGCGCGCCGCCGCGACGACGGGCCCGTCGGACAGGATGCCGAGGTGGGGTCGGTACCGACCCCACCGTCGCCGCCGTCGCCGGACGGCGGCCCCGGGAGGCGACGGACTCCCCGGGATGGGCCCCGGTTCCGTCCCACTGGGCGGTGACGGCGTCGCGGGGCCCCGGGCGGCGCGGGGTTGAGTAGGTTCGGGGTACTGGAGCCGAGTGGACGGGGTGTGTGATGGCGGGACGGGACGGAATCCGGGACCTCCTGCGCGGGCTGCGGGTGTTCGCGGGGCCGCTGGCGAGCTTCGACCCCACCGAGGCACCGGACGACCCGGTGGACCTGTTCGTGGAGTGGCTGGGCGAGGCGATCGCGGCCGGGGTGCCCGAACCGCACGCCATGACCCTGGCGACGGCCGACGCCGACGGGGCTCCGTCGGCGCGCGTCCTCATCCTGAAGGACCTCACCGACGAGGGGTGGTCGTTCGCGACCACCACGACCTCGGCCAAGGGCCGGGAGCTCGCGAGCAACCCCCGGGCCGCGCTCCTCTTCTTCTGGGGACTCCAGGGCCGTCAGGTGCGGCTGCGCGGTCCCGTGGAACTGGCCGGGGCCGAGGAGCGCGCCGCCGACTTCACCGCACGCCCCCTGGAGGGGCGTGTGGCGGGGCTGCACGGACGCCAGAGCCAGCCCCTGGACAGTCTGGAGACCGTCCACGCGACCGCCGAGGAGAGCCGCGCCCGACTGGAGGCCGACCCCGGGCTGGCACCCGACGACTGGGGCCTGTACCGGCTCGCGCCCACCGAGATCGAGTTCTGGCAGGCGGACCCGGACCGGCGCCACACCCGGCTGCGGTACCGGCGCGCGGACTCCTCCGCGCCGTGGGAGCGGGGTCTCCTGTGGCCCTGAACGGGCCCGGGAAGCGCGAGGTGACGGCGTGACCGAACCAGGTTCGGTCGGGTGTTCCGGGCAGGGATAGGATTCCCGCACCCGTCCACCCCCGAACCAGGATCGGAGCCGGAATGCCCGACACACACGAAGTGTTCAACCAGGCCACTCCGCTCGGTGACTACAGCGCCGCCGACGACCCCGCCCTCCTGGAGGGCCTGCGCCGCGAGGGCGCGGGCTGGGCCGAGGCCGACGTGCGCGAGATCGGCGACGCGGCGGGATCCGAGCGGGTGCGTGCCTGGGGCGAGTCCGCCAACGCCTACCCCCCGGTCCTGCGCACCCACGACCGCTACGGCCACCGCGTGGACGAGGTCGACTACCAGCCCGCCTACCACGTGCTCATGGACCAGGCCGTGGAGCACGGCCTGCACGCCGCCCCCTGGGCGGACGCGCGCGAGGGGGCCCACGTGGCCCGCGCGGCCAAGTTCTTCCTGTGGTCGCAGGCGGAGAGCGGCCACGGCTGTCCGATCTCCATGACCTACGCGGCCGTCCCGGCGCTGCGCCACTCCCCCGAGCTGGCGGCGGCGTACGAACCGCTGCTCACCGCCCGCGCCTACGACTTCGGGCTGCGGGCGCCGCTGACCAAGCGCGGGCTCCTCGCGGGCATGTCGATGACCGAGAAGCAGGGCGGCTCGGACGTCCGCGCGAACACCACCCGTGCCGTGCCCACCCGTGAGGGCCACCACCTGCTCACCGGCCACAAGTGGTTCACCTCCGCCCCCATGAGCGACGTGTTCCTCACCCTGGCGCAGGCCCCCGAGGGGCTGACCTGCTTCCTGGTCCCGCGCGTGCTGCCCGACGGCTCCCGGAACCGGATGTTCGTCCAGCGGCTCAAGGACAAGCTGGGCAACAGGTCCAACGCCTCCGCCGAGCTGGAGTACGACGGCGCCGTGGCGTACCCGGTCGGGGAGCCGGGCCGGGGCGTGCCCACCATCATCGAGATGGTCAACAGCACCCGCCTGGACTGCGTGATCGGCTCCGCCTCGGGCATGCGCGCCGCGGTGGTGCAGGCTCTGCACCACGCCGAGACCCGGAGCGCCTTCGGTACTCCGCTCGTGGACCAGCCGCTCATGCGCAACGTCCTGGCCGACCTCGCCCTGGAGTCCGAGGCGGCCACGTCGCTCATGACGCGCCTGGCCGGATCGGTGGACCGCGCGGTGCGCGGCGACGAGGGTGAGGCCGCCTTCCGCCGCCTGGGCGTGGCCGTGGGCAAGTTCTGGGTGACCAAGCGCCAGCCGGTGCACGCGGCCGAGGCCCTGGAGTGCCTGGGCGGCAACGGGTACGTGGAGGAGTCGGGCATGCCCCGCCTGTTCCGCGACTCACCGCTCAACTCCATCTGGGAGGGCTCGGGCAACGTGGCCGCCCTGGACGTGCTGCGGGCGATGGCGAGGGCGCCGGAGTCGGTGGAGGCCTTCCTCGCGGAACTCGACACCGCGGCCGGTTCCGACGACCACTACGACGCCGCCCTCAAGCGGCTGGGGCGGGCCCTGGGCGATCTGGAGGAGGTCCAGTACCGGGCCCGTGCGGTGGTGGAGCTGATGGCGCTGACCCTCCAGGCGTCGGTACTGCTGCGCTACGCGCCCACCCCGGTGGCCGAGGCGTTCACCGCGTCCCGGCTGGGCGGCGAGTGGGGGCACGTGTTCGGGACGCTGCCCAGGGGCGTGGACACGGAGCTGATCCTGGACCGGGCCCGCCCCCGGGGCTGATCCGCTGGCCGGGCTCCGCGCCGGGACCCGCCGTGTCCCGGTGCCGACCTCCCCTCTCCCGGTGCCGACCCCCTTTCGCGGGGATCGGCGCCGGGAGCCCACGCGAGAAACCCCCGGAACTCCTTTCCTCCTCCCTTTCACCCCCGCTCACATAAGCCGCAGAAAGTGCAGAACGGGCAGCCGAGAACGAACATCGGCCCAGTTCGGCATACTTCCGCGGTCGAAGCGGAAGAAAGAAGTCGTCACCATCAAAATCGCCCTTACGGGCCCCGAAACCTAGAGACTGACGACGCCTATGGTGGAAGTCTGGCCAGGTAGTTCCTATCCGCTCGGTGCGACCTACGACGGTTCCGGCACCAATTTCTCCCTCTTCTCCGAGGCGGCCGAACAGGTGGACCTGTGCCTGTTCGACGACGACGGAGAGGAGACCCGCGTACCCCTGACCGAGTACGACGGTTTCGTCTGGCACGGGTACCTGCCCGGTGTCGGCCCGGGACAGCAGTACGGGTACCGCGTCCACGGTCCCTACGCACCCGACCAGGGGTTGCGCTGCAATCCGAACAAACTGCTCACCGACCCCTACGCGAAGGCGATCAACGGAGACCTCACCTGGCACGAATCGCTCTTCAGCTACCACTTCGCCGACCCGGCCCGCAGGAACACGGCCGACAGCGCGAGATACGTGCCCAAGTGCGTGGTGGTCAGCCCGTTCTTCGACTGGGGCAACGAGGCACGTCCCAACACCCCGTACCACCAGACGGTGATCTACGAGGCGCACGTACGCGGGCTGACCATGCGCCACCCGGCCATCCCCGAACACCAGCGGGGCACCTACTCGGGGCTGGCCCACCCCGAGGTCATCGACTACCTCACCTCCCTGGGGGTGACCGCCGTCGAACTCATGCCCGTGCACCACTTCGTGCCCGAGCACGCGATGGTGGCCCGGGGGCTGACCAACTACTGGGGCTACAACACCCTGGCCTTCCTGGCCCCGCACAGCGGATACGCCGCGCGCGGCTCGCGCGGGCAGCAGGTCCAGGAGTTCAAGGCGATGGTGAGGTCGCTGCACGAGGCGGGCATCGAGGTTCTGCTCGACGTGGTCTACAACCACACCGCCGAGGGCGACCACATGGGCCCCACGCTGTCCTGGCGGGGGATCGACAACCTCGGCTACTACCGGGTCAGCGACGAGGACCAGCGCTACTACCTCGACTACACGGGCTGCGGGAACAGCCTGAACGTGCGCCACCCGCACTCCCTGCAGCTCATCATGGACTCGCTGCGGTACTGGGTCCTGGAGATGCACGTGGACGGGTTCCGCTTCGACCTCGCCTCGGCGCTGGCCCGCGAGTTCCACGACGTGGACCGGCTGAGCACGTTCTTCGACATCGTCCAGCAGGACCCGGTGATCTCCCAGGTGAAGCTGATCGCCGAACCCTGGGACGTGGGTCCGGGCGGCTACCAGGTGGGCAACTTCCCGCCACTGTGGACGGAGTGGAACGGCAAGTACCGCGACACCGTCCGCGACTTCTGGCGCGGTGAGCCGGTCAAGGGGGAGCTCGCCTCACGGCTGGCCGGGTCCAGCGACCTGTACCAGGACGACGGGCGCCGCCCGGTGGCCTCGATCAACTTCATCACGTGCCACGACGGCTTCACGCTGGCCGACCTGGTCTCCTACAACGACAAGCACAACGAGGCCAACGGCGAGAACAACCGGGACGGCACCGACGACAACCGCTCCTGGAACCACGGCGTGGAGGGGCCCACCGAGGACCCCGCCATCCTGACCCTGCGCCGCAGGCAGGTCCGCAACCACCTCACCACCCTGTACCTGTCGCAGGGGGTGGTGATGCTCTCGCACGGGGACGAGATCGGGCGCACCCAGGGCGGCAACAACAACGCCTACTGCCAGGACAACGAGATCGCCTGGATCGACTGGGAGGGCGCGGGGCTCACCGGCGAGTACCCCGGCAACGACCTGCTCGCCTACGTCCGCGACCTGGCGCGGCTGCGGCGCGAGCACCCCGTCTTCCGGCGCCGCCGGTTCTTCCAGGGCAGCCCGGTGGAGGGTGCCAGGGCGGGGTCGGACGGGCTGCCGGACATCTCGTGGCTGCGCCCGGACGGGTCGACCATGGAGGGCGACGACTGGGACACCGGCGAGCGGGCGCTGGGGGTGTTCCTCAACGGGGACGCCATCACCGAACCGGACTCGCGCGGGCGCCCCATCCGCGACAGCTCCTTCGTACTGCTCCTCAACAGCGGTCCGGAGACGGTGGAGTTCAAGCTGCCCGGCACCGAGTACGGCATGGCCTGGGAGACCGTGCTGGACACCGCCGAGCCGGACGTGGAGGGGCGGCCGTTCGTCACGGCGGGCGGCCCGCTCCGGGTGATCGACCGCGCCCTGGTCCTGCTGCGGCGCGTCTCGCACCGCCACGGCTGACCGGGGCCGCGTCCGGTACGACTCCCCGGGGGTGGAGGGCCCCGGGGAGCGGCCGCGGAGGGGCCGGGAACCCGCGACGGGACCCGGCCCTACGCCGTCCGCGATCGCGACGCCCCTAACCTGGGTGACCATGTCGAGCACACACAGCGCGGGCCGTGCCCCGGAGCCCGCCCGCTTCCGCGAACTCCTGCCCGTCCCCGGCCAGACCGACGTGGACCTGGCCGAGGCCTACGCCTACCCGCTGGGCCTGGACCGGCCCTGGCTGCGCGCCAACATGGTGGCCAGCGCCGACGGCGGCGCGATCGGCCCCTCGGGGCGCAGCCGTGACCTGTCCTCGGACCCCGACCGCCGGGTCATGGGGGTGCTGCGCGGACTGTGCGACGTCGTCCTGGTCGGCGCCGCCACCGCACGCAAGGAGGGCTACCGGCCGGTGCGTCCGCGCGAGGTGTGGACGCGGCTGCGTGAGGGCCGTCCCGCCACACCGCGCGTCGCGGTGGTGTCGCGCTCCCTCGAACTGGACGCCGAACTGCTCACCACGGCCCCGGACGACGCCCGCACGATCGTGTTCACCGTCGCGGACGCCCCCGCCGAGCTCCGGGCGTTCGTGGCCGAGCACGCCGACCTCGTGGTGGTCGACGGGGTCTCGGTGGGCCCCGAGCACATCGTGAACGCCCTGGCGGAACGCGGCCTGTACCGGGTCCTGACCGAGGGCGGCCCGCACCTGCTGGCGGAGTTCGTGGCGGCGGGCCTGCTGGACGAGCTCTGCCTGACGGTGAGCCCGCACCTGCTGGGCGCGGGGTCGCCCCGCATCGTCACCGGCGGCCCCGGGACTCCCGGCGCCCTGGAGCACACCTCGGCGAGGACCACCCCCTTGCGGATGGCCCGTCTGCTGGAGGCGGAGGGCCACCTGTTCACGCGTTACCTGAGGGAATAGGGGCCCGCGCGGGCCCCTCCCCATAACCGCTCGGTTTCGGTCGCCCCACAATGACGCATGAACCATCCCGCAACCGGACATACCCGTGGTGTGCCTTCCACAGGAAGAGCCGCGAATGACACACCGCGCCGGCGGGGCTCACCGGTGCGGCCCCCTGGGCGAGAGGATGAACGTGGTGCCGACGTCCGAGAACGGGTCCCCTCCGGTGTACCGGGAGATAGCCGAGGAACTACGAGGACGGATCCGCTCCGGACAGTACTCCGACGGCGACCGTCTCCCCGGGGAGAACGCCCTCATGGAGCGGCACGGCGTCGCCCGGGCGACCGCCCGGCAGGCCCTGTCCGTGCTCATCAACGAGGGCCTGGCCGTGGCCGTGCGGGGATCGGGCATCTACGTGCGCGCCTTCCGGCCCCTGCGAAGACACGGCGCCCGACGCCTGTCGAAGGACCTGTGGGGCGCCGGACGGGCCATCTGGCAGACCGACAGCGACACACGCGGCTACGAGGTGGAGGGGCTCGTCGTCGACGAACTCGTCCCCGACGGGCACGTCCTGCGGGCACTGGACCTGGACGAGGGGGCCACGGTGGTGCGCCGCTCCCGGCGCTACCTGGTGGACGGCAGACCGGTGCAGAGCGCCGTCTCACACCTGTCGCCGCACCTGTGGTCGGGGCGGGAGGAGGTCCCCGCCGCGCGGCGGGTCCGGGCCCACGACAGCGGCCCCGGGGGCATCTACGCGCGCCTGGCGGAGCTCGGGCACGCCCCCGCCCACTTCACCGAGGAGATCCGGGTGCGCATGCCCACCCCCGAGGAGGCGGAGGAACTGACCCTGGCCGCGGGCACCCCCGTGCTGGAGGTGGCCCGCACCGCGCTGACCGCCGACCACCGGCCCGTGGAGTTCAACGAGATCACCATGGACGGCTCGGCGTACGTGCTGCAGTACGACTTCGACGCCTGACCCCGCGCCTCGGAACCACCCGGCCCCGGCCCCTCGGGCCACCGGGCCCCGCGGCACCTATCCCGGGCCGACCCCGCCGCACGACGACGGGAGGGGTGCCCCGCTCGGGGCACCCCTCCCACCCTCATGGCGGACCGGTCACGGCCGCCGACCGTCGCTACCTCGTGACGCTCACACCCGGACTCTCCGCGATGGGAACCCTCGCACTCGGAATCGTCGTGAGGAGGCTCTCCTCGTCCGGGTCCTGCCCGTTCGGGCCGCCCCCGTCACGCGACTCCCCCTCGCTCGGGTCCTCCGCCTCCTCGCTCCGGACCCGACCGCGTCGGGACGCGAAGACCAGGTAGGACAGCGGCAGGAGTGTGAGTCCCACCGCCACGGCCCCGGCCGCCGCGAAGAACATGGCGCTGGACGAGGTCATCGCCCACTGCGCCATACCCATCCCCAGCACGACCGCCACCACCAGGGCGCCGACGGCGATCGCCGTCACCAACCCGAACAGCTTGCGGTCCCCCCAGGGCTCCGGCCGCGCGTACTCGATCCCGGCGACGGTCGAACGCAGGCTGAGCTCCGCGGCCCAGCGCAGCTCCCGCCCCACGGTGGCGGCGCCGTCCCCGACGACCCGCATCCGTGACCGGGCACCCGTGGTGGCCTGGTCGAGCCTCCACAGTCCGTACCGGATCCTGCCCACGCGCAGAGGCCGCCTGTTCACTCCGAGTGCCTGTTGAGCTGTAACAGCCATGCCACCTGCCTCAGTGCACCTCGATCACTGACCCCTGTCTGAGCCCGTACCCGCACCCACCGGCACCGAACGTCGTCAAAGGTGAAGTTAGGTGTATGTGGCTCTTAAGAATGATTTACCTGGAGTGCGTGGTTTGGACCCGATTTCTTCACACCGTGTCCCCTGTCGGCACCGGAGCGCGTTTGCGGGTAGCGTCGTCACCATGGCTGACGCAGCGGACCAGGCCCCGGACACCAACGGCGGGGCACCCAGGGACCTTCCCCGGACCGACCAGGAGTGGCGCGAGCGCCTCAACGAGCAGGAGTACACCGTGCTCCGCCAGGCGGGCACCGAGCGCCCCTGGACCGGGGAGTACGTGGACACCAGGACCACCGGTGTCTACCGTTGCCGGGGATGCGGGAGCGAACTCTTCCGCTCCGACGAGAAGTTCGACTCCCACTGCGGGTGGCCGAGCTTCTTCGACCCGGCCGACTCCGACGCCGTCACCCTGCACGAGGACGCCTCGCTCGGGATGGTGCGCACCGAGGTGCGATGCGCCACCTGCCACTCCCACCTGGGTCACGTCTTCCGCGGGGAGGGGTACGACACCCCCACGGACCTCCGGTACTGCATCAACTCCGTCGCCCTCGACCTGGAGCCCACCGAGTAGGCGGCATGGCATCCTGGTCCGGGGACCCGAACGCCCACCCGCACGGGCCGTCTCCGGAACCAGTCCGATCCCCCTTCCCCCAGGATCAGCGATAATCTCACCAGCGCACCGACGTTCGGCCATAAGTCGACCGTGGGGCGCGCGCGGCGGGCCCCACCCGGAGACCGCGCACACGCGAACCAGGCCACAGCCGGGTTCACCCCTCACAGCGGTATCCGATGTGCGGGCGACCGACCGACCCGCGACGAAAGCGCTCGATGACCGACGACTCACCTTCCTCCTCCGCCTCCCCGCGCCACCCGGCCAGACCACGCTTCGGCATGGCCCAGGGTTCCGCCCCGTGGCTGGTCCCGGCGCTCGGCGCGGCGGGTGCCGCCGCCCTGCTCGCCCGGCGTTCCCGGGTCGGCGCCGTGGCCGCCGCCCCGGTGATCGCCCTGGCGGCGGGGATGACCTGGTTCTTCCGCGACCCCAACCGGGGTCCGGCGACAGGTCGGGTGCTGTCCGCGGCCGACGGCGTCGTACAGAGCCTCGACCCCCAGCCCGACGGGCGGATCCGGGTCGCGGTGTTCATGAACCCCCTCAACGTGCACGTCAACCGTGCGCCCCTCGCCGGAGTCGTGACCGGCGTCGAGCACCGCCCCGGGGGTTTCCGCCCCGCCTTCGACAAGGACAGCGAGCGTAATGAGCGCGTCATCTGGACCCTTGAAACCGAGATCGGTGAGATCACGGTCGTTCAAATCGCCGGCGCGTTGGTCCGGCGTATCGTCCCGTATCTCGCTGCGGGGCAGAAGGTCGAGCAAGGCGAGAGGATCGGCCTCATCCGGTTCGGGTCACGCGTCGACGTCTACCTTCCGCCCGGGGTCACCCCGGCGGTGGAGGTCGGCCAGAAGGTCCGCGCCGGAGAAACCCGTCTTGACGCCGACTGAGGCCGTTCCTGCGGCACGGGCCGCCACGGACCTCTCCGGGGAGGCGCCCCGGCTCCGCCTGGGCGTGGCCGACTACCTGACCCTGGGCAACGCCCTGTGCGGTTTCCTCGCGGTGTGGGCCCTGGCCACGGCGCAGGCCGCGCACATGGCGCTGGGAGCGGCGGGACCGTTGCCGAAGTCGGCGATGGCCACAGCCGTGGGCCTGATGATCGTCGCGGCCACCCTCGACGTGCTCGACGGCCGGGTCGCCCGCAAGCTGGGCGGCAGCGGCATGGGCGCGGAGCTGGACAACCTCGCCGACGTGATCAGCTTCGGGTTCGCGCCGGCGTTCTTCTTCGTGGTGTGGGGCACCATCACGGGCGGCGCCGGCGTGCTGCCCGTCCTGGCGGGCGGTGCCGTGCTGCTCGCGGTGATCGTCCGGCTGGCCAGGTTCTCCTGCCAGGCCCCCGACGCGAACTACTTCACCGGCCTTCCGTGCCCGTTCGGGGCGATGGCCGTGGTGACGATCGTGCTGTTGGACCCGCCGCTGCTGGCCGGGGTCGCGGCGGTGCTGCTCGTCTCCTGGCTGATGGTCAGCCGGATGGAGTACCCCAAGCCGCGCGGGAAGCGGATCTACGTGGTGTTGGGCATGCTCGCCACGGGCGTGGCCTTCATCGCCGCGTGGGGCCTGGGACTGCCCGCCGGGGAGGCGCTGATCTACCTCATGAGCGCTCTGGTTCTGCTCACGATCGTCTCGCTCCCCTTCTACGTGATCGCCACCCGCCGCGCGCCGCACGTCGCACCCAGCGTCGACTAGCGCGCCCGGACGCCGGAACGGCACGGGACGGCCCCCGCACCAACGGTGCGGGGGCCGTCCTCGTTCGCGGCGCCGGTTACGGCAGGGAGTCGACCAGCTCGGCCACGCTCTTGCGGCGCCCCGTGTAGAAGGGCAGCTCCTCACGGGTGTGCAGGCGGGCCTTGGCGCCGCGCAGGTGGCGCATGAGGTCCACGATGCGGTACAGCTCGTCGGCCTCGAAGGCCAGCAGCCACTCGTAGTCGTTCAGACCGAACGAGGAGACGGTGTTGGCCCGGACGTCCGGGTACGGGGCCGCCATGCGGCCGTGCTCCGCGAGCATGGCGCGGCGCTCGTCGTCGGGCAGCAGGTACCACTCGTAGGAGCGCACGAACGGGTACACGCAGATGTTGTCGCGCGGCTCCTCCCCGGCCAGGAAGGCGGGGACGTGGCCGCGGTTGAACTCGGCGGGGCGGTGCAGGCCCATGACCGACCACACCGGGGTGCTGGCGCGGCCGACCCGGGTGCGGCGGAACTCGGAGTAGACGCCCTGGAGCTGTTCCGGGGTGTCCGCGACCCACCAGAACATGATGTCGGCGTCGGCCCTGAAGCCCTGGACGTCGTAGCTGCCCCGCGTGGTGACGCCCTGTCCGGCGGCCTTGTCGAGGAGGCCCTGGAGCTCCTCGGCGGCCGCGGCGCGGTCCACGCCCTCCAGGCCGTCGACCAGGAAGACCGACCACATGGTGTAGCGGATGAGTTTGTTGAGGTCGGTGCCGTCCTGGGAGACGGCCTCGTTCTGCTGCCCCGTCACGGGTTGACTCCTTGCTGGTTCGGTCCGGCGGCGCTCTGGTCGCCGCCGCTGGTGCGGCTGTGGTCGGTGAGGGTGTCGGCCAGGCGTGCGGCCTCGTGTCCGGCGTCGGCGACGCAGGCGGGGACGCCCACGCCCCCGTAGGCGGCGCCGCACACCCCCAGGCCGGGGTGGCGTCGCACGCCCGACCGGATCCGCTCTACGCGGTCGGCGTGGCCGACCGCGTACTGCGGCAGTCCGTCGGTCCACCGGGTCACCCGGGTCTCCACCGGGGTTCCGCGCAGACCGGTCACGCGGGCGAGGTCGGCCAGGGCCGTCTCGGCCAGTTCCTCGTCGGAGCGGTCGAGCGAGCCGCCGTCCCCGAACCGGCCGATGGAGCAGCGCAGGAGCAGGAGGTCCTGCCCCGGGTTGACCCTATCCAGCTCCTGGGCCAGCCAGGGCCACTTGTTGCTGGAGAAGGTGGCGGCCTTGATCGTCAGCCCCTCCCCCGCCGGGACCAGGAAACCGGTGCCGGTGAGCGGCCGGGGGAAGGCGGAGGCGGGCAGGGCGAAGGTCACCAGCGCCATGCTGGCGTACTCGATCCGGCGCAGCTCGCGCGCGGCCTCGGGTTCGGTGTCGGTGAGCAGGCGGGCGGCCTCGGCGGCGGGGCAGGCGAGCAGCACCGCGTCGCAGTCCACCCGACCCCCGTCCGCGCCCTCCAGACGCACGCTCCAGCCCTCGGGGCGCCGCTCCAGGGAATGGGCCCGGGTGCCGGTACGCAGGTCCTCCTGTCGCGCCGCGAGCGCGTCCACGAGTGAGGCGACACCGCCGCGCAGGGAGGCGAAGACCGGCCCCGACCTGGTGGGTGCGGCGCCCCGGCCGCTCAGACTCGTGTGCACGGCCCTCATCAGGGAACGGTCCCGGCGGGCCATCGGCGCGATCTGCGGCAGGGTGGAGTCCAGGGAGAGCTCGTCGGCCCGTCCGGCGTAGACGCCCCCCAGGAGGGGTTCGACCAGCCGGTCCACCACCTGGCGGCCCATGCGGGTGCCGACGTAGGAGGCCACGGGCACGTCCGAACCCACCTGGGTGCGGGGCCACACCAGGTCGAGGGCGGCGCGCAGGGTTCCGGCCGGGGAGAGGACGCCGCTGCGGGCCAGGGCCCGCAGGTCCCCGGGGACGCCCATGAGCTGTCCCTTGGGCAGGGAACGGACGCGGCCCCGGCTGTAGATGGCCGCGCTCCCCGGGCCCGGGTGCACCACCCGGTCGTCCAGACCGAGCTCGGTGAAGAGGTCGAGGGCCTCGGGGCGGCGGGCGAGCACCGCCTCCGCACCGGCGTCGACCGGCACACCGGCCACGGGCGAGGCGCGGAGCTTGCCGCCCGGGACGTCGGCGGCCTCGATCACCGTGGTGGTGACCCCCCGGCCGTTGAGGCGGTGCGCGGCGGTGAGTCCGGAGACGCCGCCCCCGATCACGACGACATGCGGTGCTTCAGGCATGTCACCAGCTTCCCAGATGCCGCGGGTCACAGTGATCCGCCGTCCCCGTAGGCGGCCGTTGCGGTCCCGTTATGGTGCGGCGGAAACGGGGTCATCGCGGGGTGCGTCGAAGCGGCATGGACACTTCAGCGTTGACACCGTCCCGTGTCGGACGTGCCGTCGGACTGACCGCCGCCTCCGGCCTGGCCGTGCTGCTGCTCGCCTCGTGCGGGGCCTCCTCCGAGAGCGGCGGCGCCCCGGAACCCGCGAACCTGGCCGTCCCCGACCAGCGGGCCGACTCCGCGGCCGAGTTCTCGGCGGAGGGCGCCGTGGAGGAGGAGGCCGGAGCGGAGGCCGGTACGGGCACGGACGTGGAGGTCGCGGACCGGCGGCTGGTCCACACCGCCGACATGACCGTGCGCGTGGACGACGTGGCCGAGGCCGCGGAGCTGGCCAAGCGGCTGACCCTCGACTCCGACGGTTACGTGGAGTCCGAGAGCCTCTCCACGCCCCGGGACGGCCACCCCGAGGGCGTCCTGACCCTGCGCGTGCCGGACGGCGACTACGAGGGCGTGCTGGAGGAGCTGGCCGAACTGGGCGACCGCTCCATGTTGGAGCGGTCCGTGCAGGACGTCACCGAGGAGGTCGCGGACGTCGAGAGCAGGATCGAGTCCTCGGAGACCGCCCTGGAGACCCTGCGCGGCTACCTGGAGGAGGCCCGGGACGTCGACGACCTGCTGCGGGTGGAGGGCGAGATCCAGCGGCGCCAGGAGGACCTGGAGGCGCTCCAGGCCCGGCTGAAGGTGCTGGACGACCAGACCTCCTACTCGACGGTGCACCTGACCCTCCAGCCGCCCACGACCTACCTGGAGGAGCCGGTGCGGGACTCCGTCGGGTTCCTGGGCGGCCTCGAACGCGGTTGGCGCGCGCTCGTGGGCCTGGGCCAGGGCCTGGCCGTGGTCGCGGGCTGGCTGCTGCCCTTCGCCGTCGTGCTCGCGGCGGTCGGCGCCTGGCCGCTGTGGGTGTGGCTCGGGCGCCGCCGGGCCCGTCGCGCCCCCGCCCCCGCCCCCGACGCCGCCGTGGACGCGGGCGCGGGCGCGACCCGGGGTCGGGACGGCGACGCGCCGGACCCCGAGCCGGAGTCGGCCCGGTCCGAGGAGACCGGCCCGGCGAAGGACGACGAGGACGGGCGCTGACCCTGCGGGTCCGTGGAACGCGCCGAGGCCCGGCTCCCTCGCGGGGGCCGGGCCTCGGCGCGTGTGTCCGGGAGGAGCCTAGTTGGCGGTCTCCTCGTGCACGAAGGCGGTGAGCCGTTCGAGCATGTTCGGGTCGGTGCTGGGCAGCACGCCGTGACCGAGGTTGAAGATGTGGCCGTCGGCGGCCCGGCCCCGCGCGAGGATGTCGCGCGTCCGGTCGGCGACGACCTCCCAGGGAGCGAACAGGGTGGCGGGGTCCAGGTTGCCCTGGAGCGCCGTGCCCGGCTGGACCCGCTGGACGGCCTTGTCCAGCGGCACCCGCCAGTCCACGCCCACCACGTCGGCCCCGGCCTCGCTGAGCAGGCTCAGCAGCTCGCCGGTGCCCACACCGAAGTGGATGCGCGGCACCTCGTACTCGCTGAGCTGGCCGAAGATCCACGAGGTGTAGGGCAGCACCGAGGCGCGGTAGTCCTCGGCGCTGAGCGCCCCGACCCAGGAGTCGAAGAGCTGGACCGCGCTGGCCCCCGCCTCGATCTGGGTACGCAGGAAGCCCAGGGAGATGGTGGCCAGGCGCCGCATGAGCTCGTCCCACAGCTCGGGCTCGCCGTACATCAGCGCCTTGGTGTGCTCGTGGTTCTTCGACGGCCCGCCCTCGATGAGGTAGGAGGCCAGCGTGAACGGGGCACCCGCGAAGCCGATCAGCGGCTTGTCACCGAGCTCACCCACGAGCTGGCCGACCGCCTCGGTGACGTACGGGACGTCGTCGGGCTCGATCTCGCGCAGGCGCTTGATCCCGCCGGCGTCGCGGATCGGCTCGTCGACCACCGGGCCGACGCCCGGCTTGATGTCCAGTTCGATCCCGATGGCCTTGAGCGGCACCACGATGTCGCTGAAGAAGATCGCGGCGTCCACGTCGTAGCGGCGCACCGGCTGCATCGTGATCTCGGTGATCATGTCGGGCCGCGCACACGCCTCAAGCATCGGCACGTCGGCGCGGGCCCGTCGGTACTCGGGCAGGGAGCGCCCGGCCTGGCGCATGAACCACACCGGTGTGTGGGACACCGGGAGGCGCCGGCAGGCGCGAAGGAAGGGAGATTCTTGAAGCGTCACCCTTGAATCGTGCCATGCCCGCCCCGGTGGTCTCACTCGGATCGCCGGAGTCGGTGGTCACCCTCGGGGGAACGATCCGGTCCGGTGGGGGGACGAACCGGGGCGGACGGGTGCCCGGGCGGTCCCAAGATCATCACAAAACACCGACACGCCGGAGGAACTGCGGCCCGGCGCGGGTCTGTCGTGCCACGGTCGAGTCCGTGCCCACCATCACACCGTCGGCGGGGCACGTCCCGACTACCCCCGCCAGGACGCGTGATCACCACCTAATGAAGGCTGACGTTTCCACCATGCCCGATGTCGGTAGCGCCGAGAACGCTCAAGAGACGTTCCGGCGAGCGGTCGAGGCCCTGCGCTCTCCCCTCATCCGCCCCGAGATCACCGTTCGGGAGATCCCCTCACCCCAGAGGCTGGCGCCCCACTCCGCCGCCGTGTCCGCCGAGGTCACGGTCCAGGGCGAGGAGATCGCCTGGGGGCGGCTGATCGTCCTGTACGACCCCGAGGGCACCCGCGACTGGCCCGGCCCCTTCCGCGTGGTCTGCCAGGCCAACTCCGAGCTGGAGTCGGAGATCGCGACCGACCCCCTGCTGGGCCCGGTCGCCTGGAGCTGGCTCACCGACGCGCTGGAGGCCCACGGCGCGGCGCACCACACGCTGAGCGGCACGGTCACCCGGGCCACCACCGAGGGGTTCGGCACCAAGGCCCACGAGGGCGCCACCACCGAGGTCGAGATGCGCGCCTCGTGGACACCCGAGTCCGACGACCTGACCGGGCACATGAACGCCTGGCTGGCGTTGCTGGCGTCCGCGTCGGGGCTTCCGCCGCTGGACGTCACCGACATCGCGCGCCAGCGGTCCCGACCCTGACCTGCGCCCGGACGCGCCCCCGACCCCGGCGCGCGAAGCGGGCGGCCGGTATCGCCCGACGATCCCGAATCGGCCCGTATCTGCGTTCGGTGGCGACAGCGCATACCGTAGTGGTGTGGCGAACGCGTTGAACTCCAAGACAGACCCCCGCGAACCCGACGACGACGCGGAGAGGGCGCCCCTCCTGCGGGAGCCGCGCGAGGGCCTGCCCGAGGTGACCTCCGACGCCGACTCACTCGCCGGAGTCATAGCCGCCCTGGACTCGGGTTCGGGGCCCGTGGCGGTGGACGCCGAGCGCGCCTCGGGGTACCGGTACGGCCAGCGCGCGTACCTGGTGCAGCTGCGCCGGGAGGGCTCCGGTTCGGCGCTCATCGATCCGATCGCGTGCCCCGACCTGAGTGAGCTGAACTCCGCGATGGGCGGCGCCGAGGTGGTGCTGCACGCGGCGCACCAGGACCTGCCGTGCCTGACGGAGATCAACCTGCGCCCGGAGCGGCTGTTCGACACCGAGCTGGCCGGACGGCTGCTGGGCTACCAGCGGGTCGGGCTCGGGTTCATGGTGGAGCGCCTGCTGCACGTCCGCCTGGCCAAGGAGCACTCGGCGGTGGACTGGTCCCAGCGCCCCCTGCCCGAGGACTGGCTGCGCTACGCGGCTCTGGACGTGGAGATCCTCATCGAGCTGCGGAACGCGCTGGAGACGGAGCTGGAGGAGAGCGGCAAACTGGGATGGGCCCGCGAGGAGTTCGACTCCGTGCTGGCCGCCCCGCCCAAGGAACCGCGCGCCGATCCCTGGCGGCGCACCTCGGGCATCCACAAGGTCCGCAACCAGCGTTCCCTGGCCGCGGTGCGCGAGCTCTGGTACGAACGCGACCGCATCGCGCAGGAGCGCGACATCTCCCCCGGGCGGGTGCTGCCGGACGCGGCGATCGTGGAGGCGGCGACGGCGATGCCTCGCGGCACGACGGACCTCACCAGGATCCGGCAGTTCGGGATCAAGCTGGCCCGCCGCTACGTGACCACGTGGATGAAGGCGGTGAACCGGGCCCGGGAGATGCCCCAGGCTGAGCTGCCGCGTCCCAACGCCCCCGGTGACGGTCCGCCGCCGGTGAACCGCTGGGCCGACCGCGCCCCCGAGGCCGCGCGTCGTCTGGAGGCCGCGCGGGCCACCGTGACGGGGATCGCGGAGGACGTCGTGATGCCGACCGAGAACCTTCTGCTGCCGGACACCGTCAGAAGGTTGGCCTGGGCGCCGCCGAAGGCCGTGGACGCGGACTCCGTGGGCGAGTTCCTGCGCACACGGGGCGCCAGGAACTGGCAGATCGGGCTCACCGCGGAACCGCTGGCCACAGCGTTGCTCGGTGCGGAAAAAGGCTGATCACTACCCTCTTCAACCACTTTGAACCCAGACGTGACTGAACTCACCCCCACACAGGGGCGGTTCACGCCTGTTCCATAGCCCGCTGTCCGATTAAGTTATAGAAACGTGCTCTGAAAACTCAGGGCGGTTCCTCAACGGGTGTGTACCGATCCGTGGGCCCACAAGGCTCCCGGTTCGTGTGATCAGGGAAATGTGGTGAGTCTGCTTGTCGTTCTGGCGTGCGCTGCTACGCGAGGCGGGGTTGACGCGTTCTGCCAAGGTCGAGTCGACCGAGGCCGCCATGCCCGCTTCTGACGATCAGTTCGAGCCCGCCGCCGTGCCTGAGCAGGTACCGGCCCCGGCGGGCAGGGTGGCCGGCGATGCCGGGCACCGGCCGCTGCCGCAACGGACGGGTTCGTCCGCCCCGGTGACCAAGGGCCCCACGGCCGGGATGCGCGCGGCCTCGCTCGAACGCACCCTCCAGTCCCTGGTGGAGCGTCTGGGCACCGAGCACCCGGACACCATCACCGCCCGGAACAACCTGGCCACCAAGTACGCCCAGATGGGTCGGCGCCAGGCCGCCGTGCAGCAGTTCGAGCTGGCCCTGGGCGAGGCCGTCGCGGTCTACGGCGAGGACCACCCCCGGACCGAGATCATCCGGGAGAACCTCGCCTGGGCGCTGGAGGACGTGGGCTGCCCCGCCGACGCCGCCGCCCAGTGGGAGATCCTGCTCGGCCAGCGGGAGAGCCAGTTCGGTCCGGCCGACGAGGACACGGTGGAGGCGCGCATGCGCCTGGCCGTGTGCTACCGGCGCAGCGGGCGGGTGGACGCCGCGGTGGCCCACTACGCGCGGGCCATCGAGGACGTGGCCTCCACCGAGCGCCGTGAGGAGCTGCGGCTGGGCATGAGCGCGGCGCAGAGCATGGCCGGCCGGTACGAGGAGGCCGTCTCCCAGCTGCGCATGGTGCTGGCCGGGCGCCGCCGCCGCCTGGGCAAGGGCCACCTGGACACCCTCACGGTGCACCACCGGTTGGGCCGCGCCTACACGCAGGCGGGCCGGGCGGACGAGGCGGTCGAGGTGCTGCGCGAGGCCTACCGGGTGGCGCTCAACTCCTCGGGCGACCCGGAGGTCAGACGGTTGATCATGCGGCTGCGCCGCGACCTGGCGGGCGCCTACAACTCCGCCGGTCGCCACCGTGAGGCCAACGCGCTCCTCTGACACGAGCGACACACCCGTGCTCACCGGGGCCGGGAACTCCCTGGGAGTTCCCGGCCCCTTCCCGTGGGCGGGTGCGTGTGCGGGGTCCGGGGAGCGCGGGGGCTTCTCTCGGGGAAGTGGCCCGTCACGTGCGAAAAGCACTCGCGTGTGCCCGGTGGCGACTGGCAGTATCCCTCCTTTGAGACCCGTGATTCCCGCCGATCAACCGGAGAGCGCCATGCGCGAACTGAGCCACGAGGAGATCCGCTCCTCGTTCGTCAACTGTCCCAAGGGGGAGGCCAAACGGATGCACTTCCCGCCGGTCATGCCGCTCCTGGCCTGGGAGGACACGGACTTCCTCGGTTGGACCGACCCCAAGGCGCCGGGCCGCGCCTACCTGGTGATCGAGTCCGGGGAGGATCCGCTCGGGATCGCCCTGCGGCTGCCGACGGGGAACCGCAAGGGCAACTTCTTCAAGTCGATGACGTGCTCGTTCTGCCTGACCGTGCACCCCGCTGGCGGCGTCCGGCTGTTCAGCGCACCCAAGCCCGGCAAGGCCGGACGCCAGGGCGACACGGTGGGCCTGTACGTGTGCGCGGACCTGGCCTGCCCGCTGTACGTGCGGGGCAAGCGGGAGTCCGCGCTGATCCAGCCGGCGGAGACCATCACCCGCGAGGAGCGCGTCCAGCGGTTGAACCTCAACGTCGACCGCTTCGCCTCCTCCTTCCTCACTCCCGCGGGCTGACCCCCGCGGGCTCCTGGGAAGATGCGGGCCACTGGGGCCCGGCGGGCTCCGGCGCCAGGAGCTGCCCGGCGGCCAGGTCCCGGTAGAGGGAGTCGCGTTCGACCAGTTCGGCGTGGGTGCCCACCGCGCGGACCCGCCCCGTCTCCAGGACCACGATCCGGTCCGCGCTGGTGACCGTGGAGAGCCGGTGGGCGACGACGATCACGGTGGTGTCGCGTGCCGCCGCCAGCATGACCGCCTTGAGCGCGCCCTCGTTGGCGGCGTCCAGCTGGGAGGTGGCCTCGTCCATCAGGAGCAGGCGCGGGCGGCGGAGCAGGGCGCGGGCGATGGCCACCCGCTGGCGTTCGCCGCCGGAGATGGTCACGCCCCGGTGGCCGATCGGGTTCTCCAGCCCGTCGGGCAGGCGTTCGACCAGGTCGGTGAGGCGGGCGGTACGGATCACCTCCCGGATCTGCTCCTCGGTGGCGTGCGGCGCGGCCATGGTGAGGTTGCCGCGCAGGGTGCCGTCGAGGACCGGGGCGTCCTGTTCCACGTAGCCGATCTGGGAGCGCAGCTCCTCCAGGGGCCAGTCGCGGACGTCGGTGCCGTCCAGGCGCACGGTGCCGGTGGTGGCGTCGTAGAAGCGTTCGACCAGGGAGAAGACGGTGGTCTTCCCCGATCCCGAGGGCCCGACCAGGGCGGTCAGCCCGGGCCCCGAGGCCTCGAAGGTCACTCCGTGGTGCACCAGGGGCAGGTCGGGGTGGTACCGGAAGGTGACGTCGGTGAGGGAGACCTCGGCCGGTCGGGGTGAGGGGGGTTCGGTGCGGGCCCGTCCGGGGTCCTCCTGGTCGAGGTCGGTGACCTCGTCGATCCGGCGGACGGCGGCCAGGCCGGTCTGGAGCTCGGTGGCCGACTGCACGAGGGTGCTGATGGGTTCCATCAGGTAGAAGAGCAGCAGCAGGAAGGCGATGAGCGTGGACACGCTCATGGTCCCCGCCGCCACCATGCCGCCGCCGAGGCCCAGCACCACGAGGAAGCTGGTGTTGACCGCGAGCATGGACAGCGTGCCGGACAGCGCGGTCCATCCGGCCACGGAGACACCCCGCCGCCAGGACTCCACCGCGGACTCGTCGAGGCGGGCGATCTCGGCCCGTTCGGCGGAGGAGGCCTTGACCGTGCGGAAGGCGCCGAAGATCCGTTCCAGGAGGGAGCCCATCTCACCGAGCGAGGCCTGCGCCGCCTGGGTGGCGCGGCCGATCCTGGGCAGGACGACCCCCATGAGGACGCCGACCAGCACGATCATGCCCAGGGTGACGAGGAGCAGGAGCGGACTGAGCACCCCCATGACGACGATCCCGCCCACCAGCAGGACCGTACTGGTGAAGAGGTTGGTGATGCCGCTGGTGGCGACCGATCTGAGCAGGGTGGTGTCGGCGGTGAGCCGGGAGACGAGGTCCCCCGGTTTGAGCCGGTCGAGTTCGCCCACGCGCAGTCGGACGAGTCGGCCCACCAGGGTGCGGCGCACGCCGAGCACGACGCTCTGGCCGGTGCGTTCGAGGACGAAGGCGCCCAGGGCCCCGATGACGGCTCCGGCGAGCACCACGCCCAGCAGGACGAGGATCGGCCCGGAGATGGGAGCGCCGCCGCCCAGGGCGTCGATCACGTACTTGGCCATGAGCGGCTGGATCAGGCCGGTCATCCCGCCGAGGAAGGTGAGGACGCCTCCGGCGACCAGCGCCCGCCAGTGCGGTCGGGCGTACTCCCACAGGCGCCGCAGCGGCGCTTTGGGCGCCTGTCTGAGCAGTTCCTGGTGTTCCGTGTCCGGTCGTGGCATCGTCGTCCCCGTGTCCCCCTCGTTCGGAATCCACCCTCAGGGAACCGTGTTGGCCGGGGCGGCCACAAGCGCCGAAAGTAGGGGGTCCACCCGACTTCGGAAGTGAGGGGCCCCGCCGCTCGCACTATTTGTTACTGGCGAGTAGCATGGACCCATACAGTCCACCCAACGCTTGGAGAAGGAGGGGCCATCGTGTCGCGAACTGCCCGCGATGTCGTGTTTGTCGATGGGGTCCGCACCCCGTTCGGCAAGTCAGGCAAGGGCCTCTACGCCGAGACGCGCGCCGACGACCTGATCGTCCGCGTCATCCGCGAACTGATGCGCCGCAACCCGGGCCTGCCCCCGGAGCGCGTCGACGAGGTCGCCATCGCCGCCACCACCCAGATCGGCGACCAGGGCCTGACCCTCGGGCGCACCGCCGCGATCCTCGCCGGGCTGCCGCGCAGCGTCCCCGGTTACTCCATCGACCGCATGTGCGCCGGCGCGCTCACCGCCGCCACCACCGCGGGCGCGGGCATCTCCTTCGGTGCCTACGACGTCGTGATCGCCGGTGGCGTCGAGCACATGGGCCGCCACCCCATGGGTGAGGGCGTCGACCCCAACCCCCGCATCATCTCCGAGAAGCTGGTCGACCCGTCCGCGCTGGTCATGGGCAACACCGCCGAGAACCTGCACGACCGGTACCCGACCATCACCAAGGAGCGCGCCGACGCCTACGCGGTGCGCAGCCAGGAGAAGGTCGCCAAGGCCTACGCCGACGGCAAGATCCAGCCCGACCTGGTCGAGACCCTGGTCCGTTCGGCGGAGAAGGGCTTCGGCCTGGCCACGCAGGACGAGCCGCCGCGCCCCGGCACCACCATGGAGTCGCTCGCCGGTCTCAAGACCCCGTTCCGCGCGCACGGCAACGTGACGCCCGGCAACGCCGCCGGTCTCAACGACGGCGCCACCGGCACCCTGCTCATGGCCGAGGAGGTCGCTGAGGAGCTGGGCCTGGACGCCAGGATGCGTCTGGTCGACTTCTCGTTCACCGGTGTCGAGCCCGAGGTCATGGGTGTGGGCCCGGTCCCGGCCACCGAGAAGCTGTTCGCCCGCCAGGGCATCACGATCGACGACGTCGGTCTGATCGAGATCAACGAGGCCTTCGCCGTCCAGGTGCTCGCCTTCCTGGAGCACTTCGGCATCGCCGACGACGACGCCCGCGTCAACCCGTGGGGCGGCGCCATCGCGGTCGGCCACCCGCTGGCCTCCTCCGGCGGCCGCCTGATGATGCAGCTCGCGCGCCAGTTCGCCGAGCGCCCCGACGTCCGCTACGGCATCACCACCATGTGCGTGGGCCTGGGCATGGGCGGGACCATCCTGTGGGAGAACACCAACTACGAGGGGGGCAAGTGAGCACCGCCATCGAAGAAGCCCGCGAGCTTTTCAAGGACGAGGTCGTCACCAACGCGATCTCCCGCGATGTCGAGCTCCCCTACGGCGCGGGCACCGCTGTCCTGATCACCCTGGACAACGGGCACGACCACACCAAGCCGAACACCTTCGGCCCCGGCGGCCTGCTGAGCCTGGACGCCGCGATCGAGGCCGCCAAGGCGCGCACCGACATCGTGGCCGTGGCCGTCACCGGCAAGCCGTTCATCTTCGCGGTCGGCGCCGACCTCACGGGCGTCCCCGCGCTCCAGAACCGCGAGCAGGCCGAGGCCATCGGCAAGCTGGGGCACGACGTGTTCCGCAAGCTCGGTGAGCTGGACGTGCCGACCTTCGCGCTGGTCAACGGCGCGGCCATGGGCGGCGGCGTCGAGGTGGCGCTGCACTGCTCGTACCGCACCGTGTCCTCGGGCGTCCCGGCGTTCGCGCTCCCCGAGGCCTTCCTCGGCCTGGTCCCCGGCTGGGGCGGCACCTACCTGCTGCCCAACCTGATCGGCGCCGAGAAGGCCCTGAAGCTGATCGTCGACAACCCGCTCGCCCAGAACAAGATGATCAAGGGCAAGCAGGTCTTCGAGATGGGGATCGCCGACGCGATCTTCGAGCCCGCCGACTTCGTCGAGGAGTCCCTGCGCTGGGCCGCGAAGGTCGTCAAGGGCGACGTCACCGTGGAGCGCCCCGAGGTCGACAAGGGCGAGGCCTGGGACAACGCGGTCAACATGGCCCGTTTCGTGGTCGAGGGCAAGCTGCACGGCGCCGCCCCGGCCCCGGCCCGTGCCGTCGAGCTGGTCGCCGCCGCCAAGACCGCCACCCGTGACGAGGGCTTCGACGCCGAGGACCAGGCGCTCGCGGACCTCATCATGAGCGACGAGCTCAAGGCCGGTCTGTACGCCTTCGACCTCGTGCAGAAGCGCGCCAAGCGCCCGGCGGGCGCGCCGGACAAGTCGCTGGCCCGCAAGGTCACCAAGGTCGGCGTCGTCGGCGCCGGTCTGATGGCCGGGCAGCTGGCCCTGCTGTTCGCGCGCCGCCTGGACGTGCCGGTCGTCATGACCGACCTGGACCAGGACCGCCTGAACAAGGGCGTGGACTACGTCCACGGTGAGGTCGACAAGCTCCTCAAGAAGGGGCGCGTCAACCAGGACAAGGCCAACCACCTCAAGGCCCTCGTCACCGGTTCGCTCACCAAGGACGCCTTCTCGGACGCCGACTTCGTCATCGAGGCCGTCTTCGAGAAGATGGAGGTCAAGCAGCAGGTGTTCGCCGAGGTGGAGGCCGTGGTCTCCCCCGAGGCGATCCTCGCCACCAACACCTCCTCGCTGTCCATCACCGAGATGGCGTCGAAGCTCCGGCACCCCGAGCGGGTCGTGGGCTTCCACTTCTTCAACCCCGTCGCCGTCCTGCCGCTGCTGGAGATCGTCCGCGGCGACCGGACCGACGACGCCTCGCTGGCCACGGCGTTCGCCACGGCCAGGAAGCTGAAGAAGACCTCGGTCCTGTGCAAGGACGCCCCGGCGTTCGTCGTCAACCGCCTGCTCACCCTGTTCATGGGTGAGGTCCTGGGCGCCGTGGGCGAGGGCACGGAGCCGAAGGTCGCCGACCGCGCGGTCGCTCCGCTGGGTCTGCCGATGTCGCCGCTCATGCTGCTCCAGCTGGTCGGCCCGGCGGTCGGTCTGCACGTCGCGGAGACCCTGAACGGGGCCTTCCCGGAGCGCTTCGCGGTCTCCCCGCAGCTGGAGGCCGTGGTCAAGGCGGGCAAGACCGCGATCTTCGCCCCGGACCTGACCATCGACCCCGAGGTGAAGGAGCTCCTCAAGGGCGGGGACTCCCCGTCCGAGGAGAAGGAGATCCTGGACCGGGCCCTGCGCGCCCTGGCCAAGGAGATCCAGATCATGCTGGACGAGGGCGTGGTGGCCGAGGCCGCCGACATCGACCTGTGCCTGATCACGGGCGCCGGCTGGCCCTTCCACACCGGTGGCATCACCCCGTACCTGGACAAGGTCGGCGTGTCCACCGAGGTGAACGGCAAGCCGTTCCACGAGGGCGCCCCGAAGGCCTTCTAGGCCCCCGGTCGCCCAGGGCCCGGTCTCCCCCCAGGGAGACCGGGCCCTTTCGCGTCTCACGGCCCTGCCACGGGCGCAGGTAACTCACCCCCGCCGTCCAGTGGCCCTCTGTAACGTGTGACGTGAGTGTTGCCCCCACACACGGCCAGCGGGCCTTGGAGGAGCTCATGATGACGGACACGTACGAGTACACCAGTGCCTGGACCGAGGGTCTCAGGGCCGAGGGCAGAGCCGAAGGCAGGGCCGAAGGACAGGCCGATGCCAAGGCCGAGTCCGTTCTGCGTGTGCTCCGGGCGCGTGGGAAGTCCCCCGACGGCGCGGCGCGGGAGCGGATCGAGAGCTGCCGTGACCTCGACCAGCTCGACGTGTGGTTCGACAGGGCCCTGAGCGTCGGTCGGGTCGAGGAGCTCTTCGAGGACTGAGGGCCGGTTCGGCCGACCGGCCGGGGTGGGCGGTCGGCCGGGGTGGGCGGTCGGCCGGGGTGGGCGGTCGGCCGGGGTGGGCGGTCGGCCGGGGTGGGCGGTCGGCCGAAAGTAGAATGCGGCCATGAACGAGGCGAGTGGGTGGGTCTCCCCCCTGTGGCGACTGACCGGGTTCCGACTGATCAAGCTCGGAGAGCTCCTCCAGGCGACCACCGCGTCCGCCTTCGAGGACCTGGAGGTCAGCCCGCGCCAGTTCCACGTGCTCGCGGCGACGGCGTCCATGTCCGAACCCTCACAGCGGGAGCTGAGCCGGGCCCTGGGGATCGACCCCAACGTCATGGTCGGGATCGTGGACGAACTGGAACGGCTCGGTATGGCCGAGCGGGTACGCAACCCCCGTGACCGCAGGCGCTACATCGTGACCCCCACCGCACGGGCCCTGGAGGTCCTGGAGCGGGCCCGCGCGGAGGCCGAGCGGCTGGAGCGCGCCTTCTTCTCCGAACTGAACGAGGAGGAGCGCGCCGCCCTGCACGACCTGTCCGGTCGGTTGGTGACGGCGCACCCCCGGGTCACCAAGACCGAGTAGTCAGTGGTTCAGCCCCAGCCTGGCGTGCACACGGCGCAGGGGCGCGGGGGCCCACCAGTTGGCGCGCCCGGCCAGGCGCATGGTCACCGGGACCAGCACACCCCGGATCAGTGTGGCGTCGACCAGGATCACGGCGGCCATCCCCACCGCGAGCATGATCAGGTAGAACACGCTGGAACTCGCGTAGACCGCGAAGGAGGCCGCCAGCACCAGGGCCGCCGCCGTCACCAGCGGGCCGCTGCGCTGGAGCCCGGCCGCGACCGCCGACGCGGTGTCGCCGGTCAGGTCGTACTCCTCCTTGATCCTGGCCAGCATGAACACCTCGTAGTCCATGGACAGCCCGAAGGCCACGCAGAACATCAGGATCGGGAAGGTCACCTCCAGGGTCCCGTTGGCGGTGAAGCCCAACACCCCGGACAGGTGGCCCTCCTGGAACACCCAGACGATCACGCCGAACATCACGGCCAGGCTGAGCACGTTGAGCAGGATCGCCTTGAGCGGCAGCAGCAGGCTTCCGGTCATCAGGAACAGCAGCACGAAGGTGACCGCCAGGATCATCCCCACCACCAGGGGCACCCGTTCCAGGAGGGCGTCGCCGAAGTCGGTGAGGTCGGCCGGGTAGCCGCCGATCGCGGTGTCGGCCGGGGCGGGCACGTCGCGGACGCGGTCGATGAAGCCGGAGGCGTCCTCCAGCGCCGTCATGTCGGGAACGACCGAGAACCACGTCGCCCCCTCGGAGCCGAAGCGTTCGGTGGCCGAGCCGGGTGTGCCCGTGAGCCCCCCGTCCTGGTAGGTGCCGGTACGCGCGTCGACCTGGGACACCCCGGAGACCCGGGACAGGGCGGCGGCGTAGGCGTCGACCTCCTCCGTGGTGGTGTCGGAGTCGACCCAGACGTGCACGGCGTCCATCTCCTCCTGGGCGAAGCCCGCCTCGACCTGTTCCTGGACGTCCCGGCTGGAGTGGCCCTCGGGCAGGACGCGCGCGTCGGGCAGGCCGAAGTTGATCCCGAGCACGGGCAGCGCCAGCAGCAGGACCAGACCGAGGGCGGGCAGCCCGTAGAGCAGGGGACGGCGCGTGATCCGGAGTGCGTTGGCGTGCCACCATCCGCCGTCGGCGCGCGGCTCACCACGGGGGCGGACCCGGTGCCCCACCCGGGCGAGTGCGGCGGGCAGGACCACCAGGGCGGCGACCACGGAGGTCAGGACCACGCCCACCCCGGCGTAGGCGAACGACTGGAGGAACGGGAAGGGGAAGAGGAGCAGGCAGGACAGCGCGATGGCGACGGTGAAGCCGCTGAACACCACCGTGCGCCCGGCGCGGGCCACGGCCAGTTCCACGGCCGCGGGGACGTCGTGGCCCCGGGCCAGCTCCTCGCGGAACCGGGTGATCACGAACAGGCCGTAGTCCACGCCGAGCCCGATCCCCATGACCAGCGTGAGGTTGGCGGCGAAGGTCGACACCTCGGTGAGCGCGGCCGCCCCGCGCAGCAGGGCGAGGGTGGTGACCACCGAGTACACCCCCATGGCCAGGGTGAGACCGGCCACCGAGACCCTGCGGTAGAGCAGCAGGAGGAGGGCGAACACCAGCGGCAGGATGATGATCTCGGCGCGCACGAAGTCGCTCTGGGCCTGGGCCGCCGCCTGACGGAAGATCTCGTCCCCACCCCCGACCTCCACACGGATCACGTCGTCGGAGCGCGCGAAGTCGGGTGAGATGTCGGCGAGCGCGGTGCGGGCCTCGGTGACCGTTCCCGACATGCGCGCGGTGACCAGAGCCTGGGCGGCGTCGGTGGAGCGCATCGCCGGTGAACCGTCGCGCGACCAGTAGGAGGCGGTCTCGGCCACGCCGTCGCGGGAGGCCAGCTCCTGTTCCAGTGCGGTCGCGGCCTCCCGGACCTCGGGAGCGTCGACGGTGCCCCGCTGGGCGGTGACCAGCAGCAGGACGTGGTGTTTGCCCGTACCGAACTCCTCCTCCAGGGCCTGTTCCACCTGGTGGGACTCGGATCCGGGGCTCTCGAACCGGCTGAGTTGGAGTCGGTCGAGGGTTCCCGCGGCCAGGACGAGGGCGGCGAGGCCGACGGCCGCGGCCAGCAGGAGGACGCGGCCGGAGCGGCGGGCGACCGTCCGGCCGAGTCTGGCCAGGGGTGAGGGGCGGGGTGGGGTCGTGAGGGGTGGGGCGGCCAAGGCTTCTCCTGGAGCGTGCGTGGCGCCGGGTCAGGTGCACCGATCCCTTATTGGTAAAGCAAACATATCGTATGCACTCCATATGATTAAGGGGCTCCTCCCCCGGGACAGGCGGAACCCCGCCCGGCACACGGCCGAGCGGGGTTCCGGGGTTCCGGGGTTCGGTTCAGACGCCCGCGGGGATCCTCTCCCGCCGTTCGCCGGCCTCGGAGACCTCCTCGTCGCCGCCCTCGGAGATGCCGATCCGGTCGTGCAGCCACCGCAGCGGGCGCGGCAGCCACCAGTTCCAGTCACCGAGCAGGCGCATGGTGGCGGGCACCATGACCGCCCGCACCAGGGTGGCGTCCACCAGCACGGCGAGCGCGAGCCCGATGCCGATGATCTTCAGGAAGAGCAGCCCCGAGGTGCCCATCGCCACGAGCACCACCCCCAGCAGCAGGGCCGCGCTCGTGATGATCCGGCCGGTGCGCTGGAGCCCCAGGGCCACCGACCGGGTGTTGTCGCCGCTGCGCAGGTACTCCTCCCGGACCCGGCTCAACAGGAACAGTTCGTAGTCCATCGCCAGGCCGAAGGAGACGATCATGATGAGCACCAGGTACGTGGGATCGATGGTGCCGACCGCGTCGAAGCCGAGCAGCCCGGCGAAGAACCCCTCCTGGAAGCCCCAGATCACCACACCGAGTGAGGCGCCCAGCGACAGCGCGCCCATGAGAACCGCCTTGACCGGCAGGACCACGGAGCCGAAGGCGAGGAAGAGCAGCACCAGCGTGGAACCGATGATGAAGGCGACCGTCTTCGGGGCCTCCTGGACGATCGCGTCCAGGTTGTCCAACTGCATGGCGGCCACACCGCCGACCAGGGTCTCCTCGGCGCCGTCGGGACCGGGCTCGGCACGCACGTCGCGCACCAACCGCTGGACCTCGGGGTCGTCCGTGGCGCCCTGGTAGGCGACCTCCACGTGCGCGACGCCCTCGTCCGTTCGGGCGACGCTCGTACGGACCGAGCCGGGCAGGGCGTCGAGGCGCTCCACGTACTCGTCGATCGCCTCCTCCCCGGTGTCACCCAGCACCGCCACGTGCAGCCTGCCGACCTGTCCGGCGGGGAAGTCCTCCGCCATGGCCTCGGTGCCGATCCGGCTGGAGGCGTCGGCGGGCAGGTAGCGCTGGTCGGTGGCGCCGAACTGGGTCGAGGCGAGACCGGAACTGAAGGCCACCAGCACACAGCCGACGGCGACCAGGGACACGGCGGGGCCGCGCATCACGGTGCGGGCGAACCTCGCCCAGGCGCCCGCGTTCTCGTCGATCACACCGGTCACGGTCCGGCGCGGCAGCGGCAGTCTGAGCCGGTCGATCCGGCGGCCCACCACCGCCATCAGGGCGGGCAGGAAGACCAGGGCGGCGATCAGGTCGAAGGCCACCACGGCGATGCCGCCGAACCCGATGGACTTGAGGATGGGCTGGGGGAAGAACAGCAGGCCCGCGAAGGCGATACCCACCGTCACGCCGGAGAAGGCGACGGTGCGTCCGGCCGTGTCCACCGTGCGGCGGACCGCGTCGGGGACGGTGCGCCCACGGCCCAGCTCCTCACGGAAGCGGCTGACCATGAACAGTCCGTAGTCGATCGCCAGCCCCAGGCCCAGGAGGGTGGCGACGTTGATGGCGAAGACCGACACCTCGGTGACGGAGGTCAGCGCGCGCAGGACGGTGAGGGAGCCGAGGATGGCCAGACCGCCGACGGCGAGCGGCACCAGACCGGCGACCAGGCCGCCGAAGATCAGCACCAGCAGCAGGAGCAGGACCGGGAGCGTGATGAGCTCGGCGCGGATGATGTCGCTCTCCGCCGTCTCGGAGAGTTCGTGCTCGACCGCGACGGGGCCGCCCAGGTGGGTCTCCAGCGGGCCGGACTCCAGGGCCCGCGCCGCCGCCTCGAACTGGTGCAGGCGCTCCTCGTGCGTCTCGCCCGAGAGGGTGACCGGCACGTAGGTCGCGTGCATGTCCTCGGACACGAGCATGCCGCGCTCGACCTCCGAGAGGTCCTCGTCCAGGTACAGGTCATAGCCGGAGACCTCGTCGGGCAGGTCGTCGGTGATCCGCTGCACGGCCTGGGCGAAGGTCGGGTTGTCCACCCGCATCTCGTCGCTGCGGTAGATGGCGATGACGTCGATGTCGTCGTGGCCGAGCTCCTCCTGGAGCACGTCCATGGCCCGCGAGGACTCCGAGTCCGGGTCCTCGAACCCGCTCTGGCTGACGTCGGAGAAGACGCCGAGGCCCCACACCACGGAGAAGGCCGCGAAGAGTCCGGTGAGGGCCAGGATCCACCACCGGCCCCGGTGGGCGCCGAGCCCCAGTCGGCCGAAGAACCCCGTGTGTGTCGGCATGGGCCGCCCTTTCAAGCGAACGCTCGTCATGTTCGTGAACACCGTTTGCTAACGGTGTTCACTTAAGCGTGCAGGCATTACGATGTCAACATCACCGAGACAACCAATGCGCCTCGACCCTGGCGCGTGAGACGGGGTGTACCGCAGCACATGACGAAACCGCCGGTCACAAGCGACCATCGGACCGGGGGCACGCTGAGCCGCCGCGAGCGTGTGCGCGAGGCCACACTCTCCGAGATCAAGGAGATCGCCCGCAGACACCTCGTGGAGTTCGGGGTCGTCGGGGTGTCCCTGCGCGCGATCGCCCGCGAGATGGGCATGACCGCTCCCGGCCTGTACCGCTACGTGCCCGGGATCGACGCCCTGCTCGTGATGATCACGGCGGAGATGTACGAGGAGCTGGCCGACGTGGTGGCCGACGCCGACGCGAGCATGCCCGTGGACGACACCGACGGCCGCATCCTCGTCTCGCTGCGCGCGTTCCGGAACTGGGCCATCACCCACCAGGCCGAGTTCTCGGTGATGTTCGGGCCGAGGACCCGGCTGGACCCCGAGGCCGACATCACCCGCGCCCTGGAGGCGGGCCGCCGTTTCGGTTCCACGTTCTTCACCCTCTTCGACCGACTGGTCTCGGAGGAGCGCTTTCCGTTGCCGACGGACGAGGAGATCCCGAACGCGCTCCGCCCCGAACTGCGTTCCTTCGCCGACTCCGTCGGATTCACCTCACCCGACATCTCCGAGGGCGCCGTCATGGTCCTCACGGCCTGCTGGGTGCGCCTCTATGGCGTGGTCTGCATGGAAGTGTTCCAACATCTGAGTTTCGTGGTGGGGGACATGGAACCATTCTTCGAGTCCGAGCTTCAGAACATGGCGAAGGACCTCGGGGTTCGCTATTCCCCGCCCCGTATGGCGGGGGGTGCCTGACCGGGACTCGTCCGTTCAAGCCCCATACTGGAGGTCTGCGGCTATTGCCGGATTCGTGGGTACGAATCCGGCATGCCGTTCCCGTGTAGGCGCGACGACGAGGACGATCCCGTGGAGAACCGAACCGGAGCTGAACAGCCCGGGGAGAACCCTCCCCACCCGGACCGGACCGGCGCCCAGCAGCGACCGCCCGAACATCCGGGCACGTCCCGCCACGACGCCCCGAGCCCGGCCGAGGCCCAGCCCCCACGGGGCCCGGAGCCGGAACCGTCGGCTGCCCAGACCGCCCCGAGCCCAGCCGAGGACTCCGTCGATCCTGCGGAGTCCCCGCAGGCGCCCGGCACGCCGCACGAATCCCAGGCCGCCCGGACGCCACCCCCCACGCAGGTCCAGCCAGGGCAGCCGCAGAGCGCGCCGGTGTCCGCGCAGGCGAACCCTCAGTTCCAGAGACCCCAGCCGCCGCGCAGCCCGCACGGGCACCAGGGGTCCGCGCAGGGTCCACAGCAGCCCCAGGGCCGACCAGCCGCCTCTCCCCCACCTCCGCACGGTCAGCAGACCGCCCACAGCTCTCAAGCGCCGCTCGCCCCACAGGCACCACACATGGCACAGGGGCCGCAACCCGGACAGCCACAGGCTGGGCCCGCACACGCTCAGCAGGTGAACGTGCCGCAGGACCCGCCGCGTCAACATGTTCCGGGGGCTCAGCCGCCGCAAGCGTCTCAAGCAACCAATCTGATCCAGGGCCCCCAGGCGCCACAGGCCGCGCAGGGGCACTCAAACGAGCAGACCCCGAGGGCCCAAGCCCCACAGGGGCCACACGACCCACGGACCACCTACGGGCCTCAAGCGCCGCTCGCCCCACCCCCAAAGGGCCAGCAGGGGCCGCAGGGGCAACAGTTCGGCTCTCAGGCTCCGCGTGCGGCGCACGGACAGCAGCCGGGTCACCACCAGCCCGCACCTGGGACGAACGTCGCGTGGGGGCAGCCCCGGCCGCCGTACGCCGCGCAGGCGCCGCAGGGGTACCGGCCACCCACGGGGGCTCCCCAGTGGACGCAGGGCCACCCCCCGGCACACGTGCCGCCGTTCCACCCGCCGACGGGGGCCGGGTACCACCCGCAGCCGCAGTGGGGGACGTACCCGCCGCCGCGCCGGAACCGGGGCAGAGCCGTGCTGGTGGCGGCGTTCTCGGCGGCCTCGGTCGCTCTGGTGGCGCTGATCGCCAGCGTGGTCATCGTGGTGAACACCCCGCAGGAGGAGGTCTCCACCGGCGGGACCGACCTGTCGGCGTTCTACGACACCTCCCTGTACGCCCGGCCGAACCCGGCGGAGGTCGACATCGTCGACCACCCGCTCTACGGCGTCGCCATGCCCGAGTCCGTCGACTGCGCCCTGCCGGAACTGCGAACCGACTCGGACGACTCCTGGGAGGCGTTCGCCAACGAGGCCGGGACCTGCCTGAACGAGCTGTGGGCACCGGTCATGGACGAACTCGGCCTGGACCCCGAGCTGCCCGAGATCACCGTCACCGACGAGTCCCTGGAGACGGACAGCGAGGACTCCTTCACCCTGGCCTACTACGAGAGCGACCGGGGCCTGATCACCGTGGTCCTGCCGAACGTGCGCCAGGTCGGTGAGCAGATCCCCGACACCCACCAGGCGGACGTGTGGCTCGCGCTGATGGGCCACGAGTACGCCCACCACGTGCAGTACGCCACCGGCATCCTGAGCATCTCCCACGACCTGCGCCTCAGAGCGGGCAGCGAGGCCGACGAACTGGACACCCTGCGCCGCACCGAGCTCCAGGCCGAGTGCATGGCGGGTGTCGGGCTGCGCGGCCTCACCGATCCGGAGGGCGACTCCCTGGACGTGGTCAACCTGCACTTCAACGGCGGCGGCGACCTGGACACCCACGGAAGCGCGGCCAACCGCGCGCACTGGCTGGAGTCGGGGTACACCAGCCCGACCGTGGGCGGGTGCAACACCTACGACGCGGCCGCCGGGGACGTCACCTGACCTCAGCCCTGTCCGAGGATCCTCCGGTAGGCCTCCCAGTCCCGGTACTTCACGCGTTCCCCCCGGTCCAGGTCGGCGGCGTGCCCCGCCTCGGCGGTGTCGATACGCAGCCAGCCCTCGTAGTCGCTGTGCCGCAGCCCCCGGTCGTCCAGCACCCGTTCCAGGGCGACGGGCTCGGGGACCGAGTCGCGCAGGCGGGGGGCGTCCTCCAGCAGTGCGCGGACGGTCCCGGCGGCGTCGGACTTGTTCGTGCCGATCACCCCGCTGGCTCCCCGCTTGATCCACCCGGCCACGTAGTCGCCCGGCACCGGTGTCCCCTCGGAGTCCAGCACCCGGCCCTCCTCATGCGGGACGGTCCTCGCACCCGGGTCGAAGGGCACCCCTTCGAGGGGCACCCCGGCGTACCCCACCGAGCGCATCACCATGCCGACGTCCAGGACCTCGTGCTCGCCGGTTCCCTCCAGACGCCCCTCCGGGGTGAGCCGGGTGCGCTCGACGCGTAGGCCCTTCACACGGTCCTCGCCCAGGATCTCCTCGGGCCGGGACCAGAAGTGCAGTTCGACGCGGCGCGGGCGCCCCTCGGGGACGCGCTCGGCCTGTTCACGCAACAGCCTGAGGTTGGTGCGCGCCGCCCGGGACACGTCACGCAGCTCCGGGCGGTCGTCCCCGATCTCGGTGAGGTCGATGTCCACCTGTTCGGGGCGCACCACGATGTCCGCCCCGGGGAGGTCCAGCAGGTCGCGGAGTTCGGGCGCCGTGAACTTGGCCTGGAGCGGTCCCCGGCGGGCCAGCAGGTGGATCGTGCGCACACGGCTGGCGGCGAACACCTCCAGCACGGCCTCGGGGACGTCCGTGTGCCGGAGTTCGTCGGCGGTCTTGGCCAGGACGCGGACCACGTCGAGGGCGACGTTGCCCGCCCCGACCACGGCGACCTCCTCGGCGTCGAGGGCGAAGTCGTCCCACGTGTTGTCGGGGTGCCCGCAGTACCAGTTGACGAAGTCGGTGGCGGCGACGCTGCCGGGCAGGTCCTCACCGGCCACACCCATGCGCCGGTCCACGCTGGCGCCGGTCGCGTAGACGACGGCGTGGTGGGAGCGGGCCAGGTCGGCCCGCGTGAGGTCGGTGCCGAACTCGACCCCGCCGATGAACCGCACGTGCGGGTGCTCCAGGACCCTGCGCAGGGTCTGGGCCACGCCCTTGATCTTGGTGTGGTCGGGGGCCACGCCGTAGCGGACCAGGCCGTAGGGGGTGGGCAGCCGGTCCACGATGTCCACCCGGACCGGCACGCGGCGCTGGCGGGTGAGGGCGTCGGCGGCGTAGACCCCGGCCGGGCCGGAGCCGATCACGGCCACCCTGAGCGGAGTTTCGTCCTGGGCGCTGGGCTGGTCGGTCATGACCCCATTCTGGCAGCACCGGAGGCGGTTCCGGCGCTGCCAGAGGGGTGTGGGTCAGGCCTTCTCGTCAGCCAGTTCGGGCTGCTGGCCGCCGCGCTCACTGTGCCGGGAGACGGTCTCGGTGAGCTTGCGGGACAGCTCCTGCGGGGTCAGGCCCTGCTGCTGGAGGATGCGGTCGCGCTTGGCGTGGTCGAGGAACTCCTGCTCGATACCGAAGGTCCGCACGGGCACGTCCACGTCGTGGTCGCGCAGCAGGCGGGCCACGGCGTCCCCGACGGCGCCGGTGCGGCCGTTGTCCTCCACGACCGCCACCACGGAGTGCTCGGCGGCCTCGTCCACCAGGGCCTCGTCCAGCGGCTTGACCCATCTCGGGTCGATCACCGTGACGCCGATGCCCTGGTCGGCCATGCGGTCGGCCACCTCACAGGCGACCTGGGCCATGGTGCCCACGCCAACGATGAGCAGGTCCTTGCCGTGTCCGCCGTCGGTGGCGCGGCGCAGCAGGTCCATGCCGCCGACCTTGCCGATCTCGGGGAGCTCCTCGGCGACGGCACCCTTGGGGTAGCGCACGACCGTGGGGGCGTCCTCGACGGCGACGGCCTCGCGCAGCAGGGCGCGCAGCCGCGCGGCGTCACGCGGGGCGGCCAGGCGGAGTCCGGGGACCACCTGGAGGATGGACATGTCCCACATGCCGTTGTGGCTGGCCCCGTCGTTGCCGGTGACGCCCGCGCGGTCCAGGCAGAAGGTGACGCCCTGGCGGTGCAGGGCGGCGTCCATGAGCACCTGGTCGAAACAGCGGTTGAGGAAGGTCGCGTAGACGGCGACCACCGGGTGCAGGCCGTTCATCGCCATGCCGGTGGCGGCGGTGGCGGCGTGCTGCTCGGCGATCCCGACGTCGAAGACGCGGTCGGGGTAGGCGTCCGCGAACTTGTTGAGGCCGGTCGGGTGGAGCATCGCGGCGGTGATGCCGACGATGTCCTCGCGCTCGCCGCCCAACTCCACCATGGTGTTCGCGAAGACCGACGTCCACTTCTCGACCTTGGGGCCGGGTTTGGCCTCACCGGTGTCGATGTCGAAGGGGCCGGGGGCGTGGAACTGGTCCTCGTCGTGGTTCTCGGCCGGGGCGTAGCCCTTGCCCTTCTGGGTGATGACGTGGACGATCACCGGTCCGCCGAAGTCGCGGGCCCGGCGCAGGGCCTTCTCCACGGCGGGCTCGTCGTGTCCGTCGATGGGGCCCAGGTACTTCAGCCCCAGGTCCTCGAACATCATCTGCGGCTGGATGGTGTCCTTGAGGCCCTTCTTGAGGCCGTGCAGGGCCTCGTAGAGGGGCTGCCCGACCACCGGGGTGCGGTTGAGGGTGTTCTTGGCCAGGTCCAGCGCCTGCTCGTAGCCGGGGGTCATGCGCAGCGAGGAGAGGTGGTCGGCCAGACCGCCCATCGTGGGCGAGTAGGAGCGGCCGTTGTCGTTGACGACGATGACCAGGCGCCGGTTCCGCTTCTCCGCGATGTTGTTCAGGGCCTCCCAGGCCATGCCGCCGGTGAGGGCGCCGTCACCGATGACGGCGACCACGGTCCGGTCGGTACGGCCCTGGACCTCGTTGGCCTTGGCCATGCCGTCGGCGTAGGACAGCGAGGTGGAGGCGTGGGAGTTCTCGATGAAGTCGTGCTCCGACTCCGCGCGGGACGGGTAGCCGGACAGGCCGCCCTCGGACTTCAGGTCGCTGAAGTCGTGGCGGCCGGTGAGGACCTTGTGCGCGTAGGCCTGGTGGCCGGTGTCGAAGAGGATGGGGTCCTTCGGTGAGTCGAAGACCCGGTGCAGCGCGATGCTCAGCTCGACGACGCCGAGGCTGGGACCGAGGTGCCCCCCTGTCTGGGAGCAGGAGTCGACCAGGAAGTCCCTGATCTCCCGGGCCAGCGCAGGGAGCTGGTCGGCCGGGAGCTTCTTCAGCGCTTCCGGATTGTGTATCGACTCGAACAGTGTCACTGTCTCGTCAGTCCCCTCGTCCAGCGTGTCCACGTTACGTTTGCCCGCTCCAGCCCCTGACGTGGGCCGGACATGGCTACCGACAGGTATACGTACCCGAGTTTATGGGCCTTCGCCCGCGGGTCACACCCGGCGGCCCTCCGAGGCTACGGATTCGACGGTACCCACGGCATAAGGGTCTGCCCCTTCCGGAGGACACCGCCGGGCCCGCACCCGCCTCGGAGGTTTCGGCGTAGATTACTCCCTCTTGGGAGCGGGTTTACCTGAGACGGCCCGAGTGGCCGAGGTTAGCCGAGAGCGGCCTGTGTGAGGAGGCCGATCGCGGAGACGGTCACCACACACAGCAGGGCCTTCCTCATGAGCTTCGGATCGACCCACCGGCGGACCCGGTTGCCGACGAGGAAGCCCAGGCCCACGCAGGGGATGGCGGCGATCCCGGCGGCGGCGGTGCGGCCGTCCAGCTGCCCGCCGATCCCGAGGGACAGCAGGGAGAGGGCGCCCCCGAGCAGGAAGAACGCGGCCAGGGTGGCGCGCACGCGCTCCGGCGGTTCGTGCTGGTAGAGCAGGGCCATGGGCGGTCCGCCCACCGAGGTGGCGGTCCCCGCGAACCCCGAGAGGGTGCCCGCCGCGACCAGGGAGACGGGGGTGATGCGCACCCGGAAGGACCGCACGGTCAGGGCGACGGCAACGAGCACCATGACGCCGACCACCGCCGCGAGGGCGCGGGGTTCGAGGACCGCCACGACCCACACCGCCAGCACGGTTCCCGGCACGCGGGCGGGAAGCCCCCAGGCGAGGCCGCGCCAGTCCACGTGGCGCCACTCCTGGACGAGGGTGAGCATCGGCAGGACGATCACGGCGATCAGGAGGGAGCCGGGCATGAGCGTGGGGTCGAGGAAGGAGATCACCGGGGCGGCGACCAGTCCGAGGCCGAGCCCGACCATGCTCTGGACGGCGGCGCCGGCGAGGACGGCGGTGGCCGCCACCAGGAGGAAGATCCAGGCGTCGATCTGCCCGAACAGGGCGTGGGACGTGGGTGTGAGGAGATCAGCGAACATGAGGGGGCCGACGCTATATCCCCCTCTGGCCGATCGGGATTAGGAGATAGGGACATGGGACGACGGCGTCTCCGCGGATCGTCGCACCTGGTCCGCGTAGGCCGTCGCCCGCTCGGGGTGCAGGAACCAGTCGATCAGGCCGGTGGGGTCCCCGAAGGAGTTGGCGAACCGGTCGGCGGTGGGCTGGTGCCCCTCCGCCAGCCGGTACAGCTCCCACACGTGCTGCGGTCCGGCCAGCATCACTCTGCTCCACGCGGTGACCTGCCGCGCGTGGCGCCAGTAGGCCGCGAAGGCCGCGCGCATGAAGCGTTCGTCGAAGGGACGCGTCCCGTGGTCGACGATGGCGCGGCGGTAGACGTCGGCACACAGGGAGGCCATGTTGGCGCCCTGCGAGGTGACGGGGTCGTTGCTGACCACGGTGTCGGCCATGCCCAGGACGGGGGTGCCGTCGGCCAACCGGGCGACGGGCTCGCGCACCACCGGGGTGTGGGCGCCGTGGAGGGCGGCGAGGGGGTCGGCCAGCCGGGCCCCGGCGAAGCGCTCGTGTTCCCAGGGGGCGTGGCGGCGGAGGGCGTCTAGCAGGCCTTCGAGCACGTCCTCGCTGGTGGCGCCGGGGCGCAACGGCCGGTCGAGTGGCCCGCCGGGCACGGCCTCGACCATCAGGGCCTGGCAGAGGCCGTTCACGGAGAGAGTGGGCAGGGTGAGCAGTTCACCCGCTCCGGGGAAGGCCGTCCGCCCCAGGACACCGCCGTGCGGATGCGGGTCGGCCCCGGTGACATAGGCCAGGGAGAGCACGCGCTGGGGCTCGGTGAAGGGTGAACGGCGTTCGTCGCGCGGGAAGAGCCCGGCGAGTCCGCCCCGGCCCGCCGCGACGACGACCAGGTCGTGTTCGGCGTTCAGGGCCTCCAGGTCGTCGGGGGTGACCCGGCTCCGGACGACGCGGCCGCCGCCCCGGGCGAACAGCTCCGCCCACGCGGCCAGTTTGAGCCGTTGGTCCACCGACCGGGCGGGCTCGTCCAGGTGTCCCACCCAGTCGGTCTCGGGTGCGGTTCCCCCCTCCGGGGCGGCCACGCGCATCCCCACTCCGGTGACGTCGGGCGCCCGGTCGCCCCAGAGGTCCAGTCCGTGGCGGCGTTCACGGCGCAGGGCCGGTCCGAAGAGGCACTGGGTGGACATCACCCGCCCGGCCCGGATCTCCTCCGGGCCCCGGGGGTCGATCAGGGTGACGTCGTAGTCCTCCGCGAGCAGCCCGAGGGCGAGCTGGAGCCCGGACGGTCCGGCACCGACGACGAGGATCTTGCGCATGGTTCTCCTGGCTGGGTCCCGGGAGCGGCGCGGGCGCGAACGCCGGACGCCCGGGGCTGGGTCGAGGGACGCGGCGAACCTAACAGCGCTCCGAAGGCCGCTGATTCCGCCCCTGACCTCGGGACCTTCGACCCCGTGCCCGTCGGGACCAACGCCCCGGACACCGGGAGTGGCCCGGGTCACGGCGGCCGTCGGCCCCTCCGGACGACGCTTCGGGAGCGTGTCCGTGTCAGCGCAGGTCGCACCGGGTATCGGCGGTCCGACCCGGCGGGCCCGGCCACTCGCCCCCTCCCCCGCCGCCGGGGCGGTCCGCGCCCCCGTCCACGGGGAACGCGCCGTCGCGCGCGGAGGCCGGAAAGGGACACACCTCACACGCCCCGTGCACACGGGAGAGGCCCGGACCGGTGGGAGTGGAACCGGCCCGGGCCCCGCGGCGGCCCCGGGGAGGGACGACCGCCGCACTGGGGGGTGGCCCTAGGTCGTGTTTTTTGGATCATTCCGCGCTCGCGACCACCAGGCTGCCTCTCGCTGCGCCGATGAAGCTCGGACAGCCAAACCCGGGCGGGCCCCCGCTGTGCGACACTGCGGAGCTTGCGTAGCAGCGCACAGTAGGGGCAGCTTCGCTCCACGGCTTGCGAGAGATTGCCGGGCCCCCGCTGTGCGAGGCTGCGGAGCTTGCGTAGCAGCGCACAGTAGGGGCGACGGCCGCTCGCATCGATGGCGGCTCCGCCGCCACCAGCGAAAGCATCCAAAAAACACTCCCTAGGCGCCGCCCCTGGCGTGGGTCTTGCGTCCACGACGGGAGAGCGCGTCGAGCACGACCGCGATCAGCAGGACCGCCGCCGTGATCATGAAGCGCACCGACGTGTCCATCTGGAGCAGCAGCAGACCCGAGGTGATGGCGCCCAGCACCAGGCCGCCCAGCAGGGCCGAGTAGGCGTTGCCGCGCCCGCCGAACAGGCTCGTGCCACCGATCACCGCGGCCGCGATGGCCATCATCAGTTCGGCGCCGCCGCCCGTGGAGACGCTGGCCGCGAAGTTGCGGGAGACCAGCATGACGCCGCCGAGCGCGGCCAGGGTGGAGGCGATCCCGAAGACGGAGATCCGGATCAGGTCCACGTTGATCCCGGCCCGGCGGGCCGCCTCGGAGCTGCCGCCCACCGCGTAGACCATGCGGCCGTAGCGGGTCTTGCGCAGCACCAGGTCCAGCACCACCACGAAGCCCACGAAGATGAGGAAGGCGAGCGGTACACCCTTGTACTGGTTGAGCACCCACACACCGCCCGCCAGCGGCAGGGCGAGCAGGAGGGTACGGAACAGCACCTCGGTCAGCGGCTTGTAGGGCAGGCTCGCCGAGCGGCGTCGGCCCTCGACCACCAGCACCGACAGCAGGTAGAGGCCGAGTGCCAGCAGGACCAGGAACCAGCCCACGACCGGGACGAAGTAGGTCTGGGTGAGCATCGCGATGGCTCCGCTGGAGCTGGTGTTGATGCTCCCGTCGCCGCCCATGAGGTAGAGGTGCACGCCCTGCCAGCCGAGCAGACCGGCGAGCGTGACCACGAAGGCCGGTACGCCCATCTTCGCGAAGACGAAACCGTGGAGCAGGCCCACGAGGAGGCCCACGCCCACGGCGGCGCCGACGGCCGCCCACTCGGACCAGCCGTGCCGGACCGCGAGGACCGCCAGGACCCCGGCTGAGAGTCCCGCCACCGAGCCGATGGACAGGTCGATCTCACCGAGCAGCAGGACCATGATGACGCCGGTGGTCATGAGGCCGATCGCGGCGATCTGCACGGTGAGGTTCGACAGGTTCTGCGGGGACAGGAACCGGTCGTTCATCGACTGGAAGACGACGGCGATCAGCAGCAGGCCGACGATGACCGGCGCCGCGCCGAGCTCCCCTCCCCTGAGGTTGCGGCGCAGGGCCCTGAGCCATCCGCCGGGTGAGGCGACGGTGGCCAGCAGTCGGGGGTCGCGCCGGGGTCCGCTCGACGGTACGGACGTGTCGCCGTCCTGGGAGGCGTGTGTCTGCTGGCTCATTCCTTGTCCTTCGTGGCCGTGGCCGATGAGCCGGTACGGGTGGATCGACGGGTCACCGGGTTGTCGGAGGCGCCGGTGATGGCGGCCACGATCTCCTCGTAGCTGGTCGAGGCGATGGGGAAGTCGCCCGCGTTGCGGCCGAGGCGGAGCACGACGGCGCGGTCCGCGACGGCCCGGACGTCTGCCATGTTGTGGCTGATCAGGACCACCCCCAGCCCCTGGTCGCGCAGGCGCTCGATGAGGTCGAGGACCTGGGCGGTCTGGGCGACGCCCAGCGCGGCGGTGGGTTCGTCGAGCATCACCACGCGGGGCTGGCCCAGCAGGGACCGGGCGATGGCGATGATCTGCCGCTGCCCGCCGGAGAGGGCGGCGACGGGGACGCGCAGGTCGGGGATGCTCACCGACAGGGAGTCGAGGAGCTCCACGGCCCGACGCTCCATCTCGACCTCGTCGAGGGTGCCGGGGAAGTGGAGGCGTTCGTTGCCCAGGAAGAGGTTGCCGACGATGTCCAGGTTGTCGCAGAGAGCGAGGTCCTGGTAGATGGTGGCGATCCCGAGGCGTTGGGCGTCCGCGGGTGCCCCGATGGTGACCGGTGTGCCGTCCCAGAGGACGGTGCCGCCGTTGTCGGCGGGGTGGGCTCCGGCGATGACCTTGACGAGGGTCGACTTGCCCGCGCCGTTGTCCCCGAGGAGGGCGACCACCTCCCCGGGGTCGACCTGGAAGTCGACCTCGGAGAGGGCCTTGACGGCCCCGAAGGTCTTGGAGATCCCGGACAGTTCCAGGACGGGTGTGCTCATGTGCCTGTTTCTCTCTCTCGCCCCGGCGGGACGGGGCCGGTCGCTCCACGCGGCCCGGCCTCGCGGGGCTTCGCGTCCGGGCCGCCTCCGGTGGGGGACGGCCCGGACGTCGGGATGGCTAGAGGGCTTCCTTGCAGAAGTCGAAGTCGGCGTAGTCGTCGGTGCAGATCTGCTCGATCGTGTAGAAGCCGTCGGAGACGACCGTGTCCGCGATGTCGTCGACGGTGACCGCGACCGGGTCGAGCAGGACCGAGCTGACCTTCTCGCCGTCGGCGTCCTCGACCTCGGTGACGGAGTGCTCACCCGCGTCGAGTTCGTCGCCGGTGGCCAGGGAGACGGCCATGGCGGCGGCGATCTCGGCCTCGGGGCGGATGGCCTTGTAGACGGTCATGTACTGCTCACCGGAGACGATCCGCTGGATGCCGTGCAGCTCGGCGTCCTGTCCGGTGACGGGCGGAAGGTCCGCCACGGAGACCCCGGCGCTGCGCAGGGCGGAGATGATGCCCGCCGCCATGCCGTCGTTGGCCGAGTAGACGCCGACGATCTCGTCCAGGCCGAGGGAGGTGATGGCGCCCTCCATCTGGCTGTTGGCCTCGTCCGGCGACCAGTCGGGGGTGTCGAACTCCTGGCCGATCTCGACCTGGCCCTCGAAGATCTCGTGGGCGCCCGCCTTGAAGTCGCCCGCGTTGGGGTCGGTCGGTGAGCCGTTGATCATGACGATCTGGCCGTCACCGGCGGTTCCCTCCTGGTCGAGGGCGCCCAGGAGGGCCTCGGCCTGGACCTGGCCGACCCGGAAGTTGTCGAAGGAGACGTACATGTCGACGCCGCCCTGGGCCAGTCGGTCGTAGGCGACGACGGGGACTCCCTGGCCGCGTGCCTCGTTCACGGTTCCGGCGGCGGCCTCGGAGTCGACGGCGCCGAGCACGAGGACGTCGACCCCGGCGGTCAGCATCGCCTGGGCCTGGGTCTGCTGTTCGTCGACGTCCTGGTCGGCATTGGCGTACGAGAGCTCGCAGTTGGGACAGAGGTCCGTCAGCGCCTCCTCGAAGTAGGGCTTGTCGAAGGCCTCGTAACGGGCGGTCTGGAGCTCGGGGAGCAGCAGTCCGACGTGGAAGCCCTCCTCCAGGCTGTGTGTCTGGGTCTCACCGGCCGAGTCGTCCGTGGTGAGCGAGCCGCAGGCGGTGGCGAACAGGGCCAGCGCGGCACCGGCGGCGGCGATGCCGAGGGGGAGGGGACGGTGGTGGGGGCGTGTCGTGGTCAACGCGGGGGGCCTCTCTTGCGGAACCTGCGCGGACGAGAATGCGCGATCGATGGTGTGAAGTAGATCCCCGAGTCCACCTTGCCGTCAACTGTTGAACACATAACCGAAACATTACGAGTCTTGAGTTCACAAGCTGAATTCAGCATCCGGGCAGGCCAGGACGCTTGCACACAAGGCGGACACCGCGCGGAAGGGGTGCGAACCTCAGGCGGGCGCCTCAGAGAGACCCCGCCGAGTGGCTGAGCCGAGGTGCCCGCGTTCAGCGCAGGCTGTGCGCGGCCGTGAGCAGCGCGCCACGGATCGGCGCGTCCTCGCCCAGGGCGCTGGTCTCCACTTCGAGCTGGGCGAGGGCCCCACCCAGGGTTCCGAGCTCCATCGACCTGCGCATGGGGACCAGCAGCAGATCGCCCGCCTCGGCCAGGTCGCCGCCGACCACCACGCGGTCCGGGTTGAACAGGTTGGCCATGATCGCCACCCCCTGCCCCAGGGCGCTCCCGGCCTCCGCGACGACGCGGCGGCTGCCGGGGTCCTCGTCCAGAGCGGAGGCGACCAACTCCCGCAGCAGATCCCGGTCCGTACCGGCCGCGAGATCGTGGGTCCTGGGCAGCATGTTCAACAGGTACCCGGTGCCCACGAAGGTCTCCAGGCAGCCGCGGTTGCCGCAGCGGCACACCTGGCCGCGCGGGTCCAGGCCGATGTGCCCGATCTCGCCCGCCGTGCCGCCCGCGCCCCGGAAGAGCCGACCGGACATGACGATGCCCGCGCCCACGCCCTCCCCGAGGACCAGCTGGATGACGTGGTCGGCCCCCTGGGCGGCGCCCAGCTCACGTTCGGCCACCACCGCGAGGTTGGCGTCGTTCTCCGCCCGCACGGGCAGGCCGAGCCGCTCCCCCAGCACCTCGGCGGGGCGGAACCCCGCCCACCGGGGCAAACAGGAGATGGCACCGACCTCGCCGGTGTCGGGGGCGATCGGCCCCGGAACGGAGGCCACCACGGAGGCGACCGTGCCCAGGTCGATCCGGGCGCCCAGCAGGGTGGTCTCGGTCAGCCAGGCGGCCCGGCGGACCGCCCGCCCGGCGTCCGCGGCGACCTCGTAGGCGATGGACTCGCGGGCCAGCATGTTGCCTTCGCTGTCACCGACCGCCACGCGGATCCGGTCGTTGCCGAAGTCCACGGCCACGACCGTGCCCGGCGGACGGAGGAGGGTGACGGCCCGGGCCCGGCGGCCGTTGGAGGAGGTGTCGCGCACCGACACCGTCCCGGCGGCGCGCAGGCCCCGGACGATGTTGGAGACGCTGGCCGCCGAGAGCCCTGTGGCGCGGGCCAGCTCGGCCTGGGTGCGGGTGCCGTCGCGGCGCAGCACGTCCACGACGCGCCGTTGGTTGGCCTCCCGCAGAGCGGACTGGGACCCGGGGGTCGTGCCGGTCTCGGTCACCACGTACCCCTTCTCGGTCCGCTCGCTCTGGCGTTGTTCCGTCGAATGTTACAAGCATTGAACGGGGAACCGGACCTCAGAGTCGCGGCCCGGACGGCCGACCCCGGCCATGCCCTAGGTTCGTGGGCATGGAGAGGGTGAGCACCGACCGGCCCGGGTGGGCGGAACACGTGGCCGGGGCCGTTCTGGACGCCGACCGGCGGGGCCCGCTCGTACGGGTCGTGGCGGTGGAGGGGCGTTCGGGGTCGGGCAAGAGCACGGTGGCCGCCCGGGTGTGCCGTGCCCTGGCCGACCGGGGTGAATCGGTGGCCCTCCTGACGATGGAGGACCTCTACCCCGGCTGGGAGGGTCTGGCCGAGGCCTCCGCCCTGCTCAGGTCATGGGTGCTGCTGCCGCTCGCCGAGGGGCGCGCGCCCGCCTGGCACCGGTACGACTGGGAGCGCGGGGCGTTCGGCGCCGACCGGGTCACCCTCCCCGCCGACGTCGTCGAACACGGGGGCACCCTGGTCGTGGAGGGGTGCGGTTCGGGGGCCGCCGCCGTGCGCGACCTCCCGGACCTGCTGCTGTGGGTGGAGGCCGACGCGCCGACGCGGGCCCGCAGGCTCGACGCCCGGGAGGACGCGGAGGCGTACGCCCCCCACCGTGCGTCGTGGGCCCGTCAGGAGGACGCCCTGTACGCCTGCGACCCGCCTCGTGTACGCGCCGACCTGCTGGTCGGGAACGGCCCTCAGTAGTCCTTGGCGGGCGGCCGCGAGCAGAGTTCGCGGGCGCGCCGGACGTCGGCGTCCATCGTCCGCAGACCCGCCGCCAGCGCCTGCCCCTGGAGGGGAATGTTGCGCAGGCGCAGGTCACGCGCCTCCCGGGCGGAGGACCCCCCGAAGCTCCCGTTCTCCCTGAACCTCATGATCAGCGCGACGCTCCCCGCCGCGAGCGACGACAGGAAGAAGAGCATCCCCAGGCCCGACCCGTTGAGCCCCGCCCCGAGGACCAGGGACAGGAACAGGAAGACGACGGCCGCCACCACGAACGCCGTCCTGATCCTGGAGATCTGCCCCGACTCCGAGACCGCCGCGGTCAGCGAACTGTGTTCACGGCGCAGGGACTCCCGCTGCTCCGCCCACACCCTGCGCTGCCGGATCAGGGTCACGACGGCGGACAGCGAACCGTAGACAGCCGCCGCGTACCCCGCCCGTCGGGCTCCCGAGGAGAGCTCGACGCGTGACCAGAGCGCGCTCGTCCAGTTCAGGGCGCCGGGCATGTCCCCCGGGTCCGGGGGCACCATGAGCTCCGGGTTGAGCAGGAAGGTGAGCGCCAGAGCCGGGTCCATCCGTCCCTCGAACCCGCGCCAGCCGTTGAGGTTCTGGGCCAGTTCCCGGTGGAAGGCCATCCCGGTCCGCTCGGCCTCCTCGACGTCCCGGGCCAGTCGGCGCAGTTCCGGGCCGTCCGCGTGCCGGTGCTCCGCCATCTGCCGCAGCAGCTGGGGGCGGGCCAGCAGCATGAGTTCGTTGGCCTCGTGCCCTCCGGTGATGAGCGGACGCGGGTCGTGGAAGAGCTCCCGCAGCCCGGCGAGGGTGAGCTCGTGCCCCCGGAAGAGGGGTGGCAGCTCCGGGCAGACCTGGGCGACGAAGGAGGCCACGGCCATGTTCGCGTCCCGGACCTCGCGGCGGAACAGGGAGCGGTCCACCTTGGTGTCGTTGATGTCGTTCATGACCCAGGACCCGAGCATGGCCCGCTCGGCCGGGTCCCCGAGGATCATGACCGCCTCCGACCAGTGCTCCTGCATGGCGGCGGCCAGCGGCTCGATCCGGGTGAAGCGCACCCCCGCGAACCGGTAGGGCGGGACCTCCCCGTCGGCGTCGGCGTCGGGTGCGGGAGGGCCGTAGGAGTTCTGGAGCCGGACCAGGGACGGTGGCGGGGTGAGGTACGCGGGTCTGCCCGAGGGCGGTGCGGCCGCGTGGTGGGGCGGGGGGTCCTGGGACGGCGTCCGGGGGGCGTCCCCTCCCGGGGCGGGGGACGGCCCCGAGGACTGACCGGCGGGACCGGGAGCGGTCCCCGCGACCAGGTGGTGCAGGAGGGCGGGCGCGTCCGGGCGCCGCCTCGGGTCCTTGTCCAGGCAGGCCAGGATGGTGTCCAGCAGGGGCCCGGACAGGTCCCCGGTGTCGGGTTCCCCGGAGAGCACCCTGGCGATGCGCGCGGCCTGGGTGGGGCCGTGGAAGGCGTCCCTGCCGGTGGCGGCGAACACCATCACCGAGGCCCAGGAGAAGACGTCCACGGCCGCGGTGAGGCGCATGCCCTCCAGCTGCTCGGGCGCCATGTACCCGACCGTGCCGACGATGCCGCTGGCGGTCACGGAGGTGGACTCCACCGCGCGGGCGATCCCGAAGTCGATCACCCGGGGCCCGTCCGACGCGAGCATGATGTTGTCCGGCTTCAGGTCCCGGTGCACCACCCCCGCCGCGTGGATGGCCGCGAGGGCGGTGGCCGTGGCGACGGCGAGGCGCTGGAGCTCGGCGCCGGTGCGGGGGCCCTCGACGGTCACGGCCCGGTGCAGGGTGGGCCCGTCGATGAACTCCGTGGCGATCCAGGGCTGCTCCGCGTCGGGGTCGGCGTCCAGGATCGTCGCGATACAGAACCCGCTCACCCGCCGGGCCTGATCCACCTCGGCGGCGAAGCGGCGCCGCATGTCGGCGTCGCCTGACCAGTTGGCGTGCAGGAGCTTGACGGCGGCCCGGGTGCCGTCCCCGGCCTCACCGAGGAACACCTCCCCGAAACCGCCCCTGCCCAGCGATCGCGTCAGGGTGTACGGACCGACCGCGCGGGGGGCGGGCGTCAAGTCCGTGGTCTCGTCCACGAGCGCGTCCTTCCTTCTTCTCTTGTCCTGTCGTCCGAACGGCGGGGCCCGGGCCCGCCGGAGGGCTCAGCCGGAGGTGATTCTGCGCGCCTGGGCCAGGTCGGTGCGGATGCGCTCCACGCCGCTGGTCAGCTGGGGCAGCTGGTGGTTGGAGTTGTGCAGGTCCATGAGCCGCTGCCGACGGCGGTCGGCGGGTCCGCACAGCACCAGACGTGTCATGAAGGCACCGACCAGGCCGACGAGACCGAGCAGCGCGACCCACATCATGAGGTCGGCGACCACGTCCCACACGGGCATCACGGCGAGGAAGAGGCCGAGGGGGAGGCCGATGAGGGAGATCCGGCACCAGTGGATGATCCGCCCGGTCCGGGTCTGGAGCTCCACCTTGCCCACGAGCTCCTCGTGGGTGGTGGACACCTCGGCGTAGCGGCTCTCCCAGTAGCGGCGCTGCCTGGCCAGGGCCTGGAGGGTGCCCAGGGAGCCGTAGACCGCCGCCGCGTACCCGGCGCTCTCGGGAGTGCCGGTGTTCGACACGCGCTGCCACAGGATGTCCACCCACTCGGCGACACCGGAGTCACCGTTGTCGTCGGGCGGGACCATCAGGCGCGGGTTCAGGAGGAAGGCCAGGACCAGTGCCGGATTGACGTTGGGCTGGCTCGACCGCCACCCCACGAGCTGCTGGGAGAGCTGTCCGTGCAGGAGGGTGCCGGCGTTCTCGCCGCGGTCGAGGTGTTCGGCGAGCCGCTGGTACTCGACGCTCTCGGGGCCCTGGTGGGCGCTCATGATCCGCAGGAGCTCGGGACGGGCCAGCAGGACCATCTCGTTGCTGAGCGGGGCACCGGTCAGGAGCGGACCGGGGTCGGAGAACAGCGCCCGGAGCTCGGCCAGGGACACGCCCCGGCCACGGAAGACGGGCGGCAGGTCGGGGCGGACCTGGGCGACGAACGAGGCGACCGCGAGGTTGGCGTCCCGGACCTCGCGCCGGAACAGGGAGCGGTCGACACTGGTGTCGCCCAGGTCGTCCATGAGCCAGGCGCCCAGGGCCGCGCGCTCGCCGGGTTCGCTGAAGACCTTGACCGCGGCGCCCCAGTTCTGCTGCATGGCCTCGGCCAGGTGGGCGGGGTCGTGGAACCGGAGGCTGACGAAGTGGTAGGGCGGCGCCCCGAAGTGGCCGCTGTTCGAGGCGTGGTACCCGCTGGAAGAGGGATGGGCGCCCGAGGGGTACGCGCCGCTCGGGGGCGGGGTGTACGCCCCGCCGGGGGCCGACGGATACGGCCCGGACGGCTGGGCGCGGACCTGCCCCTCCGGCGCGTCCGAGGGAGCCATGTGTGTGTAGGTGCGGGTGGGTGCGGCATGGGCGGCCCCGCCCACCCTGGTGGGGTCGACGGGGGGCCCGCCGGAGTGCGGTGGACCGGCGACCCTGGTGCGGTCGACGCCGACGCGGGTGCGGGCTTCCGACGAGGGCGCCACCTCGGTGTGCGTGCGGTCGGAGTCCGTACCGGGGGCGACCGTCGTGGGCGCGTGGTTCCCACCGGTTCCGGCGGCGCGGACCGGACCGGGACCGGCCGGAGCGGAGATGATCCACCGCATGAGGGTCTCGGCGTCGGGCCGAGCTGAGGGCTCCTTGTCCAGGCAGACCCGGAGGATGTCGGCGAACGCGCCCTCCAGGCCCGCGAGGTCGGGTTCCCCGCCCAGGATGCGGGCGATGCGCGAGGCCTGGGTGGGACCGGAGAAGGCCTCGCGGCCGGTGGCGGCGAACACCATCACCGAGGCCCAGGCGAACACGTCCACGGCGGCGGTCAGCCGGGCGCCCTCCAGCTGCTCGGGCGCCATGTACCCGATGGTGCCGACCACCCCGCTGGCCGTCACCGAGGTCGACTCGACCGCGCGGGCGATCCCGAAGTCGATCACCCGGGGCCCGTCCGAGGCGAGCATGATGTTGTCCGGTTTCAGGTCCCGGTGCACCACCCCCGCCGCGTGGATGGCGGCCAGGGCCGTCGCGGTGCCCACGGACAGGCGTTGGAGCTCCACTCCCGTGCGCGGGCCGTCCGCTTCGACGGAGGCCTGGAGGGTGGGGCCGTCGATGAACTCGGTGGCGATCCACGGCTGGGCCGCGTCGGGGTCGGCGTCCAGGATCGTCGCGACGCAGAACCCGCTCACCCGCCGGGCCTGATCCACCTCGGCGGCGAAGCGGCGCCGCATGTCGGCGTCGCCGGACCAGCTGGCGTGCAGGAGCTTCACCGCGGCGAGGGTGCCGTCCCCGGCCTCACCGAGGAACACCTCCCCGAAACCGCCACGCCCCAGGGAACGCAGAAGCCGGAAGCCTCCGACCTCCTCCACTCGCATGGCCTGGTCCTGAGGGTCGTCCACAGCCCGCCCCGTCTCTCGTACGTCGTTCTCGGGCCCCGAGCGGGGCGCCATGTCAGGGTGCCACAGGGAACTGACCGCCCGTACACGGTCCCGGTTCCGGTCTCCTCCCATCCGATGCCCGGCCGTTACCTCCGGGCCCCGGTGTGGTCGCCGCGCAGGACCCGATCGACCAGGTCGTCGCGCAGGGCCCCGTAGCCGGTGGCCGACCAGACGCTCTCGTCGGCCGGCACCTCGTAGTAGGGCACCTCACTCCCCCGGTGGTGGTCGGGGAGCACCCGGGGACGGCGCCGCTCCCGAACCGCCTTGGCGCACTCCGCGCACAGCGGGACGCGGACGGTCCGGGTGCCGCCGAACTCGCGCCAGTCCGTCTGCTTGGTGGCGGTACCGTGCAGCGGGTTGGCGTAGCAGTGCACCCGGGGCTTGCGGGACCGGGAACGGCTGCGCAGGATGGCGTCCTCCGCCATGTCGAGCAGGACGAGGACCCCGACCGCGTCGGGCAGCGCGGGTTCGGTGGCGAGCATGCGGTCGTGGACCTTGGCGGCGGCGGAACGGGCGTCCAGAGCGTGCTGGAGAAGCCGGGTGGCCTCCTCGCTCTGGGAGCGCGAACGCAGCTGGCCCAGCCGCTCCCCCAGTTCGACGAGGTCGGTGGCGCCCCGCTCGACCAGCCGGTCCAGAGCGGCGCGGTCGGCGTTGTCGAACCCGGCGTGCTGGGTGACGGCCAGGGCCGGCAGCGAGGGCACCCTGGCCCGGCGGGACCGCCAGACCGCGCCGACGGCCAGGACGAGCGCCAGGGCGGCGACGGACGGCCACAGCCAGCCGGGCGCCCCCGTGCCGTCGCCCCGCCAGAACCCGGACAGCGGCCCGGCGGCGTCGTCCCGCTGCTCGTCGTAGGCCTCGCTGGCGGCGGTGTAGGCGGCCTCGGGGTCCTCGGACAGGGCCGACTCCACCGAGACCTCGACCAGCTCGGCGAGGTTGCCGTCGAACTCCGTGGCATAGGCGGAGGTGAGGGCCCCGTAGTGGGCGCGCAGGTCCGATCCGCCCCCGTAGTCCCACCCGTGCATGCGGTCGTTGGCGAACACCAGGATGTGGGCCCGGCCCCCGCCCATGCGGTCGTGGACCAGGACGGCCAGGTTCTCGGGGTCGCCGTCCCAGGTGTCCCCTGCGACCATCGGCACCGCGATCACGTACAGGGGCAGGTCGGAGTCCTCGATGAGTTCGACGGCCTCCTGGCGGACCTCCTCGGGCAGGGCACCGGAGTAGGCGGGGTCGACGTGGACCGGCGACTCGGCCAGGGCGGAGGTGATCGCCTCGGAGGCGTTCTCCCGCACGGTGTCGTCCGGCGCGGCGGCGACGGGCGCCGCCCCCATGAGGGTGAGGGCCAGGACCGCGCCCAGGACGGTGGGCACCTCGAACCTACGCATCGCTCTCCTCCAGAATCCCGTCGACGAGGCCGCGCTGCGTCGATCCGTAGTTGGTGTGCACCCAGACGCGGTCCAGGCTCAGGTGCGGGACCCAGGCCCCGCCGATCCGCAGCTCCAGCACGCGTGCGGTACGGGCGTCGTTCTGGAGTTCCAGGCAGGCGTCGCACAGCGGGCGGCGCCCCTGGACGACCGCGACCCTGCCGACCCGGTCCGCCCGGCCGTGCAGGGGGTTGGCCGAGCAGACCGGCCGCCGTCCGGCCCCGGGGTCGCCGGAGATGCCCGCGCGGGCGCGCCGGGCCAGGACCGTGGCCCCGAGGAGGTCGAGGGAGTCCGTGGGGCGCCGGAGCACGACCAGTGCGGCGTCGGCGTCGCGCATGGCCGACGCGGGGACCTCGCCGTTCCCGGCCTCCTCCAGCTCCCGGACCATGGCCCGGGTCTCCGACAACGCGAGTCGGCGCAGTGTGCGTGCCCTCATCCGCGTCCGACCGCCGACCGTGCCCCCGCGCACGGCGCGCACGGTGGCCACCAGGAGGAGCAGCAGGCCGAAGGCGATCCCGGAGAGCAGGGGTCCGACCACGAGGAGGCAGGGCAGGAAGCCGTCACCGAGGAAGCGCTCGGACCTGGGCCCGGGGTCCTCGTCGTAGGAGTACGCGAAGAGGGGTTCGGTGTCGGGCTGGCCGGGGTCGGTGGACAGCGCGGTGAGGGCGGGCAGCGCGGCCTCGACGGCCTCGGCCGGAGTGTCGCCCGTCACGTCCCGGACCGCCGTGCTCAGTTCGTAGGAGTCGACACCCAGGCCCGCGGTCCCGGCGGCGATCTGGACCCGCCCCTCGAAGTCCGCGGTGGCGACCAGGTACACGGAGGGTTCCTCGGTGAGCGCGGCCAGGGAGTACGCCAGAACCTCGGGGTCGCCCTCCGACTCGTCGGTCGGGCTCATCGACATCACCAGGGCGCGGACCGGGATACCGGTGTCCTCCAGCGTGTCCTCCAACCGCTCGGCGGTGGCGGCCAGGCCGGTGCGGTCCATCGTGACCAGCGGCGCCACGTACAGCGGCGCGGATCCGGTCTCGGAGACCAGGCGTTCGACCCGCTCGGTGTTGGCCACGTAGGGCGGGACGGACTGGACGTCCGGGGTCTGCCAGGCGGTCTCCACTCCCCCTTCGGGCACGCTCATCATGTAGGCGTGGGGACCGGCGACGGCGGCACCGGCCAGGGCCAGGGTGAGCACGGCCACGACGGTCACCTCGTGGCGCCGCCGACGGCCGCGCACGGAGCGCCACCACACCCAGATCACACCCGTGCCGAGCAGGAATCCGGCGGAGAGCCCGGAGAGGGTGCCGAGGTTCTCGGCGCCGACCGAACGGGTGGGGTCGACGTCGTCGAGGAACTCCTGCCAGAAGACCGTCAGCGCGCCGGGGTCGCTCCTCCCCTCGTGGCCGTGTGCGGGCGCGGGGGCCTCGCCCCGGAGGTGTTCCACGAGGACGGCGGCGACCTCGTCGGGGGCGGAGTCGTACTCCAGCCTGGGGTCGCCGCTCAGCGAGCGCGCGCTCTCCTCGGCAGGGAGGTCGTAGCCGCGGACCAGCACCTCCTGCATGAGGGTGTCGGGCCGCAGGTGCACGTAGACGCCGTCGCGGTCGAGCCGGTCCACCACCACGGGCAGGACCGTACCGGTGCCCCAGTCCGACCCGGTGCCGGGGAAGGGGCTGGCGATCACGTAGTAGGGGACGTCGAGGGTGGAGAAGAGGGCGTGCAGCTCCCCCTCCAGCTCGGCCGTGTCCACGAGGCCCGCCATGGCGTCGTCCACGATCACGGCGGCGCCCTCGGGGCGCTCCGCGAGCTCGTCCGCGTAGTACTCGGCGGGGGTCCTGGTGTCCTCGTGGGCCTCGACCGCCTCGGGCGGGGGTTCGGCCCGGGCGGCGGGCGCGGCGGCGAGCACCGCGAACAGTGACGCGGCGCAGAGCGCCAGGGCGCGTCGGAGCAGGTCCGCGCGCCGAGGGAGGGGACCTGGTCCGGGGGGCGAGGGCATGCACAGAGCATATCGGGAGCTTTCGGCCAGCCCGGAACTCGGAAGGGTCTGAACGCGGAAGGCCGGAACACGAGAAGGGCCGCCACCGTCGGTCGGACGGTGACGGCCCTCGAAGCACCGTTCGCGCCTGTTGGGCGCGGGCGGCGGTCTCGGAACGCCTCTCGCTACTTGGCGATCAGCTGACGCAGCACGAACTGGAGGATGCCGCCGTTGCGGTAGTAGTCCGCCTCGCCCGGGGTGTCGATCCGCACCACAGCGTCGAACTCGACGCCGGTGTCGGTGGTGACCTTCACCGTGCTGGGGATACGGCCCTCGTTCAGCTCGGTCACGCCGGTGACGGAGAAGGTCTCCTCGCCGGTCAGCCCGAGGGAGTCCGCGGAGTGGCCCTCCGGGAACTGGAGCGGCAGGACGCCCATACCGATCAGGTTGGAGCGGTGGATGCGCTCGTAGGACTCGGTGATGACCGCGCGCACGCCCAGCAGGCTGGTGCCCTTGGCCGCCCAGTCACGCGAGGAACCGGAGCCGTACTCCTTGCCGCCCAGGACCACCAGCGGGGTGCCCTGCTCGGCGTAGTTCTGCGCGGCGTCGTAGATGAACGACACCGGCGCGTCGGCCTGGGTGAAGTCGCGGGTGTAGCCGCCCTCGGTGCCCGGCGCGATCTGGTTGCGCAGGCGGATGTTGGCGAACGTGCCGCGGATCATCACCTCGTGGTTGCCGCGACGGGAACCGTAGGAGTTGAAGTCGCGACGCTCCACACCGTGGGCCTTGAGGTACTCGGCCGCCGGGGTGCCCGGCTTGATGGCGCCGGCCGGGGAGATGTGGTCGGTGGTGACCGAGTCGCCCAGCTTGGCCAGGACGCGGGCACCGGAGATGTCGGTGACCGGAGCCGGGGTCTGGCCCATGCCCTCGAAGTACGGGGGCTTGCGGACGTAGGTCGACTCGCCCTCCCACTCGAAGGTGTTGCCGGTGGGCGTGGGCAGCTCGCGCCAGCGGTCGTCACCGGCGAACACGTCCGAGTACGCGCTGGCGTACATGTCCGACGCGATCGCGGAGTCCATGACCTCCTGGATCTCCTCGGCGGTCGGCCACACGTCGGCCAGGTAGACGGGCTGGCCGTCCTTGCCGATACCCAGGGGCTCGGTGGTGATGTCGACGTCCATCGACCCGACCAGCGCGTAGGCGACCACCAGCGGCGGCGAGGCCAGGTAGTTCATCTTCACGTCCGGGTTGATCCGGCCCTCGAAGTTACGGTTGCCGGACAGGACCGCCGAGACGGCGAGGTCGTTGTCCTGGACCGCCTGCGAGATCTCCTCGGGCAGCGGGCCCGAGTTGCCGATGCAGGTGGTGCAGCCGTAGCCGACCAGGTTGAAGCCCAGCTTGTCCAGGTACGGGGTCAGGCCGGAGCGCTCGTAGTAGTCGGTGACGACCTTGGAGCCCGGGGCCATGGAGGTCTTGACCCACGGCTTGCGGGACAGACCCTTCTCGACCGCCTTCTTGGCCAGCAGGGCGGCGCCCAGCATGACCGAGGGGTTCGAGGTGTTGGTGCACGAGGTGATCGCGGCGATCACGACGGCGCCGTGGTCGACCTCGGTCTCCGTGCCGTCGGCCATGGTGACCTTGACGGCCTTGTGCGGACGCTCGCCGTTCGGGGCCTGGGCCGGGGCGTCGGAGGCCGGGAAGGACTCCTCGCCCGCCTCGTCGGCGTCGTCGGAGACGTAGTTGCGGACGTCGCGGCGCCAGGTCGGCTTGGCCTCGGACAGCGCGATGCGGTCCTGGGGACGCTTGGGACCGGCGATGGAGGGGACGACCTCGGCGAGGTCGAGCTCCAGGTACTCGGAGAACTCGGGCTCGTTGGCCGGGTCGTGCCAGAAGCCGTTGGCCTTGGCGTAGGCCTCGGTCAGGGCGACCTGCTGCTCGGAGCGGCCGGTCAGGCGCATGTACCGGATGGTCTCGTCGTCGACCGGGAAGATCGCGGCGGTGGAACCGAACTCCGGGCTCATGTTGCCGATGGTGGCGCGGTTGGCCAGCGGGACCGCGCCGACGCCCTCACCGTAGAACTCGACGAACTTGCCGACGACGCCGTGGTCGCGCAGCTTCTCGGTGATGGTGAGCACGAGGTCCGTGGCCGTGGTGCCGGGCTTGAGCTCACCGGTGAGCTTGAAGCCGACCACGCGCGGGATGAGCATGGAGATCGGCTGGCCGAGCATGGCGGCCTCGGCCTCGATGCCACCGACGCCCCAGCCCAGGATGCCCAGGCCGTTCTGCATGGTGGTGTGCGAGTCGGTGCCGACGCAGGTGTCGGGGTAGGCCTGGCCCTTGCGGTCCATGGTGACGCGCGCGAGGTGCTCGATGTTGGCCTGGTGCACGATGCCGGTGCCGGGCGGGACGACCTTGAACTCGTCGAAGGCGGTCTGGCCCCAGCGCAGGAACTTGTAGCGCTCGTAGTTGCGCTCGTACTCGATCTCGACGTTGCGCTCGAACGCGTCGGGGCGACCGAAGAGGTCGACGACGACGGAGTGGTCGATCACGAGCTCGGCGGGGGCGAGCGGGTTGATCTTGTCCGGGTCACCGCCCATGTCGCGGACGGCCTCGCGCATGGTGGCGAGGTCGACGACGCACGGGACGCCGGTGAAGTCCTGCATGATCACCCGGGCCGGGGTGAACTGGATCTCCTGGCTGGGCTGGGCCTTGGCGTCCCAGTTGCCGAGAGCCGTGATGTGCTCGGCGGTGACGTTCGCGCCGTCCTCGGTGCGGAGGAGGTTCTCCAGCAGCACCTTCAGGCTGTAGGGAAGTCGGTTGTAGCCCTTGACGGCGTCCAACCGGAAGATCTCATACGACTCGTCGCCAACGCGCAACGTGTCACGGGCGCCGAAGCTGTTCGCGGACACGGTGTCTGCCTCCTGATCTCGCCACTTTGTCCCCAGCATCCTGCCCCATGGAGCGGATGCGGGACCTACTGAGGCCGCCCTAACCGGATCACCGGGGCACGGGGGTCGCGGATGAGCACCCCCATCGCCTCCGTGATCCATCAGGGCCGCTTTGACCTGCGACGACGCCACATCGTCACCGGTCGCGGCCGACTGGCCGCACCACCTCACGGGCCCGGGACGCGCTGCCGAAAAGCGGTCGACCTCACAGGCCCGAGCCGGGAGCGGGTGGGGGGATCCCCGCTGTTATCTTGATGTCAAGGTATCCAACTTGTATCTCGATATCAAGTTATCGGGTGGGGCGCCATCCCCCTCGGGCACCCCCGCGCACGACCCCCCTCAGTCCAACTGCGGCGCCACCGCCGAGGCGACCAGCTCCAGGTGGTCCAGGTCAGACAGGTCCAGGAGCTGCAAGTACATTCTCTCCGCCCCGGCGGCCGCGAACCGGCCGATCCGCTCCACGATCTCGTCCGGGGTCCCGGCCAGACCGTTCTGGCGCAGTTCCGACACGTCGCGACCGATCCGGGCGGCCCGCCTGGACACCTCGGCCTCGTCACGCCCCGCGCACAGCACCTGGGCCGCCGAGTACACGATCGGAGCGGTGCGCCCCGACGCCTTCACGGCGTCGGCGGTGCGCCCGAAGGCCGCCTCGGTGTCCTCCAGCGAGCAGAACGGAACGTTGTACTCGTCCGCGAACTTGGCCGCCAGCCTCGGCGTGCGCTTCGGACCGGTCCCGCCGATCAGCACCGGCGGGTGCGGGCCCTGCTGCGGCTTGGGCAGGGCCGGGCCCTCCGCCAAGCGGAAGTGCCGACCCTCGTACCGGAAGGTGTCCCCCACCGGGGTGGACCACAACCCCGTGATGATGTCGAGCTGCTCCTCGTAGCGGTCGAACCGCTCCCGCGCGGAGTCGGGGAAGGGGATCCCGTAGACCGCGTGCTCCTCCTCGAACCAGCCCGCCCCGAAGCCGAACTCGACCCGGCCGCCGCTCATCCGGTCGACCTGCGCGACGGAGATGGCCAACGGACCGGGGTGGCGGAAGGTCGCCGCGGTCATCAGCGTGCCCAGGCGGATCCGGGAGGTCTCCCTGGCCAGACCGGCCAGGGTGATCCACGCGTCGGTCGGGCCGGGGAGCCCGCTGACATGGTCGCCCATGGACAGATAGTGATCAGACCGGAACAGAGCGTCAAATCCGAGATCCTCGACGGCTCGGGCGACGGCGAGTTGGTCCTCGTAGGTGGCCCCCTGCTGGGGTTCAAGGAAGATCCTCAGGCGCATACGCCCCATTTTCTCCCACCGCACCGACCGTTCGGAAACCGGCGCGCGGGTACTGTGGAAAAGCCGAGGTCAGGGCCGACCGAACCCGGCCGCCCCCGTCAGAACCGTTCCGTCCCCGACCCGCGATAGCCCTCCACGTGAAGCTTCTCCGCCGCGCACGACGACGCGCACCCGCCTACGGACCCGACAGCGGCGACCCCGTGCTGCTGTCCGCCGTCGCAGCAGGGGAGACCGACGCCCTGGAGATCCTGCACCGGAGGCACGCCCCCTGGCTGCGGGCCCGGCTGCGCTACCGCTGCTCCGACAACGACCAACTCGACGCCGCGCTCCAGGAGACCTTCCTGGCGGTGTGGCGCAACGCCGGTTCCTTCACCCCCCGCCCGGGTGACACCGACGCCGGAGCCTGGCTGTGGACCATCGCGATCCGTCAGCTCATCTCCCAGCTGCGCAAACGCGCCAACCGGTGGATCGCCGAGAACGATCCCGAACCGTACGAGACGATCGGCGACGCGTCCGCCGAGGACACCGTGCTCCTCAACATCGAGCACGGCCCCCTGGGCGCCGCCCTGCACGAGCTCTCCCCCGAACTGCGCTCGGCGATCAAGGCCACCGTGCTCGACGGCCTGACCGTGCGGGAGGCGGCGGAGATCCTCCAGATACCCGAGGGAACCGTGAAGACACGGGTCATGCGCGCCAAGGCGCGGCTACGGGAGGCACTGACCACATGAGCTGGCACCTGACCCACGACCAACTCCACCAGTACGCGGCCCACACGGCCGACGACGTCACCGCCATGTCCGCCGAGGCCCACCTGACCCACTGCGCCCACTGCCGCGCCCTGCTGCCCTCCGACCAGGACTGGCTGGACCGCAGCTGGGCCGATCTGCGCGACATCGTGGACCAGCCCCGACGCGGCCTGGTCGAGCGCCTGCTGGCCGCGGTCGGCCTGCGCGAGAACACCGCCAAACTCCTGGCCGCCACCCCGCAGCTCTACCGCGCCTGGCTGGGCGCGACCGTACTCGTCCTGGCCATGGCCCTGGTCGTCGCGCACGAGGTGCCGCGCGGCTCCCTGCTCTTCTCCTTCACCGCTCCGATCGTGCCCCTGATCGGGGTGGCCCTCGCCTACGGCCGGGGGGTGGACCCGGCGCACAGCCTCACGTCCGTCACCCCCCTGGCCGGGTACCGGCTCCTGTTCCTGCGCACGGCGGCGGTCCTGGTACCCGCCCTGGTCCTGTGCACGACGGCGGCGTTCCTGATGCCCTCGGTCTCCACCCTGGCGGAGGCGGTCTTCTGGCTGCTGCCGGCGCTGGCCATGGTGGCCGGGTGCCTGGCGCTCAGCCGGTGGGTGGCGCTGAGCCTGGCCGGAGGGATCGTCGGCGTCGCGTGGCTGCTCACCCTGGTCATGCTCGGCACGGCCGAGGGACTGGACCCGCTGCTGCTGTTCACGCCCACCGCGCAGGCCAGCTGGGCGACGGCCCTCGCCCTGCTCGCCGGCGTCGTGCTGTGGAGGGTCAGGACGGCGTGACCACGAGTACCGAGACCACGAACCGGGTCAGCGTGAGCGGGCTGGTCCGCAGCTACGGCACCCGCCGGGCCCTGGACGGGATCGACCTCGAACTGGGACCGGGGGTGACCGGGCTGCTGGGGCGCAACGGCGCGGGCAAGACCACGCTGATGCGCTGCCTGGCCACCGACCTGGAGGCCACCGGCGGCCGCATGCGGGTGCTGGGCCGCGACCCCGACCGCGCCGCCGACCGCACCGAGATCCGGCGCCGGATGGGCTACCTGCCGCAGTTCCCCTCGTTCTACCCGCACTTCACCGTCTTCGGACTGCTGGACTACGTGGCGGTCCTCAAGGAGCTGGGCGGACGCCGCGCACGGCACGACGAGGTGCGCCGCGCCATGCGCCGGGTGGACCTGTACGACCGCAGGCACAGCCGGGTGCGCCGTCTGTCCGGCGGGATGCGGCAGCGCCTGGGGCTGGCGGCGGCTCTGCTCGGTGACCCCGAGCTCCTGCTGCTCGACGAACCCACCATCGGGCTCGACCCCGAGCAGCGCATCCGCTTCCGCGACCTCGTCTCCGAACTGGCGGTGCGCAGCACGGTCGTGCTGTCCACACACCAGATCGAGGACGTGTCCGCGCTGTGCCGCCGTGTACTGTGCCTGGACGAGGGCCGCGTGATCTTCGACGGCACCCCCGGCGAGCTGGTGACCCGGGCGCGCGGGCGGGTGTGGGAGCAGGGTTCGCGCCCCGAGGAGGGAGTGACCTCGTGGCGGCTGGCCGACGGCCGGTACCGGGTGCTCGTCCCCGAGGGCGTCGGCGACCCGGACCCGGCGGCGGGCGTGCCGGTGGAGCCGTCGCTGGAGGACGCCTACCTGCTGCTCACCGGAGCGCGGGGCAGTACACGGTGAGCGGCGTCCCGACCTTCTGGGCCCTGACCCGGTTCAACCTGCGCCACCTGCTGGTGAGCCCGGTGTTCCTGGCCCTGGTGCCCGCGACCCTGGTCGGGCTGGCGTACTCGTCGTACCAACCCGTGTTGCCCGACTGGTCGGACCTGATCGACCAGGTGAAGCTCCAGACCCTCGGGCTCGCAGCGGTGATGTTCGCGGTCACGACCTTCCCCGCCCTCCGCGAGGCGCGCCATTCGGAGGGGTTCGCGCTGCCGTTGTCGGCCCGTGCCCGCCTGGTCTCCCTGGCCCTGGCGTCCGTGCTGGTCACATCGGTGTGCGTGGGCGTCCTGATCGTCTCCTTCCTGGTGATCGGCCCGTATCCGATCGCGGGGACGGCCAGCCCTCCCGCGGTGCTGGCCCTGTTCGTGCTGGGCTGGTGCGGGCCGCTCGGAGCCGTGGCCTGCGCCGTGTGGACCCGTTCCTACACCCCGCTCGTGGTGTTGCTGCTGCTCGTCCCGGCGTACCTGCTGTACACGGTCACCTCCATGGGGACCCGGGCGGACGAGATCCTGCGGCGGCTGAACGGTGTGGCCCGCTGGGTGCTGGACCCCCTGCCCGTCAACGAGCCCGCGGTGACCCAGCTCGGCGTGGTGTCCCTGCTGCACGTCTCGCTCCTGGCGGCCCTGATCCTGGCGGTCGCGCTCGCGCGCCGGAGCGGGAGGCGGCTCCTGCGCCCGGTCTCCCTGGGTGCGGTGGCGCTCCTGTTGGCCGGGGTGGCGTTCGTCAACGTGTACGCGCAGAAGACCTACTCCTACTACACGCCCTTCACCGACCGGGACCTGTACGGCGCCGAGGCCGACCCCTGCCGGGTCCGGGAGGGCGTGACCTACTGTCCGCTCCCCGGCTACGAGTCGTGGGTGGACTACTGGCACGCCGCGCTCTCCCCCACGGTGGAACGGATCCCGGAGCGCGCACGGGACCGCCTGCCGATGGTGTGGCAGGGCACCTCGCTCCTGCGCCGGGACGTCCGCGAGTTCCAGACCGGCGGGCTGGTGTTCGGGCACTCCACCCGGCCGTTCCCGCCGCCGGGCACGGTCATGGTGTACGACGAGTGGGACCCCGAGATCAGCTACTACCGCGACGGCCTGACCATCGAGGCCACCATGAACGTGCTCGGCCTCCCCAGGCACCTCGACTACTCGTGCTCGGGCGCGGGACAGGCCAGGATCGTGCTGGGCGCGTGGCTGGTGTCGGCGGACGAGCACTCCACCCGGACCGAGGGCACCGAGGCGGCGGAGGAGTTCCTCTCCTACTACGGCCCCTCAGCGCTCGACGTGAGCCTGACGCACGCGATGCTCGGACTGCCGCCGCAGACCGTCTCCCAGGTGGTGGAGGAGCACTGGGAGTCGTTGCTGTCCCCCGGCACCACCACAGAGGAGCTGGCGGAGCTGCTGGAGCTCCCGGTGACCGACGACACCGTCCCCGACCCGGCCTGGGCGACGAACCGGTGGAGCGAACACCCCGACCCGGCCGACCCCGTCTGCCCCTGACTTCCGGGCGCACGCTACCGTGGGGGCGTGAACTACTACTGGCACAAGGTCCTTCCGCCGCTGTGCGCCTGACCGGGCGCACCCGCTGACCTTCCCGGACCCCGAAGCCCCACCGACCCGGTGAGCGGCCCCGTCCGTCGTGCGCCCGTCAACGCACCCTTCCCAGGCGTCCAAGACGGAAAGTACGAACGTGCCAGACCACACCTCCTCCATCGCCACGCCCCGATCGACCCCGCACCGACTCACCGGTGGCGCGCTGCCCATCCTCGGCGCCGCCGTCCTGTGGGGCACCACCGGAACCGCCAGCTCCTTCGCGCCCGACGGGGCGCACCCGGCCGCGATCGGCTCCGCCGGGCTGGTCCTCGGCGGGCTCCTGCTCTTCCTGGTCGGCCGGGGCTCCACCGCCCTGGTCACCGGTTCCGACGCCCGGACCCGGTGGACGCTCCTGTTGGGAGCGGTCGCCGTCGCCGGGTACCCGCTGTCCTTCTACCCCGCCGTCGCCAACGCCGGGGTGGCGGTGGGCACCGTGATCACCCTGGGCAGCGCCCCGGTCTTCTCCGGTCTGCTGGCCTGGTGCGTGGACCGGACGAGGCCCACCGCGCGCTGGGTGGCGGCCACCGTGGCGGCGGTGGTCGGCTGCGCGGTGCTCGTCCTGGGCCCCGAACTCACCGGCGCCGCCAGCTCCACCAACGCCCTGGGCGTGTTCCTCGCCCTGGTCGCGGGGTTCTCGTACGCGCTGTACGCGATCATCGCCGAGAAGCTGATCCGGCGGGGGCACACCTCCGGCGCGGTCATGGGGACGATGTTCGCCGGGGGCGGCGTCCTCGTGCTGCCCGTGGTGCTGGCCACCGGAACCGCGTGGCTGGCCACGGTGAGCGGCGCGCTCGTCGCCCTGCACCTGGCCCTGTTCACGGTGTTCCTCGCCTACTGGCTGTTCGGCCACGGCCTGCGGCACACGTCGGCCTCCACCGCGACCACGCTGAGTCTGGCCGAACCCGCCGTGGCCGCGATGCTGGGCGTGGCCCTGGTGGGTGAACGCCTGCCCGTGGTCTCGTGGTCCGGCCTGGTCGTCCTCGCCCTGGGCCTGGCCGTCCTGAAGGTGCCCGTGCCCCGTCGTCGCTAGGCCCCAGGGGTGGCGCCCCGAGGCTCGGGCGCCACCCCTGTCCGCCCCCTGTGACGGCGGTGACCTGCGGGTATAGTTCGCGCCACAAATAGGAAGGTTTGTTAACTTTCACTCTTCGGGGGCGGTTAGATTCCCTCTGTCAACAATGTCCGGACCGGGCATCCGTCCCAGCCGCCACAGAGGGTTCAGCCTTGACACACACCACCACCTTCGGCCGAGCCCTCGGGGTCACCGCCGCCGCGGCCCTGGCCCTCGGCCTGGCCTCACCCGCGCACGCCGACGGCTTCCCCGTGAGCGCCAGCAGCGAACTGGTCGGGCTCACCGTGCCCGGCTCGTCCGTCCGGGGCGACTGGGGTTCCATCAGCGTCAACGAGGACGTCGGGGGCCAGTACCCCTCCGCCGACCTCGGCTCCGACCCCGGCGGCGTCCGGGACCACTTCACCATCGGGGGGCCGACCGAGTCCCGCGTGAACAGCACCGCCTCGGGCAACGGCCGGGGCGAGGCCAAGTCCGCCATCAACGGCGGCTTCACCCTGAACCTGCCGGGCTTCGACGGCCCCGCGGTCGAGTTCGCCACGCTCCAGAACTCCATCAAGTGCGACTTCTCCGGCAACCTCGTCTGGGAGAACCGGATCAACGGCGGCTCCGGCCAGAACGACCGCGTGGTCACGGTCTTCGGCAACCCGATCACCGCTGACGCCCCCGAGGTGACGGCCACCGTCGACGTGCCGGGCCACGCCCCCGCCGACGTCACCATCCGCAGTGTGGAGCCGACCGACCCCACCGCCGGGCGCGGCCGGGTGTACACCTCCGTCACGGCCGTGGCGGACGGAGCGACCCTGTTCGACCTCACCCTGGGCTCGGTCGCCGTGGACTGCCTCGGTGAGGGCGAGGAGGAGGTCCCGGTCGACCCCGAGGAGCCCGTCGAGCCTGAGGAGCCGGTGGACCCCGAGGTCCCCGTGGACCCGGAAGAGCCCGTCGAGCCCGAAGAGCCGATCGAGCCTGAGGTCCCGGTCGACCCCGAGGAGCCCGTCGAGCCTGAGGAGCCGGTGGCCCCCGAGGTCCCCGTGGACCCGGAAGAGCCCGTGGAGCCCGGGAAGCCGGAGGTCCCCGAGGAGGAGACCCCGAAGGCAGAGCCCGAGGTCAGCCCCGAGGAGACCGAGACCCCCGCGCCCGGGACCGGGGGGACGTCCGACGCCGGATCCGGCCGCTCCGGCCAGCGTCTGCCGGTGACCGGCGGCGCCCTGGCGGGTCTCGTCGCTGCCGGAGCCCTCGCTCTGGGTGGCGGCGGGGCCGCCGTCTACTTCGGCCGCCGCAGGCACACCTCGGACGACACCGAGGTCTGACCGACCCGTGACGGGCCCGCACCCAGGGGGTGCGGGCCCGTCGGCGTGCGGGGGGTTATCGAAGTGCTTATGGTCCTTTCCCTGGTAGACGGCGTGCGAACGTCAGTACGCTTCCCGGCAAACATCCCCCTCATCCCCTGACTAAGGAATCCCCTTGCGCAGATCCGCGGCGGCCCTGGCCGCCCTGTCCCTGCTGGCCACGGCCGCCGTGCTCGACGGCACCGCCGCCCCCGCCGAGGCCGCTCCCCTGGACGGAGCCTCCGTGGTACCCCTCCAGGTCACCGGAGACCCCTCGGAACGCTTCAACCTGGTCCTGCTCGGCGACGGCTACACCGAGGAGGAGATGCCCCTCTTCCGCGAACAGGTGGACCAGCACCTCAACGTGCAGTGGAGCATCGAGCCGTTCCGCTCGTACCGGAACTACTTCAACGTCTACCTCGTGGAGACCCCCTCGGCGGAGTCCGGTGTGGACTGCGACCCCGCCCACGGGTGGGAGCAGCGCGACACCGCTCTGGGCATGGGCTTCTTCAACGGCTGCGATGAGTCGGCCCTGGAGCGTCTGCTCACCGTCGACTCGTCGGCGGCCAACGCCGCCGCCGACATGGTCCCCGGGGTGTCCGCGAACAACCGGCAGATCCTGGCCCTGGCCAACAGCGGAACGTACGGAGGCGCGGGCGGACGCCTGGCCACCGCCTCGTCCGGCAACGCCCTCTCCGCGCTGATCAGCCCGCACGAGCTGGCGCACTCGCTGGGGGCGCTCCAGGACGAGTACCCGTACTACTTCCGGGACACCAGCCTGGGACGCTACACCGGCGGCGAACCCACCTCCGCCCACCACTCCCTGATGACCTCCGAGCAGATGCTCGAGGGGGAGACCAAGTGGTGGCGCTGGCTCGGTGAGGAGAGCGAGTCCGGCGGCACCATCGGCGCGGCCGACCCCGACGGGCACGAGGGCGGCCTCTACCACTCCGAGGGCGTCTGGCGCCCCAGCAACCACTCCATGCTCAAGACCCTGGGCTACTACTTCGACCAGGTCGGGCGAGAGGTGATGACCCACCGGATCTCGGGGCTGCGGGACCGCGCGACCCTGCCGGTCTCGTCCACCCCCGAGGGTGAGGTGGGCGCCGAGGACGCCGTGTGGGTCGAGGGCCCGCACCCCGTCCACCACGAGCTGGACTACACCTGGACGGTCGACGGTGAGGAGCTGACCGACGCCTCCGGCGCACGCGGGCTGGAGCTGGCCGGGCTCGACCTGGCCCCCGGGACCGAGGTCAGCGTCCGGGTCCAGGACCCCACCGAGTTCGTCCGCGACCCCGCCATCCGCGACTCCGCGGCCCTGACCCAGACGCGCACGTGGACCGTGGGCGAGCCCCTGGAGGACGTCGCGGCCGAGGCCGGGTTCACCCGGTACCGCGACACCGAGCGCGCCGTCGGCGCCACCGAGGTCGTCTACGCGGAGACCACCCGCCCCACCGACCGGCTCATGGAGGTCGCCTGGGAGCTCGACGGGTCCGCCGTGTCCACCTCCGCCGACGGGCGCACCCTCGACCTGGGCGCGTTCGACCTCGGCAGCGGTGACCACGTGCTGACGGCGACGGTGACCGACCCCGAGGGGCCGGGTTCCCAGACCCTCACCTGGTCCGTGGACGCCACCGACCCGAACGCTCCGCGCGAGCTCTCCGAGGCCGCCGCCACGGTCGCGGGCGGCGAACACCACCTGTACCTCAACGAGTTCTCCATGCGCCTGTCCCCCGAGGACGACGGCGAGGGCCACGTGGTCGGTGAGTTCCGGGTCGACGGTGACGGCTGGCACCACTACTACGGCTGGCCGGAGGACTCCGAGGCACCGTTCCGGTTCACCCCGGACGGGACCAACGTCGACGACCTGGTCTACGGGAGCCTCGGCAGCGGCGGCCTCTCCATGGCCGTGTTCGAGGTCGACTCCCACGAGCCCGGCTGGGGCACCCACACCGTGGAGCACCGGGCGATCGACTCGGCGGGCAACATCGGCTCCCCGGAGTCCTTCACCGCGACGGTCGTCCCCGGCGCGGAGCTGGAGTGCACCGAGACCGTGAGCGGCGCGGTCAACGGCGGCCTGCGGGTCGACGAGGGCGTGGTCTGCCTCGACGGCGCCGAGGTGCGCGGCAGGGTCACCGTGGCCGACGGCGCCTCGCTGGTGGTCGAGGGCGGTTCCCTGAGGGGCGGCCTGTCCGCCTCCGGCGCCGACACCGTCCGGCTCTCCGGCACCCAGGTGAGCGGTGCGGTGTCGATCACCGGGACCACCTCCGAGGTGACGCTCCTGGGCTCCACCCTGTCGGGCGCGCTGGCGCTGAACGACAACACCCAGGTGCCCGCCGACACCTGGTCCGGTGACGCGGGCGGCTACGGACCGGTCCTGGCCGGGAACACCGTGCGCGGCTCCGTGGCCTGTTCCGGCAACAACCCGGCCGTGACCGACTTCGGTGCGGCCAACGACGTCACGGGCTCCGTCGCGGGGCAGTGCTCCGACCTGTGACACCACCGCCCGCGCGCCCCGTCCGGCGCGCGGGCGGCCTTCGCACGACGAGGGGCCCGGGACCGGGCCCCTCGTGCGGCTCCGGTCCGGCTCCTCGCCGGACGACGTCAGCCGGGGCGGCGCCCCGGTCCGGGGTCCTAGGTCGTGTTTTTTGGTTCGTGGTTGAGCCAGAACAGGGCGCTGATCAGTACGGCTCCGGCGCGGTAGTGCGTGGCGAGTTTGTCGAAGCGCGTAGCGACCGCCCGGTAGTGCTTGAGCCATCCGATGCAGCGTTCGACCAGGTTGCGGCGCTTGTAGGCGCCGCGGTCGAAAGCGGGCGGGCGCCCGCCATAGGAGCCGCGCCGCTGTCTCCAGGCCTTCTGATCGCTGCGCTCGGGGATGGTGCACCCGATCCGGCGGCTGCGCAGCAGCCGCCGGATCGCCTTGGAGGAGTAGGCCTTGTCCGCGATGACGCGTTCGGGTCGGCTACGGGGACGTCCGCGGCCCGGCCGGGGAACCCGGATGGTGTTCATGAGCTGGGCGAAGACCGTGGAGTCGTTGGTGTTTCCCGTGGTGATGACCAGGGCCAGCGGTAGTCCGCGCCCGTCGGTGGCCAGGTGAACCTTGGTGCTCAGCCCACCTCGGGAGCGTCCGAGTGCTTGGTCCTGCTTTGTTCTGTGCTCGGTCCCTTTTTTGGTGCGCCGGCGGCGTGCTGGTGGGCGCGCACCACGGTCGAATCGATACTGACCTCCCATTCGATACGGCCGACGGCGTCATGACGGACCTGGACGTGTTCGAGGATTCGGTCGATGGTGCCGTCGTGGGCCCAGCGCCGGTAGCGGCCGTAGACGCTTTGCCAGGGTCCGTAGCGTTCGGGCAGGTCACGCCAGGGGCATCCGGTGGCGAGTTTGTAGATCATGCCGTTGAGCATGGTTCTGTGGTCGTGCCAGCGGCCGCCTCGGCCCTGGTTGGTGGGCAGGAGCGGGGCAATCGTTTCCCAGGCCTGGTCAGTGATCTCGTGTCGTCGAACCACGCTTCCATCACTAACAGCACGGCATCCGCCCCCGCAGCCGAACCACAAAACACAACCTAGGCCGTGTTTTGTGGATCATTCCGCGCTCGCGACCACCAGGCTGCCTCTCACTGCGCCGATGAAGCTCGGACAGCCAAACCCGGGCGGGCCCCCGCTGTGCGACTCTGCGGAGCTTGCGTAGCAGCGCACAGTAGGGGCAGCTTCACTCATCGTCTTGCGAGAGATTGCCGGGCCCCCGCTGTGCGAGGCTGCGGAGCTTGCGTAGCAGTGCACAGTAGGGGCGACGGCCGCTCGCATCGATGGCGGCTCCGCCGCCACCAGCGAAAGCATCCAAAAAAACGGCCTAGTCCTGCTCGGCCTCACGGTGGCGGCGGGCCAGCTTGACGGGCTCCAGCACGGCCAGGCACTCCACGTGGTGGGTCATGGGGAAGGCGTCGAAGGCGCGCAGCCCCACCAGGCGGTAGCCGGAGCGGTCGAACTCAGCGAGGTCGCGGGCCAGGGTCGCCGGGTCGCAGGAGACGTAGGCGATCCGACGCGGCTTCATGCCCGCCACCTTGCGGACCACCTCGACACCGGCGCCCGCGCGAGGCGGGTCCAGCGCCACGACGTCGGCGCGCACGTCGGCCCACTCGCGCATCTGCTTGGCCACGTCGGCGCGCTCGATCCGCACCTGCGGGAGGTCCTTGAGGTTGTACTGGGCGTCGCGCACGGCGTGCTCGCCGTTCTCCACGCCCATCACACGCCCCTCGGCGCCGACCGCGTCGGCGAGGGCGCCGGTGAACAGGCCCGCGCCGCAGTACAGGTCCAGGGCGGTCTCGCCCTCGCGGGGCTCCAGACCGTCCAGGACGGCGGCGCTCAGGGTCTCCGCGGCGGCGGGGTGGACCTGCCAGAAGCCGCCCGCGCCCACCCGGTACTCGCGCCCGGCCACGTCCTCGCGCACGCCCTTGCGGCCGCGCACCGACTGCACGCGACCGCCCTTGAACCGGCGGAGCACGGCGCTGGAGGCCTTGAGCTCGGGCAGCACGCCGAGCTTGGCGGTGGTCGGGGTGACCACGATGGCGCGGTCGGCGCGGGTGGCGGAGGCGACCGCCTCGACGTCCTTGACGCCCTCCCACTTGACCTCGGTCACGCCGAGCTCGCTGACGCCGGGGTGGGCGATCAGGCACTGGTCGACCGGCTCGATGTCGTGGGAGCGGTGGCGGCGCAGACCGGCCTGGCCGTCCTCGTCCACCGAGAACCGCACACGGGTGCGCCATCCGAGGCCGTCCGGGGTGCCCGGGAGCTCCTCGACCTCCACGTCGAGGTCGATCCCGGCGATCCGGCTCAGCTGGTCGGAGACGACCTTGGCCTTCATCCGGCGCTGGGACTCCAGGGTGGCGTGCTGCCAGTCGCAGCCGCCGCACATGCCGGGGCCGGAGAACCTGCACGGCGCCTCGACCCGGTCCGGGGAGGCGGTGAGGACCTCGACGGCCTCGCCGCGCAGGAAGCGGGTGGTCTGCTCGGTGACACGCACCCGGACGCGCTCGCCCGGCAGGGCGTGGCGGACGAAGACGACCTGGTCGTCCAGGCGGCCCACACACCATCCACCGTGGGCGACGTCGTCCACTGTCAGTTCGATCTCGTTGCCCACACGGGTCATGGCTGTGTCCTTCGCTGGTCGGGTCGTGTTACGGGTGACCCTGCGCGCACAGCCACCAACCGACCCCAATCTACCGGCCCCGGGGCACCACCCGCGCTGGTACGGACACGGCGGGGGCGGGGTGGACACGCGGACGGGGCCGTCGTGTGCCAAGGTGGAACCGCCGGGGCGCGTGGGTCTGTCCGTGTCCCGGGGGGTGGACGGCTATCCGACGGGAGTGCGGACGAGGTGCACATCGTGATCATGGGGTGCGGCCGCGTGGGTTCCACGCTGGCGCACACCCTGGTGGATCTGGGCCATTCGGTGGCGGTGATCGACCAGGACCCCGAGGCGTTCCGCCGACTCCGTACCTCCGTGGCCAAACACGCGGTGCGCGGTGCGGGCCACGACCGGGAGGTCCTGCTCAGCGCCGGTGTCGACCGGGCCGCGGCCTTCGCCGCCGTCAGCAACGGCGACAACTCCAACATCATCGCGGCCCGGGTGGCCCGCGAGGCCTTCGGGGTCCGCAACGTCGTGGCCCGGATCTACGACCCCCGCCGCGCGGAGGTCTACCAGCGCCTGGGCATCCCGACCGTGGCGACCGTCCGCTGGACGGCCGACGCCATCCTGCGCCGCGTGGTGCCGGGGGACGACCGGATCGGCGCCGCGCCCGAGTGGCAGGACGCCTCGGGCAGCCTGACCATGAACGAACTCACCCCGCCGGAGCGCTGGGTGGGGCGGACCGTCACCGAGCTGGAGGACGACTTCCGACTGCGCGTGGTCTACCTGGTCCGTCAGGGGCGCATCGCGCTGGCCCGTTCCGAGGAGACCATCGCGGACGGCGACGTGCTGCACGTGGTGGGGCACAGCCGGGACATGGCCGACCTGACCCGGCGGCTGGACGGTCGGCACGAGGACGAGACGGGGCGTGGGTGAGATGCGGATCGCCATCGCGGGAGCCGGGAGCGTGGGCCGCTCCATCGCCACGGAACTGGCGGGCAACGGCCACGACGTCCTGCTGATCGACCGGGACACCCGGGCGATCGGGGTGGACGACCTCCCCCAGGTCGAGTGGCTGTTGGCCGACGCCTGTGAACTGGCCACCCTGGAGGACGCCCGGCTGGGCGACTTCGACGTGGTCATCGCGGCCAGCAGCGACGACAAGGTGAACCTGGTCGTCTCCCTGTTGGCCAAGACCGAGTTCGCCGTCGACCAGGTGATCGCCCGGATCAACGACCCGGCCAACGAGTGGCTGTTCGACGACTCCTGGGGTGTGGACCTGGCGGTCTCCCCGCCGCGCCTGATCGCGGACCTGGTCGAGGGCGTGACCGACGAGGAGGACTACGCGGAGGAGGGCACCCTGCCCCCGCTGCCCGGCGCCGAGATCGCGGAGTCGGTGCTGCACGCGGCGAGCCCCTTCGCGGACCGGCCCGAGAGCGACCTCACGGCCGAGCTGCCCGAGGGTGTGGCCCTGGTCGCGGTGGTGGGTCCGGGCGGGGTGCGCCCGCCCTCACCGGAGCGGACCCTGTCCGTGGGCAACACCGTGGTGTTCCTGGCCGAGCCGGAGGCGCTGGGCTCCCTGGAGGAGCTGCTGGACCGGGTGGAGGACGGCGAGGAGGCCGCGCCCCAGGCCTGAGGCCAGGTCGCGGCCCGTGGGTCCCTCAGCGGTCCTCGGGGGTGTCGGCGGCCTCGGCCCGCGCCAGGGGGGTGCGCCCGCGTGCCAGCACCCACACCATGCCGGCGAAGGCCGCCACCTGGAGCGGCCAGCCCATGGCGACCTTGGACAGCCCCAGCAGGGCGAAGGTGTTGGCCCAGTCGTTGGTCTCGGCGAGCCAGAGTGGGTACTGGACCAGCACCCGGATGACACAGGGCAGCACGAGCAGCCAGGTCAGCCGGGAGGCGAGCGTGACCACGGCCGGGTCCCTGCGCCAGGAGGTGAAGTCCTCCCTGTTCCCGATGAACGGGCCGATCATGAGGCCGATCACCGGCCAGCGGACGAGGACCGACAGACTCAGCACCACCGCGTAGACCGCGTTGTAGATGATGCCGGGCAGGAAGGCGTCCTCGGCGTTGCCGCTGCGCATCGCGAAGACCGCCGCCAGGCCGATGCCGAAGAGGCTGGTGAACACGTACTGCAGCGAGGAGCGCCGCACGAGCCGGAGCACGCCCAGGAGCAGGGCCGCCCCGACCCCCAGCACGATCGACAGCCGCAGGTCCTCACTCACGATGTAGGAGATCGTGAAGGTCAGGGTGGGGATGGCGGTCTCGACCATGCCCCGCTTGCCGCCCAGGGCCTCGGCGAGCTTGGTCCGGACCAGCGCCTCGACCGTTCCCTCGGTGACGGCGGGCTTCTCCGTCGGCTCGTCGGTCTGGGCCGCCTCGTCGGAGGCCCGCTGCTGCTCAGTCATCCCGCTCCCGCTCCGGTGTCGCCGTGCGGCCTGTACGGCCGCCAGCCATGATGCACCACCCTATGCGACCCGTCACAGCCGGGGAGTGGCGTTCCGGTCAACCCGTGACCGCCCCGGTAGGGGCTTGCCCTCCTTTGTCAGGTGATGCGGCGTGCCCCTTCTCACCACGGTGGCTGGCCCGGGGCCGCGTCCTTCCGTACGCTGGCGGCCCACCCGCTCTCGTGAGGAGTCATCCCGATGACCACCCGGCAGGAAGCACCCGACGAGGAGCACCTCCGCTTCGCCCTCGCGCTCGACCCCGAGCTGGTCGAGGAGGGGAGCTCGCACGTGTGGTCCCCGTACTCGGTCGGCGCCGTGCTCGGTCTGCTGGCCACCGGCGCGGGCGGCGACACCCTCAAGGAACTGGTGGACCTCGTCGCCCCGGACAGCGGCGACCCCCGGGGGCACCTGGAGACGCTCAACGCCGCGGTCGAGGCCGCCGAGGGGCTGGACCTGGCCACGCTCAACGGCCTGTACGTCCCCGCCGACCTCCCGCTGCGCGCGGAGTTCGAGGAGCGGGTCGCGGGCCAGTCCGACGCCGAGGTGGACCGGGTCGACTTCCGCGGGGACGCCGAGGGGGTGCGCCGACGGGTCAACGGCCGGGTCTCGGAGGTCACGCGCGGGCTGGTGCCCGAACTGCTCGCCCCCGGCACCGTCCACCCCGACGTCCGCATGCTCCTGGTCAACGCCCTGTGGGTGAGGCTGCTGTGGGCGGAGCCCTTCGAGCCCTCCCGGACACGCGACCGCGACTTCCACGCCCCGGACCGCACCCACCGGGTTCCCACCATGCGGCGCACCGGGTCACTGGCCCACGCCGCGCACGAGGGACTGCGGATGGTCACCCTGGAGGGCGAGCACGGTCTGGCCCTGGACGTGATCGTGCCGGACTCCCCCGGGGTTGAACGCGCACCGATCCCGCCGCTCACCCCGCGGACCCTGCGCGGGCTGTACCTGGCGCGTCGGCGGGAGCAGGTGAGCCTGGCGCTGCCGCGTTTCGAGGTCCAGACGGACACCGCCCTGCTCGACCCCCTGGCCGCCACCCCCGCTCACGTGCGCACCCTGGCCACGGACGGCGCCGACTTCGGCGGGATCAGCGAAGAGCCCCTGAAGGTCGACGCCATCGTGCACCAGGCGGTGCTGCGCGTGGACGAGAAGGGAGCCGAGGGCGCCGCCGCCACCGCCGCCGTCATGCTGATGTCGGCCGCGGTCCCGCCGCCCCCCAAGGAGTTCGTCGTGGACCAGCCCTTCCTCTTCGTGCTGCGCCGTCGGGGCGCGGTCCTGTTCACCGGCCGGATCACCGACCCCGTGGACCCGGGACCGGCCGGGTGAACGCCGTCGGGCTCAGTCCCTCTGGAGGAAGGCGGCGGTGACCTCGGCCAGGGCCTCGTGCGCTTCCGCGTCGGTCAGCTCCGGTTCGGCGTCTCCGGACTGCGCCCCGTAGGCGCCGAACTGGGCGTGGTTCATGCCCTCGACCACGTTCACGTCGGCGTCGCCCGGCAGGTGGGGTCTGCGCTCCGAGACCTCCGACGGGGGCAGGACCCCGTCCCGTCCGCCGGCCACCGACAGCACGGCGAGGTCGTCGCGGTCGGCCAGCCCGGCGCTCTCGGTGGCGTAGGAGGCCCACAGGACCAGCCCCGCCCACTCGACGCCGCCGTCGTCGGAGCCCAGGTACTGCGCGGCGAAGGCCCCGCCCATGGAGTGCCCGCCCAGGTACCACTCGGAGACCTCCGGGGCGGCGCCGACCGCGCTCTCCCCTCGGGCGGAGTCCAGCACGGCCAGGTTGAGGCGCAGGTCGGGGACGACCACCGTGACCCCGGTCCTGGCCACCACCGGCGCCCAGGAGGCCGCGTAGGCGTCGGCCTCCACCCGGGCGCCGGGGTAGAAGACGACCCCCGTCCCCGAGGGGTTCTCGGCGGGGGTGATCAGCACGCCGTCGGAGCCGCGCTCCACGACGACGGCCGGGTCCCGTTCGGCCCGGGCCAGCGGTTCCGGCTCGGCCCGGTAGGGATCGAGCGCCCAGACCACGAAGGCCGTGGCGGCCACCAGCACCAGAGCGGTGCACACGGCCAGCGTCCACACCAGGACGCGTACGGCCCTGCGTCCCCGCACGCGTTCGCCGCCGACACCGTCACTGTCCATGTCCGCCTCTTCTCGATTCCGGGCGCCGGTCCTCGGAGCTGTACGGAGCACTGGCGGTGCGCGAACCGTGGTCGGGCACACGCGGGCACGACGAACCGAACACGCGACCCACCGACTCCGTAAGCGCCCTCGGCCCGGGCGACTCCACGTCCTTTCGCACCGTATCGCCCTGTTTGCACCGTCTCGCGTCGGGTGCTCCCCGGCCGGAACCCCACCGCGCGAGAGGCGGTGGGTCAGGTCTCGAAGACCTCGAAGGAGGTGGCCAGCGGCACCCCGGCCCACTCCCCCGAGCGCGCGGCGCCCTCTCTCAGGAAGGTCCGCTGGTCGAAGTCGTCCAGGTTGGCCAGGTACACCTCGTGCGCGTCCAGGGAGGCGACACCGGCGGCCAGGTCGTCCTCGCCCAGTTCGACGAAGTGGGTCGGTTCCGGGGCCGCGCCGAAGGCCACGAACCGCACGCCCCGCCAGGGCTCCAGTCCCTCCGCGAGCTGCTCGGTGAACACCCACCGGTTGTCGGCGTCGCGGACCGCGTCCAGCAGGGCGGGACCCAGGACCCGGTGGTCGGCGTGGTTGAACCCGCTTCCCCCGGCGAAGTACTCACGGAAGTTGATGGAGACGATCACGTCGGGTCGGTGTCTGCGGATCGCCCCGGCCAGGGCCGCGCGCAGCGGCAGACCGTACTCCAGGGTGCCGTCGGGGAAGTCCAGGAACTCGACGGTGGACGCGCCGACGGCCGCCGCCGAGGCGCGCTGCTCGGCCATCCGCAGGGGCGCGCAGGCCGCCGGGTCCAGGGAGTCGATCCCGGCCTCGCCCTGGGTCACCAGGAGCTCGACGACCTCCTTGCCCTGAGCGGTCCACCGGTGGATCGCGGAGGAGGCACCGAACTCCAGGTCGTCCGGGTGGGCCACCACCGCCAGCGCCCGTCCCCAGTCCTCGGGAAGCGGCCGGGGAGCGCTGTTCTTCGTTGTCTGAGCCATGTGGCCCACACTACGGAACGGCGCACCCCCGGGCACGGTTGTCCACAGGCCGGATACGCGAGGACTCAGGAACCGGTGGGCGGTCCGGCCGCCGAACCGTTGGGGGAGGCGCCCGCGTTGCCGTGCTGGGCCGCCTGCTGGGCGGAGCGCTGCTGCGCGGCCGCCGCCATCTGCTCCTGGATCTTCTTGGGCACCGTGATCTGCAGCAGCTCGTTGGGCGGCACCGGCTGCTCGCCGCGCACCACCACGATGTTGGCGAAGACCTGCTCGATCTCCGACATCACCTCGGGCTTGCTGGCGCCCTCGCCGCGGATCACGCCGCGCAGCACCCAGCGGGGACCGTCCACGCCGATGAAGCGCACCCGCTGGCCCAGCTGCCTGCCGTCCTCGGTCTTCTTCCCCTTGATGGGGATGACCGCCTGGAGCTCGGGACCGAAGGTGCCGTCGTGGTCCTCGGCCTTGCCGCCCTGCTGGGTGACCTGCTCGCGCAGTTCCTCGCGCATCTCGTCCCAGAGCCCGGACGACTTCGGCGCGGCGAAGGGCTGCACCTGGAGCGCGGTCTTGCCGCGGACCAGGGTGACCCCGATGATCTTCTGCTTGTTCTGCTTGTCCTGGGCGACGTTCACCTGGATCTCGGTGCCCTGCTCCATCGGCAGGAGCATGCTGCCCAGGTCCATCCGCTCGGCCTCGGGGGCGTCCTCGGTGGAGTCCCACGGTCCGGTCCGCCGGTACTGGTCGGCGTCCTTGGCGGGCTGTTCGGAGGCGCGCTCCGGCTCGATCTCGTTGTCGAAGGAAACCGCGCCCGCGGCGCCCCGCCGCTGCGGCTGGGCCTCCGTCTCCGTGGCTCTCTCGGTCTCTTTGTCCCGCTTCTTGCGGCGGCGTCCAAACACGCCTTCACCTCTCCGCTTCTTCCGTAGGTCCCGGGATCACACCGGGGAGTGAGGGGACGTCACCGCTGCGCGGCGTGGCCCCCGGTCGAACCGAAACCACCCGCACCGCGCACCGAGTCGGGGAGCGTGTCCGCCTCGACGAACTCCGCCCGCTCCACGCGCTGGATCACCATCTGCGCGATCCGGTCGCCGCGCGCGATCGTGACCGGGGTGTCGGTGTCGGTGTTGAGCAGGGTCACCCTGATCTCCCCGCGGTACCCGGCGTCGACGGTTCCCGGGGCGTTGACGACCGTGACCCCGTGCCGGGCCGCCAGCCCGGACCGGGGGTGCACGAAGGCCGCGAAGCCGTCGGGCAGGGCGATGGCCAGACCGGTGGGGACGGTGGCGCGTTGTCCGGGGTCGAGCCGGACGTCGACGGCGGCGTACAGGTCCGCGCCCGCGTCACCCGGGTGGGCGTACGCGGGCAGCGGGAGGCCGGGGTCCAGGCGACGGACCGCGATGGTCAACCGGTCGGCTTCCAGGGATGAGGTACTCACATTCGCCGAGCCTATCGCTCCCGGGGCTCTGCCTTGGTGTCCAGCGTGCCGGAACGACGGGGGCGGGTCCGCATCGTGTTCGGACCCGCCCCCGGGGGTGTCTTCGCCCGTGTCGGCTACTCGGCGGCCTCGGCCAGGGTCACCTCGACGCTGAGATCACCGTCGTCGGTGGTCGCGAAGTCGATCCCCGCGGCGCGACCGGCGGCGGCGATGTCGCCGGAGGCCGCGCGGGCGGACTCGGCCTGCTTGCCGGAGACGCGGACGAGGTCCACCTCGGCGCGCATCGACAGCTTGGCCTCCGACTTGGCCTTGCGGACCGCGCGCAGCACCTCGGCGGTGGCGGCCAGGACGGCCGGGTCGCCACCGGCGGCCGCGGCGCGGTACTCGGCGGCGTCGGGCCAGCTCTGGGCGTGCACCGAGCCGTCCTGCCACCAGCTCCAGACCTCGTCGGTGACGAAGGGGACGAAGGGGGCGAACAGCTTGTGCAGGGCACCCAGGGCGATGAGCAGCGCGGCGCGGGCGGAGGCGCCCTCGGCGGACTCGGTGTCGTAGGCGCGGGTCTTGACGAGCTCCAGGTAGTCGTCACAGAAGTCCCAGAAGAAGCGCTCGGTGCGCTCCAGGGCCCGGGTGTGGTCGTAGGAGCGGAAGGCCGTCGTGGCCTCCTCGACCACGTCGGCGAGCGCGGCCAGCATGGCCCGGTCCAGGGGTTCGGTGACCTGGGCCGGGTCGGTGGTGGCGTTCTCACCGGCGACCGACATGACGAACTTGCTGGCGTTGAGGATCTTGATGGAGAGTCGGCGGCCGACCTTCATCTGGCCCTCGTCCAGGGCGGTGTCGGTGCCCAGGCGGCCGCTGGCGGCCCAGTACCGGACCGCGTCGGAGCTGTACTTCTCCAGCAGGGCCACCGGGGTGACGACGTTGCCCTTGGACTTGGACATCTTCTTGCGGTCCGGGTCCAGGATCCAGCCGGAGATGCCGGTGGTGTTCCAGGGCAGGCTGTCGTTCTCGAAGTGGGCGCGGACCACGGTGGAGAACAGCCAGGTGCGGATGATGTCCTGGCCCTGCGGGCGGAAGTCCATCGGGAAGACCCGCTCGAACAGGTCCTGGTCGCGTTCCCAGCCGGAGGCGATCTGCGGGGAGAGCGAGGAGGTCGCCCAGGTGTCCATGACGTCCGGGTCGCCCATGAACCCGTTGGCCCGGCCGCGCTGCTCCTCGGTGTACCCGGCGGGCACCTGGGAGCTGGGGTCGATCGGCAGCTGGTCCTCGGAGGGCAGCAGCGGAGCGTCGTAGTCCGGGTTGCCGTCCGCGTCCAGCGGATACCAGACCGGGAACGGGACGCCGAAGAAGCGCTGGCGGCTGATCAGCCAGTCGCCGTTGAGGCCCTCGACCCAGTTCTCGTAGCGCTGGCGCATGTGCTCGGGGTGCCAGGTGAGCTCACGGCCGCGCTCGATGAGCTGGGCGCGCACGTCCTCGTCCCGGCCGCCGTTGCGGATGTACCACTGGCGAGTGGTGACGATCTCGAGGGGCTTGTCGCCCTTCTCGTAGAACTTCACCGGGTGGGTGATGGGCTTGGGGTCTCCGACGAGGTCGCCGCTCTCCTTGAGGAGTTCGACGGTGCGCTCGCGCGCGGTGTGGACCGTGGCCCCGGCCAGCCTGGCGTAGGCCTCGCGGGCGGCGTCGGAGTCGACCCCCCTGGGCGGGTCCGCGATGACGCGGCCGTCCCAGCCGATGATGGGGCGGGTCTCCAGCTGGAGCTCGCGCCACCAGGTGACGTCGGTGGTGTCACCGAAGGTGCAGATCATCGCGATGCCGGACCCCTTCTCGGGGTCGGCGAGGTGGTGCGCCCGCACCGGGACCTCGACACCGAAGACCGGGGTGGTCACCGTGGTGCCGAACAGGTCCTTGTACCGCTCGTCGTCGGGGTGGGCGACCAGGGCGACGCAGGCGGCCAGCAGCTCGGGGCGGGTGGTCTCGATGTGGACCGGGGTGCCGTCCGGCTTGTGGAAGGCGACCTTGTGGTAGGCGCTGGGACGCTCGCGGTCCTCCAGCTCGGCCTGGGCGACGGCGGTGCGGAAGGTGACGTCCCACAGGGTGGGCGCCTCCGACATGTAGGCCTCGCCCCGGGCCAGGTTGCGCAGGAAGGCGCGCTGGGCGGCGGCGCGGGAGTTGCCGTCGATGGTGGCGTAGGTGTGCCGCCAGTCGACGCTCAGCCCCAGACGGCGCCAGATGGACTCGAAGACCTTCTCGTCCTCGACCGTGAGGATGTCGCACAGCTCGATGAAGTTGCGGCGGGAGACGGGGATCTGCCGCTTGGGGTCGGGCTTCTGCGGCGGCTGGAAGTCCGGGTCGTAGGGCACCGAGGGGTCGCAGCGGACGCCGTAGTAGTTCTGGACGCGGCGTTCGGTGGGCAGGCCGTTGTCGTCCCAGCCCATCGGGTAGAAGACGGCCTTGCCGTTCATCCGCTGGAAGCGCGCGACGGTGTCGGTGTGCGTGTAGGAGAACACGTGACCGATGTGCAGCGAGCCCGAGACCGTGGGCGGCGGCGTGTCGATCGAGTAGACGTCCTCGCGGCTGCGGGTCCGGTCGAAGTGGTAGACGCCGGACTCATCCCATACGTCCACCCACTTCGCCTCGATACCGTCCAGCGAAGGCTTGTCGGGCATGCGGAAGGAATGAGAGCGGTTGGTCATGCGGGCAATATTAGCCCTCCGCGCACCCTGGTCGTCCCGCTTTTCCGCCCCTGGCAGGGACGACGGGGCGGGCCGTGACGGCGGCCACCGCTGCGGGCGTGAGGGCCAGCGTGAAAGGATTCCCCCAGCGGACGTCGCGCGTCCGCGCGCACCATCGTACGCACTAGGGAACGGTGAACGATTCACATGGCAAAGAAGGACGGTGAGGTCGCACCGGTCATCATCGGCATGGTCGCGGGTTTCGCGGCCGAGTTCGTCACACGCAAGGCCCTGACCTTCGCGTGGACGCGCGCCACCGGTGAGGAACCGCCCACGGACCTGGAGTCCCCGGACGTCAGCCTCGGGCGTGCCCTCGGCTGGGCCGTGGTGGCGGGTGTGGGCGTCGAGGTGGCCAGAGTGCTGGCCGTCCGCGCCGCCCGCAAGCAGCTGGTCGGCTCCGGCGGGCGGGACCTGGAGGTCTGAGCCCCGCCCGGCCGGGCATCTCGCGACGACGGTGGACGGCCCACCACATGGGTCCAACCCACGTGCGGTCGGCCGTCCACCGTCGTTCTGCGAGCCACCGTCCGACGGTCGATCGGGTCCTGGGCCCGTACTCCTCAGCGTCCTCGGATACCGTGGAGTGTCGGTCTAGGAACCGTCGCCGCCAGTGTCAGGCGCACTCCTTGCAGACCAGCTGACCGGCGCGCTGCTCAGCGAGCTGACTGCGGTGGTGCACCAGGAAGCAGCGCGAGCAGGTGAACTCGTCGGCCTGGCGGGGAAGCACGCGCACGGCGAGCTCCTCACCGGACAGGTCGGCACCGGGCAGTTCCATGCCCTCCGCCACCTCGTCGGGGTCGACGTCGATGGTGCCGGTGCCCTTGTCCACGCGCCGCGCCTGCAGCTCCTGGAGGCTGTCCTCGTTGATGTCCTCGTCAGTCTTGCGCGGGCTGTCGTAGTCGGTCGCCATCTCTGCTAACTCCATCCCCCTCGTTTAGTGCCTCGTCGCGCGGGTGTAACGCTTGAGAGACCTTAGTTGTGCCCGAATCGGCCGACGAGTTTTCCGGTGTCGTCCGACCGTGCCCCCTCCCGGGTCACAGTCCACAGGTCAGCAGCACTTCGACGGGATCGTGACCGGAGGCGGCCAAGGTTGGGTGGCCCCTCACGGGTCGTTCCCTGCGGTACTACCCGACACCGGGTGTCTCGTAGACCCGAAAACACGCTTGCGCCCACATGCCGGACCAGCCTGGAGCACTCCCCCGAGTACGGGCGAAAACCCAGACATGCCCACGTCAGGAGGGATTCCCTCCGTGTCCACGCCCGGGGAAGCATACCCACCGCAGGTCGACACTCGTGACAGGGGTGGGCGTGTCTTCGGACACGTATAGATACCACGAAGCGGAGCGGTACGCAGCTCGGCCCCCACCTCTAGCGACGTTCGGCGTTCTCCGTCCCGTTACCCGAAGGCACGGGCAGGCACACCGTGACGACCAGACCGCCGCCCGCGCGCGGCCACGCGGTCACCACGCCCGCGTGGGCGCGTACCACCGAACGCACGATGGACAGGCCCAGACCGGCGCTGCGCCCCGATCCCACGCGGTCGCCGGAACCGCGCCGGAAGGGTTCGAACAGGCCCTCGATCTCGTAGGCGGGGATGACCTTGCCCGAGTTCTCCACCTGGACGGCGGGCATCCCCTCGTACATGCCGCTGCGGACGGTGATCTCGCCTTCGTCGACGTTGTACTTGAGGGCGTTCTCGACCAGGTTGGCCACGAGGCGTTCCAGCAGCACGGGGTCACCGACCACCGGGGCGGGCCGCAGGTCCTGGCGCAGGGAGAGCCCCGACTCGTCGATGGAGCCGGAGAGCTGGCTGAGGACGGTCCCGGCGACCTCGCTCAGGTCGACCCTGGCCTTGGACTCCAGCTCGCGGTCGCTCTTGGCCAGGAACAGCAGGCCGTCGATGAGGCGTTCGTGGCGGGCGTTGGTCTCCAGGAGGGTCTGACCGACGGTCTTGAGGTCCGGTGAGACGTCCGGGGCGCTCAGGGCCACCTCCAGGAGGGTGCGGTTGATCGCCAGGGGCGTACGCAGCTCGTGGGAGGCGTTGGCGACGAACCGCCGCTGCCCGTCGAAGGCCCGGTCGAGGCGTTCGAGCATGCCGTCGAAGGTGTCCGCGAGCTCGCGGATCTCGTCGTCGGGCCCGGACAGGGCGATGCGCTCGTGCAGGGAGCGTTCGGAGAGCCTTCGGGCGATGCGGGTGATCTTCTGGAGCGGCGACAGCGCGCGGCCCGCCACGGCGTATCCCAGGGCCACGGCGAGCAGGCCCACGAGGAACAGGGCGAGCAGGGAGAACCGGGTGACGTGGGTGAGGACCTGCTCGATGTAGTGGCTGTTCTCGATCAGCTCCGCCGGGCTCTCCTCGGCCAGGAGCGCGTTGAGCAGGACCGCGACGACCAGGTAGTTGACCAGGACCAGCAGGGAGCCCGCCGCGAAGAACAGCATCCCGTAGATGAGCGTCAGGCGGGCGCGCAGGCTGAGGTTGTCGGTGAAGCGGTGGACCGTGGCGTGCACGGTCGTGTGCGCGGAGGAGCGTTCGGCACCGTCCCCGCTCGGGGCGACGGAGTTCAGGCTGCGCCAGGTCCCGGTGTCGCCGGGACGCGTGGGTTCGACCTGTCCCGGTTCCGGTCGCTCCCCCGGTCTCACAAGCGGTACCCCGCCCCCGGAACGGTCTGGATGACCGGTGGGTCACCGAGTTTCTTGCGCAGGGTCATGACGGTGACCCGCACGACGTTGGTGAACGGGTCGGCGTTCTCGTCCCAGGCCTTCTCCAGCAGCCCCTCCGCGCTGACCACGGTCCCCTGGGCGCGCATGAGCACCTGGAGGACGGCGAACTCCTTGGGGGTGAGCGAGACCTCGCGGCCGTCGCGGTGCACCTGGTGGTTGGCCGGGTCCAGGGTGATGCCGCCCCGCTCCAGCACCGGCGGCAGCGGGGGCGCGGAGCGCCGTCCCAGGGCGTGCACGCGGGCGATGAGCTCGGCGAAGGCGAAGGGTTTGGCCAGGTAGTCGTCGGCCCCGAGGGTGAGCCCCTCGACCTTGTCCTCGACACCGTCGGAGGCGGTGAGCATCAGGATCCGGCCGTTGTAGCTGTCGGTGACCAGGGAGCGGGCGACGTCGTCGCCGTGCGTACCGGGGAGGTCGCGGTCCAGGACGACGACGTCGTAGTCGTTGACCGAGGTGTACTCCAGGGCGGTGTCGCCGTCGTAGACGACGTCCACGGCCATGGACTCCCTCCGCAGACCGACCGCGACGGCGTCGGCCAGGACCCGTTCGTCTTCGACCACGAGTACGCGCAAGGTAGTCCTTCTGGAGCTTCGGTGTCTGGAAACAAAAAGGGGGCCGCTGCCGGCGCATCCCCCAACACACCGGCAGCGGCGTTCTTGGTCCCGGCCGCGTCAACCGTTCTTTCACAGTGGAGGTAAGGAGACGGTAAACCCTCGGGTTTCCTCTGTCCCCTCGCCCCCGTGTGCCACGGGCGCTGGGCCGGGAGCCTCGCGGCTCCCCCTACTGTGCACGGGGCGGCCGCCGCCGGCGAATCCCCCAACCGTCGGCGACGGCTCAACCCCGCACATCTCAAATCTGACACATCAAGAATAAGAAACAAGTAAGCACAAGGCCTGTTCGGAAAATGTGTCTTGCGACACTCTTTACCGTCACTTGACCGGGAGGCCACGCGGGCGCGGCCGCCTTCGGAGCGCCGACCGCCCCGTGCCCCACTGAGGGGCGCTTTTTCATCTTACGGAAGCGCCCCCTCGCCCGCCGGGGAATCACGGATCCGTCACACGCGGGGGGCGGGGGTTTGACCTGGATCACAGTGCGGTAGAGGTAGGAGACGCACGCGTGGACACCGGGCACCGCCCCGGACCGCGACGGGCACGCATGTCACAGGGTCGTGACGTCTTCGATTCGTGCGCACGCGCAGGCGTGCGCATACGGATTGTGCCGGGGCGCCACCATGCCCCGGTGCCTACCCCTGGAAGAGGTGCAATGGGCGAGTTCATGGCGGAGATCAAGGTCCGTATCAACGAGACCTACCGGTCGCTCGAATCGGCGAGGGACGCCGGGGACGAGTTCCTCGCCGACACCCACGCGTCGGAGCTGGAGGATCTCTACCGCATCGCGGCCCGCAACGGCGTCGACGCCCACTCCTGAACGGAGCGGCGGACGCCGTCCCCCGCCCCCCCTGAGGGGTCCGGGGCAGGCTACGTCGGGGCGGGGCGCGCCACCTCCTCGTGAGGGGTCGCGACCCCGTCTCCCCCGCGCCCCGGGTGCCACCGGCACCCGGGGCGTTCCCGTGTCCGGGTCAGCCGTCGGTGTCGGCGCCGAGCGGCGCGAGGAGGGCGTCGAGCCGCTCGTAGAGGCCGGTGCGGGCGACGATCACCAGGTCGTTGCTGGGCGGTCCCCCGTGCGGTCCCCCCACGCGCAGGCCGGCCTCGCTGGCGACCAGCCCGGGCGCGGCCCAGTCCCACAGGTGGAGTCCGCGTTCGTAGTAGGCGTTGTAGCGCCCGGTGGCCAGGCCGGTGATGTCGACCGCCGCCGAGCCGACCCGGCGGATGTCGCGGATGTGCGGGATCACCTCGGTGAGCACCCTGGCCTGCTGGAGGCGGCGTTCGGGGAAGTACCCGAAGCCGGTCGCGACCAGCGCCCTGTCGAGCGGGACCGTCTCGGGGGCGCACAGGTCCCGCCCGTCGAGCCGGGACCCGCCGCCCAGGACGGCGTCGAACATCTGCCCGTGCGCGGGGAGGTGCACGGCGGCCGCCACGACCACGCCGTCGATCTCCGCCGCGACGGCGACGCCCCAGTCGGGGCTCCCGTAGAGGTAGTTGACGGTGCCGTCGATGGGGTCGACGACCCAGCGCACCCCGCTGGTCCCCTCGACCCCTCCGCCCTCCTCACCGAGGACCGCGTCGTGCGGTCGGGCCGCGAGCAGCCGGTCCCGGACGAGGTCCTCGGTGGCGCGGTCCATCTCGGTGACGACGTCGGTGGGGCTGGACTTGGTGTCCAGGACGGTGATGCCCTCCTGCCCCTTGGCCGCGAGCTCTCCGGCCTCGGCCGCGACAGCGACGGCGAGGTCCCGCAGCTTCTCCGGATCGTGGGGGGACTGGATGGTGGTCACGGGTGCCCTTCCGCTCGTGGCCCCCGGGTCCGTCGTGCCCGGAGCGTCCGCACCCGAACTCTATGCGGCGCCCGCGCTCCCGCCGGAGGCGGCGGACGGCGGCCGCCGTGAACGGCGGAGGAGGGCCCCGGCGTGTGCCGGGACCCTCCCAGGGGCGCGTCCGCGTGTGTCGCGGGCGGGAGCCGGGGCGGGCGTCCGCCGACGGCCTAGAGCAGCTCGGGCCTGATCCACTCCTTGCCGTGGACGTGGTGGTCCAGGAAGGCGAAGATCGTCTCGTACCAGACCTGCGCGTTGCCCGGGGTGAGGATCCAGTGGTTCTCGTCCGGGAAGTACAGGAACTTGGCGTCGACCTCGTGCAGGAGGAGGTCGCGCCACAGGCGCAGCCCCTCCCCGATCGGCACCCGGTAGTCCTTGTCACCGTGGATGACCAGCATCGGCGTACGGATCCTGTCCGCGTGCAGGTGCGGCGAGTTCAGCTGGTAGCGCTCCGGCTGGGCCAGGGGCGTGCCGAACTCGCTCTCCCAGACCGGCGGGTAGTCGGTGGTGCCGCTGAACCCGTCCAGCTGCCACAGGGAGGCGTGCGAGACGATGGCCTTGAAACGGTCGGTGTGCCCGGCGATCCAGTTGGCCATGTACCCGCCGAACGAGCCGCCCATCATGGCGGTGTGCTCTGCGTCGATGTCCTCACGGGCCTCGGCGGCGTCGGTGATGGCCATGACGTCGGCGTGCGTGCGCGGGCCCCACTGGCCCCAGGCGCGGCGGAGCATGTCCTGGCCGTATCCGGTGGACAGCGCGGGGTCCGGGAGCAGGACGGCGTAGCCGCGGGCCGCGAGGATCCACGGGTTCCAGCGCCAGGACCAGCCGTTGAAGCTCATGTAGGGGCCGCCGTGCACCCACAGCATGAGCGGGGCGGGCGACTCGGCGGAGGCCTCCTCGGGCAGCACCAGCCAGGAGCGGACGCGGGTGCCGTCGTCGGCGGTGGTCTCGATCTCGGTGAGGGTGCCCGGCATGGTCAGCTCGGAGCCGGGGGTGCGCAGGTACGCGGGCTGGCCGTCGGTGGCGTCGGCGTCCAGGCGGACCGGGGTGGGCGGGGCGTCCCAGGCGTCGCGGAGGGCGAAGACGTGGCGGCCGTCCGGGGACGGGTTCAGGGCGCTGTAGGCGCCGTGGTCGCCGGTGATCCGGGTGAGTTCGCCGGTGGCCACGTCCAGGCGGAAGACCGGGCGGCGACCGTTCTGGTCCGCGATGAGGAAGACCGTGCCGGAGTCGGCCGACCACGCGTAGTCCCGGGGCCACAGCTCGTGCTCGGGCAGCAGGTCGCGGCCCTCACCGGTGGCCAGGTCGGTGATCCACAGCGTGGCGTCGCGGGGCTCGCCGTCGTAGCTGCCCTCGGTGCTGGCCTGCGTGAGGACCCTGGTGCCGTCCGGCGAGACCAGGGGGCCGCCGAACTCGTACACGGTGTCGGGGCCGCCGACGACGGTGCGGCGCTCGCCGGAGGCCGTGTCGATGGCGACGACCTCGTCCCGGCGGGCCCCGCCCGAGGTGGGCACGGACCAGCCGGTGAGCAGGGTGGAGCCGTCCGGGGTCAGTTCGGGGGCGGAGCCGAGCAGGGACAGGCCCGCGTCGGAGGTGAGGTCGCGGGGTTCACCGAGGCGGGCGTCGTCGTCCTCCGGCGGGGTGGCCGTGAAGACGCGGGGGTGGTCGGGGCCGATGTCGCTGTCCCAGGAGCGGACCGGGAGCGCCTCGTGGAGGATCGCGGTGATCCCGGCCTCCTCGCGGGCCTTCCTGGCCTCGGCGTCGGCTTCGGCGTCCTCGGAGCGGGGCAGGAGGTTGCTGGTGAAGGCGACCAGTCCGGAGTCACGGGCGACCGTGAAGGCGCCGACGCCGCCGGGCCGGGAGGCGACCTGGCGGGCCTCGCCGCCGTCGGCGGGCAGCAGCCACAGGGCGGACCTGGGCTTGTCCTCGCCCTTGGCCTCGGGGTCGACCCGGCCGGTGGTGAAGAGCACCGAGCCGTCGGGGAGGAACTCGACGTTGGACTCGCCCTTGGTGGAGCGGGTCAGGCGTCGGGGGGCGCTCCCGCCCTCGGACTCCGGGGCCACGTCGATCTCCCACAGCGCGCTGCGGAAGGACTTGGCGTCAGGGGCGATGTCGCTGACGGGCGCGACGAGGCGGGTGCCGTCGGGGGACAGGCGCAGCCCGTTCACGCGACGCAGACGGACGTATTCTGGAAGTTCATACCAGGAACGAACCAAGACAGTTACTCCCGAAAAGGTCGACTTGTGGTCTGAGCCGACCCTACCGTTCCCGGTGACCTGAATCACCCCACCTCAGAGGCGGTCAACATTGTTGACAGGGGGGCGCCCGGGAGACGGGATCCTCAGGAGGCGGCCTCCGTTCCACCGCCCATGACGCCCAGGATGTGGCGGAGGCTGTTGTTCACGTGGTCGGACGCGGCCCGCGCCGCCCTCTCCTCGGCACCCTCGCTCACGGCGGCGCAGATCAGGGCGTGCTCGCGGGCGCTCAGCGCCATGCGGGCGGGAGTGCGGCGCGCGACGCGGCGCAGCCGCCGCAGGTGCTGGCGGACGGAGGTGAGGGAGTCCGCCAGGTAGGGGTTGGCAGCGCCCTCGGAGACCTCGGCGTCCAGGCGCTCGGTCAGGGCGTAGTAGTCGGCGTCGTCGACCCCCGAACCGTCCTCGAACCGGGAGCACCACTCCAGGAACCGCCGCTCCAGCTCCGCGAACACGGCGCGCTCCTCGGCGCGGGCGCACAGCCGGACCGCGTAGGCCTCCAGGGCCTCGCGCATCTGGAACTGGTGCACGACGTCCCGGAGGGCGATCTCCGTGACGAAGGCACCCCGGCCGGGGCTGATCCGCACCAGGCCGTCCCGGGTGAGCCGGTGCAGCGCCTCGCGCAGGGGTGTCCTGGACACGCCGAGGCGTTCCGCGAGGCGGGTCTCGTTCAGGTGGGTGCCCGGGGGCAGCTCCCACTCCACGATCTCCTCGCGCAGCCGCCCGTACACCAGATCGCCCTGTCCCACCCGTGCTCCTCCCGGGTCCGTGCCGGAGGCCCGGCGCCGTCCGACCACGCCGCTTGACATCGTCCATCCTGCCGGTCCAAGCTCTGACCAGATTGTATACAAGCGGTATCCAGGGCGTGCGCCGACCGGACCACGCCCTGGAGACGAGGAGAGGGGCCCGGGAAATGAGGGCGACCACACGGCTGCGCGCACTGGTCGAGGGGGACGGCACCCACGTCGCCCCGGGGGTGTTCGACGGGCTCACCGCCCGCCTGGCCGAACGGAGCGGCGCCGAGCTGGTCTACGCCAGCGGCGGTGCGATCGCGCGGGGCCACGGGGTGCCGGACATCGGCCTGCTGGGGGTGACGGAGGTCGCTGACCGGCTGGCCCAGATCACGGCGGTGACGTCGCTCCCGGTCATCGCGGACGCCGACACCGGGTTCGGCAACGCCGTGAACGCGGTCCGCACTGTGGGGCTCTTCGAGCGGGCGGGCGTGGCCGGGCTGCACCTGGAGGACCAGACCTTCCCCAAGCGCTGCGGTCACCTGGACGACAAGTCGCTGGTGCCCACCGGCGAGATGGTGGGCAAGCTCCACGCGGTGCTGGACGCGCGGAGCGACCCGGACCTGGTCGTGATCGCCCGCACGGACGCGATCGCCTCGGAGGGGGTGGACGCCGCGTTGGAGCGTGCGCGCGCCTACCGGGACGCCGGGGCCGACGTCATCTTCGTCGAGGCCCCCGAGAGCGTGGAGCAGATCGAGCTGATCGCCCGGGAGGTCCCCGGGCCCAAGCTGATCAACATGTTCCACGGCGGGAAGACCCCGGTCGTGCCCCGGGAACGCCTGGCCGAGCTGGGGTACCGCCTCGTCATCATCCCCTCCGACCTCCAGCGGGCGGTGATCAGGGCCTGCGAGGACGTGCTGGCGGCGATCGTCCGCGACGGAGACAGCTCGGCCGTCGCGGACTCACTCGCGTCGTTCGCCGAGCGTGAGGAGATCGTCCGGACCACGGACTACCTCGCGCTCGGAACCTGAGACCGGTCCCCCGCCGGCGCGAACCGCGCCGGTGCGGGGGTGACCCGTCCGGGGGCGCGGTCCCGGGCTACCGGGTGGGGGTCAGCGCTGCGCGCAGCACTGGCCGCCGCCCTCGGCACAGGGCGGCAGGGAGGTCAGCCGCCGCTCCTCGGTGCGGCCGGTGTACTCGCGCACCAGCTCGGTCACCATCGACACGAACGCGGGGTGCGTGCCGGGGCTGAGCGCCCGCTCGTAGCCGATCCCCAGCTTCGCGGCGGTGTCGCGGGCCTCCACGTCGAGGTCGAACTTGACCTCCATGTGGTCGGAGACGAACCCGTGCGGGACGACCACCACGGCGGGGACGCCCTCGGCGGCCAGCTCCTCCATCCGGTCGTTGACGTCCGGCTCCAGCCAGGGCTGGCTGGGCGGGCCGCTGCGGCTCTGGTAGACGAGCTCGTAGGGGTAGGCGCGGTCCAGGCGCTCCACCACCAGGCGCGCCACCTCGGCCAGCTGGGCCCCGTAGGCGCCCGCCTCCCCGTAGCCCTGACCCGGACCTCCGCTGGCCTCGGCCATCGCGGTGGGGATGGAGTGCGCGGAGAACAGCAGGCGCACCCCCTCGCGCTGCTCCTCGGGGAGTCGCTCCAGGCACTCCTGGGTGTACTGCGCCAGGGGACCGACGAAACCGGGGTGGTCGTAGAACGGGCGGATCAGGTCGACCTCGGGGGCGTCCTCACCGAGCGCGGCGAGGGCGCGCTCGATGTCCTCGTGGTAGGCGGTCCGGCTGGACCAGTTGCAGTAGGCGGAGGTGGGCAGCGCCAGCACACGGCGCACACCGTCCTTGCGCATCTGCTCCAGAGTGTCGGTGAGCATCGGCTCCCAGAACCGGTTGCCCCAGTAGATCGGCAGGTCGATGCCGTGGGATTCGAAGTCGGCGGTGACCGCGGCGAGCAGGTCCCGGCACTGCTGGTTGATCGGGCTCACTCCACCGAAGAGGAAGTAGTGCTCACCGACCTCCGCCAACCGTTCGCGGGGGATGTTGCGCCCGCGGGTGACGTTCTCCAGGAACGGGATGACCTCGTCCTCGCCCTCCGGGCCACCGAAGGAGATCAGCAGAAACGCGTCGTAAGGCCTCATGCACCTCATGAAACCAGCTCCCCGCGACCTCCTCGATCCGCCCCGGCCCGAGTGACGGGACTTTCGTACCTTCCGTGACCAGCGACACTCCTGGTCTGTTCACGGAAGTGACCGATGGGTAATGTCGCCGCATGACTGATGTGTTGTGGCACACCTGGGCCGACACCCACCAGGCCCGCCCGCGCCGAACGGCGACCCCCGACAGCACCCAGGACGTCGTCTCCGCCGTCACCTCGGCGGCCGCGGAGGGCCTGCGCGTGCGCATGGTCGGCTCCGGGCACTCCTTCACGGACGTGGCCGTCACCGACGGTCTGCTCCTGGCTCCCACCTCACTGAACCGCGTACGGTCGATCGACGTCGGGGCCGGGACCGCCACCGTCGAGGCGGGAACGCCCCTGTGCGACTTCAACGACGCGCTGGCCGCCGCGGGTGTGGCCCTGTCCAACATGGGTGACATCGCGGTGCAGACCGTCGCCGGCGCCGTGCAGACCGGAACGCACGGCACGGGCCGGGACGCGGGCGGCCTCGCCAGTCAGGTCGTGGGACTGGAGATGGTCCTCGCCGACGGATCCGTGGTCGAGTGCTCGGCCGAACGCGACCCCGACCTCTTCCACGCGGCCAGGGTCGGCCTGGGCGCGTTCGGCGTGGTGACGGCGCTGACCTTCGCGGTGCGTCCGGCCTTCCTGCTGCACGCCCGGGAGGCGCCCATGCCCCTGGACGAGGTACTGGAACGGCTCCCGGAGCTGCGCGCGGAGAACGACCACTTCGAGTTCTTCTGGTTCCCGCACACCGGGAACACCAACACCAAGCGCAACAACGTCTCCGAGGGACCGGCCGCGCCGCTGTCCGCCTTCAAGGGCTGGCTGGACGACGCCTTCCTGTCCAACACCGTCTTCGACCGGATCAACCGGGTGTGCCGTCGCTTCCCGTCGACGGTCCCCACGGTGAACCAGATCAGCTCGCGCGCCCTGTCCGCGCGGACCTACACCGACGTCTCGCACAAGGTGTTCGCCTCGGTGCGCGACGTGCGCTTCGTGGAGATGGAGTACGCCGTCCCGGCGGAGCACCTGGTGGACGTGCTGCGGGAGGCCAGGTCCATCGTGGACCGGGGCGACCACAGGGTGAGCTTCCCGGTGGAGGTGCGCTTCGCCCCGGCCGACGACGTGTGGCTGTCCACCGCCCACGAGCGCGAGACCGCCTACGTGGCGGTGCACATGTACAAGGGAACGCCCTACGAGGCGTACTTCTCCGACATGGAGGCGGTGTTCACCTCCGTGGGCGGGCGTCCGCACTGGGGCAAGATGCACACCCGCGACCGCGCCTACCTGGAGGGCGTCTACCCGCGTCTGGGCGACGCGCTGGCGGTGCGGGACCGGGTGGACCCGCACCGCCGGTTCGGCAACGCCTACCTGGACAAGGTGTTCGGGTAGGCGTTGCCGGGTCGGGACGGTGTCCGGCTAGCCGACGGGGGTCGTGGCGGGCTCCGGGGCGGGGTCGCCCTCGGGCTGGGGCCGGGTCCCGGGGTCGGGTGCCTCTCCGCCGCCCGGGTCCACCGGCTCTTCCCCGTCCACGGGAGGTGCGGTCGGGTCGGTCTGCCCGCCGCCGGGCGTCTCCGGGTCGGTCTCGACCGGGGGCGTCCCGGTCTCGGGGCCGACCGGCTGCTGCTCGGTCTCCGGACGCTGGGTGCCGGTGTCGCCCTCGTCGGCGGGCTGGTCCCCGCCGCCGTCGGTCTCGGGCGTCTCGACGGGCTCCTCCTCGTCCTGCACGGGCGCGGAGTGGCCGCCGAGCAGCGAGGGCGAGGTGTGTTCGTCCTGCCCCTGGGTCCAGGCCGTGAGCGACCGTCCGGTGGCCAGCTCGAAGGCCAGGATCACCAGCATGACCAGGGTGAACACCGCCGCGGCCGAGATGACCACGGTGCGCCAGCCGCGCCTGGGGCGCTCGTCGTCGGACTCGTCGTCCGTGTCGGGGCCGGACGGGTCGGAGGGGTGTCCGGTGCCACGTCCGACCGCGGGGAGGAGTTCGGTGGCGTCCGCTCCGGCGGGTCCGCCGACGAGGGTGAGGTCCTCGGGGTTGCCGAAACCGTGCGCGACGGTCTGGCCCGGCAGGTCGCGCCCGACGGTCGGCATGGCCATCGTCCGGGTGGCGTCGTCGTCCTCGGGGAGGTCGAACGGCTCGGCGGTCCCGGTGCCGGTGTCGAACCCCGTGCTCACGAACCCGGCCTGCTCGAACGCGGCCGTCCGGGTCGCGGACAGGTGTTCGTCGGCGCGGGCCTCGGCCTCGGTGTCGACCAGGGAGCGCACCGCGGTGTGGTGGGCGGCCTTCTTCTCCGCCTTCTCCGCGAGCCCCTTGGCCTGCTCACCGCTGCGGGTGATCCAGTGCTGGATCACCGGTGCGGCGCTGGTGCTCAGCACGGCCATGACGCCCGTGCCGATGACGGTCCCGTAGACGTTCAGGTAGGAGGCGGCGGTGGCGGCGGTCAGCGTCGCGACCCCGGCTCCGGCGACCTGGGCCAGGCTCAGGTCGATCCGCCGCTTCCTGACCCTCTCCTCCTCCGGGCCCTCCCCTCGTGCCTCGAACTCGTCCTCGTGATCGGGTCTTGGCATCGTGCCCTCCCCCCTCTGTCGGCCGCGGTCGGCGCGGCGGGGCACTTGGTCGTGGGATGGGTGTGTGGTGGGGCAGACACACCCGAAGACCCCAAACTTCGCAAACAGCCCATAAGTGGAAACTTCACCTTACGGGCGACTAGCCGCTGATAACGCCATGAAATTGGAATGATCACTGTGTGGCATCCAACGGCGTGTCGAGTTGCGAACGAGGGGTCGCATCATGTTGGGACCTGGTCCGAGATCTGAGTTTTCCCCAGGCCTGGGGGGATTCGAGGCGCCCGGGATACCATCACGGCGGAGCCTTCGTGCGGGATCCGCGACATTCCCCCACGATCGCTCCCGGTCACGGAAGGTTCACCGTGTCAAGATTGGCACCGGAAGTGACCATAAGAGCCCCGAACCCGGGGCGGCTCCCACCGTGGTGTCCACCACGGGCCGGGAGGCGGGCACAGTTCGGACATGCCGGGCGCGGTACTGGCCGAACCGTTGTCGGCCGACCAGACTTGGAGAACGTGGGGGAAGGTCCACCGGACCGACCCTCGACGGGACGCGAAAGGGAGGGCGATGCACGAGCTTCGCCTCGTGGCCGTGAGCGAGGACGGCACCTACCTGGTGCTCGCCAGCACCGGCCGTGGCACCCGATTCATGCTGCCCGTCGACGACCGCCTCCGGGCCGCGGTACGCGGCCAGTTCTCCCGGCTCGGCCAGTACGAGATCGAAGTGGAGAATCCGTTGCGCCCCAAGGAAATCCAGGCCCGCATCCGGTCCGGCGAGACCGCGGAGGCCATCTCCGAGATCTCCGGGATCCCCATCGAACGGGTGCGCTGGTTCGAGGGACCCGTCCTCCAGGAGCGCGGGTACATCGCACAGCAGGCCCAGCGCGCCACCGTGCGCTCCCATGGCGAGACCGGCCCGGGCCCCTCCCTTGAGGAGGTGGTCACCAAGCGGATCGGCGCCCACCAGCTGGAGACCGGCGACGCCGAGTGGGACTCGTGGAAGCGGGAGGACCGCTCCTGGCAGCTCAAGCTGGTCTTCCTGCACGATGGCGACGAGCGGGTCGCCCACTGGCTGTACGAGCCCAGACACAACAGTGTGACCCCCGCCGACGAGGAGGCCGCCCGGTTCTCCTCCAACGAACCCCTGGAGGCCCTCTCACCGCCGCCCGGGGCCAACGTCACACCCTTCACGCCGCGACGCGGTGAGACCACCGACCTGCCCCGCCTGGACGCGCAGTCCGCCGCTGAGCGACGCCCCGACCACGTCGCCCCGCGCCGCCTGTCACCCGCGCAGGACACGCCGTTGGACGACCCGCTGCGCCCCGTGGCCCGCCAGACCGAGACCGACCAGTTCGGGGTCCCGATCCGTGAGGAGCGCCGCCGTCCGGCGCCGTCGCGGCAGGAGCCCGAGCCCCGACGCGCCTTCGAGGCCCCCGGTGACAGGTTCGCCGGCCAGCGGAACGAGATGCCGCCCGCCGCGCCGCTGCCCGAGGCCCCGAGGCACGCCGCGCACCGCGCCGAACCGGCCGCGCGGCGGTACGCCGAGCCGACCGACCCGCCGCCCGCGCGCCCCGAACCCCAGTGGTACGAACAGCAGCGCCCCGAGCCCAGGGGACCGGTCTTCGAGGAGAGCGCCTCCGCCGTCCACGAGGCCCCGGCCCGCCCCGAACCGCTCAGGCACGAGGCGCCCCACGAGCACCGTCAGCGTCCGGAGCCTCCCGCGGCGCCGGACTGGCTGGACGCCCGGCCCGCCCCGGCGCCCCAACCCGAGCCCGCCGAGGCCCCGGCCGAGGACGCGCAGCAGCGGCCGCGCCGCCGCCGGGCCACCATCGACCTCAACGACAAGGGCACGCCGCGCCGCGCCGCCGACCAGGGGCCGCCCACGGCCCCGGCGGTCCCGGCCGCGTCCAGCGGTTCTCCGGCCGGTGGAGCGGCGAAACGCAAGGGTCGGGGCCGTCGGGCCTCGGTGCCCTCATGGGACGAGATCATGTTCGGCTCCAAGAAGAACGAGTGAGCACACCCGGCCCAGGAGCCGGGACCCCGACGGTGAGGGGCGGTCGCACGACGCGACCGCCCCTCACTGTCGCGTTCGGCCCCGTCACGCGTTCCCGGTTCCGGTTCCGGGCTCCTCCTCGACCAGGAAGGGGCGCACCATCTCGGGGGTGATCCTCGCCGCGAACGCCACGGACTCGTCGATCGAGGCGTCCTGGGCGGTGTAGCCGCCCGTGCCCGCGCCCACGGTGACCTGGAGACTGGCCAGAGACGCACGGCGCTGGAAGAGCGTCTGGGTCCAGGACCAGCCGATCACCGCCGTCCGCTCCACCGTGGCCTGGGAGCGGGACAGGGAGCCCGATCGCACGCTCACCCGTTCGCCGTCGTAGCCGTGCCCCAGCGAGCGGTAGCGGTCGATCCCGAGGGGCACCCCGAGCACGGCCAGGACCCCGGCGGCCACGGCCAACCAGGTGACGTCGAAGTAGACGGCCACCCCGGCCACGACCGCGAAGGGCAGGACCGCGCGGGTCAGGCGCCGGAAGAGCGCGGCGCGGGGGTGTCGGACCAACCGCCCCCGGAACAGGGTCAGCGCCCGGTCCACCACCGGCTCCACCGTCGACCGCGGACCGAGCGGCAACAGCACGGCACGGGTGGCGGCGTCGCCCAGGCCGGTGACGATGGCGCGCAGACCCACCACCCCGCGGGTGCGTTCGAGGGGGTTGTCCTGGAGTTCGTACCCCCGGATCCGCCGCTTCTCCAGGGTGACGCTGCGCCGGGTGAACAGGCCGCGCTCGGCCACCAACGAGCCGTCCCGGTCCCGCAGGGAGAAGCCCCAGTGGGTGAGGGCGTAGGAGACGACCGCGAACACCGGCATCAGCAGCACCAGCACGCCCACGAACACCGCCGCGAAGAGCACCAGGAAGGCACGGTCCGCCGTGGTCACCCAGTCGATGAAGAAGTCGGTGACCATCTGGCCCGCCGACTGCTGCACCATGCCGAACAGGGTCGCCACGACCACGAAGGGGGTGACCAGGTAGCCCAGGCTGAGCGCCCCGTACAGGTACCAGCTCCGGGGCATGGTGAAGTACGTGACGGTGTCCTCGGGCCCCGGGCTCGTGCCGCCCGTGCTCGCGGTGCCGTCGGCCCCGGTCGCCTGCGGTCCGCTCCCCTGTTCGGTGAGCACCGCCTTGCGGTGCAGCAGGACCCGGCGCAGCCGCTCGGCCTCCTCGGCGGAGACGGCGTCGAGTTTGCCGTCCTCGGTCGCCCCGGCCGAACCGGCGGCGGCCTCGATCCGGACCACGGCCACGCCCAGCACGCGGTGCAGCAGGGTGCTGGTGACGTCCACCCCCCGCACGCGTTCCAACGGGATCGTGCGGCGCGAACGCCGGATCAGGCCCCTGCTGATCTCGACCCGGTCCTCACCCACCTCGTAGCGGAAGGTCCGCCAGGTCACGAACCCGCCGATGAGCAGCACGACGATGCCCATGCCGGTCGCGGCCAGCAGCCAGGGGTTGAACCCGCCCAGCACCAGACCGACGAGGACCGGCAGGAGGAGGCTCCTGAGCTGGTTGATGGGTCCGACCACCATGCTGCGCGGACTGAGCCGCTGCGCGGTCTCCGCACCGAAGCCCGTCGAGGGAGCGCCCTCGGGGGGCTCGCCCCACCAGGACCGCGCGGCCCCGTCCGGCCCCGGAGGCACGGGGTGCCACGGAGCGCCCTGCGGGTACGGCGGGTTCGTCGGGTTCCAGGGCGCGGACGGTCCACCGGGGCCCCGGCCCGCGTGGCCGGGTCCGCCGCCGTGGCCGCCCTGGTGGGGGCCGGGGCCCTGGTGGGGGCCAGGGCCGTGGCCGCCCTGGTGGGGGCCGGGTGCGGGTGCGGGCCACGGCCCGGGGTACCCGGTGGGTCCGGGATCCCCGCCGGACCAGGTGTTCGGCCCGGGGCGTCGAGCCGGTCCCTGGTCGGGCCGGTGGCCCGACCAGGGACCGGACTGTCCGGGCGTCCCCGGCTGAGGGCCGTGGCCGGACCAGGTGCTCGGCCCGGACGCGGGACCGGACCTCGAGTCAGGGCCGTGACCGGGGTGACCGGTGGGCCCGTAGTGGTCGCCGGACCAGGTGTTCGGGCCGGGGCCTGGTGGGGTCCCAGGGCCGGGGTGGTCGCCGGACCAGGTGCGGGGACCGGCGACGGGCGGGGTCCCGGGGCCCGGCGGGGTCGGCCCGGAGGGCGTGCTGCCCGGGGCGACCCAGGGCCGCGCCTCCCCGGCGGTGTCGGAGTCGGTGGGGTCGGTGCCGGGCTCGTCCGGCTCCTCGTGGCGTCCGTGCTGTTCGTCCATCAGGTCGCGTCGTCCCGCAGGGTTCCGGCGCGCACGGCCAGCTCCTCGCTGAGCCTGCGGGCCTCGTCGGCGTCCAGCCCCTCGATGGTCGAGGAACCGGCGAAGGAGGCGGTCTGCACTTGCAGTGTGGCCACCCCGAAGATCCGTTCGAGCCACCCCTGTGTGTGGTCCACGGTCTGGAGCCGGTTGACCGGGACCAGCTGCCAGGCTCGGCTGATCCACCCCTCACGGGTGTAGATGACGTCGTCGGTGACCTCCCAGCGGTGCACCCGGTACCGCCAGGACGGGACGATCGCGATCTTGGCCACGGCGTACGCGGAGTAGGCCACCGGCAGCGCCCAGGCGTTCCGCGAGGCCCACTCCGGGATCCAGCTCCAGGGCGCCGCGCTCGCGGCCCAGGCGACCAGGCTCAACAGGACCAGGTTGAAGACCGCACCGAAGAGCAGCCGGAGCGTCCACACTCCGATCGCACGCCCGCTCACCCTGCGCGACGGCGGCCGCAGCCGTGCGGTCCCGGCCGGTCCGGGTGGATCGGGGAACTGTCCCGAGGGGGGAATGGCGTCGTGGGGCGGGGTGTTCATCACGTGCACGAGTCTAGGACGTCCCACCCGGACCGGGACGGACGCCAATGATGTCAGGGCGGGGCGAACCATACTGTCAGCGTTCTGTCAGTGCAGGTCGGCACACTTGGGGACAGACGTTGAAACGGAGGACCAATGACTGACGCCATCCGCGCGGAGGGTCTGGTCAAGCACTTCAAGGGCAAGACCGCCCTTGGCGGAGTGGACCTGACTGCGAGATCGGGGGCCGTGCTGGGCGTCCTGGGACCCAACGGGTCCGGGAAGACGACGACCGTCCGCATCCTCTCCACCCTGCTCAGGCCGGACGCCGGACACGCCGTCGTGGGCGGCCACGACGTGGTGCGCGAACCGCACGAGGTCCGCCGCCAGATCGGCCTCACCGGTCAGTACGCGGCGGTCGACGCCGAGCTGACCGGCACCCAGAACCTCGTGCTCATCGCCCGCCTGCTCGGCTTCGGGCGCGCCGACGCCCGGGCACGCTCCAGGGAACTGCTGGAGCGGTTCGGCCTCTCCGACGCCGCCGACCGCCCCGCCAAGACCTACTCGGGCGGAATGCGCCGCCGTCTGGACCTGGCAGCGAGCCTGGTGGGCCGCCCCGCGCTCCTGTACCTGGACGAGCCGACCACCGGTCTGGACCCGCACAGCCGCAACGGCCTGTGGGACGTCGTGCGCGACCTCGTGGCCGACGGCGTGACCGTGCTGCTCACCACCCAGTACCTGGAGGAGGCCGACCAGCTCGCCGACGACATCATCGTGCTGGACCACGGCAAGGTGATCAGCCGGGGCACGCCCGAGGAGCTGAAGAACCACGCGGGCAACCAGGTGCTGCAACTGCGCACCGTGGACCCCGCGCAGCTGCCGCTGGCCACCCGGATCGTCGAGGCCGTCACCAGCTCACCGGTGACCACGGACGGGCTGCTCGCCAGCGTCCCGGTCACCGACGTGGGCGTGCTGCCCGAGACGGTGCGCCGCCTGGACGAACAGGGTGTGTCCGTCGCGGAGCTCTCCCTGCGCAAGCCGAGCCTGGACGAGGTGTTCCTCGCCCTGACCGGCCACACCGCCGAAGACGAGACCGCGGGGCAGCCCGCGAACGAAGGGACCCCAGCATGAGTGCCGTGACGACCCGGCCGAGGTCGGCACAGGAGGGCGCGCCGGTGGCGCCCCCGCGCATCTCCCCCCTGACCACCGTCCAGCACGGGCTCCAGCTCACCTGGCGCAGCGTCCTGAAGATCAGGGCCAACCCCGAAGAGGTCTTCGGGCTGATGCTCCAGCCGGTCATGTTCGTGACCCTGTTCGTCTTCGTCTTCGGGCAGGCGATGATGGGCGACTGGCAGACCTACCGCGACTTCCTGATGCCCGGCATCATCGCGCAGTCGGTCATCTTCGCCACGATGGGCACGGGCTTCAGCCTCAGCCAGGACGTGGAGAAGGGCATCTTCGACCGGTTCCGGTCGCTGCCCATCGCGCGTTCGGGCCCGTTGATCGGCGCCATCCTGGGCGACCTGGTCCGCTACGCGATCACCGTGGTCATGGTGATGGTCGTCGGCCTGGCGATCGGCTTCCGGCCGGACGGCGGGTTCTTCGGTGTCCTGGCCGCCAGCGCCCTGGTGCTGCTGTTCGCGTTCGCCCTGTGCTGGATGTCGGCCTTCGTGGGCATGCTCGCCCGCACACCGATGGCGGTGCAGTCGTTCGCGATGATCCTGCTGTTCCCGCTGACCTTCGGCAGCTCGGCGTTCGTCGCTCCCGACGACATGCCGGGCTGGTTGGCCCCGATCGCGGCGAACAACCCGGTCACGCACGTGGTGGACGCCATGCGCGGGCTCATGCTCGGCGGTGACGCCGCCGCTCCCGTGGCCTGGACGCTGGTCTGGACCCTGGTGATCACGGCGGTCTTCTTCCCGCTGGCCGTCTGGGCCTACCGCCGCCGCACCTGATCCCGTGCGTCGGGCGCCGCCGTGTGCGGCGCCCGACGTCACTGTGCCCAGTCCCCGAGGTCGACGTCGTCCGGAACGATCGGGGCGAGCCACGCCTCCACGCGTTCCCGCCCGGTCTCGCGTTCACTGGCCTCGCCCTCCGCCAGCAGACGCGCGAACCCCTCCGCGCCCAGACTCTCCCTGAGCAGTCCGCGGACCCGGCGCCCCCTGTGCGAGGCGGTGTCGGGGACGCCGCGCAGCCGAGCCGCGTAGCCGAGCATGAACGCGGCCCACTCCGGGTTCGCTCCCGCCACCATGGACGCCATGGTGTCCAGGACGTCGGCGCTGATCGGCCCCAACCCGAACCGGGACAGCCACCAGGCACGGCCCACCTCGCGCCAGGCCAGGCCCGTGTCGCCCTCGGCCCAGGCGAGGTCGGCCGCCTGCACCCGCCACGCGGGTTCGACGTAGGCCGGGGCGAACCCGCCCAGGGCGGCCACGGCCGGTTCGGTCTCCTCCAGGAGCCGCCGGGCCTCGACCGTGCGTCCGGCGGCGCACAGCCACTGGATGTGGGTGAGCCGGAGGGAGATCAGGTGCTCGTCCTCGGCCGAGCTCCCCAGCAGCCGTTTGAGGTCCCGCTCGGCCTCCTCCACCTCGCCGAGGTCGACCAGGACCTGGGTCCGCCGGGCCCGGAACATGGTCACGACACCGTCCAGCCCGCCCTCGCGCGCCAGGGCGATCCCCTCGTCGAGCAGACGGCGGCAGCGTCCGAGGTCCGTGTAGCGGACCACGTCCACCAGGTGCACGATGGCGTTGCACTGCCCCCACACGTCCCCGACCTCGCGCATGGACTCCAGTGCGGTCGTGGCCCGGTCCACGGCCCGGTCGGCCTCGCCGTGGACCGCGTCCAGCAGCGAGAGCATCAGGTACGTCATCGCCCGGGCCCAGGGGTCCCGCTGTTCCCGGACGCTCTCCTCCAGCCGGGCGCGGGACCGGCCCCCGGGGTGGCGGTCGGCCATCGAGCGGTACACCAGGCACAGGATGAGCACGGGGTGGTCCTCGGCCCGGAGCCCGGCCCCCGTCAGCACCTCGTCCACCCGGTCGAGGCGTTCCATGACGGCGGCCCGCCCCAGGTCCATGTCCCCCGAACGGTGGAAGAGGCAGCTCGCGTAGGCCACCTCGTGCCCCTCGGGAGGTGTGTCGCCCACCAGCTCCAGGACCTGACGGGACCACCGCTCGGTCTGCTGCCAGTGTTCGTCCAGGGCCCAGTACCACTGGGAGTGCTCCACCAGCTCCAGGGCGAGGGCGGCGTCGCGCCGCTCCACCGCCCAGTGGAAGGCGGCCGCGCAGTTGTCCGCCTCCGCCGAGAGCCGGGCCAGCCAGGCCCGCTGGCCCGGTCCGCGCAGCTCGGGGTCGCCCCGGCGCCACAGGTCGCGCGCGTGGCGGGCCTGCGTGTCCCGGACGCGCTCCTCCTCACCGCTGGCGGTCAGGCGCTCGGCCGCGTAGGCACGGACCGTCTCCAGCTGCCGGTAGCGGGCGGGGGCGTCCTCGCCTTCGGGGTCCGCCACCACGAGCGACTTGTCGACGAGGGCGAACAGGACCGTCCAGACGTCGTCACCGGCCACGGTCCCGTCCGGCCCGTCCGGATCGGAGCCGACCGCCTCGACCGCCTCCAGGGTGGCACCGCCCGGGAGGACGGCCAGGCGGCGGAGCAGGCGACGTTCGGGTTCGTCGAGCAGTTCCCAGCTCCAGTCGACCACCGCGCGCAGGGTGCGGTGGCGGGGCAGCGCCGAGCGGCTGCCGTTGGTGAGCAGGCGGAACCGGTCGCAGAGGCGCTCCGCGAGCTGGGCGGGAGACATCGCGCGCAGACGGGCGGCGGCCAGTTCGAGCGCGAGCGGCATACCGTCCAGTTCACGGATGATCCGCACGACGTGGCCGACGTTGTCGGTGTTCACGGTGAAGCCGGGGAGGACCGCCCGCGCGCGTTCGGAGAACAGGGTCACGGCGGGGTAGGTTCCGGCCTCCTCCGCTCCGGCACCCTCGGGCGGCGGCTCCAGGGAGGGCACCGGCAACAGGACCTCTCCCCCGACTCCCAGGGGTTCGCGGGAGGTGACGAGCACGCGCAGGTCCGGGCAGCGCGACAGCAGGGTCTCGACCAGCCGGGCGGCGTCGGCCACCACGTGCTCGCAGTTGTCCAGCACGACCAGCGCGGAACGCTCACTCAGGAAGGAGACGATCCGTTCGAGCGGGGACTGCGGCAGGACGGCCGTACGCGCCTGGAAGACGGCCTGCCCGCGCAGGTCCAGGGCGGTGGCGAGCGCGTCGGGGAGGTCCGCGCCCTGGCGCACGGGAGCGAGACCGACGAACCACACCCCCTCGGACGCGAGCTCGGGTGCCCGTTCGACCAGGGTTGCGGCGGTTTCCACGGCCAGCCGGGTCTTGCCCGAACCGCCCGGGCCGGTGAGGGTGACCAGCCGGGCTGCGGAGAGGCGGTCCACGGCGGCGCACACCTCCGTCTCGCGGGGAACGAAGCTGGTCAGGGGCCGAGGCAGGCGGACCACGGCGGGTGGCCGGGGTTCCTTCGACACGGGACCGTCGGGGGCGAGCTCACCGCGCAGCAGCCGGAGGTGGACCCCCCGGAGGTGTTCGGAGGGGTCGAGCCCCAGCTCGTCCGCGAGCCGTACCCTGAAGGCGTCGTAGGCGGCGAGGGCGTCGGCGGTCCGCCCGTTGCCCGCCAGCGCGCGCATGAGGAGTTCGACGGGGCGTTCGCGCTGCGGTTCCCGGGAGGCCAGCGCCTCCGCCTCGGGCAGGGTCTCCACGAAGCGGCCGAGGTCGAGCCGGGCGCTGAGATGGTCCTCGCGGGCGGTTCGGCGGGCCTCGGACAGGCGCAGGGCCACGTCCTCGCCCACGCCGCGCGCGGTGAGGTCGGGCAGGGCCGGTCCGCGCCACAGGGCCAGGGCCGCCGACAGGGCGCGTTCGGCCTCCCTCGCCCGACCGGCCAGGAGCCGTTCCCGCCCGCGCCCGGCCAGTTCCTCGAACTCGTACAGGTCCACCTGGCCGGAGGCGACCTCCAGTCGGTAGCCGGTGGCGTCGCCGTGGAGGCGGACGTCACCGCCCAGGGCGCGGCGCAGGCGCGAGGCCAGGGCCTGGAGCGCGTTGCCCGTGGCGGCGGGGGCGTCGTCCCCCCAGATCGCGTCGGTGAGCCGTTCGGTGGACACCTGTCGGCCGGGGCTGAGCAGGAGGAGTGTCAGGAGGGCGCGCAGACGGGCGCCGCCGATGGTGAGGGGCTCTCCGGAGGCGTCGTGTACCTGGAGGGGCCCCAGAATGGAGAACCGCACCGAACCATCATCACCGATTTCGGGGACGTCCGGGCGTGACCGCCGCTCCGGAACGCCGGTGGCGGCACCGCCGCGACGCCGGTCCGCGAACGGCGCGGAATGCGGTGGTCGCGGCCGATCACAGTAGGGTTCGGACAGGGCCGTGTCGCGCCAACCGTCCAGGTGCCGGTGCGCACGGTTCCCCCGTGACCGGCCCGGGTCCCTCCCGCGCCTGGTCCGACGTACCGCGAGTCTCGCCTTATGGCCCGAAAGTCCAGCTGGAGCCCCATTGTTCCCGGTCTTGTCTTCCCTCCGGACCACCGCAGCGCACGGTGTGCCCCGAACGTCCCCCGGCACCCGTGCGGGCGCCGTGGCGGTGGGCGCCGCCCTGCTCGCGTCAACCGGTTGCGGGGTCCCCTCGGAGCTGCGTGGTGAGATGCCGACCGACATCAACGTGACCAGCCCGATGATGCAGGAGGGCCAGCCGCTTCCCGCCGCGTACTCGTGCGAGGCCGACGGCGAGCCGGTGTCGCCGCCGCTGAGCTGGTCGGGGCTGCCCGACGACGTGGGCTCGATCGCGCTGGTGGTGGACGACCCGAGCGCCGCCGTCGTGTTCTGGATGGTCTACGACCTGGACCCGCAGCTGGTCGAGCTGCGGCAGAACACCGTTCCGGGCGACGCGAGGCAGGGGCAGAACACCGCGGGGGACTCCGCCTACGGGGCCCCCTGCCCGGAGGAGGGGGACATGCACGAGTTCCGCTTCACCGTGTACGCGCTGGAGGGCAACCTGGACCTGCCCGAGGGCGCGTCGCTCGACCTGACCCTGGACGCCATCGCGGAACAGGCCGTGGCCCGGGGGACGCTGCTCACCAGCAGCGAGTGAAATAGGTCATAATAGGCAACTCCCTGCGCCCGGAAGCCGGACGGACCCGCCCGACCGACGACTCGGGGATCACCTGAGGAAGCACCCGTCGCCCTCTGCACACAGCGCGCGACAGCGCATACAGTGGGTCCGTGCCCCTCACCCCATTTCAGTTGACCGATACCCGTTCACCCGCCCCGCGGCACCCTGACCCGAGACCGCGTCGGATCACCGGCGGTCGCGCCCTGCCCACCACTCGGTCCCGGCACGCCGGGTCGACGCGGAACCGGGCCGCCGCCTTCCCACCTCGACCGGTACTCGTCAGGCCGGTCCCAGGCGCTCCCCGGGCGCGGCCGACCTCCCCAAGGTAGTGCGTACACCATGACCGTCACCGTCATCATCATCACCGCCGTCATCGTCGTGCTCGCCGTGCTCGTGCTCCTCCTCCTGGGGATGCGCGCGCTCAGCATCGGCTCGCGTGAGGACGACTACGACGACGAGTACGAGTACGACGACGTCGAGGACACCGACCGCGACGACCGGCGCGACCGGCGGGAGCGGGACGAGGCCCCCGAGGACGACGGGGCCGCCCCGAGGGGCCGGTCCCGCAGATCGCGCCAGGACTCCGGGGGCAGGGCGGAGCGGCGGCCCAAGGGTCGGCGCCAGCGCGGGGTGGACTGGGAGGACGACTCCGACGGGCTCTCCGACAACGACTTCTGGTCCAGTCTGAGCGACGAGGACGCGGCACCGACCCGTTCCGGTGGGCACGGGGGCGCCACCGGACCCGGTGACGACGACGGTTACGCGGACGACTACGACGACGACTTCGACGACCACGGTGTGCCCGAGCGGCAGGACACCGTCATCCAGGCCCCGATCAGCGGCGCCAACGCCCTTCCGCCCGCCCCGGCGGAGCGCGGGCCCACCGGCCCCTCCGACCTCGCGATGCTGGCGAGCCTGGGGCAGAGCGACACGCCCCCCGAGCCCGCCCCCCGCCACCAGGAGCAGCGCCCGCCCGAGCAGACTCCGGCGCAGGGTCTGACCGCGCTGCCGCCGAGCCAGGGCCTGCCTCCCACGCAGGGGCTCCCCCCCGCCCGGGCCGCGGCCTCGCCTTCCACTCCGGACGACGACCCTCTGGGCGCGGGTTCCTGGACCCCGCGTCCCCCCTCGACCGGGGACCCCTTCGAGGGGCGTGAGCCGCTCCGGCCCGCCGAGCGGCGTGACCCGATCGCCCAGGACCCGCTGGGCGGGCCCCTCGGCGGCGGGCCGCTGGGGGGAGGCGGCCCGGGCCCCGGTTCGCCGGGCGGTGGATCCCTGGACGGCGTGCCGCTGGGCGGTGGATCCCTGGACGGCGGTGCGCGTTCGTCCTACGACAGCGGGGCGATGCACCGCTCCGACTACCCGCCCCTGGGCGGCACCACGGGTTCCGGCGGTGTCGGCGGGACGACGCCGACCTCGTCCGATCCGTTGGACCCCGGGTTCCGGCCGAGCTCTTCCAGCGGTGACGACCTGAGCTCACCGATCTGGTCGAGCATGGACACCGGCGCCCACCAGCGCCCCGATCTCTCCTCGCTGGGCGGGTTCGGAGCGGGCCACGGGGGGCCGACCGGTGGTCACGCGGCCCCCGGACCGGGCGCCCAGCCCGCACCGGGCCAGCCGATGGGCGGCCCGACCGTGCCCGGACACCAGTTCCCCGGTTCCACCGATCCCCTCACCGGCGGGTACCCGGCGGGTTCGTTCACGTCCGGCGCGTCCTACGACAGCGGGTCCTTCTCGCGTTCCGAGTACGACACCGGCACCCACCGGCGCGGCCCCTACGACACCGGCGCCCACACCCGCGACTACCAGTCCGGAATGCCCGGCCAAGGCGCACTCGGCGGACCGGAGTACGACACCGGAACCCACCACCGCCCCGCCTACGACACCGACTCCTTCACCCGCTCCGAATACGACACCGGCACCCACCAGCGCAGCCCCTACGACACCGGCGCCCACACCCGCGACTACCAGTCCGGAATGCCCGGCCAAGGCGCACTCGGCGGACCGGAGTACGACACCGGAACCCACCACCGCCCCGCCTACGACACCGACTCCTTCACCCGCTCCGAATACGACACCGGCACCCACCAGCGCAGCCCCTACGACACCGGCGCCCACACCCGCGACTACCAGTCCGGAATGCCCGGCCAAGGCGCACTCGGCGGTCAGAGCGGTCGGCCGAACGCGCCCGGCGGCGTCGGCGGCAACGCTCCGCTCTGGGGCGGGCAGGACGACACGGGCGGCTTCGGCCAGCCGGGCCAGCCGACGATCCCGGGCGGCCAGCCGGGGCAGCCCTCCCCGTACGGGCAGGGCCCCGCCGTTCCTCCGGGGCCGGGCAGCCCGGCCAGTGGTCCCGGATACCCCGGCACCGGCTACGCGACCGGCGCCTACTCGGCCGAGCAGCTGCGCGGTGAGCTCCCGACCACCTTCCCGGGCCACACCCAGCAGGGCGACCCCTACGGCCAGCAGCCCCACTCCGGCGGGCAGGGCGGCTACGGCGGCCCGGGTGACTACGCCGACCCCCTCAGGGGCGGATACGCCCCGCAGCGGCCGGAGCCCGACTACGGGTACCCGCCGGTCGAGGGCTGGCAGCCGCCGTTCCCGGACGGCGGCGACGGCCAGGGCGGGCCCGGACAGCAGCAGGGCCCCGGCCCCTTCGGGCAGCAGCCCTACGGTCGCCGCGCCCAAGGTGAGCACTACGAGGGCGGCTACGAGGGCGGTTACGAGGACGGCCGCTTCCGCTAGGCCACGACCTCCGGCGCCACCGCGCGCCACCATCACCACTTCACACCACCGAGGTGGCGGGGAACCCCCGCCACCTCGGTTTTCTTCTGTCCCGGTTTGTCCGCGCGGACATGTGAAGTCCGGAAAAAGGTCACCGGGAGCACAACAGCGCGTAACACAGAGTCACCCGAATTGACTACAGTTGGTTATTGACGATGCACCCTTCGCGGTCACATCGTCGTCACGCGTTCAGCCACGTGCCCCCCGTTGCGGACTCTGCCGTCCCCGTGCGCCTACGCATACGCCTTTGCCTGGTCCAACCCGAACGGAGTAACCATGCGCAACGACGCCCAGGGAGCACCACCCGGCCGCCCGGAGAACACCTCCGAACGGCCCGGGACCCACACGGATCGCAAGGGGGTCGCCGCCGACGTCGGTGCCTCCCTCGTGGTCTTCCTGGTCGCCGTCCCCCTGTCCCTGGGGATCGCCGTAGCCTCCGGCGCGCCCCTGATCGCCGGGATCATCGCCGCCGTCGTCGGCGGTATCGTCGCCGGTCTCGTCGGCGGATCGGTGGTACAGGTCAGCGGCCCGGCCGCCGGACTGACCATCATCGTCGCCGACCTGATCCTGACGTACGGCTGGCGGGTCACCTGCCTGATCACCCTGCTGGCCGGTCTGGTCCAACTCGCACTGGGGGCGTTCCGCATCGCGCGGGCCGCCCTCGCCGTCTCCCCCGCCGTCGTGCACGGCATGCTCGCGGGGGTCGGCGTCACCATCGCGCTGGCCCAGCTGCACGTGGTCCTGGGCGGGGCCCCGCAGAGCTCGGCCCTGGCCAACATCGCGGACCTGCCGCACCAGATCGCGAACAACCACACCGCCGCCGTCGCGGTCGGCGTCATCACCATCGCGATCATGTTCGGCTGGAACCGGCTCCCCGCCATCGGCAGGGTGCGGCCGGGGATGATCCCCGCCGCGCTGGTCGCGGTGGGCACCGCCACCGTCATCGCCACCCTGGGGCGCTGGGAGGTGGAGACCGTGGCCCTGCCCGGCTCCCTGGCCGACGCCTGGAACGGGCCCATGCTGCCCGAGGCCGGGCAGTGGCACGGGATCGCCCTGGCCGTGGCGGCCGTCGCCATGGTCGCCAGCGTGGAGTCGCTGCTGGCCGCCATCGCGGTGGACCGCCTGCACAGCGGCCGCAGGGTCCAGCTCAACCGCGAGCTCTGCGGTCAGGGCGCGGCCAACACCGTCAGCGGCGCCCTGGGCGGCCTGCCCATCGCCGGTGTCATCGTGCGCAGCACCGCCAACGTGCGCGCCGGGGCCCGCAGCCCGCTCTCCACGATCCTGCACGGCGTGTGGATCCTGCTGTTCGTCGCGTTCTTCGCGCACGTGGTCGAGCTGATCCCGATGGCGGCCCTGGCCGCGCTGCTCGTCTTCATCGGCGTGCAGATGGTGTCCCTGGCCCACCTGCGCGACCTGCGCAAGCACCACGAGGCCAGCGTCTACCTGGTGACCCTGCTCGGTGTGGTGTTCATCGGGCTGCTGGAGGGGGTGTTCATCGGCTTCGCGTTGGCGATGATCGTGTCGCTGCGCCGCCTGACCAAGCTCACCGTGGTCACCGAGGAGCGCGCCGGACGGGTGCACGTGACCGTGCACGGGTCACTCACCTTCCTGGGCGTGCCCCGGCTGGCACACGTGCTGCGGACCATCCCCGAGGGGGCCAGCGTCGACCTCGACCTGCACGTGGACTTCATGGACCACGCCGCCTTCGAGGCGATCCACGCCTGGCGGGTGGACCACGAGCGCACCGGCGGCAGCGTCGACATCGACGAGGTCCACGAGAACTGGTACGCGCGCAGCTCCACGAGGTCGGCTCCGGCGGCCAAGACCATCCCCAAGGGCCGCTGGTGGGCCCCGTGGGACATGCGCCGTGAGTCCGGCGCCGACCTGGCGGTGAACCCGCTGGGCATGCTCACCGCCGGGGCGCGCGAGTACCACGCCAGCACGGCGGACCAGATGCGCTCGGTGATGAGCCGCCTCTCGCACCACCACAACCCGACCACCCTGTTCATCACCTGCGCGGACTCACGGGTGGTGCCGAACCTGATCACCGCCAGCGGTCCGGGTGACCTGTTCACCCTGCGCAACGTGGGGAACCTGGTGCCGCCCCACGGGAACGCCGACGGTTCCGCCGGCGCCGCCGTCGAGTACGCGGTCAACGTCCTGCGGGTGCCCTCGATCGTGGTCTGCGGGCACTCCCACTGCGGAGCGATGCGGGCCCTGGCCGAGGGGGCGCACCAGGGGCCGGTCGAGGCGGAGAGCACCCACATCCGCCGGTGGCTGGCCAACGGCGAGGGGAGCCTGCGCCGGGCCGGGGCGGACCACGGTGAGTTGGCGGGGCTGCCCGCCTCGGAGGCTCTGCGGCGCCTGGCCCAGGCCAACGTGGTCGAGCAGCTCGGCAACCTGATGGGGTACCCGGTCGTGCGGGAGCGCGTGGAGTCGGGGGAACTCACGCTGTCCGGGATGTACTACGACCTGGAGACCGCCAAGGTGCACCTGCTGGACGCCGGGACCGGGGAGTTCTCGCCCGTTCGTGGCGTCCAGGACGTGCCCGAGCCCGTGCCGCACCCCCGCCCGGAGGTGGTTCAGCCGTCGGACGGGTCGTCGTCGGGCGCGTCGTCCCGTCCGTCCTGCTGAACGCCTGAGGCCTGGTAGGTGGCGAGCAGGATGATCGCCACGATCGCCAGGATCGGCAGGGCGAAGAGCAGCACCCAGAAGGCGGTGGAGTCGAACAAGAGTCACCCATTCCCGTGAACGCGGATGCCCGTCGGGCCGTCGACCCCGGTCGGCCCACGGGCGTTCGCGCTCCGGAGCTCCCGGGGTACGGAACGCACGGGCCAATCTACCGTCCCACAAGGCGATCCGGCCATCACCGTGACGATTCAGGAATGTGTCCCCGAAGCCGTTCCGTCCGTCCGAAAGCACCCGGAACCCCCCTGTACGAATCGGAGCGGGCACCCTACTCTCCAGGGGACCGAAGGAAACCATCCATACGAACCCCCTCCTTCGGCATATTCCTTCACAGGAGACAAGATGTGCGAGTCCTGCACGGCGCCCGTCTCTGACCCCCGCGCCTGTGAACCCTCCGCCCCCTGGTCACGCCGCATGCTGTTCGGAACCGGGATGGGAGCCGCCGTGGCCCTGACCGGCCTGGGCGGCACCGCGCACGCGGCGTCCGCGATGAACGCCTCCTGGTGCAACCCGGCCCTGGGCTACTTCCCCTCCGGCGGGCACTTCGGTGCGCCCCGGGGCGGCAGCACCCACGCCGGTCAGGACGTCACCAACAGCACGGGCACCGCCGTGTACGCCGCGGCCGCCGGAACCGTGGTCGGCCGCTCCTGGGGAGGCGGCCTCCCCGGCCGGACCGGCGAGGCCGTCGTCATCTCCCATGGCGGCAACGTGTACACCTACTACGGACACCTGAGCGCCTACCGGGTCGCCCTCAACGCCCGGGTCAGCGCGGGCCAGCGCATCGCCGACATGGGCGCCACCGGCAACGTGACCGGCCCCCACCTGCACTTCGAGACCCACACGGGGCGCCTTGGAGGGATCACCAACCCGGTGCCCTTCCTGCGCTCCCGGGGTGTGGACCTGGGCGGTGGCTGGCCGAGCATCGACCCCGAGGCCAACGGGGTGACGGTCTCCGTCATCCAGCACCTGATGACCCAGCGCGGCACGTCCCTCGTGACCGACGGCTACTACGGCCCCACGTCGGTCAACGCGGTGAAGGCGTTCCAACGGTCCAAGGGGCTGGTCGCGGACGGCCAGGTCGGCCCGAAGACCTGGCCCCACCTGGTGTACGAGCTCAAGCAGGGGGTCCGCGACGGCTCCCACGTGCGCGGGCTCCAGACCGCGATGAACAGGCGCAGCGCGGGCCTGGCGGTGGACGGCAACTTCGGGCCGGTCGTGAACACGGCCGTCCGCGAGTTCCAGCGCGTCAATCGGCTGGTCGTCGACGGCGAGGCCGGCCCCCTCACCTGGCGGGCCCTGGTGGGCTGAGTGCGCCGCTCGGCCCCGCCCCCGGACCCGGGGCCGAGCACCACGGCCGCAGAGGCCGAGAAGAGGAAGGAGAGAGGGAGTCGGCCGGTAAGCCGGATTCCACTACGCCCGTTCCGCTGACCTCGACCGAAACCCAATGAAGCCACGGCACCTGCAGTGACAGGTCTCGCGGCTTCTCGCTGTTCCCCGGTGCTCCCCGACCTCCGAGCAAGCACAGAGCAAACACCACCAATAACCCTGAACTTCCTTTCACTTAAGGGTACATTTTTCTCAGATCTCTAAGCCCCCTAGGCTCCACGACCTTCAAATCTCCTATGTCGACCACAGGAGATCTATCATTCACAACCCTCCATGGATCAACGATTCGACCTTCCTGAACTAGTGGCTTGGCATCCACCTCCAACCCCACAGTGAAGACATCACCTCCAGCCTTTACAGGAAATATAGCAAAGGTCTCTTTGAGGAAATTATTTGAAACATCACCAGACCGCAGGGCGAACCAATCATCGACACACCCTCCCGCCCTCCATTCAAATATCGCCTCCACTCCGGGGCCAGGAAAATACTTCCCATACGCAGGATCCACCAGAGCCGGGACCTCGACCATGCCCTTTGAGAAAAATGACTCCCCATCAATAAAACTCGCCAACCGAGGAGACACAAGGACCGCACTGCTGCCAGAGTTAAACAGAGCCCCTCTAATAACGTAGTAAAGATCGTATTCCCAATCGTCAAGAGGGGATACTACCGCCAGTTGATCGTCGAAGTCATGCCTCGGATGGGGATAAGGGTACTTATCCTCATACTTCACAATGACGGGGGACTCCGGAGAACTCGACACCGCAACCACCACCTGAGGCGACCCAGCGTGGAGCTTACTCTCTATATCCCCGATCAAGGCAAGGCCAGTATTTCTCAGCGCATCCCGTGCTATAGCATTAGAGTGATCTGCCGCACTCGCCTGCTCTGCAGCCCACGCAGTCTGCTCCTGCATTTCCTTCACATTTCTTTTTGAGATCCAAGCCGACCAAAAAGAAACAAAAAGAGCAAGGAGTGCAACACCAAAGGAGAGCACACCGAGATTAACATTCTCAACAGTCCAAATCCACGAATCCTCAAGCAAGAAACCCTAAGCCCCCTTGCGTGGTTTGATAAGCCAAATCTAGATTTTAGCCGCAAGGGGTTCCTGCCGCCAGGGGTCGCCTGCGGTTGCTGTATTCATACCTCAGCTGAACTACACAAAGAACCTCTCACCTGCCCGATCTTCGTCCGTCCGCCTGGGCTCCCAGGGAAACCGCATTCTCCTCCAATCTTTGGCAGCCTCCCTGTTCTCTGTCTTACGCGCGCTCCGAGGCCCTGCACTTCCGTGTACTGCTCGCTCCATGGTTGCTATCTGGCCCTGGTTGTCTGGAGTCCCGCCGCTCGAACTGCCCGCTGTCGGTCCGAACCCCTGCGTCCCTGGACTGTTGCTGCCCCTGGTTCGCTCACTCTGTGAAGAATCGCCGTGCCCACTGGGCTGGCGGGGCGCGCGAGGCCGCGCCGCGCGGAACGCAGGCGAGCGCGGACGCGGCGCGCCTACCGCCGAACACCCCCGGGTGCGGTGTGGTAGGTCCTTGACCGGACGAAGGGTGAAAGGGAAGAGGGGCGCACCGCCACAGCAGTCCTGCACCGTGCGCAGCTGCCCCCACTTCCTAGATTCCCGAGTCCCCGCCGGAGGCCTGTTCTCACCGGAGGAACTGCGGGGCCGCAGCCGCCAGCAACACGCCCAGCCATCCGCCCTCCCGACCGCGTCCCGCACCCGACCGCCCAAGCTCAGCCAAGGCTGCCCCGCACCGCAGGTGCGGGCTTGAAGACGTAACGAAACTTCTCATCACCCGGCTCCGGGGATGAAGAAACCCGGAAGACTCAAGGTCCTCCGGGTTAGCTCCCCGCCCTACAGCAGGTTCGTGCCATCGTGGCAGCGGATAAAGGGGCCATCACCTCGCAGCGCGTCCAGAACACGGACCAGCCTCGCTTCCGGCATCCGTTCTCGGGCTCCACGCTGATCCAACGCGCAGTCTTCGCTTCTTCCGACGGCCGGGGTTCACCGGATTCGATCGTGCAAGCGATGGCCATGCTCACCACGCCAAGAGACATGTTCTTGTAGATCCCGATCAGCCGCCCCGGCCTGACCTTCACCCTGGTCTCCTCGAAGACCTCCCGAACAACGCCGTCTCTGGGGTCCTCGTGGAGCTCCAGAACAACGCCCGGCGGAACCCACCGACCGTCGTCGTCGCGCTCGATCGCGAGGACCTGGCCGTCATCGTTGAAGACCACGCCTGTGACGCTTACCGAATGCCGCGGAGTCTCAGTCATTGCGGTTCTCTTCCCACTCGTGCACCAGGGACCAGGCACAGGCGTCCAGGACGTTCACGGTCGCCTCGACGTTCATGCCCTGCGTATCGATGCCGATCCGGGTCACGACGATGACCGGAGTGCGAGGAAGTCCGCCTCTTCCTGAAGAGGACGGCGAATGGTGATCTCCTCGGAGACGTAGAGGAGAGGGAGTCGGCCGGTAAGCCGGATTCTGTCGGTCCTGGGACCGGACGGTCATCCATCTGGGGCCGCCGTTGCCGACGACCTCGGTGCGGTCTACCCGCGGACTCGGGCGGGCCGCCCTCGAACATCCGCGCGGGAACCCGGAGGTTCCCTTTTTGACCTTGCTCCGGGTGGGGTTTACCTAGCCAGCCGGATCGCTCCGGCCGCTGGTGGTCTCTTACACCACCGTTTCACCCTTACCACCGCGAGCGGTGGCGGTCTGTTTTCTGTGGCACTGTCCCGCGGGTCACCCCGGGTCGGCGTTACCGACCACCCTGCCCTGTGGAGTCCGGACTTTCCTCGAACCCGCGCCGGGCGCGGGTCCGCGACCGTCTGGCCGACTCCCCCTCTGACCCCAGTCTAGCCGCCTCGGGAGGGTCCGGATCCCCTACCGGTCCAGGTGTGCGGTGTCGTTGAGGGAACGCACCACCTGGGGTCCGTCCGCGTAGCAGTCCACCTCGGTCAGGCACGCGGTGTCCAGGTGCATCCGGTACAGCGCGGCGATCGGTGCGAGCATCGCCTGCTGGACGGTGACCTTGATCGGGGTGACGTGGGTGACCACCAGGACCCTGCGGCCCCGGTGGCGTTCCAGCAGGGCGTCCCGGGCCGCGCCCACGCGGCGGGCCACCTCGGTGAAGCTCTCCCCGCCGGGCGGGCCCGTCTCCGGGTCCGCCAGCCACCGGGCCACCCCCTCGGGGTCGCGCTGGTGCGCCTCGGCGAAGGTCAGCCCCTCCCAGGCACCGAAGTCGGTCTCCACGAACCCCTCGTCGGTCTCCACCGGGAGTCCGAGGAGCTCCGCCGCGTACCCGGCGGTCTGCCGGGCACGCGACAGCGGGGAGGAGACCACCGCGTCGATCCCCCACCCGGACAGGCGCCGCGCGGCCGCCCCGGCCTGGGCGTGCCCCTCCTCCGTCAGGGGGACGTCCCCGCGTCCGGCGAAACGGCGCTCGACGGAGAGCGGCGTCTGCCCGTGCCGGAGCAGCACCAGACGGGTCGGCTCGGTGTCCGGCGCGCCCCAGCTCATTCGGCGGCGGGGGCGTTGAGCCCCGACTCCTCGGTGCGCACCAGGATGCGGCGGCAGTCCTCACAGCGGACGACCTCGTCGGCTGCGGTCGCGCGGATCTCGTTGAGTTCCACGGTGCTCAGCGCCAGCTTGCAGCCGTTGCAGCGGCCGTACCGCAGCGGGGCGGCGGCCACACCGTCGTACTGGGAGCGCAGCTTGTCGTAGAGCGCCAGCAGGTCGGCGGGGATGTCCGCGCTGACCCGCTGGCGGTCCTGGGTGACGCGGGTGCGGTCCCACTGGATCTCGGCGGCGGCGGTGTCCCGGCGGGCGGTGACCTCCGTGAACTTGGCCACGGCCTCCTCGCGCTCCGCGGTCAGGCGCGTGACGTCGGTGTTGACGGACTCGGCCTCCTCCATGACCTCCAGGACGACCTCCTCCAGCTCGGTCTGGCGGCGGCCCAGCGAGGCGATCTCCGACTGGAGGTTCTGGAGCTCCTTGGCGTTGGTGATCCGCCCCGACTCCAGACGCTGGGTGTCCCGCTCGGCGCGGGAACGCACCTGGTCGACGTCGCTCTCGGCCTTGCGCTGGTGGCGTTCGATGTCGGAGGCCCGGGTCTGGGCCGTGATGAGCTCGGCGTCGATCGCGTCGACGCGCTCCTTGAGCCGGGCCGCCTCGGCGATCTCGGTCAGGCTCCGGAGACGGTGGTCCAGGCGCTGGAGCGCGGTGTCGAGCTCCTGGAGGTCGAGCAGTCTGGCCTGAGCGGCGGGTTCGGCTTTCACTTGGGGTCTCCTGGGAATCGCGGTTGGGAGGCCGGGGAGGCCGCCCGCGCCCTGTGCAGTTGTGGTCGTCGAGGGGGTGTCACGCGTGTGGGAAGGTCCGTGACCAGGCATCCGTCACGGTGGTCGACACGCGGGTCTCCACGTTAGCCCCATTCGGGCCACCCGTGCGCCGGAGCGCGTCGGCCAGGTGGGCGGCGCCGTCGGCCAGCCACGGCCACTCGCTGGCGAAGTGGGCGGTGTCCACGAGCGCGGGGCCGCCCGGTTCCTCGACGAACTCCGAGGCCGGGTGGTGGCGCAGGTCGGAGGTGACGTAGGCGTCGACCCCGGCTGCGCGGGCGGCGCCGAGCAGGGAGTCCCCCGCCCCTCCCGAGACGGCGACGGTGGTGACGAGACGGTCCAGGTCACCGGCCACCCGGACGCCTCCGGCGGTGGCGGGCAGCCCCTGGGCGACCCGGGTCGCGAAGTCGCGCAGGACCATCGGCTCGTCCAGCTCCCCGACACGGCCGATGCCGCGCCGTCCCTCGGGGTCGGTGGCGTCGGGGTCCAGCGGTCGCAGCGCACCGGTGAGGCCCACGGCGCGGGCCAGGGCGTCGGAGACACCGGGCGCGGCCGTGTCGGCGTTGGTGTGCGCGGTGTACAGGGCCACCCCGGAGCGGATCAGCCGGTGCACGATCCGGCCCTTGGGGGTGTTCGCGGCGACGCTGGTGACGCCGCGCAGCATCAGCGGGTGGTGCGTGATGATCAGGTCCGCGCCCCAGGTCACGGCCTCGTCGACCACCGCGTCCACGGGGTCGACCGCGAACAGGACGCGCTCCACCGGCTGCGCGGGGTCCCCGCAGACCAGGCCGACCGCGTCCCAGGAGGCGGCCCACTGGGGTGGGTAGACCTCCTCGAAGGCGGCGGTGACGTCGGACAGGGTGAAGGGCTGCGCGGTCGAGGTGCTCACGGCCACGAGACTAACGCCCCGCCCGACCGGGCGCGCAAACGCGCGTCCGGCCTCAGGGCAGCCGTGCGGCCATGGTGCGCAGCCGTGCCGTGACCTCGGGTGGCGCGTCGGTCTCGGAGTCCGCCCCCAGGGACAGGACCGTGGCCGTGTACTGGCAGACGAGGTCCAGGGACTCCGCGCTGATCCGGACCCGGCAGCGGCCGGGGGCGAGCGGTTCGACCCCTCCGGGCAGCGGCCCGTACAGGCGGCGCCGCAGTTCCTCCGCGTCCAGGCCCACCGTGAGGGTGATGGTGTACCGGTAGGAGCCCCGGGCGAACGACCGTGTGAGGAAGGTCGCGGGGTCGGGTGCGGGCAGGTCACGCGGCTCGAACCGCCGGTGGGTGGGGCGGGGCCCGCTCAGCCGGTCCACCCGGAAGGTGCGCCACGCGTCGCGGTCGGTGTCGTGCGCGACCAGGTACCAGTGCCCGCCGTGCAGGACCAGGTGGTGCGGTTCGACCCGCCGTTCGGTGGCGGTGCCGGACCGGTCCCGGTAGGTGAAGTCGGTGACCGCGCGTTCGCGTCGGCAGGAGGCCAGCGCCCCGAGCACGGCCGGATCCACCGCCGGGGTGTCGGGGTCGGGCACGGCCGAGGCGGATCCGGACACCGCCGCGAGCCGGGGCCGCAGGCGCCGGGGCAGGACCCGTTCGAGTTTGGCCAGGGCCCGCAGGGCGCTGTCCTGGACCCCGGTCGCGGTGGTCAGGGCCAGGGCGACCGCCACCGCCTCCTCGTCGTCCAGCAACAGGGGCGGCAGGTCGCGGCCCGAGACCAGGCGGTAGCCCCCGGCGGCCCCGGGGGTGCCCTCCACCTGGTAGTCGAGGTCGCGCAGGCGCTCCACGTCGCGGCGCAGGGTGCGGGCGCTGACCCCGAGTCGGTCCGTGAGTTCGGCGCCGCTCCACTCGCGGCGGACCTGGAGCAGCGACAGCAGGCGCAGCAGGCGTTGGGGCAGGGTCGCGCGCGCCGAACCCTCCGGTCGATCGTTCATGGTGGCCATACTGCCGGTCATCGCGGCCACGATGTGACCGCATCGGTTCCTACGGTGACGTCATGAGCGACACGAGAACGCACCCCACAGGCCAGGAATCAGAGCGAACCCAGCTGCTGGAGGCGCTGGGCGCACGGGTGGGCGGGACGGTGCACGCCCCCGGCAGCCCCGGGCACGAACGGGGGAGATCGGGCATCCAGCAGGTGGACCGCCACGCGCCCGACGCGGTCGTGACGGCCGCGCACACCGAGGACGTCCGCGCGGCGGTGGAGGTCGCCGCCGAACGGGGGCTCACCGTGGCCGCCCAGCGCACCGGGCACGGACACGGCTCCGGCATGCGCGGCGGTGTCCTGGTGGACACCCGGAACCTGGACGGGGTACGGGTCGATCCCGAGCGCCGCCGGGCCGTCATCGGTGCCGGTGCCACCTGGCAGGACGTGATCGACGCGGCCGCCCCGCACGGGCTGGCCCCGCTCTCGGGCAGCCTGCCGGGGGTGGGCGCGGTCTCCTACACGCTCGGGGGCGGGCTGGGGCTGCTGGGCCGCCGCCACGGCTACGCCGCCGACCACGTCCGTTCCCTCGACCTCGTCACCGCCGACGCCCGACCACTGCGTGTGGACGCCCTCAGCGACCCGGACCTGTTCTGGGCGTTGCGCGGCGGAGGGAGTTCGTTCGGCCTGGTCACGGGAATGGAGTTCGACCTCTTCCCGGTCGCGCGCCTGTACGGCGGCAGCCTGTACCTGGACGCGACCGACGCACCGGGGGTCCTGGACACCTGGCGCCGCTGGGCGGAGGACTCCCCCGAGGAACTGACCTCCGGGGTGACCGTGCTGGTCCATCCCGACTTCGAGGGGGTGCCCGCCCCCATGCGCGGCCGACTGGTCGCGCAGGTCTCCCTCGCCTGGTCCGGGCCCGTGGAGAAGGGTCCGGCGCTGGCGGAGCCGTTGCGCTCGGCCGCGCCGGTCCTGCTGGACACCCTGCGCGAACTCCCCTACGCGGAGTCCGGGAGCGTGTTCGCCGACCACGACGGCCCCGCCGGGTTCCGCGGTGAGGGGCTCATGGTGGACGCCCTGGAACCGGAGGCCCTGGACGGGCTCCTGCGGCTGGCCGTCGCCGAACGCCCGTACATGAGCGTGTTCGGCCTCCGTCACCTGGGCGGGGCCCTGGCCCGGCCGCCCGAGGTCCCCAACGCGGTCGGCCACCGCGACGCCGCCCACCTGGTGAGCGTGCTGACCCTCACCGGCTCCGGCGCGGACGACCCCGGCGCCGACCTGCGCGCGGAGGCGGCCGGGCTCTTCTCCGGGCACACGTCGGGGCGCTCGTCCAACCTGAGCTTCGGGGCGGTCACCGAGGCCGAGGTCCGCGCGATGTACACCCCCGGCGACCTGCCTCGGCTGGCCCGGACCAGGGACCGCGTCGACCCCCTTCGGCGTGTCCACTCCCACCGTCCGATCCCCTCCTTGCGCGCCTCGACGGACAACGTCTAGCGTGCGGTGAAACCGAGGGAAGCGGGTACGGGCGATGCGGGACACCACGGTCGAACTCCACGGGCGCACCGTCGCCCACACCGACCTGGGGGACCCGGCGGGCACCCCGGTCCTGTACTCGCACGGCGCCCCGATGAGCCGACGGAACCTGGGTGACCAGCACGACGAGTTCGCCGCCGCCGGGCTGCGGGTGGTCACCGCCGACCGCCCCGGCTACGGCGGTTCCGCCCCCGCCCCCGGCCGGACGCTCACGGACTGGGCCGACGACACGGCCGCGCTCGCGGACTCCCTCGGTATCGACCGGTTCCTGGTCGCGGCGCACTCCTCCGGCGGGCCCTACGGGGTGGCCGTCGCCGCCCTGCTGCCCGAACGCGTGCTCGGCGCCGTGGTCCTGGGCGGAGTCACCGACTTCTCATGGGAACCGAGCTGGGAGGGCTACTCCGAGGACGAGCGGGCCATGATGCGCCTGCCGGACGAACGGGCCGCCCTGGAGTGGGGCGAGCGCCACCTGGGTGACTCGCCCACCGAGTGGCCCGTCCCCGACCGGGAGCTGTTCGCGACCCGGCACGTCCCGCACCTGGCCGCGGCGGCCAAGGAGGCGTTCGCCCAGGGGGTGGGCGGATACACCCAGGACTCCTGGGTGCAGGGACGCCCCTGGGCCTTCGACCCGGGGGCCGTCCGCGCCCCCTTCCTGGTGGTGCACGGCGACCGGGACACCGTCGTACCGATCGCACACTCCCGGCACACCGCCGACCTGGTCCCCGGGGCCGACCTGCGCGTGCTGCCCGGCCACGGACACGTCACCGTGCTCTGGGAGCTCCCCGCCCTGCTCACCGAGGTGCGCGACCGGACCTGACCGGCCGGGCCGACACGGCGACGCCGCGCCGGGTGGGGCGTCGCACACCCCGCCCACCGGCCGGTCGGCCCTAGAGTTGGTTGGCGATGAACGACACTGAGCAGAAGCGGCCCCAGTCCCCGATCGGGGCACACGTGCCCGTGGCGGGCGGCATGGCGACCAAGGGCCTGGCGTACGCCCGGCAGATCGGCGCGGAGACCGTCCAGGTCTTCGTCTCCAACCCGCGAGGCTGGGCGACCAACGCGGGAGACCCCGCACAGGACGCGATGATGCGCGAGCGCACGGACCTGCCGCTGTTCGTGCACTCCCCGTACCTGATCAACCCGGGCACGCCCAACGAGGAGACCGGCGAGAAGTCGATGGTCTCCCTGGAGCACGCCCTGCGCCGGGGCGCGGAGATCAACGCCCTCGGGGTGGTGATGCACACCGGTTCGGCCGTGTCCGGCGGGCGCGAGGCGGGACTGGAGCGGGTCCGTTCCCGGGTGCTCCCGCTCATGGAGCGGCTCGGGGACGACGTCCCGCCGATGCTGCTGGAACCGATGGCCGGTCAGGGCCAGGTCCTGTGCGCAACCGTCGACGACCTCGTCACCTACCTGGAGGCCCTGGACTGGCACCCGAACGTGGGCGTGTGCCTGGACACCGCGCACCTGTTCGCGGCCGGTCACGACATCTCGACGGTCGAGGGCATGCGCGAGACCATGGACCGTTTCGGTGAGGTGGTCGGGGCCGACCGCCTCAAGCTGATCCACGGCAACGACTCCAAGGTGCCCTGCGGCAGCAACAGGGACCGGCACGAGAACATCGGTCTGGGCCACATCGGCGCCGAGCCGTTCGCGGAGCTCTTCCGCCACCCGGTGACCGCCGGTGTCCCCATCACCCTGGAGACGCCGGGCCCGGAGGGTCCGCACGCCGAGGACGTGGCCACCCTCAAGAGGCTCCGCGCCGAGGCCTGATCCGTCGGCCCCGCCCGCGTGGCCGGGCGGGGCCGGGGCGGCGGTCAGTCCCGTTCCGGCGCGGCCTCCTGCTCACCCACGGCACGGTCGCACAGGTCGGCTGTCTCGAACATGGTGCGCACGTTGAACAGCACGACGACGCCGACGACCGCCCCGCCCACCAGGTAGGGCAGCCCCAGATCCAACCGGCCCAGCACGCCGCCGAGGAGCGCCCCCACGGGGGTGGCGCCCCAGCCGACCGCGCGGTGCACGTTGCCCGCCCTGGCCCGGATACGGTCGGGCACCACGCTCTGGAAGAACACCGAACCGGCGATGTTGGACACGCTCATGCACAGGCCCATCCCGACCAGGAGCAGGCCCGCCACGGCGGGGTGTGTGGTCAGCCCCATCCCCAACAGGACCGCGGACGCGCCGAGGTAGCCCCCGAGGAACGCGGTGCGCCGTCCCAGACGGCGCAGCGTCCAACCGACCGCGAAGGTGCCCAGCACTCCCCCGACCGCCAGTCCCGCGACGAGGAACCCGTACAGGGACGCGGGCAGCTCCAGTCGTTGCCCGGCGTACAGGACCAGCACGGCCAGGCCCGTGTTCAGCCCGATCATGGTCCCGGCGTTGCACACCGCCAGGCGGCGCAGCAGCCGGTCACCGAAGACGTAGCGCAGGCCCTCGGCCAGATCGCGCAACGGGCCCTGGGAGGGGTCCTCCCGGGGCTCGACCGGCGGGTGCTCCTCCGGGCGCCGACGCAGGATCAGGACGACCGTGCCGACCAGCACCGCGCAGAGGGCGTAGGAAAGCGCCGCACCGGCCACGGGGATCACCGCGGCGACGGCGAAGAGCACCGCGGCCACCGGGGCCGCGCCGAAGTCCTGGGCGACCAGTCGGCCGCCCTCCACCCGGCTGTTGGCCCGGTCCAGCTGCCCTCTGGGGACGAGCCGGACGAGGCCGAGCCTGCTCGCCGGGTCGCTGACGGTCTCACAGCACATCACCACGAACATCGCCGCGTACAGGACCCACACGGTGGCGTGGCCGGTGACCAGGGCGACGGCGAGCAGGGCCACGGTGGCGGCGGCGACGGTGTTGGACACCACGAGCGCCCGCATGCGGTCCACCCGGTCCAACAGCACCCCGCTGAAGGGGGCGACGAGCAGCCACGGCAGGAAGCGGGCCACGGTCAGCCCCGCCACCAGGAGCGGGTCCCCGGTGAGGGTGGCGGCGACGAGCGGGAGGGCGACCGCCAGGAGCCCGTCCCCGAGGTTGGTGGACACTCCGGCCGCCCAGAAGCGGTGGAAGGTACCGCCCAACCGTTCCCGGTCCGGGGCCCCGGGGGCCCTCGGGGTCGACGGGGTGGTGGTCATCGGTTCTCCTTCTCGGTCACGGGCCGTGCGGCGGCCTCGATCAGGGCCAGGTCCGCTCGACGGGCGGTCTCGGAGGTCACCCGCCGAGCGAGGATGACGGTGACCGCCATGATCACGGCGCCCACCAGGAAGGGCAGCGCGAGGTCGAGGCGGCCGAGGAGTCCGCCCGCCAGGGCGCCGATCGGCGTGACGCCCCAGCCGATCATCCGGCTGACGCCCGCGACGCGGCCGCGCACGGCGTCGGGGACCACGGTCTGGTAGTACGGGCTCGCGGCGATGTTGGACACGACCATGCAGAAGCCGGACACCGTGAGCAGGACGAAGGCCACGTAGGGGTCGCCGGTGAGGGCCACGCCCAGATACGCGGCGGCGATCCCCAGGTAGCCCCAGGTCACGACCGCGCGCCGCCCGCACCGGGTGATCACCCGGTCGGCGGTCAGGCTGGCGAGGACGCCGCCGACCGCGGCGGAGGTCATGAACACCCCGAAGAACGCGGCGGGGACACCGAGGCCGTCCTGCGCGTGGAGGACCAGCACGGCGCCGCCCATGTTCCCGCCGACCATCATCCCGGCGTTGCAGAGTGTGTTGCCGCGCAGGATCGGGTCACCGAGGACCTGCCGGAACCCCCCACCGGTGGCGCGCAGGAACCCCTCGGGCTCCGTGGGTGACCCCTCCCCCGGGTCGGAGCGGCGCCACACCAGGGGGACGGCGCACAGCAGCACCGCGCACAGGGCGTAGGACCCGGCGATGCCCGCCAGCGGCGCGACCGCTCCGGCGGCGAAGAGGAACCCGGCGACCGGGCGGCCGAGGCAGTCCTGGGCGACCAGCCTCCCGCCCTCCACCCGGCTGTTGGCGCGGTCGAGGAGCCGGGCGGGGACCAGTTGGACCACCGCGATCCGGCTCGCCGGGTCGGTCACCGTCTCACAGCTGATCAGCGCGAACATCGCCGCGTACAGAGCCCAGACGGACAGGTTCCCGGTGACCAGGGTCAGGATCAGTCCGAGCACGACCAGCACGGCCACGGTGTTGGACACGAGCATGGCGCGTACGCGGTGTACCCGGTCGATGAGTACGCCCGACAGCGGCGCGAGCAGCAGCCAGGGGAGGAAGCGCACGGCGGTGAGCCCGGCGACGAGGAGCGGGTCCTGGGTGAGGGTGACGGCGATCAGCGGCAGCGCCACCATCAGCATGCCGTCCGCCAGGTTGGTGAGGACCCCGGCGCCCCAGAAGCGGTGGAAGTCCGCGCTGAGGCGTTCGGATCGGGGTGAGGTCGGGGTGGGGGGTGCGGTGGTCATGCGGCTCCTGAAGGGGGGTGGTGTTCAGGCGGCACTGCGAGGGGGTCAGGTGGACGTGGTTCCGGAGCCGTCCTCCTCGCTCGCGTCCGTCGGCGCGAGGTGGGGGAACAGGTCGGTGTGCAGTTCCACCGACTCGGTGTCGGGGTGGCTCCGGGCGGTGCGTCCCTCGTACCGGCGGGTCCGGGAGCGGATGAACTCCTGGAGCTCACCGGCGAACTCCTCGGTCTCCTCCGGGGTCATCCGCGCGTGGGACAGGGAGTCCTGTGCGGCCGACTGCCAACGGCGGACCACCGGGTCGTCGGGGCTGGTCCTGACCAGGGCCCGCCACTGGTCGAGCCGTTCCCGGCGGCCGCCGTAGTAGCGGTCCAGGACGACCTCGGCGGCCGCCCGCGTGGCCGGGTCGCGCAGGTGGTCGATCCCGCTCATGTGCCAGCCGCCGGGGCGGACGCGCCACCACCGGTCCCGGCGGCCGGTGTGGCCGGGGTCGGCCTCGACGAACCCGTACCGGGAGAGTTGGCGCAGGTGGTAGCTGGTGGATCCGCTGCTCTCGCCCAGCCGTTCGGCCAGGATGGTCGCGGTCGCGGCGCCCTGGACGGTGAGTTCGTCCAGGATGCGTGCGCGCAGGGGGTGGGCCAGGCCGCGCAGGGCCTCGGCACCGACCTCCAGGGACGGCTGATCCGGTTCCGTCGCCTCCGTGGGCTCTTCCTCGTTCATACCCGAACCGTACTCCAAAGACTTCTTTGCAAAAATACTTTTGCAGAGTTTTCTTTGCGGAATTTCCGCGCCCGGGGCCGACCTACCGGGGCACCCCACCCCCCGAAAAGCACGCGCATGGGCGACAATGGGCGAAGGCCCGTGGCGGGACGGGTCCCGGGAACCGAGGAGGCTGTCACCTCATGGAACCGTTCTTCATGGTCATCGGCGCGGCGATCGCGGCCGCCGGCTACCTCGCGGGGCGGCGCACCGCCCGCCGAGACGCCCGGCGCGAACTCCAGCGGCACCACGGCACCCCGCAGATCCCGGACCGCGGCCAGCGCACCCCCCAGCCGGTCTGCGGCTGCGGCCACAACCTGGTCTTCCACGACCACGAGACCAAGCGCTGCCAGACCCAGGTGGTCATCCCCGGCCGCTGGACCGGCCAGGCCAACTCCACCTACCGGCAGTGCATGTGCCAGGGCTACCGGGGCCCGCTCCCCGTGGACGAGTACTACGCCCCCGACTACCTCGACGGCACCGGACCCTGACCCCGCCGCTGGCACGAAGCCTCCGTCCCACCGCCAGCCCCAGAAGACCCGAACCGCACCGAACCGCCCGATCCCGCCCGCACCGCCGCACTCCCCCGCGCGACCCCGGGTCAGGGCAGGGGTGTTCGTGCGGGAACCTGGGAGTGCGGACGGCGACGCGCCGGGATGACAACAGCCCCGCGCACCGCGAGAATGTCCGCGCACCGAACAGCCAGAGAGTGGACGTTTACTCGTGACGACCCCTGTGACACCCACGATCGACCAGCGCATCGCCGAGGAACTCGGCGTGGGCACGCACCAGGTCAGTGCCGCCGTCGACATGCTCGACGCCGGGTCGACCGTGCCCTTCATCGCCCGGTACCGCAAGGAGGCGACCGGAGCGCTGGACGACGCCCAGTTGCGCGCGCTGGAGGAGCGCCTGCGCTACCTGCGTGAGCTGGCCGAACGCCGGAGCGCGATCCTGGAGTCGATCCGTTCCCAGGGCAAGTTGGACGACGCGCTGGCGGCCCGGATCAACGAGGCCGACTCCAAGGCCCGTCTGGAGGACATCTACCTCCCCTACAAGCCCAAGCGCCGCACCAAGGCCCAGATCGCCCGCGAGGCCGGTCTCGAACCGCTCGCCGAGGGTCTGATCGGTGACCCGAACCAGGACCCGCAGGAGGTCGCCGCCGCCTACGTGGACTCCGACAAGGGCGTGGCCGACGTCAAGGCCGCCCTGGACGGGGCCCGTTCGATCCTGGTGGAGCGGTTCGCGGAGGACGCCGACCTCACCGGCACGCTGCGCGAACGCCTGTGGGAGAAGGGCCGCCTGGGTTCCGCGGTCCGCGAGGGCAAGGAGGAGGCCGGGGCCAAGTTCGCGGACTACTTCGACTTCTCCGAACCGCTCACCGCGCTCCCCTCCCACCGCGTCCTGGCGATGTACCGGGGCGAGAAGGAGGAGGTCCTCACGCTCAACCTGGAGCCGGAGGAGACCCCCGAGGCGGGCCCGGACGGCACCGTCCCCCGCAGCTCCTACGAGAACGCCATCGCCTCCCACTTCGAGATCGTGGACCGGGGCCGCCCCGCCGACCGCTGGCTCCAGGACACCGTGCGCTGGACCTGGCGCACCCGGATCCTGGTCCGCCTCGACATCGACGTGCGCATGCGCCTGTGGCAGCGGGCCGAGGACGACGGCGTCAACGTGTTCGCCGCCAACCTGCGCGACCTGCTGCTGGCCGCGCCCGCCGGAAGCCGCTCCACCCTGGGTCTGGACCCGGGCCTGCGCACCGGCGTGAAGGTCGCCGTCACCGACCCCACCGGCAAGGTCGTGGCCACCGACACGGTCTTCCCGCACGCGCCGCGCCGCGACTGGGACGGCTCGATCGACCGCCTGGCCAAGCTGTGCTCCGCCCACGACGTGGAGCTGGTCGCGATCGGCAACGGCACCGCCTCACGGGAGACGGACAAGCTGGCGGGCGACCTGATCAAGCGCCACCCGGAGCTGAAGCTCACCAAGGTGATGGTGTCGGAGGCGGGCGCCTCGGTGTACTCGGCCTCCGCCTACGCCTCCGAGGAGCTGCCCGATCTGGACGTTTCCCTGCGCGGGGCCGCCTCGATCGCCCGACGACTCCAGGACCCGCTGGCCGAGCTGGTCAAGATCGACCCGAAGTCCATCGGTGTGGGCCAGTACCAGCACGACCTCGCGGAGGCGAAGCTCTCCCGCTCCCTGGACGCCGTGGTCGAGGACTGCGTGAACGGCGTGGGCGTGGACGTGAACACCGCCTCCGTCCCGCTGCTGACCCGGGTGTCGGGCGTGACCTCCACCCTGGCCCGCAACATCGTGTCGCACCGTGACGCCAACGGCCCGTTCCGGACCCGCGACGCCCTGCGTTCGGTGCCCCGGCTGGGCCCCAAGGCCTTCGAGCAGTGCGCGGGCTTCCTGCGTGTGCCGGGCGGCGACGACCCCCTGGACGCGTCGGCGGTGCACCCCGAGGCCTACCCGGTGGTGCGCCGCATCCTGGACCGGGCCGGCACCGACCTGCCGTCGCTGATCGGAGACGGGAAGGCGCTGTCGGGGGTCCGCCCCGAGGACTTCGTCGACGACACCTTCGGTCTGCCGACCGTCACCGACATCCTCAGTGAGCTGGAGAAGCCCGGCCGCGACCCGCGTCCCGCCTTCACCACCGCCACCTTCAAGGAGGGCGTGGAGAAGCTGGACGACCTGGAGCCGGGGATGCTCCTGGAGGGCGTGGTCACCAACGTGGCCGCCTTCGGCGCGTTCGTGGACGTGGGCGTGCACCAGGACGGTCTGGTCCACGTCTCCGCGCTCTCCAACAAGTTCGTGGAGGACCCGCGCGAGATCGTCAAGCCCGGCGACATCGTCAAGGTCAAGGTGCGCGAGGTCGACATCCCCCGCAAGCGCATCTCGCTGACCATGCGGCTGGACGACGAGACCCCGGCCTCCGGTGGCCAGGGCGGCGGTCGCGGTGAGCGCGGCAACCGCGGTGGCAACGGCGGCGGCCAGCCCCGCGGTGGTGGCCGGGGCGGTGAGCAGCGGCGTGGCGGCGGCCGTCAGAACGGTGGCGGTCGCGGCGGTCGGGACGCCGCCCCGGCGCCCTCGGGCGCCATGGCCGAAGCGCTCCGCCGCGCGGGCCTGGGCAAGTAGCGGTCGCCCCCGCCCTGCGGGGGTCGGTGGATCGTGGTGAGGGGTTCCCGCTGGTCGGGGACCCCTCCTCCGTGCTTCGGGCACCCGTTGCCGTCTCCCCGGTGCGCCGTCCGCGCCGCCGTGCGGTCGGCCGCTAGCGTGGCGCCGGGGGCGCCCTCCGCCGGGCGCCGATCCGACCGACGAACCCCCGGGGCCCATGGACGACACGACCGAGACGAGCACCGGCGCCGACGCGGATTCCGCACCACGGCGGAACGACACGCGCCTGTGGTCCACGGGGACGACGGCCGCCGGGGCCGCCTTCGTGTTCATCCTCCTGCGCCTCATGGCCGTCACCCACTACGACTGGGAGACCGCGTTCGGGCTGGCCGACGCCATCGACTTCGGTGACGCGGTCACCATCGTGGTCGGCACCTTCCTCGGCGCGGGAAGCATCACCCTGTGGCTCCTGGCTTTCTTCGTACCGCTGGCGGCCGCCGGGCACCTGCGTCACCTCCGCGAGGGCAACCACTCCACCGGATCCCTGCTGGTCGTGGTGGCCATGGCGGTCGTGTTCGCGGCGGCGGTGCTCTCCTTCTCGGCGTGGGCGGCCCTGGTGGCGGCCCTGGCCTGGTTCACGCTGCTGGCCGTCGTCGACCTGCGCGGCGGCCCCGTCCGCGACTTCTTCCACCGGCTCGTCGCCCGCGCCGGAATCCTCGCCCTGGCCGCGGTCCTCATCGGAGCGGCCGTCGTCGACGAGGTCTGGGTGCCCGAGGAACGCATCGAGCTCCAGGACGAGGTGGTGCACGCCTACGTCGTCCAGAACGGCAGCCAGTTCCTCACCGTGCTCACCGCCGACACCCGGGAGAAGCGGATCCTGCTCTCCGGTGAGGTCGTCTCCCGCACCGAGGCGGGCTGACCGCTCCGTTCAGTCGGAGCGCTCGGAGTTGACCCGCTCGGCCAGCGCCCGCAGCAGTTCGTCGGCCAGGGGCAGCTTGCGCAGCTCCTCCGGTCCGGGCAGCGGTCCCCTGGCCCGGTCCCCCTGCTCCCGGACCTCGCCGTGCAGGCGCTCCATGGTCTCGTCGAGCCGGTGGGCGGTCTCGGCCGCCTCCCGGATCTCGTCCAGCAGCCCGTCCGGAACCGACTTGCCGTACTTGTAGTAGATCTTGTGTTCCAGGCTGGCCCAGAAGTCCATCGCGATGGTGCGGATCTGGATCTCCACCGGCACGTCCTCGGTCCGGTCCGACATCCGCACCGACGTCTCCACCAGCAGGTGCAGGCTCCGGTACCCGTTGGGCTTGGGGGAACGGATGTAGTCGCGTTCCTCCATCACCCGGATGTCCTCGTGCCCGGCCAGCATGTCCCGGATCGTGTAGGTGTCCGAGACGAAACTGCACGTCACGCGGATCCCGGCGATGTCGAGTATGGACCCGCGAATCTCGTTGAGGTCGTAGGGCACCCCGCGCCGCCGTGCCTTCTCCATGATGCTGGCCGGGGTCTTGAGCCGGGAGCTCACGTGCTCGATGGGATTGTGGTCGTGGGTGTAGCGGAACTCCTCGTTGAGGATGTTGACCTTCGCCATCACGGTGTCGATGGCGAACTTGTACGACAGGAGGAAGCGCGCGACGTCGTCGCGAGCGGCCAGCAGCGCCTCCGGTACGTCTTCCACCACGAATCGACCCCCGTCACACCAGTACCAAACCCCGTGGCCAAATGTTATCGACCGTCGGAGCCCTCCGGGGGTGGGGGGCGCTACCTCGGTGCGAAGGTCACACCGGACCACAGGGCGCGCAACGGTGAGTCGTCACCCTCCCGCTGGGCGTCCTCCAGATCCCAGACCCGGACCACGGTCGTTTCCGGACGAACCGGGTCCCACCCCGGGTCGCCGCCGGACACGAAGGCGCTCCAGGCCGCCCTCATCCGCTCGGACAACGCCAGGTACGCGGCGTCCGGCGGACCGTCGCAGAGGAACCGCGCCAGGTCGCAGTCCATGTTGCCGAAGGCGAAGGGAAGGTCGAAGGCGTGGCAGGCCCCCAGCGTCCCCTCCAGGACACGGCTGCGCGCGGCGAACCGGAAGAAGTGCGCGCTGCCGCCCGCCGCCGCCTGCGCCTCCGCCAGCCGGGTGGAGTACTCGCAGAACATGGCGTCGCCGCGGATCTCGCCGTAGAGGTCCGTGAGGGAGGCTCCGGGGTGCGCCGCGCGGTAGACCTCCACCGCCTCCTCCCCCAGACCGAGACGGCCCGCGGTGACCGCGAGGGCCGACGCGTCCTCGATCTCCACCTTCTGGCCGAGCCCGGTGAAGAGCGTGAACTCGTCGGTGTTGTGGCCCACCAGCAGCGCCACGTCGGCGGCGGCGCCCCGCGCGATGGCCGCCAACGGCGGCTCGGGGAGTTCGGGGCCGCCCACCACGGGCGCGTAGCAGGTGAACGCCCTGGACCGCGCCCCTCCGCTGGACCCCCCGGTACCCGAGAGGATCGCGTCGGTGGCGGCCAGCAGCTTCTCCGGCGCCACCTCGGCCAGGGCACCGGCCTCCAACGGCACACCGACCTCCGTGGCCACGTTCTCGGCGACCAGGCGCGCGGTGTCGGCGGTGACCATGTCGCCAGGGACGCTGTGCGCGACGGCGCGGTGGAAGAGACCGCGTGCCTGGGGCGAGGCCATGAGGCAGACCACGGCACCGGCACCGGCGGACTCCCCCGCCACGGTGACGTCGTCGGGGTCGCCGCCGAACGCGGCGATGTTGTCGCGGACCCAGCGCAGGGCGGCGATCTGGTCGAGCAGCCCCCGGTTGTCGGGGCGGCCGGGGACGTGGCCGAAGCCCTCGAAACCCAGCCGGTAGTTGACGCTCACCACGACGATCCCGGTCTCGGCCAGGCGGGTGCCGTCGTAGGTGGCCTCCGAGCCGGAGCCGACGATGTAGGCGCCGCCGTGGATCCACACCATGACCGGGGCGGCGGCGCCCGGCCCGCTCCCGTTCCGCGGGGACCACACGTTGAGGACGAGGCAGTCCAGGGAGGTGTCCGCGTCCCACGGCTCGGTACCGATGAACTGGGCGCTCTGCGGCGCGGGCGGGCCCGGTTCGGTACAGTCGCGGACCCCGTCCCAGGCCGGGGCGGCGCGGGGGCCGCGAAGCGGTGTTCCCCGAAGGGCGCGGCGGCGAAGGGGATGCCCCGGTACAGGGTGGTCCGCCCGTCCAGGGACCGGGGGGAGACGGTGCCGCGCACCCGTCCGTTCACGGTCTCCACGATGTGCTCGGCGTCCACGGGTGCCTCCTGGGGGTCGGTGCCGTTTCCACCTAACAACGTTAGGTTTGCTCGCGCAAGGCCCGCGGGACCGTGCGGAACCCGGGAGGGCGCGTGTCCGTCGAAGCCGGACAGGAGGTTCCGCTGGATTCTCCCGAGTCCGCCCGACGCGGATCCAGCGCCCCCGCACCCCACCGACCCGCCGCCCCGCAGGGCGACAGCGCCGGAAAGGCCCCCACCCCATGCACGCACCCCTGTTCACCGCGCCCGTGTTGCTGGTCGAGCAACCCCGCCGCCTGTTCGCCGCCGAAGGACACTACGAGGTCCTCGACGGCGGAGGCCACCCGCTCGCGTACGTGAACGAACACATGACCGCGTGGACGCACACGCACCGGCGCGACTCCCGGCTGCCACACAGGTTCACGATCTACGCCCCCGACGGTCATCCACTCATCACCCTGGACAAGCCCTGGGACCGCGGGCGCCCCTACATCCACGTGAGCGGCCCGCACCGCGAGCCCTACGGCACCATCGTCCAGGACCGTTCCTTCATGGGCTCGCGGTTCCGGCTCAACGACCCCCGGGGCCACACCGTCGCCGAGATCCGGGGCGACTGGAGAGGCTGGGACTTCACCGTCCTGGACCACGCCGGGATCGAGATCGCCCGGATCGGCAAGGAGCACCCAGGGTTGGGCGGACGGTTCTTCACCACGGAGGACCGCTACGCGCTGGAGTTCGCCTACGACCTGCCCTGGCCACTGCGACGCCTGGTGATCGGAGCCGCGATCACCATCGACGTGCTGTTGCACGAGCGCGAGCCGGAGTTCTACCACTCGCACTACGCGGACTTCCGCCGCCACCCCGAGTACGGCTACGAGCCGCGCCACCACTGGCACCACCCCCGGCGCGGGTACATGGTCACCCGGCGCCGACGTCGGCCCCTGGTGGTCCACACCTTCCAGCCGGTGCGCCGCCGGTCCCGTGTGGTCTCCGGCGGGCACGCGGGGGTCTCCCGGCGCGACCACCGCCCGGTCTCGGGCCGGTCCGAGGCCCCTGCTCCGAGGGCCGTCCGTGCCCCGCGTGTGGAGCGCCGGGGCGGGGCGGGGTTCGCCTCGCGCTCGGAGACCCCTGCCAGCGGCTGGACCTCGCGCCGCGAACGCCGGGGGCGCGCCCAGGGCGGCGGCGGGACCTCGCGGGCCGCCCGGATCAAGCGCGACGTGTCAGGGAGCAGGACCGCCGGTCGCGCCTCGGACGGGACGGCCGGGAGCTCCGGGCGTTCCTCGTCGGGTCTGGGGTTCGACCGTTCCTCGGGTACCCCCGCCCGTAAGGCGTCCACCTCACGCGGGACCTCGTCGTCCCGGAGCGCCTCCTCCGCCCGCGGGACCTCGTCGCGCGGCACCGCCTCGCGGAGCGGATCGAGCCGTGTCTCCGGCGGTGGCCGCGGTTTCGGGAAGGCCGCCTCCAGCAGGGTCGGCCGTTCGGGCGCGGGCCGTTCGAGCACCGGCCGATCGAGCTCCAGCCGATCGGGTTCGGGCCGCAGGTCCGGCGGGGGCCGCTCCGGGGGCGGCCGTTCCAGCGGCGGCTCCTCCCGCCGCAGGTAGCACCGGCACCCGTGCCCGGGCCCCTCGCCACGGTGAACCACCGAGGGCCGAGGGGCCCGTCCGCGTCCGACGCCACACGCCCGTGAGCGGCCCACCCCACGAGACATACCATCTGGTCGGTATGATGTCCGCCGAGACCGCTCCACCATCAGGAAGGGCCCAGCATGCGCGCCATCCAGATCACCGAGTTCGGCGGACCCGAGGTCCTCGTTCCCACGGAGCTGCCGGACCCGGAGCCGGGCCCCGGTCAGCTCCTGGTCGACGTCGCCCTCAGCGGGGTGAACTTCGCCGACACCCACCAGGCGGAGAACACCTATCTGTCCCCCTCCGACCTGCCCATGGTCCCCGGCAGCGAGGTCGCCGGGCGCACCGCCGACGGCCGCCGGGTGGTGGGCCTGCTCAACGGCGGCGGCGGGTACGCCCAGCGGGCGGTGGTCGACCCCAACCTGGCGTACGACATCCCCGACGACGTGACCGACGCGGCCGCGCTCGCCCTGGTCGTGCAGGGCGCCTCGGCCTGGCTGCTGCTGCGCCGCACCACCCGGATCGAACCCGGGGAGTCGGTCGTGGTGCACGCGGCCGGCGGCGGCGTGGGCACCCTCGCCGTACAGCTGGCCAAGCGGTTCGGCGCCGGTCGGGTGATCGCCGTGGCCAGCACCGGGGACAAGCGCGACCTCGCCCTGGAGCTGGGCGCGGACGCGGTGGTGGACTCCTCCGCCCCGGACATGACCACCGCGCTGATCGACGCCAACGAGGGCAGGCGGGTGGACATCGTCCTGGACATGGTGGGCGGCCGGATCACCGACGAGAGCATCCGGGCCCTGGCCCCGTTCGGGCGCCTGGGCTTCTACGGGATGGCCTCGCGTGAACAGCCCTCCCCCGTGAAGCTGCCCAACCTGATGCGCCACTCGGCCACGGTGGGCGGCATGTGGCTGCCGCACGCCTACCTGCTTCCGGGCGACGTGGTCGGCCAGGCCATGCGCGAGCTCTTCGCCCTGGTGTCGGAGGGCGCCCTCCGGCCGGTGCTCGGGACCATCTATCCCCTGACCGAGGCCCGGCGCGCGCACCAGGACCTGCGGGCGCGCGGCACCGTGGGCAAGCTGACGCTCGACCCCTCCGCGTAGCGGCTCTCCACCCCTCAGAACGCCCACCTTTACGATGTAGATTCACCATCGTCCGCTTTCCCCCGTTCCGGGTGGCCGTCCGGAACGGGGGGAACGGACCTCGGCGTCAGGACCGGGCCGCGCGTACCGCCTCCCGGACGGCGGGCGCCACCTCGGCGGCGAACAGTTCCACCTGCGCGGCCGAGTTCTCCGCCGGGCCGACCACGAACGTGTCCATGCCGTGCTCCAGGACGAACCCGGTGACCGCCTCCACCCACGCCTCCACCGGACCGCGCAGCGGGTCCCCCGGGGCGCCCTCGGCACCACGACCGGTGATCGTGCCCCACAGGTTGTACACGCGGCGCACGGACGCCGGGTCCCGGCCGGCCTCGGCCGCCCCCGCGTCGATCCGGGCGTGCGCCTCGGCCAACCGCTCCGGCCCCAGGTTCGCGTGGGAGACCACCCACCCGTCGGCGCTCCGCCCCACGGCCCGCAGCATCCGTGGACCGCCCACACCGAGCCAGATCCCCATGTCGTGCGCGGGGGCGGGCCCCGGCTTGACCCCTGCGAGCCGGTGGTACTCCCCCTCGAAGCGAACCGACCTCTGGCCGGACCACATCAGCCGGATCACCTCCATCGCCTCCAGCAGGGAGTCGGCGGCCTCGCGCGGGGTCCGGCGCTCGCCGCCCATCGCCTCGATCGCCTCCCAGAACGCCCCGGCGCCCAGGCCGAGCTCGAACCGCCCGCCGGAGAGCACGTCCAGGGAGGCCGCGTTCTTGGCCATGACGGCCGGGGGCCGCAGCGGCAGGTTGGCGACGTCGGGAAAGACCCGCAGCCGTTCGGTGCGGGCCAGCACCGTGGCCATCAGGCTCCAGGTGTCCAGGTGCCGCCGCTGGTAGGGATGGTCCTGGAACCCGGCGAACTCGAGACCGCCGCGCTCGGCCGCCTCGATCACCGACCAGGTCCGCCGCAGGGTGTCCGGGTCCGCGTCCGGGGAGGGGAAGACCCCGAAGGCGATCTCGCGCCCGTAGTCAGTACTCACGCTCGTGGCTCCTTTCCTCGGATCCCTCACCGGTACACGAGGTCGGCGTACTCGCGGTGGCGCCCGATCCACTCCTTGACGAAGGGGCACAGCGGGAGCACGGCCAGCCCTCGGGAGCGCACATCGTCCAGGGCCGCGCGGACCAGGGCGCCGCCCAACCCCCGCCCCTCGAAGGCGGGGTCGATCTCGGTGTGGGTGAAGGTGATGAGTTCGTCGGTGAGGATGTACTCCGCGTGTCCCGCGACCTCGCCGTCGGCGGTGACCTCGTAGCGGCGCCGCTCGGGGACGTCGGTGACCTCGGTGGCCATGGTGGAACCTCCTGTGTGCCCGGCACGGGCGATCGCGCCCGCGTCCGCGTCATTGTCCCCCGGCCTGCCCACGGACCCCTTGCGGCACGCGCCCCCACCGACATAGAGTCTCCGTGACATACCGACCAGTCGGTCTAGGGAGTACGCATGACATCGCGGTTCGGCGGGCGCACCGCCATCATCACCGGTGCCAGTCGCGGCATCGGCCTGGCCGTCGCCCAGCGGCTCGTCTCCGAGGGCGCCCGCGTGTGCGTCACGGCGCGCAAGCCCGAACCCCTCAAGGAGGCGGTCGAGGCCCTCGGCGGCCCCGAGCACGCCATCGGGATCCCCGGCCGGGCCCACGACCCCGAGCACCAGGACGCCGCGATCGCCGCCACGCTCGACGCCTTCGGCGGAGTCGACCTCCTCGTCAACAACACCGGCATCAACCCGGTCTACGGCCGCATGGTCGACCTCGACCTCGACGCCGCCCGCAAGATCTTCGAGGTCAACGTCCTCTCCGCGATCTCCTGGGTCCAGAAGGTGTACCGCGCCGGGCTGGCCGAGCACGGCGGCGCCATCGTCAACGTCTCCTCCGTGGCCGGGACCAAACCCGCCCCCGGCATCGGCTTCTACGGCGCCACCAAGGCCATGCTCACCCACGTCACCGAGGAGCTCGCGGTCGAACTCGGCCCCGGCGTCCGCGTGAACGGGGTCGCCCCCGCGGTGGTCAAGACCCGCTTCGCGGAGGCCCTGTACGAGGGGCGTGAGGAGGAGGTGGCCGCCCAGTACCCGCTGGGCCGCCTCGGCGTGCCCGAGGACGTCGCGGGCGCCGTCGCCTTCCTGCTCTCCGACGACGCCGCGTGGGTCACCGGCCGCACCCTGGTGCTGGACGGCGGCGTCACCCTGACCGGAGGGGTGTGAACGGCATGGATCCGAACGGCATCGGAGCCGTGGTCACCGGCGGTGGGAACGGGATCGGCGCGGCCCTCGCCCGCCGCCTGGCCGGATCCGGGGCGCGCGTCGTGGTCAACGACCTGGACGCGGACGCCGCCCGGGCCGTGGCCGAGGAGATCGGCGGGACCGCCGTACCCGGGGACGCCGCGAGCGAGGAGGGCGTGGCCGCCCTGGTCGGCGAGGCCGGGGAGCGACTGGGCGGGATCGACCTGTACGTGGCCAACGCCGGGGTCGCGGTCCACGGCGGGCCCGAGGCCCTGGAGTCCGACTGGGAACTCTCCTGGCAGGTCAACGTGATGGCGCACGTCCGCGCGGCCCGCGCGCTGGTGCCGGGGTGGCTGGAGCGCGGCCGCGGCCACCTGCTCACCACCGTGTCCGCCGCCGGGCTGCTCAGCATGCTGGGCAGCGCCCCGTACTCGGTGACCAAGCACGCGGCGCTGGCCTTCGGTGAGTGGATGTCGGCCACCTACGGGGACCGGGGCGTCACCACCCAGTGCCTGTGCCCCCTCGGTGTGCGCACCGGCATGCTCGACTCCACCGGGCCGGAGGGCCGCGCCATCCTGGCGGGTGAGGCCATCAGCGCCGAGGAGGTGGCCGAGGCCGTGATGGCCGGGCTGGCGGACGGGCGCTTCCTGATCCTGCCCCACCCCCGGGTCGCCGACTACTACGCGGCCCGGGCCACCGACACCGACGCCTGGCTGGCCGGGATGCGCCGCCTCCAGGCGCGGGTGTTCACCACCGAGGAGCGAACATGAGCGAGGCACTGCCCGGCCTGGACCTGGAACGGCTGCGCGCGCACCTGGACCGCGAGGTGCCCGGACTGGTCTCGGGGCCGCTCGCCGGGCGGGTGGTCGCCGGCGGGAAGTCCAACCTGACCTACACGGTCTCGGACGGCACCGGTTCGTGGGTGGTACGCCGCCCGCCGCTGGGACACGTGCTCGCCACCGCGCACGACATGCCCCGCGAGTACCGGGTGATGAGCGCGCTGAGCGGGACCGCCGTGCCGGTCCCGCGCACCCACCTCCTGTGCGAGGACACCGAGGTGCTGGGCGCGCCGTTCTACGTCATGGAGCACGTGGCGGGCACCCCGCTGCGCACCCTGGACGAGATCGCCCCGTTCGGCGCCACGGGGGTGCGCGCGCTCGCGGACGCGCTGGTCACCACGCTGGGCGAGCTGCACGCGGTGGACCCCGAGGAGGTGGGCCTGGCCGACTTCGGCCGCCCGGCGGGCTTCCTGGAACGCCAGGTGCGCCGGTGGAGCAGGCAGTTGGAGGCCTCGCGCAGCCGCGACCTCCCCGGGATCGACGAGCTCCGGGAGCGCCTCGCCGCCACCCTTCCCGAACAGGGCGCGCCCGCGATCGTGCACGGTGACTACCGGCTCGACAACGTGCTGGTCACCGAGGACGGGCGGCTCACCGCCGTCCTCGACTGGGAGATGGCCACCCTCGGGGACCCCCTCGTCGACCTGGGTCTGATGCTGGTCTACCGGGAGCAGCCCGTCACCGGCGGCCCGAGCCCGGCCACCTCCGCCAAGGGGTTCCCCTCCTCCCCCGAACTCGCCCGGATGTACGCGGCCGCGACCGGCCGGGACGTGTCCCGGCTCGGCTGGTACGTGGCCTTCGGCTGCTTCAAGCTCGCGGTGATCGCCGAGGGCATCCACTACCGGCACGCGCGGGGCCTGACCGTGGGGGCGGGATTCGACGGGATCGGGGACGTGGTCGTCCCCCTGGTCCAGCGCGCCCACTCCGTACTCAAGGAGGACTGAGGACCGATGGACTTCGCTTTCGACGCCAGGACCGAGGAGCTGCGCGCCCGGCTGCTGGCCTTCATGGACGAACACGTCCACCCCGCCGAGCCCGTGTTCGCCGCCCAGCTGGCCGAGCGCGCGGACCCCTGGTCCGCGCCGCCCGTGGTCGAGGAGCTCAAGGCCGAGGCCCGCCGACGCGGGCTGTGGAACCTCTTCCTGGCCGGACACCCCGAACACGGGGGGCTGCCCAACCTCCAGTACGCCCCGTTGGCCGAGATCACCGGGCGCAGCCCCCAGCTGGCCCCGGTGGCGCTCAACTGCGCGGCCCCGGACACCGGGAACATGGAGGTGCTGACGATGTTCGGCACCCCGGAGCAGAGGGAGCGGTGGCTGGAGCCCCTGCTGGACGGGCGGATCCGCTCCGCCTTCGCGATGACGGAGCCGGAGGTGGCCTCCTCCGACGCCACCAACATCACCACCAGGATCGTCCGCGAGGGCGACGAGTACGTGGTGAACGGCCACAAGTGGTTCATCACCGGAGCGCTCAACCCGGCCTGCGAGGTCCTCATCGTGATGGGCCGGACCGACCCCGACGCGGAGCGGCACCGGCAGCAGAGCATGGTGCTGGTGCCTCGCGACACCCCGGGGCTGCGGATCGAGCGCGGCATGAGTGTGTTCGGCTACGACGACAACGACCACGGCGGTCACGCGGAGGTGTTCTTCGAGGACGTCCGCGTGCCGGTCGGGAACCTGGTGGGGGGCGAGGGCGAGGGGTTCGCGATCGCCCAGGCCCGGCTGGGCCCGGGGCGCATCCACCACTGCATGAGGTCGATCGGCATCGCTGAGCGCGCCCTGGAACTGACCTGCAGACGGGTGGTGGAGCGGGTCGCGTTCGGTCGTCCGCTGGCCGAGCAGGGTGTGGTCCGCGAATGGATCGCGGAGGCCCGGGTCGCGATCGAGCAGCTGCGCCTGCTGGTGCTCAAGACCGCCTATCTGATGGACACCGTGGGCAACAAGGGGGCGCACACCGAGATCCAGGCGATCAAGATCGCCACCCCGCGCACGGTGGAGCGGATCCTGGACCGGTGCGTGCAGGCGCACGGCGCGGCCGGGGTCAGTCAGGACACGCCGCTGGCCGGGTGGCAGGCGGGGGTGCGCTCGCTGCGGCTGGCCGACGGCCCGGACGAGGTGCACCTGCGTTCGCTGGCCCGGGCGGAGCTGCGCAAGTACGCCTGACGGAGCGGAGTTCCCGGTGGCCGTGTGGGCGGCGCCGGTGAGGGCCGGGGGCGGCGTGCGCCCCGGCCCTCGTCGTGTCCGTGTCGTCCGCGGTACCCGCCGACGCTCAGGTCGGCGGGCGCAGACCCGCGACGAGCAGGTCCGCGAAGTGGCGGCCGACGTCGTCGCCGGTGAGTTCGCCGTCACGCCGGTACCAGGTGCCCAGGTGGTGCACGGAACCGAAGAAGTAGTCCACGACCAGGTCGGCGGGGACGTCGGAGCGGAAGACGCCCTCGCTCTGACCCTGCTCGATCATCGCGCGGAAGATCTCGTGGTAGGCGCGGCGTTCGGCCCGCACGCTGCGCTGCTTCTCCGGGGTGAGCTGGTGCATGGACCGGAAGAAGATCTTGGTGTCGTCCATGTTGGCGACGCTGGTGACGATGACGTCGGCGGCGGCCGCGTGGACCCGTTCGGCCACGGGTGCCTCGCGGGCGGAGATCTCCACCAGGTGTTCGGTCTGCATCCGCAGCACGCGGGCGTAGACCTCGTGGAGCAGGTCGTCCTTGGAGCCGAAGTAGTGGTACATGGCCCCCTTGGTGACGCCCGCCGCCGCCACGACCTCCTGCACGGAGGTGCTCTCGAACCCCCGCTCCGCGAAGAGCCTGGTGGCCGCCTCCAGCAGGCGTTCGGGCACGGTCCCGCGCCCGGCTCCGACCTCGGCCGTCCGCCGTCCTCGCGCCATGTCCCGCCTCACCTCGTGCCCCCGCGGTTCCCCCGGTGGGGGTGTCGACCACCGACCCCGCCAGCATACCGACCGGATGGTACCCCGTGCGTCGCGCACGGAGCGGGCCCGGGAACGCGGACGGGGCGCAAGGCGGCGGCCGGGCGCCTCAGTCGAGGAACCGCTCCGCGTACTCGTCGGAGGGGTCGATCGGGGTGATGACGTCGACCAGGACCCCGGCGGGGTCGGCCACGATGAAGTGCCGCTGTCCGAACGCCTCGCTGCGGAGGGTGAGCACCGGTTCCAGTCCGCCCTCGACCACCAGGCGACGCCACTCGGCGTCCACGTCGGCCACCTCGAGGTTGAGCAGCACGCCCTGGGCGGCGGGCGCCCGGTGGCCCTCGGGCAGGGTCGGGTGGCCGGCCGCGAGCAGTGCGAGTTCGTGGGCGGGCGGGCCGGGGCGGCGCAGGCTCACGTACCAGTCCGCCACGAAGGTGTCCTCGAAGCCGAACCAGCGCGTGTAGAAGGCGTGGCTCTCCTGGAGGCGGGGTGTGCACAGCACGGGATAGAAGCCGCTGAGGCGCATGGGCGCTCCTTTCACATACCAACGGTATGTCGAGTACGCTATTCACGTACCGTCGGTATGTCAACAGGAGGACCAGTGACCAGGGACACCGGGGCCAGGGCCGAACAGCGGGAGCGGACCAGGCGGGCCCTGGTCCGCGAGGGACGCCGCCTGTTCACCGAGCACGGGTACGGCGGCGTGGGGCTGGCCGAGATCGTGGCGGCCGCCCAGGTCACCAAGGGCGCGCTCTACCACCACTTCTCGGGCAAGACCGCCCTGTTCCGCGCGGTCCTGGAACAGGCCCAGGCGGAGGTGGGGGCCGCCGTGGCCGAGGCCGCCGACGCCCACGAGGACCCATGGGAGCGGCTGACCGCCGGGTGCCGCGCCTTCCTCACCGCCAGCACCGCCCCCGACGTCCGCCGCGTGATGCTGGTGGACGGCCCCGCCGTCCTGGGGTGGAGCGAGTGGCGCGCCCTCGACGAGGCCACCTCCGCGCGCCACCTGGCCGAGGCGCTCACCTCACTGGCCGAGGCGGGCGTCATCGCGCCGCGACCGGTCGCCCCGCTCTCCCACCTGCTGTCCGGGGCCATGAACGAGGCCGCGCTGTGGCTGGCCGACACGGGCACCGAACGCGACCTGGAGGACGTGTGGTCGGCCCTCGCGCACCTGTTGGAGTCGTTGCGCGCCACCCCCTGAACGGCCCTCCCGCAACCGGCGGAGAGCCGACCGTATGGGCGATATCGTGGCCCCCATGACGCAGGGGGCACAGGAGGAACAGGCGTTGGACGCGGGTGCGGTGGAGGAGGACGGGGACGGCGCGGAGGAGTTCCGCGACGACTTCGTCGGGCGCTTCGCCGCCTACTGGCAGTCCCAGGGGCGCCCCAAGGCCGAGGGCCGCATCGTGGGCTACCTGCTGGTGGCCGACCGGGACGCGGTCAGCGCCGAGGCCGTCGCCGAGGGCGCGGGGGTGAGCCGGGGCTCGGTCTCCCAGTCGGTGCGCCGCCTGCGCGAGCTGGGGTTCGTGACCCTCGTGGACGCCCCCGACAGCCGCTCACGGCTGATCAGCATGGACGAGGACGTCTGGGGCGGGTTCCTGCGCAACGAGCGCTCCTACCTGCGCCAGCAGCGCGACCTCGCCGCCTCGGCGCTGGAGCGGCTCCCCGATCTGGGCGAGTCCTCCCGTACCCGGCTGCACAACATGTACGACTACATGACCTGGCTGGACGGCTACCACGACGTGCTGCTGGAACGCTGGGAGGAGTACAAGGCCGCCCGCGGTCGGCGGACCCCGCCGGGTCCGGGGACCACGGCCCCGGCGCCACGGCCGCACCCCTGAGGTCAGGGGGCCGCGGGCACCCGCTCGTGCGGGATGACCAGCGGCGTCCCGGTCCGGGGGTCCGGCACCACGTCGCAGGCCAACCCGAACACCGACGCCACGCGTTCGGCCGTGACGACCTCCTCCGGGGTGCCGTCCGCGACCACCGCTCCCCCGTCCATCATCACCACGCGCGTGGCGAACCGGGCCGCCTGGGCCAGGTCGTGCAGGACGGCGACCACCGTGCGGCCGCCACGGTGCAGATCGGCGAAGAGCTCCAGCAGGTCGTACTGGTGCGCGATGTCCAGGTAGGTGGTGGGCTCGTCCAGCAGCAGCGTGCCGCTGTCCTGGGCCAGGACCATCGCCACCCAGGCGCGCTGGCGCTGGCCGCCCGAGAGCGACCCCACCTGGACGTGCGCGAGGTCGGTGAGCCCGGCCAGTTCCAGGGCGCGCGACACGGCGGTCACGTCCTCGGGGCTCCACTGCCGCAACAGGGTGTGGTGGGGGAACCGTCCGCGCGCCGCCAGCGCGCGGACGGTGATGCCCTCGGGCGCCAGAGGGCTCTGCGGCAGCAGCGCCAGCTGGCGGGCGACCGCCTTGGGGCGCTGCGAACGCACGTCGCGACCGTGCAGCAGCACCCGTCCGGAGCCCGGCTTGTTGACCCGCCCCAACGCCTTGAGCAGGGTGGACTTGCCACAGCCGTTGGGGCCGACGATCACGGTGAACTCACCCTGGGCGATGGTCAGGTCCAGGTCGCGCACGACCGGGTCCGCGCCGTAGCCCAGGGTGAGGCCCTCGGCGGCCAGGACCGGGACGGTCTCTCGGCTCACAGTCTTCCCTTTCGCCATTCACGGATGAGCAGGTAGCCCAGGTACACGCCGCCGAACGCCAGGGTGAGGACGCCGACCGGCAGGCCCTCGGCGATCGGCGCGTGCTGGACGGCCAGATCGGCCGTGACCAGGAGGAACGCCCCCACCAGGCCGGAGAGCGCCAGGTTGGGGCCGGGCGCGCCGCTGAGCCTGCGCGCGATCTGCGGCGCGGTGAGGGACACGAACGCGATCGGCCCGGCCACGCTCACGGCCGCCGCCGACAGCACCACGGAGAGGACGACCGCGGCGGTGCGGCTGCTGGCGGCCCGGGCCCCCAGGGAGTCCGCGAGTTCGTCGCCCATCTCGTTGACGGTGATGGGTCCGGCCAGGGCCACGACCACCGGGACCGCGAGCGCCAGGGTCAGCCAGATGGTGGTGGAGTGCTCCCAGGAGCGGGCTCCGAGGCTGCCGTTGACGTAGGCGGCCAGGACGCTGGCCTTGTCGCGGGCCATCACCGAGACCACGAAGTGGGTGAAGGCCTGGGCCATCGCGGCCACGCCGATGCCCGCGACGATCAGCCGCCCGGGGTCGCGCAGCCCCGTTCCGGTCACGGCGGCCACGACCGCCACCGCCAGGGCCGCTCCGGCCAGCGCTCCCAGGGGGACGGGCACGATCCCCGGCAGCATGAGCGCGGCGAAGGCCGCGCCCGCCCCGGCCCCCGCACCCAGCCCGATCACGTCGGGGCTGCCCAGCGGGTTGCGGGTCACGGACTGGAAGAGCGCGCCGGCCAGGCCCAGGGCGACGCCCGTGCCCACGGCCACGGACAGCCGGGGGCCGCGCAGCCGTTCGAGGGCGAAGAGGTGGGTGGCCTCTCCCTGGCCGGACAGGACGGCGGGCAGCTGTGTGAGGGGCACGCCCAGTCGGCCCAGGCTCAGGGTGGCGGCGGCCGCCGCGAGGAGGAGCGCCGACAGCAGGAGTCCCATCACCAGGGAGCGCCGGTGCAGAGGCAACGCGACATGGCGGCCCAGGCGCAGGACCGGGAACGGCGGTCGCGGGGCGGGGGCGGGGGCGGGTCCGCGCGCCGTTCCGGGGAGCGGCCGGTCCGCCGTGGTTCGGATCTGGTGGTTCACGTCCCCGTCCTCGACTTCCGGACCACGTACAGCAGCACCGGCGCGCCCACGAAGGCCGTGACCACGCCCACCATGAGCTCCATGGGACGCACCAGGGTGCGGCCCACGACGTCGGCCACCAACAGCAGGGAGGGGCCGACCAACAGGGCGAAGGGCACCTGGAGGCGGAAGTCCACCCCGACCAGGCCGCGCACCACGTGCGGGACGGCCAGGCCGACGAAGGCGATGGGCCCGGCCGCGGCGGTGGCACCCGCCGCGAGCACGGTGCCCGCGAGCAGCCCTCCCGAGCGCGCCAGGAACACGTTGGCGCCGGTGGCCACGGCCGCCTCCTCCCCCAGAGCCAGGGCGTTGAGCGAGCCCATGACCAGCAGCGCGAGCAGCATTCCCGCGCCGACCACCGGCAGCACGGCGAGGACCACGTCGTAGCCGCGCCCCGCCAGGGAGCCGACGACCCAGTAGCGGTAGCTGTCGAACACGTCCGGCATGTTCAGGGAGATCGCCTGGACGTAGGCCATGAGCACCGCGGAGACCACCGCCCCAGCCAGGACGAGGCGCACCATGCCGCCGTCTCCGCCACGGGTGCCCACCGTGTGGGCGGCCAACCCGGCCAGCAGGGCACCGGGCAGCGCCCACCACACGGTGGCCGAGGTGGAGGCGGGCCCGAGCAGTGCCGTGGCGGTGACCACGGCGGCGGCGGCGCCCGCGTTGACTCCCAGGAGACCGGGGTCGGCCAACGGGTTACGGGTCACCCCCTGCATGAGGGTGCCGGACAGGGCCAGCGCCGCCCCGGCCACGATCCCGAGCAGGGTGCGCGGGTAGCGGCTCTCGACCACCACGGTGACGTGGGGGTCGCCCTCTCCGAGGAGTACCTGCCACACCTCCAGGGGCGAGGTGGGTCTGCTGCCCGCCACCAGGCTGAGCAGGACCGCGCCGACCAGGACCGCCCCGGCCGCGACCAGGACGAGCGCGGCGCGGGCGGGCCCGGTGCGGGGCGGCGCCGCGGGTGTCTTCACGATCACGTCGCCGGTCCGCCTCAGTCGTCCAGGGTCTGGGCGGCCTCTTCGATGAGGGGGACGTACCGTTCGATGACCCAGGGCACGGTGAGCGGGTTGATCAGGGAGGAGGCGGTGACGAAGGAGTTGTCGTCGCTGGTGACCACGGAGCCGCGTTCGATGGCGGGGATGGAGCCGTACAGGTCCTGGGACTCGATCTCGGCGCGCGTCTCGGCGTCGGTGTAGAAGGTGAAGACGAGGTCGCTGTCACCGAACTGGTCGGCGTTCTCCAGTCCGACCAGGGCGGAGTCGGTGCCCTCGGTCTCGGGGAAGGTCTCCACGACCGGGTCGACCTGGAGTCCCAGGCCGCGGACCATGGCCACGCGCTGCTCGTCGGGGAGGAAGACGCCGAGCGTGCCGGGGCCGTCGGTGTAGACGTACGAGAAGGTGAGGTCGGCGAACTCGGGGTTCGCGGCGGCCGCCTCCTCGAACCGGCCCTCGATCTCGGTGACGAGTTCCCCGGCCTCCTCGGGCTGGCCGAGGGCCTGGCCGATGATCTCGATCTGCTCGTCCCAGTCGGTGCTCCAGGCGAGGTCGGGGTAGGCGACCGTGGGGGCGATGTCGGTGAGGATGTCGTACTGCTCCTGGGTCACCCCGGACCAGGGGGCGAGGATGACGTCGGGGGCGAGTTCGATGATCGCCTCGAAGTCGATGTCGTCGGCCCCGGCGAACTGCTCGGGCAGCTCCTCGCCGGACTCGGTGACGGCCTCGTGGATCCAGGGCAGGTACCCGGTGTCGTCGCTGCCCCACTCGTAGCTCTCGATACCGACCGGCACGGTGCCCAGGGCGATGGCGGTCTCGGCGGAGCCCTGGCCGAGGGTGACGACGCGTTCGGGGCGTTCGGGGATCTCGGCGGTGCCGAGGGCGCTCTCGATGGTGACGGGGAAGGTGCCGTCCCCGCCGCCGCCCGAGGAGGTGTCCTCGCCGTCGGTTCCGCAGGCGGCGAGGCCGAGGGCGAGGGCCGAGGTGAGTGCGATGCCGCCGACTCGGCGCAGGGTGGAGTTCATGCTCACTGCTTTCTTCGTCACGGGGAGCGGCCGCGTCGCTCTGGGCGGGCCGGATACGCGCAGGGGGAGGCCCCTCGAAGGAGGGCAGCGCGAAGAAGCCAACAAAACGGGAGAACCCCGACATCAAGCAAGGTTAGTCTAACCTCACTTGATGCCAATTCAAAAAATCTGAACCGGGAGGGGTCTCCCCTCCCGGTTCGGATGCGGCCGGTCACCCCCGGGGACGAACTCAGGGACGGCGGTCGGTGAGGACGTTGCTCACCCCGCCCAGGTATCCGATGAACTGACGGGTGGCCAGGGAGCCGAGCCGTTCGCGACCCAGGAACCGGGGCGGGGAGAACCGCGTGATCGCCTCCGCGCCCGAGGCCAGCGACGCAACGTGCACCGGCCCCCGCCGCACCGACTCGTACCGGCGCAGCGCGGCGGCGGGATCGGCCTCGGCGGCCTCGTCGGACAGGGCCAGGGTCAGCGCCCACGCGTCCTCCAGGGCCTGGTTGGCCCCCTGCGCGGTGGAGGACGCGAAGGCGTGGGCGGCGTCGCCCAGCAGCGTCGCCCCGCCCTCGCCCCAGACCCGGCGCACCCGGTGGCGCACGTGCTCGACCAGCCCGAGGTCGTCGTCCTCCGCGTGCTCCAGGACCGCGCGCACGTCGGGGTCGGTCCAGCCCTCGAACAGGCGGCGCAGCACGCCCACCGGGGACGCGGGCGCGGAGATGTCCGGCCGCCAGCGCACGTCGAACCACCACTGCACGAGACCGTCACCGGCGGGCATCATGCCGCACACGCCCTGACGCCCCTGGACCACGGCCGCGACCGTGCCCGACGCCAGGTCCGTGGGCACCCGGGTGAGCCCCCGCCAGCTGGCCCAGCCGGTCGGGCGGGCCGGGTCGCCCTCCCACAGCTCACGACGGGCGGCGGAGCGCACACCGTCCGCGCCGACGACCACGTCGCCGGTGGCGCTGGAACCGTCCCCGAAGAGCGCGCTGACTGTGCCGTCGGTGTTGACCCGCACCCGGGTGCACACGCGCCCGTACCGCACGGTGCCCTCGGGCAGTCCGTCCGCGAGGAGGGCGAGGAGCGCGCGCCGGGGCACGGTGCGGGACCCGAACCCGTAGTGCTCGCCCACCGCGTCCACGTCGAGCGTGTAGCGCGGGCGCCCGGACGGGTCACGGTTCTCCAGGCCGTCGAGGCGACGGCCGATGCCCCCGGACTCCACCCCCAGGGCCCGCAGGGCCGCGGTCCCGTTGGGGTAGAGGGCGAGCCCGGCGCCACCGGAGCGCGGTTCGGGCGCGCGCTCGTGGACCTCGACCGCGTGTCCGCTCCCGACGAGCCCCCGGGCCAGGGCGAGCCCTCCCACACCGGCTCCGACGATGACCACTCTCATGAAGGCCCCACTCCCGCTCGATCGGCTGACCCACACAGTACTCACGGATCGGGCGCGGGAGCAGGGCCCCTGTCCGGTGGATCAGGCGGTCAGGTGGACGCGGGCCTCCCAGGGGCGCAGCGGGGCCCGGGCCGGTCCGGGGTCGGGGAGGTTGCCGATCAGCGTCGCGGCGTCGGGGCCCGCCACGTCCTCGGGCAGGTCCACCTCCACCGTCCGGTCGCTCCAGTTGGCCAGCACGAGCAGCACCTGGCCGTTGTACGCGCGGGTGTAGGCGTAGACCCGGGGGTCCTCCTCCAGCAGCGGCGCGAAGCGCCCGTGCGCGATGACCGGGTGCTTCTTGCGGAGCGCGATCAGACGCCGGTAGTGGTGGAAGACCGACCCCTGGTCCGCGACGGCGGCCTCGGCGTTGATCCCCACGTGGTTCGGGTTGACCCCGATCCACGGTGTCCCGGTGGTGAACCCGGCGTTCTCCCCGGCGGTCCACTGCATGGGGGTACGCGCGTTGTCCCGGCTCATCCCGGCGATCCCGGCCATGGCGGTCGCGGCGTCCACCCGGCCGGTCTCCACCATGGTCCGGTGGTAGTTGAGGGTCTCCAGGTCGCGGTAGTCCGCGATGTCGTCCAGGTGGGCGTTGGTCATGCCCAGTTCCTCGCCCTGGTAGACGTACGGCGTGCCCTGCATCATGTGCAGCGTGGTGGCGATCGCCGTCGCGGACTCGACCCGGTACCGGCCGTCGTCACCGAACCGCGAGACCACGCGCGGCTGGTCGTGGTTGTTCCAGTACAGGCTGTTCCAGCCCCGGTCGTTGAGCCCCGTCTGCCAGCGGTTGAGCGAGGCCTTGAGCCGGACCAGGTCCAGCGGGCGGGGGTCGAACTTGCCGCCGGGACCGTGGTCCAGGTCCACGTGCTCGAACTGGAACACCATGTCCAGCTCGCGGTTGACCGGGTTGGTGTGGATGCGCGCCTGCTCCACGCTCACCCCGGGCATCTCCCCCACGGTGAGCACGTCGCGCCCGGCGAACACGGTCTCGTGCATCTCGTGCAGGAACTCGTGCATCCGCGGCCCGTTGATCGCGTGCTCGGCGAAGTCACCGTAGTCGCCGGTCAGCGGCCCGTCGGGGAGTTTGGGGTTCTTGGACACGAAGTTGATGACGTCCATCCGGAACCCGTCCGCGCCCCGGGCCAGCCACCACAGGGCGACCTCGTGCACGGCCGCGCGCACCTTCGGGTTCTCCCAGTCCAGGTCGGGTTGCGACGGGCTGAACAGGTGGAGGTAGTACTCGCCGCGCCCCTCGTCGTAGGTCCAGGCGGGGCCGGAGAAGACCGATCCCCAGTTGTTGGGGGGTCCGCCGTCGCGTCCGGGCCGCCAGACGTAGAAGTCGCGCCGGTCCGGGTCGCCCTCGCGGGAGGCGGTGAACCAGGGGTGGCGGTCGCTGGTGTGGTTGACGACCAGGTCCATCACCAGGCGCATGCCGCGCTCGTGCAGCCCGTCCCGGAGGCGGTCCCAGTCGTCCAGGGTGCCGAACCGGGGGTCGATGCCGGTGTAGTCGCTGATGTCGTAGCCGTTGTCGTCCCACGGCGAGGGGTAGACGGGTGACAGCCACACCACGTCCACGCCGAGCAGCTTCAGGTAGTCGAGTTTCTCGATGATCCCCGGCAGGTCTCCGACGCCGTCGCCGTCGCTGTCCTTGAAGCTGCTCGGATAGATCTGGTAGACGACGCTGGACTTCCACCAGTCGGCGCTGGATTCGGGCATGTGTTCCTTCTCCGCTCGTGGTTCGGCCCACCATTCAATCGTTCCGGGCCCCCGTTGTGGAGGGGAATCGCGGCGCCTTCGCGCAGCCGATCCCAAGGCGGGAAGCCTCTGGAGGTAACTGGTCTGGACCGGTAGTGTGCACACGCCCTCACGACCGGCGCGGGGGTGACGGAGGGGTGCCCCATGGAGCGCGGTGGACCGACGGACGAGCTCGACCGGACGCCGCGGAGGCCGGTGCCGCGTGGGGCGTCCGGGCCCCGGCTGTGGTCACGGGACTTCGCCCTCTTCTTCGCCGCGCGGGCGGTGGCGAAGACCGGTGACGGGATGCTCCCGGTCGCCCTGGCGGCCGGGCTGCTCGCCCATGGGCTGGGCGCGGGCGGTGTCGGACTGGCGATGGCCGCGTTCTCCGCGTTCTTCGTGGGGTTCGTGATCTTCGGCGGGGTGTTGTCCGACCGCTGGGGTGCCCGGCGCATGATGGTCGCCGCCGACCTGGTGCGCGTGGTCACCCAGAGCACGGCGGCCCTGCTGTTCCTGACGGGGCACGTGGTGCTGTGGCAGATCTGTGTGATCGGCGCCGTCAACGGGATCGCGGCCGGGGCGTTCCAGCCGGGGGTGGCCTCGGTGGTGCCGAGGGTGGCCCGGGACGTGCAGGGTGCCAACGGGGTCGTCCGCACGGCGGAGGCACTCGCGATGCTGATCGGTCCGGCGGTGGCGGGACTGCTGGTCGCGGCGGTCTCCGCGGCCGGTGTCTTCGCCGTGCACGCCGGAACCTACGCGGTGGGAGCGCTGCTGCTCGCGATGATCCGGCTCCCCGAGTCGACCCGTGGACGGGGCGAGGGGCCGGGGTACGTCGCGGACCTCGTCGAGGGGTGGCGCGAGTTCCGCTCGCGGACCTGGATGTGGTCGGTGATCCTGCTGTGGATGGTGCTGATGGTGACCATGTGGGGCCCGAAGATTCCCCTGACCTCGACGGAGATCATCCTCGGACACGGCGCCAAGGCGTTCGGACTGGTGAGTTCCGCGCTGGGTGGGGGGACCGCTCTGGGCGGGGTGCTCGCCATGCGGGTACGTCCGCGCTTCCCCCTCCGAGCGGGGGCGGTCGCGCTGTTCGGGGCGGGCGCGTACTCGATGGCCGTCGGTCTGGGGCTGGGGGTTCCGGCGCTGGCGCTGGGCGCGGCGGTGAGCGGCGCCGCCGTGGGGTTCTGGGGCGTGATGTGGATGACCAGTGTGCAGACCCAGGTGCCGGGGCCCGTGCTGGGTCGCATCCACGCCTACGAGGTGGCCGGGTCGTTGGCCATGCTGCCGGTGGGGCAGGCCCTGGCCGGTCCGGTCGCCGGTCTTCTCGGAGCGCGGACCGTGTTGCTGGTCGGCGGGGTGGCGACGCTCGCCGTGGGAGTGGTCCTGCTGTTCCTGCGGCCGGTCCGGAACCTCACCGCGGTCCCCCCGTCACACCACTGAACGGAACGCGGCCCCGTGCGGGCTCCGAGGCGGGCGCGCCCTTCGTCCCGACCCGTGGCCGCCCGCGTCCCTGATCGGAGCGGCCGCGCGCTGGCCTCGCCGCCCCGGTCCTGGGAGGGTTGACCCGACACACCCCCGGGGTACGTCCCCGGGGGTTCGCACGACGAAGGGGACGCCATGTGCTTGCACGGAACCGGTGAGACCGTGAGGGCCCGGACGGAGCACGCCGCGCCCGCCGGGCCGCCGACCCCTCCGCTCACCCCACGCCCCTGGCCGAAGGGCTTCCGACGGGTGGTCGACCTCAGCCACACCATCTCCCCCACCATGCCGTCCTGGGACGAGGAGAAACCGGTCCGGGAGACGGTCGTCCCGTCCGCCGCACCGGGGGAGTTCGGGCTCTACCTGCAACGGTGGAGCATGACCGAGCACACCGGCACGCACCTGGACGCTCCGGGCCACGTGATCGGCGGGGGCCGCCTCGTGCCCGACATCGACCCGTCCGAGCTGGTCGCCCCGGCGGCCGTGATCGACATCCGCGCCCGGGCCGCCGAGGACCCCGACACGACCGTGACGGTGGACGACGTCCACGCCTTCGAGCGCGTGTACGGGCGCATCCCCGCAGGGGCGGCGGTCCTGATGTGCTCGGGGTGGAGCTCGCGCTGGGCGGAGGGGGACGACCGGGTCCGCGGCGTCGCGGAGGACGGCTCCTGGCACTTTCCCGGCTTCTCCCCCGAGGCCTGCGACTTCCTGTTCTCCCAGCGGGCCGTCGCCGGAACCGGGGTGGACACGCTCAGCACGGACCCCGGTTGCTCCACGGACTTCGCGGCACACGAGGTGGTGGGGCGCGCCGACCGCTGGGGGCTGGAGTCCCTGACCGGTCTGGAGCAGCTGCCGCCGAGCGGGGCGATGATCACGGTGGGCGTGCTGCCCGGCCTGGACGCCTCCGGCGGCCCCAGCCGGGTCCTCGCCCTCTGGTGATCCGGTCCGGGGTCAGAGGTGGCCCCGGACCGCTCCTCCGGGGGTCCACTCCAGCAGCATGATGGTGGCGTCGTCGGTGAAGCCGCCGCGCTGGTGGTCGAGGATGTCGTGGATCAGGCGCCGCAGTGTCTCGGGGGCGGGTTCGTCGGCGGAGGCCGCCCGGATGACGAAGTCGGCGAAGCGTTCCAGCCCGAACATCCTCCCTTCGCTGTCGTGGGCCTCTGTGACACCGTCCGTGTAAAGGAGCACCTGGTCGCCGGGTTCCAGGGCGACCCGGTGGACGGTGCGCGGGGTGGTCTCGGAGACCACCCCGTCGAGGCCGAGCGGGAGTTCGGGGGTGCGTTCCAGGGCCCCCTCCACCAGGCTCTGGCGGCGGATGAGCAGGGGTGCGGGGTGGGCGCAGTTGGCCCAGGAGAACAGGCCGCTGGACAGGTCCAGGGTGGCGAAGATGGCGGTGCAGAAGCGTTCGGGGAGCCAGGTGACCAGGGCGCGTTCCACGTTCTCGGTGAGTTCCGCGAGGTCGGCTCCGTTGCGGCGGGCGCTCCGCGCCCCGGCCATGGCGACCGACGCCGTCAGTCCGGAGGCGAGGTCGTGGCCCATGGCGTCCAGGATGACGGCGTGCAGGGTGTCGCGGGTGAGGGAGTGGTCGAAGGCGTCGCCGCCGAGCTCGTAGGCGGGTTCGAGGACCGCGGTGGAGACCCCGCGCCGGGTTCCGAGAGTGCGGGGAGGGAGGAAGGCGCGCAGCATCTCGGTGCGTAGCTGCACGTCGCGGGCGCGGGTGCGGCGGACGTAGGTGTCGCTGTAGGCGCGTTTGGACGTGATGACCAGGGCCAGCAGCGCGGCGAGGGTCTGGCAGCGGCGGAGGGTGGGTTCGTCGATGGCGGGGGTGCGGATGTGCACGACCCCGATGCGGTCGGCGCCGTCCTTGAGCGGGAGCCACAGGCTGAGCGCGTCGGCGCCGCCCTCGACCAGCCGCAGGGTGTCCGAGCGGTAGGCCTCTCCGGCGATGGTGGACTCGACGTCGAGGATGGCCCCGCCGGTGAGCGGGACCAGCAGGCGTTGTTGCAGGTCCACGAGGTGGACGGTGATCTCGCCGAGGCCGATCGCCGCGCCGTAGCGGTCGGCGGCCTCCAAGACCTCGATGGGGCCGCTGTTGTGCACGGATCTGACGAGGTTCTGGAACAGGAGTTCGCTCTGGCCGAGCGCTCCCGCCTCGTCGCGTTCCTCTTCCATTCCCACCCCCACCGTTCGCGGCCGGTCGGGGGTCCCCGGCGTCGGTCACCAGTGTCGCACCGGCGTCGCCGCTCACCCAGTCTTCGGCTGGCGTGTCCCGTAGCAGGTCAAATCGGTGTATTCGGCCGCACAACCCCACCGAAGTCAACTTTGATTGACTTTTCCGGGCGGTCAACCTAGATTGACTTTCAGGGGACGACATCCACGGCCCCGTCCACCATCCGGGGAGGAACCATGACCCTCACCTTCGACGACCCCGCGCCCGACCCCGAGGACCCGCGCGCCTGGACGGCACGCGGCTTCACCGTGAACGAGGCGCGCGGATGGATCGACGCGGGCTTCCCGCCGGAGACCGCCGAGCGCTGGCGGGCGCGCGGGGTGTACCGCCCCGCCCCGGCCCGCACCTGGCGGGCCGCCGGGCTGACCCCGCACACGGTGGAGCCGGTCCTGCGCGCCGGGATGGGCCCGGCCGAGGCCGTGCGCTGGCACGAGCTGGGTTACTCCCCCGCCGAGGCGGCCGAACGGCACCTGGCCGGGGAGCGCCCCCACCGTCGACGCCCGCTCGCCCGGCTGTTCCGGCGCCGCCGCGACCGCGACCCGGCACTGGACGGCGCCCAGGCGGAGACGATGCGCGCCCTCCTACGTGCCGGTGTCACCCCGGGACTCGCCCGCGCCTACCTGGATGCGGGCTGGCGGCGCCGCGAGCCGGTCCCCTGGGCGCGGGCCGGGGTCAACGCCACCCAGGCGGTCCTGTACCGGTCACTGGGATGGACGCCCGAGCGGGCCGCGCGGGCCGCCGAGGCCGGTCGGAACGCCGAGGACATGCTCCGGGACTGGTGGGACGCGGGGATTCCCCGCGCGGACGTGGCCGCCTGGACAGCCGCCGGGTTCGGCCCCGAGGAGGCCGCCCGCGCCGTCGCGAAGGGCCGCACCGCCGCACGGGCGACGCGGCCCGGAGACGGCCGGGAACCGGACCCCTGAGGAACACGGACACCGCCGCGCGTCCCTCCGTGGCGGGGGCCCGCGCGGGCACGTACCGCGGTTTCCACGAGGAGCCCCGGCTCAGCGGGCGGTCCGAGCCCCGTTCGCGCCGTTCCTCGAACCCCTCGGAGGCACGAAGGCGCCCACCGCGTGGGCCGCGCCGCGTTCCTCGGAGCGGGCGACGACCCGGCCTCCGTGCAGGCGGAGCGCGGTCTCGGTGTCGTCGTCCGGATCGACGGCGCCGGCGGCCGCGGCCAGACCCGGGTCGAGCGCGATCCTCGGTCGCGCCCAGGCCCCGGCGGGGAAGGACGGGGACAGACAGGAGCGGAGTTCGGCCAGGGCCAGTCGGACCAACGGGAGGAGTTCGGCGGGCTCGGCGGTGACGGGCACGATCGTCACCGGCACCCCCTCCGGAGCGGCGCGCAGGGCCTCCTCCACCGCCTCCAGCCGGTGCAGCCCGAGCACCGCCACGATCCCGTCCCCGACCGGGAAGGGCTCGCCGCGCAGGGTGTCGTGGGCGGTGGGCGCGGACCAGGGTTCGTCCACGGGGCGGGCGTGCTGGACGTGGGCGATGTGCGGGAGCGGCCAGGCGTCGTCCAGGTCCACTCCGGCCAGGCGTTCGCAGGAGCGGATGACCGTGAAGGGGTCGGCGAAGCCGGGCGCGGCGGCGGCCAGCTGTCCGGCACCGTGCAGGGTGGTCAGGACGCTCTCCGCGACCCTGACCCGACGCCGACCGGGGTCGGGTTCGGTGTCGAGGCTCTCCAGGGCGCACCCGAGCAGGATCGCCTGGACCGCCGTGAGCTGGGCGAACACCCGACCCACCCGTGGGTCGGCGGCCACCTCGGCCATGAGTTCGGCCCCGACCCGCTCGTCGGCGCCGGTGAGGGGCAGGCGGGCCACCCACGCGCGGGCGAAGGCGCCCAGGGCCCGGGCGGCGTCGTCTGCGGGGCTGGCCGCCCCCGCCGGGGGTTCGCGCTCGGCCGCCTCGGCCAGCACCGCGAAGTACAGGGCGCGTTTGCCCGGGAAGTTGGAGTAGACGGCGCCCCGGGTGAGGTCGGCGCGGTCCGCGATGCGGTCGATCTTGGCGTCGCGGAAGCCGCGTTCGGCGAACTCCTCGCGTGCCGCGGTGAGCACCCGCGCCCGGTTGCGTTCCTGCTGCTGTGCCCTGCTGAGCCGGACCATCTTCCTCCTCGTCTCGGTCCCCCCATCCTACGTTGAGATACCAGCAGCACTCAGATACTGTCATCATTCAAATGTCAACATCATTTTAAACCCTCGGAGGGTGGAGTGAACCATGACTGAGTACGCGTTCCAGGCCCGGGGCCTGGTCAAACGGTTCGGCCGGACGACAGCGCTGTCCGGCGTCGACCTGGCCGCCCGCCCCGGGTCGGTACTCGCCGTCCTCGGCCCCAACGGCGCCGGGAAGACCACGGCCGTCCGCGTCCTGGCCACCCTCGCCCGCCCGGACGAGGGCACCGCCTCGGTCGGCGGCTTCGACGTCGTGCGCGAGGCCCCTCGGGCGCGTCGGCTGATCGGCCTGACCGGTCAGGGCTCGATGGTCGACGACGAACTCAGCGGCCGGGCCAACCTGGTGCTCCTCGGCCAACTGCTGGACCTGCGCCGGGGCGAGGCCCGCGACCGCGCCGACCACCTCCTGTCCCGCTTCGGCCTCACCGACGCGGCCCACCGCCCCCTCGCCACCTACTCCGGAGGTATGCGGCGCCGTCTGGACCTGGCGGCCAGCCTGGTGGGTCGGCCCAGCGTGGTCTTCCTCGACGAGCCGTCCGTGGGGCTGGACCCCGGACGGCGCGAGGACCTGTGGCGGATGGTCCGCGAACTCACCGCCGAGGGCACCACCGTGCTGCTCACCACGCAGTACCTGGAGGAGGCCGACGCCCTCGCCGACGGGATCACGGTGATCGACCAGGGCCGCGTGATCGCGGACGGCACGCCCGCCGAGCTCAAGCGCCGGGTGGGCGGGCAGGCCGTGTCCCTGCGGACCGCCGACCCCGCCCGGACCGATGAGGCCGCCGAGGTCATGCGACGGGTGACGGGCCGCGAGCCCGAGCGCACCCGCCACACCCTGTCCGTACCGGTCGGGGGCGACACCCCGGCCTGGGACATGGCCCGGGACCTACGCGACCGGGGGATCTCGGTGACCGAGTTCTCCCTGCACCTGCCCAGCCTGGACGAGGTGTTCTTCGCGCTCACCGGAGCGCAGCGGGACACCGGCACCGAGAAGGAGACCGCCGCATGAGCACCACCGAGGCCCGCACCGCCGCCCCGCGCCCGGCCCCCCTCGTCCGACACAGCCTCGTCCTGGCCCGGCGCGGCCTCGCCAAGTCCCTGCGCAACCCGGGTTCGCTGGTGAACGGCGTGATGACCCCGGCCCTGTTCATGGTCCTGTTCGTGTACCTCTTCGGAGGGTCGGTGTCCGGCTCCACCGGCGCCTACCTCCAGTACCTCTTCCCCGGCGTCCTCGTCATGGGCGCGAGCATCGCCGGGATGCTCTCCTCGGGGCTGACCATCAACATCGACATGAAGAAGGGGGTCTACGACCGCTTCCGGAGCCTGCCCATCGCACGCTCCGCCCCGCTGCTCGGATCGGTCCTGGCCGACCTGGCCCGGTACCTGGTCACGGTGGTGGTCCTGTTCGCGATCGGATACCTCATGGGTTTCCGGGTCGAGACCGACCCCGGCTCCGCGCTCGCCGCCTGCGCGCTGGCCGTCGGCTTCGGGTTCGGCCTGAGCTGGGTGATGGTGTTCCTGGGCGTGCTGCTGCGCGACGAGGGAGCCGTCATGGCCGTCACCTTCGTGGCGATCCTGCCGCTGCTGCTGGGCACCAGCATGGCCGCGCCGGTCGGGACCCTGCCCGGCTGGCTGCGGGCGTGGGCCGAGACCAACCCGGTCACCCACGCCATGGACGCCGCCCGCGCCCTGCTCACCGGCACCCCTGCGGGTGACTCGATCACCCTCACCCTCGCCTGGTCCGCTGGGCTGGTGGCGGTCTTCGCCCCACTGTCGGTCCGGGTGTTCAACCGCGAGCGCTGACGGGGACTCCCCCGGCGCACCCCGCTCCCCTAGGCTGGCCCCTCCGGTCCGGTTCCCCGTCGGGCTCCCCGGCGGGGCTCGAGAGGAGTCGCGTTGAGCGTCCAGCACCACCACGTCGAGGTGAACGGCCTCCGCCTGCACGTCGCGGAGCAGGGGGAGGGCCCACTCGTCCTGCTGCTGCACGGGTTCCCGGAGAGCTGGTACTCGTGGCGGCACCAGTTCGCCGCCCTCGCCGACGCCGGGTACCGGGTGGTCGCCCCCGACCAGCGCGGATACGCCCGCAGCGACCGCGCTCCCAGCTCCGACGAGTACAGCCTCCCCCACCTGGTCGGCGACGTCACCGCACTGATCGGCGCGCTGGACGCCGAGGACGCCGTGCTGGTCGGGCACGACTGGGGCGCGGTGGTCGCCTGGACCACGGCGCTGGTCCGCCCCGACCTCGTCCGCGCCGTGGCGGGGCTGAGCGTGCCGCCGGTGCCTCCGGCGGGGATGCCGTCCGTCACGTCGTCCCGGCGTACCTACGGTGACGGCTACTACCAGGCCTACTTCCAGGAGCCCGGCCGGGCCGACGCCGAGTTGGCGGCGGACCCGGCCGCGACGGTCAGGCGGATCCTGGTGGGTGCCTCCGGCGCCAACCTTCCGCGTCCCTGGGTCGTCCCCGAGGGCGCCCGACTGCTGGACGCCCTGCCCGAGCCCGAGGAGCTGCCCGCATGGCTCACCGCCGAGGACGTCGAGGTGTTCGCGGCGGACCACGCGGCCCCGGACGCCTTCACGGGACCGCTCGACTGGTACCGCAACATCGACCGCAACCAGGGACTGATGGCGGCCTTCCAGGGGCTGCGCGTCGAGGTCCCGGCGCTGTACGTGGTGGGCGACCGGGACATGGTCACCACCCTGGAGGGCGTCCCCGAGCTCCGCGCGGCGCTGACCGGAATCGCGCCGAAGCTGCACGCTGACGTCACCCTGCCCGGCTGCGGCCACTGGACCCAGCAGGAGCGGCCCGAGGAGGTCAACCGGGTCCTCCTGGACTTCCTCGCCGCCGTACAGTGAACGGGTCCGCGGCCCCCTGAGCCGTCCCGCGCCCGAGGAGATCCGACCGTTGTCGACCGCCGAACGCCTCCAGAGCCTGTTCGTGGCCCTGGCCGCCGCGGCCGGACTGGTGGCGGGCCTGCTGGTGCCGATCGGCCCCGCGGCCGAGCACGCGGTGCTGCCCGCCCTGCTCGTCATGCTCGCCGCCGTGTTCGTCCGGATGGACGCCGCCCACGTGGGTGAGGTCCGCCGCGCCAGGACACTGGTGGCGCTGAGCCTGGTCCTGAACTTCGCGTTCACCCCGGCGCTGGCCTGGGCCCTGGGAGCGGGCCTGCTCGGCGGGCAGCCGGACCTGCGCGTCGGACTGCTGTTGCTGCTGGTCACCCCCTGCACGGACTGGTACCTGGTCTTCACCGCCATGGCGCGGGGGCACACCGGGATCGCCGCCGCTCTGCTGCCGGTCAACCTGGTCCTCCAGCTGGCCCTGTTGCCGGTGTACGTGCTGCTGCTGGGCGGGCGGGCCGCCATGGTCGACGCGGGCACCCTCGCGGAGGCGGTGCTGCTCGTCCTGGTGGTACCGCTGGCCGTGGCGATGCTGGTGCGGTGGGGTTCGGCCCGGTTCCGGGACGCCGACTGGCGTGAGCGCCACGTGACCGGACCGGCCGGGCGCCTGGTGCTGCCGCTGCTGTACACGGCCGTGTTCGCGATGTTCGCCTGGCAGGCGCGCACGGTCCTGGAGCACCTCGGTGACCTGGCGGCGCTGTTGGTGCCCCTGGCGGTCTTCTTCGCGGTTCTGCCGTTGGTCGCACTGGGCCTGTCCCGGACGTTCCGGCTGCCCGCCGACCAGAGGGTGACCCTGGCCATGGTCACCACCGCCCGCAACTCCCCCATCGCGCTGGCGATCGCGGTGGCCGCGTTCCCCGACCGGCCGCTGATCGCGGTCGCCCTCGTGGTCGGCCCGCTGGTGGAACTGCCCGTGCTGGCCCTGCTCGCCCAGGTGGTGCGCGTGCGTCGTCCCGCCGAGCCGGGGACCACCACGGCCTGACCCCGTGCGCGCCCGCCCCCGAAGCAAGAGCAGCCCCCCATGTGATGACCTGGGCGAATTCGGATATTTTGGGGTGTCGGCACAGGTCGTCGTCGGTGGCGGGAGTCGAGGGGGTGGGGCGCCAGTGGCTGCGGCCGAGATCGCGGTGGCCTTCGAGGGCGCCGGGCTGGGCGCCTGGCGGCGCGAGCCCAGGACCCGTCTGCGTCGGGCCTCCGCGCTGCCCGAGGGCGCGTCCTCCCCCTTCGTGATCGTCTCCGAGTCCCACCCGCCGGGAGGCCCCACCGAGTGGGAGCCGCACGCGCACCCCGCGCACGAGCTGGTGTGGGTGAGCCACGGGGCGCTGACCGCCCGGGTGGGTGACCGCCTGTTCACGGTCTCGGCGGGGTGCGGCCTGTGGGTGCCCGAGGGTGAGGTGCACGCCGGGCGGCTGACGGCCGGGGCCGGGCTGCACAACGCCTTCTTCTCCCCGGACCGCACGCCCCTGGCGTTCGGGGGGCCGACGGCCGTCACGATGACCCCCGCGTTGGAGTCGCTGCTGATCCACCTGGCCCGCACGGACATCGACGCCGGGGCGCGCGCACGCGCGGAGGCGGTCGTGTTCGACCTGCTGGAGCCGACCGCCCCCCGGCTGGCGCTGCGACTGCCCGGCGACGCCCGGGCCGACACCATCGCGGAGGCGCTGATGGCGGACCCCGCGGACGACCGTTCCCTGGAGGAGTGGGCCCGGGACCTGGGCACCAGCCCGCGCACGATCAGTCGCGTGTTCCGCGCGTCCACGGGGTTGTCCTTCGCGCAGTGGCGACAGTCACTGCGCGTCCACCGGGCCCTGGCACTGCTCGGTGAGGGTCTTGAGGTCCAGGAGGTGTCCGAACTGCTCGGATACGCCCAGACCAGCACGTTCATCGACGCCTTCCGACGCGTGATGGGCACGACGCCGGGCGCGTTCACGGGCGGCCCGCACGGGCGCTGACCGGTTCTCCGTATCGGCTGTCCGGAAGTCCTGATTGCAGCCAGGACGCGGCCGAACCTATTCTGAGTGAGTGAAGGCTAACCTAACTTCCCCTGGCGTCCGCCCTGCTCACGGCGGACGCGTCGCACCCACCGGGCGGGTGGCGCGCCGAGCGCCGCACCGCCCGTGAGCGCCCTGAGCGGTGACCGGCTCGTCCTCGGCCACGGCGGGACCACCGTGGTCCACGGAACCTCGCTGACGATGACCGCCGGTCAGGTCACCGCTCTGGTGGGTCCGAACGGCAGCGGCAAGTCCACCCTCCTGCGCGCCCTCGCCCGACTCCACCGGGTCGACGGCGGCCAGGTGACGCTCGGCGGCCTCGACGGTGCTCCGGGCCGCCCGGCGTCACTGCTCAGCGCGCGCCGGTTCGCCCGCGAGGTCACGCTGTTCGCCCAGTCCCGGCCCGCCCCGGAGGGGCTGACCGTGAGCGAGGTCGTCGCCTTCGGCCGCCACCCCTACCGTCGCGGGTTCTCCGGTCTGACCGTCGAGGACCGGGACGCGATCGAACGCGCGATGCGCGTCACCGGGGTTCGGGACATGGCCGACCGCGCCGCCGGACGGCTTTCCGGCGGGGAAATGCAGCGCGTCTGGCTGGCCGCCTGCCTGTCCCAGGACACCGGCGTGGTGCTGCTCGACGAACCCACCAACCACCTGGACCTGCGCTACCAGGTCGAGACCCTCGACCTGATCCGCGACCTGGTCGAGGACCACGGAGTCGCGGTCGGGGTCGTGCTGCACGACCTGGACCACGCCGCGCGCGTCGCGGACCGGGTCCTGCTGTTGAGCTCCGGCCGGGCGCACGCCGAGGGACCGCCGTCCGAGGTGCTCACCACCGACAACCTCAGCGAGGTCTACGGCATCCGGATCGAGGTCACGGAGGACCCGGCCACCGGTCGGCTCCGCATGGACCCGGTGGGCCGTCACCCGGCCCACCACCGGTAGGCCCCCGGGCGGCCCCACCCGGGCCCACACCCTCCTCCCCACCCTTCTTCCCCGCCCCCTCAGCGAAGTCCCCAGAGCAGTACAGAGCAGAGAGAACCCATCATGACCAGTGCCCGCAGACTCGCGACCCTCACCGCCGTGGCCGTCGCCCTGATCGCGTCGGGGTGCGGCACCACGAGTGTCGACGAGACCGAGTCCGAGGCCGTCGCCGCGCCCCCTTCACAGGCCTGCGCCGCGGACACCACGGCCACCTCGACCGACCCGGTGACGCTGACCGACGGGGTCGGCCGGGAGGTGGAACTCGACCGGCCCGCCGAACGCGTCGCGGTCCTGGAGTGGCAGCAGGTCGAGGACGCCCTCACGCTGTGCGTCACCCCGGTGGCCGTCGCGGACCCCGAGGGCTACAGCACGTGGGTGAGCGCGGAGGAACTGCCCGAGGGCGTGGCGGACGTCGGCAACCGCGAGGAGCCCGACCTCGACACCCTGTACGCGCAGGACCCCGACCTGGTCATCGTGGAGGCCGCCGGACCCGACGACGAGATCATCGCCCGGCTGGAGGAGCGCGGCGTACCCGTCCTCGTCACCCGGGGAGCCGACCCGGCCGACCCCATCGGCAACATGCTGAACGTCTTCGAGCTGATCGGCGAGGCGACCGGGCGCACCGAACGGGCCGACCAGGTGGTGCGGGAGTTCGAGGACCACCTGGCCGAGTCCCGCGAGCTGGTGGCCGACGTCGACCTCCCCACCACCGACTTCCTCTTCTTCGACGGTTGGCTCCAAGGCGGCAACCTCACCATCCGCCCCTACGGCCAGGGTGCCCTGTTCACCGCGCTCGGTGAGGAGCTCGGGATGACCTCCGCCTGGACCGACGACATCAACGACGCCTATGGCGACGGCGGCGTCGACCCCTCCTACGGTCTCGCGCAGACCGACGTCGAGGGCCTGACCGCCGTGGGCGAGGCCAACCTCTTCTACGCCAACGACGAGGGTGTCGGCGGCTACGTCGAGGAGCTGGAGAAGAACCCGATCTGGACCTCCCTCCCGGCCGTCAAGGAGGAGCGGGCGCACGCCTTCCCGCCGCGCGTCTGGGGCGCGGGCGGCCCGCGATCGACCGCGCAGGCGATCGACGCCTTCGTCGACTCCCTCACCCAGGAATGAGCGGTCTTCGTACCGCCGGGTCCCGTCCGGCTCCGCCGGCGGGCCCCGGCCCTCGCGGCGCGGCCGCCGGGGCGGCGGTGGTCGCGGGCCTGGCCGCCGCGATCTGCGCGCTGGGCCTGTGGCACCTCACGCAGGGCACGTCCGGCGTGGGGTGGTGGGACCTCGTCCGGTTCCTCGCGGGTGACCGGGAGGAGGTCAGCGGGGTGCCGGTCGGCCACGTGCTGGAGGGTTCGCGGCTCCCCCGCCTGTTCGCCGGCGTGGCCGTGGGCTTCGCCCTGGGCGTGGCCGGGGCGCTCCTCCAGTCCGTCACTCGCAACCCGCTCGCCTCCCCCGACACGCTCGCCGTCACGGCGGGTTCCTACTTCTCGCTCACCCTGGTCGCCGCGTTCGGCCTCGCCGTCCCGCTCTGGGCCTCGGGGCTGGTGGCCTTCGGGGGCGGACTGCTGGCAGCCGCGCTCGTGTTGGCGCTCGCCGGAAGCGCCGGAGGGACCGCCACCACGCGGCTGGTACTGGCCGGTTCGGCGTTGGCGATGGCACTGGACGCGGCCACCGGCATGCTGCTGATCCTGTTCAAGGACAACACCACCGGTCTCTTCGCCTGGGGCAGCGGGTCCCTCGCCCAGCTCAACATCGACGCGTCGCTGCGCGCGATGCCGCTGATCGCGGCGGTACTCGTGGTGGCCCTGCTGCTGAGCCGCCGTCTGGACGTGCTCAGCCTGGGCGAGGACACCGCGTCCTCACTCGGTGTCCCGGTACGCTCCACCCGGATCACGGCGGTGCTCTGTGCCGTGCTCCTCACGGGGGTGTCCGTGACGCTCGCCGGGCCGATCGCCTTCATCGGGCTGGCCGCCCCCGTGCTGGCGAGGCTGGTCGCAGCCCGTGTCCCCGCCCTGCACCGGCACCTGTTCCTGGTGACCGTCTCCGGACTGCTCGGCGCGGCCCTGATCCTGGTCGCGGACGCGTCCCTGCGCGCCGTGCTCGGTGCCGAGGGCGCCGCGTCCATCCCCACGGGCGTGCCCACGGCGCTGCTGGGCGGCCTCCTCATCGTCGTGCTGGCCCTGCGTCTGCGTGACGCGGGTCCGCTCCGCCACCCGCCGGGGGCCGGGGCCGGTCCGCGCTCGCCCCGGAGGTTCCTCGGCGTCCTGCTCGTGACCGCCGCGCTGCTGGCCGCGGCGGCGCTGGTCGGCGTGCTCGCGGGCAGTCTGTGGCTGCGGACCGGGGACCTGGCGCTCTGGTTCCAGGGGACCGCTCCGGACCTGGTCGGACGGGCCCTCGACGACCGCGTTCCCCGAGTGGCCGCGGCCGTCCTCGCGGGAGCGGCGCTCGCCCTGGCCGGGAGCGTCGTCCAGGGCACCGTGCGCAATCCCCTCGCGGAGCCGGGCCTGCTGGGCATCACGGCCGGCGCGGGCCTGGGCGCGGTGATCGTCGTGACCTCGAACCCGGCCGGAGGGGCCGGCTCCCTCACCACGATGGCGGTGCTCGGGGGTCTGGCCACCTTCGCGCTGATCTGCGCCCTGGCCTGGCGGGGAGGGCTGCGTCCGGACCGTTTCGTCCTGATCGGCATCGGGTGCGGGTACGCCCTGAGCGCGGTCACGACGTTCCTCCTGCTGCGCGCCGACCCCTGGCAGACACCGCGTATCTTCACGTGGCTGTCCGGGACGACCTACGGCCGGACCCTGCCCGACGTGCTGCCCGTCGCCGTGGCCCTCCTCGTGGCGGCGCCCCTGGTCCTCGGGCTGAGCCGCCACCTGGACCTGCTGGCCGTGGACGAGGACACCCCGCGCATCCTGGGTATGCGGGTGGGCCCGACCCGGTTGGCGCTGCTGGCGCTCGCCGCCGTCCTGGCCGCCGTCAGCGTGGTCGCGGTGGGGGTGGTGGGCTTCGTCGGGCTCGTGGCGCCCCACCTGGCCCGTTCCCTGGTCGGCGCCAGGCACGCCCGGAGCGTTCCGGTCGCGATGCTCTCCGGCGGCCTCCTGGTGTGCGTCGCCGACACCCTGGGCCGCACCCTGATCGCGCCCGCGCAGGTCCCGGCCGGGCTGATGATCGCCCTGGTCGGCGGCCCCTACCTGATCTGGATCCTGCGCCGCTCGCGCGCATGAACGGCGACGGCGCCGCACCGGCGCCGTCCACCCCCGCGAACTCCCGGAGCACCGCATGCACTCCCACCGCGAGGTCCCGTCCGAGGACCGTGTCGTCGTCCCGTTCGACCCCGCCGCGCCGCCACCGGAGCTGGTGCCGGTCGTCCCGGCCGGGGTACGTGAACGCTGGGGGGCTCCCGACCGCTCGACCCACTCCCCCGTGATCGTGGCCGTCACCGACGGGGCGTCGGGCGCCTGGACCGGGGCGGCCCTGGTGACGTCCCGGCCCGGTTCGGCGTACGCGAAGATCGTCGACGCGGTGGGGGACGGGCCCCGCACCGTCGGGGCGGTCGTCGCGTTCGCGCGCGAGCGAGGGCTCTCCCAGGTCAAGTGGGAGGGGTGGACCGTGAGTCCCGGGCAGGCGGGCGCCCTCGGTTTCACCCCGCTGGAAGGCCCGCGCGGTCAGGTGGACGACCCCGGTCAGCCATCCTCCGGCCACGTGCGCTGGCTGGTGGACTCCGAGGTGGCCGAGCCCCCGTACTACCGGCAGACCACCACCTTCACCTGCGGGGCCGTCACCGCGCTCACCGCCGGGGTCCGGGCGGGGGCGCTGTCAGCCGGGTCCCTCGACCGCGCGGCGGAGTTGGCCCTGTGGCGTGAGGCCACCAACTTCCCCGCCTGCGAACCCGTCGGCCTGGGCCTCGCCGTCCACCGCGCTCGGCCGGACGCGACCGTCACGGTGCGGCTCGACACCGACGCCCCCGTGTTGCTCGACTCCTACTCCGGGGACGAGCGGGAGTGGCGCGCCGTCCTCCAGCGCGGTTCCCGGGCCGACGCGGCCCGGGCCGGGCTGCCGGTCGACCCCCGCCGCCTGTCCCCGGAGGAGCTGCGCGCGACCGTCACCGGGGGCGGACAGGTCCTCCTGCTGCTCTCGCTGGCCACGATGCAGGGGTTCGACGTACCCCACTGGGTGCTCTGCCACGGCGCCGTGCCGGGGGCCGTGGTGGTCGAGGACCCCTGGACCAACGCCGCGACGGGCGACACCTGGGTGGACGCGCACCTGCTGCCCGTTCCGGACGCGTCGCTCGACGCGATGTCCACGCTGGGGCCGGACGGCTACCGCGGGGCCGTGCTCCTGGAGCGCACCGGACGTACCGGGGGGCGAAGCGCGGGCTGACCGCCTCCGCAGCGGAAAAAGCGGTGGACACCCGGAGGCTCCCGAGGATGGGATGGGGCAGGACCGCCCCGCCCCACCACGGAGGACAGCGACCCGATGACGGAGACCGCCGCACCCGAGCTCCCCGCGATCGACACCCGGCTGGTCCGGCGACTGGTGGACGACCGGTTCCCGCAGTGGGCGGGGCTGCCGCTGCGGCCGGTCCGCCCCGGCGGCCTCGACCACGTGATCCACCGGCTGGGCGACGACCTGTCCGTCCGGCTCCCCCGCCACGCGGGCGCGGCCGGGCAGGCGGCGAAGGAGTCGCGGTGGCTGCCGGTCCTGGCGCCGCACCTCCCCCTGGCCGTACCGGAACCCGTGGCCGTGGGCGAGCCGGGGTTCGGGTACCCGTGGTTCTGGTCGGTGTCGCGCTGGCTGCCCGGGGAGACGGCGACGGTCGAAAGGCTCGCGGACAGCGCCGCCGACGCCCGCCTGCTCGCCCGTTTCCTGGCCGCCCTCCAGCGGAGCACACCCCGTGACGCACCGGAGCGCCTGGCGGGGGAACCGCTGGTCCTTCGTGATCCGGACACCCGGGCGGCCATCGAACGGCTCTCCGACACCTTCGACCCCCGGGCCCTGACCTCGGTCTGGGAGGCCGCGCTCGACGCCCCGGTATGGAACCGCCCGCCGGTCTGGTTCCACGGCGACTTCCACACCGGCAACCTGCTGACCGGCGCCGGAGGGGTGAGCGCCGTGATCGACTTCGGCACCCTGGGCCTGGGAGACCCCGCGCGCGACCTGATGATGGCCTACACCCTGATGTCACCCGCGTCCCGGACGGAGTTCCGGGCGGAGCTCCGATCGGAGCTCGGGCTGGAGCCCGGGGAGGACGACGCGCTGTGGGCCCGCGGCCGGGGCTGGGCCCTGGCCACCGGCCTGAACGGGCACGCCCACGCCGCCGCGCACCCGGTCGTCGCCGCGCAGACCACCCGCCAGATCGAACAGGCGCTCCTGAGTTAGGGAGGGTCGGCTCCGGTGTCCGACGGGGGCACGCGCGGCGGCGCGTGGTGGTCCTGGTCACCGGCGCCGCGCGGGGCTGCCCCGCACCGGCCGCACGCGGAACGACCACGGCACGACGCCACCGCCGCTCATGGACCGTGTGTGCGCGGGCACGGCCGCGCTGGTCAGCACACCCGCGCCCGGTTTCGACCCCGATGTCCGAACCCGGGGCCCGGTCCGTCCTGAGCAGCGCTCTCGCCGGAACGCCCGATGGGGCAAGAGATTCAGGAGTGACGCAAGATGTAAAAAGTACCCAAAGTTTCATTAGACTGGGCGCTTCGTCGCCTCCCAGGACAGGATGCCCGTGGCCCCCCGATGCCCGTACGCCGAGCTGCACTCCGCTGAATTCGCCGCCGACCCGCACACGGTCAACCGGCGCATGGTCAAGGAACACGGCCCCGTGTTCCCCGCCGAGATCTTCCCCGGGATCAAGGCCTGGGTCGTCGCCGACTACGCGCTGATCACCGCGTGGTGCCGGGACACCCGCACCTTCCGCCGCGACTCGCGCCTGTGGCTCGACTGGCGCGAGGGCCGTATCCCCGACGACGCCCCGGTCGTGGCGATGATGATGCACCGCCCCAACCTCCTGTTCTCCGACGGCGACGAGCACGCCCGTCTGAAGCGCTCGGTGATCGACTCCCTGGGCCGCGTCCCGGAGAGCCGGATCGGGGAGATCACCCGCAAGCACGCGGACATCCTCATCGACGCCTTCTGCCAGCGCGGTGAGGCCGAACTCGTCTCCGAGTACGCGCGCCTGCTCCCCCTCCTCGTCCTGTGCGAGATCTTCGGCTTCTCCCGTGACATCGGTGAGCGGGTGCTGAACTCCCTCAGCGCCCTGTGGGACGGCATCGACGTCGTCAGGTCCAACGGCGAGTACGAGCGGGCGCTGTCCGACGCGATCTCGGCCAAGCACGCCCAGCCCGGCGAGGACGTCACCTCCTGGCTGCTCCAGCACCGCTCCGGGCTCAGCGACGAGGAGCTCCTGCACCAGCTGGTGGTGACCATCGGCGCAGGGGCCGAACCCACCGCCAACCTCATCTCCGGGACCACCCACACGATCCTGGCCGACGACGAGGTCCGGCAGGCGTTCCGGGGCGCCCGCGTGGGCGTCAGCGAGGCGATCGACCAGCTGCTCTGGGTCGACCCCCCGGTCAACAACTACCCCGTCCTGTACCCGGTGAAGGACGTGCGGGTCAGCACCGGCACGGTGATCAGGGCCGGTGAGCCGATCCTGCTCGGGTACGCGGCCGCGCACGCCACCATGGCCGGGGAGGGCCCGGACATCGAGTCGGGCAACCGCGCGCACCTCGCCTTCGGGGTCGGCCCGCACCGGTGCCCCGCACAGGGGTTCGCGTACGCTATCGCCCAGGTCGGGGTGGAGAGCCTCACCAAGCGCCTCCCCGACCTGAGGACGAGCAAGGAGGAGGTCCTGCGACGACCCGCCCCCTTCGCTCTGGCGCTCTCCCAGCTGCCGGTCACGTTCACCCCCGCCTCCCCGAAAGGCACGACACCTCCATGGCAACAAACATCCCCGTCCTCCACCCCTACGACCTCCACCGACAGACCGCAGAACTCCGCTCCCGAGGCCCCGTCGTCGAAGTTGAGATCGTTGGTGGCGTGGTTGTTCGGGCGCTGACCGGACACGAGGTGCTCATGGAGGCCCTCGCCCACCCCGGGGTCCGCAAGGAGGTGCGCCACTGGCGCCCCTGGACCGAGGGCGAGATCCCCATGGACTGGCCGCTCATCTCCTGGGTGGCCCCGGACAACATGCTCACCGCGGACGGGGACAGGCACCGGCGGCTCCGCGCCCTGGTGTCCCAGGCGTTCACCCCCCGCCGGGTGGAGGCCCTGCGCCCGCGCGTCGAGGCGATCACCGCGCGGCTGCTCGACGACGTCGAGGCCGGCGGTCCGGGGCCGGTCGACCTCCGTGCGGGCCTCGCGCTGCCCCTGCCGATGACGGTGATCTCCGAACTCTTCGGGGTGGGCGAGGAGTACCGGGACACCCTGCACACGCTGATCCACCGGGTCTTCGACGCCACCATCACCCCGGAGATGGCCGCGCAGACCAACACGGACCTCCAGAGCTTCCTGAGCGGCCTGGCCGAGGCGAAGGCGAAGAACCCGGGCGACGACATGACCAGCGCGCTGCTCGACGCGCGCGCCGAGGGTGACGAGCGCCTGTCGCAGAGCGAGCTCGTGTGGACCCTGATCCTCATGATCGGCGCGGGCTACGAGACCACGATGAACCTCATCGGCAACGCGGTCCACGCCCTGCTCACCCACCCGGACCAGCTCGCCCTGATCCGCGACGGCGAGGCGACCTGGGCCGACGCCGTGGAGGAGACCCTGCGCTGGGACGCGAGCGTCCAGTACCTGCCGCTGCGCTACACGGCCGAGGACGTCACCCTGAGCGGGGTGCCCGTGCCCAAGGGCGAGGCCCTGCTGATGGGCTTCGGCGCCTCCGGTCGGGACCGGGCGCAGCACGGGGAGGACGCGGACGTCTTCGACCTGCGCCGCGCCCAGAACTCCCACCTGGCCTTCTCGCACGGCCCCCACTTCTGCCTGGGCGCGGGGCTGGCCAGGCTGGAGGGGGTCACGGCGCTGGAGCAGCTGTTCACCCGGTTCCCGAACCTCCGCCTGGCCGAGGGCGAGGAGATCCCCGAGTCGGCGTCGATCGTCTCCAACGGACTGGACCGCCTGCCCGTCGTCCTGGGCTGATCCGGACGCACACGACGAGGCCCCGCGCGCCCTGGCGGCGCGCGGGGCCTCGTCGTTCCCGCGACTTTACCTCAGCATCCACTTATATAAGCGAAGATTGATATACTCTGGTCATGCATGCCTTCGACGTACTCGGAGACCCGGTCAGACGGCGGCTCCTCGAGCTGCTCTCCGACGGGGAGCTGAGCTCCGGCGAACTCACCACGGTGGTCCGCGAGGAGTTCGGGATCAGCCAGCCCGCCGTCTCCCAGCACCTGCGGGTCCTGCGGGACCACGGCTTCGCGACCGTGCGCGCCGAAGGCACCCGGCGGCTGTACTCGGTCGACGCCGAGGCGCTGCGCCCCGTGGACGACTGGCTGGATCCGTTCCGCCGGTTCTGGGCGCCGCGACTCGCGGCCCTGGAGACCGAGATCGCCCGGGGAAAGCGACAACGACGCATCCAGGAGTGACCATGAGTGAGCGCACACCCGTCGACGTGGACGGACAGATCGAGGCCGTCTCCCGCAGGCTGGACACCGGGGAACGCGACCGGCAGCCGACCCTGGTGTCCACCATCAGCCAGCGGTACGCGACCACGGTCGAGGACCTGTGGGACGCGTGCACCTCCACCGAACGGCTCCCCCGCTGGTTCGCCCCGGTCACGGGCGACCTGCGCCAGGGCGGCCACTACCAGGTGGAGGGCAACGCCAACGGCACCATCGAGACCTGTGAGGCGCCGCGCTCCTTCACCGCCACCTGGGAGTTCGGCGGGGGCGTCAGCTGGATCGCGGTCCGAGTGGACCCCGACGGCGACGGGGCCCGGCTGACCCTCGAACACAGCGCGTACGCGGACATGGAGGCGCAGTTCTGGCAGCGGTTCGGCCCGGGCGCCACCGGCGTGGGCTGGGACATGGCCCTGCTCGGACTCGCCCTGTACCTGGGCACGGGAGCGAACATGCCCGAGGAGGCCGAGGGCTGGGAGGCCACGGACGAGGGCCGTCGCTTCGTCACGGCGAGCAGCGCCCGCTGGGCGGAGTGCAGTGTGGCCATCGGGACGCCTCGACCCGACGCCGAGGCGGCTCGGGACCGCACCACCGCCTTCTTCCTCGGTGAGGAGCCGCCCGCCGAGGGCTGACCGGAGAGGCCGAGGGCTGACCGGAGGTTGAGGGCTGAGCGGAGGTCGAGGGCTGAGCGGAGAGGAGGGGGCCGCCGCGACGCCGTTGTCGTGGCGGCCCCCTCGTCCAGGAGCCTGTCACCCGCCGACACCCGGATCAACCCACGTCGGCGCTCGGCGTGTTCGGCGCGCCACCCGCGCGCGGGTTTCCCCGGATTGTCCGGAGCCGGTGATACACATCTCGGGACAGCAGCACCCCAGCCGTGAGGAACCCGCCATGCGCAGCCTGATCGTCACCGCCTTCGTTTCCGTCGACGGGGTCATGGAGGCCCCGGGCGGGGAGTCCGGGTACCGCAACTCGGGCTGGACCATGAGCTCCGTGGAGATGGACGAGGCGGCCTTCGAGATCAAGGGCCGTGAGCAGGAGGAGGCGGGCGCCCTGCTCCTGGGACGGCGCAGCTACGAGGCGTTCGCCCCGGTGTGGCCCCGCATGGAGGAGTTCGCCGGATACAACTCCAAGCCCCGCTACGTCGTCTCCACCACGCTCACCGAGGAGGACCCGCGCTGGCCCGCCACGATCCTGCGGACCGTCGAGGACGTCGCGGAGCTCAAGCGGACCGAGGGCGGCCCGCTCTCCGTCCAGGGCAGTGCCACGCTGGGCCACGCCCTGGCCGACGCCGGGCTGGTCGACCGCTACCACCTGCTGGTCTTCCCGGTGCTCCTCGGAGCGGGCAGGCGCCTGTTCAGCGACACCGACCAGGACCTCACCCGGCTCAGCCTCGTCGAGCACGAGGTGTACGCGAACGGCGTGCAGAAGCAGGTCTTCGACGTCGTGCGCTGAGCCCCGGGCGGCACCGTTCACGTCCGCCCGGGACGGTTCGCCTTCGTCCGCGAGACCTCAGCGCCTGGTGAAGCGATATCCCGCGTGGTGCAGCACGTCTCCGTCGAACTCCCCGAAAGCCCAGAAACCCAGGTCGTCGAGGTAGTCGATCCGGGATCCGTCGACCCAGTACCGGCCGGTGTAGGCGCTCTCCCTGTCTCCGCGCGCCTCGTCGTAGCGACCGTTCGGCAGCAGCTCCTGGCGGACGAACCCGTTCTCCTCCACCCACAGCCCCGTGTGGGGGTGGAGCGGGTCATGGACGGGCTCCTTCACCCGCCCCGGGGCGGCGCCCGGCTCCCGGACCGGCTGTCCGCCCCAGACCCGGACCCGCCCGCCGGTGATCTGCACGTCGAGGCGGCCGTTCCCGGCCGGGGCGGTTCCCTCGGGGGCGCAGGGCTCGTCGGCGAACCGGAACACGGCCACATCCGCGGGGCCGCCCGGGGTCAGGGTGCCCCCCACGTGGTCCCGGGTGAGATCGAGGGTGGCGGGCAGGACCACGGTTCCCGAGCAGTCGACCACGATCATGCCGTCGTCGTCGGCCGCCGTCAGCAGGCCCGGACCGACCCCGACGATCACCTCTCCTCCGATGAGGACGTCCGCCCGCTGCCAGTCGCCCATCAGCGGGTTGTTCGTGATGACGACGCCGCCCGTCAGCAGCAGCGGGCGTCCGCCCGGGTCACCCAGCTGGGCCAGCGTCGCCTCGTCGCGCCTCGGCTGGATCGCGGACCTCGGGCCGCTCGACGCGGAGGTGGTCTTCTGGGTGTCGTTCATGGTGCTCCGTGTGTCCTGTTCCCGCCTGGTGGCGTTCACGCGTCGGGTGTTCGTTCGGTGTCGCTCGTGCGGTCGTCTCCCGGCCCCCGCCTGACCGAGGAGCCGGTCCCGTGAGTCGCGGACCTCTCCCCGCAGGGCGTCCAGGTCGACGTCCAGCACCCTTCCGCCCCACTTGCGGGGCTCGCCGTTGACCAGGACGCCGATGATGTTGCGGGCGTCCGCGCCCAGGACCACGGTGCCGACCGGGTCGTTCAGCGGCATGTTGTTCAGGTCCTCGGCAGCGATGACCAGGAGGTCGGCGCGTTTGCCGGGGGTGAGCGACCCGGTCACCCCGGCCAGGCCGTTGGTCCGTGCGCCTTGGAGGGTGGCGAAGTCCAGCACGTCGTGCACGCCGATCCGGACCGGTTCGGTGTCGACGCCGTAGGCGGCGTTGACCGCGCGCATCCGCTGCACGGTGTGCAGGGCCCGCATCTGGGTGAACATGTCCCCGGCCAGGGCCACCTCCACGTCGATGCTGAGCCCGGGGCGCACTCCCGCGGCGAGTGCCTCGTCGACGGCGGGGATCGCCGTCTCCAGACCGATCTGGGCATCGGAGGTCGGCGCCAGGGAGACCGTGGTCCCGGTCTCCCCGATCAGCCTCCACGCCTCGTCGGTCAGGCCGGTGGCGTGGATCAGGGTGACGTGCGGGCCGAGGAGCCCCTGCCGGGCCCAGTCCCGCACCGAGCGGGAGGACGAGGTGCCGAAGACGGCGTCAACGCTGACCCCGACGTCCAGTTCCCTGGCGACGCGCGCCAGTTCCGGCCCGTAGGCCAGGGACGGTCCCGCGATCTCGTCGGTGGCCAGCGCTCCGACCCGCAGGGTCAGCATCCGGTCCGACCCGCCCGCGTACTCCTCACGGAGCCGGGCGAGGTCCCCGGGCCACTGCTGATCCCAGGCGCCGAAGTGCGGCCCCATCGCGGCGTGGACCCCGCGGACGCCGCTGTCCGCCAGGGCCCGGACCGCGGCGTCGGAGTGCTCGCGCGACCTGGAGTTGTGCGAGAAGTCGAGCATGCAGGTGATGCCGCTGTCGATCGCCGACAGTGCGGCCAGCCGGGTGCCGACGTACATGTCCCGGGGCTCGTAGAGAGGCGCGTAACCGGCCAGGGTGGTGGTCACGTAGTCCACGAGATCGTCCACGTCCGGCATGATCCTGCGCAGCTGGGACTGCCAGGCGTGCCGGTGGGTGTCCACGAAGCCCGGAGTGATGATCGTGCCCGTGGCGTCGACCACCACCGCGTCCCCCGCCTCCGGGACGGAGCCCACCTGGGCGATCGAGCCTCCCTCGATCAGGACGTCCGAACGTTCCAGCGTCCCGATTTCCGGGTCCATGGTGACCACGGTCGCGTTGGTGAAGAGGACACGCCGCCCGGGGTCGTCGGCCCGACGCCGGATCTCCTCCAGCGCGAGGGGGCTCCCCGGATCGTGTGTGTGGGTCTCGGAGCTCATGGAGTGGTTCCTCCTTCGGGTGCGGCACGGTGGAGGGGCTTCCACCGCCTTCACCCGAAGTCTCGTCCCGCCACGCCGAGGCGACCAGGTCGCCGTCATCCCTGGTGCGCGACTCCCAGTGACGGAGCCGCGCCGCCCGGGGCCCCAGGTCTCACTCGAACCGCCGACGACCGCTCGGCTCCCGGTCCGCCGGGTCGCCCCGATCATGGGGTTCGGCGTGCAGGGAGCCGAGCAGGCCCAGCGCGCCCTCCGAGGGGCTTCCCCGTTCCGCCTGGTAGACGATCAGCTGCTGCCCGGGGGCGCCGTTGACCGTGAAGCTGTCGTAGCGCAGGTCCAGGTCGCCCGCCTCGGAGTGGTGCAGCGGTTTGGCGTCGCCCGTCTTGCCCCGCACTTCGTGCCGCGCCCACAGGGAACGGAACTCCTCGCTCTTGAGCGCGAGCTCACCGACGACCTCGTTCAGCCGGGGATCATCCGGGGTCAGGCCCGCCGCACGGTGGAGTTCGGCGACGGTCGACGAGGCGGTCCCGCGCCACTCGCGGTGGAAGCGACGCGCCGCCGGGTCGAGGAAGACCATACGCGCCAGGTTGTCGTCCAGGGCGAAGTCGGAGTGCAGGGCCTCGGCGAGGCGGTTGCGGGCCAGGATGTCCAGGGGGTGGTCCAACACGAAGGCCGGAGTGTCACTCCAGCGTTCGAGGAGACGGGCCAGGTGCGGGGAGACCCGTGTGTCCCGGCGGGCCTGACCGCGCGGGCGTCCCTGGGCGCGCGCCAGGCGACGCAGGTGGTCCGCGGCGTCCCCGTCCAGGTCCAGCGCCCTGGCCAGCGCCTCGACCACCTGGGCGGAGGGATGACGTTCGCGGCCCTGTTCCAGGCGCATGTAGTAGTCGGTGCTGACCCCGGCCAGGAGCGCCACCTCCTCGCGGCGGAGGCCGGGAACCCTGCGGCGGCCGTACGTGACCAGCCCGAGGTCCTCGGGACGCAGCCGTGAACGCCTGGCGCTCAGGAACTCTCCCAGGTGGAACCGGGGATCGGAGCTTCGGTCGTTGCCCATGGCCCCCAGGCTAGGCCGGGGGAGGTTCGGCCGGAAGCGGTGTGGGTGGGTGGGCCGCACCCACCCGACACCTCGTCGGCCCGCTCCCGTCGTCCGTTCGGAACCCGCTCGCCTCCGCCCGCTCCGGCACCGTGTCCGACCGCGGTGTCGGCGGAGCCCCGAGCTGCGGGAGTGCGCGCTCGGCGGCGTCCAGGTCCTCCTGGAGGTCGCGGTCGTCGGTGTCCGCGTTCGCGCCGCCCTGCGCCCGGAAGGCGTGCCAGGCCCGGTGGAAGACCGCCGTGTCACTCCCCCGCATCGCCAGGGCGCGCAGCGCCGTGAGGAGTTCGCAGGCCACAAGGGTGCGCAGGGCCACGGTGGCGGTCTCCGACTGCCGCACCGCCAACGGCGCGAAGCTCGCGTCCTCCTCCGCTCCCCGGGAGAGGACCACGGTCTCCAGGGACGCCGGAGCGGCCGCCGCGCGCAGGACGCCGTAGGCGGAGGCGGCCGTGTACTCGACGATCATGGTGCCCGAGGAGCCCGCCGGTCCCGTGGCGAGGAAGGCGGGCAGCCGGGTGACCGCCGGATCGGACAGGGCCCGCAACCGTCCCAGCGACGCCGGTGCCGCCTGGGCCACGGCCAGCCTGAGGGTGTCCAGGTGCAGGGTCAGGGCGGCCATGTGGAACCCGCCGTGGTGCACGACCCCGTCGCCCACCACCAGCGGGTTCTCCTGCGCGGTGCCGGTCAGCGCGCTGACGAACCCCGCGAGGTCGGCCAGCGCGTCGACGACGACCCCCTGGACCTGGGGCGCCGCGCGGAACCCGAAGGAGTCCTGGACCCTCGCCGGTCGCGCGGGGCCCATGAGCTCACGCAGTCCCCGTGCCACGGTGGCCGCGCCCGGTACGACGGCCGCGCGGGCGGCCTCGGCCGAGAACGCCTCCGGATTGGCCTGGCCGGCCAGCGCGGACAACGCCGTGGTCACCGTGGCCGCCCTCAGCAGCGGTTCCAGGTCCGCGACCACGAGCGCGGCCCTGCCGAGGGTCAGGGCGTTGCTGCTGACCAACGCCAGCGCGTCCGATTCGGGGAACCGTGCCATCGGCGCCCAGGGGACGCTCGCGGGGCGTTCCCCCAGCAGCGTCAGCCCCGTCCCGGCGAGCGCCGCGAGGTCGCCCGTGCCCACGGTGCCGTGCTCGCGGACCCGCGGGAGGGCGCCGGTGTTCAGCATCCTCAGCAGCGCCCGGGTCGTGCGCGGGGAGACCCCGGACCCGCCCACCGCGATCTGGTTGATCCGCACGACGAGCATCGCGCGGACCGCCTCGTCGGGCAGTGGGGCCCCGCCCGCCGCCGCGTGGCTCCGCAGCAGACGGTGGCCGTGCCCGTCGGCCCCGGCGGCGACGTCCCGGTTGGCCCCCACCCCGGTGTTCCGTCCGTACACGGGCCCCCGTTCGGCGGCCCGCTCCGCCCCGCGGTGCGCGGCCGACACCCGGGCCCAGGCTTCGGTGGTCATCGAGACGGGTTCCTCGAACCGGGCCGCGCGCGCGATCCGGCCACAGTCCAGAGGCGATCCGTCCAGGCTCAGCATGCTCGCCTCCCTCCAGGTTCTGCCATCAGATGGCAGCATGGTTCCATTGTATGGAACCAACCCGAAGTTCGCCCGTGTCCCGGGCGGATTTCTCACCGGAGGAAGCCCGTGGCTGAACAGTCGACCCGGACCGTCGAGAGGGCCCTGGAACTCCTGGCCGTCGTCGCCGAACAGGGAGAGGCCTCGCTCACCGAGTGCGCGCGCCGGACCGACCTGGCGCCCAGCACCGCTCTGCGCCTGCTGCGCACCCTGGAGGCCACGGGGTTCGCCGTCCGAGGGGAGGACGGCGCGTTCCGCCCGGGCCACCGGTTGATCGGCATCGGCGCCAAGGCCCTGAGCCACGACTCACTGGTCGCGTTCGCGCAGCCGTCCCTGGCGGAGCTGGCCCGGGCGACCGGTGAGTCCAGCTACCTCTGCGTGGGCACCCCGGACCAGGGGGTCCTGTACATCGCCCAGGCCGAGGGCAGCCACACGATCCGCCACGTCAGCTGGGTGGGGCACCGCTTCCCCCAGGACGGGTCCGCGGTCGGACTGGTTCTGCGCGGCGCCCTCCCGCCCGAGGGGTTCACCGCCGCGACCTCCACCGTGGAACCCGAGGTCATGGCCATCGCCGCCCCGGTACACGCGGCCACGGGGGTCGTCGCCGTCCTCAGCGTGGTGGGCCCGGCCTACCGCCTGGACCAGGCCCGCGTCGCGGAACTGGGCGCCCTCCTGACCGCCGAGGCCGAGCGGGTGTCCACCCTCCTGAGCGGACGCTAGGCGGCGGCCTGGGCGATGGCCTGGACGCGCATCCGCACCTGGCCGCGGATGATCCAGTGCAGCAGGCGGTTGGCGATCCGCCGGTGGCGCAGGGCGCTCGGCCAACTCCTGCGCACGCGCAACCGGGCGCGCTCCCCGACCGGCTCGACGGCGATCCGGAGCGTCTGACCGGCCTCCTCGTCGACCCGGGCCCAGGTGATCTCCCGTCCCTCGACCCGGTGTGCGACCGTCTCCCTGCGCACCGGCCCGTTCGCGGGCACGAGCTCCACCACGCCGTCCCCGACGACCCGCGCCTCGGCCTCACCCGGCTCCCACTCCGCCCGCCGTCGCGGATCCGAGACCAGGGCCCACAGGCGCTCCGCCGACACCGGGACCTCCCGCTCGTAGGTGAGGCCGTCCCACCCCTCCGGATCGGCACCCGGGTCGGAGGGGTGGACCCGCTCCGACGGGGAGAGCTCACCAAGACCGGCGCGCACGAGGTCGGGATCGACCCCCGAACGCTCCAGCAGGCGCCGGACCCGCCCTCCCCCGTCGTCGATGAGCGCGGCGATCAGCGCGACGTCGCCCCCGGACCAGGCGCACTCGACCAGGAGTTCACTCACGCGCTCGGACTGGGGGATCAGGACCGGCTCCTCCCCGCCAGCCGAGAGACCGGGGGTGTCGATGTCCAACAGGGCGAGGTCCTCGCGCAACAGCGCGCCGACGGTGGCGCGCGCCTCCGTCAGGTCCAGTCCGGCGTCCATCAGGAACCGGGCTCCGGGACCACCGCTGACAAGGGCGCCCAGCAGGAGGTGCTCGAACCCCACCTCGGCGTGCCCGGCGAGGGAGGCCTCCCGGCCCGCCGCGATCTCGATGGCGGCACGGTCGCCGCCCAGGCTCAGCAGGCTCCGTCTCGCGGACTGGTTGGTCATGCCCGACCTCTCTCCGTGATGTGGCGCAGTCTCTTCCCGTACTTCTTGTGGACGGCCTGCCGGGTCACCCCGAGGGCCGCCGCGATGGAGGTCCATGACTCTCCGGATCGCAGCGCCTCCTCCACCTGCCTCAGCTCCAGGGCGTCCACCAGTGTGCGCAGTGAGGCGACCGCGCGCAGCCCCTCGACGGGGGTGGAGGTGTCCGAGGCGGTGGCCGCCAGTTCCATCGCGTCCATGGGTGTCAACCTAGGTTGCGCGACCGACCCCTGTCAACCCAGGTTGCGCCCCATGACATCTGTCATGCCCGACCCATACGGAACACCGGAGGAGATCCTGACTGGTGACACTGTGTGACGGGAGCCCGGCTCCGTAGGTTCGAAGCATGAACAGAACCCCTCGCACTCCGTCCGGAGTGGAGTACCACCGTGTCCTGTCCTCAGGGAAGCGGCGCATCGGACGCGGCGTCCTCGCGATCGTGCTCCTGATCCTCGGGATGTTCGTCTTCAGCTTCGCCGCCTCCCAGGCGGCCGGCTACGTCGACCTGCGCATGGGCAGGGTGAACCCGGCGTTGGGCGGCACCGACTACACACCCCTCTACCACGGCGCGACGATGTTCTCCCTCGCCCTGCTGATCCCGTGGAGCATGTTCGTCCAGCGATGGCTGTACGGGGTTCGGGGCGCCTCACTGCACTCGGTGACCTCCCAGTTCAGGTTCGACCTCCTCGGCCGCGCACTCGTGTTCGTCGGCCCCGTCTGGCTCCTCGCGGTACTCGTCCTGAACCTGGGCTCCCCCGTCGAGCAGACCCGCTGGTCGGCTGTCTCCCTGATGAGCCTGGTCGTGCTCACCCTCGTGCTGACCCCCCTGCAGACAGCCGGGGAGGAGTACGGACTGCGCGGCCTGGTCTTCCGGATCGCGGGCAGCTGGGGGCGTGGACCGCGCACGTCGCTGATCACCGGGATCCTCGTGTCCAGCCTGTTGTTCACGCTGATCCACGGGGCCGGCGACCCCTGGATCAACCTCTGGTACTTCACGCTCGCGGCCAGCCTGGCCGTCATCACCTGGCGCACCGGTGGCCTGGAGGTCGCCGTCGTCATCCACGCGCTGCTCAACACGGTCACCTTCCTCGTCGCCACGGCTCTACACACGGACATCGGCGGGGCCGTCACGGACCGGTCCGCCGGTGTGGGATCACCCGTCCTCCTGGTGCCCACCCTCACCGTCGCCGCCATCGCGGGCGTGGTGTGGTGGCGCTCACGGAGGACCGGACCGGCCCTGACGCCCTCCGAGCCGCGCCCGGCGGCACAATGGCGGACATGAGTCCCCCGCTCGGAGCTCGCAGGTTCCAGATCCACGTACGTTGGTCCAGCTACGGCGTCGTGACGGCACCGGCCGCATCCCTCATCGTCGGCGCGACGTGGTCCGACCGGTTCGTGGGAACCCACCCCACGGTGCTGCTCTCGACGGTGGCCCTGACCCTCGGTCTGGCCGTCGGGAACGTCCTCGTCACCAGGTGGAGCATCGACACGGTCGTCGGCCGCTCCCACCGGTTCCCCGCCGTGGGTGGCGCCGTCTGGGTGCTGGCTCTCTGCGCCCTCGTCGCCGTCGCGTTCCTGTTCCCGGACCCCGCGATCGGACCGACGGTGGCGGCGGCGGTCGCGTCGGTCGCCGCGAGCGTCGTTCCCGTCCTCGGCGTACGCCGGACGCTGGTGCTGAACGCGCTGGTCGTCGTGCTGGCCGTCCCGCTCGTGGGGGTCGCCGACGTCGCGCGGCTGCTCGTCGGGGCGGCCATGATCACCGTCGTCCTGTGGGCCTGCTGGTCGAGCGCGTGGATGCTGCGCGTGCTCCTGGACCTTCAGGCGGCGCACGAGGACCGGGCCGCGCTCGCCCTCGCGAACGAACGCCTGCGGATCTCCCGCGACCTCCACGACGTCTTCGGGCGGACCCTGGCGACCATCGCGGTCAAGAGTTCCCTGGCCTCCGAGCTCGTCCGACGAGGCCGCAACGGACCGGCCTCGGAGGAGATCACCGAGGTTCGACGACTGGCCGAGGAGGCGGGCAGCGAGGTTCGCCGGGTCGTACGCGGCGAACACCGGACGACCTGGGACGACGAACTGTCGGGGGCGAGGTCGCTGCTGGCGTCCGCTGGCATCGACTGTACGGTGACCGGGGACGCCGTGCCCGAGGAGCACGCCGAGGCGCTGGCCTGGGTCGTACGCGAGGGCGTGACCAACCTGCTGCGCCACTCCGCGGCGACCCGGGTCTCGCTCACCACGAGGCAGGAGGACGGTGCGTTGCACCTGACCATCGCCAACGACGGGGCCGGTCCCGCCGACCCCGCGCGAATCGCCGAGGGAACCGGGCTGAGCACGATGTCCGAACGCGTACACGCGCGCGGCGGCCGGGTCACGTCCCGCCACGAGGGCGACTGGTTCCGGCTCGACGCCAGGGTCCCGCTTCACGGAGGCTCGACATGATCAGGCTGCTCGTCGCTGACGACGAACACCTCATCCGGGACGCCATCGCGGGGCTGCTCGCCCTGGAGGAGGACTTCGAGGTGGTCGGCCAGGCCGCGTCGGGCGACGAGGCCCTGGCCACGGCCCTGAGGGTCCGTCCGGACGTGGCCCTGCTCGACCTGCAACTGCCCGGCCCCGACGGTATCGAGGTCACCCGCCGCCTCGCGGTCGAGCTGCCCGACTGCCGCTGCGTCATCGTGACCTCGCACGGGCGCCCCGGCTACCTGAAATCAGCACTCGCCGCAGGTGCCCGGGGCTTCCTCCCGAAGACCGTTTCCTCGCGGACCTTCGCGGAGGTCGTGCGCAGGGTCGCGGACGGAGGTCGGTACGTCGACCCGGACCTGGCCGCCGAGGCGATCAGCGCGGGCGACTCCCCGCTCAGTCCGCGTGAGTCCGACGTCCTGGCCCTGGCACGCGACGGCGCACCGGTCGAGGAGATCGCGCGGCGCGTCTCACTCACCCGAGGGACCGTACGCAACCACCTCGCCTCGGTGATCTCCAAACTCGGCGCCGCCAATCGCCACGAAGCTGCTCGTATCGCAGCAGAACACGGCTGGATCTGACCCCGTACGGGTGCCGACGGCGCACGTGGGCGCGCCTGGCTCGGGCTGGGCCGTCGCGGACGCAGGGCCGGTGCCGGGACCGACGGGGCCGTCACGCCCGTCAGCTGGCGGCCGCCAACAGCTCCTCAACCATCAGAAGCGCCCCGGGCATCATCTCTTCCTTGTCGCCGCCCATGGCCGTGTAGCTGGCGTGGACGTAGACCTGCCCCTCCACCACCGTCACGCCCGCCCCTTTGTCACCCAGGCCATCGTCCGTGACCGCGAAGTCGCCCAGGTCGATGTCAGGGTCGGCGTCCGCCTCGGTGAGATCGGGATAGTCGGTGTCGACGTAGGGCTCCTCGTAGATCTCCATGTCGAAGCTCAACGTGTGAGAATTCGCGGAGACCAGCAGGCAGCTCATCCGCAACCGGTCCAGTTTGGCCAGATCCTCCGGATCGGGGACCCCCGTCGTGCTCTGCGGATCACTGCGAAGGTCCTCCTCGCCAAGGAGCTCGTCCAGAGTTTCGTCGGACAGGACCTGACACAGGTCGTCGGGGGCCAGATCCATGGGGTCCACCGTCTCCTGAGGCACTGTTGTCTCCTCAGCCGCGTCAGCGTCCGCAGCGGCGGAGTCCGGCTCCCGCTCGGCCTCCTCAGCTCCGCCGCACGCGCTCAGCAGGAGAGCCAGCGCCAAGCCTCCGGAAGTGAACAGGGCTCGGTTTGACACGGTGGATCCTTCCTCCAAGACGTCTGGGACAGCGGCCACGATAGCGGCCACGAACAGACACCCTGCACGCGAGACGGACCTGCCTCTCAGGACACGGGCGAGCCCAAAGCCGATCACCGCCGGACGCCGCAACTCCCCGAGCGAGGTCAGGGTCGTGCGCGGGGTTCACGAAACCCGCTTCGCTTCGATCTCAACCAAGTCCGGCCCATCCCCGCGTGCACGGGGCTCACGTCCCCGAGGAGGAGTGGGAGCCGTACTTCACCGGTCCATCCCCGCGTGTGCGGGGCTCACGCGGCCTTGCGCTCGCGCTCGGAGGCGGCCATCGGTCCATCCCCGCGTGTGCGGGGCTCACTGGAACACGTAGGCGTCGGTCACCCTCCCCGGCGGTCCATCCCCGCGTGTGCGGGGCTCACACCATCGACCTGCTGGTCGAGGAGGGTTGGGTCGGTCCATCCCCGCGTGTGCGGGGCTCACGCCCGCCGGACCGCCCCGAGCGTCTGCGACCCCGGTCCATCCCCGCGTGTGCGGGGCTCACCCGCAGACGGTGCAGGTCTCCACGATGCTCTCCGGTCCATCCCCGCGTGTGCGGGGCTCACCTCCAGGACCGACCGGACCGCCCGCCCGTGGTCGGTCCATCCCCGCGTGTGCGAGGCTCACCCCGGCACTGGGGCGTTCGAGCTGGACCAGGCAGGTCCATCCCCGCGTGTGCGGGGCTCACAGTTCGTGAACTGCGACGATGTGGGCCGTTATCTCTGCTTGATCTTCGACTCGGAGCGGTCTTCGATCATCATTCCACGTGGAAACGCAGGAACGGCCAGCCCCTCACTGGGGGCTGGCCGTTCCCGTACCTTCTAGCGCTTCATGCCCTTGGCGATGGCGTCGATGATGCTCGGGCGCAGCTCGGCGGCGCTGATGATGGCGTCGACCGAACCCACCTCGACCGCGCGCTGGATGCTGTGCACGCCGTCGAACTCCGTGGCGACCTCGCTCAGCTTCTCGGCGCGGACCGAGGCCTGCACCTCGGACAGCTCCGCGTTGAGCTCGGCGCGTTCGGCGGCACTGGCCTCCGACACCCGGGTCTGCAACTCGGTCACACGCGAATCCGTCGCGGTGCGCTTGTTCACCTCACCGGCGAACACCACCGCCGCCGCCGGGGCGCCGCCCAGGACCGACGCGAACGACCCCTCCAGGGCCAGCACCGTCATGTTCGGGTTCAGCGCCTTGGAGAACACCACGAACGCGCCACCGTGGTAGCGGGAGATCACGCAGAACACGATCGGGCCGTCGAAGTTGACGATCGCCCGGCCGATCTCCGCGCCGTACTCCAGCTGGAGTTTGCGCATCGACTCCGGCGAACCGTCGAATCCGGACAGGTTGGCCAGCACCACGAGCGGCCGGTTGCCCGAGGCGGCGTTGATCGCGCGCGCCGTCTTCTTGGACGAGCGCGGGAACAGCGTGCCCGCCGTGTAGGTGTCGGGACCGTCGGTGGGCGGGAACCCGCGCCGCGCCACCGAGCGGGACTCGATGCCCACCAGGCAGACCGGCCAACCGCCGATGTGCGCGTCCTGCACCGCCGAGGTGTCGGCGTCGGCCATCCCGGCCCAGCGCTCCAGCACCGGGTGGTCCTGGTCGGCCAGGGCCCGCATCACCGTGCGGATGTCGAACGGCTTCTTGCGGTCCGGGTTGTGCTCGGCGGAGAAGATCTCCCCCACCGTCGTGAAGTCGCTGCCCTCCACGGAGTGCGGGAAGTCGGAGACGTCCCGGTGGTCGGGGTCGCTGGTGACGGCCCGGCGCGGCCCCTCCTCGCCCGGCAGCACGTAGGTGTGGTCGTAGTGCGCCATCAGCACGTCGCGGGCGGCGGGCAGGTTCGGCGCCCAGTACTGCGCCTGGCCGTTGGGGCCCATCACCCGGTCGTAGCCGCCGATACCGAAGTTGTCCTCGGCCGACACACCTCCGGAGAAGTCCAGCGACTGCTTGCCGGTGAGCACCATCGCGGAGTCCGGCGTCATCACCAGGATGCCCTTGGTGTGCATGAGCATCGTCGCCTCGGCGTTCCAGTACGGCTGGGCGCCGACGGTGATCCCGGCGACCACGATGTTGATCTCGCCGCCGTCCTGGGTGAACTCCACGATCCGCTTGAGCGCGGCCGCGACCCAGTCCATGTTCTCGGTACCGGAGGTCATCGAGATGCGCGCCCCGGCGGAGAGGGCGAACCACTCCAGGGGCACCCGCATGTTCTCGGCCAGGTCGATCGCGGCGATGACCCGCGAGCACTCCGGCTCGGACAGCGCGCCCAGCGCCTTGGTCGGGTCACCGAGCAGCACCACGCGGGTGACGCCCTCGGGGTGGCGTTCGGTGGGCGTGGTGACCACACCGGCCACGATCGCCGCCGAGTTACGGCCCCGGGGACGGTCCACCGGCACCAGCAGGCCGTTCTCGTCGAGGTCGTGTTCGACGAAGGTGCCCTCGGTCCCGGTGAGCATGTCGGTCAGCTCGTAGGGGTAGACGGTTCCGCGTCGGGCGGCGCGCAGGACCTTCTGTCGGTAGTCGTCCAGCGGAAGCACCGGCTCGGTGGACGGTTCCCCGACGTGGACGCGGGCGTCGCTGCCCGGGTCCAGGGCCACCCGCACGGCCATCTCGGTGAGCTCGCCCTCGTCGGTGCGCTGGCGGGCCACGAACTGGACCTCCTCCAGCCCGGCGCCGTCGGTGGTCGGCAGAATGCGCTCCACCAGGGCGTTGAGCTCGTCGATGCTCAGCTCGGTGGGCGGCCACACGTACATCAGGATGCGGTTGGTGTCGAAGCGCTTGTTGTGCGGGCGCTGCGCCTGGATGTTGCGGATGGCGTCCAGGCAGGCGGCGAGCGTGCCCTCCACGGCGGGGAGCGCGACCAGGCGGCCGTCGGCGTCGCGGAGCGGGGTGAGGTCGCGGACCTGGCCCAGGGCGATCAGCCGCTCGTCGGACGGGTTGCTGCGCGCCACGGCCTTGACGAGGTAGACCTCCTCGTCGGCGGACGGCAGACGGGTGAGGTCGAACTCCCGGAGCCGCTGGAGCTGGAGCCGCTGCGCGATCTGCGGGTGCAGACCCCGGATGAGGCGGTCCTCGACCAGTTCTCCGCCTTCGGGGCGGAAGGTGAAGTGGTGGTGCATGACCGCGCCGCTGGTCCCGGCGACGGTGGCGGTGACCCGGCGCACGCCCTTGGGCAGCGTGTGGTCGGCCAGGATCCCGGCGAGCCGCACCGCCATGGCGTCGGCGTCCGGCTGGTCCTCCCAGGTCACGTACAGGTCAGCGACGAGTCCGTGCTCGGGGGCGTCCGCCGCCAGCTCGGCGACGGCCCCGAGGGCGTCGGGCAGGTCGGCCAGGTCCACGGCGGTGGCGACCACACGGGTCACCCCGTGGGAGTTGGTGTGCTCGGTGGTGACGAGCTGGCAACCACCGCTCTGGCTCGCGGTGACCTCGGACAGGCCCCGGTTGCCGTAGTAGCGCCGGGTCAGGACCTCGAGCAGCGGAGCGTGGTCCTTGCCGGGACGACCGATCCGCTGACCGATCAGGCGCACCAGCGGTTCGGAGCTGGCGACCATGGTCTGGATCCGGTCGGCGCGGTCCGGGGAGTCCGGTTCGCGGTCCAGGTGGCGCAGCTCGTCGCGGACGGCCGCGTAGACCTTGGCGCGGTTGCGGCGGAGCAGCGGCTGCGTGAACCAGCGGAACACCACGCCCCGGGCGAGGTCGGACACGGCCGGGAAGCGGACCTGCGTGGCCTCGATCAGGTGTTCCAGGGCGAGCCCGGCGCGTTCGCCCAGCGGCTCCTGCGGCGGGGCGTCGGCCAGCCAGTGGCGCAGCAGCTCCGTCACGAGCGTGACGTAGCCGCCCATGCGCTGCTGGGCGAGGAAGATCCGGAAGACCGCGTCCTCCAGCTCCGGGGTGCGGTCGAGGTCGGTGACCCCGTAGTGGGCGAGGACCCGGGTCAGCCTGTTCTGGTAGCCCTCGATCACCCCGGCGCGCTCGACGTCGAGGCTCTGGAGGTAGCTGTGGAAGTACTCGCGGGGGCTGTGCACCCGGTGGTCCTGCTCGGCGTCGACGGCGCCGCCCGGCTTGTTGCGGCTCAGCTCAGACAGGTCCGCGAACACGGTGAGCAGGTCGAGCTCGCCCTCGATCGGCTCCGCGCCGAGCTCCCCACGCGCGGTGAGGTAGTCGGCCAGCACCCGCGTGCGCTCCTCCGGGGAGAAGTCGAAGCCCAGCAGCAGGCCGCGCAGGTCGCTGAGGCCCCGCTCGGCGCGCTCACCGGCGGAGGCGGCCGGAACCGGTGCGGGCAGGTCGATCTCGACGACCTCGTCCTGGGCGTCGGTGTCCTCGGCGTCGTCGTCGCCCAGGGGCTCCAGACGCATCAGCGGGGCGCCGGTCTCGACCTGGCCGCCCACCGCCACGGGGCACTCGCGCACCCGGGCGCGGAACGGCGCGCGCAGCACCGTCTCCATCTTCATGCTCTCCAGGACGAGGATCGGTGCGCCCGACTCGACCTCGTCACCGACGGCCAGCGGGGTCGCGACCACCAGGGCGGGGGCGGGCGAGCGGACGACGCCGCCCTCGTCGCGGCTGACCCGGTGGGTGACGCCGTCGATCTCGACCAGGTGGACCGGGCCGTGCGTGGCTGACACGAGCCGGAACCGGCGTCCGTTGACGGTGATGTGACCGCTGTGGGCGTCGAAACGCTCCACCTCGACGTCGGCGGGGTGGACGTCACCACCGCCGGAGACGCCGACACGGAACCTGTTGTGCCCGATCCGGGCGACACTCACCCGGTAGCTCACGCCACGGAGCTTGAGGTCCAGGGGTCGGCCGGTGTCGTGCTGCACCTGCGGACGGCCGCCGTGGGCGGTGGACAGCAGCTGCTGGCGGCTGGCCTCCTCCTCGTCGCGGTAGGCCTCGATGGCCGCCGCGGCGAGGGCGACGCCGGAGTGCCGGTGGGCGACCAGGCGGCCCTCGGCGCGGACGCGGTCGATCCAACCGGTGTCGGCGCTGCCGTCGATGACCTCGGGCTGGTCGAGCAGGTCGAGGACGAAGCTCTTGTTGGTCGCGCCGCCCTCGATGATGACGGTGGTCTCGGACATGGCGCGGCGGAGGCGGCCCAGCGCCTGGTCGCGGTCGCGTCCGTAGGCGATGATCTTCGCGATCATCGAGTCGAAGTCGGCGGGGATGCTGTCGCCCTCGCGCACACCGGTGTCGACGCGGATGCCGGGACCGGAGGGCATGTCCAGGCGGGTGATGCGGCCCGGGGAGGGCGCGAAGTCGCGGTCGGGGTCCTCGGCGTTGAGCCGGGCCTCCACCGCGTGCCCGACCTCCTCGGGCTGGGTGCCCTCCAGCTTCCCGCCGGAGGCCACGAACAGCTGCATGCGGACCAGGTCGGTACCGGTGGTGATCTCGGTGATGGGGTGCTCGACCTGGAGGCGGGTGTTGACCTCGAGGAAGGCGAACAGCCGCTCACCGGGGTGGTAGAGGAACTCGACGGTGCAGGCGCCCCGGTAGCCGACGGCCACGGCGAGGCGTTCGGCGGAGGCCCTGAGCTCGGCGGCCTGCTCGGGTTCCAGGACCGGGGAGGCGGACTCCTCGATGATCTTCTGGTTGCGGCGCTGCACGGAGCAGTCGCGCACGCCCAGCGCCCACGCGGTGCCCTGGCCGTCGGAGATGACCTGCACCTCGACGTGTCGGGCGCCGGTGACCAGGCGCTCCAGGAAGACCACGCCGGAGCCGAAGGCGCGCAGCGCCTCCTGGCTGGTGCGCTCGTAGGCGTCGGTCAGGTCCTCGGCGGAGGCGACCATGCGGATACCGCGACCGCCGCCGCCCGCCGTGGCCTTGAGCATCAGCGGGTAGCCGATCTCGTCGCCGGCGCGCAGGGCCTCCTCCAGGGTGGCCACCTCGCCCCGGCTCCAGGGAGCGACGGGGACGCCGACCTCCTCGGCGATCAGCTTCGAGCCGATCTTGTCACCGAGTTTGCGCATCGCCTCGGGGCTGGGGCCGACGAAGGTGACGCCGATCCGCTCGCACAGTTCCGCGAAGTTGGGGTCCTCGGCGACGAAGCCCCAGCCGACCCATGCGGCGTCGGCCCTGGTCTCCAGCAGGGCGCGTTCGAGGACGGCGAGGTCGAGGTAGGGGCGGGCCGAGGCCGGGCCCAGGTCGTAGGCGACGTCGGCCTCACGCACGAAGGTCGAGTTGCGGTCCGCGTCGGTGTAGAGGGCGACCGTCTCGATCCGTGCCCCGGTTTCCGCCGAGAGGTCCCGGACGGCGTGGATGAGCCGCATCGCGGCCTCTCCACGGTTGACGATGGCGACACGACTGAACACCGAATGCCCCTCCCAAGTACTGCAACGCAGAAGGCGACGTCCGGATCTCGGAGCGCCGCCTGCACCTGCTTCTAGCTTGGTGGATCAGCTGGAGTACACCAATGTCCCGAATTGCTCATGCCGGGGCCGTGGCTTTGTGGGATCTCCACAAAAACCGTCTCGCCAGGGCCCGCTGGAGGTCGCCAGACGCGAGGTTTGCCACAACCGCACGGATCTGGAGTGCTGTCGGCGGGTGCGCGAGGGAGGTGACCGAATCTCCCAGGAGCGGCGGCCCGCCCCGTCCGGGGGCCCGGTCAGGCCTTGGCTACGGGCAGGAGGATCCGGACCGCGGTCCCCCCGGGGCCGCTCTCGATCTCCACGCTTCCCCCCTGCGCCGTCACCAGGGACCGGACGATCGACAATCCCAGGCCGACGAGTCCGCCCTGCTGGTCGGGGCGTGTCGTCACGAACGGCTCGAACACCAGGGGGAGCACGTCCGGGTCGATCCCGTCCCCGTCGTCCGTGACGGTCAGGGCCACCGTGTCCCCTTCGACTCCGGTGGCCACGTCCACGACGACGTGCGGCGGGTTGTGGTCGATCGCGTTGGAGACCAGGTTCATCAGGCACTGCTCCAACCGGGCCTCGTCTCCGAGCACGACCTGGGGGGAGGCCTCGTGGAAGACCACGGACCGCGCGTGGGACAGGGAGGCCACCCTGGCCCGGACCGCGTCGAACAGGTCGGGCAGGAACACGGGGCCGAGGTGGGCGTCGACCCCGTCGCCGCCGCGCGCCACCGCCATGAGGTCCTCCAGCACGCGCCGCAGCCGTTCGAGTTCGGCGTGCACGATCTCCGCCTCCGGCCCGCCCAGCAGTTCCAGGTGTCCCTCCGCGACCGCGAGGGGCGTGCGGACCTCATGGGAGATCGCCGCCAGGTAGCGGCGCCGTCCCGTGTCCGCCTGCTCGATGCGGGTGAGCATGCGGTTGATCTCGGTGGCCAGCTCCGCGATCTCGTCCCCGGTGTCCGGGACGGGCACGCGGGTCGCCAGGTCGGTCGGTGAGATCCGCTGGGCGGCCGCCGACACCTTCCGCACCGGCGCCAGGGTGCGTCGCACCACCAGCCACAGCGCGACCCCTCCCCCGCCGATGCCGATGCCCCCGGCCACCGCGGTGAACAGCAGGACCGTGGCGGCCGTGTCCTGGACCGTGTCCAACGGCGCGGCGACGGTGATGACGGCGATCTTCTCGTCGGCCGCGTCGGTGACCGGGGTGTCCAGGACCCGGACCCGACCGACGTCGGTGTCCACGGTCCGCGCGACCCCGGGCGCCGACGCGGGCGCGTCGTCACCGCGCATCAACCCCGCGACCTCGGCGGGGCCACCGGTGCTCTGGAGACGGACCCCGTCGACGTGCACCAGCGACACGTGCCGGGGGCCGCTGGGCCGAATCGCCAGCGCACGGTGCGCGGCGCGCTCGGCCTCGGGCCCCGACACCATGCCGTCCAGCCCCGCCGCGGCGGGCAGCTGGTCGCCCAACGTGTCGGTCAGCAGCGCGGACTCCTGTCGCAGCAGGTCGTCGACGTCGTTGCGGCCGGAGACGAGGACCAGTTCGTAGGTGAGGGCGGTGACACCACCGACGACCAGCACCATCACCATGAGCGCCCGAAGGACCAGGCGCCTGGTGAGGCTCACCCCTCGCCGCCGCTCAGGCGGTAGCCGACGCCCCGCACGGTCTGGATGCGTTCCGCCCCGAGCTTGCGACGCAGTTGGCTGACGTAGACCTCGACGACGTTGGACGCTCCGTCGAAGTCGTAGCCCCACACCAGGTCGAGCAGCCGGGACTGGGAGAAGACCTGGCTGGGATGGTGGAGCAGGACCGACAGCAGGGCGAACTCCCGCGCGGACAGGGGGACGACGGCTCCGTCCACGAAGGCCGTGTGCCTCCCCAGGTCCAGGGTGACGCCCCGGGCGGTCACGGCGTCGGCACGGTCCGACCCGCTGGTGCGCAGCCTGGCACGGACCCGGGCCAGCAGTTCGTTCACGCTGAACGGTTTGACCACGTAGTCGTCGGCGCCGGCGTCGAGGTTGACGATCCGATCGCTGACCGCGTCCTTGGCGGTGAGCACGATCACCGGCACCGTGGGACGGCGCAGGCGGAGTCGGCGCAGGACCTCCTCGCCCGCCAGGCCCGGCAGTCCCAGGTCGAGGATGACCAGCTCGACGTCGGTCGACAGCGCCATGACCAGACCGTCGATGCCGTCCGAGGCGGTCACCACCGTGTGCCCGGCGTTCTCCAGAGCGCGCCGGACGAAGGAGACGATGCCCTCCTCGTCCTCCACCACCAGAATCGCCACCGCGCCGAACCCTCCCGTTCCCTTGGACCGGCCCAGCATGCCGTTCGATGCTGAGGCCATGATGAAGGCAACCTGAAAGCCGTCTTCAGGTTGGTTTCAGGTTCCCATCATCGACCTGGGGGACAATGGAGTCCTCTCGACACCCGCGGTTGGAGGGACCGATGACGCGACGCCGCACGACGGTCCTGGTCTCGTGCGCGGCGGTGGCCCTGTCGGTCCTGGGTGTGGGCGGATACGCCGTGCTCAAGGACCCGGAGCTGGCGGTGGAGACGATCCGCCTCGACGGTTTCACCGGTGCCCCCACGCTGCGCCATCCGGTCGGGGAGGGCACGTCGCGCCCGGTCGACGGCTTCGAGCAGCTGACCGGCGAACTGCGTTCCGGCGGCACCGCCGAGGACTGGTACGTCGCCGGGGTGGGGGTGGACTTCGGCCCCCGTGCGTGGCTGCTCGCCGATCCGGTGGTGGAGGACTTCGACGGCGACGGCACGGCGGGCACGATCCTGGAGGAGCTGCGCTCCCTGGAGGGAACCGAGGTCACTCTGGGGGTCCGCTACGGCTCCGAGGGGGACGGTGCCCCCGACGGCGCGGTCGTCTTCACCGTCAACGGAGTGCAGTTCCGGGACACCGACGGCGGGCCCGCGCCGTGGGAGGACACCGGGGCCCGGCACGAGGCCGACCGGGAGGAGGTCTCCGCCACCGCCGAGGAGGCGGTCGGAGAGGGGGCCCGCGCCACCGGTGTCGAGCGGATCGACGAGAGCGGCCCGGGGTGGGCGGTCCGGGTCCTGGGTGCGGACGGACAGGACTACGAGGTGATCCTCGACCTCTCCGGCGGGGTCGAGGACGTCCGCGCGCGCGACTGACGTCCGACGCCCGTACCGCCGCGACGGTCTCCGACACGTCCCCGCCCCAACCTGAAGGGCGTCTTCAGGTTGACCTCAGGAAGCGCTCAGAAACCACTGACACGCTGTTCCGGCTGGGTCGAAACGAGAGAGGAGACGGGGATTTGTCGGGTCCGTCATCCCTGCGGCTTTCCACTGGGAAGTGGGTGGCCTGCGCCGCGACGGCGTTGGTCGTCATCGCGAGTCTGCTGAGTTACGGCTGGTACCAGGGGCTGGTCGGCAACATCACCACCGCCCAGGTGGACACCGACGAGTGGGACCGGCCCACCGACGTCGAGGGCGTCATGAACATCCTCGTCATCGGCTCGGACGTGCGTTCCGGCGAGAACGCCGACTACGGCGCCGCCGAGGGCGAGCGTCCGGACACGATGCTCATCGCGAGCGTCAACGTGGACAACGGCGCGGCCACCCTGGTGAACCTGCCGCGCGACCTCATGGTCGACCTGCCCGGCTGTGACCCTGTGGAGGGGTACGAGGGCATGCAGCCGCAGGAGGGCATGATCAGCTCCGTGATGACCTTCGGCGGTGTGGGCTGCCAGTGGCAGGTCGTCGAGCAGGTCACGGGTGTGCACCTGGACCACTTCCTGATGATGGACTTCGTCGGCTTCAAGGACATGGTGGACGCCATCGGCGGGGTGGAGATGTGCATCCCCGAGCCGGTGGACGACCCCAAGGCGCACCTGGTGCTGGACGCCGGGCTCCAGACCCTGGACGGTGAGGACTCCCTGGGCTTCGTGCGCTCCCGCTACTCGCAGGGCGACGGCAGCGACCTGTCCCGGATCGACCGCCAGCAGGAGTTCATGGGCGCCATGCTGCGCCAGGTCCTGAGCAGCGAGGTGATGAGCAGTCCCGTCACCATCACGCGCTTCCTCGGCGCGGTCACGGACTCGATCACCACCGACGAGGGACTGACCGTGGACACCATGGCCGACATCGCCATCTCCATGCGCGAGGTCGACCTGGACCGGGTCCAGTTCGTCACGGTGCCCAACGGCGCCCACCCGGCCGACGAGAACCGCATCATCATGAGCGACGCGGCCCCGGCCCTGTTCGAGGCCATCAACAACGGCCAGGACCTGGGCGGAGGGAACGACGGCGGCGAGGCGCAGGAGAGCTCCGTGGAACCCGGCGACGTCACCGTGGAGGTGGTGAACAACACCGGGATCGAGGGGCTCGCCCTGGAGATCCAGGCGGTCCTGGTCGACGACGGGTTCGTGGTCACCGGCACGGGCAACCCCGAGCAGCGTGCCCCCGAGGCGACCACGGTCTACCACGGCCCGGGCGAAGAGGACGCGGCCGGGTTGCTCGCGAACAGCCTCACCAACGCGCAGACCGAGGAGGTCGAGGGCCTGGAGCAGACCCTCGAACTGGTCGCCGGATCGGACTGGGAGGGCTTCGGAAGCTCCTCCTCCGACAGCGACCTGTCCATCACCGACGACCTCGGCGGCGTCACCGCCGAGGAACAGGAGAGCGCGTGCTGACGGGGCGACGACCGCGTCGGGCGAGCGACGCCCGGCCCGGGGGGCCGAGTTCCGATGCGAGGAAACGTGAACGCCCGATCGACCGTGACCGTGGGCGGTGACGGCTCCCGAGCCAGTCTCGACGCCGTCGAGTGGGCGAGCGCCTACGCGCGCCTCTGGGAAGCCTCGCTCCGGATCGTGACCGTGGGGTCGTCCGAACCGGCCAACAGGAGCCCGATCTCGGACTCCAGGAGGCAGATCTCCCGCGAGGAGTTCCAGAGCGACCAGCGGCTCCGGCGCAGGGCGGAGGCGGCCTTCTCCCGCGCCGTGGGGGCCGTACCGGAGGACCGCATCGAGGTGCTGGTCGTCGCCGGGGACCCCGTCGACGCACTGCTCGCCTCAGCGGACGGGGGCCCGTTGGTGGTCGGCACACGCCGACTGGGGTTCCTGTCCGGAACCATCGCCGGGTCCGTCAGCCGAAGGCTGATCGGCCGCTCCCCCGGCCCCGTGACCGTCGTCTCCGGGGCCGCCACACAGGGACGGGGACGCGTCGTCGCGGGCGTCGACGGCGGTCCCTCCACCCGCGCGGTGGTGTCCTACGCCCTTGAGGAGGCCCGGATCCGCGGGGCGGAGCTCCTGGTCTTCCGAGCGCTCGGAGACTCCTCCCCGAACGAGCGCTCCGGGACGGCGGCGGCGATCGACGCAGCGAGGAAGTCGGACCGGTACGTGCCCGTCCGTGAGGAGGACGAGCGGGGCGATCCGGTCGACCTCCTCGTGGAGCGCTCGGCCGACGCCGACCTGATCGTCATCGGGACGCGGAGCCTGGGGCTGACCGCCGGGCTCCTGCGCGGGTCGGTCGGACAGAGACTGACCGTGCGGGCCCGGTGCCCGGTCGTGGTCATCCCCGGCTGAGGGCCGGGGCTCCGCTCAGCGGTCCGTGACGGGCTGCCTGAGGATGGTGCGCAGCCTCTCGGGGGCGCTCCTGCGGGGATCGCTGAGATAGATCTCGTGGTGCCTGCCGGTCATCCGCAGGCCGTGATCCGGGATGAACCCGTCGTGCATCCGCGCGAGCACCTCGGCCTCCTCGTCGAAGGGGCCCACGTGCAGCGTCTGCACGCAGCGGCCCTCGGAGAGGGATTCCAGGCGGACGTCGTCCAGGCGGGTCGGCCGCTTCCTCCCACGGACCTCCTCGACGGGGCCGGGACCAGGCCCGGCCCGATCCAGTCGGGAACCATGAGCATCAGTGTCCACTCCCACCGCGACCTGTCCCGGGAGACCGTGAAGGAGCCCATGTCCCGGGCCCACCACAGCCCCTCCAGGGGCGGAACGACGTAGTCCCGGCCGAGCTCGCGCCTACTGGCGAACTTCAGCGTGTAGGCGACCGGATAGAGCGCCTCGACCCCCTCGGTGAAGAGCGGGGAGGAGTTGGGGTCGCCGTGTCCGTCCACCATGAGGTAGCGGAGGTCCGGCACGTCCAGGACGCGGAACCGACCGCGTCGGGCCCGGTAGGAGTCGAGACTCCGTCTGAAGTCGGTCCTGTCCGTCATCGGCGGTACCCGCCTCGTCGTGCGGCTCCGGAGAACCGGAACGGACACCGGTCCGTTCCACGTGGGCGCGAAGGGACTCGAACCCCTGGCCTATTGCTTGTAAGGCAATTGCTCTAACCAACTGAGCTACGCGCCCGTGTGTGCGTCGCGAGAGATCATACCGCTTCGCGGTGGTTCCCCGCGCCCGGATCATCCCGCCAGGTGGCGGGCCTGGGCCACGTACTCGTCGACGTCCCGGGGACGGTCGACGGGCGTGTGCGCGGTCCAGCGGACGGTGCCCCCGGCGTCGATGAGGAAGGTGCCCCGCCGGGCCACTCCGCGCCCGTCGTCGAAGACCCCGTAGTCCCGGGCGACCCCGCCGTGCGGCCAGAAGTCCGAGAGCAGCGCGAAGGGGAACCCCTCCCGGTCGGACCAGGTGCGCAGGGCGAAGGTCGAGTCCACCGACACCGCCAGCACCGTGACCCCGAGACCTCGGAGCACGTCATGGTGTTCGCGCAGGTCCGCGAGCTCTCCGGAGCACACCCCCGAGAAGGCCAGCGGGTAGAACACGACGAGCACGGGGCCGCCCCGCAGGGCGCTCAGGACGGTGTCCTGGCCGTACTGGTCCCGGAGGCTGAACTCGGGCGCGCGGGCGCCCACGGAGACGGTGTCGGTCATGCTCGCGTTCGTGTCGGCCGACCGCACGGGCCGGTACCGGCGCCCGCCGGTCGGCGGGCGCCCCTCAGCGCCGCGCGTCCGTGCTTCCTGGGACGCGCGGCGCCGGACGACTCACCCGGTACGGGTGGTGTCCGTCACCGCTTGGGAACGACCAGGCGGGTGCCCGACCAGTCGGCGCCGATGCTGACCGCGCTGGTCTGGGACAGGCCCGAGGTGGTGGCGGCCTCGGCCACGTCGTTGGGGGACACGTGCAGCTCACGACCGGCCTTCGGGGTCAGGACCAGGATGGTCCCGCCGTCGGCGATGGTCGTCACCGTGTCCATCAGAGCGTCGGTGAGGTCGCCTTCCTCGTCGGACCGCCACCACAGCAGTGCCGCGTCGACGTCGCCGTCGAAGTCCTCGTCGACCAGTGCCTCGCCCGTGAGTTCGGCGATGGAAGCGCGCAGTCCCTCGTCGACGTCATCGTCGAACCCGAATTCCTGCACCACCTGACCCGGCTTGAATCCGAGTCGGTCAGCCAAGCCGCGTTCGCTTTGTGCCTGGCCCGCGGTCGCGCTCACGAAAGTTCTCCTCCACAGATGGTTTTTCTCAATCTTGCCTGCACGAAGCAGTTGTCACAACGATGCCGGGCATTTTTTGTCGCCCGTCACGTGGGTCCGTAACCATCGCTGATGGCCTAGTTCACACGCTAGTGGCATATCCCGTCAACGCGCGTCCGAACCCGGCTCGCGTCGAATCAGCTCATCCGGACTCCAGGAAGGACAACCGGACCTGCCGATCCGGGTTGTCCACGTTCAGGTCCACGATCGCGATGGACTGCCACGTGCCCAGTTCGAGTCTGCCGGATAGTACTGGCACTGTGGTCTGCGGTGCGACGAACGCCGGCATGACGTGTGAGCGTCCGTGTCCTCGGGACCCGTGCCGGTGACGCCACCGGTCGTCGGCTGGTAGCAGGTCGTCGAGGGAGGCCAGGAGGTCGTCGTCGGACCCCGCGCCCAGCTCGATGATGGCCACACCCGCCGTCGCGTGCGGGACGAAGACGTTGAGCAGGCCGTCGCCGCCGCTTCGGGCGACGAACTCTCGGCACTGCTCGGTGATGTCGGTGACGCTCTCCGATCCGCCGGTGTGCAGCTCAAGGATCAGTGTCCGCATAGCGACACCTTCGCGCAGCCTGGCCCCCGGTGCAACCATCACCTGTGCGTCCGCGGGTGACCGAACCCCTCTGAAGGGGCCATACTCCTCCCCGACGTGTGTGAAACTGGACGAAAGAAGGGATAAGGGTGACTGTCTCGTTACTTTTGGGGCCCGTGCTTCGCCACGTGGGCCCCGCCACGGCGACGGTGTGGGTGGAGACGGACGCCCCCTGTGACGTCCGGGTTCGCGTGGACGGCGGGCCGGTCTCGGCCAGCCGCACCTTCACGGTCCACGGCCACCACTACGCCGTGTGCGAAATCGAGGGCCTGACGCCGGGTTCCGTCCTTCCCTACGAGGTCTTCCTCGGTGAGGACCGGGTGTGGCCCGAACCCGACAGCCCGTTGCCGCCGAGCGTCCTGCGCACCCTGTCCCCGGACGCGCCGACGCGGCTGCTGTACGGCTCCTGCCACACCCCCACCGGTGACACTCCCGAGGGCCTGGTCCGCTACGGCCCCGACATGCTCCGCGCCACCGCCCGCCGTCTGGCCCGTGAGGACCCGACGGAGGACAACCTGGTCCTGCTGCTGATCGGTGACCAGGTCTACGCCGACGAGGTCCAGGAACCCATGCGGGCCTTCCTCCAGGAGCGGCGCGGCGCGGACGACCCGGACGGCGCGCCCGAGGGCGAGGTCGTCCGCTTCGACGAGTACGCCGAGCTCTACCGCCAGGCCTGGTCCGATCCCCAGGTGCGGTGGCTGCTGTCGACCGTGCCCACGCTGATGGTCTTCGACGACCACGACATCCGCGACGACTGGAACACCTCGGCCGCCTGGCGCGGCGCGATGGACGGCCACCCGTGGTGGCGCACCCGGGTGACCAGCGGTGTCGGCGCCTACTGGGTGTACCAGCACGTGGGGAACCTCTCCCCCGACGCGCGCGCCAAGGACCCGCTGTGGGCTGCCGTGCGCGACCACCGCGATCGCGGCACCGACGCAGGGGACACGGTGGACTCGTTCGCCTGGCGGGCGCACGACGACCCCTCCTCCTACCGGTGGAGCCACCACCACGACGTGGGCGGCGTGCGGGTCCTGGTGACCGACACCCGCTGCGGCCGGGCCCTGGACGAGGACGACCTCTCCGGCGGTTCCAGGTCCATCCTGGGCCCCGACGGGCACGACTGGCTGGACGAGCACCTGACCGGCGGCCCCGACCACCTCGTGGTGGCCTCCACCGTCCCGGTCCTGCTGCCGCCCTCCGTGCACCACCTGGAGGCGTGGAACGAGGCGGTGTGCGCGGGTGCCTGGGGTTCGGCGGCCAGGGGCCCCGCCGAGCGGCTGCGCCAGGCCCTGGACCTGGAGCACTGGGGCGCCTTCCAGTACTCCTTCCACCGCCTCGCGGACGCCGTGCTCGACGTCGCCCGTGGCGGCCGGGGTCCGGCTCCCGCCACGGTCCTCCTGCTCAGCGGAGACGTCCACTTCTCCTACCTGGCGCGCGCCCGGGCGCGCGCGGGACGGACGACCTCGCGGGTCGCCCAGCTGGTCTCCTCCGCGCTCTGCAACCAGCTCTCCCCGAACCTGCGCCGTGCGGCCACGGTGTCCGCGAGCTGGCCCCTCCAGCTGGCCGGGGGCGTCCTGACGCGGCTGGCCGGGGTGCGCCGCAGCCCGCTGTCCTGGCGTCTGGCGGAACGGCCCTACTTCGGCAACACCATCGGTGAGGTGGTCTTCGACGGCCGCGAGGCCGAGGCGCGCTGGTACCACTGCCCGCAGGGCGGGGACGACGCCCTGCCCGAGATCCGTCGACGGGTCCGTGTCTGACCCTCGGAACAGCTCCGGCGGCGCCCGTGTGGGCGCCGCCGGAGGTGTTTTCGGAGTCCCGTGCCGGAGTGCGGCTAGGGAGTGTTTTTTGGATGCTTTCGCCGGTGGCGGCGGAGCCGCCATCGATGCGAGCGGCCGTCGCCCCTACTGTGCGCTGCTACGCAAGCTCCGCAGCCTCGCACAGCGGGGGCCCGCCCGGGTTTGGCTGTCCGAGCTTCATCGGCGCAGTGAGAGGCAGCCTGGTGGTCGCGAGCGCGGAATGATCCAAAAAACACGACCTAGGGCTTGTGCGAGGGCGGGCGCCGACTGGCGTGCCCCCGGCGCCGGTTGCGCACGCTCAGACCGAGCGCGCCACCCTCCTCCAGGAGCTGCCGGGCGGCCCGGTTGACGGTGCCGCGCGACCCGGTGGCCGCCGCGGGGGTGTCCTCGGTCTCGACCAGGTCGGGCTTGGGCAGGAGTGTGGTGGGCTCGTTGTCCTGGTCGTCGAGTTCCTCGGGAAGCGCGTGCAGCTTGCGGGTGCGCTGGAGCCGGGGCCCCTCCGCCTCGGGCCGGTCCTCGACGGGGGCCTGCGCCTCGGTGGGGTTGCGCTTCTCCTCGTCGACGGCCTCCTGCCACGCCTGGTCCTGCTGCTGGTCCTCCTGCTTCTGGCGGTCCAGACGGCGGGCGCGGTCGGTGCGCCACGCCCGGTAGGAGCGGACCAGCGTCGTCACGACCGGCCAGGTGACCCTGGCGGGCCGGGAGAGGGCGTGCCAGAGGTAGGCGGTGGTACCCCAGGCCTCCATGGCGCGGCGGGCCCTGGTGATGGTGAAGAACGTGGGCATGGCCAGCAGCAGCTGCGGCCAGGCCAGGGCCAGCGCGGCGAACAGCGGGTACATACCGCCGCCCGCGATGGCGGCCGCGGCGCCGATGACCATGGGCACCAGGGCCAGCGCCACCCTCAGCTGGGTGAACTGCCGGAAGCGGTGCAGGGAGCGGCGGGCCGAGACCGGCGGCGCCAGACCCTCGGGAAGCGGGGTGGGCTGCACGATCACGGCGAGCAACAGCGTTCCCACGCCCACGCTCGCGGCCAGCAGGATGGTCCATCCGGCGGCGGACATCGCGCCGCCCACCAGCAGGTACACCAGACCCAGGACCGGAATCGGCGCGGGGAGCCAGAACAGGACACGCCTGCGCAGCTCACCCTCCTGTGTGGGTTGGAGTACGAAATCGATCACCGGGCGTAGTATCCGGAACCTCTTCCTCGGTCGCTCGACCACAGCGTTGGACCCCCCAAGAACGTCGTGACGGAGCGGTGCGGGGAGCGACGCCCGAGGGTTTTCGTCGTCTCTGGCTCCACCTGCAACCTGCCCGTATCAAAGCTATCTCTTTTCGCGTAGTCCCCGGGCGCACACGGTCAGTTACACACATACCCGACGCTGGTGAAACTTCCATAAACCAGACGAAAAGGGAGGCAACGATCAGATTACGACGTGGCGGAGGTCACGCCCGTGAGCGTGGCCGACACCGGCCACGGCGTCGATCAGTCCCGGGTTTCGGACAATCGGCCGAGGGCCACCGCCACCCGGAGCACGAAGGAGCCCCGCCCGTCCGAGGGGATGTGCCCCGTGAGCTCGGAGATCCGGCTTAGCCGGTAGCGCACCGTGTTCGGGTGCACGAAGAGCATGCGCGCCGTGGCCTCCAGTGACGAGGCGTGTTCGAGGTACACCGACAGCGTGTCCAGCAGCGGGGAACCGGCTCCCTGGAGGGGCAGGTACACCTCCGTCACCAGCTGCTGGCGGGCCTCCGCGTCACCCTCCAGCGCCCGCTCGGGCAGCAGGTCGTCGGCGAGCACGGGCCGGGGGGCGTCGGGCCACGCGACGGCGGCCCGCAGACCGTTCACCGCGGACCGCACCGAGGAGCCCGCCGCGTGCAGGTCGGCCACGGCCGGGCCCACCACCACGGGCCCGTCCCCGAACAGCCCCGCCAGGGGCTCCACGGGCTCGATCGGGAGGTCGTCGACCGGGTGCCGGTCACCCACCCCGACCACCACGACCACACGGCGCCCCTGCATGCCCGCCAGCACGTCGTAGCCCAGGCGGCGCGCGGCCGAGCGCAGGTCGTCCATGACCTTGCCGCCGTCCTCGTCACCGATGTCCCCGGCCACCGCGATCACCGGCGTGTGCGACCAGCCCAGCGCGGACCCCCAGGTCTGGAGCCCCTCCACCTGGTCCCCGTGCAGGAGCGCGTCGACGATCAGCGCCTCCAGCCGCGCGTCCCAGGCGCCACGGGCCTCGGCCGCGCGTGCGTAGACCTTGGCGGAGCTGAAGGCCACCTCACGCGTGTAGCGGAGCATGGCCTCGCGCAGCTGCTGTTCGCCGCCCGGGGCGGCCAGGTCGTCGACCTGGTTCTCGACCACCTCGATGACCACCCGGATCATGTCGACGGTCTGCTGGAGGGAGACCGACCGGGTGAGTTCGCGCGGGGCGGTGCCGAACACCTCCACCGTGATCGCGGGACGGCCGCGGGCCGGGTCGCGGAACCAGTCCACGAAGGCGGCCACTCCGGACTGCGCCACGAGGCCGATCCAGGACCGGTCCTGGGCCGACATCCGGCGGAACCAGCCGAGCCGCTCCTCCATGCGGCTGACGGCGGCGGTGCCCAGCGCGCCCATGGAGCGTTCCAGGCGTCGGACGGTCTCGGCGCGGATCTGGTCCTGAGGGGCGCCGCTCCCGGTCGGCGCGCTCGCGCCGTCCTCGGTCGGTCGGGGTTCGGTGTTCACTCGTCTAGGTTCGCATCCTCTCCGCACCCGATCCGGAGTTCGCCCCCGTGTCGGCCGTCACCCCCCGGATCCACCGGTTCGGGAGCGGCGCGCGAGGGGCCCGCGTACCGTCGGAAAGTGATCTCCTCCACCCGTTTCGGGTTTGTGGGCACATGACCGGTGGCTTTTTGTGGATTACCTACAAACGGACTTCGGTGAACTTCGTGTCTCCCACCATCCAGCTGGTGATCTCCTACAGGGCAAGGTTGATGTCGTGCTTGTAATCGTTGCTCCAGGCCAAGGCGCCCAGGTTCCCGGTTTCCTCTCCCCGTGGCTCGAACTCCCCGGCATGGCCGAGACGTTCTCCTCGTGGTCCGAGGTGACCGGTCTCGACCTCGTGCGTTACGGCACCACGGCGGACGCGGACGAGATCCGCGACACCGCCGTCGCCCAACCGCTCCTGGTGAGCGCCGGACTGGCCGCGGCCACCGCGCTGCTCGGGCCGCTGGCCGCCCCCGGCGCCCCGCTGCCCGCCTCGCCCTCCCTCGTGGACGCCACGGCCGGGCACAGCGTCGGTGAGTTCACCGCCGCCGCGCTGGCCGGTGTGCTCTCCCCCAAGGACGCGCTGGCCCTGGTGGCCGAGCGCGGACGCGGGATGGCCGACGCCGCCGCCCGCACGGAGACCGGGATGACCGCGGTCCTGGGCGGTGAGCGCGAGGCGGTCCTGGCCGCGATCGAGGCGGCCGGGCTCACTCCGGCCAACGACAACGGCTCCGGCCAGATCGTGGCCGCCGGAACCACCGCCCAGCTGGCGGCGTTCGCCGAGAACCCGCCCGAGCGGGCCCGACTGCGCCCCCTGTCCGTGGCCGGTGCCTTCCACACCGAGCACATGGCCCCGGCCGTGGATCGGGTGCGGGACGCCGCCCGGAACCTGCCCACCGCCGACCCCAGCGTCCGTCTGCTCTCCAACGCCGACGGGGCCGTGGTCGAGAGCGGCGCCGAGTACCTGGACCGCCTCGTCTCGCAGATCTCCTCACCGGTCCGCTGGGACGCCTGCACCGACACCCTCTCCGGCCTCGGAGTGACCGCGTTCATCGAGCTGACCCCGGCGGGCACGCTCAGCGGCCTCGCCAAGCGCGCGCTGCGCGGTATCGAGATCCTCGCGGTGAAGACCCCCGACGACCTCGAACGCGCCGGCGCCCTCATCAAGGAGCACGCGGGGACCCCCTCCCCCGCGAGCAGCCAGCAGGAAGGCTGAGCATGTTCAACGTCCCCAGTGCGCCCGGCGGCGCCGCGATCCGTTCCTTCGGCGGGTACCAGCCGTCGCGGGTCGTGACCAACGCCGACCTGGAGGCCCGCGTCGACACCAACGACGAGTGGATCCAGAGCCGTGTGGGCATCAGGGAGCGTCGCGTCGCCGGTCCCGAGGACTCCGTGGCGAGCATGGCCGTGGCCGCCGGAGGCAAGGCGCTCGCCGCGGGCGGGATCTCCCCCGAGGACATCGACCTGGTGATCGTGGCCACCTGCACCGTGCAGGACCAGATCCCGAACACCGCGGCGACCGTCGCCGCCCGGCTCGGCATCACCGCCCCGGGCGCCTTCGACGTCAACGCGGCCTGCGCGGGCTTCGTCTACGCGCTCGGACTGGCCTCGGACTCGGTCCGGGCCGGAAGCTCCCGCAACGTCCTGGTGATCGGCTCGGAGAAGCTCAGCGACTGGGTGGACTGGCAGGACCGGTCCACCTGTGTGATCTTCGCCGACGGCGCCGGGGCGGCCGTGGTCTCGGCCTCCGAGGAGCACGCCGTCGGTCCGGTCGTCTGGGGTTCCTCGGGCGAGCGCGCCGACACCATCCACCTGCGTGAGGGCAAGTACCTCCACCAGGAGGGCCAGGCCGTCTTCCGGTGGACCACCACCGAGCTGTACAAGGTGGCACTGGAGGCCATGGAGCGCGCCGGGGTGGAGCCGACCGAGCTCACCGCCTTCGTGCCCCATCAGGCCAACCTGCGGATCGTCGAGTCCATCGCGCGCAAGCTGGGGGCGCCCCAGGCACTCGTGGCGCGCGATATCGTCACCGCGGGCAACACCTCCTCCGCCTCGATCCCTCTCGCGCTCTCGCGCATGGTCGAGCGCGGGGAACTTCCGTCGGGGAGCACCGTGCTCACTCTGGGATTCGGTGCGGGCCTGGTCTACGCCGCACAGGTGATCCGCATCCCCTGATCCGATGATCCGGTCCCGGCGGACGCGGGCCAGCCCGCCCCGCTCGGGAACGTCACCCGGCACCACTTTCGTCAAGCAAGGAGAACACGACATGGCCGACCACAGCGAGCAGGACATCCTCAAGGGCCTCGGCGAGATCGTCGAGGAGATCGTCGGCACCGACCCCGCCGAGGTCACCCCGGAGAAGACGTTCGTGGACGACCTGGACATCGACTCGCTGTCCATGGTGGAGATCGCCGTCGCCGCGCAGGACAAGTTCGGCGTGGAGATCCCCGACGACCAGCTCAAGGACCTGAAGACGGTCCAGGACGTCATCAACTTCATCCAGAAGTAGCGCGTCCGGGCCGCCGGTCCGCACCCCGGCCCGGCGGCCCGACCCGTCCCCACCAAGGACACCCCAGACCCACTCATTCGCCACGCCTCCCGGCACACCGAGCCGGGATCGACCCACGAGAAGGGCGATCGGATCATGTCCAAGACCGATGTCGTCGTCACCGGCCTCGGCGCCACCACCCCCCTCGGGGGTGACGTCGCGACCACATGGTCCGCGCTCCTTGACGGCCGCTCCGGGATCAGCATGCTGCCGGAGGACTGGCACGAGAAGCTTCCGGTGCACTTCGCCGGGCGGATCGCGCAGGAACCCTCGGAGAAGCTGCCGCGCCCCCGGCTGCGCCGCCTCGACCGGACCCAGCAGTTCGCCCTCATCGCCGCGCAGGAGGCCTGGGAGCACGCGGGTACCCCCGACGTCGACCCCCTCCGTCTCGGTGTGGTGGTCTCCAGCGGGATCGGTGGCATCCTCACCATCCTGGAGCAGTACGACACCTTCCGTGAGAAGGGCTGGAAGCGGGTCTCCCCGTTCACCGTGCCCATGCTCATGCCCAACAGCCCGGCCGCCGCCGTGGCCCTGGAGTTCACCGCTCGCGCGGGCGCCCACGCCCCCGTCAGCGCCTGTGCCTCCAGCGCCGAGGCCATCGCCAACGGTGTGGACATGATCCGCGCGGGCCGTGCCGACGTGGTGATCGCGGGCGGCACCGAAGCCGCGATCCACCCCCTGAACATCGCCTCCTTCGCCTCCATGCGCGCGCTGTCCACGCGCAACGACGACCCGCAGACCGCGTCCCGTCCCTGGGACAAGGACCGCGACGGCTTCGTCATGGGCGAGGGCGCGGGCATCCTCGTCCTGGAGTCCGCGGAGCACGCCGCCAGGCGCGGCGCGCACGTGTACGCCCACGCCTCCGGTGTCGGCTACACCGACGACGCCCACGACATCGTCATGCCCGACCCCGAGGGCGCCGGGCAGGCCCGCGCCATCACCCAGGCGCTGGCCGACGCCGACCTCAAGCCGAGCGACATCGTGCACGTCAACGCGCACGCCACGTCGACCCCGGCCGGGGACGTCGGCGAGACCCGCGCGATCCGCACGGCGCTGGGTGACTCCGCCGCCGACCGCGTCGCGGTGACCTCCACCAAGTCCATGACCGGCCACCTCCTGGGCGGTGCGGGGGCCGTGGAGTCGATCGCGACGATCCTGGCGCTGCACGACGGCCAGATCCCGCCGACCATCAACATCTCCGAGCTCGACCCCGAGGTGGCCGTGGACATCGTCCGCGACAAGCCCCGGGAGATGCCGAGCGGAGACGTCGCCGCCATCAACGAGTCGTTCGGCTTCGGCGGCCACAACATCGCCGTGGCCTTCCGCCGCGCCTGATCCGACCGGCCGCGCACCGCGCGGCACAGGGTCCTCCAGTGGGCGTCACCGCACGGTGACGCCCACTGTCGTGTCCGTGACCTCCGTCGACCGTTCGTGAACGCCCGGCGGCCCGTGTCCCAAGAACGGACGAACTCCGCCGCGCGGGTCTTCATGCGGGCGCGCCCGCGCGCGACCATGGCAGACGTGTCCACCCTGCCCCGTCCCCACGCCCGCCCGGCCACCGGCGCCGACGACCGGCCCGGGCGCCGCCGTCGCGGCCCGGCCTTCCGACCCGTCGTGGACCTGGACTCCGGTGCCGTGGTGGCCGTGGAGGTCGTCGCCGCCGTTCCTGCGGGGCTCGGCCGCCCGGACGGACGGGGCGGCGGGTCCGCCCCGGTGGCCGAGTGGTTGGCGTCCCTGGTGCGCGCCGGTGTCGGGGTCGAGAGCCTGCTGCCGCTGGTCCTGCCGCTGCCCTCGGCCGCCCTGGTCGACGGCACCGACCTGCCAGGCCTGGTCGAGGGCGCGCTGCGCCGGGCCGGGCGCCGACCGCGCGACGTGACCCTGATGCTCACCCCGGACCTTGTGGAGCTGCCCCGGGCCTCCGTCCTGACGGCGGTCTCGGGACTGCGCTCGCTGGGGTTCCGCTGCGGCTTCGGGACCGCGATGACCCGGCCGGACCTGGTCGTGGAGGCCACCCCGTTCCTGATCCGGTTGGATCCGGTCCTGGTGTCCGGGATCGACGGCGACCAGCGCAACGGGGGGATCGTGGACGGGCTGGCCCGGATCGGGCGGAGCAGCGGCGTGTACGCGATGGCCGACGGCGTGGACCGGAGCGAGGAGATCGTGCGCCTGCGCGCGTGCGGGGTGCGGCTGGGCTGCGGCGCGTTCTTCGCGGACCCCGGCTGGCGGCCCGGTGAGAAGGTGACGCCGGTGCCGGAACCGGCGGCCACGGCCCTGGACGACACCGACGCGGGCCCTCGGGTCACCGAGTTCATGGTGCCGCCGCTGGACTTCGACTCCGAGTCCACGGGTGAGCACGTCCTGGAGGCGTTCACCGGGGACACCGCGCTCAACAGCGTGGTGCTCATCGACCACCGGGAGCGGCCGACGGGGGTCATCGACCGGACCCGCTTCCTGCTGTCGGTGACGGGGCGGTACGGGCACGCCCTGCACGCGAAGCGTCCGGCGCTGCGGCTGGCGGAGTCACCCCGGACCGTGCCCGCCTGGATGTCCGCGATCTCGGCGCTGCGGGTGGCGGGGCGGGACCGCGAGCGGGTCTACGACGACCTGATCGTGACCAACCCCTACGGCCAGTGCGTGGGGGTCGTGCACGTCAGCGACCTCATCCAGTCGCTGTCCCGGCAGTGACCCCGGACAGCACGGAGGCCGCGCTCCCCCGAAGGACGGGGGGCGCGGCCACGATGAGGGTTCGGGCCCGGCGCGGTCAGCGCAGGGGCTCGGGGCCCTTGGTGCCCGAGGGGCTGCTGGTCGGGGGCGTGTCGTCCGCCGAGTAGTCGTTGTAGTGCGTGTCCGCCCCGGACCTGCGCAGTTCCTCCCGCAGCTGTTCGCGGGTCTGCTCGTCGTGCAGGAAGTCCAGCTCGGGTCGGCGCGGCAGCAGGCCGTCACCGGAGGAGCGGCCCATCGCGCGGCGGCGCAGCCACGGCACGAGGTACTGGCGGGCCCAGCGGCGGCCCTCCCTGCGACGCAGGATGCGGGGCAGCTGCTGGGGCGGGGTGGCCCACGGGTCGGTCCAGGACTCGGGCGGCCCCATGGGGTGTCCGAGCAGGTCGGCGACGCGCGCCGCGACGATCTGGTGTCCGGCGCCGTTGGGGTGCAGCCGGTCGTCGCTCCAGGCCCGGGGGTCGTTGAGGGCGTTGAGGGCCCACAGGTCGACGATCTCGGTTCCGGTGCGCTCGGCCACGGCCCGCATGTGCATGCTGAACACCGCGATCCGGCCCCGGTAGAGGCGCAGGACGGGGATCCATCCGGTGTCGTGGCCCGCCAGGATGACCACGCGGATGCCCGCGTCACGCAGCTGGCGCACGCCCCACTCGAACTTCTCGGCCAGCTCGTCGAGGTCGCCGCCGGGGCGGAGGACGTCGTTGCCGCCCGCGAGCACGGTGACCAGGTCGGGCTTCCACGCGAGGGTCTGTTCGAGCTGTTCGCCGAAGATGTGTTTCATCCGACGTCCTCGGACGCCGAGGTTGGCATAGCGGAAGTCCGGGGAGAGCGTGCCCAGGTGTTCCGCGAGGCGGTCCGCGAACCCCCGGTACTCACCGCCGGGACCGCTGTCGTCCAGCATCCCCTCTGTGATGCTGTCACCGATCGCCACGTAGGACCGGATGAGCTCCGGTCTGTCCGCGGGCGCAGCAGTGGGGGGATTCATCTCAAGGTCTGTCACGTCAACCAATCATCCGGATCGACCGTTCCTCGCCTGCCATGCGCCGGGGTGCGTGGGAACGGAAGTCTTGGCGGGTCGCGGTCTGCCGCTGGCCCGAATGTCCGAGCACCGTCGGCCCCGAGGTGAGCCGCGTCGCGGACACCCGGCCGAGGGGCGCTCGGGAGAGGACAGTGCCCGTCCAGCATACCCTCGACCGACGTCAGCGTGCCGGGCTCGCGCGTGGTGCTGGGGCACCTTGGGGACAACGCCCGGAGGGACCGAGAAGAGCCAGAAGTCCCTTATGAGGTAGATCACAACCCCTGGTGCCCTCTGGGGGCGAATCTCCTTGGTCACGGTGATCACACGCGGAGGTCACCTCCGGGTATCGGCCGCCCCGCTCCCCCCGGGACTACCCATGTGGGCCCGGGGCACGTACGATTCCGGGGAAGTGCTCACGGCACCCCTGTCCCTCGGCCCGCCGTGCCCCCACGCGGACGACCGAGTCGGTTCAAGATCCGTCCTCTCCCGGGTCAAGGGCGCGTACTGTGGTGCATCGAACCGAAGGCCCGTGCGGTTCCTCCCCAATTCACGTGCAGACACCAGGAGGTCGAGGTCCCCAGCGGATGAACGCCGTCTCTCCGATCTGCCTCGTCGACCTCGCGCCCGCCCTGCGGTGGTCGAGATCGCCGGACGTGGCACCCCTGCTCCACCACGACCGTCTCATCGACGGCTGGTGGCACTCGCTGCCCGTCACCCGTGTCCTGGACATCGCCGGTCCGCCCTGGCTGGCGAACGGCCTGGCGCGTCTCGCGGTCGAACACTGGGGGCACATCGCCCTCTCGGAGTTCCTGCCGAGCCTGCGCACCCAGCCGGTGGACTGCTCCGACCTGGCCGAACCGGTCCGGGGCGCGGTGTTCGAGACCGCCGGTGACTGGGACCGCCTCATCGCGTCGACCCCCCAGGAGATGCACGAGTGGCGCCTGACGGGCTGCGGTGTCCTGGACATCGTGAGCACCGTCGCCTGGCGCGCCCTCCAGCCCTGCTGCGAGCTCCCCGGCGGACCCACCCCCTCCCCCGCGCTGATGACGGAGGCCGTGCGGACCATCGCGCACTGGCTCCCCGACTCCGCCCCCGAACACGTGCGCAGCGCGCTCGACTACCTGGAGAGCGCCACCGGAGCCGGTGGCGCGCCCGACCCGAACGACGGTTCCGGGGACTCCGCGAACCCACCGCAGACACCCGCCACCCGTGCGATCCGGACCCTGCGGGCCCTGCGCGCCCAGCGGGACCAGGAGCAACCCGTCGTCGAACAGCCCGCCGAACAGCGGCCCGCGCCCGTGGCGGAGGCCCCTGCGGCGGTCGGCGGCATGGTCAGCTCGGCGGCCATGATCCCGGGCTCGGCCCTGAGCACCGAGTCGGTGAGCGGCGAGGCGGCGGACACGGCGGCCAGCAGCGGTGTCGGGGACCTGCGTTCGCAGTTCCGCAGTTCGCTCCTGGGCCCCGGCCGGACGCTGCGCCGTCCCAGCTTCAGCCGGACCAAGGCACCCGCACCCGAACGCGTCGAGGAGCCCCCGGCGCCCGTCCTGGGCCAGCACCCGTTGGTGGACCAGGTCGAGGAGATGTTCCGCTCCTGGCCCGAGCTGGAGCGGACGGTGGCCGCCGAACGGCTCTTCGCCACCGATCCGATCAGCATCCGGGTGCTCTCGGAGCAGATCTCGGTGGACGTGACCGAGATACGCGGAGCACAGCGCAAGGTGGAGGAACGCCTCCTGCGGTGGCTGGGCTCCCCCGAGGGCGCCGCCATCACCAGGCACCTGCGCGAACTCTCCGACCAGCTCGGTTCGGCGACCACCATCGACCGTCTCATCAACGCGCACCCGGACCACCCGGTGGACGTGCCCACGCTGCACACGCCGTTGTGGCGCGTGATCATCACGCTGTTCACCGACCGGCGCATGCACAACGGCTGGCTCATCGCGGACGACCCCAACAAACTGCGCTGGCAGACCCGTGAGCTGCTGGGCGACGGCCCCAACCTGACCGAGGCGGGCATCCGGCTGGGCCGGATCGGCATCCGTCCGCAGGAGCTCCGCGCCTGGCTGCTGAGCACCCCCGGAGTGAGCCTGCGCGACGGAAGCGTGTACGTGGACACCTCCGTCCCGATGGAGGCTCCCGGCGACGGCCACGCCACCGAGGAGTCCGGCGCCACCACCGAGAACGGCCTGCCGATCCGGCGCCGCCCCGACGGCCAGCCCGGCCCCGCCGAGCCCGCCGCCCACGGCGCCGAACCGCTCCACCAGCACAGGCACGAACCCGAGCAGGGCGGGTTCGCGCCCGTCCCGCCGCCCGTACCGTTGGCCCCGCCACCGGTCCCGCCGGTCGCCCACCCGGCGCACCACGGCCCGGTCCGACCGGGGGCGAGCGACCCGGCCGCCTCGGCGCGCTGCTTCCGCGCCCCGGACGGTCGCTGGTGGCACCGCATCGACATCACGGCGGACCACCTCAACGGCGCTCCCGTGGCGGTGCCCACCGGCTACGCCACCCATCTGGGGTTGCAGCCCGGCCGTCTGCTGTGTCTCACGGCTCCCGGTGCGGACCTGCTGGTGCTGGTCTGGCGCGACCAGCCCGCCTTCGACTCCCTGCGTCCGCTGCTGCGCCGCCAGGCCGCCCAGCCGGGCGACCGCATGTTCATCACCGTCTCCGGTGACCGGCTGGACGCGCGCAAGCTGCCCGCCGGGGACCTCAGCGGGCATCCTCCGGCCGCACGCGCGCTGCACCTGATCGGCTACACCGCCCCGGCCGCCACGGAGGAGGCGCTCAGGATCCTGTCGCGCCGGATCACCGACCACGGCGACGAGTCGCTGGCCGACCCCCAGTCGCTGCTGGAGGCGCTGTCGCTGCGCGGCGACGAGGACATCGCGGGAGAGCTGCGCTCGGCCATGTTCGCCACGCACTAGGCACCGCACCAGGCGCCCGACAGCTCGGAGGGGGCCGCACCGGACACGTTCCGGTGCGGCCCCCTCTTCCGTGCGCCCGGGGTTCGTTCCCGGGGGCGGGGTTCCGCATTGGATCGGAACGATGTAGGTTAGCCTTACCTAATTGATTTGAGGTGGTCCTCCTGCTGCCGTACCCGAACTCCCTCACGCCCTCCCCCGCCGAACGCGCGCGCTCCGTCCTGTCCAGGCCCAACCCGGCCACGGTGACCAGTACCGACGTCTCCCTGCACCTGACCGGAGCCGTCTGCCACACCACCTTCCAGGGCGAGGTCACCCTGCTCGTCCCCGACCAGCACCGCGTGCTGGCCGAGATCGGTGAGGGCGTCCTTGAGGCCACCGTCGAGTTCACCGACACCGCCCCGGTGGACCTGCGCGACCCGACCCGCTCCCTGCTGTGGATCAGCGGCGAACTGCGCCTCCCCTCCCCTCGCGAGGCCCGCGACCGCGCGCTCGCCGCCCTGACCGACGACCCCGACGAGCGCCTGCTGGACCTGGGCCACGGGCGCACCCTGATCGTCATGGCCCCCCACCTGATCATCCACTCCGACCACGAGGGCTGCCACCTGCTGAACCCCGAGGAGTTCACCGACGCGGCGGCGGACCCCTTCGGCCGTTGGGAGGGCCCCTGGCTGCGCCACCTGGAGGACGACCACCCGGACGTGCTCTGGGCCCTGGTCAGCCGCTGCGGCGCCCCGCTCCCGCCGGGACGCCCCCGACCGCTCGGCGTGGACCGGCACGGCCTGCGGCTGCGGCTGGAGGGCCCGGACGGCGACCACGACGTCCGCATCCCCTTCAGAAGACCCGCCCGCACCCCGCACGACGTCGCCCACGAGGTCCAGGAGATGGCCGGACTCGACCGGCACCAGTGCTGACCCCGGACACACGAAGGGCCGGAACCCCGAAGGGTCCCGGCCCGTGCTCCGACGGAGTCGGATCAGACGTTGAAGCCCAGCATGCGCAGCTGGTCCCGCCCGTCGTCGGTGATCTTGTCCGGACCCCACGGCGGCATCCAGACCCAGTTGATCTTCACTTCGCGCTCGCTCAAGATGCCTTTTACCTGGTTATACGTGATGACGGAGATCCAGGGTGGACCAAATACCGCACAGGATCCCGCACAGTGTCCGAAAGCGATGCGCTGAGTGGTTCGCTCTGGAGATGATGGGTGATCGCGGGTGATGGTAGGGCTCAGGCGTCGTCCTCCCCGACGACGAGGACGGGCATCGGACCGTAGTCCTCGAACTCGGACATCGGCTCATCGTAGGCCTCGGCGGAGGCGGCGTCATCGTAGGCCTCGGCTAGGCTCGCGCCTTGCGCGCCGAGAATGCCTTCCCAGTCGAACCCCATGCCTTCGAGCCTATCCGAACTCTGCGAGCGCACTCGCGACGCGGGCGAGGTCCTCGGCCTCCTCCTCGGAACCGATCAGAGGAGGTACGGACGCATCAACAACCACAAGTATGGGCTGGCGAGCAGAACGCGGATCGCGCGCACGAGCCCGGAGACCGACGCAGGACGCATCGGGGTCCAGGACTCGATCTGCCCCAGCGGTCGATGCTGGCCAGGACACCGGGTTCATGCGCCAGCCGGGGTACAGGTCGGGTCGCTAGTACCGGTGAACCGGTTCACGGCCGGGGTCTCTGCGGAAGACGACGTCGCCCACGAGAGAGCCCAACCACTCGTAGTTGGCATTGACGACCTCGATCCACGACTAGATCCCACAGGCCGGGACGGCCCCAACACTCCGTGCGAGGCCGGAGCGAGGAGGCAGCCGGCGAAGTGCGGTCGGCGTAGACGCAGTCGGGAGAGCAAGTCGGCGTCCGGGTGGCCGAAGAACACGGTGCCGCAGGCCAGGAGGCGACGCACAGAGCCCTCGTCCTCTCTGTACTCAGCGAGCCGGGCACGTGACAGGCCAGGCGCGACGGCGCGAGCACGCAAGAGCTCATGCGCGCCGACAGGTGAAAGAAGGCCGAGACGGTCGACGTCTACGACCGCTCGTGGAACCCGGCGGCGCGCAACTCCGCAATGAGGCTGGGCCTGTAGGCCTCAATCCTCCTCCCCCCAGGTCGGCTCCCCCCGCTCCCCGCCCCGGCCCTCGTTCTCGTCGAGCGGGACGCGGGCATCAATGGCCTCGGCCAGCTCCGGGTCGAGCGGGGGCGTGGACGGCTGAGAACGGGCCAGCCGGATGCGCTCGTCGGTTAGCGCTTTGATGGCGACGGTGAGCCGGTCGATCTCGGCCCGCAAGCGGCTCCACTGGCCCTCTGCGGCGGTGAGTTCTGTGAGGTACTCGTGCAGACGCCGCTGGTTCTCTGCGGCCGGGTCCTCCACCAGGAGCATCACCAGGGGCAGGTCGAGGGCCTGGGCTGCGGCTACTGCTTCGTCCAGGCGCACAGCCCTCTGCTGCTGCTCAATGCGGGTTATGGCCGAGGGGTCGACCTTGATGCCGAGAACTGTGGTCATGCGCCGGGCGAGTTCCGCCTGGCTGATCTCGGCTCGCTCGCGCTCAGTGCGCAGGCGGCGTGCGAAGAAGTCGGACGGTATGGGTGTCATCGGTCGGTGGCCTCTTCCAGGGGTATGCGCAGGCGGCACGGCAGTGAGCAGATCGCACTGTACACACATGCTTGTGCGCCGAATGCACTGACTCGCTACTTCTGCCGCACCCGCCCTCGACTACCCTCACTACCTCGTCATCCCTATGCCATCCAGCCACCGATTGGATGGACTCATCGCGATCGACTGTTGATGATGATTCGAATGATGTAGATTGATGATTTCCAACACGCACCAAACAGGGGCAACAGGGCAGACGACGTTGGAGTCGAGAGGCGCCCGACTGCCAGTGGACAACCCGAGTCACCGAAATCAGGAGCGACTCGGGAACTCATTGCACGTCTACAAAGAGGGCGAGCGAGTCGCCTATGTCAATCAGTGGCCTGTCAGGTGTGCATCGGAGACCAAAAGGCGAGAGGGACCAATCATGACGACCATCAACGAAGCAGGGACGCAGACCATCGCGCTGCCGAGCGCGGCATGGGACATCGGCAGTTTTCTGGAGAACGCGACCAGCACGATTCAGGGCTGGGGCGGATCCCTGCTGATCCTGCTCGGATGCGTCGGGCTCATCTGGGGAGGCGTATTGCTCATCCTCAAGCTCACCGCCAGTCCTCAGAAGGAGCAGCAGCAGGCTGGCTGGGGCAAGATCGCGCTCCTTGTGCTAATCGGCGGCGCTCTCTTCACTGGCGGCTTCAACATCGTCCAGACCGTGGGATCCGGCGGTCAGCAGACCATTGAGGAGCTCGGCGGCGGGTCCGCCATCGTCTCTTCTTGGAACTGACCGGGACTACGACACGGGCTATCAGAGATTGGATCGAGTCGGTTGAGGCCACGTGGCCTCAACCGACTCGATCGTGTTTCGCACATCGAGAGACATAGCGACGCGGGGGTGTAGACGGATATGGCGATCAAAGACTCGATCATCGCCTTCGGTAAGAGGTTCAAGCTCGACTCGCACCACACGATGGAGCGCTTCGGCGTGGTGTGCGGGATCTTCGCGGTCACGGCGGTGGGCGTCTTCGGTGGGTCGATCTTCGCCGCCTGGAACTCCGGCAAGGAAGCTCTGGCCGATACCTCGGTGTACACCCTCACGTTCACGACGTCGAAGACGAAGCTCAAGGGCGACGTGGACGGGGTGTACACGAATGAGCTGGGAAACAAGGCCTTGTTGATCATGCACTTCGACAAGGGCGCACAGATCTCCTACAACGCCAGCGACTACCAGGGCTTCCTTATGGGCTCTGACGAAAACCTCAACACTGAGAAGGTCTCGACGTCAGGCATCTCCTCGTCCTTCTACGTCTTCGGTTCTACCGGCTACGTCGGCGTTCTCCTCGAAGCCGACGAGCCCTTCGCCCGGCAGGTACTCAACCTGACGATGCGAGCCAACCGGGAACTGTCGTTCAAGGAGGCCAACGACGAGCCCGCCGATGAACTGGTCGGGGACAGATCCTTCGCCCAGCACGACCAGTGGCGGATCTTCTTCAACCCCGGGGCACAGCAAGCGGAGACGATCACCTCGCTCGACGCAGCGACCTTTGACCCCGCCCGGGCCTTCTACGACGTGGTCCTGAAGTCGGATGAGCAGACGGCGCGCGAAGCCCTGGACTCCAAGCTCGTAGAGATGCGGACCGCCCTGTCGCGCATCGACTCCTACACCACGGACCTCGAGACGACGAAAGTCGATGGCCTCTCCCTGCGCCCGCCGCAGGTGCCCAGTCTCATCGCCGGCGACGAGGTCACCGGTGAGTCGAAGTCCGAGTCGGAGGAAGGCAAGTCGAGCCTGGCGCTGACAACGAAGACCGTCGTACCTGGGGGGTTCGACTTCAACTGGCGATCGAGCAACGTCTACGACGGCTACCTCGATGTCCTCGTCCCGGCTGGCAAGAGCTACGGCGAGTTTCTGTCGGAGAAGTCGGGCGAGAGCACGGACGAGGACGAGTTCGGAGTGGGCGACATCGAGTGGACTCTCTCGGACGGGTCATCACTGGCGCAGGACTACCGCACCTCGGACGTGACCATGCGGCCGCTGACGAACGTCATGAACAACCTCTCGCAGGCCTACGCCGACTACTACTCCGCCAAGAACGAGTACCAGTCGAACCTCCTGTTCGCCCTGTTGGCCATCGACGTCGATCTGCGCGACGTGCAGTCGAACAGCTCAGCCAACAGTGATGAGACGGCCCTCTTCATCAACTACTGACCTCGGCCCGATGGAGCCGGAAAGGAGCATCGATGGCCACGCGGCGGCCGCAGGGCACGAACGAGCCGCCCGGTTCCGGGCAGAACGCGTCGGCTCCTGATGGCAAGGTTCCCGCGCCCCCCTCACCTAAGGGAACGCGATCGGGGACGTCAACCGGATCGGGGACGCAGTCCGGTGGAGCAGGGCGGGGCGCGAAGAGCCTCGGGCCCGTCCCGGCAGCAGGATCGACGGCCAAAGCTGCCGAAAGCGCTCAGGCGTTGGAGAAGGTCGACAAGGCATCGAAGGGCGTCGATGGAGCCGGTGCCAACCTCGCGGGATCGGCTGCGCAGAAGGCTATCGAGGGCGACGGCAGCTCCACAGGGCGCAGGGCGGCGGGACGCTATGCGGGCTCGGCTGTCTCGGGTGCGATCGGCGGCGCCCAGAAGGGTGCAGCCGCAGGCGGGGTCGGGGCGCTGCCCGGTGCTGTCATCGGCGCGGCCAAGGGAGTCGCCGTCGAAGGCGGCAAGGACGCGGTCGAGGGCGGCAAGAGGGCCCTCGGCGCGGGCGGGACCGGCTATGCCCGTGAGCAGGAGAACCAGGAGCCCCCGGGCTCGAAGGTGGCCAAGGGCGTGGCGGTGGCTGGCGGCGTCGCCGCCTCTCCTCCGGCCGGGGCTCTCATCGCGCTGATGTCCCTGCTCAAGTGGCTGAAGATGCTGATGATGCAGGTGGCCGCGGCGACGCTAGGCTTCATGCAGTCGCTTCTGGCCTGGGTGTTGGCGATTCCGCAGATGATCGGAGCGATCATCGGCGGCGTCTTCGGAGCGATCGGCTCGGCTATCGTCGGCGTCGTCGCGACCGTTGTGGGCCTTACCATCGCCCCTGCGACGGCGACCATATCGGCGGTCGTGGCCACGGTAGCGGTGATCGCGCTGGCGGCGGGCACCCTCGCCAGCGCTGTCATTGACTCCCAGGCTGCGGCGAACGGGGACGGGAACTCCTCGTACGGTTGCATTGTCAACACCGAGTCGGACCCGATCAGGGTCGGCGACATCAACGCGGACGAGGAGGCCCACGCCCAGGCTGTGTACAAGGTGCTCTCGGGCATGGGCATGCCCGACGAGAACATCGCCGGGATTCTCGGCAATTGGGAAATCGAATCCGAGCTTGACCCGACCGGCGTCGAGGGCATCTACGACGAGCCCTACGAGCTCGGCCCGAAAAAGAAGGCCAAGCTCGACGGCGGCGGGACGAACTACGGGATCGGCCTGGGCCAGTGGACGGCCGACCGCAACACCAAGTTGCAGGAGTACGCCGAGGCAGCCGGCGGCCAGTGGTACGACATGGAGATCCAGCTGTCGTTCATGACCGATCCCGACGGTGACAATCCCTCGGATGTGGCGATCATCAAGGGCATGGTCTCCGAGAAGAAGGGGTCGCCGTCGGAGGCGGCCGAGTACTTCCTGACGCAGTGGGAACGGGCTGGCGTGCCCGCCCTCGGCGCTCGGCAGGAGGCGGCCGAGAAGTGGTTTGCGGCCATGGATGGTTGGGAGGAAGGTTCCGCCTCCGATGCGTCTGAAGTCGAGCCCGTCAATGACGGTCCCGCCGAGCGGCTCGACCTCGGGCAGGTCAAGCCGCATGTACAGGAGGCCGCAGACCTCATCTACTCGAAATTCAAGGACGGGCCAGGGTCAGGTCTCCAAGGTGCTGGCGGCTACCGCGACGGCGGCGGTGCGTACGACGATGATGCGCATGGTCACACCGCCGGACTGGCCGTGGACTTTATGGTCGCGCTCGATGACGAAGGCAAGAAGGCCGGCGACGCGTTGGCGCAGTACGTCATCGACAATCACAAAGAGCTCGGCGACGTGCGGTACGTGATCTGGCAACAGCGGATCTGGAACTTCAGCAAGGGCGACACCGACTGGCAGCCGATGCCGGATCGAGGCTCGCCGACAGAGAACCACATGGACCACCCGCATGTGAGTTGGAATTCGTCCGGCGCGGTCACCGACGTCGTCCCGGTTTCGACCGTCTCCTGCTCCAGTGGGGGCTCTGACGGCGAGAGTGGGGGCGCGGTCGGCCTCAAGGACGGCGGAATTGACTTCAAGACGGCCAAAAAGCTCATGGAGCTGTACAACGAGGAGGCCGACGAGGTCCTGGGCGAGGCGTTCGCCGACGGAGGCGGACCAGCCAAGTGCAACGGTTCCTACGTGCAGAATTGCACCTCGTTCTCATGGTATTTCGCGCACAAGTACGCGCAGTGGGATATGGGATACGCGAGCAACAACGGCAAGGACACCGCTCGTGTCATGGCTCAGCTGCTGAGCGCGAAGGCCTCGGACACGCCGACCCCGTACTCGGTCTTCTCCCACGGCAACTCCTCGGCTGCCGGTCATACGGGCATTGTCCTCGGCATCGACGGCGACCGGATTCTCATCGGTGAGGCCGCCTACTGCGCCTTCCCGGGCCGTGCCCGGTGGGTCGAGGTCAGCGAATGGAAGGACGCCGGTTGGTCGTTCACCGATCTCTCGGACCGCATCGAGGGAGGCGAAGTGAAGGTCTGATCAAGCACGGGCCGCGCCCTTGGGCCCGTGATCGCTTCGAGCGGTCACGGGCCCTTTCGCGTCTCTAAACCGACCGGGCGCACCACTCGGATATCAATGATCTTTCACGCTATGATTGATTCGTCTTTGAATGAGAGTTGATGGTCATGAAGGATCGAGTGTGAGCAGAGACGAGGATGTCAGCCTGCAGCCGGACGAGAGCGGGGGAAGCGCCTCGGACAGGGACCGGTCGGTGAAGGCGAAACTGAAGGCCATCACGGCCAACCGCAGGCCGGTGCGGAGGATGACCGGCGCCGAGCTGGAGTCGGCCTTTGACGGCTGGGCCATCGAGAAGCGAGCGCAGTTGGCCGCGCGCACGCCCGAAGACAACGCCCGCACCCTGCGCAAGGCAGGTGTGGCCGCCGTCGGCACGCTGATCCTCTCCCTGCTCACATTCACCGCGGTCTCTGAGGAGGATTACCGGGCCCAGCAGGCCGAGAACTTCGAGCAGATCATGTCCCTGACGCAGAACGTCGCCGAGGCCGAGGAGCCCCGAGACAACGAAGAGACCAAGGCCCTGCTCACCGCTTTGGCCACCGATGTCTCCGAGAAGGCCAAGTCGGTCGCGATGGAACAGCAGGGTTTCATCGACCTCTACCGCAAGGCCGCATCGGCCCCCACTCCAGGCGACGGCGCTCCGAGCCCGCAGATGGAGGACGTGGCCGAGCATCGCCGGGCGCTGGCACCGTACTTCGCCGACGAGGCCCTCGTTCACGACGACGCGGAAGCCTACCAGTGGTCGACGGCCCTCTCGCACGATCCGGGAACGATCGATCCCCGCTACGCCTGGTACGTCCGCCACGACGGGCGCACCCCGTCACCGGAGTCGGCCTCGACTTGGGCCGTAGCGTCGGCGATGCCGGTCGTGGGCGAGGAGGGCCTGGCTCACGCGGTGTGGACGTGCACCGACACCAAGACTGAGGACGTTCTGGCGTGGGCCAGCGCCGACTTCGACGGCGAGAAGGGCACGTTCGTCGGGCTCGATCTCGTCGTCACCACCGCCGGGGTCGAGCACCTGAGCACCGACGAGTCCGACATCGCGCCGACAAGAGAAGAGGAGGACGGGCGAACGACATGAGCGAGCGATCCTCGACAGGTCGACCGAGATTCCTCCGGCGCAACCTCTGGATGCTCATAGCCGCCACGGTGTTCGTGGCCGCGTGCATCGGAACGGGGCTGCAGCAGATGGATCGCAGCCGCAGGCTCGACGCCCAGGCCGGGGAGATCGCCAGCCTCGAAAGGCGACTGGCCACGGCTCGGGCCGCTGAGAACGAGGCCGCCGAGGCGAACACCTATGAAGCCCTCGGAGTGACGAAGTCGAGGCTGATCGCCGACAGGGTGGTTATCGAAGACGTGCTCGCCACGGCTTTCACCTGGGACGATGGCAAGTCCTACGAGGCGGCCCGTGCGGACCTCGTCGACGGCTTCGACCTCGACGAGAAGGGCCCTTTCCTCACTGAGTTCATGCCTCCGGCGACCTACACCGTCGTTGACGGCACGAGCCAGTACTACATCGATGCCGTGGGCCTGATCTTCTCTCTCGGCGGGGACATCGACATCGACCCGGTCAGGGTTATCGGCACGGACTACGTGTACGCCGTGGTCGCCGAAGTCGACGTGAGCTCGAGCAACGTGCGCCCGGGCTCCGATGGGAAGACACCGACCGAGACGAGGCGGATGCTTCTGCACCTCACCGTCAACGACGAAGGGGAGGTTATGGAGCTGACAGGCGCCCCTCCCCCGGGGGTGACACGGTCGAGTCGATAGCCACATAACAACACTTTTGAATTCTCGCTCTTGAGAATGTCTCGGTAGAACGAACGAATGAGTCGAGAGAAGAATGGTGACGACAAAGACCAAAAGGACCGACGCCGACGAGGACGTCGTCGAGGCCGCGTCGAGGCGGGTGTTCATCACGCCCGCAAACAGGCAAGTGGAGACGAAGCCGGGACCAGACGGGGACAAGTCTTCGCACGTGGGCGCAGAGGATGGCGAACAGCAGCTGTTAGGCACCCGCACCGTGGTGGCTGGAGTGATCATGTTCGTAGTCGCCCTTGTCACCGGTGTGCTCGCCTTCGGCTCCTCCAGCTCGACCGGCCCCGAGGTGAGCGGAGCCGATGCGCAGGAAATCTTCGACCTGCGCGAAAAGATTCACCTAGCCGAGGCCCGCGCCGAAGAGTTGCCCGAGGGCCGGGACGCCGAGCGCGGACTCGTCAAGGCGCTGGCCTCAGCCGACCGGGTCGCGGGCCTTCAGAACGACTACCGACACCTCACGCCGCAGATCGAGTCCGCCGACGGCACCCTCGACCCCGCGCTGGTGACCTCGACCCGCCGCGATCTCACTCCCCTGTTCACACCTTCAGTTGACGCCTCAGCGCTCGACCCCTGGTACCTACTCGCCTCCGACGCCTCGGTGCCAGAGGCCGTAGGCATCCCCGCCAGCTTCGACTCAGGCTTCGAGTGGATTGTGGCGAGCCCGGCCACCATCGAAGTCGACGGGACGATCCCCGTGACCTGGCAGGCCATCGAGCGCCACCCCGCCAAAGACCAGGACCCGGCGGTGCTCGCCTGGGCATCGGCGAACTACGACCTCACCAGCCAGACTTTCTCTGAGGTCCGCATCGGTACGACGGTCCACGGCGCAGCCCGCGGCGTGGAGGTGAAGCAGGAATGAATCAGGGCCTGGGCGCGTGGCTGAAGAAGCGCGCCAACACCGTCTTCCTCAGCATCTGCGCCGGCCTCCTGGCGCTGTCCGTGGCCAGCCTGGTGATGGCTCTGGGCCCCGGAGACCAGGCCTCGTCGTCCGAGCAGGCCGCGGGCATGAAGGCCGGACTGGTCGAGGACAAGGAGAGGGCCGAGGCCGAGCTACAAGACAGGCACTCCGAGCTGATCGCCGAGCTCGGCGGGATCGACGCGGACAGGGTCAAGCGCGACCGGAACGCTATCAGGACCTTCGTGCTCTCGCTGGCCGAAGCATCGGCGTCGTCGAGGTCGGTGCGTGATGAGCAGATCAGTCTCGATGCCCGTTGGGATGTTCTCGGACCGGACTCGCGCACGCTCACCGAGTTCTTGCCCGAGTGGATGGCAACCGGCGAGGGCCGGTATCACCGGTTGACCGACCTCGACGTCCAGGTCGCGGGGATCAGCAGTCTCGACTACAGCTACACCGCACTGGCGCGGCTCGAATCGGACGAGGGCGGGGCCCAGTTCGTCTTCCTGACCGCGACGACCAAGCAGGACGGCGCACTCGTCGAGGCCGAGGCCCACAGGGCCTCGAACGCCAGCAGGGCAAGGCTCGAGGCCGCCGACGGAGGCCGGGCTACGAAGGACGAGAGCGTTGAGCTGACGACCGAGCCCTCAGCAGGAGAAGGCGAGAACTGACCAGACGTACGGCGCCCACCCTTGATGACGAAGAGTGAGAAGGACGACGACACGATGACACGGGCCACTGAGCGCACCGAAATGATCTCCGAGGTCGAGGGGACCGACCACTCCTCCCGTGCGGGCTTGTTGGACGAGGAGCTTCGCCCGAGCCTGGGTAGGCGACTGCTTGACGATCTCAAGGGCGCTAACAAGGCCAAGAGGCGGGCGACTAGGAAGAAGCACTGGGCCATGGTCGGGTTCATCCGCACTTCGACCGTCGTCTTCTACTGGCTGCTCGTGTTCACGACCGCCACCTCGCTCCTGCCTGCCGTGGGTGCGTGGCTGCATATGGAGTCGGGAGCTGCTGGGCCTGGCGTGGGCGTCGACGGCCTTCTCGCGGTGTGGCTGGTGCCCCTGCTGTTCGTCGTCGGGATGCTCATGATCGGCGAGGTCGCGATCATGCGGGGCCTGTGGCGGGCCGGGACACGAAAGATCGAGCGGCTGCGCGCGCAACTGGAGTTCGATGCTGACGCTCCTGAGCGCGCCCGCTCTGGACGGGAGAAGACCACAACGAGCAGTGGCAGCAAGCAGAGGAACCGGAAGCGGAGGAAATGATGCGGACCGCAGGACTGACGATGGCCGACGTGTGGGCCGAGCGGGTGCTGAACCTGAAAGGGGTCAAGGTCCAGCGCTTCGAGCGGATCCCGGCCACCGTCGGGGTGCTGGTCGACACGATCGAACTGGCCCACCACGGCCAGGACCAGAAGTATCGACCCTACCTGCATGTCATCGGCGAGATGCGCACCATCGCACTGCCCGAGGGGATGCCCCACGGGCTGACCGAGCTGACGTACCCGGTCGGATCGGAGCAGGTCGATGTGTTCTATGAGTTCGACGACGCACAGCTCGTCCACATGGCTCAGAAGGGCTACTTCCAGACCGACTTCCGCGTGCCGGACGGTCGGGTCACTGGCGTGGAGTGGGAGCTGCCCGCCGAGATCGACGCGGTGGTGCTCGCCCCCGACCCCGGCGTTGACGGCGGCCAGCTACCGATCGTCTTCGCCCACGTCCATCGCCGCGGCCACCTACCCGCCAGCCTAGAGACCTCCGGCTACGACCTGGCCGCCTACTTCGACGACTTCTCCCGTTCCGAGGCCGAGGTCGCCCAGGTCACCGGGGAGCCCACGGTGGCCACCCACTCCGGCGAATTCGACAGCCTCTTCGGCGAGGACGTCTACAACGTCGAGTCCACTCGTGAAGAAGACGAGGCCGTCAACGAGCTCACGGTCTTCGATGAGTTCGACGGGCGCAAACGGGAGATCGAGGACGCCATCGAGGCCGAGCGCCAGGCGTTCCAGGCCGGACTGGCCGCAGAGGAGGGTACGCCCGAGCACCTCTACGCCCAGCAGGTGGCGTCCTCGCTGCGCGAGAGGAACGAGGACGACGGCGAACGGGAATGGGCCTTCCTCGCGACCGACTCGTCCTCGCTCGACAGACGTAAAGCCGAGGTCGCCGCCCGCGCCGCCGAGCTCGAACAGCCCTCGAGCGAGGTCGAGTGGGAGTACTGAGGCCCCACTGGCGCGACACCAGACCGACCAGCCCCGGAATGCGTGAACTTCATCGCGGGCCGGGGTTGGCCCCATCGACGGGAAGACCAGCGCTGTGCCACTGAAGACGGACATCGTCGTGGTGAACGAGTTCAGCGTGCCCCACTCCGGAGGCAGGGGCTCACGCGGCGGGACACCGGGGGCGTACGTGATCCGGTACATGGCCCGAAAAGGGGCGACCGAGTCCGTGGCCCCGATCCGGCGCCTGCGCACCGATGACTTCATTCTGCGCTACATAGCGCGCGACTCGGCGGTGGAGCGGATGCCCTCGCGCCGGGAGGCGAGGTACGAGATGCGCCACGCCCAGGGAGACGGAGGTGTGGCCTTCGGCTACGACTCGGTGTCCCTGTCCGACGAGCAGTTGCGGTCCGCCAGCGCCGACATTCAACGCCTCTTTGAGGGAGGACACACGGTGATGAAGACTGTGCTGTCCTTCGACGAGGTCTACCTCAAGCGCCACGGCATCGTCGCCCCCGACTTCCGCTGCGAGAAGGCTGGCGACTACCGCGGCCACCTCGACCAGATGAAGCTGCGGATGGCGATCATGCACGGACTCGAGAGGATGGCGTCGGGCGCCGGGGGCTATGACGACCTCCGCTACGTCGGGGTCGTGCAGGTCGACACCGAGCACGTCCACTGCCACCTGGCCATGGTTGACGCAGGCCCGGGGCGGCGAGCCAAGGACGGCGCACAGAAGGGCAAGCTGCTCGACCGGCACAAGGCCCGGCTGCGGCGGGGCATCGACGCCTGGCTCGACGAGAAACAGGCCGTGGCCCACCTCTCCAGCGCGGTTGGCTATGAGCGGCGCAACGTCACGACCTACATCAAGCGCTGGGCCCACGACCGGATCCGGTCCGAGGCTCTGCCGCAGTTCATCCTCGCGTGCCTGCCTGCGGGGGATCGAAGCCTGTGGCGGGCAGGGTCGAACTCGGCGTCGATGCGTAAGGCCAATGCGCTGGTGACCGAGCTCGTGGCCGAGCAACTGGCCCGCCCCGGTTCGCCCATGCCAGCGGCCATGGAACGTATCCGCGACTACGCCGACAATCGACGGGCCAACGAGGACCTGTCGACCGAGCAGTGGCAGCGGCTCATTGACCGCGGCCGTTCCCAGATAGTCGAGCGCGCCGTGAACGGCGTCTACCAGCTGCTGCGAGCGATGCCGGTCGAGGAGCTGACGGTGCGTACCCCGATGCTCGAGGTCATGGGGATGGACTACGAGCGCATGGCCGTGGCCGCTTCCCACGAGCGGGCTCAGGGCAAGGAGACCGATGACCTCATCTCCTTTGGCTTCCGTCTGCGTAGCTACTCCTCGCGCATGGCCCACCACCGCCGCCAGGCCGAGCACAATCGGAGGCTCGCCCTGCGTTGGGAGCGCTCGGATGCCGCCGGCGTCGCCGCAGTGGCATCGCGCCCCCTCTATGACCACTACCGCTTTGAGCAGCGCTGGCACGAGCAGGTGGTGTCCAAGTATCGGCACTTCCTGCCCTTCCTCGCCGATTCCAGGGCCTGGCACGAGGAGCAGCAGGCCATCTCTGACTACGGGGCCCGGTTGCTGTCTCTGATGAGCCTGCGCGCCGATGTCTCGCTGGCGCGGATGAAGGACGCCGAGGAGGCCGAGTGGATCGGCCGCGACGTCTACGACCAGCCCGGGGGCCGACACCTGACCCAGGGCAGGGCTGGGCGGGCCGTCCTCGACAGTCGGATCTCGACGATGAAGCGGTCCTACGACGAGCGAGTCGCCGAGTTGCGCAGCCGGTTGGCTAGCTCGGGCCTGGTCCTCGAGCTCGGCGTTGACCAGAGCGGGGGCGAGGCCGTCACCGACGATGCGGTCATCGCTGAGGGGGTCGGCCACGACTTCGCTGAGGTCAAGGCCCTCGATCTCCATCACCTCGGTTACGACTTCGTTTCCGACGTCGAGGTCGGGCAGCGGGCCGGACAGGTGTTCTTGGCCGCGGCTCGGACTCGGCGGCAGCTGGTCGTGGCGGCGATGGACTACCTCGAGGGCTCGGGTCAATCGGCGTCGATCGTCGAGCTGCCCGTCGACGACGTGGCGGCGATGACGCGTACGGTGCTGGCGCTGTCGGCGGGGCAGGCCGAGACGGGCAAGTTCGTCCTGCGTTCTCGCATCGCCGAGCTGCGGGCGGAGCAGGAGCGGGTCGAGGTGGGACGCCGGTCAAAGGCATCCTCGCTCGACGCCGAGCTGGCGGTGCGGGTTACTGCTCGGGTCGACCGGGCCGCACGCGAAGCGAGCGGGGCGGCATCCAATGCTGGCCAGGATCGTCAGCATGACTCCCCTAGGCCAACCCCAGCAAGAGACCTAGAGTCATGATTCAATGATTGCCAATGATCTGTAATAGTACTACTGTGAGAACCATTATTCGGTGATTCAATAGATCTATCCTGTTGGCGGCACTGATCACGACCGACCTGATTGCAGGCGGATTGGACGAAAGGGAACGATCATGGCCTACCTCCCGGGCGAAGGCGCGATGACCAACATCAACCTCATCGTCAAGACCCACTTCAACAACGTCACCAGGAACGGAAGGAGTCAGTTCCTCGACGTCATGGTCGACCACAGGGACCCTCGCGGCCCCGGCCAGACCAACCTCCACCTGGTCTCGCGGAAGCAGGAGCGCGACGGCAGGACCTATTACAACAACGGCGCGGGCTACTCCATGGACCAGTTCGAGAAGATCAAGGCCGCCGCCGGGCCCAACGTCGAGTCTGTGACCAACAAGGGCGGCGAGCAGATCGGCGCGGCGTTCGCGGTCAAGGCCAGCGTCATGCCGACCAAGGACGGCCTGATCATCAACACCAACAAGGAGATCGGCCAGGCCGACTTCAAGATGGAACCGAACACCCTCGAGAACCAGTTCAAGTCGATGAGGGCGGCCAAGCAGGCTCGCGAGGCCGAGAAGGTTGCCGAGACCCAGGAGGCGCAGACCACCCAACCCGACGCGACCCCGGCCCCGGCCCTCGCGGTCCAGGCGCAGGTCGCCGAACCGGAGCCCTCGATCGGCTGATCGGCATCGACCGCATGAGCGGAAGGCCCGCACCAGGGAGTCCCTCCCTGGTGCGGGCCTTCCGCTCATTTCAGACGCGGACCAGGGAGGAAGTGGTGACAGATGAGAGCGCACTCGGGCCGCGGAGTCGCCGCGCTTGATGCGATCTCGACGCGGGCGATCCGGCGAGGCGGGCCGCTGCCCGAACCGCGGCGACGCATCCCGGGTACAGGTCGAGCGGGCCCCAGGGCGAAGACCGCCGAGCACGAGATGAGGGTCTGAGACGGCGGACGAGCACATCGAGATGTCGTTGCGACCGTGCCGGTCTACGGGGTTGTCTCCAGGGAGGTCGAGCAGGCGGAATTGAGCGGCGAGCCGCGGTCGAGCAGCCCGGGAGTATCGGCGAAGAGACTACCGGTCAGCCCGCAGGTCAGGACCCGAAGGTCGGCAAGACGATCCGGTTCGAGGGCCCCCGAAAGGACCCGAGGGAGTCACCCCCGAGCCCTCTTATGCGCGCATTCGAATCATTCATTTGATAATCTTTCCACTTGTGATTCAATCGAATCAGTCAGATGTCCAGGGGGTCGATCCGGTAGATGTTCCACGACGAAAGGCTCGATGCGGCCTACCCGACCCTCTCGAAGCTGTCAGACCCGCTCAAGCCAGCGGAGCGCGAGATCGTCGGCCGCGAACGGGAGCAGATACAGGTCATGGCGGGGATGGCTCGGCCCGAGTTGTCGAACGTGCTGCTGCTGGCCGAGGCCGGCACGGGAAAGACCGCGCTTGTCCAAGCGGTGTCGGTCCAGGATTCTCAGCGCCGCTACCTCGAAGTCGACCCCGCACGGATGATCGCTGAAGCTGGCAACGGCCAGCAGATGGCCGCCCTGCTCAAGCGCTTCTTCGACGAGGCCGAGGAGTTCCACCGGATCGAGCAAGAAGAGCTCGTACTCTTCATCGACGAGTTTCACCAGATCATCCAGCTCTCCGACGCCGCGACAGAGGCGATCAAACCGGTGCTGGCGGCCTCGGGCACACGCGGGATCCGGATCATCGCAGCGACGACCTACGAAGAGTTCCACAAGCACATATCGTCCAACCAGCCACTCGTCGAGCGCCTCCAGCGCATCAACCTCTCCCAGCCGGACCAGGCGACGACGGTCGAGATCCTCAAGGGGATGGCCGGTCGCTATGGAGTCGCCGACCAGTTCTACGACGACCACATCTTCCAGCAGATCTACGAGTACACCCAGCGCTACATCCCGGCCAGCTCTCAGCCGCGCAAGTCGATCCTCGTACTCGACTCAATGGTGGGCTGGCACCGGATCACTGACCGGTCCATGGACCGAGAATTGCTCGCCGACGTGATCATGGAGTCGACGGGCAACAACGTCGACGTCCGTGTCGACGGGGCGAGGATCAAAGTCGAGCTCGACGAGCGGGTGTTCAGCCAAGACCTCGCCACGAGCATGCTCGCCCGTCGCCTGCAGCTGTCGGTGGCCGACCTCAATGACAAGAGCAAGCCGAGAGCTTCCTTTGTATTCACTGGGAGTACAGGCACTGGTAAGACAGAAACGGTCAAGCAGCTAGCGAACCTCATCTTCGGCGACGACGAGCGACACCTCATCCGCTTCGACATGACGGAGTACGCGAGCGAGGAGTCCTACGCGGTCTTCCGCTCGGAACTGACGAAGCGGGTGTGGGACCGGCCCTACTCTGTGCTGCTCTTTGACGAGATCGAGAAGGCGCACTCGATCGTCACGCGCATCCTGCTCCAAGTTCTCGACGACGGTCGGCTCTCCGACGACAACAACCGGACGGTGAGCTTCCTCAACACCTATATCGTGCTCACCACCAACGCCGGCTCGGAGATCTACAAGACGATCGCGAGCTACGCTTCGTCGGACACCGGATCGGGCGAGAACCTCGTTGAGTACCAGAAACTCATCCGGCGCTCAATCTCGCAGACAACCGGCGGCAACCGATTCCCGCCAGAATTGCTGGGTCGCATCGACGCGATCGTGCCCTTCCAACCGCTGTCAGAGGAGACTCAGAAGAAAATCGTGCGCGGCAAGATGCGCTCGGTCGTTCAGGAGGTCGCGGTCAAGCACAACGTGCGCGTCGACGTTGACCGGAAGGTCCTGCAGTACCTCGTCGAGGACAAGGGCGAGTCGGACTCCGACTCAGGAGGCGCGCGCGCCGCGGTCGCCAAGCTCACCGATGAGGTGACCACCGGCATCGCGACGTTCATCAACGAGCACCCGGCTGAACGACGAATCCGGGTCCAAGTCACAGGGAAGCTCGTCAGCGACAACAAGCGCCTGCTCAAGTCCGACGCGCGCATCGTCGTCCGCACCCACCGAGGCTGAATCTCCTTTCAATTCAAGCGTCCTGAGGCAATCTTCGACTGCCTACACCGCCGCCCTGAGCCCGCATCGGAGGAGGGACCAGCCTTCGGAAATGCGCGCTGCCCTCTCCGCCGAGGCGAACTAGGCAGTCATGTCACACGCGGAAACGACTTGCTCTCACGGTGAACACCGTGAGAGCAAGTCGTTTCCGCGTGTGGGGTCTACTCCTCCCTGGTGGGCCTGTGGGCGTGGGTCGGGTCGGCCCAGCGGTCAAACAGATCGCCCAACGCCTGTTGGGCCTCCTGCGCGGACACCGGCCGGTCGACGCCCACCAGCTTGCGGACCCACTCGTCCGCCTCTTCACGAGCTACTCGGGTGTAGAGATCCATGATCTCCCTCTCGGTGGGCCTGTGGGCGTGGTGTGCGCTCATGTTTTCCCTTCCTTGTCAGCACTCCGGGTGTGGAGCGTCCAGTGAGAACGTCTCGTAAGAGGACTCCGGAGAGTGGTATTTCGTGACGCCTCGGAAGAGTGACCTGAGCCACTCGCGATCGATGGCGAGGTGCCCATGTGCGTCCTGATACGTGACGCTGGAAGCCGTGTTGTTCGGCGATGCAGTGAGAGCACGGACAGCCCGGGTGAGGGTCTCGGCGTCGAGCTCTCGCGCAGGTGCAGGGGGCGGGCGATGCCGTTCAGGGTGTGGTTGACCGGACTGTCGGAGGTCTCGGCGGCCACGCGCAACAGAACCTCAGCCATTCAATGACACCATGCAATGACTCTTTCATTGTCCATTCACTGACGTGAACGATAGGATGCCCACAAAACAGTCGACCTGCGTTTCATCCAGTGAAGGGATCCACACGCATGCCCATTCCAGGGATGCCGGTCACAACCCGCAAGAAACAGCGCAGGAAGAAGCCGGACGAACTGCTGTCCTCGGTCGTGCACGAGACGGCGACCACCGGGACAGTGGATCTGCTCAGGAGGAACGAGAGGTTCGTCTTCCCCTCCGGCACCGCATGGGTAATGCTCGGTCTCGCCTCCGAGGCCGTCGGCGGACTCAATCGCCGTCAGAGCCGTGACGAAGCCAAGGGCTCGATCATCAAACTCATCGAGAACGACGAGATCGAGACCGTGGCCACCGCAGAGATGCTCGCAGAAGAGGTCTTCGGCATCATTCCCACCGTCTCCACGCTCGAACGGATGGATGAGTACTCGCTGCTCACAGAAGCTGAGTACTCCTGGGCCGTGGTCTGGGAGACCGGTGAGGGGGACTTGCACGTCGAGTTCGTCGGTAAAGCGTCCTTCTCCCAGACCCAGCAGATCGCCGCTGGCACCCTCAGCCTCGAGCAGGCGGTGGGATGGCAGGTTTGGGCCGACCACTCGGGACTTTCTGGCGCCAACCCCGTTGAAGCCACAGTCTCTGATCCGACGCAGGCGACAGACGTCGTCGCCCCCCTTGCGCACGAGGACGGCGACGAGATCTTCGCTCCGCTCGATGAGGATGACTCCCCCACTGGCGACGACGATGAGCCGGTCTTTGAGGGCCTGGCCGCCGAAGAGGAGCCCGATTTCGAGGCCCCCGAGACGAAGCCGATCAGCGGGCCCGCACCGGCATCCAAAGCCCCCGTCGCGACGGAGAACCCCGGGGACGAGGGCTTCGGCATCGACGAAGACGACTCCACTCTGGACGGGCCCAAGCCCGTCGATCCAGCTGAGGGTGTCTACGCCGACAACCAAGAGACCGTCCACGACAGCCTTGCTCGGCGCTTCCTGCCCGAGGACCTGGATCTGGGCATCCGACTCGACGAGTTCAACCGCACCTTCTCGATCGGTGCCCCGGCCGTTCAGATCGAAGTGCCCGAGGGCGCGAGCCAGTGGCTCGGCGACCAGGTTGCCCAACTCAGCCGACAGGCCAACGCCGACCTGGCCGGTCTGCGCTACCAGCACGAGGACGAGCTGCGGGCCCTCTACGTCAATCTCATGTCCACCCACATCGAGCAGGTCATACGCGCGGTGGCCACCGATCACGAGGACAGCCGCTACAAGCGGCTCATGGACAGCATCGAGGCCAAGCAGGTCGAGAGGCTCTCAGAGAGAGACGAGAAGGTCCGCAAGGCCAAGGCCCGGATCATCGACGACTACGAGGAGCACGTGAAGGTGCTCAAGGAGAAGGCCGCAAAGGACGCCGAGGCCCACTACCGGGAGCGCAACAAGCCCCGAGTCGACAGGGCCCAGGCCGATGCTGTCGTCGAGATTGATCGGGAGATGAGCAACGCTCACACCCACGACCTGCAGGAGATCCTGCGAATCCGGCGCAACGACGCGAACCTCAAGCTCCAGGTCGGCCAGACGCAGATCTTCAAAGTGCTCGCAGAGAAGCAAAGGGAGAACCTCTCCGCCGAGCAGGAGTGCCTGCATCGCTGGAAGGAGGAGGTCGACCGGATCGTCGCCGATCACCGAGGTAATGACATCGTCCGGGCCGAGGCACTGGCCGAGCAGCTGGTGCGCACCGACGAGCTTGCTGAGGCCCGCTCCGAGCACGCTGGCGCACTCGAGGCTCAGCGTGCCGAGCATGCCGACCGGATCCGTCGGATGGAGGACGAGCTCGACCTCGCCCGCCAGGCGGCGGTCACGAGGATCAAGGAACGCGACGCCGAATGGGACAAGGACTTGTCGCTGGAGCGGGCCAAGACCGAGACGCTGACCAAGCAGGTCCAAGATCTGCGCGACGAGAACGCAGTGATCGAGACCCGTGCCGCGGAGTTCGCTGACCGTCGTCTGCAAACTGTCATGGCCGATCGGGACGCCGCCGACAAGAATCTCGAGCGCTTCGCGGTGCTTCAGCGGCACGCGACCTGGATCATTCTGAGCATCATCGTCGGCTGCGTGATCCTCGGCCTGGGGGTCGGATTCATCGCAGGGACACTCGCGGCCACCTAAGCGCAGGAGCAACGAAGCGCACGGAACGAAATCCACGGCGATGCTCCGGAGGGCCAGGCACCACCGTCGGAATCAGAAGGGCCTCCGAAAACGAGGGATGGGATTCGCACGCCATGGGACTGAAAGCACTTCGGGCCAAGAGGCCCACCGCATCCACCTGGGACAAGATCAGGGCTAGGCGGCCGGACGAGACGCTGAGCAACAGGGACGTGCATGGTGCCCAGCAGCTCGACCGATCGACGCTGGGCACCCGACGCTCGCGCGCCCCGGGATTCATTGGGGCAGCCATCGTCGGCGTCGCCGTCTTCGCGGTGGCCTGGCTGCTCTACTCGCTGTTGGCCACTGTGTTTATCGGTGTCTCCGGCGCCCTGGGCGGAGCGAGCATAGGCGCTCCGACTGAGAAGCTCTACTACGTCAAGACCCAGGTCAGCGAGGACGGAAAGTCGGTGACCTGCTACAGGCAGACCGGCGAGACCGGTTCACCGGCACCTGGCGGGAAGTGCTACAGCAACGCCGAAGAAGTGCCGAAGCCGGATTGGTACCAGGGCGAGTCCGAAAGGGGCACCGATGAGCCCACGGTGACAACGAACATCGAAGCTCAACTGGCAACCGTGACCGGCTTCAAGCTGTTCATGACGGTGGGCACGGGACTGGCCGTCGCCCTGGCCATCTCGACCCTGGTGACCCGGCGGGTCAGCGCTGAGAACCTCATGCACAACACCGACGACATCAACCAGCACCAGAACGACCAGCACATCGCGCTGCCCGAAGAGATCATGGAGAAGTTCGACTACTTCCCCGATGTCGGCGCGCACTCGGCCGTGCAAGTCTCGTCAGTCATTAGCCACACCATGCTCAAGAAGAAGGGTCTGGGCACCGTCGATCTCGTCGAGCGGGCCGAAACCGACATCTTCGACGAGGACAGCGAGATCCTCTACTACGCTGGCGATCCCCTCGAGGACGCCGACGGCAACGTCAAGACCCGGACCATGCCGCTCATCGACGAAGTCTTCGGCGAGGCCCTGTTCGAGGCCTCGGGCGTCCCCGACGTCAAAGGTGGCGATGGCAAGCCGCTGCGGAAACGCTTCGACACCACCGTCATCCCGTACAACCCGGACGGCAAGGCGCGGGAGAAGCTCGGGGAATACAAGACCGTCGCCGAGCTCATCAAGAGCGACTGGACGTTCCCCGATTACGAGGTCCAGCGCCCGGCTGGGGCCTATGTTGTCGACACCGCTCCAGTGAACACCATGGTCCTGGCAATCACCCGAGGTGGCAAGGGCCAGACGATCATCGAGCCGACCCTGGACATGTGGAGCCGGGAGAAGCGGCCCTCGAACATGATCATCAACGATCCCAAGGGCGAGCTGCTGGTCAAGAACTACGTGCCCTTCGTCATGCGCGGGTTCGAGCCGGTTCAGTTCAACCTCATCAACCCGGTGAAGACGAACATCTACAACCCGCTGGGCATGGCCGCCGACGCCGCCCGCGAGGGCGACTCGACCAAGTGCGCCCAATACGTGGAGAACATCGCCGACGTCTTCTTCCCCGTCTCCGGTGGGGAGGACCCGGTGTGGCCCAAAGCCGCCGGCAACTCGTTCAAACGCGCGGCCTACGGCCTCATCGACATTTACATGGAGGAGGAGCGAGAACTGCGGGAGCACGCTGTGGCCACCGACATGCCTCCGGAGGTCCTCGAGCAGCGCCTCGACGAAATGTGGGGCAAGGTCACGCTTTACAACTGCTACCAGATGTTCGTCCAGCTGACGTCGAAGAAGATGAAGAACCCGGAGGCAGAGCTCGAGAAGCGGGTGAAGAAGGGCGAGTTTGACAACGACGAGGAGGGCCTGCAGGCCGAACAGCGCCGGGTCGAGGCGCAGTCGCCGCTGTGGGAGGGCAAGCCAGAGCAGGACATGCTCACGCTGTACTTCAACGCCACCGCGGCCCTGCCGACTAACACGGTGCGCACCCTCATCGGCAACGCCGACAACGCGCTACGCGCGATGGCCGGAGCTGAGAAGATGATTGCGAGCGTCTACGGCATTGCCCTGACCGCGATGTCGTTCTTCTCCGATCCGACGATCTCGCGCCTGACCTCGGGCCGACCGTCGCAGACGACAGATTTCGGCAGTCTGTCCTTCCCACGACGGATCGGCGTGCGATTCTCACAGAATTACCTCAAGCGCGACAATCTCATGCGCGAGATGCTGGCGAAGTGGTCGGCCTACTCCGACCCGATGTTCTCCGAGTCGCTGGGCAAGGACTTCGACCATCAGGACGTCGTCACTCCCGAGGGTTGGGCCCGCTACTACTTCGAGGGGAAGTTCCCCACCGACGAGTCCTGGGTCAAGCTCGAGCTCGTCGACGCCCAGAAGCAGATGCTGGTGCGTACCTTCTACTTCCACTTCAAGAAGAGCTACCAGCTTTCGCTCAATGGTCGGCACTTCGTCAAGGAGCAGGTCACCGGCGAGAAGATCGTCAAGGACGGCGTTATCCGCGAGCTGCGCCCGGTGCGAGAGAGCAGCAAGGCCGACGGGACGATCCTGTCGTTCGAGCCGTCGAACACGATGTACCCGCAGGACAAGCTTAATCTGGCCGACTCAGTCGTGCCCGAGCGGGTCCAGGGCAGGGCGCGGGCGATCCAGCAGACCATGGTGCGGTACTCGGAGAAGACCAAGGCCGTGTTCCTAGTGACGCCGCCGCACCTGACCAAGTACGCCCAGATTGTGCTCATCCTGATCAAGCAGCTCGTCGATCTCAACTTTGACAAGAGCTACATGACCAAGAGCAACCAGAAGCCGCTGTACAAGACCCGGTTCATGCTCGACGAGCTCGGCAACCTCTCCAGTGACGGCGAAGGGATCTCGAGCTTCCAGACGATGCTGTCCATCGGGCTCGGCCAAGAGCAGCAGTTCACGCTCATCCTTCAGACCCTGCAGCAGCTGCGCGACGTCTATGGGGACTCCGTGGACAAGATCGTCCAGGGCAATACCTCGAACATCATCTTCCTCAAGTCGACCGACGACTCGATGCTCGAAACCCTCGAGAGGATGAGCGGCAAGACCCACCGGGTCTACCGCGACTCCAAGCAGATCACGCAGGACATGGACAAGGTCATCGGCGGCAAGACGCAGGGGGCCGTGTCGTACACGATGAGCACACAGGAAGAGCCGCTCATCAAGTTCAACGACATGTACTTCATCCCCGAGCGCAACAGCATCGTTTTTCGCGCCGGGGACGCACCGGTATGGAACCGCAACGAGACGATCCTGCCGATGAGCTGGCGTCTGTTCAAGAACACGATCCGCCACGCCGGCCACGACGAGTACACGCTGCAGACGCTCCCGACCTTGTCGACGGCCGTCGACTTCGACGTCAAGCTCAATCAGCCGGACTTCAAGAAGCTGCTCGACAAGCGGATCGCCCAGGCGATGTGGGCCGATGAGGCCAAGCAGCAGTACCAGGACGCCTACGGCTACGAGGACATCGAGATCGCCCGGCTTGACCCCGACCTGTACGCCGACGAGGTCATGGAGATCATCCGCGGCCTGGCGGCCAAGGATGAGGGCCTGGACCCCGACGCGGCAGTGTTGATGGACCCGGACGACTACGAGGCCTCGATCATGATCGACGACGACCAGTTCATCGCGAACGTCGAGCTGGCGGCCGAGGTCCACGATCTCGAGGCCGAAGAGTCCAGGCGCGAGGAGCGCATCTACGCTGAGGGGCTGGTGAGCAAGGAGATGCTCGTTCACCGTAACGGCGTGGCCAAGCTCAAGACGCTCGACGTGCCACTGGCCGAGGCCTACAAGCACGTGATGCTCGAGATGCACCACGACGACGAGCACTTCTCGGTTGGCGGCGACGGCGAGCTGCGCAGCGCTGATGGGTCGGTCACCTACATCTCACCGATGCGCTCAGCGACCTACTCCGAGGCAATGCAGCGGATCAACGCCCGCCTCGACGACGAAGGCTCCAGGGCCTTCGCTGAGCAGGAGTTGACCGAGGAAGATCTGCACAGTCTGGCGACGGCGAAGATCCACGCGGCCTTCTACCAGTACCTCGCGTCTCTGGAGTCGTGGGAGGTGCTGGCCGGCGGGGCATTCGACCGGGCCATGGCCGTCGAGATGCGCCAGGAGACCCATCCGGCGTAGCCCGGTCTCGACGCGGGGGACGCCCCCGGCCTGGACACGGCCGGGGGATTCGGGTCGATTCCGAAACATGCGGCAATCAGCAACAAAACGCAGTCGAAAGGCTCATTGGAACAGAACGCAATGATTGATGATGACCGGTCGAATGGTCTATACATGATTCTGTAACCCGTAGTCCCAGAGGAGACAGAGACATGAAGAGCGCGCACGGTCTGCGGAGGTACTTCTACGAATACGTCTTCCACCAGGCCATCGACCATGCCCGCGAACAGACTTCGGAGATCGTGCCGATCTCCCAAGCCAAGGCCATCCGATCCCGGGTCGCCAAGATCCTCGCCGGGCTCCCGGCGATCCCCGAAGCCGAGGGTCTGCCAGCGACAGCCCCGCGCCTGGCCCATCCCAAGCTCGGCATCCGGGACTGTCTGAGTGCCATCGACCAGGCGCTGGGCGAGTCGGTAAGCGACTACAAGCCCCAGTTCGGCGACCACTCCGCCGACAACGAGCGCTACCGAGCGCTACAGCGGAACTTCAGCCGGGCCACCGGCGTCGGCGGCGAGACGAACCCGAAGTCAGCTCGGCTGCCGATCAGCCCCTACGACCCCGAGTGGGCCGAGCGGGCGACGATCAAGCGTGGGGGCACCGCGTTGTCCTACTTGCCTGACGAGACCGTGACGAAGATGACCGGCGGCGAGGTCGACCGAGTCGCGGCCCCGCAGCACGGCAACGCGGTGCTCTGGCGCATCGACGACGATGGCAAAGCCGTCGAGGCCGGTCGGGCAATGACCTATGACGACGCCTCGGGGTTGACCGCCCTCATGGACAAGATGAGCGAGGCCGAGTACAACCAGGTCCGCGGCTGGGTGCTCGACGGCGGTCGGGACCCCCGCACCGGGCGCATCGACCGTAACCGCTTCATGTCCCAGGCCGCCGTGGGCCGCTCTGTGGCCGTGCTCGACGAGCTCAAGGCCCAGGGCACGGTCTATAAGGTCGTCCGCGACATCAACCCCGGTCAGATCAAGGCCGTCCTGGCGGACACGGGCCTGGAGATCCGCCTCACCGAGCCCCGAGAGTCCGAGAACTTCGCCGGAGCCCGCATCTACGACAACGGCCTGGTCTCGCGCTACAGCACCAATCACTGGGTCAACGGCGGCGTGGTCTTGCACGCGACGAGCCCCGACGAGGCTGTCGCCCTGCTGCACTTCGCTCAGGGGAGGCCCGTCCCGCGCCGAGACGTCCCGGGAGCGACCGCCGGGGTGCCGGGCACCACGCACACGGAGTCGAGCCGCTCTGGCCCCGTCGAGGTCCCCGACGCCTACTACACCGACAAGGAGTCGATGTTCGTCGTCGACGACTACACGCCAGGCTCGAGCTCGAAAGTCCTGCTGCGACGGGAGAACACCTCGCGAACGTTGCCGACCTACTTCGTCGACGTCGAGGCGGCCGAGACCTACGGCCGGGCGGCTGTGGAGTCTGCGCGGACGAACCTGCAGTCGGCCCTCAACGTCGAGGGTCTCATCAGCATGTTCCACGCCCAGCGCTCGCAAGGCCTCAACCTCGTCGAGTTCGAACCCCCTGAGTACTCGGCTGACGCCGAGGTCGCCGCGATTCAGCGCTCCTACTGGGACGTGCTCACCGGCGAGCGAACCTCGCTGCTGCGGCCAGGGGCAACCGATGAGATGTACGCCGAGAGGCTCGAGGCCATCGGCGAGTCCGCCGAAGCGGGCCTGGGCAACCTCGTCTACGGGGGCTCGCCCGAGGAGATCATCCGCGCTCACGCGGCCGACGTACCCTTCGAGCTCATCGGCACATGGGAGTCCGAGACCCACCAGATCGACGGCGAGTGGGTCGACCAGCGCTTCGACCCGGTCCGGGTGGCTAAGTACACGACCAGCTCGGCAGGTCAGTGGTCCAATCTCGACGACCTCGCCGCGGCGCTGCGCCGGGCCGAGATCGATCCGGCAGAGATGATGGGCACCGGCTTCCAGGCCACACGGTTCAAGGACCGGCTGGTCCGCTTCGACGCCGAGACGGCCGTGCCGATCCAGGCCCATCCGTCGGCGTTCATCCAGCGTGTCGGCACAACCATTCACGACTCGCTGGCCCGCTCAGGCACGGTGCCCGGTGAGATCCTCATCGACGACCAGGGCGTAATCTCCTACACCGCTGAGAAGCAGCGCCGCAACGGGTCACGGGCGCCGGTGTCTGGGCAGATTGGGCAGATCTTCGACGTCGGCGACCACGGCGAGATCATCACGCGGTTCGCCTCTGGCGAGAACGCACTCATCGTGCCTGGCTACCAGGCCCGGATTCGGGCCCAGATGCCAGGACAGCGGCCGGCCTCTGTCGAGGAGCGTACGGTGCTGCGCGGCTACGAGCAGCTTGTCCACGAGCGCATCGCCCACCAGATCGCCAGCGACCTCGTGGCCACCCGTAGCGAGGTCGGCGAGCCGGCGAGTCTCAACGGTGTCTACTCACAGCTCTACGGCACCAAGCACCCGACCGACTTCATCGAGCGGGCCACCGAGCTGAGCGTGGATCCCGCGACCGGCGAGATCAGCTCCCAAGTGGACCCGTGGGTCGAGACGATCCTGTCGACCGAGGCGAAGCGGGTCCGCTACAGCAACGAGGTCAAGGTCGGCTCGACTATCTACGCCGAGTACCGGGCCGGGCGGGACCGCATCGACCCGGCCGACGACAATTGCTTCGACGCCTGGGCGCTGACCGGCGGGCGGAACATGACAGTGCTCACCGGCACCGACGCTAACCGTGTCCCTGCCCCAGAAGGCTATTTCGACCCCGTGATGACGGGTGGGGCCACCAACCAGGGCATTGTCCGCTACCTCACGAACGACGCCGAGGTCTCCTTCGACGGCTCGATCGTGCCCGGAGACCCGGAGACCCTCACCGGTGCGCGTGCCCCACTCATGACCCGGTCCGAGCTGGAGACCCTGCGCTATGACCCCTTCGACCGCCAGCAGATGACGGCCTCGACGATCATGCAGTCGTCGAAGGTGACCAGGCCTGTGGGCACGGCGATGATGACCTTCGGCGGCTGGACTGCCGACGACCCGATCGTCGTCTCCAAGGAGTTCACCGAGGCCCACCAGATCCGTGGTGCCGAAGGGAGGCTGCGCGACCTTGTCGTCGGCGACAAGCTCTCCGACCTGCACGGAAACAAGGGCGTGATCTCGCTCGTCGTCGATCGTTCAATGAGTATTGAGGATGCCGAGAAGCAGAGCATCGCCGAGGAAGTCGCATGGTTCCGCGAGAATCCGCAGATGGACGTGGTGATGAGCCCGTTCTCATTGATCTCGCGCCGCAACGCAGGATCGGCCCGGGAACTCATGGCTGGCGACGTCGAAACGCTGATGGCTCCGTCGATGCGTGGACAGGAGTCCAGCGAGTTCTCGAGTGCTGCGGCCGAGGCTGGTGTCGGCCAGATGCGCTTCGTGGTCACCCATATGGCCGTCGACGAGAAGACGAAGCTCTACGACGACGAGGCAATCCAGGCCGGGCGCGGCCGCAAGGCCTCGAGTCAGCTCGCATGGGCGCTGGGGTCGAAGGACTGCCCGGCCATTATGCGGGAGTTCTACGGGCACAACACCGGCCCGGAGTCGAACGTGCGCGAGTACCTGCAGGTCGCGGGTCTCGATATGGATGCCAACGGAGCGCTGCGGATCGTCGGCCAGAGCGAGCACGGCGAGGAGAGGCCGACGCGGCAGCTTATCCCGATGCCCGAACTCGTCCGCACGAAGCCGGGTAGGTCGACCCGGACACCCGGGCTGAACACCGCAGCGATGCGCAAGTCCTTCGGCAACCTCATCGGAGATCGTGGGGGCGACCTCGAGCTGCCCTTCGCCCTGACCTTTCCCACTGGTGAGCAGACCGAGCAGACCTCAGCGACCAGCTGGAAGCTGCCCGTGCTCTCCTCGCACCTGCGCAACAGCCAGGAGTTCGACGACGGGACCTCGGTGATGCACGACTACACCCGGTCCTACCAGGAGGTCTTCGTCGAGTCCTGCCGGTATCGGTTTATGCAGGAGAAACTCACGAACGATCGGCTCACCGACGACAAGCGTTCGAAGCTGCTGGCGGATATGTCGACGACCGTCCAGCGAGCACAGCGCTCCTTCGAGGCCATCACCACCGACGTGACCTCGCGGGTGCTCACCGGCAAGAACAACGTCTTCAAGACTGGGCTGATGGCCTCGCGGCTGTCGGACTCGGCGACCATGGTGTGGACGGCCGACCCCAGACTGGACATCGACCAGGTGGCGCTGCCGTCGGACAAGGCGACCCGGCTCGGCCTCGCAGAAGGTGACCACGCTCTGGTCTGGCGCGACCCAGTCCTGCGTGACTCGGGTGTGCGCTACATGCGTGTGACCCTCGACGAGCGGCTCACCGGTGCGGCGATCAACCCGGTGATGGATAAGTGTTTCGACGGCGACTTCGATGGCGATGCCGTGGCGGTGGTCAAGCTCCACTCTCAGGCGGCCAAGGACGAGGCAATGGCTAAGTTCTCGGTACCGGCGAACCTGCTCGACACCGGAGTGGTGGACGAGCGCGGGACCCACCCTTTTGCGTTGCAGGTCTCCTTGGACACTCAGGTGGCGATCTCCAAAGACCCGTTCCTTCAGGATGGTCTGGTCAGGCTCAACGGCGAGGCGAATCTCAACACTGTCGAGCCGAGCTATGACGATCCTGAGATGAATGAAGGTGTGGCCCAGCGCAACCGCGACGGCAACGTTGACCTGACCCGTCGACTCAGCGACTTCTATCGGTACGCCCAGCGTCATGAGTTCGGCTCTGCCTTGCGGTTCGACAGCCTGGAGACGCACCTGCAGAGCATCCACGAGGTGTGCGTCGAAACCGGCGCGAAGGGCAACGAGCGCAAGCTTGCTGACTACGCTCGCAACCTCGGCGACAATCAGGGAGTGCCGGGCATCACCCAGGCCGACCAGGAGGCCTCGATGTTCGCCACGGCGATCAAGGCCCACGGCACCGGCCTCGGCGGCGCCTACAGCCAGCGGGCGGTGCGTGCGCTGCGGGGGGACGACCTTAAAGCCGTCCTCGAGGTCACCTACCCGGTGACGCAGTCGATCCTCCAGGCCAAGCACGACGCGACTGAGGCCCGGCACAAGTACGAAATGCTCCAGGGCCCGGGCCGTGACCTGTGGCGGGGCCGGAAACTCGAGCACCTCGGCGTTGGTCAGTGGAAGCCCAAGTTCGTCGAGGGCGAGCCGGTGCAAGCGAACACCGCGGAGTGGGCTGAACAGTTCAAGGCCTTCTACGAAGCCCCCGACGGCTTTAACGTGCAGGTCAACCCCGAGTACGTCCAGCGAGTGGCCCAGGCCCTCACTGACCCGAACACGGGTCTGGTGCGCAACCTCGATGAGGACAAGTCGCTGTCAGGCACCGTCATGGACCGCATGGCCTACGGCGGTGACTTCGAGACCCTCGTGGCAGCGGCTGCGGCCCGGGAGAACGTCTACGACGGACCGGGCAACGAGCAGTTCGCCCCGACCCCCACCGCCCGGGCCCGGACCCGCTCGACCGAGGCCGAGACGGGCGTCGGGGCGCCGACAGTGGAGACGGCCGTACTCAAGCGCGATGTGCTCGCTGCCAGCTTCGACCAGGCGCGCACGCGCCAGGCGAATCGGCGCTCGGCCCAGGCCGTGGTGGTCGGCATCCGGCCGGAGTACACGCCCTCGATCGACATCGAGCAGTCCGTGGCGGGCGGGCGGGACGAAGGAATGGGGTTCTGACATGAGCGGGCGAAGGCGCCTGGGAGACGTAGAGACGGTACCGGTGGGCCGTACGCCCATGACCGTCGACGCACAGGGTCGGATCGACGCCGATGAGTGGACGGCCGAGAGAGCCGAAGCGCAGGATGCCGGGGCGGCCTACCCCGCGTCGTCGGGACCGGCTGACGAGGAGCCGCTCGAAGCCGAGTTCACTGAGGCGTGGCCGACGACCGGGCAGAGGGCTCGCCGCGTGTGGGAGGAGAGCAGAAGGAAGGCGCGAGAGTTCTTTAGCGAGAGTGTGCAGGCCACGATCGTCGATCACGAGGAGCAGCGGGCCAGGGACGAAGAACGGGCGGCGACGGATGACCCGGAGGCCAGCGAGCGAGAACAGCTGCTCAAGCTGCGCAGTGAGGCGAGGATGGCAGGCGAGGAGTACCTCGATTCGCTCAGGCGCTCGCAGATTTTCGTGCCCGGGTTCACGGAGGAGAAGGCGACCAAGCGGCTCGACGCCATGCACCAGGTCTACGTGCAGATGATGGTGCAGAGCTGCCTGCGTCCGCTCTCGCGCGGGGTCAACACCAACTCGGTCATCCAGACTGTGGGGATGATGGCCTCGATGGCACTGCTGTCTGAGGACTTCCGTGATCACACTCGACCGCACGTGGACCGGCTCAGGGAGAAGATCCAGGACCGCATCGACACCAAAACTCGCTCGAGGGTCGGCGCGGCTGAGAAGAGCATCGAGCGTCGCCAGGACTTCTTCAGCGGGGTCGTTGATGAGGAGAAGAGGGCGCGGCTGGTCGGCTCGACCGACGCGCGTGCCCAGCTGTCGAGGAAGTGGCGCAAGCGCTACGACAATCTGCTCTATCGTGAGCGCGGCCGACGGCAGCTCTTCACCCCGGAGTCTGCGGCGCTCACGGAGCTGGGCCTGATGGAGAACGCCTTCGCTCAGATGAGGAACCCGGAGACGGAATCGCAGGAGGTCTATGAGTCCTACCAGAAGCTGCGCTCGCACCTGTGGGCCCAGTTCGAGGACGACGGTCTCGAGCGCCAGGACATCGTCGACCGGGTCAAGGCGATGGTTGGGGTGCGGCTGCAGCACGAGCCGGAACTGTGGACGATGTTCAAAGGCGCCGCCCATGGACGAATCGTCAAGAACTACCGCATCGACGAGGTCACCGGGGCCCGGGACGAACAGTGGCGCGGGAACTGGGCGAACCACATCGGGGCCAGGATGCCCCGCGAGGCGACGTTCTCCCTACGCCCGCCCATGACGAGCGATGAGCACAGCTCGACGATCGCCGAGACGATGCGGATCTCGTTTGCCGACGCGGTGAGAAAGGACATGGAGAACGGCGGGGCTGACGGCGAGCGATTCCGGGCGATGACCATCGGGTACATGGTCGGCTTTGCCGGACGCAGGCAGGGCATGGATCTACGCGGGGCCCCCGCCCATGTGCGCATGGCAGTCGAGCAATCCGAAGTGATGATGGCGACGATGACCGTCGACGGTATCGAGCCCGAGGCTCAGCGGGCGGCGTACTCGATGGCCTACGCCAACGCCATGGACGAGGTCGCCGAGCAATGCTCGGAGGTCAAGGACCTCATGTACGAGCAATTCGGCCCCGATTGGAAGGCGGTACTCAAGGACGCTGCGGACAACCCACGGGACTTCATCATCGCGATGAAGACGAAGCCGCGACCGTACTACGCCGGGGCCGACGGGGGTCCGGCGTACGAGTCGGCCCGGGAGTACGACGCTGCCCACGAGGATCCCCAGCCAGCCTGAGGGGTTGGAGGACGAGGCGGCGAGGAGAGAGGCGGGAGAGATGTCAGAAGACGCGATCCAGCAGCACAGCGAGCCGCGGGGCTCGAAGTTCGCCGAGATGTTTGGCTACGTCAAGCCTGATGACCGGGCGCGGTGGGACCAGCAGCGCCAGGCGATGCAGCGGCGACAGGGGCCGATGAAGACGGGGGCGAAGCAGTTGCTGAGCTCGATGACGGAGTTCGGGCAGATGAACGTCCAGGCCCGGCTCCAGGCCGCTCACCGGATCAAGGAGCAAGAGGCCTTCGATGACAGGAAGGACCGCGTAATCACGGGAGAGGACGGCGAGGTGCGGGTTGAGTCAGTGTCGTACCGTGACAAGCAGATCAGCGACCTAGGGCCGGAGATGGGATAGCAATTCACCGTCGGCGGGGGCTATTCAGTTACAGACAGAAGATGGAGCCCCGAGGAATGATCCCTCGGGGCTCCTGCCCGCTCAGGACGGATTCAGTTGCCGGTGATGGCCATGACGACGAGAATGATGACGAGCATTCCGACGCTGGCTCCGGCACTGGCCAGGAGGCCGTCAACGCTCAGGCCGTTGATGGAGGCCATGAGCTGCCCCCAGACCTCGGCGACGTGGGCGGCGAGGCGGGAGAAGAATCCGGTGGCCCAGGCGCTCAGACCTGCGAGAGAGACACCAGCCAGTACACAGAGGCCGATGACGAGGCGGGTGTTGCGGAGCATCAGAACCTCACGCCCAGGCGTTCTTCGAGGATCGCGAGGATACCGAGGTTGGACAGGAGGAAGATAATACTGACCCCCCAGGCGCGCCGGGGATCCTCGACACACCAGGCCACACAGGCCTTGAGCAGTGGAACGTAGGCCACAAGTGGGGCGAGCAGGTCAGTGCGCAGCACCAGGTAGCAGACGCTGCCCGCGAACGCGACGACGATCCCGGCGGCCAGCAGTCGGCGCAAGAGCAGTCGCGACTTCGATTTCCTCTGCCCGACGGCCCGTTCGGCTGCCGCTCCCTCGTCGGCGTCGCTGACCTCGATCTCGCCCTCACGCATCGAGCCCCCTCTCATTCAATGATCTATTGAATTGACATTATATTGAAGAGGATCACCCATGGATTCAAAAAGGTGCGAATGGTCCAGGGACTTCAGGGCACATCAGGGCGTGCGTGACCAGTGGGCGATGCTCATGCGGCTCTATCCCTGGTCATTGGGGCCACTGGGGTTGTGGCCGGGTGGAGTGAGGTGGATGGGTATCAGATGGCCTCGATCTCGTCCGCAGAGAAGTTCAAACCCTTGGTGTAGAAGTGGTCGTCGATCACGACGATGTACTCACCGCGGTCGTTGATGCTGGTGATGGTGCCAAGGGAGCCCGCAGGGATGGCGTGCCCGGGTGGGAAGCCCGGGGCGGAGGTGAGGGTGATGGTGGTGCGGACGCGGTCGTCGGGGTGAAACATCTGGTGCTCCTCAGAAGAGGGTTGGGTGAGCCTCGGAGGGCCGGGTGGGCGTTGGGGTCAGCTGTTGAAGGTGACGTTGTCGACGATCTCGACGACCATGGGCATCTAAGGGGCGCGCACGTCGTCCTCGGGCATGAGCTCTCCGATGTTTCCGGGGGTCGGCCATACAGTCCTTCGTGTGTTCGGTTGGGTTCGTGCCCGCCCCCGTGCCTTGTACGCGGTGTCTGGCTGGGTCCGGTCAGCCCCTCTCAGGCCATGGCACTGGTCAGGCTGTCCCGCTCGCCCCGGACTGCGTGGGCGGGGTCATCCACGCCTTCGCGTGCTCGGCCAGGTACCGGTGGAACTCCGACGGGGTCATTCGCCCGCGGGCGGGGGGCATGTGGTGGGACAGGTAGAGCATGGTGCGAAGCGCAGCGGATCAGACCGCGTAATCCGACGCCGGATCTCCGAGGCCGCGGCAGGGTCGCGCTCGGGGTGCGCGAGGAGCTCCCGAACCCGTGGGCGCATCAGCTGATCTGCTCCTCGCCGAGGAGGTAGGTGGCCTCTGGCACCGAACACGGCAGGATCGAGCGCAGGTGTTCCACCACGTGCAGCGTCAACCTGTCGGGCGCGTGGACGTGGACAGCGTGCCTGGCCTGAGCGGCGACCTCAGGCTCCTGGACGGCGCACCCCGGCTTCCCGCAGGCGGGTAGGGGCAGGCGCGGCAGGTTCCCGATCGAGGGCGCGGCCGCGCTGTCGCTTACTCCCTACCGGGGTCCGCTTCGTCGTTCGGGCATGGGGCTCCCCCATCGTCCTGATGGGTCACCGAGCCACCGTCCAACAGGTCCAGCACGTCCTCGTCGGTGCCGGTGCCGTTGGTGACGGTGGACTCCAACCTGGTGGGAGCATCCGTTCGCGTGGAGGGATCTGGTCCCGGTCCTGGCGGTCCTGGTGTCGGGGTGGGCGCTCGTGCAGACCAAGGCTGCTCGTGAGGTCGCGGAGAGATCGACGCGGGCGGCGGAGGAAGCGAACGTGATCGCTGCGGGCGCGAAGACGGCAGCGGACCAGGGGAACGTGATCGCTGAGCGGATGGAGACGCTAGCGAAGGAAGCAGCGATCGAAGCGAACGAGATCGCTCGGGCAGCCAATGACCTCGCCAAGGACGCCAACGACCTAGCCAAACAACAGACTGCTCGGGAAACCGAGAGAAGCGACGTGCGCTGGGACGCGGAGTTCGTACGCCCGGGTGTGTTCCGGCTGACGAACGTGGGCGCGGACACGGCTCATCGAGTTGCGGCGGAGGTTCGCTACGACGAGCAGGAGTGTCGGGTTGAAGTTGATCAAGTGCTCGGAGGCGCGTTCTTGGAATTCGAACTACCTGGCGCCAAGAAGGAGTACGAGAATCGCAAGGCGGGGATCGCGCGGGCGCGAAAGCAGAAGTGGGATCGGAGGCTAGCCCTAGCCGACACAGAGAAGCATTCCGTGCTCGTCTCTACCTTCGCCCAGATGGATCGGGACGCCAACTACGGGGATGACCTGGAGATCGACAGGCTCCAGAGGGTTATGGAGTGGGTGTCTGAGTACGTGCAGTGGGAGACGACTCAGGGGACACCGAAAGTCCATAAGGAGGCGCTGATGCATGGCAACCTGGGTGCGGACCTGTAGACACTGCGGGGGTGCCTAGCAGGATGGCCGCTAAGCACCACGTGGCCCAGACCTCAGAGGAAGGCTAGACCTTGGAGGCCGAACTCATCGCAACCTCTGCGCGCCATGCCAGCATCCCACAAATAAAAATTGCAGCGTAAGATCCCACGACAATGGAGGCCGGAATGCTGACAATGAGAACAGTTAGCTCCATGATCTGACCCCAGGGCGCAGGGAAACTGCGAAAGACATCTCCGCGCACAACAGCAAGGATCACCCCGAATTCCAGTGGAATGATCACGAAGAGCATGTGGATAAATAGAACAAGAGAAAAGGAGGAAAACATGGACTTACGCACTTCACGACGAACCTGCCATGCGCCGAACATCAGACTCAGTGCAAACCTGGAGCCTTGAATGAGCCGCGTGATAGGTCGAGACTCAGAACCATGCAGGATTTCATCAAGCACCCCCAGCCAGTCACCCTCGCAGTCTGCGCGGTAGCGCTCGGGGACGATCCGCGCGGCGATCCTGACCAAGGTCCTAGGCAACCCGTCTAGACGACTACGAACTTCCTCGCTGATCATGTCGCTGAGCACGGTCATGGTCGTGGCCATGAGGAAGGTGAAGACCGTTGCTGCGATGACCCAGAGCGCGCTCATGCAGGATCTTGGCGGGGGCGAAGGGACAACCCGAAGGGCTCATCCTGTTCCGCGCGGAGTTGTTCATGAAGTTCAGCGAGGGCGCCACGGCCGCGCGTGCGGCCTTCATCGGTGTAGCGGTAGTAGCGGCGGGCCGGGCGCTCCTCGGCGCTCTCATCGATGTCCTCGAACTCTCCGATGATCCACTCTGCGCGCTCAAGGCGGGCGAGAACGGGGTACAGAGAGCCGCTGGGGAGCTTGGTTTCCTTCATGAGGTCGTAGCCGAACCTGGGGCGCTCGGGCTCAGAGAGCAGGGCTCTGAGAACTTTGGCGACGTTGACGGTGACCCTGATACTGACAGCCATGTTTGTATCGTACATAGGCCCACTGCATGGATCAAACATAGGGCCTGAGGTTGAGTTTTATCCCTGCCCTTGTCTCGGCTGCCTTCGGCAGAGGTCGGAAGGGCTTGGAGGTGGAAGGTCTCGCGAATGATTCAGACACCGAAGGCCGTCGGCCGGTGCGCCTACGACCGTACACAACCGAATCCCGCGTGGTACTGCTCGACTCCGGACAAGGGTGCCGCTCAGCGGGACGGTCACTGAGCGGCACCGTGGCCGCGACAACAGCCGGGGTGGGCAGGGTCGCCGCCGGACGGCCCTCCCCCGGCCCACCGAGCCCACCGGAGACACCCAGGACCCCCGAGGCCGCCCGCCCGCCGCTCCGGGCACGGCGCGCAGCCACGACTCCCGACGGAGCCAGGGCGTGCGCCAGCGCCGCGCCGAGCGTCATCGCCCTTGAGGAGGCCGAGCGCACCAGCGCCACGACCCGGTCCACGACCTGCCGCAGAGTCGCCCCGCTCGCCCCCTGGGCGACCGCCGCCGGGTGGATGATTGCCCACAGTTCTCGTTCGGTCTGCTCCTCCAGCTCGCGCAGCGTCGTGTCGGGAACCGGGTCCGGTCCCACCTCCTGGGCTGCGAGGCTCACAGCGCCTCCATCAGGCTCATCTGCACAGCGCCTGTCGCGCCGCGCGGCTGCTCCTGCTTCGAGGACTGGCGGCGACAGGCCTTGCAGGTGACCGGTGCGTCCCTCGGGACGAGGCGGGCCGCGTCGAGGGCGAACCCGCGTTTGCAGCCGGGAGCAGGAACGTGAACCCCTGACAGCCAGGGGAACAGCACCACCCGGTGCACGACCTTGGACTTGCCGATGGACAGGTTCATCCCCGCGAACTCGGCACGCTGCTTCGCGGCCTGCTCCTGGACGTTCGCGCTCACCGCTTCGCCCCTGGGCCAGTCGGGAGCCGTCGGACGGCGACGCGCTTGCGGGGCGGCGGCCGCCGCGGCTCGTGCGGCCGCGTGTCCATGGGGGTGAACGGGGCTCTCCATGGGGACTCCTCAGAACAAGGTGGGGTACGCGATGGGCTCGAAGGTCTCCATCCCGTTGCCGTACGAGTACAGCTCCACGTGGTGACAAACGGGGCAGGCGAACGCACACACCACGTACACCGGCCACGCGGGGACCTGCACCTCCTTGAGGGGCATCCCCTCCTGGTGGCCTCGGTCGCGGGGTTTCAGACTGGTGAAGGTCTCCCCTGCCCGAGGGTGAGCACGCGCGGCGGTGAACCAGGGGTCCGCCCCCGAACCGCACCCCTCGCACTGGCGAGAGGGGACCGTAGTCGAGCGCGAGCACACGAACACGGTCATCCCCTCACGTCACGCGTCCCAGATGAGGCGGCGGCCCTCATGCTCGGGGTAGTCCGGCAGGGACGGAGCGCCCGGGAGCGGACGCAGATGCCGATCACGCACCCGCACCACCCCTCCCACCAACCGCCCACCACCGGCTCACCGCGGTGCTGCCCGGGGCATCCGCCGCTGTGGGCACGTGCCCGGCGGGAACGAACAACCCGCGCCGATCAACGTGTTCGCCGCACGGCTGGAACATCACACCGTCGTGCCAGCGGCAGAACGCGGGCGTCCGCACGCCGTCGAGGTCATAGCCGAGCCGTGCGATCGAGCTGGACGCCCAGCCCGCGTCGGAAGGTCGGGAAGCGCTCACGCGCGACCTCCAGTGTTAGGGGTGTGAGGGGTTTTCGGGGGTGGTGGTCTCGGTGATGTGGACCAGGTGGGTGAGTCCTTCGGCGGTGATGGCGATGACGTCGGTGTCGTCGGGGAGTTGGTTGGTGAAGGCCCGGCGGACGTAGTTGCTGACGGCGGGGTGGCCGAGGTTGGCGTCGGGCCAGGGGGTTTCGAGGAGTCGGTCGGCCCAGTCCTGGACGGTGCAGTCGAGGGTGGCGCCGTCGATGTAGGTCTTGCGGGGGTGGTCCCACAGGAGGGTGTTGGGGCGCAGCGTGACGGGTTGGCCAGCGTGGGGGTGCGGGGTGGGGTGGATGGGGGTGCTCATGTGGGCTCCGGGTTGTGGTGGTTGATCTGGTCGGTCAGTGCTGTGGCGGTGGGCGCGAAGCGGGTCAGGGTGGGCGTCTTGGAGAGGTCGCTTCCATCGGGTGTGGAGCGAACCTGACGGGTCGTGCGGCTCGCGTTCGATACAGGGTGCGCGTTGGGGGTGGTGACCTCGTGGTCGCCGTCGCGGGCGGTCGTCGCTGAAGGGCGAGTCGAGGCTGTCGGACGGTGGCCGAGCAGACGGCGGCTCAGGATCAGGCGGGGCAGGGCGTGGAGCCACAGCCCGCGGTCTACACGGCCGGAGGGGGCGCCGTCGCCGTCACCGAGGAATTGGATGGTGTTCCACTGGGGTCGGGGACTGCTGCGCAGGGCGAAGGCGCTCATACCTGGAGGCTAAGCGTGCCCCAAGGGTGGGGTCGTCACTTTCGGGATATCTCAGGGGGCTAGGGCTGCGTCGATCGCCGTGAGGGTTGGGCACGGGTAGGGCCGACGCTGACCGTGTGGGTCTGTGCAGTGGGCGCACACGGCTGGGAGGCGGGGCACGAGTGTGCACACCATCAGGTCCCTGTGAACGTCCCACCGGTGACCTTCGATGAGCTGGCCGACGTGACGGCCGCAGTGCTGGCAGTCGCGGTCCCCGCTGTCGTCCAGGGCTGGGGGGTACTCTTTCCGGGGCTTGTGGAGGGCGCGCACGGCGTCGAGTGCGTCGGTGGCTCGGCGGGCCTTGTTGCGGGCCCTGGTCGCGGCGCCGCGTGCGCCACGCAGCTCGCGTTCACGCTGGGAGGCTTCGGCGTGCTCTTCGTCGGTGAGCTCCTGGGTGGGGACCGGTAGCGGGAGTGGTGGGGAGACGGTGAGCCGGATGGTGCGTGGCGCGCTCGGTGTGTAGGTGAGCACGCCCAGCTCTGCGAGTCGGCGGATGTGGTGTCCGACCGTCGAAGGGGACGCCATGACGGACCGGTCACCGATTTCGCGGATGGACGGCGGGTAGCCCAGTTCAGCGGTCAGGTTGCGGATCGCGTTCACCACGGACGCTTGGGCGGCGGTCAGCAGCATGCGGGCACCTCGTTCCGGGGAGTGTGTCACTGGTGTGACGCATGGTGGGTGTGGGGGGTTGCCTCGGTCAGAACGGCGGCTCGGGGATGCCGCCCTGGCCGCCGCCGAAACCGCTGCCGCCCTGGTTGCCGCCGAAGCCGCCGTCGCCCTGGCGGTGGTTCTTCGTGACCTTGGCGGTGGCGCTGCGCAGGGCCGGGCCGACCTCTTCGACGTCGATCTCGAAGACGGTCCGCTTCTCACCCTCGCGGGTCTCGAAGGACCGCTGCTTCAGGCGGCCCTGCACGATGACGCGCATGCCACGCTGAAGGCTCTCGGCCACGTTCTCCGCCTGCTGTCGCCAGACGGTGCAGGAGAGGAACATGGACTCTCCGTCCTTCCACTCCCCCGACTGACGGTCGAAGGTGCGGGGCGTCGAGGCCACACGGAAGTTGGCGACCGCGGCTCCACTGGGCGTGAAGCGCAGTTCAGGGTCGTCGACGAGGTTGCCGACGAGCGTGATCTGGGTTTCGCCTGCCATGTCAGCTCTCCTTGGGGGTGAGGTTACTCAGGCAGGCGACGCAGGTGATGCGGGCGCTGGACGGGAAAAGCGCGCCTCCGGGGGTGCGGTGGTCGTAGCCCTTCGCGCACGCAGTCCAGTGTGTGTAGGAGCCGCCAGCCTCCTGAGCGGCGTGGGTGACTCGGCCGCCCCACACTCGGACCCGGTGTGGATACTCGCCCTGGTTCGAACGCGGACGCGGCGCCGGCATTCCAGGCAGGATTTCCATCACGGTCCTTCTTCGTACAGGTCGTCCCACTGGTCGACGAGGTATCCGCACTCGTACATGCACGGGTCGGGCTGTGCCACTAGTTCTCCCTAGCGATCGCGTTGTAGAGGTCGCGCACCATGCGCGCGTCCCCGAGTGCGGTGTGCCGATCGTAGTCGTCGAGGTTGATGTCGAAGGTGCGGGCGATGTCGTGCGTGCGGGCTGGCACGTGCTCGTCGCCGGGGTATACGGTGGCGGCGCCCATGGCGAATCCCCACCCGAGGGTGGTCACGTCGATGGTGCGGTAGTGAGCAGCCCACACCTGGCCATTTTTGGCCAGCCACCGAGTCAGGAACCTCTCGTCGAACGACGGGTTCGACCCGACCACCACCGCCGAGGCGAGTAGCTCCGCGACCTGCTGGGCAACGTGCTCAGAGGCCTCCATGTCGCCCACGAGGTCGGTGTCCCAGTGCGCAGTGACGGTTGCGATGCCGGGGACATAGGGGTTGCCTTCGGTGACGGTGAAGTGCCGGTCCCAGTACCCGCCCACCTCCAGTGCCTTAGGGTCGGCGTGCGTCAGGTCGGGGTTGATCATCCAGGCGTGCTCACGGCCGCGCTGGTCGATGAGGGCTATCTCCCACACATCGTGCAGGTCGGGGTTGAGGCCCGTGGTTTCGGTGTCTAGGAATACGAGCTTGGTCACTGGGTCCCCTCGGTGGGTTCGGGCGGCGTGGTCAGACATCGGCGATCTCCTTGGCTTCCGGGTGGCCCTTGGGGATCCGGATCGGGTCCACGGGCGGGCTGACCGGCCCGCTGGTGGTGCCGTTCTCCATGCGGAACTGGGCGGCAAGGTCACGGCACGCGCCGATCTGGGCTCGAGTCAGGCCACGCACCCGGTACCGGAGCAGGTATCCGTGGAGAGCGGCCGCGGTGAACCAAAGGGCGGTCACGACGATGACCAGGGCGACGGCTGCCAGGATCACGGAGGCAGACCACATCAGGACGGGCTCAGGAGTGGGCATCGTCGGTTTCCTTCACCAGCTCGGCGGTCTCGCACGGCCAAGGGGTTTCCTCACCCCAGTTAGTGAGGCAGTGGGTGCAGGTGCGGCGCGGGTTGGTGCGACACCGCAGCTCCCCGCGCTCGTCCGCGAAGTGATGTTCGGTGAGTTCCCCGGAGGTGTCACGGACCGGGTCGTCGCAGTGGTCGCACTCTCGTGACCATCCGTAGGGGTTCGCGCGGTAGTAGTGGGTCTCGGGGGCGTGCAGGGCGCGGACGGCTTCAACCTGGGCGGTGGCCTTGTCCGCGCGCTCACGGTGCTTGTCCAGGGCCGCGCAGGCCTGGTCGTAGGCCCACTGGGTGGGCACGCAGTGATGCGGCTCGGTACCGGGTGAGTCCTCTTCGTCCGGGCCGCTGTCGGCAAGGTCGTCGAGGTGACTGGCGGCGTTCTTCCACCCCTCCCCGAACCAGACCGGCCCGGTCAGGGCGGTGGCGTCGATGGGGACCCCTCGTAGGCGTTCGGCTGCCCACCGCAGCGTGGCCGCTTGGGCGCTGGTCACGGGCGGCTCGGGGCGGGCGGCGAGGGACCGGTTCCACCCGGTGCGGTAGGCATCGTGGATGCCGCGCCGGATGCTGTCGGCGCGTTCGTGATCGTCGCCGGTGCGGCGCAGGATCAGGTCGTGAGCGATCTGGGCAGCGTCGTAGCTGGCCGCCAGGCCCGGGGCGAGGTCGCGCTCCCGGGCATCATCATGAGACATCAGCTCTCCTCGTCTTCCGGGTGGCCCTTGGGGATCCGGATCGGGTCGACCGGCCGGGATCGAGGCCCGTTGGTGCTGCCGTTCTCCCTGCGGAACTGTGCGGCCAGATCACGGCACGCGGCAATCTGGGCTCGGGTCAGCCCATGCACGTGGTGGCGCATCAGGTAGGCATGGACCGCGTTCGCGGTGAACCAGAGGGCAGCCACGGCGGTTGTGAGTGCGACGGCCACGAGGATCACCGCGGCTGACCACAGGAGAACCGTTTCGTAGTGGCTCACGGTCGGTCCTGTGTCGGGCGGTTGGGCTGGTCCAGAGCGATGACAGCTCGGACGTTGCGTTCGGCGTCGGAAAGGAACGCGGACATGTCGCGGCCGGTGGCGCCTTCGGCATACTCGATGTGGAAGGCGTCGCCGTCGGTCAGGCGCTTCAGCGCGGCGCGGGCGTCACGCAAGTGGCTGATGGCGTTGTCGAGGGCGGCTGCGAAATCGCTCTGGGCCTGGTACAGGTTCTTTTCGTGGTCGATGGTGGCGGACGCGGAGTCGAGCATCTGGCAGGCGCGGAGGCTTCCGTGCCGGGCCTCAAGAGCGTCCATGACGGCGGCGAACTCGGCGCCTTGGAGTCCGCCTTCCAGAAGGTCGGCGAGCTGGGTGTCGGTCTCGGGCAGGTCCGGGGGTGTGGTGATCTGGTCGTTCATGGGTTCTGTTCCTGTCTGAGTTCTCGGTGGCGGGTTCCCATGGCGGGCCCCCGGCGATGGGGCGCCCTGGCGCTGACTGCACGCCTCCGTGCTGGTGATGGTGATGGTGCAGCTGGGGACGTAGTCGCACCTCTCGATGACGGCGGGCTGGTGGTGGGCCCGCCCCGGAAGGGCAAGGCGGGCCCGGACGGAAGGAAGTCAGGAGGTCTTCTTGGCGCGCCGCTTGAGGGTGCGTGTGTAGTCCTCGTGGCGGGCCTTGGCGATCACCTTGCGGTCGGCCGAGCGCAGGATGACGCCCTCGCAGACACCAGTCCCGTCTTCGCTGAGCATGGCCTGGGTCGTGGGCAGGACCTGGGGAAGGTAGGTGGCCATGCCCTCCACGTCGGTGGGCAGCTCCTCGGCGTTGACCCACCCGAGATCAGGTACCAGGTCGACCTGTTCCCGATCCGCCCAGTCCTCCAGCTCTCCATCTCGCGAGAGGTAGTTCTGACCGCCTTCCTCACGCCACTGACTGATGTCGAGCAGCTGGCAGTCAAGGACGCTCATCGGGATGCGTGCAACGTCGAATAGCCGGTGGCCGATGGTGGCGCGGTCGCCGGTGTACCAACGGCTGCCGTCTGTGATCTTGGCGCCGTAGACCTCCAGGAAGTGGACCTGGATGCCTTCCTCGGGCGGAGTGAGGCGGTCGGCGAGCTCGCGCAGTTCCTCAACCAGGCCCATGGTGGGGTTGATGATGTAGTCGCCGCGTGCGTGGATGAGCTGGTCGCGAGTGCCGATGACGTAGTCGCCGTTGGGGTCGAGGACGATGCGGGCGTTGGTGCCGTGGATCTTTTCCGAGAGGTGAACCTTGCCGGTGAACGGGACGGCGTTCTCTTGGAGTGCGCCCTTGTGGCCGAGCTCGTGGTAGGTGGGGATGGACGGGTACTTGGTGGCGCTGTCGAGTGCGGCGACGCTGTGGGAGCGCAGGCTGGTGGTCACGGTGCTCTCTTCTTTGTGATGTGGGGCCCGCCCCGCTGGGGCGGGCCCGGGTGAGGTTGCGTCAGTGGGTGTTGCACATGGCGGGGTCGGCGAGGAGCAAGGCGGCGCGGCCGACGAGGCGGTTCATGGTGCTGTGGTCCATCGTGGTGACGGCGCCATCTTCGGTCGCGACCTCGGCCAGCCCTTCGGCGGCCGCCGGAAGGGGCTCGGTCAGAATGGCCAGCAGGTCTGCCACCACGGTCGGTCCGTAGCCGGTCAGCGGGATCACTGCGTCGATGTCGGCATCAGGTCGGACGGTGTGGCCCCACTTCCAGCCGGTGTAGTCCCACTCCAAGGCGACAAGAGCGCCAGCGACTGGGCCGTCCTCCGGGGCGTGGAAGGCCCACCACCCGCATGTCTCGTCCTGGTCCCACTCGACCTCACCGACAACACTGCCGAGCTGGTCAGCGACCTGGGCTCCCTCGAAGGGGGCGCTGGCTTCCACGTAGGGCCTGAAGGCGTCCACCAGGGCTTCGGTGACCGGGCCGACGATGCTTGCGTGCTTGTTGCTGATCTTGGTGAGGATGGCTCGGGTGTCGAGTTCGCCTTGGGTGGGCTTTTCCCATGGGCCGTGCCATCCGCGTCGCTCGGGGGCTGTCAGGTGAGGGGTCACTTCGCTCTCGCGGTACAGGGCTGTGTCGCCGTCGGGGCAGCGGGTGCAGAGAGCGTGCCCGCTTTCGTCGATGGCGATGAAGGGTGGGTATTGCATGGTGTCTCCTAAGCGATCAGGTCGGCGGGTAGTCCAGCGGTGATGGAGCTGAGCATGGCGCGGACGGTCTGCCGGTCGGTCTCGCAGCCTTCGCAGTCGACGAAGGTGCGGATGGCTCCCAGCCCGTGGGCGCAGGTCTCAGCGCAGAACTGGGTTGGCAGTTCCGTGGCCCGTTCCCACTGCGGGAGTTCGTCGGCGCACCAGGTGGTGATGTCCCGCGCCTGGCCGCGGGTGATGAAGTAGGCCACTTCCCAGGGGTGACTTCTGCGCCTTCGCCGTCAATCACGGTGAAGGGTGGGTGTGGCCCTGGCAGAGAGGTGACTGGTCAGATCCGGGGATGTTGATACCTCCTTCTGCCAGTTCCTGACGGAGATCCACGTTGCGCTCCTCGATGACGATCGGAGTTGTGAACGCCATGATCGAGCGAAGGGAGATGGTGCAGACACTGAGCAACAGCAGGCCAGGACGTCCATCCATAGGCCTCTGGCACGGACGAGGTCGAGGAGGTCGGCGTAAGCGGGGGTCAGGGCGCGGGCGTGCCACCAGGTGATCTGGTCGGGCGCGGCGAGCAGGGGCGGCGATTACTTGCTGCTCTTGCTATTGAGGGCGACCTTGAGTTTCTTTGCGAGCTGGCACCCGTCACACGAGAACCCAGTGCCGAGGGTGTCGTGGCCGCCGGTCCCGGTGGCGGGGTAGGCGTGGGTGAGTCTCAGGTAGTCCTCGGCATCGCGGAGATGCGCCCGAAAGTGGTCGCGCTCGGTTTCCAGAGCGCGGACGCGTTCGCGCTTGAGCTGCCACGCCCGGGAGTTGCCCTCCTCGATAGCAAGCATGGACTCGATCTCCTCCTCCAGTTGGCGGACACGGGCGGTGCCGGGCCAGTGTGCTTGCCGGAGACCGTGTTTGCGGCCCTCCTCCCAGCGAGCGTCGAGGGCGGCGGTGATGACGGGCATGAGGGTGGTCGCTCGGTCGGCGGCGATCCTTTCGACCAGGGCGCGGGTAGCAGGGTCAACCTCCGTCCGGCGGCCGTTGGACTCCACCAGGGTCTGCTCGGCCAGAACCGCAGCGATCCGGTCGCGCAGGTCGGCGTCAGCTGGGGTGGATCCAGTAGTCCGATCACCCATAGGGGTTCTCCAGGGGTAGCTGGTGGGTGAGGGCTATGGCCTCGTCGTGACCTCCCACCGAAACCACGGGGTGACCGGACTCAAGTTCCCACGCAGCGCTTCGGGTACGCCTCAGTACCGGGGTATCAGTGAGCGCCCCGGGCCACGCGTACACCATGGTGCCCGCCAGGTACCGGGCGTTCCACTGTTTGGCGGTCAGGCCGGGGATCGGACACCGGCCAGCATGGGAGACGGACCGTATCCAGCCGGGGTTGCCGAACCAGAAGGATCGACGGGGCGGGGTGGCGGAGTACTCGATCAGGTCGCCGGGTTTGATGGGCTGGCCGCACAGGCGGTCACACTGGCGGGGTTTGCGGGCGCGGCGGGTGACGGTCAACATCCGTTTCGGTCCTTCGCGGCGAGGAGGGCGCGGGCGGTGTCGAGCGCGGCGACGCCGTTGGGCCGGTAGCGCTCCGCGAGCTCTTGGGCGTCGGCCAGCTGGTCTTCCAGGAACTGGACGCGGCGGCGGAGGTTTACGGTCTCGTCGTGCAGCTCGGAGATGCGGCCGCACGCCTCGTCGTAGCGGGCGGCCATGGTCGGCGCGTCGGCCCGCTCAGCGTGGACCCGGGCGACGGTGGCGTCGATGGCGGCCAGCTGGGCGGCGGTGAGGGTGTGGTCAGCCACGGTCGACCTCCTCGGCGGGGGTGGTGGCGTCGACGTCGATCTCCTCGACCAGGGGGCGGGCACGGTCCAAGGCGTCGCTGACCTCGTCGACGCTCCCGGCGCACGACACGTCGTCGAGGACCGCTCGCAACCGGCGCACCTGGTCCTCCAGCTCGCGGACCCGTTCGCACTTCGCCAGCCACGCCGTGCTGTTGGCCTCCTCGATGGTGAGCATGGACTCGATCTCCTCCTCCAGCTGGCGGACACGTGCGTCGCCGGGCCGGTGCGCCTGCCTCAGGCCGTGCAGACGGCCCTGCTCCCAGCGGGCGTCGAGCTCGGCGGCGACGACCTCCAGGACGTCGGTGAGGATCAGGTATGGCGTGGTCGCGGGCTGCTCGGCGGCGGTCGGCATGTGGCGGGACACCGCGGCCGCGATGGCCTCGCGAAGGTCGGCGTCAACCGGGGTCGGGACGGGTGCGATCTCGTGGGGGTCGTAGTGGGCGACCAGGCCGGTCGGGTCGTCGTCGAGGAGGACGCCGTACCCCTCACCTAGGGGGCTGGTCGGCGGGTAGTGGTCGGTGACGGTGCCGAGGGTCCCCGCGGGGATGTCTCCGTCTTCGGGGAGGGTGCGGACGCGGTCGCCGGTCCGGAAGGTCGCGGTGTTGGTGTCGTGGGGGTCGACACAGTCACGGCAAGGCTTCAGTGCTGGGGGCTCCTCGAACCGTCCGCCGCAGGATCCGGTGAAGGAGTCCTTCGGGTCGATGGCGGACCCTCCGCAGCGTGTGCAACCGTTGGCGGTCTTGGTCTCGTTGGTCAGGTCGGGGCTCATGTGGGTGCCTTTCAGAACAGGAGGGGTCAGAGACCGGTCCTCGGTGGTGGGAGTAGTCCAGGTGGTATCGAGGCGGGGTTGGCTGCGTCCGCGGGCGTGTTGAGACCGCGGGGATCCGGCCCGGCCTGCACCTCGTCCATGTTCTGGTCGGGTCCGAGGACAGGAGTCCAATCAGCACCAGTCTTCTGCCAGGTGTGCTCGCCAGAGGCGTAGAGGCCGTCAGGCAGCTCAGACAGGGCCGTGGGCCGACCGGGTGCCTCGGTGAGGGCGACGCGCGAGGCGATCTCCAACAGGCGCTCGTACTCGTCGGTGATGTTCTCGGCAAGCTTGAGGGCAGCGGGCAGGCCGGTCAGCTCTAAGCGGTCAGCGAAGAAGGAGTCCCTATCTTCGCTGGTAGCCAACCAGGTGCCGTAGGTGCCCAGCGCGGTCATGATGTTGGCACCATCGATGTTCCTTCGCCGTCGCAGAAGAACTCGAACTCGAAGGCACCCACCCGGCCCCGAACCCGGTTGTGGTGGGTGCGCAGGCGCTCGGCGACGGCACACGCCTCTGAAAGATCATCGCCGGTGAAGGCCTCGAACTCGTCAAGCATGTCTTGGGCGCTCGTCGCCGACTCATACGGATCGTTTGCGGGGTCGAGCAGGATCGTCAGCAGGGTCAGCTGCTCGGCCCCGAGTCCGAGCTCGAAGCTAACGCGGTAGACGAGTTCGAAATCGGGATCAACCATGTCGTGTTCTCCTGTTCGGTCCTGGTGGAGTGGTGGAGGTGGCTCCCAGGCCCCGTCCTCCGGACGCGAGGGTGGCCGGAAGGGCAGGCCCTGGGGTTAGCGGCAGCCCTGTGTTTGCACGGGCCCACTCCGCACGTCCTGAGCTACTCCGCGTCGGGCTCGGCCAGCTCTTGCAGGTGACCCATGGGGGGCGGGGTGCGGCCCTTGTCGGGGTAGATGACGTATTGCAGCGCGTAGCGGCATTGTTCAGACCGCGCGCGGGCAGCGAAGAACTTGTTGCAGAAGCGCTCACGGTCTTGGCGGGCGCGCTCGTACGTCACCTCCAACTCCACGTTCTTGGCCGGGGTGCGTGCGGCCACGAAGCGCTGACAACCGTGGGGGGGGTTAGTGGCAACCGTGGGTGCGGTCGTAGAGGTCGGCCAGACGCCCGATGTCTCGGGCGTCGTTGGCGCCGATGACAGCGCAGGCCTCGGTCAAGGCCTTGACGCGCTCCATCGCGCCGCTCAATCCCGCCCCCCATCGGGTGGTGTCGGTGTAGGGCCAGACCTCGCCCCGTTCAGAGAGGATCTCCACGACGACGCCCCACTCCTTGAGGGCCATCTCGATCAGGGCAGCGCGCTCGACCTTGGTGCTCACAGGGATCTCCGTTCGGTTGGTGGGGTCCTAGGACTGGTGGGTCGGGACGAAGTCGGCGTTGTACTCGTTGAGGGTGAATCCATGGCAGCCGTGCGCGGGGCGAGGTCCGCAGGGAGGTGGGTGGTCGTGTGGTCGGTGTTCTAGGCGCAGAACCTGCAGCGCGGGTTGAACTCCACCGCGCACATGCCGCAGGGGCCGACCAGCTTCCAGCGCTGGTCGGCGTCCCAAGCCTGCCCCAGGGGCAGGAGGCCGAGCTCGACCTCGGCCGCGTCTTGGAGGACGTCGACCAGCTCATCGGTGGGCTCGCCCGTGGCAGGGTCGATCAAGCGCGTGCTCACGCACAGCTCGGCCAGAGGCGCCTGAGGGTCATACCTGTCCATCGAGCGCGCCGACATCAGCGCGAGCCGCTCACCGCTGTCCTCGATCACGTCCTCGACGTGGGTCCGCTTGCCGTAGGTGGCGATCACGCCTCGGGCTCCCACCGCCATGTACAGATGATTGTGGGCACCCAGGACATAAGTCCGTGCGATCAACTCGGCCACCAGGGCGCGGTCCACCTGCGGGCTGGCCACCACACCCTGGGCTTCCAGGGTGATGGTGGGAAACGAGGTCGAAAGGATCGCCGCGCTCTCGGCGGGCCAGCACAGCTCCTCCAGTACCTGAACCAGGGCCCGCAGCGGGGTGGTGGCGGAGGTCGGGTGCGCGGTGATGTCCTCGTGCGCGGTGGTGTTGGTCCACACGTGTGCGATGCGGTCGGCGGCCGCGCCCACGCGCAGCACGCGCGAGGCGGCGATCTGGCTGTCGAAGAGATAGACGGTGTAGTCAGGCACGGTGTTCTCCTTCGTGACCTGCAGGCGCAGGCAAGCGCGGCGGTGGGGGATCGGCGATCGTGGTGATCCTCGATCGAGTTGCGTGGGTCAGCTCGGCCCGATCAGGACGAGATCCAGCCGAGGACCTGGTCGAGAGTGGTGGCGCCGTAGACCGTGTCCGCCTCAACCACCTCGGCGAGCCCGTCGTCGGGATGCTCGAGGTAGTGGTTCGTGGCATTGACGAGGAGGTTGAGTGCGTCGATCGTGCCTTCGTCGGGCAGGCTGGCGGCATCGGCGATGTCACCAACAGCCTGGTCGAGGGCTGCGGCGATCTGGTCGTGGGTGTACGCGGTGGGGTCGGGCATGTCAGCCCTCCTTGTCGGAGAGAGAGGAGCGCGAGGCGGTGCCGAGGTGGTCCCACACGATGTGGGAGAAGCCATGAGTGCCGCTCGTCCTGATGAGCTGCGAGTTGTCTTCGTTGGTTATGAGTACTTCCTTCTTCGCTGGCGCAGCCGCCACCGATAGAGAGGCGACGGCATGCGGTTCGACTTGCGGGCGTTGTGCCACTGGCAGAGAGCGGCTCCGTTCGAGAGTGCGGTCACCCCTCCCCTGCTCCAAGGGACGACGTGGTCGGCCTGGAGTTTGGTCGTCATCCGGCAGCGCGACCACAGCGGGTGCTTGTGCTCGCATCGCCAACGGGCTCGGGCGAGGAGGGCCTTCTTCTGTTCCCAGGTGAACAGGCGCTGGGGGTCGCGCCACCTGCGGTGTTGGCCGATCGCGTTGGCGATGATGGCGAGCGGGACGAAGGCGAGGAGGATCGTCGCGAGGACAATCAGTGGGTCGGGGCTCGGGTCCACAGGCGGCTCCTGAGATCGGGGGCGCTGGCGGGGTGGGCGCCCGTCAAGACGGGGTCAGTCGGCGCGCGCGGGATCAGCCGGGCGGGTGATGGGCGGAAGTCCGTCAGCGAGGCCAGGTCTGAGATGCCCCGCCCAACGAGGAGGTCTCCTCTCGGACGGGGCCTTCATCAGGACCAGTAGTCGTTCACGTCGCGCTCCATCTGGTAGCGAACGGAGCGCCCGTTCAGCTCGGCTGTCCGCACGACTTCGGGCATCGAACCGCCGAGCGATTGCCAGTGGATCTTCGCCCCGGGCACTTCGTCGGGCACGGCCTCGGAGATGGCCACCGCGATCAGCGTCTTCAGCTCCTCGGTGTGCCAGCGGTCAGATGGAGCCTCTACGGTGAACACCACCCGGATGCGCTTGGGCTTCACGTGTTCCCCCTGCCCATCTGCCACAGGTGGTAGTTCTCCAGGGCGATGTCCCGTTCACGATGGGAGTCGTAGGTGCCGAGGATGACGTCGCCCTCGACGTACCGGGCGAACCCGTAGACGTCGGCCTGCGGGTCGTCGTAGGCCGCCACGATCACGTAGGGCCAGTCGCCCATCTCCTCCCCCTGCCAGTTGGGGATGACCTTCCAGTCGTCGGACAATTTGCCCATCCAGTCGTAGCCGTCGTCGCAGTACCAGACGTGCGGCAGGCCGGGCAGTCGATCGTTGTCGATCTTCACCATGCTGGTGCTCCTCAAGGGGAGGCCCCGGCCGCGCGCATAGCGCGGCGCCGGGGCCGGGCTGGGTCAGAGGCGGGTGTGGATGACGCGGACCCGGTACAGACACGCCACCGCCAGAGCGGCGGTTTCGTCGTCCAGTTGGACGGCCAGTTCGCGGTCGGCCATCAGAGAATCGGCCACGGTCGCGAGGTAGGACAGGGGGACCGTGATCTCGATGTCCCCGACCTCGCCCGTCAGCCCTAAGGTCACGGTGTCGTCCACTCCGATGAGGACCTTGGACACCGCCGTGACCTTCACTTGACGATCCGCTCGGGCTCGCCGGGCTCGGCGAGGAAGAACCCGGTATAGAAGTCCCGGAGCTCCTTCTGCGCCGCCCGGTAGAACTCCGGGTTCTCCCGGGGGAAGGACTTACGGACCTCCATCATGGCCCTGTGGAGCAGGCGTGCCACGTCTCGGTTGACCACGTGGCGCTTGCACGGCAGGCAGGCCGACCACAGGCCGTTGTCGTTCGCCTGGTAGCCGTCGTCACCCTCGCCCGCGACCACCGTGAGGAGCTTGTTCGTACGGATGGTCCACTCCCAGTTGGGCGCCGAGCAGAAGTCGCAGCGACGCGCCACGTCGGCCGTGTCGGCCGGTGCGGGGACCGGATCGTGGTCCGCGCTGGACCCGTGCGCCCACACCCACGTGCGCTCGCCGTCCGGAGCCGTGAACTCGATGGTGTTGATGAGGTCGCCGCAGACGGAGCATGCCGTCACCAGCCCGGTCATGGGGTTCTCGATGCCGCTCACTGGTTCTCCTCCTTCGGGAAGAGGAGCTGATCCTTCTCTTCGCGGAACCGGTCCCAGGTGAACAGGCCCTTGTGGTGGGGCAGCAGGGGTTCGCCCTCGGGGGGCAGGTCGAAAGGACCGCCTCCGTGGAGCCGCCAATGCGCGGCGGCGATCACGTCGGTCGCGGCGTTGCGCTCGGCGGGATCGGTGAACACGCGGGTCTCGATGTCGCCCTCGGTATAGCTCGCCACCGCGAAGACCCCGTTCCTCCGGTCGTCAAGGTGGACGACAATGACCAGCGGCCAGGAGCCGAGGTCCCACATGTCCAGGCCCCAGCTCGGCACGCTCTTCCAGCCGAACCTCAGGGCGTCGATCCAGTCGTAGCCGTCACCGACCAGCGCAGTGGGCAGTGCGGGCACGTGCAGGTGTGCGGGAGTCAGCTCAGACACGGCGCTCCTCCAGATCCACACCGGGGACGACCTCGCGCGCGGGGGCGGGGGTCCACCCCAGGTCGCGCCTCACCATCAGCCGCGGGGTCGCGACGGTGCTGGCGTTGCCGACCTGGAGAGCGGGGTCAGCGGTCGTGGGGGTGACCAGGCGCTCCAGGTCGGTGAGGCAGAAGGAGTCCCACAGCGTCGCAGCGTCAGGAGCGGGACGCCAGTATCCGTAGGCCATCCACTTCTGCGTGTCGCGGTCCTGCCAGACCTCGGCCACCCACCAGTCGGCGAGGAACGCCGAGTAGTGCAGGTGGATGACAGTGTCGGCCTGGGCTAGCTCCTCCTGATCGAACTTGCCGGGGATGTCGGCGAGGTTCGCTGGGAGGAAGTCATGCCCTCGCGCCTCGGGCTGCGTCTGGACCGAAGCGGTTTCGCACAGCGGGTTGTTCTCGTACATTGGGACTGCTGCCTTCCTGATTCGTCGGGTGGGACAAGCACGCCCAGGCCGGGCACGGGTCTCTACTTCGCTCCCGGCCTGGGCGGTCAACACTGGCGCCGCTGGTCCTGTTGAGGGATGGGACCAACGGCGTCCGTGCGTTCCGGGGTCGCCCCTTCGGGCGACGGGTAGTGGTGGTCCAAGGCGTGCATGACCGCGGCCTCCACGGAACCGTGGAAGCCGGTCACCAGCAATGCCGTGCGCGCCGATCACGTAGAACCCGACACCGCGCAACTGCCGGTGGACCTGGGAGTAGCGCCCATCCAGCTTCGCCGCGAGGGCCATGAGCGAATCCGAGCCCGGAACCACGGGCGACTCCTGGGTTCCAGGTGGGCGGTCATCGGGGCACGGTCAGTCCTTCGCACTCGGCATCGCAGATAGCCGATCGAGAATTCGTCGGAGAAGGGTGGCCATGGTGGTTCCTGAGTGAACGAGGACAAATGAGGGTCAAGCCAGGCCCCTTAACAGGTCCGTCCCTCACGCTCGGAACGCACGGCGGCCCAGTGGGCGAGGACCTCCCGGCGGTCGAGAGCCCGCTCGGCGGAGGCCATCTCGCGGTCGATCGCCTGGTCCAGGCGGGCACGTGCGCTCTCGTCGCCGTGTTCACGGACGAGCTCGGTGAGCTCGTGGACCGAGACGCGCAGCTCCTCTCGAGCCTGAGGCACCGCCATGATCTGCTCGCGGGCCTCAAGGGCGCCAGCGGCCACCGAGGCGTCGGGCGCTTTGTGGTCGAGGATGCTCACGTCGATCACGGGCTGGGCCGGTCGGCTCTGCACCCGGTTCTGACGGACGAGTACGTAGGTGTCATTGACGCCACAGCGCTCGACGTGCTCGTTCCACAGGCGCGCCGTGAGGTCGAGCGCGTAGCAGGCGAACAGGAAGTGGACGTTGTACTCGCGCAGGTCCCACTCCCAAATGTCGGAGCCGACCTCGTCCTCATGCTCGGCAAGCCACGTGTGGGCTTCCGGGACGCTGTCGGCGTGCCACCTGGCGTCGTCGAGGATCTCCTCTCGGCGCTCGGTCGGCGTCACACGCGGGACCTCGACGTCGGCGAGCTCCCTGTAGTCGTGCTCCTCGACTAGGGCGGCGAAGATCTCATCATCGATCCCATCGACGCTCCAGAGGGCGGACAGCGCGGAGCGGGCAGCCTCGTTGCGCTCCCGCCGCAGCGTCGGGACGTGGTCCTTCGTCGGGCGACGCACGCCGAGGGCAGCGCAGCTCTCCTCGGCTGCCCAGTGCGCCTCGAAGAGCTGCGCTCGCGCGCCCTTGTCGAGACCTCGGAGTTCGTGGATGCGTGTCAGCAGCGCAATCTGGCGTTCGCGGAAGTCGCCAGCCTCGGTGCCGATCTCATCGTGCTCCTCAAGGTGCTCTCGCACCTGCTGCAGGAAGAGGTGGGGCTCGTATCTCTTGATGTCAACGAGATCGCGGCCCTGCAGCTTCTCAGCCCAGTACCGCACGTCGATGCGCGGCGCGCCGTCGGGGTAGGCAGCGCTCTTGCCTGCGCGTGAGAAGAACGCCAGCATGTCGGGCTCGCGGGCGAAGACATGGCCGTCGGCGACGTCACCGGAGGTGGCCAGGTGCCCCGGCCACGTCGTGACGTCCCACGACCACATCCGGGTTCCGGGGGCTTGGACGCGCAGGTGGCGATACAGCCCGTCGTCACGGAGGATACGGAGCTCGTGGTGCTCGGTGTTCCTACGAAAGTCGGCGTAGGCCTGGGGGTAGGGGTTGACGGGGCGCGGCATGGAGCACCTGCTCTTTCAGTCGAGGGTCGGGCAGCCGGAGTCGTGGGGCTGCTTCCAGTCCGTGCCGCAGTGCGGACAGTGGTCGAATCCGACGCCGTGTGCCGTGGCGTCGACGCCGGTGCCGCGGCAGTCCGGGCAGGTCTTGCCATCGGGTGACGAACCTCCGGCCCAGCCGCGCTCGGACCGGCCCGTACCCTGGCAGTTGAGGCAGGGCGAATGGTCGTCGATGATTTCGTAGGGATCGGTGATGAGCAGGATCAGGCCCCGACCGGAGTCCCAGTCGACGTGGATCTGCCCGACGGCGGCATGAACGCAGAGGACCGTGCCGATAGTGCCGATCGGCAGCGGGCTCGGGTCCTCAGGCATGGTGCCGGTGAGGCGAACGCGATCGCCAGGTTGCGGAAGTTTCGCAGGCATGGTTCCTCCTCGTTGTGAGCGGCGTGAGCAGGCAGGGACTGGTCGAGTTGGTGAAGCGCGCTAGAAGTCGATCGGGTGCTTCGGCGGCCGCCGGAGCAGCACCGCCGTGCCTGCGAGGTTGGGCACCTTGGCGTCCTCTCCAGCATCGGCACGCTCCTCGCCAGTGCGCGTGTCGAAGAGCTCGAAGGCACCGGGGGGTAGCGCGTAGCCATCCGAGGTGGGAAGGGCGTTGCGCATACGCAGGCGTAGCCCGAGGTCCAAGCACCAGCTCTCGATCGACTGCAGCGCGTCGGGGTCGAAGAGGTCGAGCTCGCCCTCGATCTCGTCGGTCTGGCCGTCGGGCCAAGAGATGACCGCGTGGACGGGATCGTGGCCACGACGGCTAGTACGCTTGATGTTGAGGTCGCCGATGACTGCGGCGAAGTCCTCCCCCAGTCTCAGCTCGAAGGCGATGGCGCGCAGGTGGTCGAAGTTGAGATCGATCTTGCGCGAGAACTCGACGACCGCCGAGACCTGCTCCCCTGCGATCCCGGGCACCTGGTCGCGCAGGTACTCGGCGACGGACTCGGGCCCCGGGTAGGCGAAGCGCATGTGGTAGTGGAACCGGCCAGGGCGGTTGAGGATGTAGTCGCTGGTGCGGTGGAGCGAGTTGACCGAGAGCACGTAGAGGCGCTTCGTCGTCGAGAGACCGTCAAAGAGGGAGAGGAACTGGTTCTGCGGCGCCTCGTCGTCATCGACCGGCGCGAAGACCTTCTCGAACTCGTCGAAGACCACAAGGCATTCGCCGAGTTCGTCGAGAAAAGAGGCAAGGTCGGGCGTCGAATGCTGGACGAGGACCGTCGGCAGCTCATGCTCCTCACGCATCTTCTCAGCGAGCATACGGATCATCAGCGACTTCCCCATGCCCTTGTCACCGGAGAGAATGACGCCAAGCGAGCGGTCCATCGCGGCGTAACTGCCGGTGATCCGGCCCACGCGCGCGGCGTGGTCGCCGTAGACGGCCTCGTCGCCTGGGGACAGAGGCGCGTTCTCGTGGAGGCTGTAGCCGGTCATCTTCGAGAACTGGATCGTGTACGTCGCGACGGGGAGCCGGTCAAAGGTCTGGACCGAGTCGTCGTACAGGCGCAGAGCGCCGCCGGAGGAGACAACGGTGGTGGCGGGCATGTGTACTCGCTTTCACAGGAGGGGTGGGTGGTGGGAGGGCATATGCTCGGCGCACCCAGCCTTAGGCGCCTGACAGGCCGATACATGGCGTAGGGCTCGCCGAGGTCGACGTCATCGCGACGGCTGGCAAGAGCAGGTTGGACAACAGCCTGGTCAGCCGGTGCTCGTTTCGTTGCCCGGGGAATCGAAGCATCGCTCGGCGTGCTCGACGAGGGCCTGCTGGCGGTCCGCCGCCCAGGGCAGGAAGCGCGCGACGACGCCGTGGCCGTCGCCGTAGTTGGTGATGACCGGCTGCAGACGCAGCGGGCCCTCGGGGCGCACCGGGCGGTCGGTGTCGGCGATGATCTCGGTGATCATCCGCCGGTTGCCCTCGTCTTGGCGCTGATCCCGGCGAGAGCGCGGCGTTTGACGTAGGGCCAGCCGTGGGTGCGCAGGAACTTCAGGACGGTGGTGTTGTGGCCGCCCCGCAGGACGGGCGGGGCGGCCAGGTGGGTGGTCAGGTGTCGCGCCGGGGGCCGCATTCGCCCTCGTGGGCGACGCGGCGCGCGCAGGTGACAGTCGCTCCGTCGGGCCGGTCGATGGTGACTCCGCAGTACCGGTACTCCTCGACGCGCACGGCCTGGTCGCGTTCGCGGGCGGCGTCCTCCAGGGCGTCGACGCGGTCGTGCAACCGGTCGACTCGGCCCTGGGCGACCTCCAGGAGGCCGAGGCGGCGGGTGAGGTTGTGGATCTCGGTTTCGGCGTCGATGAGTCGGGTGGCGGCCTTGCCGTCGGTGTCGTCGAGGAACCGGGTGTGCCGCTCCTGGCGCCGCATGTCGGACTCGAGCTGGGCGACCCGGCAGGCGAGGCATCCGAGGTCGGTGCACGCGGTCGGGTCGTGGCGCTCGGCGTCCGACTGGGGCTCCGGTGCGGGGTCGGTGCGTAGGACCTGGCGGAGGCCGTTCCGGACCTCGACGGTGTTCTCGGTGTCGCCGTCGGGGAGCAGCGGCAGGGTGCGGATCGCAGTGGCGGCCTCGGCCTGCGCTTCGGGCTGGAGGTCCCACCGGGGCTGTATCGCGGCGAGGGCTCGCTCGCGCATGGACACGGCACCACGCAGCTCGGAAGCGAGCCGAATCTGGTCGATTTCCTCAGCACTGAAGACCTTGTGCCCGGTGTCCCCGGCGGCGGCCAGGATGGCGCGGGCCAGGCGCACGGCTTCCTCCCCGGTGGGGATGTGCGTGGTGATGGTCCCCTCGCCCTCGGCCACGAGGCCGATGATGTCGTCGGTGACGGTAAGCCGGGTGTCGTTGAGATCGGTGTGGGTGAACAGGGGGTTAGGCACGGTCGTCCTCTTCCTGGGCGCGGTGGTGGGCGCCCTTGGCGGCGGGGATGATGTCGTCGGCCCTGGCCGTCAGCCGGGCGACCAGCTCGCGTTCGGCGGCCAGGTCCTCCCGGAGTTGGACGACGGTGGCGGACAGACGGCGTGCCCGGATGACGGCCAGGTCGGCGCGGACGCCCCGGGCCAGCCACCCGATGGCGGCGGCCCCGAGGACGGCGACACCGAGGGAGTAGGGCATGGCGGCCTCGACGAGGGCGGCGAGCGCGGTCACAGGTCCCTCCCCTACGTGTCGGGGTGGGCGGTGATCTCGTCGGCCAGGGCGGCGGCGTCCCCCTCGAGGAGCGCCCGCAGGTCCGCGCCGGTGGCGCCCTCGGCGTCGTCGAGCTCCTGGGCGGCGCGCTTGAGCCGCTCCGCGAGAGCCTGCTCGGCGTTCGCGATGGTGATGACCGTGACGGGGATGCCCTCATAGGAGCCCCTGATGACGAGGTGCTCCTCACCGCCGAACATTCTGGTGGAGACCACCGGACCGGCACCGATGACGCGTTGCCACGCGGCTATGGCCGGGCGGCGATCCTCCTGGGCGCCGAACAGCACACCGGCCAGGGTACGGCCGTCGGGGGCGAGCCCCCAGTGAGCGGCGGGCGCGTCCTCCTGGACCAGCTGGAGGAGGGTGGTCGCTGTGGTCACCTGGTCGAACTCAGCCCGGGGGCTGCGGAGGGATCGGGGGTCTGTAGACTCGTACATACGAGAACCTCGTTTTCTCGTCACGCCTCCGACCGGGTCACGACCGGTGCGGGGCCCTTCTGTGTGTGTGGGGGGGGACAGGAGGCGCGGTAGGCGCCGGCTTCTTCGCCAGGTCACGCAGTGTGCTCGGCTGCGGCCAGGTCGGGTGGGGTCATGACGCCCAGGGTCGACCTGCGTTTTCCAGCAGGGGTGGGCACGTAGACGTCCACGCTGCGCTGCGGCAGAGCTTGGCCACAGAACTGAGGGCCTGGCCGGAGCAATTCGCACGCGCGGGTCGGTTCAGGAGCACGAGGCCCTTGAGCTCCGGGGTCGTGCGCGGCAGCCAGCCTGTCGGCCGTCGGCGGGTAGTGGTCGCGGAAAGCGATCCTGCCCCGGTCGATAACGATGAGGTCGTGGGCGAGGTCGGCGTCATCGACGATGCCGCGCGAGTCGAGGGCGATCTTGGGACGTCTTCTGGGGTGAGCGGATGAGCGTTGCCGTGCGCGTTCTCGTGGGTGTCGTTCACGGCGTGCAGTGCACCCTCGGTCTCAGCCTCCAGCTGCCGAACGCAGTCGTGGCCAGGCTGTTATGCCTGCCGGAGCCCGTGGAGGCGGCCCTGCTCCCAGCTGGTGGCGCACTCGGCATCGGCGATCGCCATGACTGCGTCGGCCGCCGCCTCGAGGGCCCGCCGGGCGTTGCCCCCAGGCTCGGCGGCGGTCAGAGCAGGGGCTCAGGGGTCACCGGACTTCCTGATTGGAGTCGGCGATCAGGTGCGGGTAGCCCCAGGGTTCCTGGGCGACAACCAGGACCGGCCCGCCCGAGATCTGGCGGAAGTCGAGGCTGTACTCCATACACCACGGGCCAATCGAGTCCGCACCCGAACCCCCGCCCAGTAGGACCTCCTCCTTGCTGGGAATTCGCCACTGCTCCTCGGTGTAGTACTTGCCGCTTGGCTTGAAGAGGATTACCTCGGCGGTGTTCATGGTGGTGGTCATGTTGCAGCTCCGGTGAGTTCGTTAGCAGTGTGGGCAACGTGGTAAGAGTCGCAGTCGGGGGCGATGCAGGACACCAGCTGGGCGTTGACGTCGAGGCGTAGGGACAGGGCGCCTCGAGGTTGGGTCAGTCGTCTTCGGTGATGGCCTGTCGTGCGAGGGCGACCAGCTCGTCGGCGGCAGATCACACCGCCTGGGGCACCGACTCGCCCGCGGTCTCCTCGTCGTCGACGAGGTGCGGGTCGATGTCCAGCGCCTCGGCGCGAGCGCGCCGCTGGCGCTCAGCGGCCTCGGCCTCCCGCGCCTCGAGCAGGTTGCCGATGGCCTCGTGAGTCGACACGATCACGGGCTTGTCCGTGGTGCCGTAGGACAGGACGTACTCGGTCTTCTTCGCTCGGGTGAAGGCAACGTAGTAGAGCCGACGCACGTCCTGGGCCATCGCTTTGTCGTCCTTGTGCAGGATCACAGCGTTGTCGAATTCGAGGCCCTTGACGCCGTGGATCGTCGAGACGACGAGGTCAGCCTTCTCGTCGAGATTCTTCTCCTTGCGTGCCCGGTTGCGGGCCTCCGTCAGCGACTTCTTGACCGCGTTCTGGGAGATCTCGAAGGCCAGAAGGTTGTCGCGCAGGCGCGTGAAGAATTCGGCGGACGGCATGGAGCCCTGGTGGACCAGGTTGACCCAGGCGTTCGTGGTGGTGGCGTTCTCCAGCCACCACTTGGAGACGAGTTCGAGCACGGCGCGCTCGACCTTCGGGTTGCCGACGTTTTTCGTTAGCTTCTCCATGTTGTCTCGGATGCCCTGGGTGACGACGAACGTGGCGTTGTTCGGCGGGACCTGGAGGACGTCATTCCAGAAGAACTTGATGTACTTGGAGAAGATGTCGGTGGCGAAGACGCGCTCGGACACCAGTGAGGCGACGTGGCGGCCCGGATACTTGGATTCGAGCACCGCATGCATGAGCGCGACCTCCCGGCGGGTGGACGCCAGGAAGACGACTTGCTCGCCGCGGGCCAGGCAGGGATCGACGTACTGCGGCAGCACCCGGTTAGCCAAGAGCGGGCTAAGCTCGCCGGAGAGAAACCCGCGCATCTGGGGCAGGTGCACGTAGTCGAGCCTGACCTTCTCCTCGAATGAGGCTTTGGTGGGTTCCTCCAGCGAGTTCGCCCGCAGCTGGATCTGTGCGAGTTGGTTAGTCTCCAGCTCGCCGAGGACGACGTTGGCGAAGTCCAGGATCTCCTGGTTGCTCCGGTAGTTCGTCGTCAGCTCGTAGGTGGCGAACACGCCCGAGCCTTCGAGCGTGTTCAGCGCCCGGGGGTTGGCCGAGCGGAACTCGAACAGGGTCTGGCTCGCATCGCCGACGATGTACAGCGACTGGTGATGTTTCGCCACGTACTTGAGCATGTAGATGAACTCGAAGACCGAGTTGTCCTGAACCTCGTCGATGATGAGGTGGCGGCAAGCCACGTGGGCGGGCTCGGCCATCTCGTCGATGCGCTGGTAGCAGATGATGATCTCCAGCTCGAGCGAGGTCTGTCCGATGGCGTCGAGCATGGCCATGACTCGGTTGTAGTGGCGCTCGACGAAGGTGTTGAGCGACGTCGCTGCCCCGACCTTGTTCCTGTCCACGTCGAGCAGGCGCGCTCGGAAGTCCGCGGCTACCTGGCTGGTGGGGAAGAAGATCTCGAGCGAGTTGATGATGGTGTCGATGCTCGAGATGTCGTGGCCGGAGTTGTTGAGCTGGTAGATGTCGTTGATCATCGCGGCGATGGTCATCGACCCCACGTCGGGATTGCGCTCCTTGATGTTGTCGGCGGCGGCGTTGGTGAACGACAGGACCGTGATGTCGCCCGGGTCCACCCCGCAGGCCACGAGGTGGGCGATGCGCTCGATGATCGTCGAGGACTTGCCTGTGCCTGCACCGGCGCGCACCATTACCAGCGGTTCGGTGGTCGAGACGCAGGCGACCTGTTGCGGCGACAGGTACTCCGGTAGGGCCGGGGGCGGGTTGGGCGGGAACAGGCGCGCCAGCTGCGGCTTGATCGCGTCGAGGTCGGCCAGGGTGTGGTTCATCAGCAGGTTGAGGTTCTGCTTGGCCAGGATCTGGGCGACGTCGGGGTCAAAGGCCGCGGTCAGCGCCTGGTGGATGCGACCGTAGGCTTCCAGCGGCACGTTGTAGTTCTCGAGGTAGCGCAGCTGGATGGCGAGCGCGTTGAGCACGTCCTTGTCGAGGGAGGCGACGTCGGCGATGTAGGCGTTGACTTCGGCGGCGATGGCCCCCGAAGACCAGGTCTCGGCCAGGCGCACGATCCGGTCGTGGATCGGGTACTCGTTCATCCACGTGTCGAGGGAGTCGAGGTTCGTCGCGGTGATGCCCAGCCGACCCAGCGCAAGGAAGATCGTGTTGACGGCCGTCTCCATCGGGCTGGTGTCCCAGTCGAGGAGCACCGCAGCGTCGGTGACGGCGAGGTTGGTGCCCTCGGCCAGGCACACGACGCGCTCGGGTTCAACCATGCCGACGCGCATGAGCACAAGCTCGGTGCGGTACTGGATGGTCAGCTCGTGCTTGGTCGGCTTGGAGGACTTGTCCTCGCGCAGCACCAACGCTTGGGGGGTCATGTCGAAGACGGCCTCCCAGTCGTCGGAGTCGGTCTCGACGACGAAGCGCTCGTCCGCGGCAGGCGTCGGCAGCGTCGCAGTCGGCAGGGTTTCGAGCGCGCGGCGGGTGATACCAGCCAACGGCAGGGTCACGACAGTGATGTCGTGCTGAGTGGTCGTGGTCTTGAGCTCGATCCGGGCCGGGGTCTCGACGCTGGTCGCGTCGACGGGGCGCAGCCCCTGGTTGAGGCGACCGGTCTTGTTGCCCGAGCCGTTGAGCTTGGAGCTGAAGAACTTCGCGTCGACCTTCTTGGCCTTCGTCGGGTCGAGGTCGTCGAGCAGCAGAGGCATGGGTGTCGTCCTTAGGTGAACGCGGTCGGCGGACCAGCGAGGGACCACCAAAGAAAAGGATCATTTAACTCATCATTTAAATGATGTCATAAATGCCCCAAGAGGGGCATTAGATGGACCATCGAAGAAGGGCGAGTGGGGAGAAGGCGCTCATAAGAGGCAGAGCCCAGGCCGCCAGGCAGCCTGGGCTCTGCTCCTCTCAACCCACCCGCAGGGGCCGTGAGGCCCCTGTCCGGCTCGGGCACACCCGAGGGCACGGAGATCATGCGTATCCGACTTACCCTCAAAAGAACGGATCGGCGGCGTCAGTCGCGGCGGTCGACGAGGGTGAACTCCTGCGGAATCGCCTCGACCATGCGACCTGAGGCGTTGGTGCGGAGCAGACCGAGCATGCGGCAGTCGTCGCATTGGGCGCTGGCGCACACATTCCGGCATCGGCGACCTGCTCGCTCTTGTCCTCGGACTTGATGGTGGCGACGGTGATGATCACGCGCGTCGGCAGGCTCCACATCCCGGGAAGGAGGAGTTGGGAGGCGGGCGGCGTAGCCCCGCGGCTGTGGTTTCTCGTAGGGCGGTTCGGCTGAACGACCGCGCCACCTTTGTGACGTAGATTTGCAGTACGAACGCCGAAGCCGAAGACCTCTCCACTCGAACCGCGCTCCCCCGACCACGTCAGCGGTTGTCCTCGGGGGCCTCCCCCTCAGTCACCCTCGACGATCGTGCGGGCGATCGCCGCACTGGTCTGGGTCTTTGCAGCCTGGGCTGCCATGAGCCGGTCCTCGATCCAGGACCTGACCGCCCTAGAGGCGGGCCGGGCTCCCTGGGAGTCGACGTAGGCGGTCTCTGCCAGGGCCCGCAGCTCATCGTCGGGCATCACCGCAGGCAAAGCCTGAGCGAGCCTGGGTTTGGCGTCGACGATCCGCGCCACTTGGCTCTCGTAGTTGGCAGCCATGATCTGCCGGAACACGACCTCGTCGATCTGGTTGAAGCCCACGATCAGCGAGAACCGACCCAGCAGTTCGGGCTCGAAGTGCTTGGCGAGCTCTGTGTTCAGACTCTGCTGCGAGACGACCCTCGGGCCTGAGATGAAGCCGATCGAGCTGCTGCTGAGAGCTTCGCGGGCCGCATTGGTCGTGACGATGACAACGGCCTTGGAGAAGTCGAGCAGCTTCCCGTGCGCATTGCGGATGTAGCCCTCGTCGAACGCCGAGAGGAACAGTCGCTGCACCGCCATGTCGGCCTTCTCGAACTCGTCGAGCAGGACGACGCGGTGCGGGTTGGACTCGAGCGTGTCAAAGGGCAGCTCCTGGTCGGAGTCGGATCCGATGTAACCCGGAGGTGCTCCGATGATCTTCGCGGTCGAGGACGGGGTGTGGTACTCGGTCATGTTGAGCACGATCGGCTCCTGGCCGGTCATCTGCTCGGCGAGGATCTTCGCGGTCTCGGTCTTGCCCGAACCCGAGGTTCCGGCGAACAGGCACGTGAGCGGGGTCTTCGTCGGGAAGATCCCGAGCTCCTCGCGGGCGATGCGGTCGGCGACCTTCTCCAGGACCTCGTCCTGGCCTTGGAGCCGATCGAGCAGCGTCGTGCGCAGCGTCGCGGCGTCGAAGTCCGGGCGTTGGGCGTTGCCTGTCATCAGTGACTTGGCGACGTCGAGGACGCGCGTGGCCGTCAGCGGCACCTGCGGAATCGACCGCAGGGTCGCCACCAAGGCCCGGTCGCCGGCGGCCTCGGCCTGGGTGATGAGCTTCTTCTGCTCCAACACGCGGTCGGCCATCGAACGGTCGAGCAGCGTGATCGCGCTGTCGGGCCGGTGGGCACTGGCCTTCGAGTTCGCCTCGGCGATCTTGACCGTCTCGGCCAACACGTCGTCGGAGACTCCGATCTGGTGGCGGTAGTGCGCCATCAGGCCGGGCCGGACGGTGCCCAGGACCGCGAGCGTCTGCTCGACGGTCAACTCGTCGACGATGAGCTGGGTGAAGCGGCGGGCGAAGGCCGGGTCCTCATCGAAGGCACGCGACTCGTTCGAGGTGGTCGCGCCGATGACGCTCATCTGCCCGCGGGCCAGCGCCGGCTTGAGGATCTGGCTGATCTTGCGGTTGGCCGGCACGCTGTGCGAGCTCGATCCGCCGGTGATCTGGTGGATCTCGTCGATGAACAGCAGGGCCCTGTTCTTCGGGTCCGAGGCGAAGTCGACGACGGCCTGGACCTTCTCCTCCAGCTGGCCGACTATGCCGGAGTCGGCGACGAGGTTGGTCACCGACAGCTCGTAGACCGTATGGTCCTTGAGCAGGTCCGGGATGAGCGAGTCGCCGAGGGCGATGCGGCGGGCAATATCCTCGACGATCTTGGTCTTGCCGACGCCAGCTGAGCCCTTGAGCAGGGCATTGGGCTTGTTCTTGCTGATGAGGGTGGCCAGCGTCTGCTGGATGAGCGTGTCCCGGAAGAGCGTCGGGTCGGCGTCCTTGAACTTCTCGTTGTAGTCGACGAGCAGCTCCTTGACGGCGTCGTCGCTTTGGCTGCCCGGGGAAAAGGGGCCTCCCATGCCGACGCCGTTGCCGCCGGTCGGTGGGCCGCTGCTGTTCGCGTCATCGTTGTCCTGGGTGAAGTTGGACAGTCCCATGGTGAGACCTCCTTCGGTGGGTGCCGGGTCGAGGCGGCGCTGATGGGTATGAGCGATCCCGGCGGTGAGTGCAGACGGATGAGAGATGAGGCGGCCGATCCCGCAGCGCCGCCTGTCGGATCAGGGTGCGCTGCGGGCCGCAGCCGTGCGCTCGGCCGGTCAGACCACCATGCCCAGCAGCTTCTGGCGGATCGACGGGTCGATGTGGTGCATGCCGTCGGCGAAGTCCCTGGCGGACTGGACCATGAGGGTCCAGTCCTTGGCCGAGCACGGCGCGTAGTACAGGTTCATCGGGTGGTCGACGCGGACCGACGGGGGCGGCCACTCGAAGTCGGTGATCATCAGGCTCAGCTGCCGCTTGCGCTTGTTCGACGCGTTGATGTAGTCCCAGACCTGCTTGAACTCGGTGCCGCCGGTGACCTTGGGCACCTGGCGGAACTCCTTCCAGATCTGGCGCAGCGACTTGTTCTCCACCCTGAGCAGCGTCTCCTGGGAGAGGAAGTGGCTGAACGAGTTGAAGTACAGGTTGACGTTGAGCTTCTTCGCGATGCGGATGAGCATCATCACCGCCTCCTGGTAGTTCTCCTCGGAGATCGACCCGGAGGTGTCGATGTAGACGTGCAGGTCCGGCATGTACTGCACCGAGCTGATCCGGCCGGGCTTGTTGAAGTCGTCCGGGTCGCGCCTGTTCGTCTTGAGGAACGTCGTCCTCGTGGTGCGGTAGACGTTCTGCGACCTGTTGACCTTGCCCATGCGGCGCAGCACGCGAGTGATGTCCTTGAACAGGTCCAGCTTTGTGGGCGGGGCCTTGCGGAACTGCACCTGCGCGGAGCGCGAGCCGGACTGACCTGGCTGCTGGTTCGCGCCCATGGCTGCCGCCTTAGCGACGGCCCGCGGCAACGAGGTCAACTTGGAAAGCGCCGAGTTCGAGACGACCTTCACCGGCGAGACCAGCGACTGGTTGATGAGGTTCCACTCCCCCGTGACCTGGGGCGCGGAGGCGCGGGCGTGCGCCTCGACGTTGACCAGGACCACGGACTTCGGGCAGAACAGCTCGCCGACTGTGAACGGCAGGACTCCGACATCGGAGGTCTGACCGCGCTGCTGGCCGACATAGGTCATCAGCATGTGCATCAGCAAGCGTGGGAAGGACAACTCGTCATTGCCGTCAGAATCGTCCTTGCGCAGCAGCAGGGACTCGGTGAGCCCCTTGAGCGAGAGCTTGGTGAAGTCGCCGACCAGCTTCAGGGTTCTCGTTGGCACTGGCGAACTAGCGCCTCCCAGAGCTTGGGCCTGAGTGGACAGCCAGACCTGGAAGCCGTCGAAGGCAGCGGCGGACTGGAACCAGAACCCGAGCGTATCCGGGTGGAAGGCGTAGGCCACAGAGGCGAAGAACTCGCTCTCGTCGGCCGAGCCGGCGAGCAGTCCCTTGGCCGCAGGGATCACGTCGGACTGGGCGGTGTAGATGACACGGGGCCCGGGTGCGGGCATCTTGTTCCGCTGCCCCGCCTGGACGGCGAAGAGCTCGCTGACTGGCAGGGGCGTGGTCTGATCGTAGTTGACCATCGTCTGGCCCAGCAGCTCCTTGGCGACCTTCTCGGCGCTGGTGTTGACGCTGTCACCGAAGCAGGACATGAGGATCCTCGGGACGTCGTCGGTCAGGTCCGTGCCGGACCCGTCGACGATCGCGGCGGGCGCGTGCGGGCTTAACGGCTCGAGCAGCGGGTCCACCAGCGCCTTCTGGAGGGCGGGCATCGGGTCGTAGTTGCCGGTGCACGTGATCGTGTGGACCGCGTCGAGGACGGCTGGCTTCTGATTGGTGACGGTAATCGTCATCGCGGTGGTCTCCTTCTGAGGTCAGGGGGCTGCTGGGGGCCACCCCCAACTGCGATGGGGACGGCCCCGCTTGTGCTAGGCGCCGCCAGTCGTCACTGGGGTTTGGCGTCCTCTTCCTGACGGTCGCGGACGGATTTCGCCCACAGCCGCGCGGGCGTGCCCGCTTTCAAAGCGCTCAGGATGAGCAGGGCCATGCGGTATTCAGCGTCAGCGGCCAAAGCCACATCCAGCGCGGCCAGAGCGAACGCGAGATCCTGGTTCATCCACGCGGCAACAGCGGTCAGAGTGGCGGGGGCTGCCCTGTCAGGTGTGGTGACGGCCCGCGTCACTCGGCACCACAGGTCCCGGTGAACGTGAGCCGTCTCGGAAGTGATATCGATCCACGTAGCGTCACGTACCTGGAAGTCACGCAGAACCACGGCCAGACGAACCAGTTCACCGAGCCCGCGCGGGCCGGTGTTGGTGCGCTCGGCGTCGATGGCGCCGCGCACCAGCGCCATTCCGCCGTCGGCCAGGCGCTCGGTGTCGGACTCGGCGTCAAGAGTGGCCTGCGCCACCGCCCCGGGCCGCATGGGCGCGTCAGGTTCCAGGAGCCGCCGGTTCTTGGCGATCCGCTCTGACGTTGACAGAGATCGACCCCCGTGGGCTACCAGTCCCCGCACGACCGCCTCAGCGGGCCCCGGGGATCGGGCGGTGTCAAGGTCGGTACCTTGTGGCGGGCAGCATCCCGGAACCTGGCACGTGTAGGACCAGTAGCGCCCTTCGTGTGCCCGAACGGCTTCCCTGACCTTCAAACGGTGCGTGGAGGCGGAGGCGCGAATCGCATCGATGTGTGGGGTGATGACGTTGCCGGTGCCGTAGCCGACGACAATCAGGCCATCGCACCCCTCAGAAGAGAGCCAACGCACGGCAGAGTCGGCGGAAGCCGCGGCGGTATCGGTCTTGTTGGCGTTCAGGTCACGCACCGCGATCGAGTGCACGCGTCCGCCGTGCAAGGAGAGAATCACCAGGCCGGTCGTGGGCGGCTCTCCTCCCAACAGGTAGGGCAGGGTCATAACGACATCGTTGGGTGAGGTCAAGCGCAAAGGGTTCTCGGTGTCCACGGGTCTTCGTCCCTTCGTGTGTGTCCCGGGTGAGCGAAGGTCACGCCCCGGTGGCCGACCACAGCAGGTTGCTGCTGTGAGCGATCAGCGCAGCGCACCGCAGCAACGGGTTCGGTCACGGCCTCAGGTACCGGGGTCACCAGTGCGGGCGCGCTTGTGTCCGCTACCCCTCATCAGTTGTTCGGGGCTTCCCCGCGTGGGTTCGGCGTCCTCGGACCATCCCGGCCACGTAGGTCATCGAGTCGGGCAACGTGTCAGTCCCAGCAGGGCCGAGGCCAGGGGCACCACCGACTCAGCTTCCATTTCGCACATGGCGGGGGAATCACCCTGGGGTTGTGCTCCCACACGATGTGACCCAATTCGTGAATGAGGGTCCTGACAGCTTGGGTCGGGTCGCTGACACGCACCGTTCGGGTATCCCCGACAACCCACAGAACCCTTCGCAGGCGCGGTCACGCCACGAAGGGTTCTGTGGGTTGTCGGGGAGCAGGGAGCGACGGAAGCCGCTCCCTGCTGCGGTGCGGCCTCGATCAGAGGAATGCTGAAAGGATGGGCTTGGCCGCGTTGGCGACCGGCGCGTCGATGTCCAGGAAGGCTTCCAAATTCTGGCGGTCGACCTGCTGGCTGGTCACCATCTCGATGAGGGTGCGGGTGTGCTCCGGCTCGATCTGGGTAGCGGTCTGCGCCAGCTGCTCGATCAGGCGGGCGTTGTCCGAGTTCTCCTTGAGGGCGTACAGCAACGCGCCAGAGACCTCTTTCTCGGTGAGCTCTGCGATCTTCCTGGCCAAATCCGTGACCGTACGCGCGGCCTTGAGCTCCGCGTAGCAGTTCGGCTTCGGGACGTTGACCCGGTTGGCGGCGGTCGGGCCCGAGTTCGAGGCAAGGTCCTCGGCGATGGTGGCCACCACCTGGGTGGTGAACATGGTGTCGCCGGTGTAAGCCTCGATGATCTCGTTGAGCTCGGAGGTCTCGCGCCCGCCGATCTGGACCGGGGTCGCCAGATGGTTGGCAAGGTCCTGGCGGTCGGCTGCGTTCAGCCACTTCGACAGGTAGTCGATTGTGCGCGGCGTGGTGAGCTGGTTCATCTCCTCGCCACCATCGAACAGCTCGGCCATGGTGACGTTGCCGTCGTCGTCCTCGTTTTGGCCGTCGGCGACGATCGCGTCCGGCGTGGACTTCTGGAAGATCAGCGCCGGGTACTGCGTGAGCACCTTCTTCACCCACGGGTTCAGATTCGGGATGACAGACATCAGGGTCGAGGCGTCGGGCTCCACGTGGAAGATGGCGAACCGGGACAGACTCGCCTCATCCAATGTGGTGACGTTGCCCTTGTCGTTGCCAGCGACGACGATACGCACGTTCTTCGGCAGCTCGACATGGCCCATGCGGCGCAAAGTCACCAGAGTGAGTGCGCCGGAGGTCACATCAGAAGTTGTGCGGTTGATCTCGTCGAGGAAGAGGATCGGCCATTCGCGGGGATTGGCCTCGGCGTAGTCGATCGCGTCCTGGATGACCTGGTGGGGATAGAAGACCTGCTTGTAGCTTTCGGTGCCGTCGTCCTTGGTGTAGGGCACGAGGCGCGCCCCGGTGAGGTCGGCCTTGTCAGCGAGCTGGTTGCAGGGTAGGACGAAGGCTTTGGTGTCCATGCTGTAGGCGAGGTCCTCAACAAAGGAGCTCTTTCCGATGCCGGGCTCACCCATGAGCGCCGGTGTCGCGCCAACCTCGAGGGCTTGCCGGACGAGCTTGGTCAGGGTGTCGGTGAACTTCACAGTGAATTCCTTTAATGATGGGCGAGAGGGGCTACTTGACCATCGGGCTGGGCGTTGCGAGCAGAGGGCCGGAGACGGAGCAGGGCGTTCCAGGGGAACCGTTCACAGGTCACGCCAGCGGGCTTGCTGGGACCATGACGGTTCGGCTCTGCGGTCGAGAACGAAGACCTTTGCCGTGAGGCGGTGCGGCCCTGCCTCAGCACCGCCTCCATCCCCGGATCGCGTTTCGCGATCCAACCCCCACACCGGGCAAAGCCGAGCCAGCAGCGTTCAGGCAGCACCGACGGACCGCTCCTACGTCCGCGCCTGCCGATCGGCGACCAGCGAGGCCGCACGGTCGAGCAGATAGGGTCGCCCGTTACGCGTCTCCGTGTGCTTCGCTCGTTTGGGTAGCACCTCGACGGCGGCGGTATAGAGAAGCCAGGCCTGGTCGCTGGCCGAGTAGCGCGTCTGCCTCATCCCGGCATGGAGGTTCATCGCTTGGACCTGTTCGGCGTAGAGCGTGCCGAGGACGGAGAACTCCCAGCGGGAGCGGTCGTGGTCGAAGTCGGACAGATCCTTGCGCCGCTCCTCGGAGCCGGTAATCGCCGCGGCGACGATGTCGTGCGCACCAGGGATGTCGGGCATCTCCTCGTCGGTGACGATCTCACCGGCGGACCCGGCGGCGCTGGGGCGGGCATTCTGGGCCAAGGCGGAGTAGAGGTCCTCGAGCGAGGCGAAGTGGGCCGACGGCCCGTCACCCGCACATCCTCCGGCCACGGGCCTGCGGGTGAAGGTGATCCAATGGTCGAGGAGGATCTCGAACCATCCGTTCCTCTCGCGCAGGACGCGCTTGTGGGCTGCGTGCGGGAAATCGTGGAGGTTCTTCGGCCGCGGCATGACCAAGTGGTATCCACGCCCCGACATCGAGGTCTCGGCCCAGAGGACGCCGGGCAGGCGCAGCAGATCGACCGCGAGTTCGGGCGGGCAGTCGGGCTCGACGTCGACGACGACGACTCCGTCGCTGTGTGACTGTAGGTAGTAGGCGTGATTGGCCGCGTTGGGCAGGGCGGCAACGAGCTCGTCGAGGCTCACCAAGCAGGTCGAGTCGAGGGCGAAGGCCCCACGCACAGGGCCGTCGTGCTGGCACCCCGGACGGCAGCCCTCGAGGAGATGGCGGACATCGATCGGCGCCTTGCTCCCGGAGTCAGGATCGGCGCCGATCCGCCCGGACACCGTCCAACGCCGCACGGGGGCCAGCGTCTGGATGGTCGGGTTGGCATAGAACTCCGGGAAGAGCGCGAGCGGATCGACGGTCACATCAACTACCTTCGTGTGTAGGCGGGTCGGGGGAAGAAAGACGAGACCCCGCGCTGGCGCACAGAGCGGGGTCTCGGCGATCGGTCACGAGCGCGTCCGCTCAGCCGTTGTAGGCGATCCCGGCCTGGGGCTGGGACTGCTGCGGGGCCCAGGGGCTGCTCGGGTCCGAAGTCCCGAAGGCCGAGGCCACGTCCTTGACCGCCTCGTTTTCGGCGCGCAGCCTGGCATTCTCGGCCTCGATGCGGACGAGCTTCTGCTCGGCGCTCTCCTCGGCCTGGAGCGGGACGGGCTGCGCCTGCTGGGCGACGGGGGCCGGAGCCATCTGCTGCGCCGACCGAGTTGACTCGGCCGGGGCCTGCTGGACCTGACCGGCTGGCTGAGGAACCGGAAAGGACAGGCCGGAGGCTTCGTCGACCTGGGTGCCCACAGGCTCGACCCCACCAACAGGGGTGGCTTCGTTGGACGGCACAGCCTGCATCGGCTGAGCCAAAGTGATGCCGCGGGCCTTCAGCTGGGACTCGTCGACGCCGCCGGGGGTGTAGTAGCGAGGGGCCTCGTTGACGAGCACGTGGGTCAGTCCCAGACCGCGGTTCTCCTGCCCCCGGGCCTTGTACACCTCGAGGACGAGGGTGACGTCGAGCCCGTGGGCGAGCTCCTGGCCGCTGAAGTCCTGGACGAAGCCACCCTCACCGGGGACGCCGATGCTGGGCAGGTTGTTGCCCTTGGAATCGATCGAGTAGCTGAGGCCGTCCTCGGGCTTCATCTTGGAGGTGTAGCAGCGCTCGGCGACGTACTGCTCCTCGAGAGTCGGGTTGTCGGGGTCGGCATAGATGACCTGGACTCCGCCGCTGATGGTGGCGGTGGTGTACGGGCTGGTGAGGTCGTACTTCATTCCGGCCTGGCGGCGGCGGGCGTTGGCCTGCGCGAGTTCTTTGCCCTCGATGCGGCGCGTGAGCCGGGCGAAGGCGAGCTTGCCCCGGATGGTGACGACGGAGCCCTCGGTGAGCTGGTCGGCGCGGACGGTGTTGTTGGCCATGTTCGATTCACTTTCTGCTGGTTAGCCAGTGGTCAGGCGCGCGACGAATCAAATGATTATTTGATGCTTATTAGATTCATCTATCATATCAAGATTCGCCCGTGTATGAGTGGATGCGGGAATGGCCAACCTGATCGCGGTCGTGCGATCCGGTCGGCCGATGAATGAGACGGATCCGGTTGCGGGACTGCGCGGCTTCAGTGCAGCGCTCAGGGGCAGGGGGTTGGCGGATAGTCTCCGCCCCACCGCGCTAGACCCGCATCCCCCGGAGTAGAGGCTCCGTACTCATCGCCCCATCCGGCTCGTCCTGGCACGGGTGTGAGGAGAGGCGACAGCGCACGAAACCGGGATCACGTTCGGCTTCCTCCGGCGTTTGCGCCCGACCGGGCGGAGGTGGTGTGGACACTCGGTGCTCGCGGTCGGGGCACTGGCACGGCACCCGGGATCTCCGGGCATGACGAAGGAGAGGGTTCAGAAGAAGCGCAGGCGCTCCCGCTCCTGGCTCTGGGCGTTCTCGACGTAGACGCGGTCGCCCTCGGCCATGACGGACTCGAGGTAGGCGTACGCCTGAAGGGCGCGGTTGATGACGTCGGTCTGGGTGTCACCCGTGGCCGCGACGGCCTCCTCCATCGCCTTCGTGGAGCGCGCGGTGAGGTTGACGGTGACTCGCGCGGGGGACCCGGCGACCCTTCGTGACATGGCAGGACCTCGTTCTCTGGCTTGACTGCGGTGGTCTCGATCCGCGAGGAGCCGCGGGAAACACGAGCTCGGGGAGTGCCGGAGACACCGCGCGCGGGACGGCGCGGTCGGCACGGGGAAACGACGGGGCTCGCACGGAGGATCGAACGCCTCGACGCGGTGATCCCTCCGACAGCGGCACAGGCCGGAGCACTCCCATGAGCTGATCCCGGCCATCGACCTCTCCCCCAGCACTTCTGCGCCTTTGGTAAGGCTCAGGAAAGCATAACAGCCTGACATTAGATGCGTTCGAAGCATCTTTCATCATCACAACAAATGCCCAAGGGACCGTCGTAGGAGCGGCCGAGGGTGCCGTCGCCGATTTTGTAGACCCCGACTTCGCCGTGCCTGTAGGCGATGGTGAGCTCGATGAGCTCGGGGTCGAAGCCGCCGGTCATGATGTGAGGGTCTTCTTCTTGATGTCGGGGGCGCGCCGAACGTGGACGGCGTCCATGCGCACGGCGGAGCCGGAACGGGCGCGGATCCAGTTGCCGATGAAGGCGCAGGAGTTGCCGACCATCCAGCGCATGGGGTCGGTCGCCTCCAGGACAGTTCCTGCGGGGCCAGGGTCGGTGACCCGCAGGCAGAACCGGCGGAGCCGCCCCTCGTCGTCCCAGATCGTCACCCCCAGCCAATGACCGGGGGCGTCAACGGCTGGGTTGTGGTCGGGTCGGCAGGTCTTGAGGTGAGCCAGGGTGAGCAGCACTCCACCGTGGCAGTGACCGGTAGGGCAGGCACAGACCAGGTCGCGGCCAGCGAGCTGGCCGACGTGCTCGCGGATCCACCGCGCGCGCTTGTCCGGGGCGTGTAGGACCCACTTGTCGAACTGCTCGACGATGTCGTTGAGCGTGCCGTCGCGCCCGGCCCTGAACGGGGTCGCCCATGACGATCCGGGACCGATGTCAACGACGTTGGCGGGCCTGTCGCGGTCATTCATCCGCCAGAGTCGGCCTTGACGGGTGATGGTCATGGGGACCTCCTGGTCGATCACGGGATGCGGCGAACGGTCGGGGCTAGACCCAACAACTCGTCACCCGGGGCCGGCGTGAGTCGGTCCTGCTCCTGCGCGCCGAGATGGGCGACCCCTTTGACGGAGGGGCCTCCTGGAGCCACCGACCCAGGGGTCGGTGTCTACAGGGGGGGCAAGGGGAAAGCGGGCTCTCGCGGCGGCCGCGAGTTCGACCCGGGCCTGATGGGGGGAGGTCGGGGCGGTAGCCGCCCCAGGGTTCGTGCGGCATGTTCGGTTCGGTGAAGACCACGACGGCGGCGGCACGGGAGAACCCGAGGCTGGCCTCGATGTGGTCATAGGTGACCTCGTCGACAGAGAGGTCGATGACTCAGTGCTCCGCGCCCCCCTTAAGCCCGCTCTTGTCCCCCAGGTGGCGCTTCGTGGCCGAGCACTGGACGGAACCGGGCTTGCTCTAGGAATGATCGAGGGTGCGGGCACAGCGGCAATACTTCGTCGCTGGGCAGTGGGGCCAGAGCCCTCTAGGGGTCGCAGGTTCCCTGGTCCTGATCCGGGGACTCTGGAGAGCCGAGGACAAAGCCGCGGGCTTCACCGGCGTCGAGCATGTCGCTGAGGTGAGCGAGAACCATTGCCTTCTGAGTATCACGACGGTCGGTGACAGGGTCGTAGCCACGGAGGACGTCCATATCAACGACCCAGCCGTCCTCGGCGTCGGTGAGGTCAGCGAGTTCAGAACCGGCGCGCAAGTTCAGCCCGGTCACGAGGTGGTCGAACTCAGGCGTGAGGTCGAGGTGCTGATTCTCCTCGTCGGTGTACAGGACGTCGCTGCCCACTCGTTGCCCCTTGGCGTCGAAGGCCGTAAGGAAGACCCTGTCAGCGCGGGCGATGTTGTCGACGTGTACGGCAGCGACCGCTTCATCACCGAAGAAGTCCGTGATGGCGAGCCTCTCGAGCGTGCGGACCCGGCCGTGATGGCACAACAGGAGCCGATTGGCCTCGGCGAAGCCGGCGAACTCGTCTCCGTGGGGGATATGGGGGTGGGCTGTCATAACCCGAGGTTTTCACATCAGTAGAAACATTTCCACCCAGAACACAAATTATATTTAGGGGCAGCCCTTAAGCCGCGAGCCACTCTGAGCTTGAGTCGAGACTGTCACGAATGGCGCAGAGCTCGACGACGGCGTCTTTGAGCATCGGGTCGGCGAGCGGCACGAGGCACAGCATCGCCCGTGTCGAGGGCTTCACCGGCTCCGGCGGGACGGTCCCGGTGAGATGGATGAGGAGGGCGGCCGACAGCCGTGGATCCTCGGGATGCCTGGTGCGGATGGCGCTCAGGGCCTCATCCTCGTCGCCACGGATGAGAGCCAGGCCGTCGTTGGTCTCGATGGTCAGGCGGGTCAGTCTGGCTCGCGAGTCGACGTGGCGATCACCATACGAGGGCAGCACCACATCCGGGTGGAGCATGGTCACCTGCGCCCAGAGCGGGCTGACCACGTCGTCAGCCAGGCGTCCGAGGACTTCGTGACGCAGCCTGTCCAGCCCCTTGGGTATGCCGCCGAGGACGAGCCCGGCGAGCACGAGGACAACGGAAAGGAGGAACAGCCAACTCCTCACCTGGGTGTCGTTGTCGACTGCACGGTCGAAGAGGTGGACCCAGGAGAGGACGACAAAGGCGCAGACGACCACCATGCTGCCGCTGACGAGACCGAGGGCGAACCTGGCCACGATCGGGTGCCGGGAGGAAAACGCCACCCACGCGCAGGCATGGAGGGTGATAATCGCAGCGGCGGCCATCGTCACGAGGTAGAGGCCGTGGTAGACGATCGTCACGGCGTCTCCTCCGTGCTCGGGGAAGCCGTGGATGGCGATGTCGACCGGCTCTGAGAGAGCGAAGTAGAGGGTGATCTGGAGTAGGCCGGCGATTGCCGCGCAGACATAGACGGGCCAGGGCCCGCGCTTCGCCGGAGAAGTGTCGCGGAAGGAGAGGACAAGGAGAACCGCGACGAGCTGGAATCCGATGAGCAGAAGGCGCTTAATGAGGTCGGTGGCCAACCAGGCATCGAAGGTATCGATCTCCCGCAAAACGGTGGCAGCGAACAGCATCGCGCTACCGAAGCGCAGAAGCCAACTGCGTCGGCCCGGTCGGCGATGAATGAGGCTGACGACGAGGAAAAGACTGAATGTACAGGTAAGAACGATGAGCGAGGTCATTAACCCTTGTCGGCCCCGCCGAGGAAGTTGAGGATGTCGATCCTCTTGCGCCGCATCCCCACTCTCGCGAGCAGCTCCATGCCTGTAGCCTCGGCGCGGGCCTCTTTAGGATCGCCGAAGGTGGTGCGCGCACACACCGTGGGAGCGGTGGCAACGACATCGCGGTGAAGGATGTGGGCGTACTCGTGCATGACCGCCTGGAGTTGGTTGAGCGGTTGGAGGTCGTCGTCGAAGTAGACGTGAGCGACCTCGCCGACCACGACGACCAGGCCCGTGACCTGGGGGTGGCGCAGGTGCGGCGGAATCGGCTTGACCACGACTGTCAGCCCGTGCAGATCGCCGATGGCCCGCCCCAGGGACTCGATCGTGATCGGGTCGGGCCAGGCGATCAGACTCAGTGGGTCGGTGGCCATGGCGCCTCCTCTTCCCCCGTATCATCGTCGAGTTGCTCGCTGCGGCGTGCAATGTCGATGATCGAACTGATGGACGCGAGCGCCCCGTTGCTCAGCCCGTGCACTCTCAGAGCGATGCTGCGCTCGGCCTCGGTCAGCTTGGTCTCGACGACGCCGTTCGCTTCGTCACTATTGGCGTCGCTCTCGTCAACAAAATACGTCATTGGTACGTCGAAAGCGTCGGCGAGGGCACGCAGGTGCTGAACACGTGGATTGGTGGCCTGGCCCGAGCGCAGCTGCTGTAGGTAGCTCAACGACATCGTGGCGATGCCTCGGCGCTTCATCCTGTCGACCACCTCCTGGAGGGTAACTGGTCGCCCTTTGTCACCAGCGGTGTCGGCGAACAACTTCTCGAGTCTGTGCGCGAGGGTCAGGGGCACGATGTTTCCTTCTCCGTCGAATGCGCGGGACCGCGCGCTGCATCGGAGGACACAGCGAAGAGCGCCCATGCTACTGGAAAGAATTCCATAGGGATAGAAGGGCGACTGGCGCGCGGCCATGCTGAGACGGTTACAGCCCTGTGCGCCAGTCGCCTCACTCCTGGCATAGGACCCTACTGGTGGGCGGTGCGCTGGGAGGCCGGGGCGATCTCCTGGCAGCGACAGTCCAGGGTGTCTGGGGCAGCGCGTGGCGGCGAGCATGGGAACGTGGGTGGCTACCTCCACAGAGGAAAATGACAAGAGCGGCAGGGATGAGGCGGCGGGTTTATCGTCGTCGGGCGCGGGAGCGCTGGATCGAGGCCTGGTCGACAGTGGGAGCGCAGTAGGCGCGCAGCAGGCGCGCAGGTACACCCAGGTAGCGGTACCGGTCCACGGCCGCAGCGATGTCGTCGGGCGCCAGCTGGTGTTGCCCGGCGCCTGCTGTCTCCTCTCGGGGGGTCATGGGCAAGACGAGTTCGTCCAGGGGCGGCGGCGGGTCGCACACCCGCTGGGCCAGCAGGTCACCTAGGACCGTGCGGCGACCCGAGATCCGCAAGGGGCGTCCGCCGGTAGTCATGGTGTGCAGGTTGCGCGCTGTTCTCCACAGCGCGGACGCCACCCCCCGGCGGCGCATCGTCGGTTTCACGTAGATCTGGCTGGACTCCCCGCTGGCCTGGTGCCAGCGGATCGCGCCGATCTGCTCATCGACGACCTGACGTGCGGCGGCCGTGGTCATCGTCATCACGATCCCGGCCCCGGGGCGGCCCTGTTCGTCGCAGACCAGTGCGAGCAGTTCATGGGCTTGGTCGGGCCCGGTACCGGTGGCGGGGATGTGCACGAAGTACAGGTCCATGACGGGGCCCTCCTTCCTTTGGCGAACAGGTGGGGTCACCATGGGGCCTGGGTGCGCTCGTCCAGTCAGACTGCGGCCGGGGTGAACAGGGGGTCGATGGGGGTGGGGACGTAGCGCGCTCGACCACGCCCGGGGACAGGTCACTGAAGGGGACCTTCTCGAAGAGGGACTGCCCGTCGTGGCTGATGCCAATGGCTAGGCGTTCGAAGACGGTGTCCAAGCACGTGAGATGGCTTTCAGTCGAAGTAGGGCGCGAAGCCCTCATCGCTGAGGTCGATGTCGACCCGGCGGTCACCGTCGACAATGGTGAACACGCAGATCTCGTCAACGCTGGGCTGGAGCGGGCCGCCGCGGAAGAACTTCTGCCAGACGGCGATCGCGGCCTCGATCGGCGACTTGCCGTCCTGATTGATGGCCCAGGTCACGAGGTACTCGACCGGGCAGGGATGCGGTTCGGTGGGATCGAGGGGCAGATACCCCCCATTGGGCGGATTCGGCTGCGGACCGAAGACTGCGGACCAGACGTTGCGGGCGAACTGCTCGAGATCGCCCTCGATCGTCACGACCTCGTCGTAACTGAGGACGAGAATCTCGTCGTCACGTTCGCCTTTGTACTGGCCGCCGGTCTCCTCGGCGAACCCGGCTTCAGTGGTCTTCGAAACGGTGGGATTGTGGACGGCATCGATGCGGAGAGACACAGCTGATTCCTTCGTGGAGTGAGCGAGAGGGCCGGGGCGCAGTCGAAGAGCCATGGGAACAGCGCCGTGTCGATGGACTGCACCCCTGGCGCTCTATGGGTTGATCAACCGCGCAACATGGCGCCACTGCGCTCGAGATCCCCTTCGGTGTACGTGAGCATTTCGTCAGTGCCGGGGTGGGCCATCACGTAGTGGTAGGAGGCCTCGCCCGCGGTCATCTTCCAGCCAGCTTCGCTGAGGGCTTCTATCAGCGATTCCTCTCCCCCAGATCCGGCGAAGAACGCCTGGTCGATAGAGAAACGGCGGACGAAGTTGCGGTTGAACTCGGCGATGATGGCGTCGTAGCACTCGTCGAGGAGCACTGCGCGGACCTGGTCGAAGGTGGATACCCTCCGGTCGCGGATGCGAGCGAGCTGATGTTCGATCTGGGCCCAGAAACCCTTTGGCACCGACGGGCACCGGTGGTCATGGCCGGAGCCGAGGCAGGTCCGGCAGCGGTCAATGGGCTCCTCGCGGGTCCTGGGGGCGTCGGCGGCCCACCCGGGGCGACCGAAGCAGTCCAGACATGTTGGTTTGGACATAAGAGGGGTCTCCTTCGAAGAATCATTGGGTCGGTCGCCAGGTCTGACCCGCGACTGTCATCGGGGACGGGAACCGCAACTAGCGTCGAAAGCGTCGTAGCCGATGTCTGAGGCGAAGGCCACGTGCCTGCGGAAGTTGACTCGATAGGTCTGGGCTACGTCGGGCATGATCACGTCCTGGCCGACCAGCCAGCCCTCATCAGCTCTGCAGGGGACGGCGGTAGAGGCCATAGAGCCCAGACCGTCGTCGACCTCCAGCCAGTAGCGCAGGCCGCCGTGGTCGATCTCGTCAAGCTGGTGCGGGGTACCCTCGAGCTCAACCAGCTCGGTGCGGCCGTTGAACTCAGTGGCGGCTTCGTTCTCCTCGCCGTGGTCCCACTGGGCCAAGTGCTCGGCAACAGCTTCGGGTGAGCCCCCGCGGTCCTTGGCAGCTTCGACGGCGTCTTCGTAGTACTGGCCCTCCATGAAGGCGATGCAGACCAGCGGGTCGGAGGTCAGCTGGTCGATCGCGGCCCGGCGCACGTTGTCGTAGGCCTCCCAGAAGGAGTCGTCGACGACGGCACGGATGGCGTCGTCGATCTGGGCATCGCTGAACGCGGCGATACGCTCGGCCTGGGTGGGAGTGAGGTCGTGAGCGTAAGGTACTTTGGCCAACTCGGTGCGGACGGACTCAGGGCCGCCCAGGACGATAGGCATTTCGTTTCTCCTCAAGTGGAGCAGTGAATGAGTAGGAACAGCGAAGCCCGCCACTGGAGCGCGGATTGTTCGCTGGGATGCGCTCGAACGAGAGTCGAGGGGATCGGAACGCCCGGCGGCCCGCTCCCATCGACTCTGACCCGCGCCCGCCGTCAGGCGGGCCCGTCACATCTCACCGCGCTCATCAGGGTCTTCACCGTCGTCGAATCCGGAGACGATCTCGTTGATAGCGTCAGGTATCGAGGAATTGACGATCGCTGAAGCGAGCCGGTCAAGGTCGTCACCGCTGAGCGGGCGATCAGCCCACTCCTCAAGTTGCCATCGTGTGAGAGTGATGCTCTTTACCATTTCTCTTCCTCAGTCGCCAATGTTGGGTCGGTATCCTCACTGACGCCGGGGACAGACCGGCGTTGCAGCCTCGAGCCCCATCCGCCAAGGAGGTGGGCCGGAGTCCGCCATGTGCCGAAGACCTCGCGTGTGAGGGTGTCCTGGTGGCGGATGATCGCCGGGACGCCGAGCAGCGTCAGGTGGATGTAGATCATGTGGACGGCCTGCGGGGAGAGGTCCTCGGCCGTGACGTGCAGCTGGGTCTGGTGGTCGAGCCCGTGCGCGCCCATCTCCTCGGCCACCGCGACGACGAACGCACCGGCCCCGCAGGCGGGTTCGTAAAACTCGGCGAACCCGTGGATGGCCACCTGGTCGACGATGTCGTCGATGGTCATCCTGGCCATGAGCCGAGCGACGTCGCCCGGTGTGTAGACCTGGCCCAGACGGTCGTTACCGAGCTCGAGCTCCATGTAGAGGCGTCCGAGGACGTCGCCGGGCTCGACCTCCATCGCCAGCGCGGTCAACGCCAGGGCGCGGGCGAAGCGATCCAGCTCCTCTCGCGAGTACCGGTGGGCGATGGCGAGGTACCGCGCTTCCCGTTCGTCGCGCCGGCGGATCTCGGCGGCGTTGCGCAGCGTCAGGGCAGCCGTCTCGACGAAGTTGTCGAAGACCTCGGGGAGGCGGCGGGGTCCGGCGTTGGCACGCAGCAGCTGAGCGATTTCTCTGCGGTGGGCTGCGGCTGTGGTCCTGGTCATGGGGTGGGCATCCTGTTCTGGGTCGAAGCGCGAAAGACCCGGCCGCTGGTGAGCAGCCGGGTCTTCGAACGCGCGGATATGAGGTTCTGGAGTGGTGCCCACGTGGCAGATCGACCCTGGGCAGCGGTGCAAAGCGTTCGGCCCGCTCACCCGTGCGCGTGAACGCCAACCAGTCACGTGAACTCTCAGCGTTCTGCCGTGAGACGGCCGAGGTCACGAGCCCCGGCGTCAGCGTGTCGCCGACGAGTCCGATCCCGAGTCCATCGGCGCTTAGGGCATCGGGGAGGCCGCTGCACTGGCAGTCAGCTAGCGAGACAACTCCTCAGGCCGTGGAACTACCCCGACCAGCACGGACACTCTTCGTGATCGTGATCAGCCATCGCCGACGGTGCAGAGAACCTTTGAGCGGCGACGTCAGCGACCTGCTCGACATCTCCTCGCGTCCAGATCAGGGCCGTCGTGCGACGTGCGAGCCACAGCCCCCTGGGCAACGTCGAGGCCGCTGTGTCGGCCGAGCCGATACCCCGCTCATTCGGGGGCGAGGGCGCGGATGTCGTCGGCGAGCTCGTCGCAGAGAGCGGCGAGCTTCGGGTCACCGCGGCGCTGCATCGACACCGCGTCGAGCAAGGCGTCCTGGGTATTCCTCTTCTCCTCCAGGACACCGGGCATCCGATCGTCATGAGTGTCTCTGGTCAGCAGCCGGTAGATGATCACCGGTCGCGTCTGCCCGGGGCGGTCGAGACGCTTGTTCGTCTGTAAGTAGTGCTCGAGGCTGAACGGGACGGTGTACCAGATGAGGGTGTGGCCGCCGTCCTGCAGATTGAGCCCATGGCCGGCTGATGCCGGGTGGACGAGCATCACCGCGACCTGACCGGCGTTCCACCGGCGGATCATCGTTCGCGAGCCGTCGAACTCCTCAGCGGCAATGCCAGCCTTGGTCAGCCTGGCCAGCAGCTGCTCCTTGTCGGAGCGGAAGTGGTAGGCCAGCAGCACCGGAGAGCCGCCGTTGTTGCGTATGAGGTACTCGGCCATCTCGGCCTTGGCGGTGTGAATGACCTCGTAACGGCCCTTGGTCGACAGATCGTCCGGGTCAGCGGTGTAGAGCGTGCCTGAGGCGAACTGCAGAAGCTTCGAGGTCAGCGCGGCCTCGTTCTGAGCCACGACCGTGGTCACCAGAGACGCGTGATTGGCGTCGAGGAAGTGCTGCAAGTGGCCTTGATACGTGTCCTCGTGGCGCTCGCCCGTCAACCCCGACAACTCGGCGCGGATCGCCTGGGCATCGGGGGCAGTCGTGGCCAGCCACTGGTCGAAGTCCTCGCGCGCGAGGGGTACCAGGTTCTGGCTGACGATGTCGAGGACGAGCTCGCGCTTGAAGGACCGGTAGTCATCCATCAGGTCCGGCGCGAGCCGAACCGTGACGTCCTCGATCATGCGACCGGGTAGGTCGAGCCCGGTATTCTCCGCGCTCATCACCAGATGCCCGATGGCCCAGTGGATCTCGTCCTCGGCACCGGGATTGGGCATCCACTTGGCCGGGGTGTTCGTGCCAGGGACCATCTTCGGGGTGAACCAGCGGTCGCGGAAGGCGGTGATGTTATGCCCAAGGGCCTCGCCTCCGTCGAGGAGGTACATCTGCGACCACAGGCCCTCGAGCCCGTTGGCCGCAGGCGTACCCGTGAGCTCGATGAAGCGGTCGACGGCGGGGCGGACGGCCTTGAGCGCCTGGAACCGCCTTGAGGAATGAGACTTGAACCCCTGCGACTCGTCGATGATCACGGTGCGGAACGGCCAGGTGGGCTCGGGCTCGTCAAGCAGCATCTGATCGACGAGGCCGAAGCGGCACTGACGACAACCTTTGGCCGAGCAGGAGCGGCACTCCACGGTCTCTCGCACCAGGCGGGAGGTCTTGACCAGCTCCGTGATCCAGGCGGCGACACGGGCCTTGGCCGGTGGCTTCTCTCCGCGATCGGCGGCCTCGGTGATCACGGCTGCGATGAGTTCATCCTGCTTCAGCGGGCCCAGTGCCCGGCTCAGGTCGAGCACGATCTGCGCCTCGGATGAGACCGGCAGGGAGCTGGCTGTGTCGGGAGCGGCGACGAGCACTCGGAGCGAATGGGATGACTGGGTGAGCATCTCCTGGTTGATGAAGTACATCGATGGGGGATCAGTGGCAATCTCAGCGAAGCGGGCGAGCCGCTCGTCTTTGCTCAGCTTCCGATCGTTGGCGTCAACGATGAGTGAACGGGTACGAATAGGAATCTGCCACTTTTCGATCTCTTCGATCCAGGTCGACCGAGCGATCGCCACGGGCGCGATGACGAGGATGTGGCCGACCGGCCGGAGCTGCATGAGCGCTGCCAGGGTCGATAGCGTCTTGCCCCCACCCATGTCCACCCAGACACCGCAGTGCGGGCGGCTGGTGATGAAGTCAACCGTCTCCTGCTGGTGCGGCTTGAGCGCGATGGCCATAGTCGGCCTCCTTTCGTGGTGCGGTAAGTCCTTCGAACTCGTCGAGACGCCGATGCGGGCCACCCACGGCGCCTCGTCGCCCGAGCGTTGGCCCGCACACGAATCGATCGACCATTAGGCCTCGAAGGCCTCCTTTACCAGCGCCAGCCGGGCGGTGGTCTCACTGAGTTCTTTTTCGATCTCGGCACAGCGCTCCTCGGCAGCGACTGCACGGCGTTCCTGTCTCATCGCCTCGTCGGAGAGCGCTTTCTTCTCGGCCTCGAGGGCCTGCACGCGTGGGTCCTCGCCGAGGAGCGAGCGGATCTGGTCGAGGATCTCGGCGGAATCAGCGTCAGAGGAGAGGGCTTGTTGGACATCGGCCCTCGCCGTCTGATTCGGTTCGACCAGAGAGGGCACGTTGAGGCCGGCGCGCCGCAGCTTGCTCGGCGTCGCGCGGTACCGCCCGTCCTCGTCACGGCATCCGACGGCTAGCAGCCTGTTGCGCACGGTCTTGCCAGTCACCGAATTGGCCTCGGCGACGGCGGGCACGGAGTACACCACTTCCTCGGCTTCTACAGCGGGTGTCTCGACCGGCGTCGGAGCGGACTCGGGCAGCAGGGAGAACAACGTCGATCCGTCCGCGGCGGGCACGACTTCGACCTTGTCCCTGGGGCTCAGTCCTCCGCCGTGGGTGTCCATCCAGTTGGAGAAAGCCATGCCATAGCGATCGAGGGCGTCGACGACCGTGATCGGCGAGGTGGGTTCTGCTGGCGTGGGCAACACCTCTGCCTGGTTCACGTGGCCCTCGAGGAATCTCTTGAAATCGGCGGCGGCGTTCTGGGCCGAGCGGTTGAGGGAAACCGAGGTGGGCGGCACCGACATGGTCTGGCCGGCGCTGTTGTGCAGGATGGCGTGTCCCTTGGACGAGACGCGCCCGGTGCAGCCGACGTCCATCGCGGCGAGGACGAGTTCTGTGGCCCTTTGGTCAAAGGCCCTGAGGTCGCGGTGGGTGAGCCGGCCGAATTTGGTCCGCTTCTTCGACATCAGAGCCCGCCCTCCTTGTGAGCGGCGATGGTGCACGCGGTGGAGGGGTATTTGGTCAGGGGGAGCCGTACCACAGGTGAGGGGGTTGTCATGCGGGTGTTGATCCTTCGAATCTGGGTGGTCAGTCGACTGCCAATTCGGTGACGAGGGCATCGACGGCGGGCCGGTCATCGACGACGTAGACGACCGCACCGGCGTGGAGCATCTTGGCCCTGATCGCCCGTTGGAGGCGGCGAAGGTGTCCGCCAGGGCGCTTGACCTCCACGAAGACCGTGGCCTGTGGAGTGATGACAACGCGGTCGGGTACTCCCGCTCTGCCGGGACTCGTGAACTTCCAGCAAAGGAAGCCGGCGGCTCGGCAGGCATGGAGCAGGTAGGTCTCGATCTCGTTCTCGGCGGTGCGGGTGTCGTTGGTCGGCACTGCATGGTCCGCGATGGCCATGGGTTCCTCCTTCGTCGTCGCGCCTACCTGGGGACGGGCGTGGCTCAGGCCGGGCTTCGAGGCGCCACTCTCTCCTCGTCGTGGGTGAGCGGTTCGTACCTGCGCAGCAACTCCAGGAGGACGTGCAGAACCTTCGAGCGGCCGAGGACAGCCTTCTTCACAGTGGTTCACGAGGCGTTGGGGTTGCCTGCCCATACAGGCAGCATGGAATGGGACATGGTCGATCCTTTCAGCAATGACCTCTTGACCCGAGAAACACCTTCCAATCTCTCGATTGTGTGATGATTACATGGAGAGAAGATTCGTGGCAATGCCTATGTCGATGACCAGGGCGGATTCCGTCAGCGACGTTGAATCGCTGACGGGGCCTGGGCAACCGCGCGGGTGGGGGTCCTAGGTGGCGTTCTTCCAGTTCTTCGAGAACGTCGCATCGAGCATCCCCAGATACACTTCAAGGTCGAGCGAGGCCATAAGGTCGTCGAGCTCGTCCACGCTGAGAGTCCGCAGATCGTCGTTGCACACGGTCATCGACCACGAGGGGTCGATGCCGTTGATGCGCTGGGCGACGACGTCGCGGTCTTCGGGGATGAGCGTGAGCCCGTCGGACATGCTCTGTTCCAAGCGGTCAGCGGCCCAGCCGTGGGCGCGCAGGATACCCAGGGCCTCCTTTTCCCGTCGGATGGGAGCTTCTCCCAGATCATGACGCCGATCCTTCGAATCGACGCCCACGACTCTTGCCCTGGCTGACAGCAGACTCTTGGCTCCGGAGGTGCCGTGCTTGACGGCGTAGACCCGATTGACCATCTGCAGGGCTTGCGGATTGACTAGGGCCGGTTCTTCGTCGGCGGCGTCTCCGTCACCCAGATCGAGCGGGTCGACGGCGAAGGGGTAGGTGATCGAACCGCGTGAGGCGGTGATGATGTTCTGGAAGAGCATCAGGGTCTTCACCTGGTTCCCGTGGCTGATGGCCTCCTGGAGGATCCTGCGCCCCAGCTCGGGGTCGAAGGGATCCGCCAGGGCTCGCTCTCCCCTGGCGGCGACCGTCTGCAGGTAGCGGGCGAGAGCGAAGTCGGTCACTGCGGGATGAGCGAGCTTCTTTGCGGGGGTGGGACCGGCGTGGCAGGCCAGTGTCCCTCCGCTCGCGGCGTCGATCTCCCAGTCGGCGACCGAGAGGCGACCGACAGCGCGACCGCTGTGGCTCTTCAGGACTGCTCCCTCGACCACGTTGGCGTGGGCATCCGCGGGCGATTTCTCCTTCTCTGGCTCGACGAGCTCGAGGCGATTGTTCGAGTCCTTGCTGATGAGGAACATCGGCTCGGGCTCGATCTCGATGCCGATCGCGGCTTGCTGCTCGGCGAGCACTTTGTTGTTGACCTCGGCGTCGAAGGTCCCTGGCACGCCGGAGGTGTCGACGACTGAGTAGAGGCCGTCGGTGTTGGTCGAGATGATCCGCGCCCCGGCCAGCGTCTGGGCTTGGCCGATCCGCCAGGAGAAGAGCTGGCCGATGATGCGCATCGAGATGATGGTGTTGTTCATCCGGATCGGCGAGTTCCCGAAGGTCGTGTCCCCGGCACCGGAGGCCGAGTTAAGGATGAGCTTCGTCCCGTTGCGCAGGGTATTCAGCCGCGTCTTCTCCTCCGGGCTGGTACCCGGGGCCTTCATCTGCTTCCCATAGCGCTCCTTGTCGAAGAAGATCTTGGCGTAGCGGTCCTCACCGAGGTCCGGGTTCCAGAACGCCCTCATGTTGCGCAGGAGGTTCGGGTAGTAGGAGCTGAAGTCCTCGTGGATGACGTGGCCGGCCGAGGTCCGGGTGTACTTGGAGTCGAGCCGGGTCGAGTGGTCGCCGGGACTCTTCTTGTTCTCGACGAACAGGCCCGGCGGCCTGGCCGCGGGGACGTCGCGGTAGGTCGCCCCCGACAGCGTCTGCTTGGCCAGCACGGTCTTGCCGAGAAGCATCTCCCCGGTGGGTAGGACGACGTCGAGCTCCTCAGCTTTAGGCCGCTGGGTGGCCAGCAGCTTCTTGAGGTCGGCGACCTGCTCCTGGGCGCGGGTCAGCTGCTCGTTCTGGACGGCGTCGCCCTTCTTCGGCTTGCGCCACTTGCTGCCGCTGACAACCAGCGACTTGGTCACATGGGAACCGTCGGGCAGCGTCAACAGTTCTTGCTGGCGCTTGGCCTCGGCGCGGAAGTCGAGCGGGTCGGGAAAGGCCGACCGCGCGCGCAGAAGCATGTTCCACGCCTCGGCGTGGGCGAGCTTGTCGGCGGCGAAGGCCCTCATGTCCGCCTCGGCCCCGTGGATACCACCGGTGGAGAAAGTGGCGAAACACGAGGTCGGCCTGCCAGCGGCGTCGAAGTAGGGCAGGTTGTTCGGCAGCTTCGGGATCTCCTTGAGGACCTTGGCCTCGCGGTCTCCGTGGACCCTGCGGTACTCGTCGGAGTCGTTGAAGTTCTCGCCCTCGATCGACCGGTAGTAGGCAACGACGTCCATGAACTGCCGGTGGGCTTTGGCCTGGTCGGGATTCGTCGACCGATCGGGGGCGACCTCGCCCTCGAAGAAGCGCTGGCACTGGGCGAGCACGTCGACCTGGTCGATGCCCTGCTCATCGGCCACCGACTTCGCCGGGTACTTGAAGGACACCGTGGGAATGTCCTGGAGCTTGCCGTAGGGCGAGAGGATGAGGCCAACGAACTTCGCCGAGGTCGAGTCGATAGTCAGCCGATTGCGGCGGACCCGGGCCGGGTCGATCGCTGGCTTGCCGGTGCGACAGTCCTTCTCGTAGACGGTCTCCGGGTACTCGGCGAGCAGGCCGACCTTGAGGTCGAACGTCGAGGAGTAGGTCGGTTCCTTGAACAGCTGGGCCAGGCCCAGGCAGTCCGAGACATTGTAGGCCAGCAGCTCGTAGAGGTCGTCGAGCTCGGTCAGCGTCGTGTTGTGGGACAGCCGGTCGGACTCCTTGATCTGGCGGCCGAGAAGTCCGAGCAATCCTTTGAGCGGAACCTTCCACTGCAGCTCGTTGAGGCGGGCGACGTCGATGTGGCGACCGGAGTGGAGCATCGCCTGACGGATCCTCGCGGGCGTGGAGTCCCAGCCCAGGTACCTGGGCATGTACTCGATGATGTCGTCGCTGAAGAGTCGGTCGTTGTGCGCGCGCATTTCGGCGGCCGTGGTCGGACGGAAAACGTCGCACTCGGGGGCCTGGAAAGCCTCGTGCAGATAGAGGGCGAGCATCGTCGTGTCGTAGTTCGTCGAGTTGTACCCGGCGAGGAACGGATGGACTGCGGGGTCATACTCGGCGTCGGTGTCGCACACCGGGCGCAGACCCGCCGGGTAAGACGATGGCTCGGCCGGGTCGTTGACCTGGCCTGCGTCGGAGAGACCGACGATCTTGGCGAGCCGGACGTTGCTGGCCTCGGCCCGTAGGTCGAAGAAGGTCACTGCGGTTGAGGGAAAGGCAGGCAGGCCCGGGTTGGCTGCGAAGAGCCGTTGACCGAGGGCCTGGTGGTGGATCGCGTCTGCGAGGTTGGTGCCGTCACCCGCGTCGTCGACGAGGTAGAAGACCTCGACGCTGCCCGTGCCATCGGGATATGGCGTGTAGGCGACGAGGCTGAAGACATTGGCCAGCGACTCGATGTCGTAGAAGGTGAACAGCGATTGCTCAGCGGTGTTGGGCGTCCTCTCGGTGGTCATGAGGGGTGTGCCTTTCTTCTCGGTGCGGCTCCGAGGCCGGTTCTACGTAGGCCCGGTTTAGAGCCGGTGTGCGGAGCGCGCGGGCGTGGCCTCCGAGCGCTCACGGGGTCCCGGCTCAGCCCTGAGCGTCCTGGTCACCGGCGACGGTCTGGCGAAGGAGCCCGCGGTAGTTGGGCTTGAGCAGGGGGCGGGAGGCCTTGGTCGGGTCCGTGCCGATGTAGCCAGGCTGCTTCCAGGCTTTGAGATCGAACTCGGCGATGAGGGTCTCCGGCTCGCTCATCAGGCCGGTGTCGGGCTTGCCCGGGCGGATCTTGCGGTTCTTGTCCGGGCAGTGCCACTCGGTGTCCGAGCGCACGATCGCCACCAAGTCGGTGACGAACTGCTGCCTCGAGACCGGTGAGCCCGATGGCGAGACCGAGACGAACCACACCTTGTACAGGTCGTAGAGGAACGTGAACGGCAGCAGGTCCCAGGCGAAGCGCTCCCTGAACTCCTCCCAGAACGCCCTCACCGGGTCGTTGGCCTCCTTGTACTCGGCGAGGACGACCTTGGTCGCTGGCGGCTCGGCCAGTTCGTAGTAGCTGCCAGGGACGTCGACGCTGCCGGGGGTCTTGTACTCGGAGGTACCGGCGATGTTGAGGACGTGCCAGAGCGCGTACTCGAGGACTTCCTTCCGCTGGAGGAAGTCGTCCTTGATGTGGCGCTTCTCGACGCCGGTGAAGGACTTCATGAAGGGGACGAACAGCTGCCGACGGTAAAACGACTCGGATTTGTCCTTCACGCGCGGGAATTCATTCAGACACTGGACCATGAAGCCGAAGAACTGGTATGCGATCGGCATCCGGTACTTCCGGTCGATCTGGATGACGTCGCCGGTGACGACTGCCTTGAGGTTGGCGGCCTTGTCAATGAAGGTCCCGACGTCGTTTTCGTCAACGATGATCGCGTTGGCTCGCACCAGTGGCTCGAGGGCGAAGTTCTTGCCGAAGTCGGCCAGCGGGATCGAGGTGTGCGAGCGCGGTCCGCACAGGTTGCGCATGAGCGCGCAGAGTGTGCCCTTGCCGTTGTTGCCCTGTTCCGAGTAGAACCACGCGGTCTTGTTCCACCGCACGTGCGGGCGGATGATCGCGCCGACGATCTCCCACAGCAGGTCTGCCACGCCCTCGTCATCTGTGAGCTCGGCGACCCAGGACACGATGTCCCAACTCGAGCCGTCGAGGGGGTCAGTGAAAGCCGGATTTGTCGCGTCGGCGACGTAGTCGACGTGGCACTTAGCCAGGAAGACCAGGGCAGGGTCGAAAGGGTGGAGAGCCTTGGGCTCGAAGGCGAAGCTCTCGCCGCCGATGGTGGCCAGGGTGGGCTCGCTGCCGTAGTGAAAGACGCCGTTGCCGACGGCGATGAGGTCGCGGTGCAGGCACTGGGTCGTCCGGGGCGCGTCCTCCTTGAGCACGGCCATGACCTCCTTGAAGTCGTTGAGGGTCAGGCTGGCGTGGTAGCGGCGGGCCTTCATCCGGATGTCGTCCTCGCTGACCGTGTAGGTCCCGCGGCCTGGACCCGAGGACTGGTACATCGCCAACAGGTCGTACTCCCGGTCGGTGTCCTTGTCGGAGGGGGTGATGCGTTTGAGGTGGTGAAGGCGCAGGAGGGCCTGGGCGATCTGCCAGGGGGTCAGGTGCTTGGCCACGGGTAGCTTCATGGCCTGAATCTTGGTCTTGGTGTTCTCGCCGATGACGACATTGTTGACGATGGCCAGCAGCTGCTGCTCCAAGGCTGCTGGCCTGGGTGGTCGGTCAAGGTCGAGATCCGCGAGGTAGGCCTCAGTGACGAAGCTGATCACCTGGTTGAACGGGGCGATGGCCTGGGTGCCCGCGAAGTGGGCCTTGATCGTGTCGAGGGTGGACTCGACGTCGTGAACCGCGTTGTCGGCTGATGCAGATGCGCTCTGGTCAGGAGTCGTCATGAGGTTGTCTCCCTGGCGGGCGAGACCTACCGGCGATGGCGTGGGAAGCCGATGAGTCTCGTGATCGAATGGAACGCAATGCCGACACTATGCCATCAAAATCATCTTCTTCAACGCATTGAATGATGGGGGGGATGGCCAGTGGATGCTCGAGCTGCGGCGCGCCGAGCACCAGCCGGAACTGATCCACCCCCACGAGAAGCCCCTGGGAGCCGAGGCCGGACGCGGATGCCCGGACGCGAGCGGTGGCTTCTCGTGCATCACCAGCCCGGAGGCGGCGTGAGCCGCCTGCAACAGGTCAGAAGGGCGCGACGGAGATCTCTCGGCGAGGAATCGGCGACAGGGGCACCGAGAGGGGGGTACCCCCTGGGGGTTCAGAAACCTTGTACCAGACCACGGTGCATCCGTTTACCCAGGTCAGAAGGAGGGCGCGAGGGGGTTCTGTACCACGCGTACCATTTCTTGTCTTTGATGTGGTACATCCGGTTGCCCAGGCCAAGGATCTTTATATACCCTCTGTACCACTTGTACCACATGATTAACATAAAGTAATACGCGTGAGACCCCCCCGAATCTCCACCGACCCGATGCCGACACACCCTTATAAGAGAGTGAGAAAAGTCTGGCGCACGTGGTACAACATGCTGAATCCCGACCTCGACCTGCACGAACGGATGTACCGCGGCGACAATTCGGTGTGGTACATACCCCCCAGAGAGCTCCTTCGAAAGAAACGTTTGACCAGGCCAGAGCATGAATGATGGATGTACCAGAGGAAGTGGTACATGCCGAGTGCATGAATGTACGATCAACCCATCATCCAAGCCGGAGCGATGCGCATGATCTATGATTTTCGGGGCCAGTCGAGTAATCACACGGGGGAATTGGTACTCTGTTAGAGTTGAGATTGAGTGAAGGGGGTTGTTCAGCCCTCACATCCGTGTGGTTGTCACACAGGAACGCAAAACGGAAAGAGGCCGGAGGTCTTCCCTGTGGGAAGGGGACCTCCGGCCTCTTCGTGCCCCTGGGGACTGCGGGCGCTGGATCTCAGTACGGGGCGAAGTCCGTGGGGTTGAAGCCTTACAGGGGCACATCGTCCCGGGAAAATCCCGCTCTGGGAGATACGGCCTGGAAAGATAGGTCGGTCTCGACGGCGTAGACAATCTTGTAGGTGACCGCGTAGTTGCGACTGACCGGGATGTGACCCGTAGAACGCTGGACGCTGATCTTTCGGAAGCCGGTTTCGAATTCGAGGCGATTGAGCGTCCGAGCCAAGCCATTCTTACCTCGGCGCACGGCTTCTTCGGGGCTCTTGGCGTAGAAGTTCAGCACGGCGTAGTGCGTGTACCCGCGGTCGAGAGTGAGGGCATCGACGTCTTCACCGCCGATACTGGTGTCCATGCTCACGTAGGCGCGACCGATCGCGGATGCGCTGGGGCACAGCAGCTTGCCGTCCGTGTCGTACTCACAGGGTCCGATGACAGCCATGATGGTCCTCTCCTTTCTGCACGAGTATGACTGATGACCAACTTTCAGTCACCCACCCGCTGACCGGATGACCCGGTCATCCCGGTCCGACCGAGTCCCCGAGCAGCCTGGCGCGCGAGTGCGCCAAGCACAGAGACTCGGTCATCACCGAGAGTAGAGAGGAGGTAGAACTTGTCTTGGATGCCGACCGCCCTCAGGCAGAACGGCTGCGGGCGAGACCGGCGAGCACGAGCCCAAAGGCCAAACCCAGCGGCATCACAGCCAGCGGATGGGCCAGGACCCCCAGCCAGGACGGCGGTACGAGAGCCGCGGCGAGGTTGAAGCCGATGTGGACCAGGACGACGGGGACGAGCCCGTGGGTACGCTCGTAGACGATCGCTAAGAGCGCTGCCAGGGGCAGGACTGAGGCGATCTGGACGATGTTGGCGTGCATGATTGCGAAGGCCGCGGCCTGGATGGCCACGGCGACGACGATCGCCACTCGCCTGCGCAGCAACGGGTAGAGCACTCCCCGGAAGAGGGCCTCCTCGCTGAGCGGGGAGACGAACAGGGCGAGGATGATCGCCATCGCGCCGGCGGAGTGCCGGGAGACGGCTTGGGCCTCGAAGCCCGGAGAGCCGTAGCCGAGGTAGAGCCACAGCCCCATCGCCTGGCCGGCCAGGAAAGCCAGCAGCCCGGCACCGGCTACTCGTGCCCAGAACCGGACGGCTCCGCTCCTGCTCCGCGGCAGGTCTGGAGCTGGCTCGTACGCGAACCAGGTCAGGCGTCTCCAGCGCAGGAGGCCGATGATGAGCGTGACCACCGCGCCGAAGACCACTGTCGCAGTGATCGGGTCAGCCACGAGCCGAGCGGCGGCGAGCCCGAGGCCGATGTAGGCACCGACGACGAGGGCGGGGACAGCCAGGCACCAAAGGAGCGCCCCCGCCCGGGGCGGGGAGTCTGCGGGATTCGACGCTGTGGCCATGGCCAGGCCTGCCCCTTCATGCCAGCTGCTCGTCGACGACAAGTTGGACCCGGGTTTCTCCCGCGAATTCGTTGAGCTGCAGCTTGGCGAGGAACCGAAGAGGCTCCGTGTCCGGGTCCTGCTGGGCATCGCGGATCCTGGCCGAGAGAGCTTCGGCGTGCTCGTCCGCGGCGTTCCACCACAGGCAGACCAAGCCGTCGCGGGTGATCACCCGCAGGTGCTTCTTGCACCGGAAGCACACCCACCAGCCGCGCTCGCCCTCAACCCCATTGCCCGGGGTGCGCTCGTGGTAGCAGTCGGTGTCGGAGCCGATGCGGTCGAGGCGCAGGTCGGCCGGGGGCAGCACGACCTCGACCCGCGGTTCAGCGAAGGCGTGGCCGAAGGGTTTGAGGGACTCAATACGCTCGACGAGCTCAATGAGCGGGGTCATGTCGGTCAGAGGGGCATCGGCCTCGGCGGTGGTGCCCAGGACGAGGTCGCCGGGCGAGGCTGCGGTGTCGAGCCGGAGCCTCGCCAGCCGAGTCTCGTCGGACAGCACCTGGGCCAGCTGTGTGAGCCGGTCGGCGCGCTCGACCTTGACACCACAGGCCTGCCGGTGGCCGATGGCCGACAGGCCCTTGTGCGGCTCGAGACTGGAGATGATGTCGAACCACTCTGGGGCCCGGCCGGAGCCGGAGACGAACTCGTCGGGACGCGCGGGCCGGGTGACGACAACGGCCGGGTGGCCAGTGCGCTGCATCATTTGGTTGGCCAGCAGTCCGTACATGCCCGCCGGGGCCGAGGAGAAGTAGACCCAGGGGATCAGTGGCTGGTCGGCACCGAGGATCTCCTCGGTGTAGGTTGCGGTGAGCTCCTTGCGGTGCTCGTTGCCCTTGATGACTGCCCGCGCCGCGTCGAGTTTGGCCTCGGGCGTCGGGGCGGTGAAGACCTCGAAGCAGGTGACCAGCGGGGCCTCGATACGCCGCGGCGAGTTCATCGCCGGTGCCAGGTAGAAGCCGTAGAGCCCCTCGTCGATCGAGTCGACCTCGCGGATCTTGCCCGCCTGGGTGAAGGCCTTGAGTAGCAGTGCGAAGCCTTCGAAGGCCGAGAGGAAGACCGGGTGGTGGTCGTCTGCACGCAGCAACTGCAGCAGGACGGCCCGATCAACGTCGATCCTCTCCAGATCGGGGTCAAGGCCGCCGAACCGGTTGGGGATCGTCTTCGGGGGCGAAACCCACAGCAGCCGGGCCAGTGAAAGCGAGTCGCGCACGAGGCCACGGTTCTCATACAGCAACGGCATCACGTCGGAGACGGTGCCGAGGCCAGCGAAGAGCCGCAGCAGACGGACCTCCCACAGCTTGTCGGGACGGTGGGCGGCGGCATGAGCTTCGATTACCTGGTAGAGCACATGGGCCCCGCAGATGCCCTTGAGCGCGTAGGTCTCATCGATACGGCAAGGGTCGACGGTGACGTCGGCGCTCGATCCGGGCGGGAGCTCGGCGTGGTGGTCGGTCACCAGCGTCGTCCACCCCAGCGTCCTGGCCGCTGCGATGCCCTCGTGGGAGTTCACTCCCCCGTCGCAGGTGAGTAGCACCCGCGTATCGGGCCAGGTCGCGTGGATCTCGGCGATGTCCTCCGGGCTCAGGTCGTGACCGCGACGGTAGTCGGGCAGATGCAGTTCAACTTCGAAGCCGAGCTCGGAGAGTCCCGCATAGCCGAGGACGCCGGAGGCGATGCCGTCCATGTCGAAGTCGGGCGCGATGACGACCTTCGCCCCCAAGGCCCGGGCGTCCTCGAGCACGGCGACCATCGTCTCGATGTCCTTGAGGGCGGCGTGCTCGTCGGACTGGATGGCCGTGAGGTACTCGTCGGTCCAGCCCCGGCGGGCGCAGATCGTGGCGAAGAGGCCCTGGCCGGTGACACCGTCGAGGTCGTCGATATCGATGGTGGGGGTATAGGTCATGGCGAAGGCCTTTCGGATCCGGGGGTCTTTCACGCGCGGATCACGAGTCGGTGCGCATGATTCGATGGTGTGATTCTAGCAGCGCACAGCATGCTAGATGCGCGCATAGCATCATGAACGAGCCCTAGTCAACGATTCGGCCAGCCTGTCTTTGCCGTCATCGATCCATGGGTTACTCTCACCAGTATGGCCATTCGAGAAGTGATCGAATCAGACCTCAGCGGCAAGCCCGATGCGGCGACCTTCACCTTCGGGGTCGGCGATCAGTGGTATGAGATCGACCTGACGCCCGAGGAGCGCAAGAAGCTCGAGGCTTCGCTGAAGGAGTACATGAAGGTGGGGCGCAAGGCATCCAAGGCGCCAGGGAAGAAGAAGGTCGTGCCCGACATGACCCCAGAAGAGCGGGAGAAGATCCGGAAGTGGGGCCAAGACCACGGGTTCGAGGTGGCCGAGTACGGGAGACTCCGGAAGGAGCTCCTCGAGGCGTACGGGGCTGCCCACGGCGGCCCACCCAAGGACGATCCCAACGATTCGCAGGCAGTCTGACCGACCAGTGGATCGACAAAGCCCCGGACCGACTGCGGTCCGGGGCTTCTGCGTCCATGTCGCTGTTCAGGTGCCAATGACGTCGACGACGCCGATCCCGGCTGCCATCGCAGCGCGGCGGCAATGGATGGTGCCGTGTGAGAAGTGGCCCCGTCGAACGGGCAGGAGCTGCTCGTCGTTCGCCTGCGGGCAACCGGCCTTGCCGCAGAGGTCGAGGAAGGCCGCGGCCCGTACTTCGGTCCCCGCCTCGCAGAGTCTGAGCATGGTGTCAACCATCTCGACGTTGCGCCTCAGCCCGGCCTTCTTGCCGTGGACCTTCCAGTCTGCTGGCATTCTGATGACGTCGAGGCCAACCGAACCCCACAGACGCTCGGCCATGGCGTCGGCGCTGCGTCCGTGCTTGTCGGGTGGGCAATGGCCTGAGACCAGCACGGGCCGGACAATGGGGCCTTGAGCGGTCCAGTTGTTCCAGACCTCGTTGAAGACCCGGCGCATGGCGACCTCGTCGTCCCAGGTGCGGGGGCCGGTGACAAGGAGCGCGTGGGAGTAGTCGACAGTCAAGATCGCACCTCAGTCCGTCAGGGTGTTGTCGACGGTCCGCGCACCGTTGTCGTCAACGACGATCGTCTTCTTCGCGTGACGAAGGCTGACGACGATGTCTTCGTCCAGGACGTGGTTGTCGATGACCACGACGTGCCGACCGTCCTCGCCACGCTCGACGTGAACGGTGCACACGATGGTTGATTCGTCGTTGTCAAAATCGACCCTACCGAAGCCGTCTTCTTCTATGGCGCGGACTTCGGGTGACGACCTCGCGAGAGCGAGGTGCGTCGGGGTCGGCCAGACGTGGGGCTCGTAGCGGGCACCAGTGTCGTAGGGCGTGAGAGGGGGCATCGCCATTTGAATCGTCCTTTCGGTGCTGATTATCAGAATGATTCGGTTCTGCCGGAGACGACGGTCTCGTACAGGTCCTCCCTTGGGGCTCACGGCAGGCGCCGTGTCGGGTCGGAGGAATCCGTCGGCTCCTGCTTCATCCCGTGCCAGCTGTGCTGGCCATGAGCCGCCATCAGGCATGCTTCGAGGCGATCGCCATTCCTCTCGTGTGCGCCCGTAGGGCGTCTTTCTGTGGATACCGGGCGAGCGCCGAGGCGGCTCATTCTTCTGCAGAGCGCAGCGGATGGGCATAGGCCGAGGGAGCGCCAGCGACCGAGGATCCGGAGGATAAAGCTGTCGGCTATGCCGACCAACCCGACCGAGCGCAGCGAGGGTCCCCGCAGGGGTGGGTTGCCAGCTTTACTTATGCCCTTTTTCTCTGTTCCCATGTTCCGCGTCCGAGGCCTTGGCCGAGGACCGGAACAGCACGTGTATCAGGGGAAACATTGTGTACGTCCATCAACCGTACGGTTCGTTTTCGGCCGCGAAGCGGTGTACGGACGGTTGGGTTTTCCGTGGTCATGGCAACAGATCGGCGTACAGTAGTTTCAGCGACCGTGGCATCGCCGTACGGTCTGGTCTTTTCGCTCTAGCGAGGCACGAGCGGGTGACCGTACGGTTGATCCCCACTACGGCGCACCTTTGTATCGACGGTTGAGCAGCTGTCGCCGCAGGCGTTGACCCTCAGCCCCTCTTCGTCGTCGCGATAACCGCATCACTCTCGTGGCAGTCATCGTTCCGAACCATCGCATCCGCTGTCACCGGCTGTTGCTCCAGCTGTAGTTCTGACAACGCGGCTTGTCATTCCGCTGTCACGGCGCCCGCTCCTCTTCCTCTTCCTCGCCAGCACCGTGGCGCACCTTGCCCGAGGTCGGCTGCGCCCGTCGTCGCCGAAGCCGGATGTCCGCCCCGTCGTGAGCTTGCGCGTACCCGCGACCGGGGTAGTCGACCTGGGCCTATGAGGAAGGGAACGACCCGTTGGCAGCGAACCGTTACTGGGGTAGATGTAGCATTCGCAGGCTGCGGTATTTCTTGGCGAGCACATGCTCACGCGGCCTCGACCGGCTCCCGGTAAGGTGCTGCCGTGGGTGCATCACGACGGGCTTGTTACCGCCTCGCGCGCCGCCATCTTGTGGGGTTTGGATTGGAGGAGCACATTTGAGTCCGCGTACCCCGTGGGGGACGTACCACCAGATCGCGGATGCCCTGCGCTCCCGCATCATCAGCGGGAATCTGGCCCCGGGTGATGGGCTCCCCTCCGAGGCCGCTATGGGTAAGGAGTTCGGCGTCGCTCGCACCACCGTGCGCCGGGCCCTGGCCGAACTGGAGTCGGAGCGGCTAATCAAGGCCATCCCGGGGACCGGCCGCGTCGTGTGCACCACCGAGGAACACGAGAGCACCCCCGGTGACGGGCTGCCTCCCTCCCTGTACCGGCGCATCGCCGCCGAACTCCGGGAGAGGATCGCCAGCGGTGACCTCGCCCCCGGGGAGGCCCTGCCCAGCGAGGCCGCCCTCGTCCGCCAGTACGACGTCTCACGGGGGACCGCCCGTCAAGCCCTCTCCGAACTGGAAGGCACCGGGCTCGTGGTCACCGTCCGGGGCAAAGGACGGTTCGTTAAGCGGGCGGTCGCAACCGAAGACTAAGGTTGCCTCTCACCAGGTTAAACGTTGCCTCCTTTCTCCCCGGCTTCACTACTCGTGTCGTCACCTCGCCATCGGTCCCATGGCAGGCCGTCCCGGCAAGCACTGCCCCAGGGAAGCGGATCTCCTCCACCGCACTTCCTCCGGCTCGTTGTCGAATCCGGTTCTCGGGGCCGCAACGCGGCACCACGTCTCCATTCCGGCATCGCTTTGACCCGAACGTGGTTGATCTCCGGTCGGATGGCGGTCATGCATGACCCATGTCGACTAGCTCGGTCATTGCCGGTTCGAATCGGGTCTTCCGCGTCCATGAACCGGCAATGATGTGGCCATTGATGGGCAGGACTCCTCGTTGACCACAATCAGCCCATGATCCGCCCGGATGGTGTATCACGCTGGGCGTGATGTGACCGAGGTTGGCACGTGGTCTTTTCGCGTCCTGCCCGAAATACGGCCATTGCTGGCAGGTTCCAGGCCATGACCGGGTGTGGCCTGGACGCCTCTCCGAGATCGTGGTCAAAGCCGGGCACACAGCGTCCGAGATGAGGTCTGTTCTGGGTGCGCACGATCGACCGTCGTGGGGCGGCCGTGTGCGGGACGCTCAGCGTAGACCCCATACGTTCTGGATCCGACCATGGATGGTTTGCCATTGGCCACAAATGACCATTAGGATGCGATTGGGCAGTCGATAGAACTGATCATTAACTCGTCGTCGATTGCAGAGGAAGGAGAGCGGATGACCACGATGCGAGGGGTTCGAGATGGTTGCTAAGACGAAGCCGGAGTCCAGGCGCGTCCGGTTGACGATCCCTGCCGCCGATCAGTCGTCGCAGGCGTGGATCGACCTCCAAGACGACCCGTCGGCCTCGATGCGGATGCTCATCCGCGAATCAATCCAGCGCGACGGCTACGTCGACGTGGTCAATCGGCCCGTCGAGCAGCAGCCCTGGCGGGGACGGGCACCGCGGAGCGAGGAGGAGGCTTCCGCGCAGCTGCCCCAGGTTGCCGCTGCCGAGGAGATTGATGGCCCCGATCCCATCGAGGCCGAATCGGCAGACAAACTCCGCCATGAGGCGGAGGTCACCGGGGGGCGAGCCCAGCGGACGCAGCCGACCGAGGAGCCGGGGCAGGAGCAGGTCGAGCCAGCCGCCGACGATGAGACGAAGACCAAGAAGTCGCAGGCCCCCTCTGGCCTCGACGCCTTCCTCACCGGTTTGTGAGGGCTAGCCGCGATGAACGCGCATTTTACGACGAAAACTACTGAGAGGTTCCTCGCAGCATGAGCACGCAGGACACGAGCATGATGCTCACCGGCGGCATCGACGTCGGCAACGGCTACGTCAAGGGGGTCGTGCGCGGCACCGTGGACGGTGAGACGGTCTACGATTCCGTCGATCTGCCCTCTGCGGTCTCGAGCACGTCCCGATCGATGCTGAAGGTTCCCGAGGCCGATGCCAACTCGATTCCCGTGGCCGTCGACGACGACTTCTTCAACAAGTTCTCCGGGTCGTTCACCACTCCCCTGGTCGGCCACTCCGATCTGCGCACGATGGGCCGAGCTGCGCTGACGATGCGCGGGTCGAAATTCACCCAGTTCGAGGTCGTTGGTACCCGGTCAAAGGCTGACCAGGAGCTCTCGGCCGTCCTGGTCCTCGGTGTCTTCGCTGCCAAGGCCCTGCGCGACTACGTGCGTGCTCACGGCGCTCTGCCCGAGGCCGAGCTGCGGGTCACCGTCCGCGCGGGTCTGGCGCTACCGATCGCCGAGTACGTCCAGCGTCGGTCTGCCTACGCCGCGCAGTTCATTGGCGCAGTGGGAGGCACGGACCCGGCGGTGCACATGGTCACGATCAAGAACTTCTCGACTCCGGTGGCGGTTCGCCTGCAGTTCGAGGATGTGCAGGTTCTGCCTGAGGGCGCGAGCGCGCAGTTCGCCATCGCCGACAAGGGCCTGGGCCTGGCCCAGGCCCTGCTCGACGACTTGCGAACCTCGGACCCGGCGGCGGCGGAGGTGTTGGTCGACGTCACCGCCGAGGCACTGGTGGGCGTGCGCAACACCATCGGGGTCGACGTTGGCGAGGGCACGGTGAACTTCCCCGTCTTCACCGACGGCGACTTCAACCCGGAGGCAGCGGCGACTCTCGAGCAGGGCTACGGGACGACGCTGACCAACGCGCTGGAGCAGATGGTCACCAGCGGGCACAAGAACCTCGCGTTCGCCAACCGCAAGCAGCTCGCCGACTTCCTCCAGACCGAGCCGAGCCCCTTCACGCGCAGCCGCTACGACATCGTGTCCGGCTTCGTCGAGGAGGAGGCCAGCTACCTCTGCGACGAGATCGGGGCACGGTTCGAGGATGTCTTGGCTGAGGTCGGCGGCACCACTGAGGTGATCTACGTGTACGGCGGCGGCTCGGGTCCGATCAGAGAGCTGCTGCGCCCTGTCCTGCAGAAGGCGGCGGGCTCCACGCCGGTGCTCTACCTCGATTCCGGCTACTCGCGCCATCTCAACCGTGAAGGGCTCTTCCTCGCCGCGACCACCGCGGAGGAGCGTGCAAATAGGGGCAAGCACAGCACCGCCGCGGCCTGAGGCCGACGACGGCGCCGGGTCCTCCTCCAGGGCCTTCCTGAGAATGGAGGCCGAGTGTTCTTGCACGGTTCGGCCCGAGGTCCAAATTCCGCTCACAAACCAGGTCGTGACCCGCGGCGGGCCCATCTACACGGCCGGGCGGCTGGCTGAGATGACCGGGCACTCTGTCGAGCGTCGCCGAGCTGCCCGCCGGGTGTGGAATGTGGCGATGGCGATCACCGGCCAGGCAGATATCGGTCATCGACGGCTCGTGTTCGTCGGCGATCGCGTCCTCGACGACGGCCGGCCTCGGCTCGACAGCGGTCCTGCTGAGCATGAGCGCGATGCTCATGATCGGCGACCTCAAGCCTCTGGCGAGCGACTGTGAACCCAGCGATGACGGATCGGGCAGAAAGGAACGGAGCAATGGACGACGAGGACAAGAACGGTGAGAAGCGACCCGGTCTGATCGAGAGGGTCAAGCGGATCTACGTCGAGCGGCCGATCGTCTTCGCGCTGGTGGTCATGGGCGTCTCCGCCGTGGCCTTGGTCATCGGCGGCTTCCTGGTCGGTGACATCGGGGCGTCGACGACGCTGACCCCCGGGCCTATGCCGCCGTGACGGGGCCGGGGCGCGGGTTCACGCGGGCCTCCATCCCCACCCTCTCGGAGAATAAAGAAGCCTCCCCGCCAGCAATCACTGTTGCTGGCGGGGAGGCTTCTCTGTCGTAGAGCAGGGACGCGGCGATGAGCTCGCCGTGCTAGCTCACTCGTTGGTGGGCGCGAATGGCCATGATCAATTCTCCGAGCATGTTCTGGCCGGGGGCTTGTTCGTGCCGGTCACAGAAGCAATCGCCCCAGAACTGGTCGTGCCAGCAGTTGGTCTCGACCAGCCGGAGTGATCCGGTGGCCTGGAGCCTGGCGCTGAGCTCGGGCACGGAGAACTTCGCCATGAGCACTCGCTGCATTGCCCAGACGCGTACTCCGGTATCCCAGTTCGGCCGCAGAGTTACGTGCCGTCCGCGCCTCTCGCTCTCCCCTGGAGTCGGGGCAGCCAATACATGGCGGCGCTCGGCGTCAGAGAGGGTCTTCAGTGCGTTGAAGGCGTGCTCCCCGGACGGCACGTCCGTGCTGAGCTGGGAGACAAAGAAGGACGTCGTGTCGAAGTTCGACAGGAATCCGAACTGTCCGTCGAAGTTCGACAGGAATCCGAACTGGCCGGTGGACATGGGGGTGGGCATGGTGGTCCTCCTGCTGGTTGTGTGTCGTGGCGCTCGCGGGGATCGAACCCGCGACCTCTCGTGCGTCGCCCTGCGCCGGGCCTGTCGCCTGGGTCTGCCCTCCCGGTGGTCGCGATGCGGAGTCGAACCGCGGGCAGTCAGAACGCCGAGTGCTCTGCCGCTGAGCTAGAGCGCCGAAGTGATGGTCATGCTTCGGAATGGTGGTGGTCCCAGGCGGGTTCGAGCCGCGCGTCCTCGTGCGGTAGTTCGGCACGAGGTCCTGTATCGCTCGTCCAGAAAGCGGTGAAGATCTTCTTCGGGGAAACCCCGGCGAGGCTGTGCCGAGCCCTGCGAAACGCCGGCGGGCTCCTTCCTCCGGACCGCACAGGTGGCAGTGAACAGGCCCCAGGTCCAGGTGCAGTCACACCAGGCGTGGGAGGGCCTCGCTTGTTGCGGAACTTGGCCGCGATGGCCGCATCGGCGCCCCCGTCCGTGCGGTACTGCTCTGGCCCACATGTGGCCCGAGATGGTGTTTTCCTTCAGATGAAGATCCGGGTACCGCGCACGATCTCGATGGCCGGGATGCGTAGGCGGTGGCCGCCGACGGGGTAGGCGGGGTGGTCGGAGGCGACGACGATGCAGTCCCACGAGCCGGAGCGGCGCTTGGGCGGCCGTAGCTCGCGCCGGCGGCCAACGGCTGGCCGGTTCTCGTCGTGGAACTGGAAGGGCACTACGACGACGCGGTGTTCACTCTCTCCGGTAGCCCTCCAGGGCAGCTCGATGAGCAGGTCCTGGGGCCACTCGAGGATGGTCACGGGCAGCTTGACAGCGCGTGGCTCTTTGATCCGGCTGCGGCGGAGTCCAGCCGCTCAGGCTCTAGTTCTGCGGTTTCGGTGACAGGGCGAGTGAATGCCATGGTGACCAGTGCTCCTCATCGGCCTCGACCTCGTCGCCGGACTTGGCGATGCGCATGGTCATGACGGGCTCCAGGCGGTGATGATGTCCTTACGAAGAAGCTCCCGAGCTCGGCTGCGCCGAGCCTGACGGCACGAGCAGTGCGGTGACAAGCCCCTCACGCCGAGTTGCTACGAGGTGGACAGGGATCTGGCCAGCTTCACCCAGTCCTGCACCAGGGTGTGGGCCGCGCCGGAATCCACGGTGCAGGAGACCGTCTCGTAGGCGGCTGCGAATGCCGCGTCAACCCTCTCGTCCACCCTTAGTAGGCGGCCAGGGCGCCGGTGGCGTTGGCCAGGACCGCGTCTCGGATCGGTCCGCGCTCACCCCGCATGACCTGGTAGAGCACGCTGGCGTTGAGTGTGGCGTCGCCTCCGCGCAGGGCGTCGGGGGCACAGCGGGGCAGTCCATGCGTGGCGGTGTCGAGCTGGGCGCGTTCCACCTGTCCCCCGGCGACCGCCCACACCTGGGTGGTGGTGGCGGTGGTGATCTCGTCGAGTCCGTCGTCGCCGCGCACCACCAGGGCGGTGGCGCCCCTTTCGGCCAGCACGCGGGCCAGCACAGGGGCGAGGTGGGTGTTGGAACAGCCCCCCAGGGAGGCCGCGGGAGAGGCGTGGTGGGCGATGGCGTGGCCCGCGCCCCAGGTTCGGGCGGCGTGCTGCCACATGGCGACCACCGCCCAACAGGCGTGCCGCGAGCTGTTCGACGCTGCGGGCAGCATCGCCATCCACCGGTCCACGGGCTTGGAGCAATGCTGGCGCGACAGCCTGGTCGCCTCCCGGGGCCGCCAGCTCGCCGGCGCAGCGCCTCTGGGCGACTCTGTGGCCACGGACCTGCGATGGACACCCTTCTCCACCAGTTCCTGTCCCACCCAGGGACAACGACAGCCGTGACCGACCTTGAGGGAGGGTCGTGGTCCTTCGACGCGGTCCTGGGCGCCGCCGTGGATGTGTCCGAGCAGATCAGCGAGCGCGGTGTGGGGCCCGGGCACCTCGTCCTCGTGCATACCGAGGGCGGTCTTGCTGGGGTGGCGAGGACGGTGAGCATGAATGGGGAGTAGGGCCCTAGCCCTTGACCCAGTTGCCGTTGCTGTCCAGTTGCCAGCTACGCGCCTCAATGCCGTGGACGTACAGTTCGCCGCTGCTCATCACGGAGACCTCGGCCCCAATGAAGAAGGTGGTCCCGCCCTTGTCGTTGGTCCGCACGAATCTCACTTCGGCGGTGTCACCGTCATCGGTCGGCGAAAGGCCACACTTCAGCTGGACCACCGCCGAGGAGTAGTCCTCTTCCATGTCAGTATCATTCGGGGCTTCATTGGTAAAGGCGTTGAACGCAGCTTCCTGCGGTGGCCTGGTTTCGTAGTGATTCTCAGCGAACTCGGTGAGACGCGCGAAGTCAGCATCGGTGTAGTCGAAGTCGTACTTCACAGCGCACTGCGAGGGGTCTTCGGCTTCGGTCGCAGTCAGGGTCACGGAATCGACCACACGATTTTGCGAATACTCCTGATCCATCTCGAGTAGCTCATCAGGAACTCTGAACTCGATGGTCTCAGCCGGGCCCATGGACAACTCGGTGAAATCGAACACGTTCGAAGACTCAGCGTCTCCAGCCGACTCCACCGGTTCATTGGCGGAACCAGCCCCCTCGGACGGCTCAGAGGAAGAGCAGGCGGTCAGCGCGAACACGGTGGCCAGACCTGCGACGGCCAATCGTACAGGGGGATTAATACTGGTCACGGGGTAAGTCTCCTCAACTTTGGCTGAAAACACAGGGATCACAACGCTCTCTGTTTTACCGCACCACGATGCGTCACAGAATCCCATAGAGGAGGCCGACTCTCCCTGTCTGGGTGTCTGGGACGGCTAAGGGTCTTGGCTCCACTCTCTCGCCGCGGGAAGGCGCCGACGCTGTCAAGACCAGTCCTCTCAGTCAAGCGCAGCACGAGTACTTGGTCAGGCTCGCCCAGCGGGTGACATGGCGGCCTTCGACAGCCACCTGGCAGTCGCGATCTGGGGCACGGGCACCGCCCCGTGGGCGCGCAGAAAGCTCTGAATGAGGATGGTTCCGACCGCGAGCAACCTCAGCACGCGGTTTCAGGCCCACCAGGGAGTATCCCTAGCACGCGTACTTGCGCAGTACCCCGAAGAACCGCATTGACCTGCAATAACGCAACCCGTAGGGGTGTCTGGCGCCCTTGGGTTGTGTGCCGGACGTCACATGCCAAGATCGATCCAGGATGTGAACGGCCAGACCGGTTCGCACCGCACCTTCGGTGAGCTCCAGGCCAACATGGAGCAGGCGGACCGCGACGGACGGATCACCGACAACGTGGTGGATCGCCTCGTTCGCGAGCTGGGGATCGGGAAGACTCGGGTCCGAAGGCTCCGCGACTGGACCAGGGGCACTCGCTTGTTCGAGACGATGCACGAAGACCAAGGAGGTTCGTCGGCGGCTGGTGGAACTCTGGGGTCCACCTCGCAAAGGGACGAATCGTCATTATCTGCGAGAATGTATGGAACTATTCATCTCTCCAGAAAAGAGGGGTGCGATCAATACATTCACGGTGCAGGCAACGCCAGAGGCTTCACTGATGTCCCCCAGGTGCGTGCCAAACATGGATGCAGCGTCTATGCTTGCCATGCGACGAAGCCACTATTTGCCGTGGGTTTTGTTCGTAACGGCCGCCGTCGGGGTACCAGCTCGGCGGCGGCCAGCTCATCGATTAACACCTTTGCACCAGGGAAGCACCTCAGCGCCTGGACGTTGGAGCGGACGGTCGCGTTGATGTCGGGCCTTGATGGGCCTGGTCCGCGATGCACGCTCGGGCTGGTGGTGAACGGTCTGTTCCGGCTGGTGTGTGGGCTTTCCTCGGCGGCGTTCCGGGGCATCGGGGCTGATGATGCGGACCTGGCAGCGTGGACGAGAGACGGCACCCGGTTCACGGCCCCGCGGAAGGCCCCCGGGGTCTCCCCCTACGTGTTCCACGACGAGGGTGAGGAGTAGTGCGGGTACCCGCCGGGGGATTTCTCCAAGCGTGGTGGCTGAACCTGGCCAACTTTGACGACCGTCGGTGCAAGCAGGGTTACGGTGCGGACTGCGGCCCCCGGATCTACCCAGGAGATGCGTTGACCATCACCGAACCCTCCCCCGCTCCCGCGACCGGCAAGCTCTGGTTGGACGTCACCCGCAAGTGCCAACTGGAGTGCCTGCACTGCTACAACACTTCCGGCCCCGACGGCGACCATGGCTCCATGACCCTGGAGGACTGGGTGCGGACCCTCGACCAAGCAGCGGAGTCCGGTGTCGGCCATGTGCAGCTGATCGGCGGTGAACCCCTGCTCTACCCGCACACCGCCCAGATCGCGGAACACGCTCTGGCCCGTGGGATGGCGGTCGAGGTGTACTCCAACCTCGTGCACGTCACCGCCGCGTGGTGGGAACTGCTCCAGCGGCCGGGGATGGGCCTGTCCACCTCGTACTACAACGCGGACCCGGCCCGGCACAACGCCATGACCGGTCGGGGAGCCTCGCACGCGCGCACCCGGGCGAACATCGTCCGCGCCCTGGAGCTGGGCGTGCCCCTGCGGGCAGCGATCATCACCACCGACTTCTCCGGGGTGGAGGAGACGCAGGCCGAACTCGAAGCGCTCGGCGTCGAGCGGATCACTGTCGACCGTGTCCGCCCCTACGGGCGCGGGGCTGAAGGTGGTGGCGAGCCCAGCTGTGAGGGGTTGTGCGGGGCCTGCGGGGACGGGCGCGCGTCCATCGGCCCGGACGGCAGCGTGTCCCCGTGTGGGTTCTCCACGTGGATGAGCACGGGCAACGTCCGCGACGAAGGGCTGGCGGACATCCTGAACGGCCTGCCGATGGCTCAGGCGCGTGCGAGGATCAGGGCGGAACAGGGCGATCCTCCGCCCAACCGTCTGCCTTGCTCGCCCGACGAAGACACCTGCACCCCAGGCGGGCCGCCGTCATGGTGCTCGCCACGAACGTGAGACGACATGGAACAGCACATCCTCGACCTCATCGCCCCGCACACCGGGACCGTGAGAGCGGTCGAACCGGTCACCGGTGGCCACCGGTCAGCGGCCACCGCCATCGTGAAAGCCGACCGGGGCGCCTTCTTCGTCAAGGCCAACCCCAACCGTGCCGGGGGTCATCTCGACGCGGCCCGCCGCGAGGCGGCGGTGGCACCACACCTGGAGGGTGTGGCTCCGAACTTCCGGTTCCACACCGAGGACGAGCGGTGGTTCGTCCTCGGCGTGGACGTGCTGGACGCGCGGCCGACGGACTTCGCCCCGGACTCGGGGGACCTGCCCGTCCTCGTGCAGGCACTCGATCGCATCACCGCGATCGGTCTGCCCGCGGTCGTGACGGAGTGGGTGGACACACGGTGGGACCGCTTCGCGGATGAGGAGGAGGTCCCGTTCCTGCGCGGTGACGCGCTCACCCACGCGGACCTGCACGGTCGCAACATCCTCGTGGACCCTGCGGGGCGGGGGTGGGTGGTGGACTGGGACTGGCCCACGCGAGCGGCGGTGGAGGTCATGTTGACGAGCGTGGCGGTGCAGCTGGTCTCTTCCGGGCACTCCCCCAAGTCGGCCCGTTCGTGGGTGGAGCAGACCCGGGCGTGGTCGGGTTCCTCGCCGGAGGGGGTGCGGGTGTGCGCGGCGGTGAACGCTCGGATGCAGTCCTCGTTCGCTGAGCGGTGGCCGCAGGAGCAGTGGCTGAAGGCGATGGCCGACGCAGCCCGGGAGTGGGCGGATCACGCCAGCGACATCAGCGGGTGAACCGCTCGTGGTCCTCCACCGATGGGTGGAGGACCTTTCCACGCTCCCCTGGCAGTAGCCGCACACGTGTGTGCGCGAGGGCGTCAGGCGGGTGTGTCCGGCGCAGTGCTGGTGCGTTGAGTCAAGAGCTCGTCGTAGACGGCGACCGAGGGCAGTGGACGTGTGTCGCGAGGTAGGGGTCGGCGGGCCTTGCGGAGTTCCAGGCCCAGCCGCGCCTGCCTCTCGTGCACGCCGGGGCGGGCGACCACGATGTCGAACAGCTGGGCGCGGGTCCTGAGTGACGGGGGGATCCTAGCCATGAGCAGGACGTCGTCCCCGACGCCTTCGAGGAGCTTCCTGAGCTGCCCCACGGTGATCGGTGTCCGTTCGGGCACGGCGACGGAATGGTCAAGCTGACCGTAGTACTCCTCCGCGTGCTTGCGATCGCAGTAAGTGCAGAACCGCCCGGGGGACGAGGTGGGTGTACTGCCACAGCCGAGACACACTCCGCCACCGCAACCGTGGCAGACGACGATATCGGAGTCCGAGTCCGAGTCAGGGTCCGCGTTGGCGATGGCCACGCACCCTTGTCGGCACCGGGTGACCCCGTGGCGTTCGTCGTAGGCGGCCACCCTGTCGGGGTGGTCGAAGGCGGTCGGGGGTGGTGGGTCGCTCCAGTGGAGACTCACAGCGGGAGCCCTCTCATCAACGATGAATTTCACCCATGGTAGCGAGTCGAACACAATTGCGAGGGGGTTTGGGGAACTCACTCCCAGCCCTACGACGCCAGCGCCTGCCTGCTCCACCCACGAGCGGACGTGGTCTCGGTTAGGGTCGCGCTCATGACCTCGTTGGAACGCAACGATCAGATCCAACCCGGTCCGCCGCCAGCCGTGCCGCGGTTGGTGGTGTTGAGGGGCAACTCCGGATCGGGCAAGTCCACCGTGGCCCAGGGCTTACGGAAGGTGTACGGGCGGGGGCTCGCGATCATCCCCCAGGACGTGGTGCGCCGCGACATCCTCAAGGAGCGGGATCGGCCAGGAGCTGTCAACGTCGAGCTCATCGATCTCATCGCCCGTCACGCTCTGAGCAACGGATTCCATGTGGTGCTGGAGGGCATCTTCTACGGTGACCACTACGGGAACATGCTCACTCGCCTGATCCGCGACCACTCTGATGTCGCCCACTGCTACTACTTCGACCTCCCCTTCCAGACCACCCTGGAGCGGCATGCCACCAAGCCCATCGCGAAGTGGGTCGGGGAAGCCGAGCTGCGTCGGTGGTGGCGGCCCTGCGACCTGCTGCCCGGAGGGCTGGAGGAGATCATCGACGAACGCAGCAGCCTCGACCAGAGCGTGGCGCGGATTCTGAACGACTCCGGCCTGGCAGGCACGGGACATCGACGCTGACGGTTCCGTCTCATCCGCGATCCGGCTCGTCGGCGTGCCGTGGTGTCGGGTAGAAGCCAGGATTCCTGAAGTGCGGTGGCCGGGTTCGGCCATGACCACCCGAGCTTCCTCCTCGGATGCCACAGTGTGCACGTGCACTTGCACGTGCACACCAGTCGGTTCGCTGGTCAAGGGGATGGTGTGGCCCTCAGTCTCGAGGCGCTCGACGCGCCTCGTTCCCCCGCCAGAAAGGAAGCCGACGATGAAGTTCCCGAGGAAGCGCACGACATCCCAGGAGGACACGAGGTGGTGGGTGTGGCGGCTGGTCGCTGACGCCGGTCGCACCCTGCTGGCTGTGGTCCGCACGATCCTGTGGCTGTGGCGTGAGAGCGGGGAAGGTGGTCCCGGCGGACAGTAGAGCCGCCCGCCGGGACTCGGAGGGTCCGCGTGCTGTCTGCCGAACAAGGCGCGGACCCTCAGTTCAACCCGCGAACGGGTCACGCGAACCCTACTCGCCCCAGGAATTGATTCTCACGGCGCCAGCGCCTGGGCGATGCGTTCCTGGAGGTCGTGGGTGATCTCGCTCGACGTCCGTCCCGCCTCGCGGTGCAGATCCGTGAACCTGCGTCGCACGCGCACCGAGCTCAGGTCCGCGCCGACCTCCAGCGCCCGAAGCCCCGCCTCGCGGGCGCCGTCCAGGTCGTCGACGACCAGGAGCGAGCGGGCAGCCCCGATGGAATCGAACGCACGTGAGCGGGCGCGTTCAGCCGAGCGGCTGCGTTCGGCCGAGTTGAGCATCGTGACGGCGTCGCGGGCATGGTGGGGGTGGCCGCTGGTGCGGGACAGGAACAGGAGCACCTCCCCGCAGGTGGAGTTGATCTCCGCCTCGCTGAGGTAGGCGGCGAACGGCGGCAACCGCCGGTCGTGCTCCTGGGCGAACAGGTCCAGAGCCTGGGTGACGTGGCGGAGGGCTTCGGTCTCCTGGCCCTGGAGGGCGGCGAACCGGCCGCCGAGAGCGTGCAGCCCGGCGCGCAGGACGGGGTGGGCCGAGCGTGCCCCGTACAAGGCGAGGCCGATGCAGTCCGCCGCGGTGTCGGCGCGGCCGAGGTAGCCCCACACCCGGGCCAGGCACTGGAGCAGGTGCGCGGTCAGCTCGCGGTCGTCGGCCTCGCGGGCCGCGTGGACGGCCAGGGTCAGGTAGCGCACGGAGGCCTGCCACTGGGCGGCGTCGTGGGACATCCATCCGACGACCCCGGCGAGGTCGGCGACCTGGCAGTAGAGGGCGCGCCCGGTCTGTTCGGTGTAGTGGCCGGTGCGGACGGTGGTGGCCACCGATGCGAGTTGGGCGGTGGCGGCCATGAGGCTCGCCCCGCCGCCGTGAAGGTTGTCCAACTCGCGGAACACGTCGGTCTGCCGCGCCATGCGAACGGCGTCGGAGGTGCCGAGCCTGCGCCCGGTGCCGGTGGGGAGCGGGTGGGGTTGGCCGTAGGCCCACCGCTCCAGCCGGGCCAGGGCGACCTCGGGCCGGTGGGGTGCGGTCTCGGGTTCGGGGGGAAGGTCGGGTCCGGCCGCCAGCTGCGCGGCGGTGGCCTCTCCGAGGTCGGTGAGGATGTCGCTGGGGCCTCGGTAGGCGGCCCCCTCGGCTGGTCCGTAGCCGAGGTCGGCGGGGGTGAGCGGTTGCCCGCAGTGCGCGGAGAGCACTTCGGCCAGCAGGGCTGGGACGGGGTCGCGGGGGCGTTGGCCGCGTAGCCAGCCCCGCACTCGGGAGTCGTCGGGGGTGATGTGGGTGTGCCCGCGGGCGCGCGCCCGCTCCGTGATGGCCTTACCCAACGCCGCTTTGGACAGGCCGGACTGGGCGATCCAGTGGGCGAGCGCAGTGGCTGGGCGGCTGCTCATCCGTTGCCTCCACGGTGTGTGAGGGGGTGGATTCTGACGGTAGCTCAGCGAGAGGACGGGTCGGCGACGGTGAGGACGACCTGATCGCGCTGCTGGAGCGGCACAACACCGGGTACCGCGACGGGATGCTGCACATGCCCTCCGGTCACCTGGAGGAGGGCGAACCCGCCCACGAGGCCGCGGCCCGAGAAGCTGAGGTGGAGGAGGAGGTCGGGGTGCTCATCGACCCCGACCACCTCACCCTGGGCGCGCTCATCCACCACTACCAGGAACCCGGGCTCGCCCGGATGGGGTTGTTCTTCGTCGCCACACGGTGGGAGGGCGAGCCGCACAACGCCGAACCCGACCAGGCAGGCAAGCTCGTGTGGGAGGACCCGCATCTGCTGCCCTCGAACACCATCCCCTACCCGGCCGCCGGCATCCGGGCCTGGCTGGCCGGTACCGGGTTCGCCCCGCACGGCTGGTGAGACATCAGCCGGTCGGGCGCACCAGGGTGTCGTAGGTGTCGGTGGTGCGCTCCAAATCGACGCCGAGACCATGGGCCCAGGCGTCCAGCTCCTCCTGGGCGGCCCGCCCGTCACGGTCGTCATCGACCAGGATCTCCAACTCCAGGAACACCCCGGCGTTCTCCACCTCGTCGACGCAGATGGAGACCTGCCCGGCGGTTCCGACACGGCGGGTCTTGGCGATGCGCACGCTGGGCTCATAGCCCAAGGAGAGCAGGGCCCCGTGCATCTGGTCGCGCTCGACCACGGTGGTCTCGGACTCGACGCACTCCATGGCGTTGGCCACGGGGGTTTTCGTCGTGAAGACGTGTCGGCCGTCCTGGGTGCGCAGCCGCGCGAAGGTGTAGCCGACCTTGCCCTGTGAGGGGTCCCACCCCTGCGGGGCGTAGGCCTGGTCGTCCTGGTGAACGGGGTCACCAAGGCTCACTCCGGTGTTCTTGAGCGCCACCAGGAGCGTTTCCAGGTCCCGGACCCGGTACTTCGTTTCGATCTCGCGCATCGGTGGGCCCCCGGGTTCATATTGTCGTCTCTGCTCCCCGGGAGGCTACCGGTGTCCCGCGTCTTACGGGGTGCTTTCACGAACCGTCACTGCCAGAAGGGACCTTCCGCGAGCGGACACCGGAACACGACATCGCGAAAGAACGCGGGCCTGAGCAACCTCTTCCTCGAGTTCGGGGCAGCGTGTCGTTGCGGGGTTGCGCCGGGGTGTGCACGGGTCATGCGCACCCTCCCCCGGACCCCGAGTCCTGCCCGATCTAGCTCTACGGCGCCGGCGCCCGCGTTCACACATCGGCGTGCAGCTTCCTGGTCGTCCGGTGGGCGAATCATCCCCTTTGCGTGGGTCCCTCAGTCGGTCACCGCGGGGGCCTGATCATAAACTGGGACCCGCCACCGCTGTTCGGCGACCTTTGCTGCTCTCTTGAACTGTTCCCGTGCTGGCGCGCCCCAGTTGAGCAGGCGCTCGGCCTCTGGCAGGGAACAGCGGTGTCGGACGTGCACACGGCCGTTGTCCGGGTCGGGGGCACGCTCGCCGACCTCGACCAGACGCGCGGCCATCCGAAGTTGGGCGCGCAGTGGCGGCCCGCCATCCTCGCCCACGCTCTGATAGCCCAGGTACACGGGGTCTTCGAAACGGACCTGGACTTCCTCCCACACTTCGCGTTCCAGTGTGGCAACAGAATTCAGGTCGATTTCGGGTTCAGGGGTCCCGCCCGGGGCGTTCCACACGCCCTCGTCCTGGAGGACCACCACTCGGCCCCGGTCGTCGAAGACATACCCGTAGACCTGGGTGATCGGTAGGTCTGCCGGGGGGTGCTCGTCGCCGTGCCAGAGGTAGTCAAAGCCCATGTCTCCAACATAGAGGTCGAAACCTTCTTGGGTTGTGTGATCATGCAGATCCGTCCCAACCAAAGGGCCTAACCTGACCACACGAGGGCTCGGGAAGTCCGAGAACGTCGCCCGTTTCCGGCGCCTGAGTACAGCAGGCATCCTGCCCAGCGAATTGACCTGACGAACAGCAACCGGAACACGCCCCCCCACGGAGACGACGATGGTTCACCCCAGCCAGACACACGGAGAGGTTTTGGGGAGCACCGCGTCCGCCACAGCGACCCCGCTTCGGCCACCATCCCCCAACCGGGTAGATGCTGTGCTTGCTCACCGAAGGGACATGCAGGTTTCTGGAGGCCAGCGAAACGGGCACCTCATGAATCCAATCACCGTCTGATCACCTGAGAATAAGGACCGATTGCAGCGATGCTGAGCCCCGAGGAACACCACGAACGCGTGTATCATAACCTGCTCTGCGGCGTCAGCGGGATGGCCTTGCCCTGGGAGAGAGGAACCGCGGAGGCGGCGCTCGACCTCGACCCGGGCCAGTCGCCGATATTCTGGACTATCACCCGTCCCGACGAGGCCACCACGACCGCCGAGGGCGTGCAGATGACAACCCTGTACAGGCAGCTCCACCCCTTGGGCGAGACCCCCACGAGGCAAGAACTACTGGATTCCATCACCCAGATGAAAAGCTCCGGGTACGAGCGATACCCCGAGGACAACCTATACACCGCCACCCGCACCCCGGACGGTTGGCTCTACCGCACCCCCCAGGGCCAAGAAGCCCTAAAGGACGTCGAGATCTTCGACGCGTATTGGACGCTGGAGTGGCTCGCCGCAGGCCACTGCGGCATCGACCCGCACGGCACCGTCATCGACCTTGACGCTTAGAACACATTCGGTGTCGGGGATCCGTCCCTGACACCGGGCCCGGCCCGGAGTGCGAACCAGCACCGAAGCCCCTCACCGGAGTGCGGAGACGTGCCCGACCGAGTCGATGTCCGCCGCGAGATCCACCGGAACGTACACGAGCAACGCCCCGGGGGCGGGGAGCAGACGACCGGGATCGTCCTGGCTCGCCCGTTCGGTCATGGTCGCATCGATGACGCTCTCGGAGCCCGCATCGTCCCAAGGAGTCACGACCGCGTTGACCGGGTCCTCCGGCGAACCGCGCTCCATGTCGACGGTGACCAGCTGCTCGGGCAGACCGACCGCCGACTCAGGAGTGTCCCCGGGCCAACGGTCGTCGGGAAGTGTGACCGATGCGGTCACCTCTCCGTCGAAGGTCCTGAGTTCGTGGGCCGGGTCCTCGGCCAGAGGGTCGGGTCCGGCGAGATAGTACCCCTCACCGACCGACAGCACCGGTTTCGGTGACTCCGCGAGCACAGTGCCGTCGGCGGGGTCGATAATCAGCCACCCTTCCTCACCGGGCAGGTCGGCCACCACGGCGCCGTGGATCAGCAGCGCCTCCGCCAGTCCCAGGCCCTCGGTGTCCCCGGACTCATGGCGCCACAGCTCTTGCCCGTCCGCCGGGTCCAAAGCGACCAGTGCGTTGACGGTGTCGGCTTCGGGAATCCGGAGGGCTTCCTCCGATGTGTCCTCGGAGCAGTGGAGCAGAAGGACGAGCGCCTCACTGGCGTGTAGCGCGGAGATCAGTCGGCTGGGGCTGTTCCCGGGGCAGGCCACCGGGGTCTCCTGCTGCCAGAGGGTCTCACCGGATTCCAGGTCACTGACTTCGAAGAGGAGTTCCGTCGCCTCACCGCGATAGTCGAGCAGGCGCGTCTCGTCGAGGAGGAGGGTTTGGCCGTCCCAGTCGACGTCCTCGGCCACGGTCGCCCCCGTCTGCGTGTCCAACAGGGTGGCGGGTTCGTCCGAGGCCGTCACCAGCACCTGTTCCCCGGAAGGGGAGAACGAGGCGGAGAAGCCCCCGGCCTCGGGAATCCGATAGCTCCACAGCTCTTCACCGGTGTCGCCCCGCAGACCGATGAGCCCGTCCGTCAGCTCGACCACGGCTCCGACCGGTCCGGCGTGCACCTCCGAGGCGCTTTCACCCTCGCCCGGATGCCACTCCCAACCGACCTCGCTCACGGAGGTGACGTCCTCCGGAGCCGCCACCCCGCCCTCGGAGACTTCGTGGATCGCGTTGGCCTCCGAAGCCGGCTCCTCCCCGGACGCCCCCTCGGAGGACAGGGTGCAGGCCGACAGGAGCAGCGTCATACCGGCGGCTGTTACCGACCCTTTTCTGATAGTCACTTCAAACGATTTCCATCGAGTATCGATCGCTTGGCTCCGGCGTCATGTCAGGTGCGGCCCTCCAGCGCTTGCCTGCCCGCACTGTTGGATTGACTGAAGTCGCCGATGACTGATCCGCCCAGCTCCCTCTCGGCGCCGTACAAGGGCGATCGCCCGATCACCTGGCTGAGCTCCTACCGCAGGATGACCGTGCACTGGGTAGGCGCGGCCTCCAATTCCTGCACTGTGCGAGGCGCCCAGGAACCCTCGATCACTGTCTGAACAGCGCACGCAAGCCACCGGAGTCCCACAGAATGAGGACAAAGAACCGTTTCGGCACAGACGTTCTGGAATCCAGAAGACTCCTAATATAGGACTCTTTCGTATTCCGATTCAGCGAATCCCCAGGACACCGCTGCCCCCTCCCTGTCCGTGAAGGGAATCGCGACCGATCCGGGAACGACAGCACCGCGCCCGAACTCCATACGCGCCTGTTCATCGACGTCCATCGACAATTCCACTTCCTGATCCGAGCCGTGGAAGCGAGCGAACACAACGTCCTCTGAGCCACCCTCCACGTTCTCGGACACACGCACCATCCCTTCAGCCAAGGCTAGTGGAGCATTCCGCTCCGCAGGTTCGTTCACGCTGTACAACACCTCACCGGACCGGTTCTCGACTCGATACTCACCATTCCGCCAGATCCCGAATTGATCTCCGTTCTCATAACTACTCACCACACCTGCATCTTCGATCCAACCGTGTTCCTCTGATATCGGATCGATCCAGTAACCCATACCCCAAGGCGAGAAGTCCACAGAGACAATCCCCCCAGGGTGCACGGTCAGGCTCCGATTCCGCGAGTCAACGGGAAGAGAAACCTCCGGGGTCTCCAACCTCCATATTTCCCGACCATCACTTGCGCCCCAGGCCACCACTTCTGAAGTGAATTCTGCACCAGAGTCGTAAAGAGGATCATTCTCTGGATCATCTTCGTCGAATTCGTAACAGGTCACCGCCCCCAAAAGCACTTCATCCACCAAAACAGGCGAACCCACACTACCGACTCCGGAACAATCCTGAACCTCTGAAGTCGACCACACCTGACGCTCATCACCCAGGCTTCGAGCAACTACTTCTGAATCCTCGCGGAGAAACCAGACTTTGTCGCCCACAGCAACTTGGGCCAGCGATGGCGCAGTCCACTTCTCAGAATTCCCACCACTTTGCGCCTTATCATCAGCCGCATCAAAGGCCTCTGTCCAAGAAGTCTCTCCGGTCACTACATCTAGCACATGCATCCGAAAACCGTCCGTATTTTCAGGGTCAGGTTCCTGGATCACTACATGCCCGCCGTCAGAAGTAACCGACCCAATCACTCTTCCGTGGTCCGGCTGATAATCCCAGCGCGGTTCACCCGTGTGACCCGAAAGAATCGTCACACCAGTACCATCGAATACTGCAACCCCACCGACTACCGGCGCAAGATCAAGCGAATCGACATCGTCCTCCGCCTCCCACTCCCAGGCCAGTTCACTGACAGAAGACGGATGGTCCAAATCAGACACAGGCCGAGAAACGGAATCATCGATCCCCGCAAAAGAACACCCGGACAACAGCACACCCAGGAAGACCAGGGAAGTCCCAAATTTCACAATACCTCCAACATGCGCGGACAGGATCAGGGCCCGGTGGCCGATGCTTTTATCTCCGGGCACCTGGACGGTGCCTTTCACCCCGGCGGCTGGAGCGGTGACCGGCAGGACTGAGTCGTGCATGGGGTCTCGATTCAGTTGAGGTGTCCGGCTCAACCACGCGCTCGGGGGGCCGGAGAGACGGGGCGACGCTAGCAACAGCGGCCGATTCGGAAGGCTGAGACGGTGCTCGTGGGAGTCCGAGACGTTGGTCCGGTTCAGCGGGGAGGGACCCAGGTTGCCTCGACCTGGGCCAACCGGAGGTCTCTCCTAGGGGGTGTCGAACTCACCGTCACGAGCCCTCTGGGCGAAGGCGTTCCACTCGGAGGTGGCGAAGGACAATCCCTCCGAGCCCTTCTCCGATACGCGGCGGTGGTACTCCTCCATCGCCTCCGGCGTGTTCAGCGGGGAGGGAACCCAGGTCGCCTCGACCTCGGTCTCGCCGCGCTGGATCGCGGCCTCCTCCTCGGTGAGGTACTCCTCCGGGATGTCGAACTCACCGTCACGCGCGCCCAGGACGAAGGCCTCCCACTCGGCGGGGGTGAAGAACAGGGTGCCCTTCTCCGGGGACTTGCCGTCGCGCACCGCGCGGAAGCCGTCGTCGAACTCCGCGACCTCCACGACCGCCTCGGACTCCTCCTTGGACAGCGAGGACCGCAACCACACCGCGTGCGTGGTGTCGTGCCACTTCTCGTTGCCCATGGCCTCGGGCGGCAGGTTGTTCTTGGGGTCGGTCATGGTGTGCCTCTGCAAGTCGGGGTGTGCGTCGGGGTGACGGGGGACGAGGTGAAGGGTAACCCGGTCGGGTCATGGGGGTTGGCCGGTTCCAGCCAACTCCGCCGCAACCCGACCACACCGGGTTACTGTGCAGAGGATGACCCCTAGCAGGACGGAGCGCACCGTGGGCGAGCACGACAACCCGGACAAACCCTCCGACGGCGGCTCAGGTGGCAGCGCAGGCGGCGGCCAAGATCCCAACCGGCACGGGGCGGAACCCATCCCGCCCCAGCCCGGAGACGGAGCGGACCCGAACCGGTGACGGACTACCCCGGCGCCCGCCTGGCACGAACCCTCACCTCCACGGGCCAGATCATCGACCCTCTGTGGCACCGGGCCATCCTGCACACCGACCGGGCCGGGTTCATCCCCGACACGGTGTGGGTCACCGCCCGTGACCACCCCGGGTACTTTCGGCCGGTGAGCCGGGACGACCCTGACCACGCCCGGTGGGCTCACGAGGACTACGCGCTCGCCGTTCAGGTTGACGACGGCACCCCGGCCGGTGGCCCCAACGGTGAACCCGGGTGGGGTCGGTTGCGGACGTCGAGTATCAGTCAGCCGTCGCTGGTGGTGGAGATGCTTCAGGCGCTCGATGCCCGGGAGGCGCACCGGGTGTTGGAGATCGGGACGGGTACCGGCTACAACACGGCGTTGCTCTGCCACGCGGTGGGTGAGGAGTCGGTGGTGTCGGTGGAGGTCGACCCCGGCCTGGCGGAGACCGCGGTGAAGAACCTCGCCCAGGCGGGCCACCACCCCACGGTCGTGACAGCTGACGCGGCCGGAACCCCGGAGGCTGGCGCGGAGTTGATCGACAGGGTGTTGTCGACCGTTGCGGCGCGCGGTGAGATCCCGTTCTCGTGGGTGGAGCAGACCAGGCAGGACGGGATCATCGTGACCCCCTTCGAGTTGGGCAACATCCCCGGAGTCCTGGTGAAACTCCGAGTTCACGGGGACGGGGCCGCCACCGGCCATATCATCGGGGACGCCCCGTTCATGACGTCGCGGTCCCAGCGGCCGGACATGCGCCGGGTCCGGGATCTGGTGGACGAGGACGACCCGGCGGCGACGGACGGGCTGATCGAGCTCAACCCGAGGGTGGCCGCGTACCGGCACACCGGCTGGCAGCTCGCTCTGGGACACCTGGTCCCCGATCTGCGGTACGCGGTGTACGAGGCGGCCGAGGACCGGCCGGAGTGGGCTGGGGAGGCGACGGTGTACGTGGCGACCACGGACGGGTCGTGGGCGGTGGCGGAGTACACCCCGGCGGGTGGGGCGTACCAGACTCGGCAGGCTGGGCCTCGGGCGTTGTGGGCGGAGATCACCGCAGCGTGGGACGAGTGGGTGAAGTTCGACTCTCCTGGTCGTGACCGGCTGGGCGTCACCGTGGACGAGCGGGGTACCCATCTGTGGGTGGAAGGGCCCGCCGCGCTTCTCGACCCCGTCAAGAGGGGATAGCCCCGGCGCAACCGCTTTTGGTCCTAGGTTTCGGCCGGACATCGCAGGTACCCTGTGCCGGTAGACACAGAACCGGACCCCGCCATCAACGCTGGCAGGGTCCGGTTCATTTGGTGGAGCTACTTGCTGCGAACCGCGTCGATCAGAGCAGCCCACTCTGAGGCGTCCACCCCCAGGGCGCCGAGATCGCGGTGCTGGGTGTCCCGGATCAGGGTGGTTACCCCTTCGGAAACCTCCACGCAGTTCTGGGCGCCGGTGCTGTAGCTGGACTTGTGCCAGTCACTCATACTTCTGCCTCGTTTCCTTCAAGAAGGCGATGCTCTGCTGGGGAGACCTGGCGGTCGCCTGTAGTGTGCTGAACAGCATCCCGAAGTTGCGCACGTCAATCGCGGTATCGGACTGCGAGCCGCCGTAGATGGACTCGACATGAACCATATCGGGAGCTCCAGCGGACGTGATCAACGTGAACGGTCCATCGAGCCCGGCGTGGGGGTGTTGGTCCCACCCGTGCATCTGGAGCACAATCCGTCGCTCCTCGGCCAGCTCGACGATGGCGTCGATCTGGTCGCGCATGATCTCCGGTGGGCCTATCGGCCGCACAACGGTGATGTCGTCCAAGACGACGTGGTATCGGGGTCCGTCCTCTCGGAGAAGGTCTTTCCTCCACTGGGTTCGGAAGTTCACTCGCTGTTGGATTTCCTTCTTGGAAAGCCAGGGGCCTCCTGCGGAGACAGCCGCTTTCGCATACGACGGCTGCTGGAGGGGTCCAGGGAACAGTGAGGCCTGGTACTCACGGACCATCTCGGAGCCAATCTGGGTACGGTGCAGATTCCCCAGCCAGTCGACGCGCCCAGCCTGGTAAATCTCTTCGTACAGTTTTACGAGCCGCTGCTTTGCGCCGAGGAAGTCGTCTACCTCTGCGACAACCGATGCGTTGAGCTTCCTCCTGCCATTCTCAATGTGGGAGACATGCCCGACCGAACAGTCCAGCTTGCGGGCGAGCGCCGGTTGCTTCATCCCAGTACGCTCGCGGGCAGCAGCCAGGGCTGCGCCGAACCTACCATGTCGGGCGTCGACTTTTTTCTCGACTGACTGTCCTTCCATAAGAGCATGATCGCAGATCCCTTGCTTAAAGTCTACCGAAACTTGTCAAAACTTGCATAGGACTATACGCGATTGCCCACCTGCCTACCTGCCCTTTTCTTGAGGGTCTAGAGATGCGAATGTGTGGCCACACCGAAGCTCGGCGTGAATGGCGAATTCACAATGGGCACCAAACGGGACATAGGGGCACAAAAATGCCCCGACGGCCGAACTCGGAAGGCGCGGCTATCGGGGCGGGTGTCCCACCCATGGAGGAACACGAGGTGAGAACGAATGCAGTGTACCGCCCCCAAACCCCCACGCACTAGGCCAATCGAAGAACGCCACGCCAGCTTCGAGGGAACCCCCCAGGGCGTCACGGAAGCCCGCCAGTGGGCCGTCGCCGCCATCACCCAGCCCGGCTGGGACGTCGAAGACACCACAGACCTCGCCACCGTGGTCAGCGAACTCGCGACCAACGCCGTTGACCACTCCCACAGTGGCGGCGAGGAAGGCAGGTTCACCGTCCGCCTCGCCCTCCACGAAGACCATGTGCGCGTCGTTGTCCGCGACGCCGGCCCCCGCAAGGGCCGTACCCCCACCCGCCGCACACCACAGCCCACGGCGGAGCACGGCCGCGGGCTCGGGATCGTGGACACCCTCTCCCTGGGGTGGGGTGTCGCGACCATCGGTACCGGGGTGTGGGCGGAGGTGGCCCGGTGAGCGTTCTGACCCTGTCGATGGTGCCCCACCACCAGCAGTTCCCGAGGCCGTCGACCCGCGCTGTCCGGGCGCTCACCACTATGGCGAAGGCGTTGGTCCGGTCGGGGTACACCCCGAAGGCGGATCACGCCGAGTGGTCCGTGGACGCTCGCCTCTACCGGGACCGGCACTGGGAGAACGGCACCCCCGTGGGTCACGGGCCGGTCGCCGCCGTGTGCCTGCGCCTGCACCAGCCGGGCCCCGACTCCCTGTGGTGGACCTACGAGTGGCCGCCCCGAACCCCGGACGAGTGGGCGATGCCGTCGTCCGCGACCAGTACCCGCCGTCTCGCTGTGCTCGGGGACGCCCGGTTCCCCGTGCATACCCAGGACCTCGCGGTCATCGACCACCTGTTGGGCAGGGACACGTGATCCGAACGGACCGCCGCCCCCAGATCACTGACCAGCGCTCCCGGTATGTGGACCTGCGGTGGAGGGCGGCGACCACAGGCCCCGGGTTCATTTTGACCCAGGGCCGGGACCACGCCGGGGTCACCTACGCCCTCACCCAGCTCGGGCACACCGACTTCTTCTATTCGCTGGACGAAGTCGAGATGTTCCTGAACCGGCACCCCGCCGCCCCCTGAACCGGTGACCCGCCGACGCACCCCACCGTCCACACGGGGTTCCAGCGGGCCACCACCCCCGGGGCCCGCCTTTCCAGCAGGCGGGTCCCGGGGAACCAAGCACCCTCGGAAAGACCCATGACCACCACACACGACCGCCCCACCCGCGACCTGCACCGCTACCAGGTGTACGGGCTGGCCGCCTTCATGCTCGCGTTCCTCGTGGCCCTCACCCACAACATCCCCGAGCCGGATGCCAGCACCACACCGGTTTTCACCCTCGCGTGGACAGCCCTCTGGACCGCCATCGCCGCCGTCATCGTCCTGTCGTCCTGGCTGTTGGCGCGCGCCGCCGGGCTCGGGGTCCGTGACGGGTTCGGGATCGCCCCCCGCTGGACGCACACCCACCAACGTCTCCTCCGCATCGAACACGACCTCAATGCCGCGATCCTGGGCGCCGTGGCCCTGGCCCTCTACCTGGTAGTACACGGCATCACCGCATTCACCACCCCCGAGCCCGGCAGCGGCCCCCTCCTCCTCCAGCTGTTCACCACGACCACCACAGCGGTCCTCTCCGAGGTTGTGCTCCTGGGCGTCGTCGCGACGCTGGTCGCCCGCTCCCGGATCAGCGATTTCGAGTTCGTGGCCTGGTCCGTCGTGGGCCGTTTCGCGATCACGGACGCCAGTTGGCCCGGTGTCCTGACGGCCACGGTGGGCGGCGCGATCGTCGCCGTGCTGTACCTGCACTGCAACCGGCTGACCCCCCTCATGCTCGGCCACGCCTCGGCTGCCGCTGCCGTCACGGTCCTCAGTGTGTGGCTCGGCGCCCTCGCCTAGAACAGGAGTGTTCAGTGTCCGTGTCCGCGCACGTGCTCGGCCAACGCGCCCGCATCCTGACCGCCCCGGGCCGCTACCTGACCATCGCCCACACCCGTACCCTGACCGGCCACGGCGCACAGACACTGATGCGCCTGACCCAGGAGGGCGCTCTCATCGCCCAGCAGCAGGGCCCGAATCGGTTCACCTACGAGGTCCGGTCCGTCCTGGCCTACTGCCGCCGCCGTAACCCGGGGCCGCTCACCCTGTTCGACGCGCTCACCGCCGCCGACCACGGCGACCACCTCACCGAGGACGAGTTGGACAGCGAGCTGGACCGTACCGGGTCGGGCACCTGGTGGACGCTGGCCCGCCGAGACCAGCAGGTACCGCCGGACTGGCCGTCATGGGCCCGCTGGTTCGAGGGCGAGCACGGCCAGGCCGAACAGGAGTTGATCGGGCAGAGGCCCCGGTGGGCGCAGCAGATCCGGGAAGAGCGGGCCCGCGGGCTGATCCACCGCACCCTGTGGGTTCCCAACACGCCGCTCCGAACGGACTTCGGGCAGTACACCCTGGCCCGGTTCACCCACGTGGTCGCCGCCGGAGGGTCGGTCGACACCCTCCCGGTCTGGAAGGTCGAGCTGCTGGAGGACCAGCATCCCCTCCCCGACTTCGAAATCACCCCGAGGGCTGTGTACGTGCGTTCCCACAACCGGCTCGGGTCCCGGGACGGTGCTGTGCGCATCACGGACCCGGGGCTGGTGGAGGCGACCACGGGGTTCGTGGCCTGGGCCGTCCGGCAGCGCTCCACGCCTCTCGTGGACTTCGTCCGCTGGCACCACCGGGACGCCGCATGACTGACCGTCACGGACCGGCGCACCTCCCGACCTCCGCATCACCGAACAGAAAGGGACACTGATGGGCGTCATCGCACCCGAACTCGTGTACGGCCAAGCAGGCCGGGCTCCTGGAGGAAGAGGCAACCAAGGAAACCTGGCATTACGGGCCCTTCGGTCTGCTGAACGGGCTCCTCCAGACCCGCAGGTACGCGGAGGCCGTCGCGGACGGGCTCCTCCACCTGGCCTACAACCGTGAGCAGATGATCGAGCTGCGCATGAAGCGCGCTGCACAGATGCTGGAGAAGACCGATCTCCGCTTCCGGTTCGTGATCGGTGAGCAGGTCCTCGGACTCGACGCCCCGTACATGGACGAACAGCGCGCCTACCTCCGCCAGATCAACGAGCTGGACCACATCACCATCCGGACCGTGCAGTTCGACGGCCCGGCGGGGGCCACCCCGTTCGCTCTCGTCGGCGGGGAACAGCGAGTGGAATGCGGCGGGATCTACTTCATCGCGCCCGGCGACCCGGCGTGGTGGCGTGCCGAGTTCGAGCGGCATTGGGAGCGGTCCATCCCGCTCACGTCCGTCGCCTAGCCCCCTGAGCTGGTGGGCCGCTGAGAACCCCGTTGTGCAGCCCGGGGGTCCAGTGGTCCACCACGCCGGGGCCCGACTGCCGGAACGGGCTCCGGCACCGCCCGGGTGCCTGCCTCTTGGAGAGGCCCCGGGCACCGGCCCACGGTGATCACGGGCGCCACACCCTGACAGCACCGTGGGCCCTGGTGGGGCCGAGGACAGCAAGCCCTGGCCCCACCAGACCACCCCCTACTACCTGCGAGGAGCACGAAGATGCCCGTCACGTTCGCTTTCGGAGCCGCCGAGTGAACCGCCGTCTGAACGAACAGGCCTGGGAGGAGTTCAACCGGGCCCCCGGTGCTCGTCTCCTCCGCCCCGTCTACAGGCACGAGCTTGCCGCCCTGCGAGCTGACCCGGCCGTGCGTGGTGAAGAGAGGCGGATCGACACCGTCTCCACTCAGCTGAGGCACGACCCGGCCCGAGATGCGTGGCTCGCGGGAGACGAGCAGACCGCCCTCGCTCTCCTGGACCAGGAGACCCCGGACCTGGTCCGACCCGACGTGCACCGTCTCGTCATCGCCCCGATCGCGATGAACGCCTACAGCCGGTTCGCGCTGGCGGCCGCTCAGAAGCTGGCAGAGGCGGGAGCGCAGGTGCGGGTGCTGGGCGACCAGGGCGATCGCATCCCCGAGACGCTGATCTACGGGACTCTCGCATACCGCCTGTGCACCACGGCCGACCATTTCGCTGACGGAGCCGTGCGGGTCGAAGACGCCGATCGCGTCGCGCGTTTGCGGGCGGCCCATGACGACCTCTGGGAACAGGCCCAGGACATCCGTCAACTCGATGTCAACAACCTCTGACCGCCTCCTCCTCACGAAACGAACCATGTGTATCATCCCCGCAACGCCGGACACCCCCGCTCCCTCCCGATGGCGGCGCTTCCTCGCCTACCCCACCGCTCCGGCTGCCACGGCGCCAGACCTGATGCCGAAGCCGCAGCGGCTCTCAGCGCTGACCGCCTACATTGTCCTGCTGCTCGTGTATCTGGCGGTGTTCGGCAGGTCCACCCTGAACGGCATCGCCCTCCTGGCCGCCGACGATGCCATGCCGCGCATCCCCGCACCCCGCACCGACACGTTCTGGGCACTCGCCTTGCCCAACTGGATCATGCACGCCGTCCTGCTCACGGTGGCGGGGCTGGCCGTGTGGTTGATCTGTAAAGCGGTGCTCCGCATCCCCGTCCGCGCGGTGTTCTCCCCTGACGACGAACTCGGTTCCGACGCTGCGAAGGGCCGACGTGTCCAGTGGTGGACGACCTTCGTGTGGGCGTTCCTCGCTCTCCTGGTGACCATGGCCCTCCTGGGTGCGCTCGGGATGCTGATGCCCGCCGACACCGTCGGGGGGTTCACCACGGACACGCGTGCCGACGCCGCGTGGACCGCGCTCATGCTCGGCCCCGCCCAGCTGACCACCGCCCTGCTGGAGGAGCCGGTGGCCCTCGGCCTGGTAGTGCTCCTGCTGGGCGCCGCACACCGGCCCATGTGGGAGATCTGTGCCGTGGCCGCCCTGGTGAAGATCAGCTACCACCTCTACTACGGGCTCCCCGCCATCGCGTTCGCCTTGGTGGCGATCGTCCTGGTCTGGCTCTACCGGCGCACTGGGCGTCTGTGGCCGGTCATCGTCGCGCACGCCGCGTACAACCTGCTCGTCACGATCGTCCTGGTCGCTAGCAGCCCGGCCTCCTGACCACACCCCTCGCGGGTGCCAACCGTCCTCCCCTGAACCCGGAGCGGCACCCGCACCCGGCGGTCCCGCCCCTCTGGGGGGAGAGGCGGAGCCGCCCCCCTTCGTTCCTTCGAGACCAGGAGACGACACTCTTGCGCGCTCCGGCGACTCCCGCGTCCCACACCAACCAGGTCAACAACGTGGTGGAGAACGGTCGTGTCCTCCAGGCCGCACAGCTGAGCGGCAAGATCACCTTCGTCAACACGGTGGTGCGGCCGCGTCCGATCCAGCTCCCCCACCTGCCCGCACCGGGGCCCCGACCGGAGCTGGACGCCCTCACCGCCGCATGGGAGGACGACACGGAGGAGCAGGTCATCGTCCTGCACGGACAGCCCGGGGCGGGGAAAACCCAGCTGGCCGTCCACTTCCTCCACGAGCAGCGGGCCCGGTTCGAGGACGGCATCCTCCTCGCCAACCTCCAAGGCTCGTCCCACCTCGGCCCGGCCGACACCCACCACGTCCTCGACCAACTCCTGCGGACCATCCACGTCGGCGCGGACGCGATTCCCAACGATCTCAGCGGCCGGTCGGCGGCATGGTGGACCTACACCTACGACCGGAACGTCGCGGTATTGGCCGACGACGCCATCTCCGCTGCGCAGGTGTTCCCCACCTGCCCGCGACTGTCTGACCCAGCACGCGATCCTCACCCGTGGCGACCACCGCGCCCGGGTGGTGGTCGCCCCCACCCTGACCATGGCCGATCAGCTGTCCAGGATGGTCCCCGAACTGTCCCCGGGCCGCATCACCCACGTGCCGTGGGGAGTCCCGGACTCCTTGCTCGCTGCCCCTCCCCCACGCCCACCACAGCGCCGCCCCGGACCCCTCCGGTTGTTGTTCGCCGGACGAAGGGGGCCGATGAGCTGGTCGCCGCGTGCCAGGAGGTGGGGGCGCAGCTGAGTGTGGCCGCCCCCATACCCCCATACCCCCACCCGCACCCGCACCCGCACCCGGAGTTCGGTACCTGGGCTGGTTCGACCGTCCCGCACTGTGGGCAGAGTTCGCCCACCACGACCTCCTCGTCGTCTCCTCCACATGGGAAGCGTTCGGTCTGGTCGCGATCGAAGGCCAGGCGTGCGGACTGCCCGTGCTCTACAGTGACGTCCCTGCCCTGAACGACGTCCTGGGCACCAGCGCGATACCGGTCCCGGAGCTGGGCAAACGCACGCTGGCCGCCACACTGTCCTGGCTCTCCACCGACCACCGCGCCCTCGACCAGGTCCGCGAGGCCGGGTACCGCAACGCCGCACGTTTCCCGCTGTCCGTGCTCGCGAACGCGCTCCGCGACCTCTCAGAAGACCTCCTCCAACACCAGTAGGCTCGCCTGCGAACGACCCTGACCAGGAAGGGGCCCGCCCATGCCCGTGGACGCCGACCGCATCAACCCCCTTCTCGACCAGGCCGTGGAAAAGCTGGTGACACCCGGGGCGGTCTGGCTCGTGGGCGGCCCCTCCGGCCCCGAGACCGGCGGGCAAGCCGGGGTCCTGGACCCCACCGACCCCACGGCACCCATGCAGCCGAACACCCTGTTCGACATCGCCTCGCTCACGAAGGTCACCGCGGTCTGGTCGGTGATCGGTACCCTGTGGGACGACGGAGTCCTACGCCTGGATGACCCCCTCGCCCGCCTCCTGCCGGACCTGGCCACCGCCCCCTTGGGGCAGGTGAGCGTGCGCCAGCTCCTCACCCACACCGCTGGGGTTCCACCGCGCGCGCAGCTGAAGGCCCTGTACGGAACCGACCCGGCCGAGATCCGTCGCGGGGTGCTGTATGAGCAGTTGCACCACACCCCTGGGGAGGAGGTGCGGTACACCGACCGGGCCGCGCTCATCCTCGGGTTCCTGGCTGAAGAACTCACCGGCCAAAGCCTGGACGTGCTCGCCCGCGATCGGGTGTGGGCTCCTCTGGGGATGGCGGAAACCCAGTTCGGGCCGTTGCCTGCGGGACTGGTGGACCGGGCAGCCCCGACCGAGTTGGATGAGGACACCGGCCAGCACCTGCGCGGCGTCCCGCACGACTTCTCCGCCCGCCTGCTGGGTGGGGTGTGTGGGATCGCCGGGGTGGTCTCCACCGCCCCGGATGTGGGGCGGTTCCTGGCACACATGCTCGCCCCCGGCGACCGGGCGGGGTTCGGGGAGAAGTGGGTGGCGGAGTCTCTGCGGGTGCAGACCGGCGAGCTCGAACCTCAGCGGGGCCTGTTCTGGCACCCGGCGCCCGGCACCTCTCCGGAGGAGGATGTGTGGGTTCACTACGGGTTCACGGGGACCGGGGCCTGGATCTGCCCACGGCAGCAGAGGTGGGCCGTCCTGATGACGAACAAGCTCTACTACACCCGTGACCGCGGGCCGATCACCGAGCTTCGCGGAGGGTTCCGACAGGCCCTCTTCTCCGTAACGCGCTGATCGTCCTAGGCCCTGCCGCTTGCGGCCAGTGGGTACGTTGCTGCCATGTTTGTCCGTCGCGCCACCCCGGAGGACGGCCCCGCGATCGCCGGGTTGCTGATGCGAGCTGCCCCGCACTTCGAGGTGAAGGACTACCCGTCGGGCTGGTGGCCGGAAGGGATCGAGGTCCTGGTGGCCGTGGAGGATAACCGTCTCGTGGGCTGGGTTGAGGGCGTCCTCGATGGCGTGTACACGGGCCCTGGAGCACTGGTTGCGCCGCCGCACGGGTACGTCCTCGGGATCGTGGTGGACCCGGCGTGGCGGCGTGTGGGGGCCGGTGGGGCGCTGCTGGACGGGTTCGTCGCGGTAGCGCGCACGGCCGGGCTCTCGTGGGTGTTCCTGTTCCCCGAGGAAGGCGATGGAGTGGCCGAGAGGGTCGCGTTCCTGGAGGCGGCCGGGTTCACGCCGGTCGACGACCCCGACGAGGCATGGCCCGCGATGGGTAGGTGGGTCTAGTTCCCCGGGCCGTACATGGCCTCGATGCTGCGCTCCTGCCGCTCCATGGTCGCCTGCAACATCGCCTCAGCCTGCTCGTCGGTGAGGTCGCCCTTGTCCGCGTGGGTGTCGCGGGTCACGTGCCACGTTTTCCCGCTGTAGTTGCTGACGACTTCTTCAACGACATACCGGTCGTCGTCTTGGGGTGTGGTGTTCATGGAGGCACGTTAGCTGGTATTTGTCCGGGTGAGAAGAGCGCCGTCGTGCCTCGCTGCGGGGGGCGTTGTCACAGGTCGGGTTCGGTGTGAAACGAAGAAGGCCCCGACCTATCCTGAAGGTGTCTGAGCATCAGGAAGGCGGAGCCATATGCATTCTACCCCCCTCGCCCTGTCGAAGCTCCCCGAGGCTGAACGCTGTGAGCAGGAGAACGCGCGGGCGCTGCTGTGGAGGCACGTGCTCACGTACTGGGAGCAGGGCAAAGCGAACGGCTGGGACCCGGCCTCCCGGACTGAATGGGAGTCGGTGGCGGGGATGCTGGACTTCGTCCAAGCGCTCACCGCCACTGCCCAGGATTCCCAGAGCGGCGAGACGCGGCCGTTGCTCCTCACGGTTGAGGAGGATGACGGGCTGTGGGTCGCCCGCTCATCGGACCCGGAGTTGGCTTCCCAGGGGTCTACGCGGTCTGCCGCGCTTCGTGCGTTCGCTGAGGCACTGGACCTGTTGGAGGAGGAGGCTGTCTAGCTCTCCGCCTCACTCGCTTGCTTGGGCCGCAGGCCCCTGCGGCTGGGGGCGAGGTGGCCAGGTTCGGCCAGTGGGTGACATGGGTCGGGCTGGAGATGGCCGTTCTGCTGTGCCAGGCCGGGTGGGATGTCAGAATCCGGTCATGCCCCAGCACCGCACCCCTGCCCAGCGCGCCGCGCACGCCGCCCAGTCCCGTGACCGGAGGCGCCGAAGGGCCAAGGCCCGTACTGGCGCACCGCTTGATCCAGCCGGGCGCGGGCGGCTGCTGATGATGGTGCGGCGAGGGCACCATGTCAGCGTCGCGGCTGAGCGACTGGGGGCTTCGGTGACGGCTGTGTGGCAGATGGCGGAGATGTTTCCCGGGTGGGGTGCGGAGTTGGATCGGGCGCTGATGTTGCGGAGGGACCCCGAGATATCGCACGGGTCGGAGTGGTCGTACCGGGTGTATCGGTGTCGGTGTCCGGAGTGTCGGGCGGCGAAGCGCAGGTACCGGTGAGTCGCGTTTTCCCTGGTGAGGGTTCTGTTGGGGACAAACCACACAAACTTTAAAGTTCGACTTTACAAGTTCAAAGTTAGGCTTTAAAGTTTGGGGTGTCGGAACAACCCCGAACCCGAAAGGCGCCCCCCATGAGCGTCACCACCGGCTACACCGAAACCCACCTCCTCTGGGACCAGGAACACGGAAGCCTGACCGCCACCAAGAGGCCCCGCCCAGGAGAGAGCACCACCTTCCGCCACCATCGGGGCGTCGACCGCTACCTCGGACTCCCCCAGGGGCTCCCCGCCTGGGCCGCGAACCGGTACATCAGCGCCATCGAAGACCTCACCACCCAGCTAGCGCGGTTCGCGACCCTCGAACACGTGATCCCCGACGGCTTGGGGGCCAGCGACCGGTACAGGATCGTCTACAGCGACGGGTACGAGCCGTACATGGACGCCCTGGATGACCTCCTGCGCCACGTGTACGGCCGCGGCAGCGAAGGGCCGAACCCGCACCTGTACCAGGCCGAACAGGAACTGCGCGACGCCGACGGGCGCTACGGCTTCACGCCCACCGATGACGCGGTCGACACCCGAGTCCGTGGGATCTTCGTCGAGCGCATCCGGGACCTGATCCTGAACGAGGACTCCGAGTACACCCCCGCCGCCGCCGGGAAGCGCTACACCGTCATCCGCATGGACAAGGCCGGGCACCTGTCCGCGCACACCGCCGAAGGGTGCCCGGCTGATGAGGCGGGCGTTCGCGAGTGGGAGGTGTCCCCGCTGAACTTCCGGCAGGCGAACAGTCTCATGGGGGCGGTTGGCTCCCGTGCGCTGACGGCCGCGAACCCCGCCGCCGTCACCACGTTCGTGGGCGACGCCCGCGAGTCGATGGAGAACACCCTCGCGAAGTTCCTGATCACCGCCGACCAGGTCACCGCGTACATGGCCGAGCACGACATCAAGGACACCCCGGCCCGCCGTGAGAAGACGCTCCGCGCGCTGACCGCCGCCCGGTTCCACAGCAGGTAGGGAGGCGACCGCCCCGGGTCGTAGCCGGGGCGGGCGCCCGCCCGCCAGCATCCCACATCCAGCAGAAAGACGACGCCGTGACCGACGACCAGCAACCCGACCCCCAGCAGTACCTGACCATCCGCGTGGACCGCGCCGGGCTGATGCGCCTACCCGCCGCCGAACGGTTCCACGCCTGCCAGAGCATCCGCACCCCCTCCACCGCCGACCAGGTAGACGACATCCGGGCCGCCGCCGTGCTCGAACTGGTCGAAGCCCACGGCAAGGCGTTCGGCGCGAACTCGGCCGTGGGCCGGATCATCGGCAAGTCCCCCACGTTCGTGGGCCAGCTCCTGGCCGAGGCCAAGCAGGGCCGTGAGTCCTTCGAGGAGCTCCGGGCCCGTCACGACCGCGAGGAAGTGGAGGACATCACCGGGTCGCCCGAAGCGCGTCTGCGCGCCGTCAAGACCCTCGAAGATGTCATCGAGACGTTCCTGCCGGGTGCCGTGTCCGACGCCGAGCAGGGAGAGTACGACTCCGCCTCCGTGGGAGTACAGATGATTTCCGCCGCCGCCGACGACGCGCTGCGCATCCTCCGGGGTGAAGCCGACGAGGCCCGCCTGGGCGAGGCCGAGGCGATCGAGGCGGGGACCGCTCCGCTCCAGGACCACACGTACCGGGTGCGGATGTCCTACCAGGACGAGTCCGGGGAGTGGGTGGAGCACTCCGACCAGGGGTGGGAAGACACCAACGAAGTGTCCATCGCGGATATGGCGTTCGACGCCGGGTACCTGCTCACCAGTCTCACCGAACGCGGCGGCGAGTCCACTCCGGGCCGGGTGTGGCGGCTGGAGGTGTGGGACGACCCGACCAGCACCGGGGTACCGGACTACGTCCACGAGCACATCGAGCACACCCCCTCGGCCGACGAGTGGACGACCTGGAAGATCCTCCGGTCGGCCACCGACGAGGACGGGACCGTGGACACCGAGAAGGCTCGCCAGCTGTGGGCGGAGCACTCCGGTAACCAGGAGCAGGGGGACGAGGCGTGATCAACGTCAGGAAGCTCATGGAAATTCAGCGGTGGGCCCAAGACGGGCGGATCTGGCAGGAGTGGCGGGAGGGCCTGCCCGGCCCCGTCACCTGCCGCGCGGTCGTGCCGGTGGTCGACGCCTACGAGGGTCCTGAATTCGACGCGGTGTGGATGTCCGCCGCACTCCAGTCCGGGCTGAACCGCCGCGCGTTCGTCTCGGGGACGGTCACGATCGGTCAAGCCGGGGCGAGCCATGCCAACCCGGCGAGGCTGCGCCAAGCCATCCTCGCGGCCCGCGACGGCGACCGTGACCGGCTGTTGCGCCACCTGGTCGACATCGCCAAATCCCACCACGTTCAAGCGCCCTACGCGACGAACCCGCTGAACCTGACGAGCTGGGCGCAGGAAACCGCCGCCGCGTTGTCCGACGACCCCGGCAAGGTGTCGGCGGTATGCCGGAAATGGACGATCGACTACAACCGGGCTGTGCAGAAGACCACGCCCGCGCCCGACGAAGCCCAAGAGGAGACCGTTGATGCGCACGCCTGAACACCCCATCACCCAGGTACCCGGCATCACACCCGAACGCCTCAACGAAGCGCTCGCCCTGGACCCTGACCACCGCTGGTACGGGGGGCTGGTCCGGGTCAACTTCGCCCCGACCTCACTGGGCACGGCCGCCGGTCTTCTCGGGGAGGACGCCGACGATGGAGCGCTCGACGCCTTGTGCGTCCTCTTGGCCGTCCGGGGGGCCGGGTCCCGCCTCCGGGTGCATGACGGTGTGGCCGGGTTGGGGCTGTTGACCGGCATCGAGATGATCCAGCGCCAGCGCAACGGCGCGGCCAACCCGAATGCACCGGACCCGCGCCCCCAGAACACCGAGGTCATCCTGAACAGGTTCCGGAGCGTGGTGTTGAGCGGGAACCGGAAACGGACGCTGACCGAGATCCGGCACCGCCTGATCGACGCCGCCAAGCTGTACGGCGACCGCACGTTGTGGATCGACGCTGACCGGTTGGTGCGGGACACCTACGCCGCACTGCACCCCGCCCGGGCGGTTCGGAAGGACTTCATCCAGTTCGCGCTGATGGACCTGTACCGCCGCGAGCCCGAGGAGGTCCAGGGATGAACGACGAGCAGCGGAAGGCCCTCCGGATCGCCCTCAACCAGGGGCGCAAGAACCCGCAACCCGGCCGGGCCACCTGGTGGCACCAGGTGCGCAACCTCAACGCCCGGGAGTTTCAGCCGCTAGGGACACTGCACGAGACCGCGACGAAGGTGTCCCGGGAGACCTACGGCACGGACACCTACCTGGCGACCGCGTTCATGCTGGCCCTGGACAGCTGGCCAGAGCCCAACACGCGGCCCTTGTTCGGTGGTGTGTCCCTGGGCGCCGCGTTGGCCAAGATTCAGGTGAAGCCGTCGCGCTCCCACCTGTCCCTGTCTGAGCAGCACCTGCTCCAGGTGCTTACCGACCATCACCGACCCGAGCCGGTCATGGACGCGACCATGAACGCGGTGCGGCTGTGCTGGAAGTCCAACCAGAGGGTGGATCTGGCGGGTACGGCCGCGCTGCTCGTCGGGTTGTGGGACCCCTCGGATCTGACCCGCCATCAGGCCCGGTTGCGGATCGGTGAGGAGTTCCACAACGCCGTCCAGCACGGTGAGCTCTCGGCAGGGTAAGCGGCGAACGCGCACGCGGGAAGCCACAATCCAACCCCAGAAGGAGCTGACATGAGTAACCGAGACAACATCTTGCCCTTCGGGTACCGCCGCCTGGACATCACCGTCCCGCCCCACGACGAGTGGGGGCACGAGGACGAATTCGACTACCCGCCGGGACGGTACAGCGCCGTGGCCCGCGCGGACATCAATGAGAGGACGACGCTACTGCCGATCGAGTGGGAACCCACGGACGAGCTGATCACCCAGGAACAGGAGCGGTCCCTCATTCGTCGGGCGTGGGAATTCTGGGCGACCGTCCCCGAGGACCAGGAGAAGCAGCGCAAGATCGACGAGAAGGCTGCCCGGTGGAGGCGCGAAAAGTACGGGGAGCGCCCTACCTGCACCATCGAGGGCAAGCACTGTGACAACTGCGGTCGCCGGTTTTCCGTAGGGGGGATGGTGGCGTCCCTCGGCCTTGCGTGCAGCGTGGACTGCTACGAGATGATGTCCGACGACGAAGGTGAGCACGCCTCCAAGTACATGCACTAGGAGTCGACGGACGGCTGTAGCGCAGAACCGCCCCGCACTCCGCGGGGATGAGGTCACCAGACTGGCGGCCCGAGAACCAGCACCGCAACGAGCAGGAGAGACCGATGTCCACCCCGACCATTCGCGCGTTCCGCCGCGTCGGCACGTTCCAGCGCGTCCACACCACCCTGATCACGTACCAGCCCGGTACCCGTGTGGACTGGTACACGGTCACGACCAAGCGCAGTGGAGAGTTCAGCTCCGCGCACCATGAGTGGTTCGATATCAGCGGCGCTCACGGGCCCCAGTACATGAGCGAGAACGAACTGCCCGAGCACCTGCGCGGGCAGACGCACACGCCCGAGCAGATCGCAGAGCAGTACGAGAGCATGATCGCCCAGCTGACGACTCCCGAGCGCGGCAAGGTTGGTGAGGAGATCGAGGTTGCTGACCTGGGCGACCTGGACGAGTTCATCCGGGTCGCCTCCCGTCAGCAGGTCGTCCTAGACGACGATGAGGCCGAGACCGCAGTGGAGCAGCAGTCCGGATCGGGCAGCTACCACCGCGACTGACCAACCGACCAACGAGGCGAGCCCCGGCCAGGTGAAGGGGCCGGGGCCCGCCCCCAGGATAGAAGGCGACATCATCCCCACCTACGGGCCCGGCGGCATGAGCCGCGAGGCGTCCCGACCGGACGGGGTCGTTCTCTCCCTGGCCCCTGTGGCCGGAACCCGCTGACAGCCGCCCACCGGCTCCCGACTGTCACACCGGGGCGCCATCATCTCCCCATGGAGTATGGAGACCTCGACGGCCACGGCATCCACGGGCAGCTCACCACCGGGCCCACCGGTGGGTTGGTCTGCCACGAGTGCGGCCAGGAGAAGACGTTCCTGGGTCGTCACGTCCGTGAGCACGGCATGACCGCCGACCAGTACCGGGAGGCTCACGGGCTCGCCCGGAGCGCCGCTCTCGCCTCCCCTCAGCTCCGTGAGATGTTCAGCGAGCAGGCGTCGGAGAGGGTCGGGTCCCCCGAGTGGAGACGGTTCACAGAGGCGCGGAACCCCAAGGCGGCACGCGAGGAGTCGCGAGCGGCGTTTCGAGAACCGCTCCGGGCGCAGACGTTGGAGTCACGCCGCCAGCAGGCACTCAGGGCCTCCCGATCGCGCCCGGCACGGGTGTGCGAGGTGCCCGGGTGCGGGCGTTGGCAAGCCGGGAGAGGGTGGTGCCGCACTCACCTGGAGCGGTACCGGCGTACCGGCGACGTCCAGGCCGACATCCCGGTCCGGCCACGCATCGGCGGACCGAAAGTGCGTTGAGCAGCCGGGGCTCCCCCTGCCTCGGGGAGACCCCGGCGATCGCGTTTGAGCACGTCAGGCACCATGGGAGTATGCGCAAACCAGAGTGGGACGTGGAACGCGCGCTGGGCCCGTGGATTCTCACGGCGGTGCCGGAACTCCGCGCACACCCACGCGCCGCCGCACGCATCGGATGGCGAATCGCTGTCGCCATGCTTCGGGCGCGTAGCCGAGGAGACGAACCCGCACCACTCGCCCTGTCCTGGACGATCCCGTTCGAGGACCTGGAGGGCATCCTGCCCGTGGACGTGATCAGGCACGTGCGCGGACTCCAGGCGCTGTCTCGCATGACAGTGTCGGACGGCGACCTCACAGAGCGTCTTGAGTATCTGCGGGCGGTCGGCCCCAACCTGCCAGTGAAGGACCTGGATTAGGGCCGCCTACTTCTCCGCGTCCAGCCCCCGGGGCACGTCCTCCGGGGCCAGGTCGGGGCGCAGGCGCGCGTACCTGACCGGATGCCGCCACCGTCGGGACACCACGGCCGAGTCCGGGGAGACCTCGACCACCACGTGCGGTTCCACGCGGGTGTAGTGCTGCCTTCCCTCACTCCCCCACGTCGCCGCGAGGGTCACGGGCCAGGTGATCGTCCGTCTTCACCATGTGCCCCGCGACCTCCTCGGACTCGTCCGGGGAGAGGTCCGTCGTCCGGCCCGCCACCCCCGCAGCCTGGCCTGGCTGGAGGACGCCGGTCGTAGGCCAGAAAGGCACCCACATGCGAGTGGGGCCCGTCCCGCCACACACACCTGAGGCGGTTGTGCGTCCCACGCTGGTCAGGACCACCATCAGACCCAGATACTCGACGTCCTTCGGTGGGAGAGCATGCCGGTCAGGTCTCGCACGTCAAGGGCGTCCAAGGCGCGCCGTGCATCCACGTGACTACGCAGGGCTGACCTGGGACTCTGGGATCCCACTCCACTCATACTCGAAAAGGGAGGACGCCCTCGATGCATTGGCCAAGTCTGGTCGCGAAGCTGCGCCAGATCCACGCGGCGACCGAGGATGAGAGCCTCACTCCAACGGAAGCGGTCGCCGCTCTGCGAGATTGGTGGCCCGCTCTCTCTGAGGCGGACGCAAGCAGCCTCTTAGGCCGACGGGTGGAAGAAGTAGAGATCAGCTTCCTGCTGGACCACTTCGATTCCTGGCTCCGATGGGTGACAGATTCCCCGGAGTATCGTCAAGTCTTGGCCGCATCCATGGATCGAGACCGAAGCCGCGCCGCCGCGTGGACCGAGGAAGCCGGTCGCGTGCTGGACCGCATGCGAGACGACGGTTCCCTGGCCAGAATCACGCTCGCCAGTGACCTAGCTGTCACCTATGGTCTCCCCCACGACCATCCGGGTCATGAGATGGTCGATTTCCTGGCTGTTCTCCTGATCGAGAGAGCTCAAGCCGTGGGAAAGAGTCACCCGATCCACCCCTGAACCAGCGCTTCCTCGTCTATGTCGCCGCTCTTGAGGCGTCTGCTGCTGACAGCGGTCAGGTGCGGGTGACAATGACTGTGGGCAGCGCGGGGTGGCGCGAGGCCAACGGTCGGCCAATCCTGGTCCTGGGAGGGCGGACCGCGGTGAGCAGGGGGCGCTATCGTCGCTTGCGCCATCGTGAATCCCCCGATGGCAGGCCGCAACCACCCGGGAGTCCCGCATGCTGACCCACCATTCCAGCCACCGCACCGCTGCGGGCGTCGTCGAGCGCCTCGTCCACCAGAACCAGGGTGCGGGCGCGGGGACCCACACCGAGTGGCGCTTGGACGGCGAGGAGATCGCCGTGGACGCCGCCGCTGGCCTGCTGTCCCAGGAGGTGCCCCGTGGTGCGTGAGACGACGGTCCGCCCCTGAAGCGGCCGACCCCTTCACCTCGGTTCCACGCCGGCTCTTGTACTCGACCCCCGGTCGTTAGAAGATCAACGACCGGCCAAGCGTGTTGGTTTCCGTTAAAGTATTCGAGATTGCTGAAGGCGTTAGGGCCTTTTTGGTGGTATTGACATAGAAAATGTGAAATGGAATCGCAACTTTCCCTCCCCAGTCCGGCTGGGGTCCTAGTGTTTCACTATGACGAAGCGAAGGCCAAGCTCTTCGCGTTCTGTGGCGTCTGCCTGAACACCAAGCCCATGCCGCACCCTCTTGCTGAAAGTGTGGCTGCCGCAGGGCCACGGTGGGGTCGACGTCGACGGGTGAAGAAGGCGAAGAAGGAAATGAACCGAGCCGTTCGAGTGGTCAAGTGGGAGCATTTCGGGTGTTCCATGAGGAAATGATTTCTCTCTGAAGGGTGAGGAATCCTAGAGCGTGTGTCCTGTGGAGAGGTCGGACCCCGGGCTCGTGACGTCCTGACCGACGGCTCCGACTGGCCGAGCAGACTCGCCTGGCCGCACTCCTGACGCGCTCTCAGGCCGCCCCCGGGCGCCGCGTGCCGTGCAGGGTGGTGGCCCGGCACGCGGGGCTCTTCGGCGCGTTGTTCGGCCGGGGCCATCGCCGCGGCCGCCGGGCCTGCCAGCACGGCCCCGCCTGTAGGGGCAGGGGTGGTGAGGGTGAATTGCCCGGCCACCGGTCCCTCGTCCCGGGGGCGTAGGGTGGTGCGGCGGTGGGCGTGGGCGGCGATCATGAGCTGGCGGCGCCCGCCCCCTCCCGCCCCAGTGAGGGAGTCGGCTCCCCCGGCCAGGATGAGGTCGTCCAGGGCCTCCCCGCCCGGCCCGCCACGTGGACCCAGGAAACGACCCAGGGGGCGCGGGCGTGGCCCACCACCCCGCCCACGATGGCCTCGGTGGTGACGCGGTGCTTCCACTTGCGCCAGTCCCTGCGGCCCGGACGGTAGGAGCGGCGCGCGTCCTTGATCATCACGCCCTCCACCCCCACGGCGGGCATCTCCTCCCACTACTGCATGGCGACCTCGGGGTTGTCGGTCTGCCAGCCGAGTTGAGCGGCGAGGGCTGCTCCACCTGGGATATCAGGCGCACGAGTTCGGCGCGGCGGTGGGTACGTGCGCGGCCCGTCAGGTCCCGGGCCGGCTGCGCCGGGCCGACGTTCATCGTGGTGCGGTAAAAAGGAGTGCCCCTGAGTTTTCAGTCAAACCTGAGGAGACTACCCCCGTGAACTGCAACAATGCGCCAATTCGGCTGGTCGCCGTAAGCGCGGTCTCCGCGTTCGTGCTGACTGCGTGCTCCTCCACTCAGGCGTTCGACTTCACCGCAGAGTCGTTCGAGCCGTCCAAGAGCATTGAATTCCGAGTACCTGAGGAACTCCTTGAGAAGGCCCCGGAATACGCGGAGCGTCGCGTGCTCGATTCCGTCATCCTGACGTCGGCCGAGCCCGCAGACGCGTCGAGGTGCGCTGTGCAGTACCAGTTCGTCTTCGTCGATGGTGGGCTTGAGCGCCTTTTGGGTGCTTCCGAGAGCCACGATGGGAGTGGCACACCGACTCAGTTCGCTTTCAGGAGCCTGACGGGAGAGTCGGAGAAGGACGCTGACCTGGAGGAGGACTTCTCTTCGGCGGTGGTGGAAATGGATTGTGCCGCTTCGCCCTCCGATGATGATAAGACCGTGAGTGTGTCCTTCTTCGCGCTCACAGAAGACGAGAGCGACACCTCAGCCAATTTCGCCAGGGTCGAAGTGGCCGCCATGCAAAGTGGTGAACTCATCGTGCACGAAATCTATACCAGAGGCTGGGAGCTGGACAGCGATGGCAACTGGGTCAGTTAGCGAGTGAACCTTCTGGCGGGGGCTGTGCGCTCCTCCGACTACGCCGCCCTGGAGGCATCCCCTGCGGTGGCGTGGGCAGTCAGCGGCCAGGCGCGGGTGACGGTCACCGTGGGCAGCGCCTCGGGTGAGGCGCGGCGCACCCGCCCGGCCGCGATGAGCAGCTGGTGGTCGAAGAGCACCCGGGCCGCCTGCTGCTGAGCGCCCTCGAACAGGGCGACGTCGATCAACCCGGTGCGGTCCTCCAACGTGGAGAACACCACCCGGCGGCCTGTGCGGGTGGGTGGGGTCTGCACCGAGATCCGCACCCCCGCCACCGTCACCGGCGCCCCGTCGGGCAGGTGGGCCAGGCGGGCGGCGCTGGCCAGGCGGTGGTGCGCGGCCAGGTCCGCGAGGGCCTCCACGTGGGCGTCCAGCAGATGCCCGGTGGTCTCGTAGCCCAGCACGCGGAGTTCCTCGGTGCGCTGTTCGGCCGGGGTCATCGCCGCGGCCGCCGGGCCCGCCACCACACCACCCGCAGGGGTGGTGGTGAGGGTGAGTTGCCCGGCCACCGGTCCCGGTCCCCCGCCCCCGCGGCGGGTGGTGCGGTGGTGGGCGTGGGCGGCGATCATGAGCTGGCGGCGCCCGCCCCCTCCCGCCCCAGTGAGGGAGTCGGCTCCCCCGGCCAGGATGAGGTCGTCCAGGGCCTCGGCGCCCAGGTCGGTGCGGGCCAGCAGGTCGCCCAGGTCGTTGAAGGGCCGCCGCTCCAGGAGTTGGGTGCGGTGGTCATCGGTCAGGGTCGCCACGTCGACCAGGCCGGCGCGTACCCCCCACACCCCACTCTCTTGCTGCTCCATCTGCCACTGGGACCCGGAGGCGTTGACGTCCACCCCCAGGACGGGCACGCCGGAGCGGCGGGCCTCGTGGACCAGGACGCGGCGCGGGTACATGCCCGGATCGTGCGTGAGCAGCCCCGCGAACAGGGCGGCGGGGTGGTGGGCTTTCAGGTAGGCGGACTGGTAGGTGGGCACGGCGAAGGCGGCGGCGTGGGCGCGGCAGAACCCGAACGCACCGAACGCCTCGACCATCTGCCACACCTGGTCGATCACCGCCGGGTCGTGCCCGCGCTGGGAAGCGAGCAGGCGAACTTCGGTTTCGACCTGGTCGCGGCCCACCTGGGTGTCCAGGGCGCGGCGCAGCGCCTCGGCGCGGTCCAGCCCGCACCCGGTGAAGGCGTCCAACACCTTCAGGAGTTGCTCGTGCCAGAGGAGGGCGCCGCCGGTGGGGGCCAGGATCGGCTCCAACGCCGGATGCGGGACCGGGGCGGGTGCCCCGGTGCGGGCGTTCAGGAACATCGAGACCATGTCGGAGCCGACGGGGCCGGGGCGGAACAGGCTGATGTCGGCCACCAGATCGTCGATACCGGCTGGGCGTAGGCGGGAGAGGAGTTCGCGTTGGCCCGGTGACTCGATCTGGAAACACCCCGTGGTGTTCGAGGTGGCCATGAGGTGGGCGGTGTCGGGGTCGGCGTCGGGCAGGGCCTCCAGGTCGGGGCGGGTGCCGGTGGTGCGCTCCAGCTCATCGGTGGCGCGGGCCAGGGCGGACTGCATCCGCACCCCGAGCACATCAAGCTTGAGCAGCCCCCAGGCTTCGACGCCGTGCTTGTCGGCGTGGACCATCGGGTACCCGGCGCGGGAGGGCTGGACGGGCATCCGCGTCCCCATCCCCTCGTCGGAGAGCACCAGCCCGCAGGGGTGCATGGCCACGTGCTGGGGCAACCCGTCCAGCTGCTCGGCCAGGGAGACGAGCTGCTCGACGTGGGTGGCGTCCAGGCTCTGGAGGTGGCGCAGCTCCGGGAGCTCGGCCAGGGTCTGGCGGATGCGGGCGGCCCGCACCCGGGGCAGGGCGGAGGCGAGCCGGTGCACCTCCACCGCGGGCAGGGACAGCGCCATCCCGGCGTCCCGGAGCGCGGAGCGGGCGCGGTAGGTCTCCATCATCGACACCGCCGCGCTCTGCCCGGGGTGGGAGGCGATGACCGCGTCGTAGGCCTCCAGGCGCCGGGCGGACTCCACGTCCAGGTCGATGTCGGGCTGGCCAGGCCGGGAGGGGGTGCAGAACCGCTCCATCAGCAGGCCGTGGTCCAGGGGGTCGATGGCGGAGATGCCGAGCAGGTGCACGACCAGGCTCCCCACCGCCGACCCGCGCGCCGAGCAGCGGATGCCCCGGGCCCGGATCGCGGCCGCCGCGTCGGCCACGGTCAGGAAGTACGGCCACAGGCCCATGCGGTCGATGATGTCGAGCTCGTGAGCGGCGCGTTCGCGGGCGGCCGACGCGCGGGGGCCCTGGTCCAGGCCCAGGCGGGCGGCCCCTTCGGCCACCCGGGTGCGGAGTTCGGCCCGGGCTCCGGGCCGGTCGGGCAGGTGTAGGCGCCCCCATCCCAGGTCGGCCACCGGGTCCAGGACGCAGGAGGTGGCCAGTGCCTGGGTGTGGGCGAGCAGTCGGCGGGCCCGGGTCTGGTCTCCCGCGCACACCCCGGCGGCGACCTCGAACATCTCCTGCCCCGTGGCCAGGTGCGCCCGCTTCACCCGGGGGCCGGGCTCGAACGGGCCGGGGGCGTGGGCGCGGATCCGGTCCAGGGCCCAGGCCACCGGCGCGGCGTCGGGGTCGGGGTAGCGCACGGCGTTGGTGAGCACCACCAGGACCCGCTCGGCGTCCCCCAGACGCAGCAGGTCCCGGGCCACCTGCCGCTGCCCCGGCGCGCCGTGGTCGTGCGGGGCCAGGGCGATCTCGGCGCCGGTTCGCCGCCAGAGCGAGAGGAGTTCGGTCGCCCGTCCCGGGCGGCCTTGGGCCAGGAGGCGGCCCACGTCGGAGTCGGGCCCCAACAACACCACCAACCCGCCCGCGTGGTGGGCGACCTGATCGGGGGTGATGGCCACCGGCCCCTCGGCGGAGTGGGCGGCACTGACCAGGCCGCACACACTCGCCCACCCGGCGGCCCCGCGGGCCAGCAGCACCACGCGCCCGCCCTCCGGGGTGGCCAACGCCAGGTCCGTGCCCAGCAGCGGGTCCAGGCCGGCGGCCGCGCAGGCCGACAGGTGCTCGGCGGCGCCGTGGACGCCGTCGCGGTCGGTCAGCGCCGCTATCTGCTGGCCGCGCGCGGCGGCGGCCGCCACCAGAGCGGCCGGGGGCGCGGTGCCGTGGCGCAGTGAGTAGGACGAGGCCACCCGCAGCTGGACCCACGACATGCAACACCCCTCCCGTTGGTGCGGCCGGGAGGGGAAGACACCGCACAATGATCGAACTTGTGTTCGATATTAGGTGATGTCGGGAGGCGGGCGAACCCTGTGAGCTGTGCCGATGCCCCTGGTCAGGATGGCGCGGCCTGGCCCACCAGAGCCTCGGGCGACGGTGGCGGCATCACGTGGCCCCCACTCCGGCCCTCCGCGGCTTCCAGGAGCGCCTTGTACTCCCTCGCGTCCAGGGCGCGCGTGCCGGAGCTGCCTGAGTTCGCCCGGTTCACCGAGGCGGTCGAGGGCGGCGGGCTACGGTGAACGAACCCCTACCGAGGAGAATCAATGGTTGCTCGGATTGATGACGGCGCGGCCGAGGCCGCCCAGACCCTGCTGGCCGACCACCCGGGTGCCGCGGCGTCGCTGGGGTGGGTCGCCCTGGCGATACGCCGCAGCGGACCGCTGTCGGCCTGGACCGACCTGATGGGCGCCGCCAACACTGCGCCCGACGCTGACCACCGGGCCGCGTGCGCGGAGCTGGTCCGTGCTCTGCTGCCCTGGTGGGCTGCCCGCGGAGTGGATGCGACCACGCCGCGGCAGGTGCTGGAGTGGCTCATGCGGGCCGAGGCCGCCCAGCTCGACCTGCTGCGCCTACAGATTCTGGCGGTCCTGGAGCTGGCCCAGGCCGAGGCGACGTCGACCCCGCGCTGAACACACCCCGGCCCCGGGGCCGCCCCCTGTTGACCAGCCGCTCCCGCGTGGCCCGGCAGTCGCCCAACGCCCGATGGCCGCTAGTCGCCGGTGGTAGTGGTCCCACTGCGCGTACTGCTCCATGGTGGGCGGGGTCTGCACCGAGATCCGCACCCCCGCCACCTCACCGGCGCCCCGTCGGGCAGGCCGATCCTGGACGAGGACGGGTTGGTCAGGAGTGGGACCGCGAGCCCGCCTGGGCACGCGCCTAGCCCACGATCTGGTCCCTCTGGCCCGCACACTGGTCTCATGAGCGCATCCCCTGAGAACGATCACGGCCACAAGCAGCCGTGGCACACGAAGATCCTCGTCGCGGCCGGGGTGGTGGTGGGCGTGGTGCTCCTGATCGGGCTGGCCCTCGCCGCCCGACCCCTGCTGCCCAGCAGTTCGTCTCCGGAGCAGGCCAGCCAGGAGCCCGCTCCGCCCTCCGAGGCCCCCCTTCCCGACGCCGACCCGAGCGTGTGCGGGCTGGAGTCGAGCGAGGGGGTGTTCGAGGCGTTCCCCGCCGGGACCTCCTGGGACTACGTCGGGATCATGCAGGTGCCCTCCCATGAGGACCACGGCCCCGGCCTGCTCTCGGATGAGGGGGTGCCCGGATGCTGGGCGAACAGCGCCGAGGGCGCGGTCAACGCCGCGCTGGCCTACGGGGCGCTGTCCAACGACTACGAGCTCGCGTTGCCCGCGGCCGAGCAGATGCTCGCGCAGGGCCAGGGGCGCGAGAGCGCACTGGGGGGCCTGCGTGAGCAGGGCCCCCAGGTGGAGCGAGGCGAGTTCCGCGGCGTGCGCGTGCTGAGCTTCGACTCCGACAGGGCGCTGGTGGACATCGCGCTCGTCGTGGGCGACCTGCCCTCCGGGCCCCCGGTGTCCTCCGTGGTGGATCTGCGATGGGAGGACGGCGACTGGAGGGTCGCCACCCGCGACGACGGCTCCATGACGGTGCCGCCCTCCCTGGTCTCCGACCCCTCCGACTACATCCCCGTCGGACCAGAGGCCTAGCCCTTGACCCAGGCGCCGTTGCTGTCCAGCTGCCACCGATCACGATTGACGCTCTGCACGAACAGCTCACCGCTCTGCATGATCGAGACCTCAGCCATAAGGAAGAAAGTGGACCCGATGGAGATCGGGCCGTCGTCGAAGGTGTACACGAGTCGCGCCTGGGCGGTGTCGCTGTCGTCGGACGGCGAGACGGCGCACTTCAACTGGACCACCGCTGAGGAGTAGTCCTCTTCGATATCAGTATAGGCCGGAGACTCATTGGTGAGGGCGTTGAACGCGGCTTCCTTCTCCTCTCCCGGGTCGTAACGCTTCTCGGCGAATTCAGTGAACCGCGCCAGGTCGGTGTAGGCGAAGTCGTACTTGATGGCGCACTCGGAAGGGTCTTCCGCTTCGGTCGCAGTCATGGTCACGGAATCGAGCATGCGACGCTCCGCGTACTCCTGGTCCATCTCGATGAGCTCCTCGGGAACCCGAAACTCGATGGTCTCAGCTGGGCCCATCGACGACTCGGTGAAATCGAACACGTTCGGGGATTCAGCCTCGGTCGTCTCCGCCGGATCCACGGCGGAGTCGGCCCTCTCGGAGGGCTCGGAGGAGCAGGCAGTCAGGGCGAGCACAGCGGCCAGACTTGCAGCCACCAGCCGCGCGGGAGGGTTAATGCTGGTCACAGGGTCGATCTCCTCAAACTTGACTGAAAACCGAGGGAGCATAACGCTTTCAGTTTTACCGCACTGAGCGAATCCGAAATACCGAACCCGAGAGGTCAGTACGTCCGAAGCGACGACTCAACAGAAGGTGAAAGGCGCACTGGTCTCATGAGCGGACCCCGTGAGATCGGCCCCCACCAGCTCCCCGAGATCCGGCACCGGCTCGCCACTTGGTACGCCTCCCCCCTCCGCCGCCGCGATGATCCAGCTGTCTCGGGCCACAACCTTGTGATGGCCCTCGCCGGAGCCGACCACTGGCGCGATGCGCTGGAGGGGGCCGGGATTGGTCTACGTCGCCCAGAACGTGTGCGAGACGGCCCAGGAGATGGCCGGGAAGCTGTCCACGATGGCCGTGGACGCCGAGGAGGACCTCCCCCAGCCCCACGGTCTCCTGCTGTGGGAGCGGCCCGCGCTGGTGCCCCCCGGACCCCGAGGACGCATGCGCCTCGCCCGGGGACGCAGTCGTGTGGACCACTCGCGGGCGCGTGATCAAGGTCGCCATGTTCATGGACGCGCGTGTGAGTGACCCGACCCGCCCCAACCGCCTCCTGCGGGCCAACATCGCCTACCTCACTCCTGCCACCTCATGCCGGACCTGATCCCCTGCGGGGAGGTGCCCCTCTCGGCCGACGGACGCGAGGGGCCGTAGGCGAGCCTGATCAACGGGGAGGGGACCGAGGAGGCCACCAGCGACACCATCGCCGTGATGCGCATGCTGCTGGCCACCTGGCTCACCAGCCGGTGAGTCGGCGCTCCCTGCACGAGGTCGAGGCCGTGAGTGCCCCGCACGCCTCAGCCAGCGCATCGCTCGGGCAGGGGGCGACCCCGCCCTCACGGTCGACTACGTGAACCTGCGCCGGTTCACCTCGGCCAGTGGCGCCGCCACGGGAGCCCGGGCTGCGGCTTCGGAGGCCAGCCTGCCGCCGCATCATCCGGCTCCAGTGGGTGGTCAGCCCGCACAGGATCACCGTGCACCGCAAGGAGGAGGGGTCCGTCCTTGGCCATCCCACGGGTGCAGGAAGCCGATCTTGGGTGAGGAGCGGGTGTTCATTCTGCGCCCGCTGACCAGTGAGCGCTCTGCCGGACATCGTCCAGCGCCTAGCTAGGACACACCATAGCGGGACTCATCCGCCAGCACACAAAAGGGCACATAACACTCCTACAAGTGGCAGAATCAACCCGAAATAGGACACATGCCCGAGATAGTCAAGAAGGAGAATATTCACTGGTTTATCAAGGCCATTTTGACAAGAGCCACCAAGGCACTGATTCACCTGAGCGTGGAGTCCCTCACCAAATACGGCCCCAGCTGGTAACCCAAAAGGAAACCAACCAGGGCCGCTGACTGAAACGAGAACACCGGGGTGCACGAGTCGCTTCGTGCACCCCTCTTCGTTCCTGCACCTTCACAAGGGTCCCTTGTGAAGGTGGCTCCATTGTATGCCTCGGGACGACAACAAACGCCGTTTTCCAAGGAACGCCTCGGACGGGGCAAGCTCCACTCACCTGTTTGTACAGGTTTGAGCTGGCCGCACCGCACTTCAGACAGTCGTCCCTCGGAAAGTGTCGAGCAACTTCGGCTTGCGGCGGGGGAGGGCGAGGAACATGGCGTCCGTACCGTGGACGTGCGGCCAGAACTGGACGTACTTCCCCTCGGGCCCGGCGCCGCGCACCGATCCGGGCTGTCGATCGAGGAGGTGGCGCCATCCGTCAGCAGTGGCTGGCCGAACTTGACCACGAGCACGCAAAGAACGTGCGCTGACCGTAAGAGCAGTAACCCGCCAGCACGCCGGTGCGACCGCGACCACGAGGAGAACACATGATCAGCCTGCCCTTCGACACCCTCGCCCAGATCCTGGAGACCTCTTTCGTGGGCGTCGACCCCGAGGCCATGGTGATCGCCAACCCCACCGGCCGGGGCTACGTGCTCTACGTGCCGGGGGAGGACGAGGAGGAGAACCCCCTCTGCCTGGGCGACATTCAGGACCTGCGCGCCGCCGCCCGCGAGCGCGGCTACGAGCTGCCCGACCCTGAGCCCTACGAGTACGGCGAGGAGTTTGACGCTCAGTACTGGCCCACGGTCCGCGTCACCGACGAGGACGACGACCAGGGCTAGCCCCCCCGCAAGGGGCTGCCCGATCGCAGCCCCTTGCAGGGGTCTCCCCGCCCGCCCGTGGTGATCGTGAAACCCCCGCCCGGCAGGGACGGCGGGACTACGGTGAACGAAGGTGCTCCGCCTGCCGCTGCGGTCCGGGAGATCACGCCCAGGCCGGGACCGGCTCGCCCCGCCGAACACCCCGGACCCCGCCGGGGTCCGGCCACCCCCCTTGAGAGGACAGATCCCTGTGGACACCACCCAGGAGAGGGAGACCGGCCACCTGGCTGCCCCCGGCCTGGACCTAACCCAGGTCCAGGGGCTCATCGACGCCGACCCCCACCCCTCTCCCCGGGCGCTGCTCGGGATGAGCCCGCTCGGGGACCTGCTGTGGTGGGACCCCGCCCAGCACGGCCACCTGGAGGTGTGGGCCGGGCGCGAAGCCGGGGCCACCACCCTGCTCAAGGCCCTGACCGTCCAGCTGCTGCGCCGGGGCGTGCCCGGCGCCAGCACCGCCCCCGCCCGCGGGGTTGAGGAGGTGGTCCTCCTGGACGGCGCCACCCTCGCGGGTGCGTGGGCTCCCGAGCGGTGGGGGTATGACTCGGCCACCCACCCGACCCTGCTGCGGAACCCGCAGGGCCCCCTGGAGGCCGTCGAGGCCCTGGCCACCCTCGCGGGCCACGTCCGTGACCCGGACTCGGCCGGGCCGCGGGTACTGGTCGCGGACGGGGTCCACGAGATCATCCGCGCCTGTGGGTGGGCCCCCTCCCGGGGTGGGCCCGCACGGGAGCGCCGTCGCCAGATCCGCCAGGACTTGGCTGACATTCTCACCCTGGGGCCCGTGGCCGGCGTCCACGTCCTGACCAGCTACGGACCGTTCAACACCCCGGTGGCGCCGCCGGGGCAGGAGACGGGGGCGCTGGTGGTGGCGTCCCGGATCGGCTCGGCCGAGCTGGGGCATCGGTGGCCGCACCCCACCGGCGAGATCCCCGACCAGCGCGGCTGGTGGGCACTGCTCCACCACCCCGCCCCAGCCGGGCACGTGCAGGGCATCGCTCCGCCGCTGTCCGAGGAGGGATGGGGACACCTACTGAGCTAACGCCCCCGCTTCGCCCCGTACCGGCCCTGCACCCCTCGAGGCGGTTCTCCCCCGCGCAGAGCGATTGACCCCCGCCACGCGCCCTCGCGCTCCAGAGCGGATCCTCCCGCCGCTCTTCTCCGAACTCTCGGAGCCCCCCTTCGCCCCGCCTGCCGGGGATGGCCCACCCACCATCCGGTGGGGCCCGGGCCCACTTCGACATGCCAACGCCACCAAGCGCGGCACGCACACAACCCAAGGAGAGCCGTGACCAACCAGTTCCCCACCTTCGCCCTGGCCCTCACTGGCCCCGACCATCCGCTCATGTGGGAGGTCGGGCAGGGCGGACTGCTCATCAAGACCCAGGACCGGGCCGCGGGCCGTGCGCTGGCGCGCGACCTGGTCCGGCAGGCCACGGAACAGGCGCCCCCGCTCAGCCCGCACCGGTACGGGCCGCAGGTGTCCTCCAACGAAGGGGTATCGGCCATCACGGTCCTGACCGCGTCTCGTGAGGGGCACTGGCGCGACCTCGCCCAGGTGGAGGTCGTGGAGATCAACGACGAGCACCGGGCGGCCACACAGGTAGCCGCTGAGGTCGAGGCCCGCATGTCCGGTGCGAGCACCCGGCACCGTCCGCTCATGGTGGTCCTCGATGGCATTGAGGTGAGCCAGACCATGCCGGGCCTGGGCCGGATCATGAAGGACGGCCCCGGGGTCGGGGTCGCGGTGGTCGCCCTCGCCGGTGAACGCACCTCCGACGTGCTGCTGGGCCGCGGGAACGGAACGCCGTGGGCCGCTGCCGTGGCTGACGCCCCCTACTACATCGAGGGGCTGACGGCTCCGGACCCCCACTGGATGGAGGTCTACCGGGACCCCCAGCCCGGGGAGTGGTACGCCAACTCGATGCGCGGGCAGGGCTGGGAGCATCTGCAAGCCGTGGTCACGGCGTAGGCACCTGCTCAACACCCACGTCGCTGCGCCCCGGGCATCCGGGGCGCAGCGACGTGGGTGGCAGTACCAATGGTGATAGGGGGCTAGGGATGGGTGGTGGAGCGATCCACCACCTTCCACAAGCCCGAGACCCTACGCGCGCTCCCCCACCTCTCGGATACTGGCTCGCACCTGGTCAACGCGCAGCTGGTAGGACATGCCCTCGTAGATGTCCAACGCCCGCCGGTAGGAGGCCAGCGCCTCCTCCAGCTCCCCGCGCGCGACCCTCACCTCTGCGAGGGTGTCCAGGGCCGCAGCCACGGCGTTCTCGTCACCCACGTGCTCGGCCAGTTCCACCCCGCGCAGCGCCGGAGACAGCGCCTCCCGCGCACGGCCCGCCTGCGACAGGCTCCACGCCCGGCCATTGGTCGCGGCGACCTCCAGGGCGCTGCCCGTGCCGTCGTGCTGTGCCAGCACCACCCCGTACTGACGCAGGGCCTCCTCGTGTCGCCCGCCCCACGCCAGCGCGGCACCCAGGTGGAAGGCGGCCTGCGCGGCGAACTCCGAGCCCACCCGAGCCGCCACCCGGACGGCTTCACGGCCGTGCTTGATGGCCGCCTCGTGCTCACCTTGGCGGCGGTGCGCGGTCGAGAGCACCAGTAGCCGGTCATACACATGCCGATCCTCGCCAAGAGCGTGAGCGGCGGTCAGCCCGAGCACGGCCACCCGCACCGCTTGTTCGGCGTGCGGGCCACGGGCGGTGCGCTCGTCCAGGGCCTGAGCCAGGCGCAGCGACTGGGCGGGGTCGTCTTCGCGGTAGTAGTCGCCGATGGCATCCACGATCTCCTCATGGTGTTCATCCAGCCACTCCTGCGCAGCCCCTTCGGAGAACGCGGCGTCGGGGTGGCCAAGAAGCCCACTCTGGGCCGCAGCGGCGGTGCGCGCGAGCGCCTCGCGCAGGTACCAGGCCGGGGACGGGTCGTCGTTCCCGGCAGGGAAGAAGCCCTGGAAGTGCCAGACTGAGGGGTCTGTGGAGGTGCCCGGCGGTGGGGTGAGTGGGCCGTAGCAGGCCCGGGGGTTGATGTCCTCGATCTCTTCATCGCGTTGGGGAAGGTCTCGGCCGTCGGGCACGGTCAGCATGGTTCCCAACTCCTCTAGGGGCTGGGCCAGGTCCTGGACGGTGTAAACGCCGTCCAGGGTCGTGTTGGCCAGACAGGTAGGACCGCCGATCAGGCGCACCGTGACGTAGTCGGGCGAAGAAGTGGGGGGCGTGGTGTGCTCGCTCATGCCGTCGAGCCTGCCACCCGGCGACCACACACGAGGCGGAATCCGAACTACTCGGTGGCCAAGTCCCGGGGCACGTCCCCTGGCATCAGGTCCGGTCGGGCGCGCTCGACCCTGACCAGATGGCGCCATCGGTCGGAGACCACCGAGGCGTCCGGCGACACCTCCACCACCAGCTCCGGGATGACCCGTGTGTAGTGCACACGCCCGGTGCTGCCCCAGGTGGCCGCGAGGGTCGCGGGCCAGGGGTGGTCGCCCTCGGCCGGGGTGAGCAGCGCGGCGATCTCCTCGGAGGCGGCGGGGGTGAGGTCGACGGTGCGCCCGGCGACCCGCAGGTCGCCCGTGGCCGAGTCCACCCGCCCCAGGATCAGTGCGCGGGGCGCTCGGGCGTGCCCGATCACCCCGCCCACGATCGCCTCCGTGGTCGCCCGGTGCTTCCACTTGAACCAGTCCCTGCGGCCCGGCCGGTAGGAACGGCGCCCGTCCTTGATCATCACCCCCTCCACGCCCACGGCGGGCATCTCCTCCCACCACTGCACGGCGACATCGGGATTGTCGGTCTGCCAGCCGAGCGTGAGCAGCGAGGGCTGTTCCACCAGGCCCATCAGCCGTTCGAGTTCTGAGCGCCGGTGAGAGAACGGGCGCTTAGTCAGGTCCCGGCCACCCACACTGAGCAGGTCGAAGACCACGAGGTGGCACGGGTCAGTCCGGGCCATGGCCCGGGCCCGGCGGGACGAGGCCGAGTTGCGCCGCAGGAGCGCGCCGAAGTCCAGCCGCCCGTCCCGACCCCAGCGGATGATCTCCCCATCCAGCAGGACCCCCTCGGGCAGCTGCGCGGCCAGGGCGTCGACGATCTCCGGGAACCGCTGCGACAACAACCGCCCCTGCTTGCTGGTCAGGCGAACGGGACCGGTCTCGGCCAGGCACCTGAAACCGTCCCACTTCGGCTCGTAGAGCAGGCCGGGGCCGACCGGGAGCTGGTCGACGGCGGTGGCGAGCATGGGTTCCACCCCCGGGCGATACCCGGCGCCCGCTCCGCAGGAGACCAACCCGTGTCCTCGGGTGAGAAAAGTCGAAGGCAAAAGCCCCACCTCGCGCGGGCTTCCGGTCCGGCATCAGGCCCTCGGGAGCCGTCCGGGGGTCCCGAGGCCGACCTCACCCACGGTCTCGTCCAGGCGCTGGACGTCCTTGCGCAACTTCTGGACCTCGTGGCCGATGTCCATCAGCATCGCGATGACGCCGATCGCGGCCACCCGGTCGGCAGGCACACCGTCCAACGCCAAGACGTGGCGTCCGGCCAAGGCGTCCAGACTGTCCTGGGCGTAGTCGTACAGCAGGCTGTTGTGGTGCACGGTGCGCTCATCCTCGGGAACGGTGGCAGAACGTGGGGTGGCGCGTGTGGCGCGTGTCATGGGCGGGGCTCTTCTTTTCGGTGGATGAGGACCAGGAACACGCCCGTTCCGGCCCAGGACCAGCTCCGTCCAGCCCCGCACCCCGGGGCGGCCAGAACTCCGCTCATTCTGGCGGCAGAGAGCTACGGTCAGTACTCGAACGGTGAAACTGGCCCAGAACCCGCCCCCCGGCAGGTTGGCCCCTGCCCTCCCTGCCCCGCTTGTGAATCGAGGCCCCTCATGTCGGCGCTGCTCATGCCCTGCCCGGTCTGCCGGATGCCGGAGAACTCGCTGTGCCGTAATCCCGACGACTCCGTGCGGCGCCTGCATCCGCGCCGTGTGGTCGCCCACATGGCCTTCGAGGCCATCATCGGGCTGGCTCACCGGGTGCCCCAAGCCCTGCGGTGGAGCCTGACCCGGGAGATCCTCCAGACCCCCGACCACAGCGCACCTGCCGCCCAGCGCATCGCCCGCGCCGTGGGCGACACAGAGGCCACCCAACACGAGCTGGCCGACCTCACCGCGTTGCTGGAGGAGGTCATCGGCCGTCTGTCCCAGGACCCGCACGGGGTCCACTCCCAGGTGCTGGTGCGTCAGCTCCGGGACGCTCGCGCCAGCAGCGAGCACTACCGGGCTCTCCTTGCCCAGGCTCAGCGCGAGTTCGCCCAGGACCAGGACGCCACCCTCGCCTCGCAGGACCTGGAGGAGCGGTTGCGGGTGCGGCGGGCCCGCCGCGTTCACACGGACCTGCTCACCGTCGCCGGTGATGCTCCCCCCGCCGGAGCACCTGAGTGGCGGGTCCGGTACCGGACCAACGGGACCTTCCGCGCCGAGCGCGCACGGCCGCTACCCGCCGAGCACCGCGGTGACCAGCTCACCCGGGCCTGGGGGCACGCCCCCACCGCCGACGCCGCACAGCACGCCGTGGCCCACCTGGTCGGCGCCGCCGAACACCGCGTGACCCTTACACCCTCGCAGGCGGGGGCGGACACGGCCCTCATCGAGCCGGACCCGGACCTGTTCGCGCACCCTGACCGGGTGTGGCAGATCCTGGAGGAGGACGAACCCGGCTACCAGGCCTTCCTGGAGAGCTGCGAGCGGGTCCGTGATGACCTGGCACGGGTGCAGGACCTCGACACGTGGGTGGCCGGCCGTACCGAGGAACTCAACACCGCCCACCCCCAGTGCCCGCCGTACATGATGCAGATCGTTCCCTCCCTGCACCCCAACGCCGACCACACCCTGACCCTGGTGGAGGCCATCACGTGGGTGCCCGTCGAGCGCATCGTGGCCACACCCCTGACCACGTGGGGCCAGCGCAACAACAAGCCGTGGCGGCCCGTGGAGCTGGCCCACGACGTCATCGAAGCCGCCGACGAGGAATCGGTTCGGGTGCTGGCTCGGGAGCTGTTCGTGTCCGGGCCGATGCAGCTCAGGCGGATCAATGCCTGGGCGGGGCCGGTGTACACGGTGGGGGACGGCGGTGATGGTCAGCACCGGGCGCACGCGCTGCGCATGCTGGGAGTGGGGTGGGCGGCCGCCCACGTGTCCTGTGACGTGCCCGCGCCGTGCGTGGACATGTTCGGGCTGGTCGCGGACGACGACGCCCAGGGCCGAGAGGAGCGCGCACCGGTGGCCCGATCCGGGAGCGGGTGGCGTTGATCAACGGGTTGCGCAGGCGAGGGATTATCGACGCCTGGTGGGATGCCGACCACGAGGAGGAGTGGTTGTGGTGCCGCTCGATCCCGGCGCCGTGGCTGCTGCGCAACGCCACGGAGGCCGCGGCCGCCAACCGTGTCTACGAGGCCGCCTACCCCGGGGGCGCTCGCCGCGCTCGGTATCCCCGACGGGGTGGGCACCGAGGCGGGCCAGTGGCGGACCTGGCTCACCCGCAGCGAGCTGCGCGAAACTGTCGGCGCCGAGGAGTAGCGTTGATATCTCCACAGCCCTTCGGGCTGTCCACGTTGAGCACCGCTGGGACCGTCCTGGCGGTCCTTGACGTGGGAGAATCATGGATTTTGTGGACGGCCCCCAGGCGTGGGTGGACCAGGTGCGGCCCACCCTGCCCGCGCACGTCAGCATCGAGGCCCTGACCGCCACCAGCGCCTACATGGCGCTGCCGCTGGCCGTGGTGGTGCTGTGGACGGATCGCCCCTACAGCGAGTGCCCCAGGTGTCGACAGGACGTAGCGCGCACTGGTCCCTGCCCGCTTCAGCTGAACGGGGGCAACCCTGCCAACCCCGTGGAGTCGGTGAGCCTCGCTCACCAGTGCGGCGAGTGGCTGGACACCCCGGATGCCTACATCGAGGGCGACGACGTCACCCGTGGGCGCGTGCGTCGGGTCGCGGAGGATCTCGCGGGTCTGTGGCTGTCGGAGGTGCAGGAGCGTCGTCTGCGACGTCGGGCCCGTCTGCGTAGGGAGATCGCAGAACTGGTTGTGAATGACCCGCAGGAGGACGGTGAGAGCGTCCAGGAGTACCGGGACCGCCTGCGGGATAGGCAGTTGGTCTCGCCCGGCCCGTACTGGGATGACGAACAACAGATGTGGGCGGCGTGGGACTACGACCCCGGCGACGACACCGACGTCCTGGTCGAGTACCAGGAACCCGAGACAGGGTGATCGCGGGCATACGGGGCCGCCGCAACGCAGACGGGAGGGCACGGCGACGCCCCGGGGGGCGATCCCCCGGGGCGGTCGGGATCAGCGGTTGAACCGCACCCAGCTGGCGACGGCCTCGTGCACGCGTTCGTCGGGGTGGCTCTCCTCCATGACCGCGAACGCGGCGGTGCGCAGCTCCTCCACCCATATCCGGCCCGCGGTGTCGTTGGGGGCGCCGGTGTTCACCTCCGTGGCGATGCTCGTGACGAGCTTGTCGCTGGGCGTGCCGAAGAAGTTCAGGGCGTAGGAGGCCAGCCGCTCCCGGTGCCGCACCGGGTTCTCGGTGCCCAGCAGGAGGGAGAGGTGGACCGCTATCTTGCCGGTGACGTAGTCGGTCCGGGTGCCGAGGTCATCAGCGACCCTGTCCCAGAAGGGGGCGAAGGTGTCTTCGGCGTGCGGTGGGGGCAGCATCATGAGGAGCTTGATCAGGCGGTTCGTGGCAGCGGAATCGGTGATGCCTACCATGGCGTCCTTTCAGGGGGTTGGGGGTCTAGCGTCGGGCTCGGGGGTGCGGCAGGACGCGGTCGAGGAACTCCTCGCGGATGTCCTCGTCCAGCTCGCTGTCCAGGGTCAGCGCGGTGTGCAGGGAGCGGGAGGTCACGTCCTGGGGGATGTTCAGGCGGCGCTCGGCTTCCCCGAGGACTTCACCGATGACGTGTTGGGCTCGGGTGGGGTGGTGGCGCACGAGCCAGTCCAGCATCTTGGCGACCGGGACGGTGATGCCGTGGAAGGCCTCCTCCTCGGTGCCGTGGATACTTCGGTGCAGGTCTTGGCCCTGGGCGAGTTCGTCCAGGAGGGCGTGCCGGATGGTCACGCTGAGCGCGTCGGTGGGGATGATCCGGTCCAGGCTCTGGGAGACCTCCCAGGCCAGGACGTCGGCGGTCTGGCGGACGGTCTCCTCGTTGCGGTGGCGCAGCGCCCAGAGCTTGCGGCGGGTCGGGTGCTCCCACAGGTAGGAAAAGAATGACTTCGCGAAACGTTGCTTGACCAGGGCCTCTCCGATGTTGAGACGCTGGTCGCTGGTGCGGTCGGCCAGGGCTTCGGCCACGCTTTCGGGGGAGCGGTGGCGCAGCTCCACCCAGGCCTGGGCCACGGGCCGCGACCACGCGCTACGGCCGCCGCTGATCTCCTGCGGGGCAGGGACGTCGGCTTCGTCGCGGGAGATGTAGCCGCGCAGCGTCGAGGACGCGATCCCGGCGAGCTGGGCCATGTCGCTGACGCTCAGAAGTTCGCTCGCCTTGAGTTCGGGGGCGGTCAGGGTCACCACGCACTGCTCCAGAGGCAGGGCGTCGTCGGGGCGGTGCAGCGCCCACAGGGCCAGGTGGTTGAGCCAGCGGCCCGGAGCCGTGGTGTGGTCCTGGAGGGTGGAGATCTTGCGGACGGTGGCCTGGTCCGGGTCGCCGGTGCCGTCGAGCATGTCGGCGGCCGTGACGGTCAGGGCCGCGGGCACCGGGTGGCGCTGGAAGGTCTCGTGGGCGGGGTCCCAGAGCATGGCGGGCCGGTACCAGGTGGTGCCGTCCCACCAGTAGCCGCCTTCGCGCCAGAGCAGGGTGTCGTTCCACCAGCTGGTGTGAACACCGGAGGGGTCACCGTCGGCATAGAGCAGCACGGTGCGCCCGTGTTCGGGGTGGTAGCGCACGGCCCACCCCAGGTCGTGTCGGTAGGCGTCGGTGGTGAAAGCCAACCACCCCTCGCCTTGTTCGTCGTAGCGCCCCCACATGCCTTGGGCCCGTTTGCGGCCGATGTTTTCGATGGCCTTGGGGTTGTCCAGCGGCAGGTGGGAGTCGTCGACGAACGGCAGCCCTGGGATCGGGTGGTCGGTGCGAAGACCGTTCGCCAAGGGGGGAGCAAGGTCCACGATCTGCTGTGTCCTCTCGAAACGGGTGTGCTGTGCCATTACACAGCACACTCGTTCTGCCCTTGGGTATCACCCGGGAAACCCCGCTGCGGCATCTGGCTGCGGCGGTCATGTTCAGGCCGCCGCCTCCAGCTCGACACGTAGAAGAACGCACTGCGGGCCGCCTGGTGCACCGGGCGGCCCGCAGGCGGAGTGGACGCTCAGCGTCCCCGGCCCCGAATGGGCCTGCCGCTCCGACTCTGATCAGCGTACCTGCAACTCTCCTGCCTGGGCTTTCGTCAGATCCAGGCTCTCAGCGCCAGGAGCAACCCCGCGCCCACAAGGACCAGGGACACATCATCAGGACGACCCTCGGCGCGGTCCGCCCGGAACCGCTCCCGACGCACCATCAAGTCCATGCCGCCCGCCATCGCCATGATCACCCCGACCGGGTAGGGTACGCGGGGCGGGAACGCCGGGAGCGGTTCCGGGCGGGTCTTCTCATAGGTTGGTGCTGGTGGCCACTGCTCCGGACGGGAGCCCATCCGCGCGCACCGGCTTCGGGAGCATCTCCACCAGGAGCGCGGCCGCCTCGTGGAACGGTCTGGGCGGCACGGACCGCCGGTAGGAAACCGTGAGCGGGATGCCGTAGTACGCGGTCCCGACCGTGGGCCAGGTCGGATCCAGCGCCGCCCCGTCCGCCAGGCGCCCGACCCAGGCGTGCGGGGTCGCCCAGTTCGAGCCCGGCACTGGGCAGGCGTAGCCCTCCACGTACACCAACCCCGGCACAGCGTCAGCCATCTGAGCAGCGAACTCGTAACAGAACCCAGGCGTCGCCCGATGTTGCTCCAGGTCCGAGGGCAGCGGCGTTGGTGTCCACGCCCGCCCATGGTCCAGGACCAGGGCCTGTGCGGAGGCGTACCGCTCCCCCGCCGCAGGCGGAATCCTGGCAATCTCCTCAATCGAGGCGAGCAGAGCGCAGTCGGCATCGGCCAGGGTCGGGGCCTGCCCGGCGGGCGTTGTCGGAGTCTTCATCGGCTGCTCTCTTCGGTCAGGGCCTCCACCAGGTCCTCACAGGCGCCGGTGAGCCGGTGCGGGGAGTCCGCAGGCAGGTCGAGGCGCTTTGCCCGCGCCAGGTGGTCTAGCAGGGTCAGCAGCTCGGAGACGTTGGCGGTGTCCACGGCGACGATCACCGCGGCCAGGTCGTCGGCTGTGGTCGAGGTGCGGGCGCCGGGGGCGTAGGAGGCCAGGACCGGGAGGCGGGCTTCGTCCACCAGGTCGGTCAGCGGCCGGACCAGACGGTCGGGGAGCCCGGCGCCTTCCAGCAGGGCCCCGATGTGGGTGGGCATGAGCAGGTTGAAGGCGTGTTCCTCGATGGTCCGGACCAGGTGAGTCCACTCCCGCATCCACTCCAGGTGCAGATCGCTCAGCGCGCCGAGCAGGAGCCGTACCCGTGTGGGGTCGCCGCCGGTCAGCACTGGGGCCAGAGCGTGCAGGGCCCCGCGCAGCTCACCGTCGCGGTACTGGTCCTTGACCAGGTCGACGGCGGCGACAAACCCGGTGAGCGGCCCGGTGAGGGCGGCGGCGGCCATCTCGTTCAGCCCGGCCCGCACCAAAACCGGCGCGTACCTGGGACCACCCCGCTGGCTCTGCGCGCGCACCCGCGCGGACGGTACCGCCCAGGCGGGTAGGGACGGGGGGTGGACCGGGTGCAGGTGCCGGGTCAGTTCCTCGGCTCGCACGGCCGCGCGCATGAGGTCGACCAGCACCTGTTGGATCGGTTCGGGGTCCATGGCGTGGCGGTTGAGCACCCCGCGTACCCGACCGGCCTCCTTGCCGTAGAAGTGGTTGAGACGCTGGTGGGGCTCACTCAGCGCGGGATCGGACAGCCAGGAGGCGGACCCGACGGCGTCCACGTCCTCCCACTCTGCGGTGAGGAGGACCGCGCCCAGGCGTTCGGCGGTCAGGGTGGCCAGGGGTGGGGAGAGGGGACGCTCGGCCAGGACGGGGGCGAGCAGGGCGGTGGCGTGGGCGGTGTAGGCCTCCAGGGTTGAGGCGATTCCGTAGTTCGGTGCGGATGTCATCGGTGTTGTTCCTCGTTCTCTTCCGTTTCGACTGCCGTGTTCGTCCTCTTGCAGGTCGTCATGGTCGGTGGCGTGGCGGCACTGAGCGAAGATCGGTAGCCCCTGGCGTCCGTGGTGCAGGGTGCTGATGAGATGGTCGCAGGGCTCGGCGCCGCCACGCTCGGTTTCCAGCTGGCCGGGGCGGATCCGGCCCAGGCTGTCGTTGACGCCTTTGAGGACCTGGTACAGCGGGTCGGTGCTCATCGGCTGCTGCTTCCGAGCTGCTGCCTGGAGTGCTCGATCGCGCTACGGCGTGCGTCGTTCTCGGTGGTCGGGGGTCCACAGGCTCCGCAGGAGCGCGTGTTTAGACCGGTGGTGATGGTGTTCCGGCACATCCACACCTAGGGGCAGCGCGCGGACCCTCCAGCACTGGGTGGATCGCTGGGTCCGCCCAACGGCTTCGGTCCCAGCCTGAGAAGCTGCACGAACGCGCCCCGGAGGAGATCTTCCACCGCTCTGAGCCCTAGGGTCCGATCTCGAGCTGAAAGCGAGCACCGTCCCATGCCATCCACCGACGAGGGCTCCCGATCGACGGGCACTGCCCACCTCTACGACCCGGCCACCGACGCCCTGACGACCACCGGCCAGACGACCGCGTCCAACCCAGGCACCGACGGGGCGCCGGAGGCCGAACCGCTCGGCCAGCTGCCCGACGACGTGCCCGCGCCCCGGGATCGGCCCTCCGCCCTGCACGCGCTGATGGCGCTGATCATTAGGAGCGTCTACAACTCAGGCGCTGCCGGACTGGCGCTGTTCACCCTGGCCCGTGCCATCGAGACGGGCTCCCAGGCCCAGCTGACCGAACCGCTGACGGCCGTGGCGGCCCTGTCCGATGCCGAACGCGTCTACGTCTTGGGGGAGCGCGGCGAACGGCTCTGGCAGCAGGTGGCAGCTGAGTGGGGCGCCAACCCCGACTTGCTCCCGTCGGCCGAGGCTACCCCGGTGCGACGCCTGGACACGGGGGCGTCATCGACTGCGGCCTGGGACGGCAGGGATGACCCCGCACGGCCTGTAGGAAGGGGATGCGGCGGGCGCTCGGCATTTTGAGGGCTGGGTGTCGGTCGCCGGGGCACCGAGAAGCCGCGCAGATGCTTCTGTCAGGTGTGTGCGACAGCTGTTCGCCAGCGGCCTGGGGCATCAGTCGGTGTCATTGTTAAGGCTGCCCCGGCCACCGGGAGGCTACAGCCCGATGCTGCTGGTGGCGTTGTCCTGCGGGTTCCACTGATCGGCCACCCGCAGGTATTTGGCCAGCTCGGGAGAGTTGGGCTGCCACCCGCCGACGCGGGCGATGGCGACCACGTCGTGCCCAGCGTGCCGGGCAGCGGTCGCATACCCCGCGCGCAGGCTGTGCCCGGTCAGGTCCGCGAGGTCGGCGTCGCCGGTGCGCCGCCCGGCCCGGCGGATGACGTCGCCGACCGCGGCCGCCGACACCCCCTCCGCTCGCACGTGCCCGTGGCGGTCCACCCGCCGCAGCGCGGGCCCCGAGGTCACCCCGGCCGTCTGGGACCAGCGCATCCACGCGATGGCCGGACACGTGGCCGGGTCGGAGCCGCGCACGATCGCCACCCTCCGCCCCTGCCCGGTTTTGGAGGAGCGCACCCGCACCACCACACCGCGCAGGGCGCCACCGTCGTAGTCCACCGTCAGGTCTGCGGCCGCGAGCCCGGCCAGCTCCGAGCGGCGGGCTGCGACGGCGAACCCGAGCAGGAGCAGGGCCCGGTCGCGTAGGCCCGCCGGGGTCTCGGGGCAGGCGGCCACCATCCGGCGCAGCCCGTCGACGCTGAGCAGGGGCGCCTGGCCGCGCCCGGCGTCGATATGCTGTTCGGCCAGCCACCGCTCGTGCTCAGCGATGGCCCGCATCGCGTCCTCGCCCGCCCGGTGCGGGACGTGGGCGCCCGTGCGGCGCCAGGAGGAGACGATGCCGGACACCCGGCGACGTAGCGTGGCGGGGGCCGCGTGCTCCACGCCCACTCCGGGGTGGGCGATCATCCACCCGGCGAACACCGTCAGCGCGTCCGGCGACGGTTCGTCGGGGTGCAGGCCAGCGATGGTGCAGTACCGCTCCCAGTGCGCCCAGTCCTGGGCGTAGGCGGCCCTGGTGTTGGGGCGGGTGGAGCGGACACGGATCTGCTCGGCCAGGGCCGCGACGACCTGCTCGCCGCCGCCCGCGCGGGCGTCCAGATCCACCCGTTCGGGTACAGCGTTCAGAGACTGGGTGGGCGCGGTCGTCGTCAGGTCCTGGGGCATGGCGACCAGCCTAGGGTGGACGCAGCGGCCAGGAGATGGACCTTGGTGGGTCGGTCCTGGGTGTGAGCGGAGCTGGGACCAGATGATGTTCATGTCTCCGACTCTCCGACTCCGATGCCCCACTAGTAGTCAAAGATTGGGCGCTCAGTCTCTGCCCACCATGCTGATAGCAGCCATTCGTGATGCTATTTTTCTGACATGAGCGCGAGTGAACTCGAAGTGGGAGCCAGGGAACTTCTCGGAGATATTCAAAGCAAGAGGAGGGTCATATCGGACGAAATGCGTAAAATTTCCCTGAAGCTGGAACAGTTGCGACGGGAGGACGGGCAGCTGCGTGACATCCATCAGCGACTCCAATCGATGCTAGGGCAGCAAGGCGAGATGGTGGAGCACTTCGAGACTCCATCCGATGACTCGGGGCGAAGGTCGGGGATGGACCCCAGCGGACGCAAGGCGACTGTGCCAGTTGCGCAGCGTCGCCGGAAGATCATCGAGACCCTCCAGGATTCCGACAAGGACTGGTGGACATTCAGTGAACTATCGGATGCGATCGAAGAAGTGACGCAAAATGACAGGAATACCCTCCTGGGGTTGATAGATCAGGGAATCATCGAAAAGAAAAAGGACGGCTCACACCCAAGTGGTCTGCCTCGCGTCCTCTTCGGGCTGGCTTCCCCGCAGAAAGAGCAAATTCACCTGTAAGGGGTTGCTAGCTCGCGCCGTGTTCTACACCTGGGAAGCCGGGTGTGAGATGGCGCATGAGCGCGCTCCCTGTTCACCACGGCGGGTTGGGCGCCGGGAGCGGCTTACCCGCGAGCAGCCCGGGTAGGGAAACCCAGGAAAACCCTTTACCGGACATTGGCTCACTGAGGTGGCGCGAACACGTACCGTCCCCGGGACACTGCGACCCTGGGAGGCCCCCCTTGTCCATCGACTCCACCACCATCGACCTCGTGCGCGCCCTGACCGTGCACGACACCATCGCCGAGGCGGCGGCCGCGGTCTACCTCAGCCCCACAGCCGCCTGCCGCAAAATCAGCTCTCTGGAGGCGCTCGTGCAGGGAACCATCGTCAACCGCGGCGGCCAGGGCCGCCCCGTCCAGCTCACCGAACTCGGCCGCCGCTACCTGTCCTGGGGCGAGAGCGCCCGCAGAAGGTTCGACAGGATCGCCGCTCATGGCGAGCAGGAGGCCGGCACCGAGCTGATCCGCGTGGCGGTCCTGGGCGCCGCCCTGGCCGACACCGGCCCGGCCATCCTGGAGGAGTTCCGGGCCCGCTGGCCCGATGTGCGCCTGGCCCACGTGCCCGTGCACTCCCCCACCCTCGCGGACCCGCTCGCAGGCGCCGACATTGCCTTCGGGCAGCTCTTGGGCGATGAGGCCCATGAACTGGGCTACCGCGCCCACACCACCACCACCGCCCCCCGGGCCGTGGTGGTGCCGCGCAGCTCGGACCTGGCCGACGCCGAATGGCTCAGCCCCCACCACGTCGCCGACGCCGAATGGCTCTACGCCGACCCCGGAGGGGCCCGCTACGCCCGGTGGATGGACGACCTACCCCTCGCGGAGGCCTCCCGAGCCACCACCCTGGAGTCCCCGGAGGAGGTCAGCGCGGCCGTGGAGGTCACCGGTAGCGTCGCGCTGCACACCATGTTCGCCGCCGACGCTTTTGAGACCGCGCACACCAAGTTCGTGCCGCTGGCGGGCCGCGCGGTCAAGCTCGGGGTGGCCATCCGCGCCGCCGACCCGCCCCCGGCCCTGGAGGCCCTCTACGAGCTGGCCGTGCTGTGCCACAACAATCTCGACGCGTTGGGAGAACTCAACACCGAGTGAGGGCGCCTGCGTCTCGCCCAAGGGTCAGTCCTCGGTGAGAGGATGAACCCCCGGCCCTGCCGACCCTCGGAGTTCTCGATGACCGATGCACCCACCCGCCGAAGCGCTCGCATCGCGTTGCTCGGCACGGTCATGGCCGGTGTACTCGGCACGGCGTTCACAGTCGTGATCACCGGCTGGAGGGAGTGGGACGAGGTGTCCTGGGTCGTACTGCTCCACGCCGCAGTGGGGGCCTGGGCACTCACACTGTGGCGGTCGGCCTGGCCCGATCGCGTCGGGGCGGTGTGCACCCTCCCCGCGCTCACCCCGATCCTGCTCGCAGTGACCCAACTGGTCTGGGTAGAGCTGTCCGCCGCTGCGGTGGTGTGGGCGTTCGTCGGGGCCGCCATCGTCAGCGTGGGCCGACTGTTCTGGGAGCGCGCCGAACGTCCCCGGCGCATGCTCGGAGTCGTGCGCGACGCCCTGAACCTCCATGACCCCGATTTCGTCCGGCCGATGAGTTGGATGAGCTCCCTCACCACCGTGTACGGGCTGGCCCAAGACATACCGGCGGCCGACCGTGAGCAGTGCGTTGACCGGGCCTGCTCACTGTTGCGCATGGCTGGAGCTGACCCAGCCGTAGCCTCGACCGAGACGTCCACCCACGTCACGGGCAGGTCAACGGTGTCTCGGTGAACCTGGAACTGCGCTGCTCACCCACCGCTGTTGCAAGCTCATAAGGGACGAACACCGAGTGACCTGCGTAGAACAACCCGTGACCGTTCTGTCAAGGGGTTCCAGTTGCGGATATCGCATCCCACACCGCACCCCGCCGTGGTGACCTGATCCCAGGTCGCCCCACCGAATCCTGTACCACCTGGGCGGCCCCGCCGCACGGACCAGGAGGTAGCCAGGATGGACGCGACGCTGACCCGCACCCACCACCACACGAACAGCCCCGGGGCGCCCACCCTGAGCCGCCCCAGCAGCCGGGTGTGGACCACACGGTGGACCGCGAGCCCGGGCGCCAGCCTCCTGGTCGGACGCGGCGCCGAGCTGACGGTCGTGGACCACGGCATGAGCGCCGAGGCCACCGAACGCCTTCTGGCCGAGGTCGCCACCGCCGCCCCGGCCCTGCGACTACGCCGGATGGTGTGGCTGCGCTGGGACCACGGCTCCGGGGAGCGCACCCCTGAGCACGCTGAGCGCCTGCACGCCGGCCAGATCCGGGCCGCCGCGAACTTCGCCCCCGGCTCGCCACACGTGCTCAGCCACCAGAGGCCGATCCCGAGCTTGCCGGGGGTCAGCGTGCACGCCCCCAGCACCGACCAGCTGCTGCTGTGGGACCGCACTGACCGCATCCTCCTGGCCGGGGACCTGCTGGCCCCTGTCGCCCCCGAACTCTGGGGGCTCGCCCCCTCGCAGGCCGAGCAGGCCCTGCGGTGGATCAGCGACTGCGCTCCCCGCCAGGTTGTGGGCAGCCACGGCACTCTGCTCTCCGGCGCCGACATCGAACGCGCCATCACCAGCCGCCTGACCTACCTACGCGTCCTGCGCCAGCAGGCCATCCGAGCCCACCGCAGCGGTGCCACCGAACCCCTGGCCCTGCACCAGGCCCTGACCGAGGGCGTCCTGACGCAGTGGCCCGTCGCTCCCGAGCGCCACCTGATCAACCTCCACGCCGCCCTGGCCGAGCACACCGGCCGGGCCCTGGACATGGACGCCGCGGCCACCGACGTACGACGGATCCTGGCCGAACGCGGCACGCGCCTGCGCTGACCACACGGGCCCGCCCCTTCCTCCCCAGGGGCGGACCCTCTCCCAGCACTCCACCCCACTGGAGTGCGGCCCCCGGCGGTGACCACGCCGGGGCCCCTCGCTTGCCCGTTGGGCGCACCTGCGGCGCAGACGGCAGAATCGTCGCATGCGCACAACACAGGCATATCCCGCTCCCCCGTGAGCCGTGGCGGCATTGGCGCTCAGCTTTGTACTGGCCTGGGAGTGGACCGCCCAGGGGTACTCGGGCGATCTGGATGTGACCCCTCTACCCAAGGGGGCTCTCGTGCGTACCTCCCACGGTGTGTTCGCGCTGGACGGTGCGACCGGGCGGGAGCGATGGAGCTTCACCGTGGACGACGAGGACGTCCGTGCGTTGACCGACGTGTCCTCCTCCGGGGAGCGGGTGCACGTGATGTACCCTAAGCAAGCACCGGACGAGAGGGTCCGGGCAGCTAACGATGAGGAGGACTTCACGCCTACGGTCGCGTGGCGCCGGGTGGTCCTGGACGGAGTCAGCGGGGAGATCGTCGGCGACTTCGAGGAGCCGATCGCTCCCGATGTCGAGAGGCCCGGGCCCTTCAACGTGGGTGTGGCCGGTGACGATGGTGTCTTCCACCTGGAGGGCAGTGACCGGCTCTCGGCCACGATGCTCTCCGACCAGGACGGCTCCGAGCTGTGGCACACCGAGGACCTGTTCACCTGTGAGGGGTCGAAGGTGCACCGGGCCGATCGTCCGGTGGTGTTCTCCGAGGCGGTGGTCGTGCGGGCGGGGTGTGGTTCGATCGAGGCCGAGCTGATCGCTTTGGACCCTGAGGACGGGTCCGTGCTGTGGCACCTGGAGGGTGAAGAAGGAGCGTTTCTGACCTCCGAACGCCGCCACGTTCGCCGCGGGCGAGCTGCTTCCCGTCTACCAGGACCGGGGACCGGAGTACCAGGACGAATGGTTCGGTGAGCTGTACGTGTTCGACCCGGTCTCGGGTGAGGTCGTGGGCGAGGCGACGGGGCTCCAGGACGAGGGCTTGTACCTGGCTCGCACGCTTGAGCAGGGGTTCCTCGTCTCCCAGCGCGACTCCGGAGCGGACTCCGTCCGCTATGAGCTGCGGCGGTTCGATGGCAGGTCCTTGGGCACGGCGGAACAGGCGGTGGAGACCTCTTCACCCGGCGCGTACGTGCTTGCCCTCGAGGACTCGGTGGTGAAGTTCGCGGACTCGAGAGATGGCGGGCCCAAGATCAGCGTGGCCCCGTGGGGTGGAGGAGAAGCGTTCGATGTGGATGTGCCCGAACCCACCCAGGCCCCTCTGCCTTCGGAGCCCAGGCAGCCGGAGAACCGGTTCGAGGCTGTGCCCGGGGCTGTGGTGCTGGTCGACCTGAGCGGCGCCGAGGGTGAGGGTGTCAAGGTGTTGGGCTTTGGTGAGTAGGCAGGAGACGATGACGCCCCGGGGTACCCGTCGCACACTCCTGGAACCCTGCGGTGGGATAGGGTGACCTGCATCATTATCCCCTGTGAGGGATCGGCGGCACCTGTAGACCGTGCCGTGTGCCTGACCCCGACAACAGAGGAGATGCCCTCATGCACGGTCCCGTCCACACCATCCAATTCACCAGTCTGCGGGTCAAGGCCAGCGGCCGTATCGGGTCGAGCTGGCCGTGACCTTCTCGGAACAACTGAGCATGGCCGTGACCTGCGGCTGGGTGACCACCACGCTCACCCGCTACGCCGCTGGCTCCTGCACCGCGACGATGTCCTGGTCGGCACGGTGTGCCGCCGGTGGGATGGCACCTGGGAGGGATTCGAGAGCGAACGTCGGTGCCAGATCACCCGAGCTGCGACACGCCAGGACGCGGTCCAGGCCCTCATGGGTGCGGAGCGCGCTCAGTGAGAGCGTCGAACCGCCGCGGCCAGGGGACATGTCCTGGCGGGCGGCGCTGTCTACTGGCTGAGCGCCTGCCTCTTCACGACACTGTGACCGGCGACCTGCACGGTGCCTCTTCGGTGTCACCCGTCGGCTCGGGTCAGCGCTCCGACAACCTGGATCATGACGGCGCTCCGCGATCTGTCGGGGTAGCCCTGGTAGACGGTGCGCACCTGTCCGCTGGCGGTGAGGGCGTCAGGGTCCTCTCCCTCGCCTCGCACTCGCTCTGTGAGCAGCTGGTAGGGCTCCATGCTTTGAGTTCGAGCCCACTGGCGGACCTGGTCGTCGTCGACCGCGGACACCGCGGCGGCGTAGAGCAGCGCGGCCAGCATGTCGCGGGCGGTCTCAGCGAACGGGTCGACGAAGCCGTCGGCGTCGGGCCCGGAACGACCCATCAGCTCGTCGGCGCGCAGGCGGGCCGCGGCCAGCGTCGGGCGCACAGCAGGGGCGCCGTCCGTCCACTTGGCGACCAGCGCACGGGCGTGTACGCGCCCGGCGTCGGTGAGACGGTAGCCCCGACGCGCAGGACGACCCTCCGCGTTCTCATCGATGTCCTCGAACGTGCCCGTAATCCAGGCGTCCCGCCTCAGGCGGGCCAGGATCGGGTACAGGCGCCCGCTGGAAAGGCGGGTATCCTGCATGAGGTCGTAGCCGAACCGCTGCTGCTCGGGGTCGGTGAGGAAGACGCGCAGCACGCGGACGTGTCGGGGCTCGACGGCGCCGGAGCGGCGCCGCCACCAGGTGGTGATCGGGGTCATGGGGTCGTTCCCTTCTCAGATGGTGGTGTCGACGCTGTCGGGGTTCACGCGGCGGCCCAGAGCGGCGCCCAGAAGGGGCTCGCCGTCAGTGCCGGTGGTCTCCAGCACCGTGCCGGTCATCTCATAGATAGGTGTGTCGCCACCCGGGCCCTCAACGCCACCCACGCCGAGCGGACATCTGAAGACCGAGTACGGACCAAGCCTAGGTGGCACCCGTGAACTCCTCGGCCGACCTCCTGGACGACGCTCTCGCGGGGGTCGAGATCCACTAGGATGATCGTGGGTGGTTTTAAACCCCGGTCTCAAAGTGGTCGCTGCGACTACCAGGGCGATCGCTACGGCACGGTGCACGCGCCAGGTCCGCCCATACAGGTCGCGGTGTCCAGCGGGGTGTTCACACGCTCTCCTCAACCAAGTCCCGCACGCTGGCGTTGTGGTCCTCTTCATGGGTCTGGAATCGACAGACATGCATGTCCTGGGAATCGTAAACCTTCTATAATCGAAGGTCTTTTCTTGGTCGAGGGCCCCGGCGGCGCTCAACCCACGCGACCATGGAAGGTGGGCGGCTCCGGTCAGCGGGTGACGTGCGCACCGCGTGGGGGACACGGTGTACCCCATCGTGTTGAGATGTCTGGGGCTCGCCCCCCGAGAACAGCGCGACCATCATCGACTACTGCCCTACGTGCCCCCTCGACTGGCGGGAAGAAGAAGCCTTCAGGGACTGGCCTACTCAGGAGCAAAAGCCGCCACCGAGGAGCTGTCTCAATTCCGAACACAGGGCAGGAATGAGCGCTACCCTGGAACCTCATTCGCCCTCTGAGGGACCCCTGTACCGTCGTGCCGCCTACCTAAAGCAGACCAGACCAGGAGCCCTTCATGCAGCTGGCCGCCCACTCCTTCCAACGCGCCGGAGCGCACGCCGTAGCCGCCATGTGCGACCGGCACTCCCCCGCACAAGTCGACCTCCAAGACCTTGACCGGGTCGAGGAGATCATCATCAACGACGCACTGCGGGCCGCGCACGCCCCCAAGCAAGGCCCCGGCTACGCCTGGGCGATGGCCCTGGGCGCCGCCTTTCCCAACTCCCCCGTGGCCCACCCCCACCGCTACCACCACAGCCAGGACCAGATCCGCGCCTCGCTCCAAGACCAGTTCGCGGCCGACGACGACGCGCCCTGGTACTGCTCCTGGTGTGACGCCCCGGCCGCGCGACGGTGGGGCAAGAGCCTGCTGCCGCTGGCCGAGTCGTCCTCCTACCTCAACACCGCCCAAGGCGGCGTAGGCGGCGTTCCGCTCTGCCGTCCATGCCGGATCGCGATCTGGGCGCTGCCCTACGCCGCCTACAACAACGGCGCGAACCTGGTCACGGCCGACACCGACGACCAGGAACTGGCCCACGCCCTGACCGTGAAGGCGTTGAAGCGCAACCGCGCGGCCATCGACCAAAACCTGGTCGCGTGGCCGCAGGGATGGAACACCGCCTGGTTGGCCGAGGCACTGGTCGAGCGGCCGAGCGAGCTGATCAGCGAGCGCTGGCGCAACGACAACCGCGAGCCCTTCCTCACCCGCCGGGTCGTGGACACGACCACCGCGCGCTGGTGGGCGCGCCTGCCGGAGGAGATCCGCGCCGAGGTGTGTGCGCTGAACACTCCCAAGCCGGTGTGGGACCTGCTCTCCCAGGACCTACACTCCAGCCCCTCGCGCTACCACCCCTTCACCCTGTTGCACGTGATGTCGCACCAAGCCCGCGAGGCGGCCCTGGAGGAAGCAGACCTTCGGGCCTGGCGGCTCTCGGGCGCAGTGATGCTCCTCGTGGCCTCCGGGTATGCCCAGGAGCGCGGAGTCGACACGGGACCGACCGAAGCGCTGGTGGATCAGATCGCGCCGCTGTTGGGGGATGCCGAGGAGCGGCGGACGTTCGTCGCCGGACGCATGCGGGTCCAGCAGTGGCGCACGTGGCTGGAGCGGGCCTCGGTCGAGCGCCTACTCACGGAGGGGACCGCGTCTGCGCTGATCACCGCAGAGCAGTGGGACTTGTTGTTCGGCGGTGAGGAGACGTTCCTCCACCGGGACCTGTTGGTGGCCGGTGTGCTGTTCCACCACGGCCACCAACAAGTGCCCACCGGCCGGTAGGCCCCTGGGCCGATCGTGGAAGTGCGATCGGCCGTGGGTTATGTGTTCTTCAGGGTCAAGCAAACCAGCGCATCGACATCGCGTCGCCTAGGTCACGGCACTAGACAATGAGACGTCGGTGCAGCTGATGATGGTGGTCGTTGGGGAGCAGGAGTACCAACCGAAGCAGTCGTTCGATCTCGGGAGTCATGTGGGACACAGGAGTGACCTTTCCATCGGAGTCGCGCTGCGGTAGTGAATCATGAGGCCGAACCCTATCCCTTGACCCAACTGCCATTACTGTCCAGCTGCCAGCCTCGGCGATCAACACTTTGAACAAATAGCTCACCACTCTGCATAACTGACACTTCAGCCAGAAGGAAGAGATCGGAACCGATAGAGGTTGCGCCGTCATCGGTGGTATTGACGAACCTCACTTCAGTGGTGTTCACGCTGTCAGAATGCGAGAGGGCGCACTTGACCGGCACCACTGCGGAAGAGTAGTCCTCTTCCATCTCAGGGCCATCAGCCGAAATTCCAGTGAAGACATAATACGCAGCTTCCTGAGGCGGCCTGGCGTCGTAGTATTGCTCGGCGAACTCCGCGAGCCGCGCCAAGTCAGTATCGGTGTAGCCGAAATCGTATCTGACTGCACACTCGGAAGGGCCCTCTGCCTCGGTCGCGGTGATCGTGACGGATTCGAGCATCCGCCGCTCCGCATACTCCGGGTCCATCTCGATGAGCTCGTCGGGAACCCGGAACTCGATGGTCTCAGCCGGACCCATTGTCGATTCGGTGAAATCGAACAGGAACGAGGAATCGGTTTCCTCTACTGACTCCAACGGATCCTCAGCGGAACTAGGCCCTTCAGACGGTTCAGAGGAAGAGCAGGCAGTGAGCGCGAACACAGCAGCCATGCTCGCAGCCGCCAGCCGCACGGCAGGATTAATGCTGTTCACGGGGGTTGATCTCCTCAAAACTTAAATGAGACCCAGGAAGCATATCGCTCTCTGTTTTACCGTACTGCATGCACTTCAGAATCCCATAGATAGGGACGGCCACTCTGTGTCTGGAGCGAACCGCAGGTGCGGGCGGCCTGGGACAACGACCCGCGACGGTACTGGCGTCCTGGTCGAGTAGCTGGCCCCGATTCGACCGAGGCCCGGACGCCACTCTCCCCAGGCCCGGACTGGCCAACGAGCCCGAGTTCGGGGAAAAACCCCCTCCGGCTGCCGGTGAAGCGCGATGCTGAAGGCTCTGCTGGCGAACGAGAAGGAGTCCCACGATGTCCCCCTGGCGCTACGCCGTGAACCTGGCCGCGACCGAGACCGAACGCAAGGAGGTGGCCGAGTTGGTCAACGCCGGGGTCACCGGCAAGTGGATGCCCTTCACTGCTCCCGAGCGGGTGAACGAGGTGTGGGCGGCCATCGTGGAGGCCACAGAGGCCGGCAGCCTGGGCTGGAAGGCCAAGGTCGCCACCGAGGACAAGCCCGGCAAGGACCGGCTCATCTGCGTCTACACCAAGGACTGGCGCGACCGGCGCGACGTGGCCCGCGTCCTGGGTGAGCTGCGAGCGATGGGCATCGACCAGCGTCTGTCCTACAAGGAGGACGCCGCCACCCACGCCCTGCTCTACGGCCAGGGCGCCTCCCTGTACGTGGCCGGCCCCGGCAGGGACGGCTTCAACAAGCGCCGTGACGCCTGCACCGCCCAGGACCAGCACCCGATCTTCGGAGCCCCCGGAGAGGAACCCGAACGCACGGTGGAAGAGATCTTCGAGTGCACCGAGCCCTACGGTCCCTTCCCGAACTGACAGGGAGCACCGCCATGCCAGCCACAGAGGAAGGTGCGCGCCCGGTGGGCACGCTACCGCCCGAGGTCGCCGCGAGCTGTCACTTCGAGCGCAACGTCGACAGCGGCCTGGACCCAATGACCGTGCCGCCCTCCAGCCCCATCGAGGTGTGGTGGAAGTGCGAGCAGGGTCATGAATGGTTCGACCGGATCTCCACCCGCACCTCCCTACCCAAGTGGAAGAACGGGGACGTGGCCGCCTGTCGGAAGTGCACGGGGTTCCGTATCCGCCACACCTACCCCGGGTGCGGGCACAACGAGATGATCACCACCAACGCTGCAGGCAAGCGGCGTCAGCGGTGCTGGCCCTGCCAGAACGCCTGGTGGAAGGCCAACGAAGGGCGTCTCAAGGCTGAGCTGAGTGCCGCGGCGCGCGGGTTCGCCGGGCAGGCCCGCGAGATGATCGACGACATCGAGGTCGAGCAGGCAGCCCCGGTTGCGCTGGTGGCCGAGTGGCGGTGGTGGGCTGCCAAGCATCTCCAGGGCGCTCTGGCTGCCGAGCAGGTCATGGACAAGACCGGACGCGTGGACCAGGTGCTGGGTCTGGTCCGCGACCGGGCTCAGCACCTGGTGCCGACCAAGGTCGAGGCGGGTCGGGCCGCTGCCACCGACGGGGTCATCAACGTGGTGGGGCGTGGCCACTGGGCCCAAGGGTGGCTACACCACCTCACCGGCCGCTCCCCCGACCCTGCGCCCACCGAGGAGGTCGACCAGGCCGCCGAACGGCTCCGCGCCTGGCTCACCGACTGGGCTCGCGCGGCTGTGGCCGACCACGAGGTCGAGGACGGCGCCTCCTCCACCGCTCGGCTGACCACCGCCCTGACCCGGCAGATCAGCGCATGGGCCGAGGAGTTCTACCCCGCTGACTCGGGCGGCCACGTGTATGGCGTGAGCTGGGACTGCCCGTCCTGCCGCCAGGCGCCCAGCGTTACGGGCGCCTGGACGTGGTGCTGTGGCACCCGGTCTCCGTCACCGTCGTGGTCGAGATCGACTCCGCCCCCAACCGCTCCTCGGCCGCCAGGCTGGCCTTCGCCCGCGACGTCGGCGTCCTGCTCCTGTGGGTGCGCTTCGGTCAGGGGTCGGCGGAGGGGCCCGAGGGGTGCCGGTGGTGGACCTGCGCCAAGAGCTCGCGCCCATCCACCAGAGCCGGTGAGCACGGCCCCTCACACAGAATCCGGGGTCTGGCGGCGGGCAGTGCCGTCGGGCTGAAGTCGTGTTCCTCGATTTCGCCCCCAGATCGGAGACAGCCCGGCCATACTGCTGTTCGTGAGCTACACGTTGGTCGAAGCACGGTTCGACTCGGACCTCCATGCGCGCTGGTCAGTCTTCTTCGACGACCTACACGTCAACTACCTGTACACGCCCTGCACGTTCAAGGACAGAACGGGCAGAGACTACTCGCCCGCATTCTGGCTTCCTGAGCAGAAGGTGTGGTTTCACGCCGAGGAAGAACAAGCACCGCGGTGGTGGCACCAGTTCCAACTGACGACCACGACACGGCTGCGGACCACCGGAACACAGAAGGCCGCCCCTCAGTGGCGTGGTGATGCGCTCCTCGCGGTCGGCCCGATTCCCTTTCCGTGCACCATCGACGCGACAGTGTGTCCCTGGCACAACCACAGCGAAGCTGAAATGCGGGTGGATGGGGAGAGCGATTACCAGTGGACGCTGTGCCTAGTGTGCGACAGCTTCGGCGCCACCCACCTCGGGTACGCCGAACGGCTGCCGTGCCGGTGCCTGGATCGCGAGGGCCACAGGAAAGTGGACAACGGCAGCGACCCTCAGATCCTGCGCGCCTACCGTTCTGCCCGAGAGGAGCGCGCCATCAGGCCGACCCGCTTTGGGAACGGAGTCATCCGTTCCGCGATCCTCAAGTCCGGGGGCGCGCCTCAGGTCCAGAGCCGCCGTTGCGCGGGTGCGTGCCGATCGCTCGCGGAGCTGACGGTCGAGGATTCCCCTGGGGGCCCCGGTTCCTTGGAGGGCGCCGGAGCACTGTGTGGGCTGTGTCCGGAGCTCGTGTGCGGGGAGTGCGCGCAGCGGCCGACCGATGAGGTCGGCGGGCACTGCCAGGTGTGCGTGCCACGCCCCTTGTTGAGCGAGTTCAGTGCGCGCAAGGCTCTCAACGAATACGTCACCGTTCAGGCCGGACCCCGAGAGTCTCCTGATTTCGAGAAGGCCTGCGCCTTCTTCAATAGCGATATCAACGAGTCCATGGGAGTCCGTTCTCGGCCCGAAGCCAGCATCGCTGAGCTTGTGGCTGGTCTGAACTACGCCCACGACGAGACCGACTCCGCGGAACCCGGCCTCGCTCACATCGCGACCCGACGCAAGGCGCGCAACGATGCCTACTACAAGGAGCTGCGGGAACGCGATAAAGCCGCCAAGACGAGCCCTCTCAGCCCAGCTCAGCACGACTACCTGGTCAGGCTCGCCCGTCGAGTGGGCCCCGAGGTCTTCGACGCCCACCTGGCGATCGCGATTCGGGGCACTGATATCGCTCCGCGGGCGCGCAGAGAGCTGTGTGTGCGGGTGATCGACCGGTTGACCGGGGCTACCGCGAGCAAACTCATCACGCGGCTCAAGGCCCACCCGCGTAGGCCTGCCCCGAAGTCGACGAGGTCGGCCGCCCCACTCACCGACGATACGGTCTGACGGCAGCCATAATCCCGCTGGAACCTTCAGACGCACCCACACCCCCGCACGCCGCTACGACGACGCTCACCGCTCCGGCAGTTCCGGCCCGCACCGGGCGGTCGGCCTTTCGTCTCGCAGCAGAGCTAGTGTAGGCGCGGCCTCTCCCATTCAGGCAGGGGCCGCCTCTCCTACAGCTGGAGTCCAGGGAGCGAGTGCGGAGGCAGGGATCGCTGTTGTGCTTTCCGGGGTCATCCCTCTTCTGCCGAGCTCTGGAAGCGCAGGAACTCCTGAAAGTCCACAGCGGCGTCGACAAGCAACTTTGTGGCCTTCGGGAGCACGATCCGGTGGTAGTACGCCCACCTGTGATTACGGTCGACGATGTCGTCGTCGACTTCGTGAACAGCGAGGGAGGGGCTCTGGGCGGATCTTCACGCATTCTCCTTGGCTGTGTGTGGGGTGGCACTCCAGCCTGAGAGGACACCATCTCAGATGCGCCCAGCCCGGGTCCTTATCCGTGTTGTTCAGCAGCATGGGCCATGGCGGCCCCGCGAGCCTCAGCCTCGGTACTCGCGGGGCCTCGCGCTCCACATAGTCGACTATGAAGAGGGTTGGTGTATCGGTCCTGGCAGATCCACATCCAGGGGAAACGCGGGTTGTTCTGGTCACGGCGTATCAGCCACCGCATTGGGGTGTCCGACATCGCGGGCTCCTTAAACGTGGTCGTGCCTCAATGAGAATGTTTCACTGCAGACCGTGTTCAGTCACGCATCCATTGGTGTCGATCGTCCAGAGCGTCGAGGCGCTCAGGAGGCAAAGCCCCGATCTGGGTCCAGCTCATCCCCTCCTTTACACGAAGGTCGTGGAGGATCAGCCGGAGCACGGTGGGGTCTTCCACGCCCAGCGACAACGTCACCCTCTGGGCGGCCCATTCTTGTTCACTAAGCCCAGAATCCTGGGGAGGGATCACCAGGGGCCCGTCTGGGCGTGGGCTAACCGGCGCTGTCGCTTCGCCGCCGGTATCCCGCCGCCAGGGTCCGTTGCGTGTCCAGCCCAGGAGCGCCAAGGCCCGATCGAGATCAGCGTCGGCTGCGGGCTCATCAGGGTGGGGGCGTTCGGCGCATTCTGAGTGGTCATCGTGATCGCCGACATAGACGTGCTCGGTATATGGATACTCCTCGATGGTGTACGTGCGCGCAAGGGGTTCGTCTTGATGTGCCGTCATGCTTGGCCTCTCAGATACTGATCATGAGTGGAAGAACGCCTTCAGGGCCCCGATGAGGAGCGGCAGTATCCAGCATGGTTCATTCCTTGTGGTGGTGCACGGGCGGCAGCGAGGCTCGAACCCGGGCCTCCAGTGAGTGCGTGGTGGGCTCGGGCGGCTCCACGAGTCCGGACAGGAGATCAGTGCCCCGGTTCAGTGCCAACTCACGCTCGTGGTCGCCGTTGTCGTGGCCGCTGTGGGCCAATCGCAGCAGCCTCGCGGCACGCTCGAACCGCTCGGGATCGGGCAGGTAGCCAGGCCCGACCCGACGCGCATGGGCCCGAGCTTGTTCCCAGGAGGTCTCCAGGTAGTACACCGCCTGCGCGTAGCGCTCGGTATGACCCCCGGCCTGCGGCTGCATGGCCTGAAAGAAGAGCGCGGTGGCTCGACCTTGACGTCGTTCAGCGCCGGTGCGGCCAAGAATGCCTCCAGGTCGGTTCGGTACTCGCCCCACGCCTCCCGGACCCGGGCGTGCCGTTGTTGTACCCGCTGCACCTGGTCGGCTGCCGATCGGCGTTCCTGGACGCGTACGAGGCGCTCCTCGCGTTGGCCAAACCACCAGTCGCGCACGGCGCGCCAAGCTCGGCGGGGCAGGGACCGTCCGCCGTAGACGGCCGCCCGGGTCCGGGAGGCGTGGGGCGTGGGTTCACGTGTCTCTTCCCTTCTGGCGTTCACCGCGGGTGTAGAGCCCGACGGTCACAACCCCCAACACCGCACCGAAGACGCCCCCCCCACGGGGAAGGGGCGGTGGATTCGCCATTCCAGGCGACGGCCAGCGGGATCAGGAAGGCGGGGATCGCACAGGCGACGATCACGGCGTCGCCGCTGAGCACGGTGCTCCAGAGGGCGGGCGCCAGCGGGGAGTTCACGGGTCCACCAGCTCTTGGTTCCGAAGTAGGATGGCGGTGGCCAGGGGGAGCGCCTTGATAGCCAGGTCCGTGAGGCGACGCTCCTGGGCCGAGGTGATCAGCCGGGCGCGTGCCATGCTCATCAAGGCAGTCTTGGGCAGGACTCCGTGCTTGAGGACGTCGTCCTGGTGCTCGTGGGCAACGTTGGCCAACCCCACCGCCATGCCGTGGATGTCCAAGAGCTTCTGGGCAGCCTGACGCACCTCTCCCCCTTGCTCTTCCTGGGCTTCCTCGCCCACCGGCGCTGTGGATAGGGCTCGGCGTGCCAGCTCCAGCGCGCGCTCCCGTGCCAGCTCATCCGCGTCCTCGTACTGCGCCAGCGCGACCAGAGCCGTAGTGGTCTCGGGCGCGGGCCGCGCCGCCAGGGTGGTCTTCGGCAGATCCAGGGTGGTCAAGCCCAGCCAGAACGGAACCGTGTACTCCCGGGCCTGATCCAGGGTGCCCCCCTCGGAGACGGCGGCCCGCAGGAGCGCGCCGAGCAGGCGACTCGCCAACCAGAGCTCGACCCCGTCGATGGGTTCCTCCAAGGCCTGGACAAGGGTACGGGCGTAGGAGAACAGGTCCTCCGCCGATTCGGCTTGGGCGTCCGGTTCGGCTACTTCCTCCGCCGGTGTGACGGCGGCCCTCAGGTAGTCCGGGGCACCGGTGAGCACGACCAGCAACCGGAGTGCGTTCTCAGTGGCCAGTCCGGCGGCCGCCGCGATTTGTTCGGGGTCGGCCCCCTGCGGCAATCCGAGTGCGGCCGCGATGTCCGCCGGGTCCTGACCGGCGAAGTGCTCGGCGGCGCTGTTCTGGCGCAGGACGGGGTACACCCGCCCGGCGTGGGTGCACACCCGGTTGATCTCCTCCGTGGCGGCGTGTGCGTCGTCGTCGGGGACTCGCTGGTCGTCGATGACGTCGGTGCCGACCAGCGCTCGCAGCGCCAGGGGTTGCAAGGCCTGGAGCAGGGTGCGGGCGCCGGGGCCGGTGAGCAGCGGGACAGCCCAGCGCAGTACCCGCCCTCCGACCTCACCGTCCAGTTCCTCGCGGTGGCCGAACGCGAATCGGCCGGTGTGCAGGTCCAGTTCCAGAGTCACCGGTCGGGGCTGGCCTTGGGCGTCGTGGACCAGCAGGGCGAGCGGGTCGGCGCTGGGCTCCTCCACGCGCACGCGGTTCTCGCGGTAGCGCTCTTGGGCGGTGCGGAGCCGCATGTGTGTTCGAGCAGCCAGGGAGCTCGCGTCCATTCCGGCGGTGCGGGCCGCGCTGCCCGCCGCGACCTCCAGGACCCGGGCCTGTTCGGCGAGGAGGCGGGCCCCGGCCGCCAGGTCAGCGAACGCTTCGGCTCCGTCGAGGCGGGCGCGGCGCATCGCGGCCCGTGCCGAGGCGGGGCTCAGCTCGCCGAACGTGGTGGTGGCCAGGCGCAGGAGGTCGTCGGCGTGCTCCTCGGTGAGACCGGAGGGCCACGCAACGGTGACGGAGCTCTGGTCGGGTCCACCCTGTTGGATGGAGGTGGGGTCGATGGCCGTCATGACATGGCCTGCTTTCGTGTGCGGTGCAGGGCAGCAGCGAGGTTGCCCAGGACGAAGGTCACGATCAGGGCACCCAGGGCCCAGCACAGGCGAGCAGCGACCGGGCCGGGGGCGAGAAGGTACATGGCCACGGCAGGGCCGAACAGGAGAGCCCACGAGCCCAGGAAGCGCCCCGCCGACAGCACGATGGTGAGCCACAGCGAGCGATAGAGCAGCTTCTGGGCCTTGCCCACGACCTGTCCGTGCCACGACTCAAAGGCGGTGTCATCCGTCCGGGGGCGGCGGGTCCCCACGTTGACCACGATCAGTGTCAGTGTCAGGGCTCGGGCCAAGAGGGGGTCCAAGCCCGCAGCCACGAGCCGCACACCGGCCTGCCCATGACGGGCCCACACCCGCCGCAGGTGCTCGGCCTGCTGCTCCAGGGGCACATCGAGCGGTACCGGGTCAGGGCTGCTGGCGTCGCTTCCCTCGTCCATGTCCAGGCGCTAGGCGAGCGCGGCCGTGGCGGCTACGGCGGCGCGCTGCCACCGCCGCGTGCGTGGCCCGGGCAAGTCGCGGTTGAGTTGGCGCAAGTGTGCGGGGTCCAGGTCGGTGGCGCTGGCGTGTACCGCGCGCACCACAGCCTGATGGGCCCGTTCGGCGGCGGTCGTCGGCATGCAGGTGTGGGCGTCCATCAGGGCGTCCGTTCTGTGGGGGGCAGCTCGCCGTCATAGGCCTCGTCGGCCTCCACGTTGATCCCCCATCCCAGGTCGGCGAAGCGGGGCTCAGCGGCCAGGGCGTGTACTTCCTGGACGAAGGCGTTCCACAGCCGGGCGTCAGAGATATCCTCCTCCGAGCCGTGGTTAGACAGTGCCGCGCTCGCGGTCAGGTAGCGGCGTTGACGGCCCATGGTCTTTCCCTTTCGTTAGGAGATCCGTGCCGGGAACACACACCCACTGCTCACGGTCAATGGGGTGTCCGGGGTGTCCTGAAACGGGTGAAGCCGCTCAGTCCTGCGTCCTGATCCACTCGCGCATCTCCGCTCCGGTGATCCTCGTCCCGGACGGCAGAGTCACCGTCACGTCGTCGCCGAACTGGGCACCGGACATCATCCGGATCATCGCCGCGTCCTCGTCCGTCACCTGGTGGGCGTGCAGAGGTGCGAGCTTGTTGTCAACGAAGCTGTCCTGGGCGCGCTCTCGCCCGCGTTCCACTTCGGCTGCGAGAGCCGGGTTGGAGGTGTGCATGCGGGGCAGGATCTCGCGACCCTCGGCGCTGTCCCAGAGGTCCCGCTGGGGATGCTCAGCAAGCACCTGGGGGCGGCAGATCATTTGCGCGTAGGGCGTGAGCGTGCTGGAGGGGGTGTGCTTGGGCCAGAAGACCCGGCCGCCGACTAGCTGGGAGGGGTTGTTCCTGATCCGCCAGATCTTCTCGCAGGTGGGGCAGGTCCACTCGAAGCCGCTCGGCTTGAGCCACCAAAGGAACGGGCGGGGGCACTGCTGTCGGGACTTCTCACCCATGGTCCTACTCAACGGGGGGCTCCTTGCGAGGGCGGCCGCACACGGTCAGCGTGTTCGCGGGCAGTGAGGTGTCTCTGCTGTCGGGGTGCGCGGTGGCCCGCGCTGGGGGTTACTCGTGCACCGTAGCACCCACTCCCCCATCAGCGCGGAGCTCCGCGCAGAACTCCCAATTTCTGTGGATGCGCGGACCACCGCGCATCCATGGAGCCTTGTTCTGTACGCGGACCTCCGCGCAGACGGCTTCGTGGAGTGTGATGCGCGGGCTCCTGCGCATCACCCCATCTGGCCCCGGATGACGCGGACCTCCGCGTACCGGAGCTTCTACGCGGAGATCCGCGCATCCTGACCCTCCATAAGGAAGCTTATGGAGGGTTGGCCCCGTGTCCAGCACCCGGGAGGGCTGTTGCGGTTCACCCCCAGAGCCAGAACGCCGTCAGATGGACACAGCGGGGCGCGGGGGCCGATCGTAATGAATCCACGCCAGCGTGCGACCAGCTTCGCGCGAGAGGTGCGCTGTGTTGCGTACAGACTCAGGGCGAGTGTCTTCAAAAACACAATGTGATGCACGCCACATGACACGGGTGTCATATGACACTCATGTCATATAGTCTGGCTCACATGACATCCACGTCACCCCACAGTGGAACGGGCCGCCACGCCCACCACCCGGGGGCGGCGCCCGCCCACTCCCTCTGCCAAGGAGCCTCCGTGTCCGCTGAGACCGACCGCGCCGACCTCGAACTGACCCGCGCCCACGCTGGGGCCACGCCCGTTCGCCATCAGGAACTGGGAAGGATCCTCGCGGCCAACCTCGCCGACGACCTCCCCGACATCGACCCCCAGACCCGCGCTCGCGTGGCCCTGCACATCGGCAAGATGATCGCCCAGGTCTCCGCAGGCGCCCACGACAAGTCCGGAACCACCTGGGGCAACGTGGTCCTGATCGCCGCGGTCAACCAGGACCAGAGCTGAACCCCGCCAGTCCACGACCAACGGAGCAGAGCCATGCCTGACACGCCCGCGCACCCGCACCTGGCCGCCGATGTCGACCCGCCCACCAACGCCCAGATCCTGGACGAGGCCCACGCGCACAGCACCCGCTTGGCCGCGCGAGCCAACACCAGCGAACGGCTGGGCGTGGACCCCGCCCTGACGGCGGTGTCCCTGGCCGCCGAGGGGCTGTGCGAACTCACCGCCCCCGAGGACCCCGACCTCCGCCTCGCCGCTCGCGACTTCGGCAGGGCCTCTCTGGCCGCCTTGGCCGAACAGACCGACGGCCGCACCTTGGGAGCCCTGCGTGCCTCCACCGCCGAAGCCCACACCCTGGCGTCGCGGGGCGGGCCGCCCGTCGCCCGGGCCCTGACGCTCACCTACACCGATGACCAGGGCGAGCACACCGTGCACCTGCACACCCAACCCACCGGCGCTCTGGAAGTGGACAGCACCGCCATCGACCATCCCCACGCCCATGCCGAAGTCGAGGCCGCCCTGACCACGCTCGTGCGCGCGCTGCGGCACCTGCCCGCCGGAACCTGGCACGTCGACCCCTGACCCGAAGAACCCCGTACCCCGAAAGGACCTCGCTCGTGAACGACAAGCCCCTGCACCCCCACCTGGCCAGCCTGGAGGCCTTCCGCGAGGCCCTAGCCGCTGACGTGGCCTCACCCACCGACGCCGAGCTGCGCGCCTACGCCCGCAGCTTCAACGACCCGGTCCTGGAACTGTGGGCCTTGGGCGATGTCACCGAACTCGCCGAACGCGTCCGCCACGCCGGTGTGGTCCACGCCCGCCTGAACGGAACCAAGGTCAAACCCCTGGCCGAGCACCTGGAGGTGGACGAGCGCACCATCCTGCGCCAGTACCCGCTGCCCCGGATCGAGATCCGTACCGTGCCCGAGCAGGACCCGCTGGAGCTCTACGAGCGCCGCCCCGGATCCACCGCCGCCCAACCGCTGCTCCTCCAGCTCGACCTGGAGGACGGAGACCTGTCCATCTTCGCCTTCCCCGAGGCCGACCCTGCCTCCCGCCCCGAGAGCGTGGACACCGGAGTCCTGGTGCGATGGGACCTGCCCCTGCTCACCCCCAGCGACGCGAACGCGCTGATGCGCCAGGTCAAACCTCTGGCGCAGCGGATGCGGTTCGGCGCCGTGCTGGCCCAGGACGAGACGGGGCTGATGCACGCGAGTCTGGACGATGACGCCGACCAGGCCCGCGCCGCCGTCGACCAGCTCTGCGCGGACCAGATCCACAACGCCCTGGAGGAGCACGACGCCGACACCTTCTTCGGCGGCTCGGCCTCGCGCACCGCGGCCGACCTCGACCTGACCGCAGCCTCCACGCCCGAGCAGATCGCGGCCGCGGCCGCCGCCGCCGAACGTCAGGCCCTGGGGGACGGGGTCATCCTGCTCGGCGCCGCCGAGCACCTGGAGCAGGTGGTGCGGGCGCTAGAGGTGGACACCGAACTGGTCCTAGCCGTCTTGGAAGGCCCCTACACCGGCAACGGAAACGTCGCCGAGTACGGGATCCTCGAACACCTGCTCGGCGAGAACACCGAGGTCACCGCCTGGGTGAACACTCAGCAGTCGCTGCTGGAAGAGAACACGAACCGCTGGATCGCGGTGACCTTCGATCCCGTTGACACTTCCCACCCGAAGAAGGTGTTCGAGGTGGACGAGGACACAGCCCGCGAACTCGCCCAGGAACTTGCCCGAGAGGACGACACGGAATGAGCACCATGGACGACCGAGGCGTCATACGAACCGACTGACCAACCTGGTCCAACAGCATCCTGAGGCAGAGTTCGACTCCACCCCAGCACACTGCCTGGTGGTGGTGCGCTTCACAGCCACGCCAGGCCTGACCGGTGCCGTGGCTTACGACCAGGCGAGCCGATGGGTCGCCGAGGTCAGCTACCGAAGCCCAGGAACGGATCCGGGCCTGCGCCCCGACTTCACGTGCAGTGACGAGGTCGAAACTGAAGCGGAGCTGCACGCGGCACTCACCCGGGCCATCGCCAGAGCCCGCACGAGGCTTCACGTAAAGGCCCCCTGAACGCAAGCTCTGCCACTACACCCTCCCCCCTGCGCCGAAATACACAAGGGTCTGGTCAGGTGCTGCTCCGCGCCGGGCCGGGCCGGTGGAAAGCAACCATGCCTGGACGGTAGCGCTTGCCGGCTCTTTCACAGAACAGCCCTGCCCTCGTGTGCTGGCGTTCTACGCTGGCTCTGCCCGCAAACTCCCCCAGGGAAGGCACGATGACCTCGACCACCACCCGGCATTCCCACCCTGCGCTACGCGAGGCCATGGTGGACCGTCTGGCCCAGGAGCTATCTCTCACCAACCCGGTAGCCGAAGCGCTGCTCGCTGTGCCCCGGCACCTGTTCGTGCCCCACGCCCCGGTGGAGAACGCCTACGCCGATCGAACGGTCTCGGTCAAGGAGGGTCCGGATGGCGACTCCATCAGCTGTGCCTCGCACCCAGCTGTGGTGGCCCGCATGCTCGTCCAAGCGCAGATCGAGCCGGGGATGCGGGTGCTAGAGGTAGGCGCTGGCACAGGCTACAACGCGGCGCTGCTCGCACACCTTGCTGGCTCTGAAGGGCAGGTGGTGAGCATCGACGTCGACCCCGACCTTGTCACAACCGCTCGCGCCCACCTGGAGCAGGCCGGGGCGGACACGGTGCAGGTGCGGTGCGCCGACGGCGCACTGGGAGCGGAGGATCTGGCGCCGTTCGACCGGATCATCGCCACCGTGGGAGCCCACCGTCTGCCCCTGGCGTGGCTGGAACAGCTCGCTCCTGGTGGGGTGTTGGTCGTGCCGATGCGGGTGGTCGGGGATGTGGGCTATGCGCTGGCGCTGCGCCCCCACCAGGACCACTGGGAGTGCGGCAGCGCGGAGCTGTGCAGCTTCATGCCGTTGCGCGAGGGGATCGGGGATGACTCGCGTCGGCTGGTGGACGTGTCCGGCGATGGTGGGGTGCGGTTGCAGGTCAACCGGGAACAGGACATCGCCGATGCCCAGGTGGAGGGGGTGTTGGCCGAGCCCGCACAGACGGTGTGGACCGGGGTGCGGTTCGGTGGCATGGAGCCGCTGGACGCCATGTGGTTGTGGCTGGCGCTGCACCTGGAGAACACGCTCTCGCGGTTGATGTTCAACCGTGAAGGGGAAGCACGTCACGGGTTGGCGCGTGGTCTGGGGTGGGGCGCGATGGCCAGTGTGCCGGTCGGTGAGCGGGGGCTGGCCTACCTCACCCACCGGGTCCTGGAGCCTGAGGGCGCTCGGGGGCCGTGCACGGAGATCGGTGTGGTCGGGCACGCCACGGCCGGACAGGCGCTGGCCCACCGTGTGTCCGATCTGATCAACGTGTGGGCGCCATACCGGCGCACCAGGCCCACCTACACCGTCTATCGCACCGAGGCGCGAACGCCCACCCCTGGCCCTGGAGTGTTCGTGCTGGACCGGGGCCCAGTCCGGCTGGTCCTGACCTGGGATCTGTAGGCGCTCGGGCCGTAGCCTTCCGTCAGGAAGAGGATGCATGTCCACATGGAAGATCGGCTCCAGGGGGAGCCGTCTGGCCCAGACCATGGTGATCGAAGTCCTGGGTCATCTGAGCGCCGTCCACCCTGAGCACTCGTGGGTGCGGCGCACCATCATGAGCGCGGGAGATCAGGACCGCACCAGCAGTCTGCGCGACCTCGCCTCTTCCGGCGCCGGGGTGTTCGCCGGCGCCGTCGAACAGGCTCTGCTCGACGGCGAGATCGACGTGGCCGTCCACTCCCTGAAGGACCTGCCCACCGTCATCACCCCGGGGACGATGGTCGCTGCGGTCCCGCGCCGACACGAGGTGCGCGATGCTCTGTGCGGGGCCACTCTGGAGACGCTCGCGCCCGGGAGCAGGGTGGGCACCAGTGCGCCTCGCCGCGTGGGCCAACTCCGCCACGCCTGCCCCGGGGCGGTGGCGGTTCCGATCCGCGGCAATGTCCCTCCCCGGCTACGGCAGATGCGCGAGCGGGGCTTGTCCGGGGTGGTGTTGGCCGCGGCTGGCCTGCACCGGCTGGATCTGCAGGAGAACATCACCGAGTACCTGGACCCCACCCGGTGGCCGCCCTCCCCCGCACAGGGGGCGATCGCGGTGCAAGTGCGCACCGCCGACACCGCGTTGGCGCGGGTAGTAGCTGCGGTGCACGACGAGGAGGCGGCTGCCACCACACGGGCTGAGCGCGCCCTACTCCAGGTGTTGGGAGGTGGCTGTCACGTCCCCATCGGCGCCTATGCCACCATCCACGCCGGGCAGCTACACCTGCTCGCCTCGGTGACGCCAATCGACGGCTCCACCACCGTCCGCGCGGAGGCCACCGGGTCGGCCGACCAACCGGAGGAGGTGGGCGAGTGTGCAGCGCGTCAGCTCCTTGATGAGGGGGTGGAAGAGGTCCTGGCCTCCAGTGCCTGAGGAGCAAAGCGCTGACTTCAGACTGCGAGGACGACCGCGGACGTTGTGTGGTGTGAACGCGACCGAGCAGGGCAAGCACTGTCCTGGCCGGAGCCTCGCCGCAGCACAAGCATCAGCCGTCCCTTCACCTCGACGAATGGACAGATCCCCATGTACTCCGTCCCCGCCTCTCCCCCGTTTCGCGGGCTCATCCTCGACTTCGTCGGTGTCCTCACCAGCGAGGTGGGCCCCGCGCTGCGAGGCTGGTGCGTGAGCCAAGGCCTGCCTGCCCACGCCTGGAGCCACACTCTGGGGCGCCACCCCGAAGGGCGCCGTCTGTACCAGGAGTTGGAGGCCGGGCGTTTGGCCCAGGCCGAATGGAATCGGTTGACGGCTCCGCTGCTGGAGGTTGAAGAGCACCACAACCTCATGGGGCGGGCGTGGGCGCAGGTGCAGCCTGCCCAGGAGATGATCGAACTGGCACGCGCAGCGCGCCAGGCGGGTGTGAGGACGGCGCTGCTGTCTAACAGTTTCGGCCGCGACCCCTATGACCCATACCAGGCACTCGGTGTGACTGGCCTGTGCGAGGTGACGGTGCTCTCCGAGGTGGAAGGCATCGCCAAACCCGACCCGAGGATCTACCAGCGCACGTTGGACCAGTTGAGGTTGGACAGCGCCGAGTGCGTGTTCGTCGACGACAACCCCGACAATCTCACCTCCGCTCAGGAACTGGGCATCACAACCGTGCACGCCGACGGCAGCCCTGATCTGGCTAAGCGGCTCGGGAACCTACTGGGCATCAGTCACACCAAGGACGACGCCTGAAGGTTCCGTCCTTGCCCGGTTCGCGGACCAGCGTGGTGCGGATGCAGCTCACGGAGTGTGCCAGTCCGACCTGTTTCGCGGCTTGGCTGAGTTGGCGGGACGGCTTCGATGGCCCAGCCGCTTCCTGTTCATCTGGTGCGGTACCCAGCCTCTCGACAGAATGGGTGCCCATGAACTTCCGACAGCTACGGTCAACTTCGACCGGCGCCTCAACCACCCTGACCTACGGTTCCTTCACGATCGAGGTCACCCCGGGTGTGCTCACCGCACCAACGATCGCTTGGTTCCTGCAGGGGGCATGCCCGCTCATGGCCTGGGCGCTGGTTCAGCGGGCTGCCCAGCACGGCCGCGAGTGGGAGTTGGCCATCATCGGAGATGCGCTCGACTGGGGCGATTGGTGGCACATGGGTGCCTTGACCGAGGACCAGGAGTACTTCGTTGACGCCGAGGGGGCCAAGGACGTCGAGGAGGTATGCGAACAGTGGCAGGAGGAACACCGCGAACGCCGCCACCCTGGCCACGACACCGCGCTGCGGACCATCAAGGACTCCTTCTTCCATCTGATCTGGCATGACCCGCGCACCGTGGACCCGGTCACCCGCGAGGTGACTCTGGAGTTCGCCGATCACATCCTGTCCACTGAGGGGTTGGTGGAGTCACCTCCATTACGAGGCGGCATTGTGCCCTGAGCGACCGCCAGTATCGGTCTCGTGGTCCTCGCTGGCTGCAGCGTCGTCCTTGGCACCGCTGAACCGGCTACGGGGTGCTCACAGCACCTCTTTGTCGTACCAGAGAGGGCGCTGCCCGGGAACTGCATCGGGGTCCCATTCCCACGCCGCGTGCAGTGCCCGCGCCAGGACCATGGGGTCACGGCCGAAGTAGCACCAGCCGCCGTCTAGCAGCATCGGCGAGTGGATAGGGGCGACGACCACACGGTAGTTGTAGGCCATCGGCACGATGGAAACGAGGCTGGTGGGGGTGCGCTTGACCTCGTAGACGTCCCACTCGTCCGGTCGATATTCGATCCAGGTGCCATCCCGCATCTGGAGCGGGTCACTGGGTTCCCAGGAGGCTCTGAGGTGGATGCCGTGCTCTTGGTCAAGGTGGGTGTTCCACTGTTCGAGGGTACGTACCGTCACCAGTGCTTCGGGGGTCCATATGTGACTCATGAGGGAAAGCTACAAGAAGGGTTGCGGGCCCTCATAGGTCAAAGGGTGGTCGCTCGGTGGCGCTGACCACTCCGATTCCCTGCGGGGAGCAGACTCACTCACAGGTCGGATAGGTCCTGTTGGACGGGTCGGTTGGCCGTGATCGGCCAGAGCTCCCGAACACCCCTCGAATGTCGTCACTGTGTGTTAGTTGTACGGGCATGGTCCTTGATCGTCGTCGCGTCCAAACAGCTGTGGTCGGCCACTCCGAGAGTGCCGACCCGGCGTACATGCCCCTCGACCCCGACGAAGCCGAACTATTCCGCGACCGCGCCCACGAACACCAGGAGACGTTCTGGTGCGGGCATCTGCTGGGCGGGTGCGGAGGACGGCTGTCGCTGAAGATCATCCACGAACGCGAGACCGTCCCTCACTTCGCCCACCGGGCTGATTCCAACGAGTGCGCCCGATTGCGCAAGGGCGGGGAGAACACGCTGGGCGGGGGCAGCGCTGACCACCTGTACGCTCACCGCCACCTGCGTTCCTGGCTGGGCGAGCGGGCAGTGGACGCTCAGGTCACGTACGAGGGCCTGGCCAAGGGCCGTGCGTGCACCACACTGGTCGTGCCTACCTCTGGCAAGCACCTGCGGCTGGTGTTTACCCACGACCTAGACCACGAACTGCTGGGCCTGGCCAAGTCCGCCGAGGCGCACGACTATGTGTGGCTGGTGCGAGCCAACGAGGCAGTCACTCGCGCTCTAGTCGCCAACGGGGTCCCCTACCGACTGTTCCGGCTCGCCGACGCCGACGGCCTCACTCGCACTGTGCAGGTCGGTATTCGTGACAGTGCGGGCGAGGTCGTATGGACACCACTGGGCGAGTGCGTTCTCCAGGGCGACACCCTCGTCAAGGCCCGCGCTGAGGCCGTCCCCGTGCCCGTTCAGCGCCGCCCCGGGCCCCGCAGCGAGGTGACCACGCCGACGGATCCATTGGAACAAGCATTGCGTGGCTTGCGCTACGTGCTCGACCAGCAGGAGATGGCGAACGTACGTGCCATGGCCCAGCAGGTCCAGATGCGGCTGCGCCAGGCCCGCAACCGAGGGCTTGCCCCCCACCTGCTCGACGAAGCTCGCACCCTGTTGCAACGGGCCAGTGATGCCCTGCCCACACGGGAAGTCCTCGCGCGACCTCGGCAAGTCCCCCTTGTTCCGGAACGCCGCCGCGCGCCCAGTCGGCGCGCTCTCTTGCCCCACCATCGCGTCCAACGAGAGGCCGACAAGTACCTCGGCAAGCTCCAATGGGCCCAGGAACGCCAGCTCAGCCGGGCCTACAACGACAACCGTGCCGCACTGGTCAGTATGCTCACCAGGCCCGAGGTCCCCAAGGACGTGACGGACTGGATCAAGCAACAACTGCGCCAGTTCCCCAAGGACCAGTTCGACCGCTCCACCGCCCCACCCGCGAAAAAGCCACGACGGGCCACAGTGCCGGAAGGCCGCGAACGCAGTCGCAGGGCAGGCACAGGCCAACGCACGGAGCGAATCCGCGCCAAGGCCAACGAACTGCTCGACACCCTCCAGTGGGCGTACAACGGCAGGATGCCGCAGACCTACGACGACACCCGTGCCCAGCTCACCGATCTACTTGGTCGGTCCAGCACCCCGGAAGAGGTCAGGGACAAGATCCGGGCACAGCTGCGTCAGTTTCCCGACAGCCTTGCTATCCGGCCCGTGCCTGCCCCGGCTCCACCTTCGAAGGAGCCCCAAAAGGCCCAGAAGCCGGATCGGCGCAGCCGTCACGGCCGCCGAGGAAAATCCGCGTCTCAGCGGTGGACCCCTGCGCCATCGGGCAGTGCGGATACAGGAATCTTGGCCAACGCCCGTATCGATGAGCGCAGCAGGCGCCTGCTGCAGCAACTCCAGGACGCCCCACAGACGTCGCCCCCTGACAGAACCGAACGCTGAATTCCCCGAGCGGATCCTCCCGGGCGCGTCTACCCTGGATCAGGGCCCCGGCGAGGGCCTGCTCCGAGCCGCGCACCCGGCCACACCGGGACTGCGGCGACCCCGGACAAGGGCGAGCACAGCCCCCATCGCAGACGAGCCTGACCTGTGGCATACCCAAGGCCCGGGGCGGTGTGGGAGCCCGGGGCCGCGAAGGGGAACATCGTGCCGCACGACAAGCTCAAGGACGCCGCCCGCGCCCTGGCCATCAGCGAGGGGTTGTCCTACGTCGACGCTCGGCGCTTGGCCCGCCGGGCCGTGATCGACTACCACTTCCAGGCGCACATCGATGTCGACGCCTATGAGGAGTCGCTGAACGTCTCAACCTGTGCGACAGTTGCACCGTTCATTCCGAGCAAGGGACCCATGAGTAATGAATTGATCTCACGTCAGCCTCGAGACGTGTGCTACACCAGCAGTGGGGCTTCATCTGGGTGACCGTACAGGCCCACACGATCTATAGCGGAATCACCCACGCCACTATCCACATGGCCTATGTCACAGCCAGTGGCTTGTGACACGGGACCGAATCCTCCAGGTGGAATCACACGGACAGGCTCTTTGCGGTTCGCCTTCGCCCCCCAGAAACCGGTCGAATCGGGCGTGAGCGGGGCGAGCAGGATGCCTCTGAGCTGGGTGTCATAGCTGAGCGACGATGACGAGCCAGCGGGTCACGGTTGTCTCCTCAGGGTTGCTCTGGGAATAGGCCTGGTCCAGCATGTGCATCTTCTGTGCGTAGGTGAACCGGCCACCGGGGCGAGCGAAGAGCGGAATGGACAGCCACGCCTTCCGCTCAGCCATGCTGGTGCGCTGAGCAGTGACATCGGTGTCCACCATTCTCATCCCAGCGTCGGCCAGATGACAGGACACGGCCTCCATCGGCAGCTTCGGGCTCTCGTTGTTCACCGGGGGCAGGGTGTACCCATAATCCCTGGCCGCGATGTGGCGGATCAAGGAGTCCAGCGAGGGTCGAGACCTCCCGCCCTGCCCGTCAGGGCGAGTCAGGCCCGCGAAGGCGGAGCCGATGTTGAACACGAAGTGACCACCGGGTCGCAGGACACAGCGAACAGCCCTGAACACGGTGGGGACGTCGGTTTTCCAGATGGCCGAGTTGCACACCACGGCGTCGACCTGGCTGGCCGGGGCGTGCTCGGCCAGCTCCTCGGCGGGTGCGGTGACCCAGGACAGGCGTGTGTCGTTCAGGGTGCGCTGGCCGACGCGTTGCATGGCAGCGGCGTTGTCGAGGGAGATGACCCTGGCCTGGGGCGGGGCAAGGTTGAGGATGGCTTGGGCGGTCGTGCCGGTGCCGCCGCACAGGTCCACGATCAGGCGGCTGTCGGTGAGGTGGGCACGCGCGGCGAGGTCGTGGCTGGTGGCGCTGTACATGGGCCAGGTGCGGGCGAACTCTGCGTAGGCCTCGGCGTTGGCGTCCTCTTCCCAGCCGGTGAGAGCGTCCGTGGTCACCGGCCCCGCCCCGCTTCACGGTAGGACCGGCGCGGAGCGGCCTGACCCGGTGCCTGTGGTGTTCCTGGGAGCGGGTGATTTGGCGCGTTGGGCCCACGGGAGCTGGGCCGCGTCGGTAGGCTACAACCCCTGCCGTTGTCGTGCGCTCTGGAGCTGACCGTGCCTCTCATCGTTGCCTTCCGGACTCGACCTGGAGAGCTGGGCTCTTCGACTGGTGTGGGGGTGTGCCGTGTCGATCGGTGACGCCGAGATCAGGGGTGCGGTGGAGGGCTACCTCGCCCGACACCCGGAGGAGGCAGGCTCCCTCGAGGAGGCGGTACGCCAGCTCACCCAGGGGGCGAACTTCGCGTCGCGGCGCACCTTCCCGATGCACGCAACCGTCGGTGCCCTTCTGGTTCGCGGTGGCGAGGTGCTGCTGGTGGACCACCGGGCGTACGGGATCCTGCTGCAGCCCGGTGGGCACTTGGAGCCGGAGGACGACACGCTGCTGGGCGCGGCGGTGCGCGAGCTGGTCGAGGAGACGGGCATCGACGCCGCCCACGTCACGGTCGCCTCGCCCACCCCTGTCTACGTCGAGTACGGGGCGGTGCCCGCACGTCCGGCCAAGGACGAACCGGCGCACTTCCACTTGGACTTGGGCTTCGCTTTCACCGCGCCCGCGCACCTGGAAGTGGGCAGCCTGCAGGAGGCGGAAGTGACCGGGGCTGGCTGGTACCCGCTGGCTGCCGCCGAACGTCTGGTGGGGGACCGTGTCTCCCGGGCCATTCGCGGGCCGGCCGGGATCGGCTGACTCCTGGAGAGGCCGCCGCGCAGCCGCCTGCACCGGCGGGCCCGGGACGTGAGCGGGTGCCTTCACTCGAAGGAGGCTTTGCGGTCCCGGGTCCGTTTGAGCTCGAAGAACCCGTCCGTTTGGGCGATGAGGACCAGGCCGTCCCACAGCCGCCCGGCGGCTTCGCCGCGGGGGGCCGGGGTCACCACGGGCCCGAACAGGGTCGTCCCGGCGATGCGCAGGACTGGTGTCCCGACGTCGAGGCCGACCGCGTCGAAGGCCTCGTGGTGCGAGGCCCTGATGTGGGGGTCAAAAGCGGTACTGGTGGCCGCGCGCGCCAAGGACTGGGGCAGGCCAACCTCGGCGAGGGCGTCGGTGGTGACGGTCGGGTCGTCCCGGCGACGCTGGTGGTGCAGCCTGGTGCCGATTGCGGTGTACAGGGGACCCAGGACATGGCGGCCGTGCTGCTCGGCGGCTGCTGCGCAGAGCCGCACGTTCCCCCACGCACCCTCCATCAGCTGCCGGTAGGCGGGGCTGAGCCCTTCGCCCTTGCGCTGGATGAGGTTGAGGTAGGCCAGCGACATGATCCGCCAGTCGGCGCGCACGGCCCGCACCGTTTCCACCTCCAGGAGCCAGCGGGAAGTGATCCACGCCCAGGGGCACAGCGGGTCGAACCAGAACGGAACCTCTATGAGGTCGGGGCAGGTGTGGGTCATTGGGTCGGGGGTCCTTCCTTCACCGGGGGTGTGTCTGCTGCGGGTGGTGTAGCCGCTCACAGGTCGAAGAGGTCTTGTTGGACGGGCCGGTTGGCATTGGCGGTGCGCCCGGCGATCTTGACCAGCCCGGCGCGGTCTCCGATGGTTCCCTCGCGGTCGGCGGCGTCGATGAGGTGGGTGAAGACCCGGGCGGTGACCTCTACGTCGGCGGCGGCCCGGTGGCGGTCGGCCGGGTGGGGGATCGTGAAGTGGTGGAGCAGGGTGTCGAGTTTGTAGTTGTCCAGGCCCGGTATGAGGTGCTTGGCGAGCGGGATGGTGTCGATCAGGTCGACGTGGGCCAGGCGGGGGCAGTGGTGGCGCTGGTGGTGGATGATGTTGGCCTCGGTGGCGGCGTGCTGGGCTACCAGCAGGTACCGGCGTTGGTCTGCGAACCGCTGGTCCAGGGCCCCCAGTGCCTGGGCGGGGGTGGGCGCGTTCGTGAAGTGCTCGGGGGTCAGACCGCTCTGTGCGGTGTTGGCCCAGGTCACGGGTGCGAAATCGGGGGGTTGGATGAGGGTTGTGCTGCGGCCGGACTCGGTCCACCCGGTGGGGGTGTAGCGCAGGGCCAGGGCGGCGACCTCGATGGGCTGGGCCGGATGGCCGGCCGGGGTAGTGGCCTCGAAGTCGATGACCACGAAGGTTGTGTCGCCGAAAGCGGGGTCCTCGGTCAGGGCGCCCATGCATCCTCCACCGCTGCGTCGCTGGTTCTGCGGCTCCCCTGCGGGGGCCGGGCGGGTGTGGTCGTGGTCGGGGGGTTAGCGGCCGATGAGGTGGGTGATGGCCCGGGTGGCGCTGGCCAGGTCGGGAGCCTCGCCGCTGTCCTGGCCGGTCCAGGTCCGGCTCAGCGCCCGGTACAGGTCCGACATCACCGGCAGGAACTTCGCAGGCAGCGGCGCTGGGCGTGGCCACCGATCGCGCGGGACACCGCGGGCGATCAGGTCGGCGACCGGTACGGCTAGCCCGTTGTCGACGTACCAATTGCGCAAGACCTGCTTGCCGCAGTGCACCCCCTGGAACAGAAGGCGGCTCTCGTCGGGGGTGCCGGGGCTGTCGGCGACCACCAGGCGGCCATCGCCCGTGAGGAGGAACTCGGCCTTGCCGTCGCAGTGGTCCAGGTCGCGCTCGCGGGCGTGGGCGGTGAGTAGCTCGTTGACCGCGGCCGCCGTGGAGCCCAAGGTCTGGAACAGCTCATCGTTCAACCCACTCAGGTGCTGGGCCTGGTCGCGGGTGAGGAACCGGTTGGTGTCGTCGAGCATCGTCGCATACTCGATGACCGGGCGGGGAAGCTTCTCACCAACCGTAGGGACGGCGTCCAACCCCAGGTCGGCGGGGGTGATCGCGCCGCAGGCGAGGCGGCGGTGCACGGAGCTGCCCTGGGGAAGCTGGTTGCGGAACAGGACCTGGACGGGGACGAGCTGGTTGGCCGCTCCGGCCTTTGGGGGGCTGGTGTCGGGGTGCGGGAGGCGGCCGAGGTCGAACTCGATCCGGTTCGGAGGCAGGAACCGGCGAAAGTGCGTGGGCACCCCCGCCTTCTCCAGCAGGGCGAAGGTGTGGGCGGCCATGCGGGCCGTCGCTTCGCCCTTGCCGGGGATGGCGTCGGGCATGCGCCCGTAGTGGAACACGGTGTAGTGGTCGGTGTACTCGAAAACGCCGACACCGGTCGTGCTGGGGGTGGGCGGTTCGATCACGTGCAGGTTCTTGGTGGAGTGCAGGACGGGCATCAGCATCAGGCTCTCTGGAGGCAACGGTCGAGGGCGCTCATCAGGCGGAGTCGGTGGGGCCTCGCGCAACAACCCCCGGGGCGTGTTCGCTGGTGGGTGTCAGGTGGTGGTCCACGACGGTGAGCACCCGCATGCCTGCGGCGCGGGCGGACGCGATGCCTTCGGGGGCGTCGTCCACGGCCAGACAGGTGCCCGGGGGGACGCCGAGCCGGTGGGCGGCCTGCAGGTACAGGTCGGGGGCCGGTTTGCCGCGCGGGGCGTCCTCTCGTGCGACCATGGCCGCGAACACGTGCTCCAGCCCCAGGGCGTTGATCCCCGGGCTGACCAGGAGGCGGCTGGCACCGGAGGCCACAGCGCAGGGCAGGCCGGCGCGGTGTGCTGTGTGCAGGAGCGCCAGGACGCACGTGATGGGGGCCAGGGTGTGCTGGGCCAGCAGGTGGGTGCGGCTGGTGTGGATGATCTCCTCGTGGGGCAGCTGTCCCCCGCCGGGCAGGGCGGTGAGCAGGTCGTGGATGGACAGGCCGACGTGGCGGCGGTACCACCCCGAGTCCAGGTGCGCCCCGTGCGGGCGCAGTGCCGCCCGTAGGGCCTGCTCGTGGGTACCGGTGGTGTCGGCCAGGGTGCCGTCGAAGTCCAGGACCAGGGCACCGACCCCGTCGGGGAGTTGGGGAGCACAGCCGTCGACGCCCGGGCAGGTCCCGGGGAGGGTTTCGTTCATGCCGGGACCAGCCCGGTGGGCTGCTGGCAGCACAGGCACGGCGCCTGCGGGCCCTGGAAGGGTTCGCGCCAACACCCCAGGCCCCTCCTGGCCTGACCGATCCAGGTGCGGAACAGTGCCGCAGCCTCGCCGGTGTCGATACGGCGCCGGTCCACGAGGCGGTAGCGTGCCGGGTCGGTGGCGGCCAGGCGTTCAAAGAGGACGCCCGCCTGGTGAAGGTAGTGGGCCTGCTCGGGTGTGAACACGCGCCGGTCGCGGCGCTGGGCACGGTCGATGGCCCGGTCCGGGTCGTCGGTGACCAGGATCGTCACATCGGGCAGGGGCCGGTAGGAGGCTGCCAGGTCCAGCAGGGCCTGGGCGGTTTCCAGGGCGGTGTCTGCATCGTGGGGGTGCAGGAGCAGGGCCTGGCACACGGCGGTGCTGTCGACGCTGCGGCCCTCGGCGACGGTACGCCCGCCCGCCAGAGCGGGCAGGACGGTGTCCAGGTCGTGGCGTTTGATGGCCAGGAGCAGCAGGGCCTCGGCCATGGGGGTGCCCGAGCGCAGGAACGGGTCTGGTGCACTGGCCTCGCGCAGCGCGCCGAGGAGATGGTTGCCGAGCCCGGGGCGGCCGTGGGCGCGGGCGGAGAACTCCGCGAGCATCATCGGCCGCTCCACTTCAGGGATGGGGTCCAGGGCGTGGCCCATCAGGTAGTCCTTGCCGACACCGGTGATGCCCTCAACGGAGATCAGCGGGCCGCGGGTACAGGTGGAGTGCGCGGTGGCGGTCATGGGTGAGTGCCTTTCCCTTGGTCAGTAGTGGGGCGTTGGTCAGCTTTCCCAGGTGGTGGCCTCGTGGGCGATGACGGTGGCGTAGCGGTCCAGGTCTGCTTCCCTGTCGTGTTCGGTCACGATCACGGCGAGGGTGCGGTCCAGAATCTGGGCGGCGCCCTGGCATGGAGCCCGGTACGGGTCGGTGAAGGCGGGTCTGGTGTCGCAGGGCACCAGGTGGAAGGTGCCGGTGGAGCTGGGCACCCCCTGCCGGGCCAGGTGCTGGGCGAAGGCGCGGGGGCGGGGCAGGTCCAGGTGCAGCAGCGGGGCGTAGGCGTTCCACTCCTCCCCCGCTGCTGGGGTCAGGGGGCGCAGCCCGGGCACCGGGGCCAGGGCGTGCAGCAGGTAGTGCATCTGGGCGCGACGCAACTCCACCAGCTCCTGCAGGTGGTGCAGGTTGGCCGAAGCGAGCGCGGCCAACGGGGCGGCCAGGCGGGCGTTGGTGCCCACACGGGCCTGGGGGGCCTGGCTCGGCGGGGGCGGTTGCCAATGGGTGCGCCACGCACGGGCGTGCTCAGCGATCTCGGGGCGGTCGGTGGCCAGGAACCCGCCCTCACCGCTCCACAGGATCTTGCCGTCCTTCATGCTGAAACAGCCCACGGCACCGACCGTGCCCGCCCGTTGGGTGTTGCAGCTGGTGCCGATGGCTTGGGCTGCGTCTTCGACGATGGTCAGGCCGTGCTCGGCGGCGAACCCGGTCAGGGCTGTGGGCTCTGCCATGCGGCCCCACAGGTGCACTGCCATGATGGCCCGGGTGCGCGAGGTGAGTTTGCGGGCGGCGTCGTCGTAGTCCACCTCCCGGGTGGCCGGGTCGGAGTCGATGAACACCGGCCGGGCCCCCAGGGCCACCAGGGGCGCCACGCTCATGACCACGCTCAGGGCCGGCACCAGGACCTCCTCGCCCGGCCCGATGTGGCAGGCCGCCAGTGCGGCGTGCAGGGCCGCAGTGCCCGAGGAGACCGCCACCACCTGGGCGACGCCCAACGTCTGGGCCAGAGCGTGTTCCAGGTCTGTGACCGTTGCGCCGCCGCTGGGGTCGGGCATCTGTTCCAGGACGGGGGTGAGCCGGTCAGCGATCAACTGCGTGCGGTCGGGGACAGGGGGGAGCCTCATCGGGGCGCCTCCCCGTCCAGCATCCGCGGCAGGTCCATCAGGGGCCACATGTTCACGCAGTCGCGGCTGAACAGGTCACAGTCCGTGCACGCAGGCTTGGCGGTGAACAGGGTGGCCGCGTCGGCGCCGCGGATGGTGCGCCGCCGCTCAGGCGGGGTGGCGGCGATACGCCGGTCGGAGGGGCAGTCCCACAGCGTGCCGTCGGGTTGGATGAAGAACAGGCGGGCACCGCCGAAGCAGCCTTCGACGTGTGCGCTGACGTGGGTGGAGATGGCCTGCACGAACCGCCGCGTGTAGGAAGGGTCCGGCAGCGCCAGGCGGCCCGGGTCGGCGTAGAGGGCGTCGAGCTCCTCGGCCACGGCCGCCACATCCTCGGGCCGGTGGGCCAGCTCCTCGAAGAGGTTGTGGTCGTTGGCCAGGGAGATCGGCTGGGGAACGTAGTAGTCCACGCCCAGCTCGGTAGCCAGGCGGGCCATATCACCGATCTCCTGGGGGCGGGGGCGCATCACCACGGTGTAGATCCCCACCCGCGGCGAGGGCTTCTCCCCGCGGGCGTCCAACAGCGCACTGATGCCGTCCAGGACCTGGTCGTAGCCGAACCGTCCCGACCGTGAGGGCCGCAATCGGTCGTTGGTGGCCGCGTCGGCGCTGTCCAGGGACACCGACACCCCGTCCACCTCGAGGTCGACGAGGCGCTCCACCACCTGGGGGCGGGTGAGCGGGATGCCGTTGGTGGCGACCACCACCTCACAGCCCGCCTGTTTGATGAGTGCGATCACCTCCAGGGCGCCGGGCCAGTCCAAGGGTTCTCCCCCGGCGATGACCACCCTTTCGACCGGCGAATCGGCCAGGGTGCGGGCGAAGTCCATCAGGGCGCGGGCGGGCAGGTCGGTGCGCGATAGGTGCGACAGGACCCCGAGCTGGTTCGGTGGAGCAACCTTGTGTTCTTCGATGGTCCCGAAGTAGCAGTGCGGGCAGGCGAACGCGCACGGGGAACGCAACCCCCACAGCAGGGTGACATCACGCGGCATGGGCAGCCTCTTTCCGCTTGGCCAGCAGGGCCCGAACCGTGTCTTGGACAGCGCGGGCGCTCTGGGCCGGTGTTCGCCCGGTGGTGTCGATGAGGGTGTAGCGGTCGGGCTCTTGGGCGGCGAGCACACGGTAGAGCTCTTCGGTCTGGTGGATGACGTCCAGGTCCCTGGGCGCGAGCGTGCGGCCGATCCGGGCGGCGAACCGGTCGGTGCTCACCGTGCGGTCACCGGTCAGGAGCAGGGTGGCGTCTGGGAGGCGACACCACTGTCGCGCCGTGGCCAGCACGTACCGGGCCAACCGGGCGGGGTCACTCTCGTTGTAGTGCGCGGCCAAGATCGCGGCCTGGCACACCGCGACCGAGTCCAGGCCGCGGTCTTCCAAGATCACCTCGACCCCCACCGGGCAGTTAGCGGTGAGGCGTTCGCTTTCACGGACCTTCAGGGCGAGCAAAGCCAGGGTTTCGGCAACCGGATGGCCGGTGCGCAGGCACACGTCCCCCTCGGAAGCCAGCGCGGCGATGACCCGCCCGGGCAGCGTGTCGCCGGACTGGTCGGTGAGCTCATCCAGCAACAGGCTCCGCTCGCCCAGCGCGGCGGCCGCGGCCCGAGCGGCGGTGGACTTGCCGACGCCGTTGATGCCCTCGACGCTCACCCACAGCGGGACCGGAGGGGCGGGGGCGGTACAAGAGGTGGGAGTGGTCATGGTGTCCTCCAGCAGGTAGAGGTCTGGTCGGTCGCCGCCGGGCCCCAGCCCGGCCTGGGCTGGCGGCGCACGGGGGCGGGCCCCAGCCCGGCCTGGGCTGGCGGCGCACGGGGGCGGGCCCCGGTTCAGCGCTCATCGGCGCCGCCTTCCCAAGGGAAGATCACCCACCCGCGGGTGGCCTGGCCGATGTAGGTAAAGGTGTCCTGTGCTGGTGTGGGCTGGGTCCAGTTGTCGTTGTTGACCGCGCACACGGCGGTGCGCACCCGGCCGGCTCCCGCCTCGGCCACCAGGCGAGCGGTGGCCGCCAGCGTGTGTCCGCTACCGGCGACGTCGTCCACGACCAGCACGTCCCGGTCGGCCAGGTCGCCTAACGAGGCCGGGTTGACGACCACCGGCTTCGGGGTCTTGGCGGCATGAGGGCTCTCACTTGCGGTGTGGGTGACCTCGATAGCGCGCACGTCGCGCACCTGCAGGCGGTGGGCGAGCCACACAGCGGGGATCGCACCGCCGCGCAGCACAGCTACCACGGTTTGGGGGGCGCCCTCGTTGCTGGCCTGCTCAGCGATGTGGTCGATCATCTCCTCGATCCGGTGCCAGCTCAGGTACACCAGGCCCCCTTCCTGAACTGGTCGGGCCGAGGTGCTGGTGTCGTTGACCGTCATGCGCTCCCCCAAGGGCCGGTGGTCAGGGTGAGGAAGCGCTGGGCGAGCGCCGGGTCTTCGTCCAGGCGGCCGCGGTGCTCCAGCGTGGTGGTGCGGGCGGCCTCCATGCGCACGCCCCGCATGCTCATGCACAGGTGGGTGCCGCGCACGGCCACGGCCACGTCCGGAGTTCCCACGGCAGCGGCGACCCTGTCGGCCACCTGGTGGGTGAACCTCTCCTGTACCTGCAAGCGCGCCGCGCACTGGCGGGCGATGCGCCCGAACTTGGACAACCCCAGCACCTGGGTGCCGGGCAGGTAGCCGGTGGTGACCTCCAGGTGCATCGGCAGCAGGTGGTGCTCGCACAGCGACCACATGCTCATCCCCGAGACCACGACCAGCTGGCCGCTCACCTGGGATTCAGCGAAGCACGCGGTGGTGGTGGTGGCCGCCTCTGCGGACAGGAAATCACTCCACCAGGCAGCGACGCGCGTGGGGGTGTCGGTCAGGCCCTCCCTGTGGGGGTCCTCACCGAGCGCGGTCAGGAGTTGGCCGACCAGGTCGGTGATGCGGTCGACGTCGACCGGCGGCCGCTCGTCGGCCTCGCTCTGGATCGGGTGGGGCGGGCTCTGCTGGGGGGCCGGGCTGAGGGTGTGCGTCATGAGGGCCTCGCTTCCAAGGGTGCGGGCAGACAACGGGTTCGGCGGAGGGCGGGTCAGCGCCCACGGGTTTCGGAGAACGCCATCACGTGCAGGCGCTGGGCCAGGTGCCAGCGGCGGGCCGCGACCTCGTCGGCGAGCACACGGGTGGTTGCCACCAACTCCTGCGGTGTGGTGCCCTCGGGCATCACCCAGATCGGGTCCAGCCCGTACCGGTCGGTGAGGGCGCCGATCTCGTCCAGGTCCGTCTCGGTGCGGGCGACGAACTTGAACACCGCCCGGCCGCTGGCCGCGAACGCCTCCAACACTTGCGGGATGAGGCGTTTGCTCTCGGCGACACCGGCGTTGGCGAGTTTGGGGCTCACGTTGAAACGCACCCCCTGGACCAGCAACCTCGGGTCGGGGGCGATGGTGCCGTTGGTTTCAAATTCCACCCGTTTGCCAACGTCCAGCAGGCTCTGCACCAACACCGCCAGGGGCCGCTGTTGGATCAGTGGCTCGCCCCCGGTGATGACGACCAGCTCCACCTCCGAAGAGCACGCCCAGGACGCCAGGTCGCGCACCGGCTGCCACGACGACTCTGTGCGCAGGTCGAACCGGGACCGGTCCCAGGTGTAGGGGGTGTCGCACCAGGTACAGGTCAGGTTGCACCGCGACAATCTGATGAACAGGGCCGGGGTGCCACAGCTGGGCCCCTCCCCCTGGAAGGTGGGCTGCTCGATCCCGAACGATTCAGCGACGAGCAGACGGGGCTCGCCGGCGGCTGCGGTATTCACCGGGGCTCCACGTCAAAGCGCGCCCAGCTACGCGCGCTCTCCCGCACGCGGACAGCGACCAGGCGGGCGGGCAGCTCCGGTTCGAGGTGGTGAATGAACCACCCGGCCAGGAAACGGGCCAAGCACTCCGAGGTGGGCTCCAAGGACATGACCTCGTGCAGGTTGTGGTGGTCGAGTTCGGTGTCCAGGAACTCCTTGAACGGGGCCAGGTCGCCGAAGTCGGTGACAAATCCCGGCCCGGTCAGGGTCGGGGCGGTGAGAATGACCTCGACCTGGTAGCCGTGCCCGTGCTGGTGTGAGCACTTGTGGTCGGGTGGCAGGCTCACCAGCCGATGCCCGGCCTCGAAGGTGAAGGTCTTGCCGATGGTGAAGGTCCCCGCGGGGAGCGGGACCGCCGTGTCGAGCATGTGTCGTCCTTCAGGTCTGGTGGGTCACGTCCTGAACCGAGCAAGGAGAAGGGGGCGTCGGGGTGTGCGCCGACGCCCGGGCCCGAGGTGATCGTGGCCCCAGGAGCGTTGGCAGGTGGACACAGCCTGTGCCTGGCCTTGCCTTGGGAGCAACAGTGAGAATTCACGGGCCAGAGCCCACCCGTCACACCCGTCCCAGAATCCGTGACTTCTCACGGATCCACCCGAGGCATGGCCTGGCTCACTATCCTCGGTGGAATCGACGATCGTGGAGGTGGCCATGGCGCCGCACGGCCCCGCCTGCGCTCAGCTGATCCGGGCGCAGGCCACAACACACGAGTGGGGCATCCAGGAGACAGCCGAACGCATCCACCGGTGCTGCGGTGTGAGCCGATTGCGCGCCCACCGGCTGGCCCGAGGCTGGACACTGAGCCAAGCGGTGGAGGAGTACCGCCAGATGTGCCAGCACACACCGGGCACAGCGAAGCTGGACCCCGACCAGCTCGGCCGGTGGGAAACCGGCGCCCACCGGCCCCGCACCAGCACCGTCGACCTGCTGTGTCGGCTCTACGCCACCAACACCCAAGGGCTGGGCCTGGCCGGGGACTACGCCCCCGACACCGCCCCTACCCCACCCACCACCCCGCCGGTCTCGGTCCGCGCCCCAGCCGCCCCTCACAGCAGCCACGGGCTGGAAACACGCTCTGAGCAGATGCGGCACCGCCTGGACCGCACCCTCGCCCAGGCCACCGTCACCCCAGCCCAACTCGACCTGATCGACGAGCGCCTCGTCTGGCTCCGCCACCGCTACATCCTCGACCCGCCCGGACCCATGCTGGAGCTGCTCCTGGCCGAACTGGACGAAATCCACACCCTGGCAGCCCAACGCCAACCCGCCACCGTCCAAGCACGCCTGAGCGAAATCACCGCTCTGCTGGCCACCTTGACCGCCGACGCCCACATGAAACTCGGCCAGGTCCGCCACGCCCACAGCTGGTACGGCACCGCCCGCAACGCCGCAGACGACAGCACCACAACCGAACTCCGCGCCCGCGTACGCGCCCAAGCCGCCATGCTGGGCTACTACTACGGGCTGCTGGCCTCCGCCAGCACCCTGGCCCAGCAGGCCCGGATGCTCTCCCGCCACTCCTTCACCCCCACCAGCGCCTTCGCCGCAGCGGCCGAGGCCCGCGCCCGCGCCCGACTCGGAGACAAAGCCGGGGCGGTGCACGCCATCAACGCCGCCCGCGACCACTTCGACCGCTGCGAACACGGCCCCGAGGACGACGCATTCGCCTTCCCCGAACGCCGGCTGCTGCTGTACCTGAGCGGCGCCTACACCCACCTGGGTCACACCGACCGCGCTCGCCAGGTCCAGCACCGGGCCCTGAGCCTGTACCCCGACCACAGCGGAGGGATCGACCCCGCCCTGCTCCGGCTAGAAGAAGCCATCTGCCTGGCTCGCGACCACAGCCTCACCGAAGCCTGCCTGCTCGCCGAAACCACCTACCTCAGCGTGCCCGACCCCCACCGCACCCCCATCCTCGTCGCACGAGCACGCCACGTCATCGAGGTCCTGCCCCCGCGCATGCGCTCAGCCCGCGCCGTCCGCAGCCTGGGAGAAGCACTGGAGCTCCCTCAACAGCGGGGTGACAGCCACCCTGCTGATCGGTCATCGTTGGTCCCATGACTGCACCGGCGCCTCTGCACGGCGGTTTCGCCACCTCTCAGATGTACGACGTCCTGGAACGGGCCTGCGCGCACGTAGGACTCTCCACCGCTGGTGCGGGCCTGCTTCGCGGGCACACCAACGCCGTGGTTCGGCTGAGCGCCGAACCCGTGGTCGTCAAGATCGCCCGCAAGGGCACCCCCGTGGAGGCTGTCGAACGCACCGTCGTTTTCGTCCGCTGGCTCATGGAACAGGGCTTTCCCACGGTGCCTCTGGCACCTGGCATCGAGCAGCCCCAGATCATCGGTGACCACCCGGTGACCTTCTGGACCTACCTGCCCCAGAACAACATCTCGGTTCACGCGGTCGACCTGGCCGAGCCCTTGCGCTCCCTGCACAAACTAGCCGAGCCGCCGGTGCGGCTACGAGTCTTGGACAACGTCGCAGCGATTAGGCGGTCCTTGACGGCGATCACCGCCCTGTCAGTTGAGGAGTTGGAGTTCCTGGACGAGCGAACCAGCGAACTGGAGGCGGCACTCGCCCGAGTCGCGTTCGCTCTGCCATCCGCTGTGGTACAAGGTGACCCCCAGCACCGAAACGCGTTGCGAGATGGCCAGCGCACGGTTCTGTGCGACTGGGACACCGTGGCCTTCGGCCAACCGGAGTGGGACCTGGTGACCGTGGAGATCCACTGCCGACGGTTCGGGTACGAGGTCGAGCACTACCAGCGGTTCGCTCGCAGCTACGGGTTCGACGTGAGGTCCTGGCCCGGGTATCCAGTCCTTCGGGAGCTACGGGAACTACGGATGATCACCACGAACGCCCGGAAGGCCAACCACACACCTGGCACACTCCATGAAGTACGCCGTCGCATCGCGGGATATCGCGGAGACAACGGCGCTCTGCGGTGGAACATCCTGTGACGTGGAGGGCAGACCGCGCCCAGCGCACAGGAGTCGGCGCAGCGACAGGTCTTGGCTAGGTATCACTGGGGGTGTAGCGCCCCGGCATAGCTGATGTTTCCCAGGGGCCACGGCACCACCCAGCCTTCTTCGAAAGCGAAGACTTGGGGGAACATCCTCCACGGGCGATTGCGATCATGTCGCGGCCAAGCTCAGTAGGGTTCGCGAAGATGTAGCCGTTGGTGACTCGACCGTCAGACGCTGCTGTGGAGATTTCCGAAAAGCGCCCCCTACCAGCCGTCTCTGCGCCATGATCATACGCATGAGTTCGTTCACTGTGCATTTGCCAGGCCCCGATGGCCCTCACGACGAGCGGTACATCGATACTCTGCACGGCGTGTGGTCACTGGTATCAGCGGTCTACGGCAGGCCGAACGTTAGGTTGGTCGACCATAGCGGATTGCCCCCAGGCGGACTGCAAGACAACTATGAAGTGGCCGGGCGAGAGTACCCCTGGGACTCACAGCCTGGTTCGGTCAGAGCCCAGACGGTAAGTCCTGAAGAATCTGCTCATCCCACGATCTTGCTTCCGCCTGATCCTGCTGGGCTGCTGTACTCAGCGGCACGGCTGCTGGACGTTGTTGCCCCACTACGTCCCGCTCCATTGATCGTGACGCTTGAGGATGTGGACACACCCACTCCATGGATCGATTTCCACGTGGAGAGTTCTACCGATCGCGACGATCAGTTGCGTACGGTGGACAGCTTCGCGAAAGCACTGGGAGTTCCCGTCCAAGACTACGGACCCCAGAACACGCGGTTCACAGCCGAATTCCAGGGCACCAAAGTCGAAGTGCGAACGTCAATCTCCCGTGAGGAGACCTGGCGCCCCCAGACGCAACTCGTTTATGACGCGTCACTGCACGCGGAGGAACTGCTCGATCTGGCTGGAGTACTGCGTGCGCTTGGCCCGCAGCAAGTGCATGACCTCCGAGTCCGACACAGGGAGCCGAACATCGGGTCCTTGTTCACTCTCACTGTGAACGTTGAGGGCTTGGAGCAACTGGAGAAGCTGAACGGTTCTCCAGTCGAGCCCACCGGCGACGGGTGCTTCAGGTTCACTGACTTGCTGCCGGAACGAGAACTGTTGGTCTACCGGTTGCTGGGTGAGCCTTCACCTGCTGTATGAACATGGGGTAGCTCAGCGACATGTCCAGCGAGTCCTCCAGCAGCGGAGCCAAGGAGGTACCGCGTGGCCACTTCACCGGCCAGGGCCGATCTGCACATGATCGGGGTTTGGCACCAGGCGATCACCGCCTTGGGCCTCCACGCTCAGGACGATGTCAGTCTTAGCCATGGTGTGGGCGGCCGCACGGTGAGCGGCCCCGTCACCCACCCCATCGAGGGCCAAGTGTGGCTACGTGTCACGTCCGCGTCAGCACCGGGGGGCCGGGTGTGGGAGGGCAACCCGTTGGCCGAGAGGCTGCTGCCCGCATGCATCCCCCGGCCTCGGCTACTGGCCGAACACACCTGGGGTCAGAGCCCAGTGTTTCAGGCCCTGCTGTTCTCCTTCGTCGAGGCGTCCCCGGTGTCCGCCTCACCCGACCTGCGCGCACCTCTCCCCCACAGTGTCGACGACGCCTGGTGGACGGAGTTGCGTACCGTTCTTGATCAGCTTGGCCAGGTGCCCGTCCCCGAGGGGCGTCGGAGTCACACGCACGGTTTTCTGACGCGGATCCCCACCCACCTGCCCGATGTGGCAGAGGCCGGGGTCGATCTGGAGGTGAGGACGTGGGTGACCTCGCACGCGGACCTGCACTGGGCCAACGTCACCACCCACCCGCTGGTGCTGATGGACTGGGAGGGGTGGGCTGCGGCGCCGTTGGGGTACGACGCCGCGGTCCTGCACGCCTACGCCCTACCCGAACCCGACGCGGCCTCTGTGGTCCGTGAGGTCTTCGCCGATGTGCTGGACATCGAGGAGGGGCTGCTGGCGCACCTGATCATCTGCGCCGAGATCGTCCAGGCTGGTGAGCGGGACCCGCTCCACGAACGGCTGGCTCCGTACGTACGGCGGTTCGTGCACGACCTACTCGCCAGATAATGCGGCCGCCAGCCACCGCCAGCGAAAACCGGCTGCCCTGGTGCCAGAACTCGTAGCTGTAGGCCGACACCCGGTGTGATTGAGTGGTGAGTAGGTGCGGGTCGCCTTTGGCGTGGAAGATCACTCCGATGCTCTGGCCTGGGGACGAGCGGTGTAGATCCTGGTGGAGGCCGCCCTTGTACCGCAACACCAAAGGAGCCGACCAGGCCCTGTCCGGATCAGTGAAATCCACTCCCACCTCTTGCAGATGCTGGTCGGGTTGGTCGATTGGTTCGGCCAGCACCCGGTATCCGGCTTCGGTGAGGGTGCGGGCCACGTGGGGAGTGAGCAGGGTGCGGCGCTCGGTGGTGCCGCTCTCGTGGGGAAAACCGATGGTTCGAGGGAGCATGGGGCCTCCAACGGGTGCGTGCTGTCAGGTTCACCCGCACGGTGGCCCGAGATCAGATCATGTGTTGTCGAAGCGCTTGTCCATGGCTTGTTCATCGGTTGTCGAGGTGGGGTGGACAGGGATTGGGAGGAGTCGGGCAAGCGGCTGCGGGCTGGGACGCGGGTGGTTACTGTGGCCCACCTGACCTTGCGATCGTGAGGAGCCTTGATGGAGCACGAGGGGTTGTTCGACCTGCCCACGCCCCACGCGGTGCCTGTGGTGATGTGTTTGGATGCCCAGTGGTACGAGCTGATGTGGAACGGGCACAAGACCCACGAGTTCCGGCGCCGGTTCCTCACCACAGCGCCGACCCAGTGGTTCGTGTACCTGACCGCGCCCCAGAGCCGGTTGTGCGCGGTCATCGACCTGGATGTGGCGATCGAGGGAACCCCGCAGGAGATCGCGCAGATCGCTGAGCGGATGCGCCCCGGTAACGGCGCGACGGTGGAGCCGTATCTGGCCAGGGGTGGCCGCGAGGTGGGGTATGCGATGCCGATCCGTCGGGTACGCCAGTTCCCGGGGTTCGCTGCCGTCGAGCTGGAGCAGATGTTGGAGGGCTCCCATCCGCCGCAGGGGTATGTCCTGGTCGACAACCATCCCGGGTGGCGGGCAGTGTGCAACAAGCTGCTGTCCAGCCCCGTGCTCCGTGAGACGACGCTGTCCCCCGCCCCCTGACCTACCTCCCTTGAGGATGTGGTGTGTTGAGGCCCCCCGCGTCACGCCCGAGACCGTTGGATCCGCCGACGAGGTCTGCGATTCTGGGCCAGCACCGTCCCCGCCGATTCGGCCGGCGGGGACGGCACCGTCTCAGTGACCCTTCACGGCACCCAGCATCGCGTTCCACTCCGAGCGGGAGAAGGGCAGGTGCTCCTGGTCCGGGGTCTTGGTATCACGTATCGCGACTGCCGAGCCGTCAGAGCGCTGTCCGATCTCTGCGCACTGGCCACCCGACCCACCGCTGTAGGTCGACTTGCGCCAGTTCACCCATGTATCCAATGTGCTCTCCCTAACTGCCGTACTTAACGTCCATCAGGTGCTGGACGAGCTGACGAGTCTGCTCTGGGCCCAGGGCTCTCTGATGGATCTTCTCGAACAGCCCGTGGTAGTGCTCGGTGTCCACAGGGCGCTCCAAGAAGAGTCCTCCGCGGGCGTACTCGATGTAGACGGCGTCCCCTGAGACCACGTCGTCGATGATCATGGGAAAACGCAAGACGACGAAGTTCCCCTCGGTTCCGGCGTGGGCTCCCGCGCTGAAGGGGAGACAGCGCAGATCCACGTTCGCAAGCCGGGACACTTCCAGCAGGTGCGCGAGCTGTTCGCGCATCACTGCAACTCCACCGACCTCGCGGTGCAGAGCTGATTCGTTGAAGACAGCGGTCACCTGGAGTGGGTGGTCCTCGGTGAGACGTCGCTGGCGGCGCACCCGCGCGGTGACGTGGTCGCTGACCTGTTGGGCGTCGTGTCCATTGGGCATGGCCTCGATGAGCGCCTGCGCGTACTCGGGTGTCTGCGCCAGCCCTGGGATCAGGCCGTCGTCGTAGTTGTAGACCGCCTCCGCCTCGGACTCCGCTCCCAGGTAGGGCGCGAACCAGTCCGGGACGGTAGGCCACCAGCGGTCAAGGTCGCGTTCTTTAGCCAGCTCCACCAGCCGATCACGATCGGCCGGGTCCAGACCGTACATGTCCGCGAGCGCGTAGACCACGGGCGGCGGCCAGGGGTGTTCGGAGCGCTCGTACTTGCTCAGGGTTCCTGCGGAGAACCCCATCTGGGCAGCTGCCGTCGTTCCTTGGATGCCCTTGGTACGCCGAGCTTCACGCATGACCCGGGAAAGAGTTCTTCGGATGATTCCTACGCGTGGCGGCACAGGGGTTCCTCCTGGGTGGTGGTGACGGCGTCCCAAGTTTGACGCATGCACCCACGAAGAACCAAACGACGAAAACCCTCTATTGGAAATTTTCGTACGCAGGGGTTGCGTTGACCGTGTTAGTTGTTGAGAATCAGAGCGTACAGGGAAAGCCCCCTCTCTGTGAGGTGGTTTCGGGGCTTCCTTGACGGCTGCGCCCCTACGACTCGGCCGTGCACCACTCGCGCGCATCAGCGGTTGTCCGCGTCTTCCGTTACACCAGCGAAAACCCTGCGGACAGCGGCTTCCGACACCAGAGGTGACCTGTGCTCGTCTCCCCGCACCAGACCCATGAGATACAGCTGAGCTGCCGCCCGACTTCCGTGGCCACCGGCCGAGAACACGCGGTCGGTCTCCTTCCCCCGGAGACTGAGGTTGAGATCCGCGACGACGTACTCCTCGTGGTCAGTGAGCTGGTGTCCAACGCCGTCCGTGAAGGCGCTCCATCCGAAGGGCTGGTCGGCTTGAGCGCCGACCTGGTCGAGGACGGCCTGATGACCCTCACCGTGGAAGTCACCAACCCCCACAGCGAGACGGTCGACCCCCTCCAGGAACAGACCCCGGACACAGACGCCGAACACGGGCGAGGCCTGCTGCTCGTCGACGCGTTCACCGACTCCTGGGGCACCCGGTTCGACAACCAGGGCCGCCTGATCGTGTGGGCGAGGTGGTCCTGGCTCTCCCTCACCCTGCTCGACCGGGGGTGGCTGACCGGATGGGAGCCGACCCGCGACACGACCGGGACGGTCCTGGCCCACCACGACGACGAAGCCCTGACGCTCCGGGGCAGCGAGACGCTCGCGTCCCTGCACCGGCCCATCGCCTCCGTCAACCAAGTCCTCGCCCTGCGCGCGCACTACCTGGGGTGGGAGATCACCTACGACCGCGCCGAGACCGGACCCATCTGGTTCACGGCCCGCCGCCGCACCCCCGCCACCAACCGCACCCATGGCGTCCTCGACCACCTCACCGCCCGCACCTCCGCCGAGCTGGGCGACCGGCTCGCCGCCCAGTCCTACGCCACTAGCCGCACCGACCGCCACCGCGCACACCGCGCCCTCGGCTGACGCCCACGCTCGAACGGAGACGTCTGCGATGACCACCTCAGCTCTGCCCCAGGAGCCCACGCTCCCCCAGCGGCTGATCCTGGACCGGGAACGCTCCGGCCCCACCCGCGCCTTCTCCCCCGCCCTCCTGCCCGGGGCGGTACAGACCCGCGACTACGCCCATGCCCTGATCACCACCTCCACCCACGGCACTGATCCGGCCACGGCGAGGCAGATGCTGGCGGTGCGGATGCGGCGCCACGACGAACTCCTCCAGGGCGCCGGGCACCACCGGACCTACGTCATCACCGAGCTTGCTCTGGTGTGTGGGCTGGTGGAGGAGAAGGTGATGGAGGCCCAGCTCGCCCACCTGCGCCAGGTGGCGGCGTTGGAGCATGTGGACCTGAGGCTGCTGCCCGCCGATGCCACCGAGCCCTGGACGGTCGGCTTCGTACTCCGCGATGGACAGATCAGCCTCGAAGGCCCCTCTGGGCTGATCTCACTAGCCGCTACCGCCACCCCGTTGTACCAGGCCCACTTCGAACGGCTGGTCGCGGCCTCCCAGACGCTCACACCCCACTCCTTCTAGGGGCTTCTTCGACCGGCCGTCCGTCACCTTCCCCGCTCGGACGGCCCCCACACCAGAGCCCGCGTCCAGGGGAAAGACGCGGGCCTTCCCGGGAGGCGAAGCCGTCCTTCGCCCCCAGGTGTGGGGCCCGGCCCTTCGGCCGGGCCCCACACCCTCCCCTCCTCTCGCCACCGCGGACAGGAAACCCGCCATGCGACTGCGCCCCAACCACCCCCGCATCCACCACCTGCTCCAGACCTCGCACGCCGTGTTCCCGTTGCAGACCCAACCCCACCACTCCGAGCCCCGAGGCCCACCTCACCCCGGCCGCCCCGAGCTGGCACGGGGGCTGATCGCGGTGATCGACCTGCTCGCCTCGACCGGTAGGCCGTTGCGCGAGCACTCCTTCCGCCTCGCCGGGAGGGGCGGGTGAGCTCCACCTCCCGGACTTCACGCGGCGACGCCTGGACCGCCCCGGGGAAGCCCCCGGGCCGGTGCACGCGCCCAACACCTGCCGGGGGTACGTGGAGCGCGTGTTCACCCCCTCCCCTGACATCTCGGACGCCACGGCGGAGGGAGACCGCCGCGCGGCCTCGCCTGGCTTCCCCCGGTGGGACCTGACCTTCCTCTCCCGCCCCTGACCACCTCCCACACCGAATCGAGCCCTCCCATGCCCACCCCCGCCCCCGCCACCCTGATGGAGACCGCCCGGCGCCTCCAAGGCCAAGGCGACCTCGCACACGCCGAACACGTACTCCAGCAGGCCGAGCACCTGCTCGCCTCAGCCGGGGACCGCTCCGCCCGCCGCGCCCAGGTCCATGAGGAACTCGGCGTCCTGGCGCTCCATCAGGGCGACGTCGCTCTGGCGCAGACGCGATTCCTGCGGGTCCTGGAGACGGCCGGGGATGTGGGGTGGGAGGAGCGGGTGTGGCGGGTGCGCCGAAGGCTGGGGGAGGTCGCCCTCGCCGTCGGTGACCACGCCAAGGCCGTCAAAGACCTCACCGCAGCATGGGACCGGGCCGTCGACTACCAGGACCTGGACCAGATCGTGGGGATCGCCGCCCCTCTGACCCGGGCACTGCTGGCGGTGGGAGAGGCCGACCGGGCCCGACCGGTGGTGGAAGTGTCCCTGACCCACGCACAACACCAGCACCTGGGCGCGCACGTGGAGGAACTGCGCTCCCTGCACCCGCTCACCCTCCAGGGGGTCCGGTGCGGGTGAATGTGGGCGCGATGATCCGGGCCAGGCGAGAGCACCGTGGGTGGTCGCTCACCGACGTGGCCGGCATGGTGGGTGTGGGCCAAGCACTCATCGAACAGTTGGAGGCCGGACGGCCTCTGCCGGGACGCCCCGATGTGGTGCGGGCGGTCCTCGACGTCCTGGACATCACCGCGCAGGTGGTGTGGCGGCAGGTGCTGGCGGCGGCTGGTGCCCGCACCGCCGAGGTCGATGTGGGCTGGGTGCCGATGACGGTGGAGATGGCGGTCATCACCGACGTCGCGACCCCCGAGCGCATGGAACAGGCGTGTGAGAGCGTGCTCGAAACGAGCAACCGCCCACCCGGGCTCGTGATCGTCGCACACACCAACGGACCAGAAGGTGAGGGTGAGGAGAGGTCGTTGGACCTCGCCTCCACCATGGGTGCGTGGTTCGGCCCTGCCTACCAGGTGAGGAACGCACCGGGGTTCTCCCTGTTCTGGGATCCGAGCCTGCTCACGCTCCAGCGGTGGGGCACAGACCCGGCGGCCGCGATGGTGCGGACAGCGGCGGGAACGACCCTGACCATCACCCCCCAGGCGCGCGCCGTGACGCACGGGCAGGCCGCCCTGGTGTGCACCACGGACCTGCCCCCCGAACAGGTGGGGTTGCGGCCGCTGAGCACACACCTGTGGGCCACATCCGACCTCCACAGCGCCGTCATACCCAACAGCACGCGCCAGAGCGGTCCCATCACCTCGACCGCGTTCCTCCTCCCCTTGATGCAGGGCGACCCGCTCTACTCAGCGAATTGATTCTGGGATCTTGGCGGCGGAGTCCACCAGCGCACCCGGGGGCCGCAGACGCCCGTGTTCAGACGTGCCGTGCCGTTCTACACCCTCACCGAAGACGCAGGCAGGGCGAATGTCCGGGGGCGAGGAAAACCACTCGCGTTCACCATGAAAGGTCCCATACGCTCAATTCTCAGCACCTCCCGGTGCGCCGGCCCCGGTTCCTTCTTTGCATAGAAACCACACCGGAGCCGCATTGATCTCGGGAGGACACAACTTCGGATGGTGCGCCCGGTGCGCAGGCCGCGGCTACTTCTATTCGGGATAGAGTTGTCCGGGTTCGAATCCCGGCGTCCGACCTGGTCGGACGTGGTGTAATCGGCAGCACGCTAACGTTCCGCGGTCGTCCTGATCTCGGGCGCACCATCCGAAGAGGGCTCCTCCCCGTGCGGAAGGAGCCCTTTTTCATGGCGAAGTTCAACCACACCGCCGCCCGGCCGGTCGGCAAAGGCCCCATCACCAGCGAGGCCACCCCTGCGGGACACACCTTCGAGGGGGCTCCCGGGTACGTGCGCGAGGCCAGGTCGGAGCTGTGGTTGCTCGCGGTGTCCAACATGGTCTCCGAGCACACCTTCTACGAGGCCGCAGCCGACCGCGGCTCCAGGTTCACCGGCCTAGTCCACCAGACTTCCGTCCAGCACCCGGAGTGGTTCACCGGGTTCGTGCGGTGGCTGCGCAACGACGTGCACATGCGCTCGGCCGCGCTCGTGGCCGGGCTGGAGGGTGCGAGGGCGCGGGTGGAGGCGGGCGAGCACGGACACTCCCGCCAGATGGTCGACGCGGCGCTGGCGCGCGCGGACGAGCCCGGCGAGGCGCTGGCGTACTGGACGTCGCGGTACGGCCGGAGGTTGCCCAAGCCGGTCAAGCGCGGCATCGCGGACGCCGTCCAGCGTCTCTACACCGAGTGGTCCATGCTCAAGTACGACACCCCCGCGCACGGCTTCCGCTTCTCGGACGTGCTCAACCTGGTCCACCCCGCGCCCGCAGCGGACAAGCCGTGGCAGGGGCCGTTGTTCGCCCATGCCCACGAGCGGCGCCAGCGCCGCAAGGACGCACCCGACCCGGTACTGTTGCCCGTGCTCGCCCGCAACGCCGCTTTCGGTGAGATGGTGCAGGCCGACCCCGGTCTCCTCCTGGACCCCGACGAGCTCAGGCGCGCCGGGCTGACGTGGGAGGCTGCGTTGTCGCTCGCGGGAGACAGGGTCGACAAGGCGCGGCTGTGGGAGGCGATGATCCCGTCCATGGGCTACATGGCACTCCTGCGCAACCTGAGGGGATTCGACCAGGCGGGGGTGGGCGACGCGGTCGCCGCGAAGGTGGCCGCTCGGCTGGCCGACCCGGACGAGGTCGCGCGCTCCCGACAGCTCCCGATGCGATTCCTGTCGGCATACAGGTCGGTGACGTCCCTGCGCTGGGGCCAGGCGCTGGAGACCGCGCTCACCCACAGCCTCGCCCAGGTGCCGGCCCTGCCCGGCCGCACCCTCGTCCTCGTCGACCAGTCCGGATCGATGGGTATGCGTTTGTCGGCCCGCTCGGACCTGACCTGCGCGGACGCCGCCCAAGTCTTCGGGGCGGCGCTGGCGTTGCGCGCCCAGCACGCGAACCTGGTCCAGTTCGACGGCTACAACGAGGTCGTCCCCGTGGGGCGCGGCGACGCTCTGCTGCGTGTGACCGAGAGGTTCTGGGGGCCGCGGGGCGGCACCCGGACCGCCGAGGCGGTGCGCGCGCACTTCCGGGGCCATGACCGGGTGGTGATCGTCACCGACGAACAGGCCCACGGCGGGTACGGGGGTGGTGATCCGACCGAGGCGGTTCCGGGACAGGTGCCGGTGTACACGTGGAACCTGGCCGGGTACCGGCACGGACACGCGCCCTCGGGCGTCGGGAACCGGCACGTTTTCGGTGGGCTCTCCGACGCGGCATTCGCCATGGTGCCGCTCATCGAGGCGGGCCTGGACGCCGGGTGGCCGTGGGAGGGGTGAAGACCGACCCCACCCCCACCAACCTGAGATGATTCCGGGTTCGGGCTCCGGCGGCTCTGCTGCCGGAGCCCGTGGTGTGTGCGTACGATGCGCCCATGCCCGACAGTGACACCACCGGCCTCGTGTTGCCCTTTCCGTACGTGCCCACCCTGGGGCCCGTGCACCCCGACGCCCTCAACGCCCGACTGTGGGATGAGGTCCTGGCGGCCAACGGCAGCGGCGTGTTCTTGCCGCACGACAAGGACGCCCGTTGGGGCGGAGCCAAGGATGAGACGGTCCTGATCGACGCCATGCACCAGGACGGCGAGGCGCTGGTCATTCCGACCCTGAGCACACGGGGTCGCGGTGTGGTCAAGGTGCACCACTACGGGCCAACGCCCCACGTGGATCGGGCTCTGGAGGAGGCGGGCAAGCTGGCAGCTCAGCACGGTGCGGAGGCCGCGCGAGTCCTGTGGTTCTCCGACCGGGCCGATACCCGGTGGCGCAGTTGCCGTATCCAGCTCAAGACCTTCACCGGGACCGAACCCCACGCCCACGGCCGTGTGGGCAGCCTGGACGCGGAGTCCCTGGCCGTGCAGGCCACCTTCGTGGCCTTCGCCGAGGCTCTCGGGGAGGACGGGTTCGCTTTCCTCGCAGGGAGGAGGCGTGCGAGTGGTCTGGATGGGCCGCTACTCGTCGCGGTGGTCGAGGGCAGGGTTGTTGGGGCCATCGGCCCCATGGCGATCCTCCCGGACTCCCTCGGTGTCCCCCGTCTTCTGCCTCAGTACTTCGGGGTCCTGCCCCAGGCGCGCGGACGTGGGTATGGGCGCGCCTTGTGGCGGGCGGCGATGCGCTGGGGGGTGGAGAACGGGGCCGCGTACCAGCTCCTCCAGACCGAGACCGATGGGGCCTCAGACCACCTGTGCCGCTCCGAGGGGCTGTATTGCCTGGGCTTCGTCTTCACCGCGCAGGTCGGTCCTTTTTTTGGAAGTGGGAGCGGGGCAGGGTTCGCCCTGGCAGGGTTGGTGGACGTGCCCGGACGCCATGAGGCTCACCGATGCCGAGTGGGCCCTGCTCGCTCAACTCCTGCCCACCGATACGCCTAAGGGCAAGAAATGGGCCGACCACCGCAAGATCATCAACGCGATCCTGTTCCGTACCCGCCCAGGAATCCCCTGGCGTGATGTACCCGAAGGCTACGGGCCCTGGGAGACCGCCGCCGGCCGCCATCGCCGCTGGTGCATCGACGGCACCTGGCAGAGAATCGCGGACCGGCTCCGAATCGATGCCTCCAGCGGGCAAGAACTCATGGCGAGCGTGGACTCGACCATGGTGCGAGCCCACTCCCACGCCGCCGGAGCAGCGAAAAAGGGGACCAGGTCCGGGACGAACCGGACGGGGTCGAAGTACTCGGGCGCTTCCGGGGCGGGCTGACCACCAAAATCCACCTGCTCGCCGACTCCCGCCGGCGTCCGCTGGTGTTGGCCACCAATCCCGGCCAGCGCGGGGACAGCCCGATGTTCGAGCCCTTGATGGGTGCCCTGCAACTGCCCAGGAGCACGGGAAGGCCGCACACTCGCCCGGACCGGCTGTTGGGTGACAAGGCCTACTCCAGCCGGGCCAATCGAGAGCACGGGGGCGCCGCGGGATCAAAGCGACGATTGCTCAGCCCCGTGACCAGCGCGAGCACCGCAAACGCCAAGGCTCCGCAGGCGGTAGGCCCCCGGCTCTTGACCGGGTGGCCTACCGGGACCGCAACACCGTGGAGCGGGCGATCAACCTGCTCAAGCAGAATCGGGCGGTCGCGACCCGCTACTGGTGGGTGCGGCGTGAGCCGGGAGTCCTCCATGCTCTGGGCCAGCCCACACCCGCGGAGATCTGACCTGGGGCGGGATCCCCGCCGCGGCACCTGTGCACGGGTCAGTAGGCAGGGTGCACCACGAAGTCGACCCCCCTGACCCGGACGACTTCGCGCCCGTCGTAGAAAACCGCCGTGTCCTCGATATCCGCTGGCCACAGCCCTGGGTAGGTGCGGGAGAAGGCCAACTTGCGCAGATGCTCCAAGTACCCGAAAGCGGTCGTGGGCGGATACAGCTCCCACCCGCCTCGAGCTCGACGCGTGACGCGGAGTTCTTCTACGGTGAACTGGCCGTACTCGCCGGTGAGGGCATCGATGACCTGGACCAGGACCTTGGAGTGCTCCTCGTGGGCTGGACGCAGGACGGGTGGGCGGTGATGGCCGCGGTCCGGAATCGCAATGTCACCAGGCAGCGCGAGGTCCTCTAAAGGGTTGTGGCGCAGCAAGACCTGGTTGCCCAAGGCGGTGTGGAGACGCACCCACCCGGCGCTGGGGTGGACCTGTGTGCGTTGGCGCAGGTGTGCGGGAAGGGCGATCGCTGACCGTGCGTCGGTCAGCATTCGGGCGAGTTCCTGCGCGTCTGGGTGGCTCCCCCATTCCAAGTGCATCAAGCGTGATCCGTCCGAACGCGTATAGCGGGGGTTGGACCACAGCTTGTAGAAGGGCCAACAGCCTTTTACGGGTGCGCCGCGTAGCAGTCCCAGACGTCGTAGGAGCGCTGATCCCAGCTGGGCGGCTTCGGCCGCCACCGGCCCTGGACGCGCCTGTGCGCGCCAGGCGAGGGCGTCGTGTTCGATGGGCAGCAAGTTCTTGGGGCTCTCCGCCCAGGGCCACACGGTCCCCTCAGGGCTGCCGGTGCACAGCCACGTCTGTGCCCACATCCACTGTTGTTGGGAGGCCTCGATCAGGATCCGTCCCGCCAGGTTCAGGTGGCGCAGCACGAGGTAGCGACCATTCCTGCGCACTCTCAGCCCCGGGATCCCGATGAGGTCCTGATCGGGGACCGCGCAGGGCAGGCAGGCGTTCAACACCTGGGTCAGATGGGGTCGGGCGATATGCACGATGAGCGCATCGTGGCCGGGGGTGCATCGCTCGATCGCGAAGGGCGGGTCCTCATGGTGCTCGACCTTGTGCAGGTGGTCGAGGCTGCTGAGGAACAGACTCTCCAGGCGGGCCTGGCCATCAGCAGCTTCGGGGATCACCTGGTTGCACAAGGAGAGCGTGGCGATGGCGCGGCGGGCCACGCTGTGGGGTTCGTGGGTCGCGGTTGCTCGAAGCTTGGCCAGCGATTTATGACGGGACATGGCTTCTCCAGCGTCCCGGCCACGCTCGAAGATCAGCCCTATCGAAGGCACCACTGGAAGTTGGGAGGGTGGGCGATCCCGCCGTTCTCGGCTCGCGCCCCACGCGCCGGGAGCTTTGGGGGAACCGCGGCGCCCTCAGACACCGTGACCAGATCATCACACAATGCATCCCCCGAGGGCAACTTCAACCCCGGGCGCGCCACCTTGACCGGGAGCTCTTGGGCAGGGTGAGCAGCGCGGCGGTGGGAGAGCGCCAGACCGGTAAGGTTCCGCCCCCCGATATGGAGCAGTCGAACACCATGGGATGGGTGGGGTGGGCCCGACGGGGGAAGGCTGAGTTGCGGCGCAGGAGGGCACCGAAGTCCAGTCTCCCTTTGTTCGCTCACCAAGTGATCTCCCCGCCTGGGGTCCCCCGGATTTGTTCGACACGAGACCAACGGCCCGCCAAGTCTGCTCCTAGGATGAGACGAGGTGTAATCATCCGATTCTGAGGAGTCCCCCCGATATGCGTTCAGTGTTCCCCCTGCGTCTGGTCGTTGTGCCCCTGACGTGCGTCCTGGCCACCAGCGCCTGCTCCACCGGGGCCGTGGAGTACGAGTTCGCCGCGGTGCCGGAGGAACCCACCTCCAGCCTGGTCATCCGCCTGCCCCAGGAGGTCGTGGACCAGAGCGAGGACTATCAGCAGGAGCGGGTGTTCGAGTCCTACACGGTCACCGGAGTCGACGCGGAGGATTCCTCCCGGTGCGCCGCCGAGATCGAGTTCGAGTACGCCGAGGGTGGTCTGGAACGGTTGGTGGAGAGTGTCGATCAGGAGCTCGCGGCGACCCCTACCTCGGACAAGTCCACGGGTGAGCGCATGGCCAGTGACCTCAGCCGCGTGAACACCGACGATGTCGAGATGGCCGAGGACTACAGTTCGGCCGTCGTCCCGCTCCAGTGCGCTGTCTCGCCCGGAGACGCGGACGAGACGCTGACGCTGCATTTTCGCACGATCGACGACAGGGCCCTCCCCGACTCGATCGCGATGGTCGAGGTCGGACTCATGGCGGGGGGCGAGCTGTTCGTCATGGACTCGGAGTTCGATGACTGGCAGATGGACGCCAACGGGAACTGGATCAGCACCGACTGACGCCGCCCCTTGAGACGCGGACGCGGGGAGTGAGCGTCGGCTGGTCACTGGTGCGGGCCAACGCGGTGGCCTGGTGTTCGAAGCTTCGCTCGTAGGTGTCCGGCTCGAAGCGTTGGGGATCGGGGGCCGAGTGCTACCCCGGCACTGCATGGCTCAACCTGTGCTGTCCGAGGTCGGCCGAACTTCTGACAGACGGTGAGGGGCGAGCTACTCTCGCTGTGACCTGTCCCCGTGCAAGGAGCGCCATGGGCAAGCACGAAGGCCCACCCCAGCCGATCAAACCGTTGCCCCCTCCCCCACCTCCCAGCCCAGACAGCGGCCCCCCGCCAGGGCGGCGCGGCACGTGACTGAGACTGAGCGCACCCGCCCGGAGCGAGACCAGCTCCGGGCGTTCCTCCTGGAGACCGACGCCATGGCACCCGAGTGGGCGACGGCGTTCGCCGCCGTGGATCGGGCCGCATTCCTGCCCGACCGGATCTGGCCCAACGACGATTCCTGTGCGGACGTCGTGGACCGGCGTACCGACCCCGATGCCTGGTACCGGTGGGCGGACACCAACACCGCGCTCACCACCCAGTGGGACGACAGCACAGCGGACACCACTGCACCAGGCGAGGTGTCAACGTCCTCCTCGTCCATGCCGTCCGTGGTGGCGTCCATGCTCGGCGACCTGGATGCTCGCTCCGGTATGCGTGTGCTGGAGATAGGAACCGGCACCGGGTGGTCGTCAGCACTGCTCGCGGCCCGCCTAGGTGAGGACGCGGTCACCACTGTCGAAGTTGACCCTGTCCTGACCGAGCAGGCCCACCGCCGTCTGGCCGCAGTCGGTCTGCACCCGCACGTCGTCACTGGGAACGGGCTGCTCGGCTACCCAGACCGGGCGCCCTACGACCGACTCGTGGTCACATGCGGGCTGCGCCAGTTACCGTACGCATGGGTGGAGCAGACGAAGCCGGGCGGCATCATCCTGGCCCCGTGGGGCACCGACTACAGCCCGCAGGACGCGGTGGTCCGCTTGGTTGTCGCCGAGGACGGCATCTCGGCCGCAGGCCAGTTCACCGGCCCGGTCCAGTTCATGAAGGCCCGCTCCCAACGTCTGGTGTGGCCACGCCATGACGAGTACGTCACGGACTGGCCCGGAGACGCAGTTCGCTCCTCCACAGAGCTGGCCGTCGAGGACCTGGGGAGCGGCGAGTTCGGTGGCCCGGACTTCCTACTGGGGTTGATGGTGCCTGCCTGCACACACAGTGTCCAGGCCCGCGACGGTGGCGGAGTCGCCTGGTTCTACGGGTTGAACGACCGGTCATGGGCTGCTGTGCGGTGGGAGCCCGCTGCACTAGGTGAGGTGTGGCAGTCCGGGCCACGACGGCTGTGGGACGAGCTCGAAGCGGCATGGCGATGGTGGAACGCCCAGGGCCGCCCAGGGGTTGAACGGTTCGGTCTTACTGTGACCCCGACTGGCCACCAGGTGTGGCTCGACAAGCCCACACTTCCGATAGCGGTCTGACTGAATCTGCCCCATATTCCTGGGGCGTGGATCCGCCAGACAAGGTCGAAGATTCTGGGGCCAACACCGTCCCCGACGTGGCGTCCCACTCCTCCCACGCCTGCCGTAATCTCGGGCCACAGCTCAGTCGGAATACACCCGCACTTGTGTCGACCTGCTGTTCCGCGCGGTCGGCCACACGCCGGGCAGGGGCCCCTACGAAGACCACGAGATTAAGGACAGTTGCTGGTCCGAGTCGCGGCTGTGCCCTTGGCGGGCGCGGTTGGAGTCCAGTAATGTTGTCTCGGGTATTCAGGCAGCCCCCCGGCTCATGGCGAATTCCAGGGGTCGTAGCAACACAATGATCAACTGGCTGTTGCCAGAAGCTTAGCGAGGCGCTCGGTTGGGGTTTCCCAGCCGAGCGTTTTGCGTGGGCGGCTGTTCAGCTCGGCCGCCACGGTGTCGAGGTGCTCGCGGGTGTGCCTGGACAGGTCCGTGCCCTTGGGGAAGTACTGCCTGAGTAGGCCGTTGGTGTTCTCGTTGGAGCCGCGCTGCCAAGGGCTGGCCGGGTTGCAGAAGTAGACCGGGATGTTCGTGGCGAGGGTGAACCCCGCATGGCCTGCCATCTCCGAGCCCTGGTCCCAGGTCAAGGACCTGCGCAGGTGAGGCGGGAGTGTCTGGACCGCCTCGATCAGGGCGTCGCGCGTGCTGGCCGCTGAGTGGCCGAGGGGCAGGTGCGCGAGCATCACGTAGCGGGTGGTGCGTTCGACGAGTGTGCCGATTGCCGACCTGCCGTCCTTGCCGATGATGAGGTCGCCCTCCCAGTGCCCGGGAACAGCGCGGTCGGCGGCCTCGGCGGGCCGGTCACTGATCAGGACCATGTTCGGGATGGCGCGGGGCTGGCGCTTGTAGGACTGCCGGTGCGGCCGGCGCCGAGCGCGTCCGGTCCGCAGGGCTTTGGCGAGTTCGCGGCGGAGTTCTCCGCGGCCCTGGACGTAGAGGGCCTGGTAGATCGTCTCGTGGACCACGTGCATCTCCGGCCGGTCGGGGAAGGCGGTCCGCAGAGCCTGGCAGATCTGTTCCGGGCTCCAGCGCATGGAGAGGTGGTGCTGGATGAAGTCCCGCAGCTCGGGATTTTGGCCGATCTTGCCCACCTTGGGCCGGGGACGGCGCTGTTCGGCGCGGCGGTGGGCGGCATGCGGCCGGTAAACCCAGTCCTTGCCTCGCCACACGGCGCCGTTGCGGCGTATCTCCCGGCTGATGGTGGATGGGCTGCGGTCCAGCTCGGCGGCGATCTGCCGGATGGACGCCTTCTCACGCAGTCGATCGGCGATGTGGATGCGGTCCTCCTCGCGGAGGTACCTGGTCCGGCGCGACATGCCAGAAGCCGAAGCTTCCGAACGTATCGGAGGCTTCGGCTTCCCGCTGGGTGGGGAGTGCCAGCCGTTGCGCCATCTCTTGCCGGTCCGCCGGTTGATCCCGACGATCCGACTGGCTTCCCTGTTGCCGTAGCCCTGCTGCATGAGCTGAAGGTATGCCTCCCGCTCACGCGTCAGACGGCGCCCTCCACCAGGCCCCCGGGCCTCCCGAATCTCGAACTCCATCGCATCCCCTTAACTGGGGTGTTGCGACGACCACTAGAACTCAAGCATGCACCGGGGGGCTTTCTGGTGTTTCAGCCTTCAGCAGCATCAACGCCCGAGACTACCTGCAGGAAGTCCATCCACTCTTTGTTGCGAAAGGCCAGATGCCCCAGGTCACGGTTCTTGGTGTCCCGTACCGCTGCGGCGGTGATTGCTTGAGCGATCTCTGCGCAGTTGTTGCTGCTGGCGGCGCTGTAGGTGGAAGTGCGCCAGCCATCAAAGTTGAGATCCATATTCTCTCAGTTCAGTGGGTATTCAGGGGTGAAGCAACTCCTCCTCCAGGAACCGGGCAGAGTCCTCAACGCTCAGCGCACTCCCCTGGAGACGGTCGAAGACCAGGCTATAGCGCTCCAGTTGCTCGGCTTCCTCGACATAGAGGCCATCACGATCGGTCTCGATGTAGGTCACACGGTCGGTTCCCGCGAAGTGGAAGGTGAGGAAGGCGAAGCCGGTGGCGGCGTGTGCCCCAACCTCGTAGGGCAGGATCTGAATGTCGATCGTGGGTCGTTGGCCGAGGTCGATCAGGTGCTGGATCTGCTCACGCATGACGGCTTTGCCACCGATCTGCCTTCGCAGGATGCTCTCGTCCAGGATGTACCACAGGCGTGGCGGGTGCTCACGCTCCAGGACGCTGCGCTGGCGTTCGACCCTGACGCGGAGCCGTGCCTCCACTTCATCCCGGGGCACCGTGACGTCTAGGGACGATGCCATGAGGGCCTGCGTGTAGTCGCGGGTCTGGCATAGGCCGGGGATGACCAGGGCGGCGAACTCCTCACACTTCTCTGCCTCGGCCTCCAGCGCCAGGAAGGGCCCGGGGAACAGGTCCGAGTAGCGGTACCACCAGTTGGCCGTCTTGGAGTCTTTGGCGATCTGGACGAGCATCGCCGCTTCCTCATCGTTGGCGTCATACAGCGACGTCAGCGCCATGATGTCGGCGGTATTCAGGCGTTTGAAGTGTCCCTGTTCGAGGCGGTTGAGCTTGCCGCGGTCCCAGCCAAGGGACTCTGCGACCTGGGCGTGGGTCAGGCCCGCCGAGGTTCGCAGTGCTTTGAGTCGGCTGATGAGGAACCTGCGGCGGACGGGGATCTCTGGCTCGGGCATGTGCGCCATCTTCTCCACACTCTCAGAGGTCGGCAAGTACCGAGCCCATCAGACGCCACCGTAGACCTTCACATCGAACCCCATAACGGACGTCTTGTTTTGCTACCGTTGCATTTTTGGAGGCGCCCATACATGATGAGGTCACCTGACTCCCCCTGTCCCTAAGAGGCCCCATGCACCCCTCGAAACCGGCAGACCCCCCAGTCACCACCGCCCTCTCCTCAACTCCTTCCTCCGCCCAGGAAGCACGATCTGTGGTCTCGGACCTGCTCAACACCATGGACGCGGTCCCGGTGTTGGAGGATGCGCTGGTCGTGACCAGCGAACTGGTCTCCAACGCGACCCTTGAGGGAATCCGCACTCGTTCAGACTCGATCGGCCTGACCACGCACCTGATCAGTGACGACCTGTTGAGCATCACCGTGGAGGTCACCAACCCCCACACCGACCCCATTCGACTCCCTGAGGTCTCGGACGCCGACCCAGACCGCGAACATGGGCGTGGCCTACTCATCGTCGACGCGTTCTCCCATGCCTGGGGGACCCGCCTTGATGGGAAAGGGCGCCTCGTTGTGTGGACAACGTGGTCTTGGCTCTCCCCCTCGATGCTGAAGCAGAAGTGGCACGAGGGGTGGGACCTGGGTCGTGGGCCAGATGGCGCAGTGACGGCCCATCATCCTGGCGAGGCCCTGACCCTGCGTGGCGAAGCCACACTCGACCTGCGCGAACCGATCGCGGTTGTCAACCAGGTCCTCACGCTTCGGATCCGTCACCCGGAGTGGGAGTTGGCCTATGACCGCAGTGAGAGCGGTCCGCTCTGGGTGGTAGCTCGCCACGGGGTCAACGGTGGTGTCTGTACCTTCACCGCCCGCGCCCGCGTTTGTGCCGAGCTGCGGAACTTGTTGGCGATACGGGGAACGATCCCAGACACCACGCTGTCGAGTTGTTCTGGTTCTGATCGAGCGCCAGCAGCCTTCGCTAATCGGCTGGCCTGGTGAGCGCGATGTCGACCGCCCTGCGCCCACACCGTCCCCAGCGTGACCGCGAAGGCGCCGGATCAGATGTCTGGTCCTGGAGCAGGCCAGGCGGTCATGACACACGAACCGCTCTGCCTGCCCGCACGTGCCGCGCCTACCTGAACCGCAGGTACGGCGTGGATCCGGTGATTGAGGCCGCTGCCCGAACCGCGCGAGCCCACCGTCCCCAAGAACCAACGCCCCCATCGCAGGAATGGGGAGCCCTACGAGCTCTGGTCCGTACCTGGCTCGACCGCACCCACCCCCGGCCCGGAGGCTCCTGATGTCCATCACCACTAGCCAAGAATCCGCCGCTGTCACCAGCCCGGAATTCGCGACGCAGCATCTGGATGTGCTTCGAGCCGCGACCCGCCACCTGGACCCGAAGCGGTGGCTCCTGGCCCCCGACGGCGAGATCGACTGGTCCCTGTTCGCCGGGTACAAGGACGCCTGGGCCTGGATGTCCTCACACTCCGAACTGCACCTCGCCGCCGTCCTAGCCGCTCACTCCGCTGAGATGCACACGTTGACGTGGCAGGCGTGCGAGGCGGCCCCGCCCTGGCTTCGTGTATTCAAGGACGCCGAGGCTGGGATCGCCATGCAGAAGATCGGTGTGCGCTCAGCCGCTCTGTGTGGTCCAGTCCCACTGGCCCGTGCCCTGGGCGGGCTCGGGGCTGCCTACCACAGGGCCGGGGACCTCGACCGGGCCGAGCAGACACTGTTGCGGGCTGAACCACTGTGGCAGACGGCCCGCATCCCCCTCGGGCTAGCGAGTTTGGCTGAGTCGTTGGGTCTGGTAGCCCTCGGCCAAAATGATGCCGGGCTCGCTGAAAGCAGGTTCATGCGCGCGCTCGCACGAGAAGCTGAGGTCGATCGGGCCCGGGGTGTCTGGCAGATCAAACGGCGGCTCGGTGAGACCGCGCACGTAGCTGGACAACACGAGAGAGCTGTGTCGTACCTCAAAGGCGCCTTGGAGTGGTTCACGGATCAGCACGACGTGTACCAGCAGATGCGGATCTCGCTCTCCCTGGCCCGAGCTCACTCTGGGGCTGGCGATCAGGACGCAGCCAAGCGAAGCGTGGCCACCGCTGCGTCGCTGGCCGCCCTGCTCGGCGCTCCGGAGCATGAGCGTGACGTCAGCGACCTTACCGCTGCCCTGCTGGGGCCTCAGTGACCACTCCCCCGCTCAGCGCGGCGACGCACGACGTCTGGCCCGTGCTCACGCACGCCGACCGTGTCACGGCCATCGACCCCCACACACCGAGGTCGAGCTTCTCAACGGTACGCGCGTCGGCCCCCTGGCGCGCGTGGGTTTGCGGTCGCACCCAGCGCGGTCTGCTCACCCAACGTCTGGTGGTCCTGGACTCTGCGATCAGCGACCACGACGTCGCGCAGATGATCACCCGACTCACTCCTGACCTGGCCACCGGCGAGGAGATTCGCCTTCTCCGCCTAGACCCCTCCTGGTCGGCGGCACTACCACCACCCCTGTGGGTCCTCGATGACGAAGGCGCAGTCACCGCCCTGGGAACTCCCGCCGCCCGTGTGTGCGTCTCGTCCAGCCTGGTCTCCGAGGCCATAACGGTCCGAGACCGACTGATGTCCCTGAGCAGCCCGCTGTCCAGCTTCACCACGAACCGGGCTCGCCTGTGGCCCGCCTGACCCGATCGCACTACCCGAACGAGGCACCATGACTGAGATCGTCAAGCAGAGCGCCCGCGCTCTCCTGTTCGACGCCGAGCAGCGGCTCGTGCTCATCAAGCGCACCAAGCCCGGACACAAGCCCTACTGGGTGAGCGTCGGGGGCGGTGTGGAGCCAGAGGACGCCAGCATCGAAGCTGCCCTGAGTCGTGAGATCTGCGAGGAGATCGGGGGCAGAATCAGCTTCGCACGTCAGGTGTTCCTCGTCACCGATGATCACCCCGACGGCGAGGGCGTGGGGATCCAGCACGTCTTCGTAGCTCGGCTGCTCGCCATGAACCTGGGCCGCCGCACGGGGCCCGAGTTCACCGAGCCAGGGCGGGGCACATACGAAGTGGTCCGTGTCCCCGCTACCCACGACGCCCTAGCGGGCATCAATCTCATGCCGCCTCAGTTGGCCGAGTTCACGCGAACGAACCTTCACGGCTTGGTCGCCTTGGTCGATCAGACCGAGCAGGAGCCTCACGAAGGCGCAGGCGATGCCCCGTGATGGCCTTCGTCAGTCTCAACGGGCCCGATGGTTGTGGCAAGACGACGCAGGCGCGCATGCTCGCGGAGAGCTGCGAGGATCACGTCGATCTGGGGCCCGTACATCGGCACGACCCGGTTCCGTGGGCGAGGATCTCAGGCCAGGGATTCAGCTCCTGGTGGTTCTCCACCTCCACGACGGAAGAACTGACCAGGATGCTGTTCGCCGGGCACGCCGCCCGGGCGCAGGCTCGACCTCCGCACCAGGTCGGGATCCTTGACCGCGGCTGGCACATGCTCCTGGCCACAGCGATCGCCACCTGCGCGGTCAAGGATGCCCTGTCGATCGAGGACGCCCAGTCCCGAGTGGTGCCGCTCCTGAACGCGATGGAGCCCGATCCACCTGAGACACCGATCCTGTTGCTGCCGTCAACCGACACCGACCGCAGCCTGTCCCTCGCTCAGCAACGGGACCGACGTCCTTGGACCCAGACCTACCTGCGCTACCAGAGGCACCTGCATCGTGTGCTCCTGCGCATGGCGGACCAGAGCGTGTTCGTCGACGTCATAGCTGGCCAGCACAGCATCGCCGCCACACAGGCACACATCCACCGAACTCTCAAACAGCAGGGGTTCGGCCTCCCCAGCGACCGCGCCCTGCCAAGGAGGGACCAGATCCGTGAACCTCTTGCTCACTGAACCCCTCGATCCGCTGCTCGTGCGGCTCTCTGCCAAGGACCGGGACCGTGTCGCCGACCTCTTCTGCGGATTGCACCACGCGAACGGCTTGCTCTGGTCGGCCGAGGACGAGGTGCGGGGCCACGCGCTCGACGCGGCACGCGTCGCCGAGGGCAAGCGCCTGATCGACCAGCTCAACATGGACCGCGTCCGACACGCTGAACTGCTCGACCAGGTGATCGTTGGCGCGTATCCGACCCCCCATGCGTCCGCTCCTCTCCACACCGAGTCACTCAGTTCGGTGATCGACCGCTTGTCGGTGTCCGTACTGCGGATGCACCACACCGAGCGCGCGGCGGCCCAGGACGCCGAGGTACGCGCACGTGTGGACGGGGTGAAGGCGCAGTTGCGTGAGGTGCAGGCAGGTCTGAGTGCTCTGGTCGAGGACATCGTGGCCGGTCGTCGAAGGCTCCCTCACGGTGCGAGGCACAAGCTCTATGGCGCAGCACGACCCGAGGAGAGTCCCGCCCCCAGTCCGCTGCTGCCACGGGTCGTCGCGCTGGGTGGCTTGAGCGAGTGCGGCAAGTCCACCTCCGGACGCTTCCTGGCCGATGAGGGCGCGGCCCGGTTCAAGATCGGCTACCTCATCGGTCAGGCCGCAGCCCGTAAGGGCCTGGCCGACCCCTACGCCGTGTCGCCGCATCGGCAGGCCGAGCTGCTCTTGGGCGAGCTCAACCGGTTCGCCGAAGCCCACGTGGACACAGATCTGATCACCATCGAGTCGGTGCACAGCGCCGAGTCGATCGCAGCACTCAAACAGATGATGGGCGAGCGCCTGAGTGTGGTGTACCTGGACACACCCCGCCCGGTACGTCTGGCGCGCGCGGGCGGAGACGAAGAGGCCCTGGGTGAGAAAGACCGGGTGAAGATCGGCCGGGGCGCTGACAGGATCTGCGCGGATGTGGTCGTCGACAACTCCGGCAGCGTCACTCACCTGCGCAGCGAGCTCCGGCGTCTGGCCAGCCCCCCGGTCGACGTCCGGTTCAAGACCGTGCGCCCCGAGGAACTCGGGCTGCCCCCCGCAGTCTGCGCGGCGACCTCCCGCCTCATGGACCGGGTGGCCGAGCTCTGTGAGGGCCCCTACCTGGTCGCCCTCACAGGGAGTGCGGTCTGTGGGGAATGGCGAGAAGGCTGGTCCGACCTCGACCTACTACTCATCACCGAGGACGGCGATGGTGGCCCCGCTCTGAGGGGCGCTGTTGAGGACTACCGCTCCGCGCTCCAGGCTTACGCGGACATCCATCTGGGTGCGACCGTCCTGTCCCTGGCCGAGGCCCAGGCCCGTCGGCTCCCGCCCCGGGTGCTCACGGCTCTGGTCCTCCTCCAAGAGGGTGCCCCCGCTCTCCTTGCCGGGCCGGGGCTGCGGTTGCCGGTGATCTCCCGGTGGGAAATCGAACGCATGGCCCCTACCGTCTTGGCCGACGTCATCGCGACCACGCGCAGGCTCCGCCACGACCCCGGGCGCGGTCGAATCCGCTCCCTCTACAAGCACCTGCTCTTGGTCTGTCGACTCCTGCTCATGGAACAGGCGGTGTGGGTGGCAGGCAACGAGGACGTCATTCCCACGGCGCTACGGATGATCCCCGACCTCGGGCCGCTCGACCTGCCGCGCATGGACGCAGTCATCGCGGCCCACCAGTGGGGGGCGGACCAGGACCGAGTGCTGGGCGCGATCGAGAGCGCCGTCGATTCGGTGCTCGTGTGGCACCAGCGGCAGTGTGCCGCATGACCTCTGGAAGGAACATCATGGACTCGCCTACTGGGACGAGCTTCTACGCGGAGGTCGTCCCCCGCTTGGACGCGGGGCCCAACAGTCGACCGGAGCGGGTGCTCCACGCCCTGGACGGGACTCAGGCGTCCGTGGCCCCGGAAGAGGTCGTCGCGGCTGGGCGCTGCCTGTGGGAAGAGCTGTGTCGGGTGGCGCCGTCGGTCAAGGGTGTGGACGCGATCCTCGGGCTCGACGCCGGCGGAATCATCCCAGCCTTGGCTGTCAGCCTGGCCTCAGGACTCCCCTACAAGCTCGCGTGGAAGGTGCAGGTCCCCCTTGAGGGCACCGTCCACTTCGTCGAGGGCCACGCCAACCGCCCCAACGTGTGGGCGTACGGAATCAACCCCGGCACCAGCTACGTCCTGATCGACGACGAGGTGACGACCGGCATCACCTTGGCGAACCTGGCCCGGGCCCTGACCGATCACGGAGCCCGACCGCTGGCCGTGGCGAGCCTGGCCGAGGACACGCGTCACCAGGCACGAGAGTGCATCGAGGGCGACTTGGGAATTCCGTTCGTCTCTCTCACTCGCATCGGAGAAGGGACTTGAGTCCGCCCAGGGTCGCGGTGGCGCGTCACTGGGGAGCCCACGTCTACACTTCCGCTCACGTGACCACGCGCCCACTCGGTTACGAGCGCGCGACGGTTCCCGTCGGACAGGCCCTACCGATACCGCGAGACGATGAGATGCGACGTTCCTTGGAACGCTGCGCGCAGGTCGTCGTGGCCTTCGACGGCAAGATGGGAGACTCACTCCTGGCCTTCGGTGCGGTCAGCGCGGTCACAGACGCGCTCTCGCTCCTGGGAAGGAGCGTCCCCCTGGCCTCGGTGGGCCGGTACGGGGGTCTGTATCCGGACGCTCACGTAGTTTCCCCACGCTCGGCCCGTTTCATCGTTGGTGACGAGCCAGGGGTGGCGCTGGCCGATCCGACCGGTGACGACTACGTCCTGCTCTGCCGTCCTGAGCAGGCTCACTGCGTAGATGACGGCCAGCGAGCCCATACAGCCCTGCCTGCCCGCTACTACCTCGGCGTGGAAGCGCGCTTCGGGCGGCGCCTGCCCGGAAACCCACCGTTCCTGTCACACCTGGGACGACCCAAGGACGCTCCGGTGTACGAGGACCTCACGATCGCCGCCGTCACCGCGACCAGCTGGCCCGAACGCAAGGGCTACTCCGCCCAGGGATTCGCCACGGCGGCGAGCATCATCGGCCAGCGCTTGGGCCGCACCGTACGGCTCCTCCTCGTCTCGGGTCGTGAGGGAGAGGGTCCCCTGCCCACGAACACACGTGGGCTACGAGTGGACTCGGTCAGGGGAGCCGGTCTGAAGCCTCTGATCTCACTGTTCGCTCGGTGCGACGTGGTCCTGGGAACCGACACCGGGCTCACGCACCTGGCCGCGCTCAGCTCCTGTCGCGCGGAAGTTATCGGGCTCTACGGCCGCCACTCCCACAGCAAATGGCGGACCGGACTGCCCCACCACCATGCGCTGGCCACACCCTTCTCCGAACGCATGCACCTCACGGACCTGTGCCCGGTACGCGATGGTCTCGACGAGACGGACGAGGAGGGCTACCTCCCCGTGTCCCAGACCTCCCCACACGCACTCGCCGACACAGCGGTCCTCGCCCTGGAGCTCGCCTACCTATGACGAAACCCAAGCCCCTCATCCGCGTCGGCCGACCCCTGCGGTTCACCCGCAACCGCCTCTACCCCATCAACACCCGCCGACACCGACTCATCGCCAAGGTCATGCCCGACCACGACGGCGCCCGCGCCGAGGCGCGCGGGCACCGTCTCCTGCGTCCGTGGTATCCGGTCCCTGACCTGCACCACCGGATCCGGCTTCCCGGCCGCACCCTCCTGATGTACGAGCAGGTGGACATGGGCGCCGACCGCGGGCTGCTCCTGGACCTGCTCAACACCCCTGATGACGGTGACCACAGCACCCTGGATGCGTATTTGCACCAGCTGACCAGCACGTACCTGCGTGTCTTCACTGCCACGGCGGAACTCAGCCCTGGCGAGTCGGTGGTCGGCAAGCTCTACCGGGACCGGGCCAAGCCCGGCGGGCGCCTCGACGACTACTACGCCCACTGTGACCCCGTGCTCACCGAAGCCGAGGGCGGGCCCAGGCTCAGCGACCTCGCACGAACCGGGGTGTACGTCAACGGACGCCACTACACGCTCGACTGGGCCGGAATGATCGCCTGGCTGCGCGAGGCCTTCGACGCTCCTGTGTGGAGCGTGATCAGCCAGGGTGATCCCACCGATGTCAACCTCGCCGCTCCTCTGGCCTGGTTGGACTACGACACAGCCGGACGCAACGCGCTCGCGGGCGAGATCGCCAACTTCAGCTTCTACATGGCCGTGCTCGGGGGATGGCTGGTCCCCACGCTGAACCCGAAGGCGTTCGCCCAGCATCCCGCCACGTTCGACCGAGTCGCCGCGAACACTCCGCAGATCAGCTCGCACACGCGCGAGGGAGTGCTCCACATCCAGTTCACCGACCACCTGACGCGTGCCCGGCGGCTGGCGCTCCACCGGTACTGGGACCTGCTCGTGCGGCCGGTCGAGGCGCGGCACTTCCCTGGATATGCACTCAGCGCCGCTCTTCGCCCCTACCTGGCGATGCGCATCATCGGCGTGTTCAACCTCGCCGAGCTGGCGTTGGAGCAGCGGCTGTACCTGATCGCCAAGCTCGTCCTGTGCATGGCCCCGGACTTCACGCCCACTCACTTCTTCGGTCTGACGGAGGATGCGTGCCCTACTCCTTGAGCGGCCGTCTGGCCCTGGTGACCGGAGCCACTGGCGGGATCGGATCCGCGGTCGCCCATGCCCTCAACGAGGCCGGAGTCCGAGTCGCACTGGCCGACTTCAACGGTGGAGAACGCACCCGCGACCTGGCTCGGCACATCACGGAAGGCGGAGGAACCGCCAGGTCTTTCGATGCTGATCTGCGCTCGCCGACCGCGCCAGCGGAGTTGCACGCACGTGTGGGTGAGCAGATGGGCGACCCGGACATCCTCGTCAGCGCCGCTGGCGACTACCCCCGCACACCGCACGCCGACCTCACCCAAGACCGGTGGGCAGAGTGCCTCGAACTCAACCTGACGGCCCACCACCTCCTCATTCAGGCCCTGGCCCCGGGAATGATCTCTCGCGGGCACGGCCGCGTCATCACCATCGGCAGCGTCCTCGCCGCAGCCGGTCGACACGACCTGGCCGACTACATCGCGGCCAAGGCCGGACTCGAAGGTCTCACCCGAGCGCTCGCCCGTGAACTCGGCGGGAAGGGGATCACCGTGAACTGCGTCGCCCCGGGGTCCATCCGTGTGCCCGCTGAGGACCAGGTCGTCTCCGACCCCGAAGCGATGGAGGAACGTCAGCTCGCCCGTCAGTGCGTCCAACGCCGCGGCCGACCCGAGGACGTGGCATCTGCTGTGACGTTCCTGGCCAGTGCCGAAGCCGGTTTCATCACCGGACAGACTCTGCGGGTGGATGGAGGGTGGGTCCTTGGCTGAAGTACACCTGATGCGTCATGCCCACTACGTGGGCCACAGCCCCGGCTACCACGCACCGGACACTGCGGTGCTCTCTCCAGCAGGCCGACGAGACACGATCAAAGTAGCCCGAACCCTGCCGCCTGCTGTCGGACTCGTCTCCAGCTCACTCCCCCGTGCACTCCAGACCGCCGAGCTCCTGGCCCACCACTCGGGTCTCCCCCTCATCGCGGTCAACGCAGACCTTCGGGAGTGGCGCAGCCCGAGCGTCATCCAGGGAATGCCTCCTCATGACTTTCCCGAGGACTACGCCCAGTGGCGCGTTGCACGGACCCGGGATCCAGACAGCCGGTACGGAGACGGCGAATCTCTCCAAGAGCTGGGGGAGAGAGCCGAACGAGTGCGCCCTTGGCTGCGCGCACTGGCCGAACGAACTGGTCCCCTGCTCGTGGTCTCCCACAAACTGCTCCTGAGAACGCTGACCGCGGATGGCTCCGCCGTCTTCGACCCGCCTGCGCAGAGTGACTGGGGTTTCCTCGAATGTCGCCGACTACCAGGGTGACGCGACAGCCACCATCGGTGTCAGCCGAACAGCACAGAAACGGAACTCGGCTTCGCCGGGCCGGGAGCACCCCGGCCCCACCAGAGCCTTCTCCCCCGCTCTCCTGCCCGGAGCGGTGCATATCCGGGACTGCGCTCACTTCGCACCAAACTCGCTCCGGGACAAAATCAGGCCTTTCGTTCTTCCGTTGCTGTAACCGCAGCATGGATCCGCAGCCAACACACCACCGCTCCTACACATGGAGGTCATCGATGTCTCACATCACGAAGCGCTTCTTGTCGGGATGGACGATCAGCTGGGACCTGTGTGGCACCCTCATCACCAATGGCGACCGTGAGCTCGCCTCCGCTTGGCGTATCAGAGAGTTCGGCCGAATCCTGCATGAACATGGACACCGCCTCGCGACGGACGTACTGAGCGAGATCGTGGGTCGCACACGGGAGGCAGCAAAGCACCAGCAGCGCACGACCCAGGCGCAGCCGACCTTGGAGTCTCAGGTCGGGGCGCTGCTCGACGAGCTCGCCATCGACCGGGACCAGGAGCTGGTGGACCTCCTGATCAACGTTCACACGCATGCGGTGTTGCAGGCCCGTCCTCAGCCGATGCCCGGGATGGACGCGGCCCTGACCATGGTCAAGGCCGCAGGGGGCCGCCTGGTGTTGACGTCCAACACTCTCGCGACCTCACCGACGGTCCATCGCCGTCTGCTCGCTGATCTGGGTTGGTTGGATATGTTCCACGCCACGCTGTTCTCTGGCGACCTGGGTGTAGCCAAACCCCACCCGGACGTGTTCGCGGCCGTCGCCGAACGGACTGAGTGCCCGCTAGAGCGCATTGTCCATATCGGCAATGATTTGCGCACCGATGTGGACGGCGCTCTGGGCGCCGGATGTCACGCCCTCTACTACAACCCCCACCGTGTGAACGCCCGGCCCGACGTCTCCAGTTTCACCGACCCTGCCGAACTCGCGTCTCTGCTGTTCTCCTTGTGCGGCGCGACCAACTCGCAGCCGACCTCACGGCGTGCCCCCCATGACTGACTTGGTCAATTCCCTCGGCTCCACCGCATGCACAACCCTTGGGACCTTTTCACTCGGACTTAGTCGCTCTCCTGAGCACGGGGCACACGTGGGCTACACCCACAACATCCTCCGATTCAAGCCCCATACGCGGAGGAGACGTGGAGATGTTGGCGCAGATCGCGCGGGCCCTGAACCGAGGTGTATGGGAGATCACCGAGGGCTACCGTCCCTTGGAGTGAGGGAGAGAACGGGTAGTCCGTCACCCGAGCCTCACGTAGGTTCGTCACATGGGATGTGCGGAGAGTGCCGAGGACCGTAGCGCCGGCCGTTGGACCGTTCATGGTGAACGCACCATCTACGACAACCGGTGGGTGCGGTTGAGCAAGGCGGATATCACCACACCCTCCGGAAACAGGTTCGAGCACCACACGGTAACCCTGCCCTCAGCTGCGGTGATCGCCATCGTGGACCGATCCGGAGAGCATGTCCTGATGAGCTACCGGCACCGGTTCGTACCCGACGTGTGGGGGTGGGAGCTGCCCGGCGGCCTGCTGGACCCTGAGGAGACGCCGGAGCAGACGGCCGTGCGCGAGGCCCTGGAGGAGACCGGCCACCGGGTCGGTTCAGTGGAGCGCCTGGCCTCCTTCGAGCCGATGATCGGCACGGTCCGCAGCCCTCACTATGTGTTCGTCGGCCGCGATGCCGAGCTGGTGGCGGATCCGACCGAGTTCGATGAAGGCGTCTACGAGTGGGTGCCTCTGGCCAAGGTCTGCGGTCTGATTTCCGAGGGAGACGTCCAGAGTTCAGGGACCCTTGTCGCCCTGCTCCATATTCTCGCTTCCTGAGGGCATTCGATACCGGAGCATCCGGGGTAGTCGGGCTCGCTGACGGGCCGAACCGGACTGGTTGCCGTGGGCGGTAGTCGGGGCTTCGGAAGAGGCGCGGGGATACGGCACACATGCTGGGCTTCATCTGACCTGAAGGTAGGGGCGCAGGGCCGGGATGCTCGCTTTCTGCTCAGTGCTCAACGCGTCAACGAAGATGCCCGCAGGGCGGCGCCGAGACGGGCACACGATGGTGCGTGTCGGCGTCACGATGAGATCGACGCTCGCGTCGTGGGGGCCTTCGGGTAGGTCCTCCTCCAAGACTTGGAGGTCGTGCACGGTGGTGACGATCAGCGTGTGTGGCCCTATGAGTCCGGAGTCGGCAAGCAATCCCATCTCGATGTCGGAATAGCCCGCTCCCTTGCCGATGCGGACCCCTTCCTGGTTGACGGCAACGCTGCCGCAGACGATCACGTCGACCGGGTGCATCCTGTCAGGGCGAGTACGCGGCGCATGCTTGGAAGCTCCTGCGGCTGTGATGGCAAGGTCTGCGGGCACTGCGAGGTCGTCGGGATTGAGGAGGTAGAAGGGGTCGGTCCCGGCGATTCTCGGCACCGCCATGTACATCACCTTGCCTCCTGTCACCGCGGCCAGGCGGACCTCAGCTTGCGCCTTGTCGGGGTTGGATTTGACGACTCGGGCGGCCTCCCACCGCGGGTGTGCCGCAAGGTGTTCGGCGGCACGGTGTGCTCCGTGGAAGTTGGGGATCTTCCCGCTCACACGCCCAGAGCGACCAATGGCTGCGGCGTCGAGTCGTTCCCATATCCTCTGGCGCAGGCGGTTCTTGGCTCCGGAGATTGTGGCTGTCATCGGATCCCTCGATCAGGTGGCAGGTGTCCAAGGCCAGGGGCGCCTACCCATGCGCCTTCGCAAGCAGTCGAGGCGAAGTTGGGCTTCCGCCCGCATGTGCTCCACCGCGGAGTGTTGAACGAAGTACAGGGTCATGCGAAGCTCGCGGAGATCACGCATGAGGGTGAACCCGGACCAGTCGGTGACGTCATGGCCGCCGTAGACGCGGACGAAGCGGTGGTGGGCCTCCTTGCTGAGCCAGGGCACGGAGGTGGTCTTGATGGCGGTGGAGACGAGGTCCCATTCGGGCGGTCCCACTGAGCAGCGCTCTAGGTCGAGCAGTACGGCGCCATGCGCATGTCGGGCGACGTTGCCGACCCAGGCATCACCGTGGACCACGGTGTGGGGGCGACCGGCGGGGAGCCGGGACCAGGCTTCGCGCAGGGAGTCCAGACGGTTTCTCAGCCAGGCAAGATCATCGTCGGCAAGGCCTACGGCGTCGTCGATGCGCTGGGGTAGGCGGACGAACGGGTCGAGATGCCCCAGATCGAGGTGGGTGGGAACGGGAAGTGCGTGAAGGTCGCGCAGGAGGTGGGCGACGTCCTCGACGGTGCCGCGGGTGTGATCGGGCAGCACCTCCCAGAAGGTGACTGCACGGCCTTCGACCACGACGGGCTGCTCAACGTCCAAGGGCGTGGTGACGGGGAACCCGTGCTCAGCGAGCCAGCGCGCGACCACGACCTCTCGGCGGGCTGCCTTCTCCTGTCCGGGGCGGGCTATGCGGGCCACCAGGTCGGGGAAGCCGATGATCGTGTTCTCCCCGAGACGGATGGGAGACGCAGTCGTGAGAGAACGGTTGAGACCTGTGTGGGTCAGAGCCTGGTCGAGGATGTGCTCGTACGAGTGCGGGGGCCTCATGGGTGCGCCTCGATGCGGTCCGTGATGTGGCGACTCAGGTCGGTAGGGTGCAGCCCACTAGGGGCGCCCTGCAGGAATGAACCTGGTGGTCCATGGAGTACAAGGCGCCTAGCGTGGTCTGGTGACCGTGCCCTCACGTCGAACTGCTTCCGGTGTCCCCAAGCCTCTGTTCTGCTCTTTCCAGCGCGACCTCCCAAGGAAACTGTTCGAAGGCCTTTGAGCCCTGGCCCGCTGGGTGGGGAACGAATCCGCGTTCACCTATGAGCACCTCCACGCCCTCCTCTTCGAGCGCAGCCACGTTCTTCTGGAACGGGGCGCGTCCGGCGTACGCCGAGTTCACGAAGGGCAGCACCACAACCGGTATGCCCAGACCGATGGCCTCGTTGAGAACGTCCAGGGCGTAGTTGCCCGCGATACCCACAGCGAGCTTGTTGATCGAGTTGAAGCTGGCCGGAGCGACGACGATGGAGTCGGCCTTGGGGGAACGTGGGTCGCCCGGTGCACGATGTTGGCTGCGCACGGGGCGGCCCGTCAGTTCCTCGATCATGCCGGTGTCGAAGAAGGACACGGCGGCAGGCGTGGCGATCACCTGCACTGTCCAGCCCCGTGCCTGCGCGGGGCGGATGAGTCGGTGGACTTCTCCGGCTGGCCCCGCCGCGCACACGACGACGTAGAGCGTGGTGGAAGCGGGCATCAGGCCACCCCGGCCCGCTCAGCCAGGTGTCCGATGTCCCGTTTGAGGTGGCCGGTCGACCGCGTCCGGAGGTCGTTGATGAGTCGGTGTACCACTGGCCTCTCCTTCAGTTCCTGTGGTGCTAGTCGTTCCGCTGTGATCAGTGCCCACTGGGCGTAGGTGCGTGCGGTGTCCAGGTGCAACGCGACTTCACGTTCCACTGGAACACCCGCTGCAGGGGAGATTTGCGGTGCGTGGAGCCACCGCCTGTCCGGCGTCTCCGAGTTCGACCGCCGTGCTCACGCGGTGCAAGAGCACGTTCGTGGGCCCGAAGGCGGTCCATTGGTGGTTGTGGTCTCCGTCCAAGCGACGAACAGCGTCTTCTGCCTCGGCGAGCAGAGAGAGCGCTTGGGCGCGATCCTCCTGTCGAGCCGCAGCCACGGCGCCGATCAGCATGAGGGAGCCGTACACCGAGATCGCTTGTGCGGTGGAAGAGGCGTTCATTGGCTCCAGGTGCTTGGCAGTGCTCACCGCGAGGTCGGCCGTTCGGTAGTGACGTTCGCGCATGAGCGCTCGGACGTACGAGTCTGCAGTCGTGGGTGGAGGTGCCTAGGCGGGTGGCGACTGTGGTCAGGAAGGTCGGCGGAGTGCTGGGGCGCTCATGGGCTTTACGGTAACCGCAGCTGCGCCAGGGAGTCCGGGATCTGGCGAAACGCGTCGCTCCCACGGAAGCTGAGAGCGCTACGCCACTCCAGCCGAAAGCCCCCCTTCAAACTGAAAGGGTAAACCCGTTTCCTCACGAAACCTTACGGATTTCAGCGCCTTTCGAGCAGCCAAGAACGAAATACCCTCTTTCCCATTGGCGTGCTCACCTGCATGAGCCAATCGGCGGAGTCTGAGGTCTGGCACGCAGGGCATAATGGCAGCGCAGGGCGTTCTATGCTGAAGATTCACGACATCGAAGGTGGAGGGTGTCCCTCGTGCTGTGCGGTCACTGCGGGCATACGCGCATCTCTGCCCGACGGGGTGGATGCGCCTGCATCCCCGAGACCTTCTGGCAGTCAGAGCTGGTACTTCGCGCGGTAGAAGACCAGGACGCGGCGGTGGTGATCCGCTTGGCCTGCCACCAAATCACCGGGCTTTCCCAGGAGGGCGTGGCCCGGATGACGGGGCTGGCCTCCAGCACCATCAGCCGCATCCTCGCCGGCACCCCCCTGACCCACGCCGACCGCGCCCGCCAAGCGTTGGCGGGGATGGGCGCTCCACCGCCCCAACCACGCACCACGACCGCCCCGAGTGCGGGCCTTGCTTCGGTGCAGCGTCTAATGGAGCGACCCGAACGCGTCGATGGCGCCGCCGTCGCGGTCCTGGGCGCGATGTTGGCAGCCCAGCGGCGACTGGACGATCACGTGGGCGCCGAGGTCGTGTTGCCCTCGGCCCGCTCGCATGCGCAGATCATGGCCGTGACGGCTGATCAGGCCCGCGGACCTCATGCCCAAGCCCTGAGGGTGGTGGCTGCTGAGTGGGTCCAATTCGAGGGGTGGCTGCTGGCCTCCACCGGAAGGCTCAACCAGGCGGTGGGGGTGCTCGATCGTGCTGCGGGCCTGGCCCAGGAGTTGAACGAGGGAACGTTGCTGGCTCAGGCGCACAACTTCGTGGCATACACCGATCGACGCCGTGGAGACGTCCCGGCGTTCCTGTGTGGGTTCTTGCGGGCCTATCACACCCCCGGGGCGCACCCCGCCCAGCGTGTAGGGGATGCGATCCAGGCCGCCCACGGGCACGCCCTGCTAGGACAACGAAGAGACGCCCGCCATTTGCTGGACGAGGCCGCGACCTTGGCCGAGTACGCCGCGACCCTGCCACCCCCGCCCACGGCCTACTGGCTCAACGAGCAGTTTCACCGGCTGAACCTGGGGTTGGCCCATCACGGTTTGGGCCAAGCCGATGTCGCGGTCGATCTGATCTCCTCAGGTCTGGCCGGTCTGCCCGCTGACCAGCGCACCGCCGACTGGACCGTGGAATACCGCCAGGCCTTGGAAAAGGCCCGTCAGTAAGAGCAGGAAGGGAACATTGTGGTCTGCGGCAACTGCGAGCTGACCTGGGCGTTGTGCCAGTGCGTTCCCGCCTGGGTTATGGCCGATCCTCAGTTCCGTACGTGGGTCGCCCACAGGGACCTGACCCCCCTCGTGAGGTTCCTGTTGGCCCACACCGACCTAAGACAAACCCAGGTCGGTGCTGTGTTGGGCGGGCTGCGCCAAGGCACCGTCTCCAAGATCAACTCCGGTGCGCTGCGGGTACAGGACCGGCGCACCCTCGAACATGCTCTTGCCCGGTTCCAGAAAGGACCACCCCCCTCTCAGGTGTCAGCCCCTACTCCCAGGGAACCCTCCTCAGGAGAAAACGCCACCTGGGGGGAGCCCGGCGCCTTGGCCTGCCTGGACACCGCACTCGCACACCAGCCCACGCGACGCTCAGTCATGGCCACCGCGAGCTCCGCCCTAGTGATGGGCTGGGCTCTGGCCGATGCCCCACCCATCGCGCCCCCCACAGTCCCGCCCGTTTCCGACTCCCTGTGCGACCAGTTCGCCGAACTGGTCGATGCCATCCGCATGGCCGATGCACAAGGCGGGGCCAGCGCCACGCTGCGCGCGAGCGTGCGCCCCCAGCTGGCGTTCATGCGCCGCCTCCTGGACGAAACCGCAGTGACTCCTGCTCAACGGCGCCAGCTGATGAGCACCACCGCCGACCTGACCGGCCTAGCCGGATGGATGGCGGTGGACGCTGGCGACCCAGATGCACAAGAGCTCCTGACGGCCGGACTGCGGCTGGCTCATGCGGCTCACGACCCGCTTCTGGGCGCAGGCATCATCTCCTACCTGACCGTGCACGCCTACAGCCATGGGCAAGGCCAGGAGGCCGCGCTCATGGCCTCCACCGCACTCCACCGTGTGCAGGGTCTGGCCAGCCCGCGGGTGGAGTGTTTGCTGTGGATCCGTCAAGCCCGCGGCCACTCAGCCGCGGGTGATGAGCTGCGCGCCCGAACCGCCATGGAGCACGCCCAGCGCGCTTTCGACTTGGGCCCTCGCCAGGACGATCCTCGATGGCTGTACTGGATCGATGAGGGCGAGGTGGCCTGTCAGAGCGGGACCGTGCTCTTGGAGACTGGACACCCCGAGCAGGCCTTGGAGCAGATCGACCAAGCACTGTTGAGTTATAGCCCCGCACACCGACGCAACCAGGCAAGCGCCCAGGTTCGGGCCGCCAAGACCCTGGTGAGGATGGGCGAGCCCGAAGAGGCCAGTGTGCGCGCTCACCGGGTTCTGGACCAGATCGTGGACCTGAACTCCACGCGCACCAACAAGCAGGTGCGGGAGCTACTCACACAGCTCTCCCCCTACCGTGATCTCACCCACGTCGCGCAGGTCTTCGACCACGCCCGCCCCCTGCTGGAGCCTGTCCTGTGAGCTCACCCGTCCTGGTGCTGTGGGACATCGACCGCACCCTGGTCTACGTCGGCAACACCGACCGACTCATCTACCGCGAACTCGCACACGACCTTCTTGGGCATCCGGCTGAGCACCTACCGGCCAAGGGAACCGGCCGCACGGTGCCCTTGGCTGTGCGCGAGCTGCTGCAACGCAACGGCGCCCCTGACGCGAACCTGGACTCCTTGGTGGAGCAGGCGTTGGAGGAACTCCCGGGCCGACTTGACCAACACCGCGCCCACATGCTTGAGCACGGACACCTCCTGCCGGGGGCCGAGCAGGCGCTGGCAGCCGTACGAGCCCACTCCAGCTGGGTGCCAAGTGTGGTCACCGGCAACCTGCAACGCAGCGCCCGTATCAAGTTGGAGGCCTTCAGGCTGGACCGCTATGTCGATACCGCGCTGGGCGGCTACTCCAGCGACGACCCGCACCGGCCCCACCTGGTGGCCCTCGCCCAACAACGCGCCCGCACCGCGCTGGGGGCAACCTTTGACCGAACGAACACGGTGATCATCGGGGATTCACTCGAAGACGTCACCACCGGGTTGGAAGGCGGAGCGCGCGTGATCGGTGTCGCCTCAGGCACCACACCAGGGCCAGACCTGCGCCAGGCCGGAGCTGACCGGGTGGTCACCGACCTGAGACAGGTAACGGCGCTGAGTGCGGCCATCACCGCTCTCACCACCACCTCGCGGTGAAAATTCGCAAGTGAAGACCCCATTATCGAAAACAGGCCCCTGCTCTTCGAACACGAGGAATAGCAGGAATACCAGGAATATTCCTGTATGGAATGGAGTGATCACACCTCCACTTCCATAGTGGGGGCATGGCCGTACACACCCCTTCACCACCCCGATCGGTGCCCGGGCTCCTGTCGGATTTCGTACACACCACCCCCGGCATCGACCACGCCTTGGTCTTCACCCACGACTGCCTCGTCCACGCCTACTCCTCGGAGTTGTCGATGCAACACGCCGAGCAGTGGTCCGCCCTGCTGGGTGGTCTGTGGTCCATGGCCAACCAGTGGGCCGAGGTCGTCGGACGCGGAGCGTGCGACCACATCCTGCACAAGGACCGGGTCGGTCGCGTCCTCATCCTCCCGGCCACCCCAGGCTGCGGCATCGGTTTGCTGCTCAGCTCTGACGCCGACATCAAGAAGTCAGCATTCGCCGCCCAGACCTTCGTCGGCACCCTCGGCCCCCGCCTTCCCCAGGAGGTTCCCACCGCAGTGGGAGAGGCAACCCACCTCAGGGGGGTCTGGGCAGCATGATCACCGCGCACTTCACCGCCCGCACCAGCCCGCCCCGGGCCACCGCCCGCGCCCCCCGGCTGCGGATCAGCGAGTTCACCCTGGTCGCCCCGGCCTTCCACGCCCCCGCACCCGACCCGGGCGCCGTCGACCCCCAATCCAGGGTCCTGGCACTGGCCTGGCAGGCTCGTCGGCCGCTGTCGGCAGTGGAACTCGCCGACCAGGCCGGTTACCCCGTGGCGCTGGTCATCGTCGCCATCACCCACCTCATCGACGAGCGCCGGCTCGTCCCGTGCTCACCCGTGGCGGCCTCCGGTGGCGCTGGCGCGCTGGAGCAGATGTTGGAGGCGGTGCAGGGATATCCCCCGCAGACCGAGACCGCCAAACTCCTCGTGGTGACGCCCCCTTCCACGGAGCCGGAGCTGCGCTCCTTGTTGGGCCACGTGGGGCCGATCCACCCCAGCACATCAGCCTCCCCCGACCAGGGCTTGGGGGTGCTCTATGCCCTGCAGCGCAGCACCGAGACCCTCAATCTGGCCATGACCGGCGTGTGCGGCCTACCCCCACTCATCGCCCGATGGCCGGACCTGACCCGTAACGCCGAAGCAATCGTGCTGCTGGTACGCGACACCGACCTGAACCAGGGCCGTGAGACCACAGGGTGGCTATGCGAGCAGAGCGAGGTCCCGGCCGTCATCGCGGTGCATCTGAGCAGTGAGGACGACTTGGATGCAGCGCAAGTACGAGACGTCCTGTCGGCGCCCGCCACGATGCCCGTGGTGATGATCGACGCCCGTGATCCCAGCTCGGTGCCTATGGTGCTGCGCGACGTGTGCCACCACCTCACTCGTCTGGAGGGGTGGGGATGACTCGCATCATGATCGGCGGAGCCGGACATGCCGGTTTGGGTCTGGCCACTGCCCTGGTCCGCTCCGACGCCGACATCCAGGTCGACCTCTACACCATCCACACCACCGAGGAGCTGCTGCGGACCACCCGTCTGACGCAGATGAGCTTCCCCACCGTCTACGAGATGGAACGGGATGCTCACCTGGACTTCTGGACCGGAGCCGCACCAGTCTTTCGGGACATCAGCTTCGCTGTCTCTACAGGGGATGGGGACCAGCAGTCCTTCGTGGGACATCAACGACGCGTCGGCACTGCGGTGGACCATGGAGCTAAGACTGCGGCGTGGCTCCAGCAGGTCGAACGACAGGAACAGACCCATCCGGGCGGCGCACGCATCCACGTGCAAACGGTCCAGGCCCAGACACTGCGATGGTTCGCGGCCAGCGGCATGTACGACCTGGTGATCGTGGCCACCGGTGACAGCGACTCCCACCTGGCGACGCTGTTCCCTGAAGTGTCGGTCTCGCCCAACAAGCGTGTGATCGTGCAGGCGCACTTCGAGGGCGCGCCTGCTGGATCCGACGTGCAGGTGACCACCACACCTCACGGAGAGATCTTCGTCTACCCGGTACTGGCCTCCCACTGGGAACCGGCTGAGCCCGGAATCGACCCCCCGCCCCCGGAGTTGATCCCGGGCACCGCTGTGCAGGTCTACGCCCGGGAGGGTGGGCCGTTGGACCCCACCACCCTGGTCAATCCTGACACCGGTAAGAGCGTGATCAACTACAGCCCTCGCCCGGCGATGCGGCGCACGGCATGGCAACACGCCATGGGATCCCTTACCGTCCACACGCCAGAGTTGGCCACGTGGTGCGCAGGTGCCCCGCTCCTGGAGCAGTCGTTGCTGATGCGCGATGTCACTCCGCGGGTCCGGCGGCCCGTGTCGCATGTCGGTGGCACACCGATCCTGGGGATCGGGGACGCGGTGCTGACGGTGGACCCGACCTCTGGCCAGGGCGCGAACGCGTCCACGCGGGTCGCGGCTGTTGTCGCCGAGCACATCATCGACCGTGTCAAAGAGGGCAAGCCGTTGGCCGACACGGCGTTCCTGGAGGCCGCCTACGAGGACTACTGGGTCCAGCACGGGCAGCACACCAGCGTCTTCAATGAGCTGGTCACGGGGTTCTGGTCCGGAACCCTGCCTGCGTACATGACCGAGCGCTTCGCCCGGAACTTCACCGATCAGGAGCAGGCCGACCGGATGGTGACCGGGTGGGACGACCCTTCCACTCTCGGTTGGCTCCTCAAGCCCTAACTCTTCTGCCCCCTTAGGGCGGCTCAGCCGCCGATGCGAGGTACCCCCATGCCTAAATCAGCCCCGCCACGCCCCAACGAAGCCAACTCCCGCGTCTACAACCGCCTGGTCATGCAGGTCGTCTACACCATCTGGGTGCACTGGATCAGCCACCGGCTGGCCTGGGGCATCTCCAACCGATGGCTCCGCAGCGCGTACAGGACCTGGCCGGGTGCCGCTCACCTGACGATCGGACCCGGTAACGGACGGGCCCTGCGCTACCTACCGACGCGGGTTCAGGTGCTGCACCTGATGGACCTCAACGCCTCCTGCCTGACCATGGCCGTTCGGCTGCTGCGCCGCCGTCCCCTCACCCCCCACGCGCATCTACAGGACGTACTGGTCCAGTGGAAGGACCTGGACGACGACAGTTTGAACAGCGTCGACTGCGTGATGGTGATGCATTGTCTGCGCGGGGCTTCCATCGCGGACAAGGCCGCGCTCTTCGCCGAAGCCCACCGGGTCCTGAAGGTGAGCGGGGTGTTCTTCGGCGCTACCATCCTGTCCGGCGGCACCAACGTGCGCGTCAACTGGTTCGCTCGGCTGCTCCTGGGCATCTACAACGGCCGCAAAAACGTCTTCTCCAACACCGGCGACACCTCCGATGGCCTCCAGGCTGAGCTGCAGGTGCACTTCCCTAACGTGGACTTCCAGGTACAGGGCTGCACCGGCACGTGGGTGGCGGTGAAGAGATGACCACCCCCACCCCTTCTGAGTCCGCGGTCGCCGTGGTGGGCCTGGCCTGCCGCCTGCCCGGCAACATCCACTCCCCCCAGCAGTTCTGGGACGCCCTGCTCACCGGGCGGGATCTGGTGACCGACCACGCGCCAGAGCACCCTCGCGCCGATATCCTGCCCGCAGCCATCCTCACCGAGGCCGAGCAGGGCTTCGACGCCGACCACTTCGGGCTTTCAGCCACCGAGGTGGCCGCGATGGACCCCCAGCAGCAGATGCTTCTGGAGCTCGTCGACGAGGCCTTCCAGGACGCCGGAATGGCCTTGGCCGACTGGCGCGGCGAGCGGGTGGGCCTGTGGGTGGGCTCCTCCTGCCTGGACCAGGCCCTGCTGCGCTTGGGGCCCGGTCAGGGCGGGACCATGGTCGACACCGCCGGCGCCCTACCCAGCATGCTCGCCAACCGCGTGTCACGACACCCGCTCATCGACTGGACCGGCCCCTCGGAGGCCTTGGACACCGCCTGTTCGGCGTCCCTGGTCGCGGCACACCGCGCCCACCAGGCCCTGCGGTCAGGCGAGGTGGACCTGGCCGTGGTCGCCTCAGCCAACACGCTGAGGTTGGACACCCATACCAGGATGTTCGCCGCCTCTGGCGTGCTCTCCGATGACGGGCGCGTGCACCCCTTCGACCACCACGGCAGCGGATTCGTGCGTGGGGAGGGCGGCGGAGCTCTTATTTTGCAGCGCACCGCCGAGTGCCCCGCCACCGGGACACGGCCACGCGCCCTGGTGGCAGGCAGTCTGACCAACTGCGACGGCGCCGGTTCCCCCATCGGCACCCCCAACGTGGCCGGACAGATCGACCTGCTCACCCGCACCTACGCCCTGGCTGGACTGGGCCCACAGGACGTGGACTACGTCGAGGCTCACGCCACCGGCACCGCGGTCGGGGACGCCGCTGAGTCACGGGCCTTGGGCAGGGTGCTCGGCCGGGCCCGGCCCGAAGGCGATCCGCTTCTGGTGGGCGGAGTCAAGCCGAACGTGGGCCACCTCGAAGGTGGTGCGGGGATCATCGCGATGATCAAGGTCATCCTGTCCCTGGAACACGGGGTGATCCCGCCAACCATTCACCACACCACGCCTCTGTCGGCGATGAAGCGGATGGGTCTGGAGGTCCCCACCACCGCCCGGCCATGGCCCCAACGCGATCACTCACCTGCCGCTGGGATCTCGGCGTTCGGGTTCGGCGGCACCAACGCCCACCTCATCCTCCACCAGGCCCCCACCGAGCCCCCGGAGCCCTCGTCTCCCAGCGAGGACACACCGAGCCACCTGATTCCGCTCTCGGCCAGCAGCCCCACCGCCCTGGCCCAGACCGCGGCCTCCTGGTCCGCCGCCATCATCGGCATCGGATCCGTGCAGGAGGTGGCCGCTGCCGCCGCCCACCGGCGTGACCACCACCACGGGGCGCGCGCGGCCGTGGTCGCCGCTGACGCCGACCACGCGAGCCAGGCTCTGGACGCCGCAGCCCAAGGCCGAACGCACCTCGCGGTGGCTGGGCCTCGACGCCCCGCGTACAAACCGGCCGTGGTGTTCGTCTATCCCGGCCACGGCGCCCACCCCCAGTTCCCCGTCGGCCACGACGGTTTGGCGGAGGAGCCGGCCTTCGCCCAGGCTCTGGAAGTGGCGCGTGTGGCCTCCTTCATTGAGGGCACGGAGCTCGACATCCCCAGCGGATTGGCGCGGGTGCAGCCCTCACAGTGGGCATGGCAGGTAGCTGCCACCGCGCTGTTGGAGTCGTGGGGCATCCACCCGGACGTCGTGGTGGGTCACTCGCTTGGAGAACTCGCCGCCGCTCACACCGCGGGTGTTCTGACCCTGTTCGAGGCAGCCCAGGTGGTGGCTGAGCGCAGCCGCCTGCTGGAACAGGTTGCCCAGGACGGTGAACTGCTGGCCACCTCCCTGAGCGCCGTCCAGGCCCAGGAGCTCGTGCGCCCGTGGCCATCGGTCGCGGTGGCCGCGGTCAACGCCGCCGACGCCACCGTGCTCTCCGGCCCCGTTGAGGACTTGGCCGTGCTCGCGGCCCAGCTCGATCAGCAAGGGGTGTGGACGCGCCGTATCAGCGACGCTCCGCCCGCCCATGGGCCGCTCGTCGACCACCAGGCCGAGCGGTTGCCGGACCTGATCAAGGTTGAGCCGCGGCCCGCCAAGGTGGCGTTGTGGTCCACCGCCACGGCCACGCGAATGCGCGGCCCGGAGATGGAGGCCGCCTACTGGGGGAACCAACTGCGCTCCCCTGTCCTGCTGCACAAGACGATCCGCGCCCTGGCCGAACAGGACCGACCCGTCGTGGTCGTGGAGATCGGGGCCCACTCAGTGCTGGCCAGCACCCTGGCCAGCACCCTGTCCCGAGCCCAGGGACGGTACGAGGTCGACCCGCCCTTGGTCACCACCGCCGGACCCTCCACTGCTCACGAGAATCTTCTGATGGCGCTCGGGCAGCTCTACACCTTCGGGTTGAACCCCACCTGGCCCACACCCCGCACATCGACGCCGGTGTCCTTGCCCCTGCGGGCCTGGACTCGCTCAACTTCTCCCGCTTCTCAACCTGCGGGGGCGATCCAGTTGAGTTCCCTGCCCCCTGAGCAAGCACATGCGGCCATCGTCGAACAGGTCACCGCGCTGATGGAGGGGCTGCTGCCGCACGGGAGCAGGGCCCCGCACGGTGATGTGGGGCTGGCCGAGGCGGGTCTGGGCTCGCTTGCCCTGGCTCACCTGTACACCCAGCTCATCGCCCGTCTCCCCGAGCTCGCGGGCCTGCCCGCCCACACCGTGCACCAGTCCAGAACGATGCCCGAGCTACTGAAGGCCGTCACCCAGCACTGGGCCCCAGTACACCCACCTCACTCCTGAACGGGAAGTCCGACTGAAATGACACCCAAGGTCCAGCAGCACAGCGTCATCGACGCGGCGCTCATCGGCATGAGCATGCGCGTGCCCGGTGCTGCCAGCGCTCCTGATCTGTGGCAGGTGCTGCTGGACCCCAGGCGAGGCCACCACCACGGAGTGGAGCGGGGCCCGATCACGCAGACGTTGGTCCGCCAGCTGATGACCGAGGCACTCGTTGACGCCTCCCTGCCCGCCCGTGCCCTACGAGGTACGCGCACGGGTGTCTACGCGTGCACGCACCCTGATTTCCAGGGCGATCCGGGGCTGGCTACGGATCTACACCACCACCTTGGTCTGTCCGGAACGACGACGAGCGATGTCTCGAAGACCACGGCGGTCCCGCTGCTGCACACCCTCCACCTGGACCTGCGCACCAGGGCCGTCGATCACGCCATCCTCATCGCCCTGGACGAACACCATGACCTGACGCGCGCCATCGCACTGGTCTTCACCGCCACGACCTTGGCCGAGCGCCACCGGGTCTACGCACACGTCACCGGCACCTGGACCACGACCTCCCCGATCGACGACGACTCCCAGGTTGAGGGGCGCGCCCTCCACCAGGCCCGGTCCTGTCCCGAGCAGGTACGCCTGCGGCAGACCAACCCGCTTCCCGACGACGCACCCTCCCCCGAGCCCCTGTACCTCCCTGAGCGCTTGGACGTGCCGGGCAGCGTGCGCGGCCTGGTCGGCGTCGCGGCGACAGCGCTGGCCCTGCACCACCGCCACTACCCCACCCGCAACGCGCTCAGGGCGCTCAGCCGTTCAGGCCCCTTCGAGGTGCCTGCGGCTGTGAGCTTTGAGCGCGACCACGACCGGCGATCCGCCACCGTGCTCCGTAGCGCACCCCCCTTGCCCCGTCCCGCCCACCACGATCCGGTGTCCCTGCCTCACATGTGCCCTGTCTCAGCCTCGTCCCCTACCGACCTGATCCACACCGCCCGCCTGTGCGCTGAGAAGGCGCCCGCGGCTGGATCCGTCACCACTCTGGCCGACACAGCCCTGGAACACTCCGATCACCACCCGGTCCGGGCAGCCGTGATCGCCACCAACCTTGGCCAGGCGATGCAAGGCTTCCGATCGATCCAGGACCACCACCCCAACAGCGACGTCATCGGCCCACGTCTCGTGCCTCAGGTCAGGCCGCAGCTGGTCTACGTCCTGACCGGTCTGGCTGGGGTACACCCCAACGCCGGCGCTGAGCTCATGAGGTTGGAGGAGTACGCCACAGCCGTCGAGGAAGCTCGACGGGCACTGGGCGAGTACAGCAGCGACCCGGTGTGGGGGCCAGGTCAGCGGCTGGTGAACACACAGGACCACCACCACGCCACCTTCATCAGTCAGCTTGCGCTGGCCGCGGCCTGGCGCGCCCGGGGACTGATGCCGGACACGGTGGTGGGCTGCGGCACCGGTGAACCCGCAGCCGCGGTGCTCGCCGGGGCGCTCTCGGTCCAGGAGGGCGCACGCGTGGTGGTCGCACGCGCCAACGCCGTGGCCTCACTACCCCAGGCGAAGAACCTGCTGATCCACGCTTCACGGACCAGGATTGCGCCCCTACTCGCTCCTCTGCGTGACCGGGTGCACGTAGCGGTGCACCTGCACCCCCAACTGTGGTGTGTGGCTGGCCCGCCGGAGGAGCTCGCCGACCTGGAGCGCACCTTGCGCGAGCGCGGTATCGGCACTCACCTCGTGTACGGCGACGCCGCTCACACACCCTCCGCGCTGCCGCTCAAGACCGTGCTGTCCCAAGCGTTGCGTGGCTTGCGGTCCCGTCCTGCCAACCGATCCCACCTGGTCACAGCCAGCCCCTCCCCGGGTCGTGGCCCGCTCCGCTTGGACGCCACGTACTGGGCGAACCAACTCTGCGCCCCGCCCCACCTGGGCGCCGCGCTGCGACTGGCCACGGACACCACACGGCCGAGCGTGATCGTGGAGGTGGCGGCACGCAGCACGCTGGCACGCCCCCTGATGGACGCCGTCGCCTCCCGCCACGACGTCATATCTCTGACCTGCGACCCAGCGCAGAACGCCCATGCCCTGGGCGAGCTCTACATCCGTGGCCATACCCCTCAGCCCGTCCGCAGTCGATCCAACGCGCACATCGTGCTGCAGCGGCCAGCCCAGGCCTCAGAGGATTCCTCGGTGCTCCTGGGCCCGGCCCCCGAGCACACGCAGGACTTCCTGCTGCGCCTGGTGGCCCGCATCGCGGACTCGGAGGGTTCCCTGGCAGCCACACACACCTGGGCCGACCTCGACCTCAGCGAGTACGACCTCGTGCGACTGGTCCGCGACCTACGTCAGGTCCCCGCATGGCGTGACCTGGCCACCGCTGACGTGGATCCGCACCAGCCCCTGTTGGTACTGGCCAAAGCCCTGGCCGCCCGATTGGAAGCCGCGTAGGTCTCCTCAACCCCGCTGCTCCCCTGTACTCCGCTTCGCGGAGCAGCAGCAGAATCACGACCCAGACCCCCGACCTTCTGGACTTGGACATGGAAGCCGCCTTCAGCCCGCACGCCAAGTGCCGCACGGCCGACCCCGACGAGCTTTTCGTCCTCGGGGCCGAGCAGAACAGAGCCAAGCTCATCTGCCGCGGTTGTCCCGAGCAGACCGCATGCCTGGCCGAGGCCCTGGACCACAGAGTCAACTACGGGGTCTGGGGCGGTATGACCGAGCGCGAGCGCCGAGCGCTCCTGAAACGCCGCACAGACGTCACCAGCTGGCGCGGGCTGCTGAGACGGGCCGAGGCGGACTACGGCAGCGCTACCACGTAGCCCAGTTACTGCCCCCACCCCCGTCTTTCGGAAGGAAGCCCGCTTTGTCACCCCTGGAACACGACATCGAACCGCCTACGGTGATCCACCAACCCAACGCAACCTCGCCGCAGGGCACGAACTTTGTGACCATGGCCGACGTGCAGGCGGCCCTGCTCGGAGCTGGAGCTAGCGAGCAAGCCCGTCTACAGGCCCAACTGCTGCACCAGAGGGCCCCGCGAGTCAGAAGCCTGGTGCAGGGCAGTCGTGACTGGACCGGCGCTCTCCTTCGCGAGCTTCGTCCGTGGGACCTAGAGCAGGTGGTGGACCTGGGGTGTGGAATGCCGCGCCGCTCACCGTCTCGTGGACCCGACCCGGTCGACACTCACGAATACGCCTTCGCGACCGGAGCGCATCGCTGCGCCTACGTGGACGTGGACCCCGCAGTGGTCCGAGCTCGTCGAGGCCTGCCCGGATCGCGAGGTGGCTCAGTCATAGCCGATATCACCGATACCAACCACCTGCACCATCAGCTGCACAGGTGCGGAATCGACCCCGGTCGGCCCACGCTGGTCCTGCTCGGGTGGGTGCTGGCCTGCTTGGATGACGCCCAGGCCACCCACGTTCTCGGCTTCCTCGCCGACCATTTCACCACTGGCTTTGTCGCGCTCTCACACCTGAGTGGGTTGGGGCCTGCTCCTGTGGGGTTCACGCGAGCCACCGGGCACTATGTGCGCACGCGTTCGGCCGAGGACCTGAGGTGTCTCCTGGCGTCGGTAGGCCTTGTTCCTCACCAGGGCCCATCCCCGCTTTCCTCATGGCCACTACCTGACTGTCCGACCCCTGGCACTGAGGTGCTCTGTGCGTTGGCTTCGTTCGGCGGCGACCGGTGAGCGAGAACTCTTCTCTGGTCGAGGCCTTGGCCAAGCTCCACGGTGAAAGCTCCCCGGATGAGCTGCGGGCGGTGTACGAAACGCACACCACCGTCACCGTCGCCCATCTCGCCACCGCAACTGGCCGCGGCACCAGCTGGATCTCACGACATCTTCACCAAGCGGTGGCGGTGCTCTTGGCCGCCCAACAGCGCTCACACCAGCGCGGAATGGATCACGGCTATGTGGTGGATGAGGCTGTCATCCGCGGTCGTGTCGGCAGTGCACGGGTGATGGCCGAACAACTCACCGTCCTGCGCAGCCTGGCTGAACAGGGGCATCTGCGGGTCCTTTCGTGGTACAGCGGCCACCGTCCTGCCCGGGATTCCTTCGAGCTGTGCTGGGTCCCCGGGGTGGACACGGTGCTCTACCACCCCAGCACTCGCACCCTCCACCACGGAGCACCTGCCCGAACCGGGGGTGCGATGCGTGACCACCTGAACGAGTTCGCCCACCTGTGGGAGGAGGCCGAGAACACCGATGCCACGGTGCTCCTGATCGACCAGGCCCGCGCCTCGCTGCTCGCCTCCCCCTGGCCTCGCCGATCTGAAGAGACATGACGACTCAGTTTTTCTTCCTTGAAGACCACCAGCTGGACCTCAACGACGACTCGCTCCAGGCCTTGGCCTCGGCCACACACACCACCTTGACCTGGTGGACGGTGCCCGCCCACCAGGTCGCGGTCATCACCGCTCGGGTGCGCACCCTGGCCACGCTCCTAGCGGCGTGCTCGACCCCTGAGATCCGACTGCACCTGACACGGGACGAGCACGTCCAAGCCGACGTCACCGCCCCCACTGGAGTGCTCCTGCACGACCTGCCCACCTGGCAGATCCTCCATGACTGGACGCACACGCGCTACACCACCAGCTCCGCTCGAACCGGGTGCGCCCAGCTCGACTCGCTCCACCAGACCCAATGTTCTCCGGCCACAAAACGTGATGCGCGGTGGAGCGCGTGAGCGCCTCCGCCACGTCGCTGGCCATGATCATCCCCCCACTTCACCGAGCACGAGCTCGTCACCACCACCGTGTGCCTGCCCGGTAGGGCTGCCGCGCACCGGGTGACCTTCGTACTGAGGAACCTTCCGCTATGACTCAGCCACCATCCACACCGAGCGTCGAGGGCGCGACTCGGTTGGTCCGCACCCTCGTCGCCCAGGACCGGGAGGCGGCCGCGCTCCTCACCGCACACCCTGGACCGCACTGGACACCCATGTCGGTCGCAGCCCTGTGGGGGCTCCGGGGATCCGAAGCGCAGGCAAGGCTGACACGGCTTCAACAGCTGGATGTCCTCACCGCGCAGGGCGGGGAGCGTTACACGATGAACCCCTCGGTAAGGGTGGCGTTGGAGCGCAGCGCCGCGACCGTGCTCCTGCCCGGATTGCGACGCGCGCGCACCAGGCTGGTGGCCTACTACACCGACCACGCCATCGCCGCTGACCTGGCCTTGGATCCAGGGCGATGGCGATGGCATCCCCCCGCGGTGGAACAGGTACGCCGCACCCATGAGTGCACCCCAGAGCGAGCCCACCGGTGGTTCCACGAGGAGGCGGACAATCTCGGGCCGGTGATGGAGTTGGCCCACAACACGGGTCATCACCAACAAGCGATCCTCATGGCCGAAGCGGTAGGAACCTGGGACGAGCTCCAACGGCCCCCCACTCTGTCGAGGCTCTTCGAATGCGGAGTGGCCTCCGCCGACGCGGTCGACGACGACGGCGCTCGGGCCGTGATGCACCACGCCATGGCCGCTCACCACCTACGTCGCGACGGCCACCAGGTGGCGCTGGGCTACGCCAACTATGCCCTCGCCCTGTGGTCCAGCACGGGGTCCCAGCGCGCCCACCCCTATCACGAGCGCGGTCTGGTCCATCTCTACCTGCTGCTCGCCCAGGCCCACGACCAGTCCAACGACCTACAACTGGCGGCCCGCTACACCGACCTCGCCGCGCGCGTGGCTCAGTCCGTCGACCACCCCTTCGACACCGCCCTGGTCCGCTACCGGCAGGCACTGGCTCTGCACACCGAGGAGCGCCTGACCGACGCAGTGGCCCTCCTGCGCTCGGCCTTGGCACTCATGAAGCAGACCGGTGAAGTGCTGCGGCAAGCACGCACGCACCGCGCACTGTGCGAAGCCCTTCTGGATCTCGACCAGGCCGAAGCCGCCCGGGAGCACGGACATGCCGCCCTGGACCTGCTCGCACCGCAGACGGCGCCGATGCTGTGCGGGCAGACCCATGAGTCCCTGGCCTGGGTCGCCAGTGCCTTGACCGATCACGAACAGGCCCACACGCACTTCGCGCAGGCACGAGCGTGCTACGCCCCCGTGGATCCCGTGCGGGCCCAGCAGATGCCGAGGGAGGTCCCGTGACGCTGACCCGTACCGATGCCGCGCTGCCGCTGTTTGTTGGTCACGGGACGAGTGCGGAGTTCGCTTCTTCTACCGCGAGCAACCCCTCTCACGAAAGCAGCCACATGCCTTCTCCACTTCCCCGCAGGAGTCGTCCGTCCTCCCCTGCTCCTGGAACGGCTCCCGGTGTCCTCGGCCCTTTTCCTCGCAACCCCTGACAAGAAGACCCTCGATGACTCTTCGCGAAGCACTGCCCCCCTCAGCACCCACTCTTCTCGACGTCGACACCCGAACACCGCCAGTGTCGGACTTCGCGCTCCGACCCCACCAGGTGGAAGCGGTTCGCGCGATCTGCCACGGACTCACGCGTGAGGGCCGCGGAAAGCTGATCATGGCCTGCGGTGGGGGCAAGACCATCACCTCGGCGGCGGTCGCAGCCGAACTGGGGGGCCGCCTGGTCCTGGTCGTGGTCCCGAGCCTGCCCCTGCTCCAGCAGACGGCCAGGGAATGGGAGCGAGTGCTGGGGAGCCGTCTGCACCAGATCATCGGGGTGTGCAGTTCCGCCCGAGTCTCCCTGCACGGCTGCGTCACCGCCCGCGCCACGATCTCCACTGATCCCGATCGGCTGGCGGCTCTGGACCTGGCGCAGGGCACGACCCTGGTCCTGACGACCTACCACAGTGTGCCCACGCTCACCGAGGCCCACCGCCGCCACGGTCTAAAACGCTTCGACCTCGTCGTGGTCGACGAAGCCCACCGCAGCGCCTCCAACCACGACTCGCAGTGGACACAGATCCATGACGACGACACCATCCCGGCACGCCACCGGCTGTACGCGACCGCCACCCCCGTCATCTACAAACCCCGCCCCATAGTCGAGGGGAAGACGGCCAGATCCACCCCCTCGGTGCTGTCGATGGACAACCAGGCTGTGTTCGGTCGTGACCTGTACACCCTCACCTGCGGTCAGGCCATCGATCTGGGGCTGCTGAGCGACTACCTCACGGTCATCAGCGTCGTGAGCTCGTCCGAGGTGGCCGCCCTGATCGGTGAGCGAGCACTCCTACAGGTGGGCGGGCACAGCGTGCCTGCCTCCATGCTCGCCGCCCAGCTGTCCCTGCTGCGCGCCATCACCAAGTACGACCTGCGCTCGGTCATGACGTTCCACGCCAGCGTCGACGCGGCACGCCGCTTCGCCGGCACCCTGGACGCCGCTGCGGACCTGCTGCCCGACCACGAGCACCCCCCGAGGCCGGTGTCGGCCCACCACGTCAGCGGCGAAACCCATACCCACGCCCGTCAGAGCATCCTCGCCCGATTGGGAGACCCACAGGGCCGCTCGGTGGTGGTCTCCAGCGCACGTGTGCTGTCGGAAGGGGTGGACGTTCCCAGCGTGGACTGTGTGATGTTGGTCGACCCCGGCAGCTCCATGGTGCAGACCACGCAACGGCTGGGGCGCGGGCTGCGCCTGAATCCACGCCGCTCCGACCCGACCGTCATCCTGGTACCGGTGTTGGCCGACCCCGACTCCGAGCCGGTGCAGCACGATGCCCTGTCGCCGTTCACCCACGTGTGGGAGGTCATCTCCAGCCTGCGCTCCCACGACACGCGTGTGGCGACCCACCTGGACACCAGCTACGCCTACCGGTCCAGCCACGGCCCCCGTGTGAGCGAGCGCGATGACGTGGAGGGCGCCAGCGCGCTGCGCGGCACACAACGGATCCCGGCATGGCTGAGGATCACCGGCTCTGAGGTCGACACGGCGTTCGCCGAGGCGATCATGGTGCGGGCTGTGGAGGCCACCGCCTCTCCGTGGTGGGCCGCCTTCGTGCTCGCCAGGGACTTTTTCGCCGAGCACGGCCACTGCTACCCGCCCGCGGACCATCCACTCCGGCTCCGCTCGGGCCAGCTGCTCTCCGCCTGGCTGCGCGAGGCCCGACGCCTGTATCGCCGAGGTACGGGTCAGGACCCCCGTCAGCGCCGGGCCCTGGAATCCATCCAGATCACGGATCCGTCCCCGAAGTCGTCGCTGTGGGTGCGCGCGAAGGTGGCCCTCGACCGAGCGGCGGAGCTGCCGCCCGAGCTCGTGAAGGCGCTGCGAAAGGCCTACAGCGAGGGGCGGTTGAGCGAGGAGCAGGCGTCGTGGCTGCGCGAGAAAGGCGTGCCCCTGGCGCGCCCACCCCGGACGTTCGACACCACGATCGAACGCCTGGTCACCGAATACAACAAAGGCGGCCTACCAGAGCCCTACAGCGGCAAGAAAACGAAGGAGGAACGCTCCATCATGAGCGCCATCAGCCGCACGAGGACTGCATGGGGCAGGGGCGAGCTGGCAGACGACCAGAAAAAAACCCTGCGGACCATCGACCTGGATTTCGACACCACCGAGTTCGAGTCCACATGCCTGGCCATCCAGGAAGCCCTGGACATGGGCAAAGACTTCTCCGAACTGTCCTTGGAGCACCGCACATGGATTGGCCAGAGAATCTATGACTGGAAGACCGGGCATGCCTCCAAACAGCGCATAGAACGCCTCAAGGATCTGGGGCTCTCTGCCGACTTCACCTTCATCAATCATGCGTGGTGGAAGAGAGTGCGTGAAATAGCCGCACTACCAGACGCAGCAGTCAGGGGCAGCAGGTCCCCTCATTACAAGTTCCTGGATTCACATCGGAGGAAATGGGACCGCCTGGACTCCGACCAGAAGGAGTACCTGAAGAGCATGGGTGTGGAACCCGGGAAGCCGATGCCGCCGCGCTTCCAGAACCCTCGGGTCCACACCTCCAAAAAGACTTCGAGGGAACGCACCCTCCCCCACCTGTGACGGAGTGATCGCCTTCGCCCTCCCTCGACACGCCCCTTCGACCCTGACCACGTGTTCCGAGACCGCTGACCTCTTCGACGTGCTGATCCTCATGCTCAGCAGCGCTATGGCCAACGTCTGACAGGCAGAGCACACGTCACCTCCACGACCACGCAGTCCCCATCGAACAGATCAAGGCCGCCCCATGACCACTTCAGCAGCGTTCCAGCATCAACTCGCCCACGCTTCCCGGACACGGCTGTCCCGGGACGCCTACCGAGACGAAGTCGCCTTCCTACGGTCCCTGCCCACCACACGCGGAGACGCCTGGCGAGTCGACGGCCTGAGCGGGCGTCTGCGCGATGACGCGGCGTGGGCGGCCCAGTCAGCCGGGGATCGGAGCCGGGCCCGCGAGCTCCTGGCCGCCGATGTCGCAGCGATGCGCTCCCAGCTCCGGGTGTGGAAGCAGGACGGGATCACCCTGCACCGCCTCGTCGTTCTGCCCGACCCTGACCGTATGACTCCGTACCAGGAGTTCGCGATGGAGTCCATTCGGCTGCTGGCGGGAGAGCACGTGCGCGTGACCCGCGAACCCCTGCCCGAGATGACGGTCTACGGGGACAACACGTACCTACTTCGCCTCGACGCGGAGCAGTTCGCGAACGGAGCCGATCGTCTGGACCCCAGCGTCACCCCGACCGTCCGCACCGAACTCAGCAGGGTGTGGAGCGAAGCCGAGAGCATTCGGTGAGCGGCTTCGACACCCCTCTCCCGCGATCTGCCCTCCGGGAACACCAAAGGAGGAATCAGGGAAACGGATTCAATAACCCAGCTAGACCACTTCCCGACCTAAATTCCGAAAGCACAATACCCACTTCCCCCTAGAAAACATTATTTGTGATACCCAATCCAGTGGACCCGCTGGGCCTGGCCCCGAACACCTCCTTGGCGATCGCCATGAACCTCTACTGCTTCGCCGGGTTCGCGACGATCGCCCAGTTCAAGCGCTTCCTACAACGCACGCAACAGGTCCATCCCCACTCCTGGTGCTCCGACTGCCAGTTCTACATCAAGGTTCGGTCCCGATGGAGGTCCAGTCCGCGCCGCCAGAAGCGGGTCCAGGCACGGATCGGTCTTCTCTGGCCTCTGCCCGCGGTCACCCTCACCCTGCTGATGTGGCACCTGAGGGCACACCCCTGCGACGCACCCAATCTCTAGATCTCCAGCCGTCCTAGCTACATGTTCATCCTCGACTCACCAATGAGGCCAGCACACACTCCCCGGTACAGGCACGCTGAACGATTTGGAGCTCACCTTGTCCTCACCCCCTTCCGAGGCCGAACCGTCCACCCCCAACACCGCCACCGGGCAAGACCAAAACGAGGATCTGTCCACCCCGGAGTGGCGGCACTTCGATGACCAGCTCGCCCGGACACGGCTGTGGACCAAACTCACGCGCATGCCCTCCCTCACCGCATCGGCGCTGGGCTGGGCCTGGCGGGCGAACAGGACAGACCTGGTGGTCGCGTTGGGCGCGAGCGGCATCGCCGCCGTCCTGGCGGCGGTGAGCCTGTCCTCGATCACCTGGGTCCTGGAAGCGCTGTTGGCAGAGGGACCCATGGCGAGCCGAGTGCAGTCCGCGCTACCCGCAGTGGGGGTGGTGGCCGGAGTGGCTGCCCTGTCGGGCGTGGCTCGCCTGGTCTCGGACCTGTCCCTGTCCCGGCTGGGCACTCAGATCGAGCGCCTGGTCGAGATCCGCCTGTTCGACCTCACCACCCAGGCCAACCTCATCGCTTTCGACAACGAGGCGTGGGCGGACGCCATGTACCGGGCGCGCGAACGCGGGATGTACGAAGCGCCGCGCCTGGTCACCACCGTGCTGGAGGTCTTGGCCGGGCTGGTCGGCCTGTTCTCCCTCGCTGGAGTCTTGGCCGTCCTGCACCCGATCCTGCTCCCGCTCCTGCTCGTCAGCGTCGTGCCCACGGGGTGGGCGGCCGCCCGCGCAGCCCGTATGGAGTACGGGGCCCAGCGCAGCCTGAGTACGGGACGCCGACGCCGGTGGATCCTCGGAGACCGCATGGCCTCCCGTGACTCAGCCGCTGAACTGCGCTCCTACTCCATGCGCGCCTCACTGATGGCCGACTACACGGCTCTAGCAGACCGGGAACGGGAGACGATGCTGGCGGTGGCCTGGCGCCAGACCCGAACGCGGGCCGTAGGCGGCATGGCCTCCGGAGCGGCCACCGCCCTTACCTACGCCAGTCTGGGCGCTCTGCTGGTGAGTGGGGCGATGCCGCTGGCGGCCGTGGGAACCGCCGTGTTGGCCCTACAACGCGCCCAGGGCCAGATGAACCAACTCCTGTACGGGCTGAACCGGACCTACGAGTCCGGGCTGTACTTCTCCGACTTCGACGAATACTGCACGCTGGCCCGCACCCAGATCCCCCCGCCCTCAACCGCGCCAGAACCCCAACCCCTGGCTCGCCTGGAGGTACGCCAGGCATCCTTCTCCTACCCCACCAGCGAACAGCCCGCGCTCTCTGGCGTCACCGTCAACGTCGATGCCGGAGAGACCATCGCGCTGGTGGGTGAGAACGGATCCGGGAAATCCACGCTGGCCCGACTGATCGGCGGTCTCTACACCCCCCAACAGGGCGACGTCACCTGGAACGGTGTCTGCTTCAGCGCGCTCGGTCCTGCTGTGCGTGAGCGCATCAGCGTCATCATCCAGGACCACACCCGATGGCCCATGACCGCCCAGCGCAACGTCACCATGGCCCAGACCTGTGACCCCGAACGGCTCACGCAGGCAGCGGACCTCAGCGGCACCAACGAGGTCGTCGACGGGCTACCCAAGGGGTGGGACACCCTGTTGGACACCACCTTCTCCAGCGGTGTGAACCTCTCCGGCGGCCAGTGGCAGCGCCTGGCAGCAGCCAGGGGCTTCTACCGCCCGGCCGACCTGCTGATCGCTGACGAGCCCACCGCTGCCCTGGATGCCCGCGCCGAAGCTCGCTTCTTCACCACGATCAGCGAACACGCCTCGCGCACCGGCGCGGCGGTCGTGCTCATCACGCACCGGATGGCCTCGGTGCGCATGGCCGACCGCATCTATGTCCTGGACCACGGCCAGGTCATCGAGCAGGGAAGTCACTCCGAGCTGATGGCCGCCCGAGGCCGTTACCACGAGCTGTACACGCTCCAAGCGGACGCCTACTCGCCATCCCAGACGCCCACTAGCACCGAACTGTCATGACACACACGATCAGCGCACAGGACACCCCCATGCACTCACCGTCCCCGAAACTGCGAGTCAGCCACGCCTACGCACTGATGCTCGTGGCCTGGATGTGTAGCGGGGGCCAAATGCTGGTGCTGGGGTGGCAGGGGACCACCAGTGCCATCTCTTGGGCGGGAACAGCATTCGCTCTGGCTCTGACCGTACTGGTGGTCCTGGCCCAGGGCGCCTCCGCGCGCGACACCGTCGGCATCTGCCCGCGCTGGGCCCCGCGCGCCAGCGGCCGGGGAGAGCAGTGGTGGAACAGCTTCCTCTGGGCCATCGCGGCAGGATTTACCCCCGCTCTCTACTCTTTGGTCCGCGTGAGCGCACCCGAAATTGCGACGTACCCGACAGTGGAGTTCGCGCTCGCCGCACCCTTCCAGCCCCTCGCCATGGCAGTGGTCGCTGTGCTCCTTCTCGGGGCTGCCCAGCGACCGCTGTGGGAGGTCCACACCGCCGCCAGCCTGGCGAGCGTCAGCGCCCTCCTGATCCCGTTCGGGGTCAGCGCCTTGGTGGTGGTGCCCGCCACCATGTGCCTGGTCTGGGTCTACCACCACGCCCGGCGCCTGACCCCTCTGTTCCTCGGCCAAGCCCTGATTCTGCTGGGCGTTCTGGTGATGTCACGAAGCTGAGAAACGCACCCTCTCATTCCCCTTCGCTCACCCCGGGAGTCCGCTTTGAGTACCCCTCGTTGCCCCGACGTGGTTCGGGCAACCCTGGATGGCCGCCGTGTGCGGGTCGCCGCCGCGACCGGCCTTGTGCCTGGTTCCGTGCTTCACCAGCCCATCGACTTCGACGACGTGCGCTCCGGTCTCGTCGCGCTGGCAGCGATCGATTTCCCCCTCGCCCTGCGGGTGAGGCCGTGAGCAGCCTGATCCCCGTAGGTGTGGGCGCACGACCCACCCCGGCTGGGTGGGGGTGGGTCGTCTTGACCCCTGCCACAAGCGAAGAAGGGGTGTTTCGAGGCTCGCGCACGGAATTCGGCTGGCACCTGGGGGGTATCGTCCACGATCTCGTCGCCCCCCACCGTGCTCTCGTGGCCTTTGCCGTCCCCCGAGGGCCCCTGCGTCAGAACCTGCTGAGCGCAGTGGAGGACTACGCGGTCCACCTCGACGAGGACGATCCGGCACAAGAACCGGCCTGGGATCTGGCGACGAGGGCCCGTCACCAGGTCCGCAACCGGTGGCCCGATGCCCTACACATCGCAGCCGACTTCACTAGCGCACCACCCCTGCACCCCTTCGAGGTGCACGGACGTATCGGTCGCATCGCCAGCGATGCCTCCGTGAGCCCGGAGCACGACTGGGGCGGCTGGGCCGTGATCACCGAATCCGGCTGGCACGCCAGTGGCCTTGTGCGCGATGCCCACGGCGGGTTGAACAGCCAGGTGCTGGAATTCATCGCGTTGAGTCAGGCCGTGCGCATGGCCGGGTCGCTCAACTACCCCGTGGTCATCGATGCTGACGAGCAGTCACTGGTCGACAGCGTGCAGATGCTGCGCAAGAAGCCGACGCTGCGAGAGGCCTACCGCAGCCTCGGACACCTCCCCATCCCGGTCATCACTCCTTTGTGGAGGGGTCTGAAAGGGCGCACAGCGCAGACAAAGATCAGGTGGAAGCCACGCAACAGCACCCCCACGCTGCGCTGGGCCGACCGCCTTTCGCGCGAGGTCCGACAAAGTCACACCCCCACCGACGAGACCATCCTTGATCTCACCGGACACCACCGGCAGAGCGCCAGGCTCACCCAACCACCCCCCACTGCACAACCGATTCTGGCTGCGGCGACTGACTGGGGGTGGACGGTGGAGTCCACCCGGGTCACCCCCCTCGAAGGGGGCCGCAATCGCCTCATGTACGCAGTCGTGCTCCGCCGTGGTCAGTGCCGAGTAGCAGCTACCTGGACGCGGGCGCGAAACGGATGGTCGAACGGCCGTTTCATGGTCGACCACGACAACCGAGACACCTATCGAGTGCTGTCGCAGCATGCACTGGATTTCCTGCGATGACCTCCTCACCCACCATCCCCGAACCGTGGTTCCAGGGCGGTGGGGAGGCTGCCTCCGTGCCGCGAGCCAACACCCCGCACCTTCCACTCACTCAACCCCGGGAGCCCGCTTTGAGCACCCCGCGTTGGCCTGGCTGTTTGAGCTGGTCCATGACCCCCACCCTTACTGTGGTCGAGCAGATCAGGCTCGCCAGGAGCGCCGACCTTCAAGTCGAGGTGCACCTGCCCAAGGTCCTCTCACAGGGCCCCGAGACGGTGCGGGCGGCCTTGGACGTCCACCGTGTGCGGGTCACTGCGGCAACAGGCCTCCTACCCGGATCCGTGCTCCGCCATCCCATCGACTTCGACGACGTGCGCCACGGTCTCGCCGCGCTGGCGACGATCGGCTGCCCCCTCGCGGTCCTCGTCCTGGACCACCGCACCTCCCTGCCCCTCCCCCAGGCGGAATACGAGACCGCTGCGCGCGTGCGGACTCTGGCGATCATCGCGGCCGAGTACGGCATCGACCTCGCTGTCGAGGGCTTGGCCACACACCAGGGGCACCCCCCTCTCCACGGGTTTGGGCCCAACCCTGGGATCCGCACCCTGCCCGACGTCGACGAGCTCCTCGACCTGGTGGACAGCGACCTGCCAACGGGAGTGGAGGTGGGGGTCTGCCTGGACTCGGTCTCCTGGGCCGCCGCCGGGTCGCGCCTGGACCACATCAGCAACCTGCGCCACCCCGTTCGCCACGTCCGCGTGGCTGACGTGCCTCTGCGCATGCCCGCCCCCGTCTGGGGGACACCGCAGCGACTGCTGCCCGGTGAAGGCGCACTGGCCTGGACCGACTTCACCCGAGCCCTCGACGGCGTCGGCTACCGGGGGCCAATCAGCGTCGCAGCGACCAACCCCGCCGTACGAGCGCTGCCCGGCCGGACGGTCGCCGCGCGTGCCGCGAGTGCCGTACACCGCCTCGGTTCCACGGCGCAGGAAGCCGGCACCCGGCACGCGGCCTGACCAAGCAGGACGCACAACAGCTGCTCTCTGACCTGACCCACTCCCTAGAACGGAGCCCGATGGAAATCCCTTTCGCCCTGGTCAATCTCAAGGACGGCCTCGAAAACGGACAGGCGCTTTTTCACCTGCACCCGATCTTCGCTGACTACGCCGCCACCGGTACCCGGCCCTCGATCATGGCCATCAACGAAGCCCGCTGGCGGTTGCCGCGCGGCATTCCCGCAGGTGAGGCCACGAGCATCTTCGAGACCATGTTCGGTGGCTGCTACGAGATCAGCATCGGTGAGATCGAGCGCTCGAACAACCCGCCCGGCATCATCTGGGACCCCACGGTGTGGAAGGTGATGGCGGAGTCGGTGGCCCAGACCGATCACCACCGGTGGGGGCGCAACACCTGGACTCTGATCTCCCGCGAGAACCCCAACAAGGCCCTGAAGGTCACCGTCCCGCACCTGGACTACGCCTCCGGCACCCGCAGGCTGATGGAGGCAGAAATCCTCGCCTCCCAGCTCGGCGGACACATCCCCGTCATCTCGGCGGGCGACATGAACTCCACCGCGTCCGGACCGCACTTGCACCATCGGGACTACACCCGCGAACCGCAGCACAAACGCCGGCAGAAAGGAATGCTGCTGCCGTCCGGGGAGTGGGTGGACGACACCCGAGCCCTGGACGTGCTCATCGGCCCCTGGGACCCAGACACCGGCACCCGACGCCACGACGACGGTGCCGGACTGTACGCGATGGCAGAGGTCGACTGGCACCAGCGCGGATGCCCTCAGGAGCTGTTGGCCCCCACCACCTACCACGGCCAGGCTTTGCTCATCGACTGGATCCTCGCCACCAAACAGGTCGGGCTGGTACCCGGCAGCTACCGGGTGTGGGACGACGTCCAGCACCACACCGACCACAAGCTCGTCACCGCGACCCTGACCCTGTGACGTCGAGGATCGCGCCCATGCGTGCCCCTCCACACGTTCAACAGAGCTCCACCACCTCGATATCCGCGACCTCCGAAAGCGAATCCATGGCCACCCTTGCCCGGAAGTTGATCGCCCGCCAGACAGAACTGCTCACGCTGGAGGCGACGTCCCCCACGCGCGGGTTCGTGCCCAGCGTGCTGCCCGGAGTCATGCAGACCCCGGCCTACGCCGCTTCCATCTTCGAAGCGCTGGGGTTCGACACCCACGAGCGCGACGCCGCCGTCAGCGTGCGCATGCAACGCGCCGAACAGATGCGGCGCGCGACCGGCATCCCCGTCACCTACATCATCACTGAACACGCCCTGCACAAGTCCCGGGGTGGTAGCGCAGTGATGGCCGACCAATACGCCCGCTTGGACCACCTGACTCGCCTCAACCATGTCACTCTGCTCGTCCTGCCCGACACCTCCAGCCTCGTGTGGACCAGCAACTTTCTCCTCCTGAACAACGGGTGCCTGGTTGAGACACCCACCGGTTACGTCCAGATGCCGGATCACGACGCTTGGGAGCGCTTGTGGGAGGACCTGATCGCCGCGTCCGCCCCCTACCGCCCCATCAGCAGGAGTGAGTCATGACGTTCGAAACAGCTCCCTCGGGGGCGTCCCGTGATTGAGAACCTGACCCAGATCCCCGGCACTGAACTGGGTCTGGGCGCCTACCTCGCTGACTTTCATCAACGCTTCGACGCGCTGCGTGATGCGGACACGTGGAAGCTCGAACGGCAGCAGGATTTTCACCAGCCGGAAAGCACGAGTTGGTTGGCGTTCCGCGAGGGGCGACATGAGGAGTCACTCCGGCTGATGGAGGAGAAGCGTTCCGCGCTCGAAGCGGAATTCGACGAGCTCGCCCGCGCTGGATGCACGCTACGGCGTGTCCGCGTCGTGGAGAAGCCGTTCACCACGTATCTGCTGTGGGAGCTGCACTCCCTCCACCTGAGATCCCAGTGCGGTGAGGACATCCGCGTCATCTCCCCGCATGCGCTGGCGGATGTGGAACAAGGGCAGGTTCTGCCCGAGGTGGTGGCCCTGGGCGTTGCGGCCACCTACCGGATTCTCTACGACGAGGACGGCGTGCTCGCGGGGGGTGTGCTCCACACCGACGCCGACCTCACCGGACAGTGCGGGGACCAGATCTCCGCCCTGCATGCGAACTCCCAACCCCTCACCGAATACTTCCCTCGCGAGATCGCCCCGAGGAAGTGAGCGCCCACGAACCCCGCAGGTCCAGCAGCAGCCTGCGGGGTTCGTGTGAGCCTCACGGCCGAGACGATTCCGCGCGTGTGACCTGCTGCCAACCACACCAGGAGGCCTTATGCAGACAACGCCAGCTGACTCCCACATCACCATCGTGTCGATGAACGTCCACCACGGGGCGACCCTCCACCAGGACGGGAGCCCCAATGATCGGTGGGATCCCATGGCCTCGATGATCCGGGCCCTGGACCCGGACGTGCTCGCCCTCCAGGAGACCCACACCTGGGCGGACCACAACCACCAACAGCTCCTGCGAGCCGAGGCCTCGACCGGGCTGCGAGCGGTGTGGACCCCTCCGGGCACCAGCACTCTGCTGATGTACCGCCCCTGCCTGGTCCTGTCTCAGTGGGAGGACCGCTACGCAAAGGAGCGCAACGAGCCGGGTTTTCCCGGCATCGGGGTGTTCCGTGTTGCTGGTGTGGTCTCCCCGCTCTCAATCGCCAGCGTGCACCTGGCCCCCGACAGTGAGGTGCTGGCCATGCAGCAGGCCCAGCGGATCTCCTGGCGGTGCCGCCGCTACCTCGGCCCCAACGGTGAGGGGGAGAACGGGGTGTTCATCGGTGACGTCAACCAACACCCGCTCAGACACCCCTTGGACCCACCCCTGCCCAACCCGGCCACGCTTCCGGCCGCCAACTTGTCCGGCCGGTGGAAGGGGCCTCCCGGCGCGGAGGTCCCGAACCGGGACGTCGCACAGATGCTGGCCCGCACCCGCTGGGCGGACGCCGCGCACCTGATCGCGGACCGGACGGGCCGCACCGACGTGCTCGCACCCACGGGGCGCGGCCGGTCGCGGGTCGATCAGGGATGGGTCACCGAAGGTCTGGTCCCGGCCGTGGCTGAGCTTGAGCACCTGGATGTCCCGGGCACCGACCACCGCGGCCTGCGACTCGTCCTGGACACCGCCCTCATCGACCCCGCCCTGGTAGTTACCCCCAACCGCTGACCTGAGTAGGACACCCGTGACCTGGTCCTGGCGACACATGACTCAAGCACTGACCCACCGTGGGTTCCGCCTGTTCTGGACGGGAAAGACCGTCTCCTTCATCGCTGGGGGTGCCTACACGGTCTGCATGACCTACCTCGTGTGGCAGCTCACCGGCAGACCCCTGGCCGTCGGCATGATCCTGATGGTGCAGTTTCTCCCGACCATCATGTTCGGCCCGCTCCTGGGTGGTCTGGTGGACCGGTGGGACCGTCGCCGGTCCATGATCATCCAGCAGGCCCTCACGGCGGTGGTGTCAGCGACCATGTCCATCCTGGTGCTGGCCGACCACGCCCAGGTGTGGTCCATCTACCTCTTGCTCGGCCTGAGCGGTGTCCTGACGGCACTGAGCAACCCCCTCCAAGCAGCGGTGATCTCCGAGACACTCCCCGCGGGCGTCGATCGCAAGTCCGGGGCAGCGCTGAACTCGCTGTCATGGCAAGGCGGAAACCTGCTGGGTGCCGCGATCGCGGGAGCCCTCATCCCGGTGTGGGGTGTGGGAGCGGTGATGGCCCTGGCACCCACCGCTGCGGTTGCCCCGATCATCCTGCTCTGGGCCATGCGCCCCCAGGACCGCACCCCCGCCACCATCGCGACGACCTCCCCGCGCGCCGGTGTGTGGGAGGGGGCGCGGCACGTGCGCGCCAACCCGGACCTGCTGGTCGCGGTGGTACTCGGCGCGGCCGTGTCCATGATCGCCATGGGCACCATCCAAGTGGGGGTGCAACTGCTGGTCCTGGCGGAGTACGCCACCAGCCCCGATCAGGAGGCCCAGCTCCTGGGGTGGGTGGCGGGCGCCGTTGCCGTTGGCGGGATCGGGAGCCAGCTGGCGGCGGGAGGGGGCGGCTACGCCCCCTCGGGGCGGGTGCTGATCCGCGTCGTGCTGGCATTGTCGGGCGCGCTGGTTGTTGTCGCGGTGGCCCCGACCTTGTGGCTGCTCCTGGCGGCGGTAGCGGTGGCGGCTCTGCTCTCCTACGCTCACCAGACCATCGCGCAGTTGGTGAACCTGTCGGCTCCCTCGGAGTTGCAGGGGAGGATCGCCGGGTTGTGGTTCGCGTTGGGGTCCGGTGGGAAGGCGGTCGCGGGACCGGTGGTGGGAGGGATGGCCCAGCTGTTCGGTCCACGGGCCGGGATGGTGGTGTGCGGGGTGCTCCTGGCCGCCGTCGGGGCGCTGGTGGCGGTCCTCTACCGTCGGAAGTCGCCCAGCACAGTGGGGTAGGCACCTACACCTACTCCTGTCGCATCTCCACTCGAAGGTAGCGGGCGCCGAGCCGAAGGGTCACCGGACCGTCCTCCCACGGCAGGTCCTGCCAGACGAAGAACTGGATCCTCTGGATGAGAGCGGCGGCGAGAACCTGCGCGTCGACCTCTTCTTCGTGCGCGGTGACCGTGTACCGGTGACCGTCACGAGACTGCACGGCACACCGGGTGGGGCCCCACTGGGCAGAGAAGGTGCGGGGCTGGGTGAAGGCCTTGGTCCTGCGCTCGATGACCTGCCACGGGTCCTCGCCCGGGAGGGTGTCGTACACAATGAGGTCTGCCTCAGCGTTCCCGGGACCGCGGTCATCGACCGCCAGCAGGCTCACCTGAATCGGCCCTGACCGCTCGGCGTCGGCGGGCAAGCGCCGCACACCGATCTCGTGGGCGTCCCCGGTGAGCTGGACCCGCATCGGAGCGGACCGCGCGGGCCAGGAGGCCTCCACCGGCTCAGCCACGGGCGGTGGGGGCACCGTGAGGTGGGGCGGCGGGTCGAGGTCGAGGTGGCGGTACAGGCCCTCAATCACTGACCACCCGCCCCAGAGTTCGCGTTTCCCCTGCCGCCAGGAGATCAGCTGCCGCCCGGACGCCGTCTGGTAGCCATCGATCTCATGAGCGTCCCACCGTGCGGAGTCCGCCAGGATCTGTGGCAGCAGCGGTTCGTCGAGCCGCAGCTGGCCGATATGTCGCCGCTGCCCAAGCGCGTCATCGCGCAGCGGCGTCATGGTGTGGCGGCCCAGTACCTGGCTGTAGGTCGTCATCTGAGCGGCGTCACCGATGATGTGGTCGGCGGCGATCACGGCGGCCTGCCAGCCGTGCGCAGGGGCGAGCATCATCCCCATGGCCTGGTACCGGCGCGCCCACTGCCGAAGGCCGGGAGTTTCGCTCCATGTCTGAGGGTCGAGGGCGAGCAGGACGTCGTATTCGTCCACGGGTAGTTCGGCCAGCATCGTCGGGAGGAGCCGCGGGGCAACGTGGAGCAGCCCTTCGGGGCTGGGGCTGGCAAGCACCACGACCAGAGGCCGCTGATCGTTGACCCTCCACGCGGACCGGTACCGGTCGCGGTGAGCACGGCCTGCCCGCAGCCGCTCCATGGTCACGTCACCGAACAGGACCCCGTCAGGCCCCACTCCCGACTGGGGCTGGTACAGGTCCCACTGGGTGTGGTCCGTCGCGGACGGTGTCAGGACCAGCTCGTGGGTGTCTTCCGCTTGCGGGCGTGCCTCGATCCCGATTCGATGCGTGGTGGGGGCGACGATGTCGACGGTGAGCTGCGGGTCCTGGTCCAACACGCTGAGAAGGTCCTCCACCCGGTAGTCACCCGGTGCCTGCGCAGGGCGTGTGAGAGCGATGCGCCTCATCGGGAGAACTCGTGGCGAACTCGGTCCCGGACCTGCTGAGCCACACGGGTGTCCCCCGCCCCGCCGGGGTTCAGCAGACCCTCTCCCCCGATCCAGGCCCCCGGCCGCTCCCGCTGCTGACGCTCCACGAGATCGGCCATGCCCTCGACCGCTTCCCTGACCGTCGGATCTTCCAGCAACTGTCGAGCCTCACGCAGAGCACTCTCCTCACACACCGCCGCGCCCGCCGTGGGCGCGAGCCTCCTCGGGGGACAGAGCTCGATGGCTTGGTCCTGGATCTGGGCGCTCCATCCCTGATCCGCCAGATATGAACGCATCGCGTACGCGGCAGCCGCGTGCGCGACGGCCTCAAGCTGGGGCGCGAAGGCGGTGTCTGCTCCGAGGGCTTCCACATGGCCGAGGTGTCCGTGCGGGAGGCGGACGTCCCCCACGCCTCCGTGTACCGCGCGCACTTCACGGCCCAACGCCGCGCTGGTCACCGCCTTCGCGCCCAGTCGGACCGCGCAGGCCCGCGTCCATACATCGCGAGGTACGTCGGTCAAGGGTGACAGGTCCGTGGCCGTGGTGGGCTCGCTGTCCACGATCCAGTCGGCGTACAGCTCCCCCCGCACCTGCCCAGCTCCGATGGTGAGTGCAGTTCCGGGGCGAGGCGGGTGGCCGTTCTCCTGCGAGAACATGTGGGTCTCGACGTCGAGGATCTCGAAGACGAAGGTGCCGGTCAAAGGGCCGAGAACGTGGCGAGAGCGGACAGTGAACAGCCGAGGGCCCTGGCCGATGAGAACTTCGAGCGCGTCACGGTCCATACGACTACGGACCGTGCGGCCCGAACCGTGCTCCATCACTAGCCGCGCGAGCTCCATGTCCGCCTCGATCTGATCGTCCGGCGGGCCGCCTGCCTCTCCCACCGCCATGCGGTCCAGCTCTCGAACGGTGTAGAGCCACGAAGCCCTCGTCGCGGTCCACCAGGCAGGAACGGTGTCCCAGGCACGCAGCCACTCTCGTAGCACTGCCGGGTTGTCACGATCACTCGGGGGGAAAGGCATCGAATCTCCTGTCCATGACTGGCTTCCACATAGAGAATGCCCATCAAGTAAGACGCCCCATGCTATGTCCAGGGTCGCCCTGCACGATGTTGCCGGCAGGGCAGCGCTCAGGCGGCTCTCGCCTATTTCGCGGATCTGAAGACTCCCCCCGACGCACAGCTGGACATGACGAGGCCCCGACCGTCTACCCCCGTACAAGGGCCACGCGTTGGGGTCCCCCTCCCCCGGGCCGTGACTTCCTGCGAACACAGCGGTGTCCCTCCCGGACGGGGAAGGGCACCGCATCTATCGCTGCTGTTCCTGTGCCCGGACCCATCGGAGCATCTCCGCGCCGGTCGTGCTGTTGCCCGAGGGCAACAGCACGACCGCTTCCTCGAAGGTGCTCGCGGCGAGCTTGCGCAGGAGCGCTGCGTCCTCTTCGAGCTCACGCTGGCGGGGTGCCTTGTGCTGGACCTCAACGCTCCGGATCGCATCCCCGAAGAACGTCTTCACCAGCAGATACGTCAGGAAGAAGCAGGAGGCGGTCAGCAGGCTGAGCATTCCCACCGTAGTGGTCACGAGCTCGGCCTTCACTCTTGTCTGTGCGGCCAGGGGCCGTAGGTGACGACGCCTCCACCATCGGGAGCAGGCACCGGCTCCAGGGGTGGCGGGGCTACCTCGGGGTCGCCCCACTCCACGGCCGCCGCAGCGAAGTGTGCGCTCGCGATCAGTGCAGCAGCCGACGCCCTCTCGCAGGCGCCCAGTTCGGTCCCGATCTGATTCCAGGCGTCCTCGGCCCGCCGCACCCAGGTGCGTCCTAGCTGGTAGCTCTCGCTGCTCACCTACTCTCTCCCTCCAGCCAGGTGTTGCCGTCCCTGTCCTCGGTCTTGTTGTGGTGACGCCCTTCGTGCGTGTCCTCCCGGTCGCTCCGCCTCTCCGCGCTCCCGGGTCCAGGCCGGACCGGGTCGAAGGTGAGGGACATGCCGTCGAGAGTTTCCTCGCGATAGTGAGGGCCGACCGGTGGGCGAAGACGCGCGAGAGCCCCGGCGGCGAGGACTCGGCCGTCCGCTCCGTACACGGGCAGGGTCGGCACCAGCAGGTCCGCACGGTCCGGTTGCGCCATGGCCACCGCCCGGGAGACCACCAGCAGCGTGAACCGAGCCGCTGCTGGTACCCCCACCACTCCGATGCTGCGTTCGGTGACCACCGGCCACGGGGTGGTGGCCATGCGGTGACCGGCTTCGTAGGCCACGCGAGCGGGCGTCGGCGCAGCCTCCAGGGTCGTGGATCCGCCATCGGTCAACGACACGGTGATGGGGTGCGGGGTCAGGTTCACCAACGTCCACTCACCCACGGTGATCTTGTGACCTCCGGGTGTGCTGTTCAGGGTGGTGCTCATCGGGGGTCCCCCGCTCCCTGCCACGTCAGCTCGGGGCGGTCCAGGTCGGAGACCTCGAGCTCCAGCTGGTACAGGGGGTGGGTGGTGGGGATGGTGACCTCCCCGATCACCCGCAGGGCCGGGTCGTAGACGGCGAGCCAACCACGCCAGGAGAACGACACGGCGACGTCCGCCAACGCCCCCTGTCCGTGCAGGTCCGTCAGCTGGGCGACCACCCACATCCCGACGGGGCTGGAGGTGGCGGAGTCGGCGTGGCCGATGATGCCCCGGGCGGCGATGTCTGCGGCCAGGCAGGCCGGAGACAGAGCTCGGGTCAGGGTCACCAGCATGTCCAAGGCCAGGTTCACCTGGTCGTGGCCACGGCGTTCGCCTTCGTGGGTAGGGTCAGGCATGGTTCCTCACTCTCTCTCATGCGCATGCGAGTCACTGGGGGCCGAGGTCCGGTAGGAGGTTGCCCCCTCCTACCGGGCCGCTTCATGTGAGCTGGTCGGCGTAGTGGCGGGCGTAGTCCGCCTGGTCGTTGTCGGGCACCACCTCCTCGTGGAGAGGGCACAGGAGGTGGCCGGGCTCTGTGTCAGCCCCGCACTCACCGGGGTCGGACGGCGTCCCGCCGACTTCGGCGGGGCAGGACCACTCCCAGTCCGCAGGGTCCGCAGGCAGGTAGTAGGCGTCCTGCGCGGATGCCATGAGCCTCACCCCCGCATGGCGCTGGTGAGGCTGTTGGCGAGCTCGGTCATGGCGGCCGCCGCCCCGTGGGGGGTGCCGGGGGTCCGCGCGTGTGCGTGCAGGTCGCGGCCCGCCCGCTCCAGGGTCACGTCGCGTTCGGGCCGCCCCTCGTAGTGGCCACGGTCGAGCCGTCGGGCCACGCCGAGCGCCACGTCGATCTGCCTTCGGCCGGAGTGGGGATCCCCGGACGAGAGGGTGTCGGCGTAGGTCGCGACTGTGCCCCACGCCAGGGTGGGCAGCTGGTAGGTGTCTTCGCTCATGTGTCTCACTTCCTGGGTCGGTTGGCGCGAAAGGTCAGACGGGCGGCGACCTTCTCGCGGGGGTCCAGGGCCCGGTACTCGTACTTCGCCCACCTGATCGCCCGCTCGGTGCGGGCGGCGGCGACGGCCGCCAGCCGCTGCTCGTACTGGGCGGGGGTGATCAACCCAGCGCGCAGACGAGCCCGAAGCCGTTCGGCCGACTCGCGGTACTGGCGGTCGAAGGGCAGCTCGTCCACCGGTCCGGGCGCGGACTCGGCCCGCACCTGGGCCAGGGCCACGTCGAACCGGGTCGTGCTCTCCTTGGCGGCGGCCTGGCGGGTGCGCAGCTCCCGCTCACGAATCTCCAACGCGCGGCCGGAGAGCCTGCGGCGAAGCCGTTCGATCTGGATCTCGTAGACGTCCATCTCATCTCCTAGCAGTCGATGCGTCGCAGGTGAGCCACGAGCGCGGCCCGGCTAGGCCAGAACCGGCCCGAAGCCAAGTACCACGCGGGGACGGGTCTGGACTGCCACGTCGCTTCGTCCAGCAGGGCCCCGGTCTCGTCGACGACCTCGATGGCCTCCAGGCCGTGGGAGACGACGTAGAGGTGCACGGCGTCCGCGCGCACGTTGCGCACGTGCGCGGCCTCGAAGCGGCCCGAGTCCGGGAAGTCCGCGAGTGGCCGGGGCAGCTCGGTGGACATCCGTCCGATGCGCAGGAACCCGGCCAGCTGGTGCAGCTGGTTGCTCACCTTGCCGGGGGCGTCGGGGGCGTAGGACGTGGCCATAGAGGCGTAGTACGCACGGTTCTCCTCCCCCGAGTCCTCGAACCTGAGTTCGTCGCGGCCGATGGCGGCTGCCAGCCCGACCGCCGTGACGATCGTGGCGGCCTCGTGGTGACGGTCCGAGGGCAGCGCGGCGACGTACTTCTCGAGATCGCAGAGCAGGTCGGCCAGCTGGCGGTAGGTGAGCTCCATGACGGTGTCCTTCCGAGGGGGGTTAGGCAGCCAGGGCGAAGGGGCGGCGGCTCGGGGTCAGTGACGGGCCGGTGAGCATCTGGACGGCCAGCAGATGCCAGCAGCGCACACCCGCCGGGCAGGAACAGTGGTGGGGGGTGGTGCGGTGGATGTTGGTTCCGGAGGTGCCGACGACGAGGTGGAGGTCATCGTGCAGGAGGACCAGGGCCTAGTCCTCGATGGCTTCGTTGCCGAATGGGAGCACAGCGAAGATGCCGCCAGGTGGCCCCCATCCTGGATCGTGAGGAGGACCTGCTTCCGCTCATCGCCCTGTACATGGGCATTTCGACCTCAGCAGGAAACAGGCCCGAGACCGCCCCGAAGACGTCCTCGCGCACGTAGAGGAAAGCCCACTCCACCGCGCGATCATGGATGCGATCATCGTGCTCACCAAAGTGCTCGCCGCCCGGCTCATGGGACCGATGGGCACGGCGGTGAGCGCGGGCTCTCCATACAGGAGTCGATCGCGGACCACTCCCACCACAAAGCGACCATCGCAGCTGTCATCGCGGAACTGGAGGGCGCTTCGGCAGAGCGCGCCGCGTTCCTGGCCCTGTTCCACGACATCCAGGAGACGCGGTTGACCGATATCCGTACATCGGGAAGCGGTACCTGAAGGCGTCCTCGAACGCGGAGGTGACCGCGGATCACACAGCGGGAATGCCGGAGGGTCTCGCCCGGCTGATCGGTGGCGCGGAGGCGAAGTACGAGGCCAAGGAGTCAGTGGAGGCGCGGTGCGCGAAAGACGTCGACAAGCTCGAATGCCTGTTGCAGGCGGTGGAGTACCGGGACTAGGCGCACACGCAAGCGTGGATCGACACGTCGTTGGTGGCGCTGAAGACTGACAACGAGCAGCGGCTCGCGAAGCTGGCGTTGGACCGGTCGCCGCTGGCGTGGATGCACGAAGCGCGCGACTCCAAGCCCCCAAAGTAGCCGGACACAGAACGGGCCCCGCCGTGTGGTGGGGCCCGTTGCGTGGGGGGTCAGTTTCCGCCGAGCGCGCGGCCGCACGCCTTGCAGGACACGGGCGCGGCCTTGTTGAGCATGGTCACGGGTTCGTCCGCGAGAACAGTTCTCCCGCACGCGGTTGTGTTCGTCTTCGCGGAGTAGGGGCCGTGCGCGGGGGTGATCGCGTGGATGACGGTGCCGCCCTTGACTCGGATGCGGTGCGGGTAGTCGCTCACTTCTCCTCCTTGGCGATGTCGCGGGCGCGGGCTGCCTGGAGCCGCGCCTCCTCCAAGCTCAGACGTGGCTTCGCCGGAGGTTCCGCAGGCATGGCCTGCTTCCTGGCTGCGTATTCGGCCCAGGTGTCGTAGGTGCCCACGCGCTCACCCCGGGCTGCTTGCAGTTGACGGCGCAGGAGGGTTAGCTCTGAGTCGACCACTCCCATGACGGCGTTGATGATGTCGTCGGCGCGAGGGTGGTCGTACACGGCGTCGGTGACCTTGGCGCGCAGGTCCATCACGGCTCCTTCTGGGCCTGCGCCACGATGTGCGGCCACAAGCGGCGGATGGTCTGTTCCAGCTGCCACCGCTGGAACTCCACGGCGATCGAGTTGGGCTGCTTCTCGGGCGGGGCGACGATCGCGGCCATCACAGCAGCGACCTGGTCGTCGGTGGGGTTCGTCATCCTTCTCCTTGTAGTGTTCTTCCGGATCGCCCCCGGTACCAGCGGGGGCGGCCTTCTGCGTCTTCGGGGCAGGATTACCGCCCCGTATGCCGGTCAGGGGTTGGGCATAGCCTTGAGCAGGGTCACGGTCTCCCGCTGCGCGGCAGCGCGAGCGGTCAGGCTGCTCAGTTCCGCGAGCCGTGTCGTCATGTTCATTGCGGCACCGGCGGACACTGTGGTGGGCGTCCATGAGGTGACTGTGCCCTGGACATCGGTGAGGAGCGCCGTGATCCTGCTTTCGGTGGCGGCAAGATCGGATTCAGCGCTGCAGATGATCAAGTGGCGGTCCATGAGGACTCCTTCGGTGCGAGGGACGGTTAGTCGACGGGCGCGTAGCCGGACCTGTAGTTGTCGCCGTTCGGCTTTGTCGCGGAGGGGCGCAGGCTGGTCGCAAGGATGCGGCGGGGGCGCTTGCCGCTGGTGTCGGTGACATCGACCCTGGTGCCACCGCCGTAGGCGGCGACCCGCAGATGGGTCTAATCGAGGGGGTGAAGGTTGCGGAACTCGCGGCCGGGTCGGATGTGATCGTTGCTGTGCATCGGGATCTCCGTTGGTCTCGGTGAGGCGGTTACACGTTCGGGTGAACGTTTCCCGGGATGGTCAGCACTGCCTGGGCCGCGGCCCTGACAGTGTCGGCATCGGAGTAGCTCTCCTGCCGGGCCGCCCCTGATTCGAGCAGGGGCGGCCTTCTGTGTTCGGGGTCAAGCGGGCCGGTGCTCCAGTCGGAGCGGGCCCCAGTTGGTCTGGATGTCCAAGATGGACTGTCCGACCTTCATGGGGTCGTACATGGAGTTGACGCAGTACAGGCTGTCCGTGTCGCAGGGGTCGGTGTAGACGAACCAGAGTTCGTTGTCGACGTCGCGGGCGAGGTCTCCAGCGCGCGGGGTGTAGACGGGCATCGGGGGCTCCCTCGGTCAGGCGGGCGGGTCGACGGGTTCCCAGTCGCGGCCAGCGATCAGGGCCATGGAGCCCTGACCGTCCTTCGTGTAGACCACGGCTCCGGCCTGCCAGTGAGCGTGCGCTTCTTCGTAGCTGCCGCAGCGCAGGTATCCGCCTGTGACGATGTTGCGGACGGCGTAGAGGGTGCCGGGGTCGCGGGGGAGGTCGTCGGCGGTGGGGGTGTCCTCGTGCATGAAGTTCTCCTTCGAGGTGACGGGTTAGGTGGTCATTCGGTGATGATGCGGGCTTCGACCCCGGACGCTTCGAGGATCTTCCGGGCCAGTTCGATCGCGTCGTCTGCGACCTCAGGGAGATCGACGAGGTACTGCACCGCCGTCCACGATCGCGATGATGTAGCCATCTTCGATCTTCAGCTTGGCGCCGTCGGCGTCTTCATTGAAGTAGGGCTTCATGGGATTCCTAGTCTCAACTTTGGTACCGGGGCGTGCGCACCAATCCCCGACCACGCGTAGTGGAATACAACCAGCTAGGAGGACCTCAGGAACAGCTTCATCTGACCCGGCCGGACACTGGCCGTGTCACACACAAACCCGAAGGGGAACATGATCAAGGCTGACCCCGGATACTCCGCTGAATATAAAGAAGTCGAAGCGGGTGAAGACAAGATCAGTCCGTGCACCAGGGAAGTCGTGGCCTGGGCGGACGACGGACACCCTATGGTCATCGCGTTCCAGGACCACCCCACTGCCGGTCACCACAAGGCGCTTGTGCGGGCTGAAAGCCTACCGGGCTATTAAGGCGTCGGCATTGACGGCTCTCCTCTGCCGTTCGCGTTCATCCCTGGAAGCGGCTGGATGGTCGAACGCGATAGTGGTCCACGCGAACCGCTAGTCGCATAGGCGATGTGCACCTACGGAGGCGGCTCCGGGGTGTTCGCACTTCCGGTCTTCACTGAAGAGAACGAGGTCTGGCGGAGCAACGGCCGAACGTGGACGGGCGCAAAGATGAGCGGGGACAGTGACCCCGTACGCGTGATCCCAGAGAAGCGATCCGACCGCGACTGATGTGAGTCCCGCTTGCAGGGCATTGTCTCCATTACCAGGAGGCACACGATGACCCCCACCAACTCGACCTGCTCAGCGAGGGAGTTTCGACCACCACTCAAACCTTTACTTCGTAGATCAGGAAGGGCCAGGGATGGGATTGGATACCGCCATCCACCCGAACACCGTGAGGTGGGTAAGGGCCAGCCAATGTTCACGAGTGCGGTGAGGGCGCGCATGGTCGGGATTCTCACGACGGCCTTTCGCTCTTGCGACAAGCGCTCTTCCGGCTGAGTCACTGGGCGGGTCACCTGATCACCTTGGTGCCCTGGTGGCGTCCACCCGCCAGCAGTACGCACGTACTCCGCGAAACGGCTGTCGGTGGTCATCGCCGTGATCTCGGCGCCGGCTTGGCGAATATGTAGCCCCCGTGGGTGATGTTGGAGACGACCTGGTCGGTCCACACCGACCGCCCGTGCGGTGCGGGTGAGCCACACCCGACTCCCCGTGCGCCAGCTCAGATAGTGGTGGGAAGAATGATCCCCGGTCACGGAACGGTGACTCCGTGACCGGGGATCTCAGGCTTACTCAGCGGTTCACGCCAGGCAGTGTCGGGCCCGATCGGCTCAGTACGGAAGCTCGTTGACCATGGCGTTGCCCTGGGCCTGTGCGACCTGGGCGGGCACGGTCATCGGCTGGCCGACGACGGGCTGCAGATGGGTTTGAGTGGGCACCGCGACAGGAGTCTGCTGGACGGTCTGCACAGGCTGTGGGACCACGGGCTCTGGCTGCTGCCGAGCAGCGGCCGGGATCGGCTGCGCGGGTGCCTGATTCTGGGTGGCCTTGATCTGGGCGCGAGCGTCGCGAACCGACTTCGGCTCAACGAACCAGATGGTGTCGACAACGACCTTAGGACCGGCGTAGACCATCTCACCAGTCGTCTTGTCGCGGTACGAGCCGTCCTTGAGGTGGTAGGAGATGTTGACGATGTCGCCCTCCCTCATCGCAGCGAAGGGAGTCTTGGTCGCATCGGTGGTCTCGCGAATGTAGGTCTCGAAAGGGACCCTCTGCGAGCCCCAGTTGCCGTCGCGGGACTTGAAGTTGTTGTCCATGTAGCCGCTGAACTTGATGTTCTTCGAGCCGTTGGCGTTGCTGAAGGCGACAGGGTCGGCGGCGAGACGAACGGTGGCGTGACCGAAGTTGTTGGGGTTGGTCATGTCGATCTCCTCGGGTGTGCTGTTGAGCAGGGCCCGGGTGGGCCGGACCCCGCGAGGCGGTCGGGTCGTGCTGTTGACCTGTTGCAGGCACCTCCGGGTCGACCTTGTCGATCCAGAGGCGCCACGTTCGAGAGAGCTTCCGGATCAGCTGTGCTGATCGGCTCTCCCCGTCCCGTCCTCAGTCCAGGGCCACCCGGACCTCGTAGGCGATCGAGGCGAAGGGGCCGACGACTCGTCGGCCGACGATCTCGACCAGGCCCTGCTTTTCAAGGGACTCAGCCAACCCTTGGTGCTCGGACCAGCCCTTGATGAACACGCACCCGGGAGCGGGCTCGAGACGGTAAGCGACCAGGCGGGTCGACAGGCGCTCAGGCCCTTCCTCTGTGGCGAGCTCGAGCAAGGACAGTTCCTCGTCGTGGATGAGAGCGCCGGTGGCCTGTACGAGGCCATCGGCAAGGGCGATGGTGACGTTCTCGTGGACAGTGGTGGTGGTCATGTTGTCGGAGCTCCGTTCGTCGTGGATTCGCTACCCGGGCCCTCCGCGTGGGAGGACGTTTGTGTGCCGACCACGGGAGCACGTGAGAGGACTCCTGGCCGGGATGCTTCCAGCACCCGTCTGTAGTGCAAGTGCAGAGATCCTTCCGGGGCGACTCTGTCGGCCCCTCCCCCCTAACCCCGTGACCGAGTCGGCAAAGCCCGCCCACCCCACGGCAGGTTCCTCTCCCCGTGCGCTCCGAGGCAGCTGTTCCGGCCCAGTCCCGCGCGCGCTGTAGCCGCAGGCCGCGCCCGAACCACTTAAGAACGGATGCCAACCACTCATCACTCAGTATCTATTGAATGATTGATCGTATATGATCAACGATTGATTGAAGCAATGCTGTCGATGATTAATTCGATGAAGGATGGGCGGCACGGATGGGATCACGGGCCTGGAGGACGGCCACCGCTCCGATGGCGGCATTCGTGGCCGCAGGGCTGGGCCTGGTCGGCTGCGGTGGTGGCAGTGAGGAGGCGAAGGAGTCGGCCAGCCCGCTCCCGACGACCGCCATTCCGGTATCCGACGAAGAGTTGGGCAAGGCGCTCGACGCGCTGGTCGGCCACGGCCAGTTCGCGAGCTTCGATGAGGGAACCTGCTTCGCCCAGGCCGTCCAGGACTCAGGCGTGTCCGAGGCCGGTCAGGCCTTCATCGTCGAGATCGGCGGTGACGACCTCGCCGAGGTGGCGACGGGACTACGAGCGAGGCAGCTGGGTGAAGACGCCGGGACACTGCTGTCGGAGGACATGCGCGCGGACTTCGACGCTTGCGTCGACGACCAATCCCCCGACGTAGGAGAAGACCCCCCGGGCTACGCGGCGCCCGAGACCCCCGAGCCCAACAAGCAGGGTGAGCCAGACCTGCAGCCCAAGTACGAGGTCGATGAGGACGTCGACATCCGCTCGTCGACCGAGCTAGTTGACGGCGTGGTCTCGATGTTCTCCTCCTTCGCCCTAGACGACAGGCAGAGAACGATGTACTCCGAGTCTGGCGAGTGCATGGCCCGTGCGGTCTTCACGTCGGGGCTGAGCCAGGAGTCCTTGCACTTCATCGCTGGCGGCGCACCAATCGGCACGGGTTCGATCGCTGAGCACCTGGCCAACGACGAGGACAAGGAGATCTGGCACTCCAGCGCCTTCCAAACCGCGCTAGTCGACTGCTCCGAGACCGATAGCGAGGCGGAACCCTCGAGCGCCCCCGGTGGAGCAGGCAGCGGTCAGGGCTCAAGCAGCACGAGTGGGTCTGACTCAGGGAGCTGATCGGACTCGCGGCCGTCCCGACCGAGGCCGAGGAAGTCGCCAGATCGCGAGCGGCGGAATGGGGCACGAAAGGCACGAAATCCGAACGGGAGCGACTCAAACCGATACTACATCGGCAATGGATCCGCATCCATACCACGAATACCGACAAGCATCAGATCGGCAAGTAGTCAATCTGAAGACCAGTCGAATTGCCGGAGGAGGAACACGTGGCGATCACCCAGAGTCGCAGGCGCACTGCCGAGTCAGACTCAGGGCAGAACGGTGAACGAGAGCGCGTCGGGATCAGGCTGAGCTCGGCCGATAGGGAGCGTGCCGCCTACTGGGCCGACAAGCGCTGCTACCCCTCGGTCAACGAATACATGGCTACCGCCGTGATCGAGAAGATCCGTAGGGAGAACGGCGACTTCGACGTCCCCGTCCTCCTCACAGCCAGGATCAACCAGCTCATCGACGAGAATAAGGCCCTGTCGACGAACGTGGCCAACCTCGAACGTGTGATCACCAGCGGCCTGGACAGCCTCATCGGCCTGACCAGGGGCGAGAACTACTTGTTGGACCAGCACGAGGACGGCGAGCTATGAGCAAGGGTGGCGATTTCGACGACGCCCTAACGCCAACGGTGACGAGCGAGGCTATGGAAGTTGACACCTCGTTCCTCGATGCCTACCGCTCCGGCGGGGCCGAGGGCCTGGCCCGGTACCGTCGCGAGGTCGAGGCGGTCGACCCTCTAGAGACCTCGCCGGTGGTGGCCGACGAGCTCGACACCTTCGAGGGCCGTGTCGGCGAGTCCTCCGCAGCCTCTGACTCCAAGGCGGGCGTTCAGCCCCTTGAACAGGCCGATCATAGGGAGGTCGTTTGGCCTTCGGTAACCCGCGGCTGCGACGTGTCGGCCAGTGGGGGCAAGCTGCCGACGACGGCTTTCAAGGTCTCCGACGTCGGCAGCCAGCCGACGGTGCGGGCTCTGCCCGAGGTGATCATGGTCGGCCTGCGCGAGCAGCTGCGGGCCGCTGCCGTGCGTGAGCTCAGCGCGACCGACGACGAGGCAGAGGCCTTCGCTAAGCGGCTGTCCCAGGCCAGCCTCGTCACCGCGTTCCTGCTGGCCCACCTCAACCTGGGCATCGGCGTCGATACGGCCACGGGCCGGGCCACCGAGCTGTTCCGCTCCCGGGATCCGTTGTTGGGCCGGGTGGCCAGTCGCCTTGATGACCTGATTACTGCCGAGGCCGCCCGCGGCGATGAACTGGCCCGGGTGAGGACGGAGCTGCGCCGGGTGCGGAGGACGACCGACGTCCTCGAGCAGGTGCTCGCCTACTCCGTGGCTGACCGGACCGAGCACCTAGCTCGTGGCACTTCCGGGGTCGGTGACCTCAATCTGCGTCACGACAGCGCCATCCGGCTGCGAGATCGGGCCCGCGAGGCGACGCGGAAGCAGAACCAAGTCGAGGCCGACCGTGACGGGCGAAGGCTGAAGTGAACGCCTAGTGCTGCTGGGCCTTCTCTGCTCCGAGGTGCGCCGGGCGGGCCTTGACGCCTGACGGTGGTCGGCAGGGGCGAGAGGAGGACCGGAAAGGGCGTCGGCCGGACCGCGTGCAAATCGGCGACGGCACTTTGGCCCGGCACTGGCCTGGCAACCACTCGTCCACGACGGTATGGCAGTTCATCGCCAGCGGCGTCATCGCATCCACAGATACCAAGGCGCGACGGAGGTGCCGCGGGCTCAACATCGGCGATGAGCGTGAGCACGATGGTGCGCGGCTGACAGGACGCGCCGGACTCGGCAGGCGAAGAAGAAGAGCCCTGGGGGCAGACCCGGGGCTCTTCTTCACGTTCAGCCATTCATTGATTTGCCTTCCAATCCACACGACAAGGCCATCATCGGATAGACTCACTTTGATGATTCAATCGCCCATTCAATAGGAGGGTGCCATGACTGTCGGGATCTTGATGGAGAAGCCGTCCGCCGCGCGCAACGGGAGCAAAGCGTGGGGTGGAATGAAGGGCACCTTCGACGGCGAGCACTACGTCATCGCCCACGCCAGGGGACACCTCTACGAGTTCGCCGCCCCGGACAAGATGGTCGACCCGTCGCTGGCCGACAAGTACAAGAACTGGGATTTGGCCAACCTTCCTTGGGATCTCGGCGACTTTTCCTGGGCCAACGAGCCGATCAAGAACACGGCGCAGGTCCGTAACGACGTCAAACAGGCCCTGTCGGGCTGTGACGAGATCGCCATCGCCACGGACTGGGACGAGTCGGGCGAGGGCGACGCCATCGCCATCAACGCACTCGTCGAGCTGGGGCTGACCGGAAAGAAGATCTCACGCCTGCACTTCACCGACGAGTCGGAGAAGTGCCTGCAGCAGGCGTTCAAGGACCGCCGACCGGTGCAATCAGTACACGACCATCCGGCGTTCAAGAAGGCCCGCTTCCGCTCAATGTTCGATTTCGCCTCGATGCAGTGGTCACGGGCGGCGACGAACATGGCCCGTCAGTCTGGCCAAGACGCGATCCTGCGACAGGGGCGACTGAAGTCGGCGATGGTCAAGCTCGTCGGCGATCAGCTCAAGACCTACAACGACTACGTGAAGCGGCCGTTCTTCCAGATCCGCTTTCGCGACGAGAACGCTGTCGTCTACACCAACCCGGACGAGCCGCGTTTCGACAGGGCCGACCAAGCACCGAAGGGGTACGTCGCCTCGCCGGTGGTCAGGGACAGCGCGGAGATGAGACGGACAACTCCCCCGAAGCTAGTCGACCTCGCGGCGCTGTCGTCGATGCTCGTGAGCAAGGGCGTGAAGGCCCAGGTCACGCTGAAGACCTACCAGGCGATGTACGAGCAGCAGGTCGTGTCCTACCCGCGCACCGAGGACAAGACGATCACCCCGCAGCAGCACGCCGAGCTCGCGCCGCTGGCCGACCGGATCGCCGCGGTGGCGGGCGTGGACACCAAGCACCTAACCCACCGCGAGCCGAGGAAGACTCATGTCAAGCCGGTCGGCGCGCACGGCGCGAATCGCCCGGGCCCGAACGTGCCGTCCTCCCTGGAGGACGTTGAGCGGCGCTTCGGTATCGCTGGCCGCCTCATCTATCAGACGCTGGCGAAGAACTATCTGGCCATGCTCGCTGCGGACTACGAGTATGAACAGCAGAAGGGCCACGTCGAGAAGTACCCCGACTTCAAGGGCATCGCCAACGTGCCGAAGAAGATGGGGTGGAAGTCGATCTTCGACCCCGACGCTGGTGACGAGGACTCGACCAGTGATGAGGACGAGTCCGCCGATGGCCTGGGCGCCAGCGCCGAGCCGTACGTGCATGAGGGAGCGAACAAGCGCCCGGAGCACCCGAGCATGAAGTGGCTGATGAAGCAGCTCGAGAAGAGGGACGTCGGCACCGGCGCGACGCGGACGAGTACGTACTCCGAGGTCACCAATGCCAAGGCGAAGAACCCTCTGCTGGTCGAGAAGGGCAAAAGGCTCACCCTGGCCTCGGCCGGCGAGATGAGCTGGCTGCTGTTGCCGGACACCCGCATCGGCGACCTGTCGCTGACCGAAGAGGTCTACGCCAGCATGCGCGCTGTCGCCGAGGGCAGCGCGGATCCCGACCAGCTCCTAGCCCGGGTCGCTGACTGGGTCCGCGAGGACATCGAGGTGATGACGAGGAACGCCGACATCATGCGCGCGACTCTTGGGCTGACCAAGATCGAGGTGGCGGGTCGCGCGGAGGGAGTGTGGGCCGCCGCACCCGACGGGGCGCAGAAGGTCTCGTTCAAGAAGGTTTGGGCCGGCCACGAGTTCACCGACGCTGAGATCGACCAGCTCCTGGCCGGGGAGACGATCTCATTCGAGGCGACGTCGAAGGCAGGTAAGCCCTTCCCAGCCAAGGGCAGGCTCGGCCTCGGCGAGTTCAAGGGCCGTCGCTATGTCGGCTTCCAGCTCGAGGTCCCTGATCGCCCCGAGGTTTGGTGCAAACGCTCATTCTCCGAGGACGAGAAGCAGGCCTTGGAGGCTGGTGAGATCCTCGAGCTCGACGGCTTCGTCTCCAAGAACCACAAGGCCTTCTCCGCGAAGGTGAGCTGGGACGCGAAGACGAAGCGGATCGTCCCGCACTTCGACGACAAGGCGTCGAAGCCGCAGGTGAAGGCGCGCGCCTGATCCACCGTCCACTCGAGGCGGTTGACCGGCCCGGATGACTCACCAGAACAAAGTCCTCCCTTTAATAAGAGTTCAAGGATGATTCATCCTCGATCTTTGCAGTAGGGCAACTCTATGCATTTCTTCTCTAAGCAATCATTTGGGTCATCTGGCAATGGATAAAGGTGGAAGCGGACGAATGCGAACGATCTCTCAGCCGACGGCTGGACTAGGTGCGCAGCATGCGTGAAGTCAAGAGCGCGTACACGGTCCCGGTTAGTCTGGCCAGGGGCCTGCCGGACCATGAGATCGGTCTTGGCGGCAAGAGCTGGCAGATGCGGCCGATGCCGATTAAGCAGATCGGCTTCTTCCTAGGCGGGGCCCTCTTCGTCGCCTGGTGCGCGACCTCGACCTTCATCGCGGACTCCGGCGCGAAGTTCATCGCGCTCTTCGTCCTGTGGTCGCTGGTCCTCATCCTCTACATGGGCCAGCTGAGCAAGACCAAGGAGCTTCGGATCACGACGGTACCGCCGCTGCTGGCCTACCTGCCGAATTCGGCGCGCCGGGTCTTCACCAGACGGGACTCGAATCCATCGGGCTTCTACTCGATTGTCGGCATCGAGTCGATCGACGAGGACGGCCGCATCCACTACTCCGACGGTGGGCAGGGGCAGGTCTACCTCGTCGTCGGGTCAGCGAGCTACCTGCTTTTCGATGAGGATCGGGTCGGGATCCTCAAGCGCAACGGTGACTTCTGGAAGAAGGTCGAGACGACCTGTGAGCACGTCTTTATCACGACGAAGGAGCCGCAGCGGATCTATCACCAGGTGGCGAACCTCGAGCGGCGCAACCGGGCCTTGGGGGTTCGGGACCCCGATCTCATCGAGCTGCAGAACGAGCAGTACGACATCCTCACCCAGCACGTCGGTGGCAAGTTCGCATCGATTCACCAGTACCTACTGCTCAAGGGCAAGAGCGAGGACGCGCTGCGCCGCGGACACACGATCCTCCAGGCCGAGGTCGAGAACAGCGATCTGATGATCAAGGAGGCCACGATGCTCGACCGCGAAGAGGCCCAGCCGATGCTACGGGTCTTCTACTCCGGCATCGATGACCAGCTCACCTCCGCCGTGACCTGAGCAGGCCCCCTTCTCCCTGAAGACGACGAAGTAAGGACGCGGCGAATCATGGCGCTGAAGATGAAGAGCAGGAAGCAGTTGGGAATCCCGACCGGGGCCGAGGCGGAGAGCGGGCCGGTTGACGGGGCCGAAGCCCAGATGACTACTGACACCCGGCGCGGCCTGCTCGGCTGGTGGGCCCGACGGCAGGAGGAGCGACAACTCGCCGGATCCTTCCCCGCCTACCCGCACCTCATGGCGCTTAAGCCCAAAGAACGCTACCTCTTCCGCTCGGACTACTTCGAAGTCGACGCCTCGGTCGCCTGCGTTCTCGGCTACTTCCACGACGACGCTTCACACGACGCCTTCGCTCCGTTCTGGGGAATCGACAGGATCCCGTCGGGACTCGACGAGCGGGTCACGGCAGTCGTGCTTGAGCAGGTCGTGCGCAAGGACGACAAGTGGGTCGACCAATACACCAAACAGTCGGAGAAGCTCGACTCCCTCGAGAGCAGCGAGCAGGAATCCTCCGGGACGACCTCGTCGAAGCGCAAAGCCGCCAAGGCTTCGGCCGATCGCGAGGTGATCATCGGAGAGCTCCAGGACGGAGCGGCGTACCTGCACGTGCACAACCGCCTCTTCCTCAAGGCACCGGACTTGGAGACCCTCGAGGACACCATCGAGCGGGTCACGCGCCTCTACATCGACCGCTTCGGCACACTCAAGACCGCGGCCTACGTCGGCGAGCAGCGCCAAGAGCTGTCGGGCCTGTTCAAGAACAACGACAAGAAGCGTGGCAAGGGTTTCCACTACACCTCGACTGAGTTCGCTGGCTCCTACTCGCTCGTGACCAACGGCCTCAACGACAAGGACGGCGAGTACGTCGGGTTCATGGTCGGTGACGTCAACTCCTCGGCCGTGCTCATGGGTGTCAACGACTACGCACACCACGTCGTCATCGCCGACCCGACGCTTTCGGAGTTCCTCGAACGTGAGCGGGTGTCGAACATGTGGTGCTCGAAGCTGTCTCAGGCAACGATGCTCGACAACGGTCGCGTCGTCCACCTCGTCCTCGACGGGGCCCAGATGGACAAGCTCGGGCCAGCGTTCGAGCGCCTGACCGCCCGCGTCGACCTCAACTCCGGTGACGTGAACATGTTCGAGATGTTCGGCGATGAGAAGGAGGAGCTGGCGATCTTCTCCACGCACATGGAGAAGCTCAAGCTCATGTTCGAGCAGCTCTACGAATCCTCGGATGGGGCAGTGGCATCGATCATCAGGGGCAACCTCGAGCGAATCGCCACGGACTTCTACATCGACCAGGGCATGTGGCGCGAGAACGCCCAGCACATGCGTAAGAAGCTGCGTGTGGTCGGCATTGACCACGCGCACGTGCCGAAACTTCAGCTGTTCGTGTCCTACCTGGACATGGCACACAAGCGCTTGCTGGCCTCGGAGAAGAACGACCCCGACCAGCTCCGGGCGCTCAACCTGCTCCAAACCATCGGCCGAACGATGCTCTCAACCAACGGCGACCTGTTCAACAACGCCACGGCCACCGCGATTGACGGGGTCCGCGACGCCCGCCGGGTGCTCTACGACTTCTCGCGGCTGATGACGCGCGGGCGCGGTGTGGCCATGGCCCAGTTGGTCAACATCGTCGGCTTCGCCGTGGCTGAGCTCAGCGTGGGTGACACCGTGATCATCCACGGGGCCGACCTCATCGATGACCGGGTGAAGACGTACATCACCGAGCAGTTCGAGCACCTCTTCGACCGGGGAGGACGTGTCGTCTACAGCTACAACGACGTCGACAAGATGCTCTCGGACTCGAAATTCAACAAGTTCGACGCTGCCGACTACACCGTGCTCGGGCCGATGCGTGATTCGACGGTGCTCGAGTACCAGAAGCAGCTGGCTCAGCAGATCCCCCGCGACCTCGCAAACCTCATCACGACCCGCGGCGAGAGCCTGTCGTATCTGCGCCGCGGCGTGACGAATGTCGTCTTCCACCTTGACCTGGCCCTGGGGATCAACCCCTACCGAGAGGCCCAGCGGCGCAAGGTTCGCCTCGAGACGGCCCGGGCTGAGGAGAACGAGCGAATGGCCCAGATCTTCGACGACGACCCGACGCCGGGCGCGAATCTCACGTCATTGGGGATCCCCATCAATGACGATTCGCATGATGGCGCAGCCGAGGTTCGAAAGGTGAAGCCGACCGCAGGGACCACCAAGAAGGTCCCGGGCCACAGCACGGCGAAGAGGGGCAAGCGGACGAAGCGGGCCAAGGAATGAGAAGGGGGGACTCGATGGACCAGATGGGCGCGGCGACCACACGCATGCGAGGCTGGTTCGGCCGTGTTCTGTTCCGGCCGGGGTGGAGCAGGGCCGTCGTCGGCGTGCTTCTCGCCGTACTCGTGGCCCCCTTCCTGTTCGGGCTCCTGGGAAGCACCACGGCTTTCGCTGATGAGAATGCCTCGGAGGGCGAGGACAACTACAGCCTCTACAAGCTCGCGTCCAACGGCGCGGGCTATTTTTCCGACTCCAATGAGCCCGGCGCGAGCCTCGGCGGCGCATGGGACGACATCGCGGAGTCCGAGCCGGGGGCCGCGGGCTCCCTGCTCGGCTACGGCGACTCCACGGTCTCGCAGTTCAAGCGCTGGCTCTCGGCCGGGTTGTCGGGCTCAACGCAGACGATCACGCACAGCTCTCTGAGTCAGGGGGGTGACGCGTTCCTCGCCTACGGCCAGTTCGGGGCGGCCAACAAGGAGCTGGGCTTCGATTCGATGTCAAGCGGGGTCATCGGTGACATCATCGGTGGCTTCGCGGGGTCGGTGGTGTGGGCTGGCTACGGTGTGTCCCTGTTGATATCGGGGCTCTTCTTCGCCTTCATCGAGTTACTCAAGTTCCTTAACCCCTTCGCGTGGTTCCACACGGCCGTCGCCAGCGTGACCACCGCCGGAGGGACCAGCGGGGGCTACCAGCAGGGCCTGGCCGACGGGATGCTCAATAACTGTGAGGGCGGGGACTGCGGGTCCCCGGGGCCCCTGTTGGGCGTGGCGAACTTCATCGGCGAGTGGTACGGCGTGCTTGTCAACCTCTCGTGGAACGTCCTTGTCCCGCTCTTCCTCGGCTTTCTCCTCATCGGCCTCGTGCTGTTCAAGAGAATGGACCGCGGTTCGGCTATCAAGAAGTTCGTCGTGCGCCTGCTCTTTCTCGGGTTCGGACTGCCGATCTTCGGATCGATGTACACCGCCGTCCTTGACAACTTCTCCGAGTCCGGGGTCGACGCCTCAGCTGGCGCCACCCAGGTCGTCCTGTCCAACTACGTCGACTTCAACGCCTGGGCGATGAACTCTCGCCTACTCGTGCCCGAGGACGCGACCATTGGTTGGAACGAGGGCAGGGGCCAGGCCGACCCGAGGTCGACGATGTCAGCCCGGACTTCGGCGTTGGCGATCAACATCGTCTCCCACTCGGCCTACCGCGATGCTGGGTGGGACGCCGGGGGCGTGTCCAACGATCCGGCGGCCGCGTGGAAGGACGCGTCAAACGTCGACCTCACCAAAGAGGAGCCGGGCTCGTGGCAGCAGGTGGCCACAACGCTGGACATCCTCAATCGCTACATCTCCGGAGCGGAGACGCCCGCCTCGGACTTCGAGTCGGGCGTGAAGTCCTGGTTGTCGGAGAACGCCGACGAGGACGTCAAGGAAGACTGGTTCAACAACACGAGCAGCTACGGCGACGTCAAGAAGTTCGGCGACGAGGACGACCCGAAGGCCTCCGAGGCTCCGATGATCTCGACCCAGGGCGAGGGCCTGCAGTCGGAGGTCTCCGACGGCGTGCGGACGTTTACAACGGAGAATCAGGAGAACTCGGCCAAGGCCTGCGGGTTCACGGTGACGACCGAGAACGGTAAGGACCCGGCGAAGTGCAGCATGTCGCCCCTGTCGATGTACAACTACCTCAACAGCTCGTTCTCCTCGGACAACCTCACTTCGTTCAGCTCGGAGAACGCGATGTCGGGCCTCGTGCGAGAGAACCATGCCTCGGTGAGCCAGGTCGGCTCGGGACCAGCGTCGTTCATGTACTGGGCCAACACCGTCACGCTCCTGAGCAGTGTTTGCCTGCTGGGCATCTGGTACGCGTTCGGCATGGTCATCGGCGCACTCAAGCGGACCTTCTCGCTGATCGCGGCGATTCCGTTCGCCACTCTGGGCGCGATCGCGGCAATCAGCAAAGTGATAATCTACTCGGTGGCGATGATTCTCGAGGTCATCCTCACGATCTTTCTCTATCAACTCGTCTCACGGCTGATCATCGGTGTGCCGTCGATCGCCTCCGGGCCGCTGACGAACCTCGTGACCGAGAACGGACTTTTGTCCCAGCTCGGTCTGGGACCGGTGGCGGTAGTCGTTCTCACCTTCCTGTCCACGCTGCTGATCGCCGCCGTGACGTTCATTCTCCTGAGAGTGCGCAAGACCGCGCTCCAGGCTTTGGATGAGGTCGTCACGAAGCTCGTCGACAAGTTCCTCGAGACCGACACCGCCCCTAAAGCAAAGCAGGGCGGGCTCATGCAGGCCGCGGCCGGGGGCCTCGGTGCTGGCGCCGGCATGGCGGCGGGCAACAAACTCGCCCAGGCCACCGGGGGGCAGCTCGGCGGACTGAACAAGCCCAACGGCAGCGGCCAGTCTGGGCCAGGTGGAGGGGATCCGAACAAGTCCAACGCGGGAGGAATCCCGAGCAACGCCCAGCTCGAGGGCGGCAATGTCAAGGCCCTTCAGCCCGGCCAGTCCGGTCCCGGGGAACTGAGCCCCGGGGGCAGGGGGTCGTCTCAGGGCGGCCCGGGCACCTTCAACGGGTCAAAGTCCTCGTCGAGCGAGCACGGATCGGCCGGTCAATCAGGCCAGTCAGAGCAGAGCAGGAAGGGAGGACCGCTGCAGCTCGCCGGCGCGCGTCCGGGATCGACCCAAGCAGACAAGGCCGCGGCCGATGGTGTTGCTCAGCAGGGAGGCCTGTCGAGGCTAGGTTTCGACGCGACGGACCAGAAGAAGGCGGAGATCCCCGGCGGCGGTGTGACGACCGGCGACGTCGCGGGCTCGGTCCCGGGCCCGGTGCCCGGCAGCAAGGGCCGGGTCAACCAGGGCGAGGTCGTCTCCAGCCGTCCCGGGGGTCACGGGTCGCGGGGCGTCGGGCCCGGTGCAGGCCAGACGAACTTGTCCGGTTCGAACGTTGGCGGGGCGATCCCTCTGCCAGCTGGTCCGACCCCCGCAGCGTCAACCGGTTCTGCCGCCGTGACGCCGAAGGCACCTTCGGGCACCGGTTCCAGGGCGATCGGCGGGCCGGGCATCGTCGGCGGTGCTCCCGGCGGCAACGAGTTCTCGCATCGGTATTCGAGCCCGTCCGCCTCGGGGGCGCAGGGTTCGCAGAGCACGGGTGGCCAGCGTTCGGTGGCCCCGCTGCCCACAGCCTCGAAGGGGTCAGGGCAGCCCGCCCCGCAGGGCTTCTCGGGCTCGTCGGCAAGTAGGGACTCGAAGGTCGAGGGTCGCCCCAGCCAGGGGACCCCCAGGGACCGGGAGATCGCGGAGCGCCCGAAGCCGGTTAATCAGCCGGACGGCTCGTAGGAGCCGATCGAATAAGGTCTCGCCCTAAGAGGAGGCGGTCGATGCGACCGCCTCCTCTGCCTGCCCGATAGGCCCGAAGACGGGACTGCGCAACGAGTTCACCGCGGCTGGTGACACTCGGCGTCGTGGTGGCTTGCTGTTCTGCGGGACATCGTCCTGGGCATCGAGCCGTCCTGGCCATCGCCGCCCTGCTGCGCGGGGCAGTGCACGGACTGCGCCCGTGTGGGTCTCGCGGGCGCCACGGTCCGTTTCGGAGAAGTCTGCCGTTGCGCCATTCGCGTCCGGTCTACAGGTTCACGCCCACGCTCAGGCAGGCTTCCTTGCTCGAGTGCTCCAGCTCCATGAGCTGGAAGTATTCCGCTCGCTCCCTCCAGAGCTTCTTGCGGCCCTGGAGGAGCAAGCGGTCCCGGATCTCGAAGTCGTCCATTGCACACCTTCAGAGATGGGGTGTTGCAACGACCACTAGAACTCAAGAGAGCGACTGGGGGCTTCGTCAGTGTCATGGGCGAGGTGTTCTTAGGCCACGCGGTGCTCGCGCAACCACGTGTCGAGATCGTCGATGAGATAGACGACGCGCGATCCGATGCGCACATAGGCCGGACCGTCACCGGTCACGCGCCACTTCTTCAGCGTTCCATACGAGAGCCCGGTGTAGTGTGCGGCTTCTTCGGTAGGCAGGGCAGCACGGTCGGTTCTAACGGAGGTCGTACGTCGGCCCGTGGTGGACCGACCCGCTGCAGTGGGCATCGTAGGCGCTCTCTTTCGTCTTGGCACCGATCCACCCCGGTGCGCGTGTCGGACAGTCTATCCAAATCATGATTAATAGACCACTCTCGTGGTGCGTGACACGCGATTCAGATGAGCACCCATTGGTGATTATGCGTTACCCGTGGTCCATGCAAAGGCGGCAGCAGCCGATGTTTACACTGACCCGATGACACGTGCGACGACAAGCAAGCTGGCTCCGGGGGAGCACACGGCCGAGCGATCGACCCCGAGCCGACTGGCCGACGGCACCTTCCGGCTGAGCTGGACGCTCGTCCTTCGCGACGGACGCAAGGTCAGGAAGGACACCTACGGCGCAACCAAGGGCGAGGTCCGGCGCAAGGCGAAGCGGAAGGCCGAGGAGCTGCTGCGCACCGGAGGCGGGATCTGGAGTCTGTCGGATCCGCTCGCGAAATACATCGAGAAGGTCGCGCGGCCGGCGATCGAGAAGGCCGCGCTTGAGGACCTGAGCAGGGAGAGGTACGAAGCGGCGCTGCGGTATCTCCTGGGCGAATGCAAGAAGTGCAAGAAGGCAGGACGCCGTCACGTGCACGGCTTCAATCAGCACACGATCGGGTCGGGCACGACCCCTCGTGCTCTTGAGGAGACCTTCACGGAGATCGCTCAGCGCCACGGCATCTCGACGGCGAAGTCCTGCCGGACCGTGTGGAACAAGTACATCGCCAAGCGCTTGATCTTCGACGGCGTGATGGACTTCAACCCTGTCAAGGGCGAGCGGCTCACGGACCTGACCGGAGTCGTGAAGCCGGAGCGCAAGCGCGGCGGCCGAGCACTCACGCGTGAGGAGTACGAGCTGGCCCTGACGTGGCTGCTGGACGCTGATCCCGGCGAGTGGCTTGTCTCGCACAAGAAGCACGGCTGGATCTGGCGCCCCGAGGTCCAGATCGCCACGTTCTTCGCAGGCATCGACATGGCCCTGCTCCAGATGGCGACGGGGCTGCGGCAGGGCGAGGGTCGGTTGGTGGACTGGACCATGGCGCAGATCTCCGACGACGGCGTCATGAGCATCGACGTGCCGGAGCACGTCGCCAAGGGCGATCATCCTCGCGTCGTGCTGGTCCTCGACCAGCGGGTCACGGAACGCCTCCTCAAGCGTCGTGACGTCCAGAACGGCGAGGGCCTCATCGTGAGTGCTCCGATGGACACGACGAAGGTCTGGCATCGCATGCGCTGCGGTGAGGTGAGCCGGAAGCTTTACGTGCGTATGGCGAAGGAGACGGGGATCGAACTGTTCGAGAACCAGCGCTCGCACATCTGGCGCACCACGCTGCGCTCGTTCTACGTCGGGCAGGTGTCCGAGGCTGTGCTCAACTCCCAGTTCGGTCACTCCACCGAGGTCGCCAACCTCTACTACACCGACGCCTCCGATCTGGGCGGCCTCGCTCAGGCGGCGAAGCTGGTCGACGACGATGGTGGCGAGTAGCCGCAGTGCTCCGTCGAGCCCCGCACAGCACCGCACAAAATCCCGCACAGTGCGAGTACCTCAGGTCCACGGCGAGCACCCCGTGTCACCGTACAATCGCAGATGCCCGTTCGGCCGAGTGCGGAAAGCGCAGCACTTTGGGGTGGCGGGAGGCTTCCGTGAGTCGGCCAAACAACGTGCCGAGACCGCCGACCGAGCACAGGAAAATACCCCCTGATCTGCGCAGGAGCAGATCAGGGGGCATCGTCGAGGGGATCAGACGTTGAAGCCCAGCATGCGCAGCTGGTCCCGCCCGTCGTCGGTGATCTTGTCCGGACCCCACGGCGGCATCCAGACCCAGTTGATCTTCACTTCGCGCTCGAACTCGTCCAGGGCGCTGTTGGCCTGGTCCTCGATCACGTCGGTGAGCGGGCAGGCCGCACTCGTCAGGGTCATGTCCAGGGTGATCGACTCGTCGTCGTGGTTCACCCCGTAGACCAGCCCCAGGTCGACGATGTTCACGCCGAGCTCGGGGTCGATCACGTCCTTGAGCGCCTCACCGATCTCCTCGGCCAGCGCCTCCTGCTCCGGGGAGCGCGGAGCGGCCTCGGGCTTCTCGGCGGTCTCGGTGTTCGTGGTCTCGTTGTCGCTCATTCAGGCGCCTTCCTTCTCCAAGGACTGCGACACCGCGTCCTTCCAGGCCATCCACCCCAGCAGGGCGCACTTGATCCGAGCCGGGTACTTGGACACGCCGACGAACGCCACGGCGTCCTCCAGCACGTCCTCGTCCGGCTCACCCTTGCCCTTGGACTGCATCAGCTCGGTGAACGCGTCCAGGGTCCGCATCCCCTCGGCGACGGTCCGGCCGATGAGGAGGTCGGTCAGCACCGAGGTGCTGGCCTGGCTGATCGAGCAGCCCATCCCCTCGTAGGAGACGTCGCTGACGACGGCCTCCTCGTCCAGTCCGGCACCGGAGGCAGGGGTCAGCGTCACCCGGAGCGTCACCTCGTCCCCACACGTGGGGTTGATGTGATGCGCCTCGGCGTTGTACGGATCGCGCAGCCCCTTGTGGTGCGGGTTCCGGTAGTGGTCCAGGATGATTTCCTGGTACATCGCGTCCAACTGCATGGTCAGGCAGAATCCTCGTACTAGTCCCGGGTTCCGAAGAACCTCTGGGCGGCCCCGATGGCCTCCACCAGCGCGTCCACGTCCTCCAGCGTGTTGTAGAGGTAGAAGGACGCGCGCGTGGTCGCGACGATACCGAGCTTGCGGTGCAGAGGCCAGGCACAGTGGTGACCGACCCTGACCTCGACGCCGCGGTCGTCCAGGACCTGGCCGAGGTCGTGCGGGTGGATGTCGTCCACCACGAACGACACGGCGCCGCCCCGGTCGACCGCCTCGGTCGGACCCACGATCCGCACGCCCTCGATCGCGCCCACCCGCTTCAGCGCGTACGCGGTGAGCTCGTGCTCGTGCGCGGCGACCCGGTCCATGCCCACCTCGGAGAGGTAGTCACAGGCCGCGGCCAGGCCGACGGCCTGCGGGGCCATCGGCACACCGGCCTCGAAGCGCTGCGGCGGGTCCGCCCAGGTCGAGTGGCTCATGTGCACGACGCCGATCATCGAGCCGCCGCTGATGAAGGGCGGCATGGCCGCGAGCAGCTCCCGGCGTCCCCAGAGCACGCCGATCCCGTTGGGACCGAGCATCTTGTGCCCCGAGAAGGCCAGGAAGTCCACGTCGAGTTCGCGGACGTCCACCGGCATGTGCGGTACCGACTGGCAGGCGTCCAGCAGCACCAGCGCGCCGACCTCACGGGCCCGCGCGGTGATCGGGGCCACCGGGTTGACGGTCCCGAGCACGTTGGACTGGTGCGCGAACGCCACCAGCCTCGTGCGCTCGTTCACCAGTTCGTTCAGGTCCGACAGGTCCAGCCGGCCCTCGTCGGTCACCGGGAACCAGCGCAGCGTCGCGCCGGTGCGCTGGCAGAGCTGCTGCCAGGGCACCAGGTTGGCGTGGTGCTCCATCTCGGTCACGACGATCTCGTCGCCGGGGCCGACCTGGAAACGTCGCAGGCCCTCGTCGGCCGTGGCCGCGTTGCTCATCGCGTACGCGACCAGGTTCACCGCCTCGGTGGCGTTCTTGGTGAAGACCACCTCGTCGGCGTCGGCGCCGACGAACCTGGCGATCGTCTCCCGCGCCGACTCGTAGGCGTCGGTGGCCTCCTCCGCGAGCTGGTGCGCCCCACGGTGCACCGCCGCGTTGTGGCGTTCGTAGAACCCGCGCTCGGCGTCGAGCACCTGGCGCGGTTTCTGCGAGGTCGCCCCGGAGTCGAGGTACACCAGCGGACGCTCGTCACGGACGGTCCGGGAGAGGATCGGGAAGTCCTCCCGGATCGCCTTCGTGTCGAGCGGAGCCGTGTCGGGCTGACCGGGCTCGCGGAGGGTCATGGTTACGCGCCCGCCTTCACGAACCGCTCGTAGCCCTCGGCCTCGAGGACGTCGGCCAGCTCGGAACCGCCGGACTCGGCGATGCGGCCGCCGGAGAAGACGTGCACGAAGTCGGGCTGCACGTACTTCAGGATGCGGGTGTAGTGGGTGATCAGCATGACGCCGAGGTCGTTGCTCGCCTGGGCGCGGTTGATGCCCTCGGAGACGATCTTGAGCGCGTCGACGTCCAGGCCGGAGTCGGTCTCGTCCAGGATCGCGACCTTGGGCTTGAGCAGCTCCAGCTGGAGGATCTCGTGGCGCTTCTTCTCACCGCCGGAGAAGCCCTCGTTCACGCCGCGGGCGGCGAAGGACGAGTCGATGGACAGGTCCTTCATCGCGCCCTGGAGCTCCTTGGAGAACTGGCGGAGCTTGGGAGCCTCGCCGCGCACCGCGCTGACGGAGCTGCGCAGGAAGTTGGACATGGACACGCCCGGAACCTCGACCGGGTACTGCATGGCGAGGAAGACGCCGGCGCGGGCCCGCTCGTCCACCTCCATCTCGAGGATGTTCTCGCCGTCGAGGAGGACCTCGCCCTCGGTGATCTCGTAACGCGGGTGGCCCGCGATCGCGTAGGCGAGGGTGGACTTGCCGGAGCCGTTGGGGCCCATGATGGCGTGGGTCTCACCGGAGTTGATGGTGAGGTCAACGCCCTTGAGGATCTCCTGCCGCTCGTCCTCGTTGATGAGGACGTCGGCGCGCAGACCGCGGATTTCGAACTTCGTCATTTCAGGCCTCAGGAATTCTTGTCATCCAGCGACACGAGCACGTCGTCGCCGTCGATCTTCACGTCGTAGGTGGGGACCGGCTGGGTGGCGGGCGGGTTGACCGGCGCCCCCGAGCGCAGGTCGAAGCAGGAGCCGTGGAGCCAGCACTCGATGGTGCCGTCCTCGACCTCGCCCTCCGAGAGGCGGACCTCGGCGTGCGAGCACACGTCCCGCAGCGCGTAGACCTCACCCTCGGTGCGCACCAGCGCGATGGGGGTCTCGTCGTCGGTCTCGATCCCCAGGACACCTTCCTCGGGGATCTCGTCGAGTTCCGCGACCTTGACCCAACCGCCCTGCTCACTCATGTGCGGCAAGCTTTCGCTCGACCTTCTCCATGACGTGGTCGCGCAGGTCCTGGTCGTCGATGCGGTTGACGATGTCCAGGAAGTAGCCGCGGATGATGAGGCGGCGGGCCTCCTCCTCCGGGATACCGCGCGAACGCAGGTAGAAGAGGTGGATGTCGTCGAGCCGCCCGCTGGCGCTGGCGTGCCCGGCGCCCGCGACCTCACCGGTGAAGATCTCCAGGTTCGGCACGGAGTCCACACGGGTGTCGTCGGTGAGCTGGAGGTTCCGGTTGTTCTCGTACGAGTCCGTACCGGTGGTCCCCTCACCGATGATCACGTCACCGATCCAGACCGCGTGGGCGTCCTTGCCGCTCAGCGCGCCCTTGTAGTCCACCCGCGAGCGGGTGTTGGAGACGTTGTGGTCGATCAGCGAGCGGTGCTCGTGGTGCTGACCGTCACCGGCGAAGTAGAGCCCGTAGAGCTCGGCGTTGCCGCCGCGGTCGTCGTAGGACACGCGCGGGGACAGGCGGACCAGGTTCCCGCCGAGGGTGATGACGATCGACCGGAAGCTGGCGTCCTTGCCGACGCGCGCGTTGTGCTGGCTGACCTCGACGGCGTCGTCGTCCCACTCCTGGAGGGTGACCAGCGTGAGCTTGGCGCCCTCACCGACGTGGACGTCGAGGCTGCCCGCGCGGACACCGGTACCGGTGTTCGTGATGATCACGGTGGCCTCGGCCAGCGGCTTGACGTCGATCAGCAGCTGCTCGAAGGCGGTGCCGCCCAGACCCTTGCGGTCGATGGTGATCGCCTTGTCGGCGGCCAGCGACTGCGGAACGGTGACGACGGTGGCCTTCTCGAACGAGGTGTAGGCCTGCGCGATCACGCGGTTGACGGGCAGACCCGCCTTGCCCAGACGCTCGTCGTCACGGCCGACCGTCTCGACGGTGACGCCCTCGGGGGCGTCCACGGAGACCTCGTCGGCCCCGTCGGCGGAACCCTTCCAGTCGTGCAGCCCCTTGAGGCGGCGCAGCGGGGTGAACCGCCACTCCTCCTCACGCCCGTTCGGGACGGGGAAGGCCTCCACGTCCTTGGAGCCGTGCGTGTCGAGCTTGGAGACAGGGATCTGTCCCAGCCCGTGGCTGTGCGCCTTGGGCTCAGTGTTCGCGGTCGTCAACTTATCCCACCGATCCTTCCATCTGGAGCTCGATCAGACGGTTGAGCTCCAGTGCGTACTCCATCGGGAGCTCCCGTGCGATGGGCTCCACGAAACCTCGGACGACCATGGCCATGGCCTCCTCCTCGCCCATCCCCCGGCTCATCAGGTAGAAGAGCTGGTCCTCGCTGACCTTGGAGACGGTGGCCTCGTGCGCGAGCTCGGTGTCGTCCTCGCGCAGGTCGTTGTAGGGGTAGGTGTCGGAACGGCTGATGGTGTCGATCAGCAGCGCGTCGCACTCCACCGAGGACTTGGCGAGGTGGGCGCCCTCCTGGACCTGGATCAGGCCTCGGTAGGAGGAGCGGCCGCCGCCGCGCGCCACCGACTTGGAGACGACCTTGGAGGAGGTGTTGGGCGCGCAGTGCACCATCTTGGCGCCGGTGTCCTGGTGCTGGCCCTCACCCGCGAAGGCGATCGAGAGGGTCTCACCCTTGGCGTGCTCGCCCATCAGGTAGACGGCCGGGTACTTCATGGTGACCTGGGAGCCGATGTTGCCGTCGACCCACTCCATGGTCGCGCCCTCTTCGGCGATGGCGCGCTTGGTCACCAGGTTGAAGACGTTGTTCGACCAGTTCTGGATGGTCGTGTAACGGCAGCGGGCGTTCTTCTTGACGATGATCTCGACGACCGCGGAGTGCAGCGAGTCCGACTTGTAGATCGGCGCGGTGCAGCCCTCGACGTAGTGGACGTAGGCGCCCTCGTCGACGATGATCAGCGTCCGCTCGAACTGGCCCATGTTCTCGGTGTTGATCCGGAAGTAGGCCTGGAGCGGGATCTCCACGTGCACGTTCTTGGGCACGTAGATGAACGATCCGCCGCTCCACACGGCGGTGTTCAGCGCGGCGAACTTGTTGTCACCGGCCGGGATGACGGAGCCGAAGTACTCCTCGAAGATCTCCGGGTGCTCCTTGAGGGCGGTGTCGGTGTCCAGGAAGACGACACCCTGCTCCTCCAGGTCCTCGCGGATCTGGTGGTAGACGACCTCGGACTCGTACTGGGCGGCGACACCGGCGACCAGGCGCTGCTTCTCGGCCTCGGGGATGCCCAGCCTGTCGTACGTGTTCTTGATGTCCTCGGGCAGGTCCTCCCAGGAGGTGGCCTGCTTCTCCGTGGACCGCACGAAGTACTTGATGTTGTCGAAGTCGATCTTGGACAGGTCCGCGCCCCAGTCGGGCATGGGCTTCTTGTCGAAGAGCTTCAGCGACTTGAGGCGGAGCTTGGTCATCCACTCCGGCTCGCTCTTCTTGTCCGAGATGTCCCGGACGACCTCTTCGTTCAGGCCACGACGGGCCGAGGCTCCGGCCACGTCGGAGTCGGCCCAGCCGTACTCATATGTTCCGAGCCCTTCGAGCTCGGGGTGCGCGACAGAAGTCATGCGCGGACTCCTCCTGGACTCAGACGTCCCTCTGGTGAACTGAGCCGCCCGCCCGCTGGCGGATGGCCTTCTTGGACGCGGGGGTGCCGTCCTCCCCGCTCGCCCCGTCCCCCCGTGGGGTGACGTGCGTGGTGCACACACCGTCGCCGTGGGCGATGGTGGCCAACCTGCGCACCGGGGTGCCCAGTAGCCGCGCGAAGGCCTCGATCTCGGCCTCACAGAGCTGCGGGAACTCGGCGGCCACGTGCGCGACGGGGCAGTGGTGTTGGCACAGTTGGTCGCCGCCACCCGGCGCGGGCGCCTGGCCCGAGGTGGCGGCGTAGCCGTCGTTGGAGAGCGCTTCGGCCAGCAGCCGGACCCTTTGTTCCTGGGGAACGGCGTCCAACAGGGGCTTGTAGCGCTGCTCCAGGTCAGCGACCTGACTCCGGGCGAACTCGCCCACCGCCTCGGGACCGGAGGTCCGCGCCAGGAAGCGCAGGGCGTTGGAGGCGAGGTCGTCGTAGGCGTGGACGAAGGCGTCACGCCCGGCTTCGGTGATGGCGAAGACGCGGGCGGGACGGCCCCGGCGACGACGGCCGTGTGTGGGCCGCGCGTCACGGGCCTCGACCATGCCCTCGACGGTCAGGTTGTCGAGGTGGCGGCGGATGGCCGCCGGGGTGAGCCCGAGCCGTTCCCCCAGTGCGGAGGCGGTGATCGGACCCTTCTCCAGGATGAGCCGGGCGACACGGGCGCGGGTCCCGTGGTCGGGGCCGCTCAGGGGTCGGGGCGCACCGGGTGTACCGGACAGGTCCGACACAGTGTTCCCCTCCCGCTCGTCGCTCGGCTCTCGGTTTAGACAACATCAGTGTGGCTTAAATAAGTCCACCTAGGCAAACCCGGCTTCATGCGCTTGATCACGAAGGTCAGGCTTGCCTAATCTGCGAGTTCACGCGGTGGTCACACACGGACACCCTTTTCGGGCGCCTCACAGCCGAGCCGATTTCCCAATCCGCGAGACCGCAGTATCACCATCCGACCATTCACATGGTCGGAACGGTGAGGGAGCCTGGCGAGAGACCCGCGCCAGCGGACGCCCGCCTCCTCTGGCGACACGACCGCCACCCGGGCACAACCAGGAACCACGCGTCATTCTTCCACCACCCGCACCAAAAACACCTCCGTGTTCCGGCTGTCCGAAGTGGGACGTTCGGTCCGCTCCCGAACTCGGTCAGCTCTCCGAAAGGCGGGGTGGTGAAGCGCGGAGCCCCGACGCACGTAAACTCAGGCCCCATGGACACACCCGCCGTCGAGGTCGTCGACCTGGTCAAGCGCTACGGCGCCACCACGGCCGTCACCGGCCTCACGTTCACCGCGCGCCGCGGCGCGGTGACCGCCCTGCTCGGCCCCAACGGCGCGGGCAAGACCAGCACCATCGAGATCTGCGAGGGCTTCCGCCACGCGGACGGCGGGAAGGTGCGGGTCCTGGGGCTCGACCCGGTCGCCGACGCGACGGCCCTCAAGCCCCGCGTGGGCGTGATGCCCCAGTCCGGCGGGGTGCCCACCGGGGCCCGCGCCGCCGAGTGGCTGCGGCTGATGGCCTCCTTCCACGCCAGCCCGGTCGACCCCGACCTCCTCCTGGAGCGACTGGGGCTGACCTCCGTCTCCGGTACTCCCTTCCGCCGCCTGTCCGGCGGCCAGCAGCAGCGCCTCTCCCTGGCGTGCGCCGTGGTCGGCCGTCCGGAGCTGGTCTTCCTGGACGAGCCCACCGCCGGGCTCGACCCGCAGGCGCGCATGGCCACCTGGGACCTGGTCTCGGCGCTGCGCGAGGCCGGGGTCGCGGTGATCCTGACCACGCACTACATGGAGGAGGCCGAGCGGCTGGCCGACCATGTGGTCATCATCGACCGGGGCTCGGTGGTCACCGAGGGCACCCCGGCCGAACTGACCCAGGGACGGCGCGAGGTGCGTTTCTCCACCTCCGAGCCGGTGGACGCGGGGGCGCTGGAGGCGGCCCTGCCCCCCGGCGGCCGTGTGAGCGCCACCGACACCGGCGGTCGGCAGGAGTACTCCGTGGCCACCGACGACCCCGACGACCTGGGCCCGGAGTTCCTGGCCGCGGTCACCGCCTGGTGCGCCTCCTCCGGTGTCCTCGCGGAGGACCTGCGCGTTCGTCGGCGTACCCTCGAAGACGTCTTCCTCGAAACCACAGGCCGGGAACTGCGCGACTGATGACCGAGCACACCTCCGGGACGGCCGCGTCGGCCGTCACCGACGCCCCGAAGCCCGCCCTCGACGCGAGCCTGTTCACCCCGGCTCCCGGCGCCGCCCCGATGTGGCGGATGATCGCCGCCCAGGCCGGGATGGAACTGCGGGTCATGCTGCGCCACGGCGAGCAGTTCCTGCTGACCATGGTCATCCCCGTGCTGCTGTTGGTGGGGTTCAGCCTGGTCGACGTCCTCGACGTGGGCGAGGGGGCGCGCGTGGACGCGCTGACCCCCGGGGTCCTGGCCCTGGCGATCATGTCCACGTCCTTCACCGGCCTGGCCATCGGAACCGGGTTCGAGCGCCGCTACGGGGTGCTCAAACGCCTGGGCGCCACCCCGCTGTCGCGGTTCGGGCTGCTGGCCGCCAAGACCATCGCCGTGCTCGGCGTGCAGGCCATCCAGATCACCGTCCTCTGCGTGGTGGCGCTGTTCCTGGGCTGGTCGCCGTCGCTGGAGCCCGTGGGCGTGCTGGCCGTGCTCGCGCTGGTGCTGCTGGCCACGGCCGCCTTCAGCTCCCTGGCCCTGCTGATGGCGGGCACGCTGCGCGCGGAGGCGACGCTGGCCGGGGCCAACCTGGTGTACGTGCTGATGCTGGGTCTGGGCGGGGTCCTGTTCCCCACGAGCAGCTTCCCCGGCCCGATGGAACAGGCCGTGTCGGTCCTGCCGATCACCGCGCTCGGCTCCGGTCTGCGCGCCGTGCTCACCGACGGTTCCCTTCCCGGGCTGGGCGCCTTCGCCGTGCTGGCCGCGTGGACGCTGGTCGCCGGCTTCCTGGCGTCCCGGCTGTTCCGCTGGGAGTAGTGTTCCGGTCCGGTCCCCGTCACGGAGGGTCGGCGCCCTAGGGTGTCGGTCATGACCTTCGACATCGACGCGGTGACCGCGATCCTCCGCGAGACCGCGGCGTCCACGATCCTGCCCCGCTTCGGGGCGCTGTCCGAGGACGAGGTGTCGGAGAAGTCGCCCGGCGAGCTCGTCACCGTGGCCGACCGTGAGGCCGAGGTGCTGATCGGTCGCAGGCTCCGCGATCTGGTCGACGCGCCGGTCGTGGGCGAGGAGGCCACCTCCGCCGACCCCGCGCTGGTCGCCGCGCTGAGCAAGGAGCCCTCCGCCTGGGTCGTCGATCCGGTCGACGGCACCCGCAACTTCGCCAAGGGGGACGACAGGTTCGCCGTGATGGCCGCGCTGGTCCGGGAGGGACGGGCCGTGGCCTCCTGGATCCTGCGACCGACCGAGGACACCGTCCACGCGGCCGAACTCGGCTCGGGGGCCTGGCGCGACGGGACACGGCTGCACCGCGCGCCCTCCCCCGCCGACCCGGCCGACCTGCGTGGCATGGTCCAACGCCGCTTCCTCGCCCCGGAGGAGCGCGAGCGCGTGGACGCTGCGGCACCGGGGTTCGCCCGCGTGGGCGGTGGCTCCGGCTGCGCGGGGGTGGACTACCCGCGTCTTCTGGCGGGTGATCTGGACTTCATGATGTTCGCCGACCCCCAGCCCTGGGACCACACGCCCGGGGGCCTGATCCTCGCGGAGGCGGGCGGGGTGAGCCTCCGTCCGGAGGGCACCCCGTACCGCCCCGACGAGGGCGGACGGTTCCTGCTCACCGCCGCCGACGAGCGGACGTGGCGGACCGCCCGGTCACTCCTCCTGGCTCCCTGATCCGGGCCCGCCCCGCGAACCCGGCGAGCAGCACGGCACCGGACACGGCGACCAGTACGGCGCCGACCAGCGGATAGCCCGCTCCCGGCGGGGCCACGGCGAGGAACAGGCCCACGGTCGCCGCCCCCACCGAGGCACCCGCGTTGTGGGCGGTGTTCACCCAGTTCCCGGCACGGGTGCGGTACCCGGCCGCGACCGACTCGTCAGCGAGCAGGTACGCGGTGGTGATGATCGGCGCGCAGCACACGCCGACCACGAACAGCAGCGCCACCAGCGCGGGAACCCCCGGCACCAGCGCGGCCGCCGCGACACCGCCGCCCAGGGCCAGGCCGAGCAGGGCCAGCCGGGTCCGGGTCCCGGCACGCCAGGAGAGGGCTCCGTAGGCCAGACCTCCGAGCGCGCTCCCGGCGGCCTGGGCGGACTCCACCAGGACAACGGCTCCGACCACTCCCCGCTGCTCCGCGAACGCGACGTTGAGCAGGGCGGCCGCGCCCAGGGTGAGCCCGGTGGCGGCGGAGACCGCGACGGCGGAGAGGAAGCCTCCGCGCGCCGTGAGGTGCGGTGTGGTCGGTGCGGGCCGGTCGGTATCGCTCCCTCCCGCCACCGTGGGCCGGGCGGCGTGCCGGGCGCGGGCGACCGGCGAGGTCACCAGGCCCGCGGTCCCCACCACGATCAGGGCCGCGCCCAGAGTGAGACCGGCCGAGGGCGGTCCGACCCACATCAGGGCGCCCAGGAGCAGCGGACCGGCGATGAAGATCAGCTCCTCGGCGACGGTGTCGAGGCTGTAGGCCCGTTGGAGCAGCGCCCTGTCGGAGACCAGGTGGCTCCAGAGGGCGCGGGTGACCGGGCCGAGCGGGGGCGCGCAGGCCCCGGCGACCGAGGTCAGCGCGGCGAGGAGCCCGAGGTGCCCGCCCGGGTTCCAGGAGGCGGCGGCCAGTCCCAGCAGGGCCGACCCGTGGAGCGCGGCCATCGGGAGGAGGGCGCGCAGCGGCCCGTGCCGGTCGACGAGTGAGGCCCGCAGCGGCGACAGGACGGTGGCGGTGAGGCCGAACAGGGCGCCGACCAGCCCGACGTCGGTGTGGGACCCGGTGGTGTGGACGACGGACAGGACCAGGGACAGCGAGACCAGCCCGTACGACAGGCGGCCCAGGAGGGCGGGGACGAGGAAGCGGGGGACCCCCGTGACGCGCAGAACGGCACGGTAGGTCGGCGCCCGGTGGGGCGGGGTCATGGATGTTCTCCGTCAGGGACGGGCGGCACGCCGGGCGCCGCGAGGTGCGTGGACGCCGAGGGACCACGGGGCTCGGCCGTGGTCGGGGCGTCGGTCTACGCACGGGGGGAGAACATGCTCACGAGGGTAGCAAGCGGGGGCCGGTCGTCGTTCCGGCGGGCGCCCGCCCCGTCATCCCTCGATCGGGAGGAGGCGCCACTTCTGGTGGGCGTGGCCGCCGTCCTCGCCCTGGGCGACCAGGGTGCCGTTGTCCGGGGCGCCGCCCTGCCCCTCCAGCGCCTGGCCGGTGGCGCGGTTGAGCAGACGGATCTCCCCCTCGCCGCTCTCGACCACACGCCACTGCTGGTTGTGCTCACCGGTCCGTGTGAGCAGCGCCGAACCGGGCTGTGCCGCCTCGTCGGCGGGGATCTCCAGCAGCTTGCCGCTGCCCACGCCGACGATCTCGTAGAAGTCGTCCTCCACGTGCGTGAACCGCCACTGCTGGTGGGGCTGGTCGTGGCGGTCCCACAGATGGACGGGGGCGCCGTTCTCCGCGGATCCGCCCGCCACGTCCATGACGCGGTCCCCGTGCACGCTCTGGAGGACGTAGACCAGTTCGGGGTCGAGGCCCGCCGGATGGGTGACCTCTTCCTCCTCTTCCTCCTCCTCGGGCTCCTCCTCGTCCTCGGGGGCGTCCGAGGGCTCGACGAGGATGCCCGAGGCCACGGACATCTCCTCGGGCTCGTCGCCCTCGGCGACGTACATCCCCGCGACGTAGCCGCCGAGCCCGACCGCCAGGACCAGGGCCAGGGCACCGGCGACGACCGGCCACCGGGGTACGTAGGACTCCTGGGGGACGGCTCGCTGGGCACTGCGTCGGGAGGACATGGCGGGGACTCTCCTGCGGGAACGGGGCCACCCGTGGTCTCCACGGGCTCGGACCATTTCACACCACTGGGGCACTCGACGCACGTTCGGGCCGCCTGGGCGCTCTCGCCCCTTTCCTCCTGCTCCGGGACGGCGGCGGGTGCGGGGGCCCTCGATAGGGTGACCGACCATGGAAGCCATCGGAATCCCCTGGTTCATCATGGTCCGCCACCTGGGACCGCCCCTGTTCCTGCTCGTGGTGGGTGGCGCGCTCCTCGTGTGGCGGCGGCCCGCCCGTGCCGGGTTGGCCTGGGCCGCGCTCACCGTGAACCTGGTGGCGGCCGCGCTTCCGTTCCTGTGGATCGGGGTCCAGATCCTCACCGGGCGGGGCGACCTCACGGTGATCGGGCTGGTGATGACGCTGCTGCAACCGGGCACGGTGGTCGTGGCCTGGTTGCTGCTCCTGCTGGCGCTGGTGGGCCGCCCCGGGGCCGGAGGCTCGGCCGTTGTCCGTGGGAACGGGGGGAGCCGTGCGGCGGAGAGGGCGCCGCAAAACGTAGGATGACTCAACATGAGTTCCCGGAGCGGCTCCACGAGCCTCCTCTCCCCCAGCGCCGCGCTGGGGTCCCTGCCCCCGGTGTGGCTGGTCATGGTCAGCATCGTCTCGGTGCAGACCGGCGCGGGCGTGGCCAAGAACCTGTTCGAGGTCCTTCCGCCCGCCGCCGTGGTGTGGCTGCGGCTGCTCACCTCGGCGGTACTCCTGTGCCTGCTGGTCCGGCCCGCCCTGAAGGCGCGCAGCCGCACCGACTGGATGGTGGTGATCGGCTACGGCGTCGCCCTGGCCTCGATGAACTACTTCATCTACCAGGCCTTCGCGCGCATCCCGCTGGGCATCGCGGTCACCATCGAGTACCTGGGCCCGCTGGCCATCGCCATCCTGGGCTCACGCCGCCGCGTGGACCTGCTGTGGGCGGGCCTGGCCGGGTTGGGCGTGGCCGCGCTGGGCGTCGAGTTCCGTGAGCTCGACCCGGTGGGTGTGCTGTTCGCGGTGCTGGCCGCCTTCGCGTGGGCGGGCTACATCCTGCTGAGCGCCGCCACGGGGCAGCGGTTCAGCGGCGCCTCGGGACTGGCCATCGCCAGCGTGGTGGGCGTGATCGTGCTGGCACCGGTCGGGATCGTCGAGGGCGGCGCGGCCCTGCTGGACTGGCGCTTGCTGCTGATCGGTCTGGCCGTGGGCGTGCTCTCGTCCGTGGTGCCCTACACGCTGGAGCTGAACGCGCTGCGCCGCATGCCGCCGAGGGTGTTCGGGGTGCTGATGAGCCTCCAGCCCGCGGCTGCGGCCCTGGTGGGGCTCGTGCTGCTGGGCGAGCTGCTGACCGTCTGGCAGTGGCTGGCGGTGGGTTGCGTGATCGCCGCGAGCGCGGGCGCGACCCGGACCTCGGCCAATCGCGAGGCGCGGGAGCGGACGGAGCGTGACCAGACCAACACGGATACGAGCGGGGACAACTAGAGGCCAAGGCCGTGCGCCCGCGTCCATGGGACGGAAGATCACTGCCACGGATCAGGCAAACCTCGCCCTGTCGGGAGTTTCCGCCGGGGTGCGACCGGCAATTCTTGCCTCTGGGACGGCCGACCCATTCCTGAGCACTCGCACTCAAAAGGGGACACCTATGCGTATCGCCGCCAAGCTCGCCCTGACCGCGTTCTTCTCCGCCAGCCTCCTCGGGCTGGGCGCCGGGGCCGCTTCCGCGGAGTCTTCCTCGGTCTACCACCAGTGTGTCCAGGAGCAGCAGCAGCTCGGTCTGCTGAACCTCAACCTGGACCTGCTGAACCAGTGCATCGCCCAGAACAGCCACAACAAGTAGTGGATCAACAGGCCTGACCCACGATCCCGACGGCGGGGGTCCCGGAGCACGCTCCGGGACCCCCGTCCGCGTGCGGACCGCCGTACGGGCACCGCCGATCCGAGGGTGCCCCGAAGCGCGGAGCGCGAACCCCGCGTTCCCCACTGGGCACCCGGCGCAGCGCGTCGCGGCCCAGCGGGAGGGAGGGCCACTCACCGTGACGGCGGCTCCGACACCGCCGCCGAAGCGTCCCCGAAACAGCACCTAGGGACGGACCACTCGGCTGGCCGACTCCGGTGGCGGGGTCTGCGAGCGGTGGGAGCGTCCCAGTTCGGTTCCCAGACCGAAGTAGTGCCGGAAGTTGTAGACCAGCGGGTTCCAGCGGGCGGGATCGATGTGATGGGTTCCGGGCAGCACGATGTCCTCCTCCGCGTGGACGCGGACCACCTCGGCCTCGACGATGACATGGTCGCCGGAGTCGTCCGAGCGCGCGTGACGGACCCTCGCCTCCAGTTGCAGGGGGCACTGCGCCACACGCGGCGGGCCGACCAGGTCCGTCTCCATGGGAGTCAGCCCGGCCGCGCCGAACTTGTCCGCCTCGAAGCGGCAGCCCGGCGGCTTCCCCTCAGGGACGGGATCGCGACCGGTCAGGGGCGCCAGCCGTTCCACGTGCTCCCACAGGTCGGCGGAGGGCAGGTTCACGACCAGTTCCGGGCGCTCCCCGAGGTTTCGGGCGGTCTGCCCGGTGGAGCCGAGGCCCAGGGCGAGCAGCATGCCCAGGGCCCACACGGAGGAGACGGGAGCCAGGTTGGGCGATCCGTCGTCGTTGAGGGTGGACACGAGGGCCACGGGAGTACCGAAGTACAGGATGCTGGGTTCGATCCTCAGGTGGGTCCCGGAGGTGTCCGACGGGTTCTCGACGGTGTCAGTGGTCATGGGCCGTGACACTAGTAACCGATCACTTCGGTGCTGGCCGAAACGTCAGAGGGGACAATGGACCCATGGAAACCGAGCGGGTCGCCCCAGGATTGGCGAAGGTCGCGGGCCTACTGGCCGACCCGACCAGGGCCGGGTTCTGTCTGGCCCTGCTGGACGGGCGGGCCTGGACCGCCGGGGAACTGGCCCGCCACGCCGGGGTCGCGGCCTCCACGTCGACCGAGCACCTCAACGCCCTCGTGGCGGGTGGACTCCTCGTCCAGGAACGGCAGGGGCGCCATCGCTACGTGCGTATGGCCTCTGTCGAGGTCGCCGAACTGGTCGAACGCCTGGCCGTGCTGGGGCCGCGACCGGCTCCTCCCGCGCCCTCCCTGAGGGCGCGTTCCCGCCAGCGGCGCCTGGCGCTCGCACGGACCTGCTACGACCACCTGGCTGGTCGGCTGGGCGTACTGGTCACCGAGGCGATGGTCGAGCGCGGCCTGCTGACTGAGCGCGGCGGCCTGGCGCTGACCCCGGCCGGAGAGCGCTGGAGCACGGAACTGGGGCTCGTGATCGCCCCGAGCACCCGGCGTCCAGCCGTGCGAGCCTGCCTGGACTGGACGGAGCGCCGCTCCCATCTCGCGGGCGCCCTGGGCGCCGCGTTCTGCTCCCACGCGTTCACCTGCGGATGGATCGTTCGCACTGGAACACCCCGCGCCGTCGAGGTGACTGGGGAGGGCATGGAGGCGTTCGGGTCACTGCTCGGTGCCAGGACCGATGAGCTGCGCGTTCCCTGAGGCCCTCGGCCACTCGAACCGGTGGGCGAGGCCGGATCCGGGCCGCTCGGCGCCCGGCCGGTGTGCAGTGGACCTCGCGGGCTGGAGGGCCGTCCCCCGCCTGAGCGTCGCCACGGACGTGACCGAGCACACGCGGCCGCACGAGCCGACGCACACAGCCCGGAAGGCCTCGACGCACCGGGTTTTCGCAGGCCAACACACAGACAGAGGGCGCCTCACTCCCCTCCGAGGGATGTACTACAGTCTGTCGTATGTTTGCATCCCCGGCCTCCGCGGCGACGGCCCTCAACACGATCCCCCCGCTCGCGGCGGACGGACTGGAGGACATCGTCCTCCTCGGAGTCCCCCTCTGGGGCTGGCAGATCGCCGTGGCCGCAGTCGGCGTCCTCGCGCTGGTCCTGCTGGCCCGGACCATCTGGAACCCCACCCAGAAGTCGCTCCGCGCCTGGGCCTTGGGCAACATCGTCGTCAACGCCGGGATCGCCGTCACCGGTGCGACGGTGCGGGTGACGTCCTCGGGCCTGGGATGCTCCGAGTGGCCCAAGTGCACGCCCGACAGCTTCGTGCCCATCGACACCGGGCACGCCGCCCTCAACGCTGCCATCGAGTTCGGCAACCGGACCCTCACCTTCGTGGTGCTGGCGGTCGCCGTGATCACCCTCGTCGCGGTGCTGCGCATGGCCCCGCGCCGCCGCGACCTGGTCCGGCTGGCCGCGATCATCCCGTTCGGTGTCCTGGGACAGGGCGTGGTCGGCGGCATCACCGTCTGGACCGACCTGCACCCGGCCGCGGTGGCCACCCACTTCCTGCTGTCCATGGTGATGGTCTTCGTCACGGTGGCGCTGTACGTGCGCTGCCAGGAGCCCGAGGGGCGCCCCCGGCTTGCCGTGGGCCCGATGCTGCACACGGTGAGCATAGGCCTGGTCGTGGTCGGGTTCCTGCTGCTGATCGCCGGAACCGTGGTCACCGGCACCGGCCCGCACGGCGGCGACGCCGTGGCCCCGCGCTGGGACCTGGACCTGCCCGCCGTCACCCGGGTGCACTCGGTGCTGGGCTGGCTGACCCTCATGGGCAGCGTTCTGGCCACCGTGATCGCCTTCCGCAGCGGCGCCTCCCGCATCGCCCGGACGAGCAGCGTGGGCCTGCTGGTGATCGTGCTGCTCCAGGGGGTCCTGGGCTACACCCAGTACGCCCTGGAGCTGCCCGAGGGACTGGTGGTGCTGCACGTGCTGGGCTCCGCGCTCACCTGGGTGGCCGTCTCCCGCCTGTACTTCGCCACCACGCGCCTGGTCCCCGAGGAGGTCACCGCGGAGGCTGACCGTGCCGGGGAACGTAGTTCCGCTGTGTCTGCGGGGTAGTCGGCTGCTGGGTCCGCGCCTGGGCGATGACGTGTGCGAAGTCCGCCCGACGGAGGAACCCCGAGTCGGTGGGGTTCTCCGCCCAGCCGGGGGTCACCGGCTGGGGGACGCGCCCGAGGAAGGTGTCGCGGGCCACGTGCATCAGCGCGAGGAACGAGTCCCGGTTGACCTTCCAGTCGTCACGGGGCAGTCCCGCGTCGAGCTTCTGGTGCAGCAGGGCCAGCTCGGTGGCGGCCAGCTGGTAGTCCTTCATCGCGGCGCGGCCCCGGGTCCCCGCGTTGCGCGCGGCCCACTCGCGGGCCCGGCGTCTGGCGGTCATCGAACTGAGCATCGTGATGTCGGCCGGGGTGACCAGGCCCGTGGAAATGTAGGGCGGCAGGTAGCGGTCGATCGCCGCGACCTGGCCGCGCCGGTCGTGGGCGGCGATCGCGAGGATGCCGAGCAGGAACACGAAGAGCACCAGGTAGGCCACGCCCAGACCGGTCCAGCCGAAGTAGGTCGAACCGTTCCACATGCCGTGCAGCAGCACCGCCGTCACCCATCCGCCGATCGGCGCGAGGAACCGGAACCGGCCGGTGCGCATGGCCGCGTAGGCCACGCCCAGACCGATCATCGCGGTGTAGACGGGGTGCCCGAACGGCGCGATGAGGCCCCGGATGGCGAAGGTGGCGACGAGGGTGTCGTCGAAGAAGGCACTGAGGAAGTACAGGATGTTCTCGGTGAAGGCGAACCCCGTCGCCACCATCCCGGCGTAGACCACGCCGTCCGTGAAGGTGTCGATCTCGTTGCGGCGCCGCCACAGAAGGATGAGCAGGACCATGCCCTTGGCGCTCTCCTCCACCACGGGGGCCACCAGTGACGTGCTGAGGAAGTCGGCCACACCCTCACCGAACACCGGCGTGGTGAGGTAGGTCAGCCCCCAGCTGTTGAGCAGGAAGGACGCCACGACCGCGACTCCGGCGCCCCACGCGAACGCGAAGAACAGCACCCAGCCGGGTTCGGGTTCGAGCCGGTCGAGCATGAGGATGAGCGGCACGAGGATGGTCACCGGGATGATCGCGGCGACCAGGCTGACCAGGAACCCGGTGGCACCGTCGATCCCCGCTGCGGCTCCCCCGGCCATCGCCAGCAACCACAGGTACGTGAGCATGCCGATCATGCACACCACGCTGACGGTGGTGCCCAGGATGAGGGTCATCGAGTACCGGGAGCGGCGTCCTTGCAGGATCGCCCTGCTGTCGAGTCGGGGCATGGGCACAGATCGTAGCGGGTCAGCGGCCATGAGGCGGGGTCGGAGCCACGACGGTCGCGACCCGCGGGCCGCCTCCGATCCCGTGCCCCGGAGCGGCTGGGTACGAGAGGATCGGAGCATTCGTCCGACACGGAGATGAGGCACGGCATGGACCCGAAGACCGAGCGCACCGGAAGCTCACCCTGGCTCCTGCTCCTGCGCGTCGCGGTGGGCGCCAGCCTGGTCGCGATCCTGTGGGAGTTCCTCACGGCGGGGCAGCTGATCACGTTCAACACCGCCGCGCTGCCGCTGCACTGGGGAGGAGCCTTCGCGGTGCACGTGACCGCCGGCGTGCAGCTGTTGGCCGCCGTCCTGGTGTGGCGCCTCCCCCGTGCCGGATCGCACGCCGGACCCGCGCACGACCGGCTGGTGGCGCTGGTGAGCCTGCTGGCGTTCGTGCTGGGCTTCCCGCAGGCGGCCCTGGGCACCTACGGGCCGCTCCAGGCCCACGTACCGATGGCCCTGCTGCTGGCCTCCACCGTGGTGTGGTCGGCGGTCCTGGTGTGGCGCCGCCCCGCCCGCTGAGCCCTCAGAGGGTGTCCTCCCACCCAGGGCGTTGCGGTGGGCGCGGACGGTGGTCACATGGGTGGTCGCCGCCAGCGAGGCCCCGGACTGGGCGTCGGGCGGGGGCGGCACCGGCTCCCTCGTGGGGGTCCCCCCGCGTTCCCGTGCGGCGGCCACACCGGTCTGGAGTCAGGCCAGATGGACCGACACCACCAGACACACGAGGCGCTGCATCACTCCGGAGTGCCCCGGTTCACGCCCCTGTCGCTGCCTGCGTCGGGGACTCCGGCATCGGCCGGGGGTCTGGTCACCGTGCGGCCTGCCACCGGTCTGCGCCTGACCGCCCATGAGGAACTCCTCGTGGGTGTTCGCCTGCGCCCGGACCACCGGAAGTGACGGCTGGGGCTGCTGAGCCTGACGGGACCGGTGGTGCGAAGCCCCGCGAAATCGACCCTGTGGACAACCCGTCGGGCCCGGCCCCGGCCGGGGAGACTGGAAGGGCCGGAAACCCCGATCGGACGGGAGTGCCGGTGTCGGTGAGGCGGGGAGGTCCGCGCGGGTGTCGGTGCTCTGGGTGGTGGGGTTGTTGTGCGAGTGGAGGGCGTGGGGCAGGAGGCTTTCCACGGCGGCGCGGGCACGGGTGTCGGCCATCGCCAGAGCTGGGGCCGGGCCCTGGCGGGACAGCAGGGTCGGTGTCCTCGACCGCCAGGAGACACCCGTCAGGTCCTTCCATCCAGACCGGCTCCGTGACGGAGACGGTGGGAGGGATGGTCGTAGCCACACGGAGGCTGTCGCGCCCACCCGTGACAGGACGGTCGGTACCCATACGCAACGGCGCCCCTCCGTGGGGAGGAGCGCCGTGCGTGAAGGGTTCGCGGGTATCCCCGCGGATCCGTGTCTAGGAGAGGAAGCGCGCGATGAGCGGGTCGACGGTGACCGCCACGAACAGCAGCGCCAGGTAGGCGTTGGTGAGGTGGAAGAAGTTCATCGTCTTGAGCTGGGCTCCGGTGACCCCCGCCTTGGAGCGGCTGAGCAGGCGGTGGGCCTGGACGACCAGCAGGGCGCCCAGCACGAGGGCGACCACGCCGTAGAACCAGGTGGTCCCGGCCACCGGCCAGAAGATCAGGGAGACGATCACGGTCGCCCAGGTGTAGAGCACCGACTCCAGCAGCACCCGGCGGTCGCTGGCGACCACGGGCAGCATGGGGACCTGGGCGGCCGCGTAGTCCTCCCGGTAGCGCATGGCCAGCGTCCAGGTGTGCGGCGGCGTCCAGAAGAACACCACCAGGAAGAGCACGAACGGCGCCCAGTCGAGGCTGTTGGTGACGGCGGCCCAGCCGATCAGCACCGGCATACAGCCCGCGATGCCGCCCCACACGACGTTCTGCGCGGTGCGCCGCTTGAGCAGCATCGTGTAGACGAAGATGTAGAAGGCGATCGCGAAGACCGACAGCACGGCCGACAACACGTTCACGAGTACGAGGAAGCCGACCGTGGAGCCGATCGCCAGGATCAGACCGTAGGTGAGGGCGCCTCGCGGGGTCACCAGGTCCATCGCGCCGGGACGCTGCCGGGTGCGACGCATCTCACGGTCGATGTCGCGGTCGATGTAGCAGTTCATCGCGTTCGCGCTCGCGGCGGACATCGTGCCGAACACCAGAGTGGCGACGGCGGTCCACAGCGGGGGCACGCCCCCGGCGGCGACGAACATCACCGGGATGGTGGTGATGAGCAGGAGCTCGATGACGCGGGGCTTGGAGAGGGCGACGTAGGCACGGGCGTGGTCGCCGAAGGAGGCCTTGCGGGGGGCCTCGGCGGCGGACGCCCGGGTGTCGGACTCACCGGTGTGGGGTGCGCGGTTGGTGAGGGCCATCAGATCGGCGCCCTCACGTCCGGAGGCACTCGTGTCCCCTGGGGGGCCGGCTCGGTTTCAGACACGCGGATACCTCGACAACTCTTGGGATTCGACACTGCTCGCCACGCGGGGTCGATCGGACCGACAAAGCGGCAGGATCAGCGAAAACCCCGTCAACGACAAAGTGTAGTACTTACCTGTCCGGATCGGTGACCAGCCCCCTCCGTACGGGCGACCTCCGGCCCTGAGGGCCGACCGACCCGGGCGCCGGACTCCCGCTCGGGTGTACAGAAGGTTCGCACAGGCCACTTCGAGCTTCCAACGTGCCACGCGTCCCCGGCCACCGCACCGCGCACCCCGGAGGGCCCGAAGGCCGGAGGCGAAGGGGTGCACGCGGGCCCCTACCCGCCGGTAACGGGAGGTGTCGGGAAACGACATCTCCGGCCACGGACGATAGGCTCGCAGTCGGCCCTGTTCTCGCCCCCGTCACCACGGGGACCGAGCTCCGGACACCGTGACCCAGACGCTGTCGCACCGGCTCAGCGGCCCGAGCCCCGCGCCACGGGGACGTGCCGCACGAGCCGTCGAAGCCGGTCCCGCCCTCCCCCGCGAGCCGCCGACCCGGCGGACCGCCGACGGGGTGCCCGGCGTACAGCCCGCACACACAACCCACGCCCGCCCCGGAACCGGGTGCCCGGGTGCCGAGAAGGAGCAGACAAGTCCGTGAACGCCCACACCCCGAAGAACCTGGACTGGTCGGACCTCGACCTCCGCGCCGTCAACACGGTTCGGGCGCTGGCCATGGACGCGGTAGAGAAGTCGGGTAACGGTCACCCCGGCACCGCGATGAGCCTCGCGCCCGCCGCCTACCTCCTCTTCCAGAAGGTGATGCGGCACGACCCGGCCGCGCCCGACTGGGTGGGCCGGGACCGCTTCGTGCTGTCGATCGGTCACTCCAGCCTCACCCTGTACATCCAGCTCTACCTCGCCGGGTACGGCCTCACCCTCGACGACCTCCGCAGCCTGCGCCAGTGGGACAGCCTGACCCCGGGCCACCCGGAGGTCGGCCACACCGCCGGTGTGGAGACCACCACCGGCCCGCTCGGCCAGGGCGTCGGCAACGCCGTCGGCATGGCCATGGCGGCCCGCCGCGAGCGCGGCCTGTTCAACCCCGAGGCCGGTCCGGGCGCCAGCCCCTTCGACCACCACGTCTACGCGTTCTGCTCCGACGGTGACGTCCAGGAGGGCGTGAGCCACGAGGCCAGCGCCCTGGCCGGAACCCAGAACCTGGGCAACCTCATCATGATCTGGGACGACAACCAGATCTCCATCGAGGACGACACCCGCATCGCGCACAGCGAGGACGTCGTGGCCCGCTACGCCGCCTACGGCTGGCACGTCGAGGAGGTCGACTGGACCGCCACCGGCGAGTACGTCGAGGACGTCGACGCCCTCTACCAGGCGATCCTGCGCGGCAAGGCCGAGACCGAGCGCCCCACCTTCATCCGTCTGCGCACCGTCATCGGCTGGCCCGCGCCCAACAAGCAGAACACCGGCGCCATCCACGGCGCGGCGATCGGCTCCGCCGAGATCTCCGCCACCAAGGAGATCCTGGGCCTGCCCGACGCCCCGTTCGCGGTCGAGGACGCCGTGATCGAGCACACCCGCAAGGCGCTGGACCGCGGCCGCGAGGAGCACACCGCGTGGGACCAGGCCCTGGACGCCTGGCACCGCGGCGCCGGTGAGCACGGCGAGCTCTTCGACCGCCTCCAGTCGGGCAAGCTGCCCGAGGGCTGGGAGGAGTCCCTGCCCTCCTTCGAGGCCAGTGAGAAGGGTGTCGCCACCCGCAAGGCCAGCGGTGAGGTGCTCAGCGCCATCGCCCCGGTGCTGCCCGAGCTGTGGGGCGGCTCCGCCGACCTCGCCGGATCGAACAACACCACCCCCAAGGGCGAGCCGTCCTTCCTGCCCTTCGACCGCGCCAGCACCATGTTCCCGGGCAACCCGCACGGGCGCGTGCTGCACTTCGGCATCCGCGAGCACGGCATGGGCTCGATCCTCAACGGCATCGCCCTGCACGGCCCGACCCGCCCCTACGGCGGCACCTTCCTGGTGTTCAGCGACTACATGCGCCCGGCCGTGCGCCTGGCCGCCCTGATGAAGCTGCCGGTCACCTACGTGTGGACGCACGACTCCATCGGCCTGGGCGAGGACGGCCCCACCCACCAGCCGGTCGAGCACCTGTGGGCGCTGCGCGCCATCCCGGGCCTGGACGTGATCCGCCCGGCCGACGCCAACGAGACCGTCGTCGTCTGGCGCGAGGTCGTGGCCAACGCCGACCGGCCCTCCGCCCTGGCCCTCACCCGCCAGAACGTGCCCACCCTGGACCGGGACGAGTACGCGTCCGCCGAGGGCGCCGCCCAGGGCGGTTACGTCCTGGCCGAGGCCTCCGGGGGCAGCCCCGAGGCCATCGTCATCGCCACCGGCAGCGAGGTGCAGCTGGCCCTGGCCGCCCGCACCGAGCTGGAGGCGGCCGGTACGCCCACCCGCGTGGTCTCCATGCCGTGTGTCGAGTGGTTCGAGGCCCAGAGCCAGGAGTACCGCGAGCGGGTCCTGCCGCCCTCGGTCCGTGCCCGCGTCTCCGTGGAGGCCGGCATCGCCATGGGTTGGCGCTCCTACGTCGGCGACGCCGGCGTCTCGGTGAGCCTGGAGCACTTCGGCGCCTCCGCCCCCTACGAGACGCTCTACGAGAAGTTCGGCATCACCTCCGAGGCCGTCGTCGCGGCGGTCCGCGACAGCCTGGCCAAGGCCGGTAGCTGACGACGCGGGCCGCCGGGACGACCCCCGGCGGCCCGCACTCCGTGTGTGAATTCAGGAAGGCGTGAGACCCACATGAGCACCGCTCTCAAGGACCTGGCCCAGGCCGGTCAGTCCGTATGGTTGGACGACATCAGCCGTGACCGGCTGCGCACCGGCAACCTGGCCGAACTACTGTCGACCCGCCACGTCACCGGCGTGACCTCGAACCCGTCCATCTTCGACAAGGCGCTGGCCGAGGGCGACGCCTACGACGTCCAGGTGCACGAGATGGGCGTGCGCGGGCTCTCGGTGGACGAGGCGGTCCGGCTGCTGACCGCCTATGACATCCGCTGGGCGGCGGACACCCTGCGCCCGGTGTACGACTCCACCGACCGCGTGGACGGCCGGGTCTCCCTGGAGGTGGACCCGCGGCTGGCGCGCGAGACCGAGCGCACCGTGGCCGAGGCCAAGTCGCTGTGGTGGCTGGTCGACCGGCCCAACCTCATGATCAAGATCCCGGCGACCGTCGAGGGCCTGCCCGCGATCACCAAGGTGCTCGGGCACGGCATCAGCGTCAACGTCACCCTGATCTTCTCCCTGGACCGCTACCGCGCGGTCATGGAGGCGTTCCTGGAGGGCCTGGAGCTGGCCCGCGAGAACGGCCACGACCTGTCCCGGATCCAGTCCGTGGCGTCGTTCTTCGTCAGCCGCGTCGACGCCGAGGTGGACAAGCGCCTCCGGGCGGTCGGCACCCCGCGCGCCGAGGAGCTGCTCGGCCGCGCCGCCATCGCCAACGCGCGCCTGGCCTACCGTGACTACGAGGAGGTCTTCTCCTCCGAGCGCTGGAAGGCCCTGGCCGCCGCGGGCGCCACACCGCAGCGGCCGCTGTGGGCGTCCACCGGTGTGAAGGACCCCGCGTACGCGGACACCCGCTACGTCACCGAACTGGTCGCGCCCGGCACCGTCAACACGATGCCGCAGGCCACCCTGGACGCCACCGCCGACCACGGCGAGGTCACCGGGGACACCGTCCGCGGCACCTACGAGGCCGCCCAGGCCGACCTGTCCGGGCTGGCCGAGGTCGGCGTGGACCTGGCCGACGTGACGCGTCACCTGGAGGAGGACGGCGTGGTCAAGTTCGTCGACTCCTGGGAGAGCCTGCTCGGCCAGCTCACCATGAAGCTCGACGAGCTCTCCTGACCCGGACCGTTCCCGGTCACCGACCCGCGTCCGCGCACCGCGCGGACGCGGGTTCCACCAGCCACCAGGCCGTTCCTGACAGGAAGAGACGGAGCCCGTGAAAGAACCGGTGATGCCGGGAGCGGTACCCAACCCGCTCCGCAACGCCCTGGACCGAAGGCTTCCCCGTATCGCCGGGCCCAGCGTGCTGGTGCTCTTCGGCGTCACGGGGGACCTGGCCCGGAAGAAGCTCCTGCCCGCCATCTACGACCTGGCCAACCGCGGGATGCTGCCGCCGGGCTTCGGGCTGGTCGGGTTCGCCCGCCGCGACTGGGAGGACCAGGACTTCGCGGCCGAGGCGTACGAGGCGGTGCGCAAGTACGCGCGGACCCCGTTCCACGAGGACGTGTGGCGCCAGCTCAGCGAGGGCGTGCGGTTCGTGCAGGGCAACCTGGACGACGACGAGGCCTTCGACGAGCTGGCTCGGACCGTCCGTGAGCTGGACGCCCACCGGGGCACCGGCGGCAACTACGCGTTCTACCTGTCACTGCCGCCCAAGCTGTTCCCGACCGTGGTCACCCAGCTCAAGCGCAGCGGCCTGGCCACCCCCGAAGAGGGGGAGGGCGCCGGTGGCACCACGCCGTGGCGCCGGGTGGTGATCGAGAAACCGTTCGGCCACGACCTGGAGAGCGCCCAGGAGCTCAACGCGGTGGTGGACGACGTGTTCCCGCCGTCGGCGGTGTTCCGCATCGACCACTACCTGGGCAAGGAGACGGTCCAGAACATCCTGGCCCTGCGCTTCGCCAACACGCTGTTCGAGCCGTTGTGGAACCGCAGCTACGTCGACCACGTGCAGATCACCATGGCCGAGGACATCGGTGTGGGCGGGCGCGCGGGTTACTACGACGGCATCGGCGCGGCCCGCGACGTCATGCAGAACCACCTGCTCCAGCTGCTGGCGCTCGTCGCGATGGAGGAGCCGGTCGCCTACAGCGCGGACGCGATCCGCGCGGAGAAGGAGAAGGTCCTCTCCGCGGTGACGCTCCCCGACGACCTGGGCAAGGGCACGGCGCGCGGCCAGTACGCGGCCGGGTGGCAGGGCGGCGCGGCGGTCCGGGGCTACCTGGAGGAGGACGGCATCCCGTCCGACTCGGTGACCGAGACCTACGCGGCGCTCCGCCTGGACGTGGGCACACGACGCTGGTCGGGCGTGCCGTTCTACCTGCGCACCGGAAAGCGGCTCGGGCGACGGGTGACCGAGGTGGCGCTGGTGTTCCAGGCCGCCCCGCAGCAACTGTTCGCCCGGGGCGACGTGAGCGAGCTCGGGCAGAACGCTCTCGTGCTGCGCATCCAGCCCGACGAGGGGGTCACCCTGAGGTTCGGGTCCAAGGTGCCGGGCGCCTCCATGGAGGTCCGTGACGTGAGCATGGACTTCACGTACGGGCAGTCCTTCACCGAGGCCAGCCCCGAGGCCTACGAGCGGCTCATCCTGGACGTGCTCATCGGTGACCCGCCGCTGTTCCCGCGCCAGGAGGAGGTGGAGCTGTCGTGGCGGATCCTCGACCCGGTCGAGGAGTACTGGGCCGAGGCGGGCCAGCCCGAACAGTACGGTTCGGGCACCTGGGGTCCGGAGTCGGCCGAGGAACTGCTCGCCAGGGACGGACGCCAGTGGCGCCGCCCGTGAACGCCGGGAGGAACAGATGACGCTCTATCTGCCGCGCACCACGACCTCGCAGATCACTGAGGCGCTCATGGCCGAGCGCCTCAGTGTCGGCGGGGGCGCCATGAACATGGTGCTCACCCTGGTCATCGTCACCGACGAGGCCGACCACTACGACGCCGTCCGCGCGGCCACCGAGGCCGGCCGCGAGCACCCCTCGCGGGTGGTGGCGCTGATCCGCCGCGACCCGGGGGCCGAACCGGCCATCGACGCGGAGATCCGCCGCCCGGGCACCTCCGGTCCCGGCGAGGCGGTGCTGCTGCGCCTGTACGGTCCGCTGGGTGAGCACCCCGACTCGGTGCTGACCCCCCTGCTGGTCCCGGACGCGCCCGTGGTCGTGTGGTGGCCGGGGCAGGGTCCCGCCGACCCGGCCGCCGACCCGGTGGGCAGGCTGGCCCAACGGCGGATCACCGACGCGCTGCGCGCCGAGGACCCGGTAGCCGACCTCCTGGAGCGGGTGGCCCACTACCGTCCGGGTGACACGGACCTGACCTGGACGCGGCTGACCCCGTGGCGTTCGCTGCTGGCCAGCGCCATGGACCAGCCGTGCGGCTGGGTGAACTCGGCCAAGGTGACGGCGGAGCCGCACTACCCGAGCGCCGAGCTGCTGGCCGCGTGGTTGTCCGAGCGGCTGGAGGTGCAGGTGGAACGCGGCACCTCGCACGGCCCCGGCCTGACCGAGGTCCGGCTGACCACCGACGAGGGGGACATCACCGTCTCCCGGGTGGACGGCCGGGTGGCCACGCTGTCCAGGACGGGTCAACCGGACCAGACGGTGGCGCTGGCCCGGCGCGGCGCCTCCCAGGCGCTGGCCGAGGAACTGCGCCGCCTGGACGCCGACGAGACGTACGCGAGCGCGGCCCGTCACCTGGGTCCGCTGCTCGCTGGAAGCGGAGCATGAGGATGACCGAACCGGAGATCGTCCGCACCACCGACGCCCGGCAGCTCGCCGAGAGCGTGGTGTCGCGGCTGGTCAAGCTGATCGTGAGCGCTGAGGCCGAGGGGCGCGAGTTCCACCTGGTGCTCACCGGCGGCGGCGTGGGCATCCAGACGCTGGGTGTCCTGCGGGACGAGGCGCTGGCCAGCGGGATGAGCTGGGGGCACGTCCACCTGTGGTGGGGTGACGAGCGGTTCCTGCCCGACGGGGACCCCGAGCGGAACCAGACGCAGGCCTGCGACGCGCTGATCAACGACATCGACATCCCGTCGCACCAGGTGCACCCGATGCCGTCGTCGGACGGGACCGACCACGGGGAGGCGGAGCGGGCGGCCACCCACTACTCGCAGGCGCTCTCCGTGGCGGCGCGCGGTCGGGGCCCGGTGCCGGAGTTCGACGTGTGCCTGCTGGGCCTGGGCCCGGACAACCACGTGGCGTCGCTGTTCCCGGGGCTGCCGGGGGTGCACGAGAACGAGGCCTCGGCCGTGGCCGTGCACGACTCCCCCAAGCCGCCGCCCACGCGGATCAGCCTGACCCTGCCGTCCATCCGGAGCTCCCGCCAGGTGTGGGTGCTGGCCTCCGGCGCGGCCAAGGCCGACGCGGTCCGCCTGGGTGTGGCCGGTGGCAGCGTGGACGAGGCCCCGGTGGCCGGTGCGCGCGGTAGTGAGAGGACCGTGTTCTGGGTGGACGAGGCCGCCGCCTCGAAGCTGTAGCGGTACGCACGAACGCCCCGGCCGTTACCGGTCGGGGCGTCGTCGTGTCTCAGGAGTGGCGGCGGAGGGGGCTCAGGCGCACGGCGGTCTCGGTCCCGTCGTCGTGCAGGATGTGGCGCTGTGTGGAGGCGTCGGGGAAGAGGCCTTCGGGGACCTGGGTCACCAGCCGGAGCTGGGCCACGGCGTGCGTGGGCATGGTGATCCTGCCCGGCAGGTGGATGGCGAGTTCCTCACGGGCCTCGAAGGTCTGCACATCGACCTTCTCGGCCAGCGCCGCCAACCGCTCCGCATCCGCTGAGACCGGGACCTTGGCCAGCCAGTGCGGCCCCTCCGGAGTGTGTGCCGCCTCCCGCTGTTCGTGGGTCTCACCGGCCCACGTGAACCAGGGAGTCCCCGCGACCGCGGCTCCGTGTTCCTCGGCCAGTGCTCGCAGCTCCGTCACCGCTGCCCGCACCGCCGAGGTGACCTCGTCCCAGTCGTACTGGTCCGGCTGGCCCCGCCGCTTCTCCACGGGGACCGCCCTGACCTCCGCCGAGAGCACCGTCATCTCCGGCACCTCCCGGCGCCGCACCTCGGGCCAGGAGGTGAGGAGACTGCGGGCGGTCGTGATCGCCTCGTCCTCGGTTTCGCGCTGGCGGCGCAACCCCTCGGTGTGTTCGTCGAGCAACCCGGCCGCCGTGTCGGGCGCCTCCACCGCCCGACGCACGTCCCTGACACTCATCCCGGTCCCGCGCAGCGCGCTGACCAGCAGGGCCTCCTGGACCTGCTCGAAGTCGTAGTACCGGTACCCGGTGTCGTCGTCGACCACCGCGGGGACCAGCAGCCCCTCGGAGTGGTAGAAGCGCAGCGTCTGGGGAGAGAGCTCGCTCATCTCGCTGAAGTCCTTGATGGAAAGGCTCATGACGCCAGTCTCAGGCTTGCGGTTACCAGAGGGTCAAGCGGTGGGGCAACGACGTGGGACCGCCTGCTTCACGCAACAGGTCCACTCAGAGGTGATTGACGAAGCCACTCAACGCCCAGTACACGAAGAACGATGGCATCCAGATCAGTGGAAGATACGCGAAGCCCAAGTGAAGTGACGTAGAGACATCTTCCTCCTCACCACCACCTTCCGAAGCCGCAGACGACTGTCGCTCCCTGATTCCTTCAGCAGCCCGGGAAGCACTGGGGCTTCCAAAGACCGACGACAATAATGATCCCTGAAATGCCGGAACATCCACCACACCCCCACCTTTGAGCTCCACGATCAACTCGCCACCACTGGCCCAAACCCGATCGACCCGATCCAACGCCACAGTCGTTTTCAGTGCGAATCCTCGAACAACAAGCAGGCCAGATTCAACCGAAACGTTCCTCCAGAAGCCGATCTTCAGGTTGAACCAGAGCGACAAGGAGAAGAGGCCAGACAAAAAGAGGACGCCTTCGAGCCCTAGCCCTTCACCAATCACGGCAAGCGCAAACAGGGACCACAGAAGGAAACCCAAGGACACGACCAGAAACAGAACTCCCGCACTCCGAAAAACGACCCTTTCCCTTGCCAAATCTCATTCCTCGCAAACAGACAACGATAAAACTCGGAACCAGAAACGCCTTCCAGGCGATCTCCTGACTGCGCCCCCTGGTTGACACCGTCACGCGCAGAGGAGCGCTTCGACCTCGGAGGCCAGGGGCGACGCATGGGATGGCCGCTCGTGTCGAGGGGATGTGAGAACCCGGGGACAACCCTCGCACCTGGGATCAGGGCAGGACTTTAACCAGCACCTACATCGACCCACAATCGTTCGGAGTCCCGACCACGCGAATATGGAACCGGGAACCATCCTTGACATGCGGCAATCAGATCTGGCCGTATCCGGCCACGAAGCCGGGTAAACCAAACCCGGGAACGCTGCGCGCTCCGAGCTTCACGGGGTCCGCACATGCCGCGACCTCGCCTGCATCACACCTGGTCAGAGCTTCCCAACGGAACGTAGGAGACGGAAGGGTCTCGCCGCCGCCCCGGCGGCCGGGGCGGCGTGTGCGTGTCAGAGGCTGCGGAAGTCCAGGCCCTCGATCTCGGTTTCCGGGCCCGTGGTGACGAGGGCGACGATGCGGTCCTCGGGGCCCTCCTCGAAGAGGACGGAGCCTCCGGGGAGGGGCACCTCGGTGCCCTGGGTCGGGAGACCCAGAAGGGTGCCCAGCCAGCGGGCCGAGAACTCGGGGTCGGCGGTCTGGATGACGATCGCCCGGAGGTCGTGGGGCCCTGGGGTGAAGCGACCCCGGACGTACTCGGTGTAGAGCTGCTCGCGGGGCGGGTCGTAGGTGATGAGGAAGGGCGCCCAGAAGGGGGCGTCGGGGAGGAAGACCTCGCGGAAGCTCACGTCGCGGCCCTCGGGGGCGGCGACGACCTCCTCCACGCGGTGTCCCTGCATGCGGAGGCGCTGGGCGGAGGCGGCGGCGTCGGTGACGTTGACCGCGAAGGTCATGGCCCCGCGCCCCCGAGCGGCGACGTCCTCGATGGCGGGGCGCAACACCTTCAGGGCCCGACTGAAGACCCCGGTGTCATAGGCGGACTCGTCGAGGACGGTGAGGATCTCGACGTAGCGCTCGTCCAACCGCCAGGCCCCGTTGCGGAACCCGTCGAAGGGCTCGTTGGTGTGGGCGGGGAACCCTGCCTCGGTGTACCGGCGCACCGCTTCGGGCACGTCGGGCACCCAGTGCAGGAGATGGTCGAACTCGGGTCGCTCAGCGGTCACACCAGATCTCCTTTGATTAGGCCAGGCTAACCTAACCAAAGGAGAGGGTCGTGCGTCAATGCGCGGCGACGAGTTCGCGCACCGCGGTCATGTCGTCGAAGGGCAGCAGCTCGTCGCCGACGATCTGGTGGGACTCGCTCCCCTTGCCCGCGACGAGCACCACGTCACCGGAGCGGGCCACGGAGAGGGCGCGGTCGATGGCGGCGCGGCGGTCGGCGATGCGAGTGAACGGGGTCCCGGTCGACTCGATCCCCTCGGCGACCTGGTCCATGATCGCCTCCGGGTCCTCATGGCGCGGGTTGTCCCAGGTCAGCACGCACCGGTCGGAGTGGGTGCCTGCGATTTCCCCCATCCGGGCGCGCTTGGTGGTGTCCCGGTCCCCGCCGCAGCCGAAGACCGTGAACACCCGTCCCTGGGCGAAGCTGCGGATGGTGCCCAGGACCTGGTCCAGGGAGTCGGGCGAGTGAGCGTAGTCCACGATCACCGAGACCCCGCGCGGCGCGGCGAAGTGCTCGAAGCGCCCCGGGATCTGGGGCATCCGCTCCCACGCGGCCACCAGCCCGGTGAGTTCGTGCCCCTGGACGTGACAGGCGGCCAGCGCGGCGAGCGCGTTGGACACCGAGAAGCGTCCCGGCACGGGGATCGCCGCCGGGTACTTGCGGCCCTCGTGGTGCAGGACGAACCGGGTGCCGGAGGCGTCCACCTCCAGGTCGGTCGCCCGGTAGTCGGCCGGGACCTCGACGGAGTAGGTGACCGTCGCGCCCGGCATCAGCTCCGGGATCGTGGCACCCACCGCATCGTCCACGTTGACCACGGCCCGACGGCACAGCCCCCGGAACAGCCGCAGTTTGGCGTCCCGGTAGTGCTCCATGGTGCCGTGGTCGTCCAGGTGGTCCTGGGTCAGGTTGGTGAAGATCCCGACGTCGATGTGTGAGCCGTCCACGCGGTGCTGGAGCAGGCCCATGGAGGTCGCCTCCAGCACGACGCTGAGCGTGCCCCGGGCGCGCATGCGGGACAGGAGGTACTGGAGATCCGGGGCTTCAGGGGTGCTGAGCAGGGTCCTGGGCATGGGGATCGGGTCGCCGCCGGTCCGGGCCCCGGAGGTGCCGATGACCCCCACCCGGGCCCCGTTGGCGGCACTCAGCAGGGACTCGTACATGGACGACACGGAGGTCTTGCCGTTGGTGCCGGTGACCGCGACGACGTCCATCGCGTCTCCTGGCTCACCGTGGTACCGGGCGCAGACCAGAGCCGCCGCGACCCGGGCGTCGGCGACCCGGACCAGGCAGGTACCGGGTGGAGCGGACAGGTCGTCCCCGCTGGGGGGCTCCTCCACGAGGGCAGCGACAGCGCCCCGGGCGAACGCGGTGGCGACCCCCTCCGGGCCGCCCTCGCGGTGCCCTGGGAGTGCGAGGTAGAGCGAGCCCGGCGCCACCCGGTCGAGGTCGACGCAGGGCGCCGAGGCGATGGGGATATCGGGGTCCCCGTAGATGACCTGGTGGGCATGGCCGTTGAGCAGTGCGCTCAGTTGCAGGGGGTGTCCCTTCCAAGGCGGTGCGGCTGCGGGCGCGGCCGACACCGGTGTACCCGGAGTGTACGCGCCCGCAGCGGCCTCAGGCGGTCCGGGAGGTCCGCCAGTACACCGGGATGACGGCGGCGACCACCAGGTGGGTGAGTTGCAGGACGACGACGGTCGCGGCGGTCGCCCCCACGGTGAGCGGCGGCAGGAACATCGCCACGGTGACGAGCACCGCGACGACCGTCCACACGATGAGGCCCCGTCGGCCCAGGAAGCGCTCACCCAGGGCGAGCACGCCCCATCCGAGCAGGGCGAACACGGCGGTGAAGAGTGTGAGGGCGGGCCACGCGACGGCTCCGGGCTCCTGTCCCTCGGGGGCGACCACCAGGTCCGCGCCCAGCAGCGGCGCCGCGAGGGCGAGGAGGGTGTTGACGACGGTGACCGCGAGCACCGCGGCCAGGCGCGGCTTCCAGGTCGGACGGACGGCGGTCGGGGTTTCGGTGAGGCTTTGGGTCATGGCTCATTCCCTGTTGCGATGGGGTTCGACACGAACCTAAGCGGGGAGGCCGAGACTTCCTATGCGTGATCCGCTCTGATCTATGCGCGATCGTCCACGGGTGAGTACGATGACGGCATGGATGTGCTGAGCGACGTCATCTCGACCGTGCGCACGGGCCAGCCCCGGTCGGCGCGGATCGAATGGCAGGCCCCCTACGCCACACGGTTCCCGGAGATCCCCGGCGCCAAGTTCATGGTGGTCCTTCAGGGGTCCACGTGGCTCCTCACGGAGGGTGCGGAACCCCTGCAGCTGGGCCTGGGCGACGTCCTCTTCCTGCCGCGCGGCCGCGAACACCTGCTGAGCAGCTCCCCCGACGTGTCCGACGGCGGCGTGGACTGCTCCGGTGTGCTGCGCGCCGCAGCGACGGGCGGGGACCCCGTGCCCACGCTGGTGTGTTCGCGGGGGTGGGCGCGCCCCAAGGAGATGCCTCCCGTGCCCGCGTTCGGCGCCGCCACGATCGGGGACGGTGAGGGCGAGCCCAGTTGTGTCACGGTGGGCGGCTCCTACGACGCCAGCGCGTCGACCCCGCATCCGCTGTTGGCCGAGTTCCCCTCCGTGGTGCACCTGCCCGCGAAGGTCGGGCGCAGGTCCGAGCTCCCGTTGGCCGTGGGGCTGCTCGGCCGGGAGCTGGGCACGAACCGGCCCGGTGGGGACACGCTCGTCCCTCACCTGTTGGACATGCTGGTCGTGTACATCCTGCGCACCTATCTGGAGGAGCTGCGGGAGGGGGACGAGAGCGCGGGCCGCGGCTTCGCCGGGGCACTGCGCGACCCCGGGGTGTACGCCGCGATCCAGGCCGTGCACCGCGACCCGGCGCACCCCTGGAGCGTGGCGGAGCTGGGTGAACGGGCCGGGCTCTCGCGTGCCGCCTTCTCCCGCCGGTTCACGGCCCTGGTGCAGCAGTCCCCGCTGGCCTACGTGACGTGGTGGCGGCTGACCACGGCCGCGCGTTTGCTGCGCGAGGAGGACGCCACGATCAGCTCGGTGGCGACGCGGGTGGGGTACTCCTCGCAGTTCGCCTTCGCCAACGCGTTCAAACGCGAGTTCGGCCGGTCCCCCGGCCGGTACCGTGAGGCGGCGCGCGACCTCACGGAGCCGCGGACGCCCGCCGCGCCGCCCGTGAGCTGAGGGTGAGGGCGGTGAAGAGCACCGTGCCGGGGAGCGCGTACGGACCGGGCCCCAGGAAGAGGGAGGCCGCGCTCGCACCGAAGGCCAGGGACGCGAACCCGAGCAGGGTGAGCAGGGCGAGGAGCACCGCCGCCGTTCCGGTGACCCAGCCCGGCCAGCGCGGGGCTCCGGGACGCACGAGGGCCAGCGCCGCGACGGCCGTGCCCAGCGTGGCCACCAGCGGCCCGACCATCCAGACCAGGTAACCGGGTCCGATCCCCTGGTCGGCGTCGGCCGCCAGCCACCCGGTGATCATCAGGTGCGCGACCCCCAGCAGCAGGCCCGCGCCGGCGGCCGCACGGCCGAGCCACGCTGGTGCGGTCCGTGCCGGAACGTGTCCGGCCCCCGTCGACCCGTGCCGGGCTCGTGCCGACCCGTTCTCCGCCCGCTTCACCATGACCGCTCCGCCTTCCCTCGCCGACGTCCTCATGACACGAGTCTGTTCGGCGCGGCGCGGCCCCGCCTCCCCCGTGCGGGGGAGGCTGATCCTCCCCGGGAGGGAGCGGGGCCGCTCAGAGTTCTCCGGGGCAGGAGGCGCCGACGGCGGGGACCACACCGTCCAGGAGGTAGGCGTCCACGGCGCCGTCCACGCAGCCGCGTCCGCCCGCGTAGGCGGTGTGGCCGCCGCCCTCGTAGGTGAACAGGGTGGCGGTGGTCAGCTGGTCGGCCAGTTCCTCGGCCCACGCGTACGGGGTCGCGGGGTCGTCGCGGGTGCCGACGACCAGGATCGGTGGCGCCATGGGGGCACTGAGGTCGCTCGGGGCGAGTTCGGTGTCGGGCCAGGACGCGCAGGGCAGGAACGTCCAGATCTCGTCGCCGCCGAAGAACGGCGACACCTTCTCCGCGCGCCGGGCGCCCTCCAGGAACGCGTGGACGTCGCCGGGTCGTGTGTGGTCGGCGCACTGCACCGCCGTGAACGCGGACGCCGTCGCGCCCTGGTCGTCCCTCGGGGCGGCGTAGCGCCCCAGGTAGGCCTGGACGAAGGGGTCCCGCTCGTCGCGCGCGATCCGGGCCAGCAGGCGCGCGTCGCCCTCCCACTGCCGTTCGGCGTTCAGGGAGTCCCTGAGCAGCGCCAGCATCTCGTGGCGGCCGACACTGCGGTCCCCGACGACGATCGGGTCGGTGTCGAGCCCGGCCAGCAGTGCCTCGGCCTCGGACGGGGCCTCCTCCGCGCCGGTGAACGGGCACTCGGGTGCCCTCTCCAGGCAGTAGGAGACGAAGGACTCCCAGGCGGACTGCGCCCCCTGGCTCTGCTCCACGCCGTCCGCGATCACGCCGCGCTGGGTCTGGAGGGCCCCGTCCAGCACCAGGGCGCGGGTGTTCTCCGGGAACATCTCCGCGTACAGGGCCCCGAGGTAGGTGCCGTAGGAGTAACCCACGTAGCTGAGCTTCTCGTCGCCCAGCGCGTCACGGAGCAGGTCGAGGTCGCGGACCACGTTCACACTGCCCATGTTGGCGAGGAAGTCCGTCCCGACCTCCTCCTCGCAGCTCCACGTGAACCTCTGGGCGGTCCGTTCGAGGTCCCGGAGCCGGTCGTCGCCCACGTCGTCGGGGTCGACGCCCGCCACCTCCTCCAGCGGCCGCTCCATGGCGTCCCACGCGGGGCAGGTGAACCCGGCGCTCTCCCCCACGCCGCGCGGGTCGAAGGAGACGAGGTCGAAGGAGTCGCGGACCCGCCTGCTCAGCGCGAGGGGTCCGGCCTCGAACCGGGCCACCCCCGCGCGGCCGGGGCCGCCGAAGTTGAACACCAGGGATCCCCGGTACTGGTCGGCCGTGCCCTGGGCCGGGTGCCGCACCACGGCGGTCTCGATGGTCCGGCCGCCGGGGTCGCCGTGGTCGACGGGAACGGTGACGGTGCCGCACTCCAGCCGCGCCCTCCAGTCGGGGTCGCCCTCGACCGGTTCGGCCCCGGCCAGTTCCTCCGGGGACAGGCAGGGCCGCCAGTCGACGTGTTGACCGTAGAAGGAGCGCGCCTGGTCCTGCTCGTCGAGGGGGGCAAAGCCCGCCGTCACGACCAGCGCCAACGCCGCTCCCGCGACCCCCAGAGCCCGCACCCGAACACCCGCCCCCGCACAGAGTCCTCCGCCGCCGGATCCCATCCTCCGAGCGATCGGGGGCGGAACCGCGCAGAACATCCCGGAGGGCGGGTAAACAGTCCGTCGTGTCGGGTTTTACCAGGCGGGGCAGGACAGACCGGCCTCCGGGACCGCCCCGTCCAGGAGGTAGGCGTCCACCGGGCCGTCCACGCACTCCATCCCGTAGCCGTAGGCGGTGTGGCCCGCTCCCTCGTAGGTGACCAGCGTGGCGGTGTCCAGCTGTTCGGTGAGCTCCTCGGCCCAGGTGTAGGGGGTGGCCGGGTCACCGAGCGTGCCGACCACGACGATCGGCGGGGCGTCCGGGGCGGAGAAACCGGTGGGCGCCTCCTCGGTGTCGACCCAGTAGGCGCACGGCAGCTGCTCCCAGACCAGGTCGGCGCCGAAGTACGGGGAGTCCGCCGCCGCGCGCTGCGCCGCCTCCCGGTAGACGTCGGGGTCGGTCGGGTCGGCGCGGTCGGCGCAGTTGACGGCGGTCAGAGCTGCTTCGGTGTCCTCGTGGACACCCGGGTCCTCGGAGGATTCCGGCTCGTCGGACGCCTCGGGCTCGTCGGTCTCCTCCTCTTCCTGGCCGAAGGTGTCGTCGTAGAGGCGTTCCAGCTGGGGTCCGGCGCCGTCGACGTCCTCGTCGAGCGCGGCGAGGACCTCCGCCAGCTCGGGCCAGGTGCCCTCGTCGTAGAGCTGGAGGCTCACCATGGTCAGCAGTGTGTCGCCGTCCACGGACCAGCCCCGGACCGTGGGCGGGTCCGCGTCGAGCCGGTCCAGAAGCTCCCCCATGCGGGCGTCGGCGGTGGCCGTGCCGTCGAACGGGCAGCGGGAGGCGTACGCGCACTCGTCCACGAACAGGTCCCAGGCGGCCTGGAAGGCCCCGGCCTGGTCGGTGGCGACCTCCACGTTGGGACGCTCGGTCTCGACGGCGCCGTCCAGCACGAGGGCGCGGGTGTTCTCCGGGAACATCTCCGCGTACAGCGCGCCGATGTAGGTGCCGTAGGAGAAGCCCACGTAGGTCAGCTTCTCGTCGCCCAGGGCGCCGCGGAGCAGGTCGAGGTCGCGGACCACGTTCACGGTGCCCATGTTGGCGAGGAAGTCCTCCCCCACGGTCTCCGCGCAGGACTCGGCGTAGGCGCGGGCGGACTCCTCCAGGTCGGACAGGTCGGCGTCGGCGACGTTCCCGGAGTCGGCCACGGCCTGGCGGGCGCCGTCCATCGCGAACCAGTCACCGCAGGCGAAGCCCTCGCTGTCGCCCACCCCGCGCGGGTCGAAGCCGACCAGGTCGAAGGCGTCCTGGACCGACGCGTCGAAGAGGGGGTGGTCGAGCATCGCGACCCCGGACTCGCCGGGGCCGCCGGGGTTGACCACCAGGGAGCCGATCCGCTCGTCGGCGCCGCCGCTGGCGGGCCGCCGGGCCAGGGCGAGGTCCACGGTGTCGCCGTCGGGGTCGGCGTGGTCGAGCGGCACGGTGAGGGTGCCGCACTCCAGGGTCTCCAGCCAGTCCGGGTCACCGTCCCACTCGGGCGCCTCCTCCAGCTCCTGCTCGCTCAGGCAGGGCGCCCAGTCGACCTCCTGCGGCTCGGGGGCCGCCGCGCCGCCGTCGTCGTCCGGCGCCGCGCACCCGGCGAGAAGGAGCACGAGCACGCCTCCCAGCGCAGCCCCTCGAAACCGACCACTCGTGATCCCCATGCCTCGTACGCCCCGCCGTTCCGGTCCACGTGCGGCCGGACGGCCGCGACCCCATCCTGGGGCACCGGATGGGACACCGCGAACGGGACGACGGTTCCGGAAAGGGACGGGGATCACTCCGGGTTCAGAGCCTGCTCGCGTCCGTGGTGAGGGTTCCGGACGGGTCGGCGCCGCTCTCCGGGTCCACCTCCACGACCAGCGGGTACAGCGGTTCCCCGAAACGCAGGCCCGGGGCCCGGCCCGGTGCGGGCTGGGCGATCCAGTCCACCAGCTCACCTGCGCGGCTCACGTCCCGTCCGGGTCGGGTCAGGGCCACCACGGTGCCCGCGACGTCGCAGCGCACGTTCAGGTGGGTGGTGGCCGCGAACACGCTCTGGGCCCACGCCCCCGGGCTCACGTCCCGCAGGGGTCCGTCCGCCGTGCGCCGCCGTCGGCGCGCCGGTGCGGCCAGCCCCACGGCGCGGTCATCGAAGGTGAGGACCAGCCCGGGCCGTTCCTGCGCGGTCAGGAACCCCTCCGCGTCGGCGAGGGAGACGTCCCACCACACACCGGTCGCGCCCGAGGCCGCCGTCCGGAGCGCCGCCCCCGCCAGGTCGAGCAGTTCCACGTCCACCTGGTCGCGGGCGGGTCCGGTGACCACCTCCTCCAGGGACGCGGTGAGGGGTGCGTACCCGGACAGCACCAGCGACCAGTCGATCCGGGCGCGTCCCTCCAGCTCGCGGCGGCCGTGGGTCAGGCACACGACGGCCCGGTCCCGGGGCAGCTGGTAGGTGGCGCAGGCTCCGCAGTGCCGGGCGGCCCTGGCCAGTCCGAGGCTCATCGCCTTGGTCCCCGTGGTGATGTCGACGACCACCGGCTGGTCGCCCTCCCTTTCCTGCTCGATCCAGCCCTGGACGGCCCGCTGGACCGCGCCGGAGTCGTAGCCGTCCACCGGGTCGGCGGGCAGTCTCACCCGGTCCCGGTAGCCCTCGGAGCGCAGCGCGGCAGCGTCGGCCGGGGGCGCGTCCGGGTGTTCGGCGGCGCGCAGAGCCCCGGCCGCCGCCTCACGTACGCGCGCCCGCAGGCTCTGCCGCGAGGGCAGGACCAGCGCGCGGGAGGGGCGGTGGGCGTGCAGCGCGGCGAGGGCGCCCAGTCGACTGCCGCCCAGGGGTGTGACCAGAAGCGGCCCGTCCTGCGGACCGGGGTGCCGGGCGGGTGGTGCGGGCAGCTGGCCGTCCGACCCGTCGCTGTCGGAGGTGGCGGCCTCCGGGGCTCCCTGGGGGAGCACGGCCGGGACCGCGGGCGGTGTGGGCCCGTCGGCCAGGCTCGGGAAGAAGGCGTCCCGCACGGCAGCGAAGGTGGTGACGCGTTCGGTCAGGGCGTCCAGGTTCCAGACGTGGACGTTGCGGCCGGTGAGCGCCGGGTTGTACGCGGTCACCTGTTCGCGCAGGTCCTCGACGACGGGGCCGGAGTAGACGAACAGGACGAGGGTGGCCCCGCCGAAGACCCGGCGGGCCTTGGCCACGGTCCAGCCCGCGCGGGCCACCACGTCCTCGGCCCGGGTCTTGGCCTCCACGCACAGCACCCGGTGGCGGTGGCGCACCAGGATGTCGAAGTCCGCGACGGATCCGCCCGGGCGGTAGGGGTCGGCCACGCGCCGGGAGCCGAGGACCTCGGTGTCGGGCCGTCCGCCCAGCAGGCCGCGCAGGTGGGAGAGGACGCGCGCCTCCGCCGCGATCCCGTTGCGTTCGCTCTCGGGCAGGTTCGGGTAGGCGTCGGCGAGGGCGGCGTCCCCGCCGTGCAGGAAGCGGCGCAGCGGCGCGGGGTCGCGGTCGCTCACCCACTGGGCGCCGTGCACCCCGGCGAGGGTGCGCAGGTCGATCCCCTGACAGCCCACCGGCTGGTCGGGGCGCGCGGTGTCGGCGCTGCGGAGCAGGTCGCTGTGGGAGTCCAGGTAGAACCGCCAGGCGCGGGCGTGCGGCGGCAGCACCCGTTCGTGGTGCAGCGCGGCGGCCACGCTCATCACCTTGGTGCCGCCGGTGTAGTCGAGGTACCAGGGACGATGGCCGAGCGCGCGGCAGACCGTCTCCAGGAGACCGGTGACGGAGGCGGGGTCGTGCGGGTCCGCGCCCACGCTGAGGACGCGCACGGAGCGCCCCCGGGCGATGCGGCCGACCGCCTCGGCGACGCGGCGGGCCACGGGCAGGGTGCCGTCGCTACAGACCAGGAGCAGTTGGTCGACCGGGAGGGTCAGCGAGGAGAGGAGGGCGGGGGTGGGGTTCTGGCCCACGAGGACGACGGCGATTCGGGGTGCGTCCACGGTTTCCCTTCCGGACGCACCGATCTCGGCCGTCCCCCGACTACAGGAACGGGACCACAGTACTCACCCGTTCCAGGAATGGTTCAGGTAAGCGGGTTTCCCACCCTGCACGCGGGCCCGCACTGGTATCCGTGCGAACGCACCGGAACCGAGGTGAGCACGAAGGAACGGCACCCGGTGACCACCCCTTTGTCGTCGCGCACGAGGTCGGAGGGGACCAGCAGGTCGTCCCGTTCCGGATGGGCGGAACTCACCACGGAGGAGACGATGAACCAGACCCCCTCGGCCGGTGCGGGCAGTCGCGCGCGGGTGCGTTCCTCCGCCAGCAGCGGCACTCCCTCCACCTCGCTCAGGGGAACCCGGATCGCCTCGACCCGCGCCGGTTCGCTCGATCCCCGCCAGGTGCGGATCACGCGCGCGTGCTCGTCGACAACCGTCACCTCGTGCGGCGTCAGATTGACCACGGACATCCAGCGACCTCCCGTAACACTCGTTCCTGTCGGCCGCCCGCTTCACCGGGACGGGCACGACGCACCCCGTTCCGAGGCCCTCACCGCCATCTCTCGGACACCTTCCCACCGCCCGGCGAACAGGGCCCCGGTGAATTCTGAGACCACTGTTACTCGTGACCGGTTTATAAATGGCTCCGAAGCACTTTCGTATTCGGAACCCCGACCAACAATTGACAGTGCGCGCCCGAAGGCAATATTTTGTTGTACGACCTCCCGTTCACGCAGGAGTGTCACCAGCAGGCTCACGACTCACCACGCGTTTCCCCGGAAGGGCTGGGGGAGCGTCCCGGCCCCGGCACACCCGGGGAGAAGAGTTCGTGAGCAAGCATCACTGCTCCGCCGTGGAACTGTTCGGTTCGGCCGCCTTCCTGCGCGTGTTCACGCGCGTGTTGGGGTGTGGGCCCTGCTCCTCGGACGGAACAGCGCAGGGCTGCGCCGGTCACTCCGAGCAGTTCTTCGACTACGTCGACCTGTGCTTCGAGCACTGCCCGTGCGCGAGGCACCGGGGAGAGCCGACCAGCGTCATCGCCACGCGCATGGCCACCGTCATGGGCGGCGCGGCCACGAGTGGCCGGAGCGTCCTTCCGGACGCGGACGCGGTCGGTGCCAAGGCCGTGCCCGAGAGCGGGCGGACGGCCAGGGAGGCCTCAGGCGTGCGCGCGTCCGTGGACCGCACCGCCGCGCACCGGCTGCGCGACGCCCTGGACGACGTCCGACGGGACCGCTCGTACAAGAACCTGCGGCGCGTCTACCCGCAGCCCGCCCCCAACGGCAAGGTCCGCTGCGCCTTCTCCGAACGCCCCCGGCGCTGGGCCCAGCGCCGCGACGTCGCGCGGGTCGCCACCGACGTGGTGGAACAGGAGGCGCTGGCCCTGCTGGTGCTCACCGCGGGGTGGGGCAACCCCGCCGCCGACCTGCCGGAGGACGTCCACCCCGGGGAGTCGGTGTCCTTCACCGAGGACGGCAGCGCGGTGCCCGTCGCGGACCTGCACGGGCGCCCCCTCACGGCCGTCCGGGAACCCCCGATGGTCTCCACCGCCACCGGGGACTACCTGCTGCGCAAGCTCTCCGAACTGGCCGGGGGCCGGGACGCCGACCCGGGCCGCACCCCGGACCAGCGCCGCCGCCTGCACCTGCGCGAGCTCCTGCCGGGCCTCAGCGGTGAGGACGTGGCCCGGCGCCTCACCGGGGTGCTGGGACGGATGGCCGTGGCCATGCCCGGCCACTTCGAGCTGGTGCAGCGCGCCCGTGGGCGGGCCCGCAGCGCCCCCTACACACCCATCCCCGACCTGCCGGACGAGGAGGACGGTGACTCCTACGGAGACGGGGAACCGGACCCGTACGGGCCCCGGCGCGAGGTGCTCCGCCAGACCGAGCGGGCGTGGCTGGTCTGGCTCGCCCGCGAGCTGGCCGCCGAGGCGCAGGCCCACCGGGCGGCCTTCGACGCCGACCCGCGCGGCTCCCTGGACGCCCTGCTGTGCCGACTGTTGGACGAGGGCCCCCAGGCGCCGACGCTGTGGCGCGGTGCCCAGGACGACCCCGACCGCCGCGCCGACCTGCTGGAGGCCCTGGCCGACGTCAGCGGCTGACACGAGCGGAACCGGCCCGGACTCCTGGGCCGGAGACGGCGGGGGGCTCCCGGGGCACCCGGGGCACCCGGGCCGCACGGTCGAGCCCGTCGCGGACGGACCGGCCTCCGGTGGCGTCGCGGCCGCACGCGTTCCAGGCGTGCCCAGGGCGTCACGGCCTCGCGGCGGGCCCCGGGGACGTTACGGCCTCGCGGCCTCGCGGCGTCCCGTCACCGGCGGCGCTTCCGCTCAACGCGTGCCGTCTGGCCGGAAGCGCTCGGTGAGCGGTGGGAGCACCGGGTACTCCGCGAACTGGCGCAGGGACATCACCGCCGTCTCCCCGAACGGCAGCCGCTCCCGCCAACGGCTGGCCAGCAGCACGTCCACCACCTGGTCCACCTCGCGCCAGTCGTCGGCCGATCGGTCGCGGGCGAGGGCCGTGGAGAAGGCGTCCAGGAACGCGCCGACCCGACCGGGACCGGCGGGGGCCACCCCGGCCGCCGGGGCCAGGGAGAGATCGGCGGCACGGGCGCGGCGGTCCACCAGGTGGAGTTCGGGGCGCAGGTGCACGCTGCCCATACCGAGGGACTTGCCCATACCGACCTTGTGCGCGTGCTCGGGGTCGCGCGGGTCGCCGCCGTCCACGGGGTTGCCCAGGAGCAGGGCGCGCAGGAGGGCGCCGAGTTCGGCGTCGGTCAGGTTGGTGAAGGTGACGCGTGAGCGCAGGGTGAGGCCGTCCCGCAGGGGGACGATGTCGCGCTGGGTGTCCTGGGGCGGCTCCGCGCCGGAGCCCCGGGGCAGCACCGTGATCCCGAGGTCGGTCTGGGCGCGTGCGTCGTAGCGGACCGGTGAGCCCAGGCGGGGGTCGTGCCGGTGCAGGTAGGTCTTGTACCCGCCCAGGCGGATACGGCCCTCGTGGGACCACGTGATGACGTCGGGCCGCTCCCCCGACGTCTCGGGGCCCTGGACCAGGTAGTTGGCGAAGCATCCGCGCTGCGGGGAGAGGAGCCGCACGCGCAGGGCGGCGCCGTCGGGGTAGTCGGGGTCGGGGTCGTCGCCCAGGGCGTCACCGAAGGACACCCGACCCTTGAGCGCGCCGGCCTCCCCCGCGAACACGTCGGTGTCACCGAACAGCGCCCGGCACACGTCCACGGTACGCCCGGCCCGGTCCGGCCGGTCAGGGTCCCCGTGCTGCGGGCCGAGCACCGCGTCGGGGACGGCACGGCGGATCGGGTCGTCGTCGCTGACCGCGACCCGGTAGCCGCCGGACCGGCCGAAGGAGACCACCCGGCCGGAGGGGTCGAGGTCGAACCAGACGGGTTCCAGGCCCCTCCGAGGCAGCCCGCCGCCCCCGGTCCCGGCGACCGGCGGCCGTTCGGGCCGGTCACCGGTCGTGCCCAGGGTGTCGGGGAAGGCGGCTCGTTGGTACCCGGTGACCTGCGCCGCCGACTCGAACAGCTCCACCAGCGACTCCGGGACCGGGAGGCGTCCGGCGCGCGGGTCGCGGGGGCGGGGGAACAGGTAGGCGTTGCGCCGCTCCTGCGCCGCGCTCCCCGTGAGCACCAGCAGGGCCGGGATCACCCCGCCGGAACCGCCGTGGGCGGCGAGGTGGGCGCGCGCCCCGGGTTCGTCGGGGGCCACCGCGGCGATCCCGCGCCGTCCCCGCAGGTGCACCGCGTACACCCAGCGGTGCTGGAGGCGGCCGTGCTGTTCGTGGGCGGTGGGGACGTAGGTGCCGTCCCGGGGCGGGTCGGGGAACTCGGCCACGCCGAAGTCCCAGGTGCGCAGGCTCTCCCGGAGCACGTCGAAGGTCACCTTGAGGGCGCGGCCGGGCTCGGGTTCCAGAGCGGTGGCGGGAACCTCCACGGCGTACCAGCCCCCGTCGTCGGGGTCGCGGTACAGGAAGCCCTGCCGGGTGCGGTGCCCCGCGCGGCGCCTGCGGTAGTGGTCGTGCCGCCTGGCCATGACCTGGCGGGCGCGGGTCGACGGGGAGCCGTCGGCGGCGCCGGAGTCCACGCGCACCGGCGCGCGGAAGAACAGCATGGGCGTGTTGACCGGGCCGCTCTCACCGCCGGTGAGCATGCGCAGCGTGTTGCGGACCAGGCCGCGCAGGGTGGAGCCGGGGATCAGGGGAAGGGAGCGGTCCCCGTGCGGGAGGCGGGCGGAGGAGCCCGCGCGTCCTCGACCGGGAGCCTGACCGACGAAGGTGGGGGTGAGCGTGGTCAGGGTGAGGTCGATCCAGCCCGAGTGGGTCCCCCCGACCGTGCGGTCGTGCGAGCGGAGCAGGGACACGGTGTCGTGGTCGGGGTGCAGGGCGGCGGCGGGAACCGGGGTCTCGGCCAACCGGACCAGACCGTAGGGGGCCGTGGCGCGCTGGGGGCCCGCCATCAGCGCTCCCCGCCCGGAGGGTCGACCGGGGCCCCGGTGCCGACGTCGAACTCCGGGCCGGTGGGTTTGGGACCCGACACCAGTCCGGTCAGCCGGTGGAAGGCCACCCCGACCGCGCCGGTCACGGGGTCGGCGGCCCAGTACTCCCGGACCGTCAGCCAGGTACCGGTGCTCTCCAACGCCCCGTGCGGTCGGATCCGCCCCGAGAAGTCGGTCCAGGCGACCGGGAGCACCGCCTCGGTCCCGGAGGGCTCCCGCGTGACGGTGAGCGGCACCCGCCCCTCCAGGGTGCGGGTGGACCCAGGACCGCCCCAGCCCTGGAGCAGGAAGGAGCGGTCGCGGGGGCGCATCCACTCGGGGGGCCGTTCCGGAGCGTCGGTGCTGACCCAGCCCGCCTCCGCGCCCTCCCCCAGACGGATCTGCGCGTGCGGGCCGAACACCAGCACCTCCAGCACACGCCACCGGTCCGTGTCGGGGTCGAGCGACGGCGCCGACAGCTCCTCGGTGGGCGGGGCGTCCGACCTCCGCCACCGGGAGTCGGGGCAGGAGCCGGTGATCCGCCCGTCTCCGAGCTCGGCCAGCAGCCACTGCGGCCCGCCCGGCGGACCCGCCGCGTCGAGGGCCCGGCAGCGCCGACCCCGCACGAGGACGTCGTCGAGGACCGTGTCGACCTCCTCCCCGGAGAGCGGGCGCACGTCGACGCCGACCGGCGACGGGGGTTCGTGGGGGTGCGGGTTCATGAGGGGTCCCCCTCGTCGTCGGGCCCGGGTTCTGGGGCACGGGTGATCTGTCGGTGCAGTTCGGGGAGCCATCCGCGGGCGGTGGCGGCGTCCGGGCCGTCCGGCTCGGTGAGGGCGCGGATCAGGTCCACCTCGTGGGGTGGCGACCCGTCCCCCTCGTGGGTGGTCAGGACCGCCCGGGTGGCGACCAGTCGGCCGCTGCCGCTGCCCGCGCCCGCGCCGAGGGTGTCCAGGGGGACCGTGGCCAGCTCGCGCACGACCAGGGCGAGAAGCCCCCGTACGGCGTCGTCGGGTTCGGTGACGTCGAGGACGACCGGGGCCGAACCGCCGCTGTGGAGTTCGGTGGTGAACAGGTGCCCGTCCACGGCGTCCCCGAAGAGGGAGTCGACGGTCAGGCGTGTGGTGGTCACCGGGGCGCCGCCGCTGAGGGTAGGGGTGGCCCGCAGACGGATCCGTGAGGGTGCGGGCCGGGAGTCGGGCCAGCGGCCGGTGTCGCCGCCCCACCAGTGCCCGTGCCACTCCGGCCAACGGGTCCCCTCCCCCGCCAGGTGTTCGGCCGCGTCCCGGACCAGCCGTTCCCCGATCCGCTTGAACAGGGCGAACAGGGCGGTGTCGCCGAGGACGGGGCGCGGCTCCACCTCGCCGCCCCCGGTGACCGCCGGGCGCCGCCGGTGGACGCGGTCGGCCGGGGTCGGCCGGTCGCCCGCGGGGGTGTCCCCGACGAGCAGGGTCGCGGGGCGTGTCGCCCGCCCCGAGGGGACGGGGTCGGGGCGTTCGGCCACGCGCAGTTCCAGGCGCAGCTCGGACCGTCGCCTCCGGTCCGCGCCCGCCGCCGCGTCCGGCAGGAGGGCGGCGGTGGCCCGCTGCCCGTCCTCGTTCAGGACCGCGCCGAGGGCCCTTGCCAGGTCCGCGTCGGGCTCGGCGGTCTCCAGGGCCCGTTCGGCCTCCCGCCAGCGGGTCGGCCAGTCGCGCGCGTGGTAGGCGAACCACCCGTCCTCGTCGGTGAGGTCGTGTCGGCGGGCGGTCCAGCGGACGGCCCGGACCGCACCGAGTCCGCGTCCCGTGCGCCCACCGAGCCGGATGCCCGGCCCCTCGTCCGCCAGCCCCCGCGCGGCCAGGGCCAGCAGGACGAGCAGGCGGGCCTCCTCCGTGGGGTCGGCCGCCCTCAGCCTGAGGTGCGCGGTGAACACGGTGCCGGCGGGCAGTACCTCCCACTGCCACATACGGCCGGGGTGCACGCTGCCGGTGGCCGGGTCCACGCGGGTTCCCACCCGCACCGTCACCGCTTCGTCCTCGGGAAGGACCGCGTACGCGTCGTCCAGGTCCAGGGCGCTGGAGCGGGCACCCGCCTCCGGGTGGTCCCCCGAACCCAGCAGCGCGGCGGCGCTCTCCGGGTCGGCCGTGCGGGCCAGGAGTTCGTGGCGGAGCAGCCCGGCGAGGGTGGTGGCCCGCAGCCGGGGCGCCCCGCCCCGCGGGTCCCGGTCCAGCCTCAGGTCGACGTCGCTCTCCTCGGCCCGCCCGGCCCCGGCCCGGGCCGCGCCGACGTGGGTGTCGGTGAGCAGGCGGAGCCGGACCGCGCACTCCCAGACCAGGCCGGTGGGTCCGGGGCCGTGCGGGTCGTCCTCGGCGGTCACGTCCGGTCCTGTTCCGCGCGCAGCGTCCGGGCCGCCTCGGCCAGCCAGGAAGACACCAGCAGCAGGGACAGCCGTGCCGAGGCGCGGCGCTCCCAGTGCTCGGCCCGGGTCGAGAGCCCGCTCTCCCGGTTGTCGGACGGCAGTCCGTCCGGGGCGGCCAGGTCCACGGAGGCCAGCGCCCGGGCGTAGGCGGGGTCGTGGGAGAACCGGGGCCGGTTCGCCCGCCACCAGGCCGCCGGTCCGGCGGAGAGCCCGGTGAGCCACGTGTGGACGGTGAGCGGGCGGCCCCTGCCGCCCGGGCGGACCACCCGGGCGCGCTGGAGGGCGCGCACGGCCCTCTCCCTCAGCACCTTGTGGACCGTGTCGCTCTCCTCGTCCGGGCCCTCCAGTGTGTGGCCGAGCGCGGCCAGCGCCTCGTCGGGGGTGTCGTGGGGGCGGACGAGGACCTCACGCAGCCTCCCGAGGAGGCTGGGGGTGAGCGGGGACAGCGTGCCCGCCGAGGCGAGGGCGCGGGCGTGGTCGCGGATGGCGGAGGCGGCGGCGTTCCACATGAGCTCGTCGTACAGGGCGTCCAGCTCCGTGTCCTGCCCGGGGTCGAGGGGGGTGGGGTCGGGCAGGACCCGACCGTCGGACAGGGTGACGGTGCCCTCACGGCGCGCGGGGAGCGGGGTGGAGGCCGGTACGAGCGGGACGGGGCGCGGCGGGGGCGGCTCCAGCAGGGCGAACTGGCCGTGGCCGTCCACCAGGCGCTCACCCAGGGGGTGGGCCTCCAGGTCGCGGACGTGTGCGGTGGTCAGTCCCCCGCCCAGACGCAGCCGCACCACCGACCCCGGGGCCGCCGCCCAGCGCTCGGTCATCGGCCCCCGGTAGGCCCGGTGGTAGGCGCCGACCAGGACGGGTTCGACGTGTGCGGCGACCACCGTGACCGGGGTGTACGGCAGGCGTCGTTCGAGGAGTTCGCGTACGGCCGGAACCAGGGCGTGCGGACGGTCCTGCCCCTGCGCGCCCACCAGGAGCGCCGTGGAGAGCAGGACCAGGTCCACGTCCTGGCCCGCACGCCGGGACCGGTCGGGACCGGTCCACTCCACCCGGTCCGGGGACAGCGGGCGGTCCGGGCGCACCGGTTCCACCGCGACCCCGCCGTGGGCGCGCGTCCCGCCCGAGCCCAGGGTCAGCGTGCCCTCGGCGTCGGAGAGGACCTCGACGACGCGCGCCGCCAGTCCGCGCAGGAAGGCGTGGTCGGGGCCGCGCAGTTGCCATCGGGCCTCGAAGACCTGGCCCGGGTCCATGCTGGTGGTGAAGAAGGGGGCGCCCCGGCCCAGGTAGCGCTCGGCCGTGGTGCGCACGGACGCGCGCAGGGAGCGGTCGGGGGTGAGCGGGTCGCGGACGGCGCGGTGCGGCACCCCCGGCTGGTCGGTTCCCTCGGCGAACAGGTCCACGAGGGTGTCGCCGTCCTTGCCCGGCGAGTACAGGTACGCGGGCGGCGGGTGGGCGACCACCGGGACACCGGGGCGCGCGTGCTGCTCCAACCGGGGGTGGGCGGGGGCGAAGCGGATCAGCTCGCCGCGGGCGACCCACGTGCGCAGTTCGTCCCACAGGCCCGCACGCTGGAGCGCGGCCGCGAGCATCCCCCGCTGGGCGCGCCCGCTCACCGTGGTCTCGGTGTCGACGCGCAGGGGGTCGAAGCCGGTCCGCACCGCGAGGGAGTCGGTGAGCACGTACCGCAGTGGCAGGTAGGCGCTGACGGGTTCGGCGGGGTCCCGGTAGGGGTCGGGGTTCACGTCCTCGCCCCCTGTACGGCCCCGGACGCCCGTGCCGCCCCGCCGCCGAACGCCGTCTCCGCCGGGGCCTCCAGGTGGGGAGGCCGTCCGCAGGGCCGTGCCAGGGAGAGCGTGGTGGCGCGGGGGTCGGGGTCGTCGGGGCGGGACAGGTACACGTCGACCCGGCCCCGGCCCCGCGTGGAGCGCAGGCCGATCTGGTCCGTGGCCAGGCAGGCGCGTGCCAGGCAGCGCCAGTCCACCGCCCGTGGGGGTACCGACCAGGTCAGGGGCGCGGTGAGCACCAGGCCGGGCAGGAGCACCCGGTGGGTGCGCAGCCGGCCGGGTTCGGGGGCGCCGTCCGGACCGATCTCCACCCCCGACTCCAGGGTGGTGTGCGCGTCGGTGACGGCCCTGCGGAGCGCGGCGCGCGCGGGTGCGGCACGGCCCGCGAGGGCGTGGGCGACGGCGGCGCGGACCGCGTCCCCGGGGCGCCCGTGTCCCACGCGCAGCGCGCGGTCGGCGTCGTGTGAGCCCTCCCTGCCGAACACCCTCTCCACCGCCTCGGCCAGGTCGGGCGTGACCGTCGCGGCGCTGACCGCCGCCACGCGCAGGCGGGCGGCGAGCCGGTGCCGGGGCAGACAGGGCAGCCCGTGCGCGTCCGTGACGACGTCGGTGTCGGCGCCGGTGCCGTCCGCGCTGGCCCCCGCGAAGAGCGCCGGGGACACCAGGCGCACCACGATCCGGTCCGGTTCACTCATGGGTTCCCTCCGTCAGTCCCGGATCCAGGTACAGGTCCCGCACGTTGACCGCGTCCAGCAGCTCACCGTGGGTCCACCCCTCGGGCAGCGCCACGGGGTGCCCGGTCGCGCGGGCGCGGCGGTCCAGTTCCGGCCCGGGGTCTGCGCCGGACTCCAGCAGGGGGACCAGCGCCGAGACCAGCCAGCCCCGGTGGTGGGAGTCCCCGTCCGCGAACAGGCCGCCGCGCGGGGAGAGGTAGCGGTCCAGGAAGCGGGTGAAGGCGGACCCGGTCATCGGCAGGGCGGTGCGCGCGGGCACGGCCGCCTGGGCGGCCTCCGTGCGGTCCAGGACCCGGTCGACCCCGTCGAAGCGGGTGGTCCAGGCCACCGCGTGCTCCTCGGCGGCTGCGGGATCGGTGGCGGCCGCCGAACGCCGCCCCGCCTTGGCCAGGGAACACATGGCCTCGCACAGGTCGTAGCCGAGCGCGAGCGGGGCGCCCACCGGCTGGACCGCGATCCCCGCACCCACGGTGGGCACGCACGTGAGATGGGTGCGCGCGTCGGCGCCCACCACGGTGCGGCCCGGGAGGCGGACCCGGGCCAGCGCGCGGTGCAGCGCCACACGGGGGTCCCCGGGGTCGCGGATCCGCTCCGGATCGGCGTCCAGCCACTCCAGGGCGTACCGCACCAGGCTCAGCGCCAGACGGGCGTCGCAGAGGACCGTGAGGTCGTCCCCGGCGACCACGATCGGCCGCACAGGCAACAGGATCGGGCCGGGAGGCTGGTGGTCCAGGGTGAGCTCCGCGCCCGTCCCGTTCCCGGGAACCACGGGCGGCCGCCCCGGTTCGGTCCGGACCGCGGCGGCCACCGCGCGCACCAGGGCCCGGGCCAGCCCCTCCGTGAGTCCGGCGACATGGGTGGACAGCTCCCGCTGGGCCAGCGCCCCGGATCCGGGCGCACCGGGGACTCCCGCCCGTTCGCGGTACTCCCCGAGGAGCTCCCCCAGGCCGTTGACGTCCACGTGCACCACCGCGACCCGGCTCACCTCGCCGTGGTCGCGGCCGAGCCGGTCCACCTCCATGGGCAGGGCCAGGTCCGCGTCGAGTCCGGCGAGCCAGGAGTCGCTGTGGGCGCGGTGCCAGCGACGGCCGATCCCCCGCGCCCGGGCGACGTCGGCCGCCACCCGCTCGTGCACGCGCCGCCCCGTCCCGGCGGGATCCTCCAGGGGCCTGCTGCCGTCCACGGACTCGGCCGGGGCCCCGCTGACCGAGCACACGGCCGTGATCCCGTACCCCGAGGCGGGGGTGTGCAGCGCGGACATGTGACGGCGGGCGCGGCGCAGCCGGACGGGGAGCTCGGCCAGCGCCGCGTCCAGGTCCGGTGCGACCGGCTCCCCGGGGACGGGCACGGCCCCGGGCCCGTAGGGGACGAACGCGACCACCGGGGTCAGGCCCCCGGCCCGGTCCCGGAGCCTGCGCGTGTAGCGCCCGGTGAGGAGGCGGGCCGCCGCGAGGTCGGGCAGCACCAGGGTCAGGGCCCCGCCGGCGTCCCGCAGGACCAGACACCCCTCGGGAACGAGGTCACCCACCCCGTGGACGGGGTCGGAGGTGTCGGTGAGTTCGGCGACGAGCGCCGCGCGGCCCACGGCGTCCAGGATGCGTCGCCCGCTGTAGACGAAGGCCTGGATTCCGCGCAGGTCGACGCCGACGAGCACCCCGGTGACCGGGGTGTCGTCGTGGGCTTCGGTCGGTCGGCGCTCGGGGGCCTGGGTCACCGCGACGGACTCCTCGTGACCGGGGGACGGCGGGAACGGCGCGGGCGCCGCACGGGAACGGGTGTCCTGCTGACCTCTCTCGGACGGTGACGCCGTCGTCACCACGGATACCAGGAGTCGCCGCCCCGCGTCACCCCGTTGGCCCCTTCCGGTCACTCCTTCCCCCGCACGCACTCCGGTCCGACGGGGCACCGTTCCCTGTCCGAGAGAGCACAGTGCATGGACCGTCCCCCGCCCGACAGCAGAGAGGCCCCTCCCATGGCGACCCCGAGCAGACACGACCGGCTCTCCCGATCCGAACGCGACCGCCCCTCGGCGGGCAAGCGCACCGGCCCCGCCCTGACCCCGGAGGACCTCGTACCGCACCTGCTCGGGCTGGCCCGGACGCTCCGGGAGGGCGACGGACGGACCCCGCCGGGCCCCATGCCCCACGAACACACGTCCTGACGCCCCGACCCGGGTGACCATCCGGGTCGGGGCGCGGGCGGGGACGAGAAGGGGCTCCCACCCCGTCCACCGGGTGGGAGCCGCGAAGGGCGGCCGGGGGGCCGCCGGGGTGGGGCACCGGTCCCCGCCCGCCGTCCTCGGGCGGGAACCGGCGGTCTGTGGGTCAGTCGAACAGCGTTCCCCCGAACTCCTCCGCCTCCGCCGCCGCGCGCGCACGGCTGTCGAGCGGCCGGGGGCGGCCGTGCCGGATCCGGTGCGCGACGCGTCGGCCCGAACGCGGGGCGGGGACCTGCCCGGCGGAACCGCTCCGGGTGACCGTGTCCACCCGCACCGCCCCGAAGCCCTGCGCGGTGTACTTGCCGATCCCGGCCAGCTCCAGGAGCTCCAGCAGGACGGCGAAGGTGGCGCCCCCGAGCTGGCCGTCGACGGTGTCCAGGCGCAGGCCGCCCCGCCAGCCCAGCACGGTGCGGTTCTCGGTGTGCTGGTGCTCGGTCAGCCCCACCTCCTCGCCCGGCAGCGTCGAGCGCCTGACCCGGTCCAGCCCGGTCAGGGCCTCCTCCAGCCAGGGGGTGGCGAGTTCGGGCGGCGCGAAACGGGCCACCGCGCCCACCGCGCCGCTGCCGCCGACGATCCCGCCGCCCGAGCGGTGCACGGCCCCGAAGAGCCGCCGGGGGTTGGGGCGCACGTGCGGGACGCGTTCCCCCGTGGTGTCGCGGGTGGTCGTCACCACCGGGGTGACGGTGCGCACCTCGGCCGCGCGCACGGCGGCGGGCCGGTGCGCGTCGGTGAGCATCTCGGTGTAGGGGGTGTCGAAGGTCCGTGTGACCGAGAGGGGTTCGAGGAGGTGGTCACCGACACCCTGGACCCGACCGATCAGCTCCCCCGGGTCCACGGGCGCCAGGACGTCGTCGTCCAGCCAGGTCAGCGTCCAGTGGTACAGCCGGTCGCCCAGGGGGGTCGGCCAGCCGTTCATCGCCCAGCGCTTGGCCGCCGCGTGCTCGGACTCCGGCTGCGGCCACCAGCGGTTCAGCAGTCCGTGGCAGTCCTCGGGCCGGATCGGCCGCGCCGCGTCGGCCCTCTCCCCCAGGATCACGGTCCACCGTCTGGGCACCGGACACCACCCCTCGCCTGTTCGTGACGGCGCGGTCCGCCGTCCTCTTCCTCCCACGACTACTCTCGGACAGTCCCCGCGCCCCGGGGATCTGGGGGCCTCAGGCGTCCTCGGCCATCTCCACCAGACGCAGGACGGTACGCCAGTTGCGGGCGGTGATCTCCCCCGGGCAGTTCCGGGCGACCACGGCGGGCAGCCGGGCCTCGCGCACTCCGAGTTCGTGGTGGGTGAACACCTCGGTGGGGGTGACGGCGAGGCGCTCGCGCGGGTGGGTGGCGGGGTCGATCGCGGCGAGCGCTGCGGTGTCCACCGGTTCCGAGCAGAACAGCACCATGAACTTGGCGGGGTCCTCCACCGGCAGGGGGTTGGCCGCCACCGCCGCGCGGAGCTGTTCGAGCGTGCGCGCCATCACCGGTACGTCCAGACCGAGCCGGTCACGCAGCGCCGCGCGCACCGCCGCCTCCACCACCTCGGGGTCGGACTCCTCGGAGGTCAGGACGGCGTTGCCGCTCTGGATGTAGGTGGCCACGCCCGTGTACCCGAGCCCGGTGAGCAGGGCGCGCAGGTCGGCCATGGCCACTTTGCGGTGTCCGCCGACGTTGATGCCGCGCAGCAGCACGATGTGTCTGGTCATACCGGCCATGGTGCCCCAGCCCGACGACGGTTCCACGGTTGTCCGGCCCCACACGCGGGGACCACAATGGGCTGGCCACTGTTGACCCACGACGAAGCGGAGGGCCCATGCCCCGTCTGAGCCACAGCCTCACCCTGACTCCCCTGGGTCGTGAGGACCTCGCGCGGACGGTGTCCTCGGCGTACGGGGTCCTGCGCGGCGCGCACTTCGGGGAGGACGGCCTGCTGGTCCTGCCGTCGGAGAAGGAGCTGCGGCGCCTGGAGCAGCGGGCCGAGGAGCTGGGCATCGCGCTCGCCCCGGAGGAGAGGGCCGCGTACGAGCGCGGGGTGGAGGACCCGCTGGAGGGGACCGGGGACGCCGGGGAGGCGGCCGGTTCCACCGAACGGGAGCTGGCCGCCCAGGATCTGGCGGACGAGGCCGCGGTGGAAGCCGCCGAACTCTCCCTGCGCCTGCTCTCCGGGGAGCACCTCGCCCCCGGCAGCACCTACCTGGCCACCGAGGTCGATCCCGCGGGACGACCCGTCTTCGCGGCGGACGGCGAGGGCTGGGTGGGCACCGACCTGACCGTGGCCTCCTGGGACGAGACCGGCGTGTGCGCGGTCGACTTCGCCATGCGTGAGGAGGCCGGGAGCGGCGGGGGCTCCACCGGGAAGGGCGGTGAGGCCCCGTCCACCACCGGCTCGGTGGTGCACGACCGGGCCCGGCAGACCCTGGCCGTCGACGCGGACCTGCGCTTCCCCGTGGAGAGTGCCCTGGCGCGCTGGGGTTCGCACCTGCTGCGCGCCCGCGTACGCGTCCGGGTGGACCTGCCCGGCTGGTTCGCGGCCGCCACCGGCGCGGAGCCCCCTGCCCCGGTGACCCTGGAGGTGGAGCACCCGCTGGTCCGGGCGCGCGGTGAGGCCTCCCCCGCGCCCGGACCCGACGGGACGTGGACGGTCTCGGGTCGGCTGGACGTGCGCGGTGTCGGGTTGTCGCGCCCGATCGTGGCGGTGGCCGGGTGGGCTCTGGGCCGGTCCCTGCGCCGGTCCGACCAGTGGTCCGTGGAGTCGGGCGGCGCGTGGTTCCAGGAGGGCTGGGACGACGTCGCGCGGGCCCTGCCCGGTCTCCCGGACCTCCTGGACGACGTGGCCGGGACCTTCGCCGACGCCCGCCCCGGAGACCACGGCTGAACCCGCCGCCCCGGACCCGTCGGTCAGTCGCGGTCGGCGCCCCACCCGGTGAGCGAGCGCACCCGCAGCTCGGTGTAGCGGGCGCTGTTGCGCTCCCGTGAGAGCAGGCTGCCGAGGATCGCGCAGGCGAAACCGATCGGTACGGCCACCAGGGCCGGGTTCTCCATGGGGAAGACCTGGATGTCGACCCAGGCGGGCAGGACCGACAGGTTCCCGCCGGTCACGGGGTCGGTCCTCCCGGACACCACCGGGGAGAACAGCATCAGCAGCAGGGTCGCGGACAGCCCGCCGTAGATCCCCCACTCCACGCCCCGGGTGTTGAAGCGGCGCCAGAACATGGTGAGGACGATCACGGGCAGGTTGGCGGCGGCCGCGATGGCGAAGGCCAGCCCCACCAGGAAGGCGACGTTCTGGCCCTGTGCCCGCACCGCCAGGGCGATGGAGACCGCGCCGATCACGCACGCGGAGAACCGGGCCACCGCCACCTCCTGGGACTCGCGCGGGCGCCCCCACATCAGGATGTGGCCGAACAGGTCGTGCGCGATCGAGGAGGACGAGGCCAGGGTGAGGCTGGCGATCACGGCGAGGATGGTGGCCAGCGCCACGGCGGAGATCAGCGCCAGCAGCACGGCGGCACCCGCCGGTCCGGCGGTCCGGAGCCCGACCTCCTCGGCGAGCAGCGGGACGGCGGAGTTGCCCGAGGGGTCCAGGGCCGTGATGCGTTCGGACCCCACGAGGGCGGCGGCGCCGAACCCCAGGGCGAGGGTCATCAGGTAGAAGGCTCCCACCATGGCGATGGTGCGGTTGACCGAGGAGCGCGCGGCCCGGCCGTCGGTCACCGTGTAGAAGCGGATGAGGATGTGCGGCAGGGCCACGGTGCCCAGGACCAGCGCCAGCCCCAGGCTGATCAGGTCCATCTTGTTGAAGAGGGTCTGGGCCGCGTCTCCGGGGACCTCGACGCCGAACCGCAGCCCGGGTTCGAGGAAGGCCTGTCCGTGGCCGCTGGCCTCGGCCGCCCCGCTGAGCAGGGCGCGCGGGTCGAAGGAGAACAGGGCCAGGACCAGGACGGTGAGCAGTCCGGTGGCGGTGAGCAACACCACGGCCTTGATGATCTGGAGCCAGGTGGCCGCCTTCATCCCGCCGTACATGACGTAGACGATCATCAGCACGCCCACGAGCACGATGGCCCCGGTGCGGGCCTGGCCCGCGTCCAGTCCCAGGAAGGTGCCGCCGTCGTGCAGGCCGAGCAGGACCGAGACCAGGGCCCCCGCCCCCACCATCTGCGCCACCAGGTAGAACACGCACACGGTGACCGTGGACACCGTGCAGGCCAGCCGCACCCGCATCCGGCGCATACGGAAGGCGGGGAGGTCGGCCATGGTGAAGCGGCCGGTGTTACGTGTGAGCTGGGCCATGGGCAGCACCAGCAGCCAGGCCACAAGGAAGCCGATGGAGTACAGGAAACCGTCGTAGCCCTGGAGGGCGATCATCCCGGCGATGCCCAGGAAGGACGCGGCGGAGAGGTAGTCACCGGTCAGGGCGAGGCCGTTCTGGGTGCTGGAGAAGCCGCGCCCCCCGGCGTAGAAGTCGACGGCGCCCCTGGTGGTGCGCCGGGCGCGGATCGTGATGACCAGCGTGACCAGGACGAACACCGCGCACAGGCCGATGGTCCAGGCGTGCGCGGCCTCGACGCGGACGTCGAGCGCGGTGGTGAACGGGAACAGGGCCGTGGCGTCCATCAACCGACCACCCGTCCGTCGAGGGTGTCCTCGGCCCGGGCGTGGTCGCGGATCTCCTCCGCGAGGGGGTCGATGGAGCGGGCGGAGAAACGGCCGAACGCCCAGGCGAGCGCGAAGGTGAGCGCGAACTGGCCGAGCCCCGCTGCCAGGGCGACGTTGACGGAGTCGGTGATCCGCACGCTCATGAAATCGCGCGCGTAGGCGGAAAGGAGGAGATAGGAAAGGTAACTCAGCAGGAAGGTGCCGACCACCGCTCCGGCCAGAAGTGCGAATCTCCTTCGGAGTTTCACGAATCTCGGGTCGACGGACATGCGCTCACAGGCGTGCGCCATATCCGCCTCAGCCCACCCGCGCGCCGATCCGCCGCCGCTGAGGCGCGACGATTCCCCAGCGCCGCCACCACGCCCTCCGGACGTGCCTTCCATGTACTCGACCACGGCCATCCCCCCGAACACGGAAAATCCTCCCCGCGCACGCGGGGGCCTTGTGTGTGACGCCGAATCCGCTCCCCCACGGACTTCGGCCCTTCCCTCGGCGCGCGCCGCACTGGGCGCGTCGGCCGGATTCCCGGGGCGGCCCGTCTCCGTCACCGGACGTCCCCGCACCCCTGAGTGGAACTCACACTAACCACAGCCCCCGCGTCGTGTTCACCAAATACACAAATCGGCCGGGACGAATACGGGGACCGGAACACGAAAGGCGGGAAGGGCATTGTGTAACGGCGTCGGGAACGCGCCCGCTCCGCCACGGAGACCGGGATCACGGACCATCACCCGAATGGACCGCCTGGTCATCCGGGCCACACGCGCCGCCGGACGGCGCGATGACCCCTCCGACTTCGCTAGGCTTCGGGGCGACCCCGACCCATCACGGAAACCGGTCTCATCACCCGTTTCCGCGTTCGTACACGTGTATGATTACAGGGTCCGCACAGTTCACGCGATACCGAAGGGAAATCCCCGCCGTGGTCACCGAGGTCTTCACGCGCAAGTACTGCGATCCCCACGCCGTCCGCGAGGAGAAGGTCGAGGCGACTGAGGTCATCCAGTTCGCCTGGGAGGGCGCCGTCCGTGAGGTCGACGCCTGCGAGGAGTGCTTCAAGGAGCACGAGACCCGCTACGAGCCCCTCGTCGACTACTCGCGTCCGGTGAAGAAGCGCCGCGTCACCAAGAAGGCCGCCGCTTCCACCACCGAGAAGCCCGAGGGCTCCGACAGCGACGCGGACGGCGACGACGACGACAACTAGGTCGTCGGGCGCACCGGGGGGTCACCCCCGGGCCACTCCCTAGGTTCACCGGGCGGTCCCACGGGAACGCCCGGACCGGCCTCATCGCGTCAACCGCGAAACGGGGGCCGGCGGGCACGGTGTGCCCGCCGGCCCCCGTTCGCGTGTGCGCCCTACGGCACGCGCAGGAGCTTGCGGTTCACGAACTCCGCCATGCCGTACTCCCCCAGCTCGCGGCCGATCCCGGAGGCCTTCACCCCGCCGAACGGCAGGTCGGCCTGGGTTCGTGAGGGGGCGTTCACCGACACCATGCCCACGTCGAGCCGGTCGGCGACGGCCAGCGCCGCCTCCTCGTCCGTGCCGAAGACCACGCTGCCCAGGCCGTACGGGGTGTCGTTGGCCAGCTCGACGGCCTCGTCGACGGAGCCGACCCGGTGCACCACGGCGACCGGGCCGAAGATCTCCTCCCGGTAGGCGCGCGTTCCGGGAGCCACCCCGGTGAGCACCGTGGGCCGCACGAACGCCCCTTCGCGGTCCGGCCGGTCGCCGCCGGTCAGCACGGTGGCGCCGTGGGCCACGGCGTCCTCCACCTGTCCGATCACCTGACGGGCGGCGGTCTCCGAGGAGAGCGGCCCGAGGTCGGTCCCCTCCTCGGTGGGGTCCCCGACCCGCAGGGCGGCGACCCGTTCCACGAAGGCCGCCACGAAGGCGTCGTGGACCTCGTCCAGCACGATGATCCGTTTGGCGGCCGTGCAGGCCTGTCCGGCGTTGCCCATGCGACCGGCCACGGCGGCGTCCACCGCCCGGTCGAGATCGGCGTCGGCCAGCACGATGAAGGGGTCGGACCCGCCCAGTTCCAGAACGGTCCGCTTCATCGCACGCCCGGCGAGCGCGCCGACGGCACGGCCCGCCCGCTCCGAGCCGGTGAGCGAGACCCCCTGCACCGCCGGGTGCTCGATGATCCGCGCCACCTGTTCCTCGGTGGCGTACAGGTTGGTGTACACGCCCTCGGGCAGTCCGGCGTCGGCGTACAGTCCGACGATCGCCGCCGCCGACTCGGGGCAGCTCGGCGCGTGCTTGAGCAGCACGGTGTTGCCGAGCGCGATGTTGGGCGCCGCGAACCTCGCCACCTGGTAGTAGGGGTAGTTCCAGGGCATGATGCCGAGCAGGACGCCGATCGGCTCGGTCCGCACGGTCGCGGAGCCCTCCGCCACGGCCAGGGCGCGGTCCGCGGTGAACGCGGCGGCGTTGCGCGCGTAGTAGTCGTGGATGTCGGCGCACAGGTCGACCTCGCCCAGCGCCTCGGCGGTGGTCTTGCCCATCTCCCGGGTGATGATCGCCGCGAGGTGGTCGCGCCGCTCGCGGTGGAGCCGCGCCGCGGCCGCCAGGAAGCGGGCGCGTTCGGCCACCGGGCGGCGGCGCCAGTCCCGGAAGGACTCGGCGGCCCCGGCGACGGCGGCGTCGACCTCGGCCTCCGTGGCGGTGGGGAAGCGTCGGACCACGAGGCCGGTGGTCGGGTCGGTGACGGCGTAGTCGGTCACGAGCGGTCCTCTCCGGGGACGTAGGCGGTGGCGGGGCCGAGCTCGCCCGCTCCCAGGCGGCGGGTCACGTCGGTGAACAGTTCCAGCCCGGCGAGCAGGTCGGCGTCCTCGGTGAACTCCCCGACGTTGTGCGAGACTCCGCTGACGGAGGGCACGAAGAGCATCACGGTGGGAACGTGCTCCTTCATGTTGATGGAGTCGTGCCCGGCCACGGTCATGATGGGCTCGCTGCTCAGCCCGAGGCGTTCGGCGCTGGTACGGGCGAGCTCCACCCCGGAGGGCTGGTAGGGGTTGACGCCCCAGGAGTGGGACAGGTGCCGCTCCACGGTCACCCCGGTCTCCGCCTCGATCCCGGCCACGCGCTCCAGCAGCTGCGCGTTGGCCCGCGCCAGCACGTCCTCGTCGGGCGAGCGCAGGTCCAGCAGGAGCGTGACCCGGGAGGCCACCACGACCGGTGAGTTCGGGTAGACGTCCAGCTTCCCGACGGCGGTGTGCAGGGTGCCGGGGAACGCGTCCGCGAGTTCCCGCGCGGCGACGACCAGCCGGGAGGCGCCCAGCAGCGCGTCACGGCGGTCCGCCATGACGGTCGCCCCCGAGTGCGACTGCTCCCCGTGGACGGTGATCTCGTACTTGCTGGCCGCCCAGGAGGCGCTGACCAGACCGATCGTGGAACCGGAGTCCTCCAGGACCCGGCCCTGCTCGATGTGGATCTCGGCGCAGAAGACGGCCGGGGGGCCGTCGCCGTCACCCAGGAACCCCGTGGGCTCCAGCGCCTCCGCCACGGTGGTCCCGGCGCGGTCGCGGGTGGCCAGCGCGGTCTCCAGGCCGAGCCTGCCCGTGTAGACGGCGCTGCCCATCATGGAGGGCTCGAACCGGGAGCCCTCCTCGTTGAACCAGTTGACCACCGCCAGGTTGTGCACCGGCGGGGCGGCCGGGTCGGTCTCCTCGGCCGCGACGCGGAACACGGCGTGCGCCGCCGCGAGCACCCCGTAGGCCCCGTCGAAGCGTCCGGCGGTGGGCTGGGAGTCCATGTGGGAGCCGACGACGACGTAGGGGGCGCCGGGAACGCGTTCCAGCAGCCCGAACTGGTTGCCGATCCGGTCGTAGACCACGCGCAGGCCGTTCTCCTCCATGAGGGAGGCGAACCACCGGCGCTGGGCGTTGTCGGGTTCGGTGGCGGCCTGGCGGTCCACTCCTCCCTCGGGGGTGGCCCCGAAGGTGCTCATGGTCGCGAAGTCGTCGAGGAAGCGCTGGTCGGCCTCGTCCCGGGCCGGGGTCGGCTCGGTGGTCGGTCGGCTGGTGGGCATGGGTCGTCCCCTGTTCGTACGGTGGTGTCGGCTGCGGGCGGTCAGGACGCGGAGGGAGACCGGACCGCCGGGTCCTGCCGCAGGTGCAGGACGGCGGGGCCGCCGCTCTCACGCGCGCGGAGCAGGGCCTTGCGGAAGTCGGCGGTGGTGGACACCGTCTCTCCGTACCCGCCGAAGGAACGGGCCAACGCGGCGAAGTCGGGGTTGGTGAGGTGGGTGCCGGAGGGGCGCCCCGGGTAGTGCTGTTCCTGGTGTTCGCGGATGGTGGCGTAGACGCCGTTGTCCACGACGATCACAATGAAGGACGCGCCGTAGCCGACCGCCGTGGCGATCTCCTGACCGTTCATGAGGAAGCAGCCGTCCCCGGCCACGGAGACCACCTGGCGCCCGGGGTGGACGAGGGAGGCGGCCACGGCGGCCGGGACGCCCATGCCCATGGCACCGTTGCGCGGGGCGAGCAGGGAGCCGCTGGAGCGGTGCTCCAGGTACCGGGCGGGCCAGAGCGCGTGGTTTCCCGCGCCGTAGGTGACGACGGCGTCCTCGTCGAGCTCCTCGCGCAGCACCGCCATGACGGCGGTGAGGTCGACGAAGCCGTCCTCCGTGTCGGTGGTCCCCTCCGGTTCGGGGGTGGAGAAGGCCTCGTGTGCGGCGCGGGCCCGGTCCAGCCGGTCGGGGTCGTGCCGGACGGCCTCGCCGCCGTGCCCGGTGAGGGCGGCGACGAACCCGGCGGGGGCGGCGGCCACGTGCTGGTCGACGCGTCCGCTGTGGCCGAGCGGGTCGCCGGGGAGCACGAGGACGGTCTCGGCGTCGCCGCCCAGGGTGTAGCCGTCACTGAGCACGTCGGTGCGGGCCGTGCCCACGAACAGGGCCAGGTCGGCGCCGTCGAACAGGGCGGCCGCCGCGTCGGAGCGCCCGTAGCCGAGCGAGCCCGCGTAGGGGCTCGGCTCCCCCGGCACCCGGTGGGGCACCGCGTCGTAGGCGCGGAAGTCCGCGAGGACCGGGATCCGGCGCTCCCGGGCCCAGGCCGTGAGTGCGGCGCCGGTCCCGTCGGTCCAGGACTCGCCGCCCACCACGATGACGGGCCGCTCCGCGCGGTCGACCCGCGCGACGACCTCGGCCACGGCCTCGGCGGAGGGTCGGCCGGTCGTGGCGGTGCGCGGCTCCACCACGGTCCCACCGGGTACCCGGACCCGGATGACGTCCTCGGGCAGCCCGACCACGACGGGTCCGGGGCGGCCGGAGCGCGCCGTGTGGACGGCTTCGGACACCACCCGCCCGGCGGAGGCCGGGTCGTCCAGCGTGACCACCTTCTTGGCGGTACTGCCGAACCACCCGGTCAGGTCGAACTCCTGGAACGCCTCCCGGCCCCGGTCCGCGACGGGGATCAGCCCGACGAACAGCACCAGCGGGGTGGCGTCCTGGTACGCGGTGTGCACCGCGACGAAGGCGTTGGCCGCCCCAGGCCCGCGGGTGACCATGGCCACGCCCGGCAGTCCGGTGAGCCTCCCCTCCGCCAGCGCCATGAACCCGGCGCCGCCCTCGTGGCGGGTGACCACGGTGGTGATGGCGGAGTCGTGCAGCCCGTCGAGGACGTCGAGGTAGGACTCTCCGGGTACCCCGTAGACGCGTTCGACTCCCTCGTGTTCGAGCTGGGCGACGATGAGGTGGCCGGCCGAGCGGGCGGCGTCCGTCGGCGCGGGGGCTGTGGTGGACATCGTGGGTGGGGCCTTCCTGGTGGTGTCGGGGCGGCGGGGGTGGTGGTGCCGGTGTCGGCGGGTCAGAGGGCGAGGAGGCCTTCGAGCGGTTCCCCGGCGCGGATGCGGGCGAGGAGTTCCGGTTCGGCCCGGTCCGAACGGCGGGCGTCCTCGGCCAGGGCGGGGTCGAAGGTGTGCGGGTCCAGGACGAGGAGGCCGTTCTCGTCCCCGAGGACGACGTCCCCGGTGCGCACCCGGGCGCCGCCCACGGTGACGGGCGCGCCGACCCCGTCGAGGGCGGTGCCCAGGCGCTTGGTGGTGCGGCAGGTGGTGCCCCGGGCGTAGACGGCCAGCCCGCTCTCCACCAGGGCGGTGTGGTCGGTGACGGGTCCGTCCACGACCACGCCCGCGCCCGCGCGGGCGGCCACGGCGGCGGCGGTGACCGCCCCGACGGGGGCGTGCGCCCCGCCGACCACCTCGACCACCAGGATGCCGCCCGGGGCGAGGCCGACCAGGGCCCGGTTGACAGCGAGGGCGTCAGGTGTGGTCAGGCGGACGGTGTGCGCCACCCCGGCCATCCTGGGCACCGGGGTCAGACGGCGGATCCCGGGGTCGCAGAACCCCTCCTCCAGCACGTGGCCGAGGGTGGGGATCTCGACGTCGGTGAGGGTGGCCAGGAGCGCGGCCGTCCGTGTGTCGGAGCCGGGTTCAGTCACGGGGCTCCCCCTCCCCGCGGTCCGCCAGGACCGCCACGCAGTCGATCTCCAGGGCCACTCCCCACAGGGAGACGCACACCGTGGTGCGGGCTGGCAGGGTGTCGCCGAACACCTCGCGGTAGACCCGGTTGTAGGTGTCGAGGTGGTCGGGGTCGGTGAGGTAGCCGTTGACCTTGACCACGTGGTCGAGCGAGCTGCCCGCCGCCTCCAGGACGGCGCGGAGGTTGCCGAGGGTGCGGGTGAGCTGCTCCGCGAAGGTGTCCGGGGCGGCGCCGCTGGCGTCCACCGGCAGCTGTCCGGACGTGTACACGAAGCCGTTGGCGACCACCGCGTGGGAGAACGCGCCCACGGGCGCGGCCATGCCGTCGACCGCCTCGATACGGACGGGGTCCATCGTCACACCGCCTTCCGGGCGTCGGGGTCCACCTCGGCCTCGTCGAACCGGCTGCCTCCCGCGAGGGAGCGCAGCAGGAGCAGCGCGCCGAGCGAGAGCAGCGACGCGGCGACGATGTACCAGGCGATCGAGGAGCTCTGCCCGGACACGGACAGCAGCCACACCGTGGCGGCGGGGGTGGCGGCGGAGCCCAGGAGGCCGGAGAGCATGTAGGCCACGGACAGCCCGGAGTAGCGGATCTTGGAGCCGAACTGCTCAGCGAGGAAGGTGGCAATGGGGCCGTAGTTCGCGGAGAAGGCCAGCATCATCATCGAGTAGGCGGCGAAGAGCAGCGGCACCGACCCGGAGTCGAGCATCCAGAAGAACGGGAAGGCCAGCAGTGCCTCTGCGGCCACCCCGGCGAGGATGACGGGCCTGCGGCCCAGGCGGTCGGAGAGGCGGCCGAAGAAGGGGATGGCCACGAACGCCAGGGAACAGGCGACGAGCACGGCCCACAGCATGAGGTTTTCGGAGTGCCCCAGCTCGGTGGTCCCGTAGTTGACCCCGGAGGTGACCAGGAGCGTGAACGTCGACCCGGTGGACAGGGTGGCGACGCCGCCGAGCAGGACCTGCTTCCAGTAGTGCCGCATCAGGTGGGCGAACGGGAGCTTGGCCTTGGCGCCCTGGTCCTTGACCTGCTGGAAGCTGGGGGTCTCCTCGATGTGCAGGCGGATGTAGATGCCCACGCCCACGAGCAGCGCGGACATCAGGAACGGAACGCGCCAGCCCCAGTTCAGGAAGGCCTCGTGGTCGACGGAGGCCAGGACTCCGAGGAAGGCGAGGTTGGCGAGGAGCGTGCCGACGGGCACACCGACCTGTACCAGTGAGCCGTACCAGCCGCGCCGCTGGACCGGGGCGTGCTCCACGGTCATGAGGACCGCGCCGCCCCACTCGCCGCCCAGGGCCAGGCCCTGGATGAGCCGCAGGGTGAGCAGCAGGAGCGGGGCCGCGACGCCGATCGCCCGGTAGTCGGGGACCAGGCCGATGGCGACGGTGGCCACGCCCATGGTGATGAGGGAGATGAGCAGCATCGACTTGCGGCCCAGGCGGTCGCCGAAGTGCCCGAACAGGACCGCGCCCGCGGTACGTGCCACGTAGGCCGAAGCGAAGGTCAGGAAGGCCAGGATGGTGCCGACGGCGCCGTCGAGGTCGGGGAAGAAGACCTGGTTGAAGACGAGGGCGGAGGCGGTGCCGACGAGGAAGAGGTCGTACCACTCGACGGTGGTGCCGATGACGCTGGCGGTGGCGATCTTCCGCATCTTCGCCGGTTCGAGTCGGGCCGGGCCCGAGGAGGGGTCGACACCGGTGGGGGTGCTGGGGCTTGCGGTCATGAGGGTCTCCGTTTGAGCTGTGGAAACAGCGCGTTTGTCTCGCCTTCATGGTGCTGGTGTGATGGATGGGGATCAATCGGCATTCACCCACGCTCTGCGCCGCTAGCCTGTGCGAATGCACAGTGCCATGTCACCGGGGGAACCCGACCGGGACCCCAAACACCCCTGGAACCCCCTGGTGGAGGCGGATTCCGACACCGAGGCCGCCCCACGCCCGAGCCCGGAGACTGGTGTTTCCGCCATGTCGCCGGGGCGTAACGTTTCCGGGCGCGAGGCCGTGCCCGACGGAGCCGACGCCCGGGCCTGGGCCCGCACGCTCGAACTGCTGGCCGCCGACCGTGAGGCCCTGGTGGACGACTTCCTGCGGCGGCTGGACGACCTCGGCGGGTACCGGGAGCGGACGGTCCCCGACACCGACCTGCGCGCGACCGCGAGCGACACCCTCGACATGCTCATCCGCCAGATCGCGGGCCAGCCGCTCCCCGCCCACCTGGTCGGGCTGCCCGTACGTCTCGGCAGGCGCCGCGCACGTCAGGGGGTCGCGCGCGAACGGCTGCTGGAGGCGGTCCGGCTCGACTTCCGCGTGCTCTGGGCCGGGCTGGCGCGCGCCGGAGGGGCGGGCTCGGCGGACGTCCTCGTGCAGCACGCCGAGGAGATCCTCACCATCGTGGAGCGCTACATCGGTGACGTGCAGGTGGCCTTCCTGGAGGAACAGGCCGTGCTGTTGCGGGACTCCCGCGCGCTGACCGCGCAGGCCCTCTCCCGTCTGCTGAACGCCGGGGACCGGGCCGCAGAGGTGGCCTCGGAGGTGGCGGGCACACTCGGCCTGCCCGAGCGCGGCCGCTTCGAGGTGGCCTTCGTCTCCGTCCTGCCCAGGGACGAGGCCTGGCGGCGCCTGGTCCGGGACCGCGAGCACGACCCGTGCCTGACCTGGGAGTTCGACGAGGGCACCGCGCTGGTCCGGGAGGGCGGCGGAACCGGGTGGCCGCCCCTGCCCCCGGAGGTGAGCGGTGGGCGGATGTCCGGGGCGGACGGCCTGGCGTCGGTCCCGGCGGCCGTGGAGGCCGCCCGGGTCCTGGCCCGCTACTCCCGTCCGGGCGAGCTGGTCCAGGAGGAACGCGCGTGGTCGGCCCTGGCGCGCGACCGGATCCGTGAGGCGCTGCCCGGTTTCGGCCGGGAGCACCTGCGCGGCGTGGAACGGCTCGGCCCCGAGCACCGCGCGCGACTCATGGAGACGCTGACCCACTACGCGGCGACGGGATCGGTCAAGGAGACGGCGGCCTCCCTGTACTGCCACCGCAACACGGTGGTCAACCGGCTCCAGGCCTTCCGGGAGGCGACCGGCCTGGATCTGACCGTTCCCCGGGAGGCCGCGCTGGCCCTGGTCCTGTTCTCCGCTCCCGACGGCGTCGCGGAACCCTGACGGGGGTCGCGTCCGGCGGGCGTTCGTGCCCTCCCGTAGGAGGTGGCCCCTCCGCCGCGCCACGACACTGTGCCGCGACGGAGGGACGCGCACCGACACCCCCCACTGTGGGGGTCGCCGGTTTCACCGGGATGAGGGCCCCGTTGAGTTCCGGGTACGGTCCGGTTACCCCGGTTACCCGGGTTACCCCGGAAGCCCCGAAGCCCCGGGGGGCACCGCGGGTGGCCCCCCGACGCGGCTCGGAGGTCAGGGCCGGCCGGAGACCAGGGCGCCGTCCTTCCACACCGCCGCCACCTGGGGCACACCGGGGCGGTAGGCCAGGTAGAGGTGGTTCGGGGCGTCGAGCAGGGTGAGGTCGGCGCGGGCCCCCGGGGAGAGGCGCCCCACGTCGTCGCGGCGCAGCGCCAGCGCCCCGCCCCTGGTGGCCGCCCACACGGCCTCGTCCGGGGTCATCCCCATGTCCCGCACGCCCACCGCGATACAGAAGGCCAGGCTGGACGTGAAGCACGAACCCGGGTTGCAGTCGCTGGCCAGGGCCACGACCGCGCCCGCGTCGATGAGGGCGCGGGCGTCCGGGTAGGGCTGACGGGTGGAGAAGTCCACCCCGGGCAGCAGCGTGGCCACCGTGGGCTCCGGCCGTCTGGCGGCCTGGGCCAGGGCGTCCACGTCCTCACCGGACAGGTAGGTGCAGTGGTCGACCGAGGCGGCCCCCAGCTCGACCGCCAGGCGGACCCCGGGCCCCTCGCCCAGCTGGTTGCCGTGCACCCGGGGCAGCAGGCCCCGGTCCATCCCGGCGGTGAGCACCCGGCGGGAGGCCTCCTCGTCGAAGGCCCCGCGCTCACAGAACACGTCCACCCAGCGGGCGTGCGGGGCGCAGGCGTCCAGCATGGGACCGGTGACCAGGTCCACGTAGGCGGCCGGGTCGTCGGCGTACTCGGGGGCGACCACGTGCGCGCCGAGGAAGGTGACCTCGTCGGTGACCCGGCCCGCCACCTCCAGGGAGCGGCGCTCGTCCTCCACGGTGAGCCCGTACCCGGACTTGACCTCCAGGGTGGTGGTGCCCTGGGCGTGCGCCTCGCGGACGAACCGGCGGGCCCCGGCCAGGAGTTCGGCGTCCGTCGCGGCGCGGGTGGCCGCCACCGTGGTGCGGATACCGCCCGCCGAGTACGGCGTACCGCTCATCCGGGCGGCGAACTCGCGGCTGCGGTCACCGGCGAACACGATGTGGGAGTGGCTGTCCACGAACCCCGGGAGCACGCAGCGCCCGGCGGCGTCCACCCGGGCGTCGGCGGCGGGCGCCTGGGCGCGCGGTCCCGCCCAGGCCACACGGCCGTCCTCGATCACCAGGGCGGCGTCGCTGATCTCACCGAGCGGCCCCTCCCCCGTCTCGGGGTCGTTGGTGACCAGGGTGCCGATGGCGTCGACCAGGATCGTGCCGGGTGTCGCGGGTTCGGTGTCGGGGCCGGTCGGGGTCACAGCAGCTCCTTGATGGCGGCGTCGAGTTCTCGGGCGGTGTCGGGAAGGCGGACGTGCACACCGTCGCGGACGGTCCACTCCCCATCCACCATCACGTGCCGCACGTCGGCGGCGGTGGCGGCGAAGACCACGGCGTCGGTGGCGCGCGCGGGGTCGGCCCCGGCCAGGCGCACGTGGTCCAGGGACACGTTGACCAGGTCGGCGCGGGCGCCGGGGACGAGTGTCCCGGCGTCGTGCCAGCCGAGCCCGGCGTGACCGTCGGCGGTGGCGGCGCGCAACAGCTCCCCGCTGCCCAGAGTGCCCCGCCGGTGGGTGCGCAGGCGTTCGTGCAGCTCCACGGCGCGGGCCTCCTCGAACAGGTCGAGCTGGGCGTGCTGGTCGGTGCCCAGGCTGAGCGGGACCCGGGTCGGGGCGGCCACGAGGTCACCGGTGCGCGGCAGGCCGTCGGCGAGGTCGCGCTCGGTGGTCGGGCACAGGCACACGGCGGAACCGTGGGCGCGGACGGTGTCCACGTCGGCGTCGGTGAGGTGGGTGGCGTGCACCAGGGTGGTGCGTTCGGTGAGCGCCCCCGCCTCGGCCAGGACACGGACGGGGGTGGCCCCGTGTGCGGCCAGGCAGGCGGCGTTCTCCGCGGGCTGCTCGGAGACGTGGACGTGCAGGGGCAGCCCGCCCGCGTCCGCGAACCCGGCGACGGTGGGCAGGTCGGCGGCGGGGACCGCCCGGACCGAGTGCGCGGCGGCACCCACCCGGGCGTGCTTCCCCGAGGGGGCGAAGGCGCCGACCCGCGCGGCCCAGGCCTCGGCGGTGCCGTCACCGAAGCGCAGCTGCGGGCCGGTCAGGGACAGGTGGGTGCCGTCCTGCCCGAACCCTCCGGACAGGTAGCACACGTCCAGCAGGGTGATCCGCACCCCGGCGTCGGCGGCGGCCTCGACCAGCGCCTCCCCCATGGCGTTGGGGTCGGCGTAGGGCTGGCCGCCCGGGCCGTGGTGCAGGTAGTGGAACTCGCCCACACAGGCCACCCCGGCCAGGGCCATCTCGGCGTAGGCGGCCCGGGCCAGGCGGAGGTAGGAGTCCGGGTCGAGGCGCGCCGCCGCCCGGTACATCACCTCGCGCCAGGTCCAGAAGGAGCCCCCGCCCGTGTGGGTACGGCCGCGCAGCGCCCGGTGGAAGGCGTGCGAGTGGGCGTTGGCCAGGCCGGGCAGGGTGAGCCCGGGCAGGCGTTCGGCGCCGTCCGGGGCGGCGCCCGCAACGACCGAGGTCAGCCGTCCGGCGCCGTCCACGGTGAGGAGCACCCCGGGTTCGGGGGCCGCACCGCCGAGCCACGCCCACTCACACCAGTACCGGCGCGGCCCGGTCACGGCTTCCCTCCGGGCACCGCGAGCAGGTCGGCCAGGACGTCCGCCAGGGCGAGGACCCCGGCGTGGCGGTCCCCGGGGCGGGCCCACTCCTGCGGGGAGTGGGAGATCCCGGTCGGGTTGCGCACGTACAGCATCGCCGTGGGAACGTGCGCGGAGAGCACCCCGGCGTCGTGCCCGGCCCCGGTGGGCAGGACGGGGACCGGACCGGCGGACTCGGCGGCGCGAGCGCCCACGATCCCGGCGAGCCGGTCGCGGAGGTCGTGGGAGAACTCCACGAGCGGCGTGGTGGACTCGGCCGACATCGCGAGGGTGACCCCGTGGTCGCGGGCGGCCCGGTCGGCGGCCTCGCGGACGCCCTCCACCACCGACTCCAGGGTGCCGCTGTCGGCGGCCCGGGCGTCCAGCCAGGCGCTGACCAGCGAGGGGATCGCGTTGGTGCCGTTGGGGGTGATCAGGCCCTTGGCCACGGTGGCGCGGGCGCCGTGCCGCTCGGCCAGGGCGCGGGCGGCCAGGATCGTGTGGGCGAACGGGAGCATGGGGTCCTCGCGGTCCTCCAGGCGGGTGGTGCCCGCGTGGTCGGCCCGGCCCCGGAAGTCCATCCGCCACCGGCCGTGCGGCCAGATCGCGCTGGCCACGCCGACGGCGTGGTCGGTGTCCTCCAGGGCCCGCCCCTGTTCCACGTGCAGCTCGACGAACACGTCCAGCCAGGAGAGGAGTTCGGGGTCCGGTCCGATCCCGTCGGGGTCCAGCCCCGCCCCCGCCATGGCCCGCTCCCAGGTGACACCGGAGGCGTCGGTGAGGGAGCGGGCGCGGGCGGGGTCGATCTCCCCGGTGCTCAGGCGGCTGCCCAGGCAGGGCACGCCGAACCGGCCGCCCTCCTCCTCGACGAACACGCCCAGGGCCAGCGGCCGGGCGGGGGCGAACCCCCGGGCGCGCAGCTCGTCCACGGCGGCCAGGGCGCTGGCCACCCCGAGGGGGCCGTCGAAGGCCCCGCCGTCGGGCACCGAGTCCAGGTGCGAGCCGGTGGCCACGGCGCCCGGACCGGGCGTGCCCCACCAGGCCCACAGGTTGCCGTTGCGGTCGGTGCGCACGTCCAGGCCCCGGGCGGCGGCCGCCTCGGTGAACCAGGCGCGGGCGTCGGTGTCGGCGCCCGCCCAGGTGTACCGGTGGTAGCCGCCGCTGTCAGCGGAGCGCCCGACCGGAGCCAGATCGGCCCAGAGCTGGTCGAAGCTCACTCGCCCTCCTTCATGGGCACGCGGATGCCGTGCGCCTCCGCGACGCGCTCGGCCTCCTCGTAACCGGCGTCCACGTGGCGGATGACGCCCATGGCGGGGTCGTTGGTGAGCACCCGCTGGAGCTTGGCGGCGGCCAGCTCGGTGCCGTCCGCGACGCTCACCTGACCGGCGTGGATGGAACGGCCCATGCCGACCCCGCCGCCGTGGTGGATGGACACCCAGGAGGCACCGGAGGAGGTGTTGACCAGGGCGTTGAGCAGCGGCCAGTCCGCGATGGCGTCCGAGCCGTCCTTCATGCCCTCGGTCTCGCGGTAGGGCGAGGCCACCGAGCCGGTGTCCAGGTGGTCGCGGCCGATGGCCAGCGGAGCGGTGATCTCCCCGGAGGCCACCAGTTCGTTGAAACGCTGACCGGCGGCGGCCCGCTCACCCTGGCCCAGCCAGCAGATCCGGGCGGGCAGACCCTGGAAGGCGACCCGCTCGCGGGCCATGCGGATCCACCGGGCCAGGTGCTCGTTGTCGGGGAACAGGTCGAGGACGGCGTCGTCGGTGCGGGCGATGTCGGCGGGGTCGCCGGACAGCGCGGCCCAGCGGAACGGGCCCTTGCCCTCGCAGAACAGGGGGCGGATGTAGGCGGGCACGAACCCGGGGAAGTCGAAGGCGCGGGTGAACCCGCCCTCGCGTGCCTCGTCGCGGATCGAGTTCCCGTAGTCGAAGACCTCGGACCCCGCGTCGAGGAAGCCGACCATGGCCTCCACGTGCGCGGCCATGGACTCGCGGGCCCGGACGGTGAACTCCTCGGGCTTGGCCGCCGCCAGGGCCTTCCAGTCCTCGAAGGAGACACCCACCGGCAGGTAGGCGAGCGGGTCGTGGGCCGAGGTCTGGTCAGTGACGATGTCGATCGGCGCGCCACGGGACAGGAGTTCGGGGAAGACCTCGGCGGCGTTGCCGAGGACGCCGATGGACAGCGGTCGGCGCTCGTCGCGGGCGCGCACGGCCAGGTCCAGCGCCTCGTCCAGGCTGCCCGCGCGCACGTCCAGGTAGCGGTGCTCGATGCGGCGGTCGATCCTGCTGCCGTCGCACTCGACCACGATCGCCACGCCGTCGTTCATCGTGACGGCCAGGGGCTGGGCGCCGCCCATGCCGCCGAGCCCGGCGGTCAGCGTGATGGTCCCGGCCAGGGTGCCGCCGAACTTCTTCGCGGCCACGGCGGCGAAGGTCTCGTAGGTGCCCTGGAGGATGCCCTGCGTTCCGATGTAGATCCAGGAACCGGCGGTCATCTGCCCGTACATGGTCAGGCCCTCGGCCTCCAGGCGGCGGAACTCGGGCCAGTTGGCCCAGTCCCCCACCAGGTTGCTGTTGGCCAGCAGCACGCGCGGCGCCCACTCGTGGGTGCGCATGATCCCCACGGGGCGGCCGGACTGCACGAGCAGCGTCTCGTCACCCTCCAGGTCGCGCAGGGAGGCGGTGATGCGGTCGAAGCTGCGCCAGTCCCGCGCGGCCTTGCCGGTGCCGCCGTAGACCACCAGGTCCTCGGGGTGTTCGGCCACCTCGGGGTCGAGGTTGTTGTGGAACATGCGCAGGGCCGCCTCCTGCTGCCAGCCCTTGGCCGACAGGGTGAGGCCGCGGGCCGCGCGGACGGTGCGTGGGTTGCTCATCGTGGTCTCCTCGGGGGCTAGGCGAGCGGGGTGACGGTCTCGGCGGCCTCGACGACCGCGCCGTCCGCGACCAGGGCGGCCACGGCGGCGATCTCGGGGGCCAGGTAGCGGTCGGGGCCGGGGCCGGCGACCCGCTCGCGCACGGTGCGCAGGACGGCGCCGGTGGCGGGGCCGGGCTCCAGCGGTGAGCGCAGGTCCAGGGCGCGGGCGGCGGTCAGCAGCTCGACGGCCAGCACGGTGGTGAGCCCGTCCACCGCGCGGCGCAGTTTGCGGGCGGCGGCCCAGCCCATGGAGACGTGGTCCTCCTGCATGGCCGAGCTCGGGATGGAGTCGACGCTGGCGGGCACGGCCAGGCGCTTGAGCTCGGAGACGATGGCGGCCTGGGTGTACTGGGCGATCATGTGGCCCGAGTCCACTCCGGGGTCGTCCGCGAGGAAGGCCGGGAGGCCGTGCGAACGGGCGACGTCTAGCATGCGGTCCGTGCGGCGTTCGGCGATCGAGGCCGTGTCGGCGACGGCCACGGCCAGGAAGTCGAGCACGTAGGCGACCGGCGCACCGTGGAAGTTGCCGTTGGACTCCACGCGGCCGTCGTCGAGCACCACCGGGTTGTCGATGACGCTGTCCAGCTCGCGCCCGGCCACGAGCAGGGCGTGGGCGAGGGTGTCACGGGCGGCACCGGCCACCTGCGGGGCGCAGCGCAGCGAGTAGGCGTCCTGGACCCGGTTGCAGTCCGGCCCCCGGTGGGAGGCGACGATCGGTGAGTCCGCGAGCATCGCGCGCAGGTTCGACGCCGAGGCGGCCTGGCCCGGGTGCGGGCGCAGCCTCTGGAGCTCCTCCGCGAAGACCCGGTCGGTGCCGAGCAGGGCCTCGACGCTCATCGCGGCGGTGATGTCCGCGACCTTGAGCAGGCGCTCCAGGTCCATGCAGGCGATGGCGAGCATGCCGAGCATGCCGTCCGTGCCGTTGATGAGGGCCAGGCCCTCCTTGGCGCCGAGCTCCACGGGGGCGATGCCCGCCGAGGCCAGGGCGTCCCCGGCCTCCCTGAGCTCACCGTCGGCGTCACGGACCCGCCCCTCACCCATCAGGGCCAGGGCGACGTGGGACAGCGGCGCCAGGTCACCCGAGCAGCCCAGGCTGCCGTACTCGTGGACGACGGGGGTGATCCCGGCGTTGAGCAGGGCGGCCAGGGTCTCGACGGTGACGACCTGGACGCCGGTGTTGCCCGAGGCCAGCGTGCGCAGACGCAGCAGCATCAGGGCGCGCACAACCTCGCGCTCCACCTCGGGACCGGCCCCGGCGGCGTGCGAGCGGATGAGGGAGCGCTGGAGGCGGGCGCGCAGGTCGGGGGCGATGTGCCGGGTGGCCAGCGCGCCGAACCCGGTGCTGACGCCGTAGGCGGGCACCTCGCCCCGGGCGAGCGCCTCGACCTGCTCGCGGCCGTGGCGTACGGCCTTGCGGGTGTCCTCGCTGAGGACGACGTGGGCGCCCTCACGGGCGACGGAGAGGACCTGGGCCGGGGTGAGCGGAGCACCGCCGACGGCTACGGAAGGAACTGCTGTGGACATGACCCCATTCGACCCTGCCCGCGAGCCCGCCGGAAGAGCCAACACGGCAGAACCGTCCGAGATCCCAGACACCCGCGCCGGGGGCCTAGCGGATCACCCGCACCTCGCACCTGAGGCCCGGGGCGGCGGCCAGCCGCGCGTCACCGGTGACCAGGGAACAGTCCAGAGCCTCCGCCACGGCCACGTAGGCCGCGTCGTACGCGGTGAGGTTGTGCCGCAGCTCCCACACCCGGTCCGCGACGGATCCCGTCACATCGACGTGGGTGATCGCTTGCAGGCCGTACAGCTTGCGAGCGGTCTCGGCGTCACCAGGAGCGACCTTGCCTCCAAGGACCAGCCCGCGCAGGGAGTTGAGGAACTCCAACGGCTGATGGCTCGGCACGTACCATTCGCTGTCCGCTCCCACCACTCTGCGAGCGACGGTGGAAGTATGGCCCGGGGACCCCAGGTAGAGGTCGATCAGCACCGAGGTGTCTACGACGATCACGCTGCTCCGCTTTCCGTCTGGGCTGGGCCGTCCCCCCGAGCCTCGCGCACCGCGGCCACGATCTCGTCCATGCTGAGGTTGGCTCCGGGCAGGGGCGTCTGTTCCACGATCTCCCTGTTTCGTGCGAACCGCGCCTCCTTCTCCAGAACACTGAGCAGGTAGGACTGGAGCGACTTCCCCGCCCTCTTGGCCTCCGCCGCGAGGACGTCTCTGACCTCGTCCGGCACGTCCTTGATCTGAATAGCAGCCACAGCGCACTCCTTCGAATCGGGCTGACGCCATTACCTCCACATATTAGCAATGCATAGCGGCGCCACTGTGGCGCCACAATCGCACGCGCCGAGTCCATGACACCCTTGGTGCATGAGTGTTGTTCCGGCGGCCACACGCGCGCTGCGGCTGTTGCGCTTCCTGGCCTCGCGGCCGGGGCCGGTCTCGGCCTCGGCCATCGCCAACGGGCTCGGCCTGCCCCGGTCCAGCGTCTACCAGCTGTTGGAGGCGATGGCCGAGGAGGGGTTCGTGACCCACCTGCCCGAGGAGCGGCGGTGGGGACTGGGGGTCGCGGCCTTCGAGATCGGCTCGGCCTACCTGCGCCACGACGGGGTGGAGCGGCTGGCCCGCCCCCTGTTGCACCAGCTCACCGAGACCACCGGGGCCACCGCGCACCTGGGGGTGCTGCACGGCGCGGACACGCTGTACCTGCTCAAGGAACAGCCGCCGCACGCACCCACCCTGATCACCGGGGTGGGCGTGCGCCTGCCCGCGCACCTGACCGCGTCCGGGCGGGCCATGCTGGCCCAGCTGCCCCGCGCCCAGGTGCGCGCGCTGTACCCGGACACGGGCGCCTTCACCGACCGCACCGGACGCGGGCCCACCACACCGGGGGAACTGCGGGAGCTGCTCACCGAGGAGCGCCAGCAGGGGTGGTCGATCGAGAGCGGCCAGGTCACCGAGGGCTTCCTCTCGGTGGCGGCGGCGGCCTCGGACCACAACGGTCGCCCGGCGGCGGCGATCAGCCTGACCGTCCCGGTCGCGCGGCCGGTCACCCCCCGGGCCCTGGCCGGGCGGGTGCGGGACGCCGCCGGTGAACTCACGCGCAGGCTCAGCGGCCGGTCCTAGCGGCGCTGGCGCAGCGGCGGGGTCCGCTCGACGATCGAGGGCAGGGGCGCGGTGCGCTCCACCATCTTCAGGATGTGCTCCTTGATGTCGCGCGGCACCTGCACGTAGAACTGCGTGGCGGCCTCGGGGTCGACCTCCAGGTCGAGGCTCTCCGGGGTCTCCGCCCAGCTGGGCAGTTCGGGGTCGGTGCGGTGGGTGTCCAGCGCGAACTCGATGAAGTACGTGATCCTGCGGTCACCGGTGTGCACCTCGCGGATGCGGCGGATCTCGGGCCAGGCGATGAAGGTGCCCTCGCCGGGGAACCACCACTTGCGTTCCTGGAGCACGGTGACGCCGTCGCTGTCGGCGCTGATGCCCTGGCGGGTGATGCGCTGGGGCAGTCCGCGCACGAGGAAGACGTTGCTGCCCGGGCCGATGAAGAACATGACCAGCGCCGCGAACGCCCACAGCGACACGGAACCGACCGTGGTCTCCTCGCGCATGACGTGCCAGAGCATGGAGCCCACCACCACCAGGAACCCCAGAGTGAGGCCGCCGGAGAAGTAGGCCGCCGTCATCCACATGCGTGTGTTGGGGCCGCGCAGACTGACGTAGCGGCGCAGGTGGGACACGCTCGCGGGTCGTTCGGTCAGGTCCGAGGGGACACCCCGTGTGTCAGGGGGGACGTCCGATGCTTCGGGGGAGGCCATACCCCCCATTCTTCCAAGCTTCCGAGGTGCTTGGTGCCCCTCCTTCCCGGCCATGTGCGGTCAATCCCGGCGAACGCCTGATGTCCGCCCCTCTCCGGCGCTACAGTCCTTTCACATGAGGCGCAGCACGCGAGAGTACGAGACCGCACTGCTGGTGGACGGGGAGGTCCTGGTCATCGAGGGGATCGTCTACCGGGGGCGGACCATGCTCGACGAGGAGGGGGCGGAGCGGTTCGCGCCCCTGGAGCGTTGGGCCACGACCGTGGCCGAGAGCCTGGGCAGGCCGGTGACCTGGAGGGCGGAGGCCAAGAACGAGCCCGAGGCCCGGGGCACCGCGCGACCCGGAGAGGTGTTTCAGAACCGCCTGGCGCTCTGAGCACCACACTTGGCGCACTGGAACTTGCGGTCGTCGCCGAGAATCCAGTCGTGGTCTCCGCCGGTGGGGCACGCTGACATCGACACCAACTCCTCAGGAAGGGGGCTTCGGGGGTGTGTGTCGGTCATCGTAATTCCCACCAGCCACAGCAGTCTCGGGAATGAGAAGATACCTCCATCCCTCATGTCTGACGTGGTGTTCCCGGGCACGCGAAGGGGCCCGCCACCGATCCTGTGACCGGTGGCGGGCCCCTTCGAAGTCCTAGTTCTGGGAGGCCCTCATGTGGGCCTCGACCGCGGCGCGGTCGGCGCGGAGCTTGGCCAGCGCCTCGTCGAGGATGAGCTTGCCCTCCTCCTCGCTGCGCCGCTCCTTCACGTACGCCAGGTGGGTCTTGTACGGCTCGGTGCGCGGAGGCGACGGGGGGTTGGCCTTGTCCTTGCCCGCGGGGAAGCCGCAGCGCGGGCAGTCCCACTCGTCGGGAACGGCGGCCTCGCTGGCGAAGCTGGGAATGACCTCGTGCAGGTTCGCACAGTAGAACGGGACCCGGACGCGGGGAGCGGCCTCGCCCCGCTCCGCCTCGCCCATAGGGCCAGCTCCGACTCGGCTGCCACGGATGGCGCTGCCACTACCCACGAAAAACTCCTTCAGCGAACTCGCTGCCTGACTCGGGCGAGATTGTCTTGGACGAGGGGCCTGCGGCCGGTCGGCGCGCTACATTCCCCGGTTGATCAGCAGACCGAGGATGACGATCGTCACGATCCACGTGATCGCGATCCCGATGGTCATCCGGTCGAGGTTGCGCTCGACCACGGAGGAGCCGCCGAGCGAGGAGGTGACACCGCCGCCGAACATGTCGGACAGGCCACCGCCCTTGCCCTTGTGCATCAGCACGAGGAGGACCAACAGCACACTGAGAAGCATCACGAAGATGGACAGACCGAGGATCACACGCTCACCCGTAGCTCGACCCCGCAGCAGGGGGGAATGGACACCTCGATCCCCCTTTTCCCGCCCGTACCAGGGCCGACGGGAGGCGTCGGTCCGGAGCGGGTCGCGGAAGGAGGAGACCGGGGACGTTTTCGGATTTTACCGTGCCGGTGAAGGCATGGGCGGGGAAACCCCAAGGCAGGGGAATCCCCACAGCGAAGTCTAGCCCGAACGGGGCACCTGTCGGGCACCCGGGCCGTCACCCCTGGACGTCAGAGAGTGACGGGCCCGGTCCGCGAGACGATTGGTCAGCCGTTCTCGCCGAAACGGATCACCTTGGTGAACTCGTCGGCCTTCAGGCAGGCACCGCCGACCAGGGCGCCGTCGACGTCCTCCTTGGCCATGATGCCGGGGGCGTTGTCGCCCTTGACCGAGCCGCCGTAGAGCACGCGGACGGCGTCGGCCACCTCGGCGGAGTACAGCTCGGCCAGGCGGACGCGGATCGCCGCGCACACCTCCTGGGCGTCCTCGGGGGTGGCGACCTCACCGGTGCCGATGGCCCACACGGGCTCGTAGGCGATGACGATCCGCTCGGCCTGCTCGGCCGGGATCTCCTTGAGGGCGCCGTCCAGCTGGGCCAGGACGTGCTCGACCTGCTGGCCGGCCTTGCGCACCTCAAGCCCCTCGCCCACGCACAGCAGCGGGACGATGTCGTTCTTGTAGGCGGCCTTGACCTTGGCGTTCACCAGGGCGTCGTCCTCGTTGTGGTACTCGCGGCGCTCGGAGTGGCCCACCAGGACGTAGGAGCACTCCAGCTTGGCGAGCATCGCACCGGAGACCTCGCCGGTGTAGGCGCCCTTGTCGTGGGCGGAGATGTCCTGCGCGCCGAAGCGGATGCGCAGCTTGTCCCCGTCCACCAGGGTCTGCACGCTGCGGAGGTCGGTGAACGGCGGCAGGACGACGACCTCGGCGTTGTCGTAGTCCTTGTCGTTCAGGGCGAAGGCCAGCTTCTGGACGAGCGCGATCGCCTCGAAGTGGTTGTTGTTCATCTTCCAGTTGCCCGCGATGAGCGGCTGGCGCTTGGTCATCCTTGACTCACTTCACAATCGTCGGAGAGGGCTTGCGTGTGCGCCGCCGCGGCCGGGCGGAGGCGCGAGGAGTGTGCGTTCGGGCCCCGGAGCGCCGCGGAGGCGCGGGGCGAACACTCCGCTCAGGCCAGGGCGTCGATGCCGGGGAGGTCCTTGCCCTCCAGGTACTCCAGGCTGGCGCCGCCGCCGGTGGAGATGTGGCCGAAGGCCGCCTCGTCGAAGCCCAGGGATCGCACGGCGGCGGCGGAGTCGCCTCCGCCGACGACGGTGAAGGCGTCGGAGTCGATGAGGGCCTGGGCCAGGGCGCGCGTGCCGCCCGCGTAGGGAGCCATCTCGAACACGCCCATTGGGCCGTTCCAGAACACGGTCCGGGCGTCGGCCAGCTTCTCGGCGAACAGCTCCTGGCTCTTCGGGCCGATGTCCAGTCCCATGCGGTCGGCCGGGATGGCGTCGACGCCCACGGCGGCGTGCGGGGCGTCGGCGGCGAACTTCTCGGCGGCCACGACGTCCACGGGAAGGACGATCTCCACGCCCTCGCGCTCGGCGCGCTCCAGGTAGCCGCGCACGGTGTCGAGCTGGTCGCTCTCCAGGAGGCTGGAGCCGACCTCGTAGCCCTTGGCCTTGAGGAAGGTGAACACCATGCCGCCGCCGATGAGCAGGCGGTCGGCGGTGCCCAGGAGGTTGTCGATCACGGCGAGCTTGTCGGAGACCTTGGAGCCGCCCAGCGCCACCACGTAGGGGCGCTCGGGGTCCTCGGTGAGCCGCTTGAGCACATCGACCTCGGTCAGCACCAGGCCGCCGACGGCGTGCGGGAGCTTGCCGGGCAGGTCGTAGACGCTGGCGTGCCTGCGGTGCACGGCGCCGAAGGCGTCGCCCACGTACAGGTCCGCGAGCTGCGCGAAGCGGTCCGCGAGCTCGCCGCGCTCGGCCTCGTCCTTGCTGGTCTCGCCGGGCTCGAAGCGCACGTTCTCCAGCAGCGCGACCTCTCCGTCCCCGAGGGCGGCGGAGGTGGCGCGGGCGGACTCCCCGGCGGTGTCGGCGGCGAAGGCGACCTCGGTGCCGAGCAGCTCACCGAGGCGGGCGGCGACGGGGCGCAGGGAGTACTGGGGGTCCGGGGCGCCCTTGGGGCGGCCCAGGTGGGCGGCGACGATGACGCGCGCGCCGCGCTCACGGAGCTTCTCGATGGTCGGCAGGGCCGCGCGGATGCGCCCGTCGTCGGTGATGCGGTCACCGTCCAGGGGCACGTTCAGGTCGGCCCGGACGAACACGCGCTTGCCGGAGACGTCAAGGTCGTCGGTCGTCCGCATGCTGGTCTCCTCGTTGGGGTGTCGAAGTCTGGGAGGGGCGCGCACGCGACGGCACCCCCACCGCGCGGGGGCGGAAGGGGTGCCGGGTCAGGCGTGCGCCGCCACGGGTCGGGACCCGTCGGTCACAGGTTGGAGCCGACCAGCTTGGCCAGGTCGACCAGGCGGTTGGAGTAGCCCCACTCGTTGTCGTACCAGCCCAGGATCTTGACCTGCTTGCCGGAGACCATGGTCATCCCGGCGTCCAGGGTGCAGGAGGGCGAGGTGCCGACGATGTCGGAGGAGACGATCTCGTCCTCGGTGTAGACCAGGACGTCCTTGAGCGGGCCCTCGGCCGCGGCCTTGAACGCGGCGTTGACCTCGTCCTTGGTGACCTCACGGTCCACGGTGACGACCAGGTCGGTGGCGGAGCCGTCCGGCACGGGGACGCGCATGGCCATGCCGTCCAGCTTGCCCGCGAGCTCGGGGATGACCAGGGCCGTGGCCTTGGCCGCACCCGTGCTGGTCGGGATGATGTTCTGCGCGGCCGCGCGGGCGCGACGCAGGTCCTTGTGCGGGAAGTCCAGGATGACCTGGTCGTTCGTGTACGCGTGGACCGTGGTCATGAAGCCCTGCTGGATGCCGAAGGCGTCCTTGAGGACCTTCGCCATGGGCGCCACGCAGTTGGTGGTGCAGGAGGCGTTGGAGATGATGTCGTGGTTGGCGGCGTCGTACTTGTCGTCGTTGACGCCCATCACGATGGTGATGTCCTCGCCCTTGGCCGGGGCGGAGATGATGACCTTCTTGGCGCCGGCGCTGATGTGCTTCCGGGCGTCCTCGGCCTTGGTGAAGATACCGGTGGACTCGACGACGACGTCGACGTTGAGCTCGCCCCAGGGCAGCTGGGCGGGGTCGCGCTGGGCGAGGACCTTGATGGTCTTGTCGCCGACGCGGATGAAGTCGTCACCGACCTCGACGTCGCCGTCGAGGGTGCCGAGCACCGTGTCGTACTTGAGCAGGTGCGCGAGCGTCTTGGTGTCGGTGAGGTCGTTGACCGCGACGATTTCGATGTCGCTGCCGCCAGCGGCGACCGCGCGCCAGAAGTTGCGGCCGATCCGACCGAAGCCGTTGACGCCTACACGGATGGTCACGGAACCAATCTCCTCATATGTCGCACAGCAGTTTCACCCGAGCGTGTGGGCTGTTCCCGGAGCACCGGACTGGTACGGCCGGCACGACCGTGTTGAACAGCGTGAACGCGTAACAGGTGTTCACAAAGAGCCTAGCGGAGTGTCGGCGGGGAGCCGTTCTCACCCCCGTCCAGCCACCCGTCGCGCCCTCGCGGATTCGCGACCATCCTGACACCGTGAAGCGGAGAGGTCTATACCATTTTCGGAAGTTATCCGGGAGTTTTCCCAGTTAACAAAGCCGAACATCGGTGTCACGGCCGCGTTCCGGCGCGGTTGCGCCCCAGACCGGTCAGGGGACGAGCATGTCGGGAGTGAGGTTCGCCTCGGTTCCCTCGATGCCCAGGTCACTGGCCCGCTTGTCGGCCATGGCCAGCAGCCTGCGGATGCGCCCGGCGATGGCGTCCTTGGTCAGCGGCGGGACCGAGAGCTGTCCCAGCTCCTCCAGGGACGCCTGCTTGTGGGCCAGGCGCAGCTGCCCGGCGGCCACCAGGTGCTTGGGGGCTTCCTCCCCCAGGATCTCCAGGGCCCGCTCGACCCGCGCGCCCGCCGCGACCGCCGCCCGGGCGCTGCGCCGCAGGTTGGCGTCGTCGAAGTTGGCGAGCCGGTTCGCGGTGGCCCGCACCTCCCGGCGCATCCGGCGCTCCTCCCAGGCCAGGACGCTCTGGTGGGCGCCCAGCAGGGTCAGCAGCGCGCCGATGGAGTCGCCGTCGCGCACCACCACCCGGTCCACGCCGCGCACCTCGCGGGCCTTGGCGTGCACCTTGAGGCGTCGGGCCGCACCGACCAGGGCCAGCGCGGCCTCCGGACCGGGGCAGGTGACCTCGAGGGACATGGAACGACCCGGCTCGGTCAGGGAGCCGTGCGCGATGAAGGCGCCGCGCCAGGCGGACTCGGAGTCGCAGGCACCGCCCGCCACCACGTGGCGGGGCAGGCCGCGCACGGGACGCCCGTTGTTGTCGACCAGCCCGGTCTGGCGGGCCAGGGACTCACCGTCCTTGATCACCCGCACCACGTACCGGTTGCCCTTGCGCAGTCCGCTCGGGGAGAGCACGACGACCTCGGACTCGTGCCCGAAGACCTCCGAGATGTCCTTGCGCAGCCGCCGCGCGGCCGCGCCCGTGTCGAGTTCGGCCTCGATCACGATCCGGCCGCCCACGAGGTGCAGGCCACCGGTGAACCGCAGGATGGTGGACACCTCCGCCTTGCGGCAGCATGGCTTGAGGATCGCCAGTCGGCTCAGCTCATCCTTCACCACGCCGGTCATCGCCATCGCCGCGATCCTCCCCTTGAACTGGCAGAACACCGGCACCGCACACCCGGGCGCCGGGTGCCGCCACGGGCTGTTCCCTGGGCGGCTGTCTCTCGGTGCAGACTACGTGACGCGCGCCTTTACGCCGACCCCCGCACGGCGTGTCGCGCTTCCTCAAGCCCAGCTCACAGGCGGCGTGTCGCCCTTCGTGACGGTGTGCGGTCAATTGCTCCCGGACTCCTGGGAGGAGTTCAGGAGCGACTCCAGGTGGTCCCTCAGCACGACGGCGTGGTTGTGCTCGGTGTCCCTGGCCGCGTACAGGAGCGTGACGGGCCCCTTCCGGGCCGCGTCGAGGATCGGGGCCAGGACCTCCGGGTGGGCCTCCAGCTCGGCCCGGTAGCGGCGGGAGAACTCCTCGAAACGGCCCGGGTCGTGCCCGAACCAGGTACGCAGATGCGGACTGGGCGCGACGTCCTTGACCCACTCGTCCCCGTCGACCGCGCTCTTGCTCACCCCTCGGGGCCAGAGCCGGTCCACCAGGAACCGGGGCCCGGGCGGGGGCTCCTCCCCCTGCCCGGGGTGCTTCTCGGCACGAACCTCGTCGTAGACGCGTTCCAGGTGGATGCGGTGATCAGCCATGCGCCCACCCTTCCCCGCCCCCGGTCACGGGCACCCCAGCCCGGTACCAACATCGGGAGACTCGGGGTCAGTCCTCCAGGACGTGCTCCAGGGCGGCGGCCAGCTTGTCGGCGTCGTGGCGCGGGGTGCCGTCCCCCAGGCTCAGGTCGGCCAGTTCGAGCCGCCCGCCGAGCTGGTGGGCGGCGGACAGGAGCGGGCCGACCTCCTCCACCGTGCCGGAGTCGGCCAGCACCACGTCCACGCCCAGCTTGGGCGCGTGCTCGTGGAGCACCTCGAGGTAGGTCTCGGGGCGGAAGTCGTCGGTCTCCCCCTGCTGGGGTGACAGGTTCAGCACCACCAGCCGCCGGGCGCGCGTGGTGACCAGGGCGTGGGCCAGCTCCGGAACCAGCAGGTGCGGCAGCACGCTGGTGAACCACGATCCCGGACCGAAGACCACCCAGTCGGCCTCCCGCACGGCCTTGACCGCCTGCGGACTCGCCGGGGGGTCCTCGGGGATCAGCGAGATGGAGCGCACCCGGCCGCTGGTGCTGGCGCACGCCACCTGCCCGCGCACCGTGGTGAGCGCGTCGGGTTCACCGGGGTCGATCCCGGCCACCTCCGCCGAGATCTCCAGCGGCACGGACGACATCGGCAGGACCCGGCCGTGGGCGCCCAGCAGCTGGCCCACCCAGTCCAGCCCCGCCACCGAGTCGCCGAGCAGTTCCCACAGCGCGACGATCAGCAGGTTGCCGACCGCGTGGCCGTGCAGGTCCCCCTCCGAGCGGAACCGGTGCTGGAGCACCTGGCTCCAGGTGTGCCCCCACTCGTCGTCCCCGCACAGCGCGGCCAGGGCCATCCTCAGGTCACCGGGCGGAAGCACGCCAAGTTCCTCGCGCAGGCGGCCGCTGGAGCCGCCGTCGTCGGCGACGGTCACGATCGCGGTGACGTCCGTGGTCACCCTGCGCAGCGCAGACAGGGAGGCGTGCAGGCCGTGCCCGCCCCCCAGCGCGACCACCCGGGGCGGCCGTGAGGCGTCGTCCCCGTCCGGATCGGTGCTGTTCGACATGCCTTTGGCCTGCCCCCTCGTCCCGTGTCCGGCGGTCGCGTCGGCCCGCCCCGGAAGGGGGCGTGCGAACGGCCGACCCACGCCCCCGGCCCGCCGTGTCCCGATCCCTTGGCGGACCGGCACCAACAATGACCGGGCCAATGTAAGGGAAGACGCCATTATTGGCGATTCGGTTCACCTGAGGGCCTGGCGTGTCCACGGGCACCAGGATGTCAGAGGGAGGCGTGACCGGCCGTGAGCGGCTCGGACACGAACACGCCAGTGGCGCGGGTCACCTCGGTGGCCCGGGGGCGCGAGCCCCCGGGTGCCGCCGCCGCGTTCACCGCCGGGTCACGGACGGCACGCCGCTGGCGCCGCCGACGCTTCCGTGCCCGCCGGAACGCGTGTCACTCCCGGCCCACGTCCCGGTGGACCACGTGCACGTCGACGCCCTGCGCCCGCAGCCGTTCACCGAACTGCTCCGCCATGGCCACGCTGCGGTGCTTGCCGCCGGTACAGCCCACCGCCAGGGTCATGTAGTGCTTGCCCTCGCGCTGGTACCCGGCGATGGTCAGCTTCAGGACCTCCGAGTACGCCTCCAGCATCTCCTGCGCGCCGTCCTGGGAGAGCACGTAGTCCCGGACCGGCTCGTCCCGGCCGTTCATGGGCCGCAGGTCCGGCACCCAGTGCGGGTTGGGCAGGAACCGGCAGTCCAGGACCAGGTCGGCGTCGACCGGCAGACCGTGCTTGAACCCGAAGGAGACCACGTTGGCGCGCGGACGCACCTCGTCGCTCTCCCCGAAGAAGCCGATCACCCGCGCCTTGAGCTGGTGCACGTTGAGCTGGGAGGTGTCGATGACCAGGTCGGCCTCGCCGCGGATCGCGCGCAGGGTCTCGCGCTCGCGGTCGATGCCGTCGGTCAGGCGCCCGTCGCCCTGGAGGGGGTGCGGGCGGCGGACCCCCTCGAAGCGGCGCACCAGGGCGTCGTCACCGGCCTCCAGGTACAGCACCCGCGCGGTGATGTCGCGCTTGCGCAGCTCCTCCACCGTGGACAGCAGGTCCTCCGTGAACGCGAGCGAACGCACGTCCACCACCACCGCGACCCGGGGCACCGCCCCGTGCGTGCGGCCCGCGAGCTCGATCATCGTCGGCAGCAGCCCCGGTGGCAGGTTGTCCACCACGAACCAGTCCAGGTCCTCCAGGGCCCTGGCCGCCGTGCTTCGACCCGCACCGGACATCCCGGTGACGATGACCACGTCGGGCGGTAGCTCCCCGCCCAGTTCGACCGTCATGTGTCTCCTCCCCCGTCTGTGCCTTGCCTTGCCGTCGCCCCGTCACCCTCCGCATCCCTCCGGCCGGGGCCACCGGACAGATGTGCGTGTACGGACTCGGCCAGCTTGGGGCCGATCCCCGGTACCGCCGCGATCTCCTCGACACTCGCCGAGGCGAGTCTGCGCACCGAACCGAACTCCTTGATGAGGGCGGTCCTGCGCGCCGGGCCCAGGCCCGGAAGTTCGTCCAGACTGCTCCCGGTGAGCGCCTTGGCGCGCTTCTGCCGGTGGTACTGGATGGCGAATCGGTGGGCCTCGTCGCGGACGCGCTGGAGCAGGTAGAGGCCCTCACCCGCGCGCGGGAGGATCACCGGGTCCTCGTCGTCGGGCAGCCACACCTCCTCCAGGCGCTTGGCCAGACCGCAGACGGCCACGTCCTCGATGCCGAGTTCGTCCAACGCCCGCCGCGCCGCCTCCGCCTGCGGGCGGGCACCGTCCACCACCACCAGGTTAGGCGGATAGGCGAACTTGCCGGGCGCGGGCTCCTCGGAGGTGCCGCTCCCGCCCGTGACCCCGTGGCCGTCGGTGTCCGCGTGGTCGTCGGTACCGCCCATCCGGGCCACCTCGCCGGCGCGCGCGCTCTCCTCCAGGTAGCGGCGGAACCGTCGCCTGACCACCTCGTACATGGCGGCCACGTCGTGCTGTTCCGCTCCCCCGGCCCCGCTGCCGCGCACGGAGAACCGCCGGTACTCGGACTTGCGGGCCAGACCGTCCTCGAAGACCACCATCGAGGCCACCACGTGCTCGCCCTGGAGGTTGGAGATGTCGAAGCACTCGATGCGCAGCGGCGCCTCGGGCAGGTCCAGCGCCTCCTGGATCTCGTTGAGGGCGCGGCCCCGGGTGCTCAGGTCTCCGGCGCGGTGGGTCTTGTGCCGGGCCAGCGCCTCGCGGGCGTTCTTGTCCACGGTCTCCATGAGGGACTTCTTGTCGCCGCGCCGGGGCACACGCAGGTCCACCGCCGCGCCCCGGTGCTCGGCCAGCCAGCTCGCCACGGCGTCGGGGTCGTCCGGCTCGTGGGAGACCAGGACCTCGCGCGGGATCGACGTGCCGGTGCCCTCGGTCTCCTCGGCCCCGTCCAGCGAGCCGTAGAGCTGGCGGAGGAAGTTCTGCATGAGTTCCCCGGGACTGGCGTCGGTCACCTTGTCCACCACGTAGCCGCGCTGGCCGCGGATCCGGCCGCCCCGTACGTGGAAGATCTGGACCGCCGCCTCCAGGGGGTCGTCGGACATGGCGATGACGTCGCAGTCGGTGGAGTCGGGCAGGACCACGGCCTGCTTCTCCAAGGCGGCGCGCAGGGCCTCGATGTCGTCGCGGATGCGCGCGGCCCGCTCGTACTCCATCTCCTGGGCCGCCTCGGTCATCCGGGTCTCCAGCTGACGGATGAAGCGCCCGGTGTCCCCGGCCAGGAAGGAGCAGAAGTCCTCTGCCAGTTCGCGGTGCTCCTCGGGGCTGGCGCGGCCCACGCAGGGCGCCACGCACTTGCCGATGTAGCCGAGGAGGCAGGGGCGGCCGCTGTTGCGGGCGCCCCGGAACACCCCGGGCGAGCAGGTGCGCACGGGGAAGACCCGCAGCAGCAGGTCGACGGTCTCGCGGATGGCCCAGGCGTGGGAGTAGGGGCCGAAGTAGCGCACGCCACGGCGCTTGGCGCCCCGCATCACCTGGACCCGGGGGAACTCCTCGTTGAGGGTCACCGCCAGGTAGGGGTAGCTCTTGTCGTCGCGGTACTTGACGTTGAAGCGCGGATCGTACTGCTTGATCCAGGAGTACTCCAGCTGGAGGGCCTCGACCTCGGTGCCGACGATCGTCCAGTCGACGTCGGCGGCGGTGGAGACCATCTGCTGGGTGCGGGGGTGCAGTCCGGCGAAGTCCCGGAAGTAGGAGGACAGCCTCGACCGCAGGTTCTTGGCCTTGCCCACGTAGATGACCCGGCCGGAGGCGTCCCGGAATCGGTAGACGCCCGGCTCGGTCGGGATGGAGCCGGGGGCGGGGCGCAGGTGAGGAGTCGCAGCCATACCCCCATTCTGGTCGCTCCCGGGGACAGACGGCCACCGGTCCGTGCGATGCGCCCCCGTGGAGCGGATCACTCCGGAGGAATCAGTCCAAGCAAACGTCACGATTGGATATCTGCATGGTCTAGGTTGGGCGGGTACAGCTGAACTTCCCGACATGAACGACAAGGGGGCGCTTCGACGTGTCCGTCTCCCAATGGATCGCGATCGGCATCGCCGTCTCGGTCTCGATGGCCCTGGTCTTCATCCTCCAGTGGCTGCTCAACCACAAGTTGGGCAAGGTCTGGCCGATGGCCCGCTACGTGGTCTCGCGCTCGGCGGTCACCGCGTACACCGCCGCGGCGGTCGCCGGTGCCAACCTGGCGCTCCCCAGTCGGGGAGACGTGGCCTGGAGCACCTTCCAGACCATCGACCACGCGATGACGATCCTGATGATCGGTACCCTGACCGCCCTCGGGATCAGTCTGGCCTACGCGGCCACCGACATGGTGCTGGAGCGCCTCTCCGTGCGCAACGGCGACGCCGACCGCCGGGCCCGCCGACTCCAGACCCAGGTACGCCTGCTGCGCAGGGTCATCACCTCGATCATCGTGGTCCTGGCGATCGCGTCGATCCTCTTCACCTTCGACGAGGTCCGCGCACTCGGCGCCGGGCTCCTGGCCTCGGCCGGTGTCATCGGTATCGTCGCCGGTGTCGCCGCCCAGTCGACCCTGGGCAACCTCTTCGCCGGACTCCAGCTGGCCTTCAGTGACGCCCTGCGCATCGGGGACGTCGTGGTGGTCGAGGGCGAGTGGGGCCGCGTCGAGGAGCTCAGCCTCGTCAACGTCACCATCAAGATCTGGGACGAGCGCCGCCTGGTGGTCCCGGTCGCCAACTTCACCACCACCAGCTTCGAGAACTGGACCAAGGCCGGGACCAACATCACCGCCAAGGTCCAGCTCCCCCTCGACTGGGAGGTGCCCATCGGGGACCTGCGCGAGGAGACCGGCCGCCTGATCACGTCCAGCAGGTTCTGGGACGGGCGCAGCTGGTCCTGCCAGGTCGTGGACATCACCGACACCGGTGAGGTCATGGTCCGGGTGGTGGCCACCGCCTCCGACACCGGCAACCAGTGGAACATCGCGTGCGAGATCCGCGAGCACCTGGTCACCTGGTTGGCCACCAACTACCCCGAGTCCCTGCCGCGCAACCGCACGGAGTTCATCAGCGGTGCGGAGGAGTCCGACTACGCGGCGCAGTTCCCGACCTCGGCGTTCCGCCGGGCGGCCCCCGCCTCCTCGGACACGGCCCATGACGACGGCAACGGTTCGGCGCAGTCGGGCAACCCCGAAGAGGTCTGACCGACCGTACACACGACGGAGCCCCACCGAACTCTCGGTGGGGCTCCGTCGTGTGTGGCCCCGGGGTCAGTCGAGGATGATGTCGGTCCCGTCGATGGTGACGGTGAACTCCTCCAGGGGGTCCTCCGCCGGGCCGGTCACGACCTCGCCGGAGGCGATGTCGAACTCGCTCCCGTGGCACAGGCAGCGGATGACCTCGTCCTCCACCTCCTGGACCGTGCAGCCGCCGTGGGTGCAGGCGGCGCTGAAGGCCTTGTACTCACCCTCCTCGGGCTGGGTCACCACCAGCTTGCTGTGGCTGAACACCGCTCCGCCGCCCTCGGGCACGTCCGTGGTCTGACCGACCACGTGACCCCGGCGCACCTCCTGGGGGTTGGGAGGCTGACCACAGGCGCTCACGGCGGTCACGGCGGCCGCCGCCCCCGCCGTTCCGAGCAGACGACGCCTGCTCACCCCGCACCCGCATGTCCTCGTTCCAGCCACGACCGAACGCTCCTCACCTGCGCCTGAATTCCACTACGAACTGTAGTACAGCGCGCCTGCAAGTCTTACGCGGGTCCTGACCTGCGACTACGCGACTTTCGAGGCGACGCGGTCGGTAGCACGACCGTTGTTGGCGGCACTGTCGCCGTATGTCGACCGCCTCGGCCACGGGAGTGGCAGATACCGAAAACCGATGGGACCAGCCCCCTCACGAACCTTGGCAAACTGGGTCAGAGCCCTCCGTGCCGGGATCGCCACTGAGAAGCAGGGCAGAAGACCCGCCAGCGAGTACACGATCCCAACTACCAGCCTGCGCCGGGTCGATGGCCACCTGGCCGTGCAAGGCCTCCCTCAGACCCTCGACAGCGTCTCCGCCGAAGTCCTGAGCGACCTGCTCGACGACATCACCTCAGCAACGTCATCTGGGACCGCACTCCACCACCACAGGAATCTCAAGGCGCTCGCCGTGACCACGCTCGTCGGCGCCGCCACTTCGGTCTCTGCTCTGGTAATCGACGGCGGGGTGCTCACCCTCGCCACCGTCGGCACCGCCGCTGGGAGCGGCGCCCTCATGGCCGTGGCCGCCCAACGTCCACCGCCGCGTGGAGAAGTAGTAGGTCAACGTCCAGAATCGCACTTGCGTTCGGCGAGCCCCTCACTCGACGTCGCCCCGCTCCACCGTGAAGGTGGAGCGGGGCGACGTGGTCGTTCACCCGCCCAGCAGCTCGCGTGCCCGCCGGTGCAGCAGGGGTGCGACCCCCGGGTCGTCTCCGTGCTCGATCCGCAGAAGGAGGCGGGCGATGACGAAGAGCTGGGCGCGCACTCCGTCCGGAGTGTCGAGTTGGTCAGCGAACACCTGGTGTACCTGCTCGGCGGTCTCAGGGTGGGCGAGGCTGTGGCAGTACAGGGTGGCCGTGTCGAGCCCGGCCGGGGCGCCTCCCCAGAGTTCCCAGTCCAAGACGCCCAGGCTGGGGCCAAGCAGGTTGTTCCAGTGCAGGTCAGCGTGCGCGGTTGTCCAGTGCGTGACGGTCGGGTCGATGGCGTCACCGAAGAACACGGCCAGGCGCCGCGTGACAGTGTCCTGGTCGACCGCGACCCGGGTCGTGTCATGCTCCGCCAGCCGGTCGAGGGCAGCGCGCAGGTCTGACCACCAGCCATCTCCCACTTCGGGGAGGTCCTGGAGGAAGGGCGTTGGCGAGCAGACGTCCCCGGGGAGCATGGTCGCGGCCTCGGCGCGGACCCGTCGAGGTGGGTCGTCCCACTCGGTGACCTCGACGACCTCGGGGCGGGGAATCCCGGTGAGTGCGTTGGCGTCAGCGTTTCCGGTCCAGGACTCCCCCTGGGCCCACCGAGGGAATTCGGTGGTGACCCGTACCCACAGGTTTCCGTGCGGGCCCCGCGCGGGGGCGCCGACCGTGCGGTCTCGCCACCCGAACACCGGTTCCCCGGTCGGGGTGAGCCCGAACTCCTCGGTGGCCTGGGCGAGCAGGGTTAGCATGTGGTCGCGGTGGCGTTGGTCGGCCAGGTCCTGGGCGGTGGTCATGGGTCGACGATATGACGCAGGTACCGGCCGGGGTCGGACATGTAGCGGCGCCAGTGGTCGACCATCTCCAGATCAGCCCAGGTGGTGCGGCGTGAGCCGTGGTCTCCGACCTCGATCACGTCCGCGCCTGGTAGGGCGGACAGGATCGGGCTGTGCGTGGCGCAGATGATCTGTGATCCGGACTGCGCGAGGTCGTGCATGAGTCCGACCAGGCGCAGGCACGACATGAAGCTGAGAGCGGCCTCGGGTTCGTCCATGAGGTACAGGCCGGGCTTGTCGAACATGGTCTGGAGGATGATCAGGAACCCTTCACCGTGGGAGTGTTCGGCCAGGTTCTCGTCCCAGTATCCGTGCATCCCCGACACCGCCTCGGCAAATCCGAAGGTGGTTTCGGCACGCAGGAAGTAGCCGGTCTGGGCGCGGCGCCCGGCCTGTTTCTGCCGGGCGCCGCGTTGCGTCAGGTCCAGGCGCAAACGCTCCCCCAAGACGCCCTTGGGGCGGTTGTTGGCGTACTTGCGTCCGGCCCTTCCGCCGCGCGCGTCCAGTCCGTAAGCTTCGGCGATTCCTTCCACGAGCGTGGACTTACCGGACCCGTTCTCACCGACGAGAAAGGTCACCGGCTCTCGGAACTCCATCGGTTCGGAGAGCAGGCCGCCCACGGCCGGGACCGAGTAGGGCCACTCGGCCGGGTCCGGTGTGTCGAGCCCGGTCGGGAGGTCGATGCCTTGGACGAACACGCGTGATTCCTTACCTGTAGTCCGGTGCGCACCCACCAGTCGGAGTGCAACCGGTCGGCGTACATGCCGGGCTGCACGAGGGACCGCACTGGGGGTCGCACATGTCCGGCACGCACGGACCAGCGGCGAAGTCGGCCCGCAGCTGGCCGACCACGGTCGCCATCCGCTCACTGGTCATGATCTCGTTCAAGGACTGTTCCCGCACGTTGCCCACCGACAACCAGCGGGTGAACACGCACGGCCACACCTCACCGTTCGGGGCCACGGCCAGGTTGCCGTGGGCGCACCGGCCGCACAGAACCGAGGTGTCGGGTTCGGCGTCGGTCGAGGCGCCCCGGCCGACACCGCGCAGGTCGTCGTATCGCACTTCCCCCAGGTCGAGGGTGTCGAGCTGGGCGCGCGCCTGGTCGCTGCGCTGGGATTCCAGAACACCGATGACCCCGGCGCGCAGGGGGATGTGGCGGCGTCGGGCTTCGGTGATGTTGGCCAGCGTGCGCACGTGGGTAGGCCGCTTGGTGATCTTCTCGTGCTCGGCCGGGTCGTCGGAATACCAGGACGTGGCCAGCCGCACCCCGGGGCGCGCGAACACCTCCCACAACGCGGTGGGAACGTGCACGAGGTTGCTGAACACCTCAACCTCCAGTCCACGGCTGAGGGCGTGGCGCGGTAGCGCCGATGTCCACCCAGGGTGCAAATGGATTGGAGTTTTCCCGCCTTGGCCCACCGGGTCACGGTCTTGGGGTCGACCCGAAACATGGTGGCGACCTCGGCCGGAGTCAACAGCTCCACGGGCGCTAGGGGGTCGGGAGTTCGCGTGCTCACTCGGGTGCTCCTACGCGGGCGTCATCTCGCGCCGCCATTCCGGCGGGGACACAACGGCCACCATCTCCTCCTCCGGCTGGGCGGCCAGGAGGGGCTGCCTCTCCATGACCTCCAAGACCTCCAAGAAGTCGCCCATGTCAATGTCCATGTCGGGTCCTCTCTCTGTGCTGTGGGTGCCATGTGGTGAGGGTGGGAACTATGGGCGGGACGGCGTGGGCTCACCGTGGTGGGCGCGGAGGGACTCCTCCAGGAGCTCAGGGGTCGGCGCGGACTCGACCGGCCAGGGCGACCCCGGAGTGAGGTGGCGAGCGATCCAGGCCCGGTCCGTGCACGTGAACCGATGGTCTGGCCACGTTCGGCGGAGGCGGGCCAGGACGACGCACGGGTCCGGCCAGGTGCTGGCGTCCCTCCCACGGTGGTCGCCCTCGTGCCCGATCGTCAGGGTGCACGAGCGCGGCGTGCCGCTGGCGTCGAGGGCAGTGGAGGTGCAGCGCGATCCCTCCATCACGCCACCACCAGGCCCAGGCCGTCGAGGACCGCCAGGAGCACGGATAGCTCGGGGTGCCGGGGCGGGGCGCGGGTGGTTCGCTGCGATCCGCTCGTACGCGGACCCCGAATCGTCTGCGCTCACCGTCATCGCCTCACCTGGAATCGGCTGCTCTGTACTGTGGCTATGACGCTACGGACCGCCGTGCGACCGGACCACGGACCGGGAGTACGAGTCACCCCCTCGGAGAAGCCCCATGGCCAAGCGCACCGCGTCTTCGACCCTGACTGCCGGTCAGAGTTCGCTCCCACGGCCTGACGCGGAGCGGGAAGGGAGGGTGTCGGGGTACGTCCTGAAGACGATCCGGCAGACAGTCGGCCTCACCCAGGAACAGTTGGCCGAGAAGGCCCGGGTGGACGTGTCCACGCTCCAAGGATGGGAGTCGGGGCGCCGCCCGCTCATGGCCATTTCCGCAGGCGCGTATCTGAAGCTGAGGCACCTGCTACTCCGGCTGGGGTCGTCACCGAAGCTCCTCGGGCAGCTGGACACGGGGATGGAGGCCGACCGTTTCCTCGGGTACGTGATGACCGCGGACGGGTCGATCGACCTGGAGAACCACCCACTCGCCACGTGGGTGATCACCCGCCCGTTCACGGAACTGGTGGCGTGGCCGTTCACGGGGGACGTCCCGAACCAGATGAAGGAGGTCGCACCACTGCGGAGGCGTGGCCCATCGGGGTCTGGCCCGGACATGAGCGCGGACGAACGCCGCCACATGGTGTCCCACCTCCAGGCTGCTGCGGAGCAGGCCGCGAAGGGCTCCGTAAAGGGGGCTCTCCTTCGCCGCCAGGCCCACTACGTCGCCGGGTTCGACAAGAGCTCGGAAACCGTGGAGTGGCTGGCGGTGATGCAGCGCGCCGAACAGCGCCGCCTCGGTTCGGAGGTGGAGTGGACCCCGTCGTGGGCGGTGGTGCGCTCTGGGGCGCACACGCTCGCGCGCACGGGCGACGAGGAGGCGCTTCCGTCGTTCATCGACGTCCACATTTCGACGGACGCCTGCGAGATCGCGAACCTCAACTACTGGGCGTACTGGCTCGGGGAGATCAGCGATCCCCAGCTGGCAGACACGTTCATGGTCGAGCTCGACATCGACTCTTGGCACGGCGACCGCCTGCTTAAACACCTCGCCGCCCGGTTGACCCCGGACAACGTCTACGTCGACGTCGTCTGCCACACCCTGTGGGCATTGATCATCCGCAAGTCGGGGCTGCTGACAAAGAAGATCGCGGACGACCTCATCGAGTCGGTTGGCCGGATGCTGTCGGAGGCCACGATCTCGCCCCAGTCGAAGCGCGAACTGGAGGAAGTGTCCTACGCTCTTCGGACGGTTCAACGGCGTTAGAAGGGTCCCCTGAATGGGTCAGCAGCAGGACGTGCGGGCACTGGACTTCCTGTACGAGGCGGGTCTCCTCAAACGCTACAAGCGGACCGGGTGGGTGGTGGCCGGTGTCCCGGACCCGGAGTCGATAGCGGACCACTCGCACCGCACCGCCCTCACAGCGGCCGTCATCGCGGAGCTCGAAGGCGCGAACCCGGAGCGCGCCGCCTTCTTGGCCCTGTTCCACGACACGCAGGAGACGCGGCTGACGGACATCCCGTACATCGGGAAGCGGTATCTGAAGGCGTCCTCGAACGCCGAGGTGACGGCGGACCAGGTGTCGGGGATGCCAGAGGGGCTGGCCCGGCTCATTGGTGGCGCGGAGGCGGAGTACGAGGCGAAGGAGTCTGCTGAGGCGCGGTGCGCGAAGGATGCCGACAAGCTCGAATGCTTGTTGCAGGCGGTGGAGTACCGGGAGCAAGGCACGGACACGCAGGCGTGGATCGACACTTCCCTCACCGCACTGAGGACTGACAGCGCGCAGCGGCTCGCGAAGTTGGCCCTTGACCGGTCGCCGCTGTCGTGGATGCACGAAGCGCGGGACTCCAAGCCTCCGAAGTAGGCCGCGTGTGAGAACGACCTCAACATACAGGGCCCGCCCTCATGTCGTCTGGGCGGTTGTTACGCCGCCACGCCCTCCTGCACCGCCAGTAGGCCACGGAAGCGCTGGAGGGTGCCGCGGCATGTCCGGTCGGACACCTCGTGGCCAGCAGCGACCAAGACCGCGGCAATGTGTTCGCCGGAATCATTTCTGGTCCTAGCACGGCGTGGATCTCAAGCCCTCGGCGTGGTGTTGGTAGCACCGCCCCCGCCCAGGGCGTTGTGTCTCTTTTTGGGGGGTGCCGTGCGTCGATCGGGGGTGCGCGGCTGAGGGCAGGGCGTAGCCGCTGGAAGGTGGAACCGCTACTCATTCAGCGAAGACCAGAACGGGCCACGCGCCTCCGCTGGCCGTCGGGTGGTCACGCCGTGAACTCCAGACAGAACGGGTGACCGGCCGGGTCGGCGTAGACCCGGTACAGGTTGTCGGGCCGCTCCTCGGAGACGGCCAGCAGGCGCGCGCCAAGCTCCAGCACTCGCTCGTGGGCGGCGTCGATGTCCTCGACCACGATCTCGAAGTGCATCTGTTGGGGCCTCTCGGGGTCCGGCCAGGCGGGGGCCGGGTGGTCGTCCACCCGCTGGAAGTCGATCACCGGCCGGGTCCCGTCACCGATCCCCGCCCAGTCACGGTCACGTCTGGTGACCGGAAGCCCCAGGAGTTCGGAGTAGAAGTCGGCCAGGGCCCCGGGGTCGGGGTAGTCAACGGTCACCGCACGCAGTCGTCCAAGCATGGGGACAACCTGCCAGGCCGGGCTCACCGCGACCGCACGTTGAGGACGACCGTTCCGGCGATCCTGTCGTGCAGGCCCTGCCGGTTCGGCCGGTTCCAGGCGGCCATGCCGCCGATCAGCAGCGCCATCACGGCGATCAGCACGATCCAGAGGCCCCGGGTGAAGAACAGCAGGATCGGGAAGCCGTACAGGGCCGCTCGTACGGTCACGGCGGAGAGGCGGATCGGGCCGAGCCCGCCCTCGGCGGACAGCGGGGCCACCTTGATCCCCATCCGGCGCTTGCCGTACGTCTGTTGCCAGCGGTGGACCGCGTAGGTCTCGTAGGCGGTGTGGAGCACGAACATGACCGGCCAGAGGATGAACCAGAAGCGGTGTTCGATGTCCTGGGTCGAGCCGCCGAACACGAGTTGGGATCCGGCCCAGGTGAGGGTGAGGACCACGCTGACCAGGAGCGCGGGCAGCGCGATCACGACCGCGTCGATGCAGCGGGCGGCGGCCCGGGACGACCACGACGCCAGCGGGTGGACACCCCCGTCCACCGGAACGCCCTGGGGCGCGTACGCCCCACCCGGTCCCGGAGCGGGCGGACCCTCCGGCGGCCAGGGGCGTCCGTTCGGGGGCGGTGAGGCGTTCATGGGAGAGGTCGACCTCCGAGGGTGGCGGGGAGCGGGGCACCTCCGACTGTACCGATCACGGCGCCCGCCCAGGGAGGAGCCGCCCATGACACGGCGCCCGCACGGAGACCGTGCGGGCGCCGGAATGTGGGTCAGAGCATCTTGGCGAGGAACTGCCCGGTGTAGGACTCCGCGACCGCGGCGACCTCCTCCGGGGTGCCCTCGGCCACGAGCGTGCCACCGCCGGAACCGCCCTCGGGCCCCATGTCGATGACGTGGTCGGCGGTCTTGATCACGTCGAGGTTGTGCTCGATGACGATCACCGTGTTCCCGGTGTCGGCCAGCCGGTTGAGGACCCCCAGCAGCTTGCGGATGTCCTCGAAGTGCAGACCGGTGGTGGGCTCGTCGAGCACGTACACGGTCCGGCCGGTGGAGCGGCGCTGGAGCTCGGCGGCGAGCTTCACGCGCTGGGCCTCACCACCGGAGAGCGTCGTGGCGGGCTGGCCCAGGCGCACGTAGCCCAGACCGACGTCGGCCAGCGTCTGGAGGTGGCGGCGGATCGCGTTGACCGGCTCGAAGAACTCCAGGGCCTCCGAGATCGGCATGTCCAGCACCTCGGCGATGTTCTTGCCCTTGTACTTCACCTGGAGGGTCTCGCGGTTGTACCGCGCGCCGTGGCAGACCTCGCAGGGCACGTACACGTCCGGCAGGAACTGCATCTCGATCCTGAGCGTGCCGTCACCGGAACAGGCCTCGCAGCGGCCGCCCTTGACGTTGAACGAGAACCGGCCGGGCTGGTAGCCGCGCGTCTTGGCGTCGGTGGTCTGCGCGAACAGCTTGCGCACGTGGTCGAAGACCCCGGAGTAGGTGGCCGGGTTGGAGCGCGGGGTGCGGCCGATCGGGCTCTGGTCGACGTGCACCACCTTGTCGACCTTGTTCATCCCGTTCACCCGCAGGTGGCGGCCGGGCACGTCACGCGCCCCGTTGAGCTCCTTGGCCAGGGCCTTGTACAGGATCTCGTTGACCAGGGTGGACTTGCCCGAGCCGGACACACCGGTGACCGCGGTGAACACGCCCAGCGGGAACGCCACGTCGATGCCGTGCAGGTTGTTCTCCCGGGCGCCCCGGACCACCAGCTCGTGGCCCTTGGTCAGCGCACGCCGCTCGGCGGGCAGCTCGATCGCGCGCCGCCCGGCCAGGTAGTCGCCGGTCAGCGAGTCGGCCGAGGTGAGCAGTTCGTCCACGATGCCCGTGACCACGACGTGCCCGCCGTGCTCTCCCGCGCCGGGGCCGATGTCCACGACCCAGTCGGCGGCGCGGATGGTGTCCTCGTCGTGCTCGACCACGATGAGCGTGTTGCCGATGTCGCGCAGCCTCTGGAGGGTCTCCAGCAGCCGGGCGTTGTCGCGCTGGTGCAGGCCGATGGAGGGTTCGTCCAGGACGTACAGCACGCCCACCAGGCCGGAGCCGATCTGGGTGGCCAGCCGGATGCGCTGGGCCTCGCCGCCGGAGAGCGACCCGGAGGAGCGGGCCAGGCTCAGGTAGTCCAGACCCACGTCCAGCAGGAATCCGAGCCGGGCGTTGATCTCCTTGAGCACCTGCGCGGCGATGACCATGTCGCGGTCGGAGAGCCGGAGCCCGGCCAGGAAGGCGGCGCTCTCACCGAGCGCCATGGAGGCCACGTCCGCGATGGATTTGCCGCCCACCGTCACCGCGAGGACGACCGGCTTGAGCCGGGTGCCGTCACAGGTGGGGCAGGGCACCGAGCGCATGTAGCCCTCCAGGCGCTCGCGGGTGTGGTCGCTCTCCACCTCGGAGTGGCGGCGCTTCACCCAGGGGATCACGCCCTCGAACTCGGTGTAGTACGAGCGGTTGCGCCCGTACCGGTTGCGGTAGCTGACGTGGACCTGGGTGTCGTGGCCCTCCAGGATCGCCTTGCGCGCGCGGCGCGGCAGCCGCTCCCAGGAGGTGTCGGTGTCGAACCCCACGGCCTCGCCCAGCGCCTTGAGGATGCGTTCCCAGTAGCCGCCGTTGGGCCCGCCCGACCAGGGGGCGATGGCGCCCTCGGCCAGGGTCTTCTCCGGGTCCGGGACCAGCAGGTCCGCGTCGACCTCCATGCGGGTGCCCAGGCCGGAGCAGTCGGGGCAGGCGCCGTAGGGCGCGTTGAAGGAGAAGGAGCGCGGTTCGAGCTGCTCGAAGGAGAGGTCGTCGTAGGGGCAGTAGAGGTGTTCGGAGAACACCTTCTCCCGCTCGGGGTCGTCGGCCTCCAGGTCCACGAAGTCGAGGACGATGGTGCCGCCGGCCAGCTTGAGCGCGGTCTCGACCGAGTCGGTGAGCCTCCCGTTGGCGCCGGGCTTGACGCTGAGGCGGTCCACGACGACGGCGATGTCGTGCTTGTCGTAGCGACCGAGCTTGGGCGCCTCGTCCAGTCGTACCGCCTGGCCGTCGACGACGGCGCGCGTGTAGCCCTTGGACTGGAGGTCCTTGAAGAGCTCGACGTACTCGCCCTTGCGCCCGCGCACGACCGGGGCGAGCACCTGGAAGCGGGTGCCCTCGGTCATCTCCATGACCCGGTCGACGATCTGCTGCGGCGTCTGCCGGGCGATCTCGCGGTGGCACTCCGGACAGTGCGGAACGCCCACGCGGGCCCAGAGCAGGCGCAGGTAGTCGTAGACCTCGGTGATGGTGCCCACCGTGGACCGCGGGTTGCGGCTGGTCGACTTCTGGTCGATCGAGACCGCCGGGGACAGGCCCTCGATGAAGTCCACGTCGGGCTTGTCCATCTGACCAAGGAACTGGCGGGCGTACGCGGAGAGGGATTCGACGTAGCGGCGCTGGCCCTCGGCGAAGATCGTGTCGAAGGCGAGCGAGGACTTGCCCGAACCGGACAGGCCGGTGAACACGATCATGGAGTCGCGCGGCAGGTCCAGCGACACGTCCTTGAGGTTGTGCTCCCGTGCTCCACGGACCACGAGTTGTTCGACCATCGAGTGAGACATCCTTCGGCTCTGACGCACAGGACGCGGACCACGTCGAATGACGTCGGTGGACCCGTGTATGGCTTCGCGTTGAGGCGGTCGCGGACCCCCGCGGGCCGCCGCGGCTCCGGAGACGGGCCGCTCAGGGGATGTCGGGGAGTGGTGACACGACACCCCGTCCGACCACACTAACGATCACCCGGGGCGGTTTCTTCCGCCACGCGAAAATGGTGGTGCCCCGGCGCGTGAGCGTCGGGACACCACCACTATAAACGAACAACCGTTCGAACGAGGCGGGTTTCCACAGTTGCCCGGAGCGGACTCCGGGAACGTCCGGAAACGGGGTGGTTCGGGGTCAGGAGCGGTCGGCCGTGGCGTCCTGGTCCTTGCCCTCGACCTCGGCCTGGCGGCGCTGGTCGATGCCGGACTTCACCAGGCTGCCGATGATGGTGACGGTCATGATGCCGAGGATCACGGTCAGCGAGGTGCCGATGCCGATGTCGATGACGTGCACGCCGTTCTCGTGGAGCGCGTGCAGGATCATCTTCACGCCGATGAACACCATGATCGCGGACAGGCCCCAGCTGATGTAGGCCAGGCGGTCCATCAGTCCGGCCAGCAGGAAGTACAGCTGGCGCAGGCCCATGAGGGCGAAGGCGTTGGCGGTGAAGACGATGTAGGCGTCCTGCGTCAGGCCGAAGATGGCCGGGATCGAGTCGACGGCGAAGACGAGGTCGATGACGCCGATCGCGACGATGACCAGCAGCATCGGGGTCACGTGGCGGCGGCCGTCGAGCTTCACGGTCAGCTTGGCGCCGTGGTAGTCGTCGGTCACCGGCCAGAAGCGCTTCACCATGCGCACGACGGGCGTCTGCGTGAAGTCCTTGTCGTCCTCGTCGCCCTTGACGTGGTCGCGGACGATCTTGTAGCCGGTGTAGATGAGGAAGACGCCGAAGAGGTAGAAGACCTCACTCCAGGCGTTGATGACCTGCGCGCCCAGCACGATGAAGAAGCCGCGCATGACGATCGCGATGACGATGCCGACGAGCAGGACCTCGTGCTGGTACTTCTTCGGAACCGCGAACGCGGTCATCAGAAGGTAGAACACGAAGAGGTTGTCGATGCTCAGGCTCTTCTCGGTGACGAACCCGGCGAAGTACTCGGCGCCCGCCGTCGGGTTGCCGAAGTACATGACCCCGAAGCCGAACACGATGGCGATGCCGATGTAGAAGACGGCCCACCAGGAGGCCTGCTTGATCCCGAACTCCTTGGGACCCTTGGTCTTACTCCACGGGTGGTCGACGATCACCAGGTCCAGGGCGAGGATCAGCACCATGGCCGCGATGGTGGCGGCCCAGACCCACAAAGGAACGTTCACTGACGGATTCTCCTCCGGTCGGTGCGCGCGAGCAGTTTGCACGCACAGCAGATAACCGGAGGTCTCTCCCGCTCACGTCCGAGGACGTGAACCGACGGAACCGGGAGCACGCCGTTGTACTCCGTGATGACGGCACCGCCGCGACAGGGATACTCCCCTCACGTGGTGAAGCAGGCGCCGAGGGCGCACCAGAACAGGTTACGCCATCCGCACCAGTACTCAGCATCTCATCGAAGTCCTCTCTGGGGAAGTCACCCGCGCGGCGGTACCCATCCATCCCCGGAGACACGTCTTCCGCACCCGTCGGACATCCCGCGCGGCGGCCGTCCGGACCCCGGGCGCGCCGTGTCGGGGCCACGTGCCCGTCCGCGTGCCGGGGCGGGGCCCCGCGCTCACCGGTGCGCCACCGACTTGTACACCGAGCACGCCGCCTCCACCGCCTCCTCCTCCGAGGGCAGCCTCCGGGCGGCCTCCCGGGAGCGGGACCGCAGGTCGGCGGCGAGGTCGGGGTCGTCCAGCACCCGGCCGACCGCCGACGCGAACGCCGCCGGATCACCGGGCGGCACCATCAGGACCGTCCCCGAGTAGAGGTCGGGGATGCCGCCCACACGGGTGGAGACCACCGGCAGGCCGGCCCGCAGCGCCTCCATGATGACCAGCGAGGGCCCCTCCCACTGGCTCGTGAGACAGAACACGTCGGCCGCCGCGAGCAGGTCCGCCACGTCGGCCCGGTGCCCGAGCATGCGCACGTCGCCCCGTATCCCGGCGGCGGTGTCGTGCAGTTCACCCCACAGCGGCCCGTCCCCCGCGATGGCCACCACGGGCTCGGGGCTCCGGTCCGCGATCGCCGGTGTCGCCGCCAGCAGGGTGTCCAGCCCCTTCTGTTCGGCGAGCCGGGCCACCGTCAGCAGCAGCGGTCGGTCGGACTCCACCGCCAGGTCGGCGCGGGTCTCCGCCCGCCCCTTCAGGGGCCTGCCCGTCTCCGGGGCCGCCACCACCGCCATCCGGGCGTCCTTCGCCCCCGCCTCCGAGAGTCTGCGGACGAGGTCGCCGGAGACCCCCAGGACCACCTGCGCGCGGTGGGCCACGATCCGCTCCAGTACCGGGTAGACCGTGCCCAGGACCCCGCCGACCACGGGCGGGGCGTTGTGCGCGGTGACCACCAGCGGCCGCGCCCCCGCCAGGGCGCACAGGGCCCCGGCCCGGAGGCCGTGCGCGTGCACCACGTCCGCACCGCGCAGCGACGCGTTCAGCCGCAGCACCACCCCGGGGTCGCCCAGGGAGGGCGAGGGCCCGATCGGGACCGGGAAGAAGCGCATGCCCAGTGACGTGAACCCGAACTCGCGGTCGGCCGAGGGCGGCCCGAGCACCGCCACGCGGTACCCCCGGGCCACCAGCCCCTCACCCAGTGAGCGCACGTGGCGACCCACCCCGCCGCTGACCGTCCCCACGACCAACGCGATCCTGCCGTTCACCGTGTTCCCCTCCCTCGTTCGCGAATGTTCCGAGCACGGTCCGCCACCGTGCGCAGCGCGGAGCGGTCCACCAGGACCGCCACCCCGCCGAAGACCGCCATCGCCGCGCACCCCGCCGCGACGGCGACGAGCACCGTCCAGCCGATCCCGTCCCCCAGGACCCGGACCAGCTCCGTGGCCGTCCCCCGACCGGCCAGCCACCCCGCGCCGCCCGCGACCAGTGCCGCGCACAGGGACCGGCGCAGCCCGGTCAGCGCGCCGCTTCCGTGGACCCGCACGACCCCGGCGCACAGCAGGGCGGCGGCCAGGCTGAGCCCCGTGGTGCTCGCCGCGCCCAGCCCGGCGATGGACCACCCCGGCGGCAGTGACCACACCAGCCCCACGGCACAAGCCATCACCACCAGCCAGCCCACGATCTGCGCGGTGGCGGCGGAGCGCCCGTGGTGGGAGGCGTACAGCGCCCGGCTGAACAGTGCCACCAGACCGAACCCCACCACCCCCGGGGCGTACGTCAGCAGCGCGCGTTCCAGCGGGGCCGGTTCCACCTGCGCGAAGACCGCCGCCAGTGGTCCGGCCGCCGCAGCCAGGGCCGTCCCCACCCCCGCCGTGATCACCACGCAGGCCCGCGCGCTGCCCGACAGCAGCCGGTCGAACCCGGCCCGGTCCCCCTCGGCGTCGGCCACCGCCAGAGCGGTGAACGCGCTGGTCGCGATGGGGACCGCGATCACCCCGTAGGGCAGGGTGAACAGCGCCCACGCGTAGCTGTAGAGCACGGAGGCGCCCGCTCCCCCGCCCCAGTTGGCCAGGGCCACCGAGAGCAGCAGGCTCACCTGCATCGCCACCAGCGGCAGCAGGGAGGCCAGGGCCAGGGCGCGCACCCGCTCCCCCACGCCCGGGGGGAAGGTCAGGCGGGGGCGCAGCCGCAGCCTAAGCCCCCAGGCCGGGCCCAGCACCGTGAGGAAGAGGGCCACCACCCCGGCGGTCGTGCCCAGGGAGAGCACCAGTTCGGCGGAGACCGGCAGGGCGTCGAGGTCCTGCCGGTGGTCGGTGCCCAGGGGCACGAACACGAGGTAGGCGGCGATGACCACGAGGCTGGACACCAGGGGCGCCAGCGCCGGGGCCAGGAACCGGCGATGGGACTGGAGCACGCCGTAGAGCACCGCCGCGAGCCCGTAGAAGACGATCTGCGGCGCGAACACCACCAGCATGCGGGCGGCCAGGCCGACCAGGGCCGGGCGGTCGCAGCCGACCCCGGCACCCAGCAGCAGGGTCATCGCCGGGACCGAGACCAGGGCCAGCAGCGCGGCCAACGGCAGGGAGAGCAGCAGCACCCAGGTGACCAGCGCCGAGGCGGTGTGCCGGACCTGCTCGTGGTCGCCGCGCCGCACCGAGGCGGCCAGGACCGGGACGACCATGGCGGTCAGGGCGCCGCCGATGACGATCTCGAACAGCACGGCGGGGAGCTGGTTGGCGGTGACGTAGGCGGTGCCCAGACAGGTGTCGCCCACGGTCTGGGAGAAGACGACGGTGCGGCCGAACCCGGCCAGGCGGGCGCCCACGGTGACCACCGCGATGAGCGCCGCCGCCGTGGCGACCCCGCGTGTCACCCCGGAGCGGGTGAGGCGGTGGAGCGCCGCGCGCGCGGCACGGGCTCCGATCCGTCTCGGGCCGTGCTCCCCCGCCCGGCTCCGTTCGGCACGGGGGCTCCGGTCGGGTGGTCGGCGGTGGGGTGACCGGTCCCGTGGGCTCCGGAGTCCGCGCGTCCCCACCGGTCCAGCCGGTTCAGCAGGGGCACGCGCTCGATCACCTGGGAGAAGCTGGTGCGCTCGCTGGCGAGGGTCAGGCCGACCACGGCGCCGAGCAGGGCCAGGCGGACCGGTCGCGGCGCGCGGGCGGCGGCGGCCACGCCCAGGGCGGCACCGAGGGCGTTCGCCCCGGCGTCACCGAGCATCGAGCGTTCGGCCAGGTCGTCGGGGAGCAGCGCGGCCGAGGCGCCCAGCACCGGGCCCACCAGGGGCGCGGCCGGGGAGGCCAGCGCGGGCGCCGAGGCGAGCAGCGCGAACTTCACGGCCCGTCCGGGGCGGAGGTCGAAGAGGTTGACCAGGTTGGCGCTGGCCGCGATCAGGGCGCCGTCCACCAGGGTGTCCAACGGTCCGCGGCGCAGCAGGTACGCGGCGGCCAGCCCCGTGACGCCGATCCCGGCCATCTTGACCGCCCCGGTGGTGACCTCCCCGTGTGCCAGCGCGCCCAGGTGTCCGCGCAGTCCCTTGGCGCGCGCGTTCCCGGCCAGGTCGTCGTAGGCGCCGAAGGCCGCCGAGGACGCGGCGGCCAGGGAGGCGGCGGCGCGCACGCGCGGGGTGAGGCCGGGGGCGAGCACGCAGGCGACGCAGACGCCCGAGGCGAGGGCGGGGCCCTCCTGGAGGGTGACGGTACGACCCCGGAAGTTGACGCGTTCCCAGGCCGGGGAACGGTCGCCGTCCCGGTTGAGCAGCGTGTAGGCGGAGCGGGCGGCGAGAGCACCGAGGGCGGCGCCGGTCAGCCCCCGGACCACCTGGGAGACCACGGAGGTCCGGGGTGCCGCCGGGGCGGTGCGCGCGGGCCTCACTCTCCGCTCCGGGGCGCCCTGCGACGGGCCTCGTCGTTGCCGGACTCGGCGGCCGCCTCGGCGTCGGCCTCCGCTTCGGCCCCCGTCTCGGCGGTCTCGACCGGCCCGGGCAGCGGGTCGGGCAGGAAGCCGACCACGCCCTCACCGATGCCGTACGCGGAGCCGGAACCGCCGAGGGAGTCGGCCAGGGCGAGGACGGCGACCACGTCGCCGGTGGGACGCCCGACCACGTCCACGGTGGCGTGGGTCCGTTCCTGCGCCCGTGCCTGGGCGATCAGACCGCCCGGACGGCCGGAGTCGGCTCCCCCGGCGAGGACCGTGGGGCCGACCTGCTGGTGGAGGGCGGCGGTGAGGCTGGTCAGGGCGGTGTTGACGCGTTCCTGGTCCTCTTCGGGGGCGTTGGCGGCCGGGGCCACCACCATCACGGTGTCGGCCGACTCCGCAGGGGAACCCTCGACCGTGAGGAGTCCGCCCTCGGAGAAGGCGGACAGGACGGCGGCCGCGTCGTGGCCGGTGCCCCGGTCACCGTCACCCTCGCTTCGGCCCTCGCTCTCGGCGTCACCCTCGGTGTCGTCGGTCCGATCCTCGTCCCCGCCCTCGGACTCCTCGGCGTCCTCGGTGTTCTCGGTCCCGGACTCGGACTCTGACGGGACCGCCAGCGCGTGTCCCAGCGCGGTTCCGGCCTTGTCGTAGGGGTTGCCGGAGAGGTCGCCGGGATCGGCCGCGACCTGGAGGGCGAGTTCGTCGACGAAGGTGGCGCTCCCGCTGTCCAGGAAGGCGTCCTCGAACAGGAGTCGGCCGACGACCGCTCCGCCCGCCTCCTCGACGCGGCCGCCCAGGGACTGCACGACCTCCTCGTCGGCGCCGGGCGCCGCGACCAGGACCACCTCGCGGTCGAGCAGCCGGTCCTCCAGGACGTCGGCGGCGACGGCGTCGGTGAACTGGTCCGCCCCACTGTTGAGCTGTTCGGAGTCGTCGCGCTCGGCGCGCAGCTCCTCGCTCTGCCCGCGCAGGTCGGCGGTCTCGGACTGAAGGGTGTTGAGCAGGGGGTCCTGGAGCATCGTGGTGCCCAGGACCAGGCCGACGGTGAGCGCGAGGAACACCGCGACGATGGAAACGAGGTGATAGCGGAAGTCGATCACGTGAACAGCCCCGTCATCCAGTAGACGAACGCGTCCCAGCGCGCCGCGAGAAAGGTGAGATAGACCTGCCCGGCCGGTGAGCTGTAGGCGGCGACCAGGATGGTGAGCAGGCACGCGGCCACCAGGCCGAGCAGTGCCCACGGAGAGATGCGGGAACGGTAGAGGCGGCTCACGCCCTTGGCGTCCACCAGCTTCCCGCCCACCCGCAGGCGGGTGAGGAAGGTGCTCGCCATGCCCGAGCGCCCCTTGTCGAGGAACTCCTCCAGGGTGGCGTGGGTGCCCACGGCGACGATGAGGCTGGCACCCGAGCCGTCGGCGAGCATCATCGCCACGTCCTCGCTGGTGCCGGTCGCGGGGAAGACCACCGCCTCGTGGCCGAGGTCGGTCAGGCGCTGGAGTCCGGGGGCGCGACCGTCGCGGTAGGCGTGCACCACGAGTTCGGCGCCGCTGGTCAGGGCCTGGTCGGAGACGGAGTCGAAGTCCCCGACGATGATGTCGGGCCGGTACCCGGCCTCCATCACCGCGTCGGCTCCCCCGTCCACGGCGATGATGACCGGCCGGAACTCGCGGATGTAGGGCCGCAGGGCGACGATGTCCTCGCGGTAGTGGTAGCCGCGCACGACGATCAGGACGTGGCGCCCCTCCATGGAGGTGCCGATCACGGGGATGCCGATGCCGTCCAGCAGGAGGTCGCGTTCGCGCTGGAGGTAGGCCATGGTGTTGGCCGCGAAGGCCTCCAGCTGTGTGGCGAGCCCGGCGCGGGCCTCGGCCATGGCGGCGGCCACGCCCTCCTTGTCCTGGCGGGTGCCCCGGGCGACCACCTCGTCGCCCCGGTAGAGGGTGGCGCCCTCCAGCCGTAGGCGTTCCCCGTCGCGGACCCGCGTCAGGATCTCGGGGTCGACGTCGTCCACCAGGGGGATACCGGCGGCCACGATCATCTCGGGCCCCTGGTTGGGGTAGCGTCCGCTGATACTGCGCGCGACGTTGAGCACCGCCGAGACCCCGCAGCCCACCAGGGCCTCGGCACTGACCCGGTCCAGGTCGACGTGGTCGATCACGGCGATGTCGCCGGGTCGCAGCCGTTTGGTCAGGTTCTTGGTGCGGCGGTCCGAACGGACGGGCGCGACCAGCCCGAAGGGGGCTTCCGCCCGCGAACGGCGGAATCGCATTGTGGCTCTGAGCGCATCCGATACCTTCATCGGTGGCATACTGTCAGAACTCGATCACCGTAAGTTACTACAGGCGGCCGGTCGGCGTTTTCTGGGCAAATCGACCCATGGTGTAACGCGGACGGTGCCCGCACCCCTCAGGTACGGGCACCGCGAGGGCTCGTCACCGAGTCCGGGTCAGCCAGCCGGGTAGGCGCGGTCCGGATCGGCGTTGTCCATCAGTTCCTCCGCGTGCGCCCGGCCCAGCTCGGAGTCCTCCAGACCGGCGAGCATCCGCGAGAGCTCACGCACGCGCCCGTCCCGGTCCAGCCGGACCACGCCGCTCTCCGTCACCAGGCCCTCGGTGGACTTCTCCACCACCAGGTGCGCGTCCGCGAAGGCCGCCACCTGCGGGAGGTGGGTGACCACGATCACCTGGGCCAATCTGGCCAGACGGGCCAGCCGTCGGCCGATCTCCACGGCGGCCTTGCCGCCGACACCGGCGTCCACCTCGTCGAACACGAACGTCGGCACCGGGTCCGCCCCGGCGAAGACCACCTCGATCGCCAGCATCACCCGGGACAGCTCACCACCCGAGGCGCCCTTGTGCAGGGCCAGCGGCGGCGAACTCGGGTGCGGGGCCAGCAGGAGCTCGACCTCGTCGCGCCCGTGCTGCCCGAACTCCTCGCCCGTGGTGATGCGCACGCTCACCCGCGCGTGCGGCATGGCCAGCGCGGTCAGCTCCTCGGTGACCGCAGCTCCGAACCGCTCAGCGGCCCCGGTCCGGATCTCGGTCAGCTCGGCGGCGGCCTCGTCCATCCGCGCGTACAGTTCCTCGGCCTCGGCGCGCAGACCGTCGATCCGGTCGTCGTCGCCCTCCAACTCGCCCAGGCGCTTGGCGGCCGTCTCCGCCCAGGCCAGGACCTGGTCCGTGGTCTCGCCGTACTTGCGGGAGAGCTGGGTCAGCAGGGCCCGGCGCTCCTGGATCACGGCCAGCCGACCCGGGTCCGCGTCCACCGACTCCGCGTAGGAGGCCAGCTCGGTGGCGGCGTCCGTGAGGATGTAGGACGCCTCGTCCAACCGGTCCCCGATGGCGGCCAGCTCCGAGTCGTGCTCGCGCACGGCGCCCACCGCCTGGCGGGCCGCCGACAGCAGCCCCACCACGTCGGCCTGGACCTCGGCCGCGGCCGGGTCGCCGGTCAACGCCTCGTGGGCGGTGGTCGAGGCCACCCGCAGGCCGTCGGCGTGCGCCAGCCGCGTCTCCTCCGCGAGCAGCTCGGCGTCCTCACCGGGCTGGGGTTCGGCGGCCGCGATCTCCTCCACGCCGAACCGCAGGAGGTCGGCCTCCTGGGCGCGCTCACGGGCCCGCTCCACCAGCTCGTCGAGCTCGGCGGAGACCTCACGGTGGCGCCGGTAGGCGGTGGTGTACCGCTTGATGGCCCTGGCGAGGTCGTCTCCGGCGAACCGGTCCAGCGACGAGCGCTGACGGTCCGCCCGCAGCAGACGCTGCTGGTCGGACTGGCCGTGCACGGCCACGAGGTCGTCGGCCAGGTAGGCGAGCAGGCTGACCGGGGCCGAACGGCCACCCATGGTCGCCCGCGACCTTCCCTCGGCCGAGACCGCGCGGGTGAGGATCAGGACGTCGTCGTCGATGTCGCCGCCGGCCTCCAGCACCCGGTCGGCCACCCGGCCGCCCCGGGGCACGGTCAACCGGCCCTCGACGACCGCGCGCTCGGCGCCCGGACGGACCCGCTGGGGATCGGCGCGCCCACCGAAGAGCAGTCCCAGCCCGGTGACGACCATGGTCTTGCCCGCGCCGGTCTCACCGGTGACGACGGTCAGACCCGGTGACAGTTCCAACACGGCGTCGTCGATGACACCGAGGCCTTGGATTCGGACTTCTTCGAGCACCGATCCCTCTCCTGATAGTTGACGCCCTTTGCTTGCGACGGCGCTGGATCAGCGTCCGTGCGCGGCCCGTCCCCGCCATCCCGTGACCGGGAGGCCGAACTTGGCCACCAGCCGGTCGGTGAACGGCGCACGGTGCAACCGGGCCAGCCGGACCGGCGTATCGGCACGGGTGATCTCGATTCGTGCTCCCACGGGCAATTCGACCATACGCCGTCCGTCACACCAGAGCACGCCCGGTGTGGTGTCCGGCAGCACCTCCAGGGCCACCGTGGCCTCGGGCCCGACCACCAGGGGCCGGGCGAACAGGGCGTGCGCGCTGATCGGCACGACCAGCAGCGCCTCCACGTCCGGCCACACGACCGGACCCCCGGCGGAGAAGGCGTGAGCGGTGGAACCGGTGGGGGTCGCGCACACCACGCCGTCACAGCCCCAACTGGACAGGGGACGCCCGTCCACCTCCAGGACCATCTCCAGCATGCGGCGCGAGTCGGCCTTCTCCAGGGTCGCCTCGTTGAGCGCCCAGGAACGCACGGGGGGCGCGCCGTCGCCCCGGCCGCCGTTGAAGACGGCCACGTCGAGGGTCATCCGTTCCTCGACCACGTAGTCGCGGTTGACGACGCTGTTCACCGTGGCGCCCAGGTCCTCGCGTTCGGCCTCGGCCAGGAAGCCCACGTGCCCGAGGTTGACCCCCAGCAGCGGCGCACCGGCCGGGCGGGCGAGCTCGGCGGCGCGCAGCAGGGTTCCGTCCCCGCCGAGCACCATGACCAGCTCCACGCCCTGGGCGGCCTCCTCCGCCTCGACCGGCTCCACCGGAGACAGGACGCAGCCCGAGGCCGCCAGTTCCTCGACCTCGCTCTTGAGCATCCGGACGGTCAGCCCCGCCGCGCTCAGACGCGCGTGGACCAACTGGGCACTGCGCACGGCCGCCGGCCGGCCGGTGTGGGCCAGCAGGAGAACGCTGCGTCCGCTGGTCATCGCCGTCCCCTTACGTTCGCCTCCCCGTGGGGAGCCTGGTGCTGACCGGGTGCTCGACCGCACCCGGCCGGGTCACGTTACCGGACTCCTGCGACAGGAGGCCACGCCCTCAGGAGGGCCCCTCCTGGATCGCGCGCTCCAACGCGGCCGGGTCCAGCGGGGAGGCCCCGGCCCGCATCCAGAGGAAGTACTCGACGTTCCCCGAGGGGCCCGGCAGGGGGCTCGCGGTCACGTCGACGACGCCCAGTCCCCACGTGAGGGCGTGCGCGGCCACGTCGGAGACGGCCTCGGCGCGCAGCTCGGGTTCGCGGACCACACCACCGGCGCCCACGCGGTCCTTGCCCACCTCGAACTGGGGCTTGACCATCATCGAGAAGTCGGCGTCGGGCGCCACGGACTCACGCAGGGCACCGAGCACCAGCTTGAGGGAGATGAAGGACAGGTCCCCGACGACCAGGTCGGGGCGGGGCTCACCGACCATCTCGGGCGTGAGCTCGCGGACGTTGACCCGCTCCATCACCCGCACCCGGTCGTCGCTCCGCAGCGGCCAGGCCAACTGTCCGTAACCGACGTCGACCGCCGTGACGTGCGCCACCCCGCGCCGCAGAAGGACGTCGGTGAAACCACCGGTGGACGCCCCGGCGTCCAGGGCCCGGCGTCCCTTCACGTCCAGCTCGAAGGCGTCCAGCGCCCCGATGAGCTTGTGCGCGCCCCGGGACACGTAGGCGGGTTCCTCAGAGGGTGTGCGCACCACGACGGGCTGGTCGGTGCCGATCTGGGTCGCCGCCTTGGACGCCACCATGCCGGAGACCAGGACGAACCCGTCCTCGATCAACTCGGCGGCGTGACCTCGGGAGCGTGCGTGACCTCGGCGGACCAGTTCCGCGTCGAGCCGACTACGTTTTGCCATGGTCACCTAGGGTACCGGCCGTTCCGGCCACTATCGGGAACCCCGGGCGTTCTGTCCCAGCGCGCCCAGGACACCCGACAGCTCCTGCTGGAGCGTGTCGAAGACCGCCACGTGCTCGTGGGTGGGCAGTTCGTCCAGCGCGGCCAACCGTTCCCTGGTCGCACCGAGTGTCCGCTCCGCCAGTGCCTCGGCCTGCTCGCTCGGGTCCATCGCTCCCCGTCCCTTCGACCACCCGCGCGGGCGCCGGTGCTCCGGCGCCCGGAACGGACTCTACTTCTTGGCGCCCTTGCCCTTGGTGGTGCGCTTGGCGGTCGAACGTGACCGGGTCGTCCTGGGTTTGGTCTTCGCCGCGCCGTCGGAGGCCTGGTTCCCGGCGTCGTCGCCCTTCGCGCCGTCACCGTCCTCCGTGGCGGCGGTCTCCCGCGCCTCGCCGTCGCCCTTGTCGGCCTCCGGGGCTGCCTCCGGAACCTCGGGCTCCGAAGCTACGGGCTCTGGAACCACGGACTCCGGAGCCTCCGCCACGGCCTCGGGCTCCACGGGGGCCTTCTCCTCCACGGGCAGCTCCGAGGAGGCTCCGCCCCGGGGCTCCAGGACCCGCTCCACCGCGTGCCGGGCCGCCATCCGGCGCTCCAGCTCGGCCACACGGCGGACCATCCGCTCGTGCTCCGCCCGCGGCACCATGTCCATCTGCTCCAGCGCGCTACGGACCTCGGAGCGGACCAGCTCGGCGACGGCCGCGCGGTTGGCCCGGCTGGTCTCGATCAGCTCGCCCGCCAGGGTCTGGATGCTCTGTCCCACCCTCGGCGGCGTCTCCCCGTCCGGGACCGCGGAGGGCGTGGCCCCGTTGGCGCGCAGCAGGGTCTTGGCGGCGGCCACCGCCTGCTTGCGCGAGAGTTCGGTGAGGCCATTGGCGGCGTCCAGATAGGTGCGTACCGCGTCGACGACCATGATGACGTGCTCCTTGAAGGGACCGCAGGAGGAAAGGGAAGGAGGGCGCGGGGAGGGAGGGGCCTCGTGCTCCAGGGGGTTCGACGCCAACGCTACCGGGAGCCGGGCGCGTGTGGCACGCAAACCACGGAGCCCGCACGGGACGGGGACACCGGACGACGTCCCACCGATAGGGCATCATGAGCCCATGAGCAGCATCGACGCGTGCCTCGACGGCATCGCCCGGGCGAACGAGCGCATTCTCGCCCAACCCCTGGACCGGCGCCGTGAACACATCCGCGAACGCACGGTGCGCGTGGTCGTCCCCGACCTGGAGACCGCCTTCGACATGCGCCTGACCGTGGACGGGCTCACCGACGTCACCCCCGGCCCGCTGGAGGCCTCCTCGGGCGCGCAGGTCCGGGTGACCGTGACCAGCGACGACCTCGTGGCCCTGGCCGAGGACCGCCTGGATCCGGCCGTGGCGCTGATCACCCGGCGGCTCAAGGTGGACGCCACCCTGGGCGACATGCTCCGCCTGCGACGCGTGCTCTGACGGGTACCTTGCTGTGATGCCTCGCCAACCACTCGTCCTGGCCCCCTTCCGCGGACTGCGCTACGCGGCCCCCGATGTCGACCGCTTCATCGACGGCGTCTTCGACATCTCACGCCTGCTGGCCCCGCCCTACGACATCCCCGACGCGGACGAGGCCCGCGAACTGCAACGCTCCGACCCCCACAACGCGGCGAGGGTCACACTGCCGTTCGAGCTCTCCCGGCAGGCGCCCGAGGACGCGGCCTCCCGGCGCTACCGGGCCGCCGCCGACCTCCTGCGGAGCTGGATCACCGACGGGGTCCTGGCCCGGGACGAGGAACCGGCCCTCTACGTCTACGAGCAGGTCACCGCCGACGGCCGGACCCAACGGGGACTGGTGGGCGCGCTGGGACTGCCCGACGAGGGCCCCGACCCCGCCGTGCGCCCGCACGAGGACGTGGCCGAGCCCCCGGTACGCGACCGCTTCCGCCTCATGGAGGTGGCCCGCGCCAACCTCGAACCCATCTTCCTGGTGTACCGGGGCGCGGACGGCGCGGCCTCAGCGGCCACCGAAGCCACCACCACACGTGAGCCCCTGGTCTCCACGCGGACCCGCGACGGCTCCGAACACCGGCTGTGGGCGGTCACCGACCCCCGGGTCCAACGGGAGATCACCGACGACCTGGCCGGTCGCTCCGCGCTGATCGCTGACGGTCACCACCGCTACGCCGCCTACCGCCAACTGCGCCAGGAGAAGACCGACCCCGGCTGGGGCCACGGCCTGGCGCTGCTCGTGGACAGCGACGCGCATCCGCCCCAGCTGGGCGCGATCCACCGCGTGCTGCCCGGCCTGGACACCGCCGAGGCCCTGGCCGCCGCCGCGACCGTGGCCACGGTGGAACCGGTCACCGAGGCCGACCCCGCCCTCCTGGAGCGAAGAGGGGCCCCGGCCCTGCTCCTGGTGTCGGCCGAGGGCGACGCCCACCTGGTGAGCGGGTTCGACGAAACCGTGCTCCAGGAAGCCATGCCCGACCACTCCCCCGACTGGCGCCACCTGGCCACGGCCGCCCTGCACGAGGTGCTCCTGCCTCTGTGGCACTTCCCCGAGGAGCACGTGCGGATGGTCCACGACGACCCGGCCGAGGCCGCGGCCGCCGCCCGTGACGAGAAGGGCACGGCGGTGATCGTCCCCCCGCTCCGCGTGGAGGAGGTCTACGCCGTGGCCGACCGGGGCGAACTCACCCCCCGCAAGTCCACGTCCTTCGGCCCCAAACCCCGCACGGGCCTGGTCATGCGAGTCCTCGACTAGCCCCACCGCCCTTGGGAGGCTCACGGGGAAACGGTGGAAGGGAGTTTGGTCCGGCTCGGTCCGTCCCCGCATGCGCGGGGCTCACCGTTGAGGGTGTTCTGCCTGACCTGGATGATCCGGTCCATCCCCGTGTGCGCGGGGCTCACGACGAGACGGTGTAGGGGCCTCGGTGCTCGTACGGTCCATCCCCGCGTGCGCGGGGCTCACGCGGGCGAGACCCTGGACACCATCCGGAACGCCGGTCCATCCCCGCGTGCGCGGGGCTCACGCGACCTGGCGGCGCCACTGACGGTCCAGCACCGGTCCATCCCCGCATGCGCGGAGCTCACTCCCCCTCTGCGCGTAGGCCCGGGTGCCAGGTCGGTCCATCCCCGCATGCGCGGGGCTCACTTTGTCTGCGCACGATGTCACCCGTGCTGTAGCGGTCCATCCCCGCGTGCGCGGGGCTCACCGTTGCTCAACCGGCGGCGGGGTCATGTAGGCCGGTCCATCCCCGCGTGCGCGGGGCTCACAAGGGTCCGCGCCGAGTAGCTCGACGCGGACCCGGTCCATCCCCGCGTGCGCGGGGCTCACGCGTTCCTGTTGCTGATGTTGCTTTCCCCGATCGGTCCATCCCCGCGTGCGCGGGGCTCACCGTCGGGCTCTTGGTCTCGGTCACGGTGTGCTCGGTCCATCCCCGCGTGCGCGGGGCTCACGGAGCACCTGCAGCAGCCAGTCCACGTGCTCGCGGTCCATCCCCGCGTGCGCGGGGCTCACATGGCCGCGCGCAGGGCCTCGGCGCGCGCACTCGGTCCATCCCCGCGTGCGCGGGGCTCACGGCGACGACCATGTCGAGCACCTCGAGGACGTCGGTCCATCCCCGCGTGCGCGGGGCTCACGGCAACCTGGACAAGAAGCCGTCCGACCTGAGCGGTCCATCCCCGCGTGCGCGGGGCTCACGACCACCGAACACGCAACGAGCCCGCCCAGGGAGGTCCATCCCCGCGTGCGCGGGGCTCACATCCGCAGCGGCTCCGCGATGCTGCCGCCCGGCGGTCCATCCCCGCGTGCGCGGGGCTCACCGGTGCCTCGACCTGAGCCGGGCGACGGTCGTCGGTCCATCCCCGCGTGCGCGGGGCTCACAGTTAATGACCTGCATCAACGCGGGCCGTTATCTCCGCTTGATATTCGGGATGGCTCAGGTTCACGGTGATCGTATCTGGCACAGCCGAAACTGGCTGGCCTCGTGGCGGAACGCGCTGGAAAATGGCGGCAGTCCCCCGTGTCCACCAGCACAGGAGCGCTCTCGTGTCCACACCCCCTTCTCTGTCGGACGGGCCGCGTACGGCGGCCTCCCTCGCAATGCACCTCGCGCACCTGGGGGTGAGGCACGGTGACACCCTTCTGGTCCACAGTTCCCTGCGCTCTCTGGGGTGGGTGTGCGGGGCCGACCAGGCGGTGGTCCGGGCCCTTCTGGACGCGGTGGGGCCCACGGGGAACCTGGTGGTGCCCACACAGACCATGGGGAACACGGATCCCGCCAGCTGGGTGAACCCTCCGGCGCCGAAGGCCTGGTGGGAGACGATCCGCGCCGAGGCACCCGCCTTCGACCCCGCCATCACGCCCAGTTCCTATATGGGCCGTATCCCCGAACGGGTCCGGACCTGGCCCGGCGCGGTGCGCAGCGACCATCCGCAGACCTCCTTCGCCGGGCTCGGCCCGCGAGCGGCACATCTGATGCGTCCGCACCCGATCACATCAGCGCTTGGAGAGGGTTCGCCCCTGGCCAGGATGGAGCGGGCCGACGCGCGAGTGCTGTTGCTGGGTACCGGCTACGACTCCTGCACCTGCTTCCACCTGGCGGAGTACCGGGTCCCCCGGCCGAGGACGGAAGCCTCTTCGTGCGCGATCCGGAACTCCGAGGGGCGACGGGAGTGGATCACCTACACCGGTGTGGCCCTGGACGAGAGTGACTTCCCCCGGTTGGGCGCCGAGTTCGAGGCCACCGGCGCGGTCACCGTCGGGCGTGTGGGATCGGCGACCGCCAGGCTGTTCTCCCTGCGGGAAGCGGTCGCCTTCGCCGTCGGCTGGCTCACCGAGCACCGCCCGGCTGCGACGGAACCCACATCCGCGGGCAGGCGGCGGGAAGGCCCCGGCGGCCTAGCCTGGAGATGACCTCTCCCGCCACACGGAATCGGACCACACACCATGTTGCAGGCCGCTGACCGCCCGCTCAACGAGCTCCACGACGCGATGCTCCTCGACCTGGACGGTGTGGTCTACATCGGCCCCACTGCCGTGCCCGCCGCGCCCGAGGCCGTCGGCAAGGCGCGTGCCGCCGGAGCCCGGGTCGCCTTCGTGACCAACAACGCCGGACGCACCCCCGCTCGGATCGCGGAGCACCTGACCCAGCTGGGCGTGCCCGCCGCCCCCGAAGACGTGGTGACCTCCGCCGAGGCGGCGGCGCGCCTGGTCGCCGCCCGGTTCCCCGAGGGTTCCGAGGTACTGGTGGTCGGTGACACCGGGCTGCGCCAGGCCGTGCGCCGGATGGGACTTCGCCCCGTCACGGTCACCTCGGACTCAGTGGTGGCGGTCGTGCAGGGCTACTCGCGGTCGATGACCCGGGACCTCCTCGACCAGGGCACACTCGCCGTCTCGCGGGGCGCGTTCTACGTGGCCAGCAACTCCGACGCCACAGCCCCCACCGAGTGGGGGGTCACCCCCGCCAACGGTTCCTTCGTGCGCGTGATCGCGCACGCCACCGGGGTGGAGCCCGTGGTCGCGGGCAAGCCGATGCGCCCCCTCCACGAGGAGGGCATGATGCGCACCGGAGCGAGCAACCCCCTGATCGTGGGCGACCGGCTGGACACCGACATCGAAGGTGCCACCGTGCACGGCGCCGCCGGACTCCTGGTGCTGTCCGGGGTGGCCACCCCGCGCGACGTCCTCGCCGCCCCCGTCCACCAGCGCCCCCGCTACCTGTCGTGGGACGTGTCCGGGATGAACGAGCCCCACCCGGGCCCGGTGCGCCGTGTCGACGGGGACACCGCACGCACCGAGTGCGGGGGATGGACCGCCACCTCGGTTCGGGGAACGGTCCGCCTGACCGGGGAGGGCGACCGGCTGGACGGCCTGCGCGCGCTGTGCGCGGCGGTCTGGGCCGACGAGTCGATCGACCCCGCCGGGTCTTCGGCGGCCGAGGCCCTGGGCGTACTGGGCTGGTGACCGTTTCACCGACCCGCCTCGCGTATCCGCGAGGCGGAGTCCGCCTCCACCTCCAGCACGCTGTGGATCCCGTTCCAGCCGCGCCAGGTCCGGCGGCGTAGTTCACCGGTCACCCGGACCACGTCACCGACCCGCCATCCCTCCACCGCCGCACACAGGCGTGGGTCGAAGGAGACGAGGGTCATCGAGTCGGCCCGGGCACGCCTTCGCCCGGGCACCTCGGGGCGGGCCACGCAGATCCGCCAGGTGACCAGTCGGCCGCCGCTGGGGAGCTCGCGTTCCGAGGGGGCGGCGGTGACCCGGCCGACGACGAAGACGTCGTTCCGGTGTCCGTCGGGGCGTTCGGTGAGTTCGGGCTCGGGGGTGGAGGGGTGGGTGGTCTTCGACGGGGTGGGTATCAGCACGAGGGCGCCTTTCTGTCCTGGTGTGCTGGTTCCAGGATCACCTGGGCGGGGTGGGGAGGGAAGAGCGTTTCCGGGGCTGTGGACAACGGTGCGACCCCACCGTCAACTGCCGTGACATCCTTGTCCTAGAGTCGGGTTCGGTCCGTGGCGGACCGAAGGACGCTTGAGGAAGAGGGGTGCCCGCCGTGCACGATGACGTGGACGTCAGCGGTCTGCCCGAGGGGATCACTCCGCTCGGTGACGAGATCTACGCGATCGACACGATGCTCGCCGGTTATCCCGGGGTCGTCTCCGCCTATCTCATCCGCACCGAACGCCCCTGCATCATCGAGGTCGGTACCGCCGGCTCGGCCCCGGTCCTGCGTGACGCCGTCATCAGGCTCGGGCTGGCCCCCGAGGACCTCGCCACCATCGTGGTCACCCACATCCACCTGGACCACGCGGGCGGCACCGGGGACATGGCGGCCCTGTTCCCCAACGCCGAGATCGTCGTGCACGAGCGCGGTGCCCGCCACCTGGCCGACCCCAGCCGTCTGATGGCCAGCGCGAAGATGGTGTGGGGCGAACGGCTGGACACCCTGTTCGGCCAGATGCACCCCACCGACGCCGCCCGGATCCGGTCCGTGGGCGAGACCGGGGAGATCGACCTCGGCGCCGGCCGCAGGCTCGTGTCCCACTACGCACCCGGCCACGCCAAGCACCACATGGGGCTGGTGGACACCGGGACCGGTGACCTGTACGTCGGTGACGCCCTCGGCGTGTACAACCCCCTGACCGGGGACCTGCGCCCGGCCACCCCGCCGCCGGACTTCGACATGGAGGCCTGCCTGCGCACCCTGCGCCTGTTCGGTGACATCGGTGCTCAGCGGCTCATGTTCTCCCACTTCGGCGCGCACGACGCCGTCACCGAGACCATCGACCGCGCCGAGAGCGAGCTCCGGCTGTGGGTGGAGACCGTGCGCGACTCCCGGGACACCGGCGGAGACCTCGACCACGCCATCGCGATGGTGCGCGACAAGGTGATCAGCCGGTACAGGCCGCTCCCGCCGGGGGCGTCGAGCGGGTCCGCCGCCGTCCTGGACACGCTCAGCGGCCCGGAGGCCAACGTGAGCGGGATCGTGCACTGGCTGGACCGGCTCGCCCAGGAACAGGCCGAGGCGAAGCGGAAGTCGGAGGAGGAGCGGGCCTGAGCCCCCTTCCCTGAGGGGCGGAGCGCACGGGAGTACGCCGTAATTCGCGTGCGCGTCCGGATCCTGTCGGCATAGCCTCCCGGCATGAACCCCCAGATTCGTGACCTCCGCCCGGAGGACGCCCCTCAGGCCCACGCGCTCATCCGCGCCTCCCTCCCCTGCCTGGTCCTCACAGAACAGCACATGCGGTGGCGGATGGCCCATCCGCTACCGGGGATGGACGACACCCGCATGGTCGCGGTGGAGGGCGAGACCGTGGTCGGGCACCTGCTGAGTCGTCTGCAGACCAACGAGGACGGGACCCGCACGGGCCGCAGCTACATCGGGGCCCTGGCCGAGGGGCACCGGAACGCGGACCTCGTCGAACGGCTCCTCGCGGCCTCGGAGGCCGTCCTGATCGAGAAGGGGGCGACCACCCTGCGCGTGAACAGTGCGCAGGAGGGGGTCCAGGCCGGTGGCGAGCTCTTCCGTCAGGCGGCCCGGGAACGCGGGTACGAGGTGCGGGAGGAGCACCACGTCCTCGGCCTGGACCTCAGCGGACTGCCGGACCGGCCAGAGACGCCGGAGGGCTTCCAGCTGCGCCCGATGACCGACTTCGCCGATCCGCGACCGATCTACGAGCTCGACAGGGCCTGTGACGAGGACGAACCCGGTGACTCGGAGGACGACTTCGTCCCCTACGAGTTCTGGCTGCAGTCGGTCTGGGAGAACCCGCTGATCGATCTGGAGATCAGCCTGGTGATGCTCCACGAGGGGAACCCGGTCGCCTTCTCCGCCTACATGTCCGACCGGGACACCCGTGTGGGGTCCTCGATGACAGCCACCCAGCGCGAGTACCGCGGGCGGGGGTTGGCGCGGTGCGCCAAGGTCTCCGCTCTGCGCCGGGCCCGGGAGCGGGGCATCACGCACGCCTACACGGAGAACCACGTGGACAACCAGCCGATGCTCGCCATCAACGACCGGCTCGGGTACGAGGCGGTCGGCGTCGAGAGGGTCCACGTCAGGCGTGTGGGGGCCTGAGGTCGACCCCGGATGTACGGGGGGGTCGGGCGCGAGGGCGGGTCTCGCCGTGCGTGTGTGACGGCCGGGACGCCCTAGCGGGCGCCGGGCAGTCCGAGCACGCGCAGGAGGTGCGCGTACAGACCGTCCGCCCAGGACAGTTCGTGCTCCTGGGGAAGCTGGTCGAAGGCCCGCACCTCGACGGTCTCGTACTCACCGCTGAGGGGTTCCAGCTCACTGACGTGGGCGTGCGTGACCACGGTGGTGTGCCCGCCCGACAGCACGTAGTACCCCAGGGGCCGGAGGTCAGCGAGGGTGGCCCCGGCCTCCTCGAAGGCCTCACGCCGGGCGGTGGCGAACAGGTCCTCACCGCTCTCGCGGTGGCCTCCGGGGAACTCCCAGGCCCGCCGTCGATGGCGGACCATGAGGGGGCGCTTCCCCAGGTAGGTCAGGCACACCACCGAGTCGTACCGCTCGGGGACCGTTCCCAGGTACACGACGGCGCCGCCGAGTGGCTCCCGGCCACTCGACGGCGCTCCGTCACGATGTTCCGAGGGGGTCAGCCCCGGTCCTCACGGCCGCCTCGGCGGTCGTCACGACGATCGTCGCGGCGGTGGTCCCGGCCCTTCTCCTCGCGACGTTCGCGGGAGGCGGTGGCTTCGGCCTCGGCCGCGGCCTCGTCCGCCTCCTCCTCGACGTCGGTCCAGACGACCCCGTCCTCGACGTCGCTGTCGACCAGCTCGACACCCTCGATCGCGGCCAGACGCTCGTCCGCGTCGGTGACGCCCTCGCGGTCCACGGAGGAGGCGCGCGCGAAGTACTCGCGGGCGTCCTCCTTGCGGCCCAGCTCCTCCAGGACGTCGGCGTAGGCGTAGAAGAGTCGAGCCACGTACGGACGGGCCCGGCGCTCCTTGAGCTCCGGAACCTGGAGCTCGGCCAGGGCCGCCTTCACGTCACCCATGTCACGGCGGGCACCGGCGGCGACGATCCGCAGCTCGATGCGCTCGTCGGCGTCCAGGTCCTTGGCGGCCGGGTCGTTGGTGATCTCCAGGGCGCGCTCGGGGCGGCCCAGGCCGCGCTCACAGTCGGCCATGATCGCGAGGAACGTGTCCCGACCACTCATCCGGCGGGCCGCACGCAGGTCGGACAGGGCCTCCTGCCACTTGCCCACCGTGTAGGCGGCGATACCCGAGGCCTCGCGGACCGTGGGCAGACGGGAGGCCTTGCGACGGGCGTACGCGGCGTGCTTGTAGGCGCGCTCCGGGTCCTCGTCCACCATGATTCCGGCAGCCACGATGTGCTTGCCGACCAGCTCGGCCAGGGTCTTGGGCAGCGAGTGCAGGTCGCGCTTGGTGTCCTTGTCCAGCTGGTCGTAGGTGGCCTCGTCCGGCAACGGCGGAGCGATGTCGGCCGGGTCGCGGTCGTCACGACGATCGTCGCGACGGTCGTCACGGCGGTTGTCCCGCTGCGGTCGCCGGTCGTCCCGCTGGAAGTCGCGGCCCCGGTTGTTCCGGTTGCCGCCACGGTCGTCCCGTCCGTCGCGGCCGCGGAAGTCACGCCCGCCGCCCTGACGGTCGTCGCGCCCACGGTAGCCCCCGCGGTCGTCCCTACGGTCGTCGCGGCGGCCGTCCTGACGGTCCCGGTCACCACGGTAACCACCGCGGTCATCACGGCGATCCCCGCCGGGGCCGCCACGGAAGTCACGGCCACCACCACGACGGTCGTCGTCGCGCCTGCCGCCACGGTCGTCCCTGCGGTCGTCGCGGCCACGGAAACCTCCGCGGTCATCACGGCGGAAGCCGCCACGGCGGTCGTCGCCGCCACGGAAGTTGCGGCGTTCACCGCCGCCGGAACCGCCTCTGTTGTCGTCCCGGGAGCCCCTGTAGCCAGACCGGGGACGGGAATCGTCACCGCGCCCGCGACCGCCAGGCTCACCGGAGCGGCTACCGCTGTGGTCGTTTGCTCCGGAGTCCTCGCGGTCTCCCGATCGGCTGTCCTCAGTCATCCAACCCGTCCGTCAACACTCAAAAGCGCTGCCACCTTGAGCAGTAGCAGCGCGTAGTAGTACTCGTATCCTCCAGCTTACGACATGGCGTAGGCGCACATCACCAAAGCCGCAGCACACGACGATGTGACCCGTGTGTGTGGTTGTCCACAGGCTTCACAGCCCGCCATGGCCACCCCCACCCACACAGGCCTGCCCACCACCATTTTCACAAACGCACAAACCAGGGCAACAAAAAAGAGAAGGAGAAGAACCCACACCCCCAAGGCGTGAACCCTTCCCCTCCCCTTCTCTTCTAAGTAAAACCGTGGCGGCGACCTACTCTCCCACCCCATCACAGGGCAGTACCATCAGCGCAAGGAGACTTAACGACCGGGTTCGGAATGAGACCGGGTGTGACCCTCCTGCCAAAACCACCACGGAAACCAACACCCACAACCACCACTCAACCCCGAAAGGGAATGACAGCCACGAGCAAGCTTCGTGAACAAAGTGTGCGCGAACATCCAATTATCTGCAGCGGACAAGCCCTCGACCTATTAGTACCGGTCAGCTCCACCCCTCACAAGGCTTCCACACCCGGCCTATCAACCCTGTCGTCTACAGGGAGTCTTACCCTCTCAAGGAGGCAGGAGACCTCATCTCGAAGCAAGCTTCCCGCTTAGATGCTTTCAGCGGTTATCTCTCCCGAACGTAGCCAACCAGCCATGCCCTTGGCAGGACAACTGGCACACCAGAGGTTCGTCCGTCCCGGTCCTCTCGTACTAGGGACAGCCCTTCTCAAGTCTCCAACGCGCACAGCGGATAGGGACCGAACTGTCTCACGACGTTCTAAACCCAGCTCGCGTGCCGCTTTAATGGGCGAACAGCCCAACCCTTGGGACCAACTCCAGCCCCAGGATGCGACGAGCCGACATCGAGGTGCCAAACCATCCCGTCGATATGGACTCTTGGGGAAGATCAGCCTGTTATCCCCGGGGTACCTTTTAGCCGTTGAGCGACACCGCTTCCACACGCCGGTGCCGGATCACTAGTCCCAGCTTTCGCTCCTGCTCGACACGTCCGTCTCACAGTCAAGCTCCCTTGTGCACTTACACTCAACACCTGATTACCAACCAGGCTGAGGGAACCTTTGGGCGCCTCCGTTACTCTTTGGGAGGCAACCGCCCCAGTTAAACTACCCACCAGACACTGTCCCCGAACCGGATCACGGTCCAAAGTTAGATGCCCGAAACAGTCAGAGTGGTATTTCACCAACGCCTCCACCGCCACTAGCGTGACAGTCTCACAGGCTCCCACCTATCCTACACAAACCATCCCAAACACCAATGTCAAGCTATAGTGAAGGTCCCGGGGTCTTTCCGTCCTGCTGCGCGAAACGAGCATCTTTACTCGTAGTGCAATTTCACCGGGCCCATGGTTGAGACAGTGGGGAAGTCGTTACGCCATTCGTGCAGGTCGGAACTTACCCGACAAGGAATTTCGCTACCTTAGGATGGTTATAGTTACCACCGCCGTTTACTGGCGCTTAGATTCCTAGCTTCGCGGGCCGAAACCCACTAACCAGTCCTCTTAACGTTCCAGCACCGGGCAGGCGTCAGTCCGTATACAGCGTCTTACGACTTCGCACGGACCTGTGTTTTTAATAAACAGTCGCTTCCCCCCGCTATCTGCGACCCCACCCAGCTCCGAAGGCATGCTTCTTCACCGGACAGGGCTCCCCTTCTCCCAAAGTTACGGGGACAATTTGCCGAGTTCCTTAACCATGGTTCACCCGAACGCCTCGGTATTCTCTACCTGACCACCTGCGTCGGTTTAGGGTACTGGCCACACACGAACTCGCTAGAGGCTTTTCTCGACAGCATGGGATCACTCACTTCGCCAAAAACGGCTCGGCATCACGTCTCAACCTTCATGAGAGGCGGATTTACCTACCCCTCGGCCTACACGCTTACCCCCGGACAACCACCGCCGGGTAGAGCTACCCTCCTGCGTCACCCCATCACTTACCTACTACAAGCTCGGGTCCCAGACCAGTTCAGAGGCACTCCCCGAAGGGACCACCAAGAACCAGCGTGGTTAGCATCACCTGATTCGATACTGGACGCTCGTGCACGGGTACGGGAATATCAACCCGTTATCCATCGACTACGCCTGTCGGCCTCGCCTTAGGTCCAGACTCACCCTGGGCGGATTAACCTGCCCCAGGAACCCTTAGTCAATCGGCGGCAACGTTTCTCACGTTGCTTTCGCTACTCATGCCTGCATTCTCACTCGCACACCCTCCACCACTCGATCACTCGGCAGCTTCACTGGATGCACGACGCTCCCCTACCAACCCAAGAATAAACTTGGACTTCACAGCTTCGGCGGTGTACTTAAGCCCCGCTACATTATCGGCGCAGAACCACTTGACCAGTGAGCTATTACGCACTCTTTAAAGGATGGCTGCTTCTAAGCCAACCTCCTGGTTGTCTGGGCAACTCCACAACCTTTCCCACTTAGCACACGCTTAGGGGCCTTAGCTGATGATCTGGGCTGTTTCCCTCTCGACTACGAAGCTTATCCCCCGCAGTCTCACTGCCACGCTTCACTTAACCGGCATTCGGAGTTTGTCTGACGTCAGTAACCTTGTAGGGCCCATCAGCCAAACAGTAGCTCTACCTCCAGCAAGAAACACGCGACGCTGCACCTAAATGCATTTCGGGGAGAACCAGCTATCACGGAGTTTGATTGGCCTTTCACCCCTACCCACACCTCATCCCCCAGATTTTCAACTCTGGTGGGTTCGGGCCTCCACGAGGTCTTACCCCCGCTTCACCCTGGACATGGGTAGATCACTCCGCTTCGGGTCCACAGCATGCGACTCAAACGCCCTATTCAGACTCGGTTTCCCTACGGCTACCCCACCCGGGTTAACCTCGCCACACACCATGACTCGCAGGCTCATTCTTCAAAAGGCACGCCATCACAACCCCGAAGGACTGCTCTGACGGCTTGACAGCACACGGTTTCAGGTACTATTTCACGACCCCTCACCGGGGCACTTTTCACCTTTCCCTCACGGTACTAGTGCACTATCGGTCATCAGGACGTATTTTGGCTTAGCAGGTGGTCCTGCCAGATTCACACGGAATTTCTCGGGCTCCGCGCTACTCGGGAGAACATCAACACCTAGACTCTTCCTTCACCTACGGGACTCTCACCCACTCCGGTACCGCTTCCCAACGGATTCAGCTAGAAAAATCATCAGCGCTCCAGGCCGACAGACCTGAAAAGATGCATCCCACAACCCCGCACACGCAACGACTGTCGTCTATCACACGCGCACGGTTTAGCCTCTTCCCCGTTCGCTCACCACTACTAGGAGAATCACTGTTGTTTACTCTTCCTACGGGTACTGAGATGTTTCACTTCCCCGCGTCACCACCAACTACCCTATACATTCAGGTAGCGGCAACCCGACACAACTCGGGCTAGGTTTCCCCATTCGGACACCCGCGGATCAAAGCTCGGTTGACAGCTCCCCGCGGCCTATCGTGGCCTCCCACGTCCTTCATCGGCGCCTGATGCCAAGGCATCCACCGTGTGCCACTATCACTTGGCCACTACAGATAATAAGATGCTCGCGCACACTATTCACAAATCAAAACACCAACCACAAACTCCGATACCTCACACCAGACCAGCTGGGAGTTCTCAGAGGTGGTAGCGGGAACCAACTCGGCCACCCACCCCCCAAAAAAGAGAGCCGATGGCCGCGATTGCTTCCTCAGATACCCAACAGCGCGCCCCCCGACGCTTCTAGTCGCCAGGGGTTAAGTTCAATTTTCTATGAGCCACTCCCCATCACCCCGAAGGGTGTGAGGTCCACTTTCGAGTCCGACCAACGATAGAAAGGTGTTGGTCTTCAAAAGACTCCTTAGAAAGGAGGTGATCCAGCCGCACCTTCCGGTACGGCTACCTTGTTACGACTTCGTCCCAATCGCCAGCCCCACCTTCACTCATTCCCTCCCCGAAGGGTTAGGCCACAAGTTTCGGGTGTTGCCGACTTTCATGACGTGACGGGCGGTGTGTACAAGGCCCGGGAACGTATTCACCGCGGCGTTGCTGATCCGCGATTACTAGCGACTCCACCTTCATGGGGTCGAGTTGCAGACCCCAATCCGAACTGAGACCGGCTTTAAGGGATTCGCTCCACCTTACGGTATCGCACGCCCATTGTACCGGCCATTGTAGCATGTTTGCAGCCCAAGACATAAGGGGCATGATGACTTGACGTCGTCCCCACCTTCCTCCGAGTTGACCCCGGCAGTCTCCCATGAGTCCCCACCATTACGTGCTGGCAACATGGAACAAGGGTTGCGCTCGTTGCGGGACTTAACCCAACATCTCACGACACGAGCTGACGACAGCCATGCACCACCTGTCACCCACCAACTAAATGACCCTGTATCTCTACAGGTCCACGGGTGATGTCAAACCTTGGTAAGGTTCTTCGCGTTGCGTCGAATTAAGCAACATGCTCCGCCGCTTGTGCGGGCCCCCGTCAATTCCTTTGAGTTTTAGCCTTGCGGCCGTACTCCCCAGGCGGGGCGCTTAATGCGTTAGCTACGGCGCGGAAACCGTGGAAAGTCCCCACACCTAGCGCCCAACGTTTACGGCATGGACTACCAGGGTATCTAATCCTGTTCGCTCCCCATGCTTTCGCTCCTCAGCGTCAGGTAAGGCCCAGAGACCCGCCTTCGCCACCGGTGTTCCTCCTGATATCTGCGCATTTCACCGCTACACCAGGAATTCCAGTCTCCCCTACCTACCTCTAGCATGCCCGTATCCACTGCAGAACCGGAGTTAAGCCCCGGTCTTTCACAGCAGACGCGACATGCCGCCTACGAGCTCTTTACGCCCAATAATTCCGGACAACGCTCGGACCCTACGTATTACCGCGGCTGCTGGCACGTAGTTAGCCGGTCCTTATTCCCCACCTACCGTCAACCCCACGAGAACGTGGAGCCTGCGTTGGTGGTAAAAGAGGTTTACAACCCGAAGGCCGTCATCCCCCACGCGGCGTCGCTGCATCAGGCTTTCGCCCATTGTGCAATATTCCCCACTGCTGCCTCCCGCAGGAGTCTGGGCCGTGTCTCAGTCCCAGTGTGGCCGGTCGCCCTCTCAGGCCGGCTACCCGTAATCGCCTTGGTAGGCCGTTACCCCACCAACAAGCTGATAGGCCGCGAGCCCATCCCTGACCGATAAAACTTTCCACCCTCCACCATGAGGTGGCGGGTCGTATCCGGTATTAGACGGCGTTTCCACCGCTTATCCCGGAGTCAGGGGCAGGTTGCTCACGTGTTACTCACCCGTTCGCCGCTCGTGTACCCCGAAGGGCCTTACCGCTCGACTTGCATGTGTTAAGCACGCCGCCAGCGTTCGTCCTGAGCCAGGATCAAACTCTCCATAAAGGTCAAACAACCCGTCCCGGCGACCAGAGGTCAGCCTGGGGCGAGTAAACCTAGAAGAAATCCTGACCAACCAACTCGCGTTGGTTAATCAAAGGAACCCTACGCACCGAAGTGCGTCGGGGCCAAAACAAACATGGCTTAAAGAAAATCAAACACGCGCTGTTGAGTTCTCAAGAAACAATCGCTCTTCCCGTACAAGCGCCAGAACCTCAAGGTTCCGTCTGCTCTTCCGGAGAAGGCCTCTGCGTTTCCACCGCTTTAGCGGCTTCTTCGCTGTGTTGTGTCTTTACTTTATCAGGTGTTCCGCGCCCCGCCAAATCGGCGTTTTCGCTTTCAAACCTGATCCGGAGAAAGAATTCCCGGTGCCTCGTCCGCTCTGCGTTTCCGCCGGGCTTTTGAAGCAACTCCCCGAGCCTACATGCTCCGAGCGACTGCTCGAACCACTCTGCTTCGGGAGGATGTCTGTGATCGCGGCCCGGTTCCGAGTCGAAACCATAAAGGTTCCGCTCGCCGTCCCGCAGCGACTCGTTCGAGTGTAGGGGGATCGTGTGCGGACGTCAAACCGGGACCCGGAACGGGCGCCCTCACGGCGATCCGGGCCTCTGGCACCTCGGCGCGCGGTCCTCACACCAGGCACGCGCCGGTACGTCGGCTCTGGTCAGACATGGACTGTCGTGCCCGGATCATCCCGGAGTCAAACTTCCGCCTCGTTCCGCCCACGGACGGAGGAACGGGGAAGGGCCGGTCCCCCACCTGGGAGACCGGCCCTCGTTCACCGGTGGGTCAGCCCTGAAGGACGACGCCACCGATGTTGCGCTTGCCCTTGCGGAGCACGACGAAGCGATCGGCGAGCACGTCCTCAGCGCTGAGCCTGGCCTCGACGTCGGTGACCTTCACGTTGTTCACGTAGGCGCCGCCCTCCTGGATGGCGCGTCGGGCCGCCGACTTGCTGGGCGTCAGCCCGCTCTGCGCGAAGAGGTCGGTGACCAGCAGTTCGGCGACCGGACCGTCGACCTCGGCCTTGGGCACCTCGGCCAGGGCGGCCTCCAGGGTGCGGCCGTCGAGCTCCGTCAGGTCCGCGCGGCCGAACAGCGCGAGGCTGGCGTCCTTGACCTTGCGGGTCTCCTCCTCGCCGTGGACCAGCGTGGTCAGCGCCTCAGCGAGGGTGCGCTGGGCCGCGCGGGCCTGCGGGCGCTCCTCCGTCTGGCGCTCCAGGTCCTCGATCTCCTCACGCGAGAGGAAGCTGAACACCTTGAGGTAGCGGATGACGTCGCGGTCGTCCGCGTTGAACCAGAACTGGTAGAAGGCGTACGGCGAGGTCAGCTCGGGGTCGAGCCAGACCGTCCCGGTCTCGGTCTTGCCGAACTTGGTGCCGTCGGCCTTCGTGAGCAGGTTCGTGGTCAGGCCGTGCGCCTGGCCGTGCGGCTCGTTGCCCTCGATCCGGCGGACCAGGTCCAGGCCCGCGGTGATGTTGCCCCACTGGTCGGAGCCGCCGGTCTGGAGCGTGCAGCCGTAGCGCCGGTAGAGCTCGACGAAGTCGTAGGACTGGAGGAGGACGTAGCTGAACTCGGTGTAGCTCATGCCCTCTCCGTCGAGGCGGCTCTTCACCGTCTCGCGGGCCAGCATCTGGTTGATGCTGAAGTGCTTGCCCACGTCACGGAGCAGCTCGATCGCGTTGATCTCCCCCAGCCAGTCGCCGTTGTTGGCGAGGACCGCGTCGGTCGGGCCGGCCTGCTCGCCCTCCGGGGCGAAGCGCAGGAACGCGGAGAGCTGCCCGGCCAGGTTCCCGACCCAGCCCCGCACCGTCTCCACCGAGTTCATCTGACGCTCGGCGTTGGGCTTGGGGTCACCGATGAGGCCCGTGCCACCGCCGACGAGGGCGATGGGCCGGTGCCCGGCCTGCTGGAAGCGGGCCAGGGTGAGCGCCTGGGTGAGGTGTCCTACGTGCAGGCTGCCCGCGGTGGGGTCGAATCCGCAATAGAGGGTGATCGGACCATCGGCCAGCGCCTTGCGGAGTGCGTCAAGGTCGGTCGTCTGCGCGATCAGGCCGCGCCACTGGAGTTCGTCGATGATGTCGATCACTGTGTGGCTCTCTGTTGTGTAGGCGGGCCCTTCGGCCCGATCTGCCTAGCAGTGTAAGGGCGGGTGCGTGTGTGGAGCACCCCGATATCCCTCACACGGCCACGCTACCGGCCGGGCGTCGGTCCAGTTCACGCGTGCGAAGGGGTCCGGTCAGACGTGTGGGAGCGGTGCCCTGACGCGGCCCCTTGACGCCGTTGGCTAATGGCATTAGCTTTATGGCTATGGGCATGAGCCACTGGGTTCGGGCCATGGACGAAGGAGACCGTCATGCACCACCTGCGCCGCCCCGAGGGTCGGATCGCCTACGACCTGTACGGAGCCGGGAACACCGGAGGCCTCGTGATCTGCGTGCCCGGCATGTTCGACCACCGTTCCTCCTTCCGGTTCGTCGCCGCCGCGCTGGCCCGGTCCGGACACCGCGTGGCCGTCATGGACCTGCGCGGCCACGGTGACAGCGACGCCGCCTTCGACCGGTACGACAGTCGCGCGACCGCCGGTGACGTCGTCGCCCTGGCCGAGGAGCTCGGCGGACGAAGGGTGGTGATCGCGGGCAACTCCATGGGAGCCGCCGCCGCGACCATCGCGGCGCTGGACCGGCCCGACCTCGTCGGCGGGATCGCCCTGCTCGGCCCCTTCCTGCGCCCGGCGGCCACGAGCCGACTGACACGGGCCGCGCTGAAGGTCCTCGTCTCCGGGCCCTGGACGGCCAGGGCCCTGACGATGTTCTACGACTCCCTGCACAAGGGACGCGTTCCGGAGGGCCACGCGGAGCAGAAGGCCCGGGTCCACGCGATGCTCCGCCCCGTCGAGCGGCGTCGGGCCGTGGCCAGGACCATCGAGGCGCCCAACGAGACGGTCGACGACGCGGGCGGGCTGACGGCTCCGGCCGTGGTGATCATGGGTGAGCTGGACCCCGACTGGAAGGATCCCCGTGCCGAGGCCGACTGGGTGGCCTCCGTGGTGGGCGGCCGCGTGGTCATGGTCCCCGAGTGCGGGCACTACGCGCAGTCTCAGCGGCCCGACGTGGTCGTCCCCGCGCTGGAGGAGCTGATCGAGAGGGTGGAAGCCGTTGCCTAGGGCAGGGCTGACCCCCGGAGTGGTCACCGCGGAGGCGGCCTCGCTCATCGACGAACGCGGGTTCGACGCCCTGTCCCTGGCCGCGCTGGCCAAGCGGTTGGGCGTGGCGACACCGAGTCTGTACAAGCACGTCGACGGGTTGGACGGGCTGCTGCGGGAGGTGTCCCTGCTCGCGGTGTCCGAACTCGCGGAGCGACTCCGGTCCGCCGCGGTCGGCCGGTCGGGGCCGGGGGCCGTCCGGGCGCTGTTCGACGCCTACCGCCGGTACGCGCTGGAGCACCCGGGCCGCTACGCGTCGATCCAACGGGCCCCGGCGCCCTCGGACACCGAGGCCCAGGCGGGGTTCGCGCGTCCCGTGGAGGTGATCACCGCGGTGCTGCGCGGGTTCTCGATCCCCGAGGGGCGGATGGTGCACACCATCCGCGCCCTGCGCAGCGCCGTACACGGATTCGTCGACTTGGAGACCCGCGGCGGCTTCGGGCTCCCGGAGGACGTCGACGAGAGCTTCGCCGTGCTGGTGGAGGGCTTCGTCCGTGCGCTGGAGGGGTGGTCCGGGCGCGGGGCCGGAGCGGAGGCAGGGGGCTGACGGCGGCGGAACGCTTCGGGCGGCGGTGATCCGAAGGAGGGACCGGTGTCCCTCCGGCACCGCCCCGCCAGGGAATACTGACCCCGGGTGCTGTTACGGTCCGGCCCCGTGATGGGCCAAGCTGGAGGGACCCGGATCGGACGACCGCCCGTCCCGGGAGGCAAGACAGTGTTGGAGTTCCCTGATGGCCCAGAAATCCTCCCCCCGAACCCCCGCCAAGGGTGGGAAGCCCACCTCCCGGCTGACCGCGATCATCAGTACCGTCGTCGGCGTCCTCGTGCTCGCCGCATTCGTCCTGCAACAGCTGGGCGTGATCGACCTGGAGTCGGGCGAACCCGCCACCGAGCAGCAGAGCGCCCCCGAGACGAGCTCTTCCGACGTCGACCAGGCCAGGGAGCGGTTGGAGGAGATCCGGATCGAGGAGGAGAACGACCCGCCCGGATACGACCGCGCCCTCTTCCCGCACTGGGACTCCGGGGTCCAGGACAACTGCTCCACCCGCCAGGTCGTGCTGCTCCGTGACGGTGAGGACGTCCTGACCAACGACAACTGCCAGCCGACCTCCGGTTCCTGGTACAGCCCCTACGACGGCGAGACCTACACCGACGCGCAGGACATCGACATCGACCACATGGTGGCGCTCAAGGAGGGGTGGCGGTCGGGTGCCCACGCCTGGTCGACCGAGGAGCGTCAGAAGTTCGCCAACGACCTCGACTCCTCACAGCTGTGGGCGGTGAGCGCCTCGACCAACCGGGCCAAGGGTGACGCGGACCCGGCGAACTGGATGCCGCCGCTGGAGTCCTCGCACTGCGACTACGTGGTGTCCTGGATCGAGGTCAAGCACAAGTGGGACCTGACCGCGGACCCCGACGAAGAGACCGCGCTGCGTGAGGTCCTCGCCGGCTGCTGACCCGGGCCGCCCGCGCGGGGCCGGGGTCTCCGTGACGCTGGCCCGGGGCTCCGGGCCAGCGGCCTAGGCGGGGTTCTCCTGAACCTCCACGCCCCGTGCGGTGGCCAGGACCTCCTCCTCCCCGATGAGGCCGAAGGGGTCCCTGACCTCGACGGCGACCCCCGGTGCGGGGGTCCAGAAGGCCTCGGCGCCGCCGTACAGCCCTCCGGTGCCGTTGTTGTCGAACTCCCCGAGCTCCCAGGTGTCCGCGTCGCGCTCGTGGTAGCGGGTGAGGAAGGTACGGACCGCGTCCAGGTCGGTGAACTCCTCGCTCCTCAGGACCAGCACCTGGAGCAGCACCTCGAACCCTCCGCCCTCCTTGGCCTGTTCCCAGGCCCGTTGGGTGAAGGAGACCTCCCCCCACTCATAGCTGAAGTCCGAGGCCGAGGCCTGGGGGCCGACCTTCGCGGGCAGGTGGCCGATGGTGAATCCGTCCAAGGGTCCTCCTCGGGGGCCGACGGCGGACACGGCCGCCGTGAGAACGAGTGCGAGCACGGTGGCGAGGGCCACCGGGGCCCACCTGGTCAGTCGCATGGTCACCTCCACCGGTTGGTCTCGGGACCGTCCCGAGTGACCGGTGATTCCATGCTCCGCCGGGCGGGCGGCCAGTACCAGAGTGTCCTCGAACCTGTGGATAACTCCGCTCCGACACACCCGCCGGAGTGCCTCCCGGGGGTTCTCGCCCCCGGGAGGGCCGGGGCCTAGCGCGCCCCGTCGACGTGGTGGTCGTACAGGAACTCCGCGATCGCCAGGGACGAGGTCGCCGCCGGGGACGGGGCGTTGCGCACACACACGACCCGGCCGTGGGTGTCCACATGGAAGTCGTCCAGGAGGCCGCCGTCCCGGCCCAGGGCCTGGGCCCGCACCCCGGCGGGCGCCGGGCGCAGGTCGGCTGCGGTGAGCTCGGGGAGCAGGCGGCGGGCCTGCCCGGCGAACACGGCCTTGGAGGCCGAGACCAGGGTCTCCCGCGCGCCCACGGTCCAGTGCTGGCGGGCCAGACGCCAGAAGCCGGGCCAGGCGAGTGTCTGCGCGAACTCACGGGCGTGCAGGTCGCGGGCGCGGTACCCCTCCCGGGCCAGGGCCAGGATGGCGTTGGGCCCGGCCATGACCTCGCCGTGCACGTGACGGGTCAGGTGCACGCCAAGGAACGGGTACCGGGGGTCGGGTACCGGGTAGAGCAGCCCCCGCACGAGGTCGCGGCGTTCCGGGACGAGCTCGTGGTAGTGGCCCCGGAAGGGGACGACCCGCGGGTCGGTACCGCCTCCGGCCATCCGGGCGAGCTGGTCGCTCTGGAGTCCGCCGCACAGGACCATCCGGTCGAACCGGTGGATGACCCGCTCCCCCTTGGGGTCACCGGTGAGGGCCTCGGTGCCGTCGAGATCCTGGCGGAGGTCGATGACCGGCGTGTTGAGCAGGACCCGGCCCCCGGAACGGCGCACGTCGTCCGCGAGCTGCTCCGCGACCGCGACGAAGTCCGTGATGGCGGTGGTGGGCGAGTGCAGCGCCCCGACCCCGACCGCGTGGGGTTCGACCTCGCGCAGTCCGTCGGGGCCGAGGCGGGTGACGCCGGGGACCCCGTTCTCCTTCGCCTTCGCCTCGATGTCGTCCAGGCGCGCCTCCTCCTCGGAGTTCACCGCGACGAGGAGCTTGCCCGCCTCCTCGTAGGGCAGGTCGTTCTCCGCGCAGTAGTCCCTGAGCAGGCCGACCCCCCTCCGGCAGAGGGTCGCCTTGAGCGACCCGGGGCGGTAGTAGAGCCCCGCGTGGACGACGCCGCTGTTGTGGCCGGTCTGGTGCGCGGCGACCCGGTTCTCCTTCTCGAGGACGGTGACCCGGGTGCCGGGGCGGTGGAGGGTGATGTGGCGGGCCAGGGCCAGTCCGACGATCCCCGCTCCGATGATGCCGATGTGTTCGGTGCTGCGCATGGGCGCACGCTAGCAACCCGGTGTCGGGAGCGGTGGCACCGGGTGACGTCGAACACGGGCCGCGCGGCCGAGGGTCACAGGGAGCGCAGTCCGACGAGCACGGCGTGCAGGATGTCCTCGCGGCCCAGCGGCCGGGAGGGGCCGCAGCACTGGAGCGATCCCTCGGAGACCATGCCGGTGACCATCGAACGCACCTGCCCCATGGGGAGCCCGACCTCGGCGGCCAGCTCCGCCACGGTCCGGGCCCGCCTGGCGTGGTTGAGGATGGCCTCCCGTTCGGGACGCAGCCACTCGTGGTGCCCGGGGGTGCGGGCGGCCACCACGAGGGTGAGCAGGTCCAGTTCGGTGGCGGCCGTCGTGGGCGGCGCGGCGAGCTCCGTGGTTCCGACGTCGACGGCGTAGGGCCGCAGGAACCTCTCGTTCTCCGCGTCCTCTCCCCCGTCCACGGGTCTTGGGCCGTTCCCGTCGGTGCGGTCGGCCGCGCCGCGCTCCGTCAGGCGACGGGCGTGGCGGCCCTCAGCGCTCACTGTGTCCTCCTGGAGGTGTCGGGAAGGGCGGGGCGTCGGACGGCGCGGGGTCGAAGGGCTCCTGTTCCCCGGACTCACCGAACCGGACGGACGGCCCCGTGGAGGCGTCCCGGTCGCGCCGCCCCGATCGACGGTGCGGGAGCTGTCCCCCGGAGGCGCCGTACGGACCCCGCGGGTCCGAGGCACCGACCCGGTACTGCGCGCCGCTGGGCGGCCGGGTCACGGCCTGGGGCTGGGGACCGGTGTGCGGCTGCGGACCGGTGTGCGGGGGGAGGCCGGTCCGCGCCTGGGGACCGGTGCGGGAACGCGGGTCGTGGTGGTCGGGGACCCCCTGGGGCCCGGACTGGCCGAACGGTCCCTGGGGCCCCGTCGGCTGGGTCGGCCCGTGGTTGGTCAGGTGGCTGAGCACGCCCGGGAAGGCCGGTGCGCCGGGCGGGGCACCGGTGACCGGGACCGGGTTGTCGACGGGCTCCAGCAGGCTGTCCGGGATGAGCGCGGTGGCCAGGGTGCCGCCGTAGGGCGAGGGGTGCAGCCACACGCGGATGCCGTGCCGTTCGGCGAGGCGGGCCACGACGAACAGGCCCAGTCGCGGGTCGTCGGGCAGGGCCATGACGTCGAACTCCGGCGGCCGGGTGAGCGTGCGCTCGGCCGCCGCGTAGCCCTGCTCGGACATGCCCAGTCCGCGGTCCTCGATCTCCACGATCAGTCCGCCCCCGACCGGGGAGCAGCCGACGTCCACGGTGGTCCCGGCGGGCGAGAACTGGGTGGCGTTCTCCACCAGCTCGGCCAGGAGGTGCACGACGTCCGCCACGACCTGGCCGTGCATGAGCACCCGGGGCGCGGACGTGAGCCGCACGCGGTCGAAGTCCTCGGTCTCCGCGATGGAGGCGCGCAGCACGTCCACGAGGGGGCGGGGCTGACGCCAGCGCCGGGCGGACTGGCCGCCGCCCAGGATGATGAGGTTGTCCGCGTAGCGGCGGGCACGGGTGGCCAGGTGGTCTAGGCGGAAGAGTCGGCGCAGCGCCTCGGGGTCCTGCTCCCTGTACTCGATCTCGTCGAGCAGGCGCAGCTGGCGTTGGACCAGGGTCTGGTTGCGGAAGGCGATCCCCAGGAAGGCCCGGTTGGCGCCCCGGCGGATCTCGGCCTGGCGGACGGCTGCCTCCACGGCGGTGATCTGGGCGCTGTCGAAGGCGTCGGCCACCTGGCCGATCTCGTCGTCGCCCTCCTCGTCCAGGGCCGGGAGCTCGTCCACCACGTCGACCTTGTCGCCGCGCTGGGCCCGCTCGATGATGTCCGGCAGGTCGGCGTCCCGCTCCAGGATCTGTTCGCGCAGACAGGTGAGGCGTTCGGTGAGGCGGCGCGAGGAGCGGCCCACGAGCGCGATGGCCACCGCGCCGCCGAGCAGGGTGACGGCGGCCGCGGCGACGCCCAGGGTGACCCTGAGCAGGGCGGCGCTCCAGGCCAGGTCCACGGTGCGTTCGATCTGGGTCCGGGAGATGTCGTCCAGGGAGCCCGCCGCGACGGCCGAGGAGGTGTCCCAGTCGTTGGCCTCGATGTCGATGGCGGAGTTCCACTCGGTGAGCGGTTCCTGGCCGGGGAGGGCGTCGTCGTTCTGGGCGACCGGCGGACGCGTCACGACCCTGCGGCTGAACCCCTCGGCCCTGGTCCACACGTCGTCCTGGATCAGGGCCTCGTGAGCCGCGCGGACGCTGGGGTGCATGGCGTGGCTGACGGTGTCGAGGGTGGCGCGGTAGGAGGCGGTGAGGAAGGTGAAGTGCGCCGTCTCCTCGTAGGTCATCCGCTCCGCCGCGATGACCCCGGCGAGCAGGGCGTCGGCGGTCGCGTACTCCTCGCGCGCGGCCAGGAGCTCCCTGGTGAGGACGGCGTCGGTGAGGTTCTCTCCGCCGTCGGTGGTGTGCAGCAGCGCGATGACGGTGTCGGTGAGGGTCCCCAGGAGGTCGCCGTAGCCGCTGAGGGCCTCCTCCCGGTTGGCGGTCCGGGCGTCGACCGTGGATCGCAGGGCCTCCAGGCGGTCCGGGGCGCCGGTCACCAGGGCGGAGTTGCGGTTCACCTCGACGTCCCGGCCGTCCTCCAGCCTCTCCGCGAGGGAGACGGCCTCGGTGAGGGCGCCGTCGGTGGTGTCGCGCTGCTCCTCCAGGTCGTCCTGGAGGGTCGCCTCCCCACCGCCGTCCTGGACTCCCAGGTGGACCATGGACAGGCGGCGTTCGGCGCGCAGCTCGGTCGCGGCCCGGGACAGGACCTCGGTGCCCTCCCGGGCCTGGCTCACGGCGCTCATCAGCTGTGCGGCCTGGGCGGTGCCGAGCGTGGCCACGATGAGCCAGAGCGCGAGGAAGCACAGGCTCGGGATGAGCACGATCCGGTTGAGCTGCCCGCGGATCGTGCGGGTGGACGCGTGTGTTCTTCGCATGGCCCCCTCCAGCCCGTGCGGGTGCCGGGGCGTCCCTGGAGGGGTGCCGCGGCGGCTTTCGGTCCTGCCGAGGCTATCGAAAAACCATTGCCGTACGTTGTCAAACAATCACGACTAGTTATACGAGCTTGTGGGGAGGGTCGCCGCTCGCGGGTGGACGCGGTCCGAATCCGCCGTGAAGGAGCAGGTCACCCCGATCAACGCGACAGGGCCGCCCGGTGGTCCGGGCGGCCCTGTTCGACGGGGTCCTGGCGGGGCGTGTCGCGGAATCAGGACTCCGGACGGTGGCGGGAACCCACCGGGGCGGGCAGCTCCTCGGCGGTGGGCGGCTGCTCCACACCGAGCGAGTTGAGCACCTCGGCGTAGCGCAGCGCGGCGATCTTGCCCAGGAGGCTGTCCGCTCCCAGGGGAGCACCGGGCCGGGCGCCGTGGCGCTCGGCGAGGTCGGCCAGGTACTGGGCCGGGATCTCCGGGCCCAGGGCGCTCGGCGCGATGACCGGGCGCTGGCAGCCGCCCTGGCGCAGCTGGGCCACGACCTGCTCGATCGAGGCCTCGTTCTCCAGGTCCGCGGGGAGCACCGTCAGCCCCAGCCGTGCCGCGAGCAGGACGGCGGTGACGCCGGCGGCGCCCACGGCCCCCTCACCGCCCACGGCCCCGACGACGACGCCGTCGGCCATGGTGGTGTTGCGGGCGGTCACGCTGATCAGGCGCATACGGTCGGCGCGCACGAACCCGGCCTCGGCCAGGCGCAGGTGCAGCACCTCGGCCAGCATGGGGTGCGGGCCCAGGCCCTCGGTGACGCGGACGTCCGCGCCGGTCTGGGCCACGGCCGCCTCGATCGCGGCGTTGGTGCCCCCGTGCGGAGCCGTGACCAGGGGGACCACGACACCGGCGAGCGGTCGGCCCTCGGACTCCTCCAGATCGGCCAGGGCCTCACCGATACCCAGTTCGTGGCCCTCGGTGTGCCCGAACCTGATCGTCACCTCGGGGCGGTAGGCCCGGACGAGATCGGCCATTCGGGCACCGATCAACTCACCGTCGGCGTCCCTGGCCTGTTCGGCCGTGCCCGGGACCGCCATGATCAGGGTGGGGGTACCGAACCAGTTGTCGAAGGACAGCGGGTTGCGGTGGCGTCCGGAACGCCGCTTGGGCAGTTCGCGTGGGGGAAGTCGGTCAGAGTTTCGCATACCAGGATTCAGACGAGAAGTGGATGGGGCGCGCTGTCAAAGCGGGTGGTCACTGCCGCGACATTGTAGCGTTCAACACCACATTCACGGGCGTTTCTCCCGAACGTACAACGGACCGACCCGGCTCGGACTGGCGGGGTCGCCCGGTCAACCGCTGAGCACCGGGCGACGGCTGTTGATGACGTGGGTCACCAACTGGACGAGGACCTCCTTGGACGACTCCCGCTCCCTGGCGTCCGCCATCAGCAGCGGCACGTCCGCCGGAATGTCCAGCGCCTCCCGCACCTCCTCCGCCTCGTAGTGGGCCGCGCCGTCGAACTGGTTGACCGCGACCACGAACGGCACGCCCCGGCGTTCGAAGAAGTCCACCGCGTGGAAACAGGTGTCCAGACGACGGGTGTCGGCTAGCACGACGGCGCCCAGGGCGCCCTCCACCAGCTCGTCCCACATGAACCAGAAGCGGTCCTGTCCCGGCGTACCGAACAGGTACAGCACGATGTCCTCGTTGATGGTGATGCGCCCGAAGTCCAGCGCGACCGTCGTGGTGGTCTTGTTCTCCACTCCCCCGAGGTCGTCGACCCCCTGACTGGCCTCGGTCATCACCTCCTCGGTACTGAGCGGGGTGATCTCGCTGACGGAGGCCACCATCGTCGTCTTTCCTGCGCCGAACCCTCCGGCGATGATGATCTTGACCGCTTGGGGTATCGCCTCCGGCGCCTCACGCGCTTCCTGCGCCCCCGGTCGGTTCTCAGAGTCTGCGGATGCCATCGAGTACCGCCTGAAGTACTTTCTTCTCGGGAAGCTGGGTCACGGGCATCGCTGCCCGGGTGTGGACGTCCCCCTCGGCCACCAGGTCTCCGAGGAGCACCTTGACCACTGTCAGGGGGATGTCCAGGCGCGCGGAGATCTCCGCGACCGAGATGGGCCTCCGGCACAGGGTCAGGATCGCCTGGAGTTCAGGGTCCCGGACACGGTCGTCAAGGTCGCGGGCGGCCATCACGATCGTGATCAGGTCCAGTCCGCGCCCCGCGCTGCCGGGCCGGGTCCGCCCCCGGGTCATCGTGTAGGGGCGGACCAGCGGCCCGGCGGGGGCGTCCCCCGGAGTGATCCCGGCGGAGGGACCCTCGGAGGTGGGGTGGCCCCGACCTCGGTGCCAGGTGGGGTGTGTGCGCCGTGCGGGGCCGCCCACACCCTCCCGGTCCCCCGGCACAGGCGCCACGCTCGACAGCGGACCGTCGCGCTGTTCGCCTGGGGTGTTCACGAACTCCCGCCTCCCATGGCCGTCAGGTGGCCCGGGCGCCGTGGTGGCGCGGTGAGGAACTGACCCACCCTCTTGACTCGGAGGTTCATCTCGTAGGCGACCAGTCCGACGTCGGCGTCCTCGGTCGCCAGGACGGCCAGACAGGCCCCGGTGCCCGCCGCGGTGACGAACAGGTACGAGTGCTCCATCTCCACCACGGTCTGACGGACGTCGCCGCCGCCGAAGTGGCGCCCGGTGCCCCGGGCCAGGCTCTGGAACGCGGAGGCCACCGCGGAAAGGTGCTCGGCGTCGTCCGAGATCAGTCCCCGGGAGCGTCCGAGCAGCAGTCCGTCGGCCGACAGCACGATCGCGTGGCTGGCGCCCACGACGCGGTCGACCAGGTCGTCCAGGAGCCAGTCCAGGTTGTCCGCGGCCTTGCTCATGCCCACCATCTCAGTCGCTCTCTCCTGTGTGGTCGTCGGCGGCTGCACCGACCTGGTCATCACTGCTGTGCCCGGGTCCGTCGCGGCCGATCTCCTCGGCTCGACCGCGTCGGGTTCCGGCGCTGAAGGCGTCCATCATGCGGCGTGCCTGTTCGGGGCTGCGCTGCGACACCGGTTCGGAGTCGTACGGACCCGAGCCGGTCGAGGGGTCGTCGCGGAGCTGGGGTGCGAGGTTGGCCTGTCGCCTGCGTCGGGGCAGTCCGGCCCGGTCCGGTCTGGACCCGGCTCCCGTCTCGTCTCCTCCTCTTCGGGGCAGGGGCGCGTGGCCCGTGGTTCCGGGCCGCTGACCGGACGCGGGTGTGGGCGTGGGCCCGGACGCGGGCTCGGGTGTCAGGTCCGGGACCTGGCGCAGCAGCGGCCCGCCGGGGACGTGGTCACCGGTCTCGTCCGCTGGCCGGTCGTCGTGTTCGGGGACCGACCGCAGGACCGGGCGGGCGTGCCGGGGGCCCGCCTCGGCAGCGAGCAGGTCGGCGGGGTCGTCGTGCTCGGCTCCCGCGTGGGGTTCCGGGCGGACCGAGTTGGAGCGGGCGAGCACCGCCGCCCGGGGACGCTCCACCGGCGCGCCGCCGCTGGAGACCACCAGGGCGCCGGGCACGAGGACCACGGCACGGGTGCCTCCGTAGGGCGAGTGCCGCAGCTGCACCCCGATCTCGTGCTTGAGCGCGAGCCTGGCCACGACGAACAGGCCGAGGCGGCCGTCCGTCCCGGGGGTCATGACGTCGAACTCCGGGGCCTCCGCGAGCGTCGCGTTGTTCTCGTCCAGCACCTCCTCCGTCATGCCCAGGCCGCGGTCCTCGATCTCGATCACCACGCCCTTGGGGACGTTGTCGGTGGCGATCGTGACGTTGGTGTGGGGCGGCGAGTAGGCGGTCGCGTTCTCGACCAGTTCGGCCAGCAGGTGGATGACGTCGGCGACGACCGCTCCCACCAGGGACAGGTCCGGCACGGAGGTGAGTTCGACCCGGGCGTACTCGTCGGTCTCGGAGATCGCTCCGCGCAGGATGTCCACGAGGGGGACGGGGTGGCGCCAGCGCCGTCCGGGCTGGGCGCCGCCGAGGATGATGAGGTTCTCCGCGTGGCGGCGGCCCCGGGTCGCGAGGTGGTCGAGCTGGAAGAGGCTCTCCAGCAGGTCCGGGTCCTCCTCCTCGCGCTCCACACGGTCCAGAAGCTGGAGCTGCCGCTGCACGAGGGACTGGTTGCGGTGGGCGATGCCGAGGAAGACCCGGCTGACGCCCGCCCGGATGTCGGACTGCTTGACGGCGGCGCCGACGGCGGTGCGCTGGGCGATGTTGAAGGCGTCCGCCACCTGTCCGACCTCGTCGGTGCCGTGGTCGAGCTGCTTCATCTCGGTGTCGAGGTCCACGCTCTCGCCCGCCTCCAGACGGCGCACGATCCGGGGGAGGTCGCTGCGGGCGATCCCGAGCGTCTCCGCGCGGAGCCTGGCCAGCCGGTAGGTGAGGCGGCTGGCCGAGCTGGCGGCCACCCCGTAGGCGACCGTTCCCGCGAACAGGGAGGTGATGCCGCCGCCGAGCGCCATCGTGAACATCCACGAGCTGGCCTCCTCGGTGGAGGTGACCACGCTGTCCACCCTGTCGGTGGTGACCTCGGCCAGCCCGGTGTTGACCTCGTCGGCCGCCTCGCGCCAGGCGCCGAGACCGGCGGGCGGTGCGGGATCGCGCCGGAGCTCCCCGGTGAGGGGGTCCATGTCCACGGGCGCCTCGTACTGGACGAGGGTGTCGGCCACCCCCATGGCCTCGACCCACGCGGCGCCGCGGGTGATCCGCTCGACGCGCGAGGCCTGGTCCTCCTCGGCGTCCTCGACGGTGGCCGTTCCGGTCTCCGCCCGTGCGACGGAACCCTGGTCCTCGGGGAGTTCGTCGGGGAGTTCCTCGGCGCTCAGCCTGCGGCGCGTGTCTCCCGTGAGGGAGGCGATCTCGGCCTGGTGCGCGCGGGTGAGTTCGTTCTCGGCCAGCACCGCGGTGATGACGGCGTCGGCGTGGCCGAAGCTCTCCTGGGCCCACAGCAGGTTGTCGGCCTCCGAGGCGGCGTCGGAGACGAGCCCGTCGTCGAGCCCCTGGACGGTGGTCGAGTAGAGCCGGATGCCCTGTTCGATCGCTCCGGTGTAGGTGTCCAGGACGTCGGCCGCCGGGCCGGGTTCGGCGAGGTTGTCGGTACGCAGCGCCTGGACGTCCTCAAGGGAGCCGAAGAACGCCAGGGCCAGTGCCTCGGGCTCCTGTCCGTCGCCTTCCAGGGTGTCGCGTACCTGGCGGAGCTGGACGAACGCCTCGTCGGTGGTCCGCGCGGCTTCGACGAGCGCCTGTCGGCGGTCGCCGCCGGGGTCGGTGACGAAGTCGACGCCGAGACGGCGTTCGTCCTGGAGCGCGGTGAGCGCCCCGGCGAGGTCGGCCCCGGCCCGTCCGTCGGTGACGGAGTGGTGCAGGGACAGCGCCTGGGCGAGGGTGGCCGTGCTGAGCAGCACGAACAGCGCGAGGAAGGTGATACTGGGAATCAGCACGATCCGGTTGAGCTGTGTTCTGATCCCTGGCCCGCTACCGGACCTGGGCCCGCGACCCGTGCTCACTGGCTGACCCACTGCGCTCCTCCCACGGACTCGACGACGGGCACCGGAGACCACGCCTGATGCGTGCCGGTCCCCGCACGGGTCGTCACGGTACGCGCAGATGGAAACACGTGCGGTGTCCGCAGACTCAGGACGCTACCGCACTCTTCCCCTTGGTGCGGGGGGAATCGGAGATTGGATTCGCTCGGGGGCACGGGCCCTCGGCACGCCGGTCGAGTGGTGTGTACTCGCATGTCAGATGATGACGACACAAGTCCGACCTCGGGCGTTCCTTGCGTTGAGGACATAGGGTGCTGCCCATGACGCAAGAGGACCGTGATCTGGACCGGTTGGTGCGGGGGCGCATCCGTGCCCTCCGCGTGGCGCAGGGGTGGTCGCTGGAGGAGCTGGCCGCTCGGGCCCGGCTGAGCCAGTCCACCCTGAGCCGGATCGAGAACGGGCAGCGCAGGCTCGCCCTCGACAGCCTGGTGACCCTGGCGCGGGCGCTGGACACCACCCTGGACCAGCTGGTGGAGAGCGCCACCGACGACGTCGTCTCCAGCCCGATGGTGGACGGCGCCCACGGCACGCTGCGCTGGCCGGTGCGGGCGGACCCCGGCATGACCGTCATGCGCCAGAGGCTGACCGATCCCCCGCCGGACCAGCCCTCGCGGATGCGGGCGCACCCCGGTCGGGAATGGCTGGTCGTGCTGTCCGGAACCGCCGTGCTCCTGCTGGGCGACCGGCGCATCCGGATCGAGACCAACCAGGCGGCCGAGTTCCCGACCATGCTTCCGCACGCGATCGGGGCCGAGGGCGGCCCGTGCGAGATCCTCGGGATCTTCGACCGCGATGCCCGCCGGGGCCACCAGCGAGGCGACGCCGGGACCTCGCCCTCCTGAGCCGGGGCGCACGCGGGCTTGCGCGTTCGGCAGCCTCCGCGGACACTCTCTTGCCTTTGGCGAAAGAAGTGCTGCCGTCGGCGCAAGGTCGGCCTAGCCTGGCACCATGACGCACTCTCACACGCACCACGGACACCACCCGGGGCAGGACCGCCACGACCACGACGGCCACCGCACGGGACACGCGCACGAGCACGGGCCGGGCTCCCATGACCAGGCGCGGATCCTCGACCTCGACGCGCGGGTCACGGCCCCGCTGACCGACGACGTCATCGCCTGGCTGCCCCTCGACGAGGACCCGCGCGAGATCGTCGACCTGGGGGCCGGAACCGGGGCCGGAACCCTCCCGCTCCTGGCCCGCTTCCCCGAGGCGCGCGTGACCGCCGTCGACTCGTCGGCCGAACACCTCGACCGGCTGCGGGCGAAGGCCCGGGAGGCCGGGTCGGCCGACCGCGTGCGCACGGTCCTGGCCGACCTCGACCAGACGGACTGGCCCGACCTCGGCTCCCCGGACCTGGTGTGGGCCTCGGCCTCCATGCACCACATGGCCGACCCCGACCTCGCCCTGCGCCGGACCCGCGACCTGCTCGCGCCCGGAGGACTCCTCGCCCTGGTCGAGCTCTCGGGCTTCCCGCGCTTCCTGCCCGGGGACGCCCCGCAGGACCGCCCGGGGCTGGAGGAGACCCTGCACGCCGTGAGCGACCGGTGGCACGCCGGACACGTGCCGCACCGGGGCGCCGACTGGGCCGAGAGGCTGACCGCCAACGGGTTCCGCGTCGACGGTGAACGCACCCTGACGGCGGGGCTGGAGGGCGCCGGGGACCCGGTGGTCGTCGACTACGCGCTCACCAGCCTCCGACGCCTCAGGGAGAGCGTGGTCGACGAGCTGGCGCCCGAGGACCTGGCCGCGCTCGACCGGCTGCTGGACCCCGAGGCCCCGGGCGGGATCGCGCACCGGGACGACCTGACGGTGCGTACCGTGCGCTCCGTCTGGGCCGCCCGCCGCTCGGACTGATCCGGTCCGCGCGAGGGACGGCCCCGGGGATCCCTAGGACACGAAGGCCTTGCGGTGCTCCTCGACGTCGGCGCGGAGCCGGTCGAGCTGCTCCGCGACGCGGACGGGGGCGGTCCCGCCCCGGCCCGCGCGGGAGGCCAGGGAGCCCGCGACGGTGAGGACCTCGCGCACGCCCGGGGTCAGGTGCTCGGAGATCTCCGCGAAGTCGGCGTCGGTGAGCTCGGGCAGGTCGATGCCGCGCTCCTCGCACACCCGCACGCAGGTGCCCGCGATCTCGTGGGCGTCGCGGAAGGGGACGCGCTCACGGACCAGCCACTCCGCGATGTCGGTGGCCAGGGAGAATCCCTGCGGGGCCAGCTCCGCCATCCGGTCGGTGTGGAAGGTGAGCGTGGCGACCATGCCGGTCATGGCGGGGAGCAGCAGGTGCAGGCTGTCCACCGCGTCGAAGACCGGCTCCTTGTCCTCCTGGAGGTCCCGGTTGTAGGCGAGCGGGAGCCCCTTGAGGGTGGTGAGCAGGCCGGTGAGGTCACCGACGAGCCGACCGGCCTTGCCCCGGGCGAGCTCGGCCACGTCGGGGTTCTTCTTCTGCGGCATGATCGAGGAGCCGGTGGAGAAGGCGTCGTCGAGGGTGATGAAGGAGAACTCCTTCGTCGCCCACAGGATGACCTCCTCCGAGAGCCGGGACAGGTCCACGCCGATCATGGCGGTGACGAAGGCGAACTCCGCGACGACGTCGCGGGCGGCGGTGCCGTCGATGGAGTTCTCCGAGGACGCCGGGAAACCGAGTTCGTCAGCGACCGCCTCCGGGTCCAGCCCCAGGGAGGAACCGGCCAGTGCGCCGGAGCCGTACGGGGAGACGGCGGCGCGGCGGTCCCAGTCCCGGAGCCGCTCGACGTCGCGGACCAGCGGCCAGGCGTGCGCCATCAGCTGGTGGGCGAGGAGGACGGGCTGGGCGTGCTGGAGGTGGGTGCGGCCCGGCATGGCGGCGTCGGGGTGGGCCCCGGCCTGGTCCGCGAGGGCGCGCACGAGGTCGAGGAGCTGGTCCGCGATGGATCGCGCCTCCTCACGCAGGTACATGCGGACCAGGGTGGCGATCTGGTCGTTGCGGGAGCGTCCGGCGCGCAGTCGTCCGCCGAGTTCGGCACCCACCCGCTCGATGAACCCGCGCTCCAGCGCGGTGTGCACGTCCTCGTCCTCCAGCACGGGGGTGAAGTCCCCCGAGGCCACGTCGGCCTCCAGCCGGTCCAGCCCCGCGATCATGCGGTCGAGTTCGTCGGCGGTGAGCAGACCCGCGCGGTGCAGGGCGCGCGCGTGGGCGCGCGATCCGGCGATGTCGTGGCGGGCGAGGCGCCAGTCGAAGTGGGTGCTGAGCGAGAGGCGGGCCAGGGCCTGGTCCGGTCCGCCCTCGAAGCGGCCGCCCCACAGGCGCAGGGCCTCGGGCTGGTCGGCCATCGTGGTCTCCTTCGTGACGATTCGGGTGGTGCGGGACGGCGCCTGGCCGTCCGGAGCTGGGTTCGACGGCGCGCGGGCCGTCAGGGTCTGCGGTCGGCCAGCCGCAGCAGCGCCGCGGCCAGGTCCTCCCCGCCCTGGGGGTCGCGGGAGATCACCAGGATGGTGTCGTCCCCGGCGATGGTCCCCAGGATGGCGTGGAAGTCCGTGTGGTCGATGGCCGACGCCAGGTACTGCGCGGCCCCCGGAGGGGTGCGCACGATGACCATGTTGGCGGAGGCCTCGGCCGAGACGAGCAGGTCCTCGGCCAGCCGGGTGAGGCGGGCCCCGGAGACCTGTTCGAGGCTGAGGGTGTCGGGGCGGGTGCGCTGGAGGCGTTCGCCGCCCTCCCCCGGGAGCACGTAGGCCAGGTGACCGTCGGCGGTACGGAGTTTGACCGCGCCCAGTTCGTCCAGGTCCCGGGAGAGGGTGGCCTGGGTGACCTGCACTCCGGCCTCGGAGAGGCGTTTGGCCAGCTCCCCCTGGGAACGGACGTCCTCGCGGGTGAGGACGTCCGTGATGCGGGCGTGCCGGGCGGCCTTGGTCATGGGTGCCGGGCCGCTGGGGTCGTGGCTCATCGCGTCTCGGGGTCGGACTCGGGTTCGTCGCTGCTCTCCAGCAGGTGGGTGAGGAGCGCCTTCTGCACGTGGCGCCGGTTCTCGGCCTCGTCCCAGACCACGCTCTGCGGGCCGTCGATGACCCCGGCGGTGATCTCCTTGCCCCGGTACGCGGGCAGGCAGTGCAGGACGATCGCCTCCGGCCGGGCGACGGCCATGAGGTCCTCGTCCACGATGTAGGGGCGGAAGGGGGCCTCGCGGTCCTCCTTCTCGTCCTCCTGTCCCATGGAGACCCAGGTGTCGGTGGCCACGACGTCGGCGCCCTCGGCCGCTTCCCGGGCGTCGGTGGTGACGGTGACGGACCCGCCGGTGCCCTCCGCGATCTCGCGGGCGCGGGTCAGCACGACCTCGTCCGGGTGGAACGCCTCGGGTGCACCGATCCGTACGTGCATCCCGGCGGTGGCGCAGCCCAGCAGGTAGGAGTGGGACATGTTGTTGGCGCCGTCACCGAGGTAGGCGAGGGTGAGCCCGGCCAGGAAGCCCTTGACCTCGCGGACCGTCTGGAGGTCCGCGAGGATCTGGCAGGGGTGGAACTCGTCGGTGAGCGCGTTGATCACCGGGACGCCGATGTGCCGGGCGAGGTTCTCCACGTCGGCCTGGGAGAAGGTGCGCCAGGCCACGGCGGCGACCTGGCGCTCCAGGACGCGGGCGGTGTCCTCCAGGGGTTCGCCGCGCCCCATCTGGGTGCTGCCGGAGTCCAGGACCAGCGGGCTGCCGCCGAGGTCGGCCACGCCCACCGAGAAGGACAGCCGGGTCCGGGTCGAGGGCTTGTCGAAGAGCAGGGCGACGGTGCGCGGCCCGGCCAGGGGGCGGTACGCGAAGCGGTCCCGCTTCATCTCGTCGGCCAGGTCGAGGACGCGGGTCTGCTCCTCGGGCGTGAGGTCGTCGTCACGCAGGAAGTGCCGGGTCATGACTGCTGCTCCTTCGTGGCGGCGGCTTCGGCGGCGTCGAGGATGGTGGGCAGGGCCTCGATGAACACGCCGATCTGTTCGGGGGTGATCACCAGGGGCGGGGCCAGCCGGATCGCGTCGGGGGCGACCGCGTTGACCAGGAAGCCACGGACCGCCGCCTGCTCCTGGACGTGCGCCGCGTGCGGTCCGGTGAGCACGAGGGCGCGCCAGAGACCGCTGCCGCGCTGTCCGGACAGGAGGGGGTGGTCGATGCCCTCGATCTGCTCCGCGAGCAGGTCGCCCATCACCTTGGTGTGGGCGAGCAGGCCCTCGGTCTCGATGGTGTCGATGACGGCCAGCGCGGCGGCACAGGCCACGGGGTTCCCGCCGAAGGTGGAGCCGTGGTCGCCCTTCTGGAAGGCGTCCGCGAAGCGGCCGAAGCCGACGCAGGCACCGATGGGCAGCCCGCCGCCCAGGCCCTTGGCGAGGGTGAGCACGTCGGGGCGTACACCCTCCTCCTGGTGGGCGAACCACTGGCCGGTACGGCCGATGCCGCTCTGGATCTCGTCCAGGACGAAGGCGGCGCCGGTGCGGTCGCACAGGGCGCGGACCCCGGCGAGGTAGCCCTCGGGGGCGGGGACCACTCCGGCCTCCCCCTGGGTGGGTTCGACGAACACGGCGACACAGTTCTCGTCGACCGCCTCGGTGAGGGCGTCGATGTCACCGTGCGGCACGAAGCGCACGTCCGTGCCGAAGGGACCGAAGGGCTCGCGGATGGCGTCCTTGCCGGTCAGGGCGAGGGCCCCGGCGGAGCGGCCGTGGAAGCCCTTGGCGGCGGCCACGAAGTAGTGGCGGCCGGATCCGGCGGCGCGCTTGACCAGCTTGAGCGCGGCCTCGTTGGCCTCGGTGCCGGAGTTGGCGAAGAAGACCTTGGCGTCGCCGCCGACCAGCTCCACGAGGCGTTCGGCCAGCTGGACCTCGCGCTCGTGCACGAAGAGGTTGCTGGTGTGGGCGAGGGTGGCCGCCTGGTGGGCGACCGCCTTGACCAGGGCGGGGTGTCCGTGTCCCAGGCTGGAGACGGCGATGCCCGCGATGAGGTCGAGGTACTGGCGGCCGTCCGCGTCGTAGACCTCGCAGCCGCGACCGAGGGTCAGGGCCACCGGCGGCACGCCGTAGTTGGGCATGAGCGAGGCGGCGAAGCGCTCCCTCAGGTCGCTGCTGGTCACTTGTGGGCTCCCGTGTTCTGTTCGGAGGTATGGGTGGGGCGCCAGGGGCGCGGGTAGTGGCCGTTCCCGGAGAGGAGTTCGGCCTCCAGCTCCTCGTCAGCGACCATCGTGCCGACGCCCAGGTCGGTGAAGACCTCGAGGAGCAGGGAGTGCGGCACGCGGCCGTCGATGATGTGGGCCTGGGGCACGCCGCCCTCGACCGCCGTCAGGCAGGCCTCCATCTTGGGGAGCATCCCCGAGGAGAGGGAGGGCAGGAGGGCGCGGAGCTCGTCCACGTTGAGGCGTCGGATGAGGTCGGTGTTGGCCGGGTAGTCCGCGAACAGGCCCTCGACGTCGGTGAGCATGATGAGCTTGCTCGCGCCCAGGGCGACGGCGAGCGCGGAGGCCGCGGTGTCGGCGTTGACGTTGTAGACGCCGCCGTCGTCGGCGCGGGCGACGCTGGAGACCACGGGGATGCGGCCGTCAGCGATGAGCGCGGAGACCGCGCCGGGGTTGACCTCGCTGACCTCGCCGACCCGGCCGATGTCGACGGCCCGACCGTCCACCTCCACGCTCTTGCGTTCGGCGTAGAGGAGGTTGGCGTCCTCCCCGGACATGCCGACCGCGAAGGGGCCGTGCTGGTTGACGAGCCCGACGATCTCGCGGTTGACCTGGCCGGTGAGGACCATCCGGACGATGTCCATGGCCTCGTCGGTGGTGACCCGAAGCCCGGCGGTGAAGCTGGACTCCACGCCGGAGCGGTCCAGCATGGCGCTGATCTGGGGCCCGCCGCCGTGGACGACGACGGGGCGCAGGCCCGCGTAGTAGAGGAAGACGATGGACTCCGCGAAGCGGACCCGCAGCTCCTCGCTGATCATGGCGTTGCCGCCGTACTTGACCACGACCGTGCGGCCGTGGAAGCGGGAGAGCCAGGGCAGCGCCTCGATGAGGTGCGCGGCCTTGTCCATGGCCTGGGCCTGGTCCCGGGTGGTGGGTGTCGCGGAGTTCACTGGTGGGCCTGCCTGTCCTGGGGGGCTCCGGGTTCGGAGGTGAGGGATGCGGACGTGTCCGCCGCGATCTGGGCCGCGAGCTCCTCGCAGACCCGGGTGAGCAGGAGGGCGACCGCCGACTCGTCCGGGGTGTCCGGGGCGGCGCCGCTGGCCATCAGCAGGACGGTGTCGTTGGTGCCGGTCAGCGGGGCGAGGGTGGAGGCGGCCGCGTCGGTGACCAGGCGCTGGCACTGCTCGGGGCTGAGCGCCGCGTCGGTGGTCAGGACGCACAGGGCGGAGCCGACGGAGGCGTCGGGGCCCTTCGCCATGCCGCCGACGGTGACGCCCTCGCCGCGCCGGAAGGCGAACTTGGCGACGGTGTCGTCGGTGCGGACGGCGTCGGCGGCGGCGAGCCCGCCGCCCCGGGCCGCCTGGGCGAGGGCGTCCGCCAGGGCGGTGTTCAGGGGCGCGGTCGGCGGTACGGCGCCGGTCTCCCCGGCGGAGCAGAGCGCGATCTCGGCGGCGGAGTCGGCCAGGAGGGCGGCGGCGTGCTCGGCCTGGGCGTGGGCGGCCTGGAAGCCGGGCGGCCCGGTGGCGGCGTTGGCGCCGCCGGAGTGGAGGACGACCGCGCGGACGCGTCCGCCCGAGACGACCTGCCGCGTCCACAGGACGGGCGCGGCGGGTGCGGGGTGGTCGGTGAAGACCGCCCCGGCCGCGCGTGCGGGGCCGTCGTTGACGACGACGGCGAGGTCGCGGGCGTGGTCGGCGCCGGTTCCGGTGGTCACGCCGGCGGCACGGAAGCCCTGGGGTGCGGTGACGCTCATGTCGGCCCCTCCTTAGGGCGCGACCGCGGCGAGCGGGAGGCCGGTGGTCTCGGGCAGGCCGAGGGCGATGTTGGTGCTCTGGAGCGCACCGCCCGCGGTGCCCTTGGTGAGGTTGTCCAGGGCGGCGACGGCGACCATGCGTCCGGCGTCGGCGTCCACGGTGACCTGCACGAGCGTGGTGTTGGCGGCGAGGGTCATGGCGGTGTTGGGCCAGGTGCCCTCGGGGAGGAGGTGGACGAAGGGTTCGTCGGCGTAGGTGGTCTCGTAGGCGGCGCGGACCTGGTCGGCGGTGACCCCGGGCTTGAGGGGCGCGGTGCAGGTGGCGAGGATGCCGCGCGGCAGGGGTGCCAGGACCGGTGTGAAGGAGAGGCGGACCGGTTCGCCGGTGACGGCGGTGAGGTTCTGGACGATCTCGGGGTTGTGCCGGTGGGTGCCGCCGACCCCGTAGGGGCTGAGGGCGCCCATGATCTCGCTGCTGACGAGGTTGGGCTTGGGTGCCTTGCCCGCGCCGGAGGTGCCGGTGACGGCGACGACGGTGAGGTCGGTCTCGACCAGCTGCTGGGCCAGGCCGGGGAAGAGGCCGAGGGTGGCGACGGTGACGTGGCAGCCGGGGACGGCGATCCGGCGGGCGCCGGTGAGGCGGTCGCGCTGTCCGGGCAGTTCGGGGAGGCCGTAGGGCCAGGTCCCGGCGTGGGGGGTGCCGTAGAAGCGTTCCCAGGCGGCGGAGTCGTCGAGGCGGAAGTCGGCGCCGCAGTCCACGACGAGCACGTCCTCACCGAGCTGCTGCGCGATGTCGGCGGACTGCCCGTGCGGGAGGGCGAGGAAGACGATGTCGTGGCCGCGCAGTTCCTCGACGGTGGTGGGCACGAGGGTGCGGTCCGCGAGCGGAAGGAGGTGGGGCTGGTGCTGGATGAGGGGGGTTCCGGCGTTGCCGCCCGCTGTCAGGGCGCCGATCTCGATGTCGGGGTGTCCCAGGAGCAGACGCAGCAGCTCGCCCCCGGCGTAGCCGCTGGCTCCGGCGATGGCCGCTGTGTATCCCATGGTGAGACCCTCTCTGATCGCTTGGACTGAACCATCATGCATGCCAGTGTAATTTTATGCAACTGATGGCGGTCGAAGCGGGGGGCGTACGAGGAGGGTACGACGGGTGCGGCGGGGACGCGGCCGGGGCGGGAGGCGCGGGTCAGTTCCCGGGCATGCGCGTGGCCAGATCGGCCAGGCGGGAGGTGTGGCCCTTGCCCTCGGTCCGGGACTCGCGGCGGTCGGCCGAGCGGTAGAGCCCGCGCACGACCTGGGTACCCATCCAGCGCAGGGGCTCGGGCTCCCAGCCGCGCACCTCGTGTCCGACCCACGGCAGGCGGGTGAGGTCGCTGCTGCGACCCAGGACCAGGTCGCGGAGGGTACGACCGGCCAGGTTGCTGGTGGAGACGCCGCTGCTGGAGTAGCCGCCCGCCCAGCCCAGCCCGGACGCGGTGTCCAGGTTCACCGTCGGGGACCAGTCCCGGGGCACCCCGAGCACGCCCGACCAGGCGTGCTCGATCGGGGCGTCCGCGACGCCGGGGAACATGCCGGTCAACGAACGCCACAGTTCGGCGATGGCCTGCGGGGCGGTCGCCCCCTCGTTGTCCTCGGAGGCGCCGAGGCGGTGGGGTGCGCCCCGGCCGCCGATGGCGATGCGGTCGTCGGCGGTGCGCTGGGCGTAGACGTAGGAGTGGGCGGAGTCCCGCAGGAGCTCACGACCCTCCCAGCCGATGTCCTCCCACAGGTCCGCGGCGATCGGCTCGGTGACGATCATCGAGGAGTACATGGGGCGCCACCGGCGGCGCTGCCCGCGCAGGGTGGAGGTGAAGCCCTCGGTGGCGCGCAGCACGTGGTCGGCGCGGACGGTGCCGCGTTCGGTGACCACGGACGGGCGCTCGGAACCCTCGCGGGGACGGATCTCCGTCACCGGGGTGTCCTCGAAGATCTCCACGCCCAGCGCCTCGACCACGCGGGCCAGGCCGGTGACCAGCTTGGCCGGGTGGACGCGGGCGGCGTGCCGCGAGTAGGCCGCGGCGACGGCTCCGTCCACCGCGATCGGGGGCGCGTGGTCCAGGTCGACCATGTGGATGTCGTCGGGCCAGTACCCCCAGTCCTGGAGGTAGTCGATGTGGGCCTGGAGGCGTTCGTGCTGGGCCGCGTTGCTGGCGATCAGGCGCATACCGCCCTTGACGACGTCGGCCTCGATCCCCTCGGCCTCGGTGACCGAGACGACCTCGTCCACGGTGTTCATCAGGGCCCGCTGGAGGGCGATCATGGCGGGCTTGCCATGTGACCGTGCGTAGTCCTCCTGGGAACCGGAGAACTCGGCGGACAGCCACCCTCCGTTACGCCCCGAGGCGCCGAACCCCGCGAACTCCCGCTCGACGACGCAGACGCGCAGGTCGGGCTGGTCCTTCTTGAGGTAGTAGGCGGTCCAGAGGCCGGTGTACCCGGCTCCGACCACACAGACGTCGTAGTCGGCGTCACCGGGGAGGGGGGATCTCCGTTCGGGCAGGCCGTCCTCACGGAACCAGAAGGAGACGCCGCCGTTGGCGAACCGGGACGACCGGGGAATGGGCCTCATCTGGGCAGCAGTGGTGAACAGCCTCATCATTCCCCCCGGAACCTCAGTGCTCCCGACCCACCCCGCGTTGGGCCCCCGAACTCTGGCCAACCTACATGGGAACGAACGCGCATGGGATGTTTTCTGCACATTCACGTGGATCGGCACACCACGGGAGTGGGGATTCGGCTACACAGAGTCGCAGCCCGGGATTCGCGTCAGCCGCGGGCGCTGTCACGGAGCGTACGCGCGATGGTGGCGAGTTGTCGAACCCCCGCCTCACCGAGCGGCGCGAGCACGTGCTCCCGGAGGCGTTCGACGTGGCGCACCCGCGTCGCGACGATGAACTCCAGGCCGCTCTCGGTGAGGGTGGCGTAGACGACGCGACGGTCGCTGGCGCAGTTGTGTCGTTCCAGGTAGCCCTCCTTCTCCAGGCGGTCCGCCAGCTTGGTGAAACCGCCCGTGCTGAGGCTGACCTCACGCGCCAGGCGGCTCATCGGCAGCTGGTGCCCCGGAGTGCGCTGGAGCCGGATGAGGACCTCGAACCACGGGCCCGCCATGTCCTTGCCGTCCGGGGTGATCCCGTGCAGCAGGCGCGGCTGGATCGCGCTCATCGCCTCGTGCACCAGCCCCCAGGTCGTGATCAGATCGTCGTCACTGGGCCCGGCCTCCAGCGGTTCGACGGTCTCCGCGCCGTCCCGCTCCACCGTGGCGTCTCCCTGTGCCGTCATGGACTGCCCCCTGCCGTGTGACCGGGGGCGCCGACCCTACGCACCCCCGAAGAAGTATCTTCCCAGTAAATATTACTGCACAATACCAGCACTCGACAGAGGTTTCCTGGGAAAATAATCAACCCACCGGCGCCGTGCACCGGTGGGTCCTGCGGATCCTGCTGCGGGGTCCTTCCTCGGGGAGCCCGGAAGCCCGGGCTCCCCCTCGTCAGTGTCGGTCCATGACGGCGTCCAGCGCCCCGTACAGGGTGGACGTCAGGTGCTCGACCTGCTCCCAGGTGATGATCAGGGGCGGCGAGACCAGCAGCGCCTTCGGGATCGGACGGACGATCACCCCGCGCGTGCGGGCCTCCGCGAACACCTCCGCCGTGGTGATCCCCCGCTCGGCGAGCGCCTCCTCGGTGAGCTCCACCGCGCCCATCACCCCCACCCCGGAACGGACCTCGGCCACCAGCGGGTGGTCGGCCAGCCCGCGCAGTGCGGAGTCCAGGTGGGTCTCCACCTCACGGGAGACCGTGAACAGGTCCTCGCGCTCCAGGATGTCCAGGTTGGCCATGGCCGCGGCGCACGCCGACGGGTGGCCCGCGTAGGTGGTGCCGTGCAGGAACGGGTTGCCCTCCTGGTTCCAGAAGGGGTCGGCCACACGACCGTTGACCACGACCCCGCCCAGCGGCAGGTATCCGCTGGAGACGCCCTTGGCGAAGACGATCATGTCCGGGCTGACCCCGAACCGCTCGATCCCGAACCAGTTCCCCAGACGGGCGAAGCCGCAGATCACGCTGTCCACGACGAAGAGGACACCGTACTTCTTACAGATCCGCGCCACGTCCGCGAAGTAGTGCTCCGGCGGCAGGAAGACACCCCCCGCGCCGATCACCGGCTCCGCGAAGAAGGCGGCGACGCGGTCCGCCCCGACACGCAGGATCTCGGCCTCCAGGGCCGCGGCGGAGTCGTGCGGGACCACCGAGGTGTCCTCGATGAGCTTCCCGTAACCGGAACGGAAGCGCTCCATCCCGATCATGCTCGTGCCGAACCCGTTGAGGCCGTGGTACCCCCCGGTCCGGCTGATCAGGTGCTGCCGCTCCGGCTGGCCCTGCGTGACCCAGTAGGCCCGCGCCAGCTTGGCGGCGGTGTCGATCGACTCCCCTCCCCCGCAGGTGAGGATGACGCGCGGGTCATCGACCGGGGCGTGGGCGGCGAGGCGGTCGCTCAGCTCCATCGCGGGTACGTTGGCGAAGTCACCGTAGACGGTGTAGGCGTCCAGGGTGCTCATCTGTCGGTGAACCGCGTCCGCGATCTCGGCGCGACCGTGCCCGACGTTGGAGTACCAGAGGCTGGCGGTACCGTCGAGGTAGCGGTCACCGAACTGGTCCCAGAGCCACACGCCCTCGGCGCGGGCCACGACGAACTCCGGGCCCTTGGCCACGGTGTTCATATCACAGAAGGTGTGCCAGAGGCGGCTGGGCTCCCGGTGTTCCTTGGGAGCGAGCGCGGACGAGACAACCGTTTCGGTCATATGGCGACCTCCGAGCCGTGACATGCGCGAGAACGCGCAGCGGAAAACGGATCTGACCCCTCCCTGGGCGCCCAGGTCGTGGCAGGTACTCGCAGGCTAAGTTCTCAAGCCGCTCCACAGCAAGAGCCAAAACGAGCTTTCATGCCCCGAAACCCAAACTTCATTCCGGCTACCCCCGCCGCCTCACGCTAAAACCCTTACTACGCTGGAAAGACACCCCTCCAATTTTCTTGAAATCCGAACCCTTCCACTGCACGTTTCACAACAGAGGGAGGTCTTCCGGCATTCCTTCTCAGCGGGGGTCCGGACCCGTACTCCGGCAGGGACACAGAAAGGCGGGACGGGTCCCCTCACATGGGAGGACCCGCCCCGCCGCGACCCGCCGACACCGTCTCCTCGCGGAGCGGCGCCGACCGGGGTCAGCCGCGCAGGACCGCGCCGGTGCGCTCGGTGGCCAGGGCGACGGCCGCGTCGCGCGCGGCACCCGCCTCCTCGGCCGTCAGCGTCCGGTCCTCGGCCCGGAACCGCAGCGCGAAGGCCACCGACCGGCGACCCTCACCGACCTGCTCGCCGGTGTAGACGTCGAAGAGCCGCACGCTCTCCAGGAGGGGTCCGGCCCCTTCGGCCAGCGCCTCGCTGATCCGGCCGACCGGCACCGAGGCGTCGACGACCAGGGCCACGTCCTGGGTGGCCACCGGGTAGGTCGACACCGTCGGCGCGGGCACCTCGGTGCGGGCCCGCTCGACACCGTCGAGGTCGATCTCCGCCGCCGCGGTGCGCTCCGGCAGCCCGAACGCCTTGACGACCCTCGGGTGCAGTTCTCCGGCGTGACCGACGGGCACGCGCTCGCCCTCCACCCGCACGTACAGCGCGGCGCAGCGACCGGGGTGCCACGGTGCGCGGGTGTCGGCCTCGACCTCCAGGTCGACGCCGGCGACCCGGGCGACGTCCCGGGCGGCCTGGATCGCGTCGGCCCAGGTGGCCGCGCGGCCCTCGCCCCACCAGCCCGCGCGCTCGGCGTCGCCGGTGATGACCACGCCCACGCGGCGCGGCTGCTCGGGCAGGGCCGCGTCGACGAGCGCGAGCTCCTCGGCGCTGGGACCGCGGTCCACCGGCAGGATCGGGGCGCGGGTAGCGCCGGGAACCGGCAGGTACACCAGGCCCGTCTCGAACAGGGCCACGTCCGTGAGGCCCCGTCCCACGTTGCGGGCGAGCGCCTTGAACAGCCCCGGCAGGAGGGTGGTCCGCAGCAGCGGCTCCTCCTCGCTGAGCGGGTTGGCCAGGCGCAGGCTGGCGCGGCGCGGGTCGTCGGCGGCCAGCTGGAGGCCGTCGAGGTCGCGCTCGGCGGTGAACGGGTAGGACAGCACCTCGTTGTAGCCGGTGTCGGCCAGGATGCGGCCGACCGCGCGGCGCAGGCGCTGGCTGGAGGTCAGACCCCGACCCGAGCCGCTGGGCCGGATCGAGGGGATGTTCTCGTACCCCTCGAAGCGGATGATCTCCTCAGCGAGGTCGTTGGGGTCGGTGATGTCGGGCCGCCAGGTGGGCGGGGTGACCCGCAGCAGGTCCCCGTCCGCCTCGACGGCGCAGCCGACGGCGCGCAGCCACCGCTCACTGGTGCCCTCGGGGTAGTCGACCCCGGCCACACCCGACGCGTGGGACGCCCGGATGACGATGGGCTCACGCGGGGCGGACTCGTCGACGACCGTGTAGGCGGTCTCGACGGTGGCACCGCCGAGCTCGGCCAGCAGCTCCACGGCGCGGGTGGCGGCGGCGAGCTGACCTGCGGCGTCGATCCCGCGCTCGAAGCGCCGGGAGGCCTCTGAGGAGAGCTGGTGCCGCCGGGAGGCGCGGGCGACGCTCATGGCGTCGAAGTGCGCGGCCTCGACCAGGACGCTGGTGGAGGCCAGGCCGATCTCGGTGTTGAGGCCGCCCATCACACCGGCGACGGCCTGGGCTCCGGAGTCGTCCGCGATGACGATGTCGTCGGCGTCCAGGGAGCGCTGGACGTGGTCCAGGGTCTCCAGCTTCTCCCCCGCCTCGGCCTGGCGGACCCGGATCGCGCCGTTGACGCGGTCACGGTCCCAGGCGTGCAGCGGCTGGCCGAGTTCGAGCATCACGTAGTTGGTGACGTCCACGGCCAGGGAGACAGGGCGGACGCCGCACTGGTGCAGGCGGCGCTTCATCCACAGCGGGGTGGGCGCCTCCGGGTCGAAGCCGGTGGCGCCGCGCAGCACGAGGCGGTCGCAGCGCGCGGGGTCCTCGATCGCACCCGGGTGGCCGGGTGCGGTGGCCTCGGCCACGGTGACGTCGGCGGGGTCGTGCAGGGCCACCCCGTACAGGGCGGCGACGTCGCGCGCCACGCCGCGCAGGGACAGCGCGTACCCGCGGTCGGGGGTGACGGCGATGTCGAGGACGTCCTCGCGCAGGCCGAGAACGGCGATGGCGTCGGCGCCGATCTCCGCGAAGCCCTCGGGCAGCACGACGATGCCGTCGTGGTCCTCCCACAGGCCGAGTTCGGTGGCCGAGCAGATCATGCCCGCCGACATCCGCCCGTAGGTCTTACGGGCACCGATCCGGAAGCCGCCGGGCAGTTCGGCGCCGGGCAGGCAGACGACGACGAGGTCGCCCTCGACGAAGTTGCGGGCGCCGCAGACGATCTCCTGCGGTTCGCCGGTGCCGTTGGCCGGGCCGACGTCCACCTTGCAGTAGCGGATGGGCTTCTTGAAGCCGGTCAGCTCCTCGATCTCCAGCACGCGGCCGAAGACGACGGGTCCGGTCAGGTCGGAGCCGAGCTCGTCGACGGTCTCGACCTCCAGCCCGGCGAGGGTCAGCCGGGAGGCGAGGTCACGGGCGGAGACGTCGGCCGGAAGCTCGACGTACTCACGCAGCCAGGTCAGGGGGACGCGCATCAGTTCTCACTCCCGAAGGCCGAGGTGAAGCGGATGTCGCCCTCGACCATGTCGTGCATGTCGCGCACACCGTGCGCGAACATCAGTGTCCGTTCGATTCCCAGTCCGAAGGCCCAGCCGCTGTAGACCTCCGGATCCACCCCGGCGGCGGTGAGCACGCGCGGGTTGACCACGCCGCAGCCGCCGATCTCGATCCAGCCCTCGCTGGAGCAGGTGCGGCAGGGCCGGTCGGGGTCGCCCACGGAGGCGCCCCGGCAGACGAAGCACTCGATGTCCACCTCGGCGGAGGGCTCGGTGAACGGGAAGTAGGAGGCGCGGAAGCGGGTCCGCAGGCCCTCACCGAAGACGGACTCGACGAAGGCGTCGATGGCGCCGCGCAGGTGCGCCAGGGTGATGCCCTTGTCGACGACGAGGCCCTCGAGCTGGTGGAAGACCGGGCTGTGCGTGGCGTCCAGCTCGTCGGTGCGGAAGGTCTTGCCGGGCGCGACCACGTACACCGGCAGTTCGCGCGAGAGCAGCGCGCGGATCTGGACCGGGGAGGTGTGGGTGCGCATGACCAGGCCGGACTCGCCGCCGTCGGCGCCCTCGACGAAGAAGGTGTCCTGCATGCTGCGGGCCGGGTGGTCGGGCTGGAAGTTGAGGGCGTCGAAGTTGAACCACTCCGCCTCGATCTCCGGACCCTCGGCGACCTCGAAGCCCATCCCGACGAACACGTCGGTCATGCGCTCCGCGACGGTGGTCAACGGGTGTCGGGCCCCGCGGGGAGTGCGGTCCCACGGCAGGGTGACGTCGACGTGCTCCTCCACGAGGACGCGCTCGTCGCGCTCGGTCTCCAGCACCGCCTGGCGGGCCTTGAGGGCCTGCCCGACGTCGCGCCGGGCGCCGCCGACGCGCTTGCCGGCGTCGGCCTTGGCAGCCGGGGGCAGAGCGCCGATCTCCCGGTTGGCCAGGGCCAGCGGGGAGCGGTCCGAGGCGTGCGCGAGCCGGACCTCCTTGAGTTCTGCGAGGTCGGCGGCGGCCTCGATGGCGGCCAGCGCCTCCTCGCGCATGCGGGCGACCTCGTCGGGGTGCAGGGAGGTCACCTCGACCGGGTCGAAGGAATTGTTCGGTGCAGACATGGTTGGTTGCCTCGCCGTCACCGGTCCCCCACGGAGCGGGGACCGGCGCGGCAGTCACGGTCCGCACGGGGGCGGACGAAGCCGACAGGAAAAGCACAGGCGGTTTCGGGCAGCCCGGGAAGGTCCGTCGCGGGGTCCGGGACATGCCGCGTGCGCCCACCGGGGGGCCGAAGGGTCTGAGGGCTCAGACGAACTCGGGCGTCCCGGCGGGCACGGTAAATCGGAACTCGGCGCCGCCGTTGGGGGCGCGTCCGACGGTGATCGTGCCGCCGTGGGCCTCGACGAGGCCCTTGACGATGAACAGTCCGAGGCCGGTTCCGCCACGGCGCTTCCCGCGCCAGAACTGACGGAAGACGCGCGGAACGGTCTCGGGTGCTATGCCCTGGCCTTCGTCGCGCACCGACACCGCTGCTCCTCCTTCACACGGCTCGATCACGACACTGACAGTACCAGCGCCGTGCCGCACCCCGTTTTCCACGAGGTTGGAGAGGATCTGCTCCACCTTGTCGGCGTCCAGCCACATCTGCGGGAGCTCACCGCGGGTCTCGACCCGGAAGCGGTCCTCGGCGTAGCCGGAGGCGACGCGGCTGGCGACCAGTCGGCGCACGGCCGTCGGCAGGTCGACGACCTGACGGCGCACCTCCAGGCGCCCGGACTCGATCCGGGAGACGTCCAGGAGGTCGTGGATGAGCCGGGTGACGCGGTCGGCGTCGGCGTTGACGGTCTCCAGCATGAACAGCTTCTGCTTGTCGGTGAGCCGTTCCCACTTGTTGAGCAGGGTGGAGGTGAAGCCCTTGACGCTGGTGAGCGGGGAGCGCAGCTCGTGCGCGACCTCCGAGACGAGGTCGGCGCGGGAGCGTTCGACCCGCGCGGAGGCGTCCCTGAGCGTGAGGACCAGGCGGACGAGGTCGCCGCCGGGTCGGGCCCGCACGTAGCGGGCGGAGACGAGGATCTCCCGTTCGTCGGGCAGGCAGAGCATGCGCTCGGGCTGGCGGGTGCGTTCGCGGTCACCGCCGTAGGGGTCACTGGACTCCCACCAGTTGTTGCCGTCGAGCCCGTTCAGCGGCAGGGCGGCCCGGAAGTCCCGGCCGATCGCGGACGTGGCGGGGACCCCGGTCAGCTGCGCGGCGAGGGAGTTGAAGAGGACGACCCGGCCTCCCGCGTCGGCGACGACCACCCCGTCGGGCAGGTCGTCGGCGTGCAGGGGCGGACCGTCCGCGCCCGCCGAGGCGGTGTCGACGTCCCACAGCGCGGGCGCGGGCGAGCGCCGCCGCCCGGTGCGGGGGTCCGGTTCGGGGACACCCTCCCGGTTGGCGGGGACGTCGGTGGTGTGTCCGTGCCCTGGGACGGGGTCCTTTGAGGGTCGCGCCGCCGCACCGTCAGAGTCCTCCGCCGGTTGGCCCACGTGTCGGCCGCTGCCCACGCCTCTCCCCGCTCCCCTCCGAAGGTCCGCGACCACAGGACTCCTGGGTCGGGATCGCTGACCGGTCGTGTCCGTCGCTGAACTCCCCGGACACCACCGCAGATCTACCCTGCACTCCCACCTGGTACGCCTGACGACCCGGGATACGGCGTCACCCGGAGCCCGGGAGGCGGCCTCCGTTCGGCGCCGCCGTCCGGAGGCGGTCGGCCGCACGCGGGCCCCGGGCCCGCCCGCCGACACGGTGAAGCACCGTGTGCTCACACCCTGTCGCCAAGCCTGCCGTGTCGTCGCGGTCACGCGCACCGTCCTACCCGTGACACGGGTCGGCTGGGGGTGGACAAGCGGGATGCGCATGAACCACCGTCGTACTGGCCCGACCCTATCGACACTCGAACCCCGTGCACGTGCATTTCGGGTGGTTGAGGCAACCTGTTACCGAGCGTGTGGGCCGCTCGGCACTCCACCCGGGGTCAGCCGTCCGCTCGTGACGGGGAGTGACCATCGGGGATGGTTCCGCCACGCCGGGACGTGGTCAGACGGCTGCGGAGGAACGGTCTCGGCGCGGCGCGGCCACACGCGAAGGGACCACCGCGACGGTGGCCGGATCCAGCCTTTCGGCCCCGCCGTAGACCGGGGAGCGGCGACGCCGGACCGGATCGGCCGCGCTCAGGCGCGGCGCTGCTGACGGGCGGTCGTGTACAGGCAGACCGCGGCGGCCGTGGCCAGGTTCAGGCTCTCGGCGGCGCCGTAGATCGGAACGCTGACCGCGCCGTCCGTCTGCTGGACGATCTCCTCGGGCAGGCCCCAGGCCTCGTTGCCGAAGACCCAGCCGACCGGGCCGTCCAGGTCGCCGTCGTCGGCCAGCTGGTGCAGGTCGCGGTCGCCGCTGCCGTCCGCCGCCCAGGCCCTGGCCCCGGCGCCGCGCAGGAAGTCCACCGCCTGGGCCACCGGCACACCCACCACGACGGGCAGGTGGAACAGGCTTCCGGCGGAGGCGCGCACGCACTTGCCGTTGTAGGGGTCCACCGAGGCGTCGGTGAAGATGACGACGTCGGCTCCGGCCGCGTCGGCGGTGCGCAGGACCGTACCGGCGTTGCCGGGGTCGCGCACGTGGGAGAGGACGACGGCCAGACGCACGTCGGACACGCTCTCCAGGGGGACGTCGACGAACTCGCAGACCGCGATGACCCCCTGCGGGGTGATGGTCTGCGCCAGCTCGGACATCACGTCGAGACTGACCCGGTGGGTGGGCACGCCCGCTGTGTGGGCGGCGTCCATCAGGTCGATGTGGCGCTGCATGGCCTCCGCCGTGGCGTAGACCTCGACGACGCCGTGGGCGGTCCCGTTGTAGGGGGACCGCCCGACGCCGCCGTTGACGGCGGCCAGGGCCTCCCGTACGGCCTGCGGCCCCTCGGCGAGGAAGCGCCGCTCACGCTGACGGAAGGTGCGCTTGGCGAGCCGCCGAACCCCCTTGATCCTGGGTGACCGGACACTCGTGAACTCGTGGCTCGCCATCGCTACCCGTCTGCTTCTTCCGACTGCCCGCTAGGCCGCGGCGGTGGTGGGGAGGGCCTGCTTGGCCTTCTCCACGAGAACGGCGAAGGCGGCCTCGTCGTTGACGGCCAGCTCGGCCAGCATGCGACGGTCGACCTCGATCTCAGCCAGCTTCAGACCCTGGATGAGACGGTTGTAGGTCAGACCGTGAGCGCGGGAGGCGGCGTTGATGCGCTGGATCCACAGACGACGGAACTGCCCCTTGCGGTCCTTGCGGTCCCGGTAGGAGTAGGTCATCGAGTGGAGCATCTGCTCCTTGGCCTTGCGGTACAGACGCGAGCGCTGCCCGCGGTAACCACTGGCCCGGTCGAGAACGACCTTGCGCTTCTTCTTGGCGTTGAGAGCCCGCTTCACGCGTGCCACAGTGACTCCCTCATTGGTTCTTCCGGCGCGCACGGCGCGCCGACCGGTCCGGCCAGGACGCACCCAGCGACCGTGTTCGCTTCAGGTGGGTGTCCCCCGGGCGCCTCAGCGCGCCGACGGAGTCGGGCGCACGGGCTCGCCAAGGAGGACGGGAGGTGCTCCGGTGCTACATGCCCAGGAGCTTCTTGATGTTCTTGGTGTCGGCCGGAGCGAGCTCGGCCTCCGTGCCCAGCTTGCGCTTGCGCTTGGAGGTCTTGTGCTCAAGGATGTGGTTCTTGTTGGCACGGCGGCGCATGATCTTGCCGGAGCCGGTGACCTTGAAACGGTCCTTGGCTCCACTGTGGGACTTGTTCTTCGGCATGTCGCCGTCGTCTCCTACTCCGTCGGCGCGGCACCCGCACAGGATGCGGACACCGCGATTGTTCCGCCACTACGGCGGGGTCCCGTCGCACACCGGTGCATCACGGACTGGTCGGGCGCAGCCCACCCCACCACCCGGTCGTCGCCTACACGGCGTCCGGGCGGTGGGGGACTTCCCCTGGCGCCTTACGCCTGGTCGCGCTCGTCGCGGCGGGTCTTGTCCCCCGCCGCGGCGCGGGCCTCGGCCTTGTGCTCGGAACGCCGCTTGTGCGGACCGATCACCATGACCATGTTGCGGCCGTCCTGCTTGGGCTGGGACTCGACCGTGCCAAGATCCTGGACGTCCTCGGCCAGACGCGCCAGCAGCCTGCGCCCGAGCTCGGGCCTCGACTGCTCGCGGCCACGGAACATGATCGTCACCTTGACCTTGTCCCCGCTCTTGAGGAACCGAACGACGTGACCCTTCTTGGTCTCGTAGTCGTGCGGGTCGATCTTCGGGCGGAGCTTGATCTCCTTGATGATCGTGTTCGACTGGTTCTTGCGCGACTCACGGGCCTTGACCGCGGACTCGTACTTGAACTTGCCGTAGTCCATCAGCTTCGCGACCGGCGGGCGCGCGGTCGGCGCGACCTCGACGAGGTCGAGGTCCGACTCCTGGGCCAGACGCAGCGCGTCCTGCACGGAGACGATTCCGACCTGCTCACCGTTGGGTCCGACGAGTCGGACCTCGGGCACCCGGATACGGTCATTGATGCGGGGCTCTGTGCTGATGAGACCCCTCCCTAGCTTTCTCGGATTACCTGGGACCGGCCGCCCACCGTGCGGTGGTCGGCCTGTTCGACCGGGTCGCCCGTGCTTGTTCAGGCCACCCGCCCGCGTTGGGGTCTCACCAAAAACGAAAAACCCCGCCAGCGTGTGCAAGCGGGGCGATCCGACCGGACGTTCACGACGGAACCGCGCGCCGGGCCGCCGGAACCCGTACACGGGTGTCCGACGTACTCGGGGCGCTGTGCCCATCGTCTGACCGGGACCCACACGGGCGCGGCCCGGTAGGTGGGAGGATCATCTCCGCTTGCGGCTCCGGCGTGCAGGACACACCGGACCAAGTCGATGACACCCAATATAGCAGGACCCGCGACCACCGTGTCCGGTGGTCAGACCGCGGCCTGGTCGGAGCGCCGGACCAGCTCGGCCTCTCCGGCGGCCCGCATGGCGTCCACGGGGACGTCGTCGGTCCCCGTCATGAGGCGGACCTGGGCGACGGCCTGGTGCAGGAGCATCGGGAACCCGCCGACCACACGTCCGCCACGGGCCGCCACCGCCGTGGCGGCGGGGGTGGGCCATGGGGCGTAGATCACGTCGAACAGGTCGGCGCGGGAGGCCGCGATCCGTTCGGCGTACCCGTCCGCCGCCCCCGAGGGCAGTGTGGAGACCACGAGGTCGGCGTCGAGGTGGCGGTCGATCTCCGTGAGCGGGGCCACCCGCACGGGTCGGCCCAGACGCTCGGCCGCCGCGGTGACCTCACCCGTGCGCGCGGTGTCCCGGGCCAGGACGGTGACCGGACCGGTCGCGCCCAGCTCCCGCAGGGCCGCCAGGGCGGAGGCCGCGGTGGCCCCGGCGCCCAGGACGACCGTGCTGGCCGGGGCCGCCACCCCCGCCTCGGTGAGGGCGGTGGCGATCCCCTCCACGTCCGTGTTGAGCGCCGACCACCCCGCGCCCCGGCGGACCAGGGTGTTGGCGCCGCCGACCGCCGTGGCCAGGTCGGTGACCTCGTCGGCCAGGTCCATGGCCCGGCGCTTGAGCGGCATGGTCAGGGAGAGCCCGGCCCACTCGGCCGGGTCCAATCCGGAGAGGAAGGGCGCCAGCCCCGCCTCGTCGCACTCGAAGAGTCCGTAGGACCAGTCCTCCAGGCCCAGTGCCGCGTAGGCGGCCGTGTGCAGGACCGGGGAGAGGGAGTGGGCCACCGGCGAGCCCAGGACCGCGGCGCGCGTCATTCCCCGCCCTCGCTGGCTCCGCCGCCCCAGGTCTCCTGGAAGCGTTCCTTGAGGACCTCGAACTCCTCGTGGGTCTCCGCGAACTCGGTGACGCCGTTGTCCGGGTCGGTGGCCACGAAGTACAGCCACTCACCGTCGGCCGGGTCCAGCGCCGCCTCGATGGCGTCCTGTCCGGGTGCCACGAACGGGCCGGGGATCAGACCGGGGCTGTGGTAGGTGTCGAACCCGCTGGTGTCGTCCCTGCACGCGGCCAGCTGCTCGTTGTTGAGCGCGATGCCGTACTCACCGATGGCGTAGAAGCAGGTGCTGTCCATCTGGAGCGGCATGTCGATGTCCAGGCGGTTGTGCACCACCCGCGAGATCTTCGGCATGTCCTCGGCCCGGCCGCTCTCGGCCTGCACGATGGAGGCGATCGCCATGACCTCGTTGGGGTCGTACCCGAGGTCGGCCCCCCGGGACTCCAGGTTCACCTCCTCAGCGATCTGCTTGTGCTGGGTGACCATGGTGCGCAGCATCGACAGGGCCTCGGTGTCGGGTTCGAACCGGTAGGTGGACGGGAACAGGTAGCCCGCCGGGCCCTCCGACGCGTAGTCGGGCAGGTTGAGCTCGTCGGTCTGCTCGTACGCCGCCTGGAGTTCCTCCAGGCTCAGGCCCGTGTTGTCCGCCAAGAGCTGGAGCACCTGGTCTGATCGGAGCCCCTCGCGGATGGTGACCCGCCCCCCGAGCCGGTTCTCCGGGTCGAACAGGGCCGCCACGGCGCTCTCGCCGCTCATGCCCTCGGCCAGGGAGTAGGTGCCGGGCACCAGGCCCTCTCCACCGTTGGACCTGAGCGCGTTGGTGAAGGCCCGCACGCTGGCGACCACGCCCTGGTCCACGAGGCTCTGGGCGACGGCGGTGCCGCTCTGCCCGTTCTCAATGGCGAAGACGACCTCGCCCTCTCCCTCACCGGAGAAGTCCGGCGGGAACACGTAGGTGCGCGCGACCCCGTAACCGCCGCCCGCGACCACGAGCAGCAGGACCAGGGCGAGCAGGACCGTCAGGCCCTTGCTCCTCCTGCGCTTCTTCGGCTTGCCCTTGTTGAGCCGGGCGGCCTGCGCGGCCTTGGCCCGCTTGGCGCGCTTGCGGGTGGCACGGCTGTCGCCGTAGGAGGCGGCGATGTCCTCAAGGCTGTCCTCTTCGTAAAGGTCCTCCTCGGGCTCCTCCTCCGCCACGGGTTCGGGCTCGGGTTCGGCACGGCGTCCCCGCTTGGCGCGGCGGCGACCGCGACGCCCCTTGGGCTCCTCCTCGGGCTCCTGCGCGAGGAAGGAACCGGTGTCCGTGAGGTGTTCCTCGTCCTCGTCCAGGTTGGACAGCTCGGCGAAGGCGCCGGTGTCGGTGACCGGGGCGGCGAAGGCGCCGGACTCCTCGGGCTCGGGCTCCGGCTCCGCCGCACGACGGGCGCGCCGACGACCGCGACGGCCGGTCGGCTCCTCGGACTCGGGCTCGGGTTCGGGCTCGGGTTCACGGTCCCGGAACGGACCGGTGTCCTCGGGGGCCTCCTCCGCCGCACGACGGGCACGGCGGCGGCCGCGACGACCGGTCGGCTCCTCGTCCTCGGGCTCCAGCGCGCGGAAGGCGCCCGTGTCGCGTACCGGCTCGGGCTGGGGCTCCGGGGCGCGCTTGCGGCGGGCCCGGCGGCCCTGGGGCTCTTCCTCGGGGGGGTCCGCGGGGAAGGCGGGGGCGGGATCGTCGGCGTCGTCGCCCCAGAAGGCGGAGCGCGGCTCCGCGGGCTCCTCGGCGCGTGCGCGCCGGGCCCTGCGGGGGGGTTGTTCCTGTGCGGGGGCGTCGGCGGGGGGCTGGGGGGCCCCGGTTCCGCGCGAGGAGTTCTGGGCGCCGCCGAGGTTGGCCAGGGCCGCGAGGGCGTCCTGGGTCGCGTCGGCGCTGGGGCGCTGGTGGCTTCCGGTGTCCGAGGGGGAACCCTGGGCGGGGCGCTGGGGGGCCTGTCCGCCGCGTGCGGCCCGACCGCCGCGCAGGGCGTCGGCCGCGCCGAAGCGCCGGGGCTGGGCCGTCTGGGGGTCGCCGTTCCACGGCGTCTCGTCCGCCGGGGGTTCGGCCCTGCGGCGGCGGCCCGGGGCGGGTCCGGTCCGGCCCCGGGGGTCGGACTCCCCCGGCGCGGGGGTCGGGTACCGGGGGGCGCGGGCGTCGCCGGTGGGCGGCCCCGTGTGCCCGAACTCACCCGTTCCGGCCTCCTCGGTCCAGTGGTTGGACCGGGGCTCGGGACGCGCGCGGCGGCCGCGTGACGGCGGCTGCGCGGGCAGCGGGTCGGACAGCGGGTCGTAGTCGTAGCCGTCCTCGCGGTCGGCGCGTCCACGGTAGGGATCGGGGTAGTCATCCCTGTCGGTCATGAATCTCCCTGGCTTGCACGGACGATCTCGCCCGGGGGATGGCCTGTCGACCGTTCCTGGTCCAAGGCACTCTGCAAGAGCACGGTGGCGGCCGCCTGGTCGATGACCGAGCGGCGGGCCCGGCCGCCCCTGGCCCCCTTCTTCCCGAAGGAGGCGCCGGAGAGCAGCTGTCCCTGCGCGGTCACCGTGGTGAGTCGTTCGTCCACGAGCCTGACGGGGACGGGGTCGAGGAGCCGGGCCAGGGTGTTCGCGAACTCGCGGGCGGACCGGGCCGCCGGTCCCTCCTGGCCGGACAGTGAAGCAGGGTAGCCCACGACGATCTCGCGGGCCTCCTTCTCCAGGACGAGGAGGGCGATGCGCTGGACGTCGCCCCTGCCTCGCGGGATGGTCTCGACCGGGCTGGCCAGCACGCCGCTCGGATCGCTGGCGGCGACTCCGATACGTGCGTTGCCCGGGTCGATGGCCAGGCGCACACCGTGTCTCACGAGGACGCCTCCTCCTGCCTGGGGGCGCTGCTCGCGCGGGCGGCCGTACCGTCGACGGCACAGCACCGCTGCTGGGAAATCCTCAACACGGTGGTCCTGTTCATCAGCTGGATCGCGGGAATCTCCGCGCAGACAGCCATGTGATCGGCTGTGACGCGCCACAGTATGCCCGATTCGATGACGGTGCGCAGCCTCACCCATGGAACGCTCCCGGTCGCGCGGGGACGGGGCCTCTGGCCTCGGGTCTGCCGTGACGACGGGGACCGGGGAGCACACGTACCGTCCGAGTGTAGGTCACGGTGGTCACGTGCCGGGTCCGGGCCCGTCTCGCCGGGCCGTCCGGCCGTGTCGTGCGTCGGAGCGGGACCCGGTGCCGGAAGAACCGTCAGCTTGGTCACATAGCGAAACTGTACGGACATGTTCGGCGAGACGGGGTGATTGGCCGCTTCGGTGTGGCGGGAGGCGGACCGCGCCCCGTGGACCCCCTGAAGGGTCCACGGGGCGCGGTCGGAGCGGCCTCGCGGGCGTCTAGGCGCCCGCGACGCGCGCCTCCACGGCGCGCAGGGCCTCGTCCACCTTGCTCGCGTCGGTTCCGCCGCCCTGGGCGATGTCCGGCTTGCCGCCGCCACCGCCGCCGAGGGCGCGGGCCGCGACGCCCACGAGCTCGCCCGCCTTGATCCCGGCCTTCTGGGCGGCCTTGTTCGCGGCGATCACCACGACCGGACGGTCCTTCGGCACGGCGGTCATCGCCACGACCACGGGCTCGTCCTCACCGAGGCGTCCGCGTACGTCCAGGACCAGCTTGCGCAGGTCGTCACCGCTGGCGCCCTCGGGCGCCTCGGCGGCCACGACCCGGGCCGAGCCGTGTCGGCGGGCGCCCGCCGCGAGGTCGCCCGCGGCCTGGAGCACCTGCGCCGCGCGGAGCTTCTCGATCTCCTTCTCGGCGGCGCGCAGCCGCGAGACCATCGTGTCGATCCGCTCGGGCAGTTCCTCGCGCGGGGTCTTGAGCTGCTCGGAGAGCTGGCCGACCAGCGCCGACTCCTTGGACAGGCGCCTGAACGCGTCCACCCCCACGGCCGCCTCGACGCGGCGCACGCCCGAGCCGATGGAGGACTCCCCCAGCAGCTTGACGATGCCGAGCCTGGCGGTGGAGCCGACGTGCGTGCCGCCGCAGAGCTCGACCGAGTAGTCGCTCATCTCCACGACCCGCACGCGGTCGCCGTACTTCTCGCCGAACATGGCCAGCGCGCCCATCTTCAGCGCGTCGTCCAGGCTCTTCTCCTCGGTCCGGACCGCGATGTCCCCGGCGAGGACGGTGTTGACCTCCTCCTCGACCTCGGCCAGGCGCTCCCCGCCCAGCGCGTTGTCGGCGGTGAAGTCGAACCGCAGCTGACCGGGGCGGTTCTCCGAACCGGCCTGTCCGGCGGAGGGCCCGATCGCGTTGCGCAGCGCCGAGTGGATCAGGTGGGTGGCCGAGTGGGACCGCTCGATGGCGTGGCGACGGCCGGTGTCGATCTCCGCGTGCACGGTGTCGTCCAGGACGACCTCTCCCGAGCGCACGGTGCCCCGGTGCACGAACAGGCCCGGGAGCGGCTTCTGGACGTCCTCGACGTCCACGACGCCGCGCCCGTCGACGGTCAGGGTTCCGGTGTCCGCGAGCTGACCGCCGCTCTCCCCGTAGAACGGGGTGCGGTCCAGGACGATCTCGACCTTGTCGCCCGCGCGGGCGGCCGGGACTCCGGTGCCGTCCACCACGATGCCCCGGACGTGGGAGTCGCTCTCGGACTCGGTGTAGCCGAGGAACTCGGTGTTCCCGGCGTTCTCGTGCATCTGGGCGTAGAGGGAGATGTCGGCGTTGCCGAGCTTCTTCGCCTTGGCGTCGGCCTTGGCGGTGTCCTTCTGCCGCTGCATGAGCTCGCGGAACGAGCCCTCGTCCACGCTGAGGCCCTGTTCGGCCGCCATCTCCAGGGTGAGGTCGATGGGGAAGCCGTAGGTGTCGTGGAGCTGGAAGGCGTCCACACCCGAGAACACGGTCCCGCCCGCGGCGCGGGTGCGCTCGGCGGCGCGGCCGAAGAGCGTGGTGCCCGCGCGGAGGGTGTCCGCGAAGTTGCGCTCCTCGTTGTCGATCACGCCGTGGATGACGTCGGCCTTGTCGAGCAGGTCCGGGTAGATGTCCTTCATCGCGTCGATGCTGACGTCGGTCAGCTCGTGGAGGAAGAAGGCCTCGGTGCCCGAGAGCAGGCGCAGGTTGCGGATCGAGCGGCGCAGGATCCGGCGCAGGACGTACCCGGCCTTCTCGTTGCCGGGCTTGACGCCGTCTCCGACGAGCATGACGGCGCTGCGCACGTGGTCCGCGACCACGCGGAGCATGACGTCCTGGTCGTGGTCGTCACCGTAGGAGGTACCGGTCAGCTCGGCGGCGCGGTGCAGCACGCGGCCGATGATGTCGGTCTCGTAGATGTTGTCGACGCCCTGGAGGACCGCCGCCAGGCGCTCCAGGCCCAGGCCGGTGTCGATGTTCTTCTTCGGCAGCTCACCGAGGATCGGGTACTCCTTGCCGGAGCCCTCACCTCGCTCGTACTGCATGAAGACGAGGTTCCAGATCTCGATGTAGCGGTTCTCGTCCGCCTCGGGACCGCCCTCGATCCCGTACTCGGGGCCGCGGTCGTAGAAGATCTCGGAGCAGGGGCCGCAGGGACCGGGCACGCCCATGTCCCAGTAGTTCTCCTCCTTGCCCATGCGCTGGATGCGCTCGGGCCGGACCCCGACCTTGTCGCGCCAGATCGACGCGGCCTCGTCGTCGTCGAGGTAGACGGTCACCCACAGCTTCTCGGGGTCGATCCCGAAGCCGCCCTCGGACACCGGGGTGGTGACGAGCTCCCACGCCAGCGGGATCGCCCGCTCCTTGAAGTAGTCACCGAAGGAGAAGTTGCCCAGCATCTGGAAGAAGGTCGCGTGACGGGAGGTCTTGCCGACCTCCTCGATGTCCTTGGTGCGGATGCACTTCTGGACGCTGGTGGCGGTGTCGAAGGAGGGAGTGCGCTGACCCAGGAAGTAGGGCTTGAAGGGGACCATGCCCGCTGGCACCAGCAGCAGCGTCGGGTCCTCGGCGATCAGGCTTGCCGAGGGCACCACGGTGTGTCCGTTCTTCTCGAAGAAACTGAGGAAGCGGCGCGCGATCTCTGCCGTCTCCATTGATGCCCTCCTGTGCTTGGCTCCGCCGCGCCGTGGCGGCGGGGTTGTCCCTGGGTGGGACCGTGGTCACGCGTGGTCGGTAGGGGCCCATCGTAGAGGGGACCGCCACGTCTGCGCGCATGGTTTGCAGTGGCCGCCGAGGACTCGCGCCGTTGGGGACAACGGCGGCGGTCCGGCCGTTCCCAGGCTATCGCCGCTGGCCACCGACGCATCCCCGCGCGGGTTCCGGGGCGGCCCGGAAACGCGGAGGGGCCCGGCGGTCTCCCGCCGGGCCCCTCACCGGTCGCTCCGGTTCTCCGCCGGATCGACCGGCCGTGACGTGCGTGCCTAGGCGCCGTAGAAGCGCCGCACCGTCGGGGCGAACATGAGCCCGGTCATCGTGACGTGGAAGGCCAACGGAATCAGCGAGGAGGGAGCGGCCTCCATGGCGATCGACGCGATCACGTTGAGCACCAGGAGAAGCGACGCGATGACGTTGAAGACGACCACGCCCCAGTAGACGCCCTTCGAGCGCTTGCCCATCTTGGCGGCGAGTGTCGTCGACACGATGCCGTAGACGAGCGGGATCAGGGCGACGACGACGCCGAGGGCACCGAAGACCCCCACCATCCCCATCATCTCGGCGCTGTCCACCTCGGGCGAGCTGCCGGCGGCGGTTCCCATCCCGACACCGAGCAGGACCATCAGGCCGACACCCAGGCCGAGGAGGATACCGACCGGACCCCCGATGAACATGAGCACGCGCACGGCGACGCCCGGACCGGGCAGCGACTCGGACGCGCCGGGCCCGCCGTGGAAGTGCGGGGGCGGGACCGGGGCGCCGGGGGCGCCGTAGGGCTGGCCCGGGCCGGGGCCGTGCGGCATCGGCGCCTGGGGGTAGCCGTAGCCGCCCTGCTGGTGCTGCGGGGGGTGGCCCTGACCGTAGGGCTGGTTGGGGCCGGAGGGAGGTGAGGGATACACCTTGGTCCTCTCTGAGGAGATGTGTGGAGTGCGGGAAGGCTCGACAGAGTCAGACCCGAGGAAACGGACCGGGGTGCCGGGGCGGTCGGAACCGCCCCGGTTCTCAGTAACCGGCGCGGGGGCCGGCGGACGCGGGCGTGTAGTACGCGCGGGTCGCCGGGACCACCATCAGGACGATCATGCCGACCGCGAAGAACAGCGGGATGATCGCGCCGATGGCGCCGGTGAACAGGTTGATGACCAGCAGGAGCGCGGCCAGGGCCTGGAAGACGACGATCGACCAGAGGATGCCGCCGCTACGCCGTCCCATGAGCGAGGCGAGCGCGGTGGAGACGATGCCGTACACGAGCATGACGGCGCCGATGATCGCCATGACGATGACAATCTCGGCGGGGTCGATCTGGACGCCCGTCTCCTGCACACCCTCCGCGAAGCCCTGGGCGAACTCGCCGCCGCCACCGGCAGCGACACCGACCAGAAGGACGAGACCGCCGAGAAGCAGGCCGAACACACCGCCGATGAACATGAGCACGCGCACGGTGATCGCGGTGCCGGGCATCTTGTCCGGTGCCTGCGGGACGCCGGGGTAACCGTACTGCCCCTGGTTGTAGGGGTCGTGGCCTCCGGGGACGGGACCCTGGGGCGGTTGTGGCGGGTACATGGCGCTTCCTCCGTGTTGCACTGGTTCGTCAACCCTACAGACGCGCGTCAGGGGCTGGCGGTTCGCGAATGCGGTCACAAATCTGACCCGTTCGGGCCCCGTCCGGTTCCCTCGTTGTCCCAGGTTGTTCCCGTTACGACCAGTTGCTACCCGCGTTCGGGGCCGAGCGGGGGCGCGGCGTCGGCGGAACGGAGGGCCCGAGGCTCGGGCGCGTACCGGCGCAGCAGCTCCGCCTCCTCCTCCCGGACCGCCTCCGTGAGGTCCTCGTTGAGCTCCTGGAGGGCGCCCCGGTACTCGCTGACCCGGCCCTCGACGCGGTCGGCGATTCCCCCGGGCGTCAGCGCCTGACGGGCCCGGTTGACCCGGTGGACCACGTAGCCGCCGATCGCGGCCCCGGCCGCGAGGTAGAACAGTCGGCCGATCACCGGTTCTCCTTCCTCTTGCGTCCGCGCACCACGGCCAGGGCCTTGCGGCGGCCCAGGACCTGGCGGACGGCGTAGGAGAACGAGGCGATCCGCACCAGCGGGCCGGTGAACACCGACCGGGTGAGCGCGGTCATGGAGGAGACGTCCTCCGAGGAGGCCTGCACGTTGGCGGTGATCTCCTCGACCCGCTCCAGTGACGTGTTGGTGCGCTCCACCGTGGAGGCCACGTCGTCCAGCAGGGGCGGGGTCCGGTCCCCCACCTCGGAGACGACCTTGGTGGTCTCGTTGATGAGCTTGATCAGTTTGACGAGCGCCACGCACATGAACGTGGCCAGCACCGCCCAGACCACCGCTGCGACGAGCGCGGCGACCTCTCCTCCGGTCAGCATGAAGGCTCCGTAGGGCAGATAGAGGGTTGCTTCGAGGATGTGCGAACGGTCCCCGCGCGCGCTCGGGCGCGCACCGGACACCGTGGTCGGGTACGGGGGCCAGCGATCGCGCCGGGTCGGGGCTCCCGATCCGCGTCCGCCGCCGCTGCCGCTGAGGGCCGGGGCGGCTGGTTTCGGCTGACCCTATCGCGTCCGGTGTGGGGGCGCGTGGGCGCGCCACGGTGTGGCAGGCGGTGGCGGCGGTCACGTGTCCGACGGATCCGGGTTCGGACCCGTTCGGAGGCGCTGCGGGTATCGACGGGGCGGCGGGCCTCGACGAGAATCTCGGCAGGGACGGTTCTTCACTACGATGTCCGGACACCAGGGCACACCCGCAGCCGCCCGCTGGCCCAGAAGCACCGACAGGACACCCATGAGCCCCCGTTCTCCGCGTGAGATCTCCGTACTGGTACCCCCGGACCTGGCCCCCCTCTACCCGGACGACCCGTCGCGGATCGGCCCCTACCTCGTCCTCGGACGACTGGGGCAGGGTTCCACCGGCACCGTGTACGCCGCCGTGGACACCGCCTCCGCCACCGCTGGCGACCGCCTGGTCGCCGTGAAGCTGCTCCGGTCCCCCGAGCTGGAGTCGCCCGACGTCCACCCCGCCCTCGCCCGGAGGCTGCGCCACCTGTCGCAGGTCGACTCCGAGCGGGTGGTCGTTCCCCTGGCGTTCGACGCGGACGCCAACCCCCCGTGGCTGTCCATGCCCTACCTGGCCGGGCAGCGCCTCTCCCACTACGTGACCAGGCGGGGCGGGATCGGGGTCGGGAAGCTGATCGCCCTGGCCACCGCGCTGGCGGAGGGGTTGTCGGCCCTGCACGCGCGCGGGGTCTCGCATGGTTCGCTGCGCCCCAGCGAGATCCTGCTGGAGTCGCACGGTCCGCACATCATGGAGTGCGCGATCGCCCCAAGGGCGGAGCGGCTGCGCGGTTCGGGGGCCACCTGGCTGAGCCCCGAGCGGTACCGGGGCGGGGCGCCGACGCCCGCCGCCGACGTGTTCGCCTGGGGCGCCGTCGTGGCGTTCGCGGGGACCGGGCGTCTGCCCTTCGGTCCGGGCGAGCCCGAGGAGATCGCCGGTCGGGTGGCCTCCGGGGACTTCGCCCTGGACGGGTTGCCCCAGGGGCTGCGGCCGGTCGTGGGGCGTGCCCTGGACCCCGACCCGGACCGTCGGCCCAGCCTGCGCGAGGTGACCGGAGCGGTCTTCGCGGTGTGGCAGGCCGAGGGGTCCGGGGAGGACGGCTCGTCCGGGGGTCGCGAGGAGATCAGCCGCGTGCTCGAACGCGAGTGGCACGCCGTGGAGCCGCCCGCCCGGGTGCCGGAGGTGATCCGGTTGGAGGGGCGGATGGGCGACCGCCGCCCGACCCGCGCCCTCTTCCTGGCGGGTTCGGTATCGGTGGCCGCCCTGCTGGTCGGCGGGGGCGTCTGGGGCCTCTCCCAGGCGATCGGTGACGGCGCCGAGGCCGACCCGGTGGCCGACGGGAGTTCGGAGGCCCCCGAGGAGGAACCCGTCGAGGAGGAGGACCCGGGGACCCTGGTGGTCCGGTTCGACCCCTCGGAGCAGGCGGAGCCGGAACCCGGGGTGGACGAGCGGGTGTGGGTGTACACGCCGGTGACCCGGGACGACGAGATCCCGCGCAACCAGGGCATCCCGTCCCACGAGGCCTGGGCGGAGCAGTGGGAGGAGGCCGGTGACCCGGGCGAGGCGGTGATCCGGACCGACGCCGAGGTGAAGTGCGCCCGTTTCTGCGCGGCCCCCGAGCACGTCTTCCTGGACGAGGAGGCCCGTGGCACCTGGGACCTGAGCGGCGGCGACTTCGTCGACTACCTGTCCTGGGGCCCGGTGATGATCGTGGAGCTCACCTTCGCCGAGGACCAGGAGGGCGACGGGCCCCGTGAGGTGGTAGGGGTCGTCGAGCTGTTCTCCGACTGAGCCCGGACGGGAGGGCGGTTCCGCCCCCTCCCGCCTCTCCCGTGGGACGGCCCCGGCGCACCGCGCCGGGGCCGTCGCCGGTCTACCCCTCGCTCTTGAGGACGCTCCTGATCCTCTGGAGGATCTCGGTGAAGCGCCGCTCGGCCCCGTGCTGGGTGGGGCGGTAGTACTCGCGCTCGGTGAGCCCCTCGGGTGCGTGCTGCTGCGGGGCCACCCCGCCGGGGTGGTCGTGCGCGTAGCGGTAGCCCCTGCCGTGCCCGAGGTCGGCGGCGCCCTTGTAGTGGGCGTCGCGCAGGTGGGCCGGAACGGGCCCGGCACGGCCCGCGCGGACGTCGGACAGGGCCTCGTCGATGGCGGTGATCACCGCGTTGGACTTGGGGGCGAGGCTGATGTGGATGACCGCCTGGGCCAGGTTGATCCGGGCCTCGGGCATCCCGATGAGCTCCACCGCCTGGGCCGCCGCGACGGCGGTCTGGAGGGCGGTGGGGTCGGCCATGCCGACGTCCTCGCTGGCGTGCACGACCAGGCGCCGGGCGATGAAGCGGGGGTCCTCCCCCGCCTCGACCATGCGGGCCAGGTAGTGCAGGGCCGCGTCCGGGTCGGAGCCGCGCATGCTCTTGATGAAGGCGCTGATGACGTCGTAGTGCTGGTCGCCGGAGCGGTCGTAGCGCACGGCGTGGCGGTCCACGGCGCGCTCGACGTGCTCGGCGGTGATCTCCACCGGGCCGTCGGCGGAGGGCGGCCCGGCGACGAGGGCGCCCGCCTCCAGGTAGGTGAGGGAGCGGCGGCCGTCTCCCCCGGCCAGCCGGATGAGGTGCTCGGCGCCCTCCTCGGTGAGGGTGTACCGGCCGTCCAGGCCGCGCTCGTCGGTCAGGGCCCGGTCCACCAGGGCCCTGATGTCGGAGTCGTCCAGGGACTCCAGGGACAGCAGCAGGGAGCGGGACAGCAGCGGGCTGACCACGGAGAAGAAGGGGTTCTCGGTGGTCGCTCCGATGAAGCTGACCCAGCGGTTCTCCACGGCGGGCAGCAGGGCGTCCTGCTGGGTCTTGTTGAAGCGGTGCACCTCGTCCACGAAGAGCAGCGTGCGGGTGCCGTTCATGCCCATGCGGCGCTTGGCCTCCTCCACGACCGCGCGCACGTCCTTCACCCCGGCGTTGACCGCGGAGAGCTCCACGAACCTGCGCCGGGTGACCCGGCTGACCACGGTGGCCAGGGTGGTCTTGCCCGTCCCCGGCGGCCCCCACAGGAACACGGACATGGGTGCGTCGTCCTCGACCAGGCGGCGCAGCGGACTGCCCTCGCCCAGGAGGTGGCGTTGGCCCACGACCTCGTCGAGGGTACGCGGCCGCATGCGGACGGCCAGCGGTTCCTGCCCCTTGGCGGCCTCGGCCCCGGCATCGTCGAACAGTGTTTCGGACACGCACCCAGGGTAGGCGAGGACGGAGACGGCCGTGGTCGCCCCGGAGGCCGGTCCCGACCTCAGCCCTGCTGGACGGAGATGTTCTCCGGGCTCCCGGCCTGTTCGGGCGGGGGCGTGGCGCGCGGGATCATCCGGGTGATGAGCAGGGCGATGTCGTCGCCCCGGCCCGCGGGCGCCATCTCCGCCAGGACCTGCGCGGCGGCGTTGGGGTCCTGCCCGTGCTGCGCGAGGGCCTCCCCCACCTGGGCCAGGCCGTCCTGCATGGTGACGTCGGAGCTCTCGACGAGGCCGTCGGAGCACAGCAGCAGCGTGGTGCCCGGGGCCAGCACCCGGGTGGTCACGGTGTACTCGGTGTCGGCGAGCACACCCAGGGGCGGTCCGGTCTCGGGTGACCACAGTTCGTAGGAGCCCTGGGTGGCGAGCACGGCCGGGGGCTGGCCCGCCCAGGCCGCCTGCATGACCCCGCTGGCCCGGTCCACCACGAGGTAGCCGCAGGTGGCGAAGACGATCTCGCCGGTCTCGGTGAGCAGCCGGTTGGTCTCGCCCAGGACGACGCCCGGGTCGGACTGGTTGCTGGCGTAGGCGCGGAAGGCCACCCGGATCTGGCCCATGGCGGCGGCCGCCTCCACGCCGTGGCCCTGCACGTCTCCGACCAGGAGGCCCACCTTGTTGTCGGGGAGCTCGATGACGTCGTAGAAGTCACCGCAGATCCGCCACTCGGCGCGGGAGGGCAGGTACTTGGTGGCGATGTCCATGTCCGGGAAGCTCGCCACCTGGCGGGGCAGCATGCGGCGCTGGACGGCGTCGGCCAGTTCCAGCTCGGCCTGCTGGGCCTTGATCCGCTGGAGCGCCTGACCGGCCAGCCCCGCGAAGGTGAGCATGAGGGCGCGTTCGTCGCGGCTGGCGTGGTGGGGACGGTCCCAGACCATCTGCCACACACCGAGGGCGATCTTGCCGTCTCCGAAGATGGGGACGGTGGCCCAGGCCTGGCCCCGGGCCGAGCGCATGAGGTCGACGGCGGCCGGGAAGCGGCTGGCGATCTCGGCGCGGCTCTCGAAGAACCGGGGCTGGCGGTCCTGGATGACCGCGCCCATGGGGAAGTCGGTGTCGTCGGCACGGCGACCGTCTATGCGGTGGGTGTTCCCGCGTTCCCTCGCGCTGGGCGAGGTGCGCAGGATGCCCTCCTCGACGTACAGGGCGAGGGCGTAGACGCCGCCGAAGATCGGCAGGAACTCCTCGCTGAGCAGGTCCATCACCTTGTCGACGGTGGTGGCCGAGACCAGCTTGGAGGAGAGCTCGGTGACCAGGCGGCCGTGTTCGGCCTCGGTGCGGCGGCGGTCCGCCAGGCGGCGCACCAGCTGGACGTGCTCGGTGACGTCGTCGATGATCCCGACCAGGCGGTCGGGCTGACCCGGTACGAACCGGGCGCGCACGTGCAGGGAGCGTTCGTCCCCGAGACGGTCGAAGATCCGGAAGCGCTGCTCGTAGTCCCGGCCGCTGAACGAGGCCGCCATGGCGTCGCGGACACGGGCGTTGTCATCGGGGTGGATGCGTTCGAGGATGCGCTCCAGGTCGCGGTCGTTCCCGGCCAGGAGCCCGCCCAGCGGGGTGGGTCCGAAGAGTTCCCGCAGGCGTCCGTTGCTCAGGTCCAGGCTCCACAGGACGGAGTCGGAGTTGTCGGTGCGCAGTTCACCGACCACGCGGAGGTCGGTCTCCTCGGTGGAGAGCACGTGCAGGAGGACGACCACGGCCGGAGTGGCGGGGTCGTCGGGCACGGCGCCGTCGCCGTCGACGGGGCGGAGGCGGACCTCGGCCAGCCGGGAGGACTTGTCGGTGACGGCCAGGCGCAGCCGGGAGCGGCGGTGCCAGTTCCCGGAGAGGGCGTCACCGTGGGCACGGGTGCCGTGTTCGACGTCGGCGGAGTCCAGGAGTTCGAACCAGGGCCGCCCGGCGAGTTCGTCGGCTTCCCGGCCGAAGAGTTCGGTGAGCGCGTGGTTGGCGTGCTGGATCGCGCCGTCGGTCCCGGTGACCGCCATGGGCTCGGGAGCATGCCGGAACGCCTCCGCGAGAGCGTCCTCGGAGCCACCGCCTGAAGCGCGTTTTCCGTTCACGTATGACTCATCCTCATGTCGGCTCGGACGTCACACCCGCGTCAGGCGCGGTCACCCCTGGAACGTACCGATTCGGCTCATTGTAGTGTCCGGAACGGGAACGGTCCGGGCCGGGAATCGAGGCCGGCCCACCGGCGCCCGTCTCCCGTCGGCTGCGTCACCTCGTCGAACACGGACCCTCATGGTCCATCAACGTGCTGGGGTCACGGCCGGTTCCACTCCGGGGGGCCGTACCCTACCGGCCCCAGGGCGCGAATCGTTACGCCCGTGTGACTCGGCGGCGCAGAAATGCACTCCGCTCCCACGGCGCCCCCTCTTGGGACGGGCCTCGTCGACGCTCCGTGTTCACTCCCGGACACGTGCGTTCCTCGGCGTGGGAGGGTGATTCGCCCCCAACGGTAGGGGATGACGGGCCCGACCGCATCCGCGTGTCGCCTTCTTCCGGATTACGGACGGGGTTTTTGACCTGTTAATCACCTATTTTCACTTTCTGGCCGAATGTGGCACGTTCAAAGCGAGGTCTTTCCGGGCACCGATCTGGTCAGTCGAGAACTCGTCCCCCAACCCGAGGACTCACCATGCACCCTGAACGCGTCCGTGCCCTGGCCGGAGCTCTCCTCCCCGACGCCACCTGCGACTGGACCTGTCGGCTCTGCACCCACAGCAACCCCGAGGACGAGGACATCTGCTGTCAGCGCTGCGGCGCCACCAAACCCTGACCCGACGCGGCGGGGCGGTGCCGGTCCGGCGCACCGCCCCGCCGCTCCTCTAGCCGAGCACCGACTCGGTCGCCGGTTCGGCGGCCCCGAGGTCGAGCCGCCCCCAGGTGCCCGTGTCCCGCCTCAGCTGGCGGTCGTGGGTGGCCAGGACCACCGCCGCACCGGACGCTCCAAGCCCTTCGGTGAGCTCGTCGACCAGTGGGATCGACAGGTGGTTGGTCGGCTCGTCCAACAGCAGCACGTGCGGCCTCGACGCCAGGGCCAGCGCCAGGTCGAGTCGGCGCTGCTGTCCGGTCGACAGCTCACGCACCGGCCGCCCCGCGTCGGCGGACGACAGCAGTCCCAGGGAGCTCAGGGAGACCGTCTCCTCCTCTTCGAGGACGCCCTCGCTGACGAGTCGGCCCACGTGCGCGGCGAACACGTCACGGGCCCGCCGGGCACCGGGCGCGGGCGACTCCTGGTCCAGCAGGCGCACCCGCGCCGTACGCGCGGTCCGCACGAGCCCGCCGGTGGGTTCGGCCCGCCCGGCCAGCAGTGACAGCAGGGTCGACTTGCCCGCGCCGTTGGGCCCGGTGACGACCAGCTTCGTGCCCGACTCCAGGGCGAGCGTGACCGGCCGGTCCAGCCTCCCCTCCACACGGACCCCCTCGGCCCGCAGCAAGGTGATGCCCGGCCGTTCGGGCAGGTCCGGAAAGCAGAACCGCATCGGTGGCGGCGGCATGGTGACGGCGTGCGCCTCCAGGTCGTCCCGACGCCGGTGGACGGCGCGGACCAGGGCGGGCGCCCGGGTGGCCCGTTGGTGCTTGCCCGTGCCCTTCTCCGGTCGCCATCCGCTGATCAGCCGGTTCCGTGCCTCGGACAGGTCCTGGGTGAGCCGCGCGTGCTCGGCCCGCTGTTGTTCGTACTCCTGCTCCCAGCGCTCCCGTTCGGCGCGCCGACCCTCCTGGTATCCGGCGAACCCCCCGCCGAAGACGCGGGGCCCGCCGTCCCGGCTCGGGTCGAGGTCGAGCACGGTCGTGGCCACGTCCGACAGCAGGGCGCGGTCGTGGCTGACCAGCACCACGCCGCCCGGATGTGCCCGCAGCCGGTCGGTGAGGAAGTCGAGCCCGCCGGCGTCCAGGTGGTTGGTGGGCTCGTCCAGGAGGAGGAAGTCACGGGTGGCGCCGAGCAGACAGGCGAGTCTGACCCGGTAGCGCTGACCGACGGAGAGCGCCGCCAGGGGGCGCGACCGGTCGGTGACCGCGCCCAGGTGCTCCAGGGCGAGGTCCACGCGTCGGTCGGCGTCCCAGGCGTCCAGGACCTCCGCCGCGTCCAGCGCCTCCGCGTAGTGTTCGGCGGCCCGCGGGTCGCCGCTGGCCAGACCCGTGGCGCTGGCGTCGAGCGCGGCCAGGGCGGCACGGGCGTCGGACAGTTCGAGGTCGACCAGGTCACCGACGGTGCGGCCGTCGGCGACGGTCATCTCCTGTTCGGCAACGCCGAGCGTGCCGACGCGGCGCACCAGGCCGGAGTCGACGTCCAGCGCCCCGGTCAGGACGTGCAGCAGGGTCGACTTGCCGCGGCCGTTCTCCCCCACCACGCCCCACCGGGAGCGGGGTGTGACGGTCACGTCGACGCCGGACAGGACGGGGCGTCCGCCCCGGGCGACGTGGACACCGGACGCGGTGAGCTGGGCCCGCTCTCCGGCGGGCAGGCCGGAACGGGGGTTGAGTGCAGGCAAGGTTTCTCCGAACCGAGCTCGGCCCGGCCGGAACGCGAACACGGTTCGACGGCGGGGGCGCGTGTGAGCTCTTCGAGCAGACGAGGTGACCCGGGAAGGGGTCAGGACACACGTCGTGCGCCCGCGGCCACACTGTGGCGGGCGGGAGCCTCGGTTCGGCCTACAGGAAGTAGAGGTACTGCATGGGCCCAGGTTAACAAGGGGCCGCGAGGGAGGTCCAGGCAATAGACACGAGGCGTCGGCCACCGGAACCCTCCGGTGGCCGACGCCTCGTGTACGTCCGGCGGCCCCGTTCCCGGGGCCGGTCCGGCTACTTCTTCTTCTGCTCCGGGAGCACCGTGCGGATGTGCACGTCGCGCAGCTGCTGCTCGGAGACGACCGCCGGAGCGCCCATCATGAGGTCCTGGGCGTTCTGGTTCAGCGGGAAGGCGATGGTCTCGCGGATGTTGGGCTCGTCGGCGAGCAGCATGACGATCCGGTCGACGCCCGGGGCGATGCCGCCGTGCGGCGGGGCGCCGAACTTGAGCGCCTTGAGCATGCCGCCGAACTCGGCCTCGACCGCGTCCCTGTCGTAGCCCGCGATGTCGAAGGCCCTGTACATGATCTCGGGCGAGTGGTTCCGGATCGCGCCGGAGGACAGCTCCACGCCGTTGCAGACGATGTCGTACTGCCAGGCGAGGATGTCCAGCGGGTCCTTGTTCTCCAGCGCGTCCATCCCGCCCTGGGGCATGGAGAACGGGTTGTGGCTGAACTCGATGTGGCCCTCGTCGGAGCGCTCGAACATCGGGAAGTCCACGATCCAGCAGAAGCGGTAGACCTTCTCCTCGGCCAGGTCGGCACGGCGGCCGGCCTCGACCCGGACGGGGGCCATGATCCGGTTGATCTCGGCCTCGTCCTCGCTGGCGCAGAAGAACAGGCCGTGTCCGGGACCGGCGCCCAGGGTCTGGAGCAGTTCGTCGGAGATCTCGGTGACGAACTTGGCGATGGGACCGGTGAGCTCGCCGTTCTCCCCGACCTTCAGCCAGGCCAGGCCCTTGGCACCCTGCTCGACGGCGTAGTCACCGATGCCGTCGAAGAACTTGCGGGGCTTGTCCCCGACCTTCGGGACGGCCAGGGCACGGACCTTCTTGCCCGCGAAGGCGCGGAAGTCGGTCTTGTCGAAGAGCGCGGTGACGTCGAGCATCTTCATGGGCACGCGCAGGTCGGGCTTGTCGGTGCCGTACCACTCCAGCGCGTCGCGGTAGGCGATGCGCGGGTAGGGCGAGGTGATCTCCCAGTCCGTGGAGAACTCCCGGAAGACGTCGGTCATGACCTTCTCGATGACCTCGAAGACGTCCTCCTGCTCGACGAAGCTCATCTCGACGTCGAGCTGGTAGAACTCGCCGGGCGAGCGGTCCGCGCGGCTGTCCTCGTCGCGGAAGCAGGGCGCGATCTGGAAGTAGCGGTCGAACCCGGCGATCATCAGCAGCTGCTTGAACTGCTGGGGCGCCTGCGGGAGGGCGAAGAACTCACCCGGGTGCAGGCGGGAGGGCACCAGGAAGTCGCGGGCCCCCTCGGGGCTGGAGCTGGTGAGGATGGGGGTCTGGAACTCGTTGAAGCCCAGCTCCGTCATCTTCTGGCGGATGTAGGCCACCACCTGCGAGCGCAGCATGACGTTGCGGTGCATGCGCTCACGGCGCAGGTCGAGGAAGCGGTAGGTGAGGCGGCGCTCCTCGGAGGTGTTGTCCTCGGGGTAGACCGTCAGCGGCAGCTCCTCGGTGGTGCCGAGGACCTCCACCTCCGACGCCTCGATCTCGATCGCGCCGGTCGGCAGGTTGGGGTTGACGTTCTCCGCGCTGCGGGCCGCCACCACGCCCGTGACCTGGATCACCGACTCCTTGGAGATGCGGCTGAGCTCCTCGAACACCGGGGACTCGGGGCGGGCCATGAGCTGCGTGACACCGTAGTGGTCGCGCAGGTCGACGAAGAGCAGACCACCGAGATCCCGGCGGTTGTGCACCCAGCCAGAGAGGCGCACCTGCTGCCCGACGTGCTCCTCACGGAGCTGACCACACGAATGAGTCCTGTAACGATGCATGAGTTACCAAGTCCACTAACTACGCGGCTGAGCGAGGATGCCGGGGAGCCCGAGACCGGGTCCGGCGGGGGCGGGGCGTCGCCCCTTGAACAACTGGAATCCTACCGCCAACGGCACCGGCCGGTCCCCTGGATCACGACGGCGGGCGACGGTCAGCCCGCGACCCCGCGCAGGTACGGGTTGGTGGCGCGCTCGCGCTCGACCGTGGTCGCGGGGCCGTGGCCGGGCAGGATCTGGGTGTCGTCCCCCCGCCCCAGGACGGTGCGGGCGAGGCTCGCGTTCATCGCGTCGCCGTCACCGCCGGGGAAGTCGGTGCGTCCGATCGACCCCGCGAAGACCAGGTCCCCGGCGAACATCACCGGCACACCGTCCTCTGTGCGGGTGAGATAGACGACCGAACCGGGGGTGTGGCCGGGGGTGTGCTCGACGGTGAACTCCATCCCGCCCAGGGTGAGGCTCTGGCCGTCCGTCACCTCGACCAGCTGGTCGGGTTCGGGGTAGGGGCCGGGGCCCAGGAGCATCCGCAGCTGGGCGGCGAAACCGGCGTCGACCCCGGCGGCCGGTTCGGTGAGCAGGCCCCGGTCGGCGCCATGCAGGTGGACCGGGATCCCGTGCTCCTCCTGGAGTTCGGCGGCCGACCAGACGTGGTCGAAGTGGCCGTGGGTGAGCAGGATCGCGGCCGGGGTGAGGTCGTGTTCGGCCAGGGCCTTGGCGACCTGGGGTGTGGCCCCCTGACCGGGGTCGACGATGACGCACGCGCCGCCGGGTGCGGGAGCCAGCACGTAGCAGTTCGCGGAGAGGGGCCCGGTGGGAAGCGCGGCGATGAGCACGGCGGTGGTCGTCCTGTCCTGGTGGCTTCTGCGGTCCGGGAACCCTCCGACCTCGGCCGGAGCTCGGGTCCCCCAGCCGCAGAGCCTACCGAGCCGGGTCTGGGCGGGCCAACCGGCGGGTTCGCCGGGGAGGCGTTTGATCACCATTCGATCACCGCGCGCGGCCGGGCTCTTTGCCTGGGCGCGCGGTAGTGCCATATTGGTCAGCGTCGTCGTGTTGACCGAGGCCCTCGACCTGCGCCTCCTCTTCCGAGGCGGGTGACGGGCCCGGCCGACGGCATGGCAGCGGGACCAGAACCCCCGGGCTGCGTTGATGTGAGACACGGCGCGTCGTTGTCCGCCGAAACGTATGGATATCGTGCTGGTGCACGGTGGTTCCCATCACGAACAGGCGCGGTACCGCCGCGACGACCCGAACCCGACCCCGACCGGCCGGGTTCACGACAGCAGGAGGACACGGTGACCACGGACCCTTGGGGCCGCGTAGACGATGACGGCACGGTCTATGTGCGCACAGGTGAAGGCGAACGGGTCGTCGGATCGTGGCAGGCGGGCGCCCCGGAGGAGGCCCTGGCCTTCTTCCGGCGCAAGTACGACTCTCTGGTCACCGAGGTGGAGCTGCTGGAGAAGCGCCTCCGCAGCACCGACCTGTCCGCCTCCGCCGCGATGACCACCATCGAGAAGCTGCGTTCCACCATCACGGACGCGAACGCCGTCGGTGACCTGGAATCGCTCATCGGTCGGCTGGACGCGCTGACCGGCCGCGCCGAGGAGCGCAAGGTCGAGCAGAAGCAGGCGCAGGAGGAGGCCCGCGGCCAGGCCCGCGAGGTCAAGGAGCGGATCGTCGCGGAGGCCGAGCGGGTCGCCGCCGAGACCACGCACTGGAAGTCCGGCGGCGAGCGGATGCTCCAGCTCATCGAGGAGTGGAAGAAGGCCCCCCGGGCCGACCGCCCGACCGAGCAGGCGCTGTGGAAGCGCATGTCCGCCGCCCGCAACTCCTTCTCCAAGCGGCGCAAGACCTACTTCGCCAACCTGGACCAGCAGCGGGAGGGGGTGCGCGCCGAGAAGGAGCGCATCGTCGCCGAGGCGGAGGCGTTGTCGAACTCCACCGACTGGGGGCCGACCGCGCGCGCCTACCGCGACCTGATGCAGCGGTGGAAGGCCACGGGCCGGGCCGACCGGGCCAGCGAGGACAAGCTGTGGACCCGGTTCAAGGCCGCGCAGGACACCTTCTTCGACGCCCGCAACGCGACCTTCGCCGAGCGTGACGCGGAGCTGCGGGTGAACGCGGAGGCCAAGGAGCGGATCCTGGCCGAGGCCAGGGCCGAGATCCCCGGCATCACCGACCCGCGCCGCGCCCGTGCCCGTCTGCGCGACTTCCAGGAGGCCTGGGAGGAGGCGGGCGACCTGCCGCGCGACGTGCGCGACCAGATGGAGGGCGCGTTCCGGCAGATCGAGGACGGCGTGCGCCGTGCCGAGGACGCCGAGTGGGAGCGCACGAACCCCGAGGCGCGGGCCCGCGCGAAGGACACCGTGGACCAGCTGTCGACGGCGATCGCGGGTCTGGAGGCCAAGCTGGAGAAGGCCAGGGCCAACGACGACGCCCGCCGGATCAAGGAGCACGAGGCCGCCCTGGAGGCCCGCCGCTCCTGGCTGGCCGAGGCCGAGAAGGCGCTGGGCGAGCTGAGCTGACGCTCCTCCCGAGCAGGGCACTGGGCCGTACCCCACGGGGGTGCGGCCCTTTCGTACACCCGCGCCCGAATTTTCCCTCCCCGTTCCGTGCCCTTTTGGACTTCCGCCGTCAAAGATGACCACAATGAGTGCATGGCTCATCGCTTTAAGAAGTCACGCCAGCGTGACGAGGCACGGTTCGGTTCCACCGGGAGGGGCGCGCTGTGCGCGCTCGGCGCGGCGACGGTGGTGGCCGTCCCGCTCATCTGGGGCACCGGCACCGCCCTGGCCACCGAGACGGCCGACGAGGCCCCGGCCGCCCAGGAGGTCAGCGGGTTCACCCCCGGGGCCGAGGGGGTCGGCACGGAGCAGGCGGAGAGTGTGTCCGTCCCGCCCGTGGAGGCTCCGGAGGTCCGGCCCCAGCGCGGCCCGGAGGCCCACGACGGCTACGGGTACGCGGGCCACCCGTCGGACGACGGGCCCGCCAAGGGCGGAGGCCACGGACACGCGAACACCCCCTCCGACCACAGGCCCGCCAAGAGCGGGGACCACGGATACGCGAACACCCCCTCCGACCACAGGCCCGCCAAGAGCGGGGACCACGGGTACGACGAGCCCTCGGCGGACGGCGGGTACGCGGAACCCCACCCAGGGCCGGGCGAGGGTCCGAACCCCGGCCACGGTGAGTCCCCCGGCGCGGGCACGCACCCCCTTCCCGAACCGGCGGGCGTCACTCCCCCGCCGTTCCCGGGCGGGGGCGGGGCTCCCGGCGAGGCGCCCGCTCCGAGCGGCGGCCCTCGCCCGGATCAGGGTGAGACGCCCGACGGGGCACCCGTCACCGAGGTCGACGCGCCCGGCCAGTCGCAGCCTCCGGGCCCCTCGCCCAGCGGGGGCGGCGACACTCCGGCCCAGACGTCCACGCACGGCAAGCCGACCCGACCTTCCCAGCCGGAGTTGGCCGCCACCGGGGCGGGCGCGGTCGTCCCGGCGGCCGCGGGCCTGCTGAGCGTGGCCACTGGTGCGGCCGCCCTGTTCGTCGGCAGGCGCCGCCGCGGCGAACTGGACTGACCCGTGCACGGGAGCGGGGCCGGGGATCGTCCCCGGCCCCGCTCCGTGTGTTCACGTCACCTGTGGGCGTCCAGTTGGTAAACGGGCGCCCGACCCGGGAAGGTGCGCAGGTTCGGCACCGAGCCGGGACTGTGGTTGCTCGGCGGCTCGGGCTCCGGCCGGGGTCCGCGAGTGCCCCGGTAGCGCAGGTAGCCGCCCACGGCGAACGCGACGGCGGCCACGGCGAGCAACCCGGCCACCACCCACACCATCGGCAGGATCCGCTGGACCTGGTGGACGGTGGAGGCGCAGGAGGAGAGCGGGGCGTCGGCCGTCGGGCGCAGGCAGACGGTGGAGACCGGCTGCTGGGCGCCCTCCGGCACCTCCGTGAGCTCACCGACCACGTTGAGGACCACCCGCTCCCCCGGTTCGAGGGGCCGCACCCACTCGGCCCGCCCGTCCTCCACTCCTTCGGGGGCACCGGAGACGTAGCGCATCGAGGGGGGCAGGAACTGCACCACGCGCGCGTCCGGCAGTGCCTCGTGTCCGGCGTTGCGCACCTTGACGGTGTACTGCACCCGATCGCCCGGCCGCAGCCGTTCCTCCGACGTCTCCTGGACGGTGACGTGCAGACTCCCGGCCCCGGGCACCGGTCCCTCGTCCGCCTGGACCGGCTGTCCCGGCAGCGCGATCAGCGCCGCCAGCCCCAACGCCGACACCGCAGCTGGCAGGGCCATGGTGTTCCTCCTCCGCATGGCAGCCCGAAAATGACTTTGTGCACACAATTATTAACACAGAGTAGTCAAACGGGGCGTAAGGCATGCGGGGGGATCCAGACGACACCGAGGGCGGGCGGCCTCACGGCCACCCGCCCTCGGTACTGGTACGTCTCCTAGGCGCCGACGAACGAACGCAGCGCCGCCGCGCGGTCCGTGCGCTCCCAGGTGAACTCCGGCAGCTCACGGCCGAAGTGGCCGTAGGCGGCGGTCCGGGAGTAGATCGGACGCAGCAGGTCCAGGTCGCGCACGATGGCGGCCGGACGCAGGTCGAAGACCTCCTTGACGGCCTTCTCGATCAGCTCCGTCGCCACCCGCTCGGTGCCGAAGGTCTCGATGAACACACCCACCGGGTGGGCCTTGCCGATCGCGTAGGCCACCTGGACCTCGGCGCGCTCGGCCAGCTCGGCGGCGACGATGTTCTTCGCGACCCAGCGGGTGGCGTAGGCGGCGGAACGGTCCACCTTCGACGGGTCCTTGCCCGAGAAGGCGCCGCCGCCGTGGCGGGCGTAGCCGCCGTAGGTGTCGACGATGATCTTGCGGCCGGTCAGACCGGCGTCGCCCATCGGGCCGCCGATCTCGAAACGGCCGGTCGGGTTGACCAGGAGGCGGTAGTCGTCCGCGTCCAGGCCGTAGGCGGCGACCACGGGCTCGATGACGTGCTCCCGGATGTCCGGGGTCAGCATCTCTTCCAGGTTGATGTCCGCCGAGTGCTGGCTGGAGACCACCACGGTGTCCAGGCGGACCGGGGTCTGGCCCTCGTACTCGACGGTGACCTGGGTCTTGCCGTCGGGGCGCAGGTAGGGGACGGTGCCGTTGCGACGGACCTCGGACAGGCGCTCGGAGAGCGAGTGCGCCAGCTTGATCGGCAGCGGCATGAGCTCGGGGGTCTCACGGTTGGCGTAACCGAACATCAGGCCCTGGTCGCCGGCGCCCTGCCGGTTGAGGACGTCGTCCTCGTGCTCGACGCGCGCCTCGTAGGCGGTGTCGACACCCTGGGCGATGTCCGGGGACTGCGCGTCGATGGAGACGTTGACCCCACAGGAGTCACCGTCGAAACCCTTGGCGGACGAGTCGTACCCGATCTGGAGGATCTTCTCGCGCACGATCGCGGGGATGTCGACGTAGGTCTGGGTGGTGACCTCACCCGCGATGTGGACCTGACCCGTGGTGATCAGCGTCTCGACCGCGACCCGGCTGCCGGGGTCGGTGGCGAGCATCGCGTCGAGGATCGCGTCACTGATCTGGTCGGCCATCTTGTCGGGATGACCTTCGGTGACCGACTCGGAGGTGAAAAGGCGGCGGGACACGTTGCGTGACTCCTTGCAGCGGCTGCTGGCTGACATGTGTCGGGACGGCAATACCGACCGACGCGGTTGGTTATCGGTCCACTGTAACGGGACTGGTGGGGGCGGGTGCGCGGCGGCGGGCCTCCTCAGCCGTTCGTCGGCACCCGAACGAGTCTGTCGTACTCAGCGGTAGGAATCCAGCGCGCCGAGCGGAAGTTTTGCCGACGGCACGGTGACGGACCCCCGATCGCGCGGTACGACGGGGGTTCCCTCGGCGGCGGTGATCCTCATCCCGGAAGCCGTTCGACCACCAGGTCCCACACACGGTCCGCGAGGTCCTCCTTGGGCCCTGTGGGAATGTCCACGACGCTCCCGTCGGAACCGAGCACGGTCGCCTGGTTGTCGTCGGTGCCGAAGGCGCGCCCGCCCCCGACCTGGTTGACCACGAGCAGGTCGCATCCCTTGCGGGCCAGTTTGGCGCGACCGTTGTCGATCACGTCGTCGGTCTCGGCCGCGAAGCCCACGATGGTCTGCTCCGTGCCCTCCCGGGACCGGGAGGCGACCAGACCGGCGAGGATGTCCGGGTTCTCCACCAGCTCGATCGGCGCCGGGGCGTCACCGGACTTCTTGATCTTGGAGGCGGCGCTGGTCACCGGACGGAAGTCGGCCACGGCGGCGCTCATCACCACGGCGTCGGCCCCGGTGCGCTCCGTCTCCATGGTCTCGGCCAGCTCCACCGCCGACTCCACCCGCACCAGGCGCACCCCGGCGGGGTCGGGCAGGGAGACGTTGGCCGCGACCAGGGTCACGTCGGCGCCCCGGGCGGCGGCGGTGCGCGCCAGGGCGTACCCCTGGCGGCCCGAGGAGTGGTTGCCCAGGAAGCGGACCGGGTCGATGGCCTCGCGGGTCCCGCCGGCGGAGACGACCACGCGGCGGCCCGCCAGGTCGGAGCGGGTGGCGCCCCGCCGCAGGACCAGCCGGGCGGCCTCGAACAGTTCGGCGGGGTCGGGCAGACGGCCCCGGCCGGTGTCGGCACCGGTGAGGCGGCCCACGGCCGGGTCCAGGACGATGGCGCCGCGCGAGCGCAGGGTGGCCACGTTGGCCTGGGTGGCGGGGTGCTCCCACATCTCGGTGTGCATCGCGGGGGCGAACACCACCGGGCACCGCGCGGTGAGGAGGGTGTTGGTCAGCAGGTCGTCGGCGAGTCCGGCGGCGGCCTTGGCGAGGAGGTTGGCGGTGGCCGGGGCGACGAGGACGAGGTCGGCCGACTGGCCGATGCGCACGTGCGGGACCTCGTGTACCTCGTCCCACACACCGGTGGCGACGGGCTGGCCGGACAGGGCGGCCCAGGTGGGCTCACCGACGAAGCGCAGGGCGTCGGCGGTGGGCACGACCCGGACGCGGTGGCCGGACTCGGTCAGTCGGCGCAGCAGCTCGCACACCTTGTAGGCGGCGATGCCCCCGCCGACACCGAGGACCACCTGGGGAACGGATTCTGTGTCACTCACACATGGAGTTCTACCAGGCCGCGCCCGCCGCACGCCCCGGGCGGGGGTGCGACGGGCGCGGTCGGTACCCCCAAGGGGGCGTGCCCCGTGGGGCGAGGCTCAGTTGCCCTCGTACGGCTCGGCGGTGAGCAGGCCGGACTTGACCTCGCGCAGGGCGATGGACAGGGACTTCTCCTGGACCTGGGTCTCGACCAGCGGGCCGACGTACTCCAGCAGGCCCTCGCCCAGCTGCGCGTAGTAGGCGTTGATCTGGCGGGCCCGCTTGGAGGCCATGGTGACCAGGCTGTACTTGCTGTCGACGCACTCCAGCAGGTCGTCGATCGGCGGGTTGGTGATGCCTTCGGCGACGGGCTCGGTACCAGCCACTTCGTTACCTCCAGGGACGGTGTCCGGCTCGTCGGAAGCCGTGACGCGGGTTGGAACAGAAAGGTTCAAGGGGCCCAGGGACGGGGCGGACGCGGCCGCCGCCGGAGTCCGGCGCGGCCCGATGCGCACCCGCTATCACACCTTGGGCGCTGTCATCAACGCTAGCAGCTCGTCGCACACTTCCTGTACGGACGTGTTGACGAGGGTGGTGTCGAACTCCTTCTCGGCGGCGAGCTCGATCTTGGCCACCTCCAGGCGGCGCTGGATCACCTCGTCGGACTCGGTCCCCCGGCCGGTCAGCCTGCGGACCAGCTCCTCCCACGAGGGCGGGGCGAGGAAGACGTGCAGGGCGTCGTCCATGGACTCGCGGACCTGGCGCGCGCCCTGGAGTTCGATCTCCAGCAGCACGGGGACGCCCGCGCTGAGGCGTTCCTCGACGGGGCCGCGCGGCGTGCCGTAGCGGTTGCCCGCGAACTGGGCCCACTCCAGGAGCTGGTCCTCCGCGACGAGGCGGTCGAACTCCTCGTCGGAGACGAAGTGGTACTGGACCCCGTCGCGCTCGCCGGGTCGGGGTGCGCGGGTGGTCACCGACACCGAGAGCCACACGTCGGGGTTGACCTGGCGCAGGTGGGCGACGACCGTGCTCTTCCCCACGCCGGAGGGGCCGGACAGGACGGTCAGTCGTTTCTCGGCCGGTCGGGTCTGGTCTGCGGTCTGCGCAGGCATGTGAGTATCAGGCTTCCATTCGGCTCTCCGCCACGCGGTGGGCCGTGGGCCTCGTGAGCGCTGCCTGGGCCGGACCCGGGGTCCGGCGCGCACCGCGCGGGCGGCTCGTGCTGGCGCACTGGCGCGCAGCGTACGGTCGCGGGAAGCTCCCTTTATATCACCGAGCCACGGTGGGGCGGACGGGGTGTGACCTGGGGCCCACCCGCCCGCCCACCGTGGCGTCGGGTTGTTGCTCACCGCGTGCCGTGGCCACTGGTGCAGCGGCTCCGAGCGACTGTGGGGGACGCGTCGGGGGCGGTGTTGGCCGGTGTCGCCACCGGACCGGTGTTACTTGGTGAGGTCGCCGAACTCGCTCTCGAGGGCGGCACGCTGGTTGGTGCCGAGGCCTCGGACACGGCGCGACTCAGCGATGTTGAGCCGCTCCATGATCTGCTTGGCACGCACCTTGCCGACACCGGGGAGGGATTCCAGCAGAGCCGAAACCTTCATCTTGCCGATGACGTCGTCCTTGAGGCCGTTGGAGAGGACCTCGGACAGCGAGATGCCGCCGTTCTTGAGCTTGTTCTTGACCTCCGCACGCTCTTTTCTGGCCTTGGCGGCCTTCTCAAGAGCCGCACTGCGCTGCTCGGGTGTGAGGGGAGGAAGGGCCACGCCGGGTCACCTCGGTTTTCTACTCGTTTGTAGAGGGCGGACGCCTGCGCAAGTTAGTAGGTCTGACCCCTGTTAGGCAACGTAAAGTGCCCTTTCAAGGGCTATTTCATCGAAGGAACTACCCTGGGTGACGATCCAATTGCGGTCGGACACGAAAATCAGGACTTTGGTCCCGATTGACGAGCTGGGAAAGCGCACCACCTGCGCAGGTCACCCTACGGTGACTCGGGTCACTCTTCGCCATGGATTCCTAGTTTTGGACACGCCTAATTGGTGACCGTCCGTGATCCACAACTGTGAGTGATGGGACAGATGCGACAAATGGGACTACCCCGCCCTGACCGGCCCTGAGTCCGGGCAGCCCACGGGCCCCCGACCCCGACCCCTCCCGGTTTTCAGACACGCCCACCGGCCCTCCGCACGGCCGCCGCGATCGAGGCCGCCGCCGCACCCGGGTCCGGGGCGCGGGTGATGGGTCGTCCGATGACCAGGAGGTCCGCCCCGGCCTCGATCGCCGCCTCGGGGGTGGCGACCCGCGACTGGTCACCGAGGTCCGCCCCGGCCGGTCGCACCCCCGGGGTGATCAGCGTGACGTCCGGACCCACCTCGGAACGGACCATCGCCACCTCCTGGGGCGAGCACACCAGCGCACGGGCGCCCGCGCCCACCGCGAGCACCGCGAGGCGCCGCACCGCGTCCCGCGACGGACCGAGCAGCCCCACCTGCTCCAGGTCCGCCTCGTCCATGGACGTGAGCACGGTGACCGCCGCGATCCTGGTGTCCGGCGCCGCCTCGACCGCCGCGCGGACCATGTCCGCGCCCCCGGAGGCGTGCACGGTCAGGATCGAGGGCCGCAGACCGGCGACCGAGCGCGCCGCCCCGGCGACCGTGGCCGGGATGTCGTGCAGCTTCAGGTCGAGGAAGACTCCGACCCGGTTGGCCCCGCGCACGGCGCTGATCACGTCGGGGCCGTAGCGCAGGTACAGCTCCAACCCCACCTTCACCGTGCTCACGTGCGGCGCGACCGCGGAGGCCCAGGTGGCCGCCGTCTCGATCTCGTTCGCGTCGATCGCGACGGCGATGGGCGCGGAGTGCGCGGTCATGTCGGTATCTCCAATCGTGTGCCACCGGTGTTGGACCGGTGCCGGAAAGCTTCCGTTCGTGCCTTACGTCCGTACTTACGCCCGTGCTTACACACGCACCAGCCGATGCACGTTCGCTGTCATGTGCACACCATCAAGGTGTGCGGTTCCCCGGATCGGCCGCTTCATGCGCCCTACCCGCGTCACTTCCCCGTAACGGCCGCTCAAACGGACGTAGGCGCATGTTCTCCGCGAACCCACCCACGTATCCCCGCAGCACGCGTTCGGCCACACAGAGCCATCTCAGGGCCGTTCAGGCCGGTCAGGGCACTATGGATGCGTGAACGGGTGGTCACACACCCGTGCCGGCGCGGTGGGCGGCGCCCACCACGTCCGAGGCCCTGGAGACTCCGCGCGCCTCCAGCGCCTCGTTGAACTCCCGCAGGACCCGCGTGCACGCCGACGGATCGGAGAAGTTGACCGTCCCCACCGCCACCGCGCTGGCGCCCGCCGCCATGAACTCCAGGACGTCGGTGCCGGTGCGCACCCCGCCCACGCCGACGATCGGCACCTCGGGGAAGGCCTCGTGCACCCGGTAGACGCACCCCACCGCCAGCGGGCGGATCGCCGGGCCGGACAGCCCGCCCATACCCCCGGCCACCGCGGGGCGCAGCGTCCGCGGGTCCACGCTCATCCCGCGCAGGGTGTTGATCATGGTCAGTCCGTCGACGCGGGCCGCCACACAAGCGCTGGCCAGCTCCACCACGTCGGGGACGTCGGCGGCGAGCTTGGCCAGCACCGGAACGTCCGAGCGCGCGTGCGAGCGCACCGTCTGCACGATCGTCGCGGCCTGGGCGGCGTCGTCCGCGAAGTGCCGCCCCGCCGGGTCGGCCGGGTTCGGGCAGGAGAGGTTGACCTCGATGGCGCCCACCCCCTCCGCCTCGGAGACCCGCCGGGCCAGCTCACCGAACTCGCCCACGCCCGACCCCGCGATGGAGACGATCGCCCGTCCCCCTCGTGCGAGCAGCCAGGGCAGGTCCCGCTGGAGGAACACGTCCACCCCGGGCCCCTGCATGCCCGTGGTGCTCAGCATCCCGCTCGGGGTCTCCGCCATGCGCGGCGCGGGTCTGCCCGCACGCGGTTCCAGCATCAACGACTTGGTGGTGACCGCGCCGATCTCCCCGATGTCGAAGAACTGCGACAGCTCGCGCCCCGAACCCGCGCACCCGGCGGCGGTGACCACCGGGTTCGGGAGGCGGAGGGAGCCGAGCCTGGTCCTGAGGTCTGCGTTCACTGGCCTTCGCTCGCTCGTGGCCCGGCGCCGTGCGGCGCCGGGCCTCTCGTGGCTCTGATGTGTCAGGCGATGTCGCGGGCCGACTCCGCGGCGCGGGCCGCGCTGGACCCCTTCCACCCCGGGGCGCCCAGGGCGTCGAAGGGGATGGTCCCGACGTCGTCGAAGCGCACCTGCTCGCCTCGGAACACGGGTCCGTCCACACAGGAACGCACCATGCGGGTGATGCCGTCCTCCCCCACCACCGGGATCACGCAGGTCATGCAGATCCCGATGCCGCACGCCATGGCCTCCTCGACCGCGACCTGCACGGGGACCCCGTGCTCACCCGCCACCTGGGTGACGGACCTGAGCATGGGCATGGGGCCGCAGGCGTACACCGCGTCCGAGCGGGACTCCTCGATCACGCGGCCCAGGACGTCGGTGACCCTCCCCCGGGTTCCGAAGGAGCCGTCGTCGGTGGTGAAGGTGGCGGTCTCCGCGACGCGGCGCGCGGTGATGGCGCTAAACACGCGGTCGGCGGAGGCGGCGCCCAGCACGAAGTCCACCCGGCAGCCGCGCCTGCGCAGCGACTGCGCGAGCGGGAACAGCGGCGCGCTGCCGGACCCGCCGCCCACGAGGACGCAGTTCACGGGGTCGCGGGGCAGCGGGAAGGGCCGTCCGAGCGGTCCCACCACGTCGAGCAGGTCGCGTGATCTTCGTTCCGCCAGCCAGGCGGTCCCCGTGCCGCGCACCGCGAACAGGAACTCGACGGTCCCGCCGTAGTCGGGCTTGACGTCGTGGATCGCGAAGGGGCGGCGCAACAGCGTGCTGGAGTGGTCCCCGCCGACCGCCACCGACACGAACTGCCCGGAACGGAACCGTTCCGCGATGCCCGGCGCGACGACGGTGATGGCGTAGTAGGCGTCCACCCTGCGCACGTTCAGCACGGGGCACCTGGTCTGCACCGGTCCGTTGTCGCTCATGTCTGGTGGTGGCCTCTCTGGAACTGGGCTTCACCGTCCGGGCGCCGCGACGTACCGCGGCGCCCGGACGGTGCCTGCTGTGGGCCTCCGCTCCGCTTCAGCCCGTGTCCGGGTACCCAGGCGGCCAGGGATCCCTCGTCCTCGTCAGCGCCCGGCCCGTTGCTCGCCGACGCGCGACTCGTCCTCCGGAACCCTGGCGGCACCCGGACTGCTACAGCCTAGGAGTTCCGACGGCTCTCCGTGAGCGACTGGGCGTGCTCCTGGAGGGAGCGCACCCCGACGTCGCCGCGCACGCGGGCCTCGATCGCCTGGACCGCGGCGGCCAGACCCTGCACGGTGGTGACGCTGGGCACCGCGCGGGCGATGGCGGCCGTCCGGATCTCGTACCCGTCCAGACGCGGACCGGACTGGCCCGCGCTGCCGAACGGGGTGTTGACGATCAGGTCGACGTCACCGTCGTGGATGAGCTGCACGATGGTGGGCTCGCCGTTGGGGCCGGTGCCCGTGCTGTGCTTGCGCACCACGGTCGCGAGGACGCCGTTGCGGCGCAGCACCACGGCGGTGCCCTCGGTGGCCAGGATCTCGAAGCCGAGGTCGGCCAGGCGCTTGACCGGGAAGATCATCGAGCGCTTGTCGCGGTTGGCGACCGACACGAACACCTTGCCCTGGGTGGGCACGTTGCCGTTGACCGCCAGCTGGGACTTGGCGTAGGCGGGGCCGAACCCGGTGTCCAGGCCCATGACCTCACCGGTGGAGCGCATCTCGGGGCCGAGGATGGTGTCGACGCCCTCGCCCTCCTTGTTGATGAACCGGTTGAAGGGCAGCACGGCCTCCTTCACCGACACCGGGGCGTCGGCGGGCAGGTCGCCGCCGTCGCCCTTGGCGGGCAGCATGCCCTCGGCGCGCAGTTCCGCGATGCTGCTCCCGGCCATGACGCGGGCGGCGGCCTTGGCCAGCGGCACCGCCGTGGCCTTGGAGACGAACGGGACCGTGCGGGAGGCGCGCGGGTTGGCCTCCAGCACGTTGAGGACGCCGGAGGCCAGCGCGTACTGGACGTTGAGCAGGCCCCGGACCCCGGTACCGCGCGCGATGGCCTCGGTGGAGTAGCGGATGCGCTCGATGTCCTCGCTGCCCAGGGTGATCGAGGGCAGGGTGCACGCCGAGTCGCCGGAGTGGATCCCGGCCTCCTCGATGTGCTCCATCACGCCGCCCAGGTACAGGTCCTTGCCGTCGTAGAGGGCGTCGACGTCGATCTCGATGGCGTCGTCGAGGAAGCGGTCGATCAGGACCGGGTGCTCCGGGCTGACCTCGGCGTTGCGCTCGATGTAGTCCGCGAGCATCCGCTCGCTGTAGACGATCTCCATGCCCCGGCCGCCCAGCACGTAGGACGGGCGGACCATGACCGGGTAGCCGATCTCGTCGGCGGCGGCCTTGGCCTGCTCGAAGGAGTAGGCCATGCCGTACTTGGGCGCGGGCAGTCCGGCGTCGGCCAGGACCTTGCCGAACTCGCCCCGGTCCTCGGCCAGGTCGATGGCCTCGGGGCTGGTGCCGATGATGGGCACGCCCGCGTCCTTGAGGCGGCGGGCCAGGCCGAGCGGGGTCTGGCCGCCCAGCTGGACGATCACGCCGACGACCGGTCCGGCGGCCTGCTCGGCGCGCACGACCTCCAGGACGTCCTCCAGGGTGAGCGGCTCGAAGTAGAGCCGGTCGCTGGTGTCGTAGTCCGTGGAGACGGTCTCCGGGTTGCAGTTGACCATGACGGTCTCGAACCCGGCCTCGGAGAGCGCGAAGGAGGCGTGGACGCAGGAGTAGTCGAACTCCACGCCCTGGCCGATCCGGTTGGGGCCCGAACCCAGGATGATGATCTTGGGCCGGTCTCCGGTGGGAACCTCGGTCTCCTCGTCGTAGCTGGAGTACAGGTACGGCGTCGCGGCCCGGAACTCGGCGGCGCAGGTGTCCACCGTCAGGTAGACGGGGTGGATACCCAGCGCGTGGCGGAGCTCGCGGACGACGTCCTCGGTCCGCCCGGTGATCTCACCGATCTGGACGTCGGAGAAGCCGAGGCCCTTGGCCTCGCGGAGCAGGGCGGCGTCGAGCTTGGGGGCGGTGGCCAGGACGCGGGCCATCTCCTCCAGGCGCAGCATCTGGTCCAGGAACCACGGGTCGATCCTGGTGGCCTCGTGCAGTTCCTCGACCGTGGCTCCGGCGCGGAGGGCCTGCTGGACCTGGCGCAGGCGGTGCTCGGTGGGCTGGGCGGAGCGGCGCAGGAGATCGTCCTTGTCGCCGGGGTTCCCCGCCCAGGTCAGGCCGATGCCGGACTTCTCCAGGGAGCGCATGGCCTTCTGCAGCGCCTCGGGGAAGGACCGGCCGATCGCCATGGCCTCGCCCACCGACTTCATGGTGGTGGTGAGGGTGGGGTCGGCGCCGGGGAACTTCTCGAAGGCGAAGCGGGGGACCTTGACGACCACGTAGTCGAGCGTGGGCTCGAAGCTGGCCGGGGTCTCCTTGGTGATGTCGTTGGGGATCTCGTCCAGCGTGTAGCCGACGGCGAGCTTGGCGGCGATCTTGGCGATCGGGAAGCCGGTGGCCTTGGAGGCCAGCGCCGAGGATCGGGACACGCGGGGGTTCATCTCGATGACGATGACCCGGCCGGTGGTGGGGTGGACGGCGAACTGGATGTTGCAGCCGCCGGTGTCCACGCCGACCTCGCGGATGACCGCGATGCCGATGTCGCGCAGCTTCTGGTACTCGCGGTCGGTGAGGGTCATGGCCGGGGCGACGGTGATGGAGTCGCCGGTGTGCACGCCCATGGGGTCGAGGTTCTCGATGGAGCACACGACCACGACGTTGTCGTTGGTGTCGCGCATCAGCTCCAGCTCGTACTCCTTCCAGCCGAGGATGGACTCCTCCAGGAGCACCTCGGTGGTCGGGGAGAGCGCCAGGCCCTGGCCCGCGATGCGGCGGAGCTCGGTCTCGTCGTGGGCGAAGCCGGATCCGGCGCCGCCCATGGTGAAGGACGGGCGCACGACGACCGGGTACTCGAGTTCCACGGCGGCGTCCAGGCACTCCTGGAGGGTGTGGCAGATGCGGGAGCGGGCGGACTCGCCGCCGATGCGCTCGACGATCCCCTTGAAGATCTCGCGGTCCTCGCCGGACTGGATGGCGTCGATGTTGGCGCCGATGAGCTCGACGTCGTACTTGGCCAGGATCCCGGCCTCGTGCAGGTCGACGGCGGCGTTGAGCGCCGTCTGCCCGCCCAGGGTGGGCAGGAGCGCGTCGGGGCGCTCCTTGGCGATGATCTTCTCGATCATCTCGGGGGTGATCGGCTCGACGTACGTGGCGTCGGCGATCTCCGGGTCGGTCATGATCGTGGCCGGGTTGGAGTTGACCAGGATGACCCGCAGGCCCTCGGCCCGCAGGACACGGCAGGCCTGGGTGCCCGAGTAGTCGAACTCGGCCGCCTGCCCGATCACGATCGGGCCGGAGCCGATCACGAGGACGGATGAAAGGTCACTACGGCGCGGCATGCTCTGTTCCTCTTACTACTTGGCAGCCGGTGCGGGCTGGGCGGACATCAGGTCGACGAACTCGTCGAAGAGCTCGGCGGCGTCGTGGGGGCCCGCGGCGGCCTCCGGGTGGAACTGGACGCTGAACACGGGCCGGTCCAGCAGCCGCAGGCCCTCGACGACCTGGTCGTTGAGGCCGATGTGGCTGACCTCGGCCCGGCCGTAGGGGGTGTCGAAGGGCGCGTCGAGCGGGGCGTCCACGGCGAAGCCGTGGTTCTGGCTGGTGATCGCCACCTTCTTGGTGCGGGTGTCGATGACCGGCTGGTTGACGCCCCGGTGGCCGAAGGGCAGCTTGTAGGTGCCCAGGCCCAGGGAGCGGCCCAGGATCTGGTTGCCGAAGCAGATGCCGAAGAGCGGCTTCCCGGCGTCCAGCACCCCGCGCATGGCGTCGACCGAGCGGTCGGCGGTGGCGGGGTCGCCGGGGCCGTTGCTGAAGAAGACGCCGTCCGGGTCCAGCGCGAGGATGTCCTCGGCGGTGGCCGTGGCGGGCAGGACGGTGACCCTGCACCCGCGCTCCGCCAGCCGCTGGGGGGTCATGGCCTTGATGCCGAGGTCGACGGCGGCCACGTGGTAGCGGGTCTCGACGCCCTGGGGCGGCAGGACCTCGTAGGCGGTGTCGGTGCTGACCTCGACGGCCAGGTCGGAACCGGCCATGCGGGGCTGCTCCAGGATGCGGGCGTGCAGCGCCTTGGGGTCGGTCTCCACGCTGCTGACCGCCGCGCGCATGGCGCCCCGGTCGCGCAGGTGGCGGGTGAGGGCCCGGGTGCCGGTCAGCGCGATGCCGACCACGCCCTGGCGGCGCAGTTCCTCGTCGAGGGTGCGCCGGGCCCGCCAGTTGGAGGGGATGCGCGCGGGCTCGCGGACGACGTAGCCCGCGACCCAGATGCGGCCGGACTCGGGGTCGTCGTCGTTGACCCCGGTGTTACCGATGTGCGGTGCGGTCATCACCACGATCTGGCGGTGGTACGAGGGGTCGGTGAGGGTCTCCTGGTAACCGGTCATACCGGTGTTGAAGACGGCCTCCCCGAAGGTCTCGCCGGTGGCGCCGAAGGAGCGGCCGTGGAACACACGACCGTCCTCAAGCACCAGGATCGCCGGACCGCCGGTCTCCTCGGACACGCTTTCCCCCTCTGCCGCACCAGGCGTGGCCTGCGCGTTCACTGCGTTCTGTGTGCTCAATTGATCTTCCCCTCCAGGACGGTGGGCACGCCGCGCAGGAACGTGGCGCGGACCTCGCCGGGCAGGGTCATGCCCCGGAAGGGGGTGTTGTCGCTCTTGGTCACCATGGCCGCGCCGTCGACGCCCACCGGCGACGCGGGGTCGTAGAGGACGACGTTGGCGGGCTCGCCCACGGCCAGTTCACGGCCGTGTCCGCTGACCCGGCCGATACGGGCGGGCGCGGTGGACATGCGGTCGGCGACCTCGGCCCAGGTGAGCAGGCCGGTGTCGACCATGGTGCGCTGCACGACCGCCAACGCGGTCTCCAGTCCGACCATTCCCATGGCGGCGTTGGACCACTCGGTCTCCTTCGCCTCCGCCGGGTGCGGGGCGTGGTCGGTGGCGACGATGTCGATCGTGCCGTCGGCCAGTCCCTCGCGCAGCGCCTCGACGTCCTCGGCGGTGCGCAGGGGCGGGTTGACCTTGTAGATCGGGTCGTAGCCCTCGACCAGGTCGTCGGTGAGGAGCAGGTGGTGCGGGGTGACCTCGGCGGTGACGTCGCAGCCGCGCGCCTTGGCCCAGCGGATGATGTCCACCGAGCCCTTGGTGGAGACGTGGCACACGTGCAGGCGCGAGCCGACGTGCTGGGCGAGCAGGCAGTCGCGGGCGATGATCGCCTCCTCCGCGACCGCGGGCCAGCCGGGCAGGCCGAGGCGGTCGGAGACGCACCCCTCGTTCATCTGCGCGCCCTCGGTCAGGCGCGGCTCCTGGGCGTGCTGGGCGATGACGCCGTCGAAGGCCTTGACGTACTCCAGCGCGCGCCGCATGAGCAGGGCGTCGGAGACGCAGATGCCGTCGTCGGAGAAGACCCGCACCCGCGCGGCGGAGTCGGCCATGGCGCCGATCTCGGAGAGCTGCTGTCCCGCGAGGCCGACGGTGACGGCTCCGACGGGGCGCACGTCGCAGTACCCGGCCTCGCGGCCCAGGCGCCAGACCTGCTCGACCACACCGGCGGTGTCGGCCACGGGGTCGGTGTTGGCCATGGCGTGCACGGACGTGTAGCCGCCCATGGCGGCCGAGCGGGAGCCCGAGGCGACGGTCTCGGCGTCCTCCCGGCCGGGTTCGCGCAGGTGGGTGTGGAGGTCCACGAGTCCGGGCAGGGCGACCAGGCCGGTGGCGTCCACGACCCGGGCGCCCTCGGGGGCCTCCAGGTCCGGGCCGATCGCGGCGATCTGGCCGTCGACGAACAGCAGGTCGACGGGCTCGCCGCCGAGCGGGCGGGCGCCCCTGATCAGGTGCGGTCCGGTGTTTTCGGGCATGAAGGTGTCGGCTTTCTCGTGTTTCGTGAAGTTCGTGGGCGGCCCGGGGCGCTTCTCGCACCGCGGGCCCGCTCCGGCGGCTCTCGCGTGTCCGGGCGTCCGGGCGCCGGTGGGGTTCCGCCCTTCCGGGCGGTCGGCCGCGGGCCGGGCGGAGCGGAGGCCGGGAGCGGGCACAGCGCTCCTAGGAGCCGCCGAGCAGCAGGTAGAGCACGGCCATGCGCAGGCTGACACCGTTGGCGACCTGCTCGGTGACGGTGCAGCGCGGGGAGTCCGCGACCTCGGCGGAGATCTCCATGCCCCGGACCATCGGACCGGGGTGCATGACGATCGCGTCGGAGGGCATCCGGCCCAGGCGCTCGCCGTCGAGCCCGTAGTTGCGGCTGTACTCGCGGACGGAGGGGAAGAAGGAGTCACGCATGCGCTCCGCCTGGACCCTCAGCATCATGACCACGTCGGACTTGGGCAGGACGTCGTCGAGGTCGTAGGAGACCTCGCACGGCCAGGTGTGCACCGAGACCGGCAGCAGAGTGGGCGGCGCGACCAGGGTGACGTGCGCGCCCAGGGTGGTGAGCAGCAGCACGTTGGAGCGGGCGACCCGGCTGTGCAGGATGTCCCCGACCACGGCCACGCGCAGGCCGTCGAGACGGCCCAGGCGGTCGCGCATGGTGTAGGCGTCCAGCAGTGCCTGGGTGGGGTGTTCGTGGGTGCCGTCGCCCGCGTTGAGGACGGAGCCGTCCACCCAGTGGGCCAGGCGGTGGGCGGCGCCGGAGGCACCGTGCCTGATGACGACGGCGTCGGCGCCCATGGCCTGGAGGGTGAGCGCGGTGTCCTTGAGGCTCTCACCCTTGGAGACGCTGGAGCCCTTGGCCGAGAAGTTGATGACGTCGGCGGACAGGCGCTTGGCGGCCAGCTCGAAGGAGGTGCGGGTGCGGGTGGAGTCCTCGTAGAAGAGGTTGACCACGGTGCGTCCGCGCAGGGTGGGGAGCTTCTTGACGGAGCGGTCCCCGACCTGGGCCAGTTCGGCCGCGGTGTCCAGGATGAGCGTGGCCTCGTCGCGGCTGAGGTCGCCGGTGGAGAGCAGGTGGCGCATCAGGCGTCCCCTTCCTTGGTGTCGGCCGTGGTCGGGGCACCGGTGCGCGCGGGGGAACCGGGCCGCAGGCCTCCCTTGAGGGTGGTGGAGGGTGACGGGCGGGCGGGGCCGAGGAGCACGCCGTCCTGGCCGTCGGTCTCGGACAGCTGGACCGTGACGCTCTCGCGCAGGGAGGTGGGCAGGTTCTTGCCCACGTAGTCGGCGCGGATGGGGAGTTCGCGGTGGCCCCGGTCGACGAGGACGGCGAGCTGGACCGCGCGGGGGCGGCCGAGGTCTCCGAGGGCGTCGAGGGCGGCGCGGACGGTGCGGCCGGAGAAGAGGACGTCGTCGACGAGGACGACCACGCGGTCGTCGAGGCCCCCGGCGGGGATCGCGGTGCGACCCAGGGCACGCGCCGGCGCCAGGTGCAGGTCGTCGCGGTACATCGTGATGTCGAGCGAGCCGTGGGGGACGCTGAGGTCCTCGACCCGCTCGATCCGGCGGGCCAGGCGCTCCGCGAGCGGTACGCCGCGTGAGGGGATGCCCAGGAGGGTGACGTTCTCGCCGCCCTTGGTGCGTTCGAGCACCTCGTGGGCGATGCGGGTCAGGGCCCGGTTGATCTCGTTGCCGTCGAGGACGGCCCTGGTGCCTTCGGGTACCTCGGGTGTCTCCGGTACCTCGGGTGAGGGGACACCAACATCCTCACCGCTGGTTGGTTTTCGCGCACGCAAAGTAGTGACCCCTTCCCTGCCTCACAGAACAGGTCGTTAAAGGATGTCGATCGGGGCCACGCTACCAGCGGGGACAGCGGGGCCCTCGGGCACGTTCCACGCTCCGAGACCAGCGATGTGATGCTGATCACAAAGACCGTCGAAGATTGCCCAGCTAAGAGTATCCGTATCATGACACTCCGGATTTGCACACCATTCGGGCGAAACGCGAAATTCCCTGTAGGAGCGGGCTTTCCGACCTCCAAACCCGCACCACTCGCCCCCACTCCTCCCAAAATGAGAGGCGTCTCACCTACGCACGGTTTGGCCACTGATTAGTCGCGTTTCACACCAACGGCTTGACCTGGACACCAGCACCCCTCTACCGTCACTGTCTGTAACCACTACCGGGTGGGGTTGCACCCCGTGACCATCCGCTGGACCGCTCAGGCGGCCCGCCGAGTACGAGCGGACGTCTCCCCACTCACGCCAGCCACCGTCACGGCCGGGAGCGACAAGAAGATGCCATCCGAATACGCCAAGTCCCTCGGTGCGCGACTGCGTGCCATCCGCACCCAGCAGGGCCTGTCCCTGCACGGGGTGGAGGAGAAGTCCCACGGACGCTGGAAGGCCGTCGTGGTGGGCTCCTACGAGCGCGGTGACCGCGCCGTCACCGTGCAGAAGCTGGCCGAACTGGCCGACTTCTACGGGGTGCCGATGTCGGAGCTGCTGCCCGGCGGCGCCGCGCCCACCCCGCTGGGCCCCACACCCAAGCTGGTGATCGACCTGGAGCGCATGCAGCAGCTCCCGCAGGAGAAGGCCGGTCCGCTCTCCCGCTACGTCGCCACCATCCAGAGTCAGCGGGGCGACTACAACGGGCGGGTGCTGTCCATCCGCCAGGAGGACCTGCGCTCACTCGCGGTCATCTACGACAAGTCGCCTGGCGACCTGACCGAGGAGCTCATCAACTGGGGCGTCCTCGACCCCGAGGCCCGTCGCGCCGTCGACGCCTTCTAGGAGTCTCCGGCTCCGGGACCTCCCGGAACGGGAGAAGGCCGGGTGTTCCCCCCAAGGGAACACCCGGCCTTCCGCGTGTCCGGACCCGGGCGGACCGGACACCACGTGGGAACGGACGCGGCCGGGCAGGGGCTTCCCCTCCCCGACCCGGCCGCGCCTGCCCCACCGGACGAGCCGGTGGAGCGAATCGAACTCGTGTTCGACACAGGACAGTTAACACTCCCCCCGGGGCACTCGTCAAGGAGCGCCGCGCACGGCGGCACGGCGAGGACCAGCGGCGACCGGCGCTCACGCCCTAGTGTGGGGGCGTGTCAGCCCACACCGAGTTACGCGCACTCGCTCCCCCCGCGTTCACACACGCCGTACCCGCCCTGCTGGAGGTCTACGAGGCGGCCATGCGGCCTCCGCCGGACCAGCTCCCCGGGCGGGCCGCCGTGATGACCTCCCACGCCGGTTACCCCGGGTTCGGTTCCGTGGTGGCCGTGGAGGGCGACCGGCCCCTCGGCTTCGCCTACGCCTTCCACGGCCACGAGGGCCAGTGGTGGCACGACGTCGTCACCGAGGCGCTGCGCCTGCACGGGCGGTCACGGCACGTGCGCCGGTACCTGGCCGACCCGCTGGAGATCGCGGAGGTCCACGTGCTTCCGGAGGCGCAGAACCGGGGGCTGGGCCGCTCCCTCCTGCACGCGCTGTGCGCGGGCAGGCCGGAGCGCACCGCGGTGCTGTCCACGCGTACGGGACCCACCGCGGCGCGCCACCTCTACCGTTCGTGCGGGTTCGTCGAGGTGCTGGAGTCCTTCTCGTTCCCCGGCACCCCCGACCAGCCCTTCTCGATCATGGCCGCGCGGCTTCCGCTCCTCGGACCCGGTTCCCGGCGACCTCGCGGTAGATCTCCCTGGTGGCCGTGGACTGGTTGAACGTGATGAAGTGGATGCCCGGGGCGCCCTCGGAGAGCAGCCGCTCGCACATGCGCTGGGCGTGCTCGATCCCGAAGGCGCGCACCGCCTCCTCGTCGTCACCGAACCGCTGGAAGCGCTCGGCCAGGGCCGCCGGGAACGGGGCGCCGGAGAGCTTCTCCGAGCGCGGGATGGAGGCGAGCTTCACCACCGGGAAGACCTCGGGGATGATCGGCACCTCGCAGCCGCGCGCGGCCACCCGGTCGCGCAGGCGCAGGTAGTCCTCGGCGTCGAAGAACATCTGGGTGATGGCGTAGTCGGCCCCGGCCTCGCACTTGCGCACGAAGTGGTCGGTGTCGGTCTCCACGTCGGCCGAGCGCGGGTGCTTGTAGGGGAAGGCCGCCACACCGACGCAGAAGTCACCGCTCTCCTTGAGGAGCCGGACCAGTTCCTCGGCGTAGGTGAGCCCGGCGGGGTGCTGGACCCACTCGCCGTCGGGGTCGCCGGGCGGGTCGCCGCGCACGGCCAGCATGTTCGACACGCCCGCGTCGGCCAGTCGGCCGATGAGGTGGCGCAGCTCCGCGACGGAGTGGTCCACCAGGGTCATGTGGGCGACCGGCATCAGCGTGGTGTCGGTCGCGATGCGCTCGGTGGTCTCCACCGTGAGGTCGCGGGTGCCGCCTCCGGCACCGTAGGTGACGGAGACGAAGGACGGGCCGAGGGCCTCGATCTCCCGGATCGCGCGCCAGAGTCGTTCCTGGGCCCTGGCGTTGCGGGGCGGGAAGAACTCGAAGGAGAACATCGGCTCGCCCGAGTCGAGGAGGTCGCGGATATGACGCGGCCTGGAAGCCGGGGTTCGGGGCGCCACGGGGCGGGTCGGTGCAGCCAACATGACTCCAACCTTAGGCGAGACCCCCTCGGAAGCGGATGCCGCGTCCCACTTTCTGAGACCGAAAGTGAAACTCCGCTCCATTTCCCAGTATGCGAGACAACAAATGACACACAGGTAAACACTGTCTCTCATTCTGGGCCCATCGGGTCTCACCCGACCTCTCACCTGGAACCGGATCCCCATCCCCCGATCCGGGGCATCCGCGCGCGGACCAGCCGCTAATGTGCAGGGTATGGCCGTCTCCTCAACTTCCTCAGCCTCCTCCGCCGTGTCCGTCATCCGCTCCGACGTGGACCGCGAACTCTCCTCCTTCTGCGCCTCGCACCGCGAACGGCTGCTGGAGATCGGAGAGGAACTGGCCCCGGCCATGGACTCCCTGGAGGTCATGGTCTCCTCGGGCAAGCGCCTGCGGCCCACCTTCGCCTACTGGGGGTGGCGCGGCGCGGGCGGCGCCGCCGGTGACGACCGCATGGTGCGCGCCGCCGCCTCCCTGGAGTTCCTCCAGGCCTGCGCCCTGGTCCACGACGACGTGATCGACAACAGCGACACCCGGCGCGGACGGCCCGCCACGCACAAGCGCATGGCCAAGCTCCACGCCGACCACGGCTGGAACGGTGACAGCGAGGGGTTCGGCGAGGGCGCGGCGATCCTCATCGGAGACCTCTGCCTGGCCTGGTCCGACGAGATGTACCAGGCCAGCGGCTTCTCCCCGGAGACGCTCCAGGCCGGAAGGCGCCCCTTCGACGCGATGCGCACGGAGGTGATGGCCGGGCAGTACCTGGACACCCTGGAGCAGGTACGGGGCACCGCCACCCGCGAGGCCGCCCTGCGCGTGATGCGCTACAAGGCCGCCAAGTACACGGTGGAGCGCCCGCTGCACCTGGGCGCCGCGCTGGCCGGGCGCCACGAGGCACTGGCCGGGGTCTACACCGACTACGGCATCCCCCTGGGCATCGCCTTCCAGCTCCGCGACGACGTGCTCGGGGTCTTCGGTGACCCGTCCACCACGGGCAAGCCCGCCGGTGACGACCTGCGCGAGGGCAAGCGCACCCTGGTCGTGGCCGAGACCCTGGCCCGGTCCGGCGCGGCCGACGCCGAGCGCTTCCGGAGCCTGCTGGGCACGCCCGACCTCACCGTGGACGCGGTGGAGTGGATGTGCGGCCTGATCGAGTCCTCGGGGGCGCTGGCCGCCTGTGAGTCGATGGTCTCCGAGTACGCGGACCAGGCGCTGGCCGCCCTGGAGAGCCCCGAGCTGGACGCCGGGGCCCGTGGCCCGCTCGGTGACCTGGTGGTGGCCGCCACGCGGCGCTCGCACTGAGCCCGGTCCGGTCCGGGTCCGGCCGACCCGTTCCGGCGCGCCCCCGAAGCCCCTAGGGGTCGACCCTGGTGACTTCGGGGGTTTTCTCATACTTGAAACCTGTTGCGACGTCTGTCTGGATCCGGGTTGAATCGGAGCTCACGATACATCTCGAACCCGGAGACCTCCCTTGTCCAGACAGACCCCCGTGGTCGGGCCGACCGGCACCACGGACCGGGCCCTCGCGCCCGACCTCGCACGCGGTTTCATGCTGTTGTTCATCGCGTTGGCCAACTCCGTCTGGTACCTCTGGGCGTCCCCCAGCGACGGCCTGACCGTGCACCCCGCACCCGAGGGAACCCTGGACGCGGTCGCCCAGTTCTTCACGGTCATGGCCGTGGACATGCGCAGCTACCCGATGTTCGCGTTCCTCTTCGGCTACGGCATGATGCAGCTGGCCCGGCGGCAGGAGGCCGCCGGCGCCGACGTGAAGAGCGTGAACGCCCTGCTGCGCCGCCGCAACCTGTGGCTGGTCGTCTTCGGTTTCGTCCACGCCATGCTGCTGTGGATGGGCGACATCCTGGGCGCCTACGGCGTGGCCGGGCTGGTCCTGGGCTGGCTGTTCTTCCGCCGCAAGGACGTGACCCTGGTCGTGTGGAGCGCGGTGCTCACCTTCCTGATGGCGGTGGGCAGCGCGCTCAGCCTCCTGGCCCTGCCGTTCGTCGGGGAGACCGAGGGCGGCACGGGCGGCCTCGACATGAACGAGATGGCGGGCAACATCGGTGACCCGTCCGTCCTGTCGGCCGCCGCGGACCGGCTGCTGAACTGGCCGCTGGTCAGCATCGGGCAGGGCCTGCTCGGCCTGGTCGTGCCCACCGCGATCCTGCTCGGTTTCTGGGCCGCGCGGCGCCGCTTCCTGGAGGAGCCCGGGCTGCACCTGCGGACGCTGCGCTGGGTGGCGGGGGTCGGCATCGGTGTCGGCTGGATCGGCGGTCTCCCCGAGGCCCTGGCGCAGGTCGGCGTCCTCGGCCTCACCACGGACCAGGGCGTGATGCTCACCTTCCCGCACATGCTGACCGGCCTCTTCGGCGGCCTCGGGTACGTCGCCCTGATCGCCCTGGTCGCCCACGGCCTCCAGGAGCGGGGCCGGACCGGAGGGGTCGTGGTGACCGCCCTGACGGCCACCGGCAAGCGTTCCATGAGCGCCTACCTTGCACAGTCCGTGCTGTGCGCGCCGATCCTGGCCGCCTGGGGCCTGGGGCTGGCCGCGTACATGACCTCGTGGACGATGTTCCTGTACGCGGTCGCGGTGTGGTTGGTGACGGTGGCGGGTGCCTACGCGCTGGAGCGCGCGGGACGCCGGGGACCGGCCGAGGTCCTGCTGCGCAGGCTGTCGTACCGGCGTTCGACCACGGCGGTCACGGCGCCCGCCGGGCCGCCCCCGGCCGACGAGCACCAAGAGCGCACCACCCCCTGACCGGGGGGCGCAAAAACGGGCGCGCCGATCAGCGACCGGTGGGCACTCGTACCCCAGGATGGGTTTCCATGGGCGACGATCACATGACAAACCACACCATAGGGGTGACCGGGGCCACCGGTGCGCTGGGCGGGCGGGTGGCCGCCCGGATCGCGCGGCTCGGGTTGGCGCAGCGCCTCATCGTGCGCGACATCAACCGGGCGCCGGAGTACCCGGAGAGCAGCGCGGCGATGGCGGTCTACGAGGACACGGCCGCCTTCGAGAAGGCCTGTCGCGGCGTGGACACGCTCTTCCTGGTCTCGGCCACCGAGTCCGAGGACCGGGTGGAGGCCCACCTGAGCGCGGTGGACGGCGCGGTCCGCGCCGGAGTGTCGAGGATCGTGTACCTGTCGTTCCTGGGCGCGGGTCCGGCGTCCACGTTCACGTTCGCCCGTACGCACTTCTACACGGAGGCGCACATCCGGTCCACGGGTGTCCCGCACACGTTCCTGAGACCCAGCCTGTACCTGGACCTGCTGCCCCGCTGGGTGGACGAGGAGGGCGTCGTGCGCGGCCCCGCCGGTGAGGGCAGGATCGCGTGGGTCTCACGCGACGACGTGGCGGACGTGGCCACGGCGGTGCTGACCGACCCGGTGGTGGTGGCGGCCTCGGAGGAGGCGTCCTACGACGTGACCGGGCCCGAGGCGCTGTCGGTGGGCGCCACCGTGGAGAAGCTGGGCAGGCTGACCGGGCGGAGCGTCCGGTACGTGCCCGAGACCTGGGAGGAGGCCCTGGCGTCGCGCCGTCCGAGCGGGGCCGCCGAGTGGGAGATCGAGGGCTGGGCCTCCTCGTACGCGGCGATCGCCGCCGGGGAGATGGACGTGGTCTCGCCCGTCGTACCCGACCTGACCGGACATCCGGCGCAGTCCATCGAGGGCTTCCTGCGCCGCCACCCGAGCGCCCTCTCCCACGTCGCGGTCTGACCCGGCCCTCCCCCGCCACCGCCGTGCCCCGTGCGCGGCGGTCTCCCTTTTCCCGGGACGGCCCTTGACCTCAATATTGGTTGAGGACCAATTCTTGGTTCCTGCGGGGGACGGACCCCCGCACGAGGAGAGTGGTGGACATGCGCGCGGTACGAGTCGACCGGTTCGGCGGCCCCGAGGCCCTGGTGGTCAGGGAACTCCCCGACCCCGAACCCGGCCCCGGCGAGGCGCTGGTCGAGGTCGGGGCGGCCAACGTCATCTACCTCGACACCCTGATCCGCAGTGGCGCGGCCCGGGACCACTTCCCCCAGACGCCGCCCTACGTCCCCGGGGGCAGCGTGGTGGGCCGGGTCGCCGCGGTCGGCCCCAGCGCGGACCCCGCGTGGGTCGGCGCCCAGGTCCTCACCCGGACCGACGACGGCGGATACGCCGACCGCGTGACGGTCCCGGCGGAGGGCCTGGTCCGGGTCCCCGCCGAGCTGCGTCCCCTCGACGCCCTGGCGCTCATGGTCGACGGCGCGACCGCGATGATGCTGGAGCGGGCCGCCCGCTTCACCCCGGACACCTGGGTCCTGGTCCTGGCCGCCACCGGCGGCGCGGGCAGCCTGGTCGTGCAGCTCGCCCGCCTCGCGGGGGCGAGGGTGATCGGCGCGGCCCGGGGCGCGGAGAAGCTGGCGCTGGCACGGTCCCTCGGCGCGGAGGAGGTCGTGGACTACGCGGAGCCGGGCTGGTTGGACCGGGTGCGCGAGCTCACCGGAGGCGCGGGGGCGGAGGTGGTGGTCGACGGGGTCGGCGGCGAGCTCGGGTCGGCGTCCTTCACGGCGGTGGCCGACGGCGGCCGGTTCCTCAGCTACGGAACGGCCGGTGGTTCCTTCGCGGAGTTCGACGCGGACGAGGCCGCACGGCGCGGGATCACCGCCCTGGGCCTCAACGACATGCAGGCCCGACCGGGGACGGACCGGAGCGACCTGACCCGGCTGGCCCTGGAGGAGGCGCGGGCCGGGCACCTGCGGCCCCACGTGGGCCTGACCCTGCCGTTGGAGCGGGCCGCCGAGGCGCACGCCGCCCTGGAGGGCCGCCGCGTCCTGGGCAAGGTGCTGCTGGTCCCCTAGGTCGGGCCCGGCGCGTGGCGGTCGGGCCAGCGCGGCCTCACATCCGGGCACGGAGCACGTCGACCTCACAGCCCGGCGCGAACGGATCGAAACCGTGCTCGACCAGCCAGCGCACCCCCAGGAGGCTGCGCAACGACCACCACGCCCGGACCACGTCGAGGTCTACGTCGGTGCCGTAACCGGCGACGACCGCGTCGAGGTGCCCCTCGTGTCCGAGGGTCAGGGTGGCGAGGTCGAACAGGGCGTCGCCCCGGCCCGCCTCGGACCAGTCGATGATGCCGGTGACCTCGTCGTCCTCGACGAAGACGTGCTCCCTCTGCAGGTCGCCGTGCGTGAACACCGGAGTGCGCGGCCGGATCGCGGCCTCGGCCACCTGGCGGTTGCGGCTGACCAGGTCGGAGGGCAGGACGCCGTTCGCCACGAGCAGTCCGCACTCGCGGTCGAGCTCCGCCGCCCACTCCTCGGGGTTCCGGCGGCGACGGCCGGGCCAGGGAGGTGGCGGTGCCTCGTGCAGTCTCCGGACGGCGGCGCCCGCCGCGGCCCACGCCGCCGACGACGCGGGCGACGGCTCACCGAGGCGGCCGAGCGCCGTCCCCGGGAGCGCGGCGATCGCGAGCACGGGCGGCCTGCGCCACAGGACCTCCGGGGTGGGGACCGGGGCGAGGGACATCGCCTCGACCTCGGCGTCGATGCGCGTCTGGTCGGCGTCCACCTTCAGGAACACGTCGCCTACACGCAGGGTCGCGCGCTCGGAGTGGGCGACGACCACTTCAACCTCATCCATGGTCGATCAGTATCCCGGGGACGGTCGTCGGCGTCTCCGGGTTTTCGCCGCGGTCAGGCGTCGCCGCGCCGTGCGGTCAGGCGGGACCGGAGCGCGCTGGCCGCCGCTCGCGGATCCTCGGCCTCGGTGACGGCGCGCACCACGACCACGCGGGTGGCCCCGGCGTCCAGCACCCGGTCCACGTTGTCCAGGTCGATGCCGCCGATCGCGAACCAGGGCCGGTCGGTGCCGAGCGCGGCCGCGCGCTCGACCAGTTCGAGCCCGGCCGCCGGGCGGCCCGGCTTGGTGGGGGTCGCCCAGGTCGGGCCCACGCAGAAGTAGTCGCTCCCGGGCTCCTCCGCCGAACGGGCGGCGGCCTCGGGGTCGTTGTTGGAGCGGCCGACCAGCGGGTCGGCGCCGATGATGTCGCGGGCCAGGGGCACCGGCAGGTCGCGCTGGCCGAGGTGCAGGACGTCGGCGCGCACCGCGCGGGCGATGTCGGCGCGGTCGTTGACGGCGAGCAGGGCGCCGTGGCGTTCGCACGCCTCGCGCAGGACCTCCAGGGCGGCCAGTTCCTGGCGGGCCTCCAGGCCCTTGTCCCGGAGCTGGATGATGTCCACGCCCCCGGCCAGGGCGGCGTCCGCGAACTCCGCGAGATCACCGCTCTCGGTCCGGGCGTCGGTGCACAGGTACAGAAGGGATGCGTCCAGGCGCTCGCGCAGGCTGGTTCCGTGGCTCGTCCTCACGCGCCCCACCCTAACCAACGGCCCGGGGGACGTCACCGGGGCGGTGCGTCCCCGGGCCGTGGGCGGCTCAGAAGGCCATGCCCTGGGCCCGGCGGCGGACCTCGGTGCCCCGGTTCTCGCGCATGGCCTGGATCGGCGTGCCCGGCAGGGTGTCGTCCGGCGTGAACAGCCAGCGCAGGGCCTCCTCGGTGGAGAAACCGGCGTCGGTGAGCAGCACGATGGTGCCCGGCAGGCCCTTGACCAGGTCCGGGCCGTCCAGGAAGGCGGCGGGAATGGAGAGTTCGCCACCGCGCACCACGCCCATGAGGCGGTTCTCGCGGATGAGGGTCTTGATGCGGTTGGGGCTCACGCCCAGCGGCGCGGCCGCCTCACGCAGGGTCAGCCATTCGCCGACGAGTTCGTCGAGTTCACGATCGCTTTGTGTCACCCGTCCAATCTGCCACACCCGGCCGGGCCCCGGTGACCATCGCGCCGCTCCCGGGCCCCCTGCCTGGGAGATCCCCGCCACGACCGCCCTGGACGGGTTGTCCCAGGGCGTGTTTCTGTGGATGCTTTCGCCGGTGGCGGCGGAGCCGCCACCGATGCGAGCGGCCGTCGCCCCTACTGTGCACTGCTACGCAAGCTCCGCAGCCTCGCACAGCGGGGGCCCGGCAATCTCTCGCAAGCCGTGGAGCGAGAGGCAGCCCGGTGGTAACGCGAGGACACAGCGCCGAAGGCGTCCGTTGAGGGTGGTGGCGGGCGACGGGCGGGAGGAATGATCCAGAAAACACGGCCTAGGATGGGAGTGAAGAGAGACGTCCCGCGGGAGCCGGGTGGACCCGGCTGAGAGGGAGGCTCACCGCCTCCGACCGCACGAACCTGATCCGGGTCATTCCGGCGAAGGGAGTGGAACACGGCGCCGTGCGCACCGACGAGGTTCCCCCACAGAAGACGATTCATCCCACCAATGCGGTGGTCGTGGTCGGCGGCGGCGTCGTCGGCCGGGTCACCGCCTGGCGCGCCGCCCAGCGCGGCCTGGCCGTGACCCTGGTCGAACCCGACCCCGTCACCGCGCCCTCCGAGGCCCGCGCCTCCTCGACCGTCGCGGCGGGCATGCTCACCCCCGCCACCGAGGCGGTCTTCGGCGAGGAGGAGCTCATGGAGCTCGGGGTGCGCTCGGCGCGCCTCTACGACGACTTCGTCACCGAACTCCAGGAGGCCAGCGGCGTCGACGTCGGCCACCGCCGCACCGGGACGCTGCTGGTCGCCTTCGACCGCGACGACCTCGCGGTCCTCACCGACCTGCACGCGCTCCAGCAGCGCCTGGGCATCCCCACCGAGCGGCTCACCAGCCGCGAGTGCCGACGCCTGGAACCCACGCTCGCGCCCGGCGTGCGCGGCGGGGTGCTGGCCCCCGAGGACCACTCCGTGAACCCGCGCGCGCTGCTCCTGGCCCTGGCCCGTGCCGGGGAACGCGCGGGCGTGCGCGAGGTCCCCGGGTACGCGGAGGAGATCGCCTCCCCCGGCACCCACGGGGCGCGCCTGGGCGTCCGCCTGGCCGACGGGACCGAACTGCCCGCCGAGCAGGTGGTGCTCGCCGCCGGGTGCTGGGGTGACCGGGTGCGGGTGCCCGAACCGGTGGTGCCGCCGCTGCGCCCGGTCAAGGGGCAGCTGCTGCGCGCCCGGGTGCCCGCCGGAGAACCCCCGCTCGTCAACCGCACCGTGCGCGGACTGGTGCGCGGCTTCCCCGTCTACCTGGTGCCCCGGGCCGACGGCGAGGTGATCGTCGGCGCCACCCAGGAGGAACTGGGCCACGACACCTCCCTGACGGTGGGCGGGCTCTGGCAGGTCCTGCGGGACGCGCGCGAGCTCGTCCCGGGGGTGAGCGAACTGGAGGTCGTCGAGACCTGCGTGGGGCTGCGGCCGGGCTCCCCCGACAACGAACCCCTCCTGGGCCCCACCCGGGTACCGGGACTACACCTGGCCGCCGGACACTTCCGACACGGGGTCCTGCTGGCCCCGGTGACCGGGGAGGTCATGGCCGAGGCCCTCACCACCGGCGCGCTGCCCCCGTACGCGCGCCGGTTCGCAGCCAGCAGATGGACGCGTGAGCAGACGTGGGAGTAGCAGTGGAACTGATCATCAACGGACAGGCCCAGGACAGCGCGGCGACCACCGTGGACGCGGTCGTGCGCGCCCTCACCGACGCCGGGGACGGCGCCGTGCCGGGCGGGATCGCCGTCGCGGTCAACGACGAGGTGGTGCGCCGCACCGCCTGGACGGACACCGAGCTCTCCGCGGGCGACCGCGTGGACGTGCTCACCGCCGTACAGGGAGGCTGAACATGACACAGACGTCCGAGTCCGTGAACACCGCGGCGCGGATCCCGGAGGACCCGCTGGTCATCGCCGGGGTCTCCTTCGGGTCCCGGCTCATCACCGGCACCGGCGGGGCACCCTCCCTGGAGGTCCTGGAGGACGCGCTCCTCGCGTCGGGGACCGAGCTCACCACCGTGGCGATGCGCCGGATCACCCCGGGCACCCAGGGGTCGGTGTGGGACGTCCTGGAGCGCAACGGCATCCGCCCGCTGCCCAACACCGCCGGGTGCTTCACCGCCGTGGACGCCGTGCGCACCGCGAAACTCGGCCGCGAGGCCCTGGGCACCGACTGGGTCAAGCTGGAGGTGGTCGCCGACGAGCACACCCTCCTGCCCGACCCGGTGGAACTGCTGGACGCCGCCGAGGCTCTGGTCGACGACGGCTTCACGGTGCTGCCCTACACGAACGACGACCCGGTGCTGGCCCGCCGCCTGGAGCAGCTGGGCTGCGCCGCCGTGATGCCGCTGGCCGCGCCGATCGGTTCGGGCCTGGGCATCCGCAACCCGCACAACCTGGAGCTGATCGTCGAGCAGGCCGACGTCCCGGTGATCGTGGACGCGGGCATCGGTACCGCGAGCGACGCGGCCCTGGCGATGGAGCTCGGGTGCGACGCGGTGTTGTTGGCCACCGCCGTGACCCGCGCCCAGGAGCCGGTGCGGATGGCGGCGGCGATGCGCGACGCCGTGCGCGCCGGGCGCGGCGCCCGGCTGGCCGGGCGCATCCCGGTCCGCCGCCACGCCAGGGCCTCCAGCCCCGACGTGGTCTGAGGTTCCTGGGAGGGCGCCGCCACGGTGGGGCCGGAGGCCCGGACCTGGGGCGTCCTCCCGCGTGGACACACCGCCCGAACAGTCGGTGACGACACGCGAACAGGCCGTCACCACCGGGTTTGCTCCCGTCCCCTACCGTGGGAGGGTGCGGGTGCCGCGCGGCGGCACCGCACCCTCAGACCGCCCAGGCGCGGGCGCCCCGAACCGACCCTCCGGTCGGCCTCCACGACGGTGGACACGGGGGCCGCCGCGACCGTGAACCGCGGGGCAGACCTGACACCGGCTTCCGCTATCGTGTCGGATCGACACCAGGTGTCGGGTACGCGCCACCGGCAGCGAACGCCCGCGCTCCCCGCAGCAAGGACACAACTCCGCCGTGGACATGACGACTTCCGACCCGCTTGTAGGCGCGACGCTGGACCGTCGCTACTTCGTCGAGTCAAGGATCGCCGGTGGCGGCATGGCGACGGTCTACGTCGCCCACGACCTGAGGCTCGACCGACGGCTGGCCCTCAAGGTCATGCACCCCTCCCTGGCCCAGGACCCGACCTTCGTCCAGCGCTTCATCAACGAGGCCCACTCGGTCGCCAAGCTCTCCCACCCCAACGTCGTGCAGGTCTTCGACCAGGGTGAGGACCAGGGGCACGTCTTCCTTGCCATGGAGTACGTCCCGGGCCAGACCCTGCGCGACATCCTCAAGGCGCACGGACGCCTGGCCCCGAAGCAGGCCCTGAACTTCATGGCCTCGGTGCTGGCCGCGCTGGGCGCCGCCCACCAGGCCGGGATGGTGCACCGCGACGTCAAGCCCGAGAACGTCCTGATCAGCAAGGACGGCCGGGTCAAGGTGGCCGACTTCGGTCTGGCCCGCGCGGTGGAACAGTCCAACCAGGGTCTGACCCGCACCGGCACGCTCATGGGCACCGCCGCCTACCTGGCGCCCGAGCAGATCGAGAAGGGCACCGCCGACGCGCGCAGCGACGTGTACGCGGCCGGGATCATGCTCTACGAACTGCTCACCGGCGGCCAGCCGCACACCGGCGAGACCCCGATCGCGATCGCCTACCAGCACGTGAACGAGGACGTCCCGCGCCCCTCCCACTTCCTGCCGAACCTGCCGCCCGAGGTGGACGGCCTGGTCACCAAGGCCACCGAGCGCGACCCGCGGTACCGCCCGAGCAACGCGGGCCAGTACCTGGCCAAGGTCCTGGAGGTCCTGCGGACGCTGCCGGACTCGGTGACGGGCTCGGCCGCGCCGCTGGCCCCCGTGGCCCCGCAGGCCAACTCCGCCGCCACCATGACCGCGCCCCAGCTCATCGCCGGGGGCGCCGGTCCGGGTACCGAGAACGCCACCATGGTCGTCGACATGAACGGCGGCGGCCTGGGCCGGGACGACTACGACGACGGTTACGACGACTACCCCGAGGGTCGGTCGCGGTTCTCCCGCAACCGCCTCCTGGTGGTCGGGGCGATCGTGACGGCCCTGGTCGTGGGCGTGGCGGGCTGGTGGTTCCTGCTCGGCCGCTACGAGGCGGTCCCGGACGTGATCGGACTGTCCCCCGAGGCCGCCAGCGAGCAGATCCGCGGCGCGGGACTGGTCGTGGAGCTCTCCGACGACAGGGTGTACAGCGACGACGCCGCCGCAGGTGAGGTCGGTGGGACCGACCCGGAGGTGGACTCGCGGCTGTCCCCCGGTGACACGGTGACGGTGTTCCTGTCCAAGGGCCCGCAGAACGTCTCCATGCCCGACCTCGTGGGCGACGACGTCGCCAACGCCCTCAAGGCGCTGGAGGACCTCGGCTTCGACGACGAGAGCATCGTCCAGGAGGAGCAGGACTCCCCGGACAACGACCCCGGCGAGGTGCTGGCCACCAGCCCCGAGGCCGGGACGGAGGCCGACCGCGAGGGAACGGTGACCATCACCGTCAGCAGCGGGATCCCCGTGCCCAGCCTGGCCGGGGAGAAGCGTGAGGACGCCGAGAAGACCCTCGACGACCTGGGCCTGTCGGCCGAGATCGTCGAGGAGGAGAGCGAGAACATCGACAAGGGCCTGGTGATCAGCCAGACCCCCGACACCGGCACCAACGTCGGTCCCGGGGCCACCGTGACACTGACCGTGTCCAGCGGTCCGCCCGAGGTCGACGTCCCGGACGTGGTGGGCGACTCCGTCCGCGACGCCCGCAAGGAGCTGGAGGACGCCGGGTTCGAGGTCGAGGTCGAGCGGATCTTCGGCGGCCGCGTGGTGGCGCACCAGTCGCACACCGGCACCGCTCCCGAGGGCACCAAGATCAAGCTCACCGCCACACCCGGCGGGATCGACCTGGGCGACCTCGACGAGGACGACGACTGACCCGGACTCCGCGCCCGCCGCGCGGACCCGGCTGACCGCCGAACACGCCCTAGGGAGTGTTTTTTGGATGCTTTCGCTGGTGGCGGCGGAGCCGTCATCGATGCGAGCGGCCGTCCAGGCAATCTCTCGCAAGCCGTGGAGTGAAGGTCAGCCCGGGTTTGGCTGTCCGAGCTTCATCGGCGCAGTGAGAGGCAGCCTGGTGGTCGCGAGCGCGGAATGATCCAAAAAACACGACCTAGTAGTGTCGGCGGCATGAGCGGCGACGAGATCCGGGTGATGGTCGTGGACGACCATCCCATGTGGCGTGACGCGGTGGCACGGGACCTGGCCGAGGCCGGGCTCCAGGTGGTGGGGACGGCGGGCGACGGCGCCAAGGCGCTGCGGATCGCCCCGGCGGCCCGGCCCACCCTGGCCGTGGTGGACCTGCACCTGCCCGACACCAACGGTGTGGAGCTGACGGCCGCCCTGGTGGCGCTCCCCGAACCCCCACGGGTGCTGGTGCTCTCCGCCAGCGGCGAGAGCGACGACGTGCTGGCGGCGGTCAAGGCCGGGGCCACCGGCTACCTCGTGAAGTCGGCCGGGCGCGAGGAGCTCCTGGACGCCGTCCGCCGGGTACACACCGGCGAGGCCGTCTACACCCCGGGACTGGCCGGACTGGTGCTCGGTGAGTACCGGCGGCTGTCCGCCGAGGACGACCGCGCGGCCGACGGCCGGGAGCGGGCACCCGAGCTGACCCCCCGTGAGACCGAGGTGCTGCGGCTGGTCGCCAAGGGGCTGGCCTACAAGCAGATCGCCCGCCGCCTCACCATCTCCCACCGCACGGTCCAGAACCATGTCCAGAACACCCTGACCAAACTGCACCTGCACAACCGGGTGGAGCTGGTGCGCTACGCCATCGACCAGGGCCTGGACGAATGACCCGGTGACCCTGCGGCGGCCGGAACGCGGGGTTTCGGATGGTGTCGAGGGGGCGGGGTTGGCCTGGCCCACCCCCGCCCACTATGGTCTAGACCATAGGGCGCCAGCGCCCTGAACACCCACCAACGTCGAGGAGAATTCGTATGCGAGTCGGGGTGCTGACCGGTGGTGGAGACTGCCCTGGTCTGAACGCGGTCATCCGCGCCGTGGTCCGCAAGGGCATCAAGGACTACGGGTACGAGTTCGTGGGCTTCCGGGACGGCTGGCGCGGCCCCCTGGAGGGCGACACCATGCCCCTGGACATCGCCGCCGTACGCGGCATCCTCCCCCGTGGCGGCACGATCCTGGGTTCCTCCCGCACCAACCTCATGAAGATCGAGGGCGGCGTCGAACGGGTCAAGGACAACATGGCCGGTCTGGGCGTGGACGCGCTGGTGGCCATCGGCGGCGAGGACACCCTGGGTGTCGCCCGCCAGCTGCACGACCGCGGCGTCAACGTGGTCGGCGTGCCCAAGACCATCGACAACGACCTCAACGCCACGGACTACACGTTCGGGTTCGACACGGCGGTCAACATCGCCATGGAGGCGATCGACCGCCTGCACACCACGGCGGAGTCGCACCACCGCGCCCTGGTCGTGGAGGTCATGGGCCGCCACGCCGGGTGGATCGCCCTGCACTCGGGCATGGCCGCGGGCGCCAACGTCATCCTCATCCCCGAGCGCCCCTTCGACATGGACGTGGTCGTCAAGCACGTCGAGAGCCGCTTCGAGACCCAGTACGCGCCCATCATCGTGGTCGCGGAGGGCGCGCACCCCAAGGCGGGGCAGCTGGAGCTGGCCACCGGCGAGAAGGACTCCTTCGGCCACGTGCGCCTGGGCGGCATCGGCCAGAACCTGGCCGAGGAGATCGAGCGCCGCACCGGCAAGGAGGCCCGTTCGGTCGTGCTGGGCCACGTCCAGCGCGGCGGCACCCCCACCGCCTTCGACCGCGTGCTCGCCACCCGCCTGGGCGTGAACGCCATCGAGGCCGTGCACGACAAGACCTTCGGCAAGATGGTCGGCCTCCAGGGCACCGACATCGTGCGGGTGGACCTGGCCGAGGCCACCGACACCCTCAAGACCGTGCCCACGGAGCGCTACGAGGAGGCCGAGGTCTTCTTCGGCTAGCCTCTCCCGCGCCGCGTACCGGGCCCCTCCCCCACGTCGGGGAGGGGCCCGGCCGTGTCCGGAGTCTCATCCGAGGACCGCGTGCTCCGGGAATGGACCGAGCGGTCCGGGGATTGTTCGATACTGGAAGGCATCGTTCCGTCCCCAGTCCCAGGCATCACCCTCCGGAGGTAGCACCATGTCCGCGTCGCTGGAGTCCGCGCCGCTCCCCGTAACCGAGGTCGGAGCCGACGCCGGGCTCGGCGAGCTCTGCGTGCTCATGAAGCTCGGCGAGATCGTTCTCAAGGGCTCCAACCGCAAGCTGTTCGAGCGCCGTCTGCACAACAACATCCGCTCCTCCGTGCGCGACCTGGGCGACATCCGCCTCTCCCAGCGCGGCGCGGGCGTGATCATCGTGCGCAAGCCCGGGGCCTCCGACCTGGAGATCGCGGAGATCGCGGACCGCATGGCCAACGTCATGGGCGTGGTCTGGGTGCACCTGGTCCGCCGCGTGGCCAAGGACCTGGACGCCATCACCGACATCGGCGTGCGCTCCCTGGCGGGCCGTGAGGGCACCTTCGCGGTGCGCGCCCGGCGCCGCGACAAGCGCTTCGAGATGAACTCCGGTGAACTCGCCGGGTACCTCGGTTCCAAGATCATCGAGGCGCACGGCTACAAGGTGAACCTCAAGCGCCCCGACAACACGCTCCACGTCGAGGTCGACAAGGACGAGGCGTTCGTCTTCACCGACGGGATCCCGGGCCAGGGCGGGCTGCCCGCCGGGATGAGCGGGCGCGGCCTGGTGCTGATGTCCGGCGGCATCGACTCCCCCGTCGCCGCCCACCGGATGATCCGGCGCGGGCTCAAGGTGGACTTCCTGCACTTCTCCGGGATGCCCTTCACCGGCCCGGAGTCCATCTACAAGGCCTACAGCCTGGTCCGCCAGCTGGACCGCTACCAGGTGGGTTCGCGCCTGTTCGTGGTCCCCTTCGGCAAGGCCCAGCAGCAGCTGAAGAGCTCCGGCATCGAACGGCTCCAGATCGTCGCCCAGCGGCGTCTGATGCTCAAGACCGCCGAGGCCCTGGCCGACGACCTCAAGGCGGAGTGCCTGATCACGGGCGACGCGCTGGGTCAGGTCTCCAGCCAGACGATGACCAACATCACCGCCCTGGACGACGCGGTGGACCTGCCGATCCTGCGGCCCCTCATCGGTATGGACAAGACCGAGATCATGGACCAGGCCCGGAGGATCGGGACGCTGGCGATCTCGGAGCTGCCCGACGAGGACTGCTGCACGATGCTGACCCCCCGCCAGGTCGAGACCGCCGCGAAGATCGGTGACCTGCGCCAGATCGAGAAGCGCCTGGACGCCGAGGAACTGGCCGAGCACCTGGTGACCACCGCCCAGCTGCACCGCCCCAGCTTCCTGGGCGAGGCCGCGCCCGCGCAGGTCGCGCCCTCCACCGCCAGGGCCGTCACCCCGGCCGTGTAGGACCGGACGGGCCCCCTCGGGCCCGTGAACGACGGTGCCCCGGACGCTCGTGAGCGTCCGGGGCACCGTCGTGTCAACCCCGGGCCGGTGGCTCAGGGGTCGCCGTTCAGCTGCCGGCGAGTTCGCGCGCGGGCGCGGGGGTGAGGGTGCGGCCGCTCAGGGTGGCCAGGGTGCCCGCCAGGTCGCGGAGCTCGGCCAGGTCCTCCTCCAGCAGCGCCTGGGGGCCGTCGCACAGCGCGGTCTCCGGGCTCGGGTGCACGTCCACGATCACGCCGTCGGCGCCGATCGCGATGGCCGCGCGGGAGAGCGGCAGGACCAGGTCGCGCTTGCCGCCGGAGTGCGACGGGTCCACGATCACGGGCAGGTGGGTCAGGCTCTGCGCGACCGGGACGGCGCTGATGTCCAGGGTGTTGCGGGTGGCCTTCTCGAAGGTGCGGATACCGCGCTCGCACAGGACGATGTCGAGGTTGCCGCGCTGCGCGACGTACTCGGCCGCCATCAACCACTCCTCGATGGTGGCGCTCATGCCGCGCTTGAGCAGGACCGGCTTCCCGGCGTCCCCGACCGCCTGGAGCAGGGCGAAGTTCTGCATGTTGCGGGTGCCGACCTGGAGCATGTCCGCGTAGGAGGCGACCAGCTCGACGTCGGCGGCGTCCACGACCTCGGTGACGATCGGCAGGCCGGTCTTCTCGCGCACGTCGGCGAGGATCTTCAGGCCCTCCTCGCCCAGGCCCTGGAAGGCGTACGGGGAGGTGCGGGGCTTGTAGGCGCCGCCACGCAGGAGCGCGGCCCCGGCGGCCCTGGCCATGAGGGCGGCCTCCAGGGTCTGTTCGGGGGTCTCGACGGCGCAGGGCCCGGCGATGACGGTCATGTTGTCGCCGCCGATCGGGACGCCGCGCACGCTGACCACGGTGCGGCTGTCGTGGTTCTCCCGGCTGACGAGCTTGTACGGCGCCGAGATGCGGAGCACGTCGCTCACCCCGGGCTTGGCGGCCAGGCCGAGGTCCTGGAAGCGTTCGACGTCTCCGACCAGGCCGATGATGGTGCGGCTGACGCCGCGTGTCACGTACGCCTCGCCTCCGGCGGAGGTGACCAGCTGGACGAGGGCGTCGATGTTGTCGGCGGTGGCGCCCGGCGCCATAACGATGACCATGTGGTTGTCCCTGTGTGTCGTTCGGGTGGCTGAGCCGCGCGGTGGTCGCGCCGAGGCCGGGGGCTTCGACCCTGGGCGAAAACAAAGGAGCCCCGGGCCGTTACCGGCCCGGGGCTCCTGGAAGGTCGTCTGTGTCAGCGCAGCGCTTCACAGGCGACCGGGGAGATGGGCCGGTAGCCATAGAAGCGCCAAAAGTTCTGCTGCATGGCAGCGACTATAGCGCAAGGTGAGCACTCCCCCACACAACCGGGGGGAGTGACGTGGCTCTCTCGGGCGCCTGGCAGGATGACAGGACGCCGTCGTCCGCCCCGGTGCGGGGGGACGTACCAGGGGCCCGCGGGGCCGGAGCGAAGGGACGGGGAACGGGTTGTCCGAGGGCGACGAGGCCGGGGGCACGGGCGAGGACCAGCGACCACGGCTGCCTCCGGGGCAGGCGGCCCGGTACGAGCACAGACCCCTGCACTACGGCCGGGTGCCGACCTTCCGACCGCAGCGGTGGGACTTCCGCGTGTTCGGCGCGACCGAGTCGCTGGGCACCTACCGGTGGACGTGGGAGGAGTTCGGCGCCCTGCCCCGCAGGGACGTGGTCCGCGACTTCCACTGCGTGATGCGGTTCAGCGTGCCCGACGTTCCCTGGGGCGGGGTCCCCGCCACCGACCTCGTCCGGCTCGCCCCTCCCTCCCCCGAGGTCACACACGTGATGGCCTGGGGTGAGTACGGCTACAGCGCCAACCTGCGGGTGGACGACTTCCTCGACGACGGGGTGCTGCTCGCCACGCACCGCGACGGGGTGCCCCTCGCCCCGGAGCACGGCTTCCCCGTGCGCCTGGTGGTGCCGCACCTGTACGGCTGGAAGAGCGTGAAGTGGCTGCGGTCCGTGGAGTACATGGTGGGTGACCGCCGGGGGTTCTGGGAGGAGCGCGGCTACCACAACCGGGCCGACCCCTGGAACGAGGAGCGCTTCTCCCACCAGGAGGACCCCGGGGACGGACCGCCGCTCCACTGACCGGACCGGCCTCCTGAGGGTCAGTCCCGGGGGACGGACATCTCGATCTCGGTGCCCTCCCCCGGCTCCGAGTAGAGGTCCGTGGTGCCGCCGAGGTCGCGGACCCGGCCGACGACGGACTGGGCGACGCCGAGGCGGCCGTCCTCACGGGCCCGTTCCAGGCGCCCGGGAGGGATGCCGGGGCCCTCGTCGCGCACGGTCACGGTGACCGCGTGCCCCTCGTCCTCCACCAGCACCCAGGCCCTGGTCCCGGGCGGGCAGTGGCGTTCCACGTTGTCGAGGGCGGCGGACACGGCGGCGGCGAGTTCGGCTGCCGTGTCCCCCGGCAGCAGCACCGGGGTGGCGGGCGCCGAGACCGAGACGCGCACGGACTCCAGACGGCGCAGAGCCTCCCGCAGGTCCGCCGGGGAGCCCGGGGCCGCCTCTGTTCCGGGCCCGGGCGGCACGGAAGCCGCCGCGTCCAGGCCGTCGGTGAGCAGCGACCGCAGCCGCACCTCCTGTTCACCGGCCATCCGGCCCAGTTCGGCGGCCTGGCCGCCGATCTCGTCGCCGCGGCGGCGCACCAGGGCCAGGACCTGGAGGACCGAGTCGTGGATGGAGCGCGCGAGCTGTTCGCGCTCCCGGATGCGCGCCTCCATGGTCACCGCCTGGGCGAAGCGCTCCTCGGCCTGCTCCGCGACCCGTGCCATGTAGCCCACGGCCAGGCAGGCCAGCAGGAGCAGCGCCACGCCGCGTACGGTGGCGGCGGTGATGTTGGCGTCCATCAGCAGGCGCAGGGTGATGTCCGCGACACCGTAGGCCAGGGCGACCGTGGCGGCTCCGCGCCGTCCCCAGATGACGCTGGCCGACAGCGCGGCCCCCGCGAACCAGTACGAGCTCAGCGGGGGCGCCTGGGTGAGGTAGTGGGGGACGGCCGCCAGTCCCGTGGCGAACATGCAGCCGAAGGCCACGGCGAGGTCGGCCACCAGCAGGCGCGAGGTGCGCCAGGCCGGATGCGCGTAGGCGTAGGTCGTCAGCACGGTCCAGCAGGCCATGACGACCAGCACCGCCCAGGCGACCCAGGGTCTGGACAGGTACTCGTGGTGCTGGGCGAGCGGCACCAGGGCGTAGACCAGAGCGACGGCGCGGAAGAGGGCGATGGTGCGCCAGAAGGGGACGTCGAAGCCCAGGGGTCAGACCACCGCCCCGTTGTCGGGACCGTTGTCTCCGGGGGGCCGCGCGTCGGTCATGCGCAGGATGAGCACGACGAAGCTGGTCAGGAAGGCCGCGACGGCCAGGAACATGATCCCGTTCGGCAGGGTGAAACCCAGGAACGCGGCGCCGAAGAGCAGCACCGGACCGCCCAGGAGACCGATCCAGGCCGCGATGCCCACCCGGTCGCCCTGGAGCAGGGGTGGCGGCGGCGGGGGCTCGTAGTGGCCCTCCAGTTCCGCCTCGGCCCGGCGGCGGTCCTCCTCGCGGGACTCGTCGTCGTCCTCGCCCGGGTCCCGGGGCAGGTTGGCGAGGATGTCCCCGAGCCGGGTCTGGTGCTCGTCCGGGGCGCTGAGGTTCTCGACGTCGGGCCAGGCGACCCGGCCGCGCTGCTCGGTGGTGCCCTCGGTGTCGTCGTAGAACCGCGCGACCAGGTCGTTCCAGACGTCGTCCTCGTCCTTGGAGCGCGTCCGGGGCGTCTCGGGGTCGACGTCGGCCGGGGGTCCGTCGAGCAGGTCGCCGCCGGTGGACGTGTCGTCGCCCTCGTGCGCGGCTGCGGGTTCCTGCTTGTCCTCGCCCTCGGCCTCCGGTCTGACCTCGACACGCGGGGCCAGCAGGTCCGGCCCGGCGTCCCGGTCGCTGAGGTCGGGCAGCTCGGAGCCGAGCACGCGCTCGGCGGCACCGCGCTCTTCGGCGTCGACGTAGAGGTGGTCGGTGGGCGGGTCCTCCACCTGGCCGCCGGTGGGCTCCAGGACGTCCTCCGCCAGGGGAACCGCGTAGGCGGCGATCCCGCTGCGCCGGAGCGCCTCCAGCATGAGGTCCGCGTGGGAGGGCGCGAGCAGGATCAGCGGAACGTAGGCGTCGGCGAGCAGGCCGTTGCCCCGACGTTGCGTCATCGGTCGGATCCTTCCCCGCTTCTACTGCGCTCGCGTACGAACGCGAGGCTTCCTTCGAAGATGGTGGCGGCGTCGTGGTCGAGCGTCGCGACGTGGTAGCTGTCGTGGAGCAGGTGGATCGTCAGCCGCGTGTTGACCGCCCTCCTAGCGAGGATACGCAGACTGTCCGGTCCGACGACGTGGTCCTGGGGGCTCCGGTAGGCCAGAACCGGCGCCCGCAAACCGGACATGCCGTCCTGAACCGCGCGCCACAGCTTCGGGAGTGTCGCGGCCGCGGCGGTGGGTACCCGGTCGTACCCGCCCTCGGAGGCGGTCTCCAGGGCGACGTCGCTGGACAGGCCCGGGGTGGAGGGCATCAGGCGGGCGGCGAGGTGGCGGATCGGGGCGATGACCGGGAGCCTGCGGTCCTCCACGGTCAGGGAGGGGTTGACGAGGACCACCCCCCGGACGACGTCGGGGTGTTCCTGGGCCAGGCGCAGGGTGAGCGCCCCGCCCATGGACAGGCCCATGACGTACACCTGCTCGCACCGTCCCGCGAGGTCGAGCAGGGCCGCCTCCACCTCCGCGTACCAGTCGTCGCTGGTGGTGGTGGCCATGTCCTGCCAGGTGGTGCCGTGTCCGGGCAGGCGCGGGAGTTCGACGGTCAGCCCCGCCTCGGCCAGGTACTCGGCCCAGGGGCGCATCGAGTGCGGCGAACCGGTGAACCCGTGGCAGAGCAGGACTCCGACGCCCGAACCCGTGTGGCTGAAGGGGTCCGCCCCCGGGATGAGGGGGATGGCGCTGGTCGGTCTCACAGGTCTGCTCCCGGGATCGTTCGGCGGGGAACCGGTTGGGACGGCGGCCCCAGCCGTGAGGCTAGTCGCTCGGGCGAGCGTTTGTCATCGAGTGAACGGTAGCGTTCTCCTGCCCGAACTCCGGGAGCGCCCGGCGTGTTCCCGGGCGTCCGAGGGCGGACCTGCCGCGACGCCCGCACCGGTCGTGAGTATCCTCGACAGTGCCCCCGCGGCGCGTCCCCTCCTGACCCGCGACGAACGGCACGGTCCGTTCCGGACGCTTTTGGTGGAGACCCGCACGTGGTGGGAAGATGACGTTCGTCAGCCTCCCCGTGTCCGCGGCGGAGGCGTTCCGGACAATGTCAGCCGAGCGGGACAGTGAGACGTGGCAGGCCCTGCCCAGTGCTCCCCGCGTATGCAGGGGTGATCTGAAGCAATGTTCTACTGGGTGGTCAAGGCGATCCTGGGGCCGATTCTGGCCGTGTTGTGGCAACCCCGCGCGGAGGGCGTGGAGAACGTTCCCCGGCGCGGTCCGGCCGTCATGGTCAGCAACCACCTGTCGTTCTCCGACCACTTCTTCGGTCCGCTGCCGCTGCCGCGCAGGATCACCTTCCTCGCCAAGGCCGAGTACTTCACCGGCACCGGCGTGAAGGGGTTCCTCAGCCGGGCGTTCTTCACCGGCGTGGGCCAGATCCCCATCGACCGCTCCGGCGGCAAGGCGAGCGAGGCGGCCCTGCGCACCGGGCTGCGCGTCCTCAAGCGCGGTGACCTGCTGGGCATCTACCCCGAGGGCACCCGCTCCCCCGACGGCAAGCTCTACCGGGGTCGCACCGGGGTGGCCCGGCTCGCCCTGGAGGCCAAGGCCCCGGTCGTGCCGATGGCGATGATCAACCTGGAGAAGATCATGCCCCCCGGGCGCACCGTTCCCAAGCTGGGCGTGCGTCCCAAGGTGGTCTTCGGCAAGCCGCTCGACTTCTCCCGGTACTACGGGATGGAGAAGGACCAGCGGGTCCTGCGGGCGATCACCGACGAGATCATGTACGCCCTCATGGAGCTCTCCGGCCAGGAGTACGTGGACCGCTACGCGCAGGCGGTCAAGGCCGAGATCGAGGCGGAGGAGAAGGAGGCCAGGCGCGAGCAGCAGGCCGGCGCCAAGGACGAGCGCCGGACCCGCCGCGCCGAGCGCAGGGCCGACCGTGCGGCCCGCAAGGAGGCGAAGCGCGAGGAGAAGCGGGCCCGGAAGGCCTCCGACCGGGCCGACGCCGAACAGGCCGAGACGCCGCGCGACGACGCCGCGTAACGTCGGACCGCCGGAAGGGGGCGGCCACCGGGGGTTCCCGGTGGCCGCCCCCTTCCCGTGGGTCTCAGTGCCGGGCGAGGTCGCCCGCGCCGACGATGCCCGCCTCGCCGCCGAGTTCGGCGACGCGCACCTCGGCCAGACGGCGGCCCGGGCGGCCGGAGACGTGCCGCGCGAAGGAGGCGCGGACCGGGTCGAGGAGGATGTCGCCCGCGTCGGAGACCCCGCCGCCGAGGACGAAGCACTCGGGGTCCAGGATCGCGGCCAGGTCGGCCAGGCCGAGCCCGGCCCAGTCCCCGACGATCCGGAAGCACTCCAGGGCGGCCGGGTCGCCCTCCATCGCGGCGCGGGTGATGACCTCGCCCTCGACCCGCTCCACGAGGCCGTCGGCGAGCTTGAGCATGCGCTCGCCCCTCTGGGGGTCGGTGCGGGCCAGGTCCTGCGCCTCGGCCACCAGGGCCCGGCCGCTGGCGTACTGCTCCCAGCAGCCGTGGTTGCCGCAGGCGCAGCGGCGGCCGTGCGGGACCATGCGGTAGTGGCCGACCTCGGCGGCCACGCCGTGGCGGCCCCGGTGCAGGGCGCCGCCGAGGACGAGACCGCCGCCGATCCCGGTGCCCAGGGTCACGCAGACGATGTGGTCGCTGCCGCGCCCCGCGCCGAACCGGGCCTCGGCCCAGGCGGCGGCGTTGGCGTCGTTCTCGATGACCACGGGGAGGTCGACGTGGCGCCGCACGCGCTCCTTGAGGGGTTCGTCGAGCAGGCCGAGGTTGACGGCGACCTGGACGGTGGCGCGGTCCTCGTCGACGAAACCGGCCACGCCCACGCCCACCGCGCCGACCCCGGGCCGGCGCTCACGGAGCTCCCGCACCGCCCGTCCCACGACCTCGGCCAGGCCGCTCGGGTCGTGGGACGGGGTGGGGTACTTGACCTTGTCCAGGATCTGCCCGTCGTGGTCGACGACACCGGCGGCGACCTTGGTTCCGCCGATGTCTACGCCAATGGTCAGCATGGGGGCAGCTCCTTCTACTTACGCCCGAACTCTGACATAAGTCTCAAGGTTCATGGCAGAGGGTTTTCAAATGGTGTAAACCATTCGATTAAACCAGGCTCGGGCGTCGCCGCACACCCCGAGAGCGACCACTGTCCGGTTCGCCCCGATCCCCCACCGTGACCTGCGAATCCGCCCCGCCCTAGGCGCTCCCACCAGGTGCGGAGGCCTCCTCCGCACCCTCCGGCGACTCACGGCGGGCACGCGCGTCCCGCTCGCGGTCGTCCCGCTCCCGCGCCTCCCTCTCCTCACGCTCCCGGGCGGCCTCCTCCCGCCCCTGCTCGAAGGAGCGCTCCACCACTCCCCAGGTGCGTCCCACGGCGTCCGCGAAGGACAGCCCGGCCCGTCCGAGGTGCCCCGCGACCTCCGGGGCGCTCCTGCGCACGATCTCGACGAACTCCTCCAGCGGGGGGCGCTGCTCCCGCGTCTCCACACGGATCGCCTCCTCCCACACGTCGGCCTTGGCCGGAGGGTTGGTGACCGCGCTGACCCCCCGCTTGACCCCGGCGACCAGGAGCTTGCGCTGGAGGCTGTCCACGAGGCGCAGGGCGTCGTCGATGAGGTCCGGGCTGTCGGGGCGTCCGCCGCCCGTCCGTTCCGAGCGCCCGGTGTTGTTGTCGGTCATGTCCGTGAGCCTCCTGTAGGTACGTCTGGCATCACGGTAACCGCCCCGCCCCGGGGCCGACAGGCGCCCCGGGGGAGGTTCAGGGAAGAGCCAGGGGCGCCCGGGGGTCGTGCCCGGGGATGACCCCGGGGGCCCGTCACGTTACGGAAACCGGGAGGAGACAGGCGGGCCCTCGGGCACGGAGCCAACGGGACACCCGTCCGTTTCGGGGGGAAACGACGCGAACCTCACCGGATGTGCACGAAGAACCCGCCGCGCGGTAGTCTCGGCTCCGCGCGAGCAGTTACCGGGATCACCCGCTTGACCTGCGCACTCCCGGGCGGCCCGACGAGAGGCGACCCGCCCTCCGACGGGCGCGATCACGCCGACAACATCACAGGGGAAGGCCCGACCCGACCACTCACGGCCACCGGCGGACACGCGACGAACAGCGCGTTCGCCCCGCGAGGCGCGTCAAGCTCGGATCACCGTTGGATACCGAACGGCAACCTGTCCTACTCACGAGTAGGATGGTGTTGTTACGGTCGTCACGTCCCCACCACCAAGAACCCGTACACGTCCAGGAGCATCACGTGCGCGAATACAGCTCTCCCGCGAAGGCTGAGATCTCCGACGACGCGCGGCTGACCGACACGCTCTTTGCGCGCGCGGCCAGCGAGCCGCAGGCCGTCGCCGCCCGTCGCCAGGAGGAGGCCGGGGCCGGCCAGTGGCGCGACGTGACCGTCGAGCGCCTCCACGGCGACATCGTCGGATACGCCAAGGCCCTGATCAACGCGGGCATCGGGCAGGGCGACCGCGTCGCCCTCATGTCGCGCACCCGCTACGAGTGGACCGCGGTCGACTACGCGGTCTGGGCGGTCGGCGCCGTCACCGTACCGATCTACGAGACCTCCTCCGCCGAGCAGATCGAGTGGATCCTCTCCGACTCCGGCGCCAAGGCCGCGTTCGTCGAGACCGAGGACCACGCCAAGCGCGTCGAGGGCATCCGGGCCAACACCCCCGAGCTCGCCCACCTGTGGCGCTTCGACGGCGACGACCTCACGGCGCTCACCGCCACCGGCGCCGACGTCTCCGACGAGGACCTGGAGACCCGCCGCACCGCGGTGGGGGCCGACGACCTCGCCACCCTCATCTACACCTCCGGCACCACCGGCCGCCCCAAGGGTTGCGAGCTCACCCACCGCAACTTCCTCTTCATCGCCCACTCCGCGCTGGAGGGCCCGGCCAAGCCGATCATCCTGGGCCACGAGGGCACCCCCTCCACCCTGCTCTTCCTCCCCCTCGCGCACGTCTTCGCGCGCTTCGTCCAGGTCATGGTCATCGAGGGCAAGGCCGTCCTGGGCCACTACCCCAGCACCGGCCCGGACCTGATCGACCAGTTCTCGGTCTTCAAGCCCACCTTCCTCCTCGCGGTCCCCCGCGTCTTCGAGAAGGTCTTCACCAAGGCCCAGCAGAAGGCCGAGGGCGAGGGCAAGGGCAAGATCTTCAACGCCGCCGCCGACACCGCCATCGAGTACAGCAAGGCGCTGGCCACGGGGAACGTCCCGTTCACCCTCAAGCTCAAGCACGGTCTGTTCAAGAAGCTGGTCTACGGCAAGATCACGGACCGCCTCGGCGGCGAGGCCCACTACGCGGTCTCCGGCGGCTCCGCCCTGGGCGACCGCCTCGGGCACTTCTTCCGCGGCGTCGGCCTGACCATCATCGAGGGCTACGGCCTCACCGAGACCACCGCCCCGACCTCGGTCAACAGCCCCGGCTTCAACAAGATCGGCACCGTCGGCCAGCCCATGCCCGGCACGACCGTGCGCATCGCGGACGACGGCGAGATCCTGCTCAAGGGCGACCACATCATGGTCGGCTACTGGCAGAACGAGAAGGCCACCAAGGAGGCCTACGAGGACGGCTTCTACCGCACCGGTGACCTCGGCTCCCTCGACGCGGACGGCTTCCTCAGCATCACCGGCCGCAAGAAGGAGATCATCGTGACCGCGGGCGGCAAGAACGTCGCCCCGGCCGTCCTGGAGGACCGCATCCGCTCCCACGCCCTGGTCAGCCAGTGCATGGTCGTGGGTGACAACCGCAAGTTCATCGCGGCCCTGGTCACGATCGACCCGGAGTCCTTCGAGCTGTGGAAGGACGCCAACGGCAAGACCGGCGAGATCTCCGACCTCACCGCCGACGCCGACCTCAACGCCGCCATCCAGGGCGCCGTGGACGACGCCAACAAGGCGGTCTCCAAGGCCGAGGGCATCAAGAAGTTCAAGATCCTGCCGAGCGACTTCACCGAGGAGGGCGGCCAGATGACCGCCTCCCTGAAGGTCAAGCGGCACGTCGTCAGCAAGCAGTGGAGCAAGGAGATCGACGACATCTACGCGGGCTGAGCCCGACGCTCCCGATGACTGAGGGGGCCGACCGCCACGCGCGGTCGGCCCCCTTCGTCGTGCGCTGACGGCCCCGGAGCGGCGGGCCCACACCCGGGCCGCGCGACCGCCCTCCGCGCCCCGCCACACGCCTCTGAGCGGCGCGCCCGGCGCCTCCGGCGGAGAACACGGGGCACCTCCGGTGGAAACACGACGGACCCGGCCGCGCGATGCGGCCGGGTCCGTCGTGCGACAGGTGGACCCTAGTGGGCCTTGTCGTCCCCGTGAGAGGAGTGGTGCAGGTGGTGGCCGGTGTGGGCCTCCACGCCCTCGAAGGACACGTTGTCCTTCGTGTACCAGTGGGCGAGCGCGCGGCGCAGCTTGCCCGTCGGCTTGCGGGCCGCCGGGTTCTCCACGCCGTTGTCGTCGGTCGCGTCCTCTTCCAGAGCGGTCGAGGTGATGACCGGCTTGCTCTCCAGCACGTGGGTGGTCTCGTCGGAGTTCTCCTTGTGAACCTCGATGAACTCACCGCTGGGCAGCTGCTGGATGATGCCGCTCTCGTAACCGTGCTCCAGGGTCTCCCGGTCACGGCGCTGGAGACCGAGGCAGATCCGCTTGGTCACGATGTAGCCCACGATCGGACCGGCGATGACCAGCACACGGAAGATGTACGTGGTCAGGTACAGGTCGATCGAGAAGGTCTCCGACAGGATGTCGTTCGACCCGGCGAGCCAGAGCACACCGTAGAAGACGATGCCCGCGACACCGAGACCGGTGCGGACCGGGGCGTTGCGAGGACGGTCCGCGACGTTGTGGGCCCGCTTGTCGCCGGTGATCCACTGCTCCACGAAGGGCCAGGCGCCCATGGCGCCGAAGATCAGGCCCGGTACCACCAGACCCGGGACCAGGACCGCCGTCATGACCGGGTAGCCGGCGCCGATCGGGATCGTGAAGTCCAGGGTGTTCGGGAAGATACGCAGCGAACCCTCCATGAAGCCCATGTACCAGTCCGGCTGGAGACCGGAGGTGATGGACGTCGGAGTGAACGGACCGAACAGGTGGATCGGGTTGATCTGCACGAACGCGCTCAGACCGGCGATCACGGCGAACGTGAAGAAGAAGAACCCGCCCGCCTTGACCGCGAACGCCGGGAACATGGGTGTTCCCACCACGGTCTTGTCGGTTCGGCCCTGCCCTGGATACTGCGTGTGCTTCTGGTGCCAGAGGATCATGAAGTGCGCGACGATGAGCCCCAGCAGCAGGGCCGGGATCAGCAGCACGTGCAACATGTACAGGCGCGTGATGATGTCCTCGCCGGGGAACTCCCCGCCGAAGAGGAACATCGACACGTACGAGCCGACCAGCGGCAGCGCCAGCATCACGCCCTGGAGGATGCGGACACCCATGCCCGAGGGCAGGTCGTCCGGCAGCGAGTAGCCGAAGAGGCCCTCGACCATGGCCAGGGTGAAGATGGCGACACCGATGAGCCAGTTGATCTCACGCGGCTTGCGGAACGCGCCGGTGAAGAACACGCGGAGCGCGTGCACCACCAGCGAGGCCACGAAGATCAGCGCGGCCCAGTGGTGGATCTGTCGAACGAGGAACCCGCCACGGACGTCGAAGTCGATGTAGAGGGTCGAGGCGAACGCCTCACTCATGGGAACGCCCTGGAGGCGCTCGTAGGAGCCGTCGTAGACGACCTCGATCATGCTCGGCTTGAACCACAGCGTGAGGAACACACCGCTGACGAGCAGGATGATGAACGAGTACAGCGCGATCTCGCCCAGCATGAACGACCAGTGGTTCGGGAAGACCTTGCGAAGGTTCTTCTCACCGGTCTTGGCCAGGTGGAAGCGGTCGTCGATGAAGTTTCCGACGCCGCGCAGCGCCTTGGGAGCTTGCGTGGTCTTACTCATCGACTAGTCCTTCCTGTATTCCCAGAACGTCGGCCCGGTCGGCTCGTTGAAGTCGCCCTTGGCGATGAGGTAGCCCTCGTCGTCGACGCCGATCGGCAGCTGGGGCAGGGGACGGTGCGCGGGACCGAAGACCACCTTGGCGCCGTCCGAGGCGTCGAACGTCGACTGGTGGCACGGGCACAGGATGCGGTGCGTGGTGCGCTCGTAGAGCGCGGCGGGGCAACCCACGTGCGTGCAGATCTTCGAGTACGCCACGATGCCCTCGTGGGTCCAGTTGAGGCGGGTCTCGTCGCTGCCCTCGCGGACCGCGTCGTTCATCCCGCCCTTCCAGTCGTCCTCCGGCATCTTGATGAGCAGGATGACGGACTTGGCCTGGTCGGTGAGGCTGATCCCGTGCGGGTACCGGTCGTCGTCCAGGGCGGGGAGGGCGGAGATCATCCCGTACGGGTCGTTCTCCAGGTCCTCGGCCCTGATCTTGCGGTGGGTGCCCTCGACGTACATGTGCATGCCGTCGACCCACGGGGTCTTCTTCATCTGCTCGCCCGGCAGGGGGCCGGTGTCGCGCAGCAGCACGATCGGCGCGATGCCCAGCGGCAGCATGGCCGCGATGAGCGTACGGCGCATCAGCGGACGCTTGGTGAAGCCGCTCTCGTCCGCGCTCTTCATGAAGAAGTCGCTGAACGAGCCCTTCTCCTCCGGGTTGGAGGGGAGGTCCTCGTACGGCGACGCCACCTCGTAGTGCGGCATCACGTTGCGCGCCCAGACCGTCATACCGGCGCCGATACCGAACATGGCGATGGTGAGCGTTCCACCAAGCAGCATGTTCGAGTACTGGCCGATCTGCGGGTCGGCGATCGCGGGTCCCGCCGCCGTGGGCGGGAACAGGAAGTACGAGACGATGAAACCCATACCGCCGAGGAAGGCGATGATGAACCACACCGAGGCGAGCTTCTCGCCGCGGCGCTGCTTCTCCTCCGAGTGCTGGTGAGTCTCCGAGGCCAGGTACGGCCCGTTGTGCTCGCTCTCAGCCTTGGCGGAGGTCTCGGACACCACGTCGGTGGTGTCCGTCGGGGTGCCGACGACGCGCTCCTTGGCGTCGTCCCCCGGGTTGTTGTCGTTGTTGTTCTCAGTCATGGGCACGCTGCTTCGCGGTGATCCAGATCGCGCAGGCGATGATCAGGGAGAGACCGACGGTCCACCCGATGAAGCCCTCAGCCACCTGGCCGACTCGGTCCAGGTCGAAGATGCCGCCGGCGTTGGGTTCCGCCTGGAGCGTCTTGACGTAGGAGATGAGCTCCTGCTTCTCCTCGGGGGAGATGGCGCCGTCGCTGAACATCGGCATGGCGCCGGGCCCGCTGACCATGGCCTCGTAGATCTCACGCGGAGACGAGTCATGGATCTGGGGGGCCCAACGGCCGTCGGTGAGGGCGCCGCCGCCACCGGACCAGCTGTGGCAGTGCGCACAGTTGGTCAGGTAGAGCTTCATGCCCATGTCGGTGTTGCTGGCGCCCTCGATGTAGGCGTCGTACTCGTCCTCGTACTCGGAGAGGGCCTCTTCGTAGGCCTTCTCGTCGTCGAAGTCGGCACGCTGCGGAGCGGCGTCGGGCACCTCGGTGGGCACCTCGGCTCCGGCACCGTTGGTCCTGATCTGCGCGTTGTAGTACGCGATCAGGTCCGCCAGATCCTGCTCGGACATGGCCATCGGCTTGCGCGGCATCTGGCTGTCCGGGTCCATCGACGGCATACGACCGGTGCTGACCTGGAAGTCCAGGGCCGCGGGGCCGACCTCGCGGAGGTCGGGACCGTTCAGGGCGGAACCCGAACCGTCCAGGCCGTGGCAGGAGGCACAGGTCTGGTCGAAGATGGTCTTGCCCTGGGCGATGTCCACGTCGTCCGCGGACGGCGCCTCAGCGGCAAGGGTCTGCGCCTGCGCCTGGTCCGAGGTGGGGGCCAGTCCGGCGTACCCCACCCCGAACAGGGCTAGCGCGAGGATGACGACGACATACCCCGCCAGGGGATGCCGTCGCCGCGCGGTAATCCATTTCACGGTTTCCCCGTTTCGGGTTACTGGATGAAGTAGATGGTTACGAACAAAGCGACCCAGACGACGTCGACGAAGTGCCAGTAGTAGGACACGACGATCGCACTGGTCGCCTGCTGGTGAGTGAAGCGCTTCGCGGCGTACGTGCGTCCCAGCATGATGAGGAACGCGATCAAACCACCGATGACGTGGAGTCCGTGGAAGCCCGTGGTCAGGTAGAACATCGACCCGTAGGCGCTCGACTGGAGAGTCAGGCCCTCGTGGAAGATGAGCTCGTAGTACTCATACGCCTGTCCAAGGATGAAGAACAGGCCCATGAAGAACGTGATGAAGAACCACATGCGCAGCTTCTTGACGTCGCCGCGCTCCGCGGCCCAGACGCCGAACTGCGCGGTGAAGCTGGAGGCCACCAGGACGATGGTGATCGTCGAGGCCCAGGGCACGTTGAGGTGGACGTCCGCCCACTCGCCGAGCTCGGGGTTCCCGTTGGTCACCGATCGGATGGTGAAGTACATCGCGAACAGCGCGGCGAAGAACATGAGTTCGTTGGCAAGCCAAACGATGGTGCCAACACTCACCAGGTCAGGACGCTTTGCCACACCATGAGCTGATGCGGTTGCTGATTTTGGGTTCGCGGTTGCTGTCGCCACGGGAGCATTATTACGGCTTCTCGCGAAGGTCCGTACTCGACCCCCCGTAAGGAGGCGGATCGGTCCCGGTATCGACCGGTCTTACGGCCCTGGACGGCGCTCGCACCGTGACTCCGGCGTTACTGTAGCCGCCCGCCCACCCAGTGTCGGCCTCAGGGCCGCCCGCCAGCGCTCAAAAGCGCGATCCGGCGCGGTTGAGGCGATCCGTACCCGGCCGGAAGGCGCTTCAACCGCCTCCAGCCAACGCCAAGGTATCGAAACGGTCACTGTTGGACAACGCCGCGCCCGGGGCGGGTTAGCGCGGGCCCGTGCGACCCTGGCATCCTGTGGTGTCGAAGGTCTCAACCCCTTCACCGGTCCGCAGGCTCCCCCAGGGGCCGGGCGGCCCCGAGGCAATACAGTCATAGGCAGAGAGCCAACGAACGCCACGGTCGCACCCCCCACGGCGGCGGCCGCGGTCAGACGCGATGGGACGGTTGCGCGATGGTGGTCAGCGGTACGGACACGGGTGCCAGGATGCGCGTGCTGGTCTACAGCGACAAGGCGGACACCCGCGAGCAGGTGCGGACGGCCATCGGCCGCCGCCCCGCCGCCGATGTCCCCAAGGTCGAGTTCGTCGAGTGCGCGACCGCGCCCGGCGTCCTGCGCAAGCTGGAGTCCAAGGACCCGGCCGAGCGCGTCGACGTGGCCGTCTTCGACGGCGAGGCGGCCCCCACCGGCGGGATGGGCCTGTGCCGCCAGGTCAAGGACGAGATCTACCGCTGCCCGCCGGTGCTCCTGCTGGTGGGCCGGCGAGACGACGGCTGGCTGGCGACCTGGTCGCAGGCCGACCAGGTGGTGAGCCACCCGATCGACCCGGTCGCGCTGGCCGAGTCGCTGGCCGAGCTCATGCGCCAGCGCGTCGCGGCGCTCAGCGGCTGAACCCGTGGGGTGTGACGAGATGACCGACAGGACGAACGGCGACAGGGACCTGCGCCGTCGCATCGTGGTGGGCGGAGCCCTCAACCACGGCGCCGACATCGGGCGATGGCGTGGCCACGCCACGCCCCTCCCTGTCCCCCGGAGCCGTTGAGGGGGCGGGCCCGTGCGCCCGCCCCGGCTCCTCCGCCCGTTCTCCCAGGAGTCCCAGTACATGAACGTCCACGTCACACCCGAACCCGACCAGGCCGCCTCCGCCGTGGCGGAGCGGACCTGGTCCAACCTGATCACCGCCCTGTTGGGCGGGGTCTCCCTCAGCGCCGCCGACACCGCGTGGGCGATGCACGAGATCATGTCGGGCTCGGCCACCGACGCGCAGATCGCGGGCTTCGCCGTGGCCCTGCGCGCCAAGGGCGAGAGCGTGTCCGAGGTGACCGGTCTGGCCCAGGGCATGCTCGACAACGCGGTCCGGATCAGTGTCGAGGGCCCGACCCTGGACATCGTCGGGACCGGCGGCGACCGGGCCCACACGGTGAACGTGTCCACGATGGCGGCGATCGTCGCCTCGGCCGCGGGCGCGCGCGTGGTCAAGCACGGCAACCGGGCGGCCTCCTCCTCGTGCGGCACCGCCGACGTGTTGGAACGGCTCGGCGTGGTCCTGGACCTGCCGCCGGAGCTGACCGTGCGGGTGGCCCGGGAGGCGGGCGTCACCTTCTGCTTCGCCCCGCTCTTCCACCCCTCGCTGCGGTACGCCGCCAAGCCGCGCCGCGAGCTCGCGGTGCCGACCGTCTTCAACTTCCTGGGTCCGCTGACCAACCCCGCCCAGCCGACCGCCTCCGCGATCGGCGTGTTCGACGAGCGCATGTGCGAGGTCATCGCCGGGGTGTTCGCCCGCCGGGGCTCCTCCGCGCTGGTGTTCCGGGGCGACGACGGCCTGGACGAACTGACGACGGCCACCACGTCCACGGTCTGGGTGGTCGAGGGCGGTCGGGCGCGGCGCGAGCGCCTGGACCCGGCCGACCTGGGCATCGCGCGGTCGGGACCGGACGCCCTGCGCGGCGGGGACGTGGAGTTCAACGCGCAGGCGGTGCGGGACCTGGTCGCGGGACGCCCGGGCCCGGTGCGCGACGCCGTGCTGCTCAACGCCGGTGCCGCGCTGGCCGCCGTGGACGGGGTGGGCGACTCCCTGACCGACGCGGTGCGCGCGGGGTACGCCCGGGCCGCCGAGGCCGTGGACAGCGGTGCGGCCGAGCGCCGCCTGGCCTCCTGGGTGGAGACCAGCCAGGGACTGGCCAAGACCCTGTAGGGCCTTCCGGGGCCGGTCCCGGAGGCGGCGACCGGCCCCGCCCGGCTACCAGCCGATGGCGAAGGCCGACTCCAGGTCGTGCTTGGAGTAGGTCTGGAACGAGATGTGGGTGTCGGAGGAGATCACGCCGGGGACCTTGTTGACGTGGCCGGGGATCACGTCGGCGAGGTCCTCGTGGCGGCGTACCCGGACCATGGCGATCAGGTCCACCCCGCCGGTGACGGAGTAGACCTCGCTGACCCCCTCGATCGCGGCGATCGCCTCGGCGACCTCGGGGATGCGGTGGACGTCGGCCTTGATCATGACGATCGCGGTGATCACTGTGCCTCCTGGGCGGTTCGGTGCGGGACGCGGCGCCGGGCGCTAGTAGGCGTCGGAGAGCCGTGTCCCCGAGCGCCAGCGCAACCGGTGCACCACCAGTCCCGCGATCACCCCCGCGATGAACCCGTAGACGTGTGCCGCGTAGGCCACGTTGGTGCCAGCGCCAGGGGCGGTCGAGGATGTGACGTAGAGAAGATACTGAAGTGCGAAGTAGCTTCCCACCACGGCCCACCCGGGCAGACGCATCGGGATGACGCCGAACACCAGTGTGGTGACCCTGCTACGGAACTGCACCACCAGGTAGGCGCCGAGGACGCCCGAGATCGCCCCGGAGGCGCCGACCATCGGGACGGTGCCGTCGGAGTCGACCAGGGCGAAGCCGAGGGCGGCCACGATCCCGGTGCCCAGGTAGAGGGCGAGGAAGCGGAGCTTGCCGATGCGGTCCTCGACGACCGGCCCGAAGACGAACAGGTAGACCATGTTCCCGAGCAGGTGCATCGCGCCCGCGTGCAGGAACATCGAGCTGAACACGGAGAACCAGACGGACTTGCCCGTGATCCCCTCGCACGTGGGGCTCAGCGGTCCGGCCAGGTCGACCCGGCCCAGCAGTTCGTCGGGGATGGCTCCCCAGCGCATGAAGTAGTCGTCGATCGCGCAGTAGCGGCCGACCGCGTCCGCCGGGTACCAGACGGCGGTGGCCGACTGGGGCGAGACGAGGTAGACGAGGACGTTGACCGCGATCAGTCCGAAGGCGACGACGGGTGCGCGTCGGACGGGGTAGTCGTCATTGAGCGGAAGCGCGGCCATGCGCCCAGTGTGTCATCCCGGTGTGCGCTTCGGCGCTCCGCAACGGGCATGTCCACTCACCTTCCATCTCGACCAGCCGGGTCCCGGGGCGTTCGAGCCAGTCCAGGAGCAGCTCCGTCTCCCCCGCGGTGGCGTTGGGGACGGGGCCGAACCCCGCCGGGACGCGCTCGGCGGTGGCGGTGAGGGAGTGCAGGAAGGCGGTGGGGTCGGTGCCGGGGCGCAGGACGGCGCTGGCGGCCAGTCGGCCGTGGCGGACCACCACGGTCTCCCACCCGGTGGCCCCCGGTCCGGTGGCGACCAGGTGCGGGACGGCGGCGATCGCGGCGAGGCGCTGGGCGCGGCGGGCCCCGCGCAGGAAGGCGGAGAGGCGGTCGCGCAGCGCCGCCGCCTCCTCGTAGCGGAGGTCGGCGGAGAGTTCACCGATGCGCCCGGTGATCGCGTCCACGACCACCGCGGGGTCGCCGGTCATCGCGGTGCGGGCCGCGTCGGCGTGCGCGGTGTAGTCGGCCAGCGACTCCGTTCCGTCGCAGGGGGCGCCGCACCGTCCCAGTTGGGCGAGGACGCACGGCTTCACCCCGCTGGGGGCCACCCTGCGGTGGGTGTCCCCCGTGCTCCGCCCGCCACCGCGCACCTCCTCGACGGTGAACGTGTGGGTGCACTGGCGCAGCGGGAGCGCGTGCAGGATCGCCTCCCGGGCCTCCTCGGCCGCCCGGGTTGAGGGGTAGGGGCCCAGGTAGGGGGCGCCGTCGTCCTTGATCACCCGCACCACGGACAGGCGCGGCAGGGGGCCGGGGGTGAGCGTGACCCAGGCGGCGCGCTCGGGGTTGCGGGAGCGGCGGTTGAACGGCGGTTTGCGCTCCGCGATGATGCGCAGCTCGCGGACGGACGCCTCCAGTTCGGTGGTGCACACGATGGGCGTCACCCCCTCGACCAGCCCGGCCATCTCCCGGATGCGCCTGCGGGACTCGGCGGCGGTGAAGTAGGTGGCGACCCGGCGGCGCAGGTTGTTGCTCTTGCCGACGTACAGGCTCTCGCCCCGGGCGTCGGTGAACACGTACACGCCGGGGCGTTCGGGCAGGTCCTCAGCGAGGTGGCGGCGGGCCCGCTGGGCGCGGCTGGGGGGCTTGTTGACCGCGCGCAGCTCCTCCAGGCTGGTCACGCCCAGCGGCGCGAGCCGGGCCAACAGGCCGTTGAGCACGTCGACGGTGGCGCGGGCGTCGTCCAGGGCCCGGTGGTTGGGGGTGGTCGGGGCGCCGAAGTAGGCGGCCAGGGTGCCCAGGCGGTGGTTGTGGACCTCGGGCCGGACCAGGACCGCCCGGGCCAGGCGCAGGGTGTCCACGACCGGGTAGCCGGGCCACTCGACGCCCTCGCGCTCGCAGGCGGCCTTGAGGAAGCCGGTGTCGAAGGCGGCGTTGTGCGCCACCAGCACGGTGTCGGGTTCGGCGGCCAGGAAGGCCAGCAGGTCCGGCAGCGCCCGGGTGATGGGCGGGGCGGTGGCCACCATCGACTGGGTGATGCCGGTCAGCAGGGTGATGTTGGCCGGGATGAGCACGCCCGGGTCGACCAGCGTGGTGAACTCGTCGGTCACCCGTCCGTCGCGGACGCGGACCGCGCCGATCTCGGTGATCCGGGAGCGGGAGGCGCTGGTCCCGGTGGTCTCCAGGTCGACGACGACGAAGGACACCCCGGCCAGCGGCGTGCCCAGGTCCCCGATGCTGGTTTGGACGCCCTCGGGCGCCGCTGACTGTCGAACCACGCGGTCAGGGTAGTCGGGGCCCACGACCAAACACCTCCGGGCTACGGTCAGACCCGCCCGACATGGAAAGATGTGGGTCGTGGGACGGCAGAGGCCGCCGCCCCGTGAAGCACGACGCAAGGAGGAACCGTGGGGATCGCGATGCCGGGTGACAGTGAGCGTTGGCGATGCACCGGGTGCGGGAACCTCACGCGGTTCGACGTGACCCGGACCGTCCGCTCCCAGGACTTCGTGCATCAGGAGCTGTCCGGCGTCGGCGCGGTCGAGGAGCGCACGGTGCTCTCCGAGACGGTCGAGCGGGTGAGGTGCCGCTGGTGCGGCGCCACCGACAGCGTGGAGATCGTCCCCCGTCCTGACGCCGACTCGTCGGTCTCCGACGCATCGGCGGAGAGCCCGACGGGTCGGGCATGAGCGCCCGCCCGGACACGGGCGGCACCGGTGACGAGGGCCGTGACCGCGCCCCTGACGCACTGGACCAGAAGGCGCACGAGGCGTCGGCGCCCTCGGAGGAGGGCGGGGAGCGGCTGCGCCGTCCCCTGCCCGAGCCGGTACGCGCCCGGGTCGTCGAGTACGGGTCCGACGTGCTCGGCGGCATGCGCGCCTCCGACCTCCCCCCGGTGCTGCGCCGGGTCGCCAAGTTCGAGCCCCGTCGCCGGGCACGGCTGGCCGGACCGCAGATCGCCGCGCAGTTGGAGAACGACCCCGGGTTCCGGGACCTGGTCGCCGCGCGGGTCGAGCAGGTCTGGCCCGAGCTGGCCGAGGGCATGCGCGCCGGGGTGGTGCCGCCCGCCGCCGACCCGGTGGCGGTGGCCGCCAGCGCCTACCTCCTGCGCCCCAAGGGGTGGCCGGAGATCATCGAGGGCGTCCACGAGGAGCTGGAGCGCCAGACCAGCGCCCGGGAGGTGGGCGAGGCCGCCGAGGCCCTCGACGACGTCCGCCGACGCCTGGAGGAGACCCAGCAGGGGCACCAGGCGGAGCTGGAGCGGCTGCGCGGGCAGATCGGTGCGCAGCGCACCGAGATCGCGGAGCTGCGCCGCAAGGTGCACAACGAGCGCCAGCGGGCGCGGAAGGCGGTGGCCGAGGCCGAGCGGGCGGTGACGGAGACCGCCGACCGGCGGCACGAGAACGAGAGCCAGGTCAGCGCTCTGGAGGTGGAGAACCGCAGGCTGCGGTCGCGCCTGGCGGACGCCGAGGCCCAGGTGGAGAACGCCCGCCGCGCGGTGCGCACCGGCCGCAACGCCGACGAGGCCCGGTTGAGGGTACTGCTGGACGTGCTGGTGGACGCCTCCCACGGTCTGCGCCGGGAGCTCGCGCTGCCGACGTCCCTGGACAGCCCCGCCGACCTGGTGGCGGAGGCCCAGGAGGAGCACCGCCGGGTGTCGCTGGGCGGTCTGCCCGACGACGCCCCCGGTCTGCTGGAGCACCTGCTGACGGTCCCCCGGGTGCACCTGCTGCTGGACGGCTACAACGTCACCAAGACCGGGTACGGGACCCTGCCGCTGGCCGACCAGCGCACGCGGCTGCTCACCTCCCTGGAGGGACTGGCGAGCCGGACCAAGGCGGAGATCACCTGCGTCTTCGACGGCGCCGACGTGGAGGCGCCGCCGGTGACGACCAGCCGCCGGGTGCGCGTGCTCTTCAGCGCTCCCGGGGAGACCGCCGACGCGCTGATCGTGCGTCTGGTGCGGGCCGAGCCGCCCGGCCGACCGATCGCGGTGGTCACCTCCGACAAGGAGATCGTCACCGCCGTCAGGCGGGCGGGGGCGCGCGCCGTGCCCTCCGTGGTCTTCCTGCGCCACCTGGAGGCCCACTCCTGAGCGGACCCGGGCCCCGGTGCGCCGCCTCCGCCGTCCCCCCGGCTGAGAGCCTCACCACGCGCGTGGGCGCGCCGGGCCCGGCGCCCCTCCCCCTCCCACCTGGCCGGTCCGGGCCCGGCGGGCCGGTGCGGCCGGGGTCCCCGGCACGATAGTCACGGTGCCGTGGTTGAGGCGCGCAGGCCCTTCCGCTAGGTTCTTGCAGGAACGTGAGTGCCCCGTCGGACAGTAGGCCACCCTTGCGCCTCCCCACACCGGCCGGGACCCGCACACTCTCGTGAGGCCCGTTCCCACACGCGGGCCCCCTGATCCTTCAGTCTCCCAGCACCCCGTGCGGACTTCCCAACCTCAAGGAGCGTGGACCGCCATGAAGAACCCCGGTGGTCGGCGTACGGCTCGCCGAATCGCTACGACCGGTCTCGGCGTGGTCGCCGCCGGTACCTTCCTCGCCCCCGGCATCGCCCACGCGGAGCCGACCCAGGAGGAGGTCGAGGACCGCATCGAGGAGCTGAACCAGGAAGCCTCCACAGCGGTCGAGAACTTCAACCAGGCCGAAGAGGACTACGACGCGGCCAAGGCCGCGTACGACGAGCTCGACGGCCAGGTCGGTGACGAGCAGGAGCGCTACGACGGGCTGCGGGAGAAGGTCCAGCAGTTCGCCAGCGCCACCTACCAGGGCGGCGACCTCAACTCCACCGCCAACGTCCTGACCTCCGACGGCCCCGAGGCGCTGCTGGAGCAGAACGCGGACCTCAACTACCTGTCGGACACCCAGCAGACCCAGCTGGACGACTTCGGGGAGTCCGCCGAGCGCCTGTTCGCGCTCAAGGACGAGGCCGAGAAGGCCCTCGAGGAGGCCGAGAAGGCCAAGGACGAGGCCGAGGAGGCCAAGGACGACGTCGAGGAGAAGATCGAGGAGCAGCAGGAGATCCTGGCGCAGTTCCCCGACTCCGACGCCTCGGCCGAGGGCGGCGACGACAGCGGCGGCCAGAGCCACGGGGGCAGCGGCAACGCCTCGTCGGCCCTGGACTTCGCCTACTCCAAGGTGGGGCTCCCCTACGTGTGGGGCGGCACCGGCCCCAACGGGTACGACTGCTCCGGCCTGGTCCAGGCGTCCTGGCGCGCGGCCGGAGTCGACCTGCCCCGCACCACGTACGGGCAGGCCGACGTGGGCACCCGCATCTACGACATGAGCGCCGTCCAGCCGGGCGACATCCTGTTCTTCTTCGGCGACCTGGGGCACAACGGCCTCTACGCCGGGAACGGGCAGATGGTCCACGCCCCGAGCAGCGGCCGCAACCTGGAGGTCGTCGGCCTGGCCGCCTACTGGGGCGGTCAGTTCCAGTTCGCCGTCCGGCCCTGATCCACGCGTGACCCGTGAGGCCGCCGTCCCCGCCGGGACGGCGGCCTCTCGTGTGCGTCGGCCCACGCCCGTCCCACCGATCCCCCTTTAGGGTCAGGAACCCTGATTTCGGACACTCCTCGCCTTCCAGCGGAATGTCACGAAACAGTTGAGAGCCCCCCGAGCGATGCACTAGTGTTCGACGCCGAGCGCGGTTGCTCCTCATTCACCACCCCCCCGGTGGTGACAGCCGCGCCCGGGTCGGGCACACCCCCACACCGTTTCGGCCACCCTCTCTGGCCCGAGGTTCCCCACCCGGTGCAGTCCCTTGTTCCCCGTATCGCCTGGGACAAGGGGAGAAAGGTGTTTCAGTGTCTGCATCCCGTGGCGAACGCCAACGTCGAACCGCGGTCATCGCCTCCCTCGCCGTCGGTGCCTTCCTCCTCCCCGCCGCCGTGGCCCACGCCGAGCCCACGTCCGAGGACGTCCAGGAGGAGATCGAACGCCTCGAAGAGGAGTTCATCGAGCTCAACGCGACCTTCAACGAGGCCAAGGAGACCCACGAGGCGGCCGAGGAGAAGCTCGACGGCATCCTCTCCGACATCGAGACCGCCGAGAAGAAGGTCGACTCGCTCAGCGGCGGCGTACGCGCCCTGGCCAACACCACCTACACGGGCGTGGACCTGACCTCTCCCGCCCAGCTGATCGGGGCCACCGGCCCCGAGGAGGCCCTGGAGCACCAGGCCGACCTCACCTACCTGTCCGAGCAGCACCAGGAGAGCCTCGCCCAGTACCTGGAGGAGCTCGAACACCTGGAGGGCCTGCGCGGCGAGGCCGAGTCCACCGAGGAGGCCGCGGCCGACGCCCTGGACGAGGCCGAGGAGGCCACGGAGGCGGCGGAGGAGGCGATCAGCGAGCAGGAGGAGATCCTGTCCGAGCTGACCGCCGAGGAACAGGCCGCCGCCACCGAGAACGTCAGCACAGAGACCGGCGGCGGTGGCGGTGGAGGCGGCAGCAGCAGTGGAGGGGGCGGCGGCGCCGACTACACCGGCCCGGCCACCGGCAACGCCCAGACCGTGCTGAGCTTCGCCTACCAGCAGGTCGGCAAGCCCTACGTCTGGGGCGGCACCGGACCCAACGGGTACGACTGCTCCGGCCTGACCCAGGCCGCCTGGGCCCAGGCGGGCGTGAACCTGCCGCGCACCACCTACGACCAGATCAACGCCGGTCAGCGCGTCTCCTGGGAGAACATGCAGCCCGGTGACCTGATCTTCTTCTACGGCCCCAACCCGAGCCACGTGGGTCTGTACGCGGGCGACGGCGTGATGGTGCACGCCTCCACGTCCGCCCGCCCCATCGGTACGGTGCAGCTGAGCGACTACTACCGGTCCAACTTCGTCGCGGCGGTCCGGCCCTAGGACACGCCACCGCGCACCCGCGGCCGGACGACCGGCGGAGGGGCCCCTGGGAAACCACCCCGTTTCCCAGGGGCCCTTCCCGTGTCCGGGCGCCTAGACTCGCTCAGGTGTCGCGAACCCTGATCATCACCAACGACTTCCCTCCGCGCCCGGGCGGGATCGAGTCCTTCGTGCACGAGCTGGCCCGCCGCCGCCCCCCGGGGTCGGTGCTGGTCTACTGCTCCTCCCCCGCCGCCGAGGACCTGCGCGCCGACCCGTACTTCGACCTGCACCAGCCGTTCCCCGTCGTGCGCGACTCGGCCTCGGTACTGCTCCCCACGCCGGGGGTGGCCCGGCGGTCCCGGGTCATCGCGGAGATGGAGGAGTGCGACTCCGTGCTCTACGGGGCCGCCGCCCCCCTGGGCCTGCTCGCCGCCGGGCTGCGCTCCCGGGTGCGGCGCCAGGTGGCGCTCACCCACGGACACGAGACCGGCTGGACCGTGGTCCCCGGAGCGAGTTCGGCGCTGCGGCGGATCGGTGACGGCGTCGACACCGTCACCTACCTGGGCGAGTACACCCGGAGGCGGCTGGCCCGCTCACTCTCCCCCGCCGCCACCGCCCGGATGCGGCGTCTGGCCCCCGGGGTGGACACCGAGCGCTTCCGTCCCGGCTCCGGCGGCGAGGAGGTCCGCCGGGAGCTGGGCCTGGGTTCGCGCCCGGTGGTCGTGTGCGTGTCCCGGATGGTGCCGCGCAAGGGACAGGACACCCTGCTGCGGGCCTGGCCCCGCGTGCTGGCCGACGTGCCCGACGCGGTCCTGCTGTTCGTCGGGGACGGCCCCCTCGCGCCCCGGCTGCGCTCGGCGGCCAGCGGCACGGACTCGGTGCGCTTCACCGGTCCCGTCCCCGCCGACCGGCTCCCCGCCCACTACGACGCCGGCGACGTCTTCGCCATGCCCTGCCGCACCCGCCGGGGCGGTCTGGACGTGGAGGGCCTGGGCATGGTCTACCTGGAGGCGTCCGCCACCGGACTGCCGGTGGTCGCCGGGGCCTCCGGCGGCGCCCCGGACGCGGTCCTGGAGGGCGAGACGGGGCACGTGGTCGACGGGTCGGCGCCCGGACCGACCGCCCGGGCCCTCATCCGGCTCCTGAGGGACCCCGACCGCGCCGCCCAGATGGGCGCACGCGGCCGGGAGTGGGTGGCCGCCGAGTGGTCCTGGGACCGCACCCTCGAACGCCTGGACGGCCTTCTCAGCGGCGCGGAGCCGGTCCGGGACTGACCGGACGCCCTCCGCGCCGACGCCCTGCCTCCTAGAGGCCCTCGCCGTGGACGGACCCGGGGGTGCCGGAGCCGTCCGTGCTCTGGGGCTCACCGGTGACGCTGTGGGACAGCCACTCCTCCCAGGAGCGCTGGTAGAAGCCCCACCCGTTGTCCCACTCCAGGTCGCGGTCGGTGCCGGTGGTCTCCAGGATGTCGCCCATGAGCGTCTGGTTGTGGTACCAGCGGGCGTCCTCCACGGACATGTTCGTGCAGCCGTTGGAGGTGTTGGCGCCGCCGAGGTTCCCCGCGTTCCAGGGGGCGGCGTGGGTGAACTCGCCGCTGTTGGAGGTGCGGACCGCCCAGTCCACGTCCAGCCGGTAGTAGCCGGGCGACCCCTCCGGGATGCCCACGGTCGCGGAGTCCATGACCAGCGACTGGTACTTCTCCATGGTCAGGTGGGTCCCGGAGGTCGTGGTGTTGAAGCGCTCGTCGGCGGACCCGTTGCTGACCGGGATGGTGCGGACGGTCTCGCCGTCGATCGACACGCTCATCTCGTGGTCGGGGACGTGCATCGTGGAGACCAGCTCGCGCCCCACCTCGAACTCGATGCGGTGGTTCTCCACGCCGTAGACCCCCTCGGAGGACTCCACCCCCGCGAGTCTGAGGTCCACGGTGACCTGCTGGTAGGGGTCCCAGTACTCCTTGGGCCGGAAGACCGCCATCTCGTCGGTGACCCAGTTCCAGGCGCCCTCGGTCTCCTCCTCGGCCGTGACCTGGATGGAGTTCTCCACCTGCGCCTTGTTGGTGACGGGCACGTCGAAGTTGACGATGACGGGCATGCCCACCCCGACCACGTCACCGCTGCTCGGGAAGTTGGAGGCGAGTTCGAGGCGGTGACCGGGCTCCGACTCCAGGGTGGTGAACTCCGAGACCACCTCGGACTCCTCCCCCTCCTCGTCGGCGGCGGTTACCACGACACTGACGGAGGCCCCGGGACGCAGGTTCCAGTCACTGACCCAGGCGTCCCCGGCCTCGTTGAGCGTGCCCGTGACGGGGAAGGGGTCCTCGGCCTCCTGGCCCTGTCCGCCCTCCTCGGCGGTGTCCCCGGAGGCGGCCCCGTCCTCGGTGCTCTGCTCGATCCGCACGTCGGTGATGGCCCCGTCCACGGCCTCGACCCGGACCGGGGTGTTCGGCGGGACCCCGGTGGCGCCCGGCGCGGGGGTGATCGCCACCTCCGGCCCCCGCTCGACCTCCTCGGGGGCCGAGGTGCCCCCGGGACCGTCCCCTCCCCCGGAGGTGCACGCCGACGCGAGGATCACGAGGACTGCCGCCGCCGCGGCCGTTCGGGAAGGGGCGGTTCGTCGCTTCACGCCAAGGACCTCCAGCGTCCGTACGGGGCCCGGACGCGAGCGGAGCGAGCGCACCGGCGCGACGCCGACAGGGCCTGGATGCGTCGTGACCTGCGGAGCAGTCGTCACGTGGGGGTCACCGAAAAAGAGTACCCCGGTGCCCGGAGGTCGTCTGGGACGACCGGTCCGGCCACCGGGGCGGTGACACGCACATCCTACCCCGCGTAGTGGTCATCTCTCGAAGAGTGACGACCCTGCGGGGTGCGCACGTCAGTGCTGGAACTCCTTGCGGTAGTACTCGAAGACCCAGCCCAGCGAGGTGAGGATGACGGCGAAGAAGCCGATGAACACCATCCACCAGCCGATCGCCACGCCGACCGCCGTGAAGGCGACGGCCATCGCGACGAACATCGGCCACCAGCTGTGCGGGCTGAAGAACCCGTACTCGCCGGCGTTCTCGGCGATCTCGCCGTCGAGCCGCTCCTCGGCCGGGAGGCCGTGGTGGTGCTCGCTGTGGCGGGCCGACTGCCAGAGCCAGAAGCCGATCATCCAGCCGAAGCCGATGGAGACCACGAGGGCGGTGGTACCCGCCCACTCGATCTCACCGGTCTCCAGGAGGGACCAGTAGATGTACAGCGCGGCGGCCAGACCGAAGAAGGTCGAGATACCCATGAACAGGTAGGCCTGCATCTTCATGTGCTCTACCCCCTACTTCTTCTCGGCACCGGCGGCGACGGCACCGGGTGCGGCCGCGTGCGGGTGGTTGAGGTCGAAGGCCGGACGCTCGGACCGGATGCGGGGCAGCGACGTGAAGTTGTGTCGCGGCGGCGGGCACGAGGTGGCCCACTCCAGCGAGCAGCCGTAGCCCCACGGGTCGTCCACGGTGACCAGCGGCGCCTTCTTCGCGGTGACGTAGATGTTCCAGAAGAAGATCAGCGTCGAGGCGGCCAGCACGAACGACGAGATCGAGGAGATCTGGTTCAGCTCGGTGAAGCCGTCCGTGGCCAGGTAGTCCGCGTAACGACGCGGGAAGCCCATCGCGCCCAGCCAGTGCTGCACCAGGAACGTGCCGTGGAAGCCCAGGAAGAGCAGCCAGAAGTGGAACTTGCCCAGCTTCTCGTTGAGCATCCGCCCGGTGAACTTGGGCCACCAGAAGTAGAAGCCCGCGAACATCGCGAACACCACGGTGCCGAACACCACGTAGTGGAAGTGCGCCACCACGAAGTAGGAGTCGGTGACGTGGAAGTCGATCGGCGGCGAGGCCAGCAGCACACCGGTCAGACCACCGAAGAGGAAGGTGACCAGGAAGCCGATCGTGAACAGCATCGGCGTCTCGAAGGTGAGCTGCCCGCGCCACATCGTCCCGATCCAGTTGAAGAACTTCACACCGGTCGGAACCGCGATGAGGAACGTCATGAACGAGAAGAAGGGCAGGAGCACGGCGCCGGTCGGGAACATGTGGTGGGCCCACACGGTCACGGACAGGCCGGCGATGGCGATGGTCGCCGCCACCAGGCTCTTGTAGCCGAAGATCGGCTTGCGGCTGAAGACCGGGAGGATCTCCGTCGCGATGCCGAAGAACGGCAGCGCGATGATGTACACCTCGGGGTGGCCGAAGAACCAGAACAGGTGCTGCCACAGGATGGCGCCACCGTGCTCGGCGTTGAAGACCTGCGTACCGACCATGCGGTCGGCGCCCAGGGCGATCAGCGCGGCGGTCAGGACCGGGAACGCGATGAGCACCAGGACGCTGGTGAGCAGGGTGTTCCAGGTGAAGATCGGCATGCGGAACATCGTCATACCGGGCGCGCGCATGCACAGGCCGGTGGTGATGAAGTTGACCGCACCGAGGATCGTGCCCAGACCGGAGACGGCCAGACCCAGGATCCACAGGTCACCGCCGAGGCCCGGCGAGCGGACCGCGTCGGAGAGCGGGGTGTAGGCGAACCAGCCGAAGCTGGCCGCGCCGCCCGGGGTCAGGAAGCCGCTGATCGCGATGAGGCTGCCGAAGAGGAACAGGTAGTAGCCGAACAGGTTGATCCTGGGGAAGGCCACATCGGGGGCGCCGATCTGCAACGGCATGAGGATGTTCGAGAACCCGACGAACAGCGGGGTCGCGAACATCAGCAGCATGATCGTGCCGTGCATCGTGAAGAGCTGGTTGAACTGCTCGTTGGACATGTACTGCATGCCCGGGGTGAACAGCTCCAGGCGCATCAGGAGCGCCAGCACTCCTCCGAAGAGGAAGAACGCGAAGGAGGTGATCAGGTACATGTACCCGATGACCTTGTGGTCGGTCGACGTCAGCCAGTTGACGATGATCGACCCTTTGCGTGACGGTGCCTGACCGTCAGTGCGGGGTTCGGTTGCCGTCGTGGTCATTTACTCGTCATTCTCCTCGGACTCGGTCGCCTCGGCGCCCGTGCCCTCAGCGTCGGTGCCGTCGGCACCCGTGCCCTCGGCGTCGTCGGTCGCGGCGCCCTCGGACTCGGCGGCTTCGGCGGCTTCCAGAGCAGCGGCCTCGTCGGCCTCCGCAGCCTCCGCGGCCTTGGTCTCCTGCTCGGCGGCCCAGGCGTCGTACTCGTCCTGCGGGAGGACCTCGACGTTGAAGAGCATGCGGGTGTGGTCCACACCGCACAGCTCGGCGCAACGCCCGACGTACTCGCCCTCGGAACCTTCATTGAGGTTGACCTGGAAGGAGTTGTCACGGCCCGGGACGACGTCCATCTTGAACCCGAAGGACGGGATCCAGAAGGAGTGGATGACGTCGGGAGAGTGGAGGTCGAAGTGGACGACCGCGCCCTCGGGGAGGACCAGGGTCGTCTGGGTGTCACGGTTGGCGGTGCCGTCCGGGTTGGGGATACCAACCTCGGAGAAGAGCACGTCGCCACCGTTCTCCTTGGTGTCGTCCATGTAGTTGAACTGCCAGGCCCATTGGAAGGCCACGACCTCTACGTGGACGTCGGCGGGCTCTTCGGTGTCGAGCAGGTAGGCCTGGTCTCGCGCGGTGAAGAAGAAGAGCACCGAGATGACGACGATCGGCAGAACGGTGTACAGCGCTTCGATGGGCATGTTGTACCGCACCTGCGGCGGCAACTGCTCAGAGCGCTTGCGGTGGAAGAGGATTGTCCAGATGAACAGTCCCCACACAAGGACGCCGACCGCGAACGCCGCCACCCACGAGCCCTGCCAGAGCGAGAGAACACGCTCGGCCTGCTCGGTGATCGGCTCCGGCATGCCCAAACGAGTGAGATCGTTCGACGCGCAGCCGGTCGCGGCCAGCCCCAGCACGGCGAGCGCGGCGCCGCGTGGTGCCCATCGGCGCAGAGTTGAGCGCCGATTTTTTTGGCGGGTCGGACTCACGGATTGCCTTCCCAGCGGTGAAGCCCGTGGATTCTCCACGGGCGGCCTAAGTATCCAAAGCTTGTCAGGGGGAAACATTATCGCGAACCGCCCAGCGTGCCGTTCATGGGCTTGCCTGGTCAGCGTGTTGCCAGACGCGCCCTCTCGAAACGTTCGGCGGCCCCACGGAGCCGGGCCAGGTCGCCCCCGAGGGAGGTCCTCCCGGCTGGCTACGAGGCGCGGCCCGGCGATCCCCCGGGCCCTCGTTCGCTCACGTGCGCATCTCCGTTCGGGGCGGTGGTGCGCGCGATCGCGGGACGAGGCCAAGGCGAGCGTATCGCTGGGTTTACGACACCCTTAACCGGGTGCGCCTTTTGGCGCGCGCCGGGTCAAGATTGGGCCACAGGACGACAACCGAATGGGGGTGGACGTGCCCGAGCGACCGACTGCGCAGCAGCCTCTGGTCACCGTGGAGGCGGTGGGGCTCAAGTGCCCGATCCCGATCATCATGCTGGCCGCCCGACTGCACGAAGTGCCTATCGGGGCGGTCATCGCGGTCACCGCGGACGATCCCGCGGCGAGCGCGGACATACCGTCCTGGTGTCGGATGAAGATGCACGAGTTCGTCGTCGAGCGGCCGCTGGCGCGGGGTAGCGCTTTTCACATCCGGCGGATGTACTGACCCCGACGACGCGACCGGAACACCGGACCGGACTTTCGGTCCCGTTGCGATAACGATTCACGCCGCCCGGTTTCCGGGGGCGGCGTGAGTACCCGATCCCCCTCCCTCTGCCCCCCGACGGGGGCCGGAGGAGGGAGGTACCGGACAAGGCGAAGGCCGCGCGGACACGGGGTCCACGCGGCCTCTCCCACACTGCGGTTCCGCCCCCGAGGAGGGGAACCGCGACCGCGGGAACCGTCTAGCGAGCGTAGTACTCGACGACGAGCTGCTCGTCGAAGGGCACGGGGATCTGCTCACGCTTGGGGCGGTCGACGACCGCGATGCGCAGGTCCTTGTGGCTCACGGCGAGGTAACCGGCGATCTTGTCGTCGGCGTGGATGCCCTCGGCGGCCTCGACGAACGGGACCATCGAGCGGGACTTCTCCCGAACGCTGATGATCTGGCCCGGCTTGACCTGGTACGACGGGATGTCGACCTTCTTGCCGTCCACGGTGATGTGACCGTGGTTGATGAACTGACGCGCGGCGTAGATCGAGGCGGCCAGACCGGCGCGCAGCACGACCGTGGCCAGACGCAGCTCGAGCTCGCCGAGCATCTCCTCACCGGTACGGCCGGGACGCTTCTTGGCGTTCTCGTAGATCCTGACCAGCTGCTTCTCGGTCAGGTCGTAGTACCAGCGCACCTTCTGCTTCTCCGCCATCCGAACGGCGTAGTCGCTGCTGTTGCGTCGGACGCGACGACCGTGCTCGCCGGGCGGGTACGGACGCTTCTCGAAGTAGCTGACCGCCTTACGGGTCAGCGGGGTGCCGGCGCGCCGGGACAACCGCACCTTCGGTCCGGTGTAGCGCATGCGAAGTCCTTTCAGGGTGAATCAGGGAATCCCAGGTAAGGCTGGCCTAGATCTGGGAGGCGCTCAGGGCGCCCGAGCCCCGGTGTCCCGCGGTGCGGGTCGGAAGCGGGTTCCCCACCGCCGCGCGTGACCCGGCGCGAGCGGTTCGGGCGAATGACCCGGCACGCGTTTCAACGCACCGGGCGGGCACGGGGAGTCCCCGTGCGGGTCACAGCCATCCACTTTACGGGCTCCGGGGTACCACCCCGACCAGAGTGCGTGCTTTTCCGGCCGGGGAGGACCCGGGTCACACGAAGGGGCGGACCTCGTCGGCGGCCTCGGCGCCGTAGGAGCGCTCCAGACGCTCCAGCAGTGAGGCGCCGGTCAGCGTGTACTCCTGGGGGCCGTCGGCCTCCAGGCAGTGCACGGCGGTGGCGTTGCCGACCTGGGCCGCGCGCTCCAGGGACAGGCCCCAGGAGTGGGCGGACAGGAAACCGGCGCGGAAGGCGTCGCCCATGCCGGTGGGGTCGACGAGCTCGTCCACGGCCGCCGAGGGCACGTGGACGCTCGGCTCGCCCTCGCGGTCGATCCGGGCGCCCTTGGCCCCGAGGGTGGTCACGCGCGTGCCGACGAGGGACAGGATCTCGGCGTCGGACCACCCGGTCTTCTGCTCGGCCAGGGCCTTCTCGTACTCGTTGGTGAACAGGAAGGCGGCGCCCTCGATGAGGGTGCGCACCTCCGGGCCCTCCATACGGGCCAGCTGCTGGGAGGGGTCGGCGGCGAAGGGGATGGAGCGGGTCCGGCACTCCTCGCTGTGGCGGACCATCGCCGCCGGGTCGTCGGCGCCGATCAGGACGAGGTCGAGGCCGCCGACGCGGTCGGAGATCGGCTGGAGCTCGATGTTGCGGGCCTCGGCCATCGCGCCCGTGTAGAAGGAGGCGATCTGGTTCTGGTCCAGGTCCGTGGTGCAGACGAACCGGGCGGTGTGACGCAACTCGGAGATGTGCACCGCCGAGGTGTCGACGCCGTGGCGGTCGAGCCAGGAGCGGTACTCCTCGAAGTCGGCGCCGGCGGCACCGACCAGGACCGGGCTCAGACCGAACCCGCCCATGCCGAAACAGATGTTGGCCGCGACGCCGCCGCGGCGAACGTCCAGCTCGTCGATGAGGAAGGAGAGGGACAACTGCTGGATCTGCTCAGGGATGATCTGCTCTGCGAACCGACCCTGGAAGGTCATCAGGTGGTCGGTGGCGATGGATCCGGCAACCGCGATACGCACGGGACGTGGGCTCCTTGCTGGCGAGGTGGATCGCTCGTGGACGATCCGGCGAGCTGTTCAGGGCATGCCGGGGACGTGCCCGTCGGGACCAGCCAAGGGTACCCAGAGGGGGAGGGCGAACGCTCGTCCGCGTCCGCCCTCCCCCTGTGGTTCCGAGAACCTGAGCGCTCCCTCGGGGAGCCGGGGACTCCTAGTTGAAGGAGTCACCGCAGGCGCAGGAGCCGGTCGCGTTGGGGTTGTCGATGGTGAACCCCTGCTTCTCGATGGTGTCCACGAAGTCGATGGTGGCGCCGATGAGGTAGGCGGCGCTGCGGCGGTCGGTGACGACCTCGACACCGTCGAAGTCGGCGATGACGTCGCCGTCGAGGTCGCGCTCGTCGAAGTAGAGCTGGTAACGCAGCCCCGAGCAACCACCGGGCTGGACGCCCACGCGCAGGCGCAGGTCGTCCCGGCCCTCCTGGTCAAGGAGCGTCCGAACCTTGTCGGCCGCACCATCGGTGAGGATGACTCCCTGCGCGGTGGCCTCGCTCTGAACCGTCATGTTGTAAAGCTCCTCTGGAAAGGGGTTGCGGCCGTCTGGCGACCCCGGTCGCTTACCGGATCGGCCCGCGTCGGCGGGTCCAGTCCTCTTCAACGGGTCCCAACGTCGGAGGCCGGTGTGGCATTCCGTCGTGTGGCCGCTGTGTTCGCGCTGGCACCTCGGCCGCACGGTGCACGTGTGGCCTCGGTGACGCACGGGTGTGCTCGTACCTCCAAGGGTAATTTGTCCCGGCCCCGGATGCCATCTCCGGACGGCCCCGCCTCAGAGGCCCGGGGCGCCGTAGACCGGGAACCAGCGGGAACGGTCCTTCTCCATCGGCAGGTCGTCCCCCACGGCCGCCTCCACCTGGAGCTCCAGCGCGTTGTCGCGGCGCTGGCCGCCCTGGGGCGCGAACGGGTAGAAGGTGCCGCGCTTGTACAGGTAGACCAGGCCCACGGAACGGCCGCGGGAGTCGGTGAAACCGACCAGGGAGCAGAGCAGGGAGGGCCCGTACCCGTTGACCTCCAGGGTCGAGTTGACCGCGTGCAGGTCGGTGACCAGGCCGGTGATGTCGGTGTCCACGAGTTCACCGCCCGAGGGGTCGCCGCCGTCGTCGGCGGCCTCGGCCGCGCCCGGGCGCAGCACCAGCCAGGTGTAGCCGTAGTCGTCGGTGGTCTGTTCGACCGAGGGCCCCTCCCCCGCGTTGAGCAGCGCGGTGACGTCGCGTTCGACGTCCGCGAAGGCGGCGCCCTCGGCGGCGCGGAAGGCCACCGACCCCGAGCCCGTGGGGGTCAGGCCCACCCCGGCCCGCAGGGTGAGCGCGGCCGAGGGCAGGCCGAACAGCGCGTCGAGGTCGGGCTTGACCGGTTCGGAGCGGCCGAGCAGGGTGCGCCAGAAGCTCATGTGGTGGATCCCCTCGTGGGTGGTTGGGGTCAGGCTCCGCTACCGAGCTGGCGGGAGATGTCGGAGAGCTGGGCCAGGCGCTGCTCGACGGGCGGGTGGGTGGCGATGAGCTGGTTCATGCTGAAGCCCTTCTTCGCGAACGCCGGGGCGAAGAAGAACGCGTTGAACGGCTCCGCCTGTCGCAGGTCCCGGGTGGGGATGCGGGCCATGTCACCGGTGATCTTGGACAGGGCGCTGCCGAGCACGGACGGGCGGCCGGTCAGGTACGCGGCGGCGCGGTCCGCGGCGAGCTCACGGTACCGGGACAGGGCACGGGTGAGCAGGAAGCTCAGGACCCAGGCGACGGCGCTGACCAGGACGACCAGGAGCGCGACGACCGCCGGGGCGGGGCCGTTGTTGTTGCCGCCGCGCCCGCCCGCTCCGGCGAACATGGCGAAGCGCAGCCCGGCCTGGGTGAGGAACCCGGCGACGATGCCGAGGAAGCCGGCGATGGTCATCACCATCACGTCGCGGTGGGCGATGTGCGAGAGCTCGTGGGCGACGACCGCCTCCAGCTCGGGGCCGTCGAGGCGGCGCATGAGCCCGGTGGTCACGCAGATGACCGCGGACTTCTCGTTGTGCCCGGTCGCGAAGGCGTTGGGCACGTCGGTGTCGGCGATGCCCACCCGCGGCTTGGACATGTCGGCCATGGCGCACAGGCGGTCGACCATGGCGTGCAGGTCGGGCGCCTGCTGGGGGGAGACCTCCTTGGCGCCCATCGCGAACATGGCGATCTTGTCGGAGGAGAAGTAGGAGAACAGGGCGAACGCCGCGACCAGGACCAGGACCAGGAACACGTTGAGCCCGGCCAGGACCAGTCCCACGACGAAGGCGACGTAGACCAGGAACAGCAAAACCATGGTCATGACCATCCGGGCCGTCAGCCCCCGGTCCGGACGGAACTTCGAACCAGCCACGCCGACTCCCTCCCCCTACGGATGTGTCGGAGTGTAGTTCCGGCAGGTGAGAAACGGGTTAAAGCGGGACACCGCGTGTCCCCGCGCCCGCATGACCCCGGACACACCCCGGCCGCCGTGACGGATCACGGCGGCCGGGGTGGAAGAGCGCGTACGCGAGGGCACCGAGTACGGGGACGAGCCCTAGCCCGGGATGAGCCCGTCGTCCTGGAGCATCTCCCGAACCTCGTCCATGCTGGCGTCGGCGGGCGGGAGGATGAACTGCGAGGGCTCCAGGGAGTCGGGCGGCAGCGGCTTGCTGTCCTGCCGGACCTTCTCCAGGAGGTCGTGCAGCGCCTTGCGGAACGTGGCCTCGTCACCCGACTCGATCGCGGCCTCCAGGGCGGCGTCGAAGTCGTTGAGCAGGTCCAGGTCTGCGTCGGTGAGGTCGACCTGCCCCTCACCCATGATGCGGACGATCACGAGCCCTCCCGGTTCCCGGCCCCGTTGCCACCCTCGATCTGCGGGGTGGCGCCGCCACCGCTGCCGCCGCCGAGTTCGAGCTTCATGCGCTCCAGCTCGGCCTCGACACCGGTCGTGCTCGCCATCTGGTCGAGCTCGTACTGGATGTCGTCCTTGGGGCCGGTGCCCGTGACGTCGTCCAGCGCGCCGGAGGCGAGGAGCTCGTCCACCGCGCCCGCACGGGCCTGCATCTCGGCGGTCTTGTCCTCCGCCCGCTGCACGGCCATGCCGACGTCGCCCATCTCCTCGGAGATACCGGAGAAGGCCTCGCTGATCTGCGTCTGTGCCTGGGCGGCGGTGTAGGTCGCCTTGATGGTCTCCTTGCGCGTGCGGAAGGCGTCGACCTTCGCCTGCAGGCGCTGGGCCGCCATCGTGAGCTTCTGCTCCTCGTTCTGGAGGTTGGCGTGCTGCTCGCGCAGCCCCTCCATCTGGCTGGTGAGGCCGGAGCGGCGGGTGAGGGCCTCGCGGGCGAGGTCCTCACGGCCCTGGGTGAGGGCGGCGCGGCTCTGGTTCTCCAGCTTGCCGGACTGCTGCTCCAGCTGCTGGATCTGGAGCTCGACCCGCTTGCGGGAGGTCGCGACGTCGGCGACGCCGCGACGGACCTTCTGGAGCAGTTCGAGCTGTTTCTGGTACGAGTAGTCGAGGGTTTCCCTGGGGTCCTCGACCGAGTCCAGGGCCTTGTTGGCCTTGGACTTGAAGATCATCGAAAGTCGCTGAAACACGCTCATTGGCGTGGCCGTCCCCTTCTCGGTGCGTACATCGGCTGTTCCCAGCGGGCGCTTTGCCCAACCCTACGCGGTCTGGCCCGCGGTCGCCATAAAGCTATGACCGGCTACCCTGAGGGTGTGTTCCGACGTCGCTCCGCTTCCGCAGCCCCGGATTCGACCACGGCCGAATCCGCCAGCCCTGAGGCCACTGAGGCCACCCAACCTAAGGGATATACCCCCAAGAAGGGTGTGCCCACCCCTAAGCGCAGGGAATCCGAAGGCACCCCGCGCCGACCGGTGAAGGCCCCTGAGACCCGTAAGGAGGCCTACCGCGCCTACCGGGACCGTCTCGAACGTCAACGCGGCACGACCGCCCGGCGTTCCGGCGCCCCCAAGGGAGACGAGAAGTACTTCCGGCAGCAGGACCTCGGCAAGGCCCGTGCCTACGCCCGGGACTTCATCGACTCGCGCCGCAGCGCGAGCGAGTTCTTCCTGCCGTTCTCGATCCTCATCATCGCCCTGTTGTTCGTCAACAGCCCGGTCTTCCAGGTGGGCGTCGCCTACGTGCTGTGGCCGCTGATGATGGTGACGATCATCGCCGAGGGCGTCATGATCGGCCGCACGGTCAAGCGCCGCGCCACCGAGTACTTCCCGGACGACCCGGCGGTCAGGGGCATCGGCATGTACGCCGCCATGCGCCAGCTCCAGTTCCGGCGCCTGCGTCTGCCCAAGCCCCGGCTGAAGGTCGGAGAAGACCCCACTCCGAGCGGCGTCCGCTGATCCACCGGCCGCCCCGGCATCCCCATCCCCGACGACGTGAGCGGGGCCGGTGACCGCACCGGCCCTTCACCTCCCTCCGTCCCCGTGGAGCTCGCCGGAAGCGCGCCAACTAGAGTGCTCGGCATGGAATTTCGGCATCTTGGCAACAGCGGTCTGATCATCAGCGAGATCGCGTACGGGAACTGGATCACCCACGGCTCCCAGGTCGAGGAGGACACCGCGGCCTCCTGCGTCCGTGCGGCGCTCGACGCGGGCGTCACCACCTTCGACACCGCGGACGCCTACGCCCAGGGCAGGGCCGAGGAGGTGCTGGGCCGCGCGCTCAAGGGACAGCGCCGTGACGGCCTGGAGATCTTCTCCAAGGTCTTCTGGCCGGTGGGCGAGGGCCGCAACGACCGGGGCCTGAACCGCAAGCACGTCATCCGCGGCTGCGAGGACTCCCTGCGCCGCCTGGGCACCGACTACCTGGACCTGTACCAGGCGCACCGGTACGACTACTCCACCCCGCTCGAAGAGACCATGCGGGCCTTCGAGGACCTGGTCCGCCAGGGCAAGGCCCTCTACATCGGTGTCTCCGAGTGGCGCGCCGACCAGATCGAGCGGGCGCTGAAGATCGCCGACGAGATGGGCTTCGACCGGATCGTCTCCAGCCAGCCGCAGTACAACATGATCTGGCGGGTCATCGAGTCCGAGGTCGTCCCGCTCTCCGAACGCGAGGGCATCGGCCAGCTGGTCTGGTCCCCCATCGCGGGCGGCGTCCTCACGGGCAAGTACAAGCCGGGCCAGGAGCTCCCGACCGGATCGCGGGCCAGTGACCCCAAGAGCGAGCGCTTCCTGGCGGACAAGGTCGCGGACCAGACGCTGCTGGAGCGGGTGCAGCTGCTGGAGCCGCTGGCGGCCGAGGCCGGGCTCACCCTGTCGCAGCTGTCCGTGGCCTGGGTCCTCCAGAACCCGAACGTCTCCGCCGCGATCATCGGCGCCTCCCGTCCCGAGCAGGTCGAGAGCAACGTGAAGGCGGCCGGGGTCAGGCTCGACGCCGCGCTGATGGCGCGGATCGACGATGTCCTGGGCGACAGCGTGGAGCGCGACCCGGAGCTCACCAAGAGCCCGGAGAACATCCGCGGCTAGCGGGATCCCCCGTCCCGGGTCGCGGGGGCCCGGCGGTCGTGCGGACCGCCGGGCCCCCGCGCGTTCACTCGGTTCCGAGGGGCATCGTGTAGAGCTCGCTGTCGTCCTCCAGCAGCGCGACGCTGACCACGCCGCCCTCCGCCAGCTCGGCCCAGTTCTCACCCAGCCAGCTCTCGGCGTCGCCACGCGACGTGAACGACTCGGCCGGCAGTTCCTCCGTCCCCGTCCGGTCACCGTCAGTCCCGATGTACCGCCACGTCCACGCCATCCTCGACCGCCCTTCGTCGCCGGTTCCACGGTGGGTGCACCGCGATCCTGCGCCGAGCTTAACCAAGGCTTGGTCCGCGATGCTGTTTACTCTTCTGGGTGCGTATCCGATTTCTGGGGACAGCGGGTCACACGGGCTGGCCAGCCCCACAGTGCACCTGCTCGTCCTGCAACAAGGCCCACGCGGAACGCCGCCTGCCGCTGCGGGTGACCGTCGACGACCGCTTCCGCCTGCGAGAGGCCGGAGCGGTCGGACCGGTCCCGCCCGGCTACACCGTGACGTCCACGCCGGACGGCGCCCTCGTGGAGAGCGCGGACGGCGGCCGACTGCTGTTCGCCCGCTCCGGTCCGGGGCCGCTGCCGGGGGGACCGCCCGCCGACGGTCGGCCCTCGGGGGCGTCCGCGTACTCGTCCGCGCCCGCCCAGCAGGTGGACATGGTGATCGTGGACGCCGCGCAGCGCCCGGAGGTCGTCGGAGAGCTGCGCCGGTCCGGGGTGATCGGGGTGACCACCGCCGTGGTGGCGGTCGGCGGCGACCACCGCATCCGGTCCCCCGAGGAGTTCGCCCGGCGGGCCCACCTGTGGGGCGCCCTGGTCCCGGGTGACGGCACCGTCATGTCGTGCCCGCCCGCGGTGTGGCCGGAGTCCCGGCCGCACGGGCCGTACCGCGCGCTGGTCACGGGCGGGGCCCGCTCCGGCAAGTCCACCGAGGCCGAACTGCGTCTGCTGACCGAGCCCCGGGTGGTCTACGCGGCCACCGGACCGGTCCCCGACGGCGCCGATCCGGAGTGGGCGGAGCGGGTCGAACGGCACGCGCTGCGGCGCCCCTGGTGGTGGCGGACCGAGGAGACCACGGACCTCGCGGTGCTGCTGAGGCAGGCGCGGGGCGCGGTCCTGGTCGACTGCCTGGGCACCTGGCTCACCGGGGTGATGGGCGAGTGCGGGCTCTGGGAGGAGGACCCGCCCGAGGACGCCGAGGAGCGGTTGGAGACCGCCGTCCACGAACTGTTGGAGGCCTGGCGTTCGACCCGGGCCTACGTGGTGGCGGTCACCAACGAGGTGGGTTCGGGCGTGGTTCCGCCGACCCGCTCGGGCCGGATCTTCCGTGACCGGCTGGGGCTGCTGAACCAGTGGGTGGGCGCGGAGTCCGAGGTCGTGGTGCTGGTGACGGCCGGGCGCGTGGTGGAGCTCGGGTGAGCGCCGCCGACGCCCTGGCAGGGGCGCGGATGGCTGTGGGCACCTTCACGGTCTGGCCGGTGCGGGTGGAGCGGGTGGACCGCGCCGTGGCGGGGTGGGCGATGTGCTGGGCACCCGTGCTGGGCGGGCTGCTCGGCGGGGTCACCGGGATCGTCGCGGTGGCCGGGGCCTGGTGGTGGTCCGCCCCGCTGGCGGCGCTGCTCGCGGTGGGGCTGGGGGCGCTGCTCACCCGTGGGCTGCACCTGGACGGGCTGGCCGACCTCGCCGACGGCCTGGGCAGCGGCCGCCCGGCGGAGGGCGCGCTGGAGGTGATGCGCCGCTCCGACATCGGACCGTTCGGGGTGCTCACCCTGCTGGTCGCGGTGGGAGCCCAGGTGCTGGCGCTGGCGGGGCTCGTCGAGGCCTCGCCCTGGGCCGCCGTGGCCGGGGCGGTGGTCGCGGGCGCGACCGGACGGCTGGCGGTGACCCTGGCGTGCACGGGGGTGCCCTCGGCTCGCCCCGACGGGCTGGGCTCCTTCGTGGCGGGGACGGTGCGCCCGCTGGCGGCGGCGGTGTGCGCGGCCGGGGTGCTGGCCGCCTGCCTGCTCGGGCTGGCGCACTCCCCCGGGTTCGCCGCGGCCTGCGCGGTGGCTGCGGTGGCGGGGCTGGCGGCGGCCGGGGCCCTGCTGTACCGGGCGGTGCGCCGGCTGGGCGGGGTGACCGGGGACGTCCTGGGTGCCCTGGTGGAGACGGCAGTGACGGTGGTCCTGCTGGTGACGGCGGCCGCCGCGCGCGGCTGAGCGCCCGCGGTCGACCGCGCCCCCGGTCAGTGGTCGCGTTGGCGGCGGTTCCACCCCTCCAGGCGGTCGCGCGCCTGCTCCATGCGGCGGCGGACGGCGAGGACGCGGTCGATGTCGTTCGCGCGTTCGTTGTCCCCCTTGAGCAGTTCGTACTCCCTCAGGTGGGTCTCGAACTCCTCCACCGAGCCGGTCACGGGGGCCTCGGCCCGGGCCAGCTCCTCACCCAGCTCCGTGATGCCCCGGTCGTTCTCGGCCTGGATGGCGGCGACGCGGGCCGCCTCCTCCGCGCGCAGTTCCTCCATGGTCTCGGCGTCCTCCCGCTCGGACGCGAGGCGCTCCTGTTCCCGTACCCGCGCGGACAGCGTCCGACGTCGTCCGAGCACGCCGACCAGACCGATCGAGGTCAGGGCGACGGAGAGCAGCAGGCCGAGCACGGCGGGCCAGGGCAGTGTCGCTGGCCCCCGGCCGGTGGCCGGTTCCTCCACGGCGAGCACCGACCCGTCACCGAGCTCCGTCAGGAGGCCGTCCACCGAGTTCCGGGCGCTCTCGTGGTCGAGGCCGAAGAAGACGGCGGTGGCGAGGTCGTACTCGGCCCCGGTGACGTCTCCGCGCACCGGGTAGTACTCCACGTCTCCGGAACCGTCCAGCGTGTAGACGACGACGGGGTCGTCGGACCCGTCGGCCACCGCGTCGGCCAGCGGCTCGGCGCCGCCGTCCGGGTCGGCCTCCAGCCGGGCTCCGGCGGGCAGGACCGCGACCCGGACCGGTTCGTCCCTGGCGGCCAGGGCGGCGTCGAGTTCGGCGCGCTCGGCCTCGGTGATGTCGGCGCCCGCCCTGGGGTGCACGAACAGGTGGTCGTCCGCGAGGGCCGCCCGGGCGTCGGCCACCACGTTCCCGTCCGCCGCGCCGGCGAAGAGGTGGAGCGCGGGGGCCAGGCCGTCCAGACCGGGGCCGAGCGGCAGCAGCCACGCCAGGTCCTCGGGCGCGGGGCCCTCCGGGGCGGAGGCGGGTGTGAGGTCGAAGTCGTCGAAGGTCCAGACGGCGAGCAGGGCGGTGCCGTCGTCACCGAGCGGTTCGAGCAGGGCGTCGGCGTAGGCCTCCTCGTAGGTGGCGGCGCCCTCCCCCGGCGGGGGGACGACCGCGACCCGGGTGTCGTCGTCCAGGCCGTCGAACCGCTCCCGGAGGGCCTCGACGTCGAGGTCGGGCAGGGCCGCCTCGACGGCGGGGTGGACGTAGACCGTCTCCTCGCGGGCGGCCGACGCGAGGTCGGGGAGCAGGTCGCCGTCGAGCAGGTCCACCGCGCTGACCATCTGCTCCACCGGGTCCCCGTGGGAGAACACGAAGTGCTCCTCCAGGTCGGCGCCGCCGGTGTCGATGCCCACGGCGGTCCAGGACAGGTGGGTCGTGGCACCCCCGGTGGAGGCGCGCTCCTCGGTGGCCACCACGTACAGACCCGGTTCGCCGACCTCCTCGGCGAGGGTGTGGACGGCCCGCGCGGGGTCCACTCCTTCGAGGAGGGCGCCGCGGATCGGCGTCCGCGCCTCGGAGAGCCGGGCCCGCGCCAGGGCCAGGGTCTCCTCGGAGACCTCGGGGCCGTCCGGCGCGACGTGGACGTGCTCTCCGGAGGAGAGGTCGCGGGCCGCCTCCGCCAGCGGTGAGTCGGCCCCGGCCGGGGCCGGGACCGCGACGCACACGGCGAGGAGGGCCAGCGCGACGGTGGCCGAGCGGGCGGCGCGGAGAGGCGGCGGGGTGGGGGTTCCGGGATACGGCATCTGTTCTCCCGTGCAGGTCAGAGGCGAGGGCAGGCTCGCTTGAGCGATCCTAGGACGAGGCGGTTCGGGGACGGCTGCCGGGGTGTGCGGGTCGGGGCGGAGGGGGCGGCGGCGCTCGCGCTGTGAACAGCCGGGGGCTGCTTCACCTGCCGATTCGTGCTGTCTGATAGTTTTCCGCGACGGCCGGATGTCGCCATCATCACATTTTTTCACACTCAGTTTCACGCGGCCGGGGCCGGGGAGAGGGTGTCCGGGCGCCGCCGACCGCGTGCGACACCTCCCACGAGGGACCAGAGGCCCCACATGGCGCGGCCGGAGGTGGACCCACCCGGGGCCACCCGTACGCCGCGCGACGGCGGGGAGCGCCGCGTCAGGGCCCCGGAGGCACGGGGCGCGGCGTCACCGCCGGGGGCGCGGGAGGACTAGCATCGAGGACGTGAGCACGACGTTGTCAGTAAACACGGAGTCCCCCAGTTCGCTCGACGCCGACGCGGTTGTCGTCGGTTACCACTCCGGAGGCGACGCCCCGGAGCCCGCATCGGGCGCTCATAGCGTCGACGCCGCCTTCTCCGGCGGCCTCGGCTCGACCCTGTCGCTCCTGGGAGCGAGCGGCGCCCCTGAGGAGGTGCACACCATTGCCTCCCTCGGAGCCGTCACGGCCCCGGTCGTCGTCGCGGTCGGGCTCGGCCCGGCGCCCGCCGACGGTGCCGTCGACCCGGACGTCCTGTCCCGTGCGGCCGGAGCCGCGCTGCGCGCGCTGAGCGCCCGCCCCGAGGGCGCGGGCCGCGTCGCCCTGGCCCTGCCCGCGACCACCGCCGACCAGGCCGGAGCCGTCGCGCTGGGCGCCGAACTCGGCACCTACAGCTTCGACCGCTACCGCACCGGTGAGAAGGCCGAGAAGAGGGCCGCCCGCCCCTCCGCCACGCTCACCGTGGTCAGCGAGGCCGACGGCGCCGCCGACGCCGTGGAGCGCGCCGCCGTCCTGGCCGAGGCCGTCTCCTTCACCCGTGACCTCGTCAACACCGCCCCCGCTGACCTCGTCCCCGAGGACCTGGCCTCGGCGGCCCAGGAGATCGCCCAGCAGGCCGAGCTGGAGATCGAGGTCCTGGACGAGCGGGCCCTGTCCGAGGGCGGCTACGGCGGCCTGACCGGCGTCGGCCAGGGTTCGGCCAACCCGCCCCGCCTGGTCCGGCTGGCCTACGGCCACCCCGAGGCCACCAGGACGGTCGCCTTCGTCGGCAAGGGCATCACGTTCGACTCCGGCGGCCTCTCCCTCAAGCCCGCGGGCGGGATGGACTCGATGAAGTCCGACATGAGCGGTGCCGCCTCGGTGCTCGCCGCCATGCGCGCCATCTCCACCCTGGGCCTGAAGGTCAACGCGGTCGGCTACCTGACCGTGGCCGAGAACATGCCCAGCGGCACCGCCCAGCGCCCCTCCGACGTCCTGAGCATCTACGGCGGCAAGACCGTCGAGGTCCTCAACACCGACGCCGAGGGCCGCCTGGTCATGGCCGACGGCCTGGTCCGCGCCCACGAGGACCAGCCCGACCTGATCGTGGACATCGCCACGCTGACCGGCGCCCAGCTGGTCGCGCTCGGCACCCGCGTGTTCGCGGTCATGTCCAACGACGACGCCGTGCGCGACGAGGTCGTCGCCGCCGCCACCGCCGAGGGCGAGGCCTCCTGGCCGATGCCGCTCCCGGGTGAGCTGCGCGCCGGTCTCGACTCCTCGGTCGCGGACATCGCCAACGTGGCGGCCGAGCGCTGGGGCGGCATGCTCTCGGCGGGCGTCTTCCTCCAGGAGTTCATCGAGGAGGGCACCAAGTGGGCCCACCTCGACATCGCCGGGCCCTCCTTCAACCAGGGCGGCCCGCACGGATACACCCCCAAGGGCGGCACGGGTGCGGGTACCCGCACCCTCGTCCGGATCGCCGAGGACTACGCCCGCAAGCAGTAGTCCGGAAGGGCGGGGCGGCGCTCCCGAGCCGGCAGCGCCGCCCCGTCCCCGGCAGCCGGGGTCCCCGATGACACACCGCCACCGGCGACGGCGGACCACGGTCTTCCACCACCATCACCAGCCACACCACAACTAGGAGTTCGTTCCCGTGAGTGAGAGCGGCGGCACCTTCGACCTCGTCGTCCTTGGCGGCGGCAGCGGCGGCTACGCGGCGGCACTGCGCGCCGCAGAGCTGGACATGAGCGTCGTCCTGATCGAGAAGGACAAGCTCGGCGGCACCTGCCTGCACCGCGGCTGCATCCCCACCAAGGCCCTCCTGCACTCGGCCGAGGTGGCCGACTCCGCCAAGGAGAGCGAGACCTTCGGTGTCCGGGCCACGTTCGAGGGCATCGACATCGACGCGGTGCACCAGTACAAGGACAAGGTCATCAACGGCCTGCACAAGGGCCTGAGCGGGCTGGTCAAGTCCCGCAAGATCACCGTCGTCGAGGGTGAGGGCAAGCTCACCGGCAAGGACGAGGTCACGGTCGACGGCACGGTCTACAAGGGGAAGAACATCCTCCTGGCGACCGGCTCCCAGCCCAAGACCCTGGGCCTGGAGATCGACGGCGACAAGGTCATGACCAGCGACCAGGCCCTGGGCCTGAACCGCGTCCCCGAGTCCGTCATCGTTCTGGGCGGCGGCGTGATCGGCGTGGAGTTCGCCAGCGTGTGGCGTTCCTACGGCGCCGACGTCACCATCGTCGAGGCCCTCAAGCACCTGGTCCCCGTCGAGGAGGAGTCCAGCTCCAAGCTGCTGGAGCGCGCCTTCCGCAAGCGGAAGATCAAGGCCGAGCTGGGCACCCCGTTCGAGTCGGTCAAGACCACCGACTCCGGCGTGGTCGTCACCCTCCAGGGCGGCAAGACCCTGGAGGCCGAGGTCCTGCTGGTCGCCATCGGTCGCGGCCCGGTCTCCGAGGGCCTGGGCTACGAGGAGCAGGGCGTCACCCTGGAGCGCGGCTTCGTCAAGGTCGACGAGAACCTGCACACCGGCGTGGGCAACGTCTACGCCGTCGGTGACCTCATCCCGACCCTCCAGCTCGCGCACGTCGGCTTCGCGGAGGGCATCTTCGTCGCCGAGCACATCGCCGGGCAGAACCCGCCCGCGATCGACTACGACGGTGTCCCCCGCGTCACGTACTGTGAGCCTGAGGTCGCCTCCGTCGGTCTCACCACCAAGGTGGCCAAGGAGCGCGGTCACGACGTCGTCGAGATGAACTACAACCTGGCGGGCAACGGCAAGAGCCAGATCCTCCAGACCCAGGGCGCGGTCAAGGTCATCGCCGAGAAGGACGGCCCCGTGCTGGGCGTCCACATGGTCGGCAGCCGCGTCGGTGAGCTCATCGCCGAGGGCCAGCTGATCTACAACTGGGAGGCCCTGCCCTCCGAGGTGGCCCAGCTGATCCACCCGCACCCGAGCCAGTCGGAGGCACTGGGCGAGGCCCACCTCGCGCTGGCGGGCAAGCCGCTGCACGTCCACGACTGACCGCTTCACCCCCGGGGGCGGGCCCTGACCGGCCCGCCCCCGCACACATCCGCGCTGCCCATCAAGGCCTGGGCAGGTACCGCGTCCAGATCCAACGAGGAATCCATGCCGACTTCCGTTTCCATGCCCGCCCTGGGTGAGAGCGTCACCGAGGGCACCGTCACCCAGTGGCTGAAGAACGTGGGCGACACCGTCGAGGTAGACGAGCCGCTCCTGGAGGTCTCCACCGACAAGGTGGACACCGAGATCCCGTCCCCGGTGGCCGGAGTGCTCACCAAGATCCTCATCGACGAGGACGAGACCGTGGAGATCGGCGCGGAGATCGCGATCATCGGCGGCGACGGTGACGGCGCCGACGACGCGGCACCCGCGCCCGAGGCCGCTCAGCCCGAGGCGGCCGAGCCCGAGCCGGAGCCCGCCGCCGAGGAGCCCGCTCCGGCCCCCGCCGCCGAGCCCGAGCCCGCCGCTCCGTCCGCCGGTTCCGACGGTCCCGGCACCCCCGTGACCATCCCCGCCCTGGGTGAGAGCGTCACCGAGGGCACCGTCACCCAGTGGCTGAAGAGCGTCGGTGACACCGTCGAGGAGGACGAGCCGCTCCTGGAGGTCTCCACCGACAAGGTGGACACCGAGATCCCGTCCCCGGTGGCCGGAGTGCTCACCAAGATCCTCGTCAACGAGGACGAGACGGTCGAGATCGGCGCCGAGATCGCGATCATCGGCGGGGCCTCCGGTTCCGCTCCCGCGCCCGCCGCCCCCGCCGAGCCCGCCCCCGCGCCCAAGAGCGAGCCCGCCCCCGCCCCGGCCGCCCCGTCCGCGCCTGCTCCCGCCGCACGTGAGCAGGACTCCGACAGCCCGTCGGTGGACATCGAGACGCTCAGTGGCACGGGCCAGGCCTCCGGCACCGACGCCGTGGCCGAGGGGTACGTGACCCCCCTGGTCCGCAAGCTCGCCAGCGAGCACCGCGTCGACCTGGCCCGGGTGACCGGCACCGGCGTCGGCGGTCGCATCCGCAAGCAGGACGTCCTCAAGGCCGCCGAGACCCAGCGTTCGGCCGCCGCGGCGCCCGCCGCGCCCGCCGCGCGCAAGGTCACCTCGGACACCTCGGTGCGCGGCCGCACCGAGAAGCTGAGCCGCCTGCGCAAGTCCATCGCCGACCGCATGGTCGAGTCGCTGCGCGTCTCCGCCACGACGACCCAGGTCATCGAGGTCGACGTCAGCAAGATCGCGCGTCTGCGCGACCAGGCCGCGGCCGACTTCGCCAAGCGTGAGGGCGTGGAGCTGGGCTTCTTCCCGTTCTTCGCGCTGGCCGCCGTGGAGGCGCTCAAGGCCCACCCGAAGGTCAACGCGGTGATCAACGCCGCCGAGCAGACGGTGACCTACCACGACGTCGAGAACCTGGCCGTGTCGGTGGACACCGAGCGCGGCCTGCTCGCCCCCGTGGTCAAGGACGCCGGTTCGCTGAACCTCGGTGGTCTGGCCCGCGGCCTCACCGACCTGACCGAGCGCGCCCACACCGGCAAGCTCGGCCCGGACGAGCTGGGCGGCGGCACGTTCTCGATCTCCGAGACGGGCCACACCGGCGCGCTGTTCGGCACGCCCATCATCAACCAGCCGCAGGTGGCGATCCTGGAGACCGGCGCGGTCGTCAAGCGTCCCGTGGTCGTCGAGGACGAGGCCATGGGCGGCGAGGTCATCGCCGTCCGTTCGATGGTCTACCTGTCGATGGCGCACGACCACCGTCTGATCGACAGCGCCGACGCCGGCCGCTTCCTCCAGACCGTGAAGGAGCGCCTGGAGGAGGGCGCCTTCGAGGGCGACCTCGGTCTGTCCTGAGCCCAACCTCCCCTCGGGGAGGACGCTCCCGGCCCGGGCCGGGCACCCCGCACGGGGTGTCCGGCCCGGGCCTTTCCCGCATGGTCGCGCCCTCCCCCACCCCGGCTTGACCTCAACCTGACTTGAGGTCCTATCGTGGTCTGGCCTCCCCGCCCCTGCCCCGGCCACCCGAAGACGAGGAACCCCATGCAACAGCCGGATCTGCGGATCGCCGTCATCCTGGGCGGAAACCTCAACGGCCGCACCGGCACCGTGGTCTCCGGGTGGTTCCTGGACCGGGCCGCCTCCCGGCAGGGCGTCGCCCTCGACGTCCTGGACGTGGCGGAGCTCGACCTCGGCGACGGCCACGGGACGGCACTGGACGCGTTCTCACCCCGCGTCGACGCGGCGGACGGGTTCGTGGTGGTGACCCCGGAGTACAACCACGGCTACCCCGGACCGCTGAAGAGCGCCATCGACTCGGCGCGCAAGGAGTGGTTCGCCAAACCGGTCGCGTTCGTCTCCTACGGAGGCATGTCCGGCGGCCTGCGCGCCGTGGAGCAGCTGCGCGCGGTCTTCGCCGAGCTGCACTCCACCTCGGTGCGGACCTCCGTGAGCCTGCACAACGCCCAGCGGATGTTCGGCGCGGAGGGCGGCCCCGTCACGGAGCTGAGGGGCGCGGAGGACGCGGTGGAGGAGATGCTGGACCAGCTGGTGTGGTGGGCGCTGTCGCTGCGTGAGGCCCGCGCGCGCCGCCCCTTTCCCGGCTGAGCGGGAAAAGGTGGACGGGGCGGCGCCTGAACGGCACCGCCCCGTCTTTCTACCCCACCAATCACCATCCCCTGATGATCCCCATCATCAAAGGTCTGCGGGTCTGCGAACGCCTGCCAGCCCGACAGGGCGTCGCCCACGGTAGCTCCGCGCTGACGCGGAGTTCCATGTCCCACTCACAACCTAGAAGACACAGCCGCCCCCCGCAGTCCTTTCACCGAAAAACTCGAGAAAAGTTCGACGGAAACGCGTGAGCGGGTCCTCCTATTCCCCCGGGCGCCCCGGCCGCGGCAGTGCGCTATCCGACATCCTGCCCTGACCCGCCCCTCCCGCCGGGGCGTAAGGTGGAGGTGTGAGTGATCTCGTTTACGCATGGCTGGGCGACACTCCCGTCCCGTACCACCAGGGCTGGGATCTCCAGAGACGGCTCCACCAGAGCCGCGTCGCCGATGAGGTGGCCGACACGGTCCTCTTCCTGGAACACGAGCCCGTCTACACGGCGGGCAAGCGCACCGGGAGGTCGGATCGTCCCATGACCGATCCCGGGGCTCCCGTGGTGGACATCGACCGGGGCGGCAAGATCACGTGGCACGGCCCCGGCCAGCTGACGGTGTACCCGATCGTCAAGCTGCCGGACCCGATCGACGTGATCGCCTACGTCCGCATGCAGGAGGAGGCGATCATCCGCACCCTCTCCGAATACGGCCTCACGGGCCGACGGGTCGAGGGGCGCACCGGGGTCTGGCTGGACGCCGCCCCCGAGCGCGGGCTGATCGAACGCAAGATCGCCGCGATCGGCTGCCGTATCGCCCGCGGGGTGGGGATGCACGGGCTGGCCGTGAACTGCGACAATGACATGTCGTGGTTCGACCGGATCGTCCCCTGCGGGATCTCCGACGCGGGGGTCACCTCGCTCACCAACGAACTGGGGCGCACCGTCACCGTCGCTGACGTGCGGCCGCGCCTCGAACGGCACCTGGCCGACGTCCTCGGCGCGGCGGAGTACAGCCACACCGACGGCTCCGGAATGCTCTCCGGCGCCACCGCCCGCGGATGACTGACCACAGCCCCCACGAGGGGCGCGAGGGTCCCCGTCAAGGGGTACAGAAGGGAACGGGTTCGCGTTGACCATCGCTCCTGAGGGCCGCAAGCTGCTGCGCGTGGAGGCGCGCAACAGCGAGACCCCGATCGAGAGAAAGCCGCCGTGGATCAAGATCAAGGCGCACATGGGGCCGGAGTACACCGAGCTCCAGTCCCTGGTCAAGGGCGAGGGCCTGCACACCGTCTGTCAGGAGGCGGGCTGCCCCAACATCTTCGAGTGCTGGGAGGACCGGGAGGCCACGTTCCTCATCGGCGGTGACCAGTGCACCCGCCGCTGCGACTTCTGCCAGATCGCCACCGGCAAGCCGTCGGCGCTGGACCGGATGGAGCCGACCAAGGTCGCCACCTCCGTCAAGAAGATGGAGCTGCGCTACGCCACCGTCACCGGTGTGGCCCGCGACGACCTGGAGGACGGCGGCGCCTGGCTCTACGCCGAGACGGTCCGCAAGATCCACGAGCTCAACCCGGGCACCGGCGTCGAGCTGCTGATCCCGGACTTCAACGCCGACCCCGACCAGCTGGCCGAGGTCTTCGGCTCGCGTCCCGAGGTCCTGGCGCACAACGTGGAGACCGTGCCGCGCATCTTCAAGCGCATCCGCCCGGGCTTCCGCTACGAGCGCTCGCTGAGGGTCATCACCGAGGCGCGCGAGGCCGGTCTGGTCACCAAGTCCAACCTGATCCTGGGCATGGGCGAGACCCGCGAGGAGATCAGCGAGGCCATGCGCGACCTCCACGAGGCCGGGTGCGACCTGCTGACGATCACCCAGTACCTGCGCCCCTCCAAGCTGCATCACCCGATCGACCGCTGGGTGAAGCCGCAGGAGTTCGTGGAGCTGGGCAAGGAGGCCGAGGAGATCGGTTACGCCGGTGTCATGTCCGGCCCGCTCGTGCGTTCGTCCTACCGCGCCGGAACCCTGTACAAGCAGGCCCGCGAGAAGCGTGACGCCGAGGCCGCCAAGGCCACGAGCGACGCATAACGGCTGATACACCCGAGTCGTGACCAAGCTGGAACGGTGGCCCACGGGCCACCGTTCCGCATCTCGGGAGCCGGACACATATCCTGGTGTTCCAAGGCGCCCAGCTGGCGGCGCCGGAAGGCGCCGCACCACAGGTCGACCGCGAAGAGGAGGCAAGGCAGCCCAGGGATCTCCTTCCCCACCGACGAGTTCGGTGTGCGCTGCCTGAAAGCACGATGGCGAAGAAGTCCGAGAACACGACCGCCGGACAGGGTGGCGAGAAGCAGCCGGGCCGGTTGAAGCAGATCGGCATGGTCGCCAAGGTCGTGCACAAGCAGAGCCCGCGGACGATCCCGATCGCGGTGGCCGTCGCGGTCGTGATCTTCGCCGCCTTCGTCGGCGTCGGCGTCTGGACCGGATCCTGGATCATCTGGCCGCTCACCGGTCTGCCGATCGCCTTCCTGGTCGGTTTCATCATGTTCACCCGCGCCGCCCAGCGGGTCCAGTACCAGATGCTGGACGGCCGTCTGGGCGCCGGTATGGCGATCCTGGAGAACATGCGCGGCAACTGGGTGGTCGAGCCCGGCGTGGCGGCCAACAAGCAGATGGACGTCGTCCACCGCGTGGTCGGCCGCCCCGGTGTGGTCCTGGTCGGTGAGGGCGACCCCGGTCGGCTCAAGGGCCTGATCGCCGGTGAGAAGAAGCGCGTCGCCCGCGTGGCCCACGACACGCCCATCTACGACTTCAAGGTCGGCAACGGCGAGGACCAGGTTCCGGTCTCCAAGCTCCAGCGCGCGCTGGTCAAGCTGCCGCGCAACCTGGACAAGGGCGACACCGCCGAGCTGAACTACCGCCTCAAGGCGCTGCCGCCCGCGATGCGGATGCCCAAGGGCCCGATGCCGAAGGGCGCGAAGCTGCCCAAGGGCATGCGCGGCAACAAGGCCGGGGGCTGATCCGCTCCCTCCCGAGCGCACGAGAACGGGGCCGTCACACCTGGTGTGACGGCCCCGTTCTCGTTGGGGTGGGCTAGGAGCAGCTCACCTCGTCCTCGGCGGCGGAGGTGGTCTCGATGTCGCCCGGGGCTCCTCCGGGCTCCGCGACGGCGGCCAGGCCGTCCCAGTCCGCCGCGCCCATGACCAGTTCCAGGTCGTCCCCGAGCGTGGGCTCCTCGACCACCTCGGCGACCGACAGGGCGGAGGCCAGGACCTCGGCCTGCTCGGCCTGGTCCGGCCCGTGGTAGACCGTGGTCGTGTCGGGCGCGCGGAGGTCGGGGTTGGTGGACTCGGTGACCACGAAGCCCTCGGCCTCCAGCAGTCCCTGGACCTGGCTGCCCAGACCGTCGATCCCGGTGTTGTTGAGCACCCGCAGGGACACGTCGGAGGGCTCGACGCCGCCGGAGCCCTCCTCCTCCGCCTCGTCGTCCCCGCCCTCGGCCAGCTCGCCCGTGGCCACCGCCGTGAACAGCTCCTGGGCGGCGGTCTCCTCCAGCGCGACCTTGTTGGGGTCGGCGGGGTAGTCGGTGACCGGCGCGGTGATCATGTTCATCCGGCCCAGGTCGACCTCGCGCATCGCGACGGCCAGTTCGGTCATCTTGTCGGTGCTGAAGTCGCTGTCGGTGGTCAGGCTGTCGGTGATGGAGTCCAGGAAGCCGTAGAGGGTGCTGGGGCTGGACAGGATCTCGCCCTCGGTGACCTCACGGAGGATGGAGCCGATCATGCGCTGCTGGTTCTCGATCCGGCCGAGGTCGCTGCCGTTCTCCGCGCTGTCGCGGGAGCGAGCCAGCCCCAGCGCCTGTTCCCCGTCGAGCCGCTGCATTCCGGCGTCCAGCACCAGGTGCGCCTTGGGGTCGTCGATCGGCTCGGGGACGCACATCTCGATGCCGCCGATCGAGTCCACGATGTTCTCGAACCCGGCGAAGTCCACCAGGACCATGTGGTCGAGGTGGATGCCGGTGATGGTCTCCACCGTGTTGCCCTGGCAGTCCATGCCGCCGTAGGTCATCGCGTGGTTGAGCTGGTCGACGCCGCCGTTCCAGCCCTCGCCCTCGTCGCCCCCGTCGCAGGGCGGGATCTCGACCATCGTGTCGCGGGGCAGGTTGACCATGGTCACCCCGCCCTTGTCGACGTCGATGCTGACGACCACCAGGACGTCGGGGCGGATGCCGTTGAGCTCGTTGTAGCTGGCGTCGTCCCCCGCGCGCTCGTCGGTGCCCAGGAGCAGGATGTTGTGCACCCCGTCCACCTGCGCGGGGCGGTCCCCCCAGCCGTCAGTGTCGATCTCGGCGGTGTCGAGGGCGAAGACGTCCTGGTAGACGCCGTAGCCAGCCAGACTCCCGGCGATGACCACTCCGGTCATCCCGCACGCCACCCATTGGCCGGGACTCATCCCGGCGGCGGCCTTCGACACGTTTCTTGGGGCCAAGAGGGCACCTGCGATCCGTTCTGGGACATGAGAGGAGAACTCGCCCGAAGAGGGAACCAGTCACGGGGGGCTCCCCATGACTACTCGGACGTAACCCCCCGGATGGTACCGGAACGGTCTCGTTGTGTCAGACCCCGCTCACACGAACGGGGGCGTCCCCGGTGGGACGCCCCCGTCGGAACACGGACTAGCAGGCGCTTTCCTGCTTCTCGGCGGTGACGCCGCCGAGGTCGTCGGTGATGGACAGGTCGCTCTCGGAGGAGGAGCTTCCGAAGCCCTCCCAGTCCGACCCCGCGACCAGTTCGAGGGTCTGCTCCAGGCCCTCGGCCTCCTCGGTCTGCGCGTTGGTGAGACTGTCCGCCAGCAGCTTGGCCGCCGCCTCGTCGCCGGGACCGTGGTAGACGGTGGTGAGTTCGGGGACGCGCGCCTCGGGGTTGCCGACCCCCGTGACCACGAAGCCCTCCTGGACCAGGACGGCCTGGATCTCCAGGGCGAGGCCGTCGATCCCGGTGTTGTTGGCGATCTCGACCGAGACGTCGCCGGGCTCCACCGGGACGTCCTCGGCCTTCTCCTCGTCCTTCGCGTCGCCGTCGTCCCCTCCGCCCAGGTCCTGGCCGTTGTTGATGGCCTCGAACAGGGCCGGGGCCGCGTCGCTCATGATGATGCGGTTCTCGTCGGCCGGGTGGGCGCCGTTGGGGACCGTGACGAACTGGACGCGGTCCAGGTTGACCTCGCGCATGGAGATGGCGATGTCGGCCATGGTGTCCACGGTGAGCTCCTCGTCGGTGGTGATCGAGTCCGTGACCGCGCCGAGGAAGCGCGTGATGGTGACCGGGCTGGTCATCACCTCGCTGCTCAGGACCTCGCGGAGCATGGCGCCCATGAACTCCTGCTGGCGGTCGATCCGGGACAGGTCGCTGCCGTCGCCCTGCGAGTAGCGGGAGCGCACGAAGCCCAGCGAGTCCTCACCGTTCAGCGTCTGCATACCGGCGTCCAGCACCAGGTGCGCCTTGGGGTCGTCCACCGGCTCGGGGATGCACATCTCCACCCCGCCGATGGCGTCCACCATGTCCTTGAAGCCGACGAAGTCCATCATCAGGAAGTGGTCCAGGTGGACGCCGGTGACCTGCTCCACCGCGTTCCACTGGCAGCCCACGCCACCGAAGGTCATGGCGGAGTTGATCATGCCCTGCTGGGCCTGCATGCCCTCGTACCCCTCCGTCGGCTCACAGGCGGGCAGGTCGACCATGAGGTCGCGGGGCAGGTTCACCAGGGTGGCCGCGCCGTTGTCCACGTTGACGCTCGCGATGAGCATCGTGTCCGGACGCTCCCCCTCGACCTCGCCGTACTCGGCGTTCTCCCCCGAGCGCACGTCCGAGCCGATGATGAGGATGTTCATGACACCCTCGACACTCGTGGGCCGGTCCCACTCGTCGGTGTCCACCTGGGCGGTGGTGATGTTGCCGATCAGGCCCTGGTACCAGCCGTAGCCGCCGAGGCTGGCGATGATGGCCAGCGCGGTCGCGACGCACGCGACCCACTGTCCGGCGGACAACCGGGCGGTGCTCAGGGCACCGGAGTTGCGAGGGGCGGAGCGTCTTCCAGCCATGCGAACCTTCGAGGGTGCGAGGAGACCTTGAGGGGGGCGGGTTCAGGGCAGCCGGGGCCGGTCCGGACGGCGCACCCACCGGTGGCGGGGCGTCGACGCGCGGTACACGGCCCGAGGTCGCGGGGGTCCCTGCGGGAAATGCCGTGAACGGATGCTAACAGCAGCTCGGTACGGGTGCGCACGCGTGTGCGCACGGCGTCCGGAGCGGGAGGACCGGGCGTGTCCGCTCAGTAGCGGGTGGCGACGGTCCCGGCGGCGCGGTCGTGCAGGCCCCGTGTGTCGCGGTCGTAGACCACGGCCGGGATCACCAGGCACAACAGCAGGGTGCGCACGGCCATGGAGGCGAACCAGGGCCAGCCGCGCTCACCGGTGGCGGTGATACCGACCCCGACGAGACGGCGTCCGATCGTCGTGCCGAACATCGTGAGCAGGAGGAGGTTCATCGCCGCGAACACCACCAGGGTGGACAGGGTGGTGAAGTTGGTCAGGGCGATGGCCTCGGGGTCGCCCCCGGCCGCCGCCGCGGCGGCCAGCTCCTGACCGATCAGGCCGAGGCTGAGCGCGACCCACACCAGCATCGCGGAGATGGCCCAGTCGAGTGCGAGGCCGACCAGGCGGCGCATGACCCCGGGCACCGACCCGCTGCCGCTCTCGGGCAGACCCAGCCGGTTGCCGCGGTAACGGAAGTCGTCATCGGAGACCGTGGGGGCGCCGCTCCGGCTCTTGTCGCTCATGTTTTTCACGTTATCCGCCCCGCGTCGCCCCCCGCGCGCGGGTCCGTGCGACCTCTGTGACGTGCGGACGGAGGGGACGTGGCGCGGGTCACTCCCGAGGGTCCCGACGCCCCGTTTTCGCCCCGAAACAGGCGGAATCACCGTTCCGGGACCACTGGTCGACGCGGGCGACCGGCTCCGTAACATGCAGGAAACAATAGAGACACGGCGTGGAAATCACGCGCTCTTAGCTTCGAAGACGAGGCCGGGAGACGGCGCGTGGTTCGACACGGCCGCGATGGTGCGGGCCGCGAACCCGCCGTCTCAGCTATCTGCACGGAGGTTCCGTTTTGTTCAGCAGCGTCGACGAGGTGCTCGCCTACATCCGAGACGAGGACGTCAGGTTCTTCGACGTCCGGTTCACGGACCTGTTCGGGGGCGTCCACCACGTTACCCTCCCGGTCGAGAACGTGGACGAGTCCACGTTCACCGACGGTCAGATGTTCGACGGTTCCTCGATCCGCGGCTTCCAGGCCATCCACGAGTCCGACATGCTGCTCCTGCCCGACCTGAGCACCGGTGTCCTGGACCCGTTCCGCAAGCACAAGACGCTGAACATGACGTTCTTCGTCCACGACCCGCTCACGCTGGAGTCGTACAGCCGCGACCCGCGCAACGTCGCCCGCAAGGCCGAGGCCTACCTCACCGGCTCGGGCGTGGCCGACACCGCCTTCTTCGGCCCCGAGGCCGAGTTCTACATCTTCGACGACGTCAAGTTCGAGACGCGTGCGAACACCGGCTACTACGAGATCGACTCGATCGAGGGCGCCTGGAACACCGGCTCCGCGATCGAGGGCGGCAACCGGGGCTACCGTCCCCGCTTCAAGGGCGGCTACTTCCCCGTCGAGCCGGTCGACCACTACAGCGACCTGCGCTCCGACATGGTGCGGGCCCTGATCGAGTCCGGCATCGAGGTGGAGCTCCAGCACCACGAGGTCGGCACCGCCGGCCAGGCCGAGATCGGCATCAAGTTCGGCACGCTGCTGGAGCAGGCCGACAAGGTCCAGCTGTACAAGTACATCGTGAAGAACGTGGCGAACGAGGCGGGCAAGACCGCGACGTTCATGCCGAAGCCGCTCTTCGGTGACAACGGCTCGGGCATGCACTGCCACCAGAGCCTGTGGAAGGACGGCGCGCCGCTGTTCTTCGACGAGGCCGGCTACGGCCAGCTCTCGGACACGGCCCGCCACTACATCGGCGGTCTGCTCAAGCACGCCTCGGCGCTGCTGGCCTTCACCAACCCGACGGTGAACTCCTTCCACCGCCTGGTGCCGGGCTACGAGGCCCCGATCAACCTGGTCTACAGCCAGCGGAACCGTTCGGCCTGCATCCGCCTGCCGCTCACCGGTTCCAACCCGAAGGCCAAGCGCATCGAGTTCCGGGTGCCGGACCCGTCGGCCAACCCCTACCTGGCCTTCTCCGCCATGCTGATGGCGGGCATGGACGGCATCAAGAACAAGATCGAGCCGCCGGAGCCGGTCGACAAGGACCTGTACGAGCTGCCCCCGGCCGAGGCCGCGGCGATCGAGACGGTCCCGGCGTCCCTGGAGGCGGCTCTGGAGGCCCTGGAGGCCGACCACGAGTTCCTGCTGGAGGGCGGGGTCTTCACCAAGGACCTCATCGAGACCTACATCGACTACAAGCGCACCGAGGAGATCGACTCCCTGCGCCTGCGCCCGCACCCGCGCGAGTTCGAGCTCTACTACGACATCTAGTCGCACCCCTCGGGGCCGGTATCCAGTTCGGGTACCGGCCCCGAGCCGGTTCCGGGGTCCGGATCCCCAGGACGGCTACCGTTGACGCGTGGCAAGGGACGGAAGAACCAACATGACAGCGGGCGCGCTCGCTCGACGCGGTTTCAGTGACAGCACCCGGGCCCTGCGGCTGGTGGAGGAGGCGGGGCTGGACGCCCTGGCCGACACCGAGGTGATCGGTGCCCTCGCGGCGGCGGCCGACCCGGACCAGGCGCTGCTGGGGCTCCTCCGGCTGCTGGAGGCCGCCCCGGACCCCGAGGAGGTGCGCGTCGCCCTTCGGGAGGAACGCGACCTGCGGACCCGGCTGTGCCGTGTCCTGGGGGTCAGCACGGCGCTGACCGACCATCTGGTGCGCCATCCCGGCGACTGGCGTGAGCTGCGCGGGGCCGACGCCGCGCGCACCCCGGACCGCGAGGAGCTGCGCCGGGGGCTGATGCACACCGTGGGGGCGAGCCCCGACGAGTCCGCTCCGGCGGCCGACCTCTCCCTGGGCCTGGGCGAGGACGGGGAACCCCCGGCCGTGCTGCGGCACACGCTGCGGGTGGCCTACCGGCGCCGGGTGCTGCGGCTGGCCGGTCGGGACCTGACCGGGGTGAACACCGTGGACGAGGTCGCCGCCGAGCTGGCCGACCTGGCGGCGGCGGTCCTGGACGCGGCACTGGCGGTGGCCCGGGCGGAGTCCCCGGAGGACGCCGCCCTGTGCCGTCTGAGCGTGATCGGTATGGGCAAGTGCGGTGGCCGCGAACTGAACTACGTCAGCGACGTGGACGTGGTGTTCGTGGCCGAGCCCGCCACCGACGCGGACGGCGTGCCCGCCGACGACCAGGAGGCGCAGCGCGCCGCCACCCGGCTGGCGACCGCGATGATGCGCGTTCCGGCGGAGACCGACGCGGAGGGCACCCTGTGGGAGGTGGACCCGGCGCTGCGGCCGGAGGGCCGCAACGGTCCGCTGGTGCGGCCGCTCGCGGGGCACCTGGCGTACTACGAGCGCTGGGCCAAGACCTGGGAGTTCCAGGCGCTGCTCAAGGCCCGGCCGATCGCCGGTGACGAGGAACTGGGACGCCGGTACGCGGAGGCCATCGCGCCGCTGGTGTGGGAGGCCTCCGGCCGCAAGGACTTCGTGGAGGACGTGCAGGCCATGCGCCGCCGGGTGGTGGCGCACATCCCCGCCGGGCAGGCCGAGCACGAACTGAAGCTGGGCCCCGGAGGGCTGCGCGACATCGAGTTCTCCGTGCAGCTGCTCCAGCTGGTGCACGGGCGTTCGGACGAGCGGTTGAGGTCGGGCAACACCCTCCAGGCCCTCTCCGCGCTGTCGGAGTACGGCTACGTGGGGCGGCGGGACGCGGCGGGGCTGTCCGACGCCTACCGCTTCCTGCGGCGGGTGGAGCACCTGTTGCAGCTGGAGCGGCTGCGCCGGACCCACCTGATGCCCGACCCCCGGTCCCCTGACGGCCCGTCGCGGCTGCGGCAGCTGGGCCGGGCCCTGGGGTTCACCTCCGACTCGGTGCGGGAACTGACCGGCGCCCGCAAGCGGGTGTCGGCGGAGGTGCGCCGTCTGCACGAGAAGCTCTTCTACCGTCCGCTGCTGAACGCGGTGGCCGCCCTGCCCGAGGACGAGATCCGGCTCTCCGCCGACCAGGCCGTGGAGCGCCTGGGGGCGCTGGGGTTCGTGGACCCGCGCGGGGCGCTTCGCCACCTGGAGTCGTTGACGTCGGGGCTGTCCCGGCGGGCGGCCATCCAGCGCACGCTGTTGCCGGTGATGCTGGGGTGGTTCGCAGACTCGCCCGACCCGGACGCGGGACTCCTCGGGTTCCGGCAGGTCAGCGATGCCCTGGGCACCACGCCCTGGTACCTGCGGCTGCTGCGGGACGACGTCCGGGTGGCCGAGCGGATGGCGTGGCTGCTGGGGACCAGCCGGTACGTGACCGAGCTGCTGCTGCGGGCCCCCGAGGCGGTGGCCATGCTGGGCGACGACGCCGACCTCCGGCGGCGCGAGAGGAGGTCGCTGATGGCCGAGGCCGACGCGGCCCTGCGCCGCTACGACACCCCGGAGGAGGCGGTGTCGGCGGTGCGGGCGCTGCGCCGCCGGGAGCTGCTGCGCACGGCCGCCGCCGACCTCCTGGGGGTGTCCTCGGTCGAGGAGGTGGGGCGGGCGCTCACCGGGATCGCGGAGGTGACCGTCGACGCCGCCCTGCGCGCGGCCTACACCAAGGTGATCTCCGAGTCCGGCGGCGAGGTGCTGACCCGGGTGTGCGTGGTGGCGATGGGCCGGTTCGGCGGTGGTGAGCTGACCTACGCCAGCGACGCCGACGTGATGTACGTGCACGACCCCCTGCCGGACGTGGACACGGGCGCCGCCACCAAGCAGGCCATGGCGATCGTGCGGGAGTTGGCCCGGCTGCTGGAGATGCCGCAGGCGGAGCCGCCGCTGAAGGTCGACACGGACCTGCGGCCCGAGGGCCGCAGCGGGCCCGTCGTGCGCACGCTGGACTCCTACGCCGCCTACTACGGACGCTGGTCCCAGGTGTGGGAGAGCCAGGCCCTGCTGCGGGCGCGACCGATCGCCGGGGACGTGGAGCTGCGTTCGGCGTTCGTCGCGCTGATCGACCCGATCCGCTACCCCGACGGAGGCGTCTCCCCCGCGTCCGTGCTGGAGATCCGCAAGCTCAAGGCACGGATGGAGGCCGAGCGGCTGCCGCGCGGGGCGGACCCGACCCTGCACACGAAGCTGGGCCGGGGCGGGCTGTCGGACGTGGAGTGGGTGGCGCAGCTGGTGCAGCTGCGCCACGCGCACGAGTTCCCGGACCTGCGCACTCCGCAGACGCTGCCCGCGCTGGCGGTGGCGGTGGCGCACGGGTTCCTGTCCGCCGACGACGGCGTGGTGCTGGAGCGGTCCTGGCGGCTGGCCTCGCGGGTGCGCGGCATGGTGATGCTGGTGCGCGGCCGGGGCGGTGACTCGATCCCGCACGACCTGCGGGTGCGCGCGGCACTGGCCCAGGCCATGGGGTACGGCGACGACGACGCGGTCGACACGGACGGCGAGGGGACCGAGGAGGACGGCGCGGTGGCGGAGGGCCCCGAGCCCGAGGGTCCGGCCGAGCAGCTGACCGAGTCCTACCTGCGGACCACCCGGAGGGCGCGCGCGGTGATGGAACGCGCCTTCTACGACGACTGAGGGGCGCCCCGGGCGGGGAGCGTGACCGTGACCGTGAGCCCTCCGCCCTGGTCGGCCCCGCGCGGGCGCAGGTCCAGGGTGCCGCCGTGGACCTGCGCGACCCGGGCCACCAGTGCCAGGCCCAGCCCGTGTCCCTGGCCGGCGCCGACCCGTCCCGCGCCCCGCAGGAAGGGCTCGCGCAGGCGGGCGGCGGCCTCCCTGGTGTACACGGGGCCGGTGTTCTCGACCCGCAGGACGGCGCCGCCGGTGCTCGGGTCGCGGCCGGTGGTGACGAGGGCGATGGCCGCCCCCGGCTCTCGGAGGTTGTGCCGCAGGGCGTTGCGCACCAGGTTCTCGGTGAGCTGGGTGAGCAGCGCGGTGTCACCGACCGCCGGGGCCGGGGAGAGCGCGTCGTCCAGGCGCACCCCCGCGCGCCGTGCCTCCTCGGTGGTCTCGGCCACGACGCCCCGCGCGATGGCGGCGAGGTCGGCGGGCTCGGACACGGCGGTGACGGCGTTGGCGTCGGCCAGCCGCAGCAGCGCCTCGGTGAGGGCGATCGCCCGGGCGTTGGTGAGGTCCAACCGTTCGAGGAGGCGCGGGTAGTCCTGTCCCTCGGGATCGCGCCGGGCCACGTCCAGGAGGGTCGCGTTGACCGCCAGCGGGGTGCGGAGTTCGTGGGAGGCGTTGGCGGCGAACCGCTCCTGGGCCTCGAAGGCGTCCTGGAGGCGGTCCAGCATGTGGTCGAAGGCGTCGGCCAGCTGGCGGAACTCGTCGTTGCGGCCGGAGAGTCCGACCCGGTGCCCGAGCCGCCCGGTCGCCGCGACGAGGACGGCGTCGTTGATCCGGTTCAGGGGGCGCAGCACCCATCCGGCCAGGTACCAGCCGCCGACCAGGCCGATCACCGCCAGCACCAGCAGGACGCCCCCGGAGACACGGACGACGGCCTCCAGGATCTGCGGGCGGGCCGCGATGGGCTGTCCGAGGTCGCTGGGGTTGGCGGCGGTCAGCGGGTAGTTGGGCACGTAGCGCAGCACCACGTACACCCCGGCCAGCACGGCCAGGCCCGCCACGACCAGGAACCCGGCGTAGCCCAGGGTGAGGCGCAGGCGGGCGCTGACCCGTACCTGCCCGCCGTTCACCGGCCCTCCCCGGGGACCACCAGGCGGTAGCCCACGCCGGGGACGGTCACGATGGGGTCCGGCTCCCCCAGGGCCCTGCGCAGCTGGGACACCGTGACCCGGGGCGCGCTGGTGAAGGGGTCGGCGTGCTCGTCCCAGACCTTCTCCAGGAGCGTCTCCGCGCTGACCGCTCCCCCGTCCGCCCGCATGAGCAGTTCGAGGACGGCGAACTGCTTGCGGGGCAGCCGGAGGTAGCGGCCGGAACGGTGGGCCTCCCGGCGGTAGGGGTCCAGGCGCAGGTCGCCCCGCTCCAGCACCGGCTGGACCGTGGCGGCGGGCCGCCTGGCCAGCGCGCGCAGGCGCATGACCAGCTCCTCCACCGCGAACGGCTTGGTGAGGTAGTCGTCGGCGCCCAGGGAGAAGCCGTCCACCTTGTCCCGGAGCCGGGCGGCGGCGGTGAGCATGAGCACCCGGGTGCCGGGGTGGTCGCGGGCGACGACCGCGCACACCTGGTCGCCGTGGGTCCCGGGGAGGTCCCGGTCGAGGACGACCACGTCGTAGTCGTTGACCCCGATGCGCTCCAGCGCCGCGTCACCGTCCAGGGCGACGTCCGCCGCGATGGCCTCGTGGCGCAGCCCCGCCTGGAGGGCCTCGGCCATGAAGACCTCGTCCTCGACCACCAGCACGCGCATGCGCTTCCCCCGTCACTCGGTCGACGACCCAGTCTAGGCAGGGGAGGTGTTGCGAAAGTGTTGGCTCGTCGGCACACATCCGCGCAACACCGCCCCTGGTGACCTGGGGCCTTCGGTGCCGGACACGGGGTCCGGTCCACGGAGGAGGGACGTCCCATGCGCTGTCGACCGACCGTTCTGGCCACCACCGTCGCCGCGGCGGTCCTGACCCTGGCGGGGTGCGCGACAGCGGGGGCGAGCGACGGCGGGAAGTCGGGGACCGGCCTCCCGGTGACCCGGCTGACCCCGCTGGGCGACGACGACGGGTTCGTCCCCGAGGGCGAGGGTCTGGACCCCGCCGAGGACGTGCCCGCGCTGTCCGGGCTCGACCCGGACCTGTTGGCGGCGGTGCGGGAGGCCGCAGGGGCGGCGCTGGAGGAGGACGGGATCGAGGTGCTGGTGACCAGCGGATGGCGCAGCGAGCGCTACCAGCGGTTCCTGCTGGAGTCGGCCGTGGGGGTGTACGGGAGCGAGGAGGAGGCGGCCCGGTGGGTGGCCTCCCCCGAGGACTCCTCGCATGTCACGGGTGCGGCGGTGGACGTGGGCCGGACCGACGCCGCGTACTGGTTCGCCCAGCACGGGGCGCGGTTCGGGCTCTGCCAGACCTACGCCAACGAGGTGTGGCACTACGAGCTCACGGTGGAGTCGGGCGGGACCTGCCCGGCGCCGAAGGAGGACGCCTCGGCGGGCTGAGCCGGACCGGGCGCCCTCGCAAGGGCGCCCGGTGGACTCAGCGCTGGCCCCAGGTGACGGCGGTGGCCGGGCCGACCCGGTTGGCGCCGGGTTCCCAGTCCGCGCCGTCCGGGGACACCCGGACCAGCTTCCACTCGGTGTCGGGGCCGAGGGTGACACGGCCGGACCACTGCGGGTAGGTGGAGGCGTCGGTGCTCAGCGGGGCACCGTCCGCCGGGTTCCACGACCCCAGTTCGGGGGTGGAGCCGACCACGAACACCTCCTGGCCGGGCCGGGTCTCGACGGTCGCGGTCAGGGTGTCGGGCTCACCCGGCTCGCCGCCGCAGTCCCGCTCGCACTCGCCGCCCACGTGCAGCGCCAGGGCGCCGTCGGCGGGGACGGTCGCGCTGACCCGGCCAGCGGAGACCGTGGCGGTGCCGGGGCCGGAAGCGTTGTCGTACTCGCCGTCCGGGAGCGAGGTCGGGGCGGTCAGGGCCCAGTCTCCGCCCGAGGCGTTGAAGGCGGCGAACCCGGCCGCGCCCCGGTCGAAGGCCACGCGGGAGGACCCGTCGCGGGCCCGTTCGGTCAGGCCGGTGTCCCCCACCGCGGACCGGAAGGCCACCATGCCGCTGACGGCCTCGTTCCGGTGCTCGCAGACCCACGCCGCGCCGGAGCAGTCACTGTCCTCGGTGATCCACCCGGCGGGGTTGCCGTCCTCGCCCGCGCTGGGCGGGCCCTCGCTCACGTTGCCCTCGAAGTCGTAGCTGGACATCACCACGGGGGTGCCGTAGGGGTGGGCGAGCATGAACGCGGTGGCGAGATAGTAGCGGTCGCCGTCCACGTACGTGAGGGTCGGCTCGTAGCGCTGGGTGTCGTGGTTGTCGACGAAGACCACGGCCTCGTCCGAGGTGAGGCCGCCGTGGTCGGGCATGTCGGTGAGACCGGCGATGTCGCCGTTGGCGAAGCCCGAGGCGACGGAGCGCTTGTAGTCGAAGTTGGTGACCTGGCCGTAGGGCGTGTAGGCGGTGTAGGGGATCGTCTGGTCGCCGTAGACCTCGTGGAACACCCGGGGGGCGCCGCCGAACCCGGGGACGTCGTCCAGGGCCCCGATGATGGCGCCCATGTCGTCCTCGGGGACGTGCTTGGAGGCGTCCACCCGGAAGCCGCCGACCCCCATGGCCACCAGTCCGTTCAGGTACCGGACGATCTGGTCACGGACGTGCGGGGAGCCGGTGTCCAGGTCGGCCAGGTCGAGGAGCTGACAGTTCTGCACCTCGTCCTTGTCGTTCCAGTTCTCGATGGTGTCGTAGCAGGGACCGAAGTCACCGTGGGAGTAGGCGGCCGTGCCGTCCCCGAACAGGTCGGGGTACTCGTAGCGCTGCCACTCGGTCCCGGCACTGCCGGTGCTGGTGCCCTCGGCCGGTCCGGTCATGTGGTTGACGACGGCGTCCACGTAGATCCGGACACCGTTGTCGGCGCACGTGGAGACCATCGCCTGGAAGTCCTCGGCGGTGCCGCGCCGGGTGTTGTCGATCCGGTAGGAGACCGGCTGGTAGTCCTGCCACCAGGGGTGGTTGCCGCCCTCGGAGAAGGGGACGACCACGTGTTCCTGCGGCGGGGAGACCTGGACGCCGCCGTACCCGGCGGGGCCGAGGAAGTCGGCGCACTCGGCGGCGACGGAGTCCCAGTTCCACTGGAAGAGGTGGACGATCGTGTCGTCGTTGGCGTTCTGCGCGGAGACGGGTGCGGCGTCCTGGGTGGCGGCCTGGCCGGGTACCGCCAGCAGGGCGGCTCCCATCAGGGCCGCTCCGGCGAGGGCGCCGACGCGGGGTGTTCTCATGTGCGCTCCTTGGGGGGAGGTGCCGCATTCTCTTGCAGTTTGCGCAAGAGTTTGCGTTGAGGTGACGAAGGTAACAGACCGACCTCACCCTGTGAACACCGCGTGAACACCGGATCACGCGGAAATGCGGCCCTGATCTGGCCGAAAGGGGCTGCAAGATTTTCCAGACGAAAAAGCCGGTGGCGGTCCGGAGCACTCCGGACCGCCACCGGCGGCAGACCCGTGCGGGCGGGTCGGGCGGGCGTCTACCAGAAGACCGCCACACCGATGTTGACGATGGCCAGGACCCCGGCGATGATCGCCAGGTTCTTCGCGGGCTTGCGCAGGTTGAGCACACCGACGACCACGACGCCCAGGGCGATCACGAGCTTCACGCCGATCTTGACGTGGTTGAGGTCGGCGGTGTCGGCCATCTCGGCCACACCGACCAGCAGCAGACCCGTGACGAACTGGAGCAGGGCGCTGTGCAACAGCACCTTGGTCGCCTTGACGTTGTCGGTCATCAGCTGCATGAGGAAACCGGCAATGATCCCGGCCAGGCCGATCATGTGCAGGAACACGAGCGCGGAGTAAAGGAAGTCCATGGCCGTAGACTACTACGCGTTGTAGTTGAAGCCCTCGTCTTTCTGACGCCATGACGTAACAAATCGGACACCCGGCCGGTCAGGTGCCGCGCGAGGCGCCCCACTGCCGCCAGAGCAGCCACACCAGCCCCATCAGTACCCCCACCCCCAGCGCGCGGACCAGACCCTCCCGGTCCACCGCCTCCCCCACCTTCGAGAGCACCGTGCGCTCCCCGACCAGCAGGGTGTCGCTCGCACAGGCCACGGGATCGGCGTCCCGGTCCAACAGCAGGCAGGCCGTGCTCACCACCCGCTCACCCGGCTCGGCGTCCTCCGGCACCCGGACCCGGACGGTGTAGTCGGCCTCCCCGTCCCCGGGCAGGTCCACCCTCCAGTTGGCCACGCCCTCCTCCAGGACCCCGCCCTGGCCGACCTCCCGCACCTCCAGGGGTTCGGGCACGTGCTGGGCGAGCAGCCCCTCCTCGACCTCCCCGGCTCCGCCGTTGACCACGGTGGCCCGGTAGACGACCTCCTCGCCGGGGAGCGGCGGCTGGTCCACCCCGGACAGGGACAGCCCCACCGTGTCCCCACCGCCGTCAGCCGAGGCCGGGGACGCGCACAGCCCGGCCAGGGCCAGCCCCGCGACCACCCCTGCGGCCCTTCGCCCGAACGCGCCCCGCCGGTCGGTCCCGCAAGCGACCCGAGTCATCCCACGCCTCCTGAGCATCGCTGAAGGGCCGACCAGGCAGCCTCCGGGAGGAGACGACCGGCCCCCCACACACTTGCCCGGCTCAGGGCTCCCGAGTCAAGGAAATGCCGGGGCGTTTGGTGAATCGGCCGTGGTCAGGCGGCGCTTAGGGCGGATTGCGCCCGTCTTAGGACGCGAGGGTCCGAAGACGGTGGGGAACCGCTGAATCCTCCCGATGCGCCGGGTCCGTTCTTAGTCGGATCGTGGAGGTCACCGGGGCGGAACACGGGTCCTCCCCGCAGCCGGGGAGACCGTGCTCCGCGTCCCGCCGCCCCAGGACGGCCACCAGCTGTCCGAGCGGGCCGCCCGCCCCAGAGCCGAACAGGCCCTGACCACCAGCAGAGGAACCACCATGACCTTCGAGGATCTGCGCTCCGCCACCGCCCACGCGATCCGTGACGAACGCCTGCGCCGGGCCGAGCTCAGCCGCCGCACCCGCCTCCAACAGGCCGAGGCCCGGGCCCGCGCCAAGGAGGACCGGAAGCCGCCGCGACCACGGCGAGCATAATGAGGGGTATGCCCCTGTTCTCCGATACCAGTCCGCTCTTCGTGGGACGCCGGGACCACCTCCGGCTCCTGGCCGAGCAGGCCGACCGCGTACGCGTCGGACCGCCGGAGACGCTGCTGGTCGGCGGGGACGCGGGGGTCGGCAAGAGCCGTCTGGTCTCCGAGTTCGCCGCCACCCGGCCCGCCGGGACGGTGTTCGTCGGGGCCTGCCTGCAACTCGGCGTGGACGGTCTGTCCTACGCCCCCTTCACCGCCGTACTCCGCCAGGTCCTGCGCGAACGGGGACGCTCCCCGTTCGACGCGGCCGCGCCGGGCGGGGTCGGTGAGTTCGCCCGGCTCCTCCCCGAACTGGGCGAACCCGCCTCGGACCGCCGGGAGAACCGGGGCATCCTCTTCGAGCAGGTGCTGCGCCTGTTCGAACAGGTGGCCGGGGAGGCGGGGGTCACCGTCGTCCTGGAGGACCTGCACTGGGCGGACGGCGCCACCCGGGACCTGTTGGTCTTCCTCGCCCGCAACCTCTCCCGGCCCGGAACCCAGTTCGTCGCCACCTACCGCAGTGACGACCTGCACCGCGCGCACCCGCTGCGGCGACTCCTGCCCCAGCTCGAACGCCTGCCGGGCGTGGGCCGGATCGTGCTGGAGCCGTTCACCCGGGAGGAGGTGGGCGCCCAGGCCGCGGCGATCCGGGGCGAGGAACTGGAGCACGACGCCCTGGACACGCTCTTCCGGCGCAGCGAGGGCGTCCCGTTGTTCGTGGAGGCCCTGGCCGCGGCCGAGACCTGCCCCTCCGACGACGACCCGGACCTGCCCGACCACTTCCGCGACCTCCTCCTGGAGCCGGTGCGCCGCTTCGACGAGAGCACGCTCTCGGTCCTGCGCGTGGCGGCGGTGGGGGCCGTGGCCGACGGCATCGAGCACGAGGTGCTGCACCACGCGGCGGGGCTGCCCGAGCACGAGTTGGAGGCCGCCCTGCACGTCCTGGTGGACTCCAACGTGCTGCGGCCCCGGCGCACCGGCTACCGGTTCCGGCACGCGCTGCTGCGCGACGCGGTACACGACGAGATCCTGCCCGGGCCGCACTCCCGGCTGCACCTGCGCTTCGCCCAGCTCATCGACGAGTACCCGGACGCCGTCCCCGAGGACCGCCGCGCCGCCGAGCAGGCCCACCACTACCACGCCGCGCAGGACCTGCCCCGGGCCATGGAGGCCGCCTGGCGGGCCGCCGTCCAGGCCAGCAAGACCCTCGCCTTCGACGAACGCCTGGGCATGCTGGACCGCGTCCTGGCCCTGTGGGACCGGGTCCCCGGCCCCAGCGACCGGGTCGAGGGGCACAGCTGGGCGGAGGTGGTGAGCCGGGCGGCGGGCGCGGCGCTCTCGGCCAACCGCAACCGGCGTGCGCTGGAGCTCGTCGACGCGGCGCTGGCGACCCTGGACGAGGACGCCGACGACGACGGGACCCTCACGGCGCGGGCGGTCCTGCTGCGCCAGCGGGGCCAGGCCCGCTCCTCCCACGTGCGCAACGGCGGCATCGACGACCTGGTCCGGGCCCTGGAACTGCACCCGCCGCACATGCCGGGATACAGCCAGCTCCTGGCCATCCTGGCCCGGGAGGGCGCCATGCTGCGCGAGGACCGGAACCCGACCCCCGAACGGAGGATCCTCCAGGAGCTGAACGACACCGGCCGCGGCTCCAGCACGTTGGCCGAGTTGGCGATCGACGCGGCCGACACCGACAGCCTCTCCGACCGGTGCGCGGCCGCCGACGCCCGGATCACGTTGGGCGGGGTCCGCATGCGGGACGGTGACGTCGAACACGGGCGCCCGCTGGTGGAACGGGGCATGGCGGAGGCCATCGAGCTGCGCGAGCCCTACATGGAGGCGCGCGGAGCCGGGAACCTGGCCCACTTCCTGCGTGAGCTCGGCCACCACGAGGAGGGCCTGCGCGTGCTGGAGGAGTCGCTGGCCCGGCACGAGGCGCTGGGCTGGGCGCCCTACCACCGGTCCTTCCACCACCAGAACCGCGCCGAGATCCTCTTCGAGACCGGAGAGCTGCGGCAGAGCCGCGAGGTCCACCGGCGCCACCTGACCGGGGGTCAGGGGGACGACAAGCACCGGCACTACGTCCGGGCGGTGGAGGCACGGGCCGCGGCGGCGATGGGCGACGCGGTCGCGGCGCGGGCCGAGGCCGGGTCCAGCGGCGACCGCTCCATGCTGGACGCGTACCGGACGGACGTCGTGCAGCTGCGCACCACGGGGATGCTGGACGCCGCCCTGGCCGAGGGTGACCTCGCCGAGGCGCTGTCCCTCTCCCGGGACGTCCTGGAGCAGGCGGCCCTGGAGTGCTCTCCGGGGTACACGTGGCCGCTGCTGGAGCAGATGGCCGAGGCCGCGCGCCTGGGAGCGGAGCGGGCACGCGGAGGTGCGGGGTTCGGGGAGGCGGTCCGGTTCGTGGGCGGGACGGTCGGCTCCATCGCGGGGAGGCTCCCCCGCAACGGCCTGGTCCGACCGGCGTACGCGGCGACCGTACGGGCCCAGCTCGCCGAGGCCGAGGGGGCCGAGCCCCCGGCCCTGGCCGCGTCGTGGGCCGCCGCCGTGGCGGCCTGGGAGTCCACTCCCCTGCGGCTGTACCTGGCCCGGACCCGGCTGCGCGAGGCCGAGGCCCGCGTCGCGGCCGGGGAACGGTCGCGTGCGGTGGAGCTGACCCGCCTGGTGCACGGGACGGCCGTCGAGTGTGGTGCGTCACCTCTGACACGCGCGGCCGAGGACCTGGCGCGCCGCCTCGGGGCGGGGCTCTCCGGCGGGTCCGTGCCGCCTCCCGCGCCCGCCGGCCTCACCGCCCGGGAGACGGAGGTCCTGCGGCTCCTGGCCTCGGGCGCGACCAACGCGGCGATCGCCGCTGCGCTGCACATCAGCCCCAAGACCGCGAGCGTGCACGTGTCCAACATCCTGGGCAAGCTCGGAGTGCCCAACCGCGCCACGGCGGGGGCGCGCGCCCGGGAACTCGGTCTGGCCCAGGCCGTCCCGAACCTCCTGGTTCAGCGGTCATAATGCCTGTGCGGGGAGGTCCGGGCAGGCTGGTCGGCGTGTGCGGAAATACCCCGGAAATATCCGCACGGCAGACTGGGCCCGGGAGATCGTTCCCGGCACGGCTCACGTGCGCGGACCGGGCCGGGACCGACCGGCATCGAGGAGGGTAATCGTGAATCGACAGCAGGAATTCGTGCTCCGCACGTTGGAGGAGCGCGACATCCGGTTCGTGAGGCTGTGGTTCACCGACGTGCTCGGGTACCTCAAGTCCGTGGCGGTGGCACCCGCCGAGCTGGAGGCCGCCTTCTCCGAGGGCATCGGGTTCGACGGCTCGGCCATCGAGGGCTTCGCCCGGGTCTACGAGGCCGACATGCTCGCCCAGCCCGACCCCTCCACGTTCCAGGTGCTGCCCTGGCGCAACGAGCCGCACGGCACCGCGCGCATGTACTGCGACATCCTCATGCCCGACGGTTCGCCGTCCCCGGCGGACCCCAGGCACGTGCTCAAGCGCCAGCTCGGGAAGGCCTCCGACCTCGGGTTCACCTTCTACACGCACCCCGAGATCGAGTTCTACCTCCTGAAGAAGTTCCCGGAGCACGGCGAGTTCCCCGAGCCCAACGACTCGGGCGGGTACTTCGACCACACGCCGCACAACAGCGCGCACGACTTCCGGCGCAACGCGATCAACATGCTGGAGGCCATGGGCATCTCGGTGGAGTTCAGCCACCACGAGGGCGGACCGGGCCAGCAGGAGATCGACCTGCGCTACGCGGACGCGCTCACCACCGCCGACAACATCATGACCTTCCGTCTGGTGATGAAGGAGGTGGCCATGGAGCAGGGCGTGTACGCCACCTTCATGCCCAAGCCCTTCACCCAGTACCCGGGGTCGGGCATGCACACCCACCTGTCGCTCTTCGAGGGTGACCGCAACGCCTTCTACGAGCCCGGCGCCGAGTACCAGCTCTCCAAGGTCGGGCGCGGGTTCATAGCCGGGCTGCTGCGCCACGCCGACGAGATCGCGGCCGTCACCAACCAGTGGGTGAACTCGTACAAGCGCATCTGGGACGACCCGGCCGCCTCGGCGGGGATGGGCGGCGAGGCTCCGGCCTACATCTGCTGGGGGCACAACAACCGCTCGGCGCTGGTCCGCGTGCCGATGTACAAGCCGGGCAAGTCGAACTCCAGCCGGATCGAGATCCGCTCGCTGGACAGCTCCGCCAACCCGTACCTGGCCTACGCGGTGATCCTGGCCGCCGGGCTGAAGGGGATCGAGGAGGGCTACGAGCTGCCGCCCGGAGCCGAGGACGACGTCTGGGCCCTCACCGACTCCGAGCGCCGGGCGCTGGGCATCAAGCCGCTCCCCCAGAGCCTGGACGAGGCGCTGCGCCTGATGGAGAACAGCGAGCTGGTCGCGGAGACGCTGGGCGAGCACGTCTTCGACTTCTTCCTGCGCAACAAGAAGGCGGAGTGGAACTCCTACCGCCGCCAGGTGACCCCGTACGAGCTCCAGAGGTACCTGCCGACGCTCTGACCAGCACAGGACTCCGTATCGGGAGGTATTCCCGGAATCCGTGACAAGCACGTCACATACCCCGGGGGGTAGAATTCCTACCAAAGTCGTGGACTACCCCTTCTCCCCTTCTGGAGTCAGACACACATGAGCGAGTCCGTCGACGCGGCGACCGTCAGAGCCCGGATCGACAGCGGGTCCTCCCCGCTCCTGGTGGACGTGCGCACCCCGGCCGAGTTCGAGGGTGCGCACGTCCCCGGAGCGGTCAACCTCCCGCTGGGCGAGCTCGACCACCACGCCGGGCGGGTGGCCCGGGACGCCTCCGAGCAGATCGTCCTGGTGTGCCGGACCGGGTCCCGTGCCGAGCAGGCGCGGCGGCGGCTGGCAGCGGCGGGGCTGGACGACGCCGTGGTGCTGGCCGGGGGTATGGACGCCTGGGCGGAGGCCGACGGCCCCGCCGTGCACGGCCCGCAGCGGTGGGCCCTGGACCGCCAGGTGCGCCTCGTCTCGGGTTCGATCGTGCTGGTCGCGGCGCTGCTGAGCCTGTGGTGGACCCCCGCCGTGTTCCTGGCCGCGTTGGTCGGCGCCGGGCTGGCCCTCGCCGGGATCACCGACACGTGCGCCATGGCCCGCCTGCTCGCGCGGCTCCCCCACAACCGGCCGAGCGAACGCGTGGACGTCGAGGCCTCGCTGTCCCGGATCAGCAGGGCGGGCTCCCGGGCCTGACCGGCTCGCCCCCGGCCCGGGGGCGCCTGGCGGTCGGGTCCGTCGGGTCGGTTCCGGGCCGTCGGGGGCCGAGCCGACCGGGCCGGGTCAGAGCAGGCCGAGCTCCCGGGCCCGCGCCACCGCCGCCGTGCGGTTGGTCGCCCCCAGCTTCCCCATCGCGTTGCTCAGGTGCACGCTCACGGTCTTGCCCGAGATGAACAACGCCTCCCCCACCTCCCGGTTGCTCGACCCCCGCGCCACCTCCACCAGCACCTCCACCTCACGCGGAGTCAGACCAGCGGGCCGGGCCGTGGTGTCGGGCCGATCGAGCGCCGCGCGCATCTCCTCCACCAACCGGCGGACCGTGTGCACGTCGAACGCGTCCAGCACGGACTCGGTCAGGCGCAGCAGTTCCCGGGCGCGATCGGCGTCGCCCGTCTCGTGCGCCGCCCAGAAGGCCCCGAACAGGCACTCCGCCCGGCTCAGGCCCAGGGTCCGCTCGGCCAGCGGCAGGGCCCGGTCCCAGTGTTCCAGCGCCCGTGCCGGGTCCTCCTCCATGAAGCCCAGGCTGACGTGCCGGGTCAGCATCGCCGCCGGGGCGACCGGCCAGTCCTCCCGCTCCAGCACCGCCCTCAGCTTCCCCGCCAGCTCCTCGGCCGTCTCCCGGTCCCCTGCCCCGGCACGGCGCCGCAGCCGCCACACCACCATCGCCATCGTGGACAGACCGCTGGCGCTGAACCTGACCTGGGAGAGCATGCCGATCCCGCGTTCCCCCTCGTGGATCGTCCGGGCCGCCTCCGCCCAACGCTCGCCCGGTCCGAAGAGCAGGAGCAGCACGCGCGTGTAGTAGTGCGGCATGTACTCCACCCGGGTGGCGGTCTCCCGGGGCAGCAGCCGGGTGAACTCCTCCAGCGCGCGTTCGCTGGTCTCCCAGTCGCCCTCCAGAGCGGCCAGCTGGGCGATGAGGGTCTGGCGCCTCCCCCCGGCCAGGTTCTCCCCCGCCGGGACTCCGCCCAGTCGTTCCCGCGCCTCGTCCAGGCGTCCCAGGTTCAGGAGCGCGATGACCAGCCCGTTGACCAGGCCGGCCCGGTCGCTGCGGGCCAGTCCCAACTCGGCGCTGCGCTCCAGTGCCTCCTGGGCGCACGCCCACGACTCCCGCGCCTCGAACCGCCGGCCGTGGTTGCTGCCGAGGTTGTTCAGTCCGCGCATCTCCACCTGCACGTAGCCCCGATCACGAGCGATCCGGACCCCCTCGCGCAACATCTCCAGGGCCTCCTCCGACCCCGTGTGGTCGAGCAGGGCTCCCAGCGTGACGAGTGCGTCGGCCTCGCTGGCCCGGTCACCGCAGGCGCGCGCCTCCTCGATGGCCACGCGGGCGGCCCGCTCAGCGTCGGCGTCGCTGCCCCGCATCATGAGGACCGTGGCGGTCGTGGCGCTCACCACGGCCCGCTCCGGGTGGTCCGCCGGGACCAGCGCGGCGGCGGCGCGCAGGTCGTCGAGCGCCTCGATCCGCCCCAGTTCCTTGTAGGACAGGCCCCGCGTGACCAGGAGGCGGGCGACCAGTTCGGGTTCGGTTCCGGGGTCGAGGTCGGACAGGGCCTCGCTGGCGTGCTGGACCGACCGGTGCAGCGCACCCGCGACCTGCGCAGCCCGGCACACCGTGAGCAGGAAGTCCCCGTGGGAGAGTCCGAGCAGGTCGGCGGCGTCGGGCACCATCTCCCACAGTTCCAGGACGCGTTCCAGCAGCGCCAGGTACTCGGGGTGGGCACTCGCGGCGCTGGCGTGCCCGGCCGTCTCCCACGCCGCGACGAGTGCCCTCGGATGGTCGTGTGCCGCGTAGGCGTGGTGGGCCAGCTGGGCGACCGACTCGGCGCGGGACAGCCCCGGCACACCGCCCTCCAGCACGGTCGCGTAGCGGCGGTGGGCGCGCACCCGCTGGCCGGGCAGCAGGTCGCCCTTGACCGCCTCGGCCAACAGCGCGTGCCGGAACACGTACCCGGTGTCCGTGGCACTGAGCAGCCGGGCGTCGACCGCCTCGCGCAGCGCCTCGTCGAGGTCGTCCTCGCCCACTCCGGAGGCCTCGGCCACCTCCGCGAGCAGCCCGTGGTCGACCCGGTCCCCGGCCACCGAGGCCAGACCGAGGACCCTTCGGGTGGTGGCGGCCAGGGGTTCCACCCGACGCATCAGCAGTTCGCGCGGGCCGTCGGGGACACCGCCGCCCTCGGGTGCCGCGAGGAAGGACTCCACGAAGAGGGGGTTGCCGCCGCTGCGTTCCAGGAGGAGGTCCAGGGCGTCGGGGTCCGGCACCGATCCGCTCAGCGCGGCGGCCTGCGCGGCGACGGCCTCCCGTGTGAGCGGCGCGAGGTCGAGCCGGGTGACCCGGGGCAGCCGTTCGAGTTCGGACAGGGCGCGGCGCAGGGGGTGGGTGCGGTGCAGGTCGTCGGAGCGCACCGAGACCACCAGGTGCACCGGTGCGGCGCCGAGGTTGCGCAACAGGAAGACGAGCAGGTCGCGGGTGGAGGCGTCGGCCCAGTGCAGGTCCTCGACCACCAGGCTGAGCCCGGCCGGGTCCGCCCGCTCCTCCAGGAAGGTCAGCACCGCCTCGAACAGCCGGGCGCGGTCGTGGTCGTCGGTGCCGGACCGCGCGGTGGGGGCCGCACCCCGACCGGGCAGGAGACGCGTGAGTTCGCTCCCGGCGGCCGGTGCCGGTCCGCCCTCCCGGACCAGCTGGCGCAGGAGCGCGGTGAAGGGGGCGAAGGCGATGCCCTCGGCGCCCAGTTCCAGGCAGGCGCCCAGGGCGCGGTTCCCCAGTGGAGTGTGCTCCAGGTACTCCTCCAGGAGCCGCGACTTGCCGATCCCGGCGTCACCGCAGAGCAGGACCGTCCTGGCCCCCTCGGCGCTGGTCCGTGCGGCGTCAGAGAGGAGGTGGTCGACCTGCAGCTGGCGGCCGACGAAGACGGAGGAGGACATACGCCCCAGTATGCCCGGGGCGCCCGGGAGCGGGCCGGGTCAGAGCAGTCCGAGCTCCCGGGCCCGCGCCACGGCGGCGGTGCGGTTGGCCGCTCCCAGCTTCCCCATCGCGTTACTCAGGTGCACACTCACCGTCTTGCCCGAGATGAACAGCACCTCCCCCACCTCACGGTTGCTCGACCCCCGGGCCACCTCCAGCAGCACCTCCACCTCACGCGGCGTCAGCCCGGCGGGCGCCGACGCGGGCCCCGGGACGGGCCCGGCGGGGAGCGCGGCCCGTTCCGGCGCGGGGCCGGTGGCGGCGTGTCCGTCGGGGTCGGGCAGGGCGTGGCGGGCCCGCAGGGCGCGGGTCTGCCTCTCGAACAGGGCGATGCCCCGCCGGACCGCCAGGCGGTGGACCGTGTCGATGTGCCCGGCGGCGCGGTCGCGGTGCCCCGCCCGCAGGGCCGCCTGCGCCGCCGCCAACCGGTACTCGGCTCCGACGACGACATGGCCGGTGGGCTCGACCGCCCCCAACGCCGCCTCGAACAGTGCCAGGGACTCCTCGGGATCCGGGGCCAGCCAGGCCTCGGCGGCCAGCCGGGTCGCGTGGGAGTCGGAGTGCTCGGCGGCGGTCGGCTGGTCGTCCAGGAGCTCGCGGATCTCACTGGCCAGGCGGCGCGCCTCCTCTCCGGGCTCCTCCGCCAGGCGGGCCGCGACCGAGGCGTGCCAGACCACGATGGACCGGTAGAGGCTGTGGGCGAGGGCGGTCGTGGAGCGTTCCTTCGCGGCCCTGAGGAGCAGGTCCCGGGTCATCCGTCCGGCGTCCACCAGGCGCCCCTCGTGTATGGCCAGCTGTTGGCGGACCCCGTGCACCGGAAGGTGCTCCACCGGGGAGCTCACCCGTTCGGGCAGCACGCGGTGGAACTCGTCGATGGTGGCGCGCAGCGCGTCCGGCCGCCAGCGGTACAGCTCCAGGTGCATGCGCAGGGTGAGCGCCCGCGCCCACGTCACCCCGCTGTCCGTGACCCCGGTCAACAGCTCCTCGCTCTCGGAGAACCGTCCCTGGTGGAACCGGGTGGCCGCCAGCCCGAAGGCGAACGCTCCACCCTGGGTCCGGGTCAGCCCGAGCTCACGGCAGCGTCGCATCCCCTCCTGGGAGACCCGGGCGCTCTCCTCCAGCCGGTTGCGGTTCTTGAGGTGGCCGCTGAGGTTGACCAGCCCCCGGATCTCGACCGGCACGTCACCGATCTCCCGAGCCAGACCGATTCCCTCTTCGAACAGCTCCAGTCCCTCGTCGGCGTCGAGGGGGTCGCTGAGGCTGCCGAGGGTGATGAGCGCGTCCGCCTCGCTCCGTCGGTCGCCGCGCTCGCGCGCGCGGTTGAGGACCCGACGAGCCATCCTGCCCGCCTGGTCCAGGTGGCCGCGCATCATCAGGGTGGCGGCCAGGGTCGCGCCGACCGCCGTGTCGTCCGGGTGGTCGTGGGCGAGCAGCATGAGGGCGTCGGCCAGGTCCTCCAGCGCGCCGTCGCGGCCCATCTCCTTGAGGGCGCGTCCCCGGGCGTGCCGCAGCCGGGAGGCGCGTTCGAAGCTCTCCCTGCGGGCCCCGAGGGGGTCGTGGAAGCCCGTGATCCCGAGTTCCTCCAGCCCCTCGGTGGCGTAGCCGACCGCGCGGCGCAGCGAACCGGCGACCAGGGAGACCTCGGCGGCCCGGACCAGGACCTGGTCCCGGGGCACCCCGACGCGTTCGGCCGCGTCGGGCACCTGGTCCCACAGTTCCAGGACGCGTTCGATCAGCCCCAGGTGCTCGGGGTAGGCGTCCACGGCGGCGGCGTGGTCGGCCGCCCGCCAGGCGGCTGAGAGGGCGAGCGGATGGTCGTGCGCGCGGTGCGCGTGGTGGGCGAGCTGGAGCTCCCGCTCGCGCTCGGGCATCCGCTCCACGCCCTCCTGGAGCGCCTCGGCGTAGCGGCGGTGCGCGCGCACGCGTTCACCCGGCATGAGGTCGGTGTGCACCGCCTCCGCCAGCAGGGCGTGCCGGAACGCGTAGCCGTCCGCCGTCGAGCGCAGGATCCGGGCGTCGACGGCCGGGCGAAGGGCTGCGTCGAGTTCCTCCTCGGAGATCCCGGCGCGGCGGGCCACACCGGCCAGGAGGGTGTGCCGGACCCGGGTCCCGGCGGTGGCGACCAGTCCGAGGACGCGGCGGGTGGGTTCGGGCAGGGGTTCGACGGCGGAGAGCAGCAGGTCCCGGGGCCCGTCCGGGAGGGGCGCCCCGGCGGGGTCGTGGCCGGTGGCGAGGAACGACTCCACGAAGAGCGGGTTGCCCCCGCTGCGCTCGAACAGCAGGTCGAGGTCGGCGGGGTCGAGTTCCCGGCCGCGGAGGGCGGTGGCCTGGGCGCCGACCTCGTCCCGGGAGAGCGGTTCCAGGTCCAGGCGGCCGACCCCGGGCAGGCGTTCGAGCTCGGGGAGCAGGCCGCGCAGCGGGTGGGTGCGGTGCAGGTCGTCGGTGCGCACGCTGATGAGCAGGTGCACCGGCGCGGCGCCGAGGTTGCGCAACAGGAAGACGAGCAGGTCGCGGGTGGAGGTGTCGGCCCAGTGCAGGTCCTCGACCACCAGTGTGAGACCGGCCGGTGCGGCGCGCTCCTCCAGGAAGGTGAGGACCGCCTCGAACAGGCGTGCGCGGCTCTCGCCGACGGCCCCTGGGACGCCCCCGAGTTCGGGGAGGAGGCGGCCGAGGTCACCGGTGGGGTCGGCGGCGGGGCCGCCGGAGCGCACGAGTTCGCGCAGGAGGGCGGTGAAGGGGGCGAAGGGAACGCCCTCCGCGCCCAGTTCCAGGCAGCCGCCCACGGCGGCGGGGGTGTCGGGGAGTCGCCGCAGGTGCTCGGTGATCAGGCGGGACTTGCCGACCCCCGCGCCGCCGCGGACCAGCACGGTGCGGGCGCCCTCGGGGACGGTGCGGCGGGCGTCCGCCGCGAGCAGGGACAGGTGGTGGTGGCGACCGACGAAGACGGGGGAGGATTCGTGGACCTGCATGGTGCCCAGTATGGCCGCCGACCCCTCCGCGCGTCGTGCGTCGGCGCCCCGCTAGGACCTGCTCGCGGTCCGATCGCTCGACTCGTGGTCCGGGGGCTCCCGGGGCATCCACACCCACACCACGACCAGGCCCACCAGCCCGAAGCACAGCGAGACCAGCGCGGCCGAGTGCAGGCCCGCCACGAAGGCCTCCTTGGCCGGGGCGACCAGCGCGTCTCCCGCACCGCCCAGCCTCTGGGCCAGCACCATGGTGGCCTCGATGGACTCACCGGCCGCCCGCACCTGGGCCGGGTCCACGTCGTGGCTGCGCTCCACCACCGAGTCCAGGGTGGGCTCGATCCCCGCCCGGTAGCGGAACGAGATCACCGCTCCGAGGACCGCCACCCCCATGGCGGTGGCGACCTGCCGCACCGTGTTCTGCACCGCCGAGGCGGCCCCGGCCTTGCCCGGCGGGACCGACGACATGATGGCGTTGGTCGCCGGGGTGAGCACCACCGCCATGGCCGAGGTCTGGAGGAAGAAGAACGCGATGATCAGGTACAGCGGGGTGTCCACCCGGATCTGGGTGTAGAAGGCGAAGCTGCAGCAGACCGTCGCCACACCCGCCAGGGCGAGGGCGCGCGGACCCACCCAGCGCACCAGGGTGGGGCTGAGCGGCGCGAAGATCATCTGGCCCACCGCCGCGGGCAGCACCAGGAGGCCCGCGATGAACGGCGGGAACTCGCGCACGCTCTGCCAGTAGAAGCTGAGGAAGAAGATGATCCCGGCCATGCTGAAGAACAGGACCATGATCGTGGCGACGGAGACGCTGAACCGGGGGTCCCGGAAGAAGCGCACGTCCAGGGAGGGGTCGGTGGTGCGCGACTCGTGGAACAGGAACAGCGCCAGCACCGCCACGCCCGCCAGCAGCGCCCCGTACACGTCCCAGTCCGCGAGCGAGGCCCGCTCCCCCGCCGTGATGATCCCGTAGACGATCAGGACCAGACCGGGGATGGACAGCAGCACGCCCAGCACGTCCGGACGCCCGGCGTCCTCGTTCCTGGACTCGGGGATGAGCACGAACATCAGTGCCAGCCCGAGGATCACGAAGGGCACGTTGACCAGGAAGATCGAACCCCACCAGAAGTTCTCCAGGAGCAGCCCGCCCGCCGACGGTCCGATCGCCATCGCCAGCCCGACCGCACCGGCCCACAGACCGATCGCCCGGGCCCGCTCCTGCGGCGGGAACACGTTGGTGATCACCGACAGGGTCTGCGGCATGACCATGGAGGCGCCGAACCCCATCGCGGCGCGCGCGGCGATGAGCTGCTCGGGGCTCTGTGAGTAGGCGGTCAGCGCGGACGCGGTGCCGAACACCGCCAGCCCGGCCACCAGCAGCCGCCGCCTCCCCCACCGGTCACCGAGCACCCCGAAGGTGAACAGCAGCCCGGCGAAGACCAGGGTGTAGGCGTTGATCGCCCACGCCAGCTGGGCCTGGCTGGCGCCCACCCCCCGGTTCGGATCGGAGAGCGTCTTCAGTGCGACGTTGAGGATCGTGTTGTCGGCCACGATCACCAGCAGGCAGATGATCAACACCGCCAACCCGCCCCACCTGCGCCGGTGCGCTGTCTGCTGGTCCACGGACGTCCCTTCAGCCGCTCAACCCGGTGCCGCTGTCATGCTAACCAGCCGTCCCCGTCCGACACGGGGGACACGGGGGACGCGGCACCGGGGTTACCGAACGGGTACGGAAGAGGCACCCTCCCCGGGGAGGACGGCCCGACCCGTCCCGTGCGATGATGCTGGCGTGCGCCCCCGCGCACCGTTCTTCCCCGCACCGGCGCCGCCGGGTGGGCAGGAGGCCGGTGGCGGGGGGACGGGGAACATCCCTCCCCGGCACACCGTTCCTCCCGAGGAACCCCTCCCTTCGGGGAACCGCGCGTGAGTGCGCGCACGACAACAGTTTTCGTCCACAGGTCCGGGGACACCCCAACGGGTGCTTCGAGACAACGGAGGAAGAACCCATCATGAGCACCACAGCCAAGACCCCCTCCGCCGGGAACGCCCTGTACGGCGGGGTCACCAACCGGCGCGTCACCATCCGCGACCTGGCCCTGGCCAAGCAGCGCGGCGAGCGGTGGCCGATGCTGACCGCCTACGACGCCCTCACCTCACGGATCTTCGACGAGGCGGGCATCCCCGTCCTGCTCGTCGGCGACTCCGCCGCCAACGTGGTCTACGGCTACGACTCCACCGTCCCGGTGACGGTGGACGAGCTGATCCCGCTCACCGCCGCCGTCACCCGCTCCACCAAGCGGGCGCTGGTCGTGGCCGACCTGCCCTTCGGCTCCTACCAGGGCTCCCCCCAGCAGGCGCTGGAGGCGGCCTCCCGGTTCATGAAGGAGGGCAACGCCCAGGCGGTGAAGCTGGAGGGCGGCCACGCGGTCGCGCCCCAGGTGGAGCTGCTGACCTCGGCGGGCATCCCGGTGATGGGCCACATCGGCCTGACCCCGCAGTCGGTCAACACCCTGGGCGGCTACCGCGTGCAGGGCCGGGGCGAGGCCGCCGCCGGTCTGCTCAAGGACGCCAAGGAACTGGAGCGCGCGGGCGCGTTCTCCGTCGTGCTGGAGGCGGTCCCGGCCGACCTCGCGGCCGAGGTGACCGAGCAGCTGGCCGTCCCGACCATCGGTATCGGCGCCGGTCCCTCCACCGACGCCCAGGTGCTGGTGTGGCAGGACATGGCCGGGCTGAGCCCCCGGGTGGCGAAGTTCGTCAAGACCTACGCCAACCTCGCGGAGACCCTGCGCGAGGCGGCCACGGACTACGCGTCCGAGGTCGTCGGCGGGAGCTTCCCCGCCGAGGAGCACACCTACGCGAGCTGATCCGGCGGCTGGACGGCCTCCGGTTCCTCCGGGGGCCGCTCCAGCCCCGCGGCCGCGCGCCCGAAGGCGGGCAGGCACACCGCCGCCAGGTACAGCCCGGCCCCGGCGACCAGGACCGGGGAGACGCCGAACAGGCCGATCGCCACCCCGACGCCCGGCGCCGCGACCGGCGCTCCGATCCGGGCGAGCGCCCCCACCATGGACATCCCCCGACCGATCATGCGCGGGGGCAGCCGTTCGAAGATCACCGCGCCCAGGATCGGGTTGATCAGGCCGCCGCCGAGTCCGGAGGCCGCCCACACCGCCACGACCGCCCACAGGGGGACGTCGAGGGCGAGCACCAGGACGCGCGGCGGACCGGAGAGCACCATCGCGGCGAGGAACGTCGCCCGGCGCGGCAGCCGGTGGCCGATCCACACCGCCAGCAGGGAGCCCGCCACGGAGGTGCCGCCGAGCGCCCCCGCGACCAGTCCCACCGCCTGCGGGCCCCACCCGTGCCCGGCCGCCCAGACGGGCAGGGCCAGGCTCATGACCGCCACGTCCACGATGTTGGTCACCATGATCATCGTGACCAGCGCGCGCAGCGGCAGATCACCCCAGACCGCCCGCCAGCCCGCGTGCAGCCGGACGAGGTAGCCGTCGCCCTCCTCCGGGTCCCTCCCGGTCCGCCCCGCCTCCTCGACGTCACGGCGCAGGAGCAGCGCCGTCACCAGGGCGGCCAGCACCATGAGGGCGGCGTTCACGTACAGCGCGGTGAGCGCGCCCAGGGCGGCGACCACCGCGCCGGCGGCGATCGGTCCCACGGTCATGGAGAGCCGGTCGACCGTCCCGGTCAGCCCGGTGACGCGTTCCAGCCGGACGCCCGAGGCGGCGGCCACGAACGGGGACAGCGAGACCTTGGCCGCCTCCGAGGGGCCGGTGGCCAGTCCGATCACGGTAACCAGGACCAGCAGCACCGGGAACGGCAACAGCCCCAGGGAGTGCAGCAGGGGGACGACCGCGAGGGCGGCGGCGGCCAGCAGGTCCACCCGGACGCTCACCGCGCGCTGGCCGACACGGTCCAGGAGGGGGCCGACGAACAGCCGGGTCAGGGTGTAGGAGCCCAGTTCGAAGAGGGTCACCAGCCCCATGTGCGCGGGGCTGCCGGTGGTCTCCAGGACGAACCAGGGGATGGCGATCATGGCCAGCCTGGTGCCCGTGTAGGCGAGGGCCTCGGCGGCGACCAGGCCGACGACCGGTCTCATAAGGCTCCCTCTGCGGTGGGATCGGCGCCGGGGAAGGCGGCCAGCTGGACGTGCACGGTGCGCTCCCCCGCCGCGCCGGTCCCGCCCTCGGCCGTGTGCCGGTCGAGCACCTCGACGAGCTCCGCTCGCAGGCGGTCCATCTGTTCGAGGGTGAGGTGGAGGGTGCGGTCCGACATGAACTGGGCCTCGCGCCACCCCTCGGGCTGGGCCGACCACTCGTTGACCGCCGCGCCGAGGCGTTCGGTCCACCCCGCGGCGATGGTGTGGCGCAGCGCGGTGGTGAGTTCGGGGGCCTCGGTGTCCAGGCTCTCGGGGAGCCGGAACCCGTGCGGGGCCGCCCTCCACCAGCGTTCGCGGCTGGTGCCCAGTCCCGGGTCCTCGCTGATGAACCCGTGGGTCTCCAGCTGGCGCAGGTGGTAGCTGGCCGAGGCGGAGGAGACCCCCAGCCTCTCGGCGACGGTCTTGCCGGTGGCGGGGGCCCTCTGGAGCAGCTGGTAGACGCGCATGCGCAGCGGGTGCGCCAGTCCGCGCAGGGAGTGGGCGTCCAGGACGGCGGCGTTCTCGAAGGGGTCCGGGACGGTGCGGTCGCGGTCCTCGGGTGTGGCGTTCATACCGGCACCCTAGACGACCAAGGAGTCTTGGCCAAGAGTTCTTGGCCAAGAACTCTTGGGCATGAGGGTCGGGGTGACACGGAAACCGAACGTGACTCGGTAGTACAGTGTCGGCACACCGAGCACCGACGCGGGCCGGGGTCCGGCCCACCGGGAGGACAGCACATGCGCATCTCGATGCCGCTCCAGTACGCGGGCGAGCCCAAGGAGGCCGTCGAGCAGGTCGTCGAACTGGAGAGGGCCGGGCTGGACACCGTGTGGGTCGCGGAGGCCTACGGCTACGACAGCCCCACCCTCATGGGCTACCTCGCCGCCCGCACCGAACGCGTGTCCATCGGTTCCGCCATCCTGCCGATGTACAGCCGCACGCCCACCCTGATCGCGATGACCGCCGCCGGTCTCGACTACCTCTCCGACGGGCGCGCCGTCCTCGGCCTCGGGGCCAGCGGCCCGCAGGTGATCGAGGGCTTCCACGGAATCCCCTACACCAAGCCGCTCGGCCGCACCCGGGAGACCATCGAGATCTGCCGCAAGGTCTGGGCGCGCGAGGAGCGTCTGACCCACGACGGCAAGGTGTTCCAGCTGCCGCTGCCGCCCGAGCAGGGCACCGGGCTGGGTCGGCCGCTCAAGATCATCAACCACCCGGTGCGCCCGCGCATCCCGATCCACGTCGCCTCCCTCGGTGAGAAGAACGTCGAGATGACCGCCGAGACCGCCGACGGCTGGCTGCCGCACCTGTTCATCCCGGAGAAGGCCGAGAGCGTGTGGGGCGAGTCCCTCGCCAGGGGCCGGGCCAAGCGCGACCCCGGCCTCGGCGGGCTGGAGATCTCGGCGGGCGGCCTGCTCGCCATCGGTGAGGACGAGGAGACCCGGCGCCTCGCGGACCTCACCCGCCCGATCATCGCCCTGTACGTGGGCGGCATGGGAGCCAAGGGGAGGAACTTCTACAACACGGTGGCCCAGCGGTACGGCTACGAGGAGGCCGCCGAGAGGATCCAGGACCTCTACCTGGCCGGGAGGAAGGACGAGGCCGCCGCCGCGGTCCCGGACGAGTTCGTGGAGCTGACCAACCTGGTCGGCCCCGAGTCCTACGTGCGCGAGCGCGTGGAGGCCTTCCGGGCCGCCGGGGTCACCCAGCTCAACGTGACCCCGGTCGGTGAGAACCCCGCCCGGCTCATCGAGAAGGTCAAGGAGTGGGCCGCCTAGGAGGCCCGGACCTACAGGCCGGTGATCCGGACACCCGCGTGCGTCTTGTAGCGGCGGTTGACCGCGATCAGGTTGGCGGTGAGGGCCTCGACCTGGCGGGCGTTGCGCAGGCGCCCGCCGAACACTCCGCGCACCCCCGGGATCCGGTCCGCCAGGGCGCGCACGGTGTCCGTGGCGTCGCGGTCCTCACCCAGCACCAGGACGTCCAGCTCGATCTGGTCGACCTCGGGGTCCAGGAGGAGCACGGCGGAGACGTGGTGGAAGGCGGCGGTGACCCGGCTGCCCGGCAGGACCTCGGCGGCCTGCTGGGCGGCGCTCCCCTCCGGGACGTCCAGGGCGAAGGGGCCCTTCTTGTCGAAGCCGAGCGGGTTCACGCAGTCCACCACGATCTTGCCCGCCAGGCGGTCGGCCAGCGACACCAGCAGCTCACGGTGACCGTCCCACGGAACGGCGACGACCACGATGTCCCCCTGCGCCGCCGCGTCGGCGTTGGCCCGTCCCCGCACGTCGATCGGGGTGGACTCGGCCGCCACGAGGTCGTCCGCGGCCTTGGCCGCGCGCTCGGCGTCGCGCGAGCCCAGGAGGACCGTGAGCCCGGACCGGGCGAAGCGGCGGGCGAGTCCCCGTCCCTGGTCACCGGTCCCGCCCAGGACCGCGATGGTCAGCCCGGTGATGTCCGCGCCCTGCTGTGCGTCGTGTTCGCTCATGGGCCGATCCTGTCAGAACGGCCCATGAGGGGGAACGCGCAGGGCCGGTGCCCGCCGACTCGGCCCCGCGCTCCCTCAGCTGTTGCCCTCGTTCTCGTCCTGCTCGTCCCAGGCCTCGTTGCGCTCCGCCGCGATGTGCAGCGCCCGCGCGGCCGTGGCCTCGTCCGGGTAGGGCCCGAGCCGCTGGGAGTCGGGACAGCCCGCGCCGTGTTCGACCCTGCTGTGACGGAGGCAGTACCACCAGCCGTCGTCCTCTGCGTCGTTCACCACGACCACCTCTCGTCGTTCCGGTACGTGTGGCATCTACCCTTCCGCCGGGCGCTCCTCACCCGCCGCCCACGAACTACAATCAGTGTCCATGACTACTCCGCTGGTTCCTGGGCGCATCTCGCCCCAACGTTCGGTCCCCTCGCACATCGTCCGGCCGGAGTACGTGGGTCAGAAGCGTCCGGTGGAGGGTGTCCTGGGCGACGTCCAGACCCCGGAGACCGTCGAGAGGATCCGTGTGGCGGGGCGCATCGCGGCCCGGGCGCTCGAGGAGGTCGGCAAGAACGTCCAGCCCGGGGTGACCACGGACGAGCTGGACCGGATCGGCCACGAGTTCCTGCTGGACCACGGCGCCTACCCGAGCACCCTGGGTTACAAGGGCTACCCGAAGTCGCTGTGCTCCTCCCTCAACGAGGTCATCTGCCACGGCATCCCCGACGACACGGTGGTCCGCGACGGCGACATCGTGAACATCGACATCACCGCGTACAAGGACGGCGTGCACGGCGACACCAACGCCACCTTCCTCTCCGGTGACGTCTCCGAGGAGCACCGCCTCCTCGTCGAGCGCACCCGCGAGGCCACGACGCGCGCCATCAAGGCCTGCCGCCCGGGGCGGCAGATCAACGTGATCGGCCGCGTCATCGAGTCGTACGCCAAGCGCTTCGGCTACGGGGTGGTGCGTGACTTCACCGGCCACGGCGTGGGCCCGGAGTTCCACTCCGGCCTGGTCGTGCCGCACTACGACGACCCGCGCGCCACCACGGTGATGGAGCCGGGCATGACCTTCACGATCGAGCCCATGATCACCCTGGGCGCCGTGGAGTACGACATGTGGGACGACGGCTGGACCGCCGTCACCGCCGACCGCCGGTGGACCGCGCAGTTCGAGCACACCCTGGTCATCACCGACTCCGGCGCGGAGATCCTCACCCTGCCGTAGTCCCCCGAGCCCCGGCCGCCGACGGCGCCGGGGCTCTCGCACACCCCCCGAAGCCACCCTGGGTGACCGAACGAACGCGGAGCGCCCACATGTTTGCCGGGGGTCGTGTGTCGCAGCGGAACCGCGCGCTGACGGAGCGGCATCCTATGCTGTGCGGGATTCGAACGACCGCGAACCTGGGTACCTCTCCTTCGGCGATCCCGAGCGGGACGCGTTCGCGTCCGGGGTGACCCGTCGACCGCGTGACGCTCCCCTCCCCCAGGGCCCTGGCCGCCAACCGGCACCGGGGCCCTCACGTGTGCGGACACCACGGAGCCGGTCCGAACAGGTTGCGGAGAACCCCTGCACCGGGAGCGCTGTTGCGGATTGACTGATCCCCGCACTCATCGACCCACCGTCACGTCCCATCAACACACAGGAACCAAGCCATGGCGATGTTCGTCCACCTGACCCCCCGCGCCAACATCTCCCGCGTACGGAGGTCCGGCCTGGGCACCGCTGTGGGGCCCGGAGGCGTACGCGGGGTGTTCTGCTTCCCCGTGCTGCCCTCGTACACGGTGACGCACCAGTGGCTGCGTGAGCTGACCGGCCATCACGGACCCCGCGGCCTGATAGGGGTGTACCTCACCCTCTCCGACGACGAACCGGTCACCGTGGGGCACTTCGACGACAGCGACGGCCCCCGCCTGGTCGACGCCGCCGAGGCGGTGCGCGTCGTCGCCGGACTCCGTGAACCCCGTGGCTGGGAGGTGTTCGTACCCCGCGGGGTCGAACGCCGCGAGGTGCACCGCATCCGCGAGGTCCGACGGCTCTCCGAGACCCGGCCCCACCCGCGCAGCGGCCCGATCCCGATCGAGCTCGTCGCCGACGCCTGCGATCGGGGCGACACGGTCGCCCTGCGCGAGGCCCTGGCCAGGATCGGCGAGCGCCGCCGGGGCCCCCTGGACCGCGTGGCGTCCCTGTCCGGCCACCCCGAACCCCTGGTCCGCGCCACGCTGGCCGAGACCATCGCCGCCTGGTCCCTCCCCGGTGTGGCCGGGCTCCTGACCCGCCTGGCGAGAGACCCCGACCACAAGGTCCGTGAGGCGGCCGCCGAGGCCCTGGAGTCCCGCGCCGCCACCCCCGTCCCCCGCCCCCGCGGCGACCAGGCCCCCCGGAGCGCGCCCGGAGTCGCGCTTCCACGGGCCAGGAGCGCCCCGCTGTACCCCCGCACCCGTCGCTGAACGGCGCCCGGGGAGCACCGGCCCCGGCACGGGAGGTCCGTCGTCGCCACGGCGTGGCGCGCCGACCGGCTCCGGGCTAGGGTCTGCTGGATGAAGATCCTCATCTCCGCGGACATGGAGGGCGCCACCGGCGTCACCTGGCCCGCCGACTGCGAGCCAGGGACCGAGCAGTGGCAGCGCTGCCGTTCGATGTTCACCAGCGACGTCAACGCCGCGATCAGCGGGCTGGTCGAGGGCGGCGCCACCGAGGTGCTGGTCAACGAGGCCCACTCGACCATGCGCAACCTCCTGCTGGAGGAGCTGGACCTGCGGGCCACGATGATCACCGGCCGCCACAAGGAGCTCTCCATGGTGGAGGGCGTCCAGGCGGGGGACGTCGACGGGATCGTCTTCCTCGGGTACCACTGCGCCGCGGGCGAGGACGGCGTGCTGGCGCACACCTACCTGCCGAACGCGATCACCGGGGTGTGGCTGGACGGCCACACGGCCAGCGAGGGCTATCTCAACGCCGCTGTGGTGGCGGAGTACGGAACCCCGGTGATCCTGGTGACCGGCGACGACCGGGCGTGCGAGGACTCCCGCGCGTACGCTCCGTCGGCTGGCACGGTGGCGGTCAAGGACCACGTGAGCCGGTACGCGGCCCGCTGCCGACCGCCCGCGAGGACGGCGGCGGACATCCGCGCGGCTGCGGAGTCCGCCATGGCGCTGGCCGGGCGGGTGGCGCCGGCGAGGCGCACCCCGAAGACGATGGAGATCGAGGTCGACTCCGCGCAGCTGGCCCAGGCCGCCGCGGTCGTCCCGGGGGTGACCCGTACGGGTGCCCGCCGTGTCCGCTACACCTCGCCGGACGCCTACGAGATGATCAGGGCCTTCAAGGCCGTGTGCACCCTGATCTCGAACGCCATGGAGAAGGACTACGGGTGACCTCGCGCACGGGGTGATTGCGCATCGCGAGGACAGCGACCTGTGGAAACCGATAGAACTGTGACGGGGAACGGCATCGAACCACGCGTGTGAAACGTGTGTCTGACGTGGCAAGAATCCCCGCACCCTGCTGAGAGCGAGGCCGAGACCGTGGGCCAGACCAACACCTCCCTGACGGACAGCGCGCGCGGTGCCGCGCTGGCCGAGGCCGGAGAGGACGCCGTCCGTCTGACGCGGGAGCTGATCCGGCGGGACTCCACCAACCAAGGCAAGGGCGTGGGGGACGAACGCGCCGCCGCCGAGTTCGCCGCCGAGGCGCTCGGGGAGGCGGGGCTCTCCCCCGTGGTCCTGGAGTCCGCCGACCGGCGCGCGAACGTGGTGGTGCGCATCCCGGGGACCGATCCGGACGCGGACGCCCTGCTCGTGCACGGGCACCTGGACGTGGTGCCCGCGGACGCCCACGACTGGACGTTCCCGCCCTTCGCGGGGGAGATCGCGGACTGTCCGGTGACCGGGGTCCCCTCGCTGTGGGGACGCGGCGCGGTGGACATGAAGAACACGGTGGGCATGGTCACCGCCGTGGTCCGGTACTGGGCCAGGCTCGGTCTGGCCCCCCGGCGCGACATCGTGTTGGCGTTCGTCGCCGACGAGGAGGACAGCGCCGCCTACGGGGCCGACTACCTGGTGCGCGGCCACGCCGACCTGTTCGAGGGCTGCACGGTGGCGATCGGTGAGGGCGGCGGGCACACCGTCCACGCCCGGACCGCGTCGGGGGCCGCCGCCCGCCTGTACCCGATCGGCGCCGCCGAGCGCGGCAGCGCCTGGCTGACGCTGCGTTCACACGGAACGGCCGGGCACGGTTCCCGGCCGCCGAGGGACAACGCCGTGGGGGCGATGGCCGCCGCGGTGGCCCGGATCGACCAGCACCGTTGGCCCCTGCACCTGACGCCGGTCACCCGCTCCGCGATCGACGCGATCGCCCGGGCGCTGGAGGTCGGGCGGGCGCCGGGAGACACGGACACCAACGAGGCCGTGGACGCCCTGGTGGCGAGGTTCGGCACCGCAGCCTCCCTGGTCTCCGCGACCGTGCGCAACAGCGCCGCGCCGACGATGCTCTCGGCCGGGTACAAGGTGAACGTGGTGCCGGGAGAGGCGACCGCCGGTGTGGACGGCCGCGTGCTGCCCGGGGGCAGGGAGCGGTTCGAGGCCACGATGGACGCGCTGACCGGTGACCACGTGGAGTGGGAGTACGCGCACGGGTCGCCGCCGGTCGAGGCCCCTGTGGACTCCCCCGCCTTCGACGCCCTGCGCTCGGCGGTCCTGGCGCACGACCCGGAGGGCCTGGTGGTCCCGGTGTGCCTGGGCGGCGGGACGGACGCGAAGGTCTTCGCGCGGCTGGGGATCGACTGCTACGGCTTCTCCCCCATGCGGCTGCCCGGGGGCGTCGACTACCCGGGGCTGCTGCACGGGGTGGACGAGCGGGTACCGCTGGACGGACTCCGGTTCGGGGTGCGGGTGCTGGACAGTTTCCTGCGCGCCTGAGCTGGCGGGCACGGACGAAGGGATGGGACCAACGTGGGTGAGTCGGTGACCGAGGTGCGTGAAGGGGGCCCCGAGCCTGTGGCGGACCCCCGCAGAGCGCGGGCGCTGACCCGTCCGCCGAGGCTGCGCGTGGGGGACCGGGTACGCCTGGTCGCCCCGTGCAGCCCGGTTCCGGACCAGCAGCTGGACGCGGCGGTGGAGGCGCTGCGGGGGTGGGGCCTGGAGGTCGAGCTCGCCCCCCATGTGCGTGACCGCCATCCGGTGCTGCCCTACCTGGCAGGGACGGACCGGGACCGGGCCCGGGACCTCCAGGAGGCGTGGTGCGATCCGGACGTGCGCGCGGTGTTCTGCGCACGGGGCGGCGACGGCGCCCACCGAATGCTGGACCTGCTGGACTTCGACGCGATGCGCCGAGCCGCACCCAAGGCGCTGGTCGGGTTCAGCGACATCACCGCGCTGCACGAGGCGTTCGCGGTGGAGCTGGGGGTGGCGACCGTGCACGGGCCGGTGGTGGGGACCCGCTACTTCGTGGGTGACGCCGTGGCCCAGCGGGAGCTGCACACCACGTTGTTCTCCCCCCAGCTGCGCACGCTCCTGACCTCGCCGGGGGCACGGGCCCTGGTACCGGGCAGGGTCTCGGGGGTCACGTTCGGTGGGAACCTGAGTCTGCTCAACGACGGTCTGGCCACCCCGCACAGCCGGTTGTCGGCGGCGGGCGGCCTCCTGATCCTGGAGGACGTCAACGAGGACGCCGCGCGGCTCGACCGGATGCTGACCCATCTGCTGCGGACGGGGTGGATGGACGGCGTGGCCGGGGTCGCCCTGGGCACCTGGACGGACTGCCCGCCCGATCCGGGGGTCGTCGCGGAGCTGATGCGGGACCGCCTGGAGCCGTTGGGAGTGCCGGTGCTGTGGGGCCTGGATTTCGGGCACTGCGCCGAGCAGCTCACCGTGCCGCTGGGTGTTCCGGCGGTGCTGGACGCCGACGCGGGCACCCTGGAGATGGTCGTCCCCGGGCTGGAGTAGGCGGCGTCGGGGCCGGGGCCCGCCCGTGGGCTCCACGGGCGGGTCGTCGTTCCCGGCGCGTCGCGTCAGGGCAGGGTGAGCACCACCGGACCGTCCTCGGTGACGGCGACCGTGTGCTCGCAGTGGGCGGCCCGGGTGCCGTCGTCGCTGAGGACGGTCCACCCGTCGTCACCGTGGGCGTAGCCGTCGGAGCCGCCGCGCACCAGCATGGGCTCGATCGCGATGACCAGTCCCGGGACGAGCCTGAACCCCCGGCCGGGGCGGCCGTCGTTGAGTACGTCGGGGGCCTCGTGCATGGTGCGGCCGATCCCGTGGCCGCCGTGGTCGGCGGTGAGCCCGTACCCGGCCGCGCGGGCCCCGGTGGCGATGGCGTGCCCGATGTCGCCCACCCGGTCGCCGGGGCGCGCGGCGGCGATCCCCCGGGCGAGCGCCGCCTCGGTGGCGGCGATCAGGGCGAGGTCGGCCGGGTCGGCCTCCCCGACCACGAAGCTGATGGCGGAGTCGGCGGACCAGCCGCGCAGGCGCGCCCCGCAGTCGAGGCTGACCAGGTCGCCTTCGGCCAGGACCCGGTCGCCGGGGACGCCGTGCACGATCTCGTCGTTGACGCTCACGCAGGCCACCCCGGGGAAGGGCATGGGCGCCCAGGGCGGCTGGTAGCCCTGGAAGAGCGGTTCGGCGCCCGCCTCGGAGATGACCTCGGCGGCGGCGCGGTCGAGGTCGGCGGTGGTGCGGCCGGGTGCGGCGGCCCGGCGTCCGGCGGCGAGCGCGAGGGCGACGACGCGTCCCGCCTCTCGCATGAGGGCGATCTCTTCGGGGGTCTTGATCTCGACCATGGGGAACCCTTTCCGGGCGACGTGGGGATAACAATACCGGTATTACTATACGGCTTCGCGGGCTCGGGTTAGACTCACGGCATGGTTCGAGAACCGCTCACCGAAGACCAGATCGAACGCGGCCGTGCCCTGGGGACCCTGCTCCGCGAGGCCCGGGGCGACCGCACGACGGTGGACGTCGCCCGCTGCTCGGGGATCTCCGTGGAGACCCTCCGCAAGATCGAGGGCGGTCGCGTCCCCACCCCGGCCTTCTTCACCGTCGCGGCCGTCGCCGCCACCCTGGGGCTGTCCCTGGACACCCTGCTCGCCCGGATCGACCCCGCGCCCGTCCCCGCCCCCGTCCCCCTGCACGGCATCGCCGTCTGACCCGGCCCCGACCCCCTCTCCACCACCCTCTACCTTGGGACTCACGCGCCCGTGACCCGGGCGTGTACACGGCAGCCCTCCGGCGCGGAGTGGTAACAGGTGAAGGTCGCGTCAACGACGACCACAGGGGGAGCACATGAGCGAACAGGCTCTGTTGAAGCTGGACGAGGCCGAGCTGCGCGGTCTGCTCGACGGACGGTGGGCCCACGTGCGCGAACGCGCGCGTGACGTGGTCCGGGGCGAGGAGTTCGCCCCGGTGTACGGCCTGTCCGTGGAGGAGCACCGCGCCCGCACCCTCAAGCAGCTCATGGCGCTGTCGGAGACCGGCGTGCCCGCCTACGGCTTCCCCGAGTCCGTGGGCGGCACCGACGACATCGGCGCCTCGGTGGTGGCCTTCGAGATGCTCGTCGCGGACATGTCCCTCATGGTGAAGATGGGTGTGCAGTTCGGGCTGTTCGGCGGGGCCATCCGGGCGCTGGGCACCGACGAGCACCACCGGAGGTACCTGCCCGACGTCATGACCGTGGCCCTGCCCGGCTGCTTCGCGATGACCGAGACCGGCCACGGCTCGGACGTGCAGAGCCTGCGCACCACCGCCACCTTCGACCCGGGCACCGGGGAGTTCGTCGTCCACACCCCCGACGAGTCCGCGCGCAAGGACTACATCGGCAACGCGGCCCGCGACGGCCGCATGGCGGTGGTCTTCGCCCAGCTGCGCACGCCGGACGCCGACGGCGGCCTGGTCGAACACGGCGTGCACGCGGTGATGGTGCCCATCCGGGACGACGAGGGAGCGCCGCTGCCCGGCGTGACCGTCGAGGACTGCGGACCCAAGGCCGGGCTGAACGGGGTCGACAACGGCCGCCTGTGGTTCGACGGTGTGCGGGTGCCCCGCACCAACCTGCTCAACCGCTACGGCGACGTGGCCGCCGACGGCACCTACTCCAGCCCCATCGAGAACCCCAACCGCCGGTTCTTCACCATGCTGGGCACCCTGATCCGGGGCCGCATCAGCGTGGCCGGGGGCGCGGGCACCGCCACCAAGGCCTCGCTGGCCATCGCGGTCCGCTACGCCGACACCCGTCGCCAGTTCACCCGCCCCGCCACGGACACCCGGCCGGAGCGGGAGGTGCGCATCCTCGACTACCTCGCCCACCAGCGCAAGCTCCTGCCCGCGCTGGCCCGCACCTACGGCCTGCACTTCGCCCAGGAGGAGCTGGTCACGCGCCTGCACGAGCTGTCCAGGTCCAGTGAGCGCGACGAGCACGCCCAGCGGGAGCTGGAGTCGCGCGCGGCGGGGCTCAAGGCGATCGCCACATGGCACGCCACCGAGACCATCCAGACCTGCCGCGAGGCGTGCGGCGGCTCCGGGTACCTCGCGGAGAACCGCATCCCGCAGCTCAAGGCGGACTCGGACATCTTCACCACGTTCGAGGGCGACAACACCGTCCTGTTGCAGCAGCTCACCAAGGCCCTGCTCACGAACTTCAAGGACTCCTTCGGCGACCTCGACCAGCTGGGTCTGGCCCGGTTCATGGCGGGGAAGGTGTTCGAGACCGTCATCGAGCGCACCGCCGCGATCCCGCTCATCGACCGGCTGGTCGCCGCGTCGCCGGGCCGGGACGAGGCGGGCCTGTACAACCGGGGCTGGCACCTGGAGCTGATGGAGGACCGCGAGAAGCACATCATCGAGGGCCTGGCGGGGCGGCTGCGGCGCTCCAAGAAGGACGGCAGCGACGCCTTCGACGTGTTCAACCAGGCCCAGGACCACGTGCTCGCGGCCGGTCGGGCGCACATGGACCGGGTGGTGCTGGAGGCGTTCGTGGCGGGCATCGACCGCTGCGGCGACCAGTCCACCGCCAAGCTGCTCAACCGCCTCTGCGACCTGTACGTGCTGTCGGTGATCGAGGAGGACCGCGCCTGGTTCCTGGAGCACGAACGCCTCTCGACCGCGCGGACCAAGGCGGTCACGGCCGCGGTGAACGACCTCTGCCGGGGGCTGCGCCCCTACGCCGTGCAGCTGGTGGACGCCTTCGGGCTGCGTGACGAGTGGCTGGGCGCGCCGATCGCCCTGGGCGCCGAGCACCGGCGCCAGGACGAGCAGCTGGCCGCCGACCAGCGGGCCTGACCAGGTCCGCCACGCCCCTCACCCCGTAGGCTGGTCCGCGTTGACCACAGTCGGGGTGAGGGGTAGGGATGTCGGCCATCCGCTTGCTGGTGCTCGGGGCGGTCCGGCTCCACGGGCGGGCGCACGGCTACCAGGTCCGCAACGACCTGGAGTCCTGGGGCGCCCACGAGTGGTCCAACGCCAAACCGGGGTCGGTCTACCACGCGCTCAAGCAGATGGCCCGGCAGGGCCTGCTGGTGGCGCACGAGGTGGCGCCCTCCACCGCCGGGGGCCCGCCCCGGGTCGAGTACGAGGTCACCGGACGCGGCACCGAGGAGTACCTCTCGCTGCTGCGCGCCGCGCTGTCGGCGCACGACACCGGGCCGGACGTGCTCTCCGCCGGTCTCGGCTTCGCCGTGGACCTGCCCCGGAGCGAGGTCCTCGCCCTGCTGCGGCGCCGGTTGGCGGGGCTGGAGGGGTGGCGCTCCGAGGTGGTCCGCCACTACGACCCCGTGCGGGGCCCGGAGCCGGTGGGGCACATCGGGGAGATCATGGACCTGTGGGTGCACACCTCGGACTCCCAGGCCGCCTGGACCCGCGGCCTGGTCTCCCGGATCGAGGGCGGCGCGTACACCTTCGCGGACGAGGAGGGCACGCCCTTCGAGGGCGTCCTGGCCCCCGACACCGGGAGCTGAGCCCCGCGCTCAGGCGCCGGGGCCCTCGCCGTCACGCCACTCCTCCAGGCGGATCGCGTGGTCCAGTTCCCGCTCGACCCGCTGACGCTCCTCCTCGGTGAGCTCCACCGCCTCCAGCTCGGTCCGCCAGACCCGGGCCTGTTCCGGGTCGTCCAGGGCCAGGGACAGCTCGACCAGGGTGGCGTGCGCCAGGGCCCGGTCCAGCGCGGAGGAGGTCTCCGCGTGCCTGCGCAGGGCCGACTTGAGGTGCCGGTACGCCGCGAGGTCGTCGTTCTTGAACTCCCGGAAGTTGCGCGCCTGGTCGAGGGCCCTGGCGATGCCCTCCAGCTCCGGAGAGCCCCCGTAGTCCAGGCCCTCGGGCTCGTCGCGCTGGATGAAGATGAGGCTGTTCCCGGACGGGTCCATCAGGGTGAAGCGGCTGGCTCCGGGCCGGAAGCGGGTGACGCGGGGCAGGCCCCGGGAGAGGACCCTGCCGTGGGCCGCGCGCATGGCGGCGGTGATGGCCTCGTGATAGGGCGCCACGGCGTCGACCATCACCAGCGCGCCGCCGGTGTGCTCCTGGGCGGGGTCGAGCCCCTTGGGCGCGCCACTGTAGTGGAGCTCGAAGCCGCTCCAGGAGAACGCCAGGTAGACGTAGGGCCTGAACTGCTTCCAGGTGACCTCGAAGCCGAGCGACTCGAAGAAGTCGAGCGTGGCCCGGGGGTCGTGGGTGTGCAGCCCCGGCACGGTGGTCTCGTTGGGACGCATCGTCTCTGTCATGCCCCCCAGACTACTAGTCAAAGTTGACTAGACGCCCGTGGAATCCTCCCGCCCCTTCCCCGGGCGCCGCGACTGGACTAACATGAACTACTCTCATGTTAGGTGGGTCACACTGTGCGCACACCCCCGGCGCCGCCTCCCCCGGCCCTCGCCGAACCCACACGTGACGTCCGCGCCCTGTGGGTGGCCGGGATCAGCCTCGCCAACCTCGGCATGTGGATGGCCTTCTTCGGCCCCCTCCAGGTCCTGCTCCCCGAGCAGATCGGCCGGATCAGCCCCGCCGACAAGGAGACCGTCCTGGCCTGGGTCACCGGTGTCGGAGCGGCCATGGCCATGGTCGCCACCCCGCTGGCCGGAGCCCTGTCCGACCGCACCACCGGCCCCCTCGGCCGACGTCGGCCCTGGGTCCTGGCCGGGGCCCTGCTCGGCGCGGCCGGACTGGTCGTCCTCGGCACCCAGGAGAGCGTCGTGGGCGTCCTGCTGGGCTGGTCGTTCGTGCAGACCGCCCTGTCCTGCCTGAACGCCACGCTGCTCGCCGCCGTCCCGGACCACGTCCCCCGCAGCCAGCGCGGCGCGGTCTCGGGCTGGATCGGCGTCCCGCAGTCGGCCGGCGTCGTGGCGGCGGTCGTGCTGGTCACCGTGGTCGTCACCGAGGTGGCCCCCGGGTACACGCTCATCGGCGTCCTCACCCTCGCGTGCGCCCTGCCCTTCGCGCTCCTGTCCCCCGACCCTCCCCTCCCCCGGGAGCACCGACCGCCCTGGCGCGACCTCGCCCGGAGCCTGTGGGTGTCGCCCCGGAGGCACCCGGACTTCGCCTGGGCCTTCCTCACCCGGTTCCTCATCGGCACCGGCAACGCGATGTTCGTCCTCTACCTGCTCTACTTCCTGCGCGACGCCGTCGGGTACGAGGACCTGTTCCCCGGCTCCTCCGCCTCGGACGGGCTGCTCACGCTGATCCTCGTCTACACGGCGGCGGTCGTGGCCACCACCGTGGTCGCGGGAGCGGTCTCCGACCGGATCGGGAGACGGCGCGGCATGGTCGCCCTCGCCGGGGTGATGATGGGTCTGCCCGCCTTCGGGCTGGCGTTCACGCCCACCTGGACGGCGGTGGTGGTCTGCGCCGTGGTCCTGGGAGTGGGGTTCGGTGTCTTCCTGTCCGTGGACGGCGCGCTGGTCACCGAGGTGCTCCCGGCCGCCGAGGGGCGCGCCAAGGACCTGGGCATCGTCAACGTCGCCAGCACGGGACCGCAGGTGATCGCCCCCGCCCTGGCCGGTCCGATCGTCGTCCACCTGGGCGGCTACCCGGTGCTCTACACGATCTGCGGGCTCGTCTCCCTGCTGGGCGCGGCGACCGTCTGGGGGATCAGGGGCGTGCGCTGAATCCGCGACCTCCCGCCTCTGGCGCCACCGCCCCACCAGGGGTGACCATGGGGGCATGGACGAGAGCAAGACCTGGGACTGGCTGGTCAGGGAGCTCACCGAGGGCACGGAGACGACCGTCCAGCCCGGCGGGCTCGGCGCACCGGTCACCTACCGCGCCGCCAGCCGGGCCGAGGTCCTGCCCGGGGAGCGCGGGATCCGGATCACCTGCTTCCAGGGCCGCGAACTGGAGGAGCCGATGCTCCTGCACCTGGACCCGCCCACCCTGGCCGCACGGCTGCGGGACCTGGTCGAAGACGCGGTGGCGGCGTTCGGCACCCGGCGCGACGAGGGACTGGCCGAGGCCTTCGCCCTGCTCATGCTCCACCTCCAGGAGACGGTGGACACCGCCCGGCCCGGTGAGGTCCACCTGGTACCGGCCCGGGGCGGCTTCGACTCCCTGCGCGAACCGCCGGTCAGTCGCTGACGGCGTCCAGGGTGCCGCTGTCGGCGCGGGTGTGCGAGGGGGTCTCCTCACCGCGCTGGCGCGCCGGTTCCCACCACCACCAGTGCGTCTCCGGCACCCAGGCGGGGACCTCCTCGACGGTCGCGGGGCTGGCGTCGGCCGCCACCGCCTCCAGTGCGTCGTCGATACGCGGGAGCGCGTCGAGGTCGATGGGCCGCAGGAAGCTCTCCAGCGGCACGAACGCGTCACCGAGGATCTGGATCATGGAGCGGCGCCAGCAGGCCGGACGGTACCCCTCATGCCGACCGTTCTCGGCGGCGGTCTGGCTGCGCACCACGTACAGGCTGAGCCGGATCGGGTTGTTTCCGCTCACGAGGAGCTCGGAGAGGGCGGCGTTGAAGCCCTGCCCGGCCGGGGAGCCGCGTTCGGCCTCGGTCGTGGCCTGGTAGAGGTCGAAGAGCCGCGCGAACGCGGTGTCCATGAGGGCGTCGCGGTCCCTGCCGCGCGCGGCGCTCTCCGTGAACGCGTCCACCGCCCGTCTGGCCAGGCCGGGAAGGTCCCTGCCCGCATCCGCACCCACCGGTCCACCGCCCTGTCCGCAGAACTGTTGTGAGGAACTGTCGGGGTCGGTCCCCCGACCAACGACTTCGATCATAATCGCCCGCCACGCCGGGCGGCTAGGCGGTCACCCGACGAACCTACCGCCCCGCCTCCAGGGCCCGGTCGAGCATGGCGGCCCACTGGCGGACGACACGGCGCCGACGGGGGCCGTCGTCGGTGAGGAGGTTGGCCAGACCCAGCCCCCGGGCGAGGTCCAGGGTGGCCTGGACCGCCTCCCGGGTCCCGGGCACGGACTCGTCGGCGCCCAGCAGCTCCACGACCGCGCGGTGCACCTGCCGCCCCACCTGCTCCTCCAGCGGGATGACGCGTGCGCGCAGCGCGGGGTCGCTGGCGGCCCCGGCCCACAGCTGGAGGGCGGCGTTGAAGCCGTTGCCGCTGAAGGCGTCCACCACCATCTGGACGACGGCCTCGGTGCGGCCCGGACCCTCCGGGACCGCCTCGACGCGGCGGCGCAGTTCGGCACCGCGACCGTCCACCATGTGCCGCAGCGCGGCGAGCAGCAGGTCCTCGCGGGTGGGGAAGTGGTGCTGGGCGGCGCCCCGGGACACCCCCGCGCGGTGCGCGACGGCGCCCACGGTGGCCCCGGCCACGCCGCGTTCGGCCAGGCACTCCACGGCCGCGCCGAGCAGCCGGGCCCGCGTGGCCCGGCTGCGTTCCTGTCTCGGCTCCCGATCGGATGCCGTACCCACCGCGCGCCCCTTCTCTCCGTGTCAGTACGACTTGGGCAGCCCGAGGGACTGCTGGGCCACGTAGTTGAGGACCATCTCCCGGCTCACCGGGGCGATCCGCGCCAGCCTGGCGGCGGCGATCGCCGACCCCAGGCCGTACCCGCTGGCCAGACCGTTGCCGCCGAGGGTCTGCACGGCCTGGTCCACCGACCGTACGCACGCCTCGGCGGCGGCGTACTTGGCCATGTTGGCGGCCTCACCGGCACCCGCGTCGTCGCCGGAATCGTAGCGGAGCGCCGCGTGCTGGGTCATCAGGCGGGCCTGCTCCATCTCGATCTTCACCTGCGCCAGCGGGTGGGCCAGGCCCTGGTGGGTGCCGATGGGACGGTCGCGCCACACGGTCCGCTCCTTGGCGTAGGCGACGGCCTTGTCGAGGGCGTGGCGGGCGCTCCCCGTGGCCAGGGAGGCGGCCATGATGCGTTCGGGGTTGAGCCCGGCGAAGAGCTGGAGGAGCCCGGCCTCGGGGTCGCCGACCAGGGCGTCGGCGGGCAGCCGGACGTCGTCCAGGAAGAGCTGGAACTGGTGGTCGGGGCTGACCAGGTCCATCTCGATGCGCTGGGCCGTGAACCCGGGGGTTCCGGTGGGGACGACGAACAGGGCGGCCGAGAGGCGTCCGGTGTCCTCGTCCTGGACGCGCCCGACCACGAGGACGGCGTCGGCGACGTCCACCCCGGAGATGAAGGTCTTCTGACCGTTCAGCACCCACCCGTCACCGTCCCGGCGCGCGGTGGTGGTGATGCGGTGCGAGTTGGATCCGGCGTCGGGTTCGGTGATGGCGAAGGCCATGATGGACGCGCCGCTGGCCAGCCCGGGCAGCCAGCGGTCGCGCTGTTCGGGGGTGCCGAAGCGGGACAGGACGGTGCCGCAGATCGCCGGGGAGACCACCATCATCAGGGTGGGGCAGCCCGCCGCGCTGAACTCCTCCAGGACGGCGGCGAGGTCACCGATGCCGCCGCCCCCGCCCCCGTGCTCCTCCGGGATGTTCACGCCCAGGTAGCCGAGCCCGCCCGCCTCCTTCCACAGTTCGGTGAGGTAGGCGCCCTCCTTGGCCCTGGCCCGGTAGTACTCGGACCCGTACTTGGCGGCGAGGTCCGAGACGGCGGCCCGGAGCTCGACGCGTTCGGGCGGTTCGTTGAAGGTCATGGCACCAGTCACTGATCAGGCCCTTCGTTGTCGGTGTGGTCGAGGACGGCCAGTGGGGCCCCGGCCGGGACCCGGTCCCCCGCGCCGACGGGCAGTTCCCGCACGGTCCCGGCGGCGGGGGCGGTGACGCGGTGCTCCATCTTCATCGCCTCCATACGCAGCAGGGTCTGCCCCTCCCGGACCCGGTCCCCCACCGCGACGTCCACGGCGGTGACGGTGCCGGGCAGGGGCGCGGGCAGCGCGCCGGGGTCGACGGTGGGCTCGGGTTCGGGGAGCGGGTCGACGGGGGTGAGGGTGACCGCGCCCAGGGCGGACTCGACGTACACGTCCGTGCGGCCGGGGCGGGTTGCGTACACGTCGAAGGCGCGCCGCAGCCCGTCCACCTCCAGCACCACGTGCGCGGCCGTGGCCGAGAGCACCCGGACCCCCTCCCGTTCGGGCAGGTGGGCGCCGCGCACCGAGCGGAAGGAGGAGGTGGTCCCGCGTCCGTCGGGTGTGGTGTGGCGCCGCAGGTGCGGAGCCGAGGGCAGGTTGCGCCACCCGGCCGGGACGCCCGGCGGCAGGACGCCGCTCCCCCGGGTGGCCTCGACCGAGGCCAGGGACGCGGCGAGCGCGGCCAGATCCTCGGTGTCGGGGTCCGCGAGGGGGCGGGCGAGCTCGGTGAGGCGGTCGCCGGTCAGCAGGCCGGTGTGGAGCCGTTCGGGCCGCCGCTCGGCCTCCGTGAGGTCCGGGTGGCGCAGGGCGCGGACGAGCAGGTCCCGGTTGGTTCCCACCCCGTGCACGCGTGCGTGGGCGAGGGCGGCGGACAGGCGGCGCAGGGCGTCGCGGCGGTCGCGGCCGTAGGCGATGACCTTGGCGAGCATGGGGTCGAAGTCGGTGCCGACGGTGTCGCCCGCCTCCACCCCGTGGTCGAGGCGCACCCCGGGTGTGGTGAGCGGCGCGAAGGAGACGTCGGCGGCGGGGACGTCGAAGGCGTGCAGCGTGCCGGTGCGGGGCCGCCAGTCGTCGCGGGGGTCCTCGGCGTACAGGCGGGCCTCCACGGCGTGGCCGCGCGGAGCGGGCGGCCCGGTGTCGGGCAGCGGCTCGCCCTCCGCGATCCGCAGCTGCCACTCCACCAGGTCGAGCCCGGTGACGCACTCGGTGACGGGGTGCTCCACCTGGAGGCGGGTGTTCATCTCCAGGAAGACCGGTTCCCCCAGGCCGCCGTCCGCCACCGGGACCAGGAACTCGGCCGTTCCGGCCCCCGTGTAGCCGATGGCGGCGGCGAGGTCGCGGGCGGCCCGGTGCAGTCGCTGGCGGGTCTCCTCCGGCAGCCCGGGAGCGGGCGCCTCCTCCAGGACCTTCTGGTGGCGGCGCTGCGCCGAGCAGTCGCGCTCGCCCAGCGCCCAGACCGTGCCGTGGCGGTCCGCGAGGATCTGCACCTCCACGTGGCGGCCGCGTTCCACGTAGGGCTCGCAGAACACCGTGGGGTCACCGAAGGCGGAGGCGGCCTCGGAGCGGGCGGTCTCGGCCTCGACCGCGAGGGAGTCGAGGTCGCGGACCACGCGCATGCCGCGTCCGCCACCCCCGGACACCGCCTTGACCAGGACGGGGAGGTGTTCGGCGCGGACGTCGGCGGGGTCGAGGGCGTCCGCGACCGGTACCCCGGCGTCACGGGCCACCTTCTTGGCGAGGGTCTTGGAGCCCATCTGCTCGACCGCCTCGGCGGAGGGCCCGACCCAGGTCAGCCCGGCGTCGACGACGGCGCGCGTGAAGGCGGCGTTCTCGGAGAGGAAGCCGTAACCGGGGTGGACGGCGTCGGCCCCGGCGGAGCGGGCGGCGGCCACGAGTGCGTCGGGGTCGAGATAGGCGTCGACGGGGCCGCGCCCCTCGGGGACGGGCAGGCGCACGGCGGTGTCGGCCTCCCGTACGTGCGCGGCGTCCTCCTCGCCGGGGGCGTGCACGGCGACGGTGGCCACGCCGAGGGTCCGGCAGGTGCGGATGATCCGGCGGGCGATCTCGCCCCGGTTGGCGATGAGCAGGGTGCTGATGGGACGGGTGGGGGTCATGGTCCTTCCCCTTCTCACATTCGGAAGACACCGAAGCGGTCGGTGCCGCGTACCGGTGCGTTGCTGGCGAAGGACAGGCACAGCCCGAGGACGGTGCGGGTGTCGCGGGGGTCGATGACGCCGTCGTCGTAGACCCGGCCGGACAGGAAGGTCGGCAGGGACTCGGCCTCGATCTGGTGCTCGATCAGCTCCCGCATGGCGGCGTCCTGGTCGTCGTCGTAGGGCTGCCCCTTCTTGGCGGCGGAGGCGCGCGAGACGATCGAGACGACCTCCGCCAGCTGTTTGGGCCCCATGACGGCGGAGCGCGCGCTGGGCCAGGAGAAGAGGAAGCGGGGGTCGTAGGCGCGCCCGCACATGCCGTAGTGCCCGGCGCCGTAGGAGGCGCCGATGAGCACGGAGAAGTGCGGGACGGTGCTGTTGGAGACGGCGTTGATCATCATCGAGCCGTGCTTGATGATCCCGCCCTGCTCGTACTCCGCGCCGACCATGTAGCCGGTGGTGTTGTGCAGGAACACCAGCGGGGTGTGGGAGCGGTTGGCGAGCTGGATGAACTGGGTGGCCTTCTGCGCCTCGGCGCTGAACAGCACGCCGTTGTCGTTGGCCAGGAGGCCGACCGGGTACCCGTGCAGGGTGGCCCAGCCGGTGACCAGGCCCGGCCCGTAGGACGGTTTGAACTCGTCGAACTCCGAGCCGTCCACCACGCGCGCGATGACCTCGCGCGGATCCACCGGGACCTTGAGGTCGGGCGGCATGATCCCCAGGAGCTCCTCGGCGGGCAGGAGGGGTTCGCGGACCTCCCCGGCGGGGGCGGGTCCGGCCTTGGTGTGGTTGAGGCGGGCCACGATGCGGCGGCCGAGACGGATCGCGTCGTGCTCGTCCTCGGCCAGGTGGTCGGCGAGGCCGGAGACCTCGGCGTGCATGCGCGCGCCGCCCAGCGACTCGTCGTCGCTCTCCTCACCGGTGGCCGCCTTGACCAGGGGCGGGCCGCCGAGGAAGACCTTGGAGCGGTCCCGGACCATGACCACGTGGTCGCTCATGCCGGGAACGTAGGCGCCGCCCGCGGTGGAGTTGCCGAAGACCAGGGCGATGGTGGGGATCCCGGCGGCGGACAGCTGGGTGAGGTGGCGGAAGGTGCCGCCGCCGGGGATGAAGATCTCCTTCTGCGTGGGCAGGTCCGCGCCGCCCGACTCCACGAGGCTGATCATGGGCATCCGGTTGCGTTCCGCGATCTCCCCGGCGCGCTGGGACTTGCGCAGGGTCCAGGGGTTGCTGGAGCCGCCGCGCACGGTGGGGTCGTTGGCGACGACCACGCACTCGACGCCCGAGACGACTCCCACCCCGGTGACCACGCTGGCGCCCACGTGGAAGTCGCTCCCCCAGGCGGCCAGCGGGGACAGTTCGAGGAAGGGGCTGCCCTCGTCGAGGAGGAGTTCGATCCGTTCCCGGGCCAGCAGCCCGCCTCGGGCCCGGTGTCGCTCCACGTAGCGTTCACCGCCTCCGGCCAGGGCCTTGGCGTGTTCGGTGTCGAGCTCGGCCAGCTTGGCGAGCATGGTGTCTCTGGCCTCGGCGTAGGCCGGGCTCCGGGTGTCGAGTCCGGAGGTCAGGACGCTCAAGGGCCCTCCTCGGGTCGCGGGGTCTCGGGCAACGGGATCTCGGGGAGCAGGGACTCGGGGACGGGGAGGCGGCGGGCGCGCAGCCACTCACCGAGCCCCTTGGCCTGGGGATCCAGCCCTTCGCGGCGGGCGGAGCCGGTCGCGAGGATCCCCTCGATCCAGAAGTTGGCGGCCCGCAGTCCGGGCAGCAGGTGGCGGGTGACCCGGAGGTCGGCGGTCTCGGGGAGGAGCTCGCGCAGGGTGTCCGCGGTGAGGGTGTGGGCCAGCCAGCGCCAGCCCTCGTCCGAGGTGGCCCACACGCCCACGTTGGCGTCGGCGCCCTTGTCACCGCTGCGCGCGCCCAGCACCAGGCCCAGGGGGACGAGTCGGGTCGGTCCGTCGGGCGGGGGCGCGGGGAGCGGGGGTTCGGGGACCTCCCTGAGCGCCCTGGTGTGCCCGGGGTGCGGAACGTGCTCGCGTTCCCCGTCCGGGGTGATGACGGTGTGCTCGACCTCGGCGGCGGGGACCAGCGCGTGGGTGACGGTGACCCCGTCGGGGCGGGCGTCGCGGGGCGGCGCGGTCATGTGGAACCCGGCGTAGCTGGCGAGGGCCAGCTCCACGGCGGCGGCGCCGAAGCGGCGTCCGATGACGGCGGGGTCGTGGTCCCGGGCGACCACGCGCAGCCGGGCGGTGGCGTCGTCCTGGGTGTCCCCGTGGGGGTCGCGGGCCGGGACGAACTCGAACCGGAGGTCGGCGGGCCCCCGTCGGGCCAGGGCGGCGCGCAGCTGGCGTTCGGCCCGGGCCGCCTTGTCCCGGGCGTCCAGGCCGGTGACGAGGAACTCGACCTCGTTGCGGAAGCCGCTGATCCCGGTGAGGCCGACCTTGAGGTCGGGCGGCGGGGCCTCCCCGGTGACCCCGCTGATCCGTACCCGGTCCTCGGCCTCCTGGTCGAGCCGGACGGTGTCCAGGCGGGTGGTGACGTCGGGGCCGGGGTAGCGGGCGCCCCGGATCTCGTAGACGAGCTGTGCGGTGACGGTGCCCACGGTGACCGCGCCGCCGGAACCGGGGTGCTTGGTGATCACCGAGGTGCCGTCGGCGGAGACCTCCGCGATCGGGAACCCGGGGTGGTCCAGGTCGCGCCCGGCGAGCTCGCCCGGCAGGGCGTAGTTCCCGCCGGTGGCCTGGGCGCCGCACTCGATGACGTGCCCGGCGGCGGTCGCCCCGGCGAGGGCGTCGACGTCGTCCCGGGTCCAGCCGAAGTGGGAGATGGCGGGGCCCACGGTCAGGGAGGCGTCGGTGACGCGACCGGTGACGACGATGTCGGCCCCCGCGTCCAGGCACCGGGCGATCCCGAAGGCGCCCAGGTAGGCGTTGGCGGTGAGGGGGGTGCCGAGGTGGAGTTCCTCGGCCCGGTACAGCAGGTCGTCCCCGGTGACGCAGGCGATCCGGGGCTCGAAGCCGAGGCTGTCCGCGAGTTCGGTGAGGCGGTCGGCCAGGCCCCGGGGGTTGAGGCCGCCCGCGTTGGTGACCACGCGGACCCGGCGTTCCATGACGGTGGCCAGGCACTCGCGCATCTGCCGCAGGAAGGTGCGGGCGTAGCCCCGGCTCGGGTCGGCCAGCTGGTCGCGGCCGAGGATGGCCATCGTGAGTTCGGCCAGGTAGTCACCGGTGAGCACGTCGACGGGGCCTTCGGTGAGCATCTCGTGGACGGCGGCGAGGCGGTCACCGTAGAAGCCCGAGGCGTTCCCGATCCACAGAGAGGGGGCTGCTGTAGCGGTCATGGGAACGAGGGTGACACCGGACACAGAAAAGAACAAGCACCCGTGATTGTTTTTCCCCTGAAGGGCACTCCCGGGCGAAATGGCCGGAACCGGCCGCAGTCAACCGGTTGCGGCGCCACGTATCGGGGCGGACGCGGGGTATTTTGGCGCGCGTGAGTACCTCCTCAGAAGACACCGCGTCCCCCGCATCCCCCGACGAGACCTCGGAGTCCACCCAGACGCCCGAGCCCGGCCCCACCCCCGAGGCCCCCGCGTCCTCGGTGTCCTCACCCGCCTCCGAGGCGTTCCTCGAAGGCAAGCCCGCCCCGCGCCGCGCCCCCCTGTTCGGCCCCGGGACCCTCAGCGTGACCGGCCTCCTCCTGCTGGCCACCACCCTGCTGTCCACCCAACTGATCGGGATCTTCAACACGCAGACCCTGATCGGCGCGGAGGGCTCCCTCAGCCCGGCGGTCCAGGGCGAACTCACCGGCGCCGGACTGTTCTCCGCGCTGGCCGTCCTGTGCTCGGCCGCCGCCTTGTTCCGCTCGGGCCCCGAGACCGGCCCGTGGGTCCGCGGCCTCTCCGCCGCCACCGTGCTGGTGGGGCTCCTGTTCGTCGTGCTGACCGTGCTGTCGTACGTGCTGCTGAGCGCCCCGACCCCCGGCGCCTGACCGGAAATTGGCGGTATCCCTGGCCTGAGCAGGTGATTCTTAGGTCCCGCTTATCCGGATACGCGGGTACGTTGGCCGCGTGAGTACCGCACCGGAAGACAACAAGCCCGAGAACACCACGAGCACCGGCGGGGGCTCGCCGCAGCCGAAGTTCGAGCCGGGATACCCCGCCGAGGCCCCCGGCACGGCGGAGGCCGCCGACACCGACACCGCGGAGGGCGGACCCACCGAGGAGGAGGTCGGCCACGACCACGAGTTCGAGGTCACCGAGACCGAGCCCCGCCCCGGCGGCGCCTTCTCCAGCGAGACCCTGAGCATCGTGGGCCTGGCCCTGCTCGCCGTCACCATCTTCTCCGGCCAGCTGCTGGAGCTCCTCACCAGCATGATCATGCTCGGCGGCCAGCCCATCGAGGGCGGTCAGATCCGCTCGATCGAGGCCCAGCTGTGGATGGGCGGCGCGGTGGCACTGCTCACCGTGCTCGCCTCCACCCTGGCCCTGGCCCTGCTCAACCGGGGAACCAGCCTGTGGGCGCGCTGGTCCGCCACGGCGACGACGGTGGTCGGTTTCCTGTTCGTCCTCGTCGCCGCCGCCGCGTTCCTGCTGGTGCCGGACGCCGCCCCGCAGCAGATGATGCCGACCATGCCGAACTAGGGCGTCAGGAGACCCGGTCGATGACCAGTGGGTTCGGCCTCCGCTCGGCCGCGCCGCCGATGTCGAGGGCGCCCTCCAGCGCCTGGGCGGCGCGGTCGAAGCGTTCGGGCTCGTCCGCGTGCAGGGTGAACAGCGGTTCGCCCGCCGTGACCTCCTCGCCCGGCTTGGCGTGCAGGGTGACCCCCGCGCCGAAGGAGACCGCGTCCTCCTTGCGGGCCCGGCCCGCTCCCAAACGCCACGCGGCCAGACCCACCTGGTAGGCGTCCAACCGCGTGACCACACCGCTGGCCGGAGCCAGGACGGTGCGGCGCTCGGCCGCCACGGGCAGCGGCGCGTCCGGGTCGCCGCCCTGGGCGCGCACCAGCGCCTTCCAGGACTCCAGCGCGCTGCCGTCGCGCAGCGCCTCGGCGGGGTCCTTCACCCCGTCCTCCCCGGGCGTCATCCCCGCCGCGACGAGCATCTCGCGGGCCAGCGCCACGGTGAGCTCCACGACGTCGGCGGGGCCGCCGCCGGAGAGCACCTCCACCGACTCCGCGACCTCCAGGGCGTTGCCGACCTGGCGGCCCAGGGGCGTGGCCATGTCGGTGAGCAGGGCGACCGTGCGGACACCGTGGTCGTTGCCGATGTCCACCATGGTGCGGGCCAGTTCGCGGGCGGAGTCGGCGTCCTTCATGAACGCCCCCGAACCCACCTTGACGTCCAGCACCAGCGCGGCGGTGCCCTCGGCGAGCTTCTTGCTCATGATGGAGGCGGCGATCAGCGGGATGGACTCCACGGTGCCGGTGACGTCGCGCAGGGCGTACAGCCTGCGGTCGGCGGGTGCCAGTCCGCTCCCGGCCGCGCAGATCACACCGCCGGTGTCGGTGATGACCCTCCGCATCTCCTCGGTGGAGAGCGACGCCCGCCACCCGGGGATGGACTCCAGCTTGTCGAGGGTGCCGCCGGTGTGTCCGAGCCCGCGCCCGGACAGCTGCGGGACGGCCGCTCCGCAGGCCGCCACGGTGGGGGTGAGCGGGAGGGTGATCTTGTCGCCCACGCCTCCGGTGGAGTGCTTGTCCGTGGTGGGCCGGGCCAGGTCGGTGAAGTCCAGCCGGTCGCCGGAGGAGAGCATCGCCTCGGTCCAGCGGCTCACCTCCGCGCGGTCCATGCCGCGCAGGAAGATCGCCATCGCCAGCGCCGCCATCTGCTCCTCGGCCACCTCGCCACGGGTGTAGGCCCCGATCACCCAGTCGATCTGCTCCGGGGAGAGGCGTCCCCCGTCTCGCTTGGCGCGGATGATCTCGATGACGTCCATGTCATGTTCCTTCCGTCGTGAAGAGGTGGTGCGAAAAGACGACTCCCCGGCCGCCGTGGGTCGGCGGCCGGGGAGACGACCGGTGTTCCTCCGCCCGTCAGGCGAGGTTGTGCGGTCCGAAGGCCTGGGGCAGCACGCGTTCCATGGGCAGGATGCCCTCGGGCGTGTCCACCAGCAGGTCCGGCCCGCCGTGTTCGTAGAGGAGCTGGCGGCAGCGCCCGCACGGCATCAGGGTCCGGCCCTGGCCGTCCACGCAGGCGAAGGCGGTCAGCCGACCGCCGCCGGAGGCGTGCAGGGCGCTGACGAGTCCGCACTCGGCGCACAGGCCCACACCGTAGGAGGCGTTCTCCACGTTGCAGCCGCTCACCACCCGGCCGTCGTCGACCAGTGCCGCCGCGCCCACCGGGTAGTTCGAGTAGGGCGCGTAGGCGTGCCCCATGGCCTCCCGGGCGGCCTCCCGGAGGGCCTCCCAGTCCACGTCCTGTGCGGTCATGACCTGCTCGCCCTCCACTGTTTTCCGATCCCGGCGGGTGCGCGCAGCCGTTGCGAGGCCAGCGAGAGCACCAGCAGCGTGGCGATGTGCGGGCTGTAGGTCGCCAGCTCACGCGGCAGCGAGTCGGTGCTGAAGTACCAGAAGAGCAGGACGATCGCGGCGAGGAAACCCGCCACGGCGATGCCCTTGCGGTCCTTGCGCACCTGCCACACGGCCACCACGAGCAGGACCACGGCCAGGAGCAGCAGCAGCGCGTGGATGGCCGCGCCGCCGCCGCGCAGCTGGAGCGCGTCCGTGTAGCCGAACAGGGTCGCGCCCATGGCCAGGCCGCCCGGGCGCCAGTTGCCGAAGATCATCGCGGCCAGACCGATGTAGCCCCGGCCGCCGGTCTGCCCCTCCTGGTAGATCTGGGAGGCGACGATCGCCAGGAACACGCCGCCCATACCGGCCAGACCACCGGAGATGATCACGGCCACGTACTTGAGCGTGTACACGGGCACACCGAGGGACTCGGCGGCGTCGGGGTTCTCACCGACCGAGCGCAGCCGCAGGCCGAAGGTGGTCTTCCACAGCACCAGGTAGCTGATCGGGACCAGCAGGATGGCGATGAGGGTCAGCGCCGACATCCGGGTGGTGAGGCCGATGACCAGCGCGGCCAGGTCGCTGACCAGGAAGATGCCGCTCTGGGCCACCGGGGCGAGCGCCTCCGGTAGCCACGGCAGGTTCAGGGTCGGGAACGACGGGGCCGACGGGGACTGGGCCGCGCCGGCGCCGGGGATGTCGGAGTAGACCAGGATCGACAGGTAGCGCATGGCGCCCAGGGCGAGGATGTTGATCGCCACACCGGACACGATGTGGTCCACCGCGAAGGTCACGGTGGCCACCGCGTGGACCAGGCCGCCGAGCATGCCGCCCAGGGTCCCGGCCAGCAGGCCGATCCAGGGGTCGTTGAAGCTCCACGCGAAGTAGGCGCCGAACCACGTCCCGAAGATCATCATGCCTTCGAGGCCGATGTTGATGATGCCCGCGCGCTCGGCCCACAGACCGCCGAGGGCGGCCAGACCGATCGGGACCGCGAAGGTCAGCGTGGTGCGGACGGTGCCCGCGTCGGTCAGCATGTCCTGGCCGGTGATGACCCGCAGGCCCGCCAGGGACACGAAGACCGCCATCAGCAGGGTGAGGCCGCGCCAGCGCGACCACCCCCGGGGCCGGGACGCCTTGGTCACCGGCTCCATCACGTTGAGTTCCTGGCTCACAGTGCCTCCCCGCCGCGCTTGTCGTCGGTGCCGTCGTTGACGGGACCGTCGGAGGCGCCGCCGTCGGACACGGCCGCGGGCTCCGGGGTGGACTCGGTCGTACGGCCGAGCTGCCTGCCGATCTGCTGCTGCTGGTAGCGGCGGCCCCAGCGGTGCACGACCTCGTAGACCACGACGACCGTGAGGACGATGGTGGCCTGCGCGATGACGGCGATCTCCTGGGGGATGCCGTCGAAGGGCAGGATGCCCGCCGCCTGGGTGAGGAAGGCCCAGAACAGGGAGGCGAAGACGATGCCCACGGGGTGGTTGCGGCCCAGCAGCGCGATCGCGATGCCGATGAAGCCGATCCCCGTCGGGAAGTCGAGGGCGTAGTAGTGGGAGTTGCCCAGCAGCTGCGGCAGACCCACCAGACCGGCGACCATGCCCGAGAAGAGCATGGACAGGAAGACCATCTTCTTCACGTTCACGCCGCTGGCCTCGGCCGCCGACTGCGACTGGCCGGTGGCCCGCAGCTCGAAGCCGAACCGCGTGCGGTTGAGCATGATCCAGTACCCGATGCCCACCGCGACGGACAGCAGGATCAGACCGTAGATCTCCCGGTCCGACCCGAGGAAGGTCGCCGGGATGCCCGGGACCCAGCCGGACTCGGGGATGGGCGGGGTGCCGATGTTGTTGGTGCTGATCTCGACCGCGAGGCGGCCCTCGCTCAGCAGGTAGGCGGTGATGCCGGTGGCGATCGCGTTGAGCATGATCGTGGAGATCACCTCGGACACGCCGCGGGCCACCTTGAGGTAGCCGGCGATGCCCGCCCACACGCCGCCGACCACCACGGCGGTGAGGATGACGACGAACTGGCTGAGCACCGGCGGCAGCACCAGGTAGCCGCCGACGGCGGCGGCCAACAGCGCGGCGAGCCGGTACTGGCCGTCCACGCCGATGTTGAACAGCTTCATCTTGAAGCCGATCGCCACGGCCACGGCGGCCAGATAGTAGGTGGTGCTGTCGTTGATGATCTGCACCAGGCTGTTGGGCCGGGTGCCGTACTCCAGCATCCGCTCGAAGGTGGGCAGCGGCGCGATGCCGCTGAAGTACAGGACGGCGGCGGTGACGCCGATCGCGATCGCGCCCGCCGTCAGGACGGCGGCGAAGGACAGCGCCATCATCGCGGAGAGGCGGTGGAAGAGCGCGAACGCGAGCAACGAGCCGACCACCGCGCCCAGCGCGGCGGCCACGGGCTCGATCAGCGAGAGGTCCAGCATCCACGCGGCGACCAGGCCGCCCACGACCGACAGCACCAGGGCCATCGGGACGACGAGGATCTTGTGGAGGGGCGTGCCCTCTTCCTTGGTGCCGTCGGAGCCCGCCCGTCCCCGGTCGGGGGTCATCGGGGCCAGGGCGGCCACGAGACCGAAGGCGAGGACGACGCCGACGATGAGCGCGGCCCACCACAGCAGGAACAGGTCCAGGACGACGGTGGCCAGTCCGCCCAGGACGACCGCGAGGAGGATCACGATCGGTGCCGCGACGGTACGGCGTCCGGTGTCACTCATGCGCCGCCCTCGCTCTCGTTACGGTGGGCGCCCTCAGCACCGCTGTCACCTTCTGTGTGCGCGTCGGCGCCGCCCAGTCCGGCGCCGGTCATGGCGGAGCCGAGCTGTTCGGGCGTGACGCTGGTCGGGTCCGCCTCCGCGACCAGGCGGCCGCGCAGGATGACGTGGAGTGTGTCGGACATACCGATGAGCTCGTCGAGGTCCGCGGAGATCAGCAGCACGGCCAGCCCGGCGGCGCGGGCCTCGCGCAGCTGCTCCCAGATGGCCGACTGCGCACCCACGTCCACGCCCCGGGTGGGGTGGGCGGCGACCAGGAAGCGCGGGTTCCCGCTCATCTCCCGGCCGATGATGAACTTCTGCTGGTTGCCCCCGGACAGCGCGTCCGCGATGACGTCGATGTTGGGGGTGCGCACGTCGTACTCGGAGACGATGCGCTCGGAGTCGGCGCGGGCGCCGGGCCGGTTGATCCAGGCGCCGTTGACGCTGGGCTCCCGGGTCTGGTGGCCGAGGACGCGGTTCTCCCAGAGCGGGGACTCCAGCAGGATGCCGTGCCGGTGGCGGTCCTCGGGGATGTAGCCCACCCCGGCCTCGCGGATGCGCAGCGTGGACCAGTGGGTGATGTCGTTCTCTTCGAGGGTGATGGTGCCGGAGGTGGCCCGGCGCATCCCCATGATGGCCTCGATGAGCTCGGACTGGCCGTTGCCCTCGACCCCGGCGATGCCGACGATCTCGCCCTCGCGGATGTCGAGGGTGACGTCGTCGACGACGGGGCGGCCCTCGGACGAGAGCATGGTGACCCCGGTCAGGGAGAGCACGACCTTGTCGGTGACGGTGGACTCGCGCAGCTCGGGCACGGGCAGTTCGCCGCCGACCATGAGGGTGGCCAGCTCGCGGGCCGTGGTCGTGCGCGGGTCGGCGGTGGCCACCGTGGTGCCGCGGCGGATGACGGTGATGTCGTCCGCGACCGACAGGACCTCGTCGAGCTTGTGCGAGATGAAGATGACCGTGAGGCCCTCGCGCTTGAGCACGCGCAGGTTGTCGAACAGCTCGTCGACCTCCTGCGGCACCAGCACGGCGGTGGGCTCGTCCAGGATGATCGTCTGGGCGCCCCGGTAGAGCACCTTGAGGATCTCCACGCGCTGGCGGTCACCGACGCCCAGGTCCTCCATGAGGCGGTCGGGGTCGACGCCGAGCCCGTACTGGGCGGACAGCTCCTGGATGCGGGCCCGCGCCTTCCGGCCGATGCCGTGCCTGCGCTCGGCGCCCAGGACCACGTTCTCCAGGACGGTGAGGTTGTCGGCCAGCATGAAGTGTTGGTGGACCATGCCGATGCCGTGCCTGATGGCGTCGGAGGGCGAGTGGAAGCGCACCTCCTGGCCACGGATGTGGATGGTGCCCTCGTCCGGCCGGTGCATGCCGTACAGGGTCTTCATCAGCGTGGACTTGCCCGCCCCGTTCTCGCCGACGATGGCGTGCACGGTACCGGGAGCCACGGTGATGTCGATGTCGTGGTTGGCCACGACGCCGGGAAAACGTTTGGTGATCCCGCGCAGCTCAACGGCGGCGGGTTCGTTCGACCCGCCGCCCGATGGCGTGCTGCTCATCAGACTCCTCTGTGGGAATGTGCGGCGGGGCGCGGACGGGCCTGGGATCGGCCACGGCCGGGACGCCTTCGTCGCGGTGCGGCTACCGGGCGGAGCCGAAGGGGTGTGGCCCCTCCGGCTCCGTGTTCGTTCGGGTCACGGAGCGGGCCCGGTGCCCGCTCCATGGAGTGTCCCAGGGCCGTTACGGCTGGCTGGGAACCTCGATCTCACCGTCGATGATCTGCTGCTTGAGCTCGTCGAGCTCGTCCTTGATGGGCTCGATGGCCTCTTCGTTGGTCAGCGTGTAGTCCACGCCGCCCTCGCTGAGGTCGAAGCGCTTGATCCCGGCCTCGACCTCGCCCTCGGAGGCGGTGCGGATGAGCTCGAAGACCGAGAGGTCGACCTGCTTGATGGCGGAGGTCAGGACGTACGGCTTCTGCTCCTCCTCGGCGTTCTCGTACTGGTCGCTGTCGACGCCGATGAAGGTGAAGTCGTTGTCGACGGCGGACTGGAGGATGCCGTTGCCCGAGGCTCCGGCGGCGTGGTAGATGACGTCCGCGCCGCGGTCGTACTGGGCCTGGGCGGCCTCACGGCCCTGGGCGGGGTCGTTGAACCCGGCGAAGTCCGGCGGCTGGCTGAGGTAGTTGATCTCCACCTCGATGTCCTCGTTGACGTGCTGGACGCCCGCGACGTAGCCCGCCTCGAACTTGCGGATCAGCGGGGTCTCGACACCGCCGACGAAGCCGACGTGGTCCTCTTCGGTGGTCAGCGCGGCGGCCGCACCGGCGAGGAAGGAGGCCTGCTCCTCGGCGAAGACGAGGCTGGTGACGTTGTCGATGCCCTCGATCTCGGAGTCGACGATCGCGAAGTCGACCTCGGGGTACTGGGGGGCCACGGCCTGGACGGAGGCGTCGTAGGCGAAGCCCACGGCGATGATGACGTCATAGCCCTCCTCCGCCATGGTCGCCAGGCGCTCCTCCTTGGCGGACTCGGCCTCGCCGTCGGCGGGCTCGAAGTCGTTGGTCTCCACGCCGAGCTCCTCGGCGGCCTGCTCCAGGCCCCGGTAGGCGGAGTCGTTGAAGGAGCGGTCACCGCGACCGCCGACGTCGTAGGCCAGGCCGACCTTGAGGTCGGAGGAGACCTCTCCGTCGCCGCCGCCGTCGCCGCTGGCACCGTCGTCGGCCGCGTTGTCGCACGCGGTGAGTGCGAGCACGCCCGCGGCGGCGACCGCCGCGAACTTGGCTGCGTTGCTGCGCTTCACTAGAAAGTCTCCCCTTCGCCCTCTCAGCGGACCGCATTCCGCGCGGGACCGACCTGAGTTCTGCAGCCGGACGATATCCGCTGGCCGAATGTACATCTAACCAACGGACGGAGTTGTTATGAAGGCGAGAGCAGAGTGAAACGGGTCCTTACCGGGAAGTTACCAAGAGCACACCGGATCGGGGCAACCAGCGGCCTAATCTCCGTTTTTGACCTCCCGTTCCCCCGAGGAATCCGGCGGTGCGACCGCGCGTGTCGTGACCTTCACCTGTGGTCACACCGCCCCGTCCGGGCCCCGTGCGACCCCAGCCGGTCTAGACCGGACTGACCCACTGGCGCACGGCGGACTCAGTCCTCCAGGAACCCCACCGCCGCCTGCTTGAAGACCCGCGAGGAGACGGCGTTGGCGTGGTCGCGCCCGGGGATCTCCGCGAACGATCCGCCGCAACGCTCCGCGAGCCCGGCGGCGCCCTCCGCGACGGTGTCCCGGGCCCCGGAGACCAGCAGCATCGGGACCCCGACGGGACGGGGTTCCTCCTGGAAGGGGCGGGCGGCCTGGCCCCGGACACAGGCGGCGAGCGCCTCGGCGTCGTTGCCCGGAAGCGCGGCGACGGTCCGGTACACGTGGTCGAAGGGGGTGTCCCCCGCACCCGGGTCGGCGGTGTCCACGCCCGCCAGCGCGTCGCCCGGACCGAACCCGCCCAGCACCGCCCGCCGCACCCGCTCGGGCGCGCTGAGCGCGAGCTCCCAAGCGAGCCTGGAGCCCATGGAGTAGCCGACGACGTCGACGCGTTCCAGGCCCAGGTCGTCGAGCAGACCGAGGAGGTCGTTGACGAAGTGTTCGGGCAGGTAGAGCCCGCTGTCGGTGGGCTTGTCGCTGGCCCCGTGGCCGCGCAGGTCCGGGCCGATCACCCGTCGGCCCGCGGCGTCGAGCGCGCGCGGCCATCCGGCGGCGCTCCAATTCATCTCGAAGTTGGTGCCGAAACCGTGCAGCAGAAGCACCGGGAGGTGGTCGCCGGGGGTCTGCGGGAGCAAATCCGCATAACGCATTGTCACGTCTCCGACGAGATTCGCGTTCATGAATCTTTTCCGTTCTCGATCCGGGGTGGGATTTGTTGGAGGCGAACGGGGGCCCATTCAGATGTTCCTATAAACAGAATGATCGGAATGATCGGTCTGTTCGTGTCGACATCCGAACGGGCCCCCGCCGGAACGGCCTCAGTTCGTCGGCGGCCTGAGCCGGACCCGGCGCTGCGGTTTGGCGTCCTCCGAGGGAACCCGTCCCACGATCCCGGCCTGCGGCGCCTTTTCCTCGACCTCCACCGCGAAGGTCACCAGGGCCTCCCCGACCGGGACCACCTGTTCCTCCTCCGCGTGCAGTTCCACCACGCGCCCGGCCTTGGGCGAGGGGATGACCACGGCGGACTTGGTGGTCTCCACCTCGACCAGCGGGTCGTTGCGGCCGATCGTGTCCCCGACCGCGACCTGCCACTCCAGGACGGTCGCCTCGACCAGGCCCTCGCCCAGGTCGGGGAGGGTGAAGGTGATGTTCTCTTCTGCCATGGGGGCTAGTACTCCAGGGTTCGCTGGACCGCGAGCAGGACGCGGTCGATCGTCGGCAGGTACTGGGCCTCCAGCGGCCCGGCCGGGTAGGGCACGTCGAATCCGGTGACGCGCTGGACCGGGGCCGCCAGTTCACGGAAGCAGTTCTCGGTGACGAGCGCGGCCACCTCCGCACCGAGCCCGGCGGTGAGCGGGGCCTCGTGGACGACCACGGCGCGCTTGGTGCGGGCCACCGAGGCGGCCAGACCGGCGGCGTCGATCGGCTTGAGCCAGCGCAGGTCGAGGACCTCCAGGTCCACTCCGTCCTCGGCGGCGAGCTCGGCCACCTGGAGGCAGCGGTGCACCATCGCGCCCCAGGCGATGAGGGTGGCGTGGCTTCCCGGGCGCACGATCCGGCTGGTGCCGATGGGGTCGGTGGGCTCGCTCAGCCGGACCGGGCGGCGGTCCCAGTAGCGGGCCTTGGGCTCCATGAACACGACCGGGTCGTCGGAGCGCACGGACTGGAGCAGCAGGCTGTAGGCCTCGGCGGGGTCGGAGGGGGCCACGACCTTCAGCCCGGGGGTGTGCGCGAAGAGCGCCTCCAGGCTCTCGCCGTGGTGCTCGGGGGCCTGGATGCCGCCGAAGGACGGCAGGCGCAGGGTGATCGGCATGGGGGCGGCGCCACGGGTGCGGTAGTTCATGCGCGCCACCTGGTTGACGATCTGGTCGACGGCCGGATACGCGAAGCCGTCGAACTGGAGCTCGGGGACCGGCCGCCAGCCGTTCATCGCCAGGCCGACCGCCATGCCCATGATGGCCGACTCCGCCAGCGGAGTGTCGAAGACGCGCTGGTCACCGAACTCCTTCTGGAGGCCGTCCGTGACTCGGAAGACGCCGCCGAGGGCTCCGACGTCCTCACCGAAGACGAGGACCTCCGGGTCCTCCTCCAGCAGGACGCGCAGGGCCCGGTTGATGGCCTGTTGCATGGACAGCTCGACCGTCCGGGCCTCGACCGGCGTGTCGGCCTGTTCGATCAGCTCGGTCACAGCTCGACCTCTTCCTGCCAGGTGCGGTGCTGCCGGGCCAGCTCCTCGGTGGTCTCCCGGAAGACGTGCGTGAACAGCTCGGAACCGTCGGGCTCGGGGGCCTCCGCGACCCCGTCGCGGATCTCCTCGGCGCGTGTGGCGGCCTCGGCGTCCACGGTGGCGAGGTGGGCCCCGTCGGCGTGTCCGGCCTCGATCATCGCGGCGCGCAGCAGGTCGAGGGGGTCGCGTCCGCGCCAGCGCTCGGCCTCCGCCTGGTCCCGGTAGCGGCCGGGGTCGTCGGAGGTGGAGTGGGGTTCGACGCGGTAGGTGAGCGCCTCGATGACCGTGGGGCCGCCGCCCGTGCGGGCGCGCTCGACCGCTTCGGCGGTGGCGGAGTACACGGCGCCGACGTCGTTGCCGTCGACGAGGACACCGGCCATGCCGTAGCCCTCGGCGCGCGCCGCGACGGAGCCGCCCGCGACCTGGCGTTCGTTGGGCACCGACAGGGCCCACTGGTTGTTCTGGCAGAGGAAGACGACGGGGGCGGTGAACACGCCCGCGAAGTTCATGGACTCGTGCACGTCGCCCTCGGAGCTGGCGCCGTCGCCGAAGTAGGCCATGGCGACGCCGTCGCCGCCCCGGAGCCGTTCACCGACCGCCCAACCCACGGCGTGCGGGACGGGACCGCCGACCACCGCGTTGACGGCGCCGAAGCGGGACTCCATGACGTCGTAGAGGCCGCCGTGCCACAGGGCGCGGTGGGTGGCCATGTAGCCGACCATCTCGACCCCGTAGGCGAGGGCGGAGGCCATCTCGCGGTAGGTGGGGAAGACGAAGTCGCGGGTGGGGTCCAGCGCGCTGGCGCTGCCCACCTGCGCGGCCTCCTGTCCCCGGACGGAGACGTAGGCGGGGAAGACGCCCTGGCGCTGGAGCGCGATCGCCTCGGTGTCCAGGTCGCGCGCCGTACGCATGGCGCGGTACAGCTCGCGGGTGAGTTCGGGTCGCAGGTGCTCCACGGTGATGGCGCCCTGGCCCGTGGGCTCTGGGGTTGGCATGTCGAGCGGCTCCCAACGTGGCCCCGCTCGCGTGGTGGCGCGACCCGGGCTCGGGGTGGTCACGGTCTGCCTTTGATTCTCCGGACAACTGGACAGTTTCGCTAGATACGACCGTACAGTCGATACGATCGCGAACGTGGGACCATGTTTCGTTCGTAGATGTCCAAGATTCACCCCCTCGAACAGGGGAAAACGACACGCAGTGCCAAACATCACGAATCACCATCAACACCACCATCCTCCCGGCCCAGCCGAGGGACTCCCGGAAGCCGCGCACAGGAGTCGTCGTATGCCCGGACAGTCACGACAAATATGCGGAGAATGGGTGCCAAGACAAGATTTTCTGGCGGATTATGGCGGTTCGGGTGTAGTTACTGCTCAGTCAGGGAAACCCCCGACCTACTCCGTGCGTCAACCATGAGTACAGTCGGAACTTCTCCGCCACTCCCCCGTTTGGCGGATCCCACCAGAGGTCCGTGCGCACGAATCCCCCGAAACCCCCCACCCCGACCCGAGCACCACGGAACGCGCGTCCGTCATCTCTCCGACCGGCTTTTCCCAGCTTCCTGTCAATGACGACAGCACGGAGCAGAGCCCTGCGACAAGAGCACACGAGGAGCACGCACATGGCCATGGGCGAACAGCACAGGAACGGCCGGCGGCCGGACACGACCGACCAGACCATTCTGAGCGCGCTCGCCAAGGACGCCCGGACCGGCATCACCGAGATCGCCGCGCTGGCCAACGTCTCCCGAGCCACGGCATACAACCGGATCAAGCGCCTCACCGACGAAGGGGTCATCCGCGGCTACTCCGTGGTGACCGACCACTCCAAGATGGGGCTCGGTGTCACCGCGCTGGTGCTCATCTCCGGCAGCCAGCCCGACTGGCGGGCCAACCGGGAGATCCTCTCGTCCTACCCAGAGATCGAGTACTGCTGGTACGTGGTGGGGTCGGCGGACATCGTGCTGCTGGTCCGCGTCGCCAACACCAACCAGCTGCGCGACCTGATCCTGAGCCGCCTCCAGTCCCTCCCCGGTGTGACGTCCACCCAGACGCTCACCGTCATCGACGAGGTCGTACACCGACCGGTCGTGGAGCCTTCCGAGGGGGGCGAGTGACCCCGCCCCTCCCCCGGATCATCCCCTGACCACCACGGCGACCGCGGCCATCAGCTCGGACAGCAGTTCCGAGCCGCGCGCGCGGCTGGCAGCGACGTCGCCGTCGACCCCCGACACCACCTCGGCGTAGGCCTTCAGTTTGGGTTCGGTGCCCGAGGGACGCAGCGTCACCCGCCCCCGCGTCCCGCCGAGCTCGAAGCGCACGGCGTCCGTCGGCGGCAGACCCTCGTGCCCGTCGGCGAAGTCCACGACCCCCGACACCCTCAGGGGGCCGAACGCGGCGGGCGGTTCGGCGCGCAACCGCCGCATCGCCGCGGTGATCTCCGAGAGGTCCCGTACCCGGACCGACAGCTGGTCGCTCAGGTGCAGGCCGTACCTCCGGGCCTGGTCGTCGAGGAGGTCCACCAGCGTGCGGCCCCGGCTCTTCGCCTCGGCCGCCAGCGCCAGCGCCACGAGCGCCGCGCTCACCCCGTCCTTGTCGGCCACCGGTCGGCCGTCGTCCCCGCCCACGCAGTAGCCCAGCGCCTCCTCGTAGGAGAACACCCTGCGCTGGCCGGGCGCGCCCGCGCGCGCCAGCCACTTGAACCCGGTCAGCGTCTCCTCGTAGTGCACGCCCCGGTCCCGGGCGATCGCGCCGAGCAGGCTGGAGGAGACGATCGAGGTGGCCACCACCCGGTCGGCCCCGACGGTGTGGTCGAGCACGTACTCGGAGAGCAGTCCGCCCACCTCGTTCCCCGTGAGGAGGCCGTAGCCGGGGACCGCCAGGGCCAGCCGGTCGGCGTCGGGGTCGTTGGCCACCACCAGGTCCGCCCCGTGGGCCTCCCCCGCCGCCAGGGCCAGGTCCATCGCGCCCGGTTCCTCCGGGTTGGGGAAGGCGACCGTCGGGAAGTCGGGATCCGGCTCGAACTGCTCGGAGACCACCACGGGCGGGGCGAACCCGGCCCTGCCCACCGCCTCCACCAGTACCCGGCCGCCCACACCGTGCAGGGGCGTGTAGACCACCGAGAGCTCCCGGGGGCCGTCCGGGACCAGCGCGGTCACCGCGTCCAGGTACTCCGACACGGCGTCGTCGCCCAGCACCTCCCAGTCCTCGCCCAACGGCAGCGCGCCGACCGGCCCGACCGCGTCGATGGCGGCGGAGATCTCGGTGTCCACCGGGGAGACGATCTGGCTGCCCGCGTCGTCACCGGACCCGCCCACGTACACCTTGTACCCGTTGTCCCGCGGCGGGTTGTGGCTGGCGGTCACCACGATCCCGGCGTCCGCGCCCAGCCGCCGCAGCGTGTACGCCAGCACGGGCGTGGGCAGCGGGCCGGGCAGCAGGGTCACCCTGTGCCCGGCCCCGGTGAGGACCGCGGCGCTGTCCCGCGCGAAGTCGGCCGACCGGTGCCGTGCGTCGTGACCGATCACCACGTGTCCGGGCGCCGCCCCGAGCCAGGCCGCGATCCCCGCGGCCGCGCGCATGACCACCACGCGGTTCATCCGGTTGGGCCCGGCCCCCAGCGCACCGCGCAGCCCGGCCGTGCCGAACTCCAGCCGCGCCGCGAACCGGTCGGAGAGGTCGGCCAGGGCCTCCCCGTCACCGACCTCGACCCGGGCCAGCAGCGCGCCCAGTTCCCCCCGTGTCTCGGGGTCGGGGTCCTGGTCGAGCCAGTCCCTGGCCTGGACGAGGAGGGCGGAGTCGGTCATGGGGATCTCCTGTCTGGGTGGTGGGGCACCCGGGTGGGGCACGGGCCGAGAGGCGTTCTAGAACCTCTTGACGATGTCCGCGAGCAGGCGGCCCACGGTGGCGGCGGAGTCGCGTCCGGTGGCGAGGACGTCCTCGTGGTCGAGGTTGGCCCCCTCCAGCCCGGCCGCGATGTTGGTGACCAGGGACATCCCCAGTACGCGGGCCCCGGCCTCGCGGGCGGCGATGGCCTCCAGGACCGTGGACATGCCGACCAGGTCGGCTCCCATGGCGCGGAGCATGCGGATCTCGGCGGGGGTCTCGAAGTGCGGGCCGGGCATGGCCGCGTACACGCCCTCGGGCAGGTCGGGGTCGACCTCGCGGGCGACGGCGCGCAGCTCGGCGGTGTAGGTCTCCGTGAGGTCCACGAAGGTCGCGCCGGTCAGCGGGGAGCGCGCGGTCATGTTCAGGTGGTCCGCGATGAGCACCGGCGAACCCACGGCGTAGTCGGGGTTGATGCCGCCCGCCGCGTTGGTGAGCACGATGGTCGTGGCACCCGCCGCGACGGCGGTGCGGACGTTGTGCACGACCGCGTCCGTGCCGTGGCCCTCGTACAGGTGGGTGCGGCCGAGGAAGGCGAGGGTGTTGCGGTCGCCGTCCACGATGCTGCGGAGCGTCCCGCTGTGGCCCTCCACCGCCGGGGGAAGGAAGCCGGGCAGTTCGGAGGTGGCGAACTCGTGCTTGGAGTCACCGAGCAGGTCGGCGGCGGGCGCCCACCCGGACCCCATCACCAGGGCCACGTCGTAGCTGTCCACACCGGTGCGCGAACGCAGCTCGGTTGCGGCCTCCTCGGCGGCGGCCTGGGGTGTGCGAGTCACTGGGGTTTCTCCGTTCGTCGGTACCGCTGGTGCGGTTCGGGGTGGGTTCCGGTCTCCAGGGGGCGCGACATCACTTCCTGGGGGCCCGCGCCTCCGGGGACGACCGTGCCGGTGAAGTCGAAGCCCGAGGCCTTGTAGACGCGCTGCGCCGTCTGGTTGGCCTGGTTCACGCAGAGCACGATCTCCTCCGCGTGCGGCGCGACCTCGCGGGCGAGCGCGTCGAGCAGGGGCGCGGAGCACGAGGCCCGGCCGACGCCCCGGCCCTGCCATTGTGGCGTGACGTAGTAGGCGCGCAGCAGCACCGCGCGTTCCGGCGCGTCGACCAGCGCCGACTGCAGGATCCGATCCAGGACCCCGAACCCGGCGCAGGCGTCCCGGGCCCGGTCGGGGCCGGTGATCGGCCCCTCCAGGGCGACGATCGCGTACGGGAAGCGTTCGGGGTCGCCGTCCGCGTCCGGCAGGGTCCGCGCGGGCAGCCCGGTGAAGCGCAGCTGCTCGGGTGGCAGGTCGTGCCCGAGCGCGGCCTCCCTGAGCAGGGCGGCCTCGGCCGTTCCCGTGTCCAGCCGCACCAGGCGGATCTGGGAGGCGTCCCAGCGCCCCGCCGCCCTCCTGCGCGAACCCCGCCAGCGCGTCATCGGTGTTCCGGCAGCTGCGGCACGGGGTGGGAGCCGGTCTCCACCGGTCGGGTGAACACGCTCTGCATGCCGTGCTCCCCGGCGTCGTGGCGGCGGCCGTTGGGGACGAACCCGGCCGAGCGGTAGGTGCGCTCGCCCATGTCGTTGCCGTCGTTGACGCACAGCGCGATCCGGGTGGCCCCGGGCGCGATCGCCGCCACCAGGAGGTCGAGCAGCGGCGCGGAGCAGGCGGCGCGGCCGATCCCCTTGCCCTGGTGTTCGAGGGGGACGTAGAAGGCGCGCAGCTGCACGGCGTGCTCCGGGTCGTCGACGAGGTCGCGGAGCTGGCCGACCCGGTCGATGACACCGAAGCCGACGCAGGCGTCCAGGACGGCGCTCCGGTCGGTCAGGGGTCCGTCGTTGAGGACGATCGCGAACGGGTGCCGCGCGGGGTCGTCGTCGGCGCGGGGCAGGGTGTGCACCGCCTCGTCGATGAACCGGCGCTGTTCGGGGGCGACCCGTTGGCGGGGCAGGACCTCGCGCAGCAGGGCCACCTCGGGGGTGGTGCGGTCCAGGCGCACCAGGCGCAGCCCGGGGACGCGCACCGGTTCGGGCGTGTGCGACTCGCTGGTTCGGGGTTCGGCCTGCTCGGGGGTGTTCGCTGACACCGTTCCTCCACTCGGCTGTCGGACCGTGCCCGCCCCCGGAAGGTGGGGGCGGGCCGGACCGTCAGTCTTACACCCCGACCGGATGCCAGACCGTCTTGGTCTCCAGGAAAGGGGTCAGCCGGGAGGTCCCGGGGTCGGCGCCGAGCCAGGCGTCCTCCCCGCCGTCGGCCTCCGGGCCGGGGCGCAGCACCCGGGTGAGGGTGGTCGCCGCCGACCTCTCGAACTCCACGGCGTGTTCCCCCGCCCCGGCGAGGTCCAGGGCGTTGACGTCGGCGTGCGCGGCCAGGTGCGGGCCGATCTCGCCCGCGGCGCCGGTGATCAGGTTGACCACTCCGCCGGGCAGGTCGGAGGTGGCCAGCACCTCGGCCAGCTCGACGGCGGCCAGCGGCGCGGCCTCGGAAGTGACCACCACGGCCGTGTTGCCGGTGGCGATCACCGGGGCGACCACCGAGGTCAGGCCGAGCAGCGGGGCGTCCTGGGGCGCGAACACCGCGACCACGCCGGTGGGTTCGGGCGCGGAGTGGTTGTAGAAGGGACCGGAGACGGGGTTGGCCCCGCCGAGCACCTGGGCGAACTTGTCGGTCCAGCCCGCGTAGTAGACCCAGCGGTCCACGGCGGCGGACACGGTGCGGTCCGCCTGGTCCGGGGTCACTCCCCCGGCCTCCACGAGGCGTGCCGCGAACTGTTCACGGCGCCCCTCCAGGACCTCCGCGACCCGGTACAGGATCTGGCCCCGGTTGTAGGCGGTGCGCCCGGACCAGCCGCCGAAGGCCTTGCGGGCCGCGACGACGGCGTCGCGCGCGTCCTTGCGGGAGGCCTTGGCGGCGTTGGCGAGGTGGGTGCCGTCGGCTGAGGTCACGGGGTAACTCCTGCCGGACTCCGAGCGGGGGAAGGCCCCGCCCACGTAGAGCTTGTAGGTCTTGCGGACCGCGAGCCGCGCCGGGACGGGGGTCTCCGCCTCGGTGCCCCTGCTCTTCTTCTTGCTGCCGCGCCGCTCAGCCAAGGTAGGCCTCCAAACCGTGGCGGCCGCCCTCGCGGCCGTATCCCGACTCCTTGTAGCCGCCGAAGGGGCTGGTCGGGTCGAACTTGTTGAACGTGTTGGACCAGATCACACCGGCGCGCAGGCGCTCGGCGGTCCAGAGCATGCGCGAGCCCTTCTCGGTCCACACTCCGGCGGACAGGCCGTAGGGGGTGTTGTTGGCCTTGGCCACGGCCTCCTCCGGGGTGCGGAAGGTCAGGACCGACAGCACCGGGCCGAAGATCTCCTCGCGGGCCACCCGGTGCGCCTGGGTGACGCCGGTGAGCACCGTGGGAGCGAACCAGTAACCGCGCTCGGGCAGGTCGCAGGCGGGGGACCAGCGCTCGACGTTCTCCTCGTCGGCGGTGGCGGTGAGCTCGCGGACCCGCTCCAGCTGGGCGGCGGAGTTGACGGCCCCGATGTCGGTGTTCTTGTCCAGGGGGTCGCCCAGCCGCAGCTTGGCGATCCGCTCCTTGAGCCGGGGCAGGAACTCCTCGGCGACGGACTCCTGGAGGAGCAGGCGCGAACCCGCGCAGCACACGTGGCCCTGGTTGAAGAAGATGCCGGTGACCACGCCCTCGACGGCCTGGTCGATGGCCGCGTCGTCGTAGACGATGTTGGCGCCCTTGCCGCCCAGTTCCAGGGTGACGCGCTTGTCGGTCCCGGCCACGGCGCGGGCGATCTGGCGGCCGACCTCGGTGGACCCGGTGAAGGCGACCTTGTCGGTACCCGGGTGCTCGACCAGGGCCCGGCCGGTGTCACCGGCGCCGGTCAGGATGTTGACCACGCCGGGCGGCAGGTCCGCCTCCTGGCAGATCTCCGCGAAGACCAGCGCGCTGAGCGGCGTGGTCTCGGCGGGCTTGAGCACCACGGTGTTACCGGTGGCCAGGGCCGGGGCGACCTTCCACGCGAGCATGAGCAGCGGGAAGTTCCACGGGATGACCTGGGCGGCCACGCCGAGGGGCCGGGGGTCGGGGCCCAGACCGGCGTGGGCGAGCTTGTCAGCCCAGCCCGCGTAGTAGAAGAAGTGCGCGGCGACCAGCGGCAGGTCGACGTCGCGGGTCTCCTTGACGGGCTTGCCGTTGTCCATCGTCTCCAGGACGGCCAGTTCGCGCGAGCGCTCCTGGATGATCCGGGCGATGCGGAACAGGTACTTGCCGCGTTCGGCGCCGCTCATGCGGCCCCACACGGTGTCGTGGGCGCGGCGGGCGGCGGCGACGGCGCGGTCGACGTCGGCCTCCCCGGCCACGGCCACCCGGGCGAGCTCCTCCTCGTCGGCCGGGTTGAGCGTGGTGAGGTACTCACCGCTCAGGGCCGGGGTGAACTCGCCGTCGACGAACAGGTCGTAGGTCTCGCGCAGGCTGACGACGGAGCGGGACTCCGGTGCGGGCGCGTACTCGAAGATCACGGCTCAGTCCTGCGTGTAGTAGTCGGGGCCCGGGTAGGTGCCGGTGGCCAGCCTGGTGCGCTGCATGAGCAGGTCGTTCAGGAGGCTGGAGGCGCCGATGCGGAACAGGTCGGGGGTCAGCCACTCCGGCCCGGCGGTCTCGTTGACCAGGACCAGGTTGCGGAGGGCGTCCTTGGTGGTGCGGATGCCGCCCGCGGGCTTGACGCCGACACGGCGGCCGGTGGCGGCGTGGTGGTCGCGCACGGCCTCCAGCATGACCAGGGTGACCGGGAGGGTGGCCGCCGGTGACACCTTGCCGGTGGAGGTCTTGACGAAGTCCCCTCCCGCGCGCATGGCCAGGTGGGAGGCCCGGCGGACGTTGTCGTAGGTGACCAGCTCGCCGGTCTCCAGGATGACCTTCAGGTGGGCGTCGCCGCAGGCCTCCTTGACCGCGACGATCTCCTCGTGCACCTTCAGGTAGTCGCCGGAGAGGAAGGCCCCGCGGTCGATGACCATGTCGATCTCGCTGGCGCCGTCCGCGACCGCGCGCCGGGTGTCGGCCAGTTTGACGTCCATGGGGGCGCGTCCGGCGGGGAAGGCGGTGGCGACGGAGGCCACGCCGATCCCGGTGCCGCGCAGCGCCTCCACGGCGACGGCGACCATGTCGGGGTAGACGCAGACCGCGCCCACGTGCGGCACGGTGCGGTCGGTCGGGTCGGGGAGGGCGGCCTTGGCGCACAGGGCCCGGACCTTGCCGGGTGTGTCGGCGCCCTCCAGGGTGGTCAGGTCGACCATGGAGACGGCCAGGTCGATGGCCTGGGCCTTGGCGGTGGTCTTGATCGACCGGGTGGACAGGTCCTGGGCGCGGGCTCGGGCGCCGACCTCGTCGACCCCCGGGAGGCCGTGCAGGTAGGCCCGGAGCGCTCGGTTGGTCGTCGCCTCGGGCACGGATGCGGTGTGGGGCACGGGCACCTACAGCTCGTCGGTTCAGGTGGGGCCGTCCGCTGCTGCCTGCGCGAACGGCGTGTCCTCTCGACGCGGGGTGGGTGTCCCCCGCCGTCAGGCAGTCACCATAACCCTGGGCCGGTCCGGCGTCAGTCCCCGGCGGGTGCGCGCCCCGAAGGTTGGAGAAGACTCCAAGGGAACACGGTCTTCGAGCTCGTCCATTCCTCCAATCCTGGGCGGGGAAAGCCCGAAAAACGAGGTTTCGGCCGGGCGGGACGGAGCACCCGGACCAGCTGCGGTCTAGACCGGACCACTCCCCTGGGTGGGGCGCGAACGACCCGATCCGGGGCGCGCTCGGAGGGCCCGGCCCGGGTCCTCGCCTAGTCTGGAGGCATGGCGGAGTTCCGGATCAGCAGTGACGACAGGCAGGTCGACCTGCGCAGAATGGCCACGGCGCTGGCCGAGTCGCAGGGGTGGGCGCGCGAGGACGTGAGCATCTGGGACAACCGCCGGGGCGAGGTGATCGTGACCATCGACGACTCCCTGCTGCGCAAGCCCGAGGCCGACCCCCTGCACCGGCCCCGGCACACCCCGCACGCGGTGCACGACGCCTGTGAGCTGCTGCGCCGTGAGGACGCCTCCCTGCGCGGCGTGGGCTTCGCCGCCCTCAGGAACGAGAGCGCCCGGTTCTTCTCGGCCGGGTGGACCCTGGCCGACCTCCAGCACGCCCTGGCCCACCGTCCCGACGGGGTCGAGTGGGAGAGCGGCCCGGACTTCCGGGGCGCCCCCTGGTTCGCGCACCGGCTGTCGGCGTGGAAGACCCCGGACGGTGACATCCGGCCCTCGCAGTCGCAGGAGTCGGCGCAGCTGCGGGTGATCGGCCGAGCCGGGCTGCCCATGGACATCGGCCTGCCCGAGGACACCGAGCTGTCGGCGCGCCCCGTGGCGAGCCCGGCGGTGGCGCGTTCGGCCGCCGACGACGCCCGCCGCCTGATCCGGCAGAACACGCGCACCACCACCGACACCCTGGCGCACCAGGACCGCACCTCCGCGCACATCACCAGGCCCGAGGACCGGACCTGAGCGGGGGCGCCGCTCCGCGCCCCACGTCTCAGCCCCCGCCGGGCCCCCGCCCCCCGAGGTCGCCCCGGTCGGACCGGCCGCCCTCCACGAAGCCGACCGCGGCGTCCGCGAAGGAGCCGAGACCGGTCTCCAGCGGCCCGCGGCCCACGGCCCAGCGCCACAGGCTCGCGAAGACCAGCGAGCCGAGGACGAACAGTTCCAGGTACCAGGGGCCGCCGGCGGAGTCCTCCGGGTGCAGGGCCACGATGACCGCGAGGACCAGGATGTGCCCCGAGTAGACGGTCAGGGGCATCCGGCCCACCGAGGTCAGCGGGTACAGCAGGCGGGGCAGGAGCTCCGCGAGCACCATGCACACGACCAGCACGACCAGGGCCTGACCCACCGCTTCGAGGATCTCGAAGGTGGTCCCGGTGTGCGGGGTGTTCACCGCCAGCCACCACCAGGAGTCGGTGGGCACCTGGCCGCTGATGCTGTGGGCGTGGTCGGTCGTGGCGTACCGCAGGTCCTCCGCGTACGCGGGGTCCAGTGAGCCCAGCGGCCGACCTTCGAGGAAGGGGTTCTCCGCCACCGTCAGCCGGTCCAGGCCACCCAACGGGTACAGCAGGAACCAGGAGCCCAGGTAGCCCGAGGCCGCCGCGACGGCGCCGCCGACCGCCATCCGGACCCGCACCACGGAGGAGGTGAGGTCGGTGCGGCCCACCGCCATGCCCGCGATCACGAACACCATGAAGGTGATCGCCGGGTAGTAGCCGGTCAGGAGGAACTCGGTGAACGAGCTGACCGCACTGGTACGGATCCCTCCCGGGAAGTACTCCTGGCGGAGCAGGAAGGACACGACCGGCCCCAGCAGCGCCAGGGTGCCCGCCGCCGCCCACAGCAGGGTCGCGCGCGCCCGCAGCAGCGGCAGGGCCAGCACGAAGAACCCGGCGTAGTAGGTGAGGATGATCGCCACCGGCACGGCGAAGGCGTCCAGGACGAACCCGAGCAGCCCGATCAGCAGGGCGCGGGCCAGGATGCGGACGACCGCCCGGCGCAGGGAGTCGCCCTCGACGGGTCTGGTGCGCCCGGTCATGAGGGCCAGCGAGACCCCGGCGAGGAAGGCGAAGAGCGCGGAGGAGTTGCCGCGCACGAGGCTGTGCAGCTCCCACCCCTGTTCCTCCGGCAGCAGGCCGAAGGAGACGACCCCGAGGTGGACGGCGAACATCCCGAAGACCGCGAGCGCCCGCGCGGCGTCGATGCCGTCGATGCGGCGCCGGTCCGGGGAGGGCGTGCTGGCGGACGGGAAGCGGTCGGATCGGTTCTGTGGCACGTTGTCAGGCTACGCCCGGCTCTGTCCGGCGGCGAGCGAGGGCCACTCCTGGCCACGGGCCCGGTCCGGGCCCGGGGACGTGTTCCTCCGGGCCCGGACCTGGGCGGCGCCGACTGCGCCCACGGGGTTCAGTCGCCGACCAGCTCACTGAAGTGGTCCAGCGCCTCCGGGTTGGCCAACGAGTCGCGGCTGGCCACCTTCGCGGGGTCCTCGCCCATGAGGATGCGCTTGACCGGGACCTCCAGCACCTTGCCGGACAGGGTGCGCGGCACCGACGCGATCACGCGGACCCGGTCGGGCACGTGCCGGGGCGAGCAGTCCGTGCGGATGCGGCGGGCGATCTCCTTGGGCAGGTCGCCCTCCAGGTCCGCGCCCTCGCGCAGCACCGTGAACAGTTCGATGCGGGAGGATCCGTCCTGGTGGGGGACGTCCACGACCAGGGCGTCCACCACGTCGTCCAGGGCCAGGACGGCGCGGTAGATCTCGCTGGTGCCCATCCGGACGCCGCCCCGGTTGATGGTCGAGTCCGAGCGGCCGTAGATGACCGCGGTGCCCCGGTCGGTGATCTCGATCCAGTCCCCGTGCCGCCAGATGCCCGGGTAGACGGAGAAGTAGCTGTCCCTGAGCCGTTCGCCGTCGGTGTCGCCCCACAGGAACACGGGCATGGACGGGGCGGGCTCGGTGACCACGAGTTCACCGACCTCACCGATCAGTTCGTTGCCGTCCGGGTCCCAGGAGGCCACGGCCATGCCCAGCCCGCGCGACTGGATCTCGCCCTCGTACACGGGCAGGGTGGGGGTCCCGCCCACCAGGCAGCTGCAGACGTCGGTGCCGCCACTGGTGGAGAAGAGCCACAGGTCGTCACCGAACTCGTCGTACACCCAGGTGAACGCCTCGGGGCTGAGCGGGGAGCCGGTGGAGCCGATCGCCTTGAGGGCGGACAGGTCGCGGCCCCGCGTGGGGTGCACGCCCTCCTTCATGCAGGAGGAGAGGTAGCCCGCGCTGGTGCCGAAGACCGTGACCCCGGCCTCGGCGGCCAGGTCCCACAGGGAGCCCAGGTCGGGAGGGGGCGGCGTGCCGGTCCCGGCCCGGCCGCCCCCGGGATCCGCCGGAGGCCGACCGTGGGCCGGACTGCCGTCGTACAGGACGATGGAGGCCCTGGTCAGCAGCACGCTGACCAGGAAGTTCCACATCATCCAGCCGGTGGTGGTGAACCAGAGGACGCGGTCGTGCTCCTGGGCGTCCAGGTGCAGGTTCAGGTTCTTGAGCTGTTCGAGGAGGATGCCGCCGTGCCCCTGGACGATCGCCTTGGGCAGACCGGTGGTCCCCGAGGAGTACAGCACCCACAGGGGGTGGTCGAACGGGACCGGGGTGAAGGTGAGTTCGGCGCCCGCGCCGCTCTCGGTGAGCCGGTCCCACGGCAGCGTGCCGTCGAGGGTGGCCCCGGGGCTCAGGTAGTCGAGGAGGACGGTGTGCTCGACGGTGGGAAGCGCGGCGCGCAGCTCCTCCACGACCGGGCGCCGGTCGAAGTCCTTGCCCGCGTACCGGTAGCCGTCGACGGCGAGCAGGACCTTGGGTTCGATCTGGGCGAAGCGGTCGATCACGCTGCGCACGCCGAAGTCGGGCGAGCAGGAGGACCAGATCGCGCCGAGGGAGGCCACGGCGTAGAACGCGGCGGCGGTCTCGGGCAGGTTGGGCAGGTAGGCGGCGACCCGGTCGCCCTCCCCCACCCCGAGCTCACGGAGTCCGGCGGCGATCGCGGCGGTGCGTTCGCGCAGCTCGCCCCAGGTCCAGGAGTCCAGCGCGCGGAGCTCGGTGGCGTGCCGGACGGCGGTCTCGCCGGGGTCGCGGCCCTCGAAGACGTGCTCGGCGTAGTTGAGCGTGGCGCCGGGGAACCACCGGGCGCCCGGCATGGTGCGCTCGGCCAGGACCCGCTCGTACGGGGTGGCGGAGTGGACCCCGAAGTACTCCCAGACCGACGCCCAGAACCCGTCGACGTCGGTGACCGACCACCGCCACAGGGCGTCGTAGTCGAAGTCCGAGGCGGCGGTGGAGCCGCCGTCACCGAAGGCCTTGACCCCCTGCTCGCGCTCGGCCCACCGGGCGAACGCGACGATGTTGGAGGACTCGATCCGGTCCTCACCGGGCTCCCAGAGCACACGGGGCACGCTGCTCTCCGTCATTGCAGGCCTTCCCAATCGCGTCGCTGTGTGTTGCTGTGAGACACATCTAACAGCACACCATCATCGGCGTCACGGGGCGGCCCGGCCTAACGGGGGGCCGGGGCGGCGGGGAAGTCCGCAGGTCACCGACGGGTCGTCCGAATGTGGTCCGCCCACCCCCGGAGCGGGTTCACCGGGTGGGCGGGCCACATCGACCGTGTCCGGGGGCGGGGGTCAGCCGAGCTGGCGGACGGCGGCGACCGCGTCCGTCGGGGTGTCCACGACGAGCGCCCCGGTGGCTTCCAGGCGCTCACGCGCCATCAGTCCGCTGGCGACCAGGACGGGCTGGGCCCCGGCCTCACGGGCGGCACGGGCGTCGTCGTCGATGTCCCCGATGAGCACGACGCGCGCCGGGTCCAGGCCCTGCTGCTCCAGGTGGTGGACGAGGTGTTCGGCCTTGGAGTCGTGCTCGGTGTCGAACCTGCGTCCGTCGACCCGCGTGAAGTGGGCGTTCAGACCGCGTTCGGTGATGAGCGGCACCAGGTGCTCGTGGGTGGCCATGGACAGCAGGGACTGGGTCCGGCCGGTCCCGGCCCACTGGTGGAGGACGTCGGGGACGCCCGCGGCCAGCTCACAGGTGTGCAGGTACTCCAGGTAGCTGCTGTCGTAGGTCTTCTCGACGCGCTCCCACTCGCTCGCGGAGAGGCTCCGGCCGAGGAGTTCCTCGTAGCAGGGGATGAGGGGGCGGCGGAAGACGGTACGCCAGTGGTCCAGCTCGACCGGCTCACGGCCGAACTGGGCGCACACCGCGTTCACGGCGGCGAGGTTGGCGTGGTTGTCGTCCAGGAGGGTGCCGTTCCAGTCCCAGACGATGTGGTGGGTGTTCGGTTTCGCGGTAGTCATCTCAGCCATTGGGAGCACTGTACGACGCCGCGCCCCGTTCCCGGTATGCGTTCTCCGCCACCTCGCCGCCGTCCGCCCTGGCCGGGGCGGGTGTCAGCGCTGTGGCGGGCCGCCGTATCCGGTCCACTGCTGGGGGCCGGGGCGGGGGCCCGGCGGGAGCCCCGGGGGAGGGCCGGGCCGGGGGCCGGGATAGGGACCGTAGGGGCCGGGCTGGGCCCCCGGATGCGGTCCCGGGTAGGGGCCGGGGGGCGGTCCGGGATAGGGGCCGGGGTGGGAGCCGGGAGGGGGACCCGCCCCCGGGCCACCGCGTCGGGCCTCGCGCTCGGCCCTGCGGTCCGCCCGCACACGGCGCCCCTTGCGTACGGCCCAGACCCCGAGCAGGAGCATCAGGGGGAACACGACGATGATGAGCACGGGCAGCAGGATCGCCAGCACCGCGGCGAGGAAGCTGGTGACGTCCTCCAGCACGGAGACGACCGGGGCGCCGATGCCGAACGTGAGGGTGTTGACCACCAGACGGGACAGCGCCTTGGCCACGTGGAAGAACAGCGCGACGAGGACGCCGACGATCACCGCCCCCCAGCCGACGCCGCCCGCGACCGTCGACATGCCCGAGGCCTCACCGGAGATCTCGGTGATCTCGGAGAGCTGTACCGCCGAGGCCCCGGCACCGAAGGTGATCCCGCCCGAGGTGGGGCGGACCGCCGTCTGGAGCATGTCGTTGACGCTGTCGAGGGCGGGCACCTTGTCGGCCACGAACTCGACGACGAGCAGCACTCCGAGGATGACCAGGGTGACGGGGTGCGCCAGCCAGGCCCAGGCGGGGGTGAGCGGGATGAAATCGGTGTAGCGGGCCAGTAAGCCGAGGACCAGGAGGGGGACGTAGGCGTTCAGACCCGCCGCGGAGGCGAGGCCGAGGCCGGTCAGTGAAGCGAACATGGGGGCGTTCCTTCGAGCGTGCCGGGCAGGGAGGAGGCCGGGCCGGCACGGGGTCCGGCTCCGATCACTTGTACAGACGCGCTCGGGGGGTGGTTGGTTTTCGTTCAGGCCCGACTACTGTCGGTAGTTCTCGACCTCGGAGACCGGGCGGACACGGGCCTCGTCCGGGTCCTGGCCGTGCTCGCTGCGGGCCCGGCGCTGGCGGAGGAGGTCCCAGCACTGGTCGAGTGCCTCCTCGACCTCCTTCATCCGGCGGCGCTCCTGCGGTTCGAGCCCTCCCTGCGCGGACCGGAGCGTGTGCTCCTCGTCCATCAGGCCCCGGATGGTGGTCATGATGTCCTGCTCGGCGCTCTCGCTCATACCGTCATGGTCAGCGCGGCCCGGGACCGGGGCAAGGGCCCCGGTCCCGGATTGCCCAGGTCAGACCGAACGTTTACGCGAGGCCACGAAGGCGGCGACCGCGGCGCCGATCGCGGCCAGGCCACCGATGGGGAGCGCCGCGACGCTGGCACCGGTCACCGGCAGCGTGGGCCGGTCGTAGGAGGGCGGCTCCGGGTCGTAGCCGGGGTAGCCGGGATGGGTGGGCGACTCGCTCGGGCTCGGCGTCTCCGTCGGAGACGGGGTCGGGGACCCGGTCGGGCTGGGTGTGGGTGTGGGCGACGGAGACGGTGTCGGGCTGGGCGACTCGGTCGGACCCGGCGTGGGCGACGGCGTGGGGCCCGGGCTGGGCGACCCGGTCGGACTCGGCGTGGGGCTCGGGCTGGGCGACTCCGTGGGGCTCGGTGTGGGAGACGGCGTCGGGCTGGGAGTCGGCGTGGGCGACGGCGTCGGTGAGGGGCTCGGGCTCGGGGACCCGGTGGGTGACGGCGTGGGACTGGGCGTGGGGCTGGGGCTCGGGCTGGGCGACCCGGTGGGCGACGGTGTGGGGCTCGGCGACTCCGTCGGACTCGGCGTCGGGCTGGGCGTCGGGCTGGGCGACTCGGTCGGACTGGGACTGGGACTGGGACTGGGACTGGGACTGGGGCTCGGGGACTCGGTGGGAGTGGGGGTCGGAGTCGGCGTGGGCGTCGGGGACGGGGGCGCGGTCTCGTTGCAGTCGGTCCGGACGTCACCCAGAGTCATGTCGAAGAGCGTCACCGGGTCGCCCACCGGGTTGCCGTCGGCGTCCTGCCCCTGGACGACCGCCGTGTAGTCGGTGCGGGCGTGTCCGACGTAGGGGTCCTCGATCTCGTACACGTGCGTGATGGTGACGGTGACGTGTGCGTTGGTGATCCCGTCCCCGTAGGAGCCGGGGAAGTCGAGTTCGGTCACTGCGGTGCCGGAGGCGTTGGGCGCGGGGGCGTTGACGAGCCGTCCCAGGAACATGGGCGCGGTGGTCGAGTCCTGGATGATGATCCCGGCGGGCGGCGCGCACTGCACTCGGTTGTTCCAGGTGGAGACGGTGAAGATGCGGTGGTTGCCGTTGGGCTGGAGCGGACCCTGGTTGACCAGCGAGGCCGCTCCGCCCGCGGTCGGCGGGGGGACGTCCAGGTTGGTGAAGGCCCCGTTGGTGTTCGCCAGGGCCGACTCGGGGTCGCTCTGCACGTTCACCGACGCCGTGCCGGTGGCGGAGGTCAGGTTGTCGGAGATGTTGGAGCCGGGACCGGTGCTGATGTCCCACTGCTGGTTGCCGTTGCCGCTCACCTCCAGCTCGTTGAGGGTCCCGGAGACCGCTCCGCCGCCGTAGACACCGGGGTCCAGGGTGAGCCGCCCCCAGACGGAGGACGCGTAGGGTGTGGCTGGCTGGGCGGCCGCGTCACGGGCGCTGAAGGTCGCTCCGGCGGCGACGACCCCTGAGGCGAGCAGGACCGAGGCGACCATGGCCACACCGGTCCGCCGTAGGGATGAGGCACGTACCGCCGCAATCTGTGCAACCACCGATGACTCCGAAACTCTTTGAGGTCAATTAATTACTCAACGTGATGATAGAGCGCGGCGCCAGGCCACCCCGGCAGGCGGGTTTCCCACTCGCGGCAAGGTCCCGTCAACCAGGGCAAAACCGTGCCGGGCCCGCCAACGGCGGGGCGACCGACCCCGGCCGTCTGGGAAACTTCTCGTACGGCCTGGTTGGTGACAAATGGTTCGCCGGTCGACGGCCGGACGGGCGGAATAGACCGCGAAGCTCCCCGCTTGAATACCTTGAGGGGGTATTGTTATGGCAGCTGAGCAGGAACAACACGGAGACGGTGGCATGGCGGCGAACCACGGTTACAGCAACGACAAGCAGAGCCACATCAACCGGCTCCGCCGTATCGAGGGTCAGATCCGGGGTCTCCAGCGGATGGTCGAGGACGACCAGTACTGCATCGACATCCTCACCCAGACCTCCGCCGTCAACAAGGCGCTGCGCTCCTTCGCCCTGTCCATGCTGGACGAGCACCTGAAGCACTGCGTGGCGCACGCCGTGGCCAACGGCGGCGACGAGGCCGAGGAGAAGGTCCGCGAGGCCTCCGACGCGATCGCCCGCCTGGTCCGTTCCTGACCGGCGGCCCCACCGCGACCGGACCCGGCCCACCGGCCGCCCGCGCGCCGCACCAGGGCTAACGTACCGGTATGTCCCCCGAACATCCCCCTGAACACCCTCCCGGTCGAACCCTCGGGGGAGGTTCCGCCGACCCCCGGGCCACTGAGGAGAACGGGCACGCCCGCGCGCTGGAACGCCGTCTGGCGCTGCCGGTCCTGTTCTGCGCGGTGGTCTCCGTCCCGGCGGTCTTCCTCGGCATGTGGGGCGAGGGCCGGTGGGCCGAGTTCGGGAACCGGCTCAACTGGCTGGCCGGGCTGGTCCTGTGGGCGGAGTGGATCCTGCTCATCGCGCTGGCCGAGGACCGACTCGGCTGGTTGCGCACCCACAGGTGGAGCACGTTCGTGGCGGCGGTGACGCTGCCCGCCGTGGTCTTCGCGCTCGGGCCGGTCCAGGTCCTGCGCCTGGTGCGCACCGCCGGAACCCTGCGCCTGCTCCGTGTCACCCGGATCATCGAGGCCGGCGGCGTCCTGCGCCGCCGGATGGGACTGACCGGGACGCGCGGAACGGTGGTGGCCGCGGCCACCACCGCCCTGTCCGCCGTGTTCGTCGCCGCGGTCCTGGCCGATCCGACCTCGACCAGCCGCCGGTACGCGGAGTCACTGCTGTCCGACGCGGGCCCCTGGCCGGTCGCCCTGGCGGTCGTTGTCCTCGCGGGCGCCACCGCGCTCGTGGTCGTCCGCCGCCGACGCGGGACCCGCCTCCCCTCCCCCGCCGACGGCGGCGGGCGGAGCGGCGCCGATCAGTCCTCGCCGTAGCGCTCCCGCTCGTTGTCGAGCAGGCGGGCGCCCTCGGAACGCGAGGAGCCCTCGTCCAGGTAGTCGACGGCCTCGTTGGCCACGAACGACGACGGGCGTCCGTCGTCCGCGAACCCCATCCGGGACACCTCGCTGCCGAGGAAGGCACGGATGCCCCAGTTGGCGACGATCCGGGCCCGCGCGGTCCCGGACGGGACCGAGGCCACGTGGTAGCCGCGCGTGGCTGCCAGGGCGGGCAGACCGCTCAGGTCGAACTGCATGATCCTGGCCAGCGCGTCGCGTCCGCTCAGGTCCACGACCAGCCCCATGTCCCGGTGGCGGAACTCCTTCAGCGGCCTGCCGAGCACCGAGTTGACCACGTTCTCGGCGACCGTGGTGGCCTGCCTGCTGGCGTACTGGGCGGTGGGCGGGCAGTAGGCGCTGTCGGTGTGCGAGAGGTTGGGCACCGCGGCGGCGTCACCGATCGCGAACACGTCGGGCAGCCCGGGCACCGCCAGGTCGGTTCCGACCTCCAGCCGCCCGGCCTGGGTCGGTTTGCCGAGGGTCTCCATCAGCGGGCTGGGCGTGATCCCCGCCGTCCAGATGAGGGTGCGGCACGGCAGGGCGCGGCCGTCGGTGAGCACCACCTTGTCGGCGGTCACCTCCCGGACGCTGACCTTCATCTTGACCTCGATGCCGAGGCCTCGGAGCAGGTCGACGGCCTTGCGGCCGAGCCGGTCCCCCAGCTGGGGCAGGACCTTCGGCGCGATGTCGACGAGGTGCCAGCGGATGACCGAGCGGAGCTCGGGGTAGCGCTGGGCCGCCTCCTGGCAGAGCCGCATGAGCGACGCCGCGGTCTCCACACCGGTGTAGCCTCCGCCGACCACGACGAACCGGCAGCGCTCCTCCCGTTCGACCGGGTCGCGTGAGTCGTTGGCCAGTTCCAGCTGGGAGAGGACGTGGTCGCGCAGCAGCACCGCCTCGGCCAGGGTCTTCGCGCCGTAGGCGTGCTCGGTCAGGCCGGGGATGTCGAACTCCCTGGTCATGGAGCCCGGGGCGAGGACGAGCCGGTCGTAGCGGCAGGGCGCGAGTTCGCCGGTGGGCCGCCGCACGACCACCGTGCGGTCACGGGTGTCCACCCCGACGGCGTGGCCGGGGACGAGCCGGGTCTGCTTGGTGAGCCGGTGTACCGACATGACGACCGACTGCGGGGTGAGCAGCCCCGAGGCCACCTGTGGCAGCAGCGGACTGTAGAGCATGTAGTCGTGCGGAGCCACGAGGGCGATGTCCGCCGCTCCCGTGGGGATGCGTCGTTCCAGGTGACGGATGGTGTGGAAACCACCGAAACCCGATCCGACCACCACGATTCGAGGCCGAGACATAGGTACACCGCTCCTTCTTCGGGTCGGGGGCGGGACGCCTGCGCGTCTGTGGGCCGTCGATCGCGGGCGTACCCACTTCACCGCTGCCGAATGTACGGGGACGGTGATCGATTGCCCTCGCTCCCACACGAGTCGTTCCGGGGTCTTTGTCCGCCATTGGCACTTCCCCGGAAAGGCATACGCGGACTTCACGGGGGCAAGACCCACCTTTGGCGTTCTGACCCTGAGACTAGGTGACTATGTGTGGTCGTGCACTTACGGAACGTGCTGACCCGTGTCGCAGAGAGGGGCAAGGAACGCGTATGCGTGCCTTCACCAGGATCACCACCGCAGCGGTACTGGCCGGGGGACTGACCGTCGTCGGCGTCGGAGCGGCCCAGGCCGACCCGAAGGACGAGGTCGCCCAGCCCGCGGGGGAGGTCGCCCAGCCCGTGGAGGAGGTCGCTCAGCCGGCCGAGGAGGCCGCCCAGCCCGCTGGCGAGGCCGCCCAGCCCGTGGAGGAGGCCGCCGGTTCCGCCGACAGCCTCTCCCCTGCGGCGGAGGCGCTGCTCGCGGACCCCGCGGTCCAGGAGCTCCTGGCCGACGAGGAGGCCGTCGCGCTGCTCAGCGACGCCGACTCCCTGAAGACGATCCAGGCGCTCATGGAGCTGGAGGACCCGGCGGCCGCCCTGCAGGCGCTGGAGCTCCCGGCCGCGACCGACAACCTTCCCGTCAGCGCGGAGGAGGCCCCGGTCGCCACCGACGAGATCACCGGCCAGCTCCCGGCGGAGGCCCCGGGCACCGCTGACGTCACCCAGCCGGTGGAGGACGCCGTGGGCGGCGTCTCCCTCCCGTAGGGACGGACGCGGCGTGAAGGGGGCGGGTGGTCGTGGCCATCCGCCCCCTTCGCCGTACGCCCCGGCGGTCAGCCGCCGTTGACCCCCTCGGCCACACGGGCACCGATCCCGGGGTCGATGTCCCTCCAGTACTTCAGGGCGCGCTGGAGGACGGCCTCGTCGTTGACCGCGCTCACGTGGCCGACGATGTTGGAGACCAGCCGGTCCCGGGCGGCGTCGTCCATGACGTCGCGGATCAGTGCGCGCGGCTGGGAGACGTCGTCGTCGTCCTCACGCAGCCGGTAGGCCTCCCGGACCATCTCGGAGGCCTCCACCTTCCACCCGGCCTCCTCCACTCCCTGCTGGCGCTCCGCGTCGGGCCCGCCGTAGGAGTTCGGGTGGTAGACCTGCCCGGTGTCGGGGGCGTAGTGGCGCATCGCCCCGTCCTTGCCGTAGGAGCGCACCGGCGCGTGCGGCCGGTTGGGCGGGAGCTCGTCGTAGTTGACCCCGATCCGGTAGCGGTGGGTGTCGGGGTAGGAGAACATGCGGCCCAGCAGCATCTTGTCCGGGGAGGCGCCGGTGCCGGGCACCATGTTGGACGGCTCGAAGGCGGCCTGCTCGATGTGGATGAAGTGGTTGTCCGGGTTGCGGTCCAGGGTCATCCGCCCGACCTCGATCAGCGGGTAGTCGCCCTTGGGCCACACCTTGGTGAGGTCGAAGGGGTTGTACCGGTAGTCCGCCGCCTCGTCGATCGGCATGATCTGCATGCTCAGCGTCCACGAGGGGTGGTCACCGCGCTCGATCGCCTCGAACAGGTCGCGGCGGTGGTGGTCGGCGTCCTCACCCGCCATGCGGTCCGACTCCTCCTGCGTGAGGAAGTCGTTGCCCTGGTCGGTGCGGAAGTGGTACTTGACCCAGAAGCGCTGCCCCTTGGCGTTGATCCACTGGTAGGTGTGCGAGCTGAACCCGTCCATGTTGCGCCAGGTCCGCGGGACGCCCCGGTCGCCCATGAGCCAGGTGACCTGGTGCGAGGTCTCCGGGGACAGCGACCAGAAGTCCCACTGCATCGTGTTGTCGCGCAGGCCGGTGCGCGGGTCGCGCTTCTGGGACCGGATGAAGTCCTGGAACTTCTGGGGGTCGCGGACGAAGAAGACCGGCGTGTTGTTGCCGACCATGTCGAAGTTGCCCTCGCGGGTGTAGAACTTCAACGCGAACCCGCGCGGGTCGCGCCAGGTGTCCGGGCTGCCCATCTCCCCGGCCACCGTGGAGAAGCGGGCGAGCATCGGGGTCCGGCGTCCGGGCTGGAAGAGGTCGGCGCAGGTGTACTGGCTGACGTCGTTGGTCACCTGGAAGGTGCCGTAGGCGCCGCTGCCCTTGGCGTGCACGACCCGCTCCGGCACCCGCTCGCGGTTGAAGTGCGCCATCTTCTCGACGAGGTAGGCGTCGTGGAGGACGATGGGGCCGTCACTGCCCACACTCAGTGAGTGCTCGTCGCTGGGCGCGGGGATTCCCGCGTTGGTTGTGGTGCGCTCGGACTCCGGTCGCTTGTCGACCATGAACGATCTCCCCTTGTGGAAGTAGACGCGCGCGTCCCGGATGTCGGGTCCGGGAGACTCGTGCGCGGGTCTACCCGAGGGCAGGTCAAGACATGTGCCGCGGAGACTCAACTCACCCTTGGGGCGGGGTCCTCGGCGAGCAGCGCGGCGGAGCCCATCCGCAGGAGCAGGGCGGACATCGCGCCCCGGGAGAGCGGGCCCCGGCTGTGCGGGGTCGAGTTGAGCAGCCCGAACGCGGCGTGCACCGAGGCCCGCAGGTCGGCGCGCGGGGACGCGGGGCGCAGCTCGGAGAGGACGGCCACCCACTCCTCCACGTAGCCCCTCTGGAGACGGCGGACCCGGCGGCGGTCGTCGTCGGTGAGGTTGACCAGCTCGCGGTCGTGCACGGTGATGAGGTCCGGCTCCCCCAGGGAGAACTCGATGTGGCCGCGCAGCAGGGCCTCCAGGGCCTCCTCGGGGCCGTCCGCCCCGGTGACGAGTTCGCGCCCGCGCCGGGCGAGGCGCTCGCTGATGTCCACGAGGACCTCCCCGAGCAGCGCCTCCTTGCCCGGGAAGTGCCGGTAGAGCGCGGGCCCGGTGGTGCCGACGGCGCGCCCGAGGTCGTCGATGGTCACGCCCCGGTAGCCGTGCGCGGCGAAGAGCCGGGCCGCCGCGCCCAGAATCGCCGTTCTCCGCTCGCCCGTGGGCCGCTGCCCCTGGGTTCCCGTCGCCATCCGACCACCTCTCGCCGCCCGTCCGCGTGGCCCGTTCCACCCGGACCCTGGACACCCATGTTAGTAGTTACTAACATCACTCCTGTTAGTGAGCATTAACATCCCTCCACGAGAGGACACCATGAGCAGGGCACCTGTGCTCGGTTCGGCGGTCGACACCGCCGGTCCCGCGTTCGCCGCCAACGACGCCGCGAACCGCGCGCTCGCGCTGGAGCTGCGGGGGCGGATCGCGACCGCGGCCCTCGGCGGCCCCGAGAAGACCAGGGCGCGCCACGTCGAGCGCGGCAAACTCCTCCCCCGCGACCGCGTCGACCTCCTCCTGGACCCCGGCTCCCCGTTCCTGGAGATCGCCCCGCTGGCCGCCTACGGCCTCTACGGCAGGGACGGCCAGGACGCCCCCGGGGCCGGGATGATCGCCGGGATCGGCCGCGTGGCCGGGCGCGCCACCGTGGTGGTGGCCAACGACGCCACCGTCAAGGGCGGCAGCTACTACCCGATGACGGTCAAGAAGCACCTGCGCGCCCAGGAGGTGGCGCTGCACAACCGCCTCCCCTGCGTGTACCTGGCCGACTCCGGCGGGGCCTTCCTGCCCATGCAGGACGACGTCTTCCCCGACCGCGAGCACTTCGGCCGCATCTTCTACAACCAGGCCACCATGTCCCGGGCGGGCATCCCGCAGATCGCGGCGGTGCTGGGCTCGTGCACGGCGGGCGGCGCCTACGTCCCGGCGATGAGCGACGAGGCGGTGATCGTCCGCGAGCAGGGCACGATCTTCCTCGGCGGCCCGCCCCTGGTGAAGGCGGCCACGGGCGAGGTCGTCACCGCCGAGGAGCTGGGCGGCGGCGACCTGCACTCGCGGGTCTCCGGGGTCACCGACCACCTCGCGGACGACGACGCCGACGCCCTCACCAAGGTGCGGCGGATCGTCGACACCCTCGGCCCGCTGGACCCCCCGGCCTGGGAGACGCGCGCCCCGCGCCCGCCCGCGCTCGACCCCGGCGAGCTCTACGGGGTGGTCCCCGCCGACACCCGCACCCCCTACGACGTGCGCGAGGTCATCGGCCGCGTCGTGGACGGCAGCGAGTTCACCGAGTTCAAGTCCGAGTACGGCACCACCCTGGTCACCGGGTTCGCGCACGTCAACGGCCACCCCGTGGGGATCGTCGCCAACAACGGCATCCTGTTCGCGGAGTCCGCCCTCAAGGGCGCGCACTTCATCGAGCTGTGCGACCGCCGCTCCATCCCGCTGGTCTTCCTCCAGAACATCTCCGGGTTCATGGTCGGCCGCGACTACGAGGCGGGGGGCATCGCCAAGCACGGCGCGAAGATGGTCACCGCCGTGGCCTGCGCCCGCGTCCCCAAGTTCACCGTGGTCATCGGCGGGTCCTTCGGCGCGGGCAACTACTCGATGTGCGGCCGCGCCTACTCGCCCCGCTTCCTGTGGATGTGGCCCAACGCCCGCATCTCGGTGATGGGCGGGGAACAGGCCGCCTCGGTGCTGTCCACCGTGCGCCGCGACCAGATGGCGGCGCGCGGCGAGGAGTGGTCGGCCGAGGACGAGGAGGCCTTCAAGGCGCCCGTCCGCGACCAGTACGAGGAGCAGGGCAGCCCGTACTACTCCACCGCCCGCCTGTGGGACGACGGGGTCATCGACCCCGCCGACACCCGCGACGTGCTCGCCATGGCCCTGTCCGCCGCCCGCCACGCGCCCCTGGAGCCGGTCGGCTACGGCGTCTTCCGGATGTGAGGAACCCTTGACCACCACACCACACACCACCGCGCCGGGCGGGGGCGCCGCGCGCGTCCTGGTCGCCAACCGGGGCGAGATCGCGCTGCGCGTCATCCGCACCCTGCGCCGCATGGGCGTCAGCCCGGCCGCCGTGTACACCGACGCCGACACCGGGGCGCCGCACACCCTCGCCGCCGACGTGGCGCTGCGGGTGGACCACTACCTCGACGCCGACGGGATCGTCGCCCTGGCCCTGGAGTGCGGGGCCACCGGGGTGCACCCCGGCTACGGGTTCCTGTCCGAGAACGCCGGGTTCGCCCGCGCCTGCGTGGACGCCGGGCTGGTCTTCGTGGGCCCGCCCGCCTCCGCGATCGAGGCCATGGGAGACAAGATCCGCGCCAAGGACACCGTGGCCGCCGCGGGTGTGCCGGTACTCGGCGGGTTCACCGAGAAGCCCGGCCAGCCCATGGACGACGGCGACCTGCTGCGCGCCGCCGAGGAGACCGGCTACCCGCTGCTGATCAAGCCCTCCGCCGGGGGCGGCGGCAAGGGCATGCGGGAGGTGCGCTCCGCCGACACCCTGGTCGCGGACGCCGCGGCCGCCCGCCGTGAGGCAACGGCCTCCTTCGGAGACGCGACCCTGCTCGTGGAGAAGCTGGTCCAGCGGCCGCGCCACATCGAGGTGCAGGTCCTGGCCGACGCCCACGGCAACGTCCTGCACCTGGGTGAGCGCGAGTGCAGCCTCCAGCGCCGCCACCAGAAGGTGGTGGAGGAGGCCCCCTCCCCCCTGCTCACCGACGAGCAGCGCTCCGCCATGGGCGAGGCCGCCGTGGCGGCCGCCCGATCCTGCGGGTACGTGGGCGCGGGCACGGTGGAGTTCATCGCGGAGACCGGCCCCGACGGGGAGCTGTCCTACTCCTTCCTGGAGATGAACACGCGCCTCCAGGTGGAGCACCCGGTCACCGAGGAGGTCGTGGCCGTGCGCGGCGAACGCGGCGTCGACCTGGTGGAGCTCCAGATGCGCGTGGCCTACGGGGAGGCGCTGCCCTTCACCCAGGAGGACGTCTCCTGGGTCGGGCACGCCGTCGAGTCCCGCGTCTACGCCGAGGACGCGGACCGGGGCTTCCTGCCCTCGGGCGGGCCGATCCTCCTCCTGGAGGAGCCCTCCGGCCCCCACGTGCGCGTGGACTCGGGGATCGCCCAGGGCGGGGCGGTGACCTCGGACTTCGACCCCATGCTGGCCAAGGTCATCACCTGGGGCGCGGACCGGGGCGAGGCGCTGCGGCGGATGGACGCGGCCCTGGCCGCCCACACGCTCCTCGGTTGCGTGACCAACACCGCCTACCTGCGGCGGCTGTTGCGCCACCCCCGCGTCGCCGCCGGTGACCTGAGCACCGACCTCATCGCCACCGACCCCCCGGAGAGCGCCCCCGACCGGCTCCCCGCCGTGTACACGGCGGCCGCCCTGGACCACCAGCTGGACCTGGAGGGCCCGCCGGGCCCCGACCGGTTCGCCGTGCCGGACGGCTGGCGGATGGGCGGCCCGGCCTGGACGCCGTGGCGTCTGCGCGCGCCCGGGCACGACGCCACCGTGGTGCGGGTCCGGCGCGACGGCGCCGCCGGGCACTACCTGGTCCAGCTCGGGGACGGGTCCCCCGTCGCGCTGCGCGCCCACCGCTCGGCAGACGGGACCCGGCTCACCGTCACCGACTCCACCGGGACCGTCACCTACGCCCGCGCCGACGACCCGGGCACCGACCACCGCTGGCTGGGGGTCGGCGGCGCCGCGTGGAGCCTGCACGAGGAGCCCGTGGCCGCCGCCCTGCGCGAGGACGACGCCGCCGCCGACGGGACGGTGCGCAGCCCCATGCCGGGCACGGTGCTCGACGTCCCGGTCGCGGTGGGCCAGGAGGTCACCGCCGGGACCACCCTCGCCGTGGTCGAGGCGATGAAGATGGAGCACTCCGTGCCCTCACCCGTCGACGGGACCGTCGCCTCCGTGGCGGTCCGTCCCGGGGTGTCGGTGCCCATGGACGCCGTCCTGGTCACCGTCGAACCCCTCTCCGCGTCGGCCGAGGACCCGGCCGACGCTCCGACCACCCCCGAGGAGCAGCGATGAACCGCCACGAACTCTCGACCGAGCACGCCGACCTCCGGGCCGCCGTGGAGACCTTCGCCCAGACCGAGGTCGCACCGGTGATCGGTGACTTCTACGAGCGGGGCGCCTTCCCGTACGACATCGTCGCCAAGATGGGCCAGATGGGCCTGTTCGGGCTGCCGTTCCCCGAGGAGCACGGCGGCATGGGCGGTGACTACTTCGCCCTGTGCCTGGCTCTGGAGGAGCTGGCCCGGGTGGACTCCTCCGTGGCCATCACCCTGGAGGCGGGGGTGTCGCTGGGCGCGATGCCGATCCACCGCTTCGGCACCGAGGAGCAGAAGAAGACCTACCTGCCCAGGCTCACCTCGGGCGAGGCCCTGGGCGCCTTCGGACTGACCGAACCGGACGGCGGCTCCGACGCCGGGGCGACCAGGACCACGGCCCGTCTGGAGGACGGCGAGTGGGTGATCAACGGGACCAAGTCGTTCATCACCAACTCGGGTACGGACATCACGGCCCTGGTCACGGTGACCGCCGTGACCGGCAGGCGCGAGGACGGGCGGCCGGAGATCTCGTCGATCCTCGTGCCCAGCGGCACCCCCGGTTTCTCCGTGGGCCAGAAGTACTCGAAGGTCGGCTGGAACGCCTCGGACACCAACGAGCTGGTCTTCGAGGACTGCCGGGTGCCCGAGGCCAACCTGGTCGGTGAGCGCGGCCGGGGCTACGCCCAGTTCCTGCGCATCCTGGACGAGGGCCGTATCGCCATCGCGGCGCTCTCGGTGGGCCTGGCGCAGGGCTGTGTGGACGAGAGCGTGCGCTACGCCCACCAGCGGCAGGCCTTCGGCAACAGCATCGGCCGGTACCAGGCGATCCAGTTCAAGATCGCGGAGATGGAGGCCCGCGCGTACGGCGCCCGCCTGGCCTACTACGACGCGGCCTCACGGATGCTCGCCGGTGAGCCCTTCAAGAAGGAGGCGGCCATCGCGAAGCTGATCGCCTCGAACGCGGCGATGGACAACGCCCGCGACGCCACGCAGGTCTTCGGCGGCTACGGCTTCATGAACGACTACCCCGTGGGCCGTTTCTACCGGGACGCCAAGATCCTGGAGATCGGTGAGGGCACCAGCGAGGTGCAGAAGATGCTCATCGCCCGCGAACTCGGCCTGCCCGCGTAGCCGCCCCGATCCGCGGCCCCGGGGACAACGGCGTCCCCGGGGCCGTGTTCCCGTGTCCCGGGGCCGAACCTTTCGGGGTTCCGGCGCGTCAACCGTGCTGGAGCCCCTTCGTGTGTGACCACCCCGTCACTGGGAGAATGGGGCCCGCCATCGGACCCCCTACCCCCGAGGTTTCGACACCGTGCCACCCCCTCCCTCCGTCGGCTCCCTGTCCTCCGGGCCGCCCCAGCTGACCCCGACCGACGGTCCCGGGCGAACCGGCGCTCCCGGGCGGGAGGAGCGGGATGGGTAGGCCCGGGGACGCGGCCGTGCGGCCCCTGAGCGCCCACGACCCCGGGCGGCTGGGCCCGCACCGCCTGGTGGGACGGTTGGGCTCCGGGGGGATGGGCACCGTCTACCTGGCACGTCCCCTCTTCGGCTCCCCCGTCGCGGTCAAGGCCGTGCACCCCGAACTGGCGGACGAACCCGAGTTCCGGTCCCGGTTCGCCAGGGAGGTCGACACCCTGAGCCGGGTCCGCAGCCCGTTCGTCCCCGCCTTCGCGGGCGCCGATCCACGGGCCGAGGTCCCCTGGCTGGCCACCGCGTACGTGGACGGGCCCACACTCAGGGAGCAGGTGGAGCGGCGCGGCCCCCTGCGCGGAGGCACCCTGACCGGGCTCGCCGCCGGGATGGCCTCCGCCCTGGCCGACATCCACGCCGCCGGGGTCGTCCACCGCGACCTCAAACCGAGCAACGTCATCCTCTCCCCCGACGGTCCGAGGGTCCTGGACTTCGGTATCGCCCGCACCCTGGACGGCACCGCCCACCCCGGGTTCGCCGGCGTGATGGGCACCCCGGGCTGGATCGCCCCCGAACGCCTCCGGGGCGCGCCCGCCACGACCGCCTCGGACGTGTTCGCCTGGGGACAGCTGACCGCCTACGCGGCCACCGGACGCAACCCCTTCGGGCCCGGGAGCCCCGAGGCCGTCGTGCGGCGGGTGATGCGCGGTGAGGCCGACCTGGACGGCGTGCCCCCGGAACTGCTGCCGCTGGTGCACGCGTCCGTGAGCCCCCTGCCGGGGTACCGGCCGACACCGCACGAGATCCTGGGTGTCCTGGGCGACGGCCGCGGGGTACCGGACGCCGGGGGCGTGGCCACCCGCATCATGCGCGACGAGTGGTCCTCCCCCGGCCCCGTGGTCGCCGGGGCGCCGCGACACCGCCGAGTCCTGCGTCGGGGGGCGGCCGTCCTGGCGGTGGCCGCGCTCGTCACCGCGGGGGCGGTCGTGGGCGCGCGGCACGGCGGAGCGCAGCCCGACCGGATCGGGATGGCCGGGGCGGGCGGCGCCGGGGACGCGACGCCCGGGGTCGGTGGCTGGCCCCCTCCCGAGGCGACCGACGCGGCGACCAACGCCGGAAGCCGCAGCGCGGTGGAGCCCCGGAGCGGAGCCTCGGGCGAGGACGACGACCGGGCCGGGTTCACCCTGGGCGCTCCCGGCGACGGTGGTACCACGGTCCTGGTCTCGCCTCCCGAGCGTTCCCCGTCCGGCACCCTGGTCTTCCAGGGCGCGTTCGTCGTCGGCCCGGAGGGCGGGGAGGCGTACGGGTTCTCCGAGGAGCAGTTCAGCGTCCTCACCGAGGACGGGGAGTACTCCCCCGGCCGCTTCTTCACCGAGGGGGCCGACGACACCGGTGTCCGCTTCTCCGTGGCGTTCGAGGACGCCCCGGACACCGGTCTCCTCGTCGTCCGCGGGCACGGTTACGTCAGGGACGTGGCCGGAGCTCCGCCGGTCGGGGTCTGCTACAGCGTGACGGACGCGGAGTTCTCCGTCGACTACTCACGGTGCACGTGAGTTCCACGGCGGGCCGTCCCCCGAACGCGGTTGTCCCGGGGGCCCGCTGGCCGGTTCCGGACAGGCCCCCGACCGCGCCGCCGCGCGGGGTCGCGGGTCCGTCCGAGGTCGAGTCGCACCCTCGAGGCCTGCGGAGCCGCACCCCGACACCCGCCCCGGCAGCGGTTCCGCGCGTTCGGGAACAGTTCACCGCCCCGGCCCCGGGGTCCCGCCGTCGACGGCGCCGGGAGGGCGGGGAAGCGATGGTCACGGAGCGTGCGCGGACCCGAGCAGACGGGAGTACCGGCCCAAGGGGTGACAAGGGCCCTCCATCGGCACAGAATGGAGCCACACGGCCGGTGCGGGCCCCTTGAACCTCGGGCTCGCGGAGACCCGGCCCGCCACGGCGGGCCCGCCACGGGTCCCCCGGCCCCTCATCTTTTCCCCACCGGAGGAGACACCGGATGGAAGGCGCACTGTCCCTGATCGCCCTGGTCGCCGTCGTGGTGTCGGCCGGGGCCATCACGGTGGCCGCGCACTTTCGCAAGGAACGGGTCACCGAGCTCCAGGGGTGGGCCCGCGAGCACGGCTGGCACTACACCGAGCACCACCCGCGTCCCCTGGAGGAGGCGACCCTCCCGGCCGCCCTGCACGGCCGCGACCCGCGCGTGCGGCACGTGCTCACCGGACGGCGCGGCACCCACCTGGTCACCATGTTCGAGCTCACCCACGCCGAGCCGAACACGCGGCGAGGCGCGGGGAGCCCCCGGCGCACCCACCGTGTCGTGGCCGTGCACACCCCGGGCCCGGGTGCGGACCTGGAGATCCGGCGGCGCGACCTGGCCCGCACCGTGTCCCTCGACGCCAGCGGCGGGCCGGAGGAGGTCCGCCGGGCGTTCGCGGAGGCCTTCCACACCGTCGGCTCCGACGACCGCTTCAGGGAGGCGGTCCTGGACCACGACACCGTCTCCTGGCTGCTCTCGGACTGCCGGTCCCGCTCCTTCCCGGTGCGCTTCACCGGCGGCCACGCCCTCACCTGGGCGACCCTGCGCCTGGACCCCGACCGCGCCCTCGCCGCGGCGGACTACCTGATCGAACTGGTCAGCGGAGTCCCCGCCCGGGCCTGGGCACACGACACCGCCGGTTCCTGATCGGCGCCGCCGGTCACCGCCGTGACCGTGTGCGCCGTCCCGGGAGTGCGTCGCTGTCGGAAGGGGCCGATAAAATCCGGCGTACCCCAACGCACAAGGAGCAGTACCCCATGAGCGACCCCAACGCCACGCACCGCATCTCGCGCGCGGACCTGTTCCGTGACGACGAGGAGGAGGCCACTCCGGACCCCAACGCCACCGCGAAGATCTCCCGTGAGGACCTCTTCAAGGACGAGCAGAAGGACTCGAAGAGCCCGCGTGAGCGCGGCTGACCGGTCCCGCCCCGCCACGACGGAGCGCCCGCCCCCACACGGGGGACGGGCGCTCCTCTCGTCCTCGGGGGCGCGCACGCCCCGCGAAACGGCCCCTACGGGCGGCGCTCGCGGACGGCGGCGACGATCTCGGCCACCGCCTCGTCCACGGGCACACCGTTGTTCTGGGAACCGTCGCGGTAGCGGAAGGAGACCGCTTCCTTGCTGATGTCCTCGTCACCGGCCAGCAGCATGAAGGGGACCTTCTGCTTCTGGGCGTTGCGGATCTTCTTCTGCATCCGGTCGTCGCTGGCGTCGACCTCGACCCGGATCCCCTCCGCGCGCAGCTTGGCGGCGACCTCCTGGAGGTAGGGGACGTGCTCGTCCGCGATGGGGATGCCCACCGCCTGCACCGGGGCCAGCCAGGCCGGAAACGCTCCGGCGTAGTGCTCCAGCAGGACGGCGAAGAACCGCTCGATGGAGCCGAACAGGGCGCGGTGGATCATCACCGGGCGCTGACGGGAGCCGTCGGCGGCGGTGTACTCCAGGTCGAAGCGCTCGGGCAGGTTGAAGTCCAGCTGGATGGTGGACATCTGCCAGGTGCGGCCGATGGCGTCCCTGGCCTGCACGGAGATCTTCGGGCCGTAGAAGGCGGCGCCGCCCGGGTCCAGGACCAGTTCGAGCCCCTGCTTCTCGGCGGCCTGGCGCAGGGTGTCGGTGGCCTCCTCCCAGCTGGCGTCGTCACCGACGTACTTCTCCGGGTCCTTGGTGGACAGCTCCAGGTAGAAGTCCTCCAGGCCGTAGTCGCGCAGGAGCTCCAGCACGAAGGTGAGCAGCGAGTCGAGCTCGTCGGCCATCTGCTCGCGGGTGCAGTAGATGTGCGCGTCGTCCTGGGTGAAGCCCCGGGCGCGGGTCAGGCCGTGCACCACGCCGGACTTCTCGTACCGGTACACGGTGCCGAACTCGAACATGCGCAGCGGCAGCTCACGGTAGGAGCGCCCGCGCGCGTCGAAGATCAGGTTGTGCATCGGGCAGTTCATCGGCTTCAGGTAGTAGTCCTGACCGCCGTCGAGCTGCATGGGGGGGTACATGCCCTCCGCGTACCAGTCCAGGTGCCCCGACTTCTCGAACAGGGCGCTCTTGGTGGCGTGCGGCGAGTAGACGAACTCGTACCCGCTCTCCTCGTGGCGCTTGCGGGAGTAGTCCTCCATCACCCGGCGGATGATGCCGCCCCGGGGGTGGAAGACGGCCAGGCCGGAGCCGATCTCGTCCGGGATGGAGAAGAGGTCGAGCTCGGAGCCGAGCTTGCGGTGGTCGCGCTTCTCGGCCTCCTCCAGGAAGGCCAGGTACTCCTTGAGCCGGTCCTTGGTCTCCCAGGCGGTGCCGTAGACGCGCTGGAGCTGCGGGTTGGTCTCCTTGCCGCGCCAGTAGGCGGCGGCGGTGCGCATGAGCTTGAAGGCCGGGATCACCTTGGTGGTGGGGATGTGCGGCCCGCGGCACAGGTCCTTCCAGCACAGCTCGCCGGTGCGCGGGTGGACGTTGTCGTAGATGGTGAGCTCACCGGCGCCGACCTCGGCGGAGGCGCCCTCGGCGGCCTCGGCGGCGCCGCCCTTGAGGCCGATCAGCTCCAGCTTGTAGGGCTCGGTGGCCAGCTCGGCGCGGGCGTCGTCGTCGGAGACGGCGCGGCGGTCGAAGCGCTGCCCCTGCTTGATGATCTGCTGCATCTTCTTCTCGATGCTCTTGAGATCGGCGGGGGTGAAGGGCTCGGCGACGTCGAAGTCGTAGTAGAAGCCGTTCTCGACGGGCGGGCCGATGCCCAGCTTGGCCTCGGGGAAGAGCTCCTGGACGGCCTGGGCGAGGACGTGCGCGGTGGAGTGGCGCAGGATCGCCCGCCCCTCCTCGGAGTCGATGGCGATCGGCTCGACGGCGTCGCCGTCGGAGAGCTCCCAGGCCAGGTCGCGGGGCTCCCCGTTGACCAGGGCGGCGATCACGGCCCTGCCGTCCGCCTCCAGCGCCTGGCCCGCGGTGGTCGTGGCCGCCACCGCACGCGGGGTTCCGGCGAGGGTGATGTGCAGCTCAGACGCGGCGGACACGGTGACTCCTAGGGATTTACGTCGATGTCGTGGACGCGAACCGGCCCGCGTGGGTACGGGGCCAGGTGTTTCGCACCCCCGATGCTATCGGCTCCGGGATGGGGGTGCTTCTGGTTGTCCACAGGCGGGCCGGGCCGATCCGTCGGGGCCGCCGGAACGAACACCACAGGGCGGAACAGTCGCGATTCGGTCGTGGAATTCGGCCGCCCCAACGGTCGCGGGCGAAGAGGTGACACGACCGCCGACCCGCGCTCTGACGAGGACGAACCCACGCACATCGGAAGGTTCTGTCATGGATCATCACGTTTTCAGGGGTTTCCCCACAGGCGTCGGAGGAACCATTGATCCGACCCGCGAGATCGGTGACAATCAGCAGACATCCGATCACGACGACCCAGTCCGACCCGAAAGCATCAGTCGCATCGACCGAATACTGTGAGCGCATGTCACCGAGCCCACCGAGCGGGCCACCGGCCCCGGAGACATCCCCCACTCGCCATGCCCGAGTACGACGGTGGAGGCGCCTGCGCGCACGGCTCCGCCTGTTCCGCAGACGCATGCACACCCACCCGGCCCTGCACCTGCCGTGGCGCCTCCTGGTCGGGACCGTGGGCACCGTCGTCATCCTGGCCGGGGTCGCCATGCTGGTCGTCCCCGGGCCCGGGATCGCCTCGATCCTCCTCGGACTCCTGATCCTCAGCACCGAGTTCCGCTGGGCGCACCGGCTGCTGAGGCCCGCGCGCGTGTGGGCCCGCCGGGGTGAGAAGTGGGCGCTGAGGACCAAGGAGCAGCTCCTCGAGCGCCACCGCGAGCGCAGGGCGGCCAGGGCCGCGCGCCGTGGGCGCGCCGCTCCCCCGGACTGACCCGAATGGGTGCGGACCTTTCCGGGACCGCACCACCTCCGAAACCCGCACGGGGACGCATACGCGCACGTTGCCCGAGCTTGACCCGACCAAAACAAAAAAAGAGGGGCCCGGTTCGTGCGATACGAACCGGGCCCCTCTGCACTGTGGGCGATACTGGACTCGAACCAGTGACCTCATCGGTGTGAACGATGCGCTCTAGCCAACTGAGCTAATCGCCCCTGTGTGCTGCCCTGTCGGGCCTCGTCGGCCTGACAAGAAAAACTCTAGCGCATCTCCGGGAGTGTTCGACGCACGCAAACCCGCCCAGCGGGCACAAAGTCGCGTGATCGAGGTCACATATGCTGGTCAACGGGTTCCCACGAGGCTCCCCCATCAGCCATGATCCCCGCAACGAGTAGGAGTTCCCGCCCCCGTGGCCCCTCCCGTCACGACCGCGGATCGACCTCCGCGTGACACGGGCCACTCATCATGGGGAAATCTTTGGTTTCCCCTGGTCATTACAGTGACGAAGGATCGTGGTGCCGCCAGGCGGCGCGCTGGCCCCGCTGGGCGGGCAGCGAGATCTCCGGTCCCACCGACCAAGAAAGTTTCCGTACTCACGTCATAGTCCGCGGACAGCCGCGTAGGAGCGAGTGAGGCGGCAACCGGCCCGCGCCCCAGGACTCTGGGCCGGACGAGAAAAGGTTTGGCGAACATGAACAGTAGCGACACCACTGCCACCGCCGAGCTGGGCCTGCGACTCGTGGTCCCGGAGCGCACCGCGGTTCCCCTGGTCGCGCGACTCGACTACAGCGCTGACGACCCGTACGCGATCCGCGTCGCGTTCCACACCGGCGAGGACAACCCCGTCGAGTGGATCTTCGCGCGCGAGCTCCTCACCGTGGGCATCGTCCGCCCCGTGGGTGAGGGCGACGTCCGCGTGTGGCCCTCCAAGGACGAGAGCGGCGACCGCTCGGTCAGCATCGCGCTGTCCTCGCCCTTCGGCCAGGCCGAGTTCGACACCCAGGTCTCACCGCTGGCGGAGTTCCTCCACCGCACCTACGAGATCGTCCCGGCGGGCCAGGAGGGCCAGTTCGTGGACCTCGACGAGGAGATCCAGCAGCACCTCCACTCCTAGGGCACGCCCGGGAGGATTCGGAACGAAGGGAGGACGGCGCCGGGGCGCCGTCCTCCTTCTCATGCCGTCACGGGTCGATGTCGGCCGCGGAGCGCTCCGCGAACACGGCCATCGCCTTCCTGGTGACCGGGCCCGGCTCCGCCGACACCCGCCGCCCGTCGATGTCGAGGATCGCCTGGACGTCACGTCCGGTGGAGGTCAGGAAGGCCTCGGTGATCTCGGGGAGCCGCTCCATGGGGACGTCCTCCTCGTCACCGCCGAACCACTCCAGGACCAGTTCGCGGGTGATGCCCGCCAGCGGACCGGCCGACAGCGGCGGGGTGACCAGCCTGTCGTCGAGCACCACGAAGACGTTGCTGCCGGTGCCCTCGCAGAGGTTGCCCGCGATGTTGCGGAAGACCGCCTCGCTCGCACCCCGTTCCCGCGCGTACGCGAGCGCGCGCACGTTGTCCGCGTAGGACGTGGTCTTCAGCCCGGCGAGAGCACCGAACTCGTTGCGCGGCCAGGGGGCCAGGGCCACCTTCGTCGAGGGGGAGATCCCGGGGAAGGGACCCAGCGCCACGATGGCGGTCTGTTCGCCCTCGCCCCGGTCCGACCCCAGCGGCCCGGCCCCGTCCGTGACGGTGATGCGCACCCGTGCGTCGGTCATCTCGGGGTTGGCGGCCACCGCCTGGGCGACGCCGTCGGCGATCAGCTCCAGGTCCGGCTCGTCCATGCCCAGCCCCTGAGCGGAGCGGGCGAGCCGCTTCAGGTGGCGGGTGAGCGCGAACGGCCTTCCGTTCTGCGCGCGCACCGTCTCGAAGACGCCGTCCCCGACGGTGATCCCGTGGTCGGCCACGGGGATCCGCGCGTCCTTCTCCTCCAGCACGGCGCCACGACCGTGACCGGCGCCCGCGATCCACACCCTCATACCAACCCCCACGTTCTCTGGGCCCCTGGTCGGGCCGGTGACACCCCGAATCCTGCCACTTCCGGGCCCCGTCCCGCCGGGGTGACGCCCTACCCGCCAGGGGGAGGCCTGGCAAGGCCTCTGTCCGGCACCGGCCGCCGGTCCGGTGGTTCAACGGGTTTTCACACGGTGTCCACGCAGGTCAGAGCCTCCGATCGTGGGCGGTGGACCACCCGGAAACGATGGCTTGTGCCGGACAGATAAGTTACGAATGACTATCATCTGGGCAACGCTTATGCGGGACCAGTGGCAGCGTCCTCCCCTGCCGGTACACGCGTGCCCCTCGCCCACGACCGCACCAGACACAGCGAAGAGAGACATGACCCCACCGAGCACCGCCCGCGGCGAACTCAGCTGGCTGCTGGACGACCTCCTCACCCGCGCCTCGGGCACCCAACACGCCATCGTCCTGTCCACGGACGGGCTCCTCATGGCCACCTCCAGCGGGCTCGACCGGCCCGCCGCCGAGCACCTCTCGGCGATCGCGTCCGGGCTGCACAGCCTCGCGGGGGGAGCCAGCAAGCAGTTCTCCGCCGGGAACATCCGTCAGAGCATCATCGAGATGGACCGGGCCTTCCTCTTCGTGGCCGCCGCGGGCGAGGGCGCCTGCATGGCCCTGATGTCGGACGCCGACAGCGACGTGGGCCTCATCGCCTACGAGATGAACAAGGTGATCGAGCGGGTCGGCCAGTACCTGTCCGCCCCTCCGCGACCCGACATGCCGTCCTCCCCCGCACACGTGGAGAAGTAGCTCCTGCCGCCGAGGCGGGCCGGTCCGGCCTGCCACGGCAGGGCGCGGAAGCCCCTGGGGGAACCGATTTCGCACTTCCCCGAATCTTCCGCTAGAGTTCTTAACGCAGCGAGGGACGCGGCACCGGGAAGCCCCGGAGGCCCGCCGACACACTCGCCGCGCGGACGTGGCTCAGCTGGTAGAGCATCACCTTGCCAAGGTGAGGGTCGCGGGTTCGAATCCCGTCGTCCGCTCGAGACGATTCGCCTTGCGCCTCCCCAGGTGGCACAATCGGATCGGGTTCGGGGCAACACCCCGGGCACACGCGGACGTGGCTCAGCTGGTAGAGCATCACCTTGCCAAGGTGAGGGTCGCGGGTTCGAATCCCGTCGTCCGCTCGGAGTAAGGCACGCATGGGTGCCACGCGGCTCCCCCGTGCTTGCATGCCGGAGTGGCCGAGTGGTTGAGGCAAGGGACTGCAAATCCCTGCACACGGGTTCGATTCCCGTCTCCGGCTCCACGCGCACCACATTTCCATAAGGGCGATTAGCTCAGTTGGCTAGAGCACTACCTCGACACGGTAGGGGTCACAGGTTCGAGTCCTGTATCGCCCACGAGTCGGCCCGCATGGTCGGTTGCTTCGCAACCTCCGTGCGGGCCGCACTGCTTTCTGGGGGCACCCCAGACCACCAGGTTGTCGGACCAGTTCAGGGCATGTACCGGAGAGATCCGGCGCATGTCCTTCGCTGTGTCCGACCGTCACTCGCGCGCCACACGGGCGGAGGTCCCGGACGTGTTCGGAGGCGACCGAAGCGCCCCCCGTCGGCTGGAGGGGTTCGGTGCGCGCCTCCCACTCCGGGAAGCGCTCACCAAGAGCGGCCGAGGGCGTGACCGCCCGCGACGTCCGGTTCCGAGGCATGACCGCGGCCGCGTGACCGCTGTACCGTTGGCGGGTGGCGACGCGATCCTCGCGGGACCGCCAACCGGAGCCGGATTCGCCGTTGAGGGCTTCCTCGGGCCGAGAGGCACGACCAGGGCGGCCATCAAGGGCATCGGCCGCCCGCACGGTACGTGGCGGGCGATGAGGTACCGGCGTGAGAAGAGGCGGATTTTCCATGAGTTCCAGAGGACGGACCCCACCACCCCGAGGACACAGCCGGGAGGCGCTGGTCGCCAGCGCGTCTGAGCTCTTCGCCCGCAAGCCCTACAACGACGTCTACATCAGCGACATCGCCAAGGAGGCGGGCGTCGCGCACGGACTCCTCTCGTACCACTTCAAGGGAAAACGCGGCCTGTATCTCGCGGTGCTGGAGACGGTGCTGGACGACATCGTGGAACTGCACCAACCACGCGCTGACGAGAAGACACGGGAACAGCGCGTTCGAGGACTGTACCGGCGGCAGATCGAGTACCGGCGCGACCACTTCCACACCGTGCTCGCCATGATGCGGGCGGGCGCCAATGATCCTGAGGTAGAAGCGTTGTACGAGCGCGGCCGCCGTGCCGCGTCCGATTTCACCCGTGACGTCCTGAGCCTGGAAGGCGAACCGCCGCCCCTGCTGCGCGTCGCGGTTCAGGGACTGGCCGGGCTGCTGGACGAGGCGACGCTCAACTGGCTCACCCATGGCTGCGACCTCGAGGTCGCGGAACTCGAACAGCTCGTCTACACCGCCACGGTGGCCGTACTGAGGTCCGTGCAGACGGTCTCCCCGGGCATCGCTCCCATCGTCGAGGAACTCAGCGTCACCGCCTGAGAACGTGCCGTTCGCGCGACGAGGCGCGAGAGACAGGCGTCGGGACGTGATCCAGCGCACAGGATCCTCCCGGCGCCGATATTGACTTGAATTCAAGTCAAGCTCAGTATGGGGGTGGCACCACCACTCGTCCCCGAGAGCGCCCCCTTCTCTCCCCCCACCACCGACCTCGCCGCACCGACGCCGCGCGGCATCCCCCGAGTCGGATTCGTTCCGCGACAACTCCAAGGTGCGGCCCGCGACGACCCACCCCCGCAGGACCATGGCGACCGCTGGTGGTCTGGAGGGTTCCGAAGCGCGGCGCCTCAGAGCCGACGACGACTGACTATGGAGTGGACTCATGACGCACCCCCCTCAGGACTCCGCCATCCCCGGCCGCGTGGTCAACCTGGACCAGGCACGTGAGAGGCACGGCGACCGGGCCGACCACATGCTGCGGCTCCTCGCGATGGGCGACCCGCTGGCGGACGCCGTCATCCTCGAACTCGACGCGCTCGGCAAAGAGGGGCGCGAGACGCTCAACGCCGGTCTCGCCGACGGTCTGGCGAGCCTGACCGAGTGCCCGCCCGCCATCACCGCGCTGCTGCGGCAACTGGAAACCCTGCCTGCCTGGTTGGACCCCGACATACTCCCGCGCGGCGACGTCTCCGCGCTGTCGATCCCGGGGCTGTGGTTCAAACTGTCGGCGATCACCTCCGCTCTGGTGCACACCTACTCCTCCCCCGCGATCGCCAAGCTGCTGACCCAGACCGGGAGACTGACTTCGATGGCTCCCCGGCGGCTGGTCGAGACCAGCATGTGGGCGGGACAGGCCACCATGCCCGGCGGGCTCCTGCGCGGCGCGCCCGGATACCAGGCCACCGCGCAGGTCCGGCTGCTGCACGCGCGGATGCGGTCCGGCGCCCTCAAGCGCGGGTGGGACACGGCCGAGTGGGCCCTTCCGATCAACCAGGTGGACGTCGCCCGCACGTGGCTGGACTTCACCCTGTCGAGCTTCGGCGCCATGGCCGCGCTCGGCATCGAGCTGACCGTGACCGAGCAGAACACCCTCTACCAGTACTGGCACTACATCGGGTACCTGTTGGGACTCGATGACGAGAGCTTCTACCTGGACGTCACCGACCACGACAGCGCCCGGGAACTGGCGCACCTTCTCGACCTGACCATCGGCGCGCCGGACGAGAACTCGCGTGCCCTGACCGCCGCCATGATCGAGGCCCAGGTAGGAGCCCTGGCCGCCGCACCCAGGCCCCTCATGTCGCGCGCCGAGCTGACCGACCTCGTCCACGGGATCCTCCGGCGCACCTTCGGCGACGAACTCGCCGAACAGCTCGGCATCCCCGAGTCGGCGGCGTCCCCGTTCCTCTCGTTGACCGTGCTGGCCAACGAGAACGCACGGCGCTGGCAGACCTTCAGCGCCGAGGCCAACGCGCGGGCCATCGACGAGAACATCGCGGCCCAGGTGGCGGCCGTCGAGTCGGCGGGCGGGTCCGACGGGCCCACCTACCAGCGGCACGCACGGACCGGTACGGCCTAGTCCCACCGCGTTCGGTGCGTCCTACGCATGGCGGGGCACCGCGTCGAGGTGGGCACCGCGTGTCCTCCATCCGTTGTGAACCGTCCCCACGAAGGAGGGATCGACATGAACCACACCGCCGCCCGAATCGGAGCGGTCCTCTATGTGATCTGGGGGGTCGTGCACATCGCCGCGGCCTACGAGATACTCCGGCTCGGCCAGTCCCTGGACCCGGGCATGGTGCAGGCGCGCGTCTACCAGGACTCCTGGAACATCCTGATGGGCGCTCTCGCCTCCGTCGCCGTCGGGGCCCATGAACTGGCGCAACTCCTGGACCGGTTACTGGATCAACCTCGTTCTGGTGTCCCTGCTCGATGTCGCCTACATCGCCTTCGTCGTCGTACCCGGTCACACCCCGCCGTGGCCCGGCCTGGTTGGCCCCGTCCTCTGGGTGCTCGCAGTGATCGCGTCCACCGTGGGTATCGTCAGCGCCCGTCGCGGGGCCTCGGCAGCTTCGACAGGCCCAGCGGATCACTAGACGGTGCGCGGAGGACCCGCTCGGGGCCGGACCCTACCCGCGCGAGTCCCGGTCCCGCGGCGGCCGTTTTCCGCGTCGGATTGTTCGACCAGGGCGCTCCTTCTTTCGCGCACGACCGGCGTGACGGTCGGCGGGGTTCTCCGCCTGGCTGCTCCCCATTGCCAGCCCCGCCCACACAACCCGCCGTTTATTCGAGAACCACCTCTTCTGTCCCCGTGTCGAGAGAACCCGAATCCGGGGACGTGGAGTCCGCCCTGCACAGCCCGGTCCCGGACTCCCGTGCCCCGACCCGCTGTTTCGGTCCGCACACGTCGACCTCCGAGGCACACGGTCGGACGCCGGACTTTATTCGGATTGTCCACTTCCTGCATATTCCGCACTTCTACCGAAAGCACCAAACCCGACCAGATCGCCGTATCGCATTGACAAAGGAGGCAATGACTCATGATGCTTGACAAGAAAGGACTCTGAACGGATATACCAACGCCCGGCCGGACGGCGCCGGGCACCCTCGTCCGATTCCTCCGCGGTCCTTCCCAGTCAACCGAAAGCAGGAATGCCGTGGCAGACACCGGTGACGGTGCGAGGTCCGACCATGTGGGCGAACCGGTGCTGATCGCGGCCGCGGTGGCCGACCTGGCGTTCACCGGTGTCGGCGCGGCTCTGGGGAGAGCGAGGGCGTTTCTGGGCCGGTCGGACCTGCTGGAGCTGGCACAGGACGGCCGGGAGGAACTGAGGGAGCGGGGCCGGCTGGCGTTGCGACGGTACGCCCCCGCGTCCGAGTCCCACCTGGAGCTGCTTGCCCGGCGGGCCGCGTCCCGGCCCGGGCAGGGCGATGTCTGAGGCCGAGGAGCAGTCCCTGCTCCGCGACCGGGTGGACGCCGCGTTGCGGGAGTTCACCCGGCAGGAGACGGAACGGCTCCTCGCCATCGACGCCGACCTGTCGCCGGTGGCCGAGCAGTTGGCCGTGGCGGTCGGCGGCGGCAAGCGTCTGCGCGCCGCGTTCTGTTACTGGGGTTGGCGCGCGGCCGGGCAGCCGGACAGCGATGCCCTGGTCAGGGCCGCCACGGCGATGGAGCTGGTGCACGCCGCGGCCGTCGTCCACGACGACCTCATCGACGAGAGCCGGATGCGGCACGGCGTGCCGAGCGCCCATGTGGCGCTGCGCGCCGCGTTCGCCGGTCGGGCGCGGCCCCATGCCGGGGGACGCGCCCTGGCCCTGCTGACCGGGGACCTGCTCATGTCGTGGGCCGCCCAACTGTTCCTCGACTGCGGCCTGCCCGCGGCCTATCTGTCCCGCGCACGCGTCCTGTGGGCGGTCATGGCCAGGGAGCTGATCGCCGGGGAGTGCCTGGAGGTCCTCCGCACCGGCTCCCCGCCCGACACCGGCAGATCGCTCCAGGTGATCCGTTACAAGACCGCCAAGTACACGGTCGAGCACCCCCTGCGCATCGGCGGCGCGCTGGCAGGAGCACCGGGCACCCTGATGGAGGCCTTCACCTCCTACGGGCTCCCCCTGGGTGAGGCGTTCCAGCTGCGCGACGACCTGCTGGGACTCTTCGGAGACCCGGAGATCACGGGCAAGTCGAACCTGGACGACGTCCGTGGCAACCGGCCGACCGTCCTGCTCGCCGAGACCTGGTCGGCGGCCACCGGGGCCGAACGCCGGGAGCTGCGCGGCCTGCTCGGCCGACGGGGCCTGGACGGCGAGGGCCTGTCGAGGGTGCGGGCGATCACGCGACGTACCGGGGCCCTCGACCGCGTCGAGGAGATGATCGTCCAGCGCGTCCGGACCGCGACCGCCGTGCTCACCCGAGCGGACCTGCCGGACGAGGCCGCCGCAGCCCTGTCCCACATGGTGGCCTCGGTCGCGTCCCGCCGTTTCTGACCCGAAGGAATGCCATGACCCACACACCACGGAACACGGACGCGCTACGGCTCCTGGGGGACGAACTCGCGGACGCGACGGTGAGGGAACTGTTCGAACGCGGGGAGGTCGGAAAGTTCAACACCCTGATGCGCCACTTCTCCACCGTCGGGCAGGACCTGCCCGACGGACTCCCGGACGTCGCCCGTGAGTACCTGCGCGCCACCTCCGCGCCGCCGACCTGGGTCGACTGGGGTGAGATGGAGAAGGCACGGTCGTTCTTCCTGGACAACAACGTGCACATCTCCACCGCACTGGCCTTCTCCGCGATGCCCGCCTGCTACGTCATCCCACACGTGGCCAGGCTGCTCAGTGCCACCCACGCCCTGGAGTACCCCTCGCGGCGCATGGCCGAGACCGGACAGTTCGCCGTCTACCTGATGCGGCCCGACGCCTTCGAGGCGGGGAGCCGATTCGTCCCCGCGGTCCAGAAGGTGCGGCTGCTGCACGCCTCCATCCGCTACCACATGAGCCGTGAGGGCCGTTGGGACGTGGCCGCGCTCGGCACCCCGATCTGTCAGGAGGACATGATCGGCGGCCAGATGATGTTCTCCCTCCAGGTGCTGGACGCGCTACACCGCCTCGGCATCCACATGTCGGTCGACGGTGCGGAGTCCTACTTCTACGTCTGGCGCGTCGTCGGTGAGATGCTCGGCATCAGTCCCGACCACGCCCCGGCGGACCTGGAGGAGGCCCGGAGGTTCTCCGACCTGTACATGGCCAGGTACATGGGCCCCTCCGAGGAGGGGGCACGGCTGACCCGCCAACTCATCGACCTCTATGAGGAGGTCGTCCCGGGGACCCTCCTCGACCCGGTGGTCGCCGCCCTCATCCGCTACCTCATCGGTGACACCTGCGCCGACTGGCTCCAGGTTCCGCGCACCGGTTGGGACACCGCCGTCAGGCTCTCTCCCGCGCTGCTCGGCGTCCTCGAGCGCATCGAGGACCGCTCTCCGCTGGGCGAGTGGGCCCTGGACCGGCTCGGCCACCTCACCACCCGGTTCGAACTGAGCTCCCTCACCCGTGGCCGGGTCATGCAGTACGCCATCCCCGAGCAGCTGAGGGACGAGTACGGTGTCGCCTCCCGGACCAGGCGGGCGGACCGCTGGGTCCCGCCGTCCCCGACACCGTGGACGGGTTCGGCCCGGCGCTGAACGCGGCGTGGAGGCTCAGGGGGCGGTCGGACCGTCGGCGTGGTCTGTGACGACGCCCGTCGGTGCGGGCTCGGGCGGAGGCGGGTTCCCTTGGGAGCCCGCCTCCGTCGTTTCCGGGGTGGCCTTCGGGTCCTCCAGATGACCGAGGGGTGGCCCCGCCTGGCCCACGTGGTCCCGCCGCCCACGTCCGGTCCGATCCTGGCCCGCGTCTTCCCTCCGGAGCAGCCGGGCGGGTGGAGCGGACCGAGCGTGACAGGCGGCCCGGCTCTCCGGTCCACCCCGTGTTCCGCTGAACGACCTCCGAGCGGGTCGCGCCGGTCCCGACGCGGGTCAGGGCCAGGGCTCGTCTCACGCGCGGGTCAGCCTCAGGGCGACCCGTCCACGACCTCCTCTCCGGCGTCCTCGACGGGTCGCCCTCCGGAGGAGGGTTCGGCGGGTTGGGGGGCGGGGCGCGGGGTCACCAGCAGGGAGCCGAGCACCGCGACCGCGGTGTTCACGGCCAGACCGACGACCCCCGCGTGCACGCCGTACAGCGTGGGGACGCCCGCCAGCGCCATGCCGCCGGAGATCAGCGCACCGACGACCATGCCGTGCAGGACGGGACCGGCCGCCATCCGCTTCCAGTACAGGCCGACGATGAACGCCGGGGCGATCTGGATCAGCAGCTCGAACTTGAGCACGAAGATGTTGACCAGGAGCGTGGGCGGGTTCCAGGCCAGCACCAGCAGACCGCTGAGCGCGACGACACCCCCGAGCTTGCCCGCCAGCAGGACGGTCTTCTCGGCCGCGCCCGGAGCGAGGTGCTCCCGCACGATGTCCTTGGAGATGATGGAGGAGAAGGAGAGCAGGACCGAGTCGGCCGTGGACACGATCGCCGCGACCACGCCCCCGAACAACAGGATCATCAGTACGTAGAAGAATGGGTTGATCCCGGCGACGTCGTTGGCGATCATGCCGACGATCTGCTCGGACTCGGCGTCCGAGAGCCCCGGGTAGAGCCGGATGGCGATGATGCCGACCACGAAGACGAGCGCCGTGGTGATGAGGGGCATCCAGGCCATCCGGGCCAGCGAGCCCCGCAGGGTCGCCGCGCTCTCCGCCGCGTAGACGCGCTGGATCGCGTGCGGGTAGACGGCGGCCCCGATACCGACGAGCAGGAGCATCGACAGCCAGCTCACCGATCCCTCTCGCGTCGGGGTCGCCGCCTTGTCGGGTTCGGCCGTCACGACGTGGGCGAACGCCTCACCCAGCCCACCACCGACCAGGTAGAGCCCTCCCGCGACCAGAACCAGCACCCCCAGCAGCAGGGCGCCTCCCTGCATCACGTCGGTGAAGGCCACCGCGCGCATCCCGCCGAGCCAGGAGTAGGCCAGCATGACGATCACGAAGGCGAGCATGGCCACCTGGTAGGGCACCGTGCCGCCGGTGAGACCGGCGATGCCGTGCCCCATGGCCACGAGCTGTTCCAGCAGGAAGTTGCCCAGGGCCCACAGCATGAGCAGGGCGGCGACGAGGCTCACCGCGGGTGAGCCGAACCGGTGGCGCAGCCAGTCGGTGGGGGTGATGAACCCGTGCTCGCGCGCGACGCGGTGCAGGCGCGGGGCGAAGAGCAGGTAGCCCGCGATGACGACGGTCATGAACATGACCGACTGCCACCACGCGAACCCCGTCCGGTAGGCGGACGGCGCGTAGCCGATGATGTTGTTTCCGCTGTACTGCGTGGCGTACAGGGTGAAGAAGAGCACGAGGACGCCGAGGTTGCGTCCCGCGAGGTAGTAACTCTGCATGTCGTCGCGAACGCCCCTGCGGCCGCGACTGACCCAGAACCCGATGGCGAGCATCATGGCCGCGTAGGCACTCAGGACGATGATGCCGGGAGCCCCGGCGAAGGTCAGCTGGTCCATGTCGTCCCCCTCACTCCTCGTCCCGGCTTCCCCACTGGGTCCTACACACCCAGCTGAGGTAGCCGCACAGGACGACCGAGCCGACCACTGAGACGAGCATCCACAGGGGCACGCCCAGGACGAGCGGATGGACCGTTCCGGGCGGCCAGTACCAGGGGACCGACACGAGGACGATGGCGCCGAGAACGATCCAGATCCACGGCTTGCGGACCGGTTCCCGATCGTGGGGGGACGAGGGGTTCACTCTGCTCCTTCGGTGGTCGTTGACCTGTGCGGTTCCCCCGTACGCGGATCTGATGCACGATCGGCCCCGTGTTGCCCCGTGTTCGGCGTGCCGCGCCAGCGTTCGTCTTCGCCTACGGGCGTCCCCCGTCTCCCGTTCCGTGACGGACGTTGCGTCCGTGTGTCGGAAAGCGGAGACGTTTCCGCAACGCGCTCTCCCCTTGACTCCGACAGGTGCGGCCGACCGGCCCCACACCGTCTGGAGTCAGGGAGTCACCCCTTGCGCAAGTCCATGGGCCGTCAGGCGGCCATCTGCCTCGCGGGCGTCGCGGCGATCGGCGCCGTCCTCACCGCGGCGTCACCGGCGGCGGCGATCGTCGGCGGAACCCCCGTCGCGGACGGGCAGCTGCCCTTCGTCGCGAAGATCGAACTGCGGGAGCCGGACGGGACCTGGTCACACGTGTGCGGCGGTTCGTTGGTCGACAGCCGGGTCGTCGCCACGGCCTCGCACTGCCTGCCCGTCGACCCCCAGGACGAGATCCGGCTCGTCCTGGGCCGGACCGACGCGAACACCACCACGGGGACGGTGGTGAACGACGACCGCTTCTCCGCCTACCTCCACCCCTCCTTCACCGGACAGACCAACACCGACCTCGGCCTCGTCGTGCTCGACGAGGAGCTCCGGTACGACACCGCGGCCCTCCCCCGTCCGAACACACGACCGCTGCCCGGGGAACACCTCCAGGCCGCGGGCTGGGGAAGCACCGACGCCCAGTCCCCGGTCAAGTCGAGCCGGCTGCTCGGCGTGACGCTCCCGGTCACCGAATTCGACACGGAGGGAGGCATCGGGGACGAGGAGTTCCTCTGCGCGGGCACTCGGGAGAAGCGGGTCACGCACGGGGACAGCGGGGGGCCGCTGTACTCCGTGAGCGGCTCAGGCGAGGCCGTGGTGCACGGACTCGTGACCGGGGAGACGAGCACCTGTTACGGGCTCTTCACCAACCTGGCCGATCCGACCGTCTGGGGGCCGTTCCGGGAGCCGCTCGCCTCCCACGGCCTCTCCCACGTCCTGCCGTCGGCCGAGCCCGCTGGCGGCGAGGGCTGACGGAACTCTAATGCCCCGGAGGCCCGTACCAGGACGGTGCGGGCCTCCCCGTGTCCGCAGCCGGACCCGGAGCCCGTCACCATCGCCTCCGTGCGAAACCACGTGACCGCGGCCTGGTCGAGGATGGGAGGTGCTGTGGGGGTGTGGACGTGGGCTCGTGTCGCTTCACCCGACCTCCCGCTCCAGGATTCGGGTCGCCGTGACCGTCCCGTCCTCGGCCGACACCAGCCGCCCCAGGTCCTCGGCGCGTGCGGCGATTCCCGGTTCGGTGAGCGCGCCGGACAGCGCCGCGGCCAGGGCCTCCTCGGTCAGCCGTCCGCCGTTCACCGGGGCGGGGGCCGCCCCGGATTCGTGGACGCGGTCGGCCCAGAACGGCTGGTCACCCCAGAAGGGGCACACGACCTGGGGGCGCCCCGCGGCGGCCGCGGCCCCCGTCGTCCCGGCCCCCGCGTGGTGGACGACCACCGAACAGCGCGGGAACAGGCGTTCGTGCGGTGCGCGGTCGATGACCAGGAGATCGTCTCCGCTCGGGACCGCGTCGATACCGCCTCCCCCGACGGCCACGACCGCCCTCGTTCCCACGCGTCGCACGGCCGCCGCGATCAGGCGTCCCGTCGCGGCGGGATCGGCGGTGGGCAGGCTGCTGAACCCGACGAACACCGGAGGGTCACCGGCGGTCAGGAACGCCTCCAGCTCCGCCGACGCCTCCCACTCCCGGTCCGACGGAAGGGTCCAGAAGCCGGTGGTCCGCACCGACGCGGGGTAGCGGGCCCGCGCGGGCAGCAGGTTCCGGCTGAAAGCGTGGAGGACGGTGGCGTGGGTGCCGTCGGGCCGCCGTAGCGGGTCGTGGCGGCCGGGCCTGGCCGGGAGCCCCAGGCTCGCGCGGAGCCGGTCCGCGAGTCGGCGCTGGCCGCGCAGCGCCAGGGCGGTCATCCGGTAGCTCACCGGGATCAGGGCGTCGGGCACCCACCGGGGCCAGGGAACCCCGGGTGCGGGGAAGGCCCGGGTGGGCACCCAGGAGGGTTGCAGGGCCACGGGGACCGAGGGCACCCCCAGGTGTTCGGCGATGTGGGCTCCCGGCATGCCGGGGACGTGCACGACGACGTCGGCGCCCAGGTCGGCGGTCGCGGCCATGTCGGCGTACACCTGTCGCATGCGCGGCGTGATCTCGCGCAGCAGCGCCACCGTCTGGGCCGCGCCACGCGGGCCGCGCAGCCCCGTCTCCATCACCCCCTTCATCTCCGGATCGTCCATGAGGGCGTTGGGCCCGTCGTCCACCGGGTGGTAGGGCACGCCGTGCTCGGCGGCGAGCCAGGCGTAGGACCTCGGGCCCGCGACGGTGGCGGAGTGCCCGGCGGCGTTCAGGCCGAGGGCCAGGGCGAGGAAGGGTTGGACGTCCCCACGGGTGCCGTGGGTGAGCAGGAGGGCACGCACGTCTACCCCTTCCGGGCGGCCAGGCCGCGCGCGACGATGTCCACGAGCAGGTCCAGGGTCTGCGCGTAGGAGTCCGGGGCCGCCAGCCGTCGGGCGTTCACGGGCAGCAGCATGACGACCTGGAGTACGCCGATGACGGCGGGTGCGGGGGCCGCGATCAGGTCACCGCTGTCCAGGCGGTCGGTGACGAAGGCGTTGAGGGCGTTCACCGGGTTGTCGGGGGACCCCGTCAGGCGTTCGGGGTCGGCCCTGCGGGAGACCGCGTCCATCTCCTCGGGGTGCGTGACGAGCCGCCGGTACAGGGGGTCGGTGTCCAGAACCTCCAGGGTGGCGCGCAGGAAGCGGCGCAGCGCCTCCTCCGTGTCGGCGGTCGACTCCAGGGCGTCGTCAATGACCCTGCGCCTGACCTCGGCCGTCCGGAGCAGCATCAACTCCAGGTAGAGGGACTCCTTGGAGTCGAAGAACACGTAGAAGCTGCTCTTGGCGATGCCGACGGGGGCGACGAGTTCCTCCAGCGAGGTCTTGCGCAGCCCCCGTGTGGTGAAGAGCTCGCGGCCCGAGTCCAGCAGCGACCGGGTGATGCGGTCCTTCTCGTGTGGTGGAAACGCGGGTGGCACGTCGGTCCCCTCGGGTCGTCCTCCTGGTCATGAACATAAAAACATTCTGTACTTTTGTTTTCAAGAGGCCCTGGAGGCGGAGCGGGAATCGGAACTGAACCGAGATCCCTTCGATCCCGGCCAGCGGGTCGGGACGCGGACGTCCCCTACCGCCGTGAAGGCCCGCATCGCCCAGGAACGACCAACTCGCGGTCGGTTCAGATGCGCGCGCCGATGGCGGCGGCCCCCCGTGACAGCTCGGGCAACCAGGTGAGCAGCTTCTCCGCGCTGGTGACGTCGGTCGTCGTCACCAGGTTGATCGCCCCGGCGAGTGCCTTGTCGGCGTCGTACACCGGCACGCTCAGACTCAGCGCGCCCAGTTCCCGCTCGGACTCCGCGAGGTAGTAGCCGTCCTCACGCACTCCCCGGACGTCCGCCATCAGGTCCCGCTCCCCCTGGACCCGCCCTGAGGCCAGGGAGATCTCCGGGAAGCGGCGCACGTAGTCCTCGATCTCCTCGTCCGGCCAGGCGGCGAGCAGCACCTTCCCGCCGCCGACGTCGAGCGGCACCCGACGCCCGATCGGGAACTGGTAGCGGAGGGGGTCCGCTCCGCTGACGCGTGCGATGAGGATGCGCTCGTCCCCGGAGCGGACGTACACGGAGGAGGTCAGCCGCGTGGTCGCGGAGAGCTCGGTGAGCACCGGCGTCGCGATCGTGCTCACGCGGTCGTTGACCACGAAGCCGTGCGCCAGCCCCAACACCACCGGCCCGAGCGAGTACCCCAGGCGGCCCTGCTGGACGTAGCCGCGCCGCACGAGCTGGTTCACCGTCCGCTGGGTGGTGGCCAGGTGCAGGTCGGCCTCCCGGGCGATGTCGCTCAGCCTCAGCGGACCGCGCGCGCGTTCCAGGCATTCGAGCACGTCCAGCGCACGGTCGAGCGTGCGCCCCTGGTTCCCGCCTCCGGCGCCCATGCTCGCCTCGCCACTCCCTCGCTCGCGTTCCCTCGGAAAACTTTCCTCGCCCCCGGCCGGTGACCTCGGGGCCCGCCGGACACGGCGATCCAGCTCGCCGTCGCCCCCTCCAAGGTAGCGGAGAGGTTTCCGGCAGGTTGACACCGGAGAGAGCCGCAGGTCACACTCGCTATCAATCAACAAGAGAAACTATCACTCAATGATAGCTGGTGGAATGATGAAGGTAGCCGTCCTGGGACTGGGCGAAGCCGGCGCGATCTTCGCGGAGGCCTTCGCCGCCGCCGGTTGGCAGGCCGTCGGCTTCGATCCCGCGAGCACGGTACGGACGCCCGAGGGCGTCGACCGCGCCTCCTCGACCGCGGAGGCGGTGGCCGGAGCGGACGTCGTCCTGAGCCTGGCGACGGCCGCCCACGCGGTCTCCGTCGCCCGCGAAGCCGTGTCCGCGCTGCGAAACGACGCCGTCTACATCGACCTCAACGCGGCCTCGCCGCAGGTCAAGACGGATGTGGCTCGTACCATCGATGGCGCGGCCCGCGTGGTCGACGGGGCCCTCATCGGTTCCGTCGTCAAGTTCGGGCCGAAGGTCAACATCCTCCTCGCCGGACCCGCCGCCGAGGAGGCCGCCCGGGCGCTGGGAGCCGTGGGTTCGGACGCCGAGCCGATCGGCGGGACCGTGGGCGCCGCGTCGGGGCGCAAGCTGCTGCGCAGCGTGTTCATGAAGGGGCTGGGGGCACTGATCACCGAGGCCCTGGACGCCGGAACCGCGGCGGGCGAGGAGGAGTGGATGCGTGAGCAGGTGGCCGCCGCCCTCAGCGACGGACCCGCCGCGGTTCAGCGGCTGGACCACGGGACACGGCTGCACGCCGTGCGGCGCTCCCAGGAACTGGACGCCAGCATCGCCCTGTTGAACGAACTCCGGGTGGAGGCCCCCGTGAGCACGGGCGCGGCCGACCGTCACCGGTACCTGGCGCGCGTGACAGAACAGCCCGACGAAGGGCTGATCGACGCCTACGCGACGATCCCCACCGCCGCCATCGGGGACGCGCGGGACCGGCTCGGCTTCCTGTCCTCCAGGATCAGGCCCGTCTGGGCCGGGGCGCGGCTGTCGGGGCGCGCTCTGACGGTGCAGACGCGGCCCGGTGACAACCGCGCGCTGCACCAGGCGCTGACCGTCGCGCGCCCCGGCGACGTGCTGGTCGTGGACGGAGGGGGCGACGACTCCCGAGCGCTGTTGGGAGAGCTCATCGCCGAACGCGCCATCAACAGGGGAGTGCGCGGGATGGTGATCGACGGCGCGGTCCGGGACGCCGACGAACTGCGCGAACTCGGCTTCCCCGTCTGGTCCGCCGGGATCTCCCCGGCGGGCCCCTACAAGGACGGACCCGGCCACGTCGGTCGCACCATCGCGGTGGGCGGCGCGGTCTGTTCCCCAGGAGACATCGTGGTGGCCGACGGGGACGGCGTGTTCGTCGTGCCCCGCCTGGAGGCCGAGCGGACGCTCGGCGCCGCCCGGCTCGTCCTCTCCGACGAGGCCGAGCGCCGTGAGGCCATCCGGAGGGAACGCGCGTGAGGTCCCCCTCCCCCACCCGGTCGCTCCCCCGGAGTGACACCCCGCCCGTCCGCGGGCACCAGAGCTCCCCTCCACCGAAAGTCGACCCATGCCGATCGCGCTACTAGCCCTCGCGGCGTTCATCGCCGTGATCATCGTGTGGAACGTCGTGTTCAAGCGGAACATGGGCGAGGCCATGCTGCTCGGACTCGTCGTCACCGCCCTGTTCGCCGGAACGCGGGCACCGGCGTACCTCCTGGGCGGGCTGGCCGACGCCCTCACCCACGATGTGCTCTACGCGGCCCTGGCCTTCGTGTTCATGGCCTACCTCATCGACACCACGGGGCTGATCCAGAAGATCCTGGCCATCCTCAACTCCGCGTTCGGGCGCGTTCGCGGCGGTCCCGCGTTCATCGACACGGCCGGTTCGGCGGTCTTCGGGGCGCTGTCCGGGTCCAACTCCGCGAACACCGCCTCCAGCGGATCCTTCACCGGGCCCTGGATGGTGCGCACCGGCTGGACCCCCACCCGGGCGGCCACCGTGCTCGCCGGAAACGGCGGAATGGGCGCGGCCCTGCCGCCCAGTGCCTCGATGGTCATCATGATCGGCTTCGCCGGGGGGATGGTCACCACCGGCCAGGTGTACCTGGGTCTCCTGATCGCCGGGCTGTACCAGATCCTGTTGCGCATCGGTCTGATCACGTACTTCGTCCGCCGTGACGGGGTCCCCAAGGTGGACGAGCACGACCTGGTGCCGATGCGCACGTCGCTGCGTCAGGGTGCCGGTGCGCTGACGATCTTCCTCGGCGCGCTCATCCCGATCGCCGTCACCGTGGGTCCCCTGGCCACCTACCTGACCGAGTCCACGCCGCTGGGCGACGCGGTCGGCGACATCTCACTGCTGACCTGGATCCCCATCCTCATCATTGGCTTCTCGCTCCTCGCCGGACGGGACCGTCTCCCACGGACGGTGCGCGACTGGTCCCGTCTGCTGGACGGCGCCCTGCCGAAGTTCGCGACCATCGGGGCCCTGCTGTTCTTCGCGATCGCCGCGAGCGAGATCCTGGGGCGGCTGGGTCTCGCGGAGGACGTCAACGTCATCCTGGAGTCCCTGCCCGTCGGTTCCACGGTGATGGTGGTGGTCGTCGGCCTGGTGGTCACCCTGGTCGCCGGTCCGCTCTCGTCCACGGCCACCCTGACGGCGGTCGGTCAGATCTCCTTGCTCGCGCTGGTCGGGGTGGGGGTCGACCCGCTCCTCGCGATCATCGCGATCCTGGTGTTCGCCTCCACCGAGGGGGCCTCCCCTCCCGCCTCCGGCTCGATCTTCGTCGCCGCGGGCCTGACCGGGGCGCGGCCGGAGAGCACCTTCCTGCCGCTCATCGTCTACTACATGATCCCGATCTTCCTGATCGGCTGTCTGATCGGTTGGGGCGTCCTTCCGATCCCGGGGGTATGACCGTGCTCGCTCTCAAGTCCCGAACCTTCGGCGTGGTCCGCGCGCTGTTCAAGATCGGTCTCGTCTGCTGCCTGGCGCTCGGAGCGCTCCTGGTCCTGGGACAGATGGCCGGAGTCCTGCTCCAGCGTCCGGACTGGGTGACCGGCGCCTCCGACCTGCTGTTCGTCCCGAGCGTCGGCGCGGCGGCGGCCTTCGGTGTCCTCGGCTTCATCGGCAACTACCTCACGCCGGAGGGGCCGGAGCCCGAGGAAGACTGAGGTCGCGGAACGGCGGGGTGGGGGCGCACCGTCCCCCACCCCGCCGTCGCGACGTCCCGCTCACGCGCCGGGTACTCCGCCGACCCGCTTCCGGAACTCCCCTCAGCCCGTGAGCGCGGTGTCCGGATCGGTGATACCGAGCCGTTCCGCCAGCTCGTCGGCGCCGACACCGAACGTCTCCCGGATCCGTACTCCCTGGGCACCGACCTCGAAGACGCCGTGGTCCGTGTAGACGCGACCGACACAGCCGACCCCGGTGAGCGGATACGTGCAGAGCGGTACGAGTTTCGGCTGGGCGGAGCGGGTGAACAGGGGCATCATCACGTGGACCTCCCTGGCGCCGATGGCGAGGTCCATGGCACCGCCGACCGCCGGAACGGCGTCGGGTTCACCCGTGTGCCAGTTGGCGAGGTCGCCCTGGAACCCCACCTGGTAGGCGCCGAGGACACAGACGTCCAGGTGTCCGCCGCGCATCATGGCGAAGGAGTCGGCCTGGTGGAAGTACGCCGATCCGGGAAGCTCGGTCACCGGGACCTTGCCGGCGTTGGTCAGGTCGGGGTCGACGGCGTCGCCCTCGGCCCTCGGCCCCATGTTGAGCATGCCGTTCTCGGTGTGCAGCACCACCCCCGAGCCGGTCGGCAGGTGGTCGGCGATCCGGGTGGGCTGCCCGATCCCGAGGTTGACGAAGGCTCCGGACGGGATGTCGGCGGCGATGACGGCGGCCAGCTCGTCCATCGACAGGCGGTGGTCGGACCTCATCGGCGCTCCGGTGGAGGGATCGTTCGCGTGGGTCATCGTGCCCCCTGGACGGTGTGGCGACGGGACTCCACCTGGACGATCCGGTCGACGTAGATGGACGGGGTGACCACGGTCTCGGGGTCGAGTGCTCCCGCCTCGACGATCTGGTCGACCTGGACGACGGTCGTCGTCGCCGCCGTGGCCATGACCGGCCCGAAGTTGCGTGCGGTCCGGCGATAGGTGAGGTTGCCCAGCGTGTCCGCCCTGTGCGCGCCGATCAGGGCGTAGTCGCCCTTGATCGGGTACTCCAACAGGTATCTGCGACCGTCGATCTCACGTTCCTCCCTGCCCTCGGCCAGAGGCGTACCGATCGCCGTCGGGCAGTAGAAGGCGCCGATGCCCGCCCCGGCCGCGCGCATCCGCTCGGCGAGGTTGCCCTGCGGCACCAGTTCGAGTTCGATCCTTCCCGACCGGTAGAGACGGTCGAAGACCCAGGAGTCGGCCTGCCGGGGGAAGGAACAGACGACCCTGCGCACCCGCCCGGCCGCGAGCAGCGCGGCGAGCCCGACCTCGCCGTTACCGGCGTTGTTGGAGACGATCGTGAGGTCCTTGGCTCCCTGGCGGATGAGCGCCTCGATCAGGTCGAACGGCATACCCGCCAGTCCGAAGCCGCCGACGAGGACGGTGGCCCCGTCCTCGACCCCGGCCACGGCGGCGTCGGCGCTCTCGGCGACCTCCGCGCGGCTCATCGGACCCGCTCCGTGTCGGCGCAGTTCTCCAGGACGACGGCCAGCCCCTGGCCGACCCCGACGCACAACGCGGCGACGCCGTAGCGCTCTCCCGAGTCCCGCAGCACCTTGGCCAGGGTGGCGAGGAGGCGGCCGCCGGAGGCGCCCAACGGATGTCCGATCGCGATGGCCCCGCCCTTCTGGTTGACGATGGCGGGATCGATCCCCCAGGCGTCGAGGCAGGCGAGCGCCTGCACGGCGAAGGCCTCGTTGAGCTCGACCGCGCCCACCTGGTCCCAGCCGATCCCGGCTCGGGCCAGGGCACGGTTGGCGGCCTCGACCGGTGCGAAGCCGAAGGCCTGCGGCTCCAGCGCCATCACCCCCCGGCCAGCGACGCGGGCGATCGGGGCGGCCCCGATCGTGTCGGCGGCCCTCTCACTGCCCAGGAGCACCGCGGACGCGCCGTCGTTGAGGGGACTGGCGTTCCCCGCGGTGATGGTGCCGCCCTGCTCGGGTGAACGGAACACGGTCCTGAGCGTGGCCAGCACGTCGGGTGTGGACGCGGCTCGGATGCCTTCGTCGCGAACCAGGTCGGTCTCTCCCACCGGTGTCACCAGGTCGTCGTAGAAGCCTGACTCCCAGGCCCGGTGGGCGAGTTCGTGGGAGCGTGCGGCGAACCGGTCCTGACGCTCTCGGGAGATCCCGTAGCGCTCCTGGAGTTGTTCGTTGGCCTCACCGAGGCCCACCGTCCACTCCTTCGGCATGCGCGGGTTGACCAGACGCCAACCGAGCGTGGTCGACACGGCGGTGATGTCACCGACCGGGAACGGTCTCGCTGATTTGGGCAGCACCCACGGCGCCCGCGTCATCGACTCCACTCCACCGGTCAGTACGACCTCGGCATCGCCGGACTCGATCGTCCGGCTGGCCGCCATCGCCGCGTCCAGGCCGGACCCGCAGAGTCTGTTGACGGTGGTGCCCGGGACGCTGACCGGCAGTCCGGCGAGCAGCGCCGCCATGCGGCCGACGTTGCGGTTCTCCTCTCCGGCTCCGTTGGCGTTGCCCCACACCACGTCGTCGATCGCGGACCGGTCGAGCTCGGGCACCTTGGCGAGCGTCGAGGTGATCGCGGCCGCGGCCAGGTCGTCGGGGCGGACCCCGGCCAGCGCGCCGTTGAAGCGACCGAACGGCGTCCGTGTCGCGGCGTACAGGAATGAACTCATGGCACTGACGCTAGGTCCTGAGCGCGATATCCTGAAGTACTCATATCCCAGGCTATTAATATGGATCAGATATGGATCTGCGTCATCTCAGGTACTTCGTCGCGGTGGCGGAGGAACTCCACTTCGGTCGGGCCGCCGATCGGCTGCACATGGCCCAGCCGCCGCTCTCCCAACAGATCCGCCAGCTCGAAGCGGAACTCGGTGTCGAACTGCTGCACCGCACGACGCGTCGCGTCGAGCTCACCGAGGCCGGTCGCGTCTACCTGGATCTGGCGCGCGGGATCCTCGCCGACGTCGACCAGGCCACCCACCACGCCCGCCTCGTCGCCTCCGGCTCTGTGGGCCGCCTCGCGCTCGGATGTGTGGGATCAGCGACGTACAGCCTCCTGCCGACTCTCTCCCGCCGGCTTTCGGTCGAACTCCCGGGGGTCGAGTTCTCCTTCCGCGGTGACATGCTGGGCCCCGACCAGGTCGAGGCTCTGCGCAAGGGCACGATCGACGTCGCGTTGTTGCGCCCCCCGGTGGCCGACCGCTCCATCGTCGTGCACACACTGCGTCGGGACCGGCTGGTCGTCGCCCTGCCGGTGAACCACCGCCTGGCCCGGCGCGGGCGGCTGCGTTCCGAGGACCTCGCCGGTGAGGATCTGATCGTGCACTCCGCCGACCGCCGGTCGGTGATGTACGACATCGTCCTGGGCCTTCTGCGCGACGTGGGCGTCGAGCCGCGCATCCGCCACGAGGTCGGCGAGACCTCGACTCTGGTCACCCTGGTGGCCGGGGGTCTGGGTGTGGCGGTCGTGCCCGAACCCGTCACGGCGCTGGAACTCCACGGCGTCGCCTACCGGCCACTCACCGGGGCCGACGCGCACGTGGAACTCGCCGTCGCACACCGCGCCGACCGTTCCGAGCCCCACCTGGCACGCACCGTGGAGATCATCCGGGCGACGGTCTGAGGGGTCCGCGGACCGCTCCCACCGGAGGGACGCCGCCCACGCGGGCACGGAGACACACGGGCCCACCGGCGCGTGGACACGGGGCCTCGCGGCCCCGGGGGAAGGCCGCCGGACGACCGCGACACGGTGCCCGGACGCCGCGAACCACGACTCTCCTGGTCAGGCCCTCCCCGACGCGCACGGTCGGCTCCCCGCTGGCTCCACGGGGCCCTCAGGGCCTGTTCCGCAAGGGCTGCGTGGTGCCAGCGGTTCCTCGGGGTGCCCGTAAGCACGGTACGATGTGGTCGCCATGTGAACAACCGGAACACATCACGTCAAGGGGCGCCGGAGTGGACATCCAAGCAGTAGACCGGGTGGGAATGATCCTCGCACTGTTCGGTCCGCATCGTGAATCGGTGACTTCCACCGAAGCCGCCGACCTCATCGGACTCAATCGCACGACGACCTACCGCTATCTGACGTCCCTGGTCAACGCCAACGTGCTCGCCCTCCGCGACGACCGCACCTATGTTCCGGGGCCAGCGCTCGTGCAACTCGGCGCCTTCGCTCTCGGCCGACGCGACATCCTGCGCCTCGCCGTGGACCCGATGCAGACCCTGGCCCGCGACACCGAGATCACGGCGGTCCTGTCCCTCTGGGGCTCCTCGTCACCGGTCGTGGCGCACGTCGAGGAACCCCCGCGCCGCGAGATCGTCGTCTCCGTCCGGGTGGGCATGCAGCTGTCGACCGCCGCCGCGCAGACCGGCATCTTCCACACCTTCATGGCCGACTCCCCGAGCGTGGTGCGGGCCTCGCGGCAGCTCCCGAACGGGGAACGTGAACGGATCGAGCTTCTGGTGCGCGAGACGTCCGAGCGCGGGTACGCCGCTCAGGTCAGCACCCGGGGCATCGCCGTGCTCGCCACTCCCGTGTGGGACGAGCACGGCCTCGCGGCGTCACTCGCGCTCCTGAGCACCCGCGACGTGCTCGACGTCCACGCCGAGAGTGACGAACTCGCGGCACTCCGGAGTGCCGCGACCACGATCTCCCGGTCGCTCGGCGCGGACGACTGAACCGGTCAGCCGCGCTCCGCCAACGGTTCCCCCTGCCCCGGGCCCCTCGACGGCGTGCCACCGAGTCGTTCGACGTTCCCGAGCCGGCCGTAGGTCGGACCGGCCAGGCGTGAGGCCGGATCAATCATCGTGGTGTCGATCTTGAGGCCGTCCAACGCCGACGAGAGCACATGGAACCGCACGACCTCCCCCACCGTGAACTGCGCACCGGCCCGACCGAACTCCACCACACGCGCGAGCCGACACTCCAGACTCACCCGAGCGGTGGCCAGCCGGGGCACGCTCACCACGTCGCTCGGCTCGGTCCCGAGACCGAGGATCTCGGCTTCGTCGACGCCGGGGGGATGTACCTCCCCCGACTCGTGGACCTCCCTCCAGTGCTCCCATCCGGGGATGTTCACGACGTACTCTCCCCGCTCGGCGATGTTGCGAGCCGTGTCCTTGAACCCGCCCTCACGGCGACCGATGTTGATCCCGACCATGGGCGGATCGTTGGACACCATCGTGAAGGCGCTGAACGGCGCCAGGTTCGCCCTTCCGTCGCGACTCACGGAGGTCACCCACGCGATGGGGCGGGGAACGACGCAGCCCGTGAGCAGCCGGTAGTTCTCCTGGGCGCTCAACCCCGAGGGGTCGATCACGGTCATGTCATCAGGCATGGTCGGCGGCTTCCTGACGTACGGCGGCGCGGTCGAAGTCGTTGATGTCCTGGATCAACGAGTCGTCGTACAGGTCGGCGGGGTCCACCGGCTGGGTGAGCTCGCCCGCGTCGAGCAGGAAGTCCACGTTGGCCTGGAGCGCCTCCGGGTCGATCGCCCCGTACGGGTCGTCCTCGGCGCCGAGGTTGGCCAGTCGCGCTTCGAGGACGGAGACCGACGCGGCCAGGGCGACGTCGTCGTCGAGGCCCGAGGGGCGCGCCTCGGGGTGTGCGTCGAAGAGCAGTTCGACGGCGGCTTCGGGGTTCGCCTCGCTGAAGACCACGCCCTTGGCGATCGCGCGTCCGAGCTTGACGTACAGCTCGCGGTCCTCCTCCAGGTCACCGGTCCGGGCCGCGAGTCCGCCGCTCGTGAGCATGTCGGTCCCCGGGACCTCGATCTCGCGCAGCTCGATCCCCTGGTTCTCCAGCACCTGGAACGACGTGTCCAGCAGGGCCAGCGCGTCGACCTGGCCGTTCTCCACGGCGGTGGCCTGCTGGCCTCCCGTCCCGATCGCGACGAACGTCACGGAGTCCTCCGGTACACCCGCCTCACGCAGACCGACCTGGGCCTGCGTGACCGAGGCGCTCGCGAGGCTGATCGCGCCCACCGTCTTGCCCTCCAGGTCCTCGATCGACGTGATGTCGCTGTCCGCGGGGACTCTCAGGCCGTAGATGTTGTCCTTGTAGTAGGACATGAAGTAGGTCAGGTCGAGGTTCTTGCCGGGCTCACGGCCCAGGATCACCGGTTCGGGGCTGACGGCCCCGGTCGCCACCTGTCCGGTCGCGATCTGCTGGACCTGGGTCGTCGCGGAGTCGGCCAGGATGATCTCGACGTCCAGGCCCTCGTCCTCGAAGTAGCCCATCTCCTGGGACACCGCGATCGAGGCGATCCCCGCGTTCCAGGTCGGGGTCGCGAGCGTCATGGAGACCTGCTGGTCGCCGCCGTCGCCGCCCGACCCGCCACAGGCCGCGAGCAGGGAGGTGAACATCAGTACGGCGCCGCCTTGCAGCACCTTGCGGGACACACGTGTCATGGGCATGAGTCGTCCTTCGGTTCGAGGGGGTCAGTTTCCAACGGAGCGGGCGCGGTTCTCTTCGGACCAGAAGGCGAGTCGCCGCCCGCCGAGGACGACCGCGTAGTGCAGTACGAGACCGATGGTCGAGAGCACGACCAGAGCCGCGAACATGGTGGCCACGTCCAGCGAGGTGTTGCTGGCGATGATCAGGTAGCCGAGTCCGGCCTGTGAACCCACGAACTCCGCGACGATGGCGCCGATGACCGAGAGCACGACCGCCACGTCCAGGCCGGCGATGATGCTGGGGATGGCCGTCGGCAGGCGCAGCCGCGTGAGGACCTGCAGACGCGTCGCTCCGAAGGAACGCATCATGTTCACCTGGTCGCTGCTGGTGGAGTTGAAGCCGAGCGTGGCGTTGACGAGGATCGGGAAGAACGCGATGAGCGCCGTCGTGAGGATCTTCGACTCCATGCCGAAGCCGAACCAGACGAGGAACAACGGCGCGAGGGCCACCTTCGGCACGGTCTGCAGCACGACGACGATCGGCAGGACGATCTTCTCGGCCAGTCGCGAGGAGCTCACCCACACCGCGACGAGCAGTCCGGAGACGACGGCGATACCGAAGCCGTAGATGATCTCCTGCAACGTGACCCAGGTGTGGCGCAGGAACGGCCCGTCGGTGAAGCCCTCGACGAGCGCCTCCACGATCCGGGTGGGCGCGGGGAAGAGGATCACCGAGATGTCGAAGGTGCGGACCACCACTTCCCACACGGTGAGCAGGATGAGCACCGTGGCGCTCGACAGCAACCAGCCCGGAAGGTCGGAGAGCCTGCGACGTGTCTCGGTGTCCCCCGCCTCGCGACGCACTGTCAGGGTCTGCCCGGCCGAGGACGAGTCGGATGCGGTCATGGGGTGGTCACCACTTCGGCTGTGTCAAGAACGGTTCTGATGCGACGCGTGTAGTCGCCGAACTCGGCGGTGCTCACGACGTCGAGGGTGCGCGGACGCGGCAGGTCGATGTCGATGACCGCGCCGACGCGACCGGGGCGCGGGGTCATCACGACGACGCGGTCGGAGAGGAGCACCGCCTCGGAGATGCTGTGGGTGATGAAGACGACCGTCTTGCGGTCCCGCTCCCAGATCTCCAGCAGGTCCATGGTCAGCTGGTCGCGGGTCATCGCGTCCAGCGCTCCGAACGGTTCGTCCATCAGCAGGATCCGCGGGTCGTGCAGGAGGGCCCGGGCGATCCCGACACGCTGTTGCATCCCACCCGACAGCTGGTAGGGGTGGCTGGTGGCGAAGTCGGACAGTCCGAGCATCTCCAGGAGCTCGTGCGCCCGGCCTTCGTCGTGCCTCCGCCGGGAACGCCCCTGGAGGGTCGAGGGGACGAGCACGTTGTCCAGGACCGTGTTCCAGGGCAGCAGCAGCGGCTGCTGGAACACCATCCCGGTCATCGCTGACTCGTTGCGCGCTTCGGCCCGGTACCTGATGCTGCCCTCGGTCAGCGGCTCCAGGCCCATGATGAGTTTGAGCAGAGTGCTCTTGCCGCATCCGCTCGGTCCGACGATGGAGACGAACTCTCCGTCGGCGATGTCGAGGTGGAAGTCCTCGACCGCGACCGTTCCACCGCGATAGTGCTTGCTGATGTGGACGAAGTTCATGACTGGCTCACGCATGGAGCGACGCCTTTCCCGTGTGGTCCTCGGTTGCCCGCATGCGCCTGACGGCGTTCACGGCGGCTTCCGCGAGCAGTGTCGTGTCGGCTGCGCCGACGAAGAAGTCCAACGCCAGTTCACGGGCGCGTGCGGCGCCGTCCGGTCCTCCCGCCGCGCCTGCGGCGATCCCGTGTCTGCGAGCCGCGGTGACGACGGTGAGATCGGCGTCAGCGACGGTGCGTCCGGCGTCGAGCGCGAGGTCCGCGGCCCCGAGGAGGAGTCCGGTGATCCCGTCGACCGCGGCGATGTCCTCGACGGAATCCAGCGCGGCGAGCGACTCGATCTGCGCGATGACCTCGACCGGCCGGGACAGGTAGTCGGCTCGCGGGCCCTGCCCCCACACTCCGGCACGCGACGTCGCACCGGAGCCGCGCCGCCCCTCAGGAGCGAACCGCGTCGCGGACACGACCTCGGCGGCGGCCTCGGGACCGTCGACGTGGGGAACGACGATCCCGTCGGCGCCAGCGTCGAGCACCCGTTGCACGAAGGACGGCCCCTGGTCGGGAACCCGCACGAGCGCCCGCATGCCGTGCGCCTGGCCGACGGCGATGTGCCGGGCGATCGCCGACGTGTCCAGCATCGTGTGTTCGGCGTCGACGACGATCACCTCGACACCGGCGCGGGCGAGGATGGCCGTGGACTCCCAGGTGTCGAGCTTGACCCAGGCGGCCCACCGCGTGCCCTCGGACCTGTTCTCGCTGCTCATCGGAGTGCCTCCGGCCACGGGTAGTCATCGGCGTTGAGAACCCAGCCCGGACGGCGCGAGAAGTCCTCGCGCGGCCCGGCGAAGATGTCGACCATGCGGTTCTCGCCGGATCCGACCGCTTCGCTGGTGTGAACCAGCGGGGGCGGGATGATGGTCAACGACGGCCCACCGATCTCACGGTGGTGGTCGGGGCGCCACGCCGTGCGGTCGTTTCCCCACGCACGCCGGATGTGATGGACGTACTCGCCGGCGTCGACGAAGCTCAACTGCTCGAAGTCGTCGTGGGTGTGGGGGGACAGGGCGCGTGGGTCCCGCGGCCCGACACGCGGGTACAGCAGGTTCACCATGGCGTGACGGCCACGGAGGATGCGACCCAGGCGTCCCTCCTGCGGGGCGATGTCCTCGATGGCGTCGTAGACGCGGATCTCGGCGTCGCCCGACGGTGCGGGCCAGGGATCGGCGCGGACGCTGAGTCCGAGGCCGTCGGCGTAGGACTCGCCGTTGAGCGCCTGATCCAGCACGTCCGATGTGGCCACCGTGTGCAGACGCAGCAGCCGCAGCGCCCCCTCGACCTCGTATCGCCAGGGGCCCGGCTGGACCGTGATGACGCTCGTCGGTTCGACGGTGACCGCCTCCCGCGCGGTGCGCACCGTGAGGCGGCCCGGGGAGGGCAGGACCACCAGCATCGTCTCGTCGGCGTCCGCACGATCGACGGTGTCTCCGTCGGCGTGTTCGGCGTAGACGACGGCGGCGTTGGCGGCTCGTACCGTCCACAGGCGCCCGCCCCGTCCCGTGGTCCCGGTGGGGGCGAGCTCGCCGAAGTCGAAGTACTGCGGTTCGTGCGCGGCGTCGGCGTCGGGCCCGCTCGAAGCGGCCAGTTGGCTGCGTGGGTCACTCGCGAGGTATGCCATCTGTCAGCGCCTCTCGACCGGAGCGGGCCGTTCGTCTTCCAGACCGAGCAGGAAGGCGGCGTTGTGCGAGGTGACCTGGCGGAGCTCCTCGACGGACAGGCCGCGTTCGAGCAGGGCCTCACCGACGCGCATGAAGGCGTCGACGGGCATGGGGCGCCCTCGTTGTCCGAGGTCCGAGGAGAGCACCGTGTGGTCGGGGCCGATGGCCCGGATCCACTCGACCAGCAGTCCCGGGTCCCACTTGCGGTAGCCCTGGGGGTCGTACATGCCCACCTCGTGCTCGATGTAGCCGCCGAGGTCGGCCAGCTGGCGGCATCGCTCGACGTCGGCGTCGACGATGAAGTTCGGGTGGCTGAGGATCATGCGTCGTACCCCGCGCTCAGCCGCGGCGGCGAAGAGCTGGGCCGACTGGGCCGGTTCCAGATGGCCCGCCGAGAGGAGCACGTCCGCCTCCGCCACCAGGTCGAGGACCTCGTGGGCCGCGTCGAGGAGACGTCCCTCGGCGTCGACCACGTCGACGACCCGGTTGGGGATGTCGTAGTCGGACTCGGGGAAGCCGTGGTGCTCGTTCTCGCAGTGGCAACGGCTGGAGAAGGTGGGGAACCAGACCGCGCGGCCCCCCATCTGGAGCGACATCGCGACCGCGTACGGGTTGAGCCCACCCACCTGGGCGTTGAGGGCGATGCCGCCGAAGATCGGCGTCGCGACGTCGTCCAGTTCGCGGTGCATCGCGAGCAGGTCCATGACGGTGTTGTGGTGGTGCGACTTCACCAGGATGCCGCGCATGTTGAGGCGCTCTCCGTCGCGGGCCGCCTCCACGTGATCGAACTCCCGCGAGAAGGGGTTCGGTCCCGAGTGGCAATGCAGATCGACGGCTCCGTCGAGTGCCTCCGCGAGGGGCGGGAGGGACGTGAGAGTCATAGAGCACACCTCTGAGATCAGGGTCACATGTTCGTATTGAATCATCTATGTTCATATTGCGACTGTCAAGTGTGGGTGTGAGTTCGCCCCGAGACGGCGCGCGCGGCCCGCGCCCTCGCCGGGCTCGGACACGTTCTCGCAGCGTGCGGCCACTGCCTTGGCCGGACGACACCTCGTGTGGCGATGTCGACGCCGCGTAACCGAACCTCCCGGCTGCCCCCGTACCTCGTGGATGTGCGTGCGGGTTCCGCTCCCGCCCGCCAAGGCGTGTGGGGACGGCGGAACGGCGGGACACGGCGCGCTCCGGCCTCCGAACCGCCTCGACACGGTGGGGTCACGGGGAACAGCGAGGGACGTGTGAGGACGTCCGTGGGGCCCGGGCCGCGACCAGGTGGACCAACGCGTCCAACGGCGGTGTGGCACGATCGTTCGGGCCGGTCAGGCCCGCGAGGCCGCCGCCGGTGTCGAACACGGACCAGCCCCCGGAGCGAGGGAGTCGGCGGACCACGGCGGCCACCGCCGGGACGGACGTGCCGTGGCGGTCGCTGACGCCCGGACCGGGTGTCCGTGGTGGCCGACCACCCCTACCGTCCTCCCGAGGAAGCGGATCCGCTGGCCGACCGGCACCGACCCGGTGGTCGCCCCCCACCGCTCCCGGCGGCGGAGGAGTCCGCCCCGAACCGCTCGACGACCGGGCCGGGTCCCGGGGCACGCCCGGATCACGGCGGCCCACACGATCGTGCGGTGCGGCGCCCGCCCCGCCGTCCTACTGCGGCCGTCCGGTCGTCCTCAGGCGGGCTGCCCGACGACCGCCTGGCGGTAGCGGTCCACCACGGCGTGGGCGATGGCCGGGGCGGGGCACAGGGGGTCCGCCACCGCGTCGGCACCCGCGTGTGCCAGCCGGTCGTGGAACAGGCCCGGGGCCAGGAGCCAGCTGGCCACGACCACCCGACCGTGCCCGCGTTCGCGCAGTCGGGCGACCCGTTCGGCGACGGTGGGGCGGCCGGTGGCGATGAAGGCGACCTCCACCGGGGTACCCAGACGCCGGGAGAGGTCGGCGGCGGCCCGTCGAAGTTCGGCACCGGCGTGGGGGTCGGAGGTCCCGGCGCAGGCCAGCACCACGGCGTCGCCGGTCCGGTACCCGGCGTCGGCCAGACGGCGCACCGCGGTGTCCAGGACCGCCGGATGGCCGCCCAGCGCTGGGGCGACGACGGCGTCCGCGCGACCGCCCTCGGCCAGCTGGTGCGGGATGTCGGTGCGCACGTGGTAGCCCGACGCGAGGAAGGCGGGCACGACCACCAGCGGGCCGGGGGTTCGGGCCGCGACCTGGCCGACGGTGGGTGTGCGCACGTCGGCGAAGGCCAACCGGGCGGGCTGGCGTACCAGTTCGGCCACGCTCAGGGCCAGGGACCGGGCGACGGCGGTGCCGTGCGGGTCGCGGGTGCCGTGGACGGCCAGGATCAGGCTTCTGGGGCTCATCGCGTGGCGGGCGTGCCCGCCCGTCCTTCCTGTCGGGCGGATCAGGCGGTGCACTCCGGGGTGTCCAGGGCCAGGCGGTAGCCGCGCTTGACCACGGTCTGGATGATCCGGGGGTCGCCCAGGGCCGTGCGCAGCCGGGCGACGGCCGTCTCCACCGCGTGGGCGTCGGCGTCCTCGCCCAGGCAGGTGAGCAGGTGGGACCGGTCCAGGACCCGGCCGGGGTGGCGGGCCAGGGCACGCAGCAGCCGCATCAGGGTGGGCGAGAGTGTGTGGACGGCGCCGTCGACGAGGACGGCGTGGCCGCGCAGACGCAGGCGGTGTCCGGCCACCTCCAGCGTGGGGAAGCGGGCGGGCAGTTCCTCCGCGAGTCTGCGGACCTGGGAGCCGATCCGGGCCCGGTCCGGCCAGACCGTGGGGATGTCGTGGGCCATGAGCGGGCGGGCGGTGACCGGCCCCACGCACATGGCCAGGACGTCGCCGCGCAGCGCGCGCACGAGCCCGCCCCGCTGCCCGGTGGTGTGGGCACGGGCCAGCAGTCCGGCGGCGGCGGGCGCACTGGTGAAGGTGACCGCGTCCACTCCCCCGCCGGAGACGGCCTCGATGAGCCGGTCCAGCGCGTCGGTGTCCTCGGGTTGGGTCCAGCGGTAGACGGGCACCTCGACCACGTCGGCTCCGGCCATGCGCAGCGCGGCGGTGAAGTCCGGCAGGGGCTCGCCGTGCAGCTGGACGGCCACGCGCAGGCCCTGGACGCCCTGGCCGAGCAGGTGGTCCAGGACCTCGGCGGACGACTCCGAGGGCGGTGACCACTCCTCGGTGAGTCCGGCCGCGCGGATGGCGCCCCGGGCCTTGGGGCCCCGGGCCAACAGGCGGGAGGCCCGCATACCGTCCAGGAGTCCTTCGGCGGTCCCCCACGTCTCGCACGCCTCCACCCAGCCGCGGAAGCCGATGCCGGTGGTGGCCACCACGACGTCGGCGGGACGGCGGGCCAGTTCGTCGGAGACCGAGGCCAGGCGCTGGTCGTCGCTGAGCGGCACGATGCGCAGGGCGGGCGCGGCCACGACCCGGGCCCCCTTGCGGCGCAGCAGGGCGCTCATCTCGTCGGCGCGGCGCGCGGCGGTCACCGCCACGGTGAACCCGGCCAGCGGCGCGGTGGTGGCGGGTTCCCGTCCCGGAGGCGTGGTGGCGGGGGCGGTGTTCACGGTGTCTCCCCCTGGGTGGCGATCTGCACGGTGCCGCCCCGCTGGCGCACGGGCCAGGTGGTCAGGCGCGTGTCGCCGTCCAGCCCGGTCCCGGTGCGCAGGGAGTACACCTCCTTGAGCATGGGCGAGGTGACGGTGGGTTCCCCGCTCCGGTCGCCGACGATGCCCCGTGCGATGACGGCGGCGCCGGTGCGGGGATCGACGTTGTCCACCGCGTACAGGTGGTGGTCCCGGGTGCGAAAGAGTGCGGCCTGCCGTCCGTCGGGGAGCAGCACGGCAACGCCGTCCTCGACGCGCAGCAGGTGCGCCGGGCAGACGTCGGTCCAGGTCGTGGCCGGGGCGGTGGTGACGGTCATCGGGTGGCCTCCTGGGGTCGGCGGGCGGGCATGCCCAGGTTCACGGACGCGGAGTCGGGTACCCGCTGGTCGCGGGCGGTGGTGAAGCTGATGGTGGGGTCGGGCGTGTGGGGGGCGTTGGCGAAGGAGACGAACCGGGAGAGCTTGTCCGGATCGGCCAGGACGGCGGCCCACTCGTCGGTGTAGGTGGCCACGTGACGGTCCATGGCCTCCTCCAGTTCGGCGGCGACGCCCAGGGAGTCGTGGACCACGACGTCGCGCAGGTGGTCCAGGCCGCCTTCGAGGGACTCGATCCAGGGCGCGGTGCGCTGGAGGCGGTCGGCGGTGCGCACGTAGAACATCAGGAACCGGTCGATGTAGCGGATGAGGGTGGGCTCGTCCAGGTCACCGGCCAGGAGTTCGGCGTGGCGGGGCGTGAACCCGCCGTTGCCGCCCACGTACAGGTTCCAGCCCTGGTCGGTGGCGATCACCCCGAAGTCCTTGCTCCGGGCCTCGGCGCACTCCCGGGCGCATCCGGAGACGGCGGACTTGAGCTTGTGGGGCGAGCGCAGGCCCCGGTAGCGCTCCTCCAGGCGGATGGCCAGGCCCACCGAGTCCTGGACCCCGTACCGGCACCAGGTGGTGCCCACACACGACTTGACCGTGCGCAGGGCCTTGCCGTAGGCGTGTCCGGACTCGAACCCCGCTTCCACCAGGCGCGCCCAGATGGCGGGCAGCTGTTCCAGCCGGGCGCCGAACAGGTCGATGCGCTGGCCGCCGGTGATCTTGGTGTAGAGGTCGAAGTCGCGTGCCACCTCACCGATGACGATCAGTTTGGCGGGGGTGATCTCGCCGCCGGGGACGCGGGGCACGACCGAGTAGGTGCCGTTGCGCTGGATGTTGGCCAGGTGGCGGTCGTTGGTGTCCTGGAGGGTGGCCTGTTCGCCCTCCAGGATGTGCCCGTTGCCCAGCGAGGCGAGGATGGAGGCGACGGCGGGCTTGCAGATGTCGCAGCCGTGCCCGGTGCCGTGGGCGGCGATCAGGGCGGAGAAGGTGGTGACTCCGGTGGCGCGGACGATCTCGACGAGTTCGGCGCGCGACTGGGAGAAGTGTTCGCACAGGGCCTTGGACTGCTCGATGCCGGACTGGGCGAGGATCCGCTTGAGCATGGGCACGCACGAGCCGCAGCTGGTGCCCGCCCTGGTGCAGGCCTTCAGGGCGGGGACGTCGTGGTGGCCGCTGCCGATGGCCTCGGTGAGGTCGCCCTTGGTGACGGCGTTGCACGAGCAGATCTGCGCGCCGTCGGGCAGCGACTCGGCGCCCAGGCTGGCGGTGCCCTCGGGGGTGATCAGGGTGAGCGGGTCACCGGGCAGCGGGGAACCGACGAGGGGGCGCAGGGTGGCGTAGGCCGAGGCGTCACCGACCAGGGCGCCGCCGAGCAGGGTGGTGGCGTCGTCGGAGACCACGAGCCTGGCGTAACGGCCGCCCGCGGCGTCGTTGACCACGACGTCCAGGGCTCCGGGTGTGCGGCCGTGCGCGTCGCCGAAGCTGGCCACGTCCACCCCGAGGAGTTTGAGCTTGGTGGAGGTGTCGGCGCCGGTGAAGGTGGCCGAGCCGCCCAGGAGGCGGTCCGCGACGACCTCGGCCATCGCGTTGCCGGGGGCGATGAGTCCGTAGACGGTGCCGTCGTGGTTGGCGGCCTCACCGACGGCGTGGACCCGGGGGTCGCTGGTGGTGCAGGTGTCGTCGATGACGATGCCGCCGCGTTCGCCCACCCGGAGTCCGGCGGCGCGGGCGAGGTCGTCCCGGGGCCGGATGCCGACGGAGAACACGACCAGGTCGGCGTCCAGGTGGGTGCCGCCGTCCAGGGTCAGACGGGCGGCGCGGCCGTCCGGCGAGGGTTCGACACCGGTCGAGGCGGTGCCGGTGTGAACGCGCACGCCCAGGTCGGCCACAAGCGTGCGCAGCAGGGAGGCGGCCCCCTGGTCGAGCTGGGCGGGCATCAGGTGGGGGGCGAGTTCGACCACGTGGGCCTCCAACCCCAGCAGGCGCAGGGCGTTGGCGGCCTCCAACCCCAGCAGGCCGCCGCCGACCACCACGCCGGTGCGGGCGCCCCGCGCGGAGGCGGTGATGGCGTCCAGGTCCTCGATGGTGCGGTAGACGTGGCAGCCCGGGAGGTCGTGGCCGGGGATGGGCGGCACGAACGGGGTGGAGCCGGTGGCCAGGACCAGGCGGTCGTAGCGCAGTTCGCGTCCGCTGGCGGTGGTCACGGTGCGGCGGACCCGGTCGACGGCGGTGGCGCGTTCGTCGACGTGCACGTCGACGGCGGGGCCGGACAGGTCGCCCAGGGACAGGTCCCGGGCGCTGGCTCCGTCGAAGTAGGAGGACAGGGCGACCCGGTCGTAGGCCGTGCGGGGTTCCTCGCCCACGACGGTGACGTGCCAGCGGTGGTCGGTGTCGCGGTCCCGGAGGGCCTCGACGAGCCGGTGACCGACCATGCCGTTGCCGATGACGACGAGCTCTTCCATGGTGTGCGCGACTCCTCCTGCTGCGGGGGCGGACTGCCCTCAGGCAACCCTCTGGGTGTTTCCCTCGCGTCAGCCGACCGTGTCGCGGTTGTTTCGTTGTGCTGCCACCGCAGGTGGGGGATGTGTGATGCGCGGGCCCCGGGGCCCGACGCCGCGGACGGGTCCCGGGTCACCCCACCGGGGCGGCCCGCATCCCCGAGAGCAGGGCTCCCACGTCGCGCACGCACCCGCCGCAGCCGGTGGTGGCACGGGTGCGTTCGGCGACGGCCTCACGGGTGCGGGCCCCGTCCAGCCACGCCTTCTCGATGTCGGCGCGGCTGACCGCGTTGCACCGGCACACGGGCGCCTCCGCCGCGTCCGGGGCTTCGGGTACCGCGGTGGGCAGCCCTTGGAGGAGGGCGAGGCGGTCAGAGGGCACCGGGGCGCCGGTGTCGTAGAGCTGGGACAGGGTGGCGGCCGCCTCGGGGAAGCCCAGCAGCACCGCGCCCACCACCCGCTCTTGACGCACCGAGAGCTTGGCGTAACGGCCGCCGTAGGGGTCGCTGATGGTCACCGTCTCCAGGCCCGGGGCGTCCTCGTCCTCGTGGACCCGCCCGAACGCGGTCAGTTCGATGCCCTCGGCCTTGAGGCGGGTCAACGGCCGGGCCCCGACGTAGGTGGCGTGCGGCGCGGTCCCGGTCAGGCGCGCGGCCAGGACGGCGGCCTGTTCCCAGCCGGGCTGGACGAGTCCGGCACCGCCGCCGGGGTGCTGGGCGCAGTCGCCGACGGCGTGCACGCGGGGGTCGGAGGTGGCCAGCCGGTCGTCGACGACGACACCGTGGTCGACCGCGATCCCGGCCCGGGTGGCCAGTTCGGTGTTGGCGCGCACCCCGGCGGCGACCACCAGGGCGTCGCCGGGCAGGACGGTGCCGTCGTCCAGTTCCAGACCGGTACCGGGGATCCAGCGGGCGGCCGACCGTCGCGCGTGCACCGCCACGCCCAGGGCGGCGTAGCTGTCGGCCAGGACGCGCGCGGCCCCCTGGTCGATCTGACGGCACATGATCCAGGGGGCGGACTCCACGACCGACACCCGTGTCCCCCGGCCGACCAGGCCGCGCGCGGCCTCCAGGCCCAGGACACCGCCGCCCAGGACCACCACGGGTGCGCCGGGCCGGGTCAGGGCGAGGAGGCGCTGGCAGTCCTCCAGGTCGCGCAGGGTGTGCACCCCCTCCCCCGGGCCCTCGTCCGGGGCGCGTACGCCGGGGACCGGTGGGAGCGCGGCGCGCGCACCGGTGGCCAGGACGAGTTCGTCGTAGGGCAGGTGGGAGCCGTCGTCCAGGTCGAGGATCCGCCGCCGGGTGTCCAGGGCGGTGGCGGCCACGCCCGTGCGCACGGTGACCCCGGGGCCGCCGGGGGCGGGCAGCCGGATCTGTTCGGGGCCGTAGTCCCCGGCGAGCACTCCCGAGAGGAGGACGCGGTTGTAGGCGGGGTGCCGTTCGGCGCCGACCACGGTCACGCGCACGTGTTCCCCGGCCGGGTCCAGCCGGGCCGTCTCCTCCGCGAAGCGGGCGCCGACCATGCCGTTACCGACGACCACGATCCGGCGCGGGGTGAGCCCCTGAACGGTGTTCAACTGGTGCCTCCTGGCGTGGGTGCGCTGACCGGGCCGGGGGTCTCCCGGTTTCCCCGGCCGGGCGGGTCGGGTTCCAGGCGTACGGCGCTGACCTTGAACTCGGGCATCCGGCTGACGGGGTCCAGCGCCGGGTGGGTGAGGTTGTTGGCGGACTGCTCACCGGCGAAGTGGAAGGGCAGGAACACCGTGTCCAGACGGGCGGTGGGTTCCAGGCGCACCCGGGCGCGGGTGCGGCCCCGGCGGGAGGTGACGCGGGCCCAGTCCCCGGCGGCGAGCCCGGCGCGCGCGGCCGTGTCGGGGTGCACCTCCACGTACGCCTCGGGTTCGGCGCCGTCGAGTTCGGCCACACGGCGGGTCTGGGCTCCGGACTGGTAGTGGCCCATCAGCCTGCCGGTGGTGGCCACCAGGGGGTACTCGGGGTCGGTGGTCTCGGCGGGGGGCCGGTGGGCGACCGGGACGAGGCGGGCGCGCCCGTCGGGGTGGGCGAAGGAGTCCAGGAACGGGCGGGGCGTGGACCCGGTGGGGGTCCGGACCGGCCAGTACAGCGCCTGACCGTCGGCCAGGCGTTGGGGGGTGACTCCGGAGTAGTCGGCCGGGCCTCCGGCGGAGGCGCGGCCCAGCTCGGCCAGGACGGTGTCGGGGTCGGTGGGGAAACGTTCGGCGGGTTGCCCGAGCCGCACGGCCAGGGCGGAGAGGACCTCCAGGTCGGTCCACACCCCCTCGGGCGGGGCGGTGGCCCGGGCGCGGCGCAGCACGCGGCCCTCCAGGTTGGTCATGGTGCCGCCCTCCTCGGCCCACTGGGCCACGGGCAGGACCACGTCGGCCGCGGCGGCGGTCTCCGAGAGCACGAAGTCGGCCGCCACCAGCAGGTCCAGGGAGTTCAGGCGGTCGCGTACGCGGGCGGTGTGGGGGGCCGAGACCACGGGGTTGGAGCCGAACAGCAGGAGGGCGCGCGGCCCGTCGGGGGTGCCCAGGGCGTCGAGGAGTTCGAAGGCCGAGCGGCCCGGACCGGGCAGGGTACCGGGGTCCACGCCCCACACCCGGGCCACGTGTTCGCGTGCGTCCGGGTCGTCGATGCGCCGGTATCCGGGCAGCTGGTCGGCCTTCTGGCCGTGCTCGCGTCCGCCCTGGCCGTTGCCCTGGCCGGTGATGCACCCGTACCCCGAGCCGTGGCGGCCGGGCAGGCCCAGGGCCAGGGCCAGGTTGATCCAGGCCGAGACCGTGTCGGTGCCCTTGGCGTGCTGTTCGGTGCCGCGTCCGGTGAGGACGTAGGCCGAGCGGTTCCGGGCGGCCCGGCCCAGCAGGTCGGCGGCGGCGCGGATGCTCGCGGCGGGGACTCCGGTGACCTGCTCGGTGCGTTCGGGCCACCAGGCGGCGGCGTGCTCCCAGGCGGCGTCGAAGCCGGTGGTGCGCTCGGCGACGAACGGCTCGTCGCACCAGCCCCGCACGCGTGCCGCGTGCAGCAGTCCGAGGGCCAGGGCGAGGTCGGTGCCGGGTCGGGGAGCCAGGTGCAGGCCGCCCCGGTCGAGTGCGACCCGTGCGGTGGCCGTCCGGCGCGGGTCGACGACGATGAGGGCGGGCGCGGACAGGTGCCCCATCATCGGCGGCATGGTCTCGGCCGGGTTGGCCCCGGCGAGCAGGACCGCCTCCGCCTCGGCCACGTCCGTCAGGGGGAAGGGCATGCCCCGGTCCAGACCGAAGGCACGCGTGCCTGCGGCGGCGGCCGAGGACATGCAGAAGCGGCCGTTGTAGTCGATCTGGGAGCTGGCCAGGGCCAGGCGGGCGAACTTGCCCAGGGCGTAGGACTTCTCGTTGGTCAGGCCGCCACCGCCGAAGACCGCGACGGCGTCGGGGCCGGATTCGGCGCGCAGGGACAGCAGGCGTTCCGCCACGTGGTCCAGGGCGGTGTCCCAGTCCGTCTCGACCAGGTCGGAGCCGCGGTTCGCACGTATCAGGGGACGGGTGATCCGGTCGGGCACGGTGAGGAGCTCGGCGGAGGTCCACCCCTTGCGGCACAGTCCGCCCCGGTTGGTGGGGAAGGGAGCGGGCCGGACGGACAGGCGCCCGTCCGGCCCGGGCTCCAGGTTCATGGCGCACTGGAGTGCGCAGTAGGGGCAGTGGGTGGTGGTCATCGGGCCGCGACCGCGACGGGCTCGTCGGCGGGGGCGGTGCGTACGGGACGCCGCAGGTACACGGCCCAGGTGACCACGGCGCAGAGCAGGTAGAAGGCGCCGAAGGCGACGAAGGCGGGCGCGGTGGAGCCGGTCGCGGCGAACGACTCGCGGAATCCGACGTTGATGCCCACGCCGCCCAGCGCGCCGACCGCGCCGATCAGTCCGAGCATGGAGGAGGCCACGCGCTTGGTGCGGGCCAGGGCCTGCTCGCGGGGTTCCCCGGCGGCGATGGCGTCCTCGGCCCGGGCCGCGTAGATGGAGGGGATCATCTTGTAGGTGGAGCCGTTGCCCAGGCCGGTGAGGACGAACATCACCGCGAACGCGCCGATGAAGAGGGCCAGCTGGCTGGCCTGGACGGCGAGGACGAGCACGGCGGCGCAGGCGGCCATGGCGGTGAACACCCACAGGGTGACGCGGGCCCCGCCCAGGGAGTCGGCCAGCCTGCCGCCGACGGGCCGGATGAGCGAGCCCAGGACCGGGCCCAGGACGGCGATCCCGGCGGCCTGCACGGGCTCCAGGCCGAACTGGGCCTGGAGCAGCAGGCCGAAGGCGAAGCCGGTGCCGATGAAGGAGCCGAAGGTGCCCACGTACAGCAGCGACATGATCCAGAAGTGGTGGTCGCGGACGGCCGAGAGCTGCGCGGCCGCGTCGGCGCGCACGTGGACGAGGTTGTTCATCGACCGGTACGCCCACCAGGCCGACAGCAGGATCAGCGGCGCGTAGAAGAGCGGGACCAGGTACCCGGCGGAGGTGGTGAACAGGGCGATGACGGCCAGCCCGACCAGCTGGACGGTGGCGACGCCGATGTTGCCGCCGCCCGCGTTCAGGCCCAGGGCCCACCCCTTCTCCCGTTCGGGGAAGTAGGAGTTGATGTTGGCCATGGAGGAGGAGAAGTTGCCGCCGCCCAGGCCCGCGGTGGCGGCCAGGACCAGCAGTAGCCAGAAGGGGGTGTCGGGGTCGCGGACCAGGAAGAACGCGGCGACGGTCGGCACGATGAGCGCCAGGGTGGCGACGACGGTCCAGTTGCGTCCGCCGAAGACGGGCACGGCCAGGGTGTAGGGCACGCGCAGGACGGCTCCGACCAGGGTGACCACGGACAGCAGCAGGAACTTCTGCTCGGGGGTGGTGGAGAAGCCGTGCTCGGGGATCATGAACAGCACGAGCACGGACCAGATGCTCCAGACCGAGAAGCCGATGTGTTCGGAGGCGATGGAGGCCCACAGGTTGCGGCGGGCCACCCGGCGTCCCCCGTCGTTCCAGAACGCCTCGTCCTCGGGATCCCAGCGGGAGATCCAGCTCCTGCCTGTGCGTGGCGCGCGTGGGCCTGTTCCGGTCACGGCTGGTGCCTTCCTGCTTGACGGCGGTCGACGGAACCGAAGGTAGGAAGGCCGCGTTGCGGGGAGGTGTCCAGCCGTAAACCACGCGAAACAGTCGGCTCACCCGAAGGGCGCGGCCGTGGTGAGAACACCTGTCGGCGCTGGTGGAAGGTAGTGGTCCGAACACGCGACAGCAAGGGACATCGCACCCTTTGTGGGCGAAATCACCCCGGGGGGCAGGGTGAACGGCGGGCGGCGCGCTCGCGAACGCCCCTCCTTCGCTCCCACGCCCCGCCCCTCGGTCCCCCTCAGGACCGGCATCGCCGCCCCGGCCCCGCTCAGGCCTGCTCCGGAACCAGCCTCATCGTGGTCGAGCGGGCGTCCGCGCCCGTGATCTGGTTGACCGGTGCCGAGTCCGCCCCGTACTTGGCCCGGTAGGCGGCGTCGATCCGGTCGTCCAGGGAGTCGTCGGCGTCCTCGAAGCCGACGTCGGCCTCGACCCCGCCGGCGCTGACGTGCCCGGCAAGGTGGTCGCGGGTGCCCCGGTACCAGGAGGACCCGGGCCCGTTGACGGACCGGACGTAGAGCTCGTCGCCCTCACGCACCACCCAGATGATCCGGGAGCGCCGCAGCTCCCCGGCGTCGCCCCGGGAGGTGATCCGCAGTTCCCCGGCGCGGCCGATCCTGTCGAGCTGGTCCTCGGTCCACCCGCTCATGCGTGTCCTCCCCCGCTCGCGTCACACCACGTCCACCCCACCCTTTCCAGGGGCTCCCCGCCGGACACGGACCTTGACCCAACCTGTGCGGAGCGACGGCCGATTCTTGGGATCCGGGACGGGACGGGGTGTGGCGCCCGTGCGGGTGCTGGTGCCGGTACGCGAAAGGCGCCGCCGGGAGTCCCGGCGGCGCCTTTCCTTCGGCGTCAGTCCACGCCCGCGGCCTCCAGCGTGCGGGCGTCGGGGGCCTTGGTGAGCAGGCTCGCGACCACCAGGGCCAGCACGGCGGCGGGCAGCGCCACGATCACGCCGTTGAACCCGCCCGGGGCCCCGGCCAGCTCCCAGCCGATGGTGACGACGGTGCCCGTGATCAGGGCGGCCACGGCACCGGCCGTGGTGGCGCGCCTCCAGAACAGGACCGCCAGCACGGCGGGGGTGATCGCCGCACCGTAGATCGTGTACGAGTACATCTGGAGGTCGAGGACGGTCGGGAAGTACAGGCCCAGGGCGACCGCGATCAGGGCGATGCCGACGACGGAGAGGCGCTGCACGACCAGGGTGCCCCGCTCGCCGACCTTGCTCCCGCCGAACCTGGCGAACAGGTCGAAGGCGATGTTGGAGGCGCCGGAGAGCATGAACGACGAGCCCGTGGTCACGACGAACGCGACGGCGCCGGCCAGCAGCAGCCCGCCGATGAGCGTGGGCAGGTGGCCGTCGGTGGCCAGGCGCAGAACGGACTCGTCGCCGTTGATCCCGGGCATGAGCACGGACGCCGAGGTGGCCAGGATGATCACGGGGACGAACACGAAGAAGCTGGCGATGAGCATGCCCAGCGTGGAGTTGCGGGCGGAGCGCTCGTCCTGGGCGGCGGCCAGCCGCTGGTAGAGGTTCTGGTCGGCCAGCAGGAGCAGGAACAGCGGCAGGAAGTAGCCGAGCAGCTGGAGCGGGCTGAGGCCGCCGTTCGGGGTGCGGGAGGCCTCGGGCAGCCCCTCCCAGTACACCGGCAGGCCGCCGACCGCGACCAGGATCAGCGGTACCGCCACGATCAGCGCGCCGAAGACGAGGATCGCGGAGACGAAGTCCGTGTAGGCGACGGAGAAGAGGCCACCGGTGACGGTCAGGATCGTCACGACGGCGGCGACGACCAGCGCGCCCTGGGTCGTGGTGAGCGGGGTGATCAGGGAGAGGACGTAGCCGCCGCCGACGAACTGCGAGGCGACCAGGCCGACGTAGGCGATGGTGGTGACCACCGCCGCGACCGTGCGCACCCCGCTGCCGAAGCGGGCCTCCAGCAGTTCGGGCACGGTGTGCCGGGCCGCCCTGCGGATGCGGCGCGCGGCCAGCAGCAGGACCAGGATGCCCAGGGGCGTACCGGCGAAGAAGATCATGCCGGCCATGGGGCCGTAGTTGTAGGCGAAGTTCGCGCCACCGATGATCGTGCCCGATCCGACCCAGGTCACGACGAGGGTCGCGACCATGACGGGTGTGGACAGGCTCCGTCCGGCGAAGAGGAAGTCCTCTCCGGTGCGGAGCTTGGAGGACCGGGAGAAGTACAGGCCGATCCCGACCATCACCAGCAGATAGGCGGTGATGAGGACCAGGTGGGTCGTTTGCATGAGCTGCCTCAGGAGGGGACACGATGGGGTGAACAGCGGGTGAAGCCCGATGTAACCAGCAACGATGTCAACTATGCAATGCTTGTTGCATGTGGTGTGACTCAGATCACCTAGAACAGCTCGGCTCGCCGCCAGAGCTCCTCGGCCCGCCTGACCGACTCCAGCGCCGCGTCACCCCCGACCCTGGCCAGTTCCGCCAGCACCGCGTGCACGACCGCCATCGCCGCCGTCAGGGACGGGAACATGCCCACCCCCTCGCTCGGCACGGCGACGACGTGGTCGGCCAGCGCGCCCAGGGGCGAGTCCCGCCGGTCGGTGATCAGGGCGATCGCCACGGACTCCTCGGCCGCGATCTCCACCGCCCGGCGCAGCCCGACCGGGAGCATCCACAGGTCGCAGACCACCAGCAGGTCGCCCTCCCCCATCCGGGCCAGCGAGTTGGCCAGGGCGGTCCCCCCGGAGTCGTGGAGGCGCACGTCGTAGCCCATGATCCCGGCGGCGTGCGAGAGCTGCACGCCGGGAGCGGCGAAGGTGCCCGAGCCCAGGACCAGGGTCCTTCGCGCCCCGTGGATGGCGGCGGCCACGGCCCGCACCCGGTCGGGTTCGAGGGTCTGCTCCAGCAGCCCCAGGCTCTCCCGGTCCGAGCGCACCGCCGCACGCACCGGGTCGGTGTCGGAGCCCGCGTGCTCGGCCAGCACCTCACCCGCGCTGAGCGAGGCCAGGTAGCGCGAGCGCAGCTCGACGCGGAGGGCGGGCCAGCCGGTGAAGCCCAGCTGCTGCGCCGCCCGGACCACGGTGGCGACGTTGACCTCGGCCCTGGCGGCCACCTCGGCCGTGGTCGCGTAGGAGGCGAAGCGGGGCTCGTCCCGCAGGACGTGCAGCACCCTCTCGCTGGCCCTGCCCAGGCGCCCCCGCGCGAGCGTCTCCTCGATCCAGTCCGCCATCGGTCCTCCTCCGTTCGAGCGGTCCGGACCACCCGGGTCGCGCCAACCCCAGCGATACCACCCCCGCTCGACGACCGAGGCCCGATGCAACGTATATTGCATTTCGTCGCTGCGGATCGCCCCGCAACAGAGACCGTGCACCCGACCCCTGGAGGTTCCCCGTGTCCGACGGCCCCCGGCCCACCGCCTACACGAACACAGCCCTGCTCGACCCGGAGACCGGCACCCGCACCCCCGGGTCCTGGCTGCTCGTCGAGGACGGCCTCATCGCGGCGCGCGGCACGGGCGAGGTACCGGTCTCCGTGACCGACCGCGCGGAGACGGTCGACCTCGGCGGGGCCACCCTCATGCCCGGCCTCATCGACGCCCACGTGCACGTCACCGCCCTCAGCGCGGACCTCGGAGCGGTCGGTGACCACTCCCCCTCCTACGTCGCGGCCTTCGCCGCCAGGTCCCTGTCCGACATGCTCGGCCGCGGCTTCACCACGGTGCGCGACGTGGGCGGCGCCGACTGGGGTCTGGCCGAGGCCGTGGAGGACGGGCTCGTGGACGGCCCCCGCCTGGTGTTCGGCGGCAAGGCGCTCTCCCAGACCGGAGGGCACGGCGACTTCCGGCCGCGCGGTCGACACGGCACGGACCAGCACGGATGCTGCCCCGGCGCGGGCCTGGTCTGCGACGGCCCCGTCGAGTTCCGCAAGGCCGCGCGCGAACAGCTCCGCACCGGCGCGCACCACGTCAAGGTGATGCTCTCGGGCGGGGTCGCCTCCCCCACCGACCGGATCGACTCCACCCAGTCCTCGGAGGACGAGCTGCGGGCGGTCGTCGAGGAGGCCGAGGCCGCCAACCGGTACGTCACCGGGCACGCCTACACCGCGAGGGCGGTCAACCGCGGCCTGCGCCTGGGTGTGCGCTGCATCGAGCACGGCAACCTCATCGACCAGAGCAGTGTCGAACTGTTCGTGGAGCACGGGGCGTTCCTGGTTCCGACCCTGGTCACCTACCGCGAGCTCTCGCGCCAGGGCGCGCGCAACGGGCTGCCCGCCGAGAGCCAGGCCAAGGTGGACACGGTGCTGCACAAGGGGCTGGAGGCCCTGCGGATGGCGCACGAGGGCGGTGTCCGCCTGGTGTTCGGCACCGACCTGCTCGGCGGCATGCAGTCGCACCAGAGCGCCGAGTTCGCCATCCGCGGCGAGGTCCAGCCCGCCGCCGACGTGGTGCGTTCGGCCACCAGCGAGGCGGCGGCGCTGCTCGGTCTGGAGGGCGAGGTCGGCACGCTGCGCACGGGGGCCCGGGCCGACCTGATCGTCGTCGACGGCGACCCGCTCTCCGACCTCTCCCTGCTGGCCGAGCCCGAGCGGGGCGTGCGCACGGTGCTGCGCGGCGGTGTGACGCGACGCACCCGCGCCTAGCGGAGCGGGCCACGCACCCCGGTTCCACCACCGGCACGGCCCCGGAGGCGGGCACCCCCGTTCGCCTCCGGGGCCTTGGCGTGCACAGCCTCGGCCCCGGGCACGGTCCCTCCGCCGACGCCGTACGGCACCCCGGCCACGCGGCGTGCCGCCGGTCCCCCTCCCTCCCCGAACGCCCGACGCACAGGGCCTGGCGCCGTCCGACCGCTCCGACGACCGGCCCGCCCCGACCCCTCCCGGTGCGTCCGACACGCCCGCCCGCGAGGTCGGTACGTGGGGCGGCACCGGGGTGCGCGCTCCACTCGGGCGTGGACGCGTACGGGCCGCCCGCCCCGCTCCCCGCCCGCGCGTCGGCCCGACCCCGGCGCCCCACCGGGGTGGCGCCCCCGCTCCCACATGCGAGTACGCTCTTCCGGAGGCCCTTTCCAGCTCTTCGGCCCCGTGGGGCTCGACCGCTCTCACACCGACCCCCGAAGGTCGGTGGGCGAAGGTCGGACCACGAGCGGTGCCCGGTCCGTACTCCGGTCCGGAGCTGAGCGAGGGCCTCCTGAGTCAGTGCGCAGCCGTGCTGTCGACCTCGCCGGGCGCCGACTCGGTCAGGGGCCGTCCCAGCGGTGGCCGCCACCGACACCCGCGTCGCGGACTCCTTCCGCGGCGCTGTTCTCGTTCTCCCGGATTCCGTCCCGCTCGCCTCGACACCGACCGTCCCGCTGTTCCGTTCGGTGCGAGGGGCGCCTGTCGCCATGCGCGCTCCGGGACGGAGCTCCGGGTCCCGATCTTCCACCGACGAACAGGCGGTTCAGTCCCGTGCCACGCTCAACCGACCCCAGAACGGTCGTGCTCCACTGCCCACCGCCGTGCGACGCCCCACCCCGCGTGTCCCCCGTGACCGCGGCGCGGATCGATCGAAAGGTGTCGACACATGAATGACGCTCCGGCCGGGCGAAGAACCGTCGGGGTGGTCTTCTGGGCCTCCCTCGCGATCTCCGCCCTGTTCGTGGTCTGGGGCGTGGCCGCCCCGGAACACCAGATGTCCACGATGAACACCGCCCTCAACGGGATCACCTCCAGCTTCGGCTGGGTGTACCTGCTGCTCCCCCTCCTCCTGATCGCACTGCTGGTCTGGCTGGCCTTCAGCCGTTACGGACGCGTCCGCCTGGGCGCCGACGACGACCGCCCCGAGTTCGCCACGCACACCTGGATCGCCATGATCCTCTGCGCGGTGATGGGCATCGGTCTGGTCTCCTACGGCATCGCCGAGCCGATCTCGCACTTCGCGACTCCCCCGCACGACCTGGCCGAGCCGGGAACCCCCGGGGCCGCCGTCCTCGCGCTCCAGTACTCCTTCTACGACTGGGGCCTGCACGCCTGGGCGATCTTCGCGGTCTTCGGCCTCGCGCTCGGGTACTCGATGTACCGCAAGCAGCGTCCCGGCCTGGTCAGCGCGCTGTTCCGGCCGCTGCTGGGGCGGCACGCCGACGGCCCCGCGGGCAAGGCCATCGACGTCTTCACGGTGTTCGCGACCCTGTTCGGCACCACCACCTCGCTCGGTCTGGGCGCGCTCCAGATCGACAACGGCCTGAACCGCATCCTGGGCACGCCCACCGGTGCCACCACCCAGGTCGTCATCGTGGTCGTGGTCACGGTGCTGTTCAGCCTCTCGGCGGCCTCCGGGGTCAAGCGGGGCATCCGCTACACCAGCGAGGTCAACCTGTCGGTGGCCTCGGTGCTCTTCGTCTTCGTGCTGTTCCTGGGCCCGACGGCCTTCCTGGTCTCCCTCTTCCTGGAGTCCCTGGGCCAGTACGGCGGCGAGTTCCTGCTGATGAGCCTGCGCGGCCCGGCCTTCGGTGACACCGAGTGGCTCCAGATGTGGACCTACTTCATGATGGCCTGGTGGGTGTCCTGGGGCGCCTTCGTCGGTGTGTTCCTGGCCCGCATCTCGCGCGGCCGCACCATCCGCCAGTTCATCCTGGTCGTCCTCGGGATGCCCAGCCTGGCCTTCTTCGCCTGGTTCTCCGTGTTCGGCGGCTCGGCCATCGACCTGGACCTGAACCACGGCACGGACATCGCCGGGGCCACCGCGGCGGACCTGAACAGCGCCTTCTTCGTCACCCTGGCGGAGTTCCCGCTGCCCATGGTGACGTCGACGCTGGTGGTGATCCTGGCGGTGCTCTTCTTCGTCTCCGGGGCCGACGCCAACACGTACGTGCTGGGCATGCTCACCACACACGGGTCCATCCAGCCCCGCACGCCGATCCTGCTGCTGTGGGGCGCGGTGACCGGCGCCCTGGCGATCATCCTGCTGCTCTCGGGGGGCCTCAACGCCCTCCAACAGACGGTGATCGTGGCCTCGGCGCCCTTCCTCGTGGTCATCGTGGGCGTGGTGGTCAGCTTCCTGCGTGACCTGCGCACCGAACCCGACACCGCCGCCTGTGGGCACCACGAGCACACCGTGGCCCGGGCGGAGGAGCCGTCCCTGACGGAGTGACGGCGCGGCACGTCCGACCCCTCCTCGCCCCCGGGCGGCTCACCGCGAGCCCCGCCCGGGGGCGAGGGCGTCCCGGGCCGGGGACCCTCCGCCCTCAGACCTCCCCGGCGCCGTTCTCCTCAGCGCCCTGGAAGCGGTAGCCGAGGCCGGGTTCGGTGAGGAAGTAACGGGGGCGGGGCGGTTCGGGTTCGAGCTTCTGACGGATCTTGGTCATGAAGACCCGCAGGTAGTTGGTCTCTCGACCGTAGTTGGGCCCCCACACCTGCTTGAGGAGTTCCTGATGGGTGACCAGGCGCCCCCGGTTGCGCACCAGCACCTCGACGATGTGCCACTGTCGGGGGGTGAGCTGGACCTGTGAGCCGCCCTTGGTGACCCGTTGCGCCGCGAGGTCCACGGTGAAGTCCGCCGTCGTGACCACCGCCTGTTCGGGCGGTTCCACGTCACGGCGCATCGCCGCCCGTACCCGCGCGAACAACTCGTCCATGCCGAAGGGCTTGACGACGTAGTCGTCGGCCCCCAGGTCGAGCGCCTCGACCTTCATGGGCTCGGTGTCCCGGCCCGACAGCACGAGGATGGGGACGCCCGACCACCCGCGCAGGCCCTGGATCACCTCCAGGCCGCTCATCCCGGGCAGGCCGAGGTCGAGCAGGACGAGGTCGGGGCGGTGCTGGGCGACCAGGTTCAGGGCCTGCTCACCCGTGCGGGCGAAGTGTGCCGCGTACCCGCGGGCCCGCAGGTTGAGCTCCAGGGTCTTCAGCAGCATCGGATCGTCGTCGACCACCAGGACCGACGGCGAGGTGTGACGGGACTCTTTCATGCCGGACCGTTCTGTGCCGTTGGAGCTTGCCGCCGCGGGTCCACGATTCCGAGGACGGCGGGGAGGGTGCGGCCAGAGCAGAATCCCACAGCCGCACCCCGTACGAAGGACCGCGGTCAGGAGGAGGCCTCCTCCAGCGCGATGTTCAGGGTGAGGACGTTGACCCCCGGTTCACCCAGGACCCCGAGAGCGCGCGGGGTCGTGTGCCGGGCGACCAGTGCCTCCAGGTCCGCGCCGTCCAGTCCCCTGGCCTCGGCCACCCGCGCCGACTGGAGCGTGGCGTTGGCGACGGAGATGTGCGGGTCCAACCCCGACGCCGAGGCCGTCACGGCGTCGACCGGGACGGAGGCTCCGTCGTCCAACCCGTTGAGGGCGCGGTAGGCGTTCGCACGGTCCTCGACGCCGTCCAGCAGCCCCTCGTCGAGGGGGCCGAGGTTGGCGCCGCCGCTGTCGGAGCCGTCGTACGCGACGTCCGAGGGACGGGGGTGGAAGAACCGGTCGTCCTCGAACCCCTGGGCGAGCTGACTCGATCCCACGGTCCGGCCGTCGGCCTCGACCAGTGAACCGTTCGCCTGGTGGGGGAAGACCGCCTGCGCGACCCCCGTGACGACGAGCGGATAGACACCGCCCAGGGCGAGGGTGAACAGCGCGATCATCACCGTGGCGGTGAGGAGCTGGCGGATCATTTCAGAGCACTCCCAGAGCCGAGACGGCCATGTCGATGGCCTTGATGACGACGAACGGTGTGATGAGCCCGCCGAGCCCGTAGACGAGGATGTTGTGCCGCAGCGTGGCCGAGGCCGAGCGCGCGCGGAACCGGACCCCCCTCAGGGCCAGCGGGACGAGGGCGATGATGATCAGGGCGTTGAAGATCACCGCCGAGAGGATGGCCGACCGCGCCGACTCCAGGCCCATGACGTTGAGGGCGGCCAGTCCTGGCACCGAAGCCGCGAACATCGCCGGCAGGATCGCGAAGTACTTGGCGACGTCGTTGGCGATGGAGAAGGTGGTCAGGGCGCCTCTCGTGATGAGGAGCTGCTTCCCGACGCGCACGATGTCGATGAGCTTGGTGGGGTCGGAGTCGAGGTCGACCATGTTCCCCGCCTCCCGCGCGGCCTGGGTACCGGTGTTCATCGCCACGCCCACGTCGGCCTGGGCCAGCGCGGGAGCGTCGTTGGTGCCGTCTCCGGTCATCGCCACCAGGGCCCCGGCCAGCTGCTCCTCGCGAATCAGTTCGAGCTTGCGTTCGGGGGTGGCCTCGGCGAGGTGGTCGTCCACCCCGGCCTCGGCGGCGATGACCGCGGCCGTGCGACGGTTGTCTCCGGTGACCATGACCGTCCGGATGCCCATCGCGCGCAGCTCGGCGAAGCGCTCCCGCATGCCGGGCTTCACCGTGTCCTTGAGGTGGACCAGCCCGAGGGCACGCGCCGGTCGCCCTCGTTCGGAGACCTCCGCCACCGCCAGGGGGGTACCTCCGTGGTCCGCGATCCGCGCGGCCAGGTCCTGGTACTCCTGGGTGACCTCCCCACCGTGCTCCCGGACCCACCGGGCCACGGCGTCGGTCGCCCCCTTCCGCACCTGGCGTCCGTCCTCGTCGACACCGCTCATCCGGCTCTGCGCGGTGAACGGCACCGCCGTTCCCCGAGGCGTGCCGCGTCCGCGCAGGGACCGTTCCGAGGCCACCGCGAAGTCGACGATCGAACGGCCTTCGGGGGTTCCGTCCGCCAGGCTCGACCGGTGCGCCGCCTCGGCCAGGTCGGCCGGGGACACACCCGGCAGCGGGAGGAACTCGGCTGCCTGCCGGTTTCCCAGGGTGATGGTGCCGGTCTTGTCGAGCAGCAGTGTCGTGACGTCCCCCGACGCCTCCACGGCCCTGCCCGACGTGGCCAGCACGTTGCGGCGGACCAGCCGGTCCATGCCCGCGATGCCGATCGCCGAGAGGAGAGCTCCGATGGTGGTGGGGATCAGGCAGACGAGCAGCGCGATCAGGATGATCGTGTCCTGCCGGGCCCCTGAGAGGATCGCCATCGGCTGGAGGGTGACCACGACGATGAGGAAGACGAGGGTGAGTCCGGAGAGCAGGATGTTGAGCGCGATCTCGTTGGGGGTCCTGCGACGCTCGGCGCCCTCCACGAGAGCGATCATCCGATCCATGAAGGTCTCGCCCGGACGACTGGTCACGCGGACGACGATCCGGTCGGAGAGGACGGTCGTCCCGCCGGTGACGGCGGACCGGTCGCCGCCCGACTCCCGGATCACCGGTGCCGACTCGCCGGTGATGGCCGACTCGTCGACACTCGCGATGCCCTCCACCACCTCGCCGTCACCGGGGATGACCTCACCGGCCCCGACGACGCATTCGTCACCGATGTCGAGGTCGGTGCCCGCGACCGTGACCGTGGTCCCGTCGGGGCGCCGGACCCTCGCGGTCGTCCCGCTCCGGGTGGAGCGCAGGGCCTCGGCCTGCGCCTTGCCGCGCCCTTCGGCCAGGGCCTCGGCGAAGTTGGCGAACAGGACGGTCGCCCACAGGAACAGGGTGACCAGGGTCGCGAAGACGGCCTCCCCTCCGCCCTGCCCGCCCAGCGAGGTGAACAGGACCACCGTGGACAGGACGCTGCCCACGGAGACGACGAGGATGACCGGGTTGCGGACCAGCTGACGCGGGTCGAGTTTGCGTAGGGAGTCGATGAGGGCCCGGCGAAGGATCGGGCCGCTGATGAGGGCGCCGCGCCGTTCGGCGGGGGTGCGCGGCTTCGCCCCGCTGGCCGTGACCGGTGGGGTCTCGGTGCCGCCGGTTCCCGTTGTCTCTGGGTTCATGGGTGCGCTCACAGGGTGAATTGTTCGGCGATCGGGCCGAGGGAGAGTGCGGGCAGGAAGGTCAGGCCGGCCACGATGAGCACCACGGCGACGGTCAGGCCGGCGAAGAGCGGCGTGTGCGTGGGCAGGGTGCCGACCGTGGCGGGGACCGCTCGTTTACGCGCCATGGAGCCGGCGAGGGCCAGGACCGGGAGGATGAGCAGGAAGCGGCCGACCAGCATGGCGAGGCCCATCGTGATCGTGAACCACCAGGTCGAGGAGTCCAGCCCGGCGAAGGCCGACCCGTTGTTGTTGGCGGTCGAGGCGTAGCCGTAGAGGATCTCCGAGAGCCCGTGGGGGCCGCCGTTGTTGAGCGAGGCCAGGGCCGTGTCGTTGACAGAGGTGGCCGCGGCGAATCCGAGCAGGACCACGGGCATGGCCAGGACGTGGAGCATGACCAGGGTGATCTCCTTCGAGGAGATCTTCTTCCCCAGGTACTCGGGGGTGCGTCCGATCATCAGTCCGGAGATGAAGACGGTGAGGATCACCATGACGAGCAGGCCGTTGAGTCCGACTCCCACGCCTCCGGGACTGAGTTCGCCGAACATCATGTGCAGCATGGCGGCACCGCCGCCCGTCGGGGTGAAGCTGTCGTGCATGGCGTTGACGGAGCCGTTGGAGGTGCCCGTCGTGGAGGCCGCCCACAGGCCGGAGGCGGCGGGGCCGAAACGGCTCTCCTTGCCCTCCATGTACCCGCCGGGTTGGTCCGAGCTGATGGCCTGGTCCACGCCCAGGGAGTCCAGCCGGGGGTTGCCCGCTCCCTCGGCCCCCATGATCACGAGGCTCATCGTCGCCCAGACGGTGAACATGACTCCGAACACCGCCAGGCCCTGGCGCCGGTCGCGGACCATGTGCCCGAACGCGAAGGCCATGGAGAAGGGGATGACGAGGATCGCCCAGGTCTGGACGAAGTTGCTGAGCGCGGTGGTGTTCTCGAACGGGTGGGCGGAGTTCGCGTCGAAGAAGCCGCCGCCGTTGGTGCCCAGCTGCTTGACGGCGACCTGGCTCGCGGCGGGACCGCCGGGAACCGACTGCGTCGTCCCCTCCAGCGTGCTGACGACCGTCAGTCCGTTGAGGTTCTGGATCACGCCCTGGCTGACCAGGACGAGGGCCAGTACGAAGGACAGGGGGAGGAGGACGCGGGTCACCCCTCGGACCAGGTCGACCCAGAAGTTGCCGACGGTGCGGGAGCCACGTCGCGCGAGGCCCCGGATCAGGGCGGCCATCACCGCCATCCCGGCGGAGGCGGAGACGAAGTTCTGGACCGTGAGCCCCACCATCTGGGACAGGTGGCTCATCGTGGCCTCGCCCGCGTAGGCCTGCCAGTTCGTGTTGGTCACGAAGCTGACGGCGGCGTTGAAGGCCATGTTGGGTTCCAGGCCGGGCAGCCCCACGGGGTTGAGGGGGAGCATCCCCTGTGCTCGCAGCAGTGCGTACAGCACGAGGAACCCGACCGCGCTGAACGCCAGCAGCGAGTAGGCGTACCGGGTCCAGTGCTGCTCCTTCTCCGGATCGACCCGGCAGACCCGGTAGAGGGCGCGTTCGATCGGGAGGAGGAACCGGTCCCCGGGTGCGGGGACTCCCTCGCCGTATCCGTAGACCCTGGCCACGTAGCGGCCGAGCAGCGGGGCCGTGACGGCCAGTACCGCGATCAGCAGGGCGAACTGTGCCCACGCGGTCACGCTCATCAGAACCTCTCAGGGAACAGCAGAGTGGCCAGCAGGTAGAGGGCCAGGGGAAGGGACACCGCCAGGGCGACGGCTTCGTGCCAGAGCATCGGTTCACCGACCTCCGGTCTCGGGGCGGTGACCGGCGGTCTCGCCCGAATCGTGGAACCCCGACGGGGAGAGGGGATCCGCGCCGTCGGGATCGGGACCCAGCAGGCGTTCGCACCCGCGTGCGTAGACGGCGCAGAGTCCGATGGACCCCGCCCCCAGCAGGACCAACAGCAGGTCGGACATGACTCCACTTCCTCGTAGTCGCTCAAGGTGCACCGCGAAGCGGCACAGACGACTGTGCGTCCGCGCCGAGGCGAAGTACGTCCCGGTAACACCCTGTTAGCGCCGAGAGGAGGTGAATTAGCGGTCGCTTAGCGCGGATCGTCGGAACGGCCGCGCGCGACCGGCGAAGATGGAGGCGAGGGGGTGCGATGGTCGCGCGTGGGGGTCTGAGGGTCTATCTGGGAGCCGCGCCCGGGGTCGGGAAGACGTACCGGATGCTCGACGAGGCGCACCGTCGACGCGACAGGGGCGCGGACGTCGTCATCGGCCTCGTCGAGTGCCACGGGCGGGTGATGACGGAGGCCATGGTCGACGACCTGGAGGTGGTTCCTCGGCGACGGATCGTCCACCGGGGACGCGAGTTCGAGGAGATGGACCTCGAAGCGGTGCTCGAACGGGCACCGGAGGTGGTGCTGGTCGACGAGCTCGCCCACACGAACGTGACCGGCAGCCGCAACGACAGGCGTTGGCAGGACATCGAGGAGTTGCTGGACGCGGGGATCACCGTGCTGTCCACACTCAACATCCAGCACCTGGAGTCGTTGAACGACGTCGTCCAGCGGATCACCGGGGTGCGTCAGGGGGAGACCGTCCCGGACGCCTGGGTCCGCGCGGCCGAACAGATCGAGCTCGTCGACATGACGCCCGAGGCGCTGCGGCAGCGACTTTCCCACGGCGACGTGTACCGACCCGAGAGGATCGACAGGTCGCTGAGCAACTACTTCCGCAGCGGGAACCTGTCCGCGCTCCGGGAACTGGCGCTGTTGTGGCTCGCCGGGCGCGTCGACGCGGATCTCGAACGCTACCGGAGCGTCCACGGCGTCACCGAGCCCTGGGAGACCCGGGAGCGGGTCGTGGTCGCCCTGACCGGCGGGGCCGAGGGGGAGACCCTGATCCGACGCGCCTCCCGGATCGCGGAGCGCGGTCGCGGTGCCGATCTGTTGGCCGTGCACGTGGCCCGCAGCGATGGGCTCACCGGCGCGGACCCGGCGCTCCTCGCTCGCCAGAGGGTGCTCGTGGAGGATCTGGGCGGTACGTTCCACCATGTGCTCGGGGAGGACGTGCCCGAGGCGCTGATCGCCTTCGCCCGCGGGGTCAACGCGACCCAGCTGGTCCTGGGCACCAGTCGACGCGGCAGGGTCGCGCGCATGTTCAGCCCCGGGATCGGTGCCACGACCACGGAGCTCTCCGGGGCGATCGACGTCCACCTGGTCACCCACGAACAGGCCGGGATGCGGGTCCGCCCCCACCGGGAGGGCAACGTCCCGCTCCGACGCAGGATCGCCGCCTACGCGGCCACCCTGATCTCCCTCGCCCTGATCAGCGTCGCCAGCACCTGGCTGGGGAGTGAGGAGTACCTGGCCAGCGGCATCGTGCTGGTGTTCGCCGCGGTGACCGTGACGGCGCTGATCGGCGGCCTGTGGCCGGCTCTGCTGGCTTCCGTCGGCGGCTTCGCCGCGCTCAACTTCTTCTACACCGAGCCGTATCTCAACCTCTCCGTCACCCATCCGCTGAGTCTCCTGGCGCTGACCGGGTTCGTGGTCGTCGCCGTGTCGGTCAGCATGGTGGTCGACCAGGCGGCGCGTCGTACCAGGGAGGCGGCCCAGGCCAACGCTGAGGCCCATACCCTGGCCGTCGTCGCGGGCAACGTGCTCCGGGGCTCCCACCCGCTCAACGCGCTGATGGAACGTCTCGTCGAGACCTTCTCGCTGACCTCCGTCGCCCTGCTGCGCAGGAGGGCGGGGGCGTCGACCCGCCCCGACCAGCGGCACGACCCAGGTGGTTGGGAGGTGGTCACGTACCAGGGGGACGACCACCCGCTCGCGCCGCTTCCCGACGACACGGAGGTACGGGTGGACTCCGATCAGGTGCTCGTTCTCCGCGGACGCGAGCCCCGTGCCGCCGACCGCAGGATCATCGAGGCCTTCGCCGCGCAGACGGCCGCCGTCCTCCAGTACGAACTGCTCGAACGGGAGGCCGCCACCGCCCGGCCCCTGGCCGAGGCCGACCGGATGCGGACCGCCCTCCTGTCCGCCGTGAGCCATGACCTGAGGGCGCCGCTGGCCACCGCGAAGGCCTCGGTGACCAGCCTGCGGAGCCGGGAGGTCCACTTCGACGAGGAGGACCGGGACGGGCTGCTCGCCATGGCCGACGAGTCCCTGGACCAGCTGACCGGCCTGGTCACGGACCTGTTGGACATGAGTCGCCTCCAGGCGGGGGTGCTGGGTGTGACGATCCGGCCGTCGCACCTGCGCGAGCTGGTGTTCTCCGCCCTCGCCCAGGTCGGTGACGAGGGGCGAGGGGTCACGGTCACGGTCCCGGACGACCTCCCGGAGGCGGCGGCGGACCACGGGCTCGTGACCCGGGTCCTGGTCAACGTCATCGACAACGCGCTGCGGTTCAGCCCGCCGGACCGGGCCCCCTCGGTGGTCGGGGAGCACACGGGTGACCACCTGGAGATCCGGGTCATCGACCACGGTCCGGGAGTTCCGGAGCAGGAGCGGGAGCGGATGTTCGCCCCCTTCCAGCGTCTCGGTGACACGGACAACGAGAGCGGGCTCGGTCTGGGTCTGGCCCTCTCCCAGGGGCTGGCCGAGTCCATGGGAGGTTCCCTGGTCGCGGACTCCACCCCCGGCGGCGGGCTGACGATGCGTCTGTCGCTGCCGGTCTGGCGTCCCTGACCCGGGCGGCTGGACGCCGGGGGACGGCTCCTGTTCACTGTGATCGCCGTGGGGAAACCTCCTCGCACGCCGCGGCGACGTCCCGTCCCCTCCCCACCCCACTGGGAGACCCCCACATGACCCCCTCCCCCTCACCCGAACGCTCCGCCAGGTCCGTCGGAAGGCCCCGGCTCGACCGCCGCACCCTCAGAACCGACCTGCGCCACCTGCTCTTCGACGCGACCGCCGCCCTGGCCGTGACCTTCGTGATGTTCGTGGTCCTCTACCTGCGCGTCGAGGGCGGCACCTCGATGACCCTGGAGGTGATGCCCTTCCTCGCGGACGCCCAGCGGTACTGGCTGTACTGGGCCTGCCAGGCCTTCGGCTGGTCCGCCCTGCTGTGGGCCTGGATCACCGTGATGCTCGGCCTGCTGCGCGCCACCAGCCCGCTGCCCTCGTCCCCCGTGAACCACTCCCGGCTGGAGCGCTGGCACCGGGTCACCAGCGTCACCACCATCGGGCTGATGTTCGGCCACGCCCTGGCGTTCTTCCTCGAACTCCTCCGGGAGAACGCCGACGGCCTCGGTGCGTTCCCGCTGCTGTTCTCGGCCTTCGTCGACGTGTTCGTGCCGGGCGGGTACTCCTCGGGGACCGGCCAGGTCGCCATCCTGCTGGGGCTGATCGCCCTCTACCTGGCGATCCCGCTCAGCCTGTCCTTCTACGTGCGGGCCTGGACCGGGTCCCGGCTGTGGCGGGTCCTGCACCGGTTCGTCATCGTGGTCTACGTCCTGAGCGTGTGGCACACCCTGCTGTACGGCACGAACGTGTGGTTCGACGGCGCGTTCCGCACCTTCGTGTGGGCGCTCCAGCTCCCCGTGGCCCTGCTGTTCCTGGCCCGGCTGCTCACCCCGCTGCGCCCGGAGGAGCGCCTCACCCGGTCCGACCTCGCCCGGGGGCCGGTGCTCGCCGGTCTGGCCCGGCTCTGCGGCCGTCTCCTGGCCGCCGTCGGCGTGGTCGCCCTCCTGCTCGTCACGGTGACCGGCCGCGACGGCGGCCGGACCCCGGGGCAGGCGTCCGGGGACATGCTGGTCACCCAGCCGATGGTGTGGGGCGGTCTGGCCGTCCTGCTGACCGTGATGGGCGCGGTCGGGCTGGCGGTCCGTGCCTCCGGCCAGGAGAGCGCCCGACCCCGTAGTTCCTAGTGGGCGTGACGGCGGGGCGGAGGTGCCCTTCTCCGCTCCGCCGTCGTCACCGGCCGCCCCTCCTCACCCCTTCACGGCGCCCCGGGTGATGCCGTTGACGAAGCTGCGCTGGAAGGCCAGGTAGACGACCACGATGGGCGCGATCACGATCAGGCTGGCCGCCGAGAGCAGGGGGATGTCGGTCCCGTACTGGCCGACGAACAGCCCCAGACCGGTGGGCGCGGTGCGCAGGGCCGGGGTCTGCATCATCACGAGGATGAGCAGGAACTGGTTCCACGACCACATGAACACCAGCACCGACAGGGTGGTGATGGCCGGCCAGGAGATCGGGAGCAGCACCCGGGCGAGCACGACGCTGTCACGGGCGCCGTCCACCCGTGCGGCCTCCACCAGCTCCTTGGGGACCCCCGCGAAGTGCGACTGCATCCAGTACACGCCGAACGGCAGGAACAGGGCGACCTCGGCGAGGACCACCCCCGTGTAGGTGTTGGTCAGGCCCACCTCGCGCAGGTTGAGGTACAGGGCGATGACCAGCAGCTCCACCGGAAGCGTGAGGCCCAGGACGAAGCCGAGGGAGAGCACCCGGCCGCCCCACACCCCGAGGATCGAGAGCGCGTACCCGGCCAGGGTCGCGAAGCAGACCGTCAGCGGCACGACGCACGCGGCGATGACGAAGCCAGACCTGGTCAGCTGGTCGAAGCGTCCGGCCTCCCAGGCCAGCCGGAAGTTCTCCCACGACCACTGCTCCGGAACGCCCAGCCCGCCGACCGCGCTCCCGGTGGGGTGGAGGGCGGCCAGGACGATCCCGAGGAAGGGGAACAGCACCAGCACGGCGATCAGCGCCAGTACGCCGTGGCGCAGGACCGAGACGGAGACGTGTCGACGCATCACTTCTCCCTCGCGAGCAGTCGGATGACGCTGACCAGGGCGATGACCAGCAGGGTCAGGACCACGGCGAGCGCGCTGGCGGCGCCGATGTCGCCCTCGTTGAAGGCGAGGCGGTAGACCAGCAGCGCCGGGACGTTGGTCTGTCCGGCGGGGCCGCCGTTGGTGGTGACGTACACCAGGTCGAAGCTGGCCAGCGCGGCGATGGTGGTGATGACGCCCGCGATGCTGATCTCCTTGCGGAGCCCGGGCAGCGTGACGTGGAGGAACCGGCGCAGCCGTCCGGCCCCGTCGAGGGCGGCGGCCTCGTGCAGCGCCGGGTCGATCTTCTGGGCGCCGCTCATGAACAGGACCATGCACAGGCCGCTCATGCACCAGGTGCCGATCAGGCCGAGCGCGATCAGCGCGAAGTGGTAGTCGGCCAGCCAGGAGCGGGTCAGCCCGCCCAGGCCCACCGCGCCCAGGAACTCGTTGACGGCGCCGTCGCCGCTGTAGAGCCAGCGCCAGGTGGTGCCCACCGCCACGAGCGGCAGCACCTGGGGCAGGAAGTAGACCGTCCGGTAGAAGGTGGTGCCCCGGCCGCCCCGGGCGGTCAGCAGCCCCGTCATCAACAGGCCGACCGCGATGGGGACGAAGGAGAAGAAGACGATGAGCACGAGCCCGTTGCCGATCGCCCCGGCCAGGAGCGGGTCCGCGACGACCCGCGTGTAGTTCTCCAGCCCGGCCCAGGTCGGCGGCTGGACACCGTCCCACTCCAGGAAGGAGAAGGAGAAGGTGCTCAGCGCCGGGTAGATCGCGAAGCCGCCGTAGACGGCCAGGGCGGGCAGCAGGTAGAGCCAGCCCTTGAGCCCGGCCCGGACCCGCCTCCACCGACGCGGGCGCCCGCCCCCGGCGCCGTGGGTCGGCGCGGGGGCGGGCGTGGTGTGCGGGTGCGCTGGAGCGCTGTCACTCATGGTGGTTTTCCCATTCGGCCTGCAAGGAGGCGAGGAACTCCTCCGGGGTGGCGCTCCCCGAGATGAGCCCCTGGATCCCGGGGGTGAGCTGGTCGATCATGCCGGGTGTGGCGTAGTCGGGGAAGGGGACGATCCCCTCGTTGTCCGCGACCGTGGAGAAGCCGAAGTTGACCTCGTTCAGCAGCCCGTAGCTCTCGCTCGGCGCCTGGGTGTCCACGGGCATGAAGCCGGTGGCCAGCTGGATCTCGGCCGCCTCCACGCTGCTGAGGTAGTTGAGGAAGGCGGCGGCCACGTCCGGGTGCTCGGTGTGGGAGGACACGGCGTAGGCGACGCTGGCGCCGGAGGCGACCGGCGCCTGGTCCACGGCGGTACCGGGCATGAGCAGGAAGCCGACGTCGTCGCCCATCTCCGCCTCCAGCTCGAAGGCGGCCCAGTTGCCGGTCACGAGGAACATGCTGTCGCCGTCGACGAACTCGGCGCGCGCGTCGTTGTCCGAGGTGGCGTTGGCGCTCTCGGTGATGTACCCGGCCTCGACCCAGCGGTGGAAGGTCTCCGTGGCCTCGGCCGCCGCCTCGGTCTCGATCGTGGAGCCCTCGGCCCCGTACACCCAGTCCTTGTACTCGTTGTGGTCTCCGAGCCCGTTGAGCAGGGCGTTCCAGATCTGGAAGCCGCCCACTTCGAGGCCGCCCACGCTCATGGGGGCGACGTCGGCCTGGTCAGCGAGTTCGAGGGCCGCCTCGAAGTCCTCCAGGGTGGCGGGCGGTTCGGGGACCCCGGCCTCCTCCATGACCTCGGTGTTGTAGAAGACGCCCAGGACGGAGAGGGCTCCGGGGGCGGCGTAGAGGCTGCCGGTGGCGAACTCGGAGGCCTCGTCGTTGGACTGGAGGGGTTCCAGGCTCGCCTCGGGGAAGGACTCGTCCCAGCCGTAGGCCTCGGCGTAGGGGTCGAGGTTGAGGATGTGGCCGCCCGGGATGAGCGACCGCATGGCCCCGGGGTTGTACTGGGCGATGTCGGGGGCGTCGTCCGACGTCATCGACAGGCTGATGGTCTTCACGTAGTCCGTGAACTGGGTCTGCTGGAGCTCGATGTTCACGTTGGGGTACATGGCCGTGAAGCCCTCGACCAGTTCGTGGGTGGGAGGGTCGTCCGCGAAGGCCAGGGTCAGGGTGGCCTCCGCGTCGCTGATGTCGGTGGAGACGTCGTCGGGCGTGTTGTCCTGGGCGGAACCGCCGGAGAGGGCGGCGCAGGCCGTGAGCGTGAGTACGGCCGCCGCGCCCGCCAGCGAGAACGCGGCGGGACGCAGAACCTTTTCCTTGGGGGGCATCCTGAATCTCCGTTGATCCTTTTTGGTGGGGGGGTGCCGAACCTCCTGGGGAAACCGGCTCCCCAGGCCCCGGAACGGCGGGCGATAACAGGGAACTCCGGCGGGGAATTCGCAGGTCGGACGGGACTGACCGCCCTCACCCACCCCGACGCCGGAACGTGAAGCCTTGTACCCCAAGGCTTGTCCGGCCTCAGATCAGTTATGTACTGTACGTAACTGAATTCTCACGACGCAACTTGGATAACCTATATGTCCGCTATAGCAACAAATCCTCCAATTTGGGATTCAGTGGTGACCGGGTTGGTCACCAGGATTCTCGGCCCCGTTCATCCGAATGTCCACTTTCGGTCGCTCGACGCGCGGGAGAGGTCCTTCGAGTTCAGCGCCGACGCGGGCGCCCTCACCATCGCCGCCACCGACGCGCTGGCCGCCTCCGTCGGGCTGCACACCTACCTGCGGACCGTCTGCGCGGTGGCGGTCGGCTGGGACACCCCCCGGCCCCTGCCCGTCGCGGAGTTCCCGGACGCCCCGCCCACCCGGGGCGCCGCCGAGACCGAGCACCTCTACTACCTGAACTTCTGCACGCAGGGGTACACCTCCGCCTACTGGGGCTGGGAGGACTGGGAGCGGGAGACCGACTGGATGGCGCTGCACGGCGTCACCATGCCGCTCACCCTCCTCGGCCACGAGGCCGTGCTGCGCGACGCCTACACCGGGCTCGGGCTGGACGAGCCCACGGTCCTGCGGTTCCTCGGCGGCCCCGGCTACCTGCCCTGGCAGTACATGGGCAACCTGGACGGCTTCCCGGACCCGATGCCCTCCTCGTGGGTCGACGCCCACCTGGACCTGGCCCGGAGGGTCCTCGAACGCCAGCGTTCCTTCGGCATGGCCCCGGCGCTCCCCGGCTTCACCGGCCACGTGCCCCCCGAGCTCGCCCCGGGCCGGACCCGCACCCGCGACTGGCAGGGCTTCCGGACCCACGTCCTGGACCCCGCCGACCCCCTGTACGCCCGGGTGGCGGAGGAGGTCGCGCGTACCCAGGCCCGCCTGCTGGGCACCGACCACCTGTACGCCCTCGACCCCTTCATCGAGATGGTCCCCGTGGACGCCGACCCCGCCTTCCCCGGCGCGGTGGCCCGGGCCACCCTGGACGGCCTGACCGCGGCCGATCCTGAGGCTGTGTGGGTGCTCCAGGCCTGGCCGTTCTCCTACCAGCGGGACTTCTGGTCCGACGCCCGGGTGAACGCCTTCCTGGACGCGATCCCCGACGAGCGGGTACTGGTCCTGGACCTCTGGGCGGAGGAGGACCCGCAGTGGTCCCGGCTGGACTCGTTCGGCTCCAAGGCCTGGGTCTGGTGCGCGCTGCTCAACTTCGGCGGCCGGACCGACCCCATCGGAGACCTCCGGGGCGCCGTGGACGGGATCAACGCGGCCAAGGCCGCCGGGAACCGTCCCGTCGGCATCGGGCTGGCCATGGAGGCCACCCGGAACAACCCCGCCTTCTTCCAACTCGTGGCCGACCAGGCGTGGACCCGGACGGAGGACGTGGACCGGGACTGGCTGCCCGGGTTCGTCCGGGGACGCTACGGCGCGGACGCCGACCCGTCCCTCCTCACCGCCTGGCGGGCGCTGAACACCACCGTCTACGGGGCCGCGGACCTGCGGATCTTCCCCGAACAGTTCAACGGGGTGCTGACCGCGCGGCCCGGCTACGCGGACCTCGGCTCCCCCGACCGCGTCCGCGCGGAGGCCGCCGGTCTGGTCTGGTACGACTGGGCGGACCTCGTCGGGGCCTGGGAAGCTCTGGTGGGGGCGGCCGAGCGGAACCCCGGGCTCGCGGACGGCCCCCTCGGCGGCGACCTGGCCGACGTGGCCATGGCCGTCCTGTCCAGGGTCTGCGACCACCGGTACGCGGAGCTGGTGGAGGCGGCCGCCGGGCGCGGTGAGGTCCCCGAGGAGGGGGTGGAGCGGTTCCTGCGCGTGTTCGACGACCTCGACGCGCTCCTGGCCACCCGTCCCGAGTACCGGTACGCGACCTGGGAGGCCCGGGCGGAGGCCTGGGCCACCGACGACACCGAGCTGCGGGTCCTGCGGGACAACGCCCGGCGCATCCTCACCGTGTGGACCACGACCGGGGACACCGTGCTCGACGACTACGCAGCCCGGCTGTGGTCCGGGCTGGTCGGCGGCTACCACCGGCCCCGCTGGGAGGCCTGGGCCCGGGGTCTGCCCCGCGCCCTCTCCGACCGGTCGGCGGCGTCGGCGGAGCTCGACCGCCAGCTGACCGCGATCGCGGAGCGCTTCCTGGCCGAGGGGGCTCCGCGGACGCGGGTCCCGTCGGAGGGGATCGTGGGCCGCTCCCGTCTGCTCCTGGACCGTTACGGTTCCTCCACGAGTGGAGGACACTGACTGACCTCCACCTCTGCGAGGGTTCCCCTGCCACGAGAGGAAGCAGGGGAACGGACCATGCCCACCAACAACGCGACCGTGCTGGACGACCGGGCGCTCAACCGCGCCGCCCTGGCCCGGCAGGCGCTGCTCGAACCGACCGGGAGGTCGGCGCTGGAGACCGTCTCTCACCTGGGCGGACTCCAGGCGCAGGAACCGCAGGAGCCGTTCGTCGGGCTCTGGACCCGGATGCGGTCGTTCGAGGCCGCGACGCTGTCCGACCTGTTGGCCGACCGACACGTGGTGCGGGTCCACCTCATGCGGCGCACCGTGCACCTGGTCACCGCCGAGGACGCCCTCGCCTGGCGGTCCCGGTTCGGCGCCATGCTGCGCCAGAAGGTCATGGGGGTCTACCGGGACGACCTGCGCGGGGTGGACCTCGACGAACTGGCGGAGGCGGGCCTGGCGGTGATGTCCGACGGTCAGCCCCGCACGCTGACCGAACTGGTCGCGGCGCTCTCCCACCGCTGGCCGGAGCCGGGGCGGCGGCCACTGGGCGAGATGCTGGTCTCGGCCCTGCTGCCGGTGGTGCAGGCCCCGCCGCGCGGCCTGTGGCGGACCCGGGGCGGGGTGCGCAACGTCCTGCTGTCCTCCTGGCTCGGCCGGGAGGTCGACCCGCTCCCCTCGGACGGCTCCGACCCGCCCGGTCGTGCCCTGGTCCGCCGCTACCTCGCCGCCTACGGCCCGGCGACCTCCACCGACCTGCGCTCCTGGTGCGGGCTGTCCGGGCTGCCCGCGGCGGTGGCCGCCGTGCGCGGCGAACTGGTGTCCTTCCGCGACGAACGCGGCCGGGAGCTGCTGGACCTGCCCGACGCGCCGCGACCGGACCCGGGCACCGCGGCCCCGGTGCGGTTCCTGCCCGCCTTCGACAACGCCGTCCTCGGCTACCACTACCGGAACCGGATCATCGACGACGAGCACCGCGGCCTGTCGGTCGCCGGTGAACGCGTGGTGCTGGTGGACGGCCGCGTCTCCGCGACCTGGCGCACCGGGGACGGCACCGTGACGGTCACCCCGCTCCGCTCCCTGTCCCGGGACGACCGGGAGGAGGTCGCGGAGCAGGGGCGGCGGCTGGCCCTGTTCCTGTCCGACCGGGACAGCGACCGCGTCCGCGTCGAGGGTCCGTGAGCCCGCGCCCACGGGCTGGCGCCGCCGCCCGCGACCGATCCGGGGCGTCCGGCGGCCCCTCCTACCTCACTCTCAGCCGCCCTCGGTGAACCTCAGCCGGTACAGCGCGGAGACGGAGGTCGCGATGTCCCGGCACTGGGTGAAGTGCGGCTGGGAGTCCGGGTGCTGGATCGCCTTGTTGAAGTCCTCCTCGCTGGCCCACTGCGCGTAGTTGCACACCTTGGTGCCGTCGAGGCTGGCGTGCACGTTGGCCGAGACGAACCCGGGGAAGTGGCGCATGACGTCCTCCGTCGCCTCGTGCAGGAGTTCCACCAGCCTCTCCTGGTCGCGGGGGTCGACTGTGAAGGTGTTGACGAGCGCGACGAGGTCGCGGTCGGTACCGATGACGGCCATGGTGAGCTCCTTGTGTCGTCTTCGCCGTGGCCCGCGCTCTCCACCCCTTTCCGGATCACGTCCGGGCACGGCCCGTGACGACGGGGGAACCGTCCGGGGTCGTCCAGGGGCGCACCGGGCTCCGTCCGGGAATCGCGGCGCCGGTCGTCGGGGGCTGAGGGCGGGCCCGGACAGAATACGACGCCGCTGGTCAGGCGGCACGCAACGTCGCTGGGCGCGTCGGCACGACCGCGTACCCGGTGCCGGTGGACATCGGGGGACTTGCTCCGTCCTGTCCTCCTGTGTGCGCCCGCCGACGCGTCTCGCCCGCGCGTCACCCGCCCCGGCCGGACCCGCTCGCGGGCGATCCCGGCCGGGGCGGCGGGCCCTGCGTCAGCCCTGCTCGCCGTTGACGGCGAGCCTGCGCAGGGTCTGCTCCGAGGCGGTCGTCATCTCGTTCGGGACACCGAGGGAGTCGAGGAAGTCGGCGGTGGCCCGCACCTCCTCGCTGCGCCGGGAGGCGTGCTTGACGGTCCCGCTGAGAAAGCGGTCGACCAGCTCCGCACCCCCCGTGAGCTGGGCGGCCACCTGCTCGCGCACCCACTCCTCCGCCCCGGCGGCCCTGCCCGCCACAACGGCCTCGCACACCACCGAGGCGAGGGGCTTCATCAGGGAGCTGCGCAGGAGCTTGCGCGCCGTGGCCTCGCCCGGCTCCCCGGGCAGGGCCTCCACGTCGGCGCCCAGGGGCTCGCACACCCGCGCGACCTCGGGGGCGCCCGGGCCGCTGGCGATGAGGTCGGTGGCGGCTCCCCCGATGGTCATCGGGCCGAGGATGGCCACGTCCGCGAACCGGGCCCCGGTGCTGTGGACCCTCGCGCTGAGCGACCTCATGACGTCGGGGGTGGCGGAGGTGAAGTCGGCGTAGACGGTGTCCGGGGTGAGCGCCCCGAGGACGCTGTCCGCGACGGCCGGGGCGACGGAGGCGGAGGTGAGCACCAGCACCATGTCCGCTCCGGCCACGGCCTCGTGGGCGGACTCCGCGCGCCGGACCCCCTCGGGGGTGTCCGTGGGGCCGGGGTCGAAGCCGGTGACCTCGTGGCCCGCCCCGGTGAGCGCGGTGGCGTAGATGTTTCCGGCCTCACCCAGACCGATGACTGTGACGCGCATGGTGACCTTTCGTCGTGTGGGAGCCGACGACGGTCCGGTGCGGCGCACGGGTGCGCCCGCTCCGTCCGGTCGCCGCTCCGCCGTGGTCCGGCGGGCGGCGTTCCCGGTACGGGTCAGGCGCTGGGCCGGATCACGAGAGGGAGTGCCGCCCGCTGAGGGCGGAGGCTGCTCTGCGGAGTTCGGGGACGGCCTGACGCAGGCGGTCCTGGGAGGTGTGTTCGGAGGGTCCGGAGACGGAGAGGGCGGCGAGCGCCTCCCCGGTCGGGCCGGTGACGGCGACGGCCGCCGCGGCGACGGCGACGTCGCGCTCACCGATGGTCAGGCTGTGGCCGTCCCTGTCGATGTCCTCCAGTTCACGGCGCACGCGCTCGGGGTCGAGCAGTTCCCCTGAGGCGTTCGTGCACCCTTCCGACATCGCCACCACGGCGTCCCGCTCGTCCTTGGGCAGGTGGGCCGCGATGACCTTGCCGGACCCCACGAAGAGGGGGAACCAGCGGCCGATCGGAACCTGGTAGTGCAGTTGGGGGCTGCCGTCGACCCGCGCCGCGAGCACGCGCTCGAAACCGCTGCGCACGTACAGGGAGGAGGTCAGCCCGGTGACCGAGGTCAGGCTCTGCATGACGGGACGGGCCTGCTGGGTGAGCTGGTCGTTGACCAGGAACCCGTGGGCCATGCGCAGCACGGCCACACCCAGGCGGTAGGTCTGGTTCTCCGCGACCACGAGGCCCCTGCGCTGGAGTACCGCCAGCGACCGGAGCACGGTCGCCGGGTGCAGGTCCACCAGGCGGCACAGGTCCACCAGCCGCAACGGGGTGTCGCTGCGCTCCAGGGCCTCCAGGACGTCAAGGGCACGCTCCACACTGCGCACCGTGGGCTGGCCCGACGACTCTGCGGCCACTGCGGAACCCCTCAGACTATGGAGCTGGATGTCCCGCAAATGCTACAGGGAGGCGATCCGCGCCCGCGCCTCCTCCTCGCTGGCGCGCTTGCCCTCGGCTGCGGCGACGATCTCCTCCAGGCGGTGCCTGGGGATGACGGTGACTCCGTCGTCGTCGCCCACGATCACGTCACCGGGGTTGACCACCACGCGACCCACGGAGACCGGGACCTGGAGCAGGCCGGGGCCGTTGCGGTAGGGACCGGCCGGGGTGACGGCGCGCGCCCAGGTGGGGAAGCCGATGGCGCCGAGGTCGTCGGCGTCGCGGATGGCGCCGTCCACGACGAACCCGGCGAGGCCCCGGGCCTTGGCGCGCCTGCCCATGAGGTCACCGAGCAGGGCCCGGTGCGTGGCCGCCTGGCCGTCGATCACGAGGACGTCGCCGGGCGCCGCGGTGTCGATCGCCTCGTGGATGAGCTTGTTGTCGCCTCCGGCGGTCATCACGGTGAAGGCCGGTCCCACGACCTTCGCGCCCTTCCAGACGGACGAGATGGCAGCCTCGGCCACGTACAGGCGGTCGAGCACGTCACCGACGTTGGCCGCGGGCAGCGAGCCCAGGCGCCGGTACAGGTCTTCGGGAAGGGGCGTGGTCTGTCCCGTCATGGGATTCCTTTCGAGGGCACGAGCCGCCGAGTTCGCTCAGCGACACGACCAACATTTCACCTAGCGAAGTGACTTGTCAATGCATGAAATCCTGATCGCCTTTCGCGCTCAACCGGCGACCCTCGGTCACCTTCGGGGGCGGGGTGCGACCCGACCGAGCCGGGCCGCACCCCGCCTCGGAAGGAGGGACCGGGAGGGTCAGGCCGGGGTCTCCTGCTCGTCGTTCTGGAGGTAGGAGGCCAGGAACGCGATGACACCGAAGGTGGAGGCGAGGGTCACCGCGGGGACCAGCAGGTACTCCGAGGCCGCACTGACGAGCGCGGGCTGGGACAGGACGGTGCCCAGCAGCTGCCCCAGGACCAGGAGGATCGCGACGAGGAAGAACCCGGCGAAGGTCACCACGAAAAGGATCCGCAGGATGCTCAGTACGACGTGGCGCGCGGACTGCTTGCGTTCGGACATCAGGTGCCCCTTTCTGTTCGGGCGGACGGCGCCGTGCCGCCCGCCCCGGGCCGCGGTGGATCAGACGACGAAGACGGGCAGGATCCCCCAGCCCACGAAGCAGGCCAGGAGGATGATGGGCACGAGGTAGAACAGGATCAGCGGCACGAAGGTCCTCTCCGCCTTGACCTGCACGATTCCCGAGGCGATGAAGATCGGCGCGGAGGGCGGGGAGGAACCCTCGGTGGAGGCGGCCACCAGCGGCACGACCAGCGCGATCACCGGGTCCACACCCACGGCGACGAGGCTGAGGAAGGACACCTGGCCCACGGCGGTGAGAGCGGCGGTCGAGGTCAGGGGGATGGAAACGATCGCGACCAGGAAGACGGTCAGCGCCACCATGAGGACGGGCCCGGCGTTGAAGTAGCCCAGCACCTGCTCGACGTCCTCGGCCAGGCCGAGGTCCGCGAGCACACCGCTGGCGGCCATGGCGAAGATCAGCAGCGCGCCGATGGTGCCCAGGCGCGGCATTGCGGCGAGCACGAAGTCGTACCACTGGCGGGCGCTCCCGGGCAGTTCGCGGCGGCCGACGATGGCGGCGATGAGGATGATCAGGATCGGGATCCAGGTGATCAGCGAGATGTCACCCAGTGAGTCCCCGAGCCGGTCCGGCGCTCCGAGGTAGTCCGAGAGCGGACCGGTGGTCACCGCGATCGGGATGAGGGCCCCGAGGTAGATGAGGGTGGCGGGCCATCCGGTGCGCCACACCCGGCCGAGCGGCAGGCGGGCCTCGTCCTCGGCGGCCCGCACGCCGTCCACCCGGACGAAGACGAAGGCCACCACGAGGCGGTGCAGGACCTGGTAGAGGCCCGTGACCAGCAGGGCGAGGTAGATGTCCCCGGTCGAGACGGCGGCGCCCGCGAAGCCGAGCATGATCACCATGGAGGAGCTGGGAGGCAGGGCGGCGCCCATGCCGCCGTTGCCCGCGAGGACCGTGGCCGCGCGTGCCCGACTGAAGCCGTTGCGGACCATCCAGGGGCCGGTGACCGAGCCGGTGGAGGCGACGTTGCCCGAGTTGGAACCCGAGAGCGCCCCCATCACACCGGAGGCGACGACGTCCACGTAGGCGGGGCCGCCGCGCAGGCGCCCCAGGACCGCGTTGAGGATGTCGAGGATCTTGTTGATGAGGCCGGTGCGCTCGATCATGTACGCCATGAACACGAAGGCCAGCGCGGCGTAGATGACCTCGTTCGAGGTGGTGTTCACCAGGCCGGAGACCATCGCCCCGAAGAAGTCCCTGCCCGCGAACAGGCAGGTGGCGATGAAGCCGAGGAACATGGCCTCGCCCATGTTCCTCTTGAAGACGGCGCTCCAGACGATGATGACCGCGATGAAGGCGGCCAGGGCCAAGAGTGCAGAGGGCATGGGAGGCTCCCGGGCTCGGTGATGTGGGGACGGCGTCGCGGAGTACGCCGGCGGTGGCGCGGGCCGTTCGGTGGAGTCGAACGGCCGGCCCGGTGGGGAGGTCGTCCTCGCCCACGTGGTCGACACTTTTCACCTGGACGAAACAACGTTTCAAACAGTGAAGTGTAAGTTCGCTCTGTGAAGTGTGTCCCAGGTTACGTCGGACGTCAACCGTTCGCCTGGAATGTTCTGACCTGCGACGCAGCCGTCACACCGCGCGCACGGCCACGGGCGCGCCCAGGGCACACGTGGCGAGCGTCCCGCGGCGGTCCGACCGTCGACGCGGGGCGTTCGGGGGCCGGAGGCGGGGCGGGGAACCGTGCTCCCGCCTCCGGAGGAGGGGGCCGGGGGTCAGTCCGACCCGCGTCCGGCGATGCTCTCGGCCAGGGCCAGGGTGCGCAGCGCCGAGGCCACCACCGGGGCGTCGATGAAGCGACCGTCGGCCAGGGCGATCGCGCCGCCGCCGCGGACCGACTCGGCGGACGCGCCCTCGGCCGCCTCCGCGATCTGGCGGGCGCGGGACACCTCCTCCTCGGAGGGGGTGAAGGCGCGTCGGATCACCGGGACCTGACGGGGGTGGATCGCGGACCGGCCGAAGAGTCCGGTGTCCCGCCCGCGCAGGCAGGAGCGGTACAGGCCCTCGGTGTCCCGCACGTCGATGTAGGCCGCCATGCCCGGTGCCGCCAGCCCGGCGGCGGCCGAGGCGACGACGATGCGGGTCCGCAGCCAGGAGAAGGCCTCGTCCCCTCGGAGACCGAGCTCGGCGGTCAGGTCCGCCTCGCCCAGGGCCAACGAGCGCACGGCGGGGTGCGCCGCGATCTCCGAGGCGTTCTCCACACCTCGCGCGGACTCCAGGAGGCAGTCCACGGGGACGCCCTCACCGACGGCGTCGACGACGAGGTCGACGTCCCGCGCCGACTCGATCTTGGGCACCCGCACCCCGTCCGCTCCCCCGGCCGCCACGGCGGCGGCGTCGAGCGCGGCCCAGTCGCTGTGCGGCGCGTTGATCCGGACGTGCACACGCACCCCGTCGTCGACGGCTGCCGCCGAGCGCTCCTCCAGGAAGGCCCGCACGTTGTGCCGGGCCGCCTCCTTCGCCCGGGGCAGGACCGCGTCCTCCAGGTCCAGGATGACCGCGTCCGCCCCGGAGGCGACCGCCTTGGCGAAGCGCTCGGGCCGGTCGCCGGGCACGTAGAGCCATGTGACCAGGGGTGCCTGGACGGCGCTCATCAGATGACCCCCGCTTCACGCAGCCCGGACCGGGCCTCCTCCGAGTAGCCGAGCTCCGCCAGCACCTCGTCGGTGTGCCGGCCCTTGGGCGGGCCCACCCACCGGATCTCGCCGGGGCTCTCGGACATACGGAAGGGCACGTTCTGGATCGCCACGCTCCCGAGCTCGTCGTCCGGGACGTGCACGATCGTCTCCAGGGCCCGGTACTGCGGGTCGGTGGCGATGTCGGACGCGTCGTAGATGGGCGCGATGGCGGCCTGGGCGCGGTCGAACTCCTCGATCACCTCGTCCGCGTCGCGCGCGGCGATCCAGGAGCCCACGGCCTCGTCGAGTTCGTCGGCGTGCTCGTAGCGGGTGCGGCCGGACGCGAACCAGGGCTCGTCCACCAGGTCCTCCCGGCCGACCAGGCGCATCACGCGTTCCGCGATGGACTGGGCGCTGGTCGAGATCGCCAGCCAGCGGCCGTCCCGGGTGCGGTAGGTGTTGCGGGGGGCGTTGCTGGTGGACCGGTTGCCGGTGCGCTCCGGGATCGCCCCGGTCGCGTGGTAGGCCGTGAGCTGGGGGCCGAGGACCGTGAGGATCGGCTCGATGATGGCGAGGTCGATCACCTGGCCCCTGCCGGTCTCCTCCCGGTTGTGCACGGCGACCATGACGGCGTAGGCCACGGCCAGCGCCGCGATCCCGTCGGCCAGGGCCAGGGGCGGGAGCGTGGGCGGACCGTCCGGCTGCCCGGTCATCGAAGCGAAGCCGCTCATGGCCTCCGCGAGGGTCCCGAAGCCGGGGCGGTGGGCCATCGGCCCCTTCTGCCCGAACCCGGTGACGCGGGCGATGATGAGCCGGGGGTTGCGTTCGAGGAGCTTCTCGGGGGAGAGGTTCCAGCGTTCGAGGGTGCCGGGTCGGAAGTTCTCGATGAGGACGTCGGCCTCGTCCAGCAGACGGAGCGCGACCTCCTGCCCCTCGGGCTGGGAGAGGTCGAGCGTGGTCGTGCGCTTGTTGCGGGCCAGCATCTTCCACCAGAGCCCGACCCCGTCCTTGGTGGGCCCGTGGCCCCGGGCGGGGTCGCCGCGACGGGGGTGCTCGACCTTCACGACGTCGGCCCCGAAGTCGCCCAGGTAGGTGGCGGCCATCGGACCGGCGAAGAGCGTGGCCGCGTCGACGACCTTCAGGTTGCTCAGTGATCTCATAGCAAACAACTTATAAGATATATGAACAGGCGCAAGGAGGTCCCTGTGAAGCACCACACCCCCGAGGCACCGTCAGCCCCTGCGGGACACCGGCACCGGACCTCTCGGACGCGGCTTCACAACGGTGGGAATGCCTGGACCGGGAACCGCGGCGCGGCGTGGACCGGCGTCAGCGCCAGGAGTGCGCTCAGCGTCGTGGTGGTGACGCGCTAGCCGTCGTTCCGTGACCGGGAGACCTCAGGAACCTCGGCCGCCCCGTCGGTGGCTTCTCCGGAACGCGGATACGCGTCGCGCAGACGCTGCATCGTCCCCGTCACGACGGCGCGGACGTCCGTCTCGCGCAACGGGGCGGAGAACAGCGCCGAACCGAACGAGAGGCCCTCGATCAGGGCGAACAGCAGGAGCGCCTCGCGTCGCAGCGCCTCCTCGTCGACAACACGGTCGGCAAGCGCTTCGCGCAGCAGCGAGCGGATCAGCTCCTCGGCCGCGAGGGACGTCGCGGCGATGTCGGCCGCGAGCTCCGGGTCCGTGCGCGCCATGACACGGTATTCGACCAGGGCGATGTTCTCCTTGCACTCCTGGTCATTGGTCGGTGCGGCGAACGTGATCACATCCGTCATCCGCGTCACCGGGTCGTCGGACATCCTCGCGTCGCGGCGCGCGGCGCGCTGCATGAGGACGCCCAGCGTGAAGCGCATGACCTCGCGGATGGTGTCGCCGAAGTAGTGCCGGATACTCCCGATGGCCAGGCCGGTGCGTGCGGAGATCCGGGTGAGGGTCACCGAGCGGATCCCGTGCTCGGCGATCTCGTCGATCACGGCGTCAGCGACCTGCTCTCGGCGGACATCCGGGTTGGCTCTCTTCGGCATGACACCATCCTAGCCATTCTCTGGCATGCCCGTGCTACTTTGTTTAGCATGAGCATGCTAGAAAATTCTCGTGACGGCATGCGGCGGAATCATTTGGTCAGCACGGTCGGCGGTCAGAGACGACTCTCGACTCCCCTGACCAGGAACGATCCATCAACCGCCGCGGCACCCCACCTCTACGGCCGCGGCCTGGCACAGGAGAGACCCGTGCGATCACCTCGCCTCCCCCATCGACCCCGACACCTCGGCACCGTGTTCGCCGGGGCCGCCACAGCCGCACTGTTCGTGCTCACCGGTTGCACGCCCGACCCTCCTCCATCGGACTCCGGAGCGGACACGGACCTCGGCTCCTACCTGGAACAAGAGCTCGACTGGGGCGGATGCGAGGACACCGCGACGAGCGCGGCCGACGCCGAGCTGTTCGCGAACCCGGAGCTCGAATGCGCCTCGGTCGAGGTTCCACTCGACCACGACGAGCCGGACGGGGAGAGGGCGCGGGTCGCGCTCCTGCGCCTGCCCGCCACGGGCGAGGCCGAGGGCTCGTTGCTGATCAACCCGGGAGGCCCCGGAGGTTCCGGCACCACCCTCGTCGCGTCCACCCTGCCGCTGTGGCAGGCCAGCCCCGTCGCCGAGCGTTTCGACATCGTCGGCTTCGACCCGCGCGGGGTCGGGTCGTCCACCCCCGCCCTCGACTGCTACACCGACGAGGAGTACGACGCGGGCGACGCGCTGCGGTTCGGCGCGGTGTACGAGGTCACGAGCGCCGAGCAAGCGGCCGAGATCGCGCAGCGCTGCGCCGACGGCTCCGGCGGCGTCGAGAACCTCGTCAACGCCGGGTCGACGAATGTCGTGCGCGACATGGACCTCATACGCGAGGTGCTCGGCGACGAGAAGCTCACCTACCTCGGCTACAGCTACGGCTCCGAGCTCGGCGCCATGTACGCCGCGACCTACCCGGAGAAGGTCCGTGCGATCGTGCTCGACGGCGCCGTCCCGCCCGACCTGACGGCGAGCGAGTTCCGCATCTCCCAGTTCACCGGCATGCAGGCCCGGTTCGACGACCTCGCCGCGCTCTGCGCCGAATCACCCGGCTGCGTACTCGGTGCCGATCCCGCGACTGCGAACGATCGCCTGCACGAGATCGTCCAGCCGATCATCGAGACACCAGCGGCGACCGCCGATGGCCGAGCCCTCAACGTCTGGGACGTCTACCTCGCCATCTCCGGCGGCCTGTACTCGGAGGCGAGCTGGCCCGACGTCATCTCCGCCCTGACCGCGCTCGAAGCGGGGAACGCGGACGAGATGCTCGCCCTGCGCGACGCCTTCTACGCCCGCACGCCGGACGGCGCCTACGGCCTGGACACCGACACGAACCTCGCCGTGCGCTGCATGGACTGGCCCCGCCTGACGCCGGAGGAACAGACCGCGCTCGCACGCGAGCTCGGAGAGGCCGCGCCGATGTTCGACCTCGACGTGTTCACAGCGGGGAACTACCACAGCGAATGCGAGGCGTGGCCCGCACCGCCCACGAGCGACGAGCCCTGGCTCGCCGATGTCGAAGGCCTCCCTGAGACGCTCGTCGTGTCGGTCACCGGCGACCCCGCGACGCCGCACCAGGGTGGCGTCGCGATGGCGCGAGCCCTCGACGGAAGCCTGCTCACCGTCGATGGCAAGCAGCACGGCGCCTACCTCCTCGGCGGCAGCGAGTGCGTCGACGACGTGGTCAACACCTATCTCCTCGACCTCGAATCCCCACCCGCCGACGCCCGCTGCGCCCTCTGACGCGCTCGTCCCCCGGACTGTCCCCGCCGCGGTGGCGACGCGGTTCCCGATCCGGGCACGCCAACCCACCTCTAAGCTTGGTTCCATGAACATCGTGTCGACGGGGAGGTCCGCTCTTGTCCGCCTCTGGTAGCGGGGAGACAGCGGGGCTCCCGCGTACCAGGCGTCCCCCGACGAGCAAGGCCGAGTACGTACACGAGACGCTGCGGCACGAGATCGTGAACGGGGTCCATCCCCCCGGAGCCTCCGTCAACCAGGACGAGGTCGCCACCCGCCTCGGGGTCTCCATCACCCCCGTGCGCGAGGCGCTGCGCCGTCTGGAGAGCGACGGTCTGGTGACCTACCGCGCGCACCACGGAGCGACCGTCTCCGGGCTCGGCGTGGAGGCGGCCGAGGAACTCCGGCTCCTGCGCGCGTCGGTGGAGGGGCTGAGCGCGCGACTGGCGGCCCAGCGCGTCACCGCCGCCCAGCTGGCCGAGCTGACCGAGGTCCACGACCGCATGGTCGCCGGACGTGACTCGGCCGACTCCCAGGACCTGGCCCGGGACAGCCGCCTGTTCCACCAGATGGTCGCTGACGTGGGAGGCCCCGCCTTCCTGGGCGGACACGTCCGTTCCCTCCGGCGCAACAACCCCATCCTGGAGACCGTCTCGCGATGGAAGGACCCGGCCAAGGTCACCCTGTACCTGGACGCGCACGGGCGGATGCTGGAGGCCTTCGCGCAGGGGGACGGGGCCGAGGCCGAGCGTCTCATGGCCGAACACATCCTGGCCTCCCCCGGGGAGGACGGGACCCACTAGGACGTGTCCTCCGGGTGCTCGGGCCGTGGCGGGACCGCCACCGCCCCGAGCACCCGCCGACCGTCACCCTCCGCCGTGGACGAGATCCGCGCGAACCAGGACCGGGTCGCCGTCCGACCGGTTCAGCGACCTCGCGCGGCCGAGAGGTCCCTCACGTGAGACCCGTGCACACGGGTCGACACCGCCCCGCCCACGGGCGTTCCGAGCTGGTACACACCGGTACCCGCCGACCCTGACTTGTGAATTCCTGTGCTGATGACGCATCATGTCTTCGTGATCGCACATGTAAACGTTTCCATGCGGGTCGTCGGCCCCGGTGGCCACACCCTGGAACACGGCAGGGGCGGTGGTCCGGGGTGGTGAGCATCAAGGACGTCGCCGCCACGTCGGGGCTGTCCGTGGCCACCGTCTCCCGTGCGCTGAACGGGCACCCGTCCGTCAGCGACGGCGCCCGTCAGAAGGTCCTCGCCGCGGTCGACGCCCTGGGCTACCGGCCCAACGTCGTGGCGCGCTCCCTGCGCACCGACCGGACCGGCACCATCGGCCTGGTCATCAGCGACGTCCTCAACCCCTACTTCACCGAGCTCGCCCGAGCCGTGGAGGAGGAGGCCCGCGCCCTGGGGTTCAGCGTCATCATCGGCAACGCCGACGAACGCGCGGACCTGGAGGACCACCACGTCCGCAACCTGCTGGAACGCCGCATCGACGGCCTGTTGGTCTCCCCCGCCGACGGCCACTCCCCCAGCACCCTCGAAGCCGCCGCCGGGCCCACCCCCGTGGTCTTCGTGGACCGCTGGATCGCCGGGGCCGACGCCCCCGTGGTGCGCGCGGACGGCCGGGACGCCATCCGTGACCTGGTCGACCACCTGCACGCCCTGGGCCGCCGCAGGATCGCCGTCATCACCGGCCCCGCCGCCACGACCACCGGCCGCGAACGGCTCGACGCCTTCCGCGCGGCCCTGGCCGGTCACGGCCTCCCCCTCCCGGAGGCCTACGTGGGCCGGGGCGACTTCCAGGCCGAGAGCGGCCGCGTGGCCACCGAACGCTTCCTGGACCTGCCCGAACCGCCGGACGTCGTCTTCGCCACCGACAACCTCATGGCGCTGGGCGCCCTCGACGCGATCTCCGCGCGGGGCCTGCGCGTACCCGACGACATCGGGCTGGCCGCCTTCGACGACATCCCGTGGTTCTCCCACACCGACCCGCCGATCACCACGATCGCCCAGCCCACCGCCGAACTCGGGCGGGTCGCGGTCCGGGCCCTGGCCGCGCTCATCGCGGGCGAACCGGCCACCTCGACCGTCCTCCCCGCCCACCTGGTCGTCCGCCGCTCCTGCGGCGAGCCCGCCACGCCACTCCAGACAGGAGGAGCCGCACGTGAGTAGCCCGCACGAACTGCTGCGCATCGAGGGCGTACGCAAGGCCTTTCCGGGGGTGGTGGCCCTCGACGACGTCGGCTTCGACCTCCGCCGAGGCGAGGTCCACGCCCTCCTCGGTGAGAACGGGGCCGGGAAGAGCACCCTCATCAAGGTGCTTTCCGGAGCCCACCGGCCCGACCGGGGGCGCGTCCTCGTGGACGGCGCGGAGGTCGTCATCCGCGACGCCCAGGACGCCGCTCGCCTGGGTATCGCCACCATCTACCAGGAGTTCAACCTGGTCCCCGACGTGACGGTGGCCGAGAACATCTTCCTGGGCCGCCAGCCCCGCAGGTTCGGGCTCATCGACCACGGGCGGATGGAGGCCGAGGCGGCGCTCCTGCTGGACCGGGTCGGCGTGAACGTGTCCCCCCGCGCCAAGGTGCGCGGCCTGGGCATCGCGCAGCTCCAGATGGTGGAGATCGCCAAGGCGCTGAGCCTGGACGCCCGCGTGCTGATCATGGACGAGCCCACGGCCGTGCTCACCACCGGGGAGATCGAGCGGCTCTTCGAGATCGCCGGGCGCCTGCGCGACGAGGGCGTGGGGATCGTCTTCATCACCCACCACCTGGAGGAGATCGGCGCGCTCGCTGACCGCGTGACGGTTCTGCGCGACGGCCGTTCGGTGGCGCACGTGGGCGCCGACACCCCCGAGGACGAGCTCGTCCGCCTGATGGTGGGGCGCAGCATCGACGAACAGTACCCGCGCGAGCGCCCCGAACCCGGTGAGCCGCTGCTGAGGGTGCGCGGTCTGACGCGGAACGGCCACTTCCAGGACGTGGACCTCGACGTGCACGCGGGCGAGGTGGTCGGCCTCGCCGGGCTGGTCGGTGCGGGCCGCACCGAGGTCGCGCGCTCGGTGTTCGGCGCCGACCCCTACGACGGCGGCGAGGTCGAGGTGCTCGGCCGGGCCCTGCCCGGCGGGGACGTCAACGCCGCCATGCGGGCCGGGCTCGGTCTGGTCCCCGAGGACCGCAAGGGCCAGGGCCTGGTCCTGGACGCCTCCGTGGAGGAGAACCTCGGCCTGGTCACCCTCGGCCCGACCAGCCGGGTCGGGTTCGTGGACCGCTCCGGCCAGCGGGCGTCCGCCCGGCGGATCGCCGGTGAGCTCGGGGTCCGCATGTCCGGCATCGACCAGCACGTACGCACCCTCTCCGGCGGCAACCAGCAGAAGGTCGTCATCGGCAAGTGGCTGCTGGCCGACTCCAAGGTGCTCATCCTCGACGAGCCCACGCGCGGTGTGGACGCGGGCGCCAAGGTCGAGATCTACCGCCTGGTCAACGAGCTCACCGCCTCCGGGCACGCGGTGCTGATGATCTCCAGCGACCTCCCCGAGGTCCTGGGGATGAGTGACCGCGTCCTCGTCATGGCCCAGGGCCGCATCACCGGGGAGCTGGCCGCCGAGGACGCCACGCAGGACGCCGTGATGTCCCTGGCGCTGGCCGCCACCCCCCGAACCGACACGGAAGAGAACGGAGTGGAGGGCCCCCATGGCCACTGACACAGACAAGAGCGGCGGCGTCTGGCCCGCCGTGCGGCGTTTCCTGCTGGAGAACGGCGCGCTGACCGCCCTGGCCCTCCTGGTCGTGGTCATGTCGCTGCTGTCCGGCGACTTCCTCACCGCGCAGAACCTGCTCAACGTGGGTGTGCAGGCGGCCGTGATCGCGGTCCTGGCCTTCGGCGTGACCTTCGTGATCATCGCGGGCGGGATCGACCTGTCCGTGGGTTCGGTCGCGGCGCTGTCCGCGACGGTGCTGGCGTTCCTGGCCACGGTCGAGGGGGTGCCGGTCTGGTTGGCGCTGCCGCTGGCCGCCGCCACGGGTACCGCCTGCGGCCTGGTCAACGGCGCGTTGATCGCCTACGGCAAGCTTCCGCCGTTCATCGCCACGCTGGCGATGCTCTCCGTGGGACGCGGTCTGTCCCTGGTGATCTCCGAGGGCAGCCCCATCGCCCTGCCGGACTCCGTGGCCGCCCTGGGCGGTTCGATCGGCGGCTGGTTCCCCGTTCCGGTACTGATCATGGTCGTGATGGGCCTGGTCACCGCCGTCATCCTGCGCCGTACCTTCACCGGGCGCGCGATGTACGCGATCGGCGGCAACGAGGAGGCGGCGCGCCTGTCCGGTATCCGGGTCAAGCGCCAGAAGCTGGGCATCTACGCGCTGTCCGGCCTGTTCGCCGCGGTGGCCGGTGTCATCCTGGCCTCCCGTCTGGCCTCCGCGCAGCCCCAGGCCGCGCAGGGGTACGAGCTGGACGCCATCGCCGCAGTGGTCATCGGCGGCGCGAGCCTGGCCGGTGGCGTGGGTACGGCCTTCGGCACGCTGATCGGTGCGCTCATCCTCGCGGTGCTGCGCAACGGCCTGAACCTCCTGTCGGTCTCCGCGTTCTGGCAGCAGGTCGTCATCGGTGTGGTCATCGCCCTGGCGGTCCTGTTCGACACGCTGCGCCGCCGTTCCGGTGGTGGGGGCGGCGGCACCGGGGGCGGGGCTTCGGTGAGCAGGGGCCGACGCGGGTTCCAGCTGGCGATCGCGGCCGCGGTCACCGCCGTGGTGGTGGGCGCGCTGTCCTTCCTCGTCCCCAACTCCTCCTCCGACGGCCCTCGCGTGGGCATGTCGGTGTCCACGCTCAACAACCCGTTCTTCATCCAGATGCGGGACGGTGCCCAGGCCGAGGCCGACGAGGCCGGAGTGAACCTGGTGGTCACCGACGCCCAGGACGACGCCTCCCAGCAGGCGGACCAGATCCAGAACTTCGTCAGCACCGGTGTGGACGCGATGGTCGTCAACCCGGTGGACTCCGACGCCGCCGGTCCCCCGGTGGGCGGCGCCAACAACGCCGACATCCCCGTGATCGCCGCCGACCGTGGTGTCACGGACGCCGAGGTGGCCACCCTGGTGGCCTCCGACAACGTCGAGGGAGGGCGTTTGGCGGCCCGGACCATGGCCGAGGCGCTCGGTGAGGAGGGCCGGATCGTGGTCCTCCAGGGAACCCCGGGCACGTCCGCCAGCCGCGAGCGCGGCGCCGGTTTCGAGGAGGGCATCGCGGAGTTCCCGGACATCGAGGTGGTGGCCCAGCAGCCCGCCGACTTCGACCGCTCCAAGGGACTCGACGTGATGACCAACATGCTGCAGGGCAACGGGGACATCGACGGTGTGTTCGCGGAGAACGACGAGATGGCCCTGGGTGCCGCGGCCGCGCTGTCCTCGCGCGGCGAGGAGGCCGTGGTCATCGGCTTCGACGGCACCCCCGAGGGTCTCGAGGCCGTGGCCGACGGTGTTCTGCACGCGTCGGTGGCGCAGCAGCCCGCCGAGCTCGGCCGGACGGCGGTGCGCAACGCCATCGCCGCCGCCAACGGTGAGGCCCTGGAGGAGACCGTGATGGTCCCCGTCGAGGTCGTCACCGAGGAGAACGTCGAGGACTTCTCCTGACCGAGTAACGGCGTGACGGCATGAGGGAGGGCCCGGGGTGTGTGCCCCGAGCCCTCCGGCTTGTCCGTGTGCGCGTTACGGCCCCACTTCGGGGTCAGCGGCGAGCGGAGCGGAGAAAGGCGGACCACTCGTCGGAGGGGAAGGGGAAGTGACCCTTGGCCGGGTTCTTCGAATCCCGAACAGCAGCACCGCACGGCAGGTCAGCCACCTCAACACAGTTCTGACCCTGGCCGCTGTGACTGCTCTTCCGGAAGTCCGTAGGGACGTGCGCGACCTCGACACAGTTGGGTTCTTGCCCGCTGTAGCTGCTTTTGCGGAAAACCAGCTCGTTGCTCATCGGTCACTCTCTAGGGACGTGAGCACGTCGGTAATGAACCGGGCGCTCTGGGTGGTACTCAGTGCAGTGCCCTGGATATCGCCAAACGTGGCACTGTAGCGCGCAACATCCTTGGGCTGCTCGAAGAATACTGAATCCGTCACGGTACCGACATGGACGATCGGCAGCGCCAGGTGTTCGGGGAACTCCAGGATGCTGAACGGGGCAACCAAAGCAGCGTGAGAGCCTGCGGTGAACGGCAGTACCTGAACGTCCACGTTGGGCATCTTCGCCATGTCGAGAAGGTGCCCCAGCTGCTGGGACATGATCGACGCGTCACCCACCATCCGCCGCAGAGCTGCCTCATCCATGACGACTCGAAAGTGGACCGGGTTGATACGAGACAGGATCTCACGCCGAGTCATCCGAGCGTCTACACGGTGGGCAATGTCCTTCGCATCGGTGTAGCGCCCACCCTGGAACAGGGCTTCGGCGTACTCCGGTGTCTGAAGCAGCCCAGGGATGACCAACCCCTCGAAGCTACGGATGACCGAAGCCTCCGCCTCGAAATCCGGTAGAGCCTGCTCCCCAAAGACCTCCCGATACTTTGACCACCAGCCCCTCTCCTTGGCATCGCGCGCCAGAGCGTGCATAGCTAGGCGCTTTGAGGGGTCGCTGATCTCGTAAAGATCCATGAGCTTGTCCAGATCACCAGTGGTGATGCGACGAGTCTCAGTGGTCTCGATCTTGCTGATCTTGGACGCGGTCCACCCCAAGGCCTTGCCCGCCTGGGCAACCGTCAGCTTGGAGCGTTCGCGACCCTGCTTGAGCTCGGATACGAGCAGACGGAGCCTGAGGGTGGGGCTGTAAGGGATGCGCATGGGGCGAGCCTAGCCGAAAAACTCGACATTTTCCCGAATCGCTTGACTCTCGACAATGTCGAGTTGCAAGATGAGTGTGTAGCCAGTGACCGGCGTCTCACACACAGTGGCCAGGATCTCCGGTGCTCAGGCTACGTGGTGCCCCTTTCCCTCCGTAGGGAAAACGTGAAGGTCATCGGCCTTGCGGGCACTCCCTCGACCCACGTGCCGCCTCTTCCTGCGTCAGGAGTCTGTTCGTCATGCCCTTGCTCGCCCCCGTACCCCCGATGGCCCAGGTGACCATCGCCCTCCACGAACTGGTGCCCCACGCCTACCGGCACTACTTCAACGGCCGACCTGACCGCCCCCACTACCGGACCCGCCGCTACGACTTCGGTGCCTCCCCGCTCTTCCTCCCGCTGGTGAGGGCCTTCCTGAACACCTGCGCCGCCGAGCAGAGCCCCGACTACCGCTACCTGTTCACCCTCATCGGCTCCGAACTCGCCAGCAACGCCCTCAAACACTCCCGCTCCGGCCTGCCCGGACGCTCCTACCGGCTCCTGTGCGAACGCCACCGCGACGGACTCCGCGTCATCTGCCGCGACGACGGGGTCACCACCGACCGCAGGATCGACTACAGGGAACGCCACCACCTCACCGCGAACCCCGGCGGACTGGACCCCACCAGCGACTCCGGACGCGGACTGGCCATGATCGACGCCCTGGCCACCGACTGGGGCGACAACGGCCGCCCCGGCCACCGCGAAGTCTGGGGCTTCCTCGCCTACGACTTCGAGGACAGCGCCTGGCCCCACCTGACCCACTAACCCCACGCACGCACGAAAAAGGGCCCAGGAAAGCGCGCCAACGCTTCCCGGGCCCCCAACACAACCCCGAATTCCAGACCTAGCGAAGTCAGAAAGCAGGATCAGTGACGCATCCTATCCCCGCACCCCGACCCTCCAGCGACGCTCTCCGCCCAATCCCGCTCACCGGCCCGGCCTGCGCCTCCTGTGCCCACCGCTCCTGCCGCGACCGCCGTGCCGAGCACCTGCCCCGCCTCGGCGGGCACCTGGCCGAGTACCGCACCGAACACGACCTCGCCGCCACTCTCCAGGCCCGCAACCCGCACCTGATCATCTGGTACGGAGAGCGCACCGGCTCCTACTGGATCGCCAGCCCCACCGGCCTCACCGAGGTCCCCGACGCCCACAGCCTCACCCGTCTCCTGCCCCCACTCATCGAACTCTGGTAGCCGCGTCGCCTCCGCGCCCGGTTCAGGGCGCGGAGGCGACCAGGTGGGATTCCTCGTCCAGCCAGACCCGTTGGTACTCGGACGACACCGTGAGACCGAACCGGTGGTGCTCGGGGCGGCCCTCCCGCAGCCACCACCGGTAGGCGGACTCCAGCTCGGTGAACAGCTCGCGCGAACCGTGCTGGCGGACCTCGTAGCCGGTCCCCCGCTGGTCCGGGTCAATGAGCCAGGACGCCCAAGAGGCGGTGTCGGGGTCGACCAGATGAACTGTGAACCGGTGGCCGTCGGACTCACCGAACTCGACCCGGTTCAGCACGGAGGGCATACGCAGCCCGATGGCGAAGCTCGCGCCGAAGTCGTTGAGCGGCTCGTAGGGGTACAGCTCCGTCCGGGTGGTCGTGAACTCCTGCGCCTCGGGCCGGACGTAGGTCTCGACCACTCTCCTCGGCACGCGCTGGTCACGCACCCACATGAACGCCACGTCACCCCCGAACCGCCCCCGCGCCGTACCGTCCGGGCCGACCCGGAGTTCGGCCAGCACCCCGTTGTGGAAGGCGTTGCCCCAAGGGGTGAGGATTCGCCCGTCCGGCTGAGTCTGGGCAACCCAGTGGTAGGGCACCCGCTGGACGGCGGCGGTGCTGATCACCCGGTCGTAGGGGGCGCGCGCGGGCCAGCCCTGCATGCCGTCGCCGGTGACCACCAGGGGTGTGAACCCGGCTGACATCAGCCGAACCCGGGCGGTCTCGGCCAGCTCGGCGTCCACCTCGATACTCGTCACCTCGTCGTCACCGAGCAGGTGCGAGAGGAGGGCCGCGTTGTACCCGGTGCCGGTCCCGACCTCCAGCACCCGCATCCCGGGGAAGACGTCCAGGCGCCGCAGCATCTCCGCGACGATCGTGGGCTGGGAGGCGGAGCTGGTCGGATACCCGGGGCCACCCTCGGCGCCGTCGTCCCTCTGGGTGACGATCGGGATGTCGGCATAGGCCAGCTCGAACCACCGGGCCTCGTCCCGGGCGCGGTCCACGATCCCCCCGTCCGGGCCCGTGATCCGGTCCGGGAGGAACCGGTGCCGCTCGACCCCCTCGAACGCAGGACGCAAGTGCGCGGGCAGGTCGCCCACCCGCACGAGGCGGGCGACCAACTTTTCCTGTTCGGGAAGCACTACTCCACCGCCAGTTCCATCGGGGCTCGGAGGCTGCCGGTCACGGTTCTCCTCGTGGTTGTCGTTGCAAGGGTGACAAGAAGGCAGGGGCCGGGGATGTCAGAGGTGAACTCGCCGGGGGTCCAGCCCGAAGAGACCGCTCTCCCCGTTCCGGGAGCAATGTCGAGCAACCTCGTTGGAGTTCGGGTCGCGAGCGGCTTTCATGGATTGCGAAGCCAGGTGATCCCGAGATCGATCCTGGCCTTCACACACACGACCCCCTACCGCAGAGGAGGCCGCGATGAACGACGACGGCAACAACTAACGTGTTCGAGAACGGGGAAGGACAGTGATCCTTCCCCGTTTTCGTGTGCGTGATGCCAATGAGCGTCAGGGGTTGGCGTCCCTGACCCGCTTGGCGACGTCGGCGAGCCAGGTGTCATCGGCGCGGTGGTGGTCATGAGACGACAGGTACCCCTGGTACCTGTCGAAGTAGCCGTTGATTCGGGAAGCCACCTCGCGCCAGTCCTCCCCCGCGTTGCCCACGGTCCCGTGCATCGGGAAGAGCTTCGCGTGCGCGTGGTCGACCCCGTAGCCCTCGTACATGATTCCGGTGCGCGCCACGTCGGGGAAGGCCGCGTCCAGGCAGCGAGCGACCTCGCGTGCGGCCAGGTGCAGGGCCGTGTACTCCTGTGGGTCCAGGTCCACCACGTAGCTGGTGCGGTGGGCCTTGGGGATCACCACGGAGAACCCTTCGGTGTTGGGGAAGATGGACAGGAACGCCAGGTGCGTCTCGTCCTCCCAGATCCGGTGTGCTGGCGCCTCACCGGCCACGATCTTGCAGAAGACGCATTCAGGGGCGGATGGCGTGGGGTTCAACGTGCTCCTTGGGGTTGAGGCGCGGAAGGTCGGACATCCGCGCAGGTGGGGCAGGCGGGATTGCGCTCTGCGGTCTGCGTGTCGAGAGTCAGGTCGTGTGTCCACACGCCCATGCGCCGGTTCCGTGAAGCCGGTACTCCGAACCCGCCCAGGTGACGTAGGACGTCCAAGGCAGCAAGAGAAGACGCGAGCATGTTGACCGGGCCGTTGGACGGGGCCTGGTAGCGACGGTTGACGCTGCTGATCAGTTCAGAGAGTCCGGGATCGTCCACACGTGGGCGCGCGGTGAGCGGTTGGCAGTCCCAGCAGCCGGTCTCTCCGGGAAGCACGAGTGGCCCCCAGACCGCGATGTCGTTGACGTAGCAGGCGTTCAGCCAGGCCTGCCCTGACACCACACAGTGTTCGTTGACCAGACCGGTGATACCTGGTGAGTCGGCCGAGACCAGGATCAGATCGGCCTCAGGTAGGGCACGGAGCTTCTCCACATCAGGGATGCTCTCGACGATCGGGCGAACGTGGCAGCCGGAGTCGCGTCGCCGGAGTTCGCGTGCCAGCACCTCAGCCTTGGCCAGACCGACGTCGGCCTCAGTGAACAGGAACTGTCGAGTGAGGTTGCTCAGCTCCACGTGGTCGGCGTCCACCAGGGTCAGTTCACCCACCCCGGCGGTGGCCAGGGTCGCGGCCACGAGATTGCCGATTCCGCCGCAGCCGAGCAGGAGCACGTGGGACCCAGCGAGCCGACGCTGTGTCTGTTCGGCTTCGCCTCCAGACAGCTCGTAGAACAGGGCATGCCTGCTGTACCGGTCCGCCGGGTCGTAGGTGTGCTCGGAGACCAGACAGTTTCCGCCTTCCAAGGTGAGGAGCAGCGCTTGCGCGACGGACTCCCGCACGCGGCAGACACCGCGAAGGAAACCCAGAGCCTCGGCTCGTGTGCGGGGTTCGCGATGGTACTCAGCGAGCCGGACCAGAGGCTCCCACAGCGTCCGATCATTGACGGCCTGCTGGAGGGAACCGAAGCCCAGGTAGAGCGTTTCGCCCTGGACACCGATACGAACGTAGGGGGCGAGGATGCGTGGGACGTCGATCGTCCTGTTCGAGGAGTTCATGCAGCGGGCGCCTTTCCCGTCTCGGCAACGAGTTCGCCGGAGTGTTCAGCGCGAGCGTAGGCAGGACACGGGGAACACATGAGCAGATTGCTCGAAATTGCTCGCGCTGTCGGGGTCCAAGGCTGGCGCGGGTTCTATGTGATCGAAAGACTGGGATCCCCTCCTGCTACAGGAAAGGACCACCCATGAAGTTGCGAATGCTCGGCACGACGTCACAGGATGGCGGCTGCCCAACGCTCTACGAAACCGAGGCCGGTGACATCGTGGTGCAGGGAGACCGGTTGACTGACCCCGAGGCTCTGGAACAGTTGAGCGACGTGCTCGAAGGTGAGGAGTTCGTTGTTGTACCCCGCACGCTGCTGACCCGCTTCGCCCCCAAGGAGTGAGATGACCGAGATCATCAGCGGAGCGGACTTCACCGCGCTCTTCCGCAAATACCGTTACACCGCCTGGCGACTTGAGACACGCACGCACTACGGCAAGCTCAACGAGGACGAGCACTTCCAGCGATGGCTGGTCGGAGACGACACGGACATCAGCTGGTTCCGGCCGTGGTTGAGCATGATGCGCGAGGAACTGGCCACCGGAAAGCGCATGGAACGGGTCCGGCTGATCGACAACCCGCCCTCGGACTACCTGCGCTGGGAGCTGTGGGGAACCCCCTACAACCTCGGCGTGGGCGAGGACATCCGATACCTGTCGCGCGAACACCCCATCGTGGCCGAGCTACCCGACTTCGACTTCTGGGTCTTCGACAGCACCACCGTCGCGCGCCTCGAGTTCGACGGAGACCGGTTTCTCGGGGCGACCCTCAGCGAGGATCCCGAACTGCTGCTCACCGCCTTGCAGGCACGCGACGCGGCCTGGCACCACGCGCTGACCTTCACGAAGTACATGGCGTCCAGAGCCATATGACCGATTACCAGACCGCCCGCGTCTCCCTCGGAATTCGTCTGCGCGAACTCCGGGGTGAGGCGGGGCTGTCCGGGCGGGAACTGGCTGTGCGCTTGGGGTGGCACCCCTCCAAGGTATCGAAACTGGAACACGGCAAACAGACCTCCAACACGGAGGAGCTGCGGTCGTGGGCGCGAGTGTGCGGACGGGAAGAGGCCGCCGAGGGTCTGGTGGCGCAGCTGCGTTCCCTGGAGACGCACTACTCGAGCTGGCGGCGGCAACTGGCTGGCGGACACGAACCGAAGCAGCGGGCCTACAGCAAGCTCGACGAGCGCACTCGCCATTTTGGGATCTTCGAGTCCGTTTGTGTACCTGGGCTCCTCCAGACGGCCGAGTATACCCGGTTCATGTTTCGTAGAGGGGTACGCCTTCACCGGTCACCCGACGACGGCGCGAAGGCCGTGCGAGCGAGGATGGAGCGCCAAGCCATCCTCGACCTACCCGGTAAGACCTTCCAGTTTCTGTTGTGGGAGCCCGCGCTGCGACTGCGGTTGTGCCCAGCTGAAGTGATGATCAAGCAGCTGAACCGCATTGTCGCCGAGATCTCCCGAGAGCACGTGGAGATCGGTGTGATCCCGCAGCGTGCGGTGATGGACGTCGTCCCCTCACACGGCTTCTGGATCTTCGCTGACGACCGAGTCCTGGTGGAAACGATCGGCGCGGAGTTGTGCCTGACTGATGCCCAAACGGTCGCGCACTACCAGAAGGTGTTCAGGGAACTCGCCCGTTCAGCGATCTGGGGCGTTGAGGCGCTTCGGCTAGTGAAGGCTATCCGGCAGGATTTTGTCTCTGAAGCTGGTCGCAGAGGGCGAAGCAGCTGACTCACGGTCAAGCACCGGCAGTCACCTCGCGCTGGGCCCGGGGTTCTACCCCAGGCCCTTCTTCGAGTTCTTGGGGCGGGTCAGACGGTGGGGTGGGGGACGGCCGGAACCCGCAGGGGGCCGTTGATCAGCAGGGACGGGATCGGGGTCCGGACCCGTCCCTCCTCGGTGAGCACGAGCCCCGGCAGGGCCCCGAACAGCTCCTCCAACGCCACCCTGGCCTCCATGCGGCCCAGGTGGGCGCCCACGCAGTAGTGCGCCCCGTGGCCGAAGGACAGGTGTTCCTTCGCCTCGCGATCCGGGTCGAAGGCCTCCGGGCGGTCCGGGTTCAGGGCCGGGTCCCGTCCGGGGGCGCCGAAGGCCACCAGGATCGGCTCCCCCTTGCGGATGAGCACCCCTTCGACGTCGATGTCCTCGACCGCGTAGCGCAGCGGCACGTACTTGGCGGGCGGGTCGAGGCGCAACGACTCCTCCACCACCTCCTCGGCCGCCAGTGAACCCGCGACCAGGCGGTCGCGGTACTCGGGGTGCGCGAGCAGCGAGTGCACCGAGTTGGCGATGAGGTTGACCGTCGTCTCGTACCCGGCGCCGATCATGAGGAGGAGCGTGCCGACGAGGTCGGCGTGCGGCAGCGGCTCACCGTCGCTCGGAAAGATCAGGTCACCTGTGAGGTCCTCGGCGGGGTGGGCGCGCTTGTGCTCCGCGAGCAACTCCAGGCAGGTCAGCAGCTCCATCTGCTGGGCCACGACCACCTCCGGCTCGACGGTGGTGTCGACCACCGCGTCCATCACCGTGCCGAGCCGTTCCCGCAGGTCCTCGGGGACCCCGAAGAGCTCGCAGATCACCCACATGGTGAGCGGGCGGGCCAGGGTCGCCCGCAGGTCCACCTCCTGGCCGGGTTCGACCGAGGCGATGTCCGCGACCAGGACGCGGGCCCGTTCGCGGACGGTGTCCTCCATCCGGCGGATGCGCCCGGGAGTGAAGGCGGGGGTGACCTTGCGGCGCAGCCTCCGGTGTTCCTCCCCGTAGCGGTTGATGAAGCTCTCCAGGAACACCAGGGCCGCCAGTGGCCAGTCGTGTCCGACCTGGTCGTGGTCGGGCCAGTGCGCGCGGAAGTCCCGGGAGACCCTCGGGTCGCCCAGCAGTTCCCGGAGGAGGTCGTATCGGGTGATCGCCCAGGCGACCAGGTTCCCGGGGAGCTCCACACGGACGGCGGGCTCACGTTGGCGCAGTTCGGCGACCTCCTCGTGGAAGGCGGTGCCATCGGGGCGCAGACGGTACGGACAGCCGGAGTCGGGGGGTGCGATGACGGCCTCCTGCGGGCAAGGGGCGGCCCGGCCGCCGGGTGCGGCCGGTCTCACCCCTTGGTTCTACGTCGCCGGGGGCGTTCTGACAACGGTCGCCGGCTCCCAGGCCCGGTCCACCACGCGCACCAGCCCCCGGTCGGTGATCTTCACGCTCGGGGAGACCGCGAGAGTGAGGGTCGACAGGCTCATGAAGGCGTTGCGGTTCTCCCACCCCCAGGCGGCCAGCTCGGCGCGGAGCAGGCGGGAGGCCTCGGCCACCTCGTCGGCGGGCCGCTCCGACATGACCCCGCCGATGGGCAGGGGCAGGCCGGCGCCCGGCCCGTCCTCGCGGACCAGCCGCATGCCGCCGCCCCAGGTCACCACGTCGGCGGCGGCGGTGAGCAGGGCGTCCTCGGTGGTGGCCACGACGGTGAGGTTGTGGCTGTCGTGGGCGTAGGTGGTGGCGAACGCGCCCGCCCCGAGGTTCTGACCGACGACCGGGGCGAAGGCCACCCCGCCGTTCCCGGTGTGGCGCTCGAAGACCGCCACCACGGCGGTACGGCCCTGCCAGTCCACCACCCCGTCGCGGACCGGGAGCACCACCTCGTCCGGTTCGGTGTAGGTGTCCACGCCGTTCACCCGCATGGCGCGGAAGGCGTGGTCGCCGTCGGGCAGGTCCACCCGCCAGCGCGCGGTCCCGGTGTCGGGGGCGGCGATCCGGACGGTGGCACCGAACCGGTGGTCGGGCGCCGGACCGGGGCCCTCGACCGGGGCGCCGTCGCGGCCCACCACCCGACCGCCCGCGACGGTCACGACGGGGGTGAGTTCGGTGAGCGAACGCAGCAGCACCAGGTCGGCGCGCTTGCCGGGGGTGACGGTCCCCCGGTCGTCCAGACCCAGCCTGCGGGCGGGCTGGAGGGTGAGCGCCCGCAGCACCGCGATCGGGGGCAGTCCGCGTTCCAGAGCCACCGAACCCACCCGGTCCAGGTGGCCGGTGGTCACGATCGCGTCCACCACGATGTCGTCGGTGACCAGGCAGAAGTCGGGCAGGTGCGGCAGGTCGAGGAGCGCCCGCACCACCTCCGGAGTCAGGCACTTCTCCTGGAGCATGAGGAGCATGCCCAGGCGGGCCTTCTCCACGGCGACCTCGGCGGTGTTCTTGCAGTGGTCGGAGTCGATCCCGGCCCACAGGTACTCGCCCAGTTCCGCGCCGGAGAGGTTGGGGCAGTGCCCGTCCAGGCGCACGCCCCGGCGCCGGGCCGCGTCGATGATGGCGTGCATGCGGGGGTCGCCGTTGACCACCGCCCGGTAGTCCATGACCTCACCGAGGGTGGTGACGCCCTCCCACTCCAGCATCTCCGCGATGTCGGTGTCGTCGAGCCGCGCTCCGGCCGTCTCGAACCCGTCGAGCGCGGGCACGCACGAGGGCACCGCCCAGCGCATGGACTGCGCGGTGTCCCGGCCCTGCTCGATCATCCAGGCCTGCCCGTCGCGTCCGGCGACGTTGACGATCTCGTGGGCGTCCGCGAGCACGGTCGTGGTGCCGCGCGCCAGCGTGACCCGGGCGAACTCGGCCGGTGCCAGCAGCGAGCTCTCGATGTGCATGTGCGCGTCCACGTAGCCGGGCGCGACGACGAGCCCCGTGGCGTCGAGGGTCCGGTCGGCCTCCACCGGGGTCCCCGGGGGCAGCACCGCGCGGACGCGGTCACCGGTCACGGCGACGTCGGCCCGCCACACCTGGCCGGTGTGCACGGAGACGACCTCCCCGCCTCGGATGAGCAGGTCGGCGCTGAGCTGGGCGTGGGACATCGGTGTCGGGTTCCCTTCGGGTGGGCGTGTGCCTGGTTCAGGAGGCGGAGTGCGTGCCTGGTTCGGGCGAGTGCGGGTGCCGGGTCAGGCGGGGTGCCCGTGGCGGGCGATGCCCTCGGTGAGGAGGGCGGAGAACGCGTCGGCGTCGACGGTACGTCCCACGCGCACGTGGCGTGTCCGGTCGGGTGTGCGCACGTCCGCGACGAGGGCTCCCCGGGTGAGTTCGCCGGAGCACTCCACGGACGCGCTGCCCTCCTCCCAGCCGATCAGGTCGGGGTGGCTGACGGCGGCGACGGCCAGGGCGTCGTGCACGGGGACCGCGGGGACGCCGAACCGTTCCAGGTAGCGCACGGCGTAGGCGCGCAGGAGGTCCCCGGCGATCCCGGCGGTGCCGGGCAGGGTCGCCAGGTACTCGGCCTCGGTGAGCGGGTACAGCGCGGTGCGGGTGACGTCCAGGCCCACGATCCTCACCGGCAGGCCGGACTCCAGCACGTAGCGGGCGGCCTCGGGGTCGGCGTGGAAGTTGAACTCCGCCGCCGGGGTGACGTTGCCCTGGGCGAAGGCGGCCCCGCCCATGACGACGATCTCCCGGAACGCCGGTCCGGCCTCGGGGTGGCGGGCGAGCATCGCGGCGACGTTGGACAGCGGTCCGATCGCCACGAGGGTCAGTTCGCCCGGGGACTCCAGGGCGCGTTCGGCCAGCCAGTCCACGGCGTGACCCGGGGTCAGGGGCCGGGGCGGGGAGTCGGGCACCAGCCCGCCCAGTCCCCCGGCGCCGTGCATGGGTTCGTCCCGGATCCGGGAGGTGCGGGCGATCGGCCCGGCCAGCCCGGAGACCAGCGGGAGTTCGACGGGCGCCCCGGCCAGGTCCAGCACGTGGGCGGCGTTGCGGTTCACGTCGGTGAGCGAGACGTTGCCCGCGACCGTGGTCACCCCGCGCACGTCCAGGAGCGGTGAGGCCAGGGCGAGCAGCAGGGCGACGGCGTCGTCGACGCCGGGGTCGCAGTCGATCACGACGGGTGTGGGCACGGGTCCTCCTCCGTTGACGAGGTTCACCTGGCCACCTCCTCGGTGAAGCGGTCGAGCCAGGCCGACCGCTCGTTCGCCAGCAGTGCGAGGTCGCCCTGGTGGTAGCCGCTGGCGACGGGGTCCGTGGCCGCCTCCTGGGAGACCTCCTCCATGAGCGGGGTGGGTTCGGCCCCCAGCGCGACGGGTTTGTCGTAGAGGGCCTCGGCCATCCCCTCCTGGATCTCGGGCCGCAGCAGGAAGTCGGTGAAGGCCCGCGCCCCGGCCGGGTTGGGGGCTCCCTCCACCACCTGCACGGTGTTGGCGGTCATCACCCTTCCCTCGTCGGGGACAGCGAAGCCCACGGGCTGGCCGGCCTCCACCGACCCCATGGCGAAGTTGTCCAGTCCGGGCGCCATGGCGATCTCGCCGCGTTCCAGCAGGCTGGTGAGCTCGGTGGAGCCGGTGTAGAACTGGAGCGCGTCGGGGCCGATCCCGGCCAGCGCCTCGAACCCGGCGTCGGCGTCGGAGTGGCCGGAGCCGAAGTGCTCCCCCGCGGCGAGGACGAACATCGGGCCCGCCGACACGGAGATGTCGGGCAGCGCGTAGCCTCCCGCGGGCTTCTCCCAGAGGTCGTCCCAGGACTCGGGCGCCTCGTCCACCATGTCGGTCCGGTACATCAGGCCCAGGAGCTGGAAGGTGTAGGCGGGGCCGTACCCGTCGGGGTCCACGGCCCAGGGCTGGATGGCGTCGAGGTTGGGCACGTCCTCGTTGCTGACCGGGGCGAACAGCCCCATGTCCTTGCCGATCTGGGCGTAGTAGTCGGAGATCAGCACGACGTCGGTGTCGGGCCGCTCGGAGTTGATCCGCAGCTTGGTGAGGCGCCCGGCGTTGTTCCCGGTGTCCAGGACCACCCGGATGCCGGTCTCGGCCTCGAAGGGTTCGGCGACGACCTGCGTGAACTCCTCGGTGGCAAACGCGAAGGTGCTGACCACGAGGGTGTCGGGGTCGTCCTCGCGGACGGGTGCGCAGGAGGCGGCCACGGTGGCCAGGGCCAGCGCCCCGGCGAGGGTCGCGGTGAGGCGCGCGGGACGGTTCATCCGGTCACCTCGCTGGCGGGCAGCGCCACCAGGTGGCGGTGGGGCAGGACGATACGGACGGGGTCGCCGGGGCGCAGGTCGTCGCCGGGGTGCAGGACCCGCAGGGCCGCCCCCGGGCCCTCGGCCCCGTTGATGACCGCCTCGACCAGGCAGTTGCTGCCCTGGAAGGTGACCTCACCGACGGTGCCGTCCAGTCCGGTCTCCCCGGAGTCCTCGCGGGCGTCGCCGGAGAGCAGCCGCACGTGTTCGGGGCGGACGGTGACCGGTCCGTGCCCGGGCACCTCCGGGAAGTTGTCGTAGCCCAGGAACTCGGCCACGAAGCGGTTGGCGGGACGGGGGAAGACGTCCCGGGGCGACCCCTGCTGCTCCAGGCGCCCGTTGTTGAGGATGACCATCGTGTCGGAGAGCTCCAGCGCCTCGTCCTGGTCGTGGGTGACCAGGACGGCGGTCAGACCGGTCTCGCGCTGGACCCGCAGGAGCTCGCGCCGCATCTGCACGCGGAGCTGGGCGTCGAGGTTGGAGAGCGGTTCGTCCAGCAGCAGCACCGAGGGACGGATGGCCACGGCGCGCGCCAGGGCCACGCGCTGCTGCTGGCCGCCGGAGAGCTCGGCGGGCTTGCGGTCGGCCAGGTGGGCGAGGCCGACCAGGTCGAGCGCCTCCTCCGCGCGCCGCTTCGCCTCGGCGGAGGCGACCTTGCGGGTGCGCAGCCCGTAGCCGACGTTGTCGCGGAGCGTCATGTGCGGGAACAGCGCGTACGACTGGAAGACCATGCCGATGTTGCGCTTCTCCGGCGGGGTGCGGGTGGCGTCCACGCCCTCCAGCAGGACCCGCCCGGAGGTGGGCTGGAGGAACCCGGCGATCATCCGCAGGGTGGTGGTCTTGCCGCAGCCGCTGGGGCCCAGCAGGGTGGTGAACTCCCCCGGGCGCACGGTCAGGTCCAGGTCGGCGACGGCGGTGGTGCCGCCCTTTCCGCCCCGCGCCCCGAAGAGGTGGCTGACGCGGTCGAGTTCGACGACGGGTGTCATCTGTGTGTCTCCTTCTTCCCGGAGGGCGGGCTTCCCGGTCATCGACCGAAGACCTTCGTGAAACCGACCAGGCGTTCGGTGGTGAGGGCGACGGCGACGCTGAGCGCCAGGAGCAGCACGCTGACCGCCGCGACCACCGGGTCGAACGAGGACTGGACGTAGTTGAGCATCTCCACCGGCAGGGTGGCCACGCCCGGGCCGGTGAGCAGGAGGGACAGCGGAACGTTGTTGAGGGAGGTGATGAAGGCGAGGATGGTGGCCGAGAGGATGCCCGGCGCCATCACCGGCAGGGTCACCGTGAGGAAGGTGCGGACCGGGCCCGCGCCCAGCCCGCGCGCGGCCTCCTCCAGGCGTGCGTCGGCCAGCGCCAGCGAGGCCCCGACCACCCGCACGGTGTACGGGAGCAGCAGGACCGTGTGGCCGATGATCAGCGCGCCGAGCGCGGTCACCCGCATGCCCACCATGAGCTGCTGGAACAGGGCCAGGCCCAGGACCAGCTCGGGGACCACGATGGGGGCGAAGAACAGGTTCTCCATGATCCGGCGGCCGCGCGGGTTGCCCCGGTGCAGCGCCAGGGTCGCGGGGACGCCCAGGGCCAGCGCGATCACGGTCGAGACCGCGGCGACGACCATGCTGGTGCCGAAGGAGTCGATGAAGGGGCCGTAGTCCAGCGCGGCGGAGAACCAGCGCAGGGACAGGCCCTCCGGCGGGAACGCGAGGGTGCTTCCGGCGGTGAAGGCGACCCCGACCAGGATCACCACGGGGCCGAGCATCAGCACGAAGGCGGCCGCCGCGAGCAGGGAGAGGAACGGACGTCGCAGGATCATGAGGTGGTGCTCCCGATCTTGCCGAGCCGACCGGACAGCGCGCCGACCACCAGCACCAGGGCGGTCATCACCAGGGCGATGGCGCTGGCGGAGGGCCAGTCGAGGCTGACGTTGACCCGGCTGTAGAGCAGGGTGGACAGGAGCCGCTCGCGTGGGCCGCCGAGCAGCTGGGGCGTGGTGAAGGCGGTGACCGCGCCCGCGAAGACCAGGGTGCACCCGACCAGCGCGCCGGGCAGGGCGAGGGGGAAGACGACGTCGCGGAAGGCGCGGCCGGGTGAGGCGCCCAGGCCGCGGGCGGCCTCCTCCAAGCGGTGGTCCTGCTGGGAGAGGCTGGAGTAGGCGGACAGGATCATCAGGGGCAGGAACAGCTGGACCAGGCCGAGCACGATCGCGGTCTCGGTGTAGAGCAGCTGGACCCGGCCCAGGCCCAGGGCCTCGCTGATCTTGCTGATCAGGCCGTTGCCGCCGAGGACCACGATCCAGCCGTAGGTCCGCACGACGGTGTTGAGCAGGAGCGGGAAGATCGCCAGGGCCAGGAGTCGGCCGGGCCAGGGGCCGGGTGCCCGCGAGATGAGGTAGGCCACCGGGAAGCCCATGAGCAGGCAGAGGGCGGTGGTCAGAACCGCGACGCGGACGGTGCGCGCGATCACCGGGAGAAGGTAGGGGTCGCTGAGGAGGCTCCCGGTCTCCCGCGCGACCGTGGCGGGGTCACCGTCCGGCGGCCAGGCGAGGGTGGCCACGACGGGATAGCAGAAGGCGAAGAGCATCACGGCCAGCCCGGGGACGAGCAGGACCGTGACGGGCGGGCGTGGGAGGAGACGGCGGCGCGAAGCGACTCGGGCGGCCTCTGCGGTGGGTGACGGGCGGGACAATTCCACTCTCCCGGTCGCTGGCGGCGGTTGTTCGGTATTTGTTGCGTGTCTCATCTGCGATGACACCTGCAAGCGCTTCTGCAAGCGCTTGCAACACCGTAACCTTCAGGTGGGCACCCAGCCAACCCCACGGTCGCGATTGTGACCGGGGGCACTGTGACCTGCGAGGAGTGGGAATGGCGAGCTTGGACGACGTGGCCAGGGAGGCTGGCGTCTCGGCGTCCACCGTGTCGCGGGCGATGTCGCGGCCGTCGATGGTCGCCGCGTCCACCCTGGTACGGGTGCGCGACGCGGCCGAGCGCCTGGGGTTCCGCGCCAACCCGGCCGCCCGGGCGCTGACCACCGGGCGCAGCGGGTTCTTCGCCATGCTCGTCCCCGACCTCGACAACCCCTTCTACTCCACCACCGCCACGGCCGCCCAGGACCTGGCGGCCGAGAGCGGTCGGCGCGTGATCATCGCCGTCACCGGCGGCGACCCCGCCCGCGAGGCGGAGGCGCTCCACGAACTGGAGGATCGGGTGGACGGGTTCGCCGTGCAGTCCCCGGTGAGTTCGGCCGCCGATCTGAAGGAGGCACACGCGCGCAAGCCGGTGGTGGCGATCAACCGTCGCGTGCCGGGGCTGGCCTCGTTCACCGTCGACACCCCCGGCGGCCTAGGCGAGGTCTACGACCGCCTGGTGGAACTGGGACACCGCGAGGTCGCCTACCTCGCGGGACCGCCGAGTTCGTGGATGGACCGGCACCGGCGCGCGGAGCTGGTCGAGCACGCGGCCCGCTCCGGCCTGCGGGTACGGGTCCACGGCCCGGTGCGCCCGGCGTTCGCCGAGGGGGTGGCCGCCGCGCGCGGGATCGTCGACTCCGGCTGCACGGCCGTGCTGGTCTACAACAGCCTGCTCCTGCTGGGAGTGATGTTCGAGTTCGGCCGCCTCGGCGTGCGGGTTCCGGAGGACATCAGCGTCGCAGCGGCCGACGACATCGCCCTGGCCGACCTGCCGGGGCCGCCGATCACCGCCGTGCGCACCCCCGCCGACGAGCTGGGCCGCGCGGCGGTGACCGCGCTGACCGCGATGGTGGACGGGGACCGCGACGACCGGCCGAGGGGACGGCGGTTGCCGACCACCGTCCTGATCACCGACTCTCTGGCGCCGCCCCGTACGGCGTGACCGTTCCGACCCCACCGACCAGGCCGAAACCCGGGGCCGCACCGATCCCTCCCCCGCCCCTTTGCGGAGGATTACCGACATTCCTCCCCCGGAATGGCCTCTTGCCCGAATGAGTTGGGGGGATTCGCTTGCCCTTTCGATTTCCCGTGCCGCACTCTGTTGGATACCCCGAACCGGGGTGGCGGCCTCGAAGGCACCGCTTCCACCAGCAATGATGCCCTGACGGCCGAAAACGGGAAAGGGTCGGGAACTCCTCCCCCGACCGGCGCCGCCTCGATGCTCCGACGCGAAAGGCATTCCATGGGAACCAGCAGATCCCTCTCCAGACCCGCCGACCGCACCGCCCCCTCCTGAGAACGCCCCGGCTCCCGCGACCTCGCGCCAGGCCGGGAGCCGGGGTCGGGCGGCGGCGATAGGGTTGCGTTGCCGCGCACCCCCTGGGGTGCCAGGGGTCGGTGGGCACCGCCGGGCTACGCGACCCCGCCGTCTCCCCCGCCCGAGAGGAAGTGTCGTGCCGAGGCCGTTGCTCGCGGACGAGATCGCCCAGTCGCTCCTGGACCGCATCGTCGACGGTGACCTGCCCTCCGGTGGCAGGCTGCCCTCGGAGAACGAGCTGGGCCAGGAGTTCGACGTCAGCCGCCTGACCGTGCGCGAGGCGATCCGGACCCTCCAGGCCCAGAACGTGGTCGAGGTGGCGCGGGGGCGCGGCACGCTGGTACGCCCCGTGGACGAGTGGACCGGGCTGGAGGCGGTACTGCGCGCCACGGTGCGCGGGGGCGACGACCTCACCGCCTCGCTCCAGCTCATCCAGGTGCGTCGGATGATCGAGACCGGCGCCGCCGCGCTGGCCGCCGAGCACCGGGACGAGGCCGACCTCGCCGCACTGGAGGAGGCCCTCCAGGGGATGCGCGACGCCCACGCGCGGGGTGACCTCGCGGGGTTCGTGGAGCACGACATCCGCTTCCACGACGTGATCCTGTCCGCGACCGGGAACGTGTTCGTGGCCGTGCTGTTCGAGCCGCTGTCGCGGGTGATGCGCGAGAAACGCCGACAGACCTCGTCCATTCCGGCCATCCAGACCCACGCGATCGACGAGCACGGCAGGGTGCTGGAGGCGATCCGTTCCGGGGACCCCGAGACCGCCCGGCTGGCGATGGAGGACCACATGGCGCAGACCTCCCGCGATCTGCGCGAGCACGTCTTCGGCCTGACCGACTGACCAGCACTGGCGCACACACCGGCCACTCCACCCCCGAACGGCCTCGCCCACCGGCCCTCACTGACGATCAGCCCGAGCCCGGACCGTCCGCGCTCGGGTTTCTTGCCGCCCTCACCTGGTAATTCCTGTGACATCACGCTTGACGACCACGCCGTTTAACATAAGATGTCTGATGTCTTACAAGGGAGTTTCCATGGTCGATCCCCACGAAGTCCTCACCTCCGCCGGGGCACCGAGCCCCGTCTCCGCGTCCGCCGTGGCGCGGGAGGCCACCGCCGCCGGTTCCGTCATCGTCGTCCTCGACGACGACCCGACCGGCACGCAGTCGGTGCACGGTCTGCCCGTGCTCACCCGCTGGTCCGTCGACGACCTGCGGTGGGCGTTCGCGCAGGACACGCTCGCCGTCTACGTCCTCACCAACACCCGCAGCCTGGACCCGGCCGAGGCCGGGGCCCGCAACGCCGAGGTGGTGCGCAACGCCCGCGCCGCCGCCGGGGACCGACCGCTGGTCTTCGCCAGCCGGGGAGACTCCACCCTGCGCGGCCACTACCCGCTCGAACCCCGGGTCATCGACACCACCCTCCAGGAGCTGGGCGACCCCGGCGTCGACGGCGTCGTCATCGTCCCGGCCTTCCCCGACGCCGGACGCGTCACCGTCGGCGGCGTCCACTACACGCGCTCGGGCACGGAGTTCACCCCCGTCGCGGAGACCGAGTTCGCCCGCGACGCCACCTTCGGCTACCGCAGCTCCGACCTCCGGGCCTGGGTCGAGGAGAAGACCGGGGGCGCCGTACCCGCCGGCGAGGTCACCGTCATCGACCTCGCCCTGCTGCGCGGAGGGGACACCGACGCCGTCACCGCCCGTCTCCTGGACCAGCGCGACGCCGCTCCCGTGGTGGTGGACGCCGAGTCGGAGGAGGACCTGCGCGTCCTCTCCCTGGCCCTCATCGCCGCCGAACGCCGGGGCCGCAGGTTCGTCTACCGGGTCGGCCCGCCGTTCGTGCGCGCCCGCATCGGCCTGGAGGCCCGGGCACCCCTGGGCGAGGACGAGATCCGGACCGGCGCGGACGCCCCCGGCGGACTCGTGGTGGTCGGCTCCCATGTCGCTCTCACCACCCGCCAGCTCGCCGTCCTGGTGGACCGGCACCCCGGTGCCCGCGTGATCGAACTCGACGTGGACGACGTCCTCGACCCGTCCGCCCGCGAGGCCGCCGTGGCCCGCACCGTCGACGCGATCGTCGGGGGCCTGGCCGACCACGACGTCATCCTGCACACCTCGCGGCTGCTGCGCCAGAGCGACGACCCCGCCGCCAGCCTGGCCATCGCCCGGGAGGTCTCGGCCGCCCTCGTTCGCTGCGTGTCCGACACCCTCGCCCGCCGCGCGCCTCGCTTCGTGGTCGCCAAGGGCGGGATCACCTCCAGCGACGTCGCCTCGCTCGGGCTGGGCATCCACCGCGCCCTGGTGCGCGGCCCGATGCTGCCCGGCCTGGTCTCCCTGTGGGAGCCGGTCGGCGGTCCGGCCACCGGCATCCCCTACGTCGTCTTCGCCGGGAACGTCGGCGCCGACGACTCGCTCTCCGAGGTCGTCGACCGCCTCAGCGCCCTGTCCACCCGCACCGGAGACGGCACCCCCGTCACCGAAGCCACGAACACCGGAGTCCGACCATGACCACCAGCCCCGTTTCGAGCGTCGCCGTCATCGGCCTCGGCGCCATGGGCCTGCCGATGGCCGCCCGCCTGGCCGGGACGATGACCGTCCACGGCTGTGACATCGCCGCCGCCCGCCGCGACCTGGCCGCCGAGGCCGGAGTGGTGCCCTTCGAGCGCGCCGCCGACGCCGTCGCCGGGGTCGGCTCCGTGGTGCTGGTGGTGCGCGACGGCGCCCAGCTGCGCGACGTGCTCTTCGGTGAACACGGCATCGTCGAGGCCCTGACCCCCGGCACCGTCCTGGTCCTGACCAGTACCGTCGGGGTGGACACGGTCACCGCGACCGCCGAGGAACTGGCCCCGCGCGGCCTGCTCCTGGTGGACGCCCCGCTCAGCGGGGGTCCGGTCCGCGCCGGGGAGGGCGACCTCCTGATCGTGGTCGGTGCCACCCCCGAGGCGCGGGAGGCCGCCGACCCGGTGCTGCGGCGCCTGGCCTCGACCCTGAGCGTGATCGGTGACCGTCCCGGCGACGGCCAGGCGTTCAAGACCGTCAACCAGCTGCTGTGCGGCGTGCACATCGCGGCGGCCGCCGAGGCACTGGCCCTGGCCCGATCGCTGGGCCTCGACCCCGGGACCACCCTGGAGACGCTGGGCGCCGGCGCGGCCGGTTCGTTCATGCTGGGCAACCGCGGGCCCCGCATGCTCCAGGCCTACGAGGAGGAGGGCGCCGAGGTGCTCAGCCGACTCGACATCTTCGTCAAGGACATGGGCATCGTGACCTCCGCGAGCCGCTCCGTCGGACTGGCGACACCGTTGGCGGCCACCGCCGAGCAGCTGTACCTGCTGGGGCAGGGCCAGGGGCTGGGCTCCGCCGACGACTCCGCCGTGATCCGTGTCGTCGCACCCGAACCCACCGACAAGGAGTAGCGACCCATGGGCGCCCTCACCCTTCTGGGCATCGCGGCGGGCGGCATCGCGCTGCTGCTGGTGCTGATCATCCGTTTCAAGGTCCACGCGTTCGTGGCCCTGCTCCTGGTGAGCATCCTCGTCGGTCTGGTTTCGGGCATGCCCCTGGTCACCGTCCCGGCCACCGCCGACGCACCCGAACAGCTCGGCGTCATCGCCACGATCACCGCCGGTATGGGCGGGACCCTGGGTTCGGTGGCGCTGTTGGTGGCCCTGGGCGCGATGCTCGGCCGCATGATCGAGGTGTCCGGCGGCGCCGAGAGCCTGGCCGGGCGCTTCACCGGCTGGCTGGGGCCCAAGCGGGTCGCCGCCGCCCTCACCGGGGCCGCGCTGGTCCTCGCCGTCCCCGTCTTCTTCGACGTCGGCTTCATCATCCTCGTGCCGATCATCTACGGGTTCGCGAAGGCGGCCGGGGTCGACCCGGTCAGGTTCGGTCTGCCGGTGGCCGGGATCATGCTGGCGGTGCACGTCTCCGTGCCGCCCCACCCGGGCATCGTCGGCGGGGCCGCGCTGCTCGAGGGCGACATCGGTTGGATCCTGATCCTCGGCCTGATCGTCTGCACGCCGCTGGCCGTGATCGCGCACCACGTGTCCAAGCGGCTCACCCGCCGTGGGATTCCCATGCTGGCGGCGACCCGTGCTCAGTTCGAGGCGTTCGGCGGCGGAGCCGACGGCGACGCGGGGCGGGCCGGTTCCGGCGACTCCGGTGCCAACGGATCCACCGGGACCCTCAGCCGGACCGAGACCCCGCCCAGCGTGTGGACCGTCCTCGGTCTGATCCTCACGCCGCTGGCCCTGATCATGGTCGGCACGACCTCGGCGGCGGTCCTTCCCGAGGACCACCCGCTGCTGCCCGTGCTGTCGTTCGTGGGCGCCCCGGTCTTCGCGCTGCTGGTGGCCCTGGTGCTCGCGTACTTCCTGCTGGGGGTGCGGCGCGGGTGGTCGACCTCCCACATCGGTGAGGTCATGGAGGCCGCGCTGCCGCCGGTGGCCGTGGTCGTCCTGGTCACCGGGGCGGGCGGGGCGTTCGCCCGCGTGCTCACCGAGAGCGGGGTGGGCGAGGCCCTTGCCGACACCCTCGCCGGGACCGGCCTGCCGATCCTGCTGCTCGGGTTCGTCCTCTCGCTGGCGCTGCGCGTCTCGCAGGGGTCCGCGACGGTCGCGATCCTCACCTCCTCGGGGCTGCTCGCGGACATGACGCTGACCGGCGACTACTCCTCGATCCAGGTGGCGCTGATCGCGCTGGCCATCGCCTTCGGGGCGCTCGGGCTGTCGCACGTCAACGACTCCGGGTTCTGGGTGGTGACCCGCTACCTCGGGCTGTCGGTCTCCGACGGCCTGCGGACGTGGACCGTCCTGACCACGGTGCTGGGCGTGTCGGGCTTCCTGCTCGTCAGCCTGCTGTGGCTGGTCCTCAGCTGACCCTGGCGACACACCCCGGACGGGGCGGACCCGGTCCGCCCCGTCCTTCTACTGTGTTCCCATGCGCATCGATCTTTCCGGCACCACCGCACTGGTCACCGGTTCGACCCAGGGGATCGGGATGGCCGTCGCGGCCGTGCTCGCGGACGCGGGCGCCCGGGTCGCGGTGAACGGACGCCGCCCGGAGCGGGTGGCGGAGGCGATCGACACCCTGACCGGTCGGGCCCCGGACCGGGACCTGGTCCCCGCCCCCGGCGACGTCACCACCGAGCAGGGCGCGGACGCGGTGCTCTCCGCCGTTCCCGAGGTGGACATCCTGGTCAACAGCCTGGGGGTGTTCGGAAGTGCCCCGGCGCTGGAGATCAGCGACGAGGAGTGGCGGCGCTACTTCGAGACCAACGTGCTCTCCGCCGTACGGCTGATCCGCGCCACCCTGCCGGGGATGACGGAGCGCGGCTGGGGACGTGTGCTCAGCATCGCCAGCGACTCGGCGCTCGCGATCCCCGCGGAGATGATCCACTACGGGGCCTCGAAGACCGCGCTGCTCGCCGTCACCCGGGGCTTCGCCAAGCAGGCGGCGGGCACCGGGGTGACCGTCAACTCGGTGATCGCCGGGCCCACCCACACCCGCGGGGTGGAGGACTTCGTGTACGAGCTGGTCGACCGTGACCTGCCCTGGGATGAGGCCCAGCGCGAGTTCATGGTCCGTCACCGTCCGATGTCGCTGCTCCAGCGGTTGATCGAGCCCGAGGAGATCGCCAACATGGTGGCCTACCTGAGCTCCCCGCTGGCCTCCGCGACGACCGGCGCCGCCGTCCGGGTGGACGGCGGCTACGTCGACTCGATCGTTCCCTGAGCAGGCCCGGAACCCCGCCCGGCTCACTCCCTCCGGTTCACTCCCCCGTGAAGACGGGCCCGGTGCGGTTGAGGGAGGCGGTGACCCCGATCTCGTTGTCCTTGGTGTCGAACAGCCTGGTCTGTTCGATGATCTCCCGCTCCAGGGCGGAGGGCAGTGCGGCGAGCAGGTCCGCGCGGAGGGTGGCCTTCATCGAGCGCACCGCGAGCGGAGCGGACCGGGCGATGCGGCGGGCCTGGCTCACCGACTCCTCGCGCAGGTGCTCCTCGTCCACGAGGACGTCGGCCAGACCGATGGCGTGCGCCTCGGTACCGGTGATCCGGCGGGCGGTGTAGAACATGTCGGCGGCCTTCTGCTGGCCCACGATCCGTGGCAGGGAGACGCTCAGGCCGAACCCCTGGTGCAGCCCCAGCAGGCCGAAGTTGGCGTGGAACCGGGAGGAGGCGGCGGCCACCCGGAAGTCGGCGGCGCAGGCCAGACCGAGCCCGCCGCCCACCGCCGCTCCCTGAACGGCGGCGATCACGGGGATCGGCAGCGAGTACAGGCGCAGCCCCTGGCCGTAGATGGCGCTGAGCGTCCGCACCGGGGAGTCCCCGACCCCGCCGGAGGCGAAGTCCACCCCGGCGCAGAAGTTCCGGCCCTCCGAGCAGAGCACGAGGGCCCGGCAGTCACCGGCCGCCAGCTCCTCGGCGGCGTCCGCGAGCGCCGTGAGGACGTCGAGGTCGAAGTGGTTGTTCGGCGGGCGGTGGATCTCCAGGACACCGACGTGACCGTCGACGCGTACGGACAGCTCCTCGCTCATGGAGTGCCTTCCAGGTAGTGCGGGTCCCGGGCTGCGGGCCCGTTGTTCGGGGCGACCGGCGACGAGGGTATCGGGCGCGGCCGGGACCGGCGGTCACCGGGCGCGCGTTGTTCACCGTCCGCGCGGTCTCCAGTGACTAGCGTGACGACATGAGCAACGAGATCGACCCGACCACGCCGCCCAGCGGCACCGGCTGCCAGGAGTGCCTCACCGGGAACGGCTGGTGGGTGCACCTGCGCCGGTGCGCGGCCTGCGGGCACGTGGGCTGCTGCGACAGTTCCCCGGCCCAGCACGGCAGCCGCCACTTCGAGGCCACCGGCCACCCGATCGTCCAGAGCTTCGAGCCCGGCGAGGAGTGGTTCTACGACTTCCGCACCCAGCAGACGGGCGAGGGGCCGGAGCTGGCCGCGCCGACCTCGCACCCCCTGAACCAGCCGGTTCCCGCCCCGGCCGAGCGGGTGCCGTCCAACTGGCAGCGGCTCCTCAACTAGCCGACCACCACCGGCGCCCCGTCCACGACGGGGACGCCGGACCGACCCCTGGCGTTGATCTCGTGTCCGCACAAGATCATCCGGTCATGAACGTGGTCAAGGGGGCGCCGACTGGATCGACCGGCGGGTCGAGGGCGTGCGGCATGGGCGTGGACGCGCTCCTGGCCGACGGGACGACGAGCGCGAGGCCGCGCTGGCCCGGTTCGCCGCGCGGCGCCCCGGGACCTGCCCGCCCCGCGCCGCCGGGTGGTGCGGGTCGACGGCGGCGCGGGGACCGTGGAGGTGCTGGCGCGGTCCTGACCGGACGCGGTCGTCCGGGTCCGATCACCCGGTCCCGGACGGCCCGTCCCCGGCGTCCCGGCCCGGGGCCCGGTCGGCCCGGCGCCGTTCGAGGATGGCCAGGGTGCTCGCTCCCCAGCGCAGGTTCTCCTGCTCATGGGAGCGGCCCCGCTGGAGGGTGAGGTAGGGACCGACCCGCTCGGCCTCGCGCAGGTACCGTTCCTCGTCGAGGCCGTCGAGCATGCGGGCCGCGATGCGGTCGTAGCGTTCGAGCTTGGCGCGGCTGAGCTCCATACGGTCCTCGACGGCACTGATCACCGCGTCCACGTCGGTCTCGTCCACGGCCTGGAGCCGGACGAGCAGGTCGTCGCGGATGGCGGTGGGCCGGGCGGGCCGCCGACTGAAGGAGCGCAGCGTCTCGCGCCCGGCCTCGGTCACGGTGAACAGGCGTTTGTCGGGTCTGCGGTCCTGCCGGACGACGCGGGCGCTGAGCAGGCCCTCGCCCTCCAGGCGTTCGAGTTCGCGGTAGAGCTGCTGCGGGGTCGTCGACCAGAAGTTCGCGACCCCGGCGTCGAACCGTTTGGCCAGGTCGTAGCCGGAGGCCTCACCCTCCAGCAGCGCCGCCAGAACCGCCTCTCCCAGTGCCATCCAGACAAATTAGCACCCTGACCCCCAAAACGACGTGGAGGCGGCGGCGCGGTCGGGCCGTCCGCCGCCGCGCGCCCCCGCGCGCCCACGGCCACCCCCTTCCCGGACAGCCGAATCGCCCCTCTTCGGATGTGTTTCGGACACCCGAGAAGCGGACCTCTCTCCCTTTTCGCCCGGAAATCGCATCACGACGAGGACAGGGGTGGATCGTGCCGGAACCCGTACCTACTGTGAGGGTTCCTCCGGACCTCCGCACCACCGTAGGGAGACCGATCACGTGACCAGCGCACCCAGCATCCCCGACCTCCTCTCGCCCGAGTTCTCCGACGACCCCTACGCCGCCTACTCCCTGCTGCGTGAACACGAGCCCCTGCTGTGGCACGCACCCACCTCCAGCTACGTCCTCTCCCGGTACGCGGACGTACGGCGGGTCTTCCAGGACCGTGAGGGGGCCTTCTCCACGGACAACTACGGCTGGCAGCTGGAACCGGTGCACGGAAGGACCATCCTCCAACTGGACGGGCGCGACCACGCGACCAGACGGGCACTGGTCGCCCCCGCCTTCCGGGGCCGCGAACTCCGGGAGCGCTTCCTCCCGGTGATCGAGCGCAACAGCCGCGCCCTCGTCGACGCCTTCCGCGACGAGGGCCGGGTCGACCTCGTCTCCCAGTACGCCACCCGGTTCCCGATCAACGTCATCGTGGACATGCTCGGCCTGGACCAGAGCCACCACGACCGCTTCCACGACTGGTACACCGCGATCATCGCCTTCCTCGGCAACCTCACCCAGGACCCCGGGGTCACCGAGAACGGGCTCCGCACGAGGGACGAGTTCGCGGAGTACCTGCTCCCGATCATCGCCGAACGCCGGGAACGGCCCGGTGAGGACCTGCTCTCCCGGCTCTGCCAGGCCGAGGTCGACGGCACCCGGATGACCGACGAGGAGGTCAAGGCCTTCTGCAGTCTCCTGCTCGCGGCGGGCGGGGAGACCACGGACAAGGCGCTGTCCGGCCTGTTCGCCAACCTGGTCACCCACCCGGACCAGCTGGCGGCGGTCCGCGAGGACCGGTCGCTCGTCCCCCGCGCCTTCGTGGAGTCGCTGCGCCTCACCCCGCCGGTGCAGATGATCATGCGCCAGGCCAGCCGTGACGTGGAGGTCGGCGGCGGGACGGTGCCCGCCGGGGCCACCGTCACCTGCCTGATCGGCGCGGCCAACCGGGACCCCGACCAGTTCGCGGACCCGGACCGCTTCGACGTCTCCCGGCCGGAGCTCTCCGAGGCCACGTCCTTCTCCGCCGCCGCCGAACACCTGGCCTTCGCGCTCGGCCGCCACTTCTGCGTGGGCGCGCTGCTGGCCGAGGCGGAGGTGCGGGTGGCCGTCAACGACCTGCTCGACGCCATGCCGGACGCGCGCCTGGCCGGGGGCGCCACCCTGGTGGAGGAGGGCCTGTTCACCCGGGGCCTGCGCGAACTGCCCCTGGAGTTCTCCCCCGTTCCCAGGCCCACCGGCGCCCGCTGACCCCCGGCGCGTGCCCGGTGGGCGGACGGTCGTCCGGGGCGCATGGCTAGCCCGCGCGGCGTCGGCCCCGACCGGCGATGGGACTGTACCGGGCGGGGAGTTCGTAGAGTCCGCGCATCCACACGGACGGCCGCCACCGCAACTGGTCCGGCGGCACCCCCATCCGCACGTCCGGCAACCGGTCCAGGAGGGTCTCCACGGCGGTGCGGGCGATCACCTCCGCCACCTCGGGCGCGGGGAACGGGCAACCGTGCTCCCCGTGCCCGAACGACATCTGCGCCCGGTTGCTGCCGAAGATCCCCAGGTCACCGGTGTTGAGCCGGGGGTCCGCGTTGGCGGCGGCCATGCCGAGCACCAGCAGGTCGCCGCGCTTGATCCGGCGACCACCCAGTTCACAGGCCTGCACCGCCCACCGGCCGATGAAGTTCTGCGTGGGGGTGTTCTTCCACAGCACCTCGTTGAGCGCCTCACCGGAACTGCTGCGCCCGCCCTGGAGGGTGAGGGAGAAGTGGTCGTCCAGCAGCATCAGCCGCAGGGTGTTGCCGATCCAGTTGCCGGTGGGCGCCTGCGCCGCCGACATGATCACCAGGAGGTCGATCACCACCTCGTCGTCGGTCAGCCCCGCCGGGTGGAGCAGCAGCCGCGAGGGGATGTCGTCGCGCGGATGGGACCTGCGCTCGCCGACGATCCGCCGCATCCGCTCCTGTACCCGCTGGTGGGCCTGACCCGCGTCGGCGGTGACGTCGAGGGAGACGAGGATGTCCCGCACCAGCTCAGGGACCTCCTGCTGCGGCAGCCCGTACAGCCGGGCGATCACCCCCGCCGGAATGTGGTGCGCGTATTGGCTGACGAGGTCGGCCTCACCGTCCCCGGCGAAGTGGTCGATCAGGCCGTCCGAGACCTGCTCGCACAGGGTGCGCAGGTCGGCGCGGTCCGTGGCGTCCAGGGCGTCACCGATCGCCCCCGCGCGCCGCTGGTGTTCGGCCCCCTCCGCGAACATCACCGAGGGGGTCCACATCACGTACGGCATCAGTGGCCAGGCGTCGTCGATGTGGTCCCACATGTTCCAGCGGCGGCAGTCGCGGGCGAACCACTCGGGCCGGTCGGAGACGTGGTGCAGTTCCCGGTAGCCGAGGACGAACCACGCGGGGATGTCGCCGTCGAGGAGGATGGGTGCGACCGGGCCGTAGTGGCGGCGCATCTCCTCGTAGAGCGCCACCGGGTCGCAGGCGATGTCGGGCCCGTAGAAGCGCATGGCGTACTCGTGCTCGGGCGACAGGGGCGCGGGCCCTCGGGCGGCCGGGGGCACGACCGCCCCCGGGGCTCCCACGTTGTTGTTCACGATGACCTCTCCGGTGCGGACATGGGCGGGCGGTGCCGGGACAGATGGCGGACGAGGGTGACCAGGACGTCGCGGCTGGACTCGCGGCGGCGGGCGTCACACTCCAGCAGGGGGACGTCGTTGGACAGGTCCAGGGCGTTGCGCACGTCGTGCAGGTTCGGTCCCGGCCCGAACCGGTTGACCGCCACGACGAACGGGGTGTGGTGGTGTTCGAGCCGGTCGATGGCGTACCAGGAGTCCTCCACCCGGGCGGTGTCGACGAGGACGACCGCGCCGAGGCTGCCGGTGAAGATCTGTTCCCAGAGGAACCAGAAGCGCTTCTGCCCGGGGGCGCCGAAGAGGTAGAGGACCCGGGTGGCGTCGATGGTGATCCGGCCGAAGTCGAAGGCGGCCGTGGTGGTGCGCTTGTCGCGGACCGCGCTGAGGTCGTCGACCCCGTCGCTGGCCTGCGTCATGACCTCCTCGGTGCTCAGCGGGCGCATCTCGCTGACCGAGCCGACCAGGGTCGTCTTCCCCACGCCGAACCCGCCGACGATGACGATCTTCAGCGCCTGGCTCGCGGTGCTGGCCAGCGGGGGGCGTTCCGGGGCGGTCGCGGGGGTCGCGGGGGTCGCGCCCACCGACGTCAGCGGCGTGGTGGCCGTCCGTCCGTGGGCGTCAGAGTCGTTGAAGGGCAAGGAGCACCTGCTTCAGGGTCTCGGGGTCGTGCCGGGGTCCTCCGCGCGAGGGGAGGGACCGTACGGGTACGGGGTGCCGAGCGGCCACCGCGCCGGTGTCCAGCAGGTCGGTGAGCAGCACCTTCACGACGCTCACCGGAGCCCTGAGCTCCGCCGAGAGCTCCACCACGGCGGTGGGCCGGGCGCACAGCCGGAGGATGCTGGCGTGCTCGGACTGCATGTCGGGCGCGGGGCCGGACTCGGCCACCACGAGGGTGACGGCGTCCATGGCCGGGTCGTCGGCGTCACCGCGCCCCGAGGTGACCGTGTAGAAGCGGTCCGGTGACTCGGCACCGGAGGGGGCGCCCTGGGCGGGGGCACTGCGGCGGGGGGCGGTGTTCATCGGGACGGGTCCACCTCGTGGGGCCTGCGCCGGGGACCGGCCGTGAGGTGCCCGCCGATCCGGTCGACGAGCTGGTTCATGTGGCGGGCGACCACCCCCACCTTCGCCTCGAACCCGGCGATGACGGCCAGGTGGGCGCCCTCGCCCGCGCCGATGATGAGCAGGAGCCCGCCGCCGTACTCCAGCATGGCCTGGCCCGATCCGGTGCCGTCCCCGAACTCTGCGGAGGCGCTCAGGGACAGGCTCTGGACACCGGCCGAGATGGCGGCGAGCTGGTCGGCGCGGTCCACGTCCAGTTCCCGGGTGTGGCACATCCGGAGCCCGTCCCTGGAGAGCACCAGGACGTGGCGGATGCCCGGTGTCCGGTGCCGCAGGTCCTCCAACAGCCAGTCGAGGCTGGCGTCCGTCGTCGTCATGGGGGTCGCGGGGCGGTCGTCCCTGTGCCGCGGCGCCGGGCGCCCCTCCCTCCGTTCCTCTTCGTTCGGTGTGTCGTGGTGTGGGGCGGGGGCCGTGCTCATCGGCCGTCCTCCCAGAGGGTGCCCGGGCCGTTCTCCTGATCGTCGTCCTCGTCGTCACGGAAGGCGGCCAGCCGGGTGGGCAGCTCCCTGCGTGTCTCGGGGTCGAAGTCCCGGCGCCTGGAGGGGAAGAGCTGTTCGGGGTTCTCGCGGACCGCCTGGGCCAGGGTCAGGCCCCGGAACCGCTGCGGCATGTCGAAGACCGGCTCGGGACCGGTGTCCCCGCCGGATCCGGAGGCGGGCCCGGTTCCCCGGTCGGTCCCGGTGAAGGGCTCGTCGACGGCGTCGGAGAGGGGGTCGACCCGGGGCGCCGCGCGGCGGGCGGTGATCCGTCGGGCCAGCGGCGGACGGGCCGGGGTCGGCTCGGTCGCGGTCCGGGGCTCGGAGGCCGCCACCGGAATTCCGGACGCCGGGGTACCGTCCGCCGGGGTACCGGGCACCCGGGTTCCGGCCCCGGGGGCGCCGGGTGTCGGGATCCCGGTCACCGGGGTGTCCCCGGCCAGGACGTCGGCCCCCGGGCCACCCGAAGCGGGGACACCGACGGCGGGAGCGTCACCGGCCGCGGGCCGGTGCGCCGGGGGCTCGGGCGTCCGGTCGAGCGGAGTCGAGTGGGCGTCGCGGACGACCGAACCGGGCGTTCCGTTCACCGGGGCCGGGGCCGCGAGGTCGGGCCGCCGCGCGAGGTCGGCCTCCCTGGCCAGTTCCGCCTCCCGCGCGAGCTCCTCCTCCCTCTCCTTCTGGAGTCGGGGCGGCAGCGGCATCTCGTACGCGGTGACGAGGTTGGGCGGGATGAGCACGACCACTCCGGTGCCGCCGCGCGCGGAGGGCCGGAAGCTCACCTGGAGGTCGTACTTGTCCGCCAGGGCGCCCACCACGGCCAGCCCCATGCGCAGGCCCGGGAGGGTGGCCAGGGTGCGGGGTTCGTCGATGTAGTTCTCGGCCGCCCGGCGCTCCCGCTGGCGCAGGCCCCGGCCGCTGTCTTCGACGGTGATGGTGACCCCGCTGTCCTCCTCCTGCGCGTAGACGTTGACGTCGGTGCCGTTCGCGGAGAAGTTGGCGGCGTTGTCCATGAGCTCCGCGAGCACCTGGATGACCCCCTCCGCCGCGTAGCCGACCACCGCCGACCGGTGCGTGTAGTGCAGGCGGACCCGGCGGTAGGCCGTGATGCGGCCCTGGGCCCCGCGCAGGATGCTCTCCATGCCGATGGGACGGTTCCAGCGGCGCCCGGAGCGGCCCCGGGCGAGGGTCACGAACGCGTCCGCGAGGCGGCCGGTGCGGGAGACGTTGTGGTCGACCAGCAGGAGGTCGTTGAACACGTCCGAGCGGTCTCCGTAGCGGAACTCCAGGTCTCGGAGCTGGGCGAGCAGGGTGGTGAGGTGGGCCTGGACGCGCCCGCCGATGTTGGCCGCCGAGATCAGCGCGGTGGCGCTGCGGCGTTCGGAGACCACGAACTCCTCGATCAGGCGGGTGCGCAGGTGGGCCACGGCCGGGTGAACCTCACGGAGCTCCTGGGCGAGGACCTCCTCCGCGATGGTGCGGTCCTCGCGGACGCGGTGCACGATGAACGGCAGGGTGGCGTCCGCGAGGTCGGTGACCTCGTTCTCGATCGCCGTGCGCGCGGTACGGGCCTCGGTGGCGCGGCGCTCGGCGTCGGTGAGCTGGGTGGTGAGGGCGTGGGCGAGGCGGTCGACCGTGGGGTGCGTGGGCCGGGGTTGGTCGGCGAGCACCCGTTGCAGGGGCCTGCCCTCACGGGCGGCGTGGGTGAGGGCGGGCAGGAGGGCGTCGACGACCCATCCCGCCTCCTCCTCCAGGGTGCGCGCGCCCGAACTGACCCTGGTGCCGTGCGCGCGGGCGACGCGCGCCACGGCGGCGTGGTAGACGGCGGTGGCCACGGCGGCGCACAGCAGCAGCGCGGCCAGGCCGCCGACGAGGGCGATCACCGGTCGGGCCGGTTCGGGACTCTCGATCACCGTCCAGGACCATGCCGGGGCGGTCAGGGCGGAGGCGGCCAGGAGAGCGACGAGTGCCTGTTGGCCGGGGCGCGGGAGAGGGCGTTTCCGGTCGGACAGGTGTACTGCCATGAATGGGTTCCTCGCGGCTTTCCGTGCGGGTGGCGGATTCGTTGCCGTCGCACCCGCCCGTGTCACGTGCAGTGGATTTCACCCCGGATGACCCGGAGCGGCGGATGGATTTCACGTTAGTCCACCCCCGCTGGGCGCGGGGAGTTTTCCACAAGCGGGGCCCTCTGACAGCCCGAAGGCCCAGAAAGGACCTGTTGGACAATTCCTCCTTGATGGACATTTCCGCATTACCGCGTTCGCACGGAAAGCGAGACTCGTACCCTTTGTTCTTTCCCGTCTCGGAAAGGGTGGAGAGGGGCGAAGGATCCCGTGCGCCACCGTTCGTCCCGTGGGGAACGCGCCGCCGACAGGCCTCGGCCGGGGCCGGGGACCGGATCCCTCAGAAGGCCAGGAGGAGGACCAGGGCGACGGTCAGGCCCACGGTGAACGCGGCGCCGGTCCAGCGCCCGCGCCCACCGCCCTCCGCCGCGCTCCACGGCAGGGCGTGCCAGCGCGCCGCGCCCGCTCCCAGGGCGGTCGCGGCCAGGGCCGCGTTGACCCACCACAGGACCGCCGGGAGGTGCAGCCACCCCACCGCGAGCAGGATGTACGCGGTCAACAGGACCACGCCCGCGGACCGCCGGACCACGCCTCCGCGGTCGGGAAAGGCGTGCTCACCCTCCGCGCCGCGCGCGGACCGCACCATCTCCCAGGTGAGCGAGGCGGCGAACAGGGTCAGCACCACCCACACGACGAGGGCGACCAGGGTGTCGTTCACTCCTCCTCCAACAACAGGTCGAGGGCGACCGAGTCCACGCCCGCGGGGCCGTCCGCCAGCACGACCACGGCGCGCCCGCCCTCGCGGTCCAGGGCGACCATGGCCGCGAACCCACCGGTCATGCCGTTGTGCCAGGTCACCTCGGTGCCGTCGTGGTCGGTGACGAACCAGCCCAGGCCGACCCCGTCTCCCTGACCGTCGTCCCAGCGGGGTTCCAGGGCACCGGCACCCGGCGCCTCCCCCTCCAACAGGGCGCGGGCCAGGAGTCCCATGTCTCCGCCGGTGGAGTGCACGCCGCCCATGGGGGCCCAGGCGGCGTTGGCCGAGGGGGCGAAGGGTCGCCCGTTGGTGCCGTGCCCGACGGCCGCCTCGGCGGGCACGTCGTCGGGAGAGGCGGGGACGACCGTGCGCCCCATCCCGAGCGGGTCGAGGAGGCGTTGTCGGAGAAGGGTCTCGTAGTCGGTTCCGGAGGACGCCGCGAGGGCCTGGCCGAGCAGCGCGGCGCCGAGGTTGGAGTAGGCGAACCGGCCCGGGTCCGTGAGGTCGGCCCTGGCGGCGCTCCCGACCAGGGCGTCGACGTCACCGGTGTAGGGATCGCGGTTGCGGAGGTTGTCCAGGAACATGGTGGCCGAGGTCAGCACTCCCGGAGGGTTCCTGGGGAGTCCCGAGCGGTGCGAGGAGAGCTCGCTGAGGGTGACCGACGCGGCGGGCGCCCCGCCCAGGTCCAGCAGTGTGCCGAGTTCGGTGTCCGGGTCCACCTCACCGCGCTCGATCGCGTCGGCCAGCAGCAGCCCGGTCAGGGATTTGGAGACGGAGCCGATCTCGTAGAGGGTCGTCCCGTCCGCGCCGAAGTAGGCCTCCCGGACCCGGCCGTCGTCGACCTCCACGACGGCCGCCGTCGCTCGGGGGGCGTCCTCCAGCAGGGGGCGGGCGCGCTCGGCCAGGGCGGCGTCGCCGGCCTCCGAGGAGAGCGACGGGGGCGTGGGTCGCACGGCGAACCCGACGGCCAGGACGGCGACGGCCACGGCCGCCGCGGTCACCCTGGCCCGTGTACTGCTCCGCACCCGAGCTCCCCTCCTTCCTTCGTTCCGTTCGTCAGCCGCGCGAGGCGGTGAGGACCACCATCAGCGGGACCAGCCGCTCCGGCGGGATGGCGTAGTGGCCGCGTTTGCGGGTGACCAGCCAGCCCGCCGCGACCAGCAGGTTCACGTGGTGGTAGATCTGGCCGCTGGTCCCGAACTCCGCGCGCTCCTTCAGCCCGGCGACGGTGGAGGCGCCGGAGTGGACCGCGTGCAGGATGCTGAGCCGGACGGGGTGGCCGAGAGCGTCCAGGTTCCCGGCCAGCGCGGACCAGTCGAGGTTCTCGATGTCCTCGACGGAGCTCCCGTACTGCCACTGGACGGGTTCCGGTGCGCCCTCGACGGGGACGACGCCCGCGAAGACGATCGCTCCGTCGTCTCCGCCGCGTTCCTTGAGGGCCTCCAGGACGAAGAAGTGCTCGGCGTAGTTGGTCCCGGCGGCTGCGGTGTCCGCGCGACCGGGCCGCTCCAGCTCGGCTACCCGGGCCTCCAGGGCCGCGAGGCGCTCCTCCGTGCTGGCGTGGGGGGCGTGGTCTGGGGTGGGTTCTGGCACGCGCCCACGCTACACGATTCTACGTTGTTACGTAAAAACGAATCAGAGTGCGGCGCTCCGACGCGGGTGACGCCCCGGCTTTGCCCGATCCGGAGGAACCGGTTCCGTGCCCCTTACGCGCCGTGGTCGATGATGAAGGGGCGGAGCTGGTATCCGCCTGCTCGTGACACCAGAGAGGTCGCCCCCGTCAGACTCCTGGGCGACCGGCAGAGGAGCACCCATGCGGACACAGGCCAACGGTTGGCAGTTCTTCGTCGCCACGCTGCTCATCGTGACCGGGGTCATCAACGGGATCCAGGGCCTCGCGGCGATGTTCACCCCGGAGTTCTTCGTCGCCACCGAGACCCAGATGCTCATCATGGAGTACGGCGCCTGGGGTGTCCTGCTCGGCCTCTGGGGCGCGGTGCTCGTCGTCGCCGGTCTCGCGGTCCTGTCCGGCAGCACCTGGGCGCGGGCCTTCTCCATCGTCCTGGCCGCCCTGAACGCCGTCGCCCAGCTGGCCTTCCTGATCGCGATGCCGCTGTGGTCGGTGGTGGTCATCGCCATCGACATCCTGGTGATCTACGGTCTGACCGCCGGCTGGCCCATCGCGGTCAGCGACGAGGAGTCCGAACGTTCCCGGGACGCCAGCTACCGGGCCGGGTACCGCGCCGCCCACGAACGTCCGCACGCCGCGCCCCGACCGACCTCGTCGCCGGAACAGGGCCGTCAGCAGTCGACCGGCTGATCCGCCGCGCCTTCCGCCGCCCCCGCCCCGCAGGTTCGGGGCGGGGGCGCGTCGTGTCACCGGGCCGCGACGCGCACGGCGTCCGCGCTCCGGTCCCGGGTCGTCGTGAAGTCCGGATGCTCACCCGGTTCCTCCACCCGGGGCAGGTCCGACACCTCGTCGAGCACGATCCGCCCCGGCCGCGCGCCCAGCACGGATCCGTCGATAAGGGTGGGGAAGTACCGGCCCAGGGGTCCACGCGTAGCCCGGGAAGCCCTGTGGACAACCGGGTTCCCGCACCCCCCGGAACCTAGGATGGAAGGCATGCACACCCCCCACCCGCGTGTCCGTGTGTCCGCCTCCGTGATGTCCCATCCCTCCCGGACCGAGTCCGCGAGGGGGGTCGCCCAGCACACCGGCCTCGCGCTCACCGGGCTGGCCCCGGACCCCGAACCGGACGGCCCGCCCACCGCGCTGCGCAGCGCCCGGGTCGCCTTCGGCGCCGCCGCGCGGTACGACACCACCCACCACCTGGTCCTCCAGGACGACGTTCGGCTGGCCGAGGGCTTCGCGAGAACCGTGGAACACACCCTGGGCGCCCACCCGGGAGCCGCGGTGTCGTTCTTCGTCGAGTGGGGGTCGCGCACGGCGACCCTGGCCCGCTGGGCGGTGTTCACCGGGGCCGGGACCGTTCCGGTGGTCAACCCCTACGTGCCCACGGTGGCGTTGGCGCTGCCCTCCGCGCTCTCCGTCGAACTGGCCCGGTTCCTGGCGGACGAGGGCGTGGACGGGGAGCCCGACGACCGGGAGGTGCTCCGCTTCGTCCGGCGCACCGGGACGCGAGCGCTGGTCGCGGTGCCCACCCCGGTGGAACACGAGGAACTGCCCAGCCTGGTCGGGAACTCCGGGCACGGGGCGCGCCGTTCGGTGTGCTTCGCCGCCGAGCCGGTGGCGGCCCCCGTCGCCTCGGTCCTGGAACCGCCGCGCACGCTCCCCCACCTGAACTGGACCAACGGGGAGACCTCCCTCATCGACCTCGACCACGACGTCCCGGAGTCCCACGTGCCGCTGTCCCGTGCCCTGGCCGCCTGGGGCGCCGACGAGGGACGGACGGCGGCCGCGCTGGCCGCCAGCGCCGGAACGGGCCCGTGGACGCGGCTGGTTCCGGAGCCGCACCTGGGCTCGGTCTGGCGCACGGCGGTGGCCAACGGCGCCGTGCTGGAGGGCCGCTGGCCCGGGGTGGTCGGCGGGCTGCGCGACAGACGCGCGGAGACGGCGGTGGAGGGCTCGCTGGCCACGCTGGTCCCGGGAGCCCTTCGCGCCCTGGTCGACGTCGCCGCCCTGGCGGAACACCGGTCAGCGGTGGTCGACCTGACCCTGGACGCCCTGGAGTTCGGCGCCGAGTACTGCCCCGCGCCGAAGGAGGCCCTGTGACCGTACGCATCTCCTGCGCGGTGATGACCCACCCCCGCCGCGCCGACGCCGCCCGCGCACTCGCCCGGAGCCTGCCCGAACTCTCCCCCACCGTGGTCGTGGACCCAGTACCCGAGGGGGCGCCCTCCACCCTGCGGACCTCACTCGCGGCCTGGTCCGCCCTGCCGGACGGGGCCACCCACCACCTGGTCCTCCAGGACGACGCAGAACCCCGGCCGGGGCTGTACGAGGCCTTGTCCGCCCTGGTCAGCGCACACCCGGACCAACCGCTCAGCCTGTTCTGCGAATGGGGGTCGGCCACCGCGACCTCGGCCCGCTGGGCGGCCCTGGGCGGCTACGGGCTGGCGGAGTGCGTGGACCAGTACGTGCCCACGGTCGGGTTCCTGCTGCCCGCCCCGGTGGCCCGTGAGCTGGTGGCCACCGTCGACCCGCGGGGGCGGGAGGAGGAGCCCGACGACGAGGCGCTGGCCCGGTACCTGGAGCGCACCGGGCGCACGGCCCTGGTCACCGTGCCCAACCTGGTGGAACACGACGGCGACCTCAGTCTGGTCGGCAACGGCCACCGGATGGGCGTGCGCCGGTCGGTCCTGCTCCGGGAGGAAACGGATCCCGCGCCCGACACACGGGTGCTCCGCTCCCCCGCGCTGGTGCCCTTCGTGAGCTGGCGCAGGGCCCGGGCGTCGGCCGTCCACTGGGACACGGACCGGCGAAGACACCTGGGCCACCGGGGACACGTACGCGCGGCCCTGGCCGAACGGGGCCTGCCCCACGCCGACCTGGTCCGTGAGTTGGACACCTGGCTGACCACGGAGCCGGGGCGGCGGCTGGAGGGCGGGCTCGGGTTCGGTCTACCGCACGAACTGTGGCTGGCCGCGACCGCCACGGCCGTGTGGGCCCCGCTCACCGGGCGGGAGCTGGCCGGGCCCTCCGATCGCGCCAGGCGGGCACTGGCCACCCTGGCCCTTGGAGGTCTGCGCACAGTGGTTCCCCAGGTGCTCACGGACGAGGCGGCACGCGCGGACCTGTCCGCGCTGGTTCTGGCCGCCTTCGCCTACGGCGTCCGTTCACGGGCCACCTGAGGGAGCTCCCCGCCGGGCGTTTGGCCCGGCAGGGAACGGAGAACACTCCCTAGCGCTCCTTGGGGTGCAGCTGGCTGGTGACCGCGAGCCGGTTGTAGAGGTTGATCATGGCGATGGCGGACATCAGCGCGGCGAGCTCGGTCTCGTCGAAGAACTCGGCGGCCGACTCGTAGGCCTCGTCGGACACCCCGGTGCCGCCGAGTTCGGTCATCTCGTCGGTGAGGGCGAGGGCGGCGCGCTCGCGCTCGGTGAACCGCTCACCGGCCTCGTACCAGGTGGAGACCAGGAAGAGCCGCTGCTGGGACTCGCCCTCCTTGAGCGCCTTCTGGGTATGAAGGTCCACGCAGAAGGCGCAGCCGTTGAGGACGGAGGCCCGGAGCTTGATCAGTTCGAGCAGCTTGACGTCCAGGTGGCCCGCGATGACCAGGTCGATCTCGTCGAGCTTCTTGTAGACCTCCGGCAGCTTCTTCGCCCACACCACGCGCTTTTCGGACATGAGAACCGTCCCCTCGTCATCGGACACGCTGTCAAGCCAGATGCTACGACCCCGTCCCTCCGGACAGGGCCCAACCCCCTGAGGAGTCCTCCCCGCGCATGTCAGCACGCACCGACCGGACCCGCGTTCCCGAACCCCCCTCCACCCCGGCGGACCTGCCCCAGCGCCCGGGGCCGATCGCCCGGCGGATCGCGGGCAAGGCCCTGCCGCTCTACCTTTCCATGCTGTCCACCCTCGTCGGGAGCGCGGTCACCGCCGCGGTGCTGGGCAACACAGGCACCGTTGAGCTGGCCGCGTACGCGCTGGTGATCGCCGTGTTCAACCCGATGATCATGGTCGTGCACGGCACCCTGCGGGGCTCCATGCCCTTCTTCACGGAGAACGAGGACTCCCCCCGGGCGTTGGCTCCGGTGCTCCGTGACAGCCTGTGGCTCAGCCTGTTCCTGGGGATCGTGGGCGGACTGCTGATCCTCGCCGTTCCCATGGGCGCGCGCCTGGTCGGGGTGGCCGAGCCCACCGTGGCGGTACTCGGGTTCTACCCGCTGCTCATGGCCGGGTACGTGGTCCTGGCGGCGGTCAAGAACGCGACCACCGTGCTGCTGGTCGGGTTGGGGCACACCCGAGCGGTGCTGGCGCTGTCCCTGGTCGCCGTGGCCGTCTCGTTGGTGGCGACCCCGGCTCTGGTGCTCGGGCTGGGCCCCTTCCCGGCTCTGGGACTGTTCGGCGCGGGGGCGTCCATGCTCGTGATGAACGTGGTGACCGTGGGCCTGAACTTCGCGGTGGTCAGGCGCGGGACGATCCTGCGCGGGCACCGGATCGGGTTCGGCGCCCCCCGGTGGGCGGGGATCGGCCGGATGGCGAAGGTCGGACTGCCGACGGGTTCGACGCTGCTGATCAAGTCGGGATCGCTGAGTGTCCTGGCCGTCGTGGTCGCCCGGATCGGCCCCGAGGAGGCCGCCGTCCACCAGGTCGCCGTGGTGCTCGTGGGGATGGCCTTCATCTCCTTCGTCGGCGTGGGCCAGGCCACCGTCCCGTTCACCGTGCGGGCGGCCGGGGCCCGGGATCGGGCCCTGGTGGTGCGCACGGTCCTGTCGAGCTACCTGGTCTCGCTCCCGGTGATGCTGGTCAGCGGGGCGCTGCTGTGGTGGGCGGCGGGTCCTCTGGTGTGGCTGTTCACCGACGACCCCGGGGTGCACGCCGGGGTGGTCGCCCTCGTCCCTCTGCTGTGCCTCGTGGGCACCTTCGACGCCCTCCAGTCGGCGCCCAACTCGGGGTTGTTGGGGCTCAAGGACACCCGGCCCGCCATGTACGCGTTCGCCCTCGGCTACGGAACGCTCGTGGTGGCCTCGGTGCCCCTGGTGGAGCACGGTGGCCTGACCTCGCTGTGGGGCGCGAACGCGGGGGCCACCGCGTTCCTGGTGGTGGCACAGTGGTTCTCGTTCCTGCGGATGTCGCGCCGCGTCGTGCGGGAGCCGGAAGCCCCCGCCTGAGGCTCAGGCGGTACCGGTCCACTCGGTGAGGGCCGTACGCACCTGTTCGGCGGAGGGGCGTTCGGCGCTCCAGGCGGCGTAGCCGTCGGGGCGGACGAGGAGCGCGTCCGCCCCCTCCGGCAGGTCGCCCCCGACCCGCAGGACCAGCACGCGGTCGGCCCAGGGCTTGGCGGCCTCGGCCGAGGCCCCCACCCGGGTGGTGTCCACCAGGGTGAACCGGGTGGGATCCACCAGCTCGTACAACCGTGTGGTCTCCCCCTCGTGGACCAGTGGAAGGTCGTCAACGCGTCGGCCCACGGAGGGGGAGTCGTCCACCCGCTCCGGCCGGTCGTAGCGCACGCTCAGGCCGGAGACCAGTCGGCGCATCGCCGTGGACACCCGGCGGACCCGGACCAGACGGGGGACCAGATGGGGCCGGATCGCGCGGACCAGGCCGGGAGCCACCGCCATGCGCTGCATGAAGTCGGTGACGCGCAGGGTCTGGCGGCCCACCGGATGGCGTTCGTCCTCGTAGGTGTCGAGCAGCCAGCTGGGTGCCCACCCCCGCTCCTGGGCGACCAGCTTCCAGGCCAGGTTGGCGGCGTCCTGGATGCCGGTGTTCATCCCCATGGCGCCCATCGGGGAGTGCACGTGCGCGGCGTCCCCGGCAAGCAGGACCCGGCCCACGCGGTAGTGGTCCGCCTGACGGCGTTCGCTGAGGAAGCGGGTGGACCAGCTCACCTCGGCGACGCTGACCTCTCCGTCGGTGATCCGTCCCAGGGAGTCGTTGAGCTCCTCCTTGCTGACGGGCTGGTCGAGGGGCACGTCCTCGTGGCTCCGGTCCCAGACGATGGCCCGGTACCAGCCGTCCCCGTAGGGAGGCAGCAGCGCGAGGCCGTCGGCGGCCACGTAGGGGCTGATCGCGCGGGGCAGATCCTGGTCCGGGCGGACGTCGGCCAGCATGATGTGCGTGTCGTAGCTGCGCCCGCTGAACCCCACCCCGATCAGCGAACGGACCGCACTGTGCGCCCCGTCGGTACCCACGACGTAGGAGGCGCGTTCGGTGGACGGGCCCTCCTGGGAGCGGACGGTGAGGGTGACCCCGTCCTCGTCCTGGTCGAGCCCGACGACCTCCGCACCCCTCCTGATCCGGACCCCCAGGCGTTCGGCGCGGCGTTGGAGAAGGGTCTCGGTCCGGGCCTGGGCGACGGTGAGCACGTACTTGAACTGGCTCTCGGGGTGGTGCAGGTCCAGGACGACCTCCCGACCGCCCATGGTGACGCGGACCTGGGACACCGGGAAGCCCTGGTCGACGATCTCGTCAGCGATCCCGCGCATGTCGAAGAGTTCGAGGGTGCGCGCGTGCAGAGCGAAGGCGCGGGTCAGGTTGGACTCCTCGGCGCGCTTTTCCAGAACGGTGACGTCCGTCCCGGCCTCCGCGAGGTCCCCCGCGAGCATGAGGCCGGTGGGCCCGGCCCCGACGACGATGACGCTCATGCCGCTTCTCCTTACGGCGATTCAACGGTACTCTCAATACCGGAACTCCTAGTACCGATACTACGAGTACCTGAACCACAGTCAAGAGTCCGGGAGAGGAAATGCGCAAGGGACGAGGTGGCCGTCGCCCCGACCCGGCCGTGGACGAGGCCATCCGGCGGGCCACGGTGGAACTGCTTCCGGAGCGCGGGTTCGACCTGACCTTCGACGAGGTCGCCCAGCACGCCGGGGTGGGGCGCACCAGCGTGTTCCGCCGCTACTCCACCAAGCAGGAACTGATCCTGGCCGCCGCCGAGCAGATCACCATCGACCGGATCGAGGTCCCCGACACCGGTTCGCTCCTCGGTGACCTCACCCTCGCCGTGCGCGCCGTCCACCGGGTGTTCGAGGAGCCCGCCACCCAGGCCCTGGCCCGGCACGCCCTCGTGGCCGCGCTGCGGGAGCAGGCGGGAGCGGTCATCATCCGCACCCTGCTCGACCGGCGTCTGGATCTGGTCACCGCGCTGCTTGAGCGCGCCGTGGAACGCGGAGAACTCCCCGGAACCGGCCGGGCCCGACTGGTGGCGGACCTGCTCTCCGGGATGCTCATGACCCGCCTGGCCACCGGTCAGCCTCTCCCCGGCGAGCACGAGTGCGACGCGCTCGCCGCCGCCATGGCCACCGCCGCCACGACCTGACCCCCAACCCGTTCCGCACCATGATCTCGACCGAACCCGCAACGGTCTCCGGCCCCGGGCATCACGGGGCGGCAGGACCAGGGGCAGGGCACGACCAGTCCGGTCAGCAACGGGCTCGGCCCCCACCACCCGGCCAACCCCCGGCCCCTCAGTCCTCCCGGTCGCGGGCGTCGTGGGTGAGCAGCGCCAGCTGAATCCGGCCGGACAGGTCCAGCTTGGTCAACGCGCTCGACACGTGCGCCTTGACCGTGCCCATGGACATGTGGAGCCGGTCCGCGATCTCCGTGTTGGACAGCCCCTCGGTCACGGCCTCGGCCACGTCCCGCTCCCGTTCGGTGAGCAGGGCCAGCCTGGCCCGGGCGCGGTCGCGGTGTGTGGGCGCCTCGGAACGCTCCACCGGGTCGGCTCCGGCCACCCGGTCCATCAGCGCGCGGGCCACGCTCGGGGACAACACCGGCTCCCCCAGGGCGGCGCGGCGCACCGCCTCGACGATCCGCGCCGGATCGGTGTGCTTGAGCAGGTATCCGGCGGCTCCCGCGCGCAGGGCCCGCACCACGGTGGCGTCGGCGTCGAAGGTGGTGAGCACCAGTACCTGCGGCCCGGGAACCGGTCCCGCCCCTCCTGCCGAGCCCGATCTCAGCCGCGCGGTGGCGGCGATTCCGTCGACCTCCGGCATACGCACGTCCATGAGGACCACGTCCGGGCGGTGCTCGGCCACGGCGGCCGCCACCTGGGAGCCGTCCTCGGCCTCACCCACGACCTCGATGTCGCCGCCTCCGGAGAGCATCAGGCGCAGACCGGCGCGTACCAGGGCGTCATCGTCCACGAGCAGGACCCGGACCGGAGTGTTCACGGCCTCCACTATGGCACCTTTCGGCTGTGTTCCTCGGCGGACTCAGCGGGCTGCTCCACCTGCCAGGGCAACACGGCGGTCAGTTGGAACCGGCCCCGGGAGGGACCGTGTCTCAGGTGTCCCCCGTCCAGGTGTACGCGTTCAGCCAGGCCCACCAGCCCCGCCCCGGCTCCGGGGATCTCGCTGGCGGCCCTGCCGATCGGCAGCACGTTGCTGACCACGATCACCAGCTCGCGTCCGGGAGAGCCGGTCACCGTGACCGACACCTTCGCGCCCGGCGCGTGCTTCCGGGTGTTGGTCAGCCCCTCCTGCACCACGCGGTAGGCGGTGCGTCGCACCTGGTCACGCGGCTCGGCCCCCTCGGGCAGGTCAGAGGTGTAGGTGACCTTCTCCCCCGCGTCGACCGCCTCCGTCACCAGACGGGTCACGTCGGCGAGCCGGGGCTGGCGGGGCTCCTCTTCCTCCCCGGACAGGTCACCCGTGCGCAGCACGGTGAGGATCTCGCTGAGTTCGTCCAGCACCCGGTGCGCGTTGTCGCGGATCACCCGGACCGCCGCACCCACCTCCGAGGCCCTGAGCGGCGTGGCCTCCCCGGTCTCGGCCCGTTCGGTGCGGTAGGCCAGCGCCCCGGCGTGCACGGACAGCAGGGACATGCGGTGGGCGACCACGTCGTGCATCTCGCGGGCGATCCGGCGACGTTCGTCCACCCGGGCGGCGGCCAACCGTTCCTCCCTCAGTTCGCGTTCGCGGCGCACGTCCTCCCGCAACCGCTCGACCAGCCGCCTGCGGGAGCGGATGGCCGCACCCCACGCCACGTAGGCGCTCATCAACACCAGGATGACGATCGCGGTGACGACGGAGTCGCCGGTGGTGTCGGGCACCAGCGCGACCCAGGGCAGGCCGAGGACCACGGCCAGGAAGGCCCCCAGCACGGCCTGTGGCAGGGGGCGGTAGACGGCCAGCCCGATGATGGACACCGTCAGCGCGCCGATCACCGAGGTGGAGAACGAGGCGAGCAGGACGACGACCATCGCCACGGCCAACGGGTGGTCGCGACGCCACCAGAGGGCGGCGCAGGCCGGCGGGAGGCAGGCCAGGTCCAGCCAGAGGACCCAGGAGGGCACCCGGTCGGTCGGATGCAGGTCCGTGGCGTAGGAGGCGTAGCCCATCAACCCGAAGGCGCCCGCGGACACCACGAGGAGGATGTCCACCACGAGGTCGCGGCGGCTGCGGCGACTCGGCTCCATGTACCCCTCCCCCCTTTCGTGTCCTGACCGGCCTCCAGACTAGAACGGCGCGCCCGTCCGGCGCCTCGATCACCAGGCCAGTTACCAGCTGCTCGTGCTGGTCACCCGGCCAGCGGTTCTGTCCGGTCGGCCGATGCGTTCCGGGCGGTGTTCCCGGAGTATGGGCACCATGACTAGCCCTGACGTACCAGCACTCGAGCTGGACGGACTCACCAAGACCTTCAACGGGAACCGCGCCGCCGACCACGTGAGCCTGGCCGTGCCGCGCGGCGCCACGTTGGGTCTGGTCGGCCCCAACGGCGCGGGCAAGACCACCTCGTTGTCGATGGCGGTGGGACTGCTGCGCCCGGACTCCGGCACCGCCCGGGTCCTCGGGCTGGACGTGTGGCGGGACCCGATCGGGGCCAAGAGCCGTCTGGGCGTGCTCCCGGACGGTCTCTCCCTGCCGGAACGGCTCACCGGGGGCGAACTCCTCGACTACTGGGGGCGGCTGCGCGGTCTGGCCCGCGACGTCACCCGGACCCGTGCCGGGGAGCTGCTCCAGGTCCTCGAACTGGACGGCGCGGAACGCGACGGCGTGCTGGTCGCTGAGTTCTCCACCGGTATGCGTAAGAAGATCGGCCTGGCCACGGCGCTGCTGCACGCCCCGGACGTGCTGGTCCTGGACGAGCCGTACGAGGCGGTGGACCCGGTGTCGGCGCGGGTGCTGACGGCGATCCTGCGCCGGTTCACGGACGGTGGCGGCACCGTGGTGATCTCCAGCCACGTGATGGCCCTGGTGGAGCAGCTCACCGACCGGGTGGCGATCATCGCGGAGGGGCGGGTGCTGGCGGACGGCACGCTCGGTGAGGTCCGGGGCGTGGACGCGACCCTGGAGGACACCTTCGTCCGACTGGTCGGGGCCCGTGAGGTCGGGGAGGGGGATCTGGCGTGGTTGAACTCCTGATTCGCCTCAAGATCACCCTGGGGCGGCACAGCACCGTCGGCACGAGGTTCTTCTCCCTGGCGATGATCACCCTGGGGGTCGCGCTGACCTGGTACCTGGCGGTGGCGGCCACCTCCGACCAGGTCCGGTCGGGCCTGCTCATGCTGGCCCTCGCGGTCTGGGCCTGCGGATGGCTGCTGGGTCCCACGATCACCAACGGGGTGGGGGTGCTGCGGGCGCAGTACTTCACCCTGCTTCCGCTGGACCGGGACCGGGTGGGTGCCGGGCTGCTGGTGACGGCCTTCGTCGGCGCGGGCCCGCTGCTCACCCTGGTGGCCACGGCGACGGTCGCCTGGCACGCGTGGGCCTCGGATCCGGCCACGCTGTTCCTGGGACTGCTCGGCATGCTGGCGCTGCTGGTGCTCATGGTGTCACTGTCGCGTCTGGTGTTCCGGGCGTTGGGCGCGGCCATGCACAGCCGGATCGGGATGGAGATCGCCTCCCTGCAGTGGGGCCTGATCCTGGCCGGACTCTTCTTCGGGTGGCTGGTGGTCCAGCCGGCGTTCTCGGCCGTGTCGAGCCTGTCCCGGGAGGGGCTCCAGGGCACGGTCCTGACCGTGCTGTCCGTGGTGCCGACCTCCTGGCCGGTGCTGGCGGTGGACGCGGCCGCCACGGGTTCGTGGGGCGCGGCCTTCGGCTGGTTGGGCGGGCTCGGCGCACTGACCCTGGTGACGGTACTGGTCACCGTGCGCCTGCTGGCTCCGAGCGTGGCCCCCCGCGGAGTGCGGAGACGGTCGCGGCCGCTGGGCTCGCGGGTACTGCTCGGCGGTCGTTCGTTCCTGCCGGACACCCCTCTGGGCGCGGTGGTCGGCAAGGAGCTGCGTCAGTGGTGGCGGGACCCGTGGCGCGGCCTGGAACTGCGCGCCGCCCTGTGGACGGGCCTCATCATCGGGGTGATCGGGCTGATCGGCCACCTACCGCAGGTCGCCCCCTTCGCGGGGGTGGTGGCACTGTTGGTCATCGGTATGGGCGGCGCCAACCTGTACGGGCACGACGGCACCGCCCTGTGGCTGACCGTGGTCGGCCAGGGACGCGACACCCTCCGCGCCGACGTGCGGGGAAGACAGATCGCGTTCGCCCTGCTCGCGGGCCCGTCATCGGCGGCGCTGAGCGTGGTGGCCGTGGTCGCCTCCGGTGCGTACTGGGCCGTTCCTTACGTGGTGTCGAGCCTGCTGGTGTTCCTGGGGGTGACCGCCGGGCTGACCATCCTGTTGTCGGTGGTGGCCGTCACCCCGGGAGTGGACCCCCACCTGCGGGTGGACGCCAACGACGCCGGTGACAACCAGATCCAGGTGTGGATCACTCTGGTCGCCCTACCGTTGTTGTCGGCTCCCACGTTTGGGGCCCTCGTGTGGGCCGGTGTCCAGGGCGTGCCCTGGCTGGCCGTTCCGGTGGCCCTGGCCAACGGCGTACTGCTCGCCTGGCTGCTGGGCCGAACCGCCCACCGGCGTCTGGAGAAGCGGCTGCCGGAGACCTTCACCCGCATCCGCTACGGCAAGGCCGTGGCGGCGGAGTCCACGCCCCGTTCCGGCGGGGGGCTGCTGGACCAACTGGAGCGCGGCGCGCTGTCCACCAACGTGGACACCAAGCCCACCGGCTCCTGAGGGCCGGGGATTCACGAGACACCCACGGAAGAGCGGCGCCGGTGGTGGCCCCGGGCCACTACCGGCGCACCCCCGTCCAGGGCCCTGCCCACCGCTCGCGCCCATCCGGGTTTGCGCGCCCTCCCCCGTATCCACCGCCAGAGCTCCTCCCACGTCCACCGCACCGCCTGCCACACCCCGCACCACCTCCTGGATAGACCTTGCACCTTCGATCCTCCGGGAGCCCGCGACCCGCCACAAGCCCCGAGTCCGTGCCTGTGGACAACCGTCGTCACCGCCCTCCCTCCGGGGCGTTCCCACGCCCCAACCGGAACTCGGGGAACACCGGCCACCTTTCCCGAGCGTGCGAAACCCACGTTCTGGTCCGTGGACAACCTGTGGTCCCGGGCCACCCACCGCCCTCGGTTCACCGGAGCCCGGTCACCTCCCCTTCAGCAGGGCGCGAAGGCCGCGCCCCCCGCCCGCCTTCGGCACGCTCAGGGCACCGCGCGTGAGATTTGACCTGGTGCGCGCTCCAGGTCCTAGCGTGAGCCGCATGACCACGCAACAGAGCAGGATCGGCTCCGGATTCGGCATGCGCAGCACCGCGACCGACGTCCTCGACGGCATCGACCTCACCGGACAGGTCGCCCTGGTGACCGGCGGCTACTCGGGCATCGGCCTGGAGACCACACGGGCCCTCGCCGCGGCGGGCGCCCGTGTGGTCGTCCCGGCCCGCAGGCCCGAGTCCGCCAAGGAGGCGCTGGCCGGGATTCCCGGTGCCGAGACCGCCGCACTGGACCTGGCCGACCTGGACGGCGTGCGGAACTTCGCCGACTCCTTCCCCTACGACCGGATCGACCTGGTAATCAACAGCGCCGGGATCATGGCCAGCCCCCACGCCGTGGTCGGACCCGGCTGGGAGGCCCAGTTCGCCGTCAACCACCTGGGACACTTCGCCCTGGTCAACCGCCTGTGGCCCCGGCTCAGCGACGGTGCCCGGGTGGTTTCGGTCTCCTCCGGCGCACACCACGCCTCCGGTATCCGGTGGCAGGACCCGTGGTTCGCGGAGGGCTACGACCGCTGGCGGGCCTACGGACAGTCCAAGACCGCCAACGTCCTCTTCGCCGTGCACCTGGACCGGCTCGCTCGTGAGCACGGAGTGCGGTCCTTCTCCCTGCATCCGGGAGCGATCCTCACCCCGCTCCAGCGGCACCTCACCACCCGGGAGAAGGTCGACCAGGGGTGGATCGACGAGCAGGGCGACATCATCGACCCCACCTTCAAGACGCCCGAGCAGGGTGCCGCCACCCAGGTGTGGGCGGCCACCTCCCCGCAGCTCGCGGACCTGGGCGGGCTGTACTGCGAGAACTGCGACGTCGCCGAACTCCCGGAGTCGGCCGACCCCGCACAGGGCGAGGGCGGAGTGGCCGAGCACGCCCGCGACCCGGAGCAGGCCGAGCGGCTGTGGGCGTGGTCGGCCGAGCTCACCGGCGTCGACGCCTTCGCGCGGACCTGAGCCCGGGTGGGCGCACCCTCCCCTGGCGCCGGTGGACCTGACCAGCCCACCGGCGTCAACGCCTCCGCCAAGGCCCGAGCGCACGCGCTCCCGAGGGCCGGTGGGCGCGTCCGCCGAGCTCAGCGGGGTGAACGCCCTCGACCGCACCTGATTCCACCCGAGCCCGTTCGTTCCGGCTCCCCTGCCGGGCCCGGGCCCGTACTCTCCGAGGCCCGCACCCGTCCGAACCCATCGCGGGGCGCTCCGTCCGACGGGGCGCCCCGCGCACGGCGTCGGCCACCCCGGCGCCTGTGCCAGAGTTGATCCAGGGAGGACCAGCAGGAGGTACAGATGGCTCGGAAGGCCGACCCCGCAAGGCGACGCGAGGTCCTGGACGCCGTGATCGAACAGCTCGCGGACACCGGCATCAGCGGTTTCACGCTGCGCGGACTCGCCCAGGGGCTGGGGCAGAGCACCCGCGTGCTCACCCACCACTTCACCGACCGCGAGGACCTGCTCTCGGCGGTCCTCGCCCGGTTGGACGAGCGCCAGCACCGGTCGCTGCTGGCCACCAAGGGGTGGGAGGACGCGGCCGTCCCGGTTTCCGACATCGTCCGCGACTCCTGGCAGCGCAACCTCGGCCCGGAACTCCCCATGACCCGGCTCATCCGGGAGATCGAGGGGCTGGCCTCCGCCGGGCGCTTACCGGCGTCCAGTGCCGGGTTCCTGCGCGGGCGCGCGGAGTTCGTCGCCTCCTGCCTGACCCTGCGCGGCGCGCCGCCGGACCGAGCCCTCAGTCTCGCCACCCTGCTCAACGCGTCCTTCGGCGGGTTGGAGGCCGACTACCTGTCCACCGGCGACCTGGGGCGCGCCGAGGCGGGGCTGGACCTGCTGTGCGAGTGGATCGACTCCACCGCGCCATCCCGCTGATCGTCCTCGGCAATCACTCGCCGGACCGCACACGGACCCTCTCGTAGACCGGGGCCAGGCCGTCGAGGAAGGCGGTCAACGCCAGCTCGAAGCTGTCCTCGTCGATCTCCGCCGCGACCTCGGCCAGCCGGTGGGCCTGGGACAGATTCGGGTAGCGGTCCTGGTACACCCACACGTCGTCGTCGAATCCGCCCGCGAAGGAGTGCGTCGCCGCGCCCACCACCAGGTACTTGGTGGAGGCGCCGATCATCGTCGCGTAGCGGGGCGGCCAGCCCGCGCCCACGAGCCCGCCGTGCACGGCGTCGGCCCGGCGCAGCGCCTCCCCGCGACGGCCGGGTCCGGCGGCGATCACCGGGAGCAGATTGGGGTGCTGGGCGAGGGCCGCCCGGTAGGAACGGGCCCACACGGCCAGGCCCTCACGCCAGTCGCCGCCGCCGAAGGCCGACACGTCGATGTGCGTGGTGGCCTCCTCCGCGACCTCGCTGAGGAGCTCCTCCTTGGTCCGGTAGTGGCTGTACAGCGAGGCGGCCTGCACGGCGAGCTCCTGGGCGAGCTTGCGCATGGACAGCTGCTCCAGCCCGTCCCGGTCGATGAGCGTGAGCGCGGCCTGCCGGATGGCCGGTCTGCTCAGGATCGGTGTCTTGGGTCGGGCCACGGCGGGGCTCCCCTTCCGCGCTGCTCTCTTTCGCGCCGGGCCGTCCGGCGTCAGCGCTGATCATCGCACGGTGGCGCCCCGCCTCCCGTCGAACGCGACCGGTACCGCCACGTCTCCCGTCCTTCGTCCGACCCCTTGCGCCCGTTGACGAGCGCGGCGTACCCTCAAATAACCGAACAGCGTTAGGTTATCTGGGAGCAGCCGTGATCGATTTCTCACTGAGCGAAGAACAGCGCGCCATCCAGAGCTGGGTGCGGACCTTCGTCGAGCGGGAGCTCATGCCGCTGGAGAACGACGTGCTGCGCCGAGAACGCGAGGGCCACCCGCCCGGGCTGAACCACGAGGAGAGAACCCGGCTGCGCGCACTCGCCCGCAGGTCCGACTTCTGGGGCGTGTCCACCCCCGAGGAGTACGGCGGCATGGGTCTGGACGCCGTCACCGAGGCCCTCATCGAGACCGAACTCGGCCGGACCTTCCTCACCTTCAAGTTCGGCGGCGAGGCCGACAACATCCTCTTCCACGCCAACGAGGAGCAGAAGCGCACCTACCTGGTCCCCACGATCGAGGGTGAGCGCAGGTCCTGCTTCGCCATCACCGAACCCGGAGCGGGCTCCGACGCCAAGGCCATCCGCACACGGGCCGTCCGCGACGGCGACGAGTGGGTGATCAACGGCGAGAAGACCTTCATCACCGGCGGCGAGGAGGCCGACTTCGCCCTGGTCTTCGCGGTCACCGACCCCGAGAGGGGCGCCGACGGCGGTGTGACCTGCTTCCTCGTGGACCGCGACATGGGCTGGACCTCCGAGCCCATCGACACCATGGGCGAGCGCCGCCCCGCCTCCCTGGTCTTCCAGGACGTGCGCGTCCCCCACGAGAACGTCCTCGGTGAGGAGGGCAGGGGCTTCTCCCTCGCCATGAAGTGGATCGGCCGGGGCCGCTACCTGCTGCCCGCCCGTGCCCTGGGCGGCTGCGAACGTCTGCTCGACATGGGTATCGAGTACGCCAGAACACGGGAGACCTTCGGCGCGCCCATCGCGGACCGGCAGGCCATCCAGTGGATGATCGCCGACTCCCAGACCGAGATCGAGGCGCTGCGGCTGCTGGTGCTGCACGCCGCCTGGCAGGTCGCGCGGGGCCTGGACTCACGGCACGCGCAGTCGATCGCCAAGCTGTTCGGCGGCGTGAAGGCCAACGAGATCGTCGACCGCGTCATGCAGATCCACGGCGGCATGGGCTACACCCGGGAGCTGCCGGTCGAGCGCTTCTACCGCGACCTGCGGCTGCTGCGCATCTTCGAGGGAACCGACGAGATCCAGCGCCGCACCATCGCCCGCGACCTGCTCAAGGGCCACGTGAAGGTGGGGGCGACCCTCAGGTAGGGACGGGAACACGAAGGGGCCCGTGCCGCGCGTGGGAGCGCGGCACGGGCCCCGGTTCGCCCGCCCCCGCCCGGCTTCGGTGAACCCTGGCAGCCGGAGGAGCGGAGCGCACGGTCCTAGTTGACGTCGACCAGGTCGACGACGAACACCAGGGTCTCCCCCGGCTTGATGAGGGCACCGGCGCCGCGGTCGCCGTAGGCCAGGTTCGGCGGGATGACCAGCTGACGGCGGCCGCCGACGCGCATGCCCAGGACACCCTGGTCCCAGCCGGAGATGACCTGACGGGCGCCCAGCTTGAAGCGCAGGGGCTCGCCGCGGTTCCAGCTGGCGTCGAACTCCTCGCCGGTGGAGTGCGAGACACCGACGTACTGCACGCTGACGGTGCTGCCGTGCCCGGCCTGGTCGCCCTCGCCGACGGTGAGGTCGGTGATCTGGAGGTCCGCGGGCGGCGGGCCGTCGATGAAGTCGATCTCGGGACGCTCAAGCGCCATGGTGTGGGTCCCCTCGTTGAAGACGTGAACAGAGAGGCCCAGGCTATCGGTGGTGACCGATGGCCCGGACAGAGTGCGCAAAAGGGCCGGAAGTCGGGGTCCGCGATCCGGGAATCCGGGGACTCGGGGTACCGGCCGTCCACGACGGGACCGTCCCAGGGCGGAAGGCCCGGAGCGCCCGGCGGTCGGGCCCGGGGTCCGGGTCCCGGAGGCCCGAGGACAGAGGGGGGACTGGAGGCCCGGGGTTCAGGAACCCGTCGCGGCCCGGTCGGATGCGCTGCGGAGCACACAGAACTCGTTGCCCTCGGGGTCAGCGAGGACCACCCAGCCGGAGCCGTCCGCGTTGCGGTGGTCACCGACGAACGCGGCGCCGATCCCCAGCAGCCGATCCACCTCTTGTTCCCGGGAGGTCTCCGGGCGCAGGCACAGGTGCAGGCGGTTCTTGACCGTCTTCGCGCCGGGTACCTGGTTGAAGTGCAGCACCGGCCCCTCCGCCAACATCACCTGGGTCTCCGGCTCACCCGGCCGGTCCTCCGGATGCAGGGGGCGCCCGGTCACCCCGCTCCAGAACCGGGCCAGCTCGTAGGCGTCCGCACAGTCGATCGCGATGTTCAGCACCGAGGAAGTCATGGACGCCAGCATGGTCGGCCACCGCCCGGCGCGCCAGCGGATTTCGGCTCCGCGTCGGGAGGCCCGAGGTCACACCCGCGCGCGCCCGTGGTCCCCGACGGTGGCGGCGACGACGTGGCCGTGGCCCTCCACCTTGATCGGCCCGCTGTCGGCCTGGACGAACACGGACTCCCCCCGGCCGAGGGTGACCCCCTCACCGACCTCGGCGACCAGGTCCACGGTCCCGTGCAGGGCCAGGACCACCGTGGGCCCGTCGCCCGGCAGGTGGGCGGTGATCCGGCCCGGGCCGATCTCGTGGAGCGCGAACTCCGGGGCCGCCGGGCGGAACTCCCGACGGCCGTCCAGGAAGCCCGGCTGGGCGTACGGGATGGGCAGGACCGAGAAGTCCACCACGTCGAGCAGTTCGGGGGCGTCCACGTGCTTGGCGGTCAGACCGGCCCGGAGCACGTTGTCGGAGCTGGCCATCACCTCCACCGCGGTGCCCTGGAGGTAGGCGTGCATGTTGCCCGCCGGGAGGAAGAGGGCCTGGCCGGGCCAGAGCGTGACCCTGTTGAGCAGCAGCGCCGCGACCGCGCCCGGGTCCCCGGGGTAGCGGGTGGCCAGGTCGGTGACGATCTCCGTGTGGGGGCCGCGTCCGCCGCCACCCGACCACTCCCGGACGAACTCCTCGATCATCCGGCTCCGGTCCGGGGTGGGGAGGGTCAGCAGACGGGTGAGGGCCGCACGGAGCGCCGCGTGGGTGTCGCCGTCGGACAGGTCCTCGCGAAGGGCGGTGGCCAGGTCGTTGTCGAGCCCGATGAGGTCGGCAACGGTGGCGGCGGGTTCACGGAACCCGCACAGGGCCTCGAACGGCTCCAGAGCGAGGAGGAGCTCCGGCTTGTGGTGGGGGTCGCGGTAGTTGCGGTGGGGGGCGTCGAGCGGGATCCCCGCGCGCTCCTCGGCCTCGAACCCGGAGCGGGCTCGTGCGGCGTCGGGGTGGACCTGGAGTGAGAGCGGGGCCTCGGCCGCGAGGAACTTCAGGAGGTAGGGGAGGCGGGCGCCGAAGCGTTCGGCGGTGTGGTGGCCCAGCACGCGCCGCGGGTCCTCGGAGATGAGTTCGGGGAGGGGTCTGTCGCCGTCGTCGCAGTGCGCGGTGCTGGGGGCGCCGTGGTGGGCGCCCAGCCAGAGCTCGGCCTGGGGGGTGCCGTCGGGGTCGGTGCCCAGCAGACGAGGAATGGCAGCGCGTGCTCCCCAGGCGTACGGTCGTACCCGGTTGGTGAGCCTGTGCATCCGCTCCCCGCTTTCCCGTCGGCGTGTTCTCACCCCGTGGACGCTCCGGTGAGGTGTGAACAGTCTTGCCAAGAGAAGCCTCCCGGTCGACACGGCACGCCCCACATCTCGCGGTAGTGCACACTTCACCTCGCCAGTTGGGCAGGCACCCGTGGACCCGGCGCCCGGTGACGGCAACGAAGTTACTGGGAAGTAAACCACGTTCGAGGACACGTGAACAGCACCACACTGTCACCTTCCAGAGACAACTGACGGTGCCCTCCAGGGTGACTCATGATGCCATCCGCGTGACGAAGAGGCCCGCTCCGAAGGGGCCCGTCACCGCACGGATCCTCGGGATTCCGGTGGTCCTCACCACCCTGACTGGCCTGGACACCATGACCCCGGAAACCGACCGGGCACCCGGGAAAAACCGGATGCCCTCCAAGACCCCTGACCAGTAGGGTGCCCCGACCCGGGGACCACCAAGCACCAAGGAGCCAGCCCATGCGACTGCGTCGAGGCGGCACGGACGACACCGACGAAATCCTGCGGCTCTTCGACGAGGCCGTCGTCTGGCTCACCGAGCGCGGATCCGCCGGCCAGTGGGGCACCCGACCCTGGTCGGAGATCCCCGAGAGGGTCGAGATGGTGCGCGGGCTCGCCTCGGACGGCCTCTGGTTCGCCGAGATCGACGGGGCCACGGCGGGCGCCCTGGTCATCAGCGAGTCCGCCCTCGACTACGCGCCGCCCGCGGACGAACGGGAGGTCTACGTGCGCCTGCTCCTGACCGACCGACGGTACGCGGGCCGCGACGTCGGCGGCCGACTCCTCGACCACGCCCGGGACCAGGCCCGCGAACGCGGGATCTCCCTGGTCCGGGTGGACTGCTGGTCGGGCGGTGACGGCGCGCTCATCCGCTACTACGAACGCCAGGGGTTCACTCCGACCGTGCGCGTGCCGGTCGGGGACAGGGAGGTCCAGGTGTTCGAGGACCGCCTCCGACCCCACGACGGACGGAAGGCGGGCCTCAGCGGTCCCTGAGCACCCGGTCCGAGGCCTCGGTCAGGCGGTCGACGACCTGCTGGGTCAGCTCCGGGTCGGGGCTCCCCAGCCCGGCGATCGAGGACATGTACATGCCGTCCCCGGTGAGGCGGATGGTCTCGGCCAGCACGGGGTCCGTGAGCTCGGCGTGCAGAAGCTCACCCCAGCGGGTGAAGAGCTCCTTCACGAGGACGCCCGCCTCCGGGGGGATGTCCTCCTTGCTGCGCAGGGCCGCGATGACCGCCCAGTACAGCTCGCCCTCCACAGCGGTCTGCGGCAGCGACGTGCGCAGGAAGTAGCGGACCACGCCCTCCTCGCTCTCGACCGCCTCACGGAACTCCTCCTCCACCAGCGCGCGGACGCGCTCCATGAGGCCGACCATCATGGCCGACTTGGAGGGGAAGTGGTAGAGCAGGCCGCCCTTGGACACCTCGGCGGCGCGTGCAACCGCTTCCAGGGTCACCGAGGAATAACCTTCGGCGATCAGGATGTCTTGTAAGGCGTCGAGGATGCGATCCCGCGTGTTCGATGTACTCACGATTGACACTGTACCGGCTGGACGGTACTGTACCGGCTGGACGGTTGAAGAGTCCCGGATCGTGCCCGCACCACCGTGCCGCACCCCGGTCGACCAGACTTCCCGTCCACAGCCCGGTCAGCACCGACTCCCCACCGGGCCCGCGCCCTCACTCCGAAGGGCGCGCAACCCACAAGCGATGACGAGGGAAAGATGAGTTCCGCCGAGGCCGGAAACGGCGCCACCCACACGCACGGGGGCACCGGGTCCCCACCCGCACTCGCGGGCCCGCGCGAGTGGGCCGCACTCGCCGTCCTGGTTTTGCCCGTGGTGCTGATCTCGGTCGACATGACCGTGCTCGGCTTCGCGGTACCCGCCCTCAGCGAGGCGCTGCGCCCCAGCTCCGGACAGCTGCTGTGGATCATCGACATCTACGGCTTCATCCTGGCCGGACTGCTGATCACCATGGGTTCGCTCGGTGACCGGATCGGGCGGCGACGCCTGCTCATGATCGGTTCCGCGGCCTTCGGCGCCGCGTCCCTGCTGGCCGCCTTCGCGCCCAACGCCGAGACGCTGATCGTCGCCCGCGCCCTGCTGGGCGTCGCGGGTGCCTCACTGATGCCCTCGACGCTGTCGCTGCTGCGCAACATCTTCCTGGACCCGCGTCAGCGCCTGCTCGCCATCGCGATCTGGGCGTCGGGCTTCTCCGGCGGCGCCGCGCTCGGCCCGATCCTGGGCGGCTGGCTCCTGGAGCACTTCTTCTGGGGTTCGGTCTTCCTGATCAACCTGCCCGTGATGGCGCTGATCCTGATCCTGGTGCCCCTGCTGGTCCGTGAGTCCCGCAACCCGGACTCCGGCCGCATCGACCTGCTGAGCGTCGTGCTGTCGCTGGGCGCCATGCTGCCCATCGTGTTCGGCATCAAGAAGATGGCGACCGGCGGCCTCGACGTCCTGCCGATCCTCTCGCTGGCGTTCGGTCTGACCCTGGGCTACCTGTTCGTGCGCCGACAGCGCACGCTCAAGGACCCGCTGATCGACGTGCACCTGTTCCGTTCGCGCGTGTTCAGCGTGGCGGTGGTCACCAACCTGATGATCGTGTTCTCGCTGGTGGGGTCGTTGTTCTTCCTCACGCAGTACCTCCAGCTGGTGCTCGGGATCTCACCGATGCGCGCAGGAATCGTGCTGGTGCCGGGGCTGCTGCTGTCGATCATCGCCGGTCTGGTCGCGGCCCGGGTGGCCCGCCACCTGAGCCTGTCCACCGTGATCGGGGTGTCCCTGCTGGTGACGGCGGCCGGGTTCGGCGCGCTGGTGTTCACCCCGGCGGACGACGTGACCCGTGGTGTGACGCTCGTGGTCACGGCCTTCGTGCTGATCTCGCTGGGCACCGGCTTCGCGGAGACGCTCACCAACGGCGCGATCATGTCGGCCGCCCCGCCCAAGCGGGCGGGCGCCGCGTCCGCGATCTCCGAGACCGCCTACGAGATGGGTGGTGCGCTCGGCGTCGCGGTGCTGGGCAGTGTGCTGACCGCGTTCTACCGCGGCCACCTCACCGAGGTGGACGGGGTGCCCGAGTCCGCGACCGAGGCCGCCCGGGAGACCCTGGGCGGTGCCGCCAACACCGCCTCCGACCTGGGCGGGACCGCCGGTGACGCGCTGATGGACTCGGCCCGGCTGGCGTTCACCGACGGCATGCACCTGACCTCGGCCATCGCCGTGGTGATCGTGCTCGCCGCTGCGGCCCAGGCCTGGTTCCTGCTGCGCGGACACGGCAACCCGGCCGTGGACGCTCCGGACCACGAGACGGACCGGCGGGAGGCCTCCGAGGCCACCGCTCACGGCGAGTCCGACCGAGCTGGCGAGGTCGTCGAGGCCAACGAGGCCGCGAAGTAGCCTCCGTCACGCGAGATCCGGCCCCCGAGGGAGTTCCCTCGGGGGCCGACCCGTGTCTCGGGTCGCGGGCGGCCCGCCCGGAGGACCTCCAGCCGCCGGGGGTCAGGGCAGGCGCAGGAGCTCCACCTCACCGCCCGACCACCCCGGCGGCACCACCGCGTAGGCGTCGGCCAGGGCGGCGCCGCGCAGACTGCCCGGCCGGTCGTGGCCCACCGGTTCCGCGCGCCCCTCCCCCACACGCACCGCGACCAGGCGCGTGTCGTCGGGCCGGGAGCGCACGTCCCCGCCCAGAGCCGTCCTCGCCAGACCGCCGGTCGGCTCGGAGCGTCCGGACATCGCGCTCAGCAGCGGGACCAGCAGGGTGAGCGACGCCACGAGCGCGGCGTTCGGGTTGCCGGGCAGGCCCACGAACACGGTGCCGTCCCGGTGGGCGAGCAGTTGCGGGTGCCCGGGGCGGCAGGCCACCCCGTCCACGACCACCTCCGCGTCCAGCTCCCGGAGCACCCCGCGCAGATGGTCGGCGGGTCCCTTCGAGGAGGATCCGCAGACCACGACCACGTCGGTCCCGGCCGTGGTCAACGCCTCACCCAGGTCCCCGAAGCCGTCCCCCAGCATCCGGACCCGGTCCAGGTGCGCCCCGGCCCAGGTGAGGACTCCGGGCAGCAACGGGCCGATCGCGTCACGCACCACCCCGTCGCCCGGCAGGCCGTTCGTGGCGAGCTCGTCCCCGGTGACCAGCACGGACACCGTGGGCAGACGCACACCGAGACCGTCGTGGCCCAGGCTCGCCGCCAACCCCAGCACCGCCGGGGTCACCTCGGTGCCCGCCTCCAGCACCCGCTCCCCCGGCGCGGTCTCCTCACCCGACCACCGCACGTGCCGCCCGGGCAGGGCCTCGCCGTGCACCCGGCCGTCCACCACCTCGGCGTGCTCGTACGGCAGGACCGACTCGGTGCCCTTCGGCGCACGGGCACCGGTGGCGATCTCCACGGCCTCTCCCCGGCCCAGGGCGAGCCCCGCCACAGGGGCGCCGGCCAGCTGTGAGCCCACCAGCAGCCAGGGGCCCTCCCCCGCCACCGCGAACCCGTCCATCGCCGACGCGTCGAAGGCGGGCAGGCCCACCAGCGCCCTCAGGTCGTCAGCGAGCACACCGCCCAGCGCCCGCCCCAGGGGGAGTTCACGAGCGGGCGTGCGCGATCGCGCCCCGAGCTCGCGGGCCCGCTCACGCGCCCGCGCCCAGGGGGCGGCACCTCCGTGCCCTCCGCACGCCGCGCCGTCCGCCACGGGGATGTCCATGCCGCTCCGTTCACTCCGCTGCCCGGTGTGCCCCGGATCCGCCCGAAGCACCTGACGCGGACGCTACCCGCCCCGCGCACCCTCCCAGGGGAGCGCCGCACGACCCCGCCGAGCTCTGATTTGCCGTCTGTCGAATCTCCGGTAAAGTCTGTACCAGCAGCAAGGCGGGGCCAACGGAAACGGGGGCCGGGCCGGGCAGCACGCGGACGTGGCTCAGCTGGTAGAGCATCACCTTGCCAAGGTGAGGGTCGCGGGTTCGAATCCCGTCGTCCGCTCGGAGGAGACGCGGGGCGAGAGATCGCCTCACGTGTACTCGGTGGAGTGGCCGAGAGGCGAGGCAGCGGCCTGCAAAGCCGTCTACACGGGTTCAAATCCCGTCTCCACCTCCCAGTCTCACTGGGGCGATTAGCTCAGTTGGCTAGAGCACTACCTCGACACGGTAGGGGTCACAGGTTCGAGTCCTGTATCGCCCACATCACGCGAAAGCGGGTTCCCACGGGAGCCCGCTTTCGTCGTTTCCACGGTGGTGCGACCGCTCCCGGCGGGTGGAGCGCCCACCCTTCGCCTCCACCGGCTCCCGGTTCACCCCCAGCACACGCCGCTCCCTCTCCGGTGTGACCTTTTCCAGAACGCACTTCACCCCCGGTCCGACCTGGCCGAAAATGCCCGCTCGGGGAGCGCCCCTGTGCTCGCGCTCTTGACACATGGCTTGCTTGTAAAGCTATGGTTTACATATGCAAGAGCAATTGACTGGTGCGCTGCGGGCTCTGAAGGCGCGCATGGACGCGTTCCTCGCGTCTCGTGTCCTGACCAAGGACGACGACTGGGCCGACTCGATCGCGCGTGCCGTGGGCATGCAGGCGGCCGCCGACGACGTCGTGCGCGCCGTCGTGCAGCAGGCACGCCAGAACGGCGCCACCTGGCAGGTCATCGGTGACGCGCTCGGCGTGAGCAGGCAGGCGGCGTTCCAGCGCTACGGCAAACCGATCGATCCCAGAACCGGAGAACCCATGAACACCACGCCACTCCCCGGCGTCGCCGAACTGGCGGCCTCGGTGATCGCGAACCTCGCCGCCGGGCAATGGGCGCGCGTCACCGAGCGGTTGGATCCGACCATGCGCGACGGCCTGTCGGAGGACGCGCTCGCGGCCGCGTGGGCGCAGATCATCGGCCTCTCAGGGGCCTTCGAGGGACGCGGGGAGCCCGAGGTCAGCCGGGCCGGCGACGTGACGATCACGAACACGCCGCTCGCGTTCGAGGCGGGCGACTACACGGCGCGGATCGCCTTCCGCGACGACCGGACCATCGCCGGTCTGCACATCCTCGAAGGGCAGAAGTCGTGACCATCAGACCTGCGGACACCTCGCCCACGGAACGGGGCGGACCCCGTGTGAACAGCCGCGACCTGCGATCCATCGGCGTGTTCACCGCCCTGGCGTTCGCGCTCGCCTGGCTCCTCGCGCTCCCGCTCTGGTTCGGTGACGGACTCGCCAGCCCCTGGTTCACCCTCGTCGCCACCGCCACGATGACGACCCCCGCGATCGCCGCCCTCGTCGTCGTGTTCTTCGTGGAAAGGCCACGGCAGAAGGCCTGGACGCTCGGGCTGTGGCCGCTGAAACCGGCCCGGAGGGTGCTCGGCTACGGGGCGCTGGGGATCTTCGTGTCCATCGCGCTGGTCCTCGTGGCGCTGCCGATCGGCGCGCTGCTCGGGGTCTATCCGGCCGACTTCGCGAACTTCTCCGCGTTCCAGCAGGTCCTGGACGAGCAGGCGGAGGGGGTCGAGATCCCGATCCCGATCGGCGCCCTCATCGTCGTCCAGCTCGCGGTACTCCCCCTGGCGGCGTTCATCAACCTCATCCCGGCGCTGGGCGAGGAGCTCGGGTGGCGAGGATGGCTGCTCCCGAAGCTGATGCCGTTGGGAACGCTCCCGGCCCTGCTGGTCTCGGGCGTGATCTGGGGCCTGTGGCACGCCCCGCTCATCCTCCTCGGGTACAACTACCCCGACGCGCCGGGCTGGCTCGGCCTGACCGCGATGGTCGGCATGTGCGTTCTGGTCGGTGCGGTCTTCGGCTGGCTGCGGCTCCGGTCGGGGTCCGTGTGGCCCGCCGCCCTGGCACACGCCGCGTTCAACGGGGCGGGCGCGACCTACCTCCTCTTCGCGCGGGCGGGCGAGCACGTCGACACCACGCAGGCGACGATCCTCGGTTGGAGCGGGTGGATCGTCCCGCTCGTGCTCGTCGTGGTCCTCGTCGCCACGGGACAGTTCGCTCCCGAGAAGCGGCCCTCCCGACCGGCATGACGACCGGGCACCTCCGGGGGGCGAACCCCACCAGTGTGCGCCCAGAGTGGCGATTTTCGCAACTTGGCCGACGTTGCCAGTTCGATATACAGGCGTCGCGCTGGGCGGCCCTCGACGCGAGAAGTGCTTGGTGGCAGGCACTCTGGCAATCCCGACAACCGGTTATGACCGCATCGGAGGGCTCTGATGCGATTCCGACTGGTTGATTAGTCAGGCGCAACACAGTAGCTACTGGATGGCCCGTGTCCTCGAACCCGGAGGTGACCCGAGTCATCCGTTGGAACATCGACAACACAGTCTTCTGGCCCGCGCTGATCATGGTCGTCGGCTTCAGCGCACCGTTCGTGATCGCGCCGACGACGGGTGAACGCCTGCTCGGCGACGTCCTCTCCTGGCTCCAGTCCGACCTGGGCTGGGTGTACATGTGGTTCGTCGCCGGGCTCGCGGTACTGCTCGTCTGGCTCGTCTTCAGCCGGTACGGCCGCATCAGGATGGGCGGCCCCGACGACCGGCCCGAGTTCTCCACCCCCACCTGGCTCGCGATGATCTTCACCGCCGCGATCGGCGGCGGCCTCATGTACTGGGGCATCATCGAGTGGGCCCACTACCACTCCGCTCCCCCGTTCCAGTTGGAACCGCACGGAACCGAGGCCGCCGAGTGGTCGGCCACCTACCCCCTCTTCCACTGGGGCCCCACCGCCTGGGCGGTCTTCTGCGTTCCGACCCTCGCCCTCGCCTACGCCTATCACGTGCGCAGGATCCGTCGGCTGCGCCTCAGTGAGGCCTGCCGCGGCGTGCTCGGGGACCGCGTCGACCGCTGGCCCGGCCGCGTCATCGACGTCCTCTTCATCCTCGGGATGATCGGGGCCGCGGGGACCTCGCTGGCCCTGGCCGTGCCCACCATCGCGGAGGGCGCCTCCCGCATGTTCGGAGTCGATCCGGGCGCCACCCTCAACACCCTCGTCATCGGCATGTGGACCCTGCTGTTCGCGGGCAGCGTCGCCCTGGGGCTACACCGAGGCCTGAAGCGCCTCGCCAACCTCAACCTCTACCTGGCCGCCGCCCTGGGTGTCCTGGTCCTCGCGGTGGGGCCGACGGTCTTCGTCATCGACACCCTCACCAACAGCGTCGGGCTGCTCGCCCAGAACATCGTCCGGATGAGCACCTACACCGACCCCGTCGGCGGGTCGGGCTTCCAGGAGATCTGGACCGTCTTCTACTGGGGCTGGTGGATCTCCTACGGACCGTTCGTCGGCATGTTCTGCGCCAAGATCTCCAAGGGCCGCACCGTCAGGCAGATCATCATCGGCATGTGCGGCTTCGGAAGCCTGGGCTGCTGGCTCTCGTTCGCGCTGCTCGGCAACTCCAGCATGGCCTTCGACCTGAGGGGACAGGCGCCCATCGTCGACACGCTGGAGTCCGAGGGCGCGGTCCCGGCCATCTTCGCCACACTGGAGGCCTTCCCACTCAGCTGGATCATCACCCCGCTGTTCCTCCTGCTGTTGCTGGTCTTCCTGGCCACCACGCTGGACTCCGCCTCCTACATCATGGGCGCGGCGACCTCCCGTGACCTGCCGAACGACGTGGAGCCCTCGCGGTTCAACCGCGTGCTCTGGGCCCTCGTCCTCGCCGCCGTGTCGGTCTCGGTGATGTCCGCCGGAGGCACGGACGCGTTGCAGACCCTGTCGGTCGTGACCGCCTTCCCGCTGATCCTGGTCCTGAGCCTGGTGGCCGTGTCCCTCGTGCGCTGGCTCCGCGAGCACGACCACTGGGTCGCGCGGAGGGACTCAGACCGCCCGCCGGGCCCTCGGGAGACCGTTCCACAGCCCCAACGGGCGGGCGGCGGCCAGCATGACCGCGCACAGCGCCAGGCAGCCCAGGCCGAGCCAGAGGTTCCCGTACTCGACGGCGATCAGGGGGAACGACGCCGTGATCAGTCCGCCGCCGATGAAGGGGCTGACGAAGGGGGAGCGCAGCGCGAAGGCGCGGTAGGCGTTGGACCTCATCTGCGGATCCGCCGCCCTGAGCAGCATCAGGCCGATCGCGACGACACCCGTCTGGGCCCCGAACTGGGCGATGGAGTTCTCGGCCCAGTCATCGCGGAAGATCCGGGGACCCACGTGGAAGTAGATGAGGACGCTCGCACCGGCCATGGAGAGCATGACGACGGTCAGCGGGATCCAGTTCGCGAGCATGATCGGAACGGCCAGTGAGGCGACGGCCGCGACGACCAGGAGGTCCAGCGCGACCCCGGCGATGGCGTTGAGGGTCGGCTTGTCGACGAGTACACGGAGCCGGGTCCGGCCGACGACCAGCTGGACGAGGAGACCGCCGATCATCGCCAGGGGAAAGAGCGGCACCCCGGAGACGGCCTGGTCGACGAGGTACTTGAGCGCGTACCCGATCAGGATCGCGACGGCGATGAGTGAGCCGTGGAAGGCGAGGTTGCTCAGGGCCGAGGCGTGGAGCCGTCCGCTGGTCGTCTGGTTCGGATCGGCGTCCTCCAGGATGTCGGTCCGGTCGACCTGGCGCGCGGCCGCCTCGTAGGAGAGGTGGCCGCGCCTGGCGGCGATGTTGAGCAGCACGGTTCCCATGACGACCCCGTACACGAGCCCGACCGTGGCCGCGAAGAGGGCCAGGGAGGTGCCGTCGGGCCAGCCCAGGGCGGTCCACGTCTCGTCCATGCCCGCGGCGGTCCCGTGCCCTCCGGACCAGGACGCCTCGAAGATGGTCGAGAAGAGCTGGTTCGTCCCGAACAACGGCCCCAGGAGGGCGAAGACGAGGAGCGCGGGGACGGCGACCTGGACGAGGGTACTGAAGTACGACATCCAGATCTGGGCGCCCGCCTCCCTGGCCGCCTCCTTGAAGGGCGGGAGCCGCTGCCCCAGGAGCATCGGGGCGAACACGACCGCGATGAGCACACCGGCCATGGACGACCAGGTCGTCGACATACCGGCGGGGACGATGTCCAGGAAGTGCTGTCCGCAGACGAGGCCGAGGAAGCCGCCGATCAGGGCCGCGGGCAGGAACAGCCTCCTGGCCAGGGGGACGAACGCCCGGACGAGCAGGCCCAGGATGAGGAAGACGCCCAGGCTGGCCCCCGAGAGGAGGAGTGAGTTGAGCGCGTTGGAGTCGAACTCGATGAGCTCCGGCATGGGAACCGTCCTTTAGGGGATGCGGCTGAGGGAGAAGGGGGCCAGGGCCGGGGGCACGGTCCCGTGGAGGAGGAGGTGCGCGATGTCCCGGGAGGCGGCGGGGAGCAGGGCCCAGCCGTGCCCCGTCCACCCCGTGGCCAGGTAGAAGCCCTCGGCACCCGGGACCGCGTCGACGAAGGGGATCTGGTCGACCGTCGCGGTCTCGGGGCTCGCCACGTGCACGGAGACCCGCGTCAGCTCGCCGGCGGCGGGGAGGAGGGCCTCCAGTTGGGCGATGTTCCCCCGCACGTTCGCCTCCACCGGCTCGGCCCTGCCGGTGTCGGGATCGAACCGTCCCCGCCAGCCGCCGCTGAGCTGGATCAGACCGCCGTCCAGGGACTTGACGGAGATGAGGCGGCTGTCGTGGCCCACCAGGAGCGGCAGGGTCACGGCGTGTTCCGGCCTCAGGAGGACGACCTGCGGGTAGACGGTCCACGCGGGGACGACGTGGCCGAAGTTCTCCCGCACCAACTGTGGGACCGAGGCGTTCGCGGCCAGGAGGACGGCCCGCTCGGCCTCGAAGGTCCGGCCGTCCTCGGTGACCACGTGGGCGCGCCGACCCGGCTGCCTGGAACGCAGCGCGACCACCCTGGTGCCCTCGTGGATGACGGCGCCCGACCTCCTGGCGGCGTCGGCGTAGGCGAGGGTGGTCCGGTACTGGGCGGCGACCCCGTCCCCGGGCACGTGGAGTGCCGCGCGCACGTTCCCGGTGAGGCCGGGGATCACCTCCCGCACCCTGTCGCCGTCCCACACTTCGGTGGGGATCCCGAACCGTGTCTGCGTGTGCGCGTGGGCCTCGGCGGCGACGGCTCCGCCCTTGCCGCCCACCACCTCCTCCTCGATGAGGGAGACCGACCCGGTCCGCACGTATCCGGTCTCGGCGCCGAGTTCGTCGGCCAGCCGGGGCCAGAGCCGGTGTGCCTCGCGCAGGAGCGGTAGTTCCCTGAGGTCGCGGCGGTTGCCGCGCACCCCTCGTTTTCCGGGGCCGCCGGACGCTCCGCCGCCGACCCCGGCCGCCTCCAGCACCACGACCGAACGCCCTTGTGAGGCGAGGTGGTAGGCCACGGCACAGCCGTAGGCGCCACCTCCGACGATGACGTACTCCGCGATCATTCGTCCGCCTTTCGTCGCTGTTCACACGATGTGATGCAGCACACTGTAGGAGAACCTACATAAGGCGTCAAGATGTAGGAAAATCTTCATTGATGGTTCGCGTTGGCTCGCCGAACCGCTCACGGACATCACCTGAACTGGGATGACGTTCCCAACCGCCCCGGGCGAAGCCGCGTGCGTCCGTCGCTCGGTCCGGTGACACGAGAGCGGCGTCCCCGTGGGAGGCGCCGGGGAGGGTTCCGCCACGGGTCCGCGAGACGGCGAGGGGCCGACGGCCCGTGGTTGGCTAGCATTTCCGTGCGCCGTGCACCGTGCGCCGTGCACCGGCTCCGCCCCGCGCACGCCCCGGTTCGGTACCTCATCGAACCGTGAGACCGAGAGGACGCAGTGGCCTCAATGGAAGACCGCTCCGCTCAGGACCGGGACGACCTGACCCGCAGCGAACGCAACGTGGTCGCGTTGGCCGAACAGGACCCGCTCCGCTTCGCGACGAGTACCGCCGTCGAGATCGCGGACATGGCGGGCACGAGTGAGGCGACGGTGACGCGGGCGGCGCACAAGCTGGGCTTCGCGGGGGTCAAGGAGTTCAAGCAGGCGTGCGCCGGTCAGGTGGGTGCGGGTCAGACCCTGGGGGCCACGATCCGGGCCCGGCTGGAGTCCCTGGAGGGTCACGGCGAGGAGGTCTCCGCCCACGGCACCGCGCGCGCCGTCCTGGCCGCGTCCGCGCACGTCCTGCTGGAGTTCAGCGAGTCGTTCCCGAAGGCCGAGTTCGAGGAGACGGTCGACCTGGTCGAGTCGTCGGGGCGCACCGTCGTCTACGGGCTGGGCACCGGATCCCACGTCGCCGAGTACCTCGGTCTCGGCCTCCGGAGGATCGGTCTGAGGGCCCACGCCGTGTCCGGCAGCGGTCACACGCTCGCGGACGAGGTCCACTCCCTGGAGAGCGAGGACGTGCTGATCGTCGTCGCGCCACGGGTGCTGTTCAACGACATCGACAACCTGATCGCGGAGGCCGCGCCCAGGGTGGCGCGGATCGTGCTCGTCTCGCAGGCGCCCCCGTCGCCCCGCTCCCCCGCCGGGGTGCTGTACCTGCCCCTCCCGAGCACGGCGGGATCTCCGGCGTCGGAGATCACCGCCGCCTGCGCGGTGTCGGACTCCCTCGTCTCGGAGCTCGCCCGTCGCCACCCGTCCACGGCCATCCGGGCCCGGGACGCGTTGCAGCGACTGCGCGACAGGCTCTCCCCGGCCCGGACCACGTGAGGGAGTCCGGTGGACGCGGTCATCCCCCGTTGGACTGGCGGATCCCCTCACCGAGCGCCTCGAAGGTGTAGACGAAGCCGCCGTCCTCGCCGCTGACCGTCATGTAGCCGTCCGTCGTTCCCGGGGCGATGGCCAGGTTGGTGGCGGTGTCCAGTCCTTCCGCGTCCTCGGCGGGGACGCTCACCGTCGCCAGGTGTTCGCCCGTGGAGCTGTGGACGAAGATGCTCGGCTGCCCGTGGACGCCCTGGTAGACGTTGCCCTCCGCGTCGACGGCGTTGGAGTCGATCTGGCTCGTGCCGCCGTCGAAGTGGATACCCGTGTGCGCCGTCTCCACCTCGGTCCGGTCCTCGTTGAGCGCGAGGTGGTCGACGCGGTTCGCGGCGTACTGGCTGACCCACAGTCCGGAGAAGTCCTCGCTGAAGGAGATGCCGTTCGGCGCCGGGAGCTCGTCGGCCAGGACCGTGGCCTCGGCCGTGTCCCGGTCGATCCTGACGACCCTGCCCTGGGGGTCCCAGACGGGATCCGCGTGCCCCGTGGTGTCGCTGACGAACAGGTTCCCGTCCTCGTCGAACGCGAGGTCGTCGGGGAGCATCGGCTTCCCCTCGACCTCGCCGGAGAAGAACGTGACCGGGTCCCCGCCGTCGGGGGTGACACTGTCGATCTTCCCGCCGACGAGGTCGGTCAGGTACAACCGCTCGTCGTGGGGGCTGAACTGCGCGGAGGTGTACACGCTGGCCTCGTCGGTGAGGACGGCCGACACCTCCGACGTCTCGGTGTCCACCCTCAGGACTTTGGGTTCTCCGGCCGGAGCGGTGACGTCGACGACGAGGAGACCGCCGTCCGGGGCGAAGGTGGGCCCCTCCAGCAGGGTCATCCCGGTCTCCTCGTGGACCGAGGTCACCTGGACCAGCAGGGACGCGGTGCGCTCCTTCTCCGGGGCGGCCTCCGTTCCGCAGGCCGAGGTCGCGGCGACCAGGAGGACGGCCGTCAACGGTCCGGTCGCGACGGCGAACGGGTTCCTTCGTCGGTTCGGTTCCATGTCTTCCGTCCGCATCGTGGGTTTCGTCGCGCTGGTCGTGGTCACGGTGCCCCCGCGTCCCCGCGGTCGTGGACCAGGACCTCGTGGACACGGCTCCGCCGCCAGTCCTGGAGCAACCGGTGGAAGGCGACCGGCCCGGGACCGTAGGACTGTCCTCCGGAGTGACCGGCGCCCTCCCGGTTGTAGTAGCCGGGGGTGCACTCGCGCTGGAAGTCGACATTGTCGAGCACGTTCTCGCGGATGACGCGCCCCCAGTCGTCCACCGCGTCGGGGCGCGGCTCGACCACGCGGGCACCGGCCCGGCGGCCCTCCGCGATGACCGAGGCGATGTGTCCGGCCTGTTCCAGCAGGATGTGCGCGAAGTTCACGGACGTGGCGTTCTGCAGGGGGCCCAGGTGGAAGAGGTTGGGGAAGCCGTCGCTGTAGAAGCCGTGCAGCGTCCTCGGGCCGCGGCTCCAGGAGTCGAGCAGCGCCCGCCCGCCACGGCCCCTGACCGGGAGGGTCCCGGAGACCACCCCCGAGACGCCGACGTCGAATCCGGTCGCGAAGACGACGCAGTCGACCGGGTACTCGACGTCGCCCACGACGACGGCGTCCTCGGTCATGCGGGTGATGCCGCCGTGGTCCGCGGTGTCGACGAGCGTGACGTTGGACCGGTTGAAGGTCTGCAGGTAGTGGTCGCTGAAGCAGGGCCGTTTGCACATGTACCGGTACCAGGGTTTGAGCAGCTCCGCCGTGGCCGGGTCGTCCACGACCCGGTCCACCCGCGCCCGGATCTGGTTCATCTTGTGGGCGTCGGCCAGCTCCTCGACCCGCTCGCGCTCCTCGGGACTCACGCTGGTGTCGAGCGCCCCGGTGGTCAGCTTCCGTTGCAGGCGCGCCGTCGAGGTCCAGCCGTCCCGGGTCAGGTCCGTCTCGACCGGCTCACCGGAGACGAGGGCGAGGAAGTTCTCCATGCGCTCGCGCTGCCAGCCCGGTTCCAGGGAGGCGGCCCACTCCGGGTCGGTGGGTCGGTTGTCGCGGACGTCCACGGAGGAGGGCGTCCGCTGGAACACGTACAGGTGTTGCGCGTCGCGTCCCAGGTGCGGGATCACCTGCACTCCGGTCGCTCCCGTACCGACGACCGCGACGCGCTTGTCGGAGAGCCCGGTGAGACCGCCGTCCTGGTTGCCGCCGGTGTAGTCGTAGTCCCACCGGCTGGTGTGGAAGGTGTGGCCGCGGAAGGACTCGACGCCCGGGATGCCGGGGAGCTTCGGCTGGGTGAGGGTCCCGGAGGAGGTGATGACGAACCGGGCGCGCATCCGGTCCCCCCAGTCCGTCTCGACCACCCATTCCTCGGCCCGGTCGTCCCAGGTGAGAGCGGTGGCCCTGGTCTGGAACACGGCGTCGCGGTAGAGGTCGAAGGTCTCGGCCACGGCGACGGCGTGCCGCCGGATCTCCTCTCCCGGGGCATAGCGCCACCGGGGCACGTGGCCGACCTCCTCCAGCAGGGGCATGTAGGAGTAGGACTCGATGTCGCAGTGGATGCCCGGGTAGCGGTTCCAGTACCAGGTACCGCCGAAGTCACCGGCCTCGTCCATCATCCGGATCGACTCGAACCCCGCCTGCCGCAGTCGCGCTCCGGTCACGAGACCGCCGAAACCGCCACCGATCACCAGCACCTCGACGGCGTCGGTGAGTGGCGCGCGTTCGGTGCGGGCCGTGTAGGGGTCCTTCGCGTAGTAGCCGAAGTCCCCTGCGGCGGACCGGTACTGGGACGCGCCGTCGGGCCGGACGCGGCGTTCCCGTTCCCTGGCGTAACGGGCCCGTAGGCCCTGGATGTCGGGCTCCGCCGCGTCGATCGCCGTTCGCGTGTCTGGTGCTGTGCCCATGGGGCTTCCCAACTTCCTCGCCGGTGTACTGAAGGGGGCGCGAGCGCCGAACCGGCGGGGGCGACCGGAACGGGGGACGGGACCCGTGCCGGTCAGGGCGCGCGGGTCCGCTCGGGAGGCGGCGCGCCTCCGCGAAAAAAAGGTTAGCATCAGGCTAAGTATTCGCGTCAACCCCGTTCCCGACGGGCGAAGCTATCCTGATCGCATGGGACCAGACGCCACGGAGCAGGGAGAACGCACACGTGTCGTGCACGAGATCAGGACCCTGACCGCGACCATGGAACAGGCCTCGCTCCCCGCACAGGTCCAGCACCTGCTCGCGATGGACCTGACGATCCAGCAGCTCAAGGTCCTCATGGTCCTGGTCACGACGCGGGAAGGGGCGACCGTCCGGGGTCTGGCCGAGTCCTTCGGGGTGTCGATGGCCACCATGTCGGGCCTGGTCGACCGGCTCGCGTCCCAGGGCATGGCCACGCGCACGGAGGATCCGCACGACCACCGCGTCCGCCGCGTCCACGCCACCGGCGAGGGCTCCGCACTCGCCCGCCAGCTGGTGATGGAGCGCCCGGAGTTCCACGACAGCGTGCTCATGGGCCTGAGCATCGAGGACCTCCACGCACTCGCGCAAGGGATACGCGCCGTGAGCGACCGCTACGCCGAACTCGTCGGAGGGTCCGGCCCCACCTCGGAGGATCCGGCCCGCGGAGTCGACACCGCCCCCTGACGCCCGCAGGCCGGGCTCCCCTGCGCTCCAAGGACTGACACGGCCGGATTTTGGGCCGTGTTTCCTCTCCAGAGGCTCCGGGATCCTTGGAGGAGACCGGGTGTAGACGCGGGTCCGCTTCGCGGGCGACTCCATGTTCCGGCCGTACATCCCCCGTTGGAACCCCGTTGTCCCCGTGCTGGTCGTCCGGGTGCCGCACCGGTTCCGGCGATGATTACCCGTCCGCGCGGCAGGGCACGGCGTAGGCCAGGGGCGCATCTCCGCCCCTGGTCGCGAGACGCACCAGTACGCCTTGGACCACCGAAAGGAAGAGACGCCGGAAGGGAGAAGTCTGCCGTGACACTCGTAGACGCCCACATCCAGGATCGCTACCCCACCCGTGTGGACCCCGACCAGGGGAAGGGGTGGATCGAACGCCACGAACCGACCGTGTGGCCCGGGGTGACGGAGGGGCCCGCCACCACCGCCGAACTCGTCGCGCACGCCCGCGACGGTTTCCACATCCAGCGGGACCTGCTGTCCCCGCCGGAGGTCGCCGCAGCCCTGGACGAGCTCCGGGCGATGGTCGAGGATCCCGTGATCCGCGCCGACGAGCGCACCATCACGGAGCCCGCCTCCGACGAGGTGCGGTCCGTCTTCGACGCGCACCTGCTGAGTGACCGGATCGCCCGGCTCATCAGGGAGCCGCGCGTCCTGGACCACGCGCGCCAGATCCTCGGCTCGGACGTCTACGTCCACCAGAGCCGGGTGAACTTCATGCCGGGGTTCCGGGGCAACGGGTTCTACTGGCACTCGGACTTCGAGACCTGGCACGCCGAGGACGGTATGGAGGGCATGGCGGCGGTCAGCCTGTCCATCGGACTGACCGACAACCATCCGTTCAACGGCGGGCTGATGCTCATGCCGGGGGCACACCGCACGTTCGTGCCCTGCCTGGGACGCACTCCGGAGGACAACTACCAGTCCTCACTGAAGGCCCAGAAGGTCGGGGTCCCGCAGGAGGAGGACATCGCCGCGCTCGCCCGCGAGCACGGGATCGAGCAGTTCACCGGCCCGAGCGGGTCGGCCCTGTGGTTCGACTGCAACAGCATGCACGGCTCCGGCAACAACATCACGCCGTACCCGCGCTCGAACATCTTCGTGGTGTTCAACAGCGTGGACAACGCGCTGGTCGAGCCGTTCTCCGCGCGGGGACGCCGGCCCGGCTTCGTGGCCTCGCGCGACTTCACCACACTGCGCTCCTGATCCCCCGTGAGTGGCGCCTTGACCGGTACCGGTTCGCCGCGCATGATGCTGCGCCATGAACCATGACCCGACCGCTGCCGTCGTCGTCCGTGACCTGCGTGTCCGGCGCGGCGGCGGCGTCGTGTTCGACGGACTCGGCCTGGAGGTGGACCGGGGGGTGATCACCGGGCTGATGGGGCCCTCCGGATGCGGCAAGACCACACTAATGCGCGCGATCGTCGGAACACAGCGCGTCCAGGGGGGCAGCGTCACGGTGCTCGGCCAGGAGGCGGGGAGCGCGGGCCTGCGCCACCGCGTCGCCTACGACACCCAGGCGGCGTCGGTGTACTCCGACCTCACCGTCGAACAGAACCTGCGCTACTTCGCGAGACTGATCGGCGCCTCCCGGAGGGACGTGGGGCGCGTCCTCGACCAGGTGAACCTCCGCGACCGGGCCGGTCAGCGCGTGGACACGCTCAGCGGCGGCCAGGCCAGCCGGGTCTCGCTCGCGGTCGCGATCCTCGGCCGCCCCGAACTCGTCGTCCTCGACGAACCCACGGTCGGCCTCGACCCGCTGCTGCGCGAGGAACTGTGGGCGGTGTTCCGCTCGCTCGTCGCGGAGGGGGCGACGCTCGTGGTCTCCAGCCACGTGATGGACGAGGCCCTGCGCTGCGACCGGCTGCTGCTGATGCGCGACGGGCGCGTCATGGCCGACACCACGCCCGCCCGGCTGCTCTCCGAGACCGGGGCGGACGACCCCGACCGCGCCTTCCTGGCCCTCATCGAGAGGGAGGCCGGATGAACCCCGCGCGCACCTTCGCCACGAGCGGCCGCGTCCTGCGCCAGCTCGGCCACGACCCGAGGTCGATCGTCCTGCTGCTGGTGGCCCCGAGCCTGCTCGTCGGCCTCTTCGCCTGGCTCTTCACCGACACGTCGGTCTTCGACGACATCGGCCCGGCGATCCTGGCCCTCTTCCCGTTCGTGGTGATGTTCCTGATCACGAGTGTCACCACCCTGAGGGAACGCCGGTCCGGGACCCTGGAACGCCTCCTGTCGACCCCGATCGGCAGGTTCGACCTCATCTTCGGCTACGCGTTCGCGTTCGGGCTGACCGCGATCGTCCAGGCCTTCGTCACCGTGCTGTTCGCCGTGTACGTGTGCGGGCTCGACGTCGAGGGGCCGCTCTGGTCGCTGGGCCTGGTCGCGGTCGTCGACGCGCTGCTGGGGACCGCGCTCGGCCTCCTCGCCAGCGCGTTCGCGCGCACCGAGTTCCAGGCGGTGCAGTTCATGCCCCTGCTGGTGTTCCCACAGATCATCCTGGGCGGGCTCTTCATGCCGCGCGTCCGGATGCCCGACGTGCTCCACGCGATCTCGGACTGGCTGCCGCTGAGCCACGCGATCGACGCGGTGAACGCGGTGGCGGCCGGAGACGGGACCTGGGACGTGTACCGGCCGCTGCTGATCGTGTCCGCCTTCACCGTGGGCGCGGTCCTGCTGGCCTCGCTCACCCTCCGCCGCCGCACCCCCTAGGACCGAGCGCACCTCCCGAGGGGCGCGCCGGTGGCGAACTCAAGCGAATCACACGAAACACGAACAACAATTCACGCGAACGCGAATGAGAAAGTGCACATGCATCACCTCGCGATCATTTCCCTTTCCAACCAAGGCACCAGAGAGAAGAGGCTGGAGTCTTTCTTGACGCACACTAATATGCGATCCTCGGGAAGGGGGTTCCACGCGGTGAGGATTCAGTTGTGCGGCTACAGCTTCTGGGCAACGTTCATCTGTACTTCAACGACAGGCTGGTCGACCTTGGTTCCGGCCGTGAGCGGGAGCTCCTGACCTATCTCGCGCTCGCTGGCCGAACTCCGTTGCCAGCCTCGGAGTTGGCGGGCAGACTCTGGGTCACACCTCCTCCCACATATCGAAGCACCCTGCACACCTACATCACTCGGCTTCGGCGGCGCCTGGACACGGCAGGCATAGAACGAACCGTGTTGTCACATGGAGACAGCGGCTACCGGATCAGGTTCGAGCCAGAGAACATCGATTGGGCAAGGCAGGGAAGCCTTCGGGAACGCGCGCACGCACACCGCCGCAGCGGACAGCACGCGCAAGCCCGTGCTCTGCTACGAGAAGCGCTGGAGCTACGCAGGGACACCCCGCTCGCAGGGCTCCCGGGCCAGTGGGCGACACGGATGCGCCAGACGATGGAGCAGGCTCACCAGGAGATCCTCGCCGAGTGGGCCGAACTGGCGCTCGACTCCGGAGAAACCTCCGAGGTGCTGGACGTCCTGGACAGGGCGCTTATGCTCTACCCCACCAACGAAGCGCTGCACAGATTCGTCCTGCGTTCGCTCAGGTCCGCGGGCCGACCCGCAGACGCTTTGGTGGTATACCAACGGTTCAAGAACCGGCTCAGTGAGGAATTGGGAGTCGATCCCTCCAAAGATACACAGCGGGAGCTCGAAGAGATCCTGCACGCAACGAAAACTTTCCCCCAACCCAGGAACAGGGGTAAACAGGAAGAATTCGACACACCCCCGCCTCTGGACAACCTGGACAGGGACCAGAAACTCTTCCGTGGTCGCGAACCCGAGCTGGCTCTTCTGACCTCACGGTTACGCGACCGGGGATCGACCTCTCCGAACGTGTGGGCCATCAGCGGCATGGCCGGGGTCGGCAAGAGCTCTCTGGCGATGCGCGTCGCTCACCACGTCAAGAAGGACTTCCCCCAGGCCCGTCTGACCATGGACCTGCGTGGGAATCACGGGCACCTCGCTCCGCTGACCCCTTCGGAAGCACTCACCGAACTGCTTCGGCTGCTCCGGATCCCAGCGCAGCGTATCCCCGAATCCCTCGCCGAGCAGGTGGCGCTGTGGCGCGAACACACACGATCGATGCGTCTGCTCCTCATCCTGGATGACGCGGCCAGCGCAGAGCAGGTCGTTCCGCTACTTCCCGTGGGAGAGCAGTGCGCGGTACTGATCACCAGCCGCTTCCAACTCACTGGGATCAACGAAGCCGACCATCTGCCTTTGGGGCTTCCTTCCCTGGTCGAATCCGCCGAGATGTTTGCCGCGGCAAGCGGACGTCCGAGCCTGCTGTCAGCGGAAGACTCTCTTCTCCAGGACGTGATCACACGCTGTGGCCGACTACCACTTGCGATGCGCCTGACCGCGACCATGCTCCGTCTCCAGCCCTCCTGGACAACGAGATCGCTCCTGGAACGCCTGTCTGTGGGCGGGGGAGGCTTGGACGCGTTCCGTGTGGGCCAGCTGGATCTCGGTCGTGTGTTCGACCTCGCGCTGCAATCGGTGAGCGAAGAGGCACGACAGGCGTTCTCCCATCTCGGCCTGCACCCCACACGCATCATGAGTGGACCCATCGCGACAGCTCTCATCAGTGTCGACGAGTCAGCCGCCCGGGAGTCGCTGGCCGAGCTCGTGAGCGCGTGCCTGATCGAGGAACATCAGCCCGACCGGTTTCGACTGCACACCCTCGTGAAGGACCACGCTTCCAGCACCGTCAGGAAGGATCTGTCGCCCAGAAGGATTCAGGCCTCACTGGATCGCATGTACGGCTGCTACCTGGCTCGGTCCGAAGCCGCCGACGCGGCTCTGCACCCCTACCGCCCCGGACGCGACGAAGTCGAAACTGCTCGTGAGGCCCCACATTGGGACAGAACCCGCGCCGATTCCTGGTTCCGAAGTGAGCTCCCCAACCTGATAACTCTGGTCAGTGCATCGCGAGTGGTTGAACAGGGTCCGGTTGCAGCGGATCTAGCGCACGCGGTAGCCGAATACCTGGACGTCCATGGCCCATGGCACACCGCGCCGTCTCTGCATGAACGAGCCTGCCAAGGGTTGCAGGAAGTCGGTCCGGCCAGAAAGACAGCTCGCGGACACTTTGACCTGGCACGAGCCCTGCTTCGTACCGGCGAGGTGGAGCGATCACTTCAGCACAACCGGATCTCTCACCAACAATGGGGCCGAGCAGGAGACAGCTTGGGCCAGGCATGGGCCATCGCACACCAAGGGTTGATCCGCTACGTCCAAGGGCGTTACGGCCTGAGCCTGGAACTCCTGCAACGTGCCCTGGAGCGATTCGAGGTTCTTGGACACCGGGCCGGGATCGTCTTCGCCCTCCGCAACCGAGGGTTGTGTCACCTCGTCACCAGTGCCTTCCATGAGGCGGTAGCGGACTTCAGTGACGTCACACGGCATCTCGAGCGAGTATCCGACCCACCCGTGTTGTCAAACGTCCAGCTGAACCTCGCGGGAGCATTACAGCAGCTGGGATTTCACCATGAGGCGTGGTCCTTGTGCGAATCGGTTCGCGACTTCGCCCAAGTCAGTCTCGATGAGCGCAGAGAGGCTCTCGCATGGGCCAACATGGGTGATTTATCCCTAACTCGCCGCAACCCGGAGCAAGCCATCGCCTGCTCCAGTAGGGCTCTTTCCTGCCTGGATCGATTCCATGACCCGTGGACGAGGCTCGCCGTCCTGTCCACTCTGGGCGCCGCGTACGCCATGCAGAACAAGTGGGAAAGAGCTCGGTACCACTTCCAACAGTGCCTGGAGCTACGGAGCTTCGCTCCTCCCAACGTGATGTTCGACGTGCACATGGGGCTGGCGGAAGTCAATCAGGATCCAGACGGTCCGCGCCTTCGCATCGACCATCTCGAACAGGCTCTCCGTATCGCAGACGAACACGGTTTGCGCAAGCAACAGGCCCATGCCCTTCACATACTCGGGCAACAGCACCTGGCTCTCGGCGATACTGCCGAGAGCCAGGACAGACTCACGTCGGCCGCCGACCTCTACGAGGAGTTGGCGTCTCCTGAAGCCACCGTCGTCCGATCTCTCCTGGATGCCATTTCACCACTCTGAACCTCATAGGAACCGGAGCGCCCAGGGTGGCAGGACGCTAGCATAAGCCTCAGAGGAAACATGGCGACGAGTCGGTGAGGTACCGCTACACTCCACGTACACCAAAACGGGACGTCACAGATAACCGTGACGCCCCGTTCCTCATTGGACCCACCAATTAACCCTTGCGCATCCGACCAAAGAGAAGCAAGGGACTAGAAAGCGAACAATGAAGTTCATCATCATACCGATTCTTGCACTCAAAGCATACAGTTGGGCCTACGCATGGGCAGTTCAGCTTGCCTCTGTGGGGGTGCTTTCCTAGCTGAAGAGGGGCCCATCGGACACTCCAATAATGTTACTCCTGACACCTGCGGCCAACTGCGCCGCGGGTGTTTTTCGCGCCTCCAGTTCGAATTTAAGCTGGCCACAGTTGCATCGCCCAGGAATCGGCACATGCATCTCCCCTGACCCGCAGGGGACTATGACCTATCGGGGCTTGCTCGGGATTCCCAACATCAGGAAACTCGACTATCAGAAGAACGTGACGCTTGATCGCGGAATCATCCCTCTGTCAACGGAGCAACGTGGACCACTTCCATCAGACCAGTCATTCGTATCCTCACACGAGCAACCGGATCCACGGCGAGGTCAAAGGAATCGCCCTCCAGATCGGATCGGTCCACGGTGACATCCACCTGGAAGGCTCTCCCCATCCGACAAAAGCACGGCAACTTCCCTCCCCTCCCCCGGACTTCGTCCGCCGGACGTCCCTGGAGGCGCACATCGCGGCGGCAGTGGCGCGATCGCATACCGACAGGCGCAATGCACTCGTCGTGATCACCGGCCAGGCCGGAGTGGGAAAGTCAGCCCTGGCCACACGTTTCCTGCACGATCACCCCGAGCTGGCCGGGGACGGCCACTTCTTCGTCGACCTCCGGGGGTTCTCCCCAGGGCGGCCGACCGACCCCAACCAGGCGTTGGAGGGTCTACTCCACTCCCTGGGCATGGACCCCAAGTCGGTACCAACCGAAATCGGGGTTCGGGCCTCCTGGTGGCGGTCGGCTACGGCGGAGTCACGAGTGGTCCTCCTGCTGGACGACGCCCTCACAGCCGCTCAGGCCCGTGTTCTCCTTCCCGGTGGAACCGGAAACACGGTGGTGGTGACCTCCCGCGTGAACCTCAAGGGGCTGCACATGGATGGAGGCACGATCGTGCGGGTCCCACCCCTGCACCCCGACGAGGGGGTGGAACTCCTGAGGAGGAGGAGCGGTGAACCAGTTACCGATGACACGGACCAGGCCGCGATGCGTGACATCGCCCGAATGTGTGGTGGTCTGCCCGTGGCCCTGTGCGCCGTGGCCGTCTCCGAAGGTATCGATCGCTGGAGCTCCTGGACAGGGGTCGCGAGAGGCCTGAAGGAGTCCCAGGATCGCTTGGAAAGGTTGAACTCGTTCGGAGAACGGGTCGGTGTCGAGGTGTCGCTTCGCGGGGCTTTCGATCTCTCCTACGAATCCCTGACCACCAAACAGGCTCGCACCTACCATCGGCTCGCTTGGCACCCCGGCCCCGAGATCACCGCGCTGGTCGCCTCCTGTGTCACAGGTGACAGTCGTGCCGCCTGTGAGGAAGTGCTGCGAGATCTGGCACAACAGCACCTCCTGATCGAGCACGGCCCAGGCCGGTACCGCTTCCACGACCTCCTGCGCCTCCATGCCACGGAGAAGGCCTTCGAACACGAGAGCGCCGTGGCGAAGGGACAAGGGGTTGCAAGGCTCGTGCGAGCCTTCGCCAGGCTCTCCGTCGAGGCCGACGCGGTGCTGCGCCCCTACGCCGGTTCCCGGGCGTCGGTGGTCTCCACCGCGTTCACCGGTCCGGCTAAGGCCGCCGAGTGGCTGCGTACGGAGCAGGACAACCTGGTCGACCTGATTGAGTTGGCGCGACGCGACCAGCCCCAGGACGCCCTGCGACTGACGGAGGGACTGTGGCCGCTTTTCCTCCACCACGGCCAGGCTCTCACATGGCTGCGCGCCGGGGAGATAGCCATCCCGGCCGCGCGGGGTCTGGGTGACAACACTGCACTCGGTCGGCTGCTCAACAAGCGCGCCCTGGTCCACAGCCACTTGGGGAACGTTGGCGAGGCGATGCTCGACTTGGAGGAGGCGGAGCAGATCTGGTCGGACGAACGGGAGTGGAAGCGAGTGGCGCAGACTCGTCAAAGACGGGGCATCATGGCCTTCCAGAACCAGGACTTCCAGTCGGCCGTCGGCTACCTCCAAGACGCGCTGGAGGCGGACGAACGTGCTGGCAGCGTGCACAACATGGCCGTCACCCTGTACAGGCTCGGTCGTGCACACCTGGCCACGCGGTCTCCCGAGGAGGCGCAAGAGTACTTGGAACGAGCCCTGCCACTGCTGGGGGGCTCCCGCTACTACGAGGCCCGCGTACGGATCGCCCTCGGGTCCGTTCTCGTGGAACTGTCCCAAGTTGATCGAGCCCGCTGTGAGGCCGAGACTGCCCTGGCGGGGATGATCGCGCTCGGATCGGTGTCCGGCCAGGGAAAAGCCTGGGAGGCACTGGGTGAGATCAGCGAGAACCAAGGCGGAGTGACCGCCGCAAGAGCCGCCTACGAGAACGCCCTGGAATTGCTGACGGAGGGAGACCCAGCCCGTCGCAGGGTCCAGAGGAGGCTGGACGGGCTGGGATAGTTCACCAGCGGCCCACGGACAGGTGGACCGGGTGTGTGCGTGACAGGTCGCTCAGCTCGTCGGAGTCCAGACGTCCGGTGTTGGGGAAGAGCTCCCCGACGAACCAGCTCGCGTGGAGAACGGCGTCGTGCAGGGCCTGTGCCGGGTTGCCGGCGGCCAACCATCCGTGCAGGAAGGAGGCGAAGAGGGTGTCGCCCGCACCGACGGTGTTGGCCAGGGGCCGAGGGAGCGGAGTGCGGGCGCTGATCAGCATCCCGTCCCTGGTCCCCACCATCGCGCCTTCGGATCCGAGACCCACTCCGGCGATCGCACAGCCGGGGTAGGTCTCGAAGACCTCCCTGATCCACTCCCCGGGTGGGCAGGGCAGGCGCTCGTGTGAGCAGAAAAGGATGTCGGCGCTGTGCAGCCACGCCCGCTGTCCGGGCTGGTGGATGTCGGCGATGCGGTGCACGTCGACCGCGATCGGCACTCCCACACTGTGCGCGTGGGCGATGAGGGGACGAGAGAAGCCAACGTTGGTCAACACCGCGAGGTCCGCGTCCTGGACCACGTCACGGAACACCTGGGTCGGGTAGAGCGCGTCGTTGAGTCGGTCCAGGTAGGTGGAGGAGAGTTGGTGGCCCTCTTCGCTGACGAGACATATCGACAGGGGCGAGGAGGGGGTGTCCACACATCCGGGGCCGTAGAGACCCTCCTCTTCCAGTCCCGCCCGGATGGCCCGGCCGGGAACATCCTGGCCGACCAGGGTGCACAGGTCCACCCGATCGCCGAGACGGCGCAGGGTGACAGCGAGATTGGCGCCGACTCCACTGACTCCGGTGGTCATCTTCTGGGTCTCCACGCGCCGCCGCGGCTCAGTGAGATCGATGGTGCCCAGTGTCGCGGCCGTGCACAGGTTGGCGACTCCGGCGACGACGATACGGCGTTCGGTGCTCACAGGGACCTCCCCGGAATGTCGAGGGACAACGAGCGCAGGGGTCGTATGGCCACAGGTTCGTCGGGTTCGGGGATGTCCAACAGTTCGTAGAGCATCGCCCGGGTTCGCCGGGCGAAGCCACCAGGGTGGGAGCTGACCTCCTGGGAGAGTGACTTCAGGGCTTCCTGTTCCCCCTGCGTGAGCTCGCGCAGAAGATGGTCAAGGATCGGGAGGGTCTCCCTGGCGCGGGGCAGGGAGCGAAATGCTCGGCCCATGGGTGAGCCCGGGTCGACGTCCCCCGCCCCGCGCGAGTCCAGGAGAACGGGTCGCGAGAGGAGCGTCGCGTACAGGGATGTCGAACCGTGATCGCCGAGCACCGCGTCAGCGGCGGCCAGGACACTGGTCCACTCGGCGGTTGCTGGGACGACGATCAGTCCTGCATCGACCCAGGCCCGCAACCAGGAGTGCACCTGCCAGGTGCCGTGAGCCGCCCAGACGTTGGGATGAATCAGTAGTGCCACGCGGCACTGGTTCCCACGGGACTGGTCCATGATCCGCCGCAGGGCCTCGCGTCCGGATCCCAACAGGGAGGAAGGGCCCCAGGTGGAGGTGGCCACCACTAGCTTTTCCGTGGGGCCTACCCCGAGTTCGCTTCGGCAACGATCGCGCTGGCGCAACGACTCCAGGAGCCGGTCGACGGCGGCGTCGCCAACCACGCGTGCGCTGCCCACCGCTTCCGGACACACCCGGCTGAGACGTGTCCCCTCATGGGTGTGGGCCAGAGCCAGGCGAGCCGCGACCAGCTGTCCGTCTCGGACCAAACCCTCACGGGCCAGCCCGTAGGGCTGTCGGCTCAGCACCTGGCGCCCGTAGACGGGGACGGGGGTGAGCTTGTTGAACCCCACCCCGTGCGCGAAAAGCACGATCGGGGCGAGCACACGGTCCAACTCACGGCTGACACTGGTGGCCAACGCCAGGTCGAAGCGAGTGCGGATCGCCTGTTGCCAAGGCACCACCACCGCCTCAATGGCGCCCAGCCATTCCTGGACACCCGCGCCGAACACGGCGTGCGGGGCGATGGTGAACACCACCTGCACACGGTGGTCGGCGGCCAATACAGCGATGGGGTCCATGAGCCGCTGCGCGTCAGCGACCGTGTGTGCGATGGCCAGGACCCTCTGGCAGTCCGGCCAGGTCGTCCAGCGTTCCGGTTCCACCCCGACCGGCGTGTGTATCCACTCCTGCACTCTGTGCCTCCCTGAGTCCCGCCCACCGGATGTGGGCGGCTACTGGGAGAGTGCGTGACCTGCTTGGACAGAGGGCTGGACACCCGGCTGGACACGGACTGGACAAGCACCTGAACGCGCTGGTGAAGGTCGCGTCCGGGTGGGATCGGCCGTGAACCACGGCCGATCCCGTTCAGTGCGAGCCCCGGGCTAGAGGGCCGGGGTGGTCTCCACGACCGCGTCGGGGCACGTGTCCGCGACGGACGTCAGCGCGGCGAGCTCCGCCTCGTCGACCGACAGGCTCCAGCGGGTCTTCACGGTGGTCCACTCGGTGACGTACCGGCAGTGCGCCTCCTCCGCCGGGGGCATCCACTCGGCGGGGTCCCGGTCGGCCTTGGACCGGTTGGAGGCCGCGCTCACGGCCACGAGCGCCACCGGCTCGTCCAGGTCGTTGGCGAAGTCCCGGCGCTGGTTCGTGCTCCACTCAGACGCCCCGGAGTCCCACGCCTCGGCCAGCGGGACCATGTGGTCGATGTCCAGGGAGCGGGCCTCGGTGATGGTGCGGCCGTCGTAATAGGAGTGCCACTCGCCCCCGGTCAGTCTGCAGCGGTCCCCGACCTCCGGCGCGGTCTCGGCCTCCTCGATGAGGACCTCCGCGCGGGTGTGGCATCCGTTGCCGTCGGCGTCGACCCAGTGCGGGAAGAGGCTTCGGTCGTAGCCGGAACGGGACTCGTCCGCGACGGTGAGGGCGGAGATCGCGTCGGCCAGGGGCGTGGGCGCGGCGTACGCGGGGCTGGGGGCCAGGAGAGCGGCGGTGAGTGGGATGGCGGCGAGGGCTGCCAGGTGCGGGCGCATACGAAGGCCTTCCAGGTTGTTCACAGAACGTGTAGGTCCTGTGCCTGGGGGTCACGCGTCAAACCCGCGACCGCTCGATACACCCGAGACCGGCGGGACGGGTCGTGACCAGTACGGACAAGCCCGGCCTTGCGGGTGTGGTTCCGGTCGGCCCTCCCGACCCTGGGACTCCGGACCGTATCGGGCTCCCCGAGGGCGGTCCGGTACGGGGCCGAACGGTAGGGTCCGGCACAGGCACGGGGTGCCCCGGACACCGGGGCTGAGATCACACCCGTCGAACCTGCTCTGGATCGTGCTAGCGAAGGGATCGCCTCATGACTGGTTTCTGTGCTCTCGTGTGGGAGGAGACGGCGTCGACACGGGACGCCATCGACGCCCTCCCGTTCGTCCAGGGGATCGGGGACGGCACCCTGAGCCGGGAACGGTTCGACTACTACATGGTCCAGGACGCCCTGTACCTGCGCGGATACGCGCGTGCCCTGGCCACGGCGGCCGCCAGGGCGGACACCAGCGAGGAGATCGCGTTCTTCGCCAAGGCGGCGCACGGCGCGATCGCGGTGGAGAGCTCCCTGCACGAGGGCACCGTGGGCAGTGTCGCGGAGGACGTCCAGCCGTCCCCGACCTGTACCGCCTACACCTCGTACGTGCTTTCGCTGGCGCACACCCAGGGCTATCCCGAACTCGTGGCCGGGGTCCTGCCGTGCTTCTGGGTCTACACCGACGTCGGTGAACGGCTCATGGCCAAGGCCGGGGACCTCAGTGACCACCCCTACGGCGACTGGATCGCCACCTACGGGGACGAGGAGTTCGCCCGGTCCACCGAGCAGGTGAAGGCGATCGCGGACCGGCTCGCCGCCGGTGCGGGCGAGGCGACGGTCTCCCGGATGCGTGAGGCGTTCCGGAGGGCCACCACCTACGAGTGGATGTTCTGGGACGCGGCCTGGCGCCAGGAGACCTGGCGGCGCTGAGGCTCAGCGCTCCGGGACCGGGGTGAGGCGGAAGACGGGGATGACCCGGTCGGTCCGCCGCTGGTAGAGGGCGAAGTTGGGCCAGACCCCGCACAGACGTGCCCAGGCCCGGTCCCGGGGCGCCCCGGTGAGTTCCTCGGCCCGGACGGTCACCCCCCGCCCCGCCCCGCCGATCTCGGCCGTGCGCGCGGCCCTCAGGTTGAGCGCCCACGCGGGGGTGGAGTCGGCACCGAAGGCCGATCCGGCCACCAGGTGGTCCGTGCCGTCGGGGACGCACAGCAGGGGTGTGCGACGCGGTTGGCCGCTCTTACGGCCCCTGACGGTGAGCACGGTGTTGGGCAGCCCGGCGAGGTCGAGCAGACCGAGGCGCCCTCGGCTGAGGCGGTACAGGTTCCGGTCCAGCCAGGTGATCTGGGGCAGGAGTCGCGGTGTCCACGCGAGGGCCCCGATCCGTACGGCCAGGGGTGTGAGCAGGCCCATGTGCGCATCGTAGCCGTGCTGGGGGCAGCCCGCACTCCACGGTGACCCGCGGCGACACGCCTCACGGACTGGGATCCGCGCTGGGCGGGTGGAAGACTCCAGGCAGAGCCGTGACGTGCGCGGACGCTGCCGGAGGGGGCTGTCGATGGTGGAGGACGGGCTGGTCGCGCCGAAGGTGGTGGTGGGGATCGACGGGTCGCCCACCGCCTCGTGGGCCCTGCTCTGGGCGGCCGCGGAGGCCGACCGGCGCGGGTGGCCGCTGCACGTGGTGTACGCCCTGGCGATGCCGTTGGTGACGTCCCTCTACGCGGGGACCACCCGCTTCCCGCCCCCCGAGGAGGTCTCCGACCACGGCCGCCGGATCCTGGCCGAGGCCGGAGCCCACGTGCGCGGGCGCCACCCAGGGGTTCCCGTGGAGGAGGTCCTGGCGTTGGAGGAGCCGGGCGCCGCTCTGGCGCGGCGGACGGGCCCGGACGACCTCGCGGTGGTGGGTTCGCGCGGGCTGGGCGCGGCGCGGTCGGTGCTGGACGCCTCGGTGAGCGTCCGGCTGGCGTCCCGGGCGGAGTGCCCCGTGGTCGTGGTGCCCGGGACCGGGGCGGAGAATCCCGCGGTCCCGCCGCGCCGGATCGTGGTGGGGGTGGACGGGTCCGACGACTCCCGGCGCGCGCTGGCCTTCGCTCTGCGGGAGGCCTCGCTGGTGGAGGGCGGTTCGGTGGTGGCGGTGCACAGCTGGCAGGTCCCGTTGCCGCTCGACTCCCGTTTCCTGGACGAGGGCGAGTGGTACCCGCCGGACGAACTGTTGGACCGGAGGGCGCAGGAGTTGGTGTCGGAGATGCTGGCCCGGGTCGTGGACGACGGGACCGAGGGGGTGGCCGTCTCCGTGGTGCGTGGCGGGCGGGAGGCCTCCGAGGCCATCGTGGAGGCGGGTACGGCGGCGGACCTGATCGTCGTGGGCTCCCGTGGACGGGGCAGCGTGCGCGGCCTGCTCCTGGGCTCCGTGAGCCAGGGCGTGCTGCACGCGGCGACCGTCCCGGTCGCGGTCCTGCCGAGGCGCCCCCGTCCCCGCTGACCCGGTACGGAGCACTCGCCGGTCAGTGTGAACCCGCTCCCAACTGGTGTGACGTCCTCCGGGCCCGGGAACTACTCCGGGCCCGGAGTAGTTCCCTCCAGTGAAGGAACGCACCGACACCCGGACCACACCCCCTGGGGTGACCACCATGGGACCTCGGCACGAACGCCCCGGCTCGGCCGGGCACGGTCGGCGGCGCACCGCCGTTCCCTCGCCCCTCCCCCGTCACCCGAGGAACCCGATGCCCCAGCTCCACCCCGACCTGGCCCCTGCCCGCTTCCTGCCCACACCGACGTTCGGCCCCCGCACGGCGCGTCTGGCGCAGCGGCTCACCGAACGCATGCGGCCGGTCCGGACTCCGTCCGATCTCCTCGTCGAGGAGCACACGGTGCCGGGGCCCGAGGGCGCGCCGCCGCTCAACCTCCGGGTCTACCGGCCCCGGTCCCTGGAGGGCCCCTCCCCCGCGCTGCTGTGGAGCCATGGCGGCGGGTACCTGTTCGGCAGCCCGGTCCAGGACGAGAGGGGCAGCGTCGAGTTCGCCCGCGAACTGGGCGCCACCGTGGTGGCGCTCCGCTACCGCAAGGCCCCCCAGCACACCGCCCCGGCGCCGGTCGAGGACGCCCACGCGGCGCTCTCCTGGATGGCGGATCGGGCCGGACCTCTGGGGATCGACCCCGACCGCGTGGCGATCGGCGGCGCCAGCGCGGGTGGTGGCATCACGGCGGCCCTGGCCCAGATGTGCCTGGACCGGGGCGGACCCCGACCGCTGTTCCAGCTGCTCGTCTACCCGATGCTCGACGACCGCACCGCGCTCCGCACCGACCTGGACGAACGCGGCGTGCGCATGTGGTCCGCGGCCAGCAACCGGTACGCCTGGCGGTCGTACCTCGGCGCCGAACCCGGAGGTGCGGAGCTCTCGCCCTACGCGTCCCCGGCGCGCCGTGAGGACCTGTCCGGTCTGCCCCCGGCCTGGATCGGGGTGGGCACCCTGGACCTGTTCCACGACGAGGACCTCGCCTACGCCGAGCGCCTGCGCGCGGCCGGAGTCCCCTGCGCGACCACCGTGGTCCCGGGGGCCTTTCACGGGTTCGACACGTACCTTCCCCACGCGGAGGTGGTCCGGGAGTTCCGCCGCGAGCAGGTCGCGGTGCTGCGGGCGGCGTTCGGGTGAACACCTCCCCGTCCCTCGCGAAATGGTCCCAATACATCATTGAATGACGGCGAGACAGGGGACGTTGAGTGAATTCTCCTGGCCGATCCCGGTCAGGAGAATTCCTCGTTTCACCCCTGTGCGCACGTGTGCCTTCCGTGTTTTTCATTAACTGGCAAGTAACCACGCCGAACACGAAGGACGGCCATGACGCCTATCCCCCACTCCGGTATGGACAGACGCGCACTCCTGAGGACGGCGGCCCTGACTTCGGGGGCCGCGGTCCTCGGCGGTTCCCTCGGCGCCCTGGGCGCTGGCGGCGCATCCGCCGAGACCACCGACCTCGCAGCCCAGGCGGCGCCCGAGCTGTACTGGCGCGGCGCCTGGAACGCTCGTCCGCCGAGCAGCCCCATCCAGGTCCTGGCCAACCCGCCGCAGTACATCGTGGTGCACCACACCGCGACGGCCAACAGCACGAACTACACGCTCGACCACGCGCTGAACCTGTCCAAGTCGATCCAGAACTACCACATGGACAGCAACGGCTGGATCGACACCGGTCAGCAGCTCACCATCAGCCGCGGCGGCCACCTCATGGAGGGCCGCGACCGCACGCCCGAGTCGATCGCCGCCCGTCAGCACGTGGTCGGCACGCACGTGGCCAACAACAACAGCACGTGCATCGGCATCGAGAACGAGGGCACCTACATGACCCAGGGCCCGACCCAGGCCCTGACGAACACGCTGGTCGACACCCTGGCCTGGCTGTGCGGGGCGTACGGCCTCAACCCGGGCAGCGCGATCCGGGGGCACCGGGACTTCAACGCCACCGCCTGCCCCGGCGACGTGCTGTACTCCATGCTTCCCGAGCTGCGCAACAGAGTCGCCCAGACCATGCTGGCCCAGGGCATCCCGATCGCGGCCGAGCCCGCGGCCACCGAGGACGGCCCGACCTTCCCGCCGGTCCCCGACGACGAGCCGGACCACGAGTTCTACCACGGCCCGCTCCGGGGCCCGGACGACTTCTCACGCTGACGTCCACGTAGAGGACATCTCCCCGTTCGGTGTCGCTCTCGCCCTCCCACGGCGCCCGTCCGCCCCGGTCACCCGGGGTTGGCGGGCGCCGCCCCGTGTCCGGCTCCAGGCATGTCGATGAACACGGAGGGTAGTCAACTCAATACACTTTGCCGTGATCCCCGCGTGGCCGACCGTCCCCGACGGGGCCGCGCTGGCACCCACGACCTGAGGAGCACGGCATGCGGGCCACGAAGGTAGCCGACTGGGACGACCTTGAACCGCTCCGGCCCGCCCACGCACGGGTCTCCAACGTGGACCTGGCCGTGCTCCGCCTGCCCGGGTCCTCCGTGTCCGCCGACACCCCCACCCCCGGGTCCACCGCCTCCGGGGACGAGGTCCGGGTCCTGTTCGGCCGCTGCCAGCACCGGGGCGCGCTCATGTCCGACGCGACCGTGGAGGACGGGACCCGGCTCGTCTGCGGGGTCCACGGCTCCGCCTACGACGCGCGCAGCGGCGTCAACCTCTACTACGAGGGCGAGGACCTGGAGAGGTTCGAGGCCTGGGTGGAGGACGGCGGGGTCTGGGTCGACGAGGACGAGATCCGCGCCTGGGAACGGGACCACCCGCAGAACTTCGACCGCTCCGCCTACCAGGGCTCCTACGCCGACTTCGCGGGAACCCCGGACGAACCCTTCAACGACCGCATCCACCAGCTGGCCGAGGACGGGCTCACCCGGGTGGGCCACCACGGCGAGGTGGCGGCGATGGGCGTGCCCCGGGGCGAGCTGCCCTCCTGGGACGACCTCCAGATCGTCACCGCCGAACTCCACACGCCTCCCCTGCTCGACGACCACCCGGTGGCCACCAGCGTGGTGATCGGCCCGAACGCCCGCCGCCCGCTGGTCCTGGACATCCCGCTCCTGGTCTCGGACATGAGCTTCGGCGCGCTCTCCGCCGAGGCCAAGACCGCGCTGTCCCGGGGCGCCGAACTGGCGGGCACCGGCATCTGTTCGGGCGAGGGCGGGATGCTCCCCGAGGAGCAGGAGGCCAACGGCCGCTACTTCTACGAGCTCGCGTCGGCTCGGTTCGGCTACTCGATGGACAAGGTGGCCCGCTGCCAGGCCTTCCACTTCAAGGGCGGTCAGGCGGCCAAGACCGGGACCGGCGGTCACCTGCCGGGCAGCAAGGTGAGCGGGCGGATCGCCGAGGTGCGCGACCTCCCCGAGGGCGTTCCGGCGATCTCCCCGGCCCGCTTCCCCGACCTCGTCTCCGTCGCGGACTTCCGCAGGGTGGCCGCCGAGGTGCGGGAGGCCACCGGGGGCATCCCGGTCGGCTTCAAGCTGTCCGCCCAGCACATCGAACGCGACCTGGACGCGGCGCTCCAGATCGGGGTGGACTACGTGATCCTGGACGGTCGGGGCGGCGGCACCGGCGCCGCTCCCCTGCTGTTCCGGAACAACATCTCCGTGCCGACCATCCCAGCGCTGGCCCGCGCCCGGCGCCACCTGGACCGACTGGGCCGCCGCGACGTCACCCTGATCATCACCGGGGGCCTGCGGGTACCCGCCGACTTCGTCAAGGCGCTGGCCCTGGGCGCGGACGCCGTCGCGGTCGCCAACTCCGCCATGCAGGCCATCGGTTGCCTGGGCATGCGCGCCTGTCACACCAACAACTGCCCCGTGGGCATCGCCACCCAGCGGCCGCACCTGCGCGCACGTCTGCCCGTGGCGGAGGCCGCCGAGCGGCTCAACCGGTTCCTGCGCTCCTCGGTGGAGCTCATGCAGGTGATGGCCCGGGCCTGCGGTCACGACCACCTGGGCGGGTTCGAGCCCGACGACCTGGTGGCGTGGAAGCGCGATCTGGCCGACCTGTCCGGGGTGACCTACGGCGGTGTCTCCGTCTGAGCACGGCCCCCCGGACAGGAATCCGGCGGCGCCGAGTTTCCGACCCGGCACAAAAGGAACAGTTCCGCGCCCTCACGGATTTCGTCGAGGGTGAGACCCGGTCCTACAAATGCGCACCCAGGAAGTCGTCGATACTCTGCCGCGCGACCTGACTGGAGAATCCACCCCAGTTCAGGTCGAACATGTGCTCGGTCCACGGCAGTTCCACATGATGGTGGGGAACGCCCACCGAAGTGAGGCGCTCGGCCATTCGACTGTTGTCCTCGGTGCCGATGAAGAAGTCGTGGCCCGCGGTGATCAGCAGGGTGGGGGGACCGTCCGCGTCCACCTGACGAACGGGGGACATCGCCTCGTACTCCCGCGCGTGTTCCTCCGGAGGGCCGCCGACCATGCGCTCACTCGACTCCAGGAGCTCGTCCCCCACCGGTGACCGCCGCTGGCGCCAGGGCACCGGCGGAGCGTCAGCGGTGCCGTCCGTCACTGAGTACCAGGCGACGACCGCGGCCACCTCCGGAACCTCGGTGTCACAACTGGGCTCGGGACCATCCGCGTGCGCGGCCAGGAGGACCAGGAGTCCGCCTGCCGACTGGCCGTTGAGCGCGATGCGGTCGGGGTCGCCGCCGTACCGGGCGGCGTTCTCGTACACCCACCCCAGGGCGCAGCGTACGTCGGCCAGCGAGGCCGACCAGTCGCCGTCCGGGAAGAACCGGTAGTCCACGTCGAACACCACCCGCTGCCCTCCGCCGTCCGCGAGCCAGGTGTCCCAGCGGGGCAGCAGACTCTGCGGCAGGTCCGCCGCGCCTCCGTGCACGTTGACCACCACCGGCAGGCGGGTGTCCTCGGGGACCCCGCCCTCCGGCTGCCAGACGTCGAGCTCCAGCGGTTCTCCCGCCGGGGTGGCGTACTCGACCGTGACCGGTTCGCGGTCGGCCGTCGTGGCGAACCCGGCGGCGTACTGGAGCGGGTCCAGCCGCACGCCCTCGGCACGGGCCGTCCGCCAGACGGAAACCGAGGGGACCAGTGCCAGGACCAGAAGGAGCACGTTCGCCAGCGCGAGCACGAGCGCCCCCCGGGCACCACCTGAACGCATGGCCGCCAGGGCGAGTGCCGTTCCGCACAGGGACACCAGCGCGAACACCGCCGAGAACTCCAGCACGACCAGAGCGGTCTGCCACATCGCCAGGGTCGGGGGTGGCAGGAGGACCACCCCCGTCCCCGCAAGGGTCGTCAGGCACAGCGCGGTCGAGCCGGCGAGGAGGATCCGCGAGCGAGCGGAGGCGTTCTTGAGCATGTTCACACAACCTTAATACGTCCGTATCGATACGAACGTATCACTTCAGCGCAGCCAGCTCCAGACCCCCGACAGCCCTTGAACCCTGACACCGAAGGTCCCGAAGTACGCAGACCATGCGAAACGCCCCAGCGAAGAAGGAACCTACCCACGGGTAACCCCCACCGGCACCGAACTCGGCGCCGCTCGTTAGGGTTCCCGTGGCCCTGCCTGGGCACCGCTTCCCTGGAGTGGCGCCCCTGCGCGGCCACCGGCAGCACCCGGAGTACCGGCAACACCGGCGACGGCGCCGGCCCGTGCCGGTACCGCGTCACGGAGTCCAGGAGGCATCCGGCATGTTCGAGAAGATACTGGTGGCCAACCGAGGTGAGATCGCCATCCGCGCCCTGCGCGCGGGGCACGAACTGGGAGCCCGCACCGTCGCGGTCTTCCCCCACGAGGACCGCCACTCGCTGCACCGGCTCAAGGCCGACGAGGCCTACCAGATCGGTGAGCCCGGGCACCCCGTCCGCGCCTACCTGTCCGTGGACGAGATCGTCCGCGCGGCACTCGAGGCGGGCGCCGACGCCGTCTACCCCGGCTACGGGTTCCTGTCCGAGAACCCCGCCCTGGCCCGAGCCTGCGCCGAGGCGGGCATCACCTTCGTCGGCCCGCCCGCCGAGGTCCTGGAACTGACCGGGAACAAGGCGACCGCCATCGCGGCCGCCAAGCGGGCGGGCATCCCCGTCCTGGACTCCACCGCGCCCTCCACCGACGTGGAGGGCCTGGTCGCCGCCGCCGAGGAGATCGGGTTCCCGGTCTTCGTCAAGGCCGTGGCCGGGGGCGGCGGCCGGGGCATGCGCCGGGTGGACGCGCCCGGCGCCCTGCGGGAGTCCATCGAGGCGGCCATGCGCGAGGCGGAGACCGCCTTCGGTGACCCCACGGTGTTCCTGGAGCGCGCCGTGGTGGACCCGCGCCACATCGAGGTGCAGATCCTCTCCGACGGCGAGGAGGTGATCCACCTCTACGAACGCGACTGCTCCGTGCAGCGCCGCCACCAGAAGGTCGTGGAGCTGGCCCCCGCCCCCAACCTGGACCCGGACCTGCGCGAGCGCATGTGCCGGGACGCGGTACTGCTCGCCCGGGAGCTGGGCTACCGCAACGCGGGCACCGTCGAGTTCCTGGTGGGCAGGGACGGCCGCCACGTGTTCATCGAGCTCAACCCGCGCATCCAGGTCGAGCACACGGTGACCGAGGAGGTCACCGACGTGGACCTCGTGCAGTCGCAGATCCGGATCGCCTCCGGTGAGACCCTCGCCGACCTGGGCCTGTCCCAGGACGCGATCGTCCTGCACGGCGCCGCGCTCCAGTGCCGCATCACCACCGAGGACCCGGCCAACGGGTTCCGGCCGGACACCGGGACGATCAGCGCCTACCGCTCCCCCGGCGGCTCGGGCATCCGCCTGGACGGCGGCACCGCCGCGGCGGGTTCGGAGGTCAGCGCGTACTTCGACTCGCTGCTGGTCAAGCTCACCTGCCGGGGCCGCGACTTCGCCACCGCCGTGAGCCGCGCCCAGCGCGCGGTGGCCGAGTTCCGGATCCGCGGCATCTCCACCAACATCCCCTTCCTCCAGGCGGTCCTGGAGGACGAGGACTTCCGGCAGGGCCGGGTGACCACCTCGTTCATCGAGGAGCGCCCCCAGCTGTTGACCGCGCGTCCCTCCGCCGACCGGGGCACCCGCCTGCTCACCTACCTGGCCGACGTGACGGTGAACAAGCCGCACGGCGAACGCCCCCACCTGATCGACCCGGCCGCCAAGCTCCCCGCCGTCCCCGAGGGCGCCCCGCCCGCCGGGTCCCGGCAGCGCCTGCTCGACCTCGGACCCGAGGGTTTCGCCCGCTGGCTGCGCGAGTCCGAGACCCTGGGGGTCACCGACACGACCTTCCGCGACGCCCACCAGTCGCTGCTCGCCACCCGGGTGCGCACCCAGGACCTCCTGGCGGCCGCGCCCGCCGTGGCGCACACCCTGCCCGAGCTGCTGTCCCTGGAGTGCTGGGGAGGCGCCACCTACGACGTGGCGCTGCGCTTCCTGGCCGAGGACCCGTGGGAACGGCTGGCGGCACTGCGCGAGGCCGTGCCCAACGTGGCCCTCCAGATGCTGCTGCGCGGACGCAACACCGTCGGGTACACCCCGTACTCCACCGAGGTCACGAACGCGTTCGTGCGGGAGGCCGCCGCGACCGGCGTGGACGTCTTCCGGATCTTCGACGCCCTGAACGACGTCGAGCAGATGCGCCCGGCCATCGACGCGGTCCGCGAGACCGGCACCGGGGTCGCGGAGGTCGCGCTCTGCTACACCGCCGACCTCTCCGACCCGGCCGAGAAGCTGTACACGCTGGACTACTACCTGAGGCTGGCCGAGCGGATCGTGGAGTCCGGCGCCCACGTGCTCGCCGTCAAGGACATGGCCGGGCTGCTGCGCGCCCCGGCCGCCTCCCGGCTGGTGAGCGCGTTGCGCAGCGAGTTCGACCTGCCGGTCCACGTGCACACGCACGACACGGCCGGGGGCCAGCTCGCCACGTACCTGGCGGCGGTGAACGCGGGCGCGGACGCGGTGGACGGCGCGGTGGCGTCCATGTCGGGCACGACCTCGCAGCCCTCCCTGTCCGCGATCGTGGCCGCCTTCGACCACTCGGACACCCCCACCGGGCTCTCCCTGGACGCGGTGAACGAACTGGAGCCGTACTGGGAGTCGGTACGCAGGGTGTACGCGCCGTTCGAGGCCGCCCTGACCTCACCGACCGGCCGCGTGTACCACCACGAGATCCCCGGCGGCCAGCTGTCCAACCTGCGCACCCAGGCGGTCGCTCTGGGACTGGGCGACCGGTTCGAGGACATCGAGGCCGTGTACGCCGCCGCCGACCGCATGCTGGGCCGTCTGGTGAAGGTGACCCCCTCCTCCAAGGTGGTGGGGGACCTGGCCCTGCACCTGGTGGGCGCGGGCGTGTCACCCGAGGAGTTCGAGCAGGACCCGGACCGGTTCGACGTGCCCGACTCAGTGGTGGGCTTCCTCCGGGGTGAGCTGGGGGTTCCCCCGGGCGAGTGGCCCGAGCCGTTCCGCACCAAGGCGCTGCGCGGCCGTGGTGAGGCCCGCCCCACCACGCCGCTCAGCGAGGTGGACCGCGCCGGACTGGCGGAGGAGCCCCGCGCCACCCTGAACCGGCTGCTGTTCGCCGGGCCCACGAAGGAGTTCGAGGCGCACCGCGCCGCCTACGGCGACACCAGTGTGCTCGACAGCCGGGACTTCTTCTACGGTCTGCGCGAGGGCGAGGAGCACGTGGTGGACCTGGAGCCGGGCGTGCGTCTGCTCATCGGGCTCCAGGCGGTGAGCGAGGCCGACGAGCGCGGCATGCGCACCGTCATGACCACCCTCAACGACCAGCTGCGACCGCTGCACGTGCGGGACCGGTCGCTGGCCTCGGACGCGCCCGAGGCGGAGAAGGCCGACCGCGACGACCCCGCGCAGGTCGCGGCGCCCTTCGCCGGGGTCGTCACCCCGACCGTCGCGGTGGGCGACGAGGTCGCGGCCGGGGACACGGTCGCGACCATCGAGGCCATGAAGATGGAGGCCTCCATCACCACCCCGTGTGCCGGGGTGGTCGCGCGGGTGGCCGTCGAGGGCGTCCAGCGTGTGGAGGGCGGCGACCTGATCGTCCACCTCCGGTGAGACTCCGGGTGGCCGTCCCGACGGCGGCCACCCGCCGTCCCGCACGCGGAAACGCCCGCGCGGCGGGGGTTTCCGGGGGTCGGGGTGCACCGGACCGGAGGGACCGGCCAGACTGGGCCGTTCCACTCCCCACCGGATCGGAACCCCATGAACACCCCCTCGGCCCCCGACGGCATCGACGTCTCCGCCCCGCACTCCGCGCGGGTGTGGAACTACTGGCTCGGCGGGAAGGACAACTACCCCGTCGACCGCGAGCTCGGTGACCAGATCCTCGGCATCCACCCCGGGATCGCCGTCGACGCCCGCGCGGGCCGGGCCTTCCTGGTCCGCACCGTCACCCATCTGGCCCGTGAGGAGGGCGTCCGCCAGTTCCTGGACGTCGGCACCGGGCTGCCCACCCACCAGAACACCCACGAGATCGCGCAGGCCGCCGCCCCGGACGCGCGGATCGTCTACGTGGACAACGACCCCATGGTGCTCACCCACGCCCGGGCGCTGTTGCAGGGCACCGAGGAGGGCGCCACCGCGTTCGTCGACCACGACCTGCGCGACACCGAGCGGGTCCTGGAACGCGCCGGTGCGCTGCTCGACCTGGACCAGCCGGTCGGGCTGTCGGTCATCGGCACGCTCGGACACCTCCCCACCATGGAGGAGGCGGCGAGGGTCGTCCGCTCGTACCTGGACGCGCTGCCCTCAGGAAGCTTCCTGGTGGTGGCGGACGCGGTCCTGCCCGACCAGGGCAGCGCCGCCGACGCCCTGGACGAGTGGAACAAGGAAGCCGCGCTGGCCTACCGGGGCCACACCGTGGCGGAGTTCACGTCCTACTTCGACGGTCTGGAGCTGCTCACCCCCGGGGTCGGCCCAGCCCCGCTGTGGCGCCCGGAGCCGGTGGAGGTGGGCCGCGCCCCCGACACCGACATGTACGGCGCCGTCGCGCGCAAACCCTGACCGCCCGCGATCCGGGGCGGTCTTCTGTGGGGGTTTCATACGATGTAGACCGAATCGATCACGCGGGGCGGCCCGCGACGAAAGGAACCCCGGTGGTTGACGTACCCGAACGCGCCCTGGTCGTGATGGCCCACCCCGACGACGCCGACTTCTCCTGTGCGGGGACCGTGGCGGTGTGGACCCGGGCCGGAGCCGAGGTGGTCTACCTGATGGTCACCGACGGCGAGGCCGGTGGCGACGAGCTCACCCTGGAGAGCGCGGAGATCGCCGCCATGCGCCGCGAGGAGCAGCGCAGGGCGGCGGCCGAGGTCGGGGTCAAGGACGTGCGCTTCCTCGGCTACCCCGACGGGAGGGTGCAGGCCACCCTGGACCTGCGCCGGGACATCGCGCGGGTGATCCGTCAGGTCCGCCCCGACCGCATGGTCATCCCCAACCCCGAACGCGACTGGGACAGCGTCGCCGCCAGCCACCCGGACCACATGGCCACCGGCGTGGCCGCGTTCGACGCCGTCTTCCCCGACTCCCGCAACCCGCACGCGCACCGCGAGCTCCTCCACGAGGAGGCCCTGGCCCCGTGGACCGTCCCGGAGGTGTGGGTGACCGGCGGCCCCGCGCCGCACACCTACTCGGACATCACCGACGTCTTCGAGCGCAAGGTGGCCGCGCTGGCCGCGCACGAGAGCCAGATCGGCGACATCGACGAGCTGGAGCCCATGCTGCGCCAGTGGATGGGGGCCAACGCCACGGAGGGCGGGCTGCCCGAGGGGCGCCTGGCCGAGGTCTTCCGGACCGTCCGGACCGTCTGAGGCGTCTGCCGGGGGCCGAGGCCACCGGCCCCGCCCCCCGGCGGCCGAGGCGCCGGGGAACCACGACCTATCCTCGAAGGGTGACGAACACGTTCCACCCCAGCGGGGCGGCCGAGGCCGCCCGCCGTGTACGCGACGTCCTCGGCGCGGGGCCGGTGGTCGTACTGACCGGCGCGGGGATCTCGACCGACTCGGGCATCCCCGACTACCGGGGCCCGGACTCACCGCCGCGCAGACCCATGACCTACCAGGAGTTCGTCGGGGACGCGGCCTTCCGGCGCCACTACTGGGCCCGCAACCACGTCGGCTGGCGCCACGTGGCGGGGACCTCCCCCAACGACGGACACCGCGCCCTGGCCGAGCTCGAACGCGCCGGAATCGTGTCCGGGGTGATCACGCAGAACGTGGACACCCTGCACGACGCGGCGGGCAGCCGGAACGTCATCGACCTGCACGGCCGCTACGACCGCGTGGTCTGCCTGGGCTGTCGGACCGTGACGGGCCGCGCGGAGCTGGCCGTACGCCTCACCGCACTCAACCCGGGCTTCGCGGAGGAGGTGGCCGACGTCGAGGTGGCCCCGGACGCCGACGCCGTGCTGGCCTCCACCGCCCACTTCCGGGTGGCCGACTGCTCCGACTGCGGCGGGGTCCTCAAGCCGGACATCGTGTACTTCGGTGAGAACGTGCCCCGGCCACGGGTGGAGGAGGCCTACGCGATGGTCGACCGGGCCGCAGGACTGCTGGTCGTGGGCTCGTCGCTCACGGTCTTCTCCGGCCGCCGGTTCGTGAAGCGCGCCGTGGGGCAGGACCAACCAGTGGTCATCCTCAACCGGGGTGCCACGCGCGGTGACGACGCCGCGACCCTGACCGTGGGGTTGGGCTGCTCGGAGGTCCTGCGCGCGCTGGCGGACGACCACGCCGCACGTGAGGGTTCTCCGTGACGCCGCCCCCACCCGACGTCCCGTCAATGTGTACCAACCGGACGGTACAGTAACCCCGAGGGGCGACCCGAGCGCCCTCCACCGGCTCCTCCGGGCGGGGAGAACCACCATCCGAGCGCACACGGAGGTCCACGTGCCGATCAGCAACAGGAACATCCTCGTCTCCGGGGGCGGCGTGGCCGGAAGCGCGCTGGCCACCTGGTTGGCCCGGCGGGGTTTCCGACCCACGGTCGTCGACGTCGCCCCGGGGCCGCGCGCGGAGGCCTGCGCCGCCGAGGTCTCACGCCAGGGGATGGCCCTCCTGGACCGGATGGGCGCGGGCGAGCGGGTCCGCGCGCTCGGCTCCCCGGTCACCGAGGTCCGCACCCATGTCAGCGGACGCCGGGAACCCACCTGCGTTCCCGGGGACCCCGGGAACCTCGTCGTCCGACACGAGGACCTGGTCGGCGCCCTGCGGGAGGACGAGGGCCGCGTCGAGTACCTGCCCGGCGACGGCGTCACCGCGCTGAAGCAGGACGCGGACGGCGTCGACGTCACCTTCGCGCACGCCCCCGCCCGCAGGTTCGACCTGGTCGTGGGCGCGGACGGCCCGTACTCGCCCGTGCGGGGGCTCGCCTTCCCCGGCCCGGACGAGAAGCGCCTGCGCTACCTCGGCGCCAACACGGCGACCTTCGAGACCGACAACGTCCTCGGCACCGGCAACGCCACGGCCTGGCACGTGTGGCCGCACCGGGGCTGTCTGGTCACGGCCCTGCCCGGCGGCGACCGGGCCTCGGTGGCGCTGGTGGTGCGCGAACGCTTCCCGATCGACCCGGACTCCCTGGACCAGGAGGCCAGGCGACGGTGGGTGGAGGAGGCCTTCGGTCGGGACGGCTGGGAGATGCCCCGGCTGCTGCGGGCCGCGCGCGAGACCGACCTGCGCGTGGCGCCGTCCACCCAGGTGCGCATGGACGTGTGGGAGCACGGCCGCGTGGTGCTGGTGGGTGACGCCGCGTGCTCCCCCGACCAGCTGAGCGGGCAGGGGCCGACCATCGCGCTGATGGGCGCCCTGGCCCTGGCGGGCGAACTGGTGTTCACGGAGGGCGACCACGGTCGGGCCTTCTTCTCCTACGAGGCGGCACTGCGCCACTCCGTCCGGGAGGCCCAGACCGTGGCCCCGTACGTGGTGGACAGCGTGGCCCCGGAGGCGGGGCGCTACGAGACGTGGATCCGGGAGCGGGCCGAACTGGCCCTGGCCCGGGGCACCAGACTGATGGGGCGCCTCGGCATCCGACCGCCCGTGGACGCCGTGGGCGGGGAGTTCGCCCTGGAGCGGTACGCCGCGATACTCGAAGGCTGAGGTTCCGGGGCCCGCCCCACAGCGGGCCCCCGTTCCGGGGTGACGCACGGGTGCGCTACGATAATGATTATCGTTTCCATTCCAGGGAGGCCCCCATGACCGTGGCGACACCCCTGCGCGTGGTCGTGGTCTCCGGGTTGCACCGGCTGGCCCGCCGCGGCACCGTGGACGACCTCATCACCGCCGTCCCCGGCGCCGTGGCCCTCCACCACGACCTGGACGGGATCTCCGAGGGCGTCGTCCTCCGGCGCACCCGCAGCAGGTGGGGCGTCCTGGACCGCGCACGGGTCGACCTCGACCACCCGTGCGCCACCTGCGCCCTGCGCGAGGACCTCCTCCCCGTCCTCCTGGAGCTGGCCGAGCGCGGCGAGCACAGCCTCTGCGTCGTGGAGACCTGGGACGCGGTCGAACCCCGCTCCGTGGCCGAGGCCATCGCCGCCCGCGAGGAACTGCGTCTGGCCGCCGTGGTCACCGCCGTCGACGCCGAGCGCCTGCTCCCGGACCTGTCCTGTGTCGACGACCTCTCCGACCGCTCCCTGACCGTCGTCCCCGAGGACCGGCGGACCGTCGCCGAGGTCCTCTCCCGCCAGGTCGAGTACCCCACGGTGGTCGCCCTCCACGGGGACCGCCACCGGCACGAGGCCCGCGCGCTCGTCGAGCACCTGAACCCGGCGACCCTCGTGGTCCCGCCCGGAGGCGGCCTGATCGCCCTCACCGAGGGGCGCTTCCGCCCCGAGGTCGCCGCCAACCGGCTCAACCCGGCGTGGGCCCAGTACCGGGACCTCACCGACGCGAGGGTCAGCACCGTGGTGTGGACCCGCAGACGCCCCCTGCACCCGGTCCGCCTGCACGAGGCCCTGGAGCGGATCGTCTCCGCCGGGCTCCGTGGACGCGGCCGGATCTGGCTGGCCAGCAGGCCCGACACCCTGCTGTCCTGGGAGACCTACAACGACACCCTGGTGCTGGAGAGCGCGGGTCCCTGGCTGGCCGCCCTGCCCGGCGCCGCCCTCGACCTGGTCTCCGACACCCGTCGCGCCTCGGCCTCCCTGGACTGGGACCCGGTGGTGGGCGACCGCCGCCAGCACCTGGCCGTCACCGGCGTGGACCTCGACGCCGGGCGGCTCACGGAACTCCTCGACTCCTGCCTGCTCACCGACGAGGAGGCGGGCGGCCCCCTCACCGTGGACCCCTTCGCCGACGCGCTCTGACCGGCCGGGGCCCTCCGACGCCCCCGACGGACCCCATGGGAGGCGGACCCGTGCCGGTCGCGTCCGCCGCCTGACACCCACCGGCACCGAGAACGGGGCCGACCGTTCGTGATCCGGTCGGCCCGAAGGGTTCCCGGGGTTCTCCCTTCCCCGGGAGCCCCCACCCCCGCCCCGGGAACCCGCCCCCGCGCGTGGCCCGGCCAGGAGCCGCACCGGCTCCCCGCTCACTCCCTGGGCGGCGCCGTGCTGTCGCGCTGGACCAGGCGAGTGGCCAGTTCCATCCGCGTGGTCTCGGGCTCACCCCCGTTGACCAGGTCGAACAGCATGCGCGTGGCCATCTGCGCCATGTCGCGCAACGGCTGCCGGACGGTGGTCAGCGGCGGGGTCGCCCACCTGGCTTCGGGGAGATCGTCGAACCCCACCACCGAGACGTCGTCCGGCACCCTCAGGCCGCGTTTGTACAGGACCTCGTAGGCACCCCGGGCCATCTGGTCCGAACCCGCGAAGATCGCCGTCGGCGGCTCGGGCAGGTCGAGCAGGACCTCCGTGAGGTCCTTGCCGGTCCCGGCGAGGAAGTCGCCGTGGGTGACGTAGCCGTCGGGCACGGGGAGACCCGCGTCGCGCATGGCGCTGCGGTACCCGTCCACGCGGGCCCTGCTGCACATCACGTCCGGTGGGCCGGCGAGCATGGCGACGCGCCGGTGACCGAGACCGATGAGGTGCTCGGTCGCGGTCAGACCGCCGTCCCAGTTGGCGGCGCCCACCGCCGGGGTCTCCCGCGCGGGGTCTCCGACGGGGTCGACGAGGACCACGGGGATCCCCAGCGCGTCCAGCTGGTCCTGCTGCTGGGGGGAGAGCTCGGACAGCACCAGTACCACTCCGTCGGAGCGCCGGTCCTGGATGTTGTCGAGCCACCTGCGGCCGGGCCTGCTGCGCTTGCGGTCGTGCACGGCGGAGACCACGACCCCGAACCCCGCGTCGTGCGCGACCTCCTCGACCCCGGTGAGGATCTCCATGGCCCAGGGGCTGCCCAGGTCCAGGAAGACGAGGTCGATCAGACCGACCGGTCGGCGCTTGCGGTGACGCCGTTGCTGGTAGCGGTGCTGCTCCAGCAACCGCTCCACCTGGCGGCGGGTCTCGGCCGCCACGTCGAGATGGCCGTTGATCACCTTGGAGACCGTCGAGACGGAGACCCCCGCCTCACCAGCGATCTCGGCCAGCGTGGGGCGACTCTTCGCCATGTGCCTCCTCGTCGTCGAAGACCGGGTTCCGGTGGTTCGCTGCGCTGGATTCTATCCCGAAAGTTTTCGGAGTCGAACACCGCAACCTCCTCGCAATCCGAACTCCCCTTGACGGAGACACAGGGACAACTTAGCGTCAGCCTTCCCGAAAGCTATCGGAAACCTTTCGCAGACTTTCGGACCCCCCGGAACAACGGAAGAACGGTGTACACGCCATGAGTCGCACCCACCGGACACGTGTGATCGGCAGTACCTCGCTGGCCCTCTCCCTCCTCCTCGCCACCGGCTGCGGCACCTCGGGCCCGGGCGGCGCCGACACCGTGCAGGTCTGGGCCCTGGAGGACGCGGCGGTCAACGAGATCGTCGAACAGGGCATCGAGGCGCACAACGCGTCCCATGACGTGCCCGCCGAACTCGTCACCTTCGTCAACGACGCCTACAAGCAGCGCCTCCAGGTGGCGCTCGGCTCCCCCAACGCGCCCGACGTGTTCTTCAACTGGGGCGGCGGCAACCTCGCCCAGTACGCCGACCAGGGCCAGGTCCTCGACCTCACCCCGACCCTGGACGACAACCCCGAGTTCCGCGACGCCTTCCTTCCCAGCGTCCTGGACGTGGCCGCCATCGACGGCTCCTACTACGGCGTGCCCCTCCTCGGCGTGCAACCCGTCGTCATGTACTACAACAAGCCCGTCCTGGCTGCGGCCGGGCTCCAGCCCCCGCGGACCCTCGCCGAACTCCACGAGGCGATCGACGTCCTCCAGGCCGACGGCGTCACCCCGATCGTCCTCCCCGGGGCCCAGGGCTGGACCCAGCTGATGTGGTTCTCCTACCTCGTGGACCGGATCGGCGGCCCCGACGTGTTCCAGGCCGTCGCGGACCAGGAGGAGGGCGCCTGGCGGCACCCCGCCGTCCTGGAGGCCATGGAGACCTGCCAGGACCTGGTCGACCGGGGGGCCTTCGGCAACAACTTCACCTCCATCGACTACGACAACGGCAGCGCCTCCACCCTCCTGGCCACCGGTGAGTCCGCGATGTTCCTGATGGGCAGCTGGGACCTCGCCCAGCAGATGGATAACAACCCCGAGTTCGTCGAGAACGACGACCTCGGCTTCACCTCCTTCCCCACCGTGGAGGGCGGAGCGGGAGACCCCGACGCGATCGTCGGCAACCCCAGCAACTACTTCTCCGTCAACAGCGACAGCCAGCACGCGGAAGCGGCGACCGACTTCCTCGTCGAGACCCTGGCCTCCGAGGAGTACGTGGCCGAACTCATCAAGGAGGGCCAGGTCCCCGCCGTCGAGGGCATCGAGGACCAGCTCCAGGAAAGCGACCACGCCGAGTTCGCCACCTTCACCCACGAACTGGTCTCGGGGGCACCCACCTTCACCCAGTCGTGGGACCAGGCCCTGGCCCCCGCGGCGGCCGAGGCCATGCTGACCAACCTCCAACTGCTCTTCATCGGCGACATCACCCCTGAGGAGTTCGCCGAGGACATGGAGCAGCGGTGAGGAACTCCGCCACGGAGCGGCCCGGGTTCCTCTGGGTCACACCGGCACTGCTGTTCTTCGGCCTGTTCGGCCTGGCCCCCGTGGCCGTCGTGGGCTACCTCAGCCTCACCTCGTGGGACGGAATCGGCACCCCGCAGTGGGTGGGCCTGGCCAACTGGTCGGCGCTCCCGAGCGACGGCCAGGTCCGCGGCGGACTCACGATCACCCTGACCCTGACCGTCCTGTGCTGGGCGACCCAGACCCCGCTGGCCCTCGCCTTCGGCGTGTGGGCGGCCGGTCCCCAACGCGTCCGGGCGGTGGTGAGCGCGGTCTTCTTCCTGCCGCTGCTGTTGTCCACCGCGGCCATCGCCCTGGTCTGGAAGGCCCTGCTCGACCCGAGCTTCGGCATCCCCTCCCAGGTCAGGGAGTGGTTCGCGCTGAGCCACAGCAACGTGCTCGGAGATCCCGCACTGGCGCTGTACGCGATCGTGCTCATCCTGCTGTGGCAGTTCCTGCCGTTCCACATGCTCCTGTACCAGGCGGCCGCACGACAGGTGCCGCGATCACTCCACGAGGCGGCCGAACTGGACGGGGCCTCCGGCCTCCAGCGCTTCTGGCGCATCACCGTGCCGCAGCTACGGCACACGATCATCGCGTCGTCGGTGCTGATGCTCGTCGGCTCCATGACCTACTTCGAGACGGTCCTGCTACTGACCGCCGGAGGGCCGGGCAACGCCACCCGCATCCTGCCGCTGCACATGTACAACCAGGGCTTCGTCTCCTTCCAGATGGGCTACGCCAGCGCCATCGCCGTGCTGCTGGTGGTCCTGGGGACCGGACTCTCCCTGGCGGTGGTGCGGGTGACCGGCTACTCCCGGATGACCAGCCAGAGGGAGGGGATGTGACATGGCGTCCCGAACCGGCGCCCGACCGGCGTACGCCTCAGGGATCGGCGCCGCCCTGTGGCTGCTCGTCGTGTGCGTGCCCCTGTACTACCTCGTCGCCACGAGTCTGCGCGGACCGGGCGACTACCTGTCGCGGGGCCCGCTGTCCCTGCCCGAGTCACTCACCCTGGACAACTACCGCAACGCCTTCGAGGTCGGGTTCCTCGGCTTCCTGGCCAACAGCCTGATCGTGGCGTCCGGGGCGATCCTCCTGGTCCTGGTGGTGGCGGTACCCGCCGCGTTCGCGATCGTACGCGGACGCAGCCGCGCCGTCCGGATCAGTTTCACCCTGTTCCTCCTGGGGCTGGCGGTCCCGGCCCAGGCGGTGATCATCCCGATCTACCTGATCATCACCCGGCTGCACCTGTACGACAGCCTGCCCGCGATCATCCTGCCGACCGCCGCGTTCACCCTGCCGATCTCCATCGTCGTGCTCACCAGCTCGCTGCGGGACGTGCCCGGCGAACTGTACGAGGCGATGGCGCTGGACGGCGCCGCGACCTGGCAGGTGTTCCTCCGCCTGGTCCTGCCGCTGTCACGGCCGGGCGTGGTGACGGTGGCGATCTTCGTCGGCCTCAACGCCTGGAACAACTTCATCTTCCCGCTGGTGCTCACCCAGAGCGAGTCCAACCGGGTCCTTCCCCTGGGGCTCTGGGCGTTCCAGACCCAGTACGGCACCGACGTTCCCGGCCTGATGGCCGCCGTGGTGCTCTCCACCATCCCGATCCTGGCCCTGTACCTGTTCGGCCGGAGACACCTGCTGGGCGGGCTCGCCGCCGGATTCGGCAAGTAGAGGACCACCCCCACCCCGAAAGGCCGTGATGACGACCGCGACCATCACCAACCCGGTCCTGCCCGGGTTCCACCCCGACCCGTCGATCCTGCGGGTCGGCGAGGACTACTACCTGGCGACCTCGACCTTCGAGTGGAGCCCGGGGGTGCTGCTGCACCACTCCCGGGACCTGGTCCACTGGCGCCCCCTCGGCGGCATCCTCGACCACGACCGCCTCCTCGACCTCACCGGCCACCGTGACGGAGCGGGCGTGTGGGCGCCCTGCCTGTCCCACAAGGACGGGGTGTTCCACCTGATCTTCACTGACGTGGAGAACTACGCCGAGGGCTTCTGGGACACGCCCAACTACGTGACCACCTCTCCCACGCCCGACGGCCCGTGGAGCGACCCCGCGCCGATCCACTCGATGGGTTTCGACCCGTCCCTGTTCCACGACGAGGACGGCCGGAGCTGGGTGGTCACCAGCCTCATGGACTGGAGGCCCGGACACCACGCCTTCGCGGGGATCGTGCTCCAGGAACTGGACACCGAGTGGATGCGGCTCCTGGGCGAACCGCAGGTGGTCTTCGAGGGCACCTCGGCCAGGGTGACCGAGGCCCCGCACCTGTACCGGGAGAACGGGTGGTACTACCTGGTGACCGCCGAGGGAGGGACGCAGTGGGACCACCAGGTGACGGTCGCGCGGTCCAGGGAGATCACCGGCCCCTACGAGGCGGACCCGGCCGGGCCCATGCTCTCCTCCCGGGAGCACCCGTCACTGACCCTGCAGAAGGCCGGGCACGGAAGCCTGGTCAGCACCCCGTCCGGCGAGTGGTTCCTGGCGCACCTGGCGTCCCGCCCGCTCACCGAACGCGGCCGTTGCGTGCGCGGGCGTGAGACGGCCCTGCAACGCGTGGACTGGGTGGACGGCTGGCCCCGGGTCCGGGACGGGGTGCCCCACGAGGAGGTCGAGGGGCCCGACCTGGAACCGCACCCGTGGCCGGAGGCGCCCGCGAAGGACGACTTCGACGCCCCGGTGCTGCGCCCGGAGTGGAGCACGCTGCGGCGCCACGTGGACGAGGAGTGGGTCTCGCTGACCGAGCGCCCCGGCCACCTGCGCGTACAGGGCGGGCAGTCCCCCTCCGGCACCCGCAGCCCGAGCCTGGTGGCACGACGGGTGCAGCACGAGCGGTGCGTGATGGAGACGGTGATGGAGTTCTCCACCGACACCTTCCAGCGGATGGCCGGGCTGACCGCGTACTACAACATGCGGCAGTGGCACTATCTGCGCGTCGGCTTCGACGAGCAGGAGGGGCTGTTCGCCGGTGTGCTCAGCTCGGACCGGGGCCGGGTACGCGAGTCCGGTGACCGGGTCGACGTGCGGGGCTGGGAGCGCTTTCACCTGCGCGCCGTGATCGACGGAGCCGAACTGCGGTTCGCCCTCTCCCCCGACGGCCGGAGCTGGACGCCCGTCGGCGGGGTACTGGACGCCAGCATCCTGTCCGACGACTACGCCGCCGAGCGTGCGGCCGACGGTGAGACCGCCACCATCTGGGGCTTCACGGGCGCCTTCCTCGGTCTGTGGGTCCACGACCTGACCGGCACGGGCTGCCACGCCGACTTCGACCACGCCACCTACCAGGGATCCTGAGCATCGGGCGGGGAGTGCCGACGGGCACTCCCCGCACCTGCTCAGAGCCGGTCGAGCGCGTCGAGCTGCGCGGGGTTCAGGCGCAGACTCCGCAGCTCGTCGAGCAGACGCGCGAGTCTGCCCTGTGGAACCCGTACACCCGCGAGTGACGACAGATGTGGGCGCAGCGCGTCGGCGACGTGCCTCCGTGCCGTTGCGTCGGCGTCGGGAGCGAGTTCGACGAGAGCGTTGATCGCGGCGAAGAACGAGGGGGCGTCCTTCAGTCCGCCGATCGCGGCGAGGCCCTCCTCCACCACCGAGGTGTCCCCACCGGACAGGTGCACGACGAGGGTGGCGATGTCGGAATCGAGCCTGGCGGCCTCCGTTGACAGGCCCGACGCCCGGTGCACGGCGGCCAGGGCGCCGACCACCCCGTCAGCGGTCTCGGGCTCCCGCCACTGCTCGCGCAGGGATCGCACGAGATCCCGTTGGGTCCGCAGGCGTGCGATCCGGGCCTCGATGTCCGCCTCCACCCGGTCGAGGACGCCGTCAGCCGACGACTCCTCGTCCAGCGCCTCCCCGACGTCGGTGAGGCCGACGCCCGCCTCGACCAGGTGCCGGATCCGCAGCAACCGGACCAGGTCGTCGGCGGTGTACCGCCGGTACCCGTTCACCGTCCTCGGCGGCTCGGGCAACAGGCCGATCTGGTGGTAGTGGCGCACCGTCCGCACGGTCACCCCGGCCAGGTCCGCCAGTTCACGTGAGCGCATCTTCTCGGCCTCCTTGACTACGACGCTACGTCATAGTTTGGAATGGGCCGCATGAACAACCGAAGCGCACCCTCGTACGTCCAGTCCCTGCGGTCCAGGCCGCAGGTCTGGCGCACCCTCCTGGCCGTCACCACCGGCCTGGGAGCCCTGCTCGCCGTGCTCTTCGTCGCGGCCGTCCCGGCCGGGATCGCCCTGGACCGCCTCCTCGGGGTGGAGCCCTTCGACCCCGAGGACCCCACCGTCACCGTCGGGTTCTGGCTGGCGGGCAACCTGCTGCTCGCGGCGTTGATCCCCGTCTGCGGTCTGGCCCAGTGGGCGATCTACCGGGAACGCCCCGGGTGGCTGTCGTCGGTCGCGGGCCGCTTCCGGTGGCGGGTGATGGCCCGCGCCGCAGCGGTGGTGGTCCCGATCTGGATCGTCTACACCGTCGTGCTGCACCTGATCATGCCGTTCGGATCCCTCCAGCTGACGGCGGCGACCATCACGCTCGCTCTCGTGGCGATCGTGGTCGTCCCCCTCCAGTCGGCCGGTGAGGAGTACCTGTTCCGGGGGCTGCTCTTCCGCGCGGTCGGCGCGCGCTTCCGACGTCCGGGCGTCTCCCTCGCGGTCGCCACACTGGTCACCGCACTGGCGTTCGGCGCGATCCACGGTTCCCTGGACGCCTGGGCGCTGAGCTACTACGTCGTCGCCGGGGTGTGTCTGGCCCTGATGACCCAGCGCACCGGGGGTCTCGAAGCAGCGGTGCTGGTCCATGCCGTCAGCAACACCGTGCTGATGGTGTCTGTGATTCTGGCTGACCGCCTCGACGACGTGTCAGTGGTGACCGGCCCGGTCCTCGTGGTGCCGATGATCGTGATGGGCCTGGCCACGCTCGGCCTCTGGAAGCTGTCCCCGGGAAGAGAGCCCGCCACAGCTCTCCTGCCGTAGACCAGCCCTGAACAGCGGAGAGCAGTGCCGCTGTTGCTCCTACCAGGCACGCACGCAGGGCCACGAGCAGACTTGAGCACCCGATTAGCACAGACCGGCGCCAGGCCCATCCCCGCCTGCGCGGGGAGCATTCCAAAGGGCACCTGGCCGCCATCCTGGAACAGGGACCATCCCCGCGTGCGCGGGGAGCAGGACCGGGTCGCGGCGGCGTCGGCGTACTCGGTGGGTCCATCCCCGCGTGCGCGGGGAGCAGACTCACACCAAGAGAACCCGAAGCATGAGGCAGGGTCCATCCCCGCGTGCGCGGGGAGCAGGGGGGCGCGAGGCGTCCCGACCGGACGGGGTCGGGTCCATCCCCGCGTGCGCGGGGAGCAGGTACGTGGTCATGGGTGCTCCGTTCAGCTGTTGGGTCCATCCCCGCGTGCGCGGGGAGCAGATCTCCCTCCGCTTGAGCCGGGCGAGCTTCTTGGGTCCATCCCCGCGTGCGCGGGGAGCAGGGGGGCGCGAGGCGTCCCGACCGGACGGGGTCGGGTCCATCCCCGCGTGCGCGGGGAGCAGGTACGTGGTCATGGGTGCTCCGTTCAGCTGTTGGGTCCATCCCCGCGTGCGCGGGGAGCAGGGGGGCGCGAGGCGTCCCGACCGGACGGGGTCGGGTCCATCCCCGCGTGCGCGGGGAGCAGGTACGTGGTCATGGGTGCTCCGTTCAGCTGTTGGGTCCATCCCCGCGTGCGCGGGGAGCAGATCTCCCTCCGCTTGAGCCGGGCGAGCTTCTTGGGTCCATCCCCGCGTGCGCGGGGAGCAGTCATTCGCGCCCACATCTGGGAGAAGGACGCCGGGTCCATCCCCGCGTGCGCGGGGAGCAGGGGGCGCACGCCGCCAACATGGGCAGCATCCTGGGTCCATCCCCGCGTGCGCGGGGAGCAGCAGGAACCCGGACCCGGTCGCGGTGGTGGTGTGGGTCCATCCCCGCGTGCGCGGGGAGCAGATCGGTTTCCTGCCACGGTCGGCGCGCTGTTCGGGACCATCCCCGCGTGCGCGGGGAGCAGTACGACTCCCTCGAATGTCAGCGTCGTTCGTTTGGACCATCCCCGCGTGCGCGGGGAGCAGCGCGCCCATGTCGTCGGGGTCGGTGCCCTGGAGGGACCATCCCCGCGTGCGCGGGGAGCAGCTGTTCTGAGCGGCTCACGGATCCGACGCCTGAGGACCATCCCCGCGTGCGCGGGGAGCAGGCGCTGGTCTCGTCCTGGCAGTCTTCGCACAGGGGACCATCCCCGCGTGCGCGGGGAGCAGTCTCGTTGACCTGCGGCTCTGTGGCGCGAACCCATCGGAATCTGCAAGTTGTCGAGAAACGGACTCCGGCGACAAACACCCCAGAGGATCCCTGAGTTCACTCTCGGCGTTGGCATCGCCACCACTCTCCCGCATGGCACCGACCTTCAGACTAACCACCGAGCGCCAGGCTGACGCCCAGGGTGAGCATCACGACCGCGATGATCCCGTCCAGCACCCGCCAGGCGCCGGGGCGGGCGAAGACCGGGCGGAGCAGCCGCGCGCCGAAGCCCAGGGCGAAGAACCAGATGAAGCTTCCGGCCACCGCACCGGCCGCCCACCACCAGCGGGCCTCTCCGGTCTGCTGGTTGGCGACCGACCCGAGGAAGACCACCGTGTCCAGGTACACGTGCGGGTTGAGCCAGGTGAGTGCCAAGGCGGTGAGCACCGCTGCCCTGAGCCCGGTGGACCGGGTGGCCAGGGTCGTCGTGCCCCGTCCTGATTCGGGGGCGGGGGCGCTCGCCGCCGGGACCAGGACCTCGGCCCGCCCCGGCCGCAGCGCCCGGTGGGCCGCGAACAGGCCGTACACCACGAGGAAGCCCGCGCCGAGGAGGCGGACGACCACCATCGCGGTGGGCAGCGCCTCGACCAGGCCGCCGATGCCCGCGACACCGGCGAGGATGAGCACCGCGTCGGAGACCGCGCAGACCAGCACCACCGCCAGCACGGCGGAGGGCCTGCCGTCGATGCCGAGGCGGAGCAGGTACGCGTTCTGGGCGCCGATGGCCACGATGAGCGCCAGACCGGTGCCCATGCCCATCAGTGCGGGAAGAAGAGTCTCGTTCACCTGGAAAGCGTCCACCAGAAGACCCCGTGTAGTAAAGCTAAACTTTCTCAGATCTCCTTAGACTTCCTTATGACCGCACGTCAGGAGCGTACGATGCCCTTCCAGTTCGACCATCTGCGCACACTCACCGCCCTGGTGGAGGAGGGCACCTTCGAGGCCGCCGCCCGACGTCTGCACGTCACCTCCTCGGCGGTGTCGCAGCGGGTCCGGGCCATGGAACAGGCCGCGGGCCAGGTTCTGGTCCGGCGCACCAACCCGGTCCTGCCGACCGAGGCGGGCGACGCGGTGCTGCGCCACGCCCGTCAGGTGCTCCTCCTGGAACAGGAGGTGCGCTCGGAGCTCCGGGCCGTCGGCCACGAGCGGGGCCACGCGCGGGTGCCGCTGGCCGTGAACGCCGACAGCCTGTCCACCTGGTTCCTGGAGGCGCTCCCGCCAGGGCTGGCCGTCTTCGAGCTTCACCGGGAGGACGAGGAGCACACCACCGGCCTGCTGAGGTCGGGGGCGGTCATGGCGGCGGTGACCTCCACTCCGGAGGCGGTCCAGGGCTGCTCCGTGGAACCGCTCGGCAGCCTGCGGTACCAGGCCGTGTGCGCCCCGGAGTTCGCGGAGCGGTTCGGCGCCACCGACCCCGGGCGCCTCCCGGACGCGCCGATGGTGAACTTCGACCGCAAGGACGACCTCCAGGACCGCTTCCTGCGCGACCTCACCGGTGGGGGTTCACGGGGGCCGACCCACTACGTCCCGGCCTCGGAGGACTTCGCCCGCGCCGTGCTGCTGGGCTGGGGCTGGGGCGTGATCCCCGAGCAGCAGTGCGCCGAGGGCCTGGAGTCCGGGACTCTGGTGCCGTTGGCACCGGACCACCCGGTGGAGGTCCGCCTGTACTGGCAGCGCTGGAACCTGCGGTCACCGCTTCTTGACGAGGTCACCCGGCACGTGCGGGCCGGGGCCGCCGCACGCCTGCGTCCGGTCTGAACCTCAGGGCTTTCCCACGGTGCTCTCCCGGGGGACGAGGGCGAAGCCCGGCTGCACGCGCCTGGGCGGGATCGCCCCCTCCGTTTCGGAGAGGCGTTCCAGGAGCGCGTCCGTGGCGGCCCGGGCGATCGCCCTCTTGTGCGGGGCGACGGTGGTCAGGGTGGTGGTGCAGAACCGACCGTCCTCGATGTCGTCGAAGCCCACCACCGCCACGTCCTCGGGGATGCGCAGGCCGCGTTCGGTGAGGGTGCGCATGGCACCTATGGCCACGAGGTCGTTGTAGCAGAACACCGCGTCCGGGCGGACCCCCGAGTCCAGGAGGCGGGCCATCGCCTGGGCGCCGTCCTCGCGGGCGTAGCCGTCGGTGACCGCGACGAACTCGTCGCCGGTGGGCCGCCCGTGCTCCGTCATCACCTCGCGCCACCCCTGGAGCCGCAGGTGCGCGGTCTGGCGGGCGCGTCCGTGCCGGGCCCCGAGGAAGGCGATCCGCTGTCGGCCGATCTCCACCAGGTGGGAGGCCGCGGTGCGGGCGGCGGCGACGTTGTCGATGGCGACGTGGTCGTGGGGGGCGTCGTACTCGCGCTCCCCGAGCAGCACCAGGGGCGCGTCGCTCTCGCGGGCGAGCAGGTCCTCGTTCTCCAGCTCGATGGGGCTGAGGATGAGCCCGTCGATCACCCGGGCCCGCAGACCCTGGGCGAAGAGCACCTCCTGGTCGCGGCGCCCCCCGGTGTGGTCGAGCAGCACGATGTAGTCGAGCCCGCCCGCGTACTCGATGACGGCGTCCGCGAGTTCGGCGAAGTAGGGGTTGCCGAGCTCGGGCAGGGCGAGGGCGATCATCCCGGTCCTGCCCTTGCGCAGGTGGCGGGCGGTGAGGTTGGGGCGGTATCCGAGCTCGTCGATGACCCGCTGGACGCGCTGGCGGGTCTCGGGGGTGACGTGCCGGTAGCCGTTGACGACGTTCGACACGGTCTTGACCGACACCCCCGCCCGTAGCGCGACGTCCTTCAGGCTGATGCCCACTCGCTTCCCCTTCCGGGCCGCTGTACCCAGGGCCGTTGAGTTTTACATCGTTATACAACACGGGTGCGGTCTCTGCCCAGCGATGCTGACGGGCCCGTTTCCCCTACGTGGCGGAGCCTGCGTGTTCCCCGGATGTCCAGCGGGTTTCCCTTCAGGGTCTGGACAGGACTCGTTGATCGTGCTGTCATCTTGGCTAAGTCAGGTTTCCCACGTTGTAAAAGCGGGGGTGGCGCTGCCTCGTGCAGGTCCTCCCGCACCACTCGACACGGAGAACCCCCATGAGACGTCAACCCCCCGCGTCCCCGACTCCCGCACCGCCCCGCCGGACCGTCCGCGCGGCCGCCCCCGTTCTGGCCGCGTTCCTGGCCGCGTTCCTGACCGCCTCGGCGCTGACCGCGCTCCCGGCCGCCGCCTCGGCCGAACCCCGCCTGGAGACCCCCTGGACCTCGGAGGTCTCCCCGGACAACGCCCTGCCCGAGTACCCGCGCCCGCAGATGGTGCGCGAGGACTGGGAGAACCTCAACGGCCTCTGGCAGTGGGCCCCCGCCGAAGAGGGCGAGGACCCGCCGTTCGGAACCGACCTGGACGGGGAGATCCTGGTCCCCTACCCGGTGGAGTCCGCCCTGTCCGGCGTCGAGGAGCACCACGACCGCCTCTGGTACCGCCGCACCGTGGAGGTGCCGGACTCCTGGGACGGCGACCGCGTCCTGCTCAACTTCGGCGCCGTGGACTGGGACTCCGAGGTGTGGGTGAACGGCACCTCCGTCGGCTCCCACAAGGGCGGCTTCGACAAGTTCTCCTTCGACGTCACCGACGCCCTCCAGGACGGGGAGAACGAGATCGTCGTGGGGGTCCACGACCCCAGCGACGAGGGTGAGCAGCCCGTCGGCAAGCAACGGCTGGAGCCCGGCGGCATCTGGTACACCACCTTCACCGGGATCTGGCAGACCGTGTGGATGGAACCGGTCTCCGAGGCCCACGTCACCCGCCTGGACATCACCCCGGACGTACCCGGTGAACAGGTGGAGGTGGTGGTGAACGCCACCGGCGCCGAGGGCGCCAAGGCCACCGTCACCGTCCTGGACGACGAGGGCACCGAGGTGGGCTCGGCGAGCGGCGACCCGAACTCCGCGATCACCGTGCCGGTCCCGGACGCACGCCTGTGGAGCCCGGACGACCCCTACCTGTACGACGTGGACGTCACCCTCACCTCCGACGACGGCGACGAGGTCCACGACGAGGTCGCGGGCTACACCGGGATGCGCTCCATCGAGACCGGGGAGGTGGACGGGGTCCTGCGCCCGCTCCTGAACGGCGAGTACGTGTTCCAGGTGGGCACGCTCGACCAGGGCTACTGGCCGGACGGCGTCTCCACCGCGCCCACCGACGAGGCCCTGCGCTTCGACATCGAGTCGCACAAGGAACTGGGCTTCAACACCATCCGCAAGCACGTGAAGGTGGAGCCGGACCGCTGGTACTACTGGGCCGACCGGCTCGGCGTGATGGTCATGCAGGACATGCCCTCGATGTCGGGCGACCCGAGCCAGGCGGGGCGCGACCAGTTCGAGACCGAGCTGCACGCCCTGGTGGACGAGCACCGCAGCTTCCCGTCCATCGTCAACTGGATCGTGTTCAACGAGGGCTGGGGCCAGTACGACGGCGACGCCCGCCTCACCGACGAGGTCAGGGCGTCCGACCCCTCGCGCCTGGTCACCGGGGCCTCCGGCTGGCACGACACCGGCAACGGCGACATCGTCGACTCCCACATCTACGTCGGTCCGGGGGATCCCGCACCGGCGGAGGACGAGCGGATCTCGGTGCTGGGCGAGTTCGGCGGCTACAACCTGCCGGTGGAGGGCCACGAGTGGAGCCCGGGCGACGGCTTCGGCTACGAGGACATCAGCGACGGCCACTCCCTGGCCACCCGGTACGTCGGCCTGATGGCGGGCGTGCAGCGGCTGGAGCGCACCCACGGCCTGTCGGCGGCGATCTACACCGAGATCACCGACGTGGAGACCGAGCTCAACGGCTTCTGGACGTACGACCGCCGGGTGCTCAAGGTCGACCCGGAGATCGTCGCCGGGGCGCACGAGCAGCTGCTGGCCGGGGAGCCGGTCGGCGGCGTCGCGGACGTGCCCGTTGAGGAGAACCTGTCCCTGCGGGTCACCACACCCGGCCACGAGGACCGCTACCTGGCCCACGAGGGCGGGCTCGGCGTCACCGCCCCGGTGGGCGACGACAGCTCCGAGGCCGACAGGACCGCCGCCACCTGGCGGTTCGTGCCCGGCCTGGCCGACGACCAGTGCCTGTCACTGGAGTCGGCGGACCACCCGGGCGAGTACCTGCGGCACGCGGAGTCGCGGGTGAGCCGGGAGCCCGCCGACGGTTCCGGGCTCTTCGACCAGGACGCCACCTGGTGCGCGGTGCCCGGGCTGAGCGGCGAGGGGATCTCGCTGCGCTCCTACAACTTCCCGGACCGGTACCTGCGCCACTACGACTCCGAACTCTGGCTGTCCGGGGCGGGCACCGTCGGCGAGGACCGCGACACCGCCGAGCACTACGACCACGACACCTCGTGGTCGGTGGAGTCTCCCTGGGCTCCCTGACCGGACCCGCGTGACCCGACCCCCACCTCCCCGGGGCGCCCCTGACCCGGCGCCCCGCTCCCGCACCCCCTCCGCCGACTCCCCCAGTCGGCTTCCCCTCTATCCGGGCGGAGACCCGACATGAACGAACACCACACCCACCACACCGGCGCGGGAGCGCTCCCCCGACCCCGTCGGGTCCTGCTGGCCACCGCCGCCGTGGGCGCGGCGCTGGCCCTGGCGGCCACCGGCTGTGCCCGGGGCGAGGACGACGCCACCGCCGGGAACGCCGCCGCCGGGGACACCGAGGGCCAGGCCCAGGTCCTGGACGAGGCGGCCAGCGGGGGCGAGACCTGTGGCGCCGAGGACCACGGGATCGAGCCCTTCGACCTCACCGACAAGAAGGTCGGCTTCTCCCAGTCCGAGGCCGAGTCCAACCCCTTCCGCATCACCGAGACGCAGTCCATCAAGGACGAGGCCGCCGCCCGGGGGATCGACCTGATCACCTCCAACGCGCAGTCCGACTTCTCCCAGCAGATCAGCGACGTCCAGGACCTCATGTCCCAGGGCGCGGAGGTGCTGATCATCGCCCCGCTCAACTCCGACGGCTGGAAGCCCGTCCTGGACCAGGCGCGCGCCGACGCCGTCCCGATCATCACCGTCGACCGGCCCATCAACGGCACCGCCTGCGAGGACTACGTGACCTTCATCGGGTCCGACTTCGTGGAGCAGGGCCGCCGCGCCGCCGACCAGATGATCGACGCGCTGGGCGGCGAGGGCGAGGTGGCCATCCTGTTGGGCGCGCCCGGCAACAACGTGACCACCGACCGCACGAGCGGCTTCCTGGAGCGGATCGAGGCCGAGGCCCCCGGGATCGAGATCGTCTTCCAGCAGTCCGGCGACTTCACCCGCGAGGGCGGCCAGTCGGTGACCGAGCAGCTCGTCCAGTCGCAGCCGGACATCTCCGGGATCTACGCGCAGAACGACGAGATGGGCATCGGCGCGGTCACCGCGCTCAACGGCGCGGGAAAGGCGCCGGGGGACGTCCGGATCGTGACGGTGGACGGCACCCAGGCGGCGGTGGAGTACATCGTCGACGGGTGGATCTCGGCGGTCGTGGAGTCGAACCCGCGCTTCGGCCCGCTGGCCTTCGAGGCGGCCTCGGCCTTCGGCGCCGGTGAGGACGTCGGCACGCAGCTGATCATCACCGACCGCGAGTACGACGCGGAGAACGCCGAGGAGGAGCTTCCCCATGCCTACTAGGTCCGGCGGGGCGACCGGGCGCGCGGAGGGGGTGGGACGGTGACCGTTCCGGTCCTGGAGACCCGCGGGCTGACCAAGCGGTTCCCGGGCGTCCTGGCGTTGGACGGGGTGGACTTCGAGCTGCTTCCGGGCGAGGCGCACGCGCTGGTCGGAGAGAACGGCGCGGGCAAGTCCACCCTGATCAAGGTGCTGACGGGGGTGTACCGGCCCGACCAGGGCGAGCTGCGCCACCACGGGGAGCCCGCGCGGTTCGCCACGCCCCTGCACGCGCAGCGGGAGGGGATCGCCACCATCTACCAGGAGGTCGACCTCCTGCCGCTGCTGAGCGTGGCGCGCAACCTGTACCTGGGGCGTGAGCCGAAGCGGTTCGGGCTGATCGACTTCGCCCGGATGCACCGCGACGCCGCCCGGACGCTCGGGGACTACGGCGTGGACGTGGACGTGCGCCGTCCGCTGGGGACCCTGTCCATGGGCGCCCGGCAGATGGTGGCGCTGGCGCGGGCGGTGTCGGCGCGGGCCCGCGTGGTGGTTATGGACGAGCCGACGTCGTCGCTGGAGCCGCGCGAGGTCGAGACGCTCTTCGGGGTGATCGAACGGCTGCGTGAGGAGGGCGTGGCGGTGGTCTACGTGAGCCACCGCCTCGACGAGCTGTACCGGGTGTGCGACCGGGTGACCGTGCTGCGGGACGGGCGTCTGGTGCACCGGGGCGCGATGGCCGGCCTGGAACGGCTGCGGCTGGTGTCGCTGATGTTGGGCCGGGACATGGAGCGGGTGGAGCGCGAGGGCGCCACCACGTTCTCCGGGGGCCGCGAGGCGTGGTCGGGGACGCCCGCGCTGGAGGCCGAGGGGTTGGGCGCCCGGCACCGGCTGCACGACGTGTCGCTGACCGTGCGCCCGGGCGAGGTCGTGGGGCTCGGCGGCCTGCTGGGCTCGGGCCGCACCGAGACCGTGAAGGCGATCGCGGGCGCGCTTCCTCTGGACGAGGGCCGTGTCTCGGTGGTGGGCGTCCCGCTGCGGACGGGGTCCACGGCGGCCGCGATCCGGGCCGGGGTGAGTCTGCTGCCGGAGGACCGCAAGCACGAGGGCGTCGTTCCCGGCCTGTCCATCCGGGAGAACATCGCACTCGCCGCCATGCCGGGGCTGAGCCGGTTCGGGCTGGTGTCCGAGCGGGCGATCGACCGGGTGGTGGAGCGGTTCATGCGGCTCCTGCGGATCAAGGCGGTGGGGCCGCACCAGAAGGTGGAGGAGCTGTCCGGCGGTAACCAGCAGAAGGTGCTGCTGGCCCGGTGGCTGGCGCTCGAACCGAGGGTGCTGCTGCTCGACGAGCCCACGCGCGGGATCGACGTGGGCGCCAAGGCGGAGGTGCAGCGGTTGGTGGACGAACTGGCCGAGGAGGGCCTGGGGGTGCTGCTCGTGTCCTCGGACCTGGAGGAGCTGGTGGAGGGCGCCGACCGGGTGGTGGTGCTCAGGGACGGCGCCGTGGTGGGCGAGCTGGTCGGTGACGAGGTCACCGAGGACGCCCTGCTGTCCGCGATCGCCCGGGGCGGTGGGGAGCGGTGAACGACTCCCTGCTCGGGCGCCCCCGCGTGGACCGTGAACGGGTCCTGCTGTGGATGCGGGACTACGGCGTGTACGTGGGCGTGGCGCTGGTCGTGCTGTTCAACGTGGCGTTCACGCCGCACTTCCTGTCCTTCGAGAACTTCCGCACGCAGGCCGTGCAGGTCGCCCCGGTGCTGATCGTGGCCCTGGGCATGGCGCTGGTGATCGCGACCGGCGGCATCGACCTCAGTGTGGGTTCGGTGATGGCGCTGTCCGCCGCGATGATCTCGCTGTACCTGGGGTACGGGCCGCTGGTGGCCGTACTGGTGGCGGTGGGCGTGGGCGCGCTCGCCGGGGCGGCCAACGGTGTGCTGGTGGCCTTCGCCGGTGTCCAGGCGATCATCGTGACCCTGGCGATGATGATCGGCGGGCGGGGGCTGGCCCTCGTGCTGCTGCCGCAGTTGGACGGTGTCCGCAACCCGGACCTGCGGGAACTGGGTTCGGGGTCGTTCCTCGCCGTCCCCTACGTGGTGTGGATCGCCGCACTGCTGGTGGCGGCGGTGGCGTTCCTGGTGCGCCGGAGCGTGTTCGGCCGACGGCTGGTGGCGGTGGGCGGCAACCGGCGGGCGGCGGAGCTGTCCGGGCTGCCGGTGCGGCGGGTGCTGCTCGGCGTGTACGCGCTGAGCGGCGCCCTGGCGGCGGTGGCCGGGGTCCTGGTGACCGCCCGGTTGCAGGCCGCCGACCCGAACTCGGTGGGCGTGCTGATCGAACTGTCGGCGATCACCGCCGTGGTGGTCGGCGGCACCCCGTTGACCGGCGGGCGGGTGCGGATCGCCGGGACGGTGGCGGGGGCGGTGCTGATGCAGCTGCTGGTGGCCACGCTCATCAAGCACGACCTGCCGCCGTCGTGGACGCAGATGGCGCAGACGGCCGTGATCATCGGGGCCGTCTACCTGGCAAGGGATCGGGGGAGGACATGAGGACCACCGTGGACGGGGCGGGGCCGCGCGTGGGCGTCCGGGAGGCGGCCCGGGGCGGTGTCCCCTGGCGTGAGCTGGCCGCGCGGCACGGCGCCCTGGTGGTGCTGTTGCTGGTGGTGGCGGTGGCCGGGGCGAGCCTGGACGGTTTCCTGGCCCTGGGCAACCTGAACCGGATCGCCGTGAGCGCGTCGTTCCTGGCGGTCATCGCACTGGGCATGACGTTCGTGATCATCACCGGCGGGATCGACCTGTCGGTGGGCACGGTGTTCGCGCTCGGCGGGGTGCTGGCCGCGTGGGCCTCACAGTACGGGGAGCTGGCGCTGATGGCGGTGCCGCTGGCGGTGTGCGGTCTGATCGGGCTGCTCAACGGGGTGCTGATCGCGCGGGCGCGGCTGGCCCCGTTCATCACCACCCTCGCGACCATGCTGGGCGCGTGGGGGCTGATGCTGTCGGTGTCCGACGAGGGCAACACCACCTACCTGGTGCCGGACGGGCTGGCCCTGTCGGCGCTGGTGCACGGGAAGCTGTTCGGGGTGCTCGGGTACCCGTTCCTGCTGGTGGTGGCGGTGTTCGTGGTGGGCGGCCTGGTGCTGCGCCGCACCACGGTCGGCCAGCACGTGTACGCGGTGGGCGGTAACGAGCGGACCGCCGCGCTGATGGGCGTGCCGGTGGCGCGGACCCGGATCGCGGTGTACACGTTCTCGGGTCTGTGCGCGGGCACGGCGGGGGCGCTGAACGCGGTGTGGCTGGGCTCGGGCGTGACGATCTTCGGGATCGGCACGGAGCTCCAGGCGATCTCGGCGGTGGTGATCGGCGGGACCCTGCTGACCGGCGGTTACGGGTTCGTCGGCAGCACCCTGGTGGGGGTCCTGCTGCTGGGCGTCATCCAGAACGTCATCAACGCCGTCGGTTCCCTGACCTCGGCGTTCCAGGAGGTGGTCAGCGGCCTGTTCCTGATCACCGTGGTGCTGGTGCAGCGGCGCCTCAGCCGGGGCCGCGATCCCGGCTGAGCGGTCGGCGCGCGCGTGGCGTCCGCCGTTCCGCGCCCTGGGACGGCGGACACTACGCGGGGGTCCTGGGGCCGCTCTGGTCGTCGAGCAGACGCAGGTCCCGCACGGTGACCACGCCGAAGTGGAGCGCCTTGTCGATGAGGACCTGGGACCGCCATCCCTGACCCTGGCCGCCGCCCTCCAGCTCGACCTTGAACTTGTCCTTGAGGAGGTAGTTCACCTGGGCGTTCACGGCCGCGGTGCCGATCCCCAGGCGCTGCGCCACCTGGTTCTGGGTCGGGACCGGCGGGGAGAGGCCGCGCAGCCGGGGTTCGCAGAAGGCGACCAGGACGCGGTAGTAGGTGTGCCACCGGTCCATCCGGAAGCTGTTGGCCTCGGTGCGTTCGCTGGTGGTGTCCGCCCACCCGTCCTCGTCGGAGGCGCCCCTGGGGGAGAGGACGGCGCTGCACGCCGCCGGGGCCATCACCAGGAAGCTGTGCTCACCCGTCGCTCCCGGGATGCGCACCCGGGAGGTCTCGAAGGGCACCACCATGCCGTGGGTGTTCGGCTGGACCTGGACGTACCCGGCCGACCGCTCGGTGTTCTCCACGATGTAGGACTTGTTGGGGCTGAGGTTGCTGATCCTCCAGTGGTCCCCGTGTGAGGTGATGTCCCCGGCGTGCCGGTGCACCGCCCGGTCCCCGGCTCCGAGCCTCATGTCCACGTCGCGGTCGCGGCCGCCGCGCCCGAAGGTCCGGGTCTCCCCCGGGCTCAGGTGGTGGGTGTCCATGGGGGTGTCGCTCTCGTAGTCCTGTTGGACCGTGACGACCAGGTCGAAGTCGTCGACCGGGAACAGGTGCACGCTCATCTCGCCGTCTCCAGGGGGTCAGAGGAGAAGCCCCCGGGGGTCGGGGCCCGCCCCCGCAGGATACTGCGCGGGCCCCGACGGGCGCGGAGGGCGCGGGTCCGCGACCTCCGCCCCGCGCCGCCGTAGGTTGGTGGCGGCACCGCCGGGATCACCGAGCTCACCGAGGAGTATCCATGGGTCTGAACGCGACACCGGTCGACCTGGGCAGGTACGGCGTCTGGCTGCGCCACCAGGACCTCGACGAGGACGTCGCCGCCGAGATCGAGCGCCTGGGGTTCGGCGCCGTGTGGCTCGGCGGTTCCACCCCGGCCGATCTGGAACCGGCGGCCACGGCTCTGGCCGCGACGTCGCGGCTGGCGGTGGCCACGGGGATCGTGAACATCTGGGCGGCCCCGGCGGAGGAGGTCGCGGACGCCTTCGCGCGCCTGGAGTCCGCCTACCCGGGACGGTTCCTGTTGGGGATCGGGGCCGGCCACCGGGAGCTCAACGGGCCCGAGGCGGTCCGGCCGCTCCAGGGGATGGAGGACTACCTGGACGTGCTCGACCGCGAGGGCGTCCCCGCCGACCGGAGGGTGCTGGCGGCGCTGGGCCCGCGGATGCTCGCGCTGAGCGCCGAGCGGGCGGCGGGCGCCCACCCCTACCTGGTCACCCCGGCCTACACCCGGTTCGCCCGGGGCGTGCTCGGGGACGGGCCCCTCCTCGCCACCGAGCACAAGCTGGTGCTGGGCGCCGACCGCGCGCGGACGCGGGAGGAGGCCCGCCGGGGGATGTCGTTCTACCTCGGCATGCGCAACTACGCGGCCAACCTGGAGCGGCTGGGGTACACCGTGCTGGACCTCGCCGACGAGGGCAGTGACCTCCTGATCGACGACCTGGTCGCGCAGGGCGACGCGGACCGGGTGGCGGCGGCGCTGCGGGCGCACCTGGACGCCGGGGCCGACCACGTGGTGGCGCAGGCGATCCCCGGCGAGTCCGGCCTGCTCGGCTCCCTCTCCCGGCTGGCCCCCGCGCTGGCCTCCTGACCCGTTCCGGGCCGGGTCGCGCGGCGGTACCCGGCCCGGTCGGGGCGCCCTCGGCTCAGTCCCGGTAGAGGGCGGCCACCTCCTCCGCGTAGCGCTCCTCGACCACACGGCGGCGGAGCTTGAGCGAGGGGGTGAGCTCACCGGTGCCCGGCCCCCACTCCCCCGCCAGCAGCCGGTACCGCTTGACCTGCTCGGGACGGCTGAGCCGGGCGTTGGCGGCCGCCACCGCGCGCTTGATCTCCGCCAGTACCTCGGGGTGCTCGACCAGCCCCGCGCCCTCGGCGTCCAGCCCGCGTTCGCCCGCCCACAGCGGCGTCATCTCCGCGTCGAGGACGAGCAGCGCCACCAGGTAGGGGCGGGCGTCGCCGTGCACGAGGGCCTGGCCGACCAGCGGGTGCTCCTTGAGGGTGTTCTCCACCAGGACGGGCGGGATGTTCTTGCCGCCCGAGGTCACGATGATCTCCTTCTTGCGGTCGGTGATCCACAGGAAGCCGTCCTCGTCGACCCGGCCCACGTCGCCGGTGGCGAACCAGCCCTCCTCGTCCGTGGCGGGGCTGACCGTCCCGTCCGGTTGGAGGTAGCCCTCGAAGACCGAGGGCCCGCGCAGGTGCACCTCTCCGTCGTCGGCCAGCCGTACCTCGATGCCCCCGATCGGGCGGCCCACGGAGCCGAGCCGGTTGCGCCCGTCCTCCGGGGTGTTGAGCGTGGCCACGCCCACGGACTCGGTGAGCCCCCACACGTCCATGACGGCCACTCCCAGGGACGCCCAGAAGCGCAGCACGTCCACCGGCATGGGCGCTGAGGCGCTGGAGGCCAGGAGCACCCGGTCCAGGCCCAGCCGTGCGAGCAACGGGGTGAGCACGGCGGCGTGGACCTCCCGGTAGCGCTCCTCCAGTTCGGCGGGGACCTCCTCGCCGCGTTCCCTGTGGCCGTGGTAGTCGCCGGCCACCTCCCGGGCCGTCCCGACGACGGCGGCGATCTCCTCGGGCAGGGCGGCGAGGGAGGCGCGGACGCCGGTGGCCAGCTTCTCCCACACGCGCGGCACCCCCACGAAGTGCGGGGGCCGGATCTCGGGCAGGGCACCGGCGAGAGCGGCGGGGTCGGCGCACATCCAGACGTGTGAGACGCGGAAGAGCGGCAGGTAGAGGCTGAGCAGCCGTTCCGCGATGTGGGCGAGCGGGAGGTAGCAGACGTGGCTGGGGTGCTCTGGCAGGTCCACCGCGGCGTCGAGGGCGGTCGCCTGTGCGATGACCTGCCGGTGGGTGATGGCGGCCCCCTTGGGGTCGCCGGTGGTGCCGGAGGTGTAGACGACGGTGACCAGGTGGTCGGGGGTGAGGTCCCGCCAGCGGTCGGAGGCGCCGGAGGGCACGGTGTCGGTCAGTCCGTCGTAGGGGGTGTGGCCGCGTCCGGGATCGGGCCGGTCCAGCACCACGAGGGTTTCGAGCGCGGTGCCGGGGTCGTCGAGGAGCTTCTCCCAGTGGGCTGCGACGTCGGGGTCCTCCACCACGGCGAGGCGGGCACGGCTGTGGCGGCAGACGTAGCCGATCTGTTCGGGGGCGGCGGTGGAGTAGACGGTGGTGGGGACCGCCCCGGCGTGGACCAGGGCGAGGTCGGAGAGCCAGTGCTCGGGCCGGTTGCCCATCATGAGCAGGACGTGGTCGCCGGGCCGGACGCCGAGGGCGGCGTACCCCTCGGCCAGGGCGGCGACGGCCTCGCGCGCCTGTTCCCAGGTGAGGGTGGTCCAGGCGGTGGCGCCGGGTTCGCGCCAGGACAGGGCGGGGCGTTCGGGGTGCTCGCGTGCGTTGCGCAGGAGGAGTTCGGGGAGGGTGCGGTTCGTGGGATCGTCCGCGGTGCCGGGGGCGGAGGTCATGTGTGCTCCTGGGGCAGCTTCCTCGTATATGTGATCCAGAACACACGAGAGCCTAGCAGTCCGCCTATCCCCGGAAAGGGCGGCGAAGAGGCGCTTTCCCCTGATAGGACCGGCCCGAAACGGGTGCGGCGGGCCATCCCGGACCACCCCCCGCTCGGCCTCTCCGGGGAGCCGAATGCTACTGATAAGTAATATTCATCAGGGTAACCACTGGTAACACCCAGAGCCCCGCCCCCGTGTCCCCGCGTGACCCCCAAGGAGCCACTCCGTGCCCGACTTCTCCCTCCAGCTTCCCGAAGAGATCAGCGACGTCCGGGACTGGGCCCACGGGTTCGCCGCCGACGTCATCCGCCCCGCCGCCGCCGAGTGGGACGAGCGGGAGGAGACCCCCTGGCCGATCATCCAGGAGGCCGCCAAGATCGGCCTGTACTCGCTGGACTTCTTCGCCACCCAGGCCTTCGAGGAGAGCGGCCTCGGCATGGCCGTCACCATCGAGGAGCTGTTCTGGGGCGACTCCGGGATCGGCCTGGCCATCATGGGCACCGGCCTGGCCGCCGCCTCCCTGAGCAAGACCGGCACGCCCGAGCAGATCGGTGAGTGGGCGCCGCAGATGTTCGGCACCCCCGACGACGTCAGGGTCGCCGCGTTCTGTGCTTCCGAACCCGACGCCGGTTCCGATGTCTCCGCCATCCGCACCCGCGCGGTCTACGACCAGGCCAAGGACGAGTGGGTGATCAACGGCGTCAAGACCTGGGCCACCAACGGCGGCATCGCCCACGTCCACGTGGTGATCGCCTCGGTCGAGCCCGAGCTGGGCTCGCGCGGGCAGGCCTCGTTCGTCATCCCGCCGAACACCCCCGGCCTGTCCCAGGGCCAGAAGTTCGCCAAGCACGGCATCCGCGCCTCACACACCGCCGAGGTCGTCCTGGACGACGTGCGCGTCCCCGGCTCCTGCCTGATCGGCGGCAAGGAGAAACTGGACGAGCGGATCGCCCGCGCCAAGGAGGGCAGGCGCTCCAAGGGCCAGGCCGCCATGAAGACCTTCGAGGCGACCCGTCCGACCGTGGGCGCGATGGCGGTGGGCTGCGCCCGCGCCGCCTACGAGTACGCCCGGGACTACTCCGTCCAGCGCGAGCAGTTCGGCAGGCCGATCGGGGACAACCAGGGCGTGGCCTTCCTCCTGGCCGACATGGCCACCCGGATCGACGCCGCCCGCCTCCTCGTGTGGCGAGCCGCCTGGATGGCCCGCAACGGCAAGGACTTCACCAACGCCGAGGGCTCCATGAGCAAGCTCTACGCCTCCGAGACCGCCACCTACGTCACCCAGAACTCCCTGCGCATCCTCGGCGGCAACGGCTACACCCGGGACTACCCCGTGGAACGCTGGCACCGCGACGCCTCCATCTTCACCATCTTCGAGGGCGCCAGCGAGATCCAGAAACTCATCATCGGCCGCACCGTCACGGGTCTGCCGATCCGCTGACGCGAGGGTGAACCCGCTGGTGAGCGGGGAGGATGGGGACGAGGAGGTGAGGCCGGTGTTCGCATGGCCCGCACTCGGAGTCCTGGTCGGCATCGCCGTACCCGTCGCCGTCATCTTCCTGGTGCTGGGGATCTTCAGGATCGTCCAGCGCCAGGCGGAGAAGGCCGTCCGCTCTCCCGACTACTGGAAGCAGGTCCCCGACGGGACCGATCCGGCCGATGGGGACCGGTCCGAGGAGGTCGGGGAACAGGACGGATCCCGGGACCGGCCCGGCGACGACCGGTAGGCCCGGGGTCCGCCCCGGCCGCGGCCTACTCCTTGGAGGCGGTGGCGCCCCACCAGATGTTGACGTCGGAGTCGACCGCCCAGCGGTCGATGTCGCGCAGCTCCTCCTGGGAGAACTCCGTGTTCTCCACCGCCCGGAGGTTCTGCTCCAACTGCTCCACGCTGGAGGCGCCGACCAGCGCGGTGGTGACCGTGCGCGGCCCCTGGTCCCGCAGGACCCAGGAGATGGCCATCTGGGCGAGGGTCTGACCGCGCTCGGCGGCGATCTGGTTGAGCGCCCGGGCCCGGCCGAGCACCTCCTCGGTCAGCATGTTCTCCCGCCAGCTGGGCCGCCCCACCCCCGCCCGGGAGTCCGAGGGCACCTCACCGCCGAGGTAGCGGGACGTGAGCAGCCCCTGTGCCAGCGGCGAGAAGGCGACCACACCCATGCCCTCGTCCGACGCGGCCTCCAACAGACCGTCCTCGACCCAGCGGTTGAGCATCGAGTACGAGGGCTGGTGCACGATCAGCGGCGTGCCGAGGTCGCGCATGATCGCCGCGGCCCGACGGGTGAGCGACGGACCGTAGGAGGAGATCCCCGCGTACAGGGCCCGCCCGGACACCACCGCGTGGTGGAGGGCCAGCATGGTCTCCTCCAGCGGGGTGTCCGGGTCCGGCCGGTGGCTGTAGAAGACGTCGACGTAGTCGAGGCCCATCCGGGCGAGGGAGCGGTCCAGCGACGACAGGAGGTACTTGCGTGAACCGCCCCGCTGGTGCGGACCCGGCCCCATCACCCACCCGGCCTTCGTGGTGATCACCAGTTCGTCGCGGTAGGGGCCGAGGTCCTTCGCCAGGGCGCGGCCGAGGTTGGCCTCCGCGCTGCCCGGCGGCGGGCCGTAGTTGTTGGCCAGGTCGAAGTGGATGACGCCGAGGTCGAAGGCGCGGCGCAGGATGCGGCGCTGCCCCTCCAGGTCCCGGTCGTCACCGAAGTTCTGCCACAGTCCCAGCGACAGCCTGGGCAGGTTCAGCCCGCTCCTGCCGCAGGTCCGGTACTCCAGAGAGTCGTACCGGTCGTCGTCCGCCACGTACGTGCCCAAACTTCCGCTCCCCTTCCACCTGGTTCCAGCCACCGTCGAACAGCGTCGACGCTACTCGTCGATCGTCAGCTCGCCCATCCGGTCCCAGCCCTCGCCGTCGACCACGCGGCTGACGATCAGCGGGGTCTCCTTCAGCAGCGGCTTCATCGAGGCCAGCCCGGCGCGGAAGTGGTCACTGTTGACGTGGGCCTCGGCGGCACCGTCCTTGAACGCCTCGACGAGCACGAACTCGTCGTCGCGCTCGACGCTGCGGGACCACTCGAACCACAGGTTGCCCGGCTCGGCGCGGGTGGCCGCGGTGAAGTCGGCGACCGCGTCGAGGAAGCCGTCGACGGCCTCCGGTTTGGTCCGGAACTTGACGACGATCAGGATCATCCCGCATCTCCTTCGATGTGTGCCACGGGGCGCGCGGTCGTACCGCGCCCCTTGGTCGACCACTCTCCCAGAGCGCGGAGGGTCGGGGCCGCGACGGCCCGGGCACCGGAGGTGTTCGTCCCCTCACCCGGGTCCGTGGCCGACACCGCACGCGGGGAGCGGCCGTCGGTGCTCAGGCGCCGCCGAGGGTGGTGCCGGGCAGGCGGGTGGCGCGCCACTCGTCGTTGGAGACCTCGCGCACCTCCAGGGAGCCGAGGGTCTCCTCGGGGTGGACCATCTCGACGTTGGCGACCAGGGTCTCCCCGTTCAGGTCGGTGCTCACGGTGATCTCACCGACCTCGATCTCCTCGGCTCCGGGCAACCCGGCGACGTAGTCGGGGAAGGCCGCCACGCAGTCCTGGCCGTCGTCACCCTGGCCGACGATCGCCGCCTGGGCGCTCTCGTCCGCGAAGGTGCAGGCCAGCTCGCCGTCCCCGGCGACCAACGCGGCCACGAACCCCTCGGCCACGGTGCGGGCGGCGTCGGTGGCCTCGGCGGTGTCCTCCTCGCTGGGTTCGGTGGTGCCCTGGCCGTCCTCCTGGGCCGCCTCCTCGGCGGTCTCCTCGGCGGGGGCCTCGTCCCCTCCCGAGCAGGCGGTGAGCGCGAGGAACAGGGGCACGGCAGCACACAGCAGGGTGCGTCGCATGGGGGGGTCGCCTTCCGTGGACGGGCGGGGAGGACCGACGGCGGACTTCGGGGGAAGGTCGGCGCCGTCGACGCTTCCGGGACGCACCATTGTTACCGCATTCACCTGTTTGATGACCACGTGTGCGCGCACCCGGTTCACGCGCGCTCCCCTGACCAGGCGAAGCACGGACGTGGGTGCGGGTTCGGCTTGACCCCGCGCCGGGCAGCCCGTTCCGGCACGGCGAACGAGCGCGCTCACTCCGGGGAGCCGACCGGAAGGGGTCCCATGACCAACCCCGACGACGACCGCGCGATCCAGCGCGGGCTGGAGGGGCTGAGCCCCTTCGAGCTCAGGGACCACCTGATGGACCTGGCCGGGGAGTCCTCGCACAAGAGCGCCCACGCCATGCTCAACGCCGGGCGCGGGAACCCGAACTGGACCGCGGCCCCACCCCGTGAGGCGTTCTTCCTGCTGGGCCGGTTCGCGGTGCTGGAGTGCCGCCGCACCTGGAACGAGTGGCCCGCCGTCGCCGGGATGCCCGCGGTCGAGGGAGTCGGGGAACGCCTCCTGCTGTTCCTCGACCAGAACGCGGGCGAGCCCGGCGCGGACCTGCTCCGCCGCGTCCTCGACCGGGTGGAGGACCACCGCCGCGACGAGGTCCTGCACGAACTGGTCGACGGCGTCATCGGTGACGACTACCCGGTGCCCGGCCGCGTGCTGCCGTTCGTGGCGGAGTCGGTGCACGAGTACCTGGTCCGGGCGATGGGCGACCGCGCCCCGGAGACCCCCTACGACCTGTTCGCGGTCGAGGGCGGCACCGCCGCCATGTGCTACGTCTTCGACTCCCTCCAGGCCAACCGGGTCCTGCGGCGGGGCGACCGGATCGCGCTGATGACGCCGATCTTCGCGCCCTACCTGGAGATCCCCCGCCTGGACCGCTACGGCTTCGACGTGGTGGAGGTCGCCGCCTCACGCGGCACCGAGGGCGACTTCCACACCTGGGACTACGACGACGCCGAGCTGGACAGGCTGGCCGACCCGTCGGTGCGGCTGCTGTGCGTGGTCAACCCGAGCAACCCGCCCTCGGTGGCACTGTCCGAGCGCTCGCTGGAGCGTGTCCGCGACATCGTGGAGCGCCGCAACCGCGACCTGGTGATCGTCACGGACGACGTGTACGGCACGTTCGTGCGCGGCTTCACCTCGTTGTTGGAGGTGTGCCCGCGCAACACCCTCGGCGTGTACTCGTTCTCGAAGTACTTCGGGGCGACCGGGTGGCGGCTGGGGGTGATCGCCCTCCAACCGGACAACGTCGTGGACGACCTGATCGCCCGCCTGGACGGCGAGGACGCCGAGGCCGTGCGGCGGCGCTACTCCCCGCTGTCGCTGGACGTGCCGGGGATGCGGTTCGTCGACCGCATGGTGGCCGACAGCCGGTCGGTGGCGCTGAACCACACCGCCGGGCTGTCCACTCCCCAGCAGGTGCAGATGGCGCTGTTCGCCCTCTTCGCGCTCACCCACGCCGACGAGGAGTACCGCGCACCGGTCATGAGCGTCCTGGAGCGGCGGCTCGCGGCGCTGGCCGAGGGGTTGGGGGCACCCCTGCCCGAGGACCCCCGGCGCGCGGGCTACTACGTCGAACTCGACCTGCTGGCCTGGGCCGAGCGCCACTGGGGAGGCGAGTTCGCCGCGTGGATCCGCGCGAACCACGAACCGGTGGACCCGGTCCTGCGTCTGGCCCGGGAGGACGGCGTGGTGCTCCTCAACGGCGGCGGGTTCGACGGGCCGGAGTGGTCGGTGCGGATCAGCCTGGCCAACCTCGACCACGAGGCCTACGAACGGATCGGCCGCGTGCTCAGGGAGATCGGTGAGGAGTACCACCGGAGCTACACGGAGGCCACCGGTCGTACGTGAGGCTCCGGGCGGCGGCACGTTCCCCCGGAACCGGGGCTTGTCCCCGGGGGCGACCTCTGGTGATATGGGGGAGGGTGACCGGCATCACGGTATCCACTGGCGCACAGAGCACGCGCGGGCGTGCCACCGGCGGTTCGGCGCACGCTCCGGCGAGCGCGGTGCCGGTCCGGCGCGTGCGCCCGTGCCGGAGGTGACATGACGTACCGACTACGGGACGGCGCCCGCGGCGCCCTCGTCGCGGACCTTCCCCCCGCCCTGGGAAGCAGGCTCCGCCCCCTGGTGCCGCACCTGACGGAGGAGGCCGTGGAGGCCGTCCGGCGCCGGGCCGAGGCCCATTCCCAGACGTTGGAACCCGCGCACGTGGAGTCGGTCCGGACGGTGATCGCCGCCGCCGCGCACGCCTTCCTGGACCGGATCGAGGACGGATCGGGGTCCGTGCGCCACGCGGGCACGGAGGACGGCCCCGACTCCGAGGGCCCCGGGGCGATCGGGCGGACGTTCCGCGCGTTCGGTGCCGGGGAGGCCCGGCAGGGGCGCACCCTGGAGTGCCTGCACACCGGGATGCGCACGTCTGCTGCGGTGGCGTGGCGCCGCCTGGCGGGGGCCGACTCGATCGACCGGGACCAGATGGCCGCCTTGGGCGAGGCGCTCTTCGCGTTCCAGGAGGAGATCTCCACGGCCGCCGCCGAGGGCCACGCCCAGGTGCGGGGCGCGGGTGTGGAGGCGCTGCGGCGGCGCCGGTCCCGGCTGCTGGACGTGCTGCTGGCCGAGTCCGGGACGGAGCCGGAGGCGAGGGCGGTGGCGACCCTGGCGCGGGCGGCGCGGTGGCGGGTGCCCGAGCGGGTGGCCGTGGCACTGCTGCACCAGGAGGGATCGACCGGCACGCCGACACCGCCGTCGGACGTGCTGGTGGACCTGGACCGGCTGGAGCCGTGCGCGCTGGTGCCCGACCCCGAGGGCCCGGGCAGGCTGAGGTCGTTGGAGCGTTCCCTACGCGGGTACCGCGCGGTGCTGGGTCCGACCGTGCCCCTGGACGAGGCCCCGGCGTCGCTGGCACGCGCGCGTGAGCTGGCCGAGCTGGCACGGGCCGGGGTGGTGTCCGGGCGAGGGGTGCTGCGGTGGAGCGACCACCTGCCGGAGCTGCTGCTCTCACGGGACACGGCGCTGGTGGCGGAGCTGGCCCGGACGCGGTTGGCGCCGCTCGCCGGGATGCGGGAGCCGCAGCGGGAGCGTATGGCCGACACCCTGCTGGCGTGGTTGGAGTCGGGGTTCAACGCCAACGAGGCGGCGGAGCGGCTGCGTATCCACCCGCAGACCGTGCGGTACCGGATGCGGCAGCTGGAGGAGCTGTTCGGCGCCCGGCTCCGCGAGCCCGGCGCGCGCTTCGAGTTGGAACTGGTGCTGCGGGCCCGCAGGCTGCTGGGGCCCCTGGAGTGAGGGCATACCGAACAGTCGGGATGTTCCCCGCGCGGTGGGGTGCGGGGAACATCCCGGAGCTCAGCCCCGGGGAGCCAGGGCCCGTACCACCTCGGCCGGGTCCGTGCCGGGCGGGCCGATCGGGGCGATCACCGGGGTGTCCACCCCCGCCTCGGCGTAGGCGCCGATCCGCTCACGGCAGTACGCGGCCGGTCCGTGCACGACGAGGTCGTCCACCACCGAGTCCGGGATCGCCGCGAGCGCCCGCTTGCGGTCCCCCTCCTCCCACGCCCGCCACATGGGACCGAGCTCGTCGCGGCCCAGCCACTCGTGGAAGGCCCGGTAGACGGGCACGTTCAGGTACGCCGAGATCGCCCAGCGGCCGATCCCCCGCGCGGTCTCGGGGTCCGTGTCGGGCACGGCGAAGATCCGCGCCACGATTTCCTTGTCGTCGCCGAACTCGCGCACGATCGGGGCGACGGTGCGCACGTCCTCGGCGGACAGCCAGTTGAGGATGGCGCCGTCGGCCTCGCGGCCCGCCAGGCGCAGCATGCCCGGGCGCAGGGCGGCGACCAGGACGGGCGGGGCCTGCTCGGGGACGGCGCCGAGCGTGAACCCCTGGACGGAGAAGGTGTCGTAGTCCGCCCTGACCTTCCGGCCGGTCATCGCCTCGCGCAGGAAGCGCACGGTGTCGCGGACCCTCTTGTAGGGCTCCTCGAAGGGCAGGGAGTTCCAACGCTCCACGATCACGTTCGAGGAGGTGCCCACCCCCAGGACGAACCGGCCGGGTGCGGCGGCGGCCATCGTGGCGGCGCTCATCGCGAGGGTGGCGGGGCCCCGTGTGTAGGCGGGCACGATCGCGGTGCCCAGCCGCAGCCTCGGCGCCCACACGCTGGCCAGCGCCAGCGGGGTGAACGCGTCGGTGCCGTTGGCCTCGGACGACCACGCGTCGGTGTAGCCGAGGTCGGGGAGGGCCTCGAAGAGCGGGCGCTGGTCGGCCAGGGGGACGCCCTCGAAGGGAACGGTGATGCCCCAGCGGTCGGTCATGTCGGCTCCATGGGTCGGTGTGCGAACCGAACCGGATTCGGCCCGGTGTGGCACGACCGTACCCCCACGGACCGCCGCGCAGAAGACCGCGCCCGTGCCCGTCGACGCGTATGTTCGGAACAGGGCCCGCCAGCGGCGGGCCGGAACGGACGACACCGAGAACGAAGGAGGCCATCCCCGTGGCCAAGCCACCCTCTCCCTACGACTTCCTGCCCGTCGTCGACGCGTTCACCGTCACCAGCGACGACGTCAAGGACGGCCAGGGCCTGCCCCGGGCGCAGGTCAGCGGGATCATGGGTGCCGGGGGCGTGGACGTCTCCCCGCACCTGTCCTGGAGCGGGTTCCCCGAGGGGACCCGGAGCTTCGCCGTCACCTGCTTCGACCCGGACGCGCCCACCGCGAGCGGGTTCTGGCACTGGGCGGTCTGCGACATCCCCGCCGACGTGACCGAGTTGGCGACGGACGCGGGCAACGGTTCCGGTCTGCCGGAACAGGCCGTGACCCTGCGCAACGACGCCGGGAGCCACCGCTACATCGGTGCCGCCCCGCCCGCCGGGCACGGTCCCCACCGGTACATGTTCGCGGTGCACGCCGTGGACGTCCCGACCCTGGGCATCGACGCCGCCGCGAGCCCGGCGTTCCTCGGGTTCAACCTGTTCTCGCACGCGATCGGCCGCGCGGTCATCACGCCCACGTACGAGCAGGACTAGGTCGTGTTTTTTGGATCATTCCGCGCTCGCGACCACCAGGCTGCCTCTCGCTGCGCCGATGAAGCTCGGACAGCCAAACCCGGGCGGGCCCCCGCTGTGCGACACTGCGGAGCTTGCGTAGCAGCGCACAGTAGGGGCAGCTTCACTCCACGGCTTGCGAGAGATTGCCGGGCCCCCGCTGTGCGAGGCTGCGGAGCTTGCGTAGCAGCGCACAGTAGGGGCGACGGCCGCTCGCATCGATGGCGGCTCCGCCGCCACCGGCGAAAGCATCCAAAAAACACTCCCTAGGGAACCCCCGTCGCCGGAGGGCGGGTGACGCACCGAGCGCGTCACCCGCCCTCTGCCCTTCCTCCCGGGGCCAGTGAGTACACGCGCGAGCGACCCGTTCGGTTGTCCTGGCAACCGCATCCGGCCAATCCCGGGCCCCGGGGGCACTCCCGCGTCTAGGCTCGATCCATCCCCCGGCCCACTCGAATCTCGCTCGGAAGGGTTCAGCCGGTGCCACAGCAGACTTCGAGGAAACCGACCGTCGTGGTGACGACGGCGGGCTCCGCCCCCACACCCGGTACCATCCTTCACCTGCGTGAGAACGGTTTCCGGGTGGTGGCCACCGACGTGGACCCGGCCGCGCCCGGCCTGTACCTGGCCGACCGGGGCCGCCTGGTCCCGCCGGGGGACAGCGAGGCCTTCCTCCCCCGGATGAGGGCCCTGTGCGCCGAGGAGGCGGCCGCCGCCGTGGTTCCGCTGGTGGACGAGGAGCTGGTCCGGGCGGCCGACCTCGCCGAGGACGGCGTCGCCGTCCTGCTGCCCCGCCCGGGGTTCGTCACCACCTGCCTGGACAAGTACGCCCTCATGCGCCGACTGGAGGACGCCGGGATCGGGGTCCCCCGCACCTGGCTCGCCTCGGAGTGGCCGACCGGCGCCGCCGACCGCTCCCCGGGCGGGCTGATCGTCAAGCCCCGCCGCGGTCGCGGCAGTCGGGGCGTGCGGGTGGTCGCGTCGGCCCGCGACCTGGGCCGCGTGGTCGCGGAGAGCGAATACGCGGCCGACGAGCTGATCGTGCAGGAACGCGTCACCGGCCCCGAGTACACCGTGTCCGTCGTGGTGTGGCGGGACGGCGACGTCCAGGCGGTGGTGCCCAAGGAGGTCCTGCTCAAGCAGGGCGTCACCAGGTACGCGGTCACCCGGCGGCACCCGGAGGTCGTCCGTGCCTGCCACGCCGTCCAGAGCGCCCTGCGCGCGGACGGGCCCTTCAACGTGCAGCTGTGCCTGGACGAGCGGGGACGGCCCCGGATCTTCGAGATCAACCCCCGCTTCTCCTCCACCGCGGCTCTCACCGTGGCCGCCGGGGTCGACGAGATCACCGGCCTGCTCCGACAGGCCGTGTGCGGCGGCCCCCGGCTCACCGACGAGTGGCGGGAGGGGGTCACGATGGTGCGGCGCTGGACCGACGAGTTCATGTCCGAGGAGCGGTTCGCCTCCCACGGGATCTCCCCGGTCGAGGGGTTCGCCCCGCCCGGAGCGGCGCCCTCGGGTGAGCGGCCCGCCACGGTCCCGGTGCGGGTCCGATGAGCGGACGGCGGGAGCTGTCGGAGGCGCTGGCGACCGCGGTCACGGAGGTCGGCGGGCTGCTGCGCGCCTGGCGTTCGGACCCGGCCGCGCGGGACGGCGTGTGGGAGGGGAGCCAGTTCAAGGCCCAGGCGGACGCCAGGGCGCACCGGGCGCTCTCCCTGTGGCTCAACGTGATCGACGCCGGTATCCCTGTGGTGAGTGAGGAGGACCCGGGGTCGCTCACCCGGGACCGCCCGCCCCGGTACTGGCTGATCGACCCCATCGACGGGACCGCCAGCTACGTCCACGGGTTCGACGGCTACGTGACCCAGGCGGCGCTGGTCGTCGAGGGGCGCCCCGAGGTGGCGGCGGTCTTCGCCCCCGAGCGGGGGACCCTCTACACGGCCGTGCGCGGGCGGGGCGCCCGGCGCGACGGGAGACCGCTGCCCCCGCAGCCGCCCGCTCCTCCCGGCCGGGGCGTGCTCACCGACAACACCCCGGAGCCCTCCGGGGTGGCCCGGCGCGTGTACGACCGTTTCGGCTACGGCGGGTACCTGGAGAGCGGAAGCATCGCGCTGAAGCTCTGTCGGATCGCCGAGGGCGACGCCCAGCTGTTCGTCAAGGACGTCCCGGTGCGCGACTGGGACGTGGCCGCGCCGGGTCTGGTGCTGGCCGAGACGGGGGGTCTGCTGACCCGTCTGGACGGCTCCGGGTTCACCTATCGGGGGTCCTTCGAGCACACCGGCCTGGTGGGCGCGGCGGATCCGTCCACGTGCCGCGAAGTGTCCCGTTGGCTAGCGCTCTGACCTGCGATGAAACCACCCCGCCGGAGGTGGTTCGCAAACTGCTGGAACTGGGGTCCATGATCCCTTTCGCCCGCCGGACACGGCGCGTATCGTGTGGAAACCAACGCGCCTTTGGGGGTGGGAAGTGGAGGCCCAACGTCTGCCGCTGAACCAGATGCGCGCCTCGGACACCGAGCGGGACCTGACGGTCGACCGCCTCGCGGTGGCGTTCTCCGAGGGCCGTCTGGACCACGAGGAGTACGAGCGCCGCGTGGGTGCCGCCCTGAGCTCGGTCCTGGTCGGTGAGCTGCGCTCCCTGACCGCCGACCTCCCCGAACCCGAGATCCCGGTGCCGCCGCCGAGGGTCCACCGCGAGCGTCGCCCCGACCCCGAACCGGCCGGTGGGCTGGTGCCCTGGGAGGAGTGGGGCGAGGAGTGGCGCTGGTGGCTGGGCGTGGCCGGAGCACTGACCGGGGTCTGGGGCGTGGCCAGCCTGCTCGGCGGCGAGCTGGTTCCGTACTGGCCCCTGGTACCCCTGGGCATCTGGGCCGCGGTCCTGCTGGCCTCCGCCATATGGCCCAGCGAGGAGACCCCTCCCTGACCCGGCGGTCGCCAACGTCGTCTCCGGAGCTGCGGCCGGGTCTCTACCTCGCCCGGATGCAGCCGCGGCGCGGTCTCGGCCCCACCGTGTCCAGGCTGCGCGCGGTCACGGCCTCACCCGGATCCACCGGCCAGGCACTGTCACCGCCACGTTCGTGACCGAGTCCAGGCTGCGTGCGGTGACGACCTCGGCACGGCACGGCCACCGTCTGGTTCGTGACCGGAACCGGGATACCCGGTGGCGAGCTCGCCCGTGTCCAGGCTGTGCGCGGTCATGGCCCCACCCGGATCCACCGGCCAGGCACTGTCACCGCCACCTTCGTGACCGGAACCGGGATACCCGGTGGCGAGCTCGCCCGTGTCCAGGCTGCACACGCTGGCGACCTCGGCCCGGCACTGCCACCGCCTGGTTCGTGACCGGAACCACGGCGCGGGCGTCCGCCCGAACACGCGGGGGCAGTCCCACCGGCGTCGGGTTGTCCACAGGCACGAGTGGCGCGACTGGTGCTGGCTCGGGCCGTGGGGCGATACTCGACATATCGGGGGAGCATCGCCTCCGCCCGCACGGTGCTGCCCGGGGCGGGATCAGCCCACGGCGTGCAGCCAGCGCACCGGGGCGCCGTCACCCGCGTAGCGGAAGGGTTCGAGCTCCTCGTCCCAGGAGCGCCCGGTGAGTCGGTCGAGTTCGGCGGCGAGGTCGGTGCCCTCTCTCGCCGCGGTGGCCATGGCGGCGCGCAGCCTGCCCTCGGGAACGAGGACCTCACCCGCGGCGCTGGTGACGGCGGTGAACACGCCGAGGCTGGGCGTGTAGCTGTAGCGCATGCCGTCGCAGCCGGGCGACCCCTCTTCGGTCACCTCGAAACGCAGGCGCTGCCATTCGTTGAGCGCGGAGGCCACGGCGGCAGAGGTCCCCGGCTTCCCCTGCCAGTTGAGCTCGGCGCGGTGATGGCCGGGGGCCGCCGGTTGCGCGACCCAGTCGAGTTTGACGGGTACTCCAACGACACCCGCGACCGCCCACTCGACATGTGGGCACAGCGCCGCGGGTGCGGAGTGGACGTACAAGACGCCACGTGCGGACACCGAACCTCCTGATACGAACGAGTGCGCTTCCCCGACGCCCTCGTACTACGAGAAGGTTGCATACCCGCCTGAATGCCTTTTGCCCCATTGTGCCCCAATGGCACCCTGAGAACCATCTCGCACGCTGGTATTTTCCAGCGTTCCCACCGCACCCGGGACACCCAGTGATTAGCGTGTGGCCCAGGCGGCGACAGGGAGTCCGATCATAGTGGGGGCGGATGTGCCAGACCAGACTCAAGAGGGCATCCAGTCTCCGGAAACCCTCGACAGAAACGCCCATCAGCACTGTTCAGGGTATGTTTCTACCACTTCTTTGCCGGTTCCGGCCACAACCGGCCCCGTCCCGGCGCCGTCTCCCGATCCGGTCGAGCCCAGCGACGCCGAACTCGTGCTGGGCGCCTGCCACGGGAGGGCGGACGCGTGGGAGGCGATCGTGGACCGCCACCTCGCCATGGTGAACGCCATCGCGCGCTCGTACCGGCTCCCGCAGCAGGACCGCGAGGACGCCGTCCAGACGGTGTGGCTCCGCCTCAACCAGCACCTGACCCGCCTCCACTCCCCGCACCGACTCGCCGCCTGGCTGCGACGGGCCACGCACACGGCCTGCGACCGCCAGCGGCGGCACCGGCAGCGCTTCGTTCCCACCGATCCCGTCGACATGGACGGGTACGCCCACGACCAGGACGACCCCGAACGCCGGTACCTGCACGAGGAACGGCACGCCGCGCTCCACCGGGCCGTCGACGGCCTCACCGACCCGGTGGACCGCCGGGTCGCACGCCTCTACCTCGACGACTCCCCCGACGCCGGACCGATCTCCCACCGGACCACCCCGAACCAGCGGCGGCATCTGATCCGTCAGCTCCGCCGCACCCTTCGAGCGAACGCAGATCCGAGCGAAAGGCGTGCGTGAACCGTGCGGAACGACCCAGACCCACGTCAGGACCGAGCCGGTCGGGCCGCCGCGCTCGCCGCCTTCGACCGCTCCTTCGACGGGGCCAGGATGGCCAGAACCGTCAGTGACACGGTCCCCTCCCCGGAGCAACCGCTCCAGCGCGACGAGGAGGGAACCGCCCCGAGCGTGTTGACCTTCGACCTGGACGGCGTCCACCTGGACCTCCAGGTACGCGAACGCGGTGGGCAACGTGTCCTGTCCGGCCTGGTCAGGGGCGAGTTCGACCACGTGGACGTGCACCTCCGGCGCCCCGGCTCCACACTCCTCCTGTTCGTCCGGATGGACGGCCGCTTCGACACCGCCGTGCCCCCGGGGCCGTTGTGTCTGGTCGTGGACCGCCCCGGCCGCCCCCTGACGGTCACGGACTGGTTCACCGTCTGAGCCGGGGGCGCCGGGCGCGAGGGGAAAGGGAATCGGCCACGGTCCGAACCCCGTTTGGTCCGTGTGCCAACTCGCCGCCACGTGTCCGTCTTCGCCCGGGTTCGTCATACTCCGTGATCGCCAGGTTATCCACAGGTTGACGCGGGCCACTCCCGCCCGGCCGGGCGCGCTGCTATCACTGGAGTTGACCGGCCCCCTGGTGAAAGAAGGCTGTCGGACGTGCTCCCCCGCGCAACGCCCGCCCGCTCGACCACAAGCCCTCCCCCGGACGACGACCCACCGTTCCTGGCCACCGGACGCGCACTGCTGGCGCAGGTCACGCAGGGCGTGAGGTTGGCTCAGGCCGGACGCTGCGACCAGACCCTGGTCCTCCTCAACGACTCCCGAAGGCGCCTGCGCGGCCACCCCGTCTCGGAACTCGACCCGGTGCTCCCCGGGCTCCTCACCGATCTCGGCCTGGCCCAGACCCTCTGCGGACACTTCGGTCCGGCCGAGGACCACCTCAACGAGGCGCTCTCCCTGGCCGAAGCGCGCCGCCTCCCCCTGCTCGGGCTGGTGGCCCGGCACAACCTCGGCTGCCTCGACCTCTACCGGGGCGACACCGACACCGCCATCACCACCTTCCACGACCTCGCGCACCAGATGCCCGACGACCGCCAGGGCCCGCTGCGGGTGGACCTGGCCGAGGCGCTGCTCTCGGTCGGCCTGGTGGAGGAGGCCGGGCGCACCCTGGCCGAGGCCACCTGGCACGCGGACGAGGACAGCACCGCGCGCGTGCTGGTGGAGGCCAAGCTCCGCCTCATGGAGGGCGACCACCCCGGCGCGCTCCACCTCACCCGGCGGATCCGCGCGGGCCTGGGCCCGGGTTCGCTCTGGACCGGCCTGGCCCGTCGGCTGGAGCGCGTGGCCGACGGTGCCGCGCGGTGCCGTGTGCCGGCCCGCCGGGCCAGGGACCTCCTGGAACTCCGTGTGCCCGCCGTGGCGCCACCCCTCGACCGGAAGCCCGCGGAGTGCGGAGGCGGCCGTGGGACCGGCCACCGGAACGCGTGGGACGTCGCCGGAAGGCGTGGTCTGCTCACGGACGCGCGTCGGGCGCTGGACCGTCTCTCCGAGCGCGGCGCCACCGCGCCCGGGTCCTGGCTCGGAACCGCTGACCGCGACCCCCACGTGCTCCGGGCCGGACTGGAGACCTCCCTGCTCGCCGGGGATCCCGCGACCGCCCTGGAGTGGGCCGAGCTGGGCCGCACCTGGGCCGAGGGCCTGACACCGACCCCGGAGACCGCCTCCGCGCCCAGGATGGCGGACCCGACCGGCCACTACCGCCTGGCCCTGGGACGCGGCGCCGGTCCCGAGGCCCACCACCACGCGCGGCGCTGGGAGTCCGCGCACTGGCGGGCGCCTCGCACTCGGCAGGCCTCAAGCGAACACCGGCTCCCGGTACTGGAGTCGCTGTTGGAGCGCCTGGAGGGCCGGGCGTTCGTCCACTTCACGGTGGCCGGATCCGAGGCCGTCGCCCTGGTCGCGGTGGCCGGACGCGTCCACGCGCGCGGTCTCGGGCCGCTGGTGCGGATCCGTCGGGCGCTCGGCAGGTTCGTCCACGAGCGGACGCATCCACCCGGTCGCTCCGATCCCGACCGTCCGGTGCCGGGCACGGCGGCGCTGGTCTCGTCGACTCTGCTCGGCCCGCTCCTGCCCCTGGTCGGGGACCGTTCCCTGGTGGTGACGGCCGCACCGTACGCGGGCGACCTGCCCTGGGGACAGCTCCCGGGCCTGCGCGGGCGGCCGGTGCGCCTGGTGCCCACGGCGAGGTCCTGGGCGGAACGACCGACCGTCCGGCCCCGCCGGGACAGGGTCCTGCTGGTGTGCGGACCGGAGCCGCGCAGAGCACGGCTGGAGGTGGCCGCCCTCGCCAGGGCCCATCCGGGCGCGCGGGTCCTGGTCCACGCGGGCCGGGACCGGATCCTCGACGCACTGGCCCGATGCGACCTCGCCCACCTGGCCGGGCACGGGAGCGTCGGCGACCGCACGCCCATGCTCGACCGGTTCGACCTGCGTGACGGGCCACTGCTGGCCTGCGACCTGACGGCGCTCCCCTCCGCTCCGGCGCTGGCGGTCCTGTCCAGCTGCTGGGGCGGGCACGGCTTCGGCGGCGCGCCGGGGCGGCCGGGCGGGTTCGTGGGTGCCCTGCTGGCCCGGGGCACCCGCACGGTGGTGGCCAGTCCGGTGCCGGTGGACGACGCGCGGACCGAGGCGGCCATGCGTTCGTTCCACCGGGCGCTCGCGGACGGCGCCGAGGCGGCCGAGGCCGTGGCGGAGCACCTCGGCCACCTCGGCTTCTGCTGTTACGGGACCTGAGTGTCCGGGGCGCGGCGGTCCGTGTCACCGCCGCGCCCGGTCAGGTTCCTACCAACCGCGCTCGCGCCACTCCGCGAGGTGCGGACGCTCGGCGCCCAGGGTGGTGTCGCCACCGTGCCCGGGGTACACCCAGGTGTCGTCGGCCAGCGCTCCGAAGAGCCGCTCCGACACGTCACCGAACAGCGTCTGGAAGTCCTTGTCGGACCAGGTCTTGCCGACCCCGCCCGGGAAGAGGCTGTCACCGGTGAACAGGTGGGTGTGGCCTTCGGGGTCGTCGTAGCGCAGGGCGATCGACCCGGGCGTGTGGCCGCGCAGGTGGATGACCGTGAGTGCGCTGTCCCCGACCGGGACCGTGCCGCCGTGGGCGACCGGCTCGTCCACCGACACCGGCAGTTCGTCGGCGTCGTCGGGGTGGGCGACCGTACGGGCGCCGGTCTGGCCGACGACCTCGGCCAGGGCCTGCCAGTGGTCCTGGTGGCGGTGGGTGGTGACCACGCGGGTCAGCCCGTCCTCACCGATCAGCTCCAGGATTCGGTCGGGTTCGGCCGCCGCGTCGATGAGGACCGCCTCGCCCGTGCTCCGGCAGCGGAGGAGGTAGGCGTTGTTGTCCATCGGGCCCACGGCCAGCTTGGTGATCGTCAGATGCGGTAGTTGGCGCAGGTCGGCGGGGCCGCCGACCTTGGTATCTCCGGAGTAGCTCACCCGACCATTGTGGCCTGTCGCGGAGAGCGTAGGAACCCGGGTGGGACACCCGGTGATTCGGGTGTCCCACCTCCGGGGCCGAGCGGCGGCGGGACGGCGTCAGCGGGCCCAGCGTGGCGGGCGCTTCTCGAAGAAGGAGGCGCGGCCCTCCGCCGCGTCCTCCCCGGCGAAGAACTCGGCGGAGAGCTCGCCCATGCGGGTGAACACCTCGGTGCGGCGGTCCGGGGCGGCCTGGGCCCCGCCGCCGAGTTCGCCCAGGAGTTCCTTGGTGCGGGACAGCGCGCTCGGGGCCGAGCCGCGCAGCCCCTGGAGGACGGCGTCCAACGCCTGGTCCATGTCGCGGTCGGGAACGGCCTGGGTGATGAGCCCGGCCCTGGCCGCGTCGGAGGCGTCGAAGAGCTCCCCGGTGAGGAAGTAGCGGCTGAGCTGGCGCGAGTGCATGCGCGCCGAGACCGGGACGGAGATGATCGCCGGGACCACACCGATCCGCACCTCGGTGAAGGCGAAGGTGGCGCTCTTGGGGGCGAGGGCGATGTCGGCGGCGGCGACCAGGCCGATACCGCCCGCGCGGGCGGCGCCGTTGAGGGCGGCGATCACCGGCTTGGGACCGCCCATGATCTGCTCGAAGATCTCGGGGAGCTCCGGTGCGGGTTCGACCGGGGTCCCCTGGAGGGCCGCGCCGACCTCCTTGAGGTCCGCGCCCGCGCAGAAGACCGGGCCGCTGCCGGTGAGGACGACGCCCCGGACGTCGTCGTCGGCCATGGCGGCGGAGAGCGCCGCGGAGAGCTGGGAGCGCAGCCGCGCGGAGAGGGCGTTGCGGTTGCGCGGGGAGTCGAGGGTGATGGTGGCGATGGCCCGGTCGACGTCCGACCGTACGAGGGGGGCGTCGTCCGAGGGGTTCGGGGGCGTCGGGTGCTGCGTCATCGCGGGCTGACCTCTCTCCGTTGAACGCGCGCGGAGGCCACGGCGTCACTGGCGGCGGTACGCGCGGCGGTCCCGGGCCACGCCCACCAACGACGAGTCTGCCGGGTCCGTGTTACGGGCGAGCGCGCTGGTGTTACGTGCACCACACGCTAGCGCTCACGCCCGCCGGGGCTCCCACCCGCCCCACGGAACCACCGACGAGGCACCCCTCCCACAGGAGGCGGACAGCGGACCCGGCTGGGAGAGCGGAGGACCCGCCGTGCGGAACCCGGTTCATGGGAGCACCGGCTGGCTGGTTCGTGGATGGGGACGGGGTTCGCCCACCGGGTCCCGGCCGCACCGGACCGACCGACACCGGATCCCGGAGGGATGTCGGCGGCGGGCTTGGGCTGGCCGTTGACGACCATGCGCCCGACCGGAAAACGTCCACGCCCACGGCGTGGATGGTGGTGGCCAGGTCGCCTGTAGCCAGCGGCTGCGCCCCCTTCAACGGACACGGCGTGGGGAACCCGTGTTCCGGCGCCTCGACGCGGACGGGGCCGGGGCGCCCCTCCGAGGAGGTCGCCCCGGCCCCGCCGGGTGTGCTTCTGGCGTGTTCGCCGTGTCAGCGCCGCGTGGTCGCGGCGGACAGCGCGTCCGCGAAGTGCAGCATGGTGGTGACCGCCTCCGCACCGTCGGCCGCCTCGCTCACCCTGAGGGTGAGCGGCTCCGCGGTGAGGGCACCCGTGTATCCGTGGTCGAGCTCGCAGCTCTCGTCCGCGCAGGAGGCCGGTTCGAGGTCGATGTGCGCGACCGCGCCCCAGTTCACCGAGAGGTTCACGCTGAGCACCAGCTCGCTGGGCAGGCTGCCCGGCGTGTACTGGGCGGGGTTGGGAACCACCCGGGTCAGCGCCACCGACTGGATGTTGCCCAGCTGGATGCTGTCGGTCGTGGTGGAGGCGTGCGAGGTGCCGCCGGGTTCGGTGGGCGGGTGCTCGTCGGTGTGACAGACGACGAGGCGGGTGGCGGTCAGCAGCATGACGGTGATGTGCCGACGCATCTCCATGGCCGGGTCGAAGGTCGCCTCATGGTGCACGATGAACGCCTCGGCGTCCTCCTCGCCCAGGGTGGTCGCGACGGCGTCGATCACCAGAGCGGGGTAGTAGCCGCTCCGCTCGATCTCCAGGCGCCAATCCGTGGACACGGCACGTGTTTTCCTCATACCTCTATCCTGCCCCCTTCCGGCGACACTTCGCGACCGTCCGCCGAAACGTGAGACCCATTCCCTGATCAGAACGTCACCCCGCGCAGACGGCGCGGTCCCACGTCGGGGCGCACCTCGGGGGCCTCGCGCAGCCACATGCGGGCGCCCAGGACGTGCGCTCCGGTGGCGTTGACCAGAACCGGGTCCAGGTCCACGTAGCCGATCTCGGGGAAGGCCTCCACGAGGCGGGACACCCGGATCAGCAGTTCCTCCAGGGCCTCCACGTTGGGCTGTTCGGCCAGCGAGGTGGCCCCTGCGGGCAGCCCGAACAGCAGCGGGGCGGCCCGGACCGCGTGGATGAGGTCGGCCGCGTCCATGTCGGTCAGCGGCGCCAGCCGGAAGGCGCGGTCGTCGAGCAGCTCGGCGGTGACGTCCGCCAGCCCGAAGGAGACCACCGAGCCGAAGGACTGGTTGTCGCCCGCGCGCACCACCGTGGGCACGCCGGGCGCCGCCATGCGCTGGACCACCAGCTCCGCCTCGCCGCCGAAGCGGTCCTCCAGGGACAGGTAGGCACTCCGAACGTCCTCGGGGGTGCGCAGGTCGGCGCGGACGAACGTGCCTCCCGCGCGTACCCGCAGGTCGGGGGCGTCGGCCTTGACCACCGCGGGGTAGCCGAGCTCACCGGCGGCGACCACGGCCTCCTCGGCGGAGGTCACCTTGATGTCCGGGTAGGCGGCGATGCCGTAGCAGGCCAGGAGGTCGCGGGCGTCCTCGGAGGAGATCGCCGTCTCCTCGTCGTAACGGCGCTCGCCACCGAACCAGGCGACGTCCTCGTCGGTCGGCCCGGCCTTCTTGAGCGCGCGGCCGATGGTCGCGCGGGCCCGGGCACGGTCGATGTCGGGCAGCTCGGGGTGGCGTCCGGGCTTGCGGTTGCGCCACTGGGCGTACCGGGTGGCGTGGGCGACGGCGCGGACGGCGTCCTCGGGAGAGGGGTAGGAGGGCACCGATCCGTGCAGGGTCTGCCCCTGGTCACCGACGTGCCGCAGCTCCTCGGGGAGGCCCTGGCGCGCGAGGTAGGTGGTGACGATGGGCTTGTCCGAGTCCAGCGAGCGGGCCCGCAGCACGCGGGCGACGTCGTCACCGATGGGGTGCAGGGCCGGGACGAAGACCACCACGATCGAGTGCACGTCCTCGGCGGCCTGCGCGGCCCGGATCGCGGTGTCGAAGTCGTCGGCGGTGGCCTGCGGGCCCAGGTTGACCGGGTCGTGCGGCTTGAGCCCCTGACGGACCGCGGCGTCCTTGACCAGCAGCTCCAGGGAGTCGGAGTTGCCGATGATGCCCACGCGCGGCCCCTCGGGCAACGGCTGGTAGGCGAACACCTGGGCGGCGTCGAACATCTGCGTGATGTCGTCCACGCGCACGACGCCCGCCTGCTGGAACAGGGAGGTGACGGCGTAGTCGGGCAGGGCCAGGCCACCGGCGGCGTGCCCGGTGGGGGTGGTCCGCGCGGAACCACCGCTGCGTACGGCGACGACCGGCTTCTGCTTGGCCAGGCGCCGGGCCAGGCGGGTGAACTTGCGCGGGTTGCCCAGGGACTCCAGGTACTGGAGGACCACCTTGGTGGCGGGGTCCTCCTGCCAGTACTGCATGAGGTCGTTGCCGGACACGTCCGCGCGGTTGCCCGCCGAGACGAAGGTGGACAGGCCCATGCCGCGTTCGGCCACCCGCTGGAGGATGGCGCGGCCCAGGGCACCGGACTGGGAGAAGAAGCCGATGGGTCCCTGCGGCGGCAGGTCCGGGGAGAGGGTGGCGTTGAGCGAGACCGTGGGGTCGCTGTTGGCGATGCCCAGGCAGTTCGGACCGACCACGCGCATTCCTGCGGCGCGGGCGGTGCGCACCAGTTCGTCCTGGCGGGCACGCCCCTCGGGGCCGACCTCACCGAACCCGGAGCTCACCACGATCAGCCCGTGCACGCCCTTCTCGGCGCACTGTTCGACCACGTCGACGACGGTGTCGGCGCGCACGGCCACCACGGCGAGGTCGATCTGGTCGGGGATGTCCAGGACGGACGGGTAGGCGCGCACGCCCACGACGGCCTTGGCCTCGGGGTGGACGGGGTAGACGGGGCCCTGGAACTCGCCGCCGAGCAGGTTGCGCAGTGCGGTCTGGCCGATGGTGTGCGCCGTGCGGCTCGCGCCGATGACGGCGACGGACTCGGGGAAGAGCAGGCGGGCGATGGAGCGCGACTCGGCGCGCTGTTCGCGGGCCCGCATGACCTCCGTGGAGTCGTCCGTGGGCTGAAGGTCGAGGGTGAGGCGGATGACGCCCTCGTCGAAGGTCTGCTGCGCGGTGTACCCGGCCTCGCGGAAGACGTTGATCATGCGTCGGTTCTCGGGCAGGACGTCCGCGATGAAGCGGCGCACCCCGCGTTCGCGGGCGGCGGCCCCGATGTGCTCCAGGAGCACCGAGGCCAGGCCCCGTCCCTGGTGCCCGTCCTCCACGACGAAGGCCACCTCGGCCTCCTCGGGGGCGACCTTGTCGTACCGCACCACGGAGACCATGGAGTCGGAGATGGTGGCGACCAGGGCCACACGGTCCTCGTAGTCGACCGTCGTGAAGCGTTTCACGTCCCGGTCGGAGAGCTTGGGGTAGGGCGCGAAGAACCGGTAGTAGATCGTCTCCGGTGAGAGCCGGGAGTGGAACTCGCGCAGCAGGTCGGCGTCGTCAGGGGTGATGGGGCGCAGGTGCGCGGTGCCTCCGTCGGTCAGAACGACGTCGGCTTCCCAGTGGTTCGGGTAGGACTGCACGACAGCGAGACTAGACGACAATCGGTCGAATTCGGGGAAAGTCCATGCGGGGTCACCGAAATCGACCCCTCAGACAGGCCCCCGACGGGCCTCCGACGGGAGCCGGGTACCCTCCCGTACTCGCGGTGACGGGTGCGTGTGTCGTGGACGTTCCCGGGTTCCGGTTCCTCGACGCGGCCGGGGTCCCCGCCCTCGGAGTGTGCCCGACCCCCTTCCGGAGACGGACGGGCGTCCGAGATCACGCCGAGTGCGGATAGTCTTCCTGGGTGGGTCGAAAACCCCTGTGCGCAGGGCCTCACGACCCGCGGCGGCCCCTGCGTGACCGCGTGTCCCGGGCGCTGTCAGTTCGTTACCCGACACTGATCGTTAAGCTGTTAACGTCGTGCGGGCACAGATTCTCAAACCCTCGGTGGTGGCTGGCGAAATGACTCGAGTGGTCGTGATCGGTGATCTGATGACCGATGCCGTCGCGCGCGCGTTCCACCCGTTGGCCCGCGGCAGCGACACTCCGGCGTCGGTGATCATGTACGGCGGCGGTTCCGGGGCGAACATCGCCTCGTGGCTCGCGGTCGAGGGCACCGATACCACGTTCGTCGGTCGTCGCGGCTCGGACATCACCGGGCGCACCCGCGAGATGGAGCTCATGGGCTACGGCCTGGACTCCCGCATGGTGATGGACCCCGAGCGCTCCACCGGCACCTGCGTGGTGATGATCACCCACCGGGGCGACCGGACGATGCTGAGCGACCCCGGCGCCAACGCCCGTCTCCAGCCCGAGGACCTGCCCCGCGACGTGTTCGGCCCCGACGGCCACCTGCACGTGTCCGGGTACACGCTGATCAACTCCGACTCCCGCCGCGCGGCCCGGGTGGCCCTGCGCATGGCCCGGGAGAGCGGGATGTCCATCTCCGTGGACGGCGGCTCGCACGCTCCGCTGGAGCGCGCGGGGGCGGAGAACTTCCTCGACTGGACGCAGGGCGCGCGCCTGTTGTTCGTCAACGTCGACCAGGCCCGGGTGCTCACCGGCCGGGACGACGCCGAGGCCGCCGCGAAGGTGCTCACCGCCTGGTTCCCCAACGTCGTGATCAAGCTCGGCGAGGAGGGTGGGCTGTGGGCCTCCAAGACCCGCGAGGACTGTGTGAGGGCCCCGGCCGAGCCGGTGGACCCCTCCCCCGGTTCCGTCGGCGCCGGTGACGCGTTCATCGCCGGTTTCCTCCCCGCGTGGCTGACCGGGCGGCACCCCAAAGAGGCGCTGGGCCGGGCCAGCAGGCTGGCCGCCCGCGCGCTGCACCAGCCGGGCGCCCGCCCGGACCTGGGTGAGGGCGAGCCGGTGCGCCGTGGCGCGCCCCGAGGCCAGCGCCTCCGCTAGACCGTCGGTTTTCCGAGACCCCGCACCCCAGGGTGACGGGGTCTCGTCATGTCCGCCCCGGCGGCCCGGCGGCCCGCCAGGAAGACCGGTGGGCGCCCCCGAGGGCCTGCCTCGGCCGCACCGTGTACCCCGCTCTGGCGGACCGTCCAGCACCCGGGCGGGCGGACCGCCGGACTCTGCTGCCCCGTGAGCGTGGATCCCCGAGGGCGGGGCGGGTGCCCGGCTGGGACACCCGCACCCAGGCCTCCGGGTCACCCGCCCGTGGTGGACAGGGTCAGCGGCAGCACCTCCGGGGCGCCCGCCTTGCGCAGCAGGGCGGCGCCCACGGTCAGGCTCCACCCCGTGTCGGCCTGGTCGTCCACCAGCAGGATCGGGCCCGGGGTGTCTCTCTGAAGGTCCTCCACCCGCTCGGCCAGCGCGGGATCCACCACCAGCGCGTTGTACACCTGCTCCAGGCGCATCGCGCTGTTGTGGCGGCGGGGCCCCGGGCCCGTGGGGGTCCGGTAGGACAGGGAGCCGAGCGGCGTGAGACGGCCGAGTTCGGAGATCCGGGCGGCGAGGTCCCCCACCAGGGTCGGGCGGGAGAGCGAGGGCATCGCGACCACCCCGACCGGTCGGTTCTCCCATCCCCAGGCGGCGAGCACACGCACCACTCCCTGGAGGACGCGCTCGTCCACGGGGGTGTCCGGGGCGTCCTCGGCGAAGATACGGCGCAGCTCGGTACCCCAGCCGATGTCGGTGAGACGGCCCAGGGCACGCCCCTCCCCCGCCCGCAGGTTCTCCGGGATCTTGCCGGACAGGCCCACCCCGAGCGTGTTCATGCCGGAGGGCCACTGGCGACGCGGCGCGAGGGGCGTGCCGGGCCGGTCCAGGTGGTCGGCGGCGGCCTGACGGCGGCCGGTGTCGACGTCGGTGGTCCAGTACTGGCCGGTGCACACGTCGCAGCGGCCACAGGGTTCGGCGGCGGGGTCGTCGAGCTGTCGGCGGAGGAACTCCATCCGGCAGGTGTCGGTGGAGACGTAGTCGAGCATGGCGCGCTGTTCGCGTTCCCTGGCCGCGCTGACGGCGGCGTAGCGCTCGGCGTCGTAGGTCCAGGGCTCACCGGTGGCGGTCCAGCCGCCGCGCACCCGGCGCACCGCCCCGTCCACGTCCAGCACCTTGAGCATCTGCTCCAGGCGGGTGCGACGCAGGTCCACCCGGGTCTCCAGGTTGGCGGTGGACAGGGGCTTGTCGGACTCCGCCAGGGCCTGGAGGGTCTGGCGAACGGTGTCCTCCGGGGGGAAGGACAGCCCCGCGAAGTACTCCCAGATCCGGACGTCCTCGCGGCCGGGCAGGAGCACCACCTCGGCCCGTTCCACACCGCGTCCCGCACGGCCGACCTGCTGGTAGTAGGAGATCGGTGACTGCGGGGCGCCCAGGTGCACGACGAAACCCAGGTCGGGCTTGTCGAAGCCCATCCCCAGCGCGCTGGTGGCCACGAGCGCCTTCACCCGGTTCCCGAGGAGGGCGTCCTCGGCCAGCCTGCGCTCGTCGGGGTCGGTCTGCCCGGTGTAGGGCAGCACCTCCAGGCCCTGTTCGGTGAGGAAGCGGGCGGTCTCGGCGGCGGCGCTGACGGTGAGCGTGTAGACGATGCCCGATCCGGGGATCTTGGGCAGGTGTTCGGCCAGCCAGCTGAGCCGCGCGGTGGGGTCGGGCAGTTCGGCCACGCCCAGGCTCAGGCTCTCGCGCTCCAGGCTGCCGCGCAGGACCAGGGTGTCGGCCCGGTCGGCCCCGGCCTGGAGCTGTTCGGCCACGTCATGGGTGACGCGTTCGTTGGCGGTGGCGGTGGTGGCCAGGACCGGGACCCCGTCGGGCAGGTCGTGCAGGAGGGACCGGATGCGCCGGTAGTCGGGCCGGAAGTCGTGGCCCCAGTCGGAGACGCAGTGCGCCTCGTCGATGACGACCAGGCCCGCCCCTGCGGCGAGTTCGGGCAGGACGCGGTCCCGGAACTCGGGGTTGTTGAGCCGTTCGGGGCTGACCAGCAGCACGTCCACCAGGCCCTGGGAGACCTCGGCGTAGGTGGACTCCCAGGCGGTGGTGTTGGAGCTGTTGATGGTGCGGGCGCGGATGCCCGCGCGCTCGGCGGCGGCGATCTGGTTGCGCATCAGCGCGAGCAGCGGGGAGACGATGACCGTGGGGCCCGCGCCCTCGGCCCGGCGCAGGGCGGTGGCCACGAAGTACACCGCCGACTTGCCCCAGCCGGTGCGCTGGACGACCAGTGCCCTGCGGTGCTCGGCGACCAGGGCGTGGATGGCGGTCCACTGGTCCTCGCGCAGGCGGGCGGACTCGCCGGCGAGGGCGCGCAGGTGCCCCTCGGCGCGTTCGCGCAGGGCGCCGTCGGCGGCGGAGAGGGCTGGCTCGGTGGTGGTCGGCGCGTCGGGGACCGGGACGTCAGGCTGGGTGGGAGTGGCCATGACTCCTTGGTACCAGAGGCCGTGGGGGTGGACGCGGTTATCCACAGGTGACGCTGTCCCGGGGCGCCCCCCGAGCACGGATCTGCGCGTCGGCCCCGTGTGCAAGCTCTCAGCGGATCCGCCCCACCGGGCTCGTCGACGCCGTGCGTACGGCCCGCGGCCGCCCGGGCGTACCGAGCCTCGCGCCAGGTGCGCGGTGCCTTGGCCGTGCGGCCCGCGGCCCGCGGCGACCCGCGCGTACCGCCGCCCCTCCGCCGAAACCCGGGAGGGCGGTGGTAACAGAATGGGAACTTTCCCGTTATGTGGCATTGCGCTCACCGAGTGTCACCTGAACACTCGACGCCAGGGCTCAGGCCCTCACGATTGGGAGCGCTCCCGAATCCGGCGGCCCCCTTGAGAGAAGCACGAAAGGCAGACGATGGCGCAACCACGAAGCCGCCCCACCAGCGGCTTCCTCCCCCGTTTCCCCCGACACGCGCACCCGCGGCCCCGGACCTCCCTCGGTCTGCTCGCCGCCGCCTCCGCCCTCGTGGTCGGCGGCGCGACCCTCGCGGTCACCGGCGCCACCTCCGCCACCCCGGTCTCCGCCGAGGGCGCGGCCGAGGTCCCGGTCGGCTCCGGCAGCTACACCAGCACCCGCCCCGAGGGCGCCTCGGGCCCCTCCGACCTCAACGGCAATCCCGTCTCGCCCAAGGTCACCGACGACCACACCGGCCCGGCCCCCACCAACGAGTGGTGGTCCTCGCTGATCTTCCAGCGCTACCCCGACAACCCCCACGGCGAGAACCTCTTCGCCCACCCCCTGAGCTACAACCCCCACGAGGGCGGCCTCGACATGGGCTACCCCGACTCCCACCAGATGGTCGGTGACGACCTCAAGTACGAGTACACGGCCGTCTCCGACCTCACCCTGGGTGCCGCCGGACTCGACTCCCCCGACACCCGCACCGCCGACAGCGGAGACTGGACGGTCACCGCCCACTGGGAGGGCGGCGGGGCCCAGCTCCGGGTCACCATCGGTCAGGGCCTCCCCTTCGCCTACGCCGAGACCGAGGGCGCCGGGGCCGAGGTGACCTTCTCCGGCACCCCCGAGATCTGGCACGAGGACGGCTCCACCGTCGGCGCCACCGTGAACGGCAGGCACTACGCCCTGTTCGCGCCCTCCGACGCGCCCTGGTCCGTCTCCGGTGACACCCTCACCGCCGACACCGGCGACGACGGGTACTACTCGGTGGCCGTCCTGCCCTCACCCGAGGACCTGGACGCCTTCGCCCCCTACGCCCACTCCTTCGTCACCGGCTCGGTCGTGGAGTACGACTACGACGAGGCGGCGTCCTCCCTCACCAGCACCTACCGGCTGGAGACCGAAGCCAGGGAGGGCGAGGAGACCGGAACCCTCACCGCCCTGTACCCCCACCAGTGGGCCAACGTCACGGGCGACCTCACCGACCTCGCCTACGCCTCCCCCCGAGGCGAGATGAAGGTCTCCGAGGGCGCCTCCTTCACCACCGAACTCACCACGCAGGGCATCATGCCCAGCCTGCCCACCGTCGACGGTGCCGACCACGACCGGCTGGCCGCCCTGATCGACGACGTCCTCGCGGAGGAGGAGCTCTTCCCCGAGCCCGGCGACACCTACTGGGACGGCAAGGCCATGGGCCGCCTCGCGCAGCTCATCCCCATCGCGGACTCCATCGGCCACACCGAGGCCCGGGACGAACTCCTCTCCCTGGTCCAGGGGCGCCTGGAGGACTGGCTCACCGCCGGGGGCACCCGTCAGTTCCACTACGACGAGGAGTGGGGCACGATGCTCGGCTACCCCGACAGCTTCGGGGCCGCCACCGAACTCAACGACCACGACTTCCACTACGGCTACTTCGTCTCGGCCGCCGCCGTTGTCGCCCGCTACGACCGCGACTGGGCCAGTGAGGACGCCTGGGGAGGCATGATCCGCCTGCTCATCCAGGACGTGGCCGGAACCGACGGGGACATGTTCCCCCGCCTGCGCTCCTTCTCCCCCTACGCCGGGCACGGCTGGGCCTCCGGCCACGCCGGGTTCGCCGCCGGCAACAACCAGGAGTCCTCCTCCGAAGGCATGCACTTCGCCGCCGCCACCGCCCACTTCGGCGCGCTGACCGGCGACGAGGAACTGCGCGACCTCGGTGTCTACCTCCACACCACCCAGGCCTCCACCATCGCCCGCTACTGGCAGAACGCCGGCGGGGACACCTTCCCCGAGGACTACCCCGAGGACGTCGTGGGCATGGTCTGGGGCGACGGCGGCGACTACCGCATCTGGTGGGACGGCGGCCACGAGGAGCACTACGGCATCAACTACCTGCCCATCACCGCTGGCTCCCTCTACCTCGGGTACGACCCCGAGCACGCCGGGGTGATCTACGAGTCACTCGTGGACAAGCTCGGCGGGGAGCCGGAGATCTGGCGGGACATCCACTGGGCGCACCGCGCGCTCTCCGACGGTGACGACGCCCTGCGGATGTTCGAGGAGCAGTGGCAGACCTACGAACCCGAGGCGGGCGGCTCCAAGCCGCACACCTACCAGTGGGTCTCCACCCTCGCGGAGTTCGGCACCGTGGACGTGTCCGTGACCGCCGACACCGCCCACTACGCCGTGTTCGACAAGGGCGGGACCAGCACGTACACCGCCTTCAACCCGGGTACGGACCCGCTCACCGTCACCTTCTCCGACGGCACCTCGCTGGAGGTCCCCGCCGGGGAGACCGCCGTGACCACCGGCTGACGGCCCCTCCCGCCCCTCCTCCGCACGCCCTCCCGTGACCGGGTGTGCGGAGGAGGGCGCACCCGCGACACGCGAGTCGTGTTCTCCGTCCCCGGGTCCTCCCGGGGACGGAAAACCGTGTCGAAGACGGTGCGAAACCCCCCAGTCGCGCGACTCACACACGCCCAACCACGCGCCCCCGTACGTTTCAGTCCCTGGCACAGGCCAGAATTACGGACATGGCCCGTACTACTTCCCGTCCCCCCGAGGATCTCGCCGAGAAGATCATCGACATCGACGTCTCCGAGGAGATGCGCGGCAGCTTCCTGGAGTACGCGTACTCGGTGATCTACCAACGTGCTCTGCCCGACGCGCGTGACGGCATGAAACCGGTCCAACGGCGCATCCTGTACCAGATGAACGAGATGGGCCTCCGGCCCGACCGCGGCCACGTCAAGTGCGCCCGCGTGGTCGGGGAGGTGATGGGTCGGCTGCACCCCCACGGCGACTCCGCCATCTACGACGCCCTGGTCCGACTGAGCCAGTCCTTCGCCATGCGCGTGCCGCTGGTCGACGGCCACGGCAACTTCGGCTCCCTGGGCGGCGACGACGCCCCGGCCGCCATGCGGTACACGGAGGCCCGGCTGGACAGCGCCGCCGAGCTCCTGGTGTCCTCCATCGAGGAGGACGTCGTCGACTTCAAGCCCAACTACGACGGTCAGGAGACCGAACCCGAGGTCCTTCCGGCGGCCTTCCCCAACCTCCTGGTCAACGGCGCGTCCGGCATCGCGGTGGGCATGGCCACCAACATGGCCCCGCACAACCTGGGCGAGGTCATCGCGGCCGCCCGCCACCTGATCGCCAACCCCGAGGCCACCCTGGACGAGCTCACCGAGTTCGTCCCCGGCCCCGACCTGCCCACCGGCGGCACCATCGTCGGCCTGGACGGCGTCCGCGACGCCTACCGCAAGGGCCGCGGCACCTTCAAGACCCGCGCCACCGTCGCGATCGAGAAGGTGTCCGCGCGCCGTACCGGCCTGGTCGTCACCGAGCTGCCCTACAGCGTCGGCCCCGAGAAGGTCATCAGCCGGATCAAGGAGCTGGTGCAGTCCAAGAAGCTCCAGGGCATCTCGGACCTGAAGGACCTCACCGACCGCAACCAGGGCCTGCGCCTGGTCATCGAGCTCAAGAACGGGTTCAACCCCGAAGCGGTCCTGGAGGAGCTCTACCGGCTCACGCCGATGGAGGAGACCTTCGGCATCAACAACGTGGCCCTGGTCGACGGCCAGCCCCAGACCCTGGGCCTGCGTGAGCTGCTCGAGGTCTACGTCAACCACCGCCTCGACGTGGTGCGCCGCCGCAGCGAGCACCGCCGCAAGAAGCGCCAGGAGCGGCTGCACCTGGTCGCCGGCCTGCTCGTCGCCCTGCTCGACATCGACCGGGTCATCGCCCTCATCCGTGAGGCCGACGACACCGCCGCCGCGCGCGAGTCCCTGATGGGCGCCTACGACCTCTCCGAGATCCAGGCGCGCTACATCCTCGACACCCCGCTGCGCCGCCTGACCCGCTTCGACCGGCTGGAGCTGGAGACCGAGCGGGACAAGCTCGACCTGGAGATCGAGGAGCTCACCTCCATCCTGGAGTCGGACAAGAAGCTGCGCCGGGTGGTCTCCAAGGAGCTCAACGACGTCTCCAAGAAGTTCGCGACCCCCCGCCGCACGCAGCTGCGCGAGAGCGACGGGGTGGCCCGCGCCGCCGTCATCCCGCTGGAGATGGCCGACCAGCCCTGCCACGTGCTCCTCGGCGTCGACGGCCACATCGGCCGCACCAAGGGCGCGACCACGCCGCGCGTGTACACGGGCCTGCGCGCCAAGCACGACGCGGTCGAGGTCTCGGTCCCGACCACCTCGCGCTCGGACATCGGGTTCGTCACCGACCTGGGCCGGATGATCAGGGTCCCGGTGGTGGAGCTGCCCGAGCTGCCCGCTGACGGCGACGGAGAACCCGAGCGCCCGCCGCTGGCCGCCGGTCTGGGCGTCGTCGAGTTCGTGCAGCTCGACGAGGGCGAGCGGGTCGTGTCGATCGTGTCCATGAACACCTCCGGGCCCGGCTTCGTCGTGGGTACCGTCGGCGGTGTGGTCAAGCGGGTCGCCCCCGACTTCCCGCCGAACAAGGACGACTTCGAGATCATCTCGCTCAAGGACGACGACCGCGTGATCGGCGTCACCCAGCTGTCCACCGGCGAGGAGGACCTGGTCTTCATCACCTCCGAGGCCCAGCTGCTGCGCTTCTCGGCCTCCACGGCCCGCCCGCAGGGCCGTCAGGCGGGCGGCGTGGCCGGTGTACGGCTGTCCGAGGAGGCCCGCGTGCTGTGGTTCGGCGCGGTGCCGAGCCCCGAGGACTCGGTCGTGGTGACCGTCTCCGGCGGCGGCGACGCGCTGGAGAGCACCCTGCCCGGGTCCGCCAAGGTCACCCCCTTCGCGGCCTACCCCTCGAAGGGTCGGGCCACCGGCGGGGTGCGCTGCCACCGCTACCTGAAGGGTGAGGACACCCTGACGTTCGCGTGGGTGGGACGCGCCCCGGCCCGGGCGTCACGAGCCGACGGAAAGCCGGTTCGCCTGCCGGACCTGACCGAGCGTCGGGACGGCTCCGGAGAGGCCCTGACCAGTGCCGTCGTCACGGTCGGCAGTGGTCGGACCGACTCCGGAATCGCCCCTCCCGGATCCGGGGCCTGAGTTTCACGTGAGCCGTGCGCACGGGTGTGCTTATCTGTGTGCACGGCAGTCCATGCACCCATACGACACAGGGAGTCACTACAAGTGAGCGACAGCACCAACGTCACCCCTCCCCCCGGGGCCTTCGACGACGTGTTCGGCGCCAACGCCGACTACGCCGCCGACTTCTCTCTCACCGGTCTCAAACCGCTGGCCGCCCGGGGGCTGGCCCTCGTCACGTGCATGGACTCCAGGATCGAGCCGCTGACCATGCTCGGCCTCAAGCCCGGCGACGCGAAGATCCTGCGTAACGCGGGCGCCCGGGTCACCGACGACACCCTGCGTACGCTGGTGCTGGCCGTGTACCTGCTGGGTGTGGACCGCGTGCTGATCCTGCCGCACACCAAGTGCAAGATGGCGTCCGTGGAGAACGACGACGTCGTCCACGACCTCATCCTGAACGACTACGGGGTGGACACGCGCAGCCTGGAGTTCAAGACCGACAACGACCAGCTCGGCGCGCTCCAGCACGACCTTGAGCGCATCCGGCACCACCCGCTGCTGCCCAAGGGCCTGCCGGTGGCCGGTGCGATCTACGACGTGGACAACGGCAGGGTGACCCCGGTCGACCTCTAGTCCCGTGAGCACGCGACCGCCCCCGGCCGTACGGCCGGGGGCGGTCGCGTGTCGTTCCCCGGAAGGTGTCACCGGGGTCCGGCACGGGGATCACTCTGGTGGGTGGTGCGCACCACCGCCCCGGGCCCCGCACCCGCCTCGCCCATCCCCGGGAATGCCGCCCACCCCACGGCGGTTGTGACCCGCGTCGGTGGACACCCTCGAGAGGAGCACCGTGGAAGAGAGCACCTACGACACCTACAACCGAGCCCGCATGTTCATGGAGCTGGGCGACCCCATCTACGCCGCCCAGATCCTCGAACCCGTGGTGGAGAACGAGCCGGGCAGCCGCTCGATGTTGGAGCTGCTGGGTCGCGCCTACTTCCACTCCGCTCAGCTCAACAGGGCCGAGGCGGCCTTCCGCAGCCTGATCGAGCTGGACCCGGTGGACAACTGGGCGCACATCGCCCTGGCGCGCACGCTGGAGAGGCAGAGCCGCCACGAGGAGGCGGCCACCTACCGCCGGATGTACGCGGTGATGTCGGGCGGTTCCCTGGACTGACGGCTGGACCTTTTCGGGCCTCCGCTTCAGTGTTTTCCTTGCATCTCCGCTTCGCTTCGGCCCGGGGTTCGGCGCCTTTGCAGAGGGATTCTTCATCCTCGTCTACGCCTGGCTCGTTCCTCGCTGGCGGCTTGACTCCTCTTGCACCGTGCTGGCTGAAACCCAGACTCTCCGGCGCCGAACCCGAAGCGAAGCGGAGGCCCAAAGGGGTACAGGTACCCTCCTCACCATGGCTCCCATTCCAGACCCTGAACTGCCCTGGGTCGACCGGTGTTCCGACAGCGCCCGCTCGTGGGCGGACGAGGCGGTCCGCAGGGTGATCGCCGACGACACGCGTTCGGCCGACACCCATCTGCACGTGTTCCCCCTGCCCCCGGAGTGGGGCATCGACCTGTACCTGAAGGACGAGTCGGTGCACCCCACCGGCAGCCTCAAGCACAGGTTGGCGCGGTCGCTGTTCCTGTACGGGCTGGCCAACGGGTGGATCACCGAGGGCACCACGATCGTGGAGGCCAGTTCGGGTTCGACGGCGGTGTCGGAGGCCTACTTCGCGCAGTTGGTCGGCCTGGACTTCATCACGGTGGTCCCGAGGAGGACCAGTCCGGAGAAGATCGCGCTCATCGAGCGGTACGGCGGCCGGTGCCACTTCGTGGACAACCCGCCGGACATGTACGGCGAGGCCGAGCGCCTGGCCGCCGAGTCGGGCGGCCACTACATGGACCAGTTCACGTACGCGGAGCGGGCCACGGACTGGCGGGGCAACAACAACATCGCGGAGTCGATCTTCGAGCAGCTCGCCATGGAGCGCCACCCCGATCCGGACTGGATCGTGGTGGGCGCGGGCACGGGCGGCACCTCCGCGACCATCGGCCGCTACCTGCGCTACCGACGCCTGCACACCCGCCTGGCCGTGGTGGACCCGGAGAACTCGGCGTTCTTCCCCGGCTGGGTGACCGGCGCCGCCGACTACTCGACCGGCATGCCCTCCCGGATCGAGGGCATCGGCCGCCCCCGGATGGAGCCGAGCTTCGTTCCGTCGGTGATCGACCTGATGATGCCGGTGCCCGACGCCGCGAGCATCGCCGCGATGCGCCACCTGAACGACGTCACCGGCCGGTGCGCGGGCGGATCGACCGGCACCAACCTGTGGGGCGTGTGGCACCTGGTCGCCAGGATGCTCCGTGAGGGCCGCAAGGGCAGTGTGGTCACCCTGATCTGCGACGGCGGCGAACGGTACCAGCACAGCTACTACAACGACGCCTGGGTGTCGGAACGGGGCCTGGACCCCGGTCCGTACCGGGCGGCGATCGACCGTTTCCTCTCCGACGGCGTCTGGGAGCCTCCGAAGGCCCCCTGAGCGCGCACGCGAAGGGGCCCGCACCAGCCGGTGCGGGCCCCTTCGCGTGCGCGGGACGTCAGGCGTCGATGCGCTCCAGGTCCAGCTCCTGGGCGCCCTCCTGGATGAACTTGCGGCGCGGCGCCACCTCGTTGCCCATGAGCAGGTTGAACACGGACGCGGCCTCCTCCGCCTGCTCCACCCGGATGCGGCGCAGGGTCCGGTAGCGGGGGTCCATGGTGGTCTCGGCCAGCTGGTCGGCGTCCATCTCACCCAGGCCCTTGTACCGCTGCACCGGCTCCTTCCAGGAGATCTTGCGCTTCTCCAGGTCCAGCAGGGTGCGCCGGAGCTCGGCGTCGGAGTAGGTGTAGACGTACCGGTCCTCGGGCTTGGCCCCGCGCTTGCGCCGCACGTTGGTCAGCTCGATGCGGTGCAGCGGCGGCACGGCCGCGAACACGCGCCCGGCCTCCAGCATCGGCCGCATGTACCGGTAGATGAGGGTGAGCAGCAGGCACCGGATGTGCGCGCCGTCCACGTCCGCGTCGGCCATGAGGATGACCCGGCCGTAGCGGGCCGCGTCGAGGTCGAAGGTACGACCCGACCCGGCCCCGATGACCTGGAGGATCGCCGCGCACTCGGCGTTCTTGAGCATGTCCGCGACCGAGGACTTCTGCACGTTGAGGATCTTGCCCCGGATGGGCAGCAGCGCCTGGAACTCGGAGTCGCGGGCGAGCTTGGCGGTACCCAGCGCGGAGTCACCCTCGACGATGAACAGCTCGCTGTGCTCCAACCCCTCGCTGCGGCAGTCCACCAGCTTCGCGGGGAGCGCGGAGCTCTCCAGGGCGTTCTTGCGGCGCTGGGTCTCGCGCTGCTGACGGGCGGCCAGCCGGGCCTTGGCGGCGCCGACGACCTTCTCCATGACCGTGCGGGCCCTGGCCTTCTCCGCCTTCTTGGTGGAGGTGAGGAACTCGCGCAGCTCCTTGCCGACCACCTGGGAGACGATCCGGGAGGCCGCCGAGGTACCGAGGATCTCCTTGGTCTGCCCCTCGAACTGCGGCTCGGGCAGGCGCACCGTGACGACGGCGGTCAGGCCCTCCTGGGTGTCGTCCTTGGTGACCGGGTCGTCGCTGTTCCTGAGGAGCTTGGTGGCGCGCAGCTGGTCGTTGATCACCCGGACCAGGGCGCGCTCGAAGCCGTTGATGTGGGTCCCGCCCTTGGGCGTGGAGATCACGTTGACGAAGGAACGCACGGTGGTGTCGTAGCCGGTGCCCCAGCGCAGGGCGACGTCCACGTCCAGGCGGCGCTCGACGTCGGCGGGCACCATGTGGCCGGACTCGTCCAGGACCGGGACTGTCTCGGTGAAGTTGCCGGAGCCCTGGATGCGCAGGACGTCGCTGACCGGGTCGTCGGGGGCCAGGAAGGTGCAGAACTCGCTGATCCCGCCGTCGAAGCGGAACTCCTCGGTGTAGGGGGCCTCCCCCTCGGCGCGTTCGTCGCGCACCGCGATGGTCAGTCCAGGGACGAGGAAGGCGGTCTGGCGGGCCCGGTCGAGCAGGTTCTCCCGGGTGATCTCGGCGTCCTTGAGGAAGATCTGCATGTCCGGCCAGAACCGGATGCGGGTGCCGGTGATCTTCTTGGCGACCTTGCGGACCTGCTCCAGGCCGGACACCGGGGTGAACTCGGCGTCGGGGCCGGCACCGGCGAACCGTCCGGCGATGCCCCGGCGGAAGCTCAGGGCGTGGGTGTGGCCCTGGCGGTCGATCTCCACGTCCACACGGGCCGAGAGGGCGTTGACGACGGAGGCGCCGACACCGTGCAGGCCGCCGGAGGCGGTGTAGGAGCCCGAGCCGAACTTGCCGCCGGCGTGGAGCTTGGTCATGACCAGTTCCACACCGGAGAGCCCGGACTTGGGCTCGTCGTCCACGGGGATTCCGCGCCCGTCGTCGCTGACCGCGACGGATCCGTCGCTGTGCAGCGTCACGTCGATGCGCCCGCAGAAGCCGCCCAGCGCCTCGTCGACGGAGTTGTCGATGATCTCCCACATGCAGTGGGTCAGGCCCCGGCTGTCGGTGGACCCGATGTACATGCCCGGACGCTTGCGCACCGCTTCGAGGCCCTCCAGGACCGACAGGTGCCGAGCGGAGTAATCCTCGGGATCGTGGACGGCTGCGGTCAAGGCGGTCACTCGGACATCTCCTGCGTCTTGAGGGCCATCGTGGCTGTGCGGTGCGTGCCCTTTGTACCGCGCCGCACCGACTGTTGAGGGGGCCAGGCTACGGCGAGCCGGGGACTTTGCCGTGGCACGGCCGTGTGTGGGCGGGGTCGTGTCCCCCGGGTGCGGGTCTCCGGCGTCGACGCCGGGTCCGCCGTGACGGGCTCCACGCACCCGTGTGCGGGTCGGAGCGGACCGACATGGGGGTCGGACGGGCCTGCCCGCGCGAGACTACCACCTCTGGTGGATGCGACCTGGATACTCCCGTTTTCCGGGGATAGCCGGGCCTTCCCCAGGGGTACAACAACTACGAGGATGCGTGTCCGACGAATTTGCCCCATTGGGCACCAGACGGACACGAACCGGGCGGATTCCGCTGTCGGCGTACACGGGACCCGGTTGGGAACGTCTGGGTCGGGTTAGATGTTGTCAGAGGTGACTAACGCCGAGTATTGAGGATGGCGAAGTGACTGGAACCCTTGCCCCCACTCAGCCGCTGACGGCTGCTGACCGCTGCGACCGCTGTGGTGCACAGGCGTACGTCCGGGTGCTGCTGAACTCCGGCGGCGAACTCCTGTTCTGCGCGCACCACATGCGCAAGCACGACGACTCGCTCCGCAAGATCGCCTCGGACATCCAGGACGAGACGGACAAGCTCACCAAGAGCGAAAAGAACGCGGAAGAGCGTTAGCCACGACGACCACGAAACGTCGACGGCGGTCCCCGGATTCCGGGGGCCGCCGTCCTCGTTCCGGGGGTGCCCGGGACGGTGCTCGGCGGGGCCGGAGCGGTGCCTCAGTCGCTCAGGACCCGGTTGTGGTAACCGGAGACCTCCTCGAACCCCGCACCCCGGTACAGGCGCAGCGCGGCCTCGTTCCCGGCCACCACGCACAGGTAGGCCCGGCGGGCGCCCCCGTCGTGGGCCCAGGCGAGGAGGTCGCCGAGGATCGCCCCCGCCACACCGCGCCCGCGGGCGGCGCGGGCGGTGACCATCGAGCAGATCGCCACCGACTCCCCGTCCAGCACCGCGCAGCCCCGGCCGTCCCCGTCCTCGTGGACCCCGTAGCCCGTGGTCACCTGCCCGAGGATGCGCACCACACCCTCGGCCCACTCCGGTGACACACCCGTCTCCGCGAAGAGCTCCGTCCAGCGCGGCGTCGGGGCGTCCGAGACCCGGGTCCGCCCGGGGGCATCGGGACGCCCGGAGAGCTCCCTGGCCAGTACCAGCGTGGGCTCCACCCGCTCGTAGCCGTGCTCCGCCAGACGGGCGTCCACCGCCTCCTCCCCCGGCCACACCTGCACGCAGGGGCGCAGCCCGTGCTCGCGGTAGAACCGGGTGACCTCCGCGACATCGGCCCCGGGGTCCTCCACCAGGGCGCAGTTGGCCCGCTTGGTGAACCCCTCCGCGAGGCCGAACCGCCAGCCCGCGCGCGACTCGGTCCGGAAGGCGGGCCAGTCCCTGGACACCCGTTCCGCCCACGTGTGCATGTTCGCCCCTCACTGTCCCCGGTGTCGGAAGCGGCACATCCTATCCGGCCGTACACGCCCTACCATGGGCACGGTCCCACCTCACCCCTGACCTGGAGAGTCCATGTTCATCCTGCTCCCGCCCTCCGAGGGCAAGGCCACCTCCGGCGAGGGCCCCGCGCTGGACCCGGGTGCGCTCACCCTGCCGGAGCTGACCGAGAGCCGGGAGCGGGTCGTGACCGCGCTGACCGAACTCTGCTCGGGCCCCGAGGACGCCGCGCGCGAGGTCCTGGGCCTGTCGGTCTCCCAGACCGACGCCCTCAAGCGCAACCTGGACCTGACCACGGCGCCCACCCTGCGCGCCGCCGACCTGTACACGGGCGTGCTCTACGACCGCCTCGGGCTTCCCGGCCTGCTCACCGAGCACGGGGACCGGGTCCGGGACCGGGTCCTGGTGTTCTCCGGGCTGTGGGGCGTGGTGGGCCCCGCCGACCGGCTGCCGCCCTACCGCCTGTCCATGGGGGTCAGGCTGCCGCCGCTGGGTGCCCTCGGGACGTACTGGCGCGGGGCCATGACCGGCCCGCTCGGCGAGCTCACGCGGGACCGTCTGCTGGTGGACTGCCGGTCGTCGGCCTACGCGACGGCGTTCCGGCCGACCGGCGCCGCCGCCGAGCGGACCGTCGCGGTGCGGGTGCTGCGCGAGCGCGAGGTCGGGGGCGTGACCAAGCGGTCCGTGGTCAGCCACATGGCCAAGGCCACCCGGGGTGACATCGCCCGGGCACTGGTCAGTGAGGACGTCCGGGCGGAGAGCCCGGAGGAGCTGGTCGCGGCGCTGCGCGACCTCGGGCACACCGTGGAACTGCCGCCCGCCGCGAAGCCGGGCACGGCGCGCACGATGGACGTCGTCGTCCGCGACTGAACCGCACCCCCGGATCCACCGCAGGTCAAACAGGACGAACCGCGCGGATAACTGGACCAGACCACCTTTATGCCGCACCTACAGCACGTGGGGCAGCATGGTGCGCATCGGATGGAGATCGGACTCCGTGCGGGGACAGTGAGTGCCTGATGGCATGCGAGGGACACGCGGGCGTCGCCACACCCGTGAGCATGACAGGGGGCACGAACACCAGGCGCGCCCTCCCGATTCATCTCGGGAGGGCGCGCCTGTTCTGCTTCTCAGCCTGAAGCGTGGGTCTGCTCCTGGACCGGCTGACTAGTCCAGGTAGTCGCGGAGCACCTGGGAGCGCGACGGGTGACGGAGCTTCGACATCGTCTTGCTCTCGATCTGCCGGATGCGCTCACGGGTGACCCCGTAGACCTTGCCGATCTCGTCTAAAGTCTTCGGCTGACCGTCGGTGAGCCCGAAGCGCATGGAGACCACGCCGGCCTCGCGCTCGGACAGGGTGTCGAGCACCGAGTGCAGCTGCTCCTGGAGCAGGGTGAAGCTGACCGCCTCGCCCGGCTGGATCGCCTCGGAGTCCTCGATGAGGTCACCGAACTCGCTGTCGCCGTCCTCGCCCAGCGGGGTGTGCAGGGAGATCGGCTCGCGGCCGTACTTCTGCACCTCGACGACCTTCTCCGGGGTCATGTCGAGTTCCTTGGCCAGCTCCTCCGGGGTGGGCTCGCGGCCCAGGTCCTGGAGCATCTGGCGCTGGACGCGGGCCAGCTTGTTGATGACCTCGACCATGTGCACCGGGATACGGATGGTGCGGGCCTGGTCGGCCATCGCGCGGGTGATCGCCTGGCGGATCCACCACGTGGCGTACGTGGAGAACTTGAAGCCCTTGGTGTAGTCGAACTTCTCGACGGCGCGGATCAGGCCGAGGTTGCCCTCCTGGATCAGGTCCAGGAACAGCATGCCGCGACCGGTGTAGCGCTTGGCCAGGGAGACGACCAGACGGAGGTTGGCCTCCAGCAGGTGCTTCTTGGCGCGGCCGCCGTCCTCGGAGATCCACTCCAGCTCGTCGCGGAGCTCGAAGGTGAGGACGTCGTTCTCCTCGGAGAGCTTCTCCTCCGCGAACAGCCCGGCCTCGATGCGCTTGGCGAGCTCGACCTCCTGCTCCGCGTTGAGGAGCGGGACCTTGCCGATCTGCTTCAGGTAGTCCTTGACCGGGTCCGCGGTGGCACCGGCCGCGACCACCTGGGCGGCGGGGGCGTCGTCGTCATCGTCGTACAGGACGAAGGAGTCGTCGTCCTTGCTCGGCTTGACGGGAGCGCCGACGGTCTCGGGCTTGGCCGGCTTGGTCTCCTTCTCGGGCTCGGCCGTGTCCTCGACCAGCTCCAGCTCGGCGCCGGTGTGCTCGAGGTCGTCGTCCAGGCCCTCCTCGGCGAAGTCACCGGAGTCGGAGGCCAGTTCGAGGTCCTTCTTCGTGGACTTCTTGGTCGCCGTCGCCTTCTTGGCCGGGGCCTTGGCGGCGGGCTTCTTCGCGGCCGTGGTCTTCTTGGGGGTGGCCGCCTTCTTCGCGGTCGCCGCCTTCTTGGCCGGGGCCTTCTTCGCGGAGGAGCCCTCGGAGGAGTCGACGACGGCGGTGACCGTCTCCGGCTGGTCCTGGGCGGCCGCCGCACGGGCGGGCTTGGCGGCCCGGCTCGTGGTGGTGGTCGAGCGGGTTGTGGTGGTGCTGGACCGAGGAGCCGCCGGCTTGCGCCGTGTGGTCTTGCGCCGCGAGGAGGCCGACTCGGGGACGAGTACGGTCACGCCCTCCTTGGCGAGGCTGCGGAGCACGGACTGCGCCTGCGACATCGGGATTTCGGCCTCTTCGAAGGCACGGCGCACGTCCTCGGGCTCAAGAAAGCCCTGGGACCGCCCACGCTCGATCAGCTGCTGAATGACGGGCTCTTGCAGTGACTCGGACTGCTTCGAGCGAGTCGAACTGGCAGATGACACAAACACCTCTCGAACGGACGTGTGGCGAGAATTGATCGGACCCGGTGGTCCGGATTGGCCGGGACCGGGCACTGCACCCTCTCCCACCTGCGGCCTGGGATCGTCCCCACTGGGCGGGGAAGCCGTGGTCACCTCCGCTTCGCGGGGCGCGGCGGCTTCTTCACTGTAGGCAAAGCAATGGACTTGTTCGTACGGTCTACCGCTCCGACACGGAATCGATCACCGGAAGCTGAACGGCGAGCAGAGTGACATCATCGTCCTGCTCATACCCATCGAGCATGCTCTCAACAAGGTACTCCAGCATCTGCTGTGGATCGCCCACCACCTCGGGACGGGCCCTCGACGCGACCCTGACGAGCTCGTCCAGACCGGCGTCGACGGAACGTCTGCGGTTCTCAACCAGTCCATCGGAGTAGAGGGCGACAGTGTTACCGGGTTGCACGAAGAATTTGTGATGCCCCCTCGGAGAGCTGACGCCGAGCGGTGTGTCGGGCTCGGTGTCGAGCAGTGAGGGCCCGGCGTTCCCGGCGACCACGAGCGGCGGGAGGTGTCCCGCGTTGCTGAGGTCGAGCTGTCCGGTGACCGGGTCCAGGACGAAGTAGACCAGGGTTGTCACCTGATCCATTCCCTCTGTGGCCGTGAACATGCGGTCGAGACCGGTCAACACGTCGGCCGGTTCGGGCATGGAGAAGGCCAGGGCACGCAAAGCGTTACGAATCCGGCTCATTCCCGCGGCGGCCTGGATCCCCTTGCCCATGACGTCACCGAGGACCCCGGCGACGCGTCCGTCGGAGAGCGGGAAGGCGTCGTACCAGTCGCCGCCCACCTGCACGTGCTGCGAGCCCGACCGGTAGTAGGCGGCCAGGCGCACACCGGGCACCTCGGGGAGCTCCTCGGGCAGGAGGCTGCGCTGGAGCTCCTCGGCGGTGCCGTGCTCACGTTCGTAGACGATGGCCCGGCCGATGGCCAGGGCGCACTGCCCCGCGAGCGCCTCCAGGAAGACGCGTTCCTCGTCGGTGACGTCCCTCTGGGCCCTGAACGAGAAGCGCAGGGCGCCGATGGGGCGTCCGGCGGCCATCATGGGCAGCGCCACCCAGGCGCGCTCCCTGGTGCGTTCCAGCAGGTCCTCGACCTCGGGGGCGTGCTCCATCATCTCGCGCAGGTCGGCGGGGCCGGCGGCCAGGCGGGGAGCCCGCGCGGCCACGGCTCGGGCCGCGACGTCCGGGTAGTCCAGGGCGAAGCCGCGTTCGGGCAGGCCCACGCAGCCGTCGGCGGAGAGTATCCGCAGGCGCAGCCGGTCGCGGTCGAACAGGGCGACGGAGGTGTGGTCGGCGCCCACTCCGGAGCGGCCGATCTCGGACATGGCCTGGACGACCTCGTCGGCGGTGAGCGCCTCGGCCAGGTCGGAGGTGGCCTTCTGGAGGCGGGCGGTACGCATGGCCGCCTCGCTGAGCTGCTGGTTGAGGCGCTGACGGAGTTCGTCGGCCTCGCGCTCGTTGGTGATGTCCACCAGGGTGCCGACCCACTCGGCGGTCTCGGCACCGTCCATGACCGGGTTGGCCCTCGCCCGGTAGTGGACGTGGCCTCCCGCGCGGGTGCGCACGCGGAACATGGTGTCGAAGGGGGTGACGTCGAGGACGGCGTCGTCCCAGGCGCGTTCGACGCCGGGGCGGTCGTCGGGGTGCACGGCGTCCAGCCAGCCCCGGCCGAGGTAGGCGTCCAGGTCCTGGCCGGTGATGGCCCGCCACTGGGGGCAGTCCTCACGGACGTCGCCGCCGGACCCGGCCGACCAGACGATCTGGTTGCCCGCCTGGAGCAGGGCGCGCAGGCGCTGTTCCTCGCGGTGGGCGGCCCCGTCCTCGTGGTCGTGGGCGGCGATGAGGGCGATGTGCCGGGCGCCGTCGGCCGGGTCGTTGACCGGGAACCAGGTGAGGTCCCAGGTCTGGCCGGAGGCGGTCCGGTGGCGTCCGCGCACGGAGCGCCCGGTGTCGCGGACCTTGGCCAGGGAGGCACGGTGGGCGGTGGCCCCGGCGGGGTCACCGGCCTGTTCCACGGCCTCGTCGGGGGTGCGTCCCAGACAGCGGTCGGGGGTGCTGCCGAGGACGGAGGCCATGCGGGTGTTGATCGAGACGAAGACGTCGTCGGGACCCAGGAGCGCGAAGCCGATGGGGGCGTCGGTGAGGAGGGACTTCACCGCGTCCGGTAGTTCCGCCGCGCTGATTCTGGGAGGGGGAATGGACGTCTCGGCGCTCAACTGCTCGACACCTCCGGAACCGTCGGATTCCCCAGCCGGGTTTCGATGGGGGGTTTAGCTGGACCGCGTGGTCCCCTGTGCACCGTGCCCGCCACCCGCTCGCGGTGGCACTCTGGCGCGGGGTGCGCGGCGCCGATTCCGGTCGGGGGGCTCCGCGGCTCCCAGGAGTCACGCTCCATGACTCCTCTCGGCCGCTGTCACGGCTCAAGCATAAGACACACCCGCTGACGCGCAACGGCCGCCGGTGAGGGGGAGCCGCCGTGGACACGGAAGGTAAATGTTAGGCCACGGTGTCACCCCGGCACAGCCGACCGGGGGTCCTGCGGGCGTGTTTTCCCATAATTCACGATGGATGGTGAGGAGTCGCGGTTTGCGGAGAACCCAGCGAAACGGGAACGTTATATGTCCGAATAGTCCATTTATCCGCTATGACCTGCGGCGACGGAGGCCGCAGGGTAAACGGCAGCTCCCCCAGGTTTTATCAACAGCGTGCCGCGACGGGGGTTGACTGTCCGCTCAGAACAAGTGGAATAGGTGGAGGTCACCGTCCAGGCCACCATCAGCTAGGGGTTGAGCGAGAATGCTCCAGACCTTCCCGGTCCAGGATCTCAGACAGATCTCGGCACGGCTTCACGACGAGTTCAGCGGGCTGTCGCCCCGCTGCGTGGAGCGCTGTGTCAGCGACACCTGGCACTGCGCCGAACACCTGGGCATCACGGTCACACCGCACCTCGTCGAGCGGGTCGCCCGTGAGCACCTGGAGGCCATGGTGAACTCGGTGCCGCCCTCCACGGTCCGCAAGACCGTCCGCCGCCCGGGAACCACCCTGCTCACCGGCCACCGCGCGGTACCCGAACCGCGCTGACGCCGGTGGCACGACAGCCGGGCACGAACCCCATGGGAACCGCGCCCGGCTGTCGCGCCGCCCGCACACGGGAGCCCGCCGCGGGCCGTACGGTGCCGCGGCCCGCCACGTCCCCGCGACCGGCCCCTCCCGGACCGGTTGTCCACAAGCGGGAGCGGACCCGCTTCCCGCTGGCATACGCTTCAGTTCGTGCCATCCCCTTCACCCTCACCCACAGGCCCCGACGTCCCCGCCGCCGCCTTCGAGGAGATGCTGCGCGCGGCCAGAGCCCTGCTCGCCATGCGGCACCCGCTCGACGCGGAGCTCGCCTTCAGCGCGCTCCTGGGCTCCTGGTGGGGTGAACGGCTGCCCGGGGTGGACGTGGAGCGGCTGCTCGGCGAGGGGCTGATCACGCACGCCACCGCCTCCGGCAAACCGGCCGGGCTGGGCGTGCTGGCCGCGATCACCGCGCTGGGCACCTCGCCCTCCCAGCGGGAACTGGCCGAGCAGGGGATGATCGCCCTGCGCGAGCGCGGGCTCCAGGCACCGGCCTGGGCCGCCCAGCTGGGCGCGGTCTCCCCCGTGGCCGCCTACGTCAACGGCGACCGGTTCGGTGACACCGACGACGTCGTGTGCGTGTTCAGCCGGGACGCGCCCGACAGTGACGGCGCGATGCCGCCCGAGCACGCGCTCATCCTGGTCCTGGACCACAACAGCGGCGGGCTGCTCCGGGACGCCTGGGTCACCACCAAGGTGGAGCTGCTGCTGGAGCAGTGCCGCGAGCGGGCCGAGAACGACGACCTGGCCCGGTTCGAGCGGTTGGAGCTGAGCGAGGCGCGGTCCCTGCTCTCCCGAGCGCTGGAGCGCACGGAACGGGTGGTCACGGGTGCGGTGGCGGACCCCTCGACCGGACCGACCGTGGAACCGGTCGGGATCTCCGCCGCCGACCTCACCGGTGGGTCGTTGGCCTCGCACTTCGCGTTGGCCGTGTCCCGGGTGCAGCGGCTCCCCCTGCCTCCCGAGGGGGTCGCGGCCTCGCCGGTCCCCGTCTGGCGGCGCGACCGGCGCGCGGTGCTGGCCGCGCGCTTCCTCGCCTCGGACCAGGCGGCGGAGCTGTCGGACTCCTACGCGGCGAGCCGGTGCGCGGACCACATCATCGCGCACGGCTGTGACGTGGACTCGGGCCGACCGCTGCGCGTGAGCCCCCGCAAGGTGGAGTCGTTCCTGCTCCACTGGCTGCCCGGCCGGGTGGTGCTGCTGCCCGAGGAGCAGGAGGCCATGCCGCACGTCCTCGCCGCCTGGGTGCGCTGGGCCGGTGCCCGCTCCCAGCTCCCGGAGGTCGCCGTGGGCGCCACGCTGGACGCGGTGTGGGAGACCATCTCGGCCTTCGCCGCGACCTACCGGGACCCGGCCCGGCCCCTGGGACTGCGCCAGGAGGCGGTCCGGCGGCTGCTCCCCGACGGCGACTTCGCGTCCCTGGCCCGACGGATGTTCGCGTTCCCCCTGTTGGCCAGCGAGATCGTCACCGGCGCCCCGGAGGAGTTCGCCCCGGACACCTCCAGGGGCCGCAGGGCCCTGCTGAGACTGGACCACTACGGCGAGTACGAGGCCGCCACCCCGCACAGCGGCCGCCACCACTCCACCGGGCAGGACCGCTGGTACCGCCCGGTCACCGGCCTGGACCCCAAGCGGGAACGCGAGCTGGACCGGCACGAACGCCTGGCCAAGAGACTCTGGGACGGCCGTCCCGCCAACCTGTGGGCGGCGGCCCGCCGCATGCTCGACCGGGGCCAGGACCGCGCGACGGTGCTGGCCACCCTCACGGAGGAGCTGTTCAGCGCCACCAGTGAGAGCGACCTCCGCCGGAGACTCGACGCGCTGTAGGCGGCCCCGGGTTCCGGAAGGACGGGGTGCAGGGTACCGGGACCCCGTCCCACCCGCTCCCTTCCGGCGTCAGACGAGCATCCGGGACCTGAGGGCCTCCAGGGTCCCCTCGGAGAGCTTCAGGCCGTCGGCCACGTAGGCGTCGAAGGAGCCGTACACCTCGTCGACGTGGGCGAAGGCGGTGTCCAGGTAGGAGGCGCGGACACGGGTCATGGGCTCCACGTCCTCCCACGGGAGCTGGCTGTCCTTGGACAGCTGGCGCATCCAGTGGTCGGTGTTGGCCTGGCGTTCGTTGCTGATCAGGAAGTCCTCGGTGACCGCCGTGCGGTCGACCCCCAGGAGGGTGAGCAGCAGCGCCGCGCCCCAGCCGGTGCGGTCCTTGCCCGCGCTGCAGTGGAAGACGAGGGCCGTCGGCCCCTTGGCGGCGCGTTCGACCAGGTCGCGGTAGCCGTCCAGGGCTTCGGTGTCGAAGACGAGGGCGCGGTAGACCTCCAGCATGAACCGCTCCGCCGCTCCGTCACCGAACATGGCCCTGGCCCGGTCGGGGTCCGCGAGGAGGTCGACGAAGTTGGCGCCCGCGGCCTCCGCGTTCTGGACGCCCACGGCGGCGTACTCGGCGCCCTCCGGGACGACGTCGGGCAGGCGGTCGCGCTCGTGGTGGGTGCGCAGGTCGATCAGCTGGCGGATGCCGAACCCCTGGTACACGGGGAGGTCGTGGTCCGCGATGGTGTGCAGGGCGTCGGAACGGTAGAGGAGACCGCCGCGCACGGTACGGCCTTCCCTCGTGCGGTGGCCGCCGAGGTCACGGAAGTTGGGGGCACTGGAGAGGAGGAAACCGTCATTCGTCACGACGCAGACGATACCCACCGCCCCGGTGCCCCGTCACCCCGCGATTCCGGTCGGGCGGGCGCTCAGCCCTCGGTCCCGCGCATGGCCTCGATCTCCGTGCCCGCCTCCTTGACGTCCTTCGCGGTGTCCACACCGCGCCAGAAACCGTCGATCCGGTAGGCCGTCAGCTTCCCCTCCTTGGCCAGGTCGGGGAAGGTCGAGGACTCGTGGTCACCCTTGGTCGGCAGCAGCGGCGTCAGGCCCGGCTCGAACAGGTAGACGCCCGCGTTGATCCACACCGGCAGCAGCGGGCTCTGGGTGAAGCCCTCGATCCGGTCGTCGCCGTCGACGTCGACGATGCCCCACGTGGTGCGGAACTGGGCCAGGGCCAGGGTCCCGAGGCCGCCCCTGGCACGGTGGCGCCGGGTGAGTTCGTCCAGCGGGAACCAGGTGAGCACGTCGCCGTTGAGGGCGAAGTACGGGGCCCCGGGGTCGCGGAGCCCGGTCGCGGCGTAGCGCAGGGCGCCGCCCCGGCCCAGCGGCTCGTCCTCGACCAGCAGGGTGATCTCGGGGCCGTCCGGCCGGTTCTCCAGGTGCTCGCGCAGGACCTCGGCCTTGTAGCCGCACGAGACGACGACCTGCTCGACTCCGTGCGAGGCCAGCCACTCCAGCTGGTAGTCGATGATGGGCCGTCCGGCCACCTCCACCATCGCCTTGGGGCGGGTGTCGGTGTAGGGCCGCAGCCGGGTGGCCTGTCCTCCAGCGAGGATCAGCGCCTGCCTGACGGGGGACTCGGAGGATGTGGGTGCAGCGGTCATGTACTGGACAGTAGCAGGGCGGGGTCCGGGATTCCCTAGCTCTGCTGGGTCGCGTCGGAGTAGGCCCTGCGTACGTCCTCGCTGGTGACCACGGTCAGCTCGGCGGCGGTGGCCGACTCCCCCACCTCCTGGGAGACCCGCAGGTCACGGTGGGAGCAGGCCCGTTCGTAGAGGGACCGCGCGAAGCGTCCGTTGCCCAGTTCGTCGATCCACCCGGTCTCGCAGACGTGGGTGAAGATACTGTGCAGGTCCTCGCGGGCCGTGTCGTCGAAGGCGTCCCCGGTGCGCGCGGCCACCGTGTCCGCGATCTCGGACAGCTCGTCCGGGCTGTAGGACGGGAACCGGACCCGCACGTTGAACCGGGAGGACAGCCCGGCGTTGGAGGCCAGGAACCGGTCCATCTCGTCCGTGTAGCCCGCCAACACCACCGCCAGCCGGTCGCGGTCGTCCTCGGCCCGCTTGAGCAGGGTCTGGATGGCCTCGGCACCGAAGGCGTCGCCGCCGCTGTACCCCGGGTTGACCAGGGAGTAGGCCTCGTCGATGAACAGCACCCCGCCCAGGGCGCGGTCCACCAGGCGGTTGGTCTTGACCGCGGTCGCGCCCAGGTGCTCACCGACGAGGTCGGCGCGCTGGGCCTCCACCACCTCGGAGCGGCCCAACATGCCCAGGGCGGAGAAGACCCGGCCGAGCACGCGCGCGACCGTGGTCTTGCCGGTGCCGGGCGGGCCGGTGAAGACGAAGTGCCGCATGGGCGGCTGGTGGGGCAGTCCCTGCTCCTCGCGCAGGCGGGCCACGCGCAGCTGGGCGACCAGAGAGCGCACCTGCTCCTTGACCGGTTCCAGGCCGATCATCCCGTCGAGTTCGGCCATCGCCTCCTCCAGGCCGGGGGACTCCCCGAACCCCGGAAGACGCGAGGTCAGCTCGGAGTAGGCGGACTCGACGTCCGCCGCGTGCACGGTGACCAGGGCGTCGGCGGTGGGGCGGGGGGCGGGTTCGTCGCCGCTGGCCCCGGAGGTGACGACACGGACGTCCCGGGCCTGGGAGGCCTTCTCCACCATGGAGCGGGCGAAGCGGCCGTTGCCGAGCTCGTCGACGGCCTCGCGCTGCACGGTCTGGTCGAACCGCCGCCGGAGCGTGCGGGCGGCGTCGGGGTCGAGGAGGTCGCCGCGCTGGGCCACGAGGGTCTCCGCGATGCGGAACAGTTCGGCGGAGGAGTAGCTGGGGAAGCTGATGCGGGTGGAGAACCTGGAGGCCAGGCCGGGGTTGGTGGCCAGGAAGGCGTCCATCTCCTTCTCGTACCCGGCCAGGATGACGACCAGCTGGTCGCGGTCGTCCTCGGCCCGCTTGAGCAGCGTCTGGACGGCCTCGTTGCCGAACCGGTCGGCCTGGCCGTCGCCCTCGTTGACCAGGGAGTAGGCCTCGTCGACGAACAGCACCCCGCCCAGGGCGCTGTCGATGAGCTCGTTGGTCTTGATGGCGGTGGCGCCGAGGTACTCGCCCACGAGGTCGGCGCGCTGGGCCTCGACCACCCGGGAGGTGGGCAGGAGGCCGAAGGAGTGGAAGATCGTGGCGAGGGTGCGGGCGACGCTGGTCTTGCCGGTGCCGGGCGGCCCGGAGAAGACCAGGTGGCGCAGGGGGCGTTCCACGGACAGTCCGGCGTCGGCGCGCAGCCGGGCGGCCTCGATGGAGGCGGCGATCCCCCGGACCTGCTGTTTCACGGGGTCGAGGCCGATCATGCCCTCCAGCTCGGCCAGCGCCACGTCCACGGGGACGGGCTCCTCCTCCCCGTCGGCACCGTCGGCGGCGGCCGCGCCACGGCGCGGGGAGTCGGAGCCCCGGCCGCGCAGGCCCTGGGCGCCCGCCTGGCCGTCGGGACCGCCGGGGGTGCCGTTCCGGCCCGGCTTCCCGGAGGTGTTCCCCCGGGGTGCCTGGGTGTCCCGTGGCCCCGGCCCGGATCTGGAGGTGCTGTTCCTCCGCTTCTCGTCGTTCTCCCGGCTCTCCTTGGCCACCTGTCCGGAGGCGACCAGCCGCCAGAGCAGGCAGGCTCCCGCGGCGACGTAGAGGGCGGCGATCCCCGCTCCGGCGGGGAAGGGTTCGACGATCATGCCGAACAGTGCCACGGAGAACCCGGCGACCAGCCCGGCGGTGAGCGAGAGCAGGGCGGTGTGCCAGGCGGGGAACTCCCGGGCGCGACCCGCCGCGAGGACCACCAGGAGGGGCAGTGGCAGGACCAGCAGGGTGACGGGCTCGCCGGTGAGGGGGATCTGGAACAGCGGCACGGCGATGGCCAGCCAGACCACCGAGACCACGACGGTGAGGAGGGCGTCGAGGGAGCGCATCAGGGCCGAGAACGCCACCAGCGCCAGCAGCGTGCCGAGCAGGACGTTGAGCACGGGCAGGCTCAGGACGAAGGCCACGACGGCGGCCACCGTGAGCACGACCAGGGCCGCCACCAGGCGGCGCCCGAGCGGAACCCGGTGGTAGGCGGCGCGTAGGCGGTCCAGTCCCGAGGCGCGGTCCGGCTGCGCGGCGGCGGTGGAGAGCGTCTCGCGCGTCATCCGTAGCCCCTTCCTGCGTGGGGGTCGCGTGGTCGGCCCGGGGTGGGCCGGGGTCGGAGGGGGCCGACACCCGCGATCCGGCCGTGGGCCAGGTCGTCTTCCTCTGGGCCCGTGCTCGGCGGGCACGGTCCAGGAACAGCCTTGCCCCAAGTGGGGCCGGATGTCCAGTGCGGGGCGGCGTGTCGCGGGCCGCCCCGGCACGGATCAGAGCAGCGGGATCTGGCCGCCGAGAGCGGGGCGCACCCGGCGCAGGTGGCTCCATCGGGGCAGGTCGTCGAGGTAGGACCAGCTCATGCGGTGCTGGGGGGTGGGGCCGTGCTCGGCCAGGGTCGTGCGGTGCGTGGGCGAGGGGTACCCCGCCGCCCTCTCGAATCCGTAGCCGGGGTGCTCCTCGGCCAGCTCGGCCATGAAGGCGTCGCGGCGCACCTTGGCCAGGATCGCGGCGGCGGCCACGCTCACGCAGGTGAGGTCGCCCTTGACCTGGGTGCGCACGCGCCAGGGCCGACCGATGAAGTCGTGGCGCCCGTCCAGGATCACGGCGTCGGGGCGGGGCTCCAGCGCGTCGAGGGCCCGGCGGGCGGCCCGGTGCAGGGCCTCGGTCATGCCGACCTCGTCGATCTCGGTCGCCTCGGACCAGCCGAAGGCGTGGTCGGCCACCCAGGGTTCGATCTGCGCGGCGAGCTCGCGGCGCCGTTTGGGGGTCAGGCGTTTGGAGTCGGTGAGACCGGCGGGGGGCTCGCCCTCTCCGGGGATCGCGGCGCAGACCAGGAGGGGCCCGGCCCAGGCGCCTCGGCCCACCTCGTCCACACCGGCCACCACCCGTGCGCCGGAGGCGCGGAGTTCGTCCTCGACCTCGGAGGTCGGAGCGGGCGGCGGATCGCTCTTCGGGGAGGGGCTGTTCTTCGGGGGAGTCGTCGTCGGCACGCCACAACCCTAGGGCGGTCCGGTGACCTTCCGGGCCGGTTCGACGACGACCGGGGTGATCGGCCGGGACCCGGGCGGCGCCCTCCAGCCGGTCCGCCCGGTCTCGCGGCGGCCGATCCGGCGGGTTTTGCGCGACTCACCGAGCGTCACACCCAGTCATGGGGTGTGACGTTCGGTAGTTTCCGCTTGTTGGAACCGCCGTGCCGGGCCGCCGGGAGGAATGGACATGCAGCACACCAGGCCGAGAACACGGCCCGTACCCCCACCGCGCCTCCCGGCCCGCGCCGCCCCGAAGCGCCGGTCCGCGCCGCCGTTCCTGCACGGCCGCCTCTACGACGTCATCGCCGCGGCCACCCGGGTGGGGGTGGGCTGGGTGTTCGCGGAGTACGGGCTGGCCCTGCGCGGCCGGGTGGACCTGGTCGCGGACCGGCTGTCCGACTCCGGGATGCCCGCGGCCGGGCTCGTCGCCCCGGTCGTCCCGGCGCTGCTGGTCGCGCTCGCCGTGTCCTTCGCCGTGGGTCTGCTCACATGGCTGACCGGCCCGCTCCTGGCCCTGTCGGCCGTGGTCGGAACACTGACCACGACGGCCGCCGACCCGTCCCCGTTCGGCTCCTGGGGGGCGACCGCGCTGGTCACGGCCGTGTGCGTCCTGATGGCTGTCGGCGGGGGACGGTGGTCGTGGGACTACCTGGTCCTCTCACCCCGCCTTCGTGGGTCCCGGCCCGTCCGGCTCCGGGCCCGCTCCATGGCCCGGGGGAAAGCTCCCGCCATTTCGCCCCGTCGCCCCGAACACGCCCCGCCTCTGCTCTATCCTGTGGAGCAGGCCGCACCGCGTCGGCCGAATCGACTGTGACGCGGCCCGTTCGCGCCCCTCGGCCGCCCATCGGGCCCGCGTCGCCGTGACCCGGATTCGATGGAAGGAACGCCATGTCCGCCTCAGCTTCCGGCCCGAACCCTGACGGGTCCGTGGCCAAGCTGATCGAGATCGCCGAGAAGCCGACGCCGGGCCAGCGACTGATCAGCTGGGCCTCCCGTCCGCCCGGCCGCCTCTACATCCCCGCGTGCGCGGTGATCGGACTCGTCCTGCTCTTCGAGGACAGCATGCCCGCCGGGCACCTGCCCACGTTCGTGGTCGGCCTCGGCGGCGGCCTGCTCCTGGCCGGGATGGGCGCGCTCCGCCTGGGGATCGCGCTGGCGGTGGCCCGTCCGATGATCCGGCACTACTGGCTGCGGTGGATCTCCGCCCCGCTCATCGCGTTCGTGGCCCTGGGCCTGGCCGTCGCGGACGTGCCCCTCCAGACCCGCGTGCAGGCCTCCTCCGAACAGCTCCTCGAACTGCGCGACGCGGTGGCCGACCCCACGACCATCCCCCGCAACGGGGAGTGGACCGGCCTGTACGCCCTGCGCAGCGTGTCGGTGACCGGCGACGTCACCCACTACGAGGTGGAGAAGGCCGGGCTCCTCCAGCCCGCCGGGCTGGCGTACAGCACCGAGGAGATCCCGGTGGGGGTCTTCGTGCCAGGCCAGGGATCGCGGATCTACGAGCACGTCTCCGGCGACTGGTACGTCTGGGTGGACCACTAGAGCGGAGCGGACCCCCTCTTTACTCGGCGCTGTCCCGCTCCAACCTGGCTCTCACCCTCGACGTGTAGACATGGGTGCGTCCCCCGGGAGACACCCTCACGGTTCTCCCCCACGGCAGTCTCGCTACCCGAGAAGAGGAACCATGCGCGAGTTCGCGCTCACCCTTCACCTGCGTCTGCACGACTCCCTCACCGCGCTGCGCCGCGCCCACGCCGTCGGCGACGACGACCTGGCCGTCGCCCAGGCCGGTGAGGTCGAGGACCTGGTGGAGATCGCCGCACGGCACGGGATCGACATCGCCGGGTACTCGGCCCTGACCACGGCGAGCTGAGCCCGCACTCCCCCGGTACACACGCGAGGGCCCCGCCACCCCCTGGACTCCAGGTGGGTGACGGGGCCCCTCACGTTCCGCCGTCGCGTACGGTCGGCCAGCGGGGATCAGCGCTTCCCGCGACCGCCTCCGTACCCCTCACCGCGCTCGAACTGCTGACGCATCGCGGTGTCCTGCTGGCTCTGGTACTCCTCGGCCATCTGCTGCTGGCGTCCGGCGGCGGCCGCCACCGAACCCTGCACGCCGTCGAAGACGTCCTGCGCGGACGGGGCGCCCAGAGAACGGGAGGAACCGCCCCCGTTGTTGAGCACCTGGGGCAGCAGCTGGGCGGTGAGCAGCGTGGACAGCGCCGAGCCGTCACCGGAGCCGCCCTCCGTCTGGACCACGACCGGGCGCGGTGCCCGCTCGGCCAGCGCGGCGCCCACGTCCAGGCGGCGGCGGGCCAGCTCGTACTCCAGCACCGCCCGGTTGTCGCGGTAGGCGGTGGCCAGCCGGTGCTGCGCCTTGGCCTCGTTCTCGGCGGCGACCAGGTCGGCCCGGCCGCGCGTCTCGATCTCGTACCGCACCCGCTGGGCCTCGGTCTCCTGCTCCTCCAGCATCTGCGCCACGTCCTTGCGCGCCTTGTTGAGGGAGGCGTTGACCTCGACGATCTTGGCGTCGCGGGTCTTCTTGGAGCGCTCGATGTCCATGAGCAGGGTGTCGATGCGGCGCTTGCGCGTGAGCTCCCACTCCTGCTCGTAGGCGACCAGTTCCTTGGCGACCCGCTCCCGGGTGGCCAGGTGCTGCTGGTACTGGCTGGGCAGCTGCACGTCCGGGATGTTGCAGCCGGTGATGGTCACGCCGTACTTGTGTAGCTGGGCGTTGAGCAGGCTGCGCATGTCCTCGACGTTGGAGCCGCGCAGGTCGTAGGCGGACTCGGTGTTGACCATGCGGCTGCGCTGGCGGATGGCGTCCTGTACCGCGCTCGACAGCACCAGGTCGAAGTTGCTCGCGCCGATCGAGGTGACGAACCGGTACGGCTCCTCGATCCGGAACTTCAGGAAGAACTCGATCGACTTCAGCGGCACGTTCTCCCGGGTGGGGCAGGCCAGCACCGGGGCCGTGTAGGGGATCTCCGTGCGGGTGTCCACCACGAAGTCCACGCGCGACCACGGGTGCCACAGGTAGTGGCGGCCCGGTCCGATGCTCTTGGCGAACGCGCCGTACTTGGTGAGGATGCCGGTGGTGCCCTCCTCGATCTCCACGATCGCGCCGCGCCACCACCACAGACCGGCGGCGAGCACGCTGAGGATGCCGACGAACAGGGTGGGCACGGCCAGGGTGCCGTAGGCGAGGCCGGCCACGGCGCCGCCGAAGGCGACGTGCAGCGACATCATCAGGGCGGAGCAGATCGCGAACAGGCCGAACCAGACCAGGATGGTCCAGCGCAGGCCGCGGTTGTCGCGCGGTATGACCACGGGGACGATGGCGCCCTGGTCACCGCCGCGCAGCAGACCCGCGAGGTCGCTCCACGAGGCCAGGGACTCCTTGATGTTGGAGCCGCCGCCCGGGTTGAAGGGCTCACTCATCTACTGACCTCCCGGGTGCTGACCCTCGGAACCGCCCTGCGACCACGGGGGCAGCGGCGGGTCCTGCGGGTTCTGGAACGGTGCCGCGGAGGGCTCGGGCCCGTCGGCGGCGGACTCGGAGATGCGCTCGTCGATGGCGCCGTCGCTCACCGACTGGCGGATCTCCTCCACCAGGTCCTCTCCGGGGTCCTCGGCCGAGGGGCGGCGGCGCTCGTCCGCCTCGTCCTCGACGATGGCGCTGATCTCCTGCTGGCGCTCGGTGATGCGGGCGTTGATGGCGCCCAGACGCTCACGGATCGCGGCCATGTCCTCGTCGGAGAACAGGGCGGCGTCGGTCTGCCCGATGATCTCCTGGGCGATCCGCAGGTAGTCGACGCTGGCGCCGTCACCGGAACCGATCCGCAGCACCTGCGGGAGGCTGTCCGCGACCGACTCCAGCTTGTCCAGGAGGTTCTCCCGGAAGCGGTAGTTGAGGATCTCGGGGGCCTCGGCGGCGCTGACCGCGCGGATGTCCAGTGCCTGGGCCTGAAGGAGCGCGGCGTTGGCGTTGGCCTCGGACTCGGCCTCCACGAAGCGCTGCCGGGCCGTGGCGCGGGCCCGGTTGGTCTCGCGCTCCAGGGCGGTGTCCATCTGCGCCTGGTACTGGGCGATGTCGGCCTGGATCGCGGAGAGCGTCTCGTTGAGGGTGGCGAGCTCCTTGTTCAGGTCACCCTCGTTCTGCTCCTTGCGCAGCTGGAGCTCGTACTCGAAGGTGTAGGCGTCCTTGGCCACCCGGACCATCTCGGGCGCCGCCAGGTCCATCCGGTACTCCTGGCTGGAGGGCTCGGCATGGGTGATGTTGGCGCTCGTCAGAACCACGATTCCGCCGAACTGGCGGTTGAGGGCGTCCAGCAGGGCCTGGGTGCTCTCCCCGACCATGTCGTAGATCGCCGAGGCCTCCTGCTCGTAGATGAGGCTGCGGGTGGTCTCACTGATGGCGTTGTTGAGCTTCTCCTGGAAGCCGGGGACGCCACCCAGGGTGTAGACGAAGTCGGTGGCGTTCTCGATCTTGAACTGCACGAACAGGTCGACCGAGGCCTGGACGCCGCTCTTGGTGGGTGCCGAGCGGATCGGGGCGTTGAACGGGTACTCGCGTGTGGTGTTGACGATGTAGGAGACGCGCTTCCAGGGGTTGAACAGGGTGACCCTGCCCGGCTGGTAGAGGTTCTCCATCTTGCCGAAGCGGGTCACGATGGCCTGGCAGCCCTCGGGAACCATGACCATGCCCTGGCGCCACCACATGAAGCCGGTGACGGCCGCGGTGATGATCCAGTAGTGGACGCCGAAGAAGGGGTTGAGCAGGGGGTTGGCACCGGTGACCGCGGCCGTGGCGGCGGCGGTCGAGAACCCGATGACACCGATGACGACCAGGGCGATCGCGGGGAGCATCGTGACGAAGGTGCGTCCCCGGGGGATCACCATCGGGCAGATGACGTGGACGGGACCGCCCTGGCCGCGCTCGTAGTAACTGCGGTTGAGGGCCTCGCCCGCGTTGCTGAGCGAGGTGGTCTTCTGCTCGATCCGGGTGTCGACGGAGGCGCCCTGCTCACGTGCCGCGACGAAGTCCCGGGGATCGAGGCCGCCCTCCGAACTCTGACCGGACCGCTGACCGGTCACCTGGCCCGCGGCCTGTTGGACTGCGTCGGTCACGGCCTGACGCGGGTCGCCCCCCTGGGCGACCGCGCCAGCCGCGCCGCGCACCGTTTGCGCGAACGACATAGGCATGCACTTCCTTGTGGCGGAACGTCGGGAACTATCGGCTTCGACGTCGCGTACCGCGATCTGGTTCCAGGTCGGAGCGGGTTCATCGCGGGACAAACCGGTAGTGGTCAGCCCCTAGCTTGGCACGACGGCCAGCCGAAACCCATGGGTCGTGTCCCGAGCGTGACGCGGTGTCAGCCGCACGGTGACCCTCGCGCGCCGCATGGCGCACCTCCGTGGGCTGGGACTAGCCTCGTCATGACCGAAACACCCGGAACGGGGAGCCCTCCATGCCCGCAGTACCCAGTGCCGTCCTGACCACCGCCGGGCTGATCGGCGGCTACTCCGTGGCGCGCGCCACCGGAAACCGGCCCCTCGGCGGCGCGGTCCTGGCCGGGTTCGGCGCCGCGGCCTTCGAGACCACGCGCCGCAGCTCCGGCCTGGGCACCGCCATCGCGCTGACCGGCGTGTACGTGGCCGCCTTCGGCCTCTCGCACCCGCTGGCCAGGAAGGTCGGTTCGTGGCCCGCCGTCCTGGGGGTGACCGCGGCGACCGCCGCTGTCGCCGTGGCCTCCGGCGACCGTTCGGAGGCCTAGCGGCCGTGGATGTAGGCCTCCAGCTGGGCGCGGTCGTCCTCCAGCACCCGGAGGCGGCTCTTGACCAGGTCACCGATACTGACGATCCCGGCCAGCCGTCCCTGCGAGGTCACCGGGACGTGCCGGAACCGGCGCACGGTCATGCGTTCGCTGACCTCCTCGACGGTGTCCTCGGGGGTGCAGGTGACCACGTCGGCGGTCATGATGTCGGAGACGGGGGCGGACAGGACCTCGGGGCCCCGGCGCTCCAGGTGACGGACGACGTCGCGCTCGGAGACGATCCCGACGAAGGTTTCGCCCTCCGCGACGACGACGGCACCGATGTTGTGCCGGGCGAGTTCGGTGAGCAGCCGGGCGACGGTCTCCTCGGGGGCGACGCTCACCACCTCCGGGCCCTTCGCCCGCAGGATCGCGGCTATCAGCATGGGAACCACCTTCCGCCGGGGTTCCAAGGGTTACCCGCTCGCCTCCCCCGCCAACCACAGGTGTGGACCACGCCCCGGGACCGGCGTCCCGGGGCGGTGCGCCCGGTTCAGCTGCAGCCGCTTGTGGCGCCGCAGCCCTCGCAGGCGTAGCAGCTGCCGGACGGGCGCATCCTGGTCCCGCAGGTGGTGCACAGGGGCGCGTCGGCCATGAACCCCTCCGAGAAGTTCTCGCTGGGGTGGCCCTCCCGCGCGGCCGGTGCCTCGGTCGGGGCCGCCGACTGCGCGTACGACTCCACCTGGACGGCCGCCTGGACCGGGTCCTCGCCGTGGACCCGGGCCTCACGCTCCGAGGCGGAGAGCACTCCCAGGGCGGCCCGCTCCTCGTAGGGCAGGTGGTCCAGGGCGAGGCGGCGGAAGATGTAGTCCACCACCGACTGCGCCATACGGATGTCCGGATCGTCCGTCATGCCCGCCGGGTCGAACCGCATGTTGGTGAACTTCTCGACGTAGGTCTCCAGCGGAACCCCGTACTGGAGGGCGATGGAGACCGCGATGGAGAAGGCGTCCATCACCCCGGCCAGGGTGGAGCCCTGCTTGCCGAGCTTGAGGAACACCTCCCCGAGCCCGCTGTCGGGGTAGGAGCCCGCGGTGATGTAGCCCTCGGCCCCGCCCACCGAGAACGAGGTGGTCTCGCTCGGCCGCTTCTTGGGCAGGCGCCGCCGCACGGGCTTCGGCGCCTCCACGGTCTCCCCGGCCGCCCCCGAGGTGGACAGGGGCTGGCCCACCTTGCAGTTGTCCCGGTAGACGGCCAGGGCCTTGAGCCCGAGGCGCCAGCCCTCGTAGTAGATCTCCTCGAAGTCGGTGACCGTCGCCGCCTCCGGCACGTTCACCGTCTTGGAGATCGCCCCCGACAGGAACGGCTGGGTGGCCGCCATCATGCGCACGTGCCCCATGGGCTGGATGTACCGGCGCCCCATGGCGCAGTCGAACACCTCGTAGTGCTCCCGGCGCAGCCCGGGGGCGTCCACCACGTGCCCGTGCTCGGCCACGTGGTCGACGATCGGCTCGATCTGCTCGTCCTGGTACCCCAGGTTTCGCAGCGCCCGGGGGATGGCCTGGTTGACGATCCGCATGGACCCGCCGCCGACCAGTTTCTTGTACTTGACCAGCGAGAAGTCCGGCTCGATCCCGGTCGTGTCACAGTCCATCATGAACCCGATGGTCCCGGTGGGGGCCAGGAGGCTGGCCTGGGCGTTGCGCCAGCCGTGGCGTCCACCGGTCTCCAGGCAGCGGGCCCACTCCTGGGTGGCGGCCGCGTGGACGGGCTCCTCCAGGGTCCCGACGGTGCGCAGGTCGTCGTTGGCGGCCGAGTGCTTGCGCATCACGCGTTCGTGCGCCTTCTCGTTGCGCGCGTATCCCTCGTAGGGTCCGACCACACCGGCCAGTTCGGCGCTGCGGCGGTAGGCGGCGGCGGTCATCAACGAGGTGATCGAGGCGGCCACGGCCCGCCCGCCCTCGGAGTCGTAGGCGTGGCCGGTGGCCATGAGCAGGGCGCCCAGGTTGGCGTAGCCGATCCCCAGCTGCCGGTAGGCGCGGGTGGTCTCACCGATCCACTCCGTGGGGAAGTCCGCGAAGGTGATGGAGACGTCCATCGCCGTGATCACCAGTTCGACGAGGCTGGTGAACCCCTCGACGTCGAACGTGTCGTCCTCGCGCAGGAACTTGAGCAGGTTGACCGAGGCCAGGTTGCAGGACGAGTCGTCCAGACTGAGGTACTCACTGCACGGGTTGCTCGCGCTGATGCGGCCGCTCTCGGGGTTGGTGTGCCAGTCCTGGATGGTGCCGTCGTACTGGATGCCCGGGTCGGCGCACTCCCACGCGGCGCGGGCCATCCGGTGGAAGAGCTCCTTCGCGTCGACCGTGGCGACGACGTCACCCGTGGTGCGGGAGGTCAGGCCGAACTCGGAGCCGGTCTCCACGGCGCGCATGAACGCGTCGGACACGCGGACGGAGTTGTTGGCGTTCTGGTACTGGACGCTGAACATGTCGTCGCCGCCCAGGTCCACGTCGAAGCCCGCGTCGCGCAGGGCGCGGATCTTGTGCTCCTCACGGGACTTGGTCTCGACGAACTCCTCGATGTCGGGGTGGTCCACGTCGAGCACCACCATCTTGGCGGCCCGGCGGGTGGCACCGCCGGACTTGATGGTCCCGGCGGAGGCGTCCGCCCCCCGCATGAAGGAGACCGGGCCCGAGGCCGAGCCCCCGGAGGACAGCAGCTCCTTGCTGGAGCGGATGCGCGACAGGTTCACCCCCGCGCCGGAGCCGCCCTTGAAGATCAGCCCCTCCTCCTTGTACCAGTCCAGGATCGACTCCATCGTGTCGTCCACGGACAGGATGAAGCACGCGGAGACCTGGGCCTTCGAGGAGGTGCCGACGTTGAACCAGACCGGCGAGTTGAAGCTGAACAGCTGGTGGGCCAGGGCGTACTTGAGTTCGTGGTCGAAGACCTCGGCGTCCTGGTCGGAGGCGAAGTAGCCGTGCTCGCGGCCGGTGCTCGCGTAGACGCCGACGACGCGGTCGATGAGCTGCTTGAGGCTCCACTCGCGCTCCGGCGTGCCCACGGCACCGCGGAAGTACCTGCTCGCCACGATCTGGGTGGCGTTCACCGACCAGGAGGAGGGGAACTCGACGCCGCGCTGCTCGAAGTTGACGGTGCCGTCGCGCCAGTTGGTCATGACGACGTCGCGGAGTTCCCATTCGAGGGTGTCGTAGGGATGGACGCCCTCGGTGGTGTTGACCCGGGCGAAGCTCAGGCCCTTGCCCCCGCGCTGGGCCGTACCGCTCGTCTTTCGCGCCATGGCAGTGTCTCCCCCGAAGGTCATGCGCGGACCCGGCGGTGACCGCGCGGACGTTCATGTGTGTTCGGGGTGGTGCGGAGTACGGTGTCCGCCGTGCTTCCGCCCACCTCGCGGTGGCGTACCGGGTCCTACCCGGTGGTGTCGACCGCGGGCTCCGTCTGGCCCTCGCGGTCCTCCCGCAGGCTGGCGATCTCGGCCTCGAAGTCGGCGAGGCTCTCGAACCCGCGGTAGACGCTGGCGAAGTGCAGGTAGGCGACCTCGTCCAGGTCGCGCATGGGGCCCAGGATGGCCAGGCCGATCTCGTGGGCGGGCACCTCGGCCACGCCGCGGCCCCGGATCTCCTCCTCGACCTGCTGGCCGAGCTTGGCGAGGGCGTCCTCGGAGACGGGACGGCCCTGGCAGGCGCGGCGCACCCCGGCGATGATCTTGGTGCGGCTGAAGGGTTCGGTGACCCCGGACCGCTTGGCGACCATCAGCAGGACGGTCTCCTGCGTGGTGAAGCGGCGTTCACAGACGGGGCAGGTCCGGCGGCGCCGGATGGCCGCGCCGTCGTCGGTGGACCTGCTGTCGATCACCCTGGTGTCCGGATGACGGCAGAACGGACAGTGCATCCCGGTTCACCTGGCTTTCCTGTACCCGACCAACAACCCTAGGAGTCTACTTAACCACAACTTATTGACTACGGCCCCCGTGTCAACACCAGATGTTGTGGTCGAACCTAGGCGCTGGGGCGGACGCCCGCAACCCTGCCCACGGCGTGTCCCCAATCCGGGAACCGGGGCGGCCGAGGAACGGGGTTCGAGGAGGTGGAAACGGGGGGTGCGGCCGAGGAAGCCGAATCCCAGGATAAGGGGGCGCGGACGCGCGGCCCGACGCCCGCCACACCGAACCGCCGACCGAATTCCGCTCCCTCCCGAGGCCACGGAGTGGCGGCGGGGCACGGCGAGACGAACCCCATACCGGATCGCGCATTCCACGGACAACGGCCGCGGCGCGCGTGTACACACATAAGTGCGACCACCGGAAATCGGCTCCCGAAAACACAAAGGGAAATCCCTCCGCGATCCCGCCCACAGGCTCTCGAACGCTTGTTTGATATCACCGTGTGCAACGACTAAAGTTGACCTTGATTTCACACCGGCTTCGCCGTCCGGTCCGCGTGGCCGGTGACCGGCCACACACGCAGGCCCTGACCGAACCGAACACCGAGGAGGCCCGGCCGTGCCGGAGGAGAACCCCGGAGCCGTCGGCTCCGGACCCACCACCGTTCTTTCGCCCGTCGGCGATCCGGGCGCGTCCGTGCCCGACACCCCCAAACTCACCGCACGCCAGCAGAGTGTCCTCAACTGCATCCAGAGGTACGTCCGGGAACGGGGTTACCCGCCGTCCATCCGGGAGATCGGTGACACGGTCGGCCTGTCCAGCCCCTCCAGCGTGGCGCACCAGCTGAAGGTGCTCCAGCGCAAGGGGTACCTGCACCGGGACCAGAACCGGCCGCGCGCCGTGGAGCTGCGCACCCCCGGCCGGGAGGCCTCCCAGACCCTCACCCAGGAGGAGCTCACCGCCGACTCCACCCGGGCCGCCTCGGTCCCGCTGGTCGGCCGGATCGCGGCCGGTGGCCCGATCCTCGCCGAGGAGGCCGTGGAGGACGTCCTGGCACTGCCGCGCCAGCTGGTCGGTGAGGGCCGTCTGTTCATGCTCACCGTGGTGGGCGACTCCATGATCGACGCCGCGATCACCGACGGCGACCTGGTGGTGGTCCGTCAGCAGCAGACCGCCGAGAACGGTGACATCGTCGCGGCGATGCTGGACGACGAGGCGACCGTCAAGGTGCTGCGCCGCGAGCCGGACGGCCACGTGTGGCTGATGCCGCGCAACGACGCCTACGAGCCGATCCAGGGCGACGAGGCCACCATCCTCGGCAAGGTCGTCACGGTCATGCGCAGGGTCTGAGCGCGGATCCCCGAGCCGGGGGCGGTGGGCGGGCCGATACGCTGAGGGCGTGTCGACACCTGTCTCCGCCCCCGTGTCCCCTGCCCCGACCCGCACCCTCCTGGCCGCGATCCTGGCCGCCGGGACCCTGCTGGTCTCCGCCTGCGCGCCCAGCGACGGCGACGGGCCCGCCCTGCCCGGCTCCCCCGGGCAGGAGCGCGAGGTCTCCTTCGAGGGCGGCGGCTTCACGGTGCCCGGCACCTTCACCGCCCCCGCGAACGACGGGGGCACCGTCCCCGGGGTGCTCATCATCTCCGGTAGCGGCCCCACCGACCGGGACGGCAACGGCTACGGACGCCCCGAGGCCAACACCAACCTGAACCTCGCCCGCGTGCTGACCGGAGCCGGTGCGGCGTCCCTGCGCTACGACAAGTTCGGCAGCGCCGACCCTGCCGACCTGACCGAGGCCGAGGAGGAGGCCTTCGACCGACCGGTCGACCCCCTGGTCTTCGAGCAGCAGATGGCCGCCGCCTACGCGGAGCTGGTCGCCCAGCCCGAGGTGGACCCCGAACGCACCGTCATCCTCGGTCACAGCGAGGGCGCCCTGTACGCTCTGCGCGCCCATGAGGTCCTCGACGCCGAACCGGCGCTGGTGCTGGCCGCTCCTCCCGGCACCCGGATGCTCGACCTCATCGACCGCCAGGTGTCCGAGCAGGTCCGCACCGCCGAGGCCCAGGGCGGTGTCGGTGAGGTGACCGCCGCGAAGATGCTCTCCGACCTGCGGGCGGGGCGGGCCGCGGTGCGCTCGGGATCGGAGATGCCCGAGACCGACGCCACCGGGCTGTTCGACGCGAACGGCGCCGACTACCTCGCCTGGATCGACTCCTTCGACCCGGTCGAGCTGGCCGAGGAGCTGCCCGGGGACACACCGGTGCTGGTCCTGTGGGGCGACCGGGACGCCCAGGTCAACGAGGAGGAGATCGACCGGCTCATGACCGGTCTGGACGGCGCCCAGCGGGTCGACCTGGCCGGGGTCGACCACATCCTGCGCGAGTACGACGACACCCCGGGGGCCGCGGCCCTCGACGCGGACCGCGCGTTCTCCCCCGACGTCACCCCTGCGCTGGAGCGGTTCCTCGACGGCCTCTGGTAGCGGAGCCCGGCTACGGCCCCCCGGGGAACGGCCACCGCCCGCCCCGGCGAGTCACCGGGACGGGCCCCGGCCAGCGACCCGACCGACTCAGTCGATCGTCCTGACCACCCGTGCGGGGACCCCCGCGACCAGGGTGCGGGCGGGTACGTCACGGGTGACCACGGCGCCGGCGGCGACCACCGAGCCGTGACCGACGGTCACTCCCTCCATGATCTGGGCGGACGCCCCGATCCAGACGTCGTCCTCGATGACGATCGGGGCGTTGGAGATGTACTCGCGGCGCTCCGCGAGGGACAGCGGGTGCCCTCCGGTGATGAGGCTGACCTTCGGGGCGATCATGACGCGGTCCCCGATGCGGATCCCGCCCCTGTCCATGAACGTGCACCCCTGGTTGACGAAGACGTTCTCCCCGAACGTCGTGTTCAGCCCGTACTCGGTGAAGAAGGGCGGATAGACGGTCACCGAGTCCGGCAGCGGGCCACCGAACACAACCGAGAGTAGTTCCGCACGGCCTTCGCCGTCGCTGAAGGGCAGCACGTTGAGACGGGAGGTCGCGTCGGTCACCTCCGCGACGCGCTCCGCGAAGCGCGCGAACTCGGGTGTCCGGACATACAGGACCTGGTCTGATGGAGTGGGCATACGGCGATCCCAGCACCCGGAGCGGGCACGGTCAAACAACTCACGACCGGCCTGACACAACCGATGGTTGTGAACGTAGGCTGAAGCCGTGGATGTCGAAGCGCTGCGCACGTTCGTGTCCGTCGCGGAGGTCGGCCAGTTCCAGGCGGCGGCGGGCGAGCTCGGGATCAGCCAGCAGGCGGTCTCCAAACGGATCGCGTCCCTGGAGGGGCGCCTCGGGGTCTCGCTGCTGGTCCGAACTCCCCGGGGGTCCCGGCTGAGCCTGGACGGGCAGGTCCTCCTGCCGCACGCCAGGAAGGTCCTGGCCGCCGTCGCGCAGGCCGAGCGGGCCGTCCGCCCCGGTGTCCGGCCCCTGCGCGTCGACGTCCTCAACCGGCGCATCGCTCCGGCCCAGGCCGTCTACCGGTTCTACCGGTCCCGCCCCGGGATGAGCCTGGACACGGTCACCCTGGGCGACGAGAACGCGGCCCAGGCCACGCGGGCCGTGCTCGATGGCACCGTCGACGCGTCCTTCCGTGCCCTGTCGACGGACCGGGTTCCGGCCGGGATCAGCGCCGAACGCCTCCTGGACGCGCCTCTGGAGCTTCTGGTCGGGCCCGGCCACCCGTTGGCGAACGCGGCCCGGGCCCGGCCCTCGGACCTGGTCGGCCACCGTGTCTGGATCCCCGGGATCAGCCCGGGTACGGAGTGGGCGGAGTTCTACCGGTCCCTGTCCGAGGCCTTCGGTCTGAGCATCGACGCGCTCGGCCCCCACTTCGGTGACGAGGCCCTGATGGACGCGCTGGCCGAATCGGACTCGCTGGCCACCCTCGTGGGCGGCGGGGACCGGTACCTGTGGCCCCGGGGCCACGACCTGCGACGCGTCCCGCTGCACGGGCCGACCCCGGTCTACCCGCACATGCTGCTCTTCCGGACCGGGGACCGGCACCCGGTGCTGACCGCGTTACGCGACCACCTGCGCATCTCCGGGCCACGGACCCCTGACGACGCGTGGTTGCCGGACTGGGTGGACCGCTGACCACGCGCCGCGACGGCGCGCACAGCCGGGCGGCCGTGTTCCCGGAGCATTCAGCGTTCGCGTCGCCAGGCTGCCTCGCGCATCGCTGGCGGCTCCGCCGTCACCGGCGAGAGCGCCCGCGGAACACGTCCTAGTCGGCCTCGGGGTCGGGCAGCTGCTCGACGACGGCGCGGGCGAGGAGTTCGGCGTCCTCGGCCGCGTCCGCGCCCTCCACGGACCCGACCGCGTCGTAGTCGGTGGCGGCGGTGTAGCAGGACTCCACGTACAGGTTGGAGACCCGCACGCCCACGCAGCCCACCTGGAACGCGCCCTCCTCGACCCAGGTGAGGGCCTCGTCCCCCAGGCCGTCCACCGGCTGGGCGTCGTTCGCGCCCGCCGTGGAGCGCAGGGTGTCGGCGGCGGTCTCCGGACCGCCCTCGACCGGGGCGGCGACCAGGACGAGGGTGGCGGCGGAGGGCACGGACTCGCCCGCCCCCTCGGGGGTGGCCCAGCGGCACTGCCACCCCGTCCCGAAGGCGTCCTGCACGGTACCGACGGTCTCCTCGATCTCGCTCTCGTACCCGGGAACGAGCTCTTCGAGGGCCTCGGTCTCACCGATCCCGCACTCGGGCGCGGCCTCGAACGCGCCCTGTTCCACGCCGTTGCCCAGCAGGTACCAGGCGAGCCAGCCGGCGAGGGCGAGCACGGCCACGATCAGGACGACGAGCAGGGTCACGGCCAGGCCCCGGCTCTGCGGCGGTGCGGCACCGGGGTCCTCGGGCTGGCCGAAGGGCTGGGGTCCGGGATACGGGCCGGTCACAGGGCCTCCCCCAGCTGACCGGCGAAGGCCACGACGGTCTCCTCCGCGCGGTCGAAGGACACGGGGTCGTCGGCGTCCACCGCGCTGTAGGAGACGCGGACCAGCAGGTTGTCACTGTGGAAGGCGAGTTCGGCGGTGCCGGGGACCTGGCCGCGCCAGACCTCGGCCTCGGTTCCGGACCCCAGGACCACGGTGTCGCCGCGTGGCGGGACCAGGGCGGCCTGGGCCAGGGCGGCGGACTCGTCTCCGGTCACGGTCGGCTCGGCGGAGGCGTCGGTGAAGCGCGCGGACAGGTCCACCCGCAGGACCCCCTGCTCGTCGCCGCCGAGCCCGGCCGTGGTCCACACGCACGCGGTGCCGTCCCCGCCCGCCAGGGGCCCGCCGCCGTCCGACTCCAGGACCGCCCCGGGCAGCGCCTGGGCGATCGCGTCCTCGGGAACCACGCCGCACGGGGGCGCCGCGGCGTACGCGTCACCGCCCCTGGGTTGGTCGGGGTCGCCCCCGGCCAGCCAGAGACCGCCACCGACGGCGGCGGCGGAGACCACCACCGTGCCCGCCACCACGATCGCCGCCCGCACCCACGGTCGGGGTCCAGCACCCGTCACAGAGCCCACCCGGACACCGCCTCCCCATCAGTCGTCACGCCCAAGGTAGGGGGCGGTGGTCGCCACCGCGACCACCGCGCCGCGCGACGGATCACCCGACGACGATGTTCACCAGCTTGGGCGCGCGGACGATCACCTTGCGCACGGTCTTGTCACCGATGAAGCTCTGGGCCTTCTCCGAGGCCAGGGCCAGGCGCTCCAGCTCGGCGGGGTCGATGTCCGGGGACACCGAGAGCTTGTCGCGGACCTTGCTCTGTACCTGCACCACGCAGACGACGGACTCCTGGACCAGCAGAGCGGGGTCGGCCTCGGGCCAGTTGCCGACGGCCACCGAGCCGCTGCGGCCCAGCTTCTCCCAGCCCTCCTCCGCGATGTAGGGCGCGAACAGGGACAGGGCGACGGCCACGAACTCGGCGGCCTCGCGCACGGCCGGGTCAGCGGCGCCGGGGCCGGAGTCGATCGCCTTGCGGGCGGCCGACACCAGCTCCATGCAACGGGCGATGGCGACGTTGAAGCGCTTGTCCTCGACCAGCGCGGTGATCTGCTCGATGGAACGGTGCGTGAAGCGGCGCAGCTCGGTGTCGCCTGCGGCCGGGTCGACCCCGGGGGCACTGGCCGCACCGGCCTCGCTCATCACGCGGTAGGCGCGGTTGAGGAACTTCTGCGCGGCGACCACGGACACGTCCGCCCAGTCCACGTCCTCCTCGGGCGGGGAGGCGAAGAGCATGGTCAGCCGGACCGCGTCCACACCGTAGGCGTCGATCTCCTTGCCCAGGTCCACCCCGTTGCCCAGCGACTTCGACATCGCCCGGCCCTCGTTGATGACCTGGCCCTGGTTGGTGAGGCGGCGGAAGGGCTCGGTGAAGCCGAGCATGCCCATGTCGTACAGGACCTTGGTGAAGAAGCGCGCGTACATCAGGTGCAGCGTCGCGTGCTCCTTACCGCCGATGTAGTGGTCGACGGGACCCCACTTGTTCACCTCGTCGGTGTCGAAGGGGGCCGTGTCCAGGTGCGAGGAGACGTAGCGCAGGAAGTACCAGGACGAGTCCACGAAGGTGTCCATGGTGTCGGTGTCGCGCTCGGCCGGACCACCGCAGGACGGGCAGTCCACGTGCAGCCACTCCTTGGCGGCGGCCAGCGGGGAGATGCCCTTGGGGGCCAGCTCGGCGCCCTGGAGGTCGGGGAGCGTGACCGGCAGCTGCTCGTCGGGGACGGCGACCTCACCGCACGAGGGGCAGTGGACGATCGGGATCGGGGTGCCCCAGTAGCGCTGGCGGGACAGCAGCCAGTCGCGCAGGCGGTAGTTGACCGTGGCGTCGCCGGTGCCGCGCTCGCGCAGGATGCCGATGATGCGCTCGATGGCCTCGGTCTTGGCCAGGCCGTCCAGCGGGCCGGAGTCGCGCAGGACGCCCTCGCCCGCGGTGGCCACGCCGGTCTCGGCGGGGTCGGCCTCGCCGGTCTCGACCACGACCCGCACGGGCAGGTCGAACGCGAGGGCGAAGTCGAGGTCCCGCTGGTCGTGCGCGGGCACCGCCATGATGGCGCCGTGGCCGTACCCGGCCAGCACGTAGTCGGCGGCCCAGACGGGCATGCGCTCGCCGTTGACCGGGTTGACCGCGTAGCGGCCCAGGAACACGCCGGTCTTGGGGCGCTCGGTGGTCTGGCGCTCGATGTCGGAGAGCTTGGAGACGTCCGCGCGGTAGGCCTCGAAGGCCTCGCGCCGCTCGGGCGCGCACAGGTCCTCGGCCAGGTCGGCGTCGGCCGCCACCACGAAGAAGGTGGCGCCGTACAGGGTGTCCGGGCGGGTCGTGTAGACGGTGACCGGCTCGTCGCGGCCCTCGATCTCGAAGTGCACGTCGGCGCCGGTGGAGCGGCCGATCCAGTTGCGCTGCATGGCCAGGATCTCGTCCGGCCAGCGGCCGTTGTCCAGCTGGTCCATGTCGTCCAGCAGGCGCTGGGCGTAGTCCGTGATCTTGAAGTACCACTGGTTGAGGGCGCGGCGCTCGACGTCGGCGCCGCAGCGCTCGCACCTGCCCTGCACGACCTGCTCGTTGGCGAGCACGGTCTGGTCCTGCGGGCACCAGTTGACCAGGCCGTCCTTGCGGTAGGCCAGTCCCCGCTCGAAGAAGCGGGTGAACAGCCACTGGTTCCACTTGTAGTACTCGGGGTCGCTGGTGTGCAGGCGGTGCGACCAGTCCAGGGCCAGGCCGTAGCGGCGCATCGAGGAGGCCTGCGTCTCGATGTTGGCGTACGTCCACTTGTAGGGGTGGTCGTTGTTCTTGATGGCCGCGTTCTCGGCGGGCAGGCCGAAGGAGTCCCAGCCGACCGGGTGCAGGACGTTGTCGCCGCGCTGGAAGCGGTAGCGGCCGATCACGTCACCGATGGCGTACGCCTCCGCGTGGCCCATGTGCAGGTCACCGGAGGGGTAGGAGAACATGTCGACGATGTAGGACCGGGGACGGGTGTCGCCCGGGTCCGTGTTGGCCTCGAACGGAAGCTCGGCGGCCCAGCGCGCCTGCCACTTGTCCTGGAGGGCGCGGGCGTCGTAGGTGTCGCCCGTCGTCTGGTCGCCGTCTACCGCTGTCATCGCTGAGTGTTCCTTAGCCGGTTCTGGGTGTGTTGCCTTCAGGTTAGCGGCTGCGGTACCCGGCCGAAGACCGGATTTCCACCGTCCGGGACGCCCCCCGAGCCAGGGCCTCCTCACAGAGGGTGACCAGCACACCGGTGGTCTTTCGGACCCTCTGCCCCTCCACACCGACCGTCCGGTTTGTTACTCTGCCGTCAAAGTGGCGCAGAACACGCGATTCAGGTCACACCTGTCTCTCGTCTCACCGGTCCGGATTCACTTGTCTGCGGAGGCCCCCATGTTCAACCTGTCTGTTCTCCTCGAGGACGGCGCCCGTTCCGCGCCCGAGAAGGAGTGCCTGGTCTTCGGCGACACCCGGCTCAACTACGCGGTCACCGACATGATCGCCAACCAGGTGGCGAACCTGCTGGTCTCCAGGGGCATCCGTCCGGGCGACCGGGTGGCGCTGGCCAGCCCCAACCTTCCGTACTTCCCGTTCGTGTACTTCGGCGCGCTCAAGGCGGGGGCCGTGGTCGTCCCGCTGAACGTCCTCCTCACCCCGCGTGAGATCGCCTACCACCTGGAGGACTCGGGGGCCAGAGCGCTCCTCGCCTTCACCGGGACCCCCGACCTCCCGCTGGGACAGCGCTCCTTCGAGGCGTTCAACCAGGTGGACGGCTGCGAGATCTTCGTGGACATGCCCGCGGTCGCCGGGGCCACCGAGTCCACCATCGAGGGCGCGGAGACGATCTGGGCGGCGCTGGCCGGGCAGCCGGGCACCTTCGAGACCGTGCAGTCCGGGGCCGACGACACCGCCGTCATCATCTACACGAGCGGCACCACCGGAAAGCCCAAGGGCGCCGAGCTGAGCCACCAGAACCTGATGATGAACGCGGTGGTCGCCTCGGGCCTGGTCAACGCGCACCCCGACGGCCGCGACGTGTCCCTGACCGTCCTCCCCCTGTTCCACATCTTCGGCCAGACCGTGATGCTGAACGCGTCGCTGTACCGCCACGGCACCATGGTCCTCATGCCGCGCTTCGACGGGGACCAGGCGCTGGAGCTCATGCAGAAGGAGGGCGTCACCGGGTTCGCCGGAGTGCCCACCATGTACTGGGGACTGCTCAACGCCGCGCGGAACGCCGAGCCCGGCAGGTACGACCTGGAGGGCATCGCCGCCAACATGGTCGACGCCGTCTCCGGTGGTTCGGCCCTGCCCGGCCAACTGGCCGAGGACTTCACCAAACTCTTCGGCGTGGGCATCAAGGAGGGCTACGGCCTGTCCGAGACCTCCCCCGTGGCCTCGTTCAACAACCCCGCCACCGGAGCCAAGACCGGGTCCATCGGCCGCCCGGTCTGGGGTGTGGAGATGAAGCTGATCGACCCCGAGTGGAACGAGGTCGTCCGGGAGGGCGACCGGGAGCCGGTCGGGGAGATCGCGGTCCGGGGGCACCTGGTGATGAAGGGGTACCACGAGCGTCCCGAGGTGAACGCCGAGGTGATCAGGGACGGGTGGTTCCGCACCGGCGACATCGCCCGCCGCGACGAGGACGGCTTCTACTTCATCATCGACCGCTCCAAGGACATGATCATCCGCGGCGGCTTCAACGTGTACCCGCGCGAGGTCGAGGAGGTGCTGATGACCCACCCGGCGATCAGCCTGGCCGCCGTGGTGGGCGTGCCGCACGAGAGCCACGGCGAGGAGGTCAAGGCGTTCGTGATCCTCCAGGAAGGGGCCGAGGCCTCCGTCGACGACGTGATCGCCTTCTCCCGCGAGCGACTGGCCGCGTACAAGTACCCGCGCCAGGTCGAGTTCCGCGCTGAGCTGCCGATGACCTCCACCGGCAAGATCCTCAAGCGCGAACTGCGCGACGCCGGGTGAGCGTCGGGGTGGGGGCGCGGGTGTCCGCGCCCCCACCCCCCGCGCGTCCGGGCAGTACGGGGTGGTTCCGCCGCCTTCCAGTGGCGGCTACCCCTTGACGGCCCCCTGGACCAGGCCGGAGACCATCCAGCGCTGGACGAGGATGAAGAACACCATCACCGGGATGGTGATGATCGTCGAGGCCGCCATCACGTGCCCCCAGTCGTTGGCGTACTGGCCGAAGAACTGGCGCAGGCCCACGGCGACCGTGTAGTTCGTGCTCTGCGTCATGAAGGTGAACGCCAGCACGAACTCGTTCCAGGCGACGATGAACGAGAAGATCGCCGTGGCCACCAGGCCCGGGGCCACCAGCGGGAACAGCACCTTCCAGAACATCTGCGGCCAGGTCGCGCCGTCGATGTAGGCGGCCTCCTCCACCTCCTTGGGGACGGCCGCCACGAAGCCGCGCATCATCCAGACCGCCAGGGGCAGCGACAGCGCCACGTAGACGATGCTCAGCCCGATCACCGTGTTGAGCATCTGGAGGTCGCGCACCTGGATGAACAGCGGGATGACCAGCGCCTCCAGGGGCACCATCTGCACGATCAGGATCATCACCAGCACGGCGGTGCGGAACCGGAAGCGGAAGCGCGCCACCGCCACGGCCGCCAGCATCGACAGCACGCACGCGAAGGCCACGGTGATCCCCGCGACGGTCAGCGAGTTGCGCAGGTACCGGCCGAAGTTGGCCTCGGTCATGACGTACACGAAGTTGTCGAGCGTGAACGAGGTGGGCAGCAGTGCCCCGGTCCCGGAGGTCGTGCTGTCCGAGAACGCGCTCATCAGCATGAAGTACACCGGGAACAGCGTGAAGAACAGGAGCACGCTCACCCCGGCGGCCTTGCCGACCGAGCGCCAGACCCGCAGCGCGCCGCCCCGGCGCCGGGAGGCCCGGACCCGTTCCTCCCACGCTCCGGAGGACGTGTCGGCGGTGTGCGTGTCCAAGGGGCCTCCTCGTCCGGGCGGGGTTGGCGTCATCTCAGCTCCTCTTCCCGGAACAGCGCGCGCAGGTAGACGACCGTGATCCCCAGCAGGAGCAGCGTGAGCAGGGCCGCGATGGCCGAGCCCATGCCGAAGTCGTTCTGCCCGAAGGACCGGACGTAGGCCCACACGCCCAGGTTGAGCATCTGGGAGCCGCCGACGTCACCGCCGGGCATCAGGTAGATCTGCGCGAACACCTTGAAGTCCCAGATGGTCGAGAGCACCGTGACCACGGCGAACACCGGACGCAGCGTCGGGAACGTGACGTGCCAGAAGCGCTTCCACGCCCCGGCTCCGTCGATCCGGGCCGCCTCGTGCAGTTCCTTCGGCACAGTGAGCAGTCCGGCCAGGACCGTGACGGCCACGAACGGGAACCCGCTGTGCACGATGTTGAGCGTCACGATCGCGTAGAACCAGAAGCGGTCGGCGAACCAGTTGTAGCCGGACGGTTCGATCAGGCCCAGGGACTTCAGGGCCTGCGCCACGACCCCCTGGTCCACGTCGAAGATCCAGATCCACACGTAGGTGCCGCTGACGGCGGGCATCGCCCAGGCCACCATCACGCAGGAGACCACGATGACCCGCGTGACGGGTTTCAGGTTGGCCAGCAGCAGGGCGACGAGCGTGCCCAGCACGACGGTAGCGACCACCGCGACGACGGCGAACACGACCGTGTTGACCAGGACGACACGCCACAGGTACGGGTCGGTGAGCAGGCTGACGTAGTTTCCCAGCCCGACGAAGTCCGACTCCCCCGAGACCAGGTTGCGCAGCTTGAAGTCCCGGAAGGACAGCCACACGATCCGGCCGATGGGGAACAGCAGCAGTACGCCGATGACCCCGAGCGGGGGCACCAGCAGGGCCCAGGGCAGGAGGGCGCGCCGCCCCCTCATACCCAGGAGCGGCGCGCGTCGGCCGCCCTTGGGCGGCCGGACCGGTGTGGCGGGTGGCAACTAGTTTCCCTCGTTGAGGATGGTCTCGATGGACTCGGCGGCGCGGTCGGTGGCCTCCTCGACGGTCGCTTCACCGTTGAGGATGTCCTGCTGCATGCCGACGATGATCCCCTCGGCCTCCACCTGGGACCAGGCGGGGACGGCCGGGGTGCTCTTGCCCGCTTCCAGGAGCTGGACGGCGAACGGTTCGACCAGCGGGTCACCGGACTCGGCGTAGGCCTCGATCTCCGCGACACCGGCCGGGAAGAAGCCGCTCTCCTCGCCCCAGCGGTCGAAGTACTCGCCCTGGGTGAGGAGGTCGACGTACTCCCAGCCGGCCTCCTCGTTGCCGGTGCCCTCGAACACCGACAGCAGCGAGCCGCCGGCGAAGGAGTCCATGTACCCCTCGTCCTGGCCGGGCAGCACGAACGCGCCGAGCTTGCCCTCCAGGTCGGGGTTGGACTCGATGATGGCCTTGGGGTTGGAGCTGTTGGAGATGGCCATGATGGCCTCCTCGTCGGCGAGGGACTCCATGACGTTGATCTCGTTCCAGTTGACCGCGCCCGTGGTGGACAGGTCGTCCTCCAGGGAGAGGTTGGTGAAGAACTCGACCCCCGCGCGACCCTCCGGGGAGTTGATCGTGGAGGTCCACGTGCCGTCGGACTCCTGGACCGCGACCTCGCCGCCGCCGCCCCACACCCACGGCATGACCGAGTACTGGGCCTGGCCGGGCACCGGGAAGCCGATCATGCCGTCCTCGGCCTCAGCGAGCTCCGTGGCGGTCTCGCGCAGCTCCTCCCAGTTGGTCGGCTCCTCGTGGCCGTGCTCCTCGAAGATGTCCTTGCGGTAGATGACCGAGCGGATCGACGCGTACCAGGGCACCCCGTACGCGGCGTCGTCGATGACGCCCATGGAGTACATCTCCTGCTGGAACCTGGAGGGGTCGTCGACGTACCCGGAGAGGTCGTGCAGGGCCCCGGCGTCCGCGAACTCCGGGGTGAAGGTGGTGCCCAGCTCGACGACGTCGGGAACGGTACCGCCCGCGATGGCCGTGGAGATCTTGTTCTGGGCGTCGGCCCAGGGCACGAACTCGACCTCGACGTCGATGCCCGTCTGCTCGGTGTAGGTCTCGTTGACCGCGTCGAAGAAGGCGCTGGCGTCCGGGTTGGTCCCCTCCATGATCCAGACCTGGAGGGAGTCGGTGTTCCCGCCGCCGTCACCGCCTCCGCAGGCCGTCGCCGCAAGCACCAGGCTCAGTGCGGCTGCGGGAAGGGTGACGTACTCGTGTACTCGTCTGCGGGCCATCGGCTCGCCTCCCGTTCCTTTTCGAGGGTCCCCTGAGGGTTGGTAGGAAACCTACGTAAAGAAGGACGACTTGTGAAGTAAACCACTGCGACTTGTGTCTGACCTGTTAGGCAGGCGGTTCCAGTCGGCGTTTCCGATCGGCCGGGTGGTCACCGTCAGTCGCTCAGACCGGTCACCTGGCGCAGGGTCGAGACGAGTTCGGCGCGCTTGTAGACGGCGAGCCCGACGGCCGCGCAGAAGGCGGCGAGCATGTGCGCGAACACCATGCGGTCGCCCTGGGCGAGGCGCTCGGCCGTCTCCTCCTCACCGATCGAGTGGGCCTCCCACGCGGTGGACACGGCGAACTCCAGCTCCGGCGGGAGCATCTCCGCCACGGTGCGCGCCACGGCCTCGCGTGAGTCGGCGGGCTTCCACACCACACCGGTCTCCTGGACGCGGCGGCCGAGGAAGGCCGCGATCACCCGGAGCTCGGACATGACGTCCTCGACGTCGTCCGCCGCCCGGGGGATGACCCGGTCCAGTTCCTCGCGGTTGTGGTCCGCGTAGGCGCTGATCAGCGCGATCGCGGTCTCCCTGACGTGCTCCGGCAGGTCGTGTTCGGGTGTCGGGTCGCCCTGGGGCGCGTTGTCGTCGGAGGACACGGGGTGGGTCCCTTCACGGCTGCTGGATCTGACGGCTCCATGATGCCGCGTCGGCGCCGTTCCGTGGCGCAGGCGGGGGCCGGGGACGGGGGTGTCCGCGCAACGCGAACACCCCTGTCCGGGACGGCCCATGGACCGGCGGTCCCTCCGGGCGGTCGTGGCGGGCCGCCGTGGCGCGGTCAGAAGTCCGGCCGCAGGGGCATGTGCGCGTCGGTGCCGTCCAGCTTGACCCCCAGCATCTGGTGGAGCTGTACGACGTCCCGCTCGAAGCCCAGGACGCACCCGGCCATGTAGAGGCGCCACACGCGGGCGGTGCCCTCCCCCACCTCGGCGACGGCCCGGTCCCAGTCGCGCTCCAGGTTGGCGCCCCAGTGGCGCAGCGTCAGCGCGTAGTGCTCGCGCAGGTTCTCCTGGTGGCGGATCTCGAAACCGGCGTCGTTCATGGCGGTCTGGATCTGCGCGGGGCCCTCCAGCTCGCCGTCGGGAAAGACGTACCTGTTGATGACGCCCTTGGTGTTCATGGGCTTGAGGTTGTTGCTGGGACGGGTGATGCAGTGGTTGAGCAGCCGACCGCCGGGCACCAGTTTGGCGTTGAGCGAGGCGAAGTAGGGGTCCAGGTTCCGGGCCCCGATGTGCTCGGTCAGCCCGATCGAGCTGATCCGGTCGAAGCTGCCGTCCGGGACGTCCCGGTAGTCCATGTGCCGGATCTCGGCCAGCCCGGTCAGGCCCTCCTGCGCGATCCTCTTCGCGCCCCACTCGGCCTGTTCCTTGGACAGGGTCACGCCGACCGCCCTGACCCCGTGCTCGCGCGCGGCGTGGCGCACCATGCCGCCCCAGCCGCAGCCGACGTCCAGCAGGCGCATCCCCTTCTCCAGACCCAGCTTGCGCGAGATCAGGTCGTACTTGCGGAACTGCGCGCTCTCCAGGGCCCCGTCGAACTCGCCCACCCGGTCCAGGGCGCCGTCCTCCTCGTCGAAGACCGCGCAGGTGTAGGTCATCGACGGCCCGAGGACCATCTCGTAGAAATCGTTGGAGACGTCGTAGTGGTGGTGGATGACCTCGGCGTCGCGCTGCTTGGAGTGCCGCATCCCCCGCCCGAGCAGGGTGCCCTTCCGCATCTCCTGGGGCGGCGGCGCCACCCTGTTCACGAACTTCACCCAGCCCACCGAGCCCACGATGGCGAGGAGGTCCCGGGCGGTCACGTTGACGCCCTCCGCGAAGGTGAAGTCCGCCATGTGTCTCAGCGCGGTGTACATGTCGCCCTCCAGCTCCAGGTGGCCGGAGACGTAGGCGCGCGTCAGCCCCACCGCGTTGGGCGACTGGGCCAGGTAGTTGACGGCCACCGGGGTCCGCACGTTCACCGTGACCTCGCTGTCGGGGTCCCCCGCCGAGCTGCCGTCGTAGGCGGTGAACCGGATGGGCGCGTCGGGTCCGACGACACGCTCGAAGATCTCTGCAAGCCGCATGCTCATGTCCTTCTTCCCTCCCGTACGCGGCCCCTGCCCACAGGTCGCCGCCCGGTGGTCCTGTCAACTGCTCGGCGGTGGGTTCAGCGGTTGCGTACGCACTTGGCGTACAGGTCCAGGAGCCGACCCCGGGGGTCGTAGGTCTCCTTGAGGTCCCCGTAGTCGGTGCCGTTGTAGAGGGCCCAGAAGTCGTCCTCCGAGTAGAAGGAGTCCGAGTACAGGGACTTGTGGCCGCCCAGCCGGGTGACCTCCTCCTCGACCCTGCGGTTGTGGTGGGCGCGGCGCTGGCCGGGCCGGGTGTCGACCAGCCCCCAGAACCCGAAGTTCACGTACAGGCGGTCGTTCTCCAGGGGGTAGAGCGGCCAGACGTGCTCGCCCTCCGAGAGCCCGGCGCGGCGGGGTTCACGCAGCCGGAGCGGGCACATCCACATGGGGGTCATGCCGATCTCCGCGTGGTAGAAGTCCAGGAACTCCGCGCCGCGCTCCACCCCCACCTCGATGTCCTGGATGAGGGGCTCCTGCTGCGGGCGGCCCCGGTAGTGGTTCAGGAGCCGGGAGAAGTCGGTGCGCCGGTCCCAGGCCACGAGCCTGCGGTAGACGTCGGAGCGCTTGAGGGAGCGCGGCCAGAGCGGGCGCACGAACCGGTTCTGGGTGCCGAAGGCGCGGGAGCACCAGAACCAGTCGGTGTCCCAGCGCCAGAGGTAGTCGTGCACGGTGAGGTAGTCGCCGGGGCCGGTGGATCCGCTCTCCGGGTCGGCGTAGCGCGCGATGGAGCGGTAGTAGACGTCGTTGCCGGTGTAGTCGCTGGTCCAGGGCGCGTGGTCGGTGAACCGGGCCAGCGTCAGGTACAGCTCGTCGGGGCCGAACACCACCCCGTCCACGAAGTCCACGGGCCGCCCCTCGTGGGAGGCGTCGGCGCAGATCTCGGCGAGGGCGTCCATCGCCGTCGAGGAGTCGTGGAACCTCAGGTGGCGCAGGTGCACGTAGGGGGAGACGGGGTCGAGCTCCACGCGCAGGCGCAGGGCGTACCCGAGCGTGCCGTAGGAGTTGGGGAAGCCGTGGAACAGGTCGCTGTGCTCGTTGTCCCGGGTCGCGGTGACGACGTCGCCGGAGCCGGTGAGGATCTCCATCTCCTGGACCGCCTCGTGCGGGAGGCCGTTGCGGAAGGAGGAGGACTCTATGCCCAGCCCGGTGACCGCCCCGCCCAGCGTGATGGTGCGCAGCTGCGGCACGACCGTGGGCATGAGCCCGTGCGGGAGGGTGGCCGCCACCAGTTCCTCGTAGGTGGTCATGCCGCCGACGTCGGCGAGGCGCTCGACGGGGTCGATGGCGATGACACCGGAGAAGGCCGACACGTCCAGGGCCGGGGCGGAGGACCGCTCGCGGAACCGGAACAGGTTGGAGGTCGGTTTGGCCAGCCGCACGGGGGCTCCCTCGGGGAGGGACCGGTAGTCGTGCCGAAGCCGTTCGACCGCCGCGACGTGATCCGCGAGCCCCGTGACCGCCGACGGCCCCCGTGGGGACCGGGGGCCGGAACTGGATGTCGTACCGGGCTGTTTCGGAGTCATACCGGGGTTCCCCTGACTGTTGACGACGCACAGCTTGGGTCGGCCAGGACCGGTGGTGGCGTGCCGCGGCAGGCCGATCCCCTCAGTTCTACCTATCGGTATCGGTCCACGGCCACCCCATTTCGGTACGTGTCTTACCCACTCTCGGGCGGCGAAGGGTACTGGCCGCGGCGCGGAGGCCGGGGGGCGCGGGAGGAACCGGAGGCGACGACGCCGCTGTCACCTGGGGTGATGTGAGTGTTACCGGACGGTCCGCATAGGATGCGGTTCCGTGCGCATCGCTCTCGTTGACTCCGGTATCGGCATGCTGTCCACGGCCTCGGCCCTGCACGCGGCACGGCCCGACGCCGACCTGTACCTGTCCATGGACCCGGACCACATGCCGTGGGGTCCCCGTACCCCGGAACAGGTGATCGACCGGGCCCTGGCCGGGGCCCGCGCCGCCCTGGACGCGGCGGGTTCCCTGGACGCCGTGGTGGTGCCGTGCAACACGGCGTCGGTGCACGGCCTGAACCGGTTGCGCACCGAACTGGAACCGGACGTCCCGGTGATCGGGACCGTCCCGGCCATCAAGCCCGCGGCCGCCGCGGGAACCCCGATCGCGGTGTGGTCCACCGAGGCCACCACCCGCAGCGAGTACCAGCAGCGGCTCGTGGTGACCTTCGCCCGGGACGTGGCGGTGACCCCGGTCGCCTGCCTGGGCCTGGCCGAGGCGGTGGAGTCCGCCGACCCCGCGCGGATCGGCGCGGCCGTGGCGTACGCCGCCTCCCTCACCCCGCCGGAGGTCCGTGGCGTGGTGCTGGGCTGCACGCACTACGACCTGGTGGACGAGGAGATCTCCCGGGCCCTCTCCGGCAGGGCGCAGCTGTTCACCGCGGCCCGGGCGGTGGCCGCCCAGACCCTGCGCAGGGTGGGAGCGGCCGAGGGGAGCGGTCAGGAGACCGCGACCGCTCCGACCACCGACCGGCCGGGCCGGGTCACCGTCCTGGCCAGCGGCCGCCCGGCCGAACTCCCCCCGGCGGCCCTGACCTACCCGGCGGGCCGCTCACTCCTGCCCCGCTGACCCCCGCTCCGACGGCGGCACCAGGGGGGCCCTTCAGCCTCCGGCCCCGAACCGCACGGCCCCGGCGGCCTCCCGCGGCTCCCGCACGGGCGGGTGGTCCGGAACCGGCGGGGCCTCCACCACCTGGGGGCGCGCCACGACCGGCTGGGCGTCGTCCGTCGGCGGACGGCCCTGCGCCAGCTGCGGCTCCCGCACCACCGGACCCTCCGGGACCGGCCTCGGGTCACCCGTCCGGGGGCGGTCCGGAACCGGCTGGGGCTCCACCCGCGACGCGTGTTCGCGTACGAGCGCACCGGCCGCCAGCGTGCGGACGAGGTCGCGCACCCCCGCGGTGTCGTTGTCGTGCAGCAGCGTCTCCAGCAGCGACAGGGCGGCGCGCTGGTCACCCGGCTGTTCGCGGACGTGCCGCCACTGGGGTTCGGTGGCGACGTCGGAGAGCATCAGGGTGCGTCCCACCTGCCCGAGCGCGCTCAGCAGGGCGGAGTCGTGCGGTCGCTCCATGAGCGCCACGTTCACCTGCTCGGCCTGCTGCTCGGGGTTGACCTCCTCGGCCTTCTGCGCCCGGAGGAAGTCGAGGATGCCGCCGGAGGGAGCCAGCGGCTGGACCGCCTCCAGTCCCCGCACCATGGACCGCACCTCGACCAGGTCGCCGGTGATCTCCTCGGCGGCGCCGAGTTCCCGGATGAGCCGCTCGGCCCGCTGCGCGGAGCACTCGGCCACCCACCGCGCCCCCCGGCCGCTGGCCAGCCGGGACGCGGACAGGGCGAGTTCGGCGCCCCGCCGGGGCGCCCCCACCCGCTCGAAGTAGCGGGACCACGTGGTCACCCGCACGCCCAGCCGCCAGTCGTTGCGGACACTCCCCTGGCAGACCAGGTTCTCCACCGACTCCACCCACGCCGAACGCAGCTTCGGGTAGGTCTCGGCCTCCTCCACGGTGGGCAGGAGGCCGATCGCCTGGCGGGCGTCGCAGAGTCCCAGGCGGGCCAACCAGGACAGCAGACGGGCGCGCTCGAAGCGGATCATCCGCAGCAGGGCGGCGCGGCGCGGGTTGACGGCGGAACCGTCGCCGCCCCTGCCACCCAGGTCGAGCTCGGCCTCCATCCGGTCCAGCGCGTCCAGGGCGTCGGTGTGCTTGTCCTGGTGACGCAGAGCCCTGACCAGGGCGAAGACACCCTCCGCGCCGAGCACGGCGGGGCCGGTGGCGGTGTGGTCGTAGCGACGCAGCTCCGCCTCGGCGCGGTCGGCCTGCCCCTCGTCGATGAGCAGGTGGACGCGGGCCAGGGTGAAGGCGGGCCAGGCAGGGGTGCCCTCCCAGCCGGACAGGCGCCGGGCGGAGAGGAGTTCGCGGCGCTGGTCGGTGGTGCCCCTGGCGTCGATGTTGGCGTGGCAGCGGACCAGTGTCTCCAGGGCGGAGACCGCCAGCGGACCGTACTGGGTCGGCGCGGGTTCGTCCTCGACCACGGCCCTGGCCTGTTCCAGGGCGCGGCGCCCCTCCCCGAGGGACCCCACGCGCACCGCGAGCGGCCAGTGCGCCAGGAAGAACAGGGTCGGCGGGCCGAACACCCCCGGCACCGAGGCCGGAACCGCCGTGGGCGCGGGGTTGTCGGACTTCGCGGCCTCGGCGACGAGACGGCGGGCGGTCCGCATGGCCGACCTGGCCAGCGCCTCCACCTTGACCGCGTCGCCCGCTTCGCTGAGTACGGGCAGCTCCGTGACGGCTTCCGCCAGTTCGTCCTGTCCGGCGGCGCGGAGTTGACGTCCGGTCTCCCCCACCCATGTCCACATCGTCATGGTGTCTCCCCCCAGTGGCATGTGCGAACAGAACGTAGCAGCGTGGTGACAGGGCTGTCTGGAGAACGCGTGAACCCGGTGCGGGGCGGGCACTCCGGCCCCTCCTGTGGCGGATCACGGCCGATAGACTCGGAGGTGTCCAGCGAGCGGCTGGTACTGAGCGGCACGAGGGAGACATGAGCGTCGATGGGATGGCGAGACCGGTTCGGACTCCGTAAGGCCAACCGCAAGGGCAAGGCCCGTTTCGACCGCGCCGCCGAGGATTCGGACATCAAGGCGCTGATCGACTTCGCCAAGAGCCGGGTGGGGGTCGAGTTCTTCGTCGAGCCCGAAACCTTCGCCACGCGGGCCACGGCGGTCGCCGTCGCCACGGACGGGGAGTGGATCCGCCGACGCTGCGGCTCCCCGGACGTGATCCGCAAGGTGGCGAGCGACCTGGCCAAGCCCGCGTACGACGTGCAGATCGTGGGTTATCCGCAGCGGATGCGCGACTGGACCGAGCGGAACAAGCGGGGCCTGTCCATGGACGAGTGAACCCTCCGACCGGCGCGGGCGGAGCATACCGCCCCGGGGTGAGACCGGCCACGTCCACACCCCCTCTGAGCACGTCCGAAACCCGTCACCCGGTCATTTTGGGCATTGATGACGAGTCCTTGCCTCGACTTCCTTGCCGAACGGGTTCCCTAACGGCCTCCATCCGTCGCATACTCGCCTGGGAGGGGGGACTCTGATGAAGCAGGATCTCACTGCCTTGTGTTGCGAATGCGGCATGGTTCGCGAGGTGAGCGACCACCAGAGTGTCGGTGAGGCGCAGTCCGCCTACGGACTGGCCCGCTGCGTGGTCTGGCGCAAGTGCCGCCCGTGCGGCTACCGCACCTACCACGCCTACCTGCGTGGCGACGAGGACCGTGACGAGCTGGAGGACGCCCTGCGGCTCGACGGAGCCCTGGCGGCGGAGGCCCTCGACGAGGAGGTCGAGCAGCTGCGGCTGTGCGGGGTCGAGATCGGCCACGCCCCCGTGCCGGCGATCTGGGACGGCCAGTCCGTGGGCATGGTGACCCAACGGCTCACCGACCACGCCTACTCGATCGTGCTCGACCCCGAGGCCTCGGTGGTGTCCCGGCTCAAACTCATCGACATGATGTGGAACGAGCTGCTGGTGGGCGAACACGACGACCGCTGGCAGATCCAGGAGCCGGAGGACGACTCCCCCGGGTACGCGATCCGTCTCTTCGGCTACCGCACACGGGGCTGACCCGGCGAGACGCCGGAACGACACGGCAGCGTACGGGCGCTGGGCCACAGGACACGGCTCGATCCCGATACGACGGCAACGGCCGGGCCCCCGAGGGGCGCCCGGCCGCCGTCATGTCACGGACGCGCTCAGGCAGCGGACTCGTCCCGCGCGGCCCCGGCCTTCTCGGCCAGGCGACGCAGTGCCGATCGTGCGACCTCGGGGTCGGCCGTCCCCCAGTAGGGCGGCAGGGAGGCCCGGAGGAACCCCCCGTACCCGGCGGTGGCCAGGCGCGGGTCCAGGACGGCGATCACCCCCCGGTCGTCGGTGGAGCGCAGCAGGCGCCCCGTCCCCTGGGCGAGCAGCAGCGCCGCGTGGGTGGCCGACACCGAGAGGAAGCCGTTGCCCCCGTGCGCGGAGACGGCCCTCTGGCGGGCGGAGGCCAGCGGGTCGTCGGGGCGCGGGAAGGGGATGCGGTCCACGATCACCAGCTGGAGCGAGGGGCCGGGCACGTCCACGCCCTGCCACAGGGACAGGGTCCCGAACAGGCAGGACCGCTCCTCCTCGGAGAAACGGCGGACCAGCTGCCCGGTGGAGTCCTCGCCCTGGCACAGGATGGGCTGGTCCAGGCGCTCGCGCAGCTCCTCGGCGGCCTGCTGGGCGGCGCGCATCGAGGAGAACAGGCCCAGGGCCCGGCCGTCGGAGGCCTCGATGAGCTCGGCGATCTCGTCGAGGTAGGCGTCGGAGAGCCCGTCGCGGCCGGGTTTGGGCAGGTGGCGGGCGACGTAGAGGATGCCGCTGCGGCCGTGGTCGAAGGGCGACCCGACGTCGAGGCCGCGCCAGCGCGGTTCCCCGGCCGCGCGGTGCGGACCGTCCTCGTCGGTGTCCTTCCCGGCCTCGCCCGCCGGGTCCGCGGGTTCGTCCGGGGTCTCCTCCACCGCGCCGACGCCGCGGGCGGCGCGTTCGGCGGCCTCCTGGGCGACCTCGCGACCGAGCCCCCACTGCCGGGCCAGGGCGGTGAAGTCGCCGCCCAGGGTGAGCGTGGCGGAGGTGAGCACCACGGTGCGGTCACCGAAGAGCTTCTCCCGGAGCAGGCCGCCCACCCCGAGCGGGGCGACGTTGAGTGTGGGCGGGCGCGCGGGGACCTTGGTGAGCCAGACGATCTCGGTGCGGTCGCGGAGCGGCGGCTCGAAGGACTCCAGGACCCGCTCGGCCGCCTCACGGACCTCGGCGAGTGCGGCCAGGGCCAGGCGCCGGTCGGAGGCGGTGTCCGGGTCGAGTTCGCCCGGGGAGGGCCCGATCGCGGCGATGCACGCGGCGGAGGCGTCCCGGGCCGCCGCCACGGCCCCGGCGAGGCCCTCGTCGATGTGGTCGAGACGCCCCTCGGGCACCTCGGTGAACATCAGCGCCAGTCCGTCCGCGCACTCGCTGAGGCGTTCGCTGATCCCGGGTTCGACCAGGCGGGCGGCGCGTTTGGCGGCGGTGGTGACGGTGCGCTCGGTGAGGCTTCCCGTGGCCACGGAGGTGGCCCGGTCCACCAGCTCGTGCGCCTCGTCGATCATGATCGTGTTGTGCTCGGGCAGGATGTGGTAGCCCTGCGACATGTCGATGGAGAGCATGGCGTGGTTGGTGACCACCACGTCCACCCCGGTGGTGGCCTCGCGGGCGAACTCCGCGAAGCACTCCTGGCCGAAGGAGCAGACCCGGGCGCCCATGCACTCGTTCCCGCCCACGGACACCTGGCGCCAGGCCAGGTCGCTCACGCCGGGCACGAGCTCGTCGCGGTCTCCGGTGAGGGTCTCCTCGGCCCACTCGTGCACGCGGGCGACCTGGCGGCCCAGGGAGGAGAGCTGGCGGGCGTCGAAGAGCTCGCTGCCCTCGGCCTCCTCCTCCGAGGCGGTCTGCATGCGGTTGCGGCACAGGTAGTTGCGCCGCCCCTTGAGCACGGCGAACGTGGGCTCGCGGGGGAGCAGCGGGGTCAGGGCGGCGGCCAGGCGCGGCAGGTCGCGGTCGATCAGCTGGTTCTGGAGCGCGATGGTGGCGGTGGAGACGACCACGGGGGTCCGGGTCGCCATCGCGTGTCTGATCGCGGGCACCAGGTACGCCAGAGACTTACCGGTGCCGGTACCGGCCTGGACCACCAGGTGTTCACGTTCTTCGACCGCCGAGGCGACGGCGTCGGCCATGGTCTGCTGACCCTCTCGGCTGCTGCCGCCCAGGGCCTTGACGGCCGCGCCGAGCAGGGTGGGTACGTCGGGGAGATCTGCCACGGATCGACAGTACCCGCCGGTGACGACAGGTTCGGCGCCGTCCACAGGCACGGTTCGCGGCCCGGCCCGGGGCCGGGCCGCGGGCGCCCGTGCTTCAGACCAGGGACCGGACCAGTTCCTCCAGCTGGTCCATGGACTGCCCGGCGCCGGTCTCCATTCCGGAGGCGAGCATGCCGTCCCGGTCCTCCACGCTCTGGAAGACGGCGGTGGAGGTGTACCTCGTACCTCCGTCGACCTCCTCCAGGCGGTGGGTCTCCATCAGGACGTGCCCGGGCATGCCCTCGAACTCGAAGGTCTGGGTGTAGCTCTCGGGCGCGCTCACGTCGTGGATGACGCCGTGGAAGCCGTACTCCCGCCCGTCCGTGTCGCGCTCGACGATCCGCCAGTTGCCCTGGGAGCGGAAGTCGAACCGGTCGACGACCGTCTCGGTCTCGCTGAGCCCCCACCACTTCGGCAGCAGCGCGGGGTCGGTCATGGCACGGAAGACGACGTCACGCGGGGCGTCGAAGGTGCGGGTCATCACGATGTCCTGACGGCCCGGTTCGGCGACGATGCTGAGGTCACTCATGGCTCTGCTCTCCTCCGGTGCTGCGCTGCATCCTGCGAAGTTCCTCGTCCAGGCGGGCGAAGCGCCCCTCCCAGTGGCCCCGGTAGCGGTCCACCCACTCGTTGACCTGCTCCAACGGCGCTGGCTCCAAACGACAGGGGCGCCACTGGGCGTCGCGGCCCCGGGTGATGAGCCCGGCCCGTTCCAGGGCCTTCAGGTGCCGGGAGACCGCCTGGAGGCTGATGTCGAACGGCTCCGCCAGGGTGTTGACCGTGGCCTCGCCCTCCGCGAGCCGGGCGAGGATCGCCCGACGGGTCGGGTCCGCCAGGGCGGCGAACGTCAGACTGAGCGGATCGTTCGCCATCTGCCTATTCAACCTTTCCGTTAATCAACCAACGTGTTGATTACGCGCCCGGGCGCCGCCCCTCGTCAAGGACGTGCCGCCCGGTCGCTAGCGTTCGATCCCGAGCCTCGCCGCGGTTCCGCCCGGGACCGGGTAGACCCGTTCCGGAGGCAGCAGGCGCCGGGCCCTGGCCACCTGGCCCGAACGCACCGCCTCGGAGATCCTGCGCGTCCGGTCGGTGATGTCGGTCAGCCCCACGACCCACTCCTCGGCGAAGCTGGCGATGAGCCCCCGGCCCACGCCCACCTGAATGCTGTAGTGGTTGAGCGCCGCACCGCGAAGCGAACGCTCCGGGTCCCACTGGACGTGTACGGCCGCTCCGGCGACCACGTCCGGCGCCGAGGTGGTCAGCGCGGCCGCCGCCAGCGCCTCCTCCCATCCTTCACGGGTGATCCGCACCGCCAGCACGCGCTCCTGGCCCGACTTGCGGGCCCAGTTGCTGCGGTGCATCAGCCACAGGAACGACGGTTTGATCCACGTCATCCGTTTGAGGGAGAACGGCGGAACGAACCGACCGGCCCGCAGCGCGGGGTCAGCAACCGCGGAGGAGTAGGCCTGGTAGACCACGATCGTCCGGTCGTCGAAGTCGGCGCGCACCTGGCGTTGGGACTGCATGCGGGCCAGCCTTCCAAGCGTCTCGTGCCCACCGCAATCGAATTTCCTCAGGACCGGCGGACGCCCCTGGGGTCGCTGACGGTGGCGTCGACTCCGGCGTCGGCCAGCTCGGAGAGTTCGGCGGCCAGCAGCGACCGGGCCGCGTCGCTCAGCCCCGACACCCGCTCCAGGGCCACGCTCACCGACGTCACCCGCGCGTCGTCGATGGCCTCCTCCAACCGGGACACGATCTGTTCGGCGGCGAGGAAGTCGATCTCGCCCCGCAGCCGCACGTCGAGCCGGTTCCCGTCCCTGGTCACACTGTGCATCGGAGACGGGGGTTCCGAGGGCGTCTGGAGCATGTGCAGGTCGTAGTCGTCGGAGAGCCGTTCCAGCGCCGCCACCCCGCGCACGCTGTTGCCCGCGTCGTCCAGCGGCGGACTGAACACACCCACCCCGAACGCGCCCGGAGCGGCCGCGAGGATGCCGCCGCTCACCCCGCTCTTCGCGGGGATGCCGACCCGCAGCCCCCACTCCCCCGCGCGGTCGTACATGCCGCAGCTGGACATGATCGAGAGGGTGTGCCGCGCGGTGCGCTGGGAGACCACCCGCTCCTCGGTCACCGGGTTGACCCCGCCGACCGCCAGGGTCGCGGCCATGACCGCCAGGTCGCGCACGGTCACACTGAGGGAGCACTGGCGGAAGTAGTCCTGGACCGCGTCCTCGACCCGGCCCACCAGCACACCTCCGGCCAGGCTCAGGTACCCGAGGGCGCGGTTGCGGTGTCCGGTCTCGGCCTCGGAGCGGTACACGTCCTCGTCCACGACCAGCTCCCGCCCGGCGAAGGACGACAGGACCGACCGGACGCGCTCGAAGCGCCGCTCCGGCTCCGCGCTCTCCACCAGGGAGGTGGTCACGATGGCGCCCGCGTTGATCATCGGGTTCTCGGGGCGGCCGTGCTCGTCCAGGCTGATCGCGTTGAAGGGCTCCCCGCTGGGTTCGGCGCCGACGTGTTCGTGCACCACGTCCAGTCCGAGCTGCTCCACGGCGATCGCGTACACGAAGGGCTTGGAGATCGACTGGATCGTGAAGGGGAGCTCGGACTCACCGACGTAGTAGGAGCGGCCGTGCGCGCTGATCGCGGCGATCCCGAACAGGTCCGGGTCGACGTTCGCGAGTTCGGGGATGTAGTCCGCCACCCGGCCCCCGGTGAGCCCGGCGACCTCCTCGCGGATCTGGTCCAGCACCTGGATGACGGGGCTGGTCTCATCGGCGGGGTCGTGGTCCATCCGCCCAGTCTAGGAAGGCGGGGCGCACGACGGCCCCGGCCACGCGGGCCCGGATCCGTCCGTCTCACGGGCCCCGGGAAGCGGCGCCGGAAACGGCGGGAGGAACGGCGACGGCGTGCGCACCGGGACGGGGGTGGCCGGGTTCTCGCGAGCCCCGGCGTGCGCGCACCGGAGGCTGGGGGTCACCTCGGAGTGACGACGGGACGACCCGGCGGTCGCGTGCGATCGGGGTCGTCTCGGAGGCCGGGGCTCGGGCGATCGTCCCCCGGTAAACAGGAAGGCCCGCCGGGAGGTTGCGCGGCAACCACCCAGCGGGCCCTACTCGTGGAGCTATGGGGATTCGAACCCCAGACCTCCTCCATGCCATGGAGGCGCGCTACCAACTGCGCCATAGCCCCGTGTGCCTTGCGGCGACGCTTCGATTCTAACGGATGTCGGGCGGTGCCGGGAACATCATTCGTGTCAGGCGTCCCACACCGCCCGGGGTTCGGCTCCGGTCCGAGTTCACCCGGCCTTCAGCCGGGGTCCCCCCATGTTGGACGTACGCGTTTCCGGGGTACCGGATGGTGGCTTGAGTCCGAAATCCCCCGAACGAGAGGCTTCCCCCGGATGCGTGTCCGTTTCCTGATCCCGACGGTGCTCACCGCACTCCTGTTGGCGCTGGGGGCCCACCCCGTGTCCGCCGCACCGCAGGGCACCCTGAGCCTGACCGAGGGCGGGGAGTTCACCTTCGCCTACACCACCCCCGAGCCGCACGCCGCCAACTGGATCGGGCTGTACCGCTCCTCAGGCGGCGGCCCCGTGGACGAGGAGTACGTGGCTCCCTCCCTCGTCTGGGCGTACGCACCCGAGGCCGAAGGGACCGTGCGGCTGTCCGCCGACTCCCTGGAGCCGGGTTCCTACACCGCCTTCTTCCTGGCACGCGACGGCTACCAGTGGCTGGCCGATCCGGTCGAAGTGCGACTGTCGGCCGAGGGCCCGGTCTCCTTCCCGGTCGGGGAGACCACCCTGCACAACGCCCGCCAGGGCCAGGCCTACGAGGCGGGCCTCGGCGGCCTGGTCTCGGGCGGCGGCGGGTCGATCGGGTTCACGAAGGTGAGCGGCGACGCCTGGATCGAGGTCTCCGGCGACGGAACGCTCACGGGCACCCCGCGCACCTCGGCCGACCGGGAGACCCCGGCGGGCGTCTCCCGCCCCGACCGCTCCTCGGCCCGCGTGACCGTGGAGGCCACCGGTGAGGACGGCTCCGCCGCGCGCCTGGACGTCACCATCCCCGTGCGCCGCCACGACCAGCCGCTCGTCGACGAGTTGGGCGTGATGAGCCTCAACACCTGGCACGGTGGGACGCAGGTCAACGGCTACCACGAGAAGCAGCTGCGGTTCCTGCTGGAGAGCGGCGCCGACGTCGTCGGACTCCAGGAGACGCAGGGCACGCACGCGACCCGGTTGGCCGAGGCCCTGGGCTGGTACCACTGGCAGGGTTCGGGCAGTCTCGGGGTGATCAGCCGGTACCCGATCGCGGAGGAGTACGGCGAGGTCAACGCCTCCGGCGGGGTGCGGATCGCGCTCGACGGCGAGGAGTCGCAGGTCAACCTGTGGAACGTGCACCTGGGGTACACCCCCTACGGCCCCTACGACTTCTGCTTCGACGGCATGGACGTGGACCGGGTCCTGGAGCGCGAGGCGGAGTCCGGGCGCACCCCGCAGATCACCGACACCCTCGCCGCGATGTCCGGGCAGGTGGACGCCGCCGACGAGGTCCCGGTGCTGCTGGTGGGTGACTTCAACGCGCCCTCGCACCTGGACTGGACGGGGGACCTGAGGGAGAAGAACTGCGGGTACGCGGACGTGCCCTGGCCGACCTCGGTGCTCCCGACCGAGGCCGGGTTCACCGACTCCTACCGGGTGGCCAACCCCGACCCCGTGAGCACGCCGGGCCTCACCTGGTCGCCGCTGTACCCGTTCCACGACGGGTCCACGGGCCGCGAGGAGCCGCAGGACCGGATCGACTTCGTGTACCACGCGGGCGACCTCACGGTCCGGGACTCGCGCGACCTGGTCGTCGGGGACCCGGCCCCGGTGCCGGAGCACGCCGACAACGAGTGGACCACCGACCACGCCGCGGTGCTGACCTTCTACTCGCTCCCCTCCTAGGCGCGCCCGGCTCCGACCCCGGCGCCGGGTCGCCGCCGGGATCCTGGCGGCGACCCGGCTGGGGTTCTCCCCGCCGGGCGCCCCTCCGGTCCGTCGCTCCGCTCGCGGCCGGTGCGTGTGTCCGCCGACCCACGGTCCGGCGGGTCGCCTTCGTCCGACCCAGTGCCGGAGGCACTCCGCTCGTTCCGGGGCTTGGTGCGGCCCAGGGTCATCGCACGCGTCCGAACCCCGAAGTCGTCTCCCACTCCATCGGGGTCGGGCCGAGGCGACTGCCAGCACCCGTTTCCCAGGGTGGTCCCCGGTCCCGGCGGGGCCGTGCCCCAGGCTGGATCCCCGCTCGCGCGTGCGACACCTCGACGGGATCCGGTTCGCCCGCCCGAAAGCCGCCTCTCGTACCCTGGGAGTGCCGGTTCACCACCTCCCCGGAAGGGGCCTCCGTGTCCTCCGCAGAGAACCCGCACGTCGCCGCTCTGCTCCGTTGGGAGGAGCACGGTGCGTTGTGGCGGGTGGTGGCACGCACCGGTGCCACGGTGACCGTCTCGATGCTCACCTGTGACGGCGGCACCGAGGTGGACCGCATCACCTCGGGTGATCCAGCCCTCCTCTCGTTCCTCGGTCAGCGCAGCAGCTCAGAGGAACCGGTCAGCCCCTCTCCTCAGCGATGGACCTGATCCCCTCCAGCCTGCGGTCCCAAGCGGCGGCGATGCCGCGCAGGTTCCGCCCGACCTCGTCCAGGCGGGCGCCCTCCACCTCGTGAACGATCGAGCGGCCACTGCGTCTGGTGCGCACCAGCCCCACCGTGCGCAGGACCTCCAGATGCTTCACGATCGCCTGTCGGGACACGGGCAGCTCCCGGGCCAGCTCCGACGCGGAGGCGGGCTCCCTCCCAAGCCGGACCAGGATGCTCCACCGGGTGTCGTCCCCCAGCGCGGCGAAGACGGGGGGCAGTGTGGTGTCCACGGCCTCATCTCCCCCGCGTGGCGGAGAGGTGTTCCGCGAGGGTGGTGAACCCGCCGCTCCAGCCTTCGAGTTCCACCGCCGCGTTGCCCGCCGCGTCACCGAAGCGCCCGGCCAGGGCGTCGAACCCGACCTGGGTGACGGTGAGCAGACTCCCCGCCCCCGAGGCCCTGACCTCGAAGGTCACCAGGGTGCTGTCGTCCGCGCCGGGGTCGGTCCCGGGCTCCATGGCGATCCGGTAGGCGAACCGGCGCGGCGCCTCCACCTCGACGATCCGGCCCCGGAACGTTCCGTGCTCGGCCCAACGCAGCTCCATCGGCGCGCCCTCGCGGGCCTCGAAGTCGGCTCCGTCGAAGGCGTACCAGGCCGCGAAGTGCTCCGGCGTGGTGACCGCCTCCCAGACCCGCTCCGGGGTGGCGTCCACGTGCACGGTGCGCTCGACGGTCACCGGATCGAGCAGGCCACGAGCGGCGGCGAGCTCGATCTCCCAGCCTTCGATCTGTCCGGCGACGTGGGCACGCAGCTCGGCCTCGGCCATACCCAGCGCCTCGAACCCGCTCTCCGCGACGGTGAGGGTCACCCCGCCCGGTCGTTCCCGCACCCAGATCTCCACCTGGGTGGACTGTTTCTCGTCCACCCTGCCGAGCCAGCTGAACACGACGTGGTGCGGCGGGTCGAGCTTCTCCGTGCGCACCAGGAACTCACCGTGTGTGGGGTCGTGCACCAGGTGCAGGCCGTCCTCGACCTCGTCGATCCGGTGGTCGACCACCCGACCGTCGTTGATGAACCACCCCGGCCGCGAAACGAGGTCCCAGACCCGTTCCGCACTGGCGTCGATGTCGATCCGCCGTTCGATCCTGTCCATACCAGCCTCCTTTGTGCAACTCCAGAGTTGCACACGGATCAACCGCTGCGCAACCCCCGGGTTGCACAGGATTAGTTCGTCGAACCCCCGACTAGAATCCGGCTACGGCCTACGTTCGGAGCCCTCCATGACTCCCCTCCTGTGGTCCGGAGCCGTCGGCTCCTGGCTGTTCGTCGCCGTCCTCCTGCTGGACGGTCTCACGCGCCCCGGATTCCACCCGGTCAGACACCCCGTGAGCGCGCTCGCGCTCGGTCCGCGCGGGTGGATCCAGACGACCAACTTCGTCCTCTGCGGACTGCTGGTCACGGCCGGGGCGCTCGCCCTGCCCGACACCACCGGTAGTACCGTCCTGGCCGTCGGCGTGGGAGCGCTCGGCCTGGGCCTGGTGGCCTCGGGGGTGTTCACCATGGACCCGATGCGGGGCTACCCGCCCGGCACCCCCGACACCACCCCGAAGAAGTACTCCACCCGGCACGGGCTGCACGACTGGGCGGGCACGGTCGTGTTCCTGCTGCTGCCGGGGGTCCCGTTCATCGCGGTGTTCGGGCTCGACGACCCGGTCTGGAAGGTGGCGTCGGGGATCACCGCGGCAGTGTCAGCGGTTGCCGCCGGCGCCTTCGGCCGCCTGTGGGAGGAGGACGCGCCGCGAACCGGCCTCGTCCAACGAACGGCGATCACCGTCAGCCTGGTCTGGCTCGGCTGCCTGTTCGCCCGGGCGGCTACCTGAAGTCCGCCGCGTGGTCGCGCGCCCACTGCCGGAAGGTGCGTGCGGGCCGCCCGAGGGCGTCCATCGAGGTCGGCACCGCCTCCGGTTGCGGGACCTCCAGGTCCCCGGGGTCCGACTCGCCACCGGAGTAGTCCTCGAAGCCCAACAGGAAGTCCGCGTTGTCGGCCGCGAATCCGCCCTGGGCCAGGTAGTCCTCCCTCGCCGTGTGGGCGTCGACCACCTCGAAGCGCACCGGTTCCCCGATCGCCTCCGCGATCGCGGCCACCTGTTCCCGGCGGCTCACCAGATCCGGGCCGTTCAGGGTGTACGCCCGTCCGGCGTACCCCTCCCCCGTCAGTGCGGCCACCGTGACGTCCGCGATGTCCCGTTCGTGCACCGGGTACCAGGCCTCCTCCGGCAACGGGTCCCTGACCGTCCGCCGGCGCCTGATCGAAGGCCCCCACAGCCAGAGTTTGTTCAACGCGAACTCCCCCGGGCGCACGTGGGTCCACTCCATTCCCGAGGCCTCCACCGCCCTCTCCACCGGAAGGTGGTAGTCGGTGTCGAACCCGTGGGTGACGGCACCGGAGGAAAGGGTCACCACTCTGGTGACACCCGCCGCACGCGCCATTTCCACCACACGCCCAGCCGTGTCCGGAACGGGAAAGAGATAGACCCGGTCGACCCCCTCGAAGACCCCTTCCAGGCTCTCCGGGCGGGCGAGATCACCGACCACACCCTCGACGCCGTCGGGCAGGTCGTCACGGACCCGCCGCGAGAGCGCCCGGACCTCGACTCCCCTGAGCCCCTCCACCACCAGTCGGCCGACATTACCGCTCGCACCGGTCACGAGAATTCTCATTCACACACCTCCGCTTCAACCGTATCCTTGAACCAGTTGTAGAGGGTTGAGTCGATACCCAAAAGGCCAAAGGGCGACAACCCTCAAACAGAGAAGGAACCCAGGGAGAAAGGGGGAACTGATCGGGCCACTTTCGGAACGCGACGGGAGCGAGGATCCGGGGCACGGGAGACGCCGGTACGGCGGGAGGAAAGAAGAGAGGGAATCAGTCGCGGAACGGCACCGCCGCGCGCGAGCCGAACGGAGGGCCGAACCCCCGTGTCAGCCGTGGACGGGACGTGACGGTGGGCGTGTCCACCCCGAGCGGGGTGGCGAGGTACGCGAGCCCCGGCGAGCGCGCACCGGGGGGTGGGGGTCACCCCGGTGCAACGACAGGACGACCCGGCGATCGCGTGCGATCGGGGTCGTCTCGGAGGCCGGGGCTCGGGCGACCGTCCCCCGGAAAACAGGAAGGCCCGCCGGGAGGTTGCGCGGCAACCACCCAGCGGGCCCTACTCGTGGAGCTATGGGGATTCGAACCCCAGACCTCCTCCATGCCATGGAGGCGCGCTACCAACTGCGCCATAGCCCCTGGTAGGCCGGACGGTTTCCCCGTTCGGCACGCCTCAACTCTACAGGAAGTCAAGGGTGGGTCGAACCAGGTTCAAACCCGGGGTGGACGCCGGGGGCTCCGGGGCGCGGGGCCTGGTCTCGGACGGGCCGAATACTCTGGTGAGGTGGCCGAATCAAAGCTTGAAATCCAGATGCTCCACGACCGCCTCCTGGTGAAGACGGTCCCGGACAAGAGTGAGCGGCGCAGCAGCGCGGGTCTGGTCATTCCGGACACGGTGAAGTTGGCGACCCGGCTGGCCTGGGGTGAGGTGCGCGGTGCCGGGACCGGTGCCCGTCACGTGAAGACGGGTGACCGCGTGCTCTTCGATCCCGAGGAACAGGGCGAGGTCGAGTTGAACGGTGAGCGCTACGTGATCCTGCGGGAGCGCGACGTCCACGCGATCGCGAACGAGGCACCGGATCGGGGCACCGGCCTCTACCTGTGACGCCCCCGGCGACCGGGCCCCGCAGGCCCGGTCAGTCCCTTCTCTCCCGCGAGACGGCCTTGACGAGCGACAGCACGCACATGTTGTGGGCCTCGAAGGCGGGGACCCTCGCGGAGTTCACGTAGAGCCAGCCCCCGTAGAGCGTGGACCACAGGAGCTGCTGCGCCCACAGCGGCGTGATCCGGGGGTCGATGGTGCCGTCCTCGTGCCCGCGCTCGACGACCTCGTAGAAGGCGAGGTCGCTGGGCCCGCACTCCTCCTCTTCCTGCTCCTGTGACGGGTCGTCTCCGCCGAAGGAGAGCATGGAGATCTTCTGGAGCGCGAAGTACTCGGACACGAGGCGGGAGAAGGCCTCGATGGCGGTGCCCTCCGTGGGGCGGGCGCGTTCCGTGGCCTCGTTGGCCAGTTCGCTGGCGTGGTCGCCCAGAGCGGCGACGAGGTCGGCCCGCTCGGGGAAGTAGCGCTGGAGCGTGCTCCGGGCCACCCCGGCGCGCGTGGCCACGTGGGACAGCGGCGCGGCGCGGTTCTCACCCAGTACGTCGACGGCGGCGTCGAGGATCGCGCGGCGGGTGCGGGCGCGGGTCCTGGTCTCTTCCTCGGAGGGATCGCTCTTCACCATGCCCTCATAGTAGGGGCGTCGGTAACCTGTTGACAATAATCGGTCACCTATGACCTAATTTCATCCATGACTGCTCACCCACCGGTAGAACCAGCCCCACCCGAACCCGCGGACAGACCAGCGCCGGAGCCCCGCTTCGCCCAGCTGCGGGTGCTCTGGTCCTTCGTCCGACCCCACCGGAACAAGCTCCTCCTAGGCCTGGTCCTCGCCCTGTTCGGCTCGGCGCTGGAACTGGCCAACCCGATGGTGGTCAAGCTCGTGCTGGACACCATCTCCGACTCGGGCAGTCTCGCCATGCCCATCGCGATCCTGCTGAGCCTGTTCGGCGTCGGCCTGGTGACGGGCCTGTGGCACTGGATCGTGCTCGGCACCGTCGCGGAGAAGGTCGTCCTGGAGGCGCGCACCTCCCTCGTGCGCCGCTACTTCCGGGCCGCCCTGTTCCCGATGTCCAAGCGCCCCTCCGGCGAGCTCGTCACCAGGGCCACCTCGGACACCGTCCTCCTCAAGGAGGCCGCCTCCAGCAGCATCATCAGCCTGGTCAACGGCAGCGTCCTCATGGTGGGCACCCTTATCATGATGGGCGTCCTCGACCTGGTCCTGCTGAGCGTCACCGTCGTCGCGGTGGTCGTCGTCACGGTCCTCTTCCTCACCCTCATGCCCGCCATCGCCAGGGCCCAGGAGAAGGCGCAGAACTCCCTCGGCCTCATGGGCGGGGTGCTCGACGGCTCCCTGCGCGCGATCCGCACGGTGAAGGTGAGCAGGGCCGAGGAACGCCTGGGCTCGCAGATCCTCGAACACGCGGAGGACGCGACCCGGCACGGCATCCGTTCGGTCCGGCGCGAGGCCGTGGCCTGGACCATCGCCTTCGGCGGCGTCCAGCTGGCGATCATCGCCATCCTCGGCGTGGGCGCGACGCGGGTGGCCTCCGGGGAGATCGCGGTCTCCACGCTGGTCGCGTTCCTGCTCTACGCCTTCACCCTGATGAACCCGGTCATGGAGCTCTCCCAGAGCGTGACCACCCTCCAGTCGGGCATCGCCGCCGCCAAGCGCATCCGTGAGGTGGAGGCCATCCCGCTCGAACCCACCGCCGAGGCCCCCTCCGGGACCGCTCCGGCCGCCAGCAACGGTCACGGGAGTCCGCTGCTGGAGCTGCGCGGTGTCACCGCCCGTTACGCGCCCGGAGCCGCCACCGCGCTGGAGCGGATCGACATGACCGTCCCCAGGCGCGGGCACACCGCGATCGTCGGCCCCTCCGGGGCGGGCAAGACCACGGTCCTGTCCCTGCTCCTGCGGTTCCTGGAGCCGGAGGAGGGCCTGATCACGGTTGACGGCAGGCCCTACCAGGAGCTGTCCCCGCAGCAGGTGCGCGGTCACTTCGCCTACGTCGAGCAGGACACCCCGGTGGTGCCCGGCACCATCCGCGAGAACCTGCTGTTCACCAACCCGGAGGCGTCGGAGGAGGACATCCGACGGGTCCTGGACGAGGTGCTGCTGACCGACATGGTCGCCGCCCTGGAGGAGGGGCTGGACACCTCGTTGGACGCCAGCTCGATCTCCGGTGGCCAGCGCCAGCGCATCGCCCTGGCCCGGGCCCTGCTCGGGTCCCCGGACGTGCTGCTCCTCGACGAGGCCACCTCGCAGGTGGACGCGATCACCGAGGCCGCCATCACCCGCAGCGTGCGCGGACACGCCGACCGCGCGGCCGTGGTGACCATCGCGCACCGGCTGTCCACGGTGATCCACGCCGACCGCATCCTGCTGCTGGAGGACGGGCGCATTCGTGCGCAGGGCACCCACGCGCAGCTGTTGGAGGAGGACGAGCTGTACCGGGACCTGGTCTCCGCGCTGCACATCGCCGAGGTCGAGGACCGCGACGAGGAGGTGGCCTCGGCCTGATCCCCGTGGGAGACCGGCCCCCGTTCCGTCGGGGCGGTCTCCCGGTACGGGCCCGGAGGCGTTGACTTCCCCGCCCCTCGACCTAGAATGACCAAATAGACGATTCTGGTCATTAAGGATGGAAGATGGCCCGACCCAGTGTGGACACCGGGGTCATCCTCGACGCCGCCGCCGCTGCCATGGCGGAACACGGATCGAGACGCACCACCATGGACGAGGTCTCACACCGGGCCGGAGTGGCCAAGGGCGTCCTCTACCTGCGCTTCGACAGCAAGGAGGCGCTGACCAGAGCCGTCGTCGGCCACGAGATGGGGCTGGCCCTGGCGACCACCCGGGCGGAGGTCGCCGCCGACCCGCGTGGAGGCCTCCTCTCACGCCTCTTCGTGCACTCCCTGACCGCTTTGCACACACGCCCCTTCCTACGGGCGCTGTACAAGGGGGAGATCGGCCCCGTCCGGCGTCCGAGTGACCAGGATTCCCCGTACCGTGCGCGGTTGCCGATGGGCGCGGACTTCGTCCGACGGATGCGGGAGGCCGGAATGGTCCGGTCCGACCTGGACCCCGAGTCGCTGGCCACGAACCTGGCCGTCTGGAACGTCGGCCTCGCCCGTACCGCCCCCCACGATGACCTGGACGGCCTCATCCTGGGCATGGGCGAGCTGGTCGCGCGCGCGGCGGATACGGGGACCACCGACACCACGCCCGGCAAGGAGTGCTTCGCGCGCCTCGCCGACGACCTCGAGGCCCTCTGGAGCCGCTCATGACCTTCCTCCCCCCTGACTCACGCGCCGAGTACCTCGACCTCGACGGGGGCAGAGTGCGCGTCCTCCACGGCGGATCGGCTGACGACCCACCGCTTCTGCTGGTGCACGGTGGCAGCAACGACAACGCCACCATCTCCTGGTATCGGATGTTCGAGGAGTTCGGGCCCGACCACCGTGTGATCGCACCGGATCTGCCCGGGTTCGGCGGCACCGCGGGGATCGAGCCCCTGGGCGGCCCCGCGGCGCTGGCCGACTTCCTCGCCCGGCTCCTGCACGAGCTGGGGGTGGAGGAGGCAGTGGTCGTGGGCGTGTCGATGGGTGGCGACGTGGCCCTGAACCTGGCCCGGCGCCACCCGGACCGGGTCCGGTCGCTGATCCTGATCGGCCCGGGTGGGCTGGGGGACCGTGTCGGGAACCGGTTCACGCACCGGGCCGCGTGGTGGGCCGCGCGGATTCCCGACCCGATCCTGCTCCGGCTCTCGGCCCTGGCCAACCGGTTCGTCGGGCTGGCACTGCGCGCGGTCGTCCACGACGTGTCGACGATGCCGCCCGAAGTCGTGGCCGAGTTTCGCCGCGAGGGACGCAAACCGGGCGCCGCGCTGGGATACATCCGCTACAACCAGGCCAACCTCGGACCGCACGGGATGCGCAACGATCTGCTGCCCGTGGTCAGGGAGATCAGCGCGCCCACACTCTTCGTCCACGGGGAGAAGGACCCGATCGTGCCGCTCAGGGGTTCTCGGCGAGCCGCCGAACTGATGCCGAACGCCCGACTCGTCACGGTGCCGGACTGCGGGCACTGGGCCCAGCTGGAGGCACACGACCGGTTCGTGGAGGAGGCCCGGGCCTTCCTGGAGACCGTCGACGACTGAGAGCCCCCAGGGGCTCCGGGGAGACCTGCGCGGGGGTCGGTGGGTGTCCCCGAGAAACGATCGGGGCCCCCACGGAAAACGGCGGAACGACCCCGCCGAGCGCGTTCACGCTCCGCAGGGTCGTCCCGGAGATCAGGTGGCTCGGGCGTTCGTCCCCCGGAAAACAGGAAGGCCCGGCGGGAGGTTGCGCGGCAACCACCCAGCGGGCCCTACTCGTGGAGCTATGGGGATTCGAACCCCAGACCTCCTCCATGCCATGGAGGCGCGCTACCAACTGCGCCATAGCCCCGTGCGGGAGTCGTGGGGGCGGGTGCCCCTCCGACTCCCTGAACCTTAGCGGAAGATGCCCGGTTCGTCGAAACGGATCACGCGTCGTCGCTGAGCACCACGGGCTCGGGGAGACTGGCGGCGTTGTGCTCCATGAGGCGCCAGGTGTCCCCCCGGGTCTGGAGCACGGACCAGCAGGCGTTGCTGAGCGGGCCGAGGACCTCGCGCTGTTCGTCGGGGATGCCGAGCATGCGGGTGATGCCGATCCTCAGCGCCGCCCCGTGGCTGACGATGACCAGGAGCCCACCGGGCGGGGTCCTGTCGATGCCCCGGTGGATGGCCGCGAGCATGCGGTCGCCCACGTCGGAGATGTGCTCCCCGTCGGGGATGTCCATGCGGGGGTGCTCCACCGGCCAGCGCGCGGCCAGTTCGGAGGAGGTCTGCCCCTCCCAGGAGCCGCCGAAGCGTTCGCGCAGCCCCTTGTCGTACTCCACGGGAAGCCCCGAGGAGCGGGAGAGGTACCCGGCGGTGTCCGCCGCGCGCCTGAGGTCGGAGGCGACGATGGCGTCGGGCGTCAGCGTGGCGAGCAGCCGACCGGCCCGCTCGGCCTGTGCGTGGCCGACCGGGTCGAGGTCGATGTCGGTCTGTCCCTGAAAGCGTTTCTCGACGTTCCAGGCGGTGCGTCCGTGCCGCCAGAACAGCACACGAGGGGCGTCACTCACGTGGTGTGTCTCTCTAGTTCGGCGACCGGCGGCCGCGGAGGTTACGGCTCGTCCAGAGGGGTGCGCTCGGCGCCCCGGGCGCCCTCGGGGAGTTCGATCTCCGGGCAGTCCTTCCAGAGGCGTTCGAGGCCGTAGTAGCCGCGCTCCTCCTCGTGCTGGACGTGGACGACGATGTCGGCGTAGTCCAGGAGGACCCAGCGGCCGTCGCGCTCGCCCTCACGGCGGACGGGCTTGGCGCCGGACTGGATGCGGAGCTGGTCCTCGATCTCGTCGACGATGGCGCGGACCTGGCGGTCGTTGGGCGCCGAGCACAGGACGAAGGCCTCGGTGATGACGAGCTGTTCGCTGACGTCGTAGGCGATGATCTCCTGTGCGAGCTTGTCGGAGGCGGCCTCTGCGGCGACCTTGACGAGTTCCAGGGCCCTGTCGGTGGCTGTCACGTTGTGCCTGCTGCCTTACTTGTTCGGGGTGCGGGTCCGCGTGGCGCGGTCAGGACTCCAGGTAGAGCCCGGTCTTGTTGATGTAGCGGACGATGCCGTCGGGCACGAGGTACCAGATGGGTTCGCCCTTGCGTACGCGTTCGCGGCACTCGGTGGAGGAGATGGCGAGCGCGGGGACCTCCACCAGGGAGACCTTGCCCTCGGGCAGGCCGGTGTCGCTGAGGTGGTGTCCGGGCCGGTTACAGCCTACGAAATGCGCGAGGTCGAAGAGTTCGTCGACGTTGTGCCAGCTCAGAATGGCGCCCAGCGCGTCGGCCCCGGTGATGAAGAAGAGCTCCACGTCGGGGCCGTAGACGGCGCGCATCTGGCGGAGCGTGTCGAGGGTGTAGGTGGGGCCGGAGCGGTCGATCTCGACGCGGTCGACCCTGAACTGGGGGTTCTCGGCGGTCGCGATGACCGTCATGAGGTAGCGGTCCTCGGAGGGCGTGACCTTGTCGAGGTCCTTCTGCCAGGGTTGCCCGGTCGGCACGAAGACCACCTCGTCGAGGCCGAAGAGGTGGGCGACCTCACTCGCGGCGACGAGGTGGCCGTGGTGGATGGGGTCGAAGGTGCCGCCCATGATGCCGACCCGGGTCGGCGCGGAGCCGTCCCGTCTCACGGGTGGGCTCCCTCCCTGGGAGCCGCCGGTGGCCTGGTGTGTCACTGTGCGCTCCGTTCGCTGCCGTCTTGCCGGTTTCGGCCAACCGAGATTAGCCGACCCCGACGGGTCGCGGGCGTGATGCTCCCGGCAACACCAGAAACAAGGGGCGGGTCGCCCTGCTTCCCGCGGGGTTCGTGAAACACTCGCGAATCACGTCATATCTCGATGGCTCCGAACCGTGGCCAACGGGCATCGTGCCGCATAGCATGCCGTTATGGCCAACTCACCAGACCGCGCACGCGTCCGGCTCACAGACATCTCCCCTCGTGCCTACGAGCACCCCGCCGACCGCGGCGCCCTGGTCGCGCTGCGTTCGCTGTCGGGCTTCGACACCCTCGTCAAGTCCCTGTTCGGGCGGATCAACGAGCGCTCGCTCCGCCTGATGTTCCTCTCCAGCGCGGTGCGGGTCAGCCCCACCCAGTTCCCGGAGCTGCACGACTACCTCCGCGACGCCGCCTACGTCCTCGACCTGGACGAGGTTCCCGAGCTCTACGTGAAGATGGACCCCCAGCCCAACGCGATGGCGATCGGCCGCAAGAAGCCGTTCATCGTCATGACGACCGGTCTGTTCGACCTGTTCAACGCCGAGGAGAAGCGGTTCGTCATCGGCCACGAGGTCGGTCACGTGCTGAGCGGGCACTCCGTGTACCGAACCATCCTCCTGCTGCTGGTGTGGCTGTCCACCAAGATCATGTGGATTCCGCTGGGCGCCATCGCGATCCAGGCGATCCTGGCGGGCCTGCGGGAGTGGCAGCGCAAGTCCGAGCTCTCCAGCGACCGCGCCGGGCTGCTGACCTGTCAGAACCCCGAGGCCGCCAAGAGCGCCCTGATGAAGCTGGCCGGCGGCTCGAACCTGTCCCAGATGAACCCCGACGCGTTCATGGAGCAGGCCCGCGAGTACGAGGGCGGCGGGGACGCCGTGGACAGCGTCCTCAAGCTGATGACCACCATCCCGCAGAGCCACCCGTTCGCGGTGGTCCGGGTGGCCGAGCTCCACCGGTGGACCGAGAGCGGCGAGTACCAGCGGATCCTGGACGGCCAGTACCCGCGCCGCGCCAGCGACAGGGACGCCAGCGTCTCCGAGGAGGCGAGCAGCGCGGCCAACTCCTACCGGGAGGGCTGGAGCCGTTCCTCCGACCCGCTGGTGAAGACCATCCGTGACGTGGCCGGTGGCGCCGGTCGCGCCGGGGGCCAGATCTTCGACACGGTGGCCGACCGCTGGCGGGGCGGCCAGAGCGGCGGCGCCGAGGGCGACGGCAGCAGGAACTAGCCCGCCGACTCGGGGGCGGTGCCCGGCCTGGCCGGGCACCGCCCCCGTCGTGTGTCAGCCCCAGCCGCGCGCGAGCGCGTCGCGCACCTCGCGCCAGGCGGCGCGTTCGGGGTCGATGGCGGCGAAGTGGTCGACGCCCGGGACCTCCCGGTAGTCGACGGTGTCCCCGGCGGCGCGGGCCGCGGCCACGTAGTCGCGGCTGTGCTCGACCGGCACGCGCTGGTCGGCGTCGCCGTGGACGACCAGCTGCGGCAGTCCGAACGGCAGTCGGTGCAGGGGCGAGGACTCGGCGTAGAGCGCGGGCGCGGGGTCGGGGCCGAGGAAGGGTGCGACCGCGCCCTCCCCCAGTGCGGCCTCGGCGCAGCGGCGCAGGTCGGTGACGGGCGCGATGGGGACCACCGAGGTCACCGGCGAGTCGACGGCCGTCATCAGGGCGAGGTGTCCCCCGGCGGAGTGGCCGATCGACACCACCCTGGAGGTGTCCAGCCCCGGGTCGTGTTCGGCGGTGGCGGCGAGGAGGTCGAGGGCGCGGGCGACGTCGTCGCGGGTCTGCGGCCAGCCGCCGCCGTCCGCGCCGGTGCGCCGGTACTCGACGTTCCACACCGCCCACCCGGAGGCGGCGAGGTCGCGGGCGATCGGATCCATCAGGCGGGCGTCGTGCAGGTCGCGCCACCAGCCACCGTGCAGGAGCACCGCCACGGGGGCGGGGGCCTCGGCGCCCTCGGGGTCCCAGCGGTGGACGATCTGGCTGGGGTGCTCACCGTAGGGCGTCGTCACCGTGATCCTCCTTGGTTCGTGGCCGGACCCGTTCCGGGGTGTCCGGGCGCCACCGCCGGTGCCGGGTGGCCGGTGTCTCGGAGGAACGTAGCAGGTCCAGTCGGGGGCGCGGTCCGTCGGTCCGGCCGGTGGGCGGTCTGCGGCTGCCCGCCCTGAAGGGGGTGGGCCAGGTCGCCCCCGGGCCGGTGTAGCCCTGTTCGGCGGCGGCGTGAAGGGTCCACTGGGGGTCGTACAGGTGGGGGCGGGCCAGAGCGCACAGGTCGGCCCGGCCCGCGAGGATCGTGGAGTTGACGTCGTCGTGGGAGGAGAGGGCGCCGACCGCGATGACGGGCACGCCGAGTTCGCGGCGGATGCGTTCGGCGAAGGGCACCTGGTAGCTGCGTCCGAAGGCGGGCCGTTCGTCCGGGGTGACCTGGCCCGTGGAGACGTCGATGGCGTCGGCTCCCGCCCCGGCCAGGGCCCGGGCGATGCGCACGGCGTCGTCGGCGGTGGTGCCGTCCTCGACCCAGTCGGTGGCGGAGATCCGGACGGTGAGGGCCTTGTGGTCGGGCCACTCGGCGCGGACCGCGGCCAGGACCTCCAGGGGGTAGCGGAGCCGTGCGGTGAGGTCGCCCCCGTAGTGGTCGGTGCGGTGGTTGGTGACCGGGGACAGGAAGGAGGAGAGCAGGTAGCCGTGGGCGCAGTGGAGTTCGAGGAGGTCGAACCCGGCGCGGTCGGCGGAGCGGGCGGCGGAGGCGAAGTCGTCGCGGATCGCGGCCATCGCGGCGGGGCCGAGCTCTTCGGGGACCTGGTTGACCCCGTCCCGGTAGGGCAGCGGTGAGGGGGCGACCAGGGGCCAGTTCCCGGTGGGCAGGGGCTGGTCGATGCCCTCCCACATGAGGCGGGTGGAGCCCTTGCGTCCGGCGTGGCCGAGCTGCACGCCGATCCGGGCCGTGCTGTGGGTGTGCACGAACTCGGTGACGCGGCCCCAGGCGGCCTCGTGCTCGGGTGTGTAGAGGCCCGCGCAGCCGGGGGTGATGCGGGCGTCGGCGGACACGCACACCATCTCGGTCATGACCAGCCCGGCCCCGCCCAGGGCCTTGCCGCCCAGGTGGACGAGGTGGAAGTCGCCGGGGAGGCCGTCCGTGGCGGAGTACATGTCCATGGCCGAGACCACCACCCGGTTGTCCAGTTCCACGGGTCCCAGCCGGAAGGGATGGAACATGGGCGGGCGCGGTTCGGGTTCGGGTTCGGGTTCGGGTGCGGCGGGGACGGACTCCCCTGGTTCCGCGCCGCGCTCCGGGGCGTGCCCCGACGCGACCTCGCGGGCGAACCAACCGTCCACGCGGGCGACGAACTCGGGGTCGCGCAGGCGCAGGTTGTCGTAGGTGACGCGGCGGCTGCGGGTGAGCAGGTCGAAGGCGAACTGGAGCGGTTCCGCGTCGACGTGCCGGGCGATGTCCTCGAACCACTCCAGGCTGGCCTGGGCGGCGCGCTGGGTGCTGGCCACGACGGGGCGGCGTTCGTCCTCGTAGGCGCCGAGCGCGGCGTCGACGCTGGGCTGTTCGCTCAGGCAGGCGGCGAGGGCGAGCGCGTCCTCCATGGCCAGTTTGGTGCCGGAGCCGATGGAGAAGTGCGCGCTGTGCGCTGCGTCGCCGAGGAGGACGGTGTTGCCGTGGCGCCAGGTGCGGTTGCGCACGGTGGTGAACCGCTGCCAGCGGGAGTTGTTGGGCCGGAGGCGGTGCCCCCGCAGCACTCCGGCGAAGAGGTCCTCGCAGCGGGTGATCGCCGCGAGGTCGCTCTCCCCCGGGGCTAGGTCGCGGTCGACGAACCCGGCCCGGCGCCACACGTCCTCGGCCATCTCGACGATGAAGGTGCTGGAGTCGGTGGAGTACGGGTAGCAGTGCAGCTGCACGACCCCGTGAGGGGTCTCCAGGACGTGGAAGTTGAAGGCGTCGAAGACCAGGTCGGTGCCGAGCCACATGAACCGGTTGCGGTGCGGTTGGAGTTCGGTGCCGAAGGCCGTGGCGTGGGCGGACCGGGTGTGGCTGTTGATCCCGTCGGCGGCGACGACGAGGTCGTGGGTGGCGGCCAGCTCGGCGGCGGGCGGGGCCTCGGTCCGGCCGAGGACCCGTACCCCGAGCTCGGCGCAGCGGGCGCGCAGGATCCGGAGGAGTCGGCGGCGGCCGATGGCGGCGAAGCCGTGCCCCCCGGAGGTGGTGACGGTGCCGCGGTGGTGGACGTCGATGTCGTCCCAGCGCGCGAACTCGGAGGCCATCGCCTCGTAGACGGCCGGGTCGGCGTGTTCGATGCCGCCCAGGGTCTCGTCGGAGAGCACCACCCCGAACCCGAAGGTGTCGTCGAGGGCGTTGCGTTCGTAGACGGTGATGTCGTGGGTGTGGTCCAGCTGTCGGGCCAGGGCCGCGAAGTAGAGTCCGGCCGGTCCCGCCCCGATACACGCGATGCGCATCGTGTGCCTTCCTGTTCGTCGCGGATCCGTGTGTGCCCGGCGGGGTGGGAACGCCCCCCGCGCGCGCCTGGACGACGCTCTCCCGGGCCCCGGCGCCTCACTCGTCGGCGCCCTCCCGGAGCCGGAAGCGTTGGAGCTTGCCGGTGGCGGTACAGGGCAGCGCGGCGCGGAAGACGATGGCGCGCGGGGCCTTGTAGGGGGCGATGCGCGCGCGTACGTGCTCCCTGAGCCGGTCGGCCAGGGCGGTGTCGGGGGTGATCCCCTCGCGCGGGACCACGTGGGCGTGGACCACCAGGCCCCGGTCCGGGTCCCGGGCGCCGACCACCGCCGCCTCCTCGACGTCGGGCGAGGTGAGCAGGGCCTCCTCCACCTCGGCCGGGGCGATGTTGTACCCGGCGGAGACGATCATGTCGTCGCTGCGCGCCCGGTACCAGAAGTAGCCGTCCTCGTCGCGGACGTAGGTGTCCCCCGTGTGGTTCCAGCCGTGGCGGACGTACTCGCGCTGGCGGTCGTCCGCCAGGTAGCGGCAGCCGACCGGGCCCCGGACCGCCAGGTGCCCGGGTTCCCCGTCGGGGACGGGCCGCCCCTGGTCGTCGAGGATCCGGGCCTCGAACCCGGGGACGGGGCGCCCGGTGGAGCCGGGGCGCATGTGCTCGTCCGTGGCGGAGACGAAGATGTGCAGCATCTCCGTCGCGCCGATGCCGTCGAGCATCCGGATGCCGGTGGCGTCGTACCAGGCCCGCCACGTCGCGGCGGGCAGGTGCTCTCCGGCGGAGACGCAGCGGCGCAGCGAGGACAGGTCACGGTCACCGGTCCGGGCGAGCATGGCCCGGTAGGCGGTGGGGGCGGTGAACACGATCGTGGCGCCGCGTTCGCTGACGGCGTCCAGCAGCGCCTCGGGGCGGGGGCGTTCGAGGAGGACCGTGGCGGCCCCGGCCCGCAGCGGGAAGACCAGGAGTCCGCCGAGGCCGAAGGTGAAGGCGAAGGGCGGGCTGCCGACGAAGAGGTCGTCCGGCCGGGGTCTGAGGATCCGGGCGGAGTAGGTGTCCGCGATGGCGAGGACGTCCCGGTGAAAGTGGACGCAGCCCTTGGGGTCACCGGTGGTACCGGAGGTGTAGGCGATCATGCAGGCGTCGTCGGCGGCGGTGGGCACCGGGGCGAAGTCCGCGGGCGCCCCGCTGGCCCGGTGCCCGGTGATCCGTGCGGTGAGGTCGTCGGGTCCGTCACCGCCGTAGGCCAGGACGTCCGGGGCCCGGTCCCCGAAGCCCGCCGCGGCCTCGGTGAGGTCGTCGAGGAACCGGGCGTCGCAGACCGCGTGGGAGACCTCGGCGGAGCGGAGGATGGTGGTGAGCTCCCCGGCGCGCAGGACCGGCAGGACGGTGACGACCACTCCCCCGGCCCTGAGGACCGCCAGCCAGCATGCGGCCAGCCAGGGGGAGTTGGGCCCGCGCAGCAGCACCCGCTGCCCCGGGCGCAGACCGCGTTCGTCCACCAGCACGTGGGCGATCCGGTCCACCCGTTCCCGGAGCTGCCCGTAGGTGAGGCTCTCGTGGTCACCGACCAGGCAGCGGCGGTCCGCGCCGAAGCGGGCGATGGTGCCGTCGAGCAGTTCCTCCGCGCAGTTGAGCCGGTCGGGGTGGTCCAGCGGCCGGATCAGCGGCCACTCCTCGGGCGGGGGCAGGTGGTCCCGGGTGAAGGTGTCCTCGTGTGCCGTGGGTGAGAGCGCCACGGCCGCGTGCGTCCCGGTCGGGGACGGGTCGTCGGTGCGGTCCGGCCGGTCGGCCGGGTTCTGGTTCGACATGCTGGACCTCCGAGGTGCGGGGGACTTCAGCCGGACGCTGCTACATGTGGCGGGCGATGATCTGGCGCTGGACCTCCGACGCGCCCTCGTAGATCCGTGGGGCACGCACCTCCCGGTAGAGGTGTTCGAGCAGGTGTCCCCGGCGCAGGGCGCGGGCGCCGTGCAGCTGCACGGCGGCGTCCACCACGTACTGGGCGGTCTCGGTGGCGAAGAGCTTGGCCATCGCGGCCCTGAGGGTGACGTCCGGACCGCCGGAGTCGTACTCGGCGGCGGCCGCGTAGACGAGGAGCCGGGCGGCCTCGGTCCGGGTGGCCATCTCCGCGAGGGTGTGCGCGACGGTCTGGAGGGCGTCCAGCGGTCCGCCGAAGGCGCTCCGGTGGGCCGTGTGCTCCCGTGCGGCGGCGAGGGCGGCGTCGGCCATGCCGACGGCGAAGGCCCCGACACTGGGGCGGAACAGGTCGAGGGTGCGCATGGCCACCGCGAACCCCTGGTCGGGCAGGCCCACGACGTCCTCGGGGCCCACCTCGACCCCGTCGAACACCAGGTGGCCCAGAGCGTGCGGGGAGAGCATCTCCAGCGGGGAGCCGGACAGCCCGGGGCGGTCGGCCGCTACGCAGAAGGCGGTGACCCCTCGGGAGCGGGTGCCGGGGGTGGTGCGGGCGAACACGGTGTAGAAGTCGGCGTCGGGCGCGTTGGAGATCCACGTCTTCTCGCCGTGCAGTCGCCAGCCCGTGCCCGAGGGGTCGGCCCGGAGCGCGAGCGCGGCGGCGTCGGAGCCCGCGTCGGGTTCGGAGAGGGCGAAGGCCGCGACGGCCCGCCCCGAGGCCGCCTCGGGGACCCAGCGTCGGCGTTGGTCGTCGGAACCCGACTGGAGGAGCGGATACGTGCCCAGCCCCTGGAGGGCGAGGGCGGTCTCGGCGTGGGTGTCGGCACGGGCCAGGTGCTCACGCAGCAGGCACAGGCGGGTGGCGGGCGCCTCCCTGAGGGGGCCCTCGTCCGCCGTGCCGGGGAAGAGCGCCGGGAGCAGGCCCGACTCCCCGAGGCGGAGGAGCAGGGGGCGGTCCACCCGGCCAGGGGGCCCGGAGGAGGCCGTGTCCGCCGTGTCCGCCGTGGACGGCGCGGTGGCGAAGTCGGCGGCGCGCTCCCTGACGCGGTGCGCGAACTCGTGGTCGGTGTGGTCGCGGGGGAGCTCCATGGGTGACCTCGGCTCTCGTCAGTACGTGATCCACCCCACATCGCAAATGTACAATAACCGTGACGATCGTCAAGAGACCTATATGGAGTCATTTCGACAGTGCACCGAACCACCGGCGACGACGGGGACCACCCGAACACCACGGGCGGCGGCCGCTATCGTGTCCGCGTGACGTCCAACACCGACCGGGCAGCCGGGACCGCCGATCCCCCGCCGGACACCTCCGTCGCGTCCACGACGGACACCGAGCGGCGGCGGCCGAGGTCCCTGATCGTCTCCTTCTTCGGCTCCTACGCCCGTGACGTGGGCGGGTGGATCGGGGTGTCCGACCTCATCGCCCTGATGTCCGGGCTCGACGTGGACGGCCCCGCCGTCCGCTCGGCCGTGTCCCGGCTCAAGCGGCGCGGACTCCTGACCCCGGAACGCCTCGGCGGGGTGGCCGGGTACCGCCTCTCCGACCAGGGACGACGCATCCTCGCGGAGGGCGACCAGCGAATCTTCGGCCACCGGGTCGCCCGCGTCCAGGACGGCTGGGTGCTCGTGGTGTTCTCGGTGCCCGAGTCCGAGCGGAACCGCCGCCACGCCCTGCGCGCCCAGCTCACCCGGCTCGGCTTCGGCACCACCGCCGCCGGGGTGTGGATCGCTCCCGCCCACCTGACGGAGCAGGCCCGCGCCGCGCTCCGGGACCTCGGCCTGGAGGAGCACGCGGAGCTGTTTCACGCCTCTTACCTGGACTTCCGTGATCTCACCGGGTCCGTGGCGCGCTGGTGGGACCTACCGGCGCTCCAGGCGATGTACGAGGGTTTCCTCGACGAGCACGAACCGGTCGCGGCGGCCTGGCGCCGTCGGGGTACCCGCGCCCTCCGCGCCCCCGAGGCCCACGCGGCGGCCTTCGCCGACCACCTGCGGGCGGTGGACGCCTGGCGGCGGATGCCGTACCTCGATCCGGGTCTGCCGCCGGAACTGCTCCCCGACCGCTGGGCGGGCAGCCGTGCGGCGCGGGTCTTCTTCGAACTGCACGCCCTGCTGCGCGGACCTGGGCTGGAGCACGTCCGCGCCGCCGCCACCCTCGACCCCGGCCCCTCGTAGCGGGGCCGACCGGCTCACCGCTCCGGCGTCACCGGGCGGCGGGGCCGGGGATCACGGCGACGCCGACCAGCTCGACCAGCGCTCCGGGTTCGAAGAGCTCGACCACCCCCAACAGCGCCATCGCCGGGTAGTGGCGGCCCAGGTGGGCACGGTAGGCGCGGCCGATGTCCCGGGCGGCGGCCCGGTACCCCGGGACGTCGGTGGTGTAGATGGTCAGGCTCACGAGGTGTTCCGGGGCTCCCCCGCAGGCGCGGAGGGCGGTGACCACGTTGCCGAGGGCGACCCCGAACTGGTCCGGCAGGGCCCGCGCCGCCAGCGCGCCGTCCGGCCCCGAGGCGATCTGCCCGGCCAGGTGGACGGTGCGCCCGGGGGCGGGCACCACCGCGTGCGAGAAGCCGGGGGTGGGCCCGAGTTCGGGCGGGTTGACCAGCGTGTGCGGGCTCCGGGGCGGACTCTCGGGTTCCACTCGCTCCCCCTCCACTAGCGCCCCTTCCACTCGGGTTCACGGCGGCCCGTGAAGGCCGCGTGGAACTCGGCGTAGTCGGCGCTCTTCATCAGGAGCGCCTGGGTCACGGCCTCCAGCTCGATCGCGCCGGACAGGCCCATGTCCAGCTCGCGGGAGAGCAGCGCCTTGGTCTGCGCGTAGCCGAAGGCGGGCCCCTCGGAGAGCCGGGTGGCCAGGCGGGTGACCGCCCCGTCCAGCGCGTCGTCCTCGACCAGCTCGCTGACCAGCCCGTAGCGGTCGGCCTCCGCGGAGTCGAGGGTGTCCCCGAGCATGAGGATCTTCGTGGCGTTGCCCAGGCCCACCATGCGCGGGAGCAGGTAGGCGGCGCCCATGTCGGCGCCGGACAGACCCACCTTGGTGAACAGGAAGGCGAAGCGGGCCGAGCGGGCGACCACACGGAAGTCGGCGGCCAGGGCCAGGACCGCGCCCGCGCCGGCCGCGATCCCGTGCACCCCCGCGACCACGGGGACGGGGCACTCGCGCATGGCCCGGACGACCTCGCCGGTCATCCGGGTGAAGGCGAGCAGGTCGTCGGGGTCCATCTCCAGGGTCCGGCCGATGATCTCGTCGACGTCCCCGCCCGAGCAGAACCCCCGGCCGCCGCCGCGCAGCACGAGGACGCGGGTGTCCCCCCGGTGCGGGAGCTCGGTGAGCAGGTCGCGCAGGTCGGCGTAGGCGTCGAAGGTCAGGGCGTTGAGCCGGTCCGGCCGGTCGAGGGTCACGGTGGCCACCCCGCCCTCCCGGTGGAGGTCGAAGTTCCGCCAGTGCTCGGTCAGGGGCGCGGACGCCCGGAAGGGGCTCATCGGTGGGTTCCTCCGCCGTCGATGGTCAGTGACTGGCCGTTGACCGCTCCGGCCAGGGGGCTCGCGAGGTAGGTGACGGCGGCGGCCACCTCGTCGGGTTCGATGAGTCGGCCCAGGGGGCCGGAGGTGGCCAGGGCCTGCTCGGCCTGGTCGAGTCCGCGTCCCGTGCGCTCGGCGATGCGGGCCACGGAGCGCTCGGTCATGGGGGTGCGGACGAAGGAGGGGCACACGGCGTTGCTGGTGACGCCGGTGCCGACGACCTCGGCGGCCACCGCCCGTGCCAGGCCGAGCATCGCGTGCTTGGAGGCGGTGTAGGCGGCCGTGTACCGGGAGCCGGTGTGCGCGGCGGTGGAGGCGATGAAGACGATCCGCCCCTGGTCGCGCGCGAGCATGCCCGGCAGGAGCGCCCGGGTGAGCAGGAAGGCGGAGGTGGTGTTGGTGCGCAGGTGGGTGTCCCAGAGGTCGAGGTTGGTGCCTCGCAGGGGCGCGCTCCGCGCCGTGCCCGCGTTGTTGACCAGGACGGACACCTCTCCGAGGTCGTCCGCCAGGGACTCCACCGCCTGTTCGTCGGTGATGTCGCAGATCCGGGTGGTGACGTTGAGGCCGTGTGCGCGGGCCCGGCGCTCCAGGGCGGCGAGCCGTCCGGAGTCCCGCCCGAGGGCGACCACCTCGTCCCCCTCACTCGCCAGGGCGAACACGATGGCCCGCCCGATCCCGCCGGAGCCACCGGAGACCACGACACGCCGTTCGGAGTCAGCCATGCCCGGAATGTATCACCGGGCCATGACCATCGTCACTGCTACGACATAACAGGGGTGATTGTGGGACAGATGGGGTTGAAGGGGAGGCATGGGCGCGTTGGCCCCGCACGAGAACAGCGCCGACGGCACGGGGCCGTCGGCGCTGCGGGAGGCGAGGGGCGGGGGTGCCGCCCCACTGCCGGGGCGTGTCCCCGCCCCGCCGCGGAGAGCGGCGGGGCGGGGCGATGCGGACCAGCCCGTGGGACCGGCCCGGACCGGGGAGCGGAACCGGGCCAAAGCGGCCGGACCGGACTAGAAGGCGGGACCGGCCTCCAGGGCGTCCGCGATGGTCTGGGCGCGCAGCTCCTCGACCGTCTCCTCCAGGTCGGCCTCGTGCGCCTCGAACTCGGCGGTCACCTCAGCGGCCAGCGCACGCAGAGCGACCTCCTGGGTGACGATGCCGCCGCGCACGCGGTTGTTGTCACCGACCTGCGCGGTCGGGCTGTTGTCGGAGGTGGTCAGGTCGCCGCCCACGATGTTGTTGTCGACGTACACGCCACCGGAGACGCCGGTGACCGACAGGTCGCCGTCGATGTAGTTGAGCGAGCTGGCGAAGCCCTCGTCCGCTCCGGCACCGACGGACACCGGGCCGTTGCCGCCGCTGTACGTGGCGTCACCGATGACCTCGCTGTCAGCGAGGATGCCACCGGAGGCGGCGTCGGTGACGGAGAGGTCCCCGCGCACCACGCTGTCGAAGATGTCCACGTACTCCACGCCCTCGGCGGTCACGCCGCCCAGACGGGAGTCGGTGACGTAGACCTCTCCGACGCTGGCGTCGACGGAGGAGGCGGAGGAACCGACCACGAAGACGAAGCCGTCGTTGTCGGCGCCCTCGGCGGGCGCGGCGCTCAGACCGGCGACCGAGGTGCCCTCCTCCAGGTAGGTCCCGTAGGAGCCCGTGTTGACGACGTCTCCGGCGACCTCGGTGCCGGAGGCGTCGAAGTAGCCACCCTTGGAGACGGTCACGCCGCCGTCGATCTGACCACCGATGACGTGCAGGTTGGCGTCGCCCTCGACGGTGACCTTGCCCTGGATGACGGTGCCGTCAAGGAAGCAGCTCGCACCGGCCGGGACCTTGAGATCAGTGGGCAGGGTGACCGCGCCACCGTGACCCGAGCAGAGAGTGATCAGGTCCGCCTGGGCGGGGGCTGCCATGAGGGTGACGCCGCCGATGGCCAGGGCCGCGGTGGCGGTGGACGCAGCGATCTTGCTCCCGAACTTCATGCGGGGGAATTCCTTTCGTCGTGACCGGTGGGGTCCGACGCTCCTGATGAGGGTGCGGGAAGAGCGCCTGGGGACACCACAGTGAAAGTACCGACCCCACAGCGCTTTGGGAATACTTGCAGGAGAAGATTCGCTTCTGTCCAGGTTTCGGGAAGAAGAACATACCTGGTGACGTGTGTTACTCCAGGGGCGGCGGATAGCGCCTGGTATGCCCGCTTGTGGCCGGAGTCAAGGGACGGGAATGGCCGCCCGGACGTCCGGGCGGCCATTCCTGGTCGCGTCGACGGGCCCCCAGCTACCTCAGGTGACCGTCCCCGGTGACCACGTACTTGGTCGAGGTCATTTCGGTGAGCCCCATCGGGCCCCTGGCATGCAGTTTCTGGGTGGAAATGCCGATCTCCGCGCCGAAGCCGAACTCGCCGCCGTCCGTGAAGCGCGTGGACGCGTTCACCATCACCGCCGCCGAGTCCACCCGGGCCACGAAGTACCGGGAGGTGCTGAGCGAGTCGGTGACGATCGCCTCGGTGTGCCGGGTGGAGTACCGCCTGATGTGCGCGATCGCGGCGTCCACGTCCGGGACCACCCGGACGGAAAGGTCCATGGACAGGTACTCGGTCGCCCAGTCCTCCTCGGTGGCCTCGACCACCGTGGCTCCGGTCGGACGCGCGGCCGCGACGGCGAGGACGCGTTCGTCGCCGTGCACGGTCACCCCGGCCTCGGCCAGGGACGAGAGCACGCGGGGCAGGAACTCCGCCGCCACCGCCTCGTGCACCAGCAGTGTCTCGGCGGAGTTGCACACCGAGCAGCGCTGGGCCTTGGCGTTGGTGGCGATGGCCACCGCCTTGTCGAGGTCGGCGTCGGCGTCCACGTACACGTGGCACAGGCCCTCACCGGTCTCGATGACGGGGACGGTGGAGTCGCGGACCACGGCCTGGATGAGCGAGCCGCCGCCGCGCGGGATGAGCACGTCCACGAGCCCCCGGGCCCGCATGAGCGCGGTGGAGGACTCCCGGGTGCGGCCGGGCACCATCTGGACGGCGTCGACCGGGACCCCGGTGCCCTCCAGGGCGTCGCGCAGCACCGCCACGATGGCGGTGTTGGAGTCGTAGGCGGAGGAGGAGCCGCGCAGCAGGGCCGCGTTGCCGCTCTTGAGGCACAGGGCGGCGGCGTCCGCGGTGACGTTGGGGCGCCCCTCGTAGATGATGCCGACCACCCCGAGCGGGACCCGGATCTGCCGCATGTCGAGACCGTTGGGCAGCACACCGCCGCGCACGGACTCACCGACCGGGTCCGGCAGCTCGACGATCTCGCGCACCGCGTCCGCGATGGCCTCGATCCGCGCCGGGGTCAGGGTGAGCCGGTCGATCATGGCCGGGCCGGTGCCGTCCCGGCGCGCCCGCTCGACGTCCGCCGCGTTGGCGGCGGTGATCTCGTCCGCCCGCTTGACCAGGGCGTCGGCGATGGCCAGCAGGGCACGGTCCTTCACCGACCGGCTGAGCGGGGCGAGCTCGGCCGCCGCGTCCTGGGCACGTTCGGCTACCGCGTGGACCACGCGCTCGATGTCACTCATGGCAGTCATCCTTGTCGGGGCTTCCTTGCTCGGGAGGCCGCCCGGGCCGGTGGACCCACCCCTTCGTAGGGCACCGGACCAGGGGGATCTCCCTCAGCGTATAGCGCCGCGCCCCCGGGCACACGGAGTTATCCACAGGGTGAGACGGCGGCGCGGCCCGCGACCGCTCAGGTCCAGCCGTAGCGCTCCCGCAGGACCGCCGCGACCTTCCAGAACAGACTCTCGTCCATGACGGCGGCCTCACGGCGGATGGCCGCCTCGTCGAACTCGAAGAGGCGGTCCACACGCACGAAGGAGTCGCGGCCCTCCCTGTCCCAGGCGCCCGCGCCGATGGGCAGCCAGTCCTGGCGCTCGTGCTCGTCGGGGACCTGGGTGGAGAGCATGAGTCCGTGCAGACGCCGTCCCCGGCGCCCCACCACGAGCAGGGGGCGGTCCTTGCCCTGGGTGGCGTCCTCCTCGTAGGGGACCCAGGTCCAGACGATCTCGCCCGCGTCGGCGAGGCCGTCCCTCTCCGGTGAGTAAACCAGTCTGGTCGCGTTGCGCCCGGTGGGGACCTCGCGGACCGCGCCCTCCTGGGGGTGGGTCTCCGTGCCCTGTTGGAGGCCGCCCCGCTGCGGGGCGCCGTCGTTCCGTCGGGGGCCGTCGCCGTGCGACGGGTTTCCGTGCTGTGTCGTGTGTTGGCTCACGCACCGCATCCTAGGACGCGTGCCGCCTCGGCGCACAGCGTGCCGGGGGCGGCCGTCCGGTGGATCAGTCCAGGTCCAGCAGGGCCCGCAGGGCCCGGACGCAGTGGTCGGCCTCTGCGGTCGGGCCGGTGGAGCGTTCGTCGGCGGGGGCAGCGGACCAGCGCAGGGCGCGGGCCTCCAGGTAGGCGATCCACGCGTCGGTGACCGGGGCCGCCGTCTCGGGGGCGTCCAGCAGGGCGCGCACGCGGGCGCCCATGGCCTCGCGCAGACCCTCCACGCGGTCACCCTCCAGGGTCACCGCTCCCCCGCCGAACACCAGCGCCGCGTACGACGCCCGGCGCCGGTCCACCTGCTCGAAGTAGCGCTCCGCGAACTGCGCCACGGCGTCCCAGCCCTCGCGGTCCTCGTCGGGAGCGGTGTTGCGGACCACCCGCCGTCCGGCGGCGGCCACCACGGCGTCGTGGAAGGCGGTCTTTTTCGGGAAGTAGTGGAAGAGCAGCCCCCGGGAGATGCCCGCCTCCCGGGCGACCTCGTCCACCGCCAGCTCCTGGATCGGGCGTTCCACCAACATCCGCAGGCCGATCCCGACCAGCTGGCGCCGACGCTCGTCCTGGGTCATCCGCGTCCGTCGCGGGGCTGCCTCGTTCACCTGTTGAGCATTGCTCAACAAGGTCGTAGTGTCAACGACATGGACTTCGCACCCTCCCCCCGCGTCGGCGCGCCCGAACCCACGAAGCACGGAGCCCGTCGATGACCGCCCCCGGACGAGACACCCCGCCCACCGGCTCGGGCCGACGGGTTCTGGTCACCGGCGGCGCCTCCGGCCTCGGCGCCGCCCTGGTCGCCGCGTTCGCGGCGCGCGGGGACCGGGTGATCGCCACCGACCTCGCCGGGCACGCGCCCGACTCCCTTCCGGACGGGGTCGGCTACCTGCGCCTGGACGTGACCTCCGACGAGGACTGGGCGGCCGCCCTCGCCCACGTCGAGGGCGGGTGGAACGGGCTGGACGTGCTGGTCAACAACGCCGGGATCGCCGCGGGCGGGCGGATCGACGTCCTCACCGTCGAGGACTGGCGCCGGATCACCGAGATCAACCTGTTCGGCGTGGTCCGGGGCTGCCGCGTGTTCACCCCGCTGTTCAAGCGACAGGGCTCGGGACACCTCGTCAACATCGCTTCCATGGCCGGACTCGTGCACCCGCCGGTGATGAGCTCCTACAACGCGGTCAAGGCGGCGGTCGTCGCGCTCAGCGAGACCCTCCAGCACGAGCTCGCCCCCTACGGCGTCGCCACCTCGGTGGCGTGCCCGTCGTTCTTCCGCACCAACCTGGCCTCCTCCCTCAGCGGCAGCGATCCCGAGGTGGAGGCCTCCGCCACCAGGCTGATCAACGGGTCGCGCCTGTCCGCCGACGAGGTCGCCGCCCGGGTGCTCCGCGGAGTGGAACGGCGGAGGCCGGTCATCCTCACCGACCGGGACGGACGGACGGCGGTCCTCGCCAAACGCTGGCTGCGCCCCCTCTACGACCGCGCGATGCGCCGGGTGGCGGAGGGCGTTCACCGCCGCGTCGAACCCGCCGCCCCCGCGGCCGACCACCCCACGGAGAACGCGTGAGCAAGGGAACCGTCCTCATCACCGGGGCCTCGGCCGGGCTGGGAGCCGAGATGGCCCGCCAGTTCGCCGCCCTCGGCTACGACCTCGGACTGTGCGCCCGCCGTACCGAGCCGATGGCCGCCCTCCGGGACGAGATCGCGCGGGCCCACCCCGGCCGCCGCGTGGTGCTCCGGGCCCTGGACGTCACCGACGACGACGCGGTCCACCGGGTCTTCGGGGAGGTCGCCACCGAGTTCGGCACGCTGGACCGGGTCATCGTCAACGCCGGGCTGGGCAAGGGCGCGGCACTCGGCACCGGCCGCCACGACGCCAACCGCCAGACCGCCATGACCAACTTCGTGGGCGCCCTCGCCCAGGCGGACGCCGCCATGGAGATCTTCCGGGCCCAGGAGGGCGGCCACCTCGTGATGGTCTCCTCCATGTCGGCCCTGCGCGGCATGCGCCGGGCCATGACCGTCTACGCCGCCACCAAGGCCGGGGTGGCCGCCATCGCGGAGGGACTGCGCTCGGAGGGCGTCCCCGGTCTGGACGTGTCGGTGGTCTACCCCGGCTACATCCGCTCGGAGATGAACGAGCACGTCACCCAGCGGACCCGGTTCATGGTCGACACCGAGGTGGGCGTGCGTGCCATGGTCGCGGCCATCGAGAGGCGCAGGGTGCGGGCGTACGTCCCCGCCTGGCCCTGGGCGCCCCTCGGCTTCCTGATGAGGCGGCTGCCGCTGTCCGTGGTCAGGAGGCTGACGTGAGTGGGGGCGCCGCCCCGGAGGCGCCGCCGGGCCGGGGCCGCCTCACAGCTCCCGGACCGTCCTCATGATCCGCTCGCGCGCGTCACCGCCCTCGGGGACCGGGACCAGGGGGTGGATGTGGAAGGCACCCTCCTCCACGAAGAGCTCGGCCACTCCCCCGGCCTCGGTCACCCTCGCGTGCAGGCGCCGCGTGTCCGGCAGGAGCAGGTCGCGGGTGCCGATGTACAGGTCCATCGGCGGCAGCCCCGCCACCGGCCCGTACAGCGGGCTGAGCCGGGGTTCGGCCAGGTCGTCGCCGCCCGCCCACTCGGCGGCGGCCTCCAGCAGGCCCACCGGGGCCAGCCAGGGGTCCGACCCCTCCACCTCCGCGATCTCCGGGTTGGACATCGTCAGGTCCGTCCACGGTGAGATCAGCACGAGCCGCGCGGGCGACGGCAGCTCCTCCTCGGCCAGGGTCTGGGTGAGGGCCAGCGCGAGCCCGCCCCCGGCGGAGTCACCCGCGATCAGCGTGCGCTCGGGCGCGGTGTCCTCCACCAGTTCCCGGTACACGGCCGTGACGAACGGGAAGGCCTCGCGGTACGTGTGGTCGGGGGCCAGGCCGTAGATCGGCACCTCCACCCGGCAGCCCGCGTCGGCCATCCGCGAGACCAGCACCCAGTGCCAGGCGGCGATCTCGCTGACGTAGGTGCCCCCGTGCAGGTACAGCACGGCCTTCTCGGGCCCGGTGACCGTGCGGGGGCGCACCGTGTGGACGCCGAAGCCGCCGACCTCCCGGCGGGTGATCCAGTGCCGGGCCGCCAGCCAGTGCGGCGGGTCCGCGTGCTCCTTGGGCTCCCGCAGCCACTCCCGGGTGTCCTCCACCGACTCCAGGGTCGGTTTGCGCAGGACACGGAGGGCCAGCGCGGCCAGGTGCGTCGTCAGGCTGGACACGGGTACCGACCTCCTCGGGTCGTCCTGTCATGGAGCCCTCCACGCGCGGACGACGGCGCCGGACGGCTCTGGTGTCAGAGCACCACGAGGTCGTCGCGGTGCACGAGCTCGCGCTCGTAGGAGGGACCCATCTCCCGGGCCAGCCACCGGGTGGAGCGGCCCATCAGGTCGGGGACCTCGGTGGCGTCGTAGTTGACCAGCCCCCGCGCGACCACGGTGCCCTGCTCGTCGCGCAGGTCCACGGGGTCACCGGCGCTGAAGTCCCCCTGGACCCGGATCACCCCGGCGGGCAGCAGCGACGCCTTCTCCCGCACCACCGCGTTGACCGCTCCGGGGTCCAGGACCAGGCTGCCCCGGCCCGCCGTGGCGTGCGCCAGCCACAGCTGGCGCGCGGAGGGGCGGCGCCCGTCGGCCGCCGCGAAGAAGGTGCCCACCCGCTCGCCGGACAGGGCGGCGCGGGCGTTGGCGGCCGAGGTCAGCAGCGTGGGAACCCCCGCCTCGGTGGCGATGCGCGCGGAGTCCACCTTGGTGACCATCCCGCCGGTACCCACGCCCCGTCGGCCCGAGCTCCCGATGTCGATCCCGTCCAGGTCGGCCCGGCCGCGCACCAGGTGCACGACCGAGGTCCCCGCGTCGGCCGGGTTGCCGTCGTAGAGCGCGTCCACGTCGGAGAGCAGCACGAGGGCGTCGGCCCGCATCAGGTGTGCCACCAGCGCGGCGAGGCGGTCGTTGTCACCGAACCGGATCTCGTGCGTGGCCACGGTGTCGTTCTCGTTGACGATGGGCAGGGCCCCGATGTCCAGGAGGCGGCGCAGGGTGCGCTGGGCGTTGCGGTGCTGCACCCGCCGCATCATGTCCTCCACCGTGAGCAGGACCTGGGCGGCGGTCAGCCCGTGCCCGGCCAGTTCGGCGGCGTAGGAGGCCACGAGGAGCCCCTGGCCCACGCTGGCCGCGGCCTGCTGCGAGGCCAGGTCGTGCGGGCGGCGGGCCATGCCCAGCGGCGTCATCCCGGCCGCCACCGCGCCGGACGAGACCAGGATCACCTCCTGGCCGCGGGCCCTGCGGTCCGCCAGGACCTCGACCAGGTCCCGGATCCGGCCGGAGTCGATCAGCCCGTCCGGGGTGGTCAGTGAGGAGGACCCCACCTTGACCACGACCCGGCGGGCCCCGGCGACCGCCGTCCGCCCGGCCGACTCCAGGGTGTCGGCGTCACTCCGACCGGTCCGCTGACCGGTGTCCTGCTGGGTGTCTGCGCTGTGCACCACGAGGGGCTTTCCGTCCGTGGCACGGCGCCCTGCCCGAGCGCCGTGCTCGTACCTTGTCTGGGTCAGGCTGGTGTGGAGCGGCGGTCCCCGCGCGGGTCAGCCCAGCCGGGCGTCAGATCCGCGCGGGCCGGACGGGACGGCCTCGGCGTCCATGGAGTTGTCCCAGTCGAAGACCACGGCGTCCTCGTCCGTGCCGATCTGCACCTCGGCGCCCTGGGTGGCCCCGGCCTTGGCCAGCGCCTCCTCGATGCCGAGGCGGTTGAGGCGCTCGGCCAGGTAGCCGACGGCCTCGTCGTTGGAGAAGTCGGTCTGGCGCACCCACCGGGCGGGCTTGTCGCCGCGCACCTGGAAGGAGTTGTTCCCGAGCGGCACGACGTCGAAGGGGACGTCCCCGATCATCTTCGGGCGCAGCACGATGCGGGTGGGCTCCTCCACCGGCGCGGCCTGGCGGGCCGCAGTGACCTGCTCGGCCAGGGCGAAGGAGAGCTCGCGCAGGCCCTCACGGGAGGCCGCGGAGACCTCCATCACCTTGTAGCCGCGCTCCTCCAGCATGGGGGTGACCATGTCGGCGAGGTCGCGGGCCTCGGGCACGTCCACCTTGTTCAGGGCGACGATGCGCGGACGGTCGGACAGGTCCACCCCGGCCTGCTCGCCGTAGGCGGAGAGCTCCGCCTCCAGGGCGTCGAGGTCGCTGACCGGGTCGCGGCCCGGCTCGTAGGTGGCGCAGTCCAGGACGTGCAGCAGCGTGGAGCAGCGCTCGATGTGGCGCAGGAACTCCAGGCCCAGGCCCTTGCCCGCGCTCGCGCCGGGGATCAGGCCGGGCACGTCCGCGATGACGTACTGGGTGGTGCCCGCCTCCACCACTCCCAGGTTCGGGATGAGGGTGGTGAACGGGTAGTCCGCGATCTTGGGCCGGGCCGCCGACATCGCGGCGATCAGCGAGGACTTGCCGGCGCTGGGGAAGCCCACCAGGCCGACGTCCGCGATGGTCTTCATCTCCAGGCGCACGTCGAAGGCCTCGCCCTCCTCGCCCTTGAGGGCGAAGCCGGGGGCCTTGCGCTTCTTGGAGGCCAGCGCGGCGTTGCCCAGGCCGCCGTTGCCGCCCTGGGCCAGGACCAGGCGGGTGCCGTGGCCGACCAGGTCGGCGATGACCTCGCCGTCGGCCTTGGTGACCACGGTGCCGTCGGGGACGGTCAGGACCAGGTCCTGCCCCTTGGCCCCGGCGCGGTGGCCGCCCTGGCCGGGGGTGCCGTTCTGGGCGTTGCGGTGCGGGCGGCGCTGGTAGTCCAGCAGCGTCGCGGTCTGGGCGTCGACCTCCAGGACGATGTCGCCGCCCTGGCCGCCGTTGCCGCCGTCCGGGCCGCCCAGCGGCTTGAACTTCTCACGGTGCACGGAGGCACAGCCATGCCCGCCGTTCCCGGCCTTGACGTGCAAGACCGCCTCGTCGACGAAGTCAGGCATAGCTCTCCCCGTTACTCATGCGGCCCCCACCACCTGGCGGGGACCGGTACTCCTCACGCGTCACCAGTGACAACGCGAGAGGCGGGCCAGTGTTCCCTGGCCCGCCCCCGAAGAACCGCTGTTGCCGGCGCAGCCTACTCGGCGGCGACCGGAACGATGTTGACGGCCTTGCGACCGCGGAAGTTGGCGAACTTGACCTCGCCATCGACCAGCGCGAACAGCGTGTCGTCGCCGCCACGGCCAACGTTGGCACCGGGGTGGAACTTGGTGCCGCGCTGACGGATCAGGATCTCACCGGCCGAGACGGACTGACCGCCGAAGCGCTTCACGCCGAGGCGCTTGGCGTTCGAGTCACGACCGTTACGGCTGGACGAAGCGCCCTTCTTATGTGCCATTTCTCCAGGCCTCCTACTTCGCCGCGATGCCGGTGACGCGCACCTGGGTGTGCTTCTGGCGGTGACCCTGGCGCTTCTTGTAACCGGTCTTGTTCTTGTACTTCAGGATGTTGATCTTGGGGCCCTTGGTCTCGCCGAGGACCTCGGCGGTGACCGTGTAGCCGCTCAGCTTGTCGGCCTCGCTGATGACGTTGTCACCGTCGACCACAAGGATGGGCTGCCACGTGAGGGTGGCGCCGGTCTCGTCGGAGACCCTGTCGATGTTCAGGACGTCATCGACAGACACCTTCTCCTGTCGGCCGCCCGCTCGCACGATCGCGTACACCGGGTAACTCTCTTCCTGCTCGCTCAACGAATAATGCGCTCACTCATGACCGTGATGCCACGATCCACGAATCGCCTGTAGCGGGGCGCGGGGATCTGAGGGAAACAAACCCCTTGGTGGAGAGCACTGCGGTCTCGGGGCGCGCGAACATTTGGGGCGCGCCGACGCACCGTCCATCAGATTACCACCGACCCGACACAGGCCCGCACACGTACCCCTGGTCCGGACCCGTTCGAAACCGGGTCCGGACCAGGCTGCTGTCCCGCCTCGACCGCTGGTCAGCCGGCGTCGACCGCGGTGGACTCACTGGTCTGTGAGGTCACCGCCGCCTTGGTCCGCCGGGTACGGCGGCGCTTGGGCCGCTCGGTGGCGCCGTCGGCGTCACCGTCAGAGGTGGCGGGTGTCTCGGTGGCGTCGGTGTCCGAGACCTGCTCGGCACCGCTCGCCCGCGTCTGCTCACCCTCGCCGCTGTCGGCCTGGGCCGCCTTGCGGGTGCTGGTGCGCCGACGGGTCTTCTTGGCGGGGGCCTCCTCGGCCACGGGGGCCTCCGAGGGCTCCTCAGCCGGCTTGTCCTCCGGAGCGGACCCCTCGGCCGCCTCCACGGGCTCGGCGGCCTTCTTCGCGCGGGAGGAGCGCTTACGCGTCTTCTTCGCGGGAGCGGCCTCCTCGGCGGCGGGGGCCTCGGCCTCCGCCGGAGCGGACTCGGCCTCGCCGGACGGGGCGGCCTCGGCCTGGTCGGCGTCGGCGGCCACCGGCTCCGCGGCCTTGCGGCCGCGCTTCCTGGTGGTCTTCTCCGCCTTCGCGGCCCTGGCGGGCTTCTCCTCCTGCTCGACGGCCTGGTCGGCGTTCTCCTCGCCGCCAGCCGGACGGTCGTCGCCGTCCTGCTGGTCCGCCTTGCCGGAGGTGTCCCTGTCACCCGAGGACGCCTTGTCCCCGGACGACTCGGCGTCGCCCTTGCCCTTCTTCTTCTTGCGTCCGCCGGTGCCGCCACCGCCGCCGCCCTTGTTCTCCACCGGGTCGCTGGAGAGCAGGAGGCCGCGGCCGTTGCAGTGGTCGCAGGTGTGCGAGAAGGCTTCGAGCAGGCCCTGGCCGACCCTCTTACGGGTCATCTGGACCAGCCCGAGCGAGGTGACCTCGGCCACCTGGTGCTTGGTCCGGTCCCGGGACAGGCACTCCAGCATCCGACGCAGCACCAGGTCGCGGTTGGACTCCAGCACCATGTCGATGAAGTCGATGACGATGATGCCGCCGATGTCACGAAGGCGGAGCTGGCGGACGATCTCCTCGGCCGCCTCCAGGTTGTTCTTGGTGACCGTCTCCTCGAGGTTGCCGCCCTGACCGGTGAACTTGCCGGTGTTGACGTCGACCACGGTCATGGCCTCGGTGCGGTCGATGATGAGCGAACCGCCGCTGGGCAGCCAGACCTTGCGCTCCAGGGCCTTGTTGATCTGCTCGTCGATCCGGTACGCGGAGAAGACGTCGCGGTCCTCGCCCCAGTGCGACAGCCGCTCGGAGAGGTTGGGCGCCACGTAGTCCACGTACTCGTGGACGGTGGTCCAGGCCTCGTCGCCGGAGACGACCAGGCTGGAGAAGTCCTCGTTGAAGACGTCGCGCACCACGCGCACCGTCAGGTCCGGCTCGCTGTTGAGCAGGGACGGCGCGTTGGCCGACTTGGACTTGCGCTTGATCGAGTCCCACTGCTTGGCCAGACGCGTGATGTCGCGCTCCAGCTCCTCCTCGCTGGCGCCCTCGGCGGCCGTGCGCACGATCACGCCGGCGCCGGAGGGCATCACCTTCTTGAGGATGGTCTTGAGGCGCGCGCGCTCCTTGTCGGGGAGCTTGCGGCTGATGCCGGTCATCGAACCGCCGGGCACGTACACGAGGTAGCGGCCGGGCAGACTGATCTGGCTGGTCAGGCGGGCGCCCTTGTGGCCGACCGGGTCCTTGGTGACCTGCACCAGGACCGACTGGCCGGACTTGAGCACCGACTCGATGCGCTTGGGCTGGCCGTCCAGGCCGAACGAGTCCCAGTTGACCTCGCCCGCGTACAGCACGGCGTTGCGGCCCTTGCCGATGTCGACGAAGGCGGCCTCCATCGACGGCAGGACGTTCTGCACCCGGCCCAGGTACACGTTGCCCACGTAGGAGCGGTGGGTGGCGCGGTCCACGTAGTGCTCGACCAGGATGTCGTCCTCGAGGACGGCGATCTGGGTGCGGTCACCGGTCCGGCGCACGACCAGGTCGCGCTTGACCGCCTCGCGGCGGGCCAGGAACTCGGACTCGGTCACGATGGGCGCGCGGCGGCGGCCCTGCTCGCGCCCCTCGCGGCGGCGCTGCTTCTTGGCCTCCAGCCGGGTGGAGCCCCGGACCGCCTGGACCTCGTTCTCGATGGGCCGTTCCTGGCGCGGCTCGCGCACCTTGACCACGGTGTTCGGCGGGTCGTCGTTGGTGGAGTCGCCACCGGAGCCCGAACGCCGACGACGGCGGCGACGGCGACGGCTGCTGCCGCGCTCGCCGTCGGCGGAGTCGTCACCGGACTCGTCCTCGGAGTCGTCCTCCTCGGCGGCGGCACGGTCGTCCCCGCGCTGGTCCCTGCCGTCGTCCTCGGACGGGCCGGAGTCGCCCTGGGCGTCGTCGTTGTCCGCGTCCTCGCCACCGCGCGAGCGGCCGCGGCCACGGCCACCACGACGGCGACGGCGACGGCTGGGGCGCTCGTCCGAGCCCGTCTCCTCGGCGGGTGCCTCGGTGGACTCGTCCTCGGTGTCGTCCTCGTCCACGTCGGCGTCGTCCTCGACGACCGGCGCGGCCTTGGGCTTGGTCTGTACGGGCGCGCTGGCGACCGGGGGCTGGAAGAGCATGCCGCCGGGCGGCTGGAAGACGGCGCCGCCGGTCTCGGCGGGTGCCTCCTCGGTCTCCTCGGGCTCCTCGACGGCCTCCGGGGCGGGGGCCTCGACGGTCCTGGTGGAACGGGTGCGGGTCCGACCGCGCGTACGGCCGCGACCCGTCTCCTTCTCCTTGGTCTCCTTGGCGTCGCCCTCGGGCTCGGCGGGGCGTTCGGCCTCGGCCGTCTCGACGACCTCCGGTGCGGGCGCGCTCGCCTTCGCGGCGGTGGCGCGGCCCCGGCTCCGTCGCTGCGGGGCGGCGGGGGCGTCGTCGGGGCGGCCCGCGGCGCGCACGGTGCGCTTACGGGAGCTCGCGGTGGACACGGAGGTGTTGACCGTGCCGACCTCACCGGTACCGGCCAGCTTGGTGACCGGCGCGGTGGGCGCGGAGAAGACGTCGTCCGGCTCGGGGGGTGGTCCTGCCGCGCGGCGAGCGCCCTTGGCGGGCGCGGGTGTGGTCACCCGCACCGCGCCGTCCCCCGCAGGGGGCGCCGCCGCCGTGTTCTCGGTTGTTTCAGTTGTACCCGCGGCGCCTTCGGCACCGTTGTTGGGCTCGTTCTCGAGCATCCGGGCGGTCTCCCGTCAAAGCGCTCGGGCGCACCGCGACCTCATCGGTCGGTGGCGCGGCTCACGAGAGCTGTCGTCGCTGTGTCAGCGCCGACGACACTGGTGTGCCGTCGGGGCAAAGTCCTGTGGTTTCGCCCATGTTTCCCCGCCTTGGGGCCCTTCATGACGAAGGTCCCGTCATGGGCGATGACGTCCGTGGTGAGCGGGTGCGTCGATCGTTCTTCTGGTCGTGCGCGGCCCCGGTGCGCCCAGTCACGGGAACTACGGGTCGGTCCGCGTCGAACGGATCAGCGATCACACCTGTCGCCTCGTCCAGTGGCCCCTGCGCCAGCCTGGTCATCGTCGGTGATGACGGCGGCGCGAGGTCGGCCAGTTGGCGGAGGCCGGTCAGCACGTCGTCTGGTCGTACAGCAGGTGTCGTGTGCCGTATGACCATTCGAAGTATGGCATATGTCGCGTGTCGGTCCCGTGGGACGCGCCCGAGGGATCGGTGACACACGTCGATATCGAGGACGGCCGGGCGGGTGTCGAAGCGGCGTCGGCCCTTCTTCGTCATCCGTTCCACCTCCACGCTCTCGGCGGCCAGGTAGGTGGCCACCGCCCTGGCGGCGTCGTCGGGGTCGACGTCCGCCATCTCCACGCGCCACTGGGAGGCCTCAAGCCGGTCGGCCAGGCCCGGAGTGCGGGCCTCGACGACCTCGAGCACGTCGATCCCGTCGGGCATCGCCGCGTCGATCGCGGTCCTGACCTGTTCGGGTCGGCGTGCCTCGGCCAGGGTCAGCTCAAGATACTCCGCCTCGCTGGCGACCCCGGTGGGGGCCGCGCCGGTGTAGGAGACCTTGGGGTGTGGTGAGAAGCCAGCGGAGAAGGCCACGGGAACCGAGGCCCTGCGCAGGGCTCTCTCCAGTGCCCGGGCGATGTCGCGGTGGCTCGCGAAGCGCATGCGTCCGCGTTTCGCGTAGCGGACGCGCAGCCTTTGGCCGGGGTTGGCGGTGGAGGGTGAGGTGGTGCCCTCGTGTGCGGGGGGCAGCTCAACTCCTTTCCTCAGTGCCCCCTGGGTTCCGGGCCGCCTGTGGCGGCCCTCAGGGGCTGTTCCTCGTCCTGTTCAGCGTACGGTGCGCCGAAGTGCACACGCGCCAAGCGGGACACGCATACCGGTACCTCCCCCGACGGCCCCCGATCGAAAAGTCCCGACCGGGTCCGAGCGGTGTTGAACCGGCGTTCACCACGAGAACACAGGGGTCCGGAAAAAAAATCCAAAGAAATCCCGCAACCATGGCAACCCCCGGTATCCCCCGCGAGTCTTACTTCACGTACGGCCCGGCGCGAGCGGGGCGCCGGGCCGTACACCTTCCTCCCCGGACACTCCCCCGGTGCCAGTGGCACACGACGGGGTCGAGGACACGGCAGAGAGCGCCCGGCGCGCGAATCCTACTCCCTTTCCCCCCATCGCACACGGATTGCCCCGGTTCCCGGGAGCCGTCCCGGTGCACACCCGACCTCTCCCGCCCCTCTGGGGGCCGGTCCCACCCCCGGCCGGACCGGCCCCCCTCCGCACTCAGACCACGGTCAGCGGCAGCATGGGGCGGCCCCCGGCGTCGTCGTTGATCTGGATCTCGGTGCCCATGGTGGGGCACACCCCGCAGTCGTAGCAGGGGTTCCAGCGGCAGTCGTCGATCTCCAGGGACTCCTCGCCGTGCAGCGAGTCCTGCCAGTCCTGCCAGAGCCACGAGCGGTCCAGCCCGGCGTCCAGGTGGTCCCAGGGCAGGACCTCGTCCTCGTCGCGCTCGCGGGTGGTGAACCAGTCCACGTCCACCCCGGTCCCGGCCAGCCCGGACTCGGCCGCCCTCATCCAGCGGTCGTAGGAGAAGTGCTCGCTCCAGCCGTCGAACCTGCCGCCCGCGAGCCAGGCCTCCTCGACGATCCGGCCGACCCGGCGGTCGCCCCTGGACAGCAGTCCCTCCATGATCGACGGGCGCCCCTCGTGGTAGCGCAGCCCGATGGACTTCCCGTATTTACGGTCCCCTCGCAGGCGGTCCCGCAGCTTGCGCAGCCGGGCGTCCACCTCCTCGTGGGAGGTCTGGGCCGCCCACTGGAACGGGGTCTGCGGCTTGGGGACGAACCCGCCGATGGAGACCGTGCAGCGGATGTCCCTGCGCCCGGTCACCTCGCGGCCGGTCCGGATGACCTCGGTGGCGAGGTCCGCGATGGCCAGGACGTCCTCGTCCTCCTCGGTGGGCAGCCCGCACATGAAGTACAGCTTCACCTGGCGCCACCCGGCCGCGTAGGCGGCGGTGACGGTGCGGATGAGGTCCTCCTCCGTGACCATCTTGTTGATCACCCGGCGCATGCGTTCGCTGCCGCCCTCGGGGGCGAAGGTCAGCCCCGAGCGTCGGCCGTTGCGGGTGAGCTCGTTGGCGAGGTCGATGTTGAAGGCGTCCACGCGGGTGGAGGGCAGCGACAGACCGGTGTTGGTGCCCTCGTAGTGGTCCGCCAGGTTCTTCGCGATGTCACCGATCTCACTGTGGTCCGCGCTGGAGAGCGAGAGCAGGCCGACCTCCTGGAAACCGGAGGCCCGCACACCCTCCTCCACCATCTTCTGGACGGTCTCCTTGTTGCGCTCGCGCACCGGCCGGGTGATCATCCCGGCCTGGCAGAACCGGCAGCCGCGCGTGCAGCCCCGGAAGATCTCCACGCTGTACCGCTCGTGCACGGACTCCGCGGTGGGGACGATGGGCCGCTTCGGGTACGGCCACCGGTCCAGGTCCATCACGGTGTGCTTCTGCACGGTGTCCGGGACGCCGGGGCGGTTGGCCGCGTACCCGGCGATCCGTCCGTCGTCGTGGTAGGCCACGTCGTAGAAGCGCGGCACGTACACCCCGCCGGTGGCGGCCAGCCTCAGCAGGAGGCCGTCGCGCCCGCCGGGCGCGCCCTCCTCCTTGAACTCGCGGATGATCTCGGTGATGGCGAGGGTGATCTCCTCGCCGTCCCCGAGCACCACGGCGTCCAGGAAGTCGGCGATGGGCTCGGGGTTGAACGCGGAGTGGCCCCCGGCCAGGACGACCGGGTCCTCCTCCGTGCGGTCGGCGGAACGGCGCGGGATCCCGGCCAGATCCAGCGCCGTGAGCATGTTGGTGTAGCCCATCTCGCTGGCGAAGCTCAGGCCGAGCACGTCGAAGGCGCGGATCGGCCGGTGCGAGTCCACGGTGAAGTGGGGAACGCCGTGCTCACGCATCAGCCGTTCCATGTCCGGCCAGACCGCGTAGGCGCGCTCGGCCAGCACGCCCTCGCGTTCGTTGAGGACCTCGTAGAGGATCTGCACGCCCTGGTTGGGCACGCCCACCTCGTAGGCGTCCGGGTACATCAGCGCCCAGCGCACCCGCGCGGAGTCCCAGGGCTTGACCACGGAGTTGAGCTCACCGCCCACGTACTGGATCGGCTTGCCCACCTGAGGGAGCAGGGCTTCGAGGCGCGGGAAGAGGCTTTCGACGGACATGGTGTGGGCCTTCGATCGGCGGACATCGTGTCTGGCTGGATCACACCAGGTTAGCCGTCCGAAGGCCCCCGGACCGGTCGTCCACAGGCCCGGTCCGGGGCGCGTCGCGGATCAGAACTCGAAGCCGCGGTCCCGGGAGTTGACACCGAGTACCAGGCCCAGGGCGAGCATGTTGGCGAGGATCGCCGTACCGCCGTAGGACACGAACGGCAGCGGCAGCCCGGTCACCGGCAGGATGCCCAGGCCCATCCCGATGTTGATGAAGGCCTGGAAGCCGAACCAGGAGGCCACCCCCACGCACAGCAGGCGCGGATAGGGCTGGTCGCAGCCCCGCGCGATGCGCAGGATCCGCCAGATCACCACGGCGAACAGCACGATGATCGCCCCGGAGCCGAGGAACCCCAGCTCCTCCCCCGCCACCGTGAAGATGAAGTCGGTGTGCTGCTCGGGGACGAACCGGCCGTGGGTCTGCTCCCCCTGGAACAGCCCTGTACCGTCGAAGCCCCCCGACCCCACGGCGATCAGCGCCTGCGCGGAGTTGTAGCCCGCGCCCTGCGGGTCGGCCGCCGGGTCCATCAGGGTCGCGATCCGGTCCACCTGGTAGGGCTCCAACAGCTCGAACCACCACACGGCCAGCACCGCCAGCGCGCCGCAGGAGAGCATGCCCGCCACCCAGGTGACCGGAGCCCCGGACAGGGTGAGCATCCCGAGGAAGATCGCGCACAGGACCAGGCTGGTCCCCAGGTCGGGCTGGAGCATGACGAGACCGAGCGGGACCGCCATCACCAGCAGGCAGAACAGCACGTCCCTGGTCATCGGCCGGGTCTCGCCGTCCCGGGGCTCACCGAGCAGGGTGGCCAGGACCAGGATCAGACCGACCTTGGCCAGCTCACTGGGCTGGAACTGGAAGCCGCCGATCACGATCCAGCCGCGCGAACCGTTGATCACCGCGCCCAGCGGTGTGAGCACCAGGACGAGGGAGACCACGGTGAACCCGTAGACGATCGGCGCGTAGGCGCGGACCGTCCGGTAGTCCACCGCCGCGACGACCAGGCACACCGCCACGGCCACCGCGAGGTGGAGCAGGTGGCGGACGAGGTGGTCCACGGACTCCAGGGGGTCGCCCCCGTCGCCCGGCAGCGTGGCCGACCACACCAGCAGGGATCCGAGTCCGGCGAGCACCAGTACGGCGCCGATCAGCATCCAGTCGAGGCGCCGCGCCCCGCCCGCCGCCGAGCTGAGGGTCCGCCCCAGGTCGCCCTGGCGCCGGGGCGGACCGCCCATGTTCGTGATCATCAGGGCTCCAGCGTCTCGATGGAACCGTCCGGGCGGACGACCGGCAGTTCGGTGTGCGGCTTGCCGCCCGGCAGCAGCGGCTTGCCCTCCTTCACGTCCTCGGTGTCACCGGCGGACGAGAAGCCGTACAGACCCTCGTAGATCTCGCGGGCGATGGGCGCGGCGGTCTCGCCACCGGTACCGCCCTGGGAGACCAGGACGACGATCGCGTACTGCGGATCGTCCACCGGCGCGTAGGAGGCGAACCAGGACGACACCTGGCGGCCCTGCGCGTCGGCGCTGCCGGTCTTGCCCGCGACGGCGACCTTGTCCTGCGGGAAGTCGGAGAAGGCGCCGCCACCCGTACCGGACGTGGTCACCTCGGCCAGGGCCTCCTGGAGGTACTTGATGGTCTCGTCGCTGACCGGCACCTCGTTCTTGACCGTCGGTTCGATCTCCTCGATCTTCGACCCGTCGGCGGCGACCATGGCCTTGGCCACGCGCGGCTCGTACAGGGTTCCGCCGTTGGCGATGGACGCGTAGGCGCTGGCCAGCTGGAGCGGGCTGACGAGGACGTCGCCCTGGCCGATCGAGAAGTTGATCGCCTCGCTGGCCCGCCACTCGAAGCCCTCCACGCAGTGTTCGTGGGCGAGCTGCTTGAGGTAGGCGGCCTGCGACGGGTCGTTCTCCGCGATGTCCGGGTAGCCGGACTCGGCCCGCTCGCAGTTGACCTCCCGGGTCTCCTCCCAGAAGGTGCGCTTCCACTCGCGGTCCGGGACGCGGCCACCGGTCTCGTACGGCAGGTCCACACCGGTGGGCGAGCCGAACCCGTAGCCGCGCGCCATGTCGGCCATGGCCTCCTCGGGGTCGCCGTCCGGATGGAGCCCGCCGTCCTTCGACCACATCTGGTATCCGAAGTTGTAGAACACGGTGTTGCAGGAGGCGATGATCGCCTGCTTCAGGGTGATGCTGCCCTGACCCGCGCCCGCGTAGTTCTCGTAGTTCTGACCGGCGAGGTTGACCGAGCCGGGGCAGGCGTAGGTGCTGCGCAGCGAGTACCCGTTCTCGACGGCGGCCGACAGCGACGACACCTTGAAGGTGGAGCCGGGCGGGTACGTGCCCTGGACGGCGCGGGAGAGCAGGGGCTCCCCGGCCTCCTCGCTGAGCATGGCGTCGAAGGTCTCCTGGTCGATGCCGCCGTCCCAGATGGCGGGGTCGTAGGTGGGCAGGCTGGCCATGGCCACGACCCCGCCGTTGGTGACGTCGAGGACGACGGCGGCGCCGGAGTCGGCCTTGTACTTGGGCCGGGCGCCCTCCATCCCCCGGGCCAGGGCCTCCTCGGCGACCTTCTGGACGTTCATGTCCATGTGGGTGACCAGGTGCATGCCCGCCTCGGGGAGGCGCTCGGAGATCACGTCCATGATCTCGCCGTGGTTGTTCACGCCCAGGGTGCGCAGTCCCGCGCTGCCGCGCAGCTCCTTGTCGTAGACGGCCTCCAGGCCGTCACGGCCCACCATGTCGATTCCGGTGAACTGGGTGCGCAGCTCCTCGCGGGCCTCCAGCTCCTCCTGGGTGACGGGCTGGAGGTAGCCGAGCATCTGTCCCGCGTGGTCGCCGTAGGGGTACTCGCGCACGGCCTGGGCCTGCGCGGTGATCCCGGGGAAGTCGTCGGCGCGCTCCATGATCTGGAGCGCGATCGGCCCCTCCACGTCCTCGGCGAGGGTGACGGGCTGGTAGGGCGACCCGGGCCAGCAGGGACGCTGGACCTCGGGGCCGCACAGACGCATGCGCTGCTGGAGCTCCTCCAGGGGGACGTCCAGGACGCCGGAGAGGTCGCTGAGGACCTTCTCCCCGCCGTCCTTCATCCCCTGGAGCTCGTGGTAGTCGGCCGACACCAGGAGTTCGGTCTTGTTGTTGACCACGACACGGCCGCTGGAGTCGAGGATCTGCCCCCGGGTGGCGGGGACGACCAGCTCCTGGTGGTGGTTGGAGACGGCCAGCTCACGGTAGTGGTCGGCCATGGGCACCTGGAGGTACCAGAGCCGGGCGACCAGGACCGCGAACAGGGCCAGGACCAGGAACTGTGCCAGGAAGAGTCCGAGCCAGCCGAGTCTGCGGCCGGGCACTGACGGGTTGGTGGGCGGCTTGCGCACCGGGTCACCACCCTCCCAGAGAGGTCGGCCCCTGGATGGTGGCGAAGTCGCTCTCCGCGAGCGAGGTGCGTATCCACAGGATCGGCAGGGTGACCACGGCCGCGAACAGGGTGGTCAGCAGGGCGCCGACACCGACCTGGACGCCGACCGCCCCGAGGGTGACGTTGGCGTCACCCATCAGGAAGCCGATCGCCGCGTAGCTCAGGCCCACCCCCACCGCCGTGACGGCGGTGATGCCCAGCGCGGTCCACGCGGAGACCGTGTTGCCCACCGCGCCGCCCAGGCCGGTGTTGGCGCGCAGCAGCGAGACGAGGTAGGCGGCCAGGCACAGCACCAGGGCGTAGCGGCCCATCGGGTGTTCGGCCGGGGGCAGGACGTCCATGGCCAGCCCGGCCGCGAACCCGCATCCGGCGGCGGCCGCCGGGTTGGTGGTCAGCGCCACGGCGACCACGGCGGCGAGGACGAGGTCCGGGCCCCACTCGAAGGGCAGCCGGTTGACGATGGCGGCCTGGGCGAGCACCGCGACGGTCACCATGAGCAGGGTCGCTGCGGCCCTCATTGGTCCCCCTTGGGATCGGGTTTGGGCGGGAGCACGGAGTCACGCGGGTCCTCGGCGGGACCGGAGACGACCACGCCCACCATGTCCAGGGACGCGAAGTCCACGGCCGGGGTGATGCGGGCGATCCGGCTCAGCGCCCCCGGCGCCACGTGGACCTCGTCGACGGTGCCGATGGGCACCCCCGGGACGAACGGCGCGCCGTCGTGCGAACCGAGCGTGACCACGCGGTCCCCCTCGTCGATGGGGGCCTCCATGTCGAACAGCTCCAGGGTGAGATCGGCCTCGGGGCCGCCCGGGACGCTGCCGCCGCTGATCGCGCCGATCTTGCGGGTCTGTTCGAGCCGCGCGCCGACCGTGGAGTTGACGTCGGTGGCGAGCTTGACGGTGGCGAGCCGGGGCCCGGCCTCGATCACACGCCCGACCAGTCCGGCGCCGCTGACCACCGTCATGTCGGGTCGGATCCCGGAGTCGGTGCCCGCGTCGATGGTGACGGTGTGCGCGTAGCCCTGCGCGGTGGTGCGGGTGACCGCCTGGGCCGGGACGATCTCGTAGCCGCCCAGACCGGACAGGTGCAGGAGCTCGTCGAGCTGGTCCGAACGGCCGTCGTCGAGCCGGGCCGCCTGGAGGTCCGACTCCAGTTCGGCGTTGGCGGCCTCCAGCTCGGTGATCCGGGCGGCCGCCTTCGGTCCCTGGCTGACGCCCTCGTAGAGCGTGGCGGCGGGGCCGGCGATGAGGCCCACCCCGGCGGCGGCCGGTGCGAAGACCAGTTCGCCGCCGCCCCGGGCGACCGAGGTGACGGGGTTGCTCCCGGACCGCGCGTCCAGCACCATCAGGGCCACGGCCGCCACGACGAGCACGGCGAGGAACAGCCGGGACCGCGTGGAGTCGCGGAGCATGTCAGCGCCGCCGTTCCGGTACGAGGACCTGGTGGAGGCGTTCGTAGTTCTCCACGCAGGTGCCCGAGCCCACCGCGACGGAGTCGAGCGCGTTGTCGGCCACGTGGATGGGCATGCCGGTCTCGTGCAGGAGGCGGTCGTCGAGGCCGCGCAGCAGGGCGCCGCCGCCGGTGACCGCCACGCCCCGGTCCATGATGTCGCCCGACAGCTCGGGCGGGCACTTGTCGAGGCTGGTGCGGACCGCGTCGATGATCGCGGTGACCGGTTCCTCGATGGCCTGGCGCACGTCGGACTCGGACAGGACGATGGTCTTGGGCAGGCCGCTGATGAGGTCGCGTCCCCGGACCTCGGCGTGCAGCTCCTCCGCGCCCGTGGGGTAGGCGGAGCCGATGGCCAGCTTGAGCTCCTCGGCGGTGCGCTCCCCGATCATCAGGGAGTACTCCTTCTTGATGAAGGTCATGATCGCCTGGTCGAGTTCGTCGCCGCCCACCCGGATGGACTGGGAGGTGACGATGCCGCCCATGGAGATGACGGCGACCTCGGTGGTGCCGCCGCCGATGTCGACGACCATGTTGCCGGTGGGCTCGTGGACCGGGAGCCCGGCGCCGATCGCCGCCGCCATGGGCTCCTCGATGATGTACACGCGGCGCGCCCCGGCCTGGTAGCCCGCCTCCTTGACCGCGCGGTGCTCGACCGAGGTGATGCCGCTCGGGACCGCGACGATGATGCGGGGCTTGGCGAAGTGGCGGCGGCGGTGGATCTTCTGGATGAAGTACCGCAGCATGCGCTCGGTGACCTCGAAGTCGGCGATGACGCCGTCCTTGAGCGGGCGGATGGCGGTGATGTTGGTCGGCGTGCGGCCGATCATCTGCTTGGCCTCGATACCGACCGCCACGATCTTGCCGGTCGAGGTGTTGAGCGCGACCACCGACGGCTCGTTCAGGACGATGCCGCGTCCGCGTACGTACACGAGTGTGTTGGCGGTACCAAGGTCTACGGCCATGTCCCGGCCGAGAAATGCAAGGTTGTTGGGCATGTAACGTCCTCAGAGGCGCCGTGTCGGGCGGGGACGTGCGTCACGACCATACGTGGTCGTTCCGGCACGTTAGGTATCCAGTCCCCCGCATCGTAACGGTCAGCACTTAGTCCGTTACGCAAACACACCGAATTGTTGCCTCGTCACCGGACAAGGGTGAGAAAAGAGAGGTGCCCCGGGGCGCGTACGCACCCCAGGGCACCAAGACTAGGCCTCGCGGGCCGGATTCCCCTACAGGTCGGGGAAGAACAGCTTGATCTCGCGCTCCGCCGAGTAGGTGGAGTCCGAGCCGTGGACGATGTTCTTCTGCACCTCGAGGGCGAAGTCACCGCGGATGGTCCCGGGCGTGGCGGTCACCGGGTCGGTGGCGCCGGCGAGGGCACGGAAGGCCTCGATGGCGCGCTCGCCCTCGACCACCATGGCGACCAGCGGACCACCGGTGATGAACTCGACCAGCGAGTCGAAGAACGGACGCGAGGCGTGCTCCTCGTAGTGCGTCTTGGCGGTGTCCGCGTCGAGCGTGCGCAGCTCCATCGCGACCAGGTTCAGGCCCTTGCGCTCGATGCGCGAGATGACCTCACCGACGATGTTGCGGCGGACACCGTCGGGCTTGATGAGAACGAGAGTGCGCTCCACGTGCGTTTCAACTCCTCACTGGGGACCCCCGCGCGGCACGCGGGGGCCTGGGCCCGCGGTGGCGAGCGCACGCGGTGGGGTGAACGGGTGTGTGACCGGGGCTCGGGGACGAGACAGGGGGACGGCGGGGCCGTTCGTCTGCCCGGACGTGCGTCACACTATCGCGTTTGCCCATGGAGCGCGGTGGGAGAGCCCGAACGGAACCTAGGTTGTGTTTTTTGGTTCGTGGTTGAGCCAGAACAGGGCGCTGATCAGTACGGCTCCGGCGCGGTAGTGCGTGGCGAGTTTGTCGAAGCGCGTAGCGACCGCCCGGTAGTGCTTGAGCCATCCGATGCAGCGTTCGACCAGGTTGCGGCGCTTGTAGGCGCCGCGGTCGAAAGCGGGCGGGCGCCCGCCATAGGAGCCGCGCCGCTGTCTCCAGGCCTTCTGATCGCTGCGCTCGGGGATGGTGCACCCGATCCGGCGGCTGCGCAGCAGCCGCCGGATCGCCTTGGAGGAGTAGGCCTTGTCCGCGATGACGCGTTCGGGTCGGCTACGGGGACGTCCGCGGCCCGGCCGGGGAACCCGGATGGTGTTCATGAGCTGGGCGAAGACCGTGGAGTCGTTGGTGTTTCCCGTGGTGATGACCAGGGCCAGCGGTAGTCCGCGCCCGTCGGTGGCCAGGTGAACCTTGGTGCTCAGCCCACCTCGGGAGCGTCCGAGTGCTTGGTCCTGCTTTGTTCTGTGCTCGGTCCCTTTTTTGGTGCGCCGGCGGCGTGCTGGTGGGCGCGCACCACGGTCGAATCGATACTGACCTCCCATTCGATACGGCCGACGGCGTCATGACGGACCTGGACGTGTTCGAGGATTCGGTCGATGGTGCCGTCGTGGGCCCAGCGCCGGTAGCGGCCGTAGACGCTTTGCCAGGGTCCGTAGCGTTCGGGCAGGTCACGCCAGGGGCATCCGGTGGCGAGTTTGTAGATCATGCCGTTGAGCATGGTTCTGTGGTCGTGCCAGCGGCCGCCTCGGCCCTGGTTGGTGGGCAGGAGCGGGGCAATCGTTTCCCAGGCCTGATCGGTGATCTCGTGTCGTCGAACCACGCTTCCATCACTAACAGCGCGGCATCCGCCCCCGCAGCCGAACCACAAAACACAACCTAGGCCGTGTTTTTTGGATCATTCCGCGCTCGCGACCACCAGGCTGCCTCTCACTGCGCCGATGAAGCTCGGACAGCCAAACCCGGGCGGGCCCCCGCTGTGCGACACTGCGGAGCTTGCGTAGCAGCGCACAGTAGGGGCAGCTTCACTCATCGTCTTGCGAGAGATTGCCTGGAGGCCGCTCGCATCGATGGCGGCTCCGCCGCCACCAGCGAAAGCATCCAAAAAACACGGCCTAGGCCCCGCCGACCCCCGCGCCCTCCTCCTGCTCGGCCCGCTCCTCGTGGGCGGCGCGGATCGCGTCGACCCTGCGGCCCATGATCACGCCGACGACCCACAGGGACACGAAGACGATCGCGACCAGGGGCGCACCGGTGACCATGAAGGAGCTGAACAGGAAACCGGCCTGGAGCACCCACGACGCGTAGTGCGCCCAGGTGTGCTTCTGGAGCCCGGACAGCAGCAACGCGGCCAGGGCCATGCCGCCCCAGAGACCGCCCGCCACGGCGGGGTCGGCGCCCTCCAGGTTGATGGCGATGGGGATCGCCAGGCCGATCACGATGGCCTCGAACACGAGGACTACGGCGCAGAGTGTGCGCACGGCGTTCTCCCTTCGTCTGGTTACTGGTCGCCGGAACCGCGCAGCAGGTGGACGGCGTCACCCGAGGTGACCACCGATCCGGTGACCAGCACACCGGTTCCGCCGAACTCGCCGCCCGACTCGGCCAGGCCCACGGCCTGGTCGATGGCGTCGTCGAGCCGTGCGGCCAGGTGCACGCGGTCCTCACCGAAGACCTGCCGGGCGATGTCGGCCAGCTGTGCGGGGTCGAGGGACCGGGGCGAGGAGTTGCGGGTGACCACGATCTCGTCGAGCAGCGGTTCCAAGGGCTCCAGGACGCCCTCGACGTCCTTGTCGGCCATGATGGCGACCACGCCGACCAGCCTGGAGAAGGAGAACGCCTCCTCCACGGCCGCCGCCGTGGCGATCATCCCGGCCGGGTTGTGCGCGGCGTCCGCGATGACGGTCGGGCTGGTGCGCACGACCTCCATACGGCCCGGGGAGTCGATCCCGGCCAGGGCCTCCCCGACGATCACGGGGTCGAGTCCGGCCGCGTCCTCGGAGGCGGAGAAGGCCTCGACGGCCGCGATGGCGACCGCCGCGTTGCTGGCCTGGTGTTCCCCGAAGAGCGGCACGAAGAGGTTGTCGTAGGTGCCCGTGAGGCCCTTGACGGCGACCTGCTGGCCGCCGACGGCCACCTCGCGGGAGGTCACCCCGAACTCCAGTCCCTCCCTGGCCACCGTGGACCCGACCTCGGCGGCGTGCCGGAGCAGGACCTCGGCGGCGGGCAGCGGCTGCTGCGCCATGACGGTGACCGACCCCGGCTTGATGATCCCGGCCTTCTCCTCGGCGATGCCGTCGAGGGTGTCGGGCAGGTAGTCCGTGTGGTCGATGCCGATCGGCGTGACCACGGCCACGTCCCCGTCGACGACGTTGGTCGCGTCCCAGCTGCCGCCCATCCCGACCTCCACCACGGCGACGTCCACGGGGGCGTCGGCGAACACGGCGTAGGCCATCACGGTGAGGATCTCGAAGAACGACAGCCGGACGTCGTGCATCGAGTCGGCCATCTCCAGGAACGGCCGGATGTCGTCGTAGGCCTCGACGAACTGCTCCTGGGAGATCGGCTCCCCGTCCACGACGATGCGCTCGCGCACAGTCCGCAGGTGGGGGCTGGTGTAGCGGCCCACCCGCAGGCCCCGGCCGCGCACCAGCGCGTCGATCATCCGGGCGGTGGACGTCTTGCCGTTGGTCCCGGTGACGTGGACGACCCGGAAGTTGCGGTGCGGGTCACCCAACAGGTCCAGGACGGCGCGGACACGGTCCAGGGTGGGGTCGATGTCGGATTCGGGCGCGCGGGAGAGAATCTCCGCGGTGACCTCGGCGTAGCGCTCATGGGCGCCCGCGCCACTCACGGCGTCTCGGTGGTCGGGGTGTACACCCGCGCCAGTGTACGCGGCCCCACCTGGGCTCGGATGCGGGGTCGGGCGTTCGGGGACCATACTTGGGGGCATGCCCAGCCCTGACCCGATCGTCGAACCGTTCTTCTCCGAGTGGGCGGGACGCCGCCCAGGACAGGCGCGCGGCCTGGACCGCGCGTCCGCGCTCCTCTCCACGCTGGACCTGCCTCCGGTTCCCGTGCTCGGGGTGGTGGGGTCCAAGGGCAAGGGCAGCACGGCCACCTACGCGGCGGCGACGCTGTCCGCCGCCGGGCTGCGGACCGTCCTGGTGACGGGCCCGAGCTTCCGGGGCTACCGCGAACGGGTCCGGGTGGACGGCGTGTCCGTGACCGACGACCAACTCCGTGACCTCGGCCGCACCGTGGAGGACGCCCGGCGGACCCTGCCTGACCACGAGGGGTATCTGGCGCCGAGCGGACTGTTCCTGGTGGCCGGGCTGCTGCGCGCCCAGGCGGTCGGCGCCGACGTCTGCGTCCTGGAGGCGGGGATGGGAGGGCACCGCGACGAACTCCGCCTGCTGGGCCCGGAGGTGGTGGCGCTGGGCATGGTCTTCGCGGAGCACGTGGGGGTCCTCGGTGACACCGTGGCGGAGATCGCGCGTGAGAAGACCCTCGTGGTCCACCCGGAACGCACCAGGGCCCTGGTGACGCTGCCCCAGGGCCCCGACGCGGCCCCCGCCGTGACCCGGACCCTCACCGAGGTGACCCGGGGACGGCTCTCCCCCGAGGTCGTGGACCCGACCACCGCGACCGAACCGCCCGCGCACCTACGCCCCCGGGGCCTGTCCGCGGCCAACGGCGTGCTGGGCACCGCCGCCGCCACCCGCATGCTGGACCTGCTGGACACGCCGCCCGCTCCCCCCGCCCGTCTCCACGAGGTGCTGGGGACCGTGAACCTGCCCGCGCGGCTTTCGAGGCACACCGTGCCCGGCTCGACCACCGAGGTCGTGGTGGACTCCGCCATCGACCGCGTCGGCGTGACCGCCGCGCTGTCGCACGCCCGCGACCTGTGGGGCGGCGTGGACCACGTCCTGCTGTGCCTGCCCGACCACAAGGACGTGTCCGGAGCGGTCGACGCCCTCCGGGGCGTCCGGGTGACCGCCGTGCGCCTGCCCGAGGAGCACCTGCGCTTCGAGCACGCCCTCCCCGCCCACTGGAACCGCGTCCGCGCCGAGGACCTCTCCCCCACCTCGGTCACCGCCCTGGGCCGACGCGTCCTGGCCCTGGGCACGGTCTACTTCACCGGCCGCGTGCTGGAGGTCCTGGACGCCCCCACCGACCGCCTCTTCGACCCGCGTCCCGCATAACCCCACATCACGGCAGCATCGTCCTTGGTCACCCTTGGTCGTCCCATGCCGTGATTCGTCACGCGCTTCGGACCCTCAACTCCGAGGAGCCGTATGCCCACACGAGAGCACGAGATCCCCCTGCGGCTCGTGCAGAACCAACCCGCGCTGGCGCCTGTACTGGTGCGGGCCCTGGGTTTCGAGATCCCCCGCCACACCGAGGTGGTCAACACCAACACGGCCCTGACCAACTGCGATCCCAGGGAGCTCAACGCCGACGGCGCGGTCCTCCTTCGTGACGGGCCTCGGAACGTCATGGCGGTGGTGGTCGAGCGCCAGAACGGCCGTGACAAGGAGAAACGCCTGACCTGGCCCGCCTATCTGGTCAACCTCCACACACGACTGGAGTGCCCGACGCTGCTGGTGGTGCTGTGTCCCACGGACTCCCTGGCGAGCTGGTGCGCCGCCCCGATCCGCACCGGGCACCCCGGATTCGACCTCGCCCCGCTGACCATCGGTCCGAGCAGGATGCCGGTGATCGCGCGTGACGAACAGGCTCGTGAGCTTCCGGAGCTGGCCGTCCTGTCCGCCCACGCGCACGGGAACTCGGATCCGCGCACCCTGCGTGCCGTGGTGGAGGCCCTGGATTCCACACCCGAGCGAAATCGGGCGTTCTACTATGACTATGTGCTGTCCGGCCTCAACGAGGCCGCTCGGGAGGAGCTGGAGGGCTTGATGGCTGTGGAGACCTACGAGTGGCAGAGCGACTTCGCCCGCAAGTACGTCGGCATCGGCCGCGAGGAAGGACGCGAAGAGGGACGCCAGGAAGGACGCGAGGAGGGGCGGGAAGAGGGGCGCGAGGAAGGCCGGGCCGCCCAGGCGGCACGCAGCGTCGTCTCCGTCTTGGAGGCACGCGGATTCACCGTCTCCGACGACGTACGGAAACGAGTCAATGACTGCACCGACCTGACGTCCCTGCGGAAGTGGGTCCCCGCAGCCGTCACAGTGGACCGGCCGGAGGACCTCTTCGACTGAGGCGGGGCCGGGGAACCTGCCCCCGGCCCCGCACACGATCACCGCCCATCTACCTCCCGGGGCGGAAGACCGGCTGGGTCTGCGGGTTGAACTCCTCATAGGTGACGCGCTCCGCCGCGCGCAGGCGCGGGTCGGTGAGCTTGAGGACGTCCAGGCCACGGTCGATGTCGGACGAGTACACGTAGCCGTTGTAGTAGTACGTCGACCACGTGTCGTTGTTCTGGACGTCGGGGTCGATCCGGTCGTCGGCGTCGAAGTAGCCGATCTCGCGCGGGTTGGTCGGGTCGTTGAAGTCGATCACCGAGATGCCGCCCTGGTACCAGGACTGCACGAAGTAGTCCTGTCCGGGGACCGGGATGAGCGAGCCGTTGTGCGCCACGCACACCTGGTCGCCCTGGTGGCGGTCGATCTTGAAGTAGCTCGCGAACTCCAGCGAGGAGTCGGCGCCCTCACCGCCGAGCGTGTAGATGGCGTTCGCGCCGCGCTCGGGACCGATCTCCTCGGTGCACGTGGGCGCTCCCCCGCCGCCGAGCTCGTCCGTGAACAGCACCGTCCGGGCGTCGTTGGTGAAGGTCGCGGAGTGCCAGAAGGCGAAGTTCTCGTCCTGGACCACCTCGGTGACCACCGGGGCGGCCGGGTCCGAGATGTCCATCAGGATGCCGTCACCCATGCAGGCGCCAGCGGCGATGTCCTTGGACGGGAAGACCGTGATGTCGTGGCAGCCGGTGGTCGTGCGGTGGCCGCCGTCCGGGAACAGCACCGGCTCGTTGACCAGGGACGCCTCCGCAGGAGCGTCGAGCGGCACCTCGATGACGCCGATCTTGTCGTGCGGCGGCTGGCAGTTCGGGAAGCTGGCCGAGGGCGAGTACGAGGACACGTACACGAACTCGCGCTCCTCGTCCCCGGGCACGAGGGTGAGGGTGTGCGACCCGCAGTCGGTGCGGACCGCGGAGACGTACTGCGGGTTGGCCTTGTCCGAGATGTCGAAGATCCGGACGCCCTCGAACCCGTCGGGGTCGGTGACCGGCACGGAGGGGGCGCCGCACTCGTCGTTGGCCCGGGGGTAGTCCACGGCGAAGTACAGGAGGTCGCCGCTGACCGCCACGTCGCCCTGGCCGCCGGGGCACAGGACCTCGGAGACGATCGTCGGGTCCTCGGGCTCGGAGATGTCGTAGATGACGAAGCCGTCGTAGTTGCCGCCGATGGCGTAGTCGCCGGTGAAGGCCAGGTCCGAGTTGGTGTTGCTGATCGCGTCGGGCTTGGGGACGTTCGCGACGTGCTCGACGTTGTCGCTGGAGATCTGGTCCGAGGGCGGGGTGTCGGCGTACGCGGACGCCGGGCCGAGGAGCCCGGCGAACAGCGTCGCGGCCGCTGCCGTCGCTAGTGCGGCGACACGGCGCGTGGAGGAGCGCATGGGTCGGCCTTTCCTGGTGGGGGTTCGGGGATGGGTGACAGCACGCGGGGGTGCCGCGCGTGGCTCGCGCGGCACCCCGGTGCGTCGTGGCCGGTTACCGCCCGGGGCGGTAGACCGGCTGGGTCTGCGGGTTGAACTCCTCGTAGGTCACCCGCTCGGCCGCGCGCAGACGCGGGTCGGTGAGCTTGAGGACGTCCAGGCCGCGGCGCATGTCCGAGGAGTAGACGTGGCCGTTGTAGTAGTACGCGGACCAGGTGCTGCCGTTCTCGATGTCGGGGTCGATCCGGTCGTCGGGGTCGAAGTAGCCGATCTCGCGGGGGTTGCTGAGGTCGTTGAAGTCGATGATCGAGATGCCGCCCTGGTACCAGGACTGCACGAAGTAGTTCTTCCCCGGAACGGGGATGAGCGACCCGTTGTGCGCGACACAGGACTGCTGGTCGCCCTGGTGGCGGTCGATCTTGAAGTAGCTCGCGAACTCCAGGCTGTGCCCGCCGTCAGCGGTCTCGTCCAGGGCGTAGATCGCGTTGGCGCCCCGCTCGGGACCGATCTCCTCGGTGCAGGTGGCCGCGCCGCCGCCGCCGAGCTCGTCGGTGAACAGGACGGCCTCGGCGTTGTTGGTGAAGGTCGCGGAGTGCCAGAACGCGAAGTTCTCGTCCTGGACCACCTCGGTCACGACCGGGTCGGCCGGGTCGGAGATGTCCATGATGATGCCGTCGCCCATGCAGGCACCGGCGGCGAGGTCCTTGGACGGGTAGACCGTGATGTCGTGGCAGCCCTCGGTGGGTCGGAGCAGACCGGGCTGGTCGTGGTTGCCGCCGTCCGGGAACAGCACCGGCTCGTTGACGATCGCGGCCGACCCCGGGTCGTCCAGCGGGACCTCGATGACGGCGATCTTGTCGTGCGGCGGCTGGCAGTTCGGGAACGTGGACGAGGGCGCGTAGGACGAGACGTAGACCAGCTCGGTCGAGGGGTCCGCGCCGGGTACGAGGGTCAGGGTGTGCGAACCGCAGTCGGTGCGCACGGCCGAGACGTACTGCGGGTTGGTCTTGTCCGAGATGTCGAAGATCCGGACGCCCTCGAACCCGTTCGGGTCCGTGACCGGCACCGAGGGGGCGCCGCACTCGTCGTTCGCTCGGGGGTAGTCCACCGCGAAGTACAGGAGGTCACCGCTGACGGAGACGTCGCCCTGGCCGCCGGGGCACAGCACCTCGGAGACGATCTTCGGGTCGGCGGGGTCCGCGACGTCGTAGATCACGAAGCCGTCGTAGTTGCCACCGATGACGTAGTCGCCGGTGAAGGCCAGGTCCGAGTTGGTGTTGCTGACCGCCTCCGGCTTGGGGACGTTGGCCAGGTGCTCGACGTTGTCACTGGTGACGCTGTCGGAGGGCGGGGTGTCGGCGTACGCCGCCGCCGGGCCGAGGAGCCCGGCGAACAGGGTCGCCGCCGCGGTCAGCGCGACGGCCGTCGCGCCGCGCAGGCCGCGACCGGCCCGTGACGGGGGAGCTGCGGGCATGGTTTCTCCAGATCGGTTGGGGGACGGGGGGCTGAGGGGGCGGGACGCGGCGGGGCCGTGGCCGTCGGGCCACGGCCCCGTTCTCTCCCGTTTGCCCTGACTCCCCAGGAGGAGCCACCGGGAGAGGTCGTGGCGCGCGTCAGCGGCCCGGTCGGTAGCTCGGCTGCGACTGCGGGTTGAACTCGTCGTAGGTGACGCGCGCGGCGGAGCGCAGGCGCGGGTCGTCGAGTCGGATCACGTCGAGGCCTCGGGTGATGTCGGAGGAGTAGACGTAGCCGTTGTAGTAGTACGCGGACCACGAGCCGCCCAGGACGAGGTTGTCCTCGTCGATCGGGGCCCGGTCAAAGTAGCCGATCTCGCGGGGGGCGGTCGGGTCGTTGAAGTCGATCACCGAGACGCCGCCCTGGTACCACGACTGCACGAAGAAGTCCTGGCCCGGGACCGGGATCAGCGATCCGTTGTGCGCCACGCAGTTCTCGGTGTCGCTCTGGGTGCGCGGGATCTTGTAGTAGCTCTCAAAGTCGAGCTCCGGAGCCCCGTCCTCGCCGCCGACGGTGTAGATGGCGTTGGCGCCGCGTTCCACCCCGTAGTCCTCGGTGCAGATGGCTCCGCCACCGCCGCCGAGCTCGTCGGTGAAGATCACGGTGCCCGCGTCGTTGGTGAAGGTCGCGGAGTGCCAGAAGGCGAAGTTGTCATCCTGGACGACGTCGGTGACCACCGGGTGAGCGGGGTCGGAGATGTCCATCAGGATGCCGTCGCCCATGCAGGCCCCGGCGGCGAGGTCGAGCTCCGGGTACGCGGTGATGTCGTGGCAGCCGGTGGTGCTGCGGTTGCCGCCGTCCGGGAACAGCACCGGCTCGTTGACCAGCGCGGCCTCGGAGGGGTTGTCCACGGGGATCTCGATCACCGAGATCTTGTCGTGCGGCGGCTGGCAGTTGGGGAAGTTGGCCGAGGGCGAGTACGAGGACACGTACACGTAGTCGTGCTCGCCGTCCTTGCCGGGCACCAGGGTGTTGGTGTGCGAGCCGCAGTCGGTGGCCACGGCGGCGACGTAGGCGGGGTTGGCCTTGTCCGAGATGTCGAAGACGCGGATGCCCTCGAAGCCGTTCGGGTCCGTGGTGGGGACGGAGGGGGCGCCGCACTCGTCGTTGGCGCGGGGGTAGTCCACGGAGAAGTACAGGAGGTCGCCGCTGACGGAGACGTCGCCCTGACCGCCGGGGCACAGCACCTCGGAGACGACCGTCGGGGACTCCGGTTCGGAGATGTCGTAGACGACGAAACCGTTGTAGTTGCCGCCGATCGCGTAGTCACCGGTGAAGGCCAGGTCGGTGTTGTAGTCACCCATGGCCTCGGACTTCGGGACGTTGGTCACGTGAGTGACGTTCGCGCTGGTCTCGGCGTCGCTCTCGAAGGGGATCTGGTCCGCCGAGGCGGCGGCGGGGCCGAGGAGGCCCAAGGTCAGGGCGGTGGCACCGGCCAGAGCGAGACCCGTGGAGCCGCGACGGAACCGCGGGCGTCCTGGGCGTGGGGGGACGGGGGACGACGCCATGCGTACTCCTGATTCCTAATGGAGCGAAACAGGAAGAACGTACACAGTTCAACATCAATATGTATAGAGGGAAACAAAAGAAACATGGTTGTTTACACCGTGTCGAGCCGACCCGATCCCCCTACGCACCGTGTCCAGACCGGGCCGGTTCCGGGCGCGGCGGCCACCGCCGCCGCACCCGGTCCGTCATCCGTTCGGGAGCTCCGGCTGCGACTGCGGGTTGAACTCGTCCAGCACCGCGGACTCCGCCCCAGCGAACCGGGGGTCGGTGAGCCTGAGGACGTCCAGACCCCGCTCCATGTCGGACGAGTAGACGTGCCCGTTGTAGTAGTACGCGGACCAGGACCCGGCCGTACGCAGCTGCCCGGGGTCGAGCGGGCCCCGGTCGAAGTGGCCCACCTCGACGGGCTGGTCGGGGTCGGTGAGGTCGATGACCGACACTCCGCCCTGGTACCAGGACTGCACGAAGTAGTCCTCACCCGGGACCGGGATCAGCGAACCGTTGTGCGCCACACAGTTCTCGGTATCGGTCTGATGGCGGGGCAATTTGTAGTAACTCCGAAATTCCAGTTCAGGGCTCTCCCCCGACGTGTCCAACGAGTGCACGGCGTTGGCCCCGCGCTCCGGACCGGTCCTCTCGTTGCAGGTCGCGGCGGAACCCGAGCCGAGTTCGTCGGTGAAGACCACGTTCCGCGCGTCGTTGGTGAAGGTCGCGGAGTGCCAGAAGGCGAAGTTCTCGTCCTGGACGCGCTCCACCACCTCCGGCCGGAGCGGGTCCGTGATGTCCAGCAGCAGGCCGTCGCCCAGGCAGGCCGCGGCCGCCAGGCCCCGTGCCGGGTAGGCGGTGATGTCGTGGCAGCCCGTGGTGGTGCTGTGGCCCCCGTCCGGGAACAACACCGGCTCGTTGACCAGCGCGGCCTTCTCCGGGGCCTCGTGCGGCACCTCGATGACGCCGATCTTGTCGTGCGGCGGCTGGCAGTTCGGGAAGGCCTCCGAGGGCGAGTACGAGGACACGTACACCACGTCGCTGCGCCCGTCCGCGCCCGGCACCAGGGTGTTGGTGTGCGAACCGCAGTCGGTGGCCACGGCCGCCACGTACTGCGGGTTCGACTTGTCCGAGATGTCGAAGATCCGCAGCCCCTCGAAGCCGTCCGCGTCGGTGGCCGGGACGGACGGGGCCCCGCACTCGTCGTTGGCCCGGGGGTAGTCCACCGAGAAGTACAGCAGGTCGCCGCTGACGGAGACGTCGCCCTGGCCGCCGGGGCACACCACCTCGGAGACGATGGCGGGCGACTCCGGTTCGGAGATGTCGTAGACGACGAAACCGTTGTAGTTGCCGCCGATCGCGTAGTCACCGGTGAAGGCGAGGTCCGAGTTGGGCGTCCCGTTCAGCGCCTCGGGTTTGGGCACGTTGGCCAGGTGCTCCACTCCCCCGCCGGTGGTCACGCCGTCGTCCGCGCTGGCGCCCGGAACCGTGAGACCGGCCGCCGCGACCACGGCGAGCGCGACCGCCCCGTGACGCCGTCCCGTTGCCGAAGCCATACGACCCACCCCCGAAACCACCCAAAGAAGTCATTCGACTACAATGGGTTGTACTCCCCTCTGCGTGTACAAGCCAGACGAAACGCCGCGAACGGGCACCTCGGGGAGCCTCGCGAAAGGGACACGGCCCCGACGACACAGCCCCGACACTGGACAAAACACCCTTCGAGTGAGTAGAAAACCCGCAGGACGTCGGGTCAGCCGACACCGATGGGCAACCGGCCCACCGACCCCCACCCCTGGAGGAGACCTCGTGCGTCGCCTGGCACTCGCAGCCGGAACCGCCCTCGTGCTGCTCGGAGTCTCGGCCTGTTCCGGTGACGAGGCGCAGCAGTCCGCCAACGTCATCGCCCCCGGCGCACCCGGCGAGGCCTCGACGCCCGCCACCGCCGACCAGATCGCCGCCCTGGCCGAGGAACAGGGACACAACGAAGCCGACGTCACCTACCTGGTGAAGATGATCGAGCACCACCGGCAGGCCCTGGAGATGACCGACCTGGTCGCGGACCGCTACGAGCGCGACGGCATCGAGCGCATCGCGGACCGCATCGCCGCCGCCCAGGGCCCCGAGATCACCGCCATGGAGAGCTGGCTGGAGGTGAACGTCTTCGGCCCCGCCCGGGAGAACCCGGCCCACCAGAACTTCTGCGGCCTGGAGGGCGACGGCACCCACCACTCCAGCGACGACGACGTGGTCGCCTGCGATCTCCAGGTCGACCACGACGACATGGAGGGCATGGTCTCCGACGAGGACATGGGCCGCCTGGCCGACGCCGACGGCGACGCGTTCGACCAGCTCTTCGTGGAACTCATGACCGCCCACCACGAGGGCGCGGTCACCATGGCGGAGGAGGCCATGGCCGAGGGCAGGGACCAGGAGGTCCTGCGGATGGCCAACGACCTCATCGCCGAGCAGAACACCGAGATCGCCCGCATGGAGGGGGTCCTCGAAGGCGGGGAGTGACCGTGCGGCGCCGGACGGCGTCCGGTGCCGCCGGGACACGAGAAGGGGCGCCCTCCCCGTGGGGAAGGCGCCCCTGAGCTCTCAGCGGCCCTGTCGCGCGGCCTCAGCCGCTCAAACGAGCGGCCGGGCCGCCGGTCAGGCCGACTTCTCCTGGCGGCCGTCCTCGTCCGCCTCCAGCTGGGCGCGCGGCACGATCGTCGGGTTCACGTGCTGCTCCACCGACTCGCGGGTGATGATCACTTGGCCGACGTCCTCCCGGCTGGGCACCTCGTACATCACCGAGAGCAGGACCTCCTCGATGATGGCGCGCAGCCCACGGGCACCGGTCCCCCGGATGATGCCCTGCTCCGCGATGGCCTCCAGGGCGTCCTGGGTGAACTCCAGCTCGACGTTGTCCAGCTCGAACAGCCGCTGGTACTGCTTCACCAGGGCGTTGCGGGGCTCGGTGAGGATCTGGATCAGCGCGACCTTGTCCAGGTTGTGCACGCTGGTGATCACCGGCAGACGGCCGATGAACTCCGGGATCATCCCGAACTTGAGCAGGTCCTCCGGCATGACCTCACCGAACAGCGCGGTCCCGGCCATCTCGCTCTTGGGCCGCAGCACGGCGTTGAAGCCCATGCCCTGCTGCCCGGTGCGGGACTCGATGATCTTCTCCAGCCCCGCGAAGGCGCCACCGCAGATGAACAGCACGTTGGTGGTGTCGATCTGGATGAACTCCTGGTGCGGGTGCTTGCGGCCGCCCTGCGGGGGCACGCTCGCGGTGGTCCCCTCCAGGATCTTCAGCAGCGCCTGCTGGACGCCCTCACCGGAGACGTCGCGCGTGATCGACGGGTTCTCGCTCTTGCGGGCGACCTTGTCGACCTCGTCGATGTAGATGATGCCGGTCTCGGCCTTCTTGACGTCGTAGTCAGCGGCCTGGATCAGCTTCAGCAGGATGTTCTCGACGTCCTCGCCCACGTAGCCCGCCTCGGTGAGGGCGGTCGCGTCCGCGATGGCGAAGGGGACGTTGAGGATCTTGGCCAGGGTCTGCGCCAGCAGGGTCTTGCCCGAACCGGTCGGCCCCAGCAGGAGGATGTTCGACTTGGCGATCTCGACGTCCTCGTCACCGGGACGGTCGGTCTCCGAGCGCACTCTCTTGTAGTGGTTGTACACCGCCACGGAGAGGGCCTTCTTCGCCTGCTCCTGACCGATCACGTACGAGTCCAGGAAGTCGAAGATCTCCCGGGGCTTGGGAAGCGAGTCCCACGTGAGCTCGGTGGCGTCGGCGAGTTCCTCTTCGATGATCTCGTTGCACAGATCGATGCACTCATCGCAGATGTAGACGCCGGGGCCAGCGATGAGCTTCTTCACCTGCTTCTGGCTCTTACCGCAGAATGAGCACTTCAGCAGGTCCCCGCCGTCGCCGATGCGTGCCACCCAGCCACTCCTCAAAACTAAGGCCGCCCCGTTCCGGGCGTACTCGGCGCCGAACGGACGGAAGGACTCGACTCCCGTGTTCGTTCGCGACCGGCCAGCCACGAACGGGGCGATCTGTGCGTCGCTCTCCGCCAGACTAAGCGAAAAACCGGACCGGCTTCACCACCGGGCTGTCCCAGGCGGGTCAGAAACCGGACCGGTGAGTACTTCGTGGCGCCGGATTCCCCCCGCCGGGGCGGAGCTCGCTCTCGCGAGACGCCCCGGCCGGGGAGGAACGGCCGCCGTTGTCCCCGTTACTTCAGGGAGGCCTTGCGGTAGGGCAGGACGAAGTCGATGAGACCGTACTCCACGGCCTCCTCGGCGGTGAGGATCTTGTCCCGCTCGATGTCCTTCGAGACCTGCTCGTGGGAGCGACCCGTGTGCTTGGCCAGAGTGGTCTCCAGCTGCGTACGGATACGGGTGATCTCGTTGGCCTGGATCTCGATGTCGCTGGCCTGACCGTGCATACCCTCGGTCGCGGGCTGGTGGATCATCATCCGGGCGTTGGGCAGGGCACCACGCTTGCCCTTGGTGCCGCCCGCCAGCAGGATCGCGGCGGCCGACGCGGCCTGTCCGATGCACACCGTCTGGATGTCGGGGCGCACGAACTGCATGGTGTCGTAGATCGCCATGAGGGAGGTGAAGGAACCGCCCGGCGAGTTGATGTACATCTGGATGTCCCGCTCGGAGTCGAGCTGCTCAAGGGTGATGAGCTGGGCCATCAGATCGTTGGCCGAAGTGTCGTCGATCTGGACGCCGACGAAGATGATCCGCTCTTCGAAGAGCTTGTTGTACGGATTCATCTCCTTGACGCCGTACGACGTACGCTCCACGTAGGACGGCAGGACGTAGCGGCTCTGGGGAGCCATCGAGGCCGCGCCGCCGATGAGACTGGGGTTGAACTCGGTCATTTCACGCCTTCCACGCACTGCGCCGATTCATGGACTGAGCCAGGTCAGCTCAGGACTGTCAGCTGGTCACGTCGAGCGTGCCCTCGAGCACCTCGTCGATGAAGCCGTACTCCTTGGCCTCCTGAGCCGTGAACCAGCGGTCCCGGTCGGCGTCCTTCTCGATCTGTTCGACCGACTGCCCGGTGTGCTCGGAGATCTTCTGGATGAACATCTTCTTCACGTAGAGCAGCTGGTCAGCCAGGATCCGGATGTCGGAGGCGGTGCCCCCGATGCCACCGGACGGCTGGTGCATCATGACGCGGGTGTGCGGCAGCGCGTAACGCTTGCCGGGCGCACCGGCGCACAGGAGCATCTGGCCCATCGACGCGGCCATACCGATACCCACGGTGCGCACGTCGTTGGGGATGTACTGCATGACGTCGTAGATCGCCATACCCGCCGTCACGGAACCACCCGGCGAGTTGATGTACATCGTGATGTCCCGCTGGCGGTCCTCCGCGGACAGCAGCAGGAGCTCACCGACGAGGCGGTTGGCGATGTCATCGTCGACCTGCTGGCCGAGGAACACGATTCGCTGGCGCAACAGGCGCTGAGGCGTCTGCTCAATAAAAGGGGAAAGCTGCTGATCCGACGTACGAGCGTCGAATCGCTGGGACTCATCAAAGGTCGGCGGCACTCTCGTCACCTGCTCCGGAATCGAAACGGTTGCGATACAGCGACACTAACGCCGACAGACGCCAGGCTCGTCCGGATACCGTCCCTGTTCGCTTTGAGCGCAGGGTGGGGCCGGTCGGGAACACACCCTTTCTCCTGACAGCGAACAACGTGCCGGGAGCGGAAGGGAAAGGGCCCCGGCCGTCCCGAAACGGGTCGGCCAGGGCCCCATGAGAGCCATGGTGCCTCGCGGCGCCGTGAAGCCTCGGACTACTTGGAGTCGGCCTTGTCGGCGTCCTCGTCGGCCTCGGCCTTCTCCTCGGCCTGGTCGGCCTCGGAGACCTCGGCGGAGGCAGCGGCGGCGGCCTTGACGGCCTCGGCCAGGGCCTGGTCGTCGGTGGCCTCGACGATCTCCTGCTCGACGACGTTGCCGTCCTCGTCGGTCACCTTGGCACCGGCCAGGACGACGTCCATGGCCTTGCCGCGGACGACCTCGGTGAAGGCGACGCGGATCTGGTTCGACTCGACCAGGTGCTGGGCCAGCTGGTCCGGGCTGACGCCCATGCGCTGGGCCTGCTCGAACACGTACTGGCTGAGCTCACCCTGGTCGGCGCTGAGGTCCTCCTGGAGGGCCAGCTGGTCGAGGATGAAACCGGCCTTGACCGCCGAGTTGGCGCCGGTCTTCAGCTCCTCCTCGAACTCCTCCTCGGTCTTCTCCTGCGACTCGAGGTAGGCCTCCTTGGTCAGACCGCTCTGGGCGAGCTGCTGCTCAAGGCTCTGGCGACGGCGGGTGATCTCCTCGTCGACGACCGCGTCGGGCAGCGGGATCTCGACGGACTCGATCAGCTTCTCCAGCGCCTTGTCACGGGCGGCGGACAGCTGCTGCATGCGACGGACGTCGGCCATGCGCTTGCGCACGTCGTCACGCAGCTCGTCGATGGTGTCGAACTCGGAGGCCAGCTGGGCGAACTCGTCGTCCAGCTCGGGCAGCTCCTTCACCTTCACCGAGTGCACGGTGACGGTGACGTCCGCCTCCTTGCCCTCGTGCTCACCACCGACGAGGGTGGTCTTGAAGGTGGCCTCGCCACCGGACTCCATGCCGCGCAGGGTCTCGTCGAGGCCCTCCAGCATGGTGTTGGTGCCGACCTCGTAGGAGTAGCCGCTGACGGCGACGTCCTCGAGCTTCTCACCGTCGATGGCGGCGACCAGGTCGATGGAGAGGTGGTCACCGTCCTCGACGGGACGGTCGGCGCCAACGAGGGTGGAGAAGCGCTCGCGCAGGGTGCCGATCTGCTCGTCGACCTGCTCGTCGGTGACGGTCGCGTTGTCGACGGTCACCTCGATGCCCTTGTAGTCCTTCACCTCGAACTTGGGTCGGATGTCGACCTCGGCGGTGAAGGCGAGCTCGTCGTTGTCCTCCAGCTTGGTGACCTCCACGTCGGGCTGGCCGAGCGCGAAGATCTCCTCCTTCTGGATGGCTTCGTTGTAGAGCTCCGGAACGGCGTGGTTGACCGCTTCGCTGATCACCGCGCCACGGCCGACGTAGCGGTCGATCAGACGCGCCGGTGCCTTGCCCGGGCGGAAGCCCTTGATCCGAACCTGCTTGGCGAGCGACTTGTAGGTCACGTCGAAAGCGTGCTCGAGCTCCTCGAAGGGCACCTCGATGGTCAGCTTGACCCGGGTCGGGCTGAGCTCCTCGACATCGGTCTTCACGGGGCGGTACTCCTAGGTTTGCCGGCTGGTGTCCGCGTCGGCCCGCAGGCGCACCACACGAACGGCGAATGCACGCGCGCACCCCCGGTCGGTGATGACCACGTTCCTCGGGGTGCCCTGCGACGGGCTGGGACTTACAGTTTCCTGCTGATCGCACCAAGTCTAGGGCAGACAGACAGGGGGCCACGGCGCACGGCCCGTAGGCCGAACCGCCGTGGACGGTTTCGTCGGGGTGGCGGGATTCGAACCCGCGGCCTCATGCTCCCAAAGCATGCGCGCTAACCAAGCTGCGCTACACCCCGTCACCCGGCGCGGACACACCTCACCGAAAACGGGTGTGCGACCAACGCCCCAGAGACTGTACTCTTGTCTCCGTCGGCTCCACGAGTCTAGAGGAAACTCAGGGGCTCCGATGCCACGCGGGCGTAGTTCAATGGTAGAACCCCAGCCTTCCAAGCTGGTCATGCGAGTTCGATTCTCGTCGCCCGCTCCACTCGAAGCGAGCTGCGTGCCTGTCGGCACCAGCTCGTTTCGCCGTCTCACCCGGGGGACGACCCCCGCAGCACCCCGCAGACGACCCGACAGCTCACAGGTCAATGCCCGGAAACGGCCTCTCGGCCCGCTCGGCTTGGGCCCCCGCCTCTACGTAGGGATCACCGCTGCCGGGCACGATCCGTTCGGCGACGGTGACGCGAAAGTGCCACTTGCTGAGGACTCCCACCGTCTCCACGAGGTACTCATCGGCAGATATCCGGTAGGCGCGACGTTCCTGCTCACGCGAGCGGCGCTCGGGCTCGAACTCCGCGGTGAGGCGCAGGGCCTTCTCCCGAGCCTCCGAACGATCAGTGAACTCCTCCGTGCTCAGCTCGCGCGTCCCGGTGAACCTTCCCCGGACGACCGCGTCCAGCCGTTCGACCACGACCACCCACGTCATCGACACCTCTCCTCTCGCCTTCTCGTTCACGTGATGGGACTCACTCCCCGCCGTCGTGGTTCTCGGTGATTAGCGCACACTGGCAGAACTCTGTTCGGTTTCACCGGTCCACGAGGCGGAATACCTGGCTCGAACGGGTACGTTGACCTTTCGGGCGGACCCGTCGGCGCGACCTGGAACGGGCGCCACTCGGGTTCGGTGGAACGGGGGCCAGATGACGGACACGGACGGCACGGGCGAGCAGGCGACGCCGCTCCGCCTGCTGTGGTTCCAACGACCGGAGCCGCTGGAGCGACCGGTCGTGGTGACCGGGGTCTTCGACGTCCTCCACGTCGGGCACGTGCGCTTCCTCCAGTCCATCGCGGCACGCGGCCTGCCCCTCGTGGTGGGGATCGAGTCCGACGAGCGCGTGCGCGCCTGGAAGGGTCCGGGACGACCGGTCAACCCCGACGCGGAACGGTCCGAGACCATCGCCGCCCTGGGATGTGTGGCCGGGTCCTTCGTGATCGAGGGCCCGCCCTCCGTGGCGGACTGGGCGGCCTACGCCGAACTGCTCCGCCCCCTCTCCCCCGCCGCCCTGGCCTTCACCGCCGGGGACCGCTACACCCAGGCCAAGATCCGGGGCGCCGACGCCCTGGGGGCACAGACCTGGGAACTGCCGTTCACCCCCGGTCGTTCGACGACCGCCGCGCTCGGCCGCCTCGCCTCGTCCCTCTGACGGCCCCGCATTCCCGCGAAATCCCTCGGCGATCCCACACCGGACCTGGGAAGCAGCGCCCTCCCTCGGGCGTTGAGGCTTGGGTGGCGAGTGGTGAACGGAAACGAGGCTGCGGATGATGTCAGGGAGGCCCTCCTACAGGGCACTGGTCAACGACGGAAGCGCGCGGGGGCAGGAACTGCCCCCGGGGCTCACCAGGCGCGTGATGTCCTACGCGACACCGCACTGGCGGCAGATCCTGCTCTTCCTCGCGGTGACCGCGGTGGGCGCGGCCGTGGTCGTGGCCAACCCGCTGCTGCTGCGGGCCATCATCGACCAGGGCATCCTCCCGGGGAACACGTCCGTGGTCGTCTGGCTGGCGGTCGCGGCGGCGGTGCTGGCGCTCGTGGAGGGCGTCATCACCCTGACCGGCCGGTGGCTGTCCTCCAGGATCGGTGAGGGCGTCATCTACCTGCTGCGCACCCAGGTGTTCTCCCACGTGCAGCGGATGCCGATCTCCTTCTTCACACGGACCCAGACCGGGTCGCTGATCAGTCGGTTGAACACGGACGTGGTCGGCGCGCAGCGCGCCATCACCTCGGTGCTCCAGTCGGTGGTCTCCAACCTGATCAGCGTCGTGGCGGTGCTCATCACGATGCTGGCGCTCTCCTGGCAGGTGACCCTGCTGGCGCTGGTCCTGGTACCGCTGTTCATCGTCCCCGCGAAGCTCCTTGGCCGCAGGCTCGCGAACATCTCCCGTGACGCGATGGACAACAACGCCTCGATGAGCTCGCTGATGACCGAGCGCTTCAACGTGGGCGGGGCCATGCTGGTCAAGCTCTACGGCCGCCCCGACGAGGAGTCCCGCGCCTTCTCCGACCGGGCGGCGCGCGTCCGGGACCTCGGGGTGCGCCAGTCGGTGATCGGCGGTCTGCTGTTCACCATGCTGGCCACCATCACGGCGCTGGCCATGGCGATGGTCTACGGCGTGGGCGGCGTGCTCGCGGTGGACGGCTCGTTCGAGGTGGGCACCCTGGTGGCGCTGACCACCCTGCTGGCCAGGCTCTACGGGCCGATCACCACGCTGTCCAACGTGCACGTGGAGATCATGACGGCCCTGGTCTCCTTCGACCGGGTCTTCGAGGTGCTGGACCTGGAGCCGCAGATCAAGGAGAGCCCGGACGCGGAGCCGCTGCCCGCGGGACCGCTGAGCGTGGAGTTCGACCGGGTGTCCTTCCGCTACCCGGGCGCCTCGGAGACCTCGGTGGCGTCCCTGGAGCTGACCCCGCAGGCCGAGGCGGCCGACGACACCCAGGTGCTGAGCGAGATCTCCTTCCGCGCCGAGCCCGGACAGATGGTGGCCCTGGTGGGACCGTCAGGGGCGGGCAAGTCCACCCTGACGCACCTGGTCTCGCGGCTGTACGACCCGAGGGAGGGAGCGGTGCGGATCGGGGGCCTCGACCTCCGGGAGACCACCGGTGACTCCCTCAGGGAGGCCGTGGGGGTGGTGACGCAGGACGCGCAGCTCTTCCACGACACGGTGGGCGCCAACCTGCGCTACGCACGGCCGGAGGCGACCGACGCGGAGCTGGAGGAGGCGCTGCGGATGGCGCGGCTGGGCGCGCTCCTGGACCAGCTGCCCAACGGGCTCGACACGATGGTCGGGGACCGGGGGTACCGCCTCTCCGGCGGGGAGAAGCAGCGCCTGGCGATCGCGCGGCTGCTGTTGAAGGCGCCGTCCGTGGTGGTCCTGGACGAGGCCACCGCCCACCTGGACTCCGAGTCGGAGGCGGCGGTGCAGGAGGCGCTGGCGGTGGCCCTGGAGGGCCGCACCTCGCTGGTGATCGCGCACCGGCTGGCCACGGTCCGGGAGGCGGACCAGATCCTGGTGCTGGAGGACGGCCGCGTCCTGGAGCGCGGGACGCACGAGGAGCTGCTGGAGGCGGGAGGGCTGTACACGGCGCTGTACCGCACCCAGTTCGCGTCCCAGTCGGGCTAGGGGTACGGGGTGCGGCTCCGCCGGGAGGACGGCGGAGCCGCACCCTCACGCCTTCCCGGCCTTCTTCCCGGCCTTCTTCCCGGCCTTCTCCTTCTTCTTCTTTTCGGCCTTCTTCGCCCGCTTCTTGTCCTTCTTGTCCTTCTTGCTTTTCTTGTCCTTCTTGGCGGACCCGGGCCCGGACTCCCTGGACTTCTTCCGCTTCTTCGACTTCTTCGGCTTCTTGGCGTCCTTGGAGGTCACGTGCTCCTCCAGCGCGGCGGGAAGCGGAGCGATGCCGGGGCCGCCGTCGAAGATCCAGTCGTCGAGCTCCTCCAGGAGGCGGTCCTCGGTCATCCGCCCCAGCCAGACGGGGCGCCCGCCGGCGGCGCGGCCCTCACGCGAGGGCTGGACCACGACGACGTTGGCCTGGAAACAGATGCCGAGGCACTTGCTGGTGCGAACCGGGACACGGCGGGCCGCGTGGTCGTCAATGGCGCTGAGGCGGGCGAGCTGCGCCTTGTGGTCGACCCCGGGCACCTTCTTGCGCGTGCCGCAGCAGCAGCCCCGGCAGACCGTGAGCTTGCAGGGCGCACCGTCGATCGCGCTCACCGCACCCCCTCGTTAGGCTTGCCTTACCTCAGTTCAGGATATTCCGCCGCGACACCGACCTGACCGGCGCAGACGTGGTCGGGTCCGGTCACCTCCACCGGCCGCCAGGTCTCCGGGAGCCCCTCGAACCCCGGGTCGCCCACCTTCCAGCCGCGTCCCCAGACCATGGGCAGCCCGGCGGCGAAGAGCGGGTGCGCCAGGTCCATCAGCTGTATCCGCACCTGCGGTTCGGTGCAGGCCCCCGAACTCCCGCACGCGGCGATCGGCTGGCCGGGCACCACCCTCTCCCCCGGCGCCACCGTGACGGAACCCCTCCGCAGGTGGCCGAGGAGCACGTGGGCGCCGCCGATGTCGATGACCACGTGGTTGCCGATCAGGCCCGAGGGTCCGCGCAGCTCGCGCAGGGTGTTCTCGACGACGGTGCCCAGCAGCCACGGCCAGGAGTTGCGGCTGCGGTGGTCCCGCTGGCGATCGTGCACCCGGACCACGGTGCCCTCCGCCGGCGCGTACACGGCGGCCCCGAAGGCCGGGAAGTCCTCCGGAGGGCGGCTGAGCGGGCGCCAGCCGATGTCGGGGCGGGTGCCGTCCTCGACGACCAGCCCGAGCGCGTGGGTCTGCCCGTAGGCGTGCGTGCCCTGGCTCGGGACGGCGTCCACGGGGCTGGTCAGCGGCATCCAACGGCCGCGCACCGGCGGGGCCAGCACACGCGGCGCGCACTTGGGGGTGCCCAGCCGCAGGTGCACGGCGAGGGCCACCACCAGCAGCGTCCCGCCGACCCACCAGGACAGGCCGAGGTAACCGGCCAGGAGCGCGGCCATCGCCGCCCACATCAGGGGCATGCGGAGCCGGGCGAGCACGACGGGAAGGGGGCGCGGAGCGGAGGAGGCCATGCCCCATTGTGGGCCTGCCGCGTCCGCCCCGCGCCCCGGGTCGGAGCCCCCGCGCCTACTCCTGACCCTTGTCCTTCTTGTTCTCCTGCGCGCGCTTGCGCAGGTAGTCGGTGGCGGCCCCGGCTCCCTTGTCGATCTTGTCGTCGTGGCTGCCGCCGGTCGCCTTCTTCGCGGCGTCGGCCACCTTCCCGACGACACCCTCGGCCTTGTCGGCGTGGTCGTTGACCGCCTTCTTGAGCCGGTCGAACGTACCTCCGGTATCGGACATGGAATCCCCCTAGAAGCGTCCTGCCTGGTGGTGCGATACCCGATTCACGCGGACTTCAAGCGGAACGCCCGCACCGTGTCACAGTCCCAGCACCATACGCGCCACCGAGAAGTAGATGAGCAGCCCGGTGGCGTCCACGAGGGTGGCGACCATCGGGGAGGAGACCACGGCGGGGTCCACCCCGACCTTGCGGGCGAGCAGGGGCATCGCGGAACCGATGATCGCCGCCCAGGTGCAGATGGCGATCACCGAGAGGGCGACCACCACCGCGACGTCGAACCCGACCAGGAGCGACCCGATGGCCAGGGCTATCCCCGCGAGCATGACACCCAGGAGCAGTCCGACCCGGCTCTCCTTCCAGATCACCGCCGGGAGGTCGCGCACCCGCACCTCACCGACCGCGAGGGCGCGCACGATCGCCGTCGCCGACTGGGCGCCCACGTTCCCGCCCGTGCCGATGAGCATCGGCACGAACATCGCCAGGGCCGTGACCTCCTCCAGGGTGGCCTCGTAGACCTGCATGACGTTGACGGTCAGGGTCGCGGCGACGATGAGCAGCATCAGCCACACCGAGCGGGCGCCGACCAGGCGCAGCACCCCGACGGACACGTAGTGGTCGTCGATGGGGCTGGCGCCGGACTGGCGGGCCATGTCCTCGGAGTCGGCCGCCTCGATGACCTCCAGGGCGTCGTCGAAGGTGAACAGGCCGACGAAGCGGTCCTCGGAGTCCACCACCGGGAGGGAGACCAGGTTGGCCTCCTGGATGAGTCGGGCGGCGTCCTCGACCGGTTCGCTGACGCCCACCCGGGGCGCCAGGACGTCCACCAGGTCCTTGAGGAGGCGGTCGTCGTCGCTGACGACGAGGTCGCTCAGGGTGATGGTGCCGACCAGTCGGCGGCCGTCGCTGACCACCGGCAGGGTGTAGATGGTCTCGGCGTCGGCTCCTTTGGCGCGCACCACCTCCAGGGCGCGGCCCACGGTGAGGTCCCGGTGCAGGATGACCGTCTCCGGTGTCATGTACCGGCCGACGGAGTCCTCGGGGTAGCCCAGGAGCGCGGCGGTCATCTTGCGTTCGGCGGGGCTCAGCCCGGCCAGGGCCCGGGTGGCGATCTTGGCCGGGGCCTCCCCGATGAGGCGGGCCCGGTCGTCCGGGTCCATCTCCTCCAGGATGTCGTGGAAGTCCGTGCCGCGCAGGCCGAGGAGGATGGCCTGCTGTTGGCCCGGGTCCAGCTCCTCGAAGACCTCCAGCTCGCGGTCCTTGTCCAGGAGGCGGAAGGGGATGATCGCCTCGCCGCTGGACATGCGGGCGAGTTCGTCCGCGATCTCGTGGGGCCTGTGTTCGGCCAACCAGAGCCTGATCCCGGTCAGGTCGTTGTTCTCGACCAGATCTGTGAGTTCTTCAGCGCGCTCGCCGTCCATGCGAAGCACCCCCTTGCGTCTCCATCGCCCGGCGGGCACGCCCGCGGGGCCGCGAAAATCCGGTGAGTCCGGGTCCTGGGGACCCGGTCCGGCCCCTCGTCACTGGTGTGGTGGTCCGTGCGGGCGTCGGCGCCCAGGGGGCGGAGAGGGCGGGCACGGTGGTCCGTGAACGGGTACGAAGACCTCGTACCGGGGTCGGGGAACATGTCGACCCTACCGTCAGGAACGGCTCGTGCGACTCATCCCCTGCCGGTGGCGGAGCGGGTCCGGGTCAGGTGCGCCAGAGGACCACGAGGGCGCAGTCGTCGTTCTTGTCCTTGCTGAGGGTGTCCACGACCTCGCCCGCGCCGGTGGCGAACCCCTGGGTGACCAGCGTGTCGGCGGCTCCGAGGAGGCGGTCGATGCCCGCGTCGAGGTCCTCGCCGGGGGTCTCGATGAGGCCGTCGGTGCACAGCATGATGGCGTCGCCGGGACGGAGCTTGCCCGGGACTGAGGTGTAGGTCATCTCGGGGATGACGCCCAGGACCACGCCCTTGGCCTCCGTCGTGCTCCACACGCCGCCGCCGCTGTCGAAGTGCAGGGCGGGCGGGTGCCCGGCGGAGGTGACCTGGTACTCGCCGGTCTCGGTGTCCACGCTGAGGTGGACGGCGGTCACGAACCCCTCGCCACCGCTGTTGCGCATGAGGTAGTCGTTGCAGTGCGCGAGGAAGTCGCCCGCGGGGACGGCGCCGATGAGTCCGCTGAACGCGCCCGAGAGCATGAGGGCGCGGGTCCCGGCGTCCACGCCCTTGCCGGAGACGTCGACGACGGCGATGTCGAGCCGGTGCTCGCGGCGGATGGAGACGACGAAGTCACCGCCGAACGAGGAGCCGCCCGCCTGGCGCAGGACGGCGGTGCGCCCCCAGCCGGAGGGGACCTGCGGGAGCTTGCCCTGGTCACGCAGGCGGTCGCGCAGGTCCAGCAGCATCATCTCGCCGCTGAGACCCTGGACGCCCAGGCGTTCGCGCACGCCGGAGAGCAGGTAGGACAGGACCGCGGTGACGCCGATGGTGACCACCAGGCCGGGTCCGACCTGGCCGAAGTCGAGCATGAAGGCCACGAACAGCAGGACGGCGACGACGACCCCGAGCAGGAAGGCGAGGCTCTTGCGCTTGAGCAGCAGCCCGCCGGCCAGGACGGTGAGGATGGTGGAGCTGGGCGGGAACCAGCCGGTGGGGCCCCACACGGCGCCCACGCCGATGCCCACGGCGATGGCGACCAGGGTGATGAGGACGAGGCGATAGCGGAAGAGCACCTTGCGCCGGAGCACCGCGACGATGCGCTGCACGGTGGATCGCAGCAGTCGGGTGGTCCTGGCGGTCGGTGTGGGGTTCATTGATCCTCTAGGCTCGGCACGCCCGCTCACCGCGGGGGTCACTCCTGGTCGTGGTACGGCACACCGGTGCGTTCACGGTCGCGTCGGAGGCCGGGTCTGGGGTCGGCGGAGGGGGCGCTGTGTGGGGGCACGGCCCGGTTCGCGGAGGCTGGTTCCGCCGAGGGGCGGGCACCGATGGACGCGGACAACACGGTGTCTCGGACTACGATGGCCCGCCGCTGTGCACGAACTGTAGCGCTTGGGGTGCTGGCCTGGCACGTACTACCAGCGGCGATCCGCCCCATAACCCCGGGTTTGGGTTCCGCCTAAACCCGTGTACGCGGGGTCGGACTCACGCACCCGTAGGGGAACTTCCCGGTGATTTCGGGAACTCACCCCTCTCCTGGACACGACACGCGGCCGGGTGTGTCCGAGCGCGGTCGCGCGCCTCACGAAGAACCCGCACCGGACGGCGCGGGGCACTCCTGGGCAAGGATCCCACAACGACCCCGGAGAGGACAGGCCACCGGTCCCGAACCGGACACGGACCCCGCAACCCCCGACACGCGTCCGCCCCCGCGTGCCGGGCACGCGGGGGCGGACGATCGGTCCCCGAGGGGGGCGGGACCACGGACGGGTTACGGAAGCGGGGGCAGCCCGCCGGTGTGCTCGTAGTCGCTCAGCATGGCGATGCGGCGGGTGTGCCGCTCCTCGTCGCTGTACGGCGTGGCGAGGAAGAGCTCCACGAACCGGGTCGCCTCCTCCAGGGAGTGCATCCGGCCGCCGATACCGAGCACGTTGGCGTCGTTGTGCTCCCGCGCCAGCTTGGCGGTGTCCTCACTCCAGGCCAGGGCGGCGCGGACGCCGGTGACCTTGTTGGCCGCGATCTGCTCCCCGTTGCCGGAGCCGCCGATCACGATGCCCAGGGACCCCGGGTCCTTGGCGACGCCCTCGGCGGCGCGCAGGACGAAGGGGGGGTAGTCGTCCACGGCGTCGTAGACGGCCGGACCGGCGTCGACGACCTCGTGGCCGTTCTCCTTCAACCAGGAGACGAGGTGTTCTTTGAGCTCGAAGCCCGCATGATCTGATCCAAGGTAAACACGCACGTCACCAGTGTGACACCTCCCGGGAACGAACGACGCCGCGCCCCCTCCCGGTCGGTGGGACCGGCGGGGCGCGGCGCGCGTCGTGTGGGTCGCGGGGGATCAGGCCCCGGCGGCGGCCGCCGCCACGCTCAGACCGAGGGCGGCGAAGCCGGCCATCGACAGGATCGCGATCAGGTTGTACACGAGGATCGACTTGAGGTCCTTACCGAGAGGACCTGCCTTGGAGACCGCGGGCTTGTTGCTCAACTCACACCTCGATTGGGTTCGACCAGGGGATGACCAGTCGGAATCTTTCCACACCGCACAACGCGCGCGTCACCGGGTCCGATTCCGCCGGGGTGGGTCCGGGAGCGGTGAGTCCGACCACAGGGGCTATCTCTGCACGGCCTTGACCTCGCAGAACTCCACCAGGCCGGGCAGGCCCCACTCGCGTCCGTTGCCGGAGCGCTTGTACCCGCCGAAGGGGGCCCGCGGGTTCAGGGCCCCGCCGTTGAGCTCCACCTGGCCCGCCCGCAGGCGGCGGGCGACGGCCAGCCCCTCGTCGGGGTCGTCGGCCCACACGGCGGCGTTGAGGCCGTAGACGGTGTCGTTGGCGATCTCCACCGCCTCCTCCACCGTGTCGTAGGGGATGAGGGCGAGCACCGGGCCGAAGATCTCCTCCTGGGCGATGCGCATGTCGTTGCGCACGTCCGCGAAGACGGTCGGGCGGACGTAGTAGCCGGTGCCGTGCTCCTCGACGGGTTCGGAGCCCCCGACGACCAGGCGGGCGCCCTCCCGCACACCGAGGTCCACGTAGGAGCGGACCCTGTCCCTCTGCGCGGCGGAGACCAGCGGCCCCAGGCGGGTGTCCTCGTCGGTGGGGTCGCCCGGCACGTACTTGGCGGTGGAGGCGGCGGCCAGCTCCACGGCCTCCTCGTAGGAGTCGCGGTGCACGAGCATGCGGGTGAGGGCGTTGCAGCTCTGCCCGGTGTTGCGCATGACGTCGGCGACGCCGCGCTTGACCGCCTTGGCCAGGTCGGCCCCGGGCAGGATGACGTTGGGCGACTTGCCGCCCAGTTCCAGGGCGACCCGCTTGACCGTCTCGGCCGCGACCTGGGACACCCGGGTCCCGGCCCGGGTGGAGCCGGTGAAGGAGACCATGTCCACCCGGGGGTGGGCGGCGATCGCCTCGCCCACCACCGGCCCGGTGCCGGAGACGAGGTTGAACACGCCCGCGGGCAGCCCGGCCTCGTGCAGGACCTCCGTGAGCCAGTAGGCGCTGAGCGGCGCGACCTCACTGGGCTTGAGGACCACGGTGTTGCCCGCGAGGAGCGCGGGGACCACCTTCAGGACGACCTGGTGCAGCGGGTAGTTCCACGGGGTGATGGCGCCGACCACGCCGACCGGCTCGTGCACCACCAGGGAGTTGCCGACCTCCTCGCCGCCGAAGTAGCGCTCGCCGTGCTCCTCGACCAGGTCGATGTAGGTGCGGAACATGCGCGCGGGCAGCCCGGCCTGCACCTTGGTGGCGAAGGTCGCGGGCGCGCCCATGTCGGTGGTCAGCAGCCGGGCGGCGTCGTCGAGCCGGGCATCGAACAGCTCCAGCGCGCGGGCCAGGTGGGTGACGCGCTGGCCCGGGGTGAGCGCGGACCACGCGGGGAGGGCGGACGCGGCGGCCTCGACCGCGGCGTCGACGTCGGCGGCGGCACCCGCCGGAACGGTGTCGATGACCTGCTCGGTCGCCGGGTTGACCACGTCAAGGGCCTCGTTGGAGGCGGAATCGCGCCAGGCGCCGTCGATGTAGAGGGATCGCATGGCCCCACTGTCCCAGAACGGGATTCGGGTTGGCCAGAGCGGAGGGGCCCCTGGGACGACGTCGGGGCGGGCACCCGTGGTTCCACGGATACCCGCCCCGGCGGCGGCACCGGAGGGACGTGCCGGTTCGGCGCCGAAGACCAGCCCCAGTCCGGAGGTCAGCCCCAGTGCGGGGGACGGTCGGCGATCAGCCGCGCCGTGGAGTCCTCGTCGCTGTCGCCCCACCCCTCCGAGCGTTCGTCGCTCGTGGTGTCGGGCAGAAGGTCGAGGTCGTCGAGGAAGGTGGCGCGGCGGTCGTCGTCAGGCCCTGGCATGGGTGCTCCCGGAGAGGTGTCAGTCGAAGATGGGCGAGCGCGTGCGGGTGCGCTTGAGCTCGAAGAACCCGTCGGTCCCGGCGACCAGGCGCACACCGTCCCACAGCTTCCCGGCGGCCTCGCCGCGCGGGATCGGGGAGACGACCGGGCCGAAGAAGGCCACGTCCTCCACCTGGATGACGGGCGTGCCGACGTCCTCTCCCACCAGCTTCATCGCCTCGCCGTGCGAGGCGCGCAGGGCCTCATCGTACGCGGTGGAGTCGGCGGCGTCGGCCAGGTCTTCGGGCAGCCCGGCGTCGGCCAGGGCCGCCCGGACGGTGTCCGTGTCCTTCGCCTCGTCGCGGTCGTGGTACCGGGTGCCGAGCGCGGTGTAGAGGGCGCCCAGCACCTCGGGGCCGAAGCGCTGTTCGGCGGCGACGCACACGCGCACCGCGCCCCAGGCGTGGTCGAGGAAGTACCGGTAGTCCTCGGGAAGGTCACGGCCCTCGTTGAGCACGCTCAGGCTCATCACGTGCCAGCGCACAGTCACGGGGCGGACCTTCTCCACCTCCAGCAGCCAGCGGGAGGTGATCCAGGCCCACGGGCAGGCCGGGTCGAACCACATATCCGCGTACACGTTCTCCCGCTCGCCTGCCTGTGTGGGGGTCTCGGTCATCGCTGCTCCTCGACTGGGGCCTCTGGGCGCCTGTGGGCCGGGCCAGGGGGAAGGTCGGTCTCGGTCGGCGGGCCCGAGAGATCGGGTCCGCCATGGAGCGTCAACCACGGTGATCGGTTGCGCATTCCACCCCCGTGCGTGGCAGGATCGATCCGACTACAACGACCTCAGGCCCGACGGCGCCCACCCCAGTCGGCGGGCTCGACGCGGTCGACAACCGATTCCGGCCGACGACGATGACGGCCGTGAAGGGAGCGTGGCGTGGCAGGGAACCTGACACGGGACGAGGCCAAGGAGCGGGCCCGCATTCTCGGCGTGGACTCCTACGCCGTGGAGCTGGACCTGACCACCGGTGCGGAGACCTTCCGGTCCACCACCGTGGTGCGCTTCTCCAGTACGGAGCCGGGTGCCCGGACCTTCGTCGACCTCGCCGCGCCGAGAGTCCACAGCGCCGTGCTGAACGGGCGCGAACTGGACGTGGCCGAGCTGTTCGACGGCGAACGGCTCACCCTGCCGGACCTGGCCGCCGCGAACGAACTCACGGTGGTCGCGGACGCCGCCTACATGCGCACCGGTGAGGGCCTGCACCGGTTCGTGGACCCGGTGGACGACTCCGTCTACCTGTACAGCCAGTTCGAGACGGCCGACGCGCACCGCATGTTCACGTGCTTCGACCAGCCCGACCTCAAGTCCACGTTCGAGCTGACCGTGTTCGCGCCGCCGTCGTGGGAGGTCGTCTCCAACAGCGCCCCCGACGTGGAGCGCGAGGCGGCGGGCGAGGAGCGGGTGCGCTGGCACTTCCCCGCCACCGAGGTGATGTCCACCTACATCACCGCGCTGATCGCCGGTCCGTACCACGTGGTCCGCGACGAGCACGACGGCATCCCGCTGGGCCTGTACTGCCGCGCCTCGCTCGCGGAGCACCTGGACTCCGACGCGCTGTTCGAGGTCACCAAGCAGGGCTTCGACTTCTTCCACGGCCTGTTCGACCTGCGCTACCCGTTCGGCAAGTACGACCAGCTGTTCGTGCCCGAGTTCAACGCGGGCGCCATGGAGAACGCGGGCGCGGTGACGTTCCTGGAGGACTACGTCTTCCGCTCGCGCGTGACCGACGCCCGCTACGAGCGCCGCGCCGAGACGATCCTGCACGAGATGGCGCACATGTGGTTCGGTGACCTCGTCACCATGCGCTGGTGGGACGACCTGTGGCTGAACGAGTCGTTCGCCACCTACGCGAGCGTGTACTGCCAGGTCAACGCCACCCAGTGGTCCGACGCCTGGACGACCTTCGCCAACGTGGAGAAGGCCTGGGCGCTGCGCCAGGACCAGCTGCCGTCCACGCACCCCATCGCCGCCGACATGGTCGACATCCAGGCGGTCGAGGTCAACTTCGACGGCATCACCTACGCCAAGGGCGCCTCGGTCCTCAAGCAGCTGGCCGCCTACGTGGGCGTGGACGCGTTCTTCGCGGGCGTGCGCGCCTACTTCAAGGAGAACGCGTTCGGCAACACCGAGCTGAGCGACCTCCTCAAGCACCTGGAGGCCGCCTCCGGCCGCGACCTGTCCGCCTGGTCGAAGGAGTGGCTGGAGACCACGGGCGTCAACACCATGCGTCCGGAGTTCGAGGTGGACGCGAACGGCGACTTCACGTCGTTCGCGATCCTCCAGGAGGCCGCCTCCGAGCACCCCACGCTGCGCTCGCACCGCCTGGCCGTGGGCCTGTACGACCGCACCGACGAGGGCATCGTGCGCCGCGAGCGCGTGGAGCTGGACGTCAGCGGTGCCCGTACCGAGGTCCCCGAGCTGGTCGGCAAGGCCCAGCCGGACCTGGTGCTCATCAACGACGACGACCTCACCTTCACCAAGATCCGCCTGGACGAGCGCTCCCTGCGCACACTGGTGGAGGGCGCCGGTGAGATCCGCGAGTCGCTGCCCCGCGCGCTGGCCTTCAGCGCCGCCTGGGACATGACCCGCGACGGCGAGATGGCCGCGCGGGACTACGTGGCCCTGGTGGCCTCCGGGATCAGCGGCGTCAACGACGTCACGGTCGCCCAGACCCTGCTTCGCCAGGCCTCGGGCGCGCTCTTCAACTACGCCGACCCGGCCTGGCGCCCGTTCGGGTTCGAGCTGCTGGCCGACCGGCTGAGCGAGCTGCTGTCGTCCGCCGCGCCCGGCGGCGACCTCCAGCTGGCCTACGTCAACGCCCTGGCCGACGCCGCCGTGACCGACGCCCACCTCTCCCTGTTGCGGGGGCTGCTGGACGGCGCGATCACCGTGGACGGCCTGGAGGTCGACACCGACCTGCGCTGGACCCTGCTGCGCCGCCTGGTCGCCGCGGGCAAGGCTGGTGAGGCGGAGATCGCCGCCGAGCTGGAGGCCGACCCGACCGCCACCGGTCAGCGCAACGCCGCCGGTGCCCGGGCCGCGATCCCCACGGCCGAGGCCAAGGAGACCGCCTGGGAGCGGATCGTGGGCGGGGACCTGGCCAACGCCGAGTTCCGCGCCACCCTGCTGGGCTTCACCGAGCCGCGCCAGGCGGAGCTGTTCCGCCCCTACCTGGAGCGGTACTTCGCGCAGCTCGCCCCGGCCTGGGAGAAGTGGACCGGTGAGTTCGCGCAGACCTTCGCCGAGGTGGTCTACCCGAGCCAGCTGGTGGAGGAGGCGACCCTGGAGCGCACCGACGCCTACATCGCGGAGCACTCCCCGGCCCCGGCGCTGTACCGTCTGCTGATCGAGGGGCGGGCCGGGGTGGAGCGTGCCCTGCGCGCCCGCGCCAAGGACATCGCCGCCGGTCAGAACGGCTGACGAGCACGGCGTACGCGACCGTGTGACGGCCCCCCGGGGAACTCCTTCCCCGGGGGGCCGTTCCGCGTCCCGCGGCGGACAGTTCCCGGTGACCGCCCCCGGTCTACAGGCCCCGGTCTACAGGCCCCGGCCCTGGTGGCCGAGGGGGCCCAGCGTGCGGCGGACGCGGGCGACCATCCTGGGGTCGGCCAGCAGCTCGTCGACCAGGACCGGCTCACCCTCGCCGCTGGTGAGGGGGATCCGCCAGTTCGGGTACTCCGTGCTCGTGCCGGGCTGGTTCTGCATGCGCCGCTCCCCCACCACGTCGGTGAGGGCCACCCCCAGCATCCGGGCCGGGGTCGCCGCCAGGTAGGCGTGCATCGCGGCGACCACGGAGGCCGGGTCGCCCACCGGGTCGGCGTCCTCCTCCAACAGCCCCAGGTACACCAGCAGCGCGCACCACTGGGCCACGCGGGCCTCGGAGGCGGCGCGTTCCTCGGCCACGGGCCGGTCGAGCAGGCCGAGCCGGTCGCGCAGTTCCACGTGCTCGGCGGACAGGTACGAGGAGACCGGCGGCAGGTCGTGCGTGGCCACGGTGGCCAGGCAGTCCCGGCGCCACTGGTCGGGGGTGAGCGGTTCGCCGTCCCGGTCGTTCTCGAACCACAGAACGGAGGTGCCGAGGACCCCCCGGTCGGAGAGGTGGTCGCGGACCCAGGGCTCGACCGTGCCCAGGTCCTCGCCGACGATCACCGCGTCGGCGCGCCTGGCCTCCAGTACCAGCGTGCCCACCATGCCCTCGTGGTCGAAGCGCAGATAGGTGCCCTGGTCGGCGGAGGCGCCCTCGGGCACGCACCACAGCCGGAACAGGCCCATGACGTGGTCCATCCGCAGGCCGCCCGCGTGCCGCAGCCCCTGGGAGAGGATCTGCCGGAAGGGCCCGTAGCCCAGCTGGGCCAGGCGGGTCGGGTTCCAGGGCGGCTGTCCCCAGTCCTGCCCGCGCCGGTTGAACTCGTCCGGCGGGGCGCCCACGTGCAGGCCGTGGACGAGGGCGTCGCCGTACATCCACGCGTCCGCCCCGCCGCCCTGCACGCCGATGGCGAGGTCGTGCACGATCCCCACGTCCATGCCGCTGTCGAGGGCGCTGCCCTGCGCCTGGGCGAGCTGTTCGTCCAGTATCCACTGGAGCCAGCGGTGGAACTCCACGCGCGGCCACAGTTCCAGGGCCTTCCGACCCACCGCGAGCGAGCCGACGTCGCGCAGGTCCGAGGGCCAGGTCCGGAAGTCGGAGCCGTACTCCTCGGCCAGCGCCGACCACGTCGCGAACTCGACCAGGGGCTGGCCCTCGCGCTCCAGGTAGTGGCGGAGCGACTCCTCCCGCCCCGGTGCGCGCGCCACCTGGAAGAGGATCTCCAACGCGGTGCGCTTGGCCTCCCAGACGCCGTCGCGGTCGAGGAGGTCGGCGGTGCGGCCGCGTTCGCGCAGCGGCCGCGCCAGGCGCTGGATCCCCTCGCGTTGCGCGGGGTCCAGGCGCGCGTACTCGGGCACGTCCTCCACGCGCACGTACAGGGGGCTGGCGTAGCGGCGGCTGACCGGCAGGTAGGGCGAGGGTTCGAGCGGTGTACGGGGTTCGGTGGCGTGCACCGGGTTGATCAGGGTGAAGTCGGCGCCGAGGTCCCGGGCGCTCCACTCGGCGAGTTCGGAGAGGTCGCGCAGGTCGCCCGTGCCCCAGGAGGCCCGGGAGCGCACGCTGTAGATCTGCGCCATCAGCCCCCACAGGCGGGGGTTGTCGCGCAGCGCGGTCGACTCGATCCGGTCGGGGACCACCAGAAGGGGGGCGTCGTGCTCGGTCCCGTGGTCGGTCACCCTCAGGGTGTGCACGCCCAAGGGCAGACCGGGATCGAACGGCAGCAGGGCGCCGTCCGAGGTCTCCACGGAGCTGCGGGCGCCCTCGGGCAGCACCAGGTCCGGCGCCTTGCCCTCGCGCACCACCACGGCGGGTGGCAGCAACCCGCGCCCCGGCCCCGCGTCGGGGTCGTTCGGGTCCACCCCCAGGGCGGTCAGGACATGGCGGATCGTGTCCGGACTGACGGGCACCTTCCTGCCCCGCCAGTCCTCGTATGCGGTCGCGACCCCGTGGCGCTCGGCCACCCGGCTCAGCTGAACGTCCCTCACAGACACCGATCATGCCCCACGGCGGCGCGCGTACACCGGAGGACGGCCCGGCGTGGGAGCAGAACATGCCTCGCTTCGCCGTTCCCGGGCCCCGGCTCGACCTCCCCTTTCCCCCGGCTTTCCCCTGGTCCCCGTCCGCACCGCCGTCCGGGCGGTCAAATCCCTTGGCGGAGTGCCCGGTGGGAGCTGCATAATCGAACACGTGCTCGCCAACTACCGACGGCTCTTCGCCGTGCCCCACGTCCTGTCCCTGTTGACCTGGTCCCTCGCGGCCCGGTTCTACACACCGGGGCTGATGATCGCGGTGACCTTCCTGGTCCAGGGCTGGACCGGTTCCTACACCCTCGCCGGCCTGGTGGCGGGCGCGTTCACCCTGGGCATGGCGATGGTGGGGCCGTTGCGCGGGCGGATGGCCGACCGGGGCAACAGTGACCGTCTGGTGCTGGTGTGCGGTGTGGTGTTCACCGTCGGTCTGGTCACCCTGGCGCTGCTGCCCGCCTCGCTGTGGTGGGTCTCCATCCCCCTGGCCCTGGGCACCGGCGTGTTCGGCACCCCGGCCAACCAGATCGTGCGGGCGCTGTGGCCCCGGCTGACCACGGGTTCGGAGCGGCAGGCGATCTACGCGGCCGAGGCCACCACCCAGGAACTGGTCTTCGTCTTCTCCCCCATCCTCACCGCCGGTGTGGTGGCGCTGGCCGGGCCTCGCTGGGCGCTGTTGCTCCTGGGAGTTCTGGGGCTGATGGGCGCGGTGGGGTTCGCCCTGGCCCTGCGCCGCGCGGGGGTGACCGGTCCAGCCGAACCGGACCCCGCCGACGCCGTCCCGCAGGAAGCGGACGGCGGGGCCGACCGCCGCCCCTCCGCGCTCGCGGGCCGCAGCCTGCTCTTCTACCCCGCCCTCTGCCTGCTGTTCGTGATGTGCGGGATGATCGTCTCCGGCGTGGTCGGCATGGACCTGGTGATCGTGGCCTGGGCCAACGAGCTGGAGGCGCCCCACTACGTGATGGTGCTGGCCTCGGTCTGGGCGCTGGGCTCCCTGGTGGGCGGCGCCGTGGCGGGCGCGCTCAGGGGAACGCCGAGGCTGCCGCTGCGGGCCTTCGGGGCGGCGCTGGGGATCGCGGTGCTCATCCCCTTCCTGCCGCCGGTGAGCCACCTCCCGACCCCGCTGCTGATCACCCCGCTGCTCTTCGTCTCGGGTCTGGCCCTGGCGCCGACCCTGGCCGCCGTGATGGGCCGTCTGGGCGACGCCGCCCCCGCCCACCGCAGGGCGGAGGCGTTCGGCTGGATGGCCACGGCCATGAGCGTCGGCGCGGCGGTGGCGGGGCCGCTGACCGGTGCGCTGGTGGACACCAACGGGATCGCCGGGGGCGCGCTCGGCGCGGCCGTGCTGGTGCTGGTGGCCGCGGTCCTCAGCCTGTTCCTGGGTCGGCTGTCGGGGTCCACCGGTCCCGGGGCGGACCGACGGGACGCCGCCGAACGCGCACCGGTCAGTCCGTCCGGCCCCCGGGAACCCGGTGCGCCCACGGACGGGCCCGCTCCAGTTGGGCCGACAGGGACAGCAGGGTCCCCTCCCCGCCGATCCGCCCCGTGAGCATGGAGCCGATCGGCAGACCGCTCGACGACCAGTGCAGCGGGACGCTCACCGAGGGCTGCCCGGTCACGTTGTAGAGCGAGGTGAAGGGCGTGAACTCGGTCATGAGCCGGAACTCCTCCTCGGGCCCGCCCGAGGTGAAGTGCCCGATCGGCACCGGGGGGCGGGCCAGGGTGGGGCTGAGGACGGCGTCGAAGCGGGCCGTGGCCGTGAGCATCGCGCGGGTGCCGCGCTGGAGGCGTGCGACGGCCCCCACGTGCTCGGGGACGGTGGTCCGGCGGGCGCGTTCACGGAGCCACCGGTAGATCGGGGTGAGCTCGTCCTCGCGGGCCGGGTCGACGGGCGTGGCCGAGGCGATGGCCGCCCACAGGTACGTGAAGTCGTCCGCGAAGGCTCCCCCGAAGGCGGTCTCCCCGGGGTTGTCGATCTCCTCGACCTCGTGTCCCAGGTCCAGGAGCAGCCGCGTGGTCTCCTCGTGGGCGGCGAGCACGTCGGGGTGCACGGGGATGCCCGTGGACCCGGTGTCGGCGTAGCGGGCGATGCGCAGCCGCCCGGGTTCACGCCGGGCGTGGGCCGCGAAGGTCTCGCCGGGTTCCGGGGGCGGTGCGGTGAACTGGTCACCGGGGAGGTTGACCGCCATGACGTCCAACATCAGGGCCGCGTCCAGGACCGAGCGGGTGATCGGCCCAGCCGTGGACAGCCCGTTGAGGTCGGCGCGGTCCGGCCCGGGTGAGATCCGGCCCCGGGTGGGCTTGAGCCCGAACAGGCCGCAGACGCTGGCGGGGATGCGGATGGACCCGCCGCCGTCGCTGGCGTGGGCCACGGGTGCGAGCCCGGCGGCCACCGCCGCGGCGGCGCCCCCGCTGGAGCCGCCCGGAGAGAGGACGGTGTCCCAGGGGTTGCGGGTGGGCGGGGCGACGGCGTTCTCGGTGTGGCAGGTCGCGCCGAACTCGGGGGTGTTGGTCTTGCCGAGGAAGACCGCTCCCGCGTCGCGCAGCTGGGCGACCACCGCGGAGTCGGTGGGGGCCACGAGGCCGGGGAGCACGCGTGAGCCGAAGGTGACGCGGACACCGGCGAGGGTGTCGAGGTCCTTGACGGGCAGCGGGACGCCGAGGAGCGGAGGCAGGTCGTCCGGCGTGTCGTCCATCGCGCGCTTCTGCGCGTTCCGGGCCTGTTCCAGGGCCAATTCTTCAGTGACCGTAATATAGGCGCCGTATCGGTCGTCCAACCTCCGAATTCGCTGGAGGTAGTGCTCAGCGATCTCAACAGGCGACAGTTCACGACTGCGGACCAACGCGGCGAGTCGGTGCGCGGGAAGTTCATGAATTCTGGTCATGCCACCCGAGGTTAACCGGGTAGGGCAACGGGCACCACGCCGAAGGACGGTACTTCTCCAGAGAGGTGGCGAAACGTCAATCCTTCCCCGTTCCGACGCCCCGGACACGCTTGGGCGCCAGAACACCGGGGAAGAAAAGTGTGAGAAGTCATGCGCTAGGACTCGGATATGGATGGAACTAACCTGTCCGTCGTGGAATCGGCAACCAGAGTGAACGGTCGTAGCTCGTCCTCCGAAGGGTCGGAGCCCGAACGACCCGAGACCCTCTTCTTCCCCAACCAACGCAAGGAAGGCGGCGCGGCCAGCACCAAGGCCCTCTACGGGGCCCTGAGGTCGAACGACGCCGTCCGCCGCTGGATCCTCCGGAGCGTTCCGGCCGGGGCCGTGGCGGGTGCCTTCGGCATGCTCACCGGGGACTGGAGGGTCGGCGTCACCTTCGGCCTCCTCGTCCTGGTGTCGGTGATGGTCTGGAGCGCCCGGCGCGAGTCGGAGATCCCCCGCTGGCGCAAGCCCTCGGCCGCCCAGCGCCGCACCGAGGCACAGCTCAAACTCATGAAGCAGCTCGGCTACCGCGTCCTGCACGCGCGCGCCGTCCCCGGCGGCAACGGCCAGATCGACCACTTCATCGTGGGTCGGCGCGGCGCGTTCGCCATCGACTCGGAGGCCTGGGACAAGCGCCTCCCGCTGCGCAACAAGCTGGAGAAGCTCTACCACGGGCGGTTCAGCAAGAACGAACGGATCGACGAGGCCCTGGAGGAGGCCAAGCGCGCGGAGGAGCTCATCAGCAAGGAGCTCGGCCGCGACATCTCGGTGCGCGCCTCCCTGGCCATCTACGGTCCGGGCATGCCCTGGGACAGCCACCGACTGCGGGGCGTGGACATCATCACCGGAACCAAGGTCCGCAAGTGGCTGCGCAGCGGACGCGACCGTCTGAGCGAGACCGAGATCGAGGAGATCTATCAGGCCGCGAAAAAGGCCCTGCCGCCCCGTTACTGACCCCGTCCCCCCTCGTCCGCCCCGGGCCCGGAACCAGCCACACCGTCGTGGCCTCCGGGCCTCTCGTCCGTCCGGGCCCCGCCGACCGCCCGGCGCGAACGCGCCGAACCGGGGCCTCGACCTCGGCCCATCTCACCATCCGGAACGCGTGTCTCTTCCGGCGAGACCGAAGCTGTCCCCGAGGGGGACTACCATCGTGGGGAAACACCCGTAACGATGGGAGTCCACCCCATGCCAGCCCTACGCTCACGCACGGTCACCCACGGCAGGAACATGGCAGGTGCCCGCGCCCTCATGCGCGCCACCGGCGTGGAGCGCGAGGACTTCGGCAAGCCCATCGTGGCCGTGGCCAACAGCTTCACCGAGTTCGTGCCCGGCCACGTGCACCTGCGCGAGGTCGCCGAGGTCGTCGCGAACGCCATCCGCCAGGCGGGCGGCGTGCCCCGCGAGTTCAACTCCATCGCCGTCGACGACGGCATCGCGATGGGCCACGGCGGCATGCTCTACTCGCTGCCCAGCCGCGAGCTGATCGCCGACTCCCTCGAGTACATGGTCAACGCGCACTGCGCCGACGCCCTCGTCTGCGTCTCCAACTGCGACAAGATCACCCCGGGCATGCTGCTCGCCGCGATGCGGCTGAACATCCCCACCGTGTTCGTCTCCGGTGGCCCCATGGAGGCCGGGAAGGTCACGGTGGTCGACGGCACCGCCACCACGGTCCGCAAGCTCGACCTGATCAACCCCATGATCGCGGCGGCGGACGAGAGCGTCTCCCAGGCCGAGCTGGACGAGATGGAGGAGAACGCCTGCCCCACCTGCGGTTCCTGCTCGGGCATGTTCACCGCCAACTCGATGAACTGCCTCACCGAGGCCATGGGGCTGGCCCTGCCCGGCAACGGCACGGTCCTGGCCACACACACCGCGCGCAGGGCCCTCTACGAGGACGCCGGGCGCCTGGTCGTGGAGGCCGCCCACCGCTACTACCGCGACGACGACTCCTCGGTGCTGCCGCTCTCCATCGCCACCCCCGCCGCCTTCGCCAACGCCATGGCGCTGGACGTGGCCATGGGCGGCTCCACCAACACGATCCTGCACCTGCTGGCCACCGCCACCGAGGCCGGTGTGGACTTCGGGCTGCCCGAGATCGACGCGATCTCCCGCCGCGTCCCCTGCCTGTGCAAGGTCGCGCCGAACACCGAGAAGTACCACATCGAGGACGTCCACCGGGCGGGCGGCATCCCCGGCATCCTGGGCGAGCTGGCCCGGGGCGGCCTGCTCGACACGTCGCTGCCCACCGTGCACGGCAAGACCGTGGGCGAGTTCCTCGCCGAGTGGGACATCGCCTCGGAGACGGTGCTGCCCGAGGCCGTGGAGCTCTTCCACGCGGCCCCCGGCGGCGTGCGCACGACGAAGGCCTACTCGCAGAGCGTCCGCTGGGACACCCTGGACGCCGACCGCGAGAAGGGCTGCATCCGCGCGGTGGAGCACGCCTACACCAAGGACGGCGGACTGGCCGTGCTGTTCGGCAACCTCGCCCCCGACGGCGCGATCGTCAAGACCGCCGGTGTGGAGGAGGAGCTGTGGACCTTCTCCGGGCCCGCGAAGGTGTTCGAGTCGCAGGACGACGCCGTGGACGGCATCCTCAACAAGCAGATCGAGCCCGGTGACGTGGTCGTCATCCGCTACGAGGGCCCCAAGGGCGGCCCCGGGATGCAGGAGATGCTGTACCCGACCAGCTTCCTCAAGGGCCGCGGCCTGGGCAAGGCCTGCGCGCTCATCACCGACGGCCGCTTCTCCGGCGGCACCTCGGGGCTGTCCATCGGCCACGCCTCCCCCGAGGCGGCGGCGGGCGGCGACATCGCCCTGGTCGAGGACGGCGACACCATCAGCATCGACATCCCGAACCGCGGCCTCGTGCTGGAGGTCCCCGAGGACGAGCTGAACGCCCGACGGGAGCGCCTGCTCAAGGAGCTGGGCAGGTTCCAGCCGCGCGACCGCCAGCGTCCGGTGACCGCCGCGCTGCGCGCCTACGCGGCGATGGCCACCTCGGCCTCCACCGGCGCGGCGCGCGACGTCACCCAGATCGAGAGGTAGGGCCCCGGCCTCAGCCGCAGCAGCCGCCCCCGCAGCACCCTCCGCCACCGGAGGGCGCGGGGGCGGCGGCGCGTCCGCCCACCGCGACGGTGGACAGCAGGCGCACGGTGTCGTCGTGACCCTGGGGGCAGTCGGCCGGAGCGTCGGAGTCGGCCATGGGGCGGGAGAGCTCGAAGGTGTCGCCGCACTCGCGGCAGCGGAAGTCGTATCGGGGCATGCCCCAAGGATAGGCGGGGGCGGGGGTCCGTCTCCAGCCCCCGGCCGCCACCGTGCACGGGGGCGCCCCCGGTGGGCCGACGAGGGGTCGGCCTCCCGGGGGCGTCGTCCGGGCCGGGTGGGACGCCCGGTTCCGACCCTTGCTGCCGCCTAGGCGGCCAGGTGTGCCATGTACGGTTCCCACTGGGGGTCGCCGTGCAGGTCACCGTTGATCAACCGCCAGTGGGGGCCCTTGGGCACCTTGGGGGTGATGTGCAGTTCCCAGCCGATCTCGTCCAGGAACTTGTCCGCCTTCCGGTGGTTGCACGGCTTGCACGCCGCCACCACGTTCTCCCACACGTGCGCGCCACCGCGGCTGCGCGGGATGACGTGGTCGATCGTCTCCGCCTTCTTCCCGCAGTAACCGCAGGTGTGCCGGTCCCGCCGCATGAGCGCCACCCGGGTGAGGGGCACCCTCCGGCTGTAGGGGACGCTGATGTAGCGCCGAAGCCTGATCACCGACGGTACGTCGTAGGAGCGCGTCGCCGAGTGCAGCACCGCCCCCGCACCGTCGTCGTGGACGACCTCCGCCTTCTCGCGCAGGACGAGCAGGATCGCTCTGCGCAACGGAAGCGTCGTCAGTGGTTCAAAACTGGCGTTGAGCAGCAGCACGTGGCGGCGGGCGGTGCCTGGACCACCCTCCCGGCTGCGTCGGGCGCTCATCGCGTCGCCCCGGCGGCCGCGTGCGACCGCCATGTCTCTTCCCCGGCCAGCCGATCAGCCAGCCAGGTGACCTCCCTGTGCACCGACCCGAGGATCGGTGTCTCCGTACGCCTTGCCACACGGACCTCCCGGTGGTTCCCGCCGAGTTGCGTCCCGCATTCAGTTTGCTTGGTCGGACCGCTCCGGCGCCACCCCAATTTACGGCGGGCCGCCCGGAAAAGGCCCGTTGTCGCTTTCTGGAACCCATTGTGCGTCCGAGGAACCCGGATTCATCCTCCCGCCGCGCCGAACACACACAGTGAGATAACGGTGGATAGGGTGCGAAGTATGCGCGAACTCCGCTATCCCCCGGCCGCACGGCTGGACATCAACGAGACCCTCCACGGACACTCCGTCCGCGACCCCTACCGGTGGCTGGAGGAGGCCGACTCCACGGACACCAAGGCGTGGTCCGACGCCCAGGACGACCTGTACGAGAAGCTGTCGAGCGACTACGTGACCCGCGACTGGTTCGCCGGGCAGGTGCGCTCGCTCATGGGCGCCGGACACGTGGGCACCCCGCTCTGGCGCGGTGAGCGGCGCTTCGTCACCCGGCGTGCGCCCGGGCAGGAGCACGCGGTCCTCCACGTGTGTGACGGCAACGGGCCCGAACGCGTCCTGATCGATCCCGGCGCCCTGGATCCCTCCGGTCTGACCACCCTCGACGCCTGGCGCCCCTCCCCCGACGGCCGCCTGCTCGCCTATCAGCTCTCCGAGGGCGGCAACGAGGAGTCGTCGCTGCGCGTCATCGACGTGGACTCCGGCGAGCTGGTCGACGGCCCCCTCGACCGCACGCGCTACAGCCCGGTGGCCTGGCTGCCGGACGCCTCGGCCTTCTACTACGTGCGCCGCCTCCCCCCGGAGGAGGTGCCCGAGGACGAGACCTCCTACCACCGCCGCGTGTACCTGCACCGGCTGGGTACCTCCGGCGACCAGGACGCCCTGGTCTTCGGCCAGGACCGGGACAAGACCGAGTACTTCGGCGTGGACGTGAGCCACGACGGCCGCTGGCTGGTCCTCACCTCCGTCCGGGGCACCTCGTCCGCGACCAACGCCTGGATCGCGGACCTGGAGGAGGGCCCGCTGGAGAGCCCCCGCCTGGTCACCGTCCAGGAGGGCGTCGACTCCGACCTGCACCCCAGGATGGGCCGGGACGGCCGCCTGTACCTGTTCACCGACCGTGAGGCCCCGCGCGGGCGCCTGTGCGTCGCTGACCCGGCCGCCCCCGGGTACGAGAACTGGACCACGCTGATCCCCGAGGACCCGGAGGCGGTCCTGGAGGGCCACTCCCTCCTGGGCTGGGACGGGAACGGCACCTCCGAGCTCCTGGCCGTGTGGAGCCGCCACGCGATCAGCGAGGTCACCCGGCACGACCCGGAGACCGGTGAACGGCTCGGCGCCCTGCCCATGCCCGGCCTGGGCAGCCTCGCCGGGCTCACCACCAGGCCCGAGGGCGGGCACGAGGCGTGGTTCGGCTACACGGACAACACCCACCCCTCGTCCGTGTACCACTACGACGCGCGGACCGGGCGGGTGGAGCTGTGGGCCGACTTCCCGGGTGAGATCGACCTGCCCGAGGTCCGGACCGAACAGGTCGCGTTCACGTCCAGGGACGGCACCACCGTCCGCATGCTGGTGGTCTCCCCCGCCGCGCCCGCGGACGGCCCCCGGCCGACCATCCTCTACGGGTACGGCGGCTTCCAGATCTCCCTCACCCCGGGCTACTCCGCCGCGATCCTGGCGTGGGTGCGCGCCGGGGGCGTGTACGCCGTCGCCAACCTGCGCGGCGGTCTGGAGGAGGGCGAGGAGTGGCACCGGGGCGGCATGCTCGCCAACAAGCAGAACGTGTTCGACGACTGCGCCGCCGCCGCCGAGCACCTGATCAGCAGCGGGACCACCACCCCGGAACGTCTGGCGGTGATGGGCGGCAGCAACGGCGGCCTGCTGGTGGGCTCGATGGTCACCCAGCGCCCGGACCTGTTCGCGGCCGCCGTGTGCTCGGCTCCGCTGCTCGACATGGTGCGCTACGAGAAATTCGGGCTGGGCCAGCTGTGGAACGTGGAGTTCGGCAGCGCGGAGGACCCCGAGCAGCTCGGTTGGCTGCTCGGCTACTCCCCGTACCACAACGTGCGTGAGGGGACCCGGTACCCGGCCACCCTGTTCACGGTGTTCGACAACGACACCCGCGTGGACCCGATGCACGCCCGCAAGCTGTGCGCGGAGATGCAGCGGGCCACCTCGGCACCGGTGGAGGAGAGGCCCGTCCTCGTGCGCCGTGAGGCGGAGGTCGGGCACAGCTCCCGGTCGGTGAGCCGGAGCACGGCGCTCACCGCCGACCAGCTCGCCTTCCTCGCGCACCACCTGGGCCTCTCGACGCCCTGATCCCGCGGCTCTCCTCCGGGTCGCACGCCCGGAGGAGAGCAAGGACACAGGACGGGAGCCCTCCCGCGCCTGGGCCCGCCCCGGTGGTCTTTGGGACAATCCTCGGAGGCCGGGGCGGGTCCCGCACCACGTGGTGCGGGGCGCGCCCACCCCGCGGAGAGGATGCAGCGTGACACAGACCGAGGTCGAGAACACCGCGACCACCGGGCCCCAGCGGTACGTTCACCTGGCCCAGGTGCGCTACGCCGACCTCGACCCGCAACAGCACGTCAACAACGTGCGGATGCTGACCTACCTGGAGGACGCCCGCGTCGGCTTCCTCCACTTCGGGGTCGGGAACGACCCCGAGGCGTTCGGCGCGACGGTCGTGGCCCGGCAGGAGGCCGACTACGTCGCCCCGCTGCTGCCCCGCGTCGAACCGGTGCGCGTGGAGCTCTGGGTGACCGAGGTACGCAACGCCAGCTTCACCATGGACTACGAGATCCTCGACGACGACCGCGTCTACCTGCGCGCCAGGACGGTCCTGGTCGGCTTCGACGTGGCGACGCAGAGCGCCCGGCGCCTCAACGACGCCGAGCGCTCGCTCCTGCACAGGTTCTCCTGAGGGGGCGGGTCACCGCTTCAGGGAGATGGTGACGGCCTCGCCGTCGTCATCGTCGCCCGCGCCCCCCGAGTCGCGCCGCACCTTCCCGTCGCCGCCCACCCGCAGTGAGGTCGGCTTGGTCACCGCCGGGGGCGTGGCGTCCTCGGCGACGTTGACCATGCTGTGCGCCGCCATCACCATGTACTCCCAGAGCTGGCGCTCCAGGGCCTCGGGCAGGTCGAGGGAGTCCACGGCGTCACGCATGTGCCTGAGCCACAGGTCGCGCTCGGCCGCTCCGATCCGGAACGGCACGTGGCGCATGCGCAGGCGCGGGTGGCCGCGCTGCTCGTTGTAGGTGCGGGGGCCGCCCCAGTACTGGATGAGGAACAGGCGCAGCCGCTCCTCGGCGGGGCCGAGGTCCTCCTCGGGGTACATGGGCCGCAGCACGGGGTCGTCGGCGACGCCCTCGTAGAAACGGCGGACCAGGCGGGTGAAGGTCTCCTCACCGCCCACGGCCTCGTAGAACGTCATTCGCACGGGCTCTTCGCCCGCGCCCTGGTGGTCATCACGCGCGGAAGTCATCGACCCCAGGGTATGCCACGCCCGAGCCCCCTCCCGGGGGCCGTCCCCGAGGGGAACAATCGGAAGGCCCCGCCGCCCGGAGGTCTCCGGTCGGCGGGGCCTGTCGACGGGCTCGCGACTAGTCGCGGGTGAGCTTGCGGTGCGTGACCGCGTGCGGGCGCGCGGCCTCCGGGCCGAGGCGCTCGACCTTGTTCTTCTCGTAGGACTCGAAGTTGCCCTCGAACCAGAACCAGGAGGAGCCGCCCTCCCAGGCCAGGATGTGGGTGGCGACGCGGTCCAGGAACCAGCGGTCGTGGGAGGTGATCACGGCGCAGCCCGGGAAGTCCAGGATGGCGTTCTCCAGCGAGCCGAGGGTCTCGACGTCCAGGTCGTTGGTGGGCTCGTCCAGGAGCAGCAGGTTGCCGCCCTGCTTGAGGGTGAGCGCCAGGTTCACCCGGTTGCGCTCACCACCGGAGAGCACACCGGCGGACTTCTGCTGGTCCGAGCCCTTGAAGCCGAAGGCGGCGACGTAGGCGCGGCTGGGGATCTCGACCTTGCCGACCTCGATGAAGGTCTCGCCGTCGGAGATGGTCTCCCAGACGTTCTTGCTGTCGTCGATCCGGCCCCGGTACTGGTCGACGTAGGAGATCTCGACCGTCTCACCGACGGTGATCTTGCCCTCGTCGGGAGTCTCCTCACCGACGATCATCTTGAAGAGGGTCGTCTTGCCGACACCGTTCGGACCGATGATGCCGACGATGCCGTTGGGCGGCAGCGAGAAGCTGAGGTCCTCGATGAGCACCCGGTCCTCGAAGCCCTTGGTGAGGTTCTTGACCTCGACCACGGTGTTGCCCAGACGCGGACCCGGCGGGATCTGGATCTCCTCGAAGTCCAGCTTCCGGGTCTTGTCGGCCTCGGCGGCCATCTCCTCGTAGCGGGCCAGACGGGACTTGCTCTTGGTCTGGCGGGCCTTGGCGTTGGAGCGGACCCACTCCAGCTCGTCCTTGAGGCGCTTGGCCTTCTTGACGTCCTTCTGCCCCTCGACCTTCAGGCGGGCCTGCTTGGTCTCCAGGTAGGTGCTGTAGTTGCCCTCGTAGGGGTAGAACTGGCCGCGGTCCAGCTCCAGGATCCAGGTGGCGACGTGGTCCAGGAAGTACCTGTCGTGTGTGATCGCGATGACGGTGCCCGCGTACTTGGACAGGTGCTGCTCCAACCAGTTCACGCTCTCGGCGTCCAGGTGGTTGGTGGGCTCGTCCAGCAGCAGGAGGTCGGGGGCCTCCAGCAGCAGCTTGCACAGCGCCACGCGGCGCTTCTCGCCACCGGACAACTGGGTGACGGAGGCGTCCCCGGGCGGGCAGCGCAGCGCGTCCATGGCCTGCGCCAGCTGGCTGTCCAGGTCCCAGGCGTTGCGGTGGTCGAGCTGCTCCTGGAGCTTGCCCATCTCCTCGAGCAGGTCGTCGGAGTAGTCCGTCGCCATCTGCTCGGCGATCTCGTTGAAGCGGTTCAGCATCGCCTTGGTCTCGGCGACACCGTCCTCGACGTTCTCCAGGACCGTCTTGCTCTCGTCGAGCCGCGGTTCCTGGGCGAGCAGACCCACGGTGAACCCGGGCATGAGCCGCGCCTCACCGTTGGACGGTTGCTCGATGCCGGCCAGGATGTTCAGCAGCGTCGACTTACCCGCACCGTTCGGGCCAACGACACCGATCTTGGCTCCGGGCAGGAACGACCCCGAAACGTTGTCAAGGACGACCTTGTCGCCGTGCGCCTTGCGCACGTTTTGCATGGTGTAGATGTACTCCGGCATGCCTCCAAGCCTAGGGCGTCCCGGCCGGTGCCCCCGCCATCAAGGGGGATCGGGACGGGCCTCCTTGACCCCGGACCGCGCCCGAGGACCACCGCTCCGGAGACCATCGCCCACGTCAGCGGCGCGGCCCGCCAGCACCACCGCGCGTGATGGACCGGCCACAAGGAGAAGCGTGAGAGCCCGACATCCGCGCAGCCCTCACCGGAGCTGCCCGCCCCGCACCCGTGCAGGGGCCGCTCTCCCCAGGGAACGAACCGGACGGCCCTCATGCACCGCCCGCGTCTGCCTCGTCGTCACCACCTCCGGCGGTGACCTCACCGAGGGCACCTGACTACTCCGGCGGGTTCTACCCCTTCGACACGAAGGATCGGAACCGGGCCCGCGAACCCCTCTCCCCGCGACCTCGTGCGACCGGCTCACCACCCGGGAGCACCTGCCCACGTGCTCGACGCGGGAACTGCCCCTTCGACACGAAGAATCGGGACCGAGCCTGTCCCCCGCGAGCCCCTCTCCCCGCGACCTCGTGCGACCCGCTCACCACCCGGGAGCGCCTGCCCAGGTGCTCGGCGCCGGATCTCTCCGGCTCCTCGGCAGCGTCCCCGTCCTGGGTACGGGAGGCCAGGAACCCCCGCCACCGCTCGGCGGGCAGGCCCGTCTCCAGGGCGCGGGCCATGAGCACCGCCATCGCGTACCCGGGCTCCGCCTCCAGGGCCGCGTCCACGGCCGCGCGGGCCAGGTCGAGGTCGTCGTGCTGCCAGGCGGCCACGGCCAGCAGGGCGGCCGGGGCCGCCCGGTGGCGCTCCGGGACGTGGCGGACCACCCGGGACCAGAGCCGCACGTGGACCGCCGCGGTTTCCGGTGTGATGCGGGTCCACACCGCGTCCCGCACCGGGACGCGGGTGAGGTGGACGCCCAGCCGGGCGAGGGCCTCCGGGGCGGTGACGCGGTTCCGTGCCTCCTCGCGCAGGGCCTCCAGCACCGCGGCGGTGTGCCGTTCCACCTGGTCGGCGCCGCTCAGGCGCGCCTCCTCCGAGGCGGCCGCCTCGGCCACCTCGGACCTCACCGATTCCTGCACGGGCTCCAGCAGGAACCCGACCCGCGCGGAGGGGTCCCGGCCGACCGGCACCAGCCCGCGCACCACCGCCCCGGCCGGAACCGGGGACGCGTTCGGGTCGAAGCGCCTCCCCTCGGCGGGGCAGCAGTCGGGGTCACGGCAGAGGTAGGACCAGTAGCGGTCACCGGTCACGCGCAGCGCCTCCAGGACGGGGAGTCCCCGGGCACGGGCCTCGCGCAGGAGCGCGCGCACGTGGGGGGTGATCCGCGCCGAGTGACCGAAACCGGCCACCAGCAGGGCGCCGCCGCCCTCGCCCAGGGAGGCGTCCACCGCCGCCCGGCCGCTGCGGTCCGGGGTGAGTACGTGGTCCAGGTGGTCGAGTCCGCCGTACAGGACCCCGAGGACGCTCTCCTCCCTGAGCACCAGGGCGACCACCGCGTCGTCCAGGGGTTGGTGCACCAGGTAGGGCAGGGCGGCGAGCAGGTCCGTGGGGGTACGCAGGCGCAGGGGCGCGGAGGTGGGGTCGTGGGGGCCGGAGGTGGGATCGTGCTGTTCACCGGGCATGGTTCCACGTTCGGTCACCGGGGGTGACGGCGCAACCGGTCGGCGCGGACCTGTGGACAACCGGTCAGGAGGGCTCGCCCGGGCTGTTGGCGGAGTCCGTGACCTGCCCCTCCCGGGGGCCGGGGATCTGCCCGGTCACCTCGGGGCGTCCGGCGGGCAGGCACACGCGGTCGCGACCGGTCTCCTTCGCCCGGTAGAGCGCGAGGTCGGCCGCGGTCAGCAGTTCGACGAGGTCGTTGCCGTGGTCACCGGAGACGGCCACCCCGATGGAGATGGTGATGGAGACCTGGACGTCGTCCACGGCGATCTCCATCCGCCCGACCTGCGAGCGGAGCCGTTCGGCCGCCTGCCAGGCCTCGGTGGTGTCGGCTCCGGGCAGGAGGACCACGAACTCCTCGCCGCCGAACCGGCCGAGCAGGTCCGACTGGCGCAGCTGTTGGGCGATGGTGGTCGCCACACCCAGCAGGACCTGGTCACCGAAGAGGTGGCCGTAGCTGTCGTTCACCCGCTTGAAGTGGTCGATGTCCACGATGAGCACCGCCGCCCGGCCGCGCGTGGAGCGGGCCCGGATGATCTCGGCCGCCGCCTCCTGCTCCCAGGTCGGGGCGTTGAGCAGACCGGTCTTCGGGTCGGTCCGCGCGGCGGTCTGGAGCTGCTGGTAGACCAGGCTGCGCTGGAGCAACAGGACCGGCGGAACCGCGATGACCAGGAGGAACATCGACAGCTGCGCGAGGATGGCGACGGTGACGCCGACACATAACTCGGCGGAGTCCACCAGGAAGGCCTCCCGGTCCCACATGGTCCGCACGCTGTCCGACCCACCGCTGAGCCTGGTGCCCAGGAACACCAGGAACGTGTTCATGACGGTGAACCCCGCGCAGCAGGCCAGGGCCAGGCTCACGCCGCTGAGGGAGAGCAGGGACTCGTGGGCGTTCGGGAGTCCGCTGATCCCGGCGAGCAGTCCGCCCTGCGAGCCGTGCCAGACCACCGAGGCGAAGAACCCGGAGACGCCGATGGAGGCGGCGTTGAACACGCGCCGGTGCGGCAGGGTGCGCCTGCTCCGGCGCTGGAGCAGCAGGTAGGCGGGGACCGGGATGAGGAGCGAGTACACCGGGGGCAGCAGGAGCATCGCGGGGAACCACCAGGCCCCCAGCAGGTCACGGGTGATTCCGGCGGGGAGGTCGATCCGGCGGATCGCCTCGACGCACACCACCGCGGAGATCACCAGGGCGAGGAACAGGGAGAGGTCGGAGACGGTGGGAACCGTCTGCGCGGCGGCCACCCCGAAGAGGAACAACGCGACGAAGACCAGCAGGAACAGGAAGAGGACCATGCCCAAGGGCTGCTGGAAGACCGGCCAGGAGCGACGCTCCCCGAAGGGGACGCCCTCGGCCGCCATCGGCTTCTCCGAGATGCTCACCGTTCCCTCCTCCCTCCCTGTGTCACCCGCGGTCTTCGGACCCCCGCACCCGACTCTGATGCGCTCACCGCCTCTCACGGTTCTCCCTTCGACGAACCGGACTCGCCCCGCGTTCCCTCGCGGTGCCACTCGGTGACCAGGGACCCCGCATCATCCCTGGTAGGCGACTGGGAAGTACACCCCCTCACTTTACATTACTTTGGGTAATAACTTAATCGCCTATTGTATGTGACCCGCAGGCTGAGGCTACCTTAGTGGTCACCCTGTGTTCCAGGGGGGTTGGTTAGCGTCACGTTGTAGGGCATCCTGCCAGAGGGCATCGCCGGTCTCGGCAAGACGCCGGCCGGTCCGTCTGTCGCTGTCTGTCCGCCGTGCCGACCGCCCGATGATCCAGTAGTTCTCAGCACTCAACCGAAGGAGCGCCACATGGCCAAGAAGGTCGTCAACTGGACGTAGGTCCCCCTCATTGACACACGACGGGGACCGGCGGTCCATGCCACCAGTCCCCGTTCACCGGGTCGGCCGGGGTTGGTCCCCGACCGGCCCTCCTGTTGTCCGGTTCCGGCCCCGTCGCTCCACCCGGTCCGGGTGGAGCGACGGGGCCGGGGCTCAGTCCTGGGTCCGCGCCACCTCGTAGGCGGCCCGGAAGGCCCGGTACCGGGCCAGTTCCTCCTCCATCGGCGCCACGACCCGCAGCCCGGCGATCTCCCGCACGCGCGTCTGGGCCGTGCGCTCCACCTCCTCGCGGCGCTGGACGGCGGCGACCTCCACGAGGTTCCCGCAGCCCACCCCGGTCAGCCAGCCCACCAGGAGCCCGGCCACGACCACGGCGCCCGCGTAGGCGGCGAAGATCGGATCGTCGAACACCCGCAGCCCGGTGATACCGCCGCCGAGCCAGCTCAGCAGGGACACCACGGCCCAGGCGAACCCGGCTCCGGCCACCGCGAGCAGCGCGTACTGCACGGTCCGGGCCATCCGCCACCAGGAGGGGCTGCGGTCGGGGTCCCCGACCGCGCCGGAGACCGCCTCTCCGAGTTCGCCCGGCAGTTCGGCCATGCCGCTGCGGGCCGCCGCGCGCATCCTGCGGCGCCACGGACCGGGCATGCCCTCGGACACCTCGTCCGCCGCCTCACCCAGCGCGGTCTCCAGTTCGGCCTCGTGCGCGTCCACCGGTCCGCCCACACCCGATTCGTCCCGGCGCAGGAAGTCCAGCTGGACGGCGGCGAGCGGGTCCTTGCGCAGCTTGGCGGCCCGGCGGGCCACCGGCCAGCCGACCCTGCGCCTGCCCCGGCGCACGTCGTTGGTCTCCACGACGTCGGCGACGGCCGTGACACCGGCGGCGTTGGCCAGGCCCTCCTGCACCTGGGACCGCACCTGGGCGGAGACCGTCGCGGGGACCTCCCCCTCGCCGTAGAACTCCTCGAAGGGCGCGATCACCTGGTCCAGGTCCGCGACCAGGCGGTCGACCAGGGCCCGGCGCTCGACGACCGTCTCCCCCAGGAACTCCTTCACGTCGCGGATGCCCTGCCCGGTGACGGTGGAGGTGGTGATCACCCTGGGGTGCACCCCGGACTCCGTCTCCAGGAGGCGGCGCAGGTCGGTGAGGAGCTCCTCCAGCTCGTCCGGGGCCACCCGGTCCACCTGGTTGAGCACGGCGACGGTGACCGCTCCGTGCCCGGCCATCTTGGCCAGGTAGCGGTGGTGGACGGCGGCGTCGGCGTACTTCTGCGGGTCGAGCACCCACACGAGCAGGTCCACCGAGCCGATGAGCCGGTCGGCCTCGGCGGTGTGCAGGCTGCGGACCGAGTCGTGGTCGGGCAGGTCGAGCAGGACCAGCCCGGTCAGCTCCGAGTTGCTGGTGTCCAGGACCCCCGTGCGCGAGTGGCGGTACCGGGTGGGCACGCCCAGCCAGCTGAGAAGCGCGTCGGCGCCCTCGTGCCCCCACACGCAGGCGTGCGCCTTGGAGGTCGTGGGGCGGGTGACGCCGGTCTGGGAGAGTTCGAGCCCGCAGAGGGCGTTGAACAGCGAGGACTTGCCGCTTCCAGTGCCCCCGGCCAGCGCCACCACCGTGTGGTCGCCGGACAGGCGCAGGCGGGCCCCCGCGTGGTCGAGCAGCTGTCCGGCCTGGCCGAGGACCTTCTCCGGGAGGTCGCCCTGGCCGAGCTCGGTCAGGGTGCTCAGGGCGTCGAGCCGCTCGATGAGCTCGGCGCGGCTGGTGGTGCTGGTGGGTTGCCAGTGGTCGCCGCTGGTGGGGCGGTACTCCTCGTCGTCCTCCTCGGAGGCGGAGCCCTCGGGGTCGGACGCGGAACCGGGGTCCGGTTCGGGGGCGACGGTGTCGGCACCGATCGCCCGGAAGGCGCCCGAGACCGCTGAGGGCCCGGGAACCCGGCGGGGCAGGGGTTCGGGGCCGTCGTCGGCCTCCTCCGCCCGTTCCGAGGCCTCCGCGGACGGCTCGGACTCCCCGGACTCCTCGGTGGGGGCCTCGGGGCCCTTCGGGACCGTGGTCGTGGGCACGGCACCGGTGCCGTCGCCGTCGAGCAGGTCGAACCCGGTGTCGGCGGCCCCCTGGGGAGCGGCCGCGGCCGGTTCCCCGCCGTCCGCCTCCACGGTGGCGTCGAGGGCGCCCTCGTCCTCCGGTTCGGGCACCCAGGTGGCGGTGGAGGGTCGAGCCGGACCGGGCGCCGGACGGGAGGTGTGCCGACGCGGCGCCCCCTCCTCGCCCTCGGGGTCCCGTTCGTCCTGCTCGTGTCTGTCCGCTTCGGCACCGTCACGACCGGTGTCGATCCGGTCCCGCCTGCTGCGCGCGCGATCGCCGCGTTCGCCCTCGACCCGGTCGCGTCTGCCGCGCGTGCGCCCCTCCCGGGCGCCCTCGCTCCGGGTGTGTTCTCCCTCGTCCTCGGGGCGTTCGGTCTCCGGAGTGACCACCGGGAAGCTGCCCGTGTGGCGTCCGGCGATCCGGGTGTCGTCGGCCGCCTCGGTGAGACTGCCGACCCAGCCCGCGAGGCCGTCCGGGTCGTCGTGGTCGTCGTCGCCCTGACGGCGTCGCTGCGCGGCCCCGTTCGCCTCCGTGTCCTGGACCGCCGGGGAGGAGGAACGCGCGTGGCGTCCGAACCTCCGCTGGCGGGCCCCGGCCGACTCGGCGGACTCGGAGCGGGAGTCGGTCGGGGCGGCGCCGTCGTCGGTCCCCGCCCCCTCCTCGTCCGTGCCCCCCGAGGGGGCCGTCCTCTGGGAGGCGGCCTGCACGGCCCCGGCTCCGGACGGGTCCGGGTAGCCGGTGATCCCGTCGTAGGCGGGCGGGTCGTAGGCGGAGTTCTCCTCGGCCGCCCGCTCACGCTCCTCGGCGTGCTCGGGATGCTCGGGTACCGGCATCGTGTAACCGCGCCAGGGGCCGCTCTGGTACGGGGTGGGCTCCTCGTCACCGGCGGGCCGGTCGGGGCCCTCCGACGACGAGGGACCGTCGTTCCAGGGGCCGCCCGCGGCGGAACCCCGTGCGGCGGAGCCGCGCTCGCCCGCACCCCGCCCGGCGGGCGCGCTCTCGCGCTCCTCGCCCTCGGCTCGGTTCCGGTCCGGGCCGGTGCCACCCGCGTGCGCGGGGTTCCACTGAGTTGTCATCGTGCGATCTCAAGGTTGTACGTGGCCTGATAGAGCTGGACGGCGCTGTCGTCGGACGGGATACCCGCCTTGGACAGGGCGTGGTCGAAGGGCACGCGCTCCTGGGAGAGCAGCCCGAGGACCCGCTGGCGCAGGTTCTCCCGCGCCGACCCGCCGATGCTGCGCAACGACTGGGCACCGAACAGCCCCTTGAGCAGGCGCTGCGGGGATGGGCCGGAGGTGGCGGCCGCGTGGGCGCCTCCTCCGGAGTGGGAACTCTCGAAGCCGAGCAGGTCGATGATCAGGACCAGGGCGACGACGTCGTGGTCGAAGGTGACGAACCGGGCCACCGACCGCTTGGTGGCGCCGTTGGCCGCGGTCATCTCCGCGATCTCGCGCTGCCACTCGGTGATCTCCTGGCGCACCTGTTTGGCGAGCAGGCCCCTGCCGGGCTGGTCGAGGGCGCGGTCCGCGAGGTCACCGCCACCGGGGACCTCCCGCCACTGCTCCTCGATCCGGTCCCAGGCGCGGTCGTTGGCGGAGACCACCAGGGCCTCCAGGGAGTCGCGGACGGCACGCTCCAGGGCGCTGACCCGCTGGCCGCGCTCGGCCTGTTCGGCGCGGCCCTTACGGGCCTTCTTGCCACGCAGGCGCAGGCTCTTGGCGAGCTCTCCGCTGGCCGAGACCTCCTGCCACCGGGCGAGGAGGGAGCCGCGCAGAAGGGAGCCGTCTCCCAGGGCGGTGTCGATCCGGTCGGTCGCGCCCGCGTAGGCGTCGTCGACGGAGGCGCCCAGCGAACGCCCGGTCTCGATCTGTACCTCGACCTGGCGGGCGAGCTCGGGGACACGGGAGCGGAAGCTGTCGATGACCCCGATGAAGGTGCGGCGGGAGACCCGGTCGCGCTGCTCGGCCTCGCCAGCCACGTCCGCCAGGTACTCGCGGATGTGGTCGGCCACGTTGGAGGTGAAGCGCTCACCCTCGATCTGGTCGGTCTCCGGGATCGCGAAGCGCGCGGCGGTGCCCAGACCGTTGGCCTCCAGCATGGCGCCGAAGTGGTCCAGGAGCTGGCGGCGTCCCTTGCGGGGCACGCGGGAGAGCACGACCGCCAACGAGGTGTCGCGGTCCCGGGCCACCTGGAGGAACTCCCACACGCGGGCGTCCGCGTACCGGCCGGAGGTGGTGACGAAGACCCACAGGTCGGCCGCGTCCAGGAACTTGGCGGCGAACTCGTGGTGCGCCGCGACGGCGGAGTCGACGTCGGGCGTGTCGAGCAGGGCCACGCCCGGGGGCATGGCCTCGGTCGCGGCGAGCACCAGCATGCCGTCCTTGCCGGGCATGGCCAGACCCTGCTGGCGCACGCGGGGCAGGGACGGGATGAACGACGCCTCGCTGAACCAGTCCACGTCCACCGGGTTGCAGGCCAGCACCGGGCTGTTGGTGGTGGGCCTGCGCACGCCGGTGGTGGTGACCTGCTCACCGACCAGGCTGTTGACCAGGGTCGACTTGCCCGCGCCGGTCGAACCGGCGACGGCGATGAGCAGCGGGATGTCGGGGCGGCGCACGCGGGGCAGCACGTAGTCGGAGAGCTGGGCCAGGACGTCGGCCTGGAGGACCCGCCCCTCCTCGGCTCCGGCCAGCCCCTCGGCGAACTCCAGGTCCCGGATCTGCTTGCGCAGCGACTCCAGGACCTGCTCGAAGCGGTCGTCCTCGTTGGTGGGGGCGCGGTGCTTGGCGGGCCTGACGGGCACGGGGACGGTGGGTCCCCGGCGCTCGCTGTCAGGGACTCCGGCCAGCGGCGCGGATGCGGGGCCCGGTGCGGCGGGCGGGGCGGAGGCGGCGTCCGGTCCGGTTCCGAACCGGTCCGAGGCACCGTCGCCCGAGGCGTTCGGTGCGGCCGACGGCCGGGTCATGATCGGTATGCCCTCCTCATCGGTACTGGGAATCCCCCGGCGGCGCGGCTCGCGCGCACCGCCACGGGGGTCTCACTGAAGATCGCGCCCGGTGGCCAGTCGATCGGTCTCGAACTGGACTCCCGTGTGCAGTATGTCAAGATCCCGCGCAGTTTTGACCACTTCTCCGATGATCACCACGGCGGGCGGCCGCACTTGGGCCGATCGGACCGAGGCGGCGATGTCCGCCAGCGTACCCGTCACCGTTCGCTGACCCGGCAGCGTGGCCTCCTGGACCACGGCCACGGGCGTCTCCGGGGAGCGCCCGTGCCCGACGAGGGCGGCGGCGATGGCCTCGATGCGCTGGACGCCCATGAGGACGACCACGGTCCCGCCCGCCCGGGCCAGCCCGGCCCAGTCGACGGTGGAGCGTTCGTCACCGGGGGCGACGTGCGCGGAGACGACGTGCACGTCCTGCGCCACCCCCCGGTGGGTGGCGGGGATCCCGGCGCTCGCGGGCCCGGCCAGGGCGCTGGTCACACCGGGGACGACGATCACCGGGATCCCGGCGGCGGCGCACGCGGCTGCCTCCTCACCCCCGCGCCCGAAGAGGAAGGGGTCTCCGCCCTTGAGACGGACCACGAACCGGCCCTCACGGGCCCGTTCCACGAGGACGGCGTTGATGTCCTCCTGAGTCATGGAACGGCCGTAGGGGATCTTGGACGCGTCCACGATCTCGACCTCGGAGGGGAGGCGGTCCAGGAGCGGGGTGGGGGCGAGGCGGTCCACCACCACGACGTCGGCCTGGGAGAGGAGCTGCTGGCCCCGGACCGTGATGAGCCCGGGGTCGCCGGGGCCGCCGCCGACGAGGGCGACGCCCCGCAGGCGTTCGCGACCGCGCCGGGCGTCCAGCGTGCCGTCGGCGAGGCCGTCGACCACGGCGTCCCGCAGCCCGGCGGAGCGGCGGGGGTCGCCCGAGGCGACGACGCCCACGGTGACGCCGTTGGCGGAGCCGCTGGCCGGGGTCCAGGCGGAGGAGGCGTGGCGGTCGTCGGCGCGCACGCACCAGATCCGGGACGCCTCGGCCTCCTCGGTGACGGCCGCGTTGGTCTCCGGGGAGTCAGTGGCGGCGTGCACGAGCCAGAAGGCGGGGGCGTCGGGTCCGCTGACGTCCCCGGGCCGCCAGGCGCGGCGGAGCCAGGTCAGGCGCCCGGCGTCGGCGAGGTCCTCCAGCGCGGCGGACACCTCGGGGGAGACCAGGGTGACGCGGGCACCGGCCTCCAGCAGGACGGGGACCCGGCGTTGGGCCACCCTCCCGCCTCCGACGACGAGGACGTCGCGGTCCCGCATGCGCAGGCCCAGGAGATAGGTCACGGATCGCACCCCTTCGGTCGTCCGCACCGGCCCCCGGCTCCGTCGGCGGGGTGCGCGCGCGGACGGGCCCGGCGCGCCGCCAGCGATGTTCGGTGATGGCTCCAAAGTAGCTTGTCAACGCGGCATCACGTGGAGGTAAAGGGGTGGCTGCGGACCGGAGTGACGCGTGCCGCATCAGCGGCCCCGGGACGCGCCTGGAAGCGGGCCCGGCGTGCGCTCCTCCGTAGCGGGCCCGGCGTGCGCACCTCCGTAGCGGGCCCGGCGTGCGCACCTCCGTCACCACCCCCGACCGAGGGGACCCCGCCACCTCGTCGGTGGCGGGGTCCCGTCGTCTCACCGGGCGCCCGGTCCTCCGGTCACCGGCGGGTGGTCACACCGGCGGTGTCGAAGGTGGCGACGTTGCGCAGCGCACGCACCGAACCCTGGAGCAGCGGCAGCGCGAGCAGGGCGCCGGAGCCCTCGCCCAGACGCATCTCCAGATCCACCAGGGGTGTGAGGCCGAGGTGTTCCAGGGCGATGGCGTGGCCGGGTTCGGTCGACCGGTGGCCGGCGAAGCAGGCGCTCAGGGAGTCCGGCGAGATGGCGGCGGCGGCGAGCGCGGCCGATCCGGCGATCACACCGTCCAGGAGGACCGGGACCCGCAGCGCCGCTCCGCCCAGGACGAACCCGGCCAGCGCGGCGTGCTCCAGACCGCCGAGCGCGGCGAGGGTCCCGATCGGGTCCGCCTCGTCCACCGGGTTGGCCTTGAGGGCCTGGCGGACCGCCTCCACCTTGCGTTCGTAGGTCGGGTCGTCCACACCGGTCCCCCGACCGGTCGCCGCAGCGGGGTCGGCTCCGGTGAACGCGCAGATCAGGGCGGCGGCCGGGGTCGTGTTCCCGATCCCCATGTCACCGGTGACCAGGCAGCGGTTGCCCGCCGAGACGAGGTCCCGGGCGATCTCGATACCGCCCTCCAACGCCTGGAGGGCCTGGTCACGGGTCATCGCCGGACCCTGGGTGAAGTCGGCCGTCCCGCGCGCGACCTTGCGCGGCAGCAGGCCCGTGCCGCGCGGCAGGTCCCCGACCACGCCGACGTCGACGACGGTCACCTCGGCGCCGACCTGCTCGGCGAAGGCGTTGACCACGGCCCCGCCGTCGAGGAAGTTGCGCACCATCTGCGCGGTGACCTCCTGCGGCCATGCGGTCACCCCCTGGGCGTACACCCCGTGGTCACCGGCGAACACCGCCACGGCGGCGGGTTCGGGCACCGGCGGCGGGCACTCCCCCGCCAGTCCGGCGAGCCGTACCGAGACCTCCTCCAGCACGCCGAGGGAGCCCTGCGGCTTGGTCATCCGGTCCTGTCGGTCCCTGGCCTCCTCCACGGCTCGGGCGTTCAGCGCTCCGATGGCGGTGATGGTCTCCTCCAGCAGGGTGGTCGGCTCCTGGCCGGGCAGACCTCGGCGCCCGTAGCGGTCGCGGTGCACGGCCCAGGACAGGGGGCGGCCCCTGGCCCAGCCGGAGAGGCCGAGTTCGGGTTCGGTGGGGAAGTCCTCGACGTAGCCGACGCACAGGTACGCGACGAGTTCGAGGTGGGAGGGGAGTTCGAGGACGCTGGCCGCGTCACGTTCGTCGGTGAAGGCGACCCAGCCGACGCCGAGCCCCTCCGCCCGGGCGGCGAGCCAGAGGTTCTCCACGGCGAGGGCCGCGGAGTAGGAGGCGGGTTTGGAGTGCCGTCCGGGGCTGTGCGGGCCGCGGCTGGGGTCGACGGTGACCGCGACGTTGATCGGGCTCTCCAGCACCGCCTCGACCTTGAGCCCGGAGAACGCCTGGGCGCGCGTGCCGGGCCGGGTGTGGCCCTGGGCCTCGCGCTGGACCCGGGCGAGCTCGCGCACCCGCGCCCGGATCTCGGGGTCGTCGATGACCAGGAAGTCCCACGGCTGCGTGTGTCCGACGCTCGGGGCCTGGTGCGCGGCCTCCAGGACGCGGGTGAGGACGTCGTCGGGGACCGGCTCGGGCAGGAAGCCCGTCCGGACGTCCCGTCGGTCGCGGATGGCGCGGTAGACGGCGGCGCGCTCGGCGTCGTCGAAGGCGTGGCCCGCGTCGCTCCAGACGTCGTCGCCGGGGGTGCCCGGCGCTTCGGAGGGCTGCTCGGCTCCCCGCGTCTCGGCGTTCAGCGCCTCACGGGCGGCCTGGATGGCGGGGACCAGGGCCGGGGCGGACGCTGTCTGGGGATCCTCCGGTTCGGTCCGCGGGTGCGGACCCGAGTGCTGCGGTACCTCCAGGGGCGCCGCTGCTTCGTGTGCGTGCACGGTGTCGCTCTGCTTCGGTTCGGTGGCCGCGCGGTTCTCGTCCGCGGGGCCGGGGTGCGTGATGGGCTCGGGCCGCTCGGTCCCGGTCCGCGAGGCCTCTGGGGTCGCGGATCCGGGCTGGGGGGCTTCGGCCGGGGTGGGGGGTTCGGGTTGCGCGGGGCCGGAGTGGCGGCTGCCCGAGCGGAAGGGGATGACGTTGAACCGGGGGTCGCGCTGAGGGGCGACGGGGGGCTCGTGGGTCTCGGGCCGCGTCGGCCGTGGTTCGGGCTGGACCGGTCCGCTCTGGGGCGACCCGGTCTCCGGGTGGGCCTGGTGCCTGGCCTGCTGCGGCCGTGTGGTGAAGGCCGTGGGTGCCGGAGCCGGGGGCGAGGGCTCGACGGCGGAGTGGTGGCCGGGCGGGGGCGGCGGAAGCTCCGACCCCGGGAACGAGCTCCGGAAGGGGTTGTGCTGCGGCGCGACGGCTCTGGGGTCGCGCGCCTGGGCGCCCTTGCCGCTCTCGGGCAGTCCGTCCAGGAGGCCGCCGAGGCCGGGCAGGGGGCCGCTGCCCCGTTGCCACGCGCCCTCCTGCTCACCGCGACGGAGGTCCTCGCGGTCGTCGTTGGTCATGGTCGCTCCCCGAAGAAGAGAAGAGAAGAAGAGGTCAGTGAGCTGCCCGGTTCCACCTGGTCCGTTACGGATTCGGACCAGCGTAGTCCGCGGCGGTCATGCCGCTCGCACGGGTCCCCCCGACCCGGCGCGGCTCGCCCCGGCCGAACTGCCGGGGTCCTCAAGTCACCATCAACTGTGCCAGAGTCCGTGTCGGCGCGGGCTGTGTACGGGAGTCGCGGTCCGCGACCGGAGGGGTTTCGGGCCCCGTTCGGGCCCGGGATCGGCCCTTCCGGAGTGGGGCGCGGGTGTCGCGACGCGCCCCTGACTACGCTCGCGAACCCATTCTGACCTGGAGAAACAACGGAACCGGGCATCGGCCACCCCCCTCGCCACCCCGCTGCGCGACGACTCGAACACCCTCCGTGCATTTTCTGGTTCTCAGATCCAGGTATCGGCCCAGGAGAGGGCTTTCGGTTCGTGGAGGAGCACCGTTGCGGCCAGGACCGGACCCGGCGACACGGCTCATGGCGGGGCCCGGCGCCCGCGCGGCGGGTGTCGGGCGTCGAAGGGCTGTGGCACGCTCTTCCGTACCCGAACGCCCCTGACCCCGGTATCCGCCCCCAGTAGAACGGAACGGACCCTCCATGCGACGGCGTCACTTCCTCGCCGGTGCCACCACCGTCACCGGCCTGTCCGCGCTCGCCCCCGCGCTGCCCGCCTCCGCCAGCGCCTCCGCGCGGACCGCCGCCGAGCCGACCACGGACGCCCTGACGGCACCCAGGATCCTCGCCGAAGAGGCCCGCGCCACCGGCGCCCTCGTACGCCCCGAGCGCCGCTTCGACGTCGTCTCCGTCTCCCAGGCGCCCGAGGCCGTCTCCGAGAACGCCGCCGTGCGCTTCGAGACCGCCGACGGAGCCCTGGGCGACTGGCAGGACCTGCACTTCCACACGGCCGGACCCGAGCACCTGGCGCCCACGGCCTCCGCCACGGCGCGGGCGCCCGAGGGCGCGACCGGCTACGAGGTGCGCGGCACGGACGGCGCCGACCTGACCGCCGTGAACCTGCACGACGGCGAGGAGCTGCGGTTCGGCGGCCGGGAGCGGGTGTCCCTCTCGGCCGAGGACGAGGGGGTCACCACCCTCACCGGCGGCACCACGCTGCGGGTCCGCACCCGGGCGGGGTGGGGCGCCGACGAGTCGCTGCGCTTCGACGGGGACGGCAACGACCTGTGGCCGGCCCGGTTCCACCGTGTGCAGGCGCTGACCGTGCACCACACGGCGATGGCGACCACCGGGGACCACGCGGCGGACATGCGGGCCGTCTACCACCTGCACGCCGTCCAGCAGGGGTGGGGCGACGTCGGCTACCACCTGCTGGTGGACCCCGAGGGCACGGTCTACGAGGGACGCCACTCGGGCGGCGGCCTCCCGATCTTCCGAGGGGTCCCCCTGCCGGGCCTGGCCGAGTCGGTGACGGCCGGCCACGCGTTCGGGGTCAACCACGGCAACATCGGCGTGTGCCTGCTCGGGGACTTCACCGACGGGCTGCCGACCCAGGCCGCCCAGGACTCCCTCGTGGACGTCCTGCGGGTCCTGTGCGCGCTCACCGGCGTGGACCCGTCCGAGCGGATCGAGTACGTGCACCCGGACACCGGGGCGGCGACCGGGCAGGAGGCCGTGGCCCGGCACCGGGACTGGCTCCAGACCGAGTGCCCCGGTAACGCCTTCTCCGAGGCGTTCGACACGGTCATCCGCCAGCGGGTCGCCAGCGGCCTGCTCTGAACCCGCGCGGTGGCGGGGCGTTCCGGCGTCCCGCCACCGGATCGGGCGGGTGCGGGGGACGGCGGCCCGCCGCTCCACGCACCCGTGGGACGCGTATCTTGATCGGTGCCCGGAACGGCCGTTCGTACGCAACAGGGGGATCACTCGCATGGCCACCGTCCAGAGCGCTCCGATCATGCCCGCGGTGATCCTGGAGACCGAGCGCCTGCGCCTGCGGTCCGTGCTCGAACGGGACATCGACGACGTGTACGCCTCGTGCGTGGACCCGGAGCTCCAACGATGGATTCCGCTGCCCGCGCCCGGACTGCCCTACACGCGGGAGTCGGCCGAGCACTTCTGCCTGAGCCTCGCCCCGGCCATCCGTACCGGCGGCGACGGCCAGCACTGGGCGGTGGTGGACCGGGAGACGGGTCGGCTCACGGGATCGGTGGCGCTGCTGCGCACGCAGTGGGCGGCCATGGTGACCGAGATCGGCTACTGGATCTCCCCGTGGGGCCGGGGCCGTGGGCTGGCCACCGAGGCCGTCGTGGCGGTCTCCCGCTGGGCCCTCGGCCAGGGGTTCCAGCGCGTGGAGCTCAAGGCCGCCACCGGGAACACCGGCTCCTGCCGGGTGGCCGAGGCCGCCGGGTTCCGGCGGGAGGGCACCGACCGGAACGCGATGCCCCTGCACGAGGGCCGTTCCGACCTGGCCTCGTACGGTCTGGTCCCCGGCGACGTCAGCCTCGGCGAGGGGCTGCCTCCCCTACCCGACCGGGTCGGGCCGTGACGGCCGCCGGTACGGATGGCCGACCCGGCCGCCTCCCACGGTTCCCCGGCCCGACCGCACCGGAACCGGTGGCGTCCGCTCAGCCCCAGACGCGGCTGAGCGACCACTCCCCGGTGGTCGTGTCGTGCCGGAGTTCGTACACGCCCTGTGCGTAGGCGGAGCCCGCCTCGACCCGCCAGTGTCGGCGTTCGGGCACCTGGGACCCGTTGCCGGGTGTCCAGTCACGGCGCAGGGTGACCCAGTGGTCGATGATCCTCCGCACCCCGTACACGCGGCCGTCCCAGGTGAACCGGGTGGGTCGGCCCCCGTCCTCGACGACCGTGACCTTCGCCCCGAAGTACCGTCCCACGACAGTTCCCCCCAGCATCGACCGACTCCTTCTGGCTGGTGTCCGGCGGCGCGGGATGGCACACCGCCGGAGCGCCCGTCCGTGGGGAAGTACGGCCAGGCGTTCGAACAAGTATTCGAATCCTAGCGAAAGCGGGGGTTCCGTGGAACTGTTTCCGCGTTCCCGACATCACTTCCGGTAGCACCCCGAGTGCCCGAACCCCCGTTGTTCCGGTCGCATCCGGGACCGTGCCACCCTCCATCTCCTTGATCGGACGTCCGTCAAAGACCTCGACCGGCCCCCGGGCCCGCACACCCCCGACCACCGCTCCCACCCCCCGCGCGCCCTGACCCGACCGCGCGGAGCCACCCGCCCAGCTCCGTATCGGCCCAGTTCCGGCCGGGTTCCGCGCCCGGAACGGCCGAGAAGAACCGGAACGCGTCGGCGTGTCGAGATCGGTACGCTGTTAGACGCGAATCACACGATCCATACGAGGGACCCCCAACTGTGACGTCCAATGGACACGAAAGCGGCAAACCCCTGCGCGCCGGTGACCCGCGCGAACTCGACGGCTACCGCATCGTCGGCCGTCTGGGACACGGCGGCATGGGCACCGTGTACCTGGCCAGGGACGCCGCCGACCGTGCCGTGGCCGTCAAGCTGATCCGCCCCGACCTGGCCGACGACGAGTCCTTCCGGCTGCGCTTCGCCCGTGAGGTCGCCTCCGCCCGCCGGGTCGCCCGCTTCTCCACCGCCGGGGTCATCGACGCCCGGCTGGAGGGTGAACCCCTCTTCATCGTCTCCGAGTACGTGCCGGGCCCCAACCTGGACGAGGCGGTCCGGGGCGGCGAGCCGATGCACGGAGGGACGCTGGACGGACTGGCCATGGGTGTCGCGGCGGCGCTGACCGCCATCCACGGTTCGGGGATCGTGCACCGGGACCTCAAACCCGCGAACGTGCTGCTGTCCCCGGTCGGCCCGAAGGTGATCGACTTCGGGATCGCCCGCGCCCTGGACGACGCCAGCGGTGCGGTCACCCGCTCCAGCCAGCTCATGGGCACCCCCTCCTACATGGCGCCGGAGCTGATCCTGGGCGAACAGGCCACGGCCGCGGCCGACGTCTTCGCGTGGGGATGCCTGGTGGCCTTCGCGGGCATCGGCCGGGCGCCCTTCGACGCGGGTACCGTTCCCGCGGTCCTGCACAACATCTCCACCGCGTCGCCCAGGCTGGACGGGCTGGACGCCAGCCTGGTGGACCTGGTCACCGCGGCGCTGGACAAGAAGCCCGAGAACCGTCCCACCTCCCAGCAGCTGCTGGCCCACCTCACCGGCCAGCAGGACCCCGAGGAGGCGGAGGTGCGGCGGACGATCACCACCTCGTGGGCGCCGCCGAGCAGCACCCCGGTGCCCGGGCGACCGCCGGAGCCCACCGAGCCGGTTCTCCGGGAGCAGGTCCCTGTCGAGGGCGCCACCACGCCGCCGGACGGCCAGCCGTCGGCCTCCGACCCGAGCGCCGCCCCGCCGCACACGCGGGCGTACCCGCCGCCCACGGCGCAGCAGGCTCCCCCGGCCCACCAGGCGCCTGAGTCCCAGCAGACGCAGCTCCACCAGGCCCCGTTCCCACCGCCCGTGCCACCCGGGGAACACCCGCAGCAGTACCCCCAGGGGCACCTCCCCCCACAGACACCGCCGTCCGGTCCTCAGCAGGGCGGATACGGCCACTACGGACCGAGCGGCGGCCACCCGCCGCCGCACCACGGCGCCGGTCACGGCTCCGCGCCGCAGGGCGGGTACGGTCCGGGCCAGTACCAGCAGCCCGTGTCGGGGAACTCGCCCTCCCACGGGGTGCCCGCCCACACCGGCCACGCCGGGTACGGTCCCCCCAACGGACCCAACGGACCGGGTCAGCCCCCGGCCCCTCCCCGGGGCGGGGACCCGGGCCGCCGCCGCAAGGTGATGCTCATCGGCGGTGCCGCCCTCGCGGTGGTCCTCGTCGCGGGGGTGGGCGCGACCGTCCTGCTCTCCCGTTCGGACGACCCGCCGACGGACACCACCAGCATCTACGTCACGGACTTCGCCACGGACCCCGCGTGGTCGGACACCCGGACCTTCGACCCCCAGGACCCGGACTACTCGGACGGCTACTGGGCCGAGGAGAAGGCCGTGGTGTTCCAGCTCGACCCCACGATCTACACCTCCCGGGGCACGATCGTCCCCTACGACAGGGAGACCCCGGACCGCGTCCTCATCAGCACCAACCTGGTGCCGATCCAGGGCCCCGCCGAGTCCAACCTCGGCGTGCGCTGCTGGGACCAGGAGGGCGAGGACGAACGCACCATGTACGAGGCCCTGCTGCGCTTCGACGGCGCCCAGGCGCAGATCCGCCGGGTGACGGAGGAGAGCGGGGACACCGCGATCGCCGAGACCACCGAGGTGGCCGGGTTCGAGCCCTTCGACCTCCACAACGAGGAGTCCGCGGTCGAGGGCCTGCCCTATGACGTCCGGGTCGAGGACCTCGTCACCAACAACCTCAAGTTCGCCTGCGAGTACGTGGCCGAGGAGGGCGAGGACCCGTACATGGACCTGCGCATGTGGGTCAACGACGAGCTCGTGCTCTCCGCCACCGACCAGCAGCCGCTGCCCGACGACGGCGACCTCGACGACGAGGAGCGGCGCAGGGTCGGCGTCGTCATGCGCCCCGGCGCGGGCACCGAGCCGATCGCCGCGCTCTACACGGACTACGCTCTCCACAGGATCAACGTCGACGGCTGAGCCGGGTCTCCGAGGCGGGCGCTCCGAAGGCCGCGCCCCGGCCCCGGCGGTGTCCCGCCCCCTGAGGAGAACCATGCGCGTGATCGTGATCGAGGAGTACGGCGGACCCGAGGTCCTTCGGGTGACCGAGGCCGAGAGCCCCGCTCCGGGGCCCGGTGAGGCACGCGTGGACGTTGAGGCGCGAGGCGTCAACTTCATCGACGTCTACCAGCGCTCGGGCGCCTACCAGGTCCCGCTCCCCTACGTCCCCGGGATGGAGGCCGCCGGAACGGTCTCCGCTCTGGGCGAGGGCGTCACCGACCTCCGGGTCGGTCAGAGGGTCGCCTGGGCGATGGCCCCGGGCGGGTACGCCGACCAGGCCGTGGTCAGGGCGTCCCTGCTCGTCCCGGTCCCCGACTCCGTCAGCACCGAACAGGCCGCCGCGCTCATGCTCCAGGGCATGACCGCCCACTACCTGACCCACGCGGTCCACCCCGTGGCCGAGGGCGAGACCGTGCTGGTGCACGCCGCCGCGGGCGGCACCGGGCTGCTCGTCACCCAGCTGGCCAAGGCGCGCGGCGCCCGGGTGATCGGCACCGTGTCCACCGACGAGAAGGAGCGGATCGCCCGGGAGGCGGGCGCGGACGAGGTCATCCGGTACACGCGGACCCCGGTGGCCCCGGCCGTCCGGGAGCTCACCGGCGGCGAGGGCGTGGCGGCGGTCTACGACGGCGTCGGCCGCGACACCTTCGACGCCAGCCTGGAGTCCCTGCGCCCACGCGGAGTCCTGGCCCTGTTCGGGCAGTCCAGCGGCGCGGTGGAGCCCGTGGACCCGCAGCGGCTCAACAGCGCGGGCTCGGTGTACCTGACCCGGCCCTCCCTCGCCTACTTCGTGGCCGACCGGCAGGAGCTCCTGGGTCGCGCGGGCGACCTGTTCTCCCTGGTGGAGAAGGGTGGCCTGGACGTGCGGATCGGCGGCCGCTACACCCTGGAGGAGGCGGGCGCGGCGCAGTCCGCCCTCGCCTCGCGGGGCACCACCGGCAAGCTGCTGCTGGTCTGATCCCGCCTGGCGGGCAGGGCGACGGCGGGCCCCCGGCACGGAGGCCCGCCGTCGTCCGGCCACTCACTCCTGTTCGCGCGGCTCCGGAGGCGTTCCCATCCGCGCACCGGCCTTGCGCACGTCGTCGCGCGCGTCGGCCACGGCCTGCTCAGCGGCCTCCGCGGCCTCCTGCGCCGCCTGCGCGGAGGCGGAGGCCTGGGCCGGGTCCGGGCCGGTGATCTGCGCCGGTCCGCCCGACTCTCCCTCCTGGGCCTGTTCCTTCGTGGTGGAGGGCGCGGTCATGGCGGCGTCCCCGGCGAAGGCGTGGCTCACGTTCTTCACCGCTTCGGTCAGCTCGCCCGGGATCACCCAGAAGGTGTTGCCCTCGCCCTCGGCCAGGCTCGGCAGGGTCTCCAGGTACTTGTAGGCGAGCACCTTGGCGTCGGCGTTGTTGGTGTGCACGGCCTGGAAGACGCGTTCGATCGCCTTGGCCTCGCCGTCGGCCCGCAGGATGGCCGCCTGCTGGTCACCCTGGGCCTCCAGGATGGCCTGCTGACGCGCTCCCTCCGCCTTGAGGATGCGGGCCTGCCGCTCACCCTCGGCGTGCAGGATCGCCGCCCGCTTGTCGCGGTCGGCCCGCATCTGCTTCTCCATCGCCTCCTTGATGGTGGGCGGCGGGTCGATTGCCTTGATCTCGACCCGGTTGATGCGGATGCCCCACTTGCCGGTGGTCTCGTCCAGGACCCCGCGCAGCCGGGTGTTGATCTCCTCGCGCGAGGTGAGCGTCTTCTCCAGGTCCATGGAGCCGATGACGTTGCGCAGCGTGGTGACGGTGAGCTGGTCTATGGCCTGGATGTAGTTGGCCACCTCGTAGGCGGCGGCCTTGGGCTGGGTCACCTGGTAGTAGAGGACGGTGTCTATGTTGACGACGAGGTTGTCCTCGGTGATGACCGGCTGGGGACGCGAGGTGAAGACCTGTTCACGCAGGTCGAACTTGGTGTTCACCCGGTCCACTCCCGGGATGATGAAGTTCAGTCCCGGGTCGAGGGTGCGGATGAAGCGCCCGAAGCGCTCGATGTTGTAGGCGCGTGCCTGCGGGACGATCCGGATCGCCGACAGGGCGACGGCTACCAGCAGGACGGCGAGGATGATGAGCGGTATCGCAGATTCCATGTTCCGCACCTCGTCCGGGGATGTGGCTGTGGTCTTGGTTCCGTGTTCGGTTCGGGAGCTCGCGCGGCTCGGCGGGGTCAACCGCGCCCACTCCGGTCAGTCCTGGTCGGGACGGTTCCGTTCGGGCAGTTCGGGGAGGCCCGGCAGGGCCTCACGCGGGTAGACGACGGCGGTCGCGCCGTCGATCTCCATGACGTCGACGTGCGCCCCCACCGGGATCACCAGGTCCTCGTCCAGACTGCGTGCCGACCACTCCTCTCCTTGGAGCTTGACCCTCCCGCTGTCGGCGTCCACCTCCTGGAGCACGACGCCGGAGCGGCCCACCAGCGCGGCCGTGCCCGAGCGGACGTCCGGGCCGCGCCTGAGCTGGCGGTCCATGATCGGTTTGACCAGGATCAGCCCGGCGGCGGACGCGGCGGCGAAACCGATGATCTGCACGACCACCGGAAGGCCGATGGCGCCGAGGATCCCGGCGACGAGCGCGGCGGCCGCCAGGAGTCCCAGCACGAAGGTCAGGGTGAGGAACTCGGCGACCCCGAGTCCGGCCGCGAGAATGATCCAGATCAGCCATGCAGGCATGTTCCCGTGGCCCTCCCGCTGTGGTTTCGGGTAGTCCTTAAGCTACCCACACAAACCCGTCACACCACAAGATCCCCTTGACGGATGCACGATCGCGGCCCGCGACTCCCCCGTCGCCGGGGGTCGCGGGCCGCGTCCGTCACCGCCGGGGGCGGTACCCGGTCACCTGCCGCCGGAGAACTGGTAGACGAGCTGGTAGGTGGGCCTGTTCTGCCAGGCGATCGGCCACATGTTGATGCCGCCCACCGCCTGGTGGATCACGGTGTCCGCGCAGAGCTGGTCACCGGCCGAGCAGTGGCCGTCCCCGGGGTAGACGTCGCCCGCCGGGGTGGCGGCGGCCTCCGCGAGGCTGTCCAGCAGTACCGTGCGACAGGAGTCGACGTCGCCCTCACCGCAGTAGACCTGGTCTCCGAGGGTGCCGTCCACCTCCTGGCCCAGGACCGAGCGCAGGTCCTTGTGCACGTAGGACCACCAGCCGTACTGGAACGCCGAGCCCCGGTGGGCCTGGCTCTGGTTGACGCTGCCGGGAGTCCCGCCGCCAATCGCCCCGGAGGGAGACTCGTCGGGTTGGGCGGCCCGGGTCAGCTGCGTGTACAGGTCCTCGCCCAGACCGGGCTCGAACTGCGCCCGGACCAGCAGCGGCCACCAGGCGTCCAGCACGCGGATGGCGTCCGCGTGGTCGTAGTACCCGGCGTCGCGCTGGGGTTCGCGCCGCAGGGAACCGGACTCGGTCCAGGCCCGCAGCGACGCGACCGTCTCCGCCAGCTCCGGGTCGTCCACGGCCTCGGTGTCGATGACCTCCAGGAGCAGCGGGAGGACCTGTTCGGCGCGCAGGTCCGCGACCCCGGCCTCCATCATCGTCGCGGTGAGCGAGGCGGGCGTGAACCGGTGCCCGTCCCCGATCAGCCCGGACACCCTGGCGTCCAGCAGGTCGTTGCGGTGCACCGACCCCGTGGACCAGCCCGAGGTGTACCCCTGCGCGGGCTTGTTGTTCCAGTTGACGATGTAGTCCGGGTTGATCTCCTGCGGGTGGTCGGACTGCGGGTGGTACTCGGCCTCGTTCGTGGCCGGGTCCCAGCCGGACCAGCCGGAGCCGGAGTAGGCGTCGATCGGCAGGGTCGGGTTGGTGCCCGCGAGCCGGACCGGGTTGGAACCGGAGTTGATGAAGGCGATGTCCGTGTCGTCCACGTAGTGCCAGTTGAACGCGTACCCGATGTCCTCGGCCGCCCGGGTGAAGGTCTCGGCGGAGGTGACCTGTTCGGGGTCGTTGAACCGCTGGAAGCCGAGGATGGAGTCCACCTCGCGCATGTAGGTGGACCGCAGCTCGGTGAAGGCCACCGGCGCCCCGTCCACGGTGGCGAACGACCTCACCAGGCCGAACTCGGACCGCAGGGAGGTCAGGGTGTAGCCCCCGGCCGGGGTCCCGTCCGCGATGGTGGGCGTCCAGTCGTTGCTGACGCTCAGCTCCTCGAACTCCGTGCACCCGCCCGAGGAGTCCACGTAGGCGCGCGAGGAGGTCGACGGGTCGGAACCGTCGGTCTCGCACAGCTCCACCGCGAAGGTGTCGGTGATGTCCTGGCCCGCCGAGGTGGCGCTCCAGGCGTAGTCGGCGCCGCGGCCCATCTGGACGTAGAAGCTCACGCCCGCGAAGGAGGCGCCCCGGGCGCTGATGCCGGGCCCCTGGAGTTCCTGGAGCATCAGCAGCTGCGGTGAGAAGTAGCCGGTCTGCGGGCCCATCACCGCGACGGGGTTGCCGCTGTCGGTGTGCTGACCGGAGACCAGCAGGGCGTTGGACATGCCGCGCGGGTCGAGGAAGCCCTCGGGCAGGACGCCGTCGTCGAAGATGCCCTCGGCGGCGGACAGGTCGCCCTCCTCGACCATCTGCTCCAGCTCGGCCTGCTGCTCGTCGGAGAGCTCCTCCACGGTCGGGGCGTCCGCTCCGGGCGCCTCGTCCTGTTCGGCCTCGGCCCGCTGCGCCGTGGCGGCCGCGGACCCGTACTCGTCGTGGACGATGCTGTAGGGCTCGACGGAGCCGTCGTCCGGAACGACCTCGCCCACCGGGTCGTCCGGGGTCTGGGCGTAGGGGAACTCGCCGTCGACGCTGACCACGGCCTCGGGGTCGTTCTCCATGCGCCAGGCGTGCCAGAGTTCCAGGCCCTCCTCGGCACCGTAGCGGTCCTGGAAGTTGGCCAGCACGACCGCGGCCTGGACCTCGCCGCCACCGCCCCCGCCGAAGATCCCGCCGACCATCGCGGCGATGCCCACGACGTCCGTGGGGGTGAAGGGCTCGATCTCCCCGCCGTTGGTGATGGCGTCCTTGTGGCCCGTGAGGACGTACTCGCCGGGGAAGAACCGGCCGCTGTCCGCCTCGTCGATGTAGGCGTTGACGCCCTCCAGATAGGCGTCGACGTCCGCCAGTGCCTGGGCGCCGCGTTCACCGCTGTCCGCGACCCGGTCGATCTGGGCCTGCTTGTCCTCCTCCGTGTAGGGCGCGGTGCCCCAGAGGTCCTGTTCGAGGCCCCGGTTGCCCTCGGCGCCGCCGGCGAAGGAGGTGAGTTCACCCCGGCCGACCCGGCGCAGGACGTCCATGAGGAACAGTCGGTCCTCACCGGCCGCGTATCCGGCACCGAACATGGTGCCCTCGCGGGTGGTGCCCTGGACGTGCGGGATGCCGTGCTGGCGGTCCCGGGTGATGGTGACGTCGTCGCGCGGCTGGTAACGGCGGTCGACGTCGCCCTCGTCGACACCGAAGCTGGCGTCGATGAAGAAGTCGTCGAGGCTCTCGTCCGTGAGCCCGTCGTAGTGGTGGACGAGGTTGTCGTACATGTCGAGCTGGCTCGACGAGTGCTTGGGCCGGGTGCCGAAGACCTGGTGGCCGAGGATCTCCACCAGTGTGGCGCTGCCGTTCTGGCCCGGCGGGAGGATGTCGAGGCAGGCCCCGGGGGCGCAGTAGTCCTCCGGTGCTGCCAGGGCGGGGGTGGCGGGAAGGGCGGCGACCAACGAGGCGGAGATCGCGAGGGCCGCTCCCGCGGCTCCCATGCGGAGCCGTCGGGGCGGTGCGGGTCGGAGGTACGGGGGCATGTGGGGTCACCACCTGGGGGTGCGGGCGATGGATCAGCCGCATGGTACGTAGAGGTACGCAAAGTGCGAAAGACTTTCACGTTCTTCCACAGAAGCTGGGCCTCGGTACCCGAAAACCCTGGTTTGCAGTGACCCAGGCCACACCTGCGGAAACCCGTATGAGCAGCCTGCACCGCCACCGACACGCACCGTGGACACTGGCCACATCCGGCCACAACCCGCCGGTCACTCGGGCAGGCACCGGGCACGGCCACGTCCTTTGACACAATCGCCCCATGAACCAGTACCCCGACCCCCATCAGGGTGAGCCCTGGCAACAGCCCAGCGGCGGCACCCCAGGGTGGGGCCTGCCCCCCGAACCGCACACCGGTGGCCAACTGGAGCCCTACGGCGCCCCCACGGGCGGATACCAGCCCTTCGACGGCGGCATGCCGCACGAACCCACCCTCGACACCATCGGGGACATCGCGATCACGCAGAACACCGTGATCACCCCGTCCGGCCGGTTCCCCATCAGGGGGACGGTGTGGACCGTCAGCGACATGAGCCGCACCGAGCGCAGCACCCCCGTGTGGGCGATCATCGTCGCGATCCTCATCTTCTGGTGGACCTGCCTCCTCGGCCTGCTGATCCTCCTCGTCAAGGAGGACAGGACGACCGGACACGTCCAGGTCACCGTGCAGGGCGCCGGCCAGTACCACTCCACGCAGATCATGGTGAGCAACCGGTCCTACGTGCAGCACGTCAACCAGCAGGTCAACTACGCGCGCGGCCTCGCGGCCTGACCCACCAGGATCGGCCACCACGCTGGCCGATCCTGGATTCCAAGCCGACCGGCGTTCGAGCACCCTCCGCCGGCCAACACGTCGCCAAACCCCGGCAAACCCATGTTTGCCACGCATTGTATTCGCTCATACACGTAGAGCAGCCTAGAGTCTTTCCTGGAAGGGAGCGCATGCTGTTCACGGTGGCGTCGCTCGCGATCCTGCTCGGCCAGTGGTGGATCTTCTGAACGGGGTCTCCCCACGGGGGCTGACAACCCTGGAGTTCACGAAACGCCCGCCGCACAGCAGCGCACCAGGGGTTAATCACCGGTAACGTGGTGCGCGAGGCCCATAGCGACCGGTTTGGTGGAACACACGTGGTAACGAGACGCAACTACGAATCACCGTAGTTGGTCAGACTTTGCCCTCCCTTGGGCGACATCCGACGAATGCCCTAGGATGTCTCCCCGAGGGCACCCACCAGATCCACCAGGTCACAGCCCGGCCACACAGCGCGACCAAGCGCCACAATTTAACCGAGCACCCATAGCTCAGTGGATAGAGCATCGGACTTCTAATCCGACGGTCGCAGGTTCGAATCCTGCTGGGTGCACCACAAACCCCCAGGTCAGACGGGGTACACGAGGACCTCCGAGGAGGTCCTCGTCGCGTTTCCGGGGCTTGTGTGCTCCTGGTGTGCTCCCCAGTACAAGGTGAGTGCAGGTGGGGGTCCACCTCCCGGAGCACTTTGCCCAACCTCTGGTCTTGGCGGCCCATGACCGTCCACTCAATGTCCCTCTTGGGACCTGCCTGCCCCGATCGCCCGGCGCCCTGTCTCAGAGCCCGCCCGCCGACCGCACGTCCGCCCACCATCGCCCCAAGACCCGGACCCAGTAGCGGGGCACGACGTCCATCGGTCCGGCAGCCCACCACTGCATGTTTCGTGCCGAGTGCGCTGTAGGCCCTGACAACCGTTTCGAGGGGATCGGTGTTCCGTCATCCCACCGAAGGTGGTGATTCGGGATGCCCTCCCAATAAAGTCAGGTAATGGACTTCGAGCAGAAATCCCCGCCCCCCGGCCCAAACGAACCCTCTTTTTCGCTCACCGCGACGGTCATGGCGCACCCGTCCAGGAGCTCTGAGGCCGAACGCGTGCTGACCGAACTTTCCCTACCCGGCGCCGAGGCCGTCTTCGATCCCCGCCCCGACGCACCGCCGAGTTCGCTCAGGACAGCGGCCGCCGCGCTCTCCCGCGCCACCCCAGACCGCAGCACCCACCACCTCCTCCTCCAGGACGACACCCTCCTGGCCAAAGACCTTTCGGCCTCCGTCCTGAAGTGCTGCCGACTCCACCCGGACGCAGCCCTGTCCTTTTTCGTCGAATGGGGTTCGCGCACCGCCGTTCTCGCACGTATGGCGGTCTTCTCCGGCATCAGCGCGGTACCGGTGATCAACCCCTACATGCCCTCGCTGGCCCTGGCGATGCCCAGCGCCCTGACCGCCGAAATCGCCGAGCGGATGGGCCGAGGCAGCGATGCCGGAGCCGACGACGGGGAGCCCGACGACCGGGCCGTCCTGCATCTGCTGCGCGAACGCGGTGTCCGCACCCTGGCGATGGTCCCTAACCTGGCCGAACACGGCGACCTGCCGAGCCTGACCGGCAACACCGACCAGGGAGTGCGGCGCTCGGTCTGCTTCACCGCCGACTCCGAAGTCCCCTTCGACGCCTCCGTGCTCGACCTGCCCCGGCTCCTGCCCTTCTACGCCTGGAACACCGGGAACGCGGTCGTCATCGACACCGCCGACGACACGCCCTCCTCCCACCGGCCCACCGAGCGGGTCCTGGCCGACTGGGGCCTGGGCGAGGACAGTGCGCGCCGGGCTTTGGAGGCCACTTCCGGCCTTGCCGCCCTGGCCGATTCCGTCGACCCCGACCTGCTCCTGGGGGCATGGAACACGGCGGTCGTCCTGGGCGCGGTGCAGGAACACGCCCACCCGGGCAGCGTCGGCTCCCTCCGGAAACGCATCGGTAAGTCCCTCGTGCGGCGCGCCCTGTACACCCACGTCCCCGGGGCGCTGCGCACCTTCGTGGACATCCCCTCCCTGGAGCCCTTCGAGGAGGAACTGGTCGAGATGACCCTGGCCGCACTCGAACTGGGCGCCGGTCTTAACGTGCCCGAGGGAGGGCTCTGATGTCCGACATCCGACTGTCCTGTGTGGTGATGGCCCACCCAAGTCGTGAGAAGGCCGCGCAGGCGCTGGCTGCCTCGCTCACGGAGCTGGCGCCCCGGGTCGTCTTCGACCCCGAACCGGACGGTCCTCCCGCGACCCTGCGCGCCGCGCGTGCGGCATGGTCCGCTGTGCCCCCCGGCAGCACCCACCACCTGGTGCTCCAAGACGATGCGACTCCGGTTCCGGGGATGGCCACCACCCTGGAGAAGGTCCTGACCGCCCACCCCGAACTGCCGGTGTCCCTATTCTGTGAATGGGGATCGGCCACAGCCTCCATGGCGCGGTGGGCCGCACTGGGCGGGTTCGGTCTGGCCGAGTGCGTCGACTCATACGTCCCGACCGTCGGCCTGTCGCTTCCCACAGCGACGGCGATCACGCTCGTCGAGGCCCTCGACCGGCACGATCCCGGGGAACCCGACGACGAGGTGATCGCCCGGTTCCTGGAGGAAGACGGGCGGAGCGCCTTCGTCACAGTGCCCAACCTGGTGCAACACGACGGGAACGGCAGCCTCGTGGGCAACGACCACGCCATGGGTGCCCGGCGCTCGGCCCTGTTCGCGCGTCCCGGGGAGGAGGTCGGCGGAGAGATACTGGCGGCCCCAGCCCTGGTGCCGTGTGTGAGTTGGCGCCGTGCCCGCGCGGCGATGGTCCGCTGGGACACTGGGGCCCGACGCCACGACGGCCACGTGTCCCTGGTCCGCGCTGAGTTGGAGCAGGCGGGAATTGCCCACTCCGAGCTGGTCAGCGGGCTGGATTACTGGTTGGAAGGTGAGGAGGGGCATGTCCTAGAGGGGGCCCTGGGCTACGGCCTGGTACACGAGCTGTGGACCGTGGCGGTGGCCCTAGCTGTGTTCTCCCCCCTGACCGGCCGTGAGGAGGCCCCGCCCCTGGCCGTGGCCCGGGCTCTGACCACCCTGGGCCCTGGCGGCCTGCGCACCGTCGCCCCGGCCGTGGCCCAGGACCCGCTCCTGTTGGACGCACTGGTCTCCCTGGCCGTCGCCGGTCTAGCCTTCGGGTCCGAGGCGGCGGTCACACCGAGTGGTCCTCCCACAGGCGTTGGTACACCCCTCCTCCCCTGACCAGTTCACGGTGGTGCCCCGTCTCGGTGACCAAGCCGTCACGGAGCACCACCACCTTGTCCGCTCGGTGGGCAGTGTGCAGCTGGTGGGCGACGGCGATGACGGTCCGGCCGGGCAGAGCGCGCAAGACCGCGTCCTCCAGCCGCCGCGCGGCCGCCGGGTCCAGGAACGAGGTCGCTTCGTCCAGAACGAGCACCTCCGGTGCGGCCAGTAGAGCACGGGCCAGCGCCAACCGCTGCGCCACCGCTGGGGTGACCGATCGGTCGCGACCCCCGACCACGGTGTCGACTCCCTGTTCCAGGGAGAGCACCCAGTCCAGGGCCCCGGTTCGGTCCAGGACCTCCAGCAAACGCTCGTCGATGGCCTCGGGGCGGGCCATCCGGAGGTTGTCGGCGACTGTGGCGTGGAAGACGTGCTGCTCTTGGGAGACCATGAGCACCCGACGGCGGCGTTCGGCCAGGGGCAGGTCCGTGACGGGCGTGCCGTGCACGAGGACCTCACCGTCCTGGACCTGCTCGCTTCCGCACAGCAGGCGGCCCAGCGTGGTTTTACCCGAACCGGAGGGTCCCACCACTGCCAGGAACTCTCCACGAGCCACCACGAGGTCCACCCCGCGCAGTACCGGGGCCCCGCCGTAGGAGTGCTTGACCGCGCGCAGCTCCACGGCGCGGTCCCCCGGAGAGGCCTCCGGGGCGGATTCGACACCGGGCTCGACAGCGCTTCCAACGCCGACCACCCGGGACAGCGAGGCCCCGCCCACCATGAACCGCTGCAACCAGATCACCAGGGTCGCGACGGGCTCGGAGAGTTGGCGACTGAGCAGCAGACAGGTGGTCGCCTCACCCAGGCTCACCAACCCGGCCGCGTGCAGAAAACCACCCACGGCGAGCACGCAAGCCAGCACCGCTGCCATGCCCCCGTCGATGGCGGGGAACAGTACCTGCCGCAGGCGCAGCGACCGCATGGCCGCAGTATGGGTGTCCGCCAAGGTCTTCTCGGCCTGGCCCACCCGAACCTCCTCCAGCCCGTACGCCTCCACGGTGCGCGCACCGTGCACGGTCGAGGCCAGGCTCTCCGCGATCGCCCCGTAGGCGGCCCGTTCGGCGAGCTGACGGGAACGTACCCGGCGCAGGGCCCACCGCGCAGGCAGACCGACCAACGGCACGGCCACCAGGCATGCCAGGGACACCAACGGACTGGTCAGCACCAGACCGGCGCCGACCACGACCACCGTGACCGAGGCGAGGAGGACCTCCGGGGCCGCGTTGCGCAGTGCGTTGTTGAGCACTGCCACGTCGTCGGTGCTGCGCGTCATCAGCTCCCCAGTGTCGCCGCCTGAGAGCCGCGAGGGTGGAAGCCGCAGCGTGTCGCGCACGAACCCATCTCGCAGACGGCACATGGCCCTCTCACTGAGCCGGATCACGATGATCCGGCACAGCACGACCAGTCCCGTCTGGGCGGCCAGCAGCACGAGCAGGATGGCCACCACCGCTATGACGGTCTCCCTGCCCGCTCCGGGCAAGGAGTCGACGAGCCTCCCGACCATCCACGCGGGAGCCAGGGACGCGGCCGTCGCCAGCGCGTAGAGCAGTACCGAGGTGCCCACCGCGCGTCTCTCCAGGCGGACCAGGTCGAGCGCCGCCCTCCAGGTGGCCCGGGCGTCAGCTACGGGCAGCGTCGTCTTCGACAAGTCCGTCCCTCTCCTGCGTCGGGATGTCGGTCGCGGCGGCGGACCCGCCGAGGGCGCGGGTCCGGTCGACCAGGGCCCGGTACCCGGGCTCCTCGGTCAGGAGTGCACGGTGCGTGCCGCTCGCCCGGACCCGCCCGCCCAACAGGAACACGACGCGGTCGGCGCGGTCGAGCAACGGCGGGGCCAGGGACAGGACGACCGTGGTCCTCCCGTGCCGGTGTTTCCGGAGCCGCTCGGCCACGAAGTGTTCGGTGGTGGCATCGAGGGCCGAGGTGGGGTCGCTCAGGACAAGAACAGGTGGGTCGTGCACCAGCGCCCGGGCCAGGCGCAGCCGCTGGCGTTGTCCTCCCGAGATGTTGTCTCCCCGGGCCTCGATCAGCCCATGGAGCCCTCCGACCGCTTCCACCACGTCCCGTGCGCAAGCGGTCTCCAGCGCGGCGGAGACCGTGTGCGCGTCGCCTCGACCCAGGGGGTCTACAACCTCGGCCAGGGTGCCTTCGAACAGTTCGTCCTGCGGTGTGGCAACCAGCAGGCGACTGCGTAGTTCGGGGCCGGGTATCCGGTGGAGTTCGGTGCCGCCCCACGCTGTGCGGGTGACCACCTTGCCGCCGAGTCTGCTGACCAGTGCGGCCCCGGTCGCGGCGTCGGCGCAGACGACCGCGGTCAGGGCCCCGGCAGGAACCGACAAACCGGTTTCGGGATCCAAGAGATCCATCCGGGTGTCGGGCACAGGCAGAACTCGTTCGGCGTGGTCAGCCCGTACGGCGAGCAAGGCGTGGATGCGGCGGGCGGCGGCGTAGGCGCCGGCGACCTTGCCCGCGACCATGCTGAAAGCGCTCATCGGCAGCCACAGGAAGGCTCCGTAGCCGAAGGCCGTGGTGAACTCCCCGACGGTGAGATCCCCCTGGACCACAGCGTTGCCCGCCACCCCGACCACCGCTACCAGCAGCAGCCCGGGCACGAGGGTTTCCAGACCGCTGACTAAGCTCAACGGAGGGGCAGTGCGGAAGCCGAGCGCCCGCAGTAGGCGTGATCGGGTTCGATAGCGCTCCGCGAAGGCGTCTTCGCCGCCGACCGCCTTCATCACCCGCAGGCCGGACACAATGTCGGCAGCCGAGGTACGCAGCGCCCCCTCCTGGATCCGGTAGGCGTGGATGCGTGCCTGGAGGGAGGTCACCAGCGGCCCCAGCAACAGGAGTTGGGCCAATAGACCGGCCAGCACCAGGCCGCCGAGCAGGGGGGAGAGCAAGTACATCAGTACCGCGACAGCGGCGAACACGAGCAGACCGCCGGTTGCTCGGGTAAAGATTTCGTTGGAGTCACCGATGACCCGGGCGTCGGTACTGGTGTTGGCGACGACCTCGCCGGTGTCCAGGCTGCGAGTGATCAGTGCCCCCTCCCTGGTCACGTGGTCAGTGACGACGCGCACCACGCGGAAGGCCAGGCCCAGCTCGTTCTTGGTGACCAAAGTCGTCGAAAGGTAAGTGAGCGGCCAGGTCAACAGGGCCACGCACGCGAGTACTGAAACCCAGCCCCACAGCGAGGCCGGCCCGCCCTCGGCCGCCAGGCCTTCGTCGATGCCGCGCCCTACGATGTACGGAAGCAGCGCGAAGAGCCCCATCCAGGCCGTGCCCACCAGGGCGCCCAGGAACAGGGGACGCCACTGGCGGGCGTAGAACCACAGCAGGATCCGGGCCGGAGGCAGGGGGCCGGGGCGGGCCCCGTCGTCAGGGGGCAAGAGGGCGACGCGGTCCCAACGGGAGCCCGGGGAAGCCGGTGCCACGCGCTACCCTCGGGCCAGTCGAAAGGCGATGAAGCCCGGTTCCCGGCTGAGCAGGTCGTACTCGTCGGGGTGGCGTTCGCGCATGGACTCCTGGGGACGGGTCTCCACCAGCCGGTCCACTAGAAACCCGGCGGCGCGGAACTCGTCGAACCACCGCTCCAGCGGTTGCCGCCAGAACCGGCTGAGCAGACCGCAGTCCCACTGGTCGTCGACGTGACGCTCCTCGAAGTAGCTCCCTCCGTCGCGTATCCAGTCCGCCGTGGGGTGGCTGGTCGACAACACCAGGAAACCGTCGGGCCGGAGCACCCGGCGTAGTTCCCGCAGGGCTGCCACCCGGTCAGGCAGGTAGTGGACAACCAGGGCTATCAGAGCGGCGTCGAAGGAGGAATCGGGGAGGTCCAGCGACAGTGCAAGGTCCATCTGCCGGACCTGTGCGTCCTCCCCCAGGTGCGAGCGGGCCACCCTCACCATGTCGCCGCTGTGGTCCAGGCCCATCACCCGGGCCCCGCGCGTCACCAGCTCCCGGGCATAGAGACCGGGGCCGCAACCCGCGTCGAGGATGTCCAGACCCCGCACGTCGCCCAGGAGCGACAGGACCGTGGGGCGGTCGTAGTAGGCGTTGTAGGCGTTATCCTCAGCGGCTGAGGCGAACGCTTCGGCGTACCCGTCGTAGGGTGCGGTACTCATGCTCTTGTGCCTCACGGGAGAAGGGGCGGAGAGGATTGGGCGGTGTCGAACAGCTCGTCGAGCCAGTCCTCACAGGGGGGAAGGCCTCGCGCGAAGCCCGGGGCCATCAGCCCGAGGGCCCCGTCGAAAATGTGCCGGGGCGGCTTCACCCCGGCGCCGATGAGGGCGTCCAGGCGCTGGTCGAAGTGGGTGAGCCACTCCCGGTAGGCCAGGACGCGCTGGTCGGAGGTTGGTCGTTTCCGGTAGACGTGCCTGCGGGCCAGGGTGAACTTGGTGGGCGTGCTCTGGTAGGCGCTGGCCACCGCGCCTTCGAACGCGGTCACCTGGTGGTAGATCGACGTGACCTCTCCCAGATTCAGGAACCCGCCGTGGAACGCCTCGCTGAGGGAGAGCCACAGGTCCCAGTCCTCGCAGTGGTCCAGTTCCTCGTCGAATCGGACGGGCAGGTCGGAGAAGTTGGTGGCGACGACGGAACCGGTGTGCAGGTGGTTGGCAACCATCAAGAAACCGGGATCGAAGGCCCCTCCCTTCCGGGGCATCCTCCGGGTGTTCCGGGGCACCGCTTCCAACCAGATGTCGCTGACCAGGGCGTCCCCGTAAGCCAGGGCGGGCCCGTCGGTCTCTGACAGGGCGCTCAGGGCGAGGCTCAGGTGGCGGGGCAGGAAGACATCGTCGTCGTCCAGGAAGGCGACGTACTCGCCCTGGGCGGCTTCGAGGGCGGTGTTGCGTGCGGCCGACACCCCCCGCCGCTCCCCTGGTTCGATCAGGTTGATGGTGAGCTCGCCCTTCCACCCGTCCACAACCTGGCGAAGGGAGTCACCCCCGTCGTTCACAACGACCACCTCGATCCCGTCGCCGGGCAGCTCCTGGAGCCGCAGGCTGCGCAGACAGCGTTGCAGCGGCCCCGGGCGGTTCCGTGTGGGGATGATGACGCTGATCACAGCTGTGTCCTCTCTGCCTCTGTCGTGCTCGAAGGTGTGCGGACGTGGGCGACTCCGAGCCTTGGGGCGATCCGCGCCTGGGACCCGATCCCTTCGAGCAGAGCCCGGACCCCCTCCTCCGGGGGAAGGGAGATCCGGTAGACCGAGGCGCGTGAGCGTCGAGCGGTGGTGGTCTGTGAGGACACGCGCATCTCCCAAAGCACGTGTCCGCCACGGTCGACCTCGAAGGCGCGTCCGGCCTGGGCATCGGTGACCAGTACCCGATCGGTGCCCGAGGCCTCGCATCCGCCGGCGACCTCGGTAAAGAACTCCTCGGGAGGGTCCGCGGTGTACCCCCACACGATCTCTCCTGTGGCTGGGTCGCACTCCAGCACTCGTGAGTAGCCCTGTGACCTGCCGTTGTCGAGCAGAAGCACGGTGCCACCGCTGAGAACGGAGGGCTGGTGCTGCCCGGAGAGGGTCCCCGGGCCCCACCACCAGCGGACACGCAGGGCGGTCAGGTCCGCGACCACGACCAGGTTGAGGTCTCGGAAGGACAGCAGGACGTCGCCCTCGCTCCACAGCCCCGAGGGGTGGTCCCCGAGCAGTTCGACGGTATTGGCGTGCAGGACGTCGGCGGGCGACCCGGGCAGATCTCGCAGGAAGCGCAGCGCGTCCCGAACCGTTCCCAGGAACTCAGCCTGTTCGGCGAGGGCGGCCTCCCGCTCGCAGGAGGGGGCCCACCCGCTGTCGGTGAAGATCCGCCACCGTCGTTCGTGCAGGTCCTGGACCAAGGGGCACAGCTCCGGGTCGGAGGTGAGCAGGTCGTAGAGGGAGTGCTCCTCGATGACCCGCCCCTCCGGGGTCAGGACGGCGACGGTGTTGTCCAGGACGACACGGGGGCCGTCCCCGCTGCCGTCCCCGACCCTGCGGGGCCGTTCAGTGAGGACGTGCACCCGGCCCCCGGCGTCGATGTCGAGGTCGTGGTGGACCGGGAGTTCCCGGCTCCAGACCAGGTCGCCGTCGGAGTTCAGGCACAGGAGGGCGTGCAGAGGCACCAGTGCGTACAAGCTACCGTCGGGTCCCATCTCGACGTGGTTCCACCCGCGCAGGTAGCTGGGCGGGTCGTCGGCGGCGTCGGGTTGTCCCTCGCCGCTGCTCCAGGAGTGGACCGCTTGTCCTTTGTGGTCCACCAGGTAGGCGACCGGCGTCGGGTAGGTCGCGGAGGGGGAGAAGAGCAGGTGTCGGTTCACCGCTCACCATCCCCCGTGCCGAACTCCTCGCGCACGGCTAGGACGAGGTTCCGGGTGACCTGGTCGGCCACGCGGGCACCGATCTCCGCGCTCGCCAGGTCCGCCCTGTAGACAACGCCGTTCTCGGTGCCGCACCCCTGCGGCAGGGGCAGCATGTGGTAGGCGATCCGCCGGATCCCGTGCTCGGGAGTCCCCTCAGCCAGTTCGAGACGGACCAGGTCCGGGACCATGTGCGCGACCAGGCTGGATTCGACCATCGCCGCGTGGTGATCGTCGTGACGGCCCACTCCCGACTCCTCGGCGAGGGAGTCGCGGAACTCCTCGCCGACCACGTCCCACCAGCTCACGATCATGATCCGGGAGTCCCGGTGGCGTTCGTGGTGCCGTCGCGCCGCCTCGTACAGGAAGGAGGTGTTGTCGATCGCGGAGTTGACCACGACGACGTCCCGGGTGCCGTGTTCGTGAACACCGCTGAGGAGATCCTCCACCAGGGCGGTGAAGGTGGACCCCGACAGGGCGAAGACTCCGGGGAAGTGGCCGCCGAGGCGGAAGGGCGGTGTGGACACCCCGTACCCGAGGGAGGGAAGGACGTAGGCCCGGACCCGCTCAGCGAGTTCTCTGGCGAAGTACTCGCTGATGAGGGTGTCAGAGGTCAGGGGCAGGTGCAGCCCGTGCGGCTCCACCGCGCCTACGGGCAGGACGGCGAGGGAGGCACCCGCCCGGTCCCGCAGGTCCTGCCAGGTCATGGCCTCCAGGTGGAGGGGGTGGCTACCGGTGCTCATGCGTCCGTCCACCCCAGGCTCGGCACGTTCTCGGGGCGCAGCCTTCTTGCTGGCTCGAGGTTCAGGAAGTCCTCCTTATTGCAGCAGCTGTGCTCCGCGGCGCACGGGGCCCAGCGCTTCTCGCGCCGTTCCAGACGGAAGTCGGGATCCAGGATGTTGCCGATGCGCTGGTGTTCCAGGACGTGGTAGCGGGAGCAGGGGTATACCTGACCGTCGATCCCGATGAAGACGTGGTCGTGTCCGGCACTGCACGGGAGCCCTCGGGGTGCGCGAAGGGCCTTGAGGGCGACCTTGGTCAGGTCGGTGTCGCCGCCCAGGCACTCGACCCGGTGAAGGATGTCAGTCGTGCCCAGGACCGGGACCGCCTGCTCGGGATCGGGGTTCTCGGGTGACTCCGAGGGGAGTTCGGGGTCGTAGCCCAGATCGACGTTGTAGCGCATCCCGTAGTCGCGGGCCCGCTCGACGAAACGCTCCACCAGGGCCCCGTTGTCGGGGAAGAGCAGGACGTTGACCACGGTGAAGCAGCCGAAGTCCTCCTGCGCCACTCGTGCGTTATGGAAGAAGCGGTCCAGGTCGATCTCACCGTCGTGGTAGGTGAGCCAGAGGGAGAGCTTGCCCAGGTTGGCGCTGTCCGCCATCCGGGGCAGCCGTCGGGCCAGCAGGGAGGCGTTGGACAGCAGTTCCACGAACCTGACGTTGGGCCTGAGGGTGAGCCATCCCGCCTCTTCCAGGAAGTCAGGGGATGCGAAGGGTTCACCCAGGCTGCCGAGCCGGACGGAGACCTCGTGGGGTCTGGTGCCGATCCAGCGCACGATGGTCCTGAAGTCTTCGAGGTCCTGGGGGGTCTTCCAGTTGGTCCGGCGGCTCTTGGACCAGTCCCCGACGGAGACGCAGTAGGGGCAGTCAAAGTTGCACAGGCGCTGACCCGCGACGTACCAGACGCGGAGCGGCAGTTCTGGTGTTTCGGGCACACGTCCTCCTGAGAGTGGTGGGGTATCCAGGACCCGCCCGAGGCCGGGGCGGTGGGTGGGGTCGAGGCGTGCGGAACGCCCCGGAAGGTGACCGTCAGGGCTCGGGCCCTAGCCGAAGGTCGCGATGGGCCGGAACTCGCGGCCGGTGAAATCCAAGGTCTGGTTGTGGCACCTGCGGCAGATGAAGTCGGCGGCGGCCTCGGCCACTCCGAACACCTTCCGACGCAGTGCGGTCGCGGTGTCACCGCGCATGACCTCGTCCAGGGAGCCGTCCCGGATGTTCCCGAACACCTCGCGCTGGTAGTAGTCGTTGCAGCACAGGAAGAGATCGCCTCGAACACTGAAGTTGCCGTGTGCCAGGGGCCAACCGCAGCCGGTGAGCCGACCCCGGACCTGGATGTCCTGCCGGTACTCGCCTCCGACATCCCCCGCCCGGTCACAGGTCATGGTGGGCACTACTTCGGCTCCGAGAGGTTGGTAGCGCTCCCGGAGGTCGAGGAGGTCTCGGTCGCGCTCCTCTCCAATGCCGTTCACCACGATCTGAACGGGAAAGCCAGCGTCGATAGCCCTCTCCACATTGGCCATGGTGCGGGAGTGGGTTCGTGAACGGGTCAGCTCAGCGAACCGGGTCTCGTCTGCCGTGGGCAGGTTCACGATCAGGTGCCGGAGCACGCCGTGGCGTCGCAGCGCCTCGATCTTGTTCTCGTTGAGCCCGCTCGCATTGGTGTAGAGGGCAAGCGGCAGGCCGTGTCCGGCCAGGACCTCCAGGCGTTCGTTGAAGTGTTTGTCCAGGGTGGGTTCGTTGAAGAAGTGGAAGGTGACGTACTCAACGGTGCCCAGGTCGATCAACTTCTGGGTGATCTCCTCGAAGAGGTCCATGGGCATGGTCTGCCGTGGTTTGGGGTCGGTGGAGACCGGACAGAAGTCGCAGCCCCAGTTGCAGTGCGCGGTGACCTCGATTTCTCCGCTGCGCAGGTGGTAGTCGCGGCAGACGGCTTCTGGAGTCTGGAGCCAGTCCCGACGCACCGCTTCCTCCACCAGACCAACCTCGAAAAGGGAGGACGCTGCCGACGAGGGAACCGCTGCGGCGGCGCAGTGCAAGAGCAGGTCCCGCATCAGGGTTCTCGGATGCCAGACCACGTTCCGGTCAAGTCCTATGACCCCGAAGGCGGTGCCGGGCGGGGGCGGTTCCTGGGTCGGGCGGGTGGGCCCGAAGGTGTCGGTCAAATAGCGCACCGGCGATGGGGAATCCGGTTCCACGGTAGTGAGGTAGGGAGATGTCTGGAGAAGTGGAGGTAGCGGAAGGATGGGTGTTCTCCTAGCAGCGGTTTCAACGAACGCCACAACATGTCTTGGCCGGTATAGACCAGATGGGCACAACGGATCCTAGGGAACACACCCCGGTATGTCACCACACTTCCCACTCCCGCAAAGATCCTGCGATCACGCCCCAGTGACGATAACCGCAGATCAATAAAACCTTTTTGATCGTTGACCAGGTGTAATCACTGGCCACATGTGGTCAGTCGAACCAGACCATGGTGTGCGGGGAACCGCCTCAGGTCACGGAGGCTTTTCTCAGCTGCGGAAAGTCCGAATAGGTCGTGGAGGGCCGGGATCCGTTGGAGTAGCTTCCCCATGGCGCCTGGCCGAAGCCATTCCCGCCCGAATCCGTCCCGTGCGAGCATGCTCCATCCGCTGACAAGACCTGGAAGCTTCGCACCGGCGGTGGAAGCGCCTCAGTCGGCAGCGGTTCCCACGCTTTCAGCCACGCAGACGCCCCAAGGGCCGCAGAGAGCCGGGACCCAGAGCGAAACAGTGCCGCCCCGTCATCCTTGCCAAGGGGACCTTTGATCCGATGGTCAACCGACCCCGACCACGAGGGAACCCCAGGCCAGAGCGGGTGAACCCGTATCCCAACCTGGGGTCGAAGCGCCTCGTGGGGCTCCTGGTGTGCTCCCCTGAACCGGCTACCGCACCGGCACCAGACCACCCGCCCCAACAGGTGCCGACGCTCCGCGCAGGAGGGCGGCGGTGGCCTCGGCCGCTGCTTTGGCCACGTCCGGGAACACGCTCTGGTAGGTGTCCTGGGTAAAGTGGGTGGTGGAGTGGCCCAGCTCGGCCGAGACCACCTTCACGTCCGTTCCCGCGGCTAGCGCCATCGAGGCCGCCCCGTGCCGCAGCCCGTGCAACGTGATCGGTGGGAGTCCGGCTGCTCGGGCGATGCGGGTGAACCAGTCGCTCACGTGCGAGGGCAACCACCCCTCCCCGTTCTGGCGGGTGAACACCAACCCCGAATCCACCCACTCCTCCCCCGCCTTGAGCCGAGCCTGGTTCTGGAACTTCTTCCAGGCCCGCAACACCTTCACCGTGTCCGCGTCCAGGGTGATGCTGCGCTGGCCCGCCTCACTCTTCGGGGTGGTGGTGAGCGTGGTCCAGGACAGCTGCACCACCTGGGTGCGGATATCGGCCTCCCCATCGGTGAGCCGGGTGTGGGCCCAGGGCAGGCCGACCGCCTCCCCTCGGCGTAGACCTTTGACGGCGATCAAGTGAAACAACGGGTGCAGCCACACATACTTCTTCGAGTGTTCCAGGAAGGTGCGCGTCTGCTCCGGGGTCCACACCATCACCTCCCCTGGCACCGTCCCGTCCTTCTCCCAGCGCTCGACTCGCCCCGGGGTCCACACCAGCGGGCGTTTCCTCGGGCATGAGGGCAGTCGTGCGTGGGAGGCGACGTTGACGTTCACCGGCTCCTCCGGGCTGCGCACCGCATCCGAGAGCGCACTGCGCAAGGTCGCGCGGATGCGGTGCTTGGTCGACAAGCTCACCACCCGCTGGCCCCGCACCGAGGCCCGCACCTTCGCATCGTCGGATTCGCGTGCCTCCAGGATCCGCTCGTTGTTGGCCTCGATCCACTCGAACATCGCCTCGACCCGGCTGGACTTGAGCCGGTCCAGCCGGATCTGGCCCAGATGCGGGACGAGGTATTTGCGGATATGCCCTGCGTAGGAGTTCCGGTCAGCTCGGTCAGGTCCAGGGGCAGGACGCGGGCCAGGCGGGTGAGGATCTCGTGGGAGTCCACCGACAAGATGCCGCGTTCGACCCGGGAGAGCCAGGACTCGGAGCGTCCCACGAGTCCGGCGAGCACGCTCTGGGAGTAGCCGTGCCGTCGTCGGGCACGTTTGATCATCTGGCCTCGAGTGGCAGGGTCCACGCTGTGCCTTTCGGTCAGAGGCGGTTGACGGTGTCGATGACCTGCTGCCAGGAGGGCAGACGGTCCTCATAGGGGGCATCAGGGTCGTGCAGGACGGTGACCGCCTCCATCCATCGCGCGCAGGGTCTCCAGGGAGCGGACGAAGGCCGGGTGGGAGGCGAGCTGGGGTTTGCAGTGCGGCACCACCACGGTGGGTACCCCGTAGCCGACCATCTCGCACAACAGAGCAATCGCGAAGTTGTCCGCCAGCCCTTGGGCGAACTTGTTCGTGGAGTTGAAGGTCAGCGGACAGGCCAACACGACATCGGCGGGCGGCAAGGGCTTGCCCTGCTCAGGCATCCGAAACGCCACACGGACCGGTTCACCTGTCAGCTCCGCCAACTGGTCCTGATCGTGGAAGTCCGTGCCTGTGGGGGTGGAAAGCACCGTCACGTGCCAGCCGTGGCTGTGCAGGGCCTGGATGAGCTCGATCGCCCCTTCCGGTGCGGGGGCTCCGGACAACACCAGGTGCAGGGTTTTCGACATGCGCCCAAGTCTAGAGGCGCACCACGCAGACGAGTCGACACTTCTCGATCCTCAAGTGAGGGGCGGTGGCGATTGACGGGGAGACGATCTCGACAGACAACACAGCCTCCAGCACACTCGGCACAAAACCCGGACCTTCGAGTGTCCCCAGCCCCGAGCCTGACCTCCCGGGGAATTGAACGAGCCCTGGCCGATCGGTGCTCGTTCCTCAGCTTCATGAATCAGATGAAAAGAGTTCACTCCATTCCCATGGACGAGCCGGAGAACCATCAAGCTCCCGCCCATAGATATCAATCAATGAGCGCGACCTTGAAGGATAAGCCCAAGGAGATATTTCTTCCACCCCTTCACGCTCCCTGAACTCTGAATCACTTGTTTTCTTCGGAAGATCAGCAGGGTCAAATTTGACAATCTTCGAAACACCCGCCGGACAGCGTGCCACTAGAATCCGAGCCTCATCCGACCACCCCTTCCGCACCAAGAAATCCATCAGAAGCGCAACAGAGAAAGGATTTCCGAGGTCGGCGTGCGCCACAGGACCCCTAGCCATCAAATTGCGCATATCGTGCTCGAAACCAAAACCAGCAAACACATCCAGCAAAATTGTGAGCATGCCAGGATTCGTGAGATCCACTCGGGCCGCAGGGTCTCGGTCCATGAATAACACTAGCTCTTCTTCATAACCACACTCTCGAAGCGAATACAGCAAAGTAGCAACAGTATACGGACAAGTAATATCGGAATTCTCAACAGCATAGAGGGCCAAAGCGTCAGCAGCATCTTCCTGCGCAGACTCAAAGAGCTCCTGCAGCAGGCGAGGAATTACAGACGAGTCAGGGAAGTCCGCGTGCGAGACTATCCGACCCGCCAGATGAATTAAAGATTCCTCTTGTTGAGCTTCACGTAGTTCCCTTAAGAGATCACCAACATGGGATAGGTCGGCAAGACTGACATGAGCAGCGGGATCACGCTCCAACAGCCTATAAGCCGCTTCCTTAAAACCAGCCTCGCGGAGTTCCTTCAGCACGCTGGCGACCTCGCAAGGATCAGTTATGCTAACGCGTGAAGCAGCCCAGAAGGAACCCTGCTGATGAGGATCTGTCTCTGGAGAGAGCAGAGAGACCAATCCAGAAAGTGCGATGGGAGCTTCTGCCTCAACTGCCTTATAATACAGGCGGATCGCGTGCTTAACCAGGCCGTCGTAGCTCGCTGCTTCAGCCAGTTCCCTTAGGTCATCAGGATTGGCCGCGTTATCAAGCAAGGCTTGCCATAGAAAAGGGCTGGCAAGTTGATCTGCGAAATGGTCGCGCAGATGCTGTTCGAGGTAGTCGTCCAGTTGGTAGAGGGGTTCCGTTTCCCCACAGGGAACAAAGGTGTGCAACGCGGTCAGAGTTGAGCGAATATCGACACGTTGACCGTTGGGACGCTGGCCGGTACTCAAAGAAGTCAGTGCAGTTCGAGCCCAATCAGCCTCGATAGGTCGTTCACGCGGATCCAGAATTCCATCTGTGGCCTGCGTGAGCAAGGCAGCGGTAAAAGGTGCTTGATACCCCAGGCAGCGGGCGAATATTGCGGCGCTCAGCAGAGCGTGCTCGACTCTCGTAAAAAAACCTGGTCCGTCAAGATATGCCTTGAGTAGTTCGGGACCACCACTCAGATGCTGAACCACTCTACCCAGATCTGAGGCTCCTGCCTTGAGAGCCTCAGACATGCGTCGGTCATCGTTTTCAATAGCCAGGCTCCGCCATTCATCTTGTTCGCTTATCGAGAGATGGCCAGGTACGGATATTCGAACAGCCGGCGGGCACATAAGAAGTTCGCGCACTTGGCCATGTGGATCCCCTATGGTGCCAGTACGAGTCAATTTTTCCCAATAGGGCGTGGTCCACAATGTTCCAACTGCCACAACTCCTGCCCTGTGCATCAACAAGTAATGTAGTGCGGCAGCAACTTCAGGTGAACCGGCTCCCTGGAAGAAGTGTTGCGCTTCATTAAGCCACAGCACCGCTTGGTCATCCACGAGCCCACGGTCAAGGAGAGCGAGCAAGTCGGTGATCGTTCTTGGCAGTAGAATCGCACGCTTCGGCGCCAAATCATACAAGGCCTCGTACAAGGCTCGAGTCTTACCTACTGAAGAGTCACCCGTCATCATTGCCAACACTGAAGTGCGCCTGTCCAGTGCGGGCTTTAGGTACTTTCTCAGTTCATCGTCATGGGACCGCCGTAGATAGGGAGTTAGGAAAGAATGGCTACCAGGATCCTGATCGGGAAGTACCGCCTGGTGCACTTGCAGGAGCGCAGGATTAACCTGACCAATGGATACTTTCTCATTAACAAAAGGAGTCGGCCCAGGTTGAGATTTCTCGTTCGTGGATTGTTGCGCCTGGCCCACCTTGGCATTGCCACCGACACTGCCAATGATGTTGTAGGTGGCTCCGACTGAGGGCGTAGCACTGCCCCCACCCGGGGGAGCTAAACTGCGGCGCTGAACTGGTGCGGCATCGGCTTCGTCACCAGGCAAACGTTCAGAGGTCATGGCACTGATTGTGCCTCACCCACCCCGCTGAAGGGAAAGTTGACAGCCACAGGTGGCACTTCCGAGGGAAGCAAGCAACCTGAGGTTGCGGAACCAAGCAAAACTGCGCTCCGGCGAGAACTTCGCGAGGTTCCATCGGACGCCACCAACGGCCCGCGTGTGCTCCGTTTGTGCTCCGCAGTTGCGGACCGGGACGACATCGGGCGGCACGACGCGGAACAGGACGGCAAACGGATTCGGATGGTGCGGGACGCAACGGCACGAAGTGACACAGAACGACACCCGGGCGCCGGACTTCTAATCCGACGGTCGCAGGTTCGAATCCTGCTGGGTGCACCACAAACCCCCAGTTCAGATGGGGTACACGAGGACCTCCAAGGAGGTCCTCGCGGCGTTTCCGGGGCTGTGTGTGCCACCCAGTCCGGAGTAGAACTCGCGAAAATCCTCCCTGCTTCGGCCCCCGCTGGCAGAGACAATCCGGCCACCGCGACGTCCCGGTGGGCGTGGGCACAGATCCACAGAGAGGATGCCGCGTTCGACCTGGGAGAGCCAGGACTCTGAGGTTCACGAGTCAGGCGAGCACGCGGTGGAGGTAGCAGTGCCGCCTTCAGGTGCGCTGGTGGCCCGGAGCCTCGGCAGCATGATGGAAGTGCCACCGACCCGAATCAGCACTCACCTCCGGGCCGTATAGATACAAACGACGAAAGATGTCCTTCCTGGCCGACCTCCAACGACTGGTCCTCGGACTCTCATTCGAGAGTCAGCGAGCGGCTGACGCCGCCCCAGGGAGACCGTGTTCCCGGACTCGTCTTGGACGTAGGTGGAAACACCGTTACCGCCTGTGGATTCGGCCCGGCGAGTGTCTGGGACCGTGCCTCGCCGCTCTCGCGACCGTGGACGTCTCACGATGCCTCCGCCCATGATGCCGTGCCGACTCTCTCCGACTCGGCGGCCGAGGCAATTCGAACAGGGCGACGGCGGTGATCCGATGGTGCTGCTGGTCAGTGGTGCCCCATGGCGGCCAGATGAGATCGTTTACTCAGGCTTGAGGGACACTGAGGCTAACACAGGCGCGAACCGAACAAATATCTCAGACAACCTGATTATCCACAACCTTAGAGCCCCACAAAAACCGCCAAATTACCATTCCAAAAAAGGAAAAACACCAACCCGAAAGCAATCAACGGATACAACCAGATCATCTTACGATAGAGGTCAATGAAGGCGACATTACCCCCCGTTCTTGAAAATGTCGATTGCATATAAATTATCATCAGATCAACACCGGCAGCCGTCGCCAATTGACCTCGGAGCACGGCAACGAAGAATGCCAATCCCATGAGAGAAATTGATACAATCTCACTGGAATCTCTAACCAGAGAGCCAAGAAGCCCGACCACAATAAAAACGACAAAAGCCAAGAGTATCGAAACCGCTAACCTAATATAGGAAAGCCATACCGCGTCGCGAACCGTGGGGACTTCTCCGTAAGCGGACTCTTCTGCAACATTCAATAGCCTAGAGAGATTCCTACTGCTTTTCGCAACGACACCACAGACGTACTCATCCAAGCGATAAAATCCAACTTCACTCAATCTCCATTCAGAAACCTTCGACAAATTCCCACTCCTCACCTTGACTACACTCCCAGAATTCCACGCGACTCACCCTGAGGGTTATTGTAAGCGCTCGCCGCAGACCTGGCAGAAAAGACTCCACCTGCAACAGAGTCTCCCCAGCGCGAGACATTCGCAGCGACCCCGTCTCCGAATTTGCTCATCTGCTCAAGGACCGGCCCGTTCTTCTGCCTATTTCTTTTCCCTTGAGATCCACTCGCCGCAGGGCGCAGCTTATCCCCGAACCTAGCCCTCGAAACACTTGTCCCAATAAATCTTGCACCTCTCCCAATGCCAAATGGGATCGCACTAGCCATATCCCACCATCCGTAGTTGTCGCCGCGCCCAAAGACCTTGTACGCACCCATTCCCAAGCCATAGAGGGCAGCACCTCCGGCAATAACGGCAGCGCAAACTGGGCACACTAGCGCGGCACCCAGCCCAACCATGGAGAGCGCGAAGACGGAATCATCTGCGATATTCATCCAATTGGCTCCACCCCCTTCACCTGAATAGCGCTGCCGAAACCAACTTGAATTGTTTAGAGCCTGGTCTTCATTGGACACAGTCTCATTGACAAGCTGGGGCCTACTGACGGCCCTGGATACGCGAACGGTGGGCCTTGATCCTGGGATGTAACGAACAGAATAGCTTCTTTTACCCACTTGCCAGCGGGCAGTCGCAGAGATCATTCTCCATCCGGAACCCTTCTTGTAGTTCCAGGTTTGAACGCCCCCTTGCGTACCTCCATTTTTCGTATAGGGGACCGTGGTATTACCCCCGATCTCCATACAGAAGCCGTCAGCCGGAATGCACGCTGACAACCCGGATCCATCCCAGTACGTGGCGGGGCTGTTGTTGGCGTAGGCGTATCCGTTCATCGACTGCGCATCCACCAGGTCCATCAACGGATCGACGGAGATGAACCGCCCCAGGTCCGCCTCGTAGGCACGGGCTCCGAGCTGGGTCAGCCCGGTGGAGGCATCGATCATCCCATCGACGAAACCACGCTCGCCAGGCCAGGTACCGGTCGTTCCACGGTCCTGTCCGAACACGGTCATCCGGCGTTGGGCGACCTCGTTGGAGTGGGCATCAATGCTGATCTGGCCGGTGTCGTGGTGGTCCGACACGATCCAGTGCAGGTTGCCACTGTTCTCCCGGACCGCCACGGTCTCACCAGCATGAGTGAAGTACCGGGTCGCCTCCTCCTTCCCTTCGGCCGGGTCCCAGGTGACCTCCATGCCCGGCAGGTACAGGGTGGTGACCCCGTTAGCCCGACGCAGGAGACGCTCACCGTCAGCGTCGTACACGTACTCGGTCTCGGAAAGCTCTCCCGTGACCTTGGTCAGTTCTCCCTCGGGCCCCCATTCGAGGGTCTGGTCGTGCTCGCCGCTCTTACGGGAGACCATGTTCCCGGACTCGTCGTAGTCGTAAGAGTGAGCGGTACTTCCCCTGCTGCCGCTCTCGTCGACCTGGGTGACGGCGTGAGCGGGCCCCTGGCCCTCCTCGGGCGAGGTGTAGTCGCGGGTGACTCCGCCACCCGGGCCGTGCTGGACCTCCTGGACCCGGTTGCCGATGGCGTCGTAGGTGAACTCGTGCCAGTAGGGGGCAGTACCGCTCAGCTCCGTCACGTCTGGTTCGGCATGACAGGCTTCCTTGCCGGTGGCGTCCGGAGTCCAGACCTGGTTCAGGCGACGCAGGTGGTCGTAGTCGAAGCACTGCACGTCACTGGCCCGATCAGGGTCAGTCGGCTCGTCGTTGATCGAGAGCAGGTTTCCTCGGGCGTCGTAGCCATAGGTCTGGGTCGACAGTGAACCCTGCCCCTGTTGGGGGACGACGCTGGCCAGAGCCAACCTGTTGGTCTTCTCGTCGAAGTCGAAGCTCTGCCAGGTGCGGCTGGCCCCCAGGACTCCGCGGTGGAGCTCTCGCTGGACGAGATTGCCGACCTTGGAGTAGACGGTCTCGGTGACGATGCGGTCGCCACCCGAGAGGGTGGTGGGGTTACCCAGGTTGTCGTAGCCGTAGGTCACCGGTTCGGCGCGCAAGGCTCCGGCGGCCGGCATGTCCGTGGATCGAACACTGCCATCGGGGTTGTAGAAGGTGCGGAACAGGTAGTTGCCTGCGAGCTCTCCCTCGCTGGCGGGGATGTTGATCTGGTGGGCTCGTGGCCGGTTGACCCGGTCGTAGCCCATCACCCTGGTGGTGAAGGCCTGTCCGTCCTCGTAGCGCGTCGAAGTGGCGGGAAGACCGACTGCCACTGAGTCGAAGGTCCACTCAGCCCGTAGGTCGCCGCCGCCGTCGCGCAGTTCGATCTGGCGGCCCAGCTCGTCGTAGACGGTCTTCAGGCTCTGGCCACGGGCATCGGTCGTCTCGACCAGCCGGTCGAGTTCGTCGTAGACCATCTGGCTCACCCCGGTGTCGGGGTCGGTCTCGGTCACCTTGCGGCCGCGCAGGTCGTACTCGTAGGTCCAGGTGTTGTCGCCCGGGTCGGTGACCGTCCTCAACTCGGAACGCGCGGTGTAGGTGTAGAAGGTCGAGTCGAACTCACCCTCCGCCGCGGGACCGTGGTGCTTGCGCAGTTCCACGGTGTTGCCACGCACGTCGGTGATGGCGGTGGTACCGGTGCCGCCCTCGGGTTCGGTCACCAGGGTGCGGTCACCCTGGTGTTCGGTGGTGGTGCGGAACTGCTCCACCCCTCGCGACATGTGGACGGCGTCGGTGGCCCTGTCCGCGCCGTCGTACACGGTGTGTGTCCAGCGGGGGATCTCGTCGTGGTTGTTGACCGTGAGTAGTTCCCCGTCCGGCTCCTCCGTGTTGAAGTAGGGCTCGCGGGAGATGACCGTGTTGCCACGGCTGTCGTGGAAGACGTCGGTCAGGACCCGACCTCCGCCAGGGGCCGGAGCCTGGCTCTGGCGCTCGCGGAGCATCCCGTCGAGGATCTGGTAGCTGGTGGTGTAGCGACCTGCGGGGTTCAGCGTGTGTGTGGTGACGACCGTGGGTCTGTCCTTGGACAGGTCGTACTCGAACCTCATGGACGGCGTGAAGTTGCGGTCTCTGGGCCGGTCGGCCAGCCACACGTCGGTCATACGTCCCAGCGGGTCGTAGGCCAGTTCGGTGCGGTTGCCGTTGGCGTCGATCTCCGCAATCGGTTGGGAGCGCTCGTCGTACTCCACGGTGCTCTTGTGACCGAGGGTATTGGTCGTCTCCACCTTCGAGTCAGGGCCACCGGCGACCTTGGAGGTGTAGGCGGTCGTCGTGGTGTTTCCCTTGGCGTCGGTCACCTCCAGAGCACGCCCGAACGTGTCGAAGGTGGTCTCGGTGATGGTCTGGTAGACCGGTTCGCCGTCCTCGTAGTCGGCAACCCGCTGCGTCTCGGTGGGGCGTGCCTTGGTGGGGGCATCGCCGAAGGCACCACCGTCGTGGAGGGTTCGGGTGTCGCTGACCACGTCGTCGGGGTAGGAGACGTCCTGACCACAGGCCGCGGTCACGGTCTGGGTTCGCGCGACCGGGTCGAGCAGGTGCAGGCCGGTGTTGCGCGCGTAGGTGGTGGTGGTGCACCAGTCGTCGTCGGTCACGGCCACGTCGCCCTGGTCGTGGACCGAGGCGATCATGCCGTGGTCGTCGAAGGTGTTGACCGTACGGGTCTGGCGGAAGGATCCGTCTTCCAGAGCCGTGTAGGCGTCCACCTGCTTGGTGTTGGTCAGGTGTGCTTCCAGCGTCCAGCTGTGGGAGGTGGAGGCGGTGCGCTTCTTCCAGGGAGTACTGATGGTCTTGGAGACCACCTCACCTCCGACCCCGTCGCGGACGATGCTCTCGCGAAGTTGCCCGTTGAACACCGGGTCGTCGTCCACGCTGGTCCCGGTGGAGTCGGTGACCCGAACCGTTCTCTTGCCGCTGGGCTGGTGGTCACCGTTCATGCCCTGGTAGTAGAGGTGCTCGACCTCGGTCCGAGTCTCGTCGGGATGGCCGGTGCGTTCGATCACGCGGTCGAACCCGCGCCACTGGGACCAGGTGCGGTGGTCCTTGTCCACGAAACCGTCGTCGTCCATGTACGCCCACGCGGGTGTGCCCACGTAGTCGTAGCTGGTGATCACGTCGGGCTGCCCGCCCACGAGGTCCACCTCGACGAGGTCGGTCACCACGTACTTGGCGAACCAGTCCGTGATCTCGTCGGCTCCGGGGCGGTGGGCGCGCACGACGGGAAAACAGCGCTTGGTGTTCTCGTGGGCCTTGGGTTCCTTGCCCGCCTCACAGTCGGAGTCCGCGTAGGACACGTCCACCTGGGCTCCGGTCTCGGTGTGGATGGCGGTGATCCGCCACTTGTTCATCGGGGCCAGGCCGTCGGTGGTGGAGTCGACGCGGTTGGGCATCGGCGTGCCCGTGAAGGTGATGGCCGGTTTGGTCTCCGTCCCTTCGCCGGTGTGACCGGTGTGGGTGATGGAGTCCAGCCACAGGGCGGGGTCGGTACCGTCTCCGGGAGCGGGGAAGGAGTGCTTCAGGTCCCAGGTGTCGACGGTGGTGTACTCGGTCCCGTCGTGGAGCTGGGTGGTGATCCTGTTCAGCTTCTTGGTGGTCCAGAACGTCGGGGAGTGCTTCCCCGCGCAGTCCTTGTCACACTCCTGGTCCAGGGGGGTGTCCGGCCAGTACTTGGCGTTGGACTCCTTGCGATCCGCGACCTTGCAGCCGAAGTCGGTGTCCACACAGCGCTCTCCGACACCGTAGAGAACCTGGGCCGGGGCGGTGGTCTGGAGGTCGTCCTTGTGCAGCCCGTAGGCGGTGCGCTTGAGGTAGCCGCCTCGGTCGTACTTGACCGGGTCCGACTTGAAGTTGAGTCCGTAGTTGTTGGTCTCTGCCTGGTAGTAGTGGGCCAGCGCGTTGCCCTGGAGGTCCACGACGTAGTCCAGGTTCCAGCGCCACGCCTGATCGCACCACGCGTCGCCCAGGTTGGACTTGTGGCAGGGTTCGCCGGCGTCGTTACCGAAGACCGGGACGGTCCAGGCCGAGTTGGTCTCCTCGTCGCCGGAGGAGTGCCCGGGCAGGCGGTTGAGGCCGAAGTGGTACTGGGTGCCGTCGACGGTGGTGACCTTCCAGTGCTCACCGTCGTTGTCTGCGTTGGTGGCCCCGGTCAGGCGTTCGATCTTGGAACCGTCGTCGTTCTTGGGCGTCCACTCGCCGTCGTCGTAGACCAGTTCGGTGGAGCGCCCGCCCAGGTTCAGGGTGGCGTTGTGGTGGGACCAGCACTGGTCCGGGATGTCGGTGTCGTCGTCCTGGCAGGTCTGGTAGCGGCGTTCGATGTAACCGGGGTGGTAGTCGAAGCCCTCACCGATCCAGGAGGTCTGGTTGTTGGTGCCGGAGGTACGGCCGTCCACGGACTGGGAGGAGTAGCCCAGGCTGATCTCCGGCTGGAGACCACCCGCGACGTTGGGCGCTTGAACGGGGTAGTTCCAGGAGAACCCACCCGACTGGGTACCGACGTTCCAGGTGGAGGAGGGGCTCAGCGAGGTGGCGGTGTAGTCACCGGTCCCCTCCTCACTGTCGGCGGCGGCCACGGCGGCCACAAGGATTCCACTGCCGGTCGCGGGGACCAGGGCATGCAGTGTCCGGACGTCGGTGTCGTTGTCAGCGCCGAGTTCGTGAGTCGTCCAGCAGCCCTCGTCGTCATCGCACTCGGTGAGCGCGACCAGGTCCAGCCGGGAGCCGTAGTCGGCTCCGAAGGCCGAGGAGAAGCCCGAGTAGTCGACCTCCACCCGGACCGGTCCAGCGTCGTCGCCACCGTCGGTTCGCGTGACTCGAAGTGCGAGACCGGAGAGCCCCAACTCAGCGACCTCGGCACGGTCCAGGACCTCCACCTGAGCCGAGGTCACCGGGCCTTCCGGCTCCTCCACCTCCTGCTGCTCTTCGAGCTCAGGGGCGGGTTCGGTCTCGGGGTCCGGCTCCGCGTCGGTGTCGAGTTCGGTGTCCGGCTCCGAGGCCTCCGGGCCAGCGGAGACCGGTTCCTCAGCCTCCTCTTCAGGGTGGGAGTCAGCGTCGTCGGAACCCTCCGGCTGCGGCTCCGCCGGTGTCCGGCGCTCGTTCGCTCCCTCGGCCTCGTCCTCCTCCCGGTCTTCGACCACCTTCGGCAGCGGCGAGACCCAGGACTCGAACTCCTCGGCATCGACACCGCCCACCCAGACGGTTTCGTCACCGGTAGTAAGAGCCTGAGACGCGGCCTCCCCTTCGTCGAAGCCCAGGAGATCCGGTTCGGGCCACTCGGCCTCCGCCAGGGCCTCGACCGCAGCGTCACTCATGGTCGTGTCGTTGGGGATCGCGGCTGGTTCCGCGACGTGGCCGTCCACCGACTCTCCCAGGTCCACGTCCGGGCGGGTGTTGTAGGCCAGGGCGGAGGCGGGCAACGCGGAGACCAATCCGGTCACCAGCAACAGTGAGACGAGGGAGACGAGCGGTTTGCGGCCGCGTCGAGAGACGGGGGGCTGGGGGATGTCAGACACAGAGGGTTCCTCCCGCCCGGCAGGTGTGCCTGCCGGGCAGCTCAAGGGGCTCAGGGGACGAAGGGAAGACAGGGTGTCAGGGGACCGGCAGGTATCCCGCCATCACGTCGTGGATATCGGCTGCGGTCAGGACCCCCTGGTAGAGGTGGACATCACTGAGGTCCCCCGCCCATGGGTCGAAGAACTCCTTCTCGAACTGGGCTCCGCCGATCATGACCGGCCCGTTCGCGTGCCATGCCCGAGGAACCTCGATCGGATCCTGGGCCACTCCGTCCACGTACAGGGTCGCCTGGGCGAGCGTGTGGTCGTAGGTGGCCGCCAGGTGGGTCCACTGACCGAACTCGGCACTGCGGTCGGAGAGGGATCGGTGCCAGCCGCTGGCCCCGGACCGGTCCTCTGGCGGCAGCTTCATCACCCAGCTGTCGTGGTCGAAGGTGTGCTGGTAACTGAGGTAGAACGCGCTGTGTACCGCGCCGTTCTGGGCCACCGCGGTGGAGTTGTGGCCCACCTCGTCCAGGCGCACCCAGGCCGCGACACTGTAACTGCGGTCCGTACGCACCGCCGGGGCATCGGTGTGCAGGTGTTCCTCGCCCGCCACGTCCAAACTGACGCCGGGGGCGAAGGTGACCTCGTTCATCGCCTGGTTCCACGCGGTGAGCGGGTCCGCCTCCAGCGTGGCGTCCAGACCGTGGTCGGAGGCGTCAGTGGCGACCGTTCCGCCGGTCTCGTCCAGGCGCCAGCGCCCTTCCAGAGCAGTGGGTCGGTTCGCAAGGTCCCACACCTCGGAACGGGCTTCCTCGGTCTCGATGAAGGGCTCGTCGAAAACGACCCGGTCCCAGACTCGAACGTCGTCGATGCCACCGCGCCAGTGCTCGGAGTCGTTCGTGGAGGAGCGGGCGCCACCGACCATCAAGGGGCCCTCAGCCTGCCACGGGGTCTCCAGGGTCGCGGTGTCCTTCTGCCGCACACCGTCGACGTAGAGCACGAGTTCTCCGTCGGCCGGGTCGAAGGTACCGAGCAGGTGGGTCCACACGCCGGTCTGGGCGGGCTCGTCCGACAGGGCCCGAGACCAGCCGCTGGCCCCGGTCTCGTCGGAGGGGGCCATCTTCAGTACCCACCGGTCATGGCCCAGGGTCTGTTGATAACCCAGATAGAATCCACTGTTCTCCAGTCCGGTCTGGGCAACGGCACTACGGTTACGGTCCTTGTCGTCCATGCGCACCCACGCCGAGACGGAGAACGCTTCGCTGGTGTCCACCACGGACTCGTCGGTGACCAGCCGGGAGTTCTCTCCGTCGATGTCGATCGCCGCGCCTTCCAGGCGCTGGGTCTCACCGTTACTGGGACCCACACGGCCTCTCACCCATTCGAGGTCACCCGTGGCCTCCAGAGTGCGGTCTGCATTCGAGGCGTCCGCGGCCACTGTGCCCTCTCCCTCGTCCAAGGGAACGTACGAGACGGGTTCCCCGGGTGGAGCGACGGTGAACGTGTACGCCAGTCCGCATTCAGAGGAGTTTCCGTAGGCGTCGGTGATGCGGGCGTGGATGAGGTTGGGGCCGTCCCTGCGCGGGGTGATCGGCAGGGTCACAGAAGCGCCCTGTTCGTCGAGGTCCACCCGGGTGGAACAGCTGGCGTCGTTGACGCTGTAGTGGTACGCGGTAGCCGCGTCCACGCCGTTGTTGGCGAACGTGAACTCGCCCGTGCGCCCCACGGAACCATGGGGCTCATCTCCCGCCGGGTAGTCGGTGGAGGTCACCTTGGGGCCGGAGTCGGGTTTGGTGGTGTCGACCTCGATGAAGCACCAGGACGACCACGGTCCCCAGTTGGAGCGGTCGTGGCCGCGCACCCGGTAGGCGATCAACTCTCGCTCTGGCAGGTCCTTCGCGGTCACCGGCCGGTAACTGCCTCCGGACCACTTGCCCACGGTCACGTAGGCCGAGTCAGCGGCACCAACGCGACCGTCCACACCGGCGAGTTTCCACTCGAACTGCGACTTGACCTGCTGGCCCACCCAGTAGGAGTCACGGTCCCGGATCTGGGCGTTGAACCTGACCTCGGTGTTGTTGATCATCCGGGGCGCGGATCGGTCGGTCTGGCAGGTGCCTCCCAGGGAGTCGGAGATGGTGGAGGTGACCGGCTTCTCCGGCGGGTGGTTGTAGTTCACCACGAGCACCGGGGGCTTCTTCTTGGTGTTGACGCGCCGCCAGGCGGTCGTGCCCCTCTCGTCGCGTTCCTTGAGTCTGAGCCGGATGTGGGAGGCGTTGTTGTTGACTCCCCACCGGTAGGCGTTGGTGGCGTCGAACTCCACTCCGCTGCTCTTGGGACAGGTCGCCCAGCCGCCCTTGACGTTCTGGGTGTCCTGGAGGGTGCGGGTGGTGGGCTGGTTGTTCCAGGTGGTCTTGTTGGTGAAAGCGTCGGTGCGGTGCAGTTGGATGTGGGCGTTGCTGGTGCAGTCCCACCCCCACTCGATCTCGGTGCGTAGCGTGGCCGAGTTGATGATGGTGTTGGGGTGGTTCGTCCTGCCCATCACTGTGAACTGGAAGAACGCGCGTCGGGTGTAGGGCCGGTCCCATTCGACCCTGCCGATGCCCACGTCGTCGACCTTGGGGTTGTAGTAGGCCTGCGTGGGGAAGGCGGAGTCGACGTAGGCCCAGTTGGGGCGGCTGGCGCTCACGGAGGGGTCGATGTAGACGGGGAACTCGGTGGCCTCGTCCACGAACATGCCCTGGTCAGGCACGAGCCGGATGGAGTCGACCTCGACCGAGGTCGGGACCGTCAGCACACGCGCTCCGGAGGGCGCCGACACCGTGGGGTCTTCGCTCTCGTGTCCCTCCCCCGTGGAGTCCCACATGGCCGGGGCCTGGGCGGAGAACACGCTCTGGCCGCCGGCGTCGCCCGTGGCGTCGAGGTTGCCGTGCTCGTCCGCCGTCATGGTCACGCCGGTGGTGCGCAGCGGGAGTGCGATCTCGGTGAGTTCGGGGAGTTGGGCGGCTTCGGGGGTGTGGACGACCAGGACCTGGCTGAAGCCCTCGACTCCGGCGGTCAGGACGAGGTCCACGTCCGCAAGTACGTCGGTGTAGGTGGCCTGGTCGCCTTCCAGGACGGGTTCGGGGAGGTCGTCGATCCAGCCCAGGGCGACGTTGTTGGAGCCGATGCCGATGTGGGCCATCGCGTCGTCGCCGCCGCCGGAGAAGGCGATGTCCATGCCCGCGGCCCGTGGCCGCACGGTGCCGTCCTCGGCCTTGACCAGGGTCGTGTCGACGTCCACCCATCCGTCTTCGGAGCGCACCCGCTGGGGGATCGTGGAGATCTCCGCGGTGAGGGATCCGTCCGGGTTGGCGAAGTGCTGGGTCTTCTCGTCGGTCAGCCCGGGGATCTCGACGGGTTCACCGGTCTGCTCCGCGAGCGCGAGGGCGTCGAGCTCCTGCTGTTCCTCGGAGCTGGCAGGGTCCGGTGATGTCGGCTGTGCCGCCACCGGAGGCGCGGCGGTCAGGGTGAGGAGCAGAGCAGTGGCGGTCGAGACCGCGGTCGCACGGGTCCAGGGGCGACGCATGGGATGGCCGTTCATGTCAAAGGGGATGTGAGAACCCGGGGACAACCCTCGCACCTGGGATCAAGGCAGGACATTAACCATCTCCCTTACCTGGACACAATCACCTGATGATCCGACCGCGTCCACATGGAACCGGGAACCACCTTTGACGTGCAGATCCTTATGTTGTCCACATCTGGCCAGGCCAACCGGTAAACCAAGCTGACGTTCCCCCTCGGCGACTCCACCGGACACCCCTTGACCTTGCTGGCAACACACCTGGTCAGAGCATCCTGACGGAACGTAGGAGACGAAAGCGTCTCGATGCCAGAAAGCAGACAACGGGTCATCCGACCAACCCGTCTTCGTGCTGATCCCAGACGGAACCCGGTACCGCCGCGTTCCACGTTCACGAGCGCGCAGTACACACAGGAGGGTCGAGGTCCATGCCGCTGGCATCTCGTATCAAGAGCACCGGAGAACGTTTCCTGCCACAGGCAACCCGGGAACGCCTCGAGACCGAGCGTCAGGACGCCACCGCTCGTGTGGCCGAGGAACGTCGTCTGGCCAAGATCGCCAAGCGCCGCGAAGCGCTTCTTACGAACGATTCAACGGTGCGGGCCTTCTCCTTGGACGATGGAGAGTTCCTGGGCCGAACCGTGGAGCGGTTCACGGCCGCAGGCGCCTCGGCCCGCAACCTGGAACTGGTGACGGCCGCTCTCGAACACGCGAAGGTCGACTACTTCCTCGTACGTGGACGCTCCCCTTTGCGCCACGTGGTCGGGGTGCACCGCGCCGAACGCAAACGGGTCCTGGACGCGGTGCGTGAGCTGTACGGCGACAGCACCTTGTTCGCGATCAAACCGGGCAGTGGTGGTGTCGTCAGCGCGTTCTCGGCCTACGTGGACGGAGCCCTGGCCGAGGAGATCAAGTCCGGGCTGATCATCCGGTTCGCCGAGCCCCTGCTCTCCCCCGGTGGTCAGGTGCTGGCAGGGTTCGAGTACGGCTGCGACGTCCAGTTCTGGCGCGACGGAGCGAAGCTGTTGGAGCGGGACAACGTCGAGGAACTCCTGGGGCGGTTGCGTGTGCAGGCACCAGCCGAGGTACTGGCCGATTCCCTGGTCGCCCCCACCCGGAACAAGGTCGCAGACGTACTTCCCAGCTCCCAGCGCAAACCCGCCACGCTCTCCGTGCGCGGACGCGAGTACCCCACGTTCGAACCGTTCACCTGGAAGCTCACCGACGACGTCGACTTCCCGATCGACGTGGTCTACACGTGGGTGGACGGCGAGGATCCCGAACACGCCGCCAAGCGGGCACTCCACCAGCCGGAGGCGACCTCCGCGCACGAGCACGCCTCCAACGCCTCGCGCTTCACCAGCCGTGACGAGTTGCGGTACTCACTGCGCTCGCTGGAGGCCTACGCACCGTTCGTGCGCCACGTGTACGTCGTCACTGACGGACAGGTGCCCGTCTGGCTGGACACCGCAGTGTCCGGGATCAGTGTGGTGGACCACCGGGACATCCTGCCCACCGAGGCGTTGCCGACCTTCAATTCCCACGCGATCGAGTCACGGCTGCACCATGTGCCCGGCCTGGCGGAGCACTGGCTCTACTTCAACGATGACGTGTTTCTCGCTCGTCCGGTGGAAGCTGGTCAGTTCTTCCACGCGAACGGGATCGCTCAGGTGCCGTTCTCTCCGTTCCAGTTCGGGACCGGCTCTCCGGTCACGGGCGAGCCCGCACCGAACTCGGCGGGCAAGAACGTGCGTGCACTGTTGGAGCGGGACTTCGGCCGGGCCATCACGAACAAGTTCAAGCACGCACCACACCCCCAGGTCCGGCAGGTGGCCCTGGAGATGGAGGAACGCTACCTCGAGGAGCTGGAACGCACAGCTCGATCCCGGTTCCGCGCCCTGTCGGACGTGGCCTTCACCGCCACGCTGCACCACCACTACGCGGTGTTGACCGGTCGAGCGGTTCCTGGTGAGTACAGGATGAGGTACGTGAACATCGGGGCCCCGGACGCGGCCGAACGGCTGGAAGCGCTCCAGTCCGCGGAAGAGGTGGACTTCTTCTGCCTCAACGACGTCGACACCCCGGACGAGGCCCAGGAGGCGGTGGCCCACATGGTCCACGGGTTCCTGGAGTCCCGTTTCCCGTTCCCCTCCCGCTACGAGAAGACCACCTGACGGGACTGTGCCTGGCGGCCCATCGGATCATCCTGGCAGCGCTCCCGCGCACGCCCAGCAACACCCCCGCAACCGTCACAACGCCCCGGGAGCCCGCCAGGGGTGGCCCAGCCGTGTCAGGCACACACACCCACGGCCGCCCAAAGGAAGCCCGGCTGTCACCCAGCAGAGCTACCCTGCCCCTGACACAACACCACCGCGATCAAGGCCTCTCCCATGCCCACCCCCACCACCGCGACCAAACGCGACCAGCTCCTCACCGCGTTCCCCGAACTACACGACTGCGGCACACCCGCACTCCTGCTCCACCCCCACCTGGGAAACCCGGGACCTCAAGACAGCTCCGTTGCCGGCCCCCTCCTCTGGCCTGTGGACGAACCCTGGCCCGCCTGCTCCCACGGTCATTACGTCTTCGAAGCGCCTCCTGAGAGCGGCGACGTCTACTTCGACGAACCGCTCTACCTGCAAGCCGTCCTCCAATTGTTCGCACGCGACCTGCCCGCCGGACACACCCTCCCCGGGGGAGCCGAACTCCTCCAGGTCCTGTGGTGCCCCAACGACCACCCCAACCCACCGGATGCGGACGGCCACGACCTCACTCCCTGGCTCACCCTGCGCTGGCGGCACGACCTCACCGGGCTCGCACCGCTCCCCCAGCAGCCCTTCCCCCACACCCGCGTTGAGCAGTACGCTCTCCCACCCTGTGTCCTGGCCATCGAGGAGATCACCGACTACCCCTCCGACGCTTTCCTGCCCGAAGAACTCGCCGACCGCATGCAGGAGTGGGAGACCTCCACTCCCGTGTCCGGGCACGTCGCCCCCGAAGCCAGCTACTCTGACGATCTCGCCCACCAAGGGGGAATGAAGTTCGGCGGCCACCAACCGTGGGGCCTGACCGACCCCTCCCCTATCGAGTGCGAGTGCGGCATCTCCATGGAACACCTGCTCCAGATCGACAGTATGGAACCGGGTGGACTGGACAACCTCGTCATCAGCCGCGGCTACTCCCTCGGCCTCCACTACTGTCCCGTCTCCCCGAAACATCCCCACCGCACCGTCATGCAATAACTGATGACTTCGTGCATACGCTGACCTTTGAGCTTGTGGTCGACGAATCCGACTGACGATCGAGCGCTCTCTGACCAGGTCAAGGTCAACCCGTCAAGCTCTGCTCGTCTCCCTGACAATCGCGTTCACATGGGTCAGTTTCGAAGTGCTCGTTGGAGGACCGTCCTCCTCGGCAGAAGGTGAAGAACTCGGATGCTCGACGGCATTGGCGCGCTCCGTCCAGGTGTTCGCGAATGTCGGCGGTGTGGCTCGGGCAAGGACGTCGGCAGTCGCTCGTTCAGGGCATACACCCCTCCCGATACCCTTGACCCCACCAATCGTTGGAGGGAATCCTGCGAAGTTCCGCACCATGGACCGCGCTCACACTCGTGATCCTCCTTATCGCCCCCATTCTGGTGTCCAAACACCTACTCGTACCAGCTAACCGACCTTTCGATTACGGCAGCGGAGTCAGAGTTCGACTTCTTTCCATTTCCCACAAGAACATCAATCGAGAAGAACGAGTGACATGGGAGATCGGGATTATCAATAGTTCAGGAGATCCGCTGGAACTGAGTCTCTCCTCGACTTGTCGCTACGCCATGCCGCCACTCGAGTCCGGCCACTCCACCCTGGCTGAGCAGGGCAGCGAAAGGCTCTCGCTCCCAGTGAACCTGTCAACGAGCGTCACTGACTCATGTCCCTCGCCAGAGTCTGGGCGATGGTGGGTCTACACCCTCACTCTGGAGGACCACGCCGACAATATTGGCTCTCGTACCATCAGCTTCACGGGCAAGGCCCACTAACTTTCCCGCCATATCGCAATGCAGTTGGCGAATCCCAGATCAAGAGATTCCCGCCGCGAGCGGCCACCGGACTCTTCCCGTTCCTGTGTGCTCCGCAGTTCAGGCCGGTACTTCAGCAAGCGACATACACGTTCACAGAAGGTCATCCTGATTCGGATGTTGCGGGACGCAACGGCACGAAGTGAGACGGGGCGCCAGGGCATAGGAATCGGACATCACGGGTTCGATCCGAGGAGAGGGCAACTCCACCGCGGTCTGCGGGGGACCACCGGTGTTCGCATCAGGGCCGAATCGGATCCAGGCCAGTTCCCGCGCCCGGCGTCGGTCGAGCGCGAGCAGACTGCGCGCGCCCGGCGCGAACGCCGTCGGCCCGTTCCGGGTGGCCTCCCGAAGTCGCCGCCAGCGCCGAGAATGTATCCGGTGACTGCGCTCGGTCACCCGCCGTCCCCGGGCGCTCTGCCCGTTCCGGGCCTCCTGCGGGGTGGCGTCGATCATCAACACGTGCATCTCGTACCGGCGGAGTCGGCAGAGTAGGGCGAGCAGCACACGGACCGGCCGCCGGGTTCCGCACTCGTGCACCACCACCGGGCCGCCACGCAGGGCCGCAGCAACCTGGACCAGGTGGAGTACGTGCACCACCCAGCGCCACAGTGGGTAGCGAACCCGGCCCAGCAGAGCTCCCAGCTGGTACCGCGACTGTAGCGAGTCGATCACCCGCACACCGTCCGCGGTGAGCACGGTCCGCTCCTCGTCCCCGCGCAGACCGAACAGCCGCCGCAGCAGGGTGCTCTTCCCGGCCCCGGGCACCCCGGCGACCAGGACAAGGGAGCGCCGAGGGTAGACCGCCCCACGCACCGTCGCGTCATTCTCCGTGGGTACATGCCGCACCCGCCCCTGGAACATCTTCGGTAGCTCCTCAAAGCCGACCTTCGCGCCGGTGGGGCGCGGCTCTACAGTGGCCGTGTCACCAACGGCATGGTGCTGCTGGGCCACGACCTGGGTGGGGGAACCGGCCGTGTGTTGAAGCGGGCGATGGTGGAGCCAACCGAGACGTCCCGGGTGAGCAGTTCCATGGCGTCATCTCCGGGCCCCGGTGACCGGCTACCGCTTGGTGTACAACGGTGACCGGCCGGGCTTGACGCCCTTCGGAAGCAACGACTCCAGCACCGCCCACTGAGCATTTGTCAGATCTCTCTGAGCCACGAGACATGATCATCGCATGCCCCTGATCCACTCACGACCAGTCTCTCGGGTGCACGGTGAGAGGTGGGTGATCGTCGCTAAAAGCCCCCAATAGCCCACCCACGGCACCGCCGTGTCGGTCGAGGGTCGACCTTTGCCGACCCCGCATGTCAAAGGGTGGTTGCTACCTCTCCCGCCGGCGATCAGGCGGCCCGAGAGAGCCTCAACGCCTACTCCAGCACTGAGGTGGGCCGAGGGAGAGCGTGAAAACACGGCGGGTAGGGTGCTGATCAGGGAAGTCAGCGGATTCCGTCACCGCTCGACTGCCTAATCTCCGCGATTCCGGTGAACAGTGAGGCGAACGGCCATGGACAAGCCGCAGGGGAAGGACTCGTTCTCGGTGCTGTACAGAACGGGGTTCCGTATCAACTACGCGCTCCTGCAGGTCATGGGACCGGCGGCCCTGAGCCCCGAAACCGATCCGCGGGTCCGCGCGAAGAGGGAGTACGAGCGTCGGCGTGAACTCCACCGGGAGTGGAAGGCGCACCAGAGGTCCACATAGCACCGCGTGTTCGAAGGGCCCACCCCCTTTGCGAACCGCAGGGGGCCAGCCCCCGCCGCGGCGACGACAAATTCCGAAGCACGGCTGTAGGCGCGGTGGACCTGCTTCGGTGCCCCGCTCTTGGTTCAGAGGTCTCGAACGGCGGGGGTGATCCCTATCAGGTCACGGTAGACCGTTGAGGAGCCCAACAGTTCCTCGTGCGTACCTGACCTGACTTCCGCTGAATCGACCAACACCACTTGATCGGCTCGGTACACCACGTCCAGGCGGTGGGCCACGACAACCAGCGTGCGGCCTTGACCGCGAAGAAACCTCTCCACCCGCACGTCCATCTCAGGGCCGAGATGACTCGTCGCCTCATCCAGCACCACCACCCCCGCATCCGACAACGCCAGTCGAACCAGTGAGACCAGTTGCTGCTCTCCCGGTGACAGGGTGCGGGGGTCGACCCGGGCGTCCAATCCACCTATTCTTTCGACCAGGTCGATCGCCCCCAGTGCTCGGATCGACCGGACCGCCCGGTGGTCGTCCACTGGCCCAAAGGAGAGGTAACCCAGGTTCTCCCTCAGTGTCGCGTCGAAAACGTAGCCTTCCTGCGGGAGCACGGCGATACACCCGCTGTCCCTCGGGGCCTCTCCGGCGACGAACACTCGTCCTCCACTCGGCTCCCGCACACCGCACATAAGGTCGACGAGGGTGGACTTGCCCGCACCGCTCAATCCCACCACAGCTACGCACTCCCCCGCGGAGAAGGTTAGGTCCAACCCGTGAAAGACCGGTCGGCCCTCACCGTAGGAGAAGGTCACGGACTCGAACAGAACAGAGTCGCCACGCATCGGTTCGGGAGGCGCCGACCTTGGCCGCCGCTCAGGCACCGCCAGTGGGACAAGCCCCGTGTCCCCGATTCGCCGGAGTGCGGTGACCAGGCGTGGCAGAGCGTCACCCATAACCCCGACGAAGGAGCGGAGTGCGGGAACCAGGCCCGTGGAGACATAGGTCAACGCCCCGAGCAGCTCACCAGGGGTCAGTCCCCGGTCGATCAGTGGAGCCGCGAAGCACAGGATGAGGACCAGGGGAACATATCCACCGACCGCGATCACCAGGCACCTCATCATGCCCGCTCGGGCGACCGACACCTCGTCCCCTGCCTGCCGCAAGGCCCGAGCGGAGATTTCGTCCGTCGTATGCGCGCTGCGTCCCTGGGCCACGATGTCTCGGAAGGCCGTGACCCCACGATCGACCTCGACCGAGAGTTCCTCCTCTGCCAGGTACACCTTCTCCTGTCGCCGCATCAGCCGTCCCAGGGCCATGACGACCGGGATCAGCACGAGAGCGAGGATCTCCCCTGCCGACGTGAAGGGGACCGGTTTGCCAGCGAAGGTCGCTCAGAACGTAGGGGCCAGGAAAACCAACCAGATTGTCACCGAGCTCACTCAGGGTGGATCGAAGCTCTTCCTTATTCCTGGTGTAGATCGTACAGAATTTACCACTGGAACCACGGTCAGCATACTTTGCATTCTGACCAAGAAGCGCCTGATAACCACTCAGAAACTTGAATGATAAGTCGTTTTTGAAGCAGTGGGAAGCTACCCTGACGAGAACCTCTTGCGCATTCTTCCGAGTAGAACTGACATGAATCTTCCATCCTTGGTCGGGAATCGCCCGAGGGGAGGACAAAGAAACCCATGGATGACGAAAGTGGCGACGCCATCCAGCCGGGACCAGCGATTCATCCAAGACAAACTCGTCACCCTGGTCATCGCTCTTAGTGTCGTAGAAAACCGACCCCTCGGGACTGAAAAGCAAGTACCGCCCATCCATGAACTCCACCCCCGGACAACGCAAGGCCACACGCCGCATATATTCACTTCGACAAGGAAACGCGAACGTCTTTCCGAGAGACATTGGAGCATACCGACACGAACTATCCGGAAGGACCGACCAACCTCCGACCAACCTCCGACCAACCCCCGACCGGGCGCGGATCCCTCCGGTCGCGCTGCGCAGCGCGACCTCAACCGGAGGCGGCCACGACGTGGAGGGGCCGGGCCCGCAGGGCGGCGACTGCTGGGACCAGGCTCGACAACAGGCCCACCATCAGGACGACGGTGGCGATGAGGACATACTGACCTGCGGGCACGGCCAAGACCACGGTGTCACCCGTGAAGGCGTATCCTGTGGCCGCGAGTCCGATCAAGGCCGCGACGGTTCCGAGCGCCACCCCGGCCAACGACACCGCTGTCGCTTCGCTCGCGACCATCCCCACGACCTGTCTCCTTGAGGCCCCCACCAGGCGCAGTAGGGCAAAGCTCCTCGCACGCCCCGCCACGGAGACCACGAGTGTGTTGATCGAGCTGATGCCAGCAAGGCCCACCACCAGGGCCACCATCAGGTGGGTGATCCAGTCGTCTCCCTCTCCCTGCCCGGCCAGGATCTCCCGGTGTTCGGCCTGGTCGGTGACCACGAGTTCGGGACCAGCGTCGATCGCCGCCTCGAGTAGTCGCGCGGCCTCCGTGGGATCCGTTGTCGAATCAAGCGTGACGTAGACGGCGCTGTCCATCGCGTCCAGCATCCTGGGAGCCAGGCTCTGACGAGGCAGCAAGACCTCGGGAAAGTCGAGCCCCGCCTCGTAGAGGACCGAGACCCGGGCCTGAACCGGTTCACCGTCGGGGCCGAAGAGCGTGATGGTGTCACCCACCTGCCATCCCTCGGCCCTTGCGGTATCGGTGTGGAGTGCGACCCCGCCGACGTCGAACGCCTCCCACGTGCCCTCTTCCGCGTCGATCCGGTAGACGTCCGAGACGGTCGCGGGGTCTACGAGATACGTCGTCAGACCTGCTCCGGTGGCAGCTGTGACCGTCTGCCGAAACCCTCCGGCGGAGGCGACCCCGGGGACGGCGGCCGCCGTCTCCGCCACCGTGTCAGGAAGCCCGACCCCTACGGAACCGGCCACCACCAGGTCCGCGCGCAATCGCTCCCCATAGGCGTGCATGCGTGCCTCACTGGTGGTCGGCCCTTGGAAGAGCAGGACGCACGCGACCGCGGTCGTCACCAGGAGGGGTGTCATCACCCCTGCCACCCGGCGCGTGTCGGAGTAGGCGTCGTTCCGGGCCAGGAAGGGCACTGCCCCGGTCAGGGCCCGCGGTCGGACCAGGCCCAGGACGCCCCGGACCAGAACGGGGATGAGCAGTGCCGTCGCAAGGACGAGCACCATCGCGGCAGTGAGTGCCGCCACCACCGCCCCCTGGCTCCCCGCGGCCCCCCAGACCACCAGAAGCAGGGCCACGGCGCAGCTGAGGGTCACCGCTCCGAGAACGACTCGCGCCTTGGAATGGGGGGCGGGTCCGGTCTGTACGGTGCGCATGGCCTCGACCGGTGCGGTCCTGCCTGCCGAACGCGCGGGACTCCAGGAGGCCAACAGAGGCACCGTCAGAGCCAGGACCGTCCCGGCGGTGAGAGCTGGCCACCCCACAGCCAGTTCGAACCCCTGCGGGAGTATCCCCATGAGTTCGAAGAGCCAGGCCAACAGCAGCGCCAGGAGTGTGCCCCCTACCCACGAGAGCACCGCCGCGACGCATCCCAGGACCACCGCCTCACCGATGACCAGGCGCCGAATCAGTCCGGGTGTGGCTCCGACCAGGCGCAGAAGGGCGAATTCTCGTGAGCGATTGCGTACCGCCATGGTCAGCAGTCCCGCGACCATGACGGCGGCCACGGCCAATGCGAGACCGGAGATCGTGCCGAGAAAGTTCCCCATGCCCGAGGCCAGTTCACGGTTGGCCCGATCCAGGATCAACGCCTCGCCCCGATCGGCCCCGGTCAGTACCCTGACGCCGGGCACATCCTCCCGAATCATCTCGGCGAGGCGTGTGGGGTCCGTTCCCTCTCGGGGCCAGACCGCCGCCAGGATCGGGTCTCCACCCCGTGTGGCGGCCTCATTCGAGCTGAAGAAGACGCCTCGTCCCCGTCCTCCATCCGTCCCACCGTCCACGATGCCCGTGACCAGCACGGTAGCGGTTCCATCGGAGGTGAGTACTTCGGTGCGCTCTCCGGATTCGAGGTCGGCCTCGGAAGCGGTCTGGGCGTCGAGCGCTACCTCCCCCACCCGCTCAGGCGCTCGCCCCTGATCGAGTGTGAGGGGTTCGGCCTCCGCGAGGGTCCAGGAGTGCCCCCAGGAGCGATCCGTCTGGTCACCCAGTGCGCGCTCGTCCGTCACCACGTACGCGGGGAAGGGCGCCTCCACCTCCAGTTCACCGACGTCGGCGAGGCCCCTCAGTGTCTCCAAGGTGGCGGGATCCAGTCTCGTGGGCTCCCCGGAGGGCGTCGTGGTGAGCCTGCCGTCATCCGGCACGCCGACCACGACGATCGGCGGTTGCGAGAGTTCCCACGGGGCTCCCGATCCTTCGGCTGCCACCCGGTCGGCCGAAGCCTGCAGAGCCAGGGCTGCCACCGCCAGCCCCGCGCCCAGGGCCACGGTGAGGACTGACAACGTGAGTGAGCGCGCCCGGTCAGCGACGCCGCGCAGAACGAGCTTGATCATTCGGACTCCAAGTACCTGATCCAGTCCAACACGGTGTCCGGGGCTGGGCTGTGCAGCTCACCCTCGATGCCGCCGTCGCGGAGGAACAGCACCCGGTCGGCACGGGCGGCGGCCACGGGGTCATGGGTGACCATGACGATGGTCTGTCCCTGTTCGGAGACCGCGCGCCGCAGTGCACCCAGGACCTGGCCACCAGACCGGGAATCGAGGTTGCCCGTGGGTTCGTCCGCGAACAGCACGCTCGGCCGGTGCACCAGGGCCCGCGCCACGGCGACCCTCTGCTGTTGCCCCCCGGAGAGTTCGGCTGGCCGGTGTCCGAGGCGGCCTGCCAGGCCGAGCGAGTTCACGAGTTCCTCCTGCCAGGCCCTGTCTGTCGGCTGACGAGACAAGCGCTGACCGATGGTGATGTTCTCCTCCGCGTTCAGCATGGGAAGCAGGTTGAACGACTGGAACACGAAGCCGAAGGCACGTGCACGCATCAGCGTCAGATCCCTTTCTGCAAGCCGAGTGATGTCCCGCCCCTCCACCAGCACCGTGCCGGAGTCAGGACGCTCCAGCCCGGCCACGCAGTGCAGGAAGGTGCTCTTCCCAGATCCGGACGGTCCCATGACAGCGGTGAATTCGCCACGGAGAAAATCCACGTTCACCCCTCGCAAAGCACGGACCGGAAGGACGCCACTGGCATAGGTTTTGGTCAGCCCCATGACCCGCAGTACTGCCGACCCCATTCGTGCCCCGCCACTTGGCCAGTTGTGGTCGCCGCTCCCCGTTCCTGCCGCTTGGCGGTTCTTGTGTCTCCCCATGCTGATACTCCGCTCGCTTTCGCAGGTCGAAGGGGCCGGGCCGGACCCGGTCGGTTCTCAGGAAGAGTCAAACAAAGCGGCTCACGAACGTCACTGGCCCTGGTGGGAGAAGTCAAGTAGAGAAACCTCTACCCCCGAAGTCGACTTTCTTGACAGTCAGTAGGATCTGATCCGGTAATCGCCTCCCTTCTGTGATCGTGAGCTCACACCACTGATGTCCTCGAAAACCGAAACGGCCGACGCCGGGCTCTCTCATTCGAAGAGGGGTCTGTTCGGATCACGCTCGTTGGAGACCGTTGATGACACTGGGTCCGTCCCGTCGGGCGGCCACACCACGTTCTGGCACGCCGCCGTGTCCAGACCCTTCCTGGTCCTCGTCACGCTCTGGCCGTGGCGGTCCCTGGCCTACCTGGCCACGTCGTTGCCTGTGGCCGTCTCGTGGGCTCTGCTGTGCTGGCCTCTGCTCCTGCTCTCGGGATTGCCTCTGGCGACGGTGGAGCGACGCAGGATCGTGCTGATGGAGTCGGTGCCCACACCCTCACCCCACAGTCGGTTCCCCGGCATCGTCGGCTCCCGCGACTGGGTTCGGACACGGCTTCGTGAGACCGCCACCTGGCGCGAGCTCGCCTACGGGCTGCTGTTCCTGCCACTCGCGGTAGTGGAGGCCGTGATCGTCACGCTCCTGGTAGCGGTGCCGCTCACCCTGCTGGCCTCTCCTCTGCTACGGGTCACCGACGCCATAGGCCCTGAGGAGGCGAACATGTTGGCGGGGAGCCGTTTCCTGCCCGCCGCCCCCTGGGTCGCCGACATCGCCATCGGAATCGCGGCACTCGTGGTCTCGGCCTACCTCGCCATGGTCCTGGCCGCAGGCCGTGCGCGGTTCACCAGGCTGATGCTCACCACCGACCGTGAGGAGGAGCTGGACGAACGCCTCGGCGAAGCCGTTAGGTCCCGGTCCCGGCTCGTGGACGCCTTCACCGCCGAACGCCGCAGGATCGAGCGCGACCTCCACGACGGCGCGCAACAGCGCCTGACCTCAGTTATCATGCGGCTCGGCATGGCGCGCACCCAGTTCGACACCGACCCAGACCGATCCCGGCTCCTGATCGAGCAGGCCTACGATGACGCCAGGACCACCCTCACTGAGCTTCGCGACCTGGTGTACGGCATCCATCCCGCCGCCCTCAGCGAGAGAGGGCTGGTCGCCGCCCTTGAGGAGCTGGCCGACACGTGCCCGATTCCCGTGGTCGTCGATGCGAACGGGGCGAAACGAGCACCAGCCGTGATCGAGTCCACCGCCTATTTCTGTGCCGCGGAGGCCATCGCCAACGCTGTGCGCCATTCCCGGGCCGTCGAGATCCATCTGTTCCTCAGGACCGATGGTGACCCGATACAGCGACTCCTCTTGCGGGTGAGCGATGACGGCGTCGGAGGTGCCGCTCCGGAATCCGACTCGGGGCTGACGGGGCTCGCTGACAGGGCGGCGGCCTATGGAGGCCTGGTTCGTCTGAGCAGTCCTCCAGGCGGACCCACGACGGTCGAGGTGGAGATCCCATGCGCGTGGTGATCGCCGAGGATTCGGCGCTGCTCCGTGAGGGACTGGTGCAGCTGATCTCCATGGTCGGTCACGAGGTCGTGGCCGCTGTGGGTGACGCCCCGGGCCTGCTCGAGGCGGTGACCGAACACAGGCCGGACGTCGCCGTCACCGACGTGCGCATGCCTCCGGGCAACAGCGACGACGGGCTTCGGGCAGCGCTCCGGCTCACACGCACGCATCCGGATGTGGGCATCCTCGTCCTGTCCCAGTACGTCATACGAGGCGCGGCGGCCGACCTTCTCGAAAACGCCACCTCCGGTGTGGGCTACCTGCTCAAGGACCGGGTCGGGGACGTCGACCAACTGATCGACACCCTTGAGCAAGTGGCGTCACACGGGACGGTCATCGACCCGGAGGTGGTGCGCAGACTCCTCGGTCGCCAACGCAACCAGTCGGCGTTGGACCGACTGAGTCCGAGAGAGTCGGAAGTCCTGGCACTAATGGCACAGGGCCGGTCCAACGCCGCGATCGCCGCACTCCTGGTGATCACCGAAGCCGCCGTTGCCAAGAACATCAGCAACATCTTCACCAAACTGCGTCTCCAGGTGGCGACGGAGGACAATCGCCGGGTCCTGGCAGTCCTCGCCTACCTGGGGAACTGAACCGTCCACACGCATCCCGAAAGAGCGCAAGAGGAGCCGAACTTGCCTTCCGTGAACAGCTCGGACAATTCCATTTCCCCCTCGCAGGAGATTCCCGCACAGGTTCGACTGGGGATCGAGATCCGGCGCCGAAGAATGGCACAGGGACTGTCACAGCGCCAACTCGTCCGGTTACTCGGTCTGAGGGCCCATAGCAATCTCGTCGACTACGAACTCGGACGACGCCTCCCACCGGCGGACATCGTCTCAGCCTGCGAGAAGGAACTACGCGTGGCCGGTGGGTCGCTACTCCTCCTGCACACCACCGCCATGGACGAGCGCGCGAGCGAGTGGTCCCGCGAGGCGGAAGAGAAGCTGATGGTCGAAGGAAAGCGCGGATCCGACTCCTGACCAAGGCCTCGACGAGAAGTCATCCCGAGTCAGGAACCAACGATCCAGTCGGCCACCGATCAATCTCCCAGACTTGTCGGCACGGTGTTGTCCGACCCTTGTTCGCATGGTCGCCGACCGCCGCCCCATCCTCAACGGGGACGACGGGGGCGACCGCCTCCCACTGGCGTGCACCGCGCGGTGCTCGGGGTGATCCAGTACCACGATGAGAAAGGGCACGGAGGTGAACGCGGCGATCAGGCGTCGTTGCACGAGGGTGCTCCTGCTTCGATGCACCAGTGCCGCGCGCGCTCGTACTGATCACTGATGCGGGCGAACGCCATGCCGGTCCGCCGTAGTTCCTCGGGGGTGCGGGTCTCGTCCACCCACAGGGCGTGCAGGATCCTCGCGTCCGCTTAGTGGCCCAGACATGAGGACTGGACGAGGAGGAACAGCCACGTCGCGGCGCTGACGGCCCCGCTCGCGACCCAGGTCCGGACGGCGGAGGACCCGCTCGCCGGGGCCTCCAGCACGGCGCGCCCGATCTCCGCAACGGCGACGTAGGGCACGATCCCGCCGCCACGGACAGCGCAGACAGGGCGCCACAGACGATCAGATGCCCCCGGACGGGCCCGAGGCAGTCGCGCGAGGGCTCCGGGTCTCGCGAGGCCGGACGGCGATTCCTCTCCTTCCCCGTTCGTCCCCGTGTGTCCCGATGGGAGGGCCTGTGCGCGGTCTGCGCGGAACCCGTCGTCCGACCGGCGCGCGGTCGGCGTCGGCGGTACTGCTCCCGCGCGTGCCAGCCGCGACGTTGTCGGGAGAGAACCGGGAACCGCCTCCGACGCGCACCGTGAACACCGGCGCGGAGAAGCGGACTTCCTCCACCCCATTACCTTCGGACATCTCCCAAAGTGACGGGGCGAATACGTTCCGGCCTTTCTCCGCTTCGACTTCTCCCGACCCGGTAAACCACGCGGAAAGAGGGCGACCCCGCGTCGGGATTCCCGTGGTGGGCCTTTCGCTTCGGGCCCGCTCGGGAAAGTCAAGATCATTCTGGATTGCCCCACGTCAGGAACGGCGAAGAACGGTTCAGGGCCGCCCGGGGTCGATCGCCCGGGCGGGGTCGGCCTCCAGTACGGTCCACGCCTCCAGTGGAGGGTTGTCGCCCACGACCCTGGCCCACAGCCGCAGGACGGTCACCGTCGCGTGGCCCCCGACGTCCTCGTGGAGGAAGAAGACGAGTTCTGCCTGATCGGCGGCCATTTCGATATAGAGGTGTTCCAACATGTCACCGGGAACGGAACTGGAGTAGAGCGCCGCCTTGATCCGCTCGGGGGGAAACGGGTCGCGGACGGACAACCGCAGGCGTATGATTCTCATGTTTTCCGTCTGTTCATCGAGGCACGGGCAAGTGATTCCTGAACGGATCGTGAACCACTCTTGCGGTGGGGTCCCGCAGACTCCACACTTGGCACGGATGTTTTCGCAGGGTCTCCGTTCCGGCGTGGCCGACGCACCGTGTGGCCCCGGAGATCGATAAGGAAGAAGCGACTGGAGGAAAGTCGTGTTCGGGTCGATCGGAATCGGTCAAGACGCGGTGAGTGTTTATCGGGCGATGTTCGCCGAGCCCCACGCCGGGGTGCGGGACCTCGGACGCCTTCTGGACTGGCCCGTGGAACGGGTGCGGTCGGCGCTGGACGAACTGGCCCGGCTCTCCCTGGTCCGACGCTCCTGGGAGAAGTCCGAGGAGCTGGTCCTGGTCCGGCCCGAGTTCGCCCTCCAGTCGCTGCTGGTCCAGCAGGAGGCCGACCTCCTGGAGCGGCAGCAGCAGCTGGCCACCGCCCGCTCGGCCATCACGCAGCTGATCTCCGAGTTCGAGGAGAGCCACCGCATCCGCGCGACCATGGACATCGAACAGCTCCACGGAATCGACGCGATCCGGCTGCGCATCGAGGAGTTCGTGCACGAGTGCCGCCACTCGTTCTGGACGTTCGCCGACGGGGGCGCGCAGACGCAGGACAACCTGGAGGCGAGCCTCCCTCTGGACCGGATGCTGCTGGACCGGGGCGTCGAGCTGCGCGACATCTACCTCGACAGCGTGATGAACGACCCCAAGACCGTTCGGTACATCTCCCAGCTGACCGAGCTCGGAGCCCAGATCCGCACGGCTCCCACCCTGCCGACCAGGATGATCCTCTTCGACCGCACCACCGCGCTGATTCCCACGGACCCCGACGACTCCTCCGCGAGCGCCCTGGTCCTGCGCGGCTCCGGTGTGGTCACGGCCCTGATGGCCCTGTACGAGTACGTGTGGGAGGGCGCCAACCCCCTCGGAGCCAGCGCTCCACGCGGCCGTCACGGCCTGAGCACGCAGGAGCAGGCTGTGGTGAACCTGCTGGCCGAGGGCAACACCGACGAGACCATCGCCCGCAAGCTCGGGGTGTCGGTGCGCACCGCGCGCCGGATCACGGCGGACCTCAGCCGTCGGTTGGGGGCCCGGAGCCGCTTCCAGGCCGGTGTCCTCGCGACCGCGCTGGGCTGGATCGACACGTCCTCCCTGGACGGGGCCGCCGAGAGGGAGGACGTGGTCTGACCGCCCGCCCGCCCGGGGTTCACTCGGCCGCCAGGGAGAGGGGGATCTCCCGCCGGACGCGCGCCCGCGGGCGGCGGGTGAGCGGAACCGGACCCTCACCCAGCACCTCCTGGTGCAGGGCCTGGAGATCACCCGAGGGCTCCAGGCCGAGTTCCTCGGCGAGGGCCAGCCGCAGGCTCCGATAGGCCGCCAGGGCCTCGTCGCGGCGCCCGGCCCCGTTCAGCGCGCGGATGAGCTGGCCGTGGAACCACTCGTTCAGCGGGTACTCCATCACCAGGGACCGCAGTTCGCAGATCGACTCCCGGCCGCGACCCAGCAGGACCTCGGCCCGGATGCGCAGTTCCTGCGCGTGCAGCCGCTGTTCCTCCAACCGGACCGTGTGGGAGCCGATCAGCGGGCCCCGGGGGACGTGGGCGAGGCACGGGCCGGACCACAGGTCCAGTGCCTCACCCAGGCGCCCCGACGCCGCGTCGGGGTGGCCCTCCTCCAGGAGGCGGCGGCCCTCACCGAGCAGCCGTTGGAACTCCAACGCGTCCAGCTGCTCGGGGGCGACCCGCAGCAGGTACCCGGAGGAGCGCGTGACCAGGAGCTCGGGTTCCTCCGTCGCGGGGTCCGCCCGCTCGACGGCCTTGCGGAGCTGGCAGACGTAGGTCTGCACGGTCGTCACCGCGCTCTTGGGCGGATGGTCCCCCCACAGTTCCCTGATCAGGACGCCCATGGGGACGGGATGGTTCGCCCGCAGCAGCAGCATCGCCAGGACCTGGAGGACCTTCGGCGCCCTGGGTGTGCACGTCCGGTCCTCCCTCAGGATCTCCAGCGCGCCGAGAATCGTGAATTTCACTGGGTCACCCTTCTTCGTCCCCGTTTCGGATTCACTGCCATCCGGCGCCGCACTCGATACCGGTGCACTCCGACGGGAAGTTCGTGTCCTGGGCGAGGGCCGATCCGCCGCCTCCGATAATGGCGATGGCGGTGAAACCGGCGGCGCAGAGGAATCGCTTGATCTTGCCCATGAAGGCCACTTCCCTTTTCCGTGAACCGCGGGTGACCGCGGGGTGTCTTATCGGAGTCCAGCAGGGCCGGGTGATTCGAGGAATCCGTTTTCCCGGCCCGCTGTTCTGATTTCCATCATCGACGCTCGGAAGGGGGTTGTCAGCACGATCGACTGGCATACTCCTGCAATGGCACCTAGCTGCCAGGCGGGGCGCCCGCCGACGGTGGCCCCCACCTGCCAGAAGGCCCGGGCGCGCTCGGCACCGGGATCCGAGCGGGAGCGCCGAGGCCGCCCACACCCCCGTCCCCACGGGGTTTCCGACCCACCTCGCGCGGACTCGTGCACCGTCAGCCCCAGGGCCGCGACCCCGGCCACCCGCGCCGTCGCGACGGGCGCCAGGACCCGCCGAAACCGCGTTCGAGGGACACTCAAGCGCTCGTCCAGGCAGGGTCGAAGAACGGTCCTGGGAAATGAGAGTCCCCTTGTCCGGGGTTCGCGGTACTTGGTACCCGAATTCGGGCAAAAGGAATCTTTCCCACCAGTATTGCCAAGGGGTGTCGGCGTTACCTAAGTTCTGCTCTGGCAGCCGAACAACCACCGGATTCGCCAGCAGAATCAGACAGGGACCGGTGTCCCACACCAGCCCGGAAAATCCCGCACGAATGTGCGGACCCACCCGTAGTTCTCGTGACCGAGGAGCCGATAACCGTGGCTACTCCCGCCGTCTGGGAAATGATCCAGGAACACGCCCACCACCGACCGGAATCCGTGGCACTGAGTTTCACCGAGGGCAGCATGACCTTCGGGGAACTGGTCGCCGCGGTGAACGCGACCGAACCCGGGGATCCCTCCACCGGCGTCCACGTCGTGCGTGCCGGACGTGACGGACGGGCCGTGATCGACACCCTGGCGGTCCAGCGGCTCCGGCGGCCCGCGCTCCTCGTCCCCCACGACGCGGGTGCCGGGTACACCGACCGGATCAACCAGGACCTACGCGACCTCACCGAGGACTTCGGGGACGCGTGCGGTCTGTGGACCACGACCTCCGGCTCGACCGGCAGGCCCAAGATCGTCGCCCACGACCCCGAGGGCGTCGACCGCTTCGTCGGCTGGGCGCGCGACCACTTCGACCTGGGGACCGACACGGTCTCCCTCAGCCTCTCCCCGATGAACTTCGACATCGCGACCCTGGACGTGTGGGCGGTCCTGGCCGCCGGCGGACGGGTCGTCTTCGCCCCACAGGACGACCTCACGAACGGTCCGGCCCTGGCCGAGGCGGCCCGCACGCACGGCGTCAGCCTCCTGCAGGCCGTACCGGTCGTGCTCACCCTCATCGCCCGCGCCGGCCTCCCCGCACCACGGATCCGCACCGTGGTCTCCACCGGCGACTTCTACCCCCTGGAGACCCTGCCCGACCTGCACGCGGCCTTTCCCGAGGCCGACCTGTGGAGCGTCTACGGCAGTACCGAGACCAACGACAGCTTCATCCTGGACCTCCGCCGTGCGACGGCCGGAGAACTGGGCCGCCCCATCGACGGGGTCCACCACCGCGTCGACGCGACCGGCGAACTGGTCGTCTCCACCCCCTTCCAGGCGCTGGGCTACGTCAACGCCCCGAACGACGCCTGGCGCGACGTCGGGGGGCGACGCGAGTTCCGCACCGGCGACCTGGTCACCACCGGCGCCGACGGCGCCCTGCGCCTGGCCGGACGGAGCGACCGCCAGGTCAAGGTGCGCGGCGTGCGCCTGTCCCTCGACGCCGTCGAGGCGGTGCTGCGCCACCAGAACGGTGTGGCCGACGCCGTGGTCACGGCGCGCGGCCGGGGCTCCGGCGACAAGGAGCTCCTGGCCGCCGTGCTCGTCGAGCCGGGGGCCGCCGTCTCCAACCTGGCCCTGCGCTCGGCCGTCTCCTCCACCCTCACCCCGACGGCGGTACCGAGCCGGACGTTCCTCACCACGGAGCCCTTCCCGGTGACCGGCACGGGCAAGACCGACCGCAACGGTGCCATCCGCAGACTCCTCGAAAGGTGACCGACATGACCACCGACCTCCGCGACCGCATCCAGGAACGCATCGTGACCGCCCACGCCCCGGACCTGGCGGGCGAGGACATCCCCCGCGACTACGACCTCCTCGCCAACGGCGTCGTCGACAGCCTCTCCCTCCTCGCGCTCGTGGAGTGGATCCAGTCCTCCTTCGACGTCCCCGTCACCGACGTCGAGATCTCCCCCGCCGACTTCCGCACCATCGACTCGATCGCGGACTTCATCGGGACCAACACCGGGCCACGGCTCTGACCCTCCCCCTTCCGTCAGACCACCCGCACGACCGAAAAGAGAGATTCCATGTTCAAGCGCTCCCGTGAGAAGACCGACACCATCGACTGGGGCAACGGCACCAGCGACCGCCTGCTGGTGGAGGACGACAACCTGGGCTTCACCGTCGCGCACACCGTGGTGCGGGCGGGAACCGTCTCCCGGCTCCAGTACGCCAACCACCTGGAGGCCTGCTACTGCATCGGCGGCAGCGGGTTCGTCGAGAGCAAGGACGGCGGAACGCGCATCGACCTCACCCCGGGCGTCCTCTACGCCCTGGACCAGCACGACCCGCACCTGCTGATCGCCAGCGACCACGAGGACCTGGAACTGGTCAGCGTGTTCAACCCCCCGCTCTGCGGCGACGAGCGCCACGACCTCGACTCCCCCGAGTTCTCCTCCTACTGACCGGACGTGAACAGCATGGTGACCACCACCGCGGCACCGCCGCGAGACGAGGACACCGCGCTCGCCCGCGTACGCGAGCGCGTCGAACAGGTGGCCCCGGCCATCAACCGGGGCCACCTCGACCGGGACCGCGAGGCGGTCTTCTCCCGGGAAGCCTGGCGGGAGCTGGCGGGCACGGGCCTGTTCGGCTCCTGCCTGCCCGAGGAGGTCGGAGGAAGCGCCGGCTCCCTCACCGACCTCATGCACGTGGTCGAGGGTCTGGGCTACGCCGTCCGTGACTCCGGTCTGAACTTCAGCGCGGCCACCCACCTCGCCAGTACCGGGTTCGCGCTCAACGGCTTCGCGGGCCCCGAACTCCGCCGCCGCCACCTGCCGTCGGTCGCCGCCGGGACGTCCATCGGCTGCCACGCCATCACCGAGCCGGAGACCGGGTCGGACGTGCTGGCCATGTCCACCACGGGCCGCCTCGACGGTGACCACATCGAGCTGGACGGGCTGAAGACCTACGTCACCAACGGGCCGGTTGCGGACCTCGCTGTCGTCTACGTCCGCACCTCCGACACCCCCGGCCCGCTCGGTCTGAGCGCGGTGCTCGTCCCGAGGGGCACCCCCGGGGCGGACTTCGGTCCCCCGCTGGACAAGACGACCCTGCGGACCTCCCCCTTCGGGGAGTTGCGCCTGACCGGATGCCGGGTCCCCAGGGCCAACGTCATCGGTGGTGTGGGGACCGGGTTCCTGATCCTCGACCGCGTGATGACCTGGGAGATCCTGATCGCCTTCGTCATCAACGTGGGCGAGATGCGCCACCGCCTGGACCGGGTCGTGGAACGGGTCGGCAGCCGACGCCAGTTCGGCCGGCCGCTCGCCGAGTTCCAGGGCGTGCGCAACACCGTCGTGGAGATGCACATCGCGACCCAGAGCGCCCGCCAGGCCCTCCACTCCGCCGGAGCGGCGGTCTCCGCCGGGCACCGGGCCACCGCGGAGACCGCGGTGGCGAAGATCCTCACCAGCGAGGCCAACATCCGCACCGCCCAGGCCGCCGTCGAACTGTTCGGCGGCGAGGGCGTGCTCACCGACACCGGAATGGAGATCGGGGTCCGCGACGCCCTCAGCGGCCCCATCTACTCCGGCTCCAACGCCGTGCAACGGCAGAAGATCGCCAAGGCCCTGGGCCTGTGACCGGAGGATCACCGTGACCGAGACCCACACCCTGACGGACCCGACCCACTTCCTCGACCACCAGAGCCCCGAAGTGCGGGAGTTCGTCGACCGCGCGCTGCCCGACCGGGACGCCTCACCCCGCGAGATGGCCGTTCGCCTGCACGACGCCGTGCGCGACGGCATCCGCTACGAGGTCTACGACGCCGACCTCACCCGCGAGGGGGTCCGCGCGTCCAGCATCCTCAGACGCGGGCAGGGGTTCTGTGTCCACAAGTCCATCGTCTACGCGGCCGCCGCCCGCTCGGTGGGCATCCCCACGCGGCTGGTCTACGGGGACGTGCGCAACCACCTGGCGTCCGACCGCCTCCTGGAGCTGATGGGCGACGACCTCTTCACCTTCCACGCCCTCGTCTCGGTGCGGATCGACGGCACCTGGATCCGCGCGACCCCCGTCTTCAACACCCTGCTGTGCCGTCTCTACGGCATCCGGCCACTGGAGTTCGACGGCCGTGAGGACAGCTACTACCACCCCTTCGACAACCAGGGCCGCCGCCACATGGAGTTCGTCCGCTGGCGCGGCGAGTTCGACGACTTCCCCTACGAGACCGTGGTCGGCGGTATCACCGAGAACCATCCGAAGCTGGTCGGCCCGGAACTGGTGACCGCCCAGGGGTCCCTGACCGACGACGCCCGCCGTGAGCGTGGAGAGTGAGAGGAGTGGACATGACCGGGATCGACCAGTCGAACGTCATCGTCTCCGACGAGGTCCGTACCGCCATCGAGAACCGGGAGGCCGTCGTCTCCATGGAGACCTCGGTGGTCGCCGGGGGTTCCTACCCGCACAACCTGGAGACCGCGCTGGCGGTGGACCAGTGCGCGCGTGACGAGGGGGCGGTTCCCGCCCGTGTCGCGGTGATCGACGGCGCCCTGCGCGTCGGGGTCTCGGACGACGAGCTGGAGCGACTGGCCAAGGCCGCGGACAGTCAGAAGATCAGTACCCGGGACCTGGCGGTCGCCCTGCACGGCGGCCGCACCGGGGGCACCACGGTCTCCTCCAGCCTCATCGCCACGGTCGCCGCCGGGATCAGGGTGTTCGCCGTGGCGGGGATCGGCGGTGTCCACCGGGGCGCCGAGGTCTCCTTCGACATCTCCACGGACCTCACCGAGTTCACGCGTTCGCCCGTGGCGGTCGTCTGCGCGGGGGCGAAGTCCCTGCTCGACCCGGCGCTGACCCTGGAGTACCTGGAGACCGTGGGCGTGCCCGTCATCGGGTACCGGTCCGACGACTTCCCCGGCTACTACACCCGCAGCACGGGGCAGCCCGTCCCCTACCGGATCGACGACCTGGGAGAGCTGGCCGCGGTCATGCACCGGCACTGGGGGGCGGTCTCCCCCTCCTCGGTGCTGGTCACCCACCCCATCGAGGAGGAGTGGAGCATCGACGCCGACCTGCTCAACACGATGGTGGAGGACGCCCTGAGCGAGGCCCGCGCGAGCGGTGCGACGGGGCCCGCGCTCACCCCCTTCGTCCTGTCGGCCATCTCCAAGGCGACGGACGGGCGCAGCGCCCTGGTCAACCGGGCGGTCCTGGAGTCCACGACCCGGCTGGCGGCCCGCCTCGCGGTCGCGGAGGCCGACGTCCCCGCCGGCGGGCGGCCCACGGGACCGGCGGTGCGGACATGACGCGCATACGCGGTGTGCTCCTGGACCTGGACGGCACCCTGGTGGACTCGCCCTCGGTGATCCTGGCCGCCTTCCACGACGCCTGCGCCCCGCACGGCGCGGTGCCGCTCCCGGCCGACGCCCGCGGGCTCATCGGCAAGCCGCTCGACACGATCCTGCCCCGACTCCTCCCGCGAGGCGACGAAGCGGTCTGGGAGGAGGCCAAGGCGCTCTTCCGGGAGTCCTTCGCCCGCCGCAGCCGCGCCGCCGCCTCGACCCTGGTGTTCCCGGGGATCCGGGAGCTGCTGACGGACCTGGCGGCGGAGGGGCTCCGGATCGCGGTGGTCACCAGCAAGATCACCCGAAGCGCCCACGAACTGTTGGAGTCCACCGGGCTGGACCAGCATCCGGACCTGGTGGTCGGGCACGACCAGTCCCCCCGGGGCAAGCCCGCCCCGGACCCGGCCCTGCTGGCCGCGAGCTCCCTCGGGCTGGCGCCCGAGGAGTGCGTGGTCGTGGGCGACTCCCCCGACGACGTCGCCATGGCGGTCTCCGCCGGGATGGCGGCGATCGGGGTGGACTGGGGTGTCTCCGACGCCGACACCCTGTTCTCCGCCGGTGCCGACCACGTCGCCACCACCGTCAACGAACTCGCCGGTCACCTGCACGGTCCGGTCATGCAATCCGCCAGGAAGGTGACTCAGTGAACACGGTACGCAGACTGACGGGGAGTCCCCAGGCGATGGGCGCGCTCGGCGTCCTGTGCCTGGCGCAGTTCCTCATCGCGCTGGACTACTCCATCATCTACGTGGCGATGCCCAGCGTCGGGCACGACCTCGGCCTCTCGTCGTCCGTGCTCCAGTGGATCGTCAGCGCCTACGCCCTCCTGTTCGCCGGTCTGCTCCTGGTGGGCGGACGCGTCTGCGACCGGGTCGGCGCGAAGCGGGTCTTCCTGGTCTCGGTCGTCGTCTTCGGCGCGGCCAGCGCCCTGGGCGGGTTCGCCCAGGAGGGCGTGGCGCTGCTGGTCAGCCGGGGCGCGCAGGGGTTGTCGGCGGCCTTCCTCCAACCGGCGACCATCGGCCTCATCAGCGCGACCTTCGCGGCCGGTCCGGCCCGCTCCCGGGCCCTGGCGATCTGGGGCGCCATCGGTGCCTCCGGTCTCGCCGTCGGCGCCATCCTGGGCGGCGTCCTCACCGAGTTCTCCTGGCGCTGGACCTTCCTCATCAACATTCCCCTCACCCTGCTGGCGGCCCTGGGCGGCCTGCTGTGGCTGACCGCGGCCTCCAGGAAGGAGAGGGGCGCGCGGATTCCCCTGTCCGCCGCGATGATGGGGACCGGTGCGCTCCTGGCGCTGGTCATCGGTCTGACACTGGTGGCGGACCCGGAGGCCTCGGGTGCCTACGCCGGAGCCGCGTGCCTGGTCGCGGTGGTGCTGGGGCTGGCCTTCCTCACCCACGAGTCGCGGGCCGACAACGTGATGGTGGACCGTTCGCTGCGCCGGACCCGCTCCCTCGGGGCCGGTGTGGTGGCCACCTACCTGTACATGGCCAGTGTGGGATCGGAGTTCTACCTCGTCACCCTGCTGCTCCAGAAGCTGGAGGGCTTCACGCCGCTCCAGGCGGGGCTGGGCTTCCTCCCGCTGGCCGTCATGGTGACCCTGGGGAACATGGCCGCGGGCCGCGCGGTGGAGCGGATCGGCGCGGGAACGACCATGACGGCGGGCTTCCTGATCAGCCTCGTCGGCCTGGCGCTGCTCGCCGCCATGCTGGGGTCGGGCACGTACACGACCCACCTGCTGCCCGGTCTGCTGCTCAGCGGGTTCGGCCACGGGGTCATCTACACCTCCATGTTCGTCATCGGGACCCGGGACGTGCCCGACCGGCACCAGGGCACCGCCGGGGCGCTCATGACCACGTCCCAGTACCTGTCGGCGGCGGTCACGGTGGCCCTGCTGACGATCATCCTGGGCACCGACCCGACAGGTGTGGAGTTCCGGTGGGCGTTCGGCCTCACCGCCGCCTTCGCCGCCGCGGGCATGCTCATCTCCCCGCTGATCCTGCGCCGCCAGGAGAAGCCGAAGGTGGAGGTCCGGGTATGAGGACGAGGCTCGGCATCCTGGTCATCCACAACGACCCCGTGCCCGAGGCGGAGATCTGGCGCTCGGCCGGGCCCGACACGAGCGTGCACACCGCGAGGTTCTGGACGCCGCGCCCCTTCGGCACCGAGTTCACCGGCCTGGACCTGGGGGTGCTTCTCTCCGAGACGGGGCTGGACACCGCCGTGCGCCAGCTGGGCGACCTGGGCGTGCACGCCCTGGGCTACTGCTTCGCCAGCAGCAGCGTGTTCGGCGGGACGGCGTTCGACGACGCCTTCGGCGCGCACGTCGAGGAGCTGTCGGGCGGGGTCCCGACCGTCACGGCGGGCCAGGCCATCCGGGAGGAACTGGACCGCGGCGGGGACGACGGGATCGCCGTGGTCGCCCCGCCGTGGTTCAGCGACGGCACGCTGGAGGCCATCCGCGCCTACCTGCCGGTGCGGGTGCGCCAGGTCATGAGGTTCGAGCTGCCACCGGAGTGGGACGGCATCGAACGGCCGGACCTCTTCGACCGGGGCGCGCGCTTCGCCGTGGACCAGGCCGAACTCGAACGCCAGGTCCTGCGGCGGCTGGAACCGGGGATCGGGACGGTCGTCGTGCCCGGCGGCGGTTTCGCCAGCCTCGCCGCCGCCGAACGGCTGCGCCGGGCGCGGGGGCTGAGGGTCGTCTCCTCGAACTCGGCCCTCCTGCGGTCCATGGAGCGGCGCGCGGCCTCCGCCGCGCGGGCGGTCCCGGCGCCCTGACACGGCTGATCCCCCAGGGGCACCGGGCGAGGTGAACGGGGGCGGCGCGCCGCCGCCCCCGATCCGCCCGCCCGCGGCGTCGTCCGGGTGATGTCCACCCCGCTCGGAACCCGGGTGGGGCGCCTGTGCGAATCTGGGGCGCCGACGCGGACGAACGGAGTTGACGATGGGTGACCTGATGAGACCGGGCGTGTGGGGTGTGCTGGCCACACCCTTCAGGGGTGACGCCCTGGAGGTGGACACGGCGGGGATCGAACGGCTGGTCAAGCACGCCGAGGGCGCCGGGGTCACCGGGTTCACCGTGCTGGGCGTCTTCGGAGAGGCCGCGCAGCTCGACCGCGAGGAACGCCGCCTGGTCCTGGAGACGGTCCTGGCCGCCACCGACCTGCCGTTGGTCGTGGGCTGCACGAGCCTGGGCACGGCGCCGACCGTCGAGGAGGCGGCGACCGCCGTGGAGCTGGTCGGTGACCGGCTCGCCGGGGCCATGGTCCAGGTCAACAGCGCCGATCCCGGAGTACTCGGCGCGCACCTGGACGCCGTCCACGAGGCCACCGGCGCCGACCTGGTGGTGCAGGACTACCCGGTGGTGAGCGGGGTCCGGATCTCCGCGGCCGTCCTGGGTGACCTCGTCGCGCGTACCCCCTACGTCAGTGCGGTCAAGGCCGAGGCGCCGCCGACCCCCGCCGCCGTGGCCGAGCTCACCGCCCGCTGCGACGTGCCCGTCTTCGGCGGTCTGGGCGGGATCAACCTCCTCGACGAACTCGCCTGCGGCGCCGCGGGCGCGATGACCGGCTTCTCCTACCCGGAGGCCCTGGTGGCGTGCGTGGACGCCTGGAACCCGGCCGACCCGGGCCGCAGCCGCTCCGCGCTGCTGGAGTACCTGCCGCTGATCACCTTCGAGCAGCAGGCGGGGATCGCCCTGGCCATCCGCAAGGAGTGCCTGCGCCAGCGCGGCCTGATCGACGAGTCGGGCGTCCGCGCTCCGGCCAGGAGCCTGCCCGAGTCCCTGCGCCCGTTGCTCACCGACCACATCACCCGCGCCCAGGCGCTGTGAGCACCGGGGCGGGGCCCGGACCCACCCGGTACGTGCCCCGCCCCGGTACCGGCGGCCGTCACCCCTCGGACGCGTTCCGAGCGGCGTCGAATCCACCAGGGAGAACGGACACGCGATCCGCGAACCCCGTTTCGAGACCCCCTGGGGTGGTCCCCGGCACCGGAGACGCGTCGCGCCCTCGGCGGAGGCCCGGGTGATCGGTGCCGGTCCCGGATCGACCGCCTCGCGGGCGGCTTCGGTCAGGGTTCCTCTTGAAGCAGCTCGTTCAGGCGCTTCAGCACCCGCAGCTGCGCGGGGTTGTACAGCTGCACCAGGGCCTCGGCCATGGTGTGTTCGGCGCGCGCGGCGCCGCGCGGCGCGTCCGAGGCGGGCTCCGCCGACCACGGGTTCTCCTCGCGTCCCCTGCGGACGACCGGCAGCAGGCGCGCGGCGAGCGACTCGATCACGGCGCCGTCGGCGTCCGGCGGCAGGGCCTCGAACTCCGCGTCCGTCTCCTCGGGTTCGCTGACCATCTCGCGGAACCGCTCCATGGCGTCCTCGCTGAGCACGGAGGAGTAGACCATCAGCAGGGACCGCTGGCGCTCGGAGAGGTCACCGGAGAGCGGGGCGAACCCGGGCGGGACGTGCGCCGGAGCCCGGTGGCGCAGGAGCAGCGCCAGCTCCGCCCGGACCCGGTTGAGCCGGTCGACGGTCGCCTCCAGCTCCCGGTCCAGCGCCAGGATCGCCCCGTCCGGGTCCTCGTCGGCCCGGTCCATCGTCCCGATCCGCGACAGCGGCACCCCCAGGTCGACCAGGCGCCTGATCTGGAGGAGCCGGACCAGGTGCGCGACCTCGTACCGCTTGTAGCCGTTGGCCGCCCTTTCCGGGACGTCCAGCAGGCCGATCCGGTGGTAGTGGCGCACGGCCTTCACCGTGGTTCCGGCGAGTTCGGCGACCTGCCTGGTGCTCCACGCCACGAGTTGCCCCCCTGGGTCCGAACGGTGTCTCCACGCATTCCACACCCTGCCCCGGGGGCAGGGTCAAGGGCTTGACCCTGCCCCAAGGGCATGGTTTCGGATGGGCACCGCACCGCCAACCACTCGATCCAGGAGAACTACCATGCGGTTCCTCCGTCCGTCCTTCCAGATCATCCGCGCGCGGCTCGGCGCCTACCTCGTGCTCAACGCGGTCGTGTACGGGCTCTTCCTCCTCGGGATGGTCGCCGCGCTGGTGTTCCCCGAGCTCAACACCGCCAAGGTCGGTTCCATGGAAGAGGACGGGACCATCGACCTGGTCACCACGCTGCTCGGGAACGCCTGGCTGTTCGCGCTGACCATCCTCGCCGTCAACGTGCTGACGGTCGCGCTGCTCACGATCCTGCTGCCCTCGATGATCGTGCCCTTCGCGGGGATCGCGCTGTTCGCGTACAAGGCGTTCACCATCGGTGTCGCCCTCGCTCCGACGGACGCGGTCGTGGCGAAGACGCTGATCCCGCACTCGTTGACGATCCTCATCGAGCTCCAGGCCTACGTCCTCGTCGCGCTCGGCGCGTACCTCCTCGGGAGGGCGTGGACGCGTCCCCGGACGGTCGGCGCCCGCAACCGCCGCGAGGGGTATGTCCACGGTCTGCGGCAGATCGGTTGGCTCGGCCTGCCCGCGATGGCGCTGTTCGTCGTCGGCGCCCTCTACGAGGCCTTCTCGCTCATCCACATCGTCCCGCTCCTGTTCGCCGGGGGCTGAGCGCGGCGGCGAGGGCGGTCACGTTCCGGCCAGGGGGCCGCGGGCGCGCCTCACGGCGGCGTACCCCAGGGCCTCCTCCAACTCGGTCACGGCCAGTCGCATCCGCTCCACCACCGAGGGGTCGGTGTACTCGCCCCGGGCGTTCGTCCGCGACCCCGCCCGCGAGACCACCACGCAGTCCACGAGCACCGCGCCCAGCAGTGTGAGGGTGGGCATGAGCGGGGCGTGGGCGCGCATGCCGCCCGCCTGGCCGGGGGACGCGCTCACCAGGAGTGTCGGCCGCCCGACCAGCCCGCCGGAGCCCACCAGCCAGTCGATGGCGTTCTTCGTGACCCCGGCCGGACCGTGCGCGTACTCCGGGGTCGCGATGATCACTCCTTCCGCGCGCTCCGCCAGCTCACGGAACTCCCGGACCGCCTCCGGCCAGGAGTCCTCGTCGTTCTCCACGTCCGGGTTGAACAACGGCAGGCGTCCGGCCAGGTCACCGCCGACCACGGTGGTCCGCGTCCCCACGCTCTGGGCCAGGTCCAGGAGGGCCGCGTTGAACGACCCCCTCCGCAGACTGCCGCAGATGCCCAGTACGACGTGGTCCGGCATGAGCCCGCCCTCCGTGGTCCGTGTGGCACGAGTGTGTCACGCGGTGCGGGCCCCTCGCCTAGGACTGCGCCATGTTCCGGATCGGTTCGGCCAGCTCCGTCTCGAAGAAGGCGAAGAAGCCCTCCGGGTCGGGTCCGGCGTTGGTCAGGACCAGGTGGTCGAAGCCCGCCTCCGCGAATCGCCGCACCATGTCGAGGTGGCGTTCGGGGTCGGGCCCGTATCCGAAGGCCTCCGCCATGTCGTCGGTCCTGACCAGTGCGGTCGCCGCCTCGAAGTTGACCGGGTTCGGCAGCTCGGACTGGACCTTCCACCCGGTGAGGCCGAACCGGAAGAGTTCCCGGGCGGACTCCAGCGCGGTGCGGTCGTCGGCGGCCCAGGCCAGCGGCACCTCTCCGTAGCAGGGGCCGTTGCCGCCCCCTTCGCGGTAGGTCTCCGTGAGCGCGGAGTTAGGTTCGGTGGCGAAGAGGCCGTCGCCGTGTTCGGCGGCCAGGCCCGCCGCCTTCGCCCCGCCCGCGGCCATCACGATCCTGGGCGGGAGCTGGGGGAGGTCGAAGACCCGCGCGTCCTCCAGGACCAGGTGCTCGCCCCGGTAGGAGTGGTAGCCGCCGGACCAGAGCAGCCGCATGATCTTCACGGCCTCGACCAGCATCTCGTGGCGGACGGTCACGTCGGGCCACCCCCGGCCGACCACGTGTTCGTTGAGGCGCTCCCCCGCGCCCACGCCGAGGGTGAAGCGGCCCTCCGAGAGGATCGCCGTGGTCGCGGCCGCCTGCGCGACGATCGCCGGGTGGACGCGCAGGAACGGGCAGGTCACGCCGGTGGCGATCTCGATCCGTCCGGTCCGTTCCGCGATCGCCGCCAGCATGGACCACACGAACCCGGAGTGCCCGTGGCTGAACAGCCAGGGGTGGAAGTGGTCGCTGACCTCGACGAAGTCGAACCCGGCCCGCTCGGCGCGCACCGCCTGGTCCACGATCTCCCGGGGCCCGTAGCCCTCGGCGAAGAGCTTGTAGCCGATTCTCATGGATTCCTCCTCCACCTGTGGCCCTGACCCGTGTGGCCTCTACGGAAACTCCGTCAACCGGAAAGTCGTCGTGTACGGCTCCGACGTGTACGGGATCCGCAGGTCGGGCAGGGCGGTCGGAGAGGGCCCACGGAAGGGAGGACCACCATGGAGGACCGACGACCACCGGCACAGAGCCAACCCCACCCGGGCCGGACCGAACCGATGGATCCCCAGCCCCGGGACGAGATGCGCGACTACGAGGGCAGGGACCTGCTCAGGGGAAAGCGGGCCCTGATCACCGGGGGCGACTCCGGGATCGGCAGGGCGGTGGCGGTGGCCTTCGCCAAGGAGGGCGCCGACATCGTCTTCGGGTACCTGAGCGAGGACGCCGAGGCCCAGCACACGGTCGACCTGGTCCGGGCACAGGGCCGCCGTGCCGTGGGCGTGCGGGGCGACCTGGCCGACGAGTCCGTGTGCGCGCACCTGGTCAACCGGGCCGTGGAGGAGCTGGGCGGGATCGACGTCCTCGTGGAGCACGCCGCCACCCAGACCCCGGTGGACGACTTCACGGATCTGACCACCGAGCAGCTGCGCCGGACCTTCGACGTGAACGTGATGGGGGTGTTCTGGACCGTCCGCGAGGCCCTTCCGCACATGTCCGAGGGCGGTTCCATCATCATCACGGGGTCGATCAACGGCCTGCGGGGCAACAGGTCGCTGATCGACTACGCGTCGAGCAAGTCAGCCGTCATGAACCTCGCCGTGTCGCTCTCCCAGGTACTCATGGACCAGGGGATCAGGGTGAACTGCGTGGCCCCGGGGCCGGTGTGGACGCCGCTGATCCCGGCCACCCTCGGGGAGAGGGGGAGCGAGGGGTTCGGCGCGCAGGCGCCCATGGGGCGTGCCGCCGACCCGGACGAGATCGCGCCCTCCTACGTGTTCTTCGCCAGTGAGCGACTCTCGTCCTACTACACCGGCGAGACCCTCACCCCGACCGGCGGGGAGATCCAGGGCAGCTAGGCACAGCCGGAACCGGCACGCCCGGATCACGTCCCGGGCGTGCCGGTCGCTTCGGGTTCAGCGGGATCCGCTCCGTGAGGAGCGGCGGCTCCCCGAGGTGCGGCGGTTGCTCTCCTTGCGCAGAGCCTCGACCAACTCGTCCTTGTTCATGGTGGAACGTCCGGCGATGTCGAGCTGGCGGGCCCGCTTGTAGAGGTGGCCCTTGGTGGCGTTGGCGTCGACTCCCCCGGCCGTGGGGCGGTCCGCGCCCGGGCGCCGCCCGGCCCTCGGGTTCCTCGCCTGCTCGTCCGAGGGTCCGCTCCCGTTGCCCTCCTTGGGCTCCCAGCGGTCCCCGACCTTCTCGAACTTGCGCTTGACGGCGGCGAAGGCGACCCGGTGGGCCCGTTCGCCCTCCCCGTACTCGTCGACCGCGCTGTCGTGCGCCTCGATCCAGGTGCGCTGCGCCTTCTTCGGCGACCTGCGCAGGGTGTCGGGCAGTTCGTCCACACCGGGCATCGTTCTCATCTCCCGTCGGTTCGGGTGTCCTTCGGGCAGGCCCTTCGGCCCTCCCTGTTCCCGTTGCCCGCGATGACCCGCGCAAACATCCCCCCGGCGGGATCAGGACGGGAGGCTGGCGCCGGTGAACAGCACCAGCAGGGGCAGGGCCAGGTTGTTGACCGAGTGGACGGCCACGGCGGGCCAGACCGAGCCGCTGCGGCGCATGACCTCGGCAGCGATCACGCCCACCACGAAGGCGGCGGGCAGGATGAGGTTGACGCCATGGAAGACCGCGAAGATCGCCGAGCTCCCGAGGACCCCGATCCAGGGGCCGTAGCGCAGCAGCGCGTTGGTGACGACCCCGCGGAACAGGAACTCCTCACCGATCGGGGTGAGCACGGCCAGGAACAGGATGGTGAGGACGAGGCCGACCGCGCCGCTGCCCGCCGTGTCGTAGTACACGCCCTGGGGGTTGCTGTCGTACCCGGTCAGGCCGGTGATGGCGAGGATGACCAGCCCCTTCGCCACGAGCGCGACCACACCCCAGCCAGCGCCGAGGAGCATCCAGCGCCAGGTGGTGCGCCGGACCCCGAAGGCGGCGAGGGAGCGGACGCGCACCGCGTAGGCCACCCCGAACCCCGCGAGGCCGCCGACACCGGACCACGCGGACACGAGGAGGCCGTAGACCAGCGGGTCCAGGTCCAGCGGCCCCACCGGGCCGAGGAGGACGAGTGCGACCACGCTGATCGCCATGCCGAGCAGGCCGAGCACCACCTCGGGCCAGCCCGGGCGCTCCGGGGCCGTGTGGGAACGGACGGTGTGCTCCGCGGACATGGTGGGCTCCTTGGTCTCGGTGCGGGCGGACGGGGGCGGTGCGGTGTCGGAACCACCCTGGCCGCCCGGGTTCGGCTGGTCCGTCAACGACGCGGTTCCCAGCGGAAGACGCGGGTGGCGAGGGCGACGGCCACGACGACCCAGGCCAGGGTGGGCGCCAGGAGGAGCAGGGAGTCGGAGACGGCCACGCCGCCGCTCCAGGCGTTCACCACGAGCTCGGCGGCGGATCCGCCGGGGAGCAGGCGCTTGACCAGGGTGAGCTCCTCCGTACCGGTGAACCCCACCCAGCCGGAGATGACGAGCACCCCGAGCATGACGGGCAGCGTGGTGACCTGCGCGTGCTCGGGTGAGTTGGTGACCCCCGCCGTGGCCAGGGCCAGGCCGAGCATCATGACCACGGTGGTCAGGACCGCCGACACCAGGAGGAGGGGCTGGGCGGGCGCCTCCGCGACCACGGACAGCACGGTCAGGACCACGGAGACCTGGACGACGGTGACGACGGTGACCGGCAGCAGCAGCCCCGTGAGGATGCGGACGTCGTCCACGGCCGTCGAACGCAGCCGCTTGAGGAAGAGGTTCTGACGGCGCGAGGCGAGCGTGGTCACGGCGGTGGTGTAGAGAGCCATGACCACCACGAGGAACATGAGGACCGAGGCGACGGCGCCCAGGTCCAGCAGCTCGGGCGCGCGGTCGTGCAGGTACACGTAGAAGGCGCTGCCGGCGAGGGGCACCAGGAGCATGGTGACCAGGACCAGCCGGTTCCGGAGGATCTGGATCAGCTCACTCCGAGCGATGGCGAGCATGGCGGATTCCTTTGCGTGGGAAGGTCGTGCGGGTTCGGGGGGTGCGTTACTCGGTGCCGATGGAGCGGAAGACGTCGTCGAGCCGGGTGGGTCCGGCCTGGAGGTCGCCCAGCTCCACCGCGTGGTCCCGCGCCCAGTCCAGGAGGACGTGCAGGTCCTTCTGGAGGCCGGTGGTCTCGACGAGCAGGGATCCGTCGCCCTGGCGCACGGCGGGGAGCGGCGGCTCCGGGGCGGACGCCGCCAGGGTGAAGCGCACCGTGGCGGGCAGGGTCCGGGTGAGTTCGGAGACCGTCCCCTCCTGGTGGAACACCCCCCGGTGCATGAGCCCGATCCGGTCGGCGCGCTGCTGCGCCTCCTCCAGGTAGTGCGTGGTCAGGACGATGGTCGAACCGTCCTCGCGGAGCCGGTCCACGGCGTCCCAGAGGTCGTCCCGGGACTGGATGTCCAGCCCGGTGGTGGGCTCGTCCAGGAAGACGAGTTCCGGGGTTCCGTAGACGGCGGTGGCGAAGTCCAGGCGCCGCTTCTCGCCGCCGGAGAGCTGGGACACGCGCGTTCCGGCCTTCTTGGTGAGGCCGACGACGTCCAGCAGGCGCTCGGCCCGGTCGGTGCGCCCGGAGAGGCTGCCGATGAGCCGGACCGACTCCCTGACCGTCAGGTCCGGCGAGAAGCCGCTCTCCTGGAGCATGATGCCGGTGCGGGGGCGGACGGCCCGGCGGTCGCGCGGGTCGTGCCCGAACACCCGGACGGTGCCCGAGGTGGCGGCGCGGTGGCCCTCGATCGTCTCCAGGGTGGAGGTCTTTCCCGCGCCGTTCGTGCCGAGCAGGGCGTAGAACTCTCCCCGACCGACCTGGAAGGAGAGGTCGCGGACGGCGTGGAAGTCGCCGTAGCGGACGTTCAGGCCCTCGACGTCGATGACTGGTGTGGCGGCTGTTGAGGTCATGCCCCCATTCCAGCCGTGCGCGCGGATTCCCGGCAGTGCGGCCGTGTCACCACCTGGAGGTGACATCCGTGGGGTCAGGAGATGACGTGGTGTCACTGGTGGGTCGGCGGGGCCGGAAGAATACTGGTACGGTCCGCGCAGTCGTTCCCCGGAAGGGTCCGCATGACGTCAGAACCCACCGAGGTCACGCAGGGGCAGCTGCGCGTGGTCAACATGAACATCGTGTTCGGGTCGGTCTCGGCGGTCGGGGCCCTGCTGATCTCGACCAACGCCCAGAGCGTCGGCCAGGTGCTGGTGCTGTGCCTGGGACTGCTGGCGGCCCTGATATCCGTGCGGGCGTGGTCCGGGCAGGCCTTCAGGATCGTGGCGCCGCCGTGCCTGGCCGTCAGCGCGGCCGTGCTGGTCGTCGGGATCCTGTGGTTGGACAGCGCCTCGGCCGCCTTCGGCTTCTCGGTGGTGGGCACCGTGGTCGTGTTCCGGTTGCCGGACCGGTACCAGCGCCCGGCCGCCCTGGGGCTGCTGGCCCTCGTGATCGGCGTCATCGCGCTGAAGGTGCTGACCGGCCCCGGTCCCGTGGGCGACATCGTGTGGGAGTACACCGTGGGCGCGGCCAGCGTCGCGATCGTGGGGGTGGTCTTCGCGACCCTGAATCACCTGGTGGCCAGGCTGATCACGGAGTTGGAGAGGGCGCGTGAGCGCGACGCGGAGTTGGCTGTGGCCCGGGAGCGCGTCCGTTTCGCCGGGGACCTCCACGACATCCAGGGGCACACGCTGCACGTGGTGAAGCTCAAGGTGGCGCTGGCCCGGAAGCTGGTGCACGCGGACACCGACCAGGTGGTGCGGGAGCTGGACGAGGTCTACGCCCTGGTGGGCGAGACCATCGCCGAGACCAAGGAACTGGCCCACGCACAGCGGCGGCTCAACCTGTCCGCCGAGCTGGAGAACGCGAAGAACCTCTTCGAGGCGGCCGGGATCGACGTGCGCGTCGTACGCCGGGGCGAGGGCGAACCGGACACCCGGGCGGCGGAGATGCTCGGGCAGGTCCTGCGGGAGACGACCACCAACATCCTGCGGCACGCCGAGGCCGAGCAGGTGCGGATCACGCTCACCGGGTCCGGCATCACCATCGTGAACGACGGGGTGCGCGGGGAGGCCGCTCCCGAGCTCGGGGGCCTGGCCACCCTCCGCGACCGCGTGGAACGGGACGGTGGAACACTGACAGTGGAACAGGGGGACGGGCGGTTCCTGACCGCCGCCGCGTTCTCCGGGCGGAGGGACGACCGATGATCACCGTGGTACTCGCTGACGACGAGGCCCTGCTGCGCAAGGCGATGGCGGCCCTGCTCCCCCTGGAGGGCGAGATCACCGTGCTGGCCGAGGCCCATGACGGCGAGTCCGCCGTGGCGGCCACCCTGGAGCACCGCCCCGACGTGCTCGTCATCGACCTGGAGATGCCGGGGGTGGACGGGCTCGGCGCCGTGGACCGCATCCGTCGGGAGCTGCCGGACCAGGTGATCCTGATGCTGACCCGGCACGCCCGCCCCGGTGTGCTGCGCCGAGCGCTCCGGCTCGGTGTACAGGGGTTCGTGAGCAAGTCGGCCGACCCCGCGCACATCACGTCGGTGATCGGCACCCTGCACGGGGGCAAGCGGTGGGTGGACCCGGACGTGTCCGCGCTGGCCGTGATCGACGACTGCCCGCTCACCGAACGGGAGATCGACGTTCTGCGGGCCACCAGGGACGGGTACTCGGCCGCCGACACCGCCGCGCGCCTGCACCTGGCCGAGGGCACCGTGCGCAACTACCTCTCGAACGCGATGCGCAAGACGCAGACCCGGACCAGGCACGAGGCGGCGCGGTACGCGCGGGAGCACGACTGGCTCTGACGCCGGAGCCCCTCAGACGCTGAAGCCCTGTCCGGTAGGCTCGTCCGAACCCCCACCGGAAACGGCTTCATGCATTCCCTGCGTCCTGAGGACCCGCGTCGGCTCGGTCCCTACCGTCTGCTGCGCCGGGTCGGCTCCGGCGGCATGGGCGTGGTCTTCCTGGCGGTCGCGGCCGACGGCACCGGAGACGACCTGGCGGCGGTGAAGGCGGTCCGCACCGAGTACGCCGAGGACCCGGAGTTCCGCGCCCGCTTCGCCGCGGAGGTGGCCCTCGCCCGCCGGGTGCGCGGCCCCTACACGGCGCGGGTGCTCGACGCCGACACCGAGGGTCCGCGCCCGTGGTTGGCCACCGAGTACGTGTCCGGCCCCTCACTCCATCAGGCGGTACGCGAGGGCGGCCCCTTCCCCGAGGACTCGCTGCTCGCCCTGGCGGCCGGACTGGCCCGGGCCCTGGACGCCATCCACTCCGTGGGGCTGATCCACCGGGACCTGAAGCCCTCCAACGTCCTGCTGTCCACGCGCGGGCCACAGGTGATCGACTTCGGCATCGCCCGCGCCACCGACGCCACGGCGCTGACCCGGACGGGGCAGACCCTGGGCACCCCGGCGTTCATGTCGCCGGAACAGGCGACCGGGGCGTACCTGGGGCCGGGCAGCGACCTGTTCGCCTTCGGCGGGGTGCTGCTGTTCGCGGGAACGGGTCGGCACCCCTTCGGTACCGGTGACCCGGCCGCGCTGCTGTACCGGGTGGTCAACGAGGAGCCCGACCTGAACGGGCTCCCGGAGGGGCTGCTCCCTCTGGTCACCGCGTGTCTGGCCAAGGACGCGTCCGACCGCCCCGGACCGGAATCGCTCCTGGCCGACCTGACCGGTACCGCCCTGCCGGAAGCGGGCGCTGACGATCCCACCGCGTGGCTGCCCACCGCCATCGCCACCCGGGTGAGGGGAACGGTCGCCTACACCCGGAGGCAGGTGGCCGCCCCGGACCCCGTGGCTGAGCGTGCGGAGGCCCAGGGTTCGGCGGAGCACGGTGGCGGGTCCGAGACCACCGGCGCCACGGGCACGGATGGTCCACCAGCGACACCGGAGACGCGCGGCCCCGCCGAAGTCGAGCGCGGGCCCGCCGAGGCGAACGTGCGTGGAACGGGGACGGCGTCCGAGGCCTCACCGGGTGGGGCCGAACCGGGGAACGGCTCCACAGTTGATCGCGGTGAGGGCGCCGCGGGGGCGGACGGTGCGCCTGGGAACCCTGAGGCGCACGAGACCCCTGTGAATGGCCGGAACGAGCCGCCCGGGGCGCGGGATCGGAACCCCGGCGAACTGCCGAGCTGGGCGAGAACCAGGTCCTACCTCCCGAAGACCGCCTCGGCCGAAAGGTCCCCCGAGGCCGAGGGCGACCGGGAACCCGAAGCGGCCGAGAAACCCCGAGTGGGTGGGAGCCCCCGAAGGGAGCCCCCGGTCGACCGGGGCCCGGTACGGAGGTCGTCTTCCAACGGCGGGCGGTATCCGGCCCCGCGTTCCCCGATCCGTGAGACCGGGACCACGGGGTACACCGCGGGTGCCGACCCCCACACCGGTGTGTACGAGGCCCCGGAACCCGCAAGGCTCTCCCCGAAGACCCTCTGGGGTGTCGGCCTGGCGGTGCTGGCTCTGGTGGTGGGCCTGGTCCTGGTCCTCGACACGGACGACTCGGCGAAGCAAGGGGGAGACGACACCTCACCCCCGCCCACGTCCCAACCCGCCGCACCGAACGAGGGCGCGGCTGGCGGAGGTCCACCGGCGAGGATCGACAGGGTCGTCTTCGCGGGGCCGGACCGGTTCGTCACCCTCTCCGAAGCGGGAGTGCACCTCTATGAGACGCGTCAGCAGGCCCCGCTCCGGCGCCTGGACGAGCTCGACCCCCGACGACTGCGCGACTCGCACCTGGTCGCGGACCCCGAGGGCGGCACGGTCGCCGTCCTGCGCGGGGGTCCCCTCTCCGTCGCCTTCGTCTGGGATCTCGCCGAGGCGCGGGAGTACGAGGTCAGCCTGGCCGACGAGTTCGAGGGCGGCGAACCCATGGCGCTGTCCCCCGGCGGGCGGAACCTGTACGTGGGCCCGGGACCCGAGTCCGATCCCCGGGCGGACCAGGTGATCGCCTATGACACGCACAACGGCGAGAAGCTGTACTCCGTCGACCTCCCCGTGGAGGACACCGAACCGGGGAGCCTGAAGGATCTGGGTACCACCCCGGACGGCGAGCTGCTGATCGCCGCGCTGGACTCCGGTATCGCGGTGTGGGACGCCAAGAGCGGCGAGCCGCTGCCGGACGTCCCCGAGTTCCGGCCGTGGCCTGGGGGCGTCTCGGGACCCATGGCGGTCTCGGACAGCCTCGTGGCGGTCGCCTCCCACCACCAACTCCTGCTCCTGGGCCCCCGGTCACCCGAGGCTCCGGAGGCCTTCACCGTGCCCTTCAACGAGGACGAGACCGACGAGGAGGCCAGACCCCTGGTCACCTCGCTGTCCTTCGGTGCGGACGGGGACACCGTCGTCGCGGCGGGCAGCGTCCGGGAGCGGCTGGCCTACCTGCACGTGTGGGACAGCGACGGCAGCCCCCTGAACGAGCGGTACACCGAGTCCGTGCGGTACCCGTCCGTCCAGGCCGCCCCCTCGGGGGAAGGCGTCCTGGTCGCCGCGAACACCAGGAGCGGACAACAGGCACCGCTCCAGCTCGTGGACGACGATTTGAGCGTCACGAGGGAGTACGACCTCCCCGCCGTGACCGACGAGTTCTGAGGGGGGCACCGTGGCCTGGGCACTGTTCGACCTCGACGACACCCTGCTCGACCACGACTCGTTCTCACGGTTCACCCTGCACCTGCTCCGCCGCGCTCCTCTACGGGCGGCGGGCGCCCTGCTGCTGTCACCGCTGGTCGCGGCGGCGTTCGCGCGGCGTTCCTGGCGCGTCCACGCCGGATCACTCCTGCTGTGGGCGGGCACGGTCGGCGTGGGCGAGGCCCGCCTGGACCGGATCGTCCGCGACTACATGCGGGACCTGGGCGTGCGGGAACGGCTGAGACCGCGCGGGGCCGCCGCCCTCGACGGGCACCTCGGGACGGGCGACGACGTGGCGGTGGTGACCGCCTGCGCCGACCTGCTCGCCGTACCCCTGTGCCGGGAGATCGACCCCCGTGTGCGCGTGGTCGCCTCGACGCTCCGGAGGCGGTGGGGAGGTCTGGTCGCTGAGCACCACTGCCACGGCCCCCGCAAGCCCCGGATGGCCGCCGACGCCGGGGTTCGGGGAGAAATCACGGCAGCCTACGGGGACAGCGCCTCCGACGCGGCGATGCTGGACCTCGCGCGGGTGGCGTACCTGGTCAACCTGGACGGCGGGGCCGCCGAACGGCTGCGGGGACAGCTCCCCGGGCCGGAGCGCGTGGAGTGCGTGGAGTGGCCCGTGAGGGGGCCGGACACACGAAACCGGCCCGACCGGTGAGGGTCGGGCCGGTGACGCGGGCGGTGTCCGAAGGGTCTGGCTCTGGGAACTCCGGGAACCCGGGACCACTCCTCGGGACGCGCCCGGGGTCGAACTAGACCAGGTCGAACCGGTCGGCGTTCATGACCTTGTTCCACGCGGCGACGAAGTCCTGGACGAACTTCTCCTTGGCGTCGTCGGAGGCGTACACCTCGGCCACGGCGCGCAGCTCGGAGTTGGAGCCGAACACCAGGTCCACGCGGCTGCCGGTCCACTTGACCGCACCGGAGTCGTCCTTGGCGACGAAGGTCTCCGAGGTCTCGGAGCTGTCACCGGTCGCGTACCAGTTGGTGTTGAGGTCGAGCAGGTTGACGAAGAAGTCGTTCGTCAGCGCGCCCGGGTGGTCCGTGAGGACGCCCAGGTCCGAGTTGTCGAAGTTGGCGCCCAGCACACGCAGGCCGCCCACCAGGACGGTGGTCTCCGGGGCGCTGAGGCCGATCAGGTTGGCGCGGTCCAGCAGCAGGTACTCGGCGGGAAGGCGGTTGGCCTTGCCGTAGTAGTTGCGGAAACCGTCGGCGACCGGCTCCAGGTAGGAGAAGGAGTCGGCGTCGGTGTGCTCGTCGGTGGCGTCCACGCGGCCCGGGGTGAACGGGACGGTGACGTCCTGACCAGCGGCCTTGGCGGCCTGCTCGACACCCACGCCACCGGCGAGGACGATCACGTCGGCGACGGAGACCTTCTTCGCGGAGGAGGCGTTGAACTCGTCGACGATGCCCTGGAGCTTCGCGAGCACGCGGCGCAGCTCGGCCGGGTTGTTGACCTCCCAGTCGACCTGCGGCTCCAGACGGATCCGGGCACCGTTGGCGCCGCCGCGCTTGTCGCTGTCGCGGTAGGTCGAAGCGGAGGCCCACGCGGTGGAGACCAGCTCGGCCACGGACAGGCCGGACTCGGCGATCTTCGCCTTCAGGGCGGCGATCTCCGCGTCACCGATGACCTCGCCCTCCTGGGCGGGCAGCGGGTCCTGCCAGACGAGGTCCTCGGCGGGGACCTCGGAGCCGAGGTAGCGGACCTTCGGGCCCATGTCGCGGTGGGTCAGCTTGAACCAGGCGCGGGCGAAGGCGTCCTTGAAGGCCTCGTGGTCCTCGTAGAAGCGGCGCGAGATCTGCTCGTAGACCGGGTCGACGCGCAGCGACAGGTCGGTGGTGAGCATGGTCGGCTTGTGCTTCTTGCCGGGGACGTGGGCGTCGGGGATGATCTCCTCGGCGTCCTTGGCGATCCACTGGTTGGCGCCGGCCGGGCTCTGGGTGAGCTCGTACTCGAACTCGAAGAGGTTCTTGAAGAAGCCCTCGCTCCACTGGGCCGGGGTGGTGGTCCAGGTGACCTCCAGGCCCGAGGTGATGGCGTCGCCTCCCTTGCCGGTGCCGTGGTTGTTCTTCCAGCCCAGACCCTGCATCTCCAGGCCGGCGCGCTCGGGCTCGGCCTCCAGGTTGCTGTCCGGGGCGGCGCCGTGCGTCTTGCCGAAGGTGTGGCCACCGGCGATGAGGGCGACGGTCTCCTCGTCGTTCATGCCCATGCGGCCGAAGGTCTCACGGATGTCGCGGGCGGCGGCCAGCGGGTCCGGGTTGCCGTTCGGGCCCTCGGGGTTGACGTAGATGAGGCCCATCTGCACGGCGGCGAGGGGCTTCTCCAGGTCGCGGTCGCCGCTGTAGCGCTGGTCGTCGAGCCAGGTGGTCTCGGGGCCCCAGTAGACGTCGGCCTCGGGCTCCCACACGTCCTCGCGGCCACCGCCGAAGCCGAAGGTCTTGAAGCCCATGGACTCCAGGGCGACGTTGCCGGTGAGGATGAAGAGGTCGGCCCAGGAGATGTTCTGGCCGTACTTCTTCTTCACGGGCCACAGCAGACGGCGGGCCTTGTCCAGGTTGCCGTTGTCGGGCCAGCTGTTGAGGGGGGCGAAGCGCTGCTGACCGGCGCTGCCGCCGCCGCGGCCGTCGTGCGAGCGGTAGGTGCCGGCGCTGTGCCAGGCCATGCGGATCATGAGCGGCCCGTAGTGACCGAAGTCGGCGGGCCACCAGTCCTGCGAGTCCGTGAGGAGGGCCGCGATGTCGGCCTTCACGGCGTCCAGGTCGAGGGCCTCGAAGGCCTTCGCGTAGTCGAAGCCCTCACCGAGCGGGTTCGACACGGGGGTGTTCTTGGCGAGGATCCTCAGGTTGAGCTGGTTGGGCCACCACTCACGGTTGCCGTCGCCCTGGGTGGGGTGCGTGAGCCCGTCACCGTGCGCGACGGGGCATCCTCCGGTCTGCGGCGGGGTGGGGGCAACGACCTCGTTGTTTTCAGACATCGACTTCCTTACGGGAAGAGGTGAACTTTGTGGTTCAGGAGCTCCGCGCGCCGTAGCACTCGGCGCACTGGCCCCAGTAGACGACCTCGGCCTCGTCGATCGAGAAGCCGTGGTCAGCGGACGCGGTCAGGCACGGCGCGTGGCCGACCGCACAGTCCACGTCCGCGATGGCGCCGCAGGACCTGCATACGACGTGGTGGTGGTTGTCCCCCACCCGTGTCTCGTAGCGGGCCACGGAGCCCTGTGGCTGGATACGTCTCACCAGGCCAGCGCCGGTCAGTGCCTTGAGCACGTCGTAGACGGCCTGGACGGACACCGCGCCGAGTTCCGCACGCACGTGGTCGATGATCGACTCCGTGTCCGCGTGTGGGTGCTCGTGCACGACGGAGAGGACAGCTAACCGCGGGCTCGTCACCCTCAGAGCGGACTCGCGCAGCATTTGCTCGAAATCCGAAGAGGTGGGCATGGCCTGGAGTCTGCCGCCTTTTCTGGAATTAGTCAAATGATGGACCTGATCCGCTGTAGCCCCCCGGGGCAGCGAGAAGGCCCCTCTCCGGCGGAGAGGGGCCTGGTCACGGCGGCGGGTCAGGCCAGTCGGCCGCGGACCCGGATGGCGGTGCGGACCCGCTCGGCCCTCGCGGCGTACTCGGCGGGATCGACGACCAGCACGCCGTTCTCCGTCATGAGCGCGTGGTACTGCTGCTCCTCGTACGGAACCCCGGGCGGCAGGGCGGCGATGTGCCAGTGGAGGTGGCGGTTGCCCTGTTGGCTGCCGAGGGAGAGCAGGTAGGTGCGCTCGGACTCGAACACGTCCTCGACGGCGAGCGCCACCTCGCGGACCACCAGCATGGTCCGGGTGTAGGCGTCCTCGTCGAGGTCCCGGACGACGTGTTCCACGTGCGCCTTCGGGGCCACCAGGGTGTGCCCGGGCAGGGTGGGGTGACGGCCGAGGAAGGCGATGTGGTCGTCGTCCTCGAAGAGCACGTCGTGCTCGAAGCCCGGTTCTCCGGACACCAGCGAGCAGACGAAACAGGGGCCGTTCCGGGTGCGCTCGGTGTAGGCCTCGATGTCCATGGGACGCCGCTCCACGCGGACCCTCCTTCCGTTGGGGGCGGGGAGGCTCAGGGTAGGCAACGGGGGCACGCCCCGCCAGGTCCGGGCACACGTCCGCCCCGCACGGGAGGTCCCGTGCGGGGCGGAGCGGCGTCGGCCTGACCTAGTCGGTACCGGCCTCCATGGCCGCGTAGTCGAGCAGGTCGTCCTCGGAGCCCTGACCGCGCGAGGCGATGGTCTCGGCGCCGCCCTCGGGCATCGCGCCGATCAGCCCGGTGGAGGCGGCCTGCGCTGCGCCGATCGAGGTCGAGGGCGTACTGTCCCCGACCATGCCCAGGGCCGCGTACTCCTCCAGCTTGGCGCGGGAGTCAGCGATGTCCAGGTTGCGCATGGTCAGCTGGCCGATGCGGTCGCTGGGACCGAACGCGGAGTCCTCGGTGCGCTCCATGGACAGCTTGTCCGGGTGGTAGCTGAACGCCGCGCCGGTGGTGTCCATGATCGAGTAGTCGTCGCCGCGACGCAGACGCAGGGTCACCTCGCCGGTGACGGCGGTGCCGACCCAGCGCTGGAGGGCCTCGCGCTGCATGAGGGCCTGGGGCTCCAGCCAGCGGCCCTCGTACATGAGGCGGCCGAGGCGGCGGCCCTCGTTGTGGTAGGTGGCGAGGGTGTCCTCGTTGTGGATCGCGTTGACCAGGCGCTCGTAGGCGGCGAACAGCAGGGCCATGCCGGGGGCCTCGTAGATGCCCCGGCTCTTGGCCTCGATCACCCGGTTCTCGATCTGGTCGGACATGCCCATGCCGTGGCGTCCGCCGATGGAGTTGGCCTCCAGGACCAGCTCGACGGAGTTGGCGAAGGTCCGGCCGTTGATGGTGACGGGGCGGCCCTTCTCGAAGCCGATCGTCACGTCCTCGGCGGCGATCTCGACCTCGGGGTCCCAGAAGCGGACGCCCATGATGGGGTCGACGATCTCGATGCCGGTGTCGAGGTGTTCGAGCGCCTTGGCCTCGTGGGTGGCACCCCAGATGTTGGCGTCGGTGGAGTAGGCCTTCTCGGTGCTGTCGCGGTAGGGCAGGTCCCGCTCCTGCAACCACTCGGACATCTCCTTGCGACCGCCGAGCTCGGTGACGAAGTGGGCGTCGAGCCACGGCTTGTAGATCCGCAGGGAGGGGTTGGCGAGCAGACCGTAGCGGTAGAACCGCTCGATGTCGTTGCCCTTGTAGGTGGAGCCGTCGCCCCAGATCTGGACGCCGTCCTCCAGCATGGCGCGGACCAGCAGGGTGCCGGTCACGGCGCGGCCGATCGGGGTGGTGTTGAAGTAGACACGACCGGCGGAGCGGATGTGGAACGCCCCGCAGGCGAGGGCGGCGAGCCCCTCCTCCACGAGGGCCTCGCGGCAGTCGACCAGGCGCCCGATCTCCGCGCCGTAGTCAGTGGCACGAGCCGGCACCGAGGCGATGTCGGGTTCGTCGTACTGGCCGATGTCGGCGGTGTAGGCGCAGGGGACAGCGCCCTTCTCGCGCATCCACGCGACCGCTACGGACGTGTCGAGGCCTCCGGAGAAGGCGATTCCGACACGTTCACCGACAGGCAGGGAAGTGAGCACCTTGGACATGCAAAAAGTATGCGCCTAAATGTATGAACATGCAAACTGGTGCCGTGACCACGCCCGCGTTCCCGGTCTGGCGGGGAAATCCGGACGGGACCGGTGACGCGGCGGGACGGGCGGGGTACCGTCCTCGGACGGGCTCCCAGCCCGCCCCCTGACCCCTGCCTCAGGAGCCGCATGATCGTCATCGGTGTGTCCTCCGGGACCTCGGCCGACGGGATCGACGTCGCCGCCGCCCGCCTCGACCTCGAGGACGGCGGCGCCCACGTCCGGCTCGTCCCCCTGGGGTTCGCCTCCACGCCCTACTCCGACACCCTCCGCGAGGCGATCCGCGGCGCCCTGCCGCCCGCCGCCACCACGATGGAGACCGTCTGCCAGCTGGACACCCGGATCGGCCAGGAGTTCGCGGCGGCGGCACGGAGCGGGATCGAGGAGTTCGCGGACGGCCGGGCCGACCTGGTCGCCTCCCACGGCCAGACCCTCTTCCACTGGGCGGAGGGCAACTCCGTGCTCGGCACCCTCCAACTCGGCCAGCCCGCCTGGATCGCGGAGGCCACCGGGCTTCCCGTGGTGTCGGACCTGCGGGTGGCGGACGTGGCCGCCGGAGGCCAGGGCGCACCGCTGGCGAGCACCCTGGACCTGCTGCTGCTCGGCGGTCGCGCCGAGCCCACCGCCGCGCTCAACCTCGGCGGCATCGCCAACGTGACGGTGGTCCGCGACGGACTGCCTCCCCGCGCCTTCGACACCGGTCCCGCCAACGCGCTGATCGACGCCGCCGTGCGCCTGGTCACGGACGGGCGGGCCGAACTCGACGCGGACGGCGCGCTGGCCCGGACCGGCCGCCCCGACCCCCAACTGCTGGAACGTCTGCTGGCCGAGCCCTACTACCGGCTGCCCGCACCCAAGACCACCGGACTGGAGCTGTTCGGCCCCGACCACCTGGACGCGGCGCTGACGTTCGCCGGGCGCGCCTCGGACGGGGGCCGGGTCTCCGACGGCGACCTGCTCGCCACCCTGGTGGAGCTCACCGCCGTCACCGTCGCGGACGCGCTGGAACCCTTCGGGGTGACCGAGGTGCTCGCCTCCGGTGGGGGCACCCGCAACCCCGTGCTGATGGAGCGGCTGGCCGCGCGCCTGTCCCCCGCGCGGCTGGACACCACGGAACGGGTCGGTCTGGACGGTGACGCCAAGGAGGCGTACCTGTTCGCGCTGATCGGGTTCCTGAGCTGGCACGGCCTGGCAGGGTCCGTACCGGACTGCACGGGCGCCCGTCGGGCCCCGGTGGCCGGACGCCTCACCCCGGGCATCCGACCGCTGCGTCTGCCCGAGCCCGCGCCCACCGCCCCGCGCCGTCTGTACGTGGAGGCGCCCGGCGCCTGAGCCGGCCCCGCCCCAGGAACCCCCAGGAGGACGCAGTGCAGACCATCGACCTCGTCGTCATCGCGGTGTACCTGCTGGCCTCGGCCTGGCTGGGACTGCGCCTGTCCGGGCGCCAGCGCGACGTCAGGGACTACTTCATCGGCAACCGGCAGCTGCCCTGGTGGGCGGTGTGCCTGTCGGTGGTGGCCACCGAGACCAGCGCCCTGACCGTGATCAGCGTCCCCGGGGTGGCCTACCTCGGCAACGTCACCTTCCTCCAGGTGGCGATCGGCTACCTGATCGGGCGGGTGGTCGTGGCCTTCCTGCTGCTCCCCCGCTACTACCGGGGCGAGATGACCACCGCCTACGCGTACCTGGGGCTCCGGTTCGGGCGGGGCATGCAGGCCACCGCCTCGGTCACGTTCCTGTTCACCCGGCTGCTCGCGGACGGGGTGCGGCTGTTCGCGGCGGCCATCCCCATGAAGATCGTCCTGGACTCGCTCGGGCTGGACACCTCGTACTTCGTGATCGTGGCGGTCCTGGGCGTGGTCACGATCCTCTACACCCTGGTGGGCGGGATCAGGGCCGTGGTCTGGGTGGACGTGCTCCAGATGGGCGTGTACGTGGTGGGCGGCGTGGTCACGCTGGCCGTCATCGCCTCCAGCCTGGACGTGAACTTCCTCGCGGCGGCGGCCGACGCCGGGAAGACCCAGTTCCTGGACCTCACCTCGAACCCGGTCTCGGCGCCCTACGCCACGGTCACGGCCCTGGTGGGCGGCGCCCTGCTGTCCACGGCCTCACACGGGGCCGACCAGATCGTCGTGCAGCGCCTGTTGGGCTGCCGAAGCCTGCGGGACGCCCAGAAGGCCGTGATCGTCAGCGGAGTGGTGGTGTTCCTCCAGTTCGCGCTGTTCCTGACCGTGGGCCTGGCGCTGTACTCGTACTTCGAGGCGGCCTCGGTGGCGGAGCTCGGGCTCCGCACCTCCGACGAGCTCTTCCCGGTGTTCATCGTCGAGGGCCTGCCCACGGGGCTGGCGGGCCTGTTGCTCGCGGGGATCATGGCGGCGGCGATGAGCACGCTCTCCTCGTCGCTGTCGGCGCTGTCCTCCTCGACCATGGCCGACCTGTACCAGCAGTTCTCCCGGCGGAGCCTGCCCGACGCCCAGGCGCTGCGGCTGAGCCGACTGTTCACCCTCGGCTGGGGGCTGGTGTTCGTCGGGGTGGCGGCGTTCTTCACCGGCACCGACAACCCGGTGGTCGAACTCGGGCTGTCCGTGGCGAGCCTGACCTACGGCGGCCTGCTGGGCGCCTTCCTCCTGGGGCTGTGGGTGCGCCGGGCACGGCAGACCGACGCGATCCTGGCCTTCGCCGTGGCGGTGGCGACCATGTCCTGGCTGTTCCTCTTCCAGCCGGGGCTGATCGGGTTCACCTGGTACACGGCGATCGGGACGGGCATCGTGCTGGGGCTCGGCTACCTGCTGTCGCGCCGCCACCCGGACGACGCCCCCTCGGCGGACGCCGGGGCGCCCGACACTCCCGGGGAGTCCACCGCGCCCGTCGCCCGGGAGGAGGGCCCGAGCCCCGCCGCGTGAGTCCGCGTGCCACGGGACGGCCGCTGGGGCGCGGCCGTCCCCCGGCTACTCGAACTCGGTGCCTCCCCGGCGGGTCAGGTAGGCGTCGGAGACGAACTTGGCGACCGCCCGGCCGCCCAGGACCTCCGAGTAGCGGTCCAGGGCGGGCCGTACGACCACGCCCTCACGCAGGTGGAGGTCGGACCCGCTCCAGGTCTCCGTACCGCTCGCGGCGTCGAACAGCGCGGACTCCTCGTAGGGTCCCTCGTACACCACCGGTATCGGGGGCAGGTCCACCTCCGCGAGCAGGGCGGGCAGGTCGGCGGCGTCGATCCACCGGCGTTCTCCGTCCACGTCCAGGCGGACGTCGAACACCGCGTAGCCGGGCCGCTCGCCGCGGCCGGACTCGCCGTACGCGAGATCCTGCACCCCGGCGCCGAACACCTCTCCGAACACACCCACCCGGTCGGCTCCGAAGCGCTCCGCGAGGGCGCGCGCGGCCTTGCCGACGCCGTACGTGATCACGGCCCTCCAGTAGAGGTTGGCCTCCGAGCGCACCAGCGCCAGGCTCCTCGCCCCCTGACCCTTGGAGGAGACGTACTCCTCCCCGGATCCGGCGACCAGGGTGTACAGGCAGGCCGTGCCGTGGATCTTCTCCGTGGCAACGACCGGTTCCCCGGGCTCGAACACATCGGGGTGGCGCTTGATGTTCTCGACCTCGATCCACCGCAGCAGATCGGGGGCGGGCGCCATGTCGCCGCTCATGTGCAGCGGAACCTCGGGCACCCACTTGGTGACGCCGAGCTCGCCCGCGAGGTCGGTCCCGGCCTCGTGCTCGGCCGCGAGGTCGCGGTCGGCCAGCGCCGAGGGGCGGCAGACGATGCCCTGGGAGACCTCGCCCCGCAGCCGGACGGGCCGCACGCGGTTCCTCTTCGCGCCCGCGAGCCTGCCGGTCAGTCCGAGCTCGTCGACGAGCCCCTCGGGCAGGACGGCGTTCTCCGGGATGTAGACCGCCCAGTCCCCGGTGCGGTAGGCACCCTTGGCGACGACCGCGCGGAAGAGCCCCACCTGGGCCAGCTCCAGCGCGTCGGCGTTGGGGTGGGGAAGGATCGTGAGCCGCTCGGCGGTGACCCGGAGGGTGGACATGTCGCTCCTCGGACGCGGGGGTTCGGGCGTGGGTGCCCGCTGTCCGAGCCAGTGTGTCCGAGGCCCCACTGGGCCACAACGCCTTTTCCGTGGGCCCTCCGGGGTGAGCGGGCCCCCGGCCCCGGGGCGGGGGCGGGGGCCGCGGGGATCAGAAGGGGCGGTCCCCGACGATCGCGACGCGCTCGGCCACGCGCGGGTGCGGGTGGTAGTCGTTCACCGCGTAGTGCTGGGTGGCGCGGTTGTCCCAGAACGCGACCGAGTTCCGCTCCCACCGGAACCGCACCTGGTACTCGGGGGTGTGTGCCTGCTGGAAGAGGTAGCGCAGCAGTTCGTCGCTCTCCGCCTTCTCCATCCCGACGATGCGCGTGGTGAAGGAGACGTTCACGAACAGGGTGCGGCGGCCGGTCTCGGGGTGGACGCGCACCACGGGGTGCTCGACCGGCGGGAAGCGGTCCTGCCACTCCAGCAGGCGCTCCTCGTCCAGGAACCGGACGAACCCGGGGATCACGTCGTGCACGGCGGTGCGCCCCTCGATGCGCTCCTTCACGTCGTCGGGCAGGTTGTCGTACGCGGCGGCCATGTCGGCCCACATGGTGTCGCCGCCCATCGGCGGGACCTCGACCAGGCGCAGGATGGCGCCGAGGGCGGGCGCCTCGCGCCAGGTGACGTCGGTGTGCCAGACGTTCTCGTAGCTGGGCGGGGCCTCACCCTTGGCGAACCGGGCGACGTGCGCGTCGTCGCCCCGCTCGATGAACGGGTTGGTCTCCAGGTCGCCCCACAGGCGGGCGATCTCCTGCTGGCGGGCGGAGTCGATGGGCTGGTCGCGGAAGAAGATCACCTTGAACTCCAGGAGCGCGCGGTTGAGCTCGTCGCGCAGCTCGTCACCGATCTCGTCCCGGAGGTCGATCCCGTGGATCTCCGCTCCGATGAGCGCCCCGAGCGGCCGGACCTCGAACAGTTCGTAGGGGCGGGAGACGGCGCCCTCGGGGAGTCGGCGCAACGTGCGCGGCCCCTCGACCAGGGCGGTGTCCACTGCGGAGCTCTCCCGGAGGGTCCGGACGGCCTCGGGAGCGGCGGTCGGGGTCATGTTTCCTGCCTTTCTGGTCGGAAATAACGACAAAACGGATCGGGAACGATCACGCTGGGTGATCAGGGACTGGTCAGCACCTACCCGCGGAAGGTGGAATCGACGCACCGGCGTCACGGGCCACGGGGGCCCGGAGGGTCAGCAGTGCGGAGGGGAACCCAGACGGCCACGGCGCTGGATCAGACCCGGCGTTCCGCGACGGGCCCGCGCGGACCGGCGGGCGGTCGGGCGACTCGGCAAGGGGGTTCCCATAGGAGCGAGGGTGAGGCACCGGGGTCGCCCTGTCAACCACCCCGAACCGACACAAGGGGGACCAGCAGGGATAAGATAGGCGTGCCTAACCTTAGTCGAACGGAGTCTCATGTCCCCCGGTCCCGCCCCGCGCACGCTCGCGTGCGCCCTGGTCCTCCTCCTGCCCCTCACCGCGTGCGGGACCGCTGACGACGCCCCCGGGAACGACGCCGCGTCCCAGGCCGAGGACGGAGCCTTCCCGGTGACCGTCGAGCACGAGTTCGGCAGCACCACCATCGAGGAGGAACCCACCCGCGTGGTCACCCTCGGTGTCACCGACGCCGACGCCGTCCTGGCCCTGGGCCTCGTGCCGGTCGGCAACACCGGCTACACGTTCTACGAGTCCGGTCTCGGCCCGTGGACCGACGAGCTGGTCGGCGACGCGGAACTGACCCGGATCGACTCCGACTCCGAGCCCAACATCGAGCAGGTGGCCAGCCTCGAACCCGACCTCATCATCGGTGTCTCCGCCGGGTTCGACGACAGCACCTACGAGACGCTCTCCCAGATCGCGCCCGTGGTCGCCCGGCCGGAGGGGGTCGCCGCCTACACCGTGCCCCGCGACGAGGCCACGGAGACCATCGCCACCGCGCTCGGGCGTCCCGAGGAGGGTGCCGCCCTCAACGCGGCCACCGACGAGCTCTTCGAGCGGGCCCGCGCCGACCACCCCGAGTTCGAGGGCCTCGACGGGACCGCCGTCCTGCCCTACGACGGCAAGTACGGCGCCTACCTTCCCGGCGACGCCCGCGGCCGGTTCCTCATGTCGCTGGGCTTCACCATCCCCGAGGCGATCAGCGAGCGGGACACCGGGGACGGCTTCTTCGTGGAGCTGTCCACCGAGCGGGTGGACCTGCTCGACGGCGACCTCCTGCTGGTGATGAGCGACGACGAGGACTTCGACATCACCGAGGGGGCCAGCGTGTTCGAGTCCCTGGACGTGGTGCGTGAGGACGCCGTCGTCACCACCTCCCTGCACGAGCGCGGCGCGGTCACCTACAACTCGGTGCTGTCCGTCCCCTACGCGCTGGAACACCTGGCTCCGCGCATCGGTGACGCCCTCACCTAGGGCCGCCGGTCAATTCGCGTGCGGCACGGCGCCGGGTCCGGTAGGAAGGGGGCCCGGCACCGTGCCGGAAGCACACGAAGGAAAGGGAGGGACAACGCGATGAACGTTCCCGACGCCCCCACCGCGCCCGAGTCCCACCGACCGGCGGAGCACCGCTGACCCCTCGGGCGCCCTCCCACCGGAGTGTGCAGTGACCACCGAACACGACCGCCTCACCCTGCGCCCGATCACCGGGCGCGCGGAGCTGGACCTCTTCAACCGGCTCCCCTACACCCTCAACCACGAGCTCTCCGACGACCTCGGCGCCGGTCGGCGCCGCCCCGAGTGGATGTGGGTCGCCCTGCGCGGCGACCGCCTCGTCGCCCGGGCCGCCTGGTGGGCGTCCCGGGAGGACGACACCCCCTTCCTGCTGGACGTCCTCGACGTCGACGACGCCGCCGCCGACCGTGTGGACGCCCTGGAACGGCTGCTGCGCGCCGCCCTCCCCCGGGTCCTGCCGCCCGGCACGGTCCCGCCGGACCACGTCCGCCACGTGCCCGCCGACTGGGCCGCGCGTGCGGAGACCGCCCGTCCGGTCCGGGAGCGGTTGACCGCCCTGGAGCGGTCCGGGGCCCGCCTCTTCGTGGAGCGGCTGCGGCTGGAGTGGCTTCCCGGGACCCCGATCGCGCCGCCGGGCGGACGCCTGTCGTTCCGTCGGCCCCGGGACAGTGAGGAGCTGCTGGGCCTGATGGCCCGGGTCCTGGAGGACACCCTCGACGCGCACAGCCGCGAGAACCTGTCCCGGAACACACCGCGCGCTGAGGCCGAGCGCCACTTCGCGGAGGAGATGGGCCGGTACACCAGCCCCCGGGACTGGTGGCGGATCGCGACCCTGCCCGACGGCGCGCCCGTCGGGTTCGTCACGCCCGGCCGCAACCACTACAACCCGGTGATCGGCTACGTGGCGGTCCTGCCGGAGCACCGGGGCCACGGGTACGTGGACGACCTCCTGGCCGAGGGGACCCGTGTCCTGGCCGACCTGGGCGTTCCCCGGATCAGGGCCGCGACCGACGTGGGCAACACCCCGATGGCGGGGGCGTTCCGGCGGGCCGGGTACACCGACTTCGAGCACGCCCTGCACTCGACCTGGGCCTGACCTCCGAGGGGTCGGGCCGCCCGGTCCGTCCCTGGGCTGACCAGGCGCCCACCCCTCGTAGGCTGAGGTCCACGGCGCGGTCCCGCGCCCGCACACCGCCGCCACGGCACGACCCGGATCGGATCTCCTTGTACCTGTCCCGCATCAGCCTCGACCCCAAGCGCAGCGCCGGAATGGACCAGTGGGCGGTGATGGGCCGCGCCGTGCGCCGGGCCCTGGACCCCTCCGCCGAGACCGACGCCCGGATGCTCTGGGTGCGCCTGTCCCCCACCATGCTGGTGGTCAGCTCCGACACCGCTCCCGCCTGGGGCAAGGTCCCCGGCGCGGTCTCGGCGTCGATCCAGCCGATGACCCGGCACGTGGAGGGTGAGACCGTCCGTTGGGAGCTGGTCACCGCGCCGACCGCGCAGCGCGAGGTGGCCCCCGCCGAGGAGGGCGGGAAGCCGCGCAGCAAGAAGGTCGCGCTGCCGGAGGAGGAGTTCGAGGCGTGGCTGGACCTCAAGCTGGGTGAGGCCCTCCAGGTGACGTCGGCGCAGTGGAAGCGCCTCGGCGGCCGACCCGCGCGCCACCACTTCACCGGCGAGGCCGTGGTCCGGGACAGCGAGGCGCTCCAGGACCTGGCGCTGCACGGCGTCGGCGGGGGCACCGCCACCGGCGCCGGGCTCCTCCTCACCTCGCCGCTGGAGGCTCCCTAGCCGCAGGGCACACGGGGTGGAAAACCCACCAAGACGGGATTTTCACGAAAAAGCTCTCATTTCACCCATCTGTCGCAACCTCGCGTAGGAGTGTTGCAATCGGCGGACAAATCATGAAGGTTTTCTCCTAAGCCCGAGCTGACCGTCGCACACGGGCACCCGCAGGAGCGCCCGACGGGGGCGCCCCGCGGCCCCGGCCGTGCGGCGCAGGCCTGAAGGAGCAACCTTGGCGTACCCGAACCGGAACCGACCGTCCAGACACCACGAGGCCTCGGCTCCGTTCCCCCGCACCGCCGCACCACGCCCCCGGACCGCGTTCCTCGCGGGAGCCCTCGCCACGGCCCTGACCGCGGCGCTGTTCCACGCTCCGCAGGCCGCGGCCGCACCGGAACCGGTGAACCGACAGCCCTGCGAGACCGACCCCGAGGCCCCGCCCAAGCACCAGATGCGGGCCGAGTGGATCGCCGGGGTGCAGAACATCGACTGGCCCACCGAGCAGGGTCAGAGCCCGGAACAGCAGCAGGCCGACCTGACCGACCTGTACGACGAGGCCGTCGACAACGGGCTCAACGCCGTGTTCGTGCAGATCAGACCGACCGCCGACGCCTTCTGGCCGTCGCCGTACGAACCCTGGTCCGAGTGGCTCACCGGTGAGCAGGGCGGCGACCCGGGGTACGACCCGCTGGCGTTCGCGGTCGAGGAGGCGCACGCCCGCAACCTGGAGTTCCACGCCTGGTACAACCCGTACCGCGTGGCCATGCACGACGACCCGAACGCCCTGGTCGAGGACCACCCGGCCCGCCAGAACCCCGACTGGGTGTTCGAGTACGGCGGGAAGCTGTACTACGACCCGGGCATCCCCGAGGCACGCGAGTTCGTGATCGAGGCGATGATGCACTCGGTCGAGAACTACGACCTCGACGGCGTGCACTTCGACGACTACTTCTACCCGTACCCGGTCTCCGGCGAGGAGATCCCGGACGCGGCCACCTACGCCGAGCACGGTGCCGGGTTCGACGACATCGCTGACTGGCGGCGGAACAACGTCGACCTCATGGTTCAGGGCATGAGCGAGGCGGTGAACTCCGTCAAGCCGTACGTGAAGTTCGGCATCAGCCCCTTCGGTATCTGGCGCAACGCCAGCACCGACCCGAACGGCTCGGACACCAACGGCTCGCAGTCCTACGACAACCAGTTCGCGGACAGCCGCAAGTGGGTGCTGGAGGGCTGGCTCGACTACATCAACCCGCAGGTCTACTGGGAGATCGGGCTGCCCGTCGCGGACTACGCCGCCCTGGTCCCCTGGTGGGAGGAGGTCGCGGAGGGCACCGGCACCCACCTGTACATCGGTCAGGCCGCCTACAAGGTCGGCAACGCGGGCGCCTGGCAGGACCCGAACGAGCTCTCCTCGCACCTGGACTTCAACCGCGACCACCCCGGGGTCCAGGGGGACGTCTACTTCAGCGCCACCTCGCTGCGCACCAACGCGCGGGAGGCCATGGGGATCCTCGTCGAGGACCACTACTCCAGCCCGGCGCTGGTCCCGGTCAAGGAGGACCTCGGCGGGACCGTCCCGGCCCCGCCCAAGGTGACCGCGAACGGCGGGGGCACCCTGGAGATCGCGCCCGGACCGGGCGAGGCGCCCGCGTACTACGCGGTGTACGCCTTCGACGGCAAGCCCGTCCGAGGGCAGGCGCCGTGCGGGATCGAGGACCCGCGCAACCTGCTCGGCACCGTGCGCGCGGGCGACGACGGCACCGCGGTCTACGCGGTTCCCGAGTCCGCCGACACCACGTACCACGTGACCGCCGTGCACCGGCTGCACCACGAGAGCCGCGCCAGCAAACCGGCGTACCTGCCCTAGCGACGACCGAGGGGCCCGGCACCGACCCGTGCCGGGCCCCTCGCGTGTGCGGCGCGACCTCCCGGAACGGTGCGCGCGACCCGATCACGTACCCCATCGGGGTAAGGGTATGCTGGCGCACATGTCGCCGTCGGAACCGAGCAGCCGTGCGGGACTCGCCTGGACGCGGGTCCTGCTGATCGCCGCGCTGCTCATCGGGTTCTCGGCCATGCACACCCTGGGCCACCTCCAGCACGAGGCGCACGCCTCGACCGCCGCGGTCCAGTCGGCCCAGCCCACACAGGCCCCGCACGCGGATTCCCTGTACGCCGCGACGGACGACCACGGCACGCTCGAACGCGTCGCCGCGAGCGTCTCCCCCGCACCCTCCGCGAGCGTGTCGGACCTTCCCGAACTGGACCCGACCTCAGTCTGCCTCACCCTCGGGTCCTTCGTGGTCGTGTTGCTGGGGGTCGCCGCCGTCGCCTTCACGCGCTGGCCCGGGGCACCGGCCGAACCCGTGGCCCCGTTCCGCAGCGCTCCCCTGCCGCCCTTCCCCACCCCCGACGAACCCTCGCTGGCCCGCCTCCAGGTGCTGCGCGTCTAGATGCCCGCGCGGACCCGGCACGCCCGTGTCGGCTCCGCGCCCACGCGCCACCGACGGCCGCGCCGGACCCGGTTCCCGCGCGGCGAGGAGACCACCGAGAGGAAGGGTCGACATGACCCCGTACCAGCGTGCCCTGAAGAAGCGAGCCCTCGGCGCGGCGGCCGCCGCACTCGCCACCGCCCTGTTCGCCACCGCCTGCGGCGACGGGGGTGACGACGCCGCCGACACCACCTCGGAGAGCGAGGAGCAGGTGGCGGAGCACAACGACGCGGACGTGATGTTCGCGCAGATGATGATCCCCCACCACGAGCAGGCCGTCACGATGGCCGACCTCGCCGACACCCGCGCGGGTGACGAGGTCAAGGAGCTGGCAGTGGAGATCCGCGACGCCCAGGGGCCCGAGATCGAGCAGATGGAGACGCTGCTCGACTCCTGGGGGGCCGACCGCGAGTCCGAGATGGACCACTCCGACATGGACGGCATGCTCACCGAGGAGCAGATGACCGAGTTGGAGGGCGCCGAGGGCGAGCGGTTCGACACCCTGTTCCTGGAGTTCATGGTGCTGCACCACGAGGGCGCCGTGGACATGGCCCGCACCGAGCTCGACGACGGCGTCAACCCCGAGGCCCGCGAGCTGGCCCAGGAGATCATCGACGCCCAGGAGAGCGAGATCCAGCAGATGAACGAGCTGCTGGGCGTCGAGGACTCCGGCGAGGACGGTGCCGAGGCCACCGAGGAGGGCGACCACTCGGAGCACTGAGGTCCACGAGGGGGCGGCGCCCGAAGCGCCGCCCCCGTGAACCGAGGTCGGACCGAGAGGGAGAGACATGAAAAACGGAACACGCACACGGGCCCTCACCGCGATGGCCGCGGCGGGACTGATCACCGTCGCCTCCGCCTGCTCGAACGGGGACGGTGACAGCGCCCAGGCGGGGGCGGGGGCGGGGGCGGCCTCGGGCAACACGGTGGGGGTCGCCCTGCCCGAACAGGCCCAGCACGTGCACGGTGCCGGGGTGGACCCGGAGTCCGGCGAGGTCCTGGTGGCTTCGCACGCGGGCCTGTACACGCTGCCCGCGCCGGACCGCCGCACTCGGGAGGCGACGGTCCCGACACACGTCGGCCCGGCGATCGACCTCATGGGATTCGCGGTCCAGGGCCCCGGCCACTACCTGGCCAGCGGGCACCCGGAGGGCGACACGGACATGCCGAACCCGGTCGGGCTGATCGAGACCCGGGACGGCGGCGGCAGCTGGGAGGCCCTCTCCCTGGCCGGGGAGTCCGACTTCCACGCGCTGGCCTCCGCCGGTGACCTGGTGGTCGGTTTCGACGGCGCGCTGCGCGCCACCGAGGACGGCGTCGAGTGGACGGACCTGGACCCGGACGTGGAGGCGGCCGCCCTGGCCGTCTCGGACGACGGGCGGACCGTCGTGGCCACCACCCAGCAGGGACCGGTCCGTTCCACGGACGGCGGAGCCGGGTTCGAGGCGGTCCCGGACGCTCCCCCGCTGGCCCTGGTGGACTGGGTCCCCGGGGGTTCGACGGTGTTCGGAGTGGCGGTGGACGGCGGCGTGTACCGCAGTGACGACGCCGGTGGGAGCTGGGAGCGCACCGGTGAGCTGCCCGGTACGCCGGAGGCGTTGCACGCCGACGAGGACCAGGTCATCGTGGTGGCCGACCTCCACGTGGCTCGTTCCACCGACGGGGGCGCCACCTTCGACGGCTGGTGACGCCCTGAGCGCCGGGGCTCCCCCCTCCGGGGGGAGCCCCTCCGGGCCGGGTCAGCCCGTGGTGGCGGGGATGACGCTGCCCTGGTACTCGTCCTCGATGAACTGGACCGTCTCCGGGGAGGTCAGCAGTTCGACGAGGGTGGCGACGCGGGGGTCGTCGGCGTTGTCGGAGCGGGCCGCGAGGACGTTCACGTAGGAGTTGCCCTCGACCTCCTCCAGGAGGATCGAGTCCTCCTCGAAGTCCAGCCCGGCCTCCTGCGCGTAGTTGTTGTTGACGATGGCCGCGTCGACGTCGTCCAGGGAGCGGGGCAGCTGTGCCGCCTCCACCTCGCGGAAGTCGAGGTCGAGGGGGTTGTCCTCGATGTCGTTCAGGCTGAAGGTGGCCTCGTCGATCCCGTCCGCGAGGGTGATCAGGCCGCCCTCCTCCAGCAGGAGGAGCGCGCGGAACTCGTTGGTGGGGTCGTTGGGGAGCGCGACCTCGGCGCCCTCCTCCAGCTCGTCGAGGGAGTCGACACGGTTGGAGTAGAGGCCGAGCGGGGGCAGGTAGATCTGCTCGACGGCGACCAGGTCGGTGCCGTTGCCCTCGTTGAACTCCAGGAGGAACGGCTCGTGCTGGTAGAGGTTGACGTCCAGCTGCCCCTCCGCGAGGGCCGTGTTGGGGGCGATGTAGTCGGAGAACTCCTGGATCTCCAGGTGGAGGCCGGCGTCGGCGGCCAGTTCCTCCTGGACGAACGCGAGGATGTCACCGGCCGGGACGGCGGTGGCTCCGACGACGAGGGTGTCGGCTCCGTCGGAGGGGGCCGAGGCGTTCTCGGAGGGAGCACCGCAGGCGGTCACCGCGAACAGGGCCAGAGCGGCGGGGACGGCGAGTGTGGCGCGGCGCATGAGGGTCCTTTGCGTACTGCGGGCTTGTGGTTCAGGAGACGGGAGGAACGTCCCGAATTTCCTATTAACCCGATCTTAAATCAGAGATAACCGGGAATCCCAGCCCTCGTGACCAACCGCACAGGCCCTGACCAGCCCGAAGGGCGATGGTCAACCCTTGAAGGATCGCACACCGCTCACCGCGGGTCCCGCGCCGGGGTCACCGAGCGCCGCGCTTCGGAAGAGCCCGTCCCGCCGGGCTTGTACGCGGGACCGCTGGCGCCTAGCATCCAGCAATGCGGACCCCCCACCCCCTTCCCGACCGCCTGACCGGCTGCCTGATCGGCGGCGCGGTCGGTGACGCGCTCGGCGCCCCCGTCGAGGGACTCGGACTCGACCAGATCCACGAACGCCACGGCCCCCAGGGGCTCACCGAGTACGTCGAAGGCTCCTACGGGATCGGTGCGATCACGGACGAGACCCAGCTGACCCTGCGCACCTGTGACGCCCTCGTCCGGGCCTCCGTACGCGCGCGGAACAGGGGGATCGGCGGGGCGTCCGTGGGCATGGTGCTCGACGCCTACCTGGAATGGGAGCGCATCCATCGGGACGACGGCCCCGGGCCGCTGGACTCCGACGACCCCCTGAACGCTCCTCGCGGCTACGGCGCCGCCACGGTGGCGGCGCTGCGCCAGGCGCGGAACCGCCCCGCGCCGGTCAACAACTCCAAGGGATGCGCGGCCGTGGTGCGGGTGGCCCCGTGCGGGTTCGGTGTACGCGCGGCGGAGGACGCCTTCGAGCTCGCGACCCGGGTGGCGGCGCTGACCCACGGACACCGGACCGCCCACCTGGCCGCGGGGGTGTTCGCCGCGACCATCTGGGGGCTGGTCCGGGGCGGGGAGATCACCGCCTCCCTCACGCGGGCCCGCGAGCTGCTGGAGGAGCGGACCGGCCACGAGGAGGTCTCCCGGGCGCTGGACGCGGCCGCGGCGAAGGCCGACGCGGGTGTCCCCACCGCCCGGGACCTGGCCGAACTCGGTCACGGGTGGACCTCGGAGGAAGCCCTCGCGGTGGCGGTGTGCGTGGCCCTGCGCGCCGACGACCTCGCCCGCTCACCAGGAGAACCGAACGTGTCCGGGATCGGCCGGTCCGCGCTGCGGCTGGCCGTCAACCACTCGGGGGACAGCGACACCCTCGGGGCGCTGTGCGGGAGCCTGGTCGGCGCCCGGTACGGGGTGCACGCCTTCCCCGGGGACTGGCAGTCCCGGCTGGAGGTGCGGGGCCACGTGATCGGGCTGGCCGCCGACGCCGCGCTGGAGTACGGCCCCTGCCCGCCCTCGACCGAGGACGAATCCTGGACCGGGGTGTCCCCTAGGCGTCCGCGCGTTCGAGTTCGAGGTAGCGCTCCTCGACCCTGAAGCCCAGGGCCGTGTTGATGGCGCGCATGTACCCGTTGCCCACGGCGTTCCAGGTCCGCACCGCCGGGCGGTCGGGGAAGTCGCGGATCAGGCGCTCCAGGTTGTGGACCTTGAGGGCCAGGCCCAGGCGGTGGCCCCGGTGCGCGCCCGCCACCAGGGTGTCCTCCTGGCCCACGACGTCCTCGCCCTCCACCAGGGACAGGACCGTGAAGCCCGCGAGCTCACCCGAGGGCGCCTGCGCGACGGTGACCAGGGCGACCGTGCCCGTCGCCGCGCGCCGAGCCTCCAACGCGCGGACGCGTTCCACGTCCCAGACCTCGGGCGCGTACGTCAGGTCCCCGGCGGGCATGTCCCGCTGCATGACCGTGTACAGGTCGGCGTAGGCCTCGACCAGGTCGTCGGGGCAGGCGCCGGTCCACTCGAGCATCCGGTAGGCGCCGGTGTCCGGGCGGAGCCGGGCGAGGAGTGCCGGGTCCACGGGCAGGTCCAGGAGGAGCGAGTCCTCCTCCAGTCCGACGGTGAACCCGTGCGCGAGCGCGAAGCGGGCGCCGGGCCAGGTCTGCCTGGACTCCCCGGCCGGGACGGGGACCTCGGTGGCCGCGACGGTGCGTCCCAGCTCCGCCATCTCCCGTTCGGCCACAGCCAGGAGCCGGGTTCCCAGACCGCGTCGGCGCCGGTCGGGGACGACGGTTACGGACACGTCGGCGTGTTCGGTGTTCTCCTTCAGGCCGAGCTCCAGCATCAGGGTGCCCACCACCCGGTCCCCCTCGTGGGCCGCGTGGAGCTGGTAGGCGATGTCGTCCCGCTCCGTGGTCACCGATCCGCGCAGGGCCTCGCGCGGGATGGCGGCCCCGGTCCCCCGCCCCTCCATCCAGGCCTCCCGGTAGGCCTCGTACCAGGACTCGAAGGCGTGGGCGTCGTGCGGGTCGATCCGGGCGATCATGTGCGTTCCTCCAGGCGTGACGTCGGCCCCGACATCATGCACGGACCGGACCCACCGGTGCCACGGGTTTTGCCCGTGTCCGCCACCACGTCCCGGAACGGCCGGGTGGGCCCGGCCGTTCGCGGGTCCGGTCAGGGTGCCTCGGCTGGCTGGGGGACGCCGACGGCCTCGGCCAGGGCGGCGCCGAAGGCGGCCATTCCCCTGGGCGTTGGGGTGCAGGGGGGCCGCGACGCTGGTGGGGACCAGGCCCTCCAGGTAGCGCTCGCGGGGCGGCGCGCACACGTCATGCCCCTCGCTGGCGGCGGCGAGGTCGACGTAGGTGCCGCCGTGCGCGAGGGTCTGCCGCTCCAGCACCTCGTTGAGGTGGTTCACCGATCCCTGGATGTAGTCGGCGTCGCGGCCCCACACGGGCTGGACCGGCCAGCAGCCGCCCTCGCGGACGTAGGTTCCGTAGCCCGCGACCACGATCTCGGCCTGGGGAGCGCGGTCCCGGATCTCCGTGAGGGCCTGGTCGAGCACCGGCTCCCAGGCGTCGATGTCCCCGGCGACGCGGTCCGTGGTGCCGCCCCGGGTGAAGCGCTCCTCGCAGGAGAGGCCGAGCGGCTCACGCAGGAGGTTGACGCAGCTCAGCGCGGCGCCGACCAGTTCGACGTCGTTGCCGCCGATGGTCAGGGAGACCAGGTCGGTCTCCTCGCTCAGGGCGTCGTACTGCGGGGCCAGGAGCCCGAACTGCCGACCGGAGAAGTCGGAGACCTTGGCCCCCGAGCAGGTGACGTCGGTGAGGTCGGCGCCGAGCAGGTCGGCGGCGACGCGGGGGTAGTTGCGGTCGGAGCGCAGGCACGCGATGTTCGGGTCCTGGTCCGGAATGAGGGGCCCGGCGGCCGCGGAGTCCCCGAGCGCGACGTAGGCGAGGGGTTCGGCCTCCCGCTCGTCGGCCTGGACGGCAGAGCCCGTAGCCATCCCTATACTCACAGTGACCACGGTGGTCACCGCGATCCTGGTCAACCCTTGCCTGCCCACGGGGCCTCCGTTGGTCCTCGTCTTCGTGTGGCGCTGCTCTCACATGATGTCGAGCCCCGACTGCCCGTGGGAGTGAAAACCACGGAGAGTGATCGGACTGATGCCTTCCGTCCCGCGTTTCCGCAGGTCGAGGATGTGCCCTCGGACTTTGGTGACCCGCGGCCAGAACGCGGGCTTCACGGTGGCCTCCGGGGCCCCTCGCCGCACTGGAAACCCTTACGGGGTACTTACTCCAGGCGGGTAGAAGGGTGCAGACGACTGCCATCCGGGCCCCGGCCCATGGAAGAAAAGAAGAGCGATGTTCAGTGACGTGATCGACTGGTTCAAGGGTCTGTTCGGAGATACGGCGGAACAGGTCACGGACGGGGTGACGCAGGGCCTGGACCAGGTGGGCGGCGGAGCCGAGGAGGCCATGGGCACCTTCCAGGAGACCGGCCAGGACCTGGTGGGTCAGGACTACGGCCAGTACGCGGAGGACGCCCTGGGCGGCGTGACCGAGGGCGTCACGGACCAGGTGTCCGAGGGCGTCCAGGGGTTCCAGGACCAGGCGGAGACCCTCGGCGGTATCGCTGAGGACCCGATGGGCGCCGCCGCGGACGAGGCCCGGGACCGCTTCGGGCAGGGCTGACCCCACAACGGCGCGGGTGTCCCCGGGTGACCGGGGCACCGGGAAAACCGCGTGACCTCCAGGACCGAGCGGGTTAGCCTCCCCGGCCCCGGTGCCCGCCGTCCGGCGAGGTGCCACGACCGTGGTCGGTCTGGCGTTCAGTGCTGAGGCCCCACCCTGTGGGGACGGGCGGGTGAGCTCCCCCGGAGACCCCGGGCCCGTCATGCGATGAGTGACGGACCCGAGCCGCGCGAGGCTACTCGGCGGGAGCAGCCTGGCCCAGGAACCTCTCAGCGACCACCTGGCCAAACAGAACCTCTCCGGTCGGATCGAAACCCACGCCCCGGTAGAAGCCCTCGGGGCCGCCCTCTCCCGGTACCCACAGGACCGTGATGCGGTTCTGCCTGCGACGGCGAGCCTCGCGGGCGACCGAGTCCACGGCGAACCTGCCGTAGCCCCGGCCCTGGTGCCTGGCGGACACGTTCAGTCGCCAGATCCCGCAGCGGAAGGCATCGATTTCGCTGTCGGGGTCGAAACCTCCCATGACGAAACCGACGACCTCGTCACCGGCGAGGACCAACCGGGGCCAGGCCACGTTCGGCGGGGCCGCGTAGGCCTCCGCCAGGGACCGTTCCACGGGGGCGACGAAGCGTTCCTGGTTGGGGTGGACGCGCAGGTCACAAGCGGCTCCGACGTTCTCCGGGGTGATCCTGGCGAGACGGGGGGCGGGGGGTGTGTCGTTCATGGCACGACTGTAGGACGGCCCAACACACGAAAAAGCCGCTGCGGAATCGAGCCGGGCGTCACCGCCTCCGGGGCCGAGTCGAGCATCGAGCGGCCGCGCCCACGATGGTTCCGTGCCCCCACCGGACTGCGGGCGCGGAAACGATCGGCCGACACCCGTGCGCCGGGACCGCCACATGCTGACTACTCCACGTAGCATTCTCGTTACCCAAAGTCGATGTCGATTCGCTCCGGAGTCCCCGTGAAACTGCCTCTGCGCCCCCACCAGCTGGTCCTGCGCCTCGCCACAGGCGCCTCCATCCTCAACTCCGGGCTGAACAAGCGCGGCGCCGACGAGGACACCGCCATGGGGCTGCACGGGATGGCGGTCGGCACGTACCCGTTCCTGGACAAGATCGACCCGGTCACCTTCGCCCGGCTCCTGTGCGCCGGGGAGATCACCCTGGGCACCGCGCTGCTGGTGCCGCTCGTGCCGAACCGGCTCGCCGGGGCCGGGCTGAGCGCCTTCGCGGTCGGGCTGCTCGGCATGTACCTGCGCACGCCCGGAATGCGCAAGCCGGGCAGCCTCGCACCCACGGCGAACGGTACCCCCCTGTCCAAGGACCTCTGGCTGCTGGGCGCCGGACTCTCGCTGGTGCTGGAGGGCTGCGACAGGGACTGAACCCGACCTCCGGGTTCCGGGCGGGGGACGGCTACTGTGGTGCGGGCCCACCCCTCCCCGACCCGAAGGGCCACCCCCGTGTCCTCCTCCCCTCGTCGCACCGCGCTGGTCACCGGCGCCTCCTCCGGGATCGGGGCCGCCGTGGCCGCCGCCCTCGTCGAACGCGGCTACCGCGTGTTCGGTACCAGCCGCGCCCCGGAGCGGGTCTCCGACCCGTTGCCCGGGGTCGAGTACCTGGCCCTGGACCTGACCGACTACGCGTCCGTCGAGGCCTGCGCGCGTGCAGCCGGTGAGGTGGACGTGCTGGTCAACAACGCGGGCGAGAGTCAGAACGGGCCGATCGAGGAACTGCCCATGGACGCCGTGGAGCGGGTGTTCCGGCTCAACGTGTTCGGCGCGGTCCGCCTCACCCAGCTGGTCCTGCCGGGGATGCGGGCCCGCGGGTACGGGCGCGTGGTGATGGTGGGGTCGATGCTGGCCAGCTTCCCCCTGGCGTACCGGTCCTCGTACGTGGCGACCAAGGCGGCGGTGAAGGGGTTCGCGGACGCCGCGCGGCGCGAGGTCTCGCCGTTCGGGGTGGGCGTGACCACGGTGGAGCCGGGGTCGATCAACACGGGGATCAGCGAGCGACGCACCCAGTACGTGGGCGACGACTCCCCCTTCCGGGACGAGTACCGGACCATGGTGGACACGCTCAACGCCAACGAGGCCAAGGGAATCTCCGCCGAGCGGGTGGCCCGGACGGTGCTGGGCGCGATCGAGGCGAAGCGGCCGCGCCCGCTGTACGCGGTGGGCAGCAACGCGCCGCTGGTGTTCGCGCTCCGGCGGCTGCTGCCCCGCGCCGCGATGCTGCGCGTCGTGGCCCGCAAGCACGGCCTGGGGTGAACCGTCCCTCCGGGGAGCCCGCCGTGAGCTGGCGCGTCGAGTCCCTTAGGTTGGCCCTGACAGGGATCAGACCGTCCGGAGGTACACGCGTGACCAGTGTCGTGAAGTTCAACGTCCTGACCGTTCCCGAGGGTGAGGGTTCCACGTTGGAGGAGAGGTTCGCCAAGCGGGCCGGACTCGTGGAGAACCAGGAGGGGTTCGAGGAGTTCCAGCTGCTGCGGCCGGTCGAGGGCACCGACAAGTACCTCGTGTACACCCGCTGGCGGTCCGAGGAGGACTTCCAGAACTGGGTGAACGGGCAGGCCTTCCGGAAGGGCCATGCCCAGGCCGCGGCCGACGCCAGGAAGGACGGCCACGCCCACGGCGGTCACGGCGGACCGGCGGCGACCAACAGCGAGATCTGGGGCTTCGAGGTCGTCCAGCACGTCAAGGCGGGCTGAGCCGCCTCACCCCCGCGACCGCTCCGGTCTGCGGGCCTCGACCAGGAGACGGGACGAGTGGGCCACGAACGGTCCCCGCTCCTCGATCTGTTCGTGCAGCTCCCGGAGCCGGTCGCGGTGGGCGTCCACGGTGAAGCCGGGGACCATCCACACGACCTTGCGCAGGAAGTACACGACCGCGCCGACGTCGCGGAACTCCATCCGGAGCCGTTCCGACCTCAGGTCGACGACCTCCAGCCCGGCGGCCTCCGCCCCGGCGCGGTCGTGGTCAGGGTGTCGGGCCTCGCGCGTCTCCTGCGGCTGTGGGCCGAGGAAGTACTCGACCAGCTCGAACACGCTCGACGGCCCCACGTGCTGCGCCAGGTAGGTGCCGCCCGGGGTGAGGACGCGGGCGATCTCGTCCCACCAGACGGTGACGGGGTGCCGGGACACGACCAGGTCGAAGGCGGCGTCCGCGAAGGGCAGCGGGGGTCGGTCGGGGTCCGCGACCACGGCCACACCCCTGGGGTGCAGCAGCCGGGTGGCCTCGACGACGTTGGGCGGCCACCCCTCGGTCGCGACGGTGAGCGGCGGATACACGGGGATTCCGGCGAGGACCTCACCACCGCCGGTCTGGAGGTCGAGGGCGGCGGTGGCGCGGGCCATCCGCTCGCCCATGACGCGCTGGTACCCCCAGGACGGGCGCTGCTCGGTGGCCCGGCCCTCGAACCAGGAGAAGTCCCAGCCCTCGGTCGGTTCGGCGGCGGCCTCGTCGATGAGGGCGTCGAAGTCTCGGATCATGAACCCATCGTCGCCCACCACGACGGCACCGGTCCAACCGCTTTCGTCCCGCCTGTGGACAACCTGCGCCCCGGTCCCGCAAAGGGGTTGCGGCGCCGCGAGAGCGTCGGTACAACTACTAGGGCCGCGCCGACCCCCGGCCGCGGCGACGAAGCGAAAGGAGGCACATCCGATGTTCCCCGTGATCACCGCGTCCGTGTCCTCCCGGGTCGACGACCACCGTTGACCCCGGTGACGGCGGGCGCACACACCGAAGGTGCAGCCTTGACCGTTCTTCCGAACAACCTGACCCTCCGCCCCATCACCGGTCCCGAAGAGCTCGGACTCTTCAACCGGATGCCCTACGTGCTCAACGACGAGCTCGCCGACGACCTCGCCCAGGACCGTCGGCGCCCCTCCTGGATGTGGGTCGCCCTCGACGGCGACCGCCTCCTGGCCCGCCTGTCCTGGTGGTGCCGGACCCAGGACGACTCCCCCTTCCTGTTGGACCTGCTCGACGTGGACGACGACGCCGAGGAGGTCGACCGCGTGGCCGTGGCCGACGCCCTGCTGAGCACCGCCAACGCGGCCCTGTTCCCCGACGGCGTCCCGGTCGCCCAGGGCACCACTCCCCCGCCCGAGTTCCTGCGCTTCGACGTCGCCGACTGGCGCGACGACGAGCGCTCCCGGCGCCGAGTCGGTGAACGCCTGGCCGTCGTCGAGAAGTCGGGCGCGGTCCCGCTCGTGGAGCGTCTGCGCTACGAGTGGAGGGCCGGGAACCCGCTCCCCGAGGACAGCGGCCGCCTGGTGTACCGGGGTGTCGAGGGCACCGAGGACATCCTCGGCCTCATGGCCCGTGCCCTGGAGGGCACCCTGGACGCCCACGACCGGATGGACCTCCGGGAACGCTCCTCCGAGGAGGTGGCGGCGGCCAACTTCGCCGACGAGTTCGCGAACTACTCGACACCGCGCTCCTGGTGGCGGGTGGCGACGCTCCCCGACGGCACCCCGGTGGGGTTCGTGATCCCGGCGCGCAACGCCTACCACCCGATCATCAGCTACATCGCCGTGCTGCCCGAGCACCGGGGCAACGGCTACATCGACGACCTGCTCGTCGAGGGGACCCGCGTCCTGGCACGGGAGGGCGTCACGTACGTCCGTGCCGCGACGGACGTCGGAAACGTGCCCATGGCCCAGGCCTTCACCCGGGTCGGGTACGACACCATCAGCGGTGTGGTCAGCATGACCTGGTCCAGGTAGGTTCCCGACCGCCCAAGGCACGACCTGGTCCAGGTAGGTTCCCGACCGCCCAAGGCACGACCTGGTCCAGGTAGGTTCCCGACCGCCCAAGGCACGACCTGGTCCAGGTAGGTTCCCGACCGCCCGGGGGCAGGGGTTGCGGCCCCTCCCTCGGCGCGGCGTGGCCGGGTCAGCGGGCCCCGGCGATGACGCGGCCGGTCTCCGCGACCGCGGCGAGCAGGTCCTGTGGGTCCGCGGTCATCCCGGCGACCACGAAGTCCACCTCCTCCAACCCGGCTCTGGACAGCAGGGCCTTGTCGTTGGTCACCCACTCCCCCCGTGCGGCCAGCACGGCGTGGGCCGTGTACGAGGCCGCCTGGGCGATCATCCCCGCGCACTGGGCCACCCGCCCGTGCGGGGCGTGGTCGCGCTCCGCGTAGGCGAGGGTGGCCGAGGCGAACCCGCGCCAGCGCGGCGGGGCGCTCCGCCGGAGCGCGTTCGGGTAGCCGGGGCGGGGCAGGTCCCCGACCAGGACCCGGCCCACGGCGAGTTCGGCCACCACCAGGTAGGTGGGGATGCCCACCAGGTGGAACATGAGCGGTTCCACGCGGAACCGGCCGTGCTCGGCCTCGGCCAGCTCGCGCTCCACCACGTCGAGGTCGCGGTAGTGGACGTCCACCGGGCGGCCGTCGATCCGCAGCCAGGCGCCCCCGTTGAACACGCCGTCGCTCCAGCCGCCGATCTCCGAGACCTCGCCCTCCCATCCGACGTCGCGCAGGTCGCGGGGGGAGAACTCCTCCCGGGAGCCGCGGTAGTAGACGGCGAGATCCCAGTCGCTGTCCGCCCGGTGGGTCCCCTGGGCGCGCGATCCGCCGAGGCTGACCGCCTCGACCCCGGGGAGCGCGGCGAGGCGGTCGGCGGTGGCCGTGAGGAAGTGTTCGTCCGTGAGGGTCATGGTTCCCATGATGGCCGTACCGGGCCGGGTCGCGCTCCCCGTTCCTCCCGCCTGTGGAAACCGGTGGCCCACGGTCACCCCGGTTCCTAGGCTGTGGGCATGGAGCTGCCGCGTTTCGAGGATCCCGCCCTGCGCGACCTGCGCCCGGAGGAGGTGCACGTGGGGCTGTCCGGGGCCCGGGTGTTCCGCCTGTACGACGGCACCGGCCGCCCGGTCGCGGTGTTCAAGGGGGTGCCGACCGACCGCCCCGACCTCGCGGAGGAGCTCGACGACGAGATCTCGCGGACGGTGTGGATGGCACGGTTCGGCCTGGCGACGCCGCGTGTCCTGGAGTCCGAGCCACGGCCGGAGGGGCCGTCGCGGTGGGTGGTCTCCACCCACCTGCCCGGCACACCGGCCCACGAGCCGGGGGCGGCACGGGAACACCCCCGGTTGGTCGAGGTACTGGCCGAGGCGGCGCGCACGATCCACGCGTCGCACGTCGGCCGAGTGGTGTTCCGGGAGGGACTGGCGGAGAACCTGGAGCAGGCCCGGGAGCGGGTGACGGCGGGTCTGGTCCAGCGCTCCTGGCGGGGGAGCCGGTACGAGGGCACCGACCCGGCCCGTGCTCTGGCGGAGGTGGAGCGGCGGGTGGAGCGGGCCGGTCCCCTGCCGGAGGTGGTGACCCACGGGGACTTCTGCCTGCCGAACGTCCTGGTCACCGCCGACCTCGGGTGGGGGCTCGTGGACCTCGGCCAGGCGGGGATCTCCGACCCGCACCGGGACCTGGCCGCGATGGTGGGGAGCCTGCTCAGTCACCTGAACCCCCACTTCGGCCAGGCGGACGCGGACCGGTTCCTGGACGCCTACGGCCGGGACCGCGTCGACCCCGAACTGCTCTCCCTGCACTTCGGAGTCGACGACTTCTTCTGGCCGGTGCCCCGGGGGTGACACGTGGCCCGGTGGTTCAGGGTTCCAGGGCCCCGTCGCCCCGCTTCCCGTGACCGTTTCCGTTCCCGTTGCCCTTGCCGTTGCCTCCGTTCCCGCCGTTGCCGTTGCCGTTGCCGCCGGACGACGGACCGCGGTTTCGCCTGTGCTGGCGGCGGAGCCTGCGTGACCGGGCGGACAGCGGCGCGCGGCGGCCCCGCTGGACTCCGGAGCTCTCCGCCGTCTCCGCCTGGAGCGCCCGCACCAGGGAGAACATCATGAAGAAGCCGATCACGAAGAACGGCAGCCCGAACACGATGATCGTCTGTTGCAGCGCGTCCAACCCGCCCACGCCGGAGGCCGTGAGCACGGTCGCGGCCACCACACCCTCGGTGATGCCCCAGAACACGCGCTGGCGGGTCGGGGACTCCTCCGTCCCCGAACAGAGCATGTCCACCACCAGGGACGCGGAGTCCGACGAGGTGGTGAAGAAGATGATCACGATGACGATGCACATGGCCGAGACGAAGGTGGTCCACGGGTAGTGCGTGAGGAAGGAGAACAACGCGCCGGGGATGTCCCCCTGGCCGACGACCTCCTCCACCAGGCCGCCGCCCTGGTTCATCTCGATGTCGAAGGCCGACAGGCCGAACACGCTGAACCACACGATGCTGAAGGCCGTGGGCAGCCCCAGCACACCCAGCACGAACTCGCGGATGGTGCGGCCCCGGGAGATGCGGGCGATGAAGATGCCGACGAACGGCGACCACGTGATGGTCCACGCCCAGTAGAAGACCGTCCACGTGCCCTGCCAGCCGGTGTTGCCGAACGTGTCGTTCCAGAACGAGAGCGGTATGAGCCACTGCGCGTACACGCCGGTGGTCTCGATGACTCCCTTGGCCAGGTAGAGGGAGGATCCGGCGGCGAACACGAACACCAGCAGCGCCACCGCGATGATGATGTTGATCTGGGAGAGCCACTTGATGCCCACGTCCAGGCCGGTGGCCACGGAGATCACGGCGACGCAGGTGACGATGGCGATGAGGATCAGTTGGTTGACACGGCTCTCCTCGACGCCGAAGAGGGTGTTGAGCCCGCTGTTGATCTGCATGGTGCCGAGGCCGATGGTGACCGCGACACCGAAGAGGGTGCCCAGGACCGCGAAGATGTCGATCACCCGGCCGAAGGGCCCGTTGATCCGGTCACCGAGGAACGGGTGGAAGATCGAACTCACCCGGAAGGGCAGGCCCTTGCGGTAGACGAAGTAGGCGAAGGCCAGGGCGGGCAGGCAGAAGATCGTCCAGGTGTGCAGGCCGAAGTGGTACAGCGTGAAGCCCATGGCCTGCTGCGCGGCCTCGACGGTCTCGGGCGCGGCGTTTCCCTGCGGGGGATTGGCGTAGTGGCTGATGGGTTCGGCCACACCCCAGAACATGAGGATGCTTCCGATTCCAGCCGCGAACAGCATGCAGAACCACGTGAGGTTGCTGTAGTCCGGTCTGCTGTCGGGCGGGCCCAGACGAATGTGCCCAAAACGGCTGAAAGCGATCCAGATGAGAAAGATAAGAAAGGTGGTCACACCGAGGATGTAGAGCCACCCCAGGTGCGACAGGATCCACTCGGACGTGGCACCGAAGACCAGGTCCACCTGATCGGTGAAGGTGATCGCGCAGACCACGAACAACACGGTCAGCGACGCCGAGACGAAGAAGATCGCCGGGTTCGTCTCCAGACCCAGCTTCCGTGCCAGTTTTTCGATCATACCGGCTGCTTTCTGGTGGTTCGGGCTGGTTCGACCAGCGGGGCCCATCCTTTCCCCGACCAGTCGGCCTCGGGCAGAGAGGCGCAAAGGGCAGACGTCTTCTCTTTGGTCACATGCCCACATTCTGACAGCGAAACCGGCCCTCACGGGACAAAGAACCACCACCCCGAGAAAGCCCTCTGAAAACGGTCGACAAAAGCTGACAAAACTTCATCGGCTCATGTTTCACCAGAAAAGGCGATAAAAGCCACCGAACCGGGGTCAGGGTCAGCCTCCAGGCGGTACCGCCGACCGGTCCCGGGACGGCCGTGAAAGGAGGTTCGTCGCGTGCCTGTGGGGGAAGGAGGGCCTGCGAACCGACCCCCCGACCGTTCGACCCTGGGAGTGCCTCGTGGAAGCAGTGCTGTTCGACATGTTTGGTGTGGTCGCCATGGACCAGTCACCGACGGTCCGCGCCGCGATGGTGGAGTACTCCGGACACGACCACGCCGCCTTCTGGGCCGCGTACTGGGCCCCGCGCCAGGACTACGACCGGGGCGACCTGGACGGGCCCGCCTACTGGCGCGCCGTGGGAGAACTGCTCGGTGAGCCCTTCGGTCCGGAGCGGATCGAACGGCTGGTCGCGCTGGACCTGGACAGCTGGTCGCGGCTGAACGAGGACTCGGTGGCGCTGGTGACGGAGCTCTCCGACGCGGGCGTGCCGCTCGGGCTGCTCTCGAACATCCCCCCGGAACTGGCGGCGCGCTTCGAGGAGAGACACTCCCGCGTACTGGACCTGTTCCCGACGCGGGGGCTCTCCTGCCGGATCGGCCACGCCAAGCCCGAGGTCGGGGCCTACCGGTGGTGCCTGGAGCGCATGGGCGTCCCCGCCGGTGAGGTGTTGTTCGTGGACGACAACCGGACCAACGTCGAGGCCGCCGGGAAACTGGGGCTCCGGGGACACGTGTTCACGTCGGCGCCCGAACTGCGGCGGGCGCTGGGCCGGGACTGAGCACGGGCTGGTGGCGGTCGTGCGGCCGCCACCAGTGGCGCGTCGGTGTCGTCGGTGTCGTCGGTGTGGTCCGTGGCGGTACCGGTCAGGCGTCGAACTCGCGCAGGAGCTCCGCGACCCTCTCCGGCTGCTCGTACAGGGACAGGTGTCCCGCCCCCTCGATGGTCCGCACGTCGGTGTTCAGGAACCGGCGGGCCGGTCCGTGCAGGCGCGCGGGCGAGAAGAACGGGTCGTGCGACCCCGTGGCGACCCGGACCGGGATACCGGACCAGGCCAGGAAGGACTCCGCGTGCAGCGGGGTCGGCGTGGAGTGCGTGCGGCAGTGACGGGCCACCAGCGTCAGCCACTCGGCCTCGGAGCGGTGCTCCTCGCAGCCGGTGTCCGTGGACGGACCGCTGAGGAACTCGATCAGCCTGGTGCTGGTCTGCTCGTTGGGGTGGATCATCCACGGCAGGGTCGCCCGCATCGACTCCGAGCTGACACCCGCCGCGGTCAACCCGGCCGGGTTGAGCAGGAGCATCCCCGCGACGAGCGGGTTCGGGGTCGAGGACAGCGCGATCGCGGCGCCCCTGGAGTGGCCCAGCACGATGACGGGGCCGTCCGTGATCTGGGGCAGCAGGTCGTCGAGCCACCCACCGTAGGCCTCTATCCGGGCGCCCGCGGTCCGCTGGTTGCAGCTCAGACCCGGCTGTCCCGGAAGGTCGACCAGCAGGACCGGCCGGTCCGCGGCGAGCGCGCGGGCGGCGGGAACCGTGGTGGCGGCGTTGAAGTTGGTGCCAGACAGGACCAGGACCGGGGTTCCGCTTCCACCCGAGGCGCGGAAGGCCTGTGTGGGGCCAAGCCGGGTCTCCATGGGCGGAAGGGGTCCGAGTTCGGGCCACTGGCTCAGGGCTTTGTGGCACCAGGCGTGCACTGACCGCTCAGCGGTTACGGAGCGGTACACGCGCGCTGTGCGCAGGGGGACGACGGTCATGGATCTGGTTTCGCGTAGAGAGAGATGTGGTGTCCGCCGCGTGAACTTTCCCGGCGCACCAGAGAGGACTGTACGCCTCTGTTCGGCCCCCCGCCACTCCGGAGCGGGGGCACCCGGTGTGGTGTCGCTGACCAGCCGCGCACAACGGACTCCTACCCTTCCCGATGTGTCACGGGTTGTTGGTGTTTGCCCTGGTGTAAGGGTTGCTCATCTCGTCCGAAAGTGGACATTCGGCCGAGTGAAGTTTGGTACGGACCCGGTGCGGTTCTGGGCGTTCGGGATCCGATGACCACCCCTGAGACCAGACCTCTGATCCCATGACGTGCACAGAGGGTGATGGGATGTTCGGGGCCCGCCGAGCGGGACTCGGCGGGCCCGGGGAGGGTGACCGTGACGAGGAACACGGCCGGGTCGTCGGCTAGTTGACCTCGGCGGGGTCCGGGCCGATCCGGCCGTCGCGGTCGAGCGAGCCGATCCGGTCCATGTCCTCGGCGGTCAGCTCGAAGTCGAACACGTCGAAGTTCTCCCGGATGCGCGCCGGGGTCACCGACTTCGGGATGACGACGTTGCCGAGCTGGAGGTGCCAGCGCAGGACGACCTGGGCGGCCGACTTGCCGTGGCGGGCGCCGATCTCGACCAGGACGGGGTCCTCCAGGAGCCCCTTCCCCTGCCCCAGGGGGCTCCAGGCCTCGGTGAGCAGGCCGTGGGCGGCGTTGGCCGCGCGCATCCCGGACTGCGAGAAGTAGGGGTGCAGCTCGATCTGGTTGATCGCGGGCACCACCTCCGCCTCCCCCACGAGGCGCTCCAGGGTGGCGGCCGTGAAGTTGGACACGCCGATCGCCCTGGCGCGGCCCTCGGCGTGGACGCGCTCCATCGCCTTCCAGGTCTCGACGTAGGTGTCGCGCGCCGGGGTGGGCCAGTGGATCAGGTACAGGTCGACGTAGTCGGTGCCCAGGCGCTCCAGGCTGGCGTCGAAGGCCCTCAGGGCGTTGTCGTGGCCCTGGTCGTCGTTCCACAGCTTCGTGGTGAGGAAGATGTCCTCGCGGGCCACGCCGGAGTCGGCGATGGCGCGGCCGGTGCCCTTCTCGTTGTCGTAGATCCGGGCCGTGTCGATGCTGCGGTACCCGGCCTCGATCGCGGTCGAGACGGACCGGTGGGCCTCGTCGTCGGGGACCTGCCAGACACCGAAGCCGAGCTGCGGCATGGTGAGGCCGTTGTTCAGTGTGACGTACTGCAAGGGGATGCCTTTCGACGGTGGCGTGCGGGTCGCGACTCGGGGCTCGCCACGACCCCGCGCAGGTGGGGGCCGGTTCCGGCCCGCCCGCGCGACCCGAGGGTAGACCCGAGCGGCGCGCGGCGACCAATCGGATCCCCGCCGGCGCCGGTGGCCCGGCTGGTCAATCCCGGCGACACGGCCGGGGGAAGGGGGTCGCGGTCGCCTCGGTCGGTTTCCGAAGCGCGGGACCAGCGGGGAGCAGCCGGGATACGGTCGCCGCATGAGCGAGCCGACCCGCCTCCAGGTGGTCCTGCCCAACGAGTCGCCCCGAACCCCCGCGCGGACCCTCGTCGACCTGGGCGTACGCGCCGAGGAACTGGGCGCCCACACCGTGTGGCTGCCCGACCACCTCCTGCCGCCCGCGCCCTACGGCACCGCGTTCGGGGGCGTCTACGAACCCCTCGTCACCCTGGCGTACCTGGCGGCCCGCACGGAACGGGTCCGGCTGGGCACGTCCGTCCTGGTGCTGCCGATGCGCGACCCCTTCGTGCTGGCCAAACAGGTGGCCACCCTGGACGAGTTGTCGGGGGGCCGGTTCACGCTCGGAGTGGGCGTGGGGTGGTCCCGCGAGGAGTTCGCGGCGGTGGGGTCGGACTTCGCCACCCGGGGCGCCCGGGCGGACGAGGCGCTGGCGCTGCTGCGGCACCTGTTCGAGGGTGAGGGGGGTTTCCACGGCCGGTTCCACGAGTACGAACGCGGGGTGTTCGCGCCGCGTCCGCCGCGACGGGTGCGCGTGATGGTCGGCGGGGGCTCGGAGCCGGCGCTGCGCCGAGCGGCCGCGTGGGGCGACGAGTGGCAGGGCGTGGACCCGGACCCGGAGGTCTTCCGCGCCGCCCGCACGCGGCTGGGTGAGCTCACCCACCGCCCGGTGGCCACCGGGGTGCGGATGGCGTGGACCGGGGGCGAGGAGGAGTTCGCGCGGGCGGTCGCGCGGTTCCGTGAGCTGGCGACCACCGGCGCGGACTCCGTCGCCGTGTGGTTCGGGGAGGCGGAGGGCTTCGGGGAGCGCATGGTGCGGTTCGTGGCCGCACTGCGCTGAACTACTTCTGGTTGCCCAGCAGGCCCCGGCCGCCGTACTTCTTGTGGATGGCCTGCTTGGTCACCCCGAGCGACTCCGCGATCCGGGCCCAGGTGGCGCCCTCGTTCCTCGCGCGGCGCACGAGGACCGCCTCCGCCCGCTCGGCCTCACCCCTCAACCGCACCACCGCGTCCAGTCCTTGCAGGGGGTCGCCGCCGTCCATGGCGCGGGCCAGGGCGCTGAGGTGCTCGGTGTCCATGGGTCAACTGTAATTGACCGTGTCCCGGATCGGGAGAGTCCACGCCCAACCGGGGGGAACCGGTCCAAGCCTCCGGGCCCCTCGGAAACGGGTCGCTAGGTTGGGCCCATGCTCACCATCGAACGCGCGCTGAAGACCGACGTGGAGGCGATCGTCGCCCTGCTGGCGGACGACCCCCTGGGCGCCCGCCGGGAGACGCCCGACGACCTGTCCCGCTACGTCGAGGCCTTCGAGGTCATCGACGCCGACCCGCACCAGTACCTGGCCGTCGCCCGCCGCAACGGCCGGGTCGTCGGCACGCTCCAGCTCACCGTGGTTCCGGGCCTGTCCCGGCAGGGGGCCACCCGTGCCCAGATCGAGGCGGTCCGGGTGCACGCCGAGGAACGCGGCGGCGGTCTGGGCTCCACCCTGTTGGAGTGGGCCGAACGCGAGGCCCAGGGGCGCGGCTGCGTGATGTTGCAGCTGACCTCGGACGCCAAGCGCCAGGACGCCCACCGCTTCTACCAGCGGCTGGGATACGAGCCCAGCCACGTCGGCTTCAAGAAGAGACTGGTCTGAACCGGACCCGGGTACGACCGTGACCGTTCCAGGAGTGGCGGGGTCGCACCAGACCCCGCCCGAGTCACATGGTGACCGGATCGGTCCGGCATCGAGCGTGATCGTGCCTGGATCGGCACCCGGGACGCTGCGAGGGTTCGGGTATGAGCACAGACACCCGTACCGGCGCGGCGCTGCTCGTCGTCGACGCGCAGCGGTCCTTCCTCCAGCGTGAGAGCTGGAGCGCCTCCTCCGATCCCGAGGTCGCCGTGCGGATCGGCCGACTCGTCGACCACTTCCGCGATCGGGGCGACCGGGTCGTGTGGATCACGCACGCCGAACCCGGGACCGGGACCGTGTTCGACCCCGTGCGCGGGTTCGTGGAGCCGATGCCCGGGCTGGCCCCGGCGAGCGGCGAGACCCTGCTGACCAAGACCGCGCACAGCGCCTTCACCGGCACCGACCTGCGGCGCCTGCTCACCGGGTGGGGTGTGCGGGAGCTCACCGTCTGCGGGGTGCGCACAGAGCAGTGCTGCGAGACCACCACCCGCATGGGATCGGAGCTGGGGTTCGCCATGACCTTCGCGGTGGACGCCACCGCCACCGAACCCATCGAGGCCCCGGGGTCCGCGCCCGGACGTTCCCTGCGGGAGGTCCTCGACGACCCCTCGACCCTGCGGCCCCGCGACATCGTCACCCGCACCGTCTACGCGCTGTCCGGCCGCTTCGCCGAGGTGCGCACGGTGGACCGGATCGTGGCCGACGGCCTCGGCTAGGCTGACCGGATCGTGCGTACGATCGTCTTCCTCCTGCTGCCCGGACTCCACCTGCTGGACCTGGCCGGTCCGGCGCAGGTGTTCTCCACCCTGGCCGGACCGGACCACCCGGTCGCGCTCCGCCACGTCGCCGCTCGGCCCGACGTCCCCACCGCCCAGGGGGTCGGGTTGCGGGCCGAGGTCACCTGGCCCGCGCTCGGCCCGGACGACCTGGTACTCGTCCCCGGGTGGCGGACCTCCGGTCCCCCTCCGCGCGCCACCCCGGAGCAGATCGGGGAGCTGACCTCCCACCACGCCCGCGGGGGCACGGTGGCGAGCGTGTGTTCGGGGGCCTTCGTGCTCGCGGAGGCCGGTCTGCTGGACGGGCGCCGGTGCACCACCCACCACTCCCTCCAGGAACGGCTCGCCCGGCGCCACCCGCGCGCCCGCGTCGTCCCGGACGTGCTGTACGTGTCCGACGACCGGGTGGTGACCTCGGCGGGCATTGCCAGCGGCATCGACCTCGCCCTGCACCTCGTCACCCGGTGGCACGGGCCGTCCGTGGCGGCCGCCGTGGCCCGGGAGATGGTGGTCTACGCCCGCCGCAACGGGGACGAGCCCCAGGCCAGCGCGGTGCTGAGGTTCCGGAACCACCCGGTGGACCTGGTGCACCGGGCGCAGGACACCATCGACGCCCGGTTCACCGAACCGCTCCCCCTGGGCGGCCTGGCCGCCTCGCTCGGGGTCAGCGAACGCACCCTCACCCGGGCGTTCGGTGAGGCCACAGGACTGACCCCGCTGAGGTACCAGCAGCGATTGCGGTTGGAACGGGCCGAGCTGCTGCTGGCCGAGGGGGCGACGGCGGATTCAGCCGCCCGGGCCGTGGGGTTCCAGGACCCCCGCATGCTCCGCCGCCTGCGCTCCCGGACCTGACCCTTCCCCGCGTCACGTCCGGCGCAGGAGCACCATGAGTCCCAGGGCCAGGGCGAGCAACAGCCCGGACCCGACCAGCCCCGTGGCCGCCATGCCGGTCACGAACGCCTCCCGGGCCGCGACGGTGAGCTCCCGAGCGGCATGCGGCAGCTGTCCGGCGACGGCGAGGGCGGCACCCAGACTGGAGCCGATCACCTCCACCCCCTCGGCCGGGACGTCGCCCGGAAGCCGTTCCTCGACGGCGGAACGGTAGACGACCGCACTGACCGTGCCCAGGACCGCGATCCCCAGCGCGGCGCCGAACTCGTTGGCCGTCTCCGACACCGCCGACGCCGCGCCCGCGCGATCCGGGCTGACCGCCGCGACCACCACGTCCACCGCCAGCGCGATGACCGGGCCGACCCCCATTCCCACCAGCGCGGATCCCAACAGGACCCACCAGGTGGGCGGATCGGTGGGAGCGAGCCCGAGCAGCAGCATCCCCCCGGCCGAGACCAGGGCGCCCGTCACGAACACGACCCGGTGCCCCCACCTGCGGGCCGCGCCCGCGGAGAGCGCGGAGTTCACCGCCACCGCCGCCAGGACGGGAAGCAGCAGCAGGGCGGCGCGCAGTGGGGAGAACCCCTGGACCAGTTGGAGGAACTGGGCGGTGTGGAGCATCATGCCGACCAGGGAGAACATCATGAGGGCACCGGCGAGCACCGCCCCGGTGAAGCGACGGTTGGTGAACAGGGACACGTCCACCAGAGGGACCGGGAGCCGCCGCTGGCGCCGGACGAACAGGGCCCCGCCGAGCAGACCGGCCGCCAGCGCCGCCCCGCTGGCCGGGGTCACGGCGAGCTCCTCGGCGACGGTCTTCACCGCCCACACCACCGGCAGGGCGGTGACGAAGGAGAGCACGACGCTCAGCGTGTCGAGAGGGGCGGGGCGCTCGGCCCGGTACTCGGGCAGCACCAGCGCGCCCACCGCCATCAGCGCGAGGATGACGGGGACGTTGACCAGGAAGACCGACCCCCAGTCGAAGAACTCCAGGAGGCCGCCGCCGACGATCGGGCCGAGCGCCGCTCCCCCGGCGAAGCCCGCCGTCCACAGCCCGATGGCCCAGGTGCGCTCGGCGGGGTCCGTGAAGACGTTGCGGATCAGCGCAAGCGTGGACGGCATGAGGGTGGCTCCGCCGACACCCATGAGGGCCCGGGCCAGGATCAGGGCCTCGGGCGAGGTCGCGAGGGCGGCGGCGAGGGACGCGGCTCCGAAGAGCGCGGACCCGATCAGCAGCAGGCGCCGCCTCCCGATCCGGTCACCGACGTTGCCCGCCGTGATGAGGAGTCCGGCGAGGAGGAAGCCGTAGGCGTCGAGGATCCACAGGGTCTGACCCGTGGTCGGCGCCAGGTCCTCGGTGATGGCGGGGACGGCCATGTAGAGGATCGAGATGTCCATCGAGGTGAGCAGGACAGGGGCGACGAGGACGCCCAGGGCGAGCCATCGTCGGGGATGGGTACGGCTGGTCTGCGCGGTCATGACGGTCCCGTGTGGTCGAGGAAGGGGTGGTGAGTACGGTGTACGCATCAGGTGGGTACACCGTACGCAAGTGTTAGCGTGACCGCAACGGCGAACCGGGTGGTGAGTGTGGCGGGACAGACCCTGAGCAGGGAACGCATCGTCGAGGCCGCGATCGGACTCGCTGACTCCGAGGGCCTGGACTCGGTGTCCATGCGCCGTGTCGCCACACTGCTCGGCGCGGGGACGATGTCGCTCTACCGGCACGTCTCCGACAAGGAGGAGCTGCTCCGGGAGATGATCGACTCCCTCCACTCCCGCCACGCCTACCCCGACCCCGGCGACCTGGGCTGGCGCGCGCGGATGCGCCTGCTCGCCCGGCAGGACTGGGAGATGTACACGGCGCATCCCTGGCTGCTCACCGCCACCGCCACCCTGGCCCCGCCCGCGGGCCCGCACATGCTCGCGTCGATGGAGTGGGCACTGACCGCCCTGGAACCGCTCCAACTCACTCCGGAGCAGGCCGGGCGGGCCATCATGGCGGTCACGCACTACCTCCAGGGCAGCGCGCGCCTGGCGTCGCACGCCCGGGACAGCGGAGACGGCGCGCCCGGCGCCCGCGGGACGGGCCCCGGCGAGGCCTGGCGCAGACGGCTCGGTGGCGACGACCTGTCCGCGTTCCCCCGGGTGGCCGCCCTGGTCGGCTCCGCCCCCGACCACGGGGACGACGAGGACGACGACTGGGTGATGACCGGCCTGGACATGGTCCTCGACGGGATCGCCGCCCAGTCCGGCGCGGCCCCCGCGGTGAACCCGGACCGCTGACCCGGGACCGGATCGGGATCGGGCCGGGATCAGCCGGACCGGTCCCCTCCTCGGGCCGGGCTCGCCCTCGGGTCAGGCTCTCCCTCGGGCCGGTGCCGCGGTCAGGGGGTCACGATGTCGAAGGAGGGGTCGGGCCGGTCCAGCAGGGCGATCAGCCGGTCCAGCAGCTCCCCGTCCCCCGCGAACGCCATGCCCTCGGTCCCCTTTCCCGCGAGCAGCCGCAGCAGGCGGAACTTGTTCAGGGTCACGGTGAGGCCCGGTTCTCCCCGGCGCGGCTTCTCCCGAGTGGTGAGGGCTCCGTTGGAGAGCGTCGTCCGGAACGTGGTGTCCAGGTCGGTGAACACCCAGTCGATCACGAACCGCTCGTCCCAGGCCCTCGGGCCGTTGACCCGGATCGACACCGACTCGAAGAGCTGGTCCACCGACAGCGCGGCCGCCATGCCCGTGCCCAGGTTCGACGGGAGCTCCGGTTTGCCCCGCCGCAGCTCGGCCGCGCCCTGGAGGTAGAAGTTGCGCCAGGTGCCGTTCTCCGCGCCGAACCCCAGCCGCTCGTAGACCCCGGCCAGGGCGGCCCGCGCCCGGCCGTGCTCCGGGTCCGCGAACACGGCGTGGTTGAGCAGCGTGGCGGCGAACCTCAGGTCGCCCCGGTCCCGGTACTCGTCCGCCCGGAGCACCACCTCGTCCACGCCGCCCATGCAGTCCACGTAGCGCCGCGCCGCCTCCTCCGGCGGGTGCTCCCACAGGTGGGCGGGGTTGCCGTCGAACCAGCCCATGTAGCGCTGGTAGATCGCCTTCACGTTGTGGCTGACCGACCCGTAGTACCCCCGTGTGTGCCACTCCCGCTCCAGGCCGGGCGGCATCCTCAGGTGCTCCGCGATCTCCGCGCCGACGAAACCCTGGTTCATCAGGCGCAGCGTCTGGTCGTGCAGGTAGGCGTACAGGTCCCGCTGCTGGCGCAGGAGCGACACCAGGTTCTCGGTGCCCCAGGTGGGCCAGTGGTGGGAGGCGAACAGGACGTCCGACTCGTGCGCGAAGAGCTCGACGGACTCGTCCAGGTAGCGCGACCACACCCGGGCGTCCCGCACGGGGGCGCCGCGCAGGGTGAGGATGTTGTGCAGGTTGTGAGTGACGTTCTCCGCCATGCACAGGGCCCGGTGGTCGGGGAAGTAGAAGTTCATCTCCGTGGGCGCCTCGGTGCCGGGCGTCATCTGGAAGACGATCCGCACCCCGTCCACGACCTCCTCCTGGCCCGTGCGGGTGATCTCCCGGTTGGGCGCGATGAGGGTGACCGTGCCGACCGACCTGGTCTGGCCGAGCCCCACCCCGATCTGCCCCCGCGGCCCCGCCTCCAGGTGGGAACCGGTGTGGTACAGGTTGCGGCGGGCCATGGCGGGCCCGGCGTGCACGTTCTCCGCCACCGCGCTCTCCAGGAACCCGGCCGGGGCGAGGATGGGCACGGTGCCGTCGGTGACCCCGCCGACCCCGCCGAAGTGGTCCACGTGCGAGTGCGAGTAGATGACCCCGCTGACCGGGCGGTTCCCCCGGTGCTCCCGGTACAGCTCCAGTCCGGCGCGAGCCGGTTCGGCGGAGATGAGGGGGTCGATGACCAGGACGCCCTGGTCTCCCTCCACGAGGGTCATGTTCGACAGGTCCAGACCTCTGATCTGGTAGATCCCTTCGGTGACCTCGAACAGCCCCTGTTTGGCGCACAGCTGGGACTGGCGCCACAGACTCGGGTTGGCGGTGTCCGGGCACTCCGCGTCGAGGAAGGCGTAGGCGTCGGCGTCCCACACCACGCGGCCGTTCGCGTCCCGGATCTGGCCGGGTTCGAGGCGTGCGACCAGTCCGCGCTCGGCGTTGGCGAAGTCGTCGGAGTGCTCGGGTCCGTGACCGGTCATCGCTGCTCCTCGTCATAGGGACGGGGTTCGTCCGGGCGGTGCCACCCGTGCGGCCGCCGGTGCGGGTGGCCCGCACCGGCGGCGTGAGAGGGCTCGGGTCCCGTGTACGGGCCCGGCCGATGTGTTCCTACTGGCTCTGGAGGGCCTCGACGAGCTCCCGCTCGTTGTCCTTGGACAGGTTGGTCTGGATGACCGTGGGGTCCAGCTGACGGAAGGCGTCGACGACGCGGTCGATGGTGGCGTCGGCGGCGAGCAGGAAGACGGCGGCCCGCCCCTGCTGGAGCTCGGCGCCGATGTCCTTGATCATGTCGTCGTCGATCCCGACGTCGCTCAGCCTGCCCGCGATGGCGCCGGCGCCCGCGCCGACCGCCAGGCCGAGGAGCGGGTTGAGGAAGAGCAGGCCGATGAGAGTCCCCCACAGTGCGCCGCCCGCCGCGCCGTAGCCGGTGAGGTTGACGGTCTGGTGGATGCGGGGACGGCCCTTGCCGTCCTTGTAGGCGTAGGCGGCGTCCTCCAGCTGGAGAAGCTCCTGTTTGTTCAGGTCCGAGGCGATGTCGAGCGCCTTCTCGGCGGTGTCGCGGTCGGCCACCCCGAGTACGATCAGCTGCGCCATGGGTGCTGGTTCCCCCCGTCGTCGTTGCCCGGCCCGCCGTCGGCGGGCCCGATCTGCGGGAGCGTTCCCCGGGGCGTCTCTGGCCAAGGCCAGCGGAAGGGAGCGATCCCGCAAAACCCCCGGGTCACTCGCGGCGGGCCACCACCAGCTGGGTGGTGTAGGGCATCTCGACACGGCCGTCGGGGAAGTGGCGTTCGGCCACGGCCGTGATCTCGGCTCGGGTGCGCTCCTCTCCGATCTCGCGGACGACGGCGGCCATCCTGCTGGAGGACAGTGCCATCCCCAGGTACTCGTCAGCGGTGAGCGCCCGTGTCCAGGAGTGCGTGTGTTCGGTCGCCCCGGTGAGCCCCCGGGCCTCGGACAGCTCCCGGACCAGGTCGTACCGGCGGTGGTGGCGGTCGTACCCGGGGGCGTACCGCTCCAGCAGACTCTCGTGGTCGTCGACGAACGCGCTGCCGGTGAGGTCGCGGTTGTTGTTGAGCACCGCGAGGGTGCCGCCGGGTACGAGCAGCCGCGCGGACTCCGCGAAGAAGGCCGGGCGGTCGAACCAGTGCACGGCCTGGGCGGTCAGGACCAGCACGGCGGAGCCGTCCGGGAAGGGGACGTCCTCGGCGGTGGCCCGCACGTACTCGACCCCGCCGCCCTCGGCCTCGGCGGTCCGGATCATGTCGTGGCCGGGCTCCACGCCGACCACCCGGGGCCGGGGGCCGAACAGGGCGCGCAGGGCGCGGGTGGAGATGCCGGTCCCCGCGCCGACGTCGAGCAGGAGCCAGGGGCTGGGCCAGGCGTCGGTGGCCCCGGCCTTCAGGTGGTCGGCCAGGGCGCCGAGGATCGGCGCCGGGTAGTCGGGTCGGAAGGCCTGATAGTTCCCGGAGAGCCCGGTGAAGGCCTGCGTTCGGTCGTCGCTCATCGGTGGCCCTCTCATCGGGGTGTGGGGGTCGTACCGACCGTAGCGAAGCGTCGGCCGCCGTGCCCGACATGACGTTTCGGTGACCGGTGTGAACGGGGCCTGAACGGCCCTCCACCCTTTGTGACCTCCCCATCTGCCTATTCATGGTTTTCCTACTGTTTTGGTTGACTTTGATCGCGCGGGCGCCCTACCTTCAAGTCACCCGCCGCGAACGGACCGCGACCGAACGCGTGAGGTGACCGCCGCGCACCCGCCGCCAGAACGGAGCACCAACGTGACCACCACCACGGACCTGTCCGTACGCCGCGTCGCCGGACGGATCGGGGCCGAGATCTCCGGCGTGGAGATCGGCCCCGGCCTCGACGAGGCCACCGTCGCTCGGATCCGCGAGACCCTGCTCGCGCACAAGGTGATCTTCTTCCGCGACCAGCACCACCTGACCGACGAGACCCAGGCCGGGTTCGCCTCCCTGCTCGGCCCGCTCACCACCCCGCACCCCACCACCGGCAGCGTGTTCGGCCGGGAGCACCACGTCCTGCCGATCGACTCCGAGCGCGGCAAGGCCAACAGCTGGCACACCGACGTCACCTTCGTCGACCGGCCCCCACAGGCCAGCGTGCTGCGCGCGATCCACCTGCCCCCGTACGGCGGGGACACCACCTGGGCCAACACCGTCACGGCCTACCAGGACCTCCCCGAACCCCTGCGGGCGCTCGCGGACGGCCTCCGGGCGGTGCACACCAACGACTACGACTACGCGGCCTCCACCCCCAGGACCGAGGTCGGCGGCGAGCTGAGGAAGTACCGCGAGCAGTTCGTCTCCACGCTCTACCGGACCGAGCACCCCGTGGTGCGCGTCCACCCGGAGACCGGCGAGCGGGCACTGTTCCTCGGCCACTTCGCCCAGCACTTCTCCGGACTGAGCAGCCGGGACTTCACCGCCCTCTTCGACCTCCTCCAGCAGCGGGTCACCCGCCCGGAGAACACCGTGCGGTGGAGCTGGCGCGAGGGCGACGTGGCGGTGTGGGACAACCGCGCCACCCAGCACTACGCGGTGGCCGACTACGACGACGAGGCCCGACGCCTGCACCGGATCACCGTGGGCGGCGACGTCCCGAAGGGGGTCGACGGCAGCCCCAGCCGGTCCCTGGTGGGCGACTCCAGCGAGTACACCCCGGCGGTCTGACCCCACGGGCCCGGGTGCGGGCCCGCCCCACGGCAGCACACCCCCTCGACGACGGCGGGTCGCACCACGCGCGACCCGTCGTCCTCCGGAGCCCACACATGCACTCACGACGCGACATCCTGCGCTACACCGCCTCGGCGGGGGCCGTCCTCCCCCTCGCGGCCGCCTGCGGCACCTCGGAGCGTTCCGCCGGAGACCCGGACGCGACCGTCGTGCGCTACCAGGGGGCCGCCGGTTCGGTGGTCTTCCCCGAGCTGGCCGCCGACCTCGGCTACCTGGACGGCATCGAACTGGAGTGGATCGGGGACACCACCAGCGGCCCCCAGGACATCCAGGCCGTGGCCACCGGCGACACCGACATCGGCGGGGCCTTCAACGGGGCGATCGCCAAACTGGTCGCGGCCGGGTCCCCGATCACCTCGGTCGTCTCCTACTACGGATCCGACGAGGAGTCGTTCAGCGGCTACTACGTCCTGGAGGACAGCGACATCACCCGGGCCCGGGACCTGGTCGGCCGGAAGGTCGCGATGAACACCCTGGGCGCCCACCACGAGTTCGTGGTCCGCGAGTGGCTGGAGCGGGAGGGACTGGGCGAGGACGAGATCGCCCGGGTGGAGCTCACCGTCGTGCCGCCCGCCAACACCGAGCAGTCCCTGCGCGCCGGCCAGGTCCACGCGGCGACGCTCGGGGGCATCCTGCGCGAGACCGCCGTCGAGCGCGGCGGCATCCGTCCCCTCTTCACCGACGAGGGCCTGTACGGGAGGTTCAGCTACGGGTCCCTGGTCCTGCGTGACGAGTTCGTCGAGGAGAACCCCGACGCCACCCTCTCCCTGGTCAGCGGGATCGCCCGGGCCGTCCGCTGGTCACAGGTCACTCCGCGCGAGGAGGTGGTGGACCGGTTCGCGGCCATCGTCGAGGGGCGCGGCCGCAACGAGTCCTCCGAGGTCGTCCGGTACTGGAGGAGCAGCGGTGTGGCCGGTCCCGGCGGGGTCGTCGCGGAGGAGGAGTTCGCGATCTGGCTGGAGTGGCTGCACCGCAACGGAGAGCTGCCCGAGGGCTCGGTCGAGGCCTCGGACCTGTACACCAACGAGTTCAACCCGTTCCACAACGGCACCTTCCCCGAGGACTCGGGCCCCGACGGCGAGCCCGTGGGCGGCCCCACCGAGAGCGAGGACGCATGAGCGAGCACCCCAGGCTGCGGCTGGACGGGGTCCGGCAGACCTTCCCCGTGCGCGATTCCCGGGGGCGGCCGGGACCTCCCCTGACCGCCCTCGACGACGTCACCCTGGACGTCGGGGCCGGGGAGTTCCTCACCCTGGTCGGCCCCAGCGGCTGCGGCAAGTCCACCCTGCTGGACCTGTTGGGCGGGCTCGCGAGGCCCACCGGCGGACGCATCCTGCTCGACGGCCGCCCGGTGGAGGGACCCGGGCTCGACCGGGGCCTGGTGTTCCAGCAGTACGCCCTGCTGCCCTGGCGCACCGCCCTGGACAACGTGGCGTTCGGTCTGGAGGCCAAGGGGCTGCCCCGGTCACTGCGGGCCGCCCGAGCCCGCGAGTACCTGTCGCTGGTGGGTCTGGAGGGGTTCGCGGACCGCTACCCGCACGAGCTCTCCGGCGGGATGCGGCAGCGGGTGGCGATCGCCCGCAGCCTGGCGTTCGACCCCGAGGTGCTGCTGATGGACGAGCCGTTCGCGGCGCTGGACGCCCAGACGCGCGAGTCGCTCCAGGACGAGCTCCGGGCCATCTGGCTGCGCACCGGCAAGACCGTCCTGTTCATCACGCACGGGATAGACGAGGCCGTCTACCTGGGGCAACGGGTGGCCGTGATGACGTCGCGGCCGGGGCGGATCAAGAGCGTGATCGACGTCGACCTGGACCGGGAGGCCAGTGGGGACCCGCGTTCGGACCCGGCCTTCGCCCGGTACCGGAACCGGGTCTGGCAGGAGCTCCACGACGAGGTGGCGCTGGCGCAGAGGTCCGAGTTCGCACCCGTACCGTCGGAGGCCGACCGTGGCTGACACCCTCACCCGCACCACCGCTCCCCCGGTTCCCACGGGCGGCCCTCCCACGGCCGGGGCCGGGCGCCCGGTGCTGGCGGTCGGCTGGCTCTGGTTCAGGCGTTCGGCCGCGATCGTCGCGTTCCTCCTCCTCTGGGAGGCGGCACCGCGTGTGGGCCTGGTGGACCGGGTGTTCCTGCCCCCGTTCTCGGAGGTCCTCGCGGCCACCGCCGACCTGGCCGCCAGCGGACAGCTGTGGGCGCACGTCTCCGCGAGCCTGTCCCGCGCGCTGGCCGGGTTCGCCATCGCGGTGTCCGTGGCGGTGCCGTTGGGCCTGCTGATCGCCTGGTACCGGCCGGTGTCGGACTTCCTGCTGCCCGTCCTGGAGCTGTTCCGCAACACGGCGGCGCTGGCGCTGCTCCCGGTGTTCGTGCTGATCCTGGGGATCGGTGAGTCGTCCAAGATTGCGCTGGTGGTGTTCGCCTGCACCTTCCCGATCCTGCTCAGCACGGTGACCGGGGTGCGGACGGTGGACCCGCTGCTGGTGAAGGCGGCGGTGTCACTCGGCTTCGGACCGCTCGCCCTCTTCCGGAAGGTGATCGTGCCCGCCGCCGTGCCGTCGATCTTCACCGGGGTCCGCATGGCCGGGGCGGCGTCGATCCTGGTGCTGGTCGCCGCCGAGATGGTGGGCGCCCAGTCGGGGCTGGGATACCTGATCAACGCCTCGCAGCTCAACTTCCAGATCCACGACATGTACGCGGGCATCCTGTCCATCGCGCTGCTGGGTGTGGCGCTCAACGGCGCGCTGGTCGTCCTGGAGCGCCGGTGGTCCCGGTGGCGGACGACGGCCGGGTGAGACCGGCCGTCCCGGTTGTCCACAGGCGGAGGAACCGGGGGTGGCGGGCGCGGCCCCTTCCTGGTGTGCTGGAACGGAATCCCCGATCCAGGACACCAGGGAGGGGCCCGATGCGTTCGGCCACCGTCCAGGAGCCCGTCGCCGCTCACCGCCGCCTTCCGGGAACCGACCGGCTCCCCGGCCCTCCCCCTGTCAGCGGGAGTACGCCACGGGGACCGGTGTGCCTTGTGCCACAAATTAACCAACTGGTAGATTCCGAACCGTCCGCCGCGCGGCTCGGCGGGCGCGTACCGCGGGAACGAGGGAGCGGAACCGTAGTCTCGGAGCGACCCAGGCCTTCGTCGCCACGGCGGGCCCGTGGCGACGACCAACCGCGAGGAGACCGTCCCGTGGCGGACGCAGACCACACCCGACCGAGCAAGGGCGAGCGCACCAGGCGGCGCATCATCGACTCCGCCTCGGAACTGTTCTCGCGGTCGGGCTACCGGGCGGTGTCACTGCGCGACATCGCGGCGCACGCCGGGATCACCCACGCGGGCGCGCTACACCACTTCCCCAACAAGGAAGCCATGCTCATACACGTCCTGAGCAGGCGTGACGAGGTGGACGCTCCGCTGGTCCTCAGCGACGGCCTGAGCCACCGGGAGCTCATCGACAACATCGTGCGGATCGTGGAGCGCAACACGGGCACGCCCGGGATGGTCTCGCTCTACGTCAACCTGTCGGCCGAGGCCACCGACCCGACGCACCCCGCTCACGAGTACTTCGTCCGCCGGTACCGCGTCCTGCGCGAACACCTCACCACGGCCTTCGCCGGACTCCTCGGCGACCGTCCGCACCCCGCACCGGAGACCGCCGCGCAGCAGTTCCTGGCGCTCCAGGACGGACTCCAGGTCCAGTGGCTCCTCGACCCGGACTCCGTCGACATGCGGACCGCGGTCGCCTCCTTCCTCGGGAGCCTCGGGATCACCGTCCCCGACCCGCCCCCAGCGAGCAGCACCGACCCCACGGGAGACAGGCCCACATGAACACAGACCCACGCCCCGACCTCACGGCGAAGGCCTCGGCCACCTCCGGCTCCGACACCTGGCACAGCACCGGCGTGGCGGGCGTGCTGCGCCCCCTCCACCTCGCGGACGGCCCGCACGGGCTGCGGTACCAGCCCGAGGAGGGCGACCACCTCGGCATCGGCGGCAGCGTCCCGGCGACCTGCTTCCCGCCCGCCGTCGGCCTGGGCGCGACCTGGAACCCGGACCTCGTGCGCCGGGTCGGCGCGGCGCTCGGCGGGGAGGCCAGCGCGCAGGGCGTGGACGTGGTCCTGGGCCCGGGCATGAACATCAAGCGGTCGCCGCTGTGCGGCCGCAACTTCGAGTACGTCTCCGAGGACCCCCACGTCACGGCGCGCATCGCCGCCGCCCTCGTCACCGGCGTCCAGTCACAGGGGGTCGGCGCGTGCGTGAAGCACTTCGCCGCCAACAACCAGGAGACCGACCGGCACCGGGTCAGCGCCGAGGTGGACGACCGCACCCTGCGGGAGATCTACCTGTCCGCCTTCGAGGAGGTCGTCCGCACCACCGCGCCCGCCATGGTGATGAGCTCCTACAACCGGCTCAACGGGGTGTACACCAGCCAGGACCCGTGGCTGCTCACCGAACTCCTCCGGGAGGAATGGGGGTTCGAGGGCGTGGTGGTCTCCGACTGGGGCGCCGTCGTGGACCGGGTCGCCGCCGTCCGCGCCGGGCTCGACCTGGAGATGCCGCCGAGCGGGACCGACCGGGTCGTGGTGGAGGCGGTGGAGCGGGGCGATCTGGACGAGTCCGTGCTGGACACCGTGGTGGCGCGGCTGAGGCGGTTGCAGGACCGGGTGTCCGCCGACACCTCGCGCCCGCTGGAGCACGAGGCCAACGACGCCCTGGCACGCGAGGCCGCGCGTGAGGCGCTGGTCCTGCTGAAGAACGAGGGCGGCCTACTGCCGCTGGCGGCGGACCGTTCGGTGGCGCTGATCGGGGAGTTCGCGCGGACGCCCCGGTACCAGGGCGGCGGTTCCTCCCGCGTGGTGCCGACCAGGGTGCACACCGCGCTGGAGGAGTTCGGGCGCGCGCTCGACGAGGTGCGGTTCGCCCCCGGCTTCACCCTGGACGGGACCGACGACCCCGCGCTGGTCGAGGAGGCCGTCACGGCGGCGCGCGAGGCGGACACCGCGGTGCTCTTCCTCGGACTGCCGGACGCCGCGGAGTCCGAGGGGTACGACCGCACCACCATCAGCCTGCCCGAGTCCCAGCTGGACCTGCTCGCGCGGGTGCGCGAGGTCAGCGACCGCGTGGTGGTCGTGCTGTCCAACGGCGGTGTCGTGTCGGTGTCCGAGTGGCAGGGTCTGGCCGACGCCGTGGTGGAGGGCTGGTTGCTCGGCCAGGCGGGCGGAGCCGCCGTCGTGGACGTGCTGACCGGGGTCGTGTCCCCCTCCGGAAGACTCACCGAGACGATCCCCGTCCGGCTGAGCGACCACGCCACCTACCTGAACTTCCCCGGCGAGCACGGCGTGGTCCGCCACGGTGAGGGCGTGTTCGTCGGCTACCGCCACTTCGACACCCTGGACGTACCGGTGGCCTACCCCTTCGGTCACGGTCTCACCTACACGGCCTTCGCGTACTCCGGGCTGGAGGTGGCCCCGGACGGCAACGGCGGGTGGACGGTGTCGTTCACCGTGACCAACACCGGTGACCGCTCCGGACGGGAGGTCGCCCAGCTGTACGCGGGGGTCGAGCAGGACCGCCCGACCCGGCCGCGGCACGAGCTGCGCGGCTTCGCGAAGGTGGCGCTGGAACCCGGCGAGAGCGCCCGGATCGAGCTCCCGCTGACCGGCCGCGACCTGTCCGTCTGGGACCCCCGGGACCGGCGCTGGTCCCTGGCGGCCGGCACCTACACCGTCTCCGTCGGGGCGTCCTCCCGCGACCTGCCGCTGCGCGGGGAGATCACCACCGAGGGCGACCGGTACGTGCGCCCGCTGACCAAGCACTGCACCGTGGGCGAGTGGCGCTCGCACCCCGTCGGCGGGCCGGTCATCGAGGAGATCATCGCGACGTTCCCCGGGCTCGACGACCTCCCCCCGGAGATGCTGGAGATGGCGGGTTCCCTGCCGGTCCTCACCCTGCGCACCTTCGGCCTGGGCGTCACCGAGGAGATGCTGGACCTGCTGGTGGACGACGTCGAGGCCCGGAGACGGGCGGCCGTCGACCGGGGAGAGTTCACCGGCTGACACGGGGCGGCGCGCTCGCGGCGGACCTCGTCCACACGCCCGTCCGGCGGGTTCGAGGAGTACGTCGCCGGGGCCGCCCGATCCGGGGCCCGGGAGGGGAAGGGACGCGGGGTCGACCCGTCCGGGCGGGTGCGCCCGGACGGAAACGGGTAACGGGGAAGGTGGGCCCAGGCCCTGCCCCCTCCCTCCTCACCCCCAGGAGTCACCCTTGAAGCTGTACGCCGACGCCCCGGTGCGCGCCGTCCTCCAACTGGTCTCGGACCTGTTCGCCCTGGCCTGGGCGGGCGCGTGGGTCTACGCGGCCCTGTCCCTGCGCGAGGTCCTGCTCGCCCTGCACCACTCCGGCGAGCTCGTGACCAGCACCGGGAAGGGGTTCACCGAGCACATGGGCACGGCCGCCGAGAACGTCCAGCAGGTCCCCTTCGCCGGGGAGGCGCTGGCCACGCCCTTCGTCAACCTCAGTGAGTCGGGGGCCTCGCTCAGTGCGGCGGGGGACTCCTTCCAGGAGACCGTGGCCTCGCTCGCCGTCACCCTCCCGCTGCTCGTGGCGGCGATCCCGCTCTACCTCATCGCCACGACCTGGCTGCCCATGCGCGCCCGGTGGATCCGCCGGGCCACGGGCACGAGGCGTCTCGACGCGATGGCCCCGGAGGCGCGGACCCGGCTCCTGGCGCTGCGCGCCCTGAACTCGGCCTCCGGCAAGGGGCTCCTGGAGGTGCACGACGACCCCGCCGGGGCCTGGGAGGAGAACGACCGGGCGGCGGTGGCCGGGTTGGCCGCGCTGGAACTGCGCCGTCTGGGGTTGCGCCCGGCGGCCTCACCGGCGAGGACGGCCTGACCGCGCGGGCGCCTCAGTCGACCCGGATGATCCCCCGCCGCAGCGCCGTCGTGATCGCGGCGGTGCGGTTGTCCACCCCGAGCTTGTCGAACACGTGGACCAGGTGGGTCTTGACCGTCGCCTCGCTGATGAACAGCTCCCGGGAGATCGCCCGGTTGGACAGGCCCCGGGCGAGCAGACCCAGGATCTCCAGCTCGCGCCCGCTCAACGCGGGGCTCGGTGAACGCAGCCGGTCCATGAGGCGGTTGGCGACGTCGGGGGCGAGCGCGGTCTGACCGCGCGCCGCCGTGTGTACGGCCTCGCACAGCTGGTCCGGCGGGGCGTCCTTGAGCATGTAGCCGGTGGCTCCCGCCTCGACGGCGGCGAGGATGTCGGCGTCGGTGTCATAGGTGGTGAGCACGAGGACCGGCGGCGGGGTGTCGAGCCCGGTGATGCGCCGGATCGCGGTGACGCCGTCCATCCCCGTCCCCATGCGCAGGTCCATGAGGACGACGTCCACCTCCGTCACGGGGTCCCCGGCGAGCACGTCCAGGGCGGCCCGGCCGTCGGCGGCCTCGGCCACCACGTCCATGTCGGGTCGCTCCGCGAACATCGCCTTGAGCCCGTGCCGCACGACGGGGTGGTCGTCCACCAGGAGGATGCGCAGCGCGCGGCCCCGCTCGACCGGTCCGGTCACGGTGACTCCTTCCGGGTCAGGGGCAGCCGGACGGCGACGGCGGTGCCCTCGCCCGGGGCCGACTCCACCTCCAGGTCTCCGCCCAGGGCCGCCAGGCGCTGCCTCAGCGCGGTGATCCCGTAGCCGGTTCCGTCCTCACGGAGGCGGAGCGCTCCGGGCGCGAAGCCCCGGCCGTCGTCGTACACGTCCAGGGTGACCTCCCCCTCCAGGTAGCCGAGGGTGACGACGGCGGTGGTGGCGCGGGCGTGCCCGGTGACGTTGGCCAGGCTCGACTGCGCGGCGCGCAGGAGCGCCACCTCGAAGCCCGCGGGGAGCTCGGTGGGGGTGCCGTCGGTACGGAACCGGCAGTCGATCCCGTCGGCGCGGCCCACCCGCTCGCAGAGGCGCCGCAGTGCCTCGGGCAGGTTGGCGCCGGTGAGTGAGGGCGGGGCCAGGTCGCGGACGAACCCCCGCGCCTCCGCGAGGTTGGCGGAGGCGCTCTCCCTGGCCTCGGCCACACGGGTGGCGGCGAGTCCCGGGTCCCTCGGCAGGGCGTTCTCCGCCGAGCGCAGCAGCAGGACGATGCTGGACAACCCCTGGGCGAGGGTGTCGTGGATCTCCCGGGCCAGGCGTTCGCGTTCGTCGAGCACGCCCGTGCGCCGCTGGTAGGCGGCGAGTTCGCCGCGCGTGCGGGTGAGCGCGTCGATGAGCTCCCGGTGCCGTTCGCCCTCGCGTCGCAGCGCCGTGTACCCGGCCGCGATCGCCACCGCGAAGACCGCGCCGAGCACGGGCCCGAGGACCATCCCCGCGGTCATGTCACCGGTGTGCAGGGACTGGCCGAGGACCACCGCGGCCGTGATGACGACGACCGCCAGCACCGAGTGCAGGCCGCGTAGGAGGTGGAGGTGCAGGAAGTAGAGCGGGAAGGCCAGCCACACGAAGTCCTGTCCGGCCCAGACCAGTGCGAACCACAGCAGCGTGACGGCCGCGAGCCACACGAGGGAGCGGGTCCGGTGGAGGTCGTGGCGGGCGGCCAGCGCCCCGGCGCAGTAGACGGCCCCGAGCAGTACGGCACCGCCCAACACGGTCCAGTGCACGCCCTGGGACTGGTGATCACCGAGGTGGGTGAGCGCGTACCGCGTGGTGCCGACCCCGAGCAGGAACAGGAAGCAGGCGTGCAGGAGCAGACGCAGCGCCTGGAGCACCGTCGTCACTCCGGGCAGTTCGGGCGCCCACCCTCCGCTGTTCCGCATCAGTGCAGCGTACGCCGGTGGGGACGGCGACGGCATCCATCGTTCGATGGATGCGTGCCTCCACCCGGAGCCCCCGGGGAAGGTTCCGTTCGCCCGATGCCGACGCCCCCGGTCTCCGGGGAGGCTGGAGCCACGGAACAACCGAGCTACCGGAAAGGGGGCCGTCGTGTTCGTCGCCCTTCGGGACATCCGTTTCGCCAAGGGCAGGTTCGCGCTGATGGGCTCCGTCGTCGCCCTGATCACCCTGCTGATCGTCCTGTTGTCGGGACTCACGGCGGGGCTGGCCGACCAGTCCACGTCAGCGGTCAGGAACCTGCCCGCCAGTCATGTCGCCTTCGGGACCTCCGGGGAGGGCGCGCCGGAGGAGTCCTTCGCGGACAGCACCGTCACCCGGGACCAGCTCGACGCCTGGTCCGGCACCGAGGGGGTGGAGTGGGCCGAGCCGCTGGGGATCACCCAGAGCCGGGTCGAACTGGGCGGCGGCGACGGCACCGCCGCCGTGCTGTTCGGTGTGTCGGCCGACGGCCCGTTGGCCCCCGAGGGACTGGGGACCGGCGACCGCCTGGTGGTGAGCGAGGAGATCACCGAGGAGTTCGGGGTCTCCGTGGGAGACACCGTGTCCGTCGCCGGAACCGACCTGGTGGTGGGGGCGGTCGCTCCCACCGAGCACTACAGCCACGTGCCGGTGGTGTGGACCGACATCGGGGTCTGGCGCGGGATCGACCCCCGGGTACGGCACGCGGAGGGCGCGGACGCGCCGGTCGCCAACGTGGTCGCCGCGCGCACGGGTTCGGGGGCTGGCACCCCCGAGCTGGCGGACGAGGCGGCCGACACCGTGTCCGCCACCCTGTCCGACAGCCTGCGCGCGATCGGCTCCTTCTCCTCCGAGAACGGATCGCTGGTCACCATGCAGGGGTTCCTGTACGCGATCTCCGCGCTGGTGATCGGCGCGTTCCTGACCGTGTGGACCATCCAGCGCAGCGGTGACATCGCGATCCTCAAGGCGCTGGGCGGCTCCACCCGGTACCTGGTTCGGGACGCCCTGGCCCAGGCCCTGATCGTGCTGCTCGTCGGCGCCGCCGCGGGCGGGGGTCTCGGGGTCGCGGTGGGGGCCCTGGCCGGTGCGGTCCTGCCGTTCTCCCTGACCGCCGCGACCACCCTCGGACCGATCGCCGCCATGGTCGTGCTGGGCATGCTCGGCGCGGTCCTGGCCGTCCGCCGCATCACCTCAGTCGACCCGTTGACCGCGCTGGGAGGCGTGCGATGAGCCTGGAACTGAACGACGTGACCCTGACCCACCCCGACGGCGACGGCGTGGTGACCGCCCTGGACCGTGTGTCGGTGCGGGTCGCCCCCGGTGAACTGGCGGCCGTGGTCGGCCCCTCCGGTTCGGGCAAGTCGAGCCTGCTCGCCGTGGCCGCCACCCTGATCAGGCCGGACTCCGGGCGGGTGGTGGTCGGCGGGGTCGAGACACTCGGCCTGCGCCCCCGGGAGCTGAGCGAGCTGCGGCTGGGCCGGGTGGGCATCGTCTTCCAGCAGCCCAACCTGATCGGTTCCCTCACCGCGGTGGAGCAGCTCATGGTGACCGAGCACATGCGCGCGCGTCCGGTGCGTGAGGCGCGCGGCCGGTCGGCGGAGACCCTGGCCGCGGTGGGGCTCTCCGGCAAGGAGCACCGGCGCCCGCACCAGCTGTCCGGAGGCGAGCGCCAGCGGGTGAACATCGCCCGTGCGCTGGCCGGTCGGCCGAGCGTCCTGCTGGTGGACGAGCCCACGGCGGCGTTGGACCACGAGCGGGGCGGCCGGATCATGGAACTGCTGGCCGAGGCGACCGGGACCTTCGACGTGGCGACCCTGCTGGTCACGCACGACACCGAGTACCTGGACGCGGCCGACCGGGTCCTGGAGATGCGCGACGGTCGGTTGCGCGCTCTGGCGGCCGACCGTCCGCGCGGGACCTGATCCCGGTCAGGGCACCTGGTACACGGTGTCCCGGATGTCGGTGACGGCCATGTGGCCGGGGGCGTGTCCGATGGCGAACTCGGGGGCGGACGCCGTCACCGCCGCCTGCGGGGTGACGCCGCAGGCCCAGAAGACCGGAACCTCGCCCTCGCGGACCTCCACGGGGTCGCCGTAGTCCGGCCGGTCCAGGTCGGTGATCCCCAGCGCGGCGGGATCGCCCACGTGGACCGGCGCCCCGTGTACGGCCGGGTAGCGGGAGGTGATCCGGACGGCGTCCGCGACCCGCCCGGCCGGGATCGGTCGCATGGACACCACGAGCGGCCCCGAGAGGCGGCCCGCCGGTCGGCACTCCCGGTTGGTCCGGTACATGGCGACGTTGCCGCCGGTCTCGATGTGGCGGACCGGCACCCCCGCCTCCAGCAGCGGGGTCTCGAAGGTGAAGCTGCACCCGATCAGGAAGGACACCAGGTCCTCGCACCACAGGTCGGTGACGTCGGTGCGTTCCTCCACGAACACGCCGTCGCGGTACACGCGGTAGGCGGGCAGGTCCGTGCGCAGATCGCCGTCGAACACCGAGGCCGACACCTCGCCCGGCTCGGTCACGTCGAGGACCGGGCAGGCCTTGGGGTTGCGCTGGGCGAACAGCAGGAAGTCGAACGCGAGGTCACGCGGGAGCGAGATCAGGTTGGCCTGCGCGTACCCGGGGCTGTAGCCGGAGGTGGGCACGCGCAGTCCCCGCCGGAACAGGGCCCTGGCCTGGGCGGGAGAGAGGTCGGCCGGGGACGGCCCGTCGGTGCTGTGGTCGGGTTCGGGGTTCATCGGTTCCGGGCCTCTCTCTTGGCGGTTCACGGGACGAAGCGGATCCGGGTGCCGGGGCGGGCCTGGGCGGCCTTGGGCAGGTCGGTGGAGCGCACCACCGCGATCACCGGGTAGCCGCCGGTCACGGGGTGGTCGGCGAGGAACAGCACCGGTTCACCGCCCGGAGGCACCTGGAGTGACCCGGCGACCATGCCCTCGCTGGGCAGCTCGCCCTCCCGGGAGCGTTCCAGGACCGGCCCGGCGAGCCTGGCGCCGACCCGGTCGCTGCGGGAGGTCACCTCGTACTCGCCGGAGGACAGGGCCGCGACGGCCCGCTCGGTGAACCAGTCCTCGCGCGGTCCGAGATCGACCCGCAGGTCCACGAGGTCCGCGCCGACCGCCCGGACCGGGGCGTGGTCCAGGTGGGGCAGGGCGGCGGGGGCGGGACCGACCGGCAGCAGGTCGCCGACGACGGGGACCTCGGGGCCCAGCCCGGCGAGCACGTCGGTGCTGCGCGAGCCGAGGACGGGCGCGACCGCCACTCCCCCGCGCACGGCGAGGTAGGACCGCAGGCCCCGGGCGGGGACGCCCAGGGTGAGTTCGGCCCCGTCCGGCAGGTGCAGCACCTCGTTGACGGCCGCGCCGCGCCCGTCCACCCGGACCGGGGCCTCGGCGCCGGTCACCGCGACCGTGACGGGTCCACGGGCACGGACCCGCAGACCGCCCAGGGTGACCTCCAGGGCGGCGGCGCCCTCGGGGTTGGCCAGGAGCCGGTTGCCGAGGGCGTAGGAGTCGGCGTCGGCGGCGCCGGAGCGTCCGACGCCCAGGGCGGCGTGCCCGAAGCGGCCCGCGTCCTGGACGGTGGTCATCGGTCCCGTCGCCAGGACCTCCAGCGCGGTCACGAGACCTCCTCGAAGCGCACGCGGACCCCGGGGCGCAGCAGGCCGGGCGGGTCGCGGTCCAGGTCCCAGACCACGGCGTCGGTCCGGCCGAGCAGCTGCCATCCGCCGGGGGAGCTGCGCGGGTACACACCGGTGAACTCCCCGGCGAGCGCCACGGAGCCCTTGGGGACCCGGGTGCGCGCCTCCCCTCGGCGGGGCACGTGCAGGCGGGGGTCGTCACCGACCATGTAGCCGAAGCCGGGGGCGAACCCGCAGAACGCGACGGTCCACGTGGCGGCGGTGTGGGCCCGCACCACCTCTCGCGGGCTGAGGCCGGTGAGCCCGGCGATGTCGTCGAGGTCCTGGCCGTCGTAGTGGACCGGGATGGTCACGGTCTCCCCCACGCTCCGGCTGGCCTCCGAGGTCAGGGGCAGCTCGGTGACGGCCTCCGCGACCCGTGCCGGGTCGGTGCCGGGTTCCAGCCGCAGCAGGACGGTTCGGGCGGCCGGGACGACGTCGGAGACGCCGGGCAGCGGGGCGGCCTCCAGGGCCGCGCCCAGGGCGATGACCTGGGAGAGGTCGGTGACCTCCACCAGGACCCCCGTGTCTGCGCACTTCAGGACGCGCAAGGACGACTCCAAATCGGGACGGTCAGGCGGACGGGTCGGTGCCGGTGAAGGGCGCGATGGTGACGCCCTCGGCGCGCAGCAGGTCGGCCACGGCACGGGCGATGTCCACCGCTCCGGGGCTGTCGCCGTGCACGCACAGCGAGTCGGCGCGGACGAGTATCTCGGTGCCGTCCACGGCCTCGATGGGTTCGCCCCGGGCGATGCGCAGGCAGCGGGCGGCGATGGCCTCGGGGTCGTGCAGGACGGCGCCGGGTTCGCGGCGCGAGACGAGGGTCCCGCCCGGCGTGTACGCGCGGTCGGCGAAGGCCTCACGGTAGGTGCGCAGGCCCGCCTTGTCGGCCTGGTGCAGGAAGCTCGACCCGGGCAGTCCGAGGACGGGCAGGTCCGGGTCGAAGGCTCGGACGGCCGCGACGACCGCGGCCGCCTGTTCCTCGTGGTGGACGATCGCGTTGTACAGGGCCCCGTGCGGCTTGACGTAGCGGACGCGGTCGCCGGTCAGCGCGGTGAAGGCCGACAGGGCGCCGAGCTGGTACAGGACCTCGTCGGTGAGCTCGGCGGGCGGTACGTCCACGAAGCGGCGGCCGAACCCGGCCAGGTCCCGGTAGGCCACGTGCCCGCCGACGGCGACCCCGCGCGCGGCCGCCTCGGCCGTGGTGCGGCGCAGGACCGACGGGTCACCGGCGTGGAAGCCGCAGGCCACGTTGGCACTGGTCACGATGGAGAGCAGGGTCTGGTCGTCACCGAGCTCCCAGCGGCCGAAGCTCTCACCGAGGTCGGAGTTGAGGTCGATACGCACGTGGGTCCTCCTAGTTCTCGTACCCCCGGGCGGCGCCGCCACGCCGGGGTGGTGGCGCCACCGGTGCGGGTGGTGGTCCGGCCCGGGGCGGTGACCGCCGCCCCGGGGCCGTTCGCTACTGCCAGAGCGCGGCGATGCCGCTCAGCGACCCGATCGCCATGTAGACGGTGAGCAGCCAGGCGGCGACGCCGATGACCAGCAGCCAGCGCGGGTAACGGTAGCCGTGCAGCAGGGTCTTCGAGTGCCGCGCGGCCACCCACAGGAGCAGGCCGAGACCCACCGGCAGGATGACGCCGTTGAGGGCGCCGGCCATGACCAGAAGGGTGCCCGGCGCCTGTCCGGAGACCAGGTAGATCGCCAGGGAGACACCGATGAACCCGGTGACCAGCTTGCCCTTGTGCCGCTCCAGCCACGGGGAGAACGTGGTGACGAAGGAGATGGAGGTGTAGGAGGCGCCGATCACGGAGCTGACGGCCGCCGCCCACATGATCATGCCGAACAGCCGCATACCGACCTCTCCGGCGGCCTGGTAGAAGGCCTCCGCCGGCGGGTTGGGGGCGTCCATGATGGAGACCCCGCCGACGACCACGCCGAGGATGGCGAGGAAGAGCAGGACCCGCATGAGGCCGGTGACGATGATGCCGGTGACGGAGGTCTGGGTGATGGCGGCGACGTTCTCCCGGCCGCCCATGCCGTTCTCGATGAGCCGGTGGGCGCCCGCGTAGGTGATGTAGCCGCCCACGGTGCCGCCGATGATGGTGATGGTGGCGAGGAAGAGGTCGCTGCTGGCCGCCTCGGGCAGCACCGACTGGCGCAGGGCTTCACCCACCGGCGGGCTGGACACGACCGCGACGTAGGCGGTGAGGGCGATCATCATGACGCCGAGGACCACGAGGATGCGGTCCAGGGCCACGCCCAGCCTCTTGACGGCCAGGATGACGATCGCGACGAGGGCCGAGATCACCGCGCCCAGGCGCGGGTCGAGGCCGATCATCGCGTCGAGGCCGAGGCCGGTGCCGGCGATGTTGCCGACGTTGAAGATCAGGCCGCCGAAGACGATGAGGACGGCGAGCAGGTAGCCCGCTCCCGGAAGCACCTTGTTGGCCAGGTCCTGGGCCCGCATGTTGGAGACGCCGATGACGCGCCAGATGTTCAGCTGCACGGCGATGTCGACCAGGATCGACACGAGGATCGCGAAGGCGAACGCGGCACCGAGCTGAGCGGTGAAGGTCGTGGTCTGGGTGATGAACCCGGGACCGATGGCGCTGGTGGCCATCAGGAACATGGCTCCGAGGAGACCGCTGCTCAGGGTGACTCTGCCAAGCCGCAGACGCACCTTCTGGTCTGGTGCGGGGGGCGCTTCGCCCATGGCTGACTCTCCAGGTGTACGGGAGTGGTGTGACGCCAACCTCATTGTTGGATTGTTGAACAATACTCCAATCCTTTGCCCCAAGTAAGGCACGGTTAAGTAAAATCGCGGACCCCCGGTACGTAACATTGGTGGGACCACCCCGTCTCCGGTGTGGGCGCACGAGACAGGCGGAGGGCTCACGTGACGGCGACCGAGGACCACATCGACCGGCTGCCCGCGCCCGCCCTGGCCCGGCTGACCAGCCAGGCCGAACGCGTCGCCGAACTCCTGCGCACCTTCGTCATCGACGGCCAGCTGACCCCCGGCGTGCGCCTGTCCGAGGAGAAGCTCAGCCGCAAGTACGAGGTCTCCCGCAACACCCTGCGCGAGGCCTTCCGCCTCCTCAGCCGTGAACGCCTGCTGGTCCACCACATGCACCGCGGGGTGTTCGTCAGCCGCCCCACCAGTGACGACGTGCGCGACCTGTTCAGCGCCCGCCGCTCCCTGGAACTTCCCGCCGTGCGCGGCGCGGCCGACGCCCCGGAGGACCTGGTCCGCGCCGTGGGCGGCGCCGTCGACGAGGGCGAGCAGGCCCGCGCCCAGGAGGACTGGTGGCGGATGGGCAGCGCGAACATGCGCTTCCACGAGGCGCTGGCGGCCCTGTCCGGCAGCGCCCGGGTCAACGAGTTCATGCGCCAGGTCCTGGCCGAGACCCGCCTGGTCTTCCACGTGATGGCCGCGCCCCGCGAGTTCCACGACCCCTACCTCAAGTGGAACCGGCGCATCCACCAGGAGCTGGCCCGTGGCGACGCCGACGCCGCCGCCGCCGAGCTCGGCGCCTACCTCGACACCTCCGAACGGCAGCTCGTGACCGCGTTCACCGAGATGGAGGCGGGTTCCCGGAGCCCGAACCCACCGGCCTGACCGCCGCGCCGAGCCTCGGGAACCACCCCTGCCAGAGGTCCCGAAGTGCCAGAATGGTGCCCGTAATGGAACTGAACGGACGCCCCGTCAGCACGGGAGAACTCTCAGGCCTCGCTCTGTACGGTTACGGGCACTTCACGACCATGCTCGTCACCGACCTGCGCGTGCGCGGCCTCGACCTGCACATGGAACGGCTCACCCGGGACTGTTCGGCCCTGTTCGGCGCCGAACTCGACGTCCCGCGCGTACGCGAGCTCGCCCGGCGCTCCGCCCGGGCGCACCCGTCGCCGTGCGTGGTGCGGGTGACCGTCCACGACCCCGAGTTCGACCTCGGCCGTCCCTCGGCGCGGTCCCTGCCGCAGATCCTGGTCACGACCCGACCCGCCCCGGCGTCCGACCCGCCCCCGGTCCACCTCGGCACCCGCGAGTTCACGCGGGACGCCCCGACCATCAAGGGCACCGGCCTGTTCGGGGCGATCCGCCAACGGCGCGCCGCCCAGTTGGACGGGCTCGACGACGCCCTGTTCATGGGGGTGGACGGACGCGTCTCCGAGGGCCCCACCTGGAACATCGGCTTCCTGGACGGCGAGGGGCTGGTCTGGCCCCAGGCGCCGTGCCTGGAGGGGGTCACCGCACGCCTGGTCGACCGGGTCACCGGAGCGCTCGGGGTCCCGGTCTCCACCCGCCCCCTGGCCGCCGTCGCGGCGACCAGGATGGCGGGCGCCTTCGTCACCAACGCCGCCACCGGGGTGCGCCCGGTGGCCTCGATCGACGGGGTGGACCTGCCCCGCCCCGACCTCGCGGACAGGATCTCCCGGGCCTACCGGGAACTCCCCGGCGACCCGCTCTAGCGGATCCGGGCCGCGCGTCCGGGCCACCACAGGCGCGGGCCCGCGTCCAACGCGAGGGCGGGCACGAGCAGCGTCCGCACCAGCAGCGCGTCCACCAGAACGCCGAAGGCGACCAGGAACGCCAGCTGCAACAGGAACAGCAGCGGGATCACGGCCAGCGCGGCGAAGGTGGCCGCCAGCACCACCCCGGCCGAGGTGATCACCCCTCCGGTCACCGTGAGCGCCCGCAGGACCCCCTCCTGGTGCCCGTGCGCGAGGGTCTCCTCACGGGCACGGGACATCAGGAAGATGCTGTAGTCGATCCCCAGCGCCACCAGGAAGACGAAGGCGAAGAGCGGCACCACCGGATCCGCCCCGGGCAGACCGAGGACGTGGTCGAACACGAGGGTTCCCACACCCAGGGCGGCGGCGAACGAGAGGACGTTGGCGGTCATCAGGAGCAGCGGGGCCACCAGCGACCGCAGCAGCGGGATCAGCACCAGGAAGACCACCAGCGTCACCAGCGGGACCACCACCACGAAGTCCCGCTGCGCGGTCTCCAGGGTGTCGAGGTCCGTGGCGCTCACCCCGCCCACCAGCGCGTCGGCCCCCTCGACCGCGTCCAGTTCGGCGCGCAGGTCGCGAACGGCCTCCACCGCCTCCGGGGACTCCGGGTCGGCGGAGAGCACCACCTCGACCAGGACCCGGCCGTCCTCGACCAGCGGCGGGGCCTCCGCCCCGGGCGGGCCGGGCTCGGTGGCCGGGGCCGCCGTCTCCACCTGCGGCACCCGCTCGGCGGCCGCCACCACCTCGTCCAGGTGGTCCTCCCCGGCTACCACGAGGGCGGGCGCGACGCTGGAGTCGGCCCCGAACCCCCGGGCCAGGGTCTCCTGCCCGTCCACGGCCTCGACCTCGGTGCGGAAGACCTCCGACTGGCCGGTGCCCTGAGCGCTGAACTGCGGTGCGAACACGGCGGCCGCGAGCAGCAGGGCCGCGGTGCCCAACCAGTAGGCGCGCGGTCGGCGGGAGACCGCGGCGGCGATCCGCCCCCAGAACGGGTGCTGGCTCAGGACCTCGCCGGTGGTGTTCCCGGCCGCCTCCCGGGCACGGTGCGGGGCGGTCGGCCAGAAGGCGGCGCGGCCGCACAGCGCGAGGGCGGCGGGAAGGAAGGTCATGGCGGCGAGCATCGCGGCGGCGACCCCGAGCGCGACCACCGGGCCGAGGCTGCGGGTGGAGGCCAGGTCGGCGGCGAGCAGGCAGAGCACGCCGAGGATCACGGTCCCCCCTGAGGCCAGGACCGGACCGGTCACCCCCCGCACCGCCGCGAGCACGGCCTCGGGGATCCGCTCGTGGGCGGCCAGTTCCTCGCGGTAGCGGGCGACGAGCAGCAGCGCGTAGTCCGTGCAGGCGCCCACCACCAGGATGAACAGGATGCCCTGGCTCTGGCCGTTGAGGCTGACCAGACCGGCGTCGGCGGCCGCGTAGACCAGGGCGCCGGACAGTCCGAGGGCCAGGAGCGAGGCGACGATCACCAGGACCGGGAGCAGGGGCGACCGGTAGACGGCGACCAGGATGACCAGGACCGCGACGACCGCCACGACAAGCAGCGTCGAGTCGATGCCGCCGAAGGCCGCGACGAGGTCGGCCGCGTAGCCGGCGGGCCCGGTGACCTGGGCCTGGACCCCCGAGACGGAGTGGTCGGCCAGGAGTTCCCGGAGTTCGGCCACGGAGTCGCCGGTGTCGTTCTCCGAGCCGATCGGGACGACGAGTTGGGCGACGGAGGGGTCCTCGGTGCCGGGCACGGGGCCGACGACCTCGCCGGAGACCCAGGGCCGGTCACCGATCCGCTCCGCCAGAGCGCCCGCCTCGGTCAGCTGGTCCCCGGTGAGCTCCTGGTCGGCGGACAGGACGACGATCGCCGGGACGGTGTCGCCGCGGTCGAACCCCTCGGCCAGCTCACCGGCCTCGGTGGACTCGGCGCCGACCGGCAGGAAGGCGCCGGGGTCGTTGGTCTGCACCTCGCCGAGTCGGCCGAGGAAGGCGCCGAGCGGGCCCGCTCCGAGCAGCCACACCAGGCTGACCAGCAGTGCGGCGCCGACCCACCATCGGGATCGTCCGGCCGGGGGTGCGTTTCGTGTCGGCAACGTGGGAATTCCTTCCGAGCCCGCGTCCAGTGGACCGCGCGGCCCAAGCTCCGCCGAAAAGACTCGGAAACCAAGTCTCTCGGATTCCTAGCTAATTCTTCCCACAAGGTAGCGCACCTCGGCGGTGGTCCCGCATCGGGGGCTCAGGTCCCGGCCGTCACCCCGGCGTCCTCCTCCGCCCGGGCCGCGATGTTGCTCGCCATCGAGCCGAACACGATCCCGTGGAAGGGCGTGACCGCCTTCCAGTACAGGTGGCCCGCCAGCCCCCTCGGGTGGAACAGCGCCCGCTGGCAGTAGACCGTGCGCCCCTCCAGGCGCGCCACACGCAGTTCCAGCCAGGCCGGGCCGGGCAGGCGCATCTCCGCCCGCAGCCGCAGCAGTTCACCCGGGACGATCTCCTCCACCCGCCAGAAGTCCAGCGAGTCCCCCACCCGCAGGCGCTCGGGGTCGCGGCGCCCGCGCCGGGGCCCCACCCCGCCCACCGCGAGGTCGATCCAGCCTCGGGCGGCCCAGGCCAGTGGCCACGAGTACCAGCCCCGGTCGCCGCCGATCCCCTCGATCACCCGCCACAGGCTCTCCGGTGAGCCGTCCACGTACCGGGCCCGCCGGTCGGTGTACAGACTGCCCCCCGCCCAGTCGGGGTCGGTGGGCAACGGGTCGGAGGGAGCACTGGGCCAGGCGGCCGAGGACCAGCGCGTGTCGACGCGGTCCTCGTCGATCCGCCGCAGCGCCAGGCGCACCGCCTCGTCGAACCCGATCCGCCGTTCGTCCGGCAGCGCACGCGCCAGGTCGTCCTCCCCCATCACCGCGTCGTGCCGCAGCGACTCCACCAGCGGCCGGGCCACCGAGGGGGGCACCGGCGTGATGAGGCCGACCCACAGGCTCGACAGCCCCGGGGACAGCACCGGAACCGGGACGATCAGCCGTTTGGCCAGCCCCGCCACGGCGGCGAACCGCTGGATCATCTCGGCGTAACTGAGGACCTCGGGCCCGCCGATGTCGAAGGTGCGGTTGGTCCCCTCGGGGAGCTCGTCCGCGCGCACCAGCAGGCGGAGCACGTCCCGCACCGCGATCGGCTGCACCCGGCTGCGCACCCACCGGGGCGTGGTCATCGCCGGAAGCCGTTCCGTCAGGTGGCGCAGCATCTCGAAGGAGGCCGATCCCGACCCCAGGATGACGGCGGCCCGCAGCACCACCGCCGGGGTCGGCGCCTCCAGCAGGAGACGCCCGACCTCCTCGCGCGACGCCATGTGCTCCGACAGTTCCGTGCCCTCGGGGGCCAGACCCCCGAGGTAGACGATCCGGCCCGTCTCCGCCGTCCCCGCCGCCTCCGCGAACCGGCGCGCCCCCTCGGCGTCGGTACGCACGAAGTCGCGGCCGCCGCTCATGGAGTGCACCAGGTAGTAGGCCACGTCCACACCGGCGAGCGCCTCCGCCAGGCCCTCCCCGGAGACCACGTCGCCCCGGACCACCTCCACGCGGTCGCGCCAGGGGTGGTCACGCAGTTTCTCCGGTGTGCGGGCCAGGCAGCGGACCCGGTACCCGGCGGCCAGCAGTTCGGGGACGAGCCGTCCCCCGATGTACCCGCTGGCCCCGGTCACCAGGGCCAGCCGTCCCGTGGGCGCGCTCATCCCCGCGTCTCCTCGGTGCTGTCCTCGCGCTCACGGGCCGATCGCGGTCCGGGCACGCCGTGGGTACCGCTCCGCGCCGGGGCGGCGCCCCCGTCCTCCCCGGCCGCGCCCTCACCGGACGCGCCCTCCTCCGGGTGGCGGTACCGCCGGAACGGGTTGTCCTCCGGGAGGTTCCCGGTGAACCGGCCGTACATGCCGAAGGTGATCAGGACCAGGCCCACCACGTAACTGAAGATCACGTTGGGCACGCTGAAGGCCAGGATGTTGAAGTCGGTGCTCATGAGGATCAGGTTCACCAGGCCGCTCACCAGGAAGGCCCCGCCGACCGTGACGCACACCGTCGACGCGAACTTGCCCCCCAGGATCGCCGCGCCCACCAGCAGCGAACCGATCGCGATGGACAGGAAGCTCAGGGCGCCGTTCGTGGACAGCCCCGCGACCACCTCGCCCCGGGTGTCGAACAACGGAAGTCTGGTCATCATGCCCGCGCTGCCGAAGCCCACCAGGACGAGCCCGGTGAGCCCGGCCCCGATCCGGTAGACGTGGTCCAACCGCCGGTCCGCCCGGCGCGAGGTGTCCAGATCCATGTCGTCGCCCCTTTCGGTGCTCTCAGGTTCTAGAGTCGGAGGTCAGCGACTCGCGTCACAAGTCGCACCGCTTTCGCAACGTGTTGGGGTGCCATGACCGACGCACTCGGCCCGGGGGCCGCGGCCCGCCTCCTCGGGGTCGCGCCGACCACCCTGCGCAGTTGGGACCGGCGCTACGGGATCGGTCCGCGTGAGCGCAGCCCGGGCGGGCACCGACGGTACTCACCGGCGGACATCGCCCGGCTCCGCGCCCTGTGCCACCTGGTCGGTGAGGGCGTGCCCTCGGCCGAGGCCGCCCGGCGGGTCCTCTCCACGGACCCCGCCGCCCCCGTTCCGGGGCCGCGTGCCCCCGCACCGGACCCCGTTCCACGGCCTACCGACGCCGTACCCACGCGCGGACGCGAGCACACCCCGACCCTCCGGGGCGTGGCCCGGGCCGCCATGCGCATGGACTCCGACCTGGTGGAACACCTGCTCCAGACGGCCGTGGAGCGCTACGGGACCGTCGCCGCCTGGGAGGACCTGGCGATGCCCCTGCTGTACGGCATGGGCCGCCGGTGGGAGGACACACGGCGCTACGTGGAGGTGGAGCACCTGCTCTCGTGGAGCGTGTCCTCGGTGCTGCGCCGTGTGCCGCCCCCGCCCGCGCGCCCCGGACCGCGCGTCCGTCCCGTGGTCCTGGCCTGCGTGCCCCACGAGATGCACAGCCTGCCGGTGGAGGCGCTGGCCGCGTCCCTGCGCGAGGCGGGACTGGCCCACCGTGTCCTGGGGCCCTGCACGCCGACCGACGCCACCGTCCGCACGGTCGCCCGGATCGGCCCGCGCGCGGTGGTCCTGTGGTGTCACACGGGCGGCGAGCACGACACGGAGACGCTGGTGGCGACGGCCCGCGCCACGGTCTCCGCACCCGAGCGCACCGCCCTCTACACGGCCGGACCCGGCTGGCGCGACGTCGGGGACGCGCTGCGGCTCGCGGACGGGCACCTGGGGTCCCTGGCCGAGAGCGTGCGGACACTCAGCGGTTGACCCCCCGGCGCCGCCGCGGCGGCGCCCCGCGCGCCGGGGCCGGGACCGCCGAGCGCAGCGAGTGCCAGAGGTGGTCGGCCGTGCTCAGGGACATCGCGGCGACCGGCGTGGTCAGCCCCATCACGAACTCGCGACCCGGGCGCGAGTCCCCGTCCAGGAAGGCGAGCACGTCCCCGAGGCGGTTGGCGGCGAAGAGCCGGGTGAAGAAGTCCGCGCCCGACACCCTGCCGCTGTCCAGGGCCCGGAGCATGACGGCGTCCATGGCCAGGTGCCTGGGGCGGTGCGGGACCGGGGGGACCGGGACCCGGCCCCGTTCCAGCGCCCGCGCGATCGCGGCGGTCTGGCGGGCCGTGCCGCTGAAGGTGTACCCGGTCGAGGGCCGGGTGGCGCCCCCGGCCGTACCGACCCGGAACAGCCGCCGACCCACCCTGGTGGGCAGGCGCGCGTCGGTCATCGGGATGGCCCCCTGTTCGGAGGCCGTGACCTCGAAGCCGTGCAGCCCGCTCCGCTCGCAGTAGTCCGTGAGGGCGCGCTCGTACTCGGCGGTGGTGAGCGCGGCCCGGCCGAACTCGGTGTACTCGACCAGGGCCGTGCGACGGGACAGCGGGAGCACGTAGCCGAAGGCGACACCGTGTTCGGGCTGGGGCGGGCGCAGGTCCATGAGCACCGCGGCGGCGGGGTCGAAGGCGTCGTCGGGCATGCGGACGAACCACCCCCGGAAGTGCTGGAGCAGACGGGTGCGTCCCCCGGAGGGCGGACCGGGGGGCCGTGAGTCGAAGACCCAGCGGGCGGTGAGGCGCAGGTCCTCCCCCTCCGGCGTGAGCGTCCGGACGGTGGCGCGCGCGGGTCCGTCCTCCGTGTCCCGTACGTACAGCGGCAGGAACTCGACCCCCTCACCCGCCGACGCGCGCACGTGCGCGTCCACGTCCGTGGAACGCAGCATCTTGTAGGCGTACGGCCCCGCCGGGGAGCGGTGTTCCCCTCCGTCCGGGCCGATGACCGACAGGTCCTCCCACGAGGCGGCGAGCAGGTGGTCCCAGGGGCCCGGACCGGACTCCCAGAAGCACCAGGTCCGAGGGGGCGGTGTGTGCGGGCCGGGTGGAGGCTCCAGGACCGCCGTTCTGAGCGGTGGGTCGCGCCGATCGTTGATTTGCCCGATGCGATGGGCCAGGGTGAGCCCTGCGGCCCCCGCTCCGATGATCACCACGTCGTAGTCGGCCATCGTCCCAGCATGGCCCCTGCGGCGGTCGAAGTCCCCCGTCCACCCCGACCGTCTCCGGAGGACCGATGACCACCCCGACCGAGCGGATGAAGACCGCCGCCGTGACCGACGAGTTCGACCACGCCGCACCGGCCTACGACTCCCTGGTCGCGTCCAGTCCCGGCTACCACCGGGACCTGCGCACGTCCGCGCGTCGACTCTTCCTGCCGGACCGGGGCGCGGGTCAGGTGCTGGTCGACCTCGGCTGCGGCACGGGGGCCTCGACCGCCGCCCTCGCACGCGAGTACCCCATGGCCCGGATCGTGGGCGTGGACTCCTCGGAGGGCATGCTGCGCGAGGCGGAGGCCAAGGGCTGGCCGAGCGGCGTCGGTTTCCACCTGGCGCGCGCCCAGGACCTCACGCCGGAGTGGGCCGAGGAGGTGGTCGGCGGACCGGCCGACGCGGTGTTCGCCTCCTACCTGGTGCGCAACGTCCCCGATCCGGACGCCTTCCTGGCGGGGGTGCGCGCGCTGCTGCGTCCCGGCGGGCGGCTGGCCCTGCACGAGTACTCCGTGGCGGACTCCGTCTCCGCCCGCGCGGTGTGGAGCGCGGTGTGCTGGGGCGTGGTGATCCCCGCGGGCCGGGCCCTGACCGGCCGGGACGACCTCTTCCGTTACCTCTGGCGGAGCGTCCTGGACTTCGACGGCCGCGGCGCCCTGCTGGACCGTATGCGGGCGGCGGGGCTGGGGTCGGTGGCCAGCGCGCCGATGCCGGGCTGGCGCTACGGGATCACGCACACCTTCGTCGGCGCCCGGCCGTGAACCCCGACGTGAACGACCCCCGGGCCGAGCGGATCGTCGCCCCCGCCCCGTCCGGGCGGCGCCCGGAGCACGCGCCCCGGGTCGCGGTGGTGGGCGGCGGCATCGCCGGTCTGGCGGCCGCGTGCGGTCTCGCCGAGCGCGGAGTGGACACCGTGGTGTTCGAGCGCGAGGAGGGTCTGGGCGGACGCCTTCGAGGGTGGGACACCACGCTGGCCGACGGCAGCACGGCGACCATGAGCCGCGGGTTCCACGCCTTCTTCCGCCAGTACTACAACCTGCGGGGGCTGATCCGGCGCGCGGACCCGGGCCTGGACTCGCTGGTGCCGCTGGCGGACTACCCGCTGGTGCACCGCTCCGGGGCCCGTGACCGCTTCTCGGGCCTTCCGACCACTCCGCCGTGGAACGCGTTCGCACTGGCGGTCTCGAGCCGGAGCTTCCCGGTCCCGGAACTGGCCGCGGTGAACCTCCCTGCGGTGCTCCAGCTACTGGACGTGGACGTCCCGGGGGTGCACGACCGCCTGGGGCACCGGAGCGCCCGGGAACTGCTGGAGGTCACCCGCTTTCCGCGCACCGCCCAGCACCTGGCCTTCGAGGTCTTCAGCCGGAGCTTCTTCGCCGCTCCCGAACGGCTCTCCGCCGCCGAGATGGCGGTCATGTTCCACGTCTACTTCCTGGGCTCCTCCGAGGGCCTGGTGTTCGACGTGCCGCGCTCGCCCTTCCCCCAGGCCCTGTGGAACCCCCTGGAGGGCTACCTGCGCCGGGCCGGGGTCGGGTTCCGGACGGGGGTCCGGGTCGGGCGGGTCACCCGCGGGGAGCACCTGCGCCACGCGGTCACCTGGCGCGACGCCGGTCGGACCCGCCCGGAGGAGTCCGAGGAGTTCGACGCGGTGGTACTGGCCACCGACCCGGGCGGGCTGCGCGCCCTGGTGGCCGCCTCCCCCGGACTCGGGACGGAAGCCTGGCGGGACCGGGTCGCGGGGATCGTCTCCGCTCCTCCGTTCCTGGTGTCCCGGTACTGGCTGGACCGTCCGGTGCGACCGCACCGGCAGGCGTTCCTGGCCACCGCCGGATATCCGACGCTCGACAACGTGAGCGTCCTGGACCGCTACGAGGACCAGGCACGCGCGTGGGCCGCGCGCACCGGAGGCTCCGTGGTGGAGCTGCACGCCTACGCGCTGCCCGAGGACCACGACCCCGACCTGGAGCGGAAGTCGCTCTGGGAGCAGGCGGCGGCGGTCTACCCGGAGCTGGCCCCGGCGCGCGCGGTGGACTCGCGGCACGAGCTGCGCGCGGACTGCGCGCTGTTCCCTCCCGGGGGCTACCGGGACCGCTGCGCGGTGACCACGCCGGACCCCACCCTGGTGGTCGCGGGCGACCACGTCCGCGTCGACCTGCCGGTCGCCCTCATGGAGGGAGCGGCCACCACGGGGCTGAGCGCCGCCAACGCGCTGCTGTCGCTCTGGGGGTCGACCGGGCACGACCTGTGGACCGTGCCCCGGCGAGGGCGGGGCCCGGTCCTGGCCGCGCTGGCGCGGTCCTTCCGTCAGCCCGGCCAGCGACCGGAGGTCCGCAGCAGGTAGCGGCGCTCGGCGTAGGCGAGGTCGTCCTTCCACAGACGGCGGGCCACCAGCCGCATCGCCGGACGCACCGCGCCCGCCGCGCGCCGGGCCAGGGCGAAGCCGGTGCGCCCGGAGACGGCCACGGTCGCCTCGATCACGGCGGTGCGCGGCACCCCGTCGCGGTCGGTGCCCAGCGGGGTGGCGTGGGTCTCCACCACGCTGCCCGTACCCTCCCCCTCGATGATGCGCATGACCACCGTGCGCGGTTCCGGGCAGGTGAACTCGGCCCGCACCGGAACGCCCCAGCGGCCCGCCACCCGGAACCCCAGATCCGCCACCAGCCGGTCGGGGTCGGGGTCCGCTCCCTCCGGGACCTCGGTGACCCTCAGGCCGACGAACGAGTAGGGGTGGAACCACGAACCGTGCCACGGGTCGAGCCGGTTGGCCACCACGTCCTCCGGTTCGCAGCGTCCGGCCAGACTCTCCACCGCCGCGATGCTCGCGTCGGCCCTCGGACGCTCCGGGACCACCGGCGCCTCCGTCGGCTCCTCGCCCCCGCACTCGTCCAGGCGGACCCACACGAGCACGCCGTCGTCGTGCACCGGGAACGGGCTCCAGCCGGGCATGCCCCCGGACCCCAGGGAGAGTCCGTGCCAGCGGCACACCAGGTTCCCCTCGGTCACCGCGCCCCGGCACAGGGGCGCCCCCAGGTGGGGGCAGGCGCCCGGGCCCGCGTGCGCGGCACCGTCCGGGGTGCGCCAGGCCACGAGTTCGGTTCCGGACACCACACGACCGAACGGGCGGTCCGTCCGGACCTCGGAGCTGGCGGCCAGCACGAACCAGTTCCCGGAGGGCCGGGCCAGGGCACGCTTGAGCGCTCCGCCGATGACGGAGGGCGAGGCCTCGCGCCAGGTCGGGTCCTGTCGCGCCCACACGCTCCTGGGCATGCGCCGCAGCGGCAGACGCCGGGGCTCGGGGTCGGGCAGTGTCATGGGACCTCCTCAACGGGCCTCTGGCGGCCCCTCCCGGCGCGGAGGATCAGGTGCCGACCCTCGGTCGGGGCACGGTCCGCGCCCAGAGCGCACGGGCCAGGGCGGGTGCGGCCACCGCCAGCTTGCGGGTGTCGGAGACGCGGTGGCGGACGCTCCACACGTCGTAGTCGGCGGCGGTGATCTCGTCCAGGATGGCGCGGTACAGCCGGAAGGCGGTGGCGACACACGGTCGGGCGACCGGCGAGAGCATCGCGACGCCCGGCTCGGCCTCACGGTAGAAGGCCTGGTTGGCCTCCACGAGCGCGGCGAGGGCGCCCCGGACGCGCGGGTCGGGCCGACGGACGCGCGCGCAGTGCTCCAGGAGCGGCCGGTCCACGCCGTGCGCCGCCAGGACGTCGGCGGGCAGGTAGACGCGGCCCCTGCGCAGGTCCTCCGCCACGTCGCGGAGGAAGTTCGTGAGTTGGAAGGCCTCCCCCAGCGCCGCCGCGTGCGGCGCCGCCTCCTCCCTCGGCGCGCGGGTCCCCAGGACCGGCAGGACCTGGAGCCCGATCACCGCCGCCGACCCGTACATGTACTCGCGCAGGTGGGGCAGGTCGCGGTAGTCCGTGGTGTCGAGGTCCATCCGCATCGAGGCCATGAACGCGGTGAAGTAGTCGGCGGGGAGCCCGTACCTCTCCACCGTGTGCGCCAGTGCCCGCAGCACCGGCTCGCGCGGCTCGCCTCCGGTGAACGCGGTCTCCAGGTCGGCCCCGATCTCGTCCAGGCGGGCGCGCTGGTCGTCCGGGGTCGTGTCCGCGCCGGGCTCGTCGACGATGTCGTCCACCCAGCGCGCGAACCCGTAGAGGGCGTGGATGCCGGGGCGGCGCCCGGGCGGGAGCACCCGCGTGGCGGTGAAGTAGGTGCGGCCGTGGAGGGCGTGCAGCGCGCGGCACCGCAGGTAGTCGGTTCGCAACCGTCCCGGGGCGATCCCCGCGGCGTCCAGTTCCCCGACGGCTGAGGTCATCATCGTGCGCGCTGCTCCGTTCCGGCCACGACGCGCGCGGCCGCCAGTTTCCCCGAGATGAGGACGGTCGGCAGACCCACCCCGGGCGTGGTCCCGCACCCGGCCAGGACCGCGTTGGCGGTTCCGGGGACGGTGTTGCGCGGCCGGAAGGGCCCGGTCTGGGCGAAGGTGTGGGCGAGGGAGAAGGGGGTGCCCCGGGCCAGTCCCTGTCGGGCCCAGTCGGCGGGCGTGACCAGGCGTTCGGCACGTACGGACGCGTCCAGGCCGGTCATCCCCCTGGCTTCGAGGACGGCCACGATCCGGTCCCGGTAGCGGGGGCCCTCGCTGTCCCAGTCGATGTCGGCCGCGGCCAGGTTGGGCGCGGGCGCCAGGACGTACAGGAGGTGGTGGCCGTCGGGTGCCAGGGTCGGATCGGTGACGGTGGGCTGGGTGACCAGGAGTGAGGGGTCGCTCATGGTCCGGCCCTCGTCGATGATCTCGGTGAAGGTGCGCTCCCACTGCGTGCCGAAGGAGATCGTGTGGTGGGCCAGGTGGTCCCAGGTGCGGTCGGTGCCCAGGTGGAGCACCACGGCGGACGGGGAGTACCGGTGCGGCAACGGGCGACGCGAGCGGTGGTCGAGCAGCCGGTGGGCGGCGGCCAGGTCGGTGGTGAGCACCACGTGGTCGCAGGCCAGGCGCTCCCCGTGGTCGGTGACGACCGCCGTGACCCGGTTTCCGCGACGCTCCAGGCGGTGCGCCGACTCCCCGTAGCGCAGGACCGCCCCGGCCTTGGCGGCGGCGCCCGCCAGGGCCTCGCCCATGGCGCGCATACCGCCCTTCGGGAAGTGGACGCCCGCGACGGTGTCCATGTACGCGATGACGGCGTAGGCGGCCAGGGCCCGGTCCGGGGCGACCCCGGCGTAGAGCGACTGGAAGGAGAAGATCCGGCGCAGGCGCTCGTCCTTCAGGTGGCGGCCGACGACCCGGGACAGTCGGCCGAATCCGCCCATCGCCGCGAGTCGGACGAGGTCCGGGCCGAGGAGGTCGAGCGGTGAGTCGAACCGCGCGTCGATGAACGACCGCATCTCCACCTCGTACAGGCGGGTGAGCCAGTCCCGGAGACGCAGGTAGCCCACCGCCTCCCGCAGGCCCGCGACCCGGGCCACCTCGGCGGCCATCCGCTCCCGGTCGGTGTGCACGTCGACGGTGGAGCCGTCGGTGAACGACGCGCGGTAGGCGGGGGTCAGCGGCAGGAGTTCGAGGCGGTCACCGACGGACTCCCCGACGGCGGCGAACGCCTCGTCGAGGAGTTCGGGCATGGTGAGCACGGTCGGCCCGGTGTCGACCCGGAAACCGTCCATGTCCAGGCGCCCGGCGCGCCCGCCGGGGTGGTCCTCGCGTTCGAGCACCACCACCTCGCGTCCGGCGCCCAGCAGGTGGAGGGCGCAGGAGAGCCCGGACAGACCGGCCCCCACCACGACCACGGGGTCCCTACCGTTCCTCACGGGCACGTCGACGATCCTCTCCATGCGGGCTTCACGTACGTGCCGCCGCCTCGGCGAAGCGGTGCAGTCCTTCGGAGACGGCGGGGTGGAGATCGAGTCCGCGGATCCGCCCCAGTCCGCGTTCGGCCAGCGAACGGCATCGGCGGCGGACCTCCCCACGGGCGCCGATCCGGTCGAGCACGCCTGCCGCCTCCTCGGCGTCCACCCGTTCGGAGGGGTGTCCGACCCGGGCGAGGACGCGCTGGGCCGGGAGGTCCCCCGCCTCCGCCGCCCTCCGGACGCCGCAGGCCAGGAGGAGCGTGTTCTTGCCCTCCCGAAGGTCCTCACCGGTCCGTTTCCCGGTGTGGTCGGGGGCGCCGTAGGCGTCCATCAGGTCGTTCCGGAGCTGGAAGGCCACGCCCACATCGGTGCCGTAGGCCCGGAGGGCGGTCACGATGGCCTTGTCGGCCCCGGCCATCACCGCGCCCATGTGCAGGGGTCGCTCGACGGTGTAGGTCGCCGTCTTGAGCTGGTCGATGCGCACCGCCCTCTCCTCGGAGCGGTCGCCGCGGGCCTGGGCGCCGAGGTCGAGGAACTGTCCGGCGATGACCTCGGTCCGCATGTCCCGCCACACCGCGTGCGCGGCGGCCCCGGCGGGCAGGTCGGCCAGGGACTCGTGGAGGAGGTCGTCGGCCCAGACCATGGCGAGGTCGCCGACCAGGATCGCCAGGGACTCGCCGTACCGGCGCGCGTCCCCGCGCAGTCCCCTCTCACGGTGTTGTGTCGTGTACACGGCGTGGAACGAGGGGGAACCGCGCCGGAGCGGGGCGGCGTCCATGACGTCGTCGTGCGCGAGGGCGAAGGACTGGAGCACCTCGACCGCCGAACACGCCCGCAGGGCCGACCTGGCGCCGGGCCCCGCGGCGGCGCCCCCACCGGCGAGCCATCCCCACCAGGCCAGGACGGAGCGCAGGCCCTTGCCCCCGTGCAGTGTGAAGGCGGACATCCTCGCGCAGAGCTCGTCCGCGAAGTCCCCGTCGACCGCCCGCGCCGCCGCGACCCTGTGTCCGAGGTACGCGGCCAGGAGTGCGTTCACCGCGTCCCGGACACCGTCCAGGTCGGTGGGAAGCGGTTCCTCCAGTGTGTCCGCAGGCGAGACGGTGATGGCTACCCCCGGCGAGTGTCCGATTTTTCGGGAAATACCTTGGAAACCGAGCATCTTACTCTGGGGATCATTTCACGCGCTCCCCTCCGGGGCCAGGCGACACTTGGAGGGCGGCCTAGACTCGACGACAAGTGACCGGAGGGACCGTTCACGGAGCGGTAGGGAGATCCATGGACACCGTGCCCAGGGCCGAGCCGCCTGGGAAGGCACTCGGAGACGGCCGCGGTCACAGGACGCGTGAGGAGCTGTACGAGGCGCTCCAGAACGACGGACAGCAGCTCGCCGTGCGCCTGGTCCGGCTTCTGCACCGCATGGCCGACCGCTCGGGAATGAACCCGACCGACTTCCAGTGCTACACACTCCTGCGCGCGAGCGGCACCATGACACCCGGCGAGATCGCCGACAGCCTCTGCCTGTCCACCGGCTCCGTCACCGGCGTCGTGGACCGCCTGGAGGCGCACGGACTGGTCGAGCGCGCCCCGCACCCGCTGGACCGACGCAAGATCGCGGTGCGGCTCCTGGAGGGCGCCGAGGCCGCGCTCGGTCCTCCCGCCCCGGGCATGCGCAAGGCCATGACCGACCTGCACTCCGGGTACGACGAGGCGGAACTCGAGGTGATCGCGGACTGGCTGGACCGCGCGGGCCTCACGCTTGAGGCTCTGATCACCTCACTGCCACCCCGCCCCTGACCCTCGGAGCACCCCTCCGTCCCGCAACGGCGGCGCCACACGGGACTCAAGTCCGTCATGCCGTTTTTGTCGGAACACTCCAACTCGCGGCTTTACTTTGCTGCCAGGGACCAACGGCCCTAACATCCCACGGGACCCATCCGTGGCCGGCAGCGGGACCGGCACTCTCCCAAACACCGCCCAATCCCCCGGCGGTGTCGGGAAGGAGACACCATCTCGTCCCTGCGCACATACATAAAAGAAAAGACGAATCCCACGGTCTTCGGCGTTTCGGGCGTCGTGATCATCGCCTTCATCATCATGGGCGTGGCGTTCACGACCCCCATGCTGGACGCCACTGAGGCCACCCGGACGTGGATCGGTGAGAAGGTCGGCTGGATCTACGTCCTGTCGACGGTGTTCTTCGTGGTCACCGCCGTGTTCCTGATGCTCAGCAAGTACGGGGGCATCCGGCTCGGACCGGACGACTCCCGACCCGAGTTCAGCACCCTGGCCTGGTTCGCCATGCTCTTCACCACGGGCATGGGCATCGGCCTGGTCTTCTGGGGCGTGGCCGAGCCCATCGAGCACCTGCACTGGCCGCGCGACGCCGCGCTCATGCCGGGTCAGGACGGCGCTCCTCTGCCCGAGGCGGCGGCGGAGTCGCTGGCGCTCACCTTCTTCCACTGGGGCTTCCATCCCTGGGCCGTCTACATCGCGCTCGGCCTGTCCCTGGGCTACTTCGCCTACCGCAAGGGTCTGCCGCTGCGCCCGGCCTCCGCGCTCTACCCGCTGCTCGGGGACCGCGCCTTCGGCTGGCCCGGCAACATCGTCGACATCCTCGCGGTGTTCGGCACCATCTTCGGCCTGGCCACGTCGCTGGGCCTGGGCACACTCCAGATCAACGGCGGACTCACCGAGGTGTTCGGGATTCCGAACAACGCGCTGATCCAGACCGTGATCATCGCGGTGATCACGGGTGTGGCGCTGTTCAGCGTGCTCTCCGGCATCGACAAGGGACTGCGCCGCCTGTCGGTGATCAACCTCTGGCTGGCGTTCATCCTGCTCGCCTTCGTGTTCGCGGTCGGACCCAAGCTCTGGATCATCGCGAGCACCACCACCGCCACCGGCGAGTACCTGAGCAACCTCGTCTCGTGGAGCCTCTCGTTCCCGAGCCCCCGGGTCGACGAGCAGGCGGCCGCCTGGACCCAGGCGTGGACCATCTTCTACTGGGGCTGGTGGATCTCCTGGGCGCCCTTCGTCGGCATCTTCCTGGCGAGGATCTCCTACGGACGCACCATCCGTGAGTTCGTGATCGGCGCCCTGTTCGCCCCGACCGGCGTCTGCGTGCTGTGGTTCGGCGTGTTCGGCGGCTCCGGGCTCTTCTACGACCTCGCGGGCAGGGCCAACTTCATCGAGGGAGACGAGGCCCAGGCGGCGTTCACACTGCTGGACGCCCTGCCGATCTCCGGTGTGGTCGCGATGATCGCGGCCGTGTGGCTGCTGGCCGTCGTGGCCATCTTCTTCATCACCTCCGCGGACTCCGGTTCGCTGGTCGTGGACATGCTGACCAACGGCGGCACCCGCAACCCGAGCCGCTTCCAGCGCGGCTTCTGGGCCGTCTGCCTGGGCGGCGTCACCTGGATCCTCCTGGTGGCCGGAGGCGACGACGCGTTGTCGGCGCTTCAAGCGGCCTCGGTGATCACCGGTCTGCCCTTCGCGGTGATCCTGCTGTTCATGGCGGCGGGGCTGTTCAAGGGGCTGGCCAGCGAACGCGCCCCGGGTGAACCCAAGAGATCACGGGCCGAGGATCGCTCCCGATCCGGAGACCGGGCAGAGTAGGGTCCAGAGTTCGTTCCTGACGGTGGACGGATCACCACCGACGGCGCATTGAGGAGGCAACGGTGGCACCCAAGAGGTTCAGCAACCCCTTCCACGGGGTGGTGGACATGATCACCGAGATGAACAGGATGTCGGACACGATCTCCACGATCGAGACCACCCAGGTGGGCGAGCGTGAGAGGACGTTCGCCGACGCCTGGAGCCCGTCCACGGACATCATGGCCAAGGGCCGCGACCTCGTCATCCGAGCGGAGCTGCCCGGGGTCAAGGAGACCGACGTGTCGGTCAGCCTGGCCCACGGCGTGCTCGTCATCAGCGGCGAGCGGCACCGCGAGGAGGACGACTCCACGATCTACTACACGTCCGAGCGCTTCATGGGCTCGTTCCGGCGTGAGATCAGCCTTCCCGAGGACGTCGAGGACAAGGACGTCGAGGCGGCCTTCGGTGACGGCCTCCTGGAGGTCGTCGTCCACGGGGGCGCCCACACCGGCGGCCCCCGGCAGATCGCGATCAAGAAGCGCGGTCGGCCGCGCGGACGCCCGCTGTAGGGCGGACCAGGCACAAGGAGAAGGGAGCCCGTGACCGGCGACGGTCACGGGCTCCCTTCCCTTGCGGGGTCCTCGGCCTCAGAACTCCCGGTCGGCCTCGTACGGGCCGATCACGGCCAGCGCCCTCGGGCGGGCCAGCAGCTCGGCGGCGACCCCGGCGACGTCGTCCTGCGTGACGGCGTCGAACCGGGCCAGGTCCTCGTCGATGGAGAAGTGGCGCGGCTGGGTGAGCTCGTGCGCGAGCAGACGGCCCATCCGGGCGTTGGTGCCCTCGCTGCCCAGCACCATGGCTCCCTGGATCTGGCCCTTGGCGCGGGTCAGCTCCTCCGCCGTGATCCCGGAGGCGGCGACCTTGGCCAGCTCGTCGCGGCAGACCCCGATGACCTCGTCGGCCTTCTCCGGAAGGCAGCCCGCGTAGATCTGGAAGGTTCCGGTGTCGGCGTAGGCCGTGTGGTACGCGTGCACCGCGTAGGCCAGGCCGCGCTTCTCCCGCACCTCCTGGAACAGGCGCGACGACATGCCGCCGCCCAGAGCGGCGCTGAGCAGCCGCAGGGCGTGCCAGCGCGGGTCGGTGCGGGTCAGCCCCTCCGAACCCAGGATGATGTGCGCCTGCTCGGTCTCACGCGGTTGCACGACCGTGCCACCGAACGTGCGGACCGGCTCCCCGGCTCCGCGCGGGCGGGACGGGCGGGCGTCACCGGCCGCACCGAGGCGGTTCGCGAACATGGCGCGGACCTGCTCCACGACGCTCTCGTGGTCCAGGCTGCCCGCCGCCGTCACGATGAGCTCCGAGGGCACGTAGGCGTCCCGGTACTGCTCCGCGATGCGCTCGCGGGACAGTGCCTTGATGCTGTCGGTGGTGCCGAGGATCGGACGCCCCAGCGGGGTGTCACCGAAGAAGTGCTCCGCGAAGACGTCGTCCACCAGGTCGGCGGGCTCGTCCTCGTACATGGCGATCTCCTCCAGGATCACGCCGCGCTCGGTCTCCACCTCCCCCTCGTCCAGGACGGAGTTGGCGACCATGTCGCCCACCACGTCCACCGCGAGCGGCAGGTCCCGGTCGAGGACCTTCGCGTAGTAGCAGGTGTGTTCCTTGGTGGTGTACGCGTTGTGGTCGGCGCCCACCCCGTCCAGCAGCGCGGAGATCTCCAGCGCCGACCGGGTCCCGGTCCCCTTGAAGAGCAGGTGCTCCAGGAAGTGCGCCGACCCCGCGTGCGCGGAGTCCTCGTCACGGGAGCCGGTGGTCGCGGAGATGCCGAAGGCGGCGGAGCGGCCCCCGGGGACGTTCTCGGTGACCACGCGCAGGCCGCCGGGCAGCACCGTCCGACGCACCAGACCGGAACCGCCGTCGGGCTCCAGCAGCGTGACGGTCGTGCCCGGCTCCTGCTCGGCGGCGATGGGGACAGAACTCATGAATCCTTCTTCTTCGCGTCGGGACATCCAGCAGAGCATACGCCCGGGACGACGGCGGGGCGGCCGCGTCGTGCAGACGCGACCGCCCCGTACAGGGTCACACAGGCGTGGATCAGGTGTTCTCGGAACGCCCGCCCGAGCTGCGGCGACGGCGACGGCGCGGGGCGCCCTCGGACTTGTCGTCACCCTTCTCGGCGTCCTCGTCCGCGTCCGCGGCCGCGGGGGCCTCGGGCTTGTCGGACTTGGCGGCGGTCTCGGACTCCACGACCTCGACCGGGACCAGGGAGAGCTTCCCGCGGTCGTCGATCTCGCGGATCTCGACCTGGATCTTCTCACCGATGCTGATCACGTCGTCGAGGTTCTCGATGCGCTGGCCGCCGTGCAGCTTGCGGATCTGCGAGATGTGCAGCAGACCGTCCTTGCCGGGCAGCAGCGAGACGAACGCGCCGAAGGCGGTCGTCTTGACGACGGTGCCCAGGTAGCGGTCGCCCACCTCGGGCATGGTCGGGTTCGCGATCTGGTTGATCGTGTCCCGGGCCGCCTCGGCGGAGGGGCCGTCGGTGGCACCGATGTAGATGGTGCCGTCGTCCTCGATCGAGATGTCCGCGCCGGTGTCGTCCTGGATCGAGTTGATCATCTTGCCCTTCGGGCCGATGACCTCACCGATCTTCTCGACGGGCACCTTGACGGTCAGGATGCGCGGAGCGTTCGGGCTCATCTCGGCCGGACGCTCGATGGCCTCCTGCATGACGTCGAGGATGGCCAGACGGGCGCCGCGGGCCTGCTGGAGTGCCAGGGCCAGCTGCTCGGCGGGGATGCCGTCGAGCTTGGTGTCCAGCTGGAGCGCCGTGATGAGCTCACGGGTGCCGGCGACCTTGAAGTCCATGTCGCCGAAGGCGTCCTCGGCACCGAGGATGTCGGTCAGCGTGACGAACTCGTCGCCCTCGCTGATCAGACCCATGGCGATACCGGACACCATCTCCTTCAGGGGCACACCGGCCGCCATCAGGGACATGGTGGAGGCGCAGACCGAACCCATCGAGGTGGAGCCGTTGGACCCGAGGGCCTCGGACACCTGGCGGATGGCGTACGGGAACTCCTCGCGGGCGGGCAGAACCGGCAGCAGGGCCCGCTCGGCCAGGGCGCCGTGCCCGATCTCGCGCCGCTTGGGCGAGCCCACCCGACCGGTCTCACCGGTGGAGTAGGGCGGGAAGTTGTAGTTGTGCATGTAGCGCTTGGTCTTGTCCGGGTTGAGCGTGTCAACCGTCTGCTCCATGCGCAGCATGTTCAGCGTGGTGACGCCCATGATCTGGGTCTCGCCACGCTCGAAGAGGGCCGAACCGTGCACCCGCGGCAGGATGCCGACCTCGGCGCTCAGCTGGCGGATGTCCTTGGGACCACGGCCGTCGATGCGGACCTTGTCGCGCAGGACGCGCTCACGCATGAGCTGCTTGCTGAGGCTGCGGAAGGCGGCGCTGATCTCCTTCTCGCGGCCCTCGAAGTCCTCGGCCAGCTTCTCGGCGGCCGACGCCTTGATCTTGTCGAGCTCGGACTCGCGGTCCTGCTTGTCCGCGATGGTGAGCGCCTTGGCGAGCTCCTCGCGCACGGCGCCCTCGACGGCGGCGTAGGCGTCGTCCTCGTAGTCGAGGAAGATCGGGAACTCGCCCTGCTCACGGCTGGCCTGGTCGGCCACGGCCTGCTGGGCCTTGCACAGCACCTTGATGAAGGGCTTGGCGGCCTCGAGGCCCTCGGCGACGGTCTGCTCGTTGGGGCCGACGGCGCCCTCGGCGACCAGCTTCAGGGTCCGGGTGGTGGACTCCGCCTCGACCATCATGATCGCGACGTCGCCGTCCTCCAGGACACGGCCGGCGACGACCATGTCGAAGGTGGCGCCCTCAAGCTCGCCGTGGGTGGGGAAACCGACCCACTGGCCGTCGATCAGCGCGACCCGGACGCCGCCGAGCGGGCCGGAGAAGGGCAGACCGGCGATCTGCGTGGACATCGAGGCCGCGTTGATGGCGACGACGTCGTACAGGTGCTCGGGGTGCAGCGACAGGATCGTCTCGACGATCTGGATCTCGTTGCGCAGGCCCTTCTTGAAGGAGGGGCGCAGCGGACGGTCGATCAGACGGCAGGTGAGGATGGCGTCCTCGGAAGGACGGCCCTCACGCCGGAAGAAGGAGCCGGGGATGCGGCCGGCGGCGTACATCCGCTCCTCGACGTCCACCGTCAGGGGGAAGAAGTCGAGGTTCTCCTTGGGCCGCTTCGAGGCGGTGGTGGCCGACAGGACGACGGTCTCGTCGTCCAGGTAGACCGTGGCCGAACCGGCGGCCTGACGGGCCAGACGGCCGGTCTCGAAGCGGATGGTACGGGTGCCGAACTTGCCGTTGTCGATGACGGCTTCGGCCGAGTAAACGCCCTCCATGGGCGACCTCCTGTTACACGTTGCGGGCGCCGCGCCGGGACCTCCCGGTCCGTGGCACGGCGATGTTGTTCCCGTGTCGTGCCCCGGAGGTGATGACGGTCGGTCATCGATCGAAGCCCACGGCCCGCCCGTACGGGCGGTGTCCGGAGACCACTACCGAGGACCGACCCCTGGGTCCGGGGTGGCGGCACGGGTGGTGCGGGTGGCGTCCTGTCGCGGACACCACTCTGGTCACACCTTACTAACAAAGAGGGAGCGGCCGAAGCCACTCCCTCCGAAACGACCTAGCGACGCAGGCCCAGACGCTCGATGAGCGAGCGGTAGCGGGTGATGTCCTGCTTGGCCACGTACTTGAGCAGACGGCGGCGACGGCCGACCATCAGGAGCAGGCCACGACGGCTGTGGTGGTCGTGCTTGTGGTCCTTCAGGTGCTCGGTGAGCTCGGTGATGCGGTGCGTGAGCAGCGCGATCTGGACCTCGGGGGAGCCGGTGTCACCTTCGACGGTGGCGTACTCGGCGATGATCTTTTCCTTGGTGGCGGTGTCGATCGACACGACGCTCCTTCACTGAGAAGTCGGTACGCAGGGGCGAACCCCGGTACGTGGCAGGGTTCAGACGCGGTGACCGCGCGTACGAGCAGTCACCGTCGCGTGTGGCGCGCGCGGCCCTCCGCCGATGGCGTGGGTGCACCGCGCTCCCGCGGAATCCGCTCCCCGAAAGGGGCGTGACTCACCGCGGGCACACGTGGACGGACCCCACCCTATCGCAGATGACGAGGGGCGGAACCCCGTTCCCCGGTGACGACGGACTCAGGCGACGCCGAGGACCTCACGGCAGCGGTCGACGTCGCGGCGCATCGCCACGATGAGCGCCTCGATGTCCTCGAACCGTTCCTGACCCCGGATACGCGCGGTGAAGTCGACCGCCATGCGCAGTCCGTACAGCTCCAGGTCGTCGCGGTCCAGGGCGTAGGCCTCCACCGTGCGCTCGGCTCCGTCGAACGTGGGGTTGGTGCCCACGGAGATCGCCGCGGGCCACCGCGTCTCGTGCCCCTCGACCGGCTCCAGACGGCTGAGCCACCCGGCGTACACGCCGTCACCGGGCACGGCGGTGTCCGGGTGCAGGTCGGCGTTGGCGGTGGGGAAACCCAGGAGTTCGCGACCCCGGGCGGCGCCGTGCACGATCTCCCCGGACACCCGGTGCGGGCGGCCCAGGAGTTCGGCGGCCGCCGCGACGTCGCCCTCGTCGAGCAGGGAGCGCACCCGTGTGGAGGTGATGGTGTCGCCCTCGGCCACCAGGCGCACGCCGTCCACCGCGAAGTCGTGCTTCTCCCCCAGTTCGGCCAGCACGGCGACGTTCCCGGCCGCCCGGTGGCCGAAGCGGAAGTCCTCACCGACCACGACGGCGGCGGCGCCGAGCCGGTCGGACAGCACGCGGCGGACGAACTCCTCGGCGCCGAGCGAGGACAGCGCCTCGTCGAAGGGCAGGACGCACACGGCGTCGACCCCGAGGGGCGCCATGAGCTCCACCCGGCGGTCGACCGGGGTCAGGACCGCCGGGGTGGTCCCGCGCAGCACGCGTTCGGGGTGGGGGTCGAAGGTGACCGCGACCACCGGCAGACCGAGCCGGTCGGCGTGCCCGCGCGCGGCGGCCAGGATCGCCTGGTGTCCCCGGTGCACGCCGTCGAAGACGCCGACCGCCACCACGGACCGTCCCCAGTCCGAGGGGATGTCCCCCAGCCCGTCCCATCGCAGCACTTTCGGTCCCCTTCACTCACGTCCACTCGGGCAGGGTCAACCCTGCCATGTCACGTCCCCCGCTTCAGCCAGGCACCGGTATGGTCCCGCGCACCCGCTCTCCGCCGAGGGCAGAGACGGGTTGGCACGAGCCGGACACCGTGGTCAAGGGCCTGTCGGAGGTTCCCCAGGTCCGGGCGGTCTCGGACCGGTACACCGAGGGAGTCCGGGGCTCCCGCCTCCTGGAACTGCCCGAAACCGGGCACCTGGCCTCGGTGGAGCGGCCGGGCGAACTGACCGCCGCCCTCGCCGCCTTCCTGGACGAGGTCACACGGCGCCCCTGAGCCAGATTCCGAGAAGGCTCCGGGAATCTTCGCGAAACCCGCACACATCCAGTGACGCCTCGCTATCTTCGCCCTTGTGAACAACACGCTGACATCGGACTTCAGCAAGAAAGTCGTCCAGCCACCCCTCGAACACGATGGTGGCATGGCGGGTAGCATAAGTGTCATGAACGGCGCTACCAAGAAGTACTCCGTCACCCTTCCCGAGGACCTCGCCGAGGACGCCCGCTCCCGTAGCGGCGGCTCGGGGCTCTCCGCCTACGTCACCAACGCGGTCAGACGGCAGGTCCAACGCGACCAGTTGGCTGAGCTGGTCGAAACACTGGAGGCCGAGAACGGCCCGGTCACGGACGAACGAATGAGTGAGATACGCGACGAGATGCGTCGGGCCCTGCAAGAGCAGGGAGTCAGCGCGTCCGGTTCCGCGCAGAAGCGAAAAGAGGACGAGGCCGCGTGAGTCCCGCCCCCCGTACACCGGTCAGGTCCCTCGTTCTGGACAGCGAGGGGCTCGCCGGAGCCATCCGCAGAGACGGCCGGATCAGTGAGTGGCTCGCCACCGCGCTCCAGGACGACATGACCGTCCTGACCAGTGCGGCCACGCTCGTGGAGGTCGTGCACCCCGGGATCAGGCGCCCGGCGCTGGAGTGGACCCTGTCCCGGATCACCGTCGAGCCGGTCACGGAAGAGGTCGCACGAACCGCGTGCGCCCTGCTCTCCGAGGCAGGACTCCACGGCCACAAACACGCGATCGACGCGATGCTGTGCGCCACCGCGCTCCGGGCGGAGGCCCCCGCCGTCATCCTGACCTCCGACCCGGACGACCTCCTGGCCCTGTGCGCGGGCCGGGCCGCCGTCATCAAGATCTGATCAGGCCGGGGAGAACACCACGACCGGCTTCATGTGGCCCGGGCGGTTCTCGCCCAGGGCGACCACGGTGCCGTCCGGGGCGAACAACCCCACCGGGCCGTCGCCCAGGGAGCTCTCACTGATCCGGTTCCCGTGGCGGATCGCGCGGGTCTCGGCCTCGTCCATGGTGCGTACCGGGAACGCGGCGGCCACGGCCTGGGCCAGGGGGACCTGGGTGAACTCCTTGGCGAGCTCGTCGAGCGTGCGGGCCTGGGACAGGTCGTAGGGGCCCACCCGGGTACGGCGCAGGGCGGTGAGGTGCCCGCCCACGGCCAGGTCCGCGCCCATGTCACGGGCGAGCGAGCGGATGTAGGTACCGCTGGAGCCGGTGATCACCGCGTCCACGTCCACGAAGCCGTCGGGGGTGTGCCGGACCGCGGTCACGTCGAACTGGGAGACGGTGACCGTCCGTGCCTTGAGCGCCACCTCCTTGCCCTCACGGGCCGACTTGTAGGCGCGTTTGCCGTCCACCTTGATCGCGCTGACCTGCGGCGGGACCTGCTGGATCGGGCCGGTGAGCTTCGCCACGGCCGCATGCACGTCCGCGTCGGTGACGGTGGAGGCGTCCACCCGGACCCCGGGTTCGCCCTCGGCGTCGTCGGTGTTGGTGACCAGCCCGAGGCGGATCGTGGCCTCGTAGGTCTTCTCGGTCAGGGTCAGGTGACCGAGCAGCTTGGTGCCCTTCTCGATCCCCAGGACCAGGACCCCGGTGGCCATCGGGTCCAGGGTGCCCGCGTGGCCCACGCGCCGGGTGCGCGCCAGACCCCGGGTCTTCGCGACCACGTCGTGTGAGGTCCAGTCGGCGGGCTTGTCGACGACCACGACACCGCTGTCGGCCATGGGGGCTCCTTCTGAGAGGGGGCGGCGGCCGCTGCCGCCGCCCCGGGGGTCTGGTTACTCGTCGTCCTCGTCCTCGTCCTCACGAGGCGCCTTGTACGGGTCGGCTTCACCCGCGTGCTTGGCTCCGGTGGCCTTCTGGGCCACCTCCTCGTCGGACTTGCGCGCCTCGACCAGCAGCTTCTCGATGTGCTGGGCGTTCTCCTGCACCTCGTCGATGACGAAGGTCAGGCTGGGCGTGTGGCGGATGCCGGTCTGGCGACCGACCTCACTGCGGATCACGCCCTTGGCGCTCTCCAGCGCGGCCGCGCTGGCCGCCTTCTCCTCGGGGGTGCCGAACACCGTGTAGTACACCGTGGCGTCCCGCAGGTCCGCGGTGATCCGGGCGTCGGTCACGGTGACGAATCCCAGGCGCGGGTCCTTGATTCGCCGGTCCAGCATCTCGGCGACGATCCGCTGGATTCGGTCGGCGATCTTTCGCGCGCGTGCGGCGTCAACCATCGTCAGTCTTCCTCTTCGTTGAAGAGCCGCTGCCTGGCGGAGAGCAGCTCCAGTTCGGGACGGCCCGCGACGAGACGCTCGCAGGTGTCCATCTGGTCCCGGGCGTGGGCGGCGGTCGGCGCGACCACCGCGACACCGATCACGGCCCGACGGTAGAGGTCGTGTTCTCCGACTTCGGAGACCGACACCGAGAACTTCCGTCGCAGTTCGGCGATGACCGGCCGGACCAGCGAACGCTTCTGTTTGAGCGAGTGGACGTCTCCGAGGAGCACGTCCAGTGTCAGCGCCCCAACGTACAAGTGATCACCTGTGTGTTGTGTGAGCCGTCAAAGGCGGGGCCCCGGACACGCTCGTCCGGGGCCCCAGGTGGATCAGTCCTCGCGACTAGTCGCGGGGCTTCTCCTGCATCTCGTAGGTCTCGATGACGTCCTCGACCCGGATGTCGTTGTAACCGACACCGATACCGCACTCGAAGCCCTCGCGGACCTCGGTGGCGTCGTCCTTGAACCGGCGCAGCGACTCGACGTTGAGGTTCTCGGAGATGACCTTGCCCTCGCGGATGAGCCGTGCCTTGGTGTTGCGGCGGATGATCCCGTCGCGGACGATGGCACCGGCGATGTTGCCGATCTTCGGCACCTTGAAGACCTCGCGGACCTCGGCGCTGCCGAGCTGGACCTCCTCGTAGATGGGCTTGAGGAGACCCTTGACCGCGGCTTCGACCTCGTCGATGGCCTGGTAGATGACCGAGTAGTACCGGATGTCGACGCCCATGCGGTCCGCCAGCTGGCTGTTCTTGCCCTCGGGCCGAACGTTGAAGCCGACGATGATCGCGTCCGCGGACGACGCCAGGTTGATGTCGTTCTGCGTGATGGCACCGACGCCGCGTCCGATGATCCGGATGCTGACCTCGTCGCCACCGGCGTCGATCTTGAGCAGCGACTCCTCGAGCGCCTCGACCGAACCGGACATGTCGCCCTTGATGAGGAGGAGCAGCTCGGAGCGCTCGCCCTCCTTGATGGCGGACTGCCAGTTGTCGAGGGTGACCCGGCGGGCCGACTTCGCCTGCTGGGCGAAGCGCTCGCGCGCCTCACGCTGCTGGGCGATCTGACGGGCCACGCGGTCGTCCTTGACGACCAGGAAGCTGTCACCGGCGCTGGGCACGTTGGTCAGACCCAGGACCTGGACCGGACGGGACGGCTCGGCCGACTGCACGTTCTCGCCGTGCTCGTCGAGCATGGCGCGGACGCGGCCGAAGGCGTCGCCGCAGACGATGGAGTCACCGACGTTGAGCGTGCCCCGCTGGACCAGCACCGTGGCCATGGAACCGCGACCGCGGTCCAGGTAGGCCTCGATCGCCAGACCCTGGGCGTCCATGTCCGGGTTGGCCTGGAGGTCCAGGGCCGCGTCGGACGTGAGGACGATCGACTCGAGCAGGGCGTCGATGTTGTCGCCCTTGAGCGCGGAGATGTCCACGAACTGGACGTCGCCGCCGTACTCCTCGGCCACGAGGCCGTACTCGGTCATCTGGGCGCGCACCCGCTGCGGGTCCGCTCCCTCGACGTCGATCTTGTTGACCGCGACCACGATCGGCACCTCGGCCGCCTTGGCGTGGTCGATGGCCTCGGCCGTCTGCGGCTTGACGCCGTCGTCGGCCGCCACGACCAGGACCGCCACGTCGGTGACCTTCGCACCACGGGCACGCATGGCGGTGAACGCCTCGTGACCGGGGGTGTCGATGAAGGTGATCTTGCGCTCTTCGCCGTCCACCTCGGTCGCGACCTGGTAGGCACCGATGTGCTGGGTGATTCCGCCGGCCTCGCCGCTGACGACGTTGGTCTTACGGATGGTGTCCAGCAGTCGGGTCTTACCGTGGTCGACGTGACCCATGACGGTGACCACGGGCGGACGCGGACGCAGCTCGGCGTCGCCGCCCTCGTTCTCACCGAACTCGATGGAGAAGGACTCCAGCAGCTCGCGGTCCTCGTCCTCGGGGCTCACGACCTCGATCGTGTACTTCAGCTCCTCGCCGAGCAGCTGAAGCGTCTCGTCGGGCAGCGACTGGGTCGCGGTGACCATCTCGCCCAGGTGCATCATGACCTGGACCAGCGACGCCGGGTTGACGTCGATCTTGTCGCCGAAGTCCGAGAGCGAGGCGCCACGGGACAGACGGATCGTCTGGTTGTTGCCGCTCGGGATCTTCACGCCGCCGAAGGACGGGGCCTGGAGGTCGTTGAACTCCTGACGCCGCTGCTTCTTGGACTTGCGGGCGCGTCCGGGACGACCGCCCGGACGGCCGAACGCACCGGCCGTTCCGCCACCGCGACCGCGACCGCCGCCACCGGGACGACCACCGAAGCCGCCGGGACGACCGCCGCCGCCACCGGGACGCGGACCCGCACCTGCGGGAGCGCCGCCACGGCCGCGGCCACCGCCGCCACCGGGACGACCGCCGCCGGCACCACCGCGGCCGCCGCCAGCGGGCGCGGCCGGCCGGGACGAGGGCATGTTCATCGGGCTGGGACGCGGACCACCGGGACGCGGAGCGCCGCCGGCACCGCCGGGACGCGGAGCACCGCCACCGGGGCGGGGAGCGCCCGCGGCACCGCCGGGACGCGGGGCGCGCTGGTCGCCACCGCCCTGCGGGCCACCCGGACGGGGACCCGGACGCGGGCCACCGGCACCGCCGGGACGCGGAGCGCCGCCGCCGGGACGCGGGGCGCGCTGGTCGCCACCGCCCTGCGGGCCACCCGGACGGGGACCCGGACGCGGACCGGCGGCACCGCCGGGACGCGGAGCGGAGGGCTTGGAGCCCATGCCCGAGGCGTTGGACGCGAACGGGTTGTTGCCCGGACGCGGACCCGGACGGGGACCGCCCGGACGCGGGCCGCGGCCGCCGTCACGACCACCCTCGCGGCCGCCGGAACGCTCCGGACGGTCACCGCGCTGGGGACGGTCGCCACGGGCGCCGCCCTGGGCACCGCTGGGCTTGGGGCCGCCGGGACGCGGGGCGTCGCCGCCACGGGCCGCCCTCGGAGCCGGCTTGGGGCCGGGCTTCGGAGCGGACTCGGGACGCTCGGCGGGCTTCTCGAAATGCGGGACCGCGGGCTTCTCCACCGGCGCGGCGGGCTTCTCCACCGGCGCGGCCGGTTTCTCGACCGGCGCGGCCGGCTTCTCGGCCTTCTCAGCCGGAGCTGCGGGCGTCTCGGCCTTGGGGGCCGCGGGGCGCGCGGCCGGACCGGGCTTCGGGCCCGGCTTGGGCGCGGGGCCGGGCTTGGGAGCCGCGGGACGCGCCGAACCTTCGGCGGCGGGCTTGGGACCGGGCTTGGCCGATCCGCCCTTCTTGCCGCCGTCGGAACCGTTGTCGAAAGCTTCTTGCAGGCGTCGAACGACGGGGGCCTCTATCGTCGAGGACGCCGAACGGACGAATTCGCCCATCTCGTTGAGCTTGGCCAGCACGGCCTTGCTCTCTACACCGAACTCCTTGGCGAGTTCGTACACCCGGACCTTCGCCACACTTCTCCTTCAGCTTCGGTCCGGGACATGGGCTTGTGCCGGACCGTCGTTAGCTCGAGTTACTCATCGCTGCGTACTCATCAGGCGCTCATCGCAATCTCGACCTGCTTCCTCATCGCTACACAACAATGGGCCAGCTCATAGGTGCCGACACAGCACTACACGCCGACCTCGGTCACATCAACCACGGAGTCGGCGCGGACATTCCAACCCTATCCGGAACCGAGCGGAGCTCGGTCAAGCGGGGGCGTCACCAAGGAGGGACCTCACAAGTGAGACGTCCCACCCGGTGGCGCCACCACCGTTCCGGTTCCGGAAGGCGCGGGACCATGCTCTGCGGCGTTCGGCGAGCTCCAGGCATCGCCGATCGTGGTGCAGATAGGCGCCGCGCCCCGGACGTCGACCCCGGGTGTCGGGCGTGATGACCGTGCCCACGGCCACCAGCCGCACGAGGTCGGACTGGACTGTCCGCGACCGGCACCCCACGCACGTACGCACGGGGCGGTCAGGACCGTCTCCGGCCACCCTATCGCGTCGGGACATGGGCGCGACCCGATTAACCGGCCGAAGGGGTGTCTTCGTCCCCCTGGACGGCCTCGTCCGCGTCCTCGGCCGGGTCCCGCGCGGGCTCGGCGTCGGAGCGGATGTCGATGCGCCAGCCGGTGAGGCGCGCGGCGAGACGGGCGTTCTGCCCCTCCTTGCCGATCGCCAGCGACTGCTGGTAGTCCGGCACGACCACGCGGGCCACCCGGGCGGCCATGTCGAGGATCTCGACCGAGTTGACCCGGGCCGGGGAGAGCGCGTTGGCGACGAACACGGCGGGGTCCTCGGAGTAGTCGACGATGTCGATCTTCTCTCCGTGGAGCTCGGCCATGACGTTGCGGACGCGGCTGCCGAGCGGGCCGATGCAGGCACCCTTGGCGTTGACGCCGCCCCGGTTGGAGCGGACCGCCATCTTCGTGCGGTGCCCGGCCTCGCGGGCGATCGCGGCGATCTCCACGGTGTGGTCCGCGATCTCGGGGACCTCCAGCTCGAAGAGCTTGCGCACCAGGTTGGGGTGGGTGCGCGAGAGGGTGACCGAGGGGCCGCGGTGGCCCTTGCGGACCTGCACCACGTAGGCGCGCAGACGCTCGCCGTGGGTGTAGTCCTCGGTGGGGACCTGCTCCTGCGGGGGCAGGACGGCCTCGATCTTGCCGAGGTCCACCAGGACGTTGCGCGGGTCGTTGCCCTGCTGGATGATCCCGGAGACGATGTCGTGCTCGCGTCCGGCGAACTCGCCCAGGGTCAGCTCGTCCTCGGCGTCGCGCAGACGCTGGAGGATGACCTGCTTGGCGGTGGAGGTCGCGATGCGGCCGAACCCGGTGGGGGTGCCGTCGAACTCACCGACGACCTCGCCCTCCTCGTCGGTCTCGGAGACCCAGACGACCACGTGGCCGGTGGAGCGGTTGAGCTCCACGCGGGCCTTCCTGTCGGGGCCCTCCTCGCGGTGGTAGGCGATCAGGAGGGCGTCCTCGATGGCCTTGGCCACGAGCTCGACGGCGATGTCCTTCTCGCGCTCCAGGCTGCGCAGGACACTCATGTCAATATCCATGGGGCTCCCCCTCTAGTCCGCCGCGTCGGTGTCGGCTTCGCGACGGAATTCCACCTGGACCTTGGCCTTGGCGATCGAGTCGTAGGCCAGGGTGCGGGGGCGGCCCTTGACGTCCAGGGTGACGCCCTGGTCGTCGGACCCGGTGACGCGCCCGGTGAGGTCGCCGCCCTCGACGAGGGAGACCTTCACCAGACGCCCCTGGGAACGCCGCCAGTGGCGCGGCAGCGTCAGCGGACGGTCCACCCCCGGAGAGGTGACCTCCAGCACGTAGGCCTGCTCGCCCATGACGTCGGAGGCGTCCAGGCTCTCGTTGACGGCCTGGCTGACCTCACCGACGGTGTCCAGGTCGACCCCGTTGTCGGAGTCCACGACCACGCGCAGCACCCGGCGTTTGCCCGCGGGTGTCAGCTCGACGGCCTCCAGGTCCAGTCCGGCCTCGGCCAGTACCGGCTCAAGCAGCTCGGCGATGCGCTCGTTGCGCGCCTGCGCTCCCATGCGTGATTAGCCCCTCAAACGGCGAAATCCCGCCCGCTCGGCCGTGTGCCGTTGAACGGGGCGGTCCAGCTCTGTACGTAGTCTTCGTCGAATCCGCTCCGCGCCCCCGTGAGGGGAGCGTGAGCGCCGCGCGTCGCGTGCGACGGCGGTTGTGGTGCAAGGGTATCCACACCTGAGCGCCGCCCAGGTCGGTACACGCGGACGGGGGAGGTCGCGGACGGGGGTCCGGCCCACCGGAACACCGTCCTGGCAGGGGGTGTCGGCACGACCCGTGCCCGTCGTCGACCGTGGAAAGATGGGGGCTGACCGCCGGTGACGGCGGTGCAGTCGACGCCGTGGGGCACGGGAGGAGAGCGCGCGTGGACCAGGGGAACGCCAGCGGTCGCACGGCGCCCGGGCTGACGAGGAGGTCCTTCGCGGCCAGGAGCCTCGTGCTGACGGGTGTAGCCGTGACCGGCGCCGTCGCGGGCGCGGTCGGGGTGAGTGGCTGCGCCGGGGCCGACTGGTACCCGTTCGACGTCACACCGGACGTCGCCGTCCTGCGCTCGCTCATCCGTGAGAAGGAGCGGGCCGTCGTCCGGCACGAGGCCGCGCTGGAACACGGAACGGGCCCGGCGGAACTGCTGGAGCGCCTGCTGGAGGACCACGTCACCCATCTGGACGCGCTGTTGGACGCCCTCCCCGAAGGGGTGGAGCCGCACGACGGGGCCGAGGACGGGGAGGGCGGAGCCTCCGCCGCCCCGGCGGGGGACGCCGCGCTGGAGGCCGTGCCCGACGTCGCGGGGCTGCGCGCCCTCGCCGCGGCCGCGACCGGTGCCCGGCTCGACCAGGCGGCGGCCGTGACCGACCCCGGGCTGGCCCAGCTCGTGAGCGGGATCGGTGCCTGCGAGGCCGGACACGCCCACCTGCTCGCCCGTGCCTGAGCGGGCCCGGATGCGACGGTGCCGCAGCGTCGGTGCGGCGGACGGCGCCGGAGAGAGAAACAGAGCGACATCCCAGGAACGTCCGAGCGACGTGATGGCGGAAGGCAGGTAGTCAGGTGAGCGAGAGCCCCACGCCCGCGCAGGGCTCCCGGGAACCCGGTGCGGACGCGTCCCCCTCCGAGGACGGCGACCCCACCGCCGCGGCACTGGCGGAGGCCCTGAGCGCCGAGCACGCCGCCGTGTACGGGTACGAGTTCGTCGGTGGTGCCGCCGGTGACCGGACCCGGCGTGAGCGCGCCTCGGCGTCCGCCTACGAACACAAGGCACTGCGGGACGCCCTGCACGCCGCCTCCGTCGAGCGCGGTGTGGACCCCCCGGCCGCGCTCGCCTCCTACCCGCTGCCCGAGGGCCGCGACGACGGCGACATGGACGACTTCGCCGTCCGGCTGGAGGAGACCACCATGAGCGCCTACCTGTGGCTGAGCGCGTCCGCCGACACCGACCTGCGGGTCACGGCGGCCCGCAGCCTCCAGGAGGCGACGGTGCGTTCGTTGGAGTGGGGCGCCGAGCTCGACCCCCTCCCCGCCTTCGACCGGGGCTGACCCGGACCGCCGGGTACCGATCCGGGTACACGGAGGGGGCTCCCGCGCCGGTGCGCGGGAGCCCCTCCTCGGTTGTGCCGCGCCCTACTCGGCGCAGGCGGCGACGGTGCTCTCGACGATCTCCCCGACCGGCACGTCGGTGCGCTCACCGGTGCGGCGGTCGCGCAGCTCCACCAGGCCGTCCTTGAGGCCGCGGCCGACGATGACCACGGTGGGGATCCCCAGCAGCTCGGCGTCGTTGAACTTCACACCGGGGGCCGCCTTGCGGTCGTCGACCAGCACGCGCAGGCCGCGCGCCTCCAGCTCCCCGCCGATCCGCAGGGCCTCCTCGACCTCGCCGCCCTTGCCCGTGCCAACCACGTGCACGTCGGCGGGGGCCACCTCACGCGGCCAGACGATGCCCTTGTCGTCGTGCGACTGCTCGACGACGGAGGCGACGGCGCGGGAGACGCCGATGCCGTAGGAGCCCATCGTGACGCGGCGGGGCTTGCCGTCCGGGCCGAGGGCGTCCAGCTTGAAGGCGTCGGCGTACTTGCGGCCGAGCTGGAAGATGTGCCCGATCTCGATGCCGCGTGCCGTGTAGAGGGTGCCCCGGCCGTCGGGCGAGGCGTCGCCGTCGCGCACCTCCGCGACGTCGATGGTGCCGTCCGGGGTGAAGTCGCGTCCGGCCACGAGGTCGAGCACGTGGTGGTCGGTCCGGTCGGCCCCGGTCACCCAGGAGGTGCCGGTGGCCACACGCGGGTCGACGAGGTAGCGGACCTTGTTGTCCAGCAGGGCGCGCGGGCCGATGTAGCCCTTGGCCAGGAACGTGTTGGCGGCGAAGTCGGCGTCGTCCAGGAGCGCCACCTCGGCGGGCTCCAGGGCGGCCTCCAGGCGCTTGAAGTCGACCTCGCGGTCGCCGGGCAGGCCGATGCCCAGGAGCTCCCACTCCTTGCTGCCCGGGGCGCGGGTCTTGACCAGGACGTTCTTGAGGGTGTCGGCCTCGGTGAAGTCGCGGTCGAGGCCGGCGCCGTTGAGGAAGTCGACCAGGGTCTGGATGGTGGCGGTGCCGGGGGTGTGGTGGACCCGGGCCTCGGGCAGCCCCTCCACGGGACGCTCGGCGGGGGCCGGGGTCCGCACGGCCTCGACGTTGGCGGCGTAGTCGGACTCCGTGCTGCGCACGAAGGTGTCCTCGCCGGTGGGCGCGACCGCCAGGAACTCCTCGGACGCCGATCCGCCCATGGCGCCGGAGGTCGCGGAGACGATGACGTAGTCCAGGCCCAGCCGGTCGAAGATCCGGATGTAGGCGGCCCGGTGCCTGTCGTAGGACTCCTGGAGGCCCTCGTCGTCGATGTCGAAGGAGTAGGAGTCCTTCATGTGGAACTCGCGGCCGCGCAGCACTCCGGCGCGGGGGCGGGCCTCGTCGCGGAACTTCTCCTGGATCTGGTAGAGCACCACCGGGAAGTCCTTGTAGGACGAGTACTCGCCCTTGACGAGGAGGGTGAAGAGCTCCTCGTGCGTGGGGCCGAGGAGGTAGTCGGCGCCCTTGCGGTCCTTGAGGCGGAAGAGGGTGTCGCCGTACTCCTCCCAGCGCCCGGTGGTCTCGTAGAACTCCTTGGGGAGCAGCGCGGGCAGCAGGACCTCCTGGCCGCCCATCGCGTTCATCTCCTCGCGCACGACGCGGGCGACGTTCTCTAGGACGATCTTGCCCAGGGGCAGCCAGGTGTAGATGCCGGGGGCGGCGCGGCGGACGTACCCGGCGCGGACGAGGAGCTTGTGGCTCGGCACCTCGGCGTCCGCCGGGTCCTCACGCAGGGTGCGCAGGAACAGGTTCGACATCCGCAGTAGCACGGCCACTCCTCGGTGATCGCGCCCCGGAGGGGCGCGGGTTGGGACTTCTGGGGAACCCCAGGCTAGCGCTCCTTCGACGGGGTTCGCGCGCTGGTTTCCGATGGCTCCCGGCTGCGCCTAACGTTGGGGGATCGTGAGGACTGGGGCGGGGGACATGGGCAGACGTGTACGTGACAGGGTCGAGGCCGAGGAGGAGGTCTCGGTGGTGCCCGGGGTCGACCTGCTCGCTGACGCGGACCGCGCCAACTCGTGGTTCCTGCTGGTGGAGGGCACCCCGCAGTCGCACGTGGACCTGTCCGACCCCGGTTACCTCGACTTCTCGTACGTGCGGCGGATCGCGCACGCGGTCGACCTGCTGGCCCCGGAGGGTGAGCCGGTCGAGGCGATGCACCTGGGCGCCGGGGCCCTGACGGTGGCGCGGTACGTGGCGCACAGCCGTCCGGGGTCGCGGCAGCGCGCGGTGGACGTGGACGCGGCGCTGGTGGAGCTGGTGCGGCGGCGTCTGCCGTGGGACCGGAAGACGCAGCTGAGGGTGGGGATCGGTGACGCCCGGGACTGGATCGCCGCCAGACACGAGGACAGCGCGGACCTGATCGTGTCCGATGTCTTCTCCGGGGCGCGGACCCCGGCCCGCCTGACCTCGGTGGAGTTCTACGCCGAGGCGGCGCGGGTGCTGCGGCCGGGCGGGTTCCTGGTGGTCAACGTCGGGGACGGCTACGCGCTGAAGCACACGCGCGCCCAGGTGGCCACCGTGCGTTCGGTGCTGCCGCACGTGGTGATGACCGCCGAGCCGGGCATCCTGCGCGGGCGCCGGTTCGGCAACCTGGTGCTGGTGGCGGGCCACCGGCCGCTGCCGACGGAGGAGCTGGGGCGGCTGGCGCACCGGGATCCGGAGATGGCCCGGCTCGTCGAGGGCGAGGACCTGGACCGGTTCCTCTCCGGCCACTCCCCCGTGCACGACGCGGACGCGAAGGACTCCCCCGCGCCGCCGACCGACCTCTTCTGAGGTCCGTCTACTCCGGAGGGAGTAGGCCCGTCCACGAAGAGTCACCCTGAGGAGGACGGCGGCGTCGGTGCGGCGCCCGTACCGTCGGGGGCGTGGCAGCACTACTCTCACGCGTCCCGCGTCCCACCCGCACCGACGTCCGCCTGACGGCCGCCCTGCTGTTCCTGTCGATGGGCAGCACCCTGGTGGTCGTGGTGGTCGACCCGGTCCCCGAGGACCTGGACCCCTGGCCGTGGGGGTGCGTCCTGATCCTCACGGCCTGCCTGCCGGTCCTGTGGCGGACCGCCCTCCCCCGCACGGTCGCCGTGGTCTCGGTCCTCTCCGCCACCGTCTACTACCCGCTGGGCTTCCCCGACGGCATGGTGATGCTGTGCACCGCCGTGATGCTCTACACCGTGGTGCGCTGGGGGTACCGGGCCTTCGGGTGGACCCTGGGCGTCGGCCAGTTCGTGGCGGTCAACGCCTACGAGTTCCTGGCCACGGGTACCTACCGGCCCGAGGCGGTCGGGATCGTGGCGTGGGTCATGCTGCTGCTGTGCGCCGCCGAGGTGGTGCGCTGGCGCCAGGAGTACCTGAACGCGGACCGCGAGCGCGGGCTGGAGGCCGCCCGCACCCGCGAGGAGGAGCTGCTGCGCCGGGCCTCCGACGAACGGCTGCGGCTGGCGCGCGACGTGCACGACACCGTGGCCCACAACATCTCGCTGATCAACGTGCAGGCCGGTACGGCGCTCTACCTGATGGAGAGCCAGCCGGAACGGGCCGTCGAGGCGCTGTCCACCATCAAGCAGACCAGCAAGGACACGCTGAGCGAGCTCAGGGCCATGCTGGGGGTGCTGCGCGCGGTGGACGAGGACGCGGCCGCGCCCCGCTCGCCGGTCCCGGGCCTGGACCGGGTCGGGGACCTGGTGGAGGGCGCCCGGGGCGCGGGGCTGCCCACCGAGGTGGAGGTGACCGGGGAGGAGCGGCGGCTGTCCGTGGGAACCGAGGGAGTGGCCTACCGGGCCGTGCAGGAGGCGCTCACCAACGTGGTCCGCCACTCCGGGGCGGACGGCGCCCGGGTGCGGATCGACTACGGGCCCGCGCTGCTGACCATCGAGGTCACGGACGACGGGCACGGGACGGTGGGCCCGCCCGCCGTGGGCAACGGCATCACCGGGATGCGGGAGCGTGCCGCCCTCGTCGGCGGCTCGGTGGACGCCGGGCCCGTGGAGGGTGGAGGATTCCGGGTGCGGGTGCGGTTGCCGATCGACGGTGACCCCCGTGACGAACGGGGGGAACGGGTTGATCCGGGTACTGCTCGCGGATGACCAGGCTCTGGTGCGGGCCGGGTTCCGCGCGCTGTTGGACAGCGCGCCCGACATCCAGGTGGTCGCGGAGGCTGCCGACGGCGCGGAGGCGGTCCGGCTCGCGCTGTCCGAACGACCCGACGTGGTCCTGATGGACATCCGGATGCCGGGTGTGGACGGGCTGGACGCCACCGGCCGCATCCTGGCGGAACCCTCGCTGGAGCGGACCCGGGTCGTCATCCTCACCACGTTCGACCTGGACGAGTACATCTTCGACGCGCTGCGCGGGGGCGCCAGCGGCTTCCTGGTCAAGGACACCGAACCGCGCGACCTGCTCCAGGCGGTGCGGGTGGTGCACGAGGGCGAGGCGCTGCTCTCCCCCGGTATCACCCGGAGGCTGATCTCGGACTTCGCCCGCCGCCCCGCGGGCACGCCGGTCCCCTCGGTCCGGCTGAACGGGCTCACCGACCGCGAGCGGGAGGTCCTGGCCCTGGTCGGCCGCGGGATGTCCAACGAGGAGATCGCCCGGGAGCTGGTGCTCAGCCCGGCCACCGCCAAGACCCACGTCAGCCGCGCCATGGTGAAGCTGGGCGTGCGCGACCGGGCCCAGCTCGTGGTCCTCGCCTACGAGACGGCGCTGGTGACCCCCGGCTGGTCCCAGGACGGGTAGCGGGCGGGGTCGGCACCACCGCGGACCCCGGGCGACCCCGAGGGGCCCTCGGGGTCGTCCCGTACGCCCAGGAGAGTAGGCGCGGCGCCGGAGTACCCCTCCGGACGGCCCTCGGATGCCGCCCTGGGGCCGATGTGGGGCCCATGACCGTCGGCGGAGGCTGTGGAGCGTCCCCACCGACGACCGCAGAGGCCCTCCCATGTTCGACGACCCCCTCGTACTCGCCCGGCTCCAGTTCGCGCTGACGGCGGCCACGCACTACCTCTTCGTGGCGCTCACGCTGGGCCTGGCCCCGTACATCCTCGGCACCCAGCTCGTGGCGGCCCTGCGCGGAGACCGGTCGCGCATGGTGGCCGTGCGGTTCTGGGGCGGCCTGTACCTGGTCAACTACGGCATGGGCGTCCTGTCCGGACTGGTGATGGAGCTCCAGCTCGCGGTGAACTGGAGCGGGCTGCAGGAGACGTTCGGGTACACCTTCGCCGCTCCCCTGGCCGTGGAGACGATGACGGCGTTCTTCGTCGAGTCCACGTTCCTGGGGCTGTGGATCTTCGGCTGGGACCGCATGGGCCGGTGGGCGCACCTGTTCTGCTTCGCCGTGGTCACCGTGACGGCGTACTCGTCCGCGTGGTGGGTGCTGGTCTCCAACGGCTTCCTGCGCCGTCCGGTGGGCTTCGAGATCGTGGACGGGGTCGCACACCTGACCGACCCGGTGGCCATGGTGACCAACCCGGCGTCGGTCCTCGCCTTCCTGCACGTGGTCAGCGGTGCCCTGCTGGTGGGCGCACTGGTCGTGGCGGCCGCCAGCGCCCACCACCTGCTGCGGGGGAACGACCCGCACGGCCTCTTCCGACGCGGCATGGGCTTCGCCGCGGTGACCATGACGGTGATGCCGATGGTCGTGGTGGGCTTCGGCGGCGCGCAGTTCCCGCTCTTCGGACAGGACCCGCCCACCAGCGGTCTGACCTACACGGCCGAGCAGATCGAGGCGATCGAGGCCGCGGGACCGGGCGCCCTCGTGTCCGCCGCCAACACCGCCGGTGAGGCCGTGATGATGACCGCCTGGGTGGTCATGTTCCTCCTCGGCCCGGTCATGCTGCTCGCACGGTACGGAGGGCCGCTGAACCCCCGGCGGTGGTTCCGGCGGGGCGGCCCCGCCGTCCCCGGTGGCGCCGCCCGCCCCGGCCCGTCCCGACTGGTGCCGTCCTGGTTCCGGCCGGGCCGCTGGGGGCTGGCCCTGCTCCTGTTCTCCCCCTTCCTCCCCTACCTGGCGAGCGTGGGCGGCTGGGTGTACCGCGAGACCAACCGGCAGCCCTGGGTGGTGGTGCACCACCTGACCACCGCCGACGCCGTGACACCCCTGTCGCCCGGCGCGGCCGCGGTCTCGTTCACCCTGTTCACGGTCGCCTTCGCGGTCCTGGCCTGCGTGACGTACTGGCTGCTGTTCCGCTACGCCCGGCGCGGCCCCGAGGGCGGTCCCCTCGCCGAGCGCCGTGAGGAGGGGCGGCCGGAGGCCCCCGACCCGGTCCACACGTTCTGAGCCGCACGCGCACGTTCCGAGAGTCAACGGGAATCAGAGGAAGCAGCCATCATGGAACTCCTGTCCGCAGCGCTCCTGGCCCTGTTCGTCGTCGGCTACCTGGTGCTCGCCGGGTCCGACATCGGCCTGGGCATGCTCATGCCCCACGTGGCCCGCACCCCGGACGAGCGCCGCCGCGTGGTCGCGGCCGTCGCCCCCTACTTCCTGGCCTCCGAGGTGTGGCTGGTCGCCGCGCTCGGCGTGCTGGCCGGGCTCTTCCCCGTCCTGGAACACCGGGTGGTGGGCGGTCTGTGGCCGGTGCTCGTGGTCCTGGCGCTCGGGTGGCTGGTCCGGGACGCGGGGCTGTGGTTCCGCTCCCGGGTGGACGACCGGCGCTGGTGGTCCGCGTGCGACACCGCGGTCGTGGCGGGCAGCTGGACACTGGCCGTCGCGTGGGGGCTGGCCCTGACCGGCCTGGTCGGCGGCGGCCTGGCGGCGGACCCGTTCACCGTCCTGGGGACCGTGGCGGTCGTCGCGCTGTTCGCGCTGCGCGGGGCGGCCTTCGGCGCCGAGCGCCTGGTGGGGGCCTCGGAGGCGGAGAGCGCGGACGCGGCCGCCCGGGCGACCCGCCCCCTGGCTCGGGCCGCGTTGGCCGCCGTGGTGTCGGCCGCTCTGGTCGGGGTGGGCTTCGGAGATCCGGCCCTGGCGCGTCCCGAGGTCGCGGCGCTCCTGGTCGTCACCCTCGTGGCGGCGCTGGCCGCGACCAGCGGACTGACCGGCCCGATGCTGTCCCGGCACACGTCGGCGCTGGCGATCGCGGTGCCCGGGCTGCTGGTGGCGCTCGCCGTCGAGCTGCCTCCGTCGGACCTGCCCGGGATGACCGGTGTGTTCGTGTGGTCGATGCTCCTGCCCGTGGTTCCGGTCATGCTCCTGGGCCAGGTTTGGCTGTACCGAATGACGCGCCGCCCGGCGACGGCCCCGACCTTCTTCGCCTGACCCCCGGCGTGGAAGGCACTGGTCAGGGTGGCCACCCCCGCAAAGGGCGGGTCCGACCCCGCCGGGTCATGGGAGGGCAAGGTTCCCGTCTTCGATTGGAAAAGCCGCTCAGCGGGCACTTCCTGGGGCGGGAAACTCGCCCGTGGCGCCGTGTCCGGTCCCGGACCAGGCGTGATCACGCACGGGTGACGGCGTCGAGCCCTTGAGGAGGGACTGTGACCGACCCCCTGACCAGACCACCGGGCCTGAGCGGATGCGGCTGCGGATCGAGCTGCGGCTGCGGCTGCCAGAACGGCGGTTCCTGCGGCTGTGGCGGCGGCTGCGGCTGACCGGTTCCCCAGGCGGGGCCCCCGCGCTCGTGCGACGGGTTCCCTCCCCCGACCTGCGGGCTGTCCCTCCCCTTGGGGACAGCCCGCGCCCCCACTCCCACCGGGCCGACGGCCGTGTGTCCAGGACGGACCACACCCCCAAGTCGCGACAATACGCGACGAGATGTGTACTCTATGTCACAGTGCTTTTCCTTGGGGGATGAGCCGCTGCGTATCCACCCGTTGGGGGCGATCAGCGATGCCGCCGTTCACGAGACCAGCGACACGGAGGGTCCAGGACTCCGAACACGCCCGGCTGCTCCAGTGCGTGCAGGGGATACTGGAGCGCTCCGACCGCGCCGTGCCCTGGGAACCGGACACGGTCGGACTCCCCGACGCCCGCTCCGACAGCGCCCTCGCGCGGATCAACGACGTCGCCTTCTACGCCAACGCGCGCAACGAGGTCTCCGCCCTGGCCGGACTCTGCCTGGACCTGCTCGGCCTGCACAGCCCCGACGACCGGGACGAGCCGCACTGCCAGGGGTGCCGCCTGCCCTGGCCCTGCCCGACCTTCGGTGAGATCGCCCGGCTCCTCGGCTGACCCTCCGCCCCGCCCCCTCGGAACATCCCGGAACGGACGACGCCCGCCGAGGTCGGGGCGCGATCCGACATCGACGGGCGACGGTTCCACCTGCCGCCGACGGCGCCCACGACCGAACAGTCGGGCACCCCCGCCGAGCGAGGCACACCCCGAGGCTAATACTGGAACACGTTCTACCGCAAGACCCGAACATCGCTCGGTTTCCCCGGAAGGTCCTGCTTGCACGGGGCAGTCAGGCACCGTCGGACGCGTCGCGACCCTGCAACCTGATCCATTCCGCGCCCGTGACAGGGCCTTCCCCTGGGATGAACACACGCCCGGGGAACGTCTCGGGGAGAAGGGGCGGCGCCGAGCGGTACGCACCGGCGGTCGGAGGAGTGGGCCAGGCCCAGGGGCGGGGGACAGCCCCTGGGACCGACGATGATCGGCGCGACCACCCGTACCCCTCGTGGACGATGGACCCTCCCACACGCTCCGGGGCGCGCCTGCAACACAGACGTTAACGAGACACCGGTAACGCGAACACCCCCCTTCGGGTAACCGGAATGTCTCGATTACCCCCAGGGGTTTCCCGCCAACCGGTGCCGACCTGCGATAACTCACCGCGACCGGGACGTCGCACACGTGCGTGAACGCCGCAGGGCAGGAGAAATCGCTGCGGGGACAAACAGAGAAGCCCTCGTCGGGAAACCCGGAACAGGAAACGTTCCACCGCGACCAAGAGAACGGTCGCGGGAGGAGGGGATTCCGACGAGGGCCAGAAATAAGCCTCCCCGGGTCTCACCCGGGGAGTGACCTCAGCTAATCCGTGTGGCCAGCAGATACGCACTGGGCGAATCGGCGTCGACGATTTCCGTCACCCGCCAGGCCTGGCCACCGACACTGAACACGTCATTGACGCGCACGTCGATCATGGGCGTGGGCCGCCACTCCTTCGGGCCGCCGATCTTGGCGACCGGCTGACCGTCGTCGTCGGTCCAGAAGCTCCCTCCGCCGACGGGACCGCCGGCGAAGCGGTCGTTGCGCCCGTAACTGATCTTCTCCTGCGCGCCGATCTCGTGGACCACCGTGGATTCAGTCCCAACCATCTCGAATAACCTGGAAAACGCATCCATATTAACCCGCGTGCACCAATTAAACAGGGAACCAACGGGTAAGATTAGCGCTTCAGCAGACTAGCCGACAAAAGTAATGCGCGGGCCAGGACTTTAGTCCCGACCCGCGCGAGTGGCGGTACAGAGAATTAATCAGTCACCGTTCGACGTGCCCCGACCGCCCTTGAGCCTGCCCACGAGCGTCTCCAGCGCCGAGCTGAACGGGTGGTCGTGCACCATGTAGGTCCAGGTCATCGACGGCCGCTTGACGCCGACCGAACTCACGTCCAGTTCGCCGTCCACCACCTCGAGCTCCTCGAAGCTCTCGGCGGCACGCGCCCGGGCGCCGTCCAGGAAGCCCTTGAAGACCGGGACCGCCTCGCGGTTGAACTCGTCGAGCGGGTCGCGGCGGCCCAGGTACCGCAGATGGATGCCCTCCCGCAGTTCCGACAGGAACGCGTTGTGGTCGGTCCAGCCCCGGTCCAGGTGGTACAGCGTGATGAGCTTGGCGGCCTGGGCGACCTCGTCCGGGTCCAGCTCCTCCACCAGCTCCTCGTGGCGCTCCTTGCGGTCCGCCGCGACGTGCCGGTCGCCCTGCCCCGAGGACAGGACCAGCTCGCGGTGCTCCAGGACCACCTCACGCTGCACGTCGATGAGCTTGTTGTAACGCCAGGTGTTGCGGTGGACCTCCAGCAGCTGGCCCTCGGAGACCCGCTGGGCGTGGTCGACCATGGCCAGCCAGCCCTCGTCGGTGATCTCACCGTCGGCCGTGGTCTTGTAGCCGGTGGTCTCGGGGGCGTGGTTCACCAGCAGGTCGTCGTCCATGCTGACGAAGAAGATGGAGTCGCCGGGGTCGCCCTGGCGCCCGGCCCGCCCGCGCAGCTGGCCGTCCAGACGGCTGCTGGGGTAACGGCCGAAGCCCATGACGAACAGACCGCCGGTCTCGACCACCCGGTCGCGGTCGGCCATGTCGCTGCCGCCCAGCCGGATGTCGGTACCGCGCCCCGCCATCTGGGTGGAGACGGTGATCGCGCCGTAGGTACCGGCCTCCGCGATGATGGAGGCCTCGTCCGCGTCGTTCTTGGCGTTGAGGACCACGCTCTCCAGTCCGGCACCGCGCAGCCGTTCGGCCAGCAGCTCGGACTCCGCGACGTCCTGCGTGCCGATGAGGATCGGACGCCCGGTCTTGTGGATCTCCTCCACCTTGGCGACCAGGGCGTCCTCCTTCTCCTCACGCGTGGCGTACAGGAGCGTGCCGTGGTCCTCGCGGACGTTCGGCTTGTTGGAGGGTACGACCGCCACCTCGAGTTCGTAGAACTCGCGCAGCTGTTCCGCGACGCTCATGGCGGTACCGGTCATCCCCGCCAGGGTGGGGTACCGCAGCACCAGCGACTGGACCGTGATCGAGTCCAACACCTCGCCGGTCTGGCTGACCGCGACCTTCTCCTTGGCCTCGACCGCCGCCTGGAGGCCGTCCGGCCAGCGCTGGAGGAGGGCGATCCGCCCGCGCGACTCGTTGATCAGCCGCACCTCGCCGTCGCGCACCACGTAGTGCACGTCGCGCTGGAGCAGCACGTGCGCGTGCAGGGCCAGGTTGACCTGGGGCAGCACCGAGGTGTCGTCCTCGGAGTACAGGTCCACCCCGCCCAGGGCCTTCTCCACCGCGTCGATACCGGCGTCGGTGAGCTGGACGTTGCGCCCCTCACCGTCGACCTCGTAGTGCATGCGCGGCTTGAGGCCCCGCACGACGTCGGCCATCTCGACGTCGGCGGCCACGGCCTCGGCCGCACCGGCCAGGACGAGCGGGACGCGGGCCTCGTCGACGAGCACGGAGTCCGCCTCGTCGATGATGGCGACATGGGGCTCGGGCACCACGCGGTCGTCGACGTCGGTGACCATGCGGTCGCGCAGCACGTCGAAGCCGAGCTCGCTGACGGCCGCGTAGGTGACGTCGCAGCCGTACGCGTCCTTGCGCTCGTCGACGGTGGACTCCTCGCTGACGGAGCCGACCGTGACCCCGAGCATCGCGTAGAGGGGGCCCATCCACTCGGCGTCGCGCCGGGCGAGGTAGTCGTTGACGCTGAGGACGTGGACCCGCTTGCCGCGCAGGGCGAACCCGGCGGCGGCGAGGCTTCCGGCGAGGGTCTTGCCCTCACCGGTGGCCATCTCCGCGACGTGGCCGTCGAGGAGGGCCATCACACCGAGCAACTGCACGTCGAAGGGGCGCTCGTCGAGGGTGCGCCGGGCGGCCTCACGGCCGACCGCGCACAGACTGACGAGGTCGTTCTGGGAGTAGGGAAGCTCGGCGTAGCCGAGGTCGATGGCCTTCTCCGTCAGCTCGCCATCGCTGAGTTCTCGCAGACCCTCCTCTTCGGCCTCGATCGCCGGCAGGAGCTTGGTATAGGGCCGCAGGTCCACCGCACCGGGCTTGCCCAGTAGGCGGCGGACGCTTTCCGCCATTCGTCCGAACACCACGCCAGAGTAACGCCGGACACAAGCGAATGGTTCCTCTCGGGTACCCGCTTGTCGGCTCCAACGGGGACAGAACACCCTGGACCAGGGACTCGGCGGGAACCCCGGCGCGGCCCGGTCAGTTCACGAGCTGGCGCTGGTTGCGCTGACGCGCCTCCAACGCCATGCCGTGCTTGACGAGGGTGACCAGAACCTTCACCACGGACCTGCGGTCGCGCGCGTCGCAGTAGACCACCGGCACGTCCGGGGTCAGGTCCAGGGCGTCACGCAGCTCGTCGGCGCTGTAGGCGGCCTCGGGGTCGAACTCGTTGACCGCCACCACGAAGGGCAGCCGGTACTGCCGCTCGAAGTAGTCGAGGGCCTGGAAGGTGTCCTCCAGGCGCCGCGTGTCCGCGAGGATCACCGCGCCCAGGGCGCCGCGGACGAGGTCGTCCCACATGAACCAGAAGCGCTGCTGGCCGGGGGTACCGAACAGGAACAGGGTGAGGTCGGTGTCCAGGGAGATACGGCCGAAGTCCATGGCCACCGTGGTGCTCGTCTTGTCCGGGGTGTGCGAGAGGTCGTCCACACCCGCGCTGGCCGCGGTCACGGCGGCCTCGGTGCGGACCGGGGGGATCTCCGAGACAGCCCCGACGAACGTGGTCTTGCCGACACCGAAGCCACCGGCGATGATGATCTTGGTGGACAGCTCGGTGGGGGCCTGGACGTTGTTCGTACTGTTAGCTGAGTGGATCACTGTTAGTCCTAGCGAGAATGCCGGGCCTGCGCGGACGGACGGGCGCACACGACCCGGGCTGGAGGGGCGCGGCGCTCCCGGTTCCGAACCTTCACGGGAACCACCGCAACTGGAACCTAACACCGGACGACACTGGAATCCGGAGTTTCGACACAGTGGGGGAAGACGTCACATCCCCGACCAGTGGGTCCAGACGGGTCGAAACACTCCAGAAGAGCCCCCAAGGCCCGATGTCCACCTCGTGGCGTGGAGTCCGTCCTGTCCGACGGACCGTAGTCAGACAAGCACACTCCTGTACCCTCGCACGTCGACTTTACGACATTGAGAGCGGCCATTTTCGGCCGCTTTCGGCCGCGCCAATCCCTGTCCGGCGTCCGCCCCGCCATCTACGGTGGAAAGCAGGGCACCCGCCTGAGCGCGGTCACAACGGACTCCTGGCACGAGGACGCGACCACCACGGGAGCCTGGCGGCGCCCCGGGGCGCACGACCACCACCGACGCCTCGCTCTTCGACGTCGGACCGGCCGTACACCCCACCGAAGGGCGCCCCACAGCCCCACCGGCCCACAACCGTCCACGTGGGCCGGTGGGTCGTGTTTTTTTGGGCCTCCGCTTCGCTTCGGCCCGGGGTCCGGCGCCTTTGCAGAGGGATTCTTCATCCTCGTCCACGCCTGGCTCGTTCCTCGCTGGCGGCTTGACTCCTCTTGCAGAACCCTCTCCGGCGCCGAACGGGCACCCCCTCGTGGCTTGGGCGAACAGGCGGGACTCACGGCTGTACTTCTTTGGGCCTCCGCTTCGCTTCGGCCCGGGGTCCGGCGCCTTTGCAGAGGGATTCTTCATCCTCGTCCACGCCTGGCTCGTTCCTCGCTGGCGGCTTGACTCCTCTTGCAGAACCCTCTCCGGCACCGAACGGGGCACCCCCCTGCGGCTAGGGCGAACAGGCGGGACTCACGGCTGTACTTCTTTGGGCCTCCGCTTCGCTTCGGCCCGGGGTCCGGCGCCTTTGCAGAGGGATTCTTCATCCTCGTCCACGCCTGGCTCGTTCCTCGCTGGCGGCTTGACTCCTCTTGCAGAACCCTCTCCGGCCCCGAACGGGGCACCCCCTGCGGCTAGGGCGAACAGGCGGGACTCACGGCTGTACTTCTTTGGGCCTCCGCTTCGCTTCGGCCCCGGGGTCCGGCGCCTTTGCAGAGGGATTCTTCATCCTCGTCCACGCCTGGCTCGTTCCTCGCTGGCGGCTTGACTCCTCTTGCAGAACCCTCTCCGGCCCCGAACGGGGCACCCCCTCGTGGCTTGGGCGAACAGGCGGGACTCACACCCGTGGCTGAGGTGAGCGCACGCCTCCTGCTATGGCTGAGATCACCGGGGCGCAGGGCTCGTCATCGTGGCTGGGGTGGATGGGTCGCTTGGCCTCTGGGGCCGGGGCGCAGTGCTCGCAGCCGTGGCCGAGGCGGCCGGTCGGCACTCCGGCGGTGGCCGAGGGGAACATCCCGATCTCGACCTGTGACTGGGTTTCGGGGTGGGCCCTGGGGTGCGGCTCGGGTGCGTAGGATGGACCGGCACCCTCCCCGAGCGGCGTCGGCCGTGGTCCGGGTCGAGGGGCACCTTCCCGAACAGGCCGAACACTCCCAAGGGAGCCGAGAACCCCACATGTCCGATCAGCGCGTCGTCCGCCCCACTCCCATCAGCGGTTTCCCCGAGTGGACCCCACAGGTCCGGGCCGTGGAGCAGCGTTGGCTGGACCATATCCGCGCCGGGTTCGAGTCCTTCGGCTTCGCGTCCATCGAGACTCCGTCCGTGGAGAACCTGGACGTGCTGATGGCCAAGGGCGAGACCTCCCAGGAGGTCTACACCCTGCACCGGTTGCAGGCCGACGCCAAGGACGACTCCGACGCCAAGCTCGGCCTGCACTTCGACCTGACCGTGCCCTTCGCGCGGTACGTCGCCCAGCACTTCAACGAGCTGACCTTCCCGTTCAAGCGCTACCAGACGCAGCGCGTGTGGCGCGGTGAGCGCCCGCAGGAGGGCCGCTACCGCGAGTTCACCCAGTGCGACATCGACGTCATCAACGTGGACTCGGTGCCGCTGCACTTCGACGCCGAACTGCCCCGCATCGTGCACCGGGTGCTCAGCGGGCTGGACATCCCGGCGTGGACGCTCAACGTGAACAACCGCAAGGTGCTCCAGGGCTTCTACGAGGGGCTCGGCGTCAAGGACCCGATCGCGGTGATCCGCGCCGTCGACAAGCTCCACAAGATCGGTGACGAGGGCGTCCGCGAGATCCTGGAGGGCGAGGGGCTCACCGCCGAGCAGATCGACCCCTGCCTGGCGCTGGCGCGCATCAAGGGCTCCGGTGTCGTCGAGGAGGTCCGGGCGCTCGGGGTGGTCTCCGAACTGCTGGAGGAGGGGCTGGAGGAGCTCGCCTTCGTCCTGGACGACCTGGCCGACCTGCCCGAGGGCAGCGTCGTGGCGGACCTGTCCATCGCGCGCGGCCTGGACTACTACACGGGCACCGTGTACGAGGCCTCCTTCGACGACGACCCCGGTTACGGCAGCATCTGCGCCGGCGGCCGGTACGAGAACCTCGCCGGGCAGTTCATCCGCAAGCGGCTGCCGGGCGTGGGCATCTCCATCGGCCTGACCCGCATCTTCGCCAAGCTGGTGGCGGAGGGCCGGATCGAGGGCGGCCGGGTCTGCCCCACCGACGTGATGGTCGTGGTGCCGAGCGCCGAGCGGCGGGCCGACGCGCTGCGCACCGGTGAGCTGCTGCGGGAGCGCGGGTTCAACACCGAGGTGTTCCACTCGACCGCCAAGGTCGGCAAGCAGATCCAGTACGCCTCGAAGAAGGGCATCCCCTTCGTGTGGTTCCCGCCCTTCGAGGAGGGCGGCGAGCACGAGGTGAAGGACATGGCCAAGGGTGAGCAGGGTGCGGCCGACCCGACCGTGTGGTCCCCCGCCACTTAGCAGGTTCTGGTCCGGCACGGGCGGTTTTCGACCTCCCGTGCCGGAACCGGCCATTCGCGAGACAGCCTCGGGGCCCTGGTGCCAGACTGGGACAGGCTGTTCTCCGTGCCGTACCTCAGGCACGGGCCGATTGTCCTAGTAATCGAGGCCATGTCTCCTCCTCGCCACAACCTGCCCCTGTCCGCCGGGGAGTTCATCCAGTTCGTCGGACGTGAACGCGACATCGTCGACCTGAGCCGCCTCATGGGCACGGCCAGGATGATCACGCTCACCGGCACCGGCGGCATCGGCAAGACGCGACTCGCGCTCCACCTCGCCGAGCGTGTCCTGCGCCGGTTCCCGGACGGTGTGCGGTTCATCGACCTGAGCGAGGCCACCACCCGCGAGCAGGCTCTGCGCGCGGTCGCCGCGGGCCTCCAGGCGGTCACCGCCGACTCGACGACGCTCATGGACAGCGTCATCACCGCGTTGCGCACCCAGCACCTGTTGTTGCTGCTGGACACCTGCGAGCACGCCGTGGAGCCGATGGCGGAGCTCTGCGAGGCCGTGCTGCGCGACTGTCCCCGGGTCCGCGTCCTGGTGACCAGCCGCCAGCCGCTGCACGTTCCCGAGGAGAACATCTGGCGGGTGCCGCCGCTCTCGCTGCCCGCGCGGCCCACCCCCACCGACCCCTACGCGGCGGTCCCGGCGCCGATCCCCCGTCGGGACGCGCAACGGTACGAGTCGGTGCGCCTCTTCCTCACCCGGGCGCACGCGGCGCGCTCAGGATTCGAGATGACCCGGGAGAACTCGGGCTACGTGGCGGAGATCTGCCGCATGCTCGACGGCATGCCGCTGGCGATCGAGCTGGCGGCCGCCCGGGTCCGGGTGCTGTCGGTCCAGCAGATCCTGCGCCGTCTGGACGACCGCTTCCAGCTCCTGACCAGTGACGGCACCGGCCACCTCCCGGCACGCCAGCGGACCCTGCGGGCCGTGCTGGAGTGGAGCCACGACATGCTCAGCGACACCGAGCGGCTCCTGCTGCACCGGTTGTCGCTGTTCTCCACCTGGTACCTGGAGGTCGCGGAGGACGTCTGCTCGGGCGAGGGCGTGGACTCCACGGACGTGCTCTCCCTGCACTTCTCCCTGCTGGACAAGTCCCTGGTGGTGATGGACTCCGAGATCGACGGGACCGCCCACTACCGGCTGACCGAGACGGTGCGGGCCTACGCCGCCGAGCACCTGGGCGCCGACGGGGACCTGCGCTGGGGCCGGTACCTGCGGTTCACCGTGGACCGGCTGGAGGAGGCGGCCAAGAGCTCCGCCACCTCGCAGACCTGGGAGGAGTGGCTCGGGCGGCTGCGCATGTACGACCACCACCGGGAGAACCACGCCCGCGTGGTGGAGTGGGCGCTGTCCCGGGGACGCGTGGACGAGGCCCTGCGGGTGTGCGTGGCGCTGCGGGCCTACTGGCTGATGCGGGACCTGTCCGCGGAGGGCAGCAGGCTCCTGGAGCGGGTGCTGGCGCACCAGCCCGACGACCAGGAGCCCGCGCTGCGCGCCCGTGCCCTGGCCCTGCACGCGGAGCTGCGCCTGGACGTGGACCCCGCGCCCAGGGTGGACACCCTGGCCTCCTGTGCGCTGGAGTCCGCCCGGGCCTGCCGCGAGCCGATCGCGGCCGCCTCGGCCCTGGCCACCCTGGCGACGCTCTCCCTGCACGCGGGCGCCCTGGAGGACGGTGAGCGGCAGGCCGCGCGGGCACTCGACTGGGCGGGCCAGTCCGGGGACCCGATGACCGAGGCCAGCACCCGGGGCGTCCTGGCCGAGCTGGCCCAGCGCCGGGGCGCCACCGAGGAGGCCGTCGCGCACCTGGAGGTGAGCGCCGCCGCCTCGCGGGAACTGGGCGACCGCTGGCGCGAGGCACGCGCCCTGTACGGGCTGGGCACCATCGCGGCCGAGGCCGGTGACCACGAGCGGGCGCGCGAGCTGTTCTCCGAGGCCCTGGAGGTCTTCGTCGAGCTTCCCTCCGCGCCCTTCGCGGTGCGGTGCGCGGCCGACCTGGGCCGCCTGCACCTGGCGGCACGGGACACCCTCGCCGCGCGGGAGCCGCTGAGCCGGTGCCTGCGGGTGAGTTTCACCTCCGGTCGCAGGATCGCGGTGGCCCAGGCCCTGGAGGCCCTGGCCGAACTGGCGCTGGCCGAGGAGGAGCCCACGCGGGCGGCGGCCCTGGCGGGGGTGGCGGCCGACCTGAGGACCGCCCTGGACCGCCCGTCCGCCGAGACCGTCCGGCTCCGGTCCGCGGTGGAACGGCGGGTGGGCGCGGGCCGGGCCTCCGAGGCCTGGAACGCCTGGCGTTCCCTCCCCCTGGAGCAGGTGCGGGACCGGGCCCTGGCCTTTCCCCGTCCGCCCACGTCCCGGCTGACCGGCCCGGACTCGCTCACGCCCCGGGAGCGGGAGATCGCCACACTGGCCGAGAGGGGACTGTCCAACCGGGAGATCGCGACCCGGCTCACCATCAGCCAGGCGACCGCGGCACGCCATATCGCGAACATCTTCAGAAAACTTTCGATTTCCTCAAGGACGCAGTTGACCGGCTGGGCCTCACCGAGGGAGACCGGCTGAACCAGGGGTGTTCGTGCCGAAGCACTTGCACAGTGCGCGTGCACCCGCTAAACCAGAAAGCCCAAGCCCCTTCGCCCACCTCGATGACGTCCGCGCCCATCCCCCCTCGTATCCTCCGTGGTGAGAACAACCCCCAACAGCCCCTACTTGTGAAGGCCATGGCACCTTTGACCGCGCCAGCGCGGCACAATCTCCCCCTGCCGGGCACCAGCTTCGTGGGCCGGGAGCGAGATCTGAGCGATCTGCTCCGCCTGCTCGGCTCCAGCAGATCCGTCACGCTCTGCGGCGCCGACGGCATCGGCAAGACACGGCTGGCCCTGCGTGTGGCCGAGCAGTCCACCGTGTCGTTCCCGGACGGGGTGTGGATCGCCGATCTCACCGACGTACGCACCCCCTTGGAGGTGCACGCCCGCATCGCCCAGGCGGTGGGGGTGGTCGAGGAACCCGGCCTGCCCCTCGGGGTGACCGTGACCGAGGCGCTGCGGGACCGCAGACTCCTGCTGGTGCTGGACTCCTGTGAGCACATCGCGGACGAGGTGACCGAGGTCGGGGAGACCCTGCTCGCGGAGTGCCCCGCCGTGTCGGTCCTGCTCACCAGCGAGGTGCCGGTGCGGCTGACCGGGGGGACGGTGTGGCGGGTGCCCGCCATGGCCCTGCCGGTGGCCCCGCGCAACGCCCCTCCCCCGGACCCCGCCGACGCGGAGTCGGTGCGGCTGTTCATGGACCGCGCCCGTGCGCGCGACCCCCGTTTCACCGCCTCGGGCCCCGAACTGGATGCCGTGGCGACCCTGTGCGACCTGAGCGGCGGGGTGCCGCTGGGGATCGAGGTGCTGGGCGCCCGGGCCCCCGAGGAGGGCATCGCCGCGCTCACCGCGGGGCTCCGCGCCCACCTGGCCTCCCCGGTGTTCCAACCGGGCCCCGGGCAGGCCGTCTCGCGCAGCGAGGTGCTGCCGCTGGTGCTGGACTTCGTCTACCGGGGCCTGCCCGAGCCCGAACGCGTGCTGCTGCGCCGCCTCTCGGTGTTCCGGGGCTGGGACCTGGAACTGGCCGAGCAGGTGTGCGCGGACGAGTCCGTGCCCGAGCCGACCATCCTCGATCTGCTCACGTCGTTGCTCGACCGCTCCCTGATCACGGTGACCGGTGAGTTCGAGGGCCGCGTGCGCTACCGGCTGCCCGAGGCGGTGCGCCGGTTCGCGCAGGAGCGGCTGGTGGCCTCGGGCGAGTCCGAGGTGTTCCAGGAACGCCTGCTCGCGCGCATGCTGCGCCTGGCGGAGGACCTGGGTCGGCGGCTGGAGTCGAGCCGGTCCATGCCGTGGTCCGAGCGGGACGCCGGTCGCCAGCGGGTGATCGCCGAGTACGACACGCTCCGGTCCCTGCTGCGCTGGTCCCTCCAGAAGGGCGCGGCCGAACCGGGGCTGCGGCTCTGCGTGAGCCTGGTGGCCCACTGGGTGAGCCACAACAACTACTCCGAGGGCGCGCACTGGATGGACCGCCTGCTGGCGCTGGAGGAGACCGCCAAGGCGCCCTCACGGGCGCGGGCGCTGGTCGGCCGGGCCCAGTTGGCACGTGTGCGCAGGGACCACGCGCTGGCCCTGGAGGCGGGTGAGGAGGGGCTTCGGCTGTGCCGCGAGGCCGGTGACGACGTGTTCGTCCGCACCTGCCTGAGCCTGCTCGCCCTGGTGGAGGTGCGGGAGCGCAACCTCGACCGCGCCTCGGTCCGGGTCGAGGAGGCCCTGCGCCTGTGCCGGGAGGCCGGGGACCTGTGGGGCGAGGCGATCGCCCTCGGGTGCCGGGCGGCCCTGGTCGCCCAGCAGGGCGACTACCCCACCGCCGACCAGCACTACAACGCCGCGCTCACCCTGCTGCGGGGGATCGACCACCGCTGGGGGGTGGGGGTGACCCTGATCAACCAGGCCCGCGCGGCGGAGTTCAACGACGACCTGATCACCGCCGACCGCTGTTACCGGGAGGCCCTGGACACCCAGCGGCTGATCGGCGCGGTCTCCGAGGAGGCGCGCTGCCTGGCCGGGATCGGCCGGGTCGCGCACGCCCAGGGCCACACCAGCCAGGCCTACGACTACCTGAGCGAGGGGCTGCTGCTCAGCCACGCCAGCGGTCAACGGGCCGAGGCGGCCCGGAGCCTGGTGGCGCTGGCCAGGGTGGCCTTCGGCTCCGGACTGCGCGAGCCCGCCTGCCGTCTGGCCGGGGCTGCCACGGCGCTGCGCTCCCGGGTCGGGCTGCCCGTGCGGGAGGCCCCGTGGCCGTTCGAGGACGAGGAGCGGGGGCGCCGACGCCGTCGCCAGATGGTGGTCTGGTGGGAGCAGGGGCACGCCCTGGGTCAGTCCGAGGCGGTGCGTGAGGCGGAGCGGCTGGCGGAGGAGGGCCGCTACCCGGCCCCCCGGCCCGCGCGCCGGAAACGTCCGGGGGACGCGGCGGCGTCCGCTCCGAAGCCCGTGCCGGTCCCGCCCTCGCCGGAGACGGCCAGCCCCGGGAAGCTGCTCACCCGGCGGGAGCTGGAGATCGCCCAGTTGGTGAGCACCGGCAAGAGCAACCCCGAGATCGCCCGGACCCTGTTCATCACGTCCTCGACGGCGGCCCGGCACGTGGCCAACATCAATCGGAAGATGGGCTTCAACTCGCGCACGCAGATCAGCGCGTGGATCAAGCGGCACCGTACGGGCTGACCGGGACGCGAGCACCCCGCGCGGACGGGTCGGCCGGTTCCCGCGCGGGTTGTGTAGTTCTCGCCCGACCACGAATCTACATATGCATCTGCATGGCCAGATGCATGTGCATATTGCCATGAACGCGCTAGGCTCAAAGCCATGGGACTTCGGGCTCCCGGCACCGTGCGAACGGTGTTCGGCCAGTCCCAGAAACGGCCGTCGGACCCCGGGCCGAACCCCCGGGGATCGTCGCGCCGTCGGTACCGGGAGGGTTCCCGGAACCGGTGGGCAACCGTGCTGGCGCGAGGGGAAACCTGGGGAGGTCCCTCGCGGCGAACGTCCGGCGCGGCGCTTCCGGGCTCGCCACGTGGAGGGGGCGTGACGAGCCCGGGCAGCGGGCCCACACGGAGACCGTTCGAGTGGGGGAACGCATGGGGGTAGGGCTGACTTCAGGAACCGGACGACCCGGCCGTCATCTGCCGCGTAGGGACGACCCGATCGGATCGCTCACCGGTGGGCTGTGTGAGCGGCTGCGTCTGCGGACCGCGCGCGGCGGGACGATTCGCGGCGCCTCCGGACGGATGGACGCGCTGACCTTCGCGGCCACCGTCGAGCAGGCGGCCGCGGGGCTGAGCCGTCGCGGCATGTGTCTCGGGGACGTGGTCGGTGTGCTGGCCCCCGTCTCACCCGACCGCTTCCTCGCCTCCTACACGGTCATGGCCGTGGGGGGCCGGGCACTGACGGTCACACCCGAATCCGACCTGCGCACCCAGTGCCGGGCACTGGCCGAGACCGACGCCCGGCTGCTGATGGTGAGCGAGGACCTGGCCGAGCGGGGGCTGGAACTGGCCGAGCGCTCCCGGGTCCGGCAGGTCATCACCTTCGGCAGCGCGCTGGGCACCACCCCGTTCCGGGAACTGCTGCTGCCGAGCCCGGACGGGAACGTGTACAGCCCGGCGCGGGGCCTCTTCGACAACGGCCACCTGGGTTACGAGCCCGCCGGGGACGACATCCTCACCACGCTGCACACCCACCACGACCTGCTGGCCCGCTTCGCGGAGCTGCGGGGCGAGCTGGCGCTGACCGCCGACGACGTCGTCGCGGTGGGCGAGGCCGGGGACGAGGCGACCAGGCTGGCCCTGGTGGCGCTGGCCCTGTGGACCGGGTCGTGTGTGGTCGCGGGTGAGGACTGCCCGCCTCCGGAGGGGCGGCGGATGACGGTCACCTGCGACCCCGTCCCCACGCGCATCGCCTACCCGCAGTCCGACGTCGCGAGCTAGGCCGGGTCGGTCGGCGCGGCCGGGCCCGCGTCGTGCGGCTCCGCTGACGGCGTCGGCACCGTCGGGACCGCGGGGCGGGCCCGCTCGCGGCCGCGCCGTGCCTTCGTGGGTCACGCGGGGGCGGTCTCGCCCGTCGTCTTCGGGGGTCGGTGTCAGCGCCGGAGGCGCCCGCCGGGGCTCCGTCCGCCGAGGGGTGGGAACGCCGCGTCAGTGCCATCCGACCCACGCCTGGGGAGACGTACGTCCCTGAGCGCGCCCCGGACGGGCGTGGAGCGCGTACTGAAGGGTGGGGCGGCCCGGAGGCTCCGAGGCCCGTATCCGCCCCCTGAGGGGTCTCTCAGGCGGTCTCGACGACCGCGTTCCCGTCCGCCTCGTCGTCGATCTCGAACCAGGTCACGTGGGTGGCCTCGCTCCAGTACTCTCCGCTGCGCGTGGCGCAGCTGTCGACGATGAACTTGCCGCGTCCGAAGTCGTCGCCGTCCTCGCGGGTGTGTCCGCTGTCGGTGTCCACCGGGTCGCGCTCACCCTGGTCCGCCACGGCCACCCGGAGCCTGTTCGCGTCGGAGCGGATGAACAGCGTCATCACGCCCCCGCTCTGACCCGAGCGCGAGTGCAGCAGGGCGTTGGTCGCCAGCTCGCTCACGGCCAGTTCCGCGTCGTCCAGGGCCCCGTCGCCGTGCCCGTTCCTGGTGAGGAACTCACGGACCCGCGCGCGGATGGACCGCACCGCGGTCAGGTTTCCCGCGCAGCTCCACACGGTGTGGTCGGTGACCCCACCCGTGAGGTCCCCGACGTCGATCCTCGGTGCGGTCGACGTCACGGCGTCTGGGGCCTCCGCGGGCACGTAGTCCCGGAGTTGCCTCGCCTCAGCCATCCGGTCACTCCAATCACCCGCGACGGGCGCGCGGGTTGCGCCGCCTGCACTCACCTTAGACAAGGGTGTGCCGGGTCCAGAACAGCACACCTGGGTTCCTCTCGCCGGGGATTGGTCACAAAACCTCGTCCCGTGTCCTCCCCGATGTGGACAAAGGAAACAGCCCGGCCCCCAGGACCGGCCATGTGACGTGCAACACCCGGGCAATGCCTGGCCGCATCCGGCCGCGCCCGGCGCGCGCACTCCCCCGCATCGGTGGGCGCGACGCCCCCGGGATCCCGTTCACGCCACTCCAAGAGAGTCACCCTATGTGATCGAGCGCCTGGCAAAGACGGAAAACAAGCGACTAAACGCCACGTTTTCACTACTCACAGGCAACGATGAGGACACAACAGGGGACGCCGAAAACGCGCTCGGGACGTCTACCACGGCGCGGACGGTGCTCGCGAACGGACACGCCGGGCGCCCTCCGGTCCGGCCTGAAACCCCCAGGCCACAGCAGATGTCACCAATCCCTCAATCACCATCCCGGACACGCCGTAAGAAATCCCAGAGGTGCGCCCGGCACCGCCCCGACCTCGTTTGACGCTTCCTGTAGTGCGAACAAGTATCGATTGGGGCCGATCCCGACAATCCCTACCGGGGGCACCCCCAAGCCACCGTCTGTCACCAGGGTCCCGGCCTCTCCGAAGTTCCCGTCCCCACACGAGGTGTCCCCGTGCCAGCCCAGTCCGAAGACCCCACCACCGCCCTGAACCACCTCACCTCCCGCCGCAGCCTCCTCAAGGTCGGCGCCGCGGGTGCGGCCGTCGCCCCGGTCCTGGCCGCGTGCGGCGGCGGAGGCTCCGGCTCCGGTGGTTCCGGCGACGGCGAGCCCCAGTCCGGCGGCCGCCTGAAGGTGGGTGTCGCCGGTGGCGGCGCCAGCGACACCCTGGACGCGCACGACCCCACCGACAACGTCGACATCGCGCGCAACCACGCCCTCTACGCCGCGCTGATGCGCTTCGGCAACGACGGCACCATCGAGCCCTACCTGGCGGAGTCGCTGGAGCCCAACGAGGACGGCACCGAGTGGACGCTGGTCCTCAAGGAGGGCCTGACCTTCCACGACGGCACCCCGGTCACGACCGAGGCGGTCGTGTACTCCCTCCAGCGCATCCTCGACCCCGACAACCCCATGCGCGGCGCGGGTGACATGCCCGGCGTCGACCCGGAGAAGCTGGAGGTCGTCAGCGACCTGGAGATGACGATCCCGGTCGACGAGCCGCTGGTCACCCTCCCCGAGGCGCTGGCCGAGTACTACAACTGCGTCGTCCCGGTGGACTACGACCCGGAGAACCCGGTCGGCGCCGGGCCCTTCAAGTTCTCCGAGTTCAAGGTCGGGGAGTACAGCGTCTTCGAGCGCCACGAGGGCTTCCACATCGACGGCCTGCCCTACGTGGACGAGCTGGAGATCGTGAACTTCCCCGAGGACGACGCCCGCGTCAACGCGCTCAACAGCGGCAACGTCCAGGTCATCAGCCAGGTCCCGCACGTCCAGGTCGCCATCATGGAGGGCGACCCCGACGTGAACATCCTGGAGTCCGAGACCGGCATGTGGCTGCCCTTCACGATGAACGTGGAGGAGGCCCCCTTCGACGACGTCCGCGTCCGCCAGGCCTTCCGCCTCATCGTCGACCGCCAGGAGATGATCGACCAGGCGCTGGCCGGGTACGGACAGCTCGGGAACGACATGTACGCGCGGATGGACCCGTCCTACCCCGAGGACGTCCCCCAGCGCGAGCAGGACATCGCGGAGGCGAAGCGCCTGCTCGCGGAGGCCGGTCACGAGGACGGCCTGGAGGTCGAGCTGGTCACCTCCGACATCAGCGCCGGTGTGGTCGCCGCCGCCGAGGTCTTCCAGGAGCAGGCCCGTGAGGCCGGGGTCACCGTGAACCTGCGCCGGGTCAACCCCAGCGACTACTGGAACCCGGAGGAGGGCTTCCCGTACGCCTTCGGCCAGGACTTCTGGAGCGCCCGGAACTACATCACCCAGACCGCCCAGGGCTCGGTCGTGGGCGCCCCCTACAACGAGACCATGTGGGGCGAGCACGAGGAGTGGCTGGAGCACCTGGAGGAGGCGCGTCAGACCGCCGACGAGGCCGCGCGCCACGAGCTCATCCGCAAGGCCCAGGAGATCGAGCACGAGGAGGGCGGCTACATCGTGTGGGGCTTCGTGAACCTGCTCGACGCCTACCACTCCTCGGTGCACGGTCTGGAGCCGGCGGTCTCCGGTCACCCGCTGGGTTCCTACGCCTTCCACACGATGTGGCTGGAGCAGTAGCGGACATCCGGTTCCCGCACCTCCAGACCGCTACCGAAAGCTCACCATGACTCGACTCATCGTCGTCCGCCTCTTCTTCGGAGCGCTGACGCTCTGGGCGGTGTCCCTCGTGGTCTTCGCGGCCACGCAGGCGCTGCCGGGCGACGCGGCCCAGCTCATCCTGGGCCGCGACGCCACCCCGGAGCGGTTGGAAGCGCTCCGCGACCAGCTGAACCTGCACGAGCCCGTGGCCGTGCAGTACATGCAGTGGCTCCAGGGACTGCTCCAGGGCGACCTGGGCACGTCGTTCTCCAACCGGCTGCCCGTCGCCGACTACCTCACCGACCCGGTGCGGAGCTCGATGACCCTGATGGGCCTGTCGGCCCTGGTCGCGACCCCGGTCGCCCTGTTCGTCGGGGCCTTCAGCGCCCTGCGCCGCGACCGCGCCTTCGACCACACGTCCTCCATGGGCACCCTCGTCCTGGCGTCCGTCCCCGAGTTCGTGGTCGGCATCCTGCTGATCCTGCTGCTCGGACCGGGCGGCCTCGGCGTGTTCCCGTCCGTGTACGCCCGTGACGGGGGCCCCGAACAGTGGGTCCTGCCGGTGCTCACGCTGGCACTGGCCGTGGCGCCGCCGATCGTGCGCATGATGCGGGCGACGATGATCGAGGTCCTGGAGAGCGAGTACGTGCAACAGGCGCGGCTCAAGGGCATGAGCGAGCGCACGGTGCTGTGGCGCCACGCCGCGCCCAACGCGATCGGCCCGGTCGCCCAGGTGGTCGCCCTCCAGCTGGCCTGGCTGGCCGGCGGTGTGGTGGCCATCGAGTTCCTGTTCAACTTCCCCGGTGTCGGCAAGGTCCTCATGGACGCCATCGGCAACCGTGACGTGCCGCTGATCCAGGCCGTGGTCCTGCTCATCGCGGGGATCTACATCCTCGTCAACCTGGTCGCGGACGTGATCGGGCTGGCGGCCAACCCGAAGGTGAGGGTCGCGAACCGATGACTGGACCTTCGACGAGCACACCCGCCACGGAGTCGCCGCGGCGGCGTCCGGGGCTGTTCCGGACCGCGTGGCGGTTCGGCCGCACCAGGGTCGGTGTCGCCCTGACCGGGCTCATCGTCCTGATCGCGGTGCTGGGACCGTTCGTGGCGCCCTACACGGCCACCGAGTTCGTGTCCAAGCCGTTCGAGACGGGTGTCGACGGCACCCTGTTCGGCGGTGACAACCGGGGCCGCGACGTCCTCACCCGCTTCCTGTGGGGCGGATGGACCCTGCTGCTGCTGGCCGCCGCGTCCGCCGGTATCGGTGTGGCCGCGGGAACGGTGATCGGCGTGATCGCCGGTTACCGCCGCGGCTGGGTGGACGACGTCCTCATGCGCACCAACGACGTGCTGCTGGCCTTCCCCCAGCTGATCGCCGCGCTGCTGGTGATGTCGATCCTCGGTCCGAAGGTGTGGCTGATCGTCGCCGTCATCGCGATCTCGCACATGCCCCGCGTGGCCCGTGTGATCCGCGAGGCCACCCGCAAGGTGATCGAACAGGACTACGTGAAGGCGGCCGAGGCGATCGGCCTGCCCCGCTGGCGGATCATGGCGGTGGAGATCCTGCCGAACGTGACCAGTCCGCTCCTGGTGGAGCTGGGCCTGCGCCTGACCTACTCCATCGGCGTCGTGGCGGTGCTCGGGTTCCTCGGCATGGGGCTCCAGCCGCCCACGGCGGACTGGGGCCTGATGATCAACGAGAACCGCCAGGGCATGGCCATCCAGCCGTGGGCGGTCGCGCTGCCCGTCACGGCGATCGCGGTGCTCACCGTCGGCGCCAACCTCATCACCGACGGGCTCTCCCGCGCGGCGATCGGCATCGACAGGGGGGTCGAGAAGTGACCTTGGACGAGAAGACGGAACGCGCGGACCGCCGCGACGGCGAGACCGTGCTGGTGGTCGACGGGCTGACCGTGATCGGCCGCCCCTCGGACGTCGAGATCATCAGCGGCGTCTCGATCACCGTGAAGCGCGGCGAGATCCTCGGGCTGGTGGGCGAGTCCGGTTCGGGCAAGACCACCCTGGGCCTGTCCCTGCTGGCGCACTGCAAGCGCGCCACGGAGATCGTCGGCGGTCAGGTGATGGTCGGTGACCGGGACCTGGCCACGCTCGGCGAACGCGAGGTCCGCGAGCTGCGGGGCCGCGCGGTCGCCTACATCCCGCAGTCGCCCGCCTCCGCGCTCAACCCGGCCCTGCGGCTGGGCGTGCAGCTGACCGAGGCCCTGCACGACGGCGCGCTGACGGCCCAGGAGGCCCGGGACCGGGTCCGCGAGGTCATGCGCGAGGTGGCCCTGCCCGACGACGACGCCTTCCTGCGCCGCTACCCGCACCAGCTCTCCGGGGGGCAGCAGCAGCGGGTGGCGATCGCGATGGCGTTCGTGGGCCGCCCGGAGGTGATCGTGCTCGACGAGCCGACCACCGGCCTGGACGTGACCACGCAGGCGCACGTGCTGGAGACCATCCGGTCGATGACCCGCGACTACGGCACCGCCGGCGTGTACATCAGCCACGACATGGCCGTGGTGGCCGACCTGGCCGACGACATCGCGGTGATGTACCGGGGCGAGGTCGTGGAGCACGGTCGGGCCGGGGCGGTGCTGTCCGACCCCCGGCACGCGTACACGCGCCAGTTGCTGATGGCGGTGCCGCTGCTGAAGACCTCCGGGCACGAGGAGCCCGAGCCGGAGGAGGAGCCGCTGCTGCGGGTCTCCGGGCTGGCCGCCGGGTACGGGCGCACGCAGGTGCTGGAGGGGATCGACGTGTCGGTCTCCCGGGGTGAGTGCGTGGCGCTGCTGGGCGAGTCCGGTTCGGGCAAGACCACCCTGTCGCGTTCGGTCGCGGGCCTGCACCACCAGTTCACCGGCGAGATCCTCTTCGACGGTGAGCCGCTGGCCACCAGCAGCTACCGCCGGACGGCGGAGCAGCGCCGCCGGGTGCAGTACGTGTTCCAGAACCCGTACGAGGCGCTGAACCCGCGCAAGCGGGTGCGCGAGCAGATCCTGGGCCCCTACCGGCACCTGGTGGGCCGCCCCGACGACCCGGACGCCGTGGTGGCCCGGGCCCTGGAGCGGGCCTCGCTGCCCGCCTCCTACGCGGACCGCTTCCCCGAGCAGCTCAGCGGCGGTGAGCGCCAGCGCGTGTGCATCGCGCGCGCGGTGGCCACCGGCCCGGACCTGCTGGTGTGCGACGAGATCACGTCGGCGCTGGACGTTTCGGTGCAGGCGGAGATCGTGAAGCTGCTGCGCGAGCTCCAGGACCAGGGCATGGCGCTGCTGTTCGTCACGCACAACATCGCCCTGGTGTCCAACATCGCCGAGCGGGTCGCCATCCTCAACAAGGGCGAGATCGTCGAGTACGGCCCGGTGGGCGAGGTGATGTCGTCGCCTCGGCACGAGTACACGCGCGCGCTGATCGCGGACACCCCGGACTTCGAGCTGTCCTTCCCGGGCGCCCCCGAGCGCCTGGGCATGGACGCCGAGCGGAAGGGCTCGACGGACCGCGTCTCCGAGGGCTGACCCGGACCTCGAAGGCGACGGGGGCTGGGCGCGTGGTGCGCCCCGCCCCCCGTCCTCGTTCAGGGCAGGGGGTCGACCTCACGGGCGGCGGAGTGTTCGGCGGGGCGGGCCAGGGTGACCAGGACCAGCAGGCCCAGAGCGGAGCTGCCGAACAGGAGCAGGCCCATGGGGACCGCCGTGGTCTCGTCGAGGCCGACCATGGGCGCGACCACGGCGCCGATGATCATCGGCAGGGCCCCCAGGAGCGAACTGGCGCTCCCGGCCCGGTTCTCCTGGCCCTCCATGGCCAGCGCGAACGAACCGGTGAGGATCATGCCCATGCAGGTCATGTAGACGAAGATCGGCACGACGAGCAGGACCAGCGGGCCCTGGAGGAACGCGGTGGCGAGCACCACGGCGGTGGCGGCCACCGCCCCGACCACGGCCACCGCGAGCAGGGAGCGCTCGCCGTGCCGGTCGCTGAGGCGGCCCACGGCGGTGCTCCCGAGGATGATCGCGATGCCGTTCACCCCGAAGAGGAACCCGAAGACCTGCGGGGACACCCCGTGGATCTCCTGGTAGACGAAGGGGGTCCCGGCGACGTAGGCGAAGCTGCCGCCGTGCAGCAGGCCGACGATGAGCGTGTACCCCAGGTAGCGGCGGTCCCGGAACAGCTCGCCCAGAGCGCGCAGACTGCCGCCCGGCGTGCCCGGGATGCGCCGTTCCTCGGGCAGGGACTCCGGCAGGCGCACCGCCGTGACCAGGAGGATCACGGCGCCGAGCAGGGCCAGCGCCCAGAAGACGCTGCGCCAGGTGGCCGAGGGCAGGAGCAGGACCCCGCCGCCGACGACCGGGGCGACCATCGGGGCGACCGCGACCACCACCATGATCAGGGCGAAGAACCGGGTGAGCGCGGTGCCGTCGAAGACGTCGCGCACCACGGCGCGGGAGAGCACCACCCCGGCGCTGGCGGTGAAGCCCTGGAGGAAGCGTCCCAGCACCAGGACCCCGGTGTTGGGGGCGAGCGCGCACAGGGCCGAGGAGAGGACGAACAGGGCCACGCAGACCAGGAGCGGCCCGCGCCTGCCCCGGGCGTCGCTGATCGGGCCGATCACCACCTGACCGACGGCCAGGCCCACCAGGCAGGTGGTGAGGCTCAGCTGTACCTGGGAGGCGCTGGCGCCCAGGTCGTCGGAGATCTCCGGGAAGGCCGGGAGGTACATGTCGATGTTGAGCGGGCCCAGCACCGTCAGCAGGGCGAGGAGGAGGGCCAGCCCCAGCCGTGCGCGGCCGGTCGGGTTGCGGAGCATGGGGCCTCTCTGCGGCGGGGGTGAGGGAGCCCGTCCACGTTACCCAGCGGCGTCGGCGCCGGTCCCGGGTCGGTCCGCAACCTGACGGGGATGCGTCAGGCTCAGAAGAGCACCGACATGACCTCCCCGACCTGCCGGAAGCCGACGCGCTGGTAGGTGGCCCTGGCGGGGGCGTTGAAGTCGTTGACGTACAGGGTCACCCGGGGGGCGATCTCGGCTCGGGCGTAGTTGACCACGGCCGCCATGCCCGCGCTGGCGTACCCCTGGCCGCGCAGGTCCGGGTGGACCCACACGCCCTGGACCTGGCAGGCCTGGGGGGTGACGGCGCCGATCTCGGCCTTGAACACCACGCGGCCGTCCTCGATCCGGGCGAAGGCGCGGCCGGTGCGGACCAGCTCCTCGACGCGGGCGCGGTAGAGGGCGCCGCCGTCGCCGGAGTCCGGCGGGACCCCCACCTCCTCGGTGAACATGGCCACGCAGGCGGGGACGAGGGTGTTGATCTCGTGGACGCGGACCCGGCGCACCAGGGGGTCGGGGGCGACGACGGGCGGACCGTTGATCTCCAGGACCGGCTGGCTGTCGCGGATGGCGCGGGCCGGCCCCCAGGCGGGGGTGATCTGTTCCCAGAAGTCGCTGACCGCCTCGACGGGGCCGACGATCGAGGAGCAGCGTCTGCCACGCCAACGCGCATGGTCCGCGAACCCGCGCACGGCGGCGGGCCCGGCGTTGACCGGGACGAGGTTGGCTCCCGAGTAACACAGGGCCGTGAGTCTGCCGCGTTCGGTGTGGCCCCAGACCTCGGCCCCGGCACCGCCGGTCATGCCCGTGGTCATCAGTCGTGAGGCGACGAAGACGTTGCCCACGGGGTCCTCGTCCAGGAGCGCGCGGACGGCCTCCCGGTCGCGTTCTCCCAGAATCCGTACCGCCGAGGTCCGCAGCATCGCATCTCCCCCATCTTCCCGGTCACCGTCTCCGGCGGTCACCGGATCGGTTCGTGGGCCCACGACGAATTCGCGCCGATTCCAGCCTATTAGACCGTCTGTCCGGACTCACCTGGATGTTCGAGTCCGATCGGTCCGAGGCGGTCCACCTGCGCGGCCTCGGCGCCCTGCGCGTCGCGCGGGCTGGGCTCGGGCCGGGCGTCGCAGGTGACGTCGGGGCCCTCCTCGCCGCGTTCGGGCAGGGTCCCGTCCCGGAGGTAGGCGACGACGGTCTCGTCCACGCAGGCGTTCCCGGTGAGGGCGACGCCGTGGGTGATGCCGCCGTCCTCGATCACCAGCGAGGAGCCGGGCAGGCGCTCGCGCAGGGAGTAGGCGCCCGCGATCGGGGTGGCGCCGTCCTCGGTGGCGTGCACGACGAGCACGTCGCCGTCGTAGGCGGGGTGCTCCTCCGGGCCGGTACCGACCTTGAACCAGGGGGCGGACTCGCCGGACCACGAGGCGCACGGAGCGTTGTACCAGATGTTGTGCCAGCCCAGGAAGGGCGCCTCCTCGTGGATCCGCCGGGCGTCGCTGTTCCAGGTGTCCCAGTCGCGCGGCCACGGGGCGTCGGTGCACTGGACCGCGAGGTATCCGCCGAAGCCGGGGTCGCTGTCGGCGTCGTCGCCGTAGTTCTCGTGGAGTTCCAGGAGCGGGGCCGGGTCGGAGTCGTTGACCTGCGCGGCCAGGGCGGCGGCGACCGTCGGCCAGGAGTTGCCGCTGTACGCGACGACGGAGGCGGCGCCGTCCAGTTCGGTGGGGCCGACCGTGTCCTCCAGCGGGGCCTCGCGGAGCCGGGCGCGCAGGTCGTAGAAGGCGGCGGCGACCGTCTCGCCGTCGGCGCCCAGACCGTAGGTGGCGTCGTGGCGGGCGATCCAGTCGAAGAAGTTCGCGGCCGCGTGGTCCAGGGACCGGCTCTGGAGGAGGTTGCTCTCGTACCAGGGCAGGCTCGGGTCGACGACGCTGTCCAGGACCACGGCGCGCACGCTGTCCGGGTAGAGCGAGGCGTAGACGGTGCCCAGGTAGCTGCCGTAGGAGTAGCCGAGGTAGTCGATCTGGTCGAGGCCGAGGGCGACACGGATGGCGTCCATGTCGTGCGCGGTGTCCTCGGTGCGCATGTGGTCCAGGAGCGGCCCGGTGTTCGCGGCGCAGGCGGCGGCGTAGGCCTCGGCGTCCTCGCGCAGCGCCCGCTCCTCGGCGGCGTCGGCCGGGACGGAGTCCTTGCGGACGGGGGCGAAGTAGCCGGGGTCGCAGGTGACGTTCGGTGTGGAGGCGCCCATGCCGCGCGGGTCGAAGGCGACCACGTCGTAGGTCTGGCGCAGTTCCTCGGGCATGCGGTTGTGGGTGTGGGCGGCCCACTTGCGTCCGGCGCTGCCCGGGCCGCCGGGGTTGACCAGCATGGTGTGTTCGGCGGTGCCGGTGGCGGGGACCCGGGAGAGGGCGATCTGGAGGGGCTCCAGGAGGTCGCCGACGCGCTGACCGCCGGTGGTCCTGGCCATGGGGACGGTGAGGGTGGCGCACTCCATCTCGGTACCGCTGACCGGTTCGAGGTCCTCGCAGGGTCGCCAGTCGAGCGCCGTCTGGTCGATCCGGGTGGTCGGCGGCGCGACCGCCTCAGCCGGGGCCGCCGGTACGGCGACCAGTGAGGCCAGGAGCACCCCGGCGGAGACGGCTGCCCACTGTGTGCAGGTTGAACGCACTCGCTTACCCCCGATACCGGCCAGGATGTCCTCATGCATTCTCACCGCTACTGAGCGTGACAACAGGAAGCGACACGGACCCCGTCCGAGCACTCCCCCGGTAACATGTGGCCTGGTCAGATCAGAAATGGACAAAGGGGCAGAATGCGGCTTGATCGTGTCGACGAGCGGATCATCGCGATGCTCGGCGCGGACGCGCGGACGAGTTTCGCGGAGATCGGCGGCGGGGTCGGTCTCAGCCCGTCCGCGGTCAAGCGCCGCGTGGACCGTCTGATCGAGTCCGGCGCCGTGCGCGGCTTCACGGTGGTGGTGGAGCCCCAGGCGATCGGCTGGACCACCGAGGCCTTCATCGAGCTGTACTGCCGCGCCCGCACGTCCCCCGGGGAGATCCGGATCGGCCTGTCCGGCTACGCGGAGGTCACCTCCGCCTGCACCGTCACCGGGGAGGCCGACGCCATCGTGCAGGTCCGCGCCCGCGACACCCAGCACCTCGAAGAGGTGATCGAGCGGATCGGCGCGGAGCCCTTCGTGGTCCGCACGAAGAGCACCCTGGTGCTCTCCCGCCTGGTCGACCAGCCCATCCTCGCCGGTACCGCCGACACGGACCCTCCGGACGAGAACACCCCCTGACCCTCGGCGCCTCGGCGCTGGGACAGGGGGTCGCGGGAGCCCCGCCGGATCCGGTCAGTCCTCGGGGAGGGCGACCGGGGCCAGCTCGTCGAACAGGTCGCCCGGTCCGGGGTTGGTCGGGTCGGTCTCCCCGCCGAAGTGGTGCATGACCCCCCACACCGCGTTCAGTGCGGTCTGCACGGCGCCCTCGGCCCACCCGGCGGTCCAGGACACGTCGTCGCCCGCGAGGAACAGTCCCCGGTGCCGCTCGGCCAGGTCCGCCTGGCGGAAGTGCGTGAACAGGCGGCGCTGGTACCGGTAGTGCCCGGGCAGGTTGGCCTTGAACGCGCCCATGAAGTACGGCTCGTCCTCCCAGGAGACCGTGACCGGGTCACCCGTGATGTGCGAGCGCACGTCCACGTCCGGGTAGATCTTGCCGAGCGAGGCGAGCATGACCTCCAGGCGCTCGTTGGCGGACAGCGGCAGCCACTTGAGCGAGTCGTCGCACCAGGTGTAGGAGAGGCAGATGGCCGCCGGGCCGTCCGGGTCCTCGCCCTCCAGCAGGTAGGTGCCCCGGGTCATGCGGTCGGTGAGCGTCATGCTCATGACGTCCCGACCGGTCTCCGGGTCCCGGTCCCGCCAGAACGCGCGGTCCACCGGCACGAACAGCTTCGAGGACTCCATGTAGTGGGTCCGCTCGATCGCGGTCCAGTGGTCGATCGGTAGCAGGTCGTCGTCGCAGTCGATCTTGGACAGCATCATCCAGGACTGCGCCGTGAACACGGCCGCCGGGTAGGTGCGGGTGGATCCGGAGGAGTCGGTGACGGTGAGGTTGCCCGCCGGGGACCCCTTCGCCGCCGTACGGCGCAGCGCGGTCACGGCCGGACGCGGCTCACCGCCGTGCAGCGAGGCCAACGACGTGCCCTGCGCCCAGTGCACGAGCTTGTCCGGGGCGTCCTCCCACAGACGGAGCGGGAGCTGGTCCACTCCCCCGACGATGCCCATGTGGTCGTCGTCGGCGCCCGTGTAGGTGACCCGCAGGATCTCCAGGATGGAGTTGGGGAAGTCGGTGTCCCAGCCGCCGGTCCCGAAGCCCACCTGGCCGAAGACCTCCCGGTCGCGGAAGGACGCGAAGCCCGGGGAGTCGCACAGGAAGCCGTAGAAGGTCTGGTTGTCCAACCGCTCGACCAGCCGGTTCCAGATCCCCTTCTGCGTGGCCACGTCGCGGTCGCGGATGGCCCGCTGCATGCGGGTGTGCTCCACGCTCTCCAGGGTGCGGTCCCAGGCGCGCGCCACGTCGCGGTAGAGCTCGGGCAGGTCGTCGAGGTGCGTCGCGTAGTGCGACTCGCCCTTGAGGTCGACGACGGTGCTCGGGGTCGCGGGCGAGAGCGGGTTGGGGAAGGGGCTGGTGCGCAGACCCATGCGGTCGGCGTAGTGCCAGAAGGACGTGGAGGTCGGGGGGAAGCGCATCGCGCCCATCTCCGCGACCACGTCGTCGGGGGCGCCGGGCAGGCGTTCGGTGCGCAGGCGTCCGCCGATCCGGTCGGCCTCGTACACGACCGGCCGCAGGCCCATCTTCATGAGCTCGTAGGCGGTGACGATGCCGGACAGCCCACCGCCGATGACCGCGACCTCGGTGCCGTGGTGTTCGGCGGGCACCTGGCCCAGCCCGGCCGGGTGGGCCAGGAACGCGTCGTAGGCGAACGGGAAGTCGGGCCCGGACATGGTCAGCGGACGGTCGTCGGTCCGGGGGTCGGACACGGGTGCGGTACCGGCGGACGTGGGCACGGCGGACGTCATGGGGCCCTCCTTCGCTGGGGCAGGGTGTGGACCGCCGCGGACGCGGCGGGGTGGGACGGGTGTCAGGTGGTGGGGTACAGGTCCGGGCGGCGGTCGCCCAGGTAGGAGAGCTCCGCGCGGGAGGCCTCGGTGGCGGCCGGGTCGACGTCACCGACCAACAGGGCCTCGGTGGCCCCGCCCCGCAGCAGCTCGGCGCCGTCGGGGCCCACGAGCGTGCTCAGCCCGACGTAGTCGAGCTCGCCCTCGGTGTCGCAGCGGTTCACGTAGGCCAGGTGGAGCTGGTTCTCCATGGCCCGAGCCGGGACGAGGAGGGTGGCCACCGAGGTGTTCGGGGCCATCAGCGCGGTGGGCACGGCGAGGAGGGTGGTCCCGGCCCGCGCGTGCGCCCGCACGGCCTCGGGGAACTCCACGTCGTAGCAGACGAGGAGGCCGATCCGGTGGCCGTCGAGGTCGGCCTGGACGACCAGTTCGTCACCGGCGCGGAAGTGGTCCCGGTCCAGTCCGCCGAACAGGTGGGTCTTGCGGTAGAGCGCGCGGGGGGCGCCCGTGGCGTCCACGAGCCGCACCGCGTTGTACACGTCCCCGTCGGCCAGTTCGGGGAAGCCGTAGACGATCGCCACGCCGGTGTCGGCGGCGATCCGGGAGACCTCCGCGAGGAGGGGACCGTCCGCGGGTTCGGCCAGGTCCCGGATCCGGCTCCCGATGTTGTAGCCGGTCAGCGACATCTCGGGGGTGACCAGCAGGGTCGCGCCCGAGGCCGCGGCCGCGCCGGCCCGCTCACGGAGCCGGTGGAGGGAGGAGGCGGGGTCGCCGCTGCGTCCCGCGCCCTGGTCGAGGGCCACGCGCAGTGGTGCGGGCATCGCTGCGTACCTCCTGGTGTCGCCGCTGGTCGGCCGCGTCCACTCTAGGTGGCGGGGGACGTGGGAACCGTGTGTGGGGCGTGCACTCCGTTGCGAGTTCGCACTGATCCGACCTGGTTCGTTGCGCCTGATCCCGGTCTCACGCTCCGTTCCCGCGTGCTCTCGGCAGCAGGGTGAACGCGGGGCGGGGCCGGGGGATTCCCCCGGCCCCGCCCCGTGCCCACGTGGTCGGCTCCGGTCAGGACCCGACCTCCACGGTGGGCTCGTCCTCCAGCGCGGAGCGGCGCATGCCGTAGCCGAAGTAGACGGCCAGGCCCACCACGAGCCAGGCGCCGAAGGCGACCCACACGCTGACCGGCATGCTGACCATCAGGTAGGCGCAGGCCAGGACGCCCAGGACCGGGGTCACCGGCGCGCCGGGCATCCGGAACGCGCGCTTGAGGTCGGGGCGGCTCCTGCGCAGCACGAGTACGGCCACGTTGACCAGGGCGAAGGCGAAGAGGGTGCCGATCGCGGTGGCGTCCGCGAGCGGGCCGAGCGGGATGAACGCGGCCAGCAGGGCGATGAACACCGAGGTGATGATCGTGTTGGCACGCGGGGTGCCCCGGTCGTCCACCTTGGAGAAGGCGGCCGGGATGAGCCCGTCGCGCGACATCGCGAAGAGGATGCGGGTCTGGCTGTAGAGGACGACCAGGACGACGCTGGCCAGGGCCAGGACGGCGCCCGCGGCGAAGATGACCGCCCAGATCGGGGTGCCGGTGACCACGGTGAGGATCCCCGCCAGGGAGGTCCGCCCCTCGGCGAACTCGGTCCAGTTGAGGGCGCCGACCGCGCTGAAGGCCACCAGGCAGTAGATCGCGGTGACCACGATCATGGAGAACATGATGGCGCGCGGCAGGTCGCGCTGCGGGTTCCGGGCCTCCTCACTGGCGGTGGAGGCGGAGTCGAAGCCGATGTAGGAGAAGAACAGGGTGGCGCCGGCGGCGGAGACTCCGGCCATGCCCATCGGCATGAACGGGGCGAAGTTCCCCCGCTGGACGGCGGTGACCGCGATGGCCACGAACATCACCAGCACGGCGATCTTGATGGTGACCATGACGGCGTTGGCGCGGGTGCTCTCCCGCACCCCGGCGAGCAGGGCGAACATCGACAGCAGGACCACGACGGCGGCGGGCACGTTGACCAGGCCGCCCTCCATGGGTCCGGCCAGCAGCGCGCCGGGCAGCGACAGACCCGTGGTCAGCTGGAGGAGCTCGTTGATGTACTGGCCCCAGCCGACGCCGACCGCCGCCACGGAGACCCCGTAGGTGAGCATCAGACACCAGCCGCACACCCAGGCCATGAACTCGCCCATGGTGGCGTAGCTGTAGGAGTAGGCCGAGCCGGAGGCGGGGATCATCCCGGCCATCTCGGCGTAGGCGAGGGCGGAGAAGAGCGCGGTCACTCCGGCCAGGACGAACGCGAGGATGACGGCGGGACCGGCGATCGGGACCGCCTCGCCCAGGACCACGAAGATGCCGGTGCCCAGGGTCGCGCCGATGCCGATCATGGACAGCTGCCAGAACCCCATGGTGCGGCGCAGGCCGTTGTCGCCCTCGGTCTCGGCCACGAGCTTCTCGACCGGCTTGCGTCGGCTCAGACGCCGCCCCAGCGTGGGTGCGGAAGCGTCCGCCCGCGCGGGGCTCTTCTGGTCCACCACGAAATGACTCCTCGACGTTCTGCGGGTGGGCACACCGGATCGGCGCCGCCGTGAACCAACGGGACCCCAAATGTGCCTTGGGCAACGTTAATGGTGTTGCGTGAGTAACATGACCCACATTCATTGCCCATGTCCGCTTTCCATGCCCGAATCATGCGTACTGACGCAAGAAAACGCACACGATGGTGACTCATGTCATATGAGATGACTCACGGTGATCAGGCTCACGTGACCTGCGACGACGCGGGTCCCGCCCGTAGGTGTAAGCGTCCGACCGCCCCGTGTGTTCCTGCCCCGGACCGGCGGGCCCGCGGAAACACGACACCACGGCACGACAAAGGGGAGCACGGCCGTCGCCGTACTCCCCTCGAAGCGTGGTTCCCCTGACGGGGACGCGTCAGCTCGCCACGGACACGCTGGGCTCGCCCTCGACCCCGGCCTCGCCCATCTCCTCGGCGATGCGCATGGCCTCCTCGATCAGCGTCTCCACGATCTTGGACTCGGGGACGGTCTTGATGACCTCGCCCTTGACGAAGATCTGGCCCTTGCCGTTGCCCGAGGCCACACCCAGGTCGGCCTCGCGCGCCTCACCGGGACCGTTCACGACACAGCCCATGACGGCCACGCGCAGCGGCACCTCCAGCCCCTCCAGACCGGCGGTGACCTCCTCGGCGAGCGTGTACACGTCCACCTGGGCGCGGCCGCAGCTCGGGCAGGAGACGATCTCCAGGCCGCGCTCGCGCAGCCCCAGGGACTCCAGGATCTGGGAGCCGACCTTGACCTCCTCCGCGGGCGGGGCGGACAGGGACACCCGGATGGTGTCACCGATCCCCTCCGACAGCAGGGCGCCGAAGGCGACGGAGGACTTGATGGTGCCCTGGAAGGCCGGACCGGCCTCGGTGACGCCCAGGTGCAGCGGGTAGTCGCAGGCCTGCGACAGCAGCCGGTAGGCGTTGACCATCACGACCGGGTCGTTGTGCTTGACGGAGATCTTGATGTCCTGGAAGCCGTGCTCCTCGAACAGCGAGCACTCCCAGAGCGCCGACTCCACCAGCGCCTCCGGGGTGGCCTTCCCGTACTTGGCGAGCAGGCGCTTGTCGAGCGAACCGGCGTTGACGCCGATGCGGATCGGGGTCCCGGCCGCGGAGGCGGCCCTGGCGATCTCCGCGACCTTGTCGTCGAACTTCTTGATGTTGCCCGGGTTGACGCGTACGGCCGCGCAACCGGCGTCGATCGCCGCGAACACGTACTTGGGCTGGAAGTGGATGTCGGCGATCACCGGGATCTGCGACTTCTTGGCGATGATCGGCAGCGCGTCGGCGTCCTCGTTGGTCGGGACCGCCACGCGGACGATCTGACAGCCGGAGGCGGTCAGCTCCGCGATCTGCTGGAGGGTCGCGTTGATGTCGGAGGTGCGGGTGGTCGTCATGGACTGCACGGACACCGGCGCGTCCCCGCCCACGGGCACGTTCCCGACCATGATCTGCCGGGTCTTGCGCCGGGTCGCCAGCGGGCGCGGCGGGGTGGCGGGAATACCGAGATCAATGGTCACGCTTGGTTCACCTCGTCTGCCGCCGGAGGGAGGGCGGCACTTGATGTCGTCCGGTTCGTGGAGAAAGGGCGCGCGCGGCGGCGCCCGGAGGCGTGTCCGGGTGCTCCGTCTCGGTGGCCTCCGCCACGGCGGCGATCCCGGTACGCGACCCCCAGGTTACCCGCCCTTGGGGCGACACACGGCCCTTCGTGGCCGCGCTCACACCAGTTCAACCGGTGTTCATCCCTCGGGGGCGGCGCGAAGGCCGCCCCCGAGGGGTCATCCGAACAGCCGTACGGGGTTGATGAGGTCGGCCACGAGGAGGATGACGCTGAAGACGAGGAAGCAGCCCACGATCACGTAGGCCACCGGTGTCAGCAGCGCCACGTCCACCGGCCCCGGGTCCGGTCTCCTGAACAGCCGGGCCGTCCACTTCTTGATGGACTCCCAGATCGCCCCGGCCATGTGCCCGCCGTCCAGCGGCAGGATCGGCAGCATGTTGAAGGCGAAGAGGAACAGGTTGACGCTGGCGAGGATGCTGATCATGATCGCCACGGTGTCGATCACCGGCAGGCCCTGGGACATGATCTCGCCGCCGATGCGGGAGATGCCGACGATGCCCACCGGGGAGTCCTCGGTGCGCTGTTCGCCCAGGAAGGCGGCGCCGAACACCTCGGGGACCCGGCTGGGCAGGGCGATGATCGCCTCGCCCACGCCGACCAGCATGGTGCCGACCTCGGAGACGGACTCCCCCACGGTCAGCGGCTGGCGCTCCTGGACGAACACCACGCCCAGGAATCCGACGACCTCGGTGGCGGCGACCCTGCGGCCCTGGTCGTCGTAGACGAGGTCGCCCCGCTCGTCGGTGTCGTAGACGATGTTGCCCTCGGCGTCCCGGGCGGGCAGCTCGTTCTCGACGATGTCGACGTCGGCGGTGAAGCGCTCGCCGTCGCGTTCGATCTCGAACTCGGTGCTGCCGAGGGACTGGCGGATCTGACCGTTGACGGTGTCGCCGGTCACCGGTTCGCCGTCGATCGAGAGGATGACGTCGCCCGGCTCCAACCCCGCCTCGTGGGAGGGGGTGGGCGCGAACTCGTCGGTGCACTCGGTGGCGGTCACCCCGGCCGGGACGACGCACTCGCGGACCGACCCGATCTGCGGGGTCTCCTGGTGCACGCCGATGCCCATGAAGAGCACGCCGAGCAGGATGACCGCGAGCACGAGGTTCATGCCCGGACCGGCGAACATGACGATCAGGCGCTTCCAGGGGGCGCGCTGGTAGAACTGCCGGTCCTGGTCCTCGGGAGACAGTTCCATGTAGGAGGCCTCGCGGGCGTCCTCGGCCATCGCCCGCCAGCGGGACATCTTCCGGGCGCCGGTGTCCTCCCGCTCCCGGGCGGGCGGCAGCATGCCGACCATGCGCACGAAGCCGCCCAGCGGGACGGCCTTGATCCCGTACTCGGTCTCACCCCTGCGCACCGACCACAGCGTCTTGCCGAAGCCCACCATGAACTCGGTGCACTTGATCCCGAACATCTTGGCCGTGGACATGTGGCCGAGCTCGTGCCAGGCGATCGAGAACAGCAGCCCCACGACGAACAGGACGATCCCGACCACGGTCAGCAGAACGACCATGCATCACTCCTCAAGCCGATGTCGGTCCTCAGCCGCGGGTGAGCAGCTCGCGCGCGCGGGTTCGGGCCCAGGTGTCAGCGGCGTACACGTCGTCCAGGGTCAGGGTCGAGGTACCCGGATGGTCCGCCCGCTGGTGTTCAGAGACTACCTGGGAGACAGTGTCCATGATGGCCGGGAACGCGAGGTTTCCCTTGAGGAAGGCGTCCACCGCCTCCTCGTTGGCCGCGTTGTAGACCGCCGGAGCCGTGCCGCCCGCCGCGCCGACCTCGGCGGCCAGCCGCACGGCGGGGAAGGCCTCGTGGTCCAGCGGCTCGAAGGTCCAGCTCTGGGCGCGGGTCCAGTCCATTCCGGGGGCGGCGTCGGGGACGCGCTCGGGCGCGCCGATCCCGTACGCGATCGGGATCATCATGCTGGGCGGGCTGGCCTTGGCCAGGGTGGTGCCGTCCACGTACTCGACCATGGAGTGCACGATCGACTGCGGGTGCACGACGACGTCGATCCGGTCGAAGGGCACGTCGAACAGCAGGTTGGCCTCGATCACCTCCAGGCCCTTGTTGACCAGGGTGGCGGAGTTGACGGTGATGACCGGGCCCATGCTCCAGGTGGGATGGGCCAGCGCCTCGGCGGGGGTGACGTCGGTCAGCTCCTCGGCGCGTCGGCCCCGGAAGGGACCGCCGCTGGCGGTGACGACCAGGCGGCGCACGTCGGAGCGGGCGGCGTGGACCAGGCCCTGGGCCGGGCTGGTGAGCTCGCCCTCGGGGAGGTGGGGGAAGCACTGGGCGATCGCGTAGTGCTCGGAGTCGACCGGGATGATCTGGCCGGGCGCGGCGAGGTCGCGCACCAGCGGCCCACCGATGATCAGGGACTCCTTGTTGGCCAGGGCGAGGGTGGTCCCGGCGCGCAGCGTGGCCAGGGTGGACTCCAGCCCCAGGGCGCCGGTGATCCCGTTCAGGACGACGTCGCAGGGGTGGGCGGCCAGCGCGGCCACGCCCTCCGCGCCGACCAGGACCTCGGCGTCACTGCCCTGCTCGCGCAGGAGGCGGGTGAGGTCGGCGGCGCGGGCGGGGTCCGCCACGGCCACGTGCCCGACCCCGAGCTCCACGGCCTGCTTGGCGAGCAGGTCGGCGCGGCCGCCCCCGGCGGCCAGGCCCACGACCCGGAAGCGCGCGGGGTTGCGCTGGACGATGTCGACGGCCTGGGTCCCGATCGAGCCGGTGGAACCGAGGATCACTACTGTTCGCTGCTGTTCTTCTCGCACCCCTCCATTGTCGCGCACCCGGCGGCCCTCCGCCGGGGCCTGTGGACAACCCCGGGGAACGGCGGGGCGAACCCTCGGGACCGGGGCCCGCGAGGGGCACGCGGGGGGAGGGTCCGTGTCACCGGGTCTTTACAAAGGGCACGGGATCGCCTAACTTGACTGGCGAGTAAGTTACCTCACAGTACAGTGCGACGCCGATCACCGCCGGTACGTCCGGCTCCCCCCGATGGTGCTGGCGCGAGCGACCATCGGAGCCTCCCCCGCCCCCACCTCCGAGGTTCCCGCCATGCCCCCAGTCAGCACGCCTCCCCCGTCCCGAGAGCGCACCCCGTCCGGTAGGCGCCTCCACGCCCTCTCCGCCACCGCCGTGGCGGCCGCCGTCGCCGTGGCCGCCCTGTCACCGGCCCCCGCCTCGGCGGTCACCCTCTCCTCGACCATCAGCTACGAGACGATCGTCAGCCACGACGGCACGGAGCTGAAGGCCAAGGTCATCACCCCCACCGACTCCGAGGGCCCGCGCCCGCTGCTCGTCATGCCCTCCGCCTGGGCGACCCCGCACATCCTGTACGTCGGCGCGGCCAAGAAACTGGCCGAGGAGTCCGGCTACCAGGTCGTCGCCTACTCCTCGCGCGGCTTCTGGGACTCCGGAGGCGGCGTCGAGGTGGCCGGTCCCGAGGACCGGGCCGACGCCAGCGCCGTCATCGACTGGGCCCTGGAGAACACCGAGGCCGACGCCGACCGGATCGGCATGGCGGGCATCTCCTACGGCGGCGGGATCAGCCTGCTCACCGCGGCCGAGGACGAACGGGTGAAGGCGGTCGGCTCCATGAGCGGTTGGGCCGACCTGGAGGCCTCGCTCTACCCCGGGCGGACCATCGACGTGCAGTCCGCCGAACTGCTGCTCCTGGCCGGGAACCTGCTCGGCACCCCAGGGGACTCGCTCCGTGAGATGGAGCGCGAGTACCGGCGCGGCAACGTCGACCCCATCCTGGAGATGGCCCCGGACCGCTCCGCCGCCACCAAGGTGGACCGGATCAACGCCAACGGGACCGCCGTCATGATGGCGCACGGCTGGAACGACGGCATGTTCCCCGCCGGGCACATCGCGGACTTCTACGAGGAGCTGTCCGGCCCCAAACGGCTCATGCTCACCCCCGGCGACCACGCCACCCCCGAGGCGTTCGGCGCGGTGGGGCTGCCCAACGAGGTGTGGGAGGACCTGGCCCGCTGGTTCGACCACCACCTCAAGGGCGAGGACAACGGCATCGGCGCCGAGGACCCGGTGCGCGTCAAGCCGAACAACGGGAACGGCGCGTGGACCTCGCACGCCGACTGGCCCTCGGTGACGGCGGCGACCGACGAGTACCACCTCGACGAGCCCAGCTCCACCTGGGGCCGCTGGCAGAGCGACGGCGCGATGGTCGGCGAGCCCGCCACGGGCTGGGACTACGGCTTCCGCACCGGGATCGGCACGACCGCCCACAGCGGCACGGTCATCCTGTCGGGGGCGCTCCAGCAGTTCTTCGACGTGCCCACCGGGGTCCTGCTGCCCACCGTGGACCGCTACCGGGCCGCGGTGTGGACCAGCCCCGCCTACCCCGAGGGCGCCCGCGTGGCGGGAACCCCCGAGGTGACGTTCACGGTCACCCCGACCGCCACCGACCAGTCGGTCTTCGTGTACCTGTACGCGATCAACGAGCGGGGCACCGGTTCCCTGCTGAGCCACGCGCCGCACACCCTGCGCGACGCCGTCCCGGGCGAACCGGTGACGGTCGCGACCGAGCTGTCGTCGGTGGTGTGGGACGTCCCGGCCGGGCACCGCCTGGCCGTGGTGGTCGACAGCAAGGACCCCCGCTACGTCAGTGAGAGCCGGATCGGCGACCGGGTCACCGTGACCTCCCCGGAGGAGGAGCCGACCCGGGTGACCATCCCGCTCGGGTAGGCGCCGGTGCGCACCGGCCCGGATTTCTGCCCCTGATCAGCGCCGAAACCCCGTGTTCCGGTCAACCGGACACCACGGACCGGGCGACCGGTCAACCCGCCTCGCGCGAGGTCGGCCGGTCGCATGCCCGACCAGGCCGCGACACAAACCCAAAGTAGTCATCGAATTACTCCAAGTGTGCGAAGATCGTGGTCATGACCTCGCCCACCGCACGCAGGATCCTCGCCCCGCTGGCCGCAGCCGCGGTCGCCTTCGGGGGCCTCGCCCTCATCGACCACCTGCCCGCCCCGGCCTCGGCCGTCTCCCAGGCCATCCACTCCTCCGCCGTCCTCCCGGACGCGCTCGCCCCCGAACGGCCCGCTCCCGAGAGCCGGACGCCCCTCTCCCGGACCGACGGGATCCACCACCAGTCGGGGGCCGTGACCGGCGAACAGCGCACCGCCGTCCTCGACTACTGGACCAGCGACCGCATGGCCGCCGCACAGCCCATCACCAGCCTCGTGGAGTCCACCCTCGGGCTGGCCGAACCGCTCCAGCGACCCGCCGACGTCGAACCGCAGGCCTCCAGCCCCAACAGCGACGGCGCGCGCTGGAACGACGGCGGCAAGGTCACTCAGACCACCGGCAAGGTGTACCTGACCATGGACGGCCGCGACTTCACCTGTTCGGCCTCGGTCGTGGACTCCGCCAACAGGAGCACCCTGGTGACCGCCGGGCACTGCGCCAAGGACGGCAAGGGCGCCTGGGCCCAGAACTGGACCTTCGTCCCCGGCTACTCCTCCGGCGACAGCCCCCACGGCAAGTTCACCGCCCGCGACCTCATGGTCGCCCCCGAGTGGTCCAACCGGGCCGACGACAGCTACGACTTCGCGATGGTCGTGCTGAACAAGGACGGCGGCACGCCGGTGCAGGACCGGGTCGGCGCCCAGAAGCTGTCCTTCTCCACGTGGACCCAGCAGAACGTGGACAAGGGCGTGCAGGTGTACACCTTCGGCTACCCGGCCGCCTCCCCCTACGACGGCCGCGAACTGCACTACTGCTCCGGCCGGACGGTCCCGGACACCGGTGGCACCACCGCCAACGGGGTGCGCTGCACCATGACCCAGGGCTCCAGCGGCGGCCCCTGGTTCACCGACTTCGACACGGCCACCGGCCAGGGCACCATCTCCTCGGTGGTGAGCTTCAAGTACGCCGACGACCGCAGCACCCAGTACGGCCCGCGCCTGGGCGCCGAGGCCAAGCGCCTCTACGACCACGCGGCGCAGCTCTAGGACGCGCCACGGATCCTTCCGTGCCCGGCACCCCGGGGTCACGACGGGGGGCGGCGGCGGCCGAACACCGGCCGCCACCGCCCCCCGTACGCGCGTACGCCCCGCGCCCCTACAGGTCGATCCCGGTGAGGACGAGGACCCGCTCGTGGGTGAGGTCCGTCATCGCCGCCCGCAGGCCCTCCTTGCCCACGCCCGAGCCCTTGACCCCGCCGTAGGGCATCTGGTCGGCACGGAAGGTGGGGACGTCACCGACGACCACGCCGCCGACCTCCAGCTCCCGGTGGGCACGGAAGGCGGTGGGCAGGTCCCGCGTGAACACACCGGCCTGGAGGCCGAAGTCGCTGTCGTTCACCGCCGCGAAGGCGGCGTCGGTGTCCGCGACCCGCTGGACGACCAGCACCGGGCCGAACACCTCCTCGCGCACCACCCGCGAGTCGGCGGGCGCGTCGGCCAGGACGGTCGGCGCCACCGTGACGCCGTCGCGCGTGCCGCCGGTCAGGAGGCGGGCCCCCGCGGCGACCGCCTCGTCGACCCAGGACGTCACGCGCTCCGCGGCCGCCGCGTCGACCAGCGGCCCGACGTCGGTCTTGGGGTCGGTCGGGTCGCCGGTGCCCAGCGTCTCGACCTCGGAGACCAGGCGCCGCACGAACTCGTCGTGCACGGCCTCGGTGACCACGACCCGCTGCACGCCGATGCAGACCTGACCGGCCTGGTTGTTGCCGAACAGGGCCACCCGCCGGGCCGCCCAGTCGAGGTCGGCGTCGTCCAGCACCACGGCGGCCGCGTTGCCGCCGAGTTCCAGGGTCACGTGCTTGTGCGGAGCCCGCCGCTGGAGCTCCCAGCCGAACGGACCGCCCGTGAAGGAGATGACCGGCAGCCGCTCGTCGGTGATCAGCGGAGCGGCCAGCTCGTTGGGCATGGGCAGGATCGACACCATGCCCGCGGGCAGGTCGGTCTCGGCCAGGATCTCCCCGAGGATCAGGGCGGTCATCGGGGTGGCCGGGGCGGGCTTGAGCACCACCGGCGCGCCCACGGCGATGGCCGGGGCCACCTTGTGGGCGACCAGGTTGAGCGGGAAGTTGAACGGCGAGATGCCCAGGACGGGGCCCTTGGGGACCCGGCGGACCAGCGCCATCCGCCCGGTGCCGCCGGGGTCGGTGTCCAGGCGCTGGAGCTCGCCGCTGTCCCTGCGGGCCTCCTCGGCGGCCCAGCGGAACACCGACACGGCGCGTCCGGCCTCGGCGCGGGCCCACTTGATCGGCTTGCCGCTCTCGGCGGTGATGACCTGGGCGATCTCCTCCGCGCGCTCTCCGATGCGCCGGGAGACGTGGTCCAGGGCCCCGGCGCGGACGTGCGCGGGCAGGGCGGCGGCCTCGGCGGCCACCGCGTGCGCGGCGGAGACGGCGGCCTCCACCTGCGCCTCGGTGGGCACGGAGACGACGCCCGCCGTCCCGCCGGTGTAGGGGTTGCGGACGGTCAGCTCGGTGTCGCCGGTCGCGGCGGTACCGGCCAGCCAGAACGGGTGCGTGGTCATGTGGGTGACGCTAACCCCCACCCCGAGACGCCCGCTTTGTCCACCATCACCAACCCGGAGCCCCGGCTTGGCCACTGTGGCGTACGCGGCCGACGAATCCCGGGGCGCACCGGCGCTGGGGAATCGATGACTCGGCCGTTCCGTGGGTAGACGGAGAGTACGACCCGGGGCGGCGGGGCACCGACCCGCCGAAGGGAACTTGGTCAACCGGCTGGCGCGGGGGCGGTCCTTCGTCCACAGTGGTGAGGGAGGGCCCTGCCAGCGGGTTCGGCCGGACCCTCGGGTCCACCGCCCTCGACGGGAACCCGGGAGTGCCCATTGCCGCTCGTCTACCGCACGTTGGTCGCCGTCCACGACGACGACGGGGACCTGGTCCCGGTCGCCTCCTCGGTCCTCTCCCGCTGGCTGAGCAAGCGCGGCAACTCGGGGGCGCGCGTGGACTTCACCGGATCGGGCCGGTTCGAGCTGAGCAACCGTTCACGGGCGCTGGTGGCACGGCACCACAACGCCGACGAGGGCCTGACCTTCCTGCGGCTGACCACCGAGTCCGAGAAGCCGGAGGGCGTGTGGCGCACCCTGGCCACGGTGGTGGTGGACCCCGAGCTCTCCCCGTGGAACTACGTGTGGATCGACATGACCGTCGACCCCGCCGCTCTCACCGACTCCCCCCGCGCCGAGGTGATGCCGCCCGAGGCGGCGCGCATGCTGCTGGGATCGGTGGGCGCGCACGACGGCGCCCACCCGCTTCCGTCCTCGCCCCGCATCGTGCGCGGACGTGACGACGACGACGTGGCCGCCCTCCTCTCGACCATCCGCGACCCCCTGCGACGCCTGGCGATCGTCGCCACCGGGGCGCCCCGCGACGTGACCGTGGCCGACTGGCGCACCTCCATGGCGGGAACCCTGTCCCGCTGCACCGGCATGTGCGCCGGGTACGTACTCGACGGGGCCGCCCTGGAACGGGTCTCCGAGCTCCTCCCCCGCGGTCTGGACGTACCTGCGGGCGGGGTGCGCACCTTCTTACCGGGTGTGGACCCCGCCGACGAGGCGGACGCCCAGCGCCACCCCCGGATGAGTCCGGGCACCCTCGACACGGCCCGCGACGGCGAACGCGTGCGCAACTGGGTGGGCGCCGCCCTGTCCCGGAGGGTGCGCGACAACGCGCTCGGACTGCGCCTGCCCGAGGCGCTACGGGCGATCGACGCGCTCCTGACCGAGGAGACCGAGGACCTGCGCCGGGGTCCGAACACCCGTGCCCCCGTTCCCCCACGGGCACCCTCCGGATCGGGGAACGTCATCGCACACCAGTCAGACCACGACTCCGTCTCCTCCGTGGAACTCGCCGCCGCCCAGGCACAGGAACAGCAGGTGCGGCGGCTCAGAGAGGAGGTGCGCAGACTCAACGCGCGGATCGGGGAGCTGTCCGAGGAACACCAGGCCGTGCTCGCGGAGACCGCCGACCTCGCGGACGAGCTGGCCACCGCCCGGGAGGAGCGGCGCGTCGCCCGGTTCGAGGCCGGGTGGCTGCGCGACCAGGCACGGGAGGCGGGACTGTTCCGGCTGGCCGCCACCCCCGCCCCCCGCGACCCCGAGCAGCGGCCGCCGTCCAGCGTGGCCGAGCTCCTGGAACGGATCACGGACGGCACGGCCCTGCCGCACCTGTTCTTCACCATCGAGGACCAGACCGTGTACGAGCTCTCCGACAGCCGCAAGGAGGGGCTGTGGGTGACCCGGGCCTGGGAGGCGCTGCTCGCCCTGAACGACTACGCCCGCTACCAGTTCGACAACCCCGGCAGCGGGCTGGGCTTCCACTCCTACCTGCGCGAACCCCCGGACGGGTATCGGGTGATCCCGGTCAAGCGGCTGGCCTCACAGGAGTCCGACTACGTCCGCAACCGGGGCAAGCTCAACGAGAAGCGGGTGTTCCGCGTGCCGACCGAGGTGGAGCCGGACGGCCGGGTCCCGATGTACGCGCACATCAAACTGGACATCGAGTACGGCATCTGCCCCCGGCTGTACTTCTTCCCGCACCTGGGCCCCGACACCACCAACCGGGTGTACGTGGGCTACCTGGGACGGCACCTGCCCGTCCAGCAGTCCAACTGAGCTCAGACGAGGACGTGCCCGAAGGAACGGGACAGCGCGTCCAGGTCCGGCTCGCCGTACCGGTCCACCAGCTCCCTGAACCGCAGCTCCTTGTCCGGGCCGAAGCGGCGCACCTTCGCGGCGTAGGTGTCGACGGTGAGGAAGACCGGCGGCTCGCTCTTGCTGTGGAACTTGTCCGCGTACATGACCAGCTCCTCCTCCGGAGACTCCGCGAGGTAGTCCGCGACCGGGATGGGCAGCCCCTGGTCACGCACGTCGTCGCGGGTCACGCCCACGCCCGTGTGGTGCGAGCAGAACCGGCACAGGATCTCCGGCAGCCCCTCCCCCGCCAGCAGTTCGTGGCCGAGCACCCCGTGGCTCACGTAGCGGGGGCCGTCGATCCGCCCCCGCTCGTCCATCAGCCGGTAGACGCCGACGTCGTGGAGCAGACACCCGGCGCGGACGAGGTCGGCGTCCACCCCGGCGGGCGCCGCGGCCAGCAGCAGTTCGGCCACCTCGCACACGGCCCGGCAGTGCGTGTACACGAGCTCGAAGGCCTCGGGGGTGGGCGCGTGACGCTCGTGGAGGGCCCGGATCTCTTCGTCGGTGGGGATCTGCATCCCAGCAGACTAGGGCAGGTCCGGGCCCGGACTACCCTGGGTTCCGTGACGGGAACGAGGACCGAGGCCGTGGCCGGCCTGGCGGAGACGGAGTGGCGCGAACGCGCCGAGCGGCACGGGCGTCGGGTGGACGCCCTGGTGGGCGAGCACGTACGGCGCAGGAGCGCGGGCGAGCGGCACCCCGTCGAGGACTTCCTGTTCACCTACTACAACCTCAAGCCCGCGCAGCTGCGGCGCTGGCACCCCGGCGTCGGGACGGTGCTGCTGGGCGAGGGCGCCCGCGCACGGCTCTCCGAGCGCTTCTACACCGAAGTCCCCGGCGGCGTGGGGCTGGACGTGCCCGCGTTCCTGGCCGCCCGCCCGGTGCTGGACTTCGTGGAGCGTCTGCTGTCCTCCGTGGCCGAACGCCCCGCGCACCTGGGCTGCTTCGGGCTGCACGAGTGGGCGATGGTGTACCGGACCGAGGAGGTACGGCACGGCCAGGTCCCCCTGCGGCTCGGACACGAGGGGACCGACCGCGTCGTGGAGTCGCACCGGATCCAGTGCTCGCACTTCGACGCGTTCCGGTTCTTCACCGAACCCGCCCGCCCGCTGAACACCCTCCAGCCCGCACGGGAACGCCAGGCGGAGCTGGACCAGCCGGGGTGCCTGCACGCCAACATGGACCTGTACAAGTGGGCCTACAAGCTCACTCCGGCGGTCCCCTCCGAGCTGGTCGCGGACTGCTTCGCGCTGTCGAAGGAGATCCGCGTGCTGGACATGCGCGCCTCCCCCTACGACCTCCGGGAGTGGGGGTACTCACCGGTGCGGATCGAGACCGCCGAGGGCAAGGCCGCCTACATGGAGTACCAGCGGGACTTCTCCGAGCGCGGCGCGGTGCTGCGCGAGCGGGTCCTGGACGTGTGCCGGGCCCTGCGCGCGGCCTGAGTCAGAGCGGGTCGGCTCGGCCCGCCTCCCGGGGGCCGCATCGGGTCCGAGGACGCGGCCAGGGGGTTCACGGGGGTGTGGACCGTCCGTTCGAGGGCGGGAGGGCGCAGGCGGCGGTTCCGCCGGGGAGCCGGTACCGGTTCGCGGCCACGATCCGGTAGGCGGCGCGGTTGAGCGCGCGCACCCCGGGCAGCAGCAGGAACCTGCCGAGGGCCCGCGCGGGCGGCCCCGCGCCCAGGAGCACCCCGGCGACGGCGTCGCCCCCCGCGAGCCGCCGCCCGTCCGGGTAGACGATCCAGGCCTGTTCGTCGGCCTGCTCGGGGGTGAGACCGAGGGCGGGGAGGTCGGAGTCCTGAGAGGCCGCGAAGGCGGTCCGAGTGCGCAGGCGGTCCCGCGCGAAGGCGACCGCACGCTGGCAGAAGCCGCAGTCCCGGTCGTACAGGAACAGCCCGGGGCCGCGCGCGTGAGCGGTATCCGCCATGATCCGGTTCCTCCTGGTTCGGTAACCCCTTGTACCTTCCTACCTCCCCGCTCCACCCGCCCGACAGTCAGGGAACCCGAGTCGCGTCGGACACTCCCGGGTCATGAGGCCCGGACGCAGGAGTGCGCGGGCGCCCTCGACGGGCACCCGCGCGCTCGGTCCGGATCAGCTCGCGCCGTGCACGATCCGCTCCGCCAGTTCCTCGCGGGGCTGGATCTCGCCGGAGAGGATCCGCTCGGCGTAGTGGCAGGCCACCCGGTGGGTGCCGCTCGCGTCCACGCCGTCCAGCGGGCGCAGCTCCGGGCGCTCGGTGTCGCACCGCTCCTCCTGCCGCCACGGGCAGCGGGTGTGGAACCGGCAGCCCGCGGGCGGGTTCGCGGGCGAGGGCAGGTCACCAGCGAGCAGGATGCGCTCCCGGGTGTCCTCCACCGTCGGGTCCGGCACCGGCACCGCCGACATCAGCGACCTCGTGTAGGGGTGCAGCGGGGTCTCGTACAGCTCGTCGCTGGTGGCCTCCTCGACCAGCGAACCCAGGTACATCACCCCCACCACGTCGCTCACGTGCCGCACCACCGCGAGGTCGTGCGCGATCACCAGGTACGTCAGGCCCAGCTCCTCCTGGAGCTCCTCCAGCAGGTTGAGCACCTGCGCCTGGATGGACACGTCCAGCGCCGAGACCGGCTCGTCGCAGATGATGAGGTCCGGTTCCAGGACCAGCGCCCGGGCGATCCCGATGCGCTGGCGCTGACCGCCCGAGAACTCGTGCGGGTACCGCTGGAGCGCCTTGGCGGACAACCCCACCCGCTCCAGCGCGTCCACCACTCGGCGGCGCTGGTCCTCACCGGTCCGCCGCCGCAGCTCCGCCCGGCTCAGCCCCCGGGCCTCCTCGCCCTCGGGACCGCCGATCCCGTGCGTCTGGAGACCCTCCAGAAGGATGGACCCGATGTTCTGGCGCGGGTTCAGGCTGCCCAACGGGTCCTGGAAGACCATCTGGAGGTTGGCGCGCTCCCGGCGCATCGACTCCGAGTCGAGCCCGGCCAGGTCGCGCTCACCGAACCACACCTCGCCCTCGGTGATCTCGTTCAGCCGCAGCACCGCCCGGCCCAGGGTGGTCTTGCCGCACCCGGACTCCCCCACCAGGCCGTAGGTCTGGCCCTTCTCGATGGTCAGCGACACCCCGTCCACGGCGCGTACGTGCCCCACGGTGCGGTCGACGATCACGCCCCGTTTGATGGGGAAGTGGACCTTGAGGTCCCTGATCTCCAGCAGGCTCATCCCCGCTCCTCCTCGTCGTCGCCCACCACGGCCGGGCTCTCCAGCACGGCCCGGTCCACCACGTCGGCGTGGCTGATGGGGTTCACACAGCGGTGGACGTGTCCGGGGTCCCCGTCGCCCATCCGGACGAGCCGGGGCGGCCCCTGGAGGCACTCCATGGTGTAGTGGTCGCACCGGGGCGCGAACGCGCACCCGTCCGCCCAGGCGATGTTGTCGTTGACCGAACCGCGCACCGGGGTGAGCGGTTCGCCGCGCGGCGCGTCCAGGCGCGGGATGGAACCCAGCAGGCCCACCGTGTACGGGTGGGTGGGGTCGCTGAAGAGCGGCGCGCGCTCGGCGGTCTCCACCGCCCGGCCCGCGTACAGGACGTTGATGTCGTCGCACAGACCCGCCACCACGCCCAGGTCGTGGGTGATCATCAGCAGGCCGGTGCCCTCCTGGATGACCAGGTCCTTGAGCAGCTCCAGGATCTGCGCCTGGATGGTGACGTCCAGGGCCGTGGTGGGCTCGTCCGCGATCATCAGGCGCGGCTTGCAGGCCACCGCCATCGCGATCAGCGCGCGCTGGCGCATACCGCCGGACAGCTGGTGCGGGTACTCGTTCAGACGCCTGGTGGGGTCGGGGATGCCCACCCGGTACAGGAGGTCGGCCGCCTCCTTCCTCGCCGCGGCGCCGCGCATCCCCCGGTGCCGCTTGAGGATCTCCGTGACCTGGACACCGATGGGGACCACCGGGTTGAGCGAGCTGAGCGGGTCCTGGAAGATCATCGCCAGCTGCGATCCGCGCAGGTCGCGCATCCGGCGCTGGGAGACCCTGAGCAGGTCCGCCTCCTGCGGCTCCTCGCCCCGGTCGGACAGGCGCATGACAGCGCTGCCGCCGACCTTCACGCCCCGGTCCGGCAGCAGGCCCATGAGGGCCAGCGAGGTGACGCTCTTGCCGCACCCGGACTCACCGACCAGCCCCGTGACCTTGCCCTCCTCCAGGGTGAAGGAGACCCCGTCGACGGCGCGGGTCGGGTTCTGGCCCTTGCGGTGGAACACCACGGACAGCTCGTCCACCGCCAACAGCGGCGTGCTGGAACTCATGGTCACTTCCTCAACTTCGGGTCGAGCGCTTCCCGCAGCGCCTCACCCAGCAGGGTGAAGCCGAGCGCGGTGATGATGATGCCCAGGGCCGGGTAGACGGCCAGGGACGGTGCGCTGGACAGGAACCGCTGGGCCTCGGACAGCATCGTGCCCCACTCCGGGTAGGAGGCGTCCGGGTTGCCCAGGCCCAGGTAGGACAGGGCCGCCGCGTCGATGATGGCGGTCGCCAGGGTGAGTGTGGACTGCACGATCACCGGGCCCATGGAGTTGGGCAGGATGTGCGACACGGCGATCTTCCGCTTGCGCACGCCCAGGGCCTGCGCGGCCAGCACGTACTCGCGGTTGCCCTGGGAGATCATCGCGCCGCGCAGCAGGCGGGCGAAGATCGGGACCTGGGCGATGCCGACCGCGATCATGACCGTGGTGAGGCTGGGTCCGACCAGGGCGGCGACGGTGACGGCCAGCAGCAGGGTCGGCATGGCCAGCATCATGTCGATGACGCGCATGATGACGTTGTCGACCTGGCGTCCCCAGTGACCGCCCAGAACCGAGCAGGCACCGGCCAGGCCGCCCAGGAGCGCGCCGAACAGGAATCCCACCAGGGTGGCGACCACACCGACCAGGAGGGTCTGGCGGGCCCCGATCACCATGCGGGAGAACATGTCCCGGCCGAGGTGGTCCAGGCCCAGCCAGTTCTCCGCGCGCGGCCCCACGAACTCGTTGCGGTTCGGGAAGACCTCGCCGCCCCAGGCCTGGGAGGTGGGGCTGTACGTGGCGATGAGCGGCGAGAACAGCGCGATGACGAGGAACACCGCGACGATGACCGCGCCGGTGATCGCCATGGGACTGCGCCGCATCCGCTGGAAGGCCTCGCGCCAGACCCCGGCGCCGTGGCCGCTGGCGTCCCGGTCGCCCATGAGCTCGGCGAGCCGGTCCACCTTGTCGGCCTTGCGCCTGTGGAACGGGACCTTGTCGTCGGCCCCGGCGGTGTCCGGGGCCTCGGGGTTCGGTGTCGTAGGCATCACTGGGCCCGCACTCTCGGGTCGAGGAGGCTGTACGAGATGTCGACCAGGAGGTTGATGAACACGTACATGGTGGCGATGAGGAGGATGAAGCCGGTGAGCACCGGATAGTCGCGGGTCTGTGTCGCCGCGTAGACGAACGACCCGATCCCCGGGAAGGCGAAGACGCTCTCCGTGAGGACCGCCCCGGCGAAGAGGCTGCCCGCCAGCAGACCGACCGCGGTGACCACCGGCAGCAGGGCGTTGCGCAGCACGTGGCGGGTGCGCACCGTGGTGCGGTGCAGGCCCTTGGCGTTGGCCGTGCGGACGTAGTCCTCGCCCATGACCTCCAGGACGCTGGCGCGGGTCATGCGGGTGATGACGGCCAACGGGATGGACGCCAGGGCCAGCCCCGGCAGGACCAGGTGGGCGAGGGCGTCCATGACGACGTCCCACTCCCTGGTCATGAGGCCGTCCAGGACCACGAACCCGGTGATGTCGGTGCGGCTCAGACCCGGGGAGAGCCGGAACGCCGACGGGAACACGCCCAGGTTCTCCGCGAAGACCACCTTGAGGATGAACGCCAGGAAGAAGACCGGGGTGCAGATGCCCAGGAGCGAGCCGCCCACGGCGGCGAAGTCCAGCACGGTGCCGCGCTTGCGGGCGGCGAGGTAACCGAGGGGCAGACCGGCGGCGACGGCGAAGATCATCGCGGTCACGGCCAGTTCGAAGGTCGCGGGGAAGCGGAGGAAGAACTCGTCCAGGACCGGTCGGCTGGTCTGGAGGGAGGTCCCCAGGTCGCCCTGCACGATGTTGCGCAGGAAGGTGAGGTACTGAACCGCGAGGGGTTCGTCCAGGCCCAGGGACCGGCGCAGAGCGGCACGCTGCTCCGCGGTCGCGTCGTCGGGGAGGAGGGCGTACTCGGGTCCGCCCGGCAGTCGTTGGAGCCAGACGAACAGCAGGATCGACAGACCGCCGAGAGTCGGGATCAGCTGTAGGAGTCGCCTGACGATGAATCGCAGCACCTGCGCCGCCTTTCGCCAGTGGAACGATGGACGCGAAGCGTCCCCCGCCGGGGTGTGGCGGGTTGGACGGATGGATGTCGGGGGTACCCGGGGGGGTGCGGCGGAACCGCCGGGGTGGCCGTGCGGCGGGCCCGACCGGTCAGGAACCGGCCGGGCCCGGCGGAGTCCCCTCCCGGGTCAGGGAGAGGGGACGGCGCCTACTTCCAGGAGGCCTCGGCGAAGTTCTCCTGGGTCAGCGGACTGACGTTCGGCGGGTTGACGTCCCCGGAGAACGCGATGGAGGGCGGGGAGCTGGAGATGGGCAGCCCGGGCAGGACGTCCATCACCATCTCGTTGAGCTCCTGGTAACCGGCGACGCGCTCGTCGGCGTCGGGGTTGGTGCTCACTTCCTCCATCTTGTCGAAGAGCTCCTGGTCGTCCATGCCCCACGCGTTGTTGGGGGTGGAGAACCAGGTGCCGATGAAGTTGTAGGCGTCGTTGTAGTCGCCGGTCCAGCCCAGCAGGTACAGCGGGCAGTTGCCGCTGTCGGTCTGGTTGATGTACTCGGCCCACTCGTAGCTCTTGGCCTCCACCGTCACGCCGGCCTCCTGGAGGTCCTCCGAGATGACGTCGAAGATGTCCTTGGGGGCGGGCATGTAGGGGCGGGTGACCTCGGTCGGGTAGCAGAACTCGAGTTCGAGGTCCTCCTGCCCCGCGTCGGCCAGCTTCTCTGCGGCCAGCTCCGGGTCGTACTCGAACTCGCGCACGTCCGGGGACCAGCCGTCGAGGGTGTCCGGGTGGAACTGCGTGGCGACCTCGCCGCCCTCGGGGAGGATGGTGTCGACGATGCGCTGGCGGTTCACCGCGTGCGAGAGGGCCTCACGGACCTCAAGGTCGGCCAGGGCCTCGTTCTCCTGGTGGTAGGCCAGGTAGAGGACGTTGAACACGTCACGGGTGGGGACCTCGAACCCGGCCTCCTGGAGCGGGCCGACGTCGGCCGGGGCCACCAGGTCGTAGCCGTGGATGTCGCCCGCCTCCAGGGCCTGGCGGCGCGCGTTCTCGTCCGGGATGGCCCGGATGATCATGTTCTCGAAGCCCGCCGGGTCGCCCCAGTAGTCGTCGAACCGCTTGAGGGTGATCTCCCCCTGGTCCTGGTTCCACTCCTCCACGGTGAACGGGCCGGTACCGGCGACCGTCCCCGGGACCTGGGTGTACTCGGGCAGGTTGGGGTTGCCCTCCTCACCGGTGATCTCCTGGCCCTCCATGGCCTCCAGGCTGGTGGGGCTCATGATGCCGAAGGCCGCGAGGCTGAAGCCGCCGGGGTACAGGGAGGAGAACTCGCTGACCTCGATGACGGCGGTGAACTCGTCCTCGGCCTCGCAGGAGACGAAACGCGGGTCGGGAGCCGCGTACGTCTCGTCGTTCTCCGCGAATCCGCCGAAGATCTTCTGCCAGTAGTACGAGTTGTTCGAGCTCTGGTAGGCACCGGTGAGGTTGTACCAGCGGTCGAAATTGGCGCACACCGCCTCGGCGTTCAGGTCGTCGCCGTCGTGGAACTTCACGCCCTCGTGAAGGTTGAAGGTCCAGACCGTGCCGTCCTCGGACTGGTCCCAGGATTCGGCCAGTCCGCCGACGATTTCAGAACCGCCGGATTCGTGTTCGAGAAGGGTCTGGAAGACCTGTCGGCTGTACCGGAAGGTCTCACCGTCGCTGGCGAGGAAGGGGTCGAGCGCGGTGATGTCACCGGCGGAGGCGAAGACGAACGGCTGCGAGTCGTCGCCGCCTCCTCCAGCGCGGTCACTCTCCGCGCAGGCTGTCGCCACAAGCGTGAGCGACGCCGCGACGGCCACCAGGCCGAGCGGCTTACGGGAAGACTTCGTGAACATGGTCCACCTCAGTGATGGGGGACGGGGGTTTGGGGGCCCGTAACGATGAGTCGGACCCTAAACCGCGCCACGACCACCTGGGAAGGTAGACGGCTGGGTATTAATACAACCGTTTCAGATCTGTGCCGTGATCCATAGATCGGATTTTGGCCCGCATGTGTTTAACTGAGCGTCATCTTCACCAGAACCCCTGACGCCCCTGCCCCGTGACAATGGGTATTCACCCGAGCACAATTCCTTTTTCTTTATCCGATCATGGGATGAATTAACTTTCGTTGCCGAATGTCCGTTTTTCGATTCCCCTCCCGGAGCCGGACCCGAGGCGCCGGAGGTGTGCGGTTCGTCCTATGATCTGCGGATGGACACTCCCCTTGACGACGCGGAACTCACCGCGTTCCTCGAAGGCCAGGACACCTCCTGGCTGGCCGAGCAGCTGATGCTCGTCGCCGACGAGGACCCCATCACCCGCATCCGCCTGAGCGCGGCGGCCGGAGCGGAGAGCGCGGTGGAGGAGGCCCGAGGCGTCGTACTGACACGGGTCACCGAGCACTCGCCCCAGGAGGCCGCGACCGACCCCGACGACGGGGACCCGCTGCACCGGTCGCTCGACCTGCTGGACGACCTCCTCGACTACGGCTTCGAGGACGAGGTGGGAGACATCGCGGACGAGGCCCGCGAGATCTACGTCAACCGTCACGGGGAGGACGGCAGCGAGCACCTGGCCCGCCTCCACGTCCTGGCGGACGGCGAGGAGGAGGACTGAGCGGCGGCGCCTGAGACAGGACCCACGGAACGACAGGGGCCCGGCGGTGTGTGACCACACGGTGCACACACCCCGGGCCCACGGTGTTCCGAGCACACGGGTCCGAAGGACACGGGGTCACCCTCGGGGCTTTACGGCGTAGATCTCTCTCGTGGCCGGAGAGTGGCGACGTGCCCTGGTCGGACGGCCAGGGCACGCGCCTCACGAACGGGGTGGCAGGAGCGGGGTACTAGGAGGCGCACCAGCGGCGGACGCCGGTGCTCCACAGGGCGATGTTGGTGACGATGGCGAAGAGGGCCACCACCAGTGCGACCAGCAGCATGGGGGTGTCCGCGAGCCGGGCCGCCGTGTTGAGCGCGGAGACGCCCACGCCGAGGGCGACCAGAGCGCCGAACTGGGCGGCGCGCCACAGGACGTGACCGGCGCGGCGCACGGGCACCACCAGCGCGACCAGCCCCAGGACGACCAGGGACGCCAGGACCACCTGCACCCACAGTTCGCGCACGACCGGCGCGGGCGCCCCCGCGTCGAGGGTCGCCCAGGACTGGTAGGCCAGGCCCGCGAACGCGGCGGCCGTGACGCACATCAGGACACAGGTCTGCCGAACGTCCTGCGGGGGCCGCACACCGGGGCGACCCGCGGCGAGCAGGCTCCGCCGGGGGGCCGGAAGCACGCTGAAGGGCCGGGAGTCGGAGGATACGGGGGACGTCTGGGTGTCTTGCATGACGAACAGGGTCGCGTGCCCGGGCGTACTTCACAAGTGGAGCGAAATCCCCACACAACCGGTGCCCGACTCGTGACGGAGCGTCCCCTAGTTTCGGGAGAGGCGCGTCTGCTCCGACACGTAGTCCAGGGCCTGTGCACTGAGTTCGTCGAGGTCGCCGCGCACGTCGAGCTCCAGGCCCTCCTCGTCCGGGCCCAGGCGCTCCAGGGTCTCCAGCTGGGAGCGCAGGAGCGCGGGCGGCATGAAGTGGTCCTCGCGGGCCTCGATCCGTTCCCAGATCACCTCCTCCGTCCCGTGCATGTGGACGAAGCGCACACCGGGCGCCCCGGCGCGGAGGACGTCCCGGTAGGAGCGCCGGAGCGCGGAGCAGGCCATCACGGTGGACTCCCCCAGCACCTCGTGCGCCGCGATCCAGTCGGCGAGCTCGGTCAGCCAGGGCCACCGGTCCTCGTCGGTCAGCGGCACACCGGCCGACATCTTGCTGATGTTGGCCTCCGGGTGGAAGGCGTCGGCCTCCGCGAAGGGCAGTTCCAGGCGTGCGGCGATCCGCTCCGCGACGCTGGTCTTGCCGCTGCCGGATACGCCCATGAACACGAAATGCATGCTCTCTCCGAGTCTTGGCCCGCCGCCCGTGCGCGACGCCGCCACCAATAGTGATATCAATCAATCCGGCTAGGCTGCTCCCTGACACCGACCGCGTCGCAGGAGATTCCGAGGGGCCAGATGACCACCGAGCACCGAACGCTGCACAACCGGGTGCTGGCGGTGCTCGGTCCGGCGATCGCCGCCGGCGAGTACGCCCCCGGTCACGCCTTCACCCTCCAGGGCCTGGAGAACGACTTCGGCGTGTCCCGGACGGTCGCCCGTGAGGCGGTCCGGGTCCTGGAGTCCATGGGACTCGTGGTGAGCCGCCCCCGGACGGGTATCCGGGTCCGCCCCCAGCGGGACTGGAGCGTCTTCGACCCCCAGCTGATCCGATGGCGCCTGGCCGGTTCCGGCCGGATGGCGCAGCTGCGTTCCCTCAACGAGCTCCGGGCCGCCGTGGAACCCGGCGCCGCCGCCCTGGCCGCCGAACGCGGGGCCGCCGACGAGCGGGCCCAGCTGGAGGCGGTGGCCGAGCGGATGACCCTCACCGGCCAGGCGGGCGAGCTCACCACCTTCATGGAGCTCGACATCGCCTTCCACCGCCGTGTCCTGGAGCTGTCCGGCAACGAGATGCTCTCCGGCCTGGCCGAGGTGGTGACCGAGGTGCTGGTCGCGCGGACCTCCTACGACCTGATGCCGCACAACCCCCGCCCGGAGGCCCTTCGCCTGCACATGACGGTGGCGAGGGCCGTCCGGGACGGGCTGCCCGACGTGGCCGAGGCCGCCATGAGGGCGATCGTCACCGAGGTCGCGGACGCCCTCAGGGACGACGCCCCCGGCTGCTGAGGTCCTACAGGACCAGGTGCAGGGCGAAGGCGAACCCGAAGCCGATGAAGCCGATCAGGGTCTCCATGACCGTCCAGGTCCTGAGCGTCGTCTTCACGTCCATCCCCAGGAACCGGCCGACCAGCCAGAACCCGGAGTCGTTGACGTGGGAGAGCGCGGTCGCGCCGGAGGCGATCGCGATGACGATCAGGGCCAGGTCGAGGGAGCTGAGCCCGGAGGTCGCCTGCACGGCCGGGGCGATCAGCCCGGCGGCCGTGGTGATGGCGACCGTGGCCGAACCCTGGGCGACGCGCAGGGCGAGCGCGATGACGAAGGCCGCGACGATGACCGGCATCCCCGTGGACTCCAGGCTTCCGGCGAGCGCGTCACCGATGCCGCTGGTGCGCAGGACGCCGCCGAACATGCCGCCCGCGCCGGTGATGAGGATGATCCCGCAGACCGGGCCGAGCGCGCCGCCGACGATCTCCTCGACCCGCTGGCGGGTGAAGCGCCCCCGGCTGAGGACCAGCATCGCGTAGAGCACGGTGATGAGCAGCGCGATGGGCGTCTCACCGAGGAGCCGGAGCGACTGCACCCAGAAGGCGTCGGCCGGGACGGCGCCGGTCTCGGCGAGGGTGGCCGTACCGGTGTTGCCGAAGATGAGCAGCATCGGCAGCAGCAGGATGCTGAGCACGGTGCCCAGACGCGGCGGGTCCTCGTGGGTGACGTCGCCGTTGGACATGATGTCGTCCGGGACCGGGATCTCGAAGCGCTTGCCCGCCCACAGGCCGAACAGGTAGCTGGCCAGGTACCAGGTGGGGATGGCCAGGACCGCGCCGACGAGCAGGGTCAGGCCCATGTCCGCGCCGATCTCCACGGCCGCCGTGACGGGGCCGGGGTGCGGCGGCACGAAGGCGTGCATGACGGCGAAGGCGCCGGCGGTGGGCAGGGCGTAGGTGAGCACCGAACCGCCCACGCGGCGGGCCACGCTGAAGACGATCGGCAGCATGACGATGAGGCCGACGTCGAAGAAGATCGGGAAGCCGAAGAGCAGGGAGGCGACGCCGAGGGCCAGCGAGGCGCGTTTCTCCCCGAACAGCTTGATGAGGGCTCCGGCCAGGACGGCGGCGCCGCCGGTGACCTCCAGCATGCGGCCGATCATCACGCCCAGCCCCACGAGGAGGGCCACGTTGGCGAGGGTGCCGCCGAACCCGCTGAGGAGGGTGGGGCCCACCCCGTCGACCGGGATCCCCGCGGCCAGCGCGGTGAGCACGCTGACCAGGACCAGCGCGACGAACGCGTGCAGCTTGAATCGGATGATCAGGAACAGCAGGAGCGCGATGGCACCGGCCGCGATCCCGAGGAGGGGACCCGTGCCGTAGACGGGTTCGAAGTTCTCCATGACGGAGCCTTCCGGTGGACGGGACTGGGGCTTGGTCGTGCGGGGACACGCCCTTGACCTGCTCTTGGACCAGGCTCAGTGAATGGTAATACCATTTGTGAGCATATGTGAACACCGGCTTTCGATTTTGTGAGGGTGACCCAGGCCACAGGGCCGGATCGGAGCCCCTCCGGGCGGCGGCACCCGGGCGGGCAACGGACCGGAATCTTCACGGCACCGGCGGACAAACCAGGTGATCCGTGCGGCGGATGTGGCGTCCACGGTGTGCGTGAATTGACACCCCGCCCACCCAGACCCCAACCTCATGCCATGAGCGCTGAGCCCACCCCCTCTCTGCACCTCGCCGTTTACGACCGGATGGCCGACTGGCACTACGGCCACACCGTCGCGCAGGCGCGGGAGGGAATCGGCCCCCGTCGGACCGGCAGCCTCCCGGTCGTCACCGTGGGGCTCACCGGGGCCCCGGTGACCACGGCGGGCGGGCTCACCGTGCTCCCCGACGTCACGCTCCCCCAGCTCAAACCCTCGCGCAGCGCGATGTTCCTCCTGCCGGGCTCACCCGACTGGGACACCGAACCGGAGTCCCTGGCCCCGATGGCCTCGGCGGCGGGCATCCTCCTGGACGCCGGTGTCCCCGTCGCGGCGATCGGCGGCGCGACGGCCGGACTGGCCCGGGAGGGGGTGCTCGACCACCGCGACCACACCAGCTCGGCCCCCGACTACCTCCTGGGCACCGGCTACGCGGGCGCCCGCCGCTACCGCGAGGAGCTGGCCGTCACCGACGTGGACCTGGTCACGGCGGGCGGAAGCGCCCCCGTCGAGTTCGGCCGGGCCGTCCTCGCCCGGCTCGACCTGCTCAGCCCGCGCGCCCTCGACGCCTGGTACCGGCTGCACGCCCTGCACGACGCGGACGCCTACCTGACCCTGCTCGAAGAGGCCTGAGCCGGGGTCCCGCCCGGACCGCCCGGACCGGATCCGTCGGAACCTCCTGCGGGCCGGCGTCAGGAGCCGAGGGACGCCGCGCTCATGGCGTCCGCGATCCAGACGTAGGAGGCCGGGTCCTCGTCGTGGTCCTCGGGGACTCCGTTGATCACCGCCACCAGCGACAGGTACCGGCCGTGGGTGTCGTCGTGGCCGGGCTCCCCGGAGACGGCGTCCTCCTCGGCCAGCTGGCGCACGATGTCGGGGACCTGGCGGAACCCGTCTGCCATCCGGTCGCGGACCTCCGGAGTGAGCTCCGTGCCGGAGAGGGCGACCGCCGCCTCCATGAAGCGTGTGACGGCCGACTGCGCGCGCGGGGACCGGGGGGACTCCCCCGCACGGTAGGCGGCGAGCAGGTCCTCCATGAGGGGCGTCCCGCTGTCGTGGATGAAGTCCTGGAACGGCTCGGCGGCCATCGTCCTGGCCTCGGGCGCCGCGTGGGTGTACCGGAGGTGGGCGCGGACCGCGTCGCGGAAGTCCCGGTCCCGCACCAGGTCGGCCAGGGTGATCCAGGCCTCCAGCTGCGCGGCGGTGGGCTCCTCGGGCAGGACGGGACGCGTCGCGCGCAACCGGTCGACGAACCCGTCCGGCACGTCGAGGCCCTCCGCGACGTCGTTCCAGAAGTCGTCGATGGTCCGCTCGCGCTCCTCGTCGGTCATCGTCACCAGTCCGTGCATCAGGTCGACCCGCGCGGCCTCTCCTCCCTCCCTACCTCCCTCCCTGATCAGGGCCCTGAGCACCGCCCGCCTGGACCTCAGGACGCGCTCCTGCCGTTCGACGACCTCCAGGTGGGTCACGAGCACGCCGTGCAGGGTCGTGTCACCGGAGAGCAGCCTCCGGATCTCCCTGAGGTCGGTGTCCAGCTCGCGCAGGGTGCGGACGAGCTCCAGTCCGGCGATGGCGTCGACGTCGTACATCCGGTGCCCGGCCTCGTTCAGGGCCGTGGGCCGGACGACCCCGGCCTCCGCGTAGTAGCGGACGGCGCTGACGCTCAGCCCGCTGCGTCGCGCGGCGTCTCCGATGGGGTACAGCTCCTCGTGGTTCATGGGGATCACTGTGGCGCCTCAAGCGGCTTGAGGCGCAAGCTCGCTCCGCGCCGGGCCGGTCCGGGTTCCGCGGGGGCCGCGCAGTATCGTCGTGGGCGCACCCCCACGCCGAGGAGAACCGTGATCGACCTGCGTTCCGACACCCTGACCAGCCCCACGCCCGCGATGCGGCGGGCCATGGCCGAGGCGGAGGTGGGTGACGACGTGTTCGGCGAGGACCCCACCGTGCGCGCGCTGGAGGAGGAGACCGCCGCGCTGCTGGGCCGGGAGGCGGCGCTGTACGTGCCCTCAGGACACATGGCCAACCAGCTCGGCCTGTACGTGTCCACCCGCAGCGGCGAGGAGGTGTGGGCGCACGAGAACCACCACCTCATCGGTGACGAACAGGGTGCCACCGTGGTGCTCGCCCGCGCCCTGCCCCGGCTGTACTCCGGCGACCCGTTCCCCTCCCAGGAGCTGCTGGAGTCGTGGATCGCGGGCGTCGGTGACGTGCACCGGGCCGACCCCGCCCTGGTGTGGCTGGAGAACACCTTCTCGGGGCGGGTGGTCCCCCTGGGCGAACAGCGCCGGGTGACGGACTTCGCACACGCGCACGGGCTGCGCGCCCACCTGGACGGGGCCCGGCTGTGGAACGCCGCCGCCCACCTGGGGGTCTCCCCCGCCGACGCGGCCGCGGGCTTCGACACGGTCTCGGTCTGCTTCTCCAAGGGGCTGGGCGCTCCGGTGGGCTCGGCGCTGGTCGGTGACGCCGACACGGTCCGGCGGGCCCGGCGCGGCCGCAAGCTGCTGGGCGCGGGCATGCGCCAGGCGGGGATCATCGCGGCGGGCGCCCTGCACGCCCTGCGCCACCACCGGGAGCGGCTGGTCGAGGACCACGCGCGCGCGGCACGGCTGGCCGGACGGCTGGCGGGCCTGCCGGGGCTGACGGTCGAGGCCCGGACCAACATGGTGCTGGTCACCACCCCCGACGGCCTGGCCGGACGGTACCTGGAGGCCCTCGCGGCCGAGGGGGTCCGGGCGCTCGGCGGCGGGACCCGGGTGCGGCTGGTGCTGCGCCAGGAGATCACCGACAGCGACGTCGAGGACGCGGCGAAGGCGATCACCCGGGCGGCCGCGGCGGTCTGAGGTGAACCGACCGCAGGTCAGCGCGGTGGCGCGTCGGTAGACTTGGCCGATCGCGCGCGAACCCGGGGCGCCGACAGGTGTTGCGCATCACATCGCGTAGTAGCATCGGGCGTATGACATTGTCGTACTAGAGAGTGGTAGCACCGCAATGCCGGGAAGAATCCAGTCCATCGAACGCGCCGCCGCGATCCTCCGGCTCCTGGCCAGTGGCGCCCGCGGACTGAGCCTGGCGGAGGTCTCCCGCTCCCTGGAACTGCCCAAGGGCACCGCCCTGGGCATCCTGCGCACCCTCCAGCACGTGGGCTTCGTGGAGCAGGACCCCGAGTCGGGCCGGTACCGCCTGGGCGGCGGCATGCTCAGCCTCGGCACCCGGTACCTGGACGGCAACGAACTCCGCACCCGCGCGCTGAACTGGGCCGACACCCTGGCCTCACGCAGCGGCGAGAGCGTGCGCATCGGCACCCTCCACAAGCACCAGGTCCTCGTGGTGCACCACGTCTTCCGCCCCGACTCCTCCCGACAGACCCTGGACGTGGGCACCCTGCTGCCGCTGCACGCGAGCGCCCTCGGCAAGGTCCTGATGGCCTTCGACCCCCTGGCCGTGCCGGAGGAGGTCTCCGCGGTGGAGACCGACTCCCCGGTGGAACTCACCGCCTTCACCCGCCACACCGTGACGTCGATGGCGGCCCTGGAGGCCCAGCTGTCGGAGATACGCGACAACGTCTGGGGCTGGGAGGCCGAGGAACTGGTCGACGGCGAGGTCTCCATCGCCGCGCCCATCCGCGACCGGCGCGGGGTCACCGTCGGCGCCATCGGGGTGCGCGGCGCCGTCGAGCGACTGCGCGGGGAGGACGGCAAACCCGACATGGAGCAGGTCTCCTACGTGCGCGACGCCGCCCGGGCCATCTCCCGTGAGTTGGGTGTCACACCCTACTGAGCCGGGTCTCACTCCCCGGGCCCCCGCCTGAGCGTCCGCTCCCCCGACACCGGGCGGCGGATCCGCGGGCTGTCTTCACACGCCTTCCCATACCCCGCCGGGCAACGGCCGGACCAAAGGCGGTCACCGCTTCGCCCCACTTCGGGTCAGCCCCCGGAGTGGTGCTTTCCGTGTCCGCGTCCGTCTTGAGACAGTGTCCGCCCGACCGCGTGATCCACGCAACACGATTGCGTCACACGGCCTTGACATGGGAAGGAAAGACGGTTGAAACTATCGCCTATTCATACGTCAATGTCGTACATCGTTCGGTGAGCACCGCCGATCACACCGATTCCCACCCCGTTCCAGAGCCGTCCACCTGAAGGCGAGCACCGATGAGTCAGCAGTACGTCGCCGCGATCGACCAGGGCACCACGTCGAGTCGCTGCATCCTCTTCGACCGGGACGGACGTATCGTCTCGGTCGACCAAAGAGAGCACCGGCAGATCTTCCCGAAGCCCGGTTGGGTGGAGCACGACGCCCTGGAGATCTGGACCAACGTCGAGGCCGTGGTCCAGGAGTCGCTGCGCAAGAGCGACATCACGCCCGACCAGATCGCCGCCATCGGTATCACCAACCAGCGTGAGACCACCCTGATCTGGGACCGCGCCACCGGCGAGCCGGTCTACAACGCCATCGTCTGGCAGGACACCCGCACCGACGACATCGTGCGCGAGCTCGCCGCCGACGAGGGCCAGGACCGGTTCCGCCCCAAGTGCGGGCTCCCGCTCGCCACCTACTTCTCCGGCCCCAAGATCCGCTGGCTCCTGGACAACGTGGACGGCGTCCGCGAGCGGGCCGAGCGCGGCGAACTGCTGTTCGGCACCATGGACACCTGGCTCATCTGGAAGCTCACCGGCCGCCACGTCACGGACGTGACCAACGCCAGCCGCACCATGCTGATGAACCTGGCCACCCTGGACTGGGACCCCGAGGTCCTGGAGGCCATGCGGATCCCGGCCAGCCTGCTGCCGGAGATCCGCTCCTCCTCGGAGGTCTACGGCGAGTCCACCGGCTACCTGGCGGGCTCCCCCGTGGCCTCGTCGCTGGGCGACCAGCACGCCGCACTGTTCGGGCAGACCTGCTTCGACCCGGGCGACGTCAAGGGCACCTACGGCACCGGCACGTTCCTGGTGATGAACACCGGCACCGAGCCGGTCACCTCGCACAACGGCCTGCTCACCACGCTGGGCTACAAGATCGGCGACGCTCCCGCCGTCTACGCCCTCGAAGGGTCCATCGCGGTCACCGGCTCCCTGGTGCAGTGGCTCCGCGACAACCTCGGCCTGATCTCCTCCGCCCCGGAGATCGAGACGCTCGCGCGCACCGTCGACGACAACGGCGGCTGCTACGTCGTCCCGGCCTTCTCCGGCCTGTTCGCCCCGCACTGGCGCAGCGACGCCCGCGGCGTGATCGCCGGTCTGACCGGCTACGTCAACAAGGGACACATCGCCCGCGCGGTCCTGGAGGCCTCGGCCTGGCAGACCCGCGAGGTCGTCGACGCCATGAACGCCGACTCCCAGATCGACCTCACGACCCTGAAGGTCGACGGCGGCATGACCGCGGACAACCTGCTCATGCAGATCCTGTCCGACGTGCTCGACGCCGAGGTCGTGCGGCCGATGGTCGCGGAGACCACGTGTCTGGGCGCCGCCTACGCGGCCGGGCTCGCCGTGGGCTACTGGCCCGACATCGAGACCCTGCGCGCCAACTGGCACAAGGCCGCCGAGTGGAACCCGCGGATGGAGCCCGCGGTCCGTGAGCGCGAGTACCACAACTGGAACAAGGCCGTGCAGCGCACCCTGGACTGGGTGGAGCACGAGGACGCCGGGTAGCACCGGGCCGACGGGGGCGGGCCGGTCACACGGCCGCCCCCGGCCCGCGCGTCGACCGCGCCCCAGGGGCTCCTCCCGGTGCCCCGGAGCGCGGACCCGGGGCACCGGGAGGTGTCCCCTTCATCCATCTCGGCAGCCCCGCACGGGGCGGAGGTCTCCATGGAAAACATGTCCGCGTACCTGGCGGAGTTCGTCGGTACGGCCATCCTGATCCTGCTCGGCGGCGGTGTGGTCGCCGGCGTCTCACTCGCCCGGTCCAAGGCCCTCGCCGCGGGCTGGATCGTGGTGACGTTCGGCTGGGGTATGGCGGTCGCCATGGCCGTCTACGTCGTCGGCACCACCTCCGGCGCCCACATCAACCCGGCGGTCACGCTCGGTCTGGCCAGCATCGGCGAGTTCGACTGGGGGCTGGTGCCGGGTTACGTCGCGGCCCAGATGCTCGGTGCCATCGTCGGTGCCTGCCTGGTCTTCCTCGCCTACTTCGCGCACTGGAGGATCACCGACGACCCCGAGGCCAAGCTGGGTGTGTTCAGCACCGCGCCCGGGGTGCGCAACCCGGTCGCCAACCTCACCACGGAGGTCATCGGCACCGCGATGCTGGTGCTGGGCATCCTCGGCATCGGCGGCAACGAGGGTTCGGTCACCAAGGGTGACGCCGACCTGTCCGCCCTGTTCGCGCACGGTCTGGCCCCGCTGCTCGTGGGTCTCCTGGTGTTCGCGATCGGCCTGTCGATCGGTGGCCCGACCGGGTACGCCATCAACCCGGCCCGTGACCTCGGTCCGCGCATCGCGCACGCGCTGCTGCCCATCCCGGGCAAGGGCTCGTCCGACTGGGGGTACGCCTGGATCCCGGTGGTCGGTCCCCTCGTCGGCGGTGTGATCGGTGCCTGGATCTGGCACCTGACCGGCTTCGGCACCTGAACCGGGGCGTGACGACGCTCGTTGGGGGCGCCCGGCACCGGCCGGGCGCCCTCCGGCGTTCCCGGGGCGGCGTCACGTGCTCAGGTGGACCTCCTCCAGGTAGTCGAGGGTCTCCCCGGGCCGCAGCGCCACCAGTCTGAGGTGGTTGACCAGCTGCTGGTAGCGGGCGACCTCGTCGGGCTCCTCCAGGTAGATGCCGTCCGTGGCGGTCTCCAGGTAGACCACCGTGGGGTCGCTGGCGTGCGGGAACTCCAGGATCACGCAGGAGCCCCCGGCTCCGGGGTTGAGCTTGGCGGCCCGGGTCATCTGCACGGTGACGTTGGGCCGCTGGGCCATCTCCATGATGTGCTTGACCTGGGACCGGCGGACCTCGGGGTGGTCGTGCAGGCGCAGCAGGGCGCCCTCGTCGAAGATCGCCCACAGCTCGGGAGGGTCCTGGTCCTCCAGGATGCGCTGTCGGGTCATCCGGGCGTCGATGTCCCGGCGGATCTCCTGGGGGTTGGCCAGACACGCCTGGGCGGCGACCCTCATGTACTCCGGGACCTGGAGGAGTCCGGGGATCACGACGGGCTGCCAGGACGTGATGCGTCTGGCCTCGGTCTCGAAGCCGACGAACCGGGCCGCGAGCACGTCCCGGTACCGGGACCACCAGCCGCGTTCGAGGGACTGGCGGCACAGGTCGAGGATCTCGTCGAACTCTCTGCCCCGGGGGACCTGGCAGGCGTCCAGGATCGCCCTGATCTCCGGGACGCTGGGCCGTTTCTTGACCCCGGACTCGATGTTGGAGTAGGTGGACTTGGACAGACCGGCGGCCGCCGCGGCCTCTTCGCTGGTCTTGCGGGCGGCGAGCCGCACCCGCCGCAGTTCGGCGGAGAGCCGGCGCCGCCGGATCGTGGGTGAGTACCTAGTGGCCATGATGGGGTTCATCGTAGGACCGGCGATGCCTCCCAAGCTGGACAATCCGGGGAACTCGAAGTCCAGACATCCATCTTGTTTGAGGAATCAGGAAACCGGCTTCTCAAACCCTGGATTCCAGCATGCGGCGAGGAGGAACGGGCTCCTGTCGCACCTTGGGGCGACATGCCCGGCATCGGAGCGGCCCGATACCTCGCGCACGAGGTTTCTGCCCCGACGCCCCGACCCGGATTCGACAATGCCGAACCACAGTGGACAACAAGCGACTACTCGATCCCCCAGAGTCACACCAGGCCCGGGTGGCACCAGGACAGGCGTCCACCTCCAGCGCCGACCCCCGCTACCGCGACGCCGATCGACCACATCGTTCGGCATTGTCGTATTATGCGTACGACACCCACCTGAAACGTGGAGCCCGTTCAGGTACGTGCGGTAACGCCCCCCTCCCCAACGGACGGAGCACCAGCCATGACCGCCAGCGCCCACCGCAGTGACGCCAGCACCCACCGAGGTCGCACGCGCGACGAACTCACCCGGGGCACCTTCGACCTCCTCGTCATCGGCGGCGGGATCCTCGGCACCTCGGTCGCCTGGACCGCCACCCAGGCGGGCCTGCGCGTGGCCATGGTCGACGCGGGCGACTTCGCCGGGGCCACCTCCAGCGCCTCGTCCAAGCTCGTGCACGGCGGTCTGCGCTACCTCCAGACCGGCAACGTGCGCCTGGTCGCGGAGAACCACAAGGAACGGCGCTCGCTCGCCTCCGACGTGGCCCCGCACCTGGTCAACCACCGCCCCTTCCTCGTCCCCGTCTACTCCGGGGGACCGCACGGCGCCGCCAAGATGGGCGCGGGCGTCTTCCTCTACTCCGCGCTGTCCGCCTTCGGCGACGGCATGGGCCGCCTGCTCTCCCCGCTCCAGGCCAAGCGCCTGGCTCCCGGCCTGCGTACCGAGGGGCTGAAGTCGGTGGCCGCCTACAGCGACCACCAGATGAACGACAGCCGCATGGCCGTCATGACCGTGCGCGCCGCCGTGGACGCCGGGGCCGTGGTGCTCAACCACGCCGAGGTCCGCAGGCTGCGGACGACGCGCGGCCGCGTCACCGGCGCCGACCTGCACGACCGCGTGGGCGGCGACGACTTCGGGATCGACGCGCGGCTGGTCCTCAACGCCACCGGCCCCTGGGTGGACCACCTGCGCCGCATGGAGGACGCCGCCGCCTCGCCCAGCGTGCGCCTGTCCAAGGGCGCCCACCTGGTGCTGCGCACCCCGGAGCCTTGGCGGGCCGCGCTCACCATCCCGGTGGACAAGTACCGGGTGTCGTTCGCGATCCCGTGGGAGGACCACCTGCTCCTGGGCACGACGGACGAGGCCTTCGAGGGCGACCCCGCCGAGGTGGGCGTGGTCCCCTCCGACGTCGACCAGATCCTCGGTGAGGCCGCGCTGGGCATCGACTCCCCCTACCTCGACCGCGACCGCATGACCTACTCGTTCGCGGGGCTGCGCGTGCTGCCGGGCGGGCCCGGGGACACCAGCTCCGCCAAGCGGGAGACCGTGGTCACCCAGGGGCGCGGCGGCATGCTCTCGGTGGCCGGGGGCAAGTGGACGACCTACCGGCACATCGGTCGGACGGTCCTGGAGGAGCTGCGGAAGGTGTCGGCGGTGCCGCTGGCCGAGGACATGGCCGACCCGCTGCGGACCGTGCCGCTGCCCGGTCTGGCCAGCCCGGACGCGGTCGCCCAGCGCCTGATCATCGACCGCGACCCCGGCACCCGCCTGGACCCGCTGGTCGCCCGCCACCTGGCGTCGCACTACGGAAGCCTGGCCCTGGACATCGCCGGGCTGGTGCGCGACCAGCCCGAGCTGGGCGAGCGCATCCACCCGGACGGCCCGGACGTCTGGGCGCAGGTCGTGTTCGCCCGCGACCGCGAGTGGGCGGTGACCGTCGACGACGCCCTGCGCCGCCGGACCACGGTCACCGTGCGGGGCCTGGACACCCCCGACGTGCGCGAGCGCACCCGCGCCGTCCTGGAGGCCTGAGCGCCCACGGGAGGCCCTGAAACCCCACGGGGAGGCCTCCGTACACACACAGGGACCCCGGGGCCGTCAGTGACGGCCCCGGGGTCCCTCGCGTGCGGTCCCGGCCCTCCGCCGGACCGCGGACGCCCGGGCACGGAGCCCGGACACGCGAACGCCCCCGGAGAGACGGACTCTCCGGGGGCGTTCAGCGACGTTCACGCCCACGAGGGGCGACATCGCTAACGTCTATGCGGTCTTAGATCGCGACGACGTTCTCGGCCTGCGGGCCGCGGGTGCCAGCGACGATCTCGAACTCCACGCGCTGGTTCTCCTCCAGGTTACGGAAGCCCGTGCCCTGGATGGCGCTGTAGTGAACGAAGGCGTCGGGGCCACCGTCGTCGGGGGAGATGAAGCCGAAGCCCTTCTCGCCGTTGAACCACTTCACAGTTCCCTGAGCCATGTTTTCTCCTTCAGCTCGGTGTACACGGACGCATACTCACACGCCCGAAAATTGCCGCGAGCCGACTCCAAGAGAAACCGCCCGCCGGTCACAAACTCCGCGGGCAAGACACCAACTGCGAAATTCAACGACTAACAATCTCCAATGAACGTACCACAGCCTCGCCAGCTGGCGAGGGTTTTCGATGTGGCAACCCGCACGGCCCGCCGAGGAATACCGACGGGCCGGGCGGGGAACGCGTGTGATCCCTGTGGCGGACACCGGAGTGTCACCGGAGGGTCACCCGTCGTTCACCAAAGCGTCGTTGACGCACCTCAACACAGGTGGAGCGGTCACGGCCGCGGGCTCCAGCGCCGCGCCTCCCGACACCGTGAAGGTGTGCGACTCGCCGGGCAGCAGCGTCACCAGGGCACTGTCCGCGCTCGCCCCGGGATCGAGTCGATCGACGTTCAGGACCAGATCCCGCAAGAGCACGCGAGCGCGGACCGTCACCCGCAAATCGGAACCGTCCACCCGCGTTTCCACGTCGAATTCCGGCTTTCGGTACTCCAGGTCGAGATCGCGGGAGAAGAACCACCACGCCCGCTCCCCCGCCCCGTCGACGGTCAGCACCTCGCGGGCGGGATCCCCCGGCTCCGCGACCCCGGAGGGCACCGGAACGCGCAGTGCTCCGCGCGGCGCCACCCGGACCTCGTGCGCGGAGGCCGCCACCGCGCGCCCGGTCCCGGTGTCCCGGCGGGCGAGGGTCACCTCGGTGACCCACTCCTCGTCCGTGTCGTTGCCCAGGACCACCGCGAGTCCGGCGGAGGCGGGCTGGACGGTGGCCACCCGGTCCGCGTACACGCGCCGCAGCGCGTACCACAGGGGCTTGCGGCGCCCCGCGCCGTCCACCGCCGCCCACGACGTGACCGGCCAACAGTCGTTGAGCTGCCACATCACCGTGCCGGTGCAGTACGGCCAGGTGGACCTGAAGTGCTCGATCCCCACGGTGAGGGCGCGCGCCTGGTTGACCTGCGTGAGGTAGTGCCAGTCGTCGTACTCCCACTCCCGGTCCCCGAAGTGCGCGGCGAGCCCGCGCGCGAGCTTGCCGTTGCCGTCCTCGGCCTTCTGGTGGTGCAGCACGCCCGGGGAGGTCGGCGTGAGCGGGTCGTCGGTGACCGCGCCCCGCAGGGTGGCGTGCGCGGGCGGCGCCTGGTAGCCGAACTCGGCGGCGAACCGGGGCCGGTGGTCGCGGTAGACGGTGTAGTCCTCCTGGTTCCACACGTCCCACAGGTGCATGGTGCCGTGAGCCGCGGCGTTGGGGTGGACCCCCTCGCCCTCGGAGTAGGGGCTGCCCGGCCAGTAGGGGCGGGTGGGGTCGAGCTCGGCCACCACGCGCGGGAGCAGGTCCAGGTAGTATCCGGCGCCCCACGCGCGGTCGCCCAACCGCTCCTTCCAACCCCAGTCCTCGTGGCCCCAGATGTTCTCGTTGTTGCCGCACCACACCGCCAGGCTGGCGTGCGGGGACAGCCTGGCGACCGCCTCGCGCGCCTCCGCCTCGACCTCGGAGGCCAGCGGCTCGTCCTCGGGGTAGGCGGCGCAGGCGAAGAGGAAGTCCTGCCAGACGAGGATCCCGAGCTCCGAGCAGAGTTCGTAGAAGTCCTCGGACTCGTACATCCCTCCGCCCCACACCCGCAGCAGGTTGATCCCGGCGTCGCGGGCCTGTTCGATGCGTTCCCGGTAGCGGTCCCGGCGGATCCGGCTCGGGAAGGCGTCGTCGGGGATCCAGTTGGCTCCCCTGACCAGTACGTCGCGAGCGTTGACCTGGACGGCGAAGCCCGTTCCCTCGCGGTCGGGCTCACTGCGAACGGCCACGTTCCGGAAGCCGATCCGCCGTTCCCACGTGTCGAGCCGGGGGGTGTCCGGCCCGGCCCCGGCGAGCTCCACCACGAGGTCGTGCAGGGGCTGGTCGCCGTGGCCGCGCGGCCACCACAGCGCGGGTTCGGCCACCACGAGGTCCAGGACGGCCTCTGTGCGCCCCGGCGCGAGGGTGACGGCGGTGGTGGCCCCCGCGACCGTCGCCGTGAGCGTGAGCGGGAGGTCCGTGCCCGGCCCGGTCCGCTCCACCTCCACGTGCGCGCTGACCCGGCCCAGCGAGCCGTCCTCGGAGACCGTCACGAGCGGCCGTACCGAGGCCAGCCGCGCGGTGGACCACGCGTGCAGCCGGATCGGCCGCCAGATCCCGGAGGTGACCACAGTGGGCCCCCAGTCCCACCCGAAGTTGCAGGCCATCTTCCGGATGAACTGGTAGGGCTCGTCGTAGGCGCCGGGCAGCGCGCCCATGCGCTCCCGGTTCCCCTCCGCGTACCGGTAGGGGGACGCGAACTCCACGTCGAGGACGGGGGCCGGGCCGCCCTCCGCCAGCGCCCGGGTGACGTCGAAGCGGTACGAGCGGTGCATGTTGGCGGTCCGCCCCACCTCCCGGCCGCCCACCCGGAGCGCGGCGACGGTGTCCAGGCCCTCACAGACCAGGTCCACGCGTTCGGCCGCGCCCACGGCCGGGAGGAGGCCCTCCAGGGTGCGGGTGTACCTCCAGTCGGTCCGGCCGATCCAGCCCAGCCGGTCCTCGTTGTCGTCGAGGTAGGGGTCCTCGATCAGGCCCCGGTCGAGCAGGTCCGTGTGGACACAGCCGGGCACGGTGGCCGGGACCTCTCCCAGCGCGGCGGCCGACTCCGGCAGTGCGCCCTCGTGTGGCACCGCCGTCAGGGTCCAGCCCTCGCCCAGGTCGAACCAGGAGGTCATACGCTCCCTCTCACTACTGCTCGGGTACCGCTTCGGTACTGCGTTGTTGGTCCGGGGCGGGCCCTGTGCTGACCCGGTGCGGACCCGCCCCGGGGTCAGCCCTGGTCGATGCCGACGAAGTGGTTCTCCTCGATCTCGACCAGCGGTGCGGAGTCGTCGCCCTCGGCGACGGTGGGCAGATCCACGTCCTCGGGCGGATTCGCGGCCAGTTCCGCGTCCACCTCGGCCCAGGTGCGGTGCAGTTGTGGCACGCACGAGAGCAGGTGGCGACTGTAGGGGTGCAGGGGGTTCTCGAACACCCTGCGGGTGGGTCCCATCTCCGCGATCGCGCCCTTGCGCAGGATCACCGACCGGTCGCTGACGTAGTTGCCCAGGGACAGGTCGTGGGTGACGAACAGGACGCCCAGGCCCCGTTCCTTGAGGTCGCCCAACAGGTTGAGCACGTCGATCCGGGTGGAGGCGTCCAGCATGCTGATCACCTCGTCCGCGACCAGCAGCCGGATGTCGAGGAGGAGCGCCCGCGCGATGAGCAGGCGTTGCAGCTGCCCGCCGCTGAGCTGGTGCGGGTACTTGTCCAGCACGTTCTCCGGGTCGAGGCGGACCGTGCGGACCACCTCCAGGACCCGCTCCCGCCAGTCGGCGTCCGAGACCTCCGGGAAGTAGGAGGAGCGGACCATCGCGAAGACGCGGTCGGCCTTGAAGATGGGGTTGAAGGAGCTGAACGGGTCCTGGAAGACCCCCTGCACCCTGCGGTAGTACTCCTTGCGGGCCGCGAAGCCGCGCAGCCGCGAGACGTCCCGCCCCTCGAAGCGGACGGTGCCGGAGCTCACCCCGGTCAGGCCCAGCACCATCTTCCCGATCGTGCTCTTGCCGCTGCCGCTCTCCCCGATCAGCGAGACCACCTCGCCGGGTTCGACGGTGAGGTTGACGTCCCGGACGGCGCGCAGCCTCGCGCCGCCGAACGCCCCGACCCGGTACACCTTGTGCACGTGGCTCAGTTCCAGCACGGCGCTACCTCCCCGTCTTCCAGCAGGCGGCCCAGTGGCCGGGGTCGATCTCCACCAGGGGCGGGGTCTCCTCGCACTCTTCGGAGGCGAGGGGGCAGCGTTCCCGGAACCGGCAGCCGGAGGGCGGCCGCAGCAGCCCGGGCGGCGTGCCCGGGATGCCCTCCAGCCGGGTGCCCTCGGTGGTCGTGCCGACCTCGGGCAGCGCCCCGATGAGCATCCGCGTGTAGGGGTGCCTCGGTTCGTTGATGAGCGTGGCCGCCGGGCCCTTCTCCGCGATCCGGCCCGCGTACATCACCATGACCGAGTCGGCCATCTGGTAGACGAGCGAGATGTCGTGGGTCACGAAGATCATGCTCTTGACATAGCCGCGGTCGCGGAACTCCACCATGGACTCGACCACCGAGCGCTGGGTGGACACGTCCAGGGCCGAGGTGGCCTCGTCCGCGATGAGCAGGGACGGGTTGAGCAGGGTGGCCATGACCATGACCACCCGCTGCTTCATCCCGCCGGAGAGCTCGATGGGGAACCGCTGGAGCACGTCGGGGTCGAGCCCCACGAGCTCCAGTCGGCGGTTCAGCTCCTCCGCGACCGTCGCCGGGCGGACGCCGCGTGCGCGCAGCAGCTCGTTGATCATCCGACCGATCCGGCGGGTCGGGTTGAGCGCGCTCATCGCGTACTGCGGGATGAGCGAGATCTCGTGGTACCGGAACGGGTTCATCGCGCGGTCGTCCGCGACGGGCACGTCCTTCCCGTCCAGCTCGATCGTGCCGTCCACGTGCCGCATCCGGCCGTCCAGCCGGATCAGGCTCTTGCCGAGGGTGGTCTTGCCGCAGCCGGACTCCCCGGCCAGGCCCATGATCTCCCCGTCGGCGAGGTCGAAGCTCACTCCGTCGAGGGCGTGAACGTCCCCGCGCAGGGTCTGGTAGTGGACCTTCAGGTCCTTGACGCGCAGGGTCATCACAGCTCCCGCAGCTTGGGGTTGAAGACCTCGTCCAACCCGACGTTGAGGATGTACATCGAACCGACGAGCAGGGTGATCCCCGCGCCCGGCGGGACGAACCACCACCACATGCCGAGCTGGAGGGCGCTCCAGGCTCCGGCGCTCTCCAGCATCAGTCCGAGGGAGACGCCGCCCGCCGGGCCGAGGCCGATGAAGTCGAGTCCGGCAGCGATGAGGATGGCGCCGCCGAACAGCAGGATGAACGACATCACCAGGTAGGAGCTCATGTTGGGAGCGATCTCGCTGGTGATGATCCGCCAGGTGCGCCGTCCGCTGAGCCGGGCCAGGTCCACGTAGTCGCGGGTGGCCAGGGTCAGGGCCTGGGAGCGGACCGCGCGGGCCGCCCACGGCCACGACGTCAGGCCGATGAAGAGCGCCTGGACGACCAGTCCGCGGACGTCGAGGTAGGCGACGGCGACGATCAGCACGACCATGCCGGGCAGGACCAGCACGACGTTGGTGAGCATGTTGAGGATCTCGTCGACGACCCCGCCCTTGTACCCGGCCACGAAGCCCACGGTGGTGCCGACGAGGAAGGCGATGCCGCCGCCGAGCAGGCCGGTGAGGAACGTGGAGCGCAGGCCGTACACGAACTGCGCCCAGATGTCCTGGCCGAACGTGGTGGTGCCCATCCAGTACTCGGAGCTGGGCGGCTGGCTCTGCGGGCCGATGTAGACGTTGGGGCCGTGGTCGATGAACAGGGGCCCGACGAGCCCGACCGCCAGGAGGGTGAGCACGATCCCCGAGCCGATGAGCAGCTTGGGGTTGCGCCGGGCGAAGTGCAGGGTCTCGGACATCCGGCGCTCGCCGGTCGCCTCGGGTGCGCCCCCGGGGTCGGTGGCCCCGGGGGCGCCGGGGATGCTGCTCATGACGCGCCTCCCGTCATCTGGACGCGCGTGCGCGGGTCGACCAGGACGTAGATGATGTCGATGATGAAGTTGGCGATCAGCACGCCGACGACCACGAACAGGAAGATCCCCTGGAGCAGGAAGAAGTCGCGGTTGTTCAGCGAGTTGAGGATCAGGGTCCCCAGGCCGGGGTAGTTGAAGACGATCTCGGTGAGCAGCGCCCCGGCGATCAGCGTGCCCAGCTGGACGGCGAGCCCGGTGATCTGCGGCAGCATCGCGTTGCGGAACGCGTAGCGGCGGATCAGTCGGCGGGGGGCGCCCAGGGCCTGGAGGTAGTTGGAGTAGTCCGCCTCCAGCTCGTAGATGATCATGTTGCGCATGCCGATCGCCCAGCCGCCCAGGGCCACGACGAACATGGACAGGAACGGCAGGAACCAGTGGGAGATCAGGTTCGAGACGAACGTCCACGACCATGACGGTGTGAGCGCGAAGCTGTACCCGCCCGCGGTCGGGAAGAAGCCGCCGACCACGGACAGCGAGTAGGCGAGCAGCAGCGCGATCCACATGTAGGGCATCGCGGTGAGGATGTAGCCGATCGGCAGGACGGTGTTGTCCAGGACCTTGCTCCGGGCCGCGAAGGCGCCGAAGCGGTTGCCGACGATCCAGCTGAGGATGATGGCGGGGAGCAGCAGGCCCAGGGTGAAGGGCACGTGCCGCAGGATGACGTCGGTGACGGGCTCGGGGTAGAGCCACACGCTGACCCCGAGGTCACCCCGGAAGAGACCGGCCCAGAAGCTGAGGTACTGCTGGTGGAGCGGGGTGTCGAGGCCGAAGACCTCGTTGTAGTACGCGGTCATCCGCTCCAGGGCCTCGGGGTCGGAGACCGAGGCCCTGCTGAGCATGCTCCGGACGGGGTCGCCGGGCATGAAGCGCGGGATCATCCAGTTGATGGTGACCGCCACGACGAAGGTGATGGCGTAGATGCCGACTTTTCGGCCCATGTAGCGCCACACGGGTGTCCTCCAGGTGTGGGGGCGCGGGTCGTGGGGCGCTCCCGCTCGGGGAGCGCCCCACGTGTGCGCTATTCGGCCAGTTCGATCTCGGCGAGGGTGTAGATCGCGCCCATCTGGTACATGTTGTTCCACATGGTGGCGAAGTGGTCGGGGGTTCCCTCGTCCTCACTGGGCCAGTTGGTCCACACCTGGTTGCTGGCCTGGGACCACATGCCGTTGTACCAGAGCGGGATGATCGGCAGGTCGTCCAGGAAGATGCCCTGGAGGTCGGAGGTGATCGCGGCCATGTCCTCGGTGTCCTCGGCGGGAGTCGAGGCCAGCTGTTCGGTCAGGTCCCAGGCCTCCTCGTTCTCGTACCGGGCGTAGTTGGCCGTGGTCTGCTGGTCGCGGATCGGCAGCTGGAAGATGAAGTCGTAGTACGTCCAGGGCGTGTTGCTGATGCTCCGGTCGTTGTTGATCATCAGGTCGAACTCCGCCTTGCGGAAGTTCTCGATGAGCAGCTCGTGCTCGGGGAAGGCCGGTTCGACCTTGATCCCGACCTCCTGGGCGTTCTCGGCGATGACGTTGGCCGCCTCCATCCAGTCGCTCCAGCCCGAGGGGACCTCCAGCGACAGGGTGATGGGTTCGCCGTCGGGGGTCTCGACGAAGCCGTCGCCGTCCTCGTCCAGGTAGCCCGCCTCCTCGAGGATGGCCACGGCCTCGTCGGAGTCGTAGGTGAAGCCCTCGTCCGCGACCAGCTCGTGGTCGACGAACTCCTCCCACTGCGGGAGCAGGCCGGTGGGGTCGGCCGGCTCGACGAGGTTGGTGTAGGGGCCCTCGACGATCTGGTTGACGTCGACGGCGTGGGCCAGTGCCCGGCGGAACTCGGGGTCGCCCAGAGCGGGGTGCTCGTGGTTGGGGACGAGCCAGGCGGTGTTCGCGGACTGCATGTAGGGCGGGCCCGCGAAGTAGCTCGTGATGTTGTTGTCGTTGCTGATGACCTGGTCGATGCCGGGGAGGAAGTTGTTGGAGAGGTCGACCTCGTGGTTGTTCAGCATGTTCATCGTGACGTCGTTGGACGCGTTGACGATGTCCACGATGTAGGTCGGCTGCATCTCCAGGCCGAGGGCCTCGGTGCCCCACCACTCGTCGTTGCGCCGCCAGACCATACGGTCGTCCGCGTGGTTCTCGTAGACGTAGGCGCCGGTGCCGACCGGGTCGCGGTTGGGGTCGTCGTTGACCTGTTCCTGGCTCTTGTCGGCCCAGAGGTGGTCCGGGACGATCGCCCGGTTGGCCACCCAGTTCATCCACTCCTGCGGGCGCGCCTCGGAGAAGGTGAGGGTCACCTCGCGCTCACCGGTGGCCTCGGCGCTCTCCAGGTAGTCCCAGACGTTGCTGTAGTGGATGTCGAAGTGGCCGAGCTCCAGGGTGGTGACCACGTCCTGGGCGACCAGGGGTTCGCCGTCGCTCCACTCGACCCCGTCGCGGAGGGTGATGACGTGCGTGTTCTCGTCCGGCCACTCGTCGCTCTCGGCCAACCAGGGCGTGTACGCGCCCTCGCTGGGATCGAAGACGAAGAGGGGCTCGTAGACCAAACCGACGGTCCCGACCGCGTAGTTGCCCTCCATGATGGGGTTCCAGTTGGTGGGGGGACCCCAGGCCGTACCCGTCGTGTACAGCGTCTCGTTCCGGGGGTAGCCCCCGGAGTCGCCCCCTGCGCCCTCGCCCGAGCACGCGCTGGCGACCAGCACCAGCGCCGCCAGAGCGGCGGGAAGCCTCAGAGATCTCATCTCGACTCCTCCTTTCACCCGGTCGGCCCTTCGTATGGGGGGAAGCCGATCCTGGCTCGGAAGGCTGGGAGCGCTCCCAATAGAGGGAGCGAAGGACCGTTGCTGAACCGGGTAAGTGACGTTAACAACAACACGGACCGGCGAACCCCGTCAATCCCCGACACTTCGGTGTTATCCGCTTGTAACAGCGGATTCGGGGTCCCCCACCAGCGGCCCCGTGCTTCCACGAGGGTGCAGCTCCCCCACCGGACTCTCCTCGCTCTCCACCCGCTCGCCGTCCAGGACCCGGCCGAGCATCCCGGCGACCTGGCGACCGTGACCCACCACGTCCCGGCTGATCGCGGTCAGTGAGGGCCGCACCAGACGGCACAGCGCCGAGTCGTCCCACGCCACGATCGACAGCTGGCCCGGCACGTCCACGCCCATCTCGGCGGCCACACCGAGCCCGGCCACCGCCATCAGGTCGTTGTCGTAGACCAGCGCGGTGGGCCGGTTCGCGGAGGCCAGCAGGCGCCGGGTGGTCCGGGTACCCGCCTCCCCCGTGTAGTCGGCGTTCACCGAGTACGCCTCGGCCAGCCCGGCCCCGGCCGCGGCCTCCAGGAAGGCGGCGCCGCGCACCCGGGTGTGCAGGAAGTCCTCCGGGCCCGCGATCCGGGCGACGCGTCGGTGCCCCAGCGCCGCGAGGTAGCGGACCACCTCCCGGACCGAGGCGCCGTCGTCGGAGTACACGCAGGGCAGACCGCCCACGCCGTCGGGCCCGCCGAGGAACACGGCGGGCAGGCCCAGGGAACGCACCGCCTCCGGACGGGGGTCGTCCGCCCGCAGGTCGACCATGACCACCCCGTCCACCCGGCGCTCCGAGGCCCAGCGCCGGTACACCTCCAGCTCCGCCCGGTGGTCGTCGGTGACCTGGAGCAGGAGGTCCACCCCGGCCGAGGCCAGCTCCGTCTCGACTCCGGAGACCAGCTGCATGAAGAACGGTTCGATGCCGAGCGAACGGGCCGGCCGGTCCACCACCAGCCCGACGGCGCCGACCCGGCCGCCCGGGGCCAGCGCCCGAGCCGCCTTGCTGGGTGCCCACCCCAGGTCGTGGGCGATGTCCAGGATGCGCCTCCGGGTCTCCTCCGAGACCCCGGGGCGCCCGTTGAGCGCGTACGAGACCGCCCCCTTGGACACCCCCGCCGCACGGGCGATGTCCATGATCGTCGGCCTCCGCATCAGAGCACCCACAGTGTCTCCCTCACGTCCTCTCTCCTCCCGTCCCCGGTCGCGGACCGGGGCTCCGAACAGCCGGTTCACTGAACCGGTTAAGCGATCGACACGGGATTGTACCCACGGCGGTACCGGGCACCCCAGGGGTTTTCGGGGCGGCGGCGCGGGGCGGGGCGCGCCGGAGCGGGAGGGGCGGGGAGGCGGCTACCCCTGGCAGCCGGGGCACCAGTACAGGGTGCGCCCGGACAGCTCGGTGGCGGAGACCGGCGACGAGCACACGCGGCAGGGGTCCCCGGTCCGGTAACAGACGTAGAGCGTGTCGGGCCGGGGCACCGGGAGCGCGTCGGGGTCGGGCCGGTCCTCCGGCCGCGTGGTGATGATGTAACCGTCCCTGACGCCGTCGCGCAGGAGCGCCGTGAGGTCGGCCCACAGGGCGTCCCACCGCTCCCGCGTGAGCTCCCGGCCGGGGGTCAGGGGGTCGAGCCCGGCGCGGAAGAGGGACTCGGCCCGGTAGATGTTGCCGATGCCCGCGATGACGTCCTGGCGCATGAGGAGCACCGCGAGACTGCTGCGGGACCGGCTCACCACACTCCAGGCCCGTTCGGGGTCGGCGTCGGGGCGCAGCGGGTCCGGACCGAGCCTGGCCTGGACGGCGTGCTTCTCCTCCACGGTGATGACCTCGCACGCCGAGGCGCCGCGCAGGTCCGCCCAGCCCGAGGAGTTGACCAGTCGGACGCGGACCGCGCCCACCGGCTCCGGTGGGACGACGAAGCCGTCCGGATCGCGGCGCAGGTCGAGGCGTTCGGCACCCTCCGCGCGGGGCGCGCCCAGGTGGCGCTCGCCGTCGGCGTCACCGAAGGACCAGGCACCGTAGAGGCCGAGGTGGACGCGGAGCCACTCGCCGGAGTCGAAGCCCAGGAACAGGTGCTTGCCGTGCGCCTCGCTCTCGGTGAGGACCCGGCCGTCGATCCGGGCCGCGCCCTCGACGAAGCGTCCCTGGGGGCTGCTGGCCCTCACCGTGCCGCCGCCGAAGGTCTTCTCGAAGTGTGCGGCCAGCCGGTGCAGCGTGTGACCCTCAGGCACCCGTGTCCCCTTCTGTGAGCATGTGTCCTTGGCTCCAGGATAGGGCGCGGGCCCGCGCACCCGACCGGGGTCGAGGGGTCAGCAGGCGGAGAGGATCTCCTCCACCAGCGTCCGGGGATCGGTGAGGCAGCGCCAGGCGGGCACCACCACCACGAGGTCGTCCGTGGCCTCGCTGAGTGCTTCCCCCCTGGCGAGCAGACGGCGCAGAGCGGGGCCGTCCGGCTCCCCGTCCAGCAGCAGGAGCACCCGCCGAGCGCCGTAGCCGACCACGAGGTCGGCGGCCCACCCGTCGAAGCTGCGCCCCGCCTCCACTCCGGTTCCGGCCGTGCGCAGGGCGTCCACCAGGGCGATGCCGGCCGGGGTGGCGCCGGGCCCGGAGCGTCCGCCGAGGAGGTCGCGGAGGGGGCCGTCCCCACCGGTCCAGTGCCCGCGGTCGCCCACCACCACGAGGCGTTCGCGGGTCCGGGTGAGCAGGGACGACCACAGGTGGTTCATCCGGCGCACCCTGCGCTCCGCGATGGCCGGGGCGCCCGCCGCGAGCATCGGGGAGAGCACGGTGACGTCGGCACCGGCGGCGTCGGTGTCCAGCATGTCGGGCCCGCCCACCCGGACCCGGCGGCGCAGGTGGCGTTGGCGCAGCAGCCTGCGGAGCAGCGCCACCTGCGGTTGTAGCGGGGCCACCACCGCGAGGTCGGCCCCCTCGGGCAGCTCCCGGTCGAGCTCGGCCACCACCACCGCCACCCGGTAGGCCTCCTCGCGGTTGATGTAGGAGGACCCGGGCGCCGCCTCGCACTCCCCCGCGACGTCGCGCCACTCGAAGGCGGGCCCCTCGCCGCCCCGGGGCGGGCCCGCCACCACGAGCCGCCCGCCGTAGCAGTGCCGGGAGGCGGACGCGGCCAGGACCTCGGGGGCGCCGTCGTGTTCGCCCAGCCAGAGCGTCGTCGGGGTCGCCGCGCGCACCGCCCGCAGCGCCGAACCCGCGCCGTACCGGAGCGCGCGGTCGTCCAGCTGGTCCGCGACCAGACCGGCGGTGGCCAGGGCGCGCCGCTCCTCCTCCGGTTCCAGCACGCTGGCCGGGCCCGGGTGGGCCGGGTCGCCCGCGACGACCGCGCGGTGGGCCCGGTAGAGCACCGGCAGGAGTTCGCTGACCCGGGTCCGCTCGGCGCCCACCACGACCACCAGGTCGAACATGCCCGCTTCCGAGGGCAGGGCGCGGGCCTGGTCGGTGCGGCAGGTCCACACCGGCAGCGCGTCGAGGAGGTCGGCCGGGCCGGGCCAGCTCCCTCCGTGGTTCCAGTTGAGCGCCTCCACGCGGTTCTCGATGGAGGCGCGGCCCCGCCGGAGGCGTGGGCCGGTCACCGAGGCCAGGCAGGCGGCGCTGGCCGCGCGGTGCCGGGCCCAGGCGTCGGCCAGCTCCCGGGTGAGTTCGTTCAGGGGCGCGCAGCGGGTCCGGCGGTCCACGGCCTCGCGCCACGCGCTCTCCAGCCGGGCCACGGCGCAGAGCTGGTCGAGCCCCTCGGGGTCGGTGGCCACACCGAGTTCACGGCGGACGGCGGCGCGGTGGTGGAAGCCGCCCAGACCGCCCCCGGCCGCGCGTTCGGCCCGGTGCAGCCAGTACTCGGGGCCGCCGTGCTCGGGGGTGAAGAGGGTGTCGGGGGCCCAGCCCCGGGCGATGCTGCGACCGCGCTCCTCGGCCAGGTGGGCGAGGACGTGGCCGTCCGCGGCCAGTGTGTCCATGGCCGACCAGACCCGGCGGATCCGGTTCCACGAGGCGACCAGGTCGTCCCGGTGCCCGGTGCCCTCCTCCCCGGAGGGCGGGCCCGCGACCGCCGGGGACTGTGCGTGACGGGAGAGCAGACGGGTGAGCTGGCGCTGTTCGGCGGCGCGTTCACCGGTGCCGCCCGCGCGGACCACCGGGTGCGCGGGGGCGGTGTCGGCGCGGGCCAGGACGGCGTCGAGGTCGGCCTCGGTCCGGCCGCACACCAGGACCCGCTGGCCGCTGGCGACCGCAGTGCGTACGAGCGCGTCGACCAGGTCGTGGACGCCGCTGCGGGGAGGGGCGGCCACGGCGGTGAGCTGCTCGCGCATGGCGGCGCTCAGGACCGCGTACTGGGGCTGGCTGAGTTCGGTGGCCGAGACCGGGACCGTCGGGGGGTTGTGGTCGCGGTCCCGGGGGTCGCGTCGGTGGGCGCGCGGGCCGCGGAGCGGGGACTCGGGGATCCGCCGGCCCGCGGCGGGGTCCGTGGCCCGGGCGGTGGGGGCCGCATGGGCGGAACTGCCGAGCAGGGACTCCAGCGCGGTGCCGAGGACGGCGCCGGGGTCGAGTCCGTCCTGGTGGGTGGGGTCGAGGTCCGTGAGGACCCCCTCCACCCCCTCGGCCGGGGCCGGTGCGCCGTCACCCGTCGCCGTGGGTCCCGCCCGGAAGAGCACGGCGGTGTTGTGCGCCCCGGGGGTGAGCGGATGGGGCCTGCCCCGGGTGCCGAGCGGGGCGATGTCGTCGACCCGTTCGATCTCCAGCCGGGTGAGGAGGGTGCGCACCTTGACGGCGAGGTCGGCGACGGCGGCGGGCCGGTGCGCGGGGTCGGGGGCCCCGGAGCGGAGACGGGTCCGCAGCTCGAAGAGGTCCTCGGGGTCGGTGATACCGAGCCGGGCGAGGAGGGCGGTGTTGACGTCGGGCCGACCCACGGCGCGCACCAGCGGGCCCGGGCCGGTGCCCGGGAGACCGGTGGCGCCGACCGCCCCGGGTTCGTCCACGGCCCGGACGTCCACGGTGAGGAGGGGCAGGGCCACGCGGTCCGCGCCCTCACCGAGGATCACCAGGGGGTAGCCGTAGCGCAGCGCCTGGCCGTGCCGTACGGCCAGACGGGTCACCCGGGCGCTCTCGGGGTGCGCGGGCAGCGTGTCCCTGGCCCCGCTGAACAGCAGTTCGGGACCGGCGGGAAGGCAGGCGCAGGTGTCGGTGTCCAGGCGTTCGGCGCGCACCACGTGGGTGAGCACGGACTCGCGGCGCAGGCAGGCCCGCAGGTAGGCCAGGAAGGAGCGGATCCCGCCCCGGTCCGCCGGGGCCTTCCAGCGCACGGACGGCGCACCGACCCCGGCGGCCCCCCGGTCCCGGCCCGCGAACCGGCCGCCGGTGGTCGGGTAGGAGCCCAGACCGCCGATCTGCTCGTCGTCCTGTAGTGACCTCACGACGCCCCCCTGACCACCCGACCACGCGTGATCAGATGACTACCCCCAGCTATCAGGGCCATTGTGGTGCATTTTCCGCGCCCCCACCCGGCGAACGCCGGAACCGGTGCCACTTTCCCCGGGGCCCGGTCCGGCGCGCGCTCAGTGGGACGTCCGGCCGCCGACCACCCCGCGCAGCCACACGGCGACCAGCTCCACGGCCAGCACGACCCCGAAGACCATCAGGGTGATGAGGGTGACCACCCCGAACTCCAGCACCCGGGCGGCGTTGAGCAGTTCGTAGCCGATCCCGCCCGCGCCGACGATGCCCAGGACGGTGGCCGACCGGATGTTGACGTCCAGCTGGTACATGGCGTGTCCGACGAAGGCGGGGAGCGCCTGGGGCAGTGTGGCGCCGAAGAACACCTGGACCCGGCTGGCCCCGGTGGCCCGCAGCGCCTGCTCGGGACCGGGGTCGACCTCCTCCACCGAGTCGGCGACCAGCTTGCCGAGCAGTCCGACGGCACCGATGGCCAGGGCGAGGGTGCCCGCCACCGGACCGAGCCCGATCATCACCACCAGGACGATGGCCAGGATGAGTTCGGGGACGCCGCGGACCAGCACGACGAACATCCGGCAGGCCTGCCCCACACGGTGGTGGGGGGCCACGTTGCGCGCGGCGAGCACGCCCACCGGGAGTGCCAGCACCAGGCCGAGCAACGTGGCGGCGAAGGCGATCTGCACGGTGACCAGCAGGCCCTGGAGGAGGCGTTCCCCGATCCCCCCGGTCTCCGGCGGCCAGAACAGTGCCAGGGCGCCCAGCGGCCCCCGGCCGGAGTCGACGAACCCGGTGAAGTCCGCCAGCGAGTAGCCGACCGACCCGGCCAGGACCGCCACGGTGACCAGCGCGTAGAGGGCCCGGCGCACCCGGGAGGGGGTCCAGGGCGGGCTCACCCGGGCCGAGGCCCGTGCGGCGGCGGAGGCCGCCCGGGGGTCCACCGCGGCGTGTGGCTCCCCCACCATGCCGGGGGCACGTCGGCGCAGGCGGGCCGTGATCCCGGTGATCCCGGTGGGGCGCTGGTCGGTGTGCGGCAGCAGGGCCCGGCGCACGGCGACGGACGCCAGCTCGATCACGACGCACAGCACCAGCACGACCACCGCCAGGGCCATGCCGCGCTGGTAGTCGAGGCGGCCCAGGGCGTGGGCGAGGTCCTGGCCGATCCCGGCGACGCCCACGAAACCGAGGATCACGGAGATCCGGAGGTTGATGTCCAGCCGGTGCATGGCGGTGGCGACGAAGGCGGGCAGCACCTGGGGCAGCACCCCGCCGGTGAGCTCCTGGAGGCGGCTCGCGCCCGCCGCGCGCAGCGCCTGGCGCGGACCCTCGTCGATCTGCTCGACGGCGTCGCCGTAGAGCTTGGCGACCATGCCGACCGAGTGCAGCCCCATCGCCAGCACACCGGTCACGGCGCCGAAGCCGAAGAGGCGGAAGAACAGGATCGCGAGCACGACGTCGGGGACGGCGCGGGCGACCACGATCAGGGCCCGCGCGGCCAGCCGGGCCGGTCGCCCGGGGGTGGTGTTCCCGGCCGCCCACACCGCGAGGGGAAGGCTCAGGACCACCGACAGCAGGGTGGCGGCGATGACGATGGCCAGGGTGGTGGCCAGGGGTTCGACCAGTTCACCGGGGGCGGGGAAGTCCAGCGGGAGGGTCCGGGAGAGGAAGTCGGACGCGTTGTCGGCGCTGGAGACGAGGGTGGCGACGTTGACGCGGAGGTCGAGGACGGACCACACGCCGATCCCGACCAGGGCGAGCAGGGTGAGCGCCGCGGCCGTCCCGCTCGGGCCGGGCGCGGCCAGGGTGCGCGGTCGGACGGCGGGTTCGGGCCTCATTCGCACGTTCACCGTCAGCCGACCGTCACGGGGGCGCCGCCCACACGTCCGTAGACGGACATCGCCCGGGCCCGGTCGAGTTCGCGGACCGGGCTGTCCAGCACCACCCGTCCCGAGCGCAGGCCGACGATCCGGTCGCCCCAGGAGAGGGCGAGGTCCACCTGGTGCAGGCTGCACAGCACGGTCAGCCGCTCCTCGGCGGCGACCTCCCGGATCAGCTCCATCACCTGGTGCGCCGACTCGGGGTCCAGGGAGGCGACCGGTTCGTCGGCCAGCAGGACCTCGGGGCGCTGGAGTACGGCGCGGGCGATGGCGACCCGCTGCTGCTGGCCGCCGGAGAGGGTGTCGGCCCGCTGGAACGCGCGGTCGGCCAGGCCGACCCGGTCCAGCTGGGCCAGGGCCTCCTCGCGGACGGCGCGCGGGTAGGTGGGCAGTCCCAGGCGGGGTCCGCGCAGGCGCCCGAGGGCCCCGGTGCACACGTTCTCCAGGACGGTGAGCGATCCCACCAGGTGGAACTGCTGGAAGACGAAGCCGATCCGGCGGCGCAGGGCGCGGAGTTCGCGGCCGCGCGCGGCGGTCACGTCCACGCCGAGGACCTCGACCCCGCCGCTGGTCGGCGCCTGGAGGCCGTCCACGTGGCGGAGCAGGGTGGACTTGCCCGAACCGGACAGACCGAGGAGGACGAGCACCTCCCCGGCGTCGGCGGTCAGTGACACCCCGTCGAGGGCGACGGTGTCACCGAAGCGTCTGGTCACGTCGTCGAAGCGGACCACGGGCGGGGTGCCGGGTGCGGCGGCTGGTGCGGCTGGTGCGGTGTCCACGCGACTCCTCAAGGTCAGTGGAGGGGGCGGGTCGGGAGGTGGGGGCGCCCGTCGGAGGAGGGCGCCCCGTGGTCACGCGGGTTCGGTCAGGCGTCGGCGCACTGCGGCGCCCCCGTCGTCTCGCAGACCGCGTCGAGCGGGGCGTAGAAGTCGTCCGGGACGGCCTCCCACCCCCAGATCCGCTCGTCGGTGAGGTCGCAGTCGCCCGCCTCGCAGTAGCCGTTGGCGGCGAGGTAGTCCTGGTTGGCCTTCTCCTGGAGGGCGGTCACCACCGTGTCGAACAGCTCCGGCTCCAGGCCGTTGTAGACGGTGACCGGGGAGCTGGTGATGGTCTCGGACTCCCAGACGACGCGCAGGTCGCCCTCCTCCAGGGAGCCGCTGTCGACGAGGGTCTCGTCCACCATCGAGTCGAAGGCGAAGCCCGCGTCGCACTCACCGGCGGCGACCGCGACGGCCGAGGCGTCGTGGCCCCCGGCGAAGGTCTCCTCCCAGTCGCCCTCCTCGATCCCGGCCTCCAGCAGTCCGGCCAGCGGATACAGGTACCCCGAGGCGGAGTTGGGGTCGACGAAGCAGAGCTGCTTCCCGGCGAAGTCCTCGATGCCCTCGATGTCGGAGTCGGCCGGGACGACGCCGTAGGAGACGTAGCCGGGCGGCTGGCCCTCCTCCTGCACCATGGCGCCCGCGACGCTGATGTCCGAGCCGGCGTTCTTGGCGATGTAGTAGGAGAAGGGGCCGTACTGGGCGATGTGGATCCGGCCGCTGCGCTGGCCCTCGATGACCGCCGCGTAGTCGGTCGCGGTCTGGAACTCCACCTCCAGGCCGGTCTCGTCCCTGAGCATCCTGATGACCGGCTCGTAGCTGTTCTGGAGCCCGCCCGCCTCCTCCGAGGGGACCGCGGCGATGACCAGGGTGTCGGGGGAGGCCCCGTCCCCGCCCGCCGAGGCGTCCTCCTCGGCGCTCGGCCCGCAGGCGGCCAGGAGGGCGAGGGCTGAGGCCGCGGCGGCGATGGCGCCGACCCTACGGCCGGGTCTGGTCTGCATGGTTCGGAGGACTCCTCGACGTGGTCCGCCCGGAAGCGGACATTTCACTCATGGGGACGTCTCCACTGTGCAGATCCCCGACTGTCGTGAGCCGAAGCCGAGGTGACCGGGCAGGGAACGCGGCACGGCGTCTTGGTGCGGACGCCGACGGCGGGGGTCAGCGGCGGCCCTCGCGGACGCGCAGCGCGATCCACAGTTCGGTGCGGTGGTCGGGGTCGTCCAGGTCGCCGGGGAGCAGTTCCCGGATGCGCCGCATCCGGTAGCGCAGGGTGTGCCGGTGCACGCCCAGCCGCTCGGCGGCGGTGTCCCAGCGGCCCGAGGCGGCCAGGTAGGCGCGCAGCGAGGCGAGGAGTTCGGGTGCGGCCCGCTGCCGGTCGATGGGGGCCAGCAGCTCGTCGGCCAGCCGGGCCCCGGCGGAGGTGTCCAGCAGACCGAGCAGGCCGCCCGGAAGCTGGTCGAAACGCTGGAGCTCGCGCCCCTCCTCCTCGGCGGCGGTCAGCGCCCGCTCGGCCTGGGAGCGCGCGGCGGCCAGCTCCGGGTAGCCGACCGGGGCGCTGACCCCGACCGGTCCGGCCAGGACCTCACCGAACACGGTCGCGTCGGCACTCGCGGCGGCCAGCACCGCGGTGCGGCCCTCGTGCTCGGCCACCAGGACGCCGTCGGGTCGGGGTCCGTCCGGCACGGCCCTCCCGACGGCCACCACCACGGGTTCGGCGGGCAGCACCGACCGCAGGTCGGCGGCGCCCGGGTGGACGGGGTCGAGGGCGCCGTCGAGCAGGGCCGTAAGCACGCCCGCCCCGGTCCCCGCGCCGGGCGAGGGGCGTTCGAGTTCGAGGGAGAGCAGGGACACCGCCGCGTTGACCAGGGTGCGGTCGTCGGAACCGGACACGCGGACCCCGCCGACGGCCAGGAAACCCCGTGCCCGGCCGCCCGTGGCCAGGGGCTGCACGGAGACGCGGTCACCCTCCGAGGCCACCGAGACGCTGGCCCGGGGTCCCGCGCCGCGCAGCCGGGCGAGCTCGTCGGCCAGGCCGGGGGCGCGCGCGGCGGCCGACGCGGGGGCCGCGTGCCGGACCGCGCCGTCCGGGGAGAGCAGCAGCACCCAGCCGCCGAGTTCGCGGGCGAGCCGTTCGACCACGGCGGGGGCACCGGTCAGCGCGGCCCGGGTGAGCGCGCGCTGGGCGGCGAAGGCGCGGTTCAGCCCCTCGTACTCCTCCTGGGCGAGCAGCCGGGAGACCTCCTTGCCGACCGCCATGAACGGGGTCAGGCGGTGGACCTCCAGGAGCGCCACCCCGAACTCCTCGGCGGCGGCGACCAGTTCGTCGGGGGTGTGCTCGAAGTTCACGGCGGCGCCGAAGCCGATCCCCGCGATGTCGCGTTCGGCCAGGCGGCGCACGTAGTCGCGCAGGTCGGGGAGCCGGTCCACCCACCGCACCCCGGTGGTGAGCACCAGTTCTCCCCCGGCGAGATAGGGAGTGGGGTCGGCCAGCTCGCTGACCGCGACCCACTCCACCTGGCGGTGCGTGCGGTCCTGACCGGTGAGCAGGCGCAGGCGCAGGCTCGGCGTGCGCAGCAGCGCTCCCAGTGTCGGCGGCATCCGGTCTCCCCCGTCGCTCCCTGACGCAATGGCACAGGACTCCCCACCGATTATCCACTGTGTCCATGGGTGTCCGGTTCGGCGCGATCTAGTGTCTTGCTCGTCCGCACCGTCGCACCGCACAAGGAGGCAGCCGCATGGCACAGACCGAGGTCGTCCAGTCCCGCCGGATCGTCACCGAGATCCCCGGCCCCAGGTCCCGCGAGATCCAGAAGCGCCGGTCGGCCGCCGTCGCCCAGGGCGTCGGCAGCGTGCTGCCGGTGTACGTGGAGCGCGCGGGCGGCGGCATCGTCGAGGACGTCGACGGCAACGCGCTGATCGACTTCGGCTCGGGGATCGCGGTGACCAACGTCGGGAACGCCGACGCGCGCGTGGTCGGGCGCGCCGCCGAGCAGCTCGGCCGCTTCACCCACACCTGTTTCATGGTCAACCCGTACGAGGCCTACGTGGAGGTGTGCGAGGCGCTCAACCGGGTCACCCCGGGCGACCACGAGAAGCGGTCCATCCTGCTGAACTCGGGCGCGGAGGCCGTGGAGAACGCCGTCAAGATCGCCCGCAGCGCCACCGGACGGCAGGCCGTCGTGGTGTTCGACCACGCCTACCACGGCCGCACCAACCTCACCATGGGTCTGACCGCGAAGAACATGCCCTACAAGCACAGCTTCGGGCCGTTCGCGGGAGAGATCCACCGCATGCCGATGGCCTACGCCTACCGTTGGCCGACCGGCCCGGAGAACTGCGGCCCCGAGGCGGCGGCCGCCGCGATCGACCAGATCGTCAAGCAGGTCGGTGCCGAGAACGTGGCCGCGATGGTCATCGAGCCCATCCAGGGCGAGGGCGGCTTCATCGAGCCCGCCCCCGGGTTCCTGCCCGCGCTGGTCGAGTTCTGCCGCGCCAACGGGATCGTCTTCGTCGCGGACGAGGTGCAGACCGGTTTCGCGCGCACCGGCGACATGTTCGCCTGCGACCACGAGGGGATCGTCCCGGACCTGATCGCCACGGCGAAGGGCATCGCGGGCGGCCTGCCGCTGGCGGCGGTGACCGGCCGGGCCGAGCTCATGGACGCCGTGCACGGCGGCGGTCTGGGTGGCACCTACGGCGGCAACCCGGCGGCCTGCGCCGCCGCGCTGGCCTCACTGGAGGTCATCGAGACCGAGGACCTCACCGGCCGTGCCCGCGAGATCGGTGCGCTCATGCTGGACCGCCTGCGTTCCTTCGCCGACCGCTTCGACGTCGTGGGCGACGTGCGCGGCCGGGGCGCGATGGTCGCCATCGAGCTGGTCAAGGACGGGAAGGAGCCCCACCCCGAGGCCGTGGCCCAGGTGCTCGGGCACTGCCACTCCCGGGGCCTGGTCCTGCTCAGCGCGGGCACCTACGGCAACGTGATCCGGATGCTGCCGCCGCTGGTCATCGGGGACGACCTGCTCCGCGAGGGCCTGGACATCCTGGAGGAGGCCCTCGCCGGGCTGTGACGACCGCCTCGGCCACGGGTCGGAAGGCCGACCGGGTACCCCTTCCGTGAGGAGGGGGTACCCGAACACGGGCCGAGGCGAAGCGTCAGGCCCGAAGGGGCACAGCTACCGGGTCCCCCACGCGTAGCTCTGTTTGCGGAGCTTGAGGTAGAGGAAGGTCTCGGTGCTCTCCACGGTCTCCACGGCGCGGATCGCGGCGAGGATGTCCAGCAGGCGGGCGTCGTCCTCCGCGACGACCTCCACCATGAGGTCGAAGGAGCCCGCCGTGATCACCACGTACTCGACTCCGGCCAGGTCGGAGACCGCGTCGGCGGCGGCGTTGAGGTCGCCGCTGGTGCGGACGCCGATCATCGCCTGACGCTCGAAGCCCAGGGTCATGGGGTCGGTGACGCCCACCACCTGGACCACCCCGGACTCCAGGAGGCGCTGCACACGCTGGCGGACGGCGGCCTCGGAGAGGCCCACCCTCTTGCCGATGGCGGCGTAGGAGAGGCGTCCGTCCTGTTGGAGGACCTCGATGATGCGCTTGGCCGTCTCGTCCAGCACCACCCCGTTGACCCGTCGCGCGGGTCCGGGGTCGGGGAGCTCGGTCACTGGCGCCTCCACGCTTGAAAATCAGGAATCCCTTGTCAGGCCCGGGATTCACAACGGAATCCAACGTACTGCACCCGGTGTGACGAGCCGGTCGACCCGAGGTCTCCTACTGCTGGTCCCGGAGCGAGTCCAGGGACAGCAGGGCCACGTGGAGGGACAGGCAGGTCTCCACCGACTCCAGGTCGGCGTCGAGCACGTTGCCGATCCGGCGCAGCCGTTCGTAGAAGGCGGGCCGGGACAGGTGTGCCCGGCTCGCGGCCAGCGCCTTGTTCCGCCCCGCGCCGAGGTAGTGGCGGAGCATGTCGGCCAGGTCTCCGCCGTGCCGGGCGTCGTGGTCCAGGAGCGGCCCGAGCTCGCGCTCCACGTAGGTCTGGAGGCGCTCGTCGTCGCGGAACAGGTGGAGCAGCCCGCGCAGGTGCAGGTCGGGCAGGCGGTAGAAGGGCCGCCGGTCGCTCTGCTTGATCGCCACGTCGCCCACCTGTCGGGCTTCGAGGAAGGAGCGGCGCACCTCGCGGACGTCGTCGGCGGTCGACCCCACGGCGAGCACCGCCGCGTCCCCCACCGCGCCCCGGACCCGGTCCGCGAGCAGGTGCAGTGTGGCGTCCAGGCGCCTGCGGTCGGGCAGCGCCAGCAGGATGCCCACACGTAGGTCGTCGAGGGAGCCCACCAGGGCGGGGAGCCGGAGTTCGCGGCAGGCGCGGGCGGCGCCCTCCGCGGTGTCGGACAGACGGGCCTGGGCGGCCAGGCCGGTCCCGCTCTCACGCAGGCGCAGGACCAGGCCCACCATCTCGCGGTTGTGCAGGGGCACCCCCACGGCGCGCGCCCGGACCAGCGCCTCCTCCGGGTCCGAGTAGGCGCGGTCGATGATGCCCGTGATGATCGTGCGGTGGGTCTGGCGCTCCAGGCTCTCCTGGTGGCGCTCCAGCAGGCGGCCCAGGGCCAGGGTGATGGCCGCGCGTTCGATGAGCATGGTCTGCCGGGCGGTGGGGGCGGCCCCGGTGATGAGGATCAGGCGCCCCCAGTCCTGTCCCCGGGCGCCGACCGTGGTGACCAGCCAGCCGGAGGCGGGCGCGTGGACGGTCCGTGTCCCGGTGCGGACCGCGCGCGAACGGCTCTCCCAGGCGGTCAGCAGGGTGCCGGGGTCCTCGCCGTTGAGGTCGCAGGCCAGGACCTGGTGGGTGAGGTTCTCCAGGACCACCGGGCAGCCGGAGAGCTGGGCCACCTCGTGCAGGATCTGCCCGACGTCGGCGCCCTCCACGGACAGCTGGGTGAAGACCGAGTGGAGCTTCTCGGACTCCCGGAGCTCCTCCAGCTGCTCGTTGACCACCCGGATGTGCACGGCCTCGGTGATCTCGACGAAGCGGGCCTCGCGGTCGAGCAGGATGACCGGGACGCGGGCGTCACGGGCGGCGTCGAGGAAGGCCTTGGGGAGTTCGGCGTGGTACTTGCGGCCGAGCTCGACGGCGATCCCGCTGACCCCGGCGTCCGCGATGTCCTCGATGTACCGGCGCAGGGCGTCGGGGTCGTCGGGCATGGCGATGCCGGTGCTGAGCACCAGCTCACCGCCGCGCAGCAGGTGGGCCAGGTCGGTGACCTCGGCGATGTGGACCCAGCGCACGGCCACGTCCAGGTACTCGGACCCGGCCACCACTCGGGGCCTGGCCTTCTGGAGAGCGGGCAGCTGGAGGACCTCGGCAAGGGTGGGAAGCACAGGCGACAGTCTAGGACGCTCTGTCAGATTCGAGGGCGTTTCGCTTTACACCGTGCTGAGCCGCCCCCACCCGTGAGCACCGGAGGGACGACCCGACGGATGCTTTACATGTTGTAAAGCCGACCAGCATGTTGTCAACATGGTGATTCTGGCCAAGCCCCCCGGCGCTGGGGAGACTGGGGGCATGTCGGAACTCCTTGCGCGCCACCGCGCGGTCATGCCCTCCTGGTTGCCCCTGTACTACGAGTCCCCGCTGGAGATCGTGAGCGGAAAGGGCGCCCGTGTCACGGACGCCGAAGGCCGCACCTACCTCGACTTCTTCACCGGCATCGTGACCAACATGCTCGGCTACGACGTCGCGGAGGTCCGCGAGGCCGTGGAACGCCAGCTCGCCAAGGGCGTCGTCCACACCTCCACCCTCTACCTCATCCGCTCCCAGGTGGAGCTGGCGGAGCGGATCGCCGGGCTCTCCGGCATCCCCGACGCCAAGGTCTTCTTCACCAACTCCGGCACCGAGGCCAACGAGACCGCCCTGCTGCTGGCCACGCACGCGCGCGGCAGCGACGAGGTCCTGGCCATGCGCGGCAGCTACCACGGGCGCTCCTTCGGCACCGTCGCGGTCACCGGGAACCGCGCCTGGAAGAACTCCTCGCTCTCCCCCCTCAACGTGCACTACCTGCACGGCACCGACCACGCCTCCCCCGCGTTCCGGAGCCTCGACGAGCAGGAGTACATCGACGTCTGCGTGGCCGACCTGCGCGAGGTCCTGGACACCGCCGCACCCAACGTGGCGTGCCTGATCGCGGAGCCGGTCCAGGGCGTGGGCGGGTTCGCGATGCCCCCGGACGGCCTGTACGCGGCCTACAAGGAGGTCCTCGACGAGCACGGCATCCTCTTCGTCTCCGACGAGGTGCAGACCGGGTGGGGCCGGACCGGGACCAGCTTCTTCGGGATCGGCAACCACGGGGTCACCCCGGACGCCATGACCTTCGCCAAGGGGCTCGGCAACGGCTTCGCGGTGGGCGGCGTGGTGGCGCGCGGCGACCTCATGGACGGCCTGACGGCGCTGGGCGTGGCCACCTTCGGCGGCAACCCGGTGTCCATGGCGGCGGCCGGGGCCACCCTCGACTACGTGCTGGAGAACGACCTCCAGGGCAACGCGCTCCGCCAGGGGGCCACCGTCGTCGAGGGCCTGCGCGCGCTGCGCGAGCTCGACTGCGTGCGGGACGTGCGCGGCAAGGGCCTGATGTTCGCGATCGAGATGGCCGACCCCGCCACCGGTGCTCCGTCCTCCCCGCTGGCCGGGAAGGTGCTGGAGGCCGCCCGTGAGCGCGGGCTGCTGGTGGGCAAGGGCGGCGTGCACGGCAACGTGCTGCGCATGGCGCCGCCGCTGACCCTGTCGACCGAGGAGGCCGCCGAGGGCCGCGACATCCTGCTGGACGCCGTCCGCGCCGTCGCGGACCAGGCCTGAAGCCCGCCCCACCAGGAAGAGGAAGCATGAGCAAGCACGTCACCCACTGGATCGGCGGCGGCGCCCACGAGGGGCCCGCCGCGCGGACCGGCGACATCTACAACCCGGCGTCCGGCGCGGTCACCGGAACGGTGGCCCTGGCCGGGGCCGAGGAGGTCGCCATCGCCGTGGCGGCGGCGAAGGCGGCCTTCCCCGGATGGCGGGACACCTCGCTGTCCAGGCGGGTCCAGGTCCTGTTCCGGTTCCGGGAGCTGCTGCGCGCCAACAGCGACCGGCTGGCGGCTGCCGTCAGCTCCGAGCACGGCAAGGTCTTCTCCGACGCCCAGGGGGAGGTGGCCCGGGGACTGGAGGTCGTGGACTTCGCCTGCGGCATCCCCCACCTGCTCAAGGGCGGGTACTCCGAGAACGTGTCCACCGGGGTGGACGCCTACTCGATCCTCCAGCCGCTGGGCGTGGTCAGCGGCATCACGCCGTTCAACTTCCCGGCGATGGTCCCGATGTGGATGTTCCCGGTGGCGATCGCCTGCGGCAACACGTTCGTGCTCAAGCCGAGCGAGAAGGACCCGTCCGCGTCCCTGATCCTGGCCGAGCTGTGGGCCGAGGCCGGACTGCCCGACGGCGTCTTCAACGTGGTGCACGGGGACAAGGTCGCCGTGGACGCGATCCTGGAGCACCCCGACGTGGCGGCGGTGAGCTTCGTGGGCTCCACCCCGATCGCCCGGTACGTGTACCGCAACGCCGCCGAGCACGGCAAGCGCGTCCAGGCCCTGGGCGGCGCCAAGAACCACATGGTGGTGCTGCCCGACGCGGACCTCGACCTGGCGGCGGACTCGGCGGTCTCGGCGGGCTTCGGTTCGGCGGGCGAGCGCTGCATGGCCATCTCGGCGGTGGCCGTGGTGGACTCGGTCGCGGACGACCTGCTGGAGCGTATCCGGGAGCGCGTCTCCCGGCTGCGGGTCGGCCCCGGGGACGACGACCGCAGTGAGATGGGTCCGCTGGTCACCCGGGAGCACCGCGACAAGGTGGCCTCCTACCTGGAGTCGGGGGTCCGTGAGGGGGCGACCCTGGCGGTCGACGGCCGGGTCCACCCGGTGCTGGGCGGGGAGGCGGACGGCTTCTGGCTGGGCCCCTCGGTCCTCGACCACGTCGACCCCGGGATGTCCTGCTACCGCGAGGAGATCTTCGGCCCGGTGCTGAGCGTGGTCCGCGTGCGCGACTACGACGAGGCGGTGCGGCTGGTCAACGGCAACCCGTACGGCAACGGGACGGCGATCTTCACCAACGACGGCGGGGCCGCGCGGCGGTTCCAGAACGAGATCGAGGTGGGGATGGTGGGCATCAACGTGCCCATCCCGGTGCCCATGGCGTACTACTCCTTCGGCGGCTGGAAGCAGTCCCTCTTCGGCGACTCGCACGCGCACGGCACCGAGGGAGTCCACTTCTACACCCGGACGAAGGCGGTCACGGCCCGGTGGACCGACCCGGGACAGCGCCCCGAGGGCGGCGTCGACCTGGGGTTCCCGACCAACGGCTAGCACGGGACCCGTCGAAATAGTGGACGGATGTCTCTCACTGACGGGCTACGGCGGGCCACACGGAGTATCGTGGTTCACCGGCGCCCTTCACCGGGCGCGACCGCGCGCCGAGCGCGCCACGAGAGACCATCCTGGATAGACGCGCTCAATTCCCCTCCTCCCCATGGAAGCGGGTGCGTCAACGGAAGCGCTCCGGGTCCTCAAGACTCCCCCTGGACCCGGAGCGCGACCGTGTTCACCGGCCTCCATCGCCTAGCGTGCCGCGATCAGCGACCCGCCCGCGGAGACCGGCTGGTGACCGATGATCCCCGCGCACTCGTCGCATCCGTACACGTGGCTGCCGTCCGGCAGTTCGCCCAGGACCCGGCGGGGCCGGGGCCACTTGACGTGGCAGACGACGCAGGCATCCCCCATGCACTGCGCTCCGCTGAGCCAGCTCGGGTCGTAGACGTGGATCTCGGATGCGGCGTCGGGCCTCGTGTCCCGTTCGCACATCGTGCTCATTCCGCGCAATGTCCTTGCTCCCCCCGTGGTTTAGGACAGTCTGGCGGGCCGATAGTTACCGGCTCTTAATTGAATCAGAAGCTCTCGGCACCTGGAAGGGTCCGGACCGATCTAAATCACTCCGTGCAGGGAGATCATAACCCTAAGTGACGAACCCTGGGAAGACCCCAGTTCATTGAGGATCTTTCCTACGAAGAACCGGATATGTCCCGTCCCGTGCGGGGCTGGGACTCAGTCCTGGTCGTGCGGAACCACCGAGAATCGGCGCAGGGACAGCGCCGGGTTCGTGACACGGACCGCTTCCACACGCGCGGCCGAAACCTCCGCCGAGGCCACCTCGAAGGTCTGCTCCCCCAGGGATGCCAGCGCGGTCCCCATCGGGTCGACCACCACGCTGTTGCCCGCGCCGGTCGGCGCGGACTGCCCGGAGGCGGCCACGTACACCGTGTTCTCGATGGCGCGGGCCCGGGCGAGGGTGCGCCAGTGGTCCTCCTTCAGCGGCCCCGGAACCCACTGCGCCGCCAGCAGCACCACGTCCGCCCCGGCGTCGGCGATCCGCCGGGTCACCTCCGGGAAGCGCAGGTCGTAACAGGTCTGGAGGCCGAAGACCACGTCGTCGACGGTGAAGGTCTCCGGGTCGTCGATCGGCCCGGGGGCGACCACGTCCGACTCGCTCGCGCCGAAGGCGTCGTAGAGGTGGACCTTGCGGTAGAGCGCGACCCGCTTCCCCTCGGGCGAGAGAGCGACGAGCGTGTTCGTGAAGTGGGTGGCACCCTCTCCCCCGGACTCGTTCACTCCCAGCACCAGGTACACGCCCTCCCGACGGGCGGTGTCGGCGGCGTCGTCCAGGAACGGCCCGTCCAGGGGTTCGGCGGCCTCCACGAACCGGTGGTCGGTGCGCGGAGCGGTGAACATCGTGTACTCGGGGAACAGGACCACGCGCGCGCCCCGGGCGGCGGCGCGAGCGGTCAGCTCCGCGACCGACCGCTGGTTCTCGGCCTTGTCCTGCCCCGGCGCGAACTGGGCGACCGCGACCTGCACCATCGAACTTCCCCCCTCGTGACCTGGGACCCGAACCCGCGAACGGCCCCCGAACGTGCCCCGAGTGTACGCCCGGGCCCCACAGGCCCCCTTGCCCCGTGACGAGCACGTGCACGGCGTGTGCCTTCGCGCTCCCGCCCCGTCCGCCGCCGGTCGGGTTCGACACCGCGGCGTTCCCCTCCACCTCGGGGCGGTGCCGCCCGCCGGGGGCTGGGGCCGCTGGGGTTCCGCGACCTCGCGAGCGTCTGAGCCCCGGCCCGGAGGCCGCCCGGTGCGCCGCTCGGCGTCTCGGGCGGCCCTCCCGGGCCCTGTGGTGCTACTCGTCGACCAGGACGTCCCAGTTGACGTCACCGCCGTCGACCGAGGTCACGGTGAGGGTCACACCGAGCGTCTGTCCCCCGTGGGTGAGTTCGCAACGCATCTCCGCGCCCTCCTCGGCCGGGAGGTCCCCGGGGCAACTGAAGTCGTCCGGCGCCTGGCCGACCTGCTCCGCCAGACGATCGCTCGACTGGCGCTCGACCTCCGCGACGTCCACGGCGGCGGCGGTGTCGCCCCCGGTGCTCTCCTCGCCGTTCGCGGCGTCCGAGGCGTCGCCGCCCAGAGGCTCGGTGTCCCCGATGCTCCACTCGAAGGAACATCCGGTGGCCAGGAGCAACGCTCCCAGCGCCGTTCCGACGACGATCCCACTGCGTCCGGCCCGCATGGCGGCCTCCCTGCTGTTCGGTGATCAGGCACAGGAACAGACGCCGACCACCGCGCTCCGGTTCCACGGCGGACCGTCCGGTATCAGCCACGGTGAACGGGTACTCCACGCGACAGGGCACCAACCCCGGGAGGAACCTTGGTGAGACCGGTCCTGATCGTGACGGCCGTGACGGCACTGGTGCTGGTGGTGCTATTGGGATTTCTGTGGGCCATGCAGCGATCCGTGATCTACCTCCCCTCCCACGACGAACCCCCCGCCGCCGGGTCCGTGATCGAGGGGGCCGAGGACGTCCGGCTGCGCACCGGGGACGGGCTCGACCTGGGCGGCTGGTTCGTACCCCCGACCGCCGGGGACCGGGAGGCGGCCGTACTGGTGACCAACGGCAACGCGGGCGACCGACGGTCCCGTGCACCGCTGGCACGCGCGTTGGCCGCCGAGGGGTTCTCCGTGCTGCTCTTCGACTACCGGGGGTACGGGGGCAACCCGGGCTCCCCCAGCGAGAAGGGGCTCGCCGCCGACGCGCGTGCCGCCGCCGACCACCTCTCCCAGCGCGGCTTCGACGCGGACCGCACCGTATACTTCGGGGAGAGCCTGGGCGCGGCCGTGGCCGCCGACCTGGCCGAACAGCGCCCACCGGCGGCGCTCCTCCTGCGCTCGCCCTTCAGCTCCCTGGCCGACCTGGGCCGTCACCACTACCCGTTGGTACCGGTGCGGGCGCTGTTGCGGGACGAGTTCCCGGTCGCGGAACGGGTCGCGGGGGTCGAACGGCCCACCACCGTGGTCGTCGGTGACGCCGACGCCGTCGTGCCGCCCGAACAGAGCCACGAGGTGGCCGAGGCCAGCGCGGACCTGTTCGAGGAGGTCGTCCTGCCGGGAGCGGGCCACAACGACCCGAGGACGATCCACGGTCCCGAGGTCGTCTCGGCCGTCACCCGCCTCGCCGACCACGCCCTCTGAGCGGATCCGGCCCCGCCCTCTCTTCGGTCCCGCACGATCGCTAGCATAAACAGATCAGTCGGTCTATTAATGTACGAGACTCGGGACGGTCGATGGGCGAAGAAGCGGACGGAACGGCGGAGCGGGGTTCGACCGGCGGCGGGAGGAGCACGAGGCGAAGGGTCCTGCGCGGACTGCTGGTCCTGGGCGGCCTGGGCCTCCTCGCCGGGACCGGGGGTGTGGGCCACTACCTCGCCACCATGTACCGCCCCCGGGCGGAACCACAGCGAGGTCACCTCGCGCTGACCGGGGCCACGGTCCTCACCGGAGTAGAACTGGAACCGCGTGAGAGCACGACGGTACTGGTCTCCGACGGCGTCATCGCCGGGATCGCGGACGACGGCGACCTCGAGCTCCCGGCGGGCACCGAGATCGTGGACCTCGGCGGGCACACGTTGTTGCCCGGCCTGATCGACCTCCACGTGCACCTCGGCTTTCCGCAGCAGGATCCCGGGGAGGAGCTGGGGACGGCCGACATGCCGGGGGTGGTCTACGAGATGGCGCGCTACGCCCCGTCCGCCCGGCGCGCCCTGATCGACCACGGTGTGACGACGGTGCGCGGGCTGGGTGACGACCACGTCTGGATCACGGAGATGCGCCGGATGCTCCGCAGGGGCGAACTGGAGGGCCCTCGGCTCTTCACCTCGGGTCCCCTGTTCACCACCCCGGGCGGCCACCCGGTGGTGACCTTCGGTGTGGAGCCGGACTCCGGCACGGTCCGCCTCCCGGCCACCCCGGAGGAGGCCCGGAGCGCCGTACGCGAGCTCGCCTCCGGCGCGGACCCCGTGGACCTCATCAAGGTCGTGCAGGAGAGCGGGGAACCCGGGCGCCGGGAGTTGGACCCGATCCCCTTCGAGATCCTCGAAGCCGTCGTCACCGAGGCCCACGAACACGGCCTGCCCGTGACCGCGCACTGGGGCGCCGAAGCCGACCTGGCCGACGCCCTGGCCGCCGGGGTGGACGGGCTCGAACACCTGGAGGCCCGCGGTGTCCTCGACGGCTGGCCCGAGGAGCTGCTGGCCGAGCTGGTCGAGCGCGACATCCCCGTCACGCCGACCCTGGCCGTGACCGAGGTGGGCGGTGACCACGAGGTGCACCGTCGGCTCAGGGAGCGCGCGGGCGAGCTGCACGCCGCGGGCGGCCGGATCGTGGCCGGAAGCGACGCGGCCGTGCCCGGTGTCGGCTTCGGTGACGGTCTGCACCGTGAACTGGAACTGCTGTCGGAGAGCGGTATGGGCCCGCACGCGGCGCTCAGGGCAGCGACCAGCGAGGCCGCGCGGGTGCTGCGCACCGACGAGGTCGGCGCCGTCGAGGTGGGCCGCGCGGCCGACCTGCTCGCTGTGGCCGGTGACCCGCTGGCCGACATCTCGGCGATCCGCGACGTGGCCGCGGTCTACCGTGACGGCCGCCGAGTGGTAGGGAGATAGGTCATGCGCAAGGTCGATCCCGCCCAGTACCGGGCCAAACGCCGTCACATCATGCACGCCGCCGCTCCGCTGTTCGCCACCCAGGGCCTGGACGGTACCTCCACCGCCCAGATCCGTGCGGCCGCCGGGATCAGCTCGGGCACGCTGTTCCACTACTTCCCCAGCAAACGCGCGATCCTGATCGCCCTCCTGACCGACGAGGGAGGCGACGACGCCGAACGGATCGCCGTCGCTCGCGACCACGAGGACCCCGGATCCGCTCTCCTCGACCTGGTGGAACACCTCGCGGCTCCGGCGGCGAACCCCGTGGCCGCCGGGCTGGTGTTGGAGGCGCTGCGCCAGGCCCCGCGCGTTCCCGAGCTGGCCGAGGCGCTGGAGGCCGACAACAGCGCCGAGTTCGACGCCCTGACCCGCCTGGTGTCCCGGGCGACCCGGGAGGGCGGGGCCGATCCCGCCCTGGACGCGGAGGCCACCGCGGGCTGGATCCAGACGCTGGTCGGCGCGCTGTTCCTGCGCGCGGCCACCGAGACCGGGTTCGACGCTGACACGCACCTGCGTGACCTGCGGCTGATGCTGGCCCGGTTGGTGGGTCTCACCGATCCCCGAGCCGGGGGCTGAGGTCCCGCCGGGGTTCAGGGCAGGAAGGACATTGCCCAGGCCGGGGCCAGGACCAGGATCAGGAAGCGCGCGAAGCGGGTGGCGAAGGTGACCGCGCAGAACAGCACGACGTTCATGCGCAGCACCCCGGCGAGGACCGAGACCACCATGAACGGCGGGACGCTGGCGAAGGAGCTCAGGGCGAGCAGGCCCGCCCCCCAGACGGGGCGTTCCTCCGCCCGGGCCCGCCAGCGGGACACCCGCTCCGTCCACCGGCCGGGGGTGGCGGCGCGGCGCCGCAGCCACGGCGTGGAAATCGTCCCGTACCCCACGTAGTAGTACGGGATCTTGCCGAGGGTCTGGCCCAGCGCGGCGGCCAGGGCCATCGGCACGAGGGCGCCGTCGTCCACGAGGGCGACGGCGCCCAGCAGGTACAGCTCGATGTTGATGAGCGGGACCAGCCCGGCCGCGGTGGCCACCGCGAAGGCCAGGGCGGTCTCGACCACGTCGGTCTACTTCTCGGCGGCGGCGAGCTGCCCGCAGGCCCCGTCGATCTCCTGGCCGCGGGTGTCGCGGACGGTCACCGAGACTCCGTGGGACTGGAGGCGCCGGACGAACTCGCGCTCGTCCTCGGGGCGCGAGGCGGTCCACTTCGACCCCGGGGTGGGGTTGAGCGGGATGAGGTTGACGTGCACCAGGTGGCCCTTGAGGAGCTTGCCGAGGAGGTCGGCCCGCCAGGCCTGGTCGTTGATGTCCTTGATCAGCGCGTACTCGATGGACACGCGGCGGCCGGTGGTCCCGGCGTAGCGCCAGGCGGCGTCGAGGACCTCGTCGACCTTCCAGCGGGTGTTGATCGGCACCAGCTCGTCGCGGAGCTCGTCGTCGGGGGCGTGCAGGGAGATCGCCAGGCGGACCTGCATCCTCTCGTCGATGAGCTTGTTGATCGCCGGGACCAGGCCCACCGTCGAGACGGTGACGCCGCGCTGGGAGATGCCCATCCCGTTGGGGACCGGGTCGGTGATCTGGCGGACGGTCTGGAGCACCCGCTTGTAGTTGGCCATGGGCTCGCCCATGCCCATGAACACGATGTTGCTGATCCGTCCCGGGCCGCCCGCGACCTCGCCGCGCGCCAGGTCGCGGGCGCTCGCCACGACCTGGTCGACGATCTCGCCGGTGGACAGGTTACGGGTGAGACCCGCCTGGCCGGTGGCGCAGAAGGGGCAGTTCATGCCGCACCCGGCCTGGGAGGAGATGCACAGGGTGACGCGGTCCGGGTAGCGCATGAGCACCGACTCGAACATCACCCCGTCGAAGGCCTTCCACAGGGTCTTGCGGGTCATCCCGTTGTCACAGGTGATGTGCCGGACGGGGGTGAGCAGGGTGGGCAGCAGCGCCTCACCGAGCCGTTCCCGGGAGGACTCGGGGAGGTCGGTCATCTTCGCGGTGTCCGACTCCAGCCCGCCGTAGTAGTGCTTGGCGATCTGCTTGGCCCGGAAGGGCTTCTCGCCCAGCTCCCTGACGACCTCCAGCCGCTCTTCGGGGCTGAGGTCGGCCAGGTGCCGGGGCGGCTTGGCGCGGCGGGGTGCGACGAATGTGAGCTCGGCGGGCATAAGGATCCGTAAGGAGTGGAGTCGGTGGTCTGCGCCCGGTGCGGGAGGGAGGTGGCGGCACGGGTCGTTATACGACCTATACGCGACTGCGGTGCTGCTCCGACTGTCAGGGCACTACCGTCGATTCTACTTAGCTCGTGGACAGGCCGGGCGGCTCCGCCCGCTTCCGGCGGACACGACGACATGACAGCCCGTCGGCGCGTGGGAGGGCCGGTGACCGAGATCGACGTCCTGCTGGACGAGATCAGTCCCTACCAGAGCCGCCGCGTCGTCGTCGAGTGCGACTCCCACACCACGGCCGCGTACCTGCTCGACGCCCGTGAGCGGATCCGGGTACCGGTGTGGCTGGCCAACCACGAGGCGGCCCCCCGCGAGAGCGCGTCGGGCGGCCTCCACCGGGGTCAGGCGCCGCTCATGCCGGAGGCCCACACCAAGCACCCGCAGGGGCGTCCGCGCTTCGACCCGGCCACGCTGCGCGCGGTGTGGTTCGAGGAGGGCGACGGGGTGGCCCTGGTGGACGAGGAGGGTCTGCTCGCGGTGATCCCGGGCTGGGCGGAGGCCGACAGCGGCCTGCCCGGCTACGCGCGCGAGGCGATCGGGCGCAGCGCCTACGCCTGGGAACTGGACTCGGTGCGCGACCAGCTGTGGCCGCGCGTGGTGCACGCCGAGGCCTACTGGGACTGGCGGCGCGCCTCCGGGGCGTGGCGCAGCGTGCAGCGGACCGTCCTGAGCCACCTGAACCGCAGGGTGGGCGAGCCCGGCCACTACTGGGACGTGTCCGACGGGCACCCGCCGCTGCTGCGGGTCTCGGAGCGGCCGCCCTCGCACGACCGGCCCTTCACGGTGCTCTCCACGGTGGGGATGTGCGGGCAGCGGATGCCCACCCTGGACCGGTACATGGCCGACACCTCGAACCACGCCCGGGTGGAGCTGGCCCTGGCCACGACCCTGCCCGCGCACCACGCGGCCCGGATCTTCCGGTGGATCGGGGCCTTCCCCTGGCGTGCGGTCACGTGGTTCGGGACCGGGCACACCATCAAGTGGCTGGACAACCCCGAGGACCGCTCCATGCGCGGCGGCGCGGGCGCGGTCCTGCTCCTGGAGGACCCGACCCCGTTGGTGACCGATCCCACCCGGGTCCCGCCGGACACCTCCGGGCTGTCCTTCCAGGGCGACCCCGTGCGGTGGCTGTGGATCGTGCCGATCACCCGCCCCGAACACCTCTTCGCGAAGGAGCACGACAGCGCCACCCTGGTGGAGAAGCTGGCGGCCGAGGGCCGGAGCTGGGTCCTCGGCCGCTGAGCGGTCGGCCGTCGGAAAACCGGTTGACCCGCGTCCGGCCTTCGGGGAGGGTGCCCCGGTCGACACGGTGACCGGAGGGTGGGCTCTGATGGAGCGGGGGCACGGATGACCGCGCCGAGGGGATCGGGGCCCGGAGTCACGGCACCGCTGGCCCACGCGCCCTTCCGCGTCCTGGTGACCGGCCGGGTGCTGATGCTCTTCGGCAACGGCATGGCGCACGTGGCCCTGGCCTTCGCCGTCCTCGACGTGACCGGCTCCCTGGCCCAGGTGGGGCTCGTGGTGGGCGCCCGGTCCGTGGCCAACGTGGCACTCCTGCTGTTCGGCGGGGTCCTCGCGGACCGGCTGCCGCGCACCCTGGTGATCCAGGGCGCCTGCCTCCTGGCGGCGCTCTCCCAGGCGGTCCTGGCGCTGTCCCTGCTCAGCGGTGCGGCCACCCTCTGGCTGATGGTCGCGCTGGGCGTGCTCAACGGGGCCGCTGCCGCCGCCAACCTGCCCGCGATCGCGGCGCTGACCCCGCAGACCGTCCCGGCGTCGCTGCTGCGCCAGGCCAACGCGGTGGCCGGCGTCGCCAAGCAGCTGGGCATGTTCGCCGGGATGTCGGCGGGCGGGGTCCTGGTGGGCCTGGTCGGTCCGGGTTGGGCGATCGGTGTGGACGCGCTGCTGTTCGCCACCGCCGGGGTGGTCTTCCTGTTCCTGCGGGTGCCGTCCACGTCGGCGCGGAGCCGCGGGGTGCTGCGCGACCTGCTGGACGGGTGGAGCGAGTTCGTGGCGCGGCCGTGGGTGTGGATCATCGTGCTGCAGTTCATGGTGGTCAACGCCGGGTGGTCGTCGGTCACGGCGGTGTTGGGGCCGGGGATCGCGGACGACACGTTCGGACGGACCACGTGGGGCCTGCTCATGGCGGCCAACAGTCTGGGGCTGCTGGTCGGCGGGGTGCTCGCGGCGCGCTGGCAGCCGCGGCGGGCGCTGTTCTACGGCACGGCGCTGGTCACGCTCCAGACGCTGCCGTTCCTCGTCCTGGCCGGGCCCTCTCCGCTGGTCCCGCTGCTGTTCGCCGCGATGTTCGCGGGCGGGGTGGCGGTGGAGCAGTTCACCGTGGCCTGGGAGGTGTCGTTGCAGGAGAACGTCCCGCCCGAGCGGCTCTCCCGCGTGTACTCCTACGACGCCCTGGGGTCGTTCGTGGCGATGCCCGTGGGGCAGATCGCCATCGGGCCGGTGGCGGAGGCCATCGGCCCGGAACGGTCCCTGCTGATCGTGGCGGGGCTGACGCTGGCGGCGACGTTCGCGGCGGTCGCCACCCCGAGCGTGCGTTCCCTACGCCGTCGGTGAGGCGCGGGTGCGGCCCGGTCCGCGCCGGTCGCGCACCTGCCGGAAGACGTGGTGCAGCCGGGCCATCTCCTCGTCACTGAAGCGCTCCACGAAGCGCAGCAGGGTCGCACCGGGGTCGGGCCCGGTCTCCAGGACCTCCCCCATCACGCGGGCCGTGTACTCGGCGTGGGTCTCCCGGGCCCAGTAGACCCAGGCCCGGCCGTCCTTCTCACGGTCCACCAGCCCCTTGTGGAAGAGGATGTTGGCGACCGTCATGACGGTCGTGTAGGCGACCTCGCGGTCGTAGACCATGTGTTCCCGGACCCCGCGCACGGAGAGCGGGCCCTCCGAGCTCCACAGGGCTCCCATGATGGCCGCCTCCAGTTCTCCGAGTCCCTTCACGGTCCTCCCCACCCGACATGTCGCGTTCGTAGGCCGATCGTAGGCACGGGCGGCTCCGCCATGGGGGAGAACGGGGAAGAGCGCGCAGATCCGAACACCCCCGCCGCCGGTCACCGGCGTTTCACCGTCGGACGCGGTCCGGTGGCCGTCGGTTGCTGTCCGGTGGCCCTGCTCACGGCCACCGGCGGGAAACGTGGTGCGCACCACAGGGCGCCTGGCCGGAGACGGTCACAGGAATGCGCACCGAAAACCCCGACAAACAGGAGCAAACGCTCCATGTTGACCACGCAACGCAAAGTGACCGGCACGTAGCGACAAGGTTCGTGTGAAAGATTGTTAGGTATCTCCCAGTTTCAACTACACCGATGTTCCCGTCAGGGAGGTCGGTACAAGTAGCCTTGTACCCGACGAGTGCTGGCCAGGACAGATTCTTCCCTGCGAAGGGGAGCGACTCCGTGCTTCTTCGAGCCCGCCTTGCCAGCAGCCACCCGTCTTTCCTAATCATTCACAAGCGAGCTGCGGAAGTGGGCGATCTCCGCCGTGTCGTCTGAGGCGTCTCAACCCCTGACAGATTTCGGCCCGAACGAGTGGCTGGTCGAGGAGCTTTACCAGAAGTACCTCACCGACCCGAATTCGGTTGACAAGGCTTGGTGGAACTTCTTCGCGGACTACAAGCCCGCGGACTCGGCCAACGGGAAGGGTGGGGGCACTGCGACCGCAAAGGCGCAGACCGAGAAGGCCCCCTCCGCACCCGCGCCGAAGAAGAAGGCCACTGCGGCCCCTGCACCCAAGAACACCAACGATGCTCTCCAGGTCAACGAGGAGCGGCTGCGTGGCGCACCCGCCCGCACCGCGACCAACATGGAGTCGAGCCTGACCCTGCCCACCGCGACGAGCGTGCGCGCGGTGCCGGTCAAGCTGCTGTTCGACAACCGCATCGTCATCAACAACCATCTCCGGCGCGGCCGCGGTGGGAAGGTCTCCTTCACCCACCTCATCGGCTACGCCATGGTCAAGGCCCTCAAGGCCCTGCCCGAGATGAACCACTCCTACACGGAGATCGACGGCAAGCCCGGCGTCGCCAAGCCCGAACACGTGAACTTCGGCCTGGCGATCGACCTGCAGAAGCCCGACGGCTCCCGTCAGCTGGTCGTGCCCTCCATCAAGAAGTCCGACGAGATGGACTTCAACGAGTTCTGGAGCGGCTACGAGGACCTGGTCCGCAAGGCCCGCAACAACAAGCTGGGCGTTCCGGACTTCCAGGGCACCACGATCAGCCTGACCAACCCGGGCGGCATCGGCACCGTGCACTCCGTGCCGCGCCTGATGCCCGGGCAGGGCACCATCCTCGGTGTCGGGGCCATGGAGTACCCGGCCGAGTTCCAGGGCGCCTCCCAGGACACCCTGAGCGAGCTCGGCATCAGCAAGGTCATGACGCTCACCTCGACGTATGACCACCGGATCATCCAGGGCGCCCAGTCGGGCGAGTTCCTGCGGCGCATCCACCAGCTGCTGCTGGGCGAGGACGGTTTCTACGACGAGATCTTCAACTCGCTGCGGATCCCGTACGAGCCGGTCCGCTGGGTCCAGGACATCCACGTCAACAAGGCGACCCAGCTCGACAAGACCACCCGGGTCCAGGAGCTGATCCACGCCTACCGCGTGCGCGGCCACCTCATGGCCGACACCAACCCGCTCGACCACGAGCAGCGCAAGCACCCGGACCTGGACGTGCTGGAGCACGGCCTGACCCTCTGGGACCTGGACCGCGAGTTCCCCACCGGGGGCTTCGGCGGCAAGCAGGTCATGAAGCTGCGCGACGTGCTGGGCGTGCTGCGCGACACCTACTGCCGCACGGTGGGTATCGAGTACATGCACATCCAGAGCCCGGAGGAGCGGGAGTGGATCCAGTCGCACATCGAGCGCGAGCACGAGAAGCTCGACCGTGACGAGCAGCTGCACATCCTGCACCGGCTCAACAGCGCCGAGGCGTTCGAGACCTTCCTCCAGACCAAGTACGTCGGTCAGAAGCGCTTCTCCCTGGAGGGCGGCGAGTCGCTGATCCCGCTGCTGGACGGCGTGATCTCCAAGGCCGCCAAGGCCGAGCTGGACGAGGCCGTCATCGGCATGGCCCACCGCGGCCGTCTGAACGTCCTCGCCAACATCTGCGGCAAGTCCTACGGGCAGATCTTCGGTGAGTTCGAGGGCAACCTCGACCCGCGCAGCGCGCACGGCTCCGGTGACGTGAAGTACCACCTGGGCACCGCGGGCACCTTCCAGACCCGCGAGGGCGAGTCGATCCAGATCTCGCTGGCCGCCAACCCGTCCCACCTGGAGACGGTCAACCCGGTCGCCGAGGGCATCGTCCGCGCCAAGCAGGACGTGCTGGACAAGGGCCCGCACGGCTTCACCGTGCTGCCGATCCTCATCCACGGTGACGCGGCCTTCGCCGGTCAGGGCGTGGTGGCCGAGACGCTGAACCTGTCCCAGCTGCGGGGTTACCGCACCGGTGGCACGGTCCACGTCATCGTCAACAACCAGGTCGGCTTCACCACCTCGCCGACCGACAGCCGCTCCAGCGTGTACGCCACCGACGTCGCGCGGATGGTCCAGGCGCCGATCTTCCACGTCAACGGGGACGACCCCGAGGCCGTGGTCCGGGTCGCGCACCTGGCCTTCGCCTACCGTCAGGCGTTCAACAAGGACGTCGTCATCGACCTCGTCTGCTACCGCCGCCGCGGTCACAACGAGACCGACAACCCCGCGTTCACGCAGCCGCTGATGTACGACGTCATCGACGCCAAGCGCTCCACCCGCAAGCTGTTCACCGAGTCCCTCATCGGGCGCGGCGACATCACGGTGGAGGAGGCCGAGCAGGCCCTGCGCGACTACCAGTCCGAGCTGGAGCGGGCCTTCACCGAGACCCGCGAGGTCGAGAAGAAGCCGATCGAGCCGGGCGCCGTGGTCAAGCCCGAGGTGTTCACCGAGGCGCGTCTGGACCACTCCAAGGTCGAGACCGCCATCAGCACCGAGACGGTCAAGCGGGTCATCGACACCCAGGTGTCGATGCCCGAGGGCTTCACGCCGCACCCGCGGCTGGCGCCCCAGCTGACCCGTCGCGCCACGATGGTCGAGACCGACACCATCGACTGGGCCACCGGTGAGCTGCTGGCCTTCGGCTCGCTGCTGCTGGACGACCACCCGGTCCGCCTGATCGGCCAGGACAGCCGTCGCGGCACCTTCGGTCAGCGCCACGCCTCGCTCATGAACCGCGACACCGGCGAGACCTACACGCCGCTGAAGCAGTTCGACAACGGCACCACGAAGTTCCTCGTGCACGACTCGCTGCTCAGCGAGTACGCGGCGCTGGGCTTCGAGTACGGCTACTCCCTGACCCGGCCGGACGCGCTGGTCATGTGGGAGGCGCAGTTCGGTGACTTCGTCAACGGCGCGCAGACCGTCATCGACGAGTACATCAGCGCGGGCGAGCAGAAGTGGGGCCAGCGCTCCAGCGTCACCATGCTGCTGCCGCACGGCTACGAGGGCCAGGGCCCGGACCACTCCTCGGCCCGCATCGAGCGGTTCCTGCAGCAGTGCGCGCAGGAGAACATGACCGTCGCGATGCCGAGCACCCCGGCGAGCTACTTCCACCTGCTGCGCTGGCAGGCGAAGTCGCCGTTCGAGCGTCCGCTCGTGGTGTTCACGCCCAAGTCGCTGCTGCGCCTGAAGGCCGCGACCTCGGCCGCCGACGACTTCACGTCGGGCCACTTCCAGCCGCTGATCGGGGACGACTCGATCTCGGCGGACAAGGTCCGTCGCGTGGTCATCTGCTCGGGCAAGATCTACTACGACCTGGACGCGGCCCGCCGCAAGAGCGGTGACAAGCACACCGCCATCATCCGGGCGGAGCGGCTCTACCCGCTGCCGATCGAGGAGATCCGCGAGCAGCTCAAGGCCTACCCGAACGCGGGCGAGGTCCTGTGGGTCCAGGAGGAGCCCGCGAACATGGGTCCGTGGCCCTTCGTCGCGCTGGTCTTCTCCGAGCAGCTCGACCGCCCGTTCACCCGGATCTCGCGTCCGGCCTCCTCCGCGCCCGCGGCCGGTTCGGCCAAGCGCCACGAGGCCGAGCAGCGTGCCCTGGTGGACACGGTGTTCCCGCCCGCGGAATAGGACCGGTTCCATGTACTACACCGATCGCGGGATCGAGGAGTTGGAGAACCGCCGCGGCGAGGAGGAGGTCAGCTTCGCCTGGCTCGCCGAGCAGCTGCGGGTGTTCACCGACGTCAACCCCGAGTTCGAGACCCCCGTCGAACGACTGGCCACCTGGTTGGCCCGGTTGGACGACGAGGACGAGGAGTAGTCACGCGGAGCCGCCGTGAGCGGCGTCATCCGGCCGAGGGGCCCGGGTCTTCACCGACCCGGGCCCCTCGGCCGTTCCCGTACCCGACCCCGAGCCGTCCCTGACACGACCCTGAAATCCGCGACATATCTTGAGTTCGGCCGACTCGCGACATATCGTGAAGTCATCGAGAGCGAGCGGAAGGGATCCACGATGGCACGTTGGTCCATCGACAGTCCGACGACCCACACCCTGGACGGCATCGTCGCCCTCAAGGTGCGGATCGTCAGCGGACAGGTCAACATCATCCCGACGGACGACCCGGTCACCTTCGAGATCTCCGAGATCGAGGGCGAGCCCCTGGAGGTCACCCAGGAGGCGGGCATCCTCACCATCCACTACCAGGACCTCACCGGTCAGGGGCTGCTGGACCGGCTCAAGCCCATCCAGCTGGGCCGCTACCGCAACATCGCCTCCCGGCGCGCCACGGTCGACCTCCGGGTCCCCCGTGACTGCCCGGTCGAGGTCACCACGGCCGGGGCCCCGGTGGTCGTGGCCGGACTGACCTCCCGCACCCGCGTGCGCACCGCCACGGGCGAGGTCACCCTGGACAACGTCTCCGGGGAGACCGAGGTCAACACGGCCTCCGCGAACGCCTCCGTGCGCGCGCCCGGCGGCACCCTCTCCTTCAACAGCGCCAGCGGACAGCTCGCCGTGGCCGGCGGCCGCCTGGCCGAGCTGCGCGCCAAGACCGCCTCGGGCCACGTGCTCGTGGACACGGACCTGGCGGCCTCCGCCCGGGTCCGGGTGACCACGGTCTCCGGCGAGGTGGCCCTGCGGGTGCCCTCGGAGAGCTCGGCCTCGGTGGAGCTGCGCGCCGTCACCGGCAAGGTGGACTCGGACTTCGGTCTGGACCGGCGCAGCGCCCCGGCCCGCACCGCCCTGACCGGCAAGATCGGCGTGGGCGTCGACCCCGCCTCCATCAGTGTCAACACCGTGTCCGGGCGGACCGCGCTGCTGCGGCGCGCGCCCGAGGCCCCGGCCGCGATCCCCGAGGGGGCCTCCGAATGAGCACCGTCTTCGGCCACGGCAGACTCCGGCTCTACCTGCTCAAGCTGCTGGACGAGAGCCCGCGCCACGGCTACGAGATCATCAGCCTGCTCCGGGACCGCTTCCTGGGCGTGTACTCGCCCTCGCCCGGCACCATCTACCCCCGGCTCGCGAGGCTGGAGGAGGAGGGGCTGGTCACGCACACCGAGGAGGGCGGCCGCAAGGTCTACAGCCTCACCGACAAGGGCCGCGAGGAGCTGCGGGCGCGCGAGAGCGACCTGGACGACCTGGAGAAGGAGATCACCGACTCGGTCCGCGACATCGCCCGCGCCGTGAAGCAGGACGTCCGCGAGACCATCAGCTCGCTGCGCGACGAACTCAAGTTCGCCTCGGGTGAGGGACGCCGTGAGGGGTCCGGTGCCGGGGACCCCGAGGGGTCCGGGGACCGGGACCGCGACTGCGGCGACAACGGTATGTGGGCCCGCGAGTGGGAGCGGTTCGCCCAGGGGTTCGGCGCCTTCGGCGCGGCCTGGGGCGGTCGCGGCGACTCCGAGGGCTCGGACCGCGCGGAGCGCTCGGAGCGCTCCGACTCCGGCGACGGTCCGGGACCCGGTGGGGAGGACCGCTCCGAGTTCGAGCACGCCCTGCGCGACTTCTCGGTGAAGGTCCGCGACATGGTGCGCGGCGCTGGCCAGGTGGGCGAGTCCGCCAGCAACGACCTGCGCCGCATCCTCGACGACACCGTCGAGGTGATCCGCCGCGACATGGGCCGCTGGGGGCCGCCCGACCGCGAGGAGGGCCCCGCGTCCTCCGATGACTCCGGGACCGCTGAGCGCCCCGAGCCCCGGGCCGAACCCGAACCGGAGGCCCCGGACGCCCGACCGATGCCGCCGTCCGGCGGGGACCCCTGGTCCACCGCCACCGGCGAGGACGACCAGAAGAAGGACTGACCGAGGACCGGCCCGGGCACGGGGCCCGGAGGACCGCGCGGGGGCGTGGTCCTCCGGGCCCCTCCGTGCACGCGGTCGGCGGAGGAGGGGACCGTGTGGGTTCCGTACACGATCGAGCAGGACGAGGACGGGGTCTGGTGCGCGCGCGCCGTGCTCCGCGCGGGGGTCACCGCCCACGGCGAGGGGGACACCCCGGACGCCGCGCTCGCTGACCTGCGCGCGGCCTTCAGCCTGCTCACCGAGGAGTTCGGCTCCCCCGCCGAGCTGCTGTGAGGACCCCTGGCGCTCACACGAGGGCCAGGGCCACCAGCAGGACGAGCCCGGCCAGGGCGGGCGGGACCGTGAGCAGCCACGCCAGGACAGGGAGCAGGGTCACCAACACCGAGGCGGCCGTGTACACCCGCTCCCCCGCCGCGTTGTCGGGGCAGGCGCGACCCTCCACGGTGGCCCCGAGAGGGATCCTCAGAGATGGCGACACGACCGTCGAGAAACTTCGGGGACTCGTGTGAACGACAGGGGCCCGGAGACCGTGCTCGGTCTCCGGGCCCCGTCGTGTGGTGCCTAGCGGCGGGCGACGCCGTCCTCGCGGGCTTGGGCGGCGACGGCGGCGGAGACCGCCGGGACCACCCGGTCGTCGAACGGGCTGGGGATCACGTAGTCGGCGCTCAGGTCGTCACCGACCAGCCCGGCCAGCGCCTTGGCGGCGGCCAGCTTCATGTTCTCGGTGATGTCGGTGGCCTGGACGTCGAAGGCGCCTCGGAAGACGCCCGGGAAGGCCAGCACGTTGTTGATCTGGTTCGGGAAGTCGCTGCGCCCGGTGGCGACGACGCTCGCGTACTTGCGGGCGACGTCCGGGTGCACCTCCGGGTTGGGGTTGGCCATCGCGAAGATGACGGCGTTCTCGGCCATCGTGGCCACGACCGACTCGGGGACCTCGCCGGCGGACAGGCCCACGAACACGTCGGCGCCCTTCAGCGCGCTCTCGATGGAGCCCTGGAGCCCGGCCCGGTTACTGATCTCGGCCAGCTCCTGCTTGACCGGGGTCAGGCCCTCGCGGCCCTGGTGGATGATGCCCTTGGAGTCGGCCACGGCGATGTCACCGATCCCGCCGTCGATGAGCATCTTGGTGACGGCGACCCCCGCGGCGCCCGCGCCGGAGACGACCACGCGCAGGTCGGCCAGGGTGCGGCCGGTGAGGCGGGCGGCGTTGTGCATCGCCGCGACGGTCACGATGGCCGTGCCGTGCTGGTCGTCGTGGAAGACCGGGATGTCCAGGCGCTCGCGCAGCTTGGCCTCGATCTCGAAGCAGCGCGGCGCGGAGATGTCCTCCAGGTTGACGCCGCCGAAGGACGGCGACATGCGCACGACGGTCTCGACGATCTCGTCGGCGTCGGTGCAGTTGAGCGCGATCGGCACGGAGTCGACGTCCGCGAACTGCTTGAACAGCAGCGACTTGCCCTCCATGACCGGCAGGGAGGCCTCCGGGCCGATGTTGCCCAGGCCGAGCACGGCGGTGCCGTCGGTGACGACGGCGACCAGGTTGCTCTTCCAGGTGTAGGTCTCGACCAGTTCGGCGTTCTCGGCGATGGCGTCACAGACGCGGGCGACGCCGGGGGTGTAGGCGAGGGACAGGCCCTCCTGGTCGCTCACGTCCACGGAGGAGGTCACGTGCAGCTTGCCGCCACGGTGCATGGCGAAGGCCGGGTCCTCGTCCAGGGGGGACGTGTTCTGGGTACGCGAAGAAAAGGTGGTCACTACTCAAACCCCTCGGTCTGCTGTACGTCCGCGTCGGCCATGACGTGGACGGTGGGCCACGGAGCGCGCGCGAAGACGTCAGGGTGCCAGGGGGCCCTCGTCGGCACCGGTCGGCCATGACCGGGGTGTACGCCGGGAGGGGTGGTCTTCGCCGGACTCTTATACGAGTACTGCGCGTCCGCATCTCACGGGGATGACCCGTTACGCAATTCTCTCACAACGGTGACCGGAGGAAAATCGCGGGTCGAGAGAATAGAACGTTACTGACGTGTCGCCCCACGACACCGCATCCACCCCACGTCCCCACTGGTCGGTCCCGCGAGGACGCGGACCCACCCCTCGACCAGGCACTCCGTGCTCCCCGAAGGAGACCCACCATGGCCCTGCGCAAGCCCTTGTCCGAGCCCCGGACCTACCTCACCGCCCTGGCGACGGCCGGGGTCCTGGCCCTGGCTGCCTGCGGCAACGGAGAGGCCTCCGACGACGCGGACGCCCCCCAGGCCCCCGACGTCGCCGTCGACGAGGAGCTGGCCGCGCTGCTGCCCGACGCGGTGGCCGAGGCCGGTGCCGTCACCATCGGTGTCGAGGCCTCCTACCCGCCCGGCGAGTACCTGGACGAGGACGGCGAGACCGTGCTCGGCTTCAACATCGACCTCATCGAGGCGGCGCTGGGCAAGCTCGGCCTGGAGGCCAACTGGGAGCCCACCACCTTCGACTCGATCATCATCGGCGTCGACACCGGCACCTACGACCTCGGCGCCTCCTCCTTCACCGTCACGGAGGAGCGCATGGAGGCCGTGAACATGGTCAGCTACTTCTCCTCCGGCACCCAGTGGTTCGCCCCGGCGGGCAACCCCGAGGGCATCGACCCCGACAACGCCTGCGGCCTGCGCATCGCCGTGCAGACGGGCACCACGCACGACCACGACATCGAGGCCCGCAGCGAGGCCTGTGTCGAGGCGGGCGAGGATGCCATCACCATCGAGAAGTTCCCGACCCAGCCCCAGGCCACCGAGACCATCATCTCCGGGCTGAACGACGCCTCCCTGGCCGACCTGCCGACCTCGCTCTACGCGCTCCAGCAGACCGGCGAGCAGCTGGAGTTCATCGGTGAGCAGTACGACGCCGCCCCCTACGGTGTCGTCGTCAACCAGGAGCAGGAGGAGCTCTCCGAGGCCGTCGCCGCCGCCTTCAACGCCATCATCGAGGACGGCTCCTACGAGGAGGTCCTCGCGGAGTGGGGCATCGAGGGCGGCGCCCTGGAGGCGGCCGAGGTCAACCCCGCCGTCTAGTACGCCCGAACACCAAGCGAAAGTCTGACTGTGACCTCACCGAGCGAACCGGTGGGCGGCCCGGGGTCGAAGGAACCGACCCCGGGCCGTTCGGCCGCACCGATCACCGCCGTCCCCGTCCGGTACCCCGAACGGTGGGTGGCCGCCGGGATCATCCTGGTCCTCGCCGCGATGTTCGTGCACATGCTGTTCACGAACCCCGCGTTCAACTGGCCGTTCATGTTCGACAACATGTTCTCCGACCCCGTGCTGCGGGGCGTGTGGGTCACGCTGAGCGCGGCCGTGCTGTCGATGGTCATCGGTGTCATCCTCGGCATCGTCCTCGCGGTGATGCGCCTGTCCGGGAACCCCGTGCTCGTCACGGTCTCCTGGCTGTACACGTGGTTCTTCCGCGGTGTGCCTCGGCTCGTGCTGGCGGTGCTCTTCGGCAACATCGCCATCCTGTACTCGACCATCCACATCGGGCTGCCGTTCGACAACTACTGGATGCCGTGGCTGGGCCTGGAGGGCGACGCCCGCTTCTTCGAGATCGACGCGCGCACCCTCCTGACCGGCTACACGGCGGGCCTCCTCGCCCTGTCCCTGTCCGAGGGCGCCTACATGGCGGAGATCATCCGGGCGGGCCTGCAGTCCGTGGACAAGGGTCAGACCGAGGCCGCGCAGGCGCTCGGGATGAGCCGGAGCAAGATCATGCGGCGGATCACCCTGCCGCAGGCGATGCGGGTGGTCATCCCGCCGACCGGCAACGAGACCATCGCCATGCTCAAGGACACGGCGCTGCTCGCCTACGTACCGGTGACCATCGAGCTCTTCTACCAGCTCCAGGCGATCGGTACCCGGAGCTACCAGATCTTCCCGATGCTGGTGGCCGCGTGCCTGTGGTACCTGGCCATCACCAGCGTCCTGATGGTGGGCCAGTACTTCATCGAACGCAGGTTCAACCGGAGCGGGCGCGGCGTGCGGAACAGCATCGTGGGAGGGGCGCACTGATGGCCGACCAGACCAAGGACCAGGGGCCGGAGAGCGTCGTGGAGACCGCCGAGGGCACCGAGCTGCCCGCGGACGCCCTCGTGGTGGCCGAGAACGTCCACAAGAGCTTCGGGCGCCTGGAGGTCCTCAAGGGCATCGACCTCCAGGTGATGCGCGGCGAGGTCATGTGCGTGGTCGGCCCCTCGGGGTCGGGCAAGTCCACGTTCCTGCGCTGCGTCAACCACCTGGAGAAACTCACCGCGGGCCGCCTGTGGGTCAACGGCGAGCTCATGGGCTACCGGCAGAAGCGCGGCCGCCTGTACGAGCTGCGCGACACCGAGATCGCCGCGCAGCGCAGCGACATCGGGATGGTCTTCCAGCGTTTCAACCTGTTCCCGCACCTGACCGTGCTGGGCAACGTCATCGAGGCCCCGGTACAGGTCAAGAAGGTGCCCCGGGCCGAGGCCACCGAACGCGCCAGGGAGCTGCTGGAGCGGGTCGGGCTCCCGGACAAGGCGGACGCCTACCCGGAGCAGCTGTCCGGCGGCCAGCAGCAGCGCGTGGCGATCGCCCGCGCCCTGGCCATGGAGCCGTCGCTGATGCTGTTCGACGAGCCCACCAGCGCCCTGGACCCCGAGCTGGTGGGTGAGGTCCTGGACGTCATGCGCGACCTCGCCCGGGGCGGCATGACCATGGTCGTGGTCACCCACGAGATGGGCTTCGCCCGCGAGGTCGGTGACTCCCTGGTCTTCATGGACGACGGCGTCGTCGTGGAGTCCGGCACCCCCACCGAGGTGCTGACCAACCCCCGGCACGAGCGCACCCAGGCCTTCCTCTCGAAGGTGCTGTAGCCGCACCCCGGCGCCCGTGACCCGGTCCTCCGGGCCACGGGCGCCGGTCTGTGCCGACCCGACCACCGCCCCCCCCGGAGAGCACCGTCGCCTCCGACGCACCGTCTCCCTGGTCCGCCGCGGCCCCGGAGTTCACCGGGACGTGCCTCCGATGCCCTTGACCCAGGGGGCTCCCGCCTCCAGAGTCGTCACGTGACATCCACCTGCCGCCCGGGGAGAGGCATGGACGCGCGTACGGACAAGGTCCGCGAGCTGTGGGAGAAGAGGGCGGGAGGTTACGACGCCGGATCGCGGCTGGAACCGGCGAGCATCCGGCGCACGCGTCGGCTGCTGTGCGGCGGCGCCCGGGGGCGCACCCTCGAAGTGGCCGTGGGTACCGGGATCAACCTGGAGTACTACCCGCCGCAGGTGGTCCTCACCGGGGTGGACCTGAGCCCCGCCATGCTCGCGCGGGCCAGGGAGAGGGCCGAGGAGCAGGGGCGCCCGGTGCACCTGGTGGAGGGCGACGCGCAGCGACTCGCCTTCGCGGACCAGTCCTTCGACACCGTCCTGTGCGCGCTCGCGCTGTGCACGATCCCCGACCAGGAGCGCGCGCTGGCGGAGATGCACCGGGTCCTGGTCCCCGGCGGGCGGCTGCTGCTGGTCGACCACATCGAGTACACGCGGTTCCCGTTCCGGCTGCGCGAACGCCTGCGCAAGCACCCGCGCAGGCTGCCCCGCGCCGTCGCGGAGGAGGTCGGGTTCGAGGTGGGACACCACGACCGGCTGATGATGGGCATGGTGGAACGCCTGGTCGCGCACCGGCCCCGCTGAGTCGGGCGGCGCCCCGCCGACGCGGCGCGTACCCTGGGATCGCCCCCCAACGATGTGTTGACGGTCCGTCGCCCGGACGGCGACGCGCTGACCGCACTGGCTCCCGCGAGGGGCCCGGGCGGACCATTCGTCTCGTGTTCGCCCCCCGAGGGCTGGACACGATCCCTTCGCCCTGCGTCAGTGGCAGGGTGAAACGAGATACATTGCTCTCAAGCGGCAACCTCGCCCCCCGAAGGAGGGACGTGACCGAAGAAACCGCTGTGCCCACGGCCGACGCCACCGGTGTACGCGACGCTGTCACCGTCAACATGCCCGCCGACAGCGCTTATCTGTCTGTCCTGCGCACGGCGACGGCAGGGCTGGCCGCCCGACTCGACTTCACCCTCGACGAGATCGAGGACCTGAGGATCGGGGTTGACGAGGCCTGCGCGATGCTCCTCTCCCAGGCGCTTCCCGGCACAGAACTGACCACGGAATTCGAACTCACCCCCGACGGGATGCGCATCTCGGTCTCGGTGATGACGGCGGACGGACGCCTGCCCGCACGTGACACCTTCGCCTGGACCGTGCTTTCCGCTCTCGCCGGGGATGTCGACGCGGGGGTCGGACCGGACGACCGCGTCTACATCGTCCTGTACAAACGCCGTGGCGCCCTGGAGCCGGCGTGAGCGAAAGGGGGCCCGCTCTGACAGCGAAGACCGAGCACGCGGTGCCCGACCGGGCGCGCGCGAGAGAGTTGTTCGAGCGCCTTAACGACCTCGACGCGGAAGCGCCCGAGCGCAGGGCGATCCGCGACGAACTGGTCGAGCTCCACCTGCCCTTGGTGGAGTACCTGGCCCGCAGGTTCCGCAACAGGGGCGAGTGGCTGGACGACCTCACACAGGTGGCCACGATCGGGCTGATCAAGTCCATCGACCGGTTCGATCTGGAGCGCGGGGTGGAGTTCTCCACCTACGCGACCCCCACGATCGTCGGTGAGATCAAGCGCCACTTCCGGGACAAGGGCTGGGCGGTGCGGGTGCCGCGCCGTCTCCAGGAGCTGAAGCTCTCGCTGACCAAGGCGGTCAGCGACCTGTCCCAGCGTGAGGGGCGCTCCCCCACCGTCGCGGAGCTGGCCGCGCACCTCCAGATGACCGAGGAGGAGGTGCTGGAGGGCCTGGAGTCCGCCAACGCCTACTCGACGGTGTCGTTGGACGCCCCCGACAGCGGGGACGAGGACGCCCCTGCGGTGGCCGACTCCCTGGGGATCGTCGACGAGTCCCTGGAGGGCGTGGAGTACCGGGAGTCACTGAAGCCGCTCCTGGAGCAGCTGCCGCCCCGGGAGAAGCGCATCCTGCTGTTGCGCTTCTTCGGGAACATGACGCAGTCGCAGATCGCCCAGGAGCTCGGGATCTCCCAGATGCACGTGTCGCGCCTGCTGGCGCGCACCCTGGCACAACTGCGTCAGGCGCTCACCACGGACGACTGACCGGTGCGCGGCCGACGGCCGCGGTGACCGTTACCGGCGCCCCTCGGTGTCGGAGAACAGCACCGCGGTCGTCGGCGGCGCCAGGACGGCGGCCGCCGCGGCCACCGCGACGGCGAGCATGACGGCGCAGATCGCGTACTGCTCCCCCGTGTACATGTAGTACGCCACCACGGCCATGAAGAGCTGGGTGACGACCACCGGGGTACGGGCCCAGTCGCGCAGGTTCCAGAGCCCGTACGCGACGAAGACGAGCAGCACGCCGACCCCGACGCCGATGACGGTGAGCGGGAGCGCCGAGGAGACCGGATCGGTGGCCCGGCCGGTGATCGCTGTGTACAGGCTGTAGATTCCGGCGACCGCCGCGACCAGCCCGATCAGGGCCTCCAGCACGGCGGCGATGACGATGGTGAAGGGACGCGAAGACACCCGACGAGCCTATACGCGCTCCCGGTGTCCCCCTCTCCGCCCCGCCCCTCGGTACGCCCCGACGCCCGGCCACCCCCTTCACCACGTGACGCGTGCCCCTCCGGGGTGACTCCTGTCCGCTCCTCCCCGAGGGCACCGCACCGCCTTGGGCGTGTTTTTGTGGATGCTTTCGCTGGTGGCGGCGGAGCCGCCATCGATGTGAGCGGCCTCCAGGCAATCTCTCGCAAGCCGTGGAGCGAGAGGCAGCCCGGGGTTGGCTGTCCGAGCTTCATCGGCGCAGTGAGAGGCAGCCTGGTGGTCACGAGCGCGGAATGATCCAAAAAACACGCCCTAGACTGGCCGGGTGCGAGCCCTATTCATCGTGAACCCCCAGGCGACCACGACCACCTCCCGCACGCGCGAGGTGATCCTGGGCGCGCTGGCCTCCGAGCTGGACGTCACCCCCGTCGAGACCGCCTACCGCGACCACGCTCGCGAGCTGGCGCGGGGCGCGGCGGCCGACGGGTACGAACTCGTGTTGAGCCTGGGTGGTGACGGCACCGTCAACGAGGTCGTCAACGGGCTCCTCGCCACCCCCGAGGGCCTGCCCCGCCCCCGTTACGCCGTGATCCCGGGCGGGAGCGCGAACGTGTTCATCCGCGCGCTGGGGGTCCCCGGCGACCCGGTCGAGGCGACCGGCGCGGTCCTGGAGGCCATCCGGGCCGGGCGGGAGCGCGAGATCGGGCTGGGCCGGATCACCGGCGACCAGGACGACCGCTACTTCACTTTCTGCGCTGGTTTCGGGTGGGACGCCGATGTGGTGCAGCAGGTGGAGCAGGAACGCGGCAACGGCCGCAAGGCCACTCCGGCGCTGTACGCGGAGACCGCGGTAAAGCTGTTCTTCCAAGGGGATATCCGCGATCCGTCACTCAGCGTGTCCAACGACGGAAGGTCCCTGGAGGACGTCTATTTCGCGCTGGTCACGAACACGACTCCCTGGACCTACGCGGGTGCGCTGCCACTTCAGCCGACCCCGGCCTCACGATTCGAGCTGGGCCTGGACGCATTCGCGCTGACGCAGTCCTCGCACGCGCTGACTGGCTGGGTTCTTTCCCAAATGTTCTTCCCCAAGGGCCTTCCCGCACGTGGGGACGGGTACGTGACCTGGCATGACCAGGCCTCGCTGCGCATCTCGTCGTCCCATCCCCGGGCCTTCCAAATCGACGGTGAATACCTGGGCGAGCGGGAAGAGGTCAACTTCCACTCGGTACCGAAGGCATTACGAATCTTCTGTTAATAACGTCGAAAGCAGCCATTCCCAGCGACTGTGACGCACCCGACACGCCGAACAGGACCTTTGGCCTCGGGGACTCTTGCGTGCCCCCCGCGTTCCTGTCACGCTCAAGATATCGCCGCGAGTTACGGGCGAGTTAATTTGGGCGCTTCCCACGTGGCCGTGGGGTGAAACCTCACTTACCTCGGCCTTGACGACACCCTCCGGTGGACCCCCTCCGCCGGGCGCCCTTGCACATTCCGATCGTGAAAAGCTTCACAAATGATCGCCTCACTGTGAGGAGTGACCGCATGGACTGGCGCCATGACGCAGCCTGCCGTGACGAAGACCCCGAACTCTTCTTCCCCATCGGCGACTTCGGCCCCGCACTGAACCAGATCGAGGAGGCCAAGGCGGTCTGTCAGCGCTGCCCGGTCAGCTCCGCGTGTCTGAAGTGGGCGCTGGAGAGCGGCCAGGACGGTGGCGTCTGGGGAGGCACCTCGGAAGAGGAACGACGCCGTATCAAGCGCCGCGGCACCGCGCTTCGCCCCATGGTCCGCAGCTGACCACCCACCCCGGCTGACCGACGACCCCCGCTGGCGCGGCGGGGGACCGCGCACCCGCGCGAGGCGCCGGGCCGGGAGCGGCGCCCCCGGCCCCTCGGGCCCTCAGGGGACCTCCCGCTCCTCGTGCTCCAGGGGCAGGCTGATCGCCACCTCGGTCCCGCCGGAATCCTTCGGCTTGATCGCCAGGGTCCCCCCGAGCTCGCCCACGATCAGGGTCCGCACGATCTGCAGGCCCAGGCTCGTGGTCCCCTCCAGGTCGAAGTCCTCCGGCAGTCCGCCGCCGTCGTCGGAGACGGCCAGCTCCAGACTGCTCGGCCCGGGATGGCCCGGACCGGTGTCGAACCGGCGCACCCGCACCTCGATCAGCCCCGGCCCCTGGCCCAGGCCGTGCTCCACCGCGTTCTGCACCAGTTCGGCCAGCACCATCGACAACGGCGTGGCCACCAGCGCGTTCAGCAGCCCGAAGTGGCCGTCGCGCCTCGGCACCACCGCCTGGCCCGTGGAGGACACCTCCGCCGCCATCTGCATGACCCGGTCCGCGATGTCGTCGAAGTCCACCACCTCGTCCGGGGTGTGCGAGAGCATCTCGTGCACGATCGCGATGGACCCCACCCGGCCGACCGCCTCGTCCAGGGCGGCCCGCGCCTCGGGGATGTCCAGGCGTCGCGACTGGAGCCGCAGCAGCGCCGCCACCGTCTGGAGGTTGTTCTTCACCCGGTGGTGGATCTCCCGGATGGTGGCGTCCTTGGTCATCAGCTCGCGCTCGCGCCGCCGCAGCTCGGTGACGTCGCGGACCATCACCAGCGCGCCGATCCGCACCCCGTCGATCACCAGCGGTATGGCCCGCAGCTGCACGGTGACCCCGCGCGCCTCGACCTCGGCCTCCTGCGGAGCGCGTCCGCTCGCCGTGTAGGTGAGGTTCTCGTCGCGGGCCTCCCCCTGCGCGGCCAGTTCCAGCGTGGTGCGGTCCAGGCGGGCGCCCACGAGGTCGGCGGTCAGGCCCAGGCGGCGGTAGGCCGAGAGCGCGTTCGGGCTCGCGTAGACCACCTCGCCGTTCTGGTCCAGGCGCAGCAGGCCGTCACCCACCCTCGGTGAGCGGACCATGAGCGGCCCCTGGTCGCTGAACGGGAAGGCGCCCTCCGCGATCATCTGGGCGAGGTCGCCCGCGCTCTGGAGGTAGGTGAGCTCCAGGCGGCTGGGCGTGCGCGCCGAGCTGAGGTTGGTGCTGCGCTGGATGACGGCGATGAGGTTGCCCTCGCGGCGGACCGGGATGGTCTCCTCGCGCACCGGGACCCCGCCGGACCAGTCCGGGTCGCCGTCACGGCAGATCCGGCCCTCGCTCCAGGCGCGGTCGATCAGGGCCCGGCGTCCGACCACCCGGGGCGCCGAACGGGACGTGACATCGGTCATGTCGTCCCGGAGCACCGCCTCCACCAGGTCGTCCTGGAAGGCGGTCGGGCCGGTGGTGGGTCGCATCTGCGCGATGGCGATCCATCCGTCGTCCTCCCGTAGGCGCACCCACAGCACGAGGTCCGCGAAGGAGAGGTCGGCCAGGAGCTGCCAGTCGGAGACCAGCGAGTGGATCCACTCCAGGTCCGCCTGCTTGAGTGACGTGTGGCGGCGAATGAGGTCGCTGAGGTGAGGCACTCACAAATCATCCCATGAAGCCGTGCATACTCAAGGGACACGCACTCGACCAGTGGTCCACACCAATCGACGGCCGGAAGGCGGCCGCACCGACCACGTCCTGGCGGGGCGCGGAACGCGGCGGAGGAGACTGATGACTGGTCAGCACACACTGGACGGCAACCCCAGAGTGCCCAAGTACTACCAGGTCAAGAAGCAGCTGCTGGAGCTGATCGAGGCGATGCCGGCGGGGAACCCGGTCCCGCCCGAGCGCGCCCTGGCCACCCAGTTCGGCACCTCGCGCACCACGGTGCGCCAGGCCCTGACCGAGATGGTCGTCGAGGGCCGGCTGCTGCGCATCCAGGGCAAGGGCACGTTCGTGGCCAAGCCGAAGGTCGCGCAGATCCTCCAGCTGACCAGCTACACGCAGGAGATGCGGGCGCACGGCCTGCACCCGGCGACCCGCATCCTGGACGTCAGCTACATCAACGCGGACGACCAGCTCGCGGAGCTCCTCGCCATCCGTTCCGGCGGCCGCGTGCTGCGCATCGAACGGCTCCGGCTTGCCAACGGCGAGCCCATGGCCGTCGAGACGGCCCACCTGGCCGCGCGGCGCTTCCCCGGACTCCGGAGGCAGCTGGACCGCTACGCGTCGCTCTACGAGGCTCTCGCGAGCGCCTACGACGTCTCCCTCGCGGAGGCGGAGGCCTCCATCGAGACCGTCCTCGCCACTCCCAACGAGGCCCGCCTGCTCGGCGTGGACGTGGGCCTGCCCCTGGTCCTGCACTGCCAGCACAGCTTCGACGGCGACGGGCACCCCGTGGAGTGGGTCCGCTCGCTGTACCGGGGCGACCGCTACAAGTTCGTCACCCGGTTGCGCCCGCCCCGGGACTGACCCCCTGCCGCCTCCGTGGCCCGGACGGGACCCGCCGTGACGGGCCCGGACCGGGACGCGCGTCGGGACCCCGGCCCGATCACCCGCGCGCGAGCACGCAGGCGAGGGCGTCGACCACCTGGGGGTCGTACTCGCTGCCGGTGTCCATCCGCAGCCGCTCCACGACGGCGGCCCGGCGCTCGGCGTCGCCGTTCTCCCCGACCAGGTCGTCGAAGGCGTTGGCGACCTTGATGACGCGGCTGCCCAGCGGGGGCACGCCCTCGTCGCCGTCTCCGGCCAGCGGCTCGCACTGGCGGCGGACCATCTCCGCGACGTTGTCCAGCACCCCGGTCTCCCGGATGATGGCCGACCCCAGCTCCGCTATCCGGCGCTGCTCCCTCGGTGAGGACAGCACGGTGGCGCCGCCCGCGATGGGCTCGCGCAGGGAGAGCTGGCCGATGTCGTGCATCAGCGCCGCGTACTCCAGCTCCAGCAGCTCCGCCTCGGCCAGTCCCAGTTCGCAGGCGATGCCGTGGGAGAGCTGGCTGACCCGCCGCGAGTGGCCGTTCTCCACGTAGCCGCCCACCTCGGTGACCCGGGACAGCGCCCGTACCGTCTCCAGGTACGTGCGGCGCACCTCGGCGTGCCTGCGGAAGGCCACCTGCGAGACCAGCAGCGGGGCGAGGAAGACCAGCAGCCCGACCAGGCCGGTGACCGTACAGGCCAGCGCGATCAGCACACCGCTGGAGGCGATCGCGCCACCGGTGGCCACCTGCGCCCGGGCCTCGTCGCGCATGGCCACGACCAGCCGGGTGCGGAGCCGTTCGGCGCGCAGCAGGGCGGAGACCGCCACGTCCAGCGACCACGCCAGGGCGACCAGGACGGTCATCATCAGGGCGACCACGACCGAGGGCCCGGTCAGGGACAGGGCCTCCACCAGGGGCCGGAAGGCGACGGCGAGCAGCAGCGCGGTGAGCACCCTGCGCGCGACGTCCTCCAGCCGGGGGCCGTGGCCCACCGCCACGTGCGGGAGTTCGCCCAGGGCCACGCCCAGGGCGACCACGGCCACCACCTGCCAGGCGGTGTGGTGTATCGCCTCGCCGCCGAGGCTGAGCAGGAACGCGTACGCGATCGCACCGGCCAGGGCGATCGGCGCGGACTCCCGGTGCCCGGGCAGCGTGATCCGGGCCAGTTCGCCGCCGGCGATGACCAGGCAGAAGGCCAGGGCGACGTAGGGCTGGTGGAACCCGGTCGCGGCGGTCCACACCAGGGCGGCGAGGGAGGCGGCGCCCACCCCGCCCACGAGCAGGGCCCGGAAGGGTCTCGCGGTGCGCCAGACCGGCCCCCCGGAGCGCTGGTGGCCCAGGGCCCCGCCCTCGGGGCCGCCGGGGTGCGGCCCGGGGAGCGCCCCGTCCGACTGCCTCTGCGTCATCACCGGTCCTGGCCCCCCGTCACCGCGGCCGCCGACGTGGACTCGGCCACCGTCGCCGTCCCGCTCCGCTGCGGTGCGGACGGTACCGTCGCGCCCGTGTCGCCCGACTCCGGAATGCCGGAGGCGCCGTAGCAACCGCCCGGCGGCTCCGCGATGTCCGGGGTCTCCCATCCCTCACGGGTGACGGCCCGGACGAGGGCCTCCACCATCCGGGGGTCGAACTGACTGCCCGCGCACCGCCGGAGCTCCGCGATGGCGTCCTCCACGGACCACGCCTTGCGGTAGGAGCGCGTGGAGGTGAGGCAGTCGAAGACGTCGGCCACGCTGATGATCCGGGCGGACTCGGGGATCTCCATCCCCACCAGCCCCATCGGGTAGCCGCGCCCGTCCAGGCGCTCGTGGTGGTGCCTGATGCCCGCGAGCGCCTCGTCCAGGAAGCTGATCTCGCGGACGATCTCGTACCCGCGCGTGGGGTGCAGCTTGATCGCGGCGTACTCGTCGTCGGTGAGCTTGCCGTTCTTCTGGAGGACCTTGGTGGGCACGCCGAGCTTGCCGATGTCGTGCAGCATGCCCGCGTACCGGATCTTCTGCACCCGCTCGGCGGGCATACCCAGCTCGGCGGCGATCATCGCCGACCCCTCGGCCACGCGCATGCAGTGGCCCCGGGTGTAGTAGTCCTTCGTCTCCACGGCCTGGCACAGGGTGGCCAGGGTGGCCTCGTGCGCCCGCGCCTCCTCGGTCTGCTGTCCGAACACCCACCGCGCGATGAACAGCGGCAGCAGGACCAGGAGCGGGGCGATGATCCCCACCGCGCCCCAGATGGCCGCGATCGCCAGCCCCAGCATCTGGTAGCCCACGGAGGCGACCTCCAGGGCGGCCAGCGGGCGCCAGCGCAGCGGCCCCGCACCGGCGGGCCGGGTGACGCCCAGGCACCACATGAGGGCGCCGATGAGCACCGAGTTGAGCAGCGTGTGCGTCAGGACCGCGACGACGTACGGCAGGACGATGCCGGGGAAGTCGGACTGACCCGGCACCCCCACCGTGCCTCCGAGCAGGAGGTAGACGTGTCCGGCCGCGTAGGCCGCCAGCGCGAACTGGGCGCCGTTGAAGGCCCGCTTGACCGGGCCCTGTCGGCGGATCGCCAGGCAGGACGCGAATCCGACCACGGCCGCGCCAGCCGGCCCCACCAGCACGACGGCGGCCAGGGCCACGGCCGAGCTGGGTGAGATTCCGGCTTCCTTGACGTCGACGACGACGTGTGTGCTTATCGACTCCGCGACGACGAAGAGGACCGCGATGAGTACCAGGGTCCCCAGGTCGATCCCCGCGTAGGGACCGACGAGCATGATGGCGACAGCACTGACAACGATGATCCCGACGTAGACACGCGCGCCCCAAGGAAGAGCCCGCACCCCCGTTCACCCCCCACCGACGACGACCGGACTGTCATGGTTTCACCGGTTCTGTTCTACCACCAAGACCATCCGGTAAAAGTGGAAGCCACAAAAACGGCGGTCATCATCGGACCGAACATGGTGACGAGCATCGTCGTCCCCCTTCTCCCTGTGGCGACTGCCCCCTCATCCCCCGGGCACGCCGCGCAAATTACCTTATTCGTTGGATAAGGCCTCCAGTTTAACGGGCCACGACACCATCCTGATTACCCCCAACCCGAACCGGGGCCGCACTCGACTCCACAGAGGGCACGAAGTTCCGGAGCGTGGAATTACTAATTCAATTAGTCATTCCAGATGGCTACACAGAGTGACAATAGGTCACAGGCGCGACACTGGGGACCGCCGACGCCCCGGGCGATCCTGCACCCAGGGCCAGCCAACCCCATCAGGCATGACTACCCATCGTGAGCAATCGAAACGGACTCTCACAAGTTCAAGGAAATTCATTCCGACTCGGTCACGACCGAAAACCGATTCGCGGCATCGGGCGTGTCGAACCCCTCAAGAACCACCAACTCGGCACCCGCGTGACCAAAACCCCCCGGACTCACGGGGATGCGTCGCACTCTATTCTGCAAATGCAGACAAATGGCACAGAACGCAACAGAGCACTACAAGCACCCCTGAATACACAAAAGTGGCGAAAGCTGGAATGCCAGCTTTCGCCACCCGCGTCCCGGACGGCCCGCGGCCGCCGACGGCCCGGACCGGTGTCAGGCGGGCGCCCCCGGGGAGTCGGCCCTGGCCTCACGGGCCAGCTGCTCGTTGCGCGCCTCGGCGAGCCGCCCGAGGACCTTGTCCCGCAGGTCCAGCGGGACGGGATCGCAACCGCAGTGCTTGGCGACGAGCTTCTTCACGGCCTCTTCCAGGCCGTACTCGTCCAGGCAGGGGCTGCACCCGTCGAGGTGCGCCCTGACCTCGGGGCAGTCGCTCTCCTCGAGCTCACCGTCAAGGTAGGTGTAGAGCTTCTCCAGCACCTCGCTGCACGGGGTGTCCGTCTCCGACTTGTCGTGGCCGCCGCTCATTGCCGATCTCCTCGATCCGACCCGCTCACCTGTGCTCGGCCCCCCGCCGCCGACCCCGACGCGACGGCCGAGGCCTCCGCCGCCCTGGTCGCGGCGAGGAAGCCGCGGTCCACCGCGTACTCCTCAAGGTGCGAACGCAGCTGGCGCCGCCCTCTGTGCAGCCGGGACATGACCGTCCCGATGGGGGTGCCCATGATCTCGGCGACCTCCTTGTACGCGAAGCCCTCGACGTCCGCGAGGTACACCGCGATCCGGAAGTCCTCGGGAAGCTCCTGGAGGGCGCGCTTGACGTCGCTGTCGGGGAGGTGTTCGAGCGCCTCGGCCTCGGCGGACTTCAGCCCCGCCGCCGTGTGCGAGGCGGCCTGGGCGAGCTGCCAGTCCTCGACGTCCTCGGTCCCGGCCTGCTTCGGCTCCCGCTGCTTCTTGCGGTAGGAGTTGATGAAGGTGTTCGTGAGGATGCGGTACAGCCACGCCTTGAGGTTGGTCCCCTCCTTGAACTGGTGGAAGGAACCGAACGCCTTGGCGAAGGTCTCCTGCACCAGGTCCTCGGCGTCCGAGGGGTTGCGTGTCATGCGCAGCGCCGCCGAGTAGAGCTGGTCGAGGAAGGGAAGCACGTCCCTCTCGAACCGCTCGTCCCGTTCCCCGGCTGTCTCCTGGCTCTGGTCCAAGCCCTTCGGCCTCCTCGCGCTGGTCCCTGGTGGGGTGTCCGTATCCCAACGATACGTTCCCACACCCCCGACCTGCGCGTCGACGCCGCGTGGCGCCAACGCCGTTTCCCTGCGCTCCAGGCACGCACCAGCGGTCGGCATGCTCGTGACCCAACCCCTTCCCTGCTCCCGGGTCCCGTGTCCGGAACCTCGCCTCGGACGGTGCTGGTGACAACAACGGCCTCCACGAGCTGATTCCGTCCTGGGAGCGGGACGGGGTCCCGGATCCGAACTTTGTCGTTTGACCGCGTCGGTGAAGGTGAGGCATGGCAGAGTGCGGGTAGGACTCACTGAAGGATGGGAGAGGAGTGCACGTGCGACCGTCCTCGACTCCAGCCTCCGACCGCCCCCGATCGCCCGCCGCCCAGTTCGCCACCACGGACCGGCTCTCGGACTACTGGCGTTTCTACTGGGCCGTCGCGGAGGCGCAGATCAGCCGGTGGCTGCCCGAGCGGCCCGCCCGGCTCCTCGACCTGTCCAGCCCCGACTTCCAGGGCACACCGCGCGCCGTCGCGGCCGGGCACGACGTCGTCACCCTGCTGCCCTCGGTGGACATGGCCATGCGCCGCCCGCTCACCCTGGTCAACGGACGGGCCGTGGTTCCGCCCCCCACGCCGCGCGGGCGGCTCCGGCACGTGGTCGGTGACTCCGCCTTCCTGCGCGCCTTCAGCCCCGGGTCCTTCGACGGGGTCATCGCGGACAACCGGGTGTTCTCCCGGCAGCTGGCCACCGAGTCGTCGATGTCCGAGGTGGCCCGGGTGCTGCGCCCGGGCGGCCGGGTACTGGTCTGCGTGGACTCCGTGGTCCTGGGCATGGCGCTGCTGGCCGAACAGGACGCCTGGCCGGAGCTGAGCCACGCGCCCAGCGCGGACGTCCTCCTGGTGCCGTGGCCGGACGGTTCGATCACCCGTTGTTTCACCGCCGAGCAGCTGACGGAGATGGTCACCGAGGCCGGGCTCGAACTGGAGTGGATCAAGCCGCGCACGGTGCTGTCGGCGTCCACGGTGGAGATGATGCTGGCCCGCGACCCCCGCTCCATGGGGCGGCTGGTGGAGATGGAGCTGCGCGCCGCCGACTCCGACGACTACGTCGGCGTCCACCTGGTCGCCAGCGCCCACAAGCCCGCCTAGCCAGGGCTGACGCGGCGGGCCCGCCACCCACGGCGGGGTGACGGGCCCGGGGCGAGCGGTTCCTAGTCCGCGAGCGGCAGGTAGACGCGGTTGCCCCCCTCGGCGAACTCGGCGGACTTGTCGGCCATGCCCTTCTCGATCGCCTCGACGGTGTCCAGGCCGTTCTCCTCGGCGTACCTGCGCACGTCCTGGGAGATCTTCATCGAGCAGAACTTGGGCCCGCACATGGAGCAGAAGTGCGCGGTCTTGGCGGGTTCGGCGGGCAGGGTCTCGTCGTGGAAGGCCTGCGCCGTCTCCGGGTCCAGGGACAGGTGGAACTGGTCCTGCCACCGGAACTCGAAGCGCGCCTTGGACAGCTCGTCGTCCCACTCCTGGGCGCGGGGGTGGCCCTTGGCGACGTCGGCGGCGTGGGCGGCGAGCTTGTAGGTGATGACGCCGGTCTTGACGTCGTCGCGGTTGGGCAGCCCCAGGTGCTCCTTGGGGGTCACGTAGCAGAGCATGGCGGTGCCGTGCCAGCCGATCTGCGCGGCGCCGATCGCGGAGGTGATGTGGTCGTAGCCGGGGGCGACGTCCGTGGCCAGGGGGCCGAGCGTGTAGAACGGTGCCTCGCCGCACAGCTCCTCCTCCAGGCGCACGTTCTCCTTGATCTTGTCCATCGGCACGTGGCCGGGCCCCTCGATCATCACCTGCACGTCGTGCGAGCGGGCGATGTGGGTGAGCTCCCCCAGGGTGCGCAGTTCGGCGAACTGGGCGTCGTCGTTGGCGTCCGCGATGGAGCCGGGGCGCAGGCCGTCACCCAGGGAGAAGGTGACGTCGTACCGGCGGAAGATCTCGCAGAGCTCCTCGTAGTGGGTGTAGAGGAAGCTCTCCCTGTGGTGGGCCAGGCACCAGGCGGCCATGATGGAGCCGCCGCGCGAGACGATGCCGGTGACGCGGCGGGCTGCCAGCGGGACGTACCGGAGCAGGACGCCCGCGTGGACGGTCATGTAGTCCACGCCCTGCTCGGCCTGCTCGATGATGGTCTCCCGGTAGATCTCCCAGCTCAGCTTGGTGGGGTCGCCGTTGACCTTCTCCAGGGCCTGGTAGATCGGGACGGTGCCGATGGGCACCGGGGAGTTGCGGACGATGCGTTCGCGGGTCTCGTGGATGCGCCTGCCGGTGGACAGGTCCATCACGGTGTCGGCGCCCCAGCGGGTGGCCCACACCATCTTCTCGACCTCCTCGGGCACCGAGGAGGTGACGGCGGAGTTGCCGATGTTGGCGTTGATCTTCACCAGGAAGTTCTTGCCGATGATGGTGGGTTCGGACTCGGGGTGGTTGCGGTTGACCGGGATGACCGCGCGGCCGATCGCGACCTCGTCGCGGACGAACTCGGGGTCGGCCCCCTCGCGGGCGGCCACGAAGCGCATCTCGGGGGTGATGGTCCCGGCCCTGGCGTGCGCCAGCTGGGTGACGGCGCCGTTGACGGGGTCCGGTGCCCAGGACTCGCGGGTGCGAGGAAGCCCCTGGTGGACGTCGATGTGTGCGGAGTCGTCGGTGTACGGGCCGGAGGTGTCGTACAGATCGAAGTGGCTGCCGTTGCTGAGATCCACCCGGCGGCGCGGGACACGGAGGGTCGTGCCCTCGGGGGTGGTGATCTCCTCGTGGACCTTGCGAGATCCCATGATGGGACCTGTGGTCACCCGGTGCTCGTCGGTGGTGGAAACGTCACGACCGTCGATAGCCGTCATGGCATGCCTCCCTACGTCGGAATTACCCGAACAGGTTCTGCGGTCGGCGACACCCTTGAGTCGCCCTCTCAGCCCGCCATGGCGCGAGCTCCCGCGTTGCGTATTCACATGTGCGCACGTGGAACGTGCCGGAACACCTCGATCACGGTGTCCCGGGCCGGGGGAAGCACTCCCCCGTGGCCTCGCACACCATACACAGGCCGTCCCCGGGCCTGTCCAGCCTCGCCGGGGTCAGAAAAGTGTCTCCGGTTCGCCGCGACCGGAGTCCTCGGCCGGTTCCAGCAGGTGGGGGCCGTTGTTCTTGACGCTGTTGACGTCGGTGGAGACCTCGTCCACCGAGAACCGGTCCACCGGGGAGTCGTCCAGCACGTGGGCCAGCTCCTCGGCGCCGGTGGCGGGGTCGAGCCAGACGGCCCAGTCCTCGCGCGGCACCACGACGGGCATGCGTTCGTGGATGTGGGCGAGTTCGGGGGCGGCCTCGGTGGTGATGACCGCGCAGGTCCACAGCCAGGCGTCGGGGTCGCTCGGGTCGTCGACCTCGGGGTCGCGCCAGCGCTCGAAGATCCCGGCCAGGGCGAGCGGTTCGTCTCCGGAGTAGTGGACGGAGAAGGGCTTCTTGGCGGCCTTGGCCTTGCGCCTCTTGTGCTGGGGGTCAGTGGCGGGAGAGGTGCTGGCCTCGGTGGTGCCGTCCTTGTTGAGCAGCTGCCACTCGTAGTAGGCGTCAGCGGGGAGGAGGCAGCGGCGGTTCCGGTAGGCGGTGCGGAAGGCGGGCCTGTCCGCGACCGTCTCGCTGCGCGCGTTGATCATGCGGTAGCCGACGTTGCGATCCCTGGCGCCGCCCGGCACGAGACCCCAGCGCATCGTGTGCAGGGAGCGCGGTCCCGGTCGTCCGTGGGCGCCCCCCTGGGGAGGCGGGCCGAGCACGGCGTACACCGGGCTGCCCGGCGCGATGTTGTAGTCCGGGTCGAGCTCCTCCAGCGGCGGCCAGGCGCGCGGGTCTCCCGCCGGGCCCAGCGCCTCCTCGGGGAGGGAGAAGGCCATCTGGAGTTGGTGCACGTTCCGGGACTGGGCATAGCGACCGCACATGGGCGAGATCCTATGCGATCCGGCCGCTGGCCCCCGGGGGCGGTCAGCCGGTCCCGGCCTCCTCGGGCGCACGCTCCCCGGGTTCCTCGGCGGTCCGGGACCGCCAGGCGCCGAGCAGCCCGGCCAGGACCGCGACCGCGCCGACCGGGCCCAGGGTCCAGGGCGCCCAGCGGTCGAGCCCCCGCAGCAGCAGCGACCGCACCCGGGCCTGTTCGGCGTATCCGAGGACCTGTCTCTCCACCAGGGTCAGCTCGGCGTCGAGCAGCTCCACCTCGCCGGAGCCGTTCTGCGGCCGCAGGGTCTCCGACCTGCGCTCCTCCAGGTTCACCACGATGCCGGTGACCGGCTCGACCCAGAAGGTCCGTTCCGCCGTGAGCCAGCGGTTCACGCTGACCGTGCCCTCGGCGTCCGGGTCGAACAGCGCCGCCGGGACCTCCCGCGCGGAGTCGGGGACCTGGGTGGCCTCCACGGTCTGGGCGTAGCGGCGCACCGCCACCCCGGCGACCTCGTCGTCCTCCTCGAACTCGACCGAGGGGGCCGCGCGCACCTCGGCGTCGTAGAAGGAGTGGTCGCCCTCGGGGACCCCGGGCGGCCAGTGGAGGACCAGCCCGGCCTGGCGCACCGCGCGGTCGCCGTTGACGTGCTCGCCGCAGCAGTTGACCGCCCGGCCGGTCTCGCGGTCCACGATCACCCGGCGGCTCCAGTGGTCGAGCACGCGGTCCGAGGAGGACGTGTTCACCGTCATCTCCCAGGCCGACCAGTCGGCGCCGTGCGCGGAGGCCTCCACCCGGGTGTCCCGTTCGAGGTCGACGCCCTCCACACGGGTCCAGGTGGCGGTGTCCAGGAAACTGGCGTCGTCGTCCACCAGGAGCAGTCCGAGGGTGGCGTCGGCCGGGTGCGGGGCGACCCGGTCGTGCACGTACAGCGGCAGCAGCAGGGCCAGGGTCAGCAGGAACGCCCCGGCCGCCACCAGGACGGTGCCCTGGGGAAGGCTCCGCCCGGGATCCGCGCCCGTCCGCGTGGAGGTCCTCACCCGCGTACCTCCTCGACGTCGTGACCGGCCTCGGGCAGGCGCGCGGTCCCGTGTTCCGGCCCTGACCCGTTCTCGGGCGGGCCGGTCCGCCGGTGCCCGCCGTCGGAGCCTTCGGCGGCGCCCCCGGCCGAGCCCTCCGGGGGCCCTTCGGGGGGATCGTGTTCGACCCCGCGCTGTCCCAGGGCGAGGACGAGTCGGGCCATCGCGGGCAGGCACAGCGCCTGCGGGACCCAGCCGCGCAGCGCCGTGCCCAGGGTCTCGGTGATGTCGTGGAAGGGCAGGTTCACCACGAGGTGGGTCCCCGAGGCCATGGCCAGTCCGGCCAGGGCCAGCGACACCGTGACCACCCACGGACCGGCCAGGTACGGCAGTGCCCGTCCGCCCAGGGACGGCCTGCCGGGTTTGGCGTGGCGCAGGCGCTTCGGGGCCCGGCGGGCCAGCCACCACAGGGACAGCAGGAGGACGCCGACCACGGCCGCACCCGCCCAGCCCGCGACCCACACCCCGTAGGCCAGGCCCACCGGCAGCACCACCCAGCGGGGCAGCCATCCCGGACCGGCCCCGGGCAGGGCGCGCGCGCCGCGCGGGGGCGCGGCCGTCAGCCGCCTCCCGCCCGGAAGCCAGCGTCGCGGCCACAGCGCCAGCACGACGAGGAGGGCGGCCAGGGCCCCGCCCACCGCCAGCACGCGGTGGTACACGGCGTCGGGGGTGTAGGTGAGGGTGACGGTGCCCGCGCTCCCCTCGGGAAGCGCCCAGGCCTGTTTCCAGCCCTCCAGCCGTACCGGTTCCAGCAGTCCGTCGCCGCCGTCGATCCGGGCCTCCCAACCCTCGTTGAAGTTCTCGTTGACCACCAGGAGGCTGTCCTCGTCGACGTCCACGTCGAAGCGGCGTTCGCCCGGACCCCAGGCGTGCACGGTGTCGACCTCGGCCATGCTGACCTCCGGGGCCCCTCCCGCGGCGCCGGGTCGGTCGCCGGTCTCCACGAGCGCCGAACGCACCTGGTAGCGGTTGCCCGGGTCGACCACGATCCGGTTCTCGCCCTCGGTGAGGTCCAGGTCGGTGCAGGTCTCGTACCGCAACGGGCGCCCGGTGAGCTGGTCCGCGAGCGTGCCGTCGCTGATCCTGGTCTCCACGCGCCGGTCGTTGACGCGCAGGGTCGGGCCCAGTCCGCAGGTGGTGGACGCGTCCCCTTCGGGGAGCGGGTCCACCGCGGGCACGCCGGGGAGGTCGACCGTGCCGATCTCCAGGGCCTGCCCCTCGGGGCGCTCGAAGGCCACGCGCAGGGACGAGGCGGTCAGCTCCGCGAAGTCGACCCGGCCGCTGCCGTCCAGCCACCCCTCGCGGACGGTTCCGCCGCCCTCGACGGTGACCCGGATCGGCCGCATCACGCTGTCGGCCCGGGGGAACTCGACCCTCATGTGGTCGATCGCGGTCGGCTCGCCCAGCTCGACGTCGAGCCAGGGGGCCTTCTCCTCCGGGTCGGGGTACCAGACGGTGGCCTCGTCGTCGTCGAGCGCGCCCCGGCCCATGGCGGCGGGGTGGCTGACGGCGGTGGAGGAGCCGGTCACCCGGGGGTACCCCCCGGCGCGGTTGGCGGCGTTCTCCGCCTCCCGGGGGTCGGTGAGGACCACCTCGCCGGAGATGGCGTGGGATCCGGCCGCCGCCCCCTCGGAGACCTCGAAGGTGCGGTCGAGCCTGCTGGAGTCCTCACCGCTCACCTCCAGCCGGGGGTTGCACACCCACACGTGAGAGCCCTCCATGCAGCCGGGGGCGGTGCCGGTCGACCCGGTGAAGAGGAGGGAGCCGGCGTCGGTGGGTCCGGGCACCCGCAGGGTCCGGGTGGCCTCCAGGCCGGGCAGGGAGATCATGGAGATCCCGACCCGGGTGCCGAAGCGGTACTCCGGTTCCCACGCCAGTTCGTCGATCCGTACCCGGAGTGTGGTGGTGAGCCCCGGCGGCGCGGCCAGTTCCTGGGGCTCGTCGGTGGCGGCCACGGCCACCTCGGTGCGGCCCTCGTCGGTGACGAGGGTGACACGCGAGGGCGGCGGCTCTCCGGACAGCTGCTCGAAGGCCACGCTCAGACCGCTGAGGTCGCGGGGCTCCTCGAACTCGACCTCGATCCACTGGCCGATGGCGCCCGCGAAGGCGCTGGAGCGCCAGGCGGTGCCGAGGTCGGAGTCCAGGGCGGCGTGGGGGGCGTGGCCCGGGTCGCGGTCGCTGGCCCGGGACTCCACCCCGGCCTCGGAGCTGGACGCGGTCACCCCGGCCACCCCCAGGTCCTCGGCGTGGGAGACGTACTCCTCCCAGGCGGGGTCCATGATGTCGGGCGCGGGGACGTCGCGTTCCAGCTCCTGGTCCTCGGTCATGGTGGCCGAGACGTTGCGGCGCACGTCGGAGTAGACGACCTCGCGGCGCCGGACGGTGTCGGTGACGATCGTGTCCTCGGCGGCGACGGCGTCCGCGCCGGGGTCGTCCCCGATCAGGATCGGGCGGTCGTCGTTGACCATGCCCTGTTCGGCCAGGTGGAGGACGGACTCCGGGCCGCCGGTGACCCTGAGCGCGTCGCCGGAGGGCACGGTGCCGACCGTGGGCGCGGCGCCCTCCACCTCGTAGACGGTCAGGGACGGGTACGGCTGGTCGAACCACTGGGAGGCGGACGAGTGGTCGATCGAGCCGATCACCGGTCCGAACTCGGCGGCCTCGCTGATGCCCGGGGAGTTCCGGAGCGACTGGTGGACGCGGGCGGGCCAGCCGCCGTTGTTGCCCACCCGCTGGAGGTCGTTGCGGACGATCAGGTGGGTGACGCCCAGGCGGGCGAAGGTGTCCGCGAGCCCCTCGGAGCCGCGCCCCGAGGAGACCCGCTGGTCGATCTCGTGGTTGATCCGCGAGATGCCGGAGGAGCCCCACGGGATGATCTGGTGGTTGGTCCAGGCACCGGAGAGCAGTGGCTGCATGGGTTCGTCGAGGGGGCGGCCCCACTCGTACTCGCCGCGCGCCGACCCGGGCAGCGCCATGGTCATGCCGCGGTCGTCCCCCTGGTCCTCCAGCCACTCCACGGCCTCGTACCAGTGGTCCGGGATCTCCTCGAACCCGCCCTTGGGGGCGATGCCGACGGTCGCGATGGGGGCGAGCGTGACCAGGAAGACGGCGGCGCTGGCCCCGGCCACGGTACGGCGGACCCGGGCGACGGCGCCGGGGTCGCGGCCGCCGCCACGACGGTCCGCCCAGTCGCGGGCGACCACGACCGGCAGGTGGGCGAGGCCCAGGACGATCGGGAGGCGGATGAGCGCGTCGAACTTGTGGACGTTGCGGAAGGGCGCGAGGGCGCCGTCGAAGAGCTCGCGCATGAGCGGCGCGAAGGGGCCGGTGAGGGCGCCGGTGTGGCCCGCGACGACGATCGCGGTGCCCACCAGCAGGCAGCTGATGAGGAAGAGGCGTTCGGGGGTGCGCCGGTTGATCAGCCCGGCCAGGCCCAGCCCGGCGACCAGCGCGGTGACCGCGACCAGCCAGGGGGTCAGGGAGAGCTCCGCGCCGGAGGGCAGTGCGGTGTTGCCCATGTCGGGCAGGAAGCCCATCCAGTTGGAGGTGCCGCGCAGGGAGTTGAACAGGGACGTGATCCCCGTGGTGACGGCGGCGTCCTCCGTGTAGGGCATGAACGAGTACACGTACCGCGACATGATGAGCAGCGGGACGATGTACCAGAACGACGCCAGGGCGAGCGCGCCCGACCACCACAGGATGAGCCGCCACTTGCGCGGACCGCCCGCCCTGGTCAGCAGGTAGAGGCCGGGGACGACCAGGACGGCCAGCTCGGAGGCGGCGTTGGTGCCGCCGCACATGAGGAAGGCCAGCCCCGAGAGCAGCGCCATGCGCGCGGGCGGATACCCGTGCCGGGCGCCCAGGACGAGCGGCAGCAGGATCCACGGCATGAGCAGCATGGGCTGGAGCTCGGCCGAGTTGTACGAGAGCAGGGTGAGCACGCGCGGGGCGAGCGCGTAGGCCACACCGGCGATGATGCGGGTGTTGACGGTGCCCAGGCCCAGGGCCTCCGCGACCTTGTACACCCCCACGAACGCGGCGATGAGGAGCACGGCCATCCACAGGCGCTGGATGAGCCACTCGGGCATCCCGAGCACCTCGAACAGCAGGTGGAAGGGGCCGTTGGGGAAGAAGTACCCGTAGGCCTGGTTCTGGAGCTGGCCGAAGTACGAGGCGTCCCACAGGTGCAGGGCGCGCTCCATGAACCCCAGGGGGTTGACCGTCAGGTCGATCTTGGTGTCGCTGACGATCCTGCCGGGGTCGATGCTGGCTGCCAGTGCTCCCAGGAGCAGACACACCGCGAGGACCTTGAGCCGCGCCAGCAGCCTCTCGTCCACTCCGCCGGGGGCGGTCGGTGTTCTGGAATCCTCCGGTTCGCGCCTGGCGGTGGATTCCGCCGAAGTCACATCTTCGCTTTCTTGCCTGCTGTGGGGTCGGGGGTGCCGGGGGCGGTGCGGGCGGGGGCGTCCAGACCGAGTTCGGCGGCGACCAGGCGGGTCATACGGGCGCCGCTGGCCTCCCAGGTGAACCGGGACGCCCAGGCGCGGCAGGCCCGCCGGACCTCCTCGGAGCGCCGGGGGTCGGACAGTTCCGCGAGGGCACGGGAGACGACGTCCTCAAGGGTCTGGCCCTCGCGGACGAGCCATCCGGTCTCGCCGTCGCGGACCGAATCGCGAAGTCCGTCCACATCGTAGGCCACGGTGGGCACGCCGAGCCGTGCGGCCTCGATGACGGTGAGGCCCCACCCCTCGAACTCGGAGGCGGTCACGTGCAGGTGGCAAGAGGAGAGCACGGCGTCCTTGTCCTCCTCGGAGAGGAAGCCGTGCAGGTCCACGCGTTCCTGGAGGCCGTCCCGCGCCACCTGTGTCGCGAGGTGTTCGCCCTCGGGGCCGCGGCCGATGATGTGGACGCGCAGGCCGGGGTGGGCGCCGTCGAGCGCGCGCACGAGGTCGACGACGCGGGAGACCCGTTTCTGCACCACGAGGCGGCCGAGGCTGACCAGCGCGGGGGCGCCGTCGGCGGGCGCGGGCGCGGGGACCGCGCCGGTCGGGGCGGCGGGGAGGCCGCCGTTGTGGACGATCTCGATGGGCGCCCGCCAGCCGAGTTTGTCGCGCATGGCGGCGCGCGAGGACTCGGAGACGGTGACGGTGGTGCAGTTCCGGTAGACGCGGGAGGCCACGGCCGACTCCAGGAAGCGCCCCAGCCAGGCCAGCGGTGCCGGGAAGTAGGCGTTGAACTGGAGGTCGTGGACGTGGTGCACGACGCTGACCACCCTGGTGCGGCGGCGCAGGACCAGCCGGGAGAAGAAGGGGATGCCGTTCATGCAGTCGAAGGCGAGGTGGTACTCGCGTCTCCACAGGGCGAGCCAGGCCATGACGCGCGGGTAGACGGTGAACCGGCCTCCCATGCGGCGGATGACGATGCCGTCCTTGGTCTCGACCCGGGCCTGGTGGGGCTCGCGGCTGGTCAGGAAGGTGACGATGGCGCCGCGTTCGGCCAGGTGGCGGCTGATCCGCCAGGCGTACTCCTCGGCGCCGCCCGCGGTGGACTGCCAGGGGTCGCGCCAGTTGATCATGACGATGCGGACGCCGTCGAGGCGGGGGCCGGGGCCGGTCCCGGGGCCGGCGGGTTCGACCGGTGCGGAGGCCGTGGCGGTTTCGGGGGCGACGGCCGGGGAGGGAACGGTGGCCTGGGCGGGGGTGACCGTGGGGCGGCCGGGCTCCACCCGGGCTGGGACCTTCTGGAAGACCACACGCTCTCCTTCCGCGCGGTGCCCGGCGCGGACCCTGGGCGCGCACGCGGAGAACACGCGTGAGCACGCTGAGCGAGCGCTCGGGGGAAGCGTCGAGCGCACGCCGAACGGGCCCGTCGACCGGACGTCATTGGGGATGGGCGGTCACGAGGGGTGCGACCGTGAGGGGGCGGGGCGGGCGCCCCGCTGGCGGCGGGGCGCCCGCCTACCTCGGCAAGAACGGCCGCCTAGCGGTCGCCGTAGTTGTAGAGGGTTTCGTTCACCGGTTCCGCGGTCGCGGTGGACTCGGTGGCGAGGTTGGTGGCCACCACGGTGGCACCCCCCGCCAGAGCCGCGCCGATCACGCAGGCGGCGATTACCTTGATCACTTGGGGATCTCCTTCCGCGCGCCCCGCTCCGTTCTTGGTTGGGGACGCTGGAACCCGAGACTAGAACCTGATCTAGCCATAGACCAGATGATTGCCCCAACTGTAACTAACCCGCTGGTAACTTCCAACCCCGACAAAGGGTCTTTGTCTGCCCTGATGTGCTGGTCATCCACTTCCAGAAGGGTCAGATCGGCACCCTCGACCACCGGGGAAAGGGACTCCGCCCCAGACCAGAACCGGTTATCGACCGGTGCCGACACGACCACGAAGCGGACCCCGAGACCACCCAGGAGCTCCGCCAGGGCGTCGGGGTCGGACAGCCACCGCTCCCCCGGCAGGCCGGTCGCGGGATCGGGGTCGAGCAGCCGCGCGGCCTCCCGGGCGCGGGCGTCCTCGCCGGTCACCACGACCCGACCGCCGCCGGCCGTGCCCACGCTGAGGTCGTCGTTCCAGATCGTGCGCCGGTCGAAGAGCTTCGTCGCCGGGTCGAGCACGACCACGGGTCCGCCGGACCACTCCGGTCCCCGGTAGGCGCTCCAGGGCAGGACCAGCACCGCACCCGGCCGGTCGTCGGCGGCCACCGCCTCCCGGGCCGCCAGCCACTCCCGTGGGTACTCGACCGGCGTCAGCCGTCCTCCCGCGCCCCACAGCAGTCCCGGCAACACCGCCACGGGCGCCAGTACCACCAGCACCGCACCCACCACCCGCCACAGCGGGATCTCGGAACCCCCCGAGGGTTCCCCCGTCCCGGAGGCTCCCGCGCGATCCGCGCGCCCTCCTCCGCCGTCGGGTAGGGCCCGCAGCAGCCACAGCACCACGGCGCCCGCCCCCAGCGCCTGCACGAGCGAGAGCGGCGCCAGGTACAGCTGGCCGTCACGGAGCGGACCGAACCCGGGCCACAGGTCGATCAGCGCGGCCAGGAACTCCCGCCCCGGAGCGGAGACCCCGAGGAGCGCGACTCCGAAACCCACCGCCGCCGACACCGACAGTCCGACGCCCACCGCCGGACGGGCCCGCCGCAGCCACCAGACCCAGCCCGCCAGGGACACCGCGCACACCAGCGCCCGGGCCGTGGCGGTCACCGGTTCCCCGTAGCCGGGCGGCACCGCCCCCGAGTTCCACACCCCGCCCAGCAGGAGCAGCGACCCCAGCGCGCCGAAGGGGGTGTCCGAGCGCGCCGCGAAGGCCTCCACCCCGGCCGGGTCCGTGACGGCGCCGCTGGTCAGGGACGGCAGCAGCCACGGCAGCGACACCAGGACCAGCGCCAGCGCGAACAGGGCCGCGTTCCGCCAGCGGCGGGGCCCGGCCAGCACCTGCGGTCCGGCGGTGAGCGCGCTCAGCACCACCGAGGAGAACCCGCCGATCGCCGCCGGGACCAGCGCGCGGACCACCCCGGCCAGCCCCGCGCCCGGACGGTCCGACGCCAGCCGCGTCACCGCCCACAGCACCCACGGCAGGCCCGCGTAGCCCAACAGCATCGCCCACTGCCCCAGCAGCAGGCGCTCCGCCACGAAGGGGTTCCACACGTAGAGGACCCCGGCGGCGGCCCCGGCCGCCAGCACGCGGCCGTCACCCGGCGACGCTCCGGGCACCAGGCGGACCAGGAGCCGGAAGGCGCCCGCGCCGCCCACCGTGAACACCGCCAGCAGGGCGAGCGCCTGCACCGTGTCCCCGGGGAGCACGAGGGACAGGGCCGCCACCACCGCGTCGCTCGGGATCGCCCTCGGGAAGCCGTCCGCGCCCGCCAGCACCGTGGGCAGCGAGAGCCCGGGGACGAAGAGCATGTCGTACCGCAGCACGTACCCCGGGCCGAGGGCGGGGCCCAGCGCGAGCACCCCGGCGATCAGGCCCACCAGCCAGGGCAGGAGCCCGGCCGTCACCCGCGCGGCGGTCCGCATCAGCGTTCCGAGAGGACGACGCTGTCGGAGTAGCCGCCCTCCACGTAGTCCCGGTGGGCACGGATCGCGATCTCGTAGGGACCGGACACCGACGCCGCCCAGCGCGGCTGCTCACCGACGGAGCCCAGGGTGCGCCAACCGTCACCGGTACCGGGACCCCGCCCGTCCGGGGGCGCGCAGGACTCGCGCGGCTCGGGGGCCGCCGGGACGGACGGTTCGGGGTCGGGGGCGGGTTCGGGTTCGACGCGGGGCGGTTCCGGACGCTGTGTCGGGGTCGGCCCCGGCTCCTCGACCCCCGGCTCGGTGCCTCCGGGGACCTCCTGGTCGTCGGTGGACGGGTTCCCCGGACGGGGCCCGACCAGGTCGCGCGGGGTGGTGGACACACGGCGGGCACGGGAGAGGGACCGCTGGTCCGGGACGCACTCCAGCTGCCGGAGCCACACCTCATAGTGCCCGGCCTCCGCCACGTCCTCCCACGTCACCAGGGTGCCGCCGTCGTGCACCCGGACCCAGGACGGCGCGGGCGGGGGCTCGTCGTCCCACACCAGTTGGAGGGGTTCGGACTCGGTGCCCTCGTCGCGCCCCTTGAACGGGCGCACGACGAACTCGTAGCGGGCACCGCTGAAGAGCGACCCGACCACCACGAACCGGTCGTCCTCGTCGCTCTCGACGTCGGCGGGGATCACCCCGGCGTCGTCGGGGTCCGGTTCCACCCGGCGCTGCACCACGCGGTAGTCGGTGGCCCCCGGCACGTTCTTCCAACTCAGCAGCAGGCCGTCGTCGGTCTCCTCGTACTCCGGCTCCGGCGCGGTCAGCGGACCGGCGGAGAGCTCGGGCAGGGGTCGCGGGAACCCCTCCCCCACCCCCAGCGGCGCGGCCAGCGCGTCCGCGAACGCGGCGGCGATCTTGAGCTCCCCGCGCACGTTGGGGTGGGTGGCGTCCCAGTTGTCGAAGGCGGGCGCGTACTCACGGGCGACCTGCGCGACGACCACGGGCGAGGTGGCGGAGGTGAGCTGACCGGCGAGGTCGACCAGCCCCATGTTGAAGCGGGCGATCTCGTCGTTGACCCGGCGGTCGTCGTCGGTGCCGTCCACCTCGGGGAGCTCGCCCACCACGAAGCGGGCGTCGTCCAGCACGACCCGCACCGTGGAGACGGTCTCGGCCACGCCGTCGAGCGCCTGGTCCGCCCCGCCCCCGGCGAGGATGTCCTCGGTCCCGGCGAGCATCAGCAGGTACTGGGGGTCGTGCTCGACGGCGACCTGCGCGATGTCGGAGGACAGCTCCTGCGCGGTGGCGCCCCAGCGCGCCGCGTGGTCGGTGTCGAAGTCGGGCTCGGCGTAGCTGAGGTCCCCGGGTTCCTCGGAGTCGAGGGAGTACATGTCGTCGCTGGGCCCGACGAAGTCGAACTCCACGTCCTGCCGGGACAGGTGGGACCACAGGTGGTAGCGCCAGGTGTGGTCACCGCTGCTGCCCTGGGTCGCGGCGTCGCCCACCATCATGATGCGCAGTTCGCCGTCGGGCGGGCCGGGCACCGGGACGGGGGCGCCGTCGCCGGTGTCCTGGCCCCCGTCGAGCCCGCCGGACCCGGTCTGGAGGAGCAGCATGGTGACCGCCATGGCCGAGAGCATGACGCCGAGCAGGCCGAGCGGGCCCGGTTCGAACCGGGAGCCGGGGCGGCGCCACACCACGAGGTCGCGCCAGTCGCGGTCACGCCAGTGGTCGGCGGTCAGCCAGTACGGGGCGCGCGGCGACCACCGGTTCCGGCCCGTCTCGGCCGGGACGTGGTGGTCGGCGCCGGGTTCCCGCTCGTCGGGGTCGCGCTGCTCGGGGGTGGCGTCCTCGCCCGGGTCCTGCACCGTGCCCCATCTCTCGCCGCCGCGATAGCTACAGGTTCCTGTTCAGCACCGGAGCAACAATCCCGCTAGTCAGGCAACCAGGGGGCAGTCGCTCGCCAGACAAGACTAGAACTGGTTATATGGATGCCGTCAACCTTCTGGCCCAGCCGGGTCCAGCGGCACCGAGCCGAAAGGCCCCCCACCGTGATCGGACTCCTGGTCGCGCTGCTCTCCGCGCTGGTCTACACGATCGGCCTGACCGTGGAACAGCGCGCGCTGCACGGCTCCGAGTCGATCTCGATCAACCGGCCCCTCCACCTGGCCAGGGTACTGCTGGGTAACCCGAGGTGGGTGTTCGGCTGCGCCTTCGCCGCCCTGGGCAGCGTGGGCCTGATCGTCTCCCTGGGCCTGGCCCCCGTGTCCGTGGCCCAGCCCGCCTTCGCCGCCGGTGTGGCCACCACCCTGCTGATCGTCACGCTGGTGCGGGGCGAGCGGATCACCCGGGGCGAGTACGTGGCGCTCGGGGTCATGCCGGTCGCCCTCGGGCTGCTCAGCCTGTCCACCGTGGACGGCACCGAGACCGGGACCACCGCGAACACCCCGCTGCTGGTGGCCGTCAGCGTGGTCACCGTCGTGGCGTGCGTGGCCGTGATGAGGTTCGTGGGCGGCCGGGGCAGGTACGTGTCGGCGGCCGCCATGGGCGCGGCGGCCGGGCTCGCGCAGGGCAGCGCCGGACTCCAGGGCAAGGGGCTGGGCGGCCTGCTGGCCGACAACGGGTTCCTGGCCGCGATCGTGCCCGCCCTGCTCTCGCCCTTCCCCTACCTGTACGCGTTGGGCTGGGCGGTGGGGATCGTGCTCTTCCAGACCTCGCTCCAGCGCTCCCGGGCCTCCATCACGGCACCGGTGTCGAACGTGGTCGGCAACGTCTTCGTGGTGGTGGTCGGCACGCTGCTCTTCGGTGAGCAGCTGCCCGAGGACCCGCTCACGCTGGCGCTGCGGGTCGGCGGGTTCGCGCTGACCCTGGTCGTGGTGGTCCTGGTGCGCGGCAACGTGGCCCAGGCGGAGGCCGACACCAGCAGGCTGCGCGGGGAGCCGACCCCCAACGGAACGGAAAGGCCCGGACGGAGCTGACCCCGCCCGGACCACCGGCGTTCCCTAGGCGGCGACGGAGACGGCCTGGCGCAGACCCGGGGCGGCCACGTCGGCCCAGGCGCGCACGACGCTCTCGGGGCTGTGGGTCTCGTCCGAGGCCAGGATGAGGCCCGGCTCGGCCACCCAGGCGCCCAGGTCGGCCAGGAGGATGCGCAGGTCCTCCTCGATGCCGTGGCTGTTGCGCAGGTCGTCGACGACGGCCAGCGGCACCGCGACGGTGTGGCCCAGGCCGAGTTCGGGCAGCCGGTCCAGGAAGACCTTGAGCAGCCCCGTGTAGGTGCCGTGGACCTGGGGGGAGGCCACCAGGAGCACGTCGCTCCGGCTCACCCGCTCCAGGGCCTCGGTCACCGAGTCGGCGGACTCGGCCAGCAGGTCCTGGCCGATCGCGGCCAGGTCGATGATCTCGGGCGTCGAGGTGACCCCGGCGCGGGTGGCGACCTCGGCGGCGGCGCGCAGCGCGGCGGTGTGCACGGAGGAGTGGGTCTGGGGGGCGGCGACGAGCACAGTGAAGCGAGTCATGGCGGAGAACTCCTGGGTTCGGTCAGAGCGAGCCGGGATCGACCGGAAGGAACGCGGGGGGCGGTGATCGGAAGACACCGGAGGGGAACCGCTGTTCCTCGTGGACCTCGACCGAGCGGGACCTCGTCGTCCGGGACTCGTGTGCGGTGGTCCAGTCGGGGGTGCTCACACGGACCGGGAGAGATGGTCCGGGACCCAGGTGGGAGTCATGAGCGTCCGGTGTCTGCGTAAGGCACGGGGGCACGGTCAGAACCGTGGCGGGGCGGGGCCCCGCAAGGCGCTAGCTACGACAGAGCGCGCTCGCCTGCTGTCTCAAGTCGACATGCAGGCGCTGGACAAGCAGCTCACCGGCGGACATGTCTCCATCATGAGGCGCGTCGGCCGCTATCGTCAATGCGTGCCGCCACCCCTCCTTCGGGGGTGTCGGGCTCCGCGTGGGCCGGTCCACCTCGCGGACAACCGTCCCAGGGAGCGGGATCACCCTGCTCCGCTGGGGATACGCGACGGCCCGGAGGGTGCGCACGACCCCCGGCGAACCGCCCGTTCACGGAAATGTAATTTACGACACACGACGCCCGACTCCCCGCCCCACGGCGGTACCCCCCAGACACAGGGAAGGCCCAGACATGGCCCAGACACCCCTCACCCTCACCGGCGCGCGCGCCATCACGGCCGACGGCACCCACGAAGGCTGGATCCGGATCGAGAACGGCCGGGTCAGCGAGCTCGGCACGGGCGACCCCGGCCCCGGAGAACGGCACGACGTCGGCGGACGACTGGTCGCGCCGGGGCTGGTCGACACCCACATCCACGGCGGGGCGGGGCACGCGTTCCCCGAGGCCGACCCGGAGGGCGTGCGGGAGATCGTCGCCTTCAACCGCAGGTCCGGGGTGACCTCCCTGGTCGGCGGGCTGGTCGCGGCCACCCCCGAGAACACGCTGCGCCAGGTCTCCGCGCTGGCGGAACTGTGCGACGCGGGGGAACTGGCCGGGATCTACCTGGAGGGCCCCTTCATCGCGCGCTCCAAGTGCGGGGCGCACGACCCCGAACTGCTGCGCGACCCCGACACCAAGGAGTTCGACGCCTGGATCGACGCGGGCCGCGGCCACGTCCGCATGGTCACGGTGGCGCCCGAGCTGCCCGGCGCGCTGGACCTGATCCGCGCCGCGCGCTCCGTCGGCGTGGTGGCGGCGGTGGGCCACACCGAGGCCAGCTTCGAGCAGACCCTCGCCGCGATCGACGCGGGGGCGACCGTGGCCACGCACGTCTACAACGCGATGCGCCCCCTGAACCACCGCGACCCGGGTCCCATCGCCGCGGTCCTGGGCGACGAGCGGGTGACGGTCGAGCTGATCCTGGACAACGTGCACGTCCACCCGGGCGCGGCCCGGCTGGTGTTCGACGCGGCGGGACCGGAGCGCGTCTCGCTGGTGACCGACGCGATGTCCGCGACCGGTCTGGGCGACGGCGAGTACACCCTGGGCGACCTCCGGGTCCGGGTCCAGGACGGCGAGGCCAGGCTGGTGGAGAACGGCGCGATCGCCTCCAGCACGATCGTCCTCCCCCAGGCGGTCCGGAACACGGTGGCCCTGGGGGTGCCCGAGGCGGACGCGATCCGGTCGGCCTCCTCCGTGCCCGCCACCGCCCTGGGCCTGGCCGACACGGGCCGGATCGAGGTCGGGGGCCACGCCGACCTCCTCGTCCTCGACGACGACCTCGCGGTCTCCTCGGTGATGTACCGTGGCGGCTGGATTTCGGACACTTCGGTGTTCTAACGGCGTGTCGTGAGCACGGTACGGATTAGTAACTTGACCCTGAGCGACAATTACGGACAGGGCGTCGAGGAAAGCACCGTGCCTGACACGAAAGGAACCACCATGGCTCAGTCGAGACAGGCCAACGACCAGCAGCCGACCCGCGTGCCCTCCGAGGAACGCGAACACCTCGGCAAGCTCGCCGGCGAGCTGACCCGCTACGAGGTCCAGGCGGAGGTGGTGGACGAACCCGACCTCTGCCTGCGGGTGCGCAACCCCGCCTCGGTCTACGCGGTCGAGGACGTGATCTGCGAGCGCCGCGAGCACGACTTCGCGTTCATCGCCTCGTTCGGGGTCCACCTGGGCAACAGCGGCAGCGTGTCGCTGACCGCCCACAAGGTGGCGTGGCTCGTCGGGGCCACCAAGGAGTAGGCGACGACCGACGGGGGCGATGCCGACGGGTACCGCCCCCGTCAGGCGTTTCCCGAGGGCTTGGTACCTTCGCCAGAGGTGCCCCCGGACGCAAAGGACCTCCCGTGACCGCCTTCCGCTACGGGCTCGACCCCGTCGACGAGACCTTCTTCGAGACCGCGCCCATGCGCTGGCGGGTGGGTCTGGAGCTCGCGGCCTCCCCCGACGAGGTCTGGGCGGGCCTCACCTCGTCCCGGCCGCTGTCCTGGTGCCGGGCCCTGCCCGAGGTGCTCCACACCTCCGAGGCGCCCTACGGCGTGGGCACCACCCGGGAGGCCAGCGTCCTCGGCACGTACCGGATCCGGGAGGAGTTCTTCCGCTGGGACGAGGCCGAGCGGCGCAAGTCGTTCCACGCCACCGAGGCCACCCTCCCCCTGTTCAGCGCCTTCGCGGAGGACTACCACGTGCTCCCCTTCGACGTCGGCAGCAAGCTCGTGTGGTCGTTCGCCTTCGCCCCCTGGAAGGGCCTGGACAGCGCGGTCCAACTGGGGAGGCCCCTCACCGAGACCCTGCTCGCCTCCCTGGTGAGGGACACCCGAAACCACTTCGGTTCACTGACCGAAGTCCGCTGACCCGCGCGGTCAGCGGTTCCTGATCCTCGCCAACAGCTTGAAGGCGAGCCAGACCACGACGACCATGGCCGCCAGACCCACCGCTCCGCCCACCACCGCGCCCAGCAGGGTCGCCACCCGGTCGGCGGCGTCTCCCTCCCACAGGGTCCTCCCGAGGCTGAACAGCGAGACCACCAGCACCGCCAGGAAGAACCCGGTCACCGCCACGCCCGGCAGGCCCCAGAAGAAGCGCCTCCCCGAGGGTTCGGGGCGCTCCTCCAGCACCGCCTCCGGCCCGACCACGGCCGCCCGCGCCCGCTTGAAGTAGGCGTGGGTCAGGTAGTGCCCGCACGGCTCCCAGCCCTCCGGGGCCAGCCGCCGCGCCATCCGCTCCCGCTCCCCGCGCCCGAGCGCCGACTCCTGTCGGTACTCCCAGGCCTGCGGGGGCTCCTCCCGGTGGCTCACGAACCGGCCCTGCCGGTCCAGCCGGACGATCTCCCAGCCCTGGGCACCCAGCTCGTTCATCCGACCCTGGGCCGCGAAGGAGTCCGCGCCCCACACCAGGGCCTCGGGCCCGGCCTCGACGTCCTCTCCCCCGAGGTCGTCCGCGAACTCCGCGACCGGACCGAACTCCTCCTCCGGGTCCACACCGCTCTCGGCGACGAAGGCCGCGAGGTCGTCGACCGTCTCCCGGACCCGCTCCTCAGCCACGCCGCGGGCCCGCAGCAGGGTCGTCAGCTCTTCCAGGTAGCTCATCCGATGCCGCCCTTCCCCAGTACCTCACGCACCGACGCGTCGAACTCCAGCCAGGCGGCGCCCTGTTCGGCCAGGACCGCGCGGCCCTGGTCGGTCAGTTGGTAGTAGCGCCGTCCCGGCCCCTTCTCCGCCGCGCGGAACTCCGCGACGACGAGGCCCGCCTCCTCCAGCCGGTTCAGCACCGGATACAGGGTCCCGCCCTTGATCCGGCCGAACCCGGCCTCGTCCAGCCGGGCCGCCAGGGCGTAGCCGTAGCTCTCGCCCTCCGTGAGACCGGCCAGGACCAGTAGGTCCAGGACACCCTTCAACCAGCTCGATCGACGATCCATCCGTTCTCCTTCAGACCACGGGGGCGGGGTGCCCGGACCGCTCGGGCCTCGGGGTGAGCAGCAGCGCGCGCAGGTCGACCAGGACGTGCACGAGGATCGGCGCGATCAGGTTGCCGGTGCTCAGGTACAGGTAGGTGAGGGCGAGGCCCAGCAGGCCGACCAACAGCATGTCCCTCACACCCTGGTACAGGTGCGCGAGGGTGAAGACCACCAGGGCCAGGCCCGCGGCCGCGTACAGGGGCAGTCCCAGGGAGACGCCGACCGCGATGAGCAGTCCCCGGAAGATGATCTCCTCGCACACCCCGGCCGTGACCGAGGTACCGACGGCGCACCAGCGTTCACGGGCGGTGCGCGGCAGCATGGGGTCCAGTGTCGGGGAGACCGGCATCGCCTTCCCACGGGCGAGCAGGGTGACCAGCACCGCCGCGATCGCGAAGCCGACCAGCATCCCGGCGACGGTCCCCCAGTCCACGTCCCCGTGCAGCCCCAGGTGGGCCCATGCGACTCCGGGTGAGAGCAGGACGGCCAGGGCCGTGAGCCCCGTCAGCCCCCAGAAGACCGCCATCCCGGTACCGAAGAACCGCAGGTACAGGCCCGGATCACTGTCCCGGTCCCGCTTGAGCACCTCGAACACGCGCTTGCCCCACAGCGGCTCGACCACGAGCAGGTAGGCGAAGACCAGCCCCGCGATGACGAGTGCCGCGGGTGAGAAGACCGGGACGTCGAGCTCGATCGGCATGGGTGCCACCTCCATCGGTTGATCTACCTAGACGGTAAAGCAACCTAGTTAGGATCGCAACCTATGTAGCCATGCGGTGCCCACCGACACGTCCCGGGCATGACGAAGCGCCCCGCGGGGAGGGGCCAGAGGCCCCCGGACCACGGGGCGCTTGGGCGCGAGCACCCGCGACTACACATCAGAGAGGAGACGGGGGAATCCCCCGAAGAAACGACGAAGGCGGCCCTGCTCGCGCGTGAACACGCGAACAGGGCCGCCTTCGAAACAGGTGGAGGTGGCGGGAATCGAACCCGCGTCCTTCAGCATCGAGCCAGGGCTTCTCCGGGTGCAGTCTGTAGTGTCGTTCTACTCGGCCCCAGCGCTTGTACAGACACATCGCTGACGGGCCCAGCCACGAAAATGTCCCGCTCAGGCCCCGTGGCCTGATCTGAGCGGTGAGTCATCTAAATGGTGCCGGATCCCGAGCCGATGACGAGCCCGGGCCGACAGAGTCGCTATCGCTTAGGCAGCGAGAGCGAACTCAGTGCGCTTGGAATTGGCACTTGAATTTACGCGAATGCAGGATTAACGAGGTCACAAACACAACCCTCGACCCGCTTCCCCTGGAACGGCTACCAAAGTCGAAACCGATCACCCCCTGTGAAGTTGTCAAGACCACCTGTCACCCGAGGGTTCCGGGCGGCCGACAAGCGAGTGAACGAGCACTCGCGTGATCGTCACTCTACCTGTTGAACGGTGTGGGGACCAAGCTGATTCCCCGTGACGGCGGGGGATTCCCCCGGGCAGGGAGAAACCCCCGTGAGGCGGACTCCAGAGCGGTCGACGCGGCTCACGGGGGCGGTCGGCCTGGGTTGGGCCGACCTTGAAAGGCGACAGGGCCTCCCCAGAGACGAGGTCCTGCCTCTCACGCTGGCCCGCTACCCCTGTCGCGGCACCAGTCACAGGGAAAGACGCCGCCGGAGCACCCGTGGGTTGCTCCGGCGGCGTCCTCGATCCGAGTTCTCACTGGCCGGTGAGGTCGGCCTCCGCCTCGGTGCCCAGGCCCTCCGGCGGCGCGGACTCCTCGCCGGGCACACCCTCGGTACCGGGCGCCCCCTCGGCTCCGGGGACTCCCTCGGTACCGGGCACGCCCTCGGCACCGGGGACGGCACCGTTGGCCAGCCCGTTGAGGAAGCTGGTCGCGGAGGTGACGGCGTACTGCTGCCACTGGCTCATCTCGGGGTCGACCTCGGCGAGGACCGCGAAGGCGACGTCCCCCTGGTAGCCCACGAACCAGTGCAGCGCGGTGCCGTCCTGCTCGGTGCGGGCCGCCTGGCCGTACACCTGCTCCTCGCCGACGTTCACCTCGGGGATCCGGAGGGTGACCGCGTCGCGCAGCCCCTCCCGGACGACCTCCAGGTTGGTCTCGTCGAGCTCGTTGGCGTTGGCCGGGCTGGGCCCCTCCTCGCGGACGAGGGTCGGGCCGTGCCAGGAACCGTCGGCGATGGCCCCGGCCGCCAGGGCCATGGAGAGCGGGCTCACCTGGACCCCGTGGTCACCGATCATGGCGGAGGCCAGTTCCGCGTCGCCGTCCGCGATGTCCACGGTCCCCGGGGAGACGGGCAGCGGCAGCTGCCAGTCGGCGCCCAGGCCGAGCTGCGCGGAGACGTCGGTGAGCGTGTCGGCGCCGACCTCGGACGCGATGTCGACGAACCCGACGGTGCACATGTAGGTCATGTTGCGGACCAGCGTGGGGTTCTCGGCGAGGAAGCCGTTGCTGGGGTTGGTGAACACCTGGTCGCCCACCTCGGACTGGAACCCGCAGGGCATGGCACTGTCCGCCGTGACCGCCCCGGCCTCCAGCGCGGCCAGGGCCGAGACCATGGTGAAGGTGCCGCCGGGCGCGTAGGACCCGGTGAAGGCAGCGTCGTCGGCCGTGCTGCCGGAGGCGTTGGCGGCCGCCAGGACCTCTCCGTTGGTGGTGTCCACCGCGACGAGGTAGCCGTCGCCGGGCAGCGACTCCAGCGCGTTCTGCGCGGCGTGCTGGGTGGCCAGGTCCAGGGTGGTCTCGATGCCGCCGCTGCGCACGCCCTCCCAGGACTCCAGGACGTCGGTCTGGTCGCCGTCCTCGCCCAGGCTGACCACCTGTGTGGTGGCGGTGCCGGCCAGCTCCTGCTGGAAGATGTTCTGGAGGCCGCTCAGACCCACGGTGTCGCCCGCCTGGTAGGCGCCCGCGACACGGGAGGAGACCCGGTGCTCCGACGTGCCCGCGACCTCTCCGAGGACGAACGGGGCCACCGTCGGTGACAGGTTGACCTCGACCTCCTGGGTGTCGACACCGGAGATGCTGGAGGCCTCGCTCAGGAGGGCGCTGTCCGCGTCGCGCATGAGGACCAGCGGCTGGAACTGCTCGGGCGGGGCGGAGCGCACCCGGTTGAGCAGCGGGTCGGGGTCCTCGTCGAGGAGCTCCGCGAGCTCCGTGACGCCCGCTTCCTTGTCCTCCATGTCGGCGGGCAGCACACCGAAGGCGGTGACGCTGTCGGCGGAGACGAGGGGTTCACCGGACCGGTCGAGGATCTGGCCCCGGTCCTTGATCTCGTAGCTGACGGCGAGGCGCTCGCCCTCGGAGAGGTCGGGGTGGATGACGCTCGGGGACCAGTCGATGACCCAGCCGGTGGGGCCGTTGGTCAGCGACATCCGCCCGGTGTAGTTCCACACCGGGTCACCGATGCCGAGGTCCGCGGTGGCGCCGAACTCGGCGCTCGCGGACCCGCCCTCCGTGGAGATCCGGCCGAGGTCGAACCGGATGGAGGCGAGGTCGAGCTGGTCGTGGACCTCGGTCAGGGCCCGCTCGACCTCCTCCGGGTCACCGGTGGTGTACCTGGCGGCCTCGGCGTGGTTCCCGTCCTGCCAGGCGAGCAGGAAGGACCTGACTGCCACCTCCGGACTGGGGTGGGTCGTGCACGCCGCGAGACTCAGGGCGACGATCAGGCCACTGCTGGCGGCCGCGATCCTGCGGCCGAGGGGACGGGGGGACACCTTGTGTGTTCCTTTCAGGCGCCTCAGTGTGGGACAGCTCAACGCCGACGGCGAAGCGCGCGCTCCATGTCACGCTTGGCTTCGCGTTCGGCGATGGCATGGCGCTTGTCGTACTCACGCTTACCGCGAGCCAGAGCGATCTCCACCTTGGCCCGCCCGTCACTGAAGTACAGGGAGAGCGGGATCAGCGTGCGCCCGGGCTCCCGGGTCTTGCCGATCAGCCGGGAGATCTGCTCGCGGTGCAGGAGTAGCTTACGTGATCTGCGGGCCGAGTGGTTGGTCCAGGTGCCCTGTGAGTACTCCGGGATGTGCACGGCTTCCAGCCACACCTCGCCGTCGTGGATGTGCGCGAAGCCGTCCACGAGGGAGGCGCGTCCCTCTCTCAGGGACTTCACCTCGGTACCGGTCAGGACCAGCCCCGCCTCGTAGGTCTCGTCGAGGTGGTACTCGTGCCGGGCGCGGCGGTTCTGGGCGATCAGTTTCCGCCCGGTTTCCTTGGCCACGGTTGTATCCCTTCATGCGTCCGGGGGGCCACGTCGTGTGGCCCCCCGGTACCCGGCGCCCGCCCTGAATCCGGCGGTGACCCGTCAGACCTTCAGGTAGCGGCGCAGGGTGAGGAACGAGGTCACGGTGCACAGGAGCACACCGAGGATCATCGAGACTCCGATGACGTACAGCAGCGAGCCCGTGCCCAGTGCCACGTCGAACTGGAACCACTCCTCGATCTGGGTGAGCAGCGTGTACCTCGTGGCCACGATGAACCCGGACGCGATGACACCACCGATGAGACCGGCGATGGCGCCCTCCAGGAGGAAGGGCAGCTGGATGTAGAAGTTCGACGCGCCGACCAGGCGCATGATGCCGGTCTCCCGGCGACGGCTGTAGGCCGACAGCCGGATGGTGTTGCCGATCAGCAGCGCGGCGGCGGCCAGCTGCACACCGGCGACCACCAGAGCGGCCCACTTGAGACCGTCGAGCAGTCCGAAGAACTGTTCGAGGACGCGCTGGTCGTTGGAGACGGAGTCGACACCGGCGGCCCCGTCGACGGCCGCGCGCACGGTGTCGTAGTTGTCGGGGTTGGTGAGCTGCACCCGGTAGTTCTCCGGGATGTCACCCTCCTGCGCGGCCTCCGCGAGGGCCTCGTTGGAGGAGCCGATGCGCTCCTGGAAGTCGGCCCAGGCCTCGGCTGCGGTGAGGTACCGGAAGTCCTCGACCTCGGGCAGCGAGTTCAGCTGCGCCTCAAGGGCCTCGCGGTCCTCCTCGGTCGCCGCGCCGTTCTCCTGGCAGGCGGCGGTCGGTGAGATGTCGTTGCACATGTAGATGGTCAGCGTGATCCGCTGGTCCCAGTAGTTGCGCATCTCGGAGACCTGCTGGTTGACCAGCAGACCGGCACCGAACAAGGCGAGTGAGATGGCCACGGTCGTGATGACCGCGATGGTCATCGTCAGGTTGCGACGTAGGCCGATCCACGTCTCGGAGAGAACGAATTGTGCTCGCATGATCTGTTAAAGGTCCATCCTTCGGGGCTTCGCCGTGCCGGTGGTCTCGCGGTCGCCGACCGCCCGGCGACGAGCGTGCCAGGGGTCAGTACGCCTGGCCGTAGACGCCGCGCGTCTGGTCGCGCACCACCAAGCCCTCTTCAAGCTCGATCACGCGCTTGCGCATCGAGTCGACGATGGCGGCGTCGTGCGTCGCCATGACGACGGTCGTGCCCGTGCGGTTGATTCGGTCCAGCACCTTCATGATGCCGATGGAGGTCGCCGGGTCGATGTTTCCGGTGGGCTCGTCGGCCAGCAGGATCTGCGGGCGGTTGACGAAGGCGCGGGCGATGGCCACGCGCTGCTGCTCACCACCGGAGAGCTCCCCGGGCATGCGCCCGGCCTTGCCTTCGAGGCCCACGAGCTCGACGACCTCGGGGACGACCTTCTTGATGAACCGCCGGGGCTTGCCGATGACCTCCAGGGCGAAGGCGACGTTCTCGAAGACGTTCTTGTTCGGCAGCAGGCGGAAGTCCTGGAAGACGCAGCCGATGCGGCGGCGCAGGTGCGGGACCTTCCAGTTGGACAGGCGCGCGAGGTCCTTGCCCGCGACGTGCACCCGTCCCTCGTTGGGCTTCTCCTCCTTGAGCACCAGCCTGAGGAAGGTCGACTTGCCGGAGCCGGACGGGCCGACCAGGAAGACGAACTCGCTCTTGTCCACGTCGATGGAAACACCGTCGAGCGCGGGGCGCTTCTGAGTTGGGTACAGCTTGGTGACGTTATCGAAGTGGATCACAGGCGCATCACAAGGCTCTCGAAGGTATGGGCACCCGGCGGACTGAGCTCCGCGCGGGATCGTACCGGCCGCATGGCCACCGACAGTTTAGAGGGGGCAGGGGCCCGGATTGTCCAGGTCCTGTCGCACCCGAGAGATCCGTGGAGATCAGAGCACTATCGGACAACAGCCACGAGCATATCGGAGGTGTCAACCGATGATAACGTTCACATATAGCAGTTTCGGTAAAACTGCGGAGTCGTGAGCGTCACCGTTGGGCTACGGAGCGGGTTCGACCGCTCCTGGTTCCACTCGTACGACCGGGCGTGTCCCCGCCGCTCGGGCGGGGACGCCACGGGTCAGTTCTGTTCGTTCTTCTCCCGGCTGCGCATCCACCGGATCTCGGCGTCGATGAACGCGTCGATCTCGCCGTCGAGGACACCGGAGGTGTTGCCGGTCTCGGCGCCGGTGCGCACGTCCTTCACGCTCTGGTACGGGTGCAGGACGTAGTTGCGCATCTGGGTTCCCCAGCTGCTCACCGAGTCACCGCGGATCTCGTCCAGCGCGGCCTGCTCCTCCTCGCGCTTGCGGGCCAGGAGCTTGGCCTGGAGCATCGACATCGCGGTCGCCTTGTTCTGCAACTGCGAGCGCTCGTTCTGGCAGGAGACCACGATGCCCGTGGGCATGTGGGTGATGCGCACGGCCGAGTCGGTCGTGTTGACGCCCTGGCCGCCGGGGCCGCTGGAGCGGTACACGTCCACGCGCAGCTCGGTCTCGTCGATCTCGATGTGGTCGCTCTGCTCCACCATCGGGACGACGTCCACGCCCGCGAACGACGTCTGGCGCCGGTTCTGGTTGTCGAACGGCGAGATGCGCACCAACCGGTGGGTGCCGTGCTCGCCCCGCAGGGTGCCGTACGCGAAGGGGGCCTTGACCGCGAACGAGGTGGACTTGATGCCCGCCTCCTCCGCGTAGGAGGTCTCGTAGACGTCCGTGGGGTAGCCGTGCCGCTCCGCCCAGCGCAGGTACATGCGCTGGAGCATCTGCGCCCAGTCGGCCGCGTCGACGCCGCCGGCCTGGGAGTTGATGGTGACGATCGCTTCGCTCTCGTCGTGCGGCCCGTTGAGGAGCGTGCGCACCTCCAGCTCACCGATCTCCTTGCGGAGCTGCTCGAGCTCACGGTCGGCCTCGGCCTTGGTGTCGGGGTCGTCCTCGCCCTCGGCGAGCTCGTAGAGCACCCCGAGGTCGTCGAGGCGCTGTCCGATGCCGTTGACCTTGTTGACCATGGACTCCAGGCTGGAGAGCTGGCGCGTCACCTTCTGCGCGTTGGCCTGGTCGGCCCACAGTTCGGGGTCCGCGGACTGCTCGCGCAGTTCGGCGATCTGGGTCTGCATCGCCTCCAGGTCCAACACGGCGGTCACACTCGCCAGGGTCGCCGCGAGTTCCTTGATTTTCTCTGCTGGGTCCAGTTCTGCCACGGGACCCAGTGTAGGTCCCAGCGGGAGGGCGCCCCCCATCCGTGCCCGGCGGACCCGCCCGGAGAGTCCACCGTCACCGTCCCCGGCCCCCGGGCGGATCCGCCCCGGACACGCCGAAGGGGCGCCCGGTGGTCCGGACGCCCCTCAGGTGCTCAGTCGGCTAGTCGACCAGCGAGCGGATCGACCGCAGGGCCACCGAGAGGGTGGCGAGGTCGAAGCGCTCGTTCTCCTGGATCTCCGAGAGCGTGATCCCGGCGCGCTGCACCGAGGCCTCGTTCTGCTCGGACCACTGGGCGATCAGCTCCTCGTTGGAGCCCTCGCCGCCCGCCTCCAGCACGCGGCTGGTGAGGTCCGCGTGCGCCGAGTACAGGTCGTCGCGCAGCGCCGAACGGGCCATCGTGCCCCAGCGGTCGTCCCGGGGCAGGTCGATGATCCGCTCGCGCCACCAGCTGATGTTGAACCGGTCGGCCAGCTCGAAGTAGAGGCTGGCGACCCGCCCGGCCGGCTGGCCCGTGCGGTGCGCGATCTCCACCAGGTCCAGCGTGGAGTAGGCCGGGACCATCACGGCGACGCGCTCCGCGAGGTCCGAGGGCACGCCCAGCGAGACGTACCGGTCGCGGCGCTCCTCGAAGGCCTCCAGGTCGCGTCCGCGCAGCAGCTCCCGGAGCTGCGGCAGCACCTCGCCGACGCCCTCCGCGAAGAAGCCGATCTCGCTGGCGAGGTCGAACGGGAAGGTCCGGTTGCGCAGCAGCCACCGGGCGGAGCGCTCGGCCAGCTTGCGGATCTCCAGCAGCAGCACCAGCTGGCTGTCGACCGAGATCTGGTGGTCCAGCTCCTCGATCTCGCCCCAGTACTGGCGCAGGCCCAGGATCTCCTGCGTGACCAGGTAGGCGCGGGCGATGTCCGCCGCGCTGGAGCCCAGCTCCTCGTTGAGGCGGAACGCGAAGGTCGTCCCCGACCGGTTGACCATCTGGTTGGTCACCTGGTTGACGATGATCTCCCGGCGCAGCGGGTGCGACTGCACACCGGCCGCGAAGCGGTCCAGCCGCAGCGGGGTCGGGAAGTAGTCCGTCAGGGTCGACGCCAGGTACGGGTCGTCGGCCAGGTCGGACAGCCCGATCTGCTCCTTGAGGCTGATCTTGGTGTAGGAGAGCAGCGTGGCGAACTCGGGGCCGGTCAGCCCCTTGCCCTGGGCCCGCCGCTCCGCGATCGCCTTGTCGGAGGGCAGGTCCTCCTGCTTGCGCTTGAGGACCCTGGTCCGCTCCAGGTGACGCATGTAGCGGCCGTGGACGTGCAGCATCTCGTGGGTCTGCTTGCGCGCGGCGGCCAGGACGGCGTTCTGGGAGTAGTTGTTGTCCAGGACCAGCGACGCGACCTCGTCGGTCATGTCGATGAACAGCTGGTCGCGGTCGGCCTTGGCCATCTCGCCGGACCGCACCTCGCGGTCCAGCATGATCTTGATGTTGACCTCGTGGTCGGAGGTGTCCACACCGGCGGAGTTGTCGATGAAGTCACTGTTGACCCGGCCGCCCTCGCGGGCGAACTCGATACGGGCGGGCTGGGTCAGGCCCAGGTTTCCGCCCTCACCGACCACCTTCACGCGCAGCTCGGTGGCGTCCACGCGCACCTGGTCGTTGGCCTTGTCGCCCGCGTCCGCGTGGGTCTGGCCGCTGGCCTTGACGTAGGTGCCGATCCCGCCGTTCCACAGCAGGTCCACCGGCGAGGTGAGCACGCACCGGATGAGCTCGTCCGGGGTGAGCGCCGAGACGCCCTCGTCGATCCCCAGGACCTCGCGGACCTGCGGGGTGATCGGGACGGACTTGGCGGTGCGCGGGTACACGCCGCCGCCCTCGGAGATCAGCGACGGGTCGTAGCTCTCCCAGGTGCTGCGCGGCAGGCGGAACACGCGCTCGCGCTCGGCCCACGACGCGGCCGGGTCCGGGTCGGGGTCGAGGAACACGTGCCGGTGGTCGAAGGCGGCCACCAGTTTGATCTTGCGGGACAGCAGCATGCCGTTGCCGAACACGTCACCGGACATGTCACCGATGCCGACGACGGTGAAGGGCTCCTCCTGGACGTTGACGCCCATCTCGCGGAAGTTGTACTTCACCGACTCCCACGCGCCCCGGGCGGTGATGCCCATGGCCTTGTGGTCGTAGCCCACGGAGCCGCCGCTGGCGAAGGCGTCGCCCAGCCAGAAGCCGCGTTCGTTGGAGATCGCGTTGGCGGTGTCGGAGAAGGTCGCGGTGCCCTTGTCGGCGGCGACCACCAGGTAGGAGTCGTCGCCGTCGTGCAGGACGGTGCGCTCCGGGTGCACGACCCGGCCGTCGACGAGGTTGTCGGTGACGTCCAGCAGGCCGCTGATGAACTGCTTGTAGCAGGACACGACCTCGGCCATGACCTCCTCACGGCCGCCCCCGGCGGGCAGGCGCTTGCAGACGAACCCGCCCTTGGCACCGCTCGGCACGATGACGGAGTTCTTCACCATCTGCGCCTTGACCAGGCCGAGGATCTCCGTGCGGAAGTCCTCGAACCGGTCCGACCAGCGCAGGCCGCCCCGGGCGACGGAGCCGAAGCGCAGGTGGACGCCCTCGACGCGCGGCGAGTACACGTACATCTCGAACCGGGGCCGCGGGTTGGGCAGGTCCGGGATCTCCTGCGGGTTGAGCTTGAGCACCAGGTAGGGGCGCCCCTCGGAGCCGCCCTGGTAGTGGTTGGTGCGCAGGGTGGCCTGGATGACCGCCAGGAACGAGCGCAGGATGCGGTCGTGGTCCAGGCTGGCCACGCCGTCCAGCTCGCCCTCGATCTTGCCGACGATCACGTCGCCGCGCTCGGCGCGTCCCTCGTCGGCCTGGTCGGGGTCGAAGCGGGCCTCGAAGAGCTCCACCAGCAGGTTGGCGATCCCGACGTTGGCGACGAGGACGTCGGCCAGGTAGTCGGGGGTGAAGGTCGATCCGGTCTGGCGCAGGTACTTGGCGTAGGCGCGCAGCACGGTGAGCTGGCGCCAGTCGAGTCCGGCGCGCACGACCAGGGCGTTGAACCGGTCGGACTCACCGAGGTCGCGCCAGGAGGCGTCGAAGGCGTCCTCGAAGAGGGCCTTCAGGCGGCTCGGGGAGAGCTCGGAGGCCTCCAGCGGGCCCAGGCCGAAGTCGTAGATCCAGACCCGGCCCACCCCGCCGACGGTGATGTCGTAGGGCAGCTCGTCCACGACCTCCACGCCCAGGTGCTCCAGGACCGGCAGGACCTGGGAGAGCGAGATGGGCTGTCCGATCCGGGCCAGGCGGAAGCGCCAGGTCCCGGGGGCGGCCCCCTCGGGCTGGTAGAGGCTGGCCGAGAACTCGCCCTCGCGGTCCTCGGAGGAGGTGCGCTGGAGCAGCTCCTCGATGCGGAAGATGTCCCTGGCGGCGACCGTGGGGTCGTTGTCGATCTTGTAGGCCTCGGTGAGCCCGGGGCCGTAGCGCTCCTTGAGCGTGGTGGCGCGGGTGGGGCCGAACTCGTTGACGAGCGCGTCGTCGAAGTCGGCGTCCCAGGAGCGGGCCGCCTGGCGGACCTTCTCCTCCAGCGCGACCTGGTCGATGTCCGCGAGGGTCTGGCCGCTCTGTGCGCGGGCCACCAGGTAGAGGCGGGCCAGCGGGGCGGCGCCGATCATCACGTTGTGGTCCATGGTGGCGCCGTGGAAGGCGTCGGCCAGGACCTTCTGGATGTCGAGGCGCACCTGGGTGCTGTACTCGTCGCGCGGCATGTACACGAAGCAGGACATGTAGCGGCCGCCGTACGGGTCGCGGCGCATGAACAGCTTGGTGCCGCGGCGGTCGCGCAGCCGGAGCACGCCGCGCACGATGCTGTAGAGCTCGCCCACGGGGATCTGGAGGAGTTCCTCGCGCGGGAAGGTCTCCAGGAGTTCGATCAGGTCCTTGCCGTCGTAGCTGTCGGCCTCGAACCCGGCCAGGGCCAGGACCTCGGCCTGTTTGCGGCGCAGGATCGGGATCTGGGCGATGCTGCTGGTGTTGGCCTGGGACGAGAACAGGCCGAGGAAGCGGCGCTCCCCGACGATGTTGCCCTGGGCGTCGAACTTCTTGACGCTGACGTAGTCCAGGTACTTGGGCCGGTAGACGGTGGCGCGGGAGTTGGCCTTGGTGAGCACCAGCAGGTAGGGCTCGCGGGCCTTGCCGCGGATCTCCGGGGGCAGCGCCGAGAACCGGGTGGAGGCGGACGGGTCCATGCGCAGGATGCCGAGGCCGCTGCCGGGCTCGGGGCGCAGCGAGTCGTCGCCGTTCTCGTCGGTCACGAGGGCGTACTCGCGGTAGCCCATGAAGGTGAAGTGGCGCGAGGCGATCCAGCGCAGGAAGTCGACGCTCTCCCCGATCTCGCGGGGGTCGACGCCACCGGCCACCAGGCGGTCCGGGTAGGCGGAGAGCTCGTCGGCGATCCGGATGACCCGGTCGCTCATCTTGGCGGAGTCCTCGTCGGCGTAGCGGACGTCGTTGAGGACGCGCTCCAGCCGGGTGGTGATCTCCTTGACGCGCCCGGGGTCGCTCTGCCGGTCGATCTCGATGTGCATCCACGACTCGTCGATGGGCAGCAGGCCGTCGCCGCCGATCTCCGGGTCGATCTCCACCAGGCGGCCGGACAGGTCACGTCCCACGGTCATCTGCGGGTGGATGATCAGCCGCACCCCGGCACCAAGGTCGCTGAGGGCCATGGTCACGGAGGAGACGAGGAAGGGCGCGTTGTCCGTGACGATCTCGACGATGCTGGTCTGCTGTTCCCAGCCGTCGTGTTCGAGGGTCGGCGTGTAGACGCGGACCTTGGCCCGGCCCGGCGCCCGCTCGGCTCCGAAGGCCTGGTGGGCCTCGGCGGTCCCGCAGATCTGCTCGGGGCTGCGCCCGCTGATCTCCTCCGGGTCCGTGTGGCGGTAGTAGAGGGGAAGGAAGGCGCGGACCGCGTCGGCGGCCTCGGGGCTCAGTCGGTCCCCCGGACTCCACCGGGAGGCCGCGTCCTTGAGCAGCTTCTGGAGGATGACGTCGGATTGCCCGGACATAGGGATCTCTCACTCCTTTGTGAGCAACGTCGCACGAGCGCAGTAGAGGACACCCGGTCATGTGACGTGTGTGGCTCGTCAGGCGACCTGTGAACTTCTGTGGCTGTCATGTGAATTCTCGTGAGGTCCTTGGGCCGCAAGGATCCCACGAGGGCGTTGGTTGGATTGGTACCTGTGCGCACAGGTGGCGTCAAACGAGGTCGGGACGTCATTGTCCCGGCCTCTGCCCCCACGAAGTGGGGACGGACCCCAGGCTACTGCTTTTCGCGCAGGAGAACAGGACCAACACCGTTACAGCACGATTACGCACTGTAAGACCTGGATTGCGGCGGACACCGGAGCACCCGCGTGCCCGGTGCGGTCACCGCGTCGTGGCCTGGTGGACGGCGCTCATCACGGCCCTGGGGTCGCTCAGGTCCGGGAGCACGATCTGCGCTCCGGCCTCCCGGAGCTGGCCCTCGGTCGTGGATCCGTTGAGCACCGCGACGGGGATCGCCCCGCCGATCATCGCCGCGCGCACGTCCGGGGCGGAGCCGGTGACGAACACCGTCTCGTCCTCGGAGTAGGCCCGGCCGCCCTCACCGGAGGCGTGCAGCCTGATGGACTGGATCAGGCTGGACTTGGGGTAGTTGACGGAGCCGAACCCGCCCACCGCGAGGTTGAGGTGGGTGTCCAGGCCGAAGGCCACCAGCTTGGCGGTGGCGTTGGCCCGGGTGCTGCCGCTCACCACGGTCTGCACGGTGTCCGGCAGCGCGGCCACGGCCGCCAGGGAGGCGGCGGCACCGGGCATGACCCGCCCCTTGGCCAGGAGCTGTTCGTGGCGGGCCGCGAAGGAGGCCTCCAACGCGGCGAGGAAGTCGCCCAGGACCTCGGAGTCGGGTTCGAGCTCGACGTAGTTGCGGGCGCAGAACTCGAAGAACATCTCGGAGTCCGTGCGCCCCGAAGCGGAGGTCAGGTAGACCAGCGGTTCGCCGGTGACCTTTTCGAAGGCCTCGGCGTAGGCGGCCCGCATGACCTGTCCCACGTCGAGGAGGGTGAGGTCGATGTTCCATAGCACCAGGCGGCTGATGGCTGACTCCTCGGCGTCGGGGTTCGGGGACGCCACCATTGTGCCGGATGGGCGATTCAGGGAGGAAACGGAGTCCGAACCCGGCTGCTGGCCGGATGGGGCCACTCTCCGCTCAGGGCCCTCACCGAGGCGTACCGTGATGGTCCCCGCGCCCCCTGGAGGCCCCGTGGACGGCAAAGGCGTGCTCGCCCTGACGGCGGCCCTGATCGGCGGAATGTTCCTGGTGCTCTACTTCGGGATGGGACTCCTGCACCGGGTCTTGGACGGCGACGGTGCCGCGCTCGGGCCCCTGGTGCTCCTCGTCTCGGGGACGGTGCTGGCGTTCGCCGCCCTCAACGCGTGGCTGGACTGGGACTCCGACGGCGGGAGCGGTGGTGGTGGCGGCGGGGGCGGCACGGGCAGCAGCGGCGACGGCGGTGACGGAGGAGGCGACGGCGGCGGCTGAACCCAACGCCGCCCCGCAGAGGCGAGGCCACCGTTCGTGATCCGGCAGGCATCCGGGCAAGGAGCCCCGTCCCAGGCCAGGAATGACGCGCGACGGCGTCCCAGCCCGGGTCAGGGCCGGGACGCTGAAACGGGAACCTCAGAGGTGCGAGGGACGTGCGGCGATCAACTGTGCGAAGGCAGTCCACTCGGCGGCCCCGATCGGCAGGAAACCGTGGTCGGGGTTCTTGGAGTCACGGATGGCAGCACCGGTGGGCAGGTCCGCGACCTCGACGCAGTTTTCCTGGGAGGTGGAGTAGGAGGACTTGCGGAAGGTCGGAGCGACCTGGGCCACCTCGACGCAGTTCTCGTGACCAGTGGAGTAGGAGGACTTGCGGAAGGTGAGGATGGGCGCGACCTCGACACAGTTCTCCTGGGCGGATGAGTAGGAGGACTTGCGGAACTCCAGCAACATGATCAGGCTCGCTTGTCGTGCTCGGCGGCGATGGATTCAATCAGGTCGAGAGAACCCTGAGGGTCCAGCGCCAGGTTTTGGACGGCATCGAAAATCAGCGCGTGTCGGTCGAAGTAGTCTCCATCTTCGACGTACAGCGTCTCCACACCGGTCGTGATGGATACGATTCCCGGCTCCGGCCTTGGAAAATCGTACAAGGCGAAGGCCCCATCGATTGCAGGGTGGGCCCCAATCTCATCAGGCAGGGCAAGCACGGTCACCCTGTAATGCGCAGCCATACCTGCGAGGAAGCGCAACTGTTCCGCCATCACTACGTGAGACCCAACTACTTTGCGTAGGGCAGCCTCATCGATGACAGCGGTCAGGCGCGGTCCATCAGGTGCGTCCAGCACAGATCGTCGCGCCATCCGAGATTCCACCTTGCGCTCAAGCTGGTCTGGCGGAACTATCTGACTCGCCTGAGACACAGCCGAGGCGTATTCCGGTGTCTGTAGCAGTCCCGGCACCACTACCACCTCGTACGTTCGAATTCGGACCGCTTCGGCCTCCAGGTCAGGCAGAGCCCCCGGGAAGAGGTCAGCGTACTTGTGCCAATCGCTGCGTCCGCGAGCCTCCTCAGTCAGACTGAGAAGGTGCGCCCGGTCGTCTCCCTCCACCCCGTAGAGATCGAGCAGGGCTTCCACCTCGGAGCGCTTCGGATACTTCCACTCGTTGCGCTCAGCACGCGTCAACTTGGTGGCAGAGGACCATCCCAGCTCTGCCGTCACCTGAGCGGCGGACATGCCGCTGTTCGCCCGCAGCCGTTTGAGTGCGGCCGACAGGCGACGGCGCCGTACGCCAGGCGAGTGTCCACCAGTCACGGAAACCCCTTCCAGACCGAACCTTTGGGTCTGAATCGTAGTGGTGAACACTCCCGGCAGGTTTTTTAGATCAAACACAATGAACACCTTGAGATTGTGTCTGAACACAAGCATACTGGAGCCAGTGGGACACCCATACCGGGTGTCGCCTCCTCTACGTAGGGAGCTGACTCCATGGCGTCAACCTTCGTGCCTGATGTCGAGCTGTACACCGAGGTCATCCAGATCATCCGGGGCGGTGAGCCCGATGAGGACGGGATCCCGCTGGCGGGGCGGATCTCGCCGCTGACTCCGAGCTACAACACCCAGACCTGTGCGTGCTCCTGTGTCGCGATCGGGCACAGCTTCTGGGAACGGCTCGACCGGTTGAACCCCTACCGGAAGGACAGCGACATCTGGATGCGCGTCCTCCTGGAGGGCGACGACGAGGGCGGCCTGCCCGAAGGGGCGAGTGTCATCGAGACGAGGCGGGTGAGCTACCTCGTCCGCTAGAGCCCCCTCCGTGCCGTTGGGCGGCGCCGCATTCGTCACGCGGCGCCGCCCATCCGCACGGCCGGACATCATCCATGGCAACAGTGCCTCAAGGAAAGCGGTACGGCGTGAACCTGGACAACCTTCACGCGCGGCTGGTCGACCGGTTGGACACCACCAACACGATCCGTGCCGCCTTCACCGACCACCCCCGACACCGGTTCATCCCGGACCTGGTCTGGCCCAGCGCTCGGGGCCTACCGCTCTACCGAACCGCCAACCTCGCGCGGTGGGCGGCGTACGTCTACGACGATGACGCCGTGGTCATCCAGGCCAATGACGGGGGCAGTGGCTCGTCCAACATCGCCACTTCCTCCTCCTTGGCACCGCAGCTCATGGCGGACATGATCGCGGCGGCCAGGGTGGAACCCGGAATGCGGGTGCTGGAGATCGGTACCGGGACCGGCTGGAACGCCGCGATCCTCGCCTCCCTGGTCGGACCCACCGGGCACGTGACCTCGTTGGAAATCGACCCCGACGTCGCCGCACACGCCCGGTCGCGGCTCTCGGGAACCGGAGTGCGGGTCATCACCGGAACCACCGCCCCCGATGCGGACGTCTACGACTCGGTCATCGCCACCTGCGCGGTCAGGCACGTACCCGAGTCGTGGACCGCCTCCCTCACCTCTCCGGGCGTGGCCGTCCTCCCCTGGGCGCCCTACGACTACGACGGCCCCACCCCGGTTGTCGCCCTGTCCCACACCCTCCGGGGCGACTTCCTGTGCGATGCCTCGATCATGCGCGACCGCACTCAGAGGCTCCCCCGAGACACCTTCGCGGGGACCGCCCAGGAGATGGAACAGGTGGGTGGCTTCCCTGTCGGCTCCCGAGAGCTGGTCGACCGTGGCCTGCTCACCCGCCTGACCCTGGCCACCCCAGGTCTGCGTATCGAGGAGGGAAGACGCCCCTGGGACGGTGACTCCGCCCCGGTCATCGCGCTGAGCACGGTCGGTTCCTGGGTGCACCTGTGGCCGGACGGCACCACCACGGGGGCCGGTCCCCGCGACCTCGGCAAGGAACTGGGAGAGGCCTACGTCGAACTCGACGCGGCGGGCTGGCCCGAGCTGACGGAGTTCACCCTGGAGGTCTCCCCCGACCGCAGAACGCACACGATCCGAGCAGGTGCCCTCGGCCCCTGGGAACACAGCGTTTGGTGAGCGCTCCCGGGGACGCCAAGGGCCGGGCCGCCGCGCGCCTGTACGAACGCCTGGGCTGGGAGCGTCCGGGCGCGATCACGCACGCCTTCGACGGGTACCCGCGTACTGCTACGTCTGGGACTCCTCGACCAGGTAGCGGATCTCCTGGACCGCGAACCACATGAGCTCGTGGTCCTCGGCGGCTTCGGAGGCCGGGTCGGCCGCGGCCTCGGCGATGTCGGCGGCCGCGTCGGTGTCGTCCAGGTGCGCGGACCGGAGCTTCTTGTAGGGCACGCCGCCCCGGACGGTGACCCGGACGACCCCTTCGGCGTGGCGTCCGCCCCGCTCCACGGCGGCGTCGGGCATCTCGGCGGCGAGGACCACGCGGCGGCGGGGCGCCCCGGGGTCCTCGGACAGCATGCGCAGGGAGGCCTCGGCCGCCGCGTACATGGCGTCGTACTCGGCCTCCTCGGGGTCCCCGTCGGGCCCGGCGTCGGCGGTGAAGGCCGGGAGGGTCTCCCCCTCCAGTCGACCCCGGTCGAGCAGGGCCGCGAGCGCGGGGACGGTACTGGGCAGGAAGACGTACATGGGGCTCTCCAGGCGGGATCGGGTCCCTACGAGTTTCCCAAAGAACCCGACGGGGTCAGACCGGCTGCCGCTGGTGGTCGTCCTCGGGGGCCAGGAAGCGGGACAGCGCCCGGCGGGTGCTCTCCACGTCCGTGTGCAGGATGCCGGTCATCCCCAGGGACTCGGCGGTCTCGATGTTGTGCGCCAGGTCGTCGATGAACACGCAGTCCTCGGGCTCCAGGCCCAACTGCTCGCAGGTGTGCAGGTAGATGCGCTCCTCGGGCTTGCGCATACCCACCTCGCCGGAGATCACCACCGTGTCGAAGGTGGAAGCGAAGTGGTCGCGCGGGTAGCCGTTGCCCCAGGAGTTGGACAGCAGCGCGGTCCCGTGCCCGCTCCCCCGGGCCGAACGCAGGGTGTCGTACATGGCGTCGACCGGGTCGAAGTGGGCGAACATGCGCTCGATCAGGCCCTGCGCCCGTACCGGGGCGCCGTGGGTGGAGCGCAGCAGGGCGGCGAGGTCGCGTTCGAACAGGTGGGTCTCGATCTCGCCGCGTTCCAGGGCGTGCACGGGGTTGTCCGGCACGCTGTTGTCGAAGTACGGACGCATGACCTCGTGGTAGTGGTCGATGTCGATCCGGTCGGACCTGAGCCAGGCCCGGATTCCCTCGGGCAGGGGTGGGGTGAGCACACCGCCCCAGTCGGAGATGACCCCTCGTCGGGTGCCGTTCATCCGCTCGCCTCCTTCGGTGATCGCCGTGGGGACCACCGCCCGGCCTCGCGCGGAGCCGAGCCGGACGGGGAACGGTTCTTCCCGTTCCCCGTCCGGTTCAACCGCGTCTCACCCGGTGGCGACCCGGCGGCGTCAGTAGCCGAGCCCGGTACCTGCGGTCACGTCGGCGCCGGGGATGTCCACCGGCAGGGTTCCCGAGGGGTCGACCTCTCCGGCGATCACCCGGGCGGCGGCCACCCGGGAGACCTCCACCGCCGAGTACAGGGCCAGGTAGGCGTCGACGTCCGGGAAGGCCTCCAGGTCGTAGGGGCCGCCCTGGGCGACCACGACCACGGGGGTGCCCTGGGAGCGCCCCGCGGCCACCATGCCGCGCTGCTCCTCGGAGCTCCGCGCGTTCCGGGTGCCGACCACGAGCACGTCCTCGCCGCCGTCCACGACCTCCAGTCCGGCGTCGGTCAGAGCCGGGGCGATCCGGTCGGCGCCCTCCCCCTGGACACGCACGCGGGTGCCCGCGTCCAGCGGCAGCAGGTCGGCCTCGTTGCGGACCACGGTGACCGAGGCGTCGGCCACCCGCTGGGCGGCCTCGGCGTGCTCGGGGTTCTCCATGGCCGCGTCGGCCTCGGCCGGGTCGGCGGACTCGCGCTCCAGGACGCCGCGCTTCTCCTTGAGCGTGAGGATGCGCAGCACCGACTGGTCGATGCGCTCCTCGGTGAGTCGGCCGCTCTCGACCGCCTCCCGGATCGCCGCCACGGCGGCGCCCGGGTCCGGCGGCATGAGGAGCTGGTCCACCCCGGCCTCCACCACGCGCACGGCGACCTCACCGTCGGCGTGGGTCTGGCGCACGCCCTCCATGTTGAGGGCGTCGGTGGTGACCACCCCGTCGTAGCCGAGCTCGCCGCGCAGGATCTCGTCGATGATGACCGGCGACAGGGTCGCCGGGTCCTCGCCCGGGTCCAGCTGCGGCATGAGCACGTGCGCGGTCATGATGGCGTCCACGCCCGCGTCCACGGCCGCCCGGAACGGCGGCAGGTGCTCGGCCTCCCAGCGGTCACGGGGCAGGTCGATCACGGGCAGGCCCGTGTGGCTGTCGACGTCGGTGTCGCCGTGTCCGGGGAAGTGCTTGATGACCGGCACGACGCCGTGCTCGGAGTAGGCGTCGGACTCGGCCAGCACCATCTCGGACACCAGTTCCGGGTCGGAGCCGAAGGAGCGGATGCCGATGACCGGGTTGTTGGGGTCGGTGTTGACGTCGGCGTCGGGCGCGTAGTTCATGTTGACGCCGACCGCGAGGAGTTCGTCCGCCGTGGTCGACGCCCGCAGGGCGGCGAGGTCGGTGTCACGGGTGGCGCCGACCGCCATGGCGTCGGGGAACAGGGTGCCCACGGGCATACGCACCACGAGGCCCTGTTCCTGGTCGATGCTGACGAACAGGGGGACGCCCTGTCCCACTTCGGCGGCCTGGTCCTGCATGCCCGCCGACATCTGTGCGATCTGCTCGGCGTCGTTCAGGTTGGCGTCGAAGTAGATGACGCCGCCGGGCCGGTGCGCCTCGATCTGGGCGGCGTTGTCGGCGGCCGTGGTGCCCTGCGCGGTCAGGACCAGGAGCTGGCCGATCTTGTCGTCCAGGTCCATCTCGGCGAGCAGCTGTGGGGCCAGGACCGGCTCGAAGGGCTCGGCCGTGGCCTCGGCGCTGGGGTCGTCGTTCTCGGGCGAGGTGTCCACCTCCTCGGGTGTGGTGCAGGCTGTGGTGATCAGGGCGAGGGCCACGCAGGCCGGGGCCAGGGCGCGTGGAACGGACGATCTCATAAGGGACTTCATCTCCGCCGGATCGCTGGTTGCGGCCGGAGACTACCCGCTCCCCGGAGCGGGCAGGACGCACCCCGCCGTGGCGGGGGCGGAACGCGGAGGGTCACTCCCAGACGAACAGGTCCTCTCCCAGCTCGACCGCTCCCCCGGCCAGCTCCGAGAGGGCGCCCGGCTGGGCGTCCAGGGCCACCACCGGCACCACCGAGGGCCGCCCGGCGGCGGCGACCGCGCCGGGCGACCAGCGGATCACCGGTGTGCCCGCCGCCACCTCCGTGCCCTCCTCGGCCAGGAGGGTGAACCCCTCCCCGGCGAGCTGCACGGTGTCGATGCCCAGGTGGACGAGGACACCGCGTCTGTTGTCGGCGGCCATGACCACGTAGGCGTGGGGGTGGAGCTTGACCAGGGTCCCGGCGATCGGGGCGACCGCCTCGTGTTCGGACTCCTGGCCGCCCTCCTGTCCCGGTTCGGGGTGGACGGCCACACCGGGGCCGACCATGCTCTGGGAGAACACCGGATCGGGCACCGTGTCCAGGGACAGGGCGGTTCCGGCGACGGGCGAGAGTACGCGCAGCGCACCGTTCAGGTCTGACATGAGGGAGGTCTTCCCTGGGAGCGGGACTTAACCCGGATAAGGGGCGGTCAGAAGGGTACAAAGGCCTGACTTTCCGGATCCCGCTCCGACGGGCTAGTCCAGCAGGTCCTGGATGTCGTCCGTGAGGGAGTCCGCCTCCGGGCCGACCACGACCTGGACGACGTTGCCCGAGACCAGGACGCCGTGCGCGCCCGCCGCCCGAAGGTCGGCCTCCCGGACCAGAGCGGGGTCGCTGACCTCGGTGCGCAGCCGAGTGATGCAGGCCTCGATGTCCTCGATGTTGGCGGCGCCGCCCAAACCGGCGACGATCGCCGTTGCCTTGTCCGACATGTGCCCTCCGTGCTCTACCCGGGATCACGTGACCCGGGGGGTCTGAGCCGAGCTTAGAGGTGGCGTGCCTCACACGCCAGGGTCGGCGCGGTGGTCGATCGTCGCCGGAGGCGCCGGGCTCAGCCGGAGCGGCCCGGATCGCCGCCCCCGCTCGGGGCGTCCGGTCCGGGTTCGGTCGTACCGTCCGCCGTCGCCGGAGCCGTGTGCGGTGCGGCCTCGGGCTCGTCGGGGTCGGGCTCCCGTCCGGGCGTGGGGAAGTTGAACCTGCTGATCAGCAGGTAGAAGATCCCGAAGTAGACCAGGAAGTAGAACGCCCCGAACAGCAACAGCACACCCAGTCCCTCGGTGTTGCTCTTCGTCGCGTTCAGCAGCAGGTCGATCAGCCCCGCCGAGAAACCGAAGCCCAGTTGGACGTCGAGCAGGTTCATCACGGCCAGCGAGACCCCGGTGAGCACGATGTGCACCGCGAAGAGCACCGGCGCCACGAAGATGAAGGCGAACTCCACCGGCTCGGTGATGCCCGTGACGAACGCGGTCAGCGCCGCCGGGATCATGATCGAGCCGATCTGCGCGCGCCGGGCCTTGGAGGCCGTCAGCCACATGGCGAGCGCCGCTCCCGGGAGACCGAACATCAGCACCGGGAAGAAGCCGGACAGCAGGGTGCCCGCCTCCGGGTCCCCCGCGAAGTAGCGGGTGATCTCCCCGTGCGAGACCACGCCGCCGTCGTCGGTGTAGGTGCCCGAGACGAACCAGACGAACGAGTTCACCACGTGGTGCAGGCCCAGCGGCAACAGGACGCGGTTGATGACGCCGTACACCCCGGCGCCGAGGGCGCCCGCGCCGATCAGGGCCTCGCCCAGGTTTTGGATCCACATGCCGACGATCGGCCAGACCAGGCCCAGCACGACGCCCATGCCCAGACCGGCCAGTGCGGTGACGATGGGGACGAAGCGGCGGCCGCCGAAGAAGCCGAGCCAGGTGGGCAGCTTGATCCGGTGGTAGCGCTGCCACAGCACGGCGGCCACCAGGCCCACCACGATCCCGCCGAGCACGTCGGTGGGGTTCTTGACGGCGTGGTTGATCACCGGGAGGACGGCGTTGACCGCCTCCGGATCCGCGACCGGTTCCCGGGTCACCGGATCGGTCGCCAGCGGATAGGTGACCAGCCGGGACCCGATGTCGCCGGCGGGGCCGTCGAAGGTGACCATCGTCCAGGTGGCCACACGGTCGAACACGAGGTAGCCGACCACGGCCGCCAGGGCGGTGGAGCCGTCCGCGCGTCGGGCGAAGCCGATCGCCACGCCGATCGCGAACAGCAGCGGCAGGGCCTCGAAGATCGCCTCACCGGCGGTGCCTACGGCACCGGAGACCGGCTGCATCCAGCCCATCCCGTCGATCCCGGCCAGGCCGTCCGCTCCGAGCAGGTCGTCCTGGCCGAGGCGGAGCAGGATCGCGGCGGCGGGCAGGACCGCGATGGGCATCATCAGGCTGCGGCCGAGCCGCTGGAGCACGGCCAGCGCGGCCGAACCGCGCTTGCGCGGGGGGTCTCCGGGTTCGGCGGGGGCGTTCTTCGCTGGGGTTGGGTCCGACATGGTGGGGGGTCCTCCCTTTCGGACGCGCGCCCCTGGCGCGCGAGACGTCAGTCTCCGTGCCTCCGCGGGTCCAGGCGGGAGTGCAGCTGGTAGCGGTCGGCACGGTAGGTGGACAGGGCGAGTTCCACGCACTGTCCCTTGGCGAAGCTGCGGCGCTGCATGATCAGCACCGGGCTTCCTGCGGGTAGGCCAAGGAGACGGGAGTCGGCCGAGTCGCAGATCCCGGCCTCGATGGTCTGCTCACCGGAATCCAACAGGATGTCGAACTCGTTTTCCAGGACCTCATAGAGGGATCGTTCGGCCAGATCGTGGTCCTCCAGGCCGGGCACCATGGCCGCCGGGATGTTGGAGCGCTCGACCGCCATGGGCTCGTCGTCGGCGGTCCGCATGCGCTCGATGTGGTGCACGAGGGTGCCGGGGGCGATGTCGAGCATGCGCGCGGTGTGGCCGCTGGCCGGGATGACCTGGCGGATCAGCTCCCGTGCTCCCGGCTCGAAGCCCCGGGCCCGCATGTCCTCGCTGAAGGAGGCCAGGACCAGGGACATCTCGATCTTCGGCCGGGCCACGAAGGTGCCCTTGCCGGGGACCCGGTAGAGGCGGCCCTCAGCGACGAGGAGGTCGATGGTCTGGCGCACGGTCATGCGGGAGAGACCGTAGGTGGAGCTCAGCTCGCGCTCGGAGGGGACCATGTCGTCCACGCCCAGCCCGGCCGCGGTGATCCAGTCCAGGAGCAGATCGCGGAGTTGGACGTACTTCGGCAGGGGGTTGCTGGCGTCGATCGGCATGGAGCGGGTGGCCTTCTCGGTCGGCGGGTCGGGTGGTCCGGTGGTCGGCGTTCGACCTTAGCGCGGCATCCGCCCGGACTCGTGGCACTTGCCGGGTCATGCCGGGATCTGACTGGTATAGTCCGGACTAGACCATAGCTCGACCCGCGTGTCAATCCTCCTTGTGGTACGCGGAGTGAACCAGCATCGTGGCTGGCCAGCGGCGTAGTCCGGGCCGTCCACTCGACCAGCGCGGCCCCCGGCGTACGTCCAGGACCGCACGTCCCCACCGGAAGGCTCCGTATGTCCACCACGAGCATGATGCTCTCCGAGATCGCCGAACAGCCCGAGGCACTGCGCCGCACCTTCGCCGAACTGCTGCCCCTGCGCGGGGAGATCGAGGCGCTCGGCCGCGCCACCAAGCACGTCCTGTTCATCGCCCGGGGTTCCTCGGACAACGCGGCCGTCTACGGCAGCTACCTCCTCCAGGCGCACACCGGCCGCCTGGCCACGCTGGGCTCGCCCTCCATCGCCACCGCCTACGGCGCGCGGATCGACCTCTCCGACGTCCTCGCCGTGGCCATCTCCCAGTCCGGCAAGACCGAGGAGATCGTCGAGACCATGCGCTGGGCCGCCGACTGCGGCGCCCGGACCGTCGCCGTCACCAACGGCGCGGACTCCCCGCTGGCCGCCGAGGCCGACGTCGCCCTGGTCACCCGGGCCGGGAACGAGCTGGCGGTCCCCGCCACGAAGACGTACAACACGCAGCTGGCCGCCCTCGCGGTGCTGGCCCTGGGCCTGGGCGCGAACCTGGACGCCGGGGAGCTGGAGCTGGTGCCCGCCGGTATCGAGGAGACCCTCGCGGCCCCCACGGACTCCCTGGAGGAGATCGTGGAGCGGATGGTGGCCGTGCAGGGCGCGGTGATCTCCGGTCGCGGCATGGCCTTCTCGACCGCTCTGGAGGCCGCCCTTAAGCTCAAGGAGGCGTGCTACCTGCACGCCATGGGGCTGTCCTACGCGGACCTCCAGCACGGCCCCATCGCCGTCGTGGACCCGCGCACCCCGGCCCTGCTGGTCGCCGCACCCAACGGCCCCACCCTGGAGGGCACGGTCGCCCTCGCGGAGCGGGTCCGCTCCGCCGGTGCCCCGGTGTTCGGCTTCGGCGGCGGTTCCGCCCTCGCCGCCGCCAGCGACCTCTCCGTGCCGGTCCCGGACGTGCCCGAGTGGGTCGCGCCGATGAACCTCATCGTCCCCGCCCAGCTGCTCACCGAGCACCTCGCCCGCCGCCTGGGCTACGACCCCGACGTCCCCCGCGGCCTCAACAAGGTCACCCAGACCACCTGAGCCACAGGGTTCTCACCCGCCACCCACCGCTCCCACGCTCGACGGGTCTCGGGCCGCACGGGGGCGTCCACGGCCCGGCACCGCGCACGCGGCGCCGGGCCTTCGTCGTTCCAACTCCCGGCAAAGAATCCGGCCGACCGGGGCGGGGGCGCGCGCCCGGCACCGCGTCCGTCGCGCGCGCGGCCCACAATGGGCGCACCGCACAGAGGAGAGACCGTGGCCAAGTACGTGATGTTCAAGCACTACCGGGGCGCACCGGCCTCAGTGAACGACGTCCCCATGGACCAGTGGACGCCCGAGGAGGTCTCGGCGCACGTCGGCTACATGAACGACTTCGCGGACCGGCTGAGGGGGACCGGGGAGTTCGTGGACTCCCAGGCGCTCGCCCCGGAGGGGACCTTCGTCCGCTACGACGGCGAGGGAAGCCCGCCCCTCACCTACGGTCCCTTCCCCGAGACCAAGGACCTCGTCGCGGGCTGGATGGTGATCGACGTCGACAGCCACGACCGCGCCCTGGAGCTGGCCGCGGAGCTGTCGGCCGCCCCCGGGGCCGGAGGGCGGCCCATCCACGAGTGGCTGGAGCTGCGCCCGTTCCTGGGTCCGCACGGCTGACGCGTGTGGGCGCGGCCCCCTCGGGGAGCCGCGCCCACACTCTGGTGTCCCTCAGCCGTTACTTGGCCGTGGGGTCACCGTGGCACTTCTTGTACTTCTTGCCGGAGCCGCAGGGGCACGGCGAGTTGCGGGCGGTGCCCGCGTACTCGTCGTCCACCGTCTCGCTGTGCCGCTCGACGGTGCCGTCCTCGCTCGGCGCGGAGTACTGGAGCTTGTTCGGCTGGTCCTCCCCGAACCCGGGGACCACCACGTCCTCGGGAGCCTCGGCCTCCTCGGACGGGGCGTCCGCCCCGGCGGCCTCGACGTCCTCGTCCACGGCCGTGGCCACGGCGGTCGCCCCGGAGGAACCACCGACGGTGGCGGCGGTCTGCGCGGCGGCGGCGGCCGTCAGCGCGGGCTCCTCCTTCTTGCGGACCTGGACCTCGACGTTGAAGAGGAAGCCGACCGACTCCTCCTTGATCGCCTCCAGCATCTGCTGGAACATGTCGAAGCCCTCGCGCTGGAACTCGATCAGCGGGTTGCGCTGGGCCATCGCGCGCAGGCCGATGCCCTCCTGGAGATAGTCCATCTCGTAGAGGTGCTCACGCCACTTGCGGTCCATGACCTGGAGGATGACGCGGCGCTCGACCTCGCGCATCGCCTCCTCACCGAGGTCCGCCTCACGGGCGTCGTAGGCGGCCTTGGCGTCCTCGACCACCTGGGTGGCGATAAGCTCGCCGGTCAGGGTGTGCAGGTCACCGTTCTCCTCGACGAACTCGTCGACGGTGAAGCTGATCGGGTAGACCTGCTTGAACGCCCGCCAGAGCTTGTCGAGGTCCCAGTCGTCCGGGTCACCCTGGGCGGTCTCCTCCACGACGTAGCCGCGCAGGACCTCCTCCAGCATCTCGATGACCTGGTCGCGCAGGTCCTGGCCCTCCAGCACCTTGCGGCGCTCGGAGTAGATGACCTTGCGCTGGCGGTTGAGGACCTCGTCGTACTTGAGGACGTTCTTCCGGATCTCGAAGTTCTGCGTCTCGACCTGGCCCTGGGCGGAGGCGATCGCCTTGCTCACCATGCCGGACTCGATCGGCTGGTCGTCGGGGATGTTCAGCTGGTTCATGAACACCTCCAGACGACTGGAGTTGAACAGACGCAGCAGGTCGTCCTGGAGCGACAGGTAGAAGCGGGACATGCCCGGGTCACCCTGACGTCCCGAACGGCCCCGGAGCTGGTTGTCGATGCGGCGCGACTCGTGGCGCTCGGTGCCGAGCACGTAGAGGCCGCCGGCCTCGACGACCTTCTCGTGCTCCGCCTCGAACTCGGCGGTGGCCTTCTCCAGCGCGTCGGGCCAGGCCGCCTCGTACTCCTCCGGGGTCTCCAGGGGGCTCAGGCCACGGGCCTGGAGCTCCTCGTCCGCGAGGAAGTCGGGGTTGCCGCCCAGCATGATGTCGGTACCGCGACCGGCCATGTTGGTGGCCACGGTGACGGAGGCGAGCTTGCCCGCGCGGGCGATGATCGACGCCTCACGGGCGTGGTTCTTGGCGTTGAGGACCTCGTGCGGAACGCCCTCGCGCTTGAGCATCCGGGAGAGGAGCTCGGACTTCTCGACGCTGGTCGTACCGACCAGGACCGGACGTCCCTCCTCGTGGCGCTCCGCGATGTCCTCGGCCACGGCCTGGAACTTGGCGTCCTCGTGCTTGTAGACGACGTCCTTGACGTCCTCGCGGACCATCGGCTTGTTGGTCGGGATGGGGACCACGCCGACGCCGTAGGTCTGGGTGAACTCCGCCGCCTCGGTCTGGGCGGTACCGGTCATGCCGGACAGCTTCTCGTAGAGGCGGAAGTAGTTCTGGAGCGTGACCTTGGCGAGAGTCTGGTTCTCGTCCTTGATCTTGACGCGCTCCTTGGCCTCGATGGCCTGGTGCATGCCCTCGTTGTAGCGGCGACCCGCCAGGACGCGACCGGTGAACTCGTCGACGATGAGGACCTCACCGTCCTTGACGATGTACTCCTTGTCCTTGCGGTACAGCTCCTTGGCCTTGAGGGAGTTGTTGAGGAAGCTGATGAGCGGGGTGTTGACGGCCTCGTAGAGGTTGTCGATCCCCAGCCAGTCCTCCACCTTGGCCACACCGGACTCGGTGATGCCGACGGTGCGCTTCTTCTCGTCGACCTCGTAGTCGGTGTCCTTCTTCAGGCGGGGCGCGATCTTCGCGAACTCGGCGTACCAGCGCGAGTTCTGCTCGGAGGGGCCGCTGATGATCAGCGGGGTGCGCGCCTCGTCGATGAGGATGGAGTCGACCTCGTCGACCAGGGCGAAGAAGTGGTCCCGCTGGACGGTGTCCTTGAGCGAGAGGGCCATGTTGTCGCGCAGGTAGTCGAAACCGAACTCGTTGTTGGTTCCGTACGTGATGTCGGCCAGGTAGGCCTTGCGACGCGCCTCGGCGGTCATCTGGGGGCCGACGACGCCGACCTCCAGCCCGAGGAAGTGGAAGATGCGGCCCAGGTTCTGGGCGTCGCGTCGGGCGAGGTAGTCGTTGGTCGTGATGACGTGCGCGCCCTTGCCCGCGAGCGCGTTCAGGTACACCGCGAGGCTTCCGGTCAGGGTCTTGCCCTCACCGGTCTTCATCTCGGCGATGTTGCCGAGGTGCAGGGCGGCCGCGCCCATGATCTGAACGTCGAAGGGGCGCTGGCCCAGAGTGCGCTTGGCCGCCTCACGGACGGTCGCGAAGGCCTCGGGGAGGAGGTCGTCGAGGGACTCCCCCTCCTCGTAGCGCTCCTTGTACTCCTTGGTCAGGTCGCGCAGTTCGTCGTCCGAGAGGTCGACGTAATCGTCCTCAAGGGCGTTGACCTGGTCCTTCAACTTCTTGAGCCGGCGCAGGATCTTACCTTCACCCGCGCGCAGGAGCTTGTCGAGTATGCCTGGCACTTCCTATGCGCTCCTCGCAGATCGCGGTTGGCTCCACCGAGGGGGTGGAGAGTCAGATCTAGGCCCGCTGACCGCTTCCCTTGGCCACGGAGGTCAGGGGTCAATCCTGGGTCCTCGGGCCTACATCCTAGAGGACCCGGAACCGCTTCCCGTCCTCTGGACAAACGAGCGGGACGGGCCTGGATGTTCCCACCTTTTTCGTGATCATTCGTGCAGAGTCGCGCATTGTTCCGGGTAGTTCAAAGGGAGAGAGCGGTGGTTTCGGCGGACCCTTTCAGCCGGTTCGGGCGAATCTCCACCGGACGCGACCGTGTTCCCAGGGGGACCACATGCGAACCAGAAGAGAGCGTGAACCCGCCGAGGCGTCCGACACCGGAACTCGACTGTCGAGGACCCCGGACGACGCCGTCGACGAGTTCCTCCACGGGCGGCGCCCGACCGTGCTCGGGCCCCGCGACGACGAGGACCCGGGGCTCGCGTGGGAGGCGTACCGGCCCACGGACGAGGAGAAGGACCGGCACGGGCACATCCGGGGGTTCCAGCGCCAGGGCGGTTCGCTGGCCCCGACCAACGGGCACCGGGGAAGCGCGGCGTCGTGGGCCTGCGTGGCCCTCGCCGTGGTGGGGTTCGGCCTCGGCGGTCTGGCCCTGGTCCTGGGCGGATCGGTACCGCTGCTGGTCGCCGGGGCCGTCCTGATGGTCGCCGCCGCCGTCGTGGCGGTGGTCTTCGACATCCTCACTGACGTGGTGCTGGATCCGCCGCGCCTGGAGTCGGAGGAGCCGCACCAGACCCCGCTGCACCGGATCAAGCACCCGCGCAGGGCCTGACACGGCACGCGTCGCGGCGGGCCGCTCGGGCCCGCCGCGACGTGTGTTCAGCCCACCTCCGTGCGGGGGTGTCGGGGACGAGGACCGCGTGGACTAGTCCACGAGACGAAGGACGCCGTAGTTGAAGCCCTTGCGCCGGTAGACGACGCTCGGGGTGTCCTTGACCTCGTCATGGAAGAGGTAGAAGTCGTGTCCGACGAGTTCCATCTCCATCAACGCCTGGTCGATGCTCATCGGCTTGGCACGGTGGAACTTCTCGCGCACGACCACGGGGGTGTCCCCCTGGGTGTCGAGTTCCACGAACTCGTCGGAGAAGCGGCCGTCGAGTTCGACGCCGTCGATCGCCTCCTCGTCACCGCGCTGGGCCGGGGGAGCCTTGGTGACCGTCTGGACGGACGAGGGCAGGTCTCCGGGGAGGTTGGCCGTGGCGGCCGCGACGGAGACGGGAGTGTGGTTTCCGCGGTGCACCTTGCGGCGGTCCGCGGACTTGCGGAGGCGGGCCTCGATCTTGTCGATCGCGAGGTCGAGAGCGCCGTGACGGTCCACGGACGCGGCCTCGCTCCGGATGACCGGGCCGTCGGAGTGGATGGTCAGTTCAACCCGCTCGCGGACGTCAGCGAGCTTGGGGTTGCGCTCCTGGGACACCTCCACATCGACGCTCATGCCCTTGCGCTCCCACTTGGAGAGCCTGTCGAGCTTGTTCTCGACGTGCTGTCGGAACTTCTCACTCACACCAGTGCGTCGACCTTTGACGATGATGTCCATAGGACCCCCTTCATCGCGTGGCCGTCGTGAAGGCGACGGCCAGGCTGGCTCTGCTCCCCTCCCACGGCGGGGAGGGTGTGACGCGTCAGCCCTCCTTCCGTTCGTGCCCCGTTCTCTCGGGGGGCACCGCTCGGTTGGAAATCCGTATACCCATCAGAGGCAGGGTCATCACGCGCCCCAGGGACACGATTGGCCGGGGCCTTCGGATGGGAAAGAAAGAAATTTGACTCGTTTGGGGTGATTCGCCCACCAGACGGCGAAGACCGGGCGGGATCGGTCAGGGCCCGGGAAGCTCCGGGGAGGAGAGGGCCGAGGTGGTGTCGGGCCGTGGGGAACCGTGTGGGGGCCCGCCTCCCCGGGACCTGCGTCCCGGGCACGGCGAACCCCCCAACGTTGGTATGCCACCCGTCCGGCCGACCTGGTCTTCGTCCCCACATCCGCCTGCTGAGAGTGTCGCCGCTCTTGTACGCGACTACTGCTCTTCTCCCGGTCATGAGGGACATCGGGACCCTCAGCGGGGCAGGGCTTACCTCTAAGGCGCACCGTGATCGGTCGACGAAAAGTCGCCTTACGTGGGCCGTTTCGCCTGCGCCTGGCATCGGCTTGCCGGATGCGCTCCACGGTGTTCCCGGGAGCACTGAGTATCCGGCGCAACCACGGACCCGGACGGGTGCCATACCTGGACCGTAACCTGTCCCAGCGCGGATGTCAGGTAGCGAACGGGGTACCAAGCGGTCGACAAGCGCCGCAAACCCCTGCGAACAGGCATGTTTCGCCCGATCAGGGGGGTTTGTAAAACCTTCTTTCCGGCCCGGCCCCCGACCCCGAACCGGGTCGGCCCGGAACCCGGTCGCGCTCCGCGAACACCAGGACACCCACCACCCGGGCCCCCGCCGCGCGCAGGGCGCGGGCCGCCTCCTCCACCGTCGCCCCCGTGGTGAGGACGTCGTCGACCACGACCACGCGCCGCCCCCGCAGGTCCCAGCACCCGACGGGCGGCCGCAGGGCGGCCACCAGGCCACCCGCAGACCCCGACCCACCTCGCGGATACCCCCGACCCCGCCGACTCCACCACGACCCGCTGAACCGCCCGCGCGCAGTCACGGATCCGTCCGGACCACCGCACGGCGTTCCCGTGGGCCCCGCGTCCGCATCCGCCCTCGCGGACCCCTCACCGGCGGACGGACGCCCCGTGCCGAAGCCATCGGATTCCGGTCGCCCGCGCGCCGTAACGGGGCCCCTCACCCGATCGCCCGACGATTCCACGGGATCCAGGGCCGCGCGTGTCATCGCGGCCCCCTCACCCGCACAGGACCCGTGAACCGGGCCTGATCCGCCGGTGATCCGACGCCCCGCCACGAAGCCATCGGATTCCGGTCGCCCGCGCGCGGTCAGAGAACCGTCCGAGCGGTCGCCCGACGTTCCCGTCGGCCCCTCGTCCGCATCAGTCCTCGCGGACCCCTCACCGGTGAATCGAGACCCAGTGCCGAGGCCATCGGATCCCGATCGCCCGCGCGCGGTCAGAGAACCGTCCGGGTAACGGCCCGACGTCCTCGCGGGCCCCTCACCGGCGGACGGACGCCCCGCGCCGAAGCGACCCGGTTCCGTACGACGAGAACCTGCACGGGACCCGATCCGGAGCCACCGCCCGCCGTGGGGCCGGGGCTCGGCGGTGAAGACGCCCACCCGGTTCACCAGGCGTTCCGCCCTGCACAGACCCACCTGCGGGCGGGCGCGGCGGGCGTAGCGGAGCACCGGGGCCACCCCCGCCGTGGCCGTGGGTCCCGCATCGTGGGCGCAGGCCCGCGCGAGCCTCAGGACGGCGCCGCGCCCGGACCGCGCCCCGCGCCCCGGGACGGGCACCAACAGCGTGTCCGGGGCGGCCCAGCCCGAGGCCCGGTAGGCGACGGCCAGCCTTTCCCCGAGGAACCGGGTCAGGCGGTGTTCGCCCCGGTGCTTGAAGGCGAGCAGGACACGGCGGTGGTGACCCGCGTACGGTCCGGCCGCCCAGGTCGGCGGGCGGCGCCCGCCCGCCTGGCGCGGCCGGTGGTCCAGCAGGGTGCGGCAGCGCGCGCACAGCGGGTCGCCGGGACCGGAGCAGCCCGCGCAGTCCCGGCGCTGCACGAGTTCCGCGAGGGGGTCGAAAAGGGTGGCGAGGCGGCGCGACGCGCGCACGAGCGCGCCGAACCACCGCCGCCCGGGGGAGGCAGGGTCCATACCTCCAGCTTGGGTGGGGCGGGGCCGGAGCGCCAGTGCGGATGCGCGGGCTGTGGACAACCGGTCCGGGAGTGGTCAGCCCGGGAAGGTGGGCGAACCGCCCTCCACCACGTTCTGCCAGTTCAGGGGGTCGTTGGACACCCAGATGTTGCCGTCGTCCGAGCCCGCGAGCAGGGGTTGCCCGGGCGCACCGGAGATGGTGATCATCCCGGCGACCGGGGCTCCGGCGCTGGCGGCGGGCGTCCCGCCGTCCAGGGAGACGAACAGCGCCTGGGTGGTGCCGCCGTCCCGGCTGCCGAGGACCACCAGCTGGTCGCTCGAACGCCAGGCGATGCTGGTGATGTTCTCCAGCTCCTGGTCCGCGAGGCTGATGAAGGCGCCGACGGACACCTGGCCGTCCTCGCCCTCGACCACCCGGCCGACCTGGAGCGAGCGCACGCCGTCCCGTTCGGTGACCACGGCGGCGCGGGCGCCGTCGCGGGAGATCCTGAAGTGCACCAGCGACTGGTCTCGCAGGCCCCTGACCTCGGCCTCCACGACCTCCTCGCCGTCCCGGAGCAGCCAGAGCGCGGTGTCCCCGGGAGCGGGCGGGTCCTCCTCCGCCGGGCCGGTGCCGGGGTCCTCGTCGTCGCGGGGCCCGTCCTCCTCCTCTTCGTCGTCGGAGCGGCCCTTCTCCCCGGTCTCCTCGACCACCCAGAGGTTGCCGTTCACGTCCCAGGACAGCTCGGTGAACACGCCGTCGCTGAGCACCTCCTGGGTGTGCGCGCCGGGGCTGGCGAAGCTGGTGACCACCTCCCGGCCGCCCAGGGTGATGCCCGCGATGGTGCTCTCGTCGAGCGAGACCGCGAACCGGTCCAGCTGGACCTCTCCCGCGCCCAGGGGGCCGGGGACCCGTTCGGCGTCGTTGAAGTTGTCGGCGTCCCAGTCGGCCGCCGACCAGAGCTGGCCCTCGTGCGTGTAGTAGGCGTGCACGCCGGAGAAGGTGGCGCCGGGGCTGACCCTCGCCCAGTAGTCGCTGCCCGGCCGGGGGCGGTCGGAGCTGTCGCCGTCGGACTGCGGGAAGCTCACCTCGTCCCCGTTGATCCTGAGGGTGAACTCCTGGATCTCGGGGAGCTGGCGCAGGGTCCAGGCGATCTGGGCGCCCATGCCGTACTCGTCGGCGTCGGTCTGCCCGTTGATGTCGATGACCGCGCGTTCGGTGTCGATCTCCAGTTGGGGCGCGGTCCCCTCCGGGAAGGCGGAGAGCACGGCCGGGGCCAACCAGTCGGTGGGGCCGCCGATGAGCTTGCGCAGCAGGCGCTCGGCCAGCTGGTCGGTGCTCACGGGCAGGTACACGGGGTCCGGCACCAGGGCGGTCCCCGCCGGGTTGAAGAAGTACAGGTTGAACGGCCGGTAGGTCCGCTCCACGTCCAGCTGGCTGAGGATGATCTCGTCCGGGAGGTCCTGGATGCGCCACTCGCCCTCGGGGTCGTCCTCCTCCTTGGCGAGGGTGAAGGTCTCCTCCAGCATGGTTCCGGTCTCGGCCGGGACGTACTTGCCGCTCTCGTCGATGCTGGCGATCTCGTTGCTGCGGATGCGCACGGTGGCGCTGAGGCCGTCGGAGGAGACCTCGGAGTCCATGTCGACCGCGTCGAGGTCGGAGAACACCCGTACGGCGGCGTCCGGGGTCCACTCCTCGCTCTGCTCGGGGAGCATGTAGCTGCGGGCGGCCTTGTGGTCCTCCTCGAAGCTGCCGAGGTCCTTGAGGAAGCCGTCGATCAGGCCCTCCGGTTCCACGCCGGGCTGCGGTCCGGCGGGCAGGAGCCGCACGTAGCCGCCGTAGGGGTCGCCGGAGCTGTCGCCGCCCTCACTGGGGACGACGGGGCCGGTCATGGGAACACTCGCACAGGCCGCGAGGGACACGCAGGCGAGCGTTCCGGCCGCGATGGTGCGCGCGGCCCGGGCCAGACGTCCCGGGCGCTCCACGTCGCTCACAGCACCTCCTCCTCGTCGGGTCCGAACCGGCCCCGCACGTCCTCGGCCGCGTTCCCGCCGTCCTTGTCACCGAAGGGCGGGTAGTTGCGGCCCAGCGCGATCTCCGGCGGGACCAGGGGCAGCGGTGATCCGCGCAGCTCGGTGCCGGACTGGCGGGGCAGGGAGAGCCGGAACTGCGAGCCCTGTCCGGGCAGGCCCCAGGCCTGGAGCCAGCCTCCGTGCAGGGTGGCGTCCTCCTTGGCGATGGACAGGCCGAGCCCGGTCCCGCCGGTGGTGCGCACCCGGGAGTAGTCGGCCCGCCAGAAGCGGTCGAAGCACAGGTGCTCCTCCCCCTCCTTGAGCCCCACCCCGTAGTCGCGCACGGCCACGGCGACGGCGTCCCGGTCCCCGGCGGCGGCCACCACCACGTCGCGTCCCTCGCTGTGCTCGATGGCGTTGACCACCAGGTTGCGCAGGATGCGGTTGATCCGCCGGGTGTCGAACTCCGCGACCACGGGGTCGGCGGGCAGGCGCAGGACCACCTTGATGCCCCGGCCCTCCGCGATCTGCTCGGCGTCCCCCACCGCCTTCATCACCGAGTCCCGGATGTCCGCCGACTCGATGCCCAGGGTGGCGGCCCCGGCGTCGTGGCGACTGATCTCCAGCAGGTCGGCCAGCAGTTCCTCGAACCGCTCCACCTGGCTCTGGAGCAGTTCCACGGACCTGCGGTGGGAGGCGTCCAACTCCTCGCGGTCGTCGAACAGCAGGTCACCGGCCATGCGGATGGTGGTGAGCGGCGTCCGGAGCTCGTGCGAGACGTCGGAGACGAACTGGCGCTGGAGCTTGGACAGCTCCTCCAGTTCCTGGATCTTCTCCTGGAGGTTGCCCGCCATGTCGTTGAAGGACATCGCGAGCCGCGCCAGGTCGTCCTCGCCCTGCACCGTCATGCGTTCGGTGAGGTCCCCGGCGGCCAGGCGTTCGGCCGACTGCGCGGCGGAGCGCACCGGTGTGACCACCTGCCGGGTGATCATGAACGCGATCAGCCCGAGGAGGATCACCAGCAGCACCGCGACCAGGGCGACCGTGCCCTGCACCAGGTCCAGGATCTCCTGCTCGTGCTGGAGCGGGAAGATGTAGTAGAGCTCGTACGCCTGGTTGATCTGGGCGCCCACGACCAGGGCCGGTTCGACCGAACCGTCCTCCATGTCGATGCGCGTGTACGTGTGGTACTGCTGGTCGAACACCTCGGACTGGCGGACCTGTTCGACCAGGCGCGGCGGGACGCTGCCCTCACCGGTGGCCCAGCCGAGCTCGTCGCTCACCGAGGGCAGGATGAACACGCTGTAGAGCCCGGTGTCGCCGCTGCGGCTGGTCAGCTCGCTGGCGACGTTGTTCAGGAGACGGTTGCGGTCACCGATCTCGTTCTCCTGGAGCTCCGCGAGCGCGTAGTTGAGCCCCGCGCGGTGGTCGTTGACCGCCGCGTTGGTCTTGGCGTCCAGCAGACCGCCGCGCACCTCGGAGATGAGCACGTACCCCAGCCCCGCCATGACCAGCAACGACAGGACCAGGGTCGTGCTGATCACCCGCAGGTGCAGGGAGCGGCGCCAGTTGGTGTGCACCCCGCGTACCAGCGCGCGGGCGGCGCGCTGGGCGAGGAGGTAGGCACGGGTCAGACCCGTGTTGTTGTCCCGCCAGCCGCCGCTCTCGGGCAGGCCGGGGGGAGGGGCGGACCGCTCTCCCTCGGAGTCGGCTCCCCTCCCCTCCTCGGGTTCGGACGCGGTCATGTGGGTCCAGAGCGGGTCAGGCGGTCCCGGCCTTGTAGCCGACGCCGCGGACGGTCACGACGACCTCGGGGTGCTCCGGGTCCTTCTCGATCTTGGCGCGCAGGCGCTGCACGTGCACGTTGACCAGGCGCGTGTCAGCGGCGTGACGGTAGCCCCAGACCTGCTCCAGCAGGACCTCGCGGGTGAAGACCTGGCGCGGCTTGCGGGCCAGGGCGACCAGCAGGTCGAACTCCAGCGGGGTGAGGCTGATCTGCTCGCCGTCGCGGCGCACGGCGTGCCCGGCGACGTCGATGGTGATGTCACCGATCTGGAGGACCTCGGGCGCGGGCTCCTCGGTGCGGCGCAGACGCACGCGCACGCGGGCCACGAGCTCCTTGGGCTTGAAGGGCTTGACGATGTAGTCGTCGGCGCCCGACTCCAGACCGAGGACGACGTCCACGGTGTCGCTCTTGGCGGTCAGCATGACGATGGGAACCCCGGACTCGGCGCGGATCTGACGGCACACGTCGATCCCGTCGGCCCCGGGGAGCATCAGGTCGAGGAGGACCAGGTCGGGCTTGGTCTCGCGGAAGGCCTCCAGAGCCTTGTCGCCGTCGTGGACGAACGAGGGCTCGAACCCTTCACCGCGCAACACGATGCCCAGCATCTCGGCGAGGGCGAGGTCATCGTCGACAACCAGTACACGTCCCTTCATCGGTGTGTCCGGCGCCAGGGTCCACCGCCTCGGAGGCGGGGGGTACCGGCGCCTACTCCTCTCTCCTGGAACACTCAAGCGGCGTCAGTGGTCGGTGCCCGTGATCCCCGGGTCGGGGAACGATCCCCGACTGGGGGACCGCGTTTCGCCTCCCCCAACCTTGCCAGCTTCGGACACTGTTGGAGGAGCGGTCAGCGGTGTTGGGCCCTTTTGGACCGTATTCGGTCACCGGCGGCGTCATCCCTGGCAAAGGAAGGCCCGGAAAGCTTCGTGACTTGGCCGGTTGGTAACAGAAAGCATACAAAAGGAATGAAGTGCGTGGGTTGCCTACGACACACTGCAAGGCCACTGAGAAGCGGTGGAACCGGCCGGTAGGTTGGTTTCCGACACGTCAGAATTGGCGCGAAAACGCTCGCGCGCAGTAACCGAACCTCACGGAGGGCGGGCAGATGAGCCAGGAGGACGACCACCGGGAGAGGCCGGGGGGCATCCCCGACGGTCCCGGAGGACAGGGGTCGCCCGATTCTGGAGACACCCCCGGGTCGGGCGGTTGGGCCGCCCCGGGGCAGGGGTCCCCCTCCGAACCGGGTGAGAGCGGTCCCACGCCCGCTCCCCCGCCGCCTGGCCACGGAGCCCCCGGCTTCGCGCCCCCCGAACAGGGCGCTCCCCCCGGATACGGCCCCCCGCCCGGCCAGGGCGCTCCCCCGGCGTACGGCCCGCGGCCCGGGTACGCGCCGCCTCCCGGTCACGGCCCGCAGCCCGGGTACGCGCCGCCTCCCGGATACGGCCCCCAGGCCGGTCACGGCCAGCAGCCCGGCTACGGACCCCCGCCGGGGTACGGTCCGCCTCCCGGGTACGGACAGCAGCCCGGCTACGGCCCGCCCGGCCAGGGCGCGCCCTACGGGCACGCGGCCCACGGCCAGGACCCGAACGCCCCGCGGCCCGCACCCATCAAGCCCGGGATCGTCCCGCTCCGCCCGATGTCGCTCGGTGACGTCTTCAACGGCGCGTTCAGCTACGTCCGCCAGAACCCGCGGACCACCTTCGTGCTGTCGCTGATCGTCATGGCGGTCGCGTCGATCGTCGGCAGCGTCGCGTCGACCTGGGCCACGGGCGACTCCCTGTCGTCCCTGAGCACCCTCGACGAGATCATGGCGGACCCGGAGGCGTTCGACCCGGACGACCCGATGTTCGCGACCTCCCCGTTCGCGACGCTGCTGTCCTTCGCCGGCGCCCTCATCGTGCTGGTCGGCGGGGCGATCCTGATCGGCACGCTCTCCTCCGTGGTCGGTATGGCGGTGCTGGGCTACCGGCTCACCATCGAGCAGGCCTGGGCCTCCGTGCGCGGCCGGGTCGGCTCCATCATCGCCCTGGCCTTCATCAAGCTGGGCATCCAGATCGTCATCGGCGTCGTCGCGGCCATCGCCTTCTTCATCGCGCTCTTCATCGGCCTCATCGCCGGTTTCGGCATGGCGGACCCCGTGGCGGGCCTGATCATCGGGTTCCTCATCGTGTTCGTGGCGGCCGTGGCCGTCGGCGTACCGACCATGTGGGTCTGGGTCCGCCTCTACTACGCCATGCCCCTGGTCGTGCTGGAGCGGCTGGGCCCGGGCCAGGCCATGGCCCGCTCGTGGCGGCTCTCCCAGGGCGCCTGGTGGCGCACGTTCGGCTACTGGCTGCTGAGCGGGGTGATCGTGCTGGTGGTGAACATGCTCCTGGCCGGTCCGCTCGGGATCGCCCTCCCCTTCCTGTTCGAGGTCGACACCTTCGGCCCGATCCTGGCGGGGACCGTCAACTACGTGGTCACCGTGCTGATCTACGCCGTCACGCAGCCCTTCCTCGCCGGTGTGACGACCCTGCTCTACATCGACCTGCGGATGCGCCGTGAGGGTCTCGACCTCCAGCTGCACCAGATCGCCCAGCGGGGCCAGCCGGTGGGCTCGGAGGTCTACCTTCCGGGGTACCGCACGTGAGGGGCCCGCTCATCGCGCCCCTGGACGTGACCGGGGAGGAGGGTCGGCGGCGCGCCATCGAGGAGCTGTCCGACCCCCTCTACGGCAAGAACGAGCCCTCCCTCCTCGACCGGTTCCTGAACTGGCTCGGAGAACTCCTCGACCGCCTCGCCGCGGCGGGCGAGGGCGTCATCCCGGGCGGATGGATCCTGGCCCTCGTGCTTCTGGTCGTCGCGGTCCTGGTGATCGTCCTGATCGTCTACCTGCGTCCCTCACGCAACCGGAAGGCCGAGCCTCCCCTGCACGAGGGAACGGTGCGCACCGCCGCCGACCACCGGGAGCTGTCCGACCGGGCCGAGGCCCGGGGCGACTTCGCCGAGGCCGTGACCGAGCGGCTGCGGGCGGTCAGCGTGGACCTGGAGGACCGGGCGATCGTCGGCCCCCGCCCCGGACGGACCGCCACCGAGCTCGCCGCCGAGGCCGCCCTGTCGCTGCCCGGTGAGGCCCGGGGGCTGGACGAGGGCGCCCGCCTGTTCAACGACGTGGTCTACGGAGACCGCCCCGCCACGGCCGATGCCGCCCGCACCATGCGTGAGCTGGACGTGCGGCTGAGCGCTGCCCGCCCCGTACTCGACGACGAAGGGTCCCGATGACGACCACCGCACCGGGGCCGGTCCCTCCGCGATCAGGCACCGGACGCCTGTGGCGCGCCAGCAGGCTGCCGCTCGCCGTCATCACCGTGCTGGTCGTGGCGGCGGTCCTGCTGTCGCTGGGCGAGGAGCAGTTCCCCTCCGGCTACCTGGAGCCCGGCAGCCCCGAACCCCAGGGGTCGCGCGCCTTGGCGCGGCTGCTGGACGAGGAGTCCGACGTCACCGTCGCCCGTACCTCACGTGAGGCCGCACGGGCGGTGGAGCGCTCCGGCGACGACACCCTCCTGCTGCTCACGCTCGACCACCGGCTGCTCCCCGAGGAGCTGGACACCCTCGCCGGGCTGGAGACCGACACCTTCCTCGTGCAGCCGTCGCTGCGCTCCCTCACCACCTTCGCGCCCGGCGCGGACGTGACCGGCCGGGCCCACGACGACGGCACCCGCGCCCCCGACTGCACGATTCCCGACGCCACCCTCGCCGGGGACGCCGGGGTGGCCGGTGAGCTCTACTCGGCGGAGCCCGGGACCGAGGCCCTGGGCTGCTACCCCTCCGAGGAGGGTTTCTCGGTGCTCCAGGTGGCCCGGTCCGACGGGTCCACGACGACGGTCCTGGGCACCGGCGCCCCGCTCACCAACCGCGACCTCGACTCGGCGGGCAACGCGGCGCTGATGCTCAACCTGATCGACGCGGAGCACGTGGTGTGGCTTCGGCCGGACCCGCCGCAGGAGGTCGGGAGCGCCAACCCGTGGGACCTGGTCCCGCTGGGCCTGCGCTGGTCGCTGGCCCCGCTGGCGCTGGCCCTGCTGCTGTTCGCGCTCTGGCGCGGACGGCGGATGGGCGCACTGGTCCCCGAGGCGCTTCCGGTCGTGGTCCGGGCCGCCGAGACCACGGAGGGCCGCGCCGGGCTGTACCAGTCCCGGCAGGCGCGCGACCGTGTGGCCGCCGCGCTGCGCGAGGGGTTCCTGGAACGGTCGGTGCCCAGGCTGGGCCTGAACGCGGACGCCGGTCCGGACGCCGTGGTGGCGGCCGTGGCCGCGCGGAGCGGGGCCGATCCCCAGTCCCTGGCGCCGTTGCTGTACCCGGCCGAGCCGGACCCGTACACGGCGGACGACGCCGCGATGACGCGGCTGGCCGAGGAGCTTGACCGACTCTCCGAGGCCCTGCGGTGAGCCCCGCGCCACCGCCCCGCGGACGAGAACAGACCACTGAGGTATCGAGAGAGGTAGACGGCACGTGAGCGCCTTCACACCCGAGGCACTGCCCTCCGCCGACGAGGCCCGGGCGGCGCTGACCGCCCTGCGCCGCGAGGTGGCCAAGGCGGTCGTGGGCCAGGACGAGACGGTGACCGGGCTGGTCGTGGCACTGCTGTGCCGTGGCCACGTACTGCTGGAGGGTGTGCCCGGTGTCGCCAAGACGCTGCTGGTGCGCACGGTCTCGCAGGCCCTGTCACTGGACCACAAGCGGGTGCAGTTCACCCCGGACCTGATGCCGGGCGACGTGACGGGTTCGCTCGTCTACGACCAGCACACGGCGAAGTTCGAGTTCATGAAGGGCCCGGTCTTCACCAACCTGCTGTTGGCCGACGAGATCAACCGGACCCCGCCCAAGACCCAGGCCTCCCTGCTGGAGGCCATGGAGGAGCGGCAGGTCACCGTGGAGGGGCGGCCGGTCGCGCTGCCGGACCCGTTCATGGTGGCGGCCACCCAGAACCCGGTCGAGTACGAGGGCACCTACCCGCTGCCCGAGGCCCAGCTGGACCGCTTCCTGCTCAAGGTGACGGTCCCGCTGCCCGAGCGCAACGCCGAGGTGGCCATGCTGGGCCGCCACGCCGCCGGGTTCGACCCCGGTGACCTGGCCGCGGCCGGGGTGACCGCCGTGGCCGGGGCCGCGGAGCTGCACGCCGCGCGCGCGTCCGTGGCCCAGGTGCGGATCGCGCCCGAGGTCCTCGGCTACATCGTGGACCTGTGCCGCGCCACCCGCTACTCCGCCTCCCTCCAGCTGGGCGCCTCGCCGCGTGGCGCCACGGCCCTGCTGCGCACCAGCCGGGCGTGGGCGTGGCTGTCCGGTCGCGACTACGTGACCCCCGACGACGTCAAGGCCCTGGCCAAGGGCACGCTCCGGCACCGGATCGGGCTGCGCCCGGAGGCCGAGCTGGAGGGCGCCACCGCCGACGGCGTCCTCGACGGCGTGCTGGCCTCCGTCCCGGTGCCCCGCTGATGGTGGTCACCGGCCGGGCCGCGCTGCTGGCGCTGGTCGCGGCGGTCGCGGTGGCGGTCTCCGGGGACATCGGCGGGATCGTCACCTCCGTCTCCGTCGGTCTCGTGGTGCTGCTGGTCGTGCTCGACGTGCTGCTGGCGACGTCTCCGGGGCGGCTCCGGCTGTCCCGGGAGGGTGACACCACGCTGCGTCTGGGCGAGTCGGCCGAGGTGTTCGTGACGCTGGCCAACCCGACCCGGCGGCGGCTGCGCGGCCGGGTCCGCGACGCCTGGCCGCCGAGCGCGCACGCCTCCCCCCGGTCCCAGCCGCTGCTGGTGGGCCCCGGGGAGCGGCGCCGTGTGCGGACCGGGCTCACCCCCACGCGCCGGGGCGACGCCCGTGCCGCCGGGGTGACGGTGCGCAGTGTCGGACCGCTGGGGCTGGCCGGGCGTCAGCGCACGCTCACGGCCCCCTGGACCGTGCGGGCCCTGCCCCCGTTCCACAGCCGCAGGCACCTTCCGGGCAAGCTGTCCCGGCTGCGCGAGCTGGAGGGACAGCACACGGCGATGGTGCGCGGCCAGGGCAGCGAGTTCGACTCCCTGCGCGACTACGTGCCCGGTGACGACGTGCGCTCCATCGACTGGCGGGCGACCGCCCGCAACGACGGCGTGGTGGTGCGGACCTGGCGCCCCGAGCGGGACCGGCGCATCCTCATCGTGCTGGACACCGGCCGCACCTCGGCCGGTCGGGTGGGCGACACGCCCCGGCTGGACCACGCGATGGACGCCGCGCTGCTGCTGACCGCGCTCGCGGGCAGGGCGGGCGACCGGGTGGACTTCATGGCCCACGACCGCACCGTGCGCGCGCAGGTCCGCGCCTCGGGCAAGGGCAGCCAGGTCAACCGGGTGGTGGAGGCGATGGCCACGCTGGAGGCCACGCTCGTGGAGTCGGACCCTGCGGCCCTGGTGAGCTCCGTGCTCACCCAGGGGCGGTCCCGCAAGCTGGTCGTGCTGCTCACCGACCTCAACGCCACCTCGCTGGAGGAGGGGCTGCTGCCGAGGCTGCCGCTGCTGTCCACGCACCACCTGCTCCTGGTGGCGGGGATCAGGGACCCCGAGGTCGAGGAGATGGCGGCCGGGCGGGGCAGCCCCGAGGCCCTGTACCGGGCGGCGTCGGCCGAGCGGACGCTGGGCGAACGGCACCGGATCAGCAAGGAGCTGCGCCGGATGGGCGCCGAGGTGGTGGACGCGACCCCCGAGCAGATCGCCCCGGCGCTCGCGGACGCCTACATCAACCTCAAGGCCCAGGGGCGCCTGTAGGACCGGACCGACGAGGGGCCACCACCGCGCGCGGTGGTGGCCCCTCGTGTTCTCGGGTCAGGCGTCCTTGTCGGAACCGCCCCGCAGCTTGGCGCCGACCTCCAGAGCGGAGCGCTCCTCGGTCAGCCGCCGCAGGGCCTCCTCCTTGGAGACGGTGGAGCGCGGGGTCACCAGGCTGACGACCACCCCGGCGACCAGGGCCACCACCAGCGACGGGATCACGGCGTTGCCCCAGAAGGCGGTGAACGAGGCGACGTTGTTGACGACCAGGGCCGCCACCGATCCGCCCAGCATCGCGGCGATCCCGCCCTGCCAGGTCGCGCGGGGCCAGAACTTGCCGAGGAGCGACGCCACCAGCAGGCCGGTGAGCACCGTGGAGATCATCAGGGTGATGTACCCGATCAGGGTCGTGGCCATGAGGGAGAACACGAGGGCGAGACCCATCACCGCGGTCAGTCCCCACCGCGAGTAGCGGACCAGGTTCCTCGGGTCGGGGAGCCTTCCGGTGACCAGCTGGGAGATGTCGCGGACCAGGATGGTGACGCTCACGATGGCGTCCGAGTCACCCGAGGACATCGTGGCCGACAGCCCGGCGACGAGCAGGAACGCGCCCAGCCACACCGGGAACAGGGTGGTGACCAGGTACGGGAAGGCCATGTCCGGGTTGTCGAGCGCGGGTTCGAGGGTGTGGGCCGACATCCCCGCGATCGCCGGAAGGACCGAGAAGGCCGCGAAGAGGACCCCGGCGAGGACGAAGCTGCGCCGCACGGTCCGCACGTTGACGGCCGCGTAGATCCGCTGGCGGTACGACGGGGTGGCCAGCACACCGACGGCGATGACCACGGCGAGGGAGAGCGCGGGCACCGGGCCCAGGGCCTCGTAGCCGAACAGGGAGAGCGCCTCCTCGGAGGAGCCCTCACTGAGTCCGTCGAGTCCGCCGACGCTCACCAGGGCCAGGACGGCGAGGACGGTGAAGCCGAGGAAGAGGATGGTGCCCTGGATGGCGTCGGTGATGACCACCGCCAGGTAGCCCCCGACGATCGTGTACACCCCGAAGCCGAGGGCGATGACCACCTTGGCCGTGTTCTGGTCCATGTCGGTGAGGAAGGAGAGGTACATGGCCCCGCCCATGATGTGCGCGCCCAGCCATCCCACCGAGGCGAGGAACAGCAGGACGGCCACCACCCCCTTGATCGCGCGGCTGGCGCCGAAGTAGTAGCTCATCTCCTCCGGGAAGGTCATGAACCCCTTCTCGCGCACGTCGGCGAAGAGCCACAGCAGGAGGAAGACGCCGGTCGCGCCGCCGACCCCGTACAGGGCCCCCGCCCAGCCGTTCTGGTACGCGAAGCCCACCGCGCCCAGGCTGGAACCGGTGCCGACCAGGGTGGCCAGGGTGCTCCCCATGACCAACGGGGTGCCCAGGCCGCGTCCGGCGAGGAGGAAGTCCTCACCGTCCTTGGTGCGCCGGGCGACCCACCAACTGATCGCGATCATCAGCAGCACCGAGGCGAGCAGTGCCGACAGGTAGATCACGTTGGACTGGCTCATGACGAACCTCCAGGGATGACGGGGGGAGGGGGTGGGTGGGGAGTGGGGTGGGGGGTGTGGGTCGAGCTGGGACGGGGCCCGTGCGGCCCGGATCCGGGAACCGGGCCGCACGGCGGGAGCGGGGGCTCGGGGCCCCGGGGTCAGCCGGCCGGGTGGTACAGCACCGCGTCGACCTCGATGGCGAAGCCGGGCAGGTCCGCCTGGATGGTGGTCCGCACCGGCGCCTTGTCACCGAAGTACTCCGCGAACACCCCGTTCATCGCCTGGAAGTCGGCCAGGTCGCGCAGGTAGACCCGGGCCTGGACGGCCTCGGACAGGTCCGCTCCCGCGGCCGCCGCCACGGTGGCCAGGTTGTCGAACGTGGCGCGCGCCTGCTCCAGGAACGGGCCCTCGATCACCGAACCGTCGGTGCGGTGCGGCGTCGCTCCTGCGAGGTAGACGAAGTCCCCGGCCACGACGGCGTGGGAGTAGGGGCCGCCGGGCGGTGCGGCGTCCGGGGTGTTGACGATCTTCTTCTCAGCCATGCTTCCTCCTTGGGTGTGGTGGTGCCGGTGGTTGACCGGACCGGTTCAGAACAGGGTGCGGACGGCGTCCACGACCCGGCCGTCCGCGTCCAGGACGGGGATCAGCGGCCACTTGTCGAACACCGTGCAGGCGTGGGAGAGCCCGAGTTCGACCACGTCACCGACGCGCAGCGCCTCCTCGGCGGGGCCGCTGAGGTCGAGGAACGCGTGGTGGTCGTTGAGCTCGACCACGCGCGCGCCGTCCGTGAGGGGGGTCCGCTCGCCGTCGCGCAGCACCGCGCGCGGCACGGGCAGGTCGACGTCGAACGACACGTCGCGCTTGCCGACCCCCAGCAGCGCCCGGCCGGGTTCCGGGCGGGACAGGACCCGCGCGTGGCAGCTCAGCGCGGGGCGCAGGGGGTCGTCGTCGGCCGCGGACCGCAGCGGGGAGGCCCGCTCCATGAACAGGTCGTCGTGGGCCACGTAGCAGCCCGAACGGACGATCCGGCGGACCGGGCGCGACAGTTCGGGGGGCTCCGCGAGGGCGTCGGAGACCAGGTCGGGGTAGCTGCTGCCGCCCGCGGTGACGATCACCTCCGCCGCGCCGTCGAACAGGTTCTCGGCGTCGGCCCGGCGGGCGAAGTCGTACAGGCGGTCCAGCCAGGCGCGCACGCGGTCCGGGGAGTCGTCGTCGCGGCGCTGCGGGAACACGCCCTCGAAGGCCTCCACCCCGACGAGGGTGAGTTCCGGGGAGGCGGCGACCGTCCGGGCCAGCTCCAGGGCGCGCTCCGGGTCGCGGACGCCCGTGCGGCGCCCGGCCACGCCGAGCTCCACCAGGACCGGGAGCGGTCGCGCGGCTCCCGCCAGGGCGTGTTCCATGATCCGGACCCCCTCGACGGAGTCCACCAGGCACAGCGGCTCGAAACCGGGGTCGGCCAACGCGTCGGCCAGCCAGGACAGCTGGTCGGGGTCCACGACCTCGTTGGCGATCAGGACCCGGGGCACGCCGAAGCGGCGCATCACCCGGGCCTGGGCGACGGTGGCGGCGGTCAGGCCCCAGGCGCCCCGCTCCAGCTGCGCCGACCACAGCCGGGGGGCCATCGTGGTCTTGGCGTGCGGGGCGAGGTCGACGCCGCGTTCGGCGCACCAGCGGGCGAACCGGTCGAGGTTGTGGGTCAGCGCCGCCTGGTCGAGGGTGACGGCGGGCAGCCAGAGGTCTCGGAGATGCAGGTCGGCGGCGCGGATCCGGTCGACCGTGGTGGGGCCGTCCGGCAGGGACCGCGCCTCCACCGGCGCGGAGTCGAGTTCGGCCAACCGAGCGGTGGGAAGCCCGGGTCCGGTGGCGGTACCGGTGGGCAGGGGTCTCGAAGGTGAGTCTGTCAAGGTGGGCTCCCGTCGTGTCCGGCCCTCAGGCACGGTCCTTGGCGGCTGGGCGGGGGAAGGGCTCGTCGAAGTCCTCGGGGCGGTCCAGGCGCTGGACGGCGGAGCGCACCTGCCGGTGGCGGTGGTCCTCGGCCCGTTCCTGGGCCGCGCTCAGCGGTACCCACGCCGGGGGCGGTTCGGCGGCTCGGGGTGTGAGCAGTCGGCCGCGGGCGTAGGTGGCGGTGTTGGTCAGGCGGAGGGGTGCCTCCCGGGTGCCACCGTGCACGTCGACGACGGGGAAGCTCCCCTCCTCGGCGTCGAACACGGCGATGTCGGCGTCCGCGCCCGGGCTCAGCGTTCCGGCGGGCAGGCCGAAGGCGCGGGCGGGGCGGTGGGTCACGGCCGCCACCACGTCGGTCAGGCCCATTCCGGCGGCCAGGGACTTGCCCATGACGGTCGGCAGGTCGAACGCGGGACCGTACACGGAGCGGATGTGCAGGTCGGTGGAGACGAGGGGGACCAGACCGGCCGCCAGCTCGGCTTCGAGCACGTCGAAGTCGAAGGCGCCGGAACCGTGCCCCAGGTCGAAGAGCACGCCGGAGTCGCGCAGGCGCAGCAGGGTGTCGGCGGGGCGGCCGTCGACGACCAGGCCGGTGGCGACCCCGGTGGCGCAGTGGGTGACGACGTCGCCCTCGGTGAGGAAGGGGGCGATGTCGGTGAGGTCGGGCGGGCCGTAGCCGATGTGCACCATGAGCGGGCGCTCCAGGCGCCGGGCCAGCTCCGTCGCCCTGCGCAGGGGCTCCAGGCCGTGCGTACCGACGGTGTGGCTGTCCATGCGCGCCTTGACACCGCAGACGAAGTCGCCGTTCCGGGCCACCACGGCCGCGGCCGCGTCGACGTCGAGGTTCTCCAGGACGTGGTGTTCGCCCGTGCGGCCGACCAGCCCGATCCCGGAGACGTTGACCAGGGCGCGGACGCGGAACGGCGCGGGCTCGGCCACGGTGCGGCGCAGCCCGTCGAGGCCGTAGGCGCCGGCGGAGCCGGCGTCGATCCAGGTCGTGACGCCGGTGCGCCAGGCGATCGGTTCGGGGTCCACGCCCCAGTAGGTGGAGCCGTGCAGCACGTGGGTGTGCGCGTCCACCAGGCCGGGGAGCACGAGCTTCCCGTGGACGTCCTCGACCCGCGCGGCCCGGTCCCTCGGCAGGTCGGTGCCGACCTCCGCGATCCGTCCGGCTCTGACGGCGACGTCGGCCGCCCCGTCACGCCCCGAGGCCGGGTCGATGACGCGGCCGCCGCGCAACATCAGGTCCCACACTCAAGCCACCCCCTTGTGTTGCGTACTGCGCAACACTGTTGCGCGGTGAACAACATATTGAATAGCATTCGCCGGTGACGCAGGTCAACACATCCCGTGAGCCCAGTCACCAGACGAACCGGAGGTCGTGAGTGAGCACGCAGCGACGGATCGAGGTACCAGCGCCGTCCTCCCCCGCGAGCTCCCAGGACGCATCCCCCGCCCCGCTCGACGCGGTGTGCGTGGGCGAGACGATGGCGCTCCTCATCCCCGAGCCGCACCCGGACGGGACCCCCCGGTTCCACGCCGAGGTCGGCGGAGCCGAGTCCAACGTCGCGGTGCACCTCGCCCGCGCGGGACGGCCCGTGGCGTGGCGCAGCGCGCTGGGCGGCGACGTGTTCGGGCACCACGTGCGCGGACGCCTGACCGGCGCGGGCGTACGGTGCCTGGTCCGGGAGGACCCCGCTCGCTCCACCGGCCTCTACATGAAGGAGCCCTCCCCCGAGGGCACCCGGGTGCGCTACTGGCGCGCCGGGTCCGCCGCCTCCACGCTGCGCCCGGCGGACGCGGACGAGGTGTGGCGGTGCCAGCCCCGCCTGGTGCACACGACCGGGATCACCGCCGTCCTGTCGGACACGGCGGAGGGCCTGGTCCGGGAGCTGTTCGAGCAGGCTCCCCCCGACACCCTGCGCAGCTTCGACGTGAACTACCGCCCCGCGCTGCACGGCGCGGGCAACGCCGACCTCCTGCTGGACCTGGCCCGCCGCGCCGACGTGGTGTTCTGCGGCCTCGACGAGGCGCAGTCACTGTGGCGGGTGGAGTCCCTGCCCCACCTGGTCGAGCTCCTGACCGGCCCGGACGGACCCGACCTCGTCGTCGTCAAGCAGGGCGCCCGGGGCGCCACGGCCGTCAGGGACGGACGCACCTGGTTCGAACCCGCGCCCAGGGTGGAGGTCGTCGAACCCGTCGGAGCCGGGGACGCCTTCGCCGCCGGGTTCCTCGACCGCCTGCTGGACGGTGCTCCCCTGCCCGACTGCCTGGCGGAAGGCGCCAGACTGGCCGGGGTGGTGCTCGGGCTCCCCGGCGACATCCCGCCTCCGCAGGAGGGGTCCCCCGCCACCCGCTGAGAGGCCGTGCCAGTCCGGAACCGCCTCCGACCACCCCAGGGGCCGCGCCCCTGCCGACCAAGGGGAGAACCACCGGTGTCCAACAGTGTCGAACGCGCCCTGCGCATCCTCGTGGAGCTGGCCGACGGTCCCAGCACCATCAGTGAGCTCGGCCGCCGCCTCGACGTGCACCGCACCACCTCGCTGCGCCTGCTGCGCACCCTGGAGGAGGAGCGGTTCGTACGCCGCGCGGACGACGGCGCCTACCGGCTGGGCCCACGCCTGGCCGCCCTCGCCGCCGCCGCTCTGGACGGGCTCGACATCCGCGACGGCGCCGCCCGGCACCTCGCGGCGCTCAGCGACACCTGCGGGCAGACCATCCACCTGGGCGTACTGGAGGGCCGTCAGGTGATGTACCTGGACAAGGTGGAGTCGCGGCAGGCGGTGCGCATGTACTCGCACATCGGCGCGCTGGCGCCGCTGCACGCCACCGGGATCGGCAAGGTCCTCCTCGCCTACCTGTCCGCCGGGGAGCGCGACGAGCTGCTCGGTGCGTCCCCCTACCCCCGGTACACGCCGAACACGCTCACCGACCGCGCGGCGCTCGACGAGGTCCTCGACCGCACCGCGCGCCAGGGCTGGGCCCTGGACGACTTCGAGCACGAGGAGTTCATCCACTGCGTGTCCGCGCCGGTCTTCGACGCGGCCGGACGGGTGGCCGCCGCGATCTCCGTGTCGGCTCCGAGCATGGTCCTGGACCGCCCGGGGCTGCTCGCCTACACCGAGGACCTGACCTCCACCGCGAGGGCCATCAGCGAAGAACTGGGTTGGAGCCAACGATGACCACGAACGACGGCGCCCCGACGGGATCGATCCCCGGCTGGGCCGACTTCTTCCGCGAGGGGCTCTCCCCCGTGCCCCTGGTCCTCATCCTGCGCGGGACCACACCCGACGAGGCGGTCGCCGCGGCGCGGGCCGCGTGGAGCGCGGGGGTGCGGCTGGTGGAGGTCACCCAGGAGAGCGCGTCGGGCCCGCCCGCCCTGGAAGCGGTGGTCCGCGCCGCCGAGGGGCGGCTCCCCGTGGGCGCGGGGACGGTGACCACTCCCGAGCGGCTGCACCGGGCGGTGGACGCGGGCGCGGAGTTCGGGGTGGCCCCCGGACTGGACCCGGACACCGTCGCTGAGGCCGACCGCCTGGGTGTCCCGTTCCTCCCCGGGGTCTCCTCGCCCACGGAGGCCGGGCAGGCGCTCCGGCTCGGTGTCACCACGGTGAAGGCGTTCCCGGCCAACGTGCTGGGCCCGGCCTGGGTGTCCGCCGTGGCGGGCCCGTTCCCCGAACTCCGGGTCGTGGCCACGGGCGGGGTCGGCGCCCGGAACGCGGCCGAGTTCCTGCGCGCGGGCGCGGTCGGCGTGGGGGTGGGCCGCTCCGCCACCGAGGGCGGCGCCCTGGCCGGGCTGCTCGGGGCCCTCTAGCCGGTTGGCTGCGGTGGGATCGCCTTTCGTGCAGTATGTGTGCATGGCCTCTCCCCCCGAAGCCCACAACCACGCCGACGGGCCCGTGTACGGGCACCTGGTGCAGGCCCGGGACATCCACGGTGGCGTCACCGTGAACGCCGCCCCGGCGGCCGCCCCGGTGCTCGACGTCTCCCTCGACCCCCCGCGCCCCGCCACGACCGTACGCGGGCGCCACGACCTGCTGACGGCCCTGCGCGAGGGCATGTACGGCGGGGACGCGGTTCCGCACGTGCTCACCGGGGCCGGCGGGTTCGGCAAGACCACCGTGGCGGCGGCCCTGGCCGAAGACGCACGCTCCGAGGGGTGGACGGTGTTCTGGGTGCGCCCGGACACGATCCTGCCGAGCATGCTGGAGGTCGCCGTGGAACTGGGCGGCTCCCGTGAGGAGGCGGACCGGTTCAGGATCGCTCCCCGTCAGGCCGCGCGCTGGGTCTGGCGGCACCTGGACACCGCGCCCCGCCCCTGGCTGCTGGTCATCGACAACGCCGACCAGCCGGAGCTGTTGGACCCGGAGAACCGTCCGGGCGAGCAGCGCGGCTGGATGCGGTCGAGCCCGGGCGGCTTCGTCCTGGTCACCAGCCGCGTGGACGACCCCGCGCTGTGGGCGCCCGCGACGGTGCACCGCGTCGGCTCCCTTGGGACCGGCGACGCGGCGCGCGCGCTCGTCGACCACGCGGGCGGGCCGCCGCTGCCGGGGGCGGAGGCCCTGGCCGAACGCCTGGGCGGGGTCCCGCTCGCCCTCTCCCTGGCCGGACGCATCCTGGCCACCCACGGCGTCCTCTTCCCCGACGCGGACGCGCTGCTGGGACACCTCGACGAGGACCCGACCCGGCTCGACGCGCTCTCCGAGCCGCTGGTGTCCGGCGCGGACAGCGAGCGCCGCCTGCTCTCCGGGGTGTGGGAGCTGTCCCTGCGCATGGTGGGGGAACGCGACCCGCAGGCGGTCCCCCTGCTGCGGGTACTGGCGGTCCTCGGGGGCGGCTCCACCGCCGTACCCCTGCGCAGGCTCCCCTTGAGCTTGCTGGCGGACGGAGAACTGGGCTCCCTCGACGAGGCGGGCCTGGCACAGGCGATCAACGCACTTGCCGTCCACGGACTGGTCACCACCGCCCGCCAGGGGTCGGGAGAGGTCTCCCTGCGGCTCCACCCGCTGGTGTCCGAGAGCGTCCGCGCGCGCCTGGACTCCGCGTCCCTGCCCCTCCTGGAAACGGTGCGGCGGCTCCTGGAATGGCGGGCCGACCACGACCTCGCCCTGGAGATGGGGGCGCATTCCGCCCTGCACACCATCCTGCTGCGGATCCACGGCCGCGCCCACCCGGCCCCCTTGCACACGAGCATCCTGTTCCACCGGGCCGTCATGCTCCTCGGCCTTCGGGAAACGGCGGAACGGGGTCTGCGGAAGGTCGTCGGGCACAGCCGCGCCGACCTCGGGGACACGCACCCGGAGAGTCTGCGCGCCCGGCACGCGCTGGCCGACGCCCTACGCGCCCTCGACCGGATCGAGGAGGCGGAGGGGCTCTACCGCGCGGTGCTCAGCGAGCGCGAGCGGATACTGGGACCCCTGCACCCGGAGACGCTGAGCAGTCGCCACCAGGTCGCCCTGATGACCGGGCTCCTCGGTGACCTGGACACGGCCGAACAGGAGTTCCGGGAGCTCTGGCGGACGTACCAGGATCTTTCACAGGAGGACGACCGGGGCGCTCTGCACGCCCTGGAGAACCTCTCCTTCGTCCACATGTACAAGGGTGACCACGAGGCCGCTGAGGAGGGGTTCAGCAGAGTCAGGGAGGCGCGTGTCCGGACCCTGGGCCAGCTGCACCCGGTCACGATCGAGGCCGACTACAACCTGGCCAGGGCCGCGTTCACCCGGGAGGACCACCGAACGGCGGCCGAGATACTCCGTCAGGTCCTGGCACTCCGCGAGGAGATCCTGGGTGCGGATCACGCTCTCACCCAGCAGGCCCGGGACTGGTTGGAGAAGGCCAACCGGGCCATGGGGAGCGGCTGACCCGTCAGCGACGGGCCGCGACGACGGTGACAAGCGCCGACCACTCGAGGGCCCGTACCCCCACTACGGCGGACTCACGGTTCCGCGTGTCCCGCATCAGGACCGAGACGCCCTCGACGAGGGAGGCCTCCACGCAGCCGCCGTTCTCCATGCTGCTGTGGCTGCTCTTGATCCACTCCGCCGAACGCGTTCCCCGGAAGCCGACCTCCACACAGCTGCTCGCGAAACTGCTGTGGCTGCTCTTGAACCAAGGGGGAGAGTCGTCCATACCCACGATCGTGACACGGGACCGCACGGAATCACAGGCCCTTCGACCCCTTTCAGCCCGCCACGGGGAGGGCGGCAGGGGCGTCCGCGATGTCGCCGGTCTCGCCCTCCTGGTAGGCCCTCTTTCCCACCGTGTACACGTAGACGAAGAACAGGACCTCCGCCACCACGCCGATGCCGATGGCGATCCACGTGTTGGTGATCCACCCGGTGACCAGCCCCTCGATCAACCCCGAGACGAACAGCACCACCACCAGGCCCAGGACCACCGCGATGGCGGCCCGGGCCTCCTCACCGAGGGCGCGCAGACGGGTCCGTTCGCCCGGCACGATCAGCGACCACCCGATCTTGAGGCCCACGCCCCCGGCCACGAACACGGCGGTCATCTCCAGCAGGCCGTGCGGGAGGATCAGCGCGAAGAACACGTCGCCGCGCCCCATCGCGAACATCATGCCCCCGGCCATACCGAGGTTGACCGCGTTGAGGAAGAGCACGCCGAGGGTGGGCAGCCCGAAGGCCACACCGAAGATGATCGCCTGCGCCGCCACCCAGGCGTTGTTGGTCCACACCTGGGCCGCGAAGGAACCCGCCGGGTTCTCCACGTAGTAGTTGGCGAAGTCGTGCTCGACGTAGCGCGCGATGGACTCGGGGGTGCCCAGGGCGGCCAGGACCTCCGGGTTGGTGGCGATCCACACCCCGGTGACCGTGGCCACGGCGAGGGTCCCGGCGGTCACGCCGATCCACCACCAGCGCAACCGGTAGAGCACGGCCGGGAACACCCGGGTGAAGAAGCCGGTGACGTCGGTCCACGAGGAGGCGTGCGAGCCGGTGACCGCCGAACGGGCGCGGGCCACCTGGGAGGTGAGCCGACCCGCCAGTTCCGGGTCCTGACCCGAGGAGCGCACCACCGACAGGTGGGTCGACACCCTCTGGTAGAGATCGACGAGCTCGTCGATCTCCTCACCTGTGAGCGAACGGCGCCGACGCACCAGTTCGTCCAGTCGTTCCCACTCCCGGGCGTGCGCAGAGGCGAACACGTCGATATCCACGTAAGGGACATTACTGGATTTCGGTCCCCGGCTCCCCTACGGGTGAGAACGGCGCCGCGCGCTGGCGGGTAGTGTCGGGGAGACGGTTTCAGACACCCGGTAAGGGAGCGTGCACTGGTGTCCTATCCCGGTGGTGGCGAGACCCGTGACGACGTGTACGGCGCGACGCCGCTGGTCACGGGTGACGCGGTGGTGCTCGAACTGCGCCCGGCCGGGTTCGCCACGCGCGCGGCGGCGATCGCCATCGACTTCCTGGTGCAGGTCATCGCGTTGATCGCCCTGGGTCTGCTGGTGAACTGGATCGGCGTGAGCGTCGACTTCGCCGCGACCAGCGCGGTCTCGCTCGCCTCGACCATCCTCGTCATCGTCGGCTACCCCGCCGCGTTCGAGTCGATCTCCCGCGGGCGTTCCCTGGGCAAGATGGCCCTGGGCCTGCGGGTGGTGGGCACGGACGGCTCCCCCGAACGCTTCCGGCAGGCCCTGGGCCGCGCGCTCTCCGGGTTCGTCGAGCTGTGGATGACCTTCGGCGTGATCGCCCTGGTCACCTCGATGCTCAACCGGGACGGCCGCAGGGTCGGTGACTTCGTCGCCGGAACCATGGTGGTGGAGGAGCGCACCGGGGGCCGCCGCGACACGGCCGTCCCGATGCCGCCGCACCTGGCCGCCTGGGCCGCGACGACCGAGCTGTCACGCCTGTCCCCGGAGACCGCCAACGCCGCCCGCCAGTACGTCCTGCGCTACGGCGAGCTGGCCGAGCACACCCGCCACGAGATGGGCGCCCAGCTCGCGGACACCGTGGCGTCGCAGATCAGCCCGCTTCCGCCGCCCGGCACCACCCCGCCGTACTTCCTCGCCGCCGTGCTGGCCGAGCGCCGCCGACGCAGCCTGGAGGCCATGAACGAGGGTCAGGGGCGCCAGGAGCTCAGGTAGGCCTCCTGGTCGGGGGTGAGGACGTCGATGCCCACCCCCAGGGCCGCGAGTTCCAGGCGCGCGACCTCGTTGTCGGTCTCCTCCGGCACCTCGACCACGCCGGGGGCGAGGGTGGCGTGCTCCCTGGCCAGCCACTCGGTGGTGAGGGCCTGGACGGCGAACGACATGTCCATGACGGCGGCCGGGTGCCCCTCCGCGGCGCCCAGGTTGACCAGCCGCCCCTCGGAGAGCAGCAGGAGCCTGCGGCCGTCCTCGAACTCGTACTCGTCGGCCTGTTCACGCACGCCCCGGTCCACGGTGACGGACAGCGACTCCAGGGCGTTGAGGTCGATCTCCAGGTCGAAGTGGCCCGAGTTGGCCAGGATCGCCCCGTCGCGCATCACCGCCAGGTGTTCGCGGCGGATCACGTCCCGGTTCCCGGTGGCGGTGACGAACACGTCCCCGACCGGGGCCGCGGTCTCCATGGTCGCGACCGTGTACCCCTGCATCACGGCGTCCAGCGCCTTGACCGGGTCCACCTCGGTGACGACCACGTTCGAGCCCATGCCCCGGAACCTCTCGGCCAGTCCCCGGCCGCAGTAGCCGAACCCGGCCACGACGACGGTCCGACCGGCCAGCAGGGTGTTGGTGGCGCGCAGGATCCCGTCCACGGTCGACTGCCCGGTGCCGTAGCGGTTGTCGAACATCCGCTTGGTACGGGTGTCGTTGACCGCCACCATCGGCAGCCGGAGCTCGCCCTCCGCGCTCATCCTGCGCAGCCGGATCACCCCGGTGGTGGTCTGCTCACACCCGCCGAGGACCCCCTCCAACAGCTCGGGACGGCTCACGTGCGCGGTGTTGACCAGGTCGCAGCCGTCGTCCAGCAGCAGGTGCGGCCGGGACTCCAGGACGGTGACCAGGTTGCGGTCGTAGGCGGCCGTGTCCATGCCCGCCCACGCGTGCACGGCCACCCCGTACTCGGTGACCAGGGCGGCGGCGGTGTCGTCCTGCGTGGACAGCGGGTTGGAGGCGGCCAGCCACACCTGCGCCCCGCCCGCGCGCAGGACGCGGAGCAGGTTGGCGGTCTCGGCGGTCACGTGCAGGCACGCGGCCACCCGCAGCCCTTCGAGCGGGCGTTGGTCCGCGAACCGGGCGCGGACGCTGCGCAGGACCGGCATGGAGCGTTCGGCCCATGCCACACGGCGGACCCCGGCCTTCGCGAGGCCGAGGTCCGCCACCTCGTGTGAGGGAGGAGTCATCTGAGTAAGGACTCGCCCCTAGTAGCGGTAGTGGTCGGGCTTGAACGGCCCGGACACGTCCACGCCGATGTAGGCGGCCTGCTCCTTGGTGAGCTCGGTCAGCTTGACGCCGAGCGCGTCCAGGTGCAGACGGGCGACCTTCTCGTCGAGGATCTTCGGCAGCGTGTACACGTCGGTCGGGTACTCGTCGGGCTTGGTGAAGAGCTCGATCTGCGCGATGACCTGGTTGGTGAAGCTGTTGGACATCACGAAGCTGGGGTGGCCGGTGGCGTTGCCCAGGTTCAGCAGGCGGCCCTCGGAGAGCACCAGGACGGACTTGCCGTTGTCCTGGGTCCACTCGTGGACCTGCGGCTTGATCTCCTTCTTGGTGATCCCGGGGACCTTCGCCAAGCCGGCCATGTCGATCTCGTTGTCGAAGTGGCCGACGTTGCCGACGATCGCCTGGTGCTTCATGCGCAGGATCTGGTCGGCCATGATCACGTTGAAGTTGCCGGTGGTGGTGACGAAGATGTCGCCGACCTCCAGCACGTCCTCCAGCGTGGTGACCTGGAACCCGTCCATCGCGGCCTGGAGGGCGTTGATCGGGTCGATCTCGGTGACGATGACGCGGGCGCCCTGGCCGCGCAGCGCCTCGGCCGAGCCCTTGCCGACGTCGCCGTAACCGCAGATCACGGCGACCTTGCCGCCGATGAGCACGTCGGTGGCGCGCATGATGCCGTCCGGCAGCGAGTGGCGGATGCCGTACTTGTTGTCGAACTTGCTCTTGGTGACGGAGTCGTTGACGTTGATCGCCGGGAACGACAGGCTGCCGTCACGCTGCATCTCGTAGAGGCGGAGGACACCGGTGGTGGTCTCCTCGGTGACGCCCTTGATCTCCTTGGCGATGTTGGTCCACTTGCCGGAGTCCTTCTTGAGGCTCTCCTGGAGGAGGGTCAGGACGACCTCGAACTCCTCGCTGTCGGCCGTGGACGGGTCCGGGACGGCACCGGCCTTCTCGAACTCGGCGCCCTTGTGGACGAGCATGGTGGCGTCACCGCCGTCGTCCAGGATCATGTTCGGGCCCTCGCCGGGCCAGGTGAGGGCCTGCTCCGTGCACCACCAGTACTCCTCCAGCGTCTCGCCCTTCCAGGCGAAGACGGGCACGCCCTTGGGGTCGTCGACGGTGCCGTCGGGGCCGACCACCACGGCGGCCGCGGCGTGGTCCTGGGTCGAGAAGATGTTGCAGGAGACCCAGCGGACCTCGGCGCCCAGGGCGACGAGCGTCTCGATGAGGACGGCGGTCTGCACGGTCATGTGCAGCGAGCCCATGATGCGGGCGCCCGTGAGGGGCTTGCTGTCACCGAACTCGGCGCGGGTGGCCATGAGACCGGGCATCTCGTGCTCGGCGAGACGGATCTCGTTGCGGCCGAACTCGGCCAGGGAGAGATCTGCGACCTTGAAGTCGAAAGCCATGCGTTCCTCACTCGTCAAGTCATGGTTGCCACCCGATTCTAGGCCCGCGGCCACCCTCCGCACACAAACCTCACACAGAGATGTCAGATTTGCGCTTCAGGACGGTGGCGGTGGGTTAGGGTCACCTGCATGGCCGCCCTCGACGACGACCCCACAGCGCCCGGACCGCACGGCGCTCCGGTCCCCATCTCCGCCGCCGCCGAGCGGGTCGGCAGCACCGCCCGGATGCTGCGCTACCGCGAGGGTCTCGGTCTGCTCCCCCGCACACAGGAACAGCCCACGGGGCGCGGCCACCGGCACCGCCGGTTCACCGAGGAGGACCTGCGCACGATCGCGGGCGGGCTGGAGCTGGAGCGCGAGTTCGACATCCCGCCCGCCGCGCTCGCCTTCGCCCTGCGGGTCCTGGCCGAACCCGAGGTGCTGGCCCGGGTGCGCGCGCACGGCGAGCGTCTGGGTCGGCTGGCCGCCGCCCCCACCCGCGCGCTGGACTTCGAGAAGGAGAAGGCCATGCGCCTCCTTCACGCACGTCGCCCGACCCCCCAGGGTCCCGGGACGCGCGGCGGCCGTTCCGGTTGACCTGAGGCCACGGCCGTCACCGGACACCCAGACCAACCGTTCGGCATGTTTTGGCAAAGACTCCACGGGCTACGGATGAGACCGTGGACAGCCAACTCGGAGACACGCCCTGGGAAACACTCCCCGAGCGCGTGCGCGCAGACCTCAGGGACGTCGACCTCCTCCGGACGGTCTGGGCCCACCGGCGCCAGGACCGCCCCCACCAGCGGCACGGCGCCGCGCGGCGGGAACTGACGCGGGACCGCGTCCGCGAGTGGGGTGGCGGCGCCGACCTCACCGACCTGCTGCTGACCGGCGAGTCCGTGTCCGGAGAGCCCATGACCGGACCCCACGTCGCCGCGCTGGCGGGACGGGTGGCCGAGCTTCCCCCCGGAGGGGAACGCCGGGGCGTGCCCGACGGCCCCCCGTTGCGCCCGCTCCGGACGGCGCTGTCCACCGAACACACGCTCCGCCTGGCCCGGGCCGCGACCGTCCCCGCCCACCCCGTGGTGCGGGCCGCGCACACCTACGCCGAGTGCGTGCGGGTGGCGGCCGAGGCCTCCGGGGAGGAGACGCACGGCGCCGGGGCCGCCTGGACGCTGCCGTGGGTACTGGCCTCACGGGTCCTCCAACGGGCCGACCTGCCCCCGCTGCTCCTCGACCCCGGCACCCCTCCGCCCGACCCCGCGGGCAAGCACGACCCCGAGGAACCGCTCGCGCCCCTGGTCTCCCACATGGCCCGGCTGGTCACGGGCGCCCTGCGCGACGAACTCGCGTGGCATCCGGAGGAGGCGGTCGCGACGGGGCGGCCGGTTCCCCCGCTGACCGCCGTGACGCGGCGCCGCGTCCTGGAGCACGTGCGTTCCCGGCGCGGCTCGGTCGCGCTCCTGCTGAGCGCCCTGGACCCGGCGGCGACCACCACCGTGACCTCGGGCGACGGCGGCCGGGGCGGAGACGCCGCGCACTGGTGGACCTGTCTGGAACTGCTGGCGGACGGGGTCTCACTCGCCCTGTACGTGGTGGTCCGGGACGTGGGCAGCCCGCCCTCGGGGGTGCTGGCGGTCACCGCGCACGCGCGCCTGGCCACCCCGGAGGGGGTTCGGCGGGCGCTGGAGATGTCCCGGAGCGACAGCGTCACCGTCCTGCCGACGGACTGCGTGGACGACCGCTGGCCCCAGGTACGGGACCTCGTGGACGAGGCGGTGTCGCGCGCCGTGCACGAACTCACCCGCGGGTGAGCGGGGCCGCCCGTCAGCCGCTGAGGCCCAGGATCAGCAGGAGCAGCAGCAGGATGATGATGGTGACCAGCACCGCCGGGATCACCCAGCCCTGCTGGAGGATCGAGTCCTGCTGGCTCGGCCGCTGGTGCGGCGTGTAGGTCTGGTTCGGGTTGACCGCCCCGGTCATCATCGGGTTGGCGCCCTGGTGCATGGCGTGCGGCTGGTGGTGCGGGCCCGGCGCGCCCGGCCTCGGGTTGGACATCCCCGGGTGGGCGCCGAAGCCGCCGTGCCGGGGGTCCGAGTTCACCGGGTGGCCGCCCATCTGGCCGGGGCGGGGATTCGAGGTCCCCGGGTGCGCGCCGAAGGGGCGCGGGTTGGACACGCCGGGCGGGTACCCCATGCCCGGCTGTCCGCCGGTGTGCGGGTACTGCGGTGCCTGCGGGTGCACGGGGGGCAGCGGGTTGCCGTTGAGCAGACCGGTCTGCGCCACCCGCTCTCCCTGCTTGAGCGCGTCGTCGGCGTCGTTCGAGGGGCCGACCGGGCCGTCGTGGCCGAGCAGCCGCATGAGCAGGGTCTGGGCGTTCGGGCGGCGGTTCGGGTCCTTGTCCAGGCACGACTCGACGATCGGCCGCAGAGCGTCGTCGACCCCGTCCAGGTCCGGCGGGGCGCTCACCACACGGTGCACGACGGCCGGGACGGTGTCCGAACCGAACGGCGCGCGGCCGGTCGAGGAGAACGCGATCACGCAGCCCCAGGCGAAGATGTCGCACTTGTCGGTGATCCCGCGGCCCTCGATCTGCTCCGGCGCCATGTAGGAGGGCGTGCCGACGATCGAGTTGGTCATCGTGGCGGTGCCGTCGTCGACCCGGGCGATGCCGAAGTCGATCACGCGCGGGCCGTCCGGGCCCAGCAGCACGTTCCCGGGCTTGAAGTCGCGGTGGACGATCCCCGCCTTGTGGATGGCCACGAGCGCCGTGGCGGTGGAGACGGCCAGGCGCTGGAGCGCGGCGCCGCGCACCGTCTTGCCCTTGGCCACCGTCTCCTGGAGGTCCTTGCCCGGAACGAACTCGCTGACCACGTAGGGAGGGTCACTGTCGAGCTGGGCGTCGATGATCGCCGCCGTGCAGAAGGACGCGACCCGCTGGGCGGCCCGCACCTCCTTCTCGAACCGCTTGCGCAGGTCGGCGTCGGCGGACCACTGGTCGTTGAGGACCTTGACCGCGTACTCGTCGCCGTCGCGGTCCTCAGCGAGGTAGACGACCCCCTGACCGCCCTTCCCCAGCCGTCCGGTCACGCTGTATTCACCGAAAGCGGAGGGGTCGCTCGGCAGTAGCGATTCGGGACCGGGCATCGATGTCCTCCTGGGAGGTGGGCTTGAGCGGGGGCGCAGCATCAGGTTAACGGGCACGGGACGCCGGGTGGGGCCGCGACCGGTCGCGGCCCCGCAGGTGTCCCCTCACCCGGACGTACCGGATATGACTGCCGGAACGCGGAGTTCGTTCCGTTCCCCACCCAACCTTTTCCGCCCGTTCAGGAGAGCGTGCGCGCCTCGTCCACCAGCAGGACCGGAATCCCGTCGCGGATGGGGTAGGCCAGGCCGCTCTCGTCGCAGACCAGTTCGTCGGTCTCCGGGTCGTGGCGCAGCGGGGCCTGGCTCTGCGGGCAGGCCAGGATCTCCAGCAGCCAGCCGTCGATCTTCGTGCTCATGGTTCTCGTTCCTCGTGTGATGGCCGTGTCAGGCGCGGACGATGGCCAGGACCTCGTCGCGCAGGCGCGCCACGGCGGTGTCGTCAGGGGCCTCGACGTTGAGCCGCAGCAGCGGCTCGGTGTTGGAGGCGCGCAGGTTGAACCACGCGCCGTCCGGCAGGGTGACGCTGAGGCCGTCGAGCTCGTCGACGGTCACCCCGTCCCGGTCCCCGAACGCGGCGCGCACCGCGGCCATGCGGCCGTCGGCGTCCTCGACCCTGGAGTTGACCTCGCCCGAGGCCGCGTACCGGGAGTACTCCTCCGTGATCCGCGAGAGCGGACGCTCGTCCGCACCCAGGACACGCAGGACGTGCATGGCCGCGAGCATACCCGTGTCGGCCTTCCAGAAGTCCCGGAAGTAGTAGTGGGCGGAGTGCTCCCCGCCGAAGATCGCACCGGTCTCGGCCATGGTCGCCTTGATGAAGGAGTGGCCGACGCGGGTGCGCACGGGCTTCCCGCCGCGCTCGGTGACGATCTCGGGGACCGCCGCCGAGGTGATGAGGTTGTGGATGACGGTGCCGCCGGGCTCGCGCTTGAGCTCCTCGGAGGCGACCAGGGCGGTGACGGCGGACGGGGAGACGGGCTCGCCCCGTTCGTCGATCACGAAGCAGCGGTCGGCGTCGCCGTCGAAGGCCAGGCCGAGGTCGGCCCCGGTCTCACGGACCCTGGCCTGGAGGTCGACCAGGTTGTCGGGGTCCAGGGGGTTGGCCGGGTGGTTGGGGAAGGTGCCGTCCAGCTCGAAGTACAGGGGGACGACGTCCAGCGGCAGGCCCTGCTCCAGGACGGCGGGGACGGTGAGGCCGCCCATGCCGTTGCCCGCGTCCACGACGACCCTGAGCGGGCGGGACCCGGAGAGGTCGACGAGCTGGCGGAGGTAGTCGGCGTAGCCGGGCAGCAGGTCCCGCTCGGTGACGGTGCCCTTCGGGCCCTCGTGGGCGTCGGGGTCCTCGGCGCCGGACAGGAAGTCCTCGGCGAGTCGGCGGACGTCGGCCAGGCCGGTCTCGGCGCTGATCGGCGCGGCGCCCGCGCGGCACATCTTGATGCCGTTGTACTCGGCCGGGTTGTGGCTGGCGGTGAACATGGCACCGGGCAGGTCCAGGGAGCCCGAACCGTAGTAGAGCAGGTCGGTGGAGCCGAGTCCGGCGAAGACGACGTCCACGCCCTGGGAGGTGACGCCGTCCGCGAAGGCACGGGCGAGCTCCGGCGAGGAGGGTCGCATGTCGTGGGAGACCACGACGGCGGGCCCACCGGCCACCCGGGCGAAGGCGGCGCCGACCGCGTGGGCGATCCCGGCGTTGAAGGTGTCCGGGATCACACCGCGTACGTCGTATGCCTTGAAGATGCTTCCGAGGTCAGCCACGTCTGCTCCGGCCAGGTCGATCCTGCGACGAATTCGGTCCAGCGCCCCGTTGTTCGAGCGCCGTACAAAACTAGCAAGAGCGGGCCGGGTCAGCCGTTCGGGTGGTGCGGCGGGCGTTGCTCGCCCCGGTCGGACTTGACCACGCGCAGGTGGCCCCGGCGCAGCGTCTCGTGACCCTCCCCCACGGGTTCGCCGGGGGACGGCTCTTGACGCGCGGGCGGCCGCGCCGCCTCACGTACGGCGTCGGCGAGGGCCTCCAGGTCGTCACTGCCGGGACCTCCTCCCGACGTCTCGACCGGAAGCCGAACGACCTCCCAACCACGCGGCGCGGTCAACCGTTCGGCGTGGATCGCGCACAGGTCGTAACAGTGCGGTTCCACGTAGGCGGCGAGCGGACCGAGGACGGCGGTGGAGTCGGCGTAGACGTACGTGAGCGTGAATACGGCGGGCTGCCTGCACGCGGTGCGGGAACAGCGTCGAACATGGCTCACAGCGTTTGACTGTATGCCTTTACCGAGGGACACGCCAGCATCGTCCCATGACCTGCACAGTTTTTGGGCGACTGTTCTTGACCCGGGAGGGTCGACGTCCGATTCTTCCGAGGCGCCAGGACTTCGCGCAGGGCCCGTGATGGCTTAGTCTCGAAGTGTGCGACGAGTGCGCCTTTCCAGTGGCCAACCAGACAGAGTGCGGCGCCGGGACCGCCGGGGCCGGGGCATCCGCGGCCCTCTCGTGCCCTCCGACCTGCCCGTCTCCCGCAGTCGGGCGCAGGCCTTCGACGACCTTGTCCTGGACGCCGTCGAACGCCTGGAACGCCTGTGGGCGCGTGAGCTGGCGAACGTCGACTTCCTCGTGGAGGACGTTCCCCCGATCCCGCCCCACGGCGACCTGACCGAGGCGATCCCCTTCTCCCGACTGGAGAGCGAGCCCACGGGCCGCGCGCGGATCATCGTCTACCGGCGCCCCGTGGAGATCAGGACCAAGGACCCCGAGGAGCTGGCCCTCCTCGTCCACGAGACCGTGGTCGAGGAAGTGGCCAACCTGCTCGGCGTCGAACCCGAGTCCGTGGACCCGGAGAACTGATCACACCTCGTCGAGCGACCTCTCCAGCTCGTCGAGGCAGGACCGCCAGCCCTCCGCCGTGCGCTCGGCCCACTCCCTGCCCGTGAACGTGTGCGCCAGCACCAGGTGTCCGTCCTCACCGACGGTGAGGCGCATCTGGTGCTCGCCCGTCTCCGGGTCGAACTCCCGGAAGCCGAACGCCCGTGGCGGGTCCACCTCCGTGACCACGGCGGTCAGGTCGCCGCCCTCCTCGTCGGCGAAGACGATCTCCCCACCGACCCTCAGGTCCAGCCGGTCGACCGTCATCGGATACCACCGGCTCAGCTCGGCGGGCTCCGTGAGGGCCCGCCACACCCGCTCCACGGGTCTCCCGAGGTCACGCTCCAACGTCAGCGTCCACCGGTCGTCCCCCAACGACGCCAGCTTGGTCTCACCCATGTCCGCCCCCTCCGGCCGATCCCTCTCGCAGACCTCACTACCCACATCCACCCCACCACCTACCCCGCGCCCCTCCTCCACCTGTGTGGGAGGGGGTTCGCACGGGGGCCGAGGGGACCGGCGGTCAGGGGACGATGCCGGTCATGCTGTCGCGGACCACGGGAAGCTGGACCCTCACCGGGGCGGGAGTGACGGGCAGGACGCTGACGCCGTCGCCCGAGCGCAGGACGCGGGCGGCGTAGACCGGGCCGGAGTCCTCCAGCAGCTCCAGGCGGACCGCGTAGCCGTCCTCGGGGTCGGCCCCCGAGGGGACCCCCCAGCCCTCGGTTTCCGTGCCGAACACGTGGGTGGTTCCGGCGGCGACCTCGGCGCGGACGGCGTCGCCCATGCTCCCGTCGGCGGCGATCGGGGTGGCCACCACCCTGGCGTCCCGGTCCAGGGCTCCCAGGACCAGTTCCACGTCGACGTCCTCGGGCATGTCCGGGATGACCGCCGTGGTGTCGAGCGGACCGGTGAGGGGGTCCGCGGCGGCCGTGTAGGCGGTCTCCACGACCTTCTTGCCGTCCACGGCCTCCGCGACCACCCCGGCCACGACCGGGCCGTCAGCCTCGACGACGACCGTTCCGGGCGCCTCGGCCAGCGCGCCCTCCAGGGTGAGCCAGGCGGAGGCCGCCGGCGGGACGTTCAGGACCAGGGGTTCGTCGTCGGTGCCGTTGGGCTCCTCGGTCACCACGCGAACGCGGGCCTCGACCGGAGCGTCACCGGGGGCGGCCACGAACAGGCGGCGCGTGCCCTCTCCCCCGGGCACACCGGGGATGACGTGCTCCTCGTCGGGCGCACGGGTCGGCGGGACCCAGTCGCTGTTCCCCGAGGAGTGTTCCGCGAGCAGGGACGCGGCGACGCGGCCGGTGCTGGTGCGCACGTGGACGCCGAGCGAACCGGTGCTCTGGATGAGCTCCGTGACGTCGAGCTCGGTCGACTCCCCCGGCCCGAGATGGATGCCCCGGCTGTCCGGGGAGTAGGACGGCCCCTCCATGGTGTAGAGGTCGATGCTGACCGTGGCCCGGAAGTCCTCCGGGTTGGCCAGGTGCACGGTGAGGGTCTCCAGGTCGACTCCGTCGGGGTCGTCCGCGCCGGGAAGGGCGAACCAGGTACCGATCGACGGGGCGGCGCAGCGGACCTCGGTGATGCCGTCGTCGGAGACGGTGGTCTGCGCGGCGTCGAGCCCGGAGGCCAGGGAGCCCTCGGCGTGCAGGGCGGTGGGCCGGGTGGCGTCCCCGGTGTCGGTGCTCCAGACCCGCCCGGGTTCGGTGAGCTCCTCCCCGAGCGTGTCGGTGTCGGGCTCGTCTCCGTCCACCGGGGACAGCGGGACGGCCCACAGCTGACCCTCGTCGTCACGGCTGACCCGGGGGGCGAAGGCTGCGATCGAGCTGTCGGCGTCGTCGGAGGGCTCGTGCGGGGCGGGGCAGACGCGTGCCGCCAGGTCCGGACGGACGGTGTCGGGCTCGGACACGCCGAGCTCGGCGTTGACCGGCCGGATCACGAACGCCACCCCGAACAGGGCGAGCAGCGCCAGCGCGACCAGCCCGAACAGGGCGAACCGGTTCTCCACGATCAGTCGCATGTCCTACCCCTCGTCCTCGGTGCCCGCGCGGCGCCTGGACGCCCTGCGGGTCCCGGCCCGTCGTGTGCCCCGCGTGCCTCGGCGCCTGCCTCGGACGGCGGGGATGGAGCCGGTGGTGGTCGGGCCGGGATCCGGTTCCGGCTGTTCCTCCGGCACCTTCTCCGTCGCCTTCTCCGTCGCCTTCTCGGGAGCCTTCTCCGGTGCCGCGCGGCGGGACCTCCCCGTACGGCGGGGACGCCGGGGGCGGGGCATCGGGGTGGCCTCGATGAGCCTGCGCTCCTCCTCCGTCCGCACGCCGGGGGCGGCGAGCACCGCCACGATCAGCAGCAGCGCCCCCTGGGTGATCCGCCAGGCGGTGTGGACGAGGTCCGTGTGCCACACCCGCAGCTCGCCGCCGTGCACCGGCAGGGCCCACGCCTGGGTCCCGTTCTCGGTGTCGACCGGGGTGAGATCGTCCCCGTCCAGGGTGGCCCGCCATCCGCCGTCGGCGGGTTCCGCGAGGGCGAGACGGCGGCCGGTGTGGCCCTCACCGATCTCGGCCGTGAGCTGGTCCGCGGAGCCCTCCACGCGCAGGGCCTCGGCTTCGAGGCCGTCCTCGGAGACCGTCCGCAGCACGCCGGTGGGTTCCGCGATCCGCCAGAGGCCGTAGTGGTCGGACAGCGACTGCCGTCCGAGCCCCGGGGTGCCGTCGAGGGTGTCGACCATGGTGGCGTCGGCGGGCCCTCCGAGCTCGGGACGCGGGTAGAGCACGTACTGGACGCCGTGGTCGAGCAGGGTGACGAGTTGGTCGCTGCCCTGGCCCGCGGCCAGCTCCGCGACGGCCTGGTCCATGGCGGCGCGGGTCCGGGGTTCGGGAACGACGCGCTCCTCCCCCAGCCGGGGTTCGCGGCCCCGGACCACCACGTAGTCCACGCCGCCGTCCTCGGCGGGGGTGACGATGACGGTGCGGGGCTCGGTGCCGTCCGCGCTCACGCTCTCCAGGGCCCCGGGCACGGAGCGGGGCGCGTTCGCGGTCATCGGCCCGTCCACGCCCTCCCACATCCACAGGGCCGCCGCCGAGACGGGCGTGGCCAGCGCGAGCAGTGCCACGGCCAGCGCGAAGTACCTCCGGAGGCCACCGAGGCGGATCATGTTCCCGAAGGCGCGGGCCGCCGTGGCCGCCGTCAGGAGGACGGCGGTGGCGGCGAAGGACAGGGCGACGCCGGGCCAGACCAGGGCGGGCGGGCCACCGAAGTAGGGCTCGATGACGATCCTGCTGGTCAGGACGGCGACGAGCATCCCGAACAGGGCGAGGCTCCAGCCCGCCGCCACCAGCATGCGGTTGCGGAGCAGCAGCAGGGAGCACAAGGCGGCGGCGATGAACCCGGCGGTCACCCAGACCGGGGGCGTTCCCGGGCCGCCCGGGGAGAGCATGAGCAGTTCCGTGGGGGTCGCCCCCGGGTTGGACAGCTCGGGCCGGTGCAACCCCGCCTCCAGCAGCCACAGGCTGGGGTGCATCAGGAGTTCGAGGGTCCACGGCATGAGGAGCACCGCGGGTGTGCCCAGGCTGATGCCCATGCTGACGAAGATCCGGCGGCCGAGGTGCCCGAAGGCGACCGCGACCAGGACCCCGGTGACCAGGCACAGGAGCCAGACGACGGGCACGAAGGCGGTGGCGACGGTGAGCGCCAGGCCCAGCCCCCAGGCGGCCCGGCGCGAGGGCTTGGGCGGCATGGAGACCAGGCGGACCAGCAGCAGGCCGAGGACGGGCAGCAGCGCGTGGACGAGGGCGGTGCCCAGCCTGCCCTGCGCGACGGCGCCGGTGGCCATGGGGAGCAGGGCGTAGGCCCCGGCCATCCACAGGCGGGCCGGGCGGAAGCGCAGCACCTCGCGGGCGAGCAGGTAGGAGGTGAGCCCGGCCAGCGGCACGCAGCCCAGGAGGATCACCATGACGGCGATCCACGGCTGCCCGAAGGTGAGGGTGGACAGCAGCGCGAGGAACCCGACGTAGGGCGGGACGGCCCCGGACGAACCCACGCCGCTGTCCGGGTGGCCGGCCAGGTAGAGGTTCCACAGGTCGAGGGCGTTTCCGGTGACCGGGGGCAGGGCGCCTCCGGCGAGCATCCCGCCGAGGAGGAGGGAGCGCTCCGCGATGATCGTCACCACGGTCAGGCCGATGACCAGCAGGACGCCCGGTTGGAGGACCACGCGGCGCAGGAAGGACGAGGAGTCGTCGGCGGGGCCGTCGTCCTCCTCGCCCGGGGGCGCGGTGACCGCCTGGTGGCGCCCTGCGGTGTCGGCCATCCGTTCCCCGGTGAGGATGCCGGTGACGGCGTCCGCGAACTGCCGTATGGCCACCCCCCGGGCCAGGAACGGCCGGATGGCGCTGTAGGTGCGGCGGCGGTCGCGGCGGCGCCGGAACCGGGCCCGGGCCAGGCGGAACGGCCGACCGTAGACCAGGGTGATCGCGGCGGCCTCGTCCAAGGCGTTGGCCGGTTGCTTGATGAGCAGGTACATGACCACGCGCAGCAGCGAGCCCACGGAGTTGCGCAGCAGCGCGAACACCATGCCGCCGACGGGCAGGTTGGCCAGCAGCACGAACACGGCGTGTCTGCGGTCCACGCGGCGCGGGTGGTTGCGGGTGGCGGTGATCTTCCTGCGGCGGCGGGCCGAGGCCTCCGCGTGGTAGGCGACGGCGTCGGTGACCAGGCGGACCCGGAGCCCGGCGCCGCCCACCCGCCAACAGAAGTCGATGTCATCGCGGAACAGCGGCAGCGCCGGGTCGAACCCGCCGAGGCGTTCCCACACGTCGCGGCGGACCAGCATGCCCGCGCTGGAGACGGCCAGGACCTGGCGGGTGCCGTCGTGCTGGCCGTGGTCGAACTCCCGCTGCTCCAGCCCGGTCTCGCGGCGCCCGGCGCCGTCGATGGTGACGCCCGCCTCGACGAGGAGGCGGCGGTCGAACCAGTCGCGGAGCTTGGGGCCCAGGACCGCGCTGCGGGGGTCCTGGTCGGCGGCGGCGAGCAGGTGTTCGAGTGCGTCCTTCTCCGGGGTGAGGTCGTCGTGGATGAGCCAGATCCACTCGGTGGCGTCGTCCTCGAACCCGTGCACCTCGGTGGTGGACCTGGGCAGGTCCAGGGCGGCCTTGACGGCGTCGCCGTATCCGGTGCGGGCGGGCAGGTCGATGACGGCGTCGGCCGGAAGGTGGTCGGCGAGGACGTCGGGGCTGCCGTCGGTGCTGCCCGTGTCGGCGGCCACGACCCGCTGTACGGCGCGGGTCTGGGCTCGGAGCGCGGACAGGGTTTCCGACAGCCATCGTGAGCCGTCGTGGGACACGATGACCGCGGTGACGACGTGGCGGGCGGAATCCAGGTCAGGCACGGCTGTGGTCGGGTCTCTCCGGGAGAAGGGGCGGGCCCGTGCGCGGGCCCGGGGTGTGCCGACCGGAGCGGTCGGTGGGCGCCTCAGTGCGCCGGGGCGGTTCGCGGACGCGAACGCGGGTCATCACGATACGCCACCGCACACCATTACGGATCATTTTGGTCGGGGACGTGAGGGGCGACCATAGCGGTGCATTCGGCGCCGAGCGGACCTCACGGACCAATCAGGCCCAAGGGCCCGAAGGGTACGGAACATGAAAAAGGCGCGCCCGGGCTCGTGGCCCGGGCGCGCCGTGACGCGTACCCCTACAGCATGTCCGCCAGGAAATCGAAATCTCCCCCGGCGGCCTTCTTCAGCCTTCGGCGCTCGCGCTCGGAGAGTCCCCCCCAGATGCCGAAGCGTTCGTCATGCTCCAGCGCGTACTCCAGGCACTCCGCACGTACCTCGCACGACTGGCAGACCTTCTTCGCCTCCCGTGTCGAGCCGCCCTTCTCGGGGAAGAACGCCTCCGGGTCGGTCTGCGCGCACAGGGCACGTTCCTGCCAGCCCAGATCTTCGTCCGAGCCGTGCGCCAGCGGGATGACCTCGCTCATGCGCACCTCCTGTAGCCCCCCAATAGATGTCCCCGACCCTTTTCGTCCCCCAGGTCGGGTGGAAATCCCACATTGGAATTACACGCGTGCGCTTCACTGTGAGTCAAGCGCGCTGCGTGGTAATCCACTGAATATCATGTAACGAACCTCCAGCGGCAGGCCCGCGATGTCCGTTCTGTGGATTACCACGCAATTCACGTACCTTCCCAAGGCGTGGAGAGCGCGGCGATCAGGGCCGGTTCAGCGCTGGCCGTCGTTGCCGTACCAGTTCTGCTGGCCGTCGTTGCCGCCCTGTCCTTGCTGGTCAGAGCCGTATCCGGCACCGGAGCCGTACTGGGCGCCGTAGCCGCCGCCGCTCTGGTCGGCGGCCTCGGCCCCGTTGTTCTCACCGGAGTTAAAGAATGGTTCAACTCCGGGGGCGGCCTGGGGGTCCTGCCCCTGCTGGCCCTGGGCCTGGGCGGCCGGGTCCTGGTACCAGCCGTTGGCGATGGCGTCCTGGGCCTGCTGGTCGGCGGCGGGCTGCGGCGCGTACTGCGACGGGTCGTAGGCCTGGCCGTAGGCCGCCTGCTGCTGGGCGGCGGCGTCCTGACCGTAGGCGGCCTGCTGGCCGGAGGGGTCGTAGTTGTACGCCTGCTGCTGGCCGGAGGCGTCGTAGCCGTAGGCCTGCTGGGCACCGGTCCCGTACGCCTGCTGCTGAGCAGCCGCGTCGTAGCCGTAGGCCGCCTGCTGCTGCGCGGCGGGGTCGTAGCCGTAGGCCTGCTGGGCACCGGTCCCGTACGCCTGCTGCTGAGCAGCCGCGTCCTGGCCGTAGGCCGCCTGCTGCTGCGCGGCCGGGTCCTGGCCGTAGGCCTGCTGGGCACCGGTCCCGTACGCCTGCTGCTGAGCGGCCGCGTCCTGACCATAGGCGGCCTGCTGCTGCGCGGCGGCGTCGTAACCGTAGGCGGCCTGCTGCTGCGCGGCCGGGTCCTGGCCGTACGCCTGCTGGGCGGCGGCGTCGTAGCCGTAGGCCTGCTGCTGGGCGGCCGGGTCGACCGTCTGGTAGCCGGTCTGGGCGAAGGACTGCTGCGCACCGGTCGCGGGCGCGAACGGCTGCTGGTTGTACACCTGCTGCTGCGGCTGCGCGCGGGGGACCACGGTGGGGTCGTTGAAGATCTTGATCAGGTAGAACCCGAAGAAGCCGAGCACGGCGCCCTGCACCGCGCGGCCCAGGAACCCGGCGAAGGCGACGCCGCCCTCACCCGGACGAATGTCGATGAAACCGCTGATCAGGGCGATCAGGCAGAACAGCAGACCGACGCCGACCAGGATCATCGCGGTCAGGATGACCGGGAAGGAGCTGGGTCGGGTCCGCTCACTGGTCAGTACCAGGGCGATCGCGGCCGCGAGCAGAAGGGTGACGGTGAATCCGTAGAAGTCCCCGCCGTTCGCCACCATCGCCAACGGGAAGCTGTAGCCCTGCGCGCTGGAGCTGATGATCACCGAGATGAGCCCGGCCAGCATGTGGACGCCCAGGGCTCCCAGCAGGACCCAGGCCCCGGGCAGGCGCAGGCGGTCGAGTGTTTCGTTGTTCAAGAGAGGTTCCCCTCTGCTGCTTCGCCGTCGCGTCGGAGGAAGCTTGGCATATCGTCGGGCTGTCGGGTGAATCGGCCGGAATGCGCTCGAAAGGACGTGGGGACACCGAACGCGGGGCCGATGAAGTGGGATGGCGACCACCGCCCGAAGGTTCACACACCGTCGGTACCGGTTCGGTCACGCTGGATCGTACCCACGCAGGGGCAGACGACCCATACTCGCCCCCAGCCTGCCAGACTTGGGCGCATGCGGATAGTCGTACCGGCTGGCGGTATCGGCGGCGCGCGTTTCCTCCGTGGCCTCAAGGCCGCTATGGGAATCGACGCCGCGACCGAATCCGACCAGGCCACAGACCACCAGATCACCGTCATCGGGAACACCGGTGACGACATCACCCTCTTCGGTCTCCGGATCTGCCCGGATCTGGACACCGTCATGTACACCCTCGGCGGCGGGATCAACGAGGAACAGGGCTGGGGCCGCACCGACGAGACCTTCACGGTCAAGGAGGAGCTCGCGGCGTACGGGATGAAGCCCACCTGGTTCGGGCTGGGTGACCGCGACACCGCCACCCACATCGTCCGGGCTCAGATGATCGCCGCCGGATACCCGCTCTCCGCGATCACCGCGGCGCTGTGCGACCGCTGGCAGCCGGGCGTCCGCCTCCTCCCCATGACCGACGACCAGGTCGAGACGCACGTGATCGTCGACGACGAGGACGGGCGCCGGGCGATCCACTTCCAGGAGTGGTGGATCCGACACCGGGCCGCGCTGCCCGCCGAGCAGATCATCAGCATGGGCGCCGAGAAGGCCAAGCCCGCCCCCGGTGTGATCCGCGCCATCCGCAACGCCGACGCGGTGATCATCCCGCCGTCCAACCCCGTGGTGAGCGTGGGTTCCGTCCTCAACATCGAGGGCATCCGCGAGGCGATGGCGGGCAAGACCGTGGTGGGTGTCTCACCGATCATCGGCGGCGCCCCCGTGCGCGGCATGGCCGACGCCTGTCTGACCGCCATCGGTGTGGAGACCAGCGCGGGCGCGGTGGCCGAGCACCTCGGCTCCGACCTGCTGGACGGCTGGCTGGTGGACGAGGCCGACGCCGGCACCCGGGTGGACGGCGTGGAGGTACGGTCCCGCCCGCTGTACATGAACGACCCGGAGACCACCGAGGCGATCGCCCAGGCCGCCCTGGACCTGGCCGTCGAGCTCTCCGAGCGCGGGGAGCGGGCCCGGTGAGCATCGAGACGCGGACGGAGCGGAACCGGGTGGACGGACCACGGGTGAACGAGCTGCGGGTGCGCGGACTGCCCGGCATCCCCGAGGTGCGCGCGGGCGACGACCTGGCGGCACTGGTCACCGAGGCCGTGGCCGCTTCCGGCCAACCCCTCGTGGACGGCGACGTCCTGGTGGTCACCTCCAAGATCGTCAGCAAGGCCGAGGGGCGCTCCCAGCCGGGCGACGACCGTGAGGCCGCGATCGACGCCGAGACCGAGCGCGTGGTGGCGCGGATGGGCCACATCCGGATCGCCCAGCACCGGTCGGGCCTGGTCATGGCCGCCGCCGGGGTGGACGCCTCGAACGTCGCCCCGGGCACCGTGCTCCTGCTGCCCGAGGACCCCGACGCCTCCGCGCGCGCCCTGCGCGCCCGGCTGGCCGAGCTCCTGGGCGTGCGCGTGGGCGTGGTGGTCTCGGACACGTTCGGCCGCCCGTGGCGGATGGGCCAGACCGACGTGGCCATCGGCGCGGCCGGGATCACCCCGGTGCAGGACCTGCGGGGCACCACCGACGCCCAGGGCAACGTCATGGAGGCCACCATCAACGCGGTGGCCGACGAGGTGGCCGCCGCCGGTGAGCTGGTCAAGGGCAAGACCTCCGGGATTCCGGTGGCCGTGGTCTCGGGCCTGGTCGGGATGGTCACCGAGGAGGACGGCCCCGGAGCGGCGGAGCTGGTCCGCCCGGCCGACGACGACCTGTTCCGCTACGGCTCCAGGGACGTGGTGGCGGCCCGGCGGACGGTGCGCTCCTTCACCGACCGGCCGGTGGACCCGGCCCTGGTGCGCCGTGCGGTGGCCACCGCCGTGACCGCACCCGCCCCGCACCACACGACTCCCTGGCGCTTCGTCCTGGTGGAGTCGCCGGACACCCGCGAGCGGCTGCTCGACGCGATGCTCGCGGCCTGGGTGGAGGACCTGCGGCGGGACGGGTTCACCGAGGAGCAGATCGCGCGGCGGACCCGGCGCGGCGACGTGCTGCGCGGCGCTCCCACCCTGGTGGTGCCGTTCCTGGTCGCGGACGGCGCGCACCCGTATCCGGACGAGCGCCGTGCGGACGCCGAGCGGTCGATGTTCCTCGTGGCCATGGGCGCGGGCGTGCAGAGCCTGCTGGTGGGCCTGGCCATGGAGGGCCTGGGCTCGGCGTGGATCTCCTCCACGATGTTCTGCGCCGACGTGGTGCGCGAGGTCCTGGAGGTGCCCGAGGACTGGCGTCCGATGGGCGCGGTGGCCGTGGGCTACGCGGCCGAGGCGCCGAAGGAGCGCCCGCCCCGGGACCCGGACGCCTTCATGGTGGTCCGCTGACCCCCACGTCGGAGGCGGCGCGTCCTCCGTCGTGACCCGACCCCGTCCCGGCATGCTGGGGCGGGGTCGGGCCGTCGGGGGGAGCCGGGATGTCCGTTGAGCACTACGTGATCGTCACGCTGGTCGTGGTGGTCGCGGTCGTCGTGGGCCAGCTGGTCGCGGGGCGGATCAGGATCCCGGGAGCGGTGGTCCTGGTGATGCTGGGCATGCTCCTCGGGGTGGTGCCGTGGATGGACTCCATGGCCATCCCACCGGAGGTCGTCCTCCTGGTCTTCCTGCCGCCGCTGATCTACAACGCGGCGTTCTTCTCCTCCCCCAGGGACATGCGGGACCTGGCGCGGCCCATCATCGTGATGTCGGTGGGGATGACGTTGGCGACGGCGTTCGGCCTGGCCGCCGTCGTCCACCTGCTGATCCCGGACGCGGGCTGGCCGGCCGCGATCGCGCTGGGCGCGGCGATCGCGCCGACCGACGCCGTGGCGGCCTCCGCGATCCTCAAGCGGGCGGGCACCCCGCGCCGGGTGCTGACCATCCTGGAGGGCGAGTCCCTGATCAACGACGGGGTCGCCCTGACCATCTTCAGCCTGGCCGTCACCGCCATGATGCGTCCGCTCACCCCGGGGGACGCCCTCTTCGAACTGGGCAAGGTCGTGGTGGGCGGGCTCCTCTACGGGGCCGTGGTCGCGGTGGTGATCGCGTGGGGGCGTGGCCGCATCCAGGACCCCTCCCTCCAGCTGATGACGGTGCTCATCACCCCGTTCGTGGCCTACATCCCCTCCGAGATGGCGGGGTTCTCCGGGGTGCTGTCGGCGGTGGTGGCCGGGTTCTACCTGGGTACGCACGGCGAGGGTCTGCTGCCACCGCGGGTACGGGTGAGCGGGCAGACCATCTGGAGCACCCTGGTGAGCCTGTTGGAGGCGATGCTGTTCGTGCTCCTGGGCTTGCAGCTGGACTCCGTCGTGCGGTCGGTACGGGAGAACTTCGCGTTCGTGCAACTGCTGGTGGCGGCGCTCGTGGTGACGGTCACCGCGATGGTGCTGCGCATGGTGCTGATGTTGTTCCTGACGTCGTTGCAGCGCTTCGTGTCACGGTCCCGGTTGGACGTGTCGGGCTTCCGGGAGCGCGTGGCGATCGGCTGGAGCGGGATGCGCGGGGCGATCTCCCTGGCGATCGCGCTGTCGTTGCCCGCCACCCTGGGCGGGCAGGAGTTCTCCGAGCGGGGCGCGCTGATCTTCATCGCCGGCGTCGTCGTGATGGGCACGCTCGTGGGGCAGGGCACGACACTGCCGTGGCTGCTGCGCAGGCTGCGACTGACCGACGAGGGCACCCGTCACCGGGAGTTCCTGCGGGCCGAGTACGAGATGGACTGCGCCGCCGTGCGCAAGGTGGACGAGATGCTCACCGGGGGTGACCTCGACGACCGGTCGGCGGACGCCATGCGCGACAGGTTCAGCAAGCGGATCGGCCACGTGAAGGGGCTCCTGGACGGGGGCGGCCTCGACCGGGTGAAGGAGGACGCCCGGGACCGCAGGGAGACGCTCGCCCAGATCAACCAGGCCCGACGGGACTCCCTCACGTCCCTGTACCGCTCGGGGGACATCGACCACGACGTGTTCACGAAGCTCGCCCGGGACATGGACATCCGGGACAGCGGGAGCGGTCAGTACGGAATGTGACTGGTACCGGGTGCCCAAGAAAACCGCAAACTTTCCTAACCATTTCCGTTGACTGTCGCGGAACGTAACTTTAAAGTTTCCTAACAATTACCGGCTCACAGAGCACGCCTTCGTCACCCCGCTCGGCGAAAGGAACACTCCCCATGCTCAGCCCCCGTAAGACCAGGCTCGCGATCCTCAGCGGCCTCGCCGCGGTGGCCACCGCGTTCGTCACCTCGGTCGGCGCCCTGACCCCCGAACCCGCGCAGGCCTCGACCGCCCCCGTCGAGACCCAGCAGACCAGCCAGTGGCTCACCGGCTACTGGCACAACTTCAACAACGGCTCGACCGTGATGCCGCTCTCGGAGATCCCCGCCGAGTACAACCTCGTGGCGGTCGCCTTCGCGGACAACCATCCGCAGCTCGACGGCGGCATCACCTTCAACCTGGCCAGTGACGAGCTCAACGGCTACACCGACGCGCAGTTCCGCGAGGACATCGCCGCCATCCAGGCCCAGGGCCGCAAGGTGATCATCTCCGTGGGCGGCGAGCTCGGCCACGTGAACGTCACCAACCCCACCCAGGCGAAGAACTTCGCGGACACCACCCACGCGCTCATGCAGGACTACGGGTTCGACGGCGTGGACATCGACCTGGAGCACGGCATCAACGCCGAGCACATGACCAGCGCCCTGCGCGACCTCAGCGGCAAGGCGGGCCCCGGGCTCATCATCACGATGGCGCCCCAGACCATCGACTTCCAGAGCCCCAGCGCCGGGTACTACCAGCTGGCCAGCAACATCTCCGACATCCTCACCATCGTGAACATGCAGTACTACAACTCGGGCAGCATGCTCGGTTGTGACAGCAGCGTGTACCAGCAGGGCACCAGCGACTTCGTCGCCGCGCTGGCCTGCATCCAGCTGGAGATGGGCCTGAGCCCCGACCAGGTCGGCCTGGGCCTGCCCGCCGTGCCCTCCGCCGCCGGAGGCGGCTACCTCGCCCCGAGCGGGATCATCTCGGCCCTGGACTGCCTGGAGACCGGCACCAGCTGCGGTTCGTTCTCCCCCACCACCCCGTACGGGCCGATCGGCGGCGTGATGACCTGGTCCATCAACTGGGACGCCACCAACAACTACGCCTTCGCCAACGCCATCTCGGCCCGACTGCAGTAGCCCCCCGAACCCGCGGGTCCACTCCCTCCCCGCGGCCAGCGCCCCGTCGCCTCACTCCCATCCCCGACGGGCCGCGCGAGAAAAAGGGGCGGGACGCCACCCCCGGCGTCCCGCCCCTCCTTCGTGCCCCACTCCCGAGGAGTGGATCAGGCCCCCGCCGGGAAGGTCAGTTACCCCGCCCCCGTCTGAAAGGAAACCCATGGATCGTCTCTGGGACGTCGACCCCTCAGCACGCTTCGCGAGGCGTCTCGGCAGGACCGCGGCGGAACTCGGCGCCAGCAGGGACAACGACGACTGCCCCGAGATCTGGGAACTCGACAACGGCGACGTGGCCGTGGTCGGTCGCGACGCCACCGAACTCCTCCGCGACCGGCTTCCCGCGGATCTCAGGGTCGGCGGCGACGAGCGCCTGGTGGTCATCCCCGGGAGCATGCTCCGATCCGCCAAGGACGACATCCCCGACGCCTGACCCGGGGGTGCGGGGCGCTCTCGGGCGTCCCGCACCCCTCCGTGGCTGGTCAGGCCATGGGCAGCTGTGGGCGCAGGATGCTGGCGGCCACGCCGTCGCTGGCCTCCGCGACGCGGCGGCGCTCCTCCGGGACCGGCCCGTAGGTGGTGGTGCGCTGGCGGACCGGTCGGCCCGTGGGCTCGACCAGCGCCTTGATGTCGCTGATGGTCTTGTACGAACCCTGGCCGGAACCGGCCATGCGGCTGATGGTCTCCTCCATCAGGGTGCCGCCGACGTCGTTGACTCCCCCGCGCAGCAGCTGGCGGAAGGTGTCCTCGGCGAGCTTGACCCAGGAGCCCTGGATGTTGTCGATGCTCCCGTGCAGGAGGAGGCGGGCCAGGGCGTGCACCGCGCGGTTCTCCCGGACGGTCGGCCCCGTGCGGGCCAGCCCGGCGAGGTAGATCGGCGCGTTGGTGTGCACGAACGGCAGCGGGACGAACTCCGTGAAGCCCGGCCTGCCGTTGCGCTCCATCGACCGCTCCTGGAGCGAGCGCAGCAGCTTGATGTGCGCCACCCAGTGGTGCGGGGAGTCCACGTGCCCGTACATCATCGTCGACGTGGTCGGGATGCCCAGGTCGTGGGCGCTCGTGATGACCTCGATCCACTCGCTGGCGGGGAGCTTGCCCTTGGTCAGCACCCACCGGACCTCGTCGTCGAGGATCTCGGCGGCGGTCCCCGGGATGGACCCCAGCCCGGATTCGCGGGCGCGGGTCAGCCAGTCGCGCACCGACAGGTTGGTACGCGCGGCGCCGTTGACCACCTCCATCGGGCTGAAGGCGTGGACGTGCATGTCGGGGACGCGCTCGCGGACGGCGGCGGCGATGTCGAAGTAGGCGGTGCCGGGCAGGTCCGGGTGGATGCCGCCCTGCATGCACACCTCGGTGGCCCCGGCCTTCCAGGCCTCCTCGGCGCGGTCGGCCACCTGGTCGAGGGAGAGGGTGTAGGCGTCGGCGTCGGTGCGCCGCTGGGCGAAGGCGCAGAAGCGGCAGCCCGTGTAGCAGACGTTCGTGAAGTTGATGTTCCTGGTCACGACGTAGGTGACGTCGTCCCCGACGGTGTCGCGGCGGACCCGGTCGGCCAGGTCGGTGAGCGCGTCCAGGGCGTCGCCGTCGGCGTGCAGCAGGGCCAGCGCCTCGGAGTCGCCGAGTCCGGCCGGGTCGCTCTCGGCGCTGCGCAGGGCGGCGGCGATCTCGGGGTCCAGGCGTCGGGGCGCGGCTCCCTCGCGGTCCACACCGGAGGCGAGTTCGTCCCAGTCGCCGTAGACGGCGTCGAAGTCGCCGCGCCGGTCGCCGGTACGGCCCTCACCGTCGATCTCCGTGTGCAGGTCGGTGCGCCCCGAGGAGACCAGGACCGCCTCGGGCTCCTGCCAGGGACGGCCCACCAGGGGCGCGTCCGCACGGGCCAGGCCGGTCTCCGGGTCCACGAGCGCGTGGACGTGCTCGCGCAGACGCGGGTCGACCCAGGGTTCCCCCGCCCTGATGTACTCGGGGTACACCGTGAGGCGTTCGCGCAGGTCGAAGCCCTGGGCGGCGGTACGGGCCGCGAGGTCGTCGATCTGCGGCCAGGGGCGTTCGGGGTTGACGTGGTCGGCGGTGAGCGGGGAGACCCCGCCCCAGTCGTCGATACCCGCGCGGATCATCAGCTCGTACTCGTCCACGCCTCCCCGGTCCGCGCCGATGAGGTTGGGCGGGGCCTGTACGTGGGCCTTGGGGCCCATCACGAGACGGGTGACGGCGATGGTGGCGGCCATCATGTCGCGTTCGGCGTCGGGGCGGTGCATCATCGCGGTGTCCGGCTTGGCCCGGAAGTTCTGCACGATGACCTCCTGCACGCCGCCGTAGCGGCGGGAGACCCCGCGCATCGCGAAGATCGACTCGGCGCGGTCCGCGACCGTCTCACCGATCCCGAGCAGGATGCCGGTGGTGAAGGGGACGCTGGAGCGTCCGGCGTCCTCCAGGGTGCGCAGCCGTACGACGGGGTCCTTGTCGGGGCTGCCGTAGTGGGGCTGGCCCTTCTCGGTGAACAGCCGCCGGGAGGTGGTCTCCAGCATCATCCCCATGGAGGGGGCGACGGGCTTGAGCCGCTGGAGGTCGGACCAGGTCATCACCCCGGGGTTGAGGTGCGGGAGCAGCCCGGTCTCCTCCAGGATCATGATCGCCATGGCGCGCACGTAGGAGAGGGTGTCGTCGTAGCCGCGCGAGTTGAGCCACTCGGCGGCCTGCTTCCAGCGGTCCTCGGGCCGGTCGCCCAGGGTGATGAGGACTTCCTTGCAGCCCAGGGCGGCGCCCTCGCGGGCGATCTCCAGGACCTCGTCCGGCGACATGAAGGGCGCGTCCAGACGCCCGGGGACGGTGGCGAAGGTGCAGTAGTGGCAGCGGTCGCGGCACAGGCGGGTCAGGGGGACGAAGACCTTGCGGCTGTACGTGATGACGCCGGGGCGACCCGCCGCCTCCAGGCCCGCGTCGCGGACCCGTCCCGCGTACTCCAGGAGTTGGTCGAGGTTCTCGTCGCGGGCGTGCAGCAGCACCTCCGCCTCGGTGACGTCGAGGGTCTTGCCGTCCCGGGCGCGGGCCAGGGCCCTGCGCATGGCGGACGCGGTCGGTGTGGGAATGGGGGCAGGGTCGTTCGCACCACTCATAAGCGATCACCCTACGCGTCCGGCCGTTCCCGTTCGCGGGCGCCACCCGGTCGGGCCTGTGGACAACCCGGGAGGGCGGGGGTCCGCGGCATAGGCTTGGGGGGTGCTGACTCGGCTTCGACGGAACTCCTGGGTGCGCCTGGCCCTGCTCGCGCTGGTGTGCGCGTGCGCGGGCGCCGCCCTGTACGCCAACTGGACGCAGGCGCGGACCGCCGTGTCCGAGCTCCCGCTGTGGGTGCTGCCCGCCGCGGTGCTGGCGGGGATGCTGGGGCTGGCGGCGCAGATGATGGCGTGGCGCTCGTTGCTGGCCGGTCTGGGCTCGCCGTTGCCGACGGCGGCGGCCGCCCGGGTGATGTTCGTGGGCCAGCTCGGCAAGTACCTGCCGGGGTCGGTGTGGGCGTTCGTGGCCCAGGTGGAGCTGGCCCGTGACTGGAGGGTGCCGAGATCGCGCGGGGCGGCGGCGACCCTGCTGGCGATCGCCGTGACGGTGGCCGTGAGCCTGGCCGTGGCGGCGGTGGCCCTGCCGCTGTCCTCCGCCGAGGCGGCCCGGCGCTGGTGGTGGGCGCTGGCCGCCGCACCGCTGCTGCTGGTCTGTCTGCACCCGAGGGTGCTGGGGTGGGGGGTCCGGCTGGCGGCGCGCCCGTTCGCGCGGTTCCGTGAGGTGGCGGAGGCGGGTCCGCTGGAGATCGGCGGGCGTTCGGTCGCGGCGTCGGTGGCCTGGACCCTGGTGGCGTGGGTGCCGTTGGGCTCACACGTGTGGTTGCTGACCTGGGCCGTGGGTGGCGAGGCCCTGAGATCGGTGGGCCCGGCGGTGGGCGCCTACGCGCTCGCCTGGACGCTGGGGCTGCTGGTGGTGTTCGCACCCGCCGGGTTGGGCGTGCGCGAGGTGGTGCTGGTGGTGGCGCTGGCCCCGGTGGTGGACGCGGGCGCGGCCCTGGTGGTGGCGGTGCTGTCCCGGCTGGTGATGACGGTGGCGGACGTGGGTTGGGCGGGGTTGTCGCTCCTGCTGTCCGGACCGCCGGAGTCCGCTGCCGCCGATGCGGAAGGTGATGGGAGAGACGGGAGAGAGGGGAGAGAGGGGAGAGAGGGGAGACCCGTCCGGGGTTCGGGGTCGGCTCAGGAGCCGGGGGTGTCGGGCCCGGGTCCGAAGGCGCGCACGGGCTCCGAGCAGGACCCCGAGTAGGACCGCCCACCGGAAGGGGCGCCAGGGGCGGCCCGTCCACCGGTGATCCACGGGCCGGGCGGACACCGGGGCCGGGCGAAGCGAGACCCGGGGGCCGTACCGGGCTTCACGTGGTTCAAGGGCCGGGCGGGCACCGGAGCCGGGCAGAGTAGGGGCTCCGGGGTCCGCGCGAGGCCAGGCCCGGACCAGCGTCCGCGAAGGAGTCGTCTCCGGCACGAGGAGGCCCGGGAGCCGAGGGAACCGGGCACGGGGCCCGAAGGCGGACCGTGAGCCCGGTGCGCCCGGAGCGGGGTCCGCGAAGGCCGGGAACACCCGTGCAACAAAACAGGAAAGAAACCTTCCTTTGCGCGTGGGTGCGGCCTATGCTCATGCCGTATGAACTGGGCCCCCCGCTTCCCACGTGTCCTGTCCGCCCTCGCCGTGACCCTCACACTGGCACCGGCCACCCTCGGCGCGGCCGATCCGGCGGCCGATCCCACCCCCGAAGGCCCCTCCCACGCGTACGTGAAGCCCGCCGAGGTGGCGTGTGACCAGGGCGCCGGAACCCTCACCGTGGTGGGTCAGCTCTTCCCCGTGGTGAGCGACTCCCCCGACGGCCAACCCGAGTTCTCCCTGAGTCTGGCCGCCGAGCTCGCGTCCGAGGAGGAGACCGAGGACGAGACCGAGGACGAGACCGAGGGAGAGGAGGGGACGGCCGACCTCGAACTCGAACTGGTGCCGAACCCCGAGCCGCTGCCCGGGATCAGCGCCGAGGAGATGGGCGCGGCCGCCGAACGTGCCGGAACCCTCACCGCCACGCTCTCCGGCAGCGACGGCAGGCTGCTGACCGGTGACGATCCGCCCGCCCTGGCCTGGGAGGACTGGGAGCCGCCGCTGGGCTTCTACGAGGTGCGCGTGGCCACCGAGACCTTCGCCCTACCCGGGTTCGGGGACTGCTCGGTGACCGCCGCGACCCCGGTGAGCAGCGTCCAGGTGGGTACCGAGGACGAACTGGAGGAGCAGCGGGCATCGGGCGTGGACGAGTCCTCCGGCCTGCGCGAGTACCTCCCGTGGGTCCTCCTGGGCGTGGGTGTGCTCGGCGCCGTCTGCATGCTGGTGCCCGCCGTGCTCCACCTGCGCCGCCGCCGGGCGTCCTGAGGTCAGGCGGACAGCAGCCGGTCGGTGTAGGCCCTCCAGTACGGTTCGGCGTCCACCGGCCGGACTCCCGCTCTGAGCCGGGCGGGCGTGCCCGGCTCGTAGAAGGCGGCCAGCGCCCGGGCGAGGTCGGCGGTGTCCCCCGGTTCGCAGAGCAGCCCGTCCACACCGTCGCGCACGTGGTCCGCAAGGGTGCCCGCACGGGTGGCGATCACCGGCAGACCGTGTTCGTGCGCCAGCCACACGTTCTGGGTGGCGGTGGCGGACCGGTAGGGCAGCACCAGGGCGTCGGCCCCGGCGAGCAGCCCTGGCAGCTCGTCGGCGGGCACGTACCCCTCGCGGAACCGGACCCGGTCGGCCACGCCGAGCTCCTTGGCCAGGTCGGCCAGGTCGGCGGACCCTCCCCAGAACTCACCGGCGACGGTCAGGGTGACGTCCTGTGGAGCCCCCTCGGCCAGCGCGCGCAGCAGTACGTCCACCCCCTTGTACGGGCGGACGATCCCGAAGAACAGCAGGCTCCGGTGCTCCTCCGCCCCTCCGGCGGGCGCCCCGCCGGTGTCGGGCAGGTGCGGCGGCATCTCCGCGACCACGGGGCGCGGTCGGCCGGGGCCGAGCAGCCCCTCGGCGAGGCGGCCCTGTTCGGCGGAGTGGGTGAGCACCCCGTCCACCCGGCGCAGCAACGCGCGGACCAGGGAGACGTCCACCGCCCGGCGCTCGTGCGGCAGCACGTTGTGGCACAGCGCCACCACCCGGGTCCCCCGCCTCCGGGACCTGATCCCGGCGAGGAGGCCGAGGTAGGCGGGCACCTGCACCGGTGAGAACAGGGTGAGCACCACCAGGGCGTTCTCGTCCGCGAGCCGGCGTCCCGTGCACCACCAGCCGTCCGGCCGGTACCAGGCCAGATCGTGGCGGGTGTCCGGGTAGGGCTCCCCCTCGGGGTCGGTGATGGTCTGCGTGCCCGGGTAGAGCGCCGCCGGGTACTGCGCCCGCCACGACTCGATACCCGTCTCGTGGCCGAGGCCGCTCAGCCGGTGCGCGAGTTCGGTGGTGTGCCGGGCCCCGCCGCCCTTGTAGGGGTGCGCGGGTCCCACGAGGGTGGTCCTGCCGGTCACGGGTGCTCCCTGGAACGGACGATGAGGTCGGCCAGGAGCGCGATCGCCGCGATGATCAGCCCGGTCATCAGGATCATGACGGTGTTGTTGGGCATGTAGAGCGGGTTGCGGACCTGGTCGTAGACGAACTTGGCCGCCCCGATCCCCAGCAGCCACAGGGCGGGCGGCATGAGGACCTTGAGCGGGTTGAAGTACATGACCATGCGCAGCACCTGGAGGATGTACCGGTAGGCGTCGCGCACGAAGTGGAACTTGGACGTGCCCGCCCGCTTGGCGTACTCGATGGGCACGTACCTCAGCGGGTGCTGGTTGGACAGGAACGCCAGCGTGATGGTGGTGACGCAGGAGAACCCCGGGGGCAGCAGCCGCAGGTAGGGGCGGGCCACGTCCCGGCGGAACACCCGGAGCCCGGAGTTGAGGTCGGGGATGCGGGTGTTGGTGAGGCGTTCCGCGACCTTCCGGATCATCCACTTGGCGGGGACCCGCAGCGCCTTGTGCGATCCCATCTCCTGGGTGCGCGCGCCCACGACCTGGTCGATCTCCGGGTCGTTGTCGAGCATGGCGACGAACTCGGGGATGCGCTCGTTGGGGTAGCTCATGTCGGCGTCGGTCCACACCACGAACTCGCCGCGCGCCCGCTGGCTGCCGATCCGCCGCACGGTGCCCGCGCCGCCGTTGTGGCCGAAGGGGACCACCCGCATGTGCGGGAAGAGGCCCTCCACCTCGCGCAGCCGGGTCAGGGTCGCGTCGGTGGAGGCGTCGTCGACGGCGAGCAGTTCGTACCCGTACCCCGAGGAGTCCATCGCCGAACAGATCCGTTTGATCTCGTCGACGACGTGCTCCTCCTCGTTGTAGCAGGGGAGGACGATCGTGACCCGCACCGGCGGGGCGTCGTGCTCCGGGGCTCGGCCTTGGGCGTCTGCGTGGCTCATGGTCCTTCTCAGCGGGGTGGTCGGGGAGGAGTGGGTCTCACGCCGGATCGTTCGTGGCGGGCAGGACGGCGGTCCACACGCTGCCGTTGAAGGTCCAGTGTCCGGTCGGGGGTTCCATGAGGGTACTGGGGTCCATCCGGGCGACGACGTGGAAGTGCCGTTGGGGTTCCACGGCGGAGTCGGTGAGCGCGTCGAGCGGTTCCCAGTCGGGGGCGGCCAGCACCGCGTCCCGGCCCCGCTGGTGCACGGCGGCGACGACCCTGTCCACCGCCTCCGGGGAGGGGTCGTCCAGGGCGGCGGTGGGCACACCGCAGACGTTGCGCAGCAGCGGCATGTAGTTGCCCGCCATCCCGGAGTCGACCACGATGACCGAGGCGTCGGGTGGCAGGGACGCGCAGAGGTCCTCCGTCGCCGCCACGGTGCCCACGTCCTGCCGGTACCCCATGATCCCCGACGCCGAGGTGATCGCGCCGGGCCCGAGCATGGCGACCGCGGAGCCGGCTGCCACCACGACCGGGAGGGTGCGGACCATCGAGGTGGCGCGGGTGTGGCGGACGGAGTTCTCGCAGTAGCGGGTCAGCCAGGCCAGGAACCAGACCGCGAACAGCACGAACGCGGGGATCACCAGCACGATCAGGCGCCTGCTGGCCCAGGGGTGGTCAGGTGTGATGGCGGGGCGCAGGAGCGTGGTGGAGACCGTCCACACGAGCAGCATGGCGGGCAGCAGCCACTGGAGGTCGCGGCGCAGGGTGAGGCGGCGCAGGACCAGGGCCACGCCCAGGGAGGCGAACAGCACGGTGCTCAGGCCCACGTACCAGCCCACCCAGTACAGGCTCATGTCGTAGTAGGTGCGGCTGCCCTCGATCGGCAGTCCCTCGATCTCCTGGACGGAGGCCACCCACTGGTCGGTGAAGTCGCTGCCGTGCCCGTAGTCCGGCCAGAGCAGTGGGCGGACGGCGAAGCCGACCATGACGAGCAGCGCGAGGAGCGCCATCGCGTTGGGCAGCCAGCGGACCCGTTCGGTGTGCGGCAGCCCGAACCGCCACAGGGCGGCGGTGAGCGCGACGGTGGCTCCGATGACGGCGGCGCTGATGAGCAGGAGGGGGTTCAGGGAGTCGGACAGGTACTCCAGGTACGGCAGTGAGTAGCCGTACCCCGCGACCAGCCCGTAGCCCACGCCCACGCCGAGCCCGGTGAGCAGGGGAAGCGCCTGCCCGCGCCGGGCGACCAGCAGCAGGCCGACGAAGCCCACCACCGGCAGGAGGTCGCGGATCGCGTCGATGCGCACCAGCACGCCGAGGCCGAACACCAGCCCGGCCACCAGTGCCAGCGCCTGGGGTGCTCCCCAGCGGTCGGTGAGGGACCGTCGGCGGCTCAGGGCGTCGAAGGCGAGGACCATGCCGCCCAGGAGCAGGATCTGCGCGAGGGGCTCGCTGTAGGTGAACCGGCTGACCCACTGCTGGGGCAGGCAGATCGCCAGGATCAGGGCGGCCAGCGGGGCCCAGCGCGCGCCGACCAGACGGGCGGTGAGACCCGCGAAGGTGAGCACGCCCAGTGCGCCCAGCACCGGGGTGGTGACCAGCATGCCGTCCAGCCCGCCGAGCCAGTAGCCGACCGCCAGCACCAGTGGCGCCCCGGCCATGAACTGCGGCCAGATGACGTCGTCGCGCTGGTAGTGGGCGAGGCTCTGGTAGCTCAGGGCCGGGTCGTCGCCCGCGATGAGCTCGCGCTGCTGCGGGATGGGCAGGAAGCCGTTCTCCGCGATCCAGGCCGTGTACATGGCGTAGGAGGCCGGGTCCCGCCGGATCACCAGGGCCTCGGCGTGGTAGGCGATCTGGACGGCGGCGAAGCCCACGGTGACGAGCAGGACCGCGACCACCGGCCACCAGGGCACGTCCTCCTCGTCCGGCGGGTCCGGGAGCAGGCGCGGCACCAGGGCGCACGCCGCGACCACGGCGGGCAGTCCCAGGACGAGTCCGGCCAGCGGGGTGAACTGGCCGAGGACCAGCAAGGGGAAGGCGACGAGGAGCCAGGCCGAGAGGGCGATCGCGGGGAGCGCGGTCACACGGGCGAGGAGCCGTCCGGGAAGCAGGCGCATGAAGGCAACTCTGGCACTTCGCCCTTCGATACGCACACTCCGTCCTCAACCATGGCGCGACCGTGACAAAGGGGGTCGCGTCCGGAGGGGCGGGCTGACGGGCGGGAGGAATGATCCGACGCACGACCTAGCATGGGCGCCATGTCCGACTCTCCCGCGCGGCTCTGGCGCGCCCTCGTCTCCGCCGATCCGACCCGACCGTTCGTGACCTCCTACGACGATCTCGGGGACCGGATCGAACTGTCCCGGGCCACTCTCGACAACTGGGTGTCCAAGACCTCGAACATGCTCGTGGACGGCTTCGGCACCCAGCCGGGTGACCGGATCTCCCTCGCCCTGCCGCCGCACTGGCAGTCGCTGGCGTGGGTGCTGTCCTGCTGGTCGGTGGGGGCGGCCGCGGTGCTCTCCGAGGGCGGCGCGGCGCCCGAGGTCGCGGTGGCCGGGCCGGACCGCGTCGCGGCGGCCCTGGACAGCGGCGCGGAGGAGGTCGTGGGCACCTCCCTGGACCCGTTGGGCCTGCCGCTGCGCGAGGTCCCGCCGATGGTCACCGACTACACCGTGGAGGTGCGCGGGCACGGCGACCACTTCCCCGCCTACCCGGTGGACGCCGCCGAACCGGCCCTGGAGTCCGCGGGGCGCACGCTGACCGGCGCCGAGGTCGTGGCGGCCGGGCAGGCCCTGGCCAAGGCCTGGGACCTGGGTGAACGCGACCGCCTCGCGGTGGTCACGGCCCTCGACGCGCCGCTGGACTCCTTCGGCGCGGACCTGGCCGTGGTCACCGCCGCCGTCGTCTCCGGGGCTCCCCTGGTACTCACCCCGCCGCCCGCCGAGGACGGACTCCAGCGGTTCCTGGACCGGATGGGCGCGGAGGGCGTGACCGTCCTGTACGGCACCGAACCCGCCGGGGACCTGCCCTTCCGCCGGGTGGCCCGGTAGGAACCGCGGCGGCCCCCGCCTACGTCCCGTGGGCGGGGCGCCAGCCGCCTCCGTTCCGGCGCGACTCCGAGGGTGACCGGTCGGCCCCCTCCGCCTCCCGGGCCCGTTCGGCGGCCCGGTCCCTCCGTGCGGCCTCCCGCTGCTCCTTCTGCGCCCTGCGCGCCGCGCGCTCCTCGCGGGCGGCCCGTTCGGCCTCGGCCCGGTAGAGGTCGGCGGCCTGTGCGGCGAAGTCCGGGTGCATGGTGTCCCCCTGCTGGTCCGTGTCGGCCGGGAGGCTCCTCCCGGCTGGTTCCAGACTCCGGCTAAGGCACCCGGCCGCACATCGGGAGACTTCACCAGATGACGGCGCCGTGCCCCGCCTCAGAAGGGCGCGGGACACGGCGTGGGGACGTCTGAGGTACCTCAGAGGACAGGCGGGGGGTGGGGGCCGCAGGGCGGGCCGGGCTCAGGACTCCCGGTAGTAGGCGTCCGCGATGGTCCCGGCGCGCTTCGACTCGTCGTAGGTGTACACCTCGCGGCCGTCGACGAACACGCGCTGGGCGCGGCTCATGATGTCGAGCGGGTCGCCGGACCACACGACGACGTCGGCGTCCAGACCGGGCCGCAGGGACCCGACCCGGTCGTCCAGGCCCATGATCTCGGCGGGGTTGACGGTGAGCGCGCGGATCGCGGAGTCGCGGTCCATGCCCTCCTTCACGCACAGGATGGCCTGGTACACGAGGAACTCGATCGGGATGACCGGGGCGTCGGTGGTGAGGGCGACCTTCACGCCCGCGCGGTCCAGGATGCCCGGGTTGGCCAGGGTCCGGTTGCCCACCTCCACCTTGGAGCGGCTGGTCATCAGCGGTCCGGTGATGACGGGGATGCCGCGCTCGGCGATCTCGTCGGCCAACAGGTGGCCCTCGGTGCAGTGGTTGATGATGAGGCGGTAGCCGAACTCGTCGGCCAGGCGCATCGCGGTGTGCATGTCGTCGGCGCGGTGCACGTGCTGGCACCAGGGCACCTCGCCGTCGAGCACCTGGACGAGGGTCTCCAGGGTGTTGTCGCGGTCGAAGGGCGTACCCTCCTGGACGGCGTGGTCCCGCTTGGCCTTGTAGTCCTGGGCCTTGGTGAAGGCGTCGCGGATGACCGCGGCCACGCCCTGCCTGGTGGAGGGGAGGGTGTCCTTCTTGCCGTAGACGCGCTTGGGGTTCTCACCGAGTGCGCTCTTGACGCTGGCGGGCTCCTTGAGGAGGCGGTCCTCGACGCTGCGGCCCCACATCTTGAGGGCGACGGTGCGGCCGCCGATGGGGTTGCCGGAGCCGGGCTTGATCACCGAGCTGGTGACGCCTCCGGACAGGGCGTCCGCGAAGCCCTGGTCGGCGGGGTTGATGGCGTCGATGGCGCGCATGCGGGCGCCGTTGGGGTCGGTCATCTCGTTGGTGTCGTCACCGGCCCAGCCGATGGTCTCCTCGTGGATACCCACGTGGCCGTGGGCCTCGACGAAGCCGGGGAGGACCCACTGTCCCGCGGCGTCAACGATCTCAGCGCCTTCGGGGACGGTGACGTCGGCGGCCGGTCCGACGGCGGCGATCTTCCCGTCGGAGATGAGGACGGTGCCCCCGTCGATCGGGTCGCCGTCGACGGGCACCACGTATCCGGAAGTGATTGCGATATCCATGGCGGGCAACCTAGCCCATGGACGGTCACGTTCCCAAGGGTGTTCAGTGACCGATCACCCAACGACCGCTCATCCCTCGGGCCAGCGCGCGGTGAGGAGTTCGGACTCGGGGGCGAGGTCCACACTGGCCTCCTCAATGGAGTCGCGCACCATGCGGCAGTGGCCGACGTCCTCGGTGTCCCCGGTGAGCTCACCGCCCTGCGCGGCGAAGGCGTAGACCATGCTGGGGCGGTCCGCGAACTCCATGATCCGGAACGCGCCGCCGAGCCCCGGGTGGTGCGGGGTCTCCTCGGGGATCACGGCGAGGCTGAGGATGCCCGCCTTGACGAGGTCCCCGAGGAAGTCGCGCTGTCCGTTGAGAACGTCGGCTCCGCCCTGGGGCCGCTGGAGCACGGACTCGTTGAGGACCACGCGCAGGGCGGGGCCGTCCGGTCCGGTGGTGGCGGCGCGTTCGGCCATCTCGTCCTCCACCATGGCCTCGATCTCCTCGCGGTCCAGGTTGGGGTGGCGCGGTTCGAGGATGGCCCGCGAGTACTCGCGCGTGCGCAGGAAGACGGGGACCGCCATCGGCTGGTGCTCCCAGAGGCGGGCGGCGTGCGTGCCGAGCTCGCTCATGTCTCCGAACTCGCTCGGGAAGGCCTCGGCCTGAAGGGTGATCGCCCAGGCGTCGACCAGCTGGTGTTCGGTGCCGAGCGCGGTGTCGACCCGTTCGACCAGCGATCGGGCCGGGCGGCAGTGCGCGTCCTCGACCTCGCGGAGCTTGTCGTCGGTGACCCCGACGTTCCTGGCGAGCTCGGCGCGTGAGAGACCCCGGTCGGAGCGGGCACGCAGCACCCGCGCCCCGAAAGGGAGCCACATCGCCGACGGCAACACGGTGTTCACGCCCATAACCTCTCCCGTCCTAGGCCGGTCAGCAGACACCTGTGGAGGGCAGGTGGTGGCGTACCCTCTGTGCGACGCCCCAGCCCCTGTGGTCCGACCTTCTCCCGGTTCGGGGCGGCTGGTCAAGCGACCGGGCGGGTGCGGCCATCCGTGATAAGTCCGCACAAATCCGTTGATGTCGCCCCAGCGCTGTCGAGTGTTTCCCCCGATTGGAAGGTCCGTTGGTCTACTTCGCCCTCTTCCTCGCCCTCCTGTCGCTCGTCTTCTGGGTCTACGTGCTCTTCGACGTCATCGGCTCCGACTCCGCGAGGATCCGACTCCTGCCCAAGCCGGTGTGGGCGGTGATCGTCCTGTTCCTGCCCAAGGTCGGCGCCGCGCTCTGGTTCCTGCTGGGCCGCCCGCCGCGCGACCCCGCGCTCGCCCAGGGCCCCGCGGGTCCGCCGCCGCCCTTCCCCGAGTACGAGCACCCCGGACGCGCCCGTGCCGTCTCCCCCGAGGAGGACGAGGCGTTCCTGCGGCGCTGCCGTGAGCGCGCCGAGGAACAGCGCCGCCGCGCCAGGGAGATCCAGGAACGCGAGTCCCGGGAGCGCCGGGAGCGCGAGCACGGTGGCCGCGAGGAGAGGGGGCGTGAGGCCGGAGGCGCGTCCGGCTCGGAGGACGCCACCCTCGACGGGGACGAGGACCCGATCGGACCCTCGTCCTGATCCTCTCCCCCGAAGACCCCCGGAACACGCCGGATCCACGATCGGGCCAGCCCACGGGACCGGCGCCCACCCGTCCGCAGTAACCTGTGTGCCGCCCCGCCGCGAACCCGACCCCGGAAGTGAACCGATGAACCGCTTGACCCTGCCGGTAGCGATCCTCGCCTCCACCGCCCTCCTCGCCACGGCCGCGTGCCAGAGCGAACCGGAGTCGCCGGAATCCCCCGAGGCCACGGAGTCGGAGGTGGAGGTTCCCGACGTCGACGGCGCCACCCTGCACACCAGCGAGGGCGACATCGAGGTGGAGTTCTTCGCCTCGGACGCTCCGCGCGCCGTCACCAACTTCGTCGAGCTCGCTGAGGGGGACGGTCCGAAGAACGAGGAGACCGGTGCCGCCGAGTTCTACGACGACACGGTGTTCCACCGCGTGATCGACGGGTTCATGGTCCAGGGCGGCGACCCGACCGGGACCGGTCGCGGTGGCCCCGGCTACCAGTTCGAGGACGAGTTCGAGTCGGGTCGCGAGTTCGACGAGCCGGGTCTGCTGGCCATGGCCAACTCGGGCCCCGACACCAACGGCTCGCAGTTCTTCCTCACGGTGGCGCCCACACCGCACCTGACCGGCCTGCACACCATCTTCGGCAAGGTCGCCGACGAGGAGTCGATGGAGGTCCTGGAGGCGATCTCGGTCGTCGAGACCGACGGAGCCGACCGCCCCACCAGCGACATCGTGCTGGAGTCGGTCACCGTCAAGCACGCGGGAGACTGACCTCCGCACGGCAGACCCGACGGCGGCGGCGGTGCCCTGAGGCACCGCCGCCGCCGTCGTCGGGTCACACGTCCGTGGTCGTCAGCGCCGCCGCTTGGCCCTGGCCGCGCGGGCGCGCTCCACCGCCGGACCGATCGCCTCGACCAGCCGGTCGACGTCCTCCTCGGTGGACGTCCGCCCCAGTGACAGCCGCAGACTGCTCAGGGCCGTGTCCGGGTCGGCGCCGGTGGCGAGCAGCACGTGGCTGGGCTGGGCCACCCCGGCCGAGCAGGCCGATCCGGTGGAGCAGGAGATGCCCCTGGCATCGAGCAGCATCAGCAGGGCGTCGCCCTCGCAGCCGGGGAAGGACAGGTGGGCGATCCCCGGGAGCCGCAGCTCCGGATCGCCGTTGACCACCACGTCGGGCACGACGTCCCGGACCCGGGCCTCCAGTTCGTCGCGGAGCGCGGTCAGGTGCTTGGCGTGTTCCTCGCGCCCGCGGACGGCCGCGTCCACGGCGGTCGCGAGTCCGCGCGCGAGCGGGGCGGAGAGAGTCCCGGAACGGATGTCGCGCTCCTGGCCGCCTCCGTGCAGCACGGGGGTCGGGGCGAGTCCGCGGGCGACCACCAGGGCTCCGGTGCCCACCGGACCGCCCAGCTTGTGGCCGCTGAGGGTCAGCGCGCTCACGCCGCTCGCCGCGAAGTCCACCTCCCGGGCGCCCACGGCCTGTACCGCGTCCGTGTGGAAGGGGACACCGTACTCGGCGGCGACGGCGGCCAGCTCGCGAACCGGCTGCACGGTGCCGATCTCGTTGTTGGCCCACATCACGGAGACCACGGCCACGGAGGCGGGGTCGCGCCCGATCGCCGCGCGCAGGACCTCGGGGGCCACCCGGCCCAGGGCGTCCACGGGCAGTTCCTCGTACACGGCGCCCTGGTGGTCGGCCATCCAGCGCGCGGGGTCGAGCGCCGCGTGGTGTTCGACGGCGCTGACCAGGATGCGGGTGCGCCGCGGGTCCTCGGCGTTGCGGGACCAGTACAGGCCCTTGACCGCGATGTTGTTCGACTCGGTCCCGCCCGCGGTGAAGACCACCTCGTGCGGGGTGGAGCCGACCGCCTCGGCCACGCGTTCTCGGGACTCCTCGACGGTACGCCGAGCGGCCCGTCCGTGGCCGTGCAGGGACGATGGGTTACCGAGCGCGCCGAGCTGGGCCGCCACATCGGCGATCACCTCGGGGCGGACATCGGTCGTGGCTGCGTGATCCAGATACACCATGGCGCATTCCAGGATACGTACGACCACATCCGCCCCTACCCCCCTGCCCCTCCTCTTTCGTCAACGGAGACCGCGGGGCGGGTCCGCCGCACCCGCCCGCCGTCGAGCCGCCGCACCCCGCCCTGTGCGGTCGCCCCGCCCGACTCCTTGTCCACAGGCCCACCACGACCTCCTCCGCACCCGACCACGGACCGATAACCTTGGACCATGCCTGACTCCGTGCCCACGCCGTCCGCCTCGCCCGCCACCCCCGCCGGGGAGCACTGGTCCGCGCCCGTCGCGCGGCAGCCGGTGCGCGCCCGCGTCTCCCTGCCCGGATCCAAGTCCGTCACCAACCGGGCACTGATCCTCGCCGCGCTCTCCGAGACGCCGTGCGTGGTGCGCCGCCCCCTGGTGAGCAGGGACAGCGAGCTCATGGTGGACGCCCTGCGCGCCCTGGGCACCCGGGTCACCGAGATCCCCTCCGACGACCCCGGGGTCCCGGACCTGTCCGTCACCCCGGTGGCCCCCCGGGGCCCGGCCAGCGTGGACGTCGGCAACGCGGGCACGGTCATGCGCTTCGTGCCGCCGCTGGCGGCCCTGGCCTCCGGGGACGTGCGCTTCGACGGCGACCCCCGCGCCCGTGAGCGGCCGGTGGACGAGCTGCTCGGCGCCCTGCGCGCCCTGGGCGCCGACATCGACGACGAGGGGCGCGGCGCCCTGCCGATGACCATCCACGGCACCGGTGCCGTGCGCGGCGGCGAGGTCACCCTGGACGCCTCGGGGTCCTCCCAGTTCGTCTCCGCGCTGCTGCTCAGCGGCGCCCGTTTCACCGAGGGCGTGCACGTGCGGCACGAGGGCCCACCGGTCCCCTCCCAGCCGCACCTGGACATGACCGTGGAGATGCTGCGCGCCGTGGGCGTCCGGGTCACCACCGGCGAGAACTCGTGGAGGGTGGAGCCCGGGCCGGTCCGGGCCTCGGAGATCACCGTCGAGCCCGACCTCTCCAACGCCGCGCCCTTCCTGGCCGCCGCCCTGGTCAGCAAGGGCGAGGTGACCGTCCAGGGGTGGCCGGAGCACACCACCCAGCCCGGCGACGCCCTGCGCGATCTGTTCACCCGGATGGGCGGCGAGGTCTCCCGCTCCGGTGCGGACCTCACCCTGCGCGGCACCGGCGAGATCCACGGGATCACCGCCGACCTGCGGGACGTGGGCGAACTCACCCCCACCATCGCCGCCGTGGCGGCCCTGGCCGACTCCCCCTCCCGCCTCACCGGGATCGCCCACCTGCGCCGTCACGAGACCGACCGCATCGCGGCGCTGGCCGCCGAGATCAACCGCCTGGGCGGGGACGCGGAGGAGCTCTCCGACGGGTTGCTCATCCGGCCCCGGGCCCTGCACGGCGGGGTGTTCCACTCCTACGACGACCACCGGATGGCCACGTCCGGCGCGGTGATCGGGCTCGCGGTGCCCGGGGTGGAGGTGGAGAACATCGCCACCACACGCAAGACGCTGCCCGACTTCCCGGGCCTGTGGTCGGAGGTCCTGGCATGAGCCGCACGCGGGGCGGCGGACGCCACCTGGACGAGGACGACATCCGTGTGCGCGCCCGGGGCGGCTCCAAACCCCGCACCCGTAACCGGCCCAAGCACGAGAACGCCGTGGAGGGCCTGGTCACCGCCGTGGACCGGGGCCGGTACCGCTGCCTGGTGAACGGTGTCCCCGTGGTGGCGATGAAGGCCCGCGAGCTCGGCCGCGGGTCGATCGTGGTCGGTGACCGGGTGGACGTGGTCGGTGACCTGTCCGGGAGACCCGACACCCTGGCCCGCGTGGTGCGGGTGCGCGAGCGCGCCTCCGTGCTCAGACGCACCGCCGACGACACCGACCCGGTCGAGCGCGTGATCGTCGCCAACGCCGACCAGCTCGCCATCGTCTGCGCCCTCGCGGACCCGGCACCGCAGCCGCGCTTCGTGGACCGCTGTCTGGTCGCCGCCTACGACGCCGGGCTGGAACCGCTGCTCTGCCTGACCAAGGCCGACCTCGCCGCACCCGACGAGATGCTGGGCACCTACAAGCCGCTCGGGCTCCCCTACGAGGTGCTGAGCCCGGAGGGTGACCTCGACGAGCTGCGTTCCCGGCTGACGGACCGGACCACGGTGTTCGTGGGCTCCTCCGGTGTGGGCAAGTCCACTCTGGTCAACCGGCTGGTCCCGGGCACGGACCGCGCGGTGGGCCACGTGAACGCCGTCACCGGCCGTGGCCGCCACACCTCCACCTCCGCGCTCGCGCTGCGGTTCGAGGGCGGTTGGCTGATCGACACCCCGGGCGTGCGCAGCTTCGGCCTGGCACACGTCTCCCCGGAGGAGATCGTGTCGGGGTTCCAGGACCTCTCGGAGCTCGCCGCCGACTGCCCGCCCGCCTGCTCCCACCAGCCCGACTCCCCGGAGTGCGCCATCGGCGCGGCGCTGGCGCGCGGCGAGGTGGACGCCGAACGGGTGGCCTCACTCCGCAGGCTCCTCAGCAGCCGCGAGGGCGACGACGACACCGAGAACGCCCCGCCGACGGGCCCCCACTCCTGACGTCCCGGCGAGTGGTCGGAGGCGGTGCGCGCCAAGGGGGCACCCGAGAACTCAGGCGGTCCGCGCTCCGGTGTAGTCGGCGGGCAGGCGGTGCTCGCGGCCCCAGGCGCCCAGGGGCTCCAGCGCGCGGTTCAGGCTGCGGCCGAGGTCGGTCAGCGAGTACTCCACTCGGGGCGGGACCTCCGCGAAGTCCTCACGCCGCACGATCCCGTCGTCCTCCAGCTCGCGCAGGTGCGAGGCGAGCACCTTCTCCGTGATCCCCGGCAGGGCCCGGCGCAGCTCACCGAACCGGTGCGGCCGCTCGTCGAGCGCCCACAGCACGAGCACCTTCCACTTGCCGCTCACCACGTCCATCGCGGCGTCGATCCCGCAGTGATACCCGAACTGCCCCTGCTTGGCGGCCATGTCCCCACCCCGTTCACCTGCTCGCTTACCCCGAAGTGCGCGCCCACTTCGAAGTGCGTACTTGTCCCGCTTCGAGCGCGGTACAAGCCTAGACACATGACCAACGACAACAAGCCCCGCGTCGTCCTGCTCGGACTCGGCGCGATGGGCACCGCCCTCGCCAAGGCCTGGCTGAACGCCGGGCACCCCCTGACCGTCTGGAACCGCACCGCCGCACGGACCGAGCCCCTGCGCGCGCTCGGCGCCGACGTGGCCCCCACCGCCGCCGAGGCCGTCGCCGCCGGAACGCTGGTCGTCACCTGTCTGATGGACGACGCCTCCGTCGGCACGGCCCTGGACGGGGCCGACCTCGTCGGCAAGGACCTGGTGGACCTCACCACGGGAACCCCGAAGGAGGCGGACGCCCGCGCGGAGTGGGCGCACGACAGGGGCGCCCGCTTCCTCAGCGGCGGCATCATGTCGAGCCCGTCGATGGTGGGTGTCCCCGAGGCCGGGGGCTACGTGTTCTACAGCGGCTCCCGCGAGCTCCTGGACCGGTACGAGTCCGCGCTGGCCGCCGTCCTGGGCGTGCACTACACCGGCTCCCGCCCCGGCTCGGCGGCCCTGTACGACATCGCGCTGCTGAGCGCCATGTACGGCATGTTCGCCGGGGTCACGCACGCCTTCGCCCTGGTGCGCGACGAGGAGATGCCCCTGAAGGAGTTCTCGGGTCTGCTCACCTCGTGGCTCACGGCGATGCTCATGTCCAACGACACGGTCGCGGACCAGCTCGACAGCGGTGACTACACCAGGGACGTGCAGGCCAACCTGGCCATGCTGGTCTCCGGCTTCCGCACCTTCGAGGTCGCCGCGCGGGAGCAGGACGTGGACTTCCGCCTGCTCGCGCCCTACCTGGAACTGTTGGAGGAGCGTCTGGGCCAGGGATACGGCGACGAGGGCACCGCGGGTGCCGTCGGGCTGCTCGCGAAGCGCTCCTGACCGGCCTCAGAGGTCGACGGTCCCGCCGCAGCGCCAGTAGTGGGTGCGGTCGCTCTCCATGAACCCCTCGTCGACGAGGCTGCGGCGCAGCACCACGTGGTCCGCGCTGTACCGGCGCAGGACCGCGTTGAGCTGGTCCTCGGTGTAGCGCACGCCGGGTTCGAAGGCCCGCGCGACGTGGTCGAGGAGGACGAGGCGGTCGGGGCGCCGGACGGGGACGGACGTGATCCTGCCCCGGGGCATGTACGCGCGCAGCACCTCGGCGCGTTCGGCCCGCCCTGGCCGCTCCGTCACCCGCGCCTCCTCACGGTCCACCAGCAGCATGCCGTGCACGACCGTCTCCACCCGGTGGGCCGCCTGGTCGGGGTCCACGGGCTGGAGCGCGTACGAGACGGTCAGTCTCAGGCTGACGTCCGCCACCGCCTCGGCGGTGGCGGGCGGCACCTGCGGGCAGTGCTCCGCCAGGGTCCAGGCGATACGTTCCCGCAGCGCGTCCAGGAGCGGCGCCGCCCGGGTGGTGAGCACCGGGAGGAGCTGGTCGTCCCCGGTGACCACCGCGCGCAGCAGCGGATTGTCCCGCGCGGCGAGCAGGACCATCCGGGTGGTGCGGCTGACCGCGTGGGCGGGGTCGTGGCCGTCGGCCGCCAACATCGCCTCGACGGTGTCCAGGAGCGCGGTGACCTCCCTCACCACCACCGCCTGGAGAAGGCCCTCCTTGCTGCCGAACACGTTGTAGAGGGTCTGCCTGGACACGCGGGCGGTGGCGGCGACGTCGATCATCCGCCGCTCGCCCCAGTGCCCCGCCAGCACCTCGGTGTAGGCGGCGTCCATCAGCCGTTCACGAACCCCGGTGCCCTCCCGGGGCCGTTTCTCTCCGCTCACCCCACCATCCTCGCACCCGTTCCCCGGGGCCGTCCTCCCCCTAACACTCTGGTCACGCCGGGGGCGGCGCTTTGGGCATGTTCGTGCCCGGGACGGTAGCGTTACCGGCCATGGTGTCCTTTGACGATGATCTGCGGCTGGCCCACGTGCTCGCCGACGCTGCCGACGACATCGCGGTGAAGCGGTTCCGCGCCCTCGACCTGGTGGTCGACACCAAGCCGGACCTCACCCCGGTGACCGAGGCCGACCGCATGGTCGAGGAGACCCTCCGCGGGGTGCTCTCCCGCGCCCGACCGCGCGACGCGGTCGTGGGCGAGGAGTACGGCCGCAGCGGCAACAGCAACCGCGTGTGGGTCATCGACCCCATCGACGGCACCAAGAACTACGTGCGCGGCGTCCCCGTGTGGGCCACGCTCATCGCCCTGCTGGAGGGCGACCGCCCGGTGGTCGGCGTGGTGTCGGCCCCGGCGCTGCATCGCCGCTGGTGGGCCTCGAAGGGAAGCGGCGCCTGGACCGGCCGCAGCCTGTCCAAGGCCTCCCGCTGCCAGGTCTCCAAGGTCCAGGAGCTCTCGGACGCCTCGCTGAGCTTCTCGTCGTTGAGCGGCTGGGAGGAACAGGGGCGGCTGGAGTCGTTCCTGGGGCTGACGCGGTCCGTGTGGCGGACCCGCGCCTACGGTGACTTCTGGTCCCACGTGATGGTCGCTGAGGGCACGGTGGACATCGCAGCCGAGCCCGAGCTCTCGCTCTGGGACGCGGCCCCGCTGCCGATCATCCTGGAGGAGGCCGGCGGTCGCGCCACCAACCTGCGCGGTGACGGTTTCGAGGACGGCGGCCCCTTGGTGTGCACCAACGGCGCCGTCCACGACCAGGCGCTCACCTGGCTCAACGGCGGTCCGACCCCGTTGCGCCGTCCGGAATAGCCACCGGCAACCACGAAAAGCACCTGCGCGATTACTTTCAGTAGTAGCGTGCGCTGTGTGCTGACCAAGACAACGCATCGACGCCGCGCTGTCGCGCTGTGCGCGGCGGCCCTCCTCCTGGCCACGGGGTGCGGCCAGGGCCACGGCCAGACCCCGCAGCAGCTCAGCGAGATGATCGCGGACACCGTGCGCGACTCCGCCGCCTCGGGCCCGCTCGGGCTCGGCGTGCCCGACACCCTGTTCGACCCCGCCCGCTACACCTGCTCCCCCGCCGTGGACCCGGGGCTCCCGGGCGGCTGGCGCAGCGAGGCCCCCCGCAAGGCCGTGGCGGACGGGGATCCGGTGGAACTGGGTCTCTCCGACTCCGAGGGCGGGCACTCCGGCCCGGTCGCCGCCACGGTGACCGACCCCGCCGGGGAGAGCTCCACTGCCGAGGCCGACCCGTCCGGCGGCGACTGGGCCCGCCTGGACTACCCGGACGCCTTCGACGGTGCCGCGGATCTCACCACCGGCGTGTACACGGTGGTGTGGTCGGACGCGGGCACCGGAGCACCCATCACCTGCGACGGCTTCGAGGTCGAGTAGGCCGCCCCCTTCGTCGTGACCCCGTGTGGCCGGGAACGGCCAAGAGAATAATCCTCCCGGTCTGAACCGAAACCCCCCGCAATGGCGATGGGTCTGGTGAAACCCCGCGCAACGCGGGGCGACCCGGCGCCGCCCCTCGCCGCGCCGGGCTCCACAGACACACGGGAAGGGGCTCCATGCTGCGTTCCCTCAAAGCTGGGATCGTGCTGGCCTTCGCCGGTTCCCGAGCCAACGTGGCCCGAACCATCCTCTCCTGCGCGGGCATCGTCGTCGGTGTCGGCGCCCTCATCATGGTGGTCACCGCCGGCGAACTCGGCCAGCGCTACGCCACCGCCTTCGGTGAGGCCAACGCCGGTCGGGCGGCGACCATGGAGGTCACCGTCTTCGACAAGGTCACCGACCTCGACGCGTTCGAGGAGGACCTCGGCCGCGCGGGCGGGCTGGAGGTCTCGGTCCACACCCGGTCCGAGTCCCCGCCTCCGCTCCGCCAGGGCGACCAGGTCTTCGGCGACGTCGACATCATCGGTGTCGACGTCGCGCTCGGTGACATCCGCCGGATCAACCTGACCCAGGGCCGGTGGTTCACCGAGGCCGACCTGGAGTCGCGCGCACCGGTGCTGGTGGTCAACGAGGCCCTGGCGGAGGAACTGGGCGACTTCGCGGACGTCCAGCTCGGCAACGGCCGCTGGTCGGACGTGCGAATCGTCGGCGTCACCCAGGGTTCCGTCTACGAACGGGGCTGGTACAGCGCCTACCTGCTGAACGCGCCCTCCACCGGGGAGATCCTCTTCGGCCCCGAGTGGTCCCCAGAGAGGCCCACGGCCTCACAGGTCACCTACGTGACGCGGATCGACCCCGCGGACTCCGCCGCCGCGGAGATGGACTTCGGTGAGGAGTTCACCGACCGCCTCGTCTCGGCGAGCTGGCGCTGGGGGGTCGACAGCCGGGACAGCCTGATGGCCTACCGCACCGACAACTCGGAGATGACCGACGAGCTCATCGGCTACCTCTCGATCGGGCTGATCGGGGTCGCGGTGATCACCCTGTCCACGGGCCTGCTCGGCGTCCTCAACGTCGGACTCGTCACGGTCCGGGAGCGGCGCCGGGAACTGGCCACCTACCGGGCGCTCGGCGCGAGCCGGTTCACCCTGTTCGTGGCCGTGGTGATGGAGGCGGTGGTGGTCGCGGTCGTCGCCGGTCTGATCGCCCTCGCCCTGTCCTGGTTGCTGGTCGCCGTGGCCTCGGTGGTCATCGGAAACCTCATGTGGCTGCCACCCGACATCAGCATGACCGTTCCGCCCTCCGCCGCGCTGGTCGGACTGGGCAGCGCGGCCGTCGTCGGGCTCTTGGCCGGGATCATCCCCGCGATCCGGGCGCTGCGCGCGTCCGTCGTCGCCGGGCTGCGGGAATAGGAGACACAAGTGAAGAAGTGGATCATCATCGGCGCGGCCGTCACCCTGGTGCTGGGACTGCTCGGTTCGGGCTACTTCCTGCTGTCCAGCTTCGGAGGTTCCGGAGCGGACGAGGAGGAGTTCCTCGGTGAGGCGGCGGTGGACGTCGGCGGCGCCCCGATCGAGGTCGAGCTGGGCACGGTGAGCTCCCTGCTGGTGCTCGACGCCACGGTGCGCCCGGAGCCGGGCAGGGCGCTCAAGGCCCCCAAGGGCGGCACCGTCACCCACCTGTGGCTGAACAACGGCGACGCGGTGGAGAACGGCGCTCCGATCATCAACGTGAAGGTGCCCGCCGAGACCACCGCGGGCGCGGACGAGGAGGGCGAGGAGGCCGCCGCCTTCAGCGAGGTCTCCCTGTACGCGCCCACGGCCGGGACGATCAAGGGCATGGGCGACGTGCAGGTCGGTGACGTCCTGGAGCCCGGCGCGACCGTGGCGACCGTCGCCCCGGACCAGTTCCGAGCGGTGGCCACGGTCCCCGCGAACGACCTGTACCGGCTCTACGAGGACCCCGACGACATCATGCTGAAGATCGACAAGGGTCCGCCCGCCTCGGAGTGCTCGTTCATCTCCCTGGGTTCGGGCGAGGGCGGCGCTCCCGCCGAGCAGTCCGCGCAGGACGAGTTCGGGGAGGAGACCGAGGGTGGCGGAGGCGGCGCCGAACTGTCCTGCCGCGTCCCCGCCGACCTCCAGGTGTTCGACGGCGTCCAGGGGCAGATGTCGGTGAGCACCGGCGAGGCCGAGGACGTCGTGGTCATCCCGGTGACCGCCGTGCGCGGCACCTCCGAGGAGGGCGAGGTGCTCGTGGTGGCCGAGGACGGCTCCGAGGAGCCCCGCGAGGTCACCCTGGGCCTGTCCGACGGCCAGTTCGTCGAGGTCACGGGTGGTCTGGAGGTGGGCGACACCATCATGGACCCGGTGCCGCTGGACCCGCGCTTCGACGTCCCCGGTGCGGAGTCCGAGGAGGACTTCGACGAGGAGTTCCACGGGATGGGTGGCTAGATGACCGCCGACGCTCCCTACCCCTCGGTCGTGGCGCCGCGCCGACCCGGCCCCCCGCTCCTCCAGGTGCAGGACCTGACCAGGCACTTCATGGTGTCGGGGACCCGGATCGACGTGCTGCACGACTGCACCTTCGACGTCGCCCGGGGCGAGGTCGTGGCCATCGTGGGCCAGTCGGGGTCGGGCAAGTCGACCCTGCTGAACGTCCTGGGTCTGCTGGACAAGCCGAGCACCGGCTCGTACGTGTTCGACGGCGTGGAGACCACGCCCCTGCGCGAGGGCCGGATGTCGCGGCTGCGCGGCGACGGGATCGGTTTCGTGTTCCAGCAGTTCCACCTGCTGGAGCGGCGCTCGGCCCTGGCCAACGTGGGCGTTCCGATGGTGCTCGGCGGTGTGCCGGTGCTGCGCCGCCGCAGCCGTGCCAAGGAGCTGCTGGAGTCGGTGGGGCTGGGGCACCGCCTCAACTCCCAACCGCACCAGCTGTCCGGCGGTGAGCAGCAGCGTGTGGCCCTGGCACGGGCGCTGAGCCGGGAACCCGCGCTCATCCTCGCGGACGAGCCCACGGGCGCCCTGGACGCGGCCAGCAGCACCATGATCATGGACCAGCTGATCGACCAGGCCCGGGAGCGCGACGCGGCGGTGGTCGTGGTGACACACGACTCCAAGGTCGCTGAGCGCGCCGACCGCGTGGTGGAGCTGGTGGAGGGCCGCACCCGCTGAACCGGACCCCGGTGCCGCCTCTTCCCCAGGCGGCACCGGGGAACGCTCCTTTCCCCATGGCGTGGGAACACGAAGAAAGCGCCGGGTGGATTTCTCCACCCGGCGCTTCTCTTTCTTGGTAGCGGGGACAGGATTTGAACCTGCGACCTCTGGGTTATGAGCCCAGCGAGCTACCGAACTGCTCCACCCCGCGTCGTTGTGATCTCTACTTTAGGGCCTTTCGCCCCAGGTGGCAAATCGGCTCTTTGTGAAACTGAACCGATCGGAGATCCACCCGTTCGTCCCGGTCAGCTTCCCGACCGGGCCTATTGGCTACTCTACCAGGCTTTCCTCGCGGTCCGCACCGGCATTTTCGCCGCGCACACATATTGGCGACCGAAGAGCCACCGATATGCGCTTCCCGAATCACCTGTCGGAACAGATGGCCGGGAAAAGCACCGGACCCGGGATTTCTCCCGGGTCCGATCTTGGTAGCGGGGACAGGATTTGAACCTGCGACCTCTGGGTTATGAGCCCAGCGAGCTACCGAACTGCTCCACCCCGCGTCGTTGTGTCTTCAGATTAGCGCGCCCCGGCGGGAAAGCCAAATCGACCTGCGCGGGCCCTCCCCCGCCCGGCCTCCCGCGCCCCCGGACACGGGAACGGGGCGGGACCCGGCAGGTCCCGCCCCGTCGTACTCGGCGCGCGCCCCGAGGGGCGGTCGGTACGGCTACGGACTAGTTGCCCGCGGCCTCCTCCAGGGCCTCAAGGGCCTCACGCAGGCGCTCGTTGGCCTCGTCGTTCGACTCCTGGGCCTCCTCCCAGGCCTCGACCGCCTCGTTGAGGGCCTCGGTGAGGTCACTCGGGTCGCCTCCGCCCGAGCCGCCCTCAGAGGTCTCCTCCTCGGAGGTGCCCTCCTCCGTCTCCGGGTCGGGCAGCGGGCCCTCTCCGCCCTCGAACAGGTTGTTCAGGGCGTCCTGGAGGTTGCTGCCGATGGCGACCTCCTCGCCGAAGCCGACCATGACCTGCTGGAGCAGCGGGAAGGACGCGGCTCCGCCACCACCGGCCTGCACGTAGAGGGGCTCCACGTAGAGCAGGCCGCCGGCGAACGGCAGGGTCAGCAGGTTGCCCCGGGTCACCTCGGCGTTGGACTGCTCCAGCGGGAGCAGGACCTCACGCACGTCGGCGTCCGAGTCGAACGCGTTCTGCACCTGGCCGGGGCCGAAGATCACCGTGCTCCGGGGCAGCTCCAGCAGCTTGAGCTTGCCGTAGTCCTCGGACTCCGGGTTGCTGTCCACCGCCATGAACGCGGCCAGGTTCTCACGACCGCGCGGCACGAACGTCGTGGTCAGCGAGAAGCTGGGCTCGTCGGCACCGGGGTAGTTGATGGTCTGGCGGTAGGGCGGCTCGGAGACCTCGCCCTCCTGGGTCGGGTCGTTCGGGACCGACCAGAAGTCCTGACCGCCGTAGTAGGCGGCGGCGTCGGTGACGTGGTACTCACGCATGATCTCGCGCTGCACCTTGAACAGGTCGTCCGGGTAGCGCAGGTGCTGGACGAGCTCGTCGCTCATCTCGTCCTTGTCGGTGATGGCGCCCGGGAAGGCACCCTCCCAGGTCTTGAGGACCGGGTCCTCCTCGTCCCAGCCGTACAGGGTGACGGTTCCGTCGTAGGCGTCGACGGTGGCCTTCACCGAGTTCCGGATGTAGTTGACCTCGTTGCCGGGCAGCGCGCCGACCTGCTGCGCCGAACCGTCGGTGAAGGTGTCGGTCACCGCCTGCGTGAAGTCGATCCGGTTGGCGTACGGGTAGCCGTCGGAGGTGGTGTACCCGTCGACGATCCACAGGACCCTGCCGTCGACGACCGCCGGGTAGGGGCGGCTGTCGACCGTGAGGAAGGGAGCGACCTTCTCCACGCGGTCCAGCGGGTCGCGCTCGTAGATGATCCGCGAGTCGCTGGTGATGGCGCTGTTGAGCAGGATGCTCGTTTCCTGGTACTTGATCGCGTACAGGATGCGGTCGAAGAAGTTGTTGAGCTCGACGCCGCCGTCGCCCTCGTAGCGGTTGTACTCCTGGGAGTCACCGCCGGTGCTCTCCTCGGCGCCCTCGTCCGTGGCCTCGGCGTCCTCGGCGGGGGCCTCCTCGGCGGGACTCTCCTCCGCGCCGTCGGCGGGCGCGCGGGCCTCGTCCGGGCTCGGGCTCGCGTCGACCGCGTCCTCCAGCGTCGGGACCTCGGGTTCGTCCGAGGCGGGGTCGACCGGGTGGTCGTACTCCTCCTCCGCCTGGACGATGACGTACTCGGCGCCCTCGCGGCCGTAGTAGATCCTCGGCTCGTACTCGCCCGCGACCTCGCTCAGTTCACCGCGCGGCGGGATGTTGTACTCGGTGAAGACCGGACGGCCCTCGTTGTCGATCAGGTTGCCCGCGGCGGCGACCATGCCGAAGCCGTGGGTGTAGATCAGGTGGCGGTTGAGCCAGTTGTCCTGGTCGGCGGGCGGGCCGTCCAGCTCGCGGACCGCGACGATCGTGTCGATGAGGTTGCCCTCGGCGTCCGGGTAGCGGTCCACCTCCAGCACGTCCGGGAACTGGTAGAAGCCTCGGACCTGCTGCATCTGCTGGAAGGTCTGCGAGACCACGGCCGGGTCGGCCAGACGCACGCTGGGGATGGTGTCGGCCTCGGCCGCCAGCTCCTGCGGGGTGAGCTCCGTGGTGGCGTCGTAGGTCTCCACCTCGGCGTCGGCGATCCCGTACGCCTCGCGCGTGTTCTCGATGTTGCGCTCGATGTACGGGCTCTCCAGGCGCTGCTCGTTCGGGTCGACCTGGAAGCGCTGCACGATCTCGGGGTAGGCCACACCGACGACCACGCCGGACAGCACGAGCAGTCCGAGGGAGGCCACCGGGATCATCGTGTTCTTGAAGACGATGTTGGCGAAGAACAGGACCGCGCAGATCACCGAGATGACGGTGAGGATGGTCAGGGCGGTCTTGACCGCGTTCACGTCCGTGTAGGAGGCACCGAACGTGTAGCCGCGGTCGGAGAACACCAGCCCGTAGCGGTCCAGCCAGTAGGAGCCCGCGCGCAGGAGTACGAACAGGCCCAGCAGCACCGACAGGTGCACGCGGGCGGCGGGGGTGGCGCGCTGCCCGGAGTCGTTCTGGAGGCGGACGCCGCCGTACAGGTAGTGCACGATCACGGCGGCGATGAAGGCCAGGATGACGGCCGCGTACAGGTAGCCGAGCAGGATGCGCAGGAACGGGTAGGTGAACGCGAAGAACGCGACGTCCATGCCGAACTCGGGGTCGTTCACCCCGAAGTCGACTCCGTTGACGAACTGCAGGTAGGAGCGCCAGTCACCGCTGGCGGCCGCTCCGGCCAGGAGCGCCAGGGCGCCGACGGCGATCCAGAAGAAGAGCTTGCGGTGCGGGTCGATGGACTGCCGGTAGCGGTCCAGGCCCTGCTGCTCCAGACTCATCGGTCTGACACCGGGCCGGGCCCGGTACGCGAAGAAGATGCTCGCGCCGACGATGACCGCCATCACGAGCGCCGCTACGGCGAAGAGCAGGACCCGGGTCCACAGCTCGGTCAGGAAGACCGAGGTGTAGCCGACGGAGCTGAACCACTTGAAGTCGGTCCAGAAGTTCGCGGCGAACATCAGTCCCGCGATGATGACGACCACGGTCGCCGCGACTGGCGCGAGCAACCTTGATCGGCGAGGCATACGCGCAGGTGGTGCGCCGGGCGATCGGAAGCTCACGCCTCCCCCTCGTTCTGGCTTGGTAGGTGCGTTGGTTGCGCGTGTGGCGCCTTCATTACTGAAAACTTAATCGGTGGCCGTCGGGTTCCCGAAATCACCCTCCACCCGGTGACAAGGCTGCATCGTTGGTGTATCGGAGTCGCAACCGGAGGGCACCTTGCGACCCTACTGCCGCCGAACGGGCCCGGCGAGGTTCCCACATCGGGGACCATGGAAACGTGTCGAACATTCGCGAAGCAGTCATGGACCTGGAACGCCACGCCGCCGAGCAGGGGTGGGACCGCCCGTTGGGCCTGTACGCCCTGGTCCCCACCTCGGAGCTGCTGGCGGCGGAGCCCGCTCTGGCGAGCATGCTGGGGATCGCCTCCCCGGCCGACCCCGACGAGCTGACCCCGGTCGAGCAGGAGGCGCTGTCCCCGGACGTGCCGTTGGAGGAGGCGTTGGGGCGCATCCTGTGGCCGGAGGGCGTGGCCGGGTGCGCACTGGTCATGGAGCGCCTGGTGGTGAAGGGCTCGGACGAGACCCTGGCCGCCGGTGAGGACCCCTCCGCCTCCGGCAAGGAGACCGAGGAGATCCGCATGGTCGCGGGCGTGCTGCGGGACGGTTCGCGGCACTGCGCCATGCGGATGCGCAGCCACGACAGCGAGACCGAGGTGCTCAACGGCCCGGACCTGATCCCGGCCCTGACCTCAGCGCTCGCCCTGACCCTCGACCTGGACGAGGAGCTCCCCGAGAAGGAGAGCTGACCCCACCCGTACGAAGGACCCCCGGACCACACGGTCCGGGGGTCCTCTCATACCCACATGTTCGCCTCAGCCCCAGGCGTGCTTCCTCTCTGTACGCCCCGGCCCCTCTGCAAAGGCGCCGAACACGCATCGAAGCGAAGCGGAGATGCAAGGAAAACACTGCTACTCGCAGCGCGGCAGTTCGCCCTCTCCCCCGCGGATGACCTCCAGGGCGTCCATGGCGTCGGTGAGGGTCTCGACCCGGACGACGTCGAGGTCGCCGTAGGCGGCGGACTGGGAGATCTGGGAGCAGCTGTCGGCGGCGACGAAGAAGTACTCGGCGCCGTCGCGCTTGGCGCTCACCATCTTCTGCGGGATGCCACTGACCCCGCCGACCTGGCCGTCGGAGGTGATGGTGCCGGAACCGGCGATCCTGGCTCCTCCGGTGATGCTGTCCTCGCTGAGGCGGTCGATGATGCCCAGGGAGAACATCATGCCCGCGCTGGGGCCGCCGATCTCGCCCACGGAGATGGAGATGTCGACGGGGAAGTCCATGTCGTCCGCGATGAGGACGCCCACGGCGGCGTTGCCCTCCTCGCCCGCGACGGTGTCCATGTCGACCTCGACCTCCTCGCCGTCGCGCTCCAGGACGAGGGAGACCGGTTCGCCGGACTCGCGGTCTCCGACCCGTTCGACCACGTAGGAGCTGCCGACCAGTTCCTCGGTGTCGGCCCCGGTGGTGTGGGTGGGCACCTTCTCGCCGTCCACCTCGATGATGCGGTCGCCGGGCTCGACGACGCCGTCGGCGGGCATGTCCGCGACGGTGTCGGCCACCAGCGGGACCGCCTCGTAGTCGATGTTGAGCTGGTTGAGGGCGGCGGCGGTGGCGTCGGTCTGCGAGTCGTTCATCTGGACGGTCTGCCGCTCGGTGACCTCCTCCTGGGAGCGTCCGGCCGGGAACAGCAGTTCCTCCGGCAGGACGGCCTGGCTCGGTGAGAGCCACGCGGTCACCAGCGTGAAGAGGTTGAGCCGGTGGTCCGGTCCGCCCGCGTACTGGACGGTCACCATGGAGAGCGATCCGTCGTGCTCGTAGTTCTCGGCGCCCTCGACACCGATGACGGGCGCGCCGTCCTCCTGCTGTCCCAGGGTGTCCAGGGTGACGCCCGGGGCCGCGACGAGGTAGGGCATGGGCAGGTGGAGACTGCCGTACCCGAGCCCGGCAAGCAGGACGAGAGCGGCGACAAGGGTCATGACACGACGAACCATGCTGACACCTTAGAGCCCTTCGGGACCTGGACGGGAGGACTCAGGGCGAGCCGACCCACTCCGTCCCGCCGTCCTCGAAGGCCTGGTTCTTCCAGATGGGCACCTGGGCCTTGAGGTCGTCGATGAGCCTGCGGCAGGCCGCGAAGGCCTCCTCGCGGTGGGCGGCGGAGGCCGCGACGACCACGGCGAGGTCACCGATCTCCAGGTCCCCGACGCGGTGCGTGGCGGCCATCCGCACGACCGGGCGGTCCGGGGCGGTGGTGTCGCTCAGCACCTTCTCCATGACGACGCGCAGCTGCGCCTCGACGGTCGGGTGGGCCGAGTACGAGAGGGCCGCGACGTCGCGCCCGTGGTCGTGGTCGCGCACGGTGCCGATGAAGACGGCCGTGCCGCCCGCCCTGGGGTCGGCCACGGCCGCCAGGACCTCGTCGACGGACAGGGGCGTGTCGCGTACGGCCGCGAGAGTGATCTGATCCACCCGGGAACCGTATCAAGCGGCACGGATCAGGACTTCCCGCGCTTGCGCAGATGGCGGATGGCGGCGGCGGTGCCGATGGCGGCGGCCGCCGCACCGGCCGCGCCGGCGGCCGTGATGGTGACCTCCTTGCGGCCGAGGCTGCGCCCGGCGATGGCGTGCTTGCCGCTCTTGGAGTCCAGCAGGGCGGCCAGCGCCGACTCGTTGTCGTGGTCGGGCTTCCACCCGGCCTCGCGCAGGGAGGCGCCGTCCACCACGCAGGGGTAGACGAGGAACTTGATCTCTCCGGCGGCGGCCGGGGTGATGCGGGCCTGGTGGAGGCGGCGGACGGCCCCGAAGGCGAGGTTGGCGGGCACCTCGAAGTGCTTCATCCCCGCGATCTCCTCCACCTCCCCCTGGGTGAGTGAGCCCTCGCTGGCCACGGCGACGACCCCGTCGGTGCCGGTCACCTCGTGCAGGGCGCAGAAGGCGAGCGCGGAGGCGAGGTCGTCCTCGTGGCAGAACTGCCAGTGCTGTTCGTGGCCCTTGACGGTGAGCAGCCGGGGCGCGGAGAAGTGGCGGCTGAGGAGGGTGTCCAGCTCGGGGCCGACGAGCGGCGCGGGGCGCACCACGGTGACGCTCAGGCCCGGGTGGGCCCTGCGGGCGCGCTCGGCCAGCTCCTCGACCTCGGCGAAGTCGCCCATGAGGCCCTCGCTGTTGTCCGAGACGCGGGTGGCGTTCTCGGGCAGCGGGACCGGGTTGTCGGGGGCCGCGCCGTAGACCATGGTGCTGGTGATGAGGAGGACGCGCGGGACGCCCGCGGCGGCGGCCGCCGTCAGGACGGTCTGCGCGGCCCGGATGTTGTGCGCCCGGCGCGACGACGGCCTGGTCTCCAGCGAGCGGTCGTCGGCGGTGTGCACGAGGACGTCGATCCCGTGCAGGCGGGAGACCAGGCCCGGGTCCTGGACGTCCGCGATGCGCCAGGTCACCCCGCGCAGGTCGGCGAACTCGTCGTCGATCGCCACGACCTCACGCGCCGAGATGGAACCTTCTGGGGCGGCCAGGCGTTGCACGAGGAGTCGGCCCACTCCGGAGGCGGCACCGGTGACCGCCACCACCATGCCCGCCCGATCCGAGGGGCTGTGCTGTGGGCGAACCTGGCTGCTTTCGGTATTCACTCCGGGCGACTCCCAGCTAACGTGACAGTGGAGACCAAACCTAATCCTGCCTGAGGTCTGATTGTGAGCGACCTGCCTTTCGGTTTCAGCATGCCGAACGATCCCGATGACGAGTCCGGACGCCGTTCAGGCGACTCCGGCTCGGGTGCCGGCAGCGGCGGCCCGGGCGGGGGGAACCCCGGAACACCGGACGGATTCCCGTTCGGTGACCCGCAACAGATGGCCAACATGCTCCGCCAGTTCGCGGACATGATGTCGTCCCAGCCCGCCCCCGGTGCGCCGGAGGCCGGTCAGACGTCCCCGACGTCCGGCATCAACTGGGACATGGCCAAGAACATCGCGCGGCACGCGGTGTCCCAGAAGGGGGACCCGAGTGTGCCGCCCGCCGACTACGCACGGATCGAGGAGGCACTGCGCCTCGCCGACCTGTGGCTCGACCAGGCTACCGACCTGCCCTCGGGGCTCCAGACCGCCCAGGCCTGGAGCCGGTCGGAGTGGATCGAGAAGACGATGGACTCGTGGGCGCAGCTGTGCGACCCGCTGACCGCCAAGACGGTCCAGGCCATGGGGCAGAACCTCCCTGAGGAGATGGCTTCCATGGCCGGTCCGCTGCTGGGGATGATCCAGCAGATGGGCGGCATGATGGTCGGCCAGCAGGCCGGTCAGGCCATCGGTGAGCTGGCCCAGGAAGTGATCGGAACCACCGACATCGGCCTTCCGCTGGCCGGTGAGGGCAACGCCGCCCTGCTGCCCTCGGGGGTGGCCCGCTTCAGTGAGGGCCTGGAGATCCCCGAGGACGAGGTGCGCCTCTACCTCGCCGCCCGTGAGGCGGCCGTGCACCGCCTGTACTCGCACGTGCCGTGGCTGCGTTCCCACGTGTCCCGGTTGGTCGAGGAGTACGCGGCCGGGATGTCGTTCGACGTCAGCGGCCTGGAGGACAAGCTCGGCGGGGTCGACCTCTCCAACCCGGAGGCGCTCCAGGAGGCCCTGTCCGGCGGGCTGGGTGGCGAGGGACTGCTCCAACCGGAGGACACCCCCCAGCAGAAGGCCGCGCTGAAGCGCCTGGAGACCACCCTCGCCCTGATCGAGGGCTGGGTGGCGACCGTGGTGTCCTCGGCCGTGTCCGAGCGGCTGCCGCAGTCGGGAGCCCTCGCGGAGACCACCCGGCGCCGCCGCGCCACCGGTGGGCCCGCCGAACACACCTTCGCCGCCCTGGTCGGCCTGGAGCTGCGCCCGCGCCGTCTGCGCGAGGCCGGAGCCCTGTGGGCCGCGCTGGAGGAGGCCCGTGGTGTGGAGGGCCGGGACGCCGTGTGGCAGCACCCGGACCTGATGCCGACCGCCGACGACCTGGACGACCCGGACGCCTTCGTGCACGGGCGCAGCGAGTTCGAGGGCACGGACTTCGACATCTCGTCGCTGACCGACCCGGACGGCTCCGAGCGCCCCCGGCCCGGCGACGACGACGAGGACGGCAAGTAGGTGACTCTGCACGCCGACGCCCGGTCGGTGCTGGACGCGTGGACCGCGCCCGACGCCGAACAGGAGCAGCTGCGCCGTTCCTACCTGGGGCACCTGGACGCCCACGGTGACGCCATGTGGCGTACCTGCCTGCCCGGGCACCTGACCGCGAGTTCCGCGATCGTCTCCGCCGACGGTTCCCGGGTGGCCCTGGTGCTGCACCGCGTCCACCGGATGTGGTTGCAGACCGGGGGCCACTGCGAGCCCGAGGACACCACCCTGGGCGGCGCCGCGCTGCGGGAGGCCACCGAGGAGTCCGGGATCCGGGGTCTGACCCTGCTGCCGGAGCCGGTGCGGCTGGACCGCCACGCGGTGCCGTGCGGCGGGGGCAGTTTCCATCTGGACGTGCAGTACGCGGCGGTGGCTCCGGCCGACGCCGTGCTGGTCCGGGACCCGGAGGAGTCCGCCGGGCTGGACTGGTTCCCGGTGGAGGCCCTGCCCGAGCCCAGTGACGACTCCGTCCGGGCCCTGGTGGACGCCACCGTCCGCGCGCACCGGCGGATCACCGCCGCGAACTGAACCACGAGGGGCCCGCCCGGAGGAGATCCGGCCGGGCCCCTCGTGGTGCGTACCCCCGACGCCCGACGGAACGGAACAGACCATGCACCTCCGGCCCGCTGTGAGGCGTTCGCCGTGTCCCTGATCACCGTGGTCGGCATGCTCGGCGGGCTGGTCCTGGTCCTGTTGGCCAGACGGGTCCGCAAGGCGGCCGACAGCCTCCTGGCCGACGAACGCGCCGGGCTGGTCGGTCCGCGTGAGGTCGCCCGCGCCCGGGTGGAGCAGAAGCGGCGTTCGCTGCGGCTCGGGCAGGGTGTCGTCGGGTTCATGGGGGTGCTGCTGGTCGCGGTCCTGGGCCGTGCCGCCGTCTCGGGATCGTGGGGCGGGACCACCACCTACTACGCCGCCGTCTTCGGGGTGCTGCTCGTGGTGAGCGCCGTGGTGCTGGTGCGCGTCGCCGCCGACGTCAGGGCCTCCGAACGGGAGCTCGACGCGTCGGGTGACTGAGGGACCCTACTCCTCGAAGGCGACCTCGTCGGGTTCGAGGGCCTCGTCCGGGTCCTCGTCGTCGCGGTCGGAGCGGCTGCCCGCGCTGAACCCCTCCAGGTAGCCGCGGGCGCGGTCGGCCTTGGGGTAGCGCCGGACCAGGTCCCAGAAGTCGCGACCGTGGTGCGGGATGCGCAGGTGGGCCAGCTCGTGGACGAGGACGTAGTCCACCACCCACGAGGGCATGCCGGCGACGCGGCGGGAGATGCGGATGGTGCGGGTGTCCGGGGTGCAGGAACCCCAGCGGGAGTTCTGGTTGTCGACCCAGCGGACGCTGTCCGGGAGGTGGGTCCCGTCCAGGTAGCGTTCGGCCAGTTCGACGGCGCGGTCCTGGAGTTCGCGGTCACCGGGGTGCCTGCGGCCCTCCCGGGCGCGGAGCTTCTGCAGCATCTGGTCCACCCAGCGCTTTTCCTCTGCGCGGGAGAACGTCGCGGGCACGAGGACGACCGTGGTGTCCCCGTCCCTGTAGGCCGACACGGTGCGGCGGCGACGAGGACTGCGTCGTACCTCGACTTTGGTGTTCGAGGGCACAGTGTTTACGGTATCCGAGGTGGGCCCTCGCGAACAGGTGTGGGTTGTCCGGATATGTGATTTCTTTCGCGCCGTGTCCGGCCCGGGCCTTCGGGGGCGGAATCGGGGTCCCGTCGCGGATTCCCCTCTGACCAGGGGGCTTCAGGCCTGGTGAGACAGGACACACTGGGACCGGATTCGGGGCCTCCCGCTGGTTTTGGTTACACAAACGAGACCGAACGGCGCGTTCCTGACGCCCTTCGGTCTCGTTCGTTCACTCACTTGTCAGTCCGCGTCAACATAGCCTTGACCACGCGATTTCCATGATCGCCTGCTCCGCACGGCGCTCCTCGCGCTGCCGGGCGCGCAGCTGTCGGGCGCCGAGCCGTCTGATCTGAAGGTCGCGGGGCTCCTCGTCGGTGCGCTCCACCATCTGCATGAGTTCCTGCATCATCGTTTCGAGTCCTCTGGGTTTCGTGGGTTCTTGGGGTGTTCAGGCCGCGACGGGCGCGGGGTTCTTGCGGGGACGGCCACGGGGGCGCTTGCGCGCCACGACCTGACCGGAGACGAGCAGCTGCCCGCCCCAGACGCCCCACGGCTCACGCCGTTCGAGCGCGTCCGCCAGGCACTGCTCCCGGATGGGGCAGGAACCGCAGATCGCCTTGGCCGCCTCGACCTCCGCGGGGGACTCCGCGAAGAACAGGTCCGGCTCCATACGGCAGGGAATGTCGACCTCGCCCAGCTGGGGCGCTTCCAGGACCGACGCGAGCATCGGTGCCCTCCAAGATCTTTGATCGTTCGTACAACGCGGTCGGTGTTCAGTCACCGGAACGGGTCCGGTGAGGGACCTGGACTTGCGATGCCGCCGCCTGTTCCCGCGCCCCTGGGGGACGGAGAACGAACGGAGATACAAAGAAAGCCGCGGCCCCTGTGTCGGGGTCCGCGGCCACGGTCGAGGATCTCGGCCTGTGCTGCTCTAGGCCGGAATCTTCCGTGGACACTCCCCCGATGCGCCGTAGCGCGGGGTTTCGTGCGATGCCTCGATGACGCCACCGGTGAACTTGCCGCGATCAAGGGCAGGCTCGGACTCGTGGCGCGGCTCGCCGATGACGCCGGACTCGGACACACCGGTCCCCTGGAACACGAGGCCAGATCCGATGAGCTGGACCATGCCGAGGGACTGGATGCCGTTCTGGGCGCTCGGACGACCGCCGATGGTGCTACCGCTCAGGCCGATGCCCGACACGACTCCTGTCGGGAACGGACGCCAAGCGGCCTCGGAAGCGAGGGACAGCGAGGTCATCGAGTTCATCTCCGTGGTGGTCATTTGATCGGGCACCTCCTTCGAAGTCGGGCACAGGGTCTCGCACCTGTACCGAGAGCGGTTGGTTCGACGAGTACACACTACGGGCCGCCCACAAAGATCGGCAACCCATTTTTGACCTGGGAAAACGTCCGCATCCGGCCAGAACTCACCGGGAATGACGAAGGGCCCGGGAACGTTGCCCCGAGCCCTGTGGTGCCGGTCCGTCAGGACCAGCCCTCCGCGTCCACGACGCGGATCATGCCCTCCTGCACCACGGAGCAGACGAGCTGGCCGTCGCGCGTGTAGACCAGGCCCCGCGCCAGCCCCCGGGCGCCCTGGGCGGTCGGGGACTCCTGCGCGTACAGCAGCCACTCGTCGGCGCGGAACGGGCGGTGGAACCACATCGCGTGGTCGAGGCTGGCCATGGCGATCCCCGCGAACGACCTCCCGTGCCGGAGCAGCACGGTGTCCAGCAGGGTCATGTCCGAGGCGTAGGTCATGAGGCAGACCTGGGTGAGGCGGTCGTCCGGCAGCTCGCCGTCCACCTTGAACCACACCGGGTTGGTGGCCGTGCGCAGCTCCGGGTCGCGTTCGGCCTCGAACGACATCGCGCCCACCGGCCGCATCTCGATGGGGTGCCACTGCACGAAGTTGGGGACCTTACCGAACGCCTCGCGCAGCCGCTCACGGGTGCTGAGCAGCTCCTCGGGCGGCGGGACGTCCGGCATGGGGATCTGGTGGTCCAGTCCGGGCTCCTCCTTGTGGAAGGAGGCCGAGAGTGTGAATATCGCCTTCCCGTGCTGGACGGCCACGACCCGGCGGGTGGTGAACGAACGCCCGTCGCGGACCCGGTCCACCTCGTAGACGATCGGCACGGTGGGGTCGCCGGGCCGTATGAAGTAGGCGTGCAGTGAGTGCACGTACCGTTCGGCGGGCACGGTCCGGCCCGCGGCCACGAGCGCCTGCCCGGCGACCAGTCCGCCGAAGACCCGCTGCGGCCCCTCCGCCGGGCTGATCCCCCGGAAGATGTTGACCTCGATCCGCTCCAGGTCCAGGACCCTCAGCAGGTCGGCCAGCGACTGGCCCCTGCGTTCGGCGTCGTGTTCACTCATCCTCGTCCTCTCCGTCCCCGGCCTCCCCCGCCGGTTCCCTCCCCGCGACCAGCGCGAGCACCGCCTCACCGTAACGGTCGAGCTTGGTCGGACCCACCCCGGACACCGCCGTGAGCTGGGAGACGCTGGAGGGTTCCTGCTCGGCGATGGCCTGGAGGGTGGCGTCGGTGAAGATCACGTAGGCGGGCACCTTCTGCTCCTGGCAGGTGCGCTTGCGCCAGTCGCGCAGCCGTTCCAGGAGGGCCTCGTCGTAGGTCGAGGGGCAGTCCACGCACCGGCCCAGCTTGCGCTCGGTGGCGTCGGAGAGCACGTTCGAGCAGACCCGGCAGCGCGCCGTTCCGCCCTTACGCCGGTCGCGGCGGTTCGCGGTGGAGGGCGAGGCCGGGCGCAGGCCGTCGAGGAATCGGGAGGGCTTGCGGGACTTGCGGCCGCCCGGGGAACGCGAGAGGGACCAGGACATGGCCAGGTGTTCGCGGGCGCGGGTGACCCCCACGTAGAAGAGCCTGCGCTCCTCCTCCACCTGTTCGTCGGTCTCGGCGTAGATGATGGGGATCATGCCCTCGGTGAGGCCCACGAGGAAGACCGCGTCCCACTCCAGGCCCTTGGCGGAGTGCAGGGAGGCGATGGTCACGCCCTCGAACCCGGGCGCGTGCTCGGTGGCCATGCGCGTCTCCAGCTCCTCGACGAACGTGCCCATGGTGGCGGGGCGTCCGTCGGGGCCGGGCCTGGCGGCCATGTCCTCGGCCAGCTGGGCGAGCGCGGACAGCGACTCCCAGCGCTCCCGGGCCTGGCGGCCCTCGGGCGCGCTGTCGGTGAGGCCCATCTGGGAGAGGAGGCCGCGCACCGTCGCGACCAGGGGTTCGGCCACCTCGTCGGCGGCGGCGTGCCGGGCCCCGCGCAGGGTGTGCACGGCCTGCTTGATCTCGGGGCGCTCGAAGAAGCGGGTGGTGCCGCGCACGGTGAACGGGACGCCCTCGTCCGCGAGGGCCTGCTCGTAGGAGGCCGACTGGGAGTTGGTGCGCACCAGCACCGCGATCTGGCTGGCCGGGGTGCCGTCCTCCAACAGGACGCTGATCTTGCGTGCGACCCCGGTGGCCTCGGCGGGCTCGTCGTCGTACTCCTGGTACAGCGGGTCCGGTCCTTCGGGGCGCTGCGCCTGGAGGGTGAGGTGGTTGGCGGAGGTGGTGTCCCTGGCCTGCGCGATGACGTGGTTGGCCACCCGCACCACCTGGGGCGTGGAGCGGTAGTCGCGGACCAGCCGGACGACGGTGGCGTGCGGGTAGCGGTTGGCGAACCCGGTGAGGTAGCTGGGGGTGGCCCCGGCGAACGAGTAGATGGTCTGGCTGGGGTCGCCCACCACGCACAGGTCGTCGCGGTCGCCCAGCCAGGCGTCCAGGAGGAGCTTCTGGAGGGGGTTGACGTCCTGGAACTCGTCCACGACGAAGTACCGGTACTGGTCGCGGACCCGCTGGGCGATGGCCGGGTACTCGGTGATCATCCCGGCGGTGAGTTCGAGCATGGACTCGAAGTCGAGGAGGTTGTGCTCGCGGCACAGCTCCTCGTAGGCCTCGAAGACCCGGGCGACCTCGCCGGCGTTCATGGGGGCCTGCCGCCCGGACTTGGCCACGGCCTTGTCGTAGTCGCTGGGCCGCACCTGGGTGACCTTGGCCCACTCGATCTCGCTGGCGAGGTCGCGCAGCCCGAGCCGGTCCGGCTGCTGGCCGACCGAGTTGGCGGCGCGCGCCACCACCGAGAGCTTGCTCTCGATGAGCTTGGGCTTCTCCCCGCCGATCACCTGCGGCCAGAAGAACCCGAGCTGGCGCAGGGCGGCCGCGTGGAAGGTGCGGGCCTGGACCCGGGGGGCGCCCAGGGAGCGGAGCCGACCGCGCATCTCCCCGGCGGCGCGGGCGGTGAAGGTGACCGCCAGGATCTGCTGTTCGGAGACGACCCCGCTGGCGACGGCGTGCGCGATCCGGTGGGTGACGGCCCTGGTCTTCCCCGTTCCGGCACCGGCGAGGATGCACACGGGGCCGCGCAGGGCGCGCGCCGCCTCGGTCTGTTCCGGGTCCAGTCCCTCCAGGACGCGGTCGGGGTCCATGGTGCTCCTGAATCTGGTTGGGGAGGCTGCGTCCGCCGGGGCGGCTGACTCGCCGTGGGCGCACAGTCTCTCAAGTATCGGTCGTCACCGGGAGCGGATGGGCCGGGTGCGCGGGTGTCGGCGGCGGCGCTTCCCCGAGCTGCGCGAACAGTCCGGGTGAGACATTCCAGAACCAGGAGGCCCTGTGAGGCGTCCCACGTTGTGTCGATCGGTCATGGGAAGCGGCGGGACCCCCTTGGTGTTGGAATGGGGGTACTGATCCCCGAACATGACCGTCGACCAGGAAGACGTGAGCGAGATGACGAGTACGGGCACCGAACGATTCACGATGTACAGCACCCCCTGGTGCGGGTACTGCAAGCGCCTCAAGAGCCAGCTCTCCCGTGAGGGCATCGCGGTGCGCGAGGTGAACATCGAGGAGAATCCGGAGGCCGCGGAGTACGTCATGAAGGTCAACAACGGGAACCAGACGGTCCCGACGGTGGTCTTCAGCGACGAGACCGCGATGACCAACCCGTCCCTCGCTCAGGTGAAGAAGAAGTTGGCCGAGCTGTCCTGAGGACTAACGGCGCGGGCCGCCCTGGTGCGGCCCGCGCGGCGGGACCCCCTCCCCCAGGGGGCGGACACCCCCGCGTTCCGTACGGCGGCGAGGTCGGCACCGTAGCGCGGACGATGACGGGGAGTGTTGAGTTGGGGGACGATATGAGGCCTCATGACGTGGCGGTCACCGACACGGTGACCGTCGAAGTGGTGCGGCGCACCCCTAACGGGTGGCGCGTGGGCACCGAGCAGCACGGGCACGATGCGCCTGACCTGGTCAGCGCCATGGTCCTGGCGGATCTCCTCACCTCCGAGGCGGGGACCGGCCGTCCCCGCACGCAGGCGCCCGGCCGGGCCCCGGAGGGGGCCTCCGAGGTGGAGCGGCTGCGGCACACGATCACGCAGCTGGAGCACGCGCTGCACTCGCGGGTCGTGGTGGAGCAGGCCATCGGCGTGCTGGCGGAGCGGCACACGATGCCGCCGCGCGAGGCGTTCGAGAGACTGCGCTCCTCGGCCAGGTCGCGTGGCAGGAAGGTCGCCGACCTGGCTCAGGACGTGGTGGACAGCAGCACGAGTCCGCTGACCGTCCTTCCGGACGAGCTGACCGGGACCGGGACCGCCTGAACCGCCCCGGGTGACTCGGCCCGGGTCGCGGGTCCCGGTGGAGCGGGCCCGAGGGTGTGGGCCGCGGGCGTCCGGTGCGGGGGGACGGACGGCCCGCGGTTCCGGTCCGCCCGTGCGCGCGGTGACGGTTCCGTCGCCGCGGCTCACCAGCCTCCGGGCAGCTCCGCGCCGTACCAGTGCTCGATCAGCGTGCGCGCGATGGAGACCCGGCCGGGGAGGCTGACCTCCTCGGAGTGCACGGCCTCGGCCAGTGCGGCCCGGGTGAACCAGCGGGTCTCCGCGATCTCGTCGTCGGTGCGTTCGGTCTCGCCCACCGCGCGTGCGGTGTAGCCCATCATGAGGCTGCGCGGGAACGGCCACGGCTGGGAGGACACGTAGCGGGGCGACTCCACGACCACGCCGGCCTCCTCCGCGACCTCGCGGATCACGGCCTGTTCCAGGGACTCGCCCGCGTCGACGAACCCGGCCAGCACGGAGAAGCGCTTCGCGTCCCAGTGGGGGTTGTTGCCGAGCAGGCACTCCTCCTGGCCGTCGCGTTCACGGTGCACCAGCATGATCACGGCCGGGTCCATCCGGGGGAACTGTTCGGTGCCCTCCTCCTCGCAGACGCGGACGTGACCGGCCTTCTCGATGCGCGTGGGTGCGCCGCAGCGGGGGCAGAAGCCGTGGCTGGCGTTCCAGTTGGCGAGGGCGATGGCACGGGTGAACAGGCCGGTGTCGTGGTCGCTGAGGATCGCGCCGACCTCGCGCAGGGACGCGGGTTCGGCGACGGGATTGGGCTCCAGCTCCTGGTGGGAGCGCACGGCGAAGTAGGCGCGGTCGCCGTCGCTGCCCAGGAGGTAGCGCTCGCCCAGGGGCGCGTGGTGGGGGTCGGTCAGGACCAGTTCCCGGGTCTGCCCGGTGGTGACGAGGGCGCGCGACTGCTTGGCCATGAGCGCCTGCCAGCCGTAGCTGCCGGGTTCTCCGCCCTCCAGGACGAGGACGCGGGTGCCGGGGTCGGCCCAGGCGGCGGCGAGCCAGGCGTCGTCTCCGCGCCGGTGTCCGGCGGGGTCGACGGTGGACCGGGCGAGCAGGGGTGTGGCTTCGGTTTCCATGGGACCTTCCGACGTGGTGGTTCTCCCCCAGGTGTAACGCCTTCGGGGGGTCCGCGCACTCCCGTTGGGCAAACCCGCGCGGCCGCCGCCCGGACTGCGGCGGCCGCGAACGGATCCGGGGCGGGGGCTCAGGCGTCCGTGGCGGCGCCGAGCTCCTCCCACAGGTGGGCGACGCTCTCCGCGCCCTTGAGCAGGAGCGGCGTCTCGACCTTCTCGTTGGGGGCGTGGATGCGGTCCTCGTTGAGGCCCACGGCCACGAACACCAGCGGCGCCTCCAGGATGTCCGCGATGTCGGCCTCGGGGCCGCTGCCGCCCTCGCGGGTGAAGAGGACCTCCTTGCCGAAGGCGCGCCCCATGGCGGAGCGGGCGGCCTTCAGGGCCGTGGAGGACAGGTCGGAGGCGCAGGCGCGCACGCCCGGCCCGCCGAACTCCAGCTCGGTGCGGACGCCCTCGGGGGTGGCGGCCTCCACGTAGGCGCGGACGCGGTCCTGGATCTCCAGGGGTTCCTGGCCAGGGACGAGGCGGAAGCTGATCTTGGCGTGGGCGGAGCGGGGGACGATGGTCTTGCCGCCCGCGCCGGTGTGCCCGCCCCACATGCCGTTGATCTCGGCGGTCGGCCGCAGCCAGACGCGCTCCAGGGTGCTGTACCCCTTCTCCCCGCGCGCGGCGGTGGAGGCTGCGGTGGCCAGCCACTCGGCCTCGTCGAAGGGCAGTCGTGCGATGAGCTCGCGCTCCTCGGCGCTGGCCTCGACGACACCGTCGTAGAAGCCGGGGATCGCGACCCGGTCGTCGGCGTCGTGCAGACCGGAGAGGACGTCGCTCATGATCTTGAGCGGGTTGGGCACGGCGCCGCCGAAGGAGCCGCTGTGGAGGTCGCGCTCGGGGCCGTACAGGCTGATCTCGACGTCGGTGACGCCGCGCATGCCGACGCACATGGACGGGGTGTCCGCCGCCCACATGGTGGTGTCGGAGATGACGGCGACGTCGCAGCGCAGGCGCTCGCGGTTGGCCTTCATGAGGTCCGCGAAGTGGACGGAGCCGGACTCCTCCTCGCCCTCGACGAGAAACTTGAGGGTGACCGGCGGGGCCTGTCCGCCGGAGGCGGCCAGGGCGGCGCGCACGCCGAGGGCATGGAAGAGGACCTGGCCCTTGTCGTCGGAGGCGCCGCGCGCGTACAGGGAGGTGCCGCGTTCGGTGGGGACGAAGGGCTCGGTCTCCCACTCCTCCAGGGGGTCCACCGGCTGCACGTCGTGGTGGCCGTAGACGAGCACGGTCGGCGCTGCGGGGTCGGCGGCCGGCCACTCGGCGTACACGGCGGGCAGGCCGGGGGTCTCCCAGACCTCGACGGTGGGGAACCCGGTGGCGGTGAGGTGGTCGGCCAGCCAGCGGGCCGAACGGCGCACGTCGTCGTGGTGCTCGGGGTCTGCGGAGATCGAGGGGATCGCCAGCCACTCCTTGAGCGAGGAGAGGAACTCGTCCCGGTGGGCCTCGATATAGGCGCGCGCGTCCATCAGCCGTCCTTGTCCTAGACATCCTTGTCAGGATCGACCTTAGAACCTGGACAAAGAGGACTTGACCTCGCGACTCCTTGTCACGGGGGTGGACTGCGCCGACGATGGGTCGTACACAGTGCGTCCAACGAGGACGAGTGCGTGGACCTGATCTTCCACGCCCTGTCGGAGACCACGCGCGACGACATCCCGTACCACCGGTGGAGGGGGAGCTGTCGGTGCGGGTCCGGCCCCGCCGATCATCACGGCGCGGCCCGAGACGGAGCGCTCCGACCAGACCGAGGCGCCCGGCGCGTAGCGCCTCGGACCACCACGAAGGGATCGAACCGATGGCTGTCACCAGTGTTGACAAGGACTTCGAGAACCAGACCCTCACGCTCACCTGCGACCTGCACGCCACCGTGGAGCGGAGCTGGGAGCTGTGGTCGGACCCGCGCCAGCTGGAGCGCTGGTGGGGGCCGCCGACCTACCCGGCGACGGTGGTCCTGCACGAGTTCACGCCCGGGGGCGCCGTCACGTACTACATGACCGGCCCCGAGGGCGACCAGCACCACGGATGGTGGCAGGTGGAGAGGGTGGAGGCGCCGCGTTCGCTGGAGTTCACGGACGGTTTCGGGGAGACACCGGGCGACCCGGGCGACCTGCCCGTCGCCTCCGTGCGGGTGGACATCGGTGAACACGGCGGCGGCGTCCGCATGACCGTGCGCACCACCTTCGCGTCCACGGAGGCGATGGAGCAGATGCTGGACATGGGTATGGCCGAGGGCATGCAGGAGGCCATGGGCCAGATCGAGGACGTCCTCGCCTCCTGACCCGGACGGACCCGCACCAGGCGCCCCCGCACCGCGACGACGGTGTGCGGGGGCGCCGCGTGTCCGGGGCCGGGATCAGCCCCGGGCGGCCTCGCGCTCGGTGAGCAGGTCCGGCAGGGCGGCGACGGAGTCCAGCACGTGGGTGGCCCCGGCCGCGCGCAGGGTGTCGGCGTCGTGGGCGCCGGTCAGGACCCCCGCGACGAGTCCGGCCCCGGCACTGAGCCCCGTGCGCACGTCCGAGGCGGTGTCACCGGCCACGGCCACCGCCGCCACCGAGGAGACCCCGGCGCGCAGGGCGGCCGCCAGGACCATGTCCGGGTGGGGGCGGCCCCGCCCGCCCACGTCCGACGGGCACAGGGTGTGGTCCACCAGGTCCCGCCAGCCGAGGGCCGCGAGGATTCGGTCCTGGGTGTCGCGGGCGAACCCGGTGGTCAGAGCGACGACGCGGCCCTCTTCGCGCAGACGGCGCAGGGTCCGCTCCGCTCCGGGCAGCGGGGCGCAGTGGCCCCGGTCCACCAGGTCGGCGTACGCGGTCTCGAAGGCGGTGTTGGCGTCCCGGGCGCGCTCCTCGTCGCCGCCGGTGAGGTGGCGGAACACGGTGATCTTGGATTCGCCCATGGTGGCGCGCACGTGCGCGAGGTCGGACTCGGTGAAGTCCGGCAGGGCGGCGCGGAAGGCGCGCTCGACCAGGCCGTCGTCGGCGACGGTGGTCCCGGCCATGTCCAGCACGACCAGTTCGGTGCGGACGGGGTTCTCGGTCATGGTCACCATTCCAGTTGGTCCGCGGTGGTCTCGGCCAGGGCGGGGGCGCAGGTCATGCCCCGGCCGCCGGGCCCGGTGACCAGCCACGCGGAGTCGGCGACGGGGGCGCGGTGGACGACGCGCGCGGTGTCGACGCACTGGGCGTAGACCCCGGCCCAGCGGCGGCGGACCGGCGGGACCGGGCGGCCGAGGAGGCGTTCGGCCACCCCGGCGAGGTGTTCGTAGGGGTCCTCGACGGTGTCGAAGGAGAAGGGGTGTGCGTACTCGTGGGTGTCCCCGATCGTGAGGGAGCCGTCCGCGCGCTGGACCATGAGCAGCTGCGTGCCGTGGTCGCGGGCGGTGGGCGGCTGGGGCTGCCCGTCGTTGAGGGCGTCCAGCTCCGCGCCCCGGTAGGCCGGGTAGTAGCGGAAGCTGTCAGCGTCGGCCACCGAGGTGGTGAGGGCCTCGTCCAGCGGGGCGGTCTGCATCATCTGGAGGCGGACCCGGCGCACGGGCAGGTCGGGCGCGAGTTCGCGGACCAGGCCGCCGAGCCAGGCGCCGGTGCAGAGCACGACCTGGTCTCCGTGGTGGACCTCGCCGTGGTCGTCGCGGATGGCCCCGGGCGCGGGGAGGTCCCGGACCTCCCGGCCGGTGAGCAGGGTGTACCGACCGCTGCGGGCGAGCTCAGCCTGGAGGGCGCGCTGGGCCACACGGGGCTCGACCTGGGCGTCGCGGCGGCACCACAGGCCGCCGAGGAGGTCCCCGCGCAGGGCCGGGTTGACCTCGCGGACACGGTCGGGGGTGAGCAGTGCGAACCCTCGCCGCTCCGCCTCAGGGCCCCGGGCCGCGGCCTCGGCCACGGCCAGCTCGGCGTCGGTGGTCACGGCGGTGAGCGAACCCGAAGGGCGGAAGCCCAGGTCGGGGACGCGCTCAGCGATCCCCTCCCACAGTTCCCGGGCCCGTAGCGCGGTCTCCAGTTCCGGTCCGGAGGAGCGGCCGCTGACCCACACCAGGCCGAAGTTGCGGACGGAGGCGCCCCGGGCCGCGGCCTCGCGTTCGATGTGGACGACCTCATGGCCCCGGGAGACGGCCTGCCAGGCGTGCATGGTGCCGAGTACCCCGGCGCCGACGATGATCACTCTCATGCCCCGAGCGTGGCGGGCGCGGGTGGAGCGGCCGGTTCCCGGCGGGGAAGCGCGGGTGAACCGGCCCCGAACTCTGTCCCGACCGGCGGGGCGAGGGACGGTTTCCGCGTGAACACCCCGTGTGAACAGGGAACCTTCTACGCTGACCGGGACTCTGAGTCAAGGGGCGGGAAAGGCCCGCCCACTCGCACAGGAGGCCCGCGTGAGCAACAACCCCCAGATCGCCGCCAGGTTCGGTGACCTCTTCGACACCCTGGACACCGACGGCGACCAGGCCGTGACCTGGGCGGACTACCAGAGGCTCGTGAACCGGTACCTGTCCGGCTACGGCATGGAGGCGTCGGCGCCCAGGGCCGTCGCGATCCAGGAGGCGTACGAGTCCCTGTGGGGCACGCTGGTGCGGACCTCCGCCGAGGTGCGCCTGAACCGCGAGCAGTTCGTGGACGCCATGCAGGAGGCCACGGAGGACCGGAGCCGGTGGAACACGGCCGAGGCCGTCGCGGAGGCCGTCTTCGACCTGCTGGACGGGGACGGTGACGGCACCATCAGCCAGGAGGAGTTCCTGGTGTACGCCAAGGCCCTGGGCGCCCAGGAGGAGGACGCCCGCAAGCGGTTCGCCCACGTGGACACCGACGGGGACGGCGACATGAGCCGCGAGGAGTTCGTGCAGTCGGCCCGCCTGTACCTGTTCGGTGACGACATCGACTCCCCCGGCGGCTTTGTCTTCGGCATCGTCTAGTGCGCCGCCCCGGTCAGGTGGTCCGCGCCCGGCTGACCGGGGCAGGAGCTGGTCCGGAAGTCCCCTCTCACCCCTCACTCCGGAAAGCGGCTCCCCGCCTTCCGCGCCTGGTGGAAGAGATCGAAGAGGGTCGCCTCGATCGCCATGTCCGCGATGGTCCGCAACGTGTCGTCGGACCAGGGTTCGAGGTCGGGAAGGCGTGAGGAGGCGTCGCTCCTCATCGTCGACATGACCGTGTCCAGGTTGGCGCGACCGAAGCACCAGAGGATGGTCTCCGCGTCCGGCGTCCAGCCTTCGCTCCCGCTCGTTACCATGCGGTCCAGGTAACCAGATCTCGCCTGTTCAGCGGGGTTGCGACAGTCCGGCAGGCTGGGCGGGCAGCGGAGGGGGCGATGAGGGAAGCGGGGTCCTTGGGCCTGTGCGGAACGGTGAGCCGTGTCGCGGCCGGTCAAGGAAAGACGGCAGCGAAGGTGGGTCCGGCCCCAGGTCTGTGCGGAGCGGGCTTCGTGTCGCGGCCGGTAGGTGGCCAGCGAAAAGCGGCGGCGAAGGTGGTCGTTCCTCCGGGTCTGCGCGGAACGGTGAGCCGTGTCGCGGCCGGTCAAGGAAAGACGGCAGCGAAGGTGGGTCCGGTCCCGGGGCTGCGCGGAACGGGCCTCGTGTCGCGGCTGGTCAAGGTGAGTGGCGAAAAGCGGCAGCGAGGGCGGGTGAGGGTTTGTGTAGCACACCCGTGCGACCTTTTTGGGGTTATCCACAATGGTCGGGCGACCATTTCTCCTGGCCAATGGGAACGCTTTTATGGCCACTCGGCTATAGTGCCACAAAGAGCTATTGGCCTACTATGGGAATATGGATCTCCTTCCCGCAGCACCCGCCTCTTCCACCGGGTCCACCCCGGTGGAGGAGGCCGTGCGCGCTGCCCGGGAACAGGCCACCGCCTTCTTCACCCGCGACCTGGCGCCCGGATGTGAGGGCGAGGTGCTGGACCAGGCCACCCGCCTGTGGGAAGAGCTCGACCAGATCAAGTTCCACATGGTCACCGCCCTGGCCCGTATCGAGGCCAGTGGGCAGCTTCTGGGTGAGGGTGGTCAGCGCGACCTGGCGAAGTGGATACGACACTCCTTCGGTATTCCCGCCGCCCAGGCCAACGAAATGGCGACCGTGGGACGCTCCGCAATACGTGAGACTTTCCCGGGAACCACGCGGGCCATGGAAGCGGGTGAGCTTTCCTTCGGAGAAGCCGCCGCAGTGGTGTCGGGGGTGGAACGGGCGGTGGAGAAAAGGAACCCCGCCGACAACCCCGACCCCGACCTGTTCCGCGCGAAAATGGAACACGGGCTGCTCGCCTTCAAACAGGAACGCCCCCACACCTGCGTGGCGGGGCTGGGTAGGGCCGCCCTGCAGATGGGGGCCAGGCTCGACCCGAACCGGATCGAACGCGACCACGAAGCCGCCCACGCCGAGCGGGGCGCGATGCTGTCACGGACCTTCGGTGGGAGTTTCCTGTTCCAGGCGTGGGGGTCGGCCGCTGACGCGCTGCGGTTGGAAGCGGTGTTGGAGGGTTACGCCAACCCGCACCACCCCGAGGAGGGTGTGGGTCGGGCGCAGCGGGACTATGACGCGTTCTTCAACGCGGTGGGCCACGCCCAGACCCACCAGGGGTGTGAGAAGCCCTCCACCCCGGCGGCGCTGATCAACATCCTCATCCCCGCCACCACCCTGGCCGGGAACGAAGGCCAGGACCCGGCGACCACGCGGGAGGGGCGGGTGGTCCCCACCAGCGCGGTGCGGGAGCTGCTGGGGGAGAGTCTGGTGCGGCACCTGATGGTGGAGCACCGCAGTGGTGCGGTGCTGGACGTGGGGCACGAGTACCGGACCGCGACCCCGCAGATCAAAGCAGCCGCGTACCTGGGGCACACCACCTGCGCGTGGCAGTACGGGTGTGATGTGCCGTTGAAGTGGACGCAGGCCGATCACATCGTGGAGTGGTGGCAGGGCGGGCGTACCAGCGCGGACAACATCCAGCCCTTGTGCTCGACTCATAACCGGTTGAAGCACCGGTGGGGGCTGCGCAAGGACCGCAGGATGTGGGCTGGCCGCAACCGGGGCCGACCACCCACCCCACCAGGCCTACCGGGCCTACCGGGCCGGGTGCCAGCACCACGCCCACCCCGCGAATAACCCCCGAACCCCGGCCCCCTACCCCCGCACGCCCTACCGCACTTCTGCACGCCCGCCCGCACTTCTGTGTGCCTGGAGTGAGAGGAACCCCGTCATGCCCACACCCGACACCCCCACCCAGGGCGTGACAGCCCTGGGTCCAGGCCCGCAGACAGGCGCGAACACTCCCCCCGACAGCACGTCCCGCCCTACGGACCACCGACCCCGACCCCGCTCGCTCCCTCGCTACCGCAGTTCCGTTGGGGCGGGTGACCGGCCGCGACACGACACACGCTCCGCACAGGCCCGAGGACACACCCACCCTCGCTGCCGCAGTTCCGTTGGGGCGGGAGATCGGCCGCGACACGATGCACGCTCCGCACAGAGCTGGGGACACACCCACCCTCGCTGCCGCAGTTCCGTTGGGGTGAGTGACCGGCCGCGACACGACACACGCTCCGCACAGACCCCAGGAAACACCCGCCTTCGCCGCCGCAGTTCCGTTGGGGTGAGTGACCGGCCGCGACACGACACACGCTCCGCACAGACCCGGGGACACACCCGCCTTCGCCGCCGCAGTTCCGTCCGGGTCAATGACCGGCCGCGACACGAAGCCCGCTCCGCACAGAGCTGGGGACACACCCACCTTCGCTGCCGCAGTTCCGTCCGGGTCAATGACCGGCCGCGACACGATGCACGCTCCGCACAGGGCCGAGGACACACCCACCCTCGCCGCCGTAGTTCCGTTGGGGCGGGTGACCGGCCGCGACACGACACACGCTCCGCACAGACCCCAGGAAACACCCGCCCTCGCTGCCGCAGTTCCGTCCGGGTCAATGACCAGCCGCAACACGAAGCCCGCTCCGCACAGACCCAGGGACACACCCACCCTCGCTGCCGCAGTTCCGTCCGAGTGGATCGGGCTCCGTCATGTCCGGGGGCATCGCCCGAGCGCTCAGCAGGGTTCGGGGATATTGGTGATCAGGGCCGCCAGTCCATCCGCGTCCAGCAGGTCGGCGGGGCGCACGGTCTCCCCGGCCCGCACGTAGTGGAACGCCGCGCGAACCTCCTCCAGCTCCACCCCGGCCAGGTCGGCCCAGGCCAGACGGTAGGCGGCGAGCTGCACGCCGACCGCCCGACGCTCGACGTCGTTACCCGGCGGCCGACCGGTCTTCCAGTCCACGACGTCGTACCGCCCGGTCTCGGCGTCATGGAACACCGCGTCCATCCGGCCACGGATCAGCCGGTCACCGATGACCGTCTCGAACGGCACCTCGACCTCGGCCGGAATCCGCGCGCCCCACTCGCTCTCCTCGAACCGGCGCTGGAGTTCGGCCAGGTCCTCGTCCTCACCGGCGGTCTCGTCGGCGGCCCCCGGCAACTCGTCCAGCAGCGTCGCGTTGTGGCCGAACCGCTGCTCCAACCACGTGTGGAAGGCCGTGCCCCGGCGCGTGTGCGGCGCGGGTGGCCTCGGCAACGGACGGCGGATCTGCCGGGCCAGCGCGGAGGGATCGCGCGCCAGCCAGACCATGGAGGACACGGACAGGTGGTCGGGCAGCTCCACCTGGACCGGCCCCTCCCCCGGACCCTTGGCGGCCCGGTCCCGGTGGGCGAGCAGCAGTTCGGTGTCGCGCTCCCAGCCCTGGAGCCTGCGGCGCAGCCCCTCGGGGGGCTTCCTCGGCCCGGCCGGTTTCCCCTCACGCAGACGCGCACGCGCCTGCTCGACCAGCTCCGCACCGGCCAGGATCTGGGCACGGCGGGAGTCGGCGGGGGGCTGTTCCCCCGGGGTCGGCTCGCGCTCCGGTACCGAATCCGGGTCCAGGTCGGGCTCGGGCTCGACGATCGCGTCGAAGTCGGGCGCCGGGACCTCGTCGAACTCGGGGTCGTACTCCGGCTCGTACTCGAAGTCCGGTTCCGGGCCGAACTCGAAGTCCGGCACGGGCTCCGGCACGGCCGGGACCGGCAGCAGCACCGGGGCGGGCTCGGCGGAACCCGAGGCGGCGGGCACGTCCTCGGGCGGCCAGACCGCCGAGGACTCCTCCTCGTCGTGCGGGTTGGTGTCCTCCGGGTCCGGCGGCGGATCCCAGCGCACCACTCCCCCGGCGCCCTGCTCACAGGCCTCCCGGATCTCCTCCAGGAACTCCGAGGGCCCGCGCGGGGTACTGCCGGTCCGTCCCCACCAGTGACCGGTGCACACCAGCTCGTAGGAGGCCCGGGTGACCGCCACGTACGCCAGCCGCCGCTCCTCCATCAGGTGGCGGGCCTCCTCGGCCTCCTTGAAGGCGGCGATGTCCTCCTTCTCGACCCCGCGCAACGTGGGCAGGCTGGAGCGGTCGCCGCGCAGCGGGTACGGCAGCTGGTGGTCGGCCTTCAGCCAGGCGTGGGAGTCGCGGGCCTTGGCGGGGAAGAGCGGCGCGCGGGCTCCCGCGCTCACCCCGGGCACGATCACCACGGGCCACTCCAGGCCCTTGGCGCCGTGCATGGTCATGAGCTTCACGCTGTCCGAGCCGCCCACGCGCTCCCCCGGGCTGAGGGCGCTCTCGTTCTCCTCGGCCGCGTTGAGGTAGCCGAGGAAACTCCCCAGGGTGGGGTCCTCGGAGTTGCCGACGAAGCGGACGGCGTGGTCCACGAAGGCGTCCAGGTCGGCGCGGGCCGAGAGGGGGTCGCGGTTGGTGCGGGCGCCCACCTCGATGTCCAGGCCCAGCATCCGCTCGATCTCGGTGATCAGGTCCGGCAGCGGCTGCCCCACGAGCTTGCGCAGGGTGCGCAGCTCCTCCGCGAGACGGCCGAGGCGTTCGTAGGCGGTCTCCGAGTAGTTCTCGGCGGGACCGGGGTCGTCGACGGCGTCCACGAGACTGCCGCTCTCAGCGGTGAGGTCCAGGACGGTGCGGCGCAGCAGGTCCTCCGACTCCTCGTGCGCCCCCTCCTCCGCTGCCGGTCCGGTGAGGTCGCGGCGGGTGTGCCGGGCCAGCTCGGTGGCGCGGGTGCCGAGGGCCGCGAGGTCACGGGGGCCCATCCGCCAGCGCGGACCGGTGAGCAGGCGGGCGAGCTCGTTCCCGGCGGAGGCGTCGTGCACCACGCGCAGGGTGGCGATGATGTCGCGGACCTCGGGCACCAGCATGAGCCCGCCCAGGCCGACCACCTCCACGGGGATGCCGCGCGCCTCCAGGGCGTCGCGCAGCGGCGGGAACTGGGACCTCTTACGGCACAGCACCGCGACGTCGCCGGGGCTGACCCCGCCGTCGGGCCCCCCGCCGGACTCGCTCTCGGGCCACACCAGCCCGTCCGGGGCGAACACCTGGCCACCCGGCCGGTCGGCGTCGGCACGGAGCAGGTCCCGCACGTGGTCGGCGATCCACTCGGCCTCCTCGGTCTCCGTGGCGAACAGCCCCGCGCGTGCCGTGCCGCGCCCCTGCCTGGCCTGGCTGGGGTGCAGCACCGGGACGTCGGCCGCCTCGGCGCGCAACGGTTCCGAGATGCGCTTGGCCACCCGCAGGACCCGTTCACCGTTGCGGAAGCTGAAGGTGAGGCGGCGGACCGGAGCGGGGCGTCCGGGCGCGACCGGGAAGTCGGTGGGGAAGCTGGTGAGGTTGGCGGCGATCGCCCCCCGCCACCCGTAGATGGACTGGCAGGGGTCGCCCACGGCGGTCACCGCGTGCCCCTCACCGAACAGCGCCCGCAGCAGCACCAGCTGGGCGTGGCTGGTGTCCTGGTACTCGTCCAGGAGCACCACGCGGAACCGGCCGCGCTCGATCAGCCCGACCTCGGCATGGTTCTGGGCGATGCGGGCGGCCAACGCCATCTGGTCCCCGAAGTCCATCGCCTCGCGCGCGTGCTTGGCGTGGTCGTAGCGGTCCACCAGCGGGAGCAGCTGCTCGCGGCGGCGCTGGGTGTCCACCAGGTCCCGGGTGGGCTGGGTGGGTTTGCGCGACATCGCGTCCACCCCGGCCTGGATCCAGCGGCCCACGCCGCGCACCTGGTCGGTGGTGGTGAGGTGGTCGGAGATCTGCCCGGACAGGTCGAGGACCCGGCGGGTGACGGTGTCCGCGCCGACGTTCACGTGCTCCATGGGGCCGTCGTACTCACCGACGATCCGGGCGGCCAGCTGCCAGGCCTGGCCCTCGCTGAGCAGACGCGACGTGGGCTCGACCGCCTCGCGCAGGGCGTGGTCGGCGACGATCCGTCCCGCGTAGGAGTTGTAGGTGGAGACGGTGGGCTCGCCGTCCAGCAGCTCGTCCGGGAACTGCTCGGTGTCGCGCAGCTGCTCCAGGCGCTTGCGCACGCGCTCGGCCAGCTCGGCGGTGGCCTTGCGGGTGAAGGTCAGCCCGAGGACCTGTTCCGGGCGCACGTGGCCGTTGGCGACCAGCCACACGACGCGGGCCGCCATGGTCTCGCTCTTGCCCGAACCCGCGCCGGCGATCACCACCCCGGGCTCCAGCGGCGCCGAGATGACCTGGGCCTGCTCGGCGGTGGGTTCGGGGCGCTTGAGGAGCCGGGCCAGCTCGGCCGGGCTGAAGCGGGGCCTGTGGGGGTCGGGGGATGCGGAGGCGGGGGTCCCGGGGATGGGTTCAGACATGTCGGCCCTCGTCCTGGACCGGGCAGCAGGCGCGCACGGCGCACGCGTTGCACCCGGTGTTGCGGGTGGCGGCGAAGCGGGACCCGCCCATGCCGGTGGCGACCTCGCGGACGAGGGTCTGCGCCCATCCGGGGTCGGGGTCCTCGCCCAGCGGGGGCTGGGCCTGCTCGCGCGCCTTCTTGCTGAGTGCGGCCTTGCCGACCTGGACGAGGGCGGCGCCGCCGGGTTCGGCCAGGCCGAGCTTGGCGAAGGCGCCCCGGAGCACGGCCATCTGGTAGACGCCGAGCTGGGGGTGGCGGGCCAGGTCGTCGGCCTTGGTGCCGCCGGTCTTGATGTCCACGACCACGGCGCGGCCGTCGGAGTCGCGTTCGAGGCGGTCCACGCGGCCGGTGATCTCGATCCCGCCCACGTCCACCTTGAAGCCCTCCTCGGTGACGACCAGTTCGCGGTCGTTGACGGCGTCCCAGGTGATGAACTTGCGGACCATCTCGTCGGCGCGGTCGCGCTGCTTGTCGGACTGCCAGGGGCCGCCGAAGTCGAGGTCGGCCCAGATCTCGTCCATGCGGGCGCCGACCTCCTCGGCGGTGCCGCCCTCCGCCACCAGGACGGCGACGGCGTGCACGACGGTGCCCAGCGCGGAGGCGGAGTCGCCCGAGGAGGCCCCGGCGGCGCGCTCCAGCAGCCACCGCAGCTGGCAGTTGGTGAAGCTCTCCACCTGGGAGGGGGACACCCGGATGGTGTCCTCGGGGTCGGAGAGCGGTCGGGCGTCGGAGAAGGGGGTGAGCGCGTACCACTCCGCCGGGTCGGCGCCCCGGACGCCCTCCTCGGCCAGGCGGGCCAGGTGCGCGGCGGCGGCGGTGCGCAGGGGGTCGGGCGCCTCGGGGTCGGTCACCACCGAGCGCAGGTCCGCGACGAGCGCGGGCAGGGAGAGCCAGCGGCGGCCGGTGCTGACCGGCTCCGGGTCGCCCAGGCCCATCTCGTTGAGGAAGCGGGAGGGGCGTTCGTCGGTGTCGTCACCGCCCACGCAGGTGACGTAGAGGGAGCGGCGGGCCCGGGTGAGGGCCACGTAGAACAGGCGGCGCTCCTCGTCCAGGAGTTTGGAGGCCAGGGCGGCGCCGAAGGAGTCGGCGGCGTGGCTGCCGGAGTCCACCAGCTCCTCCACGCCGAGCAGGGAACCGCGCAGCCGCAGGTCCGGCCACTCTCCTTCCTGGGCGCCGGCGACGACGACCAGCCCCCACTCCAGGCCCTTGGAGCGGTGTGCGGTGAGGATGCGCACCGCCTCGCCCTCGGGGGCGCGCTCAGCGAGGCTGTCGCCGGGGATCTCCTGGGCGGCCAGGTCCTCCAGGAACCCGTCCGGGGTGCCCGGCGGCAGGCGGTCGCAGTAGCGGGCCGCGCTCTCGAACAGCGCCACCACGGCGTCCAGGTCGCGGTCGGCGGCGGCGCCCCGGCGGCCCCCGGCCAGGCTGGCGCGCATGAAGCGGTCAGCGAGGCCGCTGTCCCGCCACAGCTCCCAGAGGACCTGTTCGGCGTCGGCGCCCTTGGCGGCCAGCTCCCGGACGGTGCGCAGGGCGTTGGCCACGCGCAGGGCCGGGGCGGCCACGGCGGGGTCCACCAGGGTGAGTTCACCGGGGTCGCGCAGGGCGTCCACGAGGAGCCGCGCGGAGGGCCGGTATCCGGTGTCCTCGGTCCCGGCGGTGGTCTCGTCGGTCTCCGCGTTCGCGACCCGGTCCAGGTCCAGGCGGCGCAGGGCGCGCACCAGTCGGCGCAGCCGCACCGAGTCCGCCTCCCCGAAGGGGCTCATCAGGAGCTCGCGGGCGGCGTCGTCGTCCAGCTCCTCGGGGCGCAGGCCGTGGCGGATCAGGCCGAGCAGGGGGCGGACGATGGGCTCGGCCGCCACCGGGAGGTCGTCGGAGCCCACGACCACCGGCACCGAGGCGGCGGCGAGCGCGCGGCGCAGCACCGGGAGCTGGCGGCTGGAGGAACGCACCAGGACGGCCATGTCCGACCACGGCACCCCGTCCACCAGGTGGGCGCGGCGCAGGGTGTCCGCGATGACCGCGGCCTCCTGGGTGGAGCTGTCCGCCATGAGGACGTGCACCTCGCCGTCCGGGACGCCCTCGGCCGGAACGAGGTCGCGGTGCGCGTTGACCCGGCCCCGAGCGGAGGCCACGGCGGGAAGGCGGCGGGTGAGGCCGCGTGAGGCCGCGAGGAGGACGGAGCCGCTGCGACGGCAGGTGCGCAGCGCCACGACCGGGGCGTCTGCGCGCCGCAGCGTGGGGAAGCGGCGCGGGAAGTCGAGGATGTTGTCCACCTCGGCGCCGCGGAAGCCGTAGATGGACTGGTCGGGGTCGCCCACCGCGACGAGGTCGCGGCCGTCCCCGGCCAGGGCCCGCAGCAGCTCCTCCTGGGCCGGGTCGGTGTCCTGGTACTCGTCGACGAAGACCACCTCGTGGGCGGCGCGCTCGCGCTCCTGCACCTCGGGGTCGGAGAGCATGTTCGCGGCCACCCGCACGAGCTCGGCGTAGTTCAGCGTGGGGACCGGAGCGATGTCGAAGCGGCCGTTCATCCGGGACAGGAACCCGGCGGCGGCGGTCCAGTCGTCGCGGTCGCGCTCGGCGGCGGCCAGGGCCAGCTCGGCGGGGCCCAGCCCGCGTTCCTGGGCGCGCATGAGGAAATCGCGCAGCTCCTCCGCGAACCCGCGTGTCTCCAGGGCCGGGCGCAGCCGCTCGGGCCACTCCTCGGCGCCGTCCTGGAACTCCCAGTTCAGCAGCTCGCGGACCTCCATGAGCTGCTCGGGCCCGGACAGCAGACGGGGCGGGGCGTCGCCCATCCGCTGGAACTCACGGCGGATGAGGGCGTAGGCGTAGCTGTGGAAGGTGAGCGCGAGGGGCTCCCTGGTGGTGCGCCGCAGGCGGCCGGTGATGCGCTCGCGCAGCTCCTGGGCGGCCTTGCGGCTGAAGGTGAGCACCAGGATGCGGGAGGGGTCCACGCCCCGGTTGTCGATCCGGTCCACCACGGCCTCGACGATGGTGGTGGTCTTGCCGGTCCCGGGACCGGCCAGGACCAGGAGCGGACCGCCGGGGTGGTCGACCACGCGCTGCTGGTTCTCGTCCAGCACCGGAGGCGGCAGCACCTGGTGGGCGCGCCGCACAAGACGGTACGGGGATGTGTTCACGCCTCCAGTTCACCAGAGGTCGACGACCATCGCGGACGCCACGGCGGCGCCCGGCACCCCCGTCAGGCCCCGCTTCCCCCGTCCCATCGGGCTTCCCGCATGTCCACCCGGTCGCCGCTCGGGCGCATCGGTGTGGCCTCGGCCGCGTAGTGGGATCGGGCACGTACGAGGTGCCCCTCGGCGGGGCGCCCGTCCGAGCGCACCACCCGCCACCAGGGCACCGCCCCGCCCCAGCGGGACATCACCGACCCCACCTGCCGGGGGCCGCCCCGACCGACGTACTCCGCGATGTCGCCGTAACTCATGACCCGGCCCGGCGGGATCCGTTCGACCACCGAGAGGACCTCCTCGGTGTACTCGTCGACGGGCTCCGACTCGTCCTCGCCGGGTTCTCGGGGGTGGGGCTCGACCATGCGCCGAGCCTATCCACCCCCGCCGACACCCGTCGGCGTCGGCTACTCGGACACGACGTTCATGTGGGTGCCCCACGCCAGCTCCGGGTCGCGCCTGCGCGCCGCGCGGGCCTGCACCAGCCCGTAGGCGCCCAGGGCGGCGATGATCGCGCCACCCACCCACGCCGTGATCGCGGCCCCCAGGACGTCGGTGTAGCCCAGCGCCCACGGCAGGACGAACAGCAGGACCCCGGCCGCCGTCACGCCGAGTTCGGTCACCAGCGCTCCGGGCCTGGTCAGGGACATCGTGGCCATGACGATGACCGCCAGGCCCACCAGGAGGAACGTCGCCCCGGAGAAGCCGTACATCCCGTGCCCGACCCAGCTCAGACCCACGGCGAGTCCGAGGACGACCGTGGCCACGTCCGCCCAGCGTCCCTTCTCACGCATCACGCCACCTCCTCGCGGCAGGGGCCGGTGCCGAGGGTCGGCAGCGCGCCCCGTGCGTGATTCGTACCCGTCTATCCCACTTGGTAGGGCTTCGGGCCAGGGAAAACTCCACCCGGAAACACGAAGGGCGGCGCCGGTGCTCCGGCGCCGCCCTCTCGGTTCGCTAGTACTCGGGCAGGCTCGGGTCGACCTGGTTGATCCAGGCCAGCACGCCGCCGCCCACGTGCACGGCGTCGGAGAACCCGGCGGCCTGCACGGCGGCCAGCGCCTCCGCCGAGCGCACGCCGGACTTGCAGTGCAGGACCACGCGCTTGTCCTGGGGCAGCTGCTCGAAGGCCTTGCCGTTGAGGAACTCGCCCTTGGGGATGAGCGTGGAGCCCGGGATGCTGACGATCTCGTACTCGTTCTTCTCGCGCACGTCCACGAGGAAGATCTCGTCGGGCTTGTTGTCCAGCAGCTCCTTGAGCTCCGGAGCGGTGATGGTGGAGCCCGAGGCGGCCTCGGTGGCCTCCTCGGACACGGCGCCGCAGAAGGCCTCGTAGTCGATGAGCTCCGTGACCGGCTCGGTGTCCGGGTCCTTGCGGACCTTCACCTCGCGCCAGGTCATCTCCAGGGCGTCGAAGATGAGCAGGCGGCCGACCAGCGGGTCACCGATGCCGGTGATGAGCTTGATCGCCTCGTTGACCATCACCGAGCCGATGGACGCGCAGAGCACGCCCAGGACGCCGCCCTCGGCGCAGGAGGGGACCATGCCGGGCGGCGGGGGCTCCGGGTAGAGGTCGCGGTACTGCGGCCCGTACTCGTTCCAGAAGACGCTGACCTGACCGTCGAACCGGTAGATCGAACCCCACACGTAGGGCTTGTTCAGGATGACGGCGGCGTCGTTGACCAGGTACCGGGTGGCGAAGTTGTCCGTGCCGTCCAGGATCAGGTCGTAGCCCGCGAGGATGTCCAACGCGTTGTCGGACTCCAGGCGGTCCTGGTGCAGGATGACCTCGACGTTGGGGTTCACGTCCTTGATGCTGTCCCGGGCGGACTCCGCCTTGGGACGGCCGACGTCGCTCTGCCCGTGGATGATCTGACGCTGGAGGTTCGACTCGTCGACGACGTCGAAGTCGATGATGCCGAGCGTGCCCACACCGGCGGCGGCCAGGTAGAGCAGGGCCGGGGAACCGAGACCGCCCGCGCCGACGACCAGCACCTTGGCGTTCTTCAGGCGCTTCTGGCCGTCCATGCCCACGTCGGGGATGATCAGGTGGCGCGAGTAGCGGCGCACCTCGTCCACGGTCAGCTCGGCGGCTGGTTCGACCAGCGGCGGCAGCGACACGGTGACTCCTCATGACTGTTCGGATCGCTCCGCGTCCACCTGGGGGGCGGTGCGCGGAGCTGCTTGCAGTTATACCCAACCTAACGGGTGGGGTATTCCATTCCCACCCCGGGTGGGCGTGGTACTCGTCGCTTCCTGACCTCCGTCAACCACCGAGGCCCGGGAGTTCATTCCACGCGGTGCGCGGCGGTCGGCCGCGCGGCTCCCCTTGCCCCGACACCCGGCGCGGGTAGTGTCACTCGTACGCTCCGCGACGATGTTGGGAGGACCCGGTGGCAACTGACAGTGGGAACCGACGCACCGCCCCCGTGGAGGAGGACCCCGCCTCGGCGGTGCCCGAGGCCGACGCGGCCGAGCAGCGCGAACGGGCGGACGACGGCGAACCCCGTGAGGACTGGACCGAACGGGCCTCGGAGGAGAACTTCGACCAGGCGGACGAGGCCGACGTGATCGAGCAGGTCCGGGAGGCCGGACAGGACGAGGACGAACGCCGCTGACCACGGGCGTCCCTCCGTCCTCACCGCCCACACCGAACCTACGCCGGAGTAGGATGAGAAAAAAGCTGCGGGCCGCGTCACAGAGCCGAGGCCGGGCCCGACAGCGTCAGCCACGCAGATGTCCGGTGAACGGCGTGCATCTGCAATGCCGAGTTCGGAGGGTGTGGGTGTGACAGCTCCATCAGACGCCCGCGCCCGGGGCACGCGACTGCCCCGGGTCCGGCGCCGCCGCCAACTCCTGGCAGCGGCTCAGGAGGTCTTCGTCGCCCGCGGCTACCACGCCGCGGCGATGGACGAGATCGCGGACCGCGCGGGAGTCAGCAAGCCGGTCCTGTACCAGCACTTCCCCGGGAAGCTGGAGCTCTACCTGGCCCTTCTGGAGGAACACTCCGAGGCCCTGGTCGAGAAGCAGCGGGAGGCGCTGGAGAGCACCGACGACAACCGTCAGCGCGTCACCGCCAGTTTCCAGGCCTACTTCGACTTCGTCGCGGGCGACGGAGAGGCGTTCCGGCTGGTCTTCGAGTCCGACCTGCGCAATCTCCCGGCCGTCCGGGAGAAGAGCGAGCAGACGTTCCAGCGCTGCGCGGAGCTGATCGGCAAGGTGATCCGCCAGGACACCAGCATCTCCGACGACGAGGCGCACCTGCTCAGCATCGCGCTGGTCGGCATGGCCGAGACCAGTGCCCGGTACTGGCTGAACAACCACGGCGCGATCCCCAAGGACGCCGCCGAGCAGCTGGTGGCCCGGCTGGCCTGGCGCGGGATCAGCGGCTGGGACCTGACCCGGCCCGCCGACGAGGACGAGACCGGGGACTGACCCCCGGGCCGCACACGTCACGGCCCCCGGAACACGATCGTGTTCCGGGGGCCGTTCTTCTTTTTCCGCAATTACGCCCCGGCATTGTCCCGAATCACCGGTCGAAAAAGAACCACAGAATGGCCATTCCTCGTCCAAGACTGGGCAATCAACGCGACACCGGCATTCGGAACGGTTCAATTATCGTGCGACGGGTATCGCGGAACTGAGAAGTAACGCGCTTCTCTTCGCCGTATCCGCCCGGCACCGGCAACCGGTCAACCGGACGGAACCGACGATTCGGGGGTGAGGACGTATGGACATCGGTCAGGGCCTGATGGACGCCTGGCAGACGGTGGCGGGTTTCGTGCCGTTGCTGCTGGGCTTCCTGGTGATCCTGGTACTGGGCTGGATCATCGCCTGGTTCGTGGGGAAGGGCGTCGCCAAGGGCCTGCACAGCGTCGGTCTGGACCGCGCACTGCACCGCGGAGGCGTGGGCGAGTACTTCGAGCGCAGCCGCTGGACCGCCAGCGAGCTGGGCGGGAAGATCATCTACTACGTCGGCCTGTTGTTCGTGCTGACGCTGGCGTTCAACGTCTTCGGACCGAACCCGGTCAGCACGCTGCTCAACGACGTCATCGCCTGGATTCCGCACGGCATCGTGGCGCTGGTGATCGTCGTGGTGGCGGCCATGATCGCCAAGGCCGTCCGGGACCTGATCACCGGTGCCCTGGGAGCGCTGTCCTACGGCCGCTTCCTGGCCAACGTGGCGGCCGTGGCCGTCCTGGCCCTCGGTGTCATCGCCGCGCTGAACCAGATGGGCGTGGCCACGACCGTCACCCTTCCGGTGCTGGTCGCGGTGCTCGGCACCATCGGCGGCATCCTGGTGGTCGGCGTCGGCGGCGGACTCATCCGGCCGATGCAGTCCCGCTGGACGAACTGGCTGGACGCGGCCGAGCGCGAGACCGCCCGCGTGAGCGGCGGCGAGAGCAGCTACAAGGCGGGACGCGAGGCGGCCATGGGCCGACCCGGCGCCACCGCGGAGGAGGGCTCCAAGGAGGAGGCCTCCAGCCTTCCGGGGCAGCGCGGGAGGGGCGGTGAGCCCACCTCGTAGCCGCGAGGGAACAGAGCAGCAGTAGAGGGCGGGGCCGTCGGCCTCGCCCTCGTCGTGTGTGCGCCGCCGGTGCGGCGCCCCGTCACAGGAACTCGGAGTCCCGCAGCTCCTGCCGGGACAGGCTCTCGATACGTCGGAACGCCAGCACGCCCGTGGCGATCATCGGCAGGAACGCCAGCCAGAAGACGACGCTCCTGGGACCGGTGAACACCATCGACACGAGCGCGACGACGAAGATCAGTGCGAAAAGCGCGAAGTCGACGCGATCCTGTTGGATCAGGACGCCGACCGGTGGGCGCGCCGCCCCATGCCGACCGCTCCTCATTCGCTTTCCTTTCTCGCGGCTCTTCGGGCCGCTCCGCCGGTCACGGTGCCCGGGTACCGCCTCGCCCCTGGAACACCGAGAATGCCACGTTGCATTCCGCAGGCCACTGGAACCGGCGCGGTGCGCCGATCCGGGTCGGGCCGTCGTGGTTCACCGGTGCCAATTCAGCGTACGCCCAAGAGGCGGCTTCCGCCGGAGAACCAGAAGGGCGATGACAGCGAGAGGAATCGCGTCGCAGATCACACCCGCCTGCGGACGTCACCAACCTAGCGGACGAAACCACGGTCCTTCGCCAGTCGGCAGATCGCGAGAATACGGAGTGTCTCCCAGTCATAGCTGGCGTCCTCGGAGTCCCAGCCGCGTTCGAGGCAGCCGTCGAGGAATCCGTGCAGGTACGTTCCGAGCGTGTTGGCGGTGAGCTCGGCGCCGCCGGAGACGATGCCTTCGCACACCTGTGCGGCGTGCTGGTCCAGCTCAGCGCTCATCCAGGGAGGCACCGGCGCGTCGAGGGGGCCGATCTTGTGGAAGTCACGGGTGAGTCCGGCCAGCGGGTGGCGCACGGAGGTCCCACGGGGCATGGAAGTACCTACTCGCGTGGTCAGGAGACGGGAAACTCCATCGACTCTATGTGCGCCGAGCCAATGGATCGTAACGAATGTGTTGGAAATTACCCGCTCTTGACCAAGTGGGACCAAGTCCCGGTCAAACTCCCGAGAAGGCGGCAACCACCACCGGACGGGCGATCCGGACGCCTATTCGGCCAGACCCATGGCGGAGAGTCGGGCCGCGTGCCCCTCCGTGAGCGAGGCGAACATCCGGCTGACGGCGGCGAGGTCGCCCAGACCCGAGTCGCCCGCCCTCCCGTTCCGCTCGGCCACCTTCGGGTCACGCGCCAGCAGCGCGGCCAGCCGGGGCCGGTCCACGGCCACCGCCTGCGCCTGGCTCAGCGCCTCCCCCACCAGGCGACGGGCCCACAGGGACAGGCGCCCGGCCAGCTTCGGGTCCTCCGCGAGTGCGGCGCGCACCTGGCCTGCGACAAACTCGGCCCGCTCGGTCTCCGCCAGCACGTCCTCGACGAGGGCGCGGGTGTCGGCGTCGGCCAGCTCGGCGACCCTGCGGTAGAAGTCACCCGCGATGCCGTCACCGACATAGGTCTTGACCAGGCTCTCCAGCCAGCTCTGCGGTTCGGTGCGCTCGTGCCAGGCGTCCAGCGGCCGCAGGAACGGGGCCATGGCCTCCTCCGGGTCCACCCCGAGCTCCGCCAGGCGCCGGTGGAGCGCCTGGTAGTGGTTCTGTTCCGTGGCGGCCAGACCGGCCAGCTGACCCTTGGTCCGCAGCGAGGGCGCCAGACCGGCGTCGTCGGCCAGACGGAAGAAGGAACCGAGCTCGGCGTAGGCGAGCAGGCCGAGCAGATCGATCACGCCGGGATCGGCAGAGGAGCCTTGGGTCATGCCCGTCAGGGTATCGTCCGGCCCCTCCTGCACCCAATCGGGGACTAAACGCCTCCTGGGAACGGTTGCACCGGCTGGGAGCGGGTACGGTCACGCCCGTCGGAGCCCGCCACGCGGCGGGGTCCACAGCACAGTGACCAGCTATGTGCACCGGGCTAACCAGCAGCTAGACTCAGCGTGATGACCGGCGCGCACGATCGCGGCGCCGCGTCCCGCACCCCCGCGACGCGGGCCCTCCCGCGCGCACCTTCCGGCGCCGCGGACGCGGGCGCCCAGCGACGTGCCAGCCGGACACCACAACGTGTCCTCACGAGCAGTGCGGCGTGAGGGAGCAACGGCCCACGCGCCCAGCTACGCACCGCACACGACAATCCAGCGGATGGAACCGAGACATCGTGACCAGGGAACCCCCCGGGCCGCGCGGGTCCAGTCGGCAGCGCCACCGGGGCTCCCTCGCCGAAGCGGGAACCGGTGAGCCGCGCCCTCCGCGGCGGCCAGAAGCCGCCCGCGACCGCACCCCGCCGCGGCCACGAACAACGCTGCGGCCCGCCTAGATGGAGGCTTGAGCCCTGAGCAGCACAGAAGCATCAACGACACCCACGACCACCTTCCGCGACCTCGGCGTGAGCCCGGAGATCGCGGACGCCCTGGAGGCGGAGGGGATCATCTCCCCGTTCCCGATCCAGGAACTCGCCCTGCCCATCGCGCTGAACGGCAGCGACATCATCGGCCAGGCGCGCACCGGCACCGGCAAGACCCTCGCCTTCGGTCTTCCGCTGCTCCAGCGCGCGCAGGACAAGCCGGGCACGTCCAAGCGGCCCCGCGCCCTGGTCGTCGTCCCCACCCGTGAGCTGGCCATCCAGGTGGCCGCCGACCTCACCACCGCCAGCAAGCGCAGCGGCGGCCGCATCCTGACCGTCTACGGCGGTCGCTCCTACGAGCCGCAGATCAACGGGCTCAAGGAGGGCGTCGACGTCGTCGTCGGCACCCCGGGCCGTCTGCTCGACCTGGAGAACCAGAAGCACCTGCGGCTGGACGAGGTCGCGGCGGTGGTCCTGGACGAGGCCGACAAGATGCTCGACCTCGGTTTCCTCCCGGACATCGAGCGCATCCTCAAGAAGATCCCGACCGAGCGCCAGGTGATGCTCTTCTCGGCCACCATGCCGAGCGAGATCGTCACGCTCTCCCGGAACTACCTGCGCCAGCCCACCCACGTGCGGGCCGGCGACGACAACGAGATCGACGGCTCGGCCATCACCAAGCGGATCGCCCAGCACGCGTTCCGCACCCACCAGATGGACAAGCCCGAGATGCTGGCCCGGCTCCTCCAGTCCGAGGACCACGGCCAGAGCATGGTGTTCTGCCAGACCAAGCGGGCCTGCGACCGCGTCGCCGGGGAGCTCAAGGACCGCGGCTTCGCCGCCGCGGCCGTCCACGGTGACCTCGGCCAGAGCCAGCGTGAGCGCGCCCTGCGGGCCTTCCGCAACGGCAAGATCAACATCCTGGTCGCCACCGACGTGGCCGCCCGCGGACTGGACGTCGACGACGTGACCCACGTGGTCAACTACGAGACGCCCGAGGACGAGAAGACCTACACGCACCGCATCGGCCGCACCGGCCGCGCGGGGCGTACCGGTACCGCGGTCACGTTCGTGGACTGGCAGGAGATGCCGCGCTGGAAGCTGATCAACGGCGCCCTCGACCTGGACTTCCACGAGCCCGAGGAGACCTACTCCACCTCGCCGCACTTCTTCGAGTCGCTGCGCATCCCCAAGGGGACCAAGGGCAAGCTGGCCATGGACAAGCGCGGGGAGCACGCCGGTCTGGAGGCCGAGGAGGTCGAGGACATCGGTGACACCGGGCAGCCGCGCGGCGGCGACCGGGGCGGCCGCAAGGGCCGTGGTGACCGCAAGGAGCGCGGCGAGCGCGGTGAGCAGGGAGGCCGTAAGGCTTCCACCACCCGCGACCGCGACCGCGGCCGTTCGCGCCGACGCACCCGCAGCGGTGAGAACGTCGGCCACTCCGAGGGCACGGCGGAGAAGGCCGCGGTGAAGGCCGACGTCCCCGCCAAGGGCCCGGAGCAGTCCGGCGAGGGTGACGGGGCCCGCCGGGTCCGCCGTCGTCGTCGCACCCGGGGCGCCGTGCGCCGCGACCCCGAGAACACCTGAATCACCTGATCCGAGAACGGTCGAATCCGCGTCGGGTACCCCCGGACCGGTAGTCCCATCGTCTAGGGTGGCCCGACGTGAGTACACCTGAGTTCCTCGATCCGCCGCCGGGTGTGCGGCGCACGGACCTGCGTCTTTCGTATGGTCCGGTGGCCGCACTCCGGGCCCAGCCCACCTCCGGCGGCACAGTCCTCGCCCCCGCTGTCCTGGTGCACGGTTTCACCGGCAGCAAGGAGGACTTCATCGCCCTCCTCCAGAGCCTGGCCCAGGCCGGGCGGGAGGTGGTGGCGATCGACCTGCCCGGCACGTACCGTTCGCCGGGCCCCGAGACCCTCACCCCGCCGCCCGGGGTCGAGCTGCCCGACTACCGCCTTTCCTCCCTGGGCGCGGTGGTCGGAGAGGTGCTCGACGTCGTCGGCGACGGCGGCCCCGTTCACCTGGTGGGGCACTCCTTCGGCGGCCTGGTCTGCCAGGAGGCGGCGCTGACCGAGCTCGCGCCGCTGGCCTCCCTCACCCTGATGTGCTCCGGCCCCGGTGCCCTGAGCGGCCCCGCGGCGGACCGGGCACGCAACCTCATCGCCGCGCTGTCGATGGACCCCACCCCGGAACGGCTCCGGACGCTGTGGGACGAGCGCTTCGCCGCCGAGGCGCGCGCCCGCACGGCCAAGCCCGAGGTCGTGGACTTCCTGCGCGAGCGGTTCCTGGACACGAGTGCCCTGGCCTTCATCCGGATGGCCGAGGACCTGCTGGGCGCCCGGGACCGGATCGACGAACTGGCCGGGGTCGACCTCCCCGCCCTGGTCCTCTACGGCGAGAACGACGACGCCTGGCCGCTGGCCGAGCAGGACGGCATGGCCGAGCGCCTGGGCGCGCGTCGGCTGGTGGTTCCCGGCGCGGGCCACTCCCCCAACGTGGAGGCCCCCGAGACCACGTCGAGCGCGCTCACGGACTTCTGGAACGAGACGGAGTCCGTCGGTCGGCGCTGAGCCCCGTCCGCGGACTCGTGGCAGCTGGAAACGGCCGGGTGGCCGCCCCCGTGGGGAGCGGCCACCCGGCCGTTCGCGGGTCCGGAGGGATCAGACCCAGGAGTCGAAGTTGCGGCCCTCGGCCTCGACCGTGGTGGACGGGCCGCGGTCCGGGAGGACGCGGGTGTCCGGCGGCAGGGACAGCAGGCCCTCTCCGATGGACGCGAGCTGGGTGGTGTAGTCGATGTACGTGTTGCCGACCATGCCGGGCTCGCCCTTGCGGAGGATGTCACCGCTGAACACGGCGCCGAGCTCGCTCACGTAGTAGCCGACGGAGCCGTTGGTGGTGCCGGGCAGGGCCAGGACGTCGATGTGCAGGTCACCGATGTCCAGGGCGCCCTCACCCTCGACGTCGATCTCGGGGCGGTGCTCCGCGCCGTGGAGGCGGCGCCAGGCACGCATCTCGCGGGGGTGCAGGGCGATGTCGGCCTCGGTCTCCTGGGCGATGGCCAGGGCCGACTCGATGTGGGGGCTGTAGCCGTTGGTGCAGGCCACCAGGTAGACCTCGCGGTCACCGACGGCCTTCAGGATCGCCTCGGCGTCGTGGGCGGGGTCGATGACCACGACTCCGTCCTTGTCGGCCTCGATGATCCACGTGTTGCTGATGATGTCGTACTTCTCGCCGTCGAACTCGAAGGTCCCGGCGGTGCGGACACGGGTGACGCCGTCGGAGTCGGGGCCGGTGACTCCGACCTCCACCGCCTCGTCGTCCTCGTCCTCGTCCACGGACCCGGCGGCGGTCTCGTCCTCCGCCTTGTCCTCGTCCTCCGCCTCGGCGTCGGCCTCGGCGGCGGTCTCGTCGGCGTCGTCCTCGGACTCACCGGCCCCGTCGGCCTTGGCGTCGTCGTCCTCGGTCTTCTCCGCGTCGGTCTCCTCGGACCCGGAGTCCTCGGCGTCGGGCTGGTCCTCGGCCCTGACGTCCTTCTCCTCCGCCTTCGCGTCCTCGGACCCGACCGCGTCGGTCTCGGTCTCCTCGGTGGTGTCCTCCGCGACCTCCGCAGCGGAATCGGTGGCCTCCTGGCCGTCCTGCTTCTTCGGCTTCCGCTTCCAGAACACGGCTACAGACCTCTCATCCAGGGGTAAGTGCTACAACACTGCGACCATTCTCGCGTCCCCGCGCAGTGGTCCGTACCGTACCGAACACCGGGCTCCGGCGGCAGGTCACCCCACGATCAGCGGAACCCCGGTCGCGGGGGCCGTGAGCTCCTCGAACGCCTCGGGCGCCGTGGTGCGGCAGCCCAGCCGGTGCCCGGTCAGGGATCCGTGGTCGTCACTGGATCCGGTCACCACCACACCCAGATCGGCGGCGACGCCCCGCCAGAACTTGCGCTGGGTCCGGTTGTGCGAGGGGTGGTCGGCCTCGATCCCGCCCAGACCGGCCGCCGCCATGCGCTCGGCCAGCGCCACCGGAACGGCGCCGTTGGTGGCGCCCTCGGCCCGCCCCGGGTGGGCCAGGGAGCAGACCCCGCCCGCCTCCCGGACCAGTTCGACGGCGCGGACGGGGTCGATCGCGTACCGGGACGCGTAGGCGGGGCCGCCCGAACCGATCCACTTGTCGAAGGCGTCCTGCACGTCCCGGGCCGCGCCCGCCTCCACCACCGCGCGTGCCAGGTGGGGGCGGCCGATGGTGTTGGCGTCGGCGTACTCCGGCTCGCCCGCCCCGGCGATCTCCAGCACCCGCTCCCAGGTCACGTCCACGCCGTGCTCCTGGAGTTTGCCCACCATCTCCTCGGCCCGCGAGGCCCGGTCCGACCGGACGCGGCGGAGCTCGGCGGCCAGACCGGCGGAGTCGGGGTCGAACAGGTAGGAGACCAGGTGGACGCTGGAGCCCTCATAGGCGCAGGACAACTCCATGCCGGGGACCAGGGTGAACCCGGACGGCAGGTGCTCCGCGGCCTCCCCGATCCCGCCGACCGTGTCGTGGTCGGTCAGGGCGAGTACGTCGAGTCCGGCGGCGACCGCGTACGCGATGACCTCGGCTGGGGCGTCGGTTCCGTCGGAGACCGAGCTGTGGGAGTGCAGGTCGATACGTGTCACCGGGCGATTGTACGTAAGCGGGGGCGTTCCCCGCTCGGTACGGGGACCCGACCCCGGTCAGTCCTGTTCGCCGTCGACCACCAGGATCCGGCTGAGGAACGGGCTGGGCGCCCCGAACGGCGGTTCCAGGGCGACGCCGCCGTCCCGGAGGTCGCGCAGGTCGCGCAGTGAGCTGACCTCGCACATCACCAGACCGGTGTCGGCGGAGGCGAAGACCAGCCACAGCCAGTGGGAGAGCGCCTCACCGGCGTAGGCGGCTCGGTCGCGCCCCACGTCCAGGTTCCACAGCGCCATCTCGTGCCCGTCGAAGCGCACCTTGGCGTCGGGCGGGCCGGAGTCGAAGCCGTGGCCGGGGTCGGGCCCCTCCAGACCGGCGATGCGGGCGCCCAGGCCGATCCCCGGGTCCTCCGCGACGATCACCGCCTCACCCACGCCGCCGAGCGGGTTGGGGCCGGACAGGGCCACGGCCACCGCCAGGGCGCCGCTGCGCTCGTCCCCGACCTCCGCGAACCCGGTGACCACCCACCCCGTCGGCAGCGGCCACGGGACCCACACGGGGACCCCGGCCTGTGCGAGGAGAGTGTCGAGTGCGGCGGGGCCGGGTGCTCGTACGCCCTGGAGGGGTGCCACCGCCCCGTGGGCGTCACACCTCCACGCGCTGGTCCACAACCCCGGGGGTTGTACGGCGCGTCCGCAACGTGGACACGAGGGCTGGGCTTTCATGTCCTACGTTTTTACCCGAGTGGTGTCCTGCGAAAACGCGGAGCGGGCGGGGTGCGATCGCACCCCGCCCGCTCCGGAACCTGAGGACCGACGGCCCCCCGTTCACTGCCTACTGCTGCTGACGCTTCCGGTTCGCGGTGATCCGGCCGCGCTCCTTCTGGTCGAGGATGACCTTGCGGATGCGGACGTTCTCCGGCGTCACCTCGACGCACTCGTCCTCACGGCAGAACTCCAGGGCCTGCTCCAGGGAGAGCTTGCGCGGCGGCACCAGGCGGACGAGCTCGTCGCCGGTGGCCGAACGCATGTTGGTGAGCTTCTTCTCCTTGGTGATGTTGACGTCCATGTCGTCGGAGCGGGAGTTCTCCCCGACGATCATGCCCTCGTACACCTCGGTGGTCGGCTCGACGAACAGCGTGCCGCGCTCCTGGAGGTTGAACATCGCGAACGCGACGGCCACACCGGCGCGGTCCGCGACCAGGGAGCCGTTCGGCCGGGAGCGGATGTCACCGAACCAGGGCTCGAACTTCTCGAAGACGTGGTTGGCGATACCGGTGCCGCGCGTCTCGGTGAGGAACTCGGTCCGGAAGCCGATGAGGCCGCGGGACGGGACCAGCCAGTCCATGCGGACCCAGCCGGTGCCGTGGTTGACCATGTTCTCCATACGGCCCTTGCGGACGCTCAGGAGCTGGGTGATGGCGCCCATGTACTCCTCGGGCGCGTCCACGGTGAGGCGCTCGACCGGCTCGTGCACCTTGCCGTCGATGTTCTTGGTGACCACCTGCGGCTTGCCCACGGTCAGCTCGTAGCCCTCGCGGCGCATCTGCTCGACCAGGATGGCCAGCGCCAGCTCGCCGCGGCCCTGTACCTCCCAGGTGTCAGGGCGCTCGGTCGGCAGCACGCGCAGGGAGACGTTGCCGACGAGCTCCTTCTCCAGGCGGTCCTTGACCAGGCGGGCCGTGACCTTGGCACCCTTGACCTTGCCGACCAGCGGCGAGTTGTTGGTGCCGATGGTCATGGAGATGGCGGGCTCGTCCACCTTGATGAGCGGCAGCGCCACCGGGTTCTCGGGGTCGGCGAGGGTCTCGCCGATCATGATCTCCTCGATACCGGCGATGGCAGCGATGTCACCGGGGCCGGCCTTCTCGGCGGGCTTGCGCTCCAGACCCTCGGTCATGAGCAGCTCGGTGATCTTGACCTGCTGGGTGGTGCCGTCGGTGCGGATCCACGCGACCTGCTGGCCCTTGCGGAGCTCGCCCTGCTGGACGCGGACCAGGGCCAGGCGGCCGAGGAAGGGGGAGGCGTCCAGGTTGGTGACGTGGGCCTGGAGGGGCGCGTCCGGGACGTACTCGGGGGCCGGGATCGTGTCCAGGATGGTGGAGAACAGCGGAACGAGGTTGTCGTTGTCGGGCACGGTGCCGTTGGCGGGGCGCTCCAGGGAGGCCTTGCCGTCACGGGCGCACGTGTAGACGATCGGGAACTCGATCTGCGACTCGTCGGCGTCCAGGTCCATGAACAGCTCGTAGGTGTCGTCCACGACCTCGGCGATCCGGCTGTCGGGCCGGTCCACCTTGTTGATCACGAGGATGACGGGGAGCTTGGCCGCGAGGGCCTTGCGGAGCACGAAGCGGGTCTGCGGAAGGGGGCCCTCACTGGCGTCGACGAGGAGGACGACACCGTCCACCATCGACAGACCGCGCTCGACCTCGCCACCGAAGTCGGCGTGGCCGGGGGTGTCGATGATGTTGATGACCACGTCCTCGCCCTCGGGCGTGGTGTAGTGCACCGCGGTGTTCTTCGCGAGAATGGTGATGCCCTTCTCGCGCTCCAGGTCGTTGGAGTCCATCACACGGTCGTCGACATCCTGGTTCTCCCGGAAGACTCCGGACTGCCAGAGCATGGCGTCAACGAGGGTCGTCTTGCCGTGGTCGACGTGAGCCACGATGGCGACGTTGCGCAGGTCACTGCGGCGGGCGGAGCCCTCGACGGGCGTAGCGCTGGACATGCTTAAGTCTCGATCTCCTGTACTGGGTAGAGACCGCAGAGTGCCACGGCCCGTAGCCAGTTTATGCGGTCATAGCGGGCTGGTTGGGAAACGTACAGGTCACCCCGGTTAGTTTCGTCACCCTGGAAGGGGTGCGGACCGGGGTCCGCCGATCGCCCGGAATCCCTGTCAGGAAGGGCTTTCGTGCGTTCGGAGGAGCGGGGGGAGCGCCTCCAGGAAGGGGACGTCGGCGGGCATCCAGTCGAGGTCGCGGAGCCCCTCCGCGGGCACCCAGCGGACCTCCCGGTGCTCCAGCGCACGGGGTTCCCCGGCGAGGAGTTCGGCCCGCAGCAGGCGCAGCACGGCGGGGCGGGTGTGTCCGTCGGAGGGCGCGGGGAAGGGCACGTCGGCGCCGACCGGTTCCCCGGCTCGGACGGTGACGCCCAGTTCCTCCCGGCACTCGCGGACCAGTGCCTGGGCGGGGGTCTCCCCCGGTTCGGTCTTGCCGCCGGGGAACTCCCACAGTCCGCGCAGGCGCTCGGGTTCGGCTCGCTGGGCGGCCAGGACGCGTCCGTCTCGGATGATGGCCGCGCCGACCACGATGAGTGTCTCTCCCACGGGGAACCACCCTAGGCCCTCGCGACGAACTCAGGGGCTGTCGAGGCCCCCTCCCGCCCCGGTGCCCACGCCGCCGGGGTCGGCCGCCGCGAGGTGCCCGCGACGGTCGGCCCCGGAGGCCTCCCCGCTACGCCTCCACGGCGGAGGCGTTCAGCACCCCGGGGATCCGCAGCAGCCTGCCCTGCCGGTCGCTGACGTAGACCGCGTCGTGGGCGTGGTCCAGCCCGATCCCGCAGACCTGGCCGAGACCGTCCGCCGCCGCGCGTTGGAGGCCCTTCTCCTCGCCGTCGGTGCGGACGACCTCGTGCAGTCTGCCGCCCGCCGGGTCGGCCACGTAGGCGTGACCCGAGCCGTCCAGCGCCACGCGGATGCTCTGTCCCAGGGCGGTGGCCACCCGCTGCGGGGTGGCCTCCTCCGCCGACAGGTCGACCTCGTACAGCTCGCCCCGGTCGTACTGGCCGACGTAGGCCCGGTCACCGTTCAGCGCCACCCCGGCGGCCCTCGGCACCGGCCAGCTGCGCCGCCGCTCCGCCGAACCGCCGTTCAGGTCGTACTCGACCAGCCTTCCGGCCCCGAGGTCGCTGACGTAGACCCGGTCGTTCGCCGGGTCCACCGCGACGCCGTAGGCGTACACACCGTCCACGACCGTCACGGGTGCGGCGGAGGGGTCGGAGAGCCTCACCGTGATCAGGCGCCGGTTGTTGTGGTCGGTGAGGTAGGCCCTGTCCCCGGGCAGGTCCAGCGCCACGTCGTTGGTGTCCCCCAGGCCCTCCGCGACCCACTCGGTCTCGCCGCTGTCGAGGTCCACTTTGTGGAGCCGACCGCCGCGACCGCGCTCGACCACGTACGCCTTCCGGCGGTCCGGGTCCAGTGCGAGGCCCTCGGCCCTGCCCAGCCCCGTGGCGACCTCGTCCGGGGTCGCCTTCGGGACCTCCGGTCGCGCCAGGTCGACCTTGTGGAGGGGGTGGTGCTTCTCCTCGAAGACCAGGTTCTCCAGCTCGAAGACCTCGTGCTCCCCTGCCAGGGTGGAGACGACCTCGGCCTCGCCCCTCTGCATGAAGGGTTTGCCGTCGTCGGTCAGGTCGAAGGCCTCCTTCTCCTGGCCGGTCTCGTTGAGTTTCCACGCGAGGACCCTGGAGTACCGCGGGTTCTGTGACTGGGGTCCGGCGGGCCGCACCTCCTTGACCTCGACCGGCTCGGGGTAGTAGAGCGCGACCCAGCCGCCGAAGGTGATGGGGAACTCGTAGTCGAACCGGCGCACCTGGCGGCGCTGGGTGGCCAGCACGTCGACCCGGCTGCCGACCTCACCGCTCAGGGTGGACGACGTCTTGAACCCGGTGGTGAGTGAACCGCTGACCGAGCCGGTGATCCCGAGCATCAGCTGGGCCGACAGCTCCCCGGTGCCCGTCGCGGTCCCCGTGGCCGTGGTCGTGCTCGTGGTCTGCGACTGGGACTCCGTGTCGACGCCCTGGTTGTCCTTGCTGTTCTTCAGGGTGGTCTTCTGGGAGTTGTTCAGGGCCATGCTCTTCTGGAGCTGCTGTTGCAGCGAGGCGGTGGCCTTCGCGCCGAAGGTGAGCTGGACCTGCCCCTGGAGCGACCAGCTGATGGTGTTCGAGATGGAGAACTCGACCGTGTGCGACCAGGTCGTGGGGGTCGGGTCGGTCCGGTTGACGTACGTCTGCTTGGAGACGACGTCGGGCGGCGGCTGCGTGATGTCGCCGCGCTCCTCGACGAGGGGCACGCCGACCGTCATGTAGGCGCGCCACTCGCGTTGGTGGGCCGTGTCCTCCCGGTCGGGGAAGTCCCCGAACCGCCCCTTGTTCAGGGAGAACCCGGTGGGGTACACGTACCGGTCCTTGCCGTCGGAGGTCTTCCGCTCCGCCTTTCGCCTCAGTTTCTCCCGGTCCCGTTCCAGGATGACCGGCGCCTTGGCGGCGATGTCGAGTTCCTTGAGGTTCCGCCCCGTCATCGGGTGCCGGATGAAGCGTTCTCCGAGACGGGTCGTGCTCACGTGGTTCTTGGTGGGGCCGCCCATGGCCTTCTCCTTTTCTCGTGACGGAACTCAGGTGGTGGTGCCGATTCCCGAATGGCGACCGGGCGTCATTCCCTGGGCGGCTCGCGGTCGAAGCCCCTGACGTTCGCCGTCGACTCCTCGTTGTCCTTCTTCAGCCCGTCCCGTTCCTCGGCGCTGATCCTCGGTTCGTCCTCCTCCTCGACCTCCACCCGCACCCTGCTGAAGGCCTGGTCCTTGGCGGCGGAGGCCGTTCCGGCGGTGGACTCGGGGTCCTCGCTGGCGTCCTGCTGCTCGGCGGCGACCGTCCGGGTGTTCCCGAACAGCGGGGTGACGAAGTTGGTCAGGATCTCCAGCGCCTCCGGCGAGGTCTCGCGCACGAGCTTCGGATCGCGCTCCACCTCGGGGATTCCGTCGAAGAGCTCCGGGTCCACGCCCTCCCACTCGGGGCGGGCCCCCGGGACCCTTCCGTGCACGTTCCGGGCGGACTCCTCGGCGGACCCGGCCTCGTTCCCGCCGGTGCCGAAGATGTTCTTGAAGGTCATGGCCCTCTCCCATTTCTGCTCTGGTCTCTCACGGGATCACTGCTACTGCGAGGCCTCGCTTTCGCACCACCGGGTTTCGATCGAAGGGTTCACCGCGCACCACTGATGAGGGCGAATCGCCACGGGGCGCATTCACCGGATTTCACTGATGAGTCGGGGGGTCGAGGGTGACGTCATTTCCGGGACGGGGACTCCGCGCCCGTCCATACCCCCATGATGAACCATGTACGCGGTTCATGCATGCTTTTTCCGGACAGAAACCCACCAGCCTCGCAATTGGTCTGCAAAGTCTGGAATAAGAACCTCACGAATTAGATAGACCTATGTCCGGACATGCGAATTTCGAGGGCGCGCCGGGTCGGCCGAGGCGAAGCGGGGTTCAGTCCCCGAGGGGTCTGAGCAGCCGGTGGGCGAGGGAGGTGTGCCGCCGCCCCGAGGAGGCGTTGGCGACCGCGCGGTCCAGGGCACGGCGCGAGCCCACCAGCACGACCAGCCTCCTGGCCCTGGTGATCCCGGTGTAGAGCAGGTTGCGTTGGAGCATCATCCACGCCGAGGTGGTGACCGGGATGACCACCGCCGGGTACTCACTGCCCTGGGAACGGTGCACGGTCACGGCGTAGGCGTGCGCGAGCTCGTCGAGCTCCGCGAAGTCGTAGGCGACCTCCTCGTCCTCGTCCGTGCGCACGGTGAGCTCCTGGGCCACCGGGTCGATGCCGGTGACCACCCCCAGGGTCCCGTTGAAGACGCCGTTCGCGCCCTTGTCGTAGTTGTTGCGCACCTGGGTGACCTTGTCCCCCACCCGGTACACCCGGCCACCCAGCCTGCGCTCGGGTACGTGTTCCCCCGGCGGGGTCAGCGCGGCCTGGAGCGCGGCGTTGAGGTTCACCGCACCGGCCGGTCCGCCCTTCATGGGGGTGAGGACCTGCACGTCACGGCGGGGATCCAGGGAGAAGCGCCGGGGGATGCGCCGCGCGACCACGTCCACCACCGTCTCGGCGGCGTCCTCGGCCTCCTCGCACGCGAACAGGAAGAAGTCGGACATCCCCTGGAACTCCGGCGGCTCCCCCTGGTTGATCCGGTGCGCGTTCGTGACCACACCGGACTGCTGGGCCTGGCGGAACACGTGGGTCAGGCGCACGCGGGGGACGGGCGAGCCCTCCTCCATCAGGTCGCGCAGGACCTGCCCGGCGCCCACGGACGGCAGCTGGTCCACGTCACCGACGAACACCAGGTGCGCCCCGGGCGGAACCGCCTTGACCAGCTTGTTGGCCAGGACCAGGTCGAGCATGGAGGCCTCGTCCACCACGAGGAGGTCGCAGTCCAGCGGGTTGTCGCGGTCGTGCGCCGCCTCACCGCCGGGGCGCAGTTCGAGGAGCCGGTGGACGGTGGAGGCCTCGTGGCCGGTCAGCTCGGTCAGGCGCTTGGCGGCCCGTCCGGTGGGGGCGGCCAGGATGATCCTCGCGTCCTTGACCGACGCCATGGTGACGATGGAGGACACGGTGTAGGACTTGCCGCAGCCCGGACCGCCGGTGAGCACGCAGACCTTCCTGGTCAGCGCGGTGCGCACCGCCTCGCGCTGGGCCCGCGCCAGGGTGGCCTCGGAGCGCCGGTCGAGCCAGTCGAGGGCCCGGGGCCAGTCCACGTCGGTGAAGGCGGGCAGCCGTTCCAGCGGCGTCTCCAGCAGGGACCGCAGCCCGCTGGCCAGTCCGATCTCGGCACGGTGGAAGGGGAGCAGGTAGACCGCGCGAACCGGCGCGCCCTCCGGTCCGGGCACGGTCTCGCGGACCACGCCCTCGGCGGCGACCAGCTCGGCCAGGCACTCGATGACCAGCCCCGCCTCCACCTGGAGGATCTTCACGGCGGCGGAGATGAGCCGTTCCTCGGGCAGGAAGCAGTGCCCGTCGCCACTGGACTCCGAGAGGGTGAACTGGATGCCCGCCATCACCCGCTGCGGGCTGTCGTGCGGGATGCCGACCGCCTGGGCGATGGTGTCGGCGGTCCGGAAGCCGATGCCCCACACGTCCGAGGCCAGCCGGTAGGGCTCCTCCTGGACGACCCGGATGGAGTCGTCGCCGTACCTCTTGTAGACCCGCACCGCCAACGAGGTGCTGACCTGGACCCCCTGGAGGAAGACCATCACCTCCTTGATGGCCTTCTGTTCCTCCCAGGCGTCGGTGATGAGCCCGGTCCGCTTGGGGCCCAGCCCGGGTACCTCGATCAGCCGGGCGGGCTCCTCCTCGATGACGTCGAGGGCGTCGGTGCCGAAGTGGTCGACGATCCGCTCGGCCATTCGCGGCCCGATCCCCTTGATGAGCCCGGAGCCGAGGTAGCGGCGGATGCCCTGCACCGTGGCGGGCAGCACGGTGGTGAAGTCGTCCACGTGGAACTGGCGGCCGTACTGGGGATGCGATCCCCAGCGGCCGTACATGCGCAGTGACTCGCCGGGCTGGGCGCCGGGGAGGGAGCCGACCACGGTGAGCAGGTCGGGGCCGCCGCGCCCGGTGTCGACCTTGGCGACGGTGTAGCCGCTCTCCTCGTTGGCGAAGGTGATCCGTTCCAGGACGCCCTGGACCACCGCCCGCGCGGGCGCCGACATGGCGTTCTCCGTCCTCTCAGCGGCCGTCCGTACCGGGGAGCGGTGGGGCGTCGTCCCCCAGGACCGCCAGCACGCGGTCGCGGTCGGCCCGGCGCAGGCCCCCGGCCACCCGGGTGTAGGAGTGCGCCAGCATCTCCAGCAGTTCGTCGTCGGGGACGGTGCCGTCCAGCAGCACGGAGTTCCAGTGCCGCTTGTTCATGTGCCAGCCCGGTGTGACGGCGGCGAACCGTCCGCGCAGCTCCAGGGCGAGTTCGGGCTCGCACTTGAGGTTGACGGTGGCGCCCCGCTCTCCCGGGCCTTCGGTGAGCAGGGCGAACATCTTCTGGTCGGCCACCTTGTACACGAGTGCCCCCGGCCCGAAGGGCTCGCTCTCCCCGGCCTCGGGAAACCACAGCGCGGCGTCGATGAACTGTTCCGGTGTCATGCCCTCTCCCCCCGTCCGCTTCCGAGCCTGCCAGACCGCACCGACCTTCGGGAGCCCCTCCCCCGGCCTGTGGACAACTCTCCCGGCGCCGCACGGGGACGGGCCGCGGCGGGGGCCCGCGGATATGATCCGGCTCTCACCTCCCCACGGCCGGTTGGAGTGCCCATGAAGGCGCGCGGTGTACGCAGACTCGCCCCGCTCGTGCCGGGGGACCCCCTGGAAGTCGGCGGGCACCGGGTGCGCGGCCGGGTCGGTTCGGGGGGCATGGGCACCGTGTACGCCGCCGAGTCACCCGGCGCGCACGGCTACCTGGCCGTCAAGGTGGCCCACCCGGAGCTCGCCCGCGACCAGCGGTTCCTGGAGCGGTTCACGCACGAGGCGCGCCTGCTCGCCAAGGTGGACAGCCCCTGCGTGGCGCGGTTCGTGCGCGCGGACGTGGGCGCCCGGCCGCCGTGGATGATCACCGAGTACGTGCCGGGTCCGACCCTGCGCCACCACGTGGAGCGGTTCGGGCGGCTGCGCGGCGGGATGCTGCTGGGGCTGGCGGCGGGCGTGGCGGAGGCCCTGCGCGCCGTGCACGCGGCGGGGGTGGTGCACCGCGACCTCAAGCCCGGCAACGTGGTGCTGTCCGGTCGGGGGCCCAAGCTCCTGGACTTCGGGATCGCGCACGCGGTGGAGGACCCCGACCCCACCAAGTGGCGGCGGCTGCGCCGGATGCGCCGCGCCTACCGGGCGCTGGGGATGCCCTCACCGGCGGGTCTGTCGGACGAGCGCACCGCCCGGATGCTCGACCGTCGGGGCACCCCCGGGTGGATCAGCCCGGAGCAGTACCGGCGCCAGCCCACCACGCACGGGTCCGACGTGTTCCTGTGGGGCGCGACGGTGGCCTTCGCGTCCGTGGGCCACGACCCGTTCGGGACCGCGCCGCCCAGGGAGATGGCCCGGAGGGTGACCGCTGAGGAGCCCGACCTGCGGTACCTGCCCGTGGGGCTGGAGAAGCTGGTGGTGGCGGCGCTGAGCAAGGACCCCGACGACCGTCCCCGCTCCGGGGAGCTGCTGCGGGCCGTCCTGGACCTGGAGGGCCCGGAGGGCGGGGTCCGCACCCCGGCGGGCGCGGGGGACGGCGGTGTGCGCGGGCTGCTGGAGCGCCACTGGACCAGGGTCGCGGTGCGGCCGCCGCTGCCGCCCCGCGAGTGGTCGGGGCTCAGAGGAGGCCGAAGTAGGCGCGGCTCTCCTTGGACCACATGAAGGCCAGCATGGCGGCGGCGAAGCCCAGCGGGACGATCGCGAGGAGCTCACCCGAGAGCAGGGCCCACAGCAGGATGCCCGCGGCGGCGCCCTGGAACAGCAGGGCGCTCCAGAAGACCCCCACCGTGCGGCGGCGCAGGCGGGTGGCGACGAGGACGGACAACGTCCCGTAGACCCCCGTCACCAAGGCCATCAGCCCCATGTACGAGCGCATCATGTCGGCGTCGAAGGCCAGGTCCACGCCCTGCTCGGCGGCGAGCGCGGCCTGCTCGTCCAGGGCCTCCTCCATCACCTCGGCGGGCGCGGACAGCCCCATCACGAAGAGGAGCAGGAGCAGGAGGCCGCTGACGCCGCCGATGAGCATCAGCGTGCGGACGGTCACGACCCGGCGGGGCATGGGTGCGTCGGGACGCAGGGCCTCCAGATGGGGGGCGTCGAAGTCGGGCATCCCCCGTTGCGAGGGCACCCCGCCCTGTCCCGAGTCGGGGTCGTACGGGTCCTGGCCAGAGGGAAACACGGACGTCCTCCGAGGGAATCGAGCCGACTGTCCCCTCCATGGTAGGGGCGTGCCGTCGTGGGGGCGCGGGCCGGAGGCGCCCGGGCGCGCGTCGGTCCGAAACCGGCTACGGACCGCGACCGCAATCGAACCCCGGCCACGCTGGGCTATCGTCTCAGGGCGAGAACCAGCCTGCACACGGAGATTCCGCAAATCGTAACCCCCCGTCCCGTGTCCTCACCCCCGTCCCCATCTAGGGTGAAAAAACTCCGACCCCTCCCGCCCCCGGGGCGGAATCCCCGCACAGTCCCCCAAAGGAGTCACAGCAGACATGTCCAGACTCGTGCGCGCCACCGGCGCACTGATCCTGACAGGCGCGCTGGTGGTGCCCCTGGCCCCCGCGGCCAGCGCGTACGCACCCACGGACACCCCTGACAGCGACGCCGCCTTCACCCTCACCCTGCTGCACGGCAACGACCCCGAGTCCGCGCTCCTGCACGCCTCGGCCGACCCGGACTTCGGCGGCGCCGCGCGCTACACGACCCTGCTCAACCAGCTCCGCGACAGCGAGACCGCGGGCACCGGGGCCGGAGACGGCGAGGCCGCCCACCGCGGCGTGGTCGCCGTGAACTCCGGCGACCTGTACCTGCCCGGACCGGAGTTCGCCGCCTCACGGGAGGAGGGCGCGCCGTTCTACGACGCGATCGCCACCTCCTTCGCGGAGTACGACGCGGTCTCCATGGGCAACCACGAGTTCGACTTCGGCCCCGACGTGTACGCCGAGTTCATCGGCGCCCTGCCCGAGAGCACCCCCGTGGTCGCCGCCAACGTGGACGTGTCCGGCGAGGCCGCCCTGGCCGCCCTGGAGGCCGAGGGCCGGATCGCCCCGAGCACCGTCGCCGAGGTCGAGGGCGAGCGGATCGGCATCGTCGGCGCGCTCTACCCGCCCCTGGCCTCCATCACCAGCCCGCGCGACGTCGTGGTCGACGAGGTCGTCGGCCCGGTCCAGGCCGAGGTGGACCGGCTCACGGCGGAGGACGTCGACAAGATCATCCTCATCTCGCACCTCCAGAACATCACCTACGAGGAGCGGGTCGCCAAGGAACTGACGGGTGTGGACGCCATGGTGGCCGGTGGCGGCCACGAGGTGATGGCCAACCCCGACGACGCCCTGGTCCCCGGTGACGAGGTCACCGTCCACCCGGGTTCCGGTGAGCCGCTGTCCTACCCGCTGGTGGTGGACAACGCCGACGGCGAGACGGTGCCCATCGTCACCGCGGGCTCGAACTACAAGTACGTGGGCCGCCTGGTCCTCAACTTCGACGCGGCCGGCGACCTCCTCTCCGTGGGCGACCGCTCCGGCCCGGTGCGGGTCTCCGGCACCGGCGCCGACGCCGTGGAGCCGCACCCCGAGGTCGAGGCGCAGGTGACCAAGCCGGTCACCGACTACGTCGCGGAGCTGGCCGAGACCGAGGTGGCCCAGAGCGAGGTCGCCCTGGACGGCACCCAGAACCCCGGTGTGCGCACGCAGGAGACCAACCTGGGCAGCCTCATGGCCGACGCCCTGCTGGACACCGGTCGGCGCAACGCCGACGAGTACGGCGTCCCCGAGCCGCAGATCGGCATCCAGAACGGCGGCGGCATCCGCAACGCCTCGGTGATCCCGGCCGGTCCGCTGACCGTGCTGGACACCTACTCGGTCGCGCCGTTCGCCAACCAGGTGGCCGTGGTCCCCGAGATCCCGCGCGGCCAGATCAAGGAGCTCCTGGAGCGCGGTGTGGCCTCCGCGCCCGCCGCCGACGGCGGGTTCATGCAGGTCGCCGGGGTGAACTTCGCCTACGACCCCGAGCGGACCGCGCAGGTCGTCACCGAGGACGGCGAGGTGACGACCCCGGGTGAGCGGGTCCGCAACGCGATCCTGCACGACGGCACGGTCATCGTCGAGGACGGCGAGGTCGTGGACGGCGACGCCATCTCGGTCGTCACCAACGACTTCTCGGCGGGCGGCGGCGACATGTACCCGTTCCGCGGCGCCGACTACACCGTGGTGGGCTCCACCTACCAGGGCGCGCTGGAGCGCTTCCTCACCGGGACCCTCGACGGCCGGATCAGCGCCGAGGACTACCCCGAGGGCGGCGCCAACCGCATCGTGGTAGGGGAGAAGGCCACGGTGCCCTCCGGCGGTGACGACGACGATGACGACGACACCGACCCGACCGAGCCGCCCGCGTCGCCCGGCCCCAGTCCGAGCCCGAGTCCGAGCGCCAGCCCGACGGACGGTCCCTCCGGTGGGCCCACCGACGGCCCGGGCGACGGGAAGCCCGGCGACCCGGACGACAAGAAGGGCGGCACCCTGCCGGTCACCGGTGGGGCCCTGACCAGCCTGGTGATCGCCGCCGTGGTCGCCATCGGCGCCGGTGGAGGAGCCCTCTACCTGAGCCGCAGGCGCGGGTCGGCCGCGGGAACCGGCGGGATCGAGGGCTGATCCCCTCCCGTTCGCCCGCGCCGAGCGCGGACGCCGAACAGTGAACGCGGGCCCGTCCGAGTGGACACTCGGGCGGGCCCGCGTCGTCGTGCTCGGGCGGTCCTGGGACGGGGGTCAGCAGCGCGGCAGCCCCTCGATCGGCTTCCAGGGCTCGCCGTTCCGGAAGGCGGTGGCGCTGACGAAGACGTCGCGGTTGCCCGTGTCGTCGTCGGTCAGCGCCCACCAGGTCGAGTAGCCCTCCTCGCCGTCGGAGTGCGGCTCGCCCTCCACCTGGCAGAAGAAGTAGTGGCGCCCGGCCCAGAGCCAGCCGCCCGTGGGGTACCGGCTCTCCTGGGACCAGTAGGTCCGGGCGTCGCGCCAGGTCGTGTAGTAGTGGCGGCGGGAGAACGGGGTCGCCGCCGGTTCGTTGGCCGGTTCGGCGGTCGGCTCGGCGGTCGGCTCGGCCACCGGTTCGGCCGGGGGTTCTGCGGCCGGGGCGGACGTCGGCTGGGCCGTCGGCTGGTCGGCCGGGGCGGTGACCGGCTTGTCGGTCGGCCCGTCGGCCGGTCTGTCAGCCGGTCTGTCAGCCGGTCGGGGCGGTCCCGCGTTCGGTGCGTCGTCCCGGGGGTTCACCGGGACCTCGACCCGGACGGCCTCCGCCACGGTGGTCCCGGAGGCCGGGGCCGCGAGAACGGTCGGGAGGCAGACCGCGAGGGCCAGGGCCAGGGTGAGTCCGGCGGGGGTGCCCCGCCGCCACGTGCCGGGCTCCGACGACGCCGCCGACTCCCGCCACCCCCTGGGTCGGGTCGGCCCCTTCGGGCCGCCGGGTCGGTTTCCGGCCTTCTCTTCGCGACGCACCATCCGCACTCCTCGCGTACCCCCGGACCGGGATCGGGGTCCGAGTGGGGTGACGGGTCCGGTGGAGGTGCGCGCCCTGGGGCCCGCCAACCACCACCAACACCACCATTGCCACCCCTATCATCACTCAGAGTGTTCAAGAGGACACGTCACGACGCGGCAGATTCGTCGGAAGAGGGTTCAGCAACCGGCGAAGGACCTGGCGTCGCGGGTCATGTCGTCGCGCTCGGACTGGTCCATGCCGCTGCCCTCGAACCAGATGAACACGATGTGGCAGGCGTTCTGGGCGTCGACCATGTCGTTGTCGTCCTCCTCCGCCTGGGCGCGCAGGTTCACGATGACGATCGAGGCCGTCAGGATGTCGTCGAAGTCGATGACGCGGGCGAGGTTGGTGTCCATCGCGCTCGTGCAGGAGAGGGCCTCCTCCTCCCCGCCGCCGCAGAGGTCGTCGGTCACGTCCCGACCCGCCTCCAGGTCGTAGTCACCGCTGAGCTCGGAGATGACCTCCTCGACGGTCACCTTCTCCTGGGGCTCCTCCGTGGGAGGGTCGCTCGGCTCCCGGGTCGGTTCGGCGCTGGGGAAGGGGTCCTCGGTCGGACTCGGGGACTCCTCGGGCGCGGGCGTGGGAGAGGGGGACGGCGAGGGCTCCGGTCCGGGCTCCCGTTCGGCGGCGATCCGACCGGTCACGACTCCGCCCAGGGCGAGCCCGCCGCCGAGGAAGGAGGCTCCGGCCAGGATGGCGATGACGGCGAGCACAGCGACCACGCCGGTGCCGTACCGGCCCCGGGGGCGAGGTGCCTGGGGAAAGGGCGCCTGGGGAGGCGGCCCCTGGGGAGGGGAGCCGAATTCGTTTCCGCCCGGGGGCGGCGGCTGGGGATTCACGTCCTGGCTCCTCTGCTGTCCGGGAGTTCTGTCGAAGGGCACTCCTACACCCCGCGTTCCAGCTTCCCAGTTTCACCAAGAACGTGCAAAGAAAGAGCTCCTGGTAGCCATTTGCACTATTTGACCGGTATGTGATTAGCGTATTTTCGGCCAACCTTGGGCCATCCGGCGCGCATAATAGGGAAATGCGCCACCCTGGACCTACGATCGGCTCCATGACCTGCGTTTTGCTGGCCGAAGACGATGTCTCGATCTCCGAGCCTCTCGCGCGCGCACTACGCCGCGAGGGTTACACGGTAGACGTGACCGTCAACGGCATTGAGACACTCGACCGCGCCCGTGCGGGAGACATCGACCTCATGGTCCTGGATCTCGGGCTCCCCGAAATGGATGGCCTTGAGGTGGCACGTCGGCTCCGCGCCGAGGGTCACGGAACGCCGATCCTCATCCTGACCGCCCGAGCGGACGAGGTCGACACAGTCGTCGGCCTCGACGCCGGTGCCGACGACTACGTGACCAAGCCGTTCAGGCTCGCCGAACTCCTGGCCCGCGTCCGCGCCCTGCTGCGGCGCGGCGGAGCCGAGGTGCCGGTGGTCCACGGAGTCCGCATCGACAACGACTCGCGCCGCGCCTGGCTGGGCGACCGCGAGCTCCAACTGACCACCAAGGAGTTCGACCTGCTGCGCGTGCTCGTGCGCGACGCGGGCAAGGTGGTCACCCGTGAACAGATCATGCGGGAGGTGTGGGACACCAACTGGTGGGGGTCGACCAAGACCCTCGACATGCACATCTCCTGGCTGCGCCGCAAACTCGGTGACGACGCCAACCAGCCTTCCTACATCACGACCGTCCGGGGCGTGGGGTTCCGGTTCGAACGAGACTGACACGACCTTGGGTTCGACGCGCTTGCCAGTCGACCGCCCAGGGGGTCGGACGGACGTGAGGTGACATGCGCAGGCGGATGGTTTTCTCCACCCTGGTGGTGACCGTCATCGCCGTCATGCTGCTCGGGCTGCCCCTGGGTGCGCTCACCTACAAACTGGTGCACGACGAGGCCAGTCGGCAGCTTGAGGGCGAGGCCGAACTGATCGGCGCCGAGAGCGACAACATGCTGGAGCTCCACGGCGAACTGGATCTGGCCGAGTTCGACCGGGAACACCCAAACCGGTTCGTCCGCATCACACCCGCGGGCGAACCGACCGCCGTGACGGCGGGCGATCCCGCGTTGAACCCCGAGGCCGTGGACTCACCGCGCCTGCTCAGGGCCACCGTCACCACCGGCCGCGACACCAGGGTCGAGGTGTGGAGTGACGGCGAGGACGTCCAGGAGAGCGTCGTCCGCGCCTGGCTGGGCATCGCCTCGCTCTCCCTGCTGGCCATCGGGGTCGCCGTGGGCCTGTCCATGTTCCAGGCCCGCCGCCTCACCCTGCCGCTGGTCGATCTGGCCGCCACCGCCGAACGGCTCGGCTCCGGGGTCACCACGCCCTGGGGACACCGCTACGGCATCCCGGAGGCCGACCGCGTCGCGGAGGTCCTGGACCGCAGCGCCGAACGCATCGCCGGGCTCATCGCCACCGAACGCCACTTCGCCACCGACGCCTCGCACCAGCTCCGCACACCGCTGACCGCGCTCACCATGCGGCTGGAGGAGATCATCGCGGAGTCCGACAACGCGCAGGTGGTCCGTGAGGAGGGCGAAGCCGCCCTCGCCCAGACCGAACGCCTCGTGGAGACCGTCGAGAGCCTGCTGGGCCGCGCCCGCAAGAGCCAGAACCCCGAGGTGGAACCGGTGGAGCTCGACCCGGTCCTCAACCACCTCCAGGCCGAGTGGTCGCCCGTCTTCCAACAGGAGAAGCGCCGACTCCTCGTCACCGGAGACCCCGGACTGACCGCCATGACCGTCCCCACCGACCTCGCACAGATCCTCGCGACACTGGTGGAGAACGCCTACAAGCACGGTGCGGGGACGGTGACCATCCGCCGCCTCGACACCGGTCAGTCCGTCCGGGTCGAGGTCAGCGACGAGGGTGAGGGTGTCCCCGAGCACCTGTCCGGGCGGATCTTCGAACGCGAGGTCAGTGGCGGCGGCGGTACCGGTCTGGGGCTCGCCCTGGCCCGCCACATCGCGGAGTCCGAGGGGGCGAGGGTGGAGCTGGTCCAGACCCGGCCGACCACCTTCGCGCTGTTCCTGCCCGCCGGGGCCGGGGGGCTGTCAAAGATGACGGGGCCCGTCTGATCGTGCTTCTTGGGCCTCCGCTTCGCTTCGGTGCGTGTTCGGGCGCCCCCCTTGTGGCAAAGGTTCAGGGCGGGACTCACGCCCGTGGCTGAGCCGGGCCGTTGGCTCCTCGGCCGAGGCTGAGGAGCCACGCCCGCTCGCCCAGCCCCGGGCTCACGGCGAAGTGCGAACAGCACACATCGATGCGGGGCCTAGTTGGCGCTGGCGTGGGCGGTGGAACCCTGGGCGGCGGGGGCCTCGCCCCGGACCACCAGGTCACTCCACAGCCCGCGGACCCGCTCCAACCCGTAGACGGACGTCACCTCCGCGCGGGCGCGCTCGCTCTCCTCACCGAACCGGCCCTCGGAGACCGTCGCGTGGATGGACTCGGCCATGGCCACCGCGTCGTCGTGGATCCAGTGCGGGTCGTAGATGGTGTCCGAACCCGGCCACGCGAGGAGGGCCGGGACCCCGCCGGAGGCCGCGCACTCGGCCGGAGCCAGGTGGAACGACTCGTCGTCACTGGTGGACAGCACGATCCCCACCCGGCGCAGCCAGGTGGCCACGTCCGGCCCGAAGCCGTCGAAGACCACACCGGAGGCCAGGCTCTCGTCGCGCTGGATGCGCCGGTACACCCGCTCGAAGTAGGAGCGCTCCTCCGGCCGGTTCCAGATCCACCAGTACTCCCACGGCTGCTTCGTCTTGACCGACAGCGTGTAGCGGGGGTCCATCCGGCGCAGCTCCGAGAGCACGTCCAGTCCCCGGTCGAGGCGCTTGCGGGACGGCGCGATGCCGATCATGCCGAGCGAGTACTCGGCCCCGGCGAGCTTGGGGCGGTCCAGCTGGCGGTCGTCCACCCAGTTGGGCAGCACCACGACCTTCTCGGCGGGCCAGCCGGTGATCTCACGGGTGAGGTCGGCGTAGTGCGGGCTCACGCAGACGACCGCGTCCACCTTGGCGATCTCCAGGCGGCGCGGCCACTCCGCGTACAGCTCGAAGCGGTGCAGGCGCACGATCAGCCGCTGGTCGGGGCGCTTCCACTTGGCGTAGAAGAGCGCGTTGGGCCCGCACCACTCGCAGATGACCACGTCGGCCCAGGCGGCGAGCTCCCGGGACCGGTACTGGTCGTGGGTGCTCAGCCCCTCCCACTCGTCGATGCGCACGTCCAGGCCGGGCAGCGAGTCCAGGTACTCGGCCAGGCGGGTGAAGAACTTGAGGTCGTGCCCGGCGATGACCACCTTGAGCGGGCGCTCCGGGTCGGTGCCCTCGGGGGCGGCGGGGATGGCCTCGGCCAGGTACCCGCGCAGGCGCTCGGCCGCGCGTTCCAGGGTGTGGTTCGCGGCGGCGGCCCGGCAGCGTTCGGCGGCCTCGGCGTAGACGGCGCGGTCGTGGTAGGCGCGGGCGATCACGGCGGCCACCGAGGCGGTGTCCTCACCGGCGAACAGCGGGTAGTCCGCGCCCAGCAGGGCCTCGTGCATGGGCGTGCGGTTGAGGACCACGGGCAGGCCGAGCGCGCCGAGTTCCAGGACCTTGGTGGACAGCTCCAGGCTGGCGTCCATGTCCGGGTCGCGCCAGGAGAGGCCGAAGTCGCACTCGGCGGACTGGCGGAGGGCGTCGGCCCGTGCCATGCCGCCGCGCCAGTCGACGTGCGGGGTGCTCTCCAGGGCCCTGCGCATGCGCTTGGCCCAGTCGGCGGGTTCCGCGTGGATCTTGTCACCGATCATCACCAGCTCGGAGTCCACCCCGAGGCGGGCCAGCTCCTCGGGCAGGCCGGTCATCTCCAGGGTGTTCCAGCGGGGCGCGAACTTGCCCGTGTAGGCCAGGCGGGTGCGCGCGTGCGTCTGCCCGTCGGCGGCGATCCCCTCGGGCACGGCCGCGACGGGCGGGAACAGGACAGAGCGGCCACAGGCGGCGGGGACCGTGGACTCCAGGAAGGCCCGCAGCTCCTCGGTCTGGCAGAGCACGAACCGGGAGGCCAGCGCGATGTCGGTGAGCTCGGCGGTGGCGGTCGCGGAGAGTTCCCCGACGCTGTGCGGGAAGTCCGTGAGGTACGTCCACAGCCTCCCCGACAGGCTCTCCTCCTGGGCGGCCAGCCCGGCGAGCCGACGGCCCCGGACCACGACCAGGTCGAAGGGCCTGCGGGCGTGCATCCCGCCCATGAGTTCCACGGCCTGCTCGGGCGTGAGTCCGCGAGGTCCGAGGTCGGACAGGAGCTTGTCCTCGTAGGGGCGGATCAGCCTGACCGCGGGGTTCGCGGTGAGCGGCGCCGTGAGCCGGTCGGTGCGGACCTGGGCCTTGAGCAGCAGGGTGACCTCGCAACCCGCCGCCGCCAGGGCCTGCGCCATCGACTGCGCCCAGATCGCCGAGCCGTCGATGATGTTCAGGTCCACGTCCCCGTACAAGAGTGCGCGCGGAGGAGCTGTGCTCACGTTCTTCCCTTCGGATGCTGATGGGTGGCCCGAGTCTTGCGTACTACCGCGCCGCGCGCGTCCGTCGGGGGCGGACCGGGCGACGACCGGTCGGGCGGCGTCACGGTGGTCAACCGACCGCGCCCGTCGAGGCGTCGGCGTGGGTGGGTCCCTCGTTGTCGCCGTCGGTGCCGGAGCCGTGGTCCGGGCCCAGGGCCAGGAGCCGGGTGCCGCGCCGGTTCCACTCCGCCGGGAGCCAGCCCCGGCGCAGGAGGTCGGTGCGCGCCAGCTCCGGGGTGACGGAGGTGACGAACACGTACTGTCTGCCCCCGGTGTCGCGGTCGAAGAAGCCCCGCTCCCCCATGCCCGGGGCGCCCGGGTCGTCGGAGTCGGGCGTGCCGACGGCGTCCGCGTCCGAGCACTCGGCGGCGCAGGCGAGGTCGGCCAGGCGGTGGCGGCCCACCGGACCGGTCCACAGGTGCGCCCACGGCGAGGTGGCGCGTTCGGCCAGGGCCGCCCAGTGCTCCGGTTCGAACCCGCCGACCTGGGAGCGGGTGCCCTCCCGGGTGAGTTCCTCGGGGGTGTCGGGCGCGATGGTGCGGACCGTGCGCACGGTGAGGCCCTCCGACCGCAGGCGCTGGACCCCGGGCATGCGCGCGGCGGTGTCGGGGACGACCACCTCGGCGGGGCGCAGGCGTGAGCCGAGGAGGTCGGCGGCGAGGCGTTCGGCCTCGGCCTCGGAGGCCGGGTCGGCCAGGACCGCGACGCCCCTGCCGCTCAGCGGGAGTTCGGTGCCGGGCGTGCCCGACGCGAAGTCGAGGCCCTCCAGGAGGGCGGCCAGCCGGACGGGGGCCGCCTCGTCGAGGAAGACCTGGCGCAGCATGGCCCGCACCTCGCGGGGCGTGGGCGGTTCCGCGCGCAGCCGGGGCACGGTGACCGCGAGGTCCTCGGTGTCGGGCGCGGGCACGGCCGGGTGCGAGACCACCCGGGTGCCGCAGGCCCAGGCGCGGCGGCGCAGGCGCAGGTCGCCGTGGCCCGACTCGGGGATCACGGCGACGTTGGCGGCGCGCAGGGCGTCGGGCAGGTCCGGGGAGTCGGCGTCCACCACACCCGCGCCGAGGTCCACGAGGACGTCGGGGACCGGCTGGTCCGGGGAGGTGCGGACGAAGACCGCCTCGGGGCCGGAGACGAGTTCGGCGGCCACCGGGTTGAACTGGTGCAGCGGCACCCCGGCGTCGCCCTTGTGCACGCGGTCGAAGCCGAGCTGGCGCAGGGCGGGCGGGGCGGGTGCGTCGTCGAGCAGGACCGTGGGGATGCCGCGCGCGGCCGCAGACTCCAGCACCCAGTGCAGGGCGCGGGTGCGGTCGACGGCGGCGGGGTCGCCCACGTGGGCCCACGGGGAGCCGGGCGCGGCGGCCGAGGACGACACCAGGAGCAGGTCGACGTCGACCGCGTCCATGACGATCTGGGCGTCGTGCGGGCGCAGCGGAACCGTACGGAGGTAGGGGTCCACGGCCTTCTCCACGGCCGGGCCGAGGACGGTGGCGACGACCAGCAGGTCCTCGCGGCCTCCGCTCAGCCCGGTGAGGAGGCGGGCCTCCTGCCGGTCGGCGTCGAAGGAGCGGACCGGCTCGACCCCGCGGCGCTGGGCGTGGTTGGTGCTGCCGCTGCGGCGCCACAGCCGGTAGAGGTCGCGCGGGAGCCTGACCAGGGAGCGGCCGGGTCGTTTGGCGGCGGCGGTGAGCGCGCGGCCCACCTGGAGGGAGGTCGATCCCTCAAGCGAGGCGAGGCGGGCCTGCGCCTCCTGGAGCTGGGCCTCGCGCTCGGCCAGGGCTTGCCGAAGCTGTTCGGTCTGGCTCTGTTCACGCCGTTTCACGGTCTGCCACCTTGTGCTCGGTTCGGGAAACCTCGGGTCGGGACACCGGGGTGTCCGTGGTGTGGTCCGGGTGCCGGGGGGCGCCCTCGCGGATGGGGGACACGGCCGGTCACCGCGACCACTGGGTGAGGACGGCGGCGATGCGCTCGCCCGAGCGGCCGTCCCACAGCGGTGGCACGTCACCGATCCGTTCCCCGGTCCGGCCGTCCAGGACCTTGCCGAGGGTCTGGAGGAGGTCGGCCTCCGTGACCAGCTGGTTGGTGCCGTGGGTGATGGTGATCGGGCGTTCGGTGTTGGGGCGCAGGGTCAGGCAGGGGACGCCGAGGATCGTGGTCTCCTCCTGGACCCCTCCGGAGTCGGTGACGACGGCGGCGGCGCCCCGGGTGAGGGCGACGAAGTCGAGGTAGCCGAGCGGTTCGAGCAGGCGCACGCGCGGGTGGTCGCCCAGCCCCGCTCGGTCGAAGGCGGCCTTGCCGCGCGGGTGCACCGGCATGACCACGTCGGTGAGGTCCGCGATCTCGTGCAGCCGCTCGGTGAGGAGGGCGACGTTGGCCGGGTCGTCGACATTGGCGGGGCGGTGCAGGGTCGCGGCCACGTACCGCTCGGGCAGGTCGAGGCGGGCGCGCAGGGCGTCGGCGTCGAAGCGGTCGAGGTTGCCCAGGAGCGTGTCGATCATCGGGTTGCCGACGAGGTGGACGCGGTCCGGGGAGATCCCCTCGGTGGCCAGGTGGCCGACGGCCTCGGGGCTGGTCGCGAAGAGGAGGTCGCTGAGCTGGTCGGTGACCCGCCGGTTGATCTCCTCGGGCATGGTGTTGTCGAAGGAGCGCAGGCCCGCCTCGACGTGCGCGACGGGGATGCCGAGCTTGGCGGCGACCAGGGCGGCGGCGACGGTGGAGTTCACGTCGCCGTAGACCACGACCATCCCGGGCGTGTTCGCGGTGAACTCGCGCTCCAGGCCGACCATGAGCGCGGCGGTCTGGGCGGCGTGCGAACCGGAGCCGACACCGAGGTCGACGTCCGGGGTGGGCAGGCCGAGGTCCCGGAAGAAGACGGCGGACATGCGGTCGTCGTAGTGCTGACCGGTGTGCAGGACCGTCTGGTGCGCGCCCCGCCCGCGCAGGGCGGAGACGACCGGCGCGGCCTTCACGAAGTTGGGGCGGGCCCCGACCACGTGCACGATCCCGGTGTCCTGGCTGCCAAGAGGCGCACTCGTTGCCACGGCTGTTTCCTTCTGCTTCTGGTGGGGGTGTCTGCTGTGCTGGTGTGGGCCGGGGCCCGGCCGGGCGGTCGGTGCGCGCGGTCCGGGTGACGGAGTTCTTTGCCCCAGCCGTCCCGTCCGTGTCGCCGTGTTGTCACCATCCGGCCACGTCCACGTGGTTGTGTGACTGACCGTGCATGACTCCCAGATTTCCGAACCCCGTGTTCCGCGTTCGCGCGTCCTCTGGCCGAGGGCGGTGACCTTCACCGCGACGCTGGCCTGGCACCACCTGCGTTCCGATCCGGCCCGCCTGCCGCTGCTGGCACTGCGGCTGATGCCCGGCCCGGTGCGGACCCCGGCGCGTGCCGTGTCCGCCCGTTCGGGCGCGCTCCCGCGCGCCTACTCCCTGTGGGACCAGGGACGGCGCGCGGAGGCACGCGAGGTGCTGCTGTCCGCCGCCACGAACGCCTCGCCCCGCAGGGTGGGACGCCTGGTCGCGGCGGCACTCGCCGCCGGTGACGCCGACACAGCTCGTGACCTGGTCGAACGTCTTCCTCCGGGGCCGCACAGGACCTCGGCGGAACATCGGACGGCCCTGGCCACGGGGCGTGCCGTCCCCGCGTCCCCGTCCGTTTCGCCTGACCGTCACGGGTTCACGTTAACCCGCGGTGCGCCAACGCGGCCTGACGACACGGTGAACGCTCAGCGACCGGCCACCGGCACGGATGACGGCGGGCGCTGGCGGGTGGCGGCGGACCCGGGGCGGCCCGGGGCGGGGATCCGGGTGCTGCATCTGGTCACCAACGCGCTGCCGCACACCAACGCTGGCTACACCCAGCGCACGCACCGGATCGCGGTGGCGCAGCGGGAGGCCGGGATGGACGTGCACGTGGCCACCCGGGCCGGGTATCCGCTGACCAAGGGGGTACCGGACCCGCGCACGCTGGTGTCGCTGGACGGTGTGGCCTACCACCGGCTCCTGCCGTGGGCGGCGCCCCGGGACCACGCCGACGAGCTGGAGTCGGGGCTTCGGCTGGCGTCGGAGCTGGTGGAGGCGGTCCGCCCGGACGTGCTGCACGCCGCCAGCAACCACCACAACGCGCGGCTGGCCCTGGAGCTGGGCCACCGGTTCGGGCTGCCGGTGGTCTACGAGGTCCGGGGGTTCCTGGAGGAGTCCTGGCTGTCCCGGGATCCGTCCCGCAGCGTGGACGATGCCTTCTACCAGGTAGAACGCGCCAGCGAGACCGAGTGCATGCTGGCCGCCGACCTGGTGGTGACGCTCGGGGAGGCCATGCGCGCCGACATCGAGGCGCGCGGGGTGCCCCGGGAGCGTCTGCTGGTGGTCCCCAACGCCGTGGACGAGTCGTTCCTGGAGCCGCTGCCGTCGGGGGACGAGGTCCGCCGGGGGCTGGGCATCGGACCGGACGAGTTCGTGGTGGGCACCACCACGAGCTGTTTCGGTTACGAGGGTCTGGACGTGCTCCTGGACGCGGTGGCGTCCATGCGTGAACGGGGCGAACGGGCCCACGCCCTGGTGGTCGGCGACGGGCCGGAGCTGGCCACGCTGCGTGACCGCGCCCAGCGGCTCGGGCTGGAGGGCGCGGCGCACTTCCCGGGGCGGGTCCCCGCCGACCGGGTCCGCCACCACCACGCCGCGCTGGACGTCTTCGCCGTGCCACGACTCGATGAACGCGTGTGTCGCTTGGTGACACCGTTGAAGCCGGTGGAGGCCATGGCTGGTGGGCTTCCCGTTGTCGCGAGTGACCTTCCCGCACTGCGAGAGATCGTGGAACCGGGGGTGTCCGGTGAGTTAATTCCGGCGGGCGAATCGGCACGTCTAGCTGATGTCCTCACAAATCTCGCCTACAGTCATCCAAAGCGGACGTCCTACGGTCAAGCTGGTCAGAAGCGTGTCGGGGCCAACCGAACGTGGACCGAGGCCGCATACCGCTACAGCCAGGCGTATCGGGTTCTTATTCGAAAAATGTCCGAACCAGGACAGATCCCGTAACCGAGGACAACGTCTACCTACACTCGGACGTCCAGCACTCCGAATGGTGGATCCAAGGCAGTCCTCGACTATTTGCGCCCGTTCACGAAATGAATGCGAGTGTGACCGCGAAGTGGATGCCGCAGCCTCCAACCCAGTCCCTGTCCCCGAGCAGAGCTCCGGTTCGGCCAGCGATCTCGTCGTCCTCGGCCTCGGTTACGTCGGTCTCCCGTTGGCGGCGGAGGCCGTCTCGGCGGGACTGAGGGTGACCGGATTCGACGTGAGCACGAGAGTGGTCGACGGTCTCAACGAGTCCGTGTCGCACATCGACGACCTGTCGACGGACGACGTCGCCTCGATGCTGGCCCGAGGGTTCAGCGCGACCACCGACCCGGCGTGCCTCGCCACGGCGCGCACCATCGTCATCTGCGTTCCCACGCCGCTCTCCCCGGAGGGCGGCCCGGACCTGGGCGCGGTCACCTCGGCCTCCAGGGCCATCGCCGCGCACCTGTCCCCGGGCACCCTGGTGATCCTGGAGTCCACCACGTACCCGGGCACCACCGAGGAGGTCGTCCGGCCGCTGCTGGAGGAGTCCGGCCTGGTCGCCGGCGCCGACTTCCACCTGGCCTTCTCGCCCGAGCGCATCGACCCGGGCAACCCGACCTTCGGCGTCGCCAACACCCCGAAGGTGGTCGGGGGCCTCACCGAGGAGTGCGGCGAGGCGGCCGCGGCGTTCTACGGGAACTTCGTGAACACCGTGGTCCGGGCGCGCGGCACCCGTGAGGCCGAGATGGCCAAGCTGCTGGAGAACACCTACCGGCACGTGAACATCGCGCTGGTGAACGAGATGGCCGTCTTCTGCCAGGAGCTCGGCATCGACCTGTGGGACTCGATCTCGGCGGCCGCCACCAAGCCGTTCGGCTTCCAGGCGTTCTACCCGGGTCCGGGCGTGGGGGGTCACTGCATCCCCATCGACCCGAACTACCTCTCCTACAAGGTCAAGACGCTCGGCTACCCGTTCCGGTTCGTCGAGCTGGCCCAGGAGATCAACGGGCGGATGCCCGCGTACGTGACCCAGCGCGCCCAGGAACTGCTCAACGAGTCCGGCCTGGCGCTGTCCAGGTCCAAGGTCCTGCTGCTGGGCGTCACCTACAAGGCCGACATCGCCGACCAGCGGGAGTCGCCCGCGCGCCCGGTGGCCCGCAAGCTGGCCGCGAAGGGCGCCACGCTGACCTACCACGACCCGCACGTGGACTCCTGGGAAGTGGACGGGACGGACGTGCCGCGCTCCACCGACCTGGAGCGGGCGATGGCCGAGGCCGACCTGACCATCCTGCTCACCGACCACGCCGACTACCGGCCCAAGCTGCTCACCGAGTACGCGCGGCTGCTGCTGGACACCCGGGGTGTCCTGCGCCGCTCGGACCCGGAGGCCGACGCCGTGGCCGAGGTTCCCTCGCAGGCGCGCCGCCGCGTGCAGCGTGAGGGTGTCCAGGTCCTCTGACCAGCCGCTAGATCCGGTACCACCGAGGCACGCCGCTTCGGACGCCACCGCGCGTTCGACGGCGTGCCTTCGTGCGTTCACGGTGACCCAACGAAGGGTTCACCGGAATCACCCCACGCGTCCACTCAGCTTTCCTCGGCGTGTTTCCGCTGGTGAATACCGTGTCGTTCAGCTGATTCCGCACCCTCGGGGCGGATCATCGAATACGGACGAGTCGTACAAACGGTGACATAAGTAGGTGAACCCGATGCACGCGCTTGTGGCCACGATTGTGCACCACCCCGAGGACGCCCGGATCCTGCACCGACAGATCCGCGCCCTCGTGGACGCCGGACACACCGTGACGTACGTAGCCCCGTTCCGGGAGTGCGGGGTGACCCCGTGGGACCAGGTGCGTTCCGTGGACGTACCCCGCGCCTCGGGCCGCGACCGCCTGTCCTCGCTGAGGGCGGCCCGGTCCGCGCTGGCGCGTCTGGCGCCGGAGGCCGACCTCCTCCTCTTCCACGACCCCGAGCTGCTGCTGGCCCTACCGGCCAAGCGCCCGGTGACGGTGTGGGACGTCCACGAGGACACCCCCGCCGCGCTCCTCACCAAGTCCTGGATCCCCGAACGTCTGCGCAGACCGCTCGGCGCCGTGGTGCGCCGGTTCGAGCGCCGCGCGGAGCGCAGGATGCGCCTGCTGCTGGCCGAGGAGGGGTACCGGCCCCGCTTCCGGGGCGCCCACCCGGTGGTCCCCAACACCACCGAGGTCCCCGAGACCCCGCTCCGGCCGCCCGGCGACGACCGGGTCGTGTACCTGGGCCAGCTCTCCAGGGCCCGGGGCGCCCACGACCTGATCGAGGTGGGCCGCCAGCTGCGCGACCACGGCGTGCGCCTGGAGGTCATCGGCGGCGCCGACCACGAGATCCGGCCGCTGCTGCGCGACGCCCACCAGGAGAACGCGCTGCACTGGTACGGGTTCGTACCCAACGACCGGGCCCTGCGCATGGCCGCGGGCGCCCTGGCCGGGATCAGCCTGCTGCACGACACCGACAACTACCGGCACTCCCTGCCCACCAAGGTCGTGGAGTACATGGCCCACGGTCTGCCGGTGGTCACCTCACCGAACCCGATGGCGCGGGCCCTGGTGACCCAGCGCCCGGAGGGCCCGGCGGGCCTCATGGTCCCGTTCCAGGACCCGTCGGCCGCCGTCCGTGCCGTGCTGGAGCTCCGCGACGACCGGGTCCGGCGCGAGGAGTACGCGCGCACCGGCCACCGGATCGCGCAGACCTCGTTCCACTGGCCGGTGCAGGCACGCCTGTTCGTGAAGCAGCTGGAGGAGTGGGTCACCGAGGCCAGCGGGCCGCGGCCGTCGATACCGCGCCCGCGCGTGCCCCGGCCGGGCAGCCGCCGTCCGGCGCCGCTCGCTGAGTGAGTGAGCTCACCAATGGTTCCCTGGTGAAATATCTTCCTGGCAAACCAGGTTGTGCTCGGTAGCCGGCCCCCAGCGGCATGCCCTGAACCGCTCAAGCACAGCTGAGGTTTCCCTATGAGTGACGCTCTCGTTCTGGCCAAGGACGCGCAGGACCTTCTGTTCCGCAGCGCCCGTACCGCCAACTCCTTCACCGACGAACCGGTGACCGACGAGCAGCTGCGCGCCATCTACGACCTGGTCAAGTTCGGCCCCACGGCGATGAACAACCAGCCCCTCCGGGTGACCGCCGTCCGCTCCCCCGAGGCCCGGGAGCGCCTCGTCAAGCACATGGCCGGGAACAACGCCCCCAAGACCGCCAAGGCCCCGCTGGCGCTGGTGCTGTCGGCCGACAGCTCCTTCCACGAGCACTTCCCCACGACCTTCCCCGTCCTCCCGGACGCCCGTGAGAACTTCTCCGGCATGCCGGTCGAGGCCCGTGAGGACATGGCCCTGCGGAACGCGTTCCTCCAGGTCGCCTACCTGATCGTCGGCGTGCGCGCCGCCGGTCTGGCCGCCGGGCCGATGACCGGCTTCGACGCCGAGGGCCTGCGCGAGGAGCTCTTCGGCGCGGACTCCACCCAGACCCCGCTCGTCGTCATGAACATCGGCCGTCCCGGGCCCGACGCCTGGTTCGACCGTCTCCCCCGCCTCGACTACGAAGCGGCCGTCACCGAGATCTGATCCTCCGTGGCGGGAAGGGGCGGGGCGCCGCACGGGCGCCCCGCCCCTTTCGCGTGTCCGGGACCCCGGTGGCCGGTCGGGCCGCTCCGGGTGTCAGATGACCGGGGGGCGGCCGGCGCGGGTCATCCGCCAGGCGGTGCGCCAGCTGATGGGCGTCCGGCGTCCCGCGTCCTCGCGCCAGCCCTCGCGGAAACCGGAGAACCACGACTTCAGGGCCTCGCGGTCCCGCTCGCGCAGGACGGTCAGCCCCACCCAGGTGCCCAGGTAGGCGAAGGCCAGGGGCCACGGCAGGTTGCGGCGGGCCAGCCACACCCGGTTGCGGGCGTTGAGCCGGTAGAAGTTCTCGTGCCGGGTCGGCGCCACCGCCGGGTGGTACATCACGGCGTCGGCGTCGTACTCGATCGTGTACCCGGCGTCCATGATCCGCCAGGCGAGGTCGGTCTCCTCGTGGGCGTAGAAGAACTCGCCGGGGAGGCCGCCGCCCTCGTCGAAGGCGGTCCGGCGCACCGCGCTGGCCCCGCCGAGGAACGTGGTGACCACGCTCGACTTGCGGGAGTCGCCCACGCGCAGCCGGGGCACGTGGCGGCGCTGGTCGGGGCCGCCGTCCGGGTCCGCGATCCGGAACGAGAGAGCGCCCAGCGCGGGGTCGGCCGCGAACCGGTCGCGCACGTGCCGGGCCAGGTCCATGGACCGGTACCAGCCGTCGTCGTCCAGGAACAGGACCACGTCGCCGCTGGTCGCCCGCACGCCCTCGTTACGGCCGGCGGGGATCCCCACGTTCTCCGGAAGCCGCACCGTGGTGACGCCCTCGGGCAGCTCGGGCAGGTCCGCGCCGTTGCCGACGACGACCACCTCGACGTCGGCGTCCTGCTGCTCGAACACGCTCGTGATCGCACGCCGCAGCTCGGCCGGGCGGTTGCCCATGGTGAGCAGAACACAGGACAGTGTGGGCTTTCCGGGCACCTGGGAACTGCTCCGTTCGGCTCTGGGCGCACGGTTGTCGTGCGCGGAGGGCGCGCCGGAGCCTTGCGATGGAGGGATCACGGGTGTGGCCATGGTTGCGACCGTTCAGTGGACGACGTGCGGCTGACAGGTGGACACATGCCAACGTTCGCAGAAACAGACTAACGAAAGAATAAAAGCGACGTGTACGGAGCCGTGGACGGGGTAACGTCCACGGCTCCGTCAGTGACGTCGAGCGTCGGCGCCCCGCTACTCCAGGCGGCGGGAGGCGAGCACGCTCACGAAGTGCGCGAAGCTCATCAGCACCGCGACGGCGGCGCAGGCCACCACCAGGACGCGGGTCGCCAACAGGTCCCCGAGGAAGAGGTCGGCCACGGCCGCCACCACCACGATCAGGGACAGCTCCACCGCCTGGATCAGGCGGTGGACCTTCAGCGCCGAGGCGAGTCGGCGAGCCAGGCTCAGACCCGAGGACTTCGGCCGCATGGCCTCCTCGGTGATCTTCTCCGGCAGCCCGGCCTTGGCCCGGGCCACCACCACGTTGTCGGTCTCGGCCTTGATCAGGACGACGCCGAGCGCGGCGGCCATGCCCAGGATCACCCAGCCGCCCGACTCGAACTCGCCCTGGGCACGGATGCCCAGGCCGACGAGCAGGGCGACCTCGGACACGTAGTGCCCGATGCGGTCCAGGTAGATCCCCGCCACGCTGGTGCGGCCCGTGTACCGGGCCACCTCTCCGTCGGAGCAGTCCAGCAGGAGGTAGATCTGCACGAACACGGCGGCGAGGACCGCCGACCACAGACCGCCGAAGGCCACGATCACACCGGCGAGCACGCCGAACACCATCATCAGGTAGGTGATGGGGTTCGGTGGCACGCGCAGCCGCACGAAGAGGGTCGACAGGTACGGGGAGAGGTCCCTCATGTAGAGACGGCCCGCCCAGTGCTCCTCGTTGACGCGCTCCTTGATCCCCGCGGGCTGGCCGCCCGCGCGGACCTCAGCGACCGACGGCTTCGACATAGTCCGCGACACTCCGCCCGATCTCGTCCTCGGAGAGGTTCAGGTGTTCAAGGATGGTGAACCGACCCGGGCGGGTGCCCGGGGCGTGGGCCACCGCGCGTGCGAACGAGGCCTCGTCGAGCCCCACGTCGGAGGGCACGATCGGCAGCGAGTGGCGGAGCAGGCAGGACCTGATCTCCTCCAGCCGCGCCTGCGGCCAGTCCAGGTGCTTCACCCGCAGGTAGGACGCGAACAGCGCGCCCAGACCGGCGAGCTCGCCGTGGTTGCTGGTTCCCGGGTACAGCTGCGTGACGGCGTGCAGGATCTCGTGGCAGGCGCCACTGGCCGGACGGCTGGAACCGGCGACCGACATGGCCATCCCGGACAGCACCAGACCCTCGGCCAGGACCTTGAGGAACCCGTCGGAGTCGATGGAGTCGGGGCGGTGCAGGACCGCCTCGGCCGCCACGCGGGCGAAGGTGACCGCCATGCCGTCGACCGGCTCGCCGTTCACCCTTCCGGCCAGTTCCCAGTCCTCGATGGCCGAGATGTTGCTGACCACGTCACCGACGCCGGACCGGACCAGGTGCGGGGGGGCCGCCTGGACGTAGTCGACGTCGATGACCACGGCGATGGGCATGGTGACGCCGATCGACGGCTTGCCGCCCTCGTGCTCCAGGGAGCTGACGGGGGAGGCGATGCCGTCGTGGGCCAGGTTGGTGGCCACGGCCACCATCGGGATGCCCGCCATGGTCGCGGCGAACTTGGTGACGTCGATGGTCTTGCCGCCACCGATCCCGGCCACGGCCTCGTACGCGCCGGAGCGCAGCTTCTTGCCCAGTTCGGTCGCGGCGTCGACGGTGCCTTCCTCGACCTGGAAGACCTCGCACTGCGGCAGGTCCAGGTCAGCGGCGATCTGCGCGCCCTGCCCCGGGCCCACGGCCACGGCGATGCGTCCCTCGGTCGCGATGCGGCGGTCGGCCAGCACCGTCCCGAGCGAGGCGATGGCTCCCCTGCGGACGTCGATCGCCAGCGGGGAGGGAAGCATTCGGGCTAGTAGTGGCACGCGATCTCCCTCGCCTTGGCCAGGTCGTCGTGGTTGTCGACCTCGACCCAGTCGACCTTGCCGATGGGGGCGACGGAGATCTTCTCGCCGCGGCGGACGAGCTCCTGGTAGCCGTCCTCGTAGTACAGCTGCGGGTCGCGCTCCCAGGTGGCCTTGAGGGCGTCGGCCAGGCGCGGGGCCAGCGAACCCTCGATGAGGGTGGCGCCGATGTACTCACCGGCGGCGGTCGCGGGGTCCATGAGCTTGGTGATGGTGCTGAGGTGACCGTCCTCGTCGAGGGTCACCTTCATCTCCTCGTCGGCCAGGTTTTTCACGTTGTCCACCGCGAGGAGGAGTTCCGGCCCCCGGGCGGCGAGTAGCGTTTCCTCGACACTGACGGGGTGGACGGTGTCGCCGTTCACGAGGAGGACGCCCTCGGAGAAGAACTCACGCGCGGTCCAGAGGGAGTAGGCGTTGTTCCACTCCTCGGCCTTGTCGTTGTAGCTGAGGGTGAGCTTGACGCCGTGGCGCTTCTCCAGCGCCTCCTTGCGCTCCTCCACGGCCTCGGCACGGTAACCGACCACGACGACGACGTCGGTGAGCCCGGCGGCGGCCAGGTTGCGCAGCGAGATGTCCATGATGGTCGTCTCGCCGTCGACTGGAACCAGGGCCTTGGGCAGGGTGTCGGTGTAGGGACGCAGACGGCGCCCCGCGCCTGCGGCGAGAACCATTCCGAGCATGAGGGCGTGTTCCTCCTTAGTTCGAGGAGGCTGTCACGCCTCCCCGTTCGTTCCGGCGGCCGGTTGGCCCCCGTCTCCCTGGCGGGCGATCGGGTGATCCCCCAGGACGTCGGCGCCGTCGCCGCCTTCCGTCGCGGTACCGACGCGGACGTCGGTCACCGGTGTGGCGCTCCAGGTGCGCACGGCCTCGCGAACGAGCAAGATCGCCAGGTATGCGGCGAGTATGCCGTAGGCGGCGGTGAGGGCGGAAAACGCGCCCCCGACCGCGATGACGAGCATGCGGCCGTCCCAGCCGAGCGCGGCGCGCCGTACCCGTTCCGGCCGGTGCACACCGACCGCGGGACGTGCGACGTCGTCACGGTGGTGGCAGACGACCGTCACCAAGAGTACGAACACCAGGGGACCGGGCACACCGGACGCGAGCCCGACCACCGCCAGGTAGCTGTACTCGGTGACGCGCAGGAGCGGAGGTACGAGCCAGTCGTACCGCCCGTCGTGGGGGTGGCCCGAGGCCAGACCGGACAGTAGCAGGGCAGCGACCGGTGCGAACAGGGTAATGCCTGTCAGCCGTCCCCCGTCCGCCGCCATCAGGACGAGCACGACGACGGCCCCGGCGACCGTGGTGAGCAGCGGCGGGGCGAGGCCCGGCACCAGCCTTCCCAGCAGCGCCCCCATGTGACTGTCATCACGGAGGAACCTGAGGTCGGGGACGGTCGGCAGGAACCTCTCCCGCTCGGGCACCTCCCCCGCGCTCACGGACGGGCCTCCCGCGAGGAGGGGTCGACCAGTTCGCCGGTGATCGCGATGACGCAGCCGACCACGAGGCTGAGGAAGGCGATCCGCGCGTCGAAGGCGACGGTGGCGACGGCGATGACGAGGAACCGGGTGGGCTGGCCGAAGACCATGATCCGGCGGGCCAGGTGGGCCAGGGAGAGGCCCCCGGCCGCCTCAGCGGACTCCGCCCCGACGGTCGGCCGGGCCCGGGTGACGGTCTCCGCGGCGCCGTCCCGGGGCGGGGGCACCCTGGGGCCGGGGATTCGGAGGCCCTCAGGGCGACGCTGTGAGGGCGGGGCGAGAGGATTCGGGCTCGAGGGCGCCGGAGGGGCCGAGCGGGCCACCAGGAGCGCGTCACGCAGGGCCAGGGCGATCAGCGCCCCGGCAGCCCACCCCCAGGCGCTGGCGAACCCGGCGGCGGCCGCTCCGAAGGCCAGGCCGACGTAGACGACGTACTCACGGAGCGGGGCCACCATGGACACGGTCCAGACGGTGAGCGCGTCCCGGCGGTGGGCGCGCATCCGGGCGCGGACGGCGTCACAGCACAGGATCAGCCCGAGCAGGGCCGATCCGGCCGCGGCGCCGACGTCGTCGGCCCGGCTGAACCAGACCGCCGCGCCGACCGCCACCACGAGGCTGATCCGGGTCACCCCCGAACGGGTGACGTGCCTGCGCTCCAACATGCGCGCGGTCACCCGCGCCACCGTGCCAGTCATGTCCGTGCCCTCCCAGTATCAACTGAGAGTCACCGTCGCCCACGCTCTGTGCGCAATCAACCACTGACACGCGTATGGCGCCGGTCGTCCCCACTTCGGCCTTTACGGACAGTTCCAGACACGAAAGAGCGCACCTCCGGAACAGTCCGGGATGCGCTCTTTCGGATGAATCAGGCGGCCTGTCCGCCGTCCTTGCCCTCGTTGCCGTCCTTGGGCTGCTCCGGGGCGGGGTCGGCGGCCTTCTCCTCGGCCTCGACCTTCTTCTCCGCCGCCTCGGCGCGCTTCTTCTTGGCGGCGTCCTTCTTCTTGCGCTCCTCGATCTCCGCCTTGGTGTCCTCGTTGTAGGCGGCCAGCGCGGAGTCGATGTCGGTGTCCAGGGCGAGCGCGCCGCCCTTGATGTACAGACCCCGGTTGCAGAAGCGGCGCAGGTCCTTCTCGTTGTGCGAGACCAGCACCATGGTGCGCTCGTTGGCGAGCATGCGGTCGATGGCCTCGTAGCACTTGCGCTTGAAGGCCTTGTCCCCGACCGCGAGGACCTCGTCCACCAGCATGATCGGGTGCTCCAGCTGCGAGATGAGCGCGAAGCCCAACCGCACCTTCATACCGCTGGAGTAGTGCCGGACCGGGGTGTCGATGAACTTCGGCTTGACCTCGGCGAAGTCGACGATGTCCTCGAAGCGCTCGTCGATCTCCTTCTCGCTCATGCCGTGCAGCGAACCGACCAGGTACACGTTCTCGCGCCCGGTCAGGTTGTCGTTGAACCCGGCGCGCAGCTCCAGCAGCGGGGCCACCTTGCCGTGCACGCTCACCTTGCCCTCGTCGGGGAGGAGCACCCCCGCGATCATCTTGAGCAGGGTCGACTTGCCGGTGCCGTTCTTGCCGACGATGCCGACGCAGTCGCCCTTGGCGATGTCGAAGGAGACGTCGCGCAGCGGCCAGAACTCGTTGCCCTCGGCGTTGGGGTCGCGCTTGCTGCCGTGGATGAACATCTCACGGAGGCTCCGCTTGCGGCGGCGGTTCACGGCGAACTTCACACCGAGGCCCTGGGCCTCGATGACCGGACCGCTGGCGACCGCGGCCTCGTAGGTGGACGCCATCACAACTCCTTCAGAACGGACATCTCCAGGCGCCGGAACGTCCAGTACCCGATGACGAGCATCAGGATGGAACCGACCACCGCAGAGGTCAACGCGAGCGGGCTCGGCGTTAGTTCCGCGTACCCGGGGAACCACACCGTTCGGTGCATCTGGAAGATACCCATCAGCGGGTTCAGCTCGTAGACCGTCTTCGCCCAGCCCGGCGCACTGGAGTCGAGCACCATCGCGGCCGGGAACAGGATCGCCGAGCCGTAGAACAGGATGCGAGTCAGGATACGCGTCAGCCGTTCCACGTCGCGGAGCAACACGTTGACCGCGGACAGGAACAGGGTCACGCCCAGGCCGAACATGAAGGTCAGCACGACCGCCAGCGGCAGCCAGAGGAACATGCCCTCCCAGCTGAACCGGCCGCCCAGAGCGAACACGAAGATCAGCAGGACCGGCCAGGTCAGCAGGTACTCGATGAACTTGGTGCCCACGGTGGCCATGGGGAAGATCTCACGGGGGACCTTCATCGTGGTGATCAGCTTCGAGTGCGTGATCATCGCGCGCGGCGCCTCGCTGAGGATCGCACCGAAGGTGGTCCACGGCAGGATCCCCGCCACGAGGAAGAGGATGTAGCCGCCGGGGGCCCCGTCCGGCATACCGCGATCCGCCTGGAGCACGATGCCGAAGACGAACCAGTACACCAACGTCAGCGCGAGGGGTTCCAACATCGTCCAGGCGTATCCCAGCACGGACTGCTGGTACTTGACCTTCAGGTCGCGCCGGACCAGGAGGCCGACGACCTTCCGGTTCTCCCAGACGGCCAGCGTCCTTGACGCCACCGCCACCTCCAAGGTTTGAGATCGTCCGGATCACGATGTGCCGGACGTCGCGTCTACGAACTCGCCTGCGCGCACCGACCGTCTGCTCGGTCGGTTCCTCACCGGACCGGAAGAGGGGGCATCCGGGCGACCGGGGGAAGTCGCGCACCGCGCCCGGCTCCACTACCGAATCAGAGGAGGTAGCGACCGGGCACGCCCAACAGGCGTCCATAGGTTACCGCTGCATGGGACAGACCGTGCCAACCACGTGCCGTGCCAGCCTCATTCGTATTGTTCGCGACCAAGCACGGAAGTCCCCCGATCCGGCGCGACCGCCGGTCAGGAACGAGGGGGGCGTGGACGAGGATGCTGTGCTGTACTCGATCCGAATCCCTCCGCGAAGGCGCCGAACCCGGGCCGAAGCGAAGCGGGGGCCCGAAGAGAAAGAGAATCCCATGCGCGTGATCGCGGCCGTGCTGGCCGGAGGGGTCGGCTCACGGATGGGCGCCCCCTCCCCCAAGCAGCTGCTGCCGTTGGCGGGTCGCCCGATCATCGAGCGTTCGATCGCGGCCTTCGAGGCCAGTCCCGTGGTGGACGAGATCGTCGTGCTGATGGTGGACGGGTTCGTGGGCCGGGTCGAGGAGATCGTGGCCGACGCGGGTTTCACGAAGGTGACCCGCGTGCTGCCGGGCGGGGCGACCCGGACGGACACGTCCTTCGCGGCGCTGGCCGCGATGGCGGAGGCGGACGACTCCGACCTGGTGCTCCTCCACGACGCGGCCCGCCCCCTGGTGCGGCCGGAGACGATCGCGGCCTGTGTCGCGGCGCTCGGTTCGGCCGGGGCCGTGGGGGTGGCGGTGCCCAGCGCGGACACGGTGGTCGAGGTGACGGCGGGGAGCGACGGCGGCGAGGTGATCGTCCGGACCCCGGACCGTTCCCGGCTGCGCAGGATGCAGACGCCGCAGGGGTTCCGGCTGGGGGTGGCCCGGCGCGCCTACGAACTGGCGATGGCCGATCCGGAGCTGGTGGCCACCGACGACTGCGGGGTGGTGCTGCGGTACCTGCCCGAGGAGGAGGTCCGGATCGTGACCGGGGACGAGAGCAACGTCAAGGTGACCAACCCGGGTGACGTGGAGGTCGCGGAGACGCTGCTGCGCCGGGCAGGGGAGAGCGCCGGTCCGGGGGCCGCGTCGTGAGCGGGGTGTTCGAGGCGACCGAGGTGATCGGCCACCGTGGCGCGGGCCGGGGTGTGGTCGACGGGGCGCTGGAGAACACGCCCGCGTCGTTCGAACTGGCGGCCCGCACCGGCGCGGACTGGATCGAGATCGACGTGCGCCGCACGGCCGACGACCGGCTGGTGCTGTTCCACAACGCGGCGCTGGACGACGGCCGGGCGATCGTGGACCTGACCGAGGCGGAGTGCCGTGCGGAGGGTCTGGTCGGCCTGGAGGAGGGGTTGGCCGCGATCCCGCCCGAGCTGGGGCTGGACGTGGACGTGAAGACGGTCATGGAGGACGGGGTGGACGCCCCGTCGCGGCGGACGCTCTCCCTGGTCCTGCCGTTCCTGCGCCGCGAGGCCGGACGCCGGAGGGTGTTCGTGTGCTCCTTCGACCCGGGTCTGTTGCTGGGGGTGCGCGAGGGCGCGCCGGGGGTGGCGACGGCGTGGATGCCGTACGTCCGCAACCCGGCGGACAGCGCGATCCCGGGCGCGGTGGGTATGGGCTGTCCGGTCGTGGCGGTGGACGCCCGGGCCCTGGGTCTGGCGGAGGACGGGCCGAAGCCGGGCCGTCGCACGCTGGAGTACACGGTGGAGACGGCGCACCGGGCCGGGCTGGAGCTGATCTCCTGGTGCCCGGACCCGGTGGACGCGGCGCGGTTCGCGGCGGCCGGGATGGACGCCGTGGTCGTGGACGACGTGCCGGGCGCGGTGGCGGCGCTCGGTCCGGCCGGGAACCCGGGGTAGGGGCCCGCTCAGATCCGGTCGAGGAGTTCGGCCTTCTTCTCGCTGAACTCCTCGTCGGTGAGCAGGCCCTTGGCGTGCAGGGCGCCGAGCCGTTCGATCTGCTCGAAGATCCACGCGGTGTCCGCGCCCGTCGTCACTTCGGCGGCGGGTTCGGGACTGGTCCCCACGGGAGCCCCCGCGCCGTCGTCCGGCCGCGCGTCGCCGCCCCCGGGGAGGTTCACGGTGAGCCGGGGGGCGCGCACGGCCTCCACGGCGCTCCGGGCGGCGTCCTTCCACCACTCCGGGTCGACGGGGCCGGGCCGGGTGTCCGCGTCGGCGACCTCGCCGGAGCCCAGCGCGTGCCTCTCGGCGCCGCGCGCCCACCGGTGCGCGGTGACGGTGGCCGCGAGCAGGAAGACCTGGTGGATCTCGTTGCCCTCCTCACCCGCGCGCAGCAGGTTGAGGTCGTTCCTGGGCTTGGCCGAGGCCTCCAGCGCGCTCTGCTCCGTGACGATCCGGACGAAGCCCCAGCCCGTCTCGTCGAGGGGCGCCCACTCGGCGGCGCGGATCTCCGCGAGGTCGTACTCGCGGCGCTGTTTCTTCTTCTTGTAGCCGCTCGCGTAGATGCCCGCCCAGACCAGGGTGAGGCGGTCGCCCTCCAGACGCGCGGTGCCCTCACAGGTCATGATGTGCAGCGGCAGGGCGGGGACCAGGCGGGTCGGGGTCGCGGGGTGGGGCTCCTCCGCCTGGCTCGCGGCGAAGCGGAGCTGGTCGGCCAGGTACTCCGCGACCAGTTCGGTCTTGGCGGATCCGGTGAGCCGGAAGGGCTGGGCCTTCTCGTCGAGCATCGCGCCGACGGCCTCGTAGGGGTCCATGCGCTCGTGCAGCCGCAGGTTCATCACCCAGCCGTTCTTGCGGCCGGCTCCGGGACGGAAGTCGACCTCGCGGACGGCCGCGACGGGTACCTCCAGGGTGCCGAGGAGTTTGAGCAGCGGGCTCCTGAACCAGCCCTTCGTCTCGTACCGGATGGAGACCGACTCCCCGTCGAAGCCCCAGGCGGCCTGGTCGCCACGCAACTCGTCCATTGACACCTTCTCCAGTTCTCAGCAGCCCACTGACCCCTGCCTAGCAGAACGTCCGCCCCCGTTCGAGGGCGGACGTCGTCCACTTGTGGCCGATGCGGCCTCCGCGCGGCGGCGCGGGCGGGTACCGGTCAGGCGTTGCCGGAACCGTTCGCGGGCTCACTGCTGGTGCGGGCGGTGCGGGAGTCCGCGCCGAGCCCGGGCGGGCTGGTGATGAAGCCGACGCCCCACGACATGTGCATGGTGGCGAGCGCGACCGGGATCAGCGGCCACGAGGACGCGGGCAGGCCGCGGGTGAGCGGCGCCGAGGCGGCGGTGATCAGGGCGAGGTAGGCGGCGGGCACGAGCCAGAGCGGCCAGAGGAACACGCCGCCGACCAGACCGGCCGCGATCCCCGCCACCGCCACCGGCGGGGCCAGGTAGCGCAGGTTGATGGTGCCCCGGTGCTGGCGGGCGACCACGCGCCGCCAGCGCCCGTAGTGGAAGTACTGCTTGGCGAGCAGCCGGACGTTGCGGCGCGGTCGGTAGGAGACCCGCATCCGGGGCTGGAACCAGACGGTGCCGCCGGTGGTGCGGATGCGGTGGTTCATCTCCCAGTCCTGCGCCCGCAGGAACGCCTCGTCGTAGCCGCCGACCCGCACCAGGGCCGAGCGGCGGAAGACGCCGAGGTAGACGGTGTCGGCGGGACCGCCCTCACCGCCGGTGTGGAAGCGGGCGTTGCCCACCCCCACCTTGGAGGTCATCGCGGCGGCCACGGCGCGCTCCCAGGGCGTGGTGCCCTCGGCCGCCATGATGCCGCCGACGTTGTCCGCCCCGGTCTCCTCCAGGGTCTCCACGGCCACCCGGAGGTAGTCCGAGGGCATCATCGCGTGCCCGTCGATCCGGGCGACGACGTCGTGCGTGGAGGCGCCGATGGCGGCGTTCAGCCCGGCGGGGGTCTTCCCCGTGGGGTTGTCCACCACCTTCACGCGCGGGTCGGCCGCGGCGAGGCCGTCGGCCACCTCGCGGGTGCGGTCCGAGGAGGGGCCCACGCCCAGAACGACCTCCAGCTCGCCCGGGTACTCCTGGGCGAGGACGTGCTCCACCGCTGCGGCGAGGTGGCGCTCTTCGTTCAGTACGGGCATGACGACGGAGACAGGCGGCCAGGACACGGGCACTTCCCAAGGTCAAGACTGTCGGGACTGCGTGACACCGTGAGGGCTCCAGGGGCGCTCGGGCCCCGGGCTCGCTCGACGGTGGCGCGGCCTCAACGGTACTGCACGCGGAACCGCCGGACGGCCGCGTCGTCCGGGTGTGCGGGAGTGGCGCGCGGGGAGGGCGTGTCGGGACGTCCGGGCCCCGGAGAACTCCCCCGCTGATCACGGCGTCCCACCCAAAGGGGAGAACAACACGCCGAGGGTTGACATCTCGCACCCTTCGGCCGATCGGGTGACAACCTAGATACCCAGGTACCTGGATGCCTAGGACACCGTAGAACGGGTGGGACGGGGACGCCGATGAGCGACGAGGACGCCGGACGGCAGAGGAACACGGGCGAGTTCCGACGGGCACGCTCGCAGCCTCAGCCACCCGGTCGGCGGCGCTCGTCACGGTCCGGTCGGTTCACCGTCCCCGAACCGCGCGTGCGCCGCCGCCGCAACGGCCTGGTCCTGATGAGCGTGCTCTCGGTGCTGGTCCTGCTCGCCTCCGGGACCTCGTGGGCGATCACGGGGTGGATGTCCGGGGCGCTGAACCGGTTCGACGTGTTCGGCGGTCTCTCCGAGGGCGACCGTCCGGAGGAGACCGGCGGGTTGACCTTCCTCGTCATCGGCTCCGACAGCCGGGACGAGATGAGCAAGGAGGACAAGAACGCGCTCAGCGTGGGGTCCACGCCGGGGCAGCGTTCGGACAGCATGATGCTGGTCCGCCTCAACCACGAGCGCGACCACCTCACCGTGGTGGGCCTCCCCCGCGACCTGTGGGTGGACATCCCCGGCGAGGGCGAGGACAAGATCAACGCGGCCTACGCCTACGGCGGCCCGCAGCTCGCCGTGCAGACGGTGGAGTCCGTCACCGACGTGCGGATCGACCACTACGTCGAGGTGGACTTCAACGGGTTCGTGGAGGTGGTCGACGCCCTGGAGGGGATCGACGTGTGCCTGCCCGAGCCCATCAACGACCCCAAGGCGCACCTGGACATGCAGGCCGGGACGCACCGGGTGGACGGCGCGGAGGCGTTGGCCTTCGCCCGCACGCGGGCCACCCCGCGCGGCGACCTGGACCGGATCGACCGCCAGCAGCAGGTGCTGTCGGCCATGCTCGACCGGGCCATGAGCACCGAGACGCTCTCCGACCCGCGCAAGCTGACCGCGTTCCTGGACAGCGCGCTGACGTCGGTGACGGTCGACGAGGGGCTGGACACCAGCACCATCAACGACCTCGCCTACCAGATGCGCGACGTCGACCTGGGGAACGTCACCTTCGCGCAGGTGCCCATCGCGGACATGGAGCACTGGACGCCGCGCGGCGACGTGGCCCTGCTGTGGGACGAGACCGCCGCCCGGGAGATGTTCGCGACGATCAACGCCGACCGCCCCCTGTCGGAGCCCGAGGAGGAGCCGGAGGCCGCCGAGGAGGACGGCGAGCCGGTCCCCTCCGACATCAGCCTGCGGGTGTTCAACGGCACCGCCACCCCGGGGCTGGGTTCGCAGATGGACTCCCAGCTGTCGACGGCCGGGTTCGACGTGACGGACGGCGCCGAGAACTGGAGCAGCCGCGACGTGGCCACCACGGAGGTCAGGTTCGGGCCGGGGCAGGAGCAGGCCGCCGAGTACCTGGCGGGCACCCTCCCGGGTTCACAGACCGTGGAGGACCGGACCCTGGACGAGGACCTCCAGGTCGTGATCGGATTCAACTACACGACGTTCGAGGCCCCCCGGGTCGAGGCGACCGAGGCGGCGCCGGAGGAGGAGCCCTCCGCTAGCGCCGAACCGGCCACCACGACCGCGAAGGACAACATCTGCGGGTGACCCCGCGAAGAAAGGGACACGTGCTCCGCCACCTGGTCGGTCTGCTCTCCGGAATCGCCCTCGCACCCGTGCTGTGGGTGGGTGTCGCGTGGTCGGCCGACCTCCTCCCGAAGATCACCCAGGGCGAGGTGACCGTCGCCACGGTGTTCTCCGTGGTGGTGCTGTGCCTGGTGGGGATCGTCGGCGCCTACCTCGTGGCGTCCGGGTTCTCCCCGCTGGCGGCGGGCGCCTCCGGACTCCTGCTCGTGGCCCTGTGCCTGTGGCCGGTGGTCGCGCGGGACACGGTGGAACCGGCCCTGTACTGGCTCAACGAGGAGAGCTTCCTCTACCCGAACGGCGCGGGGCTCGGTGTGGCGCTCCCCCTGGGCGTGCTGCTGCTGGTCTCCGCGACGACGCCGACCCGGTGGCGGGCGGCCGCCGACACCGGCCCGTCGGGCCTCCCTGCCGCCCGTGTGGTGGCCAGCCACAGCCGCGAGGAGTTCCAGCGGGGCGGGCGGCCCCCGGCCGAACCGGCGTACGACGGCGAGTCGGTCACCCTGGTCGACCCGAAGCGGGTCTGGAACGACGGCGGACCGGCGGGCGACACCGTTCCGGACGTGCCGCCGCCCTCCTCACCCGTGCGGCGGTACGACGATCCCAGCAGGACCACGACACCGTTTCGTCGCGGAGAGAGCGGCGCGGTGTGGACCCCGGTGGACGAGGATCCCGGTCACAGCGGGTCGTTCGGGGACGGACGCTACTAGTCGGCACCAGGGTGTGTGACACCGCACGAACCCCGACAGTCCTCCCCCGGTGCCGAGCGACCCCAACCCGCCGGTAATCTGACCGCCTGACTGTTCACGTGTTGTTCGGTCACGCGCCAGACCCCGACGCGTAGGGTGATGCACCGTCCCCCACGGACTACCCGTCGGCCGAACCATGTCCGTTTTCTGCCCTCATGCGGGATGTGAGCCGCCACCAGCGGGCACACCAGCTGGTGAGGCGCGTGCGGAAGCAAGGAAGGAACACCAGTGGTCGAAGCGGAACGTATGCGGGTCTCCGTCATCGGAACCGGCTATTTGGGCGCCACCACGGCCGCCTGCCTGGCCGAGATGGGCTACGAGGTCATGGGCCTCGACGTCGACGAGGCCAAGATCAGCATGCTGCGCTCCGGCAGGGTCCCCTTCTACGAGCCCGGACTCGACGAGCTGCTCACCGCCAACCTGGAGACCGGTCGGCTGCGCTTCACCACGGACTTCGCGGAGACCGCCGAGTTCGCCGACGTGCACCTGATCTGCGTGGGCACCCCCCAGCGGGACGACTCCGGCGCCGCTGACCTGCGGTACGTCAACTCCGCGGTGGACCAGCTCGCCCCGCACCTGACCCGGCCGACCGTGGTCGTGGGCCGCTCCACCGTTCCGGTGGGCACCGCCGCCACCCTGGCCGCCCGCCTGGCGGCGCTCGCGCCGGTCGGTGCGGAGGCCGAGCTCGGCTGGAGCCCGGAGTTCCTCCGTGAGGGCTTCGGCGTGGAGGACACCCTGCGGCCCAACCGGATCGTGATCGGCACGGACTCCTCCCGGGTGGAGAAGACGGTCCGCGCCCTCTGGCAGCAGCAGGTGGACGAGGGCATCCCCTTCCTGGTCACCGACCTCCAGACCGCCGAGCTGGTCAAGGTGTCGGCCAACGCGTTCCTGGCCACCAAGATCTCCTTCATCAACGCGATGGCCGAGGTGTCCGAGGTCGCGGGCGCGGACGTCATCCAGCTCGCCGAGGCGCTGTCCTACGACGACCGCATCGGCGGGAAGTTCCTCGGCCCGGGCCTGGGCTTCGGCGGAGGGTGCCTGCCCAAGGACATCCGCGCGTTCATGGCCCGCGCCGACGAGCTCGGGGTGGAGCCCGCGCTGTCGTTCCTGCGCGAGGTGGACGCGATCAACCAGCGCCGCCGTGCGCGCACGATCGACATCGCCCGCCAGCTGATCGGCGGCAACTTCGCCGGGCGCACCGTGACGGTCCTGGGTGCGGCGTTCAAGCCGAACTCGGACGACATCCGCGACTCACCGGCGCTGGACGTGGCCTCGACCATCGCGTCCCTGGGCGCTCGGGTGACCGTGTACGACCCGGCCGCCCTGGAGCGTGCGCGCGAGGCGCACCCGGAGCTGAACTACGCGGACTCCATGCTGGAGGCCGCGCGGGGGGCCGACGTGGTCCTGCTGCTCACGGAGTGGGCGGAGTTCCGCGAGGCCAATCCGGAGGAGCTGGCCACGGTGGTGGCGCAGAAGAGGATCGTGGACGGGCGCAACGCCCTGGACCCGATCTACTGGCGCGCCTCCGGCTGGACCTACCGCGCACTGGGCCGCCAGTAGCGCACGCACCGAACGGGCCGTCCCCTGGGGGGCGGCCCGTTCGTCGTGTGCGCCCGACCCATGATTGACTTCGCACCGTAGTCATACGGTGACCCTTGGTACTCCCAGGGGTCCAGTCGAACGGAGTCCGATGTCGAAGTTCCCCTTGGTGGTCGGTGCCGTCCTCGCCCTGATGGTGGCCACCACCGCCTCCGCCGCCCCCTCGGGCCACCCGGCGCCCGGCTCCCCGCGCGCCGCTTCCCACCTGGGGCAGCCCTCCTCCGCGGGCAACCCGGAGACGGAGTACGAGCTGCTCAGGAACCTGTCCCCGGTGGAGTACCTGGACCGCTGGTGGACCGTCGAGGGCAGCTGGAACCGGCCCGGACACGACGCGGTGGTGGCCGACGCCCAGTCCCTGAAGGAGCTCCAGGAGCTGCCCTCGGGCTGGATGCTGGACCGCGTCGGTTCCCCGTGGGGCTCGTTCCTCGCCCACGCGCCCGCGCCCGCCTCCCGGCACGCGTCGTAGCGCCCCCGGCCCGACCGGCCCGGAACAGGGCCACTGCTCCTGGCGGTTCGCCTCGTCCACCTTCTCGCGCAGCCACTCGGGGATGGACCCCTCAGCCCGAGGGACACGCCGGTATGTACGTACGTCAAAATGTTAGGCTGGCGGCATGAGCCAACGTGAGGACCTGCTGGTGGGCGCGAAGAAGTGCCTGGCGGAGAAGGGCTACACCAAGACCACCGCCCGGGACATCGCCGCCGCCTCCGGCGCGCACCTGGCGTCCATCGGATACCACTTCGGGTCCAAGGACCGCCTCATGAACACCGCCGTGATCGAGGCGACCGGCGAGTGGGGCGACGTCTTCGTCGCGGCCGTCGCCCGGGCCCGGCCGGAGACCGCGCGGGACCGGGCCCGGCTCCTGCTCGGCACGCTGTTCGAGACCCTGCCCGAGCACCGCGACCTCATGGTCTCCAGCGTCCAGGCCTTCGGCCAGGCCCAGTTCGACGAGGCCATGCGCGCGAACCTGGCCGAGGGGATCGCGGAGGCCCGCCGGGAGTTCAGCGCCCTGATCCTCGGCGTCCCCGTGGCGGAGGTCGACCCCGGGACCGCCGCGGGCCTGGGGTCGATGGTCTACAACCTGGTCACCGGGTACGTCCTCCAGTACCTGGTCGACCCGGACTCCCTGCCCACGGTCGACCAGGCGATGGACGGGCTGCGCGCGCTCCTGCCCGAGTGACCTACCGGCCGAACCCCATGGTCCGGCCGCCGTCGGCCACCTCGCGGCGCAGCCGCTCGCCCTTGGCGTGCGCCTGCTCCCTGAGCTCCTCCTGGAACACGGTCATCCGCTCGGCCAGCCGCTGGTCGTGCGCGGCGAGCTGGCGCACGGCCAGCAGACCGGCGTTGCGGGCGGCGCCCACCGCGACGGTGGCCACCGGGACCCCGGCGGGCATCTGCACGATGGACAGCAGCGAGTCCATGCCGTCGAGGTACTTGAGCGGCACCGGGACGCCGATGACCGGGAGGGTGGTCACCGAGGCCAGCATCCCCGGCAGGTGGGCGGCGCCGCCCGCACCGGCGATGATCGCCTTCAGGCCCCGGCCGGCGGCCTCCGAACCGTAGGAGATCATCTCGTGCGGCATGCGGTGCGCCGAGACCACGTCGGCCTCGAAGGGGACCCCGAACTCCGTGAGCGCGTCGGCCGCGTCACGCATCACCGGCCAGTCGGAGTCGGACCCCATCACGATGCCCACCACGGGTTTGCTGTCGGTCACTTCTGGTCTCCTCGCAGGTAGGAAGCGGCGTCGCGGGCGCGCTCCAGCAGGTCCTGGTAGTCGTCGCCCATCACGGTGACGTGCCCGATCTTGCGGCCCGGACGCACGTCCTTGCCGTAGAAGTGCACCTTCACCTCGGGGTCCTTGGCCATCACGTGCAGGTAGCGGCGGTAGACGTCGGGGTCCTCGCCGCCCAGCAGATTGGCCATGACGGTGTAGGGGGCGTTGGTGCGCGGTGAACCCAGGGGCAGGTTCAGGACCGCGCGCAGGTGCTGCTCGAACTGCGACGTGCGGGCACCCTCGATGCTCCAGTGGCCGGAGTTGTGCGGGCGCATGGCCAGCTCGTTGACGACCACGTCGTCGGCGGTCTCGAACAGCTCCACCGCGAGCACGCCCGTGACGTCCAGGGCGTGCGCGATCTCGATGGCCAGCTTCTGGGCGCGCAGGGCCAGCTCCTCGGCCAGGCCCGGCGCGGGGGCGATCACCTCGTGGCAGATCCCGCCGCGCTGGACGGTCTCCACGACGGGGTACACGGCGACCTGCCCGTGCGGCGAGCGGGCCACCTGGACGGCGAGCTCGCGGGAGAAGTCCACCTTCTCCTCCACGAGCAGCGGGACGTCCTCGGCGGCGGCGCGGTCCACGACCTCGCGGGCCTCCTCGGGGCCGTCGACGACCCACACGCCCTTGCCGTCGTAGCCGCCGCGCGCGGCCTTGAGCACGACCGGCCACCCGGTGTCCCCGGCGAAGCCGGTGACGTGTTCGAGGGTGGTCACCGCCCGCCAGCGCGGGGACGGCGCGTCCAGTTCGGCCATGCGGGTACGCATCCGCAGCTTGTCCTGGGCGAAGCGGAGGGCGTCGCGGCCGGGCCTGAGCAGCCCGCCCGCCTCCTCCACGGCCCGCAGGACCGGTTCGGGCACGTGCTCGTGGTCGAAGGTGACGACGTCGTTGGCCTTGGCGAAGGCCAGGACGTCGTCGAGGCCCCGGTCGTCGCCCAGGGTGACGTCGCCGCAGACCAGGGCCGCGCTGTCCCGGGGATCGGCGGCCAGGACGGAGAAGTCCACTCCCAGTCCGATGCCCGCCTGGTGGGTCATCCGGGAGAGTTGGCCTCCGCCCACCATTCCCACACGGGGGACGATGCGGTTACGCTCGCTCACAGTTCCTCAACTCAATGCTCGTCAACCGCGGATGCGGGGCGGCCCCGCGCACGGCGGAACCTGGCCGTTCGGCTCGGAACCCGCGGCCGGGGTGTCTCTCGAAGGCCCCGGATAGAGTCTAGGGCGTGCGGGTGCGCCACCCCAGGGCCCACTCCCCCGCCGCCGTGACCCCCACAAGGACCCGGAGGGCGCAGGCCATGCGCGAGTTCCTCTCCCGTCGCCCCCGGCTGGCCCGGCTGGCCTCCGAGGTCGGCAAGTTCGGCTCCGTCGGCGCGATCGCGTACGTGGTGCAGCTGACCGCGACCAACCTGCTGTGGGCGGGCGGCATGGGGTCGATGGCGGGGCAGGTGGCGGGCACCTCGTGCGCCATCGCGGTGGCCTTCGTGGGCAACCGGTTCTGGACCTTCAACGACCGCGCCAGCACCGGCCTGGGCCGGGAGACCTTCCTGTTCCTGGTGATGAACGGCGTGGGGATGCTCATCCAGGTGGGCTGCCAGGCCTTCTCGCTGTACGTGCTGGGCCTGGAGGGCACCCTGGCGCAGAACGTCTCCGGCAACGTGGTGGGGGTGGGGCTGGGGACGCTGTTCCGCTTCTTCGCCTACCGCACCTGGGTGTTCCCGCCCGATCCCGTCCCGGACGCCGCCCGGTCTCAGACCTGAGCGGCGGCGCTGCGGCTGCGGACCCCGTGGCGGCGCGCCATGGTGCCGACCAGGAGCAGGTAGAGCCCCACCTGCACCACGGCCAGGCCGAGGGTCATCGGGGTGTTGGTGCCCAGGGGCAGGCCCCCGCCGAGCACGACACCGGTACCCACCTCGTCCAGGCGGCCCTCCACGGCGCACACGCCGAACTGGACGAGGCTGTTCACCACGTGCAGGCCGATCGCGGCCTCCAGGCCGCCGGTGCGCCAGGTCACCCAGGCCATCCCCAGGCCGAGGACGGCGAGCGCCGCCGTGTTCCACAGGTCCCCCGGGTGGGTGGCCGCGTACAGGGCCGCGAACAGCGTCCCGCCCGCCAGGATCGCGGGCCACGGGGAGCGCAGCACCCGGGAGAACGCGGTGTCTCCCGCGGGTGACCCCAGCGAGCCGACGAGCTGCATGACCATCCCGCGCAGCGTCATCTCCTCGGCCACGGACTGGAGCGGGACCAGCAGCACGATGACGAGCATCGCCGCCGCGAGGACCTCGACGCTTCCGTAGTCGACGGTGATCGGCAGGTCGGTGGGCCCCTCCCCGGTGAACGCCAGGAGCAGCGCGGTGCCCGCGGTGACGGGGACGGCCGCCGTGAACACGCAGCGGGCCAGCCAGCGCCAGCGCAGGTGTCCGGTGACCGAGAGCAGGGAGCCGGGTCTGCGCCACTGCACGACGCGGGCCACGAAGAGTGTGACCGGTGCCAGCAGGGCTATCGCGGCCAGACCGAAGGCCAGCCCGGCGATCTCGCCCACCCGGACCGAGTCCGGGGCCAGTCCGCTGCCGCCGAGGATCGCGACGATGGTCATCACGACCACCACGCCGACCCACAGGAAGAACAGCAGGACGGCGAAGACCAGGAGCGCCAGCGGCGGCACCCACCAGCGGAACCTCGTGGTCCGGGCGAGCCTGTGATACGACTCACCCTCGGGGATCTCCGCGCAGGCGAAGAGGTTCGGCCGCACCGGACGCGGTGGTGGCCAGGCCCACACCGAGGGGTCCGGGGTCAGGGCGGGGTGCCCACCGGGCGGGGTCTGACGTGCGCCGCCGGGCGGCCAGGCCCAGGTCTGCTCCTGGGTGTGGCCACCAGAAGTCTGCCCCTCCGGCCCCTCAGGCGCGGCGGGCCAGGACGAACCAGGCGGTGGCGGCACATTTCCCATCGTGCGCTGAGACTACTATCCGGGCATGTATCGCCTGCGTTAAGGCCACGCCGTTATCGCCTGGTCACGGTACGGGGCAGAAGCCCCGAAGGCCCCCGGACGGCGGAATAGCGGACCGCCCCTCCCCTGTTGGAACTAGTGGTCCTGCGGGCGGTCACTCCGGCGACTCCACAGGCCAACCACCCCGTCCCGCTGACCTACGATTGAGTACATGTCCTCCACACCAACCACCGAGCAGGTCCACGAAGCCCTGGCCACGGTGCAAGACCCGGAGATCCATCGACCCATCACCGACCTCGGCATGGTCAAGAGCGTCGAGATCGGTGACGACGGCGCGGTGCACGTCGGTATCTACCTCACGGTGGCCGGGTGCCCGATGAAGGGCCGCATCGAGAAGGACGTGACGGGAGCGGTGACCAAGGTCGCCGGCGTCACGAAGGTCACCGTCGAGCTCGACGTCATGAACGAGGAACAGCGCAAGGAGCTCCAGACCAAGCTCCGCGGCGGCCAGGCGGAGAAGGAGATCCCCTTCGCCAAGCCGAACTCCCTCACCAAGGTCTACGCGGTCGCCTCGGGCAAGGGCGGTGTCGGCAAGTCGTCCGTCACCGTGAACCTCGCCGCCGCGCTCGCGGCCCAGGGTCACAAGGTGGGCGTCGTCGACGCCGACATCTACGGCCACTCGGTGCCACGCATGCTCGGTGCGTCGGACTTCCCGACCAAGGTCGAGGACATGATCCTCCCGCCGACCGCGCACGACATCAAGGTCATCTCGGTGGGCATGTTCACCGAGGGCAACACCCCGGTGGTGTGGCGCGGCCCGATGCTGCACCGCGCCCTCCAGCAGTTCCTCTCCGACGTCTTCTGGGGCGACCTGGACGTCCTGCTGATGGACCTGCCCCCGGGCACCGGTGACATCGCGATCTCCGTCGCCCAGCTCCTCCCGGCCGCCGAGCTGATCGTGGTCACCACGCCGCAGCAGGCCGCCGCCGAGGTCGCCGAGCGCGCGGGCGCGATCACCGCCCAGACGCACCAGCGCATCGCCGGTGTCATCGAGAACATGTCCTACTACCAGCCGGAGGACGGCGGCGAGCCCGTCCACCTCTTCGGCCAGGGCGGCGGCCAGACGGTCGCCGACGCGCTGACCAAGACCCTCGGCGCCGAGATCCCGCTCATGGGCCAGGTGCCGCTGGACACCCGTCTGCGCGAGGGCGGCGACGAGGGCCAGCCGCTGGTCCTGACCCACCCCGAGGCCGAGGCCAGCAAGGTGATCGTCTCGATCGCGGAGAAGCTGGTCGGCAAGCCGCGCGGGCTGGCCGGGATGCAGCTCGGCATCTCCCCCGCCGGTCGCTGACCGACCCCCGGGTCGACTGGAAGACACGCGTACGGCCCCCGGATCCCTGCGGATCCGGGGGCCGTCGTGTTTCTCCGGGGTCGGCGGTCGCCGGTCAGTCGCCGGAGCCGAGGGTGACGGTGACGGTCTCCCGTTCGCCGTCCCGCTCGTACTCGATCTCGACCTCCTCGCCGGGGGTCCGGTCGCGCACGAGGGCCTGGAGCTCGCCGTGGGAGTCGACCCGGCGGCCGTCGAAGGTCACGATCACGTCGCCCGGCTCCAGCCCGGCCTCGTCCGCGGGGCCCCCGGACTCGACGGCGCGGGGGTCGTCCGCGATCACCGCGCCGACGACCGAGCTCTCCTGGTCGAAGGTGACCCCGAGGTCCGCGTAGGTGGTCTCGCCGTGGTCGATCATCCGGGTGACGACCTCCTCCGCCTCCGTGGAGGGGATGGCGAAGCCCAGCCCGATGCTGCCGCCCTGCTGCTCGCCCATGAATCCGCCGCCCATGGTGATGATCATCGAGTTGACGCCGATGACCCGCCCCTGGATGTCCACGAGCGGACCGCCCGAGTTGCCGGGGTTGATCGCGGCGTCGGTCTGGAGGGCGAAGAACTGGCTCTCGCCCTCGTCCGAGCTGACCGGCCGGTCCTTGGCGCTGATGATGCCCTGGGTGACCGTCCCGTCCAGGCCCAGCGGGGCGCCGATCGCGATGACCTCGTCACCCACGACCGCCTCCTCGGAGTCACCGAACTCCAGCGGCTCGACCTCGTTGGGCTCCTCCAGCTGGAGGACGGCCAGGTCGGAGCTGGGGTCCGAGCCCACGACGGTGGCCGCGCTGGTCTTGCGGTCGCTGTACTCGATGACGATCCCGTCCTCCTCCAGCGGGGCGGAGACGTGGTCGTTGGTGACGACGTAGTCGTCCGCGATGACGAAGCCGGAGCCGGTCGCCCCGACCCGTCCGCCCGCGCTGCGCAGGGAGACCACGCTCGGACTGACGCGCTGCGCCACGCCCGCGATGGTGTCGGCGGCGCGCTCGGGCGCCTCGGGCGGGGGTTCGTTGATGGTCGGCCCCTGCTGGGAGTCGGGGGCCGCCTGCTGGCCGGAGCCGAGCAGGCCCCCCGCGAGGCCGCCCGCTCCGCCCGCGATGAGGGCGACGACCAGCATTCCGCTCAGCGCGGCCCAGGCGGGGACTCCGCGTCTGCGGCGTCCGGCCGAGGGGGCGGGGGCGGGCTGGCCGTACCGGGTGGGGGCCCCGGGAGGGGCAGCGAAGTGTCCGTGGGTCGGTGCCTGCTGGGTCGGCTGGCCCTGGTGGGAGGTGTGCCCCTGGGGCTGCTGTGACTGCTGGGTCTGGTGGGAGGCGGGGGTCTGTGCTGCGGGCTGCCCTTGGGACTCGTGGTACGCCTGCGGTCCCTGAGCCTGTTGGCCCCGCCCGGTGGGCTGCCCCGGGAGGGAGGGCTGGCCCTGGTGTGACGGGTACGCCTGCGACCCCTGGGACTGCTGGGGCCACTGCTGGGCGGGGACCTGGCCGGAACGGTCTCCGGGCGGGGGCGGCTGGGGGTTCGTGGGGTCCGCGCCGCCCTGGCCCACCGGGGGGTCCGGGTGGGGAGGCTGGCCTCCCTGCGGGTGCGGCGGGGCGATCCACGCACCGGCGGGGCCCCGCGGAGGTTCGGCGGGCACCTGCCCGGGGGCGGGCGCGTCCGGCGCGCCCGGCTGGGGTGCGCCACCGTTCGGCGGGGGCGGGGTCCACCCCTCGGCGGGTTCCGAACGGTCGTTGTCCTGACTCAAGACCTGCTCCGTTTGTCGCTCGGCTTTCGGTCCCGGCACGCGCCGCGCCGGTCGGCCGGGCCTACAGCAGGCCCAGCCGGGACAGACCTCTCAGCACCCTGGCCCAGAAGCCGGAGTCCTCGGGGCCTGGCAACGCGGCCACCGCCGAGGAGGCCAGGTCCGCGGGGGCGTCGGCCAGGACCGTGTAGACGAATCCGTTCGCCTGCCACACGCTCTGGTACTGGCCCGCGTCTCCGCCGAAGATCGTGTCGTGCCCTGTTGTGACGCCGCCACCCCCCGTCCCGGTTCCGGTGTATCCGTTACCAAGTGTGGAGGGATGTTCGGTTCCCAGCTTGCCACGCTGGACGAAGACCGAGACCTGGGAGAGCCCGTCCGAGTAGACCGCGTGGACCACCCGCTCCCCCTCGTAGCGTTTGGAGCGGGTGTCGACCAGCCTCAGGTCCCAGGTCAGGTGCTCGGGCAGCACCCACCCGGCCTCCCGGAGCTCCTGCCGTTCCCCGTCGTCGAGGGCGTCGCCCCAGGGTGAGTCCCCGAGGGCCTCGTCCGGCCAGGCGCCGTCGCCCAGGTCGAGGTCGGTGAGGTGGCTGCTGAACGCCTCGTCCCCCGAGCGGTCGTACACCACGTGCCCCAGCAGGAGGTGGGTCTCGTCGTCCACCCAGAAGCGTCCGGCCACCGTGGAGTCCGCGCGCAGCGCCTCCACCAGGTGCGCCGGACGGCCGTCGAGGCGTTCCCGCCCCGCGTCGACCACCTGGTAGGTCTCCTCCAGCACGGCCAGCAGCCGCTCGTCGAGGGACTCCAGTGCGGAGGAGCTGAGCACGACGAACGCCGACTCGGTGTCCTCCTCCCCCAAAGGGGACATGGCGACGCCGGAGTCGGGGCGGTTGACCACACTGAGGTCCACCCCGTCCCGTCCCCGTGGTCCGCGTACCTCGCGGACCGCGGTGTAGGCCACCCGGCCGTGCGCGTCGGAGGCGCGTTCCAGGACGGCCATGCCGTGGTCCTCACCCTCGGCCGGGACCGCGGTGGCCTCCGGGTGGACCGCGCCGGTGAGCACGAGGGCGCACAGCAGCGCGGCGACGACCGCGGGGGCGGGGGCGGAGTTCGGTCCGAGAGAGGGTCTGCCAGCCCTCACCGGGTCGTTTCGGTCGAGGCCGAGGACGGGGATCCCTCGGCCGCGACGGGCAGGGGCTCGAACGGCGGGTGGTCCGTGGGCAGCGGTTCCACCACGGGGATCTGGCGGCTGGTCACCGCGTGCTCGACCGCGAAGTCGGCCAGGTGCGGCTCGACGATCGGGGTCTCCTCCCCCTCACCGCCCGCGACGAACGCGCTCCCCAGGAGCGCCGTCGCCACCGCCAGCCCCGCGACGGCGTAGCGTCCGCCGGAGAAGTGCGGCAGCAGGCCGGAGAACCGGTCGCCGCCCCGGGGTTCCGGCCTGGGCGGGACGTACCGCTCCGGCTGGGTGCGCGGCTGGGTCCTCTGCCGACCGGGTGACGCGGTGTCCGGGGTGGGCGAAGCCTCGCCCCGGTGCACCGGTTCGCTCGGGCGGGTCGGCCCGCCCACTCCCATCAGGGGTCCGCCCGTGGGGAACCCGCCCAGGGGGCGGGAGTGGCCCAGCGGCGGGCTGGACCCGAAAGGGCCGGGGGGCGGAGGGTCCGAGGGGCCGCGATCACCCCGATCACGTGCCCCCGGGCCGCCCGGGCCGCCGAGGCCCGGCTGGGACATGAGGCGTCCCATGAAGTCCATGTCGGGTTCGGGTTCGCCGAGCCCGGTCAGCCTGCGCTTGAGTCTGCGCATCATGTCGGCCTCGAACCGGCACGACTCGCACTTGGCCAGGTGGATGAGGGCGCGCTCGTGGTCGGCGGCGCCCAGTTCCCCGTCGATGAGCGCCGACAGGCGCTCCCCGAGGTGGTCCATGCTCATTCCGCCTCCCCGTGCATCACGTTGGCAGTGGCGCCGCCGGTCCCCTCGGTGCCCCCCTGGGCCCCGTTCGCGGCCGCCAGGGACCTGCGGTGCTCCAGGGCGCGGCGCAGCTGGGCGCGGCCCCGGTGGATGCGGCTGCGGACGGTGCCGAGCTTGACGTCGAGGGTGGCCGCGATCTCCTCGTAGGAGAGCCCCTCGATGTCGCAGAGCACGACGGGGGCGCGGAACTCGGCGGGCAGGGCGTCCAGCGCGCTCTGGACGTCGGCGTCGAAGTGCCGGTCGTCGTAGCGCTGGGCCGGTGAGGGCTCGCGGCCCTCCAGGCGTTCGTCGGCGTTGTCGGCCAGCCCCTCGAAGCGGATGCGGGCCTTGCGCCGGGCCATGTCGAGGAAGAGGTTGGTGGTGATGCGGTGCAGCCACCCCTCGAAGGTGCCGGGGGTGTAGTTGGCGAGGGAGCGGAACACACGGATGAAGACCTCCTGGGTGAGGTCCTCGGCGTCGTGCTTGTTCCCGGTGAGGCGATAGGCCAGCCGGTAGACGCGCGGCGAGTGGACGCGCACGACCTCTTCCCAGCTCGGGGGTTCCCATGCCTCGAACTCGACGGCAGGGCCGGTCTCTGGCACCGCTGCTCCCTTCATCCCGCTGAGTTCACCACGCGAGGACAGGTCGGGGGGCGTTCACTTCGTGGCGATCAACGTGCGTTCATCCCGATTCAACGTCGGAGGGCGCCGATTAAGTTCCCGCCACCACACTCGGAGTTCCGGCTGGTTCAGGCTAGTCTTTTGCCCAGGGACATACCTGGCCGCGACCACCATTCTACGGTGGGTGACGATCCCCCGGTCAGAACGCCTGGCCATGACATTCAGCAGTGCTTGGGAGGCCGTCATCAGCGCAGAAGAGAGCGTCGCCCGGACCGCGTGGGTCCGGACCGAGCAGGCTCGGTTCGAGGAGTCCGCCATGGGGGACGGACCTCTGGCGGACGCCTACGACGCGGGGGTACGCGCCGCGGCCTCGCCGGTGGACGCGGCGACGGGGGCCGCGCTGCGGTTCCTCACCGCCGCCATCGGGGCCCGTTCGGTGGTGGAGATCGGCACCGGCTGCGGGACCTCCGGGATCTGGCTGCTGCGGGGGATGGTCCCCGAGGGCATCCTGACGACCGTGGACGTCAACGCCGCGTACCAGGACTACGCGCGCTCCGCCTTCTCCCGGGCGGGGTTCGGCGCGGGCCGGGCCCGGCTGATCCGGGGGACGGCGCTGGACGTGCTGCCCCGGCTGACCGACGGCGGGTACGACATGGTGTCGGTCGACGCCGACCAGGCCTCCTACCCCGCGTACCTGGAGGAGGCGCTGCGACTGCTGCGGCCGGGCGGGGTGCTGGTGTTCAACAACGTGCTGACGGCGCCCACCGAACCGGACAGCCCGCTGCGGGTGCCGGACCCGGCGGAGATCGCGGTGCGCGAGGTGATGCAGCGCATGCGCGAGGACGAGGCGTTCATCCCGCTGCTGGTGCCGGTGGGTGAGGGGCTGCTCGCCGCCATCCGCCCCTAGACCGTGTTCCGGGATCCTTCCGCGCTCGCGGCCCGTGCGGCCGGGACCCGTCGGAGGGGGCGCCGCCGGTACCCGGACACACGTCGGGCCCGGACGGAGGGGGTGTCCGCCCGGGCCCGTGGTCGGTCGGCGCCGACCGGGACGCCTACCTCGCGGCGAGCCAGCGGAGCAGGGTCCGGGTGGCGAAGGCCGTGCCGCCCTTGGTGAGCAGGCCGCTCTCCTTCATGGACCGGCCCGGACCGGCGATGTCCAGGTGGGCCCAGGGCAGGCCCCCGGTGAACTCGCGCAGGAACAGGGCGGCGTCGGTCGCCCCGGCCGGACCGAAGTCACCGCCGCGGGTCCCGATGTTGGCCAGGTCCGCCACCCGGGATCCGGTGGTCGGGACGTAGTCCTCGGTGAGCGGCATCCGCCACAGCGGCTCGCCCGACTGCTCTCCGGCGGTCTCGATCTGCGCCGCGACCGTGTCGTCGGTGCTGTACAGGGCGCCCGTGCCGGTGCCCAGCGCCAGCTTGGCGGCGCCGGTCAGGGTGGCGACGTCCACCAGCACGTCCGGCTCGAGGCGGGTACTGGCGTAGCCCATGGCGTCGGCCAGGACCAGGCGGCCCTCGGCGTCGGAGTTGAGCACCTCGACGGTCCGGCCGGTGTAGGTGGTCAGCACGTCACCGATACGCGTGGCGTCACCGGAGAAGGCGTTCTCCGCGAGGGCGAGCAGACCGGTGACCCGGACGCCGGCGCCCACGGACGCCAGCGCCGACAGGACGGCCAGCACGATCGCCGCGCCGCTCATGTCGGTCTTCATGAGCTTCATGTTGTCGTTGGGCTTGAGCGAGAGCCCGCCGGTGTCGAAGGTGATGCCCTTGCCGACCAGCACCACGTGCGCGGTGGGGTTCTCCGGCGTGTAGCCCAGCTGGACCAGCCGGGGCGGCCGGGAGGAGCCCTGGCCGACACCGAGGATGGCACCGAAGCCCTCGTCACCCAGGTCCTTCTCGTCCCACACCCGCACGTCGAGCCCGACCCGGTCGGCGGTCTCGCGCGCCCGGGTGGCCATCCACTCCGGGTCCTTGGTCAACGAGGGGGTGTTGATCAGGTCCCGGGCGAGGGCGGTCGCCGTGGCCAGGGTGGTGCCCAGGGCCAGGGGCGCCGCGAGGGCGGCGGCGTCACCGACCACGTCGATCACCGGCGCGGGGCGCTGGGACCTCGGGGGTTCGGTGGTCCTGTAGGTGAAGGTGTACGAGGCCAGCAGGGCGCCCTCGACGAAGGCCGTGGCGGCCTCGCCGTCCGCGCCGGGCCAGGCCAGGGCGACGCGCTCGTTGCCCCGTGCGGCCCGGGAGAGGGCGGCGCCGGCCTTCCGGAGGTCGGCGGGGCTAGCCGAACCGACTCCGAGAAGGGCCAGGCGGACCAGGCCCCCGTCCCGGGACACCGGGAACTGGCAGAGCTCACCGGACCCGCCGGTGAGTGCGTAGTGCGCGAACAGCTCCGCGAGCGACGACGGAAGGACCTGTGTCAGTCCGCCGTCGGTGACCCCTTCGACCGCCTCGGGGCCTTCCTCGCCCGCGAGTACGGGGAGGACCAGCAGGTCCGCGGTGGATTCGGCGAGGGTCCCCGGTACGGGGTGGATCTCCGTGGCGAATGGCACAGGCCGCTCACAATCGTTCACTCTTCGGGGAGGTTCACGCAGGTGGGAGGTGTGGAACCTCGGGGGTCATCAGGGCGTTCCGGCCCAGGTGGGGGACTATTGGTGCCGGTTAACCGACGACGCCCCGAAGCGCGTCCCGGAGCTCGGTCGCCTCGTCCGGCGTGAGCTCCACGACCAGACGGCCGCCGCCCTCAAGCGGGACCCGCATGATGATGCCGCGACCCTCCTTGGTGACCTCCATCGGCCCGTCGCTGGTCCTCGGCTTCATCGCCGCCATGCCATTCCCCTTTCTAGGTGTTCCTCGCAGGTGACCGGGGCCGACCCACAGCACCGACGCCCGATCCGCAGGGTCGTCTCGGCTCCGGAGCCGTCGGCCGGTTCCGGGTGACTCGCGCCCGTGTGGCTTGAGGGTCGGGAATCACTCTTCGACCATTATCTCGGAGGTTGACCCCTGGGTGTGCGCCAGGCGACAGCCGGGGCACCTCCGTGAGCGCCCACCGGCGAGGAATCGTTGGTCAGTAAGGTTATATCGGTCTCGACCGAAACCCGCGCGGTGTGCGGGCGTCCGTGCGGCCTCCGCCCCGGGCGGTCCCGGCCGCGGCGCGGGCCCTCCGGCCCGCTCAGTCCAGCGCGCCGGTGGAGACCATCCGCGTCCCCTCACGGGTCACGGAGGACCACTCGGCGTTGAGCCCGTCGCCCTCGGCGGGCCAGAGGGTCAGTTCCGACTCGTCCACACAGCGGTCCTCGGGGTCGGAGGTCTCGGTGTAGGCGTACACGAGGCGGTCGCCGTCGCGTGCCGACAGCTCCAGGGTCCCGGAGCAGGAGAAGGTGGTCCAGGCGGTGCTGCCGCGTTCGGCGCCCTCCTCGATCCGCACCTCGGCGTCCCACTCGGCGACGGGCTGGCCCTCGGTGTCCACCTGGCTCATCCGCCCCGACCAGGCCCCGACGAACTCCTCGGGGTCGGACATGGTGGTGACGGTGTCCTCGGGGGCCCCGTCCAGACGGGACCAGGCCGCGAAGCCGCCCCCGCCGATCAGGAGCAGCGCGGCCAGGGCCACGGCCGTCCTGGCGAACTGGCGGCGGCGCCTGCCCGTGTGCCGGGTCGATCGGGGCGGCGGCCAGAGGGACATCTGGCGCACCGGGGTGGAGGAGTTCCCGGGCTCGTCCTCGGAGCCCGCCCGGAGTTCGGGTGCTGTGTCCATCCTCGCCATCCTCACGACGGTCCACCCGCTCCGGCGGAGCAGGGGTACGCATGTACAGCGACCGAGAATAGATCACCCGAACGCACCACATCCGACCAAGAACGACAAGACGGATGTGATGCACGGCATAGGAGACCCGGGCGTGCCGGGGCCCCTCCGGGCCTCCAGGCGGGGTCAGGACCGGTCGTCGGCCCGACCGCCGACCGAGGCGTCGTCAGCCTCGGGGGTGGTTTCGGACACGATTTCGGGGGAGGTTTCGGGGGTCGCCTCGGGGTCGGCACCGAAGTCGGACGCCGGAGCGGCGTCCGAGGGCGCGTCCTCCGCGCGGGCGTCGGCCACGGTGGGCGCGGGGACGAGGGTCACGCTCTCGACGTCGTCGGTGGCCCCGTCGAGCTCGTCCTGGCCCGGCAGGTAGGCGCCCGGGCTCGGTCCCGTGCCCCGGGGCACGTAGGACGGGTCCAGGCGGGCCAGCCGCCACTCCAGGTCCTCGATCCGCTCCTCGCGCTCGCGCAGGGTGGACGTGAGCCGCACCAGCAGCTCGTCGACGGCGCGCACGTGGTACCCCCACATGGACAGCGGAACGAGGAGACCGGCCAGGTCACGGGAGCCCACCGGGCGCCCCTCCGGCAGGTTCAGCGGAGGGAAGTCGGCCTCGAACCGGGCGAGCTGCCCGCCCTTGCCGAGCACGACGAAGACCACGCCGACGAGGACGGCGAGCGCGGCGGCGGCGACCAGGATCAAGATGAAGAAAGGCACGGGACCGATCGTGCCACACCGCCGCACTCCCCAGGGAGCGCCGGGCATGGGAGACTCGGCGGGTGTCGAACGCACCCTTCCGAGTCCTGACCCCGACCGCGCCCGGCGCGGACGCGGGGGATCCCGCCCCCTCCGAGGACGGTCCGGGGAACGGCGCCCCCTGGACGGTGGACGCCGGTCACCGGCCCCCCGCCGCCCGGGTCGAGGCCCTCGTCGCGGAGGGGCACACCGTCCTGGTCCGCTGCACGCGGCCGGACGGCGGGGAGCCGCGCACGGACCTTCCCCCGGCGCCGCCGGGGATCGTGGGCGCGGTCCCGGTCGCGGCGGCCGAGGAGGTGGCCCTGGCGACCGTGTACGCCTGGACGGGCGCGAGGGTGTTCGTCACCGACCACCCGGAGCGGGTCCGGCGGGCCCTGGACATGGTCGCCTCGGTGCGCGGCGATCGCCCGCCCGCCGCCGTGCGCAGGGGGCTCGCCTGAGCGGCGGCTAGCTGGAGGGGCCTGCCTCGTCGCGCTCGAACCTGTTCTCCAGGTGCAGGTGCGCCTGCTGGATGATCCGCACGGCCTCCTCCGGGTCGTCGGTCACGTACAGGAGCTCCATGTCGTGGTCCGCGACGAGGCCGTGCTTGAGCAGGCTGTCCTCCACCCAGCCGCGCAGGCCGCCCCAGAACTCGGTGCCGATCAGCACCACGGGGAACCGGGTGATCTTCTTGGTCTGGACGAGCGTGATCGCCTCGAACAGCTCGTCGAGGGTCCCGAACCCGCCGGGCAGCACCACGAAGGCCTGCGAGTACTTCACGAACATCGTCTTGCGGACGAAGAAGTACCGGAAGGTCATCCCCATGTCGATGTACGAGTTGAGCGACTGCTCGAAGGGGAGCTCGATGCCCAGGCCCACGGAGAGCCCGCCCGCCTGTTGGGCGCCCTTGTTGGCCGCCTCCATCATGCCGGGGCCGCCGCCGGTGATCGTGGCGTACCCGGCCTCGGCGAGCCGCGCCCCGACCTGCACGCCGAGCTCGTAGAACTCGGAGCCGGGCTTGATCCGCGCCGAGCCGAACACGCTCACGGCGGAGGGGAGCTCGGACAGCAGCCCGAAGCCCTCCACGAACTCCGACTGGATACGGAGCACGCGCCAGGGGTCGGTGTGCACCCAGTCGGCGGGGCCCCGCCGGTCGAGGAGCCGTTGGTCGGTGGTGGTGTCGGGGATCGCGCGGCCGCGGTAGGTGAGCGGTCCGGCACGCCTCACGTTCTCTTCTTCCGTCATGCTCGTAAAGCTATCCATCCGTGGCGGGACCACACCCGAACGACGCGTGTCGGTCCGGTGACCGGTAGCGGACACGGAACCGCCCACCAGGGCCGGGGCCCCGGCGGGCGGTTCGCTGTCCGGGTTCGCTCAGCGCCGTCCGGTGAGCCAGGCCACCATGCGCTCCTCGGCCTCGCGGATCTGCGTGATGCTCGCGTACTCGTCACGCGTGTGGGCGAGCATCGGGTCGCCGGGGCCGTAGTTGACCGCGGGCACCCCCAGCTCGGAGAAGCGGGAGACGTCGGTCCACCCCAGCTTGGCGCGGGCCTGCCCCTCACCCACGGCGGTGACGAAGGCCGCCGCCGAGGGGTCGTCCAGACCGGGGCGGGCCGGGGCGGAGGAGTCGGTGACCGTCACCTCGAAGCCCGCGAACACCTCGCGCAGGTGCGCCTCGGCGTCGGCCGGGGAGCGGTCGGGGGCGTACCGGTAGTTCACGCGGACCACGCACTCGTCCGGGATGACGTTCCCGGCCACGCCGCCCTCGACGAACACCGCGTTCAGCCCCTCGTGGAAGGTCAGGCCCTCCACCTCGGGCTGGCGGGGCGTGTAGGCGCGCAGCACGTCCAGGATCGCCCCCGCCTTGTGGATGGCGTTCTCGCCCTTCCACGAGCGCGCGCTGTGCGCCCGCCTGCCGTAGGCCGTGACGTCCACGCGCATGGTGCCCTGGCAGCCGCCCTCGATGACGCCGTCGGTGGGCTCCATGAGGATCGCGAAGTCACCGGCCAGCCACTCCGGGTGGTTCCGGCTGAGGCGGAGGAGGCCGTTGCGGACGGCGTCCACCTCCTCGTTGTCGTAGAAGACGTAGGTGACGTCGTGGACCGGCCCGGTGACCAGAGCGGCCAGCTTGAGCTGGACGGCCACGCCCGACTTCATGTCGGTGGTGCCGCAGCCGTAGAGGCGGTCGCCGTCCACGTGCGAGGGGACGTTGTCCACGATCGGCACGGTGTCGAGGTGCCCGGCGATCACCACGCGTCGGTCCCGCCCGAGGTCCGTGCGGGCCACGACGGCGTCGCCGTCCCGGGTCACGGTCAGGTGGGTCAGGGCGGACAGGGCGTTCTCGACCGCGTCGGCGAGGGCCCTCTCGTCCCCGCTCTCGGAACGGATGTCCACGAGGGCGGCGGTCAGGTCCGCCACGTCCGAGGTCAGGTCCAGCATGGTGTCGCCCCGTTTCGGTGAGGTGAGTGGATGGGTCTCGCGCATGGCCACCCTAGAACAACGGCGGGGCGCCCTCCCCGGATGGGAGGACGCCCCGGACGTGGGCGCGCGGTGCGCGACCGGGCGCGGAGCCTAGGCGTTGACGCCGTGCTCGCGCAGGAGGTCGTTCAGGGCGAGCTTGTCGTGCTCCTGGCCCTCTTCGAGGCGCTTGAGCACCAGCAGGACCGGCATGCCGAACTCGCCGCCGGGGAAGCTCTTGGTCCGGCTGGAGGTGACGCACACCGACCAGGCCGGGGCCTCGCCCCGGGCCAGTTCCTCGCCCGTCTCGGCGTCGAAGACGCGCGTGGAGGAGGTGAGGATGGTGCCCGCGCCGAGCTTGGCGCCCTTGCGCACGCGGGCGCCCTCGACGACCATGCTGCGCGAGCCCAGGAAGGCGTCGTCCTCGATGATCACCGGGGAGGCCTGCGGCGGCTCCAGGACGCCGCCGACACCCACGCCGCCGGAGAGGTGGACGTTCTCACCGATCTGCGCGCAGGAGCCGACCGTGGCCCAGGTGTCGACCATGGTGCCGGAGCCGACGTAGGCGCCGATGTTGGTGAAGGACGGCATGAGCACGACGCCCGGGGCCAGGAAGGAACCCCAGCGGGCGATGGCGCCCGCGACGACGCGGACGCCGTCGAAGCGGGTCTTCAGGGGCATGCGGTCGTGGTGGTAGAAGTCACCGACGTGCGACTCCTTCATGTCCAGGACCTTGAAGCCGAGGAGGATGGAGCGCTTGGCGCGCTCGTCGACCACCACGTCGTCCGTGGCGGGGTCGACGAAGGCCACGCGGGCCTTGCCCTCGTCGATCTGGTCGATGGCGCCGGTGATGACGGCGCGCGCCTCGGCGTGGTCGGGGGTCAGTTCGGAGCGCCGCTCCCAGAGTTCGTCGATCTGGTCGGGCAGCGGACTGGTGTACGAGCTGGTCATGTGAACCCACGTTAGCCGCTCGTCCGGGGTGGGTCGTCTGCGCCCCGCCCGCTCCGGATGAGCCTTTGGCCACTCGTGCCGACGGCCTCCCCGGGCCGGGGCCGACGGCGGTCCGGAGACGGGCCGGGTGGCCCGGTCACGAGGCGGAACACACGTTCCACGAGGGTTCCCGTCCACGGTTCGCGGCGCAGACTACAATTTCGCGCAGGCTCGTCCGGGAACCGCCTCCGACAGGGAACCCGACGCGCCCAGCACACCGCCTCGGCCCTCCCCTCGGGTCCGCGACCGGTGGGCTCCACCCGTCGCCGACCCTTGGTTCGCCCGTGCCCAGTAAACGCAGGACGTTCTCCGCGTTCGCCAAGATCCTCCTCATCCTCACCTTCGTCTGCGGGCTGTTCGTGGGCGGGGCCTACTACGTGCTGACCACGTTCGAGCCGCTGGACACGCGCGAACGCCCCGAGCCCGGCTGCCGTCTGGCGCTCCCCGAGGGCCGCTACGACATGGAGATCACCCAGGCGGCGAACGCGGCGACCGTGGGCGGCGTCGCCTTCAGCCGCGACCTGCCGGAGGAGGCGGTCACGGTGGCGTACGCGACCGTGTGGCAGGAGTCGACCTTCTACAACGTCGAGTACGGGGACCGCGACTCGCTGGGCCTCTTCCAGCAGCGGCCCTCGCAGGAGTGGGGCGACCCCGAGGAGATCCTGGACCCGGTGTTCTCCAGCCGGTCGTTCTACGACGAGCTGGAGGAGGTCGGCGGATGGGAGGACCTGCCCGTTTACGAGGCCGCCCAGCGGGTGCAGCGCAGCGCGCACGGGTTCGCCTACGACCAGCACGAGGAGCTGTCCTCCGGGATGGCCGAGGCCTTCACCGGGCGCGGCGGAGCAGCGGTGACCTGCTGGTTCGACGAGGCGACCCTGGAGTCGCTGCGGGCGGGGGACGCGGACACCGCCGGGGCCGAGGAGGAGATGGCCCGGGTGTTCGGCACCGACCCGGCGGAGCTCCCCGTGCCGGAGGGGCAGGAGGGGCGGACCGGTGACCTGGGCTGGGCGATGGCCCACTGGGCGGTCGTGCACGCCGAGGAGTACGGGCTCACGTCGGTGTCGTACGGAAACCAGCGGTGGCGGGCCTCGGAGGGCATGGACGGCGCGCAGAACTGGACCGAGATCGAGGACGCGAGCCAGGACACGGGCGGCCGCGTCGTCCTGAGGTAGGGCCGCCCCCGGACGGAACGGGTCCGTCTCCGGGGGCGTTCCGAGCGGCGGCGCGTTCCGTGGCCGGGGGCCCGGACCGCACCGCCGGACATCACTCGGCCAGGCGCTTGGCCGCGGCCTCGACCCGCTCGTCGGTGGCGGTGAAGGCCACGCGGACGTGGCGCTCGCCGGTCGGGCCGTAGAAGGCGCCGGGGGCCACCAGGACGCCGCGCTCGGCCAGCGCCTCCACCGCGCCCCACGAGTCGTGGTCGGGGTGGCTGGCCCACAGGTACAGGCCCGCGTTGGAGTGCTCGACGCTCCACCCCGCGCCCTCGAAGGCCGCGCGGAGCCGCGTGCGACGGGCCCGGTAGCGCTCCTTCTGCTCGGCGGCGTGCGCGTCGTCGTCCAGGGCCGCCCTCATGGCCGCCTGCACGGGCGCGGGCACGATCATGCCCGCGTGCTTGCGCACCGCGAGGAGTTCGGCCACCAGGTCGGGGTCGCCCGCCACGAAGGCGCCGCGGTACCCCGCGAGGTTGGAGCGCTTGGACAGCGAGTGGACCGCGAGGAGGTTCTCGTGGGAGCCGCCGCACACGTCCGGGTGCAGGATCGAGACGGGCTCGGCGTCCCAGCCCAGGTCCAGGTAGCACTCGTCGGAGGCGACGATCGTGCCGCGCTCACGGGCCCACTCGACCACCTTGCGCAGGTGGTCGGCGCCGAGGACGCGGCCCGTGGGGTTGGCGGGCGAGTTGACCCACAGCAGCTTGACGTCGGCCGGGCCGAGGGCGGTGAGGCTGTCCGAGGCGACGGCGGTGGCCCCGGCGATGCGCGCGCCCGCGTCGTAGGTCGGGTACGCCAGTTCGGGGTGGACGACCGTGTCGCCGGGGCCCAGGCCGAGCAGGGTGGGCAGCCAGGCCACGAGTTCCTTGGAGCCGACCGTGGGCAGGACCGCGCCGTCCGCGACCCGGACGTCGTGGCGGCGCTCCAGCCAGCCCTGGATGGAGGCGCGAAGTTCGGGGGTGCCCCAGGTCAGCGGGTACCCGGGCGAGTCGGAGGCGTCGGCGAGCGCCGCGCGCAGGTTCGCGGGCACCGGGTCCACGGGGGTGCCGACCGAGAGGTCGACGATCCCGTCCGGGTGGGCGGCGGCCGTTCTCTTGTACGGCGTCAGCCGGTCCCACGGGAAGGTCGGAAGCCGATCGGTCACCGGTCGACGTTCACCCATCGGTGCACTCTCCATTCGGTTCTCGGGCCGTTCAGGTCTCGGTCGGGCCCCACACAACAGCGTCGCGCCGACCCCGGGTGGGATCGGCGCGACACGTCACGTCGGCCACGCGACCTCTGCGCCAAGGGGTCGCGCGCGGCTCACTCGGCCTGCGGGGGCAGCTTGGCGACGATCGGGTGGTCGCGGTCGATCTTGCCGACCTTGGAGGCGCCGCCGGGGGAGCCCAGGTCGTCGAAGAAGTCGACGTTGGCCTTGTAGAACTCCGACCACTGCTCGGGCAGGTCGTCCTCGTAGTAGATGGCCTCCACCGGGCAGACCGGCTCGCACGCGCCGCAGTCCACACACTCGTCCGGGTGGATGTAGAGCATGCGGTCACCCTCGTAGATGCAGTCCACGGGGCACTCGTCAATGCACGCCTTGTCCAGCACATCAACACAGGGCTGCGCGATGACGTAGGTCACGTCGTACTCCTTGTCTCACCCCCGCTAACCCGCGGGGAGGCGGGGACCTTCAGAGGGCACCGGCACCGGTTCCGACGTGCGGGCGTCGTTCGTGGTCCGGGCTCTGTAAAGCGATTGGCACAGATGTCGTACTCCTAGTATGGCGTCGGAGAACACCCATCGCACACTCGGGGGGTTGGAAACCATGCACCTGGGCGGTCGACTCGTCCACAGGATCACTCCGGAGGACCTCGGCGCAAGGGTCTCCGTGCGAATCACCCGCGCCGAGGGCGGCTTCACCGATATCGTCGGCGTGGTGGAGTCCTGGACCGACGGCGTGCTCACGCTGCGCAGGAGGGACGAATCGACGGTGGAGGTCACCGAGGCCGACGTGGTCGCGAGCCGTGTCGTTCCCCCGGTACCCCCGCGTCGGCCCCGCTAGGGGGCGAGGCGCCCACAAGCTGGAATTCTTCGGCCTTTCCGGGGTAGGACAGGCACAGCCCGGGACGGTGAACCCCCAACCGTGACCCCGGGCCGACAACGGAGCACCGTACCCGGCCGTCCCACCCCCGGACGGGCCGGGCACGAGGTACGCGGGGAGGTGGCGCCCATCATGAGGGAGGCAGTCGCGTCCGCACTCGCCGAGCTGGCCCGGCGGGACGAGCGGGCCGCCGACCTGGCACGACTGGCTCTCGACACGCTCGCCCCCGAGCAGGAGATCCAACGGCTCAACCAGCACGCGGTACAGCGGTTCTGCTGGTACGAGCTCCCCATGCGCTTCCAGGACTCGGCCGACGACCGGCTGTTCGCGGCCCGTTCCCTCGGCCACCTCTTCCAGCTCCTGAAGCTGAACCGGTACGCGGACGTGTGCCGGGCCTCGGAGACCGCCACCCTGCTGGCGCTGTACGACGCCGACCACACGGCGGGCCTGGCCATGTACGAACGGCTCATGTGGGAGTCCGGGGTGGAACCGCCGGACCTCCCCGAACTCACCTGGGGCACCAGCGTGGGCGACGTGGAGCTGCACGCCCGGGGGGAGACCGCCGCCGCGCTCGAACTCGCCATCACGCTCGGGGACATCCGCCCCGGGAAGAGCGGCTGGCGGCCCGCCCAGGAGCGGTTCGCCCGGTCCTTCCTCACCCAGCCCGACCACCGGGGGCTCAGCCACCTCGACCGGGTCCGCGAGGAGCGGGTCCGGGCCTGGATCTCCTCGTCCGCGCACCCGCACCGGCAACGGCTGTGGCCGCTGGTGGGTCAGATCATCGCCGGGGCGGACGTGCCGCGCGGTTCGACGGCCGCGATGGCGCCGCTGCAACGGATGCTGGACCTGGCCGCCGACGGGATCGCCCTCACACAGATCGGGTACATTTCCCCCGGCGTGGTCAGGCAGCTGTGTGAGGACTTCGGCTGGACCACCACCCCGGAACCGCCGCGCAGCGAGACCGACGCCACCCAGATCATCGCCCTGCACCAGGTACTGCGCACGATGCGCGCCGTCCGCCGGTCCGGGCGCCGACTCGAACTCACCCGGCGCGGGCAGCAGCTGCGCGAGGACCCCGAGGCGCTGTGGCAGGCCGCCACCGAGACGCTGTGCCGGACCGGCGGCATCCAGCAGGCCGCCGCCGAGACCCTGCTCGGGATGCTGCTGGGCCGCTCGCCCCAGGGGCTGGGCTCGCACGCCCGCCCGGCCACCTCCGACGCCGAGGCGGCCGAGCGGACCCTGACCGAGTCCGGGTGGCGACCGGTGGACCCGCCGGTGGCCGCCGGACGGCACGCCGCAGCGCACCGCCGCACCGCGGAGACCGCCTCCGACCGGGTGCGCGCCATGGTGATGGCGGTGGGCTGGCTGCTGGAGGCGCTCGGGCTGGTCACCGGGGACGACTCCGACGGCCGCAGGGAGCTCACCCCGGCGGGGCGCGCGTTCGCGGTGGCGTGCCTGCACAAGTCGGCGGTCGCGCCCCGCGCGGTGGTCTGAGGCGGCGTCCGCGCCCCGGACACCCGATGCCATACTTCCCCTCGGCCAGCGCCCCGGGGACGGGTGCGGCCGTCGATCCGGGGAGGCACCCATGTCGCGTCAGGTCACCGTCGTCACGGGCGGGAGCCGGGGCATCGGCGCGGCCACCTGTGCCCGGCTGGCACGGGACGGCCACGACGTGGTTCTCGGATACGCCCGTGACGAGGCCGCCGCGCTGCGGACCGCGGAGCGGGTGCGCTCCGCCGGGGGCCGGTGCGCGACCGTGCGTGCCGACACCTCGGAGGAGGCGGGGGTGGAGCGGATCTTCGACACCGCCGTCGCGGAGTTCGGCCGGGTGGACGGTCTGGTCAACAACGCGGGGGTGACCGGTCCGCTCGGCGCGTTCGCGGACGTGTCCACCGAGGACCTGCGCCGCGTGGTCGACGTGAACCTGCTGGGTTACCTGTTGTGTTGCCGACGCGCCGTGCGGGAGATGAGCGCGGGCGGGGGCGCGATCGTGAACGTCTCCTCCGCCGCGGCCACCCTGGGCAGCCCCGGCGAGTACGTGCACTACGCCGCGACCAAGGCGGCCGTCGACACCCTCACGGTGGGGTTGGCCAAGGAGCTGGGACCGGTGGGCGTGCGGGTCAACGCGGTCTCCCCCGGCATCACCGAGACCGACATGCACGCCGCGATGGGCGCTCCCGACCGCCCCGTCCGGGCGGCGTCGCGCATCCCGCTCGGTCGTGCGGGGCGTCCCGAGGAGATCGCCGGGGCGATCGCCTGGCTCCTGTCCGCGGACGCCTCGTACACGACCGGCACGGTCCTGAGGGTCGCCGGAGGAATGTAGGGCGAGGTCAGGGCGGGGACCCGGTGGGTGAGGCACCCGCTGCGAGGAGGTGCGCGCCAGGGCCTAATCTGGAGCGCGAACCACCCGCGACCAGCAGGAGCATCATGCCCACGCCCGAGCCGCCGCAGCCGGCGGACCCCGACGCCGTGACCGTTCCCGACAGCGAGGCGGACCCCGGCGAGCGGGAGCGCGCCGCCGACCCGTGGTCGCGGATGCCCGACGACGCCCTGAACGCCTCGGGGGTCGGCTCCGACCACGCGGACGGCGGGGACGACGCGGAGGGCACCGGTTCCGCGCCGGATCGCGGGGCCGACGGGGGCTCCGACGCGGGAGGGGACGCGCCCGAGCGCGCGGAGAGCTGGGCGGACTTCCTGCCGAGCCCGGTGTTCCTGCTGCTGCTCGGCCTGGCCGGGTTCGCGGGCTGGCTGTCCTGGACCCACGCCGAGCTGGACTGGGCCGCGGAGGGGACGTCGGTCACCCCGCTGATCCCGCCGCTGCTGATCCTGTTCGGGTGGATCGTCTCCGTGGCCGTGCACGAGTTCGCGCACGCCCTGGCCGCCTACCTCGCCGGGGACCGCTCCCTGCGCGGCAGCGCCTACCTGCGGTTGAACCCGTTCGCCTACCGTGAGGCCTTCGGCGGCCTGGTGCTGCCGATCGTGTACCTGGGGGTCGGCGGGTTCGGCCTGAACGGGCCGCCCACCTACGTGGACTGGGACCGCGTGCCGAGCCGGGGGCGCCGGGTCATGGTGGCGCTGGCCGGGCCGCTGGCCAGCCTGGTGCTGTCGGCCGTGCTGGCGCTCACCGTCTCACTGCTGGTCCCGGTCGGCCAGGACACCACGAACTGGGCGATCTCCTCGCTGGCCTTCCTCGCCATGGCCAACATGACCAGCGCGGTGGTGAACCTGCTGCCGCTCCCCGGTCTGGACGGGTACCACGTGCTGGCCGCCTTCCGGGGCGCCGGGTGGACGGAGTTCGTCCGGGTCAACGGCCTGTTCTGCTCGATCGCCGTGTTCGCCGTCCTGTGGCTGCCGGTGGTCCGGGACGTGTTCGAGAAGGCGGGGTACGCGCTGTTCGACCTGATCCTGCCCAACCCGACCATCCCCGGGATGATGTTCCACGGGAAGCTGCTGCTCCAGTTCTGGGCCTAGCCGGGCCTAGATCGCGTTGGTGACCGCGGGGGTGGGGCGCGGCGGCAGGACGAGGCTGCGCATCACCCCGACGGCCAGGGCGATCATCGAACCGAACAGGAAGACGTAGTTGGCCGGTTTGGCGGAGAACACGATGTTCCCGCCGGTCAGGTAGCCGACCATGGCCAGCATGACCACCAGGTAGCCGACCGCGAAGGCCACGGCACCGGACTGGCGGCGGCTCCCCCACCCGGCCAGACGGCACAGGGCGTACACCACGGCCAGGTAGGCGACCACCGCCACCACTCCCCCGACCTGCTGGGAGAGGCCGAGGTCCCAGAAGTGGGAGACCCAGCCCATGGCGAAGCCGGAGAGCACGCCCACGCCCAGGCCCGTGACCAGCAGCACCGCGAAGGAGAGCACGGTCATCGCGGACGACGCGAACGGGTGGGGGCTGCCGTGCGGCACCGGGGCCGGGCTCGCCTCGTTGTCGGGAGTCTCAGGAGTGGTCACGGAAGACGAGGGTAGGCGCTCCCGGGCGGGAAGGTGGCACGCTCCCCCCGCCGCACCACGTCACAGCCCGGCGAACAGGTCCGACTCGTAGCCGCCCTCGTCCGGACGGGGCGGCGACCCCAGCAGCAGGGTGAAGTACTCGACGGCGTCGATCTCCTGGGCGATGTCGTTGGACAGCGCGAACCGCTCCCCGTCCACGGTGATCTGGGTGGCGTGCGCCCGCATCGCCAGGGCCTTGGCCGCCCAGTGGTCGGAGGCGTCGATCCGGGTGGTGACGATCGCGTCGGGGGTGCCCCGGGCGATGTCCGACACCTGCTTGGGCGGGGTGAAGGGCCCCGCCTCCTCGTTGAGCCGCGCGATGGACTCCTCGATGCGGGACACCGGCTGGGCGATCGCGTAGAGCTTGCCGACCCGCCACGGTGTGCCGGGCATGGCCCGCTCGTTGGCCTTGGCGCAGGCGCGGCGGGTGATCCGGTGGGCCTGCACGTGGTCGGGGTGGCCGTAGCCCCCGTGTTCGTCGTAGCTGACCAGCACGTGCGGGCGGACCTCGCGGATGATCTCGGCCAGGCGGCGGGCCGCCTCCTCGACGTCGGCGCCCCAGAAGGCGCGGGGGTGGTCGTTGGTGGGGCCGCCCGCCATCCCGGAGTCCCGGTAGTGGCCGGTCCCGCCGAGGAAGCGGTGGTCGCGCACGCCCAGGGCCACGCAGGCCCTGTCGAGCTCCCCGACCCGGTACTCACCCAGGGTGTCCTCGCGGTCGGAGGTCAGGTGGGCGAGATCGGCGGGGATGACCTCGCCCTCCTCGCCCAGCGTGCAGGTCACCAGGGTGACCCCGGCCCCCTCGGCCGCGTACTTCGCCAGAGTGGCACCGGTGACGATGCTCTCGTCGTCCGGGTGCGCGTGCACCATCATCAGTCGCCTGTCCATCACGCAGCGAACAATACCGGGCGGATACGTGCGTCCCAGCCCAAACGCGACCATCCACCCGACGGCGGAGGCCTCTCATGACGGGCGAGGGCCACGGGGGCGGCCGGGGCGTGCCATGGGACACAATCGGCGTATGAGCTTTCCTCGCCAACAGGCAAGAACCCAGCGCTTCACCATCGGAGTCCCGCGCTCGTTCCAGATCTCCCCGGACGGGGAGCGCGTCCTCTTCCTGCGCGGGCGTGACGGTACCGACCGGGCGACCTGCCTGTGGTCGTACTCCGTGGAGACCGGTTCCGTGTCGGTGCTGGCCGACCCCAGGGACCTGGGCGCCGACGACGAGAACCTGCCCCCGGAGGAGCGGGCCCGCCGCGAGCGGATGCGCGAGCACGGCGGCGGCATCGTGTCGTACACGGTGGACGACGCCTTCACCCGCGCCGTGTTCACCCTGTCCGGCCGGGTCTTCTACGTGGACCTCGTCGGGGACGACGCCGCCCCGCGTGAGCTCCCCGTGGCCAGCCCGGCCGTCGACCCCCGCGTCGCCCCCGCCGGCGACCGGGTGGCCTACGTCCACCAGGGCGCGGTCCGCGTGGTCGACATCGCCGACGGCGGCGACCCGGACCGGGACCGCGTCCTCGTGGAGCCGGACGGCGAGCACGTCACGTGGGGTCTGGCCGACCTGGTCTCCGCCGAGGAGATGAGCCGGGTACGCGGATTCTGGTGGGCCCCGGACGGGAGTTCACTGGCCGTCAGCCGGGTGGACGAGTCCGAGGTGAACCGCTGGTTCGTCGGTGACCCGAACCACCCCGGCCAGGAGCCGCAGCCGCTCCGCTACCCGGCCGCCGGAACCGCCAACCCGGACGTGCGGCTGGCCGTGCTCGCCGTGCCGTCCGCGACCGCGTACCGGCGCGACGGCCTCCCCGAGCCCACGCCGATCGAGTGGGACCGCGAGGCGCTGCCGTACCTGCCCACCGTGGGGTGGACCACCGGACCGGACGGCAACCCCGTCCTGGTGTTCACCGCGCAGAGCCGCGACCAGCGCACCCTCACCCTGTTCAGCTCCGACCCCGCCACCGGCCTGGTCTCGGCGGTCCGTACCGAGAGCGACGACGTGTGGGTGGAGATCATGCCGGGCGTGCCCGCGTTCACCGCGTCGGGCGACCTGGTGTGGATCGGCCGCGACGGTGCCCGGGGCGAGCGCCGGGTGTTCGTGGGCGGGAGCGCGGTCAGCGCCGAGGGCGTGTACGTGCGCGGTGTGGTCGACGTCGACGGCGACCGGGTGCTCTTCACCGGTTCGCCCGCGGGGCGCCCGGGCGACGTGTCGCTGTGGCTGGCCGACACCCGGCTGGGCACCTGTGCCCCGCTGGAGCTGCCGGGCGGCCCGGACGACGGCCACGGCGGGCTGCGCTCCGGTCGGCTGCGCGGGGACACCCTCGTGGCGCAGCACCGTTCGATGGACTTCACCGGGGTGCGGACCCTGGTGGTGCGGGACGCCAGCCGGGAGACCCGGCGCGCCCACGGTGAGATCGAGAGCCTGGCCGAGACCCCCGAGCTGCCGGAGGTCCGGGTGCACACCTGGACGGCCGGTGACGGGATCCCCACCGCGCTGGTGCTGCCGTCCTGGTACCGCGAGGGCGAGGACCCGCTGCCGGTCCTGGTCGCCCCCTACGGCGGCCCCCACGCGCAGCGGGTGCTCAACGCGCGCGGCGCGTACCTGTCCTCGCAGTGGTTCGCGGAGCAGGGCTTCGCGGTGCTCATCGCGGACGGTCGGGGGACGCCCGGGGTGGGCGTGGACTACGAGCAGGCGGTCCACCACGACCTCGCGGAGCCGGTCCTGGAGGACCAGGTGACGGCGCTGGAGGAGGCGGCGGAGCGGTTCGGCTGCCTGGACCTGACCCGGGTGGGCATCCACGGCTGGTCGTTCGGCGGGTACCTGGCGGCGCTGGCCGTGCTGCGTCGCCCGGACGTGTTCCACGCGGCCGTGGCGGGCGCCCCGGTGATCGACTGGGCCCTGTACGACACGCACTACACCGAGCGCTACCTCGGCACGCCTCAGGAGGAGCCGGAGGTGTACGAGAGGACGTCGCTCATGGCGGACGCCGCCAAGCTGGAGCGGCCGCTGATGCTGGTCCACGGCCTGATCGACGACAACGTGGTGTTCGCGCACACGCAGCGGCTGTCCGAGGCGCTGCTGGCCGCCGGCCGCCCGCACACGGTGCTGCCGCTCACGGGCGTGACCCACAGCCCGTCGGACCCGGTCACGGCGGAGAACCTGCTGCTGTTGCAGGTGGACTTCCTGAAGCAGAACCTGAAGGGCGCGTAGGCCCCCGGCCGTGGCCCCGGTCCCTCACTCCCGTGCGGGAGTGAGGGACCGGGGCCACGGCGTGTTCGCGCCGGGTCAGGGCCGTCGCGTGCGAACGGGGTCGGGAACGGCCCGACACCCGGTTCAGGGGCGGGTCGCCTGGATCTCGGTCGGCTCGGGGACCTCGACCTCCACCGGGAGGTCGAACCGGAGGAAGTCCAGGTGCTGCGTGTAGCTCCGCGGTTCGCCGCTCTCGGCCACCGCGTCCGGGTCGGGCACTCCCACCACGACGAAGCGAACCGGGTACCCCTCCTCGGAGACCCAGAGGTCGAACTCGACCTCCACGGGGCCGTGCGAGAGCTCCACGAACTCGTGCTCGAACGTCCCGGTGTAGTGGTGGCCGCCGCGTTCCAGCGGGTCCACGTCGCCCAGCAGCTCCTCGGGGATCTCCGCGTCACCGATCGTGCCCCGGCCCTCGTAGGTGACCTGCGCCCCCTCGGCCGTGAGCCCCTCCAGGGTGCGGAGCTTCCGCTCCCAGAGGTCCCGGGGCGCCTCGGTCTCGGTGCTCCCGGGGCCAGGGTCGCGGAAGTAGCGGCGTTCCCCGCCCCCGATCACACCCGTGTTCTCGGGGGCGAAGTGCACGAGCTCGGACAGGTCGTCACCGTAGGACAGCTCACCGTTCGTGCTGGGTCCGAAGTGGACCGTCCGGGACATGGCGGGCTGCGGCTCCTCCGTGTACCGGTAGTGGGCCTGTGTCTGGTCACCGATGTCGTTCGTGTAGAGGCGGTCGTAGGTGGTGAAGCTGGACGCCCCCAGGGCGAGCTCCACCGCGTCGGCCACGACCGCGTCGATGTCCTCGGGCACCTCGGCCACGGCGGGGCCGGTGCGCTCCTCCTCGACGGCGTCCCCCGCCGCGTCGTCGGTGTCCGGACTTCCGGCGCCGACCGGGCTCCCTACGGTGCTGATCAGCGCCCCGCCGCCGATCAGAGCCCCGACCAGCACGGCGGCGGTTCCGGCGAGCAGGAAGGGCCCGAGCGCGCGGCGCGGGCGGCCCACGGGGCGGAGTCGCGGAGCACTCACCCCGGTCCACTCGGCGGCCAGCAGCCCGGACACCGCCGTGACCGGGTCCTCCCCCACGGTGAGCTCCTGGAGGAGCTCCAGTGCGGTGGGGCGCTGGTCGGGCTCCTCGGACAGGGCGCGGCGGACCAGCGCGTCGAGGTGCGCCGGGACGGTGCCCGTCGCGCCCCCGCCCGTGGCGGCGAAGCGCACCAGCGAGCCCCAGGCGTACACGTCGGCGTATCCGGTGACCCCGGCGGGGTCGGCGGAGCGCTGCTCGGGAGCGGCCCACCGCGGGGCGGAGACCGGCTGCCCGGTGGCGCGCGCGACCCCGAGGTCCACCACCCGGGGGCCCTCCGGGGACATGACCACCCGGTCCGGGTCCAAGGCCAGGTGGAGCGCCCCGGCCGCGTGCCCCGCGGCCACGGCCTCGGCGAGTCCGGCGGCGAGAGCGGTGAGCATGCCACCGTGCAGCGGACCGTGCTCGGCCACGTGCGCGGCGAGGGTGAGCCCGGGGGTGTACGCGGAGGCCAGCCAGGGTCGGGCAGCCTGGGCGTCCGCGCCCCGGTGGCCGGCGACGCAGAGGGAGCGCACCCGGGCCAGGCGGTCGAACTCCGCCTCCAGCCGGGCGCGCGCCTCGGGGGTCTCGGCCGACGGAAGCACGCGGATCACGGAGGCCGCGCCGGAGTCGTCCGTCGCGAGCAGGACCGTGCCCGCCGCGTCCCGGGAGATCCGACCGATGACCCGGTGGCCGCCCAGCGACGCCGGGTCGCCCTTGGCCGGACGGTCCACGCCCGGTGGCAGGTGGTCACGGTCGGGGGTCGGTACGGCGGCGGACGGGCCAGCAGAAGGGTTCATGGGGGAGGTGCTTCCGGTCGGAGGAGGGGAACGCGGAACCAGTATGGGCCCGGCAGATCTGATGCGGTCCGCGCCGGGGTGGTTCACGCCGTCACGCTCGGTCTCCGGCGGAGGTCCCGAGCCCCGCCGGAGCGGGAGCCCGGTCCGGGTCTAGCCTGGGGGTATGCGCTCGTACACCCCGTTGCTGGCCCTGGTGGCCGACCTGCTCTGCGTGCTCGTGTTCGTCGTGGTGGGCAAGGCCGACCACGCGACCGGCCTGGGCCCGGCCGAGGTGGCCGCGACCGCGTGGCCGTTCCTGGCCGCCCTGGCCCTGGGGTGGGTCGTCACCCTGGCGTGGCGCTCCCCTGGCCGGATCTGGCCGACCGGTGTCCTGGTGTGGGCCGTGACCGTCGTGGGCGCCATGCCGTTGCGCCTGCTCAGCGGGGAGGGAGCACCCCTGTCCTTCGTCGTGGTGACCTCGCTGTTCCTGGCCGCGACCATGCTCGGCTGGCGCGCCGTGACCCAGCTGGTCTCCCGGAGGAAGCGACAGACGACGGCCTGAGGGGGAAGACTGGGGGTGTACACCCGTCTCCGCACCCTCAGGGAGCCCCCCGTGTCCGATCCCGTCACCGCCGCCGTCGTCGCCGCCCTCGCCACCGCCTCGGCCACCAAGCTCGGGGACGGCCTCGGGGAGGGCGTGGTCTCGACCTTCAGGTCCCTGTACCGGGCGGTGACCAAGCGGTTCCGCTCCGAGCCGGAGGCCCTGGAGGCGCTGGACGACCTCCGGTTGGAGCAGGACGACGCCGAGGCCGTGGAGACCGTCTCCGTGCACCTGGAGCGGGCCGCGCGCGAGGACCCGGAGATCGGGCGGCTCCTGGCGGAGCTCCGCTCGGCGGTACAGCAGATCAACCAGGAGGGCGAGGGTTCCGTGGTCAACCAGATCCACGGTGACGTGAGCGGGTCGGCCCGGGTGATCCAGGGCCGCGACTTCCACGGGGGCATCCACCTCTAGGGGCCGCGCCCGGTCGGGGACGGTGTGACCGGCTCGGGTGGCCGTGGGCGGTTCGTAAGCTGGAGGCGATGAACGAGCACCCCGCCACCGAGGCCACCACCGTGATCCCCGTCGAGCACCCCTCCGGGGAGGACGAGGCCCGTGAGGTGGGCGTCGGACCGTGGGAGGGGACCTGGCCCGAGGGCGACCAGTACGACCCGGAACTGCTGGCCAACGGCGACCGCCGCAACGTGGTGGACCACTACCGCTACTGGCGGCGCGAGGCGATCGTGGCCGACCTCGACACCGTCCGGCACGAGTTCCACGTGGCGGTGGAGAACTGGTCGCACGACTTCAACATCGGTTCGGTCGTGCGCACCGCCAACGCCTTCGGCTGCGCGGCGGTCCACATCGTCGGCAAGCGGCGCTGGAACCGGCGGGGCGCGATGGTGACCGACCGCTACCAGCACGTCCACCACCACCCGGACACGGAGTCGCTGGTGGCCTGGGCGGCCGAGCGCGACCTCGTGCTGGTCGGGGTGGACAACCTGCCCGGAGCGGTCCCGCTGGAGACCCACCCGCTCCCCCGGAACGCCGTTCTGGTGTTCGGTCAGGAGGGTCCGGGCCTGTCCGAGGAGGTGCGGGAGGTCTGCGCCGCGGTGCTGTCGATCGCCCAGTTCGGGTCGACCCGGTCCATCAACGCCGGCGCGGCCGCCGCCGTGGCCATGCACGCCTGGGTGCGGGCGCACGTGTTCGACCAACGGCTGACCTAGGGCCCGACCACCCCTCGTCCGTGATTGTCCCGTGATCTAACATGGGCGGGTCGCGCCCCCTACCAGGAAGTAGCCAGGATGAGTCCGATCGTCACCTCCACCGCCCGCTCCGCCACCCTCGACGACGTGCCCGGGGTGGCCCGGGTGCTCAGCCGCTCGCTGCACGACGATCCCCTCTTCCGGTGGCTGTTCCCCGACGACGAGCAGCGCATGGCCAGGGTCCGCCGGTTCTTCGCCCTGACCGTCGGCTACGGCTACGTGCCCGCGGGCGACACCCGGGTCACCGAGCTCGCTGAGGACGCGGGGGCCGCGCCGGTCGTCCGCGCCGCCGCGCTGTGGGCCCAGCCGACCAGCAACCCGGAGGGCCCGATGGTGTCCGTGCGCACCTGGCCGCACTGGGGTCCGCTCATCGGCCGCGCCCGCCTGGCCGCGTTCGTCCGGATCTTCGCGGAGTGGAAGATGGCCGCCCCGCAGGAGTCGCACCTGTACCTGGCCGCGTTGGGCGTCGACCCGAGCGCGGCGGGCACCGGGCTGGCGGGCGGGCTGCTCACCTCCGGGCTGGACCAGGCCGACTCCCACGGGCTGCCGGTCTTCACCCAGACCCTCAACGACAAGAGCGTCGGCTTCTACGAGAACTTCGGTTTCCGCTGCGTGCACCAGGTTCCGCACGAGGGTGTCGGCACCAGCTACTTCCTGCTGCGTCCCGCCTCCTGACACCCCGGTCGCGCCCTTCCCGGAAAACCGCCCACCCGTGATGATTCCGTGATCTAGCATGGGCGGTGACGACCCCGGGACGAGGGAGACTGCGCAGATGACCCCGATGGCCACCACCGTCAAGTCGGTCCGCACCGCCACGATGGACGACGTCCCCGGGGTGGCGCGGGTCCTGAGCAGGGCCTTCTACCACGACCCCTTCTTCCGCTGGCTCTTCCCGGACGACAACCGCCGGATGGCCCAGACCGCCCGTGCCTTCGCCCTGATCGCCGGGTTCGGGAGCATTCCGGACGGCCACACCACGGTGTACGAGGTCAAGGAGGATCCCGGACGCGCCCCGGTGGTGCGCGGCGCCGCCCTGTGGACCCCGCCCGAGGTGTCCGGCGACCGGCTGCCCGTGATGCTGCGGTCGCTGCCGCACTGGCTCGAACTGGTCGGCCTGTCCCGCCTGCCGGAGATGGTCCGGTACCTGGGCGAGCTGCGGGCCTCCGAGCCCGAGGAGGCGCACTGGTACCTGTCGGTGCTCGGCACCGCCCCCGTGGCGCGCGGGACGGGCGTGGGTGCGCGGCTGCTGCGCGCGGGCCTGGCCCGGGCCGACGCGGACGGCGTCCCGGTCTACCTGGAGACCATGAACTCGGCCAACATCGGCTACTACGAGAGGTACGACTTCCGGGTGGTCCGCGCGATCAACGACCCGTCGTTCCCCTCCACCTACTGCATGCTCCGCCCCGCCGTCTGACCGTCCGACCGTCTGTCGGTACTCGCTGGAAGAGTGAGGGGCATGCTGATCGCGATGGCCGGGCTGCCCGGCACCGGCAAGAGCACGCGGTCGGCGCCTGGGCGCATGGACGGGACACGGAACGGGCCGCACCCCGAGGGGTACGGCCCGTCCTGACGAGCGGGGTCGGACTAGCCGATGCCCTTGCTGAGCGAGCCCAGCAGGTCGCGGTTGAGCTGCGAGATGGTGTCCAGCGGGATGCCCTTGGGGCAGACCGCCGCGCACTCACCGATGTTGGTGCAGCCGCCGAAGTCCTCGTGGTCGTGCTGGTTGATCATCTTCACCACGCGCGAGGCCCGCTCCGGCTGCCCCTGCGGGAGCATGCCGAGGTGGGTGACCTTCGCGGCGGTGAACAGCATGCCGGAGGCGTTCGGGCAGGCCGCCACGCAGGCGCCGCAGCCGATGCAGGTCGCGGCGTCGAACGCGCGGTCGGCGTCCGGCTTCGGGATCGGGTTGGCGTGGGCGTCCGGCGCGGTACCCGTGGGGGCGCTGATGAAGCCGCCCGCCTGGATGATGCGGTCGAACGAACCACGGTCCACGACCAGGTCCTTCACGACCGGGAAGGCCTTGGCCCGCCACGGCTCCACCGTGATGGTGTCGCCGTCGTTGAAGCTGCGCATGTGCAGCTGGCAGGTGGTGGTGACCTCCGGGCCGTGGGCCTCGCCGTCGATCACGACGCCACAGGCACCACAGATGCCCTCACGGCAGTCGTGGTCGAAGGCGACCGGGTCCTCGTTCTCGAGAGTGAGCTTCTCGTTGAGGACGTCGAGCATCTCCAGGAAGGACATGTCCGGCGAGACGTCCGTGAGCTTGTACGTGACCATCCGGCCTTCGTCGTCACGGCCCTTCTGGCGCCAAACGCGCAGGGTGATGTTCACTTGTAGCTCCGCTGCTTCATCTCGACGTACTCGTACTCCAGGGCTTCCTTGTGGAGCACGGGCTTGCTGTCAACGCCACCGAACTCCCACGCGGCGACGTAGGCGAACTCGTCGTCGTGGCGCAGGGCCTCGCCGTCCTCGGTCTGGCTCTCGGCGCGGAAGTGGCCGCCGCAGGACTCGCGGCGGTGCAGGGCGTCGATGCACATGAGCTCGCCCAGCTCCAGGAAGTCGGCCACGCGGTTGGCCTTCTCCAGAGCCTGGTTGAGCTCCTCGTTCGTGCCCAGCACCTTGACGTCGCGCCAGAACTCGGCGCGCAGCTCACGGATGAGCTCGATCGCCTTGCGCAGGCCCTCCTCGTTGCGCTCCATGCCGCAGTAGTCCCACATGATGTGGCCGAGCTCCTTGTGGAAGGAGTCGACGGTGCGGGAACCGTTGATGGAGAGCAGCTTGTCGATGCGGGAGGTGACCTCCTCCTTCGCCTTGACGGCGTCGGGGTGGCTCTCGTCCAGCTTCTCGAACGGGCCGTCGGCCAGGTAGTCGTTGATGGTGTTCGGCAGGACGAAGTAGCCGTCCGCCAGACCCTGCATCAGCGCGCTGGCACCCAGGCGGTTGGCGCCGTGGTCGGAGAAGTTGGCCTCACCGGTCACGAACAGGCCCGGGATGGTGCTCTGGAGGTCGTAGTCGACCCACAGGCCACCCATGGTGTAGTGCACCGCCGGGTAGATGCGCATCGGAACCTCGTACGGGTTCTCGCCGGTGATGCGCTGGTACATGTCGAACAGGTTGCCGTACTTGGCCTCGACGGCGTCGCGGCCCAGACGGGCGATCGCGTCGGCGAAGTCCAGGTAGACGCCCAGGCCGCCGGGGCCGACGCCGCGGCCCTCGTCGCAGACGTTCTTGGCGGCGCGGGAGGCGATGTCACGCGGCACCAGGTTGCCGAAGGCCGGGTAGATGCGCTCCAGGTAGTAGTCGCGCTCGCCCTCGGGGATCTGACGCGGGTCGCGCGTGTCGCCACCCTCCTTGGGCACCCAGATCCGGCCGTCGTTACGCAGCGACTCGCTCATCAGGGTCAGCTTGGACTGGTAGTCGCCGCTGACCGGGATGCAGGTCGGGTGGATCTGCGTGTAGCAGGGGTTCGCGAAGTGCGCGCCCTTGCGGTGGGCACGCCACGCGGCGGTGACGTTGGAGCCCATGGCGTTGGTCGACAGGAAGAACACGTTGCCGTAGCCGCCGGTGGCCAGGACCACGGCGTCGGCGAAGTGCGTCTCGATCTCGCCGGTGACCATGTCACGGGCGATGATGCCGCGCGCCTTGCCGTCCACGACGATGACCTCGAGCATCTCGTGGCGGGTGTTCATCTGAACGGTGCCCGCCGCGATCTGCCGCTCCTGCGCCTGGTAGGCGCCGATCAGCAGCTGCTGACCCGTCTGGCCGCGCGCGTAGAACGTACGCGAGACCTGCACGCCGCCGAAGGAGCGGTTGTCGAGCAGACCGCCGTACTCACGGGCGAACGGCACGCCCTGGGCCACGCACTGGTCGATGATCTCGACGCTGGTCTGGGCCAGGCGGTAGACGTTCGACTCACGGGAGCGGAAGTCGCCGCCCTTGACCGTGTCGTAGAACAGGCGGTGGATGCTGTCGCCGTCGTTGCGGTAGTTCTTCGCGGCGTTGATGCCACCCTGCGCGGCGATGGAGTGCGCGCGGCGGGGGCTGTCCTGGTAACAGAACGAGATGACGTTGTAGCCCGCCTCGCCCATGGTGGCGGCGGCGGCCGCACCGGCCAGGCCGGTGCCGACGATGATGACGGAGAGCTTGCGCCGGTTCGCGGGGTTGACCAGCTTGGCCGAGAAACGGCGCTGGTCCCAGCGCTCGTTGATCGGGCCCTCGGGCGCCTTCTCGTCGCGGATCGGGGCGCCCTCGGTGTAGAGGTCGTTCTCAGACATTTACTTCACCAGTCCAAAGGTGACCGCCAGGGGCGGAAGCAGGAAACCGACCGTCACGACCAGCGCGATCGCCACGGCGACGGCGTTGATCTTGCTCTGGCGGCTGGCCTTGTTGACACCGAGCGTGGCCATGCCACTCCAGATGCCGTGCCGCAGGTGGAAGCCCACGGCGATGACGGCCAGGACGTAGAACAGGGTCACGAACCAGAACTCGGGCTGGAACCCGTTCACCAGTCGTTCGAAGGGACTGTCGGACTTGCCGCCGGGAGCGATGACGTTCACCGTGAGGTGGAGGATGTGGAAGATCACGAAGAGCGCGATCAGCACACCTCCCCAGCGCATGGTGTAGGAGGCGTAGGTCCGCTGGACCCGCTTCTTCACCACGTAGCGCTGCTCACGGGCGTTGCGCGCGCGGATCGTCAGAACCGCGGCGGAGTAGATGTGGATCAGGATGCTCGCGAGGAGCACGATCCGGAAGACCCAGAGGAAACCGCTCTCGGGAAGGAGCGGGTACCCGATCTCACGCAGTGCGTGCGCATAGCTGTCGAAGGCCTCCTGGCCCGCGAAGACCTTCAGGTTGCCGTACATGTGCGCGATCAAATACAGCACAAGGATCGCACCGGAGGCCGCCATTGCTGACTTGAGCGCCACCGTGGACCCGTAGGCCGTAGACCGCTTCTTGGTCAAGGTACTGTTCGCCACAGCCTGCCACTTTAAATTCGAGTTAAGTCTGACGTCCAAGTCATCAGGACCCTGGTGTCGATAGCCGTAGGCTATGGACCATGCAGTTCCAACAGCTGGCCTACTTCGTCGCTGTGGCCCGCACGCGCCATTTCACCCGCGCAGCAGAGCTTTCTCGCGTCGCCCAGCCGAGTTTGAGCAAACAGATCCGGAGCCTTGAGCGCGAGTTGGGCGCGCCGTTATTCAGTCGTGCTCGGGGAAACATCACACTCACACCCGCAGGTGAGGCCCTGCTTCCGCTGGCCCAGCGCATCCTCACCGACCTGGAGACGGCCCGCCGGGAGGTCGCGGAGCTGGCCGGGGTCCGGCGGGGCCGGGTCCGGTTGGGGGCGACGCCGTCGCTGTGCGCCGGGTTGCTGGCCGACGTGCTCTCGGACTTCCACAGGCGCTTCCCCGGGATCGAGCTGCACGTGGAGGAGAGCGGCTCCCGCGACCTCATCCGGGATCTGGGGAGGGGGGAGCTGGACCTGGCCCTCATCATCCTGCCACTGCACAGCAGCGACCCGGACTTCTCGACCACCCCGATCCTGAGGGAGAACCTGGTGGTGGCGAGCCCGACCTCGCGCCCCTCCCCCAACGGGCGGGCGTCGATCCGCATCACGGAGCTGGAGCACCGTCCGCTGGTGATGTTCCGGCGGGGTTACGACGTCCGCGAGGCGACGCTGCGCGCCTGCCGCGCGGCCGGGTTCGAGCCGGACCTGGCCGTGGAGGGCGGCGAGATGGACGCCGTGCTGAGGTTCGTGGAGGCGGGGCTGGGCCTGGCGGTGGTGCCGAGCATGGTGCTGCGCAACCGCCCCGGCCTGAGGGGCACTCCGCTGGCCCGGCCGAGGCTGCTGCGCACGGTGGCCCTGGCCCGGCGCAAGGACGTGGAGCCGTCCCATTCGGCGGAGGCCTTCCGCCGCCACCTCAACGAGTACCTGTTGGCGATGTCGCCGGAGGACCTGGGCCCGGACCTGGAGGTGCTGATCTCGGCGGCCGACGCGGGCGACCCCGGCCACGAGCGCCGGTGGGAGGGGCCGGGCGGCGGTACGCGGGTCGACGGGGATCCCACGGACTGACGCGGAGCCGCGGGCGGACGCGGCTCCGGCAACCCCTGGCACTCCCGGAACGGGTTCCGGCCCGCTGACCTGCTGATCCCGCGTCCGTGCCGATCCGGTATCGGCCACTTCGCGCCGCTCTGTCACCGACCCTCCTCCGAACCGGGGTTCCTTCGCCGCGCGGCCCCTCTGGGTGACCCTTGGTGGCACCCGCCGCTCCACCGGCCGTCCCCCACCGGATCCGCGCGGGAGACAGGCATCCCCTATGCGGAACGTGGTCGCCATGAGTCTCAGTTCGATTTCCCTGAAGCAGGTCGTCTCGGTCGCCGTCGTCGCGGTCACCGCGGCGGTGGCGCTCAGCCCACCGAGGCTGGCCCTGGCGCTGGTCTTCGCCGGGCTCGCCGTCCTCGCGCTCGCGGTCGCCTTCGCCGTGGACAGAGAGCGCAGAACCCTCGCGGAGAAGATGGAGGAGGTGCGCGTCCAGCTGGACGAGATGGCGCTCGACCGCCGTGACGAGGTGGGCGCGGCGCGCGACCGCGACGTGCGGGTGCGCCAGACCATCCAGGAGGCCGCCGACGCCTGCGCGGACCGGACCGTGGAGGGCTGGGCCCGGTACGAACGCCAGCAGGCGAGGAGGTCGGCGTCCCGGACCCCGGACGCGGGGGCGGACGGGCGCTCGGGCGGAGGTTCGCACCGGAGCCCGGGTGGCGGCTCCGGTCGGGACTCGGACACGGCGCGAACGCCGGCGGAACGGAACCTCTCCGAGGCCCAGGACCTGCTCTGGAACGGGTACAGCTCCCTGGGGCTGGAGCGGTTGCGCCGTCTCGGCGCGGACCACGAGGCCACCCCGTCCGTGCGCGCCGAGGCGCACAAGACGCTCTCCAACTGGCACCGTGCGACGGGGCAGCCCGACAACGCCCGCGACCACGCCCACCTGGCCGACCTCGCCGCCCCACGCGCCGCCCGGGGAGCCTCCGGCGTCCCCTCGCTGCTGACCGCGCGCATCCGCGCGCCCCGTGCGGCCCGGCACTTCGACGTGGTGCTGATGTCGGACTTCCGCCTGCCGGGCGGCAGCACCGGAAGCAACGTCCAGGAGATCACCGCGCAGCGTGACGCGGGGCTGACCACCGGCCTCGTGCACCACCCCGTGCTCCGCGCCGACCAGTCCCGCGGGGTGAACCCCAGGATCCTGGCCACCGTGGACAACGACCGGGTCCGTTTCGTGGCGCCGGACGAACGCGTCACCTGCGATCTGCTGGTGGTGCGGTTCCCGCTGATCGGTCAGCACCCGATGGACGTCCTTCCGTCGGTGGAGGCCGCGCGGCGGATCGTGGTCCTCAACCAGACCCCGAACCGCCGGTACGGGGCGGGGGCGGAGGAGTCCGGGCACGGGGAGCACGGGGAGGCCGCCCCGAACGAGGCGTGGGACGTCGCGCGCTGCGTGGAGGGGTTCACCGGCATGCTCGGGGAGCACAGCTGGTACCCGGTCAGCGCGCGGGTGCGTGAGGCGATGGTCCTGCACCACGCCTCGGAGATGGCGGGGGTTCCGCTGGCGGACGAGGACTGGACCAACATCATCGACCTCGACGCGTGGCGGCGCGGCGGGCGCCGGAACCCGGACGGCCGTGTGCTGCTCGGCCGCCACTCGCGGGACGACCGGGACAAGTGGCCGGAGGACCCGGCCCTGCTGGCGGCCGCGTACCCGGCGTCGCCCGGGTGGGAGACACACGTGCTGGGCGGGACGAGACACGCCGAGCGCACGCTGGGCGGGCTGCCCGAGCACTGGACCGGGCACGCGTTCGACGCGATGGGCGTCCGCGAGTTCCTGCACGGGCTGGACGCGTACGTGTACTTCACGGGTCAGGGGTACCTGGAGTCGTTCGGCCGGGCCCCGTTGGAGGCCATCGCGGTCGGACTCCCGACCGTGCTCCCGCACGCGTTCGCCCCGGTCTTCGGGGACGCCGCGCTCTACGCGGAGCCGGAGGGCGTCCGCGGGGAGATCGAGGCTCTGATGGGCGACGAGGAACGGTACGCCCGACAGGTGCGGACCGGTCACGAGGTGTTGCGTGAGCGGTTCAGCCGTCAGACGCATCTGCGCAGGCTCGCGGAGCTGGGGGTGCGGGTCCCGGCGGAGTTCGTGGAGGCGCCGAGGGCGCTGCTGGTTCCCTGACCCGGAGTGGGGTCGGGCGGAGGGGGTGAGGGGGCGTGGCTCCCTCACCCCCTCCTCCGCATTAACACAGGAATCCTGGAAACCGAAAAGGGCAATGGTTACATAAGGGATTTCTGACTATAAGTAGCAGCAAAAGACAAAGGAATAGTGGCGCACATCACAACAATTCCGAGCCGTTTTCCCCGACCTGGAACGTGACCGTGATCACAACGGCCTAGCGTTGCGTAGCAGACCGGTTCGCTACTGCTTCCCCCGCAGCACTGCTCGCCCACAGCGATCCAGCATCCGGGAGCGGTCACGGCCACCGGAGGCACGGGTCCGCGCCCCGTCTTCGGGTCCGACCGCTCTCCACAGGAGGTGGAGACCACGGTGACCCCCACTCACGACGCGCGCCCCGGCGGCGGCCGGGCACGCCTGAGCCAGCGAACACTGCGCACCGACCGATGGTGGCTGGGCCCGACCCTGACGACGTTGGGCCTGGCCGCCTTCCTCGTCTACGGGGCGGCCCGGGTGTTCCAGCAGGACCACTACTGGGTCCAGGAACACCACTACCTGACCCCCTTCTACTCCCCCTGCCTCGCCCAGCAGTGCGTCCCCGACGCCTCGCTGTTCGGGCGGCTGCCGTGGGAGTTCCCCCCGATCCTCCCCTACGCCCTGCTCAGCCTGCCGATCCTGCTGCTGTTCCGGGTGACCTGCTACTACTACCGCAAGGCCTACTACCGCTCGGTCTGGCAGGCGCCCACCGCCTGCGCCGTGCGCGAGCCGCACCGGACCTACACGGGTGAGACCCGCCCGCTGATGCTCCCCCAGAACGGCCACCGGTACTTCTTCTACTTCGCCGGAGCCATCGTCCTGGTCAACACCTGGGACATGCTCGTCCCGTTCTTCCACGGCACGGAGGGCGGGTTCGGCATCGGGCTCGGCAACCTCGTCATGCTCACCAACGTGGTGCTGCTGTGGGGCTACACGTTCGGCTGCCACTCGTGTCGGCACATCATGGGCGGCCGACTGCGCAGCTTCGCCGGGCGGCCGGTCCGCTACTGGCTCTGGTCCCGCGCCTCCGCGCTGAACAACCGGCACATGCTGTTCGGCTGGCTGAGCATCGCGTCGCTGATCGCCACGGACGCCTACGTCGCGCTGGTCGCCAGCGGCACCATCACGGACCCGCGCATCCTCAACTGAGCGTGAAGGAGTACACGCGCCCCATGCCCCCCACGCCCGGCCTTTCCTCCAGGCTCTCCCCGACGTCCAGGATCTCCCCGACCTCACCCGGGTCACCGTCACCGGCCACGGCCGCGGGACGCACACCACCCTCCGGAACCACCTCCGCCGACGAGCCCTCGCCGCGGTCACGTCGCGGTGAGGGGGACGGGATCACCCGGCACCGCTACGACGTCGTGGTGATCGGCGCGGGCGGCGCCGGGCTCCGCGCCGCGATCGCCGCCCGGGAACAGGGAAAACGCACCGCGATCGTGTCGAAGTCGCTCTTCGGGAAGGCCCACACGGTGATGGCCGAGGGCGGCGCAGCGGCCGCCCTGGGCAACACCAACGCGGCCGACAGCTGGAAGGTGCACTTCCGCGACACCCTGCGCGGCGGCAAGTTCCTCAACGACCCGCGCATGGCGGAACTCCACGCCAGGGAGGCCCCCGAACGCATCCTGGAACTGGAGTACTGGGGCGCGCTGTTCGACCGCACCGAGGACGGTCGGATCAGCCAGCGCAACTTCGGCGGGCACGAGTACCCCCGCCTGGCGCACGTGGGCGACCGCACCGGGCTGGAGCTCATCCGCACGCTCCAGCAGCGGATCGTGACCCTCCAGCAGGCGGACGCGGCGGAGTTCGGTGATCCGGACGAGCGGCTGACGGTGTTCGCCGAGACCGCCGTGACCAGTCTGATCAGGGAGGGAGGGGACGACGGACGGATCGTCGGCGCCTTCGGCTACCGCCGGGTGGACGGCGGGTTCGTGCTGTTCGAGGCCCCCACCGTCATCCTCGCCACGGGCGGCATCGGCAAGGCCTTCCGCACCACGTCCAACTCCTGGGAGTACACCGGCGACGGGCACGCCCTGGCCCTGCGCGCGGGAGCCTCGCTGATCAACATGGAGTTCGTCCAGTTCCACCCCACCGGCATGGTCTGGCCGCCGTCGGTCAAGGGCATCCTCGTCACCGAGTCCGTGCGGGGTGACGGCGGCGTGCTGCGCAACTCCCGGGGCGAGCGGTTCATGTTCGACTACGTGCCCGACGTCTTCCGGTCGCAGTACGCGGAGACCGAGGAGGAGGCGGACGGCTGGTACGACGACCCGGCGCACCACCGCAGGCCGCCGGAGCTGCTGCCCCGGGACGAGGTGGCCCGGGCGATCAACAGCGAGGTCAAGGCCGGACGGGGCTCCCCGCACGGGGGCGTGTTCCTGGACGTGTCCTCGCGGCTGCCCGCCGAGGAGATCCGGCGGCGCCTGCCGTCCATGCACCACCAGTTCAAGGAGCTGGCGGACGTGGACATCACGGCCGAGCCGATGGAGGTGGGGCCCACCTGCCACTACGTGATGGGCGGGGTGCGGGTGGACGCCGACACCGCCGCGTCGGACGTGCCCGGACTGTTCGCCGCCGGGGAGGTGGCGGGCGGGATGCACGGCTCCAACCGGCTGGGCGGGAACTCGCTGTCCGACCTGTTGGTGTTCGGGCGGCGGGCGGGACTGGGCGCCGCGGCGTACGTGGACGCGCTGGAGGCGGGCCACGAGGACCGCGCCCGGAGGAAGGGCGCGCTGGAGCGGGCGACGGCGGAGGCGGTCGCCTCGTCGCTGGCACCGCTCAAGCAGGGGGCCGGGGAGAACCCGTACGCCATCCACTCCGAGCTCCAGGACACCATGAACGACCTGGTCGGGATCATCCGCAAGGGCCCGGAGGTGGAACGGGCCCTGGAGCGGCTGGCCGGGCTGGCCGGGCGGGTGGACGTGCTCAGCGCCCCGGGAGACCGGGTGTACAACCCCGGCTGGCACCTGGCGCTGGCCCTGCCCAACATGCTCCTGGTGTCCGAGGCGGTGGCGCGGGCCGCGCTGGAGCGCACGGAGTCGCGCGGCGGGCACACACGGGACGACTGTCCGGAGATGTCGCCCGAGTGGCGCCGGGTGAACCTGTCCGTGCGCGCGGTCGACGGGCGGGTGGAGCTGGAGCGGACCCCCGTCGCGGACATCCCCGGTGAGCTGCTCGCCCTCTTCGACCGGGACGAGCTGGCCAAGTACCTGACCAAGGAGGAGCTGCCCGACGAGGAGCAGGACCGGGCGGGTGCCGGAGATCCCGGCGGGACTCACGGGGCGGACGGCACGGGCGGTGGCGACGGAGCAGGGGCGAGCGAGGAGGGCACGTCATGAGCGAGCGGACGTTCCGGGTGTGGCGCGGCGGACCGGACGGGGAGCTGACCGAGTACCGGTTGGAGGTGAACGAGGGCGAGGTCGTCCTCGACGTGCTGCACCGGCTCCAGGCCACCCAGACCCCGGACATGGCGGTGCGGTGGAACTGCAAGGCGGGCAAGTGCGGCTCCTGTTCGGTGGAGATCAACGGTCGGCCCCGCCTGTCCTGCATGACCAGGATGAGCGTGTTCGAGGACGACGAGGTCGTCACGGTGACCCCGATGCGCACCTTTCCCGTGGTCCGTGACCTGGTGTGCGACGTCTCCTTCAACTACGCCAAGGCCCGGGAGATCCCGTCGTTCACCCCCGCCCCCGGGACGGAGCCGGGCGACTTCCGGATGCGGCAGTCGGACGTGGAACGTTCGCAGGAGTTCCGCAAGTGCATCGAGTGCTTCCTGTGCAACAACGTGTGCCACGTGGTCCGTGACCACGAGGAGAACAAGGAGCACTTCTCGGGGCCGCGCTTCCTGATGCGGGTCGCCGAGTTGGAGATGCACCCGGAGGACACGGCGGACCGGCGCCGGACGGCCCAGGAGGAGTTCGGGCTCGGCTACTGCAACATCACCAAGTGCTGCACGGAGGTGTGCCCCGAGGGGATCCACATCACGGACAACGCCCTGATCCCGTTGAAGGAGCGCGTGGTGGACCGCAAGTACGACCCGCTGGTGTGGCTGGGGTCGAAGATCGGCAGACGGCCGAAGGACACCCCGATCGCCCCGAACGTCCGACGCCCGGAGGAGGGCCGGGGAACGGCGGAGTAGGCGGAGGAACGGGGTCGGCGGAGCCCGGTGGGAGGAGGGGCCGGAAGGAGTGTCGGGCGGTGGGCGTCCCCGCCGCCCGGCCCCTTCCGCCGCGCGGTCACGGACGCGGGTTCCGGGGCTGTCGGTCCTCGGGGATCGTTCTCGACTTCGGTCGGACCACGGTATAGCTTGACCGTTCCGACACCGGTGTCGCCTCTCCCCGAGCCCCGGCTGGGCGGGCGACGACCGGATCGGGGTACGGGCGGGGGACGTGCCATGGCCGGGGAGTACAGCCTCAAGGACCACTTCGACGGGGTCAGCGCACGCGTCCTCGGGGAGTCGGTCCACCGGGTGTACGCGGGCTTCGACGTCGACGGGTACGTGGCGGAGGTCGAGGGGCTGGTCGGGCCGCTGGAGCTCAAGGAACGGGTCCTGGTGATGGCGAGGGGCCTGCGCGACCGCCTGCCGGAGCACGTCCCCGACGCCGTCGGCGTGCTGGTGGCCTCGCTGGGGGACGACGCCCTCGGTGAGGGCGAGGGCATGTTCAACGAGGGCTTCCACCTGATGGCCGTGGCCCGGTTCGTGGAGGAGTACGGGCTGGACCACCCGGAGGTCTCGCTGCCCGCCCTGCTGGAGATCACCAAACGCCACACGAGTGAGTTCGCCGTGCGTCCGTTCGTGCTGCGGCACTACGAGACCACGATGGAGCTGATGCGGACCTGTGCCCTCGACCCCGACCCCAACGTGCGCCGGTTCGCCAGTGAGGGCATCCGACCGCGACTGCCGTGGGCACGCAGGTTGACGAGGTTCGTCGAGGACCCGGCCCCCGTGCTGGAGGTCCTGGAGGCGCTGAGGTCGGACCCGTCGAAGTTCGTGCGCACCTCGGTCGCCAACAACCTGAACGACGTGTCGAGGGAACACCCCGGGCTGGTGCTGGACGTGGCGGAGCGGTGGACCCGGGAGAGCCCGACCCCGGAGACGGCGTGGACCGTCCGGCACGCCCTGCGCACCCTGGTGAAGAAGGGCGACCAGAGGGCACTGGCGCTGCTCGGGGCCACGGGCGGTGAGCGGGTGACCGCGGAGGGCCTGACCCTGAGCCCGCAGGTGCTGGAGCTGGGCGGGGCGCTGTCGGTGCGGGTCGACCTGGTGAACGGGGACGACCGGCCGCACACGGTGATCGTCGACTACGTGGTTCACCACGTGCGTGCGAACGGGGGACGCAGCCCCAAGGTGTTCAAGTGGACGACATTGGAGCTGGGCGCCGGGGAGCGGAGGACCCTGGAGAGGAGGCACCCGGTGCGGCCCGTCACGACCCGGACCTACTACCCGGGGGAGCACCTGGTGGAGGTCCAGGTGAACGGGCTGGTGAAGGCGGAGGCCGGGTTCGGGCTGATGCTGACCCGCACCCCCTGACGAGGGCGGGAACCGGCGCGCCTCCGGCCCCCCGGGGTCTGAGGGGGTGTGGCCGACCGCGCGGGGCGCCGCCCCGAGGCGTCAGAAGCCCCGGGTGGACCACTCTTCGAGGTGGTTGGCGGCCTCCGCGATGGTGGTGGACTCGCCGTGGCCCGGGTGGACGATGGTGTCGCCCGGGAGGGTGATCAGCTGGTCGCGGATGGACGCGATGATCGTCGGGAAGTCCGAGGAGGGCTGCCCGGTGGCTCCGGGGCCGTCGGGGAAGAGCGTGTCTCCGCTGAAGACCACGCCGAGTTCCGGGGAGTGGAACGAGACGCCGCCGGGGGTGTGGCCCGGGGTGTGGAGCACGTTGAGCTCCACGTCTCCGGCGCGCAGGACCTCGCCGTGCAGGAGCGGGGCGTCCGGTTCACGGTAGGGGTGGACCTGGTACCACAGCTCGGAGTCGTCCGGGTGGAGGAGGATCGGGCAGTCCGTGAGGTCGGCGAGGGCGACGGCGGCGTTGATGTGGTCCGGGTGGCCGTGGGTGCACACGATGGCCATGAGTTCACGGTCGCCCAGGCCGCGGGCGATGCGCTCGTGGTCGTGGGCGGCGTCGATCACCACAGCGCTCTCGTCGTTGCCGACGATCCACACGTTGTTCTCGATGTCGGACTCGGCGCCCTCGACGCTGAAGACACCCGAGGTACGCAGCTGCTGGATGGGGGTCACACTCTCACCGCCTCACGTTGGGGCTTCGAGCCTATCCCTCCGGGGGCGTCGGCACATGCGGTTGCGCGTCGAAGTCCCGGCGTAGCGCGTAGGGCTGGATGAGGCCCAGACCGTGGGCGTGTCGGGCCCGGACCTGCACCACCTGGAGGCCCTCCTCGTCGCTGAGGCTCTCGGCCAGGGCCTCGTCGATGAGGACCGTGCCGGGCCGCGCGAAGGAGGTGAGTCTGCTGGAGCGGTTGACGGTGGTGCCGAAGACGTCCCCGTGCAGGGTGAGGACCGGGCCGTAGGCCACGCCGACCCGGACGTCGGGGACCTCCACGTGGGTCTTCACCCCGGAGGCCAGGCGCAGGGCGATGTCCGCGGCCTGGAGGGGCGAGTCCGCGACGTAGAGGACCTCGTCACCCAGGGTCTTGACCACGCGTCCGCCGCCGGAGGCGACGATGTCGGCGGCGGTGGCCTCGAAGCCCTCCACGACGCCCGCGAGTTCGACCTCGTCGAGCTCGCGGCTCAGGGTGGTGAAGGAGACCAGGTCCGCGAAGCCGACGATCAGCGGGTAGTAGTTCGGCACGATGTCGTTGTTGTTGGACATCACCGCGAGGGTGCGCGCCGTGGAGGCGGCGAGCTGGCGGCGCCAGATGTGCAGCAGGAGGCGCTCCACGTCGGGCAGGAGCTCCTTGACCTGGTTCATCAGGGGGCTGGCGGAGTCCTCGTTCTGGAAGATGAGGGTGCTCAGGATGCTGGTCTGCCAGTCCGCGAGTCTGGCCATGGTCTGGCCCATGGCGCGGGCGAAGCGGACCACGCCCTCCTCGTCGAGGAGCCCCTCCTTGAGGAGGGAGTTGGTGATGCGCAGCGCCTCGACGTCGCTCTCGGCGAAGATCACCGAGTCGTCGCCCAGGGTGGGAAAGCCCAGGGCGCGCCAGACTCGTCCGGCCAGTTCGGGGTCGGCTTCGGCGAGCTCGACCGCCTGTTCCCTGGTGTAGACCGCTTCACCACCGAGCAGGACGGACTCGATCGCTTTCGGGTCAGGACGCGACGGCATACGTTCTCTTTCACGGCCTTACCGCACGGGGGCGGTGTGGGATGCACCTCCAGCTTACGCCGATGGTGCGCCGGGGTCAGGTTCCCGACGGGTACTCGGGCCGCTGGGCCGCGTTGACCTGGCGGTAGATCTCCGACTGGAACCACTGGGGTCTGGGCACGCGCTGGAGGACCATGCCCTCCTGCTCGGACGCCGACTGGATGGACAACGTTCCGTACCGCATGATCCGTTCCCAGAGGCTGATGTTGAAGGAGACATCGTTGACCCTGGTGAGCGGCATGTCCCGGCCCTGTTTGGAGATGATGCCGTCACGCATCATCAGCCGCCGGTTGGTGAGGATGTAGACCGTGGTCGCCCACTTGAGCATGGGGACGAACCAGAAGGCCAGGGCGGCGACGACCCCGACCGCCACCACGACGCCCGCGGCGATCAGGCTCCAGTCCTCGGACCAGGGGATGAAGAAGAGGGCGGTGCCGACGACACCGATGATGAGGATCAGCGCGACGAACTCCCCGGCGAGGAGGGTCCAGTGCTGCCGTGCGACGTGGACGAGTTCCTCGTCGTCGGAGAGATAGCGGTCCGCGATAGCCATAAAGGTGATGATGGCACACGATTCACTGGCCCGGCCGGACGTGCACGACGTCCCCGGCGCTGAGCGCCCGCCCCTCCACGAGGAGTCGCGCCTGGTCGTCGACGCCGGTCGCGGTGCCGTCGAGGTAGGTGTCCCCCGGCAGGTGGACGCGGACCCGGCGGCCGATGGTCACGCACACGTCCCGGTACTCGTCGGCCGGTTCCCAGGCGGAGTAGCGCCGCTCGAACTCCTCCAGGACGGCCACGAGGAGGGTCTCCCGGAGGGTGTCGGCGCCCTCGGCGCGCAGGGAGGTGGCGGTCTCCACCGGGAGTTCGTCGCGCGTCTGGGAGACGTTCAGCCCCATGCCGACCACGATTCCGGGGCGGCCGGGGTCGGAGAAGTCGGCCTCGGCCAGGATCCCGGCGAGCTTCCGCTCCCCCAGGAGCAGGTCGTTGGGCCACTTCAGCCGTGTCTCCAGGCCGGTCGTCCTGCGGACGGCGGCGACGGCCGCCAGTCCCATCAGCGGGGACACCCAGCCGAGCTCCTCCGAAGGCACCCCGGGACGGACCAGCAGCGAGAAGGTGAGCGCGACCCGCGGCGGTGTCGTGAACCCGCGCCCGAGCCTTCCCTTCCCGGCGGTCTGGTGCTCGGTGACCAGCACGGTCCCCTCGGGGGCGCCTTCCTTGGACCTCGCGACCAGTTCGGTGTTGGTGGATCCGGCCTCGGGGACCACCTCGACCCGTCGCCAGAGCCCGCCGGGCCGGATCACCGCCGAGGTGATCGCGGCCCGGTCCAGGGGAGGGATCTCGTTCATCCGTCCATTACAGCAGTCAGCCGGTGTTCTGGAGACCGGCGGCGACACCGTTGACGGAGAGCAGGAGCAGCCGTTCCAGGTGCTCGCTGTCCTCTTCGGAGAGGGACTCGGCCTCCTCGCCGCGCAGCGCCTCCAGGGCCCGGAGCTGGAGGTGGCTGAGCGCGTCCACGTACGGGTTGCGCAGGTCCACGGCGCGGGACAGGACCGCGCGGTTCTCCAGCAGGCGGCTGTGGCCGGTCACCCTGAGGACGAGCTCGCGGGTCAGGTCGTACTCGCGCAGGACCGTCTCGCTGAGTTCGGGCCGGTCGCCCAGGGCGAGGTAGCGCTCCGCGATGGTGCGGTCGGTCTTGGCCAGGCTCATCTCGGCGTTGTCCAGCAGCGACGCGAACAGCGGCCACTCGCGGTAGGCGGCCTGGAGGACGGGCAGGTCGGCCACGGCGGCCAGGCCCGTACCGAGGCCGAACCAGCCGGGCAGGTTCACGCGTGTCTGGGTCCACGCGAACACCCACGGGATCGCCCGCAGGTCGCCCAGGCCCCGGGCGGCGCCGCGCCGGGAGGGACGCGAGCCCAGGCGGAGCTCGCCGAGCTCCTCCAACGGGCTCACCTGGGAGAACCACACCGCGAAGTCGTCGGTGTTGATGAGCGACAGGTACGCCTCCTGGGCGGCCTCCGCGATGGTGTCGGCGTGGCGCCGGTAGCGCTCGGCAGCGGCGCGCTCGTGCTCCTGGACGGCGTCGGTGGAGGCCATCAGGACGGCGTGGCCGACCTGTTCGATGTGGCGGCGGCCGATCGCGGCCTGTCCGTAGCGGGCGAAGATGACCTCGCCCTGCTCGGTGACCTTGAACCGCCCGTCGACCGAGCCCGGCGCCTGGGCGAGCAGGGCGCGGCTGGCCGGACCGCCGCCACGGCCCAGGGAACCGCCGCGGCCGTGGAAGAGGGTCAGGCGCACGTCGTGCTCGCGGGCCCACGCGGACAACCGGGCCTGGGCGTCGTAGAGGCGCAGGGTCGCGCTGACCGGCCCCACGTCCTTGGCGGAGTCGCTGTAGCCGAGCATCACCTCCAGGCGCCGGTCGTTGTCGGCCAGGCGCCGGCGGACCGGCGGGAGGTCGAGCATCCCGGCCAGGACCCGGGGCGAGGCCTCCAGGTCGGCGCCGGTCTCGAAGAGCGGGATGACGTCCAGGACCGGCACGCGCTTGGGCGGCAGGGCGTAGGTGGCCAGCTTGTGGACGGCCTCGATGTCCTCGGCGGAGCGGGTGAAGCTGACGATGTAGCGGCGGCAGGCCTCCACACCGAAGCGCTCCTGGATCCAGGAGACGGTGCGGATGGTGTCCAGGACCTCCTCGGTGCGCTCCGAGAGGGGACCTCCGGCCTCCAGTTCGGCCAGGGCCGCCGCGTGGACCTCGCTGTGCTGGCGGATCTCCAGTTCGGCCAGGTGGAAGCCGAAGGTCTCGGCCTGCCAGACGAGGTGCTGGAGGTCGCCGTAGGCCTGGCGGACCGCTCCGGCGGCGGCGAGGGACTCCTGGACCAGGCGCAGGTCCGCGAGGAACTCCTCGGCGTCGGTGTAGGCGAGGTCGGCGTCGCGTTCGCGGGTGGCGCGCAGGCGGGCGGTGGCCAGGAGCAGGAGCTGGCGGTGGGGCTCGTTGGGTGAGCGCTGGGTGATCTCGCCCATGAGCGCGGGCTGTCCGGCCTTCGCCTCGGAGAGGGCGTCCAGGAGCGCGGGGCTGGCCGGGGTCAGGTTGGAGTAGACGGTGAGGGCCCGAGCGATCCGGCCGGAGGCCGTTTCGAGGCCGCGCAGGATGTGCTCGGACTGGATGGTCATCGCCTCGCGGGTCACCTCGTGGGTGACGAAGGGGTTGCCGTCCCGGTCCCCGCCGATCCAGCTGCCGTAGCGCACGAAGGGCGTGGCGCGGGGCGGGCGGGTGCCGGTGCCCTCGGGGTCGATGGCGGTGTCGAGGGTCCGGTAGACCTCCGGCACGATCGCGAAGATCGTCTCGTCGAAGGCGGCGAGGGCGGTGCGCACCTCGTCGAGCGGGTCCAGCTTCGTGTAGCGCAGCTGGGAGGTGCGCCAGAGGAGGTCGATCTCCTCCAGCAGGCGGCGGTGCGCCTCGGCGGCGGCGCCGCTGCCCTCGTGCGCGGTGTGCAGGTCCTCCAGCTGGGCGCTGATGCGCAGGATGGAGGTGGAGACGGCGCGGCGCCGGGCCTCGGTGGGGTGGGCGGTGAGGACGGGGTGGAACTCCATGCCCTCGATCAGCGCGTTGAGGCGCTCCTCGCCGCCCTCGCCCTCGCGGACGGCGCGCACGGCGGCGGCCAGGGACTCGCGGGGCGGGTTGTGGGCGTCGTCGCGTTCGCGCAGGGCGCGCATGCGCTGGTGTTCCTCGGCCAGGTTGGCCAGGTGGAAGTAGACCGTGAAGGCGCGGGCGACCTGCTTGGCGCGTTCCAGGGGCCAGACCGCGACCAGGCGGGTGATCTCCTCGGTGGTGACGGTGCCGTCGCGGGCACCGATCACCGCGTGTCGGAGTTTCTCGACATCGTCGAGCAGGTCCGCGCCGCCGCTTTCGGCGAGAACCGTTCCGAGCATCTCACCGAGCAGCTTGACGTCATTCCTGAGCTGTTCGGGGACTTCCTGGCGGGCACTGTCGCGTTCTGCGCTAACCGCTGTCATAGGGCCGACCCTACAGAGATCACGCCTGGCGGCATGTGCGCGGGGGCGGTTTCCCGCAGTTTTGCCCAGGCGTTAACCGGTGTTCTACAAACGGGCGCAATTCACAATTACTCACTTTTCTCGGGCATCCTTTACACACCGCGATTCCCGGGGGCCGCGCCTCGACACTCGGGCCCCGGGAGGCCGGACCTACTGACGAGTAACCCGGGCCGCGTGACGATGAACCAGACCCCCGGAGCTAACCTGGGCTGTTATGGCCACAGAAGCCCCTGAACCGCTGTCCGCGGCTGAGATCGACATCCACACGACCGCGGGCAAGCTCGCGGACCTGCGACGACGCAGGTACGAAGCCGTGCACGCCGGCTCCGAGCGGGCTGTCGAGAAGCAGCACGCCAAAGGCAAGATGACCGCTCGCGAGCGGATCGACGCACTGGTCGATCCGGGCTCGTTCGTCGAGTTCGACGCGCTGGCCCGGCACCGCTCGACCAACTTCGGCCTCGACGCCAACCGCCCCTACGGGGACGGTGTGGTCACCGGCCACGGAACCGTCGACGGCCGCCCCGTCGCCGTCTTCAGCCAGGACGTCACCGTCTTCGGCGGATCACTGGGCGAGGTCTACGGCGAGAAGATCTGCAAGGTCCTCGACCACGCCCTCACGAACGGGTGCCCCGTCGTGGGCATCAACGAGGGCGGCGGCGCGCGCATCCAGGAGGGCGTCGTCGCGCTCGGCCTGTACGCCGAGATCTTCAAGCGCAACACCCACGCCTCCGGCGTCGTCCCGCAGATCTCCCTGATCATGGGCGCCACGGCCGGCGGGCACGTCTACTCCCCCGCCCTCACCGACTTCGTCGTCATGGTCGACGAGACCTCCCAGATGTTCATCACCGGACCCGACGTCATCAAGACCGTCACCGGCGAGGACGTCTCCATGGAGGAGCTGGGCGGCGCCACCGCGCACTCCACCAAGTCGGGGGTCTCCCACTACCAGGGGGCCGACGAGCAGGACGCCATCGACTACGTGAAGTCCCTGTTGTCGCACCTGCCCGACAACAACCTGGAGGAGGCCCCCCGGCTGGCCCCCGAGGACGACCCGGGCGACGAGACCACCGACACCGACCTGGCCCTGGACACCTTCGTCCCGGACTCGGCCAACCAGCCGTACGACATGAAGCGGGTCGTCGAGTCGGTCCTGGACGACGGCGAGTTCCTCGAGGTACACGCCCAGTTCGCCACCAACATCGTGGTGGGCTTCGGGCGGGTCGACGGCCAGTCCGTCGGCATCGTCGCCAACCAGCCCATGAGCTTCGCGGGCTGCCTGGACATCGACGCCTCCGAGAAGGCCGCGCGGTTCGTGCGCACCTGCGACGCGTTCAACGTCCCCGTCCTCACCTTCGTGGACGTGCCCGGCTTCCTGCCCGGCACCGACCAGGAGTGGGACGGCATCATCCGCCGGGGCGCCAAGCTGCTGTACGCCTACGCCGAGGCCACCGTCCCGCTGATCACGGTGATCACCCGGAAGGCCTTCGGCGGCGCCTACGACGTCATGGGCTCCAAGCACCTGGGCGCCGACGTCAACCTGGCCTGGCCCACCGCCCAGATCGCGGTCATGGGCGCGCAGGGCGCGGTCAACATCCTGCACCGGCGCACCCTCGCCGCCTCCGACGACGTCGAGGCCGAGCGGACCCGCCTGGTCGGGGAGTACGAGGACACCCTGCTGAACCCGTACTCGGCGGCCGAGCGCGGCTACGTGGACGGGGTCATCCTGCCCTCGGAGACCCGGGTGCAGGTCACCAAGGCGCTGAGGGCGCTGCGCAACAAGCGCAGGCAGCTCCCGCCCAAGAAGCACGGGAACATCCCGCTGTGAGCGCGCCCGAGAAGCCGTCCCCGCACCTGGTGGTGGTCAGGGGCGAGCCCACCGAGGAGGAGCTCGCCGTCCTGACCGCCGTGCTCACCGCCCGCGCGGCGGCGGCCCGGGCCGCCGCCGGGGCCCCCGAGCCCGAGCGGCCCGTCTCCGGCTGGCGGGACCGCGCGCGGGGCATGCGCACACCGCCGCGCCCCGGCCCCGGCGCCTGGCGCCTGAGCACCAGGTGACCCCTGACGTGCTCCCCCGATACCCAGACCCTTCGTCGAGCGGTCGGCGTGTGACCCGCTCCGTGCTCCAGCTGGAGGATTTCCACCGTGCGTAAAGTTCTGATCGCCAACCGAGGCGAGATCGCCGTGCGGATCGCCCGCGCCTGCCGCGACGCCGGGATCGCCAGCGTCGCGGTCTACGCCGAACCCGACCTCGACGCCCTGCACGTCAAGGTCTCCGACGAGGCGCACAGCCTGGGCGGCTCCACCCCCGCCGACTCCTACCTCGACATCGGCAAGCTCCTGGCGGTGGCCGCCTCCTCCGGCGCGGACGCCGTCCACCCCGGCTACGGGTTCCTGGCCGAGAACGCCGACTTCGCCCAGGCCGTCATCGACGCCGGGCTGACCTGGATCGGCCCGCCCCCGTCGGCGATCACCGCCCTGGGCGACAAGGTCCAGGCCCGACACATCGCGCAGAAGGTCGGCGCCCCGCTGGTCGCGGGCACCCCCGACCCGGTGGAGTCCGCCGAGGAGGTCGTGGCCTTCGCCCGGGAGCACGGCCTGCCGATCGCGATCAAGGCGGCCTTCGGCGGCGGCGGACGCGGCCTGAAGGTGGCGTACACGCTGGACGAGGTGGCCGACGCCTACGAGTCGGCGGTGCGCGAGGCGGTGACCGCGTTCGGTCGCGGCGAGTGCTTCGTGGAGCGCTACCTGGACAAGCCGCGCCACGTGGAGACGCAGTGCCTGGCCGACACCCACGGCAACGTCGTGGTGGTCTCCACCCGTGACTGCTCCCTCCAGCGCCGTCACCAGAAGCTGGTGGAGGAGGCGCCCGCCCCGTTCCTGTCCCCCGACCAGATGGAGCGCCTGTACAGCGCCTCCAAGGCCATCCTGGCCGAGGCGGGCTACGTGGGCGCGGGCACCTGCGAGTTCCTCGTCGGGGTGGACGGGACCATCTCGTTCCTGGAGGTCAACACCCGCCTGCAGGTCGAACACCCGGTCACCGAGGAGGTCACCGGCATCGACCTGGTCCGCGAGATGTTCCGCGTCGCGGACGGCGAGGAGTTGGGCTACGGCGACCCCGAGGTGCGCGGCCACTCCTTCGAGTTCCGGATCAACGCCGAGGACCCGGGGCGCGGATTCATGCCCGCCCCCGGCACCATCACCGCCCTGAACCTGCCCGGCGGACCCGGCGTGCGGGTGGACACCGGCTGCGAGGCCGGGTTCACCGTCCCGCAGGCCTTCGACTCGATGGTCGCCAAGCTGATCGTCACGGGGCGCACCCGCACCGAGGCGCTCCAGCGCTCCAAGCGGGCCCTGGCCGAGTTCGCGGTGGGCGGTATGCCCACGGTGATCCCGTTCCACCAGGCCGTCGTCGAGGACCCGGCGTTCGCCCCGGCCGACCCCGACCAGCCGTTCGGGGTGTACACCCGCTGGATCGAGACCGAGTTCGAGAACACCATCGAACCCTGGGCGGGCGAGCCCGGCACCGCCGAGGCCCCCGAGCGGGAGACCGTGACCGTGGAGGTCGGCGGCAGGCGCGTGGAGGTCGTCCTGCCCGCGTCGCTGGGCGCGGCGGCGGCCCCGGCGGCCGACAACGGCGGGAAGCGCAGGCGGTCGGCCCGCAGGGGCGGCGCGGCGGCGGTGGCCAGCGGTGACTCCCTCGTCTCCCCGATGCAGGGCACCGTGGTCAAGCTGGTGGCCCAGGAGGGCCAGCAGGTGGGCGAGGGCGAGACCGTGGTGGTCATCGAGGCCATGAAGATGGAGCAGCCGCTCACCGCGCACCGGGCCGGGGTCGTGACCGGCCTCAAGGTCACCCCGGGCGAGACCGTGGGCAACGGCGCCGTGGTCTGCGAGATCAAGGACGCGTAGGGCTCCGGGCCCCCGGTCCGTGGAGGGGAGGCACCGCGCCGGTGCCTCCCCTCCGGCGTCTCCCGGGGGTGATCCTCGTCGCGTAGGACGCCGGGAAGATCCAGCCCAGTAGGGGCTCCCGACGGCACCTTCGGGAAGAACGTCCGATTGTGTATGGAAAAGGTAAGTGATCCGGGTTAGTGTTCTCGACTGTGACGAACATCTGGGGACTGACGCGAAGGTGGCACATCGACCTGTGCCGCTTCAGCAGCCACGCGTGTAGCTAGGTCCACGCGCGCCCGTGCCTTCCGCCGGGCAGCGCGCCGCTCACCCTTCCCAGGTCACCCATCCCGGTGATGCCCGACCGATCCCCTGCGCCGAGCTCCCGCGGCCCGCCACGCCGACCCGTGACGTCGTACGTGTGCGCCCGGCCACCCATCCCTGGAGTCATCCTTCCGTGTCTGAGCAGACCACAGTTCCCAGACGTAAGCCGCGTTTTCCCTTCGCCGCACAGGTCTTCGCCGGTGTCGTCCTCGGCATCGTGCTCGGTGTCGTCGCCCTCCAGATCGGTCCCGTCGGTGACGGTGAGCCGAACTGGCTGGCCGTCACCCTGGAGACCGTCGGCTCGACCTTCGTGGCGCTGCTGCGCACGATCGTGCCGCCGCTGATCGTCCTCGCCGTCATCTCCTCCATCGCCAACCTGCGCAACGTCGCCAACGCCGCGCGCCTGGCCTGGAAGACCCTGCTCTGGTTCGCCATCACCGCGCTGGTCTCCGTGGCCATCGCGATCGCGATCGGCCTGACCCTGCGCCCCGGCCTGAACAGCGCCGTGGACGCGGGCACCGCCGCCGAGCCCTCCACCACGGGTTCCTGGCTGGCCTTCATCGAGAGCATCGTCCCGGCCAACTTCCTGGGCCTGGCGGCGAGCACCTCCGCCGCCGACGACGGCTCGCTGAGCACGTCGCTGTCGTTCAACGTGCTCCAGCTGATCGTGATCGCCGTGGTCCTGGGCATCGCCGCCGTGAAGGTCGGCAAGCCCGCCGAGCCCTTCATCGCGTTCACCTCCTCCACCCTGGAGGTCGTGCTCAAGGCCCTGTGGTGGGTCATCCGCCTCGCCCCGATCGGCACCGTCGGTCTGCTGGGCAACGCCGTCTACAGCTACGGCTGGACCACGATCGGCGCGCTCGGCCAGTTCACCGTCGCGATCTACCTCGGCCTGGCCCTGGTGCTGTTCGTCGTCTACCCGCTGGTCGCCCGCCTCAACGGCCTCTCCCCGGTCAAGTACTTCACCGGTGTGTGGCCCGCCGTCCAGCTCGGTTTCGTGTCGCGCTCCTCGCTCGGCACCCTGCCCGTCACCCAGCGCGTCGCCGAGCAGAACTTCGGCGTCCCGCGCCACTACTCGGCCTTCGCGGTGCCGTTCGGCGCCACCACGAAGATGGACGGCTGCGCCGCGATCTACCCGGCGATCTCCGCGATCTTCGTCGCCCAGTTCTTCGGCGTCGGCCTCGGCGTCACCGACTACCTGCTGATCGTGTTCGTCTCGGTGATCGGCTCGGCCGCCACGGCGGGCACCACCGGCGCGACCGTCATGCTGACCCTGACCCTGTCCACGCTGGGTCTGCCCCTGGAGGGCGTGGGTCTGCTGCTGGCCGTCGACCCGATCCTGGACATGGGCCGCACCGCCACCAACGTGGCCGGTCAGGCGCTGATCCCCGCGATCGTCGCCAAGCGCGAGGGCATCCTCGACGTGGTCCGCTACAACGCCCCGCGCGGCACCACCGGCTTCGTCCCCGAGGACGAGCCCGGCACCGCCACGGGTGACGCGATCGCCGCCGAGCGGGCGGAGGCCGAACGCGCCGCCGCCGAGGCCTCCGAGGAGGCCGACCTCGCGGAGTCGGCCGCACGGAGCTAGCTCCCCGCAGCAGACGACGAGGCCCGCCGGATTCCGCCCGGCGGGCCTCGTCGTGTCCCCGGGGGGCGCACACCGCGATCAGCGGGGATCCGGAGTCGGCGGCCGGTCGCGGGAACTGTGGCGGCCTCCTGTTCGTCCTGTGGTTGAGGGAGGCGAGAGGATCGACATGTTGCGCCGCTTGGTAACACCCACAGTGCTGACCGCCGGGCTCGCGGCGGCGATGGTGACGGCCGGGGCGGCATCCGCCACCGCCGACACCGGGACCGAACCCCCGCAGACGCAGGACATCGTCGCGGAGCTGGAGAACGACGGGGTCTTCGTCGACCCGTCGATCGAGGGCTTCCCGAGCGGTGACGAGGCGGCCCTGGAGGCGGCCGTCGCGAACGCGGACACCCCCGTCTACTACGTGCTCCTACCGCGTGAGGTCACCACCTCCGAGGCCGGGGTGAACACCATCATGGAACCGGTGATGGCCGAGGTCGGTGACGGGGCGTACGGGGTCCTCGGCGGGAGCGAACACTTCTTCGTCACCTCCCCCAACCTGGAGGACACCACCGCCGTCCGGGACGCCGCGCACTCCGCGAGCCCCACCAACCCGACGGACGCCCTCGTGGCGCTGCCGCAGGCCGTCCAGTCCACCGAGACCGCCGACGAGGCCCCGGCCGGGGGCGGCGGCTCCGGACTGGTGCTGCTCACCGTCCTCGTGCTCGTGGCCGCCGCGGGCGGCTGGTACGTGTACAACGCCCGCAAGAAGCGCGAGGCCGAGAAGGCCAAGCAGCTCCAGGAGATCAAGCAGATGGCCACCGAGGACGTCGTCCGCCTCGGTGAGGACGTCGCCCGTCTGGAGATCGACCTGTCCCAGGTGGACGACGCGACCCGCGAGGACTACTCCCGGGCCATGGACTCCTACGACCAGGCCAAGGCCCAGCTGGACACCATCCAGGAGCCCGACCAGGTCAGGCAGGTGACCAGCGCCCTGGAGGACGGCCGCTACTACATGTCCGCCACCCGGGCCCGGATGAACGGCGACCCGGTGCCCGCGCGGCGCGGCCCCTGCTTCTTCAACCCGCAGCACGGGCCCTCCACCGAGGACGTCACCTGGGCCCCGCCCGGGGGCTCCCCCCGGTCGGTCACCGCGTGCGCGGCCTGTGCCCAGGCGGTGCGCACCGGCGGGCAGCCGGACGTGCGCATGGTCGAGGTGGACGGTGAACGGCGTCCGTACTACGACGCCGGTCCCGCGTACTCGCCCTACGCCGGCGGCTACTTCGGTATGAACATGATGATGGGCATGTTCACCGGCATGATGATGGGCTCCATGATGGGGTCGATGATGGGCGGCGGCATGATGGACGCCGGAGGGGACATGGGCGACGGCGGCGGAGGCGACTTCGACGGCGGCGGCGACTTCGGGGACTTCGGCGGCTTCGACTTCTAGGGAGTGTTTTTTGGATGCTTTCGCTGGTGGCGGCGGAGCCGCCATCGATGCGAGCGGCCGTCCAGGCAATCTCTCGCAAGCCGTGGAGTGAAGCTGCCCCTACTGTGCGCTGCTACGCAAGCTCCGCAGTGTCGCACAGCGGGGGCCCGCCCGGGTTTGGCTGTCCGAGCTTCATCGGCGCAGCGAGAGGCAGCCTGGTGGTCGCGAGCGCGGAATGATCCAAAAAACACGACCTAGTCGGGCGCCACACACGGAAGGGCCCCGGGGGAGGTGAACTCTCCCGGGGCCCTCCCGTGTTCCTACTCCCGGCCGACGGGTGTCGGGGAGTCCTGGTGGACGCCCTCCACCCAGCGCCGGACCGCCTCGGCGGTCTCCACGGGCGCGGACTCGGTGGTGTCGAGCAGCATGACGGGCGGCCGCAGCCTTCCGGCCTCCTCCGTCAGCCAGTCCTGGTGGTCCAGGGTCTCGTCGATCCGGGCCTCGTCCCAGCCGCGCCAGTCCGGGCGGGCCCTCAGCCTCGCGGCGAGCGCCCGGGGGTCGCAGGTGAGCGCGAGGTAGTGGACCCCCGAGAAGAGGGCGCGCTCGGGCAGGTGTTCGAGTTCGGGCGGGGCCACGGTCCCGCACAGCACGACGGGCCGCCCGCTCTGCTGGACCATGGCGGCGGTGCGCAGCCAGGTCGAGCGGAACAGGCGGTGGTCGTCGGCGGGGTCGCGCAGGCCGCCCACCCACAGCAGGTCCTGTTCGAGGACGACGAACCGCTCGGACAGACGGGCCAGGAGTTCCCGGGCCACGGTGGACTTGCCCGTGCCGCTGGGCCCCGTGACGCACAGGAGCGGCAGCCTCAGGAAGGGACGGGTCAGACCGCAGAAGGAGCAGCGGAGCAGGTGCTCCCCCGCTCCCGTGTCGGGTTCCCCGTCCCACTCCCCGCAGTGTGTACAGATCAGCGGGTGCACGGCCGTCACCTCTGCGGCTAGTCGAAGAGCTGTTCCAGGAACCCCTTGCGGCGACGGCGGTAGGGGCGGGGGGAGTCGTTGTACCCGCCGCCGCCCCGGTAGGCGGCCGGGGAGTCCGCGTAGCCGCCGCCGTAGCCGCGCGGGGAGTCGGGGTAGCCGCGCCGCTGGCCGGGGCGCTGGCCCGGGTAGGGCTGGGGGGAGTGCGGGTCGGGCGGGACGGCACCGTAGTGGCGCTGCTCGGCGGAGACGACGCGCTCCAGCTCGCCACGGTCCAGGAAGATTCCCTGGCACCCGTCGCACCGGTCGATGTGGACGCCCTGACGGTCGTAGGTACGCATCTGGCTTTGGCACTTCGGACAGATCACCCGGAAAAGGTACTCCCGGGGGTGTCAAGGGGATGTAAGGAATCCGGGCCCGCCGTGTGTCCTGCACGTGATCCACACGGCGGGCCGGGCCCGCGTTCCGGGGAACCCGTCGACTACTCCGGGGAGGCGAGCATGAGCGAGCGGGCGGCCTCGGTGACGCTGCCGGACAGCGAGGGGTACACCGAGAAGGTGTGCGCGATGTCGTCCACGGTCAGGCGCTGCTGCACCGCGATGGACACGCCCAGGATGAGTTCGCTGGCGCGCGGGCCGACGATGACGCCGCCGAGGACGATCCCGGTGTGCTGACGGCAGATGAGCTTGACGAAGCCGTCCTTGACCTGGTTCATCTTGGCGCGCGGGTTGGTGTTCAGCGGCAGGGTGACGGTACGGCCGTCGATCCGCCCGCTGCGCACGTCGTCCTCGCTGGCGCCGACCGCCGCCAGCTCGGGGTGGGTGAACACGGTGGAGGCGACGGTGGAGAGCTGGAGCGGGGACACGGCCTCGCCCAGCGCGTGCCACATGGCGATGCGCCCCTGCATGGCCGCCACCGAGGCGAGCATGTTCACCCCGGTGCAGTCACCGGCGGCGTACACGCCCGGGACGGTGGTGCGGGAGACCCGGTCGACCTCGACGAACCCGCCCCTGCCCAGGCGGACCCCGGCCTCCTCCAGGCCCAGCCCCTCCGTGTTGGGGATCATGCCGACGGTCATCAGGCAGTGGCTGCCGTCCACGGTGCGGCCGTCGGAGAGGGTCACCCGGACGCCGTCCTCGGTGCGCACGACCGACTCGGCGCGGGTCTGGCTGAGGACCGTCATGCCGCGTCGCATGAAGACCTCCTCCAGTACCTCGGCGGCGTCGGAGTCCTGCGTGGGCATGACCAGCTCGCGGGAGGACACGAGGGTGACGTCGGAGCCCAGGGCCTGGTAGGCGCTGGCGAACTCGGCGCCGGTGACGCCGGAGCCGACCACGATCAGCTTCTCCGGCAGCTCCTCCAGGTCGTAGAGGTGGCGCCAGGTGAGGATGCGCTCGCCGTCCGGCTTGGCGGTGGGCAGCTCGCGCGGGTGCGCGCCGGTGGCGATGAGCACGACGTCGGCGCGGATGCGGCGGTCCCCGACGGCGACGATGTGCGGGTCGACCAGCCGGGCCTCCCCGATGACCACCTCGACGCCCTCCTTGACCAGGCGGGCGCGGGTGTCGTCGGACTGGGCCTGGGCCAGGCGCTTGATCCGCGAGTTGATCTGGTCGATGTCGACCTCGACCGGCTCCTTGTGCTCCTCGGCCGCCGGGATGTGGATGCCCAGGCTGCCCGACTCGCGCACGTACGTGGTGCGGGTGGACGTGGCGATGAGGCTCTTGGAGGGGACGCAGTCGGTGAGGACGCAGGAACCGCCGATTCCGTCGCGCTCCACCACGGTCACGTCCGCGCCCAACTGCGCGGCGACCAACGCCGGCTCATAGCCCCCGGGCCCGCCACCGATGATCACGACCTTCGTCACGCTGCTTCACTCCCTCTGCGGGCGATGCGGCCTACCCGTTCCCGGTCCGGGGCGATGTTCGGGCATGGCAGGGCACCACCTGGTTGTCTCGCTTCCCTCCATTGTCGGCCATGCCGGGTGTCGATGACCGCAGCCACCCCCGGTCAGCGCACGGTGCCGGGTGGGGACGGGCCCGTCGGACCCCCTCCCGAGCTCGGAGAATGCGACGAAGGACACGTGGACCGGGGCGCTCGACGCACCCGAGGTCACACGTACATTCCGCCCTTCGGACACCCTGCGTTGCGCTCCGGTGTCAACTGACTACAGAGCGGTAGTATCCGACTTGTGAGTGAATCAGAGCAGCCGCCCCGAACCACGGGCGAGGCGAAGCAACTGGCGGACTCCGCGGCGAAGGAGCTGTTGGCCCGGGCCGGTGCCGACAGTTTCGACGCCCTGGTGGTGCTCGGCTCCGGCTGGGCTGGCGCGGTGGACACGCTGGGCACGCCCGACATCGAGATCGACGCGACCGAACTGCCCGGGTTCGTGCGGCCCACGGCGGAGGGGCACAGCGGCAGGATCCGCAGCATGTGGGTGGGCGACAAGCGCGTGGTCGTGTTCGTGGGACGCGTCCACCTCTACGAGGGGTTCGGCCCGATGGTGGCCGCGCACGCGGTCCGGACGGGGATCGCCGCGGGCGCCCGGGTCGCGGTACTGACCGGCTCCGCCGGGTCCCTGCGCACCGACTTCCAGCCGGGCCAGCCGATCGTCGTCCGGGACCACGTGAACCTCACCGCGACCTCGCCGCTGGCCGGTCCCGACTTCGTCGACCTGACCCACGCCTACAGCGAGCGCCTGCGCGGCGTCATCCACGAGGTGGACGTGACACTGGCCGAGGGCGTGTACGTGTCGACGACGGGCCCGCAGCTCCAGACGCAGACCGAGCTGAAGGTGCTGCGGCAGGCGGGCGCGGACGTGGTGGGGCGGTCGATCGCGCTGGAGACCATCGCCGCCGTCGAGATGGGGGCCGAGGTCCTGGGCCTGTCGATGGTCAGCAACGACGCGCTGGGGTCCGTGCTGGAGCCGTTCGAGCAGGAGCGCGCCCTGGAGGTCGTCACCCAGCGGGCACGGCGGCTCGGTGAGCTGCTGAACCGGGTGCTGGAGGCGGCCTGAGGCACGGCGGCCCCGTTCCGGGGTCGGACACGGACAGCACGAAGCCCGGCCGAGGCCGGGCTTCGTCGTGCTGGGCGTCCGCGATCCCGTGGGGACCGCGTCCGGAAGCGGCTGGGGCACCCTCGACCGGACCCGAAACGTCCGGTACCGGCGTGGCGAGCGTACATCCCGAGGCCATGGGATGGACGGCACCGAACGTGGGTCCGGTCGAAGGTGGTGCTTTCCCCGGTGCCGCCCAGCGCCCGGGATCCCCGCAGACCCCGTTGGACTGGCGCTGACAGCACCTTCTCTTCCCGATATTCAGTTGAACCGCGCGCGTTGCCCTGGGAGGGGGATCCGGGTGGGTGGCCATCCGCGCGAAGCCCGCCCACCCGGAACGTTCTCCCTTAGGCATGCCTAACCTAACCAGAACCCCGGGGGGTGCGTCAACCCCGCGTCCGGCGCGTCCGCCCGGCCTCGGGCCGACGGCCCGCCCCGGCCCCGACAGACGACGGACCCGGCCCCTCGCACGGTGCGGGGGCCGGGTCCGATCCGGGACGAACGGGCTGGTCAGGCGATGAACAACACGGCCACGAGGAGCACCAGCGGCACGCCCAGGACGACGATGACCTCGACCGGCACCATCGTCTGCGGGCGGTCCTCGGCGCCCAGCGCGGCCGGGCCCTCCTCATCGATCTCCTTGATGGGGCCGCGCAGCGGACGGGCCCGGTACTTCTCCGCGTCACGGCGGAGCTCACGGGCGACCAGGTCCACCGGGCGCATCGCGGTGGGGTCCCTGTCGTCGTCGTGGTCCAGGTAGCCCGACTCACGGCGCATGTTCTCCCGTACCTTGGCCCGCTTGGTCTCGCGCAGCGGCCAGGACCGGTAGACGTGCTCCGGGGTGTGCACCCGCAGCACGTCCACCACGTCCACCCACTGCACGGCGGCCCACGGCACGAAGGTCTCGCGCAGCGGGTTGACCATCCGGACGCCGCGCTCGGTGGAGACCACCCGGGGGCGCAGCCACGTGGCGTAGACGGCGGCGACGCTGAACACCAGGACGGCCCCGGCGATCCAGGCCATCCGGTCCTGCCCGCGCAGCACCAGGTCCAGCAGCAGTAGGACCGCGACGACGATCCAGACGATCGCCAGCACCCGGGAGGAGGTCGAGTAGTGCGTGGTGACCCCCTCGGAGGATCCGGCCATCAGTGCGTCGCCCACTTCAGCTGCGCGAACCCGGGCTTGATGGTGCCGTTGATCAGCGCCAGCCGCTCGTCGAACGGCAGGAAGGCCGACTTCATCGCGTTGACCGTGAACCACTGGAGGTCGTCCCAGTCGTACCCGAAGGCCTCGCTCAGCTTGGCGAACTCCTCCGACAGGGTCACCCCGCTCTGCAGGCGGTTGTCCGTGTTGACCGTGACCCGGAAGCGCAGGTCCCGCAGGAGGCTGATCGGGTGGTCCGCGATGGACTCGGCGGCACCGGTCTGCACGTTGGAGCTGGGGCACATCTCCAGCGGCACGCGCTTGTCCCGCACGTACTGGGCCAGGCGCCCCAGCACCGGCACACCGTTCTCGTTCTCGGTGATGTCGTCGATGATGCGCACGCCGTGGCCGAGCCGGTCGCAGCCGCACCACTGGAGCGCCTCCCAGATGGAGGGCAGTCCGAAGGCCTCACCGGCGTGGATGGTGAAGTGGAAGTTCTCCCTGCGCAGGTACTCGAAGGCGTCCAGGTGGCGGGTGGGCGGGTTGCCCGCCTCCGCGCCCGCGATGTCGAAGCCGCTGACCCCGGCGTCGCGGTAGCGCACCGCCAGCTCCGCGATCTCCGACGAGCGGGCCGCGTGGCGCATGGCGGTCACCAACTGGCCGGTGCGGATGCTCCGGCCCGCGTCGGCGGCGCGCTTCTCCCCCAGTTCGAGCCCCTCCTGGACGGCCTCCACGACCTCCTCCAGGGTGAGGCCGCCCTCCAGGTGCTGCTCGGGGGCGTACCGCTGCTCCGCGTAGACCACGCCGTCGGCGGCCAGGTCCTCCGCCGACTCGGCGGCGACGCGCACGAGGGCGTCACGGCTCTGCATGACCGCCGTGGTGTGGGCGAAGGTCTCCAGGTAGCGCTCCAGCGACCCGGAGTCCGACGCCTCGCGGAACCAACGCCCCAGCTCGGCCGGGTCGTAGGTGGGCAGGTCCCGGTAGCCCGCCTCCTGCGCGAGCTCCACCACCGTGGACGGGCGCAGCCCGCCGTCGAGGTGGTCGTGCAGGAGCACCTTGGGCGCCCGGCGGATCTGTTCGACTGTGAGTGGCTGGTTCATCCACTCAGGATGCCACCAGGCGGCGAGGGCACCCGACACGGCGACACGAAGTTACCGACGATCCGGCAGAAGCCGCCCGGTGGCCACGTTGGCGGAGGTCCGGGCGCCGTTGGTGCGGGGCGGCGGAAGGGCCGTCAGGCCAGGGCCTCGCTGTCCGAGCGCACACCCTCGGGGGCGTCCTCCCACAGGGAGGTGAGCGCGGTGGTCACCATCAGGCGGGTGCCCGCGCCGATCGCCCGCTCGTCGGCGTCGAAGGTGCCCCGGTGCAGGTCCAGCATGTCGCCGCTCCAGTCCGGGGAGTGGGTGCCCAGCCGGGCCAGCGCGCCCGGAGCGTGCTCCAGGTACCAGGCGAAGTCCTCCCCGCCCAGGCTCTGCGGGGTCGGCGTGACCGCGTCGGCGCCCAGGGCCAGGGTGGTGGCCTCGCGCATGATCTCCACGCTGCGGGACTCGTTGATGGTGGGCGGGACGCCCCGGCGGTAGGTGACCTCGGCGTCGGCGCCGTAGGCCGAGGCGACCGACTCCACCAGGCCCTTGAGGATGTCGGGGGCGGCGTGCCAGGCCTCGTCGTCGAGGCACCGGACGGTGCCCTCCGCGACGGCGTCGTCGGGGATGACGTTGGGCGCCGAGCCCGCGCTGATCCGGCCCCACACCAGGCTGAACCCGGCCCGGGGGTCGACCCGGCGGGACAGCGCGGCGGGCAGCTCGGTGACGATCTTGCCGAGCGCGTAGACGAGGTCCGAGGTCAGGTGCGGGCGCGCGGTGTGCCCGCCCGGGCCGGACAGGCGGACCATGATCTGGTCGCAGGCGGCGGTGATGCCGCCGGTGCGCAGACCCACCTTGCCGACCATCTGGCGGGGGTCGCAGTGCAGGGCGAAGACCCGGTCCACGCCCTCCATGCCACCGGCCCTGACGACCTCGACCGCACCGCCGGGGAGCTCCTCGGCGGGCTGGAAGAGGAGGCGGACGCGGCCGGGCAGCGCGCCCGCCCGGTCCTGCTGGGCGAGGAAGATCCCCGTGGCCAGCAGGACCGTGGTGTGCACGTCGTGCCCGCAGGCGTGGGCGACGCCGGGGACGGTGGAGCGGTAGGGGACGTCCTTCTCGTCGGTGAGGGGAAGTGCGTCGATGTCGGCGCGCAGGGCGACCATGGGGCCGGGGCCGTTCCCGATGTCGCAGATCAGGCCGGTGCCCTGGGGAAGGGTCCGGGGGGCGAGCCCCGCCTGGCGCAGGCGCTCGGCCAGGCGGCCCGTGGTGCGGTGTTCCGCGAAGGCCAGCTCCGGGTGCATGTGCAGGTCCCGGCGGAATCCCGTGAGCTCCCGCTCATGGCGCGCCAGAAAAGCCGTCAACTGCTCCGGCAGGTCACGTCCCTGCATGCGAGGGTCCCCATTTCGTTACTTCTATCGCGCGCCGACAAATGCCGCGCGGGCGGTGTCCCCCTCGAACTCGGCTGAGAGCAGGTCCACGACGTCTTCGAGCGAACCGCCGTCGGCGACCACCGCTCGCTGACGCTCGTAGGAGGCACCCTTGTCCAGGATCTCGGTGACCAGGTCCAGGTCCTCCGCGCAGCCCAGGCGGGCGGCGACCGGCGCCAGTTCGCGGACCAGCTCGTAGAGGTCGTCGCGGATCGGAACGGTGGTCCCGTGTGAGTCCGTGATGACACGAGCGTCGAGTCCATAGCGGGTGGCCCGCCACTTGTTGTCCTTCACCACCCAGGACGGCGGGCTGGGCAAGCTGTACCCGCGGTCGAGCTGGTGATCGAACAGCTCCACCAGACACTGGGAGAGAGCGGCGGCCATTCCCACCTCGCGCAAGGTGGGAATCCCGTCGAACATCCGGATCTCGATGGTGCCGAAATCCGGGTGCGGACGGATGTCCCACCAGACTTCCTTGATAGAGGCGATGGTACCCGCATTGAGAAGGGTTTCGAGGTAATCCTCGAAAGCGGGCCACCCGGGGAGGTTCGGCGGGGGCCCCGAGGTGGGGAGCGCGCCGAAGACAATCGAGCGCGCGGAGGCCAGTCCCGTGTCATGACCACCCCAAAACGGGCTAGAAGCACTCAAAGCCAGAAAATGTGGGAGATACTTCGCAAGTGCGTTCACAATGGGAATAGCCTTCTCCTGGCCGCGCACCCCCACGTGGACGTGTACACCGCAGGTCAGGATCCTGCGGGCCAGCCACTGCATCTGCTCGACCAGCTCCCCGTACCGCTTGCCGGGGCTCAGCTCCTGGTCCCGCCAGTGGTCGATCGGGTGCGTGCCGGAACAGGTCAGCGTGGCACCGCGGGGTTCCAGCACCTCCCGCATCCGCGCCACGTTGCGACCGAGGTCACCCTTGGCCTCCTCGACCGTCTCGCAGATCCCCGTGACGACCTCCACCTGGGACTGCATCAGCTCGTGCCGCAAGGGGGGCACCGCGGCCTCACTGCTGAGATCCGGGAGTTCGGCGAGGAGCTGCCCCGCCTCCTGTCGCAGGTGGCGACTGTTCCGGTCGACGAGTTGGAGTTCCCACTCGACCCCGAGTGTCGCGCGCTCGGACGATTTGAATGCGATTCCCATCTGACCTCCTGGTGTGGGACAGCCCTTGTGACCGACGCACCGCTGGTCCCGGAGAACCGGTCATCCGGGACAGAGGAGGACTACCCGTCTCACACCGCGCGCATACGGAATCAACCCACAGTAAAAAACGACTTCTTTCCGATCCTTTTCCGTTTCCGTGGTCATGTGCGCCGAATGCGCACCGCCACCGCCGCGACACCCGCCGCCATCACCGCCCCGACCAGCGACAACCCCAGGGCGAGCAACCGCTGGGCGAGTCGTCGCTCGGCCAGTGCCTCCGGGCTCGGTCGCAGAACCGGGCGCGGACGCGTCCAGTCCATGCCGTTCTCCTCCGGCAGCGGGAAGGACCCGGTGTAGGGCGGCAGCACCGGCAACCAGGTGGCCGTCCAGGCCGCGCTGAACATGACCACGCGCATCACCAGGTTGATCCAGACCAACAGGCCGACCAGCACGGCGAAGGACGCGTACACCGGGTTGCCGAGGGTCCCCGCCAGCAGCTGCGTGGCGACGTTCTTGAGGATCTCGAACGCCACCGCGCCCAGCAGGGCGCCGCGCCACATCACGGCGGTGGGCCGGCCCACCCCCGACAACAGGGAGAAGGCCAGCACGAACAGGCACGTGTTCACGCCGATCGCGATGACCAGGGCCAGCCCCCGCAGGGACAGGTTGGCCACCACCGACCCGTCCAGCCCCACCAGGGACAGCAGCCAGACCGTGGCGGTCTGCATGAAACCGGTGAAGGCCACCGTGAAGACCAGGGCGGTGCCCAGGGCGACCATCACCAGCAGGTCCACCAGCTTGCGCACCAGGACGTTGGGGCCCTGCCGGAGGCTGTTCAGCCAGATCGTGTGCAGGGCCTCCCGCAGCGCCGACACCGAGTTCAGCCCCGCGTACAGCAGGCCCAGCAGACCCACGACGCTCGCCCCCACCCGGGCCCCCGCGATCTGCTCCATGGGCAGTTGCTGCGACAGCCCCGGCAGCACCTCGTCCAGGGCCGTCTCCAGGTAGTCGGTGAGCTCCACCTGCTGGGAGGCGAGGAAGCCCACCACGGCGAAGGCCAACGCCAGGAGCGGGAAGAAGGAGAGGAAGGTGAAGTAGGTGACCGCCCCCGCCAGCTGGGTGCCGTTGCGGTCCGAGTAGCGCTCGTAGGCGCGCACCAGGTGGTCCACCGACGGGTACCGGCGCCGCAGACCCCAGTAGCCGTCCATCGCCGCGTTCTGGTAGCGCTGGGCGGTCTCCTTCGCGCGTGTCCTCTTCTCACCTCCGCTCCGCTTCGGGTCCGGCGGTACCCCTTTGGGCCCTCCGCTCCGCTTCGGCCCGGCGTCCGGCGCCTTTGCAGAGGAACCTTCGGCACCTCCGGTGTGACGACTCGTTCCTCGCAATCCCACCTGCGGCCGTGGCCGGGGCGCGTGGTCGGAGTCGACGGTCGTGGCTGGGGTGGGCAATCGGGTCTCCTCCTGTGGCTGGGGCGGGCGATCGGGGCGGGCGGTGGGTGTCGTCGGGTCGGCAACCCTAGCGCCGGGGACCTCTCGGGAGGAAAGCCCCACGCCCGTCCGGTACCGAGGTGGGGGCAGACTTGGACCCGGTGTTCACCGAGGAGAGCGGGGGCGGGACGTGGGGGTCACCGGGGCGCGGGTGCGCGCGGTGTTGGGGGCGCGGACCACGGGACCGGTCGGGGACTGGCCCGAGGGGCGGGACGACGACGCCCTGCGTGCGGAGTACACGCGTCTCTTCGGGGCCGAGCCCGCCGGACTGTGGCACGCGCCCGGGCGGCTCGCCCTCATGGGCGAGCACACGGCGGCCAGTGGCGGGGCCGCCCTCTACGCGGCCCTGCCCTGGGGCGTGACGGTCGCGGTGGGCACCGACGCGGACGGTGCCACGCGTGTGGCGACCCCCAGCGGCCCGCTGGGCGGCCGGGCCCCCGCGGCCCGCGCGGCGACCCGTGCCGTGGACGAAGCGCGCGAGAGCGGGCGTCTGGGCGCCGACAGGGGCGTACGGGTGCTGATCGGCTCGAACCTGCCCGAACACGCCTCCTTGGGACACGCCGCGGCGGTCGGGGCGGCGGTGTCCCTGGCCCTGGCCGACCTCGCGGGGGCCGACCGGCCCACCGGCGTGGCCCAGGACGCGCGTGCCGGGCACGCGGTGCGGGTGAACCTGGCCAGCGGCCGGACCACGGTCCTCCCGTTCGACCTCGAAGGGGCCGGGCTGCGGCTGGTGGTGCTGGAGACCGGCGCGCTGCCGAGGCGGGACCCGCGACCGAGGCGCGCCGCCGAACTCGCGCGGGCCCAGGACACCCTCGGCCCGCTGCGCTCCGTCCAGGACCTGCCCGGGGCGCTGCGCCGACTCCAGAACCCCGTGCTGCGTCACCGGGTGGAGTACGCCGTCACCGAGGTCCACCGGCTCAACGCGGCGGTCGGGCTGCTGCGCGCGGGCCGCGCGGCGGAGACCGGGCCGATCCTGTCCGCCTCGCACCTGTCCCTGCGGAGGTTCGACCTGCCCCTGCCCCCGGTGGAGCTGGCGGTGGAGACCGCCGCGCGGGCCGGGGCCCGGGGCGCGCGTATGTCGGGCTGGGCGGGGACGGCGTTCGCGCTGGTCGCGGAGGAACGCGTGGCGGATCTGGGGTCGGCGGTCCGGGACGCGTTCGCGGAGAAGGGGTGGCCCCCGCCGCGCGTCCGTGCGGCGTTGCCCTCGGACGGGGCCGTGCGGAGGGCCTGAACGGGCCGCCGGAGGACATCGGATCGAACCGGACTACTCTGTCAGCGATCACAAGGGACGTACGACACACACCCGAGCGACACATGGCACGGAGCGGATAGGCGATTCGATGGCTGACCGACGGCACCGGGAAGGGCCGGGCTCGACCGGTGGACACGACGACGCGGGCGTGTTCCGGCGCGGGGGCGACCCAGACAGTCCGGACGAGTTCGAGAGGCTGTACCGCCCCCGTGAGTCCGAACAGCGGGTGGTGGGCGACACCCGACGACTCCCCCCGGCTGACCGGGTCCCTCCGCACCGCCCGAGGAAGCGCCGGACGCACAGCGCCGGGCGCGAGTACGACGGGCGCGGGCACCAGCGTCGCGCCCGGGAGCGCCGCAAGAAGACCGCGCGGAACACCGCGATCCTGGTCCTGGTCCTGCTGTTGGTGGTCCCCGGGGCCTTCTACCTGTGGGCCGACTCCCGGCTGGAGCGGGTGGACGCCCTCCAGGACTACGAGGGCCGCCCGGACCGCCAGCCCGGGACCACGTACATGATCGTCGGCTCCGACAGCCGGGACGGTCTGGACGACGACCAGATCCGCGACCTGGCCACCGGCCGCGCCGAGGGCCGCCGCACGGACACGATCATGGTGCTCTACATGCCGCGCGACGGCGAGCCGACCATCGTCAGCGTGCCGCGTGACTCCTACGTCCCCATGGCGATCCCCGGCTACGCGGACAACAAGATCAACACCGCCTTCGCGGACTCCGTGTGCGGCACCGGCGAGGACGGCGAGGAGGTCTGCGGCGGCCCGGCCCCGCTGGTGCAGAGCTTCGAGCAGGCCTCGGGCGTGCGGATCGACCACTACGTGGAGATCGGCATGGGCGGCTTCGTGGACCTGGTCGACGCGGTCGGCGGCGTGGAGCTGTGCCCCGAGGAGCCGATGGCGGACCCGAAGGCGGGCCTGGACATCGCGGCGGGCTGCCAGGAGATGGACGGCGGCACCGCGCTGGGCTACGTGCGCACCCGCGCCACCGCCCGCGCCGACCTGGACCGCATCCAGCGCCAGCGTGAGTTCTTCTCCGCGCTGATCCAGGAGGCCAGCGCCCCCTCCACGCTCTTCAACCCCTTCAAGTCGGTGCCGCTGGTGCTGGCGGGCACCGACACGTTCATGGTCGACGAGGGCGACAAGCTCCGTCACCTCGCCAGCATGCTGCTGGCGATGCGCGGCGGCACCCAGACCACGGCGGTTCCGGTGGGCGACACCCCCACGCTGGACGGTGTGGGCTCGGTGGTGCTCTGGGACGAGGTGCGGTCCGAGCAGATGTTCGAGGCCATGCGCACCGGGGAGGCCATCCCCGAGGACGCCATGCAGGACTGACCCCGGGAACGAGCGAAGGGCCCGTCACCGGAGTGACGGGCCCTTCTTCGTGACGTTCCGTACTGTGCGCGCCTACCCCCCAGCGGGCGCACGGCCGGCACGTCGGCTCGTGGTGGCCGGAGGGCGAAAACCCCCTCTGGCCTGCCGGTTCTCACCGGCGTGTCTCCACAATAGGTCAAAGTTCGCGAAAGGGGCGAATCGTGCTCACGTGTCCTACGTCGCACACGGTGTCCGAGGACCCCCTCCGACCCCGTCATCCTCCCACCTCCCACGCACGGATGTGGGCCGAACACGGGAAACACTCCCGGGAACTTCCGCGTTCCACGCGCCCCGAACCCCCGCGAACACCGCGTTTCGTGCGTCTCGCCCCGCCCCCGGGACCCCCGGGGACGACGAGGCCCGGGCGCCCCCTCACGGGGACGCCCGGGCGTGGCCAAGGTCTCACCGCGCCGGTCGGCTCAGGACCGCCGCGACGAACCGGGACCTAGGTCGTGTTTTTTGGATCATTCCGCGCTCGCGACCACCAGGCTGCCTCTCGCTGCGCCGATGAAGCTCGGACAGCCAAACCCGGGCTGACCTTCACTCATCGTCTTGCGAGAGATTGCCTGGAGACCGCTCACATCGATGGCGGCTCCGCCGCCACCAGCGAAAGCATCCAAAAAACACTCCCTAGGCGAGACGCTTGCTCAGGTTCTCGTCCAGAGCGGCGAGGAACTGCTCGGTGGTCAGCCACTCCTGCTCGGAGCCGACCAGCAGGGCCAGGTCCTTCGTCATCTGGCCGCCCTCGACGGTCTTGATGACGACGTCCTCGAGGGTGTTCGCGAACTCGACGACCTTCGGGGTGTTGTCCAGCTTGCCCCGGTGCTCCAGACCGCGGGTCCACGCGAAGATGGACGCGATCGGGTTGGTCGAGGTGGGCTTGCCCTGCTGGTGCTGGCGGTAGTGACGGGTCACGGTGCCGTGGGCGGCCTCGGCCTCGACGGCGCTGCCGTCGGCGGTGCGCAGGACCGAGGTCATGAGGCCGAGCGAGCCGTAGCCCTGCGCGACGGTGTCGGACTGGACGTCACCGTCGTAGTTCTTGCAGGCCCAGACGTAGCCGCCCTCCCACTTGAGCGCGGCGGCGACCATGTCGTCGATGAGGCGGTGCTCGTAGGTGATGCCCGCGGCGGCGAACTTGTCCTTGAACTCGGTCTCGAAGATCTCCTCGAACACGTCCTTGAACATGCCGTCGTAGGCCTTGAGGATGGTGTTCTTGGTGGACATGTAGACCGGGTAGTTCCGGTCCAGGCCGTAGTTGAGGCTGGCCCGCGCGAAGTCCTCGATGGACTTGCGGTAGTTGTACATGCCCATCGCGACGCCGCCCTCCTCGGGGAAGTTCGCGACGTCGAACTCGACCGGCTGGCTGCCGTCGGCCGGGGTGTAGGTCATGGTGACCGTGCCGGGGCCGGGGACCTTGAAGTCGGTGGCCTTGTACTGGTCGCCGTGGGCGTGGCGGCCGATGATGACGGGCTTGGTCCAGCCCGGCACCAGACGCGGCACGTTCTCACAGATGATGGGCTCGCGGAAGACGACACCACCGAGGATGTTGCGGATGGTGCCGTTGGGCGACCGCCACATCTTCTTGAGGCCGAACTCCTCGACGCGGGCCTCGTCGGGGGTGATGGTGGCGCACTTCACGCCGACGCCGTACTTCTTGATGGCGTGGGCCGCGTCGATGGTGATCTGGTCGTCGGTGCGGTCACGCTCCTCGATACCGAGGTCGTAGTACTTGAGGTCGATGTCGAGGTACGGCAGGATCAGGCGGTCCTTGATGAAGGACCAGATGATCCGGGTCATCTCGTCGCCGTCGAGCTCGACTACGGGGTTTTCGACCTTGATCTTGGCCATGGCTGTGTGGCTGTCCCTTCAGTCCTCGCTACCGCCTCGTGCGGCGGAGAGTCGGGGCCGGTTCGTGGCCGGTCCCGGTCCGCGCGCGCGGCAATCCCTGATCCCGCCCGGTGTCCGTGCTGCCCGGGAGGCGGAGCTTGTCAGTGTCGCGGTATCTCGACATCAAGCTTATTCGACGCCTAGGAGGAGAGTTGCGGCGCCACCCAGGCCAACACGATCAGAAGGACCGCGAGCGCCACCAGCGTGAACAGATCGACCCATCTCCGGCGTACCGCGAGCAGTCCGATCCAGTCCTTGGGCAGCAACAACCTGAAGGTGGCCGCGAGCAGCAGCGCCGCCGCGATGATCGCCGGTCCGCGCTTGAAGTAGGCGGCGGCCACCACGACGATCCCCGCCGCGAGCGCCGACAGCACCAGCGCGTAGGGCACCTGGGAGAGCCAGTAGGGCACCTTCGGACGGCCTCGGCCCTCCGACCCGCCGTCCGGGGTGCCCCCGTCCGACCGCGCCACCTGCGTCTGCTCAGCGTCGTCCACCGCGTCCCGACCCGTTCGCTTCCGAATTGCCTGGCCGCCGCGCGGCCCGTACCCACGGCCCCTCCCCGGTCGGCTGGCACAGACCGGCCACACGTCGAGGAGGAGCTGTCCGAAACCGAACGGCACCCCAGTGTGACTCATGTTCCTGGTGGTTCCGAACGCCCCGCACAAACAGGGGCGCCGTCATCCTGGAGGGACCGAGTTCATACTAGTGAACCGCACGGCCGAAGCCCCAGGGCTCACGGAAATGGACTTGTCTCCCTCGGGGGCCTCCCGTGACCGTTTCCTACTTCCGGTGCGGTCACAGAGCCGTATTTCCCCGCCTTATCCGCCTAACTCCGAAGTAAGCGCGTAGAACACGTACCAGCCGGGTAACCAAGGTGGAGATGAGCGCACCGGTGAGCGAGGACGACCCCCATGAAGCCCACGCGACGTGTAGACCGATCGGCCACCCCCCGACAGCCACCTCTCCACCACCGTAGGCCGCACCCCCACCGACCGCGCCCCAGCAGCCCGGGAGGAGTCACCGTGGACGGTCCCTACCTTCGGTTGGAGGAGACCGGTGACATCCGCCCCCTCCCCCACGAGGTCACCACGGTCGGCCGCGGCGAGGGGGCCGACATCCGACTGACCGACCCGAGTGTCTCCCAGCTCCACGCCGAACTGGTCCGGCGCGGGCCCTACGTCTACGTCGTCGACCTCGGCCTTTCCCGCAACGGCACCCGGGTCAACGGGCGGCCCATCGCCCGCCGCGTGCTGGAGGAGGGGGACGTGGTGAGCTTCGGCGGCGCCCGCTGCCGGATCGGCGGCCTGCCCAGTGAGCAGCTCAGCCCCGACATCGAGCTCCGCAGAGGGGCGGCCCCCGAGCTCACCCGCCGCGAACTGGACGTGCTCACCGCCCTGTGCCAGCCCGCGCTGTCCGAGGAGGCCTTCGTGGCCCCGGCCACAGCTCGCGACATCGCGGAGGCCCTGGTGGTCACCGAGGCGGCGGTCAAGCAGCACCTGCTGCGGCTCTACCAGAAGTTCCGCATCCCGGAGGGGCAGAACCGGCGCACCCGGTTGGCGAACGAGGTCGTCGCCCTCGGTCTGGTCCGCCCGATGCCCGTGGGAGGACGCACCCGCCGAGCCAGCTGATCACAGTCGTCCACCCGTGAGCCCGGGATTCACCGGCGGGCGGCCCGCACGGTTTCAGTCAGGGCGCTGAACTCGGCGCGCACCCGCGCGATGTCGGTCGCGTTCGCGGGGTCGAGAGCCTCACGGCGGCGGACGCATGCGCGTCGGCCTTCGCTCGCCTTCGCGATCACTCGCTCATCGGGGGCGTCCTTGGCCTCTTCATGAGCGATCAGGGCGCTGTAGGCGCCCATCGCGCCGTGGATCGCCTCCAGCGCGGCCTCGTAACGGGCCAGCTCGGTACCGGACCATGACTGTTCGTTCGGGGAGTTCTCACTCATGACGTCCACCTTGCCTTGGGGAGGGGCGGATACCGGGGTCGCGCCGTCGTGCGTCGCGTGTTCGCCGGTCGGCTGAGGATACGCCGTCGGCCATGAAGGAGCCGGTCCCGAGCACGCCCGTAGGACCGGCAAGGTCATCCCCGCGTGCGCGGGGAGCAGAGTACGGACACATCCTGGTCTCCCGATCAGCGGGGTCCATCCCCGCGTGCGCGGGGAGCAGATGAACAGGCGGGTCATGTTGTGCACGAACGGGGGACCATCCCCGCGTGCGCGGGGAGCAGCGCCTGCGTGTGTTGCCCATCTGCTCAGCGAAGGGACCATCCCCGCGTGCGCGGGGAGCAGACTCTTTGACCTGGCAACTTACCAGCGGCAAGTGGCCGTTTTTCCAACTTCTCGAAATACAGACACTGGGAACATACGGACAGCAATCTCCATAGGGCTCAGCGCTTTCCGAACCTGCGTGGGTTGGATGTCTTGCTCCGGCCGAACCGGGACTCCTTGGGACGCTACATCAGGACCAACCTTCCCAGCGTGCCGATTTCACCACCGGTCGGCGTTCGGCCGCCCCACCGACGACTGGTCGCGGACCTCGACTGCGGCGACGGACGCTACACACAGCGCATGGGCCTGTCCCAGCACACATGATCGTGGGGCCCGGTGGCGTTGTTACCTCCGAGACCCTGTCCTTCTTGTGTTGGGCTAGGCCAGGATGCCGATGTTGTGGGCCAGAGCCGGGCCAACGGTGTCCAGGACGTGCAGACCCTCCTGGTTGCCTCACTTATATACATGAGTCAACCCTGTGAGTGAAGAACGCGCCCTCGCTCGACTACTCGATCAGTCCCTGGCCGGAATGCGGTAGTCGAGGACGAACTGATCCGCTGCCATGATCGTGTCGCACACTTCGACCACCAGCCCCGCCGTGGTCACAGCGTTGCGAGTCAGGTGAATGACCACGGATCCGGGGCTCAGGCCCAGCGCGCTCGCCTCCTGCTTGGTGGACAACCGCGCCCGCACCGTCTCGGTGTACTCGGAGAACTCGTGGCCATGTTCCTCCAAACGCGCGTAGATACCACCGCCACCGGGGTTCTCCTGGAACAACTCAGGGATGTCCCGGGCAACCTGCCAGGGCAGGTACGACGTGGCCTCCTCTGTTGCGGTGCCGTCGCTGAAGTACAGCCGCCGACGGGCGAGAACCTTCTCATCCCTGCCCACGCCGAGGCGCTCCGCGATTTCAAGGGGCGCGGTCACCGGCCCAACAGAGAGAACCTGGACACTGGGCTTCACCCCAGCCTGCTCACTCTCCGCGATGTAAGCGGCCTTCCCAGCTCGGCGGTGCGAGCGCCGAAACCGGTCCGAGGACTTGCGGGTGACCGGAGGCCGGGACTTGACGAAGGAACCCTTGCCCTGGAATGTCTCCACCAGCCCGGAGGTGCGCAACTGGGCGATCGCCTTACGGACCGTGCCCGACGAAACGCCATAGCGTTCCACCAGCGCGGTCTCGCTCGGAACCTCCTCAGCGGGAGCCAACCGACCGCTCCTGATCTGCTCCTCGATGTCGTCAGCGATCTGGAGATACCGGGGCTTACCGGACCTTGCCCCTACAGCGCTCGTCATAGTCCTTCCATGCCTCCTATGCTCATGTACATGGGTAACAGCACTGGGGACCGGCCGTCAACGCCGCTGCATTCCGTGTCCGTCGCAGGGGCCGTCATCAGTGACGACGGCCGGTTTCTCGCGATCCGTCGTGCGGACAACGGACGGTGGGAACTTCCTGGTGGCGTCCTGGAACTCTCGGAGACCCCGGAAGAAGGGGCGCGCCGTGAAGTCTGGGAGGAGACCGGCATCCATGTCGAAGTGGACCAACTCACCGGGGTCTACAAGAACACCACCCGGGGCATCATCGCCCTGGTCTTTCGCTGCAAACCGTCCGGAGGCACGGAACGACCTTCCGCCGAGTCGACCACGGTCGCCTGGCTCACACCCGACGAAGTCACCGAGCGCATGACCGAGGCCTACGCGATCCGCCTCCTCGACGCACTGGACCCCAACACCCCGCACGTCCGCAACCACGACGGGCAGTGTCTGACACCAGCCTCATAGCTGAACCCGGCCACGCTTCCACGCCCCCTCCTAACCTTCGATCACAGACCTGGGGGCCTAGCGAGGTCGCCCGCTACCGCAAGTAGAGCTACAGCACCCCCAGAACTGCGTCGAGGTTGCCGACCTCCCGACAGGAGCGGCGGTCCGCGACACGCAGAACCGCGCGGCCGGTCACCTCATGTTCCCGACAAGTGAGTGGGCAGCGCTCCTGCGCGCCTCCACCAGGAAGCCGCGCACGTAGGCTCACACCGCCAGCGGAACCGCCTGAGGGGACGGCCCCGTCCGGGACCGCCCCCTCGGAAAACCCACCTGGAACTAGAGCCCGGCGGCCTGGCGTTCGGCGGCCTCGACCACGTTGACCAGGAGCATCGCCCGGGTCATCGGACCCACGCCACCCGGGTTGGGCGACACGTGCCCCGCGACCTCGGGGACGTCCAGGGCGACATCCCCGACCAGGCCGTCGTCAGTACGCGAGACGCCCACGTCCAGCACGGCCGCACCGGGCTTGACCATGTCCTTGGTGATGATCCCCGGCACACCCGCACCGGCCACGACGATGTCCGCCCGGCGCGTGTGCTCGGCCAGGTCACGGGTACCCGTGTGGCACAGGGTGACGGTGGCGTTCTCCGACCGTCGGGTGAGCAGCAGCCCCAGAGGACGACCCACGGTCACCCCCCGTCCCACCACGACGACCTCGGCGCCCTTGATCGGCACCTCGTAGCGGTTGAGTAGCTCCACGATGCCGCGCGGGGTGCACGGCAGCGGCGCCTTCTCCATGAGGACCAGTTTGCCCAGGTTGACCGGCTGGAGGCCGTCCGCGTCCTTGGCCGGGTCGATCAGCCCCAGCACCCGGTTCTCGTCCAGCCCCCGCGGCAGGGGCAGCTGCACGATGTAACCGGTGCAGGCCGGGTCCTCGTTGAGCTCGTGGACGGCCTGCTCCACCTGCTCCTGGGTGGCGTCGGCGGGCAGGTCGCGGCGGATACTCGCGATACCCACCTGGGCGCAGTCGCGGTGCTTGCCGCGCACGTAGGAGTGGCTGCCCGGGTCGTCACCGACCAGGACGGTGCCCAGACCGGGGACGACGCCCTTCGCGTGCAGCTTCGCCACCCGCTCCGCCAGTTCCTCCCTGATGGCCTTGGCGGTGGCCTTGCCGTCCAGAACGATCGCGCTCATGCGTAGCTCCTCGCTGACTGGTTAGTGGAAGAAGTGGCGGGTACCGGTGAGGTACATCGTGGCCCCGGCCGCCTCGGCGGCGGCGACCACCTCGGCGTCGCGGACCGAGCCGCCGGGCTGGACCACGGCGCGCACGCCCGCCTTGGTGAGGATCTCCAGCCCGTCCGCGAACGGGAAGAAGGCGTCGCTGGCGGCCACGGAGCCCCGGACGCGTTCCCCGGCGCGGGAGACCGCGAGACCGGCGGAGTCGACCCGGTTCACCTGACCCATGCCGACGCCCACGGTGGCGCCGTCGGAGGCGAGCAGGATCGCGTTGGACTTGACCGCGCGCACCGCCTTCCAGGCGAAGACGAGGTCAGCGAGGAGTTCCGCGTCGGCGGGCTCCCCGGTGGCCAGCGTCCACGTGGCCGGGTCGTCGCCCTCGGCGTCGATGACGTCGGTGTCCTGGACCAGCAGGCCGCCGCTGATCTGGCGGGTCTCCACACGCGGACCCTGGGCGGGGTCGGAGACCACCAGCAGGCGGATGTTCTTCTTACGGGACAGCGTCTCGACGGCCTCGGCGGTGAAGCCGGGGGCGACGACCACCTCGGTGAAGACCTCGAAGATCTGCCCGGCCAGCTCGGCGCCGACCTCGCGGTTGGTGGCGATGACCCCGCCGAACGCGGAGACCGGGTCGCTGGCGTGCGCCTTGCGGTGCGCCTCGGCGTTGTCGGCGCCCACGGCGATCCCGCACGGGTTGGCGTGCTTGATGATCGCCACGCACGGCTCGTCGAATTCGTGGGCGGCGCGCAGGGCGGCGTCGGCGTCGACGTAGTTGTTGTACGACATCGCCTTGCCGTGCAGCTGCTCGGCCCCGGCCAGGCCGCTGGGGGTGGCCTCGGTGTACAGCGCCGCCTTCTGGTGCGGGTTCTCGCCGTACCGCAGGGCCGCCTGGCGGGTGTGCACGGAGGCACGGAAGGCGGGCCAGCCGGTGCTCTCGGCCTCGGCGTCGGGGGCGTAGGTGCCCGCGAACCAGTCGGCGACGGCGCCGTCGTAGGCGGCGGTGTGCTGGAAGGCCAGCCCGGCCAGGTGCTTGCGCTGGTCCAGGGTGTGGCCGCCCGCACGGACCGCTTCGAGGGTGGCGCCGTAGCTGGCGGGGTCGACCACGATCGCCACGCTGCCGTGGTTCTTGGCCGAGGCGCGCACCATGGCGGGTCCGCCGATGTCGATCTTCTCGATGCAGTCGGCCTCGGAGGCTCCGGAGGCGACGGTGTCGGAGAAGGGGTAGAGGTTGACCACGACCAGGTCGAAGGGGGCGATGCCCAGTTCGCGGATCTTCGCGACGTGGTCGGGGTTGTTCTGGTCAGCGAGGAGACCGCCGTGCACGGAGGGGTGCAGGGTCTTGACCCGGCCCTCCATGATCTCCGGGAAGCCCGTGACGTCCTCGACGGGGGTGACGGGGACGCCGGCCTCGGTGAGGCGGGCGGCGGTGGAGCCGGTGGAGACGATCTCCACCCCGGCCGCGGCCAGGCCGAGGCCCAGCTCCTCCAGGCCGGTCTTGTCGTACACGCTGATCAACGCACGCCTGATGGCCTGCTGGGTCACCGGGACTCCTTCGTGTCGGTGCGGCCGAACCGCACGTGCCTGCCGTCGATGGTCCAGCCCTCGCGGGCGAGGCGGCCGACCGTGTCGACCAGCATGCGCCGTTCCACGACCTTGATCCGCTCGTGGAGGCTGGACTCGTCGTCGCCGTCCTCGACGGGCACCGCGACCTGGTCGATGATCGGACCGGAGTCGACGCCCTCGTCGAGGAAGTGGATGGTGGTGCCGGTGACGCGGACACCGTGGGCCAGCGCGTCACGCACGGCGTGCGCGCCGGGGAAGGAGGGCAGCAGTGCCGGATGGATGTTGACGGCCTGGTGGCGGCCGATGACGGCGGGCCCGAGGATGCGCATGAACCCGGCGGAGACCACGAGGTCGGGTTCATGTTCCGCGATCCGGTCGGACATGGCGGCGTCCCAGGCGGACCTGTCGGAGAAGGAGCGGAAGGGGACGACGAAGGTGGGGATTCCGACCGCGTCAGCGACCTCCACGCCCCGTGTTCCCTCGCGGTCCGTTCCCACTGCGACGATCTCGGCCCCGTAGGAGGGGTCCTTCGCGGCTTCCGTCAGGGCGGCCATGTTGCTGCCCGTCCCCGATATGAGAACCACCACTCGCGCGGACAAAGCGTGCGTCTCCCTCATGTGTTGAAGAACGGTGCGGGGACCGGGTCCCCACTCCCGGGGGCGCCGGGGGACGGCACAGCATCCGGGATGCGCGTACGCCTGGTACGGACGCCAGGCCTGGGCCTCGTCGGCCCGTCCGCGTTCCCACCCTATCGGGCCGGGTAGCGTCTACCTCACGCGGACCGGGCCGTCTCCGCCTCCGGTGGAGGCCTCGGAGGGGTCGCGGTCCCGTCTCACCAACGCCACGCGATCCGCTCGGGCGAGCGGACCACGGCGCCCCACGGTGCGGGGCGTCCCCGAAGGAGTGAACCTGTGACCGACAACAGCCCGGAGCCCCGTGCCGACGGCCAGCCGCCCAGGGTCGAGCGAGGAGGCCTGTGGGGGCTGTTCCTGGGCCTGGCGGGCCTGCTCTTCCCGCCGTACGGCGTCGTGCTGTCCGTGTTCGGTGTGGTGCAGGGGTTCCGGGCCCGGCGCGCGGCGCGTTCGCACGGGTCGCAGGCCCCGGGCGCGCTGATGAGCGTGGCCCTGGGTGTGGTCGGGATCGTCGTGTCCTCGGCCATGATCTCGGTCCTGTTCGTCTACCAGGACCAGGCCTCCGCGTACCGCGACTGCTCGGCCAGATCGCACACGGTGTCCACCCAGAAGGACTGCGACGAGGCGTGGGAGTCGGACACCGGGCTGCCCCCGGTGATCCTCGGCGGCTAGCCGCGGCGACAGCGCTCCGCGAAGGGGGCGGTGGGATCTCTCCCACCGCCCCCTTCGTCGTTTCGGGTGCCTTCGTCCGACTCCGGGTGGTATCGCCCCACGTCATCGCCGGTTTGCGGACATCACCACATGGGAAAAGCGCGGTTTCCCAAACCACCAGCCACAGCCAAAGGGATTACACTTAGTATGCAATCGTTCACTAAAAGTGCTGCCATGTCTGTGTGGAGAGGACCCGATGGACACCGACGTCCCAGGCCCGTCCGGACCGGAACTGAAGGAGTACACCGCGCTGCTGAGGCGCCGCTGGCGCCTGGTGGGCGCCGGAGTGCTCGGCGGGCTGGTCCTGGCCACCGCCGGGCTGTTCGCGGTTCCCTCGACCTACACCTCCGTGGCGGCCGTGCAGGTCCAGCCGACCGAGATGGCCGAGTTCACCGGGGAGCGGTCCGGCCGCCTCACCGGGGACGTCAACCTCGACAGCGAGGCCCAGGTGGCCGTCTCCGACCAGGTCACCCGGGGCATGGCCGAGGCTCTTCCGGGCGACCCCTCCCCCGCCGACCTGCGGGAGCGGATCGAGGTCACCGTCCCCTCCAACAGCAACATCCTCGAACTCCACTACTCCGCACGCTCCCCCGAGGCGGCCCGGGACGGCGCCGACGCCCTCGCCACCGCCTACCTGGAGCACCGGGCCGAGCGGACCCGCGCCCTGGTCAACGCACGGCTGGACGCCCTGCGCGAGGAGCAGGAGGGCCTGTACGAGCGGCTGTCCGAGCTGGCGGCCGGGGACTCGGACGCCGCGCGGGTGAGCGCCGACGCCCAGGCGGACGCGCTCCGCCAGGAGATCAGCGACCTCGGCAACGGCATCAGCCCGCTCAGCGCCCTGCTGGAAACGGTCTCGCCCGGCCAGGTCATCACCCCGGCCGAACTGCCCGAGTCCCCCTCCTCCCCCGTGCCCGCGCTGTGGCTGGTCGCCGGGGTCGCCCTCGGCCTGCTCACCGGGCTGCTCGCGGCGGTGGTCCGCGACCGCCTGGACCCGCGCGTGCACGACACCGAGGACACCGCCCGCGTCGGCGCCGTCCCCGTCCTGCTGGACCTGTCCTCCGCGAGGACCGCCGACGGCTCCGGCCCCGGTCTGCTCACCGACGCCGAACCCGGCGGCCAGCACGCCAACGAGTTCGCGCACCTGGTCCGCGCCCGCCTCACCGGGAACACCCCCGTGGCCGCCGCGACCGCTGACGACGCCGACGACCGGCCCGCCCCCGGACAGGTGCTCGTGGTCACCGGCACCACCCCGGGGCGCGCGGGCACCGCCGCCGCCGTGAACCTCGCCGCCGCCCTGGCCCGGACCGGCTCCGAGACCCTCCTGGTCTGCGCGGACCCGCGCACCGACACCGCCGGGGAACTCCTCGACCTGCCCCAGGGGCCCGGCCTGGCCGAGGTCCTGGTGGACGGGGAGGACCCCGCCGACCTGGAGGCGCGCCCCACCGCCGTGCCGCGCCTGCGGGTGCTCCGCCACGGCCGCCCGGGAACCGTCGCGCCGATCCAGGGCGGCGCCGCCGAACTGGTGGAGCTGCTGCGCCCGCGCGCCGCGTTCGTGGTGGTCGTGACCGCCTCCGTGGTCGAGAGCGCCGACGCCCACGCCCTGGCCGGGTCCGCCGACCTCCTGCTGCCCGTGGTCGAACTGGGCCGTACCCGCCGCGCGGACCTGACCGGCCTGGTCGCCGCCGGTGCGCGGTTCGGGGTGACCGTCCCGGGCACCGTCACCGTGTCCCGCCAGCCGAACCCGGTCCCCGTCTCCGCGTCCGCTCCCGCTCCGCAGGAGTCCGCCGAGGCCCCGGAACCGGGTCGGGCCAGGTCGGCCGCGAAGGCCGACAAGGCCGGGAGCGGTGCCGTCGACGCCCCCACCGACACCGAGGTCGCGGAGGCCACTGAGGCCGCCGAGTCCGCTGGTGCCGCTGAGGGCACAGAGTCCGGCGAGTCCACTGAGGCCGCCGAGGCCGCTGCGGCTGGCAAGGCCGACGCCGAGTCTGAGGTTCCGACGGGGTCCAGCGCCAAGTCCGCCAAGGCCACGGAGTCCTCCGAGGCAGTTGAGGCCTCCGGGGTCGCTGAGTCCAAGAGGCCTGTCGAGACCGCCGGGGCCACGGAGGCCACCAAGCCCGCCGAGACCGCGGGTGCTGCTGAGGGCACGGAGTCCTCCGAGCCCGCTCAGACCACCGGGGTCACTGAGACCGCTGCGGCCAACAAGACCGCCGAGGTCGACGAGCCTGCCGAGACCGCTGAGGTCTCCGTGACCAGCGAGGCCGACGACGCCGAGGCCGAGGTTCCGACGGGATCGAACGGCACCAAGCCCGCCAAGGGCACGTCCGCCACGTCCGCCAAGAAGAAGGCGACCAAGCACAGGCCCGCGGCCGCGGGGTCACGGTCTTGACCGGCCGGGGCGCCGCCGTCGGCGGCCGACACGTGCACGGTTCGGCCTGGCAGGTCGCGCCGCGACGCGGGGGCGCCCCGGTCACCGGGTACCCGCTGGTGTGGCTCCTGGCCGGGTACCCGCTGTGGTGGGCACTGGGGATGGGGCAGTTCGCCTACTGGCTCTTCGCCGTCCCCATGCTGGCCGAACTGGTGCGCCGCCACCGGACGGTGGGGCTGCGCGTCCCGCCCGGCTTCTGGCTGTGGGGGCTGTTCCTGGTGTGGGCGGTCCTGGGCCTGACCCTCGTCCCGTTGGAGATGCCGGGGACGGTGCCGGAGAGCGGCGGCTACGCGGGCGCCCTGCTACGGGTGATCAACTACCTCGTGCTCACGGTGCTGCTCCTCTACGTGGGCAACCTGACCGAGCGCGAACTCCCGGTCCGCGTGGTGGTGTGGGCGCTGGCGGTGCTCTGCGTGGTGACGGTCGCCGGGGGCTACCTCGGGATGCTCGCGCCCCGGTTCGAGTTCACGGCGCCGCTGGAGTACCTGATCCCGGGGTCCCTCGCCAAGGACCCCTACATGCAGACGCTGATCCATCCCGCCTCCGCCCAGGTCATGGACGTGTTCGGCGGGATCGAGTCGGCCCGCCCCAAGGCTCCATGGGAGTACACCAACGTGTGGGGCTACATGCTGTCCCTCCTGCTGGTGTGGGTCGTGGTGGGCTGGTTCGTCCAGGGTTCGGCGTGGACCCGGCTGGGTGCACTGGCACTGGTCGCCGTGTCCGTGGTCCCGGTCGTGCACTCCCTCAACCGCGCCCTGTGGGCCGGGCTGGCGCTCTCCCTGGCGTTCGGCGCGGTGCAGGCCGTGCGCCGGGGGCGCGTGGTCCTAGTCGGCGCCGGGGCGGTGGCCGTGGTCGCTGTGCTGATCGCCCTGGCCCTGTCCCCGCTCGCGGACGTGGTCCGGGCCCGCGCCGACAACCCGCACAGCGACGACGGGCGGGCGGCGACCAACTCCGCGTCCGTCGAGGCCGCCCACCTGTCCCCGGTCAACGGCTGGGGCACCACCCGGGAGGCGCTGGGCAGCTCCGACTCCATCGCGATCGGCCCCACGGCCGAGTGCCCCGGATGCGGCCAGCACGTGATCGGCAACGCCGGTCAGCTGTGGATCACCCTGATCTCCAGCGGCTGGGTGGGCACCGTGCTGCTCTTCGGGTTCTTCGCCTGGGTGGCGTGGCGCTACCGCGCCGCGTCCACTCCGGTCGGTCAGGGAGCACTGCTGACCGTCCTGCTTCTGTTCTGGTACATGTTCTTCTACGTCGCGCTGATGTCCCCCCTCGCCGTCACCATGATCGCCGTCGCCCTGCTCTGGCGCGGCGAGGAACCGGTGCTCCGGCGACGCGGGACCGCGCACACCGGCGGGGGTGCCTGGTGAACAGCGAGACCACCTATCTGACCGACCTCGCGGCGGTGCTGTGGCCCTGCGGGGGCCTGCTCGGCACCGGCGACGGGGCGGTGCGCCGGATGGCGTACCGCAACCGGGGCAACCAGTACCTCCCGGTGCCCAACGCCCACAACCCGCGGGTGATCCTGCCCGCGCACAACCGTTCGGCGGCCACGCGGGGGATCACCTCCTTCGCGCAGGGGCACTCCCTGCGCGAGCGGCTGCGGACCCTGCTGCTGACCAGCGCCTTCGCCACCGGGGTGGCGCCGCTGCTGCTGCGCGACCGCCTGTTCGTGGGCGCGGGGCCGGGGATCGAGCACGCGCTCACCACGGCCCTGGACCGCGAACTCGCCATCGCGATCCACGTGGGCCCGCCGCGCGCCAACCGCAAACCGGTCCTGCTCCTGCTCACCCCGGGCGGGCGCACCATCGGCTACGCGAAGGTCGCCGTCAACGACCTCACCGCGCGCCTGGTGCACGCCGAGACCCGGGCCCTGCGCCACCTCTCGCAGGCCCGGCTCCGGGACGTGACCGTGCCCCGGCTGCTCTACGACGGCGAGTGGAACGGCCACCCGATGCTGGTGCAGGAGGCGCTGCCGGTCGGCCACCAGACGGACCGGCCGACCCGGCACCAGCTGCTGCGCTGCGTCACGCAGATCGTGGGGCTGGCCCAGGTGCGCGAGCGCAGACTCTCGGAGAGCCCGTACCGCAGGACCCTGGACGAGCGAATCGCCAGGCTCGGCGCGCGTCCCGAGGCCACTCCCCTGCGCACCGCGCTGCACCGGCTCCCCGACGTGTCCCTGCCCTTCGGGGCCTGGCACGGCGACCTGACCAGGTGGAACATCGCGAGCACGGCGCGTCGCGCCTTCGTTTGGGACTGGGAGCGGCTCACCATGGACGCACCCGCGGGGTTCGACGCCCTGCACTTCGACCTCAACGAGTGCGTGCAGGCCGGGGTGCACCCGGGTGTCCACCGGTGGCTGGACAGCGGCACGCGCCTGCTCCGCGATCCGATGCTGGCGGGCTTCGGCCTGCGGGACCACACCGTGTCCACGGTGATGGCGCTGTACCTGATCGACCTCGCCACGCGTTACCTGCACGACCGCCAGGCGGAGTCCGGCAGCGGCATGGCCGCGGTCGACGACTGGCTGCTGCCCGCGCTGGACGGACTCCAGGAGAGGGCTGCCCATGAGGCCGTCCGGTCCGTCTGACGGCCGCGCCGGGCCGCCCGGCACACGCACGAAGTAGCAGCCGCGCCCGCTCCGCGGCTGGCCGACATCAGCCCGGTCCCCGTCCCGGACGGGGGCCACGCACACTAGGAGCTCGCGATGCCCCGGGCCACCTCGCCCCTGAACCGCCTGGCCGTCCCGGCTCGGCGGGCCCTGCTGCCGCTCGCGGACGGGTTGGGCGGTGTCACCAGCGCCGCCCGAGCCGTGCCCGACTTCCTCATCTGCGGGGCCCAGCGCTCGGGCACCACCTCGCTCTTCAAAGCCCTGTCCCAGCACCCGGGGGCGACCGGACCGGTGCTGCGCAAGGGGGTGCACTACTTCGACACCGGCCACCACCACGGGCCGGACTGGTACCGGTCGCACTTCCCGCTGCGCGCCTCGCTGCGGCCCCGATGGGGGCGGCCCCGGGTCCGGGTGTTCGAGTCCAGCCCCTACTACCTGTTCCATCCGCTCTCCGCCGAACGGATCGCCAAGGAGCTGCCGGACGCGCGGATCGTGGTGATCCTGCGCGACCCCGTCGAGCGGGCCTACTCGGCGCACGCCCACGAGACCGCGCGGGGGTTCGAGACCGAGCCGTTCGCGCGCGCCCTCGAACTGGAGGAGAAGCGGTTGGCCGGAACCGAGGAGCGGCTGGTGGAGGACCCCGGCCACCACTCCCACGCGCACCAGCACCACGGGTACGTGGCGCGGGGCCGCTACGCGGACCAGCTGGAGCGGATGGAGGCGGCGGTGGGGCGCGAGCGCATGCACGTGGTGGACTACGCCGACCTGTTCGACGGCGGTCCCCGCGCGCTGGGCGGGATCCTCGACTTCCTCGGTCTTCCGCCGGGGCGGGATATCTCCCTGGGCAGGCACAACGCCCGCAAGCGCGCGGTGATGCCCGAGACCCTGCGCGCCGAGCTCACCTCGCGTTTCGCGGACAGTGACGCCCGGTTGGCCGCCTGGTGGGGGCGCACCCCCTCGTGGTGCGCGTGACCCCCACGGGGACGCGTTCCGGGAACGGCCTGGGCCGCGTCCTGCGCGGCGGCGCGGTGAACATGGCAGGGGCGGTGGTGAGCGCCGCGCTCAACCTCGCTCTGATCGTGGCGATCACCCGGGCGTTCTCGCAGGAGACGGCCGGGCTGCTGTTCTCGGCCACCTCGGTGTTCCTGATCATGGCGGCGGTGGCCAACGCGGGCGCCCCGGACGGGCTGGTGTACTTCATCGCCCGGATGCGGGTGTTCGGCCGCCCCGAGGGCGTGCCGGTGCTGCTGCGGCTGGCGCTGGGCCCCGCCGTGCTGGCGTCCTGCCTGGTCGCGGCCGGACTGATGGTCTTCGCGGGGCCGCTGGCCGAGGCGCTGGGGTCGGAGGAGGCCACCGCCTATCTGCGGACGCTGGCGCTCTTCCTGCCCTTCGCCGTGCTCGCCGACTCCGCGCTGGCGGCGACCCGCGCCCACCACGACATGTCCGTGACGGTCGTGGTGGACAAGGTGGGTCGGCCGCTGGCCCAGCTGGGGCTGGTGGGGATGATCGCGCTGTCCGGCTCGGCCGGGCTGCTGGCCCTGGCCTGGGCCGGTCCGTACCTCCCGGCGGCGGTGCTGGCGTGGTTCTGGCTGGGCCGGATCGTGCGCCGGGCCGGGCCGTCCGACCCGGCGCCAGCCGACCCGGAGCCGACCGAGCCGCCACCGGTCGGTCCCGAGAACCGCGACGAGCGGGTCACTCCGGCGGTGTTCTGGTCGTTCGCGCTCCCCCGCGCCCTGGGCGGGGTCGCCCAGATGGGGGTGCAGCGCGGCGGGGTGGTGATGGTGGCGCTGCTGAACGGGCTGGCCGGGGCGGCGGTCTTCACGGCCGCCACGCGGATCATGGTCGTCGGACAGTTCGGTACCCAGGCCGTGCTCTACGCGGCCCAGCCGCGCTTCGCGGAGCTCCTGGCCGCGCGCGACCACGCGGCCGTGCGTTCGCTGTACCAGGCGGGGACGGCCTGGCTGGTGTGCCTGAACTGGCCGCTGTACCTCACCGCCCTGGTGTTCGCCCCCGAGGTGATGCGGCTGTTCGGGGACGGGTACGCGGCCGGGGTGCTGGCTCTAGTCATCGTGTGCGCGGGCCAGCTGACCGCCCAGGTGCTGGGGATGGGCGACCTCGTCCTGACGATGACCGGGCGCACCGGGCTCAACCTGCTCAACAACGTGATGTCGCTGCTGGCCAACGTGGCGGTGTGCGTGCTCCTGGTGCCCGCGTACGGGGCTGCGGGCGCGGCCGTCGCCCTGGTGGTCTCCGCCCTGGTCCGCAAGCTCCTGCCCCTGTGGCAGCTGCGCTCCCTGGTGGTGCTGCACCCGTTCAGCCGTCCGGTGCTGGCCGCGACGGGCAGCGCCCTGGTGTGGTTCGGCGCGCTGCCGCTGCTCCTGGACGCCGCGACCGGCGGCGGGGTCCCGGTCCTGGCCGCGGCGGTGCTGGTGGGGGCCCTCGGGCACCTCGGCACGGTCTGGCGGCTGCGCGACCGCCTCGAACTGCGGAGGTGAACCCGGTCCGTCCGCCCACCGTGTGCACGACACCCACAAGCCGACACTCAGAGTAATGGATTGATCACATTATGTCTGCACGACCGGTTCTCCTGGTGGCCTCCAGCGGCGGCCACCTCACCCAGCTGCGGTCCCTGCGCCCCTGGTGGCGCGGGCGGGAACGCGTGTGGGTCACCTTCCGCACCCCCGACGCCGAGTCCTCGCTCACCGACGAGTCGGTGCGCTGGGCGTACCACCCCACCACCCGCCACCTCGGCAACCTGCTCCGCAACACCGGCCTGGCACTGCGGACGATGCGGGAACTGCGCCCCGCCGCCGTGGTCAGCACCGGCGCCGGGGTGGCCCTGCCGTTCTTCGTCCTGGCCTGGCTGATGCGGATCCCCACCGTCTACATCGAGGTGTACGACCGCATCGACACCCCCACCCTCACCGCCCGGCTCTGCAAGCCGTTCACCCGGCTGTACCTCGCCCAGTGGGAGGAACAGCGCTCGTTCATGCCGACCGCCATCACCGTAGGACCGCTCCTGTGACCGAACAGACCACACGACCCACCCAGAGCCCCGAGGGCAGCGACCACCCCGACGTGGTCGTCAGCCTCGGCACCGACCACCACTCCTTCGACCGCCTCGTGCGGTGGATCGACGACTACGCCCGCCGCAACCCCGACCTGAGCGTCCTGGTCCAGCACGGACACAGCCGGGCGCCGGAGAAGGCCTCGGGCACCCCGTTCCTGTCCGGAGAGGAGCTGTCCGAGGCGATGCGCTCGGCCTCCGTGGTCGTCACGCACGGCGGCCCCGGAACCATCACGCAGGCGCGGGCCGCCGGGCACCTGCCCGTCGTGGTGGCCCGGGACCCCGAGCTGGACGAGCACGTGGACGAGCACCAGCTGTTGTTCGTCCGCAGGGTCGAGGACGCGGGACGGGTGCGTGCCTGCGCCACCGCCCAGCAGCTGCACGCGTTCATCGACAAGGCGCTGGAGTCCCCCGAGGACTTCCGGGTGGACCCCGCCGCCGAGGACGGCCCCGACCGCGCCGCCCGGCGCGCGGGCGAGCTGATCGACCTGCTCACCGACGACCGGGACGACGCCGCGCGCAGGGACACGGGCGACCGGGCGACGGCCGGGGCTCCGACCGACACCTGGCCCGCCGTGACCGTGGTCGTCCCCACCCGGGACCGGCCCGAGCTGCTGCGCCGTACCCTGCGCGCGATCGTCGAGCAGGACTACCCGGGGCGGATCACCACCATCGTGGTGTTCGACAACGACCAGCCCGACCCCACCCTCGCCCACGGTGAGGGCGACCGCCCGGTCCGCGTGGTGACCAACACGCTCACCCCGGGGCTGGCCGGGGCGCGCAACACCGGTGTGCTCGGAGCGGACACCGAGCTCGTGGCCTTCTGCGACGACGACGACACCTGGATGCCCGAGAAGCTGCGGGCCCAGGTGGAGATCATGCGCGACGAGCCCGACACCGACATGGTGTGCTGCGGCATCCAGGTGGTCTACGACCGGGTCGAGTCGGAGCGGACCCTGGACCGCACCAGCGTCACCTTCTCCGACCTGCTGCGCTCCCGCCTGACCGAGCTGCACCCGTCCACCTTCCTGATCCGGCGCCGGGCCATGATCGACGGCTGCGGGACGGTGAGCGAGGAGATCCCCGGCAGCTACGGGGAGGACTACGAACTCCTGCTGCGGCTGGCCCGGCGGGGTCCGATCCGCAACATCCCCGAGCCCGGCGTGCGGGTGCTGTGGCACCGCAAGTCGTTCTTCTCGGAGCGCTGGCAGACGATCTCCACCGCACTGCGCTGGCTGTTGGAGCGCTATCCCGAGTTCGCGCTGGTGCCGCGCGGGTACGCGCGGATCGCGGGACAGATCGCCTTCGCGGAGGCGTCGGCCAAACGGCGCGGCCAGGCGCTGCGGTGGATCGGCCGGACCCTGCGCCGCCGACCGTTGGAGGCCCGCGCCTACCTGGCCCTCCTGGTGGTGTGCGGGGTCCCGCCCGCGTGGATCCTGCGCCTGCTCCACCTGCGCGGCAAGGGGCTCTGAGGCGCGCCACCCGGGTCGTTCCCCCGCTCCCGTACGGCGGAACGACCCGGGTGGTTCGGGTGGTGCCCGGTCGGACCCCCCTCGGCGTCGTCCTCTTCGCTGAGAGTGAGGGCGGCCCCGGTGCCCGTTTCGGTGCCCGGCCCGGAGGCCACCGCGTCGAGCGGGTGCGCCAGGACGCACCCGCCACGAACCGTCCGGGTGTCCGCTCTCCCGGGGTCCGGAGGTCGATCGCTCCCCGGTGCGGGCTGACGAGGCCCGGTGCGGGCCCGGTCCCGCGACGGTCGCGATGGTGGCCTGGAACATCCGCTCCCAGACGGGCGGTCCGACCCGACCGATAACCTCTCCCTCGTGCCCCGCACGGGGTCGGGGCGCGCACACGACGACACCGGGGGGACGCCATCTTCGAAGCGAACACGACCGAGGTGCCCGTGATCAGGGAGGCCGCCAGCGAGGACGTGGCCGGGGCCGCCGACACCCTGGCCGAGGCCTTCCGGGACTATCCCTTCACCCGGCACACGATCTCCGCCGACGACCACCTCGCGCGCCTCCGCGAGTTCCAGCGGCTCTTCCTGGCCGAGGTCGGCCTGCCGCACGGCCGGGTGTGGGTGAGCGAGGACCTGTCCGCCGTCGCCGTCTGGTCCACTCCCGACTCGGGCGGGGCCGACGAGGTGATGGCCGGGATGCTGCCCACGCTGGTCAACCTCGCGGGTGACCGCGCCGACGCCTTCGCCTCGGCGGAGGAGGTCATGGAGGCGCACCGGCCGAAGGAGCCGGTCTGGTTCCTGGGCACCGTGGGGGTGCGGCCCGGGGCGCGGGGCCGGGGGCTGGGCCGGGCCGTGGTCCGCGCCGGTCTGCGGGAGGCGGACGCGGAGGGCGTGCCCGCCTTCCTGGAGACCTCGACGCCGGAGAACGTCCGGCTCTACGAATCGCTGGGGTTCGCGGTCACCGCCGAGTACGAACTGCCCGACGGAGGCCCGCGCACCTGGTCGATGTTCCGGCCGGTGGGCGGCTGAGACACACCGGGGCCGCCCCGGTGGCACCGGGGCGGCCCCGTCCGTGCTCAGTCGCGGGTCACCGCGTACTCCGCGAGGCGCCGGACGCGCTCGGGCAGGTTCACGTAGGGGTCCTTGCCCGCCTGCTCGAACCCGCGCCGGGCGTGCTCGTTGGCCAGGATCCGGAAGTCGCAGTCGGCACCGACCTCGCTGTCCCAGAGTTTGACGGCACGCACCCGCTCGTAGCGTCTGAGGACGTCCGGGACGTCCGTGTACCACTTCGTGGTCTCGCTGGCGCCGATGTCGGTGGTGCCCATCTCACCGATCATGACGGGCTTCTGGGGGTCGATGCCGTGCTTGGGGCCCTCCTGCTGGATCCACTCGTAGGTGGGGGCGAGGGCGTCCTCGAAGGAGTCGACGTGGTTCCAGTCGTTCATCTTGTCGCAGCCGGTCATGTTGTACGCCTCCCAGCTGATCCAGTCGACGTAGTCGTTGCCGGGCCACAGTCCGGGGAGCCGGTCCAGGTTGCCGGGCCACCCGGTCACGTTCCAGACCCAGATGGCGTTGTCCGCGCCCTCGGAGCGGTAGAGGTCGACGATGTGCCGCCAGGAGCTCACGAACTCCTCCGGGGTGCCCCGGTTGTTGTAGCGGGCCTTGCCGTCGGCCTCGTGGTCGAAGGTGACGAAGTACGGCACGTCGAGTTCCGCGATGGCCCGCGCCTGGGAGCGCAGTGAGGAGTCGAACTCGCCCGCGATGATGTCGCGGTAGGCGATGTCGGAGCGCCCCTGGGTGAAGCGGCGGGCCTCGATGTTGGTGTGCACGAAGCGGCCCTCGGCGATCATGCGCCGCTCGCGGTCGCCGGGGACGTCGGGCTGGTCGATGCCGCGCCAGGTGTAGACGATGTCCATGTCGCGGTCGACCGCCGCCTCCAGCGCCGCCACGTCGTCTCCGTCGGGGCTGGCGCCCCACCAGACGCCGCAGGAGGGTTCGAGGATGTCCGAGACCGTGCACTGGGTCTCGACGGTGGAGGGCAGTCCGAGGAACGACGCCGAGTTCGGGACGGAGGGGCTCTGCCGTGGCCGGTCCTCCGTCGGTGCCGCGGCCTCCGTCGGGCCCTCGCCCACACTCGTCAGCCCCAGGGCGAGGAGTACCGCCCCCGTCGCAGCCATGCCTCGTACCGGTCCGCCCACCATGGTCAACCGCCCCCTAGTTCCCCCGATGACAACACAGAGTGTTCACGTAATGACAATACGTTATGTATCCCCCGTGCAACACCCTGGGAACCAGGTAGCGGACATCAGTACCCATAGCGACCGCGCGTGGGAGCGGTGACCGCCTCGACCAGACACCGGCGCCAGGGGGCCAGTCCGCGCCGCCAGCCGTGGTCGGCCCGGACGCCGACAGGGCCCGCCTGGAAGCGCATCGGGTTGCCGGAGACGGCGTGCCCCGCCGCGAGTTCCACCCCGTCCCCACCCAGGCGGAGCGGGTCGCCCGCGTGTCCGGCGAAGGCGGCGACGCGCCCGAACTCGCCCTCCGGGTCCGCCACGAAGTCCTCGTACCGCACCCTCAGGGTCGGGAGGCCCTGGCGGGCCAGCTCGTCCAGCGTGGAGTTCTGGGTCATCCACTGCACCGCCGAGCGCCCCGCGGAGTAGCGCGCCATCTCCGGCTCGGAGCTGCCCGGAGCGGCGTCCGGGCGGGCCACCCGCTTGCTCCAGGAGTGCGCCACCGCCCGGGGGTCGCGGACGACGTGCAGGAGGCGCATCCCGGAGCCGTACCGCCAGCGCAGACAGGCGGCCAGGGAGGCGTGCTTGCTGGCGTCCACGATCACCCGCGCCCCGCTGACCTCGGCGACGGCCGCGTAGAGCCGGTGGTAGAAATCCGTGTAGCGCGCGCACCGGGCCGCGAGGGCGCCCTCCCCCGCCGACCCCTGGAGCAGCCCCGGGAGGAAACGGGTGCGGTCGACACCGTCCTTGAGGCGCAGCACCGACTCCACGTCCAGGCGCTCCCAACCGCCGAACGCCCGCTTGCCGACGTCACCCCAGAAGCCGCAGTCGGCGAACGCCAGGCCGCACCCGCAGCGCTCGTTCTCCACCAGCCCCCGGCGCCACAGGTGCACGACCTCACCGACGGAGCAGAACCCGGGCAGCTCACCAAGGAGGCGTTCGATCAGCGTGGACCCGGAACGGCCCATCCCGCCGACGAACACCAGACGATATCCATCCACGACCCCAGGCTATTACCTTTGGTCATGAAGCATGAACACAAAGTGACGCGACTGTCGGGGCGCACGGGAACGGCCCCGGGCGGGAGGGGTACTCCCGGCCCGGGGCCGTCCGTCACTCGTCAGTTCCGCCGGGTGTGGACGCGCGGGGTCTCCACAACCCCGCGGGTTACAGGCCCTGGACGTTCAGCAGCAGGTTCACGGTGCCGCTGGGAACGCCGCTGAGCTTGTCCGAACCACCGTTCTCGGTGAGCCAGTCCAGGATGACGCCCTGCTCGTCGTCACCGAGGGAGCTCTTGTACAGAGCGGCGGCGCCGGCCACGTGCGGGCTGGCCATCGAGGTGCCGGAGTAGCTGTCCGTGCCGCCACCGGGGATGGTGGACTCGACGTCGACGCCGGGGGCGTAGATGTCGACGGCCGGGCCGTAGTTGGAGAAGGACGCGGTGGCGTCGGAGTCGTCGGAGGCACCGACGGTGACCACGCCCTCGGCGCCGCCCGGGGAGACGTTGTCCGCGTCCTGGCCCTCGTTGCCCGCGGCCACGGCCACGAACACGCCCGAGTCGGCCAGGGCGTTGACGGCGTCGTCCACGGCCTGCGAGGCCGGGCCGCCCAGGGACAGGTTGGCGACCGCGTTGGCGTCGGCGTTCGCGGCGACCCAGTCGATGCCCGCGATGACGTCGTCGTAGGTGCCGGAGCCGTCGTCCCCGAGGACCTTGACGCCGTAGAGCGAGGCGCCCGGCGCCACACCGTAGCTGTCGGAGCCCACGGTGCCCGCGACGTGCGTGCCGTGGCCCTGACGGTCACCACCGTCACCGCCGGTGGCGTCGAAGCCGACCTCGGCCCGACCGCCGAAGTCCGGGTGGGAGTCGTCGATGCCGGTGTCGATGATGTAGACGGAGGTGCCGCTGCCGTCGGACTCCGTGGTGTAGGAGCCGTCCAGCGGCAGGTCCTCCTGGTCGATGCGGTCCAGGCCCCACGGGACCATGGTGGTGGCCTCGCCGACCTGCTCGATGTAGGCGACGCCGTCCTGGGCGCGCAGCTCCTGGACCTCGGCGTCGCTCAGGGCCGCCGAGTAACCGTTGATGGTCTCCTCGTAGGTGTGGTTGACCTGGTCGGCGGAGATGCCGAAGGCCGACGGGGAGACCGAGCTGGCGTTCATGGTGTCCTCAAGGACCACGAACCAGTCACCGCCGGAGGCGGAGGAGCTCGTGTACACCGGCGCGAGCTCGGAGGCGCCGGCGGTGGCGCCGCTCAGCGCCAGGGGAATGGTGAGGGCGCTGACCGCGACAGCGCTGAACGCGACCCTGCGAGTGGGGTGCTTCTTCACGCGGTTCCTCCTTGTGGGGGTTTCCATAGTGGGAGTACGCGACAGGTCATAACCGTGCGTATTGGCTCGATTGCGACCCTGTACGCGATTCGCACACTTTAGGCAGACTTGACCCCGGATTGCCAGAGGCTGAGAGAATTTTTCTCAACGATCACTCTCCGCGCTCCTATCCGATAGGCCAGAATCGCTCCGTTCGAGGTGACACTCTGGTTGGTCCTCGCCCCTGCACACGGCCCTAACGCCGGGTAACTTGAGCTCCTCCAGGCACACCAATGACCCGGAACCGATCGGCACCGAGGACCAGAAAAAGTGCTCCGAGGATTCACACCCTGAAATGTCCGCGTAAGAAACCGGGGCCCGAGTGGTCCGGTCCGGACAGCCCGCGAACACCACTCGGAACACACGAAACGGGGCCGCCGAAAGGCGACCCCGTGAGGAATGTTTGGCTATTCAGCGGGTACGTCTAGTCAGCTTTGACGACCATTCCGGCGCCCACCGTGGTGTTGGTGGCCTCGTCGATCAGGATGAACCCGCCCGTCTGCCGGTTCTTGGTGTACTCGTCCACGAACAGGGGCTGGGTGGAGCGCAGCCGCACCCGGCCGATCTCGTTGAGCGCCAGGTGGTCGGCGCCCTCGTCCCGGTGCAGCGAGTTCACGTCCAGCCGGTAGCGCAGGTCCTTGACCACCACCTTCGCGGTCCTGGTCGTGTGCTTGACGAGGAGCCTGGAACGCGGCGTGAGCTTGCGCGCGTCCGTCATCCAGCACACCATCGCCTCGATGTCCTGGGACACCGTGGGGGTGTTGTTGGGGCGGCAGATCATGTCGCCCCGGGAGATGTCGATCTCGTCCTCCAGCAGGAGGGTGACCGACATGGGCGAGAACGCCTCCGCGACCTCGCCGTCCGCCGTGCGGATCTTCGCGATGCGCGTGGAGAGCCCCGAGGGCAGGTGGGTGACCTCGTCCCCGGGCTTGAGGACCCCGCCCGCGAGCTGGCCCGCGTAGCCCCGGTAGTCGTGCAGCTCGGGGTCGTCCGAGCGGTGCGGCCGGATCACGTACTGCACCGGGAAGCGCGCGTCGATCAGGTTGCGGTCGGAGGCGATGTGCACGTTCTCCAGGTGGTGCAGCAGGGAGCCGCCCGTGTACCAGGGCATGTTCTCGGACTGACTGACCACGTTGTCGCCGTGCAGGGCTGAGATGGGCACGAACGTGAGATCGCGCGCGTCCAGTTTGGCGGCGAACTCCGCGAACTCGGCCTTGATCTCCTCGAAGCGGTCCTGGGAGTAGTCGACCAGGTCCATCTTGTTCACCGCGAGCACCAGGTGCGGCACCTGGAGCAGGGTGGTGAGGAAGGCGTGGCGGCGGCTCTGCTCCTGGAGGCCCTTGCGGGCGTCCACCAGGATGATCGCGAGGTCGGCGGTGGAGGCGCCGGTGACCATGTTCCGGGTGTACTGGATGTGCCCGGGGGTGTCCGCGATGATGAAGGTGCGCCGGGGCGTGGCGAAGTAGCGGTACGCCACGTCGATGGTGATGCCCTGCTCGCGCTCGGCGCGCAGTCCGTCGGTGAGCAGCGCCAGGTTGGTCTGCTCCTCGCCCCGTGCGGCGCTGGTGCGCTCCACGGCGTCGAGCTGGTCCTCGAAGATGGACTTGGAGTCGTACAGCAGACGGCCGATCAGCGTGCTCTTGCCGTCGTCGACGGAGCCCGCCGTGGCGAACCGCAGGATGTCGTTGCTCATGGTGCCTGTCCTATGCGCGAAGTGTGGGGCGGTTCAACAACCGTGGGGACGGGAAGCGGTGGGAGCTCCAGGCGCCGGGAGCGTTCTGCAAGACGAGTCGAGCCGCCAGCGAGGAACGAGCCAGGCGCGGACGAGGACGAAGAACACTCCCTTCCAGGCGCATGGAGACCCGGCCGAAGCGGACCGGAGGCCCAGGAAGACTCCGGACGCCTGGAGACCGGGCCGAAGCGGAGCGGAGGCCCAAAGAGACACGGCTAGAAGTAGCCCTCGCGCTTGCGGTCCTCCATGGCTGCCTCGCTGGCCCGGTCGTCGGCGCGGGTCTGGCCGCGCTCGGTGATCCGGGTCGCGGCGATCTCCGCGATGATGTCGTCCAGCTCCACGGCCGAGGACTTGACCGCCCCGGTGCACGTGAGGTCACCGACGGTGCGGTAGCGCACGGTCTCGGTGAAGGGGACCTCGGTCTCGTCGCGCTGGATGAGCGGAGAGTCCGCGAGAAGGATGCCGTCGCGCTCGAACACGCTCCGCTCGTGGGCGAAGTAGATCGAGGGCAGCTCCAGCTCCTCACGCTGGATGTAGCCCCACACGTCGAGCTCGGTCCAGTTGGAGATGGGGAAGACCCTGATGTGCTCGTCGCGGTTGATCCGGGTGTTGAACACGTTCCACAGCTCGGGGCGCTGGTTCTTGGGGTCCCACTGGCCGAACTCGTCACGGAAGGAGAAGACCCGTTCCTTGGCCCGGGCCTTCTCCTCGTCACGGCGGGCGCCCCCGAAGGCGGCCGTGAAGCCGTTCTCCTCGATGGCCTCCAGCAGAGCCGAGGTCTGGAGGCGGTTGCGGCTGGCCCAGCGGCCGGTGGGCTCGGTGACCTTGCCCGCGTCGATCTGCTCCTGGACCGAGGCCACCACCAGCCGGACCCCGGCCTGGGCGACCCTGCGGTCCCGGAACTCGATGACCTCGTCGAAGTTGTGCCCGGTGTCCACGTGCATGACGGGGAACGGGACCGGGGCGGGCCAGAAGGCCTTCTCCGCCAGGCGCAGCATCACGATGGAGTCCTTGCCGCCGGAGAAGAGCAGCACCGGCCGCTCGAACTCCGCCGCCACCTCACGCATGATGAAGATCGCCTCGGCTTCGAGGACGTCCAGCTGGGAGAGCTGGTAGCGCCCGAGCGCCTGCTGACTCGCCTGACCCATGGAATCCGCCTTAGAAATACCGACACTCACGTCCAGTTCCGCGGCGGTGGGTGCTGCGGTTCAGCCCCCCGCGTGCGGACCGGCGCTGTCAAGGTCCGCGCCGTCGCGGATGCTTGCCAACAACATACCCGACAATTCCGATCGGCATACAAGGACATCGGGGAGTAGCGGGTCGGCTACGTTGTAGCGCAGCTCCGAGCCGTCGATCCTGGAGGTGTGCAGACCCGCCGCGCGCGCGACGGCGACCGGCGCGGCGCTGTCCCACTCGTACTGGCCGCCCGCGTGCACGTAGATGTCGGCGATCCCCAGCAGCACGGCGCAGATCTTGGCGCCCGCCGACCCCATGGGGATCACCTCGGCGCCCATCTGCGTGGCCATGCGCTGGACGAACGCCGGCGGCCGGGTCCGGCTGGCGGTGATGCGCAGCCGCTGCCCCTCGGGGCGCTCCTCCGGCAGCCACGGCGGATCGACCGTGGACAGGCAGCTGCCCTGGGCGGGCAGCGCGACCGCCCCGGCGACCAGGTCGCCGTTCTCCCACAGCGCCACGTGCACCGCCCAGTCGGTGCGGCCGGGCTCGGAGAACTCGCGGGTCCCGTCCAGCGGGTCGATGATCCAGACCCGCCTGGCCCGCAGCCGCGACTGGTCGTCCGCGCCCTCCTCGGACAGCACCGCGTCGCTCGGCCGCAGCCGCCCGAGCGCGGAGAAGAGGAACTCGTGCGAGGTGCGGTCACCCAGGGTGCGCAGGACCTCGGGCTCGTCGAATCCGTGGCGGGCGCGCAGGCGCAGCAACAGCTGCCCGGCCTCGCTCGCCAGGTCCCGAGCCACCTCATGATCGTTTCGGATGTTGTTCACCGGCTAGTATGCTCCCGCCCCACGGATCACCGCTGACCACGTCTTCCACAGGATCTGGATGTCCAATGTCAGCGACCAGTTTTCCACGTACCGCAGATCCAGACGGACCGATTCCTCCCAGGAGAGGTCGGAACGGCCGCTGACCTGCCACAGGCCCGTCATCCCCGGTTTGACCACCAGCCGACGGCGGACGTCGTGCCCGTACTGGGCGACCTCCTCCGGCAGCGGGGGCCTCGGGCCGACGAGCGACATCTCACCGCGCACCACGTTGACGAGCTGGGGAAGCTCGTCGAGCGAGTAGCGGCGCAGCCACGCCCCCACGGACGTGACCCTGGGGTCCCTACGCATCTTGAAGAGCACTCCGTCGTGCTCGTTCCGGGCTCGGAGGATCGCCTTGAGGGCGTCCGCTCCGACCACCATCGTACGGAACTTGTACACGGTGAACTCGGTGCCACCCCGGCCCACGCGCGTCTGCCGGAAGAAGACGGGTCCGCCGCCCTCCGAGCGGATCAGGACGCTCAGGACGAGGAAGAGGGGCGAGAGCAGCGCCAGCGCCAGTGCGGCGGCGCAGCGGTCGAAGGCGCCCTTGACCACGCGGCGGGTGCCCTCCAGCTCGGGGTGTTCCACGTGCAGCAGGGGCAGGCCCGCCACGGGACGGATGGTGGTGCGGGGCCCGGCCACCTCCATGAGGGCGGAGGCCACGGTGAGGTCGGTACCGGTCTTCTCCAGCTCCCAGGCGAGGCGGCGCAGTTCCACCCCGTCCATCTCCGGGCAGGCCAGGACCGCGACCGTGTCGGCGCCGACCAGCGCGGCGGCGTCGGCGGCGTCGGTGAAGGAGCCCAGGACCGGGCAGCCCTCCACCTCGGTGACGTCGGACTCGTGCGAGGGCAGGCACACGCCCACCACGCGCATGCCGTGGTAGATCTCGTCGCGGAACCGCCGGATGAGGTCGCTCGCCGAGACGCTGTAGCCGACGACCACGACCCCGCTCATACAGGCTCCGGAGCGGCGCCGCCGGTGCAGCGCCTTGCGGCGCGCGTAGCGCAGGCCCAGGGAGAGCAGGACGATCAGCGGGAGTGCGATCAGCACGTAGCCGCGCGCGAGGTCGAACTTGACGGCGTAGGCGCCGACCGCCACGGTCGCGGCCAGGATCGCACCGGCGACCGCGACCCTGCGGTACTCCTCGGTGCCGACCCCCAGGAACCGCCGTTCGTATCCGCCGCCGAGCCGGACGAAGACGACCCAGACCGGTGGCAGGACCAGGGAGAGCAGCAGGTAGGGCGTGGTGGTTCCGGCCAGGAGGGCGTCGTGGAAGCGGACCGCGCTCCCGGCCAGGGTCGCCACGAGGGCGGCGGTCAGGTCCAGCGCGACCAGGCCGAGGACGTAGGGACGGAGCCAGGTCTCGGCCCGGGGCCCGGTGTTGACCGGGATCCGCCGGATCCCCCGGACCGGCGTGCCCGGCCGCGGCCGGTGCTCCCGTCGCGGCGCGGAGGACTGTCCCTGGACGGTCCCACTGGTTGTGACCACGTTTCCCCCAAGACCACTTAAGGCTGCGAATGCTCACCATGGGTGACCACCCCTGGGCGCGCGCCGACGGCGCGAAGGTCAGGGATGAATGTCTCTCCGGGCACAGAACGGCTGCCGTCAACCCGAACAGTAACCAAAAGTAGTCGAAAAGTCGCTCTGGGTGTCGGCCTGTTGGGGAAGAAGTCCCGTTCCCACCAAGAATGTGTCTCCCCCGAGACCGTCCGGGGTCGATTTAAGGGGACACGGCGGGTCCGGAATCTGTCATGACCGAAACCCTGAGCTGAACGTGACCGACTCAGGCGAGCGCGGGATCCATCACGGCGGCCAGCCTGAGGTGGGGCTCCGCCTCCCCGTGCCGCCCCATCCGCTGGAGGGTGCGACCCAGCAGCAGGTGCGCGTAGGCGTCGTCGGCCGTCTCCCCCAACAGCGCCTCCAGGACGCCCCGCGCCCGGTTGAGCTGCGCGGACCGGTAGTAGGCGCGGGCGGCCAGGAACCGGACGCCGCGGTCCCCCGCGTGGCCCTCCATCAGCGGCCGGAGCAGTTCGAGCGACCCCAGCGGGTCGCTCCGCTCCAGCAGGGACTCCGCGCGGCGCAGACGAAGGACCTCCTCCGGCAGTTCCCTCGGCGTCCGCCGGGAGGCCTCGGCCAGGAAGTCGCGGATCACCCCGGCCTCGTGCGCCCCGGCCAGGGAGGTGCCGTTCGCGACGAAGGTGGGCGAGGTGCGCACCCCGTCGGCGCGCCCCGTGAGCAGCAGTTCCCGGACCGTCTCCTCGCCGCCGCCCGCCGCCAGCAGCGCGGGGCCCCGGGGGAAACCGGCGGCGACGGCCACCTCCTCCAGCACCCGGGCGTCGGAGATGTCCCGGGCCGCCACGAAGTGGGCGCGCACGACCCCCTCCGCCACGGCGTCCTGGAGCGCGGGGCCGCCCTCCTCCTCCGCCAGTGCGATGAGCCGCTGGGCGTCGTGGCTGCTCGCACGCCAGGCGGCGCCCCAGCGGTCGGCCGACCCCTCGGCGCGGGCGATCCCGGCGACCCGGTCCCGGTTCTGGGCCGGGGTCAGGTACGGGGCGCAGGCCCGCAGGGACTCGTCCAGTCGGGGGTCGCGCACCACCTCGGCCAGGGGTTCGGCATCGGCGGGCGCCGACGGGTCGATGCGGTAGGGGCGCCACACGACCTCGGTCCCGGCGTCCGCGAGTTCGAGGCGCCGTCGGCCGATGTAGGCCCAGGGGCAGACCACGTCCGCCCAGATCTCCACTCTCATGCCGTCAACATAAACGACACCTGTCGATTAAGCAACAGCTGTTGTTTTATCCCGTAGACTCGGAGGATGAACCCGGACGACCCCCGCGTGCGGCGCACCCGCGACCGGCTGCGCGCCACACTGCTGTCCCTGGCCTCCGAGCAGGAGCTCGACTCCCTCACGATGGCCGCCGTCGCGCGCCGCGCGGAGGTCAACCGCGCCACGGTCTACCAGCACTACGCGGACCTCGACTCCCTGGTCGCGGACGCCATGGAGGACGCGGTCTCCCACGTCTCCCGCTGCGCCGAACTGTGTCCCCTGGACGCGCCGCGCGAACGCGCGCCGGAACCGCTGGAGGAGTTGTTCGCGCACGTGGCCGACCACGCCGTGCTCTACCGCAGGATGTTCTCCGAACGGGGCGGGGCCCGCCTCAGCAACCGCCTCCGCGACCGGATCACCGAGGTGCTGACGGCGCGCTTCGCCGAGGGGGCCCGACCGCCCGGGTACGACGACGTCCCCGCGGCGTTCCACGCCGCCTACCTGGCGGGGGCCCTGGTCGGGGCGATCGCCCACGCGGCCGCGGGCACGGGGTCCCCCGGTGACGACGCCCTGGCCACCTGGCGCCTGCTGCGCGGATGACCGGGCACGCGGATCAGGCCGCGGTGTGGAAGATGTTCTGCGCCCGGCCCAGACCGTCCCTGAGGATGGTCCGCACCGCGTCGGCGGCCCGCTCCACGTTCAGATCCAGCTCGGGAGCCTCGGTCGAGGAGAAGTCGCGCAGCACGTAGGCGGCCGGGTCCATCCGCCCGGGTGGACGGCCCACGCCGAACCGGACCCGCAGGTAGTCCGGGCCGGACAGGGAGGCGGTGGCGGACTTCAGCCCGTTGTGGCCGCCGGACCCGCCGCCCTTCTTGAGCTTGAGGGCCCCGAAGTCGATGTCCATCTCGTCGTGCACGACGATGATCCGCTCCATGGGGACCTTGTAGAACTTCGCCAACCCGGAGATCGGCCCGCCGGACACGTTCATGAAGGTGCGCGGCTTCGCCAGGACCACGGGGGCGCCCTCGATCCGGGTCTCCACGACCTCGGCGTGCGCCTTGTGGACCTTCCAGCGCTCACCCTTCTCGGCGGCCAGGGCGTCCACCACCATGAACCCGGCGTTGTGCCGGTTGCCCGCGTACTTGGGGCCCGGGTTGCCCAACCCGACCACCAACCAGCGCTCCGCCTCGGCCATGTCCTCGCCGTCCCCGCTCTTCCGGATACCCAACATGCTCAACACTCTCCACATGCCGACCGACACTATCGGCACCCGAACCGCACCCCCACACGCCGAACGCGCGGCCCCCGGATCGGGGACCGCGCGTTCTGGGCTGTGTGGTGCGGGACCGCGCCTACTCGGCGACGGCCTCCTCACCGGCGGCCTCGGTGCTGGTCTCCGGCTCCTCCTCCACGCGCGGCGCGGAGACGGTGAGCAGGATCGACTCGGGGTCGGTGACCAGGGAAACGCCCGAGGGCAGCTTCAGGTCGGCGGCGGTCGGGGTGGTGCCGACCTCCAGGCCGTTGATGTCGAACTCGACACCATCGGGGATGTGGGTGGCCTCGGCCTCCACGGTCACGGTGACGAGCTCCTGGTTGAGCACGCCGGGAGCCTTGACCTCACCGGTGAGGGAGACGCTGATCTCGACCTCGACCTTCTCGCCCTTGGAGACGACGAGCAGGTCGACGTGCTCCAGGAAGCCCTTGATGGCGTCGCGCTGCACGCTCTTGGGGAGGGCAAGGTTGTCCTTGTCCAGGCCGTCGAGGCGAATCAGGACGTTCGGGGTCTTCAGGGCGAGCATGAGCTCGTGGCCCGGCAGGTTCAGGTGGCGGGGCTCGGTGCCGTGGCCGTAGAGGACGGCCGGCACCTTACCCGCGCGGCGGGCGCGACGGGAGGCGCCCTTGCCGAATTCCGTGCGGGGCTCGGCAGCGATACGTACCTCGGACACGACAAAACTCCTCGGGTTCAACCCCGCAGCACGGGGAACACGACTCCAGTAGTACGAACGATTCTCGCCCTCGGCGAAGAATTGCGACGGGGTCACCCAGCTCGCTGAGGACTCGACCGCCCTGGTTCCAGGCGTGCCCGGCGAGCCGTCACCGGACCCGTCCGGCCCGGGAACGCTCGTCGCGCACCCCTGCCCGCGTTGATCCCGGGCGGAGACACAAAAGGAATCCACCCGGACACGGGGACACTCGGCCAAGTCTACTGTCTCTGGTGACGACTCCGTACATGGCCCGTCCAGGTCCGGCCGGAGGGCACCCGCGCCCGGCGCGGGTGCCGACGACGACGCTGGTCGAACAGGCTCGTGACCGAACCTAGTCGAACAGGCTCGTGACCGAACCGTCGGTGAAGACCTCGTTGATCGCGCGGGCGACCAGCGGCGCGATCGAGAGCTGCGTGAGCTTCTCGAAGGCGCGCTCCTCGGGGACGGGGAGCGTGTTGGTGATGACCACCTCGGAGATGCGCGAGTTCTGGAGCCGCTCGGCGGCCGGGCCGGACAGCACACCGTGCGTGGCCGCGACCAGGACCTTCTTGGCGCCCTGCTCGAAGAGGGCCTCGGAGGCCTTCACGATGGTGCCGCCGGTGTCGATCATGTCGTCGACCAGGACGCACACGCGGTCCTTGACCTCACCGACGACCTCGTGGACCTTCACCTGGTTGGCGACGTCCGGGTCACGGCGCTTGTGGATGATGGCCAGGGGAGCGCCCAGGCGGTCCGCCCAGCGGTCGGCGGTGCGCACGCGGCCGGCGTCCGGGGAGACCACGGTGATCTCCGCGTGGTCGACCTGGCTGGCGATGTGGTCGGCCAGGATCGGCAGCGCGAAGAGGTGGTCCACCGGGCCGTCGAAGAAGCCCTGGATCTGGTCGGTGTGCAGGTCCACCGCCATCATCCGGTCCGCCCCCGCGGTCCGGAACAGGTCGGTGACCAGGCGCGAGGAGATGGGCTCGCGGCCCCGGTGCTTCTTGTCCTGGCGGGCGTAGCCCAGGATCGGGGTGACCACGGTGATCCGCTTGGCGGAGGCGCGCTTGAGCGCGTCCACCATGATCAGCTGCTCCATGATCGACTCGTTGACCGGGTCGGCGTGGCTCTGGATGACGAACGCGTCACTGCCGCGCACCGACTCCAGGTACCGCATGAAGATCTCGCCGTTGGCGAAGGTGTCGAACCGGGTGGGGACCACCTCTATCCCCAGCTCCTTCGCCACCTCCTCGGCCAGGGCCGGGTGCGTACGCCCCGAGAACAGCATCAGTTGTTTCTGGCCGGTGGCCTTCATGCCGGTCACGTGTTTCTCCCCCACAGTCACTGCTTGTTCGCGGCGTCGGCTCTGTGCCGTTCCGCCTGCTCCGCCGCCTCGGCGGGCGGAGTTCCCGGACGCTTGCGCCGCGTCCAGCCCTCGACGTTACGCTGCCGGTGTCCTTCGGAGATCGCCAGGGCACCGGGCGGGACATCGTCGCGGACCACGGTCCCGGCCCCGGAGTAGGCTCCGTCGCCCACGGTCACGGGAGCGACGATGGTGTTGTCGCTGCCGATGCGGACGTGGTCACCGATGGTGCTCCGGGACTTGTTGACCCCGTCGTAGTTGACGAACACCGAGGAGCAGCCGATGTTGCTGCCCACGCCGATGTCCGCGTCCCCGACGTAGGTCAGGTGCGGGATCTTCGAGCCGGTGCCGACGTTCGAGTTCTTGACCTCGACGAAGGCTCCGGCCTTGGTCCGCTCGGCCAGGCGGGTGCCCGGCCGCAGGTAGGTGTAGGGGCCGACGGTGGCCCAGGGGCCGATCTCCGCCCCGTCCGCGGTGGTCTCGCGGACCTTCGCGCCGTCACCGACGAGGGTGTCGCGCAGGTCGGCGCCGGGGCCCACCTCGGCGTCCTCACCGATCCGCGTGGTGCCGTAGAGGCGGCTGTTCGGGTGGACCACGGTGTCCGCACCAATGCTGACCTGGGCGTCCACCCAGGTCGTCGCGGGGTCGACGATGGTCACGCCGGACAGCATGTGCCCGGTCAGGAGACGGTCGTTCAGGACGCGGCGCGCCTCGGAGAGCTGCACCCGGTTGTTGACGCCCTGGACCTCGTTCCAGTCCTCGGCGCTCCAGGCGTCCACCCGGTGCCCGTCGCCGCGGAGCAGGCCGACCGCGTCGGTGATGTACTCCTCGCCCTTGGCGTTGTCCGTGGACAGGCGCTGGACGACCTTGTTCAGGAGGGCGCCGTCGAAGGCGTACATCCCGGAGTTGATCTCGTCGACGAGGTGCTGTTCGGGCGTGGCGTCGGCGTGCTCGACGATCTCCGTGAAGGAGCCGTCGGCGTCGCGCACGATGCGCCCGTAGCCGTGGGGGTCGGGGACGCGGGCGGACAGCACGGTGACCGCGTTGCCCTCCTTCTCGTGCGCCGCGACCAGCGACGCGAGCGTCTCGCCGCGCAGCAGGGGCGTGTCCCCGCAGGTCAGGACGACGGTCCCGGAGAGTTCGACGCCCTGGGCGGCCAGGTCCTCGACCGCCATGCGCACGGCGTGGCCGGTGCCGTTCTGTTCCTCCTGCACCGCCGTGACGGCTTCGGGGGCGACCTCGGCCAGGTGGGCTCGCACCTGGTCCCGGGCGTGGCCCACGACCACCACCGTGTTGCCGGGATCGAGTTCTCTGGACGCGTGGAGCACGTGGCCGAGCATGCTGCGGCCGTTGAGTTCGTGAAGGACCTTGGGAAGCTTCGACTTCATTCGGGTGCCCTCACCCGCCGCGAGGATGATCACGGCAGCCGGACGGTTCACGCTCACTGGAGGAGACCCCTCGTGATAGCTGGCATATGAACGTCGGCTCACCCTTCGGCGGCGCGACCCGCATGCCGCGCGGGCGGCCGTCGGATGACCAGCGGCCGACATGGGAAGGATACATGTGTGTCACCGGCACACATCAGGCACGTGAGGGCGCAGCGCGCGCGGCGCCCGGCGGACGCCCGCAGGAGCGGGCCAGCCGGACGCCGGTGTGAGTTGTGCCGCCGTCCCTCTCCCGTGCCCGGCACGGGGTGCGTCCCGTCCCCTCGGAGGGGCGGTCGCGCGACGGCGGGAGTTGCTCCCGGACCAGGGCTCGAACCTGGACGATGGGGACCAAAACCCCAGATGCTGCCGATTACATCATCCGGGAACGCTCCGGACGCTCGTCCGGACGCTCGACACCAACATAGCGCCTCCACCCGGGGGCTTGCCAAACCTACGGGGTCGTAGGTTACGGTTACGTAGGAATAGGTTGGGCCGTCCCGCCGGGTGCACCGCACCCGTGACGCCGTCCCGACCGGCGACGACGTTCTCCGTGACGAGGTGCAAGACCCATGACCGCCGCTCCCGAGGTGCCGACCGAAGGCGCCGAGAAGCCCACCGGGACCGCCACCGACGCCCCCAAGCGCGAGGCGATCCCCGAGTACGAGCCCGAACTGCGGGGCAAGGCCGAGCGCTACACCGTCTTCGCCTTCGTGTTCGTGCCCCTGATCGCGCTGCTCGCCGCGGTGCCCTTCTTCTGGGGCTGGGGCCTGTCGCTGCTCGACATCGCCATCGCCGCGGTCTTCTACGTGATCAGCGGCCTGGGCATCACCGTCGGCTTCCACCGCCACTTCACCCACGGCTCCTTCAAGGCCAAGCGCCCGCTGCGGATCGCGCTGGCGATCGCGGGCTCCATGGCCATCGAGGGCAGCGTCATCAAGTGGGTGGCCGACCACCGCCGCCACCACAAGTACGCGGACGCCGAGGGCGACCCGCACTCGCCGTGGCGCTTCGGGGACGACTGGAAGTCCGTGGCCAAGGGCATGTACTACGCCCACATGGCGTGGATGTACCTCGACGAGAAGAAGACCTCGCCGCGCCGCTTCACCCCGGACCTGCTCAAGGACAAGGACGTCGTCCTCGTCGACAAGCTGTTCCTGCCGATCGTGCTCTTCTCGCTCTTCGCCCCCGCCGTCATCGGCGGCCTGGTCACCATGTCCGTCTGGGGCGCGGTCACCGCGTTCTTCTGGGCGAGCCTGGTCCGCGTCGCGCTGCTGCACCACGTGACCTGGTCGATCAACTCCATCTGCCACACCATCGGCGAGGAGAACTTCGAGGTCCGCGACCGCTCCCGCAACGTGTGGTGGCTGGCCATCCCGTCCTTCGGTGAGTCCTGGCACAACCTGCACCACGCCGACCCGACCTGCGCCCGCCACGGTGTGCTCAAGGGCCAGATCGACATCTCCGCCCGGGTCATCTGGGCGTTCGAGAAGTTCGGCTGGGCCACCAAGGTGCGCTGGCCCAACAACGAACGACTCGCTGCCAAGCGGGTCAAGGTCTAGGATCAGTAACCATCATGGGAGCAGCCGACAGCGAGCAGAGGACCCGAGTGCGCCGCAAGCGCATGACGGGCAAGGAGCGTCGGCAACAGCTGTTGGAGATCGGCCGGGAGCTGTTCGCCGAACGCGGGTTCGACGCGACCTCCGTTGAGGAGATCGCCGCGCGGGCCGGGGTGTCCAAGCCCGTGGTCTACGAGCACTTCGGTGGCAAGGAGGGCATCTACGCCGTCGTCGTCGACCGGGAGATGCGCACGCTCCTGGAGATGATGGGCGAGGCCCTCACCGCCGACCACGCCCGAAGCAAGATCGAGAAGGCGGCCCTGGCCCTGCTGCGCTACGTCGAGGAGGACAGCGTGGGGTTCCGGGTGCTCACCCGCGACTCGCACGTGGCCTCCGGGACCGGCAGTTTCGCGAGCCTGATCAACGACATCGCCAGCCAGGTCGAGCACATCATGGCGGACGAGTTCTCCGAACGCGGCTACGACCCGGCGCTCGCCCCGATGTACGCGCAGGCCCTGGTTGGTATGTGGGCGCTGACCGGCCAGTGGTGGCTGGAGGTGCGCAAGCCCAAGCGTGAGGTGGTGGCGGCGCACCTGGTCAACCTGGCCTGGAACGGGCTGTCCGCGCTGGAGTCCAAGCCGAGACTGGACACACGCCGCAAGCGTTGACCGTGGCCCCGGCCGCGGGAGAGTCACCAGTGGGGCGGGTATTCGTATACCCGCCCCACTATCTTGATGTCAAGAGATATGCTGGTGCCATGCGCGATGAGGTGGATGGGCTGATCGAGGCGTGGCGCTCCGAGCGGCCGGACGTGGACGTGACACCCCTGGAGGTGTTCAGCCGGGTTTCCCGGCTCGCCCGCCACCTCGACCGTGCCCGCCGCACCGTCTTCACCGAGCACGCCCTGGAGCCCTGGGAGTTCGACGTCCTGGCCGAGCTCCGCCGCTCCGGCCCGCCCTACGAGCTCAGCCCCGGGCGCCTGCTGCGGGCCACCCTGGTCACCTCCGGAACCATGACCAACCGCGTGGACCGGCTGGCCGCCGCCGAACTCGTGCGCCGCCGCCCCGACCCCGCCGACAAGCGCGGCGTGCTGGTCCGGCTCACCGCGAGGGGCGCCGAGCGGATCGACGCCGCCCTGGCCTCACTCCTCAGCTACGAGGAGACCCTTCTGGCCCCGATGCCCGCCGCCGAGCGCGAACAGCTGGCATCGTTACTGAGAAGCCTTCTCGCGCCCCTCGACAGGAGCCCGTCCGGCCCGCAGGGGTGAGGACGCGGCAGGGGCGCGCCGTCACGGGCCCTGGTTGGAGAGCACGTTGAGAATCCGTTGGATGGCCGCCGTCGCCGCGACCCTCGTCGTCGTCGGCTGCTCGGGTGAGGACGCGGGGGAACCCGCCCCGGCGCCGAACCACTACCTGTCCCTGGGCGACTCGCTGACCGTGGGCGTGCAGCCGGACGAGCAGGGGCGGACCCGGGAGACCCCGGAGGGGTACACCGACGTCCTCTACCGCTCGTTGAAGGACACCGACTCCACGCTCCGGCACGAGCGCATGGGCTGCGGCGGGGAGGACACCACGACCTTCGTCGGCGGCGGCATCCCCGGGTGCGACGACCGTTACGAGGAGGGGTCCCAGCTCGACCAGGCCGAGGACTTCCTTCGGGAGCACGGCGACGCGGTCGGCCTGGTCACCCTCACCATCGGCGGCAACAACTTCACCGGCTGCGTCGAGGGCGTCCACGAGGAGGCGCTCGGCATCGACGGGATCAGCGTCGACGAGGCCTGCGTGACGGACGGCCTGGAGCGCCTGGAGACCGAGGTGCCGGTGATCGCGGAGCGCCTGGTCGAGGCGGCCGACCCGGGCACGCGGATCGTCGGGATGACCTACTACAACCCGTTCCTGGCCCTCGCCCTCCTGGAGGACCCCGACACGGCGGGCGACGCGAGCCTGTCCGCCCGGACGGCGGAGATCCTCGACCGGGTGAACGCGTCGCTGACCGCCTCCTACGAGGCGGCCGGGATCGACGTGGCCGACGTGGACACCGCCTTCGACGGCTCCGACACCGAGGTCCCCGCCGACAGCGCCACGGGCATGCCGGTCAACCTCCAGCGGATCTGCGACCTCACCTGGATGTGCGACACCGCCCGGGGCCCGGACATCCACACCAACCTCGCCGGCGCCCAAGCCATAGCCGAGGCCTTCCAGGCCCGGATCCGCTAGGACACGGAGCCGCTTCGACCACCCATGAACTCGATGAAACTCCTCCACCGGACGGGACCGGCCCTGTCCTTGGCCCTGCTTCTCTCCTCGTGCGCGCTCACGGACGACCAGGCGGAGCCGCCGCCAGAGGCGAAGGAGTCCTTCGTCCCCTACAGCTGGGTCTCCGCGACCCTTGAGCACAAGATCGTCCTGCGACTGGTCGAGGAGGAGTTCCTGGAGAGCATCGAGGACTACGTCGACTGCGGAACGGGTTGAGCGGTCAGGCGCTCTCGGGCAGGGACCGCTCGATGAGCTCCACGATCTCGGGGGCGTCCGGCACGGTGGCGGGGCGGAACCGGTGCACCTGGCCGTCGGGGAGCACCAGGAACTTCTCGAAGTTCCACTTCACCCGCCCGGCACTGCCCTCCGCGTCGGGGGCGTTGGTGAGCTCGGCGTAGAGGGGGTGCTGGCCCCGTCCGTTGACCTTCACCTTCTCGGTCATCGGGAAGGTCACCCCCCACGTCATGGAGCAGTACTCCGCGATCTTCTCCTCGCCGCCGAACTCCTGGAGGAACTGGTTGCTGGGGAGGCCGATCACGGTGAACCCCCGGTCCTCGTAGCGCTTCTGGAGCTCCTCCAGCGCGCCGTACTGCGGGGTGAGCCCGCAGCGGGACGCCACGTTCACCACCAGGCGCACCTTCCCGGACCACTCACCGAAGGTGGTCTCCCGGCCGTCGATCATGGTCACCGGGATCTCGTCCAGGCCAGCCATGGCGTCTCCTCCTGAGTTCGGAACCGTACGGGCAGCCTACTGCCGGTAGAGGGCGACCAGCAGGCCGTGGCGCGGTTGGTCGTCGTCGGCCTCCTCCGTCTCCGCGACCAGGGCGAGGAGCGTGTCCTGGAGCCGCCCGGCCTGCTCCGGGGTGAGCCGCAGGTGGCGCAGGGCCAGCAGCGGGTCGTCCGGTGCGGCGGCGAACTCCTCGGAGACCGCCCGGAGCATCGCGGCGGCCGGACCGGGTCGGGCGTCCGCGATCTCGACGCCGCCCGACGTGCGCCGGTAGTACTGCTCGGTGCCGCCCCGCACCCGCCTGCTCTCGGAGGCTTCCACCATCCCGGCCGCGAGGAGCGGCTTGAGGTGGTGGGAGACATTGCCCTTGCGGGTGTCCAGGGTCTGGGCGAGCTGGCTGACGGTCGCGGGCCGCTCCCCGAGGACGAACAGCATCCGCTGGCGGAGCGGGTGCGCCAGCGCCTTGAACTGCTCCGGGGAGGAGATCGGCTGGGGGTCGTCGTTCATGACCTCAAGGGTCAAGAACTCTTGACGCTTTGTCAAGCCGCGTGCTCTACTGAGCGCCCCCACCCCCCATCCCAGGAGCACCATGGACCCCGACCTGATCGACGAGCTGGTCACCGAGTCCGGCCGCCTCGTGGCCCGGAACTACGTCTTCCCCGAACTCGCCGAGCGGCTGCGGCGGCTCCTCGCCGAGCGGCACGTCTCGGGCCACTACCGCCGGGCGGACGGCCCCGCCTCACTGGCGGAGCTGGTCACCGCCGACCTCCAGTCCCTGAACGGGGACCCGCACCTGCGTCTCCAGCACCACGAGGACGAGATCCCCGACCTGCCCGACGACTCGGGGCTGATCGAGGTCATGGCCCGCGAGGCGCGGGAACGGTGCGGCGGGGTCGCCCGGGTCGAGCGGCTGGACGGCGGTACGGCCCTCCTGGAGCTGCGGCCGCTGCTGTATCCGATGTCGATGGCGGCGGCCCAGCTGACGGCGGCGCTGCGGCTGGTCGCGGAGGCGGACGCACTCGTCATCGACCTGCGGCGCAACCGGGGCGGTGACCCCGCGACGGTGGCGTTCGTCTGCAGCCACCTGTTCGACGAGCCCACCCACCTGCACACGATGTACTTCGGTGACGGCGGGGCACCCCGGCAGTCCTGGACGCACGCGGTGGCCGGGCCCGTGTTCGGCGGCCGGAAGCCGCTGGCGGTGCTGACCGCCTCCGACACCTTCTCCGGCGCCGAGGAGCTCGCCTACGACCTGCAACAGCACGGGCGGGCCACGGTCGTGGGCGAGCGCACCAGGGGCGGCGCCCACCCGCGCGAGGGCTTCCGGCTCCACCCCCACCTGGAACTGGCGGTGCCGACCGGCCGTCCGGTCCATCCGGTCACCGACACCAACTGGGAGGGCACCGGGGTGCTGCCGGACCTGCCGTCGGGCGCCGAGGGCGCCCTGGCGGCGGCCCTGGCCCACCTGTCGCGCTGAGCGGTCAGTCCCCGATCAGCTCGGCCTGCTCCAGCCAGACCATCTCCAGCTCCTCCTTCTCGGAGGCGAGGGTGCGGGCCTCGGCGTCGAGGTCCGCGAGCCGGGTGTAGTCCTCGGCGGCCGCCGCCATCTGCTCGTGGAGCTGTTCCTCGCGCTTGGCGATCTTGTCCATCCGCCGTTCGACGCGCTGCATCTCCTTCTGGGCGGCGCGGCGCTCGGCCTGGGACACGGCGGGGGCGGCGGCGGGCGCCTGGACGGCGGTCTCGGAGGCGCCCAGCGGCACGGTGACCTCGCCCGCGCTGGCCTCCCGGCGCTCCAGGTACTCGTCCACGCCTCCGGGCAGGAACGCCAGGCTCCCGTCGCCCATCAGGGCGAGCACGCGGTCGGTGATCCGCTCCAGGAAGTACCGGTCGTGGCTGACCAGGACGAGGGAGCCCGGCCAGCCGTCGAGGAGGTCCTCCAGCTCGGTCAGGGTCTCGATGTCGAGGTCGTTGGTGGGCTCGTCCAGCAGCAGCACGTTGGGCTCGTCCATGAGCAGGCGCAGCAGCTGGAGGCGGCGCTTCTCACCGCCGGACAGGTCACCGATCGGCGTCCACTGGCGCTCGCCACGGAAGCCGAACTTCTCCAGCATCTGGCTGGCGGTGTAGTCGCGCTTGCCGATGGTGATGTGCTCGCGCACGTCCATGACGGCCTGGAGCGGGCGCGCGGTGGGGTCGAGTTCCGCGACGTTCTGGGACAGGTGCGCCAGCTTCACGGTCCGGCCGGTGCGCACCGTTCCGGAGTCGGGCTCGCGCTCCTCGGCGAGGATCTTCAGGAGGGTGGACTTGCCCGCGCCGTTCACGCCGACCAGACCGACCCGGTCACCGGGGCCCAGCTGCCAGGTGAGCTCGTCCAGGAGCGTGCGGTCGGGGATGGAGACCGAGACCTTCTTGAGGTCGATGACGGTCTTGCCCAGCCGCGAACTGGCGAAGCGGACCAGCTCCACGGAGTCGCGCGCCGGCGGCTCGTTCGCGATGAGCTGGTTGGCGGCCTCGATGCGGAACTTGGGCTTGGAGGTGCGCGCGGGCGCTCCCCTGCGCAGCCAGGCCAGTTCCTTGCGCATGAGGTTCTGGCGGCGGTCCTCCTCGGCGGCGGCCTGGCGGTCCCGCTCGGCCTTGGCCAGCACGTAGGCGGCGTACCCGCCCTCGTACCTCTCGACGGTGCCGCGCCCGACCTCCCAGGTGCGGGTGGTGACGGCGTCCAGGAACCACCGGTCGTGGGTCACGACCACGAGGGACTCCGGACGGCCGCGCAGGTGCTCGGCCAGCCACGCGATGCCCTCGATGTCGAGGTGGTTGGTGGGCTCGTCCAGGATGATGAGGTCGTGGTCGTCCACCAGCAGCCGCGCCAGCCCGGAGCGGCGGCGCTCGCCGCCGGACAGCCCGGACATGGGCACGTCCAGGTCCCAGCCGCCGAGCAGGCCCCGGAGGATGTCGCGGATGCGCGCGTCCCCCGCCCACTCGTGCTCGGCCCGTCCGCCCAGCACGAACTCACCGACGGTGCTGTCGGGGAAGACGTCCCGCTGGTGCAGGAAGCCGACCCGCAGCCCCCGGTTGTGCACGACCCGACCGGAGTCGGGCTCGGTCCGCCCGGCGAGCACGGAGATCATCGTGGACTTGCCGCCGCCGTTGCGGCCGACCACCCCGATGCGTTCGCCCTCGTCCACGCCAAGGGACACCTTGTCGAGGAGTACGAGCGGCCCGTAGGCCAGGGACACGTCCTGAAGGTTGACCAGATTCGTCATCCCTTCCATTGTGCTGCCCCCGCGACGGTGAACGGACCGGCTGACCGCCAGGAACGACACTTTTCGCTTCTCGGCCCATTTCGCCACCGATCGCCGCACGGAAGGGCTACTCTTCTGCCCTGTCCTCGGCACCCCCGCTTGCGAGCCACCCCCCGGAGGCCCGCATCGCAGGACGGCGTGAACCGAAAGGGGAGCCCATGCGCTCCGTCCGTGCCGCCGTCGCGGCCGTACTCCTCACCGCGTTCCTCGTACCCGTACCGGCGCACGCCGCGTCCACCACGGGTGCCCTGATGATCACCCACGTGCGGCCCAACGCCGCCGGGGCTGACGTGAAGAACAACAAGCAGACCAACCTCAACGGCGAGTACTTCGTCGTGAAGAACGTGTCGAAGAAGACCGTCGACCTCCGGGGCCACGTCCCGGACATCACCTCGAACACCTACGGCCGGGCGCTGCCCTCGTACAACCTTCCGGCCGGGGCCGTCGTCCACGTGCACACCGGCTCCGGGAGGAACCACAGGGACGCCAAGGGCACCCACCACGTCTACCGGGGCTACGCGCGCCACGTGCTGCCCAATGACGGCACCGGGCGCAACCCCGACCTCCGGCTGAAGAAGCCGGGCAGCAAGGACGACAACAAGGCCGCGGGCACGTTGAGCAGCTGCAACTGGGGCAAGGCGGCGGACGGGAGAACGTACGCCTGCTAGGGCGTGTCCGCCGGACACGCCCTGGGGCGGGACGCCCGGGGCCGCACCACGCGAGGCCCCGGGCGGGTCCACTACACCAGGAAGAACTCCCGGGCGGACTTGGCGATCCCCTCGACGTCCAGACCGTGGAGCCGGTCGTGGTCGGCGGCGGTGCCGTAGGCGCGGACCTCCGCGCGGCGGGACACGCCCAGGGACATCTGGCGGTGGCGGCGGTCGGCCAGGGCCTCGGACACCTCGTGGGCGGAGGTCCCCTTCAGGTAGGGCTCCACGATCAGCACGTCGGCGTTGCCCGCCGCCCCGGTGAGCGAGCTGAGGCCCTCGTGGTCGAAGGGGCGGACGGTGGAGGTGTGGGCGACGGTGACGTCGAGGCCCGCGGTGGCCTCCAGCACCCGGTCCAGCATGGGCCCGACCGCCACCACCACCCCGGCGGAGCGGGAGGAGCCCGTGCGCAGCACGTTCAGGCGGGGGCCGACGGGCAGCGCGGCCTTGTTGGTCTGGGCGGACAGCCGCAGGTACACGAGGTCGTCCCCGGGCACCGCCCTCTCCATCATGGTCCGCACCTCGTCGGGGTGGCCCGGCACGTGCACGGTCCAGCCGGGCAGGGTGTCCAGGAGCGCCACGTCCTCGGGCGCCTGGTGGGTGCGACCCTCGGCCGAGGCGTCGTGGGAGGCGCCGATGCTCACCAGGATCGCGCCGGCGTCCTGGTGCGCGAGGGAGATCTTGATCTGCTCGAAGGGGCGCTCGACCAGGAACGGCGTGTAGCTGTGCACGACGGGGCGCATACCGGAGAGCGCGAGGCCGCCGGCGACGCCGATCATCGCCTGTTCGCGGATACCGAGGTCGATCACGCGCCCCGGGTGGCGGGTGGCGGCGCGGCGGAACATGTCCGCGGAGATGGCCGCTAGGACCAGCGCGACCCGGGGGTCGCGGTCGAGTGCCTCGTGGGTGGCGGCGGCGAAGGTGTCACGCATGACCTGGCTCGCTTTCAGTTTCCGTTGCGGACGCGGGCGACGACGGCCAGCGGCCGTCCGGAGCTGGTGCGGGTGAAGGCGTGGTGGAGGGCGTCGTGGTCGCGGCCGCCGACCTCGCGGGTCTCCCAGCCCTCGACCTCGAACCGGCGCCCGACACCGCCGGGCCAGCCGTGGGTGGCGGAGGCGTTGTCGATGACCACGACGGTCAGGTTGTCGGTGCCCAGGCGCGCGGCGGCGGCGATGGCCTCGTGGTTGCTGCCCTCGTCGAGTTCGCCGTCGCCGACCAGCACCACCACGCGGGGTTCGGTGCCGTCAGCGCGGCGCACTCCCTGGGCGCGCAGTCCGAGGGCGGTGCCCAGGCCCAGCGGCAAACCCTGGCCGAGGGACCCGCTGCCGATCTCCGCACCGGGGACCAGGACGCGGTCCGGGTGGTGGCCCAGCGGGGAGCCGAAGGCGGTCCAGCCGCGCAGGGTGGGCACGTCGAGGAAGCCCTTGGCGGCGAGTACGGCGTAGAAGGCGGCCGGACCGTGTCCCTTGGAGAGGAGGAAGCGGTCCCGGGCCGGGTCCTCGGCGGTCTCGGGCGAGACGTCGAGGACCCGGTCGTAGAGGACCCAGAGAACGTCGAGGGTGGAGTGCGCGGCGGCGTTGTGCTTCTCGTCACCCTCCATGAGCCCGATCAGCGCAGGGAGGTCGGCGTACCTGGAGAAGGTGGCTGGCGTCGTCATGCCACCAGTGTTCTTCCTCAACCATGGTTGAGGTCAATGGCGGAAATCGCCCGAATCGGGACGACAAAGCCAGTGATATGCGTCACACGACGGTGGTTCCCGGGACGTCGCCGTCGGCCGCGATGACCTGCTCGCACAGACCGGTGGCACGCAGCGCGGACACCACTCCGGCCTCCCGTTCCGCCACCGCGACCGGGTCCTCTCCCCCGCCGCCGACCAGGAAGGCGCACGTGGGCCCGGATCCGGACACCAGGGCACCGAGCGCACCGGCGGCGCGGCCCGCGTCCAGGGTGCGTCGGAGCTCGGGCAGCAGCGAGAGCGCGGCGGGCTGGAGGTCGTTGCTCAGCGAGGCGCCCAGGGCCACAACGTCACCGCTGGCCAGGGCCTTCTCCAGAGCGGCGTCCAGACGCGGTTCCGGGGCGTCGGGACGCAGCCGGTCGTACTCACCGAACACGTCGGCGGTGGACAGGCCGCGCGGGGACAGGGCGAACACCCACCGGTACCGCCCGGGGCTGGCCATCGGTTCAAGGAGTTCACCGCGCCCGGTCCCCACCGCCGTGTCACCGACCAGCCCGAAGGCCACGTCGCTGCCGAGTCGGGCGGCGAGGCCGAGGAGGCGCTCCCGGGACAGGTCACAGCCCCACAGGCGGTCGCAGGCCACCAGCGCGGCGGCGGCGTCCGCGCTGCCCCCGGCCATGCCGCCCGCCACCGGGATGCGCTTGTCGAGGTGGATGTCCACGGGGAAGCCGACGCCCGTCTCCTCGGCCAGCAGGATCGCGGCGCGGGCCGCGAGGTTGCTCTCGTCCAGCGGCACCCTGGCCAGGTGGGACTCCGACTGCCCGGTGGCGGTCAACGCGGTGAGGGCACGCGGCCGACGCGGCGACGCCGCCTTGACGGTAACCTCATCGAACAGCGAGACGGCGTGGAACACGTTCACGAGGGCGTGGAAACCGTCCTCGCGTCTGGGCCCCACCGCCAACTGGAGGTTCACCTTCGCGGGGACCCGCACGGTTACGGTGGTATCAACGGTCACGAGTCCCCAATCGTAAAGGAACCCCCACCTTGCGTGAACACAGACCCCTCCACGGGGCGCGCCGTGTTCACCGCCTCCCACCGGCGCGGACCTCCGCGCCCGGGAGGGCGGGTCCCCTTGATCCAGGGTTCGTCACCACTGTCATGTCAGCTACCGCCCGACCCCCGAACGACCCGATCCGGTCCGTGAGTGGGAATCAGGGCACAAACACCGCTACCTTGGGGCAAGGCGGGGTTTGGACACCGTCGGGGAGGGTCGCTTGCCGTCGGATGGGCTCCCGAAGAACCTGGAACCGCTGGCCGCCGGAGATCCGGCCACCATCGGTCCCTACGTGCTGTCCGGGAAGCTGGGCAGCGGCGGCATGGGCACCGTCTACCTGGGCAGCACGCCGGAGAAGAACAACCAGGTAGCCATCAAGGTCATCCGTCCGGAGCTCGCCTTCGACGAGCAGACCCGGGCGCGCTTCCGCGACGAGATGGAGAACGCCCGCAAGGTCGCCTCCTTCTGCACCGCCAAGGTGCTCGACCACGGGACGTTCGAGAACCGTCCCTACATGGTCACCGAGTACATCGCGGGCACGGCCTTGGCCGAGCACATCGCCGAGCACGGGCCCCTGGACTCCTCCACGCTGCACGGCTTCGCCCTGGGCGTGGCCGCGGCGCTCGCCGCCATCCACCGCACCGGGCTGGTCCACCGGGACCTCAAGCCCGCCAACGTCCTGCTGTCGCTCTCCGGCCCCCGGGTGATCGACTTCGGCATCGCGCGCGCGATGAACACCGCGACCAACCACACCCAGACCGGCATCGTCATGGGCAGCCCCGGCTGGATGGCGCCCGAGCAGCTGCTGGAGGAGAAGGTCACCACCTCGGCGGACATCTTCGCCTGGGGCTGCCTGGTGGCGTTCGCGGGCAACGGCACGCACCCCTTCGGCAACGGCGACGCGATGACGCTGGGCAAGCGGGTGCTGTTCGCGGAGCCGCAGATCGGCAACCTGGACAGTCCGCTGGACCGCCTGGTGACCCGCGCCCTGGCCAAGGAGCCGGGCCGCCGCCCCACCGCCCAGGACCTGCTGCTGGAGCTCGCGGGCGGCGAGGACACCAGCAACCCCAACGACATGGTCTCGCACGCCCTGCACCAGTCGTGGCGGCCGAACCTGCCCCCGATGCCCCCGGGCATGCCGCACCCCGCGCACCAGACCATGTCGGGCATGCGCCATCCGGCGCCCGGCCACTACCAGCAGCCCCCGCCGCCGATGCCGCCGCCCGCGCACCAGACCGGCAACTACACGCGGTCGCAGCACGTGCCGCCGCCGGTCCACCCCGTCGCCGGTCACCCGGCCGGTCCGCACCCGGTCACCCACGGCCAGCAGCAGCGTCCCGCCCCGGCGGGTCCGCCCCCCGCGCAGCACCCGGCCGCCACCGGCCCCATCCCGATGGTGCCGCCCCCGGCCGAGCAGCAGCAGCGGGGACCCCAGCCGTACGTGCCGCCGGTGCCGCCGCCCCCGCACCGGCCCGCCGCGCCCGGCAGGAGGGGCGGTCTGTTCTGGGGTCTGCTCGCGGGCGGTATCGCCCTGGCCGTGCTGCTGGTGGTCGTGGCCGTCCTCGTCCTCAACCGGCCCGGGTCCGGTGCGAGCGACCAGAACACCCCGCCGGCCAACCAGGGCAGGGAGGATCCCGCCCCGGACCCGAACGTGCCCGACGACGGTCTCGGCAACATGGACCCGGAGATGCCCGACCCCTCCGACACCGACGGGGAGAAGGTGTCCGAGGACGGCACGGTCCGCTACACCGCCGAGGTGCGCTGCCTGGAGGCGATCCCGGGCCGGTCGAGCATCGAGGGCGGGGTGTACTGCGTGGCCGACCTGGCCCTGGAGAACCTCGGCAGCGACGAGATCGTGTTCAGCTCGGCCGAGCAGCGCCTGGTCACCGAGAGCAACCGGTGGATCACCGCCGACACCCCCACCTCCGAGGAGAAGAAGGGCACCCTCTGGGAGCCGGTTCCCCCGGGCGCGGAGGCCCGGGGTGACCTGGTGTTCAGCGTGAGGTCGGGCGAGGAGCCCTCCAGCCTGGTCCTCACCCACTCCGAGGACGCCGACGACACGGAGATCCGTGTGTCCGTCACCCAGGACTGACACGGGGCTCCCCGAGACGGGGCCCCGGAAAAGCGTCGGGCCCGGCACACACCGTGTGCCGGGCCCGCTCACGTCAGGAGCGCCGCGGGGCTACTCCCACTCGATGGTGCCCGGGGGCTTGCTGGTCACGTCCAGCGTCACCCGGTTGATCTCGCGGACCTCGTTGGTGATGCGGTTGGAGATGCGGGCGAGCACGTCGTAGGGCACACGCGACCAGTCGGCGGTCATCGCGTCCTCACTGCTCACCGGGCGGAGCACCACGGGGTGGCCGTAGGTGCGGCCGTCACCCTGGACGCCCACCGAGCGGACGTCGGCCAGCAGCACGACGGGGCACTGCCAGATGTCGCGGTCCAGCCCGGCGCGGCTGAGCTCCTCGCGGGCGATCGCGTCGGCCTCGCGCAGGATCTCCAGGCGTTCCCGGTTCACCTCACCGATGATCCGGATGCCCAGGCCAGGGCCGGGGAAGGGCTGGCGCCACACCATCTCGGGCGGCAGGCCCAGTTCCTCACCGACCTTGCGGACCTCGTCCTTGAACAGCTCGCGCAGCGGCTCCACCAGCGTGAACTGGAGGTCGTCGGGCAGGCCGCCCACGTTGTGGTGCGACTTGATGTTCGCGGTGCCGGTGCCGCCGCCGGACTCCACGACGTCCGGGTACAGGGTGCCCTGGACCAGGAACTCGACCTCGGCGCCGTCCTCGCCGCTCTCCGCGACGACCTCGCGGGCCGCCTGCTCGAAGACGCGGATGAACTCGCGACCGATGATCTTGCGCTTCTCCTCGGGGTCGGTCACCCCTGCCAGCTCCGAGAGGAACTGCTCCTCGGCGTCGACCACCTTGAGCTTGGCGCCGGTGATCGCGACGAAGTCCTTCTCGACCTGGTCGGCCTCGCCCTTGCGGAGCAGGCCGTGGTCCACGAACACGCAGGTGAGCTGGTCGCCCACGGCGCGCTGCACCAGGGCGCCGGCGACGGCGGAGTCGACACCGCCGCTGAGCGCGCAGATCACGCGCTTGTCACCGATCTGCTCGCGGATGCGCTCCAGCTGCTCCTCGACGATGTTCACCATCGTCCAGGTGGGGCGGCAGCCCGCGCCCTCGTAGAGGAAGCGGCGCATCAGCTCCTGGCCGTGCTCGGTGTGCATGACCTCGGGGTGGAACTGGACGCCGAACAGGCGGCGCTCGGTGTCCTCGAAGGCGGCGACCGGGGCGCCCGCGGTGCTGGCGGTGCTCTTGAACCCGGCCGGGGCCTGGACCACGGAGTCGCCGTGCGACATCCACACGCTCAGGTCCTCGGGCAGGCCCTCGAACAGGACGGAGTCGGCGCTGGCGGTCAGCGCGGTGCGGCCGAACTCGCTCAGGTCGGTGCGGTCCACGACCCCGCCCAGGGCGCGGGTCATGGCCTGGAAGCCGTAGCAGATACCGAAGGTCGGGACCCCGGTCTCGAACAGCTCGGCCCCCACGCTCGGGGCGCCCTCGGCGTACACCGAGGAGGGGCCACCCGAGAGGATGATGGCCTTGGGTTTCTTGGCGAGCATCTCCTCGACCGGCATGGTCGAGGGCACGATCTCGCTGTGCACGTGGCATTCCCGGACCCGTCGGGCGATCAGCTGCGCGTACTGCGCACCGAAGTCGACGACGAGGACGGTGTCGAACGTGCTGTCAGCACCAACGGACACGACGGAGGACCTTCCGCAGAAAAATGTGGATGTCCGTCCAGTCTAGGCCGTTCACCACGGTCGGGACGCACCGACGGGTGTGCCGCCCGGCACGCGGACCGGGTGTCCGGACCGGGTGTCCGGAGCGCTCAACCCGCGAACCCTCCGGGGTTGGCGGACTGCCAGCGCCAGGTGTCGCGGCAGGCGTCGTCCACGGTCAGCTCCGCCTTCCAGCCCAGGTCGCGGGAGGCGGCCGAGGGGTCGGCGTAGCAGACGGCGATGTCGCCGGGGCGCCGCCCGGTGACCGTGTACGGGACGGGCGACCCGGTGGCGCGCTCGAAGGCGCGCAGGCTCTCCATGACGGAGGTGCCCTGGCCCGTGCCGAGGTTGTAGACGCGGTGGCCGGGGGCGTCGGTGAGGTGGTCCACGGCGGCCAGGTGGCCCGCGGCCAGGTCCACCACGTGCAGGTAGTCGCGGACTCCGGTGCCGTCCGGGGTGTCGTAGTCGTCCCCGTACACGTTCAGGCGCTCGCGGCGTCCGGCGGCGACCTGGGCGATGTAGGGGAAGAGGTTGTTCGGGACGCCCTGGGGGTCCTCACCGATCAGGCCGCTGGGGTGGGCCCCGATCGGGTTGAAGTAGCGCAGGGAGACGATCCGCCAGCGCGGGTCGGCGGCGGCCAGGTCGTCCAGGATGCGCTCGGCGAACAGCTTGGTGTTGCCGTAGGGGTTGGTGGTCGACAGCTCGGCGTCCTCGGGGATCGGTACGCGCCGGGGGTCGCCGTAGACGGTGGCGGAGGAGCTGAGGACGAGGTCGCGCACCCCGGCCTCGTCCATGACCTCGCAGAGGGTCAGCAGGGCGTCGAGGTTGTTGCGGTAGTAGCGCAGGGGCTGCTCGACGGACTCGCCCACGGCCTTGAACCCGGCCAGGTGGATGACGGCGTCGATCTCGTGCCGCTCGAAGACGTCGCGCACGGCGTCGGCGTCGGTGCAGTCGACGCGGTGGAACGCGAGCGTGCGGCCCGTGATCCGCTCGACCCGGCGCAGGGCCTCCTCGTGGCTGTTGACGAGGGAGTCGACGACCACGACCCCGTGCCCGGCCTGGAGGAGTTCGACCGCGGTGTGGGTGCCGATGTACCCGGCGCCACCGGTGAGCAGTACGTTCATCATCGCTTCCCTGGGATGGGCGGTGCGGACCCTCCCAGGATAGGGGCGCGCCGCGACCCATCGCGGGTGACCCTCGCGACGTGTCGGATCGCCCCGGGAACACGGGGGGCGAGCGCCGCGTGCGGTGCCCGCCCCGTCGTGTGTCGTGCGGTGGTCAGCTCCGGCCCGGCGAGGTGCTGCGCCGGGTGTCGATCCGCAGGACCTGCGGGTCGTGGTCGCTGACCTGGTCGTGGAACTCGGAGTTGATCCGGGCGATCTCGTAGTCGACCCGTCCGGCCAGGGCGCCGTTGACCAGGATGTGGTCGAGGGCCTGGGAGTTGCCGTCGAAGACGTAGTTGTAGCCCTCACCCTCGCCCAGGTCCGCCATGGGGTTGGTGAGCGCGCCGTCGCCGGTGAGGATGTCCAGGGTCGTCGAGAACTGGAAGTCGTTAAGGTCGCCCATCACCACCAGGTTGGCGTCGGGATCGGCGGCGAGGAGGTCGTCCGCGAACTCGCGGACCAGGGTGGCCTGCTGGTGTCGCTGGGTCTCGGTCACCCGGCTCGGCGGCTGGTTGACGCCGTGCAGGGACTCGTCGCCGCCCTTGGCGTTGAAGTGGTTGGTGACCACGTACACGTCGCGGTTGAGCGCGCGGAAGTGGCCGACCAGCGGCTTGCGGCTGGAGTTCCAGGCCTCGTCCCCGGGCGCGATCCGCCCCGGGGAGACGGACAGCCCGACGCCGCGTTCGCCCTCCACGACCTCGACGGGCGTGGTGGCGTCACCGCCCTCGACGTCCACGAACTGGACCCTGGCGGGGTTGAAGAGGAAGGCGTTGCGGATGTTCCCGCCGGGGACGCCGCCGTCCTTCTTGTCCTCGGGGCTGATCTCCCGCCACTCGTAGGCGGGGCCGCCCGCCGCCGCGATGGCGTCGACGAGGCGGTCCAGGGTGACGTCGGCGGCCACGACGCCGTCGTCGGTCTCGCTGCTGTTGTCCTGGATCTCCTCCAGTCCGACGATGTCCGGCGCGCCCAGGTAGCTCACGAACCCCTCGGCGAGGGCGTCGAAGTCCGCCTGGTCGTCCGCGCCGCCGAGGTTCTCGACGTTGTAGGTGGCCACGCCGATCTCGTGCCGCGCGGTGTCGCGGACCGCGACGCGCTCCAGGTCACCGGGGACGTGGTCGCCCAGGGTGGTGGCGCGGATCAGGTAGCCGCCGAACCGGCTGTAGGCGACGGGGCCCTCGGTGACGCCCGCGAGGGTGTCACCGACGTTGGCCTTGGGGAAGGGGCTCACGTCGCGGTCGAGCAGCGACTCGATCTTCACGCGGCCGCTGTTGGGGTCGTCGTAGGAGCCGTAGTGCACGCCGCCGTTGGGGGTGCGGTTCGCGTCGGGCCGGGTGGTCACCCACAGGGCGTGGTAGCCGTCGGTGGCCCCGACGACGGGGGCGTCCTCGACGCGGACGGTCATGTGCTCGTGGGCGGCCCAGAAGTCCAGGGCGTACTCGTCGGGCCGGAGTTCGAGCTCGGTGACGTCGCCGCCGTGGTCGGGGGCGTACGCCTCGGGGATCGCGTCGGCGTCGAGCAGGACCGCCTCCGGCAGGTCGTTGCCCCGGGAGAGGGTGGTCCAGCGGGCCTTCTCCAGCTGGGTGGCGGTCTGCGCACCCGCCTGGGGGCGGTACTCGCCCACCTGTCCGGCGGCCAGGACCTCGTCACCGACCGCGACGTCGGGGGTGGTGGAGCCGGTGAGGACGAAGAGCGCCTCGCTGGTGCGCGGGTCGCCGTCGCCCTCGGTGTCCTGGAACCAGAACCCCCGGGCGCTGCCGAAGGCGTTGACTGCGGTGACCACGCCGGGCAGGCCGGTCACCCGCTCCCCCGCGTACGGGGAGGTGCGGGTGGTGCCCTGGACGTCGTGGATGCGCAGGTCACCGGGTTCGACGGGCTCCTCCGGCCCTCCCCCGCCGGGGCCCTCGACGGTCTCGCCCGCGCCGTTGGTGGGGGTCGGCTCGCCCACGGTGAAGTCGGCGGAGTTGTCGCCGGAGTGGGTGAACCCCCCGTCGCGCGAGGCGGAGGTGGTGTTGCCGGTGCCGGGCGCGGGTGCCCCGGCGTGGACCACGGCGTCGCCGTAGCCGACGACGTCGACGATCGAGCCGTCCTCGGCGCAGGTCGCGGCGGTGCGGCACTCGACGGGGGTGGTGCCCGACACCAGGAGCACGGCCCCGGCGGAGGCCGACATGTTGGTGTTGCCGGTGTCGTCGGGGGTGGGGAGGTCGGTGGTGCCGCCCGCGCCCGCCGCCTGGCGGACGAGGTGGTGCTCGCCCGCGGCGACGCTGCCGCTGAGCGGGGTCACCTGGACCCGGGTGTTCGGTCCGGGGCGCGCGGGCAGGTACTGCACGCTCCACCCGGTCAGGTCGACGTCGGCGGCGGTGGGGTTGCCCAGCTCGACGAAGTCGTGGCGCAGCTGCGCGCCGCTGTTGCCACCACCGCCGTAGACCTCGCTGATCACGGGGGTGTCGGCGGAGGCGAGGGCGGGCAGCGGAGCCAAGAGGCCCGCTCCCAGGGCGGCGGCCGCGAGCGCGGCGGCGGAGGCGAGGGATCTCCGGCGGACCGGGACCGTGGCTCTGGAGGGGGTTGGGGACACGCCTGCTCCGGTTTCTGCGGGGAATGGGGGGATCCGTGCGGCCACATCATCGCCGCCACGGGTGTCCGCTTGAAGGAGTGCGCGTGAAATGAAGGCGTCCCGGTGTCCGATTGTTGTGATCCCACGACGGTCGGCGGCCCGGACCCCGGTGTGATCCTCCAAGGTCCGGGCCGCCGTCACCCCGCTGGTCCGGTCCGGTCCACAGCTGTGGGCCGACCGGGGCGGTCTACCCGCCGATCCCGGCGCGGCCCGCGTTGCCCAGGTACACCAGGTACTCGGCGGGGTCCAGCGGGTTGCCGTCGGTGCGGGTCCGGTGAGGGGGCCGCCCCCGTACCGGCCGGTCGCCCGCCGGACGGCTGACCCACACGCCCTCGCCCCGGGTGGCCCCGGCGAGCGCCGCGCCGACCGGGTGGGCCTCGCCCGCCCCGACCTCGCCGGTCACCCGCCAGGTGTCCCCCTCGGCCTCGGTCTCCCGGACCCGGGCCCCGTGCCCGCCGAGCAGGGAGAGCACCGAGCTGAGTTCGGTGGCGGGCACCGACAGTTCGAACGCGTGCACCGGCTCGAACACCCGGCTCCCCGCCCGCTCCAGGGCCCGCAGGGCCACCATCGGGACCAGCAGACGGAAGTGCGCCGCCTCCGCGAGCGGGGCGACGTAGCCGCTCCGCACCAGGGTCACCACGCAGTCGGTCACCGGCCAGCCGTACAGCCCCTGCCCGAGGGCGTCGCGTACGGCGTCCTCCACCGCCCGGTCGTAGGCGGGCAGCAGCGCCCCCAGTTCCGTCTCACGCCGGAAGACCACACCGGACCCCTCCTCCCCCGGGTCCACGCGCAGCCCGACAGTGACGGGGCCGCCGATCTCCCGGGTGAGGCGGACCGGCTCGACCGCCGTACCGGAGCCGGACGGGCGTTCGGCGTGCACCACGCTGCTGTCCGCGAAGACCGCCTCGACGCCGAAGTCCTCGGCCAGGGTGGCGGCCACGACCTCCTTCTGCACCTCGCCGTGGAGGAGCACGGACAGCCCCTCCCCCGGTACCGTGCGCAGCCGGATCAGCGGGTCCTGGTCCGAGAGCGCGGCCAGCGCCGAGTGGAGCCGGTTCCCGTCCTCCGGGCGGACCGGCCGGACCACCGACTCCAGGGCCGGGCGCGCCAGCGGCGGGGCGTGGACGGGGCGCCCGATCCGGTCACCGACCCGCAGCCCGGGCAGACCGCGGATCCGGCCGATCCCGCCCGCCGTGAGGGGCCGGTCCCGTTCGCCCTCGGATCCGACGACCTCCAGACGCGTGAGGCGTCCCTCGTGCGGTTCGCCGTCGGCGGGGTCCGCCCGCTCGAACCCCACCCGCTCCCGGGTGCGCAGGGATCCCTCGTACAGCCTCAGGTAGCCGGTCTTCTCGACGGTCGGTGAGCGCTCGATCGCGAACACCGTGCCCCGGGGCTCTCCTGCGGCCTCCCGTCCGGCACCGTCGCCCCCGTCCGGTCCGGGCCCGGGGCGGGCGGGCAGCAGGTCCGCGAGGGCCGCCGTCAGTTCGGGGATTCCCGCACCGGTGATCGCGGAACCCGACAGCACCGGGTGGGCCAGGCCGCGCAGCACCTGGGCGCGCAGCGTGGACCGCAGGGACTCGGGGCCCGGGAGCGGCCGGTCCTCGACCAGCGCGGCCAGGAGCCCGTCGTCGTGTTCGGCGAGGAACTCGGCCGTGCTGGCGGCGTGCCCGGGGTCGCCCAGGTCGAGGGCGGCCACCCGCGCGCGTGCGGTACCCGCGTCCGTGACGGTGTCCAGGGCGAGGGCGCGACCGGTGAGGCGGCGTCGGACCTGCTCGAAGACGCGCGCGGGTTCGGCGCCGCCCCGGTCGATCTTGTTGACGAACAGCAGCACCGGCAGGCGCATCTCCCGCAGCACCCGCATGAGCAGGCGGGTGTGCGGCTGCACGCCCTCCACGGCGGACAGCACCAGGACGGCGCCGTCGAGCACCGCGAGGGCACGTTCGACCTCCGCGACGAAGTCGGCGTGGCCGGGGGTGTCGATCAGGTTGACCTGGACGGCGCCGACCCGGAAGGACGCCACGGCGGTGCGCACGGTGATGCCGCGTTCGCGTTCGATCCGGCCGGTGTCGGTCTGGGTGTCGCCGGAGTCGACGCTGCCGAGCCGGTCGGTGGCACCGGCGTCGAAGAGCAGGCGCTCGGTGAGGCTGGTCTTACCCGCGTCGACGTGCGCGAGGATTCCGATGTTCAGGGTGGTCACGTGCGGTTCCCAGGAGAGTTTCGATCCGGATGGTGGTCTCGGAGCTTCCGTGGGATCGCCGCATGCCGTCGGCCCTTCTGTCGTCGGTTCTGATCAGGGAGATCATGCGGAAAAGGGTGCGGGGCGCGCAAGGGGTTTTCCCGCGCGCCCCGCACCCTCCGCCGGGTCGGCCCGGCTACAGCCGCGGGTCGACCGGCTCGGTCTCCAGGGCGAGCACCGCGAACACCGGTTCGTGCACGCGCCACAGCGGCTCACCTGCGGCCTGGCGGGTCAGGGCCTCCAGCCCGAGCTTGTGCTCGCGCATGGCCAGGCCGTTCTTGCGGCCGAGTTTGCGGTCCCTGAGCACCGCGATCCGCTCCGGGTCGGTGTAGTCGGCCCCGTAGATGATCCGCAGGTACTCGGGGCCGCGCACCTTCAGCCCCGGCAGAGCCAGGCCCTTGCGGCCCTTCGCCCGGGCGCCGAGCAGGGGCTTGACCACCATGCCCTCCCCACCGTGGTCGACCATCTCGCGCCACCACGCGGCGGCGGCCGCGCAGGAGGCCGGTTCGGTGGTGTCCACGACCAGGTAGCGGGTGGCCTGGACCATCCCACCGGTCCCGGCCAGCTGTTCGGCCACGCCCATGTGCCAGAGGTGGTCGGCCTCGGTGTACTCCTTCCCCTCGGCGGCCAGGAGCGCGAACGGGGCGTAGCGGAGCCCGTCCGCCCCCTCGGTGTCCCAGGTGTAGCGGCGGTAGACCTCGCTGAACGCCTCGGTCTGCTCGGTGCGGCGGGCGATGGTCGCGGCGAGCCCGCCGACGTCCACGCCCCGGGCGGCCGCCGCCGACAGGGCGGCGGAGGCGGCGGGCAGGGAGGCCCGGGCGGCCGCGCCCACCGAGGCGTACTGCTCCCGGATGAGCGCGTGCGCCTTGGCGGACCAGGGCAGCATCTCGCCGTCCAGGGCCAGCCAGTCGGTGCCCAGCCGGTCCCAGAGCCCGGCCTCGGTCACCGCCCGCCGCAGCCGGTCCACCACCTCGGCCTGGACCTCGGGGTCCCGGAAGAAGGGGCGTCCGGTGCGGGTGTAGACGGTGCCGAGCTCCCCCGGGACGAAGCGGCGCGCGGCGGCGGCCCCGTCGCGGCACAGCACGGCCACGGCCCGCGAGCCCATGTGCTTCTCCTGGCAGACCACCTCGCCCACCCCGGAGCCCCGGTAGGCGGCGAAGGCCTCGTCGGGGCGCTCCAACAGTTCGGGGTCGGCGGCGGTCGGGGCCGGGGCCATGGTCGGCGGCAGGTACACCAGCCAGCGGGGATCCACCGAGAACCGGCTCATCACCTCCAGGGCGGCCATGGCGCTCTCGGGGTCGGCGCGCACGGTCCCGTACCCGGTCTCGACGACGAGTCCGGCGTGGGGGTCGCCCACGCCGACGTCCTTGATGTCGACGACCCGGCCGGTGCCGTCCTCGTCGCGCTCGGGCGGGGTCTCGACCAGGGGACGGACCGGCTCGTACCAGGTGCGCTCGGCGTCCACGTCCACGATCTCCCGTTCGGGGTAGCGCAGCGCGGTGAGCCTGCCGCCGAACACGCAGCCGGTGTCCAGGCAGATGGTGCGGTTGATCCACTCGGCCTTGTTCGTGGGGACGTGCCCGTAGACCACCGTGGCCCGGCCCCGGTACTCGCGGGCCCAGGGCAGGCGGACGGGGAGGCCGAACTCGTCGGTCTCACCGGTGGTCTCGCCGTACAGGGCGAAGGAGCGCACCCGCCCCGAGGCGCGGTTGTGGTACTCCTCTTTGAGCCCGGCGTGCGCGACCACCAGGTCGCCTCCGTCCAGCACCAGGTGGCTGACCAGGCCGTCGCAGAACTCCAGGACCTCCTTGCGGAACTCCTCGCTCTCGCGACCCAGCTGCTCCACGGTCTCGGCCAGGCCGTGGGTGAGTCGGCCCTTGCCGGTGCTGAGGTGGCGGACCAGCTTGTTCTCGTGGTTTCCGGGCACGCAGAGGGCGTCGCCGTCGGAGACCATCCCCATGACCAGGCGCAGGACGCCGGGGCTGTCGGGGCCCCGGTCCACGAGGTCACCGACGAACACCGCCGTACGGCCCTCGGGGTGCCGGGCGCCGACCGGCCGTCCCCGGTCGTCGCGGCGCAGCTGGTAGCCGAGCCGCGTCAGCAGGCTCTCCAGCTCGGAACGGCAGCCGTGGACGTCACCGACGATGTCGAAGGGGCCGGTGAGCTCGGTCCGCTCCGGCCAGGGGCGTTCCAGCTCGATCCGGACGGCGTCGATCTCCTCCTGTCCCCTGAGGACGTACGTCCGCCGGATCCCCTCTCGGGACATCCGCTTGAGGCCCTCCCTGAGGTCGCGGCGCTGACGGCGGATCACGTGGTCCCCGAAGTCGCGGTCGGGGCGGGCGCGGTTGCGGGCGCGCGCCACCGACTCGGGCACGTCGAGGACGATCGCCGTGGTGAGGACGTCGTTGTCCTTCGCGATGCGGACGAGCTGGTCGCGTGCCCTGCGCTGGACGTTGGTGGCGTCCACCACGGTGAGCAGTCCGCGCCGCAGCCGGATGTCCACGATCGTGCCCAGCAGGGCGAAGGCGTCGGCGGTGGCGGTCTGGTCGTTCTCGTCGTCGCTGACCACGCCCCGGCAGAAGTCGGAGCCGATCACCTGGGTGGGCTCGAAGTGCCTGGCCGCGAAGGTGGACTTGCCCGATCCGGAGACCCCGACCAGCAGGACGAGCCCCATGCGGGGCACGCCGAGCACGCGGGGCTCGCGGGCGGCCTCGTCGTTCGGCTCGTTCACTTGGTGAAGACTCCCATCTGGGTCGGTGCGCCGGTCTCGGGGTGTTCGGGGCCGACCGGCAGGTGTCGGACGGTGTAGCCGTGTTCGGCGGCGACCCGGTCGGCCCAGGCGGCGAACTCGGCGCGGGTCCACTCGAAGCGGTGGTCGGCGTGCCGGAACTCCCCTTCGGCCAGTCCCTCGTAGTGGCGGTTGTACTCGATGTTGGGTGTGGTGACCACGACGAGCCGGGGTGCGGCGTCGCCGAAGACCACCTGCTCCATGGCGGGCAGCCGGGAGGGGTCGAGGTGCTCGACGACCTCCATGAGCACCGCCGCGTCGTGGTCACGGAAGCGCCGGTCCCGGTAGACCACGGAGCCCAGCAGCAGTTCGGGGCGGGTCCCGGGCCGCGATCGCTCCTCGCGGCGGGTGTCGGAGTCCGCGAAGAGGGGCCGGTGGCGCCTGCCGCCGTCCGGGTGGCAGCCCTCGCAGAGCCTGCGGTGGGCGATCTCCAGGCTGCCGAGGTGCACGTCCACGCCGGTGACGCGCTCCAGGGAGTGGTCGCGGACCAGCCGCTCCAGCAGACGGCCCCCACCGCAGCCGAGGTCGATGACGCTGGTGGCCCGTTCCGCGCCCAGGACCGCGGTGACCGCGCCCGCGCGCTGTTCGGCCAGGGAGGGCTCGCGCTCCTCCACGGCCGGGTCGCGCGGGAGGGCGGCGGCGTTCGCCCCGGGGGCGCCGTCCTCGTCGTCCGGTCCGGACCCGGGGTCCCCGGCCTCTTCCAGCCGGGCCAGGGCGGTGCGCACGTACGTCTCCCGGCGCGCGAGGTAGCGGCGGGTGATCCAGGCGCGTTCGGGGTGTCCGGCCAGCCAGCCCGCGCCCGCCTCGTCGACGACGCCGTCGACCGGGGCCCCGCCCGCCCGCAGGAGCTTGTCGATCTCGGTGGAGTCCACCCAGTAGTGCTTGTGGCCGTCCTCCATCGCGGGCAGCAGCACGTACAGGTGGCTCAGCGCCTCGGACAGCCGCAGCGTGCCGGTCAGGGTGAGCGACAGGTGGTGCGAGTCGCCCCAGCCGGGCAGTTCGGGGTCGAGCGGGACCGGGATGGCCTCCACCGACCAGCCCAGGGGCTCGAAGAGCGCACGCGCCCTCTCGGGGCCGGGGCGGCAGGGCACGGCGGGCAGGTGCAGGACCAGCGGAAGGGGTGTGCGCGCCAGTTCGGGGCGGCGCTCGCTCGTCCCCCGGATCGCGGACCGCAGCACCCTGCCCAGCGCCACCGTGAACAGCGAGGAGGAGGCGTAGGGGCGGTCGTTGACGTACTGCGCGAGGGCGAAGTCCGGGGTGCTCACCGACGTCCGCGAGCGCAGCAGCGCCCGCGGGTCCACTTCCAGGAGCAGCGCGGCCGTACAGCGTTCGTCGGTGGCCTCGGGGTAGAAGACGTGCGCCGTCCCGAAGGACTGCTCGAAGCTCTGCGCCTTGTCGGGGTGCTTGTGCAGCAGGTGTCCGAGGTCCGTCGCCGGTTGGGCCGTGGTGGTGATCGTCAGTAGCACCCGTGCATTGTTTCCGACCGGGCCGGTACCGACCAGTGCTTTTCGGACCGGCCTCGGTCGGGTTCAGACCCCGGCGGTGTCCCGGTTTCGTCGGGAGCGGGTGGTCAGCAGCGCCGCGAGGGCGACCGACACGGGGAGGGAGACCAGGGTCATGAGGTACCAGGGCACCCACGGGCTGGTGGCGTTGGCGAAGTCCGGGAACCGGTCCCACAGCCAGAAGTCCAGGTGGATGGCCGCGTTGGTGGAGAGCACGGTCAGGACGAGGTAGAGCGGCAGGGAGTACAGGACGACGGCGAGGGGGCGGGGCACGCGCGTCAGCCGCAGCAGGAGCAGGGCCAGAGCGGGGGCGGAGAGCACGGTCACGGCCCTGGCGGCGATCCCGGCGCCGATGTTGGCCCCGACCACCTCGTCGGACTGGAACGCGACGAGGAGGGTGCTGAGCAGAAAGCCGAGGCCTTCGGCCAGGAGCGCCGCGCCCACGCCCACGGAGAGGCCGAGGAGTGCGGCGCGGATCGGGGAGATCGCTTCGGGGGTCGTCTTGGTCATAGGGCCAGTCTGTGCCGCCGCCGCCCGCCCCGCATGAGTACTCCTACTCAACCCCGCCCGGCGCACCCGTTCCGTCCTCCCCGGGCGCGGGTCGCGGATCCACCCCGAGCTCGGACATGGCCAGGGCCGCCTCGGTGCGCGCGGGGCCGAAGAAGGCCCAGGGCACGTCGCAGACGTACCGGCCGACCATGCCCAGGTGCCAGCGGGCCAGATCGGGTTCTCCCGCCCGGTGGAAGGCCCAGCCGAACAGGTGGTGGGCCTGGATGTCCCGCACGTGCGGAACGGCCGCCGACGCCCACCCCTGGGCCAGCTCGAACAGCTCGCGGACGGCGTCGCCGTGCAGGCGTCCCATCGCCATGGAGGTGATGTAGGCGCTGTTGCCCTCCCGGACGAGGCGGCGCTGCTCGCCGCGCAGGTACTCGGCGTGGGCCAGGGCGAGGACGGACGGCAGCGGGCTGCCCTCGGGCGCGGTGTCGGCGGCCGCCCCGGCCGCGGCGAACATCTCCTCCGCCGATCCCCCTCGGGTGGGGGCCAGGGAGCGGACCCGCGTCACGTGCGCCGGGTACAGGTGCGGTGCCCGGGAGGACGCTTCGGACCAGGCCCTCTCGCGTTCCTCCCGCTCCCCCAGCCCCATCGCCACGGTCTGGAGCGCGGACCAGGGGGCGGCGTCGTCGGGGTTGAGCCGGGCGGACTCCGCGAGGGGGTCCCGCGCCTCGTGCAGGGCGGCCTCGAAGGCCTTGCGGTCGGCCTGGGCCGCGCCCGCTCCCCCGGAGGGCAGGGCCACGGCGCGCGCGAGCAGGGCGTGGCCGAGCCACAGCATCGTGTCGGCGGGGTCGGCCCCCTCACCGACCAGCCCGGCGATCTCGTCGGGGCTGTCCACGGCTGCCCGGCCCAGGGCCTCGGCCTGGTACGCGCGGGCCTCGGGGTCCTCCCTGGTCTCCACGAGCAGGGTCGCGCCCGCCTCCGCGTCGCCCGCACGCACCGCCTCGCAGGCCGCGCGCAGCAGGGGGTCCGTTCCGTAGGAGGCCGACAGGAGCACCGCCTCCAGGTCGGTGCCCTGGAGGCCCCGTCCCGGTTTCCATCCGAATCGCCACATGCCAGCGAGGTTAGGACATGCGGCGCGGAACACGGACGGGGCGCGGTGGCAGGTGCCACCGCGCCCCGTTCCGGGAACCGGCGTGCGGGTCCCGTACGCCGACCGCTAGGCCTTCGTGGACTCCGTGGACTCCGCGGTCCCGGGGGCCTCGGTGTTCTTCGAGGGCTCCTCGGGTGTGGCGGGAGCTGCGGGCTCGGCGGCCTTCGGCTGCTCCTCACCGAGCGGGGCGACCAGGCCCTTCGCCTTGTCACGGCGGTGGTTGACCACCTGGAGGGCGATGAGCACGACGCCCGCGACCGTACCGGCGGCGATGAACAGGTCCGGGGAGACCTGGACGGACAGCAGCGACTCGGTCCAGCCGCTCCACTCGGGGGCGATCAGGACCAGGGCGGCGGAGAGCCCCAGGGCGATGCGCTCGCCGAGCAGGGTGCGGCGCAGGAAGAAGCCCTCGATCGCCATGGCACCGGCCGCCAGCGCGACCGATCCGGTGGCGATCGACACCACCAGGTCGATGACCGGCCCGTCCACCTCCATGAGCGACGAGTACGCCATCAGGAGCGGGATCAGGTAGAGGCCCTTGGCGAACTTCCACGAGGACACGCCGGAGCGCATCGGACTGGAGTTGGCGATGCCCGCCGCCGCGAAGGCCGCGAAGGCCACCGGCGGGGTGACGTTGGAGTCCTGGCTGAGCCAGTACACGATCATGTGCGCGACGATCAGCGCCAGGCCGAGCTGCTCCAGCGCCGGACCGGCCAGGATCACCAGCACCACGTAGGACGCGGTCACCGGCAGGCCGATGCCCAGGATCAGGGAGGCCAGGGCGACCATCACCAGGGTCATGAAGAGGTTGCCCGCGAAGGCGTTGACCAGGACGTCGGAGAAGACCAGGCCCAGGCCGGTGAGCCCGACCATGCCGACGATGATGCCCGCCACGGCGCACGCTACGGAGACCGGCAGGGTGCTGCGGGCCGCCATCACGAACACCTCCAGGAAGTCCTTGAGGCTGAGGCGACTGCTCGCGCGCAGCATGGCCACCACGAGCAGGGCGCCGCAGGCGGCCAGACCGGCCTGCGTCGGCGGCACGTAGTTGAGCAGCAGGACGATCAGCAGGATCAGCGGGGCCATGAAGTGCCAGCCCGCGCGCATCACGATCGCGAAGGTGGGGACCTCGTCCTTCTCCAGCGGCCGGATGTTGTTCTTGCGGGCGAGGATGTCCACGAACAGGAACATCAGCGCGAAGTACATGATCGCGGGGATGATCGCGACCTTGACGATGTCGGCGTAGGGGATGCCCAGCCGCTCCGCCATGAGGAACGCGCCCGCGCCCATGATGGGCGGCAGGACCTGGCCGCCGGTGGAGGCCGCGGCCTCCACCCCGGCCGCGTCGTGCTTCTTGTAGCCGACCTTCTTCATCAGCGGAATGGTGAAGGGGCCCGTGGTGACCACGTTGGCGATGGCACTGCCGGAGACCGAACCCATCAGGGCGCTGCCGAGCACCGCGCCCTTGGCCGGGCCGCCGACCATGCGGCCGGTGAGGACGTAGGCCAGACCGACGAAGAAGTTGCCGCCGCCGGTCTTGGACAGCAGCGCGCCGAACAGGATGAAGACGAACACGAACGTGACGACGACCCCGAGTGTGAGCCCGTAGATGCCGTCGTTGCCCAGGTAGGCGTGGGTGGAGATGCGCTGGATCGTGACGCCCGAGTGCCCGAAGTCGCCGGGGATCAGCGGACCGACCCAGGCGTAGTAGATGAACCCGGCCACCAGCAGCACCATGACGAGGCCGACGGAGCGCCGGGTGGCCTCCAGCAGGACCACGATCGCGACCAGACCCATGATCCAGTCCAGGTCCGTGTAGGCGCCCGCGCGGCGGGCGAGCTCCGCCTGGTACACGATCGGGTAGAAGCTGACCACCACGGTCGCGACGACCATGACGAGGTCGAGGACCGCCCCCAGCACCAGGGCGACCGGGTTCCCCTCCACCGTCGACTTCTTGAACGGCGGCATGATGATGAAGACCATCAGCATGACCAGCATGAGGTGCATGAGCCGCTGCTGACGCGCGTCCAGGCCGGAGCGCAGGGCGATCCAGAGCTGGAAGGCGGTCAGGGCGATGCCCAGGAGCAGGATGATCCCGCCCATGGCGAGCCCGAACCGGCCCTCACCCCAGCGCTCGGCGGCGATCCGGCGCCAGAACGGCGGGGCGTCGTCGCCGAGGCCGTCGACGTCCGGCAGGGCGTCGGCGGAGGTCCCGGTCCTGCGGCCGCCCTTGCCGAAGCCGACCTCGGACGACTCCTCGGCGGCGGTGGGGGTGGCGGCGTCGTCGCGACCGTCCCGCTCCGTTTCCTCCGGCGTCGGGGGCGCGTCACCCCGCACCTGTGGTTTCTCAGCCATGTTCTTCCTCGGGTTCAACAGACGGACCGCGCGGGGCGTGAGAACACGGTGACCACGCGGCGGAGGGTGCTTCAGGCGGGGGGAGGACCTGACTTCGGGGACTGCTACTCGTCGCAGACCGGCTGCGGTGAGCGGCCGACCAGCAGGACGAGTGTGGAGATCCGGGCGGGCTCGACGGCCACCCTGCGGGAGGTGAGGCACGGGGAGAGCCGCACCTCGGTGTCGGGAGTGCGGAGCCGGTGGTCCACCGAGGCGGTGCCCACGCGGATCGCGAGCTCCGGGCCGACGTGGCGGTTCATGTCCTCGATGACCCACCACTCGCCGTCGGCGCGGCCGGTTCCCTGACCGGGGATCTGGCCCATGCCCGCGCCGAACTGGCGCAGGCGGGTCGAGTCGGCGACCAGTTCGCCGTCACGGACCTCGATGTTCTCCTCGATCGGCAGGTGGTCGATCGAGTGCACGTAGGAGACGGTGAACTGCTCGCCCTCGGCCAGCGGCAGGTGGCCGAGGCGGTCGCCGTCGACGCTCAGGCGCAGCGCCGGCCACACGGGGACGAGCGCGGCGACGACCAGTGCCGCGCCCAGCCCCGCGCCGACCCACAGGGCGGCGCGGCGGAGCACGGAGATCCGTGGACGCCGGGGTCCGGCGTCCACGGATCGTCCCACCGCGGTCGGTTCCATCGGTGTGTGCGACCTACTCTTCGTCGGTGTCCTCGGCGGCGCTGTCGCCCGCCTCGGTGCCCTCGGGACGCAGGTCCTCGGGGATCTCGACGCCCTGCTCCTCGTAGAAGCGGATGGCGCCCGGGTGGACGGGGACGGGGCTGTTCTCGATCGTCTCCGGGACCAGGTACTCCTCGCCGGGGGCGTACACGCCGACCACCTGGTCGATGTTCTCGAACATCGCCTTGGTGATCTCGTAGGCCTGGTCCTCGTTGAAGCTGCCGGGCACGACCAGGGCGTTCCAGACGGCGATCGTCGACACGTCGTCCTCGATGCCGGGGTAGGTGCCGCCCTTGACGACGTGCTCGGTGTAGCCGCCGTAGCCGCTGACGATCGCGTCGCGCTCGTCGTCGCACATCTCGATGAGCGCGATGTCCTCGGTGGTGCCGAGCTCGGTGATGCCGGAGTGGCCCTCACCGACGACCCAGGAACCGGCGTCGAGCTGGTTGTTGGTCAGGGCGTTCGCGGTCTCCGCGTAGCCGAGCTGCTGGATCTCGACCTCGCTGGGGCCGATCTCCAGCGAGTCGAAGACCTGGTTGGTGGTGGCCTCGTTGCCGCTGCCGATGTCGCCGACCGAGTAACGGGTGCCGATGACGTCGGAGAAGCAGTCGAAGCCCTCGCTCTCCTTGATGCTCTGGAGCGTCACCGCGTGGAAGACGTTCGGGTACAGGACCGCGAGCGAGTAGGTCTCGACGGGGTCGCCCTCGAAGTCGCCGGTACCGGTGAAGCCCTGGTCGGCGGCGTCGCCCTGGACGATGGCCAGGTGGCTCTCGCCGGAGCCGAGCAGGCGGATGTTCTCCACGGAGGCGCCGGTGGCCTCGACGGAGGCGGACTGGCCTTCGAGGTTGTCCCCGATGATGCCCCGGAGGGCGCCGCCGATCGGGTAGTACACACCGGTGGTGCCGCCGGTGACGATGCTGAGGTTGTTCTGGACTTCGCCGCCACCGAGCTCGATGTCCTCGGCGGCCTGCTCGGCGGGCTGTGAGCAGGCGGCCAGCATGAGCACGCTGGCGGGGATGGCGACCAAAGACAGTGTGGAGCGTCGCATGGTTGTGGGGGTCCTCTCGGGGTGCTTCGTGCGTCAGGGGGCGCGGGAGTGCCGGGGGATACCCGCTCGCCGGGCCCGGAACCCGGGTTCGGCTCCGGCACGCGGGCCGCGGGACGCAGTCGTGGCCCCCGCCCCGCCGCCGCGAGCAACGTAACCGCCATCACGTCGAAACCCGCAGGACCCGAGAAGGGATTTGAGCCTCTTCTGAGGTTTCGCACTCGTTGGTATCGTTCGACCATGGCGTCCTCCGTCCCCCAGCGTCTCTGGAGCGTCACCGGGTTCGTGGCCGCCTGCGCGGTCGTGGTCACGGTGCTCACCTGGGCGTCTCCCCTGCACCCGGCTCCCCTTCGGCTGTCCGTCGGAACCGGCGGCGCGGGCGGGGTCTACCACGTGTACGGCAGCGGTCTCGCTCAGGTCACCGCCGCCCGGCAGGACACCTGGATCACCGCTCTGACGACCGCCGCGAGCGTGGAGAACAACCTCCTGGTCGCGGACGGGACGCTGGACGTGGCCTTCACCCTCTCCGACGTGGCCGCCCTGGCCGTGGACGGCAGGGAACCCTTCGAGCGGCCCCTGCCGATCTCGGCGATCGCCCGCCTGTATGACAACCACACGCACGTGGTGGTTCGCGCGGATTCCCCGGTGGAGGAGATCGCGGATCTGGCCGGGGGCACGGTGTCGGTGGGTTCGGCCGGGTCGGGCACCGAGATGATGGCCGACCGGCTCCTGGAGCTGTCGGGGCTGACGGCGTTGCCCGAAGGGAGGCGCCCCGACTCCGACGGGGAGGTGGAACGTCTCCAGCTGTCGATAGGCGACTCGGCCCGGGCGCTGGAGGAGGGGCGCGTGGACGCGTTCTTCTGGTCCGGGGGGATACCGACCCAGGCCGTCGGTGACCTGGCCGAACGGATGCCCGTGCGCCTGCTGGACCTGGCCGAGCACGTGCCGGGGCTGACCGAGCGGTACGGGGAGTACTTCACGGAGCTGCCGGTCCCCGCCGGGACCTACGCGGACGTTCCGGCGGTCAGGACGATCGGGGTGCCGAGCCTGCTGGTGGTGAACACGGCGATGCCGGACCACCAGGCGGAGGAGTTCACCCGGCTGCTCTTCGAGTTCCAGGCCGACCTGGTCGAGATCCACCCGGTGGCGCTGCACCTGCACCCGCGCTCCGCGATCTCGACCCTGCCGGTGCCGCTCCACCCGGGCGCCGTCGACTACTACCGGTCGGTCAAGTACGCCAACGACCGGCCACCCCCCGAGGCCATGGAGCCCTCCGGAGCACCGTCCCCGGCCCTGGGCCCCTGAGGAGGGCTCCGGAACCTGTCCGGCAGCGTCTCGGAGTTCGCTCCGGACGATGGAGGGGAGCGCGGTCCACCCCGAAGCTGAGAGGGGCGGGTGCTCCTCGGGCACCTGGGGCCACGGATGCCCGCTCCGGCACCGAGGGCCGGGGAACGCTAGGCACCTTCCAAGGACCCCTCCGCCTTGGGCTCGGTCTCCACTCCGTTCTCGTCTCCGGTGTGACCGGCCAGGCGGAGCCTCAGGCGGGCGTCGATCCCGTTCGGCTCCCGGGAGGTCAGGGTGAGGCCCGCTCCCTGGAGTTCGAGGAGCGTGACCACGATGGACAGTCCCAGCCCGGAACCGCCACCGCCGCCGTCCCGCCAGAACGCCCGGGTGGCCTGGGCGAGCTGGTCGTCCGGGAGCCCCGGGCCGTCGTCCACCACGTGCAGGTCCAGGTGACCGTCCTCCCCCTCCCCCACCGGTTCGCCCACGTGGACGGTGATCCGCACCCCCGACCCGCCGAACTTCAACGCGTTGTCGATGAGCGCGTCCAGGGCCTGGTCCAGGGTCCCCTCCACGCACCGCACCATGGCCGACTCCGACCCCGTGCACTCCAGCACGGCGCCCGCGCGGTCGGCGATGGGCCCCCACGCCGCCACCCTCAGCTCCGCGACCTCCCTCGCGTCCTCCCACACCATGGAGTGCTCCGCGTCCTCGGCCTGCGCCAGGGTGAGCAGGCTGTCGCAGATGCGGGTGAGCCGGTCCACCTCGTCCAGGGCCAGCCCGTGCTCCCGCAGCCCCTCGTCGCCCAGGTGCCGGGCCAGGCCCCCCACCCGCAGGCGCAGCGCCGCCAACGGGTTGCGTACCTGGTGCCCCGCGTACGCCACGAAGGTCCGCTGGCTCTCCAGCATCGAGGTGATGGTGTCGGCCATCTGGTTGAAGGACTCCCCCAGCCTGCGCAGCTCCTCGGGCCCCGCCGCCGTACGAACCCGGGTGTCCAGGCTGCCGCCGCTCACCGCCCGGGTGGCCTGGGCCAGGTCGTCGATGGGCCGCAGGATCCACCGGGTGAGCGGACCGGCGACGGCGATACCCGCCACCATCAGGGCGGTCACCACCAACCAGGCCACGAACCACTGTCCGAGGGTGGCGCGGCGCAACGCGCTGGTCGGAGAGGCGGTGACGGCCGCCCCCACCACCTCGCCCGAGCTGCCGATGGGCTCGGCCACGATGAGCGGCCCGTCCTGCCAGGGCCAGACCACGCTGTCCGCGGCCCTGCGGTTGCCCGCCAGCGCCCCCCGGACCGCGTCCGGCAGCGGCTCCTCGCTGTCGGGCCAGCCCTCCGGGTCCAGGTCCGCGAGGGTGAGCCCGGGACTGGAGGAGGCGACCACGTCGCCGTCCCGGTCCACCACCACGGCCGTGATCCCGTACACCTGCTCGTAGACCGTGAGCTCGCTGACCAGCCCGGACAGCGCACCCTCGGACCCCGACAGCACCCCGGGCTCGGCCAGACCGGCGAAACGGGCGGTGTCGTTGATCCGGTCGAGGACCATGTCGGAGGTGCCCCGGGCCGCGATGTTCCCGCACAGGGGGAAGGCCAGCGCCAGACAGGCGACCACGAGCAGGGAGACGTAGACGGTGACCACGCGCCGGTGCATCAACGTGCCCCTTTCGCGCGCGGGACCCCCGTGACGCAAGGCCCCGACCCGCGCCAGACCGAACCCCTCACCGGGAGGCCGGGGCCGCCGCGGCCCCGGCGGTCGTGTACTCGGCGGTCACCAGCTGGTAGCCGACCCCGCGCACGGTCCGGATGAGCCCGGGCGAGCCCAGCTTCGAGCGCAGCGTCCCTATGTGCACTTCGAGGGTGCGCAGCGTGCCCGGCCAGGCGGTCTGCCAGACCCGGAGCAGCAGGTGTTCACGGGAGACCACCCCGCCCACCTCCCGCAACAGGACCACGAGCAGGTCGAACTCCTTGCGGGTGAGCTCCACGGGACGACCCGAGCACACCACGGAGCGCGTGGACAGGTCCACGCGCAGTGGCCCGGCTTCCAGCACGGTGCCGACCCGCCCGCCGGTACGGCGCAGGACCGCCTCCATCCGGGCGCACAGCTCCTCGATGGCCAGCGGCTTGACCACGTAGTCGTCGGCGCCGGAGCGCAGCCCGAGGATCCGCTCGCGCTGCTGGCGCCGGGCGGTGACCATGATGATCGCGGTGTCCCCGAAGTCCTGGCGCTCACGGATGCGCTGGCACAGCTCCACGCCGTCCATGTCGGGCAGCCCGAGGTCGAGCAGGACGATGTCCGCGGGAGGCGCGCTCAGGGCGCCCCCCGCGGTCCTCACCTGGTCCACCTCGTAGCCGTACGTCTCAAGCGCGCCGGCGAGGGCGTCGGCGAGGCGCACGTCGTCCTCTACAAGCAGCACCTTGATCATGGGCGGGGGTCCTTCGGAGGGTGAACACGACAGGGAGCAACTCCACGCACCCTAACCCCACGATGTGCCACAAACCACAACGGCCGGATCAGTGATCAGCAACAATACGAACCGGCCGAAGGACCCCGCGCCCCGGGATCACCGGTCAGGAACGGCCTCCCGGCCTGCCCACGTGCATGTCCGGCACGATCTCCGGAGCACCGTGCTGGACCGCGTCGGCCTCCTGGTCGGTGTCCTGTTCCTGTGCGGCGCGCTCGGCCTCGATGCCCTTGCGGTAGTACTCCACCTCGCGCTCGACCTGTTCCTTGGTCCACCCGAGCGGTTCCGCCATGAGCGCGGCGGCGGACTCGGCGGCGGCGATCCCCCGGTCCCAGGTCTCGAAGGTGATGCGGGTGCGCCGGGACAGGACGTCCTCCAGGTGACGGGCGCCCTCGGCCTCCACCGCGTAGACGACCTCGGCCCGCAGGTAGTCCTCGCCGCCCTTCAGCGGCTCGCGCAGGTCGGGCCGCTCCCGGATCAGGTCGAGGACGTCGTGCACCCCGGAACCGTACCGGCGCAGCAGGTGCGAGACCCGGGAGACGTGCAGCCCCGAGTCCCGGGCGAGCCGGTGCCGCTGGTTGTACAGAGCCGCGTACCCGTCCGCGCCCACCAGGGGCAGCTTGTCCGTGACCGAGGCCGGGACCGCGCCCCCCAGCCCGTGCGCGACCGCGTCCACCGCGTCCTTGGCCATGACCCGGTAGGTGGTGTACTTGCCGCCCGCGATGAGGACGAGCCCCGGCACGGGGTGCGCCACCGTGTGCTCGCGGGAGAGCTTCGAGGTCTCCTCGGACTCCCCGGAGAGCAACGGCCGGAGCCCGGCGTAGACGCCCTCGACGTCGTCGCGGCCCAAGGGCGTGCGCAGCACCTGGTTGACGTGGTCCAGGACGTAGTCGATGTCGGCCCGCGACGCCGCCGGGTTCTCCTTGTCCAGGTCCCAGGGGGTGTCGGTGGTGCCGATGATCCAGTGGCGGCCCCACGGGATCACGAAGAGCACGCTCTTCTCCGTCTGGAGGATCATCCCCGACGAGGCCTGGATGCGGTCCCGGGGCACCACGAGGTGCACGCCCTTGGACGCGCTCACGTGGATCTGGCCGCGACCGCCCACCATCTCCTGGATGTCGTCGGTCCACACACCGGCGGCGTTCACCACCTGCCGCGCGCGGATCTGCTTCTTCTCGCCGGTCTCCAGGTCGGCGGCGGTCGCCCCGACCACGTGCTCGCCCTCGCGCAGGAACTCGACCGCCTGGACCCGCGAGGCGATCCTCGCCCCGAGCCCGGCGGCGGTGCGCAGAACGGTGGTCACGAACCGGGCGTCGTCCACCTGGCAGTCCCAGTACTGGACCGCCCCGGCCAGGGCGCTGCGCTTCAGTGCCGGGAAGACCCGCAGCGCTCCGGACCTGGTCAGGTGCCGGTGGGAGGGCAGACCCCGGTTGTTGCGCGAGGTCATCGCCAGGGTGTCGTACAGGGTGACGCCCGCGCCGATGTAGAACCGCTCCCAGTGGTGCTGGAACGGGAAGAGGAACGGCACCGGGCGGACCAGGTGCGGTGCGATGGTGGTGAGCAGGAGCCCGCGCTCGTGCAACGCCTCGCGGACCAGCTCGAAGTCGAGTTGTTCCAGGTAGCGGAGGCCGCCGTGGATCAGCTTGCTGGACCTGCTGGAGGTCCCCGAGGCGAAGTCCCGTGCCTCGATCAGGCCCGTGGAGAGCCCGCGCGAGACCGCGTCCAGCGCGATGCCCGCGCCCACGATCCCGCCGCCCACCACGAGGACGTCGAGCTCCTCGTCCGCCATCGACGCGAGCGCCTCGGTGCGCCCCTTCGGCCCCAACCAGGTGGTCGCCATGGATGGTCCTCCCTTTCGATCGGTGTCCCACCAAGGCGCATACCCGGAGTGGTGGGGCCCCAGGCTAACCGGAGGCCGTCAGGGACGTGGGTTGCCACACCCCATACCGCCGGTTTACCTCCGAGACGGGGCGGAACGGGATCAGGCGGCGTCGGCGTAGGCGTGCGCGTAGGCCAGGACGTCGCTGACGTAGGCGGAGGAGCGGTTGTACTCCAGGACCGCCGACTCCCAGTCCTGCGCGGAGGCGAGGTCGCGGCCCTCCCCGCACAGGTAGCGGGCGGCGGTCAGGGCGGCGTCGTCGACGTTGTGCGGGTCGGGGCTGCCGCCCTCCAGGGACTCGCCCCACCGGGCCCAGGTGCCGGGGATGAACTGCATGGGGCCGATCGCCCGGTCCCACTCGGTGTCGCCGTCCAGCTCGCCGCCGTCGGTGTCCGGGATGGCCTGCGTGTTGTTGGTGCCGTCCAGCGGGATGCCGATGATGTCCACGGTGGTGTTGCCGTCGGGGCCGAGCTCGCCACCCGCGTAGGTGCCGTGGCGGGACTCGACGTAGCCGATACCCGCGAGCGTGGGCCAGGACAGCTGGCACGAGGACTGGTCGGCGTCGAGCACCAGCTGGGCGCTGGCGTAGCCCTCCAGGGCCCGGCGCGGGATGCCGGTGTTCTCCGAGACCTCGTCCAGCCACTCGTCGCTGGGGCGCAGCGCCTCGGCTGGTCTGGACTGCTCGTCCGCGCCGAGCGCCGACTCGGCCGGGTCCCCGTTCTCCCGGGCGGTCACCCCGGTCTGGGCCGGCGGGCCGGTGAGCTGGTCGTGCGGCGGGGTCTCGATGGTGCCGACCTCCGGGGTGGCCTCGGCGGTCGGCGCCTCCCAGTCGTTGAGGGCGGTGGAGACGCGGCCGACCAGGACCACGACGCCCGCCGTCACCAGCAGGCAGACGACCAGCGCGAGGCTGACCGCGATCGCCGGTCCGCGTCGGCGCCGCCGACGGTGCCCCGCACGGTCCGCCGCGGCGGCGCGGGGCTCCTCCTGGGCGCGGGGCTCCTCGGAGGAACCGGACACCCGGGGGGCACCGGACTCACTGTCACCCATGCAGTCCTCCAAGAGAAAGTCACCATCGGATCACGAGACTGAAAAACACGCACCATAGTGGCACACTGTGGCCGCCCGGACGCACCCCCCTTGGACGACACGGGGGGCGCCCCGGTTCACCGGGACGCCCCCACGACACTCATGTCGGGTCCGACCTGCGGGGAGACCCCCGCCGCCGCTCCCTACCTGTGCGGGTTCACCACGACCTCGACCCGCTGGAACTCCTTGAGGTCGGTGTAGCCCGAGGTGGCCATGGTCCGACGCAGCGCGCCCATGAGGTTCATGGAGCCGTCGCTGCTGGAGGCCGGACCGTGCAGGATCGACTTGAGGTCACCGATGGTGCCCACCTCGACCCGCTCGCCGCGCGGCAGCTCGTTGTGGTGCGCCTCGCTGCCCCAGTGGTAGCCGCCGCCGGGCGCCTCGGTGGCGCGGGCCAGCGGGGAACCCACCATGACGGCGTCGGCGCCGCAGGCCAGGGCCTTGGCGATGTCACCGCTGCCGGTCATGCCGCCGTCAGCGATGACGTGCACGTACCGGCCGCCGGACTCGTCGAGGTAGTCGCGGCGGGCCGCGGCGACGTCACCGATGGCGCTCGCCATGGGGACGGCCACACCCAGCACCGAACGGGTGGTGTGGCCCGAGCCGCCGCCGAACCCGACCAGCACACCGGCGGCACCGGTGCGCATCAGGTGCAGGGCGGCGGTGTAGGTGGCGCAGCCGCCGACCACGACGGGCACGTCGAGGTCGTAGATGAACTGCTTGAGGTTGAGCGGCTCGGCGCGACCCGAGACGTGCTCGGCCGAGACCGTGGTGCCACGGATCACGAAGATGTCGACACCGGCGTCCACGACGGCCTTGTGGTACTGGGCGGTGCGCTGCGGCGACAGCCGGGCGGCCGTGACGAGACCGGCGTCACGGATCTCCTCGATCCGGCGGCCGATCAGCTCCTCCTGGATCGGCGCCGCGTAGATCTCCTGGAGACGCTTGGTCGCGGCGACGTCGTCGAGCTCGCGGATCTCCTGGAGCAGCGGCTCCGGGTCCTCGTAACGGGTCCACAGACCCTCCAGGTCCAGGACGCCGAGGCCGCCCTGCTCACCCACGGCCACGACGGTCTTGGGCGAGGCCACACTGTCCATGGGGCTGACGACCAGGGGCGTCTCGAACCGGTAGGCGTCGATCTGCCAGGCGATCGACACCTCCTCCGGGTCGCGGGTCCGTCGTGCGGGCACGATCCCGATCTCGTCGAGCTCGTAGGCGCGACGCCCGTTCTTGCCCAGCCCGATCTCCACCTGAGCCAACTGTTCGATTCCCCTCTGACGTGCGGCGCCGGTCGGTCGACCGTCGCGTGACCGCGGACGCGAGTCTATCCGGCCGTGGTCGAACCGGTTCCGGCGCCGCCCCCGCGCGGACTAGCGCGCGTTGTAGTTCGGCGCTTCCACGGTCATCTTGATGTCGTGCGGGTGGCTCTCGCGCAGCCCCGCACTGGTGATACGCATGAGCTGGCCGCGCTCGCGCAGCTCGGGCACGGTGCGGCTGCCCGCGTACCACATGGACTGGTGCAGGCCGCCGACCAGCTGGTGGGCCACGGCGGACAGCGGGCCGCGGAACGGCACCTGGCCCTCGATGCCCTCGGGGACCAGCTTGTCCTCGGAGGAGACGTCGGCCTGCGCGTAGCGGTCCTTGGAGAAGGAGCGGCCGCGCATGGCACCGAGCGAACCCATGCCCCGGTAGGCCTTGAACTGCTTGCCGTTGATGAAGATGAGCTCGCCCGGGCTCTCCTCGACACCGGCGAGGAGGCTGCCGAGCATGACGGTGCTGGCGCCGGCGACGATCGCCTTGGCGATCTCGCCGGAGTACTGGAGGCCGCCGTCCGCGATCAGCGGGACACCGGCGGGGCCGCAGGCGAGCCCGGCCTCCAGGATGGCGGTGAGCTGGGGGGCGCCCACACCGGCGACGACGCGGGTGGTGCAGATGGAGCCGGGGCCCACCCCGACCTTGACGGCGTCGGCACCGGCGTCGATGAGCAGCTGGGCACCGGCGCGGGTGGCGACGTTGCCCGCGACGATGTCCGCGCGGGAGTTGGCCTTGAGCTTGGCGACCATGTCAGCGAGACCGGAGGAGTGGCCGTGCGCGGTGTCGACCACGATGAAGTCGACCCCGGCGTCGATGAGCAGCTTGGCGCGCTCCTCGGCCTCGGTGCCCACACCGACGGCGCCGCCGACCACGAGACGCCCGTTGGAGTCCTTGGTGGCGTTGGGGAACTGCTCGCTCTTGATGAAGTCCTTGACGGTGATGAGCCCGCGCAGGCGGTTCTGGCCGTCGACCAGGGGCAGCTTCTCGACCTTGTGCTCGCGGAGCAGCTCGAAGGCGCGTTCGCGGCTGACCCCGACGGGGGCGGTGACGAGGTTCTCGGTGGTCATGACGTCGCGGACCAGCCGGGAGCGGTCGTCCTCGAAACGCATGTCGCGGTTGGTGACGATGCCCACCAGGGAGCCCTGGGCGTCGGTGACCGGGACACCGGAGATGCGGTAGTGGGCGCAGAGGCGCTCGACCTCCGCGAGGTCGTCCTCGGGGTGACAGGTGACCGGGTCGGTGACCATGCCCGCCTCGGAGCGCTTCACGAGGTCGATCTGGGCTGCCTGGTCCTCGGCGGAGAGGTTGCGGTGCAGCACCCCGGCGCCGCCCTGGCGGGCCATCGCCACGGCCATGCGGGCCTCGGTGACGGTGTCCATCGCGGCGGAGAGCAGGGGAATGCTGAGGGTGATGTTGCGGGAGAGCTTCGTGGTGGTGTCCACATCGCCCGGCTGGAGGTCCGAGTAGGCCGGTACCAGCAGGACGTCGTCGTAGGTCAGACCCGGCGGAAGCAGCTTCCTCCCGTAGTCGCTGTGGTCCTGGCTCATGACACAACCTCCGCTGTTCCCGGCGACAACTGCGCGGATCGCCCCCGCGTGTCGTCTCATCCTAGGTCGTCGTCCGGCACCGCCCAGGTGGAATGCGATGTTCGCCCGGTCACCTCGGTCACGAAACGGCCACCGCCCTCACCCAGGACAGCAAGCCAGCCACCCCCAGTCATCCCGCCCCAGCCACACCCCCGCAGATAGAGGGGTCAAGGCCCATCCCCGCAATGGCGGGGAGCAGTCCTACATGCCAAGCACTGCCTACTCGATGCCAGGATCATCCCCGGCGCGCGCGGGGAGGCAGGGGACACCCACGCGTCCCACACCCGCCAGCTGGGGGTCATCCCCGCACGTGCGGGGAGCAGCGGGTGGTCGCCCGGGGTGGTTGTTCGGGGTGGGGGTCATCCCCGCGCGTGCGGGGTGCAGCGACAGTCACCTCCCCCTACTCCAGGGTGGTGGGGTCATCCCCGCGCGTGCGGGGAGCAGGAGATCAACTCCACGTGCGGCGAGGTCCTGCTGGGGTCATCCCCGCGCGTGCGGGGAGCAGACCACCGAAGGTGTGGACTCCTCGAAGTTGTGGGGGTCATCCCCGCGCGTGCGGGGAGCAGCCCGGGGCCGTACGGCCCCGGGCGGCTTCGTCGGGGTCATCCCCGCGCGTGCGGGGAGCAGTCGCTGGCATGGCGCTCGCCGGGAACATTCTGGGGGTCATCCCCGCGCGTGCGGGGAGCAGTCTCGCTGACCTGCGGGTCTAGTGGCGGCGGGGGGTCATTTCTGCAAGTTGTTGCGAATCAGACAAATCCCCACACACCTTCCATGACCCTGTGAGCGAGCCCCTCAGCGGGGGTAGCGGCAGTAGCCGCGTTGGCGGGGGCGAGCCGGGCACCGGCGCTTCCCGGGGCGGGAGGCACGGTGCTCAGGGGAGGACGCGGTTCGCCAGGGCCACCTTCCGAAGCCGAGCAATAGCTCGGTGCTGGGCAACCCGTACCGCACCTGCCGACATGCCAAGGAGATGTCCCGTCTCGTCTGCTGTAAGTCCTGTGATCACCCGCATGACCAGCAGCGTGCGCTGCTGTTCGGGCAGTTCGTCGAGGAGGGCCCGGGCCCGCTGGGCCTCGGACACGCGGACCGCCGACTCCTCGGGGCCGGGGCCGTCGTCCGGCTGTTCCGGCACGGTGTCGGTGGGAACCGTCTCCACCCGACCGGCCACGCGGAGGGTGTCCGCGACCTTGTGCGCGGCGATGCCGAACACGAAGGAGGCGAAGGGCCTGCCCCGGTCCTGGTAACGCGGGACGGCCGTGAGGAGGGCGATGCACACTTCCTGCGCGACGTCGTCCGAGTAGTGCGCCAGGCCCGAGACCCGGGCCAGACGGGTCCGGCAGTACCGGACCACCATGGGTCTGACCTCGCGCAGGAGGGAGTCCATGGCCCCGTCGTCGCCCCGGACGGCGAGTGAGCCCAGACGGTTCAACCCCGTGTCACGCGGAGCGGGGTCCGCCTCCTCGTGCCCTGGGGGCGTACCTGGCCGCTGCGCGGTAACGCCCTCGCGGGCGCCTGCATCCGTCACGTTAGGAATGATGCCCGCAGTTGGGGACCCAACCACTCCAATCAGCAACTACAGAATGGTCACATTTTGGGAAAATAGCCCGAAAACGGTACGTAGTTGCGGGTGTGAAACGGCTCTCCCGTGGTAGTGGACGGGGGTGGGACGACGGCGCGCCCCACCCCCGGACCGGGTCCTCACGGACACCGACCAACGTCCCTAGTGGGCGTGGCCGTGACCGTCGTCCGCGTCCTCCTCGGGCTTGTCCGCGACCAGCACCTCGGTGGTCAGCAGCATGCCCGCGATGGAAGCGGCGTTCTGGACGGCCGAGCGGGAGACCTTGACCGGGTCGAGGATGCCCTCGGCGGTCAGGTCGCCGTAGGTGCCGGTGGCGGCGTTGTAGCCGTGACCGACCTCCATCTCGGAGACGCGGTGGGTGACCACGTAGCCCTCGGCGCCCGCGTTCTCCGCGATCCACCGGGCGGGCTCGACCAGCGCGCGGCGGACGATCGCCGCACCCGTGGCCTCGTCGCCGGTCAGGCCGAGGTCGTCCAGAGCGGTGGAGGCGTGCACCAGGGAGGCGCCGCCACCGGCGACGATGCCCTCCTCGATGGCCGCGCGAGTAGCCGAGATGGCGTCCTCGAGACGGTGCTTCTTCTCCTTGAGCTCGACCTCGGTGGCCGCGCCGACGCTCAGCACGGACACGCCGCCCGCGAGCTTGGCCAGGCGCTCCTGGAGCTTCTCGCGGTCCCAGTCGGAGTCGCTCGCCTCGATCTCCTTGCGGATCTGGCGAACGCGGTCCTCCACCTCGGACTGCTCGCCGCCGCCGTCGACGACGGTGGTGGTGTCCTTGGTGATGGTGATGCGGCGGGCCGAGCCCAGCACGGACAGGTCCGCGTTCTCCAGGGTCAGGCCGACCTCCTCGGAGATGACCTGGCCGCCGGTGAGGACGGCGATGTCCTGGAGCATGGCCTTGCGGCGCTCACCGAAGCCGGGCGCCTTGACCGCGGCCACGTTGAGGGTGCCGCGCATGCGGTTGAGCACCAGGGCGCCCAGGGCGTCGCCCTCGACGTCCTCGGCGATGATCAGCAGCGGCTTCTTGTTCTGGACGACCTGCTCCAGCAGCGGGAGCAGCTCGTTCAGGTTGCCGATCTTGCCCTGGCTGATCAGGATCTGCGCGTCCTCCAGGACGGCCTCCTGACGGTCTCCGTCGGTGACGAAGTAGGGCGAGATGTAACCCTTGTCGAACTGGAGGCCCTCGGTGAAGTCGAGCTCCAGACCGAAGGTCGGGGACTCCTCCACCGTGATGACGCCGTCCTTGCCGACCTTGTCGAAGGCCTCGGCGATGAGGTCGCCGATCTGGGCGTCCTGCGCGGAGTTGGTCGCCACGTAGGCGATGTCGGCGCGCTCCTTGATCGGCACGGCGCGCTCGAGCAGGATCTCGGAGACCCGGGCGGCCGCGGCGTCGATGCCCTTCTTGAGGGACATCGGGGAGGCGCCGGCGGCGACGCTGCGCAGGCCCTCGCGGACCAGCGCCTGCGCCAGCACGGTGGCGGTGGTGGTGCCGTCACCGGCGGCGTCGTTGGTCTTGGTGGCGACCTCCTTGACCAGCTGCGCGCCCAGGTTCTCGTAGGGCTCGTCCAGCTCGATCTCACGGGCGACGGTCACACCGTCGTTCGTGATGGTGGGGGCACCGAACTTCTTGTCGATGACGACGTTGCGGCCGCGCGGGCCGAGCGTCACCTTGACGGCGTTGGCGAGGCGGTCCACGCCCCGCTCGAGGGCGCGGCGGGCGTCGTCCTCGAACTCCAGGATCTTCGGCATGTGTGAGTACTTCCTCTAACGGTTCGGGTCGAAAGAGAACATCCCGCCCCGCCCGGCTTCAGGGCCGACCGGTGCGGGATGTTCGAAGGCTCTGCGCCGAGAGCTACTTCTCGACGACCGCGAGGAGGTCGCGGGCGGAGAGAACCAGGTACTCCTGGCCGTCGTACTTGACCTCGGTGCCGCCGTACTTGCTGTAGAGAACGACGTCGCCGACGTTCACGTCGAGGGCGACGCGCTTGCCGTTGTCGTCAAGGCGACCGGGACCCACGGCCAGGATCTCGCCCTCCTGGGGCTTCTCCTTGGCGGTGTCCGGGATGACCAGACCGGAGGCGGTGGTCTGCTCAGCCTCCAGGGTCCTGACCACGACGCGGTCCTCGAGCGGCTTCAGCACGGTCTTGGTGGCGGTCGACACGGTGTGACCTCCCCCTTCAAAGTCTCGGTGTATCTGACGTCGGCCCATGCGTGAGCACGGACCAACCACGTAAAAGGGGCGACCGCGGCGGCCTGTCGTCGCGGGTGCCAGACCGGCCTCGTCGCGTTTAGCACTCTACCCCCGAGAGTGCCAGAATGGAAATGTGGCGGGGCTCCGGACCCTGGGGCGGACCCGCCACCCGTCGTGCCCACAGCAGGAGGTTCCATGCGCGTTCCCGCGTTCTCGGCGCTGCTCACCGACGCGGGACGGGAGGTCCTCGCCGGGGTGGACCCCGCCGCCGCGGCCAGCAACCCCCTCGCCGCCGCTTCGCGGCTGCGCGCCGACCCCCGGGTCGCCGCACTCGACCCCGACCTCCCCGTGTCCGAGCTCGTCAACGCCGTGATGACCCAGGTGGGCCTGCGGGAGCGGGGCCGGGCCAAGTTCGGGGAGAACGCCGCGCGCATGTACTTCACCCCGAACGGGCTGGAGCAGTCCACCCGCCGGACCGTGGCCGAGTACCGCGCCGAGCGCACCGCCCGGCACCTGCCCCCCTCGGTGGCCGGGGGCGCCGTCGCGGGCGACCTGTGCTGCGGGATCGGCGCGGACCTGCTGGCCCTGGCCGGTCGGGGCGTGCCGGTGGAGGGCGTGGACGCCGACCCCCTGACCGTGGCGGTGGCCCGGGCCAACATCGAGGCGCTGGGGCTCACGGAGCACGCCCGCGTCCGGGAGGGCGACGTGAACGCGGTCGCGGTGGGCGACCACCCGCTGCTGTTCTGCGACCCGGCTCGGCGCGGAGGGCGGGGCCGGGTGTTCGACCCGGCCGCCTACTCGCCGCCGTGGGACGTGGCCACCCGGCTGGCGGAGGGCGCGAAGGCCGCCTGCCTGAAGGCCGCCCCGGGTATCCCGCACGAGGTCCTCTCCCCCGCCGCCTCGGCCGAGTGGATCTCGGTGGACGGCGAGCTGAAGGAGACCGCGCTGTGGTTCGGCGGGCTGGGCTTCGGCCCGGACGGGCCGCGACGGCGCGCGACGGTGCTGCACGAGCGGGCGGGCCTGCTGGCGAGCGAGGGCGCGGTGGCGCACCTGGACGAGGAGCCCGACCTGGGCCCGGCGCCGGTGGCCGCCGCCCGGCGCTACCTGTACGACCCGGACCCGGCCGTGGTCCGCTCCCACCTGGTGGCGGAGGCGGCGGCGCGGGTGGACGGCGCGCTGCTGGACGAGCGGATCGCGTACTTCACCTCGGACCGGGCCGAGCGCTCACCGCTGTGGCGGGTGCTGGAGGTGCTGGAGTTCGCACCGTTCTCACTGAAACGGGTGCGCTCGTCGGTGCGTGCGCACAAGGCCGGAACGGTAACGATCAAGAAACGCGGTTCGGCGGTGGACACCGAGAAACTCCGGCGGGATCTGCGCGCCTCGGGACCGGAATCGGTGACTGTCGTCCTCACGCGAATCGGTGAGAAACCGTTCTACCTGCTGTGCCGTGAAACAGAGGCGGCATAGGCCCTCCGGAGGCCCCGTGCCCGCCCGCGCCCGGGTGCGACGCGGGCCACATTCGGAGCAGGGCACGCAGACCATATCGTTATCTCCCACACCCATATCTTTCGCGGACCCCTGGGGTCGCGCCGGACTGTGTCGTTAAACTGGCGCCGCAGATTTCTTTCCCTTCTCATGGGTTCTCCGGAAGGCCGTGCTCGTTCGATTCGCCCAGCGGTTCGGTCGGCACCGGACCCACGCCCCCCGTGTATACACACAGTCACACTTCGGTCACATTGGGGCGCAGGCGGCGCGGTGCAACGACCGCCCGGGGACCATCGAGAACCCGTCCGCGCGACCACCGTGCGGCGAAGTGGGCGGGAGCGCCAGAACCATAAGGAGCACCTCGGTGGAACAGACCAATCACAACTTCCTCAATGGGGGAGGTCAGGCCGGAGTCTCCGACCGGATGCGTGACCTGCTCTCCCAGGCCGCCCAGGAGCACGTCTCCGAGCAGAAGTCCCAGGGTGCCGTCAGCGAGGAGATGCGCCAGCGCCTTGAGGGCATGGAGTGGCTGCTCCGCGAGCTGCGCGAGCGGGAACTCACCGCGCTCGCCGAGGCGATCACCACCGTCGACGGTCGGATCGACGACTTCCTGGCCCGCCCGCCCGAGTGGGCCGAGGCCCTGGCCGAGCACATAGAGGTGGTCGGCAGGCAGGTCAAGCCGCTGTCGGAGATGTCGTCCCTGAGGGCCGACACCCAGCGCGTGGCCGGGCACCTGGACACCGCCCTCACCCGGCTCCAGCGCATGGCCGAGACCGGCAACCGCACCTCCGAGCAGGTCACCGAGATCGGTGAGCGCGTCACCGAGCTGGGCGAGACCGTCGGCACCCGCCTGGACGCCCTGGACCGGGCCCTGGCCGACCTCGGCACCCGCGCCGAGGCGATCGAGACCTCGCTGTCCGCCCTGGACACCACCCTGGGCGAGCGTCACGAGGAGCTCAGCGCCACCGTCCGCACCACCCTGGCCGAGGGCCGGGAGCAGCTGGCCGAGGCCATCTCCGAGAGCCGCTCGACCGTCGAGACCGCCGTGAAGGAGAGCCGCGAGGCCCTCGAAGTCGCCGGTCAGGAGCACCGCGAGGCCCTGGAGGGCGCCACCGCCGAGCTCGGTGAGCGCGTCACCACCGGCCTCACCTCCTCCCTGGAGGAGCGCACGGCCGAGCTGCGCGGCTTCGTCGAGGAGCGCACCGCCGAGCAGCACGAGACGCTGCTCTCCCGCCTCCAGGAGAACACCGGCGAGCTGGGCGAGCGCACCTCCGCGCTGGCCGAGGAGCTGGGCGCCCTCGCCACGGCCTCCGGCGAGCGCCACGACACCCTCGCGCAGGAGCTGAAGGACCACGCCGCCGCCTCCGTGAAGCGCCACGAGGAGATCACCGGCAAGGTCACCGAGAGCGTCGGCCACCTGAACACGCAGGCCGAGGAGAACCACGCCGAGGCCACCGCGGCCGTCGCGGACGTCACCGGCTCGCTCGCCAAGCTGCGGGAGAACCACGAGAAGTCCCTGAACGACCTGCGTTCGCACGTGCGCCAGCGTCTGGCCGAGCTCGACGAGCAGATCGAGCTGGGTCGCACCGAGACCCGCGAGCACGCCGAGAGCACCGCCGAGGGGCTGCGCGAGGCGCTGACCAAGCGCACCGACTCCCTCTCCACCCGCATCGCGGAGGACGCCGCGAAGGTCGCCGCCGACCTGGCCGAGCTGCGCGCGTTCGTCCAGGAGGACAACGCGAAGCTGGCCTCCGACGCGGAGGACCGGCACCAGACGCTGACCGAGGCGCTGACCGACCAGGCCGACGCCCACCGGACCGCGCTCGACGAGCGGCTGGACCGCCACCGCGAGAGCCTCAACGGCAAGGTGGACAACCACCTGTCGCAGATCACCGGCAAGGTCGACCACGAGCTGGGCCGCCTCACCGACCGGTTCGACACCTTCGAGGGCCACTTCGAGGGCAGCTTCGAGGGCGTCGAGGGCAAGATCGACCGGGTCGACGGCCGGATCGACGGCCTCAACGGCCGCCTGGACGGCATCGACGGCCGGGTCAACGGCGTCGAGGGGCAGTTCGAGGGCGTCAGCGGTCACTTCGAGGGCGTCGACGGCCGCATGGAGGCCATCGACGACCGTCTGGAGGCGCTCAACCAGCGCCTCAACCAGCTGCCGCAGACCCTGGAGGTCAGCGAGCTGCACCGCCGCCTCACCGAGCTGGTGGACCGTCCGCTGCTGGACCACACCGGCAAGCTCGACGAGATCGACTCGCACGTCACCACGGCGGTGGACCCGGTCATCCGCGAGCTCAAGCAGCGCCCGGACCGTCACGAGCTGGAGGAGACCGTCACCGAGGCGGTCGAGAACTCGCACGACGACATCACCAAGCGGTTCTCCTCCCTGGAGGAGACCGTGCTCGCCCTGGCCGAGGCGCTGCTGCGCCCGGGCCGCGACGGCAAGAAGAAGCGCCGCCGCGACGAGGACGACGAGGAGTAACCACGCGTCAGCGTGAACGAGGGGCCCGGGGCGGTGACCGTCCCGGGCCCCTCACGTGCGCCGGGCTCGGTTCTCGCCCGGTCGGCCCGGCCTAGATCGTTGATGTGAAAAGTGTGTGCCCTGGTCAGTGGTCGTAAGCGATCAGCGACCGCTTGACCGGGGCGCCGATCAGCCAGTTGTGCCAGATCACCGCGTTCAGCGCGCAGACGCGCTGGCACACCCTGGCCCACAAACCCTCAGTGGTGCGTGCCTGGTGGCGTTCCAACCCGAGTTGGTTCTTCAACGTCCAGATCACCGCCTCGATCCGCTGACGCAACCACCCCGGGAAAGCGTGGTCGGGCTCGTCCTTGCGCGAGGGGCGGACCAGAACGTGACCCAGACCAGCAGCGGCCTTCTCGATCCCGGCCCCGGCGAACCCTTTGTCGCACACGATCGGCACCGGCCCCGGCCCGGGGGCGCAGCCCTGCACGTGGAGCAGGTGCAGCGCCTGCTTGCGCTCGTCCAGCTCCTTGGGATGGGCCAGGGAGAACGCGCACACCGACCCCTCGGCAGTGGTGATCAGCATGAGCTTGGCGCCCCAGTAGAACGCGTGGTGGGACTGGTCCATCCCATACCCGGCGATCTCGCCCAGGCCGGAGCGGTTGACCGTCACTCGTGAGGCACCGCAGCGCACCGGGGTGCCATCCATCAACCGCAGTTTCTCGTGCCAGGTAGGTGCGACTCGGGCGAGCCACCGAGCTGCTTGGAGCAGGGCCGGGGCCGTCGCACGCAGGTGGCGGTTGTACTCGGACTGGCTGGGCAGACGCGGGAAGAGATGGCCGATGCGTGCTGGTGCGGCGCGCATCCAGTGCCGCTCGGAATCATGGCGCAGCAGGACCTGGGCGATGGCCACACAGACCAGTTCGGCGTCAGTGAGCAGGCGGGGCCGCCCCGCCCGTCGGGGTCGGTTCGCTGAAGGGAGCACCTCATCGTCCAGATGGACGTAGAGTGCTGTCAGAAGGGCGTCGAGGTCTTTGGTCACACTCTGATCCTTGACGCCCTTCGTCATGCCCGCAGGGAGTTCAGGGATTTCACATCAACGATCTAGGGGACGAGGACGATCTTGCCGAACTGCTCTCCGGCGGCCAGGGCCCGGAAGGCCTCGCGGGCCTCTGCGAGCGGCAGCACCCGGTCGATCACGGGACGCAGACCGGTGCGCACGCACATCTCGGTGAGGGCGGCCAGTTCCTCCTTGGTGCCCATGGTGGAGCCGAGCACCCGCAGCTGGAGGAAGAAGACCCGGGTGAGCTCGGCGGAGGGGGCGTCGCCGCTGGTCGCCCCGCAGGTGACGACGGCGCCGCCCGGCTTGAGCGAGTGGACGGAGTGCTTCCAGGTGGCCTGGCCGACGGAGTCGAAGACCACGTCCACCTTCTCCGGGAGCCGCTCCCCGGAGGGCAGCGCCGTGTGGGCGCCCAGTCCGAGGGCGAGGGCACGCTTCTCCTCGCTCCTGCTGGTGACGTACACGCGGTGCCCGACCTGCGCGGCCATCGCGATGAGGGCGGCGGAGACCCCTCCCCCGGCGCCCTGCACGAGGACCGTGGAGCCGGGTCGCAGGTCGGCCTTGCCGAAGAGCATGCTGTAGGCGGTCAGCCAGGCGGTGGGCAGGCAGGCCGCCTCCTCGAAGGACAGCTCCGGGGGCTTGGGCACGAGGTTCCCGCGGGGAACGAGCACCTTCTCCGCGAGGGTGCCGTCGTGGATCTCCGACAGGAGGGAGAAGCGCGGGGAGCGGCCCGGCTTCGGCGGTTCCTGGACCACCCCGTGCACGATGACCTCGTTGCCGTCCTCGTCGATCCCGGCGGCGTCCCCGCCGAGGACCATCGGGAGGCGGTCCTCGCTCAGCGCGACGCCGCGCAGGCTCCACAGGTCGTGGTGGTTGAGCGCGGCGGCCCTGACCCGGACGGTGGTCCACCCCTCGCGGGGCGCGGGGTCGGGCCGCTCACCCGCCTCCAGCCCGGACAGGGGGTCGTCGAACGAGATGCGTGCAGCCGAGATCGCGAACATACCGGCACCCAACCACAGCGGCCCCGCGCCGCTCCCCGCCGGGTGCGCCGGTCCGATGCGTGGACACACGTCGGGCCCCGCCGGTCCGGTGACCGGCGGGGCCCGACGGAGGGGCTACACGGCCAGCGGGGACTCCACCGGCAGCGAGGTGTCCGTGGCGAGGTCCAGGGTGGACGGCGGCAGGCCCGCCGCCACCACCTCGGCGCCCAGGGCCGCGATCATCGCGCCGTTGTCCGTGCACAGGCGGGGGCGCGGGACGCGGAGTTCGATCCCGGCCTCCTGGCAGCGCTGTTCGGCCAGTACGCGCAGTGCGGAGTTGGCCGCCACTCCGCCGCTGATCACGAGGGTGCTCACGCCGTGCTCCACGCAGGCGTCGACCGCCTTGCGGGTGAGCACGTCCACCACGGACTCCTGGAAGGCGGCGGCGATGTCGGCCACCACCAGCGGTTCGCCCCGGCGGTCGGCGTCCTCCACGTGCCGAGCCACGGCGGTCTTCAGCCCGGAGAAGGAGAAGTCGTACGTGCCGTCGCCCCACTTGCCGCGCGGGAAACGCATCGCCTTCGGGTCGCCCCGCTGGGCCGCCTTGTCGATGGGCGGGCCGCCCGGGTAGGGGAGCTCCAGCAGCCGCGCGACCTTGTCGTAGGCCTCCCCGGCGGCGTCGTCGACGGTGTCACCGAGCGAGACCACGTCGGTGGCCAGGTCGTTGACCAGGAGCAGCGAGGTGTGACCGCCGGAGACCAGGAGGGCGATCGAGGGCTTGGGCAGGGGCCCGTGCTCCAGCTGGTCCACGGCGACGTGACCGACCAGGTGGTTGACCCCGTAGAGGGGCTTGCCGAGCGCCATCGCGTAGGCCTTGGCGGCGGAGACGCCGACCAGGAGGGCGCCGGCCAGGCCCGGTCCGGCGGTCACGGCGACGGCGTCCACGTCGGACAGCCTCACCCCGGCGGAGTCCAGGGCGCGGCGCACGGTGGGGGTCATCGCCTCCAGGTGGGCGCGGCTGGCCACCTCGGGCACCACGCCGCCGAAGCGCACGTGCTGGTCGACGCTGGAGGCCACCGACTCGCCCAGCAGCTCGCAGCCCCGGACCAGGGCCACGCCGGTCTCGTCACAGGACGACTCGATCCCCAGGATCAACGGCTCACTCATGGCTTCCCTTCTCCGCGACGCGGCGCATGACGATCGCGTCCGCCCCCTTGTAGTAGCCCCGGCGCACGCCGATCGCCTCGAAGCCGAAACGTGTGTACAGGTCCTGGGCGCGCGGGTTGTCCGAGCGCACCTCCAGGAACATGTGGGTGACGCCGCGCGCGGCGGCCTGGTCGAGGAGTTCGGTGAGCAGGGCCCGGCCGATCCCCCTCCCCCACGCGTGCTCCGCGACGGCCATGGTCTGGACGTCGCCCTCGGGCGGGACGAACCGAAGCCCGGCGTAGCCCGCGAGCCCGGCCTCCGACTCGGCCACCACGTAGTGGCGGGTGGAGGCCTCGGCCAGTTCGTCGCGGAGCGTGTTCTCGCTCCAGGCGTCGAGGGGGAACAGGGCGCGTTCCAGGTCCATGACGGCCGGTACGTCGGCGGCGGTCATCTGGCGCAGCGCCACGGGAGCGGTCACCTCACCCACTGGCGCACCTTCTTCGGGGCTCCGGGCTCGACCGCGTCGGGGCGGCGCAGGTAGAGCGGGGCGGGTTCGGGCAGCTTCTCGCCGCGGTGCAGGCGCAGCAGGGCGAGCTCGGCCATCGCGGCGGCGTCGGGGTGGAGCGGTTCCAGGGCGGCGGTGTCCTCCGCGCCCAGCACGTCGGCGTACATGCGGGCGCCGTCACCGACCAGCGGCAGGCCGCCGGTGTCGATCTCGGCGGGCCGGTCCACCCGGACCTCGCCCACCCGGGTGAGGTGGTCGTCGTAGCGCGCCCAGAACACCTCCTTGCGGCGGGCGTCGGTCATGCCCAGGAACGGCCCGGTCCTCCTGGTGGCGAAGGCCAGGGCGTCCAGGGTGGCGACCCCGTGGCAGGGGACGTCCAGGGCGTCCGCGAGGGCGTACGCGGTGGCCAGGCCCACCCGCAGGCCGGTGTACGGGCCGGGGCCCATGCCGACCGCGATGTGGTCGAGGTCGCCCAGCACCAGCCCGGACTCGGTGAGCAGGTTCTGGATGGTGGGCGCGAGGAGTTCGCCGTGGCGACGGGCGTCCACCGAGCTGGCGCTGGCGCGCAGCAGGAAGGAGCCGTCCGGGGTGGTCTCCCCGATGGCGGCGGTGACCGCCGGGGTGGCGGTGTCGAAGGCCAGGAGCAGCACGGGTGTTCCGCCTATCCGTTCCCGGCGGCGGTGCCGGGCAGGTCGATGTCGGTCCACCGCGCGCCCACCGGGCGCAGGTGGACGGTGCGGGTGTCGTCGGAGTGGCGTTCGATCCGGATCTCCAGGCGGTCGTCGGCCAGACCCTCGGCCACGCCCTCACCCCACTCGACGACGGTGACGGACTCGCCCAGGGTCATGTCCAGGTCGATGTCGTCGACCTCGTCGGGACCGCCGAGCCGGTAGGCGTCCACGTGCACGAGGGCGGGGCCGCCGACCAGGGACGGGTGGATTCTGGAGATGACGAACGTGGGCGAGGTGACCGATCCCCGCACGCCGAGGCCCTGGCCGAGCCCCTGGGTGAGGGTGGTCTTGCCCGCTCCCAGCGGCCCGGAGAGGATCAGCAGGTCCCCGGGGCGGGAGAGTGCGGCCAGGTCACGGCCCAGAACGCGCATGTCCTCGTCCGTCGCGGCGGTGACCGCGTGGACGTGGGACGCGGTGGTGGCTGTGGTGTCTGTCATCGCTCTCACAGGTTGGTCCGTGTGGTGGTCAGCGCCGGAGCGCGCCGAAGGTCCCTCTTCACCCAGGTTAGGCCGGGTGGAGAAGGTTCGTGACCGATATCGGGGACTGCGTCAGCCGACGTACTCGCGCGGTACCCGGGCACCGATCCGCGTGATGATCTCGTACGGGATGGTGTCCAGGACGTCGGCCCAGTCCTGCGCGGTGGGAACGCCCCGGCCCGGGTCTCCGAACAGGACCGCGAGGTCGCCCGCGCGCACCGGATCGTCTCCGACATCGACAACGAACTGGTCCATGCAGACTGTTCCCGCGATGGTGCGGCGGGCGCCGCCCAGCTGGACCGGGCCCCGGTTGGTGGCGGCGCGGGGCACCCCGTCCGCGTAGCCGAGCGGCACGAGGGCCAGGGTGGTCTCCTCCTGGGTGACGTACCGGTGACCGTAGGAGACGCCGCTGCCCGCGGGGACGCGCTTGGTGAGTGCGATCCTCGATTCGAGGGTCATCGCGGGGCGCAATCCGGGCACGTCCAAATCAGGGATTGGGCAGAGTCCATAACTCGCGATTCCGCCCCGCACCAGATCGAACCGCGCCTCCGGCAGGGTCAGCAGCGCGGCCGAGTTGGAGATGTGCCGGACCTCCGGGTTCAGCCCCGCCTTGTCCGCCACCAGGAGCGCCTCGTGGAAGACGTCCAGCTGCGCCTGGATCGACGGGTGACCGGGCTCGTCCGCGCAGGCGAAGTGCGACCACAGGCCGGTGACCCGGACGGTGCCCTCCTGCTCCGCGAGGGCGGCGGCCTCGACCACGGAGGCCCAGTCGCCCCGGTTCACGCCGCCCCGGTTCAGGCCGGTGTCCGCCTTGAGCTGGACCCGCGCGACCCGGCCCAGACGGCGGGCCTCGGAGACCACCGTGTCCAGCACGGCGCGGTCGCTGATCCCGAGGTCGATGTCGGCCTCGATCGCCTCCCCCACCGGCTCCCCCGGGGGGATGATCCAGGACAGGACGGGCACCGTGACGCCCGCTCGGCGCAGCTCCAGCCCCTCCTTGATGAGCGCGGTCCCCAGCCAGGTGGCTCCGCCCGCGATCAGGGCACGCGCGGCGGGGACCATCCCGTGGCCGTATCCGTCGGCCTTGACCACCCCCATGAGGGGCGTCCCCCCGGCCAGTTCACGGAGCAGCCGGGCGTTGGAGGTGATCGCGTCGAGATCGACGCGAGCGTGCGCGAAAGGAGCCATACCCACAGTGTTCCACGCGTGGGTTACCGCTGCGGAGCTGCGGGTATGTGGCCTACGACCGAGTTCGAGCCCTATTTTGGGGATATCGGGATGAACGAAATCGGAAGTGAACGAGCCGTCAACGTGACCCGGCTCTGGTCCGGCGGCCTGGCCACCGCGGTGGTCGCCGCACTGGTCATCTTCGCCGGAACCCTGGTGGTTCGCGGGGTCTTCGGCGTCCCGGTGCTGGCACCGGAGGAGGCCGGGAACCTGGGTGACGCCGGAACGGTCGGTTACGCGCTCCTGGCGGGGCTGGTCGCGCTGCTCGCGACCGCACTGCTCCACCTGTTGCTGCTGTCCGCGCCCCGGGCGCTCTCGTTCTTCGGCTGGATCGTCGGTCTGGCCACGGCCATCGCGGCCGTCACGCCCTTCACGCAGGGCGCCGAGATCTCCAGCCAGGTCGCGACGGGCCTGATCAACCTGGTCTGCGGTATCGCCATCGCCTCGCTGCTGCGGGGCGTCGGCCGGACCGCGGTGATCAGCCGGGTCCCCCGACAGGCCAGACGCGAGGAGGGCCCGGCACTGCGCCACGAGGGTGTCCTGCCCGACGTCGAACGGCGGGAGTACGACCCCACGCGCTACCGCGCGATGGAGGAGGACGCCGAGTACGACGCCGCTCGCGACCGCGCCGAGGCCCAGCGCGCGGAGGAGGACCGTGCCCGTCACGGCACCCGCGACGACTGACCGGAGATACGACACCGCCGGGGGCGGGGACCCGAGAGGTCCCCGCCCCCTTCGCATGCCAGGATTCGCAAGGCAGAAGCACCGAACCAGCCGACGCACCCCCGCGTCGCACCGTGCGAAACGTCCGACCCGGGAGGGGCTGGAGACCATCGAGGAGCTCGCCAACAGAGAGAGCCCTTCTGGCGCCCCTCGAGGACGGCACTCACGAAACCGTCGTGACAGAATTCGGCGTAGTCCGTGTCGGCCCTCAACCACCCGCAGCACAGACCATATTCGACACATCGGAGCCACCAGGACCATGGACCAGTTCAGCCCCGAGGAGCAGGCAGTACTCGAACTCCTCCTGAACAACGGGGACCAAGTCCCCCCGAACAGCGCCAGGAACTTCCCGGAGATCGTCGAGGGCATCATGAGTCTGTGGGCGGACCACCGCCGCAGCGACCGCGCCTGGCCTCCGGAATTCGTCGAGGAGGCCGCAAGACTCCTTCGGAAGCCAGGAAACCGCCACGGATTCTCCACCTACTTCTACACCTGTGAGAAGTACTCCCTCCGCAGAAGAGGGGACGGATTCCAGAGGGCCTGCTACCTCCGAAGCAAGATCCAGATCCTGACTGACGACTTCGTACCCTTCGCCGACCTCATGCACCCGGACGACTCCGGAGAGCTGGAAAAGGTCGACAGGCTCTACACCCAGGACGCTCACGACATCGCCCCCATCCCACCCGAGGAGATTCCTGAGTGGGTCCCCGATTCCCACTGGTGGTGGCATGCCCCCAGCCGCCTCGACATGAGCCAGCAGGAAATCGAAGAGAAAATCCACGACTACTCCCTCAGTGACTTCCACACCGAGGATGAGGAATTCCCCGAGAACACATCCCGGTGACATTGAACGCGAGATCAGGATTTCCGAAAATACAGAAATTCCTCTTCGCGCAGCTCCAAAGCCTCCCCCACCCCAGGAACCCGGCGAGGACCGCGCCGCCCGGCCCACCCTGATCGGATACACCCCCATGAACACGACGCCACCAAGCCCACAACCCCCCACAGTGTCATCACCACAGGACTCCAATTCAGAGAAACTTGAAGAGGCGCTCAGGTGGTCAGGAATGAGCGCGGATGAGATATCCCAGATAAAGGGGAAGGCAAACACAAAAAAGCGACCATGGCAGCGCCTCTCGGCCGCAGTTGTGAAAAACGATTTTCCAGAAATGGGCTCTACCGGCCCAAAAGCCGAAGCAGTGAAACCCGCAATGGCCAAGGCCCTGGATTTCGCCTTCGAGAAGGCCCCCGACTTCAAAGAATGCGCCTACAGGTACGAGTATTTCAAGGCCTTCTACGATGCCAAGATGGACGCCCTCCAGGACAACCACAGCCACTTGTCAAGAGTTGACCTGCTCAAGGAGGCAACCAATCAGATCATCCAGTCGGAAGAAGACATTCGCCAGGCGCTCACATCCGACATTCGTCAGATCAAAAAAGCAAGAGGCAACGGGCAAGCGACAGTTGACATCACACTGAGCGATGAGGAGATTGTCGCCTCACTCCGAAAGCAGGCCGCACTGATCGGGATGGGCCCGGACACCTCAACGGCATACCATGCCAGGAAACACTTTATGGAACTTCCCGCCGAGGAACGAGATGGCCTGCATCCAGTCGAGGCTTATCTCAATAGCCTGGAAAAGACCATCAAAGAGGGAGACCTGACAAGCCTCCAGCGCGGTGAGAATAACGTCAAAGCTTCCTTCTCAAGGAATATACCGCCCGGCCGGGGAAAAATCCCCCGGGACGGAACCTCGCAACACAACAAGATCTTCGCTGCCCTGTTCGTCAAGAAATCAGGAGATACCAGGGCACTGACCATGCACAGCAAATCGGAGCCAGAAGGCTATGAACCAGGTTAGGCACGAGGAGCAGGAAGTAATCGAACGCCTTGCGAGGAACGCGGACGACGTCCCCCCGGACTCCGCACTGAACTTCCCAGGGATCGTGGACGACATCGTGTCCCTGTGGGTACAGCATCGCCGCCAGGATCGCGCGTGGTCTCCGGACTTCGTGAAGGAGACTGCCAGGCTCCTCAGGAAGGAGGGGAACCGCCACGGGTTCTCGGCCCACTACGGCACGTGCCACATGTACGCCCTCCGCAGCTCGGGAGAAGGGTTCCCGAACGCGTGCCATCTCCGGACCGACATCCAGATCATCATCGACGATTTCGTCCCCTTCGCCGACCTCATGCATCCGGCCGACTCCGACGCACTGGACGTGGTCGACGCGATCTTCGTCCGTCAGGCCGACGACATCGTGCCGATCCCGCCCAAGGAGATCCCGTGGTGGGTTCCCGAGTCGCACTGGTGGTGGCGCGTTCCCACTCGCGATGACTGGACCGAGGACGAGATCAACGCCAAGATCAACGACTACTACGACGACGACTGGGATTCCTGATGACCGACGGCAACCCCTCCCCGGTGGAGACGCGGCTCCAGCGGGACCTCGCTGAGGTGAACGCCCTGGGCCGGGGCGGCGTCCGCGTCGACCTGAGCGCCGGGTCCAAGGCCGTGGTGACGGCCCTGCGCGAGTCCGCCGACCGGATCGGTTTCGACTCCCCGATCAACGCCGCGGTGCACGTCATGCGCCGCCTGGACGAACTCCCTCCGGCCGAGCGCGGGAACCCGATCCCCTCGTACCACGCCTCTGCCTCGGAGTCCGTGCGCACCGGGCGCGCCAGGTCCGGGGGTGTGGACGAGGGTGTGTTGCGCCTGGTCTTCGAGCGGGTCGCCCCCCTGTCCCCGTCGGCCACGGTCACCCTGTCCACCCAGGTGGAGATCATGGGCGACGGCACGGCCTACCTGGCCGAGCACGGCTGGCCCTCGTTCCCGCAGCGCCCCGTGCACGCCTTCTCCGGCAGGCCGGAGGAGCTGCTGGAACAGGCTCGGGTCGGCCTCGCTGACCCGGAGGCGCCCCTGGACCAGTCGTTGCTGTTGTTGTGGGGAGCCCGGATCGGTTCGGCCGACCTCGTCGGCACGCAGGAACAGCGGCTCTCGGTCGCGGAGCGCGCCGCGGTGCGCGGCGGGGAGATCCGCAGGACGGTGGCCCGCGCCGAGCAGCTGGCCTCCGGTCCCGAGTGGTACGCGGCCTGCCTGTACCGCTCCATGCTGGAGAACCTCTTCGAGGGCTTCCTGGGCGCGGTGACGTTCGCCGTGGTCAAGGCGGAGGACATCGACGACGTCGACGAGGAGCTGAAGGAGGGGCTGCCGCAGGCCGAGGGCGCCGTTCCCGAGGCGGTCCCGGCCGGGGCGCCCGAGGGGCACTGGTGGTGGCGGGCTCCGTTCGCCCGTTCCTGATCCACCCCCGGGGAGCGGGACCCGCCACGGGCCCGCTCCCGGTCAGGCGCCCATGACCAGGGACTCGGCGTGTTCGGGGCTCAGGCAGTGCTCGATGACCATGACGGCCGCGCCGATCACGCCCGCGCTCTCACCAGCCTTGGACGAGGCGATGCTCAGGTTCTCCGTGGCCAGCGGCAACGAGCGCTGGTAGATGACCTCCCGGACCCCGGCGAGCAGGTGGTCCCCGGCCATGGCCAGCGCACCGCCGACGACGATCACCGACGGGTTGAACATGTTGACCGAGGCGGCCAGCACCTCACCGACGTCGCGGCCCGCCTGGCGCAGGGCGCGCAGCGCCGGGACGGACCCGTTGCGGGACAGTTCCACCACGTCGCGGGCGCCCGAGGCGGGGACCCCCTCGGCGGTCAGGGCCTCCGCGAGCGCGTGTCCGCTGGCCACCGCCTCCAGGCAGCCGGTGTTGCCGCAGCGGCAGGGCCGGTCGGCCCCGCTGGGCACGTGGATGTGCCCCATGTCCCCGGCGGCTCCCTGAGCACCCCGGTAGACACTGCCCTCGCTGACGATCCCGCAGCCGATGCCCGTGGCGACCTTCACGAAGAGCAGGTGGCTCGCGGTGGGCCAGGCGACGTGGTGTTCACCGACGGCCATGATGTTGACGTCGTTGTCTACCAGCACGGGCCGGTCGATGCGGCCGCGCACGTGGCCGGACACGTCGAAGCCGTCCCAGCCGGGCATGATCGGCGGGTTGACCGCGCGCCCGGTGGAGTGCTGGACGGGGCCGGGCAGGCCCACGCCGACGCCGAGCAGGTCCGCGGTGCCGTGTCCGGATGAGGCGAGCAGGGCGAGACCGTGGTCCACCACCCAGTCCAGGACGGCTTCGGGGCCCTGCGCGATGTCGATGTCGGCGCGGTCCTCCGCGAGCACGGTCCCCGACATGTCGGTGAGGGCGAGCCGGGCGTGGGTGGCACCCAGGTCGGCGGCGAGCACGACGCGTGCGTCCGGGCGGAACGAGAAGGTCGTGGGCGGTCGCCCGCCGGTGGAGACGGCTTCCCCGGCCGGTCCGATGAGCCCGCTGGCCAGGAGCGCGTCCACGCGCTGGGTGACCGTGGAGCGGGCCAGACCGGTGACGGAGGCCAGCTCGGAGCGGGTGCGTGGACGTCCGTCGCGCAGCAGCCGGAGCAGGGTCCCGGCGCCGGGCGCGGCTGTGGCGGCCGGGGTTCGCTGTGGAGCTGTCAGCGCGTCTTCCGTCATGGGACCAGTGAAGCACAGGATCTATTGAGTGGCCGTCATTCATCTATTTTGTCCACATCCGGCAACTTATGCTTGACCTTCGACATAAGTCAGACGTAACGTCTCGGTCATGTCAGTGAAACAGGTCACAGGTCTGGGCGGTTCGCCGGGGCACACCGCCCCCTCGGCCTACCGCGCCGCGGTGATCGGAACCGGCTTCATGGGCCGGGTCCACACCCACGCCGTCCGCGCCTCCGGCGGCGAGGTCGTCGGTGTGGCGGGGTCCTCCCCCGCCAGGGCCGAGGACTTCCGCGCCGCCCACGGCCTCGCCCGGGCCCACGCCGACCCCCTCGAACTGATCCACCGACCCGACGTCGACGTGGTGCACGTGTGCACCCCCAACCATCTGCACGCCCCTCTGAGCCTGGCCGCCCTCGCGGCGGGCAAGCACGTGGTCTGCGAGAAGCCGCTGGCCACCGACGCCGAGACCGCCCGCGGCCTCACCCGGGCCGCGCACGAGGCCGACCGGGTCGCCGTCGTCCCCTTCGTCTACCGCTTCCACCCCATGGCCCGTGAGGCCCGCGCCCGGGTCGCCTCGGGCACCGTCGGCCGGATCGGCCTCGCCCACGGCGGCTACCTCCAGGACTGGCTCCTCCACCCCGAGGAGGACAACTGGCGCGTCGACCCGAAGATCGGCGGCCCCACCCGGGCCTTCGGGGACATCGGCTCGCACTGGTGCGACATGCTGGAGTTCGTCACCGGCGACCGCATCGACGCGGTGAGCGCCCAGACCTCCCGGTTCAACGAGCACCGGGGCGAGGCGGGCCGCGCGGTCACCACCGAAGACCTGGTGACCCTCCAGTTCTCCACCGAGGGCGGGGCCGTGGGAACCGCCGTGATCAGCCAGGTCTCCCCCGGCCGCAAGAACCAGCTGGTGCTGGAGGTCTCCGGCACCGAGGGCTCGCTCCGCTTCGACCAGGAACGCCCCGAGACCCTCTGGGCGGGCGGGCGCGACCGCTCGGCGGTCATCTCCCGCGACGACGCCGACCTCGGTCCGGACGCGGCCCGCATGGTCACCCTCCCGGTCGGCCACCCGCAGGGCTACCAGGACTGCTTCAACGCCCTGGTCGCGGACACCGGCGCCGCCGTCGCGGGCGGGGAACCCGAAGGACTCCCCGTCTTCGCGGACGGACTGCGGGCCGCCGTGCTCGCGGAGGCCGTGCTGGAGTCGGCCCGCGAGCGCCGCTGGGTCGACGTCCCCCGGACGGACCGTTAGGTGCGCGCCCCAGTGGTCCGATCCGCCCAGGTTTGTACGAAAGACCGAGACCCCCTCGGCCGCGACGACCTGGAACGGTTACGGACCGTGAACCCAGGGGCCTCAACAGGTTACTCAGTGCCCCTGGTCAACGGAACCGCCACGACGGAGAATGCCAGCGAGTCGTCTCGCCCAGGTTCCTCCCTGCCCCCGACGAAAGGTGCCGCCGTGGACTGATCACACCGATGAGGCGGCCACCCCCCGCTTCCGAACGCGATAGCAGGAACTCCCCGACGGATCGCCGCACGCGGCCCACCGTCCCTGCCGTCGGCGCCGGCACGCCGCACGGACTCATCGACCCCCCACCCCCAGGTGAGGTTTCCCGTGATCAAGAGACCCCTACGAACGCTGGGCGCGCTGACGGCGAGCATCGCGTTGGCCCTCGGGCTGACGTCGGTCCCGGCCCAGGCCGACGCCGTGGAGGAGGAGCCGTTCACCGCGCTCATCTTCTCCAAGACCACCGGCTTCCGACACGACTCCATCCCCTACGGCGTCGCCCTCTACGAGGCACTCGCGGAGGAGCACGGCTTCGAGACCGAGCACTCCGAGGACGCCGACATCTTCAACCCGGAGGACCTGGCCCGCTTCGACGCGGTCATCTGGCTCTCCACCACCGGCGACGTCCTGGACGAGGGCCAGCAGGCCGCGTTCGAGGAGTACGTCCAGGACGGCGGCGGGTACGTCGGCGTCCACTCCGCCTCCGACACCCACTACGACTGGGAGTGGTACGGCGACCTGGTCGGCGCGTACTTCGCCAGCCACCCGCCCGGCACCCAGGACGCCGAGGTGATGGTCAACGACCGCGCCCACCCCTCGACGTCCATGCTCCCGGCCAGCTGGGACCGGCACGACGAGTGGTACGACTACGACGTCAGCCCGCGCGGTGACGTCCACGTCCTGGCGGGCCTGAACGAGGCCTCCTACGAGGACGTCGTCGACCCGGCCGGACAGATGGGCTTCGACCACCCGATCGCCTGGTGCCAGGTGTACGACGGCGGCAGGTCCTGGTACACCGGCGGAGGCCACACCGTCGAGTCGTACTCGGAGCCGGAGTTCACCGCCCACCTGCTCGGAGGCCTCCAGTGGGCCGCCGGACAGGTCGAGGGCGACTGCGGCGCCACCCAGTGGGACAACTTCGAGAAGGTCACGCTCGCCCAGGGCGAGGAGAACGTCGGCGAGCCCATGGGCATGGCCGTGCTCCCCGACGGCCGGATCATGCACACCTCCCGCAACGGCCAGGTGTCCATGTGGTCCCCCGAGACCTACAGCACGAACGCGCTCGCGGACGTCCCGGTTTACGACCACGACGAGGACGGGCTCCAGGGCATCGCGCTCGACCCGGACTTCGAGGAGAACGGGTGGGTGTACCTGTACTACGCGCCCGTGATCGACGGCGTCCCCTCGGGCGCCGCACCGGAGAACGGTTCCCCGGAGGACTTCGAGCCCTTCGAGGCGCACAACAACCTGTCGCGCTTCCAGTTCGTGGACGGTGACGAACCCTCCCTGGACCTGGAGAGCGAGCAGGTGATCCTGGAGGTCGAGGCCACCCGGGGCATGTGCTGCCACGTCGGCGGCGACATCGACTTCGACCCCGACGGCAACCTCCTGCTGTCCACCGGCGACGACACCAGCGCCTTCGGTTCGGACGGGTTCAGCCCGCACGACGAGCGGGAGAGCCGCAACCCGGCCTTCGACGCCCAGCGCGGCTCGGCCAACACCAACGACCTGCGCGGCAAGCTGATCCGCATCTCCGTCAACGAGGACGGCGGATACGACATCCCCGAGGGCAACCTGTTCCCGCCGGAGACCTCCGACGCGGACCTGACCCGCCCCGAGATCCTCGCGATGGGCCTGCGCAACCCGTTCCGGTTCTCCGTGGACCAGAACGACGGCAGCGTCTACCTGGCCGACTACGGACCGGACTCACCCGTGGCCGACCCCGAACGCGGCCCGGAGAACACGGTCACCTGGCACCACATCACCGAGCCGGTCAACATCGGCTGGCCGTACTGCATCGGCAACAACTCCGCCTACAACAAGTACGACTTCGGGTCCGGCACGTCCGGGGAGCCGTTCGACTGCGACGCCCCGGTCAACGAGTCGCCGCGCAACACCGGGCTGACGGAGCTGCCCCCGGTCACCCCGGCGTCGATCTGGTACGGCTACGACGAGTCCGAGGAGTTCCCGCACCTGGGCACCGGCGGCGGCGCCCCCATGGGCGGCCCGGCCTACGACTTCGACCCCGAGCTGGACTCGGACAACAAGTGGCCCGAGTACTACGACGGCGTCCCGCTGCTGTACGAGTGGAGCCGCCAGTGGATCAAGCAGGTGCACCTGGACGACGAGGGCGGTGTCCTCGACATCACCGAGACCGTCCCGGACATCGACCTGGCCAACCCCATGGACATGGAGTTCGGCCCGGACGGCGCCCTGTACGTGCTGGAGTACGGCTCCGGCTGGTTCGGCGGGGCGGAGGACTCCGCGATCTCCCGCATCGACTACTCCGGGTCGGGCGACAGCCCGGTGGCCCGGATCGGCACCAGCGCCACCTCGGGTCCGGCGCCGCTGACCGTGGAGTTCTCCGGTGAGGGCTCCTTCCACCCCGGCGGCCTGGCCTTCGACTACGCGTGGAACTTCGGGGACGGCACGACCTCGACCGACCCCGCGCCCACGCACACCTTCGAGGAGGCGGGCCGGTACAACGTCAGCCTCACGGTGACCGACACCGAGGAGCGCACGGGCACGGCCACGGTGACGATCACCGCGGGCAACACCGCGCCCAAGGTCGCCTTCGACTCGCCCCGCGACGGCCAGTTCTTCGACTGGGGCGACGAGATCCCGTTCGACGTGACCGTGGAGGACACCGAGGACGGGTCGATCGGGGACGGGATCGACTGCGGCGAGGTGGACGTCACCTCGTCGCTGGGCCACGACAGCCACGCCCACCCCTGGACCCAGTACGAGGGCTGTGAGGGTGTCAGCGTCACCGGGACCGACGGCGGTCACGGCCACGACATGAACATCTTCTGGGTCCTCCAGGCCGAGTACACCGACCGCGGCGGGGACGGCGTTCCGGCCCTCACCGGCAGCGACGGGATCAAGCTCAACCCGTCGCGGATGCAGGCGCAGTACTTCACCGGCAGCGAGGGAGTGGTCACCGACTCCACGGAGGACCCCAACGGGGGCCTGCGCAACCTCGGCGGCATCCACCACGGCAGCTGGGTCTCCTACGACCCGGTCAACCTGCACGGGGTCGAGCAGATCGGCTTCCGTGTGGCCTCGGACGGGGCGGGCGGCACCATCGAGGCCCGCGCCGACTCCCCCGACGGTGAACTGGTCGGCTCGGTCGACGTCGCACCCACCGGCGGCTGGCAGGAGTGGACCGACGTCACGATGGACGACGTCACCGACCCCGGCGGCACCATCGACCTCCACCTGGTCTTCGTCAACGACGGGGCCGGGGACGAGGCGCTGTTCAACGTCAACTACTTCGACGTGAACGCCGACCACGACGGCGGCCACGAGGACGGGCCCGAGACCGAGCTGACCAGCCCGGCCGACGGCGCGACCTTCGAGGCGGGCGAGGACGTCCCCCTCTCGGCGGAGGTCACCGACCACGGTGACGCCGGGATCGAGGAGGTGGAGTTCCTCGTGGACGGGCAGCCGGTCGCCACGGTGGCCGAGGGCCCCTACGAGGCCTCCTGGACCGACGTCCCCGAGGGCGAGTACGCGGTCAGCGCCGTGGCCACCGACGGCGAGGGCCGCACCGGCGCCTCCGCCACCCACACCATCACGGTCGGGGACGAACCCGCCCCCGTGGAGTGCGCGCCGCCCAACCTCGACGACGGCTACCGCGCCCTGTGGGACGGGGAGTCCCTGGACGGCTGGAACATGGCCGGTCCGGGCAGCTTCGAGATCGTCGACGACGGTGACGGGTGCGTCCTCCAGACCGAGGGCGGCATGGGCCTGCTCTGGCACGAGGACGAGCTCGGCTCCTACCGGATGAAGCTGGACTACCTCACCCACGAGGAGTCCGACAACTCCGGTGTCTTCGTCGGCTTCCCCGACCCGGGCGACGACCCGTGGGTCGCGGTCAACGAGGGCTACGAGATCCAGATCGACCCGTACGGCGCCCCCGACGGAGACCCCCTCACCCAGACGGGGGCCGTGTACACGTTCCAGGCCGCCTCCTCCCACCCGGAGGTCGTGGGCGAGTGGAACACGATGGAGATCGAGGTCGACGACCCGATGATCCGCGTGTGGATCAACGGCGAGCTGGTCAACGAGTTCGAGAGCACCGACCCCGCCCGCGACCTCTCGGCCGGACGCGTCGGGCTCCAGAACCACGGCGCGAACGACCTCGTGTGGTTCCGCGACGTGCAGGTCACCGACCTGGAGGACGAGACGGAGACGTTCACCTTCGCCGAGGTCCACGAACGGGTCGGGGAACTGGCCGAGGCGGGCGGTCTGACCGCCTCCGAGGCCACCCGGCTCACCCGTCAGCTGGAACTGGCCGAGCACCACGTGAGCGTGGGTCGGCCCGCACAGGCCGGACGCTCGCTCGACCGGTTCCGGACGACCGCCGAGACCGTGGCCGACCCCGACACCCGAGAGGAGCTGGGGCGCCTGGCCGACGGCCTCGAACACCTGACCGCACCACCCGAGTAGCTCCGGATCAGCAGTAACGCGACGAACCGTGGCGGGGCCGGACCCCGGCCCCGCCACACCCCCGCGGCGTCGCTCGCACGGCACGCGCCGCCCGTGACCCGGCCAGTGTCAACCTGACAGGAGGTGCCCGTGAGCACCGATCCCTTGAGCAGCCAGCAGGGGAAGACCCCCTCCCCGGACAGGACCGAGGGGGTTCAATCCTCGAACTCCAACCCCACCACCTGGTGGCTGACCGGTGGCTCCGTGCTGCTGGTCGGCGCCGTCGTCGCCTCGGTGGTGCTCTTCTTCGGGGGCGGGGACGACCAGGTCTCCCCGGACCCGGCCCGGGTGGCGGAGCTGGAGGCCTCCGCCGACGCCCGCCACGTGGACCAGGTGTCCAGCCTGATCGGCCACACCAGGGCCGCGCACGAGGAGCTGGTCCCGGCCCTGGAGTCCCTGAACGGGGTCCTGCCCGCCGACGGCTCCGCGCCCTCCGAGGACTTCCCGGACGACGAGGAGATCGACGGCTGGCTCGGCACGGTCCGCGACGCCGGAGCCCACTTCGAACTCGACGACTCCGGCCGCACCGACTTCAACGTCACCCTCTCCGGGCTGGACGGTTCGGTGGACCTGCTCGGTTCGGCGGTGAGCGCCTACGCCGCCGCCGCTCGGGCCGACGAGGACCAGCGGACCGAACTGCTGGACCTCGCCGCCGACCTGCGCGACCAGGCGGTCACGGCCTGGTCGGTGGCGGCCACCCAGCTCGACATGGTCAGTGTCGACGCCGGACACGGCCACATCCACCTGTACCTGCCCTCCGAGCCCGGCAGCGGCGCCCTCCAGCCGGACGAGGCCGAGGAGGGCGAGGGGGCGACCGGGGACGGTCCGCCGCCCGGCCACGACGGCCACTGACACGAGGTCCACCGGGACGAGCACGACAACCAGCAGGGGAGCACATGACACGCATCGGAGTGTGGTTGGTCGGGGCGCGCGGTTCGGTCGCCACCACGGCCGTCCTGGGGGCGCTGGCCGTGCGGGCGGGCGCCGCCGAGCGGACGGGGTGCGTGACCGAGCGCCCCGAGTTCGCCGACGCTGGCCTGCCCGGCCTCGGTGACCTGGTCTTCGGGGGTCACGACGTCTCGGACACCCACCTGTCCAAGAGCGCGGAGCCGCTGGCCAGGTCGGGCGTGGTCCCGCCGCACCTCCCCGAGGCCTTCGCGGACGAGCTCGACGCCGTGGACCGGCGCGTCCGCCGGGGCGTGGAACCGCGTCCCGAGGGGTTCGCCCGCTGTCACACGGACCGCCTGGAGCAGGACCTGCGCGCGTTCGCGGAGGACGAGGCGGTGGAGCGCGTCGTGGTGGTGGACCTGTCCAGCACCGAGCCCCCGCCGGAGCGGGTGCCCGAGCTCTCCGCGCCCGACCTGCTGGAGGCGGCCCTGGACGCGGGGACCGCACGGATCCCGGCGAGTTCGGTGTACGCGTACGCGGCCCTGCGGGCGGGGTGCTCCTTCGTGGAGTTCACTCCGAACGCGGGGCCGCGCCCGCCCGCGCTGGCGGCCCTGGCCGAGGAGCTGGGGCTGCCGTGGGCGGGATCGGACGGCAAGACCGGGGAGACCCTGGTCAAGAGCGTGCTCGCGCCGATGTTCGCGGCCCGGGCGCTGCGTGTGCGCTCGTGGTCCTCCCTGAACCTCCTGGGCGGCGGCGACGGGGCGACCCTCTCCGACCCCGCGAGCAACGACAGCAAGACCGCCTCCAAGGCGCGGGGCCTGGAGCACCTGCTGGGGCACCCGGTGGACGGGCCCCTGCACATCGACTACGTGCCCGACCTGGGCGACACCAAGACCGCCTGGGACCACGTGTCCTTCGAGGGGTTCCTGGGCGCCCGGATGAGCCTCCAGTTCACCTGGTCCGGCTACGACTCGGCGCTGGCCGCGCCACTGGTCCTGGACCTGGCCCGGCTGGCCGCCCACGCCCACCGGACCGGTCGCGCGGGACCGGTCCCGGAGCTGGGCTTCTTCTTCAAGGACCCGGCCGGGAGCGACGTGCACGGGCTGGCCGCGCAGTGGGAGGCGCTCACCGCCTGGTGCGCCGGACCGGCGGAGGGGGCGGGGCGCGGATGAGCCGGAAGCTGGGGTCCCTGGCCCGGCTGGTGCGCCTGCCCGCCGCGTTGACCGTGCTCGGTGACTCCCTCACCGGTGCCGCCGCGGCCGGTCGGCTGGGCCGACCGAGTACCTGGGCGCTCCCCGCCGCCTCGGTCTGTCTGTACTGGGCGGGGATGGCCCTCAACGACTACGCCGACCGCGACCTCGACGCGGTCGAGCGCCCCGAACGCCCGCTCCCCTCGGGGGAGGTGTCCCCGGGTGAGGCCCTGGCGGTGGCGACCGGGCTCACCGCCGCCGGGGTGGGGATCGCGGCGCTGGCGGGGGGCGGCCGGTCCGCGCTGGTGGCGACCGCCCTGGCCACCACGGTGTGGACCTACGACCTCGTCCTGAAGCCCACACCGCTGGCCCCGTTGGGGATGGCGGTCAACCGGGGGCTGGACGTGCTGCTGGGTGCCGGTGACCGGACCGGCGCGGCGGTGCTGCCCGCCGCGGCGATGGCCGCGCACACCTACGGGGTGACGACGCTGAGCCGGGGCGAGGTCCACGGCACCCGCCCGGAGGTGGCCGCCGGGGCGCTGGCCTGCACCCTGACCGGCGCCGTCGTGGCGGCGTACCCGTCGCGCACGGCCCCCGCCACGGCGCGGGGCGCGGTGGGCGAGCTGGCCGCCGGGGCCTTCGCGGGCTCGTTCGCGGCCACGGTCGGGCTGGCCCAGGCCCGGGCGGTGGCCGAGCCCAGCGCCGACCACGCGCGGGAGGCGACCGGAATCGGCATCCGGGGGATGATCCCGCTCCAGGCGGCGCTGCTGTCCCGGTACGGGGCGGTGGGCACGGCCTGCGCGCTCGCGGCCGGGGCCCCGGTCACCGCGCGGGCGGCCAGGGCGGTGTCGGTGACATGAGCGAGCACCTGAGGCTGGGGTACGGGACGAACGGGTTCTGGGACCACCGGCTGGACGACGCCCTGGCGATCATCGCCGACCTCGGTTACGAGGGGGTCGGGCTGACCCTGGACCACCCCCACCTGGACCCGTTCTCGTTGGACGTGAACGCCCGGGTGGCGGCGGTCGCCCGCAGGCTGGACGCGCTGGGCCTCGCGGCGGTCGTGGAGACCGGCGCCCGGTACCTGCTGGACCCGCGCCGCAAGCACGAACCCACCCTGGTCTCCGACCGGGACCGGGACGTGCGGGTGGACCTGCTGCGCCGGGCGGTGCGGGTCGCCCACACCCTCGGCGCGGAGGCGGTGTCCTTCTGGTCGGGGATCCTGCCCGCCGGGGCCACCCGGGAGCAGGGTCGGGACCGGCTCCTCGACGGGGTGGAGAAGGTCCTGGTGACGGCGGACGAGCTCGGCGTGGACCTCGCGTTCGAGCCCGAGCCGGGCATGTTCGCGGAGCGTCTGGAGGACGTCCTGGAACTGCGGCGCGCGCTGGGCGACCCCGCGCGGCTCAGGGTGACGTTGGACGTGGGGCACGGGGTGTGCAACGAACCCGACGGCCCCGAGGGCGCGGTGGCCCGGGCCGGGGAACTGATCGCCAACGTGCAGCTGGACGACATGCGTCCCCGGGTGCACGAACACCTGGAGTTCGGTGAGGGCGACCTCGACCTGGCCGGGGTGCTGGGCGCCCTGGACCGCGCCGGGTACACCGGACTGGCCTCGGTGGAGCTGCCCCGGCACGGGCACGCGGCACCGCTGGTCGCGGAGCGCTCCAAGCGGGCGCTGGACGCGGCCTGGGCCCGGGTCCTGGCGGAACGGGGTGAGCGGCAGTGAGCGGCACGCGTGGTCGGACCGGAGGGAGCGGGACCGTGGTGGACGTCGGGGACCTGTTGGCGGAGGGCGCCCGCGCGGAGCTGGCCGCGCTCCGCGCCGAGCTGGCCGAGCGCCCGGAGCGCGTCGCGGTGCTCTTCCCCGCCGCCGCCCGCCGGGTGGCGCGCGGCGCCGGGCCCTCCGGCGATCCCTCCGGGACGGCCGGGCCCACCCTCGACGACCTGGTACGCGCGGACCTGCTGCGCCAGGTGGCCCGCGTGCTGTCCCCCGCCGACCTGGCCAGGGAGGTGGACGCCCTCTACGAGTACGGCGACGCCGAGGAGCGCCGCGCCGTCCTGCACGCGCTCGGCCGCCTCGACACCCGGGAGCCCGAGGTGGCCGCCACCGCCCGCCGCCTGCTGGCCGACGCCCTGCGGACCAACGACACCCGGCTGGTCGCGGCGGCGGCCGCCAGCGGGGCCCAGGCCCTGCTGGACGACCACTCCTGGCGCCAGACCGTGCTCAAGTGCCTGTTCGTCGGAGTGCCGCTGCGCCTGGTGGCGGGGGTGGACGAGCGGGCCGACGCCGAGCTGGCCCGCATGTGCGCGGACTTCGCCCGCGAGCGCGAAGGCGCGGGCCGGGCGGTACCCGCCGACGTCCACCGGGTGCTGGACCGCTTTCCCCGGACCACCGGCACGGACGGCCCCGAGGGTCCGGACCCCCGCTCATAGGAGGCACCATGCGTATCTTCGACCCGCACATCCACATGACCTCGCGGACCACCGCCGACTACCGGGCGATGTACGACGCCGGGGTGCGCGCCCTGGTGGAGCCCGCGTTCTGGCTGGGGCAGCCGCGCACCAGCGTGGGCTCCTTCCGTGACTACTTCGACGGCCTGGTCGGATGGGAGCGCTTCCGGGCCGCCCAGTTCGGTATCCGCCACCACTGCACCGTCGCGCTCAACCCCAAGGAGGCCAACGACCCCCGCCTGGCCGGGGTGCTCGACCTCCTCCCCCGCTACCTGGCCAAGGACGGGGTGGTGGCCGTGGGCGAGGTGGGGTTCGACTCGCGCACCTCCGAGGAGGAGAAGGCCTTCCGGCACCAGCTGGACCTGGCCCGGGAGTTCGGTCTGCCGGTGCTGGTGCACACCCCGCACCGGGACAAGGTCGAGGGCACCCGGCACACCCTGCGGCTGGTCGAGGAGTCGGGGATCGCCCCGGAGATGGTCCTGGTGGACCACCTCAACGAGACCACCGTGGAGATGGTGCGCGACTCCGGGTGCGTACTGGGCTTCTCCATCTACCCGGACACCAAGATGTCCCCGGAGCGGATGGTGCGGGTGCTGTCCGAGTGGGGCCTGGACCGCATGGTGGTGAACTCGGCAGCCGACTGGGGGCACAGCGACCCCCTGACCACCCTGTACACGGGACAGCGGATGCTGGCGGCCGGGTTCACCGAGGACGACGTGGACCGCGTGCTGTGGCGCAACCCCGTGGAGTTCTACGGGCGCAGCGGCCGCCTGCTGCTGGAGGACGGCGCGGGACCGGCGGCCGGAGCCACCTTCTCGGGCAACTCGATCCTGCGCGGCGAACGCCCGGAGGCGGGTCCGCCGGAAGGCGCGGCGGAGGACCCGCGAGGGGGCGCCGCATGAGGTTCCGGCACCCCGACGGCACCGTCGTCCACCTCGCGTACTGCACCAACGTCCACCCGGCCGAGGACCTGGACGGAGTCCTGCGCCAGATCCGGGTGTTCGGCGGCGGGGTCCGCGCTGCCCTGGGCACCGACCGGCTCGGTCTGGGCCTGTGGCTGCCCGCGCCCCTCGCCCGCGAACTGGCCGCCTCCCCCTCGCTGACCGACCGCCTGCGCGCGGGGCTGGCGGCGGCCGGTCTGGAGACCGTCACCCTCAACGCCTTCCCCTACACCGGGTTCCACGCGCCGGTGGTCAAGCACGCCGTGTACTCCCCGGACTGGACCGAGCGCGCCCGTCTCGACTACACGGTGGACTGCGCGCGGGTGCTCGCCCGGCTCATGCCCGACGACGCCGCGCGGGGCAGCGTCTCCACCCTGCCCCTGGCCTGGCGGGAGCCCTGGGACGCCGACCGTCTGGCCGCCGCCCGGGCCCACCTCACCGAGCTCTCCGCCGTGCTGGACGGGCTGGCCGACGCCGGGCGCCCGGTGCGGGTCGGACTGGAGCCCGAGCCCGGCTGCGCCGTGGAGACCACCGGGGACGCCGCCCGCCTGCTCGCGGACCCGCCCCCGCACGTGGGCGTGTGCCTGGACACCTGCCATCTGGCGGTGGGGTTCGAGGAACCCGGCGCCGCGCTCGACCGCCTCACGACCGCCGGACTGCCGGTGGTCAAGACCCAGGCCTCGGCCGCCGTGGAGGCACCCGACCCGGCCGACCCCGCGACCCGTGCCGCCCTGGCCGCCTTCACCGAGGACCGGTTCCTGCACCAGACCCGCGAACTGGCCGACGGCCGTCTCCGGGCCCGGGACGACCTGCCCGAGGCCCTCGCCGGGCCCCGTCCCCTCGGCGGAGGCGGCCCCTGGCGCACCCACTTCCACGCGCCCCTGCACTCCCCCGCCGCCGCTCCCCTGCGCGGCACCACCGACCACCTCGACCGGACCCTCTCCCTCCTCCTGGGCCCCGACGGCGCCCGCACCGACCACGTGGAGGTGGAGACCTACACCTGGACGGTGCTCCCCGAGGACCGGCGGCCCGACGGCGAGGAGGGACTGATCGCCGGGATCGCCGCCGAACTGGCCTGGGCCCGCGACCGGCTCACCGCGCTCGGGCTCACCCCGCTCTGACGGCCGACCACCGCACGCCACGGCCCACCCAGGAAGGACCGCTCCATGACCAGCCGCCTCCTCGTCGTCAACGCGGTCGGGCTCACCCCCCGCCTGCTCGAACACGCCCCCCGCCTGAGCTCCCTGGCCGATCGCGGGTGGCGGGCCCCGCTGGACACCGTCCTGCCCGCCGTCACCTGCACCGTGCAGTCCACGTTCCTGACCGGGACCGCCCCCGCCGAGCACGGCGCCGTCGCCAACGGCTGGTACTTCCGGGACCTGGGCGAGGTGTACCTGTGGCGCCAGCACAACCGGCTGGTCCAGGGAGAGAAGGTGTGGGAGACCGCCCGCCGCCACCGGCCGGACTTCCGGACCGCCAACGTCTGCTGGTGGTACGCCATGGGCGCCACCACGGACTGGACCGTCACGCCCCGGCCGGTCTACCACGCGGACGGCCGCAAGTCCCCGGACTGCTACACCCGGCCGGTCGGACTGCACGACGAACTCACCTCGGAGCTGGGCCCCTTCCCGCTCTTCAACTACTGGGGGCCGACCGCGTCGATCCGCTCGACCGAGTGGATCGTGGCCGCCACCCGCAGGCTGTTGCCCCGGGCCGACCTCACCCTCTGCTACGTCCCCCACCTGGACTACGACCTCCAGCGCTTCGGCCCGGACTCCGAGGAGGCCCGGCGGGCGGTCCGCGACCTCGACGCCGCGCTCGCCCCGCTGCTGGACGACGCCGAGGCCGCCGGGGCGGCCGTCCTGGTGCTCAGTGAGTACGGGATCACCCCCGCCGACCGGCCCGTGCACGTCAACCGGCTGCTGAGGCGGGAGGGGCTGCTGGAGGTGTACACGCAGGAGGGCATGGAGTACCTGGACCCGTGGGCCTCGCGGGCCTTCGCGGTCTCCGACCACCAGTGCGCGCACGTGTACGTCCGCGACCCCGCCGACCAGCCGAAGGTCGCGGAGCTGCTGCGGGAGCTGGACGGGGTCGACCTCGTGCTGGACCGCGAGGCCCAGGCCGGGTACGGGCTCGATCACGAGCGCTCGGGGGAACTGGTCCTGTTCGCCGAACCCGGGGCCTGGTTCACCTACTACTACTGGCTGCGTGACGGGTCGGCCCCCGACTTCGCGCGCGGCGTGGACATCCACCGCAAGCCCGGCTTCGACCCGGCCGAGCTCTTCCTGGACCCCGCCGATCCCCTGGTCAAGGCCAGGGCGGCGGCCAACCTGGTCCGCAAGAAGGCGGGCCTGCGCTACGCGATGAACGTCGTCCCCCTGGACCCGGGCTGTGTCCGGGGCACCCACGGACGCCCGCACGACGATCCCCTGGACGGGCCCCTCGTGCTGTGCACCGACCCCTCGCTCTCCCGTGACCGCGTCGCCGCCACCGAGGTGCGCGACCTCATGCTCGGCCTCGTCGGTGTGCCGGCACCGGCGGGGCCGACCCCGCGCTGAACCGACCGGCGAACCGGGGCCGCGGCCGTCCGGCCCGGCCCCACCCCCCGACACTCTGGAGGCAGCCCGATGACCCGACCGGTCACCCTCTTCACCGGCCAGTGGGCCGACCTGCCCTTCGAGGAGGTGTGCGCGCTCGCCTCCTCCTGGGGCTACGACGGCCTGGAGATCGCCTGCTGGGGCGACCACCTGGACGTGACCCGCGCCGCCGTGGACGACGCCTACGTCCGGGAGCGACGGGAGGTCCTCGAACGCCACGGCCTCGGCGTGTGGGCGATCTCGAACCACCTCCTCGGCCAGGCGGTGTGCGACGACCCGATCGACCACCGTCACCGTGACGTCCTGCCCTCCCGGGTCTGGGGCGACGGCGAACCCGAGGGGGTCCGCCAGCGCGCGGCCGAGGAGATGAAGCTGACCGCCCGGGCCGCCGCGAGGCTGGGCGTGTCCACGGTGGTGGGCTTCACGGGGTCCGCGATCTGGAAGTACGTGGCGATGTTCCCGCCGGTCGGCGCGGACGTGATCGAGGCGGGCTACCGGGACTTCGCCGACCGCTGGAACCCGATCCTGGACGTGTTCGACGAGGTGGGCGTGCGGTTCGCGCACGAGGTGCACCCGTCGGAGATCGCCTACGACTACTGGTCGACCCAGGCGGCGCTGGAGGCCGTGGGGCACCGGGAGGCCTTCGGGCTGAACTGGGACCCCAGCCACATGGTGTGGCAGGACATCGACCCGGTCGGCTTCCTGTGGGACTTCCGCGAGCGGATCTACCACGTGGACTGCAAGGACGCCCGCAAGCGGGTGGGCAACGGCCGCAACGGGCGCCTCGGCTCCCATCTGCCGTGGGGCGACCCGCGCCGGGGATGGGACTTCGTGTCCACCGGTCGCGGTGACGTGCCGTGGGAGGCGTGCTTCCGCGTGCTGAACTCGATCGGGTACGAGGGGCCGATCTCCGTGGAGTGGGAGGACGCGGGGATGGACCGGCTGGCCGGGGCAGCCGAGGCGGTGCGGTTCGTGCGGGCCAACGCCTTCGACGCGCCCGAGGCCTCCTTCGACTCCGCCTTCGGGTCGGACTGACCGCTCCCGGGAGGAGGGGCGTCCGGTGCCACGGGGTGACCCGTGGCACCGGACTCACATCATCGGTGCGATGACCACCCGGTACCGTCCGCCGTCCGCGGTGACCACGTCATGGCGGAAGTCGTTGGTCCGGTTGACCGAACGCTGCACCGCGTCGCTGCCGAAGGCACTGGTGTCCACCGAGGGCAGGTGCTCCCGGAGGGCGCGGACCGCCTCGTCCACGGACAGGGCGGTCCCCCGGTGTTCGGGGGTGATGCGTCGGCCCCCGTCGGTGAGCCGACTGATCGCGATCCGGAACATACCGGGTCTCCCTGCGCTGCCGGGGGAAGGTCACCGGCATTCTCCCCCATACTCGGCGGACTGGCCAGTGGGGTCAGAGCCAGGCGACCTTGGAGTCCTCGAGGTCGTAGCGCGCGGAGACGATCTCCAGCTTGCCCTCGGTGACGAACCTGCCCAGCTCACTGTCGTCGCGCAGGCGCTGCGCGATGTGCTCGGCGTTGGCCCGGACGCAGGCGTCGAGGAAGTCCACGCCGTCGTCGGGGGTGGACTCCACGACACCCAGGATCTCCGCGACCAGTCCGCCGATGTGGCCGTGCGGGAGCTGGCCGGTGCGGTGGGCCTGGACCGCGGCGTCGACGGCGCCGCAGGTCTGGTGGCCCATCACGACGATGAGCGGCGTGTGCAGGTGCTCCACGGCGTAGGTGAGGCTGCCGAGCACCGAGCCGTCGAGGACCTGGCCCGCCGAGCGGATGGTGAAGAGGTCGCCCAGCCCCTGGTCGAAGACGAGCTCCGGGGGGACCCGGGAGTCGGCGCAGCCGAGGATGGTCGCGAAGGGGGCCTGGCCGTTGACCAGCTGCTCACGGCGGGGTCTGCCCTCGTTCGGGTGTCTGGACAGGTACTGCGACCAGCGCTGGTTGCCCTCCTTGAGGAGGCGCAGGGCCTCCTGCGCGGTCTGGGCGACGGGTGCGGCGGGGGCCGTGTCGGCCCAGGCCAGGGAGGCGGGGATCGTGGTGGCGACGGCGGCACCGACACCACCGAGCAGCGACGCCTTGAAGGCACCGCGACGGGTTATGGCCATTTGGGGCTCTTTTTCCGTTTCACGAACAAAATGACTTTTGCCAGCAAAGCGGGTAAAAGCTACTCCTGGTGTGCGAGCCCCTACAAGGGGATTAACGGGTCCCTAACGACAGTTGGCCACATTCAGCCATCCGGGAATCAGACGCGCCTCCGGTCAGGAGCCGTACGGCCGGGAACCAGGGTTGCCTACCGACCGTTCGTTCAGTAAACAGGTTCCCAAGGTGGGCGACCCGGCCCGACCAGGCGGCCCCGCGCACGTCCGCCCCCGTCAGGAGGTAGATTCGACAACCGTGTCCCGATCTTCCGCACCCGAACCAGCCACCCCGAGACAGACCGGCAGGCGCCGCTCCGGACGTCCGGGGCACGACGCCGACTCCGTGCTCCGCGTGGCCGCTCGCGTGTTCAACGAACGCGGCTACGACGGAACGAGCATGGAGGATCTGGCCCGCGCCCTCGGCGTGACCAAGTCCGCGATCTACCACCACGTCACGGGCAAGACCGAACTCCTGCGCCAGTCCCTGGACCTGGCCATGGACGCGCTGTTCGAGGTCACCCGCGAGGAGGGCGCGACCACCGGACCGGCCATCGCTCGGCTCGAACACGTGCTGCGCGGCAGCGTCCGGGTGCTCGTCGAGGAGCTGCCCCACGTCACCCTCCTGCTGCGGGTGCGCGGCAACACCGAGGTGGAGAAGCACGCCCTGGAACGGCGCCGCAGGTTCGACCACCTCATCGCGGACCTGGTCCGCGAGGGCGTGGTCGACGGGGACATCCGCAGCGACGTCGACCCGGCGGTCGCCTCCCGCCTGCTCTTCGGCATGGTCAACTCGGTCGTCGAGTGGTACAAGCCGGACCGCGGCATGTCCTGCGAGGAGATCGCTGACTCCCTGTGCCACATCGCCTTCGAGGGGTTGCGGTCGCACCGGGACTGAGCCACCCCGGCGGCCCCGGCGGCCCCACTGGCCACATCAGGCCAGCGGATCGGCGGCAGAACCCTGGCCATCGGTGACGGGGGTCCCTACGCTCCATGAACAGGGGTCACGACTGTGACCCACGTCATGGAAAGCAGAGAACAGGGACCGTGTCCGATCTCCTCCCCCAAGGCTGGATGACGCCCTCGATCGCCTACGCCATCTCGGCCGTCGGCGCCTTCCTGGGCCTCTCCTTCGCCGCTAGGGCCCGCCGTACGACCGGCTTCTTCCGATGGCAGTGGCAGGCGCTGGCCGCGGTCTCCCTCGGCGGGATGGCCGTCTGGGCGATGCACTTCGTCGCCATGCTCGGCTTCACCATCCCCGGCACGCCGCTGCGCTACGACGGCCTCCTGACCGCCGTCAGCGGCGTGATCCCCGTCCTGGTCTCGGTCCTCGCCCTCCAACTGGTGCTCCGAGCGGCCACCGCCGTCCGCGTCCTGGCCAGCGGACTCCTGCTCGGCTCCGGGATCGTCGCCATGCACCACGTCGGCGTGGCCGCCATGAACCTCCACGGCACCCTGCACCACGACCCGTTCACGGTGGCGCTGTCCGCCGTGATCGCCGTGGTCGCCGCCACCGTCGCCCTGTGGTGCGCCGTCCAGCGGTCCGGGCCGATCGCGACCGTCCTCGCCTCCCTGGTCTTGGCGGGCGCGGTCACCGCCACGCACTACACGAGCATGGCCGGGACACACGTCGTCCCGGCCGACTTCACCCCCGTCTCAGCCCCCGACGGCGCCAAGGCGTGGGACCTGCTGCTGCCGGTGATCACCGGCCTGTTGGTCCTCCTGCTGATCTGCAGCCTCTTCCTCCTGCTCGGTGACGACGAGGAGTACGAGCGCGGGAACCGTCCCTCGCCCCGGGCGGCGGAGCACGGGGACGCCGAGGAGGCCTACACCCCCCGGCACGGCGTCCCCGCGGTTCCCCGGCCCGGGGACGACGTGTGGACCCGGCGCCGCTGAGCGCCAGCGGGAAAACCACTGGCACCGCGCCGAGGCCCTGTCCTAGGGTCGGTGCGTGCCGTGCGGTCCGCGCCGGCCGCTGACGAGAGGAGCACGCCATGGCCCGCCTCATGCCTGGCCCCGGTATCCGAACCTCGATCGTCAGCGAGCCCTAGGTCGCGTCCAGCGGCGGCTCGCGCTCCTCAGAGAGAGCACTGTGAGTCACCACAGCACGAACACCACATCCGAAGAACACCCCGCCCACCCGCTCTCGGTCCTGGGCTGGAACCCCCGCGTCGAGGCGGCCTTCGACGCCGTCGCCCACGGCCGACCGGAGGTCCTGCTCCCCGCACGGGTCTCCGAGGCCCGCCGGGGCGCCGTCGGCGTCCGCCTGCCGGGGCACGAGACCGCCGCCCTGTCACCCGCGGTGCGCAGGGCGGCGGAGGCCGACCCCTTCACCGCTCCGACCAGCGGCGACTGGGTGGCCGTCCGCAGGTCCGGCGACACGTGGCTGGTGGAGGCGGTCCTGGAGCGCTCCGGAACCCTCGTCCGCCAGGGCGTGGCCAAGGACTCCCACGACCAGGCCCTGGCCGCCAACGTCGACGCCGTCCTGATCTGCGAGGCGGCCGACCAGGGCCCCAACGTGGGGCGTCTGGAGCGGTTCCTCAGCCTGGCCTGGACCAGCGGCGCCACGCCGGTCGTGGCCGTCACCAAGGCCGAACTCGCCGGTGACCGCCTTCCCGAGGTGGTCGAACTGGTCGAGTCGGTCACCACCGGCGCCGAGGTGCACACCGTCAGCGCGCACACCGGCCTGGGGCTGGCGGCGTTGTCCGCCAAGCTGCGTCCCGGGGCCACCTGGGTCCTGCTCGGCACCTCCGGCGCCGGGAAGTCCAGTCTGCTCAACGCGCTGGCGGGGCGCACCGTCATGGAGACCGGCGGGATCCGTGACGATCGGCGCGGCCGCCACACCACCACGCACCGTCAGCTGATCCCCATGCCCGGGGGCGCGCTGTTCCTGGACATCCCGGGGGTGCGCCGCATCGACGTGCCCGGGGACGGGACCGGTGTGGACCGCACCTTCTCCGACGTCAACGATCTGGCCGAGCGGTGCCGGTTCCGGGACTGCTCCCACGGCGCGGAACCCGGGTGCGCGGTCAGGGCCGCCGTGGACGACGGGGAGCTGGACTCCGGGCGCCTCGAACGCTGGTTCAGGCTGCGCCGCGAGGCCGAGTGGAACCGGTCGAGGGGCGACGCCCGCATGCGTGCGGAGCGCCGTAAGGAGTGGAAGCGCAACACCCGCGAGGGCCGGGAGGCGGGCCGCCTGAAGCGCGGCCACTGATCCCGTTCGGGCCGGTCAGAACCCGAAGGCCCGGCGGGCGTTGTCGGCGACGATCCCGGCCAGCTCCTCCTCACCGAGCCCCTTGGTCTCGGCCAGCACCCGCAGGGTGAGCGGGATGAGGTAGGGGGCGTTGGGGCGGCCCCGGTAGGGCTTGGGGGTGAGGAAGGGGGCGTCGGTCTCCACCAGGACCAGCTCGGGCGGGGCGACCTTGGCCGCCTCGCGCAAGGGCTCGGCGCTGGCGAAGGTGACGTTCCCGGCGAAGCTCATGAAGTAGCCCCGCTCGGCGCACACCCGGGCCATGTCGGCGTCTCCGGAGAAGCAGTGGAAGACCACCCTCTCCGGCGCGCCCTCCTCCTCCAGGACGCGGAGGACGTCCTCGTGCGCCTCGCGGTCGTGGATCATGAGCGCCTTGCCGTGCCTCTTGGCGATGGCGATGTGGCGGCGGAACGACAGCTCCTGGGCGCGGGCGCCCTCGGGACCGGTGCGGAAGGTGTCCATCCCGGTCTCTCCGACCGCCACCACCTGCGGCAGCGCCGCCAGCGCGTCGATCTCGGCCAGCTCGGCCTCCAGGGCCTCGGTCCCCCCGGCGGGGCGGGCCTTCCCCGCCCAGTCGGTGTCGTCGGCCTCCACTCCCTCGGCGCCGTCGCCGTGCACCACGCGGGGGGCCTCGTTCGGGTGCAGGGCCACGGCGGCCCACACCCTGCCGGGGTGCCTCGCGGCGGTCTCGGCCGCCCAGCGGGAGGAGGGGAGGTCGACGCCCACCTGTACGAGCGGGGTCACGCCCACGGCCTCCGCCGCGGCGATGATCTCCTCGACCTCGGGGGTCTGCATGTCCATGTGGGTGTGGCTGTCGGCCACCGCGACCCGCAGCGGCTCGGGTGCCGGGGGCGGGGTCTGCGCGTTGCGCTCCCTGACCGCACTGCCCTTGCGTCTGCCCATGTCATGCCCCCATCACGTGTACTGCGTGCGCCGTGGTGATTCTAGGCGGCCCGCGCCCTCGGATCGGCCGGTCATTGATTCATCATTGACTCAATGATTTAATACATTGAGTCAATCGGAACCGACAGGAGACGCCCGTGCCACCCCCCGCTCCGCAGACGGTGATCGACACCGTCCACCACCTGACCGGCCCCTACCTGCCCGTCGCCGTGCTGCTCGTCGCGCTGGTGGTCCTCGGACTGCCGCTGGCCCGCCTCGCCTCCGGACCGACCGGAAACGGCCGGGGAGCCCGCACGGCCCTCCTCCTGGCCCTGGCCGTCGCCGCGATCGTCACCGCCGAGCTGTTCACGCCGATGCGCGGCTGGCTCGGCATCACCCTGCTGGCCGCCGTGGCCGCCGCCGGACTCGTGGCGGTCCTCCGCGCGAGGCGGGCCGCCGCCCTGCGCGAGGAGGTCACCGCCGAACCCCCCGAACCGGGGATGACCGCCGGGGCCTGGTGCGTCGCCGTCCTGCTGGGGTTCCTCACCGCCACCACGGTGGCGGTCGCCGCCTTCCTGCTCCTCGGTGGCGACGGCTTCATGGAGACCCAGTCCATCCAGGTCAGCGTGGTCCTGGCCGCCGTCGTGGTCGGTGACCTGACCGCCAACCAACTGCTGCGCCTGCGCACCCGCACCCGCCGCGCCGAACTCCGGCCCCGGGGGCTGACCACGGTCCTGCCGCGCCGCACGGCCCTCGGCGTCCTGGTCCTCGGCGGACTGGTGTCCCTGGCGGCGTTCGCCGTGGCCTACGGCGAGTACCGCATGGCCAAGCTGGCCCAGTGCTACCCCGGGCGGGACCTGGCCGTCTCCCACGCCCCCGACACGCTCGCCCTCGGCATGATCGGGGCGGTCGCGCTGGCGACCACGGCGCTGGGTGCGTCCGGGGTCGTCGTGGCCGCCGCCCGTCCCGCGATCGCCTCTCTGGACCCGGCCCGGGACCACGCGCTCCGACGACTGTCGGCCGCGCGCACCGCGGGAGCCGTCGTGGCCGCCCTGCTGGTCCTGGCCGGGGACCTCGTCCCGGGCGCCGCCTACGGATTCCTGCCCGTGGACCCCGCCTGTCAGCCGGGTTCGCTGCTCGACTCCGCCGACCCCGGGTGGCTTCCCGGGTCCCACCATCCCGGCGCCGTCCTGGTGGTCGTCGGTGCCGCGGTCTCCGTCACCGCCTGCCTCGTGTGGGCGGCGGCCTCGTGGCGGTCGGCCCGGCGGGCGCTCACGCCCTTCCACCCGGACGTCCGGGACACCACGGCGGTCTCCGAGGGCGACACGACGGAGCGGGCCCGATGATCATCGAGGTGGACTCCCGGCACCCGCTGCCGCCCTACGAACAGATCCGCGTGCAGATCCTGTCGCTGGTCCTCTCCGGGGAACTGGCCCCCGGGACCCGCCTGCCCACCATCCGCCAACTCTCCGGCGACCTCGGGGTGGCCCCCAACACCGTGGCCCGCGCCTTCCGGGAACTGGAGGCGGCGGGGGTGCTCTCCAGCAGGAGGAGGCACGGCACGTCGGTCACCGAGGACGCGGTGGAGCGCGCCGCTCCGCTCGGTGAGGAGGTGCGCGGCCGTTCCGCCCCGCGCCCCGCCACCGGCCCGGACGACCTGGAGGCCGCCGCCCTGGCCTACGCCGAACGCGCACGGCTCCTCGGACACGGTCGGGAGGAGGCCGCGCGGGCCCTGGAGCGGGCCTGGGAACGGGGCTGACCGGGGCCCGGAGACGAAGGAGGCGGGCGCCGGTCCACGTGGACCGGCGCCCGCCTCGGCGTCGGGTCGGAACCTACTCGGCGTCACCGGCCAGGCGCGCCAGCTCCTCGTCCACCACGGACGGGTCGAGCTTGGTGAACAGCGGGGTGGGACGGCTCAACGGGGTGCCCACCGCGATCGGCGCGGACTCCCAGCGGGCCGCGTTGTCGGCGTAGTCACCGGTGATCACCGGGTAGTCCACCTTCTCCTCGGAGCCGCCGATGGTGTCGTGACCGGACTCGATGCGCGGCATCCCGGTCCAGGTGCCCGTGCCCCCGAGCATCGCGTACACCTTGTTGGCCGACTCCGGCAGGAACGGCGTGAGCAGGGTGTTGGCGTCGCTGACCAGCTGGAGGGAGACGTGCAGGACCGTCGCCATCCGCTCCGGGTCGGTCTTCTTGAGCGCCCAGGGGGCCTGGTCGGAGATGTACTTGTTGGCCTCGGCCACGGTGCGCATGGCCTCCTGGAGACCGGCCTTGAACTGCGACCTCTCCAGACGGGCGCCCACGGTGGCGAAGGCCTCCCGGGAGGCGGCCAGGACCGCGCGGTCCTCGTCGTTCAGCTCACCGGCGGCGGGGATCTCACCGAGGTTCTTGGCCGCCATCGAGATGGAGCGGTTGACCAGGTTGCCCCAGGCCGCCACCAGCTCGTCGTTGTTGCGGCGGACGAACTCGGCCCACGTGAAGTCGGTGTCCTGGTTCTCCGGGCCCGCGGCCATGATGTAGTACCGCAGCGCGTCGGCGGAGTAGCGCTCCAGGAAGTCACGCACGTAGATCACGACGCGGCGCGAGGAGGAGAACTTCTGCCCCTCCATGGTGAGGAACTCGCTGGAGACGACCTCGGTGGGGACGTTCAGCTCACCGAACGGGCCGACCTCGCCGCCCTGGTCGCCCTTACCGCTCGCGCCGAGCAGGATCGACGGCCAGATGACCGAGTGGAAGACGATGTTGTCCTTGCCCATGAAGTAGAAGGACTCGTTGTCCTCCCCCTGCCACCAGCGGCGCCAGGCCTCGGGCTCACCGATGCGCTCGGCCCACTCGATGGACGCGGACAGGTAGCCGATCACCGCGTCGAACCAGACGTAGACGCGCTTGGCGGCGTTGTCGCTCCACCCGTCCAGCGGGATCGGCACGCCCCAGGTGAGGTCACGGGTGACCGCGCGCGGCTGGAGGTCCTCCACCAGGTTCAGGGAGAACTTGAGGACGTTGGGACGCCACTCGCCCTCCTTGCCCTTGAGCCACTCGGTGAGGACGTCCGCGAAGGCGGGCAGGTCGAGCATGAAGTGCTCGGTGTCCACGAACTCCGGCGTCTCGCCGTTGATCCGCGAGCGGGGCGAGAGGAGGTCGATCGGGTCGAGCTGGTTCCCGCAGTTGTCGCACTGGTCGCCGCGCGCGCCGTCGAAGCCGCAGATCGGGCAGACGCCCTCGATGTAGCGGTCGGGCAGCGTACGGCCGGTGGACGGGGAGATCGCGCCCTTGGTGGTGCGCGTGAAGACGTAGCCGTTCTCGTAGAGCGTGGTGAACAGCTTCTGGACGACCGAGTAGTGGTTGCCGGTCGTGGTGCGGGTGAACAGGTCGTAGGACAGACCGAGCGCGACCAGGTCCTCCGCGATGATCCGGTTGTAGCGGTCGGCCAGTTCCCGGGCGCTCACGCCCTCCTGGTCGGCCAGCACCTGGATCGGGGTGCCGTGCTCGTCGGTGCCGCTGACCATCAGCACGCTGTTCCCCGACATTCGCTGGAAGCGCGAGAAGACGTCGGAGGGGACCCCGAAACCGGAGACGTGGCCGATGTGGCGCGGGCCGTTGGTGTAGGGCCAGGCGACCGCGGTCAGGATGTGGCGATTCGACGACATGCCTCAAGACTAAAGGTGGCCCGGGGCGTCCGAGCACCAAACGGCGCTCCGGAGGCCGCTCGTCCACAGGGGCGACCACGTGATTCCCCCGGAAGGGTGCCTACCCGTATGCTCTGCTGGATGGAGCCGCGTGCCCCCGGGGCACCGGCCCGAGCCAGCACGACCCTCCAACCCGGCCTGAGGCGGTGGTCACCACGGTTACCCGTGCCCTACCCCGCCCTGCCCTGCGGACCGGATCGCTGATCACCAGCGTGGTCCTGCTGGTCATCCTGTCCTTCCCCGTGGCCTCCGGCCTCTCCGGGGAGAGGGACACCGTCGCCCTGCCCTCACACGGAGGGCACAGCGCCCCCGAGCGCGACGCCGCGCAGGCCCCCGACGACGACCCCTCGGGGACGTCGGAGGAGGCCCACCCGTACCGCGGGACCGAGACGGTCTCGCTCGGGCCGCCCGTCTCCGTCTGCGACCAGCGGTCGGTGCTCCGGGACCTGCCCGACGCCGTCCCCGCGTGCGCACTGCGCCTGGCGGTGTGGGACCAACCCTGGTGGCCGCTGCCCCTGCCGCACCACGACCCCGTTCCCGAACGGGTCGACGCGGAGGAACTGCCGCCCACCCGGGCACCGCCTCTCACCGCGCACACCCTCGTCTGACCATCCCGGTCGGCCGCCTCCCGGAGCCGCGACGGCGCCGGGAACGGCCTCACGCACCCCCCGCCCGGCGCCGCCGGGCACGCGACCGGTACCCACCATCCGCAGTGAGAGGTTCACCCCTTGTCCAGTCAAACGGGAGCCGGGGCGCGCTGGACACGCGCGCTCATCTCCCTCCTCGTCATCCTCGTCGCGTTCGGCGCGGCGTGGTTCATCCCTCCGCGCCTGGGTCTCGACCTCAGCGGCGGCACGCAGATCGTCCTGGAGACCCAGGACGGCACCGACGGCACCCAGGCCAACTCGGAGAACACCGACAAGGTCGTCGAGGTGCTGCGCCAGCGCATCGACCGCCTCGGTGTGGCCGAGGCGACCATGTCCCGGTCCGGTGAGAACCGGATCATCGTCGAGCTCCCGGGCGTGCAGGACCCGGCGGAGGCCGCGCAGATCGTCGGCCAGACCGCCCAGCTGTCCTTCCACGAGGTCCTGGGCGTCGGCGAGCAGGGCGGCCAGGGCGTCCAGGCACCCGGCGGCGGCGACTTCGCCAACGCCCCCGCGGACGAGGCCCGCGCCCCCTCCGACGGCCAGGACGGCGCCCCCGAGGGCGCTCCCGAGGGCGGCGGCGAGCTGCCCGAGGGTATGGAGGGCATGGAGGGCCTGGAGGACATGCTCGGCGGCCAGGGCGGCATGCCGCAGGCCCCGGCGGGCCCGTCGGCGGAGAACCCCGAGGACGTCGCCCTGACCCTGCCCGACGAGCAGGGCAACATGCTCCAGCTGGGTGAGACCTTCATCCAGGGCGACCGGGTCTCCACCGCCGACGCCGGTCTCGACAGCGCCAACCGCGCCCAGTGGGTCGTCAACGTCAGCTTCCGCGGCGAGGGCCGCGACCAGTGGCGCGAGCTCACCGGCCAGGCCGCCTGCTACAACGACGGCGACCCCCGCCGCCGCGTGGCGATCGTGCTGGACGACCAGATCATCTCCGCCCCGCAGGTGGGCCTGGAGATCGGCTGTGACGCCGGTATGTCCGGTGGTCAGACCACCATCAGCGGCAACGACTTCACCAGCGAGAGCGCCAACGAGCTGGCCGTGCTGATCGAGGGCGGCTCGCTTCCGCTGCCGGTCACCGAGGTCCAGCGCCAGACGGTCGGCCCGACCCTCGGTGCCGCCGCCATCGAGGCCAGCGCCATCGCCGCGCTCCTCGGTATCGCCTTCACCGCCCTCTACATCACGGTGGTCTACCGGCTGGTGGGCTTCCTGGCGTCGATCGCCCTGGCGTTCTACACGCTGATCGCCTACGGAGCGCTGGTCGCCTTGGGGGCCACACTGACCCTGCCGGGTCTGGCCGGTTTCGTGCTGGCGATCGGTATGGCCATCGACGCGAACGTGCTGATCTTCGAGCGCGCGCGTGAGGAGTACCAGCGCCAGCAGCGGACGTACGAGGCGAACAAGTCCGCCGGGATGAAGGACGCGGGCGAATCCGAGGGGTCCAAGGCCGAGAGCGGCGCCCTGGCCCGACGTCGCCGCCGCGCCATCGCGCCCAGCCTGGAGAAGGCCTTCGTCCAGGGCTCGCAGAAGGCCTGGAGCGCGGTGCTCGACACCAACGTCACCACGCTCCTCGCCGCCGGTCTGCTGTTCTTCTTCGCGTCCGGCACGGTGCAGGGCTTCGGCGTCACGCTGAGCATCGGCACCATCGCCTCGATGGTCTCCGCGCTGATCATCGCGCGCGTGTTCGTCGAGTGGGCCGTGCGCCGCGCGGTCATCAAGAAGCACCCGTCGGTCACGGGGCTCAACCGCATCGGCCCGATCCGCACCTGGCTGGTCGAGAAGAACCCGCAGCTGATGGACTTCCGCCGCGTCGCGCTCATCGCCGCGGCCCTGGTCGTGGTCGCCGCGATCGCGGCCCCGCTGGTCCGCGACACCAACCTGGGCGTGGAGTTCACCGGCGGCCGGGTCATGGAGTACGAGATCACCGGCGACGAGACGCTCTCGGTCGACGAGGCGCGCTCGCTCATCTCCGGTCTCAACTTCCCGGGTTCGGACACGGCCGTGGTGCAGGAGTCCGGTGACGGCGACATCGCCGTGCGCACCGGTGACATCTCCGACACCGAGGCCGCCACCATCGCCGACGCTCTCTCCGAGGAGACCGGCGGCGTGGAGCTGGTCAGCGACGAGCTGATTGGTCCGAGCATGGGCGACGAGCTGCGCAACCGGGCCCTGATCGCCCTGGGCGCGGCCCTCGCCCTTCAGATGATCTACCTGGCCTGGCGCTTCCGCTGGTCCTTCGGTGTCTCCACCATGCTGTCGCTGGCCTTCAACATGGTGCTGGTCATCGGGCTGTTCATCTGGCTGGGCAAGCCGATCGACGGTGTCTTCCTCGCCGCGATCCTGAGTGTCATCGGCTTCACGGTCAACGACACGGTGGTGGTGTTCGACCGTGTCCGGGACGAGTGGGCGAGGGACGACAAGTCCTCGTTCAAGGAGATCGCCAACCGCGCGGTGCTCAACACCCTGCCGCGTACGGTCAACACGACCGTCGGCGCGTGGATCATCCTGAGCTTCCTCACCTTCCTCGGTGGGTCCTCGCTCCAGGACTTCTCCATCGCGATGCTGGTCGGTCTGACCACCGGTGTGGTCTCCACCGTGTTCGTCGCGGTGCCGCTGGCCATCTGGCTCCAGAAGTGGGACCGGACGCCGGCCCCGCACGTGCTCAAGGAGCGCAAGGCCAAGGAGAAGGTGGCCGCCAAGGCCGCCCGCGACGCCGACGACGGCGCCGTGGTCTGATCCGCTCCACTGGCAGAGGAGGGGCCCCGGTCCGCGCGGTGTGCGCGGACCGGGGCCCCTCCCCGTCCCGGGGGTTCGTCCCGTCAGCCCTGGGTCGGCACGGGGGCGCCCTCGGAGGCCTGGACCAGCACGAAGCCCTGGCCCTCCAGGGAGAGCTGGAAGGCCTCACCGCTGCCGCGCCCGACGATGGCGCCCGCCTTGACCGTGCGCCGGATGCCGGTCCGCAGCGTGCTGGACCAGGCCACGGCGGCGTCGGTGTCGACGAAGGTGGGCTGGTCGATGTTGAGCAGCACCGGCGTGCCGTGGCAGGCGACCGCCACCCGGCCGTGTCCGCTGAACACCGTGTTGAACAGGCCCCCGGCCATCATCCCGGCGCCCTGGACGCGGCGGATGTCCCACTCCAGGCTCGGTTCGAAGGCCAGCACGTTCTCCCCGCTGACCGTGATGGAGTCCCCCTCCAGGTCGATGAGGTGGACGTCCCAGGCGTCCCGCGCCAGGAAGACGTCGCCCTGCCCGGAGACCCGCATCAGCGGCATGCCCTCACCGGTGAAGGCCTTCTTGAAGAACTTCCCCACGCTCCCCGCGCCCTGGTAGGAGAAGTCGATGTTGCCCTGGTAGGCGACCATGGAGCCCTGCCGGGCGAGGAACTCGCCGTTCAGGCCCACCCTCAGCATCTTGTGGTTCTGGAGGTGCATACCGGGCCGCTGGGTCTCCTGGGCCTGCTGGAAGAGTGCGCTGCGCATGGTGGGATCCTCGTTCCTGTCTCCGGTTACTGCCAGGTTCGACGCTCCCCGTCCGAAAAGGTTCCGACCAGGGACGAAACTCTCACTCGGCCTCGACGACCCCGTGCACCAGGTCGTACACACGACGCTTGGGCACCCCGGTCTCCTTGGCGACCCGGGTGATCGCCTCCTTGCGGCGCACGCCCTCCTCCTCCAGCGCGGCCACGGCCTCCACCAGGTCGGTGTCGCTGGTGCGCTCGGCCCGGGGGCGGGCTCCCTCCACGACCACGGAGATCTCGCCGCGCACCCCCTCGGCGGCCCACGCGGCCAGCTCCCCGAGGCCGCCCCGGCGCACCTCCTCGTAGGTCTTGGTGAGCTCGCGGCACACCGCCGCCCTGCGGTCCGCGCCGAAGGCCCCGGCCATCGCCTCCAGGGTCGCGGCGATCCGGTGCGGACTCTCGAAGAACACCATGGTGCGGCGCTCGTCGGCCAGCTCGCCCAGGTACCCCTTCAGGCCCTTGCGCGGCGGGAAGCCCTCGAAGCAGAATCGGTCGGTGGGCAGTCCGGACACCACCAGGGCGGTGGTCACGGCCGACGGACCGGGGATGGCGGTGACCGTGATCCCCTCGTCCGCGCAGGCGGCGGCCAGACGGTAGCCGGGGTCGGAGACCCCGGGCATCCCGGCGTCGGTGACGACCAGGACCTCCTCGCCGTTCCGGAGGTCGTCGAGCAGTTCCTCGCTCCGGCGGGTCTCGTTCTGGTCGTAGTAGGAGACGATCCGGGCACCGGTCGAGCCGCCCAGCCGGAGCCCCACACGGGAGGCGAACTGCTTGAGCCGACGGGTGTCCTCGGCCGCGATCACGCGCGCGTTCTCCAGCGCGTGCAGCAGTCGGGGCGGTGCGTCCTCCTGGTTCCCGATGGGAAGGCCCGCCAGCACGAGCCTCCCGACTCGCCGCGTCCCGTCAACGTCCTCAACCACTGTGATCCCCGTCCTGTCGCGCTACGGTTGGCTCTATCGCGCCACCCGAAACCCGGTTTCGCGGCCCGTCCGCAACGGACCCCATCTCTGACCCCAACCTACGAGCCGAGATGACCACCACCGCACTTCACAGCGAGGTACCGCCCTCGAACCCCCCGGCCGCGGCCCAGCCGCCCACGCTCCGTTCCCGTTTCTCGCCCCGCCTGCCCAGCCCCTGGTGGCTCGGGTGGCTGGGCGCCCTCGTCGTCGCGGGCTTCGCGGGCGCGCTGAGGTTCTTCAACCTCGGCCAGCCCGACCGCATCTACTTCGACGAGACCTACTACGCCACGGACGCCCACGCCCTCTGGGAGTTCGGGTACGAGCACGACACGTTGGAGAACTCCGACGACCTGCTCAGCCAGGGTGACCCGAACATCTGGACCGGCGCGGGCGACTTCATCGTCCACCCGCCCGTCGGCAAGTGGATGATCGCGCTCGGTGACTGGCTGTACTCGATCATGCCGTTCGGCTCGGCCGTGACACCCGAGGGCTGGCGCGTGGCCTCGGCCGTGGCCGGGGTCCTCTCGGTGCTCATCCTGGTGCGGCTCGCCACCCGGATGACCCGCTCGGTGCTGCTCGGCTGCACGGCCGGGCTCATCATGGCGCTGGACGGGCTGCACTTCACGCTCAGCCGCATCGCCATGGTGGACATCTTCCTCACCCTGTGGATCCTGGCCGGGTTCGCGTGCCTGGTGATCGACCGGGACAGGACACGGGAGCGGCTGGTGCGGCTCGCGGAGGCCGGGGTCGACGTCACCACCGTGGGCTGGCTCGGGATGCGCTGGTGGCGGCTGGCGGCGGGGCTGTGCTTCGGTCTGGCGATCGGCACCAAGTGGTCGGCGCTGTTCTTCGTGGCCGCCTTCGGGCTGCTCACGGTGGCGTGGGACTACGGGGCCCGGCGCAGCGTCGGGCAGCAGCGCCCGCTGGGCCGGTGGTTCGGCTTCGACGCCGTCCCCGCGTTCGTGCAGACCGTGGTGGTGGCGGGCGTCGTCTACCTGGTCTCGTGGTCGGGCTGGCTCCTCACCCGGGGCGGCTACAACCGGGACTTCGCGGACGGGCTGCTCCCCGACTGGGTCCCGGGGGTCCTGCGCTCCCCCGTGGAGGCCATGTGGAGCCTGTGGGACTACCACGGCCGCATGATGAACTTCCACTCCAACCTGAGCAGCGACCACTCCTACATCTCCGCGCCGTGGGAGTGGCTGATCATGCGCACCCCGGTGCTGTTCCACTACAACGGCCAGGCCGTGGGGTGCGACACGGGGAACTGCGTGACCTCGGTGGTGTCCATCGGGACGCCGGTCGTCTGGTGGCTCAGCATCATCGCGGTGACCGTGATGTTCGGCTGGTGGATCACCTTCCGGGACTGGCGCGCGGGCGCGGTGCTGCTCGCCATCGCGGCGGGGTGGCTGCCGTGGTTCGCCTATCCCGAGCGCCCCATGTTCCTGTTCTACGCGCTGCCGATCCTGCCCTTCCTGGTCCTGGCGATCGTGCTGGCGCTGGGGCTGGTGATGGGGGCCGGCGAGGACAGTCCCCGGTTCGCCCCGTACCTGCGGGCGCTGGGCGGGGTGGTCTTCGGTGTGGTGGTCCTGCTGACCATCGCCCACTTCGCGTATCTGTATCCCGTCTTGTCGGCGTATCCGATACCTGAGGAGACCTGGCGGGACCGACTCTGGTTCGACGTGTGGGTGTACGGCCGGGACGCTTCCTGACGCTCTCCGGGGAACGGGTAATACCGTTCCCCGGAACACATCTCCATTAGTGGTAGAAGGGCGGGAAAGCAACAGTTTCGAGTTGCCGAAACAGGACACTCCGGAATCCCGGATTCCTGCCGGAAAGGCCTCGGCAGGGCACCACTTCCCCTGGTACTGTCTGCAACTGGTTGCTGTTGTTGTTTCCATGGATGCCCAAGGCGCCTCGCGGAACTTCACGTGGGCGCTTGTCGATTCGGGATTACCCTTCGTCGGTTGGCGCCCGGCGACCCGGGACCAGCAGGGTGCGGTCCCGCCGTAGTCCCCAAGGGAGAGCACATGGCTCAGGGCACCGTGAAGTGGTTCAACTCTGAGAAGGGTTTCGGGTTCATCGCCGTCGAGGGTGGTCAGCCCGACGTGTTCGTGCACTACTCAGCGATCGCGGGCACCGGCTTCCGGAACCTGGAAGAGGACCAGAAGGTCGAGTTCGACATCATCCAGGGCCCGAAGGGCCCGCAGGCGGCGGACGTTCGCGCGGTCTGACCGTCACACGTGCGTCTTCCCAGCCCTCCGCTCCGTGAGCGGGGGGCTGGACCGCGTTCCGGGACCGTCGGCGGTGGTCGGGGGCGTGGCGCCGCGCCGGTGGCGGCCGGGGGGGTGGGCGGTTACCGAAGCCCGGCGAGACCGGTTAACCTGCTTGAAGCCGGTCGGTACACCAAGAGCGAGGACTGAACATGTTCGGCATCAGTGGGGGAGAGTTCGTCCTACTCCTTCTGCTCGCTCTCCTGATCTTCGGCCCCGACCAGCTCCCCAAGGCCGCCCAGCAGGTCGGCCGGGTGCTGCGCCAGCTCCGCACCATGGCCAACTCCGCCTCCGCCGACATCAAGGAGGGGCTCGGCCCGGAGTACAAGGACTTCGACGTCCAGGACCTCAACCCCAAGCGCTTCATCCAGAAGCACTTCTGGGAGGAAGAGGAGGAGGAGACGGGACGCAGACCCGCCTCCCAGCTCAACGGCAAGCGTCCGCCCTTCGACGACGAGGCCACGTAGGCCCCGTCCTCAGCCGACGAGCATCAGGAAGAACGCTCCCAGCGCGAGCAGCACCACCGACCCGATGATGATCGCGGGCGATCCGAGGGCGACGATCAGCACCTCCAGCGTCACCGCTCCGCCCAGTGCCGCGGCGATCCACGGCCACCGGGCCCGGGGCGCCCAGTCGTGGCGGCGCTCGCGGGCCGTGGTCACCAGGAACGCCAGCCCGATCAGGAGCCAGAAGCCCAGGTGGGCGGCGATCCGCGTGCCCGGCTCGACGTAGTCGGCCATGCCGCCGACGATCATGACGTAGAAGACGGTCCCGACGGCCAGGCGCCAGAAACCCCGGCTCCGTTCCACCGGGATGACCTTGCTCCTGGCCCGTGTGGTGCGCCGGAAGCGTTCGGCGGCGACCGGTGGTTCGTGCTCCCCCGGTCTCGGTTCCGGCGGCGGCCCGGCGCGGTGCGGCCTCCGCTCGGGTTCGGTGGGGCGGACGTAGCCGCCCGCCGGCTCTGGTTCCTCTGGCTGCTGGTATCCGCCTGGGTACTGGGGGGAGTCGGACACGGAGGTTCCGCCCCTTCACGGTCGGTCCGGACCTGACTGTCCTGTTGTCGTACCGGGCTCCTACCCGTCACGGTCGGGGGTCAAATCCCCGACACGCGTGTTCCGGGAACGCGGAAGGGGTCCGCCGACGTCGTCGGGCGGACCCCCTGCACGTGAGTTCACTGAAGAGCGTTCAGCGTGCGCTGGTTACCACCAGCTCCAGCCGTTGCCCTTGCGAGAGGCCTTCGCGTGCGTGGTCATGGCATCCACCTTTCCATCGATGTCTCCGGCCCATCCCGCAACCAAGATGTCCCATCCGGGCGGGCTTCACAAGACCCGTGTTCGAATATTCGTCATTCCGTGGTCGACCTACGACCAAAGTTTGCAGCAGTGGCGTACGAAAGCCCACTGGAGTCGCTGTTGTCGCAGTTCAGGCAAGTTCCCTTTGCCCACGCCAAACACACCCTCCCCGATGACCTGCAAAAACAAGACCGGCGCGGAGCAAAATCCCCGAAGGCGAACATAACAGAGTGTGATGCTATCGCTATTGCGGTTTGGGCGCTGGAAAACCACGCAATCGCTCTCGCGCGGGCCGGGAATCGACGTGGGACGCGCACAGACACCGGGACAAGGCGTAAGAAACCGACACAGAACATCGCTTCTTGGGCGTATCACCAGAAGACGGGCGATCACGCTTCGTGTCGAAGGGGGGACGCCCACCCGCGTGGAAACCGGTTCCTTCACCCACGCCGGGGCCGGGTTTCGGTCTCTCCCTTACGGAGGTAATCTCCGCCGCTTTTCACCGGGGAACGTCGCGCCCGTCCGCCACCGGAGGCTGTGGTCAGCCGAGCGCCAGGCCGCCCGCGATGAGCGCGGCACCCGCGGCGACAAGGCCGATGACCAGGCTCGCCGCGCCCAGGGGGATGAGCAGCCGCAACCGGTTGGGGGCCTGGGGGTCGCGGCCGACCACCGACAGGAAGAACCCGGCCGGGATGAGGATTGCGGCCAGGAGGACCAGGTCCCCGAGGAGCCGCCCCCAGTCCGGAACCGTGGGCTGGTCCAGCAGGAGCCGGACGACCAGGCCGAGGATCACCAGGACCCCGGCGTGCGCGTGCCCCGCGCGGAAGTAGGAGCGCTGGAGTTCGTTGGCGGGGAAGGCGCCGTTGACGACCCGGAGCAGGAACGTGCCGCCGTAGGCGATGCCGACCACGGTGAGCAGGACGGCGCCGGACGTGATGAGCGTTGCGGCTGACATGGGTCACTCCTGTGCTGGTGAGGGGGGTCGCCCCGAGGGGCCGAAGAGGAGTCCGGCGCTGCGTCGGGTGACGGACAGCAGATCGGCGTCCCCGAGAAGCGCGCGCACTCCGGAGTTGTCGAGGTTCCCGGTGAGCGCCAGGGTGGCGATGCCGTGCACGATCGACCAGCCCGCCACCACCCCGGCGGCCGGATCGTCGGCCGCCCTCCCCCCGTCGGACACCGACGCCACTCCGGAGCGCAGTTCGCCGAAGGCCGCGTCACGCGCGGCGGAGAGGGCCGGGTCGTCCTGGTCGAGCAGGGTCGGCGCGAACATCACCTGGAAGTGGGCCGGGTGCTCCATGGCGAAGCGCACGTACTCGACCCCGGACTCCAGGAATCCCCCGTCCGCCTCCCGGTTGGCCGCCAACCTGCGGGCCAGCTCGGTGAAGCCCTCCGTGGCCAGGGCGTTGAGGACGCCCTCCCTGCTGCCGAAGTGGTACCTCGGTGCCGTGTGGCTCACCCCGAGGTCGGCCGCGAGCGACCGCAGGCTGAAGGCGTAGGGGCCCTCCTCCTCGATGACCTCCGCGGCCCGCGCGAGCACGGCGGTACGCAGGTTCCCATGGTGGTATCCGTCTGCCATGAGTGGAACCATACACCGGAAAGTTTCCACTGTATAGATTCGGTCGTGTCGATCCGAAGGCGCCGACCCATAGGACATCCGGACCTACCGGGGTACTCTGGGGTACACACCGGTCACCCGACTCAGGGTATAGACGCTTCGCCGGTGACACTCGGGGCTCCGGTCCGGACGACCGCCCGCCACAGGGATCAGCAGCATTCGTCCAGTGCGACCAGGGACACAGTCGAAGGGCCCGGTTCGGTGAACCGGGCCCTTCGACTGTGTGCGGGAGAGCGTACCCGGGAGAACGAAACGACCCCGCGAGGAGGCCGAAAGCCCCCGAACAGGGTCGACCCAGAGCCACCCGGGGGTCCCAGGGGGTCGCCCCCCTGAGGGAAAACGAAACGACCCCGCGAGGAGGCCGAAAGCCCCCGAACAGGGTCGACCCAGAGCCACCCGGGGGTCCCAGGGGGTCGCCCCCCTGAGGGAAAACGAAACGACCCCGCGAGGAGGCCGAAAGCCCCCGAACAGGGTCGACCCAGAGCCACCCGGGGGTCCCAGGGGGTCGCCCCCCTGAGGGAAAACGAAACGACCCCGCGAGGAGGCCGAAGGCCCCCGAGCAGGGTCGTCTCAGAGTGAAGTGGAGCTATGGGGATTTGAACCCCAGACCCCCTCGATGCGAACGAGGTGCGCTACCGGACTGCGCCATAGCCCCTGAAGACGTTTGAAAGACTATCAGGAGATTGCGGGTGGTCCGAACCGAAGCTCCGGGGTCAGTCTCCGGCGGCCCTCAGGCGGGCGTCCGCGTACTGGTCGTAGACCTGGCTGCGGCGCTCGATGAAGGCGATGATCTCGGCCTCGCGCTCGGCCTCGCGGGCCTCCTCCGCCTCGGCCCGGCGCGCCCTCAGGACCGCCTGGCGGCGTGCCCTCGCCACGGCCTCGCGGCGCTCGGCGTCGGCCTTGGCGGCCTCGCGCAGCAGGGCCATGTGTCCGACGAGCAGCAGGACCGGCGGGGCCATGACCCACCAGGGACCGAGGCCGAAGGCGACCGCCACGACGGTGCCGACGTTCAGCAGGGTGAGCACGGTGGTGCGTCGGCGCCGACGGGCGATGACGCGGGACCGGGGCTCGTGGCCGACGCGTTCGACGGCCGGGCGACTCCGCTCGGGAGCCTCCTCCTCGGCGCCGTGGTCGTCCCTGACGGCGGGGCGGCGGATCACCTGGGTCTCGGTGAGGTCCGGGTCCCCCTCGTCGTCTGAGTCGTCCTCAGCGCGCTGCTCGTCTTCCTCGTCGGCCTCGGACGCCTCGACGTCCTCGTCCTCGCGGCGGCCGTCCTCGGGGACGGTGTCCACCGCGTCCTTCCGCAGCAGCATCGGGACGAGGACGATGAGCCAGACCACCACGATGGCCAGGTACAGAGGAGAGCTGCTCATCACCCCTCCTCACGATGACGGCCACTGAACGTTGGTCGACACTTCGTCGACACCGCCCCGCGTGTGGCTGGACGTACTCCCGGAAGTAGAGACGTCCTCCGGCTGGACATCGTTCCTGGCCCTCGTCGGACCGGGGTCGATTCCCGTGTGCCATATCCACGCGTTGCCCGCATCGTCAATGCGTCTATGTTCCGCACGGTACGACCCCGTGTCCATAAATGCGCCACATTCCGACCGGAGTGTCGCAAGATTGTGGACCCTCAGTTTCGGTCGTCACACCCTCCTGAACGAAAGAGCAGGTCAGGCGATGACTGCGGAGCGCAGTGCCAATTCAACGCAAAGTAATGAATCATTGTGCTTAAAGAGGGGTTTAAGATCCGGACGCATCCGTGATCGTGCCATGTTCAGTTCGATCCCGGGTGCGGACTCGCCGGATCCCACGGATCACCGCGACCGTTCGGGCCCTGTGGCCCCAATGCGGAACCAGGGCCGGAACCCCCCACCTCGGGCGGACCGGAAGGCGTTCCGTCGTACCAGCGCCGCAGCACGCCACGGGGTACCTCCTCCGCCGTGAGGCCGTAGCAGATGTGGTCCCGCCAGGCACCGTCGATGTGGAGCTGGCGTCTGCGCACCCCCTCGTCGCGGAATCCCAGCTTGGTCACCACTCGTCGGCTGGCGCGGTTCTCGGGACGGATGTTGGCCTCGATCCGGTGGAGTCCGACAGTGAAGAAGGAGTGGTCGACGGCCAGGGCGACGGCGGTCGGGGTGATGCCCCGACCCGCGTAGGCGCTGTCGACCCAGTAGCCGACCTGCGCGGACCGTGCCGAACCCCACACGATGGCGCCCACGGTGAGCTGGCCGACGAAACGGCCCTCGTAGGTGATCGACCACGGCATCGACAGGCCCTGCCTGGCCTCGCGGCGGATGGCCTGGAGCATGGCCACGTAGGGCGTCAGCCCGGTGGTGCGCAGCGGCATCTCCGGGTAGGTGGGCTCCCAGGGCCGCAGCCACTCGGCGTTGCGCGCCCGGGTGTCCCGGAGCACGGGGGCGTCGCGAAGGCGCAGAGGGCGAAGCGCGATCGGCCCCTCCTGAAGGGTGGCGGGCCACCCCTGTCTGCGGTTCACGTCCGTCCTTCCGAGCCCTCCGGACCGCCCTGCGCGGTCGCGCCACCGCCCCTCGGTACTCGTGGAGCACCCGGTGTCGGTGACGCCTTCCAGTATTCCACTCCGACGGCGTGAGGTGGCGGGCGTCACCCTCACGGCACGAGAATCGGATGTTTCCTAACTCCATTCACGCCAGTACCGAAAACAGGTACCAGGTCAAGGAATTCTCCACCTCCGGAATGCCCCCGATGTGATTCCGGTCATTGTCCGGTGTCATTCGGGCCGGGGGTGGTCTCCGCCACGGAGCTGGTCGATCGCGTGGCCCAGAACCGGCTCCAGCACGTCCATCCCGTCGCGCACACCGCCCCTGGAACCGGGCAGGTTCACCACGACCGCCCGGTGTCCGGAACGCTCCGCGATCCCCGCCAGGCCGCGCGAGAGGATGGCGGTGGGAACACCCTTCTCCCGACCGGCCGCCCGCAGCGCCTCGGCGATACCGGGGATCTCCCGTGTCAGAAGGGGCCGCGTCGCCTCGGGGGTGAGGTCCTGGGGGGTCAGCCCGGTGCCACCGGTGGTCAGGACGGCGTCCACGCCCTCGTCGAGCGCGCGCTCGATCGCCTCGGTGACCGGCGCGCCGTCCGGCACGACCCAGGGCCCGACGACCCGGCAGCCCATGGCCCGGAGGCGTTCCGCGATCACGGGCCCGGAACGGTCCGGGTAGACCCCGGACGCCGCGCGGTTGGACGCGGTCACCACCGCGACCCGGTGCACGGCGTCACTCACCGCGCCTCCAGTGGCCCTTCTTCCCGCCGGTCTTCTCCTCGACCCGCACCCGGGTGACCTCGGCCTCGGGGTCGATCGCCTTGACCATGTCGACCAGGCCGAGGGCGGCGGTCATCACGCAGGTGAGCGCCTCCATCTCGACACCGGTGCGGTCGGCGGTGCGCACCGTGGCGCTGACGTCCACCCCGTCGTCCGTCACCGTCAGGTCCACGTCCACGCCGTGCACGGCGATCGGGTGGCACAGGGGGACGAGGTCCGGGGTGCGCTTGGCCCCCTGGATGCCGGCGATCCGGGCGACGGCGAGGGCGTCGCCCTTGGGGACCGCTCCGTCACGCAGGGCGGCGACCGTCTCCGGGTTGAGCAGGACCCGGCCGGTCGCCGTGGCCGTGCGGGCGCTCACGGACTTGGCGGAGACGTCCACCATGCGCGCGGATCCGGACTCGTCGAGGTGCGTGAGGCCGGAGGGGTGCGCCTCCGGGCGTGGGGTGTCGGTCATCGCTGTGGAGCCACTCATCGTCTCGTGCGGGCTCGCGGCCGCCCGGAACGGTCGGCCACGGGGTCGCGTGGTGACGCGTCCAAGGACGACCGTACTCCTCCGGGACGACACCCGCCGCCGTCAGTGCTCGGGCAGGACCAGGACCTCGACCAGGTCACCGGCGGCCAGCTCGGTGACCTCCTCGGGGACGACCAGGAGCGCGTTGGCCTCGGCCAGCGCGGACAGCTGGTGGGAGCCCTGCCGCACCGCCGGGGCGACCGCGGGCACCGGGTCCAGGGCGGTGGGGTCGGAGAGCACGGCACGCAGGTAGGAACGGCGGTCGCGGGGCGAGCCGACCGGGGTGGCCAGCCGTGCCCGCACGCTCGGCAGCGGCTTCGGGGGCAGGCCGCGCAGCCTGCGCAGGACCGGCCGGACGAACAGGTGGAAGGACACGAAGGCGCTCACCGGGTTGCCCGGGAGCGTGAGGATCGGGGTGTCGTCCGGACCGATCGCGCCGAACCCCTGGGGCTTGCCGGGCTGCATGGCCACCTGGGTGAACTCGACGGTGCCCTTGGTGGAGAGCACCTCCTTGACCACGTCGTAGGCGCCCATGCTCACGCCCCCGGTGGTGACCACCACGTCAGCGCGGATCAGCAGGTCCTCCAACGTGTTCCACACGGTGACCGGGTCGTCGCCGACGAAGCCGTGGCGGTACACCTCGCAGCCCTCGTCGCGGGCGGCGGCGGCCAGCATGTAGCTGTTGGACTCGTAGATCTGCCCCGGGCCGAGGGGGCGGCCGGGCTCGACCAGCTCCTCACCGGTGGAGAGCACCACCACGCGCGGCCGGGGGCGGACCGGGACCGAGCGGCGACCGACCGCCGCGAGGACACCCATCTCCCCCGCCCCGATCCGGACCCCGGCGCTGAGCACCGTCGCGCCCTCCCGAACGTCCTCGCCCCGGCGCCGGACGAACGCGCCCTCCCGCGCGGGGCGGTCGATCGCCACCTCCACGGTGCCGCCGTCGGTCCACTCCACCGGGACCACGGCGTCCGCGCCCTCGGGCATGGGCGCCCCGGTCATGATGCGGGCGCACAGCCCCGGCCGGATCGCCGCGGGGTCCGCGTCGCCCGCCGGGATGTCGGCCACGACCCGCAGCCTGACCGGGGAGTCGGCGGTGGCCCCGGCCAGGTCGGCCGCGTGCACCGCGTACCCGTCCATCGAGGAGTTGTCGAAGCCCGGCAGGGACACCGGGGAGACGACCGGCTCCGCGAGCACCGTTCCGTGCGCCTGGAGCAGGTCCAGCTCGGTCGGCTCGGGTGCGGCGACCAACCCCAGGAGGTCGGAGATGTGCTGTTCGACGCTCTTCATGAGGTCCTTCCGGGTCGTGGACGCGCTGGGGGCCTCCCCCGCCACGGGAGGAGGCTCCGGACCCATTGTGACCATCCCGGGAGCCGACGTCCCGGACCCGGGCTCCCGGGTCAGCCCCGGAGCCGCTCCTGGCGGTCCAGGAACTCCCGCAGCCAGGGCAGGAGCTCGTCCGCCAGATCCGGGCGGCGGCAGGCGAACTCCACCACGGTGCGGATGTACTCGGCCTTGTTGCCGGTGTCGTAGCGGTTGCCGCGCAGCAGCACGCCGTGGACGCCGCCGCCCTGGTCGGGACTGGTCCGGGCCAGTTCCTTCAGGGCGTCCGTCAGCTGGATCTCGCCGCCGCGTCCGGGCGCGGTGTCGTGCAGGACGGGGAAGACCGACGGGTCGCACACGTAGCGGCCGATGATCGCCCAGCGGCTCGGCGCCTGTTCGGGGGAGGGCTTCTCGACGAGGTCGGTGACGGTGACCACGTCGTCCTCGTCGGTGGCCTCCACCGCCGCGCAGCCGTAGAGGGACACCTGCTCGGGCTCCACCTCCATGAGCGCGACGACGCTGCCGCCGTGGGTCTGCCGCACCTCGATCATGCGGCGGAGCAGGTCGGCGGACTCGATGAGGTCGTCACCGAGGAGCACCGCGAAGGGGTTGTCGCCCACGTGGGCCTCCGCGCACAGCACGGCGTGGCCCAGGCCCCGGGGCTCACCCTGGCGGACGTAGTGGACCTGCGCGAGGTCGCTGGACTCGCGGACCGAGTTGAGCTTCTCCTTCTCGCCCTTGGCGGCCAGCGCCTCCTCCAGCTCGTAGGCGCGGTCGAAGTGGTCCTCGATGGAGCGTTTGCTGCGCCCGGTGATCATCAGGACGTCGCTGAGCCCGGCTTCGACGGCCTCCTCCACGACGTACTGGATCGCGGGCTTGTCCACGATCGGCAGCATCTCCTTCGGGGTGGCCTTGGTGGCGGGCAGGAAACGGGTGCCCAGCCCCGCCGCCGGTACGACCGCCTTGGTCACGGCGGCGTCGGTGCGGGGTCGCTTCTGGTCGGTGTCGGCGCTCATGAACGGCACTTTAGGACAGACAACCCCGATTACGTGGACCGATGACTTCCCGTGGCCGAGAAGTCCCCGTCGTTTCGGGCGAAGTCGTGGTAACCGCAACCGAGTGTTCACCCCTCCGGGGAGGCGGGGGCCGGGTGCCACACTGAGGCCCATGGGTGCCACGAACGAACACGACCGCGACGCCAAGCGCGCACTGCGCGCCCGCCTGCTCTCCGCGCGGCGGGAGAGGGACGCGGCGGAGCGCTCCCGTGTGGGTTCCGCCGTCCGCGACACCCTCATGGAACTGCCGTGGCTGGCCATGGGCGGAACCGTGGCCTGCTACTACTCCGTGGGAGGCGAGCCCGGCACCCGGGGGCTGGTCAACGCGCTGTGGAAGCGCGGCACGTACGTGCTGCTGCCGGTCTTCCTGCCCGACGGGACGCTCGACTGGGCGGCCTACGAAGGTCCGGACGGACTCGAACCGGCCGGACACGGACTGGTGGAGCCGACCGGGCACCGCTACGGCCCCGAGGTGCTGGGCCGCGCCGACGCGGTGGTCTGCCCGGCCGTGGCGGTGGACCGGAGCGGGACGAGGATGGGGCGCGGCGCGGGCTGCTACGACCGCGCGCTGCCGCTCCGGGGCCCGCACACGCCCGCGATCGCCGTGGTCCACGACGAGGAGTTCGTGGACGCGCTGCCCGCGGAGCCGCACGACCGGCCGGTGGACGCCGTCGTGACCCCGGGCGGCGGGCTCCACGTGTTCGACCCCGTCTCGGCGGTCTGGCCCGGCGGCGCCCCGGACGGCCGGCCCCGGTGAGGCCCGTGCGCCCCGGGACACGGGGCCGGGGGGATTAAGGCGACGGGGCGGAACGTTATGGCTGGCGGTCGTGTCCCGGACCTGCCCCGGAACGCGCGCACCCCGCGGCCCCCGGCCCGGCACCGCCCGGCTCACGGGACACCCGGCGCCGCAGCGGTGAGGGGTTGTCGCGGCCGTGGTCGGCGAACGCGTACTATTTAGCAGTCAACGGGTGTGAGTGCCAGCAAGGAGGACCCGGAACAGTGCCTACGTACCAGTACGCGTGCACCGAGTGTGACGCCCAGATGGAGGTCGTGCAGAGCTTCAGCGACGACTCGCTGACGGTCTGCCCCGAGTGCGAGGGGCGCCTGCGCAAGGTGTACTCCGCGGTCGGCATCGTCTTCAAGGGTTCGGGCTTCTACCGCACCGACAGCGGTAAGTCCACCACGAACAGCTCCGCCCTGACCGGTTCCAACACCGACGGCGGCACCGAGGGCAAGGGCGAGAAGTCCGCCGACTCCGCCAAGCCCTCCTCCGACTCCGGCGGCACCGGCACCCCCGCCGCCGCCTCCACCGCCAGCACGGGCGGCAGCGACAAGTCGAGCAGCAAGAGCACCAGCGGCAGCACCGCCGCGACCAGCAGCTGAGCCACCGCACCGTTGACCGTGGCCGCGCCGCCGAGGCCCCTCGGCGGCGCTTCTGTTGTCTCCGGGGCCCCCGGGCACTGCGGGGTCCGGGCGGAAATCCGCCCTGTGGACAACCCTCCCGGGCCGCCTCCCCCGGCCTAGCGTTGGAGGCATGAGCAACCCCCCGCCCCCGTTCCGGCTCCGGCGCGGCCCGCTCCGCCTCCTCGACCGTCACCGCCGCGCCATCGCCTCGGTCCTGACCGCCCTGGCCGTGGTCTGCGCGGTCCTCGTCCTGCGACCCCCACCCCAGCCCGAGGCGGAGGTGCTCGTCGCCGCCAGGGACCTCGACGCCACCGCGCCGCTGTCCGGGGACGACCTCACCCCGCTCGTGATGGCCGAGCGCTCCGTCCCGGACGGGGCCCTCGCCCCCGGGGACCCGACGTCCGGGCTCTCGCTGAACGCTCCGGTGCGCCGGGGCGAGGTACTGACCGACGCCCGGCTGAGCGACCCCCCGGCGCTCCGCTACGGCGCCGACATGGTCGCGGTCCCGGTGCGGGTGGCCGATCCAGGGGCGGTCGGTCTGCTCTCCCCCGGCAGCCGCGTGGACGTGCTCGCGGCCACGGGCGCCGACGGGTTCGGCGGACCGCACCCCGGACCCGGGCACGCCGTCGAGGTCGTCGGGGACCGGCCCGTACTGGCGGTCCCGGCAGAGGAGGGGCCGAGCGGGGAGGTCGGGGCGCTGGTCCTCATCGCCGCGACCAGCGAGGAAGCCAGAGCCCTGGCCGGGCACGCGACCACCTCGCGACTGTCTGTCACGATTCGCGGTTGACCGATGACCAGGGGTGGTGAAAGCTGTCCCGGGCGCCCCACCGGGCGCATCCATCACTCACGAACACGTAGGGCAGTTCCATGGAAGGCTTCAAGAAGTTCCTGCTCCAGGGAAACCTGGTGCAGCTGGCGGTCGCGGTCGTCATCGGCTCCGTCTTCGCCGGCCTCATCTCGGCGTTCACCGAAGGGTTCATCACCCCGCTCCTGGGGATCTTCGGCGGGATCCCCACCTTCGCGGACCTCTACTTCGAGATCAACGGCAGCAGGTTCCTGTACGGGGCCTTCGTCGACGCCCTGGTCTCCTTCCTGATCACCGCCGCGGTCCTCTACTTCCTCGTGGTCCTGCCCATGGGCAAGCTGATGGAGAAGTTCATCAAGGCCGAGGAGGCCACCACCCGCGAGTGCCCGCACTGCTTCTCGGAGATCAACAAGAAGGCCAGCAAGTGCGCCCACTGCACCAGTGAGGTCACCCCGGAGACCGTCTCCTAGTGCGTTCAGGGGCCCGCACGGCCCCCGTTCCGACACACGTGAGGGCGGCCCCGCGGGGCCGCCCTCCGGGTCGCTGGCGGCCGGTCCGGGACCGGCCGCGCGCGGTGCTCTAGCCCTCGTACTCCCAGTGCCAGGGCTCGAAGGGGCTGGACTTCGCCCAGGCCGGGTGGATCCAGTTGTACTTGGCCCCGTGCTCCTCCATCCAGTTCCACCGCTCCGAACGGAAGTTCTGGATGCCGCAACCGAGGTCGATCGCCTGGCCCAGACCGTGGTTACTGGTACCGGGCACGGCCGCGAAGCCGGGCGGCTCCTGGGCGTAGACGCGGTGCTGGTTCGGCAGGTCGCGGTAGGCGCTGGTGATGCAGATGTTCTCGCCGAACTCCTCGACGTACTCGACGTTCAGCTGGAGGAACTCGACGGCGGCGTCGGCCCTCAGGAACTTGTCGTCGTACAGCGAGCAGAGTGCCTCCTGCGGGAGCAGCCCGTTGGGGTAGCCGCCCGCGTTCGAGGCCGCGCTCGGGTCGCAGTCGGCGGCCGCCATGTACGCCTCCGGGTCCAGGCCCCGCGACTCCAGCTCGTCCGTGAGCTCGTTCATGCTCGTCTCGGACTGTTCGCGCAGCGAGTCCACCTCGGCGGCGAGCTCGGCCTGTTCGAGCTGCGTGAAGGTCTGGAGCTCCTGGGCCTCCCCCGCCAGGTCCACCTGCTCCGCGCGGAGGTTGGTGGCGTCCTGGATGAGCGCCTGGTTGTCCTCGGACAGCTTGGCCGCGTAGGACTGCGTCTGGAGGTCGTCGTCGAGGTCGCCCGCCGCGAGGAGTCCGAGGACGCCGGCGTCGGGCTGCTGGTACATGGTGCTGGCCAGCTGGGCGAGCGGTTCGCGCATCTCGGTCAGGTCGCCCTCGATCTGCTGGAGCTCGTGGAGCGTGGAGATCAGGTCCTCCTGCGCCTCCTCCAGGGCGTCCTGACGCGCGACGTACTCGTCGGTCGCCTCCTCCAGGGCGTCGGCGGCGGACTCGGCGCGCTCGCGGAGGTCCTCCAGGCTCGCCTCGGCTGGCGGAGCCAGGGGTACGGACCCCGGCACGACGAACAGGGACGTGACCAACATGAGTGTCAGCGCCTGCGCGATCCGGACCCGGTGGTGTGCCCCCAGGACGGTCAGCACCCCGCTACCCGGTACGCGGGACCTACGCCGCGCCGACTCGGAAGTGAACGGCACGAATGATCCTCCGGCTGCATTTTCCTCGAACACCTACTCGTGGCCGCAAGGCAACGTACTACATGTCCACATGCGGACACACTGGACAGTGCGGCCCGACGGCCGAACCCGTGGACGGTTGGCCGCCGCCCTCCCGGCCGTCTCGCACGGCCTCTGGAAGAAGGCCTGGTCGTCGGGGTGCGATGACCGCTCACACCCGCCCGCCCAGAGTGACCGAAGCGCGCGGGCGGCTCTCATCACGACACGCGAAATGAACAACATCACACCGCAACCAGGACAACCAATCGTAGGTCAGCGTACTGTGCCGCGCACGCAGAGTGCCTCGCCCGCACCGCCCCAACACCAATCGACACCCCACGCACACCCATCCTGGGTTAGGCTTGGCCCCGTGGCCGGGTAACGTCCGGCCCTGGCATCACCCATGGCTCCATAGCTCAGGGGATAGAGCACCGCTCTCCTAAAGCGGGTGTCGCAGGTTCGAATCCTGCTGGGGCCGCCTCAACGGAAGGGCGCCCCTCTCGTCGGTCGAGAGGGGCGCCCTTCCGTCTTTTCCCGCGTCTGGAATCCGTCCCAACCCCGTCAAGACGTCACAAGTCCCCACGAGACCCTCCCCGGCCGCGAAAAAGTTGCCGGACCCCTCCGTGTCGGGCGGCGGCCCCCGCCCCCTTCCGAGCCATCATGGACAGCGAAGGACCAGGCAGGACGCGTGCGTGGCACGGACGGGGGTGGCCGGATGGCGGACGGGAACGACATGACCGAACTCGGGGCCGACGACAGGGGGCGCCAGCGGGGCGGGTCGCCCTCCGCGATCTCCGGGGCGCTGAAGAAGGACCCCCAGCCCGGACCGCAGCACTGGGGCGGTCCCCGGCCCCGCAGGGCCGATCCGGACCGCTTCTTCCCCCGGAAGTTCCCGCGCCTGTCCCCGAAGGACGTCTGAACCGGACCCGGCGGCGAGGGCCGCGCCCAGGTGGCCCAGCTCACAGGAATCCGCGCCAGGGGGCCAGGACGATCTCGCTGAACTTGGCCGCGAACGGGCGCCCCCGCCACTCCTCCTCGGTCAGCTCCCGGGCGTTGGTGAGGTCGGTCTCGAAGACCTTCTCCAGGTGCCGGGCCACGCCCTCGTCGAAGATCTCCACGTTGATCTCGTAGTTGCCGGTGAGGCTGAGCCGGTCCACGTTCGCGGTGCCGATCGTGCTCCACCGGCCGTCCACCGTCGCGGTCTTGGCGTGCACCATGGCGTCCTCGTACAGCCAGAGCCGCACCCCGCCCCGCAGCAGCTCCGAGTACCGGCCGCGCGCCATCCAGTCCGCGACGACGTGGTTGGAGTTCTCGGGCACGAGCACGTTGACGTCCACGCCACGGCCCGCGGCCTCGATCAGGACGTTGGCGAGCTCGCGGTCCGGGATGAAGTAGGCCTGGGTGAAGATCACCCGCTCCTTGGCCCGGTCCACCGCCTCCAGGAACATGGCCCGGATCGGGTAGATGATCAGCTCGGGGACGTTGCGGTGGACGCGGATGCGCGAGTCCCACTCCGCCTCCCCCAACCCCTGCAGCTCCGGCTGGTCCGCGCGCCGGTTGGTGTTCCAGAAGTCCACGAAGGCGTTCTCCAGCTCCCACACGACCGGGCCGACGACCCGCAGGTGGGTGTCGCGCCACTCGATGGCGTAGGTGGAGCCCACGTTGAACCCGCCGACGAAGCCCGTCTTCCCGTCCACCGTGAGGATCTTGCGGTGGTCGCGGCCGGACTTGCGCACGTTAAGCAGGAGCACGCCGGGGCGGAAGGCGGGGTAGCGCATGACCCGCACGGAGGGCGGGAAGCGGAAGAAGGAGCGCGGCACCACGAGGTTGGCGAAGCCGTCGTAGATGACGTACACCTCGACCCCGCGCTCGGCCGCCTCGATCAGCGCCGCCTTGAACTCCTGCCCCACAGCGTCGGCCTTGAAGATGAAGGACTCGAACAGGACGCGGTGGCGGGCGCCCCTGATCGCGGAGAGCATGTCCTCGAACAGGTCCTCACCGTAGGTGTAGACCGTCGCGGTGGTCTCCCCCACGGGCACCGAGGCGGGATCGGTGCGGGGGAAGTTGGCCCGGTGCGGCCGGACCCTCTTGCGCCACTGGTCGATCCCGACGAGGGTCGCGACCACGGCGACCTGGGTGGCCAGCAGCCCCAGCAGCCCCCGTCTGACCCAGGTCGTGATGGTCGAGCGTGTCAGCATGCGGTCGCCTCCCGAACAGACCGTCCGCCGCGCCCCCGGAACGGCGGCCACCCCGGCACCAAGGTGGAGCACCACCGTAACCCGGCGCCCACCCCGGCCCCGGGCACGAACCGCGTTCCGGGGCGAACCAGGCGCCGCTGCCCGTCCGTCCCGAACCTGGACATAAGACCGCGAACAACCCGGGGCCCGCCGTGCCCGGGGTCAGGTGTCCTCGCGGCGGCGGAGCACGAGGAGTTCGGTCGTGGGGCTCTCCCGGCGGCCGCGCACGAGCCTGCGGTCCACCCGGTACAGGAGCGCCCCGGCGAGCCACCCGGTCGGCGCGGTGACGGTGGCGGCGCGCAGGACCCCGCCCCAGACCTTGCGCCACGGCAGGGAGGCGTCGACCTGGGCGTTCATCAGCATCAGCATGGGCACCCGGCGCACGATGTCGAACCCGGCCTTGTCGGCCAGCGACGCGATCGTCTCCAGGGTCCGGTTGACCTGGTGCTCTCCGCGCTGTTCGGGGCGCTGGAGGCAGTTCTCAGAGATCACCAGAGTGCCGCCGGGACGCACGACCCGGCCCAGGGAGCGGAAGGCGGCGGCGTACCGGTCGTCGTCGGTGATGTGGAAGAGCACGTCCATGCAGGAGGCGGCGTCGAAGCTGGCGTCCTCGAAGGCGTCGAGCTCGGACACGTCCTGGCGGAGGAAGCGGTGGTCCGGGAAGCGGCCGCGCAGGCGTTCGACGGCGGCGTCGGTCATGTCGCAGCCGGTGACGTCACCGACGCCCAGGCGCTCCCACTGGCTCACGTAGAACCCGGTGCCGCTGCCCGCGTCGAGCACGCTGGCGCCCTCCAGCCCCAGCTGGCCGACCTCGCGGAGGAAGACCTCCTCGCGCACCCGGTACATCCAGGTGTTGAAGGGCCGTCCGAGGGCGCGGTAGCCGACGCCGCTCTCGGTCCAGTCACCTTCGAGCCGGTGTTCCCAGAAGTCACGGAGTTCACTGTGCGTAGCCATGCGACCACTTTCACATCGCGGTCCGTCGTTGTCCTGCCGCACCGCCGTGGTCCCACCGGCGGGTTCACCGGGTCGGCGGCGATCCCGCGTCCACACCCGTGGACACGTCCGAATCGCCCCCGTCAGCTGCTAAGAAAGAGGAATCCACCCGCCCCGGGACGTTCGCGGCCTTCGCGCGGAAACCCGCCGCGCCGACACGGGACGGGTGCCCCACGCCGTTCTGTCACCCTCCGCTGTTAGAACGTGTGGCACACCCCCCGGCCACGACGGAAGGCTCCCCGCCATGATCCAAGAACACCTCACCGACCACGCCGGACTCCCCGTGGTCGACTTCCTCGACGCGCAGGCGGACGAGCACTACCTCCACCTGGCCGGCACACGACCCGCGTCCGGAAGCGCGACAGGCCCCCGCTCCACGCAGCACGCGCGCATGGAGGAGGCCAGGAAGGACCCCGGATCGGTGGCGTGGCGGCTGCGCCTCGCTGGCTACGCCGAGGAGTTCGTGCCCTACCTGGACCGGTTCTTCGCGGAGGTGGACACCTCCCCGGTGACGGCACTGGTCATCGGTGACTGGGGGTTCGAGGACGGCTGCGACGTCTCCTCCCTCGAACTCCGGGACGCCCTCATCCGCCACGTGGACGCCCTCCCCGCGCTGCGCTCGCTGTTCCTCGGCGACGTCACCTTCGAGGAGAACGAGATCTCCTGGATCCACCAGTGCGACCTCGCTCCCCTGCTGGAGGCCTACCCCCTGCTGGAGGAACTGACCGTCCGGGGCGTAGGTGACACCTACAGCGGAGGAGAGACGCTCTCCCTGGCGGTCGGCGGCCACCGGTCCCTGCGCTCGCTCACCGTCCAGAGCGGCGGCCTGCCCGGCCGGGTGGCGCGCGAGGTCGTCGCGGCCGACCTGCCCGCGCTGGAGCGGCTGGAACTGTGGCTGGGCATGGCCGACTACGGCGGCGACACCGTCGTCGAGGACCTGGCGCCCCTGCTGCGCGGGGAGGCCCTGCCCGCCCTGCGCCACCTGGGTGTGCGCAACGCACCGCGCACCGGCGACTGGCTGCGGGCCCTGGCCGGGGCCCCGCTCACCGCCCGCCTGCGCTCGGCGGACCTGTCCCTGGGCACCCTGCGCGACGACGACGTGGAGGACCTGCTGGCCTCCGTACCGGCCTTCGCCCACCTGGAGAGCCTGGACCTGCACCACCACTTCCTGAGCGAGGACGGGGCCGAGCGTGTGCGGACCGCGTTCACGGAGGCCGGGGTCCGCGTCGACCTCTCCGACGGACGCGGGTCCCCGACCGACGAGAACGTCCACTACTACCCGGCCGTCGGGGAGTGAGCCCCGCCGTGTCCGTCCCCGTCCCCGTCCCACTCCCGACAGGATCCCCATGCCCAACAGCAGCCATCTGACCGAGTACGCCGGACTGCCCGTGGTGGAGTTCACCGGGTGGGAGACCATCCGCCGGGAGTTCCACATCGCCATGTCCTGGGCGAGCAACCGGAGGGAACGCCACCCCGACCTGCCGCCCTCGTACGAACCGCTCTTCCGCGCGATCGCCGCTCCCGGCTCCGTGGCGTGGCGGCTGCGCGCGGAGGAGGCCGGATACCACCGGCGGGCCGCGCAGACCCTCACCGAGTACCTGGACGAGTTCGAGCAGCTCGTCCCGAGGGACGAGGTCCGGGCCCTGGTGGTCGGACACGTCGAGGAGCAGGTCGAGGGCGGCGGAACCCTCCTCGACGAACTGGTCGGCCGCGTGTTCGCGTACACCAACCTCCGTTCCCTGTTCTTCGGGGACGTCATCCAGGAGGAGAACGAGATCTCCTGGATCGAGCACGGCGACCTGGGGCCGCTGCTCGCCGCGCTCCCCCACCTGACGGCCTTCACCGTGCGCGGCGGCAGCGCCGACCTCGACCTCACGATCACCGAGCCCCACGGGCTGAGGAGCCTGACCGTGCAGTCCGGCGGGCTCCGCCCCGAGCTGGTCCGGACCGTGTGCGCGGCGCCCCTGCCCGAGCTGGAGCACCTGGAGCTGTGGCTGGGCGACGAGGAGTACGCCGGTGAGCACACCACCGTCGAGGACCTCGCCCCGGTCCTGTCCGGCACCGCGTTCCCGAGGCTGCGCTCCCTGGGCCTGCGCAACGCCGACAACGCCGACGACTGGGTGGCGGCGCTGGCCGGGGCCCCGGTCACCGCGACGCTCACGGAGCTGGACCTGTCGCTCGGGGTCCTGACGGACCGGGGCGCCCGGATCCTGCTGGACACCCCCGTCTTCCACGGTCTGCGCCGCCTCGACCTGCACCACCACTACCTGTCCGAGGAGACGGAGGGGCGGCTGCGCGCCGCCCTCACCGCCTCGGGGGTCGAGCACGACCTCTCCGAGCGTCTGGAGCCCGAGGAGAACCCCTACGCGGAGGGCGGCCTCTCCTACTACACGGCGGTCTCCGAGTGAGCCGGGACCGGTCGCCCCTCGACCGTCCGCTGGTGGTGGTGTGCGTTCCGGGCAACCGCCGCCTGGCGCTGTTCACCGAGGCGGCGCGGGCGGCCGGGCTCCCCGACCCCGTCCCGCTGGACTGGCGCGACCTCGCGGACCCGGCGGCCGGTCCGGTCACCCTGCCGGAGGGCGCGCTGGTGCGCGTGGACTCGGCGGGTGAGGACGCCGCCACCGCCCGCCTGCTGCGCGGCTGGCGGCACGACCCCGACCTCCACCGGGTCGAGGGCGGCGCCGACCAGCACCGCGGATTCGTCCGCGCCCTGGGGCGGCTGTCCGAGGCCGTGGCGGCCACCCCCGGGGCGCACCTCCTCCAGGACGCGGACGACCTGGCCGACCTGTGCGACAAGCGCCGTTGTCACGCGCGGCTGGACGCGGCCGGTGTCCCGGTCGCCCCGGCCCTGCCCGGACCGGTGACCGGGTACGACTCCCTTCGATCGACGATGGCCGGGTCCGGCTGGCGGAGGGTGTTCGTCAAACCCGCGCACGGCTCGTCGGCCGCCGGGGTGGTCGCGCTGGCCACCGCCCCGCGCGGGCGGGTCCGGGCGGTCACCTCGGCCCACCTGGTGCGCGCGGGCGGGTCCGTCGAGCTGTACAACGCGCTGCGGCCCCGCTCCTACACCGACGAGGCCGACGTGGCGGCGATCGTGGACGCGCTCGCCCCCGACGGCCTGCACGTGGAGCGCTGGGTCCCCAAGGCGGGGTTCCAGGGGCGCGTGATCGACCTGCGCGTCCTGGTGGTCGCCGGGCGGGCCACGCACACGGTGGTGCGCTCCTCGCACTCACCGATGACCAACCTGCACCTGGGCAACGCCCGGGGCGACCTGGTGGCGCTGCGCGCGAGCATGGGCCCGCGCGCCTGGCGGGCGGCCACGGCCACGGCGGAGGCGGCGGCGGGGGTCTTCCCGGGCACGCTGCACACCGGGGTGGACCTGCTGGTCTCACCCGGCTGGCGCGGCTTCACGGTCTGCGAGGTCAACGCCTTCGGCGACCTCCTGCCCGGGGTCCTCCACGAGGGGCGCGGCACCCAGGCCGAACAACTGCACGCCCTCGCCACCGGCCGGTTCCCGATCCCGGCACCGCACCCGACACCCGAACACGCACCCACCGGGGAACGCCCTTGAACACCGACGCCGCCTCCGGCCTCCCCACGCCGGACATGAACACCGTGGTGGGCACGCACGACATCCTGCTGCTCACCCTGGACACCCTGCGCCACGACGTGGCGGTCGAGCTGGCCGAGGCCGGACGCACCCCGAACCTGGCCCGGCTCCTGCCGCCGGGCGGCTGGGAGGAGCGGCACTCCCCCGCGAGCTTCACCTACGCCTCCCACCTGGCCATGCTCGCCGGGTTCCTGCCGACCCCGGCCGCGCCGGGTCCGCACCCGCGCCTGTTCGCCGCCGCGTTCCCCGGCAGCGTCTCCACCGCCCCGGGGACCTGGACCTTCGACACCCCCGACCTCGCCTCCGGTCTGGCCCGGGAGGGGTACCACACGGCCTGTGTGGGCGGCACGGGCTTCTTCAACCGCAGGTCGGAGCTGGGGTCGGTGCTGCCGGACCTGTTCGAGGAGAGCCACTGGGAGGAGTCGTTCGGCGTGGCCGACCCGCACTCCTTCGAGAACCAGGTGGCCCGCGCGGTCGAGGTGAGCGCCGCCCTGCCAGCGGAGCAGCCGCTGTTCCTGCTGCTCAACGTCGCCGCGCTGCACCAGCCCAACTGGTTCCACCTGCCCGGGGCCACCCGGGAGGACGGGGACACCCGGGCCAGCCACGCGGCCGCCCTGGAGTACGTCGACCGGCACCTGCCGCCGCTGCTGGCCGCGATGTCCGCCCGGCGCCCCTGCTTCGCCATCGTGTGCTCGGACCACGGCACCGCCTACGGCGAGGACGGCTACACCGGCCACCGCATCGGCCACGAGACCGTCTGGACCGTCCCCTACACCCACGCCGTGCTGCCCCACGGCACCGAGGAGGTCGCCGCGTGAGCATCACCCCGATGGCCGAGCCCGTCCGCGCGGACTCCCCCTACCGCTCGTACGTGTACGCCTACCCGCACAAGAGCGCCTACCGCCCCTTCACCGAGCGCCCCCGCCTGGACGACCTGTGGGCGCGCGAGGACGCCAGCGCCCTCTCGCTGTACGCGCACATCCCCTTCTGCGAGATGCGCTGCGGGTTCTGCAACCTCTTCACCCGCTCCACGCCCCCGGCCGAGCAGGTCACCGCCTACCTGGACGCCTTCGAGCGCCAGGCCGAGACGGTCGCCGCCTGTCTGCCGGAGAACGCCGCGTTCGCCCGCGCCGCCCTGGGCGGGGGCACACCCACCTACCTCACCGCCGACGAACTGACCCGCGTCTACGACACGGTCGAACGCCACTTCCCGCTGGACCCGCGCGCGGTCCCGGTGTCCGTGGAGACCTCCCCCGCGACCGCCACCCCGGACCGCCTCCAGGTCCTGGACGCGCGCGGGATGACCCGGATCAGCATGGGCGTGCAGAGCTTCCTCGACTCCGAGGCGCACGCCGCCGGCCGCCCGCAGAAGCGCGCGGAGGTGGACCGGGCGCTGGCCGACATCCGCGAGCACGCCCGGGCCGACCTCAACCTGGACCTCATCTACGGCATCGACCGCCAGACGGCGAAGACCTGGGCGTACTCGCTGGACACGGCGCTCTCCTGGGAGCCGGAGGAGGTCTACCTCTACCCGCTGTACGTCCGGCCGCTCACCGGGTTGGGCCGCCGCGCCCGAGCCTGGGACGACCACCGGCTGGCGCTGTACCGGCAGGGCCGCGACCACCTGCGCGAACGCGGCTACGAGCAGGTGTCGATGCGGATGTTCCGGAGGGCGGACGCCCCCGAGCCCCTGGCCTCCGCCTCGGACCACCGCTGCCAGACCGACGGCATGGTGGGGCTGGGCTGCGGCGCCCGCTCCTACACGGCCACCACCCACTACTCGTTCGACTACGCGGTGGGGGTGGGCCGGGTGCGGTCGATCATCGCGGACTACGTGGGGCGCGACGCCGCCGACTTCGCGCGCGCGGAGGTCGGGTTCGTGCTGGACGGGGACGAGAGCAGACGCCGCCACGTGCTCCAGTCGCTGCTGCGCGTGGAGGGGCTGGCGGTCGCCGACTACACGGCCAGGTTCGGCGCGCACCCGGCGGCGGACTTCCCGGCGGAGTTCGCGGCCCTGGCGGAGCGCGGCTGGTTGGAGGACGGAGCCCCGGACGCCGCCACGGTCCGGCTCACCGAGGAGGGGCTGGCGCACTCCGACTCCGTCGGCCCCGACTTCTTCTCCGCGCGCGTCAACCGCCTGACCGCCGAGTACGAGGCGTCATGAGCTCCACCGTGGACCTGCCCGACCCGCTGCGGCGGCGTCCGGACACCGCCCTGCCCGCGCACCTCACCCTCCTGTACCGGGGGCCCCTGGCCAGCTGCGACTACGACTGCCCGTACTGCCCCTTCGCGAAGCGCCGGGACGGCCCCGAGACCCTGCGGGCGGACCGGGCCGCCCTGGAACGGTTCACCGACTGGGTGGCCGGGAGCACCGGCACGCGCCTCTCGGTGCTGTTCACACCGTGGGGCGAGGGGCTGACCCGCTCCTGGTACCGCCGCGCCCTCACCCGGCTGAGCCACCTGCCGCACGTGGAGCGGGTGGCGATCCAGACCAACCTCAGCGGCCGCACGGCCTGGCTGGCCGACTGCGACCGCGACTCCGTCGCCCTGTGGACCACCTACCACCCGGGCGAGGTCGGGCACGACCGCTTCCTGGGCAAGGCGCGTGAACTCATCGCGCTCGGGATCCGGTTCAGTGTGGGAGTGGTGGGGCAGCCCGAACACCTGGCGGCCGCGCGGCGCATGCGCGCCGACCTCCCCGAGGAGGTGTACCTCTGGGTGAACGCCGCCGAGGGGCTCACCTACACGGACGCCGAGGCCGAGGTCTGGCAGGCGATCGACCCCCACTTCCACTACAGCCGCGATCCGCACCCGAGCCTGGGGATGCCCTGTCGCACGGGTGACAGCGTGCTGTCGGTCGACGGCGACGGCGAGGTGCGCCGCTGCCACTTCGTGGACACCCCGCTCGGCAACCTCTACGACGGCTCCTTCGCCGCCGCGCTCGGCCCGGGTCCGTGCCCGCTCACCAGCTGCGACTGCCACATCGGGTACGTGCACCTGGAGACCCTGGACCTGTACGACGTGTTCCGCGGCGGGGTGGTCGAGCGCGTCCCGGCCGTCCTGCCCCCGCGCGCTCCCGGGAACCCTCCGGAGGCCTGACACCGGCCGGTTCCCCGCAGGCGGACGGCCGCCCCGGCCTCAGCGCGCCTCCGGGATCGGGATGGTGACGCAGCCGGTCCCGCCCAGGTCCAGGACCACGCCCTCCGGGGTGCGCACCAGGCGGAGCACCAGCACGGCGCAGTTCGGGCAGCGGGCGACCAGTCCGGGGCCGTCCGCGTACACCAGCAGCTGGGCGCACACGCCCTCGTCGCCGCAGAGGGCGCACCGGCGCACGGCGGTGGTCAGGTCCACGCTGAAGACCTCCGACAGCGGCCCGGCGAGCACGTTTCCGTCCAGGATGGTCGGTCCGGTCATCGTCCGCCTCCGCTGCCGTAGCGTTCGGTTCTGATCCTGCGCGGGTCGTGGCCCAGCGCGACGAGGCCGTCCGCGACGGTCTCGACGAACCCGGTCGGCCCGCACACGTAGCACTGGGGCGCGAACTCGGCCGGGAACCCGTGGGTGTTCAGGTCGGCCACGCCCAACCGCCGGGGTCCGCGCGCCGCCCCCGGCGGGGCCTCCCGCGTGTAGGCGAGGAAGACGTCCACGCCCGGGTCCGCGGCGGCACCGAGCTCCTTGGCGTAGTAGCGGTCCTCGGGAGTCCGCAGCGAGTACAGGACGCGGAACAGGGCCCGGCTCCCGGTGCGTCGGCGTTCGCGCACCATCGACGCGAGCGGGACCACGCCGGAGCCGCCGCCGATGAGCACGACGGGGTCGGTGGCGTCCGTCCGCCAGACGAACCAGCCCCCCAGGGGCCCGCGCACCCACACGCGGTCCCCGGGCCGGAAGTCCCGGACCAGGTACGGGGAGACCTCCCCGTCGGGTGCCAGCTGGACGGTGAGCTCCAGGCGGTCCGGCCCGGAGGCCGACGCGACGGAGTAGGAGCGCTCGGCCGTGTACCCGTCCTCCGCCCGCAGCTGTACGTCCACGTGCTGTCCGGGCCGGTGCCCGGTCCAGCCGGGCACCGAGAGCACCAGCGTCCGGGCGGTGGGGGTCTCCCACCGGTCGGACTCCAGGACCGCGGGCGTCCACGAGGGCACCGGTCAGTCACCCCGGTAGCGCTGTTCACGCCACGGGTCGCCGTAGTCGTGGTAGCCGCCCTGCTCCCAGAACCCGGGTTCGTCCTCGTGGGTCAGGGTCAGGCCCTTCACCCACTTGGCGGACTTCCAGAAGTACAGGTGCGGAACGAGCAGGCGGGCGGGCCCGCCGTGCTCGGCGGGCAGCGGTTCCCCGTCGAAGGTGTGCACGACCCACGCCCGCCCGTCCGTGAGGTCCTCCAGCGGCAGGTTCGTGGTGTAGCCGCCGTAGGAGTGGGCCAGCGCGAAGTCGGCGGCGCTCTCCACGTCCGCCAGCAGCGTGTCCAGGGAGACGCCGACCCAGTCGGTGTCGAGCTTGGACCAGCGGGTGACGCAGTGGATGTCCACGCGCGGCCGTTCCTGGGCCAGACCCATGAACTCGTCCCAGGTCCAGCTGTGCGCGGCCCCGGTCTCGGCGGTGACGGTGAAGGCCCAGTCGTCGGTGTCGACGCGCGGCGTGGGGCCCACGCTCAACACCGGGAAGTCGTCGGTCTGGTACTGCCCTGGCGGAACGCGGTCGGATGCGGCGTCACGCCGACCCTGGAACCCGCGCGTGAACATGTTCATGCTCGCCCCCCTGTCGTGAGACGTTCGCACCGGACCCGGCGCGCACGGCGGACGGTCTAGCGGACCCCGGCGCCGGTGGACCGCGCGGCCTGCTGGCGGGGCACCGACGAACGGGTGCCGAGGACGTCGCTGAGGAAGTCGCCGGCCAGCACCAGGGCCGCCCGGTTCGCGTGGGTGTCGCGCATGCTGTCCACCATCATGAAGTCGTGGATCATGCCCTGGAAGCGGACCGCGGTCACCGGTACCCCGGCCTCGCGGAGCCTGCGGGCGTAGGCCTCTCCCTCGTCGCGCAGCACGTCGGCCTCGCCGTTGAGCACGATCGCGGGCGGCAGGCCGCGCAGCTCCTCCAGCGAGGCCCGGAGCGGGGAGGCGTAGACCTCCCGGCGCTGTGCGGGGTCGGGGGCGTACTGGTCCCAGAACCAGATCATGCCGTCCCGGTTCAGGAAGTACCCGAAGGCGAACTGGTGGTAGGACGCGGTGTCGAAGTCGGCGTCGGTCACCGGGTACAGCAGCGCCTGCCCCCGGAGCGGGACGTCTCCGCGGTCCTTGGCCATGAGCGCCAGCACGGCGGCCATGTTTCCGCCGACCGAGTCTCCGGAGACCGCCATCCGCCCGCCGTCGAGGTTCCTCTCGGCGCCGTGGCGCACGACCCACTGGGCGGCCGCGTAGTTCTGCTCGATCGCGGTCGGGTACCGGGCCTCCGGTGAGCGGTCGTACTCGGGGAAGACCACCGCGGCGCCGGTGCGGGTGGCCAGTTCGCGGACCAGGCGGTCGTGGGTGTCGGCGCTGCCGAAGACCCAGCCCGCGCCGTGGATGTAGAAGATCACCGGCAGGACACCGGTGGCGCCCGCCGGGCGGACGATCCGGATCGGCACCTGGCCGGTGGGGCCGCCCTCGACGGTGATCCACTCGTCGGTGATCTCCGGTTTGGGCACCCCCTCGCCGCTCTGCACGCCCTCCAGGACGTCCCGGCCCTCCTCGGGAGGGAGCTGGTAGATGAAGGGCTCGTTGGCGTTGGCGTCGGCGAACTCCTGGGCTTCCCTCTCCAGGACCACCCTGTTCTCGGACATGTCTTCTCCACGGGAACGGCGTCAAGGGCCGGGTCTCCGAGCGCGCGCTCCGCCCCGGAACCCGGGGTTGGGGATGCCCGTCCCCCTCAGCCGGGTAACCGGGTTTTCGCAACATTGGACGCCCGCAAGCCAGAAATTGGCGGCGCCGCGACCGGTCCCCCGGCGATCTGCCGCCCGGGTGTGAGATGCGCCGAAACCCCTTCGAATCCGTCACTGCCCGACGCCATAATGTGCCCATGGCCCTTCCTCGCGTGATCGCCACCGACCTTGACGGAACCCTCCTCGACCAGAACGGTCAGGTCTCCCCCCGCAACCACCGCGCCCTCACCGCCGCCGTGGAGGCCGGGATCAGGGTGGTCATCGTGACCGCCCGTCCGCCGCGCACCACCGAAACCTTCGCCGCCATGTTCGACTGCGCCGCCGTGGTCTGCGGCAACGGCGCCCACACGCAGCTGCCCGGGGAGGCCGAGCCGCTCGTGCGGGCGATCGACCGCGACACCTCGGGAACGATCGTGGAGAAGCTGCGGCACTCCCTGCCCGGTCTCGGGTTCGGGGTGGAGACCGGCACGGACTTCTACCACGACACCGACTACCACCTGGAGCCGTGGATCCGGAGCGAGTGGGTCAAGGGCGTGCTGGAGGGCACCGACGCCCTGCTGGCCGCCGCGACCCCGGTCACCAAGCTCATCGCCCGGTCCAAGCAGTACCCGGTGCAGCAGATGTACGAGGCGTCCGTGGCCGCCGTGGGCACGCTCGCGGAGCCGACCTACTCGGGCGGGGCGGGCCTGGTGGAGATCAGCGCGGTCGGGGTCAACAAGGGGAGCACCCTGGCGATGCTGTGCGAGCGCTGGGGGGTGGACCGCGAGGAGGTCGTGGCCTTCGGGGACATGCCCAACGACCGTTCCTCGCTGACCTGGGCGGGGACCGGGTACGCGATGAGCAGCGGGCACCGCGACCTGCTCGACCCCGCTCTCGGCCTCAGGGTGGCCCCGTCCAGCTTCGAGGACGGCGTGGGCCGCGTGGTGGAGGAGATCCTGGAGCGGGCCTGACCGACGGACCCCGGGGAATATTCACTGGCCGGGACCGCGGTGCGGCTCCTACGGTGGCGGGGTCCGTTCCACCTCCGTCCCCGAGGAACCGCCGTGCCGCATCCCGCCCAGCTCGTGTCGTCGCTCTCCGCCCCCGAACGCCTGTCCCTGTTCGCCAGGGCCGTCACCTCGGGGCCCGAGGGCCTGGACCGGGGTGAGGTCCGGGGCACCGCCAGGCACCTGGCCCGGCTCCTCCGGGACGGGCTGGTACGCGAGGAGGGCACGCGGATCGTCGCCGTGCCCGAGATCTTCGCGGAGGCCATGCGCGCGCACCAGGAGGGGACCAGGTCCACCGATCCCGTGGACGCGCTCTTCCACGAGGGGCGGCTCACCTCGATGCCCGCCAGGCGCGAGCTGCGTCTGGCGGCCCTCCGCCGTATCACCGGGCGCCTGTTCGCCCCGGAGCTGGAGTACACGGAGAAGCAGGTGAACACGGCGATCCTGACCTGCTTCGACGACCCCTCCACCCTGCGCCGGTACCTGGTCGAGGAGGGCTTCCTGGAGCGCGAGGACGACGGCAGCCGCTACCGCCTCGCACAGGGGTAGGGGAAGGGTCCGGTCAGAAGCCCTCGGGGTCCGGCCGCTCTGATGCCATGGTCAGTGGCGCTCTCTCCCCCCGTACCCCTCCGCAGCAACGGTCTCCGAACCCGGACGCACGCGGAAGCGGGCTCCGGATCCTCAGATCCCGAGCCCGCCTGGCTCAGTTCCTCCACTTGACCAGCAGCTCAATGACCGACCGCCACGCGTCCGGGTCCCGCGTCAAAGCATCTGCTTGACCAACGAAGGCCCCTCGAACTCTTCGGGGATGGCGTCCATGAGCACTTCATTGACAGTCTGGCCAAGCCACTGGTTCGAGTTGCGACGGACACCCTGTCGTTTGAACCCGGCCTTCTCGTAGGCGCGGATCGCTCCGGAGTTGGGTTCGATGACGGTCAGGTACACACACGCCAGGTTGGTGACGTGGAAGGCGTAGTCCAGAACGAGCCGGGTGGCCTGGGTCCCGACGCCCTTACCGCGAGCTTCCCCCAAAGCGACGACGTACTCGCCGTTCCGCCTCATGGGGTCGACATAGACCTGAGCAGCTCCGACGGGAACAGGGCCTTCGCCGGTGAGATCGTAGACAGTGAACTTCAGCTGCCGGTCACTGGAGTTCTGGTAGCTGTCATAGAAGAGCCTGCCCACCTCGAACGGTTGGGGAGTCTGGCGGTTGTAGCCCACGATCGTCGGGATCGTGTTCTCCCACCTCCAGTACAACTCCTTGAGATCCTCACGTAGCGGGCCGATCCCTGCCCTGGTGTCTCGCAGCCAGATCACCGGAGTGTCGTTCATTCGGTGTCCTTATGTCCTTCCGGGGTCACGTAGAGCCGTGCGTAGCTTTCCGCCGCCAGTTCCGAGGGAGCCGCTCCGTCCAGAGTCTCCACCCATGCGTGGACGGTGATCGGGTCAGTGCTGAGCCCGTGACACCACCGAACACCCTTCCCCGCGAACGTCAGGAGCGCGACGACCGCGATCGACTCTTCCAGACAGGCAGCCCGAACAGGGCTGAACAGACTCACCCGCCGGATGGCATGGACCGCCTGAAGAACCGTCTCCACAGACGCAGGGGGGCGGGGTTTGGCTGTGAGGGCACTCGCGAGCTGGACCATACGTGCCATGCGGCGATGCCGTGGTCCTGCGTTCTGGCAAGCAAGCGTGAAGGTAAGCGCACCTCCAGCCGCAGCGAGCCAGGTCACTGGAGCCCGTCGGGGCGGGTCCAGGGCGACAGGAATCTCGCTGGTCCCCCAGTTCGGGCGCCAAGGTGGAGTTGATACAGGCCTTGGCCACGGTTGAGGACGGGTCGTTGTACGCAGTGTCCCAGCCGCGCAGAGCTCTTCCGCGAGGAGCCCTCCCACCTCGTTGGACAACGCTGCCACGGCTGAGAGGTCGCCTGTGTCAGCCAGTTCGCGCCACCAGTGCGCGTACGGCCCGATCAACGTGCGTACCTTCCCCGTGGCGTAGTCAATGACCACGACCGCGTAACCGAGATCGCAGGCAACCACCGAGCGCGGGGAATTGGTGGAGTGAGATATCGGAACCTGCGGAATGCCCCCGTTTATGGCAACGCCGCCTACGAGGACCGGTAGTTCTCGCGGGGAAACCAACACTTGGCGTTCGACCCCGGCCACATTCGAGCACCCCAATCGGGGGGCGCGCCCGGTGGGCACGCTGCCGCCCAAGGTCGCCGCGACCTGGCCCTTCGAGTGCAACGCTGACAGCGGCCTGGATGAACCCGAAGATGTCAGTGGACCGGGCAATCGGACCAAGTTCACCACCTCGCGCAACCACTAACAGTAGTGTCATGGTGCCTCTTAGTGATCAACCGTGAGGAGCGAACATGCTCAACCCCAAACACCTCGCTGCGGTGGGCCTCGGCGTCGCCGCAGCCGCCCTGGGCTTGGCCCTGGCCGGCCCGGCCCAGGCCTCGCAGCAGGAACCCGAAGCTACCGTCGTGGAGGGTGTCGAACCGCCCGTGGGCAGGGTGATCGACGCTCTCCCGAGCGACCGCAACATCAAGAGCGATGTCGTCCCGGTCAACTGGAGCCGCTGACCCGTGTTCGGCCGCCGCAGGAGCCGCCCCGCCCCCGGGGCGGCTCCCCCCGCACCCCGTCACCAGGCCGAGCCGGTCAACGGCTTCACGATCCTGGACAAGGTCAGCGCCCTGCCCATCTCCACCTGGCGCTATGACACCGAGCCCGCCCACGTGCGGCACCTGGGCCCCATGGCCCAGGACTTCCACGCCGCCTTCGGCCTGGGCCAGGACGACACCACGATCCCCATCGTGGACGCCAGCGGCGTCGCCCTGGTCTCCGTCCAGGCCCTGCACAAGCTCATCGAAGAACTGAATGACGAGGTCAAGGCGCTCCGCGCCGAAGTCGAGAACCTCCACACCCCCTCCACGTGACAACAGGCCCCAACAGGACCACGGCCTGATCCGTCCTCCTGGCCGTCGAGCGCCCCGCAATGCACCGTTGCGGGGCTCTCAGCGTTCACCGGCGGGTCCTGACCACCGGCGAAGCTACTCACGGGTTACTTGTCCTGTTACCGGGCCGTTCGGGAGAACCACCCCCATCGGCTCCGTCATCTGGTGTGACCGCCGTTGGCTCTCTTCTGTACCTGCCCGGCGTAAGCCGCGTAGACGCTGCCCGAGCGGTCGGACCAGCGAGAGGACGTCCGAGGAGCTAGGCCCAGCAGGTGGTGTAGGACGCTGGCAGGTAGTTCAGCGGACAGGTCGAGCAGGGCTCCCACACGGCAGTGGCGCGCGTAGATGCCCAATGCGCGCATCCTCGTGCCGAGATGGGAAGGGCTCATGTGCTGGTCACGATGAACACCGGGGAACAGCCACGGGGTCGCTGTGGAACGGCTGGTGACGTAGCGGTTGGAGCGCGAGGACGTGTGCTGGTCGAGCAGGTCGGCCACCGGCTTGTGGAGAAGCAGCGGTGTGGTGCCGAAGATGACGCCGGTGCCTTCGGCCTCTGTGGTGATGTGCTCAGTGGTCAGCGCGGCGACGGAGGCGATGGGCTGGGCGTAGAGCAGGATGAACAGGCCAGCGACCCGGTCACGCGTTTGGACGGAGTCGTCGTTGAGTAGTCGCTCGACCAGCGCGCCGCGTTCTTGCTGCCCCGTCGCCGGGGCCGCGGACCGTTTGCTGTAGGCGGGGATCTCCACCGCCCCCCTGTTCCCGCTGCTGCCTGGGAGAGTGCTCGGCGCAGGGCGGGAAGGTCGATGAGGCCGAGTTCGTGAAGGCGCCCGTCCATGAGTCCGAACAGGTCCGGGAGGGCGTCACGCAGCCCGCAGTAGTGATCGGATGTCGCATCACCCTTGGTCGTCCGAGCGAGAAGGCTCGGAGGAAACAGGTCGCTCATAGCCTGAGCGAGGACGGGCTTGTAACGGACAGGGCTCGGTAGAGCGCGGACCGGGATTCTCAGGTATGTGTCGATCAGGTGGGAATCGGTGTAAGGGTTGTGCAGCTCAACCCCCGTGGCTCTGGCCACCTGAACATCGGAATGGGCGCTCCGCCCGATCTCGCTCATGGCGTGAAGAATGTGGTCACCAACCGCCGTACCCGTGGAGATCCCTGGCAGGGAGGCAGGGGCCGGACTCCGACTTCGGTGATGGGCCTCGTTCGTGAACCAGGCGGGCAGTGGCTCGACCAACCCCTGCTGAGATCGGATCGAGCGCCATACGTGAACGAACGACGTGTTGCGGAGCTGCGCCCATTGGGCGGTTTCTTGCATGGCACGGCGGATGTCGCCTTGGCTCATCAGGTCGTTCACGATCTCCAAAGGGGTGGTGAAGAGGTTGTCGCCCCCGTCCCCGGTCATGTGGAGAGCACTGCCAAAGCGGCTGAGCCATGCGAGTTGGTGGCGAAAGAACGCGAACGTGACGGTCGAAGGAGCTGGTTCGTCACTCGCGGGGATGTCCGCGAAGTTCTGGTACGGGACCTCGTTGGGTCCGCAAGGAAGGAAGTACCTGCTGATTCCACCACTCTCGGCAGCGGCGTGAGCATAGTCCAGGTCGCCACCGGTCGTGACACCTGCGGGATGGCCGGTGACCACAGGAAAACTCCCCTGTTGGTGAGCGGCAACCAGTGCGAGCGCGGTCGAGTCGAAACCGCCGGAGAAATCCGACGTGACGGTGCCCGCGGCGGCCAGACGAACATGAACGGCACCTTCGAGAGCGCTACGAAGGTTGTGAGCGTGAGGAGCCCCTGGAATCCTGCGAGGTCGCCAAGTCGGGAGGGTTCGCCGGTGCCCCGAAGGCGCCAGGTCGAGACGATGTCCGGCCGGGACCGGGGAACAGTGGCGGGACCTTCATGTCCCCCAAACCACCTCATCGGGCATCCTCTCGGCCACCAGGGCGTTCGAAGGAACCCCTCCGAACGCCCCTTGCGAGGGCCACTAGTTGTAGACCTCGCGCTTGTTCTCGTTGGCGCTCTTCCTACCGCCGAGCGTGAGTTCAGCGGTGTCCCCCATGTCCACGACGAGATCGTCCATCTCGGAAGGGTCTTCCATGACTGCTCCTCCTCTCACATTCCTCGTTGTGGTGGTGGAGAGGTAACCCTCCGCCATCGGTAACCACATGGGAACGCGGAAAGGCGAGGTGAGACCAGAGTGAGCGCGATTCAGTTCGGATTCACTCAGGTACTCACGTCATCGGTCCGTCATAATCGACTCCATGTCCACCCCCGGCGGCTTTCCGGCCGCGCTCACACACTGGCGCACACACCGCGGGCTGACGAAGAGGGCCCTCGCCCAAGTGATGGGATTTGACCCCTCCTACCTGAGTCACATCGAGGCGGGCCGCTACCCGGCCAGCGAGGGTTTCGTACGGCTCGCGGAACGGAGGCTCTCGACCGGGGGCGAGCTGTGGCGGATATGGCGGGACGAATCCGGTCCCACCGCAAGCTCCGCTGGCTCTGGTGGACTGTTCGTCGACACGGACCACGCCGAACTCCGCTTCCAGGACGGGATCTACACGGCGCGGATGCGTCGGCGTGTGGTGAACGGCGGGGACGAGCCGGTGAGCCGGTATCTGGTCCGCATCAGCGTGGACCGGTACCCGGGCAGCCCAAACGGTCCAACGAGCTGTATCGGAACCATCCCCTCACTTGGGAGGGCCTTCGCCTTACCGCCTCCTGTGACGGGGAACCGATGCGTTGGACCGCCAAGCACGACCGGGACTCCTTCAAGGAGGTGTGGCTCAGGTTCGAGAACGAGGCGGGGATGTTCCCGCTCTACCCGGGGCAGAGCGCGACTCTCGAATACTCGTACATCGTCAGCGAGGACCAGTGGGGCCAGTGGTTCCAACGAGCGGTGCGGCTGCCGACTCGTGCGGTCAGTGTGGAGCTGGACTTTCCTGCCGAACTCACCCCTTCGGCCTGGGGCACCGAAACTTCCACCACCGCCGAGGCGGTCCCTCTACGCTCTCCCATACACAGGGCGGAGCAGTCAGAGCGTGTGCGCTTCTCCTGGCATACCGACGGCCCCCCGATAGGCGCCAGGTACCGCTTGGAGTGGCGGTGGCGAACGGGTCAAGAGCCCGTACACACACGTCCCTCGCTGCGGAAGGCCAGCGATCGGATGGTCGCGGCCGGAATCGTCCAAGAGGGCCACCCAGCGTTGGACAACCCGGCAGCGCCGTTCGATCTGCCCCAGGAGTCGGCCGAAGCCGAAGAAGTGGTCGACCATCTCCACCGCGCGATTCAGCGGGTGCGGGACCATCACCACTTCGGGAAGGGCATGGGCCTGGCCGCGCCACAGATCGGAATCACGAGGTCCGCCGCGATCGTCCTGCCTCCCGACCCGGACGCCGCACCCGTGGTCCTGCTCAACCCGCGTGTCATCGACACCTCAACGGAGTCGGACACCCAGTACGAGGGCTGTCTGAGCTTCTTCGACGTACGCGGACTGGTGCCACGCCCACGAAGCGTCGAGATCGAGCACACGCAGCCCGACGGCGGCACTGTGATCACCGTGTTCACCGACGCCATGGCCCGTCTCGTCGCCCACGAGGTGGACCACCTTCACGGAGTGGTATATCGAATCCGCATGCCCGAAGGTCTACGGCCCATCCCCGTGGAGGAGTATCGGGGCACCGGCCGTTCATGGAGCTACGAGGGATCAGGCTGAACCGGTACTACGCATCATCAGCGGACGGCTTGACCAGGCAGAACTCGTTGCCCTCGGGGTCACGCAGAACCTGGAACGAGCCCTCCTCGTCGGTGACCACCTGCCCCACGGTGGTGGCGCCCTGCTCCACGACGGAACGGACGGACGCGGAGAGGTCGTCGACGACCACGTCGGCGTGGACGCGGTTGGGGCGGGCCTTGGCCTCCTCGGTCGGCTGGAACGCCAGCCGGGGCTGTCCCGCGGCTCCGTGGAGAACGGCCCAGCCGTCCGACTGGGCCTCGACCTCCCCACCGAGCACGAAGGCCCAGAAGCGGGCGAGGGCGAGCGGGTCGACGGCGTTCACGACCCACTGGGCGACGGATCCGACAGTCATGCTGGCACAGTAACACCGCGTGAGGCGTCCGCCCGGGCACCGAACCCGGGCGGACGGGTGGCTAGTGGAGGACCTTCAGGCCGACGACGCCCGCGACGATGGCGAGCAGGCACAGGGCCTTGGGCACGCTGAAGCCCTCACCGAGGACGAACATGCCGATGAGCGCCGTACCGACGACACCGATGGACACCCAGACGGCGTAACCGGTACCGAGGGGAATGGTGCGCAGGGCGAAGGCCAGACCGGCCATGCTCAGGGCGAGGGTGACACCGAAGATCACCGAGGGCCACAGACGGGTGAAGCCCTGTGAGGAGTGGAGCGCGGCGGCCCACGCGGTTTCGAGAAGACCGGAGATCACGAGAACGATCCAGGCCATGACCTGTTACCTCCCAGACGTGCGAGCTGTGGTCCGCGCCGTCTTGTCTTGACCGGGTACGGCGCCCCTCGTCCGGAGTCTCAGGTACTCGCAACCTACAACCACCCGTGCGGGGTGGTGCTTCCAGGGTGGGTGGTCAGACGTGTCACCACGGGGTCAGGGCCGGGTGCCGTCGACTTCCTCGTGGTAGGTGCGGCGGGTGCGCTCGGTGTGCTCGCTCATGAGTGCGCGGGCCCGGTCCGTGTCGCCGCGCTCGATGACCTCGACCAGCTGCTCGTGCTCGTCCCAGGAGGCGGAGCCCCGGATCCGGGCCACCGGGGCGTAGTACCAGCGGACCCGGCGGTCCACCTGGGCGGCGAGTTCGGTGAGCACCCGGTTGCCGGAGGCCTCCGTGACGGCGCGGTGGAAGTCGGCGTTGGCCTTGACCACGGCGTCGGTGTCGGCGCGCTCGGCGGCGGCGCGGCCGGTGGAGACCAGCTCGCGCAGGCGGCCGATCTGTTCCGTGGAGGCGTGCTCGGCGGCGAGCCGGGCGGACTCGGCCTCCAGCATGGCGCGCACGGCCAGGAGCTGGTCCGCCTCGCTCTCGGTGGGGGTGTGCACGAACGCCCCGTAGCCGGGCCGCAGGTCCACCCACCCCTCGTTGCTGAGCCGCTGCATGGCCTCGCGGACCGGCTGGCGCGAGACCCCCAGGGTGCGTGCCAGCTCGGTCTCCACCAGGTGCTGGCCCGGGGAGAGCGCACGCGTGGTGATGAGGTCGAGAATGGCCTCGTAGACGGCCTCGCGCAGCGGAACCGGGCGCTGGATGCGTCCCGCGACGGCGTTCAATCCCTCCGAGGGCATGAGGAGTCTCCAGTGTCCGGCTGCACGGTCAGGGTCGTTGTAGACAGTGTACGAAGTCCGTCGCGCGCGTGGGTCACGCTGGCACCCCGACGAGTTCGACGCGGCCGGGGGCCCGGCCGGGCGGAACCACCGCGAGGGCGTCGGCCACGGCGACGGCGCGCAGGTCGGCGGAACCGCTCGCGGGCAGTTCCACCGCGAGGTCGCGGCTGACCCGCACCGGGACCAGCCGGGTGTCGCGGGGGTGCGGGCGCACGTCCCCGACCAGCCGGACCCGCCGTCCCGTGTGCGCGGGGTCCCGCCGACCGGCCCGTCCGCTGAGCACGGGCACCAGCAGGGTGAGGGCGGCGGCGAGGGCGGCCCCGGGGTTGCCCGGCAGTCCCACGACCACGGCCCCCGAGGGCAGGACGGCGAGCAGTTGCGGGTGGCCGGGTCGGCAGGCCACACCGTCGACCACGAACCTGGCGCCGAGTGCGGTCAGCGCCGTGCGCAGGTGGTCGGCGGGGCCCGCCGAGGAGGAGCCGCAGACCGCCACGGTGTCCGTCCCCACCACGGAGTCCAGCCGCTCCTCCAGGGCCCCGGCGCGGTCGGGCACCGCGACTCCGGGTTCGCCGTGCCCGCCCGCCCAGGCCACCAGCCCGGGCAGGACCGGGCCGATGGCGTCGCGGACGGCACCCGGGCGCGGCACCCCCGTGTACACCACCTCGTCCCCGGTGACCAGGACGCGCACGCGCGGGCGCAGCACCCGGAGGGTGTCACGGCCCAGACTGGCGGCCAGCCCCAGGAGCGCGGGGGTGACCGGGCTGCCCGCGCGCGCGGCCACCGTCCCGGCCAGGGTGGTCTCGCCCCGGCGCCGGAGGTGCCGCCCGGGCGCCACCTCGCCGCCCAGAAGCGGGGCGGGCCGTCCGGACGCTGCCGTGGCGTCCTCGTGGGGGAGGACGGCGGTGGTGCCGTCCGGCACCACGGCGCCCGTGGCGGTCTCCACCGCCTCTCCCGGCTTCAGGCGGACGACCGGCCCCCGGTGACCGGCGAGCGACCGACCGAGTACGAGCCAGGGGCCCGCACCGCAGACGGCGTACCCGTCCATGGCGGCGCTGTCCAGGGCGGGGACGTCGATGGCGGAGACGAGGTCCGCGCCCAGGGTCGCTCCCCGGGCGTCGGCCAGGGGCACGTCCACGGCCCGCGCCCCACCCGCCTCACCGACCTCCCGGGCCAGCTCGCGGGCCCGGGGCCAGGGGGTGGGCGCGTGGGTTCCGGACGGGCGGCGGTCACGAAGAAGCGGAGAAGTTTCCCAGGCACCCGAGTCGGGCATTCCTTCTCTCCCTGCCGTGGTGAGGGGACGGATGCGATCGAGCATACTGTATACAGTATGGAATAGGAAGGAGTCCTCATGCGCATCGCCATCCTGGGCGCCGGAGCCATCGGCGCCTACGCGGGGGCCGCCCTGCACCGCGGCGGAGCGGACGTCCACCTCATCGCCCGGGGCGCCCACCTGCGCGCCCTGCGCGAGCGCGGCGTCCGGGTCCTCAGTCCCCGTGGCGACTTCACCGCACGCCCGCACGCCACGGACGACCCGACCGAGGTCGGCCCCGTGGACGCCGTCCTGCTCGGCCTCAAGGCCCAGCACTACGCCGACTGCGGTCCGCTGCTGCGCCCCCTCCTCGGCCCGGCGACCGCCGTGGTCGCCGCGCAGAACGGCATCCCCTGGTGGTACTTCCACGGCGTCGAGGGGCCGCTCGCGGGCCACCGGATCGAGAGCGTGGACCCGGCCGGGGCGGTCAGCCGCGCCATCCCGGTCGAACGCGCCGTCGGCTGCGTGGTCTACGCGGCCACGGAGATCGTGGAACCGGGCGTGGTCCGGCACATCGAGGGCACCCGGTTCTCCATTGGCGAGCCGGACCGCTCCGACTCCCGCCGCTGCCGCGACCTCTCCGAGGCGATGACGGCGGGCGGGCTCCGGTGCCCGGTCGAACCCGACCTCCGCGTGGACGTCTGGGTGAAGCTCATGGGCAACATCGTCTTCAATCCGCTGAGCGCGCTCACCCGCTCGACCATGGCCCAGATCTGCCGCCACCGCTCCACCCGCGACCTGGCCCGCACCATGATGAACGAGACCCTGGACGTGGCGGCCCGACTGGGCGTGCGCACGGACGTCTCCGTGGAGCGCAGGCTCGCGGGCGCGGAGCGGACCGGGGACCACCGCACCTCCACCCTGCACGACCTCGAACGCGGCCGTCCGATGGAACTGGACGTGATCCTGTCCGCCGTGGTCGAGCTGGCCGACCTCACCGGCGCCCCGGCGCCCACGCTGCGCGCGGTCGACGCCGTGGCCGGTCTGCTCAACCGGCGGGTCTCCGAACCCGCCCTCGCCTAGCGCCCGGCCCCGCACCATTGCCCGTTCCTCCAACATTGCATACAGTATTCCCTTTGAGGCCACGAACCCCGAGCGAGGCCACATGCGCCGTTCCGCAGACCACTCCAACCCCCTCGACCGACTCACCCGACCCCTCGTCCGCGAACACGGAGAACTCCGACCGGCCACGTGGGAGGAGGCCCTCGACCGCGCGGCCGCCGGCTTCCGGGCGGGCGTCGAACGCCACGGACCCGACTCCTTCGGCATGCTCTCCTGCGCCAGGGCCACCAACGAGATGAACTTCGTCGCGCAGAAGTTCACCCGCGTCGTCGTCGGCACCAACAACGTCGACTCCTGCAACCGCACCTGCCACGCGCCCAGCGTCGCGGGCCTGTCCGCCGCCTTCGGCTCCGGCGGCGGCACCTCCTCCTACGCGGAGATCGAGGACACCGACCTCATCGTCGTCTGGGGCGGCAACCCCCGCTTCGCCCACCCGATCTTCTTCCAGCACGTCCTCAAGGGCGTGCGCAACGGGGCCCGGCTCTTCGTCGTGGACCCCCGCCGCACCCCCACCGCCGAGTGGGCCGACCGCTGGTTCGGGCTCAACGTGGGCACGGACATCCCGCTCGCGCACGCCGTGGGCCGGGAGATCCTGCACGCCGGACTGGCCAACGAGTCCTTCGTCGAACGCGCCACCAGCGGGCTCGACGAGTACCGCGCGCTGGTGGAACCGTGGACGCTCGCCGCCGCCGAGGCCGAGACCGGCGTCCCCGCCGAGGCCATCCGGGAGCTCGCCCACGCCTACGCCCGCGCCGAACGCGCCCAGCTGTGCTGGACCCTCGGCATCACCGAACACCACAACGCCACCGACAACGTCCGCGCGCTGATCAACCTGTCCCTGCTCACCGGGCACGTCGGGCGGCACGGGTCCGGGCTCAACCCGCTGCGCGGCCAGAACAACGTGCAGGGCGGCGGCGACATGGGCGCCATCCCCGACCGCCTCGCCGGGTTCCAGGACATCCTGGACGCGGAGGTCCGGGCCCCGTTCGAGCGCGCCTGGGGCCGCTCCATCCAGGGCCGCAAGGGCCTGAACCTCACCCAGATGTTCGAGGCGATGGAGGAGGGGGAGCTGAAGACCCTCTACGTCATCGGTGAGAACCCCGTCCAGTCCGAGCCCGAGACGCACAAGACCACCGCCCGACTGCGGGCCCTGGACCACCTGGTGGTCCAGGACATCTTCCTCACCCGCACCGCCGAGCTCGCGGACGTCGTCCTCCCCGCCAGCGCCGCCTGGTGCGAGTCGGACGGCACCTTCACCAACAGCGAGCGGCGGGTGCAGCTGGTCCGCAAGGCCCTGGACCCGCCGGAGGGCGCCAGGGACGACATCGAGATCATGTGCGCGCTGGCGACCCGGCTCGGACACGACTGGGAACGCCCCTCGGCGGAGGAGATCTGGGACGAGGTGCGCTCGCTGTCCCCCATGCACCGGGGCATGAGCTACGCGCGCCTGGCCGAGCACGACGGCATCCAGTGGCCCTGCTACTCGGAGGACACGCTGGAGCCCAGCTACCTGCACTCCCGGCTGTGGTCGAAGGACCCGCGCGAGCGGGGCGAGCCCGCGCCGTTCGGGATCGTCGGCCACTCGCCGCCGGTGGACCTGCTGGACGAGGACTTCCCGTTCCGGCTCACCACCGGACGCCGCCTGGACGACTACAACACCGGCGTGCAGACCTCGGGCTTCTCCTCGCCGCTGCGCCGGGGCGAACTGCTGGACCTGTCCCCGGAGGACGCCGCCAAGCTGGGGATCGAGGACGGCGAGACGGTCCGGGTGACCTCGCGGCGCGGTTCGGTGCTGGTCCCGGCGTCGGTCACCGCGTCCATGCGGCCGGGGCTGGTGTTCATGACCTTCCACTTCCCGCACCAGGTGGACACGCAGCTGCTCACCATCGACGCCACCGATCCGATCGCCGGGACCGCCGAGTACAAGGCGGCCGCGGTGCGGATCGAGCGGGTGGGGCCGCGTCCTCCGGAGCGGCGACGGGAGGTTCCCGACCAGGTGCCGGGCTGAGACCCGCGTGCCGAGGCGGGCCGTCCCCGGTGGGACGGCCCGTCCGGGGTGCCCGTAGGACCCCCACCCTCACGAACCCACTCGGGAACCAGGGTTGTCATTCCGGAGGACCACTCTTACTGTCTTCTGTATACAGAATCCTGTGATCTGTCCTACACACGATTGAGGTGATCCGGGCGTGGACCTGCGACTTCTGGACGAGGTGGCCACCGACGCCGAACGCGACGCCGTCGACACGCTCCTGGGGGCGCCCGCGTCCGGCTGGGAGGGCGGGACCCGTCAGGACTCCGACCTGCGCTACGCACGTGGCGGGCACGCCGCACGCGACCAGCGCGACCTGCTCCTGCCCGCCCTGCACGCCGTCAACGACCGCGTGGGCTGGATCAGCCGGGGCGCGCTCAACCACATCTGCCGCAGGCTCACCGTCCCCCCGGCCGAGGCCTACGCGGTGGCCTCCTTCTACGCGATGTTCGCCCTGCACGAGCGCCCCCGCCGAGTCGTGCACCTGTGCACCGACATCGCCTGCGCCGCCTCCGGTTCGGGCGCGCTCCGCGAGCGCCTGGCCGCCCGCCTGGGCCCGCCCGGCGGCCACTCCGACGACGCCGGGGCCCCCGGCACCACCTGGCACGAGAGCCCCTGCCTGGGGATGTGCGAGCGCGCCCCGGCGGCGCTCGCCCTCGAAGCGGGGAGCCCCGCGCGGTACGCCGTCGCCGCCCCCGCGACCCCCGACGCCCTCGACTCCCTCGCCGAGGCCCCGCCCACGGAGCCGGAGTCCGCGACCGGCTCCGGGGACGACACCACCGGTCCCGACGGCACCGCCAACGGCTCAGCGAACGCCGACCCGCCGGCCCCGGTCGGCGCCGTCGACGCCGTCAACGGGCACTCCCCCGACAGCCACCGCCCCGGCACCACCACCTACGCCGCCGACCCCCTCCTCGGCGGCGCCCCCGAACCCGACCCGGCGGCCGCGGTCCCCGACGCCGGTTCCCCCGACCACGTCCTGCTGAGCCGGATCGGCCGCGTGGACCCCCTCAGCCTCGACGACTACCGCGCGGCGGGCGGGTACGCGGCGCTCCGCGAGGCCCTGCGCCTCGGCCCCGCCGGGGTGATCCGCGAGGTCACCGACTCCGGGCTGGTCGGCCGGGGCGGTGCCGCCTTCCCCACCGGCCGCAAGTGGAGCGCCACCGCCCAGCAGCCGGACACCCCGCACTACCTGGTGTGCAACGCCGACGAGAGCGAGCCCGGCACCTTCAAGGACCGGGTCCTCATGGAGGGCGACCCCTTCTCCGTGGTCGAGGCCATGACCGTCGCCGGGTACGCGATCGGCGCCCGCACCGGCTACCTCTACATCCGGGGCGAGTACCCGCGCGCGCTGCGCCACCTGGAGAACGCCCTCTCCCAGGCCCGGGAGCGCGGACTGCTCGGACCCGACGTCCTGGGGTCCGGCTTCTCCTTCGACATCGAGATCCGGCGCGGCGCGGGCGCCTACATCTGCGGCGAGGAGACCGCCATCTTCGGCTCCATCGAGGGACAGCGCGGCGAGCCCCGCACCAAGCCGCCCTTCCCCGTGGAGAAGGGCCTGTTCGGCAAGCCGACCACGGTCAACAACGTGGAGACCCTGGTCAACGTGCTCCCCGTGCTCCTCATGGGCGGTCCGGCGTACGCCGCTGTGGGAACGAAGGGCTCCACCGGGCCCAAACTGTTCTGCGTGTCCGGCGGCGTGCGCCGCCCCGGCCTGTACGAACTGCCCTTCGGGGCCACCCTGGGCGACCTCGTCGAGGCCGCGGGCGGGATGCCCGAGGGGCGGTCCATCCGCGCCGTGCTCCTGGGCGGGGCGGCCGGGACCTTCGTCCGGGGCGACGAGCTGGACATCCCGCTGACCTTCGAGGGGGCGCGGGCCGCCGGGACCTCGCTGGGTTCGGGCGTGGTGCTGGTCCTGGACGACACCGCCGACCTCGGCGCGACCCTGGCGCGCGTGGCCGCCTTCTTCCGGGACGAGTCCTGCGGACAGTGCGTGCCCTGCCGGGTGGGCACGGTCCGCCAGGAGGAGTCGCTGCTGCGGCTGCGCTCCGGCGCCTCCCCCGCCCAGGAGCTGCCGCTGCTCCGGGAGGTCGGCCTGGCCATGCGGGACGCCTCCATCTGCGGCCTGGGCCAGACCGCGTGGAACGCCGTGGAGTCCGCGATCGACCGGCTCGGCCTCTACTCCGAGTCCGACGGCACCGGCTCCCCGGCCCCCGACAGCCCACGGATCACCGACCCGCACACCCCAGCCCCGGGCGACCGGGCTGCGACCGAGGAGGCCCGATGACCGTCCCCGTACTCCTGCCCACCCCCCGACGCCTGATCGACGCGACCATCGACGGCGCGACCGTCCGCGTGCCGGAGGGCACCACCGTCCTGGAGGCCTGCGCCGCCGAGGGCACCGAGGTGCCCACCCTCTGCCACGGCGACACGCTCACCCCCCGCAACGCCTGCCGCGTGTGCGTGGTGGAGGTGGAGGGCGCCCGCACCCTCGCCCCGGCCTGCTCCCGCAAGCTGGAGGAGGGCATGAGCGTGGCCACCGACTCCGAGCGGGTGCGGCACAGCCGGAAGGTGGTCCTCGAACTGCTGGGCTCCTCGGTGGACCTGTCCACCACCCCGAAGGTCGCCGGGTGGATGGACCGCTACGAGGCGGAGCCGGAGCGGTTCGGCCCCCGGGCCGAACCGGCGGCGCTCGGCGTCCGCGACGCCCGGCGCGCGGGCGAGCACGAGCCCGGCGACGGCGCGGAGGCCGCCACGGTCGAGCAGCCCCCCAAGGTCGACAACGACCTCTACGTGCGCGACTACTCGAAGTGCATCATGTGCTACAAGTGCGTGGACGCCTGCGGCGACCAGTGGCAGAACACCTTCGCGATCGGGGTGGCCGGGCGCGGGTTCGACGCCCGCATCTCCACCGAACACGACGTGGAGCTCCCCGACTCGGCCTGTGTGTACTGCGGGAACTGCATCGAGGTCTGCCCGACCGGGGCGCTGTCGTTCGCCACGGAGTTCGACATGCGCGCGGCGGGCACCTGGGACGAGGAGAGCCAGACCGAGACGACCACGGTCTGCACCTACTGCGGGGTCGGGTGCAACGTCACCCTGCACGTCCAGGAGAACGAGATCGTGAAGGTGACCTCGCCGCACGACAACCCGGTGACGCACGGAAACCTCTGTATCAAGGGCAGGTTCGGCTTCCAGCACGTACAGCGGCGCGGCGACGGCTGAGGCCCGGGGCGGTGACCGGGGTCTCTCCGGGCCGCCTGTCCTCCATACGCCGATTTGACGCTTCGTCCCCTCGACACCGAATGTCGGGAAGAGTAGACCAGTAAACGCACTCGGGCACCGGAAGGCGGTGGTGGGGAATGGGACGGGTGACCGCCCGTGAGAAGGTCCTCCGTATCAGGGAGGGAGTCGAGAGCGAACGCGTCGACACCCTCGTGGTGGAGGAGCCGCTGGAGATCAGGCTGGACGGCGCCCCGTTGAGCATCACCATGCGGACCCCCGGGAGCGACTTCGACCTCGCCGCCGGGTTCCTGGTGAGCGAGGGGGTGGTCTCCGAGGGGCCCGAGGTCACCGCCATCCGGTACTGCGCGGGGGCCACCGCGGACGGGTCCAACACCTACAACGTGCTGGACGTGTCCCTGGCCCCGGGGGTGGCGCTCCCCGACACCTCGCTGGAGCGCAACTTCTACACCTCCTCCTCGTGCGGGCTCTGCGGCAAGGCCAGCCTGGACGCCGTGCGCACCAAGGCGCGGTGGCCGGTGGCCGACGACGGCCTGCGGATCGACGTGCCCACCCTCACCGTCCTCCCGGACCGGCTGCGTGAGGCCCAGCGGGTGTTCGACCGCACGGGCGGCCTGCACGCCGCCGGGCTGTTCACCGCCGACGGCGAGCTGCTGGCCGTGCGCGAGGACGTGGGGCGGCACAACGCGGTCGACAAGCTGGTCGGCTGGGCCCTGCGCTCCGACCGCCTCCCGCTGAGCGAGACCGTGCTCATGGTGTCGGGGCGCGCCTCCTTCGAGCTGGTCCAGAAGGCGTGGATGGCGGGCATCCCCATGATGGCCGCCGTCTCGGCCCCCTCGTCCCTCGCTGTCGACCTGGCCACGGAGGCGGGCATGACGCTCGTCGGCTTCCTGCGCGGCAGCTCCATGAACGTCTACACCGGAAGGCATCGCGTTCTCCTGGAGAGGGCGCTCGCGTCCTCGGCGGCCCCAGGGGCGACGCGCCCTCCGGAACGGTAGACGCGGACCTGGTTGGCGCGTTCCAGCCCCCCGCACCAACCAGGTCCGATACCGGCCCACCCGGGGCGGCGGCACCGGCCGCCGCCCCGTCGCGGTGTCCGGTCGATCCGACCGGCCGTCTCAGCCCAGGAGTTCCCGGGTGAGGCGGGCGGTCTCGCTCGGGGTCCGGCCGACCCGCACCCCGGCCGCCTCCAGGGCCTCCTTCTTGGCGGCGGCCGTACCCGAGGAGCCGGAGACGATCGCCCCGGCGTGGCCCATGGTCCTGCCCTCCGGGGCGGTGAAGCCCGCCACGTAGCCGACCACGGGCTTGGTGACGTGTTCCCGGACGTACGCGGCGGCGCGCTCCTCGGCGTCGCCGCCGATCTCACCGATCATCACGATCAGATCGGTGTCCGGGTCGGCCTCGAAGGCCGCCAGGGCGTCGATGTGCGTGGTGCCGATGATCGGGTCGCCGCCGATCCCCACCGCCGTGGAGAAGCCGAGGTCCCGTAGCTCGTACATGAGCTGGTAGGTGAGCGTGCCCGACTTCGAGACCAGGCCGATCCGGCCCGGTTGGGTGATGTCGGCCGGGATGATGCCCGCGTTGGACTGTCCCGGGCTGATGAGGCCGGGGCAGTTGGGGCCGATGATCCTGGTGCGGTTGCCGCGCTCGGTGGCCAGGCGCCAGAAGGCGGCGGTGTCGTGGACCGGGACGCCCTCGGTGATGACGACGGCCAGACCGATCTCCGCGTCGACCGCCTCCTCCACCGCGTCCCGGGTGAAGCGGGGCGGCACGAAGACCACGGTGACGTCCGCGCCGGTGGCCTTGACGCCCTCCGCCACGGAGCCGAAGACGGGCACCTCGGTGCCGTCGAAGTGGACGCCCTGCCCGGCCTTGCGCGGGTTCACGCCACCAACGACGTTGGTGCCGGACGCGAGCATGCGCCGGGTGTGCCTGGTGCCCTCGGCGCCGGTCATGCCCTGGACGAGCACCCTGCTGTCCCTGTTCAGAAAGATGGCCATGGGGGTTTCTCCTGTCGAAGGGGGCGGTCAGTTCCGCGCGGCGAGTTCGGCGGCGAGCCGGGCGGCGCCGTCCATCGTGTCCGCCTGGCGCACGGCCGGGTGGGCGCGGGCGGTGAGGATCTGGCGCCCCTGCTCGGCGTTGTTGCCGTCCAGGCGCACGACCAGCGGCTTGCCGACGTCCTCGCCCCGGCTCTCCAGGAGTTCGAGGGCCTGGACGACGCCGTTGGCCACGGCGTCGCAGGCGGTGATCCCGCCGAAGACGTTGACGAGCACGCTCCGGACGGCCGGGTCCCCGAGGATCACGTCGAGGCCGTTGGCCATGACCTCGGCGGAGGCACCGCCGCCGATGTCGAGGAAGTTGGCGGGGCGCACGCCGCCGTGCTCCTCCCCGGCGTGCGCGACCACGTCCAGGGTGGACATCACCAGTCCGGCGCCGTTGCCGATGACGCCGACCTCGCCGTCGAGCCGCACGTAGTTCAGGCCCCGTTCCCGGGCGCGGAGTTCGCGTTCGTCGGTCCCCGCGCCGTGGGAGAAGGGGGTCCGCTCGGGGTGCCGGTAGGCGGCGTTGTCGTCCAGGGTGACCTTGCCGTCGAGGGCGACCACCCGGCCGTCGGCGGTGCGGACCAGCGGGTTCACCTCCACCAGGGTGGCGTCCTCGCCCACCATGACCTCCCACAGGGCGGCGATGGCCGTGGCGGCCCGGTCCCGGACCTCCTCGGGCAGCCCGGCGGCGGCGCAGATGCCCAGCGCCTCCTCCCGGCCCACTCCCCGGGAGCCGACCGGGGTGCGCACGACCGCGTCGGGCTCGGCGGCGGCGACCTCCTCGATCTCCATGCCGCCCCGCGCCGAGCAGATGGAGAGGAACTCGCGGTGGGCGCGGTCGAGCAGGAAGGAGAAGTAGTACTCCTCCGCGATGTCGCTCGCCTCCTCGACGAGGACGCGGTGAACCGTGTGACCCCTGATGTCCATGCCGAGGATCTCCTCGGCCCTGGCCCGGGCGTCAGCGGGCCCCTCGGCCACCCGCACGCCTCCGGCCTTCCCGCGCCCACCGGTCTTGACCTGGGCCTTCACCACGACCCTCCGGCCGAGGCGTCCGGCCACCGCCGCCACCCGTTCGGGGGTGTCGGCGATCTCGCCCTCGACCAGCGCGACCCCGTACTCACCGAAGATCTGTTTGGCCTCGTACTCGTGGAGATCCAACGCTCCTCCTCCGTCCGCTCGTCGCCCCCTTCCAGTGATACTCCACATTGTATGCAGTATTCAATAGGCATTGTTGTCGGGATGCCTCTTCACAAGCCCTCCGGGACTTTGCATACTGCATACAAGGAGGTCGCCATGTTCCCCCGCCATCTGCCCGGACCACCGCCCCGACCCGCCCCGGCGGAGCCGGAGCCACCGCCCGCCCCCGCGTCGGAGGCCGCCGAGGTGCACGACTGGCGGGGCAGGCGCTACACCGTCGGCCCCTCCGCGCGTCGGCTCACCGGAGCGCCCCGCTCCGTGCTGCTGGCCCGCGCCCTGCTCGCGGTCGGGGCGGTGGGCGTCCTCCAGTTCGGCTACGGCGCGGCCGTGCCCCTCCTGACGGCCGCTCACGGCTGGACCCCGGCCCAGGCGCTGACGCCGTTCCTGGTCTGGGCCCTCGTCCAGGGCTGCCTCGCCCCGGTGCCGCGCCTGCTCCGGACCCGGGGGCTGCTCCGCCCGGGCGCGGCGATCTGTGTCGGGGCCGCGCTGTGTGCCGTGGCCGTGTACACGGTCGGGCACGCCACGGACCCGCTGACCGCCGTGGCGGGGTACGGGCTGCTCGGCGGCGTGGGCGCGGGGCTGGTCTACCACTCCTGTGTGGACCTGGTGGGCGGCTGGTTCCCGGACCGTCCCACCGTGCGCCTGGGCGCCGTGGGCGGGGCCTTCGCCCTGGGCGCGGTGCCGCTGCTGCCCGCGCTCGCCCTGGGGCCGCCCTCCGGAGACCCCGGCCCCGCGGCCACGGCGCTCGCGTTGGCCGTGCTGGTCCTGGGTGCGGCGGGCGGCGTCGGCCAGCGCGGCGCCCCCGCGTACTGGTGGCCCCCGGGGAGCGACCCCCGCGCGGCGGCCCTGCGGCGCGGCGCCGACCCGCCGGCCGCGCGTGACTTCAGCGCGGGCCAGGCCTGGGCGAGCGGGCGCTCCCTGCACGCCCTGCACACGATCGTGGCGCTGTCCGGGACGGTCGGGCTGTTCACCCTGGTGGTGCTCCCACCGCTCCTGTCGGGCCTCGGTCGAGATCCGGCGGAGATCGCGGCGGCCGTCACGGCGTTCGCCCTGGGCAGCGGGGTCGGGCGGCTCGCGGCGAGCGGAGCGGCCGAACGCGCCGGACGGCGCCGGACCCTCACCGCGCTGCTGGCCGCGACCGCGCTCGGGCAGGCGGCCCTGGCCGCGTCCGCCCCGGACGGCCCCCTGCCGCTCCTGCTCGCCGCCGTCCTCGTGGTGGGTGCGGGCACCGGTTCCTGTTACCCGCTGACCCGGGCGATCACGGAGGGGCACTTCGGCAGGGGCCAGCACCGTGGCACCGGCCAGCACCACGACACGGTGCGGGTCAGCGGGTCCGGCCGGTTCCGCGCCCAGGAGGACGACCCCGCCCGTTCGGCCGACCTCGCGGGGCTGGTCCACGGCTCCAAGGCGGTCGGCGGACTGCTCGGCGTGGGCGGCGCGATCGCGCTCCTCACCCTGGCCCCGGACTCCTCGCACACCGTCGCCCTGGCCGCCTCCGGCCTGCTCACAGCCGTGGCCGCCCTCCTGGCCGCACGCCTGCGCCGCCCCCTGCCGATCCGGACGCTCCCTCCGGGGGCCGGGACAAGTCGGCCCCCCGGGGTCTGGACAGCGCGGCGCCGGAGTGTTCCAATGTGATGCACACGGTATACAGTATCCGATCTTCACGTGATCACACGCTCCGTACCCTCAGCACGAAAGGGGTCGTCGCACCGATGGCCGAAGGCAAGGTACCCACCGAAACGAACAGCGACAGCAGCACGATCTCCGGCGGCCACCTGGTCGCCAAGGCCCTCAAGGCCGAGGGGGTCGACGTCGTCTTCACGCTCTGCGGCGGCCACATCATCGACATCTACGACGGCTGTGCCGACGAGGGCATCGACGTGATCGACGTCCGGCACGAGCAGGTCGCCGCGCACGCCGCCGACGGCTACGCCCGGATCACCGGCAAACCCGGCTGCGCGGTGGTGACGGCGGGCCCCGGCACCACGGACGCGGTCACCGGCATCGCCAACGCCTACCGCGCCGAGAGCCCGATGCTGGTCATCGGCGGCCAGGGCGCCCTCAGCCAGCACAAGATGGGCTCGCTCCAGGACCTGCCGCACGTGGACATGATCAACCCGATCTCCAAGTTCGCGGCCACCGTCCCGCACACCGAACGCGTGGCCGACCTCGTCTCCATGGCCTTCCGCGAGGCCAACAACGGCGCCCCCGGCCCGTCCTTCCTGGAGATCCCCCGCGACGTGCTGGACGCCAAGGTCCCCGTGGAGCGGGCGCGCGTGCCCGCCGCCGGGCACTACCGGGCCTCCACTCGCCAGGCGGGCGACCCGGCCGCCGTCGAGCGCCTCGCGGAGCTGATCGTGCGCTCCGAGCGGCCCAGCATCCTGCTCGGCAACCAGGTGTGGACCACCCGGGCCACCGACTCCGCCGTCGAACTGGTCCGCGCCCTCAACATCCCGGCCTACATGAACGGCGCCGGACGCGGCACCCTCCCGCCCGGCGACCCGCACCACTTCCAGCTCTCCCGGCGCTACGCCTTCAGCAACTCGGACCTCATCATCATCGTCGGCACGCCGTTCGACTTCCGGATGGGCTACGGCAAGCGCCTCTCCCCCGACGCCACCGTGGTGCAGATCGACCTCAACTACGCCACCGTCGGCAAGAACCGCGACATCGACCTCGGCATCGTGGGCGACGCCGACGTCATCCTGTCCTCCGCGCTCCAGGCCGTCTCCGGCTACGGCGACACCGGGGCGCAGGGCCGCAAGGGCTGGCTGGAGGAGCTGCGCACCCAGGAGCAGGCCGCACTCGACAAGCGCGCGCACCTGCTGACCTCGGACTCCACCCCGATCCACCCCTACCGCCTGGTCAACGAGATCAACCAGTTCCTCACCGAGGACTCCGTGTACGTGGGCGACGGCGGCGACATCGTCACCTTCTCCGGCCAGGTGGTCCAGCCGAAGTCACCGGGCCACTGGCTGGACCCGGGGCCGCTCGGCACGCTCGGCGTCGGCATCCCGTTCGTGATGGCGGCCAAGTACGCCCGCCCGGACAAGGAGGTGGTCGCGCTCTTCGGAGACGGCGCCTTCAGCCTCACCGGCTGGGACTTCGAGACCCTGGTCCGCTTCGACCTGCCCTTCGTGGGGATCGTCGGCAACAACTCCTCGATGAACCAGATCCGCTACGGCCAGATCGCCAAGTACGGCGCGGACCGGGGCGAGCTCGGCAACACCCTGGGCGACGTCCGCTACTCGGAGTTCGCGAAGATGCTCGGCGGGTACGGCGAGGAGGTCCACGACCCGGCCGAGATCGGCCCGGCCCTGCTCCGCGCCCGCGAGTCCGGCAAGCCCTCCCTGATCAACGTCTGGATCGACCCCGAGGTGTACGCCCCGGGGACCATGAACCAAACGATGTACAAGTAGCCCGGAAGGAGAGTCATGGGCAAGGCACTCGACGGGGTCCGCGTCCTGGACATGACCCACGTCCAGTCGGGACCGTCCGCGACCCAGATCCTCGCGTGGATGGGCGCCGACGTCGTCAAGCTGGAGGCGCCCTCGGGCGACATCACCCGGCGCCAGCTCCGGGACCGCCCCGGCGTGGACAGCCTGTACTTCACGATGCTCAACTCCAACAAGCGGAGCATCACCCTCAACACCAAGAGCCCCGAGGGCAAACGGATCTTCCTCGACCTGGTGCGCCGCAGCGACGTGCTGGTGGAGAACTTCGCGCCGGGCGCCCTGGACCGGATGGGGTTCACCTGGGAGGTGCTCGCGGAGGCCAACCCGCGGCTGGTCTACGCGTCGATCAAGGGGTTCGGCCCGGGCGCGTACGCCGACTTCAAGGCCTACGAGGTGATCGCCCAGGCCATGGGCGGCTCCATGAGCACCACCGGGTTCGAGGACGGCCCGCCGCTGGCCACGGGCGCGCAGATCGGTGACTCGGGCACGGGAATGCATACAGTGGCCGGTATCCTGGCCGCGCTCTACCAGCGGGTGCACACCGGCCGGGGCCAGCGCGTCCAGGTCGCCATGCAGGACGCGGTGCTCAACCTGTGCCGGGTCAAGCTGCGCGACCAGCAGCGGCTCGCCCACGGCCCGCTCTCCGAGTACCCCAACGACGACTTCACCGACGAGGTCCCCCGCTCCGGCAACGCCTCCGGCGGCGGACAGCCCGGCTGGGCCGTGCGCACGGCGCCCGGCGGACCCAACGACTACGTGTACGTGATCATCCAGCCCGCGGGCTGGGCGCCCATCGCCCGGCTCATCGGCCGCCCCGAGCTGGCCGAGGACCCCGAGTGGGCCACCCCCGAGGCCCGGCTGGACAAGCTCGACAAGGCCTTCGCCCTGATCGAGGAGTGGTCCGGGGAACTGCCCAAGTGGGACGTGCTCTCCGCGCTCAACGAACACAACATCCCGTGCGGGCCGATCATGTCCACCCGGGAGATCATCGAGGACCCCACCCTGAGGGAGAACGGCGTGGTCACCGAGGTCGACCACCCCGAGCGCGGCAGCTACCACACCGTGGCCTCGCCCATCCGCCTCTCCGACTCCTCGGTGGACGTCAGCCGGTCCCCCCTGCTCGGTGAGCACAACCCCGACATCTACCGCGACGAGCTGGGCCTGACCCCCGAGGAACTGGCGGAGCTCTCATCGAACGGAGTGATCTGAGCGCATGGCCGTCTTCACCCCCGAACGTTCCGACCGCGACCCCTCCCCGGTCCGCGAGGTCCTCGACCGGGCCCGCGCCGAGGGCCGGACCGCGCTCACCGCCCCCGAGGGCCGCCTCCTCGCGGAGGCCTACGGCATCCCCGTCCCCGGCGAGGCGCTGGCCCGCAGCGCCGAGGAGGCCGCCGCCCTGGCCACCGAACTCGGCCTCCCCGTGGCCGCCAAGATCGTCTCCCCCGACATCCTGCACAAGACCGACGCGGGCGGCGTGGAGATCGGACTGAACAGCGCCGAGGAGGTCGCCGCGGCCTACGAGCGCGTCACCGCCAACGCCCGCGCCCACGACCCCGACGCGCGCGTCGACGGCGTACAGATCCAGCAGATGGTCCAGGGCGGTCTGGAGGTCCTGGTCGGCGCCACCACCGACCCCACGTTCGGCAAGGTCGTGGTGTTCGGGCTGGGCGGCGTCCTGGTGGAGGTCCTCAAGGACGTCTCCTTCCGTCTGGCCCCGGTCAGCCGGGAGGAGGCGCTCACCCAGGTGGGCGACATCCGGGCCGCCGAGGTCCTGGACGGGGTCCGGGGCGCCGAGGCGGTGGACCGGGAGGCCCTGGCCGACCTCCTGGTGCGCCTGTCCGAGCTGGTCACGGACTTCCCGGAGATCGCGGAGGCCGACCTCAACCCCGTGTTCGCCTCCGCGTCCGGGGCCGTCGCCGCCGACCTCCGGTTCGTCCTCGACTTCGAGCCCGCCGAGGGGCCCCGCACCTTCGGGCGGGAGGAGATCCTGGCGTCCATGGAGCGCATCTTCAAGCCGCGCTCCATCGCCGTGATCGGCGCCTCCAACGAGGAGGGCAAGATCGGCAACTCGGTGATCCGCAACATCGTGGACGGCGGGTACCGGGGCGCCATCCACCCCGTCAACCCGAAGTCGGCCGAGGTCAACGGCCTCACCTCGTACAGGTCGATCACCGACGTGCCCGGCGACGTGGACGTGGCGGTCTTCGCGATCCCGGCGAAGTTCGTCGCCGGGGCCCTGGAAGAGGCCGGGCGCAAGGGGGTGGCGGGCGCGATCCTCATCCCGTCCGGGTTCGCGGAGACCGGTGAGCAGGAGCTCCAGGACGAGGTGCTCGCCGTCGCCCGCAGACACGGGGTCCGGATCCTCGGACCCAACATCTACGGCTACTACTACACGCCGGAGAAGCTGTCCGCGACCTTCTGCACCCCCTACGACGTGGCCGGGGGCACCGCCCTCACCTCGCAGTCCGGCGGGATCGGCATGGCGATCCTGGGGTACAGCCGCAGCACGCGCACGGGTGTGTCCGCGATCGTGGGCGTCGGCAACAAGGCCGACATCGACGAGGACGACCTGCTCACCTTCTTCGGCCAGGACGAGAACACCAACGCCGTCGCCATGCACCTGGAGGACCTCAAGGACGGCCGGGCGTTCGTGGCCGCCGCCCGCGAGGTGGTCCCGAAGAAGCCCGTGGTGGTGCTCAAGGCCGGCCGGACCTCCGCCGGGGCCCGCGCCGCCGGGTCCCACACCGGGGCGCTGGCCGGGGACGACAAGGTCTACGACGACATCCTCCGCCAGGCGGGCGTGGTCCGGGCCCCCGGACTGACCGAACTCCTGGAGTTCGGCCGCGCCCTGCCGGTCATGCCCGCGCCCGGCGGCGAGAACATCGTGATCATCACCGGTGCGGGCGGCTCGGGCGTGCTGCTCTCCGACGCCGTGGTCGACAACGGGATGTCGCTGTACGAGATCCCGCCGGACCTGGACGAGGCCTTCCGGGCCTTCATCCCGCCGTTCGGGGCGGCCGGGAACCCGGTGGACATCACCGGGGGCGAGCCGCCCTCCACCTACGAGAAGACCATCCGCCTGGGGCTGGAGGACCCCCGCGTCCACTCCCTGGTACTCGGTTACTGGCACACCATCGTCACCCCGCCGCTGGTCTTCGCGGACGTGGTGATCGACGTGGTGAGCAAGGCCCGGGCCGCCGGGATCGACAAGCCGGTGGTGGCCTCCCTCTCGGGTGACACCGAGGTCGAGGCGGCCAGCCAGCGGTTGTTCGAGCACGGGATCGTCGCCTACCCCTACACGACCGAGATGCCGGTGAAGGTTCTCGGCGCGAAGTATCGCTGGGCCCGCGCCGCCGGACTACTCTGACCGAATGCCCGGCCGGTGCCACCGGCCCCGGCCGGGCCAGCACGACACACGACCGAGACCAGCCACTCGCCACACACCGAGCACACGAGCCACACCCGCCCGGCGGCCCCTGGAGCCGCCGCCGCAAGGCCGCCGGGCCCCTGGCCACCGCAGGGGACAGCCACGTCCAGCCACGGTGACCCCCAGCCACGTGTCCACCACGATCAGGGAGGTGCCGCACCACCCGGGGGCGACATGCGAACCACCGACTCGCATTCGCACACACACGGAGTACCGCCTTGGATTCCTCACGCCCCGAACCCGACTCCTCTGAACCCCCGGCGCCGTCCGGGACCCAGCGACCGCACGTCCCGGCCCAGCGCCGGGCCCACCCGTCCGAGACCGGCCCCGCCGCCGAACCGGTCACCGCCTCCGCCGACGCGCCCTCCGACCCCCCGGCCGACGCCACCGCCGCTCCCCCGCAGGAACAGCGGTACTGGAAGGCGGGCAAGCTGGAGCCGATGCCCATCCGGGAGCTCCCCAAGGCTCCCCCGTCCATCCACATCCTCGGCCCCACGGTGTTCCTCGTCGCCCTGGGCGTGGGCATGGGCGAGTCCTACATGTGGCCGCGCCTCGTCCTGGTCTTCGGACCCGAGATCCGCTGGCTGTTCCTGATCGGCGTCTCCCTCCAGGCCGTGGTCATGCTGGAGATGTCGCGCTACGCGATGGCCACCGGGGAGAGCATCTTCTACGGCGCCGCACGCGTGTTCAAGCCGCTGATGTGGTTCTTCTTCCTCACGGCGATCCTGGTGTACATCTGGCCGGGCCACCTCTCGGCGGGAGCCTCCGCCTTCGAACGGGTGACCGGCATCCCCTGGCAGGCCACGGCGGTGGCCGGGATGGTCCTCGTCGGCGTGGTCTTCACCCTCGCCAAGGTCATCTACGACCTGCTGGAGAACCTGCTCTCCATATGCATCGGCCTGCTGGTCGTCGGCACGTCCGTGGTCGCGGCGATGGTCGGCAACCTGTCCGACCTCACCTCCACCATCAGCGGGATGTTCTCGTTCGGGTACTTCCCCGAGGAGGCCATGTCGGCGGCCTGGTTCCCCATCGTCGTCGGCGCCATCGCCTTCGCCGGACCCTCCGGCATGCAGCAGATGTGGTACACCCTGCACCTGCGCGACAAGGGCGCGGGCATGGGCGCGCACATCCCCCAGATCCGGGGCCTGCGGCACGCGGGCGAGCAGGAGGCCGTCCCCTCGCGCGGCTTCATGTTCGACACCTCGGACCCGAGGGAGATGGAGAAGTGGAAGGGGTGGCGCCGCTGGGTGACCTTCGACGCCCTGGTGCTCTTCTGGGGCATCACCATGCTGGTGACGATCTCCTTCACCGTGCTGGCCCAGTCGGCGGCCCGTTTCGACCCGCAGGTGGCGCAGCTGATCCGGGACGGCGACCGGGAGGCCTCGCTCGACGCGATGGCGGGTGCCTTCTCCGCCGCCGGGAGCCCCGTCCTCGGCACGGTGTTCTTCCTCTTCATCGCGTTGATCGGCATCAACGCCACCCTGGGCCTGTTCGACTCCTTCTCGCGCGGCCAGGCCGACATGACGTACAACTTCGTGCCGGGCGCCAAGAAGATCGGGCTGTCGAAGCTGTACGGGATGTTCCTGTGGGGGCTGATCGCGTTCGGCACCGTCATCCTGCTGTTCGGACCGGCGGACGGACCGGCGGCCATCCTGGACGTGCTGGCCTTCCTGTCGGCCTTCGCGATGGGCGCGTACTGCGTGGTGCTGCTGCTGGTGAACAACATCGCGCTGCCCAAGCCGATCCGCCCGGGGATCGTCTCCAACGCGATCATCGCGCTGGCCGCCGTGTTCTACCTCGGGGCGCTCTTCTACTCGCTCATCGCGTTCGGGGTGGTGGTCGACTGATGCCCGCCACGTCCGCCCTCCGCCTGGGAGGCACCCCGCCCAACCACCTGGAGGTCGCGCTCCCGGGGGCGGCCATCGGCGTGGTCGCCGGCCTGTTCGCCACGGGAGTGGGGATGGCGGCGGGGCTGCCCCTGGCCATGACCGGCACCGCCGGGCTGGCTCTGGGCCTCCCGCTCGCCGTGCTCGGCGCCGTGTACAGCGTGCTGCTGGCGCGCGGGGTCTTCCCGATCGGGGCGGTGGCCCCGCTGGCCCTGTACTGGCTGGTCGGGTTCCCCGCCGCCCAACTGTTCGACGCCCACATGGTGGCGTGGGTGATCGGTGACGGCCCCGCGCTGCGCGAGCCGCTCCTGTCGTTCCTCGCGCTCCAGGCCATGCTGAGCTTCGGCTTCACCATCGGCTTCCTGTGGCTGCACGAGCGGGTCATGCCGCACTGGCTGATGCGCGTGCGCGACCACAACCCGGTGGCCGAGTCCCTGTTCCAGCGGTACCTGGTGCACGCGGCCCACCTCAACCGCCGACGCGACGGGCGCAGGGCGCGTCGGCCCCGACGTGGTCGCGGGCGCCCGGACTGATCCACGTCCGTTCGAGGAACGGGAACCGAGCTGACGGCCCCGGCGGGCCCCCACCCGCCGGGGCCGTCAGCGGTGTGCGGACGCGCTCTCCGAGGGGCGTCTCCCCAGGCGGGGCGGGGCGCGGGCCGCCCGTCGACCGTTCGTCGCGTCAACCGACCGTTCGTCGCACGGTGGGCGACCGCTCGACGCTCCTCGTCCGCGTTCGGCGCGCGCCCCGGCACGCCCCCCTGCTCAGGCCGGGTGGCCCTCCTTACAGTGCTGGGTAACGCACGTCACACGAACCGGTCATTCCAGGCGAACCCGCTCGACGCGGGAACGCGACCGGACGCGGCACCTTCCCCGCCATCCCCCCGGAGGTTCACGAAACATGGCACACGACAGCCCCCCGAAGGGTCCGACACCACCGGACGGCAACGGCGGTGGCGACGTACCCATCACCGACGCGGCGTACGTCGCGATGCACGCCGACCCGCGGTTCGTCGACTTGAAACGGCGCCTGTACCGCTTCATCTTCCCCATGAGCATCGCCTTCATGGCCTGGTACCTGCTCTACGTCCTCATGTCCGCGTTCGGCCGCGACGTCATGGGCACCGTGCTGTTCGGCAGCGTCAACGTCGCCCTGGTCTTCGGCATCCTCCAGTTCGTGTCCACCTTCGGGATCGCCGTCCTGTACACGATGTACGCCAACCGGAACTTCGACTCGCTCGCCACCGAACTGCGCGACGAACTCCAGAACGGTTCCTCGACGGACCAGGAGGACGGCCGATGATGCTCGCTCAGGAGGCGGTCAGCGAGAGCAGCCGCATCGTCACCCTCGTCCTCTTCGCCCTGATGATCGCGGCGACGCTCGGCATCACCGTCTGGGCCAGCCGCAACACGCGCTCGGCCACCGACTTCCACTCCGGCGGACGCGGCTTCTCCCCGCTCCAGAACGGCCTGGCCATCGGCAGCGACTACATGTCCGCCGCGTCCTTCCTGGGCATCGCGGGCATGATCGCGCTCTTCGGCTACGACGGCTTCCTCTACTCCATCGGCTTCCTCGTGGCCTGGCTGGTCGCCCTGCTGCTCGTCGCGGAGCTGCTGCGCAACTCCGGCCGCTACACCATGGGCGACGTCCTCTCCTACCGGATGCAGCAGCGCCCGGTGCGCACCGCGGCCGCGGTCTCCACCGTGGTCGTGTCGATCTTCTACCTGCTCGCCCAGATGGTCGGCGCGGGCGCGCTCATCGCCCTGCTGCTCGGCATCCAGGAGGGGCAGACCTTCCTCGGCATGGACGCCCCGACCGCGAAGATCGTCGGGATCGTCGTCATCGGTCTGCTCATGACGATCTACGTGGCCTTCGGCGGTATGAAGGGCACCACCTGGGTGCAGATCGTCAAGGCCGTCATCCTGATGGCCGGCGCCGCGCTGCTGACCCTGCTCACGCTGTCGCTCTACGGCTTCAACCTGGGCGCCCTGATGACCGACGCGGCCAACGCCAGCCAGGCGGCGGCCGACGGCGACGCGGCCGCGTTCCTCGAACCGGGCCAGCGCTACGGGGTCGTCGTCGAGGGGGACGCGCTCCAGACCCTGTGGAACAAGCTGGACCTGATCAGCCTGGGGCTGGCGCTGGTCCTGGGCACCGCCGGTCTGCCGCACATCCTCATCCGCTTCTACACGGTCCCGGACTCCCAGAGCGCCCGCAAGTCCGTCAACTGGGGCATCGGCCTCATCGGCGCGTTCTACCTGATGACCCTCGTGCTGGGCTTCGGCGCCGCCGCCCTGGTGGGCTTCGACGCCATCACGGCGCAGGACGCGGCCGGGAACACGGCCGCACCGCAGCTCGCGTCGGTGGTGGGTGAACGCATCGGCGGCGAGATGGTCGGCGCGGTCCTGCTGGCCGTCATCGCCTCCGCCGCCTTCGCCGCGATCCTGTCGACGGTGGCGGGCCTGGTCATCGCCTCCTCGTCCTCGCTGGCCCACGACTTCTACAACTCGGTCATCCGCAAGGGCAAGGCGACCGGAGCCGAGGAGGTCAGGGTCGCGCGGTTCTCGGCCATCGGCGTCGGCGTGGTGGCGATCGTGCTGGCGATCTTCGCGCAGAACCTCAACGTGGCCTTCCTGGTCTCGCTGGCGTTCGCGATGGCCGCCTCCGCGAACCTGCCGACCCTGCTGCTCAGCCTGTTCTGGAAGCGCTTCAACACGGCCGGGGCCCTCGCGGGCATCTACGGCGGTCTGATCAGCGCCGTCGGCCTGGTGTTCTTCTCGCCCGTGGTCTCGGGCTCGGAGTCCGCGCTCATGCCCAACGTCGACTTCGCCTGGTTCCCGCTGCCCAACCCGGCCCTGGTGTCGGTGCCGATCAGCCTGGTCTGCGCGATCGTCGGAACGCTGATGTCCAAGGAGCGCGACTTCGACAAGTTCGCGATGCTCCAGGTCCGTGCCCTCACCGGCGCGGGCGCGGAGAAGGCCGGCAGCCACTAGGTCACCGCTCTCCCGTTGACGGGCCCGTCGCCTCCCCGGGCGGCGGGCCCGTCCCGTGCACCTTCCGTGACCAGCGACGCACAGCCCGGAACGAAGAGGAAAAGCGAGGGTCAGCACGTGAGCGCCGACACATTTTGCGGGGATAGGATCGGTCCGTGTCCTATCGGTGGCTGTCGCGGCTTTCCCCCTCCCGGCGCCCCACGTCCTCGGAACGCCGGGCGAGCGTCGAGTTGATGCGCCAGGTCCACGCACTGGGAGCCGACCTCCGGGACGGCCTGCACGGGCGCGGCGCGCACTCCGCCGCCCGCCGTCTGCGCCAGGTCCTGGCGGTGGACGGGGTGCTCCTCGCCGACCTCGACGGAACGGTCGCCTCCCATGGGAGGTGCCCGGCCCCCGCCGAGGTCGAAGCCCTGCTGTCCCAGGTCTTCGAGTACGGCGGCGGCGCCCGTTCCCGGCTGCCCGACGGCACCTCGGTGTGCGCCGTCCCGCTGACCGTCGCGGACGAGCTCTCCGGTGCCCTGGTGGCCTCGGGCCACCCGGTGGAGGCGGACGTGGAGGCGGCCGCCGCGCTGGTCTCCGACTCCCTGGACCACGCCGCCCTGCGCCGGGCCCGCGCCCGCATCGCCGCCGCCGACCTGCGCACCCTGCGCGCGCAGATCTCCCCGCACTTCGTGCACAACGCGCTCGCCGTGATCGCCGCCCTGGTGCGCACCGATCCCGACCGGGCCCGCCACCTGCTGTCGGACTTCGCGGACTACCTCCGGTACGGGTTCTCGGAGAAGGGCGACTACGCCACGGTCTCCGACGAGCTGGAGGCCACCCAGACCTACCTCGAACTCCAGCGGGCCCGCTTCCACGACCGCCTCGACATCACCGTGCGGATGGCGCCCGAGGTGCTGCCCGTCGCCATCCCCTTCCTGGTCGTGCAGCCGATCGTGGAGAACGCGATCCGGCACGGGCTGGAACGCAAGGAGGGGACCGGGCACATCAGCGTGTCCGGGTTCGGCGAGGGCCCCCTGTGCGTCATCGAGATCGAGGACGACGGGGTGGGCATGCACCCCGAACTGGCGCGCGCCCTGCTGGCGGGCACCGGCCCCGAGTCCCGCGGCGTCGGTCTCGCCAACGTCGACCAGAGGCTGCGGGCGGTCTACGGACCCGAGTACGGTCTGGTGATCGAGACCGCTCTGGGAGAAGGGACGAAGGTGACCGTGCGCGTACCGAGGTTCGCCCCCGGGGTGGTGGTCCGGTGAAGCCCGAACTCCGCGTGCTGGTGGTGGAGGACGAGTCCTCCACCCGGCAGGAGATGGCCTCCCTGCTGGGTGACATGCCCGAGGTGGCGGAGGTCCTGGTGGCCTCCAACGGCGCCACCGCCGTCCGCCTGCTCGGCACGACCAGCATCGACGCCGCCTTCCTCGACATCCTCATGCCCGGGTTGGACGGCATGGACGTGGCCCGGGTGCTGAGCGTGATGTCCGAGCCGCCGTCCATCGTGTTCGTGACCGCCTCCGAGGCGCACGCCGTGGAGGCCTTCGGTATCGGGGCCGTGGACTACCTGCTCAAGCCGATCCGGCCGGAGCGGCTGGCCGAGGCGGTGGGGCGGATCGCCCAGCTGCGCGGGTCCGGCGGTGTGTCCTCCCCGGCGGAGGACCTGCACGTGGTGCAGATCGACACCGGGCGCAGGACCGTCTTCGTCAAGCGCGACGACGTGCAGTTCGTGGAGGCGCAGGGCGACTACGTGCGGCTGCACACGGCGGACGGCACGCACCTGATCCGCCTGTCGCTGTCGTACCTGGAGGAGGTGTGGGCCGCCGCCGGGTTCATCCGCGTGCACCGGGGGTTCCTGATCGCCATCCCGTGGGTGCGGGACCTGCGGGTGACGTCCTCCTCCGGGCTGGTGGCCGGGACCCCGGCCGGGGACGTGCCGGTGAGCCGCCGCCACAGCCGCCGACTCCGGACCCAGCTCATGGAGGCGGCCCGACGCGACCAGCTGGGCCGTTCGGCCCGCCCGCCGGGAGCGGTCAAGGAGCAGCCGTGACCGCCGGGGGTGGGGTGTGAGCCCGCGCCGTGAGAAGCTCACCAGCCCGCAGACGCGCATCGCGCTGGCCCGTGGCAACCGTCCCGCGCACCACCTCATCCCGGTGCCCGCCCCGGTGGACACCGAGGCGGCGCGGCGGCTCTTCCGGGCGCAGCGGCGCACGGCGGTGCGCACGGTCCTGCTGCTGGCGGTGGTGCTCTTCGGGCTGAGCGGGGCCTTCGCCCTCTTCCCCGAGCTGGGCCGGACCCGCCTGGTCGGGGTCCCGGTCTCCTGGCTGCTGCTGACGGTGGCGGTGTACCCGCTGCTGTTCGGGCTGGCCCTGTGGCACGTGCGCGCGGCCGAGCGCCTGGAGGACCGGGCCGAGGGCGGCGGCGCCGGACCCGACGGGAAGCCATGACCACGGCCGTTCTGGCGATAGGCCTGGTCCTGGTCACCAGCCTGGTCATCGGGGTGTACGGGGTGCGGGCGGCCCGCTCCACCTCGGACTTCCTGGTGGCCTCCCGGCGCGTGTCACCGAACTGGAACGCCCTCGCGATCGCCGGTGAGTACCTGTCCGCCGCCTCGGTGCTGGGCCTGGCCGGGCTGCTGCTCAAGAACGGGCTGGGCACCATGTGGTACGCGGTGGGGTTCACCGCGGGCTACGTCGCCGTGGTGGCGCTGGTCGCCGGGCCCATGCGCCGCTCGGGGGCCTTCACCGTGCCGGACTTCGCCGAGTACCGGCTGGGCGCGCCCCGGCTGCGCAAGCTCTGCGGGTGCGTGGTGCTGGTGATCATGCTGCTGTACCTGGTTCCGCAGTTCAAGGGGGCCGGGGTGGTGCTGAGCCTGGTCAGCGGGACCCCCTACTGGGTGGGCGTGCTGCTGGCGGGCCTGGTGGTGAGCGGGTCGATCGCGGCGGGCGGGATGCGCTCGGCCACCTACGTGCAGGCGTTCCACTACGTCGTGAAGCTGGCTTTCCTCGCCGTGCCCGCGATCTTCCTGGTGGTGCACGCGGGCGCCGAGACCCGCGCCGAGGCGCTGCACCCGGAGTGGGGCACCCACTTCCCCCGGACCACTCCGGTGGAGTTCACCGTGGCCACGGAGTTCAGCCTGGACCACGCGGTCACCGTGACCACCCCGGACGGTCGGGAGCTGGAGCTGGCCGCCGGAGGGCACGCGGTCGAGCAGGGCACGGAGTACGTGTTCCCGGAGGGCGCCACCATCCCGCACCCGGCCGGGCTGCCGGAACTGGGCAATGAGCGGTGGAGCACCCCGCTGCTGAACGTGGGCGGCTACCCGCTGTTCGAAACGTGGTCGACGCTGCTCGCCATCACCCTCGGCTGTATGGGGCTGCCGCACGTGATCATGCGGTTCCACACGAGCCCGACCGCGCGGATCGCCCGCCGGGTCGCGGTCGGCGTGATCGCGCTGCTGGGGCTGTTCTACCTGTTCCCCACGGTCTACGGCCTGCTGGGCCGGGTGCTCACGCCGCAGCTGGTGATGCTCCAGGGCACCGACACCGTGGCGGTGGTGCTGCCAGCGGAGGCCGTCCCCGGTTCGGTGGGCACGCTCCTGACCGCGCTGGTCGCGGCGGGGGCCTTCGGCGCGTTCCTGTCCACGTCCTCGGGTCTCCTGCTGGCGCTGGCCGGAGGGCTGTCCCACGACCTGTTCCAGGGGAGCGTGCCGCGGCTGCGGCTGGCCGTGGCGGTCGGCGCCTGCGTCGCGGTGCTCCTGGCGCTGCCCGCGCAGATGATCGACATCAACGTGCTGGTCGTGTGGGCGTTCACGGTGGCGGCGTCCACCTTCTGCCCGCTGTTGGTGCTGGGCATCTGGTGGCGGCGGCTGACCCTGCCCGGGGCGGCCGCGGGGCTGATCGTCGGCGGGGTCACCGCGACCGGTGCGGTCGGCTGGTCGATCCTGTTCAGCACGCCCGAGGGCTGGGTGAGCGTGCTGCTGGCGCAACCGGCGGCCTGGACCATCCCGCTGGCCTTCCTCACGATGACGGTGGTCTCCCGGTTCACCCGCCCGCCCGAGTGGGCCGAGCACGCGGTGCTGCGCCTGCACTCTCCCTAGGTCGTGTTCCGTGGATCCTGCATCTCGGATCTGTGGCTCTGACGCTCGGTGCGCACCCGGTGCGTGAGCCGCAGATTCGAGCTCCGAAGAGGAGTGGGACCCGATCCGCCCTCTGCTGCCCACCGATGACTGCCCGCTGTGAGCCCCGACCGCAGTACCGGCGTGGTCTGCTGGCGACGCCATCTTCGACGGACGCATCCGAGGTGTGCGTCAAACCCGAACGGTGTGAGCGTTGTTCTCAGCCCGCGCGAGGGAACATGCGCTCGACGGCGGCCACCAGTGCGGCGCGGCGGGCGGCGACGGAGGGGGCCGCGGCCTGGCCCGCGGCAGCGGCGGCGATTTCGGGCTGACCCGCCCAGGTCATGGCGATCTGGTTGATCAGGGCGAGGACGTCGACCGGGTCCCAGGCCGGGTCGAGCGACCCGGAGCGCTGAGCGTCGCGGAGTTGGTCGAGCTTGCCCGCGACCGTGGCCTGGAGGCGGCTGGCGGCGCTGCCTGCGGGCTCGACCTGCTCCAGGCGGCCCCACATGATCAGGCGGTAGTGGTCCGGACGTGCCGTGAAATGGTCGAAGAGGGTGCCGACATAACCGGGCAGGTCGGTCGGGTCCAGCTGCGTCGCCTCGACGAGCGCGGTCGTCTCGCGTTCGGCGACGTGCGCGTAAAGGGCTTCCTTGCTGCGGAAGTAGGCGTAGACACGTTCCTTGCTCGTCCTGGCCTGCTTGGCTATGCGGTCCACGCGGGCACCGGCGATCCCGTGCCGGGCGAACTCCTCCTTGGCCGCGGCGACGATCCGCTGGCGCGTGGAGTCGGCGGACTCACCAGCGATGGCGGCGTCCGGGGTCTGGCCAGGGTTGGTGGAGGAAGGCATGAGCCCAGGATAGGCGACCGAACCGTTCGGTATTGCGTTGCATACCGGAGGGGCGTAGGGTCACACCAAACAGTTTGGTTTGGTCGGCTGCGGGATGCCGACACGACACGAGGAGCGACTGCATGCAGCACCGAAGCCTGGGACAGCAGGGACTACGCGTCTCCGCGCTCGGACTGGGCGTGATGGGGATGTCCATGGCCTACGGCCCCTCGAACGACGAGGACGGCATCTCCACCATCCACCGCGCCCACGAACTCGGCGTCGACTTCTTCGACACCGCCGAGATGTACGGCCAAGGCACCGGCAGCAACGAGACGCTGCTCTGCAGCGCGGTCAAGGACTTCCGCGACGAGGTCATCCTGGCCACCAAGTTCGGCTTCGACATGACCGGCGAGACGCCGGGGAGCGGTGTCAACAGCCGCCCCGAGAACATCCGCGAGGTCGCCGAGAACAGCCTGCGCTACCTCCAGACCGACTCCATCGACCTCTTCTACCAGCACATCTCCGACCCCGACGTACCGGCCGAGGAGGTCGCTGGCACTGTCGGTGACCTGATCACCGAGGGCAAGGTGCGGTACTTCGGCCTGAGTAACGTCGGCCCGCAGTACATCCGCCGCGCCCACGCCGTCACCCCGGTCACAGCCCTTCAGTATGAGTACTCGGTCTTCGAACGCGAGGTGGAGGACGAGATCCTGCCGGTCCTGCGGGAGTTGGGGATCGGCCTGGTGCCGTACTCGCCGCTCGGCCGCGGCTTTCTCTCCGGCGTGGTCAGGCCCGCCGACGAGTATCCCGAGGGCGACATGCGCCGCTGGGACGAGCGCTGGCAGGGCGAGAACTACGTCTACAACCTGAACGCCGCCGAGCAGCTCCGAAAGCTCGCCGCCGCCCGGGGCATCACCCCCGCCCAGCTCGCTCTGGCCTGGCTGCTGGCCCAGGGCGAGGACGTCGCCCCGATCCCGGGCACCCGCAGCGCCGCACGTCTGGAGGAGAACGTCGGCGCCACCGACGTGGAACTCACCGAGACCGATCTGGCCCGCATCCGGGAAGTCCTCCCCCAAGGCTCCGCAGGCAGCCGCTTCCCGGCCTCGATCATGGCTGGCTACCGCACCGCCTGACAGCCCGTCCACCAGGTTCGACGGCCCCGGGCATGCGGCGGCGAGCAGCTGCCGCATGCCCTCCCAGTCGGGCTGGAGCAGTACACCTGGGCGCCGTTTCCTGAACGGGTCGGGTCGCGGAGCCGGGTCCGGGTCGAGGCCACCTGCACGGTCCCATCGAAGATCGCGGCCCGCCTGTCGTAGCGGGCCGCGACCGCCCGGGACGCACGCGCCTGCCCACCGGGATGTGAACGAGTGCGCGGTCCACTCCTGCCTCCGGCGACTCCGCGAGTTCGAGCGTCCCGTGTCGGGTCAGTGGAGCAGGGGCATGAGGTAGATGACCTCCCAAGCCTCGAAGACGGCGATGACGAAGAGCACCAGGACGATGACGGGATAGAGGCGCAGGTTGACGCCGAGGCCCGCCCGGTACCCCGCCCGTTTGGACGGCAGTCCGAGTCGCTGGTACCCGAAGGTCGATCGCCAGAGAATGATCGCGCCCAGCGCCGCCAGGATGTAGGCCTGGAATTCGATGATCAGGACGGGGATATGGGGGATGAGGGCGATGGCGGCGTCCGAGGATGTCGGTGTGAGCCACATGCCGATCTCCATGGCTCGGTAGACCGTGGCGACGACCCCGAAGAACGGGATGACGAGCGAGGGAATCGTGGTCGTGAGCAGGGCGGCAAAGGTGAGGTTGAAGATGAACGTGCCCAGGGCAGCCGACACGAAGTCGCCGTTCACGTAGGCGGTGACCACGAAGTCCGCGGGGCCGGGCAGATCCAGGAAGGCTTGGGCGCGTTCGAGCCCCCTCTCCTGCAACCGGTGAGGAGTGGTTGGTGGCCATGTTGGACGCTGCGAAGGCGTGGCACCAGCATGTGAAGGGGTGACCAGAGACCTCAGTCCCTAGACCATGATCGCGCGAACACCAACGGGCCCCGTCTCCTAGCCTGGCGGGGCCCGTTGCACGCGGCCTCTATTCGGTGATGGCCAGCAGGGCGGCGGCCCACTCTGCCCCGGTGAATCCCAGAGCACCGAGGTCGCGGTTCTGGGTGTCGCGGACCAACACACTGCGCCCCTCTGCGATCTCCACGCAGGCAGCTTCGTTGGCGCTGTAGCTGGACTTGCGGAATGTGAGGTGGGGGTGTTCGGGCATGGGGGCTCCTCTAGTTGGTGTGCAGGAGGGCGAACCATTCAGGGCCAGGGAACAGGAGGTGGCCGTGGTCTGGGAACTTGGAGTCCCGGACCGCGACACCGGCAGCGAGGTCAGCTACTTCCACGCAGTTCTCCTGTCGGCCGCTGCTGTAAGAGGACTTGCGGTAGCGGGCCACCTCAACGCAGTTGTTGCGGTCGCTGTAGCTGGAGTTGCAGAAGGCGAGTCCGTCGGTGTGGGGGTGCATCCTGGGGACCTCCGCTGAGAGTGGGGACACTGACTGACTCATACACAGTCCTTCCCGCCTCTACACCCATGCTCGAAGAAGAACGTCCCGAATCGTGTCCGACGGCGGACAACCAACCCCTGCATCCTGGCCGCTCGGCTCAGATGCACGGTGGTCTTGGGACATCGAGTTATAGAGGGGTCCAGCTCTGCTCGCTGGACCCCTCTGTTTGGCCAGCTACGCGCTCTGGGTAACCATGTTCAGCGCTGCCTGCCACTCAGTCGCGCTGAACAAGAGGTGGCCGAGCTCGCGGTTCTGGGTGTCTCGTACAGCTGACACTCCGGGCAGATCAGCGACCTCGACACAGTTCTGCGACTGGATCTGGCTGTAGGAAGACTTGCGGAACAGGCTGTCTGGGATCGAGTTCATCATCAGTTCCTAGGTGATCATTGCTGTCAGGCGCTCTACGGTCTCATCTGGGGTTAGGGCCGCGATGCGTAGGTGGCCGAAGACGTGGCGGTACCTTGCTACCTCATCAGGTTCCTCCAGGTACAACCCGTCAGTGTCAGTCTCCAGATACACGACTGTCGGGTCGATCGCCTCAGGGAAGTCCATGATGACAAACGGTCCACCCAGGCCTGGCGTCAGACGGTAAGCAGGGGTCATCTGGATGGTGGTCGTCCCTACCGTCGAAACCTCCAGCAAGTACTCCACCTGCCGTTTCAACGTATCGGGATACTCAGCGGCCAGCGAAAGCAGGGCTCCCTCTGAAAACACAGCCCACATCTCTGGTGGATCGCTACTCAGGATTCGCTGACGTTCGATTCGCGCATCAACCGCACGTTGAACGCTGTGCACGTCGCGGACGCGACCTGCTTTCGCGAGTGCTCTGACGTAATCGGGGACTTGAAGCAGCCCCGGGATCACGAGAGGTTCCCAGGTACTGATCACGCTAGCTTCGGCCTCGAAGCCGATGAACTTGCCAGAGAGGACATCTCTGTAGCGGGTCCACCAACCGCTTTCACGTGACTGACGTACCAGGTTCAGGATCTCCTCGCGCTCCCGCTCGTCCGTCACCAAATAGGCGTCGAGCAGGGCACGCACCTCATGTACCTGAGGTCGCTTCTTCACCCCAGATTCGATGTTGCTGATGGTGGTACGCGACATCTCGGCAGCTGGGGCTGCCTCATCAAGGGTCATGCGCGCGGCATCTCGGCGTCGCCGGAGCTCGTCAGACAGACGTCGGCGGCGGACGGTGGGGCTGTATCGCTGCGTCATCGCTCTCCCGGTCGCTGGTCGCACAGCAAATCCTAGATCCTTCGATCCTTCGAACTGGACATTCATGGATTTCCCGGACGGGATTTCAGGTTGACCTTGAAAATCGGAAATTCAGGTTCCATGATGATGCTAACTCGAAATCCCGACTGGGCTTCCGACCCGGCAACCGTCCCAGGAGGTGTGCGTCCATGGCGCCCCGATCCCTGAAACTCTCCGCGCTGGCATGCGTGTGCCATCTCGCGTCTGTGGCGTTCCATCGCCGTCGTCCCAGGCAGGCCGCGCGTGTGCGGGCCTTCGCCGCAAACCCTCCCCACCGAGCCATGTCTCGTTCTCGGGGTCCGTTGATCCCCTCGCCCCGAAGGCCGATCGACTCCATCCCCTTGCAGGTCCTGGAGGCTGTCCTGTCCGGGCTGCGACGGTTGGCGGTGGCCACGTGAGCGTGTTCTCCCCCGAACTGACCCACCGCGAGACCACAGTTCCCCTGGCGAGCTTCATCAAGCCCTTCCATGCCCACTACTTCTCCCGGGCCGTTGGCACCCCGTTTCGGAAACGCAAGTACTCCTTCGCCGGACTCCCCGGCCTGATGCCCCTGGTCCGCGCGTTCCTGGACACCAGCGCCGCCGAACGCAGCACGGACTACCGGTACCTGTTCACCCTGCTGGGCTCGGAGCTGGCGAACAACTCCCTCGCGCACTCGCGCTCCAGCGACCACGGCAGCACCTACACGCTCACCGTCGACCGAGGCGCGACCGGGATGACGCTCACCTGTCAGGACCAGGGCAGCCGCCTCCCCCTTGAACCGGGCACGTTCACCGCGGCTGACCTGAACACGCTCGACCCGGAATCGGGCCTGGGGAGCGGCCAGGGCATCGGTTTGGGCCTGGTGAACGCGTTGGCGGACCGGTGGGGCGACAACGGCAACCCGAAGTTCCGGCAGGTCTGGTTCCACCTCTCCTACGACCTGGCTGACAACCCGTGGACCCGGATCGAGGGAGAGTGCTGATGTTGGACGTGGACACCAGGGACCTGCTGGCCGTGGCCGAAGACGCCCTGACCGCACCGGCCCATCTCACTCCCGCGCAGGTGGACGTGTGGCACAACCACACCCTGCGCAACCGCCTCCCCCTGGTCCTGGAGGCCCTACGGATCGCCCGACAGGAGAGCAACGCCGAGATGGCGATGCAGCTGATCGACCAGGCCATCCACGACCACCCCGCCCCCACACGGGTACCCGGCAACAGGCCCGTGGCGGGAACGGTTCCGAAGCAGAACAACCCCCACACGGAGTCGCTGCCGGTTCCGGAGCACGTGCTCTGCGCCCTGCTCCACAAGCACTGGTCGATGACGGTGGAGGGAAAAGCCCCGCACGAGATCTACGTGGCCCACCGCCCCCTCGGCTGGACCGGTGACGGCGACCCCTACGAACGCATCACCGCACCCAACCGCACCGAACTCCTGCGACTGCTCGCCCACCGCCACCTCGGTGTCCATCAGCGCGACCCCGAACCCCCAGCCGCTGCGTGAGGGTTCCAACGAAAAAGCTCTGGCGGGTGCGTCAACACCCCCAGAGCAGGCCGACAACCACCCCTGGTTAAAGAAAGCAGATTGCCGACATGGCCATTGTGCCGCACACCCCTGCCCTCGACCACACGAACAGCCCACCCGACAACGCGCCCCGGTGGGAGTGCCGGGTCTACCCCGGTCAGCTCTCCCAGACCAGCCAGGTTCGCGCCGACCTCGCCTTGGACCTCGACCGGATGACCAGCCTTCCGGCCGAGGCGAGGGAAGACATGGTCTTGTGCGTGAGCGAGATGTTCGCCAACGCCTGCGAACACTCACGCTCCGGACAGGACCCCGACGGCAGGGTGGTCCGGACCCTGGACACGCCCAGGGCGGGAACGGTCCGGATCTCGATCATCGACGACGGCACCCGAACCGACACCACCAGCAGCACTTTCCCGAAGGTCCCGCGCCGTCGCACAAGGAGGGACTGGGAGCGGGCCGAACGCGGCCGGGGCCTGCTCATGATCGGTGAACTGGCATCGAGGTGGGGCACCCGGCCGGTGCTGGACTTCCCGTTCTGCGCCGGGATCGGCACTGTCATCTGGGCCGAGTTCACCCTCCCCGACCTGACCACGGCTGGGGGCGCCCGATGACCGGCAGCGCTCAGATCAGCACGGAAGTACGCTCGGTCCTGGCCGCACCCCGAGGCCACCGCTTCCCCCGCCCCGCCGCACGCCCGAAGCGAGGGTCCGCCCCTTCCTGGGGCGTCCGGGTTCCGTCAGGGGCGCCCCAGGAACCGGAATCGCACCAGGCCCGTCAGGAACGACTGCTCCGCCAGATGCAGGACAACCCCCGGGTGGCCTACATGCTCGAACACGGACCCGTCCCGCACTGGGTGCACGTCGCCCGCCAACAACGCGAACGCGCGGCCCGGGAAGCCCGGGAAGCCCAACAGGCCGCCGCCCGGATCCAGCCGGAACCCGTGCTTCCCCGGGGTCGCCACCGTGCGCCCCGCCGGTGGTGGGGATGGCCCGCCACCGCCATCAGCTCCACCCTCCTCCTGGGCCTGAACGCCCTGGAGATCGCGGGCCAGAACCTCCCACACCACGTCGGCATCCTGGCCTGACCCGACGAGAGAACGGGACCCGGTGACGACCTCGTCACCGGGCCCCGCCCGTCCCCGCCCATCCCCCGCCCGATGGGCGGTACTGATGGCCCCGGGGCCGAAAGGCCTTGGTCCGCCGAGTCGGCGGTTGGTAGGTTCACAGCACCCCCGCGCGAACCCACCACCGGAGGACAAAGTGCCCCACGCTTCCCCCCGCCAGAAGAAGACGTCCCGGTTCACCGCGCTGACCGCCCTGGTCACGGCCACCGTCCTGCTCGTCCCCGGCACCGCCAGCGCCGAGATGGGACAGGTACGCACGGAGAGCCAGGAGGTCATCATCACCGACGAGGGCGTCTTCGAGGTCGGCGCGGACGTGGAGAGCCTGGAGGCCTTCCTGGAGGAGAACCCCGAGTACGCCCCGACCGTGGAGGACCCCGACCGCGTGGGCGCCCGGGCCACCGAGTCGCTCCCCATCACACACGGCACGCTGACCACGCGCACCACCGGGTGCGACAGCGCGACGGTCACCTACAAGAAGACGACCGGATCCCGGCTGACCATCAAGTTCTCCATCGCGCAGCTCGGCAGCCTCACCCGCAACGGCCCCACCCTCAGCATCAGCGCGGGCCAGACGCGGAGCTTCACGGCCAACCTCTCCCCCATCGGCAACGTCCAGGGCCGCATGGCGGTGGACGAGCAGAACAAGACCTTCGTCAACAAGTTCATCAGCTGCCGCTAGGTGCCGGGCGGCCACACGAAGCGGGTGCGGGCACCGTAACGCCCGCACCCGAGGTTCAGCCTCGCGTCGCGAGTCTCATGGCGGCCAACCGATTGAGTGAGACGTTCTGCTCCGCGGCCTCGATCACGAGCTGGCGGTGCAGTTCCGGAGGGACCCGGACCTGGAACTTTCCGGAGTAGTTCCGTTCCCCGATCGGCAACGGCGGACTCGCACCCGAAGAGATCATGTCCTCGACCGTGTCGGCAGCCAGCCGACGGATGCCCGCGAAGGCTTCCGAGCTCTCCGGCGCGACCCAGGACAGGGACGGGAACTCGGCGACGGCCCCGACATAGGACTCGTCCTCGGCCGACCATTGGACACGGTAGGCGTAGTGCTCGAATCTGTTCACCGTTCCCCTCCCATCTCTCGATCGCGGCGAGAACCTGTCTCACCTGATGGGCCTTCGCCGCGCCGTGGTCGTTCTGAATATTCACCCGCGGGTCCCCCGACCAGGGCATCCTGTACACCCGTCGCGAGGTCCCACTCTGCCGTGTGCACCGAAGTAGTGCTCGTACAGCTTCGCGCGGTCCGTGAAGCGGACTGACTTCGGCTGATCCCGCATACGTACGAGGATCTTCTCAACGCTGCCCATGCAGTGGGAGTATCACTATTGATACTGCCACCAGCTTCCTGATGTGGGAGGCACGAAGGGCCTGGGCCGCGTCAGCATGCGCGGTTGCGGGTTCCACCCTGGGGAACCGGCGCACCCCGTAGCATCACCGTGTGAACAGACCACGCCACGGGCGGTCACGGAACCTCTCGCCGCCGCCCCCACCCCCGTCACCACCCCGGCACCGGCACGCACGGAGAAGGACGGCCCCCGGCACCCACCGGCGGGCCTGGTCGCTCCTCACCCTGATGGCGGGCGCGCTCGTGCTCGCCTGCGGCCCCGCCCCGGCCTTCGCCGAACGGGCCGACCCCTCCGTCAGTGTCGGCCCGTCGGGGGTGCGCGTCGACGACGGCACGTCCCAGGTGGACGTCGGCCCCACGGGCACCCAGGTGGACACCCCGGACGCCCACGTCGACGTCCGGCCCGGATCGCACGTCCTGGTGTGCGCCAACGGGGTCCGCGTGGTCGTCCACACGGGTCAGGCTCCGTCGTGCCCCCAGCCCCCGCCAGCTCCACCCGCCCCACCGGTCCCACCGCCCGCGCCGCCTCCCGTGGAGGAGCCCGCCCCGCCGCACGAGCGGACCGTGCCCGAGGCGGCCCCGGCCCTGCCCGAACCGACCGCGCCCGTCCCACCCGAACCGGAGCCCGAGGCGGAGCCCACCGCACCCGCCCCGGCCGAGGCACCCCCGGAGGCCCCGGCCTCCGAACCGCCCGCCGAGTCCTCGCCGCCCGCCCAGGCGCTCCTGGTGGACGCGGGCCCGCCCGTCGCGTCGCCGTCGTCCTCGGCGTTCACCCCGCTGCGCACGATGGTGGTCGTCGCGATCGTCGCGGCGGGCGCCTCGGTCGTCGGGGGCCGCGCCGTGGCGACCCTCTCCGCCGAGTGACACGCGGCCCGTCCCGCCGGATGACCCCGGCGGGACGGGCCGCGTCGGCTACGGGAGCTCCAGCGTGGAGTCGGACCGGTCGAAGCCCGCCAGGGCCTCCTCCATCGAGCCCGCGTCGTTGGCCAGAACCCCGTTGTACGGGTTCCCCATGAACAGCAGCAGCGCGATCGTGCCGAACACGAACACCAGGTTCACCGCCGCCCAGAAGAAGGCCACCCCGGAACCCTTCCGGATCATGGCGAACGGCAGCACCGCGATGACCACGGCCGTCAGGGCCGACACCGCCAACAGGGCCGCCGGGATCTGGTCCCCCGCCGCGTCGGCGCGCTGGCTGCGCGCGTCGCTGAGCTTGGTCACCTCCTGGCGGGCGGTCAGGCGGTCCAGCCCGTCCCCGGTGTCGGACACCGACAGGCCGCGCACCGACGCCGCCAGCAGGGCGAGATCGTCGTCACCGCCGGGGCTGAGCTCCCCCTTGGTCTCCATGAGCGGCCAGTCATCCTCCACCACCGTCTCCAGGTAGGTGCGCAGATGGCCGCGCACGGCCTCGCCCTCCTCCCCGGGGAACGCGGTGCTGCTCCAGTACAGGGCCTGGGCCGCCCCGGCCTCGGAGATCAGGTCGTCCTCGGCCGACTTGTAGTCCTCCCAGCCGATGACCACGGCCATCGCCGCCGCCACGAGGTACAGGGACAGCACACAGGGAGCGATGACCACACCCACCGCACCCTCCGCGAAGGATCCGGAGAGCCGGAACCGCCAGGCGACCAGGGCGGCGCCTCCGACCATGGCGACCAGGACGGCGAGGGCGACGAACAGCGTGGGCAAGGAGGCTCCCGGGGGGTTCTCGACAGAGGACGGACCATCCTTAACACGCGGCGCCGCGCCGGTAGCGGGAAAAACACAAAGCGTCACCGGGCCGTGCCCACGCCCTGTCGGCATCTGTCCCCTATGTCATGACCTGCCCGGACACGACGAAGAGGGGCGCGGGCACCGTGGTGCCCGCGCCCCTCTCGGGAGGTGACCGGCCGTTCGCGCGGAAGGGGGACCGGCCGGGAGGGCGCTACTTCTCCAGACGGCTCAGCAGCGCGTGGTACTCGTCCCAGAGCTCGGCGGGCAGGTCGTCACCGAAGGTCTTGAAGAACTCGGGAACCAGGGCGGCCTCCTGCTTCCAGACGTCGGTGTCGACGTCGAGGACGAACTCCATGTCCTCGGCGGAGATGTCCAGGCCCTCGGTGTCGATGCCGTCGGCGGTCGGCAGGTAGCCGATCGGGGTCTCGACGGCGGCGGCCTCGCCCTCAAGGCGGTCCACGACCCACTTGATGACGCGGCTGTTCTCACCGAAGCCCGGCCACACGATCTTGCCGTCGGCGTTCTTCTTGAACCAGTTGACGTAGAAGATCTTCGGCAGCTTGGACGCGTCGGCCTGCTTGCCGATCTTCACCCAGTGGGCGAAGTAGTCGCCCATGTTGTAGCCGCAGAAGGGCAGCATCGCGAACGGGTCGCGGCGCAGCTCACCGACGGAGCCCTCCTGGGCCGCGGTCTTCTCGGAGGAGACGTTGGCACCCAGGTACACGCCGTGCTGCCAGCTGAAGGACTCCGACACCAGCGGCACCGCGCTGGCGCGGCGGCCACCGAAGAGGATCGCGGAGATCGGGACGCCCGCGGGGTCCTCCCACTCGTCCGCGATGGTCGGAGCCTGCCCGGCCGGGGTGGTGAAACGGGAGTTCGGGTGGGCGGCGGGCTCACCGGACTCGGGCGTCCACGGACGGCCCTTCCAGTCGGTGAGGTTGGCCGGGGCCTCCTCGGTCAGGCCCTCCCACCACACGTCGCCGTCCTCGGTGAGCGCGACGTTGGTGAAGATGCTGTTGCCCCAGAGGGTCTCCACCGCGTTGGCGTTGGTCTTGGCGCCCGTGCCGGGAGCGACGCCGAAGAAGCCGGCCTCGGGGTTGATGGCGCGCAGCTGGCCGTCGGCGCCGAAGCGCATCCAGGCGATGTCGTCGCCGACGGTCTCGACCTTCCAGCCGGGGATGGTCGGCTGGAGCATGGCCAGGTTGGTCTTGCCGCAGGCGCTCGGGAAGGCGGCGGCGACGTAGTGGGACTTCCCGGCGGGCGAGGTCACCTTGAGGATGAGCATGTGCTCGGCCAGCCAGCCCTCGTCGCGGGCCATCACCGAGGCGATGCGCAGCGCGTAGCACTTCTTGCCGAGCAGGGCGTTGCCGCCGTAGCCGGAGCCGTAGGACCAGATCTCGCGGGTCTCCGGGAAGTGCGAGATGTACTTGGTGGAGTTGCAGGGCCAGGCGACGTCCTGCTGGCCGGGCTCCAGGGGGGCGCCGACGGAGTGGACGGCCTTGACGAACTCGCCGCGCTCCTCGATCAGGCGCAGGGCGGCGGAGCCCATGCGGGCCATGATGCGCATGGAGACGACGACGTAGGCGGAGTCGGTGATCTCGACGCCGAGCTGGGAGATGTCCCCGCCCAGCGGGCCCATGCAGAAGGGCACGACGTACATGGTGCGGCCGCGCATGGAGCCCTTGAAGACCTCGCCGAAGGTGGCGCGCATCTCGTCGGGGGCGATCCAGTTGTTGGTGGGACCGGCGTCCTCCGCACGCTCGGAGCAGATGAAGGTGCGGTCCTCGACCCGGGCGACGTCCGTCGGGTCCGACTTGCAGTAGAAGCTGTTCGGGCGCTTCTCGGAGTTGAGGCGGGTGAAGGTGCCCTGCTCGACCAGCTGGTCGGTCAGGCGGGTCCACTCCTCCTCGGAGCCGTCACACCAGACGACCTCGTCCGGCTGGGTGAGCTCCGCGACCTCACGAACCCAGGAGGCGAGTTCCTCGTTCTTGGTCGGGGCGGCGCCCACATCAGTACCCACGTCAGCAGTCACAACGGCTCCTCATCGCACTTACGAGATCCCTCGAATCATGAACGACGAGTGCCGAAGCTGACCAATTGGACTAGGCCAATGGTCTATACGCGTAGGCGCGACGGGGCTGATTCCACTGCACAGCAGGGGATTCGGGTGGTTCAGGTACGTGCCGCGACGTGTCCGCGCGGGGCGCGCTCCGGCACTGCTCGGAGCCGCTTTCCCCTGTTCTGCGGGCAGGACCGCGACCCGAGGCGACACACGGTGCTGTTCGTCACACAACGGACGCGGGACGCGAATCCCCGGAATAGACCTCTGGCGGGATCAGCGGACGATCGCGACCGGCCCCCGGGCCCCGTGCAGGACCGAGTGGCTCACCGAACCCAGCAGGAGCCCGCGGAAACCGCCGCGCCCGCGCGAGCCCACCACGACGAGATCCGCCGGGGTGGCCTCCTCCAGGAGCGCGACCACCGGGTGCGCGCGCACCACCCGCGTCTGGACGCGGACCTCGGGGCGCAGCAGCCGCAGGTCGGTGAGCTCCTCGTCCAGGGCGTGCCGGGCCGCCTCCGCGGCCGTGGCGTCGTCGAACAGCTCGGGCGGGATCGGCCCGGTGGCCGCCGCGAAGGCCACCAGCGGCTGCCAGGCGCTCACCGCGACCAGATCGGTGTCGGCGAACTCCGCCTGGGAGAAGGCGAACTCCAGGGCGTGGCGGCTGGGTTCGGAGCCGTCCACCCCCACGATCACCCGGCTGCGGACCCCGTGCGCGGACGCGTGGTCGCGGGGCAGCACGATCACCGGGACCGGGGAGCGGGCCGCGAGTTCGATGCCGACCGACCCCACGAAGGCGGCGGCGATCCCGCTGAGCCCGCGCGAGCCCACCACCACGGCCACCGCCCCGGGGTCGGCCGTCTCCGTGAGCAGCGCCTCCGCCGGTCGCGAGAAGGAGACGCGGGTCTGCACGGCGAGCTCGGGGAACAGCCGGGACGCCCAGTCCCCGGCGTGGTCGAGCAGACGTCGGGCACCCGCGCCCGGCCCGTCCTCGGTGTGTTCCCCCGTACCGCCCCAGACTCCGAGGTCCTCGGTGGCCAGCGGGTTCGCCGCGGCGACGATCCGCACCCCGAGACCGCGGAGCGAGGCCTGGTGCGCGGACCACTCCAGGGCGTGCCTGCTGGAGTCGGTGCCGTCCACCCCCACGATCACCCATCGTGTCGTGGCTGCGCCGTTCATCACGTGCGCCCTTCCGTAGGTCGTCGATACCCCCGCGGCTCCGGACCTACCGGCCGGTGTCCCGTGGTGTTCCACGATGATGCCGCTCGAACACGCACCCGTGGATAACAGTGCCGCCGCGAGTTGGCTGACGTAGGGTCCCAGAACGGCCCGTGTCCCCGCGACGACGGAACGTGCGGACGCCCTGGTGCGTCCGAGAGTCATACACGAGTCAGCTGCGGACACTGGGGGCGCGATGCCTTACTCGAACACCGCGACACTGCACTGGGACCACCGGGACGGGCGTGTCGCCGCCGTGGTCGCCTCCATCGTCTACAGCCTGTGGACCGTCGAGGTCGTCCTCCCCGCCGGACCGGGCACACCCGCCGGGGCCCTCGCGGATCCCCACTCCACGCTCGGACAGTTCCTCGACAGCGCGCACCGGACCGCCGCGATCCTGGTGATCCTCGCGGCCGGGCTGGGTCTGGCCCTGGGCGCCCGGCGCCCGCGCCGCTGGCTGACGTTCTCCTGGTGGTCGATGGCCGTGTTCGGCGCGGCCTCGCTTGCGGCCTCCCTGCTGCCCGGCCGCTGCGTGGTGTCCACGGACGCCGCGTGCACGGTGGAGTCGCTGGTGGAAGGGGTCCGGGGGGCGACGGTCGTCCAACCCGTGCTGGCCGTGGTCGCCACCCTGGCCGCGCTGCTGGCCTCGGCGGCGCTGACCTGGGACCGCAGGCGGGCCGGGGAGCGCGCCTGGGTGGTCCTCGCGCTCATCACGCTGGCCCAGGCGGTGGCCGCCGCGGTGGTCCTCGTCCTGGCCGCGCTGGTGTACGCCTCCTCGGGGGACGGTTCGCCCGGGGTCGCCCTGGGCCTGGCCGAGCGCGCCCACCTGCTGACCGTGGCCCTGTGGCTGCTGGCGGCCGGTGCCGTGCCGGGGCAGTGGAAGCGCGCGCGCAAGCTCAACGACACCGGGCACCCGACCAACTGACCGGTGGCTGTCGGGGCGCGGCCTGCGGGGCTGCGGAACCCCGGGGCCGGGCCGTCGCGGTTCGGGCGTCCGGGGTCCGGGTCCGCGCGGATCCGGTTCCCGGGGCTCCGGGGCGCGCCCGCCCTCTGCGTCTCTCACGCGGAACGGCGCTCCTCTCCCCCGCACGCGTACCCGAGCCACTCGGTGTAGGCCTCCAGCGCGGCCCGGGTGCCGGGAGCGTCCGGCCCCAGGTCACGCTCACACTCGCGGTGGAGTTCCGCCAGCCGCGCCAGGGCGGTGGCCTCGTCCGAGCGCAGGGTGATGACGAGGGCCCGGAACATCACGGTCAGCCCGTGGTCGGGGCCCAGCGCCCGGCGGAAGTCGTCGAACAGCGCGGTGATCCGCCGCTGCCCCTCCTCCCCCTGGAGGTCGCCCTCGGCGGCCAGGCGCAGCCGCACCAGGAGCACGTTCGGGTGGAGCGGGCCCAGCTCCCGTTCCCAGCGCTCCCGCAGTTCCCTGTGCACGCCGACCGCCTCGGAGTCGCCCCGGGCCTCCAGGACGAGCGCCCGGGCGAAGAGGGTCGCGGGGTGGTCGTCCCCGTGCAGCCGCCGCAGGACGGGAAGCAGCGCCTCGGCCTCCGCGAGGGCTCCGTCCAGGTCACCGGTGGTGACCCGGGCGGCGGCCACCAGGAAGCGGGCCTCCGCGGTGGCCTCGTGCTCGGCTCCCAGGATCCGCTCCAGGTCACCGGTCAGCCCCTCCACCTCGGCGCCCGCGGCCTCCGTCTCCGCCAGCAGGAACAGCAGACGGGCCCGGCCGACCCGGGCCAGCAGGGTGAGGCGGTGGTCCGCCGGGAGGTGGCGCTCCAGGTCGGGGAGGAGCTCCCGGTAGTCGCGCTCGGCGGCGAGCAGGTCACCGGCCCCGGTCCGGTGGTGGGCGAGCAGGCGCCGGGTGTTGAGGACCTCCCTGTGGTGCGCGGGCTGGACCGCCTCCCGCGCCGCGAGCAGGTCCGCACAGGCCCCGGCCGCCCCTTCGTGGTCGCCCGCCTCGGCCCGCCAGCGCACGAGCTGGACCCGGGCGGCCAGGGTGTCGGGGTGTCCCGGTCCGTGCACCCGCTCCCGGGCGGCGACCTGGTCCGCGCAGGCCCGGGCGGCGCCGGTCGGATCCCCCGCCCGTGCGTGCCAGCGGATCAGCTCCGCCCGGGTCTCCAGGACGTCCTCGTGGTTGGGCCCGAGCGCCCGGCGCCGGCGGATGAGGAGTTCGGCGTAGGCCGCCACGGTCGCGGCGGCCCGGTCGGTCTTCCCCGTCCACCAGGCGAAGCGTTCGTAGGCGGCCAGCGCGCCCGGGTCGTCGGCTCCCCTCGCCTGCCCGACCGTCTCCGCCAGACGGCCGTAGCTGTCGGCGGCCAGGTCGGTGAGGTCGGACTCGCCCCACAGGCGCGCGATCTCCGCGTGCAGGGCGAGCATGTGCGGGTGCAGGGGCCCGGCGCTGTCCGAGAGCTGACCGGCCGCGCCGCTGAGGGCGATCGCCGCCCCGGCCGGGTCGTCCTCCCGCTCCTGGCACAGCGCCATGTGCACACGCAGGGTCAGGGCATCGGGGTGGTCGGCCCCGAACCGTTCCTCCGCCTCCGCGTGCAGCGCCCCGAGCTCGTCGGCGGAGCCGCGTTCGACGGCCCGCCGCACCCGCCGGTCGAACGCCCCGTCGCCGGTCCCGACCGGTTCCCGCAGTTCGTCGAGGACGACACCCCTCATGCTGTTCCCCCTTCGCGCGTCCGTCCGCACCAGATCCGACGACGGAACCGGCCCCGGGGTTGCACACACCTTCCGAAGGGTTCAGGCGAGGGGGTCGGGGAGCGGGCGGGTGTGCACCACGTGCAGGGAGCTCACCGCACGGGTCAGGACCACGTACAGGCGGTTCACACCGCGCTCCTCCGCCTCGACGATCGCGGCGGGTTCGGCCACCACCACCGTGTCGAACTCCAGGCCCTTGGCCAGGCTGGCCGGGACCGCCACCAGACGGGCGCCGTCCATCCCGGCATCACCCAGGAGGGGGGCGTCCACCCCCTCGGCGGCCAGGGCCACGCACAGCTCCGGCAGCTGGTGGTCGGCGGCGATCAGGCCCACCGACCCCTCGCCCCGGAGCGCGCTCCGGCAGGAGTCCGCCAGCGCCGGGGCGATGCCCTCGGCGGCCGGGACCAGCCTGAGGGCGCCCGGGGAGCGCCGGACCGCGACCGGCGCGCCCAGCCCCGGGGCGATGGAGGGCAGGAGCCGCGCGGCGAAGTCGATGATCTGCGCCGGCACGCGGTACCCCCGGTTCAGGGCGTGGAGGTGACCGGTGGGCTTGCCGAGGTGTTCCAGCAGCGTCGTCCAGTTGCGTGCCGCCGAGGGGCTGGTGCCCTGCGCGATGTCCCCGAGCACCGTGAGCGAACCCGCCCCCGCCCGGCGGCCGATCGCCCGGCACTGCATGGGGCTCAGGTCCTGGGCCTCGTCCACGACCACGTGCCCCAGCCCCGGGACGCGTTCGATCAGCGCCGTGGCCTCGTCCACCAGGGCCAGGTCCTCCTCCGACCAGAGCGCCGACTTCGGGCCGCGCGGGCTCCCCGGCAGGAGCAGGGCCCGCTGCTCCTCGGCCGTGAGCAGGCCCTCCGCCGCGCGGGCCAGGCGCTCGGGGTCGGTGAGCAGCCCCAGCACCATCCTGAGCGGGTCCACCTTGGGCCACAGGGCGGTGACGGCGGCGCGCACCGCCGGGTCCCGGCGCACCCGGGTGTGGGTGCGGTCGTCGCAGACCTGGCCCTCGGCCTCCATCAGGGTGAGGACGGCGTGCGCCATGCGGTGGGACAGGAGCTCGCGGCCGGACCCGTAGGCCACGCCGCGCTCCGCGAGTTCGTCCAGCAGCGGGCGCAGGTCCTCCGGGTACAGCCGCCAGCGGCGCGAACCCTGGCGGACCATCACGGTCTCCTCCGGAGTCCGCAGGTGCGCCCACAGGTCGCGGCGGAGCACCTCGGCCATGGCGGCGGAGCCCTTGGTGCGCGCGGCCTCGGGGGTCTCCGTCCGGCGGACCCACCCCCGGGCGGGCCGCAGGCGCTCCGGCAGGTCCCGGGTGAGCAGCTCGTTGACGGTGGTCTGGTGGACGTCCACCTCGCCCAGGGCCGGGAGCACGTCCCGGATGTACGAGAGGAACGAGCGGTTGGGGCCGATGATCGCCACACCGTAGCGGGAGAGGCGCTCGCGTTCGCTGTACAGGAGGAAGGCGATGCGGTGCAGGCCCACGGCGGTCTTGCCGGTGCCGGGAGCACCCTGGACGCACAGGGTGGTCTCCAACGGGGCCCGGACCAGGACGTCCTGTTCCGGCTGGATGGTGGCGACGATGTCGCGCATGGGACCGGTGCGGGGGCGCTCGATCTCGGAGTTGAGGAGCTCGCCGCCCAGAGCGGCCTCGGGGGCGTCCGGGCCGATCATGAGGTCCTCGTCCTCGAACGCGGTGAGGACCGACTCGGGTTCACCGTCCTCGCCGGTCAGGGTGCCGAACCCGTAGCGCCGACGGACCCGCACGTCCATCCGGTCGCTGGGAGAGGCCTGGTAGTAGGCGACGCTGATCGGCGCGCGCCAGTCCAGGACCACGGGGCGGCCCCGGCCGTCATGGACGTGGCGGCGGCCGATGTGGACGCGGTCGGGGTGTTCGGAGGGGGTGTCGTCGAGGAAGACGGTGCCGGGCTCGAAGTCCATCCGCCCGAAGTACAGGGGGGCGCCGGGGACGTCGGCCAGGGCGGCCAGGCGGCGTTCGCGACCGCGCCGCAGGGCGGCGTCGGTGACCTTGTCCTTGGCGGCGTCTCCGAACAGGAGCTCGGTGGCGTCGACCGTCTCGCGCATGCCGCGCAGAGCGGCGCGGGCGTCGCTGAGCGCCCGCCGTTCGGCGATGATCTCGGGGTCGGCGGGCACGGCTGAGGGATCGTTCGTGGTCATGGGGACCTCGTGGTTCGGCGGGACAGGACGCGACCTCACGCGTGCGCGCGGTCCCGCCCCGGTCGCCGCAAGGGCCCGGTTCGTTCCGATCCATGAGCGCGCACCACGACCCGGGGGGTCGGTGATGCCGAACCTGTGAGCCTACAGCTACCAGACGCCGGAGCGGTCCGGGGTGAGCATCGCGTCCTGGACGCTGTCCCAGCGCACACGGCCGAGACCGCCGCCGATCTCCACGTCCTCGATGACGGCGTCGATGGTCCGCCGGTCGTACTCGTCGGTGAGCTCGACACCGCCGTCGCGGTAGTCGGAGACCAGTCCGACCACGTACTGCCGCAGGTCGGTGACGCCTCTGCGGGCGGCGGCGCGGGCCTGTTTGTCCCAGCGAGCGTCATGCGGGATCCATGACGCGACGACCTCGGTGGGGGTGGGGACGTACTCGTTAGGAGTGGCCATAGGGTCACGGTAGCCATGAGGCGGGGAGCACGGGGCCGTTAGCCGGATTGTCCGGCGGGCCGCCGCACCTCGGGCGTCGACGCGCACGCGACCCCGCGAGGACCCCCGCGCCCCGAGGACCCCGCCCCGACTCGGTGCGGAGGGCCCGGGTGTCGTCGAGACCCCTGTGGCCGCATGTGGCCCCGCCCCCGCCGCCGAACGCGCGTCGGCCTCCCCGACCGCGCAGACGGCCGGGGAGACGCGGAACGCGCTCAGGTCTTGCGCAGGCGCACCCGGCTGACGCGGTGGTCGTCGCCCTTGAACAGCACGAGGGTGGCCCGCCCCCGGGTCGGGCGGATGTTCTCCACGAGGTTGACCTCGTTGATGGTCTCCCAGGTGTTGGCGGCGAACTCCAGCGCCTGGGCCTCCTCGATGGTGGTGGCCATGTGGTGGAAGTAGGAGCGGGGGTCGGAGAAGGCGGTGCGCCTCAGCTCCCGGAACCGTTCCAGGTACCAGCTGCGGACGTTGTCCACCTTGGCGTCGACGTAGATGGAGTAGTCGAAGAAGTCAGCGACCGCCAGCCGTCCCGCGGTCGCGGGCTGGAGCACGTTGATGCCCTCGACGATGAGGATGTCGGGGCGGTGCACGGTCTGGCGCTCACCGGGCACGACGTCGTAGTGCAGGTGGGAGTAGACGGGGATGTCGAGGCGGTCGGCTCCGGCCTTCATCTCCGACACGAACCGGACCAGCGCGCGCCGGTCGTAGCTCTCCGGGAACCCCTTGCGGCGCATGAGCCCGCGCGACTGGAGGACCGAGTTCGGGTGGAGGAAGTTGTCCGTGCTGACGAGCTCGACGTCGGGGTGGTTGGGCCACTGGGCGAGCAGGGAGCGCAGCAGGCGCGCCGTGGTGGACTTGCCCACGGCGACGCTGCCCGCCACGCCGATGATGAACGGCGACGGCCGGTCCGACTCCCCGAGGAAGGCGCGCACCGCGGCGTGCCGCTGCTGCGTCGCGCCCACGTAGAGGTTGAGCAGACGGGAGAGCGGCAGGTAGATGTCGCGGACCTCGTCGAGGGAGGTGGGGTCGTTGGTACCTCGCAGGTCGCTGAGGTCGGCCTCGGTCAGGGACAGGGGCGTGGAGGCCCGGAGTGCGGCCCAGGCCGCTCGGTCCAGTTCCACGTACGGCGAGGAGATGCCGTTCTTCGTCGCGTGAGACACGGTTGACCACCTTAGACGAGGCGCTCCCCCACTCCGGGCAGCCGGTCCCCCGATTGTCCGACGCGGGACGGGAACGTGCGGGACACCACACGTACACGCGGGCGACACGCGAGGTTTTTTGGGTGGGTTCGTCGGGGAGGAACCGGTTCCACTCGGCGCCCTCCCCTACCCTCCCACCTGCGTGGTCCACCTCGGATACACCAAATGGTCTATACCGCCACCTGGGAAAATGACTATTGGTATGTACCACTGGTTGGTCGATTCCGGACATCTTTTGGCCTACGCTGGCGCCCATGTGCGGAATCGTTGGCTACGTCGGGCCGCAACCGGCGCTTGAGGTCGTCGTGAACGGCCTCGCGAGGTTGGAGTACCGCGGATATGACTCCGCGGGTGTCGCTGTGCTGGGTGAGGGAACCCTGCGCTCCGAGAAGCGGGCGGGCAAGCTCGCCAACCTGCGCCAGGCCCTGGAGGAACACCCTGTCTCCGGTGAGGGCGCCGGGATCGGTCACACCCGTTGGGCCACGCACGGTGCGCCCAACGACGTGAACGCCCACCCCCACGTCGACAACGACAACCGGGTGGCCGTCGTCCACAACGGCATCATCGAGAACTTCGCCGCCCTCCGGGCCGAGCTGGAGGAGCAGGGCTGCAAGTTCCTGTCCGAGACCGACACCGAGGTCTCCTCCCACCTGCTCAGCAAGGAGCTGGAGCGGCGCGGCGACGGTGACCTGCCCGGGGCCATGCGCGAGGTGTGCAAGCGCCTGGAGGGCGCCTTCACGCTGGTGGCCGTCTCCACCGACGACCCCGACCTGGTCGTCGCGGCGCGCCGCAACTCCCCGCTCGTCGTCGGTCGCGGCGAGGGCGAGAACTTCCTGGCCAGCGACGTGGCGGCGTTCATCGCCCACACCCGCGAGGCGGTCGAGCTCGGCCAGGACCAGGTCGTGGAGCTGCGCGCCGACTCCGTGCTCGTCACCGACTACGAGGGCAACCCCGTGGACGTGCGCGAGTACCACGTGGACTGGGACGCCTCGGCGGCGGAGAAGGACGGCTACGACTACTTCATGCTCAAGGAGATCGTCGAGCAGCCCAAGGCTGTCGCGGACACCCTCCTGGGCCGGGTCTCGGTCGACGGCCAGCTCACCCTGGACGAGATGCGGCTGACCCCCGCCGAGCTGCGGTCGGTCGAGAAGATCGTCATCATCGCGTGCGGCACGTCCTATCACGCGGGCCTGATCGCCAAGTACGCGATCGAGCACTGGTGCCGGATCCCCTGCGAGGTGGAGGTCGCCAGCGAGTTCCGCTACCGCGACCCGATCCTGGACCAGCAGACCCTGGTCATCGCCATCTCGCAGTCCGGCGAGAGCATGGACACCCTGATGGCGGTCCGCTACGCCCGCGAGCAGCGCGCCCGCGTGCTGGCGATCTGCAACGTCAACGGCTCCACCATCCCGCGTGAGTCCGACGGCGTGCTGTACACGCACGCCGGTCCGGAGGTCGGGGTGGCCGCCACCAAGACCTTCCTCACCCAGCTGGCCGCCTGCTACCTGATCGGCCTGTACCTGGCCCAGGTGCGCGGGATGAAGTTCGGTGACGAGATCAACGCCGTGATCGCGCAGCTGGCCACCATGCCGGAGCAGATCGAGCGGGTCCTGGACTCGGTGGAGCCGGTCCGTGAACTGGCCCGCTCCCTGGCCGACGAGAAGACCGTCCTGTTCCTGGGCCGCCACGTGGGCTTCCCCGTGGCGATGGAGGGCGCGCTCAAGCTCAAGGAGCTGGCGTACATGCACGCCGAGGCGTTCGCCGCCGGTGAGCTCAAGCACGGCTCGATCGCGCTCATCGAGGACGGCCTGCCGGTGGTCGTCGTGGTGCCCTCGCCCAAGGGGCGCAGCGTGCTGCACGACAAGATCGTCTCGAACATCCAGGAGGTGCGCGCCCGCGGCGCCCGCACCATCGTGATCGCCGAGGAGGGCGACGAGTCGGTGCGTCCGTACTCGGACTCGCTCATCGAGATCCCGGCGGTGCCGACCCTGCTCCAGCCGATCGTCGCGACGATCCCCATGCAGGTGTTCGCGTGCGAGCTCGCCCTGGCCAAGGGCAACGACGTGGACCAGCCCCGCAACCTCGCCAAAAGCGTGACCGTGGAGTAGGTCGTGACACGTGCGGGGCGCGTCGCACGGGGGTCCTCCCCCGGCGGCGCGCCCCGTTCTCGTGGTCAGTGCAGGGCGTGGGCCGTGTGGCTGGCCCGGGCCGCCACGACGTCGGCGTGGGTGGGCAGCACCCCGTGCAGGTCCAGGACGTCCAGGATACGGCTCAGCTGGCGGGGCGGGCTCGCGACCAGCAGGTGGCGCTGGGAGCCGGCGGCGATCCGCAGGGCGCCGACCAGGGCGTTGACCCCGGAGGCGTCGATGAAGGCCACCTCGGAGAGGTCCACGACGGTACAGTTCTCGACCACGGAGGAGGCCAGCCGGGCGTACACGCCCTCGGCCGTGGCGATGTCGATCTCGCCCTTGAGGTGAACGACGGACATGCCGTCGCAGCGGAAGCGCTCCTGGTCCGGATCCAGTACGGCCACGCCTTACTCCCGTGTTCGGGGCCGGTGGGGTCTGTGCCGCCGTCGGTCAAATGCCGACATGCCTTGACAGCCTACTCGGACCGGCGGACTCCACAGCTGTCCCGGAACGCGGTCGCCGCCCGTTTCCCGAGGAAATCGACGGACCGTCAGAACGGATCAGAACCGCAAATCGCCCAGACGATCTTTCCGTGACCGTCCACGGGATTCCAACCCCATTCGCGACTGAATGCGGCCACCAGCCCGAGCCCGCGCCCCGACTCGGCGAAATGGTGCGCCTCGACCCGGACCGGTCCGCGCGGGTTGGGGTCCGCGACCATGCAGACCACGGCGCCGTCCCGGGGGAACGGCCGCAGCTGGAGGGTGACCCGGGTGTGCTCGGGGAGGTCGTCGGAGACCGCGTGACGGCACGCGTTGCCGACCAGTTCGGAGATGACGAGCCGGAGGTCCTCGGCCAGCCGCGAGAGCCCCCACGCGGACAGGTTGTCGGCGCCGAACTCCCGCGCCGACCGGACCGAGTCCGGTACCGCGCCGTAGCAGGCCGCAGCGCCACCGGGGGCGCGGGTGCTCTCCCCGATGCCCAGTCGGCCGAGCGACGGGTCCCACCACCCGCCCCGGGTCGTCTCGGGCGTGCGCACCCGGGAGTGCGGACCCCAGGATGCCCCGGCGTGCAGCTCCGAAGGCACCAGCTCTGTGTTCATCACGGTCCTCACGGATGATGTCGGTTCGCGCGTCCGGCCTGCGCCGCGCTCTGCTCCGGCATACGTGTTCCTTACATACGCAAACCACAGATGCACGTGCAGCGCAACGTTCGGCAACACTATAGGAAGCCCTCCCCCTTTCGGTAGGCCCCCTCACGAAGAATTCGTCCGCCCGTCTTCCGGGATTCTCGCCGGTACCCTTCACTGGGGTTCGAATCGGCGCTCGACGCCCCTGTCCCGGAAGAACGACATCGGTATACTGAGCGGTCGCTCCCGCCAATACCACTCCATAGGGAGGCGAAGTGGTAGCAGACCCAACGCCGAACCACCAGGTCACACAGGATTTCCTGGCCAATTCCAGTGGTGGTCCCACCGTGCTGCGCATTCTGCTCGGCACCCAGCTGCGGCGCTTGCGCCAGGAGAAGGGCATTTCCCGGGAGGACGCCGGGTACGCCATCCGGGCGTCCCACGCCAAGATCAGCCGGATGGAGCTCGGCCAGGTCAGCTTCAAGCACCGCGACGTCGACGACCTGCTGAAACTGTACGGAGTGCGGGAGCCGGAGCAGCGCGAGGCGCTGGTCGGGATGATCTCCAGCGCCAACGCCCAGGGTTGGTGGCACAAGTACGGCGACGTGCTGCCGCAGTGGTTCGGCGTCTACGTGGGCCTGGAGGAGGCCGCGTCGGTCATCCGTACCTTCGAGGTCCAGTTCGTGCCCGGACTGCTCCAGACCGAGGCCTACGCCCGCGCGGTGATCCGGCTCTCGCGCACGGCCACCTCCGAGGAGGACGTCAACAGCCGTGTGAACATGCGCATGCATCGGCAACGGCGTTTCACGTCCGCCGCGGGCGATCCGCCGCGCCTGTGGGCGGTCATCGACGAGGCGGTGCTGCACCGTCCCTTCGGTGACCCCGAGGTCATGCGGGAGCAGGTCGAGCACCTGTTGGAGATGGCCAGCCGCCCCAACATCACCATCCAGATCGCCACGTTCGCCATGGGCGGCCACCCGGCCGCGGGCGGCCCGTTCAGCATCCTGCGGTTCCCCACGCCGCAGCTGCCGGACGTGGTCTACCTGGAGCAGCTGAGCAGCGCCCTGTACTTCGACAAGTTCGACGACACCAGCCGCTACGCGCAGACCATGGACCACCTGGCCACCCAGGCTCCCCTCCCGGGCCAGACCCCGGACCTCCTCCAGGACTTCCTCAAGCGCTACGGGGGTTAGGGCGGGCCGGTCCGCCGGGCGCCGCCCGCGCACAGCCACCGCGACCGGCCCGCCCCGTCCCCGCCGATCCCCCGCGCCCCGGACCCGCACCCCCCGCGACCCCGTGAACGCCCTGCGTACCCACGGGGTCGCTTTCGTGTCCGCCTTCGGCCACGACTGGGAAACAATCCCGGAACACCGAACCTTCTGCGCCTCCGGCACGTTAGTCCTGACATGCGGTTCCTTCGATGCCATCGCCGCGCACCGATCGGGGGTTGATTACGGATGCAATCACCGATGCACGTGCATGGACTACGCTTTGGCCTCGTATGGGGACAAAGGGATCACCCGCCAATAAACCGCCCGTCCCTGGACAGGACGGACGGTGCCCGGGTGGTCGGGTCCGACGGTCACGGCGTGCCGGAGCCGTCCGCGGACACCCCGCTCACCAGTCCCCGAACTTCCAGGAGGTTGAGGATGCAACCGATCTACAACGGCGTCCCCGCGGACCGGTTGGAGGTCGCATGGACCAAGAGCAGTTGGAGCAACCCGGACGGCAACTGCGTGGAGGTCGCGACCCTGCCCGGCGGTGACATCGCCGTACGCAACTCCCGTGATCCCCAGGGTCCCGCGCTGGTGTACACGCCAGCCGAGATCAGGGCCTTCGTCCGGGGCGCCAAGACCGGCGACTTCGACGCCCTCCTCGACTGACCCGAGCGGTGCCGGACCCAACGCACCGCACCCTTCCGAACCACGGCGCCCGGGGCCCTCATCCCCCACCACAGACCATCCCGGGACCCGTGTCCGCGTCGTCGGCCCCGTGGTCGACACACCCGTCCCACGGCGGCCTCCTTCCGTCCACGACGCGGACACGGACGGAGCCCGGCACCCACCAGGGTGCCGGGCTCCGCTGTTCTCCAGCGCCCGTCCGAACGGGCCCCGCTCCCGCTAGATCGGTGAGCGGTCACCGACAAGCCAGAGCAGCGAGTCCACGTGGTGGTCGGTGTCCCCTGCCCACCGGGTGGTGTCGCGCGTCCAGGGTTCGACATCGACCGGAAGCGCCCGCACCGCGCTCACGTAGCGGGAGCTCCCTCCCGTCAGCGAGTGTCGGAGCCAGCGATGACTCCTCGACCACGAGCTTCCCTCAGTCTCCAACGAGCTCGGCGCGCACACGCCACCCCTCATCCTCGCGAGTGAGCACCGGGCTCAGGTCGGGGTAGCCGGGCCGACCCTTCCGACGCCAGTCCTCGACCCACATGCTCAGACACTCCAGCGACCCGGAAGCTCCGCCGTGCAGGGCGCTGCCCGCGTCCACGGCCGTGAACACCGCCGCACCATCGGGGTCCGCGTACCCCACACCCCAGAGATGGCCGCCCAAGCCCAACACGCTGATCTCCTCGGGGCGGCGGGCGTAAAGGTAGGCGGTCAGGTCCACGGCCGACTCCCCCGCTTCCAACACACCGGCCCGCGCAGTGCCCTCGTCGGCCAACACCTTGAGCAGGCCACGTGCGGCTTCGCCGTCCCGACCCGCCCAGGGCGCGGAGATCCACAGGTCCAGGCCGTCATCGGAGCGCACCAGGGCGTCGACTCCACGCGGTGGGACCAGCCACTGTTTCAGCTCCACGTCGTGCATCTCCACGTAGCGCCCCGCGCAGAGCTCCACACCTTCCGGTCCGAGTTCGGGGTCCACACGAGCGCGCAGGATCGCGGCGCTGCGCACACTCGGCGCCAGTTCGACGGGGGTGACGATCACGGCGTTCGGCGCCGCTTGCTCCACCCAGGCCCGAGGAAGGAGGCTCGGTGTCGTCCAGGCCACGACCCGATCGAAATCCCCCATCCCCGGAGCACCCAGCGCGCCGTCACCAGTGATGACGGCGACATTGGTTCGCCTTTGGGATGAGTGCAGGTCACGTGCCCTGGTGGTGAGCTCCGCAACCACGTCCACCGACACCACCGAACCCGCCGGTCCCACGAGCTGGCTCAGCAGCGCGCTGGAGAAACCCGAGCCGGTACCGATCTCCAGCACTCGCATCCCGGCCCGCACCTCCAGCCGTTCCAGGAGCTCGGCGATGGCCGAGGCCGCCGTGCTCTGCGTGACGAGGTTCCCGTCCGGCCGAAGCGTGTAGCGGTCCTCGTCGACGGCCGCGAGAGCGGCGGTCACGTTCGTCTTGTCCATCGATTCCCTTCACCAGTGGTGGTCATGTCCGTTGCAGCAACAGGTAGGGGCGGTCGGGTTCGGAGGGCTCACCGACGGGGGCCCCTTCCACCTCGATCCAGGCATGCGCCGCGTAGGGCATCAGACGGGCCCCGATGCACCAGTCCACAGAGCGCCGTGTCAACAGTGCGGCCAGCGCGGCCGCGAGGGAGTTCTCCAAGCAGGCCGCACGACCGGGGAACCAGCGCGCGGCGCGGCGAACCGCCACCACGAGAGCCTCGGCTTCTCCAACGGTGGCCGAACACACCGCCCGGCGCCGGAGTGTGCCGACGAGCGCCACGCTGCGTTCGAGGGGCAGGCGCAGCAAGAGGACGGCCAAGACGAATCCGCACAGTCCGGCACAGCGGTAGCGCAGTCGTGGAAGCGCGGAGGACGGTGGGGGAAGGGCCATGTGCGAACTCAAGGAGTGCTCTCCTCCCGCAGCAGGCCGCGCTCGCACAACGCGGCACGAAGGGATCGGATGTCCTCTAGCAGGCGGTCTTCCGAGACCCTCAGTTCCTCGGCCAACCGTGTCGCCGTGTCCTCCGGGGACATGCCCTGGCTAAGGGAGCGCCATATCGCCGCAGCGGTGGGGTTCAGTCCGAAGAACCTGCTCGAAGACAGGTCCAGCAGCATCGCACCGTCTTCAGTGCTCGCTTGTCGGACACCGGGGGCGGAGCCGAATCCGGTCATTGCTCTCCTTCCAGGTCGACGGAGCGCACCGCAGGATGGGCCGGAGCACGGTCGAGCCCGCGCAACCACACCTCGGCGGACACGACTTCGGCGATTGCGGCCATCGGCGCGTATCCGCCGCCGATGGCCCGTTCCAGATCAGCCTTGATCAGATGAGGTTGGAGGATGCCCAGATCCGCCAGGCGCGAGTTGTCGATCAGACTGCGCAGCCGAACGGCGTTGCGGCGAACCCCGTGGTACTCGCATGCCCCGTAGTCACCTTTGGTCCGGCGTTCATACAGCTCGGCGGGTAGACACTCGGCAAACGCGGCCTTCAGCAGCGGCTTGGCCTGGAAGACCGAGACTCGTTCCACTGCGGGTACCGACAGGCAGGCCGCCACGACCTGGTTGTCGAAGAAGGGCGCGGCCACCCGCACGCCCAAGTGGGCGGCGATGTCCGCGAACAACCGGGTGTCCGCGGCATGCCGACGCAGCACGCGCAGCGCGTGCGCGTCGACCCCGTGGGAGTCGTCCACACCTTCCGCAGCGTGGCGGAGCCGTTCCGCCACGGTGGCACGGGCTTTCGAGGTGCCCCACTGCGCGGACGGCCCGAGGTGGGCCCAGGCGATATTGCGTTCGACCCGAGGGCCGTTGCCCCGGAAGCCGCCCGAAGGAGGCGCCTCCAGCCGTGTGGCGAGGGCCGTGAGCGCTTCGGCGTAGGGCGTGCGGGAGGCCCTCCAGGCGGAGCGCATGATCCGGTGTACCGGCCGGTGCCTCATCCTGGCCCAGCCGCGGGTCTCACGAACCCACCAGGGCAAACCGCTGATGCGGGTCAGGGCAGTGAGGTAGGTGAGCGGGGCTCCCAGCACCGCGTCCCCGCCATCTCCGACCAGGTGCGGGGTGGCTCCGGACGCAGGCAGCAGGCGGACACGGTCTCGGGCGGAGATCACCGTGTCCAGACTCGGATGATCGGTGAGCGGAACGTCGTCCATATCGGTGAAGGGCAGGGACGCTGTGTCCCCCTTCACGATGACCTGTTCCAACCCTGATGCTCTGGAGGCGAGCAGCGCCGCGTAATCAGCGTCATCGTCATTGACTGCGAACGGGTCCGTGTAGGTCAGCGCCGGTAGTGGATCATCTCGGTGGCGTGCGGCCAACAGCGCGAGCGTGGACGAGTCCATCCCTCCGGAAAGGTCCGCGGTCACCGTGTTCGCCCCGCTGACCCGTGCACGTACAGCGGTTTCCAAGGCCTCGCGGAGGGCCTCCGCCCCCTCCCGGAACGATGCCCGGTGCCACGCCGGGCTTCGAGGAGCGAGGGACACGTTCACCTCGTTCAGGAGCAGTACCCGATCCGGCGGTACCTCGTTGACTCGTCCGTAGAGGGTGCCTCCCGGGAGGCCGGTGTGGAAGTCCGGGCAGAAGAGCCGGGCAGCGAGAGCGTCCGGATCCAGGTCGGCGGTGGAACCGCGAACGAGTGCCAGCGGTGTGGACGCGAACTCGATGCCTTCCGAGTCTTCCCGGTACCACAGGCGGTGGAGTCCGGCCAGGTCCGTGGCAAGGGCCGTCTGCCCGCCCTGGGAAACGATCGCGCAGTAGGAACCACTGAGTGAGGCCGTGCTGCCCGCCGCCTCACACAGGGAACCGCCACGGGAAAGGGCTTCTCGGAGCTCTTCGTCGGTCGCCAGGCACTCGCCCAGGAGAAGGGCGGAGCGACCACGGGCGGCCGTGTGTCGGATCAAGGGCTTGGGCCACGCCCCGAGTAGTCGCACCCGAGTACCCGGGGTCGCGCCGGATCGGCGCGCGCTGGAACCGACCAGGTACCTCGTCACCGCCACAGGATCGCCTCCCCACGGGCGTGCCGCCCCAACGAGTGGGGCGGCACGGTTTCGGTCAGTAGTAGCGGGAGGTGTTGAGGTCCGCCGTGTCCTGCGCCCCGTTGCCGAGGATGACCTCACGAGCGTCGCCGAGGTCGATCAACACCGGGGGCTCGTACGCCTCTTCTTCCTGCATGTTCACTCCCTGAGAGTCCGAGAGGACGGGCTACCTTCGAGCACGATCAGACTATTCCTGGAAACTACCTTGGTCAAGGAATAGCTAGATGTTCTCTCGTGGCCGGCGGGACGGGAACCAGATGACGAACGTCAGGCGTGCTCGCGGACCAGGTCCGCGAGGAAGATGCGCGCCTCGTCGTCGTAGATCGCGGCATCGGCGAACAGCTGGAAAATCCTCAGGTGGAAGTCGATGTCCCGCGGCTCCGTGATCGACCGGTGCGTGGTGAAGCTCTCCACGGACACCTCGTACTCGTCACGGATGGTGAAGGCGTTGATGGGGACTTGCGGCACGGGTACGTTCCACGGCAACACGCCGAGCCGCACGTTCGCCAGCGTCGCGATGTTGGCCAACCGGTCCGCTTGGGCGGCCATCGTCGCCGAGCCGCCCATGCTCCACCGCAGGGCCGCTTCGGTGACCACGAAATCGAAGCGCCGTTCGCTGTCGAAGAGAACCGCTTGACGATCCAACCGGGCGCTCACCGCGCGTGCGACATCGGTTCCCGCCATGGACAGCGGCTGACTGAAGACCGCACGCGCGTATTCGGCGGTCTGTAGTAGTCCTGGAATCATCGTGGGCTGGAAGACCCGGGTATGCGTCGTACGACGGGCTTTCCTGCCGACGTCCTCCTGGGCCCGGTGAAGCCCTCGCTTACGCAGCATCCGCAGGGAGCGATAACGATCATTGAGCTCACCGGCCCGGGTCTCCAACTCTCCCCGCAGTTCCTGGGGCACACGATAGAGATCCAGGAGAAGCAACACGTCTTCCAGGGAGGGGGTGGCTCTGCCGGTCTCGACCTTGGAGACCTTGGACTGGCTCCACCCGAGCCTCTCGGCGACGACCACCCCGGACATGCCGGAAGCCGCGCGAAGCCGCCGAATCTCTTCGGCCAGCTCCGCGCGGTCACGTTCGAACGATGCAGGTGTGTCCATCAGCCCCGGTGATACTGCGGTCGTGCTCTCCAATACTCGTTGAAGGGTACGGCCCCTGCCATGGCCAGGTCACGCTGGGCTCGGTAGTGCTCCAGATCAGGCACGTCCACCAGGTCCTTGCCGAGGTACTCGCCATCGCCCCGGTAGTTCATGCGCACCACGTGAGTGTCGTCGAAGAACCAGAAGTCCTCGTCGACGAGACCGTCGGGGCGTCCCTTCTCGGCGGTGTCGAGGATGAAGATCTCCTCCCCCGCCTGGGAGTTGAAGACGTAGCCCCACTCCATCTCGCGGCGCAGGTAGTCGGTGAGAGGACTGCGAACGACATGGACGCGGAATCGTCGGATCCCCCTGCTCACATCCGCCGCCACTTTGCGCATGTACGGGGTGGTGACACCGATCTTCGGACAGGGTTCACCCGCGAGGTACGCCCGTTGGGCGTCGGCTTCCGACTCCGGGTTGTACACGGGCAGGGTCTCCAACCGAAACACACTCCTGGCGGCCTTCTCGAAGAAGCCGTCGAAGTCCTCGTTACTCAGTGTCGACATGGATCCCCTTCAGCACGTTGACGGGCACCTCCACCACGCTCTCTCCGGACGGGAGATCGAGTTCGGCAAGGATGTCCGGATCATCGATGACGTATCCCTGCACGAGGTAGGTTTCCCGACCTGTCGCGTATACAGCCGGGCAGTTGTCGTCCTCACAACCACCGCTGATCTTCGTGAACTTCACAGGCATCTCCTTCAGAGGGCTTGCTCGAATAATTATTCCCGCAAGCCTGAACCATCAAAGAATATGACCGGATGTGGCCATCTACTCGTCGTTCCGTGACCACGTCGCGAAGCGCCGGGGCGATCCGTCGACAATCGGGGCAACGTCGGCGACGGCTCTGGGACAACCGAGCGACGTGGGACAACTGGAAGAAGTAGGGATGCCTGTGCAGACCATCGAGATCCGGGCGCCACAGTGCTCCTGCCCAGTGACGACTAGCCCTGTCTATTGGCAGTGGGAGCGGAGCGGGGTCTGCCCTGGCGGGGTGGGTGAACGCGCCCGGACGCCATGAGGCTCACCGATGCCGAGTGGGCCCTGCCCGCTCCGCTCCTGCCCATCGATGCGCCCAAAGGAAAGAAGTGGGCCGATCACCTCAAGGTCATCAACGCGATCCTGTTCCGCGCCCGCACCGGGATCCCCTGGAGGGACCGGCCCGACCGCAACGGTCCCTGGGAAACCGCCGCCGGACGCCACCGCCGCTGGTCCCTGGACGGCACCTGGCAAAGGATCGCCGACCGGCTTCGCATCGACGCCAACAGCGGCGAAGAGCTCATCGCGAGCGTCGACTCCACCACCGTGCGGGCCCACCAGCACGCCGCAGGGGCGGCCGCGAAAAAGGGGACACGACCCGGGACGAACCGGACGGGGTCGAAGCGCTGGGGCGCTCCGGGGGCGGACTGACCACCAAGATCCACCTGCTCGCCGATCAGCACAGGCGTCCCCTGGTACTGGCCACGCCCCCGGGCCAGCGCGGGGACAGCCCCATGTACGAGCCCTTGATGAGCGCTCTGCGGCTGCCCCGCAGCAGTGGCCGTCCGCGTACCGGCCGGACCGGGTCCTGGGAGACAAGGCCTACTCCAGCCGGGCCAACCGGGAGCACTCGAGGCCCGCGGAATCACAGAGACCATCGCCCAACCCCGCGACCAGCGTGAGCACCGCCGACGTCAAGGGTCGGCGGGCGGCAGGCCCCCGGCCTTCGACCGGGTGGCCTACCGCGACCGCAACACCGTGGAGCGGGCGATCAACCTGCTCAAGCAGAACCGGCGGTCGCGACCCGCTATGACAAGCGGGCCGCGAACTTCGACGTGACCGTGCAGGTGTCCTCGATCAGGATCTGGCTCCGCGACCTGACCCGTTCAAAAACACTCCCTAGAGGCGGGTCGGGTCGACCAGGCCGTTGGCGCCGACCGGGGCGTTCTCCCACGGGAAGTGGGTGGCTCCGAGGGCGGGCTTGAGGTCGAACAGCCAGGCGGCCTTCTCGTCGTACTTGGCGAAGAAGGGCTGGCCGACCAGCTCCGGGTCGCGCGCCTGGATGAAGTGCAGGACGAAGACCTTCTCTCCCATGATCTCCGTCACGCCGTCCACACAGACCTTGCCCGGGGTCGCGGACATCGACGGGCCGCGCACGGTCCGGGCGAGGCCCGAGACCTTCTGGTACGCGCCCCGGAAGATGTCGTAGGCCTCGGCCAGCGGCACCGCGAAGTAGTCCTGCGGGCCGGTGTCACGCTCGACGAACATGTAGTAGGGCACCATGCCGTGGCGCAGGTGCGTCCGCCACATGTCCTCCCACGTGGCCGAGGAGTCGTTGATCGTGCGGATCAGCGGGGCCTGGGTGCGGATGACCGCCCCCGTGGCGCGGATGCGGCGCACGGCCTCCTGCACGAGCTCGGACTTCATCTCGTTCGGGTGCGAGAAGTGGGCCATGAACGCGAGGTTCTTGCCCGAGGCCACGACCTTCTCGAACAGGCGGAGCGTGTCGTCCGCGTCCGGGTCGGTCGTGAAGCGCTGCGGCCAGTAGGCCAGCGCCTTGGTCCCGATCCGGATGGCCTCCAGGTGCTCGATCTCCAGCAGCGGCTCGATGTAGCGGGAGATGACCCCCTCACCCATGATCATCGGGTCGCCGCCGGTGAACAGGACGCTGGTGACCTCGGGGTGCGAGCGCACGTAGTCGACCATCTGGTCGATCTCGCCGGACGCGAACTTGAGGTCGGCGTCACCGACGAACTGCGCCCACCGGAAGCAGTAGGTGCAGTACGCGTGACAGGTCTGGCCCTGCTTCGGGAAGAAGAGGACCGTCTCCTTGTACTTGTGCTGGATACCCGGGATGGGCTCCTCGTTGCCCGTGGTGGGCACGTTGAGGTCCATCTGCCCGGCGGGGTGCGGGTTCAGCTTGGCGCGGACGCCGTTGGCGGCCTCGTTGAGCTCCTTGCGGCCAGCGCCGGAACTGATGAGGTCCGCGATCCTGGAGACGTCGTCCGCGGGCAGCATGTCGGCCTGCGGGAAGACCAGGCGGTAGATCGGATCGTCGGGAGCGGCGTCCCAGTCGATCAGCTCGTCGATGACGTAGCTGTTGACGCGGAACGGCAGCACGTGCGCGACCGCTTTGACCGCGAGCTGCTCGTCAGCCGCGAGACCGGCTCTCGCCGTGAGCTCGTCAAGGTGTTTCGTCGTGTAGGCACGAAACCGACGTCCGGCGGACGCGGACTGTGCCACGTCTGGCGTTACGCTCACGCCTCTCCTCTCCTGCGGTTGGACAGGGGCCCGCCCTCATGGAGCAGGGCAGCCCTGAGCCGGTGGCTCCGGCATACGGGTACCGGGGAACCACCTGGGGATGAAAAATCAGTTATCGGCTGTGACCAGAGTGTTTCCGGCGGACCAGCCAGCGAGCGGATATACCCCGTCTAGGGGCTTTGTACCCACTCTGCGTAATATCCAGCCCTGACCTGGACATACAGGAAGTATCCTCGCATGACCGCACGAACGTACCGTCCGAAGGCAGCGGCGGAGCGACCCGATAACGTGTCACCACATCACCCCGTGCGGCCCCGAAAGGGCGCGGTCACCCGTGCCGTGAAACGGCGCCGAGCTGCGCGGACGGCACGCCGCACCCGCCCACCAGCACCAACCGACCGTGTGAGGAAGCTGTGACTGGCACACCCGACGCGGACGCACCGGTACCGCGTACGTCACCGCCCATCATCGCGGTGGACGCCATGGGCGGCGACAACGCCCCCGGGGAGGTCGTGCGCGGCGCCGTCAGGGCCGTCCGTGAGCTGGGCCTGCGGGTCCTGCTCGTGGGGCGCCGGACCGAGATCGCCGCCCAGCTCGCCGAGGAGGGCGCCCTGCGCGACGTCCCGGTGGTGCACGCCGAGGACAACCTCGCCATGGACGAGGGGGCCCTGGCCAGCTGGCGCCGGCCCCGCTCCAGCGCCGCGGTGGCGTGTCGGCTGATCCGGCGGGGCGACGCCGACGCCCTGGTCTCGGCGGGTTCGACCGGCGGAATCGTGGCCACCTCCACGGTGCGGCTGCGAACCCAGCCCGGGGTGCTGCGACCGGCCCTGGCCGTGACCCTGCCGACCGGACCGGTGCCGACGATCATGGTGGACGCCGGGGCCAACGCCGACGCCAAGCCCGAGATGCTGGTCCAGTTCGCGCACCTGGGGTGCGCCTACGCGCAGACCGCCTTCGGGGTGGAGCGGCCCCGCGTCGGCGTGCTCAACATCGGTTCCGAGCCGGGCAAGGGCAACAAGCTGATCCGCAGGGCCAGCGAACTGCTGGCCGCCGAGGGATCCGAGTCCATGGACTTCCGGGGCAACATCGAGGGCCACGACCTGATGCTCGGCAGGGTGGACGTGGTGGTCACCGACGGCCACACCGGCAACGTGGCGCTCAAGACCATCGAGGGGACCGCCGCCTTCACGATGAACGCCGTCAAGGACGCCCTCACCTCCTCCACCATGGCCAAGGCCGGGGCGGTGCTCCAGCGCGGCGCCCTGCGCAGGCTGCGGGAGCGGTTCGACAGCGAGACCTACGGCGGCGCCGCCCTGCTGGGTCTGAACGGCACCGTGGTCATCGCGCACGGGGACAGCCACCCGGAGGGCATCGCGCAGGCCTGTCGGCTCGCCCACGACCTGGCGGGCGGGCGGATCGGTGACCAGATCCGCCGCCGGGTGCCCCAGCGCTCCCCGCACTGGCTCCACCGCCGCTCCGAGGAGCGCTGACCCGGATCCGGGCGGCCGCGCCCGGTCCGGTCCCGGGACTCGTTCAGCCCCGGAGCCGTTCAGTCCCGGGAGGCTCCGAAGGCCCGCACGTAGGCCTCCTGCTTGGGGGTCTCCACCGCGTGCGGGGAGTAGTGCTCGCGTACGAAGGACACGGCCTCGTCGGCGGGGACCCCGTCCAGCACCGCGAGGCAGGAGAGCGCGGTCCCGGTCCGGCCCCGCCCGCCCAGGCAGGCCAGCTCCACCCGTTCCCCGTCGGCGCGCTCCAGGGCCTCGCGGAACCCCGCGAGGGCGTCCTCGTCCTCAGCGGGCAGTCCGAAGTCCGGCCAGCGCACCCAGCGGGCGGACCACAGGAAGGTCGGCGGCTCGTGCTCCAGCAGGTAGACCCCGAACCCCGGTGTCGGACCCTGCGGCAGCGGGTAACCGAGGCCCCTGCCACGGACCAGGCGGCCGGAGGGCAGTCTCAGCACGCCGGGGGCGTCGGGGTTCCACGCTTCGCTCATGGAGGGGAGCGTATCCGGCGGAGCCCCGGCGAATCGGCGTCCGGGAGGACCGTTTGAAACCTGTCGGGAAGGGGATAGGCGGTCGGTAGTCTTAGGGGCATGGCCGACCCGCAGGAAGTACTCTCGCGACGGGTCCAGTCCGCCCTCGGCGCCGCCTTCGGCCCCGAGTACGCCGACACCGATCCCGTCGTCCGCCCGTCCCAGTTCGCTGACTACCAGGCGAACGCCGCACTCGCGCTCGCCAAGCGCCTGGGCCGCAAGCCCCGCGAGGTCTCCGCGGCGATCATGGAGCACCTCGACGTCGCTGACGTGTGCAGAGACATCGAGGTCAGCGGGCCGGGCTTCATCAACCTCACGCTGCGCGAGGACTGGATCGCGGACCAGGCGCGCCAGCTCCTCGACGACCCGCGCATGGGCGTTCCGGTCCAGGAGCGCCTGAACATCCCGGTCGACTACTCCGCGCCCAACGTGGCCAAGGAGATGCACGTCGGCCACCTGCGCACCACGGTGGTGGGCGACTCCCTGGCCCGCACCCTGGAGTTCCTGGGCCACAACGTCATCCGGCAGAACCACATCGGTGACTGGGGCACCCCCTTCGGCATGCTCATCGAGCACCTGCTGGAGGCCGGGGAGGACTCCGAGGAGGCCGACCTCCTCACCACGGACCCCAACGCCTTCTACCAGGCGGCCCGGACCAAGTTCGACTCCTCCGGCGAGGGCGCGGACGACTTCGCCGCCCGCGCGCGCCGCCGGGTGGTCGCCCTCCAGAGCGGCGACGAGGAGACGCTGCGCCTGTGGCGCGAGCTGGTGGGCCTGTCCCGGGTCTACTTCAACAAGGTCTACGCCAAGCTGGGCGTCACCCTCACCGACGAGCACCTCGCCGGTGAGAGCAGCTACAACGCGATGCTCGCGGACGTGTGCGACGAGCTGGAGTCCAAGGGCATCGCGGAGATCAGCGACGGCGCCCTGTGCGTGTTCCTCGAAGGCTTCACCGGCCGCGAGGACAAGCCGGTCCCGCTGATCGTCCGCAAGAGCGACGGCGGCTACGGCTACGCCACCACGGACCTGGCGACCGTCCGGTACCGGGTGGACGACCTCAAGGCCGACCGCATCCTGTACGTGGTCGGCGCCCCGCAGGCCATGCACTTCAAGATGGTGTGGGCCACCGCCCGCGCGGCCGGATGGCTGCCGGAGAGCGTCGAGACCACGCACGTGCAGATCGGCAACGTGCTGGGCCCGGACGGCAAGATCCTGCGCACCCGCAGCGGCGCCCCGGTCCGGCTCGTGCAGCTGCTGGACGAGGCGATCGAGCGGGCGGCGGCCGTGGTCGCGGAGAACCGCCCCGACCTGGACGCCGAGAGCCAGGCGGAGATCGCCCGCAAGGTCGGCATCGGCGCGGTGAAGTACGCGGACCTGTCGGTCTCGCACGACACCGAGTACGTGTTCGACTTCGACCGCATGCTGGCGCTGACCGGGAACACCGGCCCGTACATCCAGTACGCGCAGGCCCGGATCCGCTCCATCTTCCGCAAGGGCGGGGTGGACCCCCGGTCCGTCGACGGGCGGATCACCGTCTCCGAGGGCTCCGAGCGGGACCTCGCGCTCAAGCTGCTGGGCTTCGGGGCCGTGGTGGAGCAGGTGGGCGACCACCTCCAGCCGCACCGGCTGTCCACGTACCTGTTCGAGCTGGCGCAGACGCTCACCGCGTTCTACGAGCACTGCCCCGTGCTGACGGCCCGGACCGACGCCGAGCGCGAGTCGCGGCTGGCGCTGGTGTCCGTGGCGCTGCGCGTGCTGGTCCAGGGGCTGGACCTGCTCGGCGTGGAGTCGCCCGAGCACATGTAGCGCGTCGGCGCGTGTACGTCGGGAGGGTCGGGGCCACGGGCTCCGGCCCTCCCCTTCGTGTGTGCGGCTCTCCGCCCCAAGGGGTCTCCCGGACGGGGCGAGTTGAAAATCTCGCCGCAGGTCAGAGGCGAACCAGGGGTTCTGGTCGGGCGTCGGACCTACAGTATGTGGACGAATGTCTCATACCGGACACAAAGGGAGTTAACGCCCATGACATCCACCCCCGAGTTCGGCCCGGGCCCCGGTACCTGGCACCTCGACCCGCTGCACTCCAGCCTGATCTTCGTCGCCCACTACCTGCGCTTCGGCCGGGTCCAGGGCACCTTCGGCAAGGCCGACGGGCAGGTCCGAGTGGCGGAGGACCCGGCCCGTTCCTCGGTGGAGGTCGTGATCGAGTCGGACAGCGTCAACACCGGCGTCAACGCCCGCGACGCGCACCTGCGCTCCGCCGACTTCCTCGACGTGGAGCGGCACCCGGAGATCCGCTTCACCTCCACCCGCCTGGAGCCCGGCAGGAAGCGGAACTCCTTCCGCCTGCACGGCGACCTCGCCATCCACGGCACGGCGCTCCCCGTCGTCCTCAACGGCGAGTGGGTGGGCGAGGCCCCCGACTACGCCTCGCCCGACGACACGTACGGCCACTTCTTCTCCGCCACGACCCAGATCAGCCTGTCCGACTTCGGGGTCGGCGACGGCGGGCCCGTGCCCTGGGGCGGCCGCCTGGTCGGGGACACCGTGGACGTCGTGCTGGAGGTCCGCCTCCAGGACCAGGACCCCGCGCCGTTCCTCAAGCAGATCGGGCACACCCCCTGACCCCCGTGGCCAGGGCGCGCGCCCGATCCCGTCCGCTGCCGTCCGGCACCCGAGCCGAGCCCGGACACCGGAGCGGCACCGCACTCAGCCCCTGATCAGGGCCTCCACCTCGTCCCGCGAGGCCATCGACGAACTGGCTCCGTGCCGTCCCACGGAGATCGCGGCGGCGGCCGCGGCGAACTCCATCGCCTCCCGCGCCGACCGGCCCTCGGCCCGGGCCACCGCGAACGAGCCGCAGAACGTGTCACCGGCCGCCGTGGTGTCCACGGCCTCCACCCGACGCGCCGGAACGTGCACCGGCTCCTCGCCCCGACGCCCGAACAGCGAGCCGTCCTCGCCCAGGGTCAACAGCACCTCGGGCACCCTCTCCAACAGCGCCGCCAGCGCGGCGCGCGGTTCGGTGTGCCCGGTGATGGCGGCGGCCTCGTGCTGGTTGGGCACGAGCACGTCCACGTTGGCCAGGAGCTCGTCCGGGAGCTCCCGCGCGGGGGCGGGCGTCAGGTAGACCGGCACGCCCAGGCCCCGACCCAGCCGCGCCCCGGCGACCACGGCCTCCATCGGCAGCTCCAGCTGGAGCAGCAGCGCGGCGGCGCCGGCCACCCGCGCCTCGTCTCCGTCGACCGCCCCGGCCTCGGCGTTGGCGCCCGGCACCACGATGATCCGGTTGCCGCCACCGCCGTCCACGGCGATGTGCGCCACCCCGGACACGCCCGGGACGGTGCGCAGACCGGAGGTGTCGATCCCGCTGGACACCAGGTTGGCGCGCAGTTCGGCACCGAAGGCGTCGTCTCCGACCGCCCCGAGGAAGGCCACCTCGGCCCCGGCGCGCGCGGCCGCGACCGCCTGGTTGGCGCCCTTGCCTCCGGGGACCTGCCGGAAGTCCGTGCCGGTGACGGTCTCGCCGCCACCCGGGACCGTGTCCACGTAGGCCACCAGGTCCATGTTGACGCTGCCGAGGACGGCGACGCGCGGCACGGCGCTCACTTCGTTACCCACTTCTCTGTTCATTCCCCAGGTCACTTCTTGGGCCGGTCGACCGGCTGGCTGTCCGCACCGTCGAGGGCGACGATGACGGGGGCGTGGTCGGAGGCGCCCTTGCCCTTGCGCTCCTCACGGTCGATGCTCGCACCGGTCACCCGGGCCCTCAGCGCGGGCGAGGCGAGCACGAAGTCGATGCGCATGCCCTTGCGCTTGGGGAAGGACAACCCCTTGTAGTCCCAGTAGGTGTAGACGCCGGGGCCGGGCGTGTACTCGCGCACGACCTCGGAGAACCCGGCGCCGACCAGCTCGGTGAAGGCGGTGCGCTCGGGTTCGGTGACGTGGGTGAGCCCCTCGAAGGCGGCCATGTCCCACACGTCGTCGTCCTGCGGGGCGATGTTGAAGTCACCGACGTAGGCGATCTGGGCCTCGGGGTCCTCGGCCAGGCGCGCGGCGCCCGCCTCGCGCAGGGCCTCCAGCCAGCGCAGCTTGTACGCGTAGTGCGGGTGGTCGATCTCCCGGCCGTTGGGCACGTACAGGCTCCACACCTGGACGCCGCCGCAGGTGGCGGCGATGGCGCGGGCCTCACGCTCCTCGGGGTCGCCGTAGCCCGGCTGGCCGGGGAAGCCGATCCGGACGTCCTCCAACCCCACGCGCGAGGCGATCGCGACCCCGTTCCACTGGGAGAGGCCGTGGTGGGCGACCTCGTACCCGCGGTCGGTGAGGACCGACGCGGGGAACTGGTCGTCGCGGGCCTTGGTCTCCTGGATGGCGAGGACGTCGATGTCGCTCCGGTCCAGCCAGTCGCCGATCCGCTCGGCCCTGGCCCGGGCACTGTTCACATTCCATGTCGCGATACGCACAGCCAAAGGCTAGAGGATCGCGCCGACGGACCGCCCCGACCTGGCCGGACACGCGGGTCGGGCCGGTGCGGACAGGGGGAACCCCGGTGCGGCCGTCCTCCGCACCGGGGTTCGGCGACTCCCGGCATGAGCTCGGTTGGTTTCCGTCGCGCTTCGTTGGACGGCCGGGCCCCTCGAACGGTTCGCATCGTGCGCAAGGTTTTTCCCGCCTTCCAGGTACCGGGACCCTCATGGGTATCGGACCCACACCCTCCGGGTAGGCCTGTGGTGGAGGCCACACAGACCCTCCCCCCAGGTGAGGTGAGCGTGTCATGTCGACGGACGATCCCCGCGAGGCCCGGCGGGTGGCCGAACGCGCCAGGGAGGGCGGAGGGAACCGGCCGAGTTTCGCCAAGGAGCTGTACCTGGGCCGCCTGCGCCTGGACCTGGCCGATCCCCCGTACCCGGACGAGCCGGAGACAGAGCGGGCGGAGGCCTTCCTCGCCCGGCTGCGCGAGGTGTGCGAGGACGTCGACGCACCCCGTATCGAGCTGGAGGAACGCGTCCCCGACGAGACCGTCGCGGCCCTGCGCGGGATCGGCGCGTTCGGGATGCGGATCCCCGCCCGGTACGGCGGACTCGGCCTCTCCCAGCTCCACTACGACCGCGCCCTGACCCTCGTCGGCTCCGTCTGCCCGGCGGTCGCCGCCCTGCTCTCCGCCCACCAGTCCATCGGGGTCCCGCAGCCGGTCGCCCGGTTCGGCACCGAGGAACAGCGGCGGGCCTACCTGCCCCGCTGCGCCGAGGGGGCCGTCAGCGCCTTCCTGCTCACCGAACCCGACGTGGGCAGTGACCCCGCACGGCTGCGCGCCACCGCCACCCCCGCGGACGGCGGTGCGGCGTACCTGCTGGACGGGGTCAAGCTGTGGACCACCAACGGCGTGGTGGCCGAGCTCCTCCTCGTGATGGCGCGGGTGCCCGAGGGACCCGGGCACCCGGGCGGGATCACGGCGTTCGTGGTGGAGGGCGACTCCCCCGGCGTCACCGTGGAGCACCGCAACCGCTTCATGGGCCTGAAGGGCCTGGAGAACGGGGTGACCCGCCTGCACGGGGTCCGGGTGCCCGCCGACCAGCGGATCGGCGCGGAGGGCGAAGGGCTGCGCATCGCGCTGTCCACACTCAACACCGGACGCCTGTCCCTGCCCGCCCTCTGCGTGGGCGCGGGCAAGTGGGCCACCGGGATCGCCCGTGAGTGGTCCCGTGAGCGCGTGCAGTGGGGTCGCCCGGTGGGCCGACACGAGGAGGTCGCCAGGAAGCTGTCCTTCATCACGGCCACCACCTACGCCATGGAGGCCGTGCTCGACCTGACGGGGCGGATGGCCGACGACGGGCGCCACGACATCCGCGTGGAGGCGGCCCTCGCCAAGCTCTGGACGTCGGAGATGGCGTACCGGGTCGCCGACGAGCTCGTCCAGGTGCGCGGCGGGCGCGGGTACGAGACCGCCGGATCACAGGCCGCGCGGGGCGAGCGCGGGGTGCCCGCCGAGCAGCTGCTCCGCGACCTGCGGATCAACCGGATCTTCGAGGGAAGCACGGAGATCATGCGGCTCCTGATCGCCCGCGAGGCCGTGGACGCGCACCTGGCCGTGGCCGGGGACCTCGTCGACCCCGACGCCAGCCGGTCCCGGAAGGCGAGGGCCGCCGCCAGGGCGAGCGGGTTCTACGCCCGGTGGCTGCCGACCCTGGTGGTCGGCCGGGGCCAGGTGCCGTCGGCCTTCGAGGAGTTCGGCCCCCTCGCCCAGCACCTGCGCTTCGTGGAGCGCGCCTCGCGTCGGCTCGCGCGCTCCACCTTCTACGCGATGTCCCGCTGGCGCGGAGGGCTGGAGACCCGGCAGGGCTTCCTCGGGCGCGTGGTGGACGTCGGCGCCGAGCTCTTCGCGACGAGTGCCGTGGTCGTGCGCGCCCGAGCCGACGCCGACGCCCACCCCGAACGGGGCACCACACCGCTGGAGGTGGCGGACGTGTTCTGCCACCAGTCCCGGCTGCGGGTCGACGCCCTCTTCGAGGGGCTGTGGTCCAACACCGACGAACTGGACGGAAGGGTGGCCCGCCGCCTGATGGCCGACTCCTACACCTGGCTGGAGGAGGGCGTTCTGGACCCGTCGCTGCCCGGGCCGTGGATCGCGCCCACCGACCCGGGACCGTCCGTGCTCGACGACCTGCACCGCCGGATGGGCTGAACCCGAAGATGTCGTCGGCGGCGGATACGGTGACCAGATGGCCGCACCACACCCCCGCCGCGACGCGGAGATCTCACTGCCGCAGGCCCGCCGGATCGCCCTGGCCGCCCAGGGCTTCCACGATCCCCGGCCGGGCTCCACGCCCACGCTCGCCCACCTGGCGCGCGTGGTCCGGCGGGTGGGCCTGCTCCAGATCGACAGCGTGAACGTGCTCGCGCGCAGCCAGTACCTGCCGGTGTTCGCCCGGATCGGCGCCTACTCCCCCGCCCTCCTGGACCGGGCCACCACCACGAGCGTCGGTGACAGCCCGGCCCGGCTGGTCGAGTGCTGGGCGCACGAGGCGAGCCTGGTGCCGCCCGCCACCCACCGCCTCATGCGGTACCGGATGGAGCTCAACCGCGCCCAGTCGAACGTGGGGTGGATGAACGGCATCCGCGAGGACAGGCCCGAGCTGGTCAAGGCGGTGCACGAGGAGGTGGCCCGGATCGGCCCGGCCACCGCCCGGGAGGTCGAGGCGGCGCTGGCCCACGACGTGCCGCGCGCCAAGGACCACTGGGGCTGGAACTGGTCCGAGATCAAGCGGTGCCTGGAGTACCTGTTCTGGATCGGTGACCTCACCGCGAACGGCCGCAACACCCAGTTCGAGCGCCGCTACGACCTGCCCGAACGCGTCCTGCCCGCCGAGGTGCACGCGCTCCCCCACCCCACCTCGGAGGAGGCCCACCGGGAGCTGGTCGCCATCGCGGCCCGCGCCCACGGGATCGCCACCGAGCCCGACCTGCGCGACTACTTCCGGCTCAAGGGCGCCGGGTCCCGCGCCGCCGTGGCCGACCTGGTGGACTCCGGAGAACTGGTCCCGGTCACCGTGGAGGGCTGGGAGCGCCCCGCCTACCTGCACCGGGACGCCCGCGTCCCCCGCAGGGTGGACGCCCGCGCCCTGCTCAGTCCGTTCGACTCCCTGGTGTGGACCCGCGACCGCGCGCAGGAGCTCTTCGGGTTCCGCTACCGCCTGGAGATCTACGTGCCCGCCGCCAAGCGGGTGCACGGCTACTACGTGCTGCCGTTCCTGCTGGGCGACGACCTCGTGGCCCGGGTGGACCTCAAGGCGGACCGCGCCTCGGGCACCCTGCTCGCCCGCCAGATCACCCTGGAGGACGGCGCCCCCGCCGACACCATGCCGGAACTGGTGGAACAGCTGGAGGAGATGGCGGCCTGGCTCGGCCTGGAGAACGGCGTCGGCGGCGAGGGGCTCGCCCACCCCGCCCGCTGACGGCGGGCCGCGCACACGTGGTGCGCGGCCCGTCGGGGTCCGGGGGTCAGACGCGTTCGACGATGGTGACGTTGGCCTGGCCGCCGCCCTCGCACATGGTCTGGAGGCCGTAGCGGCCACCGGTCCGGTGGAGCTCGTTGACCAGCTTGGTCATCAGGATCGAGCCCGTGGCGCCCAGCGGGTGGCCCAGGGCGATGGCGCCACCGTTGGGGTTCACCCTGGCCGGGTCGGCGCCGAGCTCCTCGGTCCACGACATCGGGACCGGCGCGAAGGCCTCGTTGATCTCCGTGACGTCGATGTCGTCGATGCTCAGACCGGCCTTCTCCAGGGCGATCCGGGTCGCCGGGATCGGGGCGGTGAGCATGTAGACCGGGTCGTCCCCGACCAGCGACAGCTGCACCACGCGGGCGAGCGGGGTGAGCCCGTGCCGCTCCACGGCGCGCTCGGAGGCGATGAGCAGCGCACCCGCGCCCACGGAGATCTGGCTGGCGATCGCGGCGGTGAGCTCCCAGCCCTCACGCAGCGGCTTGAGCCCGGCCATCTTCTCCAGGGTGGTGTCCGGGCGCACGCCCTCGTCCCTGGTCACCCCCGCGAGGGGGGCGATCTGCGCGTCGAAGTACCCGGCCTCCTGCGCGGCGGCGGCCCGGCGGTGGCTCTCCAGCGCGAACTCCTCCAGCTGCGCGCGCTTGTAACCCCACTTCTCGCACATGAGCTGGGCCCCCCGGAACTGGGAGATCTCCTGGAAGCCGTACCGCTCGATCCACCCCTGCCCGTACAGCGGGAGGTCATTGTCGAGGGCGAACTGGACGTTGGCGCCCATGGGGACCATGCCCATGTTCTCCACGCCCGCCGCCACGACCAGGTCCTGGGTGCCGGACATGACGCCCTGTGCGGCGAAGTGAATGGACTGCTGCGAGGATCCGCACTGGCGGTCGATGGTGACGGCGGGGACCGACTCGGGCAGTCCGGCGGACAGCCACGCGGTGCGGGCCAGGTCCAGGGCCTGCGGACCGGCCTGGCTGACCACGCCCATGATGACGTCCTCGACCGCGGCCGGGTCGACCCCGGTGCGCTCGACGAGCTCCTTGAGGACGTGGGCACCCAGGTCCGCCGGGTGCACGGCGGCCAGGGCACCCTTCTTGGTGCCGACGGGGGTGCGTACCGCACCGACGATGTAGGCCTCAGCCACTGGGTCCTCCAAGGGGCGTGGGATGTGACGTCCTATAGAACCGAACTGTATTCGGTTTGAGTCCCCAGGCAAGCCCCCGGCCCCGTCTTGCGAACGTCCGCGCAGGTCTCAGTCCGTGCGGTCGCCCCAGCGCCCGGCCTCGTCACCGAGGGTGGTGCCGGTGACCCGCTCCAGGACGTCGAACACGTCCGGGTGCTCGTCGGGGCCGAAGTCGGAGAGCAGCGAGCGCAGCGCCGTCCGCTGCGCCTCGTACAGCTGCCGCACGGCGTCCTCCCCGCGCCAGTTGAGCTCCCAGGGGGCGCTGTCGTCGACCAGGTAGCCCGCCTCCAGCAGTTCCTGGTGGGTGTCGGCCCAACGGGAGGCGCTCAGGCCGGACATGCGCACCAGGTCGTCCACGCCGAGCGGCCCCTGGACCCCGATGTGGCTGAGCGCCCAGCAGGCCTCCGCCGAGACCTCCAGGCCGGAGGCCTCCCGCAGCCGCTGGTACATGGTCTCCGTGCCCTCGGACCCGCAGGCCTCGTAGATCTCGCGCTCCACCTGGTCCATCGCGCTGCGGCTCGGCGTGGCCACCGGGGCCACCGTCTCGTCCAGGTCCGGCGTCCTGATGGTCGTGCGCAGCACGTCCTGCCGCAGGAAGAGGGCGAGCACCAGGCCGACGAGGGCGACCGGCACCGCGCACAGGAAGACGGTGTCGATGGCGTCGGCGTAGACCTCCAGGAAGCTCGCCTGCACCTGCGGGGGCAGGCGGTCGATGGCGCCCGGGTCGCTCTCCAGCGAGGTCGCGTCCACCCCCGGCGGGAGGTCGATCGCCCCCGCCCGCGCGGCCAGGTCCGAGGCCAGCTGTCCGGCGAAGACCGATCCGAACACCGCCGTGCCGAAGGAGCCGCCGATGGACCGGAAGAAGGTCGCTGACGAGGTCGAGACCCCCAGGTCGTCGTAGGAGGAGGCGTTCTGCACCACCAGGACCACCACCTGCATCACCAGGCCCAGCCCGGAGCCCAGGACGAAGAAGTAGACGCCCATCTCCCACAGGGAGCTGTCCGGCCCCATGCCGGACATCAGGAAGAGGCCGATCGAGGTCAGGGCCATGCCCGCGACAGGGAAGACCTTGTACCGGCCGGTCCGGGTGACCAGGCGGCCGCTGGTGATCGAGGTGATGAGCATGCCCATGACCATGGGGAGCAGGTGCAGCCCCGAGGCGGTGGGTGAGAGGCCGTGCACGATCTGGAGGAAGAGCGGCAGGAACGCCATCGAGCCCATCATCGCGAAGCCCACGCAGAAACCGATGGCCATGGCGACCACGATGGTCGGGTTCCGGAACAGGCTGAGCGGCATCACCGGGTCCGGGGCGCGCCGCGCGGTGAGCCACCACCCCACACCGAGCACCAGCCCCGCGGCCGCCAGGGAGAGGATCTGCCAGGACAGCCAGCCGTAGACCCCGCCGCCCCAGGAGGCCACCAGGGTCAGGCAGACGGCGGTGGCGGCCAGCAGCGTGATGCCCGCGTAGTCGATGTTCCGGCGGCCGACCGGGTCCTGCCGGGGCAGCACGGCCACGACGGTGAGGAAGGCGAGCAGCCCCAGCGGCAGGTTCACGTAGAACACCCACCGCCAGGACAGGTGGTCCACGAACAGCCCGCCCAGCAGGGGCCCGGCCACGCTGGAGACCCCGAAGACCGCGCCGAACAGCCCCTGGTACTTGCCGCGCTCCCTGGGTGAGACGACGTCACCGATGATCGCGGAGGCCAGCACCATGAGCCCGCCGCCGCCCACGCCCTGGAGGCCCCGGGCCAGCACCAGCTGGAGCATGTCCTGGGCCAGGCCGCACAGCACGGAGCCCACGAGGAAGATCGCGATGCACGCGAGGAACAGGCGTTTGCGGCCGAACTGGTCACCGAGCTTGCCCCAGAGCGGGGTGCTGGCCGTGACCGCCAGCAGGTACGCGGTGATCACCCAGGACAGGTGGTTGAGCCCGCCGAGGTCGGAGACGATCGTCGGCAGCGCCGTGGAGACGATGGTCTGGTCCAGCGCCGAGAGCAGCACGGCCAGCATGAGGGCGGTCATGATCAGCGCGATCCGCCCTCCATGGGACTCGCGCTGGTCGGCGGGGCTGTGTGTCATCGAATCGCCTCCCGGGGTCGGGCCGGCCGACTCCGCACGGCCCGGCTGCTGGTCCACCCTAGGAACCCGCACCCGCCGCGCCTCCGGGAGCCGCGCGGAGGTCCCGGAACTTTGCTCCGGCTTGCCCCCCGTACTTCAAAACCGAACGCGGTTCGGTTACCGTGTGGGAACACAGTGATCCCCGACACCCTCGGAGCTGAGCATGAAGCGGGAACTCTTCGACGCCGACCACGACCTCTTCCGCGAATCGGTGGCCGAGTTCCTCAAGCGGGACGTCGTCCCCTTCCACGCCCAGTGGGAGAAGGACGGGATCGTGCCCCGGGAGGTGTGGGTGAAGGCGGGAACCGTCGGCCTGCTCGGCCACGGCGTCCCCGAGGAGTTCGGCGGCACCGGGATCGACGACTACCGGTACAACCAGATCGTCAACGAGGAGATCTGCCGAGCGCACGCCAGCGGCCTGGGCATCACCCTCCAGAACGACGTCATGGCGCCCTACATGGTGGGGCTGACCACCGACGAGCAGAAGCGCCGCTGGCTGCCCGGCTTCGCCAGCGGCGAGCTGATCACCGCGATCGCCATGACCGAACCCGGCACCGGCAGCGACCTCCAGGGGATCCGGACCTCCGCCGTACGCGACGGCGACGAGTTCGTCGTCAACGGCGGCAAGACCTTCATCACCAACGGCATCAACGCCGACCTCGTCATCGTGGTCTGCCAGACCGACCCCGACGCCGGGGCGCAGGGCTTCTCCCTGATCGCCGTGGAGCGCGGCACCCCCGGTTTCGAGCGCGGCCGCAACCTCGACAAGGTCGGCATGAAGGCGCAGGACACCGCCGAGCTCTTCTTCGACGACGTCCGCGTACCGGCCGCCAACCTCATCGGCACCGAGGGCCAGGGGTTCATCCACCTGCTCCAGAACCTGCCCCAGGAGCGGCTGTCCATCGCCACCTGCGCGGTCGCCTCGGCGGACTACGTCCTCCAGCACACCATCGAGTACTGCCGGGAGCGGACCGCCTTCGGCCGGTCGATCGGGCGCTTCCAGAACACCCGTTTCGTCCTGGCCGAGTTGGCCACCGAGGTGGACCTGGGCCGGACCTACGTCGATCGCGGGGTCCAGCTGCTCAACAAGGGTGAGCTCACCGTGGAGGACGCCGCCAAGGCCAAGTGGTGGACCACCGAGATGTGCAACCGCGTCATGGACCGGTGCCTCCAGCTTCACGGCGGGTACGGGTACATGATGGAATACCCCGTGGCACGGGCCTGGCAGGACTCCCGCGTGCAGACGATCTACGGTGGCACCACCGAGATCATGAAGGAGATCGTCGGCAGGGGCCTGGGCCTGTAGGACCCCCGAACCCCGAAGGGACCGGTCGTGAGCGGATCGTGGGACGGCCTCATCGTGATGGGCCTGCTGGTGGTGCTCCTGGTCATCGCCGTGCGCAAGCTGAGGCCCAAGGTCCACATCCCCTGGGCGACCAGCGGCATCGTGGTCTTCTTCGTCTTCGTGTGCCTGCTGCTGTGGGCCAACTCCTACCGCTGAGCACCCGCGCGGACACACCGAGGGCCCGCCGCCCCGGCTCCTCGACCGGGTCGGCGGGCCCTTCGGCGTCCGGGGGGATGGACGGGTCCGGCGCACGGTCCAAAGGCGGGTGAGGACCGTACGGGGCGGACCCGGCCGTGATGGTCTGACGAGGGCATGGTCGGGCCGGGGTCGGTTCCGGTGTCGGTCAGGGCGCGTACGGGTCGAAGTCGATCCCGTCGGGCACGGCCTTGGCCAGGGCGTCGGCGAACCGCTCGTCCTTGAGGTCGAGCTGGGCCGCCCCGTAGTCGGCGGTCACGAAGATCTCCCGGATCCCCTCGGGATAGCCCTCCCAACCGACCAGGTCCGGGTACTGCCACACGCCGTAGTGGTTCTCCGGCGGGTCGTCGTGGTCGGCGGCGAACCGGAACGCGTGGGTCGAGGCGCCGTCCTTGTGGTAGACGATCTTGGGGTGGGTGCCCTCCCACCGGACGTCCTCCGCCGCGCGGGTGTCGTAGTCGCCGTGCGCCGAGGCGGACACGTACCGGGCCTCGTCCTCGAACACCCACACGACGACGTGCTCCAGGTCGTGCCGGTGCCCGCAGCAGCCGTGCATGATCTGGTCCTTCTCGAAGTAGAGCGCGTACATGTAGGCGCACCACCCGCTGCCGTCGCAGCTGGACCGGGAATAGGAATTGGTGTTGTCGAGGTCCGACTGGTCCCGGCAGTTTCCGTTCAGCGCACCCGAGGTGTTCAGGCCCTCAGCGACAGTTCCGTCGGGCCCGATGGCGGGGGTGGAATAGCAGCCGTCCGTGTCGTAGTCGAAGGCGGGCTGCCATTTCGCCTCGGCCTCGGAGGAATGGGCGGGAAGCGCCGTCGGCGGTTCGGCGAAGGCCGGCGAGGCCATCGCGACCACCAGGGCCAGCGCACCGAGGATCGGGACACCACCCCGCACCGGAAGACGAAGGGAACCCGGGAACCTCTTGGGACTTTGTCCCATGAAACCCCAAGAGGAACCCGGAGTCACTTTCGCGCCGTGCTCACGCAATGCGCGCACCACCATTCTCCGAGCCGATCTTGTCCTTTACCACTGAATAAAGTAACCAGCCGACTACAGACAAACAAGACGGGTTCGGCGCCTTTTTTTCCTGCCCGGAAACAGGTTTACCGCGACACTGTCCCCGACCAGCGAAGAAGGGTGCCCGCGCCGGTCAGAGCCGTCCCGCGTCGATGATGCGTTGGAGGAACCGACGGGTGCGCGGCTCGGTCGGGTCGCCCAGGACCCGCTCCGGCGGCCCCTGTTCGAGGATCCGCCCGCCGTCGAGGAAGCACACCGTGTCCGCCACCTGCCGGGCGAACCCCATCTCGTGCGTGGCCAGGAGCATGGTCATCCCGTCCTCCCTCAGCCCGCGCACCAGGTCCAGCACCTCTCCGACCAGCTCCGGGTCCAGGGCGCTGGTCACCTCGTCCAGCAGGAGCAGGCGCGGAGAGTTGACCAGGGCCCGCACGATCGCCACCCGCTGCTGCTGACCGCCCGAGAGCCGGTCCGGGTACTCCCCCGCCTTGTCCAGCAGGCCGACCCGGCCCAGGAGGGCGCGCCCCCGTTCCTCGGCCTCCGCGCGCCGCCTGCGGTGCACCCGGCGCGGCGCGAGGGTGACGTTGTCGAGCACGGACATGTGCGGGAACAGGTTGAACGACTGGAACACCATGCCGATCCGTCGGCGGACGCGGTCCGGGTCCACCCGGGGGTCGGTGACGTGCTCGCCGTCCAGGTGGAGGGAGCCGTCACTGATCGGTTCCAGCAGGTTGGCGCAGCGCAGCAGGGTGGACTTGCCGGACCCCGAGGCGCCGATCAGCACCACCACGCCGTGCTCGGGCACGTCGAGGTCGAGGCCGTCGAGCACCACGTCGCCCCGGAACTCCTTGCGGACGCCGCGCGCCCGCAGCACCGGCGAATCGCCCTCCAGTCGGGAGAGCCGTTCGAGCTCACTCACCGCGCCCCCTCCGAGGACTGTCTGCGGGCGGCCCGTACGGTCACCCAGTCGGTCACGGCCACCAGCGGGATCGCCATGAGCACGAACAGCACCCCGGCCACCACGTAGGGCGTGAAGTTGTAGGTCTGCGCGGTGGCGATCTGCGCGGCCCGGATGGCGTCGATCGGTCCGGCCAGCGAGATCAGCCCGACGTCCTTCTGGAGCGCCACCATGTCGTTGAGCAGCGGCGGCGACACCCGGCGCACCGCCTGCGGCAGCACCACCCAGCGCATGGCCTGAGCGTAGGTGAGCCCGAGCGAGCGGGCCGCGGCGATCTGGCTGGGGTGGATCGACTCGATGCCCGCACGGAACACCTCCGCGATGTAGGCGCCGTAGGTGATGACCAGCGCGATCCCGCCCAGGACCAGGACGCTCGGCGTGCCCTCCAGCCGGAGTCCGGGCACGCCGAAGGTCATCAGGTACAGCACGATGATCAGCGGAGCGCCCCGGAACCCGTACGTGTACGACGCCGCCAGGGCCCGCAGCGGGAAGAACACGGGTCCGCGCAGGGTCCGCAGGATCGCCACGACCAGCCCCAGGGCCAGTGCTCCGAGCGCGCAGAACACCAGGACCCGCAGGTTGAGCCAGAGCCCGGTCAGGACCGCCGGGAGGGCGTCCCGGGCCACGCCGAGGTCGAAGAAGGTCTCCCGCACCCGCTCCCACCCCGGCGAGCCGACCACGACGGTGACCAGCACGGCCCCCAGCGCCGCCGTGGACAGCGCGCCGACCAGGACCGAGCGCACGCTCTGGCGTCGGCGGAACGTGACGCGCTCGGCCTCCAGGAGGCTGGGGACGCGTGGCTCCCTCGGTCCGGTCACGACAGTTCGGGGGCGTCGGCGGCCTCGGCGAGCCACTCCTGTTCGAGCGCGGCGAGCGTGCCGTTCTCCCGCAGGGTGTCCACGGCTTCGGACACGCAGTCCGTCAGGGGGGAGTCCAGGTCGAGGACCAGCCCGAACGACTCCTCCTCCGACTCCGACTCCGCCTTCGGCAGCTGGCCGACGATCTCGGCGTCCTCCAGCTCGGCGGAGGTGACGTAGAAGGCGGTGGGCAGGTCGAGGACGACCGCGTCCACCTGGCCGTTCTCCAGGGCCTGCTTGGCGTCGTCGTTGTTGTTGAAGACCAGGGGCTCCTGCTCCGGGTCGATGCTCGCGACCAGGGCGTCGTAGCTGGTGGTGCCCACCTGGGCGCCGACCACCAGCCCCCGGAGGTCGTCCAGGTCCTCGGCCCCGGCGGCCTCGCCGTCGGAGAGCGCCACCACCGCCTGCCGGACGTCGTAGTAGGGCGAGGAGAAGTCGACGGCCGCGCGCCGCTCCTCGGTGACGGAGAACTGGTTGACGTCGAAGTCGTAGCCCTTGGGTCCGGGGGCGATGGCGTTGTTGAAGGTCACCACGGTCCACTCGACCCGGTCCGCCGGGTACCCCAGCTCCTCGGCCACCGCGTGGGCGACGGCCGACTCGAACCCCTCGCCGTTGGCGGGGTCGTCCCCAACGAACCACGGCGGGTAGGCGGGGCTGTCGGTGCCGATGGTGAGCGTGCCCTCGGTGAGCGTGGGCAGCGCCCCGGGCTCGCACGCGGCGGCGTCGCCCCCGGCGTCCTCCGCGGCCTCCTCGGGCGAGCAGGCGGTGGCCAGGAGCACGGCCGAGGCCGCGACCGCCCCGAGGCGGACGAAGGGCGGAAGGAGGGGACCACGGGATCGGGGCCGCAGGGGCATGGGGTACTCCGGAAGCTCAGGCGGGGGACGATGATTTCCCCACATTAGCGACCTGAGCAGTGGACAACCAGGTCTGCTACGTCACGCTCGCCCGCCGGTCCACGGCCGTCCCGTCGCACGACCCCTCCTCGACGGGCCCGAGTCGCGAGGTGCTCTCCACGAGGGAGTCCAGCCTCGCGCGCGCGGTGAGCAGGTCGGAGACCGCGTCACTGAGCCGTTCGCGTTCGCGGTGCAGGTCGGGGAGCATCCCCGAGCAGGAGGGGGCCAGGGTCCCACCGTCGTCGGCCATGCAGGGCAGCAGCCGGCCGATGGTGGCGGTGTTCAGTCCGGCGGCGAGCATCAGACGGATGCCCCGCACGGTGGCCGCGTCCTCGTGGACGTACTCGCGGTACCCGCTGGGCCGCCGCTCGGGCCGGAGCAGGCCCTGCTCCTCGTAGTAGCGCAACGAGCGGACGCTGACGCCGGTCAGCCGTGCCAGCTCCCCGATCCTCATGTGATGACCGCCACTCCCGGTTGACCCTCACGCCGATGTCAGGGTCCAACCTATCCGGCATGACGAACACGCACCCGTCCACCCGACACTCCACCGAGATCACCGTCATCGGCCTGGGCCCGATGGGCCTCGCGCTCGCGGAGGCCCTCCTCAGAGCGAACCGCTCCCTGACGGTCTGGAACCGCACCGCGGCGAAGGCCGACGGCCTCGTCCGACGAGGGGCGCGCCCGGCGCCCACCGCCGCCGACGCCGTGGCTGCGAGCCCCGTCACCGTCGTGTGCCTCAGCGACTACCCGGCCGTCGACGGGATCCTCGACCTCCTCGGCCCGCTCGACGGCCACACGCTGGTGAACCTCAGCAGCGGCACCCCGGCCGAGGCCCGGGCCACCGCCGACCGGGCGGCCGGCCTCGGGCTCGACTACCTCGACGGCGCGGTCATGGTCCCGCCCCCGCTCGTCGGCCACGACGGATCGGTCCTGCTGTACGACGGTCCCCGCGAGGTCCTCGACCGGCACCGGGAGATCCTGACGGACCTGGGCGAACCCCGCCACCTCGGCGCCGAGCCCGGCCTCGCGGTGCTCCACAACGCCGCCATGCTCGGGATGATGTACGCGACCCTGAACGGCTTCCTGCACGCCGCGGCCCTCGTCGGATCCGCGAACGTCCCCGTGACGGACTTCGCGGAGCTCGCGCTGGGCTGGTTCATGCCCGTGGTGCTGTCCCCCGACGGGATCGCGGAACAGGCGCCCCACCTGGACGCCGGGCACTACCCGGGGGACCTGGGAGGCATGGGGATGAACCTGAACGCGCTGGAGCACATCACGCGCACGAGCGAGGAGCAGGGGGTCCACTCGGAGCAGCCCCGGATGCTCGCACGGGTCGCGGAGCGGGCGATCGCCCGGGGCCACGGCGCCGACAACTACTTCGCGGTGTTCGAGGTCCTGAGGAAACCCGACCCGGACGTCCTCTGACCCACGCGCCCGGGCCGCCCGTCCACGTTGGCGGGCGGCCCGGGCGGCCTACGCGTCGTCGTCCTTCTCGGCCTCTCGGACCTCGGCGTGCATGGGCATCTCGAACCAGACCGCCTTGCCGTCCGGCGTGGGCCGCGAACCCCAGCGGCTCGCCAGCTGCTCCACCAGGTAGAGGCCGCGACCGCCCTCGTCGTCGGCGGCGGCGCTGCGGATGCGCGGCAGACGCAGGTCGTGGTCGAAGACCTCCACCCACACCGCGTTGGCGCCACGGCGCAACCGGAGCAGGAACTCCTTGTCGGCGGGGTCGTCGGAGGACTCGTCCTCCTCCGCGACCGCCTCCAGGAGATCACTCCAGTCCTCGTCGAACTCGTCGGCCGCACCGCCCGCGCTGAGGGGGGTCTCCGAGTCCAGGACGCCGCTCCCGGTGAACTCGCGGTGCACGGGGTGCGGGGTGGCGTGGATGACCACGTTGGTGACGATCTCCGAGACCAGCAGACAGGCGAGCTCGGCCTGGTCGCGGTCGACCCCCCACTCCTTGAAGGTGTCGGCCGCCAGGTGCCGGGCGGCGCCCACGGTCGAGGCCTCGGAGGGGAACCAGCCCTCGCGCAGCGCCAGCTCCTCGGAGTGGGTGCGCACCACCATCAGCGCGGTGTCGTCGTCCAGCACGCCGGGCACGCTGTGCACGGCCGCCTCGGCGATCTGGTCCACGTCCTTGTCCGCGACCTCGGCCACGCGTTCGGTCATCCGGGCCAGCGCGCGCTCCGGGTCCGCCTTACCCCCGACCGGCCTGCGGTCCACCAGGCCGTCGGTGTACATGACCAGGGTGGCGCCCAGGGGAAGCCGCAGGTTGGCCTGGTGGTAGACGATGTCCTCGCCCGAACCGCCCTTGGCGCGCACGCCCAGCATGCGGTCGGTGACCTCCAGGTCGAGGGTCTCGACCGACTCGGAGGTGATGAGCAGCGGCGGCGCGTGCCCGGCGTTGGAGTAGGACAGCTCGCGGGACCAGGCGTCGTAGACCATGTACAGGCAGCTGACGCTGGGGATCCACACGCCGCCCCCGCTGTCGGGGATACCGAGCTGGCGGACCCACTCGTCGAGCTCGCGCAGGATATCGGCGGGCTCCCGGTCGGCCTGGGCGAAGGCGCGCAGCGCGGCGCGCAGCTGGCCCATCACGGCGGCCGCGTGCGGGCCCCGGCCCTCGACGTCACCGATGACGAGGCCGACACGTCCGGCCGAGAGCGGGATGGCGTCGTAGAAGTCGCCGCCGACCTGGGTCTGGATGCCGTGCCCGTGCCCCTGGAGGGGGCCGGCGGGGAGGTAGCGGTGCGCGACGGTCAGGCCGTCCAGGGAGGGGAAGTCGCTGGGCAGCAGGCTCCGCTGGAAGGCCACCGCGGTGCTGCGCTGCTCCTCGAAGAGCCGGGCGTTGTCGATCGCCAGGGCGACCCGGGAGGCGATGGCGCCGACCAGGTCGCGGTCGAAGCCGCCGTAGCTGCTCTTCTGCCGGGGCGAGAGCCCGGACAGGGCGAGGGTGAGCACGCCGAGGACCTCGCCGCGGGCCCGGAGCGGGGCGGCGATCGCGGAGGTGACACCGACCTGGCGGGAGACCCGGTCGGAACGGTCGTTGGGAGAGTTCTCGAAGAGGTAGTCGCTGGTGACCACCGTCTCCAGGCGGCGCATCGCCTGCGTGACGAAGTGGCGTTCGGGGTAGCGGACCTCGTCCCCGACGTCGAACCACGTGTTGGCCGGGGGCGACCAGCCCTCGGCGTGCACGGACACCTGTCTGACCAGGCGGTCGCGGTCGTAGAGGTCGATGAAGCAGTGGTCCGCGAACTGCGGCACCAGGATCCCGGCCACGCCCCTGACCGTGGAGTCGAACTCCAGGGAGCTGGCCAGGCGGCTGCCGATGCGTTCGAGCAGGCCGTACTGTTCCTCGACCCGGCCGCTGCGCAGCGCCTCACGGGCGATGAGGGTGATCCCGTCGATCTCCCCGGACTCGTCGCGCATGGGCACGGCCTGGGCGCGCACGTGGATCCACGAAGAGTCGCCCTTGAGCACGGCGAACGTGCCCTCCCACGGCTCGCCGCGCAGCACGCGCCGCGCCAGCTCGGAGGCGTGTTCGCGGTCGGACTCGTGGATGCCGATGTCGAGCAGCGACAGGCCGACGTAGTCGCGCCCGCCGACGAACCCGAACAGCTCGCGGGCGTACGGGTTCCAGTATCGAAGGAGGCTGAACCGGTCGATGACGACGATCGCGATCTGGGCCTGGTCGACGACCTCGGCCGTGACGAGCGCGTCGCTCTCCCGGAAGGGCTCACCCCACCGTGTCATCTAGCCGCCACCTCGCCGTCATGAGCTGCACACATGCCCGCTCCGGGTACCCCGAACGACCGCACCTTGGGGCGAGCGTAGCAACACAGTCAACGTTCCCGCAGCGCAATGAGACAATCCCGATGAGCAACCAATCAACGTGGACGAACGTTTCACGGCTTGGCGACGAAGATGTGCCCGGCGACGTCCGCCGGGAGCTCGGTGTCCTCGCCGTCGCCGATGACGCGCACGCCGTCGTCCGAAGCCTTGAGCACGACTTCCTGTCCCGGTTGTACCCCGGATTCGCGCAAGGTGAGCATGATGTCCGCGTCCGGCTGGAGTTGTTCGCTGATACGGCGCACCGTCACGGTGGTCTCCGAGTCGGAGGCGGCGTCGATCATCGGCACGATGGAGTCGTCGGTGAACGGCTCGGGGGCGTAACCCTCCAGGCCCAGCTCCTCCAGTCCCGGGATCGGGTTGCCGTGCGGGCACACCGACGGGGCGTTGAGCAGCGTGACCAGACGCTCCTCGACGGCCTCGGAGATGACGTGCTCCCAGCGGCAGGCCTCGATGTGGACGTCCTCCCACGGCAGCCCGATGACGTCGACGAGCAGGCGCTCGGCGAGCCGGTGCTTGCGCATGACGTGGGTGGCCAGCCTGCGACCCTCGGCGGTCATCACCAGGTGACGGTCGTTCTCGACCTTCAGCAGGCCGTCGCGCTCCATGCGGGCGACGGTCTGGCTCACCGTGGGGCCGCTCTGGTGCAGGCGCTCGGCGATCCGGGCCCGAAGCGGGACGATGCCCTCCTCTTCGAGCTCGAAGACCGTACGGAGGTACATCTCCGTGGTGTCGATCAGCCCGTGTGCGGTCAAGACTCCCCTCCCAAGGCTCTGCGCCCGACGCGCGGTCACGTGCGGGCACGGCAGGTCTCTCACAACACAGGCCGGGACCACGTGATTCCCTGGGGCCAAGTGGGGACCGGGGCGTCCGCAGGACCGCGGGAGCGACCACCGATGCGTCCAGCATATCGCGGCGCGACGGGCGTGGATTTCGACACTGTCTCACGATACGGACACCCGGGGCCGTGGCGACCCGCGCGACACAAGGGTCCAAGGTCACAGGCGTGCAGGTGACCCGCCCGATACGGGAAGTATCCGAAAGACCCTTGCGCGACCGCCGTACGGCCCCGACCTCTCGAACCCGCGTTCGACGCGACCAACGTCACCTCGGGGCGAGCGCGGATCAGGGCGCGAGGCGCTCGATCTCCCAGGCTCCCCCGACCCGCAGGTAGCGGAACCGGTCGTGCATGCGGTCCTCACCGCCCTGCCAGAACTCCACCTCGCCGGGAACCAGGCGATAGCCGCCCCAGTAGGTGGGTCTCGGTATGGGTTCGTCCGCGCCCCACACCGAGTCGAACTCGTGGAACAGCCGATCCAGCTCGGGGCGGTCGGCCACCGGCCGCGACTGGCGCTCGCTCGCCCAGGCGCCCAGCTGCGAGCCCCGGGGGCGGGTGGCGAAGTAGCGGTCGTTCTCCTCGTCCCCGAGCCGTTCCACGCGTCCGGCCACGAGGACCTGGCGCCGGATCGCGTGCCAGGGGAAGACCACGCTCGCGCGCGGGTCGGCGTCCAGGGCCCGGCCCTTGCGCGACGTGTAGTTGGTGAAGAACCGCAGCCCCGTGCTGTCGTAGCCCTTCATCAGGACCGTCCGCGACCGGGGCATCCCGGAGGGCTCCACCGAGGAGAGCACCATCGCGTTGGGTTCGGCCAGGCCGGACTCGTAGGCCTCACCGAACCACAGGTGGAACTGGGACATCGGGAGGGCGGCCAGGTCACGGCGGCGCAGGGGCTCGCCCAGGTACGGCTTGCGCAGTTCCGCGGGGTTCTGGTGGTCCACACGAGGCATACTCTCACGTCGGCCCTCACCCGCCCCCGGAGGCCAGGGGCAGGCACTCGGCACCGGGTTCGACGGTGTTCGCGTTGCGCATGCCGCACCGCTGGACCACGTGCTGGCGCTGCCTGTCGTCGGTCTCGGGGTTGACCACCTCCGGCCCCACCAGCACCAGTTGGACCATGCGGCCGTCGAACCAGTTCCCGTCGTTCTCGGCGTCGAACTCGATGTAGCCGGAGACTCCGGTCAGGTTCCGGGTGCCCTTCACCCCGCTGTGCAGGGCGTCCCGCTGGTCCTCGTACTGCTCCTGGGTACGGAGGAAGGGGGGCCGGTCCAGGCCGACCCACCGCAGCGGGCTCCTGGCCGTGAGCTGCTCCGTGGTGAGCCCGGTGGTGGGAAGCGCCTCGGAGACCACCAGCAGGGCGTCGCTGGCCACCGCCGCATGCGCGATGGAGGGCAGTTCCCTCTTGGGGGCGGCCCTGACCCCTCCCTCACCGCCGTCCTCGTCCTCGTCGCTGAACAACTCCCCCTCCAGGGTCCGGATGTCGCGATAGAACCCCTGGTCACCCCCACCGGGCCGACCTCCCGGCCCGCCCCAGGCACCGCTCGGCGCCAACGGCGTGTAGAACACCGAGTGGTGGTCGGCGTTGTTGCCGATGAGCTCCTCCTCGTCGGAAACGAACTTGGAGACGTCGTCCCCGCCGAAAATCGTCATGCGGCCGTCCACGCAGTCCTCTCCGCCCGTGCGGGTGAACCGGCGGTAGAACTCGGTGAAGTCGTCGGAGCGGCCCGCGTAGTAGAGCAGGTCAGGCGGGTCGTCGTCGGTACACAGGCGCTCCAGCTGCTGTTCGTAGGTGGTGTCGGCCTCCGAGTCCCCGTTCTGGTAGAGCAGCACGCCCCGGCCGTCGTACTCGTCCCGGCCCAACCCCTCCGCGCCCTCCCACACCCGGCCGCCGCGCTCCTCGAAGGCGGCGATGAACTCCCTTGCCAGATGCGGTCCGTACTGTTCGTGCTGCCCGCCCTCGGCGTCCGTCTCACCGCTGGCGATGGCGACGGCGGTCCCGTGCGGCTCCAGTCCGCGCTCCACACCGTCGGCCCCGCGCCAGGGCACCCCGTACCGGGCCCAGTGCGCGGACTGCTCGGCGATCCTGGTGTTGGCGGGGGAGACCGGGAAGTAGAACTCGCTGTGCTCGCGGGCGCCGGACTGGGCGACGTCGTCGAAGGTGGCTGTGGTGCCCACCATCGTGAGCGAGGCGTCCCCGACCTCCTTGATGGCGTCGCTGTTGGGCACGACGCTGTGGCCGAAGCCGACCGCGGCGATCGGTCGGTCCATCCCGAGCCGCTCGTCGTCGGCGCGCTCCACGATCTCCTTCGCGGCCACCATCGAGTGCTCCCAGTTCCGGCCGGCGTTGGCGATGAGCAGCCTGATCCTGGGATACCTGGCGTCCCTGATCCGGTTGTGCTGTTCCTGCTGGTAGGCCATACCGAGGAGCTCGCCCTGGCTGCCGGAGAGCGAGGGGTCGTCGGGGTCGGCCACGTCGAACTCCGCGAGGTGGGCGATGGTGACGTAGGGCTGTCCGCTGGCCTCCACCTCCCTGTTCTGCTCGTGGATGCGCTCGGTGACCTCGGTCAGCCGCTCGTGGAAGACGAACGAGCCGTCGGTGACGCCGACGCACTGGTCCCCCTTCCGTGTGATGCCCCTGGGCTGCCAGACCCCGTCCTGGACGCACGGGTTGCTGGCCTGCGCCAACGAGGGCAGGAAGACCACGCCGAACAGCACCAGCACGGCGGTGGCCCCGGCCACCCCGGAGGTCCACAGTCCGGCGAGGACCGGCCCGCTGAGGACCCACTCCGGTGCGCCGCGCCGCGTGAGCTCGCCACCGCCTTCGGGCAGCGGGGCGATGTGCCTGGTGATGACGCGTTCCACACCGAGCACCCCGGCCAGGTAGCGGCGACGCGTCCACGTCCGTACCGGTTCGAGCGCCCGCTTCTCCTCCTCCTCGCTCTCCTCCCCGCCCTCGATGAACTCGGGCATCGCCTCGTTGCGGGTGGAGTCGACGGTGCCCTCCACCAGGGGCCCGACCCCGGAGTCGCGCACCTGGACCAGCAGCAGGGGGTCGGGGAAGGCACGGCGCAGGCGCTCCTGCTCGATCAGCCACACGAAGTACCGGCCCACCCGGTCCAGACGCCGCTGGTCGTAGACGAGCACCGGCCTCGCTCCACCGCCGCGCCGCATGCGGTGGCGGCCCGCCCCGAAGTCCCGGTGGAGGTCGTCCAGGAGCGCGTTGACCGCGATCTGGTGGGTGCCCGGAGGGCGGATCGCACCGTTGATCCGGGCCCGGTCCATGGCGAGGTTGTTGAGCTGGTTGAGCAGGTGGACGCCGTGCGCGCGGTGACGGCCCCGGCCGCCCGGGGTCACGCCCTGCTCGGGGCCGTGCCCGTCCAGGTCCATGACGTAACGGTGCCGGTGGAGCCACAGGTAGGGGCGCCACGGGATCAGGAAGAAGAACACCGTGAGCACGTAGACGGTGGCCAGAAGCGCGCCGACCAGCAGGGAGACGAGTTCGTTGGCCTGCTGCGCGAGCAGGCCGAAGTAGGCGACGCCGAAGGGGGTCGCGGCGAGTACCAGCGAGACGACGAAGGACAGCGGTGTGAGGACCTTCTCGTCCGCGGCACCGAAGGTGATCACCCTGGAGGCCGCGTTGACGAACCGGGAGAACCCGGCCGCGCCCCGGGCGAGACCGCGCCAGTAGACCGTGCACCGGCTGCGCAGCAGTTCCCCACGGCTGGGAGGCGTCACGGCGCCCGGTTCCTCGGCCGCCCCCTCCGCGCGAGCGAGGAGTTCGTCCCGGCGCCTGCGGGCGCTGTCGAGCCGCGTCTCCCGCAGTGCCCTGATCACCTCGACCTGGATGGCGCTGGTGTTGAGCAGGGTGCCGTGCTCGGACACCCCCGTGCCCTCGGAGAACTTGCCCCTGATGACCTGGAAGTTGCAGCGCCGCAGCCACAGCAGGGACCGGACCTGGGCGAAGCGGGGAGGGGGAGGCGGCTTACGGCCGCGCGGCGGCGCGGGCGGATCGTCCTCCCAGGCGAACCCCCCGTCCACCAGGCGCTCCAGGAGTTCGTAGAGCTCCTGGGTGGTGACGTCGGTGTCCGCGTCCTCGGGACCGGGGGGCACGCCCTCGCTCGGTTCGCGGACGGGTTCGGCACCCGGGGGCGGGGCGTCGGAGTCCCCGGGCCACGGCCAGCGGCGGCTCCAACCGTTGGTGCGCCGCTGCCCCCGGGTGTCCGACGGCCGGGAGGCGTCCTCGACCTTCCGGTCCGCGGTCCGCGGGGCCTCTCGGCGGTCCTTGTCGGGAAGCCCTTCGGGGAGCAGCCACACGGTGCCGACCCCGCTCGCCCGCACCAGGGCCCGCAGGACGGCGGCACGGTCCTCGGGCCGATCGGTCACCAGGTCCAGAACGGGGGGCGGTTCGGCGATGTCACCGCGCTGGCGCCTGCCACGTCGTGCCGGGCGGCGCCGGGCCACCGAGTGCTCCAGGTTCCGGACGACGAAGTGTTCGGAGCGCGAGGGGCGTCGGCGCAGGCTCTCGAAGACCCGGATGAAGGGGGGTTTGCTCGGTGTGTCGTCCTGGGTGTCGGGTGTCTGATCGGACACTCGAAGTATCCCTCCGCGGTCGTGTCTGTGCAGTTCGGCCCCCGGCAGCTGCCTCATTAGACAGCAAAAGGCAGCTGGCCGACATCCCTTTTCTCCGAATTGGGACTGGCCCATACCGGCCAGTAGCTCCGACCTGTGATGATTCGTTGCACCTGTCACGTGATTTCACGACACCAATTGCCGACCTGACCGGCGCTCCCGCGACGTCCACCACTACGCTGGTCGGCGTGACCGAGATTCAGATTCCCGCGAACCTGCTGCCCGCCGACGGCCGTTTCGGAAGCGGCCCCTCCAAAGTCCGCGCCGCCCAGCTCGACGCCCTCGCCGCCTCCGGCTCCCGCTACCTGGGGACCTCCCACCGGCAGAAGCCGGTCAAGTCCCTGGTCGGCCGTGTCCGCGCCGGTGTGAGCGAGCTCCTGTCCCTGCCCGACGGCTACGAGGTGGTTCTCGGCAACGGCGGGACCACCGCCTTCTGGGACATCGCCGCCCACGGCCTGGTGCGCTCCAAGTCGCAGCACCTGGCGTTCGGTGAGTTCTCCAGCAAGTTCGCGAAGGTCGTCGGGGGCGCCCCCTGGCTGGACGACCCGACGGTCATCACCACCGACCCCGGCACCCACGGCGAGGCCGTCGCGGAGGCCGGTGTGGACGTGTACGCGCTCACCCACAACGAGACCTCCACCGGCGTGGCCGCGCCGATCCGCCGGGTCGCCGGGGCCGACGAGGACGCGCTCGTCCTGGTCGACGCCACCAGCGGCGCGGGCGGTCTGCACGTCGACATCACCGAGACCGACGTCTACTACTTCGCCCCGCAGAAGAGCTTCGCCGCCGACGGCGGCCTGTGGATCGCGGTCATGTCGCCCAAGGCGCTCGCCCGGGTCGAGGAGATCGCCGCGAGCGGTCGCTACGTCCCCGAGTTCTTCTCGCTGACCACGGCGGTCGCCAACTCCGCCAAGGACCAGACGTACAACACCCCGGCGGTGGCCACCCTCCTGCTCCTCGCCGAGCAGCTGGAGTGGATCAACGGCCAGGGCGGCCTCAAGTGGGCCGTGGCCCGCACGCACGAGTCCAGCTCGATCCTCTACAACTGGGCGGACCGCTCCCCCGTCGCGACGCCGTTCGTCACCGACCCGGCCCAGCGCTCCCAGGTGGTCGGCACCATCGACTTCTCCGACGAGGTCGACGCCGCCCGGATCGCCCAGGTGCTGCGCGCCAACGGCGTCGTGGACACCGAGCCCTACCGCAAGCTGGGCCGCAACCAGCTGCGGGTGGCGATGTTCCCGGCCGTGGAGCCCAGCGACGTGAACGCGCTCACCGAGTGCGTCGACCACGTCCTGACGCGCCTGTCCTGACGGGGATCACCAGGGGACCGTCCTGAATCGGTCCGCCGACACTGGAGAATGGAGGCCGACCCGCCGCGCGTGGGTCGGCCTCCTTCTCCTACTTCCGCTCATCGTTTCCCAGGACGGTCCCACTGTGCGCAGGAACAAGAAGACTGAACTCCCCATCAAGATCATCTCCCACCGGGGGGCCTCCGGTCACCGGCCCGAGCACACGCTGGCCTCGTACGAACTGGGTGCCCGGCACGGCGGCGACTTCATCGAGATGGACCTGGTCGCCACCAAGGACGGCCAGCTGATCTGCCGCCACGAGCAGGAGATCGGTGAGACCACCGATGTGGCCGACCGCCCCGAGTTCGCGGACCGGCGCACCAAGCGGACCATCGACGGCCGCACCGTCGAGGGGTTCTACGCTCAGGACTTCACCCTGGCCGAGATCAGGACGCTCCGGGCCCGCGAGCGCATGGCCGAGGTCCGCCCGGACAACGCGGTGATGGACGGGACCTACGGGATCCCGACCCTCCAGGAGGTCATCGAGCTCGCCCTCTCCCTGACCAAGGAACTGGGCCGCCCGATCGGCATCTACCCGGAGACCAAGCACCCCGCCCACCACGTGGAGCAGGGCCTGGACCTCGAACCGCCGCTGATCGCCGCCCTCCGCGAGGCCGAGCTGGTCGGTGAGGAGCCGAGGGTCCCGGTGTTCCTCCAGTCCTTCGAGGCCGAGAGCCTGCGCAAGCTCTCCGAAACGGGACTGCCGCTCGTGTACCTGATGGGTACCGAGGAGCACTGGACGCACTACACGACCCCGGACGGCCTGGCCGAGGTGGCGGCGTTCGCGCACGCCATCGGCCCGCACAAGAGCCTGGTGATCCCCACCAACGAGGACGGTTCCCTGGGCGAGCCCACCGACCTGGTGAAGGACGCCCACGAGGCCGGGCTGGTCGTGCACCCCTTCACGTTCCGCAGCGAGAACCACTTCCTCCCCACCGACCTGCGTTCCGACGGCGACCCGAAGGACTACGGCGGCTTCGCCGCCGAGTACGAGGCCTTCTTCGACGCGGGTGTGGACGGCGTGTTCACCGACTTCTCCCGGCACGCCTTCCTGTGCCGCGAGCACTACCTGGACCCGCAGCCCGAGAAGTAGGGGTCACCGGACCTCCGGGGCGAACACAGGTCGGGTGGACGCGGGAACCGGCGCCCTCAGGTGCGGCGGACCAGGAGGACGATGCCGCCGATCAGGACCACGGCCACGACGGCTCCGCCGAGGATGAGCGGGAGCGCGCCTCCGGCACCCGACTCCCGGGTCTCCTCGCCCTCGCCCTCGTCGGCGGCCGGGGAGGCCTCGACCTCGGCCTCGGCTTCGGCCACCGCGTCGGGCAGCAGCTCCCCTGACAGCGGGACACGCCAGACCGGGGAGTTCGCGCCCTCGGTCCCCGCCATCAGCGCGGTGCCGTCCGGGGTGAAGGCCACCGACTCGCCCTGCTCCATCTCGGGCAGGTCGAAGGAGCCCACCGACCTGCCCGGCACGCCGTCGGTCCCGTCGTAGACGCTCACCCCCCAGTAGGTGCGGATGGCGTAGCGGGTCCCGTCCGGGCTGAACGCGGCGTCGGTGGCGAAGAGCGGCGCGGAGTCCACCCTGGTCAGAACGTTCTCCCCGAAGGGGTCCAGGTTCTCCGGCGCGGCGTAGACGCTGCCCGCGAACTCCTTGGACACCACGTAGAGGCGGCCGTCCCGGGGGTCGATCATCATCCCCTCGGCGTCGCGCCCGCCGTCCTCGTAGGTGAAGGTGAACACCGACGGGTCCAGGACGGAGTCACCCAGGACCTCGGGTTCGGTGAAGTGGTAGACCCGGATGTTCGGCCAGCCGCCGCCGAAGTTGTCACCGATGTCGCCCACGAAGACCGTGGGCACCCCTTCGGGCCCCTGGGCGACGCTGATCGCCTCCCAGTCACGGCGCTCGATGTCGAGGGTGACGGTCGCGAGCGTCTCACCGTCCTCATTGACCGCGTAGACCTCGGAGGGGTGGTCGCCGCTGTCGTTGTGCGTCCACCACACACCCTCGTGCAGCAGGGAGGGGGCCAGCCCGCTGGACTCGGAGATGCGGTCGTCCTGGAACTCGAAGGCGATCTCCGAACCCTCGGGGCCCTCGCCCCCGCGCGGGTAGTCGACCCCGCCCGTCCCGTCCTCGGGGTCCACGGGGGCTGCCGCGGCGGAGGCCGTCGGGGCCAACGCGAACAGGGCAGCCGCGACGAGGGTCAGGGATCTTCTCATGCCCGCCATCCTGCCAGGGCGGACGGCCGGGGGCTTGCACCCGGGTGCGAGCGGGAACATTCGGCATAGAGAGCGCCGCAAGGAGAGACCTCATGAGGATCGTCGCCTGTCTCAACGGTGACCGCCGTCCGGGTGCGCACCCGGCGCTGCCCGTCTCCGTCGACCAGCTCGTCACCGACGCGCACGCCGTGGTGGCGGCGGGCGCCACCGCCGTCCACATCCACCCGCGCGACCCCCGAGGGGCGGAGTCGCTGGATCCGCAGGTGGTGGCGGACCTGATGGAGCGGATGCGCGCGGACGGACCCGACGTCCCGGTGTCGCTCACCACCGCGCTGTCGGCGGAGTCCGACCCCTGGCGCCGCTACGACCTGGTGCACCGCTGGGCCTCACCGGCGCTGCCCGACTCGGTCTCGGTGAACCTGCACGAGGCGGGTTCGGTGGACCTGATCCAGCTCCTGGGCGACCGACGGGTCGCCGTGGAGGCCGGTGTGTGGACGGTGGACGCGGCCCGCATCCTGGTCGCGACCGGGGTGGAGGTGGCGGCGGTGCTGGTGGAGCCGACCCAGGTGGCGGTGGAGGACGCCCGGCGCAACACGGAGGCGATCACCCGTGTGCTGGACCGCGGCCGGGTGCGCGTGCCCCGCCTGCTGCACGGCGTGGACGCGACGGCCTGGCCGGTCCTGGAACAGGCCGTGGAGGAGGGCCTGGACATCCGGATCGGCCTGGAGGACACGATGCGGCTCCCGAACGGCACGGAGGCCCACGACAACGCCGCCCTGGTGTCCCACGCGATCTCCCTCACCGCAGCCGCGACCTAGGTGAGACTCCTGGCACGGCCGTAGCTCCGGTTCACCGGGTCGGTCCGTCGTCCTTGCCTGAGGTGTCGCGTGTCCGCCGGGTGGGAATGGACAGCTGTCTGCTCCTGGTCTCCTTCTGCGACGCCGCGCCCTCCCTGGCCATGGACCGCAGCTGTGAACCAGGACCCCGCCCGGGACTCGCCTGCGATTCCTTTCTGGCTTTCAGACCCGTGGTGTGGAGCTTCTGTTCGTTCCTCTCCTTCTTCAGGGTCGCCATCGTCGGCCCCACCGACACCCCCAGATCCCGAGTGCCGACAGCAGGAAGAATCACCGCACCCGGCCCCTGCTTGCCGTGTTGACCGGGGAGAGCGTGCGCACCGTGAATGATGGCCTCGGCCAGGTGCCCCTCCGTGAACTTCCCGTCCAGGAGCCGGTCCCGGACCCCTCTGCTCAGGCTCAGGTACTGCGGGTACTCGTCCATCATCTTGCCCATGGACGCGCCCCAGCGCTTCTGTCGGCGCTTCTCGACCTGCCGGGGATCACCCTCCTTGTTGATGAGCGCACGGCAGAGATCCTCGTCTCGGACGACGAACCGTTCTCGCAGTTTCGGGGGCATGCGATCGGGATCCGAAAGAAACATGCCTGCGCCCGAACTCTCGGTCACGAGCACAGGGACACCCTCACTGAAGGACTCGCTGGCGACCAGCCCGAACCCTTCGCCCAACGAAGGCATGAGCACAACATCGCACCGGTCACGTTGTTCTTGGATTACCCGGTCGTCATCGGTGTAGGGCAGACACTCCACCACTCCCGGCCCGAGCAGACGATCCGCGGCAGCCTGTTCGTCAGAGAGCTCGTCGGGGGGTATTCCGAGTAGGGTGAGCCGAGCGTTCCGACGGCCCTGCTTGTGGATACTTTCCATCGCCCCCAGAGCGATTGACTTCCCCTTGGCCGAGTCACCCAGTCGCCCATACAGCAAAAACCTGACCGGCTTGTCCGGATCACGCATCCGCTCCGCAGCATGCTGGGCACGCTGGGCGTCTCCGTGCTTGGAGGTCATGGTCGGCGGAGCGGCCTCCAACACATGGGGCGTCCCCACCCGCAACAGGTCGGCGGACAGAGCTGGGCCCACCCCCACTCCCAGGTCGGTGCGCTGCATCGTGCTGGCGAACCCGCTCTGGTAATGGCGCTCGAACCATTTACCGTCCGCCATCGGATGCTCCGTGTAATAGGACAGATTGTGGTTCACCTGAACCAGACGCGCCTCAGGGAGAATGTCCTTCATCTGAGGACCGATGTGCCGGAACTTCCCGTTGATGACGATCATGGTGGGGTCCTGGTGATCGTTCTGCTTCCGGTATCTGTCGATCGCCGGTGTCATGTGCGACCACAGATGCCCCTCCAACTCAGAAAGGGTCTTTCCTTCGGGAGGGGCGTCGGGAAATCCCAGTTCCGTGACACCCTCGATCGCTTCGTACCCACCTACAGACAAAGCCGTGACCTGGTGCCCCCGGTCCAGGCATCCACTGATGAACGACCGGTTGAACCTGCTGATCCCGTCGTCGAGTTTGGTGGGGCCAAGAACCAGCAACCGTTCGCGGCCCTTTCTCCGCCCGCTCACAGCACCTCGATCCGAGATTCGAGGCGCCGCAGGAAGACGCACAGCGGGAACGCGTCGAACTGCATCTGCCCCACGCTCAGGCCAGGGGCGATCCGTGCCGCAAACTCGTCCAACACCTCCGCGATCACCAGCGCGTAGGTGGGGGTCAGCACGATGCGACGATCTCTCTTGACCGGCCACGAGGAGTACTGGTAGTCCTCCAGGGACTCCTTCTCGTCCGGCCCCGTGGGAGCGTCCTTCCTGGTGAACCTGTCACGGAAGGATCTACCGTCCTCTTCCAAGGACACGACCATGGCGGCTTCACGCACGCTGTCCACAGAGGGGTCTACCCCCTCCGTGGGTTCCACCCACGCGGGCTCCTGGCTTCCCTCCAGGATCCGCGACACCCTCCGAGCCGCGTCGACCACCGGCACCGAGACTCCGCTCTCCCAGTTGCCGATGACCTCCTCTCTGGAGGGAACCGCCTCGGCTGCCGCCTTGGCCAGAGCGCACAACCTCCCGTAGTCGGCTTCGGACACCTCCCTCTCCCGTACCGGGAAGCCGCCCCGCACGGGCTCGACGCGCGCCGGTACCTCAGGCACATCCCGCAAGGGGGCACGCAACTGGTCGGCGAGATCGCGATACACCTCGGCCAGCTCCCGACTCTGGGGACCGAAGGTCACCGCCGGTCGCCCGGGCGCCACCCGGGCGTCGAGCTCCCCTGCGAACAGGTAACTCAGCGAACTGTGCCACCCGGTCGAGAGGATCACCGCGCTGCCCGGGGCCAACCCCGCGTACCCCATCGGGCGCGGCTCCGGGGTGAGCTTCGGTCCGTTGACGATGCGTTCGTGCCAGTCCTCCGCCGCCTCCGTCAACGTGATCGGCTGTCCTCCTGGCCCCCGACGCGACAGTACGTGGTGCGCGGGATCGAAACCCTCCAGGGCCTCGACGTCCTCCCGCGCCAGCCGCGTCAACTCCGCCTCCAGCGCAGTCCACGCCGCACTGAGGTGCGGAGGCCATTCCTCACCCAACCAGGGATAGATATCGTCCTGAGTCCACATCATCTGCGAGGCAGCGGTACGGACACGGCGGAAATGCTCCGCGCGGCGCTCGTTCACGAAAGGCCCTTCAGAGGGGAGTCAAAGGATGGTCCCGCTATCCTAATCACGCCGAACAACAGCGACCAGTTCACCGGAACACGGTCGAATCAGGGGGATCGACCTTCGCGTAACGAGAAGCGCCTCGACCTCGGAATTCGTGGATCCACGATCCTGATTCGGCGACGGAACGATCTCCGCATTCACCCTCGCCAAGGGACGGGCCTAGGTCCCGGTCTCCTCCGAGAGCTGGCGTTCGATGCGGTGCCGGGTGGCGGTGAGTGCCTCGATGCGTTCCCTGACCGCCCGGAGCCGGTGCTCGTAGAGGGCCACGGCCTCGGCGCAGGCGGGTTCCCGGACCAGGTCCAGTTCCAGGCAGTCCTGGAGTTCCTGGACGTCCTCCGAGGTCAGCCCGGATTCGAGGAGGAGGCGGATGTTGCGCACCCGGTCCACGGCCTCGGGGCCGTACTCGCGGTAGCCGTTGGCCGTCCGCTCCGAGGCGAGCAGTCCGCGCTGCTCGTAGTACCGCAGGGAGCGCGGGCTGGCGCCCGTGCGTTCGGCGAGCTCTCCGATGCGCATGCCGTCTCCGACCTGGTGGGGCCGCGCGGGTGCGCGGCCCCACCAGCCTACGAAACCCGTGCGGTCGGCCTGCTGGCGGGGAACCAGCGGACGGAGAGCGCCATGAACCCGAGCGCGGCCAGGCCCACGGCGGTGGCGGCCACCGGGACACCCGCTCCCCCGTGTCCGGCGACGACCGCACCGCCCAGGGCCCCGGCCACCGCCGTGCCCACGTACAGCCCGCCGGTGTTGAGCGCCAGGGCCTCGGTGCCCGCGTTCCCGGCCAGGAACAGGAGCCGGGCGCTCATCGGTGCCGCGAACCCCCAGGCCGCGAAGCCCCACAGGCCGAGGACGCAGGCCAGGGCCCAGACCGGGACGCTGGCGGGGAGCCCGAGCACGGCCAGGAGCAGGCTGGTCCCGACCATCCCGGCGAAGGTGCCGAGCAGGACCCGGTCCGCCCCCCAGCGGTCGGTGGCCCGCCCGCACAGGAAGGTGCCGACCGCCCCGGCGACGCCCACCACCGCGATCAGCGGGGCGAGGGCCGCGCCGCCCGTTCCGGTGAGGTCACGGGTGAGCGGAGCGACGTAGGTGTAGGTCATGAACCCGCAGGTGGCACCGGCGACGGTCCCGGCCACGCAGGTCAGGATCGCGGGACGGCCCAGGTGGCGCAGCTGATCGCGGAGCCCCGCCTCGGGCGCCCCCGGGAGCGGGGGCAGGTACCGGAGGGAGGCGAGCAGGACCGCGACGGTGAGCAGGGCGACGGCGACGAAGGCCCAGCGCCAGCCGAACACGGAGCCCAGCAGCGCGCCGATCGGCACCCCCAGGAAGAGGGCGACCGTCAGCCCGGCGGCGACCGCGCCCACCGCGCGTCCGGTGTGCCCAGGCGGGGCGAGCCGGGCCGCCGTGGAGAAGGCCGCCGGGGTGAGGGCGGCGGCCACGAGGGCGGCGAGCACCCGCAGGGCCAGGAGGGCGGTGTACGTGGGCGCGAGGGCGGTGACCAGGTTGACGAGGGCGAACACCGCGAGTCCGCCGAGGAGGAGGGTACGGCGGGGCATCCGGGCGGTGGCCACCGCCAGCGGCGGCGCGGCCACGGCGTAGGTGAGGGAGAAGACGGTCACGAGCTGCCCCGCGGCGGCGACGCCGACGTCGAGGTCCAGGGCGATGACCGGCAGGAGTCCGGCGATGACGAGGTCGTCGGTCCCGACCGCGAAGGCGGTCAGGGCCAGGCACGCCAGCCAGCCGGAACGGAGCGTGGGAGTGGACATGGCCGCACGCTAGGACCCTGACACCTGTGTCAGGGTCAAGCCCGCTCAGCCGAAGAGGGCTCCCAGGACCACGATGAGCATGATCGAACCGAGCACCACTGGCAGGAGCCAGCGCTGCTTGCGGTTGTTGGTGAGCATGCTCATGACGTGCCCCGCTCCGGTGCTCGTTGGGATTCGCTACCCCAGGGTAGTCCCCAGCTCCGGACGGTCCGGTAGCGGTCCGGCCCTGACGGGCTGCTCTCGACCCGCGTCCGTGAAGTCGCCAACAACCGCAAGAGAGCGGGACTTCATGGCATCCCTGGAATCGCTGATTGCCGATTATCTCGACAGTCTGTCCCTGCGCGACGTGAGCGAACACACGGTACGCGCGTACCGGCAAACACTCCGGAAGCTCTCCCGCTTCATCGGGGACACGGACGCTTCCGAACTCACCCACAGGCACATGTCACGCTTCCTCGCGGCCGAACGCGCGGCCGGAGCGGCGTTGTCCAGCGTGCAGCGGCGGTACGTCGATCTCGGCTCGTTCTGTAAGTGGCTACTCGCGGAAGAAGAGATCACGTGCAACCCCATGGACAAGGTGGACCGTCCCCGCGCCGAAGAGACGCCGGTCCCCCTGATCGACCACGCGACCATTCGCGGGCTTCTGCGTCACGAGTGGACCACCCGATTCCTGACGACGCGAAACCGCGCGATGATCACGGTTCTTCTGGACACGGGGGTTCGCGTGTCCGAGCTTCTCGGCATGAACCTGGCTGACTTCTCCCCCACGCACAACCGCATCACGGTTCGCGGTGCGAAGCGCTCCGGGGAACGGGTGGTGTCGTTGGGCAAGCACGCAAGCGCGGCTCTACGCCGGTACCTGCGTGCACGGGTCCGGTACCCGCAGGCAGAGAACCCCGCATTGTGGCTCGGCTCCAACGGACGCTTGTCAGCGCAGGCGGTCCGGCTGATGCTCTCCGAAGCATGCAAGCGTGTTGGGGTCCCCCACGTGTTCCCCCATCAGCTGCGCCACCAGTTCGCCCATGAGTTCCGCTACGCGGGCGGCAACGACGGAGACCTTATGTACCTCGCTGGCTGGACTTCTACCGCCATGCTTCGGCGGTACGGCGCGTCCGGTGCGGCTGTACGGGCCGCACAGGCTCACGCGAAGTACTCCCCTGGGGACCAACTCCTCTAGCCCCTACAGGCAGCGCAAGGGCCCGGAACCTATCCCCAAGGTTCCGGGCCCTACTGCGTTCCGCTACCGCGTCGCATGTGAGGAAGGACTACGCGGTCATGCCGACATCTCCGCACGGTTGGCGGTAGCGATCTCGCGGAGTACGGCGACCCCCAGACGCGAAGTGTCCGCGCGACGAAGGGCTTCCTGCCGCTCGTGAGCCACATAGTGCCCCCGGACGAGAGCCGCCGGAGGGTGAACAGCGCTCACTTCGACAACAGGCACGTAGTCCACCGGGACCGGCCGAAAGGTCACGGGCGGGGCAGCGGAGGCGTACCCGGGACCCGTCGGACGGGCGGGAAGCGGATTCGCGTACGGGCGAACACGGTTCGCGCGGCGTGTCCGTGCTTCGGCTTGGAGTGCGCGGAGGTAGTCCCCGGGTCCCGCGTGGAGTCCCCGGGACGGGCGGAGCAACCGGATAAGGGTTGCGAGCATGGCAAGTAGGGTGTTCATGTCGTCCTGCTTCCATCAGGTCGGCCGGGCCCCGGACGTTCGCCGCGTCGCGGGGTCACTTCAATACGGGAGAGACAATATCCCAGCTCAGCTGTAGCACGCTAGGTGTACCAGACTTGCTTGCTGTGCGAGGTAGCCCTAGCGTCCCCGGAATGGAGTGGCAAGAAGGTGTACCCCGTTGGGTTCAGATCACGGATGACCTGGAACGACGCATACGAGGGGGCGAGTTCCGCCCTGGTGACCGTGTGCCCTCTGTCCTAGGCATCACGGAGACGTACGGCGTAGCCTCTGCCACCGCTCAAAAGGCGTTGGCGGGACTACGTGACCGGGGGTTGACGCGCACAGACCCCGGTATCGGTTCCACGGTCCGTCATTCGTGAGAACGACCCCCGGAGTACGCTCCCGGGGGTCTCTTCCTGCGCGATTGGGGAAGTGCGCAGGAGTCTGTGTCAGTTGCAACCCTTCGGGCAGCTTCCTGAACGGTCAAGCAGCCTCTTACATTCAGTGCACATACGGTCGGCTTTCTAAGGTGATGGGCTGATGCTGTCCGGTTCGTCCTTCTAGGGCACCCGTTGGATCGCTCCGCAGTTTTTGCATTGCTGCACACGTGATCCAGGCGGACGCGACCAGTCATGCGGCGGACACGTACGAGCGACCGTGTATGCCTGCCCCCGACGAGGGAGCGGGGGGCGTTCCGCGAGACGCGGCGTGGGAATCGTCGGGCGACGCGGACGGGTCAGCCGCGCAAGGTCCGCGAGCGTGCGGACGGGCGGCTTCACATCGACCCCAGAAGTTGGCCCACCAGGAACCGGGCAAGGAATTCTTCTTCGCCCTGGCGAGCGATCACCGTGTTCCTGCCCGTGCCAGGAACGGGGATCAGCCATTCCGCGTCCACGTAGCGCACGACGTACTGTCGTCCGTCATGTGTCGCGCGAACCTCGCCCGTCTGGTCTCCGTCCATCGCGGCCACACCACGCCTACGGATGGCGGAGTGAAGCGCGAGGACGGCCGCGTCTACCGCGCCGTCTGCGGGGGTTTGAGTGGTCATGACGCTATCCGTCCGTGGTGCGGGTGGACGCTTCGCGGGAAGTTGTGCCCCTTGGAGCCTTAGAGGAGAAACTACGGTCTGCCGCATTTCAACTCGTTCCCCGTCCACATTGCTCATGGCATAGATCATGAGAGCGTTAGTCCAGGTAGCACAGGGTTCAGCAAAAGGTGCAGAGGAAGTTTCAGGGCAAGAGAAGGTCTGGGAATCTGTTTCACTGCGAGACAGGATGTGGTGTGCTAGGGAGCATGGACAATCCCCCCTTGGGAACGCCTCTGGAGGCGTTCGGGCATGAGGTGCGCAAGCAGCGCGTGAACTCCGGGTTCACTCTCGAAAGGCTCGCTGGCCTGGTAGACAGCAACAAGAGCCAGCTATCCAGGCTGGAGCGGGGCCAGCACATGCCTTCCTCTGAGCTGCGGGAAGCCTTGGACACAAAGCTGAACGCATGCGGTGAGCTGAACCAGGCATGGGCGCAAGCCATGGGAGATGGGCGACCAGACTGGTTAGGAGAAGTCACCACGGCGACGCGTGATGCTCGGAGCGTCTACGACTTCCAGGCGCTGGCATTCCCTAGCTACCTCCAGGTGCAGCCCTACGCTTCCGCTCTCATTCGAGCCGCACACCCCGGTATCCCAGAGGCGGAGCTTGAGGAGCGGGTACGGGAACGCGCGGAACGCGCTGAGAGCATGCGGGTAGCCCGTAGGCCACTGCTGTACCTGGTTCTTGACGCCAGTGTGCTACGTAGGCGCTACGGTGGAACCGAGGCTACAGCGGCGCAGCTGGACTACGTTGTGAGCCTTGCCGACGCGGGGCGGATCACGGTTCAGGTTGTCCCAGAGACCTTGTGCAACCACCCGGGGAATTCTGGTTCGTTCCGTGTGTTGGCCATGCCGGACGGGCGGGACTTCGCCTATGTGGAGTCAGCGGAGCAAGGGCAACTACTCACCCGACCACACCGAGTCGCGCGTCATCGCGAGCTGTACTCTCAGCTTCAAGCCGTTGCGAGCGCTCCAGAGGACTCAGTAGCGGTGCTACGGGCCGAGCTAGATAAGGTGCGAGTATGAAGAATCTTGCTGCTGACCAGATAATTACAGACTTCCGAAAGTCCACTCACTCCGGGGGCGCGAACGACTGCGTGGAGGTACAGACACGCACCAATAGCGTGCTCGTGCGCGACACGCAGAACCGCGCGCTTGGACACTTGGGGTTTTCCCACGCACAGTTTGCTGAAATGCTGGCTGTAGGTGACCAGCTGCTCTAGCGGTCTGCGTGCCAACACCACGAGCCCCGGGGCCCCGTCCTCCCGGGGCTTTTGCGTGCCTAGTCCCTGTCAAGGTCACTAGACGGGCCGAGCACCGGGGATGTCGCTTGCCCCCCGTTTGATCAGCGCTGCACAAGTAGCAGACACAAAAACAGCCCGGCCACCGGAGACAGGGACCGGTGACCGGGCGTTGGGCGGAGAGCAACCGACCCAGCTCGTACGCGGCCGGTACTCGCGGTCGCGGAAGCTCATCACGGCCACCTCGTTAACCGGGCCGTCGCCGTCAACGACAGTGGCCACGGTGTACGGGTAGCCCGAACGAGGCAGACACGTGCACGCTCGCGGGAAGTGCTCGCCGGAGCACTCCCCAACGGCCGTCTCACACGCGAACACGTGCACCGTCACCGTTGGCGAGTCGGCAAGCTCTCCCAGCTCCGGGAACATGGGGCCGCGTGCGCTGCCCTCTGCGAAGCCGGAGAACGCACGGCGTGACCGGAATCGGCTTGACCCATGCTCGCCGCCCTGCGCGTCGCAGCCCGGGGCACGCCCCCGAACGCAGAAAGACCCCGGTCGCGGAGAGCGACCGGGGTCTGTGCGTTGCAAGGGGGTCATACCTACGGCGCTAGCGCGTGCCCACGGTTGTACCGGGAGCGACACGTGCGATAGACGAGGGACAGAGATTCGCGGCTCTCGTAGAGAATCCCGCTGTCGACACGGGCAGCTTCCCCCAGCAATTCGAGTGGGGCTGCGAGCCCCTGCGGGCCAACCGCTGCTGTGTCGGCAGGGTCGCCCACGAACTCCAGGGGGATACCGGCCTCGCCCGCGACGCGTGCGATCCGTTCGCCCGCCGTCTCGCCCGCGTACCCCGCGAGGGCGGAAAGCATGTCCGCCGGAGGCGGAGCGGTCGCACCGTCCCACACGACCACGTGCCCCAGGGCGACCGTGGTCGCCAGCTGGTCATCTGGAACCCAGTAGTCGTAGCCCCACCTGACCGGGCCTCGCGGAGGTAGGGCGAGCGTGCCGATGCCTATCTCGCGACCGTCCATGATCACGCGCCACCGCGCGGTTGAGGCGCTCACCCTATCGACCGCGAGGCGGAACATGTGGGGTTCGTCGGTGTACGCGGCTGGCAGCGCGAAAGGCCCACCCAATATCACGGTGGAGCCTGTTTCTGCTGTGATCGTCTTTAACGAAACGATCAGGTCCTTTTGGGTGTGATCGAAACCCAGGTACAGGAAGCGGTCCGGATCGGTTCCTGCGGCTTCCAATTCGATGCCGAACGAATCGAAACCTCCCATCCCTGCGCGCAGGAAATCCACTGCGAAAGACGTAGGCTTGTTGTTGCCTCGCACGTACCCGCGAAGGAACCCCCGCGTCACATTTTCCGGGGTTTGAGCTATCGGCTCCATGTGTGCGGCGAGGTCGAAAGACGCCCATTGTGGTTGGGCGTTCGAGTCGCCTTCAAGCACTGTGGCGTACACGATGTTGCCCCCAACTTCGGAACGTGCGTTCTGAGTCTGTGGTCCATCGGTCAGCGGCCAGTACGCACGCGGAGCGGACGCCATGATGCGCCTGTGCAGGGCAGACGTCTGTGGCGTACTCGCGGCACGCCAGCGGCGAAGCGGACCGAAAGCCTTGATGGGTGCCCACTGCATATTCTGTGAGAGGTCCCAGCGGGACGGCCACGCGGACACCTCGCCATGAAAACGCCATAGCGTGGCGGAGCCGTAGCGGACACCCACGCGAATCGGGGTGTTCCTGGTAAGACGACCGAAGTATTCACTTCGCGGATTGCGGGGCGAGAAGCGCCCGCCCCGGTTATCCAGGATGAACCCGCATTCCCCGGGGTCGACGTCCGATGCCCAATCGGCGCGACCCCGGGAAATGGTGATGTCTTCCTCAGTCAGTACGTAGCCGGTGATGTCTTCCCATTCGCCTGACAAATGAATTTCGACGCGGAGTGCGAGCGGGGACGCGGGAAAAGACATCGGATTGGCTTTCTAGGCGTAAATCAGGAGGGAATCGGGAGACCGGAACGCGGGTGCGAGTTCCTCGCCGCACGCCGCGCACACTCCGGCGACCGCGAGGGCTGACACGCGGGCAACGGCGGGGCGGAGTACCGCGCGGTGACCCTGGCCTCTGTGGTCGTGGTGCACCTCGCGGAAGACGGGCGGAGCGTGCAGCATGAGAACCCGCTCCGCGCACTCGCGGTCGCACGCGGGAAACCTCGCAGCGAGCGGCAGAGGCCCCGGGCGCGACACGTTGACGGCGAACGGGCCGGAGCGCGGCGTGTGTCGCCACGGGTCAACCATCACGGCCGGACCAGGTGCGGGCACAGGGGCGACGTTGACCGGTTCGGAGGACGCGAGCGGAGCGGCTTCGCGGGCAGTGCGCAAACGCGGCACCGCGCGATTCTGTGCGTGCGCCATACACGCCCTGCACGTCTTCCGGAGACCGTCCGCAGCGGGACGGTACCGGCCGTACACGGCGAGGGGTTTCGCGGTCTGGCAGCGGGCGCAGGTGCGGAGTGTCTCGGACATGGGTCTCTCTCCTGTGGAACGACAGTCGGCAACGGCAGAGCGGCTCAGCGGCGGCACGCTCCGGCAGAGCAGCAAACGGCTTGCCGGAGAACGGCAGAGAGCGGCAGGACGGGCGGCACATCTGCCGGGAAACGGCATACTCCAGCGGCACAGCGGCACGGATGTTCGGCAGGCAGCGGCACTCCGCTGGTCAGAGGCCTGCCGCTAACGGCACGGTCTCCGCCTGGTAGACCGCGACCCATCCATCGCGGACCGTCGCCACGACTCGCGGCCAACCGTCCGGACACGAACACTCGCCGGGGTCCGCGTCAATCGCCCGCGCGACCGGACACCCGGCGGCGTGCTCAACAACGGTCGGGGTGTCGGGCGAGTCGCCCAGCTCGGGGAACATGGCGCGGTACAGCGCAAGCGGGGTCGCTACCGCGACCGGCGGGGCGACTTCCAGCCGGACAACCCGTTTCCGTCGACCGCTCCGGCGACCCATCACGCAGCCCCGGAACGGGCACGAGCACGGTCCCAGCGAGCGAGTGCGGCACGCTGCTTCGCAGGATCTTTCTGATTCGTCGATGCAGCGGCCACCGCGTCGTCACCCGCATCGTCTGGCATAACCTCGCGAATGATGGCGAACGCAGCCACCCGCGAGTGGCGGGCCTCCGACAGCGCAGGATTTGAAACCCAGGTTCCGCGCGTCCCTTCGATCAACGGCCCGTGTTCGTCCACGACCGCGTCACACACGGCCGCACGGTCAAGGTGCTGCCCTGCGAGACGGAGGGTCTCCTCCAGTAGCGGGTCTGGTTCGTAGACCTCGCGAAAGACGGCAACCAATCGGTCGCCGTGATCGGTTTTCATATGCACCCTTATGCACAATCGGGGGCGCGCACGAAAACGCACCCGTAATGACGTGGGAAAACGCACGGGAATGTGCACGCGAGCCGTTTCGGCTTTATGCAGAGCCGGTTAGAGTCGCTATAACCCCCCGCTGGTCTCCCCCTGGTCGCGGGGGGCATCCCCCACCCCCTCGCAGTCAGAGCGAGCCGCGCGGGTGCGGTTCGGGGTCGCGAGCACGGCGGACGCGGCGCGTGACCGAACACGCAACGATCACAAGCGACCTCGCAGCGACCAACCACACGCGAGGCCACGCAGCGCGAGACGCGCAGGCGGAGCACAGACCCGCCAGCCGAGAGGCGACGCCCACGCGAGCGACACTCGCGCCCTGGTCACGAACATGATTGAGCACCAGGCCGTGAACCATCCTCGCGAGCAGCGGACACGCACCCACAACGCACACGTGAGGGTGCACCCACCCACCACCCCCGGGGGGCGAGGCGGTAGCTAGGGGGGTACCCGTGAAAAGGGGGGTACCGCTTTCGCAGCACCCCCACCAGAACTCCGGGGTTACTCCGCCAAGGGGCGGGGCCGGAACGGACGGGCGCTCGTGCCGCGCTCGCGCTCTTCGCGCTCCCGCCACTCCCTGCGGTCGCGGGCAATGGCAGCGTCCGCCGCGTCCGCTGTGTCGTTCTCCACTGCATACCGGACCGCAGCGCCTAGGGCAGAACCCAAGTCGATAGGCGACATGGCACCTCGGAAATCCAGCCGATCGCGGAAGCCGCGCAGTTCCAGAAGAGCGCCCTCGAACGTGTTTCCCCCGCTACCCCGCCTGCGAGACACGTAGTCAAAGTGGGGGTCACTGGCGAGCACGGCAAGCTCACGGTCCCCCGCTTCCTTCGCGAGGGCACGCACTCCCAGTACCCGGCTCACGACGCCGGACAGCTTCCGTTCAGCGTCCGTGACCGCCGCTAGAGCTTCCTCGCGGGCAGTGGCCAGAGCACGCAGGCTCTCGCGCAGCGTCTCCGGAGCGGCTTCCCTGTGCAGCGCGTCAAGGCGACGTTTCCCCTTCGCGGCCTCGCTCCCTGCGAGGTTGGCCGTGTCGCGGAAGTAGCGCGCGAAGCGCTCCGCGTCGTCCTGCACGGCTGTCAGAGCCTCGCTCGCGGCCTGTTCCGCTTCCTGCGGGTCCTCGCCCTTCCGGATGGCCACCCGCGCGGCAGTGTCCCGCTCACGGCGTCGCAGCACCACGGCCGCACGGGCGTTCTCTTCCTGGATTTCGTAATCATCCGCGCGTTCCACGAGAGGTTCCACGGCGTCCGCGAACGCGGCAAGCTCGGGCCACTTGCCGGACGCACCCCGGAACGCCTGCGCGAGTCCGCGCGCGATTTCAACCTGTCCCTCTGCGCGTTCCATGACGGTTTCGGGAACAGCGTCCATGTTGGCGAGGTCGCCGGGGCGGATAGCCTGCCCGATAGCGTTGTAGTGCACCATTTCCATATCAGGCCCCCGTATGCATCTGCTCGCGGATGACCACGGCCAGCTTGGCTGGGTCGATCTTCATGTTTCGCGGAGCATCGTTCGGAACGGGGCGAATCATGTCGCGCAGCTTCACCGCGTTAGACCGAACCTCTTCATAACTGCTCCCCCGAATGTGGGGAATCGCTTCCTTTCCTACGCCGGAGACGCTCGCGATAGCCGATACTTCCGCGCTGGTGAGTTCAAATGGTGTGTTGTCAGATTTCGGGGCGGAATTTACGGTCATGCAGGGTTTCCTCTCGGGGTGTGGATACGAAAAAAAGCCCCATGGGGCGTTACCGGTCCCGCAACCGATAACGCCCCATGGGGCTAAAGGATGCCGCGCGCCCTTAAGAGATATGCGCGGCGTAAAGTCTGTGTGCGACCGTGCGGGCAGTCGCGGCAAGGGGGCTTGTGGCTCTGGCCGGGTCTGGCCGGAGTCACCGCCACACCCCTTAGGAGAAGGTTGCCTTCTCCCTTCGGTTATCCGGAAAGGTGCTCGCGCACCCCATACCATCACCCCGGACACTAAGCGCCTCTAGAATCCTCACAGGACCACGCGGGGGGCGAATTCAGCCACTCCCTAGGGCAAGTCCATTTAGGCCCCACAGGGGGCACTACGGCGCTTCTCGGGTGGGCATGGCTGGGGTGCCCTGCGTCGCGGTTCGCGGACGGGCAGCGCTTGGCCTCGCGGAGCGGATCCGGCAGGGCGGGCGAGTGTAGAAGTGTCGATTTGAAGGAGACTTCTGTTTTCCCTTAGAAGTTTCTATAGGATTACGAGATCCTCATGCAAAACTACACTTCTACACTGTTCCAGCATCATCCCAGTTCAGAGAGTCGCCCGCTCCGCCGCGTGGGGCTCACATGACTGCGACCCCCACGAACCACGTGCCATCCTTCCGCCTGCGCTGCGCGACCCCGGGAGCCATCCGGGCGATGCGATAGAAGTCATTGCGCCCAACGGGCGGTGGAGTCCCTGCGGGCTGCGCGGCGACGTATGCGACCCAGAGGCAACCCCGCCTTGTGCGGTATGTGGGGTCGCGAGGGAGGGTGGCCAGGAACGCAAGGGGTTCAATGGGGGATACGGGGGTGTCGCAGTGAAAGCACATGGTGGTTTCTCCGGAGAGTGATGTCTCAGAAGAGACTTTCACCCGCGAGGCATTCACGGGTGAAGGTTCTTCTTGTTCTTGCACTCTGGTTATCCGGATCGGTGCTCGCAGCATCTAAAGAGACACCCCCACCAGACGTGATGGTGTGCCTTTAGGGGAAGGTTGCGCCCGTCGTATTTGAAGCAGCTAACACTTTCGGACTAGATGCACCCTCAGATACTGCCAACCTGAGCGGCTCCGTCCACCAGGTGCGAACGTCGGCCCGCTACATAGAGGCCGAAACGGGAGCCAACAGAGTCCACGTGCGCAGCGAAACCGTTGGGCGGTAAGCTTGGCTTGATAATCGCGACTTGGGACCGGCCGATGCGGTCCCGGACGCGCACTAGAGAGCCGTTATCCCAGGTCAGAGCACCACTGGCAGGAGCCAGCGCTGCTTGCGGTTGTTGGTGAGCATGCTCATGACGTGCCCCGCTCCGGTGCTCGTTGGGATTCGCTACCCCAGGGTAGTCCCCAGCTCCGGACGGTCCGGTAGCGGTCCGGCCCTGACGGGCGGCTCTCCACGAGGGCGATCCGGTCGGCCCGCCAGCCGGTGTCCGGCGCCGGGCCCAGGGCACGCAGGGTCCGGGTGACGTCGCGGGGCCTCCGGGCGCGGGCGAGGGTGACGTGCGGCACGAAGGGGCGTGACGAGACGGGCACGCCCGCGCCTCGGGCCGCCTCGGCCAGGGCCCCGGCGAGCTCCGGGAGTCCGTCGCCCCGCACCCCGGCCCATACGACGGACGCGTGGTGTCCCGGCCCGCCCGCCCTGGGGAAGACGCCCCAGCCGTCGAGGAACAGGTCCGGGGGCGGGTGCCCCTCCAGGGCGCGTTCCAGCGCCGCGGAGAGTTCGGGGACGCGCACGGCGAGCTCCCCCAGGAAGACCAGGGTGAGGTGCCATCGCTCCGGCGGGGTCCAGCGCAGCTCCGGCGCGGTGGGCCGGGCGGCGCGCACCGCCCGTTCCAGACGCTTCCGGACCTGGTCGGGCGGCCACAGCGCGACGAACAGGGTCATGACATCATCATCCCTTCGACACCCGCCGCCCGCCACCTCGTCCTGTGAGCCGCCCCCGTGTACGTCCTCGCCTGTGTGTTCGTGGTCCTGACACTGGCCGCCCTGATCCGCATCACCGCGGGCTTCGGGTTCGCCTTGGCCGCCGTGCCGCCGCTGGCCCTGCTCCTGGACCCGGTCACGGCGGTGGTGGTCTCCGCGACCCTGGCGGTACCGCTGAACCTGTGGGTCGCGCTGCGGGACCGGGCCCACGTGGACCGGCGGGCCGCCCTGCTGCTGCTCGTGTGCGCCCTGGCGGGGGTGCCGTTCGGGCTGTGGGCGCTCAACGTGCTCTCCGAGCAGGTCCTGCTGGTGCTGATCGCGGCGACGGTCGTCCTCGGCACCGTCCTGGTGTGGCGCCGGGTACGCATCCCGGGCGGTATGGGGGCGGTGGCCGGGATGAGCGCGCTCTCGGGCGCCGCGTTCGCCTCCACGGCGATCGACGGCCCCCTCATGGTGGCCGGGCTCCAGGGCTCGCGGCTGGCCGAACTGGAGCCCCGGGTCCAGCGGGCCACACTCGCCGTGACGTTCTCCGCGACGAGCGTGGCGACGCTGGTGGGCTTCGGGTTCGGCGGCCAGCTAACTCCGCAGGTCAGCAGCCTGCTGCTGGTCGGTGCCCCCGCGCTGCTGATCGGTACCCTCGCGGGTGAGCGGCTCTTCCGCAGGCTGGACGCCGAGCTCTTCCGCCGCACCGTGCTGGTGCTGCTCGCGGTCAGCTCCGTCTCCATGGTCACCCGGGTGGTCACCGCCTGAGCCCACGGGTTCCGGTCCGCGCCACCTCCGGGGCAGCAGGTCGCGGACGGCCACGCCCCTGGTGCGCATCAGCAGCACGGTGAGCACGCCGACCACGACTGTGGTCACCGCGCCGCCGGTGAGCAGGCTGGCCTGCGGGCCGAAGGCGTCCGCGATCAGGCCCACCACGGGCGCGCCGATCGGGGCCACACCCATGAACACCAGCAGGAACATACTCATGACCCGGCCGCGCATCTGGGGGTCGACGCTCAGTTGGAAGGTGGCGTTGAGCGTGGTCACGAAGGTCATGAAGAGCACGCCCATCGGGACCAGGACCAGCACGAAGGCCACGTAGCCGGGCATCAGGCCCGCCACGAGCTGGGTGGCGCCGAACCCCATCGCGCCGATCAGCACCAGCTTCAGGCGCGGGTGCTCGCGGCGCGCGGCCAGCAGGGCCCCGGCCAGCGCGCCCACCGCGAGCGCGGCGGCGGCCACACCGAAGGCGGTCGCGCCGGTCTCGAACACGTTGTTGACCATGAGGGCGATCTGGTTCTGCGCGTTGGCGCCGAAGAACTGCACGGAGCCGGCGAGGACCAGCAGAAGGACCAGGTCGCGTCTGCCGCCGATGTAGCGCAGACCCTCGCGGATCTGCCCCTTGCCGCGCGGGACGCGTTCGGTGGGGTTGAGGTCGGCGGTGCGGATCAGCAGCAGCGCCACGATCGTGAAGGCGAACGAGAGCCCGTTGACCATGAACACCGGACCGCTGCCGACCAGGCCGATCAGCACACCGGCGACGGCGGGGCCGGTGACGCGGCCGAGCTGGAAGCTGGCGCTGTTCAGGGCGATCGCGTTGGGCAGCAGCTCCCGGTCGACCATCTCCGGGACGAAGGCCTGACGCCCCGGGTTGTCGAGCACGGTGATCAAGCCGAGGCCGAAGGCGAACAGGTAGACGTGCCAGACCTCGGCCGCGCCGAGCGTGGCCAGGACGCCCAGGCCGACGGCGAGGACGCCCATGCTGGCCTGGGTGATGATCAGGAGCTTGCGCTTGTCGAAGCGGTCGACCATCGCGCCGCCCCAGAGCCCGAGGAAGAGCATCGGCAGGAACTGGAGCGCGGTGGTCATCCCCAGCGCGATCCCGCTGCCTCCGCTGAGTTGGAGGACCAGCCAGTCCTGGGCGATGCGCTGCATCCAGGTGCCGGGGTTGGAGACCAGCTGGCCGAGCGCGTAGATGCGGTAGTTGCGCACGGCCAGGGAACGGAACATCGCGATGCGGCGCATCAGTCCCTCCCCGTCGGACACCGGGGAGGGACGGACGCGACCACCGGAACGTGGTTTCGGGGGCAGAGAAGTAAACGGCGTTGACTCATCAATGGACGCAACGCCGTCCACCCCGCCGCGCATTCCCCGCCCCTGGTACACGGCGCGGGCCGACGCCCCCGCCAGGGGACGTCGGCCCGGGTCCGACACGGCTCAGTGGATCAGGAGGTCACCCGATCAGCGCGTAGATCGGCGCCTCCGCGAAGTGGATCAGGAAGACCACGGAGATCAGCCACAGGAGCGGGTGCACCCGGCGGCCGCGGCCCGTGACCAGCATGACGAACGCGTAGGCGAGCAGGCCGAACCCGATCCCGTTGGCGATCGAGTAGGTGAACGGCATCATGATGATCGCCAGGAAGGAACCGATGCCGATGGCCGGGTCCTTGAAGTCGATGTTGGTCACCTGGGTCATCATCATGAAGCCGACGATCACCAGGACCGGGGTGGCCGCCTCGAAGGGCACCAGGGTGACCAGCGGCGTGAACAGGGTCGCGACCAGGAACATCGCGCCGGTGACGATCGGGGCGATACCCGTCCGGGCGCCCTCACCGACTCCCGCCGCGGACTCCGCGTAGAGCGTGGCGACCGACGCGGAGCCGACGCCTCCCAGGATCGTGCCGAGGGAGTCCGCGACCAGCACCTCACGGGTGCCCTCGATGTTGCCGTCCTCGTCGGCCATGCCGCCCTGGTGGGCGACGCCGACCATGGTCCCCATGGTGTCGAAGAAGTCGGCCAGCAGCAGGGTGAAGACCAGCATGACGACGGTGGCCACGCCGATGTCGGAGAAGCGGCCGGACAGACCACCGTCGAGGAACATGCCCAGGAGGGAGACGTCCGGAAGCGCGACCAGGTCGCCCGGGCTGGTGGGCAGGCTCGGCACGGTCAGGCCCCACCCGAGGGCGTCGGCGCCGTCACCGAACAGCGTCTCCACCGCGATGGCGACGAACGTGGTGGCCACGATGCCGATGAGCAGCGCGCCGCGCACGTTGCGCACGTAGAGGGCGATGCTCAGGAGCAGGCCGATGACGAAGATGAGGATCGGCCAGCCGTTGAGGCCGCCGTCTCCGAGCTGGACCGGGGTGCCCTCGCCCGCCTGCACGAAACCGGCGTTGACCAGGCCGATGAGCGCCAGGAAGAGGCCCACGCCGACCGCGATGGCCACCTTGAGACCGGGCGGGATCGCGGCGAAGACCGCGGTGCGGAAGCCGGTCAGCACGAGGATGAGCAGGACGACGCCCTCGATGATGATCAGCAGGAAGACGTCGGCCCAGGTCATGAGCGGCGCGATGCCGTAGGCGACCACGGCGTTCAGGCCCATGCCCGCCGCGATGGCGAAGGGGTAGCGGCTGACCACGCCCATCAGCACGCAGGAGAGGGCGGCGACCAGGGCCGTCATCGCGGCGACGCCGGGGATGCCCAGGGTGTCGCCGTTGACGTCCTCGGCGGTGCCGATGATCAGCGGGTTGAGGACGACGATGTACGCCATGGCGAAGAAGGTCGCCATGCCACCGCGGATCTCGGTGCCGATGGTGGAGCCGCGTTCGGACACGCGGAAGTAGCGGTCCACCGCGCCTTTGGGCCGTCGGTGCTCGTCAGTGGAGGAGGGAGTCGGTGCGTTCACGTCGTCAGCCTGACCTGGTCGTGTTACTGGACAACAAGGATTCTGCGCCAGATTAGTTGCATCTTCGTACAACACCAGACACCCGTTTCACATCAATTTCAGAGAAATCGCCATATGAAGGGGAGATCGGATCATCGGGTGTGACCAAGGCATCTCCCCGTCGACCTCGACCCGTCGCACCGCTACCGCACCCGCCGGACACCAGCGGATAGCCTGGATCCGTGCCCAAACCTCGTCAGCCCGACCCCGAAGTCCACGAGAGCGACTACCGCGTCCCGGCCGCCATCGGCACGGTCGCGTGGACCATCGCCCTCGTGGTGCTCCTCGCCATGGGAGACGGCCTGCCGTCCTCCGAGAAGTGGTGGATCGGCGTCTGTGTGACCGGGATCGCCCTGGGAGTCTTCGGGTTCCTCTACATCCCGCGCCTGTTCCGCAAACGCGACGAGGCGGCGGATCGGGTGGCCGAACGGCTGACGGAGGAGGACCCGAGCGCACCCGGAACCCCCTGAACGGCACCGCCAGCGCACCGGGGCACCTCGTCACCTGACCGATAATGGGCGGGTGTCTGAGACAGAATTCCCGCGAGGACTCGCCGACCGGCTCCGTGGCACCCTGATCGACGCCGACTACACGGTGTCCGGGGTCCGCGACCGCCTCGGTGACGCCGCCGCCAAGGCCCTGGCCCGCGAGCAGCTCGTGCCCGCACTCCGCGCCACGGGCGGGGAGGAACGCCTCGGACTGCTCCTGCGCCTGTGGTGGCTCCAGTCCCCCATCCCGGCGCGCGCGGCCCGTGCCATCCTCCCCGTCGACGAGCTCGCTGACGCGGGACTGGTCACCGTCGAGGAGGGGGCCGACGGCGCGGCCGTCCGCGCCCTCGTCCACCTGGGCCCCTGGGAGCTGGAGGACGGCAGACCCGGCTTCGTCGTGTCCGACCCCAAGGTCCGCCCGGGCAGCGGGCAGGTGCCGGGCGCCGACCACGTGGTCGGCGCGGGCGGCGCGTCCGCCAACCTCTCCCGCCTGATCGTCGACGGCCCCTACGACCGCGCCCTCGACCTGGGCACCGGCTGCGGCGTGCAGGCCCTCCACCTGGCCTCCCGCGCCCGCGAGGTGGTGGCCACCGACCTCAACCCGCGCGCGGTGCGCCTGGCCGGGATCAGCCTCGCCCTGTCCGGGATCACGGGCGCCCGCCTGGCCCAGGGTTCGCTCTTCGAACCGGTCCGGGACGAGCGCTTCGACCTCATCGTGTCCAACCCGCCGTTCGTGATCACCCCCGAGGCGGCCCGGTACACCTACCGCGAGTCCGACCTGCCCGGCGACACCGTCTGCGCCGAACTGGTCCGGCAGGCCCCCGCGCACCTCACCGAGGGCGGTTGGGGGCAGTTCCTCGCCAACTGGACGCACACCGACTCCGACGACTGGCAGGACCGGGTGGGCGGCTGGATCACCGGCACCGGATGCTCGGGCTGGGTCGTGCAGCGCGACGTCCAGGACCCCGCCGAGTACGTGGAGCTGTGGCTGCGCGACTCCTGCGAGCACGGCACCCCCGAGTACACGCGCCGCTACGACGCCTGGCTGGACTACTTCGACCGCGAGGGCATCAAGGGGATCGGCTTCGGCTGGATCAGCCTGCGCAACGACGTCGCCCAGGACGCCACCGTGCGGGTGGAGGAACTGCGGCACGACGTCCAGCAGCCGGTGGGCCCCTACCTTCCGGACGTGGTGGACGGCGCGATGACCGCCCACCGCCTGACCGACGCCGCCCTCCTGGCCGCGCACGTGGCACTGGCCCCGAACGTGGTCGAGGAGCGCGTGGCCGTGCCGGGTGCTCCCGACCCGGAGAAGATCCTGCTGCGCCAGCGCGACGGGCTGCGCCGTGTGGCGCGGATCGGCACGGTGGAGGCGGCGCTGGCCAGTGTCTGCGACGGCACCATGCCGGTCGGTCCGCTGCTGGACGCCATCGCGGACCTCATGGGCGAGGACCCGGTGATGATCCGGGAACGCACCCCGGAGGCGCTGCGCACGCTGATCTCCGAGGGGTTCTTCCGCGTCGCCCGCTGACGGACCGCCGGGGGGGCGGTCCCCCACGACCGCTGACGAACCGCCGGGGCGGGCCCCGTCGATAGGAGACAGGGAACGGCCCCCGGCGGGGGCCGGAGACGTCCCGTCACCCACGCCCCGAGGACCCCACCATGACCACGCGCAGCACCGACAGCGACCAGTCCCCTCCCGAAACCGAGGCGCGGCCCGCGCCCGCCCGGGACCGGTCTCCGTGGTTCTCCCTGGCGGTCGCCGTCGGAGCGGGGCTGCTGGTGGGGGTCCTCACCTCGTACGCGCAGGGAATGCTCCCTGAGGTCCTGTCGCCTCTGGCCAACTCGTCGGGGTCCTGGAGCGTGGCCGCCTTCCTCCTCGCGTACCCGTCCCGTCGGCGGGGGTTCGCGATCGCGACCGGCGTGCTCACCCTGTTCGCCATGGTCGCCGGGTACGACCTGGCCTCGGTCCTGAGGGGCTTCTCCCCCTCCCTGGGCTCGTCACTCTTCTGGTGCACGACCGCGGTCGTCGTCGGCCCCTTCCTCGGGTGGGGCGCCCACGCCCTCAGGACGCGCTCCCGGTACACGCCCCTCGCGGTGGGCGCGGTGAGCGGCCTTCTCGTCGGAGAGGGCCTGTACGGCCTCACGGTCATCGCCGCCACCACGCCCGCCGCGTACTGGTGGGGGTCGATCACGGTCGGCGCGGCCCTGCTCGTCTGGGCCGTGGTCCGCCGCTTCCCCCGCCTTCTCCCCGCACTGGGCGCGGTGGCGGTCGCCGCCCTGGTCTCCGCCGTCTTCCCGCTGGTCTACTCCGTCGACCTGAGCTTGCTGTTCACCTCGCCCCTCCCCTTCTGACCGGAGGCCCGGCCAGCGGTCTCGCCGTTCCAGCCGCGCTTGTGGAAGAAGGCGAACGCGGCGGAGGCGAGCAGGACGACGGCGGCGATGACCAGGGTGACCAGGAAGCCGTTGTCGAAGGCCCGGGCGGCCGCGGACACCAGCTCGGCGGCGTTCGCGGCGTCCAGGTCCCGGGCCGCGGCGAGGGCCTCGTCCATGCCCTCGGCCGCCGAGGCGGGTGCCCCGTCGGGCAGGCTGACGGTCCGCGCGAACACGGCGGCCATCATGCTGCCCAGGATCGCGACCCCGGTCAGGCTGCCCAGCTCGTAGGAGACCTCCTCCACGGAGGCGGCCATGCCCGCCCGGTGCGCGGGGGCGTTGCCGACGATCGCGGCGGACGCGGCGGTCATCGCGGCACCGGTGCCCGCGCCGAGCACCAGCAGTCCGGCGACGGTCCAGGGCAGCGGAGCGGAGGCCGACAGCAGCACCACCACGGTTCCCACCGCGGAGGTCAGCAGCCCGGCGACGATCATCGGCCGGGTGCCCACCCGGTACAGCAGGGCTCCGACGGCCACGCCCACGGGCAGGGCGCCGAGCGCCATGGCGGCGACGGTCGTGCCCGCCTGCAACGGACTGAACCCCAGCACCAGCTGGAGGCGCTGGGTGAGGACCAGCTGCACCCCGGCCAGCGCGAACATCGCCATCCCGGCCGCGAGCACACCGACGAGGATGCGCGGGTCGCGGAAGAGCGCGAAGTCGATCAGCGGGTAGGTCTGGCCGCGCTGGCGGCGTACGAAGCTCCAGAACCCCGCCACGGCGGCGCCCAGCGCCACCACCACCGCCAGGAGCGACGGCTCGGGCCCGGTGAGCTCCTTGATCGTGTAGACCAGGCCCACCAGGCCCACCATGACCTGTACGGACGCCAGCAGGTCCCAGGGGCGGTCGGAGCTGCCCGAACCGCCCGGCGCGACCACGGCGGCCAGAACCAGCGCCACCAGCACGATCGGCACGTTCACCAGGAAGACCGAGCCCCACCAGAAGAACTCCAGCAGCGCCCCGCCGACGATGGGCCCGACCGCCGCGCCGACCATGGCCATGGTGCCCCAGACCCCGATCGCGATCCCGCGTTCGCGCTCGTCCACGAAGGTGACGCGGATCAGCGACAGCGTGGCGGGCATCATCGCGGCGGCTCCCACCGCCAGGAAGGCGCGCCCGGAGATCAGCATGGCGGGGCTGACCGCGTAGGCGGCCACGAGTGAGGCCGCGCCGAACAGCACGAGCCCCACCAGGTACATCCGCTTGTGCCCGACCCGGTCCCCGAGGGTCCCGGCGCCCAGCAGCAGGCCCGCCATCACCAGCGGGTAGGCGTTGATGATCCAGAGCCGTTCCGAGGCGCTGGCCCGGAGGTCGGAGCTGAGGGTGGGCAGGGCCGTGTAGAGCACGGTCATGTCCACGGAGATGAGCAGCAGTCCGGCGGAGACGGCGGCCAGTACGAGCCAGCGTCTGGCCCTGGAGACGGGTGCGGTCCCGACCTCGTGCGCGTCACTCATGAGACCTCCTCGGTTCCGGGAGCCTGCGGCTCCGCTCCGGTCAGTTCGGCCACGCGAGCCCGCAGGGCCCGCGCCACCCCGTCCGGGAGCGCGTTCCCCGGGGTGGCGTTGAACAGCCAGAGCCCGTCGGCGGCCAGGCGGGCGAGGAACAGGTCCAGCCCGCGCTGGTCGACCGCGCGTGGGGTGGGTGCCCAGCGCTCCATCAGCTCGCCCCAGATCCGGGCCAGCTCGGGGTTGGACTCGGCCTCGACCATGAAGGCGAGGTCGGCGTGGTTCACCTCGCCGCGCATCATGACGCGCACGTAGGCGGCGCCGCGTTCCTCGGGGGTGGCCTCCGTTCGGGGCCCACCGAGCTCGGCGAGGAACCGGTCCTCCCAGCCCTGGACGAGGTGGCGCTGGATCGCCAGGAGCAGGTCCTCCCGGGTCCGGAAGTGGTAGAGGAGGCCGCCCTTGGTCAGCCCGGCCTCCTCGGCGGTGGCTTCGAGGGTCAGCGCGGTGATGCCCTGCCGTTCGGTCACCCGGACGGCGGCATCGAGGATGAGGGTTCTCGAACTGGGTCGCATAGGAGTAACTGTACCTTCCAGAAGGTACAGTTACTACCTGTGAGACGAACCACAGTCCAGGACGCCAAGGGATTCCGCGAGGGTTCGTCCGCCGTCTTCTGAGGGGGCCGGTAGCGTCGTCGTCATGAGTGCCACTCCGACCGTCCGCGTGTCCTCCCTCGCCGTCTACCCCGTCAAGGGATGCGCGGGACTCCCCCTCAGCACCGCCGAGTTCACCTCCGCCGGGATCACCCACGACCGCTCGTTCATGGTGGTCGACGACTCGGGCGACTTCCGCAGCCAGCGCAGGGACCCCCGCATGGCGCGGATCCTCCCCGACCTCACCCCGGACGGCTCCCGGCTGGTCCTGAGCACCGAGGGGTTCTCACCGGTCAAGGTGGACGTGGACCCCGAGGGCCCCCGTCTCGACGTGACGGTGCACCACAACCCCCTCGTGGGCGTGGACCAGGGCGACGAGGTCGCCGGATGGCTCACCGAGCTGTTCGGCCGCCCCAGCCGCCTGGTGCGGGTCCCGGACGACAACCGGCGCGTGACCACCGGAGTCACCCCCGGCACCGCCGGGTTCGCGGACGGCCACGCCGCCGTGGTCGGGTCGATGACCTCCCTGGACCTGCTCAACGAGCGCATCGTCGCCGACGGCGGGCAGCCCGTGCCGATGGCGCGGTTCCGCCCGAACGTCATCGTCACCGGCTGGACCGAACCGCACACCGAGGACCTGATCCGCCGGGTGCGGATCGGCACCACCGAGCTGGGCTACGCGAAGATGTGCACCCGCTGCGCGGTCACCACGGTCGACCAGGAGACCGGGGAGAAGCGCGGCCCCGAGCCGCTGCGCGCCCTGGCCGCCTACCGCCGCGTCGCGGACGGCGGCGTGGCCTTCTGCACGAAGTTCGCGGTGACCGCTCCGGGCACGGTGTCCGTGGGAGACGCCCTGGACGTCACGGAGTGGGCCGACGCCCCCGAGGCGTAGGCCGCTGGTGGGGCGTCGGCGGCGGGGACACGTTCCCGCCCCCGGAGTCCGAGGGGGTGTGCGACGTGCGCCCCACAACGGCACGTCGTCGCCGCGACGCGGCTATTCCAGGTCGGCTTCGGCCAGCAGGTGTGCGGCGGAGGACGGGTCCCGCAGGACGGCCGCGAGCAGGTGGCGGCGGGACCACTGACCGGCCCGCCAGCACAGGGCCCGGGCCAGCCCCTCGGAACCGGAGGCGTGCACCGAGCCGTCCCCGACGTACCACTCCACCTCCACACCGTCCACGGTGAGCTTCTGGTGGTGCAGGTACGTGCGGTCCGCCTCACCGGCGAGGAACAGGGCGGCCTCGTCGGGGACCGCGCGGACACGACCGGCCGAGTTCACCTTCCCCGTGACGCTCTCCGACGCCAGGTCCAGGTCGAGCACGTCGGCCAGCCGCTCGGCGGCCGCCGCCCCGGCCAGCACCAGCGGTCGGTCCGCCACCAGGGGAAGCAGGTCCGGAGAGTCCACCACCACGGCGTCCTCGGCGTCAGCGACCACGATCGCCCCCTCGCTGACCGCGCGCACCAGTGACGGCGGGGAGACGAGGTCGGCGTCGACCTCGGCCAGCGCGGTCCACAGGCGGCGCAGGGCGCCGCGGCTCACGTGCCGGGCGGGGTCGGCCAGGCGGTTGAGCAGGTCGTCCGGGCCGTCCGGGTCCGCGAGCAGGTCGGAGAGGGTCGTGCGGACCCCCAGCGCCCGGGCGAACTCGGGGTCCACGTCGGCGGGCACCTCGTCGTAGAGCCCGGCCAGCGCGGGTTCGGCGTCCGCGGTGCGCAGCTCCACCGGGGCGCGACCGCCCAGGAGCGCCCGGGTCCGCAGCCACCAGGCGGTGTAGGACGGGACGTCGACCACCCGGCCGTCCGGCATGAGCAGGCGGGCGGGCTCGACCACCGCCTCGCGCAGCGGCTCCCGGGAGAGCATCGCCAGGGCCTGCGGCCAGGCGTCGTCCGCGACGTAGTCGAGGTCCGCGACGCACACCAGCTCGGGGACGACCGGTGGGAGCTCGGGGTCGCCCACGCGTTCCAGGACGTCGTCGGCCCAGTCGTCCAGGCCCTCCGGGCCCTCGTCACCGGCTCCCTCGAAGGTCAGCGGGGCCTCACCCAGAGCGGCCTCCTCGGCACGCACCACGGTGAGCTCCCACAGGGCGCCCACGGCCCGCAGGGCGTCGACGCCGTGCCGCTGGACGAGGTCGTCGTGGACCGTGCCGAACGGGGCGTCGTCCACCAGCAGGTCGGCCAGGGGCGCGCCGGGCACGAGGAGTTCGGCGGCGATCGAGTAGCCGTCCTCGTCGTCGCGCAGGGCCAGTTCGGACAGCCAGGGAGCGTCCCGGACCGTCGTGCCGGAGGCGGCCACCAGGTCCAGGACGGCCTCGGAGACGGGTTCGGGGTCCTCGGCGTCCAGGGAGTCCCGGACCGCCGCCTCGGTGCGGGGGTCGGCCAGCACGGTGGCGGCCCCGGCCTCGACCGCGCCCAGGCGCAGCAGCAGCGGGTGGGCCGCCTCGGGGTGCACGACGCGCACGCCCAGGGTGGCGAGGGCGGCGGGGTCGAGCCGGTTGCCGTCGGCGTCCGCGACCCTCGCCCAGTCGTCCGTGGGCACCAGCAGCGAACGCGGCCCCCGGACCAGGCGGTCGTCGGCCAGGGGGACCGGCAGGGAACCGAGTTCGTCGAGGTCGGCGCCGCCGCTCCCCGCGGCGCCCAGGGCCGTGTAGAGGCCGCGCCACCACTCGGGCGCACGCTGGGTGTCCCCGAGCAGGTCAGCGAGGTCGGCCAGGCCCAGACGGCGCACCCGCAGGGAGGCCAGGGCCGGATGGCGCGGGCTCCAGGAACCGGGCAGCAACGGAGGCACGAGGTCGACCAGCAGGTCGACGAGGTCGGCGGCGCCGCTCGCTCCCCCGGTGTCCAGGAGAACGGCGTCGCGCGGGGCGACCGGATGGCCGGCGGCGGTGACCAGGAACGGGGTGTCCCGGAGCGGTTCGGCGACCCGGGTGCGGAAGACCGCGTCCACGGCGCCGCCGCCCACCCGGGTGGCGGGCACGAGGTCGAGGGCGGCGGCGGGGGCGAAGCGGCGCAGCAGCGCGCAGTAGGCGTCGGCCGCCTCCATGAGCAGGAGGTCCGTGGCGGCGCCCGGCTGCACGGAGCGCCGGTCCGCGCCCAGCGGGAACGTGCCGATGAGCACGGCGGGCAGGTCGAGTTCGGTGTCCGTGGGGGTGGGCGCGTGCACGACGTGCTCGACGTCGGCGGGCAGCGTGGCCACACTGCCGTCGGGGGTCACGGGCGCGGCCCAGGTCAGCGACCACGTGGAGCGTTCGCGTTCCTCGGTGGGGCGGTCCGCGAGCAGGTGCGCGGCGAACTCGCCGGAACGGCGCAGCACGCGCCAGGGCGTGACCCGGGTGCCACCGGCGTCGGTGTGGGTGGTGACCAGGTCGGTCCCGTCGTCGCCGGGCGCGCGGGTGAGCGTCCGCTCCTCGCCGTCGACGACGACACGCACCTCGGAGAGCCCCTCCAGGGCGAGGAGCAGCGCCTCCCCCGTGCGGTCCAGGAGTTCCAGGACCCGTTCGCGGGCCCGCTCGTCACGAAGGACCAGCGTGACGACGGTGTCGTAGTCGCCCCCGGGCCGTTCCGGCACGACGTCGGCGCAGAAGGGCAGGCGCAGCATGGGCACGTGCCCGGAGCGGCGGCCCACCTCGTCCGCGAGGTCGGCGTGGGTGCCGTCGGCGTCGAGCAGGTCGGTGACCACGGCGCGGGCCCGCTCGGCGGAGAAGTGCACGGCGGTGCCGCCGGAGTCCACGGTGACGTCGTCGCTGAGGGACACCACGGCGGAGAAGCCGACGCCGAACCGGCCCGCCGAACCGTGGTCGTCGCGTTTGCTGGAGGCCCGCAACGTGGCCAGGGACTCCACGCCCTCCGAGGTCAGCGGGGCGCCGGTGTTGGCGGCGGTGAGGCGGTCGCCGTCCAGGGCGAGGAGGAGTCGGCCGGGAACCCCCGCCCGGCGGGCGGCGTCGGCGGCGTTCTGCGCGAGCTCGACCACCACCCGGTCGCGGTAGCCGCCGAGCGCGAAGTCCTCCTCGGCGTTGGCGTCCTCACGGAAGCGGGCGGGCGCGTCGGCCCACGCCGACAGCACGCGGCGGCGCAGTTCGGCCGTGTCGAAGGTGTCGTCCACCGAAGCGGTCACCGGATCGGCCATGGTGGTCTCCTCCTGCGCTGGGCGCGCGGTCCGATCAGCCCGACACGAGTGTGCCGGGAGCGACAGGGCGAGCTTGGTGGTAGCTCGACCCTAGCCCACGACCGCGGCGGTTCGGGTCCGGGCGGAGCGCGTGGCGTGCGCGCCGGGGCGCGTACGGGAACGGGCCCCGCCGCGTGTGCGACGGGGCCCGTTGTTCGGGTGGATCGGCCCGTGTGGTCGGCTCGTCAGGAGTCGCTGGAGACCAGTTCCAGTTCCGTGGTGTCGTCGAAGACGATGTGGTCGTACCCCATCTCGTCGACGACCGGTGCGACCGGCTCGTTCTGCGGGCCGGGGCGGCGGACCTCGGAGTGGGCTCCGCAGCCGTGGTCGAGGGACACGACCCTGCCGTCGTCCGGGGCGTACTCGTTGGTGCACACGCCGAACATCTGGCGCAGCTCACCGGCGAGCGGGGTCAGGAACCCACAGGTGGCGCAGGCCGCCGGGGCGGCCGTGGCGATGGGGCTGCGTGGTCCGGGATCGCCGTTGTACCAGCGCTCCGCGGCCTGCTCGCGGCCGACCTCGGAGAGGACCTGGCGTCGGCCCAGTCCCAGCTCCCACACCATCTGCTTGTCCATGCCCTCGGCGTCGAGTTCGCTGTCGGGCACCTGCGCGTAGCCGGGGACGAGACGTTCGTCGTCCTCCTCGGTGGGAAGCAGGTCCCCCACACCGACGTCGCCCGGGCGCAGCCGTTCCTTCCAGGGCACCCAGTTCGGAGCGACCAGGGCACCCTCGCCGGGCAGCAGGACGACCTCGTTGACCGTGACGTCCTTGGCGCGCGAGGCGCGGACGACGGTGACCGAGTAGGTCCATCCCGGGTAGGAGGGGTCCAGGCACTGGAAGTAGTGGGTGACCAGGCGTGTGTCCTCGACCTGGGCGGTGAGGTGCTCACCGACCCATTCGGGTCGCCCGACCTCCGCCGCAACCGAGCGGGCCAGATCCACCGCGTCGACACATGCTTTGTCCGGTACAGGAGAACGTCGAGAAGGGCTCACGTTCACCATTCTCACTGATCGCGGGCACCGATTTGACCATAACGCGGGTCAAGGTTCGGCCGATACGCCCTCTTGACGGAGTCTTGTGCCACCAGAGACGGCGGATACGGGCGATCTGGCCGCTCACCGACCGTGATTCCGGGGGTTCAGGACAGGAAGTCACACGTTTTTTCGGCCAGCAAGCCCCCGGAGCGATCGAAGAGCCCCCGAGACGGCGAAAAGGCCGTGGCGGACGCCGAACACGTCCGCCACGGCCCCTGACCAGGTGCCTCGGGGGCCGTCAGGCCTCCAGGTCGTCGGCGACCACGCGCAGCACGGCGGCGACCCTGGCCGCCTCGCGCTTGTCGGGGTGGTGGCCGCGCCGGTAGCCGTTGGAGACGTTCTCCAGGAGTTTGATGAGGTCCTCGGTGATGAGCACCATCTCGTCGGGCTTCTTGCGCCGCGCCCTGGCCACCGAGTGCTGCGTGTCCAGGAGTCGGACCTGGAGCGCCTGGGCGCCCTTGCGTCCGTCGGCCACGCCGAACTCGACCCGTTGGCCGGGCTTCAGGGTGGTGGTTCCGGTCGGGAGCGAGGTGGAGTGCACGAAGACCTCACCACCGTCGTCCTGGGTGAGAAAGCCGAAACCCTTGTCGCCGTCGTACCACTTGACCTTGCCGGTGGGCACGTAGTGACCTCATGCTTTCACTGACGGGCGCGCGCGACGTCGGAAACGGTGCCGTCCACCTGTTCCCCCGCCCCGGGCGGCCCCTGGTTTCCACGGGTGGTCCCAGATTAGTGCCCGAGGGTCGAACAAGGCGAGGGATTATGGGCGGGGCCGATTCGACGGCGCTCCGCGCTGGTGGAACACGGAACGAGGCCCGGATACGGCTCACCCGGGCCTCGTGGCGTCGACGTCGCCCCCGTCACCGCTGGGTGCGGAGTGTGGGACGGGACTCGGCGGGGTCAGGGACGTCGTCGACGGGCCGGTGCCCGAGCTGGAGGCCGGACCACCTGTCGTGCACCGCCTCGAAGCGACAGCGGCGGTGTACCGACATGACTACCCGACCCACCCCACGGGGATACGCGCCAACGGGCCGACCGGAAAAGGTTATTCCCCAGGGTTTGCCAACCAATGACGGAACGGACCGGTTCGGGGCGTTCGGGCTCCCGACGGGTCAGCTCCTCAGGGACCGGTCCGCGACCCGGGCCGCGCGGGCGGCCTTCGGGAAGAGGTAGAGCACGCACACCAGCGAGGCGACGCCGAGGGCGGGGACCCCGGTGGCGGGCAGGGCCTGCTGGATGTACTGGTCGACGAACTTCGCCTCACCCGTCCACAGGGCCGTGCCGACCACGCAGGCCAGCAGGGGGAGACCCACGCCGACCCACTTGTCCCGGGTGTTCCACACCTGGCTGAGCACGATGAGGGCGGCGCCGAGCACCCACAGGAAGGCCACGTCCCACCACACTCCGGCGAGGACGAGCATGACCAGGGCCACGGCCTCGGGCGGGTGGTGCCGGAGCAGCATGAGGGCGTTGCGGGTCACCCCGGGCTTGCGGGCGACCCGGCCGTCCATGCGCAGGTCGGTCTGGCTGGGCCCCTCCAACAGGGACATGAACCCCTGGTTGGGGCCGCCTCGCCAGGGCGGCGGCGGACGGTCGGCGTGCCGCGGCTTGGGCGGGATCATCTCGTCGTCCTCGAGGTCGACCGCCTGGCCGGTGAGCTCCTCCCGCACGATGTGTTCGGGGGATCCGAAGCCGCGGAGGATGCGCCGCACGGTGTCGACGTCGTCGGCCTCGGCCGCCTCGCGTCGCTCGTCGATGCGCGCCCGCAGGCTGGCGAGATAGGCGGTCCGTTCCCTGGGCGTCACACGACCGTACAGCGCGAGTCCGACCTCGGAGAGATAGTCGAGTACCAATTGTTCCGAGCGCTGGGTCATGGCCCCATATTGGCCCACATTGACCTGCCTTTTAACCCCTCCCCCTCCTTTTCGGTCCGAGAATTCCGCCCACATACGGTTCGACCCGCCGTGATGGGGGAGGCGGGCGGGTGCGGGTGTGCTCCGCCCCGCCCCATCACTTAGCGTTGATCCGATGACCGACTACGCGCCACCCGGGTCCGACCGGGGCACGGGCGGCCCCGACGGCGATCCGCCGGGGCGGCCCCCCACGTTCACTGCCTGGCTGCGCTCACGCTCCGACGACGAGCTGACCGCCCTCCTGGACGCGCGTCCGGACCTGGTGCAGCCGGTCCCGGCCGACATCGGCGCCCTGGCCCACCGCGCGACCTCGCGCAACGCGGCACTGCGCGCACTGGAACGGCTCGACCGGTTCACACTCCAGGTCCTGGAGTCCGTCGTCGCGCTCGGGGACGACCGGCTCTCCGAGCCCGTGGGCGCCCAGCCCGCGGAGCTCGCCCACGGGCTGGGGCTGTCCCCCTCCGGCGGCCGGGGCACCGAACCGCTGGACGCGGCCCTGGACACCCTGCTCTCCCTCGCCCTGATCTGGCCGGACCACGGGCGGCTGCGCCCGGTCCAGGTGCTGCGCGAGCTCCTGACCCACCCGGCGCAGCTGGGACCGCCCGCGCGGGCCCTCCTGGCGGCGCTTCCGCACGAGGCCGTCCGCCGGTTGGCCCGGGACCTCGTCCCGCACAGCACCGCCAGCAGCCCCGTGGAGACGGTCGCCACCGCGTTGTCGGACCCCGCACGGCTCGCCGCCCTGATCGGCCAGGTCGAGGCCCCCGCGCGGCGCCTGCTGGACAACCTCGCCTGGGGACCGCCCAACGGCACCGTCACCGACGCCCGCCGGGAGGTCAGCCTGGCCACGGCGGCCTCGCCGGTCGAGGCCCTCATCGCCCGGGGCCTGCTGGTGGCCACCGGTGACGACACCCTGACCCTGCCCCGCGAGGTCGGCCTGCACCTGCGCTCCGGAGTGCTGTTCCGCGAGGTCGAGACCGCTCCGCCCGCCTTCGAGGGGCGCCCGGTCTCCCCCGAGGCCGTCGCCCGCGCCGCCGCCGGACAGGCCTTCACCGTGCTGCGCGCCGTGGAGGAGCTGCTGGAGCGGTGGACCGAGGAGCCCGCCGCCGTCCTGCGCAACGGCGGGCTGGGCGTGCGCGACCTGCGCCGGGCCGCGCAGGCCATGGACACCGACGAGGACACGGCCGCCCTGTACCTGGAGGTGGTCCGCGCCGCCGGGCTGATCGGCACCGACCACCGGGTCGCGGGCGAGTGGCTGCCGACCCGCGAGTACGACCTGTGGCGGGAGCGCGCCCCGGAGCGCCGGTGGCTGCTCCTGGCCCGGGCGTGGCTGGGTTCGGACCGGGTGGCCTCCCTGACGGGCTCCCGCGACGCGGGCGGTCGCGTGCGCAACGTGCTCGGCCCCGGGCTGGTCAGACCCGCGGCCCCGCAGGCCCGACGGGACCTCCTCACCGAACTGGGCGAGGCCGAACCGGGCCTGGCTCCGAGCGGGGACTCACTCCGGGAGCGGTTGGCCTGGCACCGCCCCCGCCGCCAGTCCCCCGTGTACGCCGACCTGGTGGGGGCCGCCCTGACCGAGGCGGCGGCGCTCGGCCTCACCGGCCTGGGGGCGCTGGCCGAGCACACCCGTCCCCTGCTCGGCCTCGACGAGGACGCCGAGGAGACCGCCGCACGCCTGCTCTCCGCCGAGCTGCCGGAGCCGCTGGACTACGTCCTCGTGCAGGGCGACCTCACCGCCGTGGCGCCGGGGCCGCTCGTCACCGAGCTCGCCCGGGAGCTGGCGCTGGTCGCGGACGTGGAGTCCACCGGGGGCGCCACCGTGTACCGCTTCACCGAGGACTCCGTGCGCCGTGCCCTGGACGCCGGGCGCGGCGTCTCCGACATCACCGAACTGCTGGAACGCCACTCGCGCACCCCGCTGCCGCAGGCCCTGCGCTACCTGGTCTCGGACGCCGGCCGCAGGCACGGCAGACTGCGGACCGGCACGGCCGCGAGCTACCTGCGCTGTGACGAGCCCGCGCTGCTGACCGAACTGGTCTCCGACCGCCGGGCCGCCGACCTCGAACTACTCCTCCTGGCGCCGACCGTGGTGGTGAGCGGCCTGAACCGCGCCGCGCTCACCGAGCGCCTGCGCCAGCTGGGCTACCATCCGGTTCCCGAGAGCGGCGACGGCACGATGCGTCTGAGCCGCCCCGAGGTACGCCGCGCCGAGCCCGACCCCTCGTCCACCGTGGAGGGCGCGCCGACCCCCGAGCTCACCCGGGCCGCCGTGCGCGCGGTGCGGGCCGGGGACGAGGCCGCCACCGTCGCCCGCGTGCCGGTGTCCCTGCCGGAGGGGGGCACCGCCGGGTCCCGGGCCTCGGCGGTCATGGAGGTCCTCTCTGAGGCCGCCGTGGCCGAGCGCCGCGTGTGGATCGGCTACACCGACACCGACGGCCGCCAGGTCAGCCGGATCGTGGAGCCCACCCGCGTGGACGGCGGCTTCCTCACCGCCTACGACACCACCCGCGACGCCGTGCACCGCTTCGCCATCCACCGCATCACCGGAGTGGCCGAGCTCGCCCCCTCCGACTGACGGGTCCGGAACCGCGGGCGATTGGCCGCCATCGGCCACACCTGAGGCAGATCCGCAGCCCCGAAGCGGGGAAGAAGGGATGATCGAAGCGTACGGACGTCCAGCCGCCGGAAGGGGTGCGGAGTGCGAACCGTCGGTCCGAACGACCCCCGGCAGATCGGACCGTACCGACTCACGCACCTCCTCGGTCAGGGCGGCATGGGACAGGTCTTCCTCGGCCGGACCAGGGGCGGCTGGGACGTGGTCGTCAAGATCATCCGACCCGACCGGCTGCACGAGAGCGACTCCAGGAGCCCCGAGTACCGCGCCCGGTTCGCCCGTGAGGCGCAGGCGGCCCGCAGCGTCGGCGGCTTCTACACCGCCCACGTCCTGGACGCCGACCCGCACGCGGAACAGCCGTGGATCGCGAGCGCGTACATCCCGGGGCCCACGCTGTCACGTGCGGTGCGCGACCAGGGTCCGATGTCCCCGCCCTTCGCCCGGCGGTTGGCCGCACGCCTGGCCGAGGGCCTGTCCGCCATCCACGGCCGCGACCTGATCCACCGCGACCTCAAGCCGGGGAACATCATCCTGGCCGACGACGGCCCCAAGATCATCGACTTCGGCATCGCTCGTCCGCTGGACAACACGGCCATCAGCAGTACCGGACGCATCTTCGGCACCCTGTCCTGTATGTCTCCCGAGCAGGCCAGGGGCCAGGAACTCACCCCGGCTTCGGACGTGTTCAGCCTCGGCACGGTGCTCGCCTTCGCGTCCACCGGCGTCAACCCGTTCCAGACCAACAGTGCACCCGCGACCCTGCTGCGCGTGGTCGCCGCCCCGCCCCTGCACGCCCTGGAGGACCTGCCGTCGGACCTCAGGGACACCGTCACCGCCTGTTGGAGCCACGCACCCGAGGAACGTCCCGCCCCGGACGACATCATCACCCTGCTCTACGCGGTGGATCCCGAAACCGGGGACGCTGAGCCCGAGCCGACGATGCCGCAGGTTCCCCCCTCACCAGCAACGAGCAACACGCTGGAGGGGACGACCGCACCAGTACCGGAGGCGGAGTCGGAGCCGGTAACGGAGGCCACTCCCGAGGCGGAGCCCGAAGCGAAGCCCGAAGCGGAGCCCGAGCCGCAAGCGGAGCCCGAGTCCACAGCAATGCGGCACTCGATGGTCCCGCAGGTCTCGCCACCACCGGAAACGCTGGAACGGAGTAGCGAACCGGCCTCCGAAACCGGACCGCGGTCACCGGAACCGACCACCGAACCAGTACCGAAACCGGAGCCGGAGCCCGAGGTCGGGCAGGGGACAGTGCCGGAGGCACGGTCAGAGACGGGACCCGAGCCCGAAGCGGAGGCACAGCCCCACCCAGCGGTGCCGCAGGTCTCGTCTCCACCGGAGATGGTCAACACGCGAGGGCTGGCGGCCGAACCGGACCCCGAACCGGACCCGTCGTACGACCCCGGTCCGGCGCAACGACCCGAGCTCGCGCTCCGACGAGTCGCGCGGGTCCCCCGGACCGATCCCACCGTTGACCCCTCCGCGCTACGGCTCCTGATCGTCTGCGTGGCGGCTTTCATCGTGATCGTGGCGATCTCGCTGATCGCGTCCTGAACATCCTCACCCCGGGGGACCGCGAGTCCGACTCACGGCCGCTGTGCTTCGAAGGGCACCCGCACCGGGTGGAGCCCGTGGTCTTCGCTCCCGATGCGGCCACTCCGGTGACCGCCATCCTCGTCTGGCCGATCGGTTGACGCCTGGCGCGGAGCGTCGAGGGGCGGGCGGGCTAGAGTGGCGTAGGTCGATCAACGACGGCGAGAGACACCCCATGAGCAACGCACCGCTGCCCCCCGGAGCCTCCTCCCCCCGCGACCGGGCGCGCGAGGACCGCGTCCCCGAGGGCCGGGACCGGGCGCCCGAGCGGGAGCGCGACGACGACCGGCGCGAACCGGTCCCCTCGGGTTCGACGGGTGGCGCCAACAGCTCCACCATGGCGCTCATCCTGCACGCGGCGACCGCGCTGTGCTGCATGAACTGGATCTTCGGGATCGCCGGGATCACCTTCGCGGTGCGGGCCGCGCACGCCCGCGACCGGGGCCGCCCGGACCAGGCCGAGGTCCTCACTCGGTACTCCTGGTACTGCCTGGGCGCGGCGGGGGTGATGTTCTTCGTGATGCTGGTGCTGACCTTCGTGATGTTCACCCAGGCGGGGGACTGGATCCAGCAGATCGTCCCCGTGGTCAACTTCTGACCCCGGTTTGGGGCAACGAGTACGGGATCGTCCGCGTCCCACCCGTGTGGGGCGGGTATGCGACCCACAGACACGGTGAACTGCGTGAGGGGGCACGGACCAGCGGTGAACGGTGACCGGAGCGACCCCAGGGCCTTCTGGGAGCGGGGACGGACCTCCGTCCCCGGTTCGGGGCTGCCCGCGAGCACCCCCGCCGCGCGTCCGTCGGCGCCCCCGGGACGGGCGGCCGCGCCGCCCCCGCCCGGACCGCCCGCGTACCAGGCCGTCGCGTCGGCGCCCCGGCCACCGACGGGACCCCCGCCGCCCTCCGGGCCGCCTCCCCGTGTGGGCGGCGCGGTCGCGGCCCTGTTCGTGGCGGTCAGCACGCTGATCGTCCAGGTCCTCGGTGTCTCCCTGGGCCTGTGGTTCTTCGTCCTCTTCGCCAACGTCCCCGGGATCGTCCTGGGTGTGATGGCGCTGACGAAGGTCCCCGACACGGACGCGGTGGAGCGGTACATCCGCTACACGTGGACGTGCACCTTCGCCTACACCGCGTTCTCGGTGGTGTTCCTGCTGCCGGTGATGGTGATCGCGTCGATGCTCCTGTTCCTGGGGGCCTGACCCGCGTCGGCCGGGCGCGCCGTAACGAACCCCACCCCGGCACGGGCATGATCGGAGGGGTTCCCGTGTTGCACCTGGGGCCACCCTCGTCCCCGTGACCGTGCCCGTTCCCGCCGGAAGGCCCCGTGTGTCCTGCCTGATCGTCCAGTCCGACAAGACGCTCCTGCTAGAGATCGACCACGAACTCGCCCCGGAGTGCCGCCGATCCATCGCGCCGTTCGCCGAACTCGAACGCGCCCCCGAACACGTGCACACCTACCGGATCACGCCGCTGGCCCTGTGGAACGCGCGCGCCGCCGGGCACGACGCCGAGCAGGTCGTCGACTCGCTCATCCGCTTCTCCAAGTTCCCGGTGCCGCACTCGCTGCTCGTGGACATCGCGGAGACCATGGACCGCTACGGGCGGCTCCGGCTGGTCGGCGACCCCCGGCACGGCCTGGTCCTGGAGTCCTCGGACCGCGCCGTCCTGGAGGAGGTCGTGCGGGCCAAGAAGGTCAAGGGCATGCTGGGCGAGCGGATCAGTGAGGACTCGGTCTCCGTCCACCCCAGCGAGCGCGGCAACCTCAAGCAGGCCCTGCTGAAGATCGGCTGGCCCGCCGAGGACCTGGCCGGGTACGTGGACGGGGAGGCGCACGACATCGACCTCGCGGACGGCGACTGGGAACTGCGCGGGTACCAGCGCGAGGCCGCCGAGAGCTTCCACGCGGGCGGCTCCGGCGTGGTCGTGCTGCCCTGCGGCGCGGGCAAGACCATCGTCGGCGCGGCCGCGATGGCCATGACCGGCGCGACGACGCTGATCCTGGTGACCAACACCGTGTCGGTGCACCAGTGGAAGACCGAGCTGCTGAAGCGGACGTCCCTGACCGAGGACGAGATCGGTGAGTACTCGGGGACCCGCAAGGAGATCCGACCGGTCACCATCGCCACCTACCAGGTGATGGCGGCGCGCCGGAAGGGCGTGTACACGCACCTGGAGCTGTTCGACGCGAAGGACTGGGGCCTGGTCGTCTACGACGAGGTCCACCTGCTGCCCGCGCCGATCTTCCGGATGACCGCCGACCTCCAGGCCCGGCGCCGCCTCGGCCTGACCGCCACCCTGGTCCGCGAGGACGGCCGGGAGGGCGACGTGTTCTCGCTGATCGGGCCGAAGCGCTACGACGCCCCGTGGAAGGACATGGAGAACCAGGGGTGGATCGCCCCGGCGGACTGTGTGGAGGTCCGGGTGGACCTGACCGAGTCCGAGCGGCTGGCGTACGCGACCGCCGAGCCGGAGGACCGGTACCGGTTCTGCGCCTCCTCGGAGACCAAGACCACCGTGGTGCGCCGGATCGTGGAGCGCCACCCGGAGGAGCAGGTCCTGGTGATCGGCTCCTACATCGACCAGCTCGACGAGCTCGGTGAGCGGCTGGGCGCCCCGGTGATCAAGGGCGAGACCCGCAACAAGGAGCGCGAGCGCCTGTTCGACGCCTTCCGCTCCGGCGAGCTGCGCACCCTGGTGGTCTCCAAGGTCGCCAACTTCTCGATCGACCTCCCCGAGGCGGGGGTGGCGGTCCAGGTGTCGGGGTCCTTCGGTTCCCGGCAGGAGGAGGCGCAGCGGCTGGGCCGTGTGCTGCGTCCGAAGGCGGACGGCCGGACCGCGCGGTTCTACGCGGTGGTCGCCCGGGACACCCTGGACCAGGACTACGCCGCGCACCGGCAGCGGTTCCTGGCCGAGCAGGGCTACGCCTACCGGATCGCGGACGCGGGCGACCTGCTCGCGGAGGAGGAGAGCTGACCCGGTGACCCCGGGTCAGAGCGAGGGCAGGACGCCGATCACGTACGTACCGGCGGCGATGCCCCAGGCGATCAGGGAGTAGGTGAGGGTCCGGGTGCGCAGCAGGCGGTCGCCCCGGACCGAGGGCGCGGTGAAGGCGGCCAACAGCAGGGCCAGGCCGAGCAGCGCGGGGATCACCGAGGCCAGCGCGAACAGCTGGGACTGGGCGGCGCACGCGGCGTAGCCGGAACTGCCGGGATCACCACAGAACACGTCGTCCCCCGATCGGATCGTTCATGCGGTCGTACTCCCCCGACCGTACCGTTTCGGCGGGGCCGGATCGCCGTGTGCAGCGACCGGATCGGATCCGAACCGGGTTCTGAATGCGAGTGACCCAGGACACCTTCAGGGCTTTACACGAACCCCGCCCGTGTCCAATCATGAGGGGCAGTACACCCGACGGAGGTACCCCCATGACCGACGCACCGGCCACCGAGCGCCGCGACGGCTTCCACTCCCTCCGCGGCGGCGGACTCAACTGGGACTCGCTCCCCCTCAGGCTGTTCGCCAAGGGCAACGCGAGGTTCTGGAACCCGGCCGACATCGACCTCTCCCAGGACGCCGAGGACTGGCGGAAGCTCGACGACGAGGCGCGCTCCCGCGTCCTGCGGCTGTGCGCGCTCTTCGCCGCGGGCGAGGAGGCGGTCACCGAGGACCTCCAGCCGTTCCTGCGCGCCATGGCCGCCGAGGGCCGCCTGGGCGACGAGATGTACCTGACCCAGTTCGCCTTCGAGGAGGCCAGGCACGTCCAGGCCTTCCGGCTCTGGCTGGACGCGATCGGCGTCCGGGACGACCTCCACGAGTACGTGGACACCAACCCCGGCTACCGCGTCCTGTTCTACGACGAACTCCCCCGTTCGCTGGACGCCCTCCTGGACGACCCCAGCCCCCGCAACCAGGTGCGCGCCTCGGTCACCTACAACCACGTCATCGAGGGCTCACTGGCGCTGACCGGCTACTACGCCTGGAACCACGTGTGCACCGTCCACGACATCTTCCCGGGCATGCGCCGGATCATCAGGCGGATCGGTGACGACGAGCGCCGCCACATGGCCTGGGGCACCTTCACCTGCCGACGCCACGTCGCCGCCGACGACCGCAACTGGGACGTGGTGAGCGAGCGCCTCGACGAACTGCTCCCCCACGTCATGGGCACCGTCCGGGACGGCGACGTCCCCTCGAAGGACCCGGCCGTCCAGCGCTACGAGCTCCCCCCGGGCGAACTCCTGGAGTACGCGAGCGACCGCGCCCTGCGGCGGTTGGGCGCCATCGAGTCCGCGCGCGGGGTGCCGCTCTCCCGGATCGACCTGGACGCCTCGCCCGAGGAGCTGGAGGAGCGCTTCGGGGAGGAGGACCGCGCCGCCATGGCCCGCCTGGAGAACTGAGCTCCCGGGGTCACCTGCCCTCGCGCAGGACCAGGTCGATCGCGATCGCGGACGCCACCACCAGGGTGCGCAGGGGTTCCGGAAGGGAGGGGTAGCGGTGGTGCAGCGCGTAGCTGTCCGCCGCGGTGAGGATCTCCCCGAGGTCGGGCAGGCTGCGGTCGACCCGGGCCACCTCGTGCGCGTTGTGGTCGTTGATCCGGAAGTCCCGGCTGACGAAGTCGCCCTCGATCGTGCCGATCTGCCGCTTCCACGGGTCCATCAGGGTGAACTTGGCCCCGAAGAACTTCAGGTCCTGCTCGATGCTTCCCACCGGGCGACCGTCGGGCAGGCTCACGCTGGTGGTCGCGGTCATCCAGGACCAGTGCTTCCGGATGACGAGCCGGACCGCGCCGTTGAGGTCGGTGACGTGCACCAGCCTCTCGAAGCCGCCGGTGTTGCGGGAGAGCTGCCGCAGCACCTGCACGCCGCCGCCCGCACCCTGTTCACGCGCCCACGCGATCTGCCGTCCGAACTGGTCGAGGATCTCGTAGTCCGAGACGTCGGCCATGAGGCGTCCGGGCTGGCGGACCAGGAGGGGGCTCGCGGAGAAGATGTCCATGGGGAGCGATCCTAGAGCGCGTCCTCGGCACGCCAGAGTTCGCGTCTGCCCCTCTCGGCCTCCAACGCGATCCGGCCGAAGGGCTCCGACCGCCACCCGCCCTCGCGCCGGTGGTTGGCGTACAACACCTCACCCTCACGGGAGAGCACGTACACCGAGTCCGCGAGGTGGTGGGTCTCCAGGAACTCGACGGTGTTGGGGACGCCCAGGTAGAAGCGGTCGTGGTGGATCTCCGGCAGCCAGCGGCCGAACCCCTGGTCGCGGGTGGCCCGCTCGTGCCGGTCGAAGACCGAGAACCGGCTGTTGGAGGCGTGCGTGGCCACGAAGGCGACCTCCACCCGGTACCCGGCCTCCCGGAAGCCGAGCACCCACCGGGCGGCCCAGTCCGCGCGCCCCAGCGGGTGGCTGCACACGACGTCGTGGCGGCCCCGCCGCACGTACTCCATGGCCCGGTCGTGCACCCCGCCGACCTGCGCTGACACCGACGTGGAGGCGGCCCGGTCGTCGGCGGTCATCGCCCACTCGTAGTCGGGCGAGAGCCGCAGCAGGTCGTCGCCGTCGTAGCTGACCGTCCCCGGAGGCAGCACCGGCAGGAGGAGGCGCTGGAGGGTGGACTTCCCGGAACCGGGCTGGCCCCCGAGGAGCAGCAGCCGGGGGCGTTCGCGCGGGGTCCCGGTGAGCCGGTCGCGCAGCGCGAGGTCGAAGAGGGCGTCCTGCTCGGCGTCGGTGAGCTCGCGGCCCAGGTCGTCCGGGGTGGCGCCCGAGGGGCGCGGCGCGGGGTCGGCGCGGAGCTCACGGAGGGTGCGGGAGAGCACGGCGTTGGCGTGGGCGACCTCGTCGGGTGTCATGAAGGGCAGCCGCGCCTCCTCGGAGAGCAGGAGCCGCGCGCGTTCGACCAGCGACGGGTCCTTCTCCGTACGCGCGAGGCAGGCGCCGATCGCCGCGCTGTGGAGATTGTAGGCGCGTTCGCGTTCCTCGCGGTGTTCCGTGGTCTGGGGCGGCACACCGCCGCTGGAGCTCTCCGCGAGGAGGGGGAGGACGTCCGCCCCGGGCCGCGCGGCCGAGGGGTCGGGGCCCGATCCGGGACCGGTTCCGGAGGGGGAGGGTGCCATGTTCGTCCGCTCTCGCCGTGGCCCGGCCGGTGCGGGCCGTGGGTGTACGGAAGACGAGATTAGTGGCTCAGGTCACCACAGGGCGGCGGTTCTCGCCCGCGCACCGCGACCTAAAGTGGCCACATGTCAGCGAACTCGCTCCCCTCCCCGTCTCCCGCCGTCATCGAGGCCCTGGCCTGGGTCCACGTACGCGACGGCCGCCTGCTGTGCGTGCGCCCCGAGGACAGGGACCTCCTGTACGTCCCCGGCGGAAAGCGCGAGCCGGGCGAGAGCGACGAGGAGGCGGTGGCCCGCGAGACCCTGGAGGAGGTCAGCGTGGTCCTGCGCCCCGGCACCTTCGACCTGGTCGCGGAGATCGACCAGGAGGCGCACGCCCAGGCGCCCGGGACCCGTGTGCGGTTGGTCTGCTACTCGGCGGAACACGACGGCGAGATCGTTCCGGACAACGAGATCCTGGAAGCGGTGTGGATCTCCCACGCCGAACGCGACCGGTGCGCCCCGGCCGTACGCGACCTGGTCGAGATCCTGCACCGGCGCGGCGAGCTCCCCTAACGCGAGGCCCGCCCCGGTGCGGACGGCGCCGGGTCGGGGGCCCTCCGCGACCAGGTGCCGGTGTCGCGCAGGAACAGCATGGCGACGGTGACCCCGAGCGCGAACGGCAGCAGGAAGACGGTTCCCATGACCGTCTCCAGGCCGTCGACCTCGAACAGGCCCCAGTTCAACAGCCCCTGGGCCGCGACCTGGAAGGCCAGGTGGAAGCCCACGCAGGCCCAGACGTTCCCGGTGACCACACGCAGGCAGCCGAGCACCACGCTCATGCCGAGGAACAGCGGCAGCCTCTCGGCGAGGACCTCCCACCCTCCGGTGAGGACCCACAGACCCGTCCCCCACAGGGTGAACAGCGCCGCCTGCCCGAACACCGCCAACCAGGCGGCCATCGCGGTGTTGAGGTTGCGGAACAGGTATCCCCGGAAGATCAGTTCCTCCGGGAGCGCCTCGTAGAGCAGCACCAGGACGGTGAGGGCCGCCAGGGAGAGCACGACCTCCGTCAGGGGCACGGCCGGGGTGACCGACGCGCCGAGGGCGAGGGCCACCCCCAGGCCCACCGCCGCCGGAAGCAGCCAGGAGAGCGCGCCCACAAGGAACGGCCACCAGGCGTCCCGCGGACCGGTCAGCCCCAGGCCGGACCACGGGCGGCGGTCCAGGTACCGGCGGGCCGCCCAGACCAGCGCGGTCCCGAGGACGCCGATGACCACGGCGTTGATCCAGTGCGCGAGGTTGCCCTGACCCCCCGGTTCGTCCGACAGCAGGTCGTTGGCCAGGAGCAGCGCGGACCAGAGCAGGACGGCACCGGCGGTGACGGCCGCGATCCGCAGGGGGAGGCCGGGCCGGTCAGGAAAGCTGTCGTTCATGGGTCCAGGGTTCCGTCCCGGCCCGCACCAACACCATCCGGGAACACCCGGAGAATCCCCTGAACCGCCACTGCGCGGGACGCGAGAAAACCAGTGGCCTCCTCCGGTCTCCGCTGGTTAGGTTCGGTAACCGTGCGCGTACTTCCCCAGCCTCCGGGCGACCCGGACCACCGATCCGCCAACCGCTTCCTGCTCTGGCTCACCCGCATGGAGTGGCGTTCACTGCTGTACGCGTCGCTGATCGCCTCCGCGTACTACCTGAGCACGATCCTGGTGTCGTTCGTGCTCGGCGCGGCGCTCGACTCCGGGCTGGCCGAGGGCGGGTACGGCACCCTGCTGTACTGGTTCGCGCTCATCGGACTGTGCGCCGTGGCGGGCGCGGCCCTGACCCCCCTGTACGAACGGGCCAGCTGCTTCAACTGGTACGCGTCCGCCTACCGCACGGTGCAGCTGATCACCCGCCGCTCCTCACGCCTGGGACCGACGCTCACCCGGCGGCTGCCCACCGGCGAGGTGGTGGCGGTCGGCACCGACGACATCGACCAGATCGGTGAGCTCTACGAGCGCTCCAACCTGTTCGTCTCCTCGGTGGTCGCGGTCCTGGTGGTCGCCTTCCTCATGCTCACGTCGCACGTCACCTTCGGGCTGATCGTCCTGGTGGCGGTACCGCTGATCGTCGTCGGCATGGTCCCGCTGCTGCGCCCGCTCAACCACCGCACGCACGCCCACCGCGACCGCCAGGCCGAACTCACCACGCGGGCCACCGACCTCGTGGCCGGGCTGCGGGTCCTGCGCGGGGTGGGCGGTGAACGGTCGACCGGCGAACGGTACCGCGCCGAGTCGCAGCGGGTCCGGGCCGCCGGGGTCCGGGTCGGATGGATGGACGCCGCACTGGAGGCCGTCCGCACCCTGTATCCGGGACTGCTCCTCGTGGGGATCGTCTGGTACGGCGCCCGGCTGGCGCTGGTCGGTGAGCTCACGGTGGGGCAGCTGGTCTCCTTCTACGGCTACACGGGCGCACTGGCCAGCGCCGTCCGCTACTTCATGCTCTTCTCCTCCGACCTGGTGACCGCCAGGGTCGCCGCCACCCGCGTGGTGCGGGTCCTGGGCATGGAGCACGACCTCACCGAACCCGCGATCCCGGCGGAGGCCCCCGCCGGACCGCGGGACCTGCACGACCCGGGCAGCGGCGTGCTCCTCGCACACGGGAGGGTCACCGGCGTGGTCTGCGCCGACCAGACCGACGTGGGGCCCGTGATCGAACGGCTGGGCCGCTACCGGGACGGCGGCGGTGCCGAGCTGTCCGGTGTCCGCCTGGACGCCCTGCCGCTGCGGGAGGTCCGCCGTCGCGTGCTGGTCGCCGCCAACGACGCGCACCTGTTCTCCGGCCGGTTGCGCGACGAACTCGACCCGGACGGCACCGGCTCCGACGAACACGTCACCGCGACGCTCCGCGCCGCGTCGGCCGAGGACGTGCTGGCCCAGTCGCCGCTGGGACTGGACGTCGAGCTCACCGAGCGCGGCCGCGAGTACTCCGGCGGCCAACAGCAGCGCCTGCGGCTGGCCCGTGCCCTGCTCAGGGACCCCGAGGTACTGATCCTCGTCGAACCCACCTCTGCGGTGGACGCCCACTCGGAGGCGGCCGTCGCTGAACGGCTCCGCGGGGTCCGCGCCGACCGCACCACCGGGGTGGTCACCACCAGCCCGCTCCTGCTGGACCGCACCGACCACGTCCAGTTCGTCGTGGAGGGCCGGGTGGCCGCCGAGGGCGCCCACCGGGACCTGCTCCGCACCCACGACGCCTACGCCGCCACCGTCCTGCGCACGACGCTGGAGGAGGAGAGGGTATGACCCAGACCGCCGACCCCCGTCCCTCAGGCGACCGACCCGGGTCGCCCTCCCCCGGCGGGCCGCCCACCGCCGCGGTGGACCCGGCCGCCCTGCCTGTGGCGCCCACTCCCGAGGTGTGGCGCCGGCTGCGGCGCGCGGGCCGCGACCACGGGCCGCTCCTGCTCCAGGTGGTGGTGCTGTACGCCCTGGCCACGGGGGCCGCGCTGGTCGCCCCGTGGGTGCTCGGAATGATCATCGACGCCGTCCGCGACGGGGCCGGCCCGGAGCGCGTGGACGTCCTGGCCCTGGTCATCGTGGCGTCCCTGCTGGTGAACGCGGGCCTCCTGCTGGCGGCCGTGGCCCAGTCCATTCGCTTCGGAGAGGGGCTGCTGGCCGAGCTGCGTGAGGAGTTCGTCCGGTCGGTGCTGCGATTGCCCCTGGGCACCGTGGAACGGGCGGGCACCGGCGACCTGGTCTCGCGCACCGGCCGCGACGTCAACTCCCTCAGCGTGATGGTCCGCGAGTCACTGCCCGTGTTCGCCACGGGCGGGGCGACGGTGCTGGTCATCCTGGTCGCCCAGGCCTTCCTGCACCCGGCGCTCATGCTCGCGTGGCTGCCGTCGGCGCTGATCATCTGGGTGAGCACGCGTTGGTACGCGCGGCGGGCACCGGACGGGTACCTGGCCGAGATGGGCACGTACTCCCGGCTCACCCAGGGCGTGTCCGACACCGTGGAGGGGGCGCACACCCTGGAGGCGCTGGACCGCCAGGAGTGGCAGGACCTGCGCACCGACGCCGACGTGCGCCGCGCGTACCTGGCGGAGCGGTACACGCTCTGGTTGCGGACCGTGTGGTACCCGCCGCTGGAGTTCTCGTACATGGTCGCCTCGGCGACGACCTTCCTGGTCGCGGGGGCGCTGTACGTCCAGGGCGGGCTGTCCCTGGGGCAGATCGCCACCGCGGTGTTCCTGACCGTGCAGATGTCCAAGCCGTTGGAGCGCATGATCGACCAGATCGACAACGTGATGGTGGGCTTCACCGGGATGCGGCGCCTGTTGGGGGTCCGGACCCCCGAAGAGGCCACGCGCCCCGAGGCCGGGACCGGGAACGGTGAGCCCGGTGGCGTGGCCGTCGACGGCGTGCGGTTCGGGTACACCCCCGGCACCGAGGTGCTGCACGGGGTCGACCTGGACCTGCGCCCCGGGGAGCGGCTGGCCATGGTCGGCCCGAGCGGTGCCGGGAAGTCCACCCTCGGAAAGCTCATGGCCGGGGTGTACCTGCCCGGTGCCGGTACCGTCCGCGTCGGCGGCGCGGACCTGGCCGCGCTCTCCCCCGAGGAGCGCCGGGAGCGGGTGATCCTGCTCAGCCAGGAGAGCCACGTGTTCCGGGGGACTCTCGCGGAGAACCTGGCCCTGGCGCTGGAGGACGACGGCGCGGACCGGGACCGGCTGTGGCGGGCGCTGGAGGCGGTGGACGCCGACACCTGGGTGCGGTCGCTGCCGGAGGGCCTGGACACCCGGGTGGGCTCGGGGCAGGACGCCCTGGACCCGGCCCACGTGCAGCAGCTGGCCCTGGCGCGGGTCGTGCTGGCCGACCCGCAGGTCCTGGTGCTGGACGAGGCGACCTCGATGATCGATCCGCGTTCGGCCCGGCGCCTGGAGGGTTCGCTCGCCGGGGTCCTGGCGGGCCGTACCGTCGTGGCGATCGCCCACCGGCTGTACACCGCGCACGACGCGGACCGGGTGGCCGTGGTGGACGGCGGCGAGATCGTCGAGCTCGGCACCCACGACGAACTCCTCGCCCGGGGCGGTTCCTACGCGAGGCTGTGGAACGCCTGGCACGGGGAGGGCTGACCGTCCGGGGCACCGGAAAACCAGTGGACGGTCCGGCCCCTCCCGGGTGATCCTCCTCGGATGACCACCCCCGGAATTCCCCCCCTGTACCGCGACGTCGACTTCAACGGCCCGCTCAACGACGAGCGGGCCGTTCGGCTGATCCGCTCGCTCGGGCCCCTGGCCGGACGCCACATCGTGGACGTCGGCTGCGGCTGGGCGGAGCTCCTGCTCCGCGCGCTGGCCACCGAGCCCACCGCGACGGGGTTCGGCATCGACCTCAGCGAGGACTACGTCCGGCTCGGCCGGGCCAACGCCGAGGAGCGCGGGCTGGCCGACCGGGTCGAGCTCGTGGCCGGGGACGTCGGCACGTGGCGGGGCGAGCCTGCGGACCTGGTGCTCAACATCGGTGCCAGCCACGCCTGGGGCGGCGAACCGGTGGTGCACACCGCCAACGCCCTGGCGGCGCTGGCGGACCTGACCCGGCCCGGGGGGCGGGCGGCGTTCGCGGAGTGCTACTGGAGGCGGCCACCGACCGACTCCGAGTTGGCCGCCATGCCGTTCATCCCGCGCGAGCAGTACCGCTCCCTGCCCGAGCTGGTGGACTTCGCCCTCGCGCACGGCTTCCGGCTGATCGCGCTGACCGAGACCACCGTGGACGAGTGGGACGAGTTCGAGAACCTGCACTGCCTGGGCTGGGAGGACTGGCTCCTGGAGAACCCGGACTCACCCGACTTCGAGGAGGTCCGCGACCGCGCCGACCGGCACCGTCACGCGCGCGTGCACGGCCAGCGGGAGACCCTGGGCTTCGCCTACCTCACCCTGCTACGGGTCTGAGGCGGGGCGGCGACGCGCGGGCGTCGGAACGTCCTTCCTCCCTCGACGGTCGTGCGCCCGACCGGGCCGCGGTGGTGTGGACACTCGGTGCTCGCGGTCGGGGCACTGGCACGGCACCCGGGATCTCCGGGCATGACGAAGGGGAGGGTTCAGAAGAAGCGCAGGCGCTCCCGCTCCTGGCTCTCGGCGTTCTCGACGTAGACGCGGTCGCCCTCGGCCATGACGGACTCGAGGTAGGCGTACACCTGAAGGGCGCGGTTGATGACGTCGGTCTGGGTGTCACCCGTGGCCGCGACGGCCTCCTCCATCGCCTTCGTGGAGCGCGCGGTGAGGTTGACGGTGACTCGCGCGGGGGACCCGGCGACCCTTCTCCCGGCGGGTCGGCCCCGTCCCTGGGAGGCGTCGGTCAGTTCGGTTCCTGTGCCCTTGGGTGACATGGCGCGACCTCGTTCTCTGGCTTGACTGCGGTGGTCTCGATCCGCGAGGAGCCGCGGGAAACACGAGCTCGGGGAGTGCCGGAGACACCGCGCGCGGGACGGCGCGGTCGGCACGGGGAAACGACGGGGCTCGCACGGAGGATCGAACGCCTCGACGCGGTGATCCCTCCGGCAGCGGCACGGGCCGGGGCACATCCATGAGCTGTTCCCGGCCATCGGCATATCCCCCCAGCACTTCCGCGTCTTTGGTAAGGCTATCAATATCCTGACAGCTGTAGTTAGTCAGAGTCAAATGCATCAATCGTCCGCACGTTTGATGCATGGTATCCGCCATGGTGATAGGCTACGGAGCGTGGACACTCGGCGCTCCGGCGTCACAGGTGCCGACCTGGCCCCCATCGCACCAGGGAGCAGCACCACCCCCCTGTACGCCAACGGCTGGAGGTTCGTTCATGGGAGATCCCCCGGGGCAGCCCCCGCAGCAGCGGGAGACTCGGGAAGAACCACAGGTGACGGAGCTCCGTCTGGACGACGAGACCCCGCGCTCGCGGGCGGACGTCGACATCGACAGAACCCCCTTCACCTACGGGATGGAGGCGAGCCTCAACTCGGAGGGGCTCTCGGCCCGCTTCAAGGGGCGGGCCCGCGCGGGTTCCCCGGCGGAGCGGGCGTCGGCCTCCCTGCTCGCCCTGAGCGGAACCGTCCTTCCCCCTCTCGCGCTCGGCGGCCTGGCCCACGTCGTCGGAGCCCCCGCGACCGTCACGCTGATCGTGGCCGGGGTCGCGTGGGTGCTCGCCACCCTGGTGGCCCTGCGCATCACCGGCACCCGGTAGACCGTCGGTGACCGGCTCCGGTCCCCACCGGAGACGGTCACCGACGGCCCTGCCCCCGCCGCTCGGTACGGTCGCCTCATGGACTTCACGGAACACCCGGTCTTCGGTGACCTGGCCGCACGGGCCCGCGCGCACGGGATCGGGCGGTACGCGGCGGGGGCGATCGTGCACCGGGGCCGCGGGCGGGAGATCCTGCTGCTGCGCCGCCGCGACGACGACACCTCCCACCCCGGAGCGGAGAGCCTTCCCTCGGGCGGGGTGGACCCCGGCGAGGCGATCCTGGACGGGCTCGCCCGAGAACTGCGGGAGGAGATCGGGCGCGCACCCGGGCCACTCCCCCTGGAACCCTTCGTGACCTGGTTCGACTACGTGTCCCGGCACGGGGTCCGCAAGCGCCAGTTCACCTTCGCCCTCCCCCACGACGGGGCGGACGTGGTGCTCTCCGACGAGCACACGGACCTCCGCTGGGTTCCGGCCGAGGAGTACGCGGACAGCGACCTCACCCCGCAGGTCAAGGCGGCGGTGCGCGCGTGGCTCGACTCCCGGGGCACGTGACCCTCCCCCGCCCGTGATCCCCGGCGCCCTCGGCCGACGTCCCGGAGCTCCCGGTCGACGTCCCTGCGCGGCACCCTCCCGGCCACCGACCGACGACCGCTCCCACCCCTGACGGCCGCGTACCGGCGCACGCACCCGGCTCCGTCCGGTCACCCATTCTTGGCCCGCCCTTGGGCACGTCACCTCCCCGAACCGGGTACCTCCGCCAACGTGCGCGGCCCGCGCACCGTCCGGCCGACGAGGGGACAGCATGACCACGGGACCCAACGCCGACACCCTGGTGATCTTCGGGGTGACCGGTGACCTCGCCAGGAAGTACCTCCTCCCCTCCCTCTACCACCTGGTGGAACGGGGAGAGCTACGCGCCCGGATCGTGGGGGTGGCCCTCTCCGACTGGGACACCGAGGCGCTGCGGCGCCGGACCCGCGAGGCCGTCACCGATCACCTGGCCGAGACCGACGGGTCCGCCCCCGTGGACGAGTCCGCCCTGCGGTCCCTGACCGACCGGATGACCATGGTCACCGGCGACCTCAACGACCCCCGCACCTACGCGGACCTGGCCGGGGCCCTGCCCGACGGCACCCACACCGCCCACTACCTGGCGGTCCCTCCGGCGCTGTTCACCATGGTGGCCCGCGCCCTGGCGGACGCCGGGCTCAACCGGGACGCCCGCCTGGTGGTGGAGAAGCCCTTCGGCCACGACCTCGCCTCGGCCCGCGAACTCCACCGGGCGCTCCTGGACTGCTTCCCCTCGGAGAGCCTGTACCTGGTCGACCACTTCCTCGGCGAGGAACCCGTCCGGGGGCTGCCGGTGACCCGGTTCGGCAACACCCTGCTGGAGCCCGTGTGGAACCGGGCGTTCGTGGACAACGTGCAGATCACCATGGCCGAGGACTTCGGGGTGGACGACCGGGGCTCCTTCTACGACGCGGCGGGCGCGGTCCGGGACGTGTTCCAGAACCACCTGCTCCAGCTGTTCGCCCTGCTCACCATGGACGCGCCGGTCTCCACCGACCCCTCGGTGGTCAAGGACGAGAAGCTGCGCCTGCTGCGCGCGGTGCGCACCCTCGAACCGGCCGACGCCGTCCGGGGCCGCTACCAGGGCTACCTCGGCACGGAGGGGGTGCGGCCCGGCTCCACCACGGAGACCTTCTTCGCGCTGCGCATGTGGGTGGACAACCACCGCTGGGCGGGCGTGCCGTTCTACGTGCGGTCGGGCAAGCACCTGCCCCTCACGTCGTGGGAGGTGGTGGCCGAGCTCAGACGCCCCGCCGCCGACCTCTACCCGGGACCGGCCAACCTGGTCCGGTTCCAGCTGGAGCCGTGGTCGGGGGTGACCTTCGAGATGCTGCTCAACGAGCCCGGCGCGGAGAGCGACTCGGCGGCGCGCCTCGTGCTCGGGGCCGACGTGGGACGCCAACTGGGGCCTGGGCACGAGGCCTACGACCACGTGCTCCACGGCGCCGTGGTGGGCAGTCCCGAGCAGTTCGTGCGCTTCGACGTGGTCGAGGAGTCGTGGCGGATCGTCGACCCGCTGATGGACCTGTCGACGGAGCCCGAGCCCTACCCCCGGGGCTCCTACGGGCCGGAGTCGGCGCAGGTCCTGCCGGGGCCCCAGAGCTGGCACCCGCTGGCCGACGCGATCCGCCCGCGCGAGGGCTCCCGGGGCTGAACACCGGCGGGACCGGGCATCGGGAGGGGCCGAACGTGCGAAACCGGGCGGCCCCCTTGGGGACCGCCCGGTCGTCGCGGGCGAGGTCGCGTATCCGGACCTCAGGCGCCTACGGGCTCACGCCCGGTGTCACGGACCTGCTAGAAGTCCATGCCGCCCATGCCACCGGTCGGGTCGCCGGCGGGAGCCGCGGCCTTCTCCGGCTTGTCGGCGATAACGGCCTCGGTGGTCAGGAACAGACCAGCGATGGACGACGCGTTCTGCAGAGCGGAACGGGTGACCTTGGTCGGGTCGATGACGCCGTCCTTGAACAGGTCGGTGTACTCGCCGGTGGCGGCGTTGAGGCCGAACCCGGGCTCCAGGTTCTTGACCTTGTCCGCCACGACGCCGCCTTCGAGGCCGGCGTTGACCGCGATCATCTTGAGCGGCTCGGCGATGGCGCGACGCACGATGTCGGCGCCGATGGCCTCGTCACCGTCGAGGTCCAGCTTCTCGAACGCGGGGACGCTGGCCTGCAGCAGCGCGACGCCACCACCGGGCAGGATGCCCTCCTCGACCGCGGCCTTGGCGTTGCGGACGGCGTCCTCGATGCGGTGCTTGCGCTCCTTGAGCTCCACCTCGGTGGCGGCACCGGCCTTGATGACGGCCACGCCGCCGGCCAGACGCGCGAGGCGCTCCTGGAGCTTCTCGCGGTCGTAGTCGGAGTCGGTGCGCTCGATCTCGTTGCGGATCTCGTTCACGCGACCGGCGATGGCGGTGGCGTCACCGGCACCGTCGACGATGGTGGTCTCGTCCTTGGTGACGACGACCTTGCGGGCGCGGCCGAGCAGGTCGAGCTCGGTGCTCTCCAGCTTGAGGCCGACCTCCTCGGTGATGACCTGGCCGCCGGTCAGCACGGCGATGTCACCGAGCTGGGCCTTGCGGCGGTCACCGAAGCCCGGAGCCTTGACGGCGACGGACTTGAAGGTGCCGCGGATCTTGTTGACCACGAGGGTCTGGAGGGCGCCGTCAGCGACGTCCTCGGCGATGACCATCAGCGGGCGGCCGGACTGGAGGACCTTCTCGACAACGGGCAGGAACTCGTTGTTGTTGGAGATCTTCGAGTTGACGATGAGGATGTACGGGTCCTCGAGGACCGTCTCCATGCGCTCAAGGTCGGTGGCGAAGTAGGGCGAGATGTAGCCCTTGTCGAAGCGCATGCCCTCCGCGAGCTCGAGCTCGAGACCGAAGGTCTGGCCCTCCTCGACGGTGATGACGCCTTCCTTGCCGACCTTGTCCATCGCCTCGGCGATGGTCTCACCGATCTGGGTGTCACCGGCGGAGATGGAGGCGGTGGAGGCGATCTGCTCCTTGGTCTCGACGTCCTTCGAGAGGTTGCCGAGCTCCTCGTTGATGCGGGCCACGGCGGCCTCGATGCCGCGCTTGAGGCCGATCGGGTTGGCGCCGGCGGCGACGTTGCGCAGCCCCTCGCGGACGAGGGCCTGGGCCAGGACGGTGGCGGTGGTCGTACCGTCACCGGCGACGTCGTCCGTCTTCTTGGCGACCTCCTTGACCAGCTCGGCCCCGATCTTCTCCCACGGGTCCTCGAGCTCGATCTCCTTGGCGATGGAGACACCGTCGTTGGTGATCGTGGGGGCGCCCCACTTCTTCTCCAGGACGACGTTGCGACCCTTCGGGCCGAGCGTGACCTTCACGGCGTCAGCGAGCTGGTTCATACCGCGCTCGAGGCCGCGACGGGCCTCCTCGTCGAACGCGATCAGTTTGGCTGCCATTGAGTTCTTGTCCTCCCGTGACCGGGCTGATACGCGATGGGACGAGGCGTGCGCCCGCGACGGACGACCGCTTCCGCACCGGCAACCCTGCTGCCGGAGGTCCACGGTCTCGCAGCCTCGATCCGGTTAGCACTCGGCAAAGGTGAGTGCTAACCACTCCCTTTTTTAGCACTCGGCCATGGAGAGTGCAAACGATGTGGTCACGATTTCTCCATCTGGAGAAACAGCCGTGACCAGGACGAACTTCCCTCCCCACAGCGGTTTGAGCGCTCCGCGAACAGAAGGCGAACCCCTGGTGGACCTGGTGGCCAGGTAGGTACCGGCCCGGTGACCAGGGGTCCGCCGGTTCAGCCGTTGAGGCGGCGCATCGAACGGGCGCCCACCACCAGGGCCACCACGTGTCATCCCCGCGTGCGCGGGAGAAGCGGGCGACCGCTTTGGGGATTGCGCCGTCCGTGGGTCCATCCCCGCGTGTGCGGGGAGCAGATCGGGGCCTGTGTGGGTCCCCGGCGTCCGGTGGGTCCATCCCCGCGTGCGCGGGGAGCAGTGGATCTCGACGCGGACGTCTTCCCGGTGGTCGGGTCCATCCCCGCATGCGCGGGGAGCAGTGTGGGCTTCGGGGCCGCTTCACGGCCTGGACGGGTCCATCCCCGCGTGCGCGGGGAGCAGCACCACGACCGGCCGGGCCGCTTCCGCCAGGCGGGTCCATCCCCGCGTGCGCGGGGAGCAGCCGTTCGCGGTCCAGTACTGCCAGCCGGTCACGGGTCCATCCCCGCGTGCGCGGGGAGCAGCCGCTGTACGTACTTTTGTGCCACTCGGGGCGGGGTCCATCCCCGCGTGCGCGGGGAGCAGGGGTCTACTGGTCGTCGGGGTGAGTGAGGCCCGGGTCCATCCCCGCGTGCGCGGGGAGCAGACTTCTTGAACAGGCAACTTACCAGCGGCAAGGGGTCGTTTTTCCAACTTCTCGAAAGTTGGACACCGAGGACAAACCAACCATAGGCCACACGGCTCATCGCCTCCCGAACCCAGCCACGAAGCCACGGAACCTGATGTCGGCCCACTCCACCTGGACACGGACATCGCCACCCTCGTCCCAGAAGAATCCTCCTCCCAGGTTACGAGGGGCCGGACACACGGACGGGGCGGGCGCCCTCCGGCGCCCGCCCCGTCCGTGTGGTGCCGTCGGTCAGCAGCCCCCGGCGACGGCGGGGATGATCGAGATCTGCTGGCCGTCGCGGACCTCGGTCTGGAGGCCCTTCTCGAAGCGGACGTCCTCGTCACCGACGTAGACGTTGACGAAGCGGCGGACCTTGCCGTTGTCGTCGAGCACGCGGGCGCGGATGCCCGGGTGGTTGGCCTCCAGGTCGTCGAGGACCTCGGCCAGGGTGCCGCCCTCGGCGGTCACCTCGGACACGTCGTTGGTGTAGGTGCGCAGGATGGTGGGCACGCGGACGCTGACGCTCATGGTGTTCGTACTCCTGGGACGTGGGTGGTGGGAGGGGGCGCGGGTCAGGCCAGGCCCTCGGCCTTGAAGGCCTCGACGGACGGCTTGATGGTGGCGGTGACCCCGGAGTCGACGGCGTTGAGGGTCTTGAGCCCGTCGCCGGTGTTGACGATGACCGTCTCCGCCTCGGGGTCGAGCGTGCCCTCGCGGACGAGCTTGCGCAGGACGCCGGTGGTCACGCCGCCCGCGGTCTCCGCGAAGATGCCCTCCGTGCGCGCCAGCAGCTTGATGGCGTCGACGATCTCGTCGTCGCCCACGTGCTCGATCGCACCGCCGGTGCGGGTGGCGATGTCCAGCACGTACGGGCCGTCCGCCGGGTTGCCGATCGCCAGCGACTTGGCGATGGTGTCCGGCTTGACCGGCTGGATGACGTCGTGCCCGTCGGCCCAGGCCCGGGCGACCGGCGAGCAGCCGGTGGCCTGCGCGCCGAACACCTTGTACGGGCGGTCCTCGACCAGGCCGACCCGGATCAGCTCCTGGAAGCCCTTGTCGATCTTGGTGAGCTGGGAGCCGGAGGCGATCGGGATGACGATCTGCTCGGGCAGGCGCCAGCCGAGCTGCTCCGCGATCTCGTAGGCCAGCGTCTTGGAGCCCTCGGCGTAGTAGGGCCGCAGGTTGACGTTGGTGAAGCCCCAGCTCTCGCCCGCCTCGTCACCGATGAGCTCGGAGCAGAAGCGGTTGACGTCGTCGTAGTTGCCGTCGATGGCCACGACCTTGCCGCCGTACACGGCGGCCATCACGACCTTGCCCTCCTCCAGACCGGCCGGGATGAACACGCACGAGTCGAACCCGGCGCGGGCCGCGGCTGCGCCCACGGCTCCGGCGAGGTTGCCGGTGGAGGAGCAGGAGAGGGTGGTGAACCCGAAGGTGCGGGCGGCCTCGACGGCGATCGCGACCACGCGGTCCTTGAAGGAGTGCGTGGGGTTGGCCGAGTCGTCCTTGACGTGCAGGGACCGCAGGCCGAGTTCGGCGGCGAGGCGGTCGGCCCTGACCAGGGGGGTGAGGCCGGGGTTCATGTTGGGGAGGTCGGCCACGTTGTCGGGGACCGGGAGGAGGGAGCGGTAGCGCCAGATGTTCTTGGGGCCGCTCTCGATCTGCTCCCGGGTGACGGTCCCGAAGTCGTAGGCGATCTCCAGGGGGCCGAAACAGAACTGGCAGGCGAAGATCGGCGCGAGCTCGTAGCGCTCACCGCACTCCCGACAGGACAGGGCGGTCCCGGGGCCGAAGGCGCGGACGGAGGTGGGTTCAGCGGCGGCAATCGCCATGGCGAGGCGTCTCCCCTCATCTTTCCTGGTGGCCACCTTGACCCCAGGCCGGAGTTGGCACCTGCCTCGACGGGTCGCGGTGATCGCGGTTCCACATGTCGAGATGGTTGCCGGGGCTTCGCAGGGCCGGTCCCTCCACCCCTCTGGATGAGCAATATGAAGTTGTGGCGGTTCTTCTCCGAGAACGCACCGTCACTGTAACTGAGGTGCTGACCGATTTTCCACGCCGGGTGATCCGGATTACACAATCCGGCTCGCATGGTGAGACGGCACCGTCCACGTGGGGCGCGACCCGGAGGCGGCCTCCCCGCCCGTGTGACGGTGTCCACGGTTGACTCTGAGGGGGTTTGGGGCCGCTGCCCGCAGGCGAGACCTAGGGGAAGTGCGTGATCCCCGGACCATCCTTCGTCGAGAGGACGACCACGTGGACAAGGCTCAGATCCTCATAGCCTCCAACAGGGGCCCGGTCTCCTTCTCCACCGCCGACGACGGTTCCCTGACACACAGTCGGGGCGGCGGCGGACTGGTCTCGGGGATGATCTCCGTGGCCACCGAGATCGACGGGCTGTGGGTGTGCGCGGCCCTGTCCGAGGCCGACCGTCGGGCCGCCGCCGAGGCGCCGGGGGCCCGTCTGGACCTCGCGCACGACCTCGACGGCATGCGTGTCCACATGTTGGAACTCCCTGAGACGACCTTCTCGGGCGCCTACACGGGGGTCGCCAACTCGACCCTGTGGTTCGTGCAGCACATGCTGTACGACACCCCGAACAAGCCCTCCTTCGGCTCGGACTTCCGGAACCTGTGGGAGGACTACGCCGCCTACAACAACGCCTTCGCGGAGGCGCTGGTCGGCGGTGCGGCCGAGAACGCGCGCGTGGCCGTGCAGGACTACCACCTGGCGCTGGTGCCGCGCATCCTGCGGGCCCGCCGCCCCGACCTGCGGATCGCGCACTTCTCGCACACCCCGTGGGCCCCGCCCGAGTACTTCCGGATGCTGCCCGCCCAGGTGGCGCGGGAGCTGCTGGAGGGGATGCTCGGCGCGGACCGGCTGGGGTTCCTGAGCCCCCGCTGGGCCGACGCGTTCCTGCGCTGCTGCGCCGAGATCCTGCGCGCCGACGTCGACCTCGAACGCCGCACCGTGGAGTACGGGGGCCGGGTCGTCGAGGTGGGTGTGCACGCCCTGGGCGCGGACGAGGAGGGCCTGCGGGAGAGCGCCTCGGAGCCCGCCGTGGCGGACCGCAGGCGCACGCTGGGCGAGGCCGTGGGCGACACCCGCCTGATCGTCCGCGTGGACCGCACCGAGCTGTCCAAGAACATCGTGCGCGGCCTGGAGGCGTACCGGGAGCTGCTGACGGCGCACCCGGAGTGGCGGGGCCGGGTCACCCACCTGGCGTTCGCCTACCCGAGCCGGGGCGACGTGCCGGAGTACCGGGAGTACACGGAATCCGTGCTGCGGACCGCGAAGGAGATCAACGAGGAGTTCGCCACCCCGGAGTGGACCCCGCTGGTACTGGAGGTCAACGACGACTACCCGCGTTCGCTGGCCTCGTTCCAGATGGCCGACGTGCTGCTGGTGAACCCGATCCGGGACGGCATGAACCTGGTCGCCAAGGAGGGCCCGGTGCTCTCCGAGCGCGACTCGGTGCTGGTGCTCTCGCGTGAGGCGGGGGCGGCGGACGAGCTGGGCGACGCCGCGCTGCTGGTCAACCCCTACGACACCGTGGAGACCGCTGAGGCGCTGCACCGGGCGCTGTCGATGTCCGAGGGCGAGCGCAAGGAGCGCCGGGAGCGGCTGGCCGAGGCGGCCGTGGCGCTGCCGCCGCGCCGGTGGTTCCAGGAGCAGCTGCGCGCCCTGGGCGCGCACGGCTAGGCCGTGTAAGGGGTTCGGCTTCCTGCGCACGCTCCGCATGCTGATGCCCGCGATGCGGGGTGAGGGGCTCCTTCCGGTGAGCGATGGTCGGTGCCGGGTCGTCGCTGCCCGCGGCGGGTTGCACCTTCCGTAGCGGCATGTGGTCCTGTGGACCCACGTCCCGGTCCCTTGAGGAGAGGTCCCCGCTCATGCACCTGTCTTTCGTCCCGCCCCGTCAGGTCAGGATCGGTGACGCGGCGGCCTTCGCCGGCACCACGCCACGGGCGATCCGCCATTACCACGGGATCGGTCTGCTCCCCGAGCCTGAGCGGGGCGTCGACGGCCGCCGCCGCTACGGGTACGAGGACATGATCCGCCTGCTGTGGATTCGCAGGATGGCCGACGCAGGGATCGCCCTGGACGACATCCGTGACTCCTTCGAGACCGGCGCGACTTCCGGCGGTGCGGACGGCGGAGGCGGTATCGCGGGCGTCCTGGAGCGGTTGGAGGGGACCCTCGCCGAACAGGAGGCGGAACTGCAGCGGCAACGGACCGCCGTGCAGCGGATGCGCACCGAAGGCAGCCGGATGGGCCTGCTCTCCGACTTCGTCACCGACCGTCTCAGGAGCCTGCCCGAGGGCTCCCTGCGTCAGGCGGACCTGGACACTCTGCTGATCACCGAGCGGGTCTTCGGCCCGCTCGGCGCGGCCGTCCAGGCCACCCGCTTCATCGCCCTGGCCACGCATCCCGCTCTGCGGGAGGACTCCGACCGCGTCGATGCCGCCGAGGAGGCGCTCGACGACGGTGTCGCCGTCGACGATCCACGGGTGGCCCAAGTGGCCGCCGAGCGGCACGCCTTTGAAAGAGCCCTGCACGCCGTCATCGAGGAGTCCGGCCTGGACGAGGACGACGACGCCCTCTTCGACGCCTGGGACACTCTGCACCCCGCTCCCGCCGACGCCGACGACGGCGAGGACGTGATCGGCTCCGGCAGGCGGGAGGCCGGATCCATGAGCGCGTTCGAAGCCATCGGCAAGATGCCCTACGACGTCTCCCCGGCCCGATGGCGCTGTATGGAACTGGCCATCGAACTGTCCGCCCAGGACTCACCCGCCCCCTAGGACACGGCCAGACGGGGCTGGAACGACGCGAGGGCGTGTCCCGTGCTGGACACGCCCTTCGGCGGGGTCGCGTGGCGGTCGGACTCCGGTCATCCGGTTCGTCACCGGTCGTCCGGCCGGGGGTCGGTCAGTTGGTCCGGGAGACCGCCTTCCAGGCCTCGGCCTCGGCGAGGAGTTCGAGGACGATGTCGGACTTGGCGTCGGCGTAGTCCTGGATGCGCTTCCAGGTGCGCTCGGAGAGCTCGCGCTTGACGGCGGTGTAGCGCTCCCGGGCCCCGGCGTCGGCGGCGAGGTAGTCGCGGAAGAGCCGCATGCGGTCGACCTCCTCGCACCCCTCGCTGAAGACGTGGAGGTTGAGGTTGACGCTGGGGCCCTTGAGGACCCGGTGTTCGTACCAGTCGGGTTCCGCGATGACCAGGGTGTACCCCGCCTTCTCCAGGTCGGGGAGGTAGGCGGGTTCGTCGGCGGAGTCCGCGACCACCATGACCAGGTCGACGCAGGGCTTGGCGGCCAGGCCGGGCACCGCGGTGGAGCCGACGTGGTCCAGGGAGAGCACGCGGTCCCCGAGGGCGCTCCGGACACGGGACTCCTCCTGTCGGAACAGGTAGGGCCACTTGGGGTCGGGTTCGGAGAGGCGCACGCGACCGTTCACCAGGTTGCGTGCCATGGGGTCGGTGGCGACCCGCCTGTCTCCTCGTGAGGGCAGAGAGGGCGATTCGAGGGGCGACATTCCACAAAGCCTTGTCGTCCGGCGTACCCGCGTCAAGGCTTTCGACGTGCCTTACATATGCACGCGCATCCGTGACGCCACGGACTGTCGGAGCGGCATGACCGAACGCGACGGTCAGGGCTCGGGCGGGCCGTCGGGGGTGGAGACCACGAGGACGAGCGAGCCCTCCCACTCGGGCAGCTCGCGCAGGTGCCCGTGGCGCGCGTCCCACGTGCCGTCGCGGAGGTCGCGGGACAGGTCCTCGTGGAAGCGGGTGTGCGCGGCCTCGTCGACGAAGCTCCACGCCGAACAGGCCTGCCGGGCCCCGGGGTCGAGCAGTGCCTCGGGGCGGCCGTAGTAGGCCTCGTTGAAGCCGTCCGAGCAGTCGAGCGGAATCGGTACCCGTGTGACGGTGGTCGTGCCGCCCAGCCCCTCGGCCAGGGCCGACGGTTCCGGGTAGCGGCGCGCCTCGGTGTCCAGGACCTTCGGGCAGTACTCGTACAGCCAGAAGTCGCGCACCAGGGCCGGGTCGCAGGTCAGCACCGCCACGGGCCCCGTGGTCACCCGCCGGACCTCGGCCAGGCCCCGGGCGGGGTCGGACCACTGGTGGACGCTGAAGGTGGTCATGGCGGCGTCGAAGGAGCCGTCGGGGAACGGCAGCGACTCGGCGGTGCCGTCGACCGCCGCGGGCAGGTGCGCGGGGCGCCGGGCCCGCATGCTGGCCGAGGGCTCCACGGGGGTGACGTCGCGGTCGGTGGGTTCGTAGGAACCGGCCCCGGCCCCGACGTTCAGCACCGTCCGGGCCCCTCCCAAGGCGGCGTCCAGCAGTGCGGCGATCCTCGGTTCCGGTTGCCGGTGGTCGGTGTAGGTGCGGGCGATCACCCCGTAGTCCGCGTCTCCCGCGCTGCCGTCCCGCATCCGAACCATGCCGTCTCCCGCCGTCGAGGTGTGTGCCGGGTCAAGGTGGTGCCGCTGGGACCCTAACCAACGAAGGGCCGCGGCGTCACGGGGTTTTCGCCCGATCGGCCACGGCCCGCGGCACGCGCGTCACCTCACGCGCGGATCCGCCTACTTCTTGCGGCGGCGGCCGCCCTTCCTCCGGGAGGGGCGCTCCTCGGCCCGCGCCTGCTCGGCGCGCTCGGCGGCGAGCCGCTGGTCCTCCTCCTGCCGCTCGGCGTCCACCCCGTAGGGGTCCTTGGTGCTCCGGCGCACCCAGAGCACCAGCAGGATCACGATCAGCGCCAGCACCACGCCGACCAGGGCGAACCACATCCAGACCGGCACGGCCGGGGAGTCGTCCTCCACCAGGTTGTCGTCGATGAGCGGGATGGACTCAGCGTCCCCGGAGGCCTGCGCCACGGCCGAGGGCAGGTACAGGGAGGGCAGCCCCTCGGTGCCCTGCTGGGAGCCCTCCACCAGCGCGGCCCGGAGCTGCTCCGCGCTGAGCTGCGGGTACTCGGAGGTCAGCAGCGCGGCGGAACCGGCGACCACGGCGGCCGCGTAGGGAGTGCCGGTCACGTCGGTCTGACCCATGTCCGGACCGGCCGTGGACAGTTCGGCGCCGGGCGCGAGGAGATCGATCGACGCGGGCGGCGGCGAGCCGGGCAGGAGCACGCCCTCCTCGTCCACGCCGCCCACGGCCAGGACGTTGGGGTCCGCCTCCCCGCCCGCCGGGGCGACGACCAGGGTCGCGCTCCGCGCGGCCGACGCGGTGGCCGCCTGGAGGTCCTCGTCCTGTGCCACCTCGTCCGGGAGCAGGATGACCTGGGCCCCCTGGTCCAGGGCGTGGTCGATGGCCTCGGCCGGGCCGTCGCCGGTGGGCAGGACCAGCAGCCCGGCGCGCGGAGCCACACCCAGCACCCCACCGTCCGCGTCCATACCGTGCCCGTGTCCGACGACCAGGGCGCCCATCGCCGTGCCCACGTCGGTGTCGCCGCCGTTGCCCCCGAACTCGGTGTCGACCACCAGGTTGTCCCGCAGGTCGGGGTGGTCCTCGTCGACGGAGACCCCCGGCAGGGCCACGGTGACGCCCTGCCCCTGGCTGGTCTCCCAGGCCTCCTGGGCTCCGATGGACGCCAGGGCCCACTGCTCCGGCCGGAAGTCCGGGACGTCGTCGGCGGCGGCTGGAACCGCCGTCAGTCCCAGTACGGTGAGCGCCGCGCAGGCACCCGCCGTCGCGCCGATCACGTGGCGCTGGTGTGTCCTGCTACGGCTGTTGCCCCCGAGCACGTCTGGCTCCCTCGAACGTTGCGGTCGGTGCTGCGCCGGGCCTCCCCGGACCCTCGCAATTCTGTCATGAGCACAGGATTCAGGCTTGGACAAGTGACCTGGGGGGTAGGGAACGTAACTGTATCCCTGGTGCCAGTCCTGGGTTTTCCGCTCCTCATCCGGCATGTCGAGTCGCTAGCATGAGTCGCGCCGATCCGGACAAACCAATTACCCGTCCAGGGGGTGTCCCATGCCGAATATCGGTCCGTCCGACGACGGCCAGTCGGCCCTCGCCGAACGCGAACAGCGAATCCTCGTCTTCGAACGCCAGTGGTGGAAGTTCGAGGGATCCAAGGAACAGGCGATCCGTGACGAGTTCGGGTTCTCCGCGACCCGCTACTACCAACTGCTCAACGGCCTGGTCGAGCGCCCCGAGGCGCTCGCCTTCGACCCCATGACCGTCAAGCGCCTGCGCCGCCTGCGCGCGGACCGCAGACGTCAGCGCAACGCCCGCCAGCTGGGTATCCAGCTCTAGGACGGGCGGGGCCTCCGGAGACTCCGCGAGGCACGCCACCGCCCGGGCGCGGCACCCGCCCGGGAATCCCCACAGCGCAGCCGACACCGACAAGGTCCCCGCATGCCCTCGTCCCCAGCAGACGACCTGCCCGCGCCCACCACCGAGGCCGGGCGCGCCGCGCTCGGCGCACTGGTCTCGGAGCCGTCCGGGGCACTGGTCGCCTTCGACTTCGACGGCACCCTGGCGCCCATCGTGGCCGACCCGCGCGACTCCGCCCCGCAGCCCGGGATCGTGGACGCGCTGGCGGCGCTGGGGTCCCACGTGGGCACCGTCGCGGTGATCACCGGCCGCCCCGCCGCCACCGTGGTGCGGCTCGGGGGCCTGGAGCGGGTGCCGGGGATCGTCGTGCTCGGCCACTACGGCGCCGAGCGGTGGACGGACGGGCGCGTGGTCGCCGCCGACCCGCCGCCCGGGGTGGCCCTGGTCCGCGAGGAGCTGCCCGCCCTCATCGACGCCTCCGGCGCGCCGTCGGGCACGTGGATCGAGGACAAGGGGCGTTCCCTGGCCGTACACACGCGGCGCGCGGACGACCCCGAGCGGGCCCTGGAGCTGCTGTCCGGCCCCCTCTCCGAGCTCGCGGAGCGGGCCGGTCTCCAAGTGGAGCCCGGTCGGCTGGTCATCGAGCTCCGTCCACAGGGTGTGGACAAGGGCGCCGCCCTCACCTCCCTGGTGGAGGAGAGGTCCGCCCGGAGCGTCCTCTTCGCCGGTGACGACCTGGGCGACCTGCCCGCCTTCGCCGCCGTCGCGGCCCTGCGCGGCCAGGGGGTCCCCGGACTCACCGTGTGCTCCTCCTCCGACGAGGTGACCGAGGTCGCGGACGCCGCCGACCTCGTCGTCCCCGGCCCCGCCGGGCTGACCGACCTGCTCGGCCGGCTCACGACGAGGATTCGTGGGCTTGCGGGGTGAGCGCCGAACGCGCGGCCGTGCGCAGGTCCACCAGACCGGTCCGGTCGCGCCCGTAGTTCACGGCGTTGGTGAGCACGCCCACGTAGCGCCCGCTCTCGGGGTGCAGGAACAGGCTCGTGCCGGTGAACCCGTTGTGGTAGACCACGCCCTCCGGGGTGACCAGCCAGGCGAGTCCCCTGGACAGCCGGGCCCCGGCGTCCACCTGCGGTGACCAGCTCTCCCGGATGAACGACGCCGGGATGACCCCGCTCTCACCGTCGTGCAGGCGCAGCACCTCCCGGGCGAAGGCCCCGAGGTCGATCGCGTTGCTGAACACCCCGGCGTGCCCGGAGACACCGCCCATCAGCGCCGCCGCCTCGTCGTGCACCACGCCCCAGGAGGGCGCCGCGCCGACGAGACGCCGTTCGGTCGGCGCCACGCTGGGCGACCTCGCGAGCGGCCCGTAGGTGGTGGAGCGCAGGCCGAGGTCGGCCCACAGGTCGTCGGCCAGCCGGTCCAGGGTGCTGCCGTACAGGCGCTCCAGGAGGAGGCCGAGCAGGATGAACCCGCGGTCGATGTACTGGTAGCCGGGTTCCTCCAACGGGTCCGACAGGATCGCCTCGGCCAGGTCCTGGTCGGTGCCCACGTACCGTTCCATCCAGCACACCGGGTTGAGTCGGCTGGTGTGCGTGAGGATCTGCCGGGTGGTCACCCAGGCCCCGGGGAGGTCCTCGCCAGGAAAGTATTCGGACATCGGGGCGTTGATGTCCAAAACCCCCTCCGCGATCGCCCTGCCGACCAGGGGCCAGGTCGCCATCACCTTCGTCAGGCTCGCGACGTCGTACGAGACGTCGGGAGCGGTGTCGTGCTCACCGTCGGTCCGACCGACCGCCACGAACTCCCACATTCCACCGGTGCCGACCACGGCGGCCCCACCGGGCAACCAGTCCGCGTCCACCATCACCTTCAGGACGCCACGGATCCGCGCCCCAGTCTCCGTGAGCCAGTCACCATCACGCACAACACGCCTCCCCCCGAGCGGTCTCCCCCACTTCTCGGCGGATACCCCGTTCACTCCGGCTTGTCACACCCGTGCCGTCTCCGAACAGTACGAAACCCCCGCAGGTCATGGCCGTAACCACACCGCTTTGGCGTGGCGTCGTCCCTGGCCACGGGGAGGGACCGGAGCGGAGCCCCGAGTGCGGCTCCGGCCTCGGGCCGCGCGGGCGGGGCGAAGTAGGCTGGCGCCACGAAGTTCCGAGGAGGACGATGAGCAGCAAGACCCCCGTTCCCGCCGGTTTCGTCGGCGTGGCCGGAAACATCGGGATCAAGGACCCCCAGGACGACTTCTTCACGGTGGTCTCCCAGGTCCCCACGGCGGTCTCCGCCGTGTTCACCCAGTCCCGGTTCGCCGGGCCCAGCGTGCGGCTCAGCCGTGAGGCCGCGGCCGACGGCCGGGCCCGGGGCGTCACCGTGGTCGCCCGCAACGCCAACGTGGCGACCGGCCAGGTCGGAACGGCCGACGCGCGCGAGGTCCAGGAGGGTGTGGCCCGCGCCGCCGGGGTCGACCCCGACCAGATCCTGATCGCCTCCACCGGGGTCATCGGCCGCCCGTACCCGATGGACCGGGTCCGCTCCTACCTGGAGGACCTCCCGGCCGAGTTCCCCCCGGCCGACCTGGACCGCTCCGCCGCGGCCATGATGACCACCGACACGCACCCCAAGATCGCCACCGCGAAGGTCGGCGGCGCGACCCTGACCGGGATCGCCAAGGGTGTCGGCATGATCGAACCCAACATGGCGACCATGCTGACCTGGTTCTTCACCGACGCCGAACTGGAGCAGCCGGTCCTGGACGCGGTGTTCCGCCGGGTGGTGGACCGGACCTTCAACGCCCTGAGCATCGACACGGACACCTCCACCAGCGACTCCGCCGCGATCTTCGCCAACGGGTTGGCCGGGCCGGTGGACGTCACCGAGTTCGAGGAGGCCCTGTACGGGGTCGCACTGAGCCTGGTGCGGATGATCGCCTCCGACGGCGAGGGGGCGGGCAAGCTCATCGAGGTGCGGATGACCGGCGCTCGCGACGACGCCCAGGCGAAGCGGATCGGCAAGGCCGTGGTGAACTCGCCCCTGGTCAAGACGGCGGTGCACGGGGCGGACCCGAACTGGGGCCGGGTCGCGATGGCCGTGGGCAAGTGCTCGGACGAGACCGACGTGTTCCCGGAGAACGTGCGGATCGTGTTCGGGGACGTGGAGACCTTCCCGACCCAGGCGACGGAGGAGACCCTGGAGCGCGCCGCCCAGCACATGAAGGGCGACGAGGTGGTGATCAGCGTCGATTTGGGCATCGCCGAGGGCGCCTTCACGGTCTACGGCTGCGACCTGACCGAGGGCTACATCCGGATCAACGCCGACTACACGACCTGAGCCGGGGCCGCGAGGCCCGCAGAACACGCGAAGGCCCCGGTGGGAGCACCACCGGGGCCTTCCCGCGTCCTTCGGGTCCGATCCGATCAGATGTGGACTGCGGGGCCGTCCGTCATCCGGCCCGCCTTCATGAAGAGGGAGAGCCCGGCGGCCACCAGCATCACCACGGCGGCGATGCCGAACGCCAGCTGGAGCCCGTCCAGGAAGGCGAGGTTGCTGGCCTGGGTGATCGCGGCGGCCGTGGCGGCGTCCGCGCCCTCGGGCAGGACCGCCCCGCCCTGCGCGACGGTGCTCTGCATGGCGGAGAGGTCACTGGCGGAGGGTTCGGCCAGCCCGGCGTCGGCGTAGTGGGCGGGCAGTGTGGAGATGATGGTCGCGGACATCACCGCGCCCAGAACGGCCGTCCCCAGTGAGCCGCCGAGCTGCATGGCGGCCTGCTGGAGCGCGGAGGCGACCCCCGCGTAGCGCACCGGGGCGTTGCCGATGATCGCGGCGGTGGCGCCGGTCATCACCAGGCTCAGGCCCACGCCCAGCAGCACGAACGCCACCGAGACGTAGGGAACGCCGGTGTCGGCCTGCAGCCGGGACAGCAGGAACATGCCCGCCGAGGCGGACAGCAGCCCCGCCGTGGTGGGCAGGCGGGCGCCGACCCGGTCCAGGAGGCGTCCGGCGATGGGCGACGTGATCGCCATCATCGCGGTCATGGAGATGAGCTGGAGCCCGGTCTGGGCGGGGCTGAGGCCGCGCACGCCCTGGAGGTAGAAGGTGATGAAGAACAGCGAGCCCATGAGGCCCAGCGCCATCGCCACGGTCAGGACCACACCGATCGACAGCGACGGGTGCGCGAAGAGGGCCAGCGGGACGAGCGGCTGTTCGGGGCGGCGCTCCCACATGAGGAAGGCCGCGCCGAAGAGGACCGCCGCGCCCAGGGAGGCCAGGGTGACCGGGTGCGCCCAGCCGATGCTGGGGGCCTCGACCAGCGCCCACACCAGGGCGAAGATCGCGACGCTCACCAGGACGATGCCGGGCACGTCCATGCGGGACCCCGCGTCGGTAGCCCGGTTGGCGGCCAGCAGCCACAGGCCCAGGCCCAGGGCGACGGCGCCGACCGGGACGTTGATGTAGAACACGGCCTCCCAGCTGAGGGCGCCGACGAGGAGCCCGCCCAGGATGGGGCCACCGGCGGTGGCGGCGCCGATCAGGCTGCCGAACACGCCGAAGGCGCGGCCCAGCTTGGAGGGAGGGAAGCTGGCCCGGAGGAGTCCCATGGCGGAGGGCAGCAGCAGCGCGCCGAAAATCCCCTGGACGATCCGGAAGGCGATGAGCATGATGACACCGGACGACAGCGCGATCGCCACCGAGGAGAGCACGAACCCGATCACGCCGACCAGGTACGTGTTCCGGTAGCCGAAGCGGTCACCGATCTTGCCCGCCGTGATGAGGAAGACCGCGAGCCCGAGCAGGTAGCCGTGGGTGACCCACTGGAGCTCGGCCAGGGAGGCGCCCAGGCTGGCGCCGATCGCGGGGTTGGCCACGGCCACGATGGTGCCGTCGAGGGCGACCATCATGACGCCGAAGGCGATCGCGACGAGTGTGGCCCAGGGGCTCTCCGTGAAGCGGGGCCGTGCCTCGGCCGCGGTCGGAGGGCGCCGCTGATCTCTCGGATCTCGTGGACTCTGCTCGGCCTGCGTGGTCATGTGCGCCCCGTGTCTTCTCTTCTGGCTTCCGGTACCAGACGAGATTATGTCAGTGACTGACATTAGACAATCGCTGACTTTTGTCAGTGACTGACATCACCTCGATCCCGCGTGTATCCTCCAGGGACAGGAAGATGGCGTCTCACCCGGGAGTGGAGGCACGTCCATGAGCACGACGAGCCCCGAGAGCGTCGGGCTGCGCGAGCGCAAGAAGGCCGAACTGCGCAACACCCTCATCGAGTCCGGGCTGCGCCTCTTCCACGAGAAGGGCTACGAGGCGACCACCACGGAGGAGATCGCCGCCTGCGCCGGGGTCTCCCAGCGGACGTTCTTCCGGTACTTCGCCTCCAAGGAGAACGTGGTCCTGGAGGCGATCGAGGAGGTCGACGAGCTCCTCTGCGCGTTCGTGCGCGACCGCCCCGCCGACGAGCCGCCCTTCCGTGCGCTGCGCAACGCGATGCGGGATCACTGGGAGGTGCTGGAGCGCGAGGAACTGCACCTCCAGGGCAGCGCCGCCAACTTCATCTCACGGAGCCCCGAGCTCATCGAGGTGAACATGCGCTACTGCGTCCGACGCCAGTCCCGTCTCGCTCGCGTCATCGCCGAACGCGCCGGGGTGGACCCGGCCGACCACCGGCCCGCCCTGGTGGCGGCGGTCTTCTACGCCACGCTCAACAACGGGTTCCAGGTGTGGGCGGATTCGGGGTGCGGTGACAAGACGGACGGCTTGCTCCGGTGCTTCCTCGACCAGCTCGACCTGGTCCCCGAGGCCGTCTGCGGGAGCTGGGGACAGGATGGTGGCTGAGGAGGTCGTTCCCATCCTTCGGGTGGCCGACGCCGCCGTCGCCCTCCGCTGGTACCAGCGCCTGGGGTTCACCCTGGAGTGGGAGCACCGCTTCGAGCCCGGCTTCCCCACCTTCATGGAGATCGGCCGCGGAGGGATGCGGCTCTTCCTGTCCGAGCACACGGGCGACGCCCGCCCGGACACCCTCGTGTACCTGCGGGTGAGGGACGTGGACGCGATCGCCGCCGAGTTCGGCGCCAGCGTGGAGGAGGCTCCCTGGGCGCGCGAGACCGAACTCCGCGACCCCGACGGCAACCGTCTGCGCGTGGGCACCCCGAAGGACTGAACCACGTGCCCGCCGGTCGTCCGACCCCCTGCCCCAAGGTGCCGGTACGCGAGCGGCCTCAGCGGTTCCGTTCGCGTGGGCGCGGTGACCCGCTCGAAAGGGTCACCGTCCGGGTGTGGCAGCCCTCCTCACCGGAGTCGCGCCGGGACACACGAAGAGGCCCCGGCGACCAGGCCGGGACCTCTTCCATGAATTCAGACCACGAGGGTCAGAGGTCGGTGACCTCGGGGTGGGCCGCCTTCCGGACCGACTCGCGGGCCTGCGCCGGGGTCTCGGCGTTCAGGGCGAGGCTGGCCAGCGCGCGGCACTCCTCCTCGGTGTGCCGTGCCAGCGCGAAGCGCACGGCGGGCAGGGCCGGGGGCGCGGCGGAGAGGCTGGTGACGCCCAGACCCACCAGCACCAGCGCCAGGAGGGGGTCGGCGGCGGCCTCGCCGCACACCCCCACGGAGCGCTCCGCGCGCTGTCCGGCGGCACCCACCTGGCCGATCAGGGCCAGGAGCGCGGGCTGCCAGGGGTCCAGCAGGTCAGGAAGCGAACCCAGGGTACGGTCGGCCGCCATCGTGTACTGCGCCAGGTCGTTGGTGCCGATGGACACGAAGTCCACCCGGGACAGCAGCCGGTCCGCGAGCAGCGCGGCGGCGGGAACCTCCACCATCACGCCGACCTCGGTGATCCCCGCGTCGCGGGCGAGGGTCGCGAACTCCTCCGTCTCGGCGGGCGTGGACACCATCGGCGCCATCACCCGGACCCGGGTGTGCTCGCAGGCCTTCGTCGCGGCCGCGATGGCGGTGAGCTGGTCGGAGAGCAGGTTCGGGTGCACCCGGGTGGTGCGGAAGCCGCGCACGCCCAGCGCCGGGTTGTCCTCCTCCCCGGTCTCAGCGAACGCCAGGGGCTTGTCCGAGCCCGCGTCCAGGGTCCGCACCGTCACGGTGCGCCCCTTGAAGGCCCGGAACAGCCTGGTGTAGGCCTCGGTCTGCTCGGCGACCGTCGGCGGCTCCGCTCTGTCGAGGAAGAGGAACTCGGTCCGCAGGAGACCGATGCCCTCGCTGTCGTGAGCGGCGGCCTCGTCCGGGTCGCCCTCGCCCGCGTTGAGCAGGAGGGACACCGGCACACCGTCGGACGTCCGGCCGGGGCCGGAGCTCTCGGCCAGCACCGCGCGGCGCCGCTCGGCCCGCAGGCGGACCCGCTCGGCCACCTCGGGATCCGGGTCCACCTCGACGGTGCCCTGGTCACCGTCCACGGCCACCAGGGTGCCGTCGGTCAGGTCGGCGGCCCCCGGACAGCCCACCACGGCGGGCAGACCCAGGGACCGGGCGAGGATGACGGTGTGGCTGGTGGGCCCGCCCAGGCGGGTGACGATGGCCTTCACCTGGTTCGTGTCCAGGCGCACGGTGTCGGCGGGCGCGAGGTCCTCGGCCACCAGCACGTGCGGGTGACCGGGGTCCGGCAGCCCCGGCATGGGAAGCCCCAGGAGGACGGAGACCGCCCGATCCCGGATGTCGGCCAGGTCGGCGGCGCGCTCGGCCAGGTAGCCACCAGCGGCGAGGAGCAGGTCCTGGTAGCGGCCGCAGGCGTCCCGCACCGCCCAGGCGGCGGCCCGGCTCTCCGCGATGCCCTCCTCGACCTGGCGCCGCAGCTCCGGGTCCCGGGCCATGAGCGCCTGCGCGTTGAGCACCGCGGCGGCCTCACCGTCCAGCCCGGCGGCACGGCCTTCGAGGTCGGTGGCCACGCTCTCCAGCGCGGCGCGCGCGGCCTCCTGCTCGGCCCCGACGTCGGCCACCTCGGGCTCGACGTCCGGGAGCGAGGGCGGAGCCGCCATCCTGGCCACCGGAGCGACGGCCCCACCCGGACCAGCCGCGATGCCTTCCAGTGCCCGGGTGGGGTTCGTCTGCTCCATGTGTGCTCTCCTGAGGGGGTCTGTTTTCAACTAGCCAACCCGGAAACGGCTCGCGACGCCAGGGTGGATCCGGGATCTGTGGACAGGGGTCAGGGCTCGATGGTCACCTTGACGGCCGTGCCCGAGGCCACGGTCTCGATCGCCTTGTGGACGTCGGCCAGCGGCATCCGCTCGGTGATGAGGTCGGCGACCGGCACGGCGCCCGAGGAGATCAGTTCGAGGGCGCGCTTGTTGTGCTGGGGGCTGGAGCCGTTGGCACCGAAGATCGAGATCTCCTTGTAGTGCACGACGTTGGCGTCCAGCTGGATGACCGGGGCGTCCTTGGGCAGCCCGCCGAAGAAGCTGATCCGGCCGCTGCGCGCCACCATCTGGAGCGCGTCCTCCTGCGCCTTCCCGGAGGCGGCGGCGGTGATGACCACGTCCGCGCCGCGCTCGCCGGTGAGGCGGCGCACCTCCGCGACGGCGTCGGTCTCCTCGCCGCAGATCGCGGCGTCCGGCTCGACGAGGGCGGCGGACATGTCCAGGCGCCCCCGGTTGAGGTCCACCAGGTACACCTTGGCCGCGCCCTTGGCCCGGGCCAGCCGCACGTGCAGGCAGCCGATGGGACCGGCGCCCATGACCACGACCGTGTCGCCCTCGCCCACCCCGGCGATCTCCTGGCCGTTGAGCACGCAGGCCAGCGGCTCGGCCACGGAGGCCTCGGCGAGGTCCACGTTGTCGGGCACCCGGTTGACGCCGTCCACCGCGAGGACGGCCTCGGGGATGATCATGTACTCGGCGAAACCGCCGTCGTAGTGGTAGCCCATGGACTCCTGGTTGGAGCAGACCGTGAAACGGCCGTCGGAGCACTCCACGCACTTCCCGCAGGGGATGGCCGCGATGACCTGAACGCGGTCGCCCTCGGCCCAGCCGTCGACGCCCTCACCGACCTCGACGATCCGGCCGGCGATCTCGTGACCGATGACCCGGGGCGGGCGGATGTGGTGGTGGCCGTGCTTGGAGATCTTCACGTCGGTGCCGCAGGTGGAGCAGTTGGCGACGGCGATCTTGAGCTGCCCCGGTCCGGGGGTGGGCTCGGGTGCCTGCTCCAGACGGATGTCACCTGGGGCGTAGAAGCGGGCGACGAGCATGTTCGGGCCTTTCTGGTGGGGCTTGGCCGGGGCGGGTTCCTCCGCCCCGGCCGGTGGAGCGTTCTGTGGTTCGGGCTCAGCCCGCGGCGGGTGCGAGGAGTTCGAGGACGTCGTCCACGCTGGTGGCGGAGCGCAGGCGCGCCGCGCGCTCGGGGTCGGTGAGGACCCCGGCCAGCGAGGACAGCACCTTGAGGTGCTCGTCACCGGAGGCCGCGATGCCGATGGCGACGTGCACGGTGGGCCCGCCCCAGTCGATCCCCTCCGGGAACTGGATCACGGCCAGGGCCGTCTTCCTGACCATCGTCCGCGAGGCGTCGGTGCCGTGCGGGATGGCCACCCCCTCCCCCACGAAGGTGGGGATGGAGGCCTCGCGCTCGTGCATCGCGGGCACGTACCCGGGCTCGACGGCGCCGAGCTCCACGAGGAGGGCTCCGCACTGGTCGATGGCGTCGGCGCGGTCCTTGGCGGACCCGCCGAGCCGCACGGACTCGGCGGTGAGGGTGAGGTCAGTCGGCAAGGGTGCCACCGTCCCGGATGGCCGCCTCCACACGGGCGAAGGCGGGGTCGCCGAGGAACATCTGGAAGGGCACGACCACGGTGTCGGTGACACGGTGGCGGGCGCGGTCGACCAGCCCGGTGTGGCACAGGACGAGGTCGGCGTCCTCGGGGATGCGGTCGACCGGGGAGTGCTCGACGCTGACGCCGTGGGGCGACAGGGTCTTCTTGAGCTGCGTGGTGAGCAGGACGCTGCTGCCCATCCCGGCGTCGCAGGCGACGACGACCTTCTTGATGTCGGAACCTTCGATGGAGGCCATGAACGGTTCTCCCTGTTCTGTGGTGAGTGGGTTTCGGTGGACTACTCGCCCTGGTCGGCCTGGGCCTTCTCCGCCTTGGCCTTCTCCGCCTCGGCGGCCTCGCGTTCGGCCTTGCGCTCGGCCCGGCCGAAGCCGAGGAGCAGCGAGGCGACGGCGAAGGACGCCAGCGTTCCGACCACGACCCCGGCCAGGACCCCGATGTGGTCGCCGCGCGGGGTGACCGCCATGAGCGCGAAGATGCTGCCGGGCGCCGGGGTGGCGAGCAGGCCGACGTCGAAGAGGAGGAACGTGGTGATGCCGGACATGCCGCCCGCGATGGCCGCGAGGATCAGCTTGGGCTGGGCGAGGATGTACGGGAAGTAGATCTCGTGGATGCCACCGAAGAAGTGGATGATGATCGCACCGGGGGCGGTCGCCCTGCTCAGCTTCGGGCCGAAGAGCATGCAGGCCAGGAGGATGCCCAGACCGGGGCCGGGGCTGGTCTCGATGAGGAACTCGATGGCCTTGCCCTGGTCCGCGACCCGCACCACACCCAGGGGCCCGAGGACACCGTGGTTGATGGCGTTGTTGAGGAACAGGACCTTGGCGGGCTCGATGATGATCGAGACCAGCGGCAGGACCGAGAGGTCGATCAGGAACTGCACGCCCTTGCCGAGCCAGGCGGCGATGGTGGTGACCACCGGCCCGATGGCGTACAGCCCCGTGATGGCCATGAGGCCGCCGAGGATGCCCGCGCTGAAGTTGTTGACCAGCATCTCGAAGCCGCTGGGGGTCCTGGGCTGGAGGACCTTGTCGATCTGCTTGATCAGGTAGGCGGCGAGCGGACCGGCCAGCATCGCGCCGAGGAACATCGGGATGTCGGCGGAGACGATCACACCGATGGTCGCGATGGCGCCGACCACGCCGCCGCGCTTGTCGTAGATGAGGTGACCGCCGGTGTAGCCGATCAGCAACGGCAGCAGGAAGCCGATCATCGGGTCGACGAGCTGGGCCATGTGCTCGTTGGGCCACCAGCCGTCGGGGATGAACAGCGCAGTGATGAGGCCCCAGGCGATGAACGCGCCGATGTTGGGCATCACCATGCTCGCCAGGAATCCACCGAAGCGCTGGACTCTGGAGCGCACGGCGACGAGTCTGCCTTGCTGGGTTGACATGGGGGAACCTCCTGGGAGGTCCGGCGGGCGGTCTGCCTCGGCCGGGAAGGGAATGGCTGTGGGGTGGTCAGGCTGTGGGGTGTTCAGGCTGTGGGGTCGTCAGACGGAGCGGACGGAGGGACCGGCCGTCTCCAGTTCGTCCGAGAGTCCGTCCGCGAGTCCGTCGTCGGTGATGACCAGGTCGAGGTCCTCGACGGCGGCGAAACGGGCGAAGTGGTCGTTGCCGACCTTGGTGTGGTCGGCGAGGAGCACGGAGCGCCGAGAGGAGGCGATCATGGCCCGCTTGACCTCGGCCTCGGCCGGGTCGGGGGTGGTCAGACCACGTTCGACGGACACTCCGTTGGTGGCCATGAAGGCCACGTCGACGAAGCACTCAGCGAGGGCGCGCAGCGCCCAGGCCTCGACGCTGGCCTGGGTCCTGGTGCGCAGGCGCCCACCGAGGAGCATGAGGTTGATGTTGGTTCTGGGAGTGAGGGTGAGGGCTATCGAGAGGGAGTTGGTGACGACGGTGAGCTCGCGGTCCGTGGGCAGCTGTTCGGCCAGGCGCCCCGTGGTGGATCCGGCGTCCAGGAGGATGGCGCCCTCGTCGGGGAGTTCGTCGAGGGCGGCCTTGGCGATCCGCTCCTTCTCCTGGGTCATGACGGAGTCGCGCACAGTGAGAGCGGGCTCGAAGCCCAGTCGCTCGACGGGGATCGCGCCACCGTGGACCCTGCGCAGGACCCCGTGCCGCTCCAGGGCGGTGAGGTCGCGGCGGACGGTCTCGTAGGTCACGTCGAACTCCGAGGCGAGCCCCGTGACGTCGACCCGGCCGTCGTGGCGGGCGCGTTCGAGGATCACCTTCTGGCGCTCTTCCGCGTACATGTTGGATCACCTGTGTTTCGGTGTGGTTTTCGGTGAGTTTAATGGTGTTGCATGGGACACACAAGGGGTATCTCCCCCCAATATCCCAGCAACCCCACCAGGTTGTCAGCAGAGGGATCATCCGACCCTCGGGCGTCGTGACCAGGAGACCGCACAGCCCACACCGCCCCTGAGCGACCGAAGAGCACCCATCGGATCCGCGTCACACCATTGACACACACAGACAAACACACATAATCAAAGACAGAACCACATCCCTGATGGAGCCACCCACAGCCAGCCGAACCCCACCTCCTCGGGCGCACCCCTCCACCCCCGGAGGCACCCGGACCGGGCGCGTCACACCCCTCGAAGAGAGCACCCATGATCCTGACCCTCACCCCGAACCCGAGCGTCGACCACACCCTTGAGGTCGACCGCCTCGTCCGAGGCGAGGTCCTCCGCGTGCGCGCCACCCGCTCCCAGGCGGGCGGCAAGGGAGTGAACGTCTCCCGGGCCCTGTTCGGCAACGGGGTCCCCACCCGAGCGGTCCTCCCCGTCGGCGGTGGCGGCGGGGCCGAACTCGTCACCCTCCTCGACGACCTGCCCCGCGTCACCGTGCCCATCGCCGGGGAGACCCGCGCGAACGTCACCGTCACCGAGACCGACGGCACCACCACCAAGCTCAACGCCGCCGGCCCCACGATGTCCCCCGAGGAGATCGAGGCCCTGCTCGGCGCCCTGGAGGACGAGCTGACCCGCGCCCCCTCCTGGGTCGTGGCCAGCGGGAGCCTGCCCGCCGGGGTCCCCGAGGACCTGTACGTGCGCGTCGCCGGCCTGGCCGCCGCCCACGGCGTGCCCCTGGCCCTGGACACGTCCGGAGCGCCGCTGGCGGCCGCCGCCAAGGCCGGGTCGATCTCCCTGCTCAAGCCCAACCAGGAGGAACTCGCGGCGCTGGTCGGCCGGGAGCTGGCCACCCTCGGAGACGTCACCGAGGCGGCCCGCGAGGTCCTCGCCTGGGGCAACGAGTCGGCCCTGGTCACCCTCGGCGGCCACGGCGCCCTACTCGTCACCGAGCGGGACGCGCGTTGGGCGCGCGGACCGCGGGTACGCACCCTGAGTACCGTGGGCGCGGGAGACAGCGCGCTCGCGGGCTTCCTCGCCGGAGAGGGCTCACCCCACGAGCGCCTCCGTCAGGCCGTGGCCTGGGGGACCGCGGCCGTCGCACTCCCGGGAACGACCGTCCCCCACCTCGACGACGTCGCCACCGACGGGGTCAGCCCGGCCACCGAGCCCGACCCCGCCTGGCGGATCGACGCGTCGTGACCGCCCGTTCCACAGCCACAGACCGCCGTGAACGGGGCCGGACCACCCGGCCCCTCCCGACACCCCCAAGGACTGACATGCCCGAGCGCACCGTTGTCATCGGCTCCCTCCTCGGCCTGCACGCCCGGCCCGCGACCCTCTTCGTCCAGGCGGTCAACGAGACCGGCCTGCCCGTGACCGTCTCCCGCGCGGACCACAAACCGGTGGACGCCCGCAGCGTGCTCGCGGTGATGGCGATGGGGGCCTCGCACGGCGAGACCGTCACGCTGACCTGCGAGGACGAGGGCTCGGACGCGGCTCTGGACGGGCTGGTGGAGATGCTGGGCAAGGAACTCGACCCGAAGTAGCCCGAACCGGGGCGGGCGGCCGTCCCCGCCCGCCCCTCAGATCAGCCCCGCGTCGAGCAGACGGACGGCTTCCTCGCGCATCTCCACCTTGCGGACCTTGCCGGTGACCGTCATGGGGAACTCGTCCACCACGTGGACGTAGCGCGGCACCTTGTAGTGCGCGATCCGCCCCTCGCAGAAGGCGCGCAGGGCTTCGGCGGTGAGGGGCCGGGCGCCGTCGCGCATGCGCACCCACACCATGAGCTCCTCGCCGTACTTCTGGTCGGGGACCCCGATGACCTGCGCGTCCAGCAGGTCCGGGTGGGTGTACAGCAACTCCTCGACCTCGCGCGGGTAGACGTTCTCGCCGCCTCGGATCACCATGTCCTTGATCCGGCCGGTGATGCTGACGTAGCCGTCGAGGTCCATGACGGCGAGGTCACCGGTGTGCATCCAGCGGGCCGCGTCCACCACCTCGGCGGTCCGGTCGGGCTGGTCCCAGTAACCGAGCATCACGGAGTAGCCCCGGGTACAGAGTTCGCCGGGGGTGCCGCGCGGGACCGTGACCCCGGTGTCGGGATCGACGACCTTCACCTCCAGGTGCGGCCCCACTCTTCCCACGGTGGACACCCGGCGCTCCACCGAGTCGTCGACGCGGGTCTGGGTGCTCACCGGAGAGGTCTCCGTCATCCCGTAGCAGATCGACACCTCGGCCATGCCCATCCGGTCGATGACCTGGCGCATCACCTCCACCGGACACGGTGACCCGGCCATGATCCCGGTCCGCAGCGTGGAGAGGTCGTAGGAGTCGAAGTCGGGGAGGGCGAGCTCCGCGATGAACATGGCGGGCACCCCGTACAGCGAGGTGCAGCGCTCGGCCTGGACGGCGTCGAGCGCGGCGGCGGGGTCGAACCCGGGACCGGGGATGACCATGCAGGCGCCGTGGCTGGTGGCGGCCAGGTTTCCCATCACCATGCCGAAGCAATGATAAAAGGGCACCGGCAGACAAATACGGTCAAACTCGGCATACCCCAGCAGCTCACCGACGGAGTAGCCGTTGTTGAGGATGTTGTGGTGGGAGAGGGTCGCGCCCTTGGGGAACCCGGTCGTGCCGGAGGTGTACTGGATGTTGACCGGGTCGTCCGGGGAGAGCGTGGCCTCGACCGCGGCCAGCCTCGCGGGGTCGCCCTCGTCACCGGCCGCGAGCAGGGCCTCCCAGGCGGGACCGTCGAAGAGCACCACCTCGCGCAGCTCGGGGCACTCGCCGCGCACCCGCTCGATCATCGCCGCGTAGTCGGAGGTCTTGAAGGACGGCGCGGCGACCAGTACGGAGACGCCCGCCTGGTTGAGCACGTACTCCAGCTCGTGGGTGCGGTAGGCGGGGTTGATGTTCACCAGGACGGCGCCGACGCGGGCGGTCGCGTACTGCACGAGGACCCACTCGGACCGGTTGGGCGACCAGACGCCGACCCGGTCGCCCTTGGCCACGCCGAGGCCGAGGAGTCCCGACGCGACCCGCTCGACCTCGGCGCCGAACTCCGCGTAGGTGAGCCGGAGCCCGGAGGCGCGGTCGACCAGGGCGTCCCGGTCGGGGTGCGCGGCGACGCTCCGGGCCAGGTCACCACCGATGGTGTCACCGAGCAACGGGGTGGTCGAGGTACCGGAGGCGTAGCTGGGAAGGGCGTTCACACTCAAGTCCAGGCTCCTAGCCGTGCGCGCGACAGAGGGCCCCACGTCCGGGAGAGGTGCCGTTTCACCCCTTCCGCCGTGTAAGCCAGATCACACCTATCACGCGCTCCGGCCCCCGGGAAAGCCTTCCGCGACGCCCCCGGCCGTCGCCTACTCCCTGACCCGGTGGACCTTGTGCGCGGCCGCCTGGGCGCGCGGACGGACCACGAGCAGGTCGACGTTGACGTGCGGCGGCCGGGTGATCGCCCACACGATCGTGTCCGCCACGTCCTCGGCGCTCAACGGGTCCGGCACCCCGGCGTACACGGCCTCGGCCCCCTCGGCGTCCCCGCGCAGGCGGTTGAGGGAGAACTCCTCGGTCCTGACCATCCCGGGGGCCACCTCCAGCACCCGGACCGGTTCCCCGCACAGCTCCAGGCGAAGCGTGGCGGCCAGCGTGTGGGCCCCGTGCTTGGCCGCCACGTAACCGCCGCCGCCCTCGTAGACCCCGTGCCCGGCCACCGAGGAGACGACCAGGACGGTGCCGTCCCCGCTCGCGATGAGCGCGGGGAGGAGGGCCTGGGTCATGTTGAGCACGCCCAGGACGTTGACCTCGTACATGCGCCGCCAGTCGGCGGGGTCGCCGGTGGCGATGGTCTCGGTGCCGATCGCCCCGCCCGCGTTGTTGACCAGCACGTCGCAGGGGCCCAGGGCCTCCGCGAAGGCGTCGACCGCCGGACGGTCCGTGACGTCGAGGACCTGGGCGCGCGCCGAGTGGCCGTTTCCGGTGATCTCCTCGGCCAGCGCCTCGATCCGGTCGGCGCGGCGGGCCACCAGGACCACGTCGTAGCCCTCGGCGGCGAGCCCGCGCGCGGTGGCGGCACCGATCCCGCTGCTGGCTCCGGTGACGACCGCGGTCGCTGTCATGTGGTTCCTCCCAAGGTCAGGTGTCGCGCCGAGCGTATCGGGGGGCGCGGCCCCCGCCGCGTGGCGGGGCCGAGGGGAAAGCACGTGGAGTACCGGCCGGGGCCCACGGTCGGGACGGCACGGGGCAATGGACGGCACGGGTCAGTGGACGGCACGGGTCAGTGGACGACACGGGTCAGTGGACGACACGGGTCAGGGCTCGCAGCCCGACGGGGTGGTGCCGTCGGAGCGAGGCGCTGGGCTTCGAGGAGAACCCTGGGGCGGACCATGGGCCCGCGACGGAAGCCGGGGTGCCCGTGGCGGGGAGGAGGCAGCGGCAGGACCGGCAGGGGCCGAGAGCGCAGGGGGTTCTTCGCTCCCCCAGCGAAGAACCCGGAGGCCGAAAGGAAACGTTGCGTTTCCTATCATCTCGAACTACAGTTTAGGAAACGCATCGTTCTCTAGCTCGTGAGGGGGCGGACCGATGGCACCTGGAAGCCAGGAACCAAGAGGGGCCCTGCCGGAGGAAGCCGGCACCCCGAGGCCGAGCACGACCGACGGGACCCCACCGGCCCACCCGCTCCGACAGTCGACGGCGGCACTGCGGCTGGCGGAGAGGGCCCGACCCCGCACCCGACCGGGAGGCACCGTGAACCCCGACCCCACCGGCACGCCTGCGGTCGCCCCGCTGGACGCCTTCGGCGCCGACGATCTGCCCCTGGTCGGCGGCAAGGCGGCCAACCTGGGCGAGCTGCGCCGCGCCGGGCTACCCGTGCCCGACGGATTCGTGGTGACCACCGAGGCCTACGCGGCGGTCGCGGAGTCCGTGGGGCTGGGCGACCTCGTCCGCTCGATGGAGCGGGCCGCCCCGGAGGGCTCCGCACCACCGGCCCGCTCCGGCGACGGTCCGGTATCGACCGCGAGCGCACCCGCGTCCATGACGCTCCCCTCCCCGAAGGCGGACCCCGACGACCGCCCCGGAGCCGAGGGCCCACGGGCCACGCCGCCTTCTGACCCGGAGGGCTCCCTCGCTCCGGAGGGCCATCCCCTGGGAGGACCGTGGCCGGAGGAGCTTCGAGCCGCCGTGACGAGCGCGCCCGTCCCCGACGAGCTGCGGCGGAGCATCGCCCGGGCATACGAGCGGCTGGGGCCGGACGTCGCGGTCGCGGTGCGTTCCAGTGCCACCGCCGAGGACCTGCCCGGCGCGGCCTTCGCCGGGCAGCAGGACACCTACCTCAACGTGGTCGGCGCGGACGCGGTGGTCGCTGCGGTCCGTCGCTGCTGGGCCTCGCTGTGGACCGACCGGGCGGTGGCCTACCGCAGGGAGAGGGCGGTGGACCAGGCCGAGGTCCGCATCGCCGTCGTGGTCCAGGAGATGGTGGACTCCGAGGTGGCCGGGGTGATGTTCACCGCCGACCCGGTGAGCGGGGCGCGCGACCGGTTCGTGGTGGACGCTGCCTCCGGGCTCGGTGAGTCGGTGGTGTCGGGCCTGGTCACCCCGGACCACTACCTGCTGGACCAGCGCGGCCGGGTCGTGGAGTGGACACCCGGGCGCGACGAGGTGGTGATCCGGTCGGTGGCCGGCGGCGGGGTCCACCACGAGGAGGCACCGGGCCGGGGCGGGGGTACCGACCGGGGAGCGCCGGTCCGATCCGGACGGCCCGCCGAGACCGGCGCGGGCGCCGCGGACAGGGCGGACAGCCCGGGTTCGCGGCGGGCGCTGCTCTCCGGGGACCAGCTGACGATCCTGGCCGCGCACGCCCGGACGATCGCCGCGCACTTCGGTCGGCCGCAGGACATCGAGTGGGCCCTGTCCGACCAGAGGTTCCGGATCGTGCAGTCCCGCCCGATGACGGCTCTGCCGCCGCCCCCCACCCCGCTCAACCGGCGGCAACGACTCCAGGCGTCCATCCTCACCGAATACCTGCCCACCCGCCCCTACCCCATGGACGTGAGCACCTGGCTGGGGCGCGGACCCGCCGCGATGATGCGCGAGATCACCGAGTACTACGGGCTGGCGGGGGCCTTCACCGACTATCTCCGGGAGGAGGAGGGGGTGGTGGTCCAGCTCGTGCCGCCCTCCCCGCGTCCGACACCACTCATGGTGCTCACCCCCTGGAAGCTGGTCCGCAAGGCGCGGCGCTTCCGCTCCTCCGACTGGACGGCGGACCCGAGGCTGGCGGGCTTCCTGGAGGAGGCCGACGCCCTGGACGCCCAGGATCCGACCGCCCTGACCTGGCCCGACCTGGTGCGGGTGCCCGACCAGGCCCTGGCCCTGATGGGGCCCTGCCGTGACCTGAGGATCGACTACCTCCCCGGCAGCGGGCTGGCCCTGGCTCGGATGGCGCTGGCCGCGGCCGTCCTCGGGCACCGCTCCCTGCTTCCGGACCTGATGGGCGGCGCCCGTACCCGCACCGAGGACTCCAACGAGGCCCTGCGGACACTCGCGGACCGGGCCCGCGCCGTCCCGGAGCTGTACCGGCTGTTCACCGAACGGCAGCCCGCCGAGATCCTGGGCGCGCTGCGCGAGGAGGGTGCCGAGACCGCGTACGCCACCTTCCGCACCGAGCTCGACGCCTACCTGCGCGAGTACGGGCGCCGGGAGACCACCTCCCCGCTGCTGGTGAGCCCGCCGACCCTGGCCGAGTCCCCCGAGGTGGTCCTGGGACTGGTGCGTTCCCTGCTGGCGCGGGAAGGTCAGCCCGGGGCGGGTACCGTCTCCCGGTCCTCTGAGGCGCGGCGCCGGATGCTCGGGCACCCCCTGCTCCGTGGACACCGCGCCCGGGCCAGGGTCGAACGGTGGCTGCGGGAGGCCCAGGACGGCGTGGCACTGCGCGAGGACACCCACTTCTACTTCACCGCGTCACTGCCAGCCCTGCGCCGGGCCCTGCTGGAGATCGGGGACCGGCTCCACCGAGCGGACGTGCTCGCCGAACCCTCCGATGTCTTCCACCTGCGCATGGAGGAGGTGCTGGAGGTCCGGGACGTCGAGGCGATCCCCACCGCACAGGCTGACCGCCTGCGCTCCCTCGTGCGGGCCCGGGCCGCCAAGCGGGCCGAACTGGCCGGGGTCGCGATGATCGACCCGGCCGAGGCCTTCCCGCGCGGCGGCACCGGCGACGCCCTGGTCACGGGTGCTCCGGCCAGTTCGGGGAGGGTGAGCGGGCCGGTCCGGATCGTCCGGGGTGCCGAGGACTTCCCCCGGCTCCGGGAGGGTGACGTGCTGGTCTGTCCCTACACCAACCCGGCGTGGACACCGTTGTTCCAGCGGGCCGCCGCGGTGGTCGTCGACTCGGGGGCGATCGCCTCCCACGCGGCGATCGTGGCCCGGGAGTACGGGATTCCCGCGGTGATGGGCACCGGAACCGGGACGACCGTCCTCACCGACGGCGAGCCGGTGACCGTGGACGGCGGCAGCGGCCGGGTCACCAGACCTTCGTAGGATGCGAACATGTCCGCCGAGAGCACCGACCACCGCAAACGCCCCCGCCGAAGAGGGGAGGCCCTGGTCAACGCCATCCTCGAAGCCACCATCGAGGAGCTGGCGGAACAGGGGTACGCGGCACTGACCATGGAGGGGGTCGCCGAACGGGCCAGGGCGAGCAAGGCCTCGCTCTACCGGCGCTGGACCTCGCGGTCCACCCTGGTGATGGACGCGGTGTACCACCTGTTGCCGCACCCGTCCGACATCCCCGACACCGGCGGGCTCCGAGGTGACCTCCTGGTTCTGCTGCGGCAGAACGCACGGACCCTCTCCGGTCCGGCCGGAGCCGCGCTGCGCGGCCTGCTCGGTGAGGCCCTGCCGTATCCGGAGCACGCCGCGGAGATCCGCTCACGCTCGCAGGGCATGGGGCGGAAGATGATGGAGGAGGTGGCACGCAGAGCCGTGGCCCGGGGGGAGATCCCCGCCGAAGCGGTGGTCGGCGCCCGCCTGGACGTGGGTCAGGCGTTGCTGCGCAACCACTTCCTCTTCCGGTTGGAACCCATCCCCGACGATCTCGTGGTGGAGATCGTGGACACGGTCCTGGTCCCGCTGTTCCACACCCTTCCGCACGAGGATGCCGATCACGGCGAACGGGTGACCAGGGCGGACGCGCGGGCCTCACGGTGACGGAAGCGCCGGGAACCACTTCGGGAGCCCGGGAAAACGCGTGGAGTGGCGGGGCGGGGCGCTGTTAGCGTCGGCGAAACCCCACCGGCCCGGTGCACGGGTCCCGACGGAAGCGGGCCGCCCATGTCCCCCAGCACTTCCGATCCGTCCCCAGCGGACGAGGAGGCACCGCTTCCGAAGGGGAGCCGGTTTCCGCTCCTGGCGCGGCTCAGCGCCTTCACCCTGGTCAGTACCTCGGCCGACTTCGCCTACGGCGCGGTCTTCGTCACCGTGATCCTCGCGCGCGGGGCCGACCCCTGGGCCGTGGGGCTCATCCTGGCCGGGGGCCACCTCATCGGTTTGGTCATGGAGGCGCCCAGCGGCGCCCTGGGCGACCGGTACGGGCACCGCCGTCTGCTGACCCTCGGCCTCCTGGTGTGGGGGTCGGGGTTGGTGGCCCTCGGTCTGGCGGACGGACTCGTGTTGACCGTGGTGGGCGTGTGCCTGGGCAACATCGGCATGTCCCTGAAGTCCGGCACCCTGGAGGCGATCCTGATCAACCGGATCGGCTCCCACGACAGGAACGCCCGCATCACGAGGATCGTGCGGGTCGCCTCGGTGTCCACGCGCCTGGGTTCCGTGCTGGGTGCGGCCTCCGTGATGGTCGGGGGCACGTGGTTGTCGGCGGGCACGATGATCGCCGTGGGCGGCGCCCTCGTCCTCCTGTTGGGCGTGCTGGCCCCCGTGTGCTTCCCGCCGACCTCTGGGCGGCGGGACCGGCGGGTGGGAGCCATCGTCCTGGAGTCGGTGGTCCTGGTGGCCTCCCGCCGGTTCCTCCCCCCGGTGGTGCTGGCCCTGTCCCTGATGGTCGCGACCATGCTGCTCGTGGTGTCCTGGCAGCCCATGCTGCTGGCCGAGTACGGCGACGACGTGCGCCTCAACGGCCTGGTGCTCCTGGTCATGAGCCTGTCCCTGGCCGCCGGGGCGGCCTGCGCCCGCTGGGTGCACCCGGACCGTCCGCACGTGTGGGGCGCGCTGCTGTCGATGGGGATCGGCCTCCCACTGGTCCTGGCCGCCCACGGAGCGGTTCCGCTGGTGGCGGGCCTGGTGGCGGCGGAGTTCCTCATCGGGCTGGGTGGGGTGCTCTCCGGGGCCTGGTGCCAGCTGATGTTCACCGACGCCAACCGGAACACGATGTTCTCGGCGGTGACGGTGGTGACCCTGCTCGGCAGCGCGCTCACGACCAGTTCGTTCGGGTGGCTGTGGGACCTGTGGGGCATCGCCACCGCCGTGTCCGTCCTGGCCGTGTTCGCCTTCGCACTGGCCGCCGCCGCGCTGGTCCTCACCCGGCTCCTGCCGGGGTCGGCGGACTTCACCTGGGCCGTGCGGCGCAACGAGGACGCGGACCGGGACTGATCCGGCGCGCCTGTTAGCCTGCGCGCAGGTCACGCGGGTGCGTCCCGCACCGGACCCCCGGAAGGCGGGAAACATGGATCTGCACGAACTCCTCGGTGCGCGCCGCGTCCTCCAGGCCCCCATGGCCGGAGGCACGTCCACCCCCGCCCTGGTCCACGCCGTGGACGGCGCGGGCGGCCTGGGGTCCCTGGCCGCCGGGTACCTGTCCGCGGAGGCGCTGGCCGAACGGATCACCGGGGTACGCGGGCTGGGGACCGACGTGTTCGGCGTGAACGTGTTCGTCCCCTCGGGCTCACCGACGCCCGCGTCCGTGCTCGACGACTACCGGGGGGACCTCGCGGGGGAGGCCGACCGGCACGGGTCCGAGGTCGGCCCGTCCACGTACGACGACGACGCCTGGGACGCCAAGATCGACCTCTTGGCGAGCTCCCCCGTCACCGTCGTGAGCTTCACCTTCGGCTGCCCCTCCGCCCCGGTCCTGGAGCGGCTGCGCGACGCGGGTTCGGCCACGGTCGTCACCGCCACCACCGTCGAGGAGGCCCGGACCGCCGTGGCCCGGGGTGCCGACGGGGTGTGCGTCCAGGGTCTGGAGGCGGGCGGGCACCGCGCCACCTTCGACCCCGCCCGGGGCGACGACAGGCCCCTGCTCTCCCTGCTGCCCGACGTGGTGCGCGCCGTCGACGTGCCGGTGGTCGCCGCCGGGGGAATCATGGCCGAGGAGGACGTCGCCGCCGCCCTGGCCGCCGGGGCCACCGCCGTCCAGTTGGGCACGGCCTTCCTCCGGTGCCCGGAGAGCGGCGCCCAGCCCGCGCACAAGGCCGCGCTGGCTGACCCGTCCTTCACCGGGACCTCACTGACCCGCGCGTTCACCGGTCGTCCGGCGCGCGGACTCACCAACCGGTTCATGGCCGAGCACCCGGACGCGCCCGCGGCCTACCCCGAGGTCCACCACATGACGAAGCCGCTGCGTGCCGCCGCCGCGCGGGCCGGCGACACCGGGGGCATGGCCCTGTGGGCGGGGACCGGGTTCCGTCGGGCCCGGGAGCTGCCCGCCGCGGACCTGGTCGCCTCGCTCCGCGACGCCGTCTAGCGGGGCCAGTCGTCGGTGAGGGCCACGAGCGCGTCGGGCAGTCCGGCCCGCCAGCAGGCCCGGTCGTGGCCGCCGTTGTACTCGACCAGGGTCGCGAACCCGTCGTCGCGGCCCAGTTCCGCGCCCCGACGCAGCAGGGCCCGGTGCACGCGCCCGTTGGCCCCGATCAGCGACCACTCGCGCAGGCCCGCGCTGAGGTGCGCGCGGTCCGGCAGGACCCCGGCCTCGGACACCAGGCGCACCATGCGCTCGGACTCCCCCGTTCCCGGGACGTTGGGCCACCAGTAGGAACCGGACTGAGAGAGCACGCGCCCGAACCGGCCCGGTGAGCGCAGGGACGCGTGGAGCGCGGTGAGCCCGCCCAGGCTCTGACCGGCGATGAGGGTGCGCCTCGGGTCCTTGGTGATCGCGTACCGACCGGCCAGCCAGGGCAGGACCTCCTCCTCCAGGAAGGCGACGAAGGGGTCGTGGCAGGCCAGTTCCCGGGTGCGCGTGGCCGGGTCCAGGGAGTCGATCATGACGGTCAGCGCCGGAGGGAGCGTGCCGTCCTCCAGGAGGCCGTCGAGCAGCGGGGCCAAGGGCATGTCGTGCCAGGTCCGGCCGTCGAGGAGCACCACGACCGGCCACGGTGTCCCCTCGGGTGGGGCCTGCGCGGGTTCGTGGACGTGCACGGTCCGGGAGTTGTCCAGGTGCCGGGAGCGCAGGGTGTGCGCGGTGACACGGCCAGTGGGCGTACCGGGACGCACCGGTCGCCAGAGTTCGGCGGGGGCCTCGGGAAGGGAGACCACGGAGGTGTCGGCGTCGAGTCGTTCCCGGGCCAGGGGGTCGGGACGGCCGTGGGCGAGGGCGTCGAACCACCGGGCGACGGACGGGCGGTCCTCGGGCGCGGCCATCGCGAGGGCGCGTTCGCGGCGCAGCCGGGTCGGCGGGGAGAGCGTGCCCGGCGCGGCACCGCCGTCAGCCGGGATCGGGGCGACCGTGTAGGACGCGCGCCAGTCGGACGGCATCCGGTAGGTGAGGTGCCAGACGTCCGTGCCGGGCACGCGCTCCATCCGGTTCCGCTCGTAGGAGTCGGCGGCGGCGATCCGGTCCGCCACGAGGATGACGTCCGCCAGTTCGTCGCCTCCGCGCCAGAGGAACGTGGCGGTGCGGTGGCCGGTGTCGTCCAGCTCCCCCACCACGGGGGTGCCGCCCTCCCCGACCCTCGCCCAGAAGGTGTCGGGGTCGAGCGAACCCTCCGCCACCTCGTCGATGAGGGGCGACGTGCCGCGCGGGGGCCGTGTGGCCCGCGCCGGTCTCGGCGGCACGGTCGTGTGGTCGGTGCTGACTCCGCGTGACATTGACATAAGGATAGCCTTGCCTAACTATTGCTCCCATGAGACCCTATCGTCCCGCCCTCACCTCCGTGACCAGCGCAGCAGTGGTCACCCTCGTCCTCGTCACCGGCTGCGGCGGCGCCGACACCGCCCCCGAGAACGACGACACCGAGTCAACCCGGACCGTGTCCCACGTCTACGGGGAGACCGAGATCCCCGCCGAACCACTCAGGGTGGTCTCGGTCAGCGTGACCAGCACGGCCGCACTGCTCAGTCTGGACGTCCCGGTCGTGGCCTCCTCCACGACCTCCCCCGGCCCGCTCACCGACGACAACGGGTTCTTCAGCCAGTGGGCGGAGACCGCCGTCGACCGGGAGGTGGAACCCCTGCCCGGGCCCGAGGTCTCCATCGAGGCGGTCGGCTCCGCCCAGCCGGACCTGATCGTCGGCAACGGGTTCGGCGCGGACCAGGTGGACGAGGCCACCTACGACCTGCTGTCCGAGATCGCCCCCACCGTGGTCTACGGGGAGTCGGACACCCCCTGGACCGAGCTCACCGACCAGTACGCGGAGGCCTTCGATCGCAGGGACCGGGCGGAGGAGATCCACGCGGAGTACGCGGAGCTCATCGAGGACTCCGCCGCCGCGCTCACCTCCGAGCACGACGTCACCGTGCTCACCGGCACCCCGGAGGGGTTCAACGTCTTCACCGCCGAGTCGGCGCAGGGACGGCTGGTCGAGGAACTCGGCCTGACCCTGCACGAACTTCCCGACGACCTCACCGCCTCCGGCGCCCAGGGCGGCCCCGAGCGGTCCGACATCGTCCAGCTCTCCCCCGAACGCGCCTCCGACTTCGGGGACAGCACGCTGCTGTTCGTCAACCTCCAGGGCGAGGAGGTCGAGGACTACCCCGAGGCCGCCCCGACCCTGGGCAACCTGCCCGCCTACGAGGAGGACCGCGCCCACACCGTGGGAGCCGAGGCGTTCCGCCTGGACTACTACAGCGTCCCCCTCGTCACCGAACGCCTCGTGGAGGTCCTCGGCTGAGCCCGGAAGGGCCTCCGGCGGAGCGGGCGGTGGCCCTGCGACCACCGCCCGGACGGGACGGCGCCCCGGGGTCAGCGGGCGCTGATGAGGACGTAGCGGCGCAGGGCCAGCGGGGCGAAGACCGCGATGACCACGGCCGACGACAGCGCCGCGTACAGCACCGCGTTCTCCGCGGGCCAGCCGGTCGGCTGCGCCAGGCCCGGCGGCGGGGCGTTGCCGAACAGCTCCCTGGCCGCCGAGGCGACGGCGGTGACCGGGTTCCACTCCGCGACGACCCGCAGCGGCGCGGGCATGCCCTCGACGGAGACGAAGGCGCCCGACACGAAGGCGACCGGGAACAGCCAGACCAGGCCCAGGCTCTGGGCCACCTCGACGCTGCGGGCGGTCAGCGCGATGAACACACCGATCCACGAGGTCGCGAAGGCGAAGAAGAGCAGGAGGGCCACGCCCAGGACCACCTCGCCCGCGCCCGTGGTGACCCGCCATCCGATCGCCAGCCCGCACGCGGCCGTGACCAGTAGCGACAGGGAGCTCGTCGCCAGGTCCGACAGGGTCCGGCCCAGGATGACGGCGATCCGGGACATCGGCAGTGACCGGTAGCGGTCGACGATGCCCTGCTGGAGGTCGTTGGCCAGCCCGACCGCCGTGAAGGACGAGTTGAACAGCAGGGTCTGCGCGAAGATGCCGCCGATCAGGAACTCGCGGTACTGCGCGCCGCCCAGGCTGCCGCCGAAGACGAAGGCGAGCAGCAGGACGAACATCACCGGCTGGATGACCCCCGCGACCATGGATCCCGGGGTGCGCACCACGTGGAGCAGGTTCCGGTGGGCGACGACCCCGCTGTCGCTCACCGATCTCATCAGTGCGTTCACCGGGGACCTCCCACCAGGGAGGCGGGTTCGTCCCGCCCGGTGAGTTCGAGGAACACCTCGTCCAGGGTGGGGCGGCGCAACGCCACCTCCACGACGGGGACGCCGCCACGGCGCAGCGCGGCCAGCGCCTCGGTCAGCGCCGTCTGTCCCTCGGAGGTGCCCACGGAGAGCCGCCGGGTGCCCGGGTCCGTCTCCGGGCGGCCGTTGCCGTGGTCCGCGACGATCCCCGCGGCCGACTCCAGGTCGGCGGCGTCGGCGAGGACGAAGTCCATCCGCGCCCCGCCCATGTGCTCCTTGAGGGCGTCCGCGCTGCCCCGGGCGATCACCGTTCCCTGGTCGATGACCACGATCGTGTCCGAGAGCTGGTCGGCCTCCTCCAGGTACTGCGTGGTCAGCAGGACCGTGGTCCCGTCCTCCACGAGGGTGGAGACGATCTCCCAGGTGTCCATCCGCCCGCGCGGGTCCAGGCCGGTCGTGGGTTCGTCGAGCACGACCACCTCGGGCCGGGCCACCAGGGCCCCGGCCAGGTCGAGGCGGCGGCGCATGCCGCCCGAGTAGGCGCCCGAACGCTGGTCCGCGACGTCCCGGAGCCGGAAGCGCCGCAGCAGTTCCCGGGCGCGCGCGGCCGCCTGCGCGCGGTTCATCCCGTACAGGCGTCCCACCATGCGCAGGTTCTCGAAGCCGGTGAGCTTCTCGTCCACGGCCGCGTACTGGCCGGAGAGCCCGATGCTGCGGCGGACCGCACCCGGGTCGGCCACCACGTCGTGACCGGCGACCCGGACCCGTCCGCCGTCCGGCCGGAGCAGGGTGGTCAGCACGCGGACGGTGGTGGTCTTGCCCGCTCCGTTGGGGCCGAGCAGCCCGAGCACGTGCCCGCGCGGCACGGCCAGGTCGATGCCCCGCAGCGCGCGGTGTCCCCCGAAGGACTTGGTCAGTCCCTCGACGTCGATGACATGGTCGTCCCCGTCCACGTCACTCCCTTCGTGGGTTGGGGGCCCGGCCGCGCGGCCGGGCCCTGGTTCTCTCAGGCGGCGTCGAGCTGGCGCACCCGGTGGGGACGCATGTCGGTCCAGTTGGTGTCGATGTAGGTCAGGCACTCCTGGCGCTCGGCGGGGCCGTGGCGCACGACCCAGCCGGCCGGGACCGGGACGAAGGCGGGCCACAGGGAGTGCTGGTCCTCGGCGTTGACCAGGACCAGGAAGGAGGCGTCGGTGTCGTCGAACGGGTTCTGCATGGGGTGCCCTTCTGTGTTCCGAGCGGCGCGTTGTCACGGGCCGCGGTTGTCGGTGGTGCGTGGGGGTTCAGCGGCGGTGCGCCAGTGGTCGGGCCATCCGGTCGGCGAGGACCGGGCCGATCACGGACAGCGCCTCGGGTGTGGTCATGAGCGCGTGGGTGCAGGTCACGTCGTGGTCGTCGATCCGACCCCCGACGTAGGGCCGCCAGGTCCGCGCGAGGTCGACACCGGGAACGCCGTCCAGCGTCGCGGTGAAGAAGAGGAGGTCTCCGTCGAAGACGGGCGGCTTCCCGTGGCGCAGCAGGGTCACCTGCCGGTCGAAGCCGAGGAGCATGGCCTCGACCGCTTCCTTGGAGAGCTCTCCGAGGGGGTCGCCGTGGCGCCGGAACACCGCGATGGCGTCCTCGGTCGTCGGGGACTCGCCCAGGCCGTCGGCGTCCTCGGCGTAACCGACGGCCCGGAGCAGCGCGTCGAGGACCTGGGTGTCGTCCTCGAAGCCCGCTTCGGCGGACTGGCCGAACGGGTGCGAGTCCAGCAGGGCGAGGGTGGCCACCTCGTCGCCGGTCTCCCGGAGGTGTCCGGCGAGCGCGTGCGCGATGTTGCCGCCGAAGGACCAGCCGAGCAGGTGGTAGGGCCCCTCCGGCTGGATCTCGCGGATGCGCGCGGCGTAGTCCTCGGTGAGCGACCGCAGGTCGGTGGCGTGCTCGGTCCGGTCGCCGGGGCTGAGTCCGGGGGCCTGGAGTCCGTACACGGGGTGCTCCGCGCCGATGTGCCGGGCCAGCCCCGCGTAGGGCCAGGCGAGTCCTCCGGCGGGGTGCACGCAGAACAGCGGGGCGCCCTCGCCGGTGGGCCGGATCGGCAGGATCCGCCCGAGTCCGGTCCCGGTGGTCTCCCCGTCCGCCGCCTGGATGAGCCCGGCGACGGTGGGGTTCTGGAAGAGCATCGGCACCGTGACCTCCTGGCCGAGGGCGGCGCTGGCCCGCCGCACGAGACGCGCGGCGAGCAGCGAGTGCCCGCCCATCTCGAAGAACCCGTCGTGCACGCCGACCTTCGGCAGGTCCAGGACCTCCGCGAACAGCTCACACATCCGGATCTCGCGCCGGGTCCCGGGAACACCGGTCACCTGCGGCGCGTGCTCCGCGGGGTCCGGCAGGGCCGCGTTGTCGACCTTGCCGTTCACGGTCAGGGGCAGGGACTCCAGGCGGACGAACACCGCCGGGACCATGTACTCGGGAAGCCGGGCGGACAGGTGTCGGCGCAGCTCGGCGTCGCTGGGACCGGGGTGTACGAGCGGCACCGGGTAGGCCACGAGCCGCGCGTCCCCCGCGGCCGTGCGGCGGACCAGGACGGCGGCCTCGGCCACGCCGGGGTGGTCCACCAGCGTCGCCCTGATCTCCCCGGGTTCGATCCGGAAGCCCCGGAGCTTGACCTGGTCGTCGGCGCGGCCGACGAACTCCAGCGTGCCGTCGGCACGCCACCGCACCAGGTCGCCGGTCCGGTACATGCGTCCGCCGGCGGCGGCGAAGGGGTCGGCCACGAACCGCTCCCCCGTCATGCCGGGGCGGCTGCGGTACCCGCGCGCCAGCCCGGCCCCGGCGATGTAGAGCTCACCGAGCGCGCCCACGGGCGCGGGCTGGAGTCCGCCGTCGAGCACGTACACCCGGATGTTGCCCACCGGTCGCCCGATGGTCGGTCCGGCCTCCCCGCCGATGCCCGCGATGACGGCGTCCACCGTGGTCTCGGTGGGGCCGTAGAAGTTGTAGGCGCGCACGCCCGGGCGACGGGTCAGGTCGTCCCAGAGGTCGGCGTCGACCGCCTCGCCGCCCAGAGCCACCACCGAGAGCGCGTCCGAGTGGTCGAGCACGCCCTCGGCGATGAGCCTGCGGGCGTAGCTGGGGGTGGTCTCGACGGAGTCCACGCGATTGCGCGTCAGGTAGTCGGAGAGCCCGGAGGGGTCCCGGCGCACGGAGTCCTCGACCACGTGCAGTTCGTGCCCGTCGACCAGCCAGAGGATCGGGTCCCAGGAGGCGTCGAAGGCCACCCCGGCGGTGTGCGCGACGCGGAGCCTGCGGCCCAGTTCCTCGCTGACCGGGGTGAACAGCTCCTCCTGGTGGCTCAGGAAGAGGTTGACCAGCGACCCGTGCTCGACCTCGACGCCCTTGGGCCTGCCGGTGGAGCCCGAGGTGTAGATGACGTAGACGATGTCCGAGGCGGTGAGCGGGCGGACCCGTTCCCGGTCGGTCAGCGCGCCCGCGGTGCCGCAGTGGCAGTCGCCGTGCTTGTCGGTGATGGCGTCCACGTCCCGCACCAGCGGGGCGTCGGGGACCCGGTGGGCGAGCGAGGAGTCGGTGAGCACCAGTCCGGGTGCGGCGTCCTCCAGCATGGTGGCCAACCGCTCGTCGGGGTGGTCGGGGTCCAGGGGCAGGTACGCGGCGCCGCTCTTGAGCACGCCCAGGAGGCTCACCACCGTCTCCACCGAACGCTGGAGCAGGACGGCGACCACGTCCCCCGGACCGTTCCCGAGCTTGACCAGCGAACGGGCCAGGCAGTTGGCGCGGCGTTCGAGGTCGGCGAAGCTGAGCCGTTCCTCCCCGCAGACCAGGGCGGTCGCGTCGGGGGTGCGCCGGGCCTGGCCCTCGAACAGCTCCACGACGGTCTCGACCGGGAGCTCCCTGCGCAGGCCGTGGCCGTCCGCGAGGAGTCCCTCCCGTTCCTCGCCGGAGAGGATCTCCAGGCGGCCGAGCCGGGCCTCCGGGGTCCGGGTGGCCGCGTCGAGCAGCCGGACGTAGCGCTCCACGAGCCGCCGGGCCGTGCCGGGGTCGAACATCGCGCTGTTGTACTCCAGCGTTCCCCTGACACCGGCGGCGCCGCCGAGCGGTCCGGCCTGTTCGGCCAGGTCGAAGGAGAGGTCGAACTTGGCACCCAGCGCCGGGGCCCCCGGTTCGGGGCGCACGTCCAGGCCGGAGAGCTCCATGGTGGGCGTCTCGTTGTTCTGGAGGGTCAGGGCCGTCTGGAACAGGGGGTGCCGCCCGAGCGCCCGGGAGGGGTTGAGCCGCTCCACGATCTGCTCGAAGGGCACCTCCTGGTCGTCGAAGGCGTCCAGGTCGGCGTCGCGCACCCGCGCCAGCAGGTCCGTGAAGGTCGGGTTGCCGGAGGTGTCGGTGCGCAGCGGGAGGGTGTTGACGAAGAACCCGACCAGTTCGTCCAGGGCGGGGTCGGTACGCCCCGCGACCGGGCTTCCGATGACGATGTCGTCGCCCGCGCCCAGGCGGGTGTGCAGGGCGGCGAGACCGGCCTGGAGGACCATGAACAGGCTCGTGGACGTGGACCGGGCCAGCCGCAGCAGGCGTTCGTGCAGGTCCGCGCCGATCTCCACCCCCGTGCTGGCGGAGGGCTGGGAGGCGGTGGCGGGACGGGGCCTGTCGGAGGGCAGCCGCACCTCGTCGGGGGCCCCGGACAGGCGGCGCTCCCAGGCGTCGAGGCTGTGCCGGATCGCGCTCTCGGGGTCGCCGTCGTCGCCCAGGACCTCGCGCTGCCAGAGCGTGTAGTCCGCGTACTGCACCGGCAGGTCGCGGGCGAGGGCCGCGGTGCCGTGCACACGGGCGGTGTAGGCCATGGAGAGGTCGCGGGCCAGTGGCGCGGTCGACCACCCGTCACCGGCGATGTGGTGCAGGACCAGCAGCAGGACGTGCTCCCGGCCCACCTTGAACAGGTGGCCGCGCAGGGGCGTCTCGACGGCCAGGTCGAAGCCCCGGCCCGCCTCGCGGACCAGGGCACGCCGCAGCTCCTCCTCGGAGGCGACCTCGACGCACTCGCCGCCCGGGGCGACCGCCTCGGGGGGCAGCACCTGCTGGAGGGGTTCTCCGTCGGTGTCGGGGAAGACCGTGCGCAGGCTCTCGTGGCGTGCGGAGACGTCGTACAGGGCCCCGCGCAGCGCCTCGGTGTCCAGCTCGCCGGTGATCCGCACCGCCATCGGCAGGTTGTAGAGGGCCGCCGAGGTGTCCAGCCGGTTGAGGAACCAGAGCCTGCGTTGGGCGAAGGACAGCGGGATCCGCGCGGGCCGGGGCATCGGGCGCAGCGGCGGCCTGGACTGGCGCCCGGTGCCGAGCGCGGCGGCGAGACCGGCCACGGTCGGGGCCTCGAAGAGCGTGCGCACGGCGACCTCGGCGCCGACCGTGTGGCGGATGCGGGCCACCAGGCGCACCGCGAGGAGCGAGTGCCCGCCGAGGGCGAAGAAGTCGTCGTCGATGCCCACCTCGGGCACGTCCAGGACCTTCGCGAACAGCTCGCACAGCACCGTCTCGTCGCGGGTGCGCGGGCCGCGTCCGCCGCCGGTGACGGCCTCGGGCTCGGGCAGCGCCGCACGGTCCAGCTTGCCGTTGGGTGTCAGCGGGAGTTCGGGCAGCACCATGACCACCCCGGGGAGCATGGCGGCGGGGAGTCTGCGCGCCGCGTGGTCGCGGATCCCCCGGGTGTCGGGGCGCCCGCCCGGACGCGCGGTGACGAAGGCGGACAGGCGCGCGTCCCCGTCCCGGGTCCGGGTGAGCACCACGGCCGCCTGGGCGACGTCGGGGTGTTCGGCCACGACCGCCTCGACCTCACCGAGTTCGATCCGGTGGCCGCGCACCTTGACCTGTCCGTCGACGCGGCCGACGTAGCGCAGGGCGCCGTCGGGCCGACGGGTCACCAGATCGCCGGTGCGGTACATCCGGCTCCCGTCGGCGGCGAACGGGTCCGCGAGGAAGCGCTCGGCGGTCAGCCCCGGGCGGCCGAGGTAGCCGCGGGCGACCCCGGCCCCGCTGAGGTAGAGCTCTCCGACGACCCCCGCGGGGACCGGGCGGAGCCTGCCGTCCAGGACCCGCGCACCGGTGTTGGCGATCGGTCCGCCGATCACCGGTTCGGCCTCCTCGTCCGAGCGGGCCGTGACGCTGTCGACGGTGCACTCGGTCGGTCCGTACAGGTTGTGCGCGGTCAGGCCGGGGACGTCGCCCAGCTCGGCCCAGAGCCGGGCGTCGACGGCCTCGCCGCCCAGGGCGAGCACGCGCGGCCCGGTGCCGCCGTCGAAGAGCCCCAGCGCCACGAGCTGCCGGGCGTAGGAGGGCGTCGTCTCGACGGCGTCGACCTCCCGTTCGCGCAGGAGGGCCACGAGCCGTTCGGCGTCCCCCCTCACGGGGTCCTGGACGATGTGGAGTTCGTGGCCGTCCACCATCCACAGGAACGGGTCCCACGAGGCGTCGAAGGAGACCCCGGCCGTGTGCGCGACCCGCAGGGGTCGTCCCGCGGCGGCGACCGCCGGTCCGAACACGCGCTCCCGGTGCGAGTGGAGCAGGTTGGCCAGCGAGCGGTGCTCGACGACGACGCCCTTGGGGCGCCCGGTGGACCCGGAGGTGTAGACGACGTAGGCCGCGTCGCGGGGACCGGGTCGGTCCGGGACCCGGAGCATCGGTGTGTCCAGCGGCAGCGCGTCGACGTACAGCACCGCGCTGTCGGCGGGGAGGCGCGTCCGGTGGCCCGTCGTGGTGAGCACGTGCCCGGGCCGGGCGTCCGCGAACATGTGGTCGATCCGCTCGCGGGGGTAGGACGTGTCGACGGGCATGAGGGCGGCTCCGCTGCGGAGCACGCCCAGGAGCGCGACGGCCAGGTCGACCGAGCGCGGCAGCACCGTGGCGACGGTCGAACCGGGCCCGGCGCCCCGGTCGGCCAGGACGCGGGCCAGGCTCTCGGCGCGGGCGTCCAGCTCGGCGAAGGTCAGGGAGTGGTCGCCCGCGACCACGGCGATCCGGTCGGGCGTGCACAGGACCTGGGCCTCGAAGGCCTCCAGGATCGAGTCCGCGGCGCCGGAACGGGACGGTCCCGCCGCACCCGCGTCCAGCTCCGCCCGTTCCCCGGGGAGCAGGAGCTCCGCCTCCTCGACCGCGGTGCCCGGAGCCTCGGCCAGAACCGAGAGGAGGTGCGTGAACCGGTCGGCCACGGAGCGGGCGGTGCCCTCGTCGAAGAGGTCGGCGTCGTACTCCAGGTCACCGAGGAGTCCGTCCGCGGCACCGCCGGAGCCGAGGTGTTCCGTCAGGTTGAAGGTGAGGTCGAACTTGGCCTGCCGGGCGCCGGTGTCCTCCAGCACCGTGGTGTCGAGGTCGCCCAGGGACGGCCGCGCGGCCGGGATGTTCTGGAGGGCGAGCATCACCTGGAAGAGCGGTGGCCGCGAGCCGAGGCGGGTCGGGCGCAGCTCCTCGACCACGCGGTCGAAGGGGGCGTCCTGGTGGGCGAATCCGGAGAGGCAGGCCTGCCTGGATCGGATGACCAGGTCGTCGAAGGTCGGATTTCCGGACGTCCGCGTGCGGATGACGACCGTGTTCACGAAGAAGCCGACGAGGTCGTCGAGTTCCGCCTCCGTGCGGCCCGCCGTGGGTGTGCCGACCGTCAGGTCGGTGCCCGCGCCCAGGCGTGAGAGCAGTGCGGTGAGCCCCGCGTTGAGCACCATGAACAGGCTCGCGCCGTGCCTGTCCCCGAGCTCGTTGAGGCGTTCGTGGAGTTCGGGTGACAGGCGCAGCGGAACCGAGCCGCCGCGTCCGCTGGACCGTTCGGGGCGGGCGCGGTCCACGGGCAGGACGGTCTCCTCCGGGGCCCCGCGCAGGGCCTCGCGCCAGTAGGCGAGCTGACGGGAGAGCTCGCTCCCGGGGTCGTCGTCCCCGCCGAGCACCTCGTTCCGCCAGAGCGTGTGGTCGGCGTACTGGACCGGGAGGGGTTCCCAGTCGGGGGCCCGTCCCTGGGACCGGGCGGAGTAGGCGTCGGACAGGTCGTGGGCGAGCGGTCCCAGCGACCATCCGTCACCGGCGATGTGGTGCAGCACCAGCAGCAGGACGTGGTCGCGCTCACCGACCCTCAGGAGCCGCACCCGTAGCGGGGTCTCCACGGAGGTGTCCACGCCGCGGCCCGCCTCGGCCGCGATCACCCGCTCCAGGTCGTGTTCGGGGCACGACACGGCGGCGAAGTCGAGGGGGCTCTCCCCGGGCGCCAACACGTGCTGGCGCGGCTCCTCACCGTGCAGCGGGAACACGGTGCGCAGGGTTTCGTGCCGCTCCACTAGGTCGTCCAGCGCGGCGCGCAGGGCCTCGGTGTCCAGCTCACCGCGCAGCCGGAGCGCGGCCGGGATGTTGTAGGCGCCGGAGTCGGGCGCGTACCGGTTGAGGAACCAGAGCCCGCGCTGGGCGTGCGACAGCGGCAGCACCTCGGGGCGCTCCCGCGCCTCCAGCCGCGGAGCGGTCCCGGCCCCGTCCGGGAGCACCCCGACCAGCCCGGCCACGGTCGGGTTCTCGAAGAGTTCGCGGATGGCGGGGGCCGCGCCGAACTCGGCGCGGATCCGCCCGATCAGGCGGCTGGCCAGCAGGGAGTGGCCGCCCAGGGCGAAGAAGTCGTCGTCCACACCGACCCGTTCGACCCCGACCGCCTCGGCGAAGAGCGCGCAGAGCCTGCGCTCGCGCTCGTCGCGCGGCGCCCGGAAGGAGTCGGAGCCGCCGGACGGCAGGGGCAGGGCCCCGCGGTCGAGTTTGCCGCTGGGGGTCAGCGGCAGCTCGGGGACCCGGACGGTCGCGGCGGGCACCATGAACGCGGGTAGCCGGTCCGAGGCGTGGGCGCGGACCCCGTCCGCGTCGGCGGGGTCGTCGACGACCACGTAGGCCACCAGGCGGGTGTCGGCGCCCTCACCGACGGGGATCACGGCGGCCCGTCGGACGCCGGGGCTCTCCCGGACGACGGCCTCGACCTCGGCCGGTTCGACGCGCACCCCGCGCACCTTGACCTGGTCGTCGGCGCGGCCGAGGAACCGCAGCGTGCGGTCGGGCCCCGGCGAGACCAGGTCGCCGGTGCGGTACATGCGGCTGCCGTCGGCGGCGTAGGGGTCGGCCACGAACCGTTCGGCGGTGAGCACGGGACGGCCGAGGTAGCCGCGCGCGACGGACGCGCCCGAGACGTACAGCTCACCGGTGGCGCCCGGGGGGACGGGCCGGAGCCCGGAGTCCAGGACGTAGGCGCGGGAGTTGGCGACCGCCCCGCCGATGTGGGGGTGGCTCTCCGGTGTGACGGGCGCGGTCAGGCTGTCGACCGTGGTCTCGGTGGGGCCGTACAGGTTGTGCGCGCTGACGTGCTCCAGCGACGCGAGCGTGTTCCACAGGTCGGCGTCCACGGCCTCGCCGCCCAGGGCGACGACGGTGGGGCCGCCGGGCTCCGCCAACCCCTCGGCCAGCAGCGCGCGGGCGAAGGAGGGTGTGGTCTCGATGGCTTCGAGCCCGTGTTCGCGCAGGTGGGCGACGAGCCGCTGGGGGTCGCGGCGGACCTCGTCCCCGACCAGGTGGAGCTCGTGGCCGTCGACCATCCACAGGAAGGGGTCCCAGGCGGCGTCGAACGAGAGCCCCGCGGTGTGGGCCACGCGCAGCGCCCGCCCGTGGCGCTCGCGGGCGGGGGTGAAGACGAGTTCGCGGTGCGAGTGCAGGAGGTTGAGCAGCGACCGGTGCTCCACGGCGACCCCCTTGGGGGCACCCGTGGAACCGGAGGTGTAGATGACGTAGGCGAGGTCGGCGCCGGTGGCGGGCCGGGGCCGGGCCGACGCGGGCGGGCGCGGACCCCCTTCGACGGCGGCCCTGGTGGCCGGGTCGTCCATCAGGACGGTCGCGGGGGCGTCCTCGGGCGCTCCGTCCGCGGCTCGGGACACCGTGTCGCCGTGGGCGAGCACGAGTTCGGGACGGGCGTCCCGCACCATCGCGGCCAGTCGGCCCGGCGGGTAGCCGGGATCCAGGGGCAGGCAGACCGCGCCGGCCTTGAGCACGGCCAGCTGCGCGACGGCGAGGTCGGTGTGGCGCCCCAGCCGGACCCCCACCACGCGTCCGGGGGCGGCGCCGAGCGCGCGGAGGTGGTCCGCCCAGCGGTCGGAGAGGGCGTCCAGTCGGGCGAAGGTGAGGCTGCCGTCCGGTGCGACGACCGCGGTGCTCGCGGGGAACCGGGACGCGGTGATCGCGAACTCGTCCGCGACCGTCAGGTCGGGCAGTGCCCGCGCCGGGCCGTCGCTCGCGCTCGGCCGCGTCCGCGCCTCCTCGGCGGAGCGGACCTCCAGGGACCCCACCGGGGCGGAGGGGTCCTCCGCCGTGGCCCGCATGACGGCGAACAGGCGGCGCTGGTGGTCGACGAGCCCGTCGCGCGTGTACAGGTCGGGGCTGCCGTCGAAGTCGACGCGGACGTCCTCCGTGGCGCCGAGCCCGTGGAAGATGACGGACAGGTCCTCGACGGGGCCGACCGAGAGGTTGTGCGTGGTGGCCGGGAGTCCGGCGAAGACCAGCCGTCCCAGGGCCGGGATGATGTTCACCGACGGACCGGTGAGGCGGCGGCCGACGTTCGCGCCGCGACGCAGGTCCTCGCTCCGGTACCGCTGGTGCCGCAGCGCCCGCCGGGTGTCCAGGGCCACCTGCCGCAGGAGTTCCGACACCGGCTGGTCGGGGCGGACCCGGACCCGCAGCGGAACGATGTTGGAGACCGCCGCCGGGACCGTCCGTGAGTGCGACGTGCGGCGTGTGGTGACCGGCAGGCCCAGGACGACGTCCCGGGCGCCGGTGAAGCGGTGGAGGTAGACGGCGGTGGCCGTGAGGACCGCGGTGGGCAGGCTGGTGCGCTGTTCGCGGGCGGCGGCCTGGAGCCCGGCGGCGATCTCGCGGGGCAGGCGGTCGGTGACCCTGTGCAGGCCGGTGGGCATCCGCACGGGCGCACCGGCCAGTCCCACCGCGTCGGGGGCGTCGGCCATCCGCTCCGCCCAGAAGCGCCGGTCCGTCTCCTCGGTGCCGCCCTCCCGGTAGTCGGCCTCCTCCTCCAGGAGTCGGCTCAGCGAACCGAAGGGGCTGGGGCCCGGCTCGGTCCCGGCGGCCAGGGCGTCGTGGATCTCGGTGACCCGGCCCAGGACCAGCATGGCCCCGTAGCCGTCCAGGAGCAGGTGGTGGACGCGCTGGTAGACGAAGTGGCGTTCCGCGCCGAGCCGGAAGACCACCTCGGAGAACAGCGTCTCGCCCCGGACGTCCTGCGCCCGGTCGAGGTCGTCGCGCATCCACCGGCGGGCGGCCTCGGCGGGGTCGGTCTCGTCGGTGAGGTCCACGACGGTGGGCCACCAGTCCTCGGGCCTGCGGACCTCCTGCCAGGGCACCCCGTCCTCCTCACCGAAGCGCAGGTGGAGCGACTCGGTCTCCAGCACCGCCTGGCGGAGGGCGGCGCTGAGGATCGAGACGTCCAGCGGACCGTCCAGCTCCAGGTACTCCGCGATGGCGTACACGGGGTTCCCCGGGTCCATCTGCTGCGCGTACCAGAGCCCGGTCTGGGCAGCCGTGAGCGGCAGTCGGCGGGCTCGGCCGGTGTTCGTCATCGAAGACCTTCCAATCGCGTCGGCGCCTCTGCTCTTGCAGCGACGGGCCGCGGTTGCGGGGAATTGAATGCCTGTGTCCGGGATGCCTCGGGCGGGGAGCGGGGCACGCCAGCGGATCGGCCATCCCGGACGGGGCCGGGATGACCGCTTTCAATAGCTTGTCTGTGATCACTGGTGATTCGTGGTGAAAGTTCGGAAGGATTGCGTGATGCACGTCACACATAGCAATCAGATACTTACTAAAAGCCATATTCCGGACAGGGCAAAGGGGCCGGAGTGCACCACTCCGGCCACTTTGAAAGGAGTCGCTAGTTGTTGATCTGGTAGTTGCCGATGAAGACGGTGACCAGTCCGCCGTCCCCGAACAGACCCAGACCGCCGAGCAGTCCGCCCGAGGACGACGGGGCCCCGACGGCGGGGGCCGCGGCCGCCTGAGCGGGCGGGACGGCGAGGCCGAGGACCGCGGAGGAGGCGAGGACGGAGAGCAGGAGCGCGGAGACGCGTCGACGAACTGACGTCATGGCGGGGGTTCCCTTCGATGGTCGGTCGGGGGCTGTCGCCGGTTGGACGAACCGCCCCTCAGGGTCCATTCGTCGCCGAAGGGCCGGGGTATTGGTCCGTTCGGTCATGAAATCCGCCGAATGTCGCAACCGATCCGCGCCCCGCGCTGACGGCCTCCGCGGCACGGAACCGGGACCCGTCCGCATACGCTCGACTTCGATGCGCCCCGCCAGGGGGAACAGAGTTTTCTACCACTTGGTAACAATTAAATAGACTGCGATCGAGCCCTAGAGCACACGAGCGGAAACGCCCTAGGGTTCCGACATGGGTGTAATGCGGAAGCGTGTCCTTCTTCGTGTCTTTCTGGGCTTTGTCGCCACGGTCGCGTCTCTCGCACTGATCGCCTCACTCCTGGCCGTCTGGGCGGTACGGAGCTCCTTCCCGACCACCTCCGGCGAGCTGACGCTGTCCGAACTCGGCGCCCCGGTGACCGTGCTGCGCGACGAACACGGCGTGGCGCACGTGTACGCCGACGACGCCGAGGACCTGTTCGTGGCCCAGGGGTTCACCCACGCCCAGGACCGGTTCTGGGAGATGGACTTCCGCAGGCACGTCACGGCGGGCCGCACCGCCGAGCTCTTCGGCCCCGGCCAGGTGGAGACCGACGTCTACCTGCGCACCATGGGATGGCGGCGCGTCGCCGAGCAGGAGTACGACCTCCTGGAGGAGGACACCCGGCGCTACCTGGACGCCTACGCGGCCGGGGTGAACGCCTGGATCGACGACAACCAGGGCCTCTCGGCCAGCCTGGAGTACGGCCTCCTCGGGATCACCGCGGACGACCACACCGTGGAGCCCTGGACCCCCACCGACAGCCTCGCGTGGCTGAAGGCCATGGCCTGGGACCTGGGCGGCAACCTCCAGGACGAGACCCGGCGCGCCCTGCTCCTCGCCGACGGCCTCGACGAGGAGCTGATCGAGGAGCTCTACCCGCCGTATCCGACGGAGAAGCACGCCCCCATCACGGACACCGACGAGCACGAGGGGACCGGCTCCGAGGCCGACCTGGGCCGCGCCCCCGACCTGCCCGAGGAGGCTCTGGCGGCGCTGGGCGGACTCTCCGACGTGCACGACGCCGTCCCCGACCTCCTCGGCCCCTCCGACGACCCCGACCTCGGATCCAACTCCTGGGTCGTGTCCGGTGAGCACACGGAGACCGGATCCCCGCTGCTCACCAACGATCCCCACCTGGGTGCCTCGATGCCGTCCACCTGGTACCAGATGGGGCTGCACTGCACGGAGCTCACCGAGGAGTGCCCCTTCGACACCAGCGGGTTCAGCTTCTCGGGCCTGCCCGGCGTGGTCATCGGCCAGAACGAGTCCATCGCCTGGGGCTTCACCAACCTCAACCCGGACGTCATGGACCTCTACCTGGAGCGGGTCGAGGGCGACGAGTACGTCGTGGACGGGGAGAAGCGCCCCCTGGAGGTCATCGAGGAGACCATCGCCGTCTCCGGCGGGGAGGACCTCCAGCTGACCGTCCGGTCCACGCACCGCGGCCCGATCCTGTCCACCACCGCGGCCGGCTCCGACCTGCGGGAGATCGGCGCGAACCCCCGTGAGGGCGACGATTCCCCCTACCAGGTGTCCCTGCGCTGGACCGCGCTCCAGCCGGGCACCACCGCCGACGCGATCTTCTCACTGAACCGCGCCCGTGACTGGGACACCTTCCGCGAGGCCGCGAGCAAGTTCGACGTGCCCTCACAGAACCTCGTCTACGCGGACAACGAGGGGAACATCGGCTACCAGGCCCCCGGTCTGGTGCCGGTACGGGGCAAGGGCGACGGCCGCTGGCCCGCCCCCGGCTGGGACTCCGACTACGACTGGGAGGACGAGTTCCTGCCCTTCGACGAGCTGCCCAGCGTGTACAACCCGGAATCCGGGGTGATCGTCACCGCCAACGAGGCGGTCGTGGACGAGGACTACGAGCACTTCCTGACCTCGGACTGGAACTACGGCTACCGGGGCCAGCGGATCAACGACCTCCTGGACGAGGCCACGGCCGAGGGCCCCGTGGGCGTCGCGGACATGGAGCGGATCCTCGTGGACTCGCTCCACACCAGCGCCCTGGAGATCACCCCGTACCTGCTGGACGCCCCGGTGGAGGGAACCACGGCCGAGGCCCGGGACCTCCTCGTCGACTGGGACCACCGCAACGAACCCGACTCCGCCGCCGCCGCGTTCTACAACGCGACCTGGCGCCAGCTCCTCCCCCTGCTCTTCGACGAACTGGGGGCGCACGGCATGGACGGCCGCTCACGCGGGATGCACGTGGTGTCCCAACTCCTGGAGGACCCCGACTCGGTCTGGTGGGAGGGCGCCGAGGTCAGCGGACGCGAGGAGGTGCTGGCCGCCGCGATGGACGCCGCCGTGGAGGAGCTCACCGAGCTGTTGGGCGACACCCCCGCCGACTGGCGCTGGGGCGACCTGCACACCCTGACCGCCACCCACGACTCGTTCGGGACCTCGGGGATCGGACCCGTGGAGTGGCTGTTCAACCGGGGCCCCGTGGAGAGCGCGGGCGGCTCCGACCTGGTCAACGCCACCGGTTGGAACACGGCCGAGGGATACGGCATCACCACGGTTCCGTCCATGCGCATGGTCGTGGACCTCGCCGACCGGGACTCCTCCACGTGGGTCCACCTGACCGGCAACTCCGGGCACGCCTTCCACCCGAACTACGACGACCAGCTGGAGCTGTGGGCCCGGGGTGAGACGCTTCCCTGGGCGGTGACCGAGGAGGCGGTCCGGGAGGCGCACACGGACGCACTCACCCTCGTTCCGTGACGTCGGACGGCCCCGAGGCGCGACGCTCGGGGCCGTGCGCGTCACAGCGGGAACGAGGTCCCGGTCATCTCCTCGGACAGGTCCCACAGCCGCCGGGCCGCTTCGGTGTCCAGGGCGGCTCCGCTCCGGCCGGACGGGCCGGGCGCGCCGTTCACGAACAGCCCGGTGGGCCCGGCGAAGAACGCTCCGGGGACGTCCTGCGTGGCCGCGTAGACCGTGGGCAGTGCCCCGCCGGACGCGCTCTGGGCGAAGATCCGGTTGCCGATCCGCAGGAGCCCGTCCTGCAGGCGGTTCTCGCTGCGGCTCTGGAGGTTGGTGGCGGCGTAGCCGGGGTGCGCGGCGGTGGCCAGCACCGGTGAGCCGACTTCGTCGAGCCTGCGCTGGAGCTCCAGGGTGAACAGGAGGTTGGCCAGCTTGGACTGCCCGTAGGCCCGGTAGGGGGTGTAGCGGCCCTCCAGGTTGGGGTTGTCGAAGTCGATTCCCCCGGACAGCCGGTGCAGGCCGGAGGAGACGGTGACCACGCGCCCGGTGACGTGTTCCAGGAGGAGGTTGGTGAGGGCGAAGTGGCCCAGGTGGTTCACGCCGAACTGGGTCTCGAACCCGTCCGCCGTGCGGGACTCGGGGACCGCCATGAGGCCCGCGTTGTTGATCAGGAGTTCGAGGTCGCCCTTCCATTCGGCGGCGAACGCGCGGACCGAGGCCAGGTCGGCCAGGTCCAGGCGGCGGACCTCGGTCTCGCCCGGGATCTCGGCGGCGGCGCCCTCCCCCTTGGCGGTGTCGCGGACGGCCAACACCACCCGGGCGCCGCGTCCGGCCAGGACCCTGGCGGTCTCCAGGCCCAGGCCGCTGTTGGCGCCGGTGACGACGGCGGTCCTTCCGGTCAGGTCGGGCAGGCTCACGCTGGTTCGGCTCATACCGCCAACGTAGGCAGCCCATCGGAAGTTGTCAATGACAACAATGCTGTCATTGCAAACATTGGACTATGCTGATGGGCATGGCTGACCGCCCCTACCACCACGGCGACCTCCGCTCCACCCTGCTGAGCAGCGCCGAACGCACCCTGGCCGAGCGCGGCCCCGGCGCCCTCTCCCTGCGCGAACTCGCGCGCGAGGCCGGTGTCAGCCACGCGGCGCCCGGCCGCCACTTCAAGGACAAGCAGGCGCTGCTCGACGCCCTCGCGCTCGACGGGTTCCAGCGGCTCCAGGCCGCTCTGGAGCACGCCAAGGAGGCGCAGGACCAGTCGGAGGCGGACACCGGCTCCTACCTCCTGGGGCTGGCCCGCGCCTACGTCGGCTTCGCCCTGGCCAACGCCGCCCTGCTCGACCTGATGTACGCGCGCAAGCACGACAGCGACATCTCCGACCAGCTCTCCGCGGCCGTCGGGGACATGATCGCCATCGTCCTGAACACCATCTCCGAGGGTCAGCGCACGGGGGAGATCGCGGAGGGCGACCCCATGACGATCGCCTTCACCGTGGCCTCCACGCTGCACGGGTTCGCCTCGTTCAGCGCCAACGAGACCGTGGAGAACGTCGAGGAGGGGCTCCAGGCCGTGATCCGGGTCCTGATGACCGGCCTCGTTCCGCGCTGAGCCGACCCGGCGCGGAGGCGCCGGGTCGGCGCGGGATCAGTCTCCGTACTCTCCGTGCAGCCGCCACCAGGCGTAGGGCTCCCCCTGGGGGACGCCCTCGGGGCTGTCCTCCCAGAGTTCCTGGCGGCCCAGCGGGGTCAGGTCGAGGAGGCTCCAGTTGGTGCCCAGCTTCTCCACGCCCCGGCCCTGGGTGAAGTAGGTCCGGTACACGGACGCCTCGTCCCTGATGAACACGCTCAGCCCGAAGTTCTCACCGCCGTCCACGGTGACGCCCATGTCCTCGTTGAAGCGGCTTCCGAAGGACGAGTACCAGGGCACCGTCCACCCCATCCGCTCGCGCACGGCCGCGATCTCCGGGTAGGGGGCCCTGGACACCAGGGCGAGGGTGGTGTCCCGGGCGTTGAGGTGCGCGGGGTCACCGAGGTTGTCCACGACCATGGAGCAGCCCTCGCACTGGTGGTCGGAGCCGGGCGGGAGCATGAAGTGGTAGACGATGAGCTGTCGGCGCCCCTCGAACAGGTCCGTGAGGGAGGACTCCCCGTTCTCACCCGTGAACACGTACTCCCCGGGCATCCGGACCGCGGGCTGCCTCCTGCGCTCGGCCGCCAGCCGGTACTGCGCGCGGGTCAGCTCCTTCTCCTTGGCGATCAGCTCCTGGTGGGCCTCGTTCCACTCGGCCGGTGAGACCGCGTCGGGCACGTACATGGCTTCCTCCTCGGGCGGTTCGGCGGGGGCCGCTGAGGTGTGGAGGGCCCGTCCACCGGTGCCCCCACCGTGCCACTGACGTACGACCATCGTCGGCAGGCCCGACAGAAGGCACCGTCGTGTCGGTCGGTCCGCGTGGCGGACACGACGAAGGCCCACCGGAGAGTACCCGGTGGGCCTTCGGAACGTCGAGGGGCCGGTGCGGCGGTCGCCTCACGGCGGGTGGCACAACAGGGCTCCTGACCACCACTGGGGTGCGGTATTCCCTGAAGGCTTTGATTAGAGCCCGGGGGACACTTGAACCGCACCGACCCGAACCGTGTAACGACACCACCCCCGGGGCTATTCCGCGAGCCCGGAGAAGTTTTCCGAACCCCCTGAACCGGCCGGGACCTGGGCGTGTTCGCCGGATCCTAGGCTGAACCCATGGACGAACCCGGACGACGGATCCGGCGGCTCCCCAAGGGCCGGGCCGCCCCGCTCACCGATCTCACCCTCTGGGTGACCCTCTCCGGGCTCTCCCTGGCCGAACTCTCCGGGCAGGACGTCCACTCGTTCCTCTCCGGGGCCGCTCGACCGCCGCTGCCCCCGGACGCCGTCAGGCGCTGCTGACGGAGAGCTTCACCGCGAAGCCGAGGAAGAGCGCGCCCGCCGCCGAGGTGGCGCCCGCCGTGAGTCGCCTCCGCCGTCCGAAGGCCGCCGCCAGCCGCGTACCGCTGAAGATCAGCACGGACAGGTAGAGCAGGCTGAACGCCTGGAGCAGCAGCCCCAGCACCAGGAACGACAGGGCCGGGTAGGCGTAGGCGGGATCGACGAACTGCACGAAGAAGGAGATCAGGAAGAGGATCATCTTCGGGTTGAACAGGGACACCACGAGCGCCCGGTGGAAGGGGCGCTCACCGGTGGTGGGCCTCGCCGCGTCGGCCGCCCGCTGCTCCTCGGCGCGCTGGTGCCGCGAGGTCCAGATGGCGTGGGCGGCGCGCAGCATCCCGATCGCCATCCAGACCAGGTAGGCGGCTCCCGCGTACTTCACCACCGTGAACAGCAGCGGGTTGGTCTGGAGCAGGGTCGCCGCACCGGCCGCCGCGAGCAGCATCAGCAGGGTGTCACCGGTGAACACCCCGGCGGCGGCCCTGTAGCCCGTGCGGGTGCCCCCGCGCGCGGCGACGGAGAGAACGTAGAGGGAGTTCGGCCCCGGCAGGAGCACGATGAGGACGAGTCCCGCCAGGTAGGTCGGCAGGTCGGTGATACCGAGCATGGACGCAGTGTTTCATCCGGCCCCCGGACACGCGGACGTCGGGTCCGCGCCACCTGCCCACGCCCCCCGGTGCGACATCTCGGTGCCCGTGACAGGAGGGGCGCCGTCGCAACGGCCGTCCGCTGACCACCCGCTCAGCGCGGGTCCGCCGACCCGTCGGTTCCGGATCCGCCCGGGTCCGGGCCGCCGGTTCCGGCGACCGCGTCGTCAAGGGTGACCAGGTCCAGGAGTTGGCGGGCCTCCGAGAGGGCCTCGGCGAGCTCCACCCGGCCGGTCTCCGACACCTCGAAGAACGCCTCCTCCATCCATCCCCGGGTGGTCGCCAACCAGGCGACCACGCGCTCGTCGCGGTCCCGGGGCGCGGTGTGCGCGACCTCGCCCACCAGCTCGACCAGGGTCCACAGCGCCCTCGGGGTGCTCCGGCCCCACCACGACTCCAGGTACGGGCCGGGGTCCTCCCCCGACTCCGCGAGCGTCGTCCACGGCGCGTGCCCGCGCTCCTCCTCGGTGAGACCGAGCTCCCACCAGACGGACAGGCAGGCCCGCAGCGACGCGCGTTCGTCCTCGGGCCAGTCGGTCCACCCGGCCTGACCGAGTTTGGCGAAGAGCCCGTGGAGGTCGGCGTCGCCCCGGAGGGAGAGCTCCAGCAGCCGGGGCAGGAAGTGGCGCAGGTCGTCCACGTCGCCCCACGTGTTCAGGGCCTTGTGGGAGTACCGGCGCAGCCGCTCGGCGTCCAGCTCCCGCAGCGGAGCCCCGAGCAGGTCACGGTGGTCGTCCTCGGTGACGCAGTGCTGGCACCCCTCGACCCTCTCGGGTCGGGGGTAGCGCGCGAACACCCGGTACACGTCCTCGATCTCGCTCTGCACGACCCCAGCATGACCCAACGGCCCCGGCGGCGCCACGGATGCCGATGGCCGTGTCTGGTCGGGACGGGTCGCGCGCGGGGCCGCTCCCCCGGCGCTCAGCCCACGCAGTCGCAGTGCGGGACGGCGACGTTCAGCGCGGTGGCCAGCACCGTGAGCACCAGCGGCAGGACCACCACCAGCGCGGCGAAGAGGTAGGTACCCGGTCCCGCGGTCGCCCGGGCGGGGCGCACCTGTCGGCGCACCCGGCGCACCGGGCAGGCACCGGTCACCGACAGCGCCGGTTCGGGTCCCCGGCCCCCGGCCATGATCCCCAGGGCGTGGGCGAGGGCGTGCGGCCCCGCCTCACGGGCGGCGTGGTCGTCGGCCACCCACTCCACGAGTTCGGGGACCTCCCGGGCGGCCGCGCGCAGCAGCGGGACACCGGGGAAGGCGGTGTCCAGCAGCCTGGTCCAGGTGACCAGGAGGTGGTGGCGGCCGTTCAGGTGGGCCCGCTCGTGGGCGAGGACCGCGCGGAGTTCGGGTCCGGTCAGCCGGTCGAGCGCGCCCCGGGTGACCACGATCCCGAAGCGGCGTCCGGGCAGGCAGTAGGCGGCGGGTTCGGGATCCTCCACCAGCCAGACCCGGTTCAGGTGGAGGACGCGGCGGTCACCGACGGCCGCGAGGGCCCGGCCGTGTTCCCGGGTCCAGGCGCGTCGGCTCCGGCCGCGGCGCGCGGCCGTCCACGCGAGGCGGGCCAGGCCGAGGGCGCCGAGCAGTCCGGCGACCGCCACCCCGCTCTCCGCACCGTTCTGCTGGACGGCCTGGTAGAGGTCCACGCACGCGGCGACGAAGGCCTTCACCCCCGGGCCCATCACCCGTGTGGCCAGGGTGGCGAGGAGGACGGCGGAGGCCAGCAGCCACACGACCGTGGTGAGTGTCCAGAGCGCGAGCATGGCCCTGGCGCTGGCGCCGAGCCCCTCCTGGAACGCGCGCAGGACCCGGGGCCCCGCCGTGCTCCACAGCAGGACCGCCGCCAGGGCCACCACGGACCAGGTCACGGGTCGTCCTCCGGCCGGGGGATGTCGGCGAGCAGGTCGCGGAGGAGGTCGAGGTCGCGCGGATCCATCCGGTCCACGAACCGCAGCAGGGCCACCTGGGAGTCCCCACTGTCGTCGAGGGCCCCGTGCATGCGGTCGGCCGCGTACGAGGCCCGGTCGCGCAGCGCGCGGTAGAACCACAGGCGGCCGGTGCGTTCCCGGTCGACCCAGTCCTTGCGGCGCAGGTTCTCCAGGACCGTGGAGATGGTGGTGTAGGCCGGTTCGCGGTCGGCCAGGTCGTCCACCACCTCGCGCACGCTCAGGGGGCGGTCGGCGGCCCACAGGACCGCCATCACCGCGGACTCCAGTGACCCGAGCCCCGGAACCGTGTTTCTCATGGCCCACCGTTCGTCATGCGCTTCTCCGTCCAAGAATAGGCAACCCCGGGCCCCGTTCAGCGGACGGGCAGCGCGGCGAGCACACTGCCCCCGTCCTCGGGGACCGGCATGATGGCGGGACCGCCGGGGAGCGCGGCCACCGGGATCCGGTCCGCGGTCTCCCCGCCGAGCCCGGCGGCGACGTCCCCGGTGGCCGCGTCGACCACGCGCCCGGTCCCGCCCTCGGGGACGTCCGTGTAGAGGGTGCCGCCGACCAGACCGGCGAGCCGTTCGGCCGGGAGGGCGGGCAGCTCCCAGACCGGAGCGGGCTCGGTGGCGGCCAGGCCGTACAGCCGGGCCTCCCCTCCCCCGGCCGGGGCTCCGAGGACCACCGTGCGGCCCCGGCCGTCTCCGAGCAGGCGGGGGCGGGTGCCGGGATCGAGGGTCAGCAGGCGTTCACCGGTCCGGAGGTGGTGCACCGTGTACAGCAGCGCCTCCCGGTCCTCGTCCGCTCCGGCCTCGTCGGGGTCGGCCGTCCACTCCAGGACGACGGCGGCACCGGAGTCGCTGGAGGGCCGGGGTCCGTACCCGACCGCGACCGGCCGGTCGCCCAGACGGTCGGGGACCGCGAGGTCGGCGTGGGTCCACAGCCCCTCCCCGTCGGGCCCGACGGCCCGCAGCGCGCCGTCCCGGTGCAGCAGCAGCGTGCCGTGGTGTTCGTGCAGGACGGCGTCCCCGTCGTCCTCGTCGGCGACGACCTCTCCCGTGGCCGCCGCCAGCGCCGTCCTGGGGCCGGTCTCCTCGGTCATGACGCTGCCCGACACGGCGGCGAACACCAGCCCCGGTCCGACCAGCGTCCCTGGGACCTCGGTCGGTCCCCACCGGAGCTCCCCGGTGTCGGGGTCGTGGGCGGAGGCGGTGGTCACGTGGGCGAGGACGCCGCCCTCGGGGTCGGGTTCGCGGTCCAGCAGCACGACGAACTCGTCCCCGCCCTCCTCGGCGCGCGTGACCGTGAAACCGGTGCAGCTGGGGTCCCGTTCGGTGGCCCAGCGGGTGACCCCGTCCCGGTCCACGCCGAGGAAGTGGAGCGGACCTCCGGCCCTGTCCTGGGACACCCCCACGAAGGAGGAGCCCGCCGCCCTGGGCTCGGAGGAGAAGGGCGCCGTCCACAGGGCCGCCCCCTCCAGGGGGTGCGGGAGGGGGCCGGTGACGGCGGGCGGGGGTACGGCCGGGGTGTCGCGCGGTTCCACGCCGGGCGTTCCGTCCGGTCGCGGAGCGCAGGCCACCACCAGGAGGAGGGCCGCCAGAGCGACGGACCGCCCCGTGTGCTCCCGCGCGCTACTCCGCACGCCCGGTCGCCCGTCCGGGGTTCGGGGAGCCGTGCTCCTCGGCTTCCTCGGCTCCCGCCGCCTCGGTGATCTCCCCTTCCCCGGTCCCGTCCTCGGCGGTCTCCCCCTCGGTGGTCTCCTCCTCGTCGCGGTTCCGGCGCCGGGAGCGGACGGCGGTGACCGCCACGAGGGCGACCACGACGGCCAGCGCCACCAGGGCGATGAGGTCGGTGCTGGTCCCCAGCCGCGCGAACTCGCCCTGGGCGCGGTCGGCGGCCTCCGCCATCCGGTCGAAGCCGGGGAGCGAGGTCATCGAGGCGGTGCCGTCGAAGACCACGAACAGCACGCCGATCCCCACGAAGAGGGCGCCGGACAGCAGGGCCGTCGTGTGGGTGCGGAGCGGGCCCAGCTCGACGGTGCGGCCGCGCAGCCACTGCCGTCCGCCCAGGTCGAAGTGGTCCCAGAGCAGCGCCAGGAAGAACATCGGCAGGACCATGCCCAGCGCGTAGGCGGCCATCAGGAACATGCCCCGGACGGGGGTCCCGGTCGCCGCCACGGTGAGGACCGCGCCGAGGATCGGTCCCGAGCAGAACCCGGCCAGCCCGTAGACGGCGCCCAGCCCCAGGACGGACAGGTTGCCCCGGCCTCCGGCGAAGCGGTTCTGCGCCCGCGCCAGGACGCCCCAGGTGAAGCCGAGCCCGAGGATCTGCGCGACGCCGAAGGCGATGATCAGGCCGCCCGCCACCGAGATGAGGAGGTCGCGGTGCCCGTAGAAGAGGACGCTCACCATGGCCGAACCGGCGCCGAGCGGCACCAGGGTCAGGCAGAGCCCCACGTAGAAGACGCCCGTGCGCAGCAGGAGCTGCCCGGTGTCGCGGAAGGCGTAGGCGAAGAACGACGGCAGCAGCAGGGCGCTGCACGGACTGAGCAGGGCGAGCAGTCCGCCGAGGACGGCGGCGACGAATCCGATGTCCATGGCGGTCACTCCCCGGCCGCGGCGAGGGCGGTGTCGACGCTCTGGACGAACACGTCCAGGGGCTGCGCGCCCATGATCGGGTCACCGTTGACGATGAAGGCGGGGGTGGCGCTCACCCCGATCTGCTGGCCCTCCATGAAGTCGTGGCCGACCTCGATGCTGGTCCGCTCGGATTCCATGTCCTCCTGGAACCGGCCGGCGTCGAGCCCGAGGTCCGCGACGATCCCGTCGAGGATCCCGTTTGGGTCGTCGGCGGACTTGAGCTCGTCCTGCTTGGCGAACACCGCCTCCTGGTACTCCCAGAACGCCTCCTGCTTCCCGGCGGCGGCAGCCCCGAGGGAGAGGTCGGTGGACAGGTCGCCCAGGTAGGGGAACTCCCGCCACTCGATCCGCAGGTCACCGGAGTCCACGTACCGCTCGATCAGTTCGGGCTGGGTCTCCTGCGCCCAGGAGGCGCAGTAGGGGCAGGCGAAGTCCGAGTAGGCGACCAGGACCACGGGGGCGTCCTCGCTGCCCAGGGCCATCGGGTCGTCGGCGTTACGGCGGGCCAGGGCCTGGCCCCACTCGCGTTGTTCGGCGTCGATGTGGTCGACCGCCGAGGCCGCGTCGGGGGTCCCCTGTTCCTCTCCGCCGCCCTCCATGCGCAGTCCGATGACCACGGCGACGACCAGGGCGACCGTGACGGCCCCGCCGATCAGCAGCGGCGACATCCCGCCCTTCCCGGTGCCCCTGCGTGTGGCCGCTCCCTTGGTCCCCGCACCCTTCCGGCCCGAGTCCTGTGGCTTCCTGGCGTCCTTCGACATGCCGCTCCCCCCGCTTTCTATGACAGATAGAGAGTACTCTATGCTCCATAGAAACCGCGTGGGGCGTGCCGTGCGCCGACCCCCGCGCCCACTCTCCCGGAAGGACGGACCATGCGCGACTGGGGAACCCGCCAGTGGGCGACCGCCGCGGCAGGGACGGCGCTGACGCTGCTGGTCCTCGGCCTGCCGGCGGTGCTCATCCCGAACGGGATCTTCGCCCGTGAGATCGAACCCACCTGGTGGTCCCACCCCGTCTGGGTGGCCACCTCCGTGCTGTCCGGGCTGCTTCTGGCCACGTACACCCGACCCGTCCCGGAGGGCTCCGAGGGCCCGGGCGGGCGGCGGGGACTCGGCGGCGGGCTGCTCGCCTGGTTCGCGATCGGCTGCCCGGTCTGCAACAAGATCGTCCTGCTGGCGCTGGGCACCAGCGGCGCGATGGCCTGGTTCGCGCCGATCCAGCCGTTCCTCGCCGTCGCCGGGCTCGTCCTGCTGGTCGTCGCGTTGCGGGCCCGGCTCCGCGCGAACGCCTCCTGCCCCCTCCCGACCCCGGCCTGACGGTCACACGGGGACGTGCGGGGAGACGGGGGCGCGGGCGTACGGCGGTCGAGCTACTCCCCGGTGATCAGCCGGGACACGTAGAGCACCGCCCCGGCGGCGAGGGCGGCGACGCCCATCGAGGCCACGAGGGAGGCCAGGCCGAGAATCACCCCCTCCAGGGCGACCCAGGACTCCAGGAAGTCCCGGATCGGGGTCCGTGACAGCACGAACACACCCATGAAGACGACGAACGCGATGATCGGGGAGAGTTTGTCCACCCGTTCATTATGCGAGGGGCCCGCCGGTCCCCACGCCCGGGTGGCCCCCTCCCCCATGTGTCACCGTTCACCCGAATGCGGCGGTGTTTCCCCAGGTGGACCTGGTTCGTCCGGGGTTGTGAGCGGGTACCACCCGACTGTGACCAGCCTGGGGGAGGCCGGTCGTCGAACCGTGGGGAGTACGGATGCGCGCCACCGTCGGAGACCAGCTGCACACACACGGGGTGACCAGTTCCAAGGGCGAGCACGAGGCCGAGATCATCGACGTCCTCGGGGCGGACGACGGTCCGCCCTACCTCGTCCGCTTCGCCGACGGCGAGGAGCGGGTGGTCTACCCGGGCCCCCGGACGGTGGTGCTCCCCCGGACCCCGAGCGACTGACCTCCGCCGACGCGCGACGCACCACGCGGCGCGTGGCACACGCCGAAGGGAAGAGGACCCCTCCGGCCCGAGTGCAGGTCGGGCCGGAGGGGTCGGTACCGGGGGGAGCGGCGGGGTCCGCCTACTCCTCGGTGGCGGCGGTGATCCGCCAGACCTTCCCGTTGGCCTTGGACAGCAGGTACAGGCCGCCCTCCGCGTCCTGCCCGAACCGCAGGTCCACCCGGGAGTCGCCCGCCAGTTCCCGCATGTCGGTGGGCTGACCGGCCGCGTCCACCAGGCCCACCCGGTAGAACGGCGCCCGGTCGCCTCCCCGCGCCATGTCGGCGGTGTCCGCGAACCGGATCTCGCCGCTGACGATGTCACCGAAGAGGTACCGGCCCTCCAGGGCCGGGTACGGGCCGCCCCTCGGGACGAACCCGCCGACCAGCGACACCCCGGAGTTCCGGCCCAGGGACACCACGGGATAGGTGTAGCCGTACTCCGCGTCGTCCTCCGGCAGCGGGTAGACGTTGGACGGGTCGGACCGGTCGAAGCGGAACCCGCCCTCCCGCTCGTTCCACCCGAAGTCGTCTCCCGGCCTGAGTTCGTAGACGGAGTCGATGGACTGTTCACCGATCATCCCGACGAACATCCGCCCGTCCTCCGGGTCCCAGGTGAACCGGTGCGGGTTGCGCATACCCAGGCCGTAGACCTCGCCCAGGGCGTCGGGGCCGTCCGCGAACGGGTTGTCGCCCGGGATGCCGTAGGCGCCGCCGGGACCGTCGTCCCCCTCGGGGTCGATCCGCAGGACCTTCCCCTGGGGCTGGCCGGGGTCCAGCGGGTTCGGGCTGAAGTCGGGCACCTCGTCCCCGTCCCCGGAGGCCACGTAGAGCAGCCCGTGGTCGGGGTCGCCCGGCGCGGCGGTCGGGTCGAAGCCGATCTGCTGCATCCCGTGCAGGAACCGGCTGTACCCGATCCGCAGGACCTCGCGGCGTTCACCGGAGAAGACGTCGGCGGCCGGGTCGTCGGCGGTCCACTCCGTGACGACGCCGTGCACCCGGGTGTCCTCGGGCGGCGCGTGCGTGGGCGTCCGGGTCTCCAGCGCCGCTCCGGCCTCGGTGTGCACGGTGTAGAGGCGGCCGTTCTCCGCGAACCCGGGGTGGAAGGCGGCGAAGCCCAGCCCGGTGCCGAGTGAGGGCCGGATGACGAAGTCGGGGAACTCGTCCCAGGCGTTCAGGTACTCGGTGGCCGCGCCGGTCTCCTCGTCCACCAGGTAGAGCGGGCCGTTGAGGTCGGGGACGGCCAGGCGCCCCGATCCGCCGTCCGGCCCGGGGACCTCGGAGACGAAGTTGATCCGCGCGCCGCCGTCGCCGTCGGTCTCGGGCAGCCGGGTGAGCTCCTCCACCTGGAGGGTGACCCCGGAGGGCAGCGGGGTCTCGGGGATCGGCGTCTCCACCGGCCCCTCGCCGTCGTCCACGACCTCGCAGTCGCCCGCGTCGCCGCTGGGCACGCGCAGGTTCGCGCTGTGCGGGTCCACGGCCACGTCGTCCACGAGCAGGCGTCCGGCGCTGTCCGCCCCGTTGAGGGCGAAGAACCGGTCCAGTCCGTCCTCGACCGACTCGCGGAGGGCGAACTCCGTCTCCTCCCCCACGGGCAGCCGGGTCGTGGTGCGGTACGGGCCGCCCCTGCTGTAGGCGCGCACGGTGTCGGCGCCGTTGTCCACCACCATCCACACGCACTGCCAGGCGCCGGACGGCCAGGATCCGGCCTCGGCGAAGGTGTCGCCGTCCCGGACGTTGAGCACGTCGGAGTTCTGGCTGTTGGCCTGCGCCCGCATGTCGTCGAAGCCGCTCGGGGCCGCCACCTCGGTGAGGCCCAGGGAGGTGTCCAGGTCGGCGTCCCGGTGCATGCGGAAGAACAGCGTTCCGGTCGCCCCGTCCGCGATCTCCGGCACCGCCCGGTCGGCGGCCAGGCCGTCGCCGGTCATCTCCAGGACCCGGCGGTCCTCCGAGGGCCGCGTGGGGTCGGGCACGACCCGCGCGTCGGCGTCGGCGCGCCAGCCGTCCTGGCCGTCGAGCGCCGCCGCGTCGTAGTCGTCGAAGTCGACCACCTCGGCGTACTCCGGCGCGGGGTTGGCCGTGGAGTCCGTCTCGGGGGCCAGGTGGACGTTGTCGAGGTGGGTGTCGCCCGAGGGCGGCTCGTCGGCGTCGTTGAGCAGGAGGAACGTGAGAAGCGGGCCCTCCCCCGCGGTGCGGAAGGCGAACTCGGTGTCGCCGTCCGGGCCCCGGGCCGGCGCGGGTTCGCCGCCCGCGTCCGCGACGTGCACCCGGTAGGTGTCGGCCGCGTTGTCCACGACCAGCCACACCGCGTGGCGCTCACCGTCCGCGATCTCGGTGTCGAGGACCTGTTCCCCGTCCCCGTCCCGTGCCACGAGGCCGCGTTCGTCCAGGGTGACGTGCGGGCCGAAGTCGTCCGGGTCGAAGGGGTGGCCCGTGGTGTCGGCGCCCAGCCCCGGCGTGGGGTTGGCGCTCAGCCCGATGTCGAGCCCGGTGGCCGCGAGGTCGTCCGCGACGAACTCCCAGAAGACGGTGCCGGTGGCGTCCGCCTCCAGGGCCAGGTCACCGAGTTCGGCGTAGGCGTTGCCCCGGTACCGGACCGGCTCGGGGCGTTCGGACAGCAGGATGCTCAGCGCCTTGCCGGAGAGCGAGGCCGGTGCCTCCTCGGAGACCACCGCGCCGTCCGGGGCTCCGGGGGTGTTGACGTGCCAGGGGCCTTGGCCGCGCAGGCTGCCGTTGGCGTAGTCGTCGAAGACCGCCAGGGGCCGGAAGCCGTCGGCCGCCGCGTCGGGCGGACCGGTGGTGGGGCCCTCCGACGCCGTGACGGGTGCCGCCGACATGAGGGAGGCGAGGAGCACGCAGGCGGTGGCCGCCGCCGCGGTCCTCGGCACGGGTGGTCCGGCTGGTCTCGGGTGGGGGGACACGGGATCGGCGCCTCGCATCGTCGCTGCTCCTTCGGGGGGTGACGGAGTGTGCTCGCCGGGGAGGGTGACGCGGGGGTCAGCGGGGTCCGGCGCCGACCCCCGGGAGGTCGGCGCCGGACGGGTCAGGTCCGCAAGGCGGGCTGGGCGAGGTGGGGGGCGATGACCTCACCGAAGGCGCGGACGCAGTCCCGGACCACGTCCGCGAAGGGCGCGTCCCACACCCGCTGGTGGAACACCTCGATCTCGACGTCCCCCCGGTACCCGGTCGCCTCCACCGCGCGGGTCAGGGACGCGAAGTCGACGTGCCCCTCGCCCGGCAGCCCCCGCCCCAGGAGCGCGCCCTCGGGCAGCGGGGTGAGCCAGTCGCACACCTGGTAGGAGACGATCCGGCCCTCCGCACCGGCGCGCGCGATCATCGGCAGCACCTGCGGGTCCCACCACACGTGGTAGGTGTCCACGACCACCCCGACCGTCTCCGGGTCGAGGTCGCCGACCAGGTCGAGGGCCTGCCCGAGGGTGGAGACCACCGCGCGGTCGGCGCAGAACATGGGGTGCATCGGTTCGACGCCCAGGCGCACCCCACGCGCCCGGGCCTCCGGTTCGAGGCGGTGCAGCGCCGCCCGGACCCGCTCACGGGCCGCCGCGAGGTCGCGGTCCCCTGGCGGCAGCCCGCCGACGACCAGCACGAGCACCGGGGCCGACCCCGGGGCCCCGGCCTCGGCCAGCGCGGCGGTCTCGTCCAGCGCCCGGAGGTTCTCCCTCCACTGTTCGTCGGCGGTGCCCGGATCCGTGACGAACCCGCCCCGGCACAGGCTGGAGAAGCGCAGCCCGGAGTCGGTCAGGCGGGCGGCGGCCTCGGCCAGGCCCGTCTCCGCGACCCGGTCGCGCCACAGTCCCACCGCCCCGACCCCGGCGGCCACGGCGTGGTCGATCGTGGCCGCCAGGTCGGCCCGCTTGATGGTGGCCTGGTTGAGCGAGAACCGCTCCGTGCCCGTCCGAACGGCACTCACGTCCGCGCCTCCCTCTCCTCGGTCACACCGTGTGTCATCAGCAGGTTCCGCCACCTCCGCGCGGCGAGCGCGGGGTCCGCGAGCGCACCGCACGCGTCGGCCAGTTCGATCACCCGGGACAGGTGCGGCAGGCTCCGGGCCGAGTGCAGCCCGCCCACCATCGACCACCCCGGCTGGAGCCCGTTGAGCCAGGCCAGGAAGGCCACCCCCGTCTTGTAGTACTGGGTGGGCGGCGCGAAGACCTGCCGGGACAGTTCCTCGGTGGGTCCGAGCACCCGCCGGTAGGCGGCGGTGTCTCCGGACTCCAGCGCGGTCAGCGCCGCCGACGCCTGCGGGGTGACGGCGGCGAACGCGCCCAGCAGGGCGTCGGAGTGGTGTTCGCCGTCACCGAGGATCAGGTCCACGTAGTTGTAGTCGTCGCCCGTGTACATGCGCACCCCGTCCGGCAGCCGGGAGCGCAGGGAGCGCTCGGCCGCCGCGTCGAGCAAGGAGAGCTTGATCCCGGCGATCATGTCCGCGTGGTCCTCGATGAGGCCCACCACGGTGTCCATGGCCTCGGCCGTGTCCCGTGACCCGAAGTACCCGGACAGGCGGGCGTCGAAGGCCTCGCCCAGCCAGTGCAGGACCACCGGGGTCCGCGCGGCCCCGAGCACCTCCGCGTAGACCTTCGCGTAGTCGGCGGCGTCGCGGGCGGCCGCCGCCAGGTGCCTGCTGGCCATGAGCACGACCCCGGAGCCGGTGGACTCCACGTGTTCGAGCTGCGACCGGTAAGCGCTTACCACCCCGGCGAGACTGACCGGGGCGTCCGGGAGCTGGTCGGTGTTGACCCCCGAGACGACGAGGTCGCGGGTGGGCACCCCGTGCTCCCGACCGAACTCCGTGGCGGCGCGCGCCGTGCGTTCCACCAGTTCACGGGTGGCGGCGTAGTCGAGTCCCATGTTCCGCTGGGCGGTGTCCATCGCCTCCGCTACGCCGAGGCCCAGCCCCCACACCCGTCGTCGGAACCCCAGGGTGGAATCCCAGTCCACCTCGGCGGGGGCGCCGGGCACGTTGGCTCCCCAGGGCACGGGCACCACGTGGGCGGCGGCGTAGACCGACCGCACCCGGTGGTGTCCGCGCGGGGCGACCGGCTCCGGCGCGGCCGCGAGGGTCAGTCGGTCGACGCGGCCCGAGGCGCGCGGCAGCAGCACCCGGGGCGGGTCCGCCGGGTCCACCGACTCGGCCGACGGATCCGCCGGGTTCGGGGCACCCGTCATGACCGCGCCTCCGCGTCCCCGCCGAGCGCGATCCGGCGGCCCGTGGCGGCGGACTCCAGGCCCCGCTCAGCGAGCAGCACCCCGCGCGCGGCCGACGCGAAGTCGAACCGGTGCGGCCGTCCCGCCACGAGGTCGCGCAGGTACTCCTCCCACTGCGCGCGGAAGCCGTTGCCGAACTCCGCGTTGTCGGGCACGCGGCTCCAGTCCGCCCGGTAGTCGTGGGCGTCCGCGAGGTCGGGGTTCCACACCGGGCGGGGCGTGGTCTCACGGGTCTGCACCCGCCCGTTGAACAGCCCCACCACCGCGGAGCCGTGCGTGCCGTCCACCTGGAACTCCACCAGTTCGTCGCGGTCCACCCGCACGCACCAGCTGGAGTTCATCTGGACCACGGTGCCCTCGCCCACCTCGAAGATCGCGTACGCGGCGTCATCGGCGGTCGCGGTGTAGGCGGCTCCGTGCTCGTCGACCCGCTCCGGGATGTGCGTGGCGGTGTGCGCGTACACCGAGCGCACCGGCCCGAAGAGGTGCTCGAAGACGTAGTTCCAGTGCGGGAACATGTCCACCACGATCCCGCCGCCGTCCTCCTTGCGGTAGTTCCAGCTGGGGCGCTGGGCGGGCTGCCACCCGCCCTCGAACACCCAGTAGCCGAACTCCCCGCGCACCGAGAGGACGCGGCCGAAGAAGCCGGACTCGACCAGCCGCCTCAGCTTCAGCAGCCCCGGCAGGTACAGCTTGTCGTGCACCACGCCGTTGTGCAGGCCCGCGCGCTCCACCTCACGGGCCAGCTCCTCCGCCTCCGCGTGGGTCTCGGCGGTCGGCTTCTCGCTGTAGATCGCCTTCCCCGCCGCGATGGCCCTGCGCAGGGCGGGGACCCGGGCGCTGGTGAGCAGGAAGTCGGCGTAGACGTCCAGCCCGTCGTCGGACAGCGCCGCGTCGAGGTCCGTGGTGTACTCGTCGACGCCGTGCCGCAGGGCGATGCGGTCGAGCTTCTCCTTGTCGCGCCCCACGAGGACGGGGCGGATCGGTACCCGGGAGCCGTCGGGCAGGGCGAGCCCGCCCTCGTCCCGGATGGCCAGGATGGACCGCACCAGGTGCTGGCGGTAGCCCATGCGGCCGGTGACACCGTTGAGGATGATCCCGATCGTCTGTGTCGTCATGTCGTGCAGGTCCTGTCCAGTTGCGGTCGGTCGACCGTGGCTCGGGGTCAGTCGGCGGTGGCGGTGGAGCCCAGGAGTTCGCGGATCCGGGCGGTCACGCGCTGGAACTCGGGGTTCTCCAGGGTGGGTTCGTACTCGCGGTGGCCGGGGATGGCGATGTCGAACTCCTCGATCACGCGGCCGGGGCGCGGCCCCATGACCACGGAGCGGGAGGCCAGGTACACGGCCTCGGCCACCGAGTGGGTCACCAACACCACCGTCATGCCGGTGGCCTCCCAGATCCGGCGGAGCTCCACGTTCATGTTCTCCCTGGTCAGCGCGTCGAGGGCGCCGAAGGGCTCGTCCATGAGCAGCACGTCGGGTTCGTGCAGGAGGGCGCGGCACAGGGAGACGCGCTGCTGCATGCCGCCGGACAGCTCGAAGGGCATGGCCTTCTCGAAGCCGGTCAGGCCGGTCATCTCCATGAGCTCGTCGGTGCGTTCGCGCGCCCACGCCTTGGGCAGCCCGCGCATCTCCGCCTGGAAGAGGATGTTGTCGCGGGCGTTGCGCCAGTCCAGGAGCGCCGCCCGCTGGAAGACGAACCCGACGTCGCGGCGGGGCCCCTCCACGGGCGTCCCGCGCAGCGTCACCCCGCCCGCGCTGGTCGCGGTGAGCCCGGCGATCACCCGTAGGAGGGTGGACTTCCCGCATCCGGACGGGCCCGCGATGCTGAGGAACTCGCCGTGCTGGATGGTGAGGTCGATGCCGCTGAGCGCGTGCACCGTGCGGTCCTTGGTCCGGAAGGTGACGTCGACCCCGTGGATGTCGACCATCGGGCCCGGTTCGCGGGGCGGTCCGGCCCCGGCGCCGTCCTGGGCGCGGTCGGCTGTCCTGGCGAACATGCTCACTGTCCTTCCGTGGTGAAGGAGGCGTCGAAGTAGGTTCCGGTCTCCTTGGCCTCGTTGATCAGCCCGGCCTCCGCGAGGACCTCGATGGTCTCCCGCCAGTCCTCCTCCGAGGTGTGGCCGGGCTCCAGGCCCTCGCTGTTCTGGGTGTGGAGGAGTTCGACGGTCCCCTGCCACTGCTCCAGGAGCACCTCGCCGCTGGGCATCTGCGGGTTCTGCCCCTCCATGGAGGCGACCGCGTCCTCCGGCGACTCCTGGGCGGCGGTGAAGGCCGCCGTGGTCGCCGCGACCATGCGCTGGACCAGGTCGGGGTCGTCCGCGATCGTGGAGCTGTGGGCGAGCAGCCCGTTGCTGAAGAAGCTCAGCCCGGCGTCGGCGTAGCGGAGGTAGTCGACCTCCTTGCCGCTCTCGGCGGAGATCTTGGGGCCCTGGTCGTGGCCGAAGCCGATCAGGGCGTCCACCTGGCCGGAGATGAGGGCCGCGTTCTTGCCCGCCGAGTCCAGGTTCTGCTGCTCGACGTCGTCCTCGGAGAGGCCCACCGCCTCCAGGTACAGGGGGAAGGTGAGGGTGACCGCGTCTCCGGCGGAGACCGCGATGGTCCTGCCCCTGAGGTCGTCGGGCCCGGAGATGCCGGTCTCGGAGAAGTACTGCACGGCGGCGGGCGTGGACTGGAGGTAGACGGCCACGGAGCGCACGTCCACGCCCTCGTCCACGTTGGCGAGCAGCGCGGGGGTGTCCGCCCAGCCGAAGTCGAAGTCCTGCTGGCCGACGGCCTGCACGGTCCGGGCCGAACCCTGCCCGGCCTCGATCGTGAGATCGATCCCGTGTTCCTCGAAGATCCCCTCCTCCACGCCGTAGTAGAAGGGGGCGTGTTCGCCGTAGGGGTACCAGTTGAGCTGCAGCGTCACGGCGTCGGTGTCGCCGGATCCGGCCGTCTCGCCGTCCCCGCCGCCGCAGGCGACGAGGGCCAGGGCGCTCGCCCCGGCGGCGAGGGCGGTCAGGGCCGGACGCGAGGTGGTGCCGTACCGCGTGGTGCGGGAGGGTCGGGTGGCCATGAGGGGTCCTTCGGGAGTTCCGGGAGCTGCTGGGCAGGCGTGGAGCCTGGGTGGCCCGGGGGTCCGGGCTTTCGGGTGTGCGGTGGGGTGTGCGGGCGACGGGCGCCGTGAGCGGCGCGGGCGCGGGTCGGGTTCGGGGGTTCAGCCCCGGTTGCGGCGCGTGGCGTGCCAGGGGATGAGGAGCGTCTCCGCGACCTGGATGATCGCGAACAGCAGGACGCCCAGCGCGGACATGATGATCAGCGCGGCGAAGAGCATGGCGGTGTCGATGTTGCCGTTGGCCTGGAGGATCACGAAGCCCAGGCCGGAGTTGGCGCCCACGAACTCGCCCACGACGGCGCCGGTGACGGCGAGGGTCGCGGCGATCTTGAGGCCGGACAGCAGCTCGGGCAGGGCGGCCGGGAACCGGACCTTCCAGAACGTCTTGAGCCGGGACGCGCCCATGGTGGAGGTGAGTTCGAGGAGTTCGGGGTCGACCGAGCGCAGGCCGCTGATCCCGGAGATCACCACCGGGAAGAAGGCCATGAGCACGGCCACGAGGATCTTCGGGCTGGCGCCGAACCCCAGCCACACGACGAACAGCGGCGCGATCGCGATCTTCGGGATGACCTGGGCGAAGAGGATCAGCGGGTAGAAGGTCTTCTCCAGAGTGGGCGAGTAGACCATCAGCACCGCGACGAGGACGCCGACCACCGACGCGATGACGAACCCGGCGACGGTCTCCCCCGTGGTGACGAGCGTGTGGCTCCAGAGGTACTCGGGGTTGTCGGTAAACGCTTTCCAGGTGTCGACGGGCGACGGGATGACGTAGGGCTGGACCAGGCCCGTGGTCGTGACCGCGAACCAGGCCACCACCAGCAGGGCGAGGAACGTGGCGGGGTAGACCGCCGCCGCCCCGATCGAGGGGCGACGTCCACGGCGCGTCCCCGCGGAGGCCTGCGTGGGCGAGGGGGCTGGGGCGGACTGAGTCTGTGGAGTCATACGGACCTCGTGTCGCACTTCGGGGGATGGCGGAAGAAGCCTCGGCTATGATGGAAAGCGCTTACCCAGACGATCCGGAAGCGGGATAGCGCTTTCCCGTTTCCGGAATATTAAGTTCGCGTAGGTGGGGTGTCAATGCCCCCACGAGGGACGGGACGGAAAATGCGCAAGACGAGGACCAGGGCATCCAGCGGAAACCCGACCCTCACCGACGTGGCCGCGAGGGCCGGTGTGTCCCTGGCGACGGCCTCCCGGGTACTCAACGACAGCGACCGCAAGGTCGGCCGCGAACACCGCGAGCGGGTCCTGAGCGCCGCCCGCGAACTCGACTACCGGACGGACCTGTCCGCGCAGGCCATGGCCCGGGGCAGCGCCCCGGTGCTGGCCCTGCTCGTCAGCAGTATCGACGACCCGTACTTCTCCGCCCTGGCCGCCGGGGTCGCGGACTCCGCCCGCGCCCACGGGGTGATCGTGACCATCGCCATCACGGCGCGCGACAGCGAACGTGAGCTCACCTCCGTGCGCACGATCCGGGGCCAGCGGCCGCGCGCCATCCTCGTGGGCGGCAGCCGCATCGCGGGCAACCCCCACACCGACGCGCTCCTCGCGGAGCTGCGGGGATTCGCGGACGGCGGCGGGCGGACCCTCTTCCTGAGCCAGTCGGTGGGAGGCCTCGGCGCCGTGCACCCCGCCAACACCGCCGGGGCCAGGGAGCTCGGCACCGCGATCGCCGGGATCGGGTACCGCGACGCCGCGATGGTCACGGGCGCGGGGTCCCTGGAGACCGTGGCCGAGCGGACGGAGGGCCTGCGGCAGGGACTCGCGACCCGGGGCGGCGGGATCTCCGTGGTCGAGAACGACTCCTTCGACCGCTCCGGCGGCTACCGGGCCACCCTCCGGCTCATCCGGTCCGGCCGGATCAGGGAGGTGGACGTGTTGTGCGCGGGCAACGACTTCATGGCGGTCGGCGCGATGACCGCCCTGCGCGACAACGGCATCCAGCCGGGCCGCGACGTCGCCGTCACGGGGTTCAACGACATCGAGACCGCCGCCGACGTCACCCCCCAGCTCACGACCGTGCGCTTCCCGCTCGCCGCCATAGGGCGCCAGGCCGCCGACCTCGCCCTGGACCCCACGGCCCCGCTCACCGAGGACGTCTGCGTGCCGGGCCAGGTCATCCTGCGCGACTCCTGCCCACCGCTCGCGAGGTGAGCCGGCCGGACGGCCCACACCGCACCCGACCGGGAGCCCTCCCCGCCTCCGGCAACCCTGACCAGGCGTTCGACCTTTCGCGGGCCAGGTCGCCCTCGCGGCGCGCCCCCACCCGGCCCCTGTGGGGCCCCAGTGCGGGGCCCGCAGGCGGCACGCCCCCTCAGCGGGGGCTCATCCGGGGGCCGGTCCGGTGGAGTCGCGCACGACCAGCTCGGTGCGCACGGTCAGGACCGCGCCGGGCGGATCCTCGCGGGCGCCCAGCGCGAGCAGGCCGCTGGTGCGGCCCGCGTCGGCCAGCGGAATGCGGACGGTGGTCAGCGCCGGAACGGCGTCGCGACTGAACGGGAGGTCGTCGAACCCGGCCACCGAGACGTCCCCGGGAACGTCCAGCCCGCGCGAGCGCAGTTCCGCGAGGGCGCCGAGCGCCGCGTTGTCGTTCCCCGCGACCACCGCCGTGAGCCCGGGTGCGCGACGCAGCAGCTCCGCCACCCCGGCCCGCCCGGACTCGCGGTCGAAGTCGCAGGTCACCACGGGACAGCTCTCCCCCGTCAGCCCGGCGTCCGCCAGGGCCCGGAGGTGGCCGTCCAGCCGCAGCCGCGAGGTGGTGCGGTGCTCCGGACCGGTGAGGTACCCGATGGCGCGGTGCCCCGAGGCGACCAGGTGCGCGGTGAGACCGCGGGCGCCCTCGCGGTTGTCGAAGTCGACCGCGACCACCCCCGGCAACCGTTCTCCGTCGCGACCGGTCAGGAGCGGGCGCCCGCACAGGACGACGCGCGATCCGGCGGAGGTGAACTCGGTGACCTGGTCGACGAGGGCGTCACGGTGGCCGGGGTCGTTGACCGATCCCCCGGTGAGCACCACGGCCCTGGCCCGCTGTCTGCGGAGGAGCCTGAGGTAGCGCAGCTCGCGTTCGGCGGAGCTCGCGGTGTTGCACACGACCGCCAGGACGTCGCCCTCGGCCATGGCCCCCTGGATGCCGCTGGCGATGACCCCGAAGAACGGGTCCGCGACGTCGTGCACCAGGACGCCGATCAGGTCGGAGCTGGCCGCCGCCAGGGCACGGGCGTTGCCGTTGACCACGTAGTCCAGCTCGGTGACGGCCCGGTGGACCCGTTCGGCCGTCGCCCGGGCCACGGGGTAGTTGCCGTTGAGGACCCGGGACACCGTGGCCGGTGACACCCCGGCCCGCCGCGCCACGTCAGCGAGTGTGGTCGCCATCTCCGCCCTGGTCCCCCGTTCCGGAGCCTCCCGACCGCGCCGCCGCCTGCGCCGCCCGGGGAGGCGTTCCCAGCAGTATGGCGAAGTTCCCCGCCCGGCGCAGGCGGCGGTCTGATGCTCTTGGGGACCTTGACAACGGGCGGGAGGCGAACGTACTTTCTCGGCATAGAAAGCGCTTTCCCCCCCTGCGCCCCGGGAGCCGTGGTGAGCCCGTTACCCCAGCCGAACAGCCCTGACGCCCCGACACCGCCACACGGCCTCCCCGCGCTGCCCGGAGGGATCGGGCTGTCCGGACTGCGCGTCTACGACTGGCCAGCCGCACCGGGGAGCGACGACCTGTGCGGCGGCTCCCCCCACCTCCACCTGGCCTGCACCGAGGCGTACGCGGTGACCGGCGGCTCGGGTGCCGTGCAGACCCTGACCATGACCGGCTTCGCGTCCACACCGCTCACCGAGGGCGACCTCCTCTGGTTCACCCCCGGAACCGTGCACCGCCTCGTCAACCACGGCGACCTGCGCATGATCGTCCTCATGCAGAACGCGGGCCTGCCCGAGGCCGGGGACGCCGTCCTCACCTTCCCCTCCGACGTCCTGGCCGACCCGGCCGCCTACGCGAGGGCGGCCGCCCTCGACCCCGCCGACCCCGAGGGCTCGGCCCGTGAGCGGCGCGAACTCGCGGTCTCCGGCTTCACCCTGCTGCGGAAGCGCCTGGAGTCCGGCGACACCTCCGCACTGACCGACCTCCACACCGCCGCCCTGCGCCTGGTCTCCGCCCGCCTGCCCGCCTGGCGGACCCGGTTCGAGCACGGACCGGCCGCCGAGGTCGCCCGCACCGCCGCCCACCTCGACGCGCTCGCGGAGGGCGACACCTCCCACCTGGTCTCCGCGTCCGTCCACCGGGGCGGAGCCGTCCCGGCCTGGGGCATGTGCGGACGCCTCGACAAGTACGAGAGAACCGAGCCAGCCGAGTGAGGCGGGGGATGACCGGGACGCCGGTCATCCCCCGCCCTCGTTCCACCCCTCGTTCCACCCCGCCCGAGCACCCGCACCCCGGCCCCGGCAGCCGCCTCCGCCCCCAGTCCCGGGCACCGCCGCTCCGCCACCCCCCGACCGTCAGGCAGGCGCGCCCTTCCCCGCGCACTTCGCCCTGCCCCTGCCGTGCCCGCGGCCCCCTCCCCCCCTCCGCGGCCACACCGAGTTCAGCACTCACCCGACCCGCACGAGGGAGTCTGTTCATGTTCCTGAGACCACGCCGCTCCCTGGCGACGACCCTGGGGTTCGCCCTGGTCGCCGGGGCCTTCCTCCCAGCCGCCCCGGCGCTGGCCTTCCCCGCCGACCTACCTCCACAGGAGCCCGGGGTCACCCTCCGGGTCTTCGACGTCGGCTTCGAGCCCGAGCAGATCTGCACCCTGGTCGAGGGGCAGACCCCCAACGTCGACGTCCTGCGCGAGACCGTCGACTACGAGACCACGGAGGAGTTCGGCGGCATCGCCAACAACTTCATGGCGCACGTGATCGGCAACCTGCACGTCCCCGAGGACGGGACCTACGACTTCCGCCTGATCAGCGACGACGGTTCACGCCTGTACCTCGACGGCGAGGAGATCATCGAGAACGACCAGCGCCAGCCGCCGACCGCCGTCGACGGGACGGCCGAGCTCACCGAGGGCGCGCACGCCCTGCGCATCGACTACTTCCAGGGGGCCTTCGACAAGGCGCTGCGGCTGGAGTGGAGCCCGCCCGGTCAGGACGGCTTCGTACTCGTCCCCGAGGACGTGCTCACCACCGACGCGGACGTGACCCGGGTGACCTCGCCCGGGGTGAAGGTGTGTTCGGACGCCGGTATGAGCCCCGGCGACGGGGCGCCCCTGGCCGACGTGCACCCGAACTACACCCTGACCGACCTGCGACCGGAGGGCTTCGAGCCGAAGGTCACCGGCATGGACTGGTTCGACGACGGCCGGATGGTCATCACCACCTGGGCGGGGCGGGAGAGCTTCGACGGCGCCGTCGAGGTGGTCGACGGCACGGTCGGGGAGGACGCCGACCCCGGGAACGTCACCACCGAGGTGGTCGCGACCGACATGAACGAGCCCCAGGGGGTGCTGGTCGAGGACGGCGAGGTGATCGTCGCGGAGAAGCACCAGCTGAGCCGACTGGTCGACGCCGACGGTGACGGCTACTACGAGGACACCGAGCAGATCGCCACCTGGCCGAGCGGCGGGACCTACCACGAGTTCGGGTTCGGGCTCCTGTCCGACGACGACCACTACTACCTGAACCTGTCGGTGGCCATCACCCCCGGCGGCAGGACCACGGTCCCCCAGCACGTGGAGAACCGGGGCACCTCCATCAAGGTGGACAAGGACACCGGCGAGGTGGAGTACGTCGCCGGCGGCCTGCGCACCCCCAACGGCATCGGCTGGGGCCCCGACGGCGGGATCCTCGTGGCCGACAACCAGGGCGACTGGCTGCCCGCGTCCAAGATCGTCGAGATCGAGGAGGGCGCCTTCTACAACCACTACACGACCCCGGCGGGGCCCTTCGACGACCAGCCGGTCACCCAGCCCGTCCTGTGGCTGCCGCACAACGAGATCTCCAACTCCCCCACCAACCCGGTGCTGGTGGAGTCCGGGGTGTTCGAGGGCCAGACGGTCTTCGGTGACGTCACCTACGGCGGGATCCAGCGGGCCTTCCTGGAGGAGGTCGACGGCAGGAAGCAGGGCGCCGTGTTCCGGATGACCCAGGGCCTGGAGTCCGGGGTCAGCCGCCTGGCCGTCGGCCCGGACGGAGCCTTCTACGTCGGCGGCATCGGTGGCGGCGGCAACTGGGAGCAGCCGGGCAAGCACCCCTACGGCCTCCAGAAGCTGACGCCCGCCTCCGAGGACGCCATGGACATCCTGTCCATGGAGATCACCGAGACCGGGTTCGACCTCACCTACACCAAGCCCGTCTCCGACGACGTGGTCGAGAACGCCGCCGAACGCTACGACGTGGCCCAGTGGTCGTACAACCCGACCTCGCAGTACGGCGGCCCCAAGCGCAACCAGGAGACCCTCCCCGTCACCGGCGCTTCCGTATCCGACGACGGGCACACGGTCAGCCTGGACATCGGCGGCCTGCGCGAGGACCGGGTGGTGCACGTCCGCTCGCCCCGCCCGTTCGAGGCCGCCGACGGCACCGAGCTCTGGAGCACCGAGGCCTGGTACACCGTGCACGGCATCCCCGGCTACGAGGCGCCGCCCAACGAGATCGGCCTGTACGAGGCCGAGGACGGCACGCTGCGCGGCGGCGCGGGCATCGCCGACGAGCACCCGCACCACACCGGCGAGGGCTTCGTGGACGGCTTCAGCAACATCGGCGCCTCCCTGACCTGGGACGTCCACGTGGATGAGGCGGGAACCCACCCCGTGACCTTCCGCTACTCCAGCGGCCCCAACCCGTTCGTCGGGCCCAAGACCATCTCGTTGGACGTCAACGGCGAGGACCTGGGACAGATCACGGTCGAGACCACCGAGGTCTGGCAGGCCTGGGCCGACCACGTGGAACAGCTCGACCTCCGGGAGGGGTCCAACACGATCACGGTCACCGCCGGTGAGGACGACGACCGGCACGTGAACTGGGACCACCTGCGCGTCCAGCAGGAGCCCTGCGCCCCGGCCGCGCCCGACGAGGGGTACCGGATGCTGTTCGACGGCACCCCCGAGAGCCTGGCCGACTGGGAGATGGCCGGTCCCGGCGACTTCGTCTCCCAGGGCGACTGCACGATGCGCTCCGTCGGCGGTCTGGGCTTCACCAGCTATCCGGAGGAGTTCACCGACTACAGCCTGACCCTGGACTGGAAGATGGGCGGGGACGACAACTCGGGCGTGCACCTCGGGGTCAACGACCCGCAGGGCGACCCGGCCGCCCGCAACCGGGGCTTCGAGGTCCAGATCGACGCCACCGACGAGCCCCACCTCACCACCGGCGCCATCTACAACTTCCAGGGCGCCGACATCGAGGCCCGTGACGAGGCCCTCAACCCGCCCGGTGAGTGGAACACCTACGAGATCGTCGTCGAGGACCACCGGGTGCGGGTGTACCTCAACGGGACGCTGGTCAACGACTTCGACAGCGAGGGCGCCGACCCCGACCGGGACCTGACCGGCCGGATCGGCCTGCAGAACCACCACACCGGTTCCGACGTGTGGTTCCGCGACGTGCAGATCAAGGAACTCGGCTGACCGACGGGGGCGGGGCGCACACGTCCCGCCCCTACTCCGGGTCCCCCTCCAGGATGAGGAGGGCCCGGCGCATGACGTCCCGCTGCGCCTCGTTGTAGAGGTCGGCCACGGACATCATCGCGGCCTTCTCGACCACGGCCCGGGGCATCGTCAGCCGCGAGCCCGGGTCGCTCAACCAGGGGTGGTTCCTCCGGTGCCCCTCCAGGATCACCGCCACCCGCTCCGCCAGACGCTGACGCGCGTCCGCGCTCGCGTCCGGCGGCAGGGCGTTCATCTCGTGGTCGAGGTCGGTGGGTTCCGCGTCGATCATGCTCCGCAGGTCCGCCACCGCGCTCTCGTCGTAGAACCTGCTGGAGATCGCGATGACCGCACGGTCGGCGTCGCTCAGCCGTTCGGCCACGCCCTCGAACCCCGCCGGGACGTCGGTCGGTGTGCCCTCGCGCAGCAGCGCCGCCACCTCCTCCCGTGCCCGACGCAGGCGCTCGATACCGGCCTTGAGTTCGGCGTCCAGGGCCCGCAGGGCGTCCGCGGAATCGGCGGGCCCCATCCGGTCCACCCGGGCCAGCGGTACCCCGAGCTCGCGCAACCGGCGGATCTGGAGGACCCTTGCCAGGTGCCGCGCCTGGTACTGCTTGTAGCCGTTGGCCCGGCGTTCCGGCTGGTCGAGCAGGCCGACCCGGTGGTAGTGACGGATGGTGTTCACCGTCGTCCCCGCCATCACGGCGAGCTCACTCGTGCTCCACCCCATGGACACCCCTCTCACACTCCGGTGTACCGCATCAGAGCGTGCAGGTCGCGCCCGGTTCGGGCACCTCCAGGTCGATCAGGTACCTGGCGGCGGCCTCGTCCACGCACGCGTTGGTCCCCAGGGAGACGACCCCGTGCCCCTCGCCCTCGACGGTGAGCAGCGCGCTCCCGAGGGTGTCCGCCAGCTCGATCCCGCCCGCGTGCGGGGTGCTGGGGTCACCGGTGATCGACACCACCAGCGTGTCGGGCAGTCCCTCGACGTCCTCCGCGTAGGGGAATCCGAGATCCGGCTCGGCGGGCCAGGCCTCGCATCCGTCGCGCGCGCCCTCGGTCACGTCCACCCCGGGGTCCATGAACGGCGCCTGAGCGTAGGTGGCCTCCCGCAGCTCACCGCCCTGCTCCGGGGTCAGGCGCTCCTCGTCCATGCAGTTGATCGCGTGGTTGGCCTCCAGCGAGTTCGGCCACCGCCCGTCGGGGCCGCGCAGACCGAAGTCGTAGATGAGCTGCATCAGGGTGTCACCCCGCCCCTCCTGGACCTCGGCGATCCCGTCGATGATCCGGGGCCAGCTCTGCGGCGAGTACAGCCCGGCGATGACACCGCCGACCGCCCCGTCGAAGTCCAGCTCGGACTCCAGAGCGGGCACGGGGTCCTCCCGCAGGGGCCGCACGATCTCCTGGAAGCGCTCGGTCGCCTCGTCCGGATCCGTGCCGAGCGGGCAGTCCGCCTCGGCCGCGCACGCCACGGCCATCTCGTCGAACGCCGCCTGGAACCCGGCGTACGCGTTGACCCGCCGCTCGAAGCTGCCCTCCAGCGGGCTCATCGCGCCGTCCAGGACCATCGCGCGCACCCGGTCGGGGAACTGCTCGGCGTAGACGGCCCCCAGCCGGGTGCCGTAGCTCTGCCCGAAGTAGGTCAGCTCCTCCTCGCCCAGGACCGCCCGCAGCACGTCCATGTCCCGTGCGGTGTCCCGGGTCCCCAGGTGTTCGAGGACCTCCACACCACCGCTGCCCTCGGCGCACCGTTCCATGATCTCCCGGGTGTCGTCCTCGGTGAAGCTCACCGTGGTGCCCTGCGACCCCAGCGGCACGACCCCGGTGTCGGCCTCCTCGTCGGTGTAGCAGTCCACCGCGGGCGTGGTGGCGCCGACACCGCGCGGATCGAACCCGACCAGATCGAAGCGCTCGGTGATCTCGCTCTCCGCGAGCCCCGCGAAGGCCAGGGCCGCGCCCACGACCCCGGAACCCCCCGGACCGCCGGGGTTGTAGACCAAGGAGCCCGTCGACTCACCCCGCGCGGGCACCCGCAGCACCGCCACCGAGGCGCGCTCCCCCTCGGGGTCCTCGTAGTCGAGCGGCACCTCCATGCGCGCGCACTCGGCGCCCGGCGCAAGATCCAGGAGCGCGGCCTCCCCCGCCGTGTCCGGGTAGTCGGCGCACCCCTCCCAGGAGAGTTCCTGGGCGTGGAACCCCTCCAGCGCGGAGTCCGCGGCCTCCTCCGTCGCGCACCCCGCCAGGACCCCGGTCAGTGCCAGCGCACCGGCCCCGGCCCTGATCAGCCTTCCCCCTCGTCGACGATGTTCCACGTCCACCCCTCCAGTACGTCAGCACGTCGGGGCCAAGCAGACACCCTGTTCCCAGAACAGGGTCAAGCCCGTTCCCGGCACGGTCGGTTCCGGCGGCGGGACGGGCGGGGGATCGCTCCGCACCGGGCGACCCCGCGCCCCTCCGGGCCGACACGTCACGGGGGTCCTCCGCCATCCGGGGCGTCACGGGATGGCCCCGGCGACCGCGAGCACTCCTCACGCTGGGTGCTCTTCGTCATCCTGTTCTCCCCGGTCGGGGGGCGAAGCGGGTCGAAGCCGCCACCGCACCAGCACTCGTACGACCCTGGGAGGATGCACGCATGACGCAGGAGCCCAGTGCGAGCATCCATCCGCTCGACGCGCATCGCGATCCGTCCGACACCGCCCGCGTCCGGGGCCTGGCCGCCGAGGTCGCGGCCCGCTATGGCGGCGAACTCGCGCGCATGCGGCGCGCGAACGGTTACTCGAACGCGACGTGGGTCGGTGACGGTCTCGCCGTGCGGATCGCGCACACACCGGTCGACATGGCCCGCGAGGTCGCGCTCGCCCGTGCTCTGCCACGAGAGGTCGGGCACCCCGAGATCCTCGGGGAGGGCACCACGGAGGGCCACGGCTGGATCGTGACCGCGGAGGTTCGCGGCCAGAACCTGCACGAGGCATGGCCGACGCTGACTCCTGCGGAGCAACGACGGGCGGTCTCTCAACTGTGGGCTCGGACCCGGATCGTGCACGATGCGAGCGCGTCTCTCAGGCCGCGCGTCGCCTCGCACGGGGGTTTCGTTCCGGCGTCGCTCGACGATGCCACGGCGGCGGCGGGACGCGCCGAGGTGGCGCTGGGGCTGTCCCGCGCCCAGCGGTCGCGGCTCCACGAGGTCGTCGAGGGCTACTTCCGGGCCGCGCCCCTGGTCGAGCAGACCGTCAACCACGGCGACCTCGCCCTGATGAACGCGCTGTGGGACGGCGAGGTCGTCGCCCTGCTGGACTTCGAGTTCGCCGTGCTCGGTCCGGTCGAGATCGACCTGTGCCGACTGGTGTGCGAGGCCCGAGTGTCCGAGGGAGGCCAGCGCGTTGATTCGGAGGCGGGCGCCGCCGCCGTCGGGATCGCCGCCCGTCACATGGACCCGATCCATGGTCGCGCGCTCGTCCACGGCGCCGCGGTTCTCGACCAGCTCCGCGACCTCGACATCTGGCTCGCCCCTGACAGAGCCGAGGAACGTGTCGAGGACCGGCGCCCGGCCCGCCTGCTCACGGACCTGCTCGACGCCGAGGGCGGCTATCTCGCGCCCCTGCTCGGGTGACCGGATCCGGCACGCCTCGTCTGGGGGCCTCGACGTGCCCGGTCTCCGTGGCGGCACTTCGGCGCGCCACCCCGTTGACTCGCGGTTTACCTCCGTGAACAGCGGGAACTACCGTGAGTGCCCAATTGACATCTCTCAGCAACTGGAGGTTCTCATGGAGGAACTGCCCACGCAGCTCGGTCTTCCGGTCATCCTGTCGGACGAGATCATCGACGTGGAGGGATGGCGCCTGGAACTGGTCGAGGGCGACCAGGACTGAGCACCGGGTGACGGTCCGGGGGCGGCGGGCTCTCGACGGGGCCCTCTCCACGACGCGGGAAGGACGAGGGACCTGTGGACGCAACGGATGCGGGGCCGGTCACCGGTGTCCCCCGCACGTACCGGGGTTCGACGCAGGAACGGCTGCACGGACGCGACGTCGCCGATCCCTACCGCTGGTTGGAGGACGGGGAGGACCCCGACTGCGCGGAGTGGTTGGCGCGGCAGTCCGCTCTCCTGGAGCACCACCGGTCCTCGTGGCCGGGCCGTGCGGCCTTCCGAACGCTGTTGGAACGAGCCTCCGCCCCCGGCGCACGCCCGCCCGTCTGGCGCTCGGAACGCCGCTTCGACCTGCGGGCCCACCACGGCCGCCAGCTCCCCGAGCTGAGGGTCCGCGACCGCGACGGCGCCGAACGCACGCTCGTGGACCCGCTGGCGGAGGACCCCTCCGGGACGACCACACTGGACGCCTGGCGCCCCTCCCCCAGCGGAGACCTGCTGGCCTACCAGACCTCACGCCGGGGTGACGAGCGTCCCCGGCTCCGGGTCATGGACGTCACCGACGGCCGCGTCGTGGACGGCCCGATCACCCCCGGCCGTGCCACCCCGGTGGCCTGGTCGCCCGACGAGACGGGCTTCTACTACGTGTCCGACCGGGTGGAGGGCGCACCGGGCCGGTCCCTGCGGTTCCACCGCGTCGGCGCGGCCCCGGACACGGACCCCGAACTCCTCACCACCGACCTGCCCCAGATGTCGGTCACGACCAGCCCGGACTCCGGGTGGCTCATGCTCAGCGCCGCACCCGGAGCCACCTCCGGCAACGTCCTGTGGCTCGTCCGCGACGCCCACCCGGCCAGCGCGGTCCGTCCGGTCCTGGTACACGACGGCACCGCGGACGGCACCCGCGCGGTGCTCCGCTTCGCCCCCGGCGACCGGATCTACGCGATCACCGACTCCGGCGCCCCGTTCGGCCGCCTGTGCGCCGTCGACCCGGACGATCCGCACTCCACACGGTGGCGCACCGTGATCGACGAACGGCCGGGCCGTGTGCTCGCCGACTGCGCGATGCTCGCCGAGTCCCGCGTCCCCCGGCTGCTCCTGGCCTGGTCCCGGCACGGATCGAGCGAACTCTCCCTGCACGGTGCCGACGGGGCCCTCCTCGGTGACGTCACCCTTCCCGGGTCGGGCAGCGTCTCCCGGCTCACCGCGCCTCCCGAAGGCGGGCAGCGGGCCTGGTTCACCTACACCGACTTCACGAGCCCGCCCACCGTCCACCGCTTCGACCTGGGCACCCGGCGCTGCGTCGCCGAACCCGAGCCGACACGTCGCGGTTCGGCCCGGGCCGAACCGCGTCCCCGCGTCCACGAGGTCGTCTACGCCTCCCATGACGACACACGGGTGCGGATGCGAGTGGTCGTCCCACCCACCGGGGAGGGGCCGTATCCCACCCTGCTGACCGCCTACGGCGGGTTCGGCGCCTCCACCCCTCCCGCCTACTCGCCGAGCATCACCGCCTGGGTCCGGGCGGGCGGTGCCTACGCGATCGCGAGCGTGCGCGGCGGAGGCGAACAGGGCACCGCCTGGCACGAGGCCGGGCGCGGGCGCAACAAGCCCAACGCCGTCGCCGACTTCGTCAGCGCCGCCCGGTGGCTCGTCGACCAGGGGTGGACCACACCGGCGCGGCTGGCCATCAGGGGCGGATCGCACAGCGGACTGCTGGTCGCGGCCGCTCTGACCAGCAGCCCCGAGTCGTACGCCGCCGCCGTGGTCTCGGACGCGGTCACCGACATGCTCCGCTACCACCGCTTCGGACTCGGGCACCTGTGGACCGAGGAGTTCGGTACGGCCGCCGACCCCGAAGAGTTCGCCACCCTGCTCGGCTACTCGCCCTACCACCGGGTCCGAACGGCGACCGCCTACCCGGCGGTCCTGCTGACCTGCCCCCGGGTCGATCCACGGGTGGACTCACTCCACACCCGGAAGCTGACCGCGGCGCTCCAGCACGCCTCGCCCCCCGACCCGCGTCGCCCCGTGCTCCTGCGCTGCGAGTCCGACGTGGGGCACGGTCAGCGTTCGCTCTCGCGCTCGCTCGACCTACAGGCGGACGTCCTCGCCTTCTGCGCCGCGCACACGGGACTGCGCCCACCCGCGGAAGCTGCGTGATCCCCGGTCCCGGAAACGACTCCGGCCCGGTCGGGTGACCGGGCCGGAGGAAGTATGAGAGCCGACGAGGGGACTTGAACCCCTAACCTATCGCTTACAAGGCGATTGCTCTGCCAATTGAGCTACGTCGGCCGACCGCCGGGGCGCCTGGCCCCGGTACGTCCAAGCAGAATGGTACCGGGTCCGGCGCCGACTGGCCTACTCGGACTTCCCAGCGGTCACTGTGTCAACGACATCGACGAGACAAAGAGCCGGTGGGCTATATAGAGTTCTCCTATGCCACCACTGAGGCTCACCCTCCAGACCCAACTCGTTCTACGCGAGTTGTTGACGTCACCTGACAAACCTGTGTACGGGTTGCAACTCTGCGAAGAGATCGGACTTCCCGCAGGCACCGTCTACCCGATCCTCACCAGGCTCCTGGCCTGTGGTTGGGTCTCAAGCCGCTGGGAGACGCCCGAAGAGCAGGCGGACGCTGGCCGACCCCGGCGGAAGTACTACCAACTCACGGCGGACGGTTGCGCCGAGAGTCGGGTGGCCTTGGCGGAAGCACACCAGCAGAACGCGGCCGTACGCAGACTGTGGGAGCTGCGCACTCCCGAAGAGGGGCCCGCGCAGGCATGAGTTCCGATACCCCCCCGAAACCGACCCTCCCACGTCGGCCACCCATGAACGAGGAGCGAATTCGTCGGCTCCGCGGTGAACAGAGCTCTCCCCGATCGATCGCCCGCCGCACACTCGGTCTGCTCCAGACCGTGCGCGAACTCCTCCCCCAGACTCTCGGCCCCTTCAATTACCGCGTCCACCCCTTCGGGCTCGACGCCGCCGGGATCATCTGTCGCGCCCTGGAAGCCGCGTTCACTCTCATGGAATCCATCGCGGCACCCGCAGCGGAGGAACGTATGGAGGACAGCAAGCGTGTCTGTGCGGTCCTCGCGGACCACTGCAAATCGCTGCGCCAGGGTCGAAGCGAAGAAGTGCTTACCAAGATCAGGTCGGCGGCGGATGACCTCAAGATCGCCGAGGCGATGCTCGACGACATCGCCAACGGGCGGATTCGTTCCTATCGGCACGGTGCCGAAGACACCGTGCCGCCTCGCACGCCACGCCACTCTCTGCCACTGCTGCGCCGAGTTGCTCGTGCACTCGCACTGGTCCTTCCGAGTCAGCACCGTGAGGACTGGATCGAAGAACGAATCAGCGACCTCCACTATCTGCCCGCAGGCAGAAGAATCATCTACGTGGTGCAGATGGCGGGAGCGATCCCGGGCCAGGCGCGAGTCATGCGCAGAACCGATCGCGAAGCGGCGTAGCCCCCTCCAGGTCGGCAAGGATCTGACGCATGCCCAACGCGCGCTCAACCACCCGACTCCCACGACTCAAGAGAAAGTTCCACGACCATGTCCCGAACCGACCCGACACAGTCCGAACCCAACGGAGAAGGGCCTGAGTCGGTGCACGTCAGCACACGATTCGCGGTCATAGCACTCTGGAGCCTGGTCTGCGCCGCGATCATGTGGTGGGTCGCTTGGCGCTCCGGCACACCCGACGGGACCGCACCTCTGGTGGCGGTGGGCACCCTGGGGGGAGCGTTCTTTGCCCTGAAGCAACTGATCCGTTGAATGCGCGCCCCAGCGGCAGCCGTCACCCTGACATGATCAAGCCCCTGCCGAGGCGGCAGGGGCTTCCGAATACGACCTTCGGCTAGCTGGCCTCGACTCCGCGTCGGCGGGCCACCTCGTAGAGGGAGACACCGGCGGCCACGGAGGCGTTCAGGGACTCGGCGCCGCTGATCGGGATGCTCGCGACCACGTCGCAGACCTCGCGGACCAGGCGGGACAGACCCTTGCCCTCGGAGCCCACGACGATCACCAGCGGGCCGGTCGCCAGCTCCAGGTCGGGCAGCTGGGTGTCGCCACCCGCGTCCAGACCCGCGACGAACAGCCCCGCCTTCTTGTAGATCTCCAGCGTGCGGGTCAGGTTGGTGGCCTGGGCCACCGGCAGCTTGGCCAGGGTTCCGGCGGAGGTCTTCCACGCGGCCATCGTCACGCTGGCGGTACGGCGCTCCGGGATGAGCAGGCCGTGCGCGCCGAAGGCGGCGGCGGAACGCGCGATGGCGCCCAGGTTGTGCGGGTCCGTGACCCCGTCCAGGGCGACGATCAGCGGCGGGGTGTCCGACGCCAGCGCCTTGTCGAGCAGCCCCTCGGCCGCCCAGTACTGGTACGGGCGGACCTGGAGGACGATGCCCTGGTGGGTGGCGCCGGGCAGGCCGTTGCTCTCACAGCGGCGGTCCAGGTCGGTGCGGTTGACCTCCACCACGTCCACGCCCTGGGCGCCCGCGAGCTTGGCGGCCTCGTTGACGCGGTCGTCCGGGTCCAGGCTGTTGGCCAGGAACAGGCGGGTGGCGGGCATGCCCGCGCGCAGGGCCTCCACCACCGGGTTGCGGCCGATGAGGAGGTCGGAGTTGTCCGGCCGGTTGGGCGAGCGCTCCTTGCGGGGGCTGTCCGAGGCCGCGGGGCCGCCGGTCTGCCCGGCACGCTTGTTGGCCTTGTGCCGCTGCTTGCCGTCGTACCAGTGCCGCTGCTCCGCGGGCAGGGTCCCGCTCTTGGCCTCCAGGGAACGCCGGCCCTTGCCGCCGCTGCCCTTCGTGGGGCCCTTCTTACTCTTCTTCGCCGGCATGGTCGCCGCCTCCCGTTACGTGTCGCGAGCATGCCGGAAGGACTCTTCCGGCCGATGGGGTAGCCGCGGCGCCGAGGGGCGGCGGCAAACTCCCAGCCTAGTGCCGACCCGGCACCACACGCGTCGGTGCCGGGGCCGGGGTGTCCCGGCCCCGGACACGGAGGAGCTCAGCCCTTGCGCAGGTCCCAGCGCGGCCCCTGCGGGGTGTCCTCCACCACCACACCGGCGTCCGCCAGCTGGTCGCGGATGGCGTCGGCGGCCGCGTAGTCCTTGCGTCCGCGCGCGGCCTGGCGCTGTTCGAGCGCGACGGCCACCAGGGCGTCCACGACCTCGGTCAGCCCCTGGTCCCCGCCGCCGCACCACTGCTCGCTCAGCGGGTCCAGGCCCAGCACGGAGAGCATGACGCGGAGTTCGGCGGCGAGCTCCTGGGCCCGTTCCTTGTCACCGGCGGCGAGCGCCGTGTTGCCCTCGCGCACGTGGCCGTGGACGATCGCCAACCCCTGGGAGACGCCCAGGTCGTCGTTGAGCGCCTCGGTGAAGGCGGGTGGGACGTCGGCGGCCGGGGTGATCGTGCCGAGCACCTCGACGGCTCGGGTGAGGAAGCCCTCGATCCGCTGGTAGGCGGCGGCGGCCTCCTGGAGGGCGGCGTCGGAGTACTCGATGGTGGACCGGTAGTGGGCCTGGCCGAGGTAGTACCGCAGCTCGACCGGGCGCACCTTGCGCACCACCTGCGGGATGAGCAGCGAGTTCCCGATGGACTTGCTCATCTTCTCGCCGCCGATGGCGAGCATGCCGTTGTGCAGCCAGTACTGGGCGAAGCCGTCACCGGCGGCGCGCGACTGCGCCTGCTCGTTCTCGTGGTGCGGGAAGATCAGGTCGATCCCGCCGCCGTGGATGTCGAAGCTGGGGCCCATGTACTTGGTGGCCATGGCGGAGCACTCCAGGTGCCAGCCGGGACGGCCGCGTCCCCAGGGCGTCTCCCAGCTGGGCTCGCCCGGCTTGGCGCCCTTCCACAGGGCGAAGTCGCGCGGGTCCCGCTTGTCGCGGTCCGGGTCGGAGTCGGCGGACTCCACGACCTGGTCGAGGCGCTGGTTGGAGAGCTCCCCGTAGGCGGGGTGCGAGCGCACGTCGAAGTAGACGTCGCCCGATCCGTCGTCGGCGGCGTAGGCGTGCCCGGCGTCGATCAGGCGGCGCATGAGCTCGATCATCTCCGGCACGTGGCCGGTGGCGCGCGGCTCGACAGTGGGCGGCAGGCAGCCCAGGGTGTCGTAGGCCCAGGTGAAGGCGCGCTGGTTGCGCTCGCTGACCTGCCACCACGGGACGCCCTCGTCCGCGGCGACCCGGATGATCTTGTCGTCGATGTCCGTGACGTTGCGGCAGAACGTCACCGCGTATCCGAGGTGGGTCAGCCAGCGGCGCAGGATGTCGAAGTTGACACCGGACCTGATGTGGCCGATGTGCGGGGGTGCCTGCACGGTGGCACCACACAGGTACAGGGAGGCACACCCCTCACGGATGGGGGTGAAGTCTCGGACCTGTCGGGCACTGGTGTCATAGAAGCGCAGACTCACGTTGTCAAGACTATCCGTTCTCCCCTCACCGGGGCATCACAAACCAGTAAGCACCACCGGTTCGGTACGGGGTTCGGGGCGAGACGCGGTCCGGATCGCTCCGGACAGCCCGGAGAACTCATATGGGGCGAGCCGTATCGCCCCCGCCCACATGTGAGATGACCCGGTGTTCCGACCCCTCCCCGGTGTGGGATCGCCCGGCACGCTCCGCCAACCGGGACGGGTCGGCGGCAGGCACCCTTCGGCACCAGCGTCGGGAAGCAGCCGGAATCGGCCGGAATCTCGTGTTCGCGGCACTGCCTGGACTACGCTTCGGTGACGATGGCCCCTTTCAACAACGCCCCCGAGACAGGGACACGGAACGGTCGGACCGCGAATCGCGGCGCGGGAGCCGGTGCTCTCGTCGGTGGCGCCGTGTTCGTCAGTGTCATCGCCCTGTGCGCCCTAGTCATCGCCTACAACGGCATCTACCGGTTCGCCCTGATCGTGCACCACGAGGGCGGCTTCCTCCCGCACGTCTTCCCGGTGACGTTCACCCTGCTGGTCCTCATGGCCTTCTGGGTGAGCTACGTCCTGCGCGCGGCCCCGCCCAGCGAGCGCCTCTGGGTGGACGTCGTCCTCATCCCCCTGCTGATCCTCGCCGCGGCCGTGCCGATGGTTCTGCACAGCATGAACATGGTGGACCGCATCGCGGCGAACCACGAGGGGATCGTCCAGGTGGTGGTCGCGGTCGCCCCGCTGGCCGCCCTGCTGGTGGCGTTCCTGCTGTGGATCACCGTGCGCGCGCACGTCCGCAGACGCAACAGCCGCGGCCGTCCGCGCGCCAACCCCGCCGACGACCGCGCCACCGTGCTGCGCGGGCGCCCGAGGCCGGAGGACGCCCCGCCCCGCGACCGGGACGGGACGGAGGCGCTCAAGACCCGGCTGCTGCGCCTGGGCTCGGACGGGACGGACGAGTCCGACGAGGACGGTGAGGACGAGTCCCGGGTGGCGCCGCTGCCCGCCCGTACCTCCACCCTGCGCCGTGACCGCGAGGAGCAGGAGGAGGAGAAGGAACGGAAGGAGCTCCTCGAACGCGAGGACCGGGAGCGCGCCGAACAGGAGGAACGCGAGCGGGAGGAACAGGAGCGCGCGGAGCAGGCCGAGCAGGAGCAGGTCGAACGCGGGCGCGCGAGCGAGGCCGCCGTCGAGGCCGGTCCCGTGGACCTCCCCCGGGACGACCGTTCCGACGCCGACGACCCGGACTCCCCGACGGAACCGGTCGCCGCGGTGGACGCCGGGGCTGGGGAGGCCACCGAGGCCTCCGTGCCCACGCTGCCGCTCCCCCGTCGGGCCCGTGACAGCGACAACCCGATCAAGCGCGCGGCGGCCGAGCCGCCGGTGGTGCCCGCCCCGACCCATTCCCCCGAGTCCGAGTCCGAGCACACAGCCGGGCACGGGTCCGAGGGATCCGGGGACCCGGCCGCCCCGGACTCCGACCGCCTCGCCGACGAGGGGTTCGAGCACGACTCCCCGGTGGCCGACCCCAGCACGGACGAGGCGGAGGCACCCGTCCCCGCTCCGGTCGTTCCGGAGCCCGAGCCGGAGCCGGAGCAGGCCCCGGAGGCGGAGCCGTTCGTCGCGGGGGCCGGGACGGAGGGAGGAACCGGTTCCGAGGAACCCGGGGAAGAGGTGTCTCCGGAGGCCCGCCGGGGCGGCGGCCCCGTGGAGCTGTGGCCCGAGGGCGAGACCGGGTCCGGCCCCCTGCCCGAGATCGAGGACCTTCCCGCCGTGGCGGAGGAGGAGACGGGCGCGGAGCCCGAGTCCGTGGACGACCACGGCGGGTCTCCGCTGTGGGAGCCGCCGTCCGAGGACCCGACCCCCTCTCACCTGGCCGACTACGTGCCTCCGGTGTGGACCCCTCCCGAGGACGACACCCCGGCCGAGCCCGCTCCCCTGGTGGGTCGGGCGACCGGTGACGCCGAGGCGACCCCGGCCCTGGACCACGACACCGGCCCCTCGGTGCGGGCCGCCTTCCGGATGGGTTCGGTTCCGCCCGGTGCGGCCCGACCGGAGCCGGAGCCGCTGCCCGAACCCGAGCCCCTGCCCGAGGACGAAGCGGAGGTGGAGGCCGAGGCGGAGCACGATCCCGAGCCGGAGCCCGAGCCGGTGGCGCGACACGAGCCCGAGCCGTTGACGGAGCGCGCGCCCCGCACCGGTCCGCGCTCGCTCAGGTCCATGGAGAAGCGGCCCATGGTGCTGAAGCCGAAGCGTCCGCCCATGCCGGACTTCGCCTCGGGCCCGCCCTCGCGCCGCGTGCGCAGTGAGCCGCTGCCTCCTGAGGACCACTGAGCAGGACGTGCGCCCCGACCTCGGACGGGGCCTGAACAAGGGACGTCGGCCCCGGAACCACGGGTTCCGGGGCCGACGTACGTCCGGGACCGGGGCGGCGGGGACGCGTGGCCGGGGCGCCTGGGCCGCTGAGCGGCGGGGCGCGTGGCCAGGGCGCCTGGGCTGCTGAGGGGCGCCTGGGCGGGCCTGGGTGAGGGCAGCACGGAGCGGGCGGGAGCGGAGGATCCCCCGAAGTCGACGCTACGCGTGTCTGAGGGGGCTCCACCAGAGTCGGTCCGTTCGCCTGTGGACAACCCGCCCCGCCCTGTGGACGACCATCCGGATCGTGCTCTCACACGGCTGTGAACGGCGGGTTTCGGTCCCCTGACCAGGCACTCCGTCACGGACCGGATACCGGTCCCACAGCGGCGCTTCGAGGGATTCCCGCGAGACCGAGCGACCGAAGGTCCCCACCCCGGCGCCGGGCACCGCAGGGGCGCGCTCCGTCACGGACGGACACCGGCCATCAGAACGGCGGGAGGAAGCCCCCTCAGGAGCCTCGGCGGCCGGAAGGACCACCTGGCGCCACCCGGACACCCGACGCGACCAGTCACGGGCCCCGCGCCGCCCTCGACAGCCACCGCCCCGTGCGGGCTGACGGGGGGCCGCACGGCAGCGCTCCCCGGTGCCGGACACCGCAGGCCTGGCGCGGTGGGTGCTCGGACGCGTCCGTGGCCCCTGCTCAACGCACGGAGGGCGGCCCCGCAGTCGCGGGGCCGCCCTCCGTGCGTGTGTCAGTCCCTGGGAGCGCAGACGGCCGTGGCGACGGCCGCGATGCCCTCGCCCCGACCGGTGAGGCCCAGGCCGTCGGTGGTGGTGGCCGACAGGCTCACCGGCGCACCCACGACCTCGGAGAGGGTCTTCTCCGCCTCGTGGCGCCTGGGAGAGAACTTGGGTCGGTTGCTGATGATCTGGACGGCCACGTTGCCGATCTCGAATCCGGCCGCGTGCACGCGGGCGACGGTCTCGGTGAGCAGGGCCGCACCCGAGGCGCCCTTCCACCGGGGATCGGCCGTGCCGTAGTTGGATCCGAGGTCACCGAGTCCGCAGGCGGACAACAGCGCGTCGCACGCCGCGTGGGCGGCGACATCACCGTCGGAATGGCCGCTGACACCGTCTTCACCCGGCCATTCCAAACCGGCGAGAAAAAGTGTCCGTCCAGGAGAAAACGGGTGGACGTCGGTACCGACGCCCACCCGAGGCATTTTCGTCATGAATTACGTGATTCCGCGAGTATCAGTTCGTCAGAACCTCGTCGAGGAGGGCTTCCGCCTTGTCCTCGTTGGTCTTTTCCGCGAGTGCGAGTTCGCTCACAAGAATCTGCCGGGCCTTGGCCAGCATCCTCTTCTCGCCCGCGGACAGGCCACGTTCCTTGTCCCGGCGCCACAGGTCCCGAACGACCTCGGCGACCTTGTTGACGTCGCCGGACGCCAACTTCTCCAGGTTCGCCTTGTAGCGCCTGGACCAGTTGGTGGGCTCTTCGGTGTGAGGTGCGCGCAGCACCTCGAAGACCTTGTCCAGGCCCTCCTGCCCCACCACGTCACGAACGCCGACATCCTCGGCGTTCGCGGCCGGCACACGCACCGTCAGATCGCCTTTGTCAACCCTCAGAACGAGGTAGGTTCTGTCCTCGCCCTTAATGGTGCGAGTCTCGATCGCTTCAATACGAGCAGCCCCATGATGGGGGTAGACAACAGTGTCGCCGACCTTGAAAGCCATGTGACAGGTACCCCTTCCGCTACCACAAGGATACCACGAATCTGTGACTTAACGTACCTATTAGGTTTGCGAACACGCAGGTCAGGCCACACATTTTAGGCCTTGACAAAGTGTACCCGAGGAGTCCCGGCCACCCGGTCGGAGCGCTCCCGAGAGGCCTCCACCCCTGCTGGCCAGCCGAAGCGCGGCTTGACGCGGGCGCGGATCGGGGTAGGGTTCGCCCCCGCCCGGACACCCTCCGCGAGCGTCCAGAGCGATAAAGGTCACGATTTCGGATCGGGTCGGCCCGCCCGTGACCCGTCCGGATCCCCGGGCCCGGCCAACCCGACCGCACCGCACGTCATGACCCCGTCATCAGGCCTCGGGCTCGTAGTCCTCACGCTTCTCGCCCGTCACCATGTAGACCAGGTTGTCCGCCACGTGCACCGCGTGGTCACCGAAGCGTTCGTAGAACCGGCCGACCAGGGTGACGTCCATGGTGGCCTCCACCCCGTACTCCCAGCCCGGAGCGAGGATGCGCTGCAACAGCTTGCGCCGCAGCCGGTCCATCTTGTCGTCGTCCTTGTCCAGTTCCAGAGCGGTGTCGGGGTCCCGCTCCATGATCACCTCACCGGCCTTGATCACCAGGAGCTCCGCCTGGTGGCCCATCTCCAGGACGATGGAGCGGACCGGCTTGGGGATCGCGGAGTCCGGGTGGCGGCGCCGGGCGATCTTGGCGAGGTGAACGGCGTGGTCACCCATCCGTTCGAGATCCCCGCGCATCGAGAGGGCGGTGATGATGGTCCGCAGGTCGGAGGCGACCGGCTGCTGCCGCGCCATCAGGCTGAAGGCGGTGTCCTCGATCTCCTGGTCGAGGCGGTTGAGCTCCTCGTCACCCGAGATCACCTCCTGAGCCGCGTTCAGGTCACTGTCCAGCAAGGCCGTGGTGGCCCGCGCGACTGCGTGCCTGGCGAGCCTCGTCATCTCGACGAGGCGTTCACTCAGGCTGTCTAGGTCCTCATGGTAGGTATCGCGCATGTCCTCAATGCTCCCAGTCTGTGTTTGAAGGATCGGCCAAGAGTTGGTGAACGATGAAAGAACCTCGGTTGTGTCACATGCCCTGACCGGGTAAAGCCCCAGTCCGCACGTTTACGATCGAATCGTGCAAGGGGAACTTCTCGCCGCGGTCGTCGGCATCATCGGGCTCGTCGCGGGCGTCGCCATCGGCGTCGTCGCCGCCAGCCCTCTCTTCCGTACGCGCACCACGGGCGAGGAGGCGCCGTCACCACGCCACGACGGCAGCACCCTCCCCCAGGGGGTGGCGGAGGTGCTGTCCGCGCTTCCCTCCTCCGCGGTGGTCCTCGACTCCGGCGACCGCGTGCTGCGCGCCTCCTCCGCAGCCAGGGCCTTCGGCATCGTCCGAGGGGAGGAACTGGTCATAGGCGAACTCCTCACGCTGGCCCGCAAGGTCCGGCGCGACGGGGTGATCCGGGAGACCGACATCGAGGTGGCCGTCCGCAAGTTCGGCCCCGACGCCACGTCCTTCGCCGTGCGGGTCGCCCCTCTGGGCGGCACCGGCCTGGTGCTGGTGCTGGCCGAGGACCAGACCGAACACCGCAGGGTGGAGGCGGTCCGGCGCGACTTCGTGGCCAACATCTCGCACGAGCTGAAGACCCCCGTGGGCGCGCTGTCCCTCCTGGCGGAGACCGTACAGGACGCCAGTGACGACCCCGAGGCGGTGCGCCGCTTCACCGGGCGCATGCAGACCGAGGCGTCCCGGCTCACCGCGGTCATCCAGGACCTGATCACCCTCTCCCGCATCCAGGGCGCCGAGCCCATCGCGGAGCCCGCCCCGGTGGACCTGGGTTCGGTCGTCGAGGAGGCGATCGACACCGTGCGCATGCCCGCCGACGCCAAGGGCATCGAACTGGTCGGCAGCGGCGCCGAGGGGCTGACGGTCCTGGGCGACGAGGCGATGCTGGGAACCGCCCTGCGCAACCTCATCGCCAACGCCGTGGCCTACAGTCCGAAGAACACGCGGGTCGCGGTGTCCGTCGGGACCTCGCGGAGCAGCGTGGACATCAGCGTCGCCGACCAGGGGATCGGCATCCCCCAGCAGGACCTGGAGCGAATCTTCGAGCGGTTCTACCGTGTGGACGCCGCTCGGAGCCGGGCCACCGGTGGTACCGGTCTCGGTCTGGCCATCGTCAAGCACATCATGACCCACCACCGTGGAGAAGTGACCGTGTGGAGCAAGGAGGGGTCGGGTTCGACGTTCACACTGCGTCTGCCCAGACCCGAGAGCCGGGAGCTCGACGCGACCCGGAACGACAACCACCAGGAGACGGCACAGTGACGCGCGTACTCGTAGTAGAGGACGAGGAGTCCTACAGCGACGCCCTGTCGTACATGCTGCGCAAGGAGGGCTTCGAGGTCGCGGTCGCGCCCACCGGGACCGTCGCTCTGGAGACCTTCGACCGGACCGGCGCCGACCTGGTGCTGCTGGACCTCATGCTTCCCGGGCTGTCCGGCACCGAGGTGTGCCGGACCCTGCGGCAGAAGTCCAACGTCCCCGTCATCATGCTCACCGCCAAGGACTCCGAGATCGACAAGGTCGTCGGTCTGGAGCTGGGCGCCGACGACTACGTGACGAAGCCGTTCTCCTCCCGTGAGCTGGTGGCGCGCATCCGCGCGGTGCTGCGCCGCCGGGGCGAGGACGAGATCGTCCTGCCCGCCGCACTGGAGGCCGGCCCCGTCCGGATGGACGTGGAGCGGCACGTGGTGACGGTGCGCGGGGACAGCGTGCAGCTCCCGCTGAAGGAGTTCGAGCTGTTGGAGGTGCTGCTGCGCAACGCCGGGCGGGTGCTCACCCGGATGCAGCTCATCGACCGCGTGTGGGGCGCCGACTACGTCGGTGACACCAAAACCCTCGACGTGCACGTCAAGCGTCTGCGCGCGAAGATCGAGGAGGACCCGGGCAGCCCGCGGTACATCGTCACGGTGCGCGGCCTCGGCTACAAGTTCGAGCCCGTCACCGTCGAGGTCGAGTAGGGCGCCGGGCGGGCACGGAAGGTCCCCCTGCGGGTCCCTCTCCCCTTCCCGTCCGGCTCCTCCCCTTCGTGTCCCGGGTCGCGGTGCCGCCGCGACCCGGGACCTCGTGTGTCCGGGGCGCCCGCGCCGCGCTGTCGCGCCCTCTTGAGGGCCTGACCCGCGCCGCCGGGCGCGTCCGGTGCGCCCCCGGACCTGGGGGACGTCCACGGCCTCCGGTACCCGGGGCCCTCAGGGACGTCCGCTCACTCGTCCCGGGCCGCCGCGCTCCCCGGCTCCCGGTCGGCGGGCTCGGCGCCCGATACGCCGCGTACCGACGGCCGACCGCTCCCCGCGTGGCGTGCCACGGCGCGGGCCAGGACCTCGCACGCGCGGCGGAGCTCCGTGCCGCCCGCCGTCCCGTAGCCGATGACCAGGCCGTGCACGCCGGGGTCGCCGTGGCTGGCGCGGCTGGTGTCCTCCACCAGGACCCCCTCCTCGGCCGCCGCCGCGATCACGGGCGCCACCGCCTCCTCGGGCAGGGTGAGCAGCACGTGCAGCCCGGCGGTGTCCCCGCCGATCCGGGGGCCGAGGTGTTCCACGAGCAGGGCGCGGCGGCGGGCGTACTCCAGGCGCATCCGGCGCAGGTGCCGGTCCAGGTCCCCGCGTTCGAGCAGGAGGGCCGTGGCCGCCTGGACGGGTCCGCTGGTGCGGTCGGACAGGTCGGCCCGCACCCGGGCGAGGCGGTGCAGCAGGTCGGGTTCGGCCACGATCCAGCCGATGCCGAGGTCGGGGTCGAGGGTCTTCGAGAGGGTGCCGAGCAGTACGACCCGCTCGGGGTCGAGCCCGTACAGGGCGGGCAGGGGCGCCACGTCGTAGCGGAACTCGGCGTCGTAGTCGTCCTCGATCACCACGGCTCCGGTCCGCCGGGCCCAGGCCAGGAGGCGTTCGCGGCGGGGCACGGGGAGGCGCCCGCCCAGCGGGTACTGGTGGGCGGGGGTGGTGTAGACGAGCGCGAGGTCGTCGGGCAGGTCGTCGGGGCGGATCCCGTCGTGGTCGACGGGGCAGGGAACGATCTCGGCGCCGCGTGCGGCCAGGATGGTGCGGGCCTTCCCGTAGCCGGGCTCCTCGACCCCGGCGCGGAAGCGGACTCCGGGGGACGCCGCCGTGCCCGGCCACCCCTCCGCTCCGGCGGTCATGGCGCCGACCAGGTCGATCCCGTTCCCGGTCCCCCGGGTGACCAGGACGTTCTCGGGTCCCACCCGCACGCCCCGGGTGCGGCGCAGGTGTTCGGCCAGCAGGGCGCGCAGCCTCGGGTCCCCCTGGGGGTCGGGGTCGTCCGAGGGCGGGACCTCGGCGGCGTGCCGCCAGGCCCGGCGGAGTGCGGCGCGGTCGTGGTCGCGGACCCAGGCCGCGCCGGGCCGCAGGTCCACCGCCCCGGCACGGCGGATCTCGTCCCGTGAGGGGCGCCCGCGGACGGGTTCGGCGGTGCGCGGGGGCCGCGGCCGGGCGGGGGCGGACGGTCTCGGCAGGGGGCCGTGTTCGGCCACGAAGGTGCCGGAACCGTGGCGGCCGTCGAGCCAGCCCTCCGCGTAGAGCTGCTGGTAGGCGTCGGTGACCACCGTGCGGCTGACCCCGAGCTGCCCGGCCAGGGCCCGGCTGGAGGGCAGCCGTTCACCCGCCCTGAGTGCTCCGGAGGCCATGGCCTCCCGCAGCGCGCCGGACAGCTGCGCGGTGAGGGGCGTGGGGTCGGCGCGGTCGAGGCGGACCGGCGGTTCGGTGAGGTGTCGCGGCAAAGTGGTCTTTCACTTCCTGCCAGAAGTGGCCATGGTTGGGGTATCCACTTCTGCCTACCGTAGACGCATGCTCTCCACCACCGAACGCACACGGCTCAACCGCGCCAAGCACAAGACCCGGACCGACCGCGCCGAACTGTACGACCTCCTCGACGAGGGCCTGGTCTGCCACATGGGCGTGGTCGTGGACGGTTCGCCCCGGGTCGTGCCCACGGGGTACGGGCGGATCGGCGACACCCTCTACCTGCACGGGTCGACCGGAGCCCGGTCCCTGCGGGCGGCGGGCGAGATGTGCGTGACGGTCACCCTGCTGGACGGGATCGTCCTGGCCCGCTCGGGCTTCCACCACTCCGTGAACCACCGGTCCGCGATGGTCTTCGGAACGCCGCGCGCGGTCACCGACGAGCAGGAGCGCTGGGACGCGCTGCGGGCGATCACCGAGCAGCTCGCTCCCGGTCAGTGGGAGGCGGCCCGCCAGCCCGACGCCAAGGAGATGGCGGCCACCAGGGTGCTGGCGCTGTCCCTGGAGGAGGCGTCGGTGAAGGTCCGCACGGGCCCGCCCGCAGACGACGAGGAGGACTACGCCCTCCCGCTCTGGGCGGGTGTGCAGCCGGTCCGCACGGTGTTCGACCCCCCGGTCACCGACCCGGCCCTGGTCCACGACCTCCCCGTCCCGGAGCACGTCCTGGCGCGCGTGACCCGGTGACCCGGTGACCCCGTGACCCGGTGGGCGCGGCGGGACTCCGGCCGCGCCCGCGCCCTCAGGCCTCCACGATGACCGTGAAGGGGCCCTCGTTGGTCAGGCCGACGGACATCTGGGCGCCGAACACGCCCGTGGCCACCTCGGCGCCCTGGTCGCGCAGCTCGCGCACGACCGCGTCCACCAGGGGCTCGGCCACCGGTCCGGGCGCGGCCGCCTGCCAGGTGGGACGGCGGCCCTTGCGCGCATCGCCGTAGAGGGTGAACTGGCTGACCACCAGCAGCGGCGCCCCGACGTCGGAGCAGGACTCCTCGCCCTCCAGGATCCGCAGGGTCCACAGCTTCCTGGCGACCTTGCGGGCCTCCTCCTCGGTGTCGGTGTGCGTGACCCCCACCAGGGCCATCAGTCCGGGACGGGTGATCTCTCCGACCACCTCGCCCTCCACCGTCACCGAAGCGTGCGACACCCGCTGCACGACAGCGCGCATGGTCCTCCCCCGTTCCCGTGTGTGCCCCGCCCCTGATCGGGGCGGTGCTACCTCGATCGTTGCAGCTGGTTGAGCAGGCGCATACGTCGGGTGTTGGTGATCAGACCGGTGAGGGTGACCACGAACGTGCTGATCGAGTCCGAGAAGTCCTCGATCCGCCACTCGCGCGGGCCGGTGTACCAGTGCAGGCCGTCACCGTCGAGCTCCTCGGGACTGAGGTCCGCGATGGCCGCGGCGGCCAGGATGTTGGCCCAGCGGTCGACGTCGTCGAAGATCACCGCGTAGGGGAGGTAGCGCGAGTACAGCTCCACCCGTTCGCCGGGCGGGGCGCTCTGGGCGCGCTGGCTGAGCAGGTAGTCGCGGAAGCCCATCGTGTGCGCGTACACCGAGCTGCCGAGCCTGGTCTTGGCGGGCATGTACTGCGCTCCCGCGGTGACGGCGGCACCGGCGATGACGACGGCCAGCCCGGTGAAGGCGGCGCTGGTGAACACCGCGAGCACCCCGGTCAGGACCACCCCGACGGCGGTGAGCGCCATGCCCACGGTGGTCCAGGTCCCCCGCACCCGGCTGGGCGACCGGGAGAACCACCTGAGCCGGACCATGTCGCGGTACAGCTCCTCGCGGACCCGGTCCACGCGCGCCGGGAAGTCGTCGGAGTGGCGGGGGGAACCGAGCTCGGACAGGCGCACGGTGCGGCGCTCCCCGAAGAGGGCGTCCAACAGGAGCCACTCGGAGGAGAGCAGGGTCTCCTCCGTCGGCCCGTCCAGGCGGACCAGCCGCCAGTCCACCGACGTGAAGTGTTCGTGGGGCAGCTCCTCGACCCGGATGTGACCGCGTACGGCCAGGTCGAGGACGGTGCCGGTGAGGTCGGCGATGTCCACGCGCTCGTCGACCAGCGTGCCGATCTGACCGGGGTGGACGTCGTCCGGCGGGGCGAAGCGCATCCGGCCGTGCTCGCCGCGGGCCACGGGGGCGTGGTCGCCCTCCGCCGCCTCGCTGCGCAGCGCGCGTTCGTCGCGGCCCCGGAGGCGGATGAGGGCGATCAGCCCGCCGACCAGGACCAGCAGCAGGAGTCCGAACACGCTCGCGGTACCCGGTGTCACCTGGAAGGCGGACGCCAGCGACCACCGGCGGTTCAGGAGGGGTTCGCCCTCGGCGGTGCCGGGCGGGTAGTTCACGACGATGTCCAGCCGGTCGCTGGGGGTCATGTCGGCCTGGAGGAAGTGCGCGACGACCGCGTCCCCGCCCATGTCCGAGGCGGTGCAGTACATGGCGCTGCGGGGTTCGCCCGCCAGGCACGACAGCGCCTCGGGGGGCTGTGGAGCGGTGACGGTGACGTCGGTGGAGCGGACGTCGTGGCTGTAGGCGCCCACGGCCCGCCACTCCAGCTGGACCCCCTGGGCGACCTCGCCCACGGTGCCGCTGACCCGGTAGCTGAGCCGCACCCCGCGCGTGCCCTCGGTGGGGATGCGCACGAGGAGGGCGCCGTCGGTCTCCTCGGTCTCCACCTGGAGGGTGGAGCCGCCGGAGTCGACCGCCGAGACCCCGTTGATCTCGAACCGGCGGTCGTGGTCGGTGTCGTAGAGCATCGTGGCGGTGAGGGCGCGGGTGAAGGTCTCCGGCGCCGGGCCCTCGAACCGGATGGACTCCTCGCCGTGCAGAATGCCGAGTTGGTCCAGTTCCAGACGGATATCGTTGGTGATGACCGCGTCCGTGGCGGAACGTCGGTCGATGACCGTCGGTTCGTGCCCCGGTACTGTGGTTGCCGGTGCGGTCGCCGTCACCGCGTGCGCCTGCCCTCCCGGCCACCCCGCGGCGACCACCACGAACGGCGAGGAGAACACGAGAAGGGCCGTCGCCATCGCGACGGCCGGGCGCCAGGAGCCGACCCACCACATGACGCGAGAGCTTATCCGGTCCGTGAGCGGACCGTATCCATCGGGCGCCCTCCCCGGCGTCGCGTACCGGACCCCCGCTGGTGGCTCCGTCGACCACCCCTCCGGCGTGGCCGGACCTCCCGCGCGGAACGGGGGCGCGGTCGCGTGCTGACCCGACGACGGAACCGACCCGTGTCCGACCCGTGGGCGGAGCGCCCCGGCTTCCTCCAGCGCATGGGGCTGGGAGTCTCGCTGTCCCTGGGCACGGGGCTGGCCGCCGTGGGTTTCACGGGCTTCCTGGCGTTCTCGGCGCTGCTGCCGACGGCGCAGCCCGCCTGGGGCGGGCCCGTGGGACCGGACGCCACCCAGGTGCTGTCGGCCGAGGCGGCCTCGGCGGAGTCCGACACGGCGCGGATCGAGGACCCGCTCGGGCAGAACCCGCTGTACGCCAACGGCGAGCTGGGCGAGGTCACGTGTCGGCCTCCGAAGATGGACGCCGAGGACCCGAAGTCGGTGGAGACCTTCGTGCACTCCATCGCGGACTGCCTGGACGCGGCGTGGGGCGCGTACTTCCATGAGGCGGGCATCCCGTTCTCCTCCCCCAACCGCGTGTACTGGTACGCGGCGGGGAACAGCCCGTGCGGCCCCTTCCCCAAGCAGGGGACGGCGGCCTTCTACTGCCAGGCCAACCAGGGCCTCTACCTGGGGGTGGAGGACATCGTGGCGGCCTCGGCGGGCAGTGACGAGGCCGAGGCGTACACGTTCCTGCTCAGCCACGAGTACGGGCACCACGTGCAGGGGCAGTCGATGATCCTGGCCGAGTTCCGCTCGCTCCGGGCCAACGCCGACCAGGAGACGGCGGACGAACTCACCCGGCGCAACGAGCTCCAGGCCAACTGCCTGGGCGGGGTGTTCGTCGGCTCCGCTGAGGAGTCCCTCGGTTACGGGAAGTCGGAGCGAGCCAATATCCTCGACTCCGTCGGGCTCCGCTCCGACCACGCGGGCACGAGCACGCACGGATCGGTGGAGAACGGTCGTCTGTGGACCGCGCACGGTCTGGACCGTCTCGACCCGGCGGCCTGCAACACCTGGGAAGCCCGCGAGGAGCTGGTGCGGTGAGCGGTGACCACGGACCGGGAGGCTCCGACGAGCCCCGCGGACCCGGCCCGGGCGGTTCCGATCCCGCCCTGTCGGCGGCGTTCACCCGGCTGGAGTACTCCCGCAGGGCCCACCGCACCAACCGCAGGGTGTTCAGCGCGGTGTGCGGCCTCCTGGTGGCCCTGCTCGCGCTGTCGCTGCTCTCCTGGACCAGCGTCAACGAGGGCGAGTCCGCCATGGACACGGTCTCCGAGCCGGCCGACGGCGGGGGCGACGACAAGCCCGGCCAGCCTCCGAGCCCCACCGCCGACGCGCCCACCGGTCAGCTGGGACTACCCGGGCGCACCGTGCCCGACCGGCCCTCCGGCCACAGCGCGCTGGTCGCCAACCCCATCTACGACACCGGTCGGCTGAGTCCGCTGCCGTGCCCGGTACCCGAACTCGACGTCGACGACCCCGGCTCGATGGAACGGTTCCTGCACCTGGTCGCGGACTGTCTGGACGACGTGTGGAAGACCCAGTTCGACCGCGCGGGCATCCCGTTCGCCCCGCCGGACCGGGTGTTCTGGGACGAGCCCGGGGTGAGCCCCTGCCGTTCCTACCCGTCCCCGGCGGGCGCCTTCTACTGCCGGGCCAGCGCGTCGATCTACATCGGCACCTCGGACGTGGTGGAGAAGTGGAACGGCTCGGACGACAGCGTGGTCTACGCGTCCCTGCTGGCCCACGAGTACGGGCACCACGTGCAGGGCGAGTCCGGGCTCCTGGAGTACTACCACGAGCAGCGCCAGCTGGAGGAGGACGACGCGGGGCGCAACTCCTGGACGCGCCGCAGCGAACTCCAGGCGAACTGCCTGTCGGCGGCGTTCCTGGGGTCCGTCCGGGTGAGCTACCCGCTCTCGGAGGGGGACCTGTCCACGCTCCTGGACGACGCCTCGGCCACCGCCGACCGCCCCGACGGCCCCGAGGAGGAGCGCACGCACGGTTCCTCGGACAACAGCGTGTGGTGGACGCGGACCGGTTGGACCGAGCAGTCGGCGGGGGCCTGCAACACCTGGGACGTGAGTGACGAGGGAATGGTCAAGTAGCACGCCTGGTCACGGGTTGTCCACAGGCTCCGGCTTTCCGTGTTTCATCGCGACTGTGCGTGGCAGGATGCTGACATGCCGGACACCCCCGAACCCTCCGGCTCGTACGAGCCCGAGCACCCTCGCCCCGTGTCTCCCACCCTCTCCGTCACCCGGACCCCCGCCGCCAGGCACTCCCCCGCGGACACCACGGTCACCACCGTCGTGCCCCCGGTCGCGCCCACCGCCGAACCCCGGTCCGCTCCCACCCGCAACTGCGTGGAGCTGCGCGTGCACGGGGTCAGCGGCGGCCAGGCCGAGGAGCTCCTGGACGTGGAGCCCGCCATGCGCGTGGGCGGCGACCGGCTCGCGGGCTTCTTCCGCTGGCGGCGTGAGCCGGACACCCAGAGCGTGCCGGGGGTTCGGCGCGAGATCTTCGCCTGGGGCAACCTGACCTCGGGCAGCTCCTCCCGGGCCTTCTGGCTCCTGCTGCTGCCGTTCATGATGCTCAACGTGGCGTACTGGATGCGGCCGGGCCGGATGGACCGGGGCCAGACCGGGGTCCGCAGGGCGGCCAGCATCGCCTACGGGGCGGGGGTGCGGCTGCTGGCGCTGTCGTTGACCGTGCTCATCACCCTGGCCTCGGCCGGGGTCGGCATGGACCTGGTGGGCTGGCAGTGCGCCGGGCTGGGTGACGCGTGTGTCCAGGCGCGCCCGTGGCTGGCCTTCCTCGCCTCGTCCTCCTCGCCGCTGTCGGCGCCGGGTTGGGGGCTGCTGGTGGGGGCGGTGCTGCCCGCCGCGGTGATCGTGGTGCTGTGGCGGCTGTCCCGGAGGACGGCCGCCGACTACGAGGTGGTGACCGGCCCGGTGCCGCCGGACCACGCCGAGGACGCTCCCCTGAGCCACCCGGACTTCTGGCGCAACAGCGAGATCATGGCCCGGCTGAGGTCGGTGCACATCGCCCTGGCGGTCGGTACCGTCGCGGCGCTGCTGCTGGTGCCCGCCTTCCTGCACGACCTGTCGGCCCGGTCCGGGGGGTCGGCCGCCGAACCGGGCGCCTGGTGGGTCGGGGCGGTGCTGACGTTCCTGCTCGCGACCGTGGCGGCCGCGAGCACCGCGAGCGTGCTGGTACCCGGGCTGGATCCGCGGTGGAACGCCCGGGCCGACCGGTTCTGCCGGGTGCTGCGGGACACCGTGCTCGTCCTGGTGGTGGCCGTGGCGGTCTACACGGTGTGGCCGCGCCCCGGCTGGGTGGCCGAGGGGCGGTTGCCCGGCAGCGGCACCATGCTGAACACGCTCTTCGCCACCCAGGGCGCGCTGGTGCTGATGCTGCTGGTGGCGGCCCTGGTCCTGTTCTCGGTGGACCGCCCGCACGAGCGGACCGCCATGCGGGGGCTGGCCGGGCCGTCGACGGCGGCGCTCGGAACGCTGCTCGGTGGCGGGTTCTCGGCCGCGCTGGTCTACCAGGGGTCGCTGTGGCTGAGCGGCTGCGGTTCCATGAGCGCGCCGGAGGCCGACTGTCTGGCGCTGTCGCCGCCGACCGCCTACTCGTGGCTCCAGCTGGCGTTCGCCTTCGAGGCGGTGATCGTGCTGGCCGTGGTGGCGGTGCTGGCCCTGCGCCTGCGCGGGGCGGTCCGCGCGCAGCTGCCGGAGGTGACCTCGCTGTACTCGCGGAGTGTGCGGGACCGCCGGACCTGGGACATCGCCAAGGCCAGGGCGGCCGGGCGGATGACCGAGGTGCTGCCCGCGGTGCTGGCCGCGCTGTTGCTCCCGGTGGTGCCGCTGGTGGGGCTGGCGCTCTACTCGATCATCACCGGGAACCTGGTGGCCGGTCCGGTGGACGCGCCCACGGCCGTGGCCGGGGAGTTCCAGGGCGCGGTCCAGAGCGCGTTGGACGCCCTGGTGGGGGTGGGGTCGCTCCTCGGCGGAGCGAGCCTGGTGGCCCTGGTGTGGATCGGCCGGAGCGCGTACCGGGACCGGCCGACCCGGCAGGCGGTCGGCGCGGTGTGGGACGTGGGAACCTTCTGGCCGAGGGTCGCGCACCCGCTGGCCCCGCCCTCCTACGCCGAGCGCGCGGTGCCGCAGCTGACCGCGAGGGTGGCGAGGATGGCCGGTGAGGGCACCGACGTGGTGATCTCCGGCCACTCGCAGGGTTCGGTGCTGGCCGCGGCGACCGTGTGGCAGCTGCCCCGGAGCTGCCGCTCCCGGGTCCGCCTGATCACCCACGGCTCACCCCTGGACCGGCTGTACGCGCGGTACTTCCCCGCCTACTTCGGACCGGCGTCCTTCGCGGACCTGACCGGGAGGGTGTCGGCCTGGCGCAACCTGTGGCGGGTCACCGACGCCATCGGCGGTCCGGTCAGACGCCGTGGCGCCGCCGGGGCGGGCGAAGGCGGGGGCGAGGCCCTGGAGGTGGTGGACCAGGCCGAGCCGCTGCCCGACCCGCGCTCCTACGACGCCCCGCCCGGGGAGGCCCGACGTCCGGAGATCCTGGGTCACTCCCACTACACGAGCGATCCGGCCTACGCGGAGGCGCTCTCCGAGGTGCTGCCGCCGGTGCCCTCGCCGCCGAGGGACGCGCCGCCACGGGCCTCGGCCCCACACGGCGGGTGAGGCCGGTCCCGGGCCGGGGCGGCGTCACGCGGTGGCGGGCGCCACCGGAGGCCGGACGGCTCGGCCGCCCCGGGTTACCAGGGGCCGTAGGGACCGTTGTTCTGGTTGCCGCCCACGCCCTTCACGGCGGGCCGGACGTCCAGCAGGAAGATGAGGGTCGCGACGAGGCCCAGGATGACGAACATGCCCGTACCGGTCAGGACGGCGAGCAGGGAGACACCGGAGGCCACACCGGTGAGGATCACCCACAGCTTCTTGGTCTGCTTGTCCATCACCACGAAGGCCTGCTCGGGCGTCCTCAGGGCCTCGATGAACGCGTACAGGCTGGCCACGAAGGTCACGAGGTAGATCAGCTGCCAGATCCAGAAGAACAAGACTCACTCCAGTCGCCACACGCGTCCGAACGGGGTTCCGCCCGCTCTCCACGTTAAACGGACCGGACGCGAGGATCGTGCCCGAGGGAGGGGCAGATCACGGACCGGGTGCGCGCGGGGTGCTCCGGACCACCCGGCGCGGCGTGCGCGACGGTCAGATGGGGATGTGCCAGAGACAGGTCACGGTGGCCAGCAGGAAGGCCGAGGCGCCCATGATCACGGCGCCCGCGTGGTACGGGAGCTCGTCGTCGGGGCGCAGGAGCCGGTTGACCCGGCGCATGACGGTGGGCTCGGCGGCGTGCACGGCGGCCATCGCACCGGCGGGCACGGGCGCGGGCCCGGCGGCGCCGAAGCGGAGCAGCGCCATGGCCAGCTCGCGGGAGGAGCTCCTGCGGCGGGCCTGGTCGTCGGCGCACATCTCGATGAGCAGCGCGACGCTCTCGTAGTAGGTCCGCACCAGGCGCACGCGGGGGAAGGCCCGCTTGAGGGAGGAGAACGGGAGCAGGACGAGGTCGTGGCGTTCGCGCAGGTGGGCGTGCTCGTGGGCGAGCACCGCGGCGAGCTCGCGGGTGTCGAGCACCTCCAGGGCCCCGGCGCTGATCACCACCTGGGAGCGCAGCACCCCGGGCAGGCAGTAGGCGGCGGCCGCCGGGTGGTCGACCACGCGCGCGCCCGGGACGTCGGGGTGTTCGCTGGCCACCAGTTCGAGCAGGTCGTGGTGGCGTCTGCGGACCCGGACCACCTGGACGAAGGAGGCGACGAGCCCGGAGAAGAGCACGAGGGTGAGCGCGGTCGCGAGCACGACGGCGGCGAGGTGGCTCAGCCCCTCGATCCCCTGTGAGAACTCGGAGATGATGAACTGGCCGGTGAGGAGGTCGGTGGCGGCGGCCAGCAGGCCGCCGGCGGCGCCGAGCTCGTAGGAGGACAGACCGTAGGCCAGCAGCGCGCCGATGGTGGACACGCCCCAGGCCAGGCCGAGCGCCTGCCAGGCGATGACCGCCGTGTAGGGACCGCGGGAGGGCCACTTCGCCCGGTGGAGTGCTTCCATGGCGACGAGGCAGCTGACCGCGACGAGAGTGAGGAGGGCGGCACTGACCATAGGGGCTAGTTCCTTGGCTGCTCGATTTCCGCGAGTGCGCGACGAAGCGCTTCAGCCTCCCCGCCGTCCATGGACTGGACGAAGGCGGCCAGGGCCGCGTCGCGGTCAACCGTCTGACCGAGCGCGTCGAACATGAGCTCCGACACGTAGTTCTCACGGCTGGCCGCTGGACGGTACCGCCACGCACGACCTTCGCGTGCCCGGTCGACGACCTTCTTCTTGGCCAGTCGGTCGAGCACCGTCATGACGGTCGTGTGGGCCAGGTCCCGATCAGCGAGAGCCTTCCCGACCTCACGAACCGTCATTGGTTCGTTGCGTGCCCACAGTACATCCATCACCGCGCGTTCAAGTTCGCCGAGCCGATTCATGGTCACAAGTCTACGACCGGTAGTACGACACTCGGCAGTACCCCCCATATAGCGCGTGACCTGCCTAGATGCAGGTACTTTGATCCTGGTCGGGATCGCGTGCCGCATACCGGTCCGACCGTCCCGGCCCAGGCTCACCGCCCTCCGGAGTGGTTTCATGTCACGCACCAGCACCGGGGACGCCCCGATCGACCGGCGCGACCGCTCCAGGAAGCGGGAAGCGACCGGCAACCGCTTCACGCGGCACCGCGACGGTTGTGCCTGTGGCCACCATATTCGCCACCCATTCACACAAACATGACATTCCCCCGATACCACCGGGCCGTGTTTGTGTCCCAGCGAGACAGGGGTATTCCCCTCGATGCCAGAATGGCGACCGAACGAACAGGGATGGCAACAATGGGTATCCGAACGTGGGACTCAGTCGGCGGCGGCCCTCACAACCGTCTGACGGACCTGGAGGAGCAGGAACTCCAGCAGATCGAACAGGCCCAGTCGACCCAGGAAACCGACGCCTAGCACCGGTCCGCGTCCGGGGCGGCGCCTTCCTTCGACGGAACGCCCCGGACCCCGGCGCCCGACCCGACCGGAAAGGCACTGCCCCCACCGGGCCGCTCGATGACCACGACCACCCCGGCACACCGCACCCATCAGGCCGGAGAGCGCGCCTTCTCCCTGGACCGGGCCCGCGAGCTCGCCGAGCAGACCCTCACCCAGGCCGGACTGCGCGCCCGACTGCACGACCTGGACGGCGCCTGGCGCTGCCACCTGCACCGCTTCGACGGCACCCCGGCCGGTGTCGGAGCGGGCAAGGGCGGGAGCGAGCAAGCCCGCGTGGGCGCGCTCTTCGAAGCCCTGGAACACCACCACAGCGACGCCCACGCCATCACCGCCGAACAACTGGTGCTGCGCTCCTCCCAGGAGCTCGTGTCCGAGGAGCTGGCCACCGACCCCGCGATACGCCCCCTGACCCTGGCCCCGCCCGCACTCCTGGCCTGCCGCACCCACACCGCGCTGGACGGATCCGGCGCGGGTACGGACGTGCCGGTGTACCTGCACACCCCCTCCTACCTCGCCGCGACCCCCCATCAGCGCCGTGCCCTGGGCGACGCCTTCGACTACTCGACCGTGGCGCGCTACAGCACCAACAACGGGACCGCCATCGGCGCCACCGCCACCGAAGCCTTCGTGCACGCCCTGGCCGAGACCGTCGAACGTGACGCCCTCTCGGTGCTGCTCTCCTCCACCTTCCTGGCCCCACACCCGGCGCCCCTGCGCGTGGTGGACCCGACGAGCCTGCCCGAGGACCTGCGTCAGCTTCACACCCGGGCCCAGGACCGCTCCGGCACCGCGGTGTGGCTGTTGGAGATGACCACCGACCTCGGCATACCGGCGTTCCACGCCTACGCTCCCGCCCGCCAGGGCCACCACATGGCCGGGTACGGCGCCTCCCTGTGCGCCACGCACGCCGCCCGTCGTGCCCTGGAGGAGTTCGTGCAGATCCTCGCGATCTTCGAACACGAGGAGCACCCGCCCCCCGACCTCGCCGCGCTGTCCCGCCACCCCGCTCTCCTGCGCGCTGGCCGGGCCGATCTCACTCCCCGCCTGGACTCCGCGAGAGTGCTCGCCTTCACCGCCACCACAGCGCCCGTGTCCCCTGCCGGACACCTGGCCGAGTTGGTGCGCGTGCTCACCGCCCACGGGCACCGCCCCTACGGGCGCATCCTCCACGAGGCCGCCAACGGAGTGAGCACGGTCTCGGTGTGCGTACCCGGCCTGGAGCGCTTCTTCGCCGTCACCAGCGGCCAGTGCGTGGTCCCTGGTCCGCGTGCCCGCGCACACATGACCCGGGCGGTGGACTGAGGTTCGACCGGGCGATTCTGGAACCACATTTCCACAGGCCGGATATCTTGGGCATCATTTCTCATGCAGCCTTGTGTCGAATTCACGACCGGTGGTACCACCCCTCGTGACACCCCCACGTCAATTCGGGACGGTTTTCCCGGAAGGGGTCCGAGACCTGACGGGCCCCGGGCACGGACCCCCGTCCACCGCGCCCCAGGCGTCCGACGTACGCTCCGTTCCATGGGACACCGGCATCCGAGCAAGCTCAAGAACCCAGAGGTGAGTCATGCGCGTGCCCGCTGGCTGTTGCGCGCGGAACTCGCCGGATGTGACGCCTGCCGCGCCGAGGGCGACGAGGACGCCCTGTCCGACCTCGCGTCGGGCGGTGTCTTCGACTCCCTGATCACGGGTTTCGTCCTGTCCCGCGTCCAACAGTGGCACTCCCCGAGCCGCCCGTCCCAGTACCCGGCCACGGTGTACCGCATCGCCCCCATCGACGAACGCGACTTCTGGCGGCCCCCGACCCAGCACTGCATGCGCGTGTGCACGGTGACGGGGGCCGGGGGCGACGGCGTGGACACCCTCCCCGCACTCCGGGAACTGCGCCTGATGTCGGCCCGGGACCGCTCCCTGGTCCTGGACGACGTCATCGACGGTCTGGCCGAAACGGAAGGTTGACCTTGAATCCCGTGCTCCGGCTTCCCCTGCTGCCCGATCCCGGCACCCGCATGTCCCCCAAGCACGACAAGCCCATCGTCGGTCAGTGCGAGAGGTGCGGTGAGTACCTCAACGCGGGGGTGCGCACCTGCCCCAACTGCGGGCACTACAACGGCTGAGCCGTTCCGCCCGGGGGACCGCCCCCGGGCGCTCCCCCGTCCCGGACACGGGTCCGGTCACCGGCCGGGGTCCGCGATCGGGGCCGGGTAGCCCTCGACGCCCTCCCCGTCCCCCTCGTTCCAGGGCCGGTGGGCCCGCGCCCCCGACAGCTCGGCCAGCTCGGGGACGTAGCGGCGCACGTAGACGCCCTCGGGGTCGAAGCGCCGCGCCTGCCGCGAGGGGTTGAAGGCCCGGTTGGGCCGGGTGTCGTTGCCGGTCCCCGCCGTCCACTGCCAGTTCCCGTACTCGTTGGCGACGTCCCCGTCGGTGAGGTGCGCGTCGAAGTGCGCGCCCCCCTCACGCCAGTGCACCCGCAGCGTCCTGGTGAGGAAGGCGGCGGTGATCATGCGGGTGCGGTTGTGCATGAAGCCCTCCCGGAGCAGCTGCCGCATGCCCGCGTCCACGATCGGCACGCCGGTCCGGCCCTCCTTCCAGGCGGCCAGGGCGTCCGGGTCGTGCCGCCACTCGCGGTCACGCGCCCGGTAGTCGCGGGTGTTGATCCACGGGAAGGCCGCCGTCACCTGGTGGTGGAAGTCGCGCCAGGCGAGCTGGCGCACGTACGCGTCGCCGCCCGGCAGGTCCCGCGCTGCGGTGGCGACCTCCAGCGGGGAGAGGCAGCCGAACCTGAGGTCGGCGGAGAGGCGGGAGGTGGCGGCACCGGGGAGGTCGTCGTTCCGGTCCCCGTAGTCGGCCAGTCCCCCGTCGGTCCAGGAGCGCAGGCGCGCGCGTGCCCGGGTCCAGCCGCCGGTCTGCCGTTCCGGGGCGAGGGAGCCCGCACCGGCGGAGTCGTCCGCGTCGAGCGGGTCGCCCGGTTCGAGGCCCTCGGGCAGTTCCAGGCGCTCGGGCGCGGGCAGCACCTCGCGCCACCGCTCCGCCTCCCAGGCCCGCCAGTAGGGGGTGAACACCTTGTAGTGGTCACCGCTGGCCGGGGTCACGTCGCCGGGCGGGACCACGGTCAGCCCGGGGTGGGCGCACACCTCCAGCCCGGTGGCGTGCAGGGCGTCCAGGCGCCGGGACGCGAACCGGCTCACGCCCGCGCTGAGGTGGACGGTGCGGGCCCCGGTCTCCCGGGCCAGCCTCCCGACCTCGGTGGCGGTGTCGCCCCGGCGCAGGAGGAGGTCGCCCCCTCTCTCCCGCAGGGCCGAACGCAGGTCCGCGAGCGCCTCTCCCAGGTAGGCGCGGCGGTTGCGGGCGGCGCGCGCCAGGAGCCCGGGTTCGAGGACGAAGAGGGGGACGACCGGGCCGGGGGCGCGCAGGGCGGCGCTGAGCGCGGGGTGGTCGTGCGGGCGCAGGTCCTGCGTGAACAGGACGATGACGGGGGTGCCCACCAAGGACTCCTTCACTTTGCGAGACCATCACACTACTGGGTGTGTTCCTTGGTGGTTACCCGACGCCAGCGGGGGTAGGGCCCCACCATGAACCCGCCTTCCCGACCGGTCGTCGGCGTCTCCAGCTGCCTCATCGGAGCGCCCGTGCGCTACAACGGCGGGCACTCGCGCTTCCGGTTCCTCACCGACGAGCTGGACCGGCACGTGGACTGGCTGCCGGTCTGCCCGGAGGCGGAGATCGGACTCGGCGTCCCGCGCCCCACCCTGCGCCTCCAGGAGCGCGCGGACGAGCACCCCGGCGAGGCCCGGGTGATCTCCAGCAGGGGCGGCGCCGACCACACGGACGACCTCGCGCGGGTGGCCGACCGGCACCTGCGGGAGCTGCGCCGCCTGGACGGCTACGTCCTCAAGAACAAGTCACCGAGCTGCGGCCTGTACGCCCTTCCGGTCTTCGACGACCACGGCGACCGGCAGCGCGGGACCGGCCGGGGGGCCTTCGCCGCCAGGCTCACCGCGCTGCTGCCGCACCTGCCCGTGGAGGAGCAGGGCCGCCTGTCCGACCCCGTCCTGCGCGAGCACTTCGTGGAGCGCGTGTTCGCGCACCACCGTCTACGGACCCTGCTGGAGGACGCGTGGCGCCCGCGCGACCTGGTGGCGTTCCACACCCGGCACAAGCTCCAGCTGATGGCGCACTCCCCGGACGGCTACCGGGAGACCGGCCGGATCGTGGCCCGGGCGGGCACCGGCGACCCCGAGGAGGTCGCGGCCGCCTACACGGAGGCCTTCCACCGGACCCTGGCCGTCAAGGGCAGCCGGGGCAAGCACGCCAACGTGCTCCAGCACGTCCTGGGGATGGTCAGCCCGCTGTTGGACGACACGCGCCGACACGACCTGCTGGCCGGGATCGAGGAGTACCGGGAGGGGCAGGCCCCCCTCAGCCTGCCGGTGGCACTCCTCCGGCACCACTGCTCCGCCGAGGCCGTGACCTGGGCCAACGAGCAGACCTACCTGCGCCCCTACCCGGAGGCCCTGCGACTGCGGCACCCGGTGTCCGTCTGACCCCACCGGAGACGGACCCGGGGGAAGGGGACGGAAGGGGGGTTCGGGGGCGGCGCCCGACAGTACGCCGCAAATTCCATGCCCAGCGAACACATTCGACTACAGTGGGTCACAGTTCTCGGCCGCGTCGTGCGCGGTTCCCGGTTGCCCCCGACCCCCGAGGTCCCCGACGTGTTCGTCACCATGCCCCGACGCGCCGCAGTGCTCGTCTCCTCCTGCGCCGTCGTGCTGCTCGCCGCGTCCCTGGCCACCGCACCACCGGAACAGCTGGTCGAGAGGATCGGCCACCACCTGGCCGCGCCCGAGCCGGAGCTGACCCACGGCCACGCGATGCTGCCCCCGGGCCCCGGCCCCGCCCCGGCACCCATTCCCCACCCGGGGCAGGTCGCCGTCTGCGAGGAACCCGGCCGCGACCAGGTCGTCACCCTGCCCGACCCCGGAACGCCCGGAGACGAGGGGCGGCCCGTGTGGATCCGGCGCCCTCCCGGGCCCGACAGCACCGACCTCCCCGTCCTCTATCTGCTGCACGGGTCCGCCTCCACCCACCACACCCTCATGGACGCCGGTCTGGGGGCCCGCCTGGACCGGCAGATGTGCCGCTCGGGGGTCGAGTTCGTCGTCGCGGCCCCGTACGGACAGGAGAGCGGGGGCTCCACCACGGAGTGGGGCGACGCCCACGACGGCCGCTTCGCGCTGGAGAGCTTCGTCACGCGGGACACCGTCGACGCGGTCGAGGGCGAACACCCGCGTCCCCGGTCGCTGCGGGCGATCGGCGGCTTCTCCATGGGCGGCTACGGCGCGGCCGCCCTGGCCCTGCGCCACCCCGACCTCTACTCGCAGGTGGTCGGCTGGGCGGGGTACTACCGCGTGGACGACCCGCACGGGATCTTCGGGGAGGACACCGCACCGCACTCCCCCGACCGCCTCCTGGGCTCGGAGGAGGTGCGCGACCTCCGGTTCATGCTGGTGGAGGGGCGCGCGGACCACACACCGCTCCAGGAGGGCAGCATCCAGGGGGAGGCCGCGCGCTTCTCGGCGCTCCTCGCCGAACACGGTATGACGGTCGACACCCTCCGGCCCCGCGGCGGCCACGACCTGGAGACCTGGCGCAACACCTTCCCCGAGGCAGTGGACTTCCTGGTGTCCGGGTGGACGTCTACACCGTGACCACGGCCGGGTCAACCCCGGCCCCCTCGGACGGTCCGGTGGGGAACAGTGTGTACCTTCGTCGCTGTTGACGACTACGGCTCGCACACTCGTTGCTTACACGACTCGGAGGAACCACCGGTGTCCGGACCCCTGCCGCTGGGACGCAAGACGGCGGTTCCCTCAAGGATCGCGACCGTCAGTCTGCACACCTCCCCGCTCGACCAGCCCGGCACCGGTGACGCGGGGGGCCTCAACGTGTACGTGGTCGAGGTCGCCCGGCGGATGGCCGAACGCGACGTGGCCGTGGACGTGTTCACCCGCGCGACCAGCGCCGATCTCCCCCCGGTCGTGGAGCTCGCGCCGGGCGTGAACGTGCGGCACGTGCCCGCCGGGCCCTACGGCCGCCTCGACAAGAACGCCCTCGCGGACCACCTGTGCCCGTTCGTCTTCGGGATGCTGCGCGCCGAGGCCCAGGGCGACCCGGGCCACTACGACCTCGTCCACGGCCACTACTGGCTCTCCGGCAAGGCCGGGGTGATGGCCGCCCGCCGGTGGGGCGTGCCCATGGTGCAGTCCATGCACACCATGGCCCGGGTGAAGAACGCCGCGCTGGCCGAGGGCGACTCCCCCGAGCCGGAGGCACGGGTGCGGGGCGAGGACCAGCTGGTCCGCCAGGCCGACCGGCTCATCGCCAACACCGACGACGAGGCGCGGCAGCTCACCGGCTTCTACGGCGCCCGGAACGAGCAGATCAGCACGATCCCGCCCGGGGTCGACCTGGAGACCTTCACCCCCGGTTCGCGCACGGAGGCGCTGGAACGGATCGGGCTGCCCCGTGACGCCGAACTCCTCCTGTTCGTGGGCCGCGTCCAGCGGCTCAAGGCCCCGGACGTGCTCATCCGCGCCGCAGCCGACCTGCTCGAACGCGACCCCTCCCTGCGTTCCCGCCTGGTCGTCGGGATCGTCGGCGGGCTGTCCGGGGGCGGCCGGAACGAGCCCCGCCTGCTCACCGACCTCGCGCGGTCCCTGGGCGTCGCCGACGTGGTGCGGATCGAGCCGCCGCAGGACCGCGCCCGCCTGGCCGACTACTACCGGGCGGCGACGGTGACCGTGGTCCCCTCCTACTCCGAGTCCTTCGGTCTGGTCGCCGTGGAGTCGCAGGCCTGCGGCACCCCCGTGCTGGCCGCCCGCGTCGGCGGCCTGACCACGGCGGTGGCCGACGGTGCCTCCGGGGTCCTGGTGGACGGGCACGACCCCCGGCACTACGCCGCCGAGCTGCACCGGATGATCACCGAACCGGCCTGGCGTGCCAAGCTGGCCGGAGCGGGCCCACGGCACGCCGCCACCCTGGGGTGGTCGCGGACCGTGGACGAACTCCTGGACGTGTACCAGGACACCCTCAACCCGCGCGGTCTCCGCCTGGCCGAGGCCCGTTGACCGGGGCGGGAGCGACGTGACGAGAGGCGAGGACGTGGCAGCGGAAACAGAGCACGAGAGCGCCGTCAGGGCGATCACCGAGGCCGTCACGGAGGCCGGCCTGGAGGTCGAGCGCCCCCGCGAGGGGTCGTTCCTGGTGACGATCCCCGGTACGGCCAAGCTCAGGACCATGGTGTGGCTGGAGGCCGGTCCGCACAGCCTCACCCTCACCTCGTTCTTCTGCCGCCAGCCCGACGAGAACCACGCCGCGTTCTACCAGTGGCTGACCCGGCGCAGCTCGGACATGTACGGGATGGCGTTCGTCTCGGACGACGTCGGAGACGTGTACGTCCGGGGGCGCCTGCCGCTGGGCGGGGTGACCCCCGCCGAGGTGGACCGGTTGCTGGGCTGTGTGCTCACCTACTCCGACGAGAACTTCAACACCGCGCTGGAGTTGGGCTTCGCCACGGCGATCCGCAAGGAGTGGAAGTGGCGGACCGCGCGCGGCCACGACACCCGCAACCTGAGCGCGTTCGCGCACCTGGCCGAACCCGTCACCGAACAGTAGGCCCCGCCGTGGGCGGCCACCCGGACGGGATCGCTAGGCTTGCCCCCATGGGAACTCTGGTACTGCTTCGACACGGCGAGAGTGTCTGGAACGCGAAGGGCCTGTTCACCGGCTGGGTGGACGTGGACCTCTCCGCGCAGGGCGAGGAGGAGGCCCGCCGCGGCGGCGAGCTCCTCAAGGCCGCCGGGGTGACCCCGGACATCCTGCACACCTCTCTGCTCAAGCGCGCGATCCGCACCGCGAACCTCGCACTGGAGACCGCCGACCTGCACTGGCTGCCGGTCGAGCGCTCCTGGCGCCTCAACGAGCGCCACTACGGCGCCCTCCAGGGCAAGGACAAGGCGCAGACCCGTGAGGAGTACGGCGACGACCAGTTCATGGTCTGGCGCCGCTCCTACGACACGCCCCCGCCGCCCATCTCCGACGACGACCCCTACTCGCAGGCCGGGGACGCGCGTTACGGGCTGCTCCCGCCGGAGCTGCTGCCGCGCACCGAGTGCCTGAAGGACGTCCTGGACCGCGCCCTTCCGTACTGGTACGACAACATCGTCCCGGACCTGGCCGCGGGGAAGACCGTCCTGGTCACCGCGCACGGCAACTCGCTGCGCGCCCTGGTCAAGCACCTGGACGGGATCAGCGACGCCGACATCGCGGGGCTGAACATCCCCACGGGCATCCCACTGGTGTACGAGCTGGACGACCGGTTCCAGCCCACCAACCCGGGCGGCACCTACCTCGACCCGGAGGCCGCCAGGTCCGCCATCGAGGCCGTGGCCAACCAGGGCAAGAAGTAGCCCGGACCCCGACCTCCCGTGCCCGCGCCGCCGACCGGTGGTGCGGGCACCGTCGTGTCCGGGGTCAGTAGACGAGGGCCTGGGCGCCGTCCCGGAGGGTCTCCTCCACGAAGGTGGCCGCGCCCGCGACGCGCACGCCCTCGATCAGGTCCTCCGGGGTGAGCTCCCGGCGGGCCGCGCACTGGGTGCAGACCGTGACGGCCCCGGCGGCGAGCACACCCGCGAGCAGGTCCTGGAGCGGGGCGGCGTGGGGGAGGGCGAACTCCTCGGCCCGGCCGGGCACCGCGAACCACGAGGCCTCGCCGGTCAGCCAGAGCGACACGTCCGCGCCGCTCGCTACCGCCGTCGCCGCGACGGTGAAGGCCTGGTTGCAGCGCTCCGGGGAGTCCGCACCGGCGGTGACCTTGATCACCAGGGAACGAGTCATGCGGTCAGCCTACTCAGAACGCGGCGGCGGTCACGACGGCGCCACCGATCGCGCAGAGGGCGAGGGCGGTCAGGAGCAGGATCGCCTCGCGGCGTCGGGGCGAGACGCGGGCGGGGCCCTCCTCCACGCCGTGCTCGACGGTCAGCGGGGCGCCCTCGGAGGCGACCAGCACCACCCGGCCGTCGCGCACGTCGACCTCGCCGGTGACGCGCACGCGCGCCCCCTGGCGGATGATCCACTCGCGGTACTCGAACTCGATGGTCTCGCCCCGGAAGACACCGGAGATGCGGCCGCGGACGCGCGGCAGGAGGTCGTCGGCGGCGGCCGCGACCCCGGGCTGGGGGCGGCCGACCAGGCGCTTGAGGCAGAGCTCGGGGTCGCGGGGTTCGACCCCCGCCGGGTCGACGTAGACGCGCTCGACCGCACCGGTCCGGCCCTCGGCGACCAGGCCGAAGAGCTCCTCCGAGCCGTAGTCCGCGATCGAGTCGCAGGCCCGCTCGGTGACGGCGCCCTCGGCGCGGTCGCGGACCAGCGGACGGTAGTGGCGCAGCACCTCGTGGCCGTGCCACACGCACTCGGAGCCCGCCAGCCCGGACTCGATGGGACCGGACGGCCCGACGGCGGCCACACCCGTGAGCGTCACCCGCTGGCCCTTGAGGGGCACCAGGGCACCGGGCAGGAGCTGGGCCAGCCCGCGCTGCCGCAGCCAGCGGCGCAGCCCGACGACGGTCAGCGGCAGGAGGACCACCGCGACGGCGAGCAGCGCCACACCGATCACCATGAACACAGGCAGCCCCTTAGTAAGCGCGTCGGAGGTCAAGGACGACTGCGGGCGCCGAGCCCCAAGGACACACCGCGTCTGCTGACAATCTTTACCAGTTCTCCAGGAAAGCGGGGCCAATTGGGCATGTCCAGTCCAAGGCTGCTCGATGCCGCGGATCGCACACGGCCGGGTCGTCACCGGAGGGGTCGGGGCGCCGCGCAGCAGGGCGTGTATCCGCCGAGCATGCCCTAGGCTCGTTGGCTATGGATGCTGAGGTACACCCCGATCTGGAGAAACTGTCGTTCCTGTTCGGACGCTGGGAGGGCGTCGGCGTCGCCGGTTACGCCGACGAGGAGGAGCTCCAGTTCGGCCAGGAGGTCGAGTTCGAGGTCAGGGACGGAGCTCCCTACCTGGACTACCGGAGCCGGGCCTGGCGCATGAAGGCCGACGGAACGCTCGGAGAGCTCATCACCGAGGAGTCCGGCTACTGGCGTGCGCTGTCCGAGGAGGACACGGCCCAGTACGCCAAGGACGACGAGAAGAACATCATCCACCTGGAAGTGCTGATCGCCCACAACGAGGGCTTCATCGAGTCCTACCTGGGCAACGTGTTCGCGAACCGGGTGGAGATGGCCACCAACGCGGTGATGCACACCATCACCGGCCTGGAGGTCCAGGCCTCGCACCGCCTCTACGGGCTGTTCGGTGAGGACCGGGACACCCTGGGCTACGCCTGGGACCTGGCCGCGCGCGGGCACGACCTGCGCTCGTACATGTCGGCCCAGCTCAAGAAGGTCGGAAGCAAGTAGGGCCGCGCTCCGACCCGTGGTCGGAGGAGGGCATGGGCGAACCCCGGGCTCTGTCCCGCGTGTGCGGGGCCGGTCGGACCAGGTCCGGCAGCCCGGGGTTCGGGTGTCCGTCAGGTATTCGCGCGAACGACGTCGGGCGAACGCTCAGCGTCGTCCTAGCGGACGGCCACCTCGCCAGTCCTCGAATGAATCATTTCTCGGACCACCTCCTTTCCTGCGTGCTCCGAAGGTACGTCCCGTGGCCGGGGTGGGGCAAGTGATTTTCGGAGCTCCGTCTTCCCTGTTCAGAAGGGGTGCCCCGGGGCGTTTGGCGGGCCGGATAACCTCGGTTCCATGACTTCGCCGCTGCTGACCACACCGGGTGCCGTGAGCGCCGACACCCCCGACTCCGACGTCGCCGCGCACTACGGCGACCCCTCCCACGAGGCCCGCGCGATGGAGCGTTCCAGCGCCTGGGTCGACCGGAGCAACCGTGGCGTGGTGCGCGTGACCGGACCGGACCGCCTGGGCTGGCTCAACGACATCACCAGCCAGCTGACCCGGAACCTCGCCCCCGGTGTCGCCACCGAGTCGCTGGTCCTGGACACCCGGGGCCACCTGCGCCACCACCTGTCCCTGGTGGACGACGGCGAGACGACGTGGATCCACACCGAACCCGGCGGCGGACCGGCGCTCGCGGAGTTCCTGGACTCGATGGTGTTCACGCTGCGCGTGGAGGTCGAGGACCTGTCCGACGCGTTCTCCGTGCTGACGGTGCTGGGTCCGGAGCGCTCCAAGGTGGCGGCCGTGGCCGAGGGCGTGCTGAACCGCGCCGCCGAGGACCAGATCGACCTCTTCGTGCCTTCCGGCGACCTCGTGGCCGTCGCGGAGAAGCTCACCGCCGCCGGGGCCCGCCCGGCGGGCATGTGGCCCTACGAGGCGCACCGGATCGCCGCGCACCGGGCCCGCCCGGGGCTGGACTCGGACGAGCGGTCCATCCCGCACGAGATGGACTGGATCGGCTCCGCCGTGCACCTGGAGAAGGGCTGCTACCCCGGTCAGGAGACCGTGGCGCGGGTGCACAACCTGGGCCGACCGCCGCGCCGCCTGGTGATGCTGCACCTGGACGGGACCGTGGAGCGGCTGCCGAAGCTGGGCAGCGACATCGAGCTGGACGGGCGCAGGGTCGGCCGGGTCGGGACGTCCTCCCGCCACCACGAGCTGGGCCCGATCGCCCTGGGCCTGGTCAAGCGCACCGTCCCCGTCGACTCCGACTTGGTCGTGGACGGGATCGCCGCGGGCCAGGAGGTCGTCGTGGACCCGGACACCGGCGCCAACGCCGACCTCAGCGACTTCCGCAACAAGCCCAGGTAGTCGACCGGAACGGGGCGCGGACCGGTGACCGGTCCGCGCCCCGTCCGGGAGCCGCGCGGGCGTCAGACCGTGAGGACGATCTTGCCCCGGGTGCGGCCGGTCTGGTTCAGGCGCCAGGCCTCGGCCGCCTCCGCCAGCGGGAACGCGCGGTCGACGTGCACCTTCAGCGCGCCCGCGTCCGCCAGAGCGGAGAGTTCCACCAGGTCGTCGTGGTCGGGCCGGACCCACAGGTACTGTCCGCCCTCCGCGAGGACCCCGGGGTCGGCGATCGAGACCACCCGCTCCCGGTGTTCCGTGACCGGGAGCGCGGCCACCCCGCCGCCGACGAAGTCCAGGACCGCGTCCACGCCCTCGGGCGCGAGCGCCCGCACCCGTTCGGTGAGCCCGTCCCCGTAGGTCACGGGTTCCGCGCCCAGCGCGCGGAGGTGGTCGTGGTTGCGCTCGCTCGCCGTGCCGATGACCCGCGCGCCCCGGGCGACCGCGATCTGCACAGCGAACGCCCCCACGCCGCCCGCGGCGGCGTGCACCAGCACCGTGTCACCGGAACCCACCGAGACGCGCTTGAGGGACTGGAGGGCGGTGAGCCCCGCCAGGGGCACCCCGGCCGCCTCCTGCCAGCCCAGTGACGCGGGCTTGGGCGCGATCAGACGCACGCTCGCGGAGACCAGCTCGGCGTAGGTGCCGTTCTTGGCCCAGTCCTTGCGGAGGTAGCCGTAGACCTCGTCCCCGACCGCGTACTCCCCCGCGTCGAACCCGACGGCCTCGACCACACCGGAGACGTCCCACCCCGGGACGAGCGGGAAGTCGGCCTCCATGACGGGGTCCAGACCGCCCGCCGCGAGCTTCCAGTCCACCGGGTTCACCCCGGCCGCGCGCACGCGGATCAGGACCTCCCCCGGGGCGACCTTGGGATCGGGCAGGTCCACCAGGGCCAGGTCGTCGGCGGATCCGTACTGCTGTAGTGCTATTGCCTTCATGTCGGGTGACAAGGCGGTGACGGAGTGATTCATTCCTTCCGGACGCGATCGGGCCCGGTGGGAGATCCCACCGGGCCCGATCGGGTGTGACCTAGCGCAGGGCCGCGGCCAGGCGCTCGTCGTGCAGACGCTCGCCCCAGGCCGGGGGGAGCGGGTTCAGCTGGCCCACGCGCCAGCGCAGCAGGAGGTCGGCCAGCTGCGGGTTGCGCGGCAGGGCCGGGCCGTGCAGGTAGGTGCCCAGGATCTGGCCCTGGTAGGCGCCCTCGGTGTGGTCGTCGTTGCCGATGCCCTTCACCGTGGTGGACAGCGGTCTGGCCTGCGGGCCGATCGCCGTGCGCCCCTGGTGGTTCTCGAAACCGGTGATCCGGCCGACGCCCAGGGCGGGGTCGACGTCCGCGACGATCTCGCCCACCGCGCGGGTCTGGCCGCGGGTGCTGCGGATGTCGAGGATGCCCACGCCCGGGAGCGGGTTGGCGTCGTCGTCGCCGTAGCTCTCACCGATGATCTGGTAGCCCGCGCAGACCGCGAAGACGCAGGCCCCGCGGGCGGCGGCCCGGGCCAGACCGCCGTCGGCACGCAGCCGGTCGGCGGCCAGGATCTGCGGCCGGTCCTCGCCGCCGCCGAGCAGGTAGATGTCGCCCTGCTCGGGCACCGGGTCGCTGGAGTGGACGTGCACGATCTCGGTGGGGATGCCGCGCAGTTCCGCGCGGCGCTTGAGGATGAGGACGTTGCCCTGGTCCCCGTAGGTGCTGAGCAGGTCGGGGTAGATCCACACGATCCGCAGGGCGCTGCTGGTGTTCGACATGGGTGTGTGTCTCCTACTGGACGCGGCCGTACGCCGTGCGGATCTGCTGGAAGGCTGTGTAGTTGGCGATGACGTCGACCTTGGTGATGTCGGGGCGCTCGGCCTTGAGCTTGCCCAGCACCTCGTCCACGCGGTCGGCGACCTCGAAGGGCACCTCGTCGGTCTCCAGGCGCAGCGCGAGGTCCGTGCGGCGCTCGCCCATGACGAACACCCTGCGGTCGCGCAGCACCGTGTAGTCCACGTCCCAGAGCCAGGAGGTGTCCTTGCCGTCGGGGATCTGGGCGTTCACCGCGAGGATCACGGGGACGCGGGGCGGGTCCAGGACCGCGAAGGACTCCAGCCATCCGGCCGGGTTCTTGGCGAGCAGCAGGCGGACCTCGACGCCCATGGTGACCACGGAGGTGTAGCGCCCGGCCACCGAGGTGACCTCGCGCAGCCGCTCGATGGTGCGCTCGGGGTGCATGCCGTACCCGGCGGCCGTGGCGGCGGCGATCGCGGCGTTGGCGCGGTTCGCGTCACCGGGCAGGTTCATCCGGAGCTTGGTCTGCTGGCCGTCGGGGGCGATCAGCACGTCGTTGTCGTTGTCCACCGCCCAGGTGGTCCGGGGCCGCGCCAGGCCGCACTCGGGGCACTCCCAGTGCGGGTCGACGTCGCGCTTGAGGTGACCGCCGCACTCGGGACAGCACCAGGAGTCCTCCTTCCAGCGCTGCCCGGCCGACACCCAGGTGGCGTTCGGGGCGCCGAGCCCCGCCCAGGCCACGAGCGGGTCGTCGGCGTTGGCGATGACGTGGGTGTTGCTCTGCGAGAGGGCGGTCCGCCACTTCTTCGCGAGCAGGTTGATCTCCGAGGCGCGGTCCATCTGGTCGCGGCTCAGGTTCATCAGGACCACGAAGGAGGGGTTGGTGGCCTTGAGCACCTGCGGAAGGTACTTCTCGTCCACCTCCAGCACACCGTTGACCGCCGACTTGTTGTCGGACAGGGCGGTGATGTGCCCGGTGGGCATGTTCGCGCCGTACTCGTTGGTCGCCACGTCCCCGAACTCGCGCAGGGCCTGCGCGATGAGCCGGGTGGTGGTCGTCTTGCCGTTGGTGGCGCTGACCAGGGCCAGGCGACGGCCCTGGGCGAGCTTGGCGAGCAGGTCGGGCTCGACCTTGAGGGCGACGCGCCCACCGATGACGGAGCCGTCTCCGCGTCCGGTGGCCCTGGACAGGCTGGCTGCGCTCCTGCCCAGTACCGAGGCCAGTTGGGCGCGCAAGGGAAGCTCGCTCATCAATTCTCCACGATCGGTAGATCACCCGCACGGACGCGCTTCGGCGGCGGGCGATGTGTCGGGCCAAGCTTATTGTCCACCGAACCTCAGACCCGCCAGTCCAGGCGCTCGGGCGGCGGCCCGAGGTTGGGCGGGGCCTTCTCCGGGTCGGTGCGGCCCACGGTCCCGGCCGTCTCCGCGACGCCGTGGCCGTTGGATCCGCTGGTCGCCCCGGGGGTGTCGTCCCGAACGGTGCGGTCCGGTCGGAGGGGGACCTCCGCCGGTGCGGTGCCCCCGAACGGCTCGGAGCCGCCCGCGTGCGCCTTCCGGGGCTCGCCGGCCCCGGTACCGCGCCGGGACACCGGTGCTCCGGCGGTGGCTCTGCCGCCACCACTGGCCCCAACGTTCCCGCTGGTCCCGGTGTTCCGGTTGTCGTCCACCGTGGCCAGGGTGGCCGTGGACAGGGTGAGGATACCCGGGTTGGTGTCAGCGAGGATCGGCCCGCCCCGGGTGAGAACGAGGGCGGCGGTGGACGGCAGCTCCCGCAGGGACCGCGCGTCCAGGCCGAGCGGGCGCGTTCCCGGTTCCTGCTCCACGTCGGGACGCGCCGGGGTGTCGATCTCGGCGGCCTGACTGGTCACCCGCCCCCACGCCGTGGTCGATCTCACATGGCGGACCAGGTCGAGGGGGGCGATCGCGGCCGTGGCGTTGCGGATCAGCGCCCCGGACTCGGTGTGCGGGGAGGGGAAGAGGAGGTCGTCGTCCTCCTCGTCGTCGGCCGGTTCCACCACCGTGCCGCCCACGGCCGCGCCGATGACCTCGGTGAGCCGGTGCACCTCCAGGTCCCGGGGGTCGGCCGCCACGGCGACCGCCGCCGCCACCGCTCTCCCGACCTCCTCCGCGTCGTCGTCCAGCCCCATCACCACCGGCAGGCAGCTGGGGTCGGTGAAGCGCGCCAGGGCGGCGGGGACGGCGGTGCGGAACAGCAGGACCACCTCCACTCCGCCCTCCGACGCAGCGGCCAGGACCTGGTCCACCTCCTCGGCCGGGAGGGTCTCCGCGCCGCAGACGACCACGCTGCGGGTCCGAGGGGGCCGGGCCCTCGGGCGTCGTCCGGCGGAGGCCGGCTCGGGCGAGCGCGCCTCCAGGAGTTCGCTGAGCGCGGCCACCGCGTAGGTGCCGTAGACCCGGGCGGCGCCCTCCCCCGAGGCCCGGTCCGTCGAGATGATCTTGACCTGGGCGTAGGCCCCGTCGTCGGCCCTGGTGCCCACGGCCTCGAAGGGGCTGAGCCGGTTCTCCAGCGTCCAGGCGCGTTCACGTATCCCCGGGTCGTCGGCGCACCGCTCCCGTACCCGGGCCCGCTCGGCCTCGGACAGCAGGGCCAGGGCGGCGTCGTCCTCGGCGGTGTCGTCCTCGGGGGTGACCAGGGCGCGCAGCCCGCCGATGAGCCGGGCGACTCCCACCTCCGGACCGAGTACCTCCAGCAGGCGCAGCAGCAGGGTCTCGTCCGCGTCGGCGTCCTCCAGCCGCCCGGAGGCGGCGGCCGCCGCCGAGAGGACCCGGGCGCGCTGCCCGGCGTCCAGGTTGGTGCCGAGGGTCATCCGGGGCAGGTCGGCCGGGAGGACCCAGCGCCGGGGCCCCACCGCGCAACGCCTGGCCAGCCGGACCAGCTCGCTGGTGACCGAACGCCCGGTGAGGTCCACGACGGTGAGGTCGCCGCCCTCGCGCAGCCGGGAGATGCCGACCGTGGTGAGCAGCGCCGACCATCCGGCGTCGCCGCCGCCGACCACGAGCACCGACGAGACGTCCGGGGGCACGGTCACGCCGTACCAGCGCGGCTGGGCCTCGTAGGCGCGCGCGGCGGCCTGCCACTCGGTGTACCGGCGCGCGTGTGCGCGCTGCTGGTCGTGCAGGGCCCGCTCCCGCGCGGCCCGCTCCTCGGCCAGTCGCGCCTCGGCGCGTTCGAGCCGGGTGGCCATCACCTGCCTGCTCTGGAGCAGCGCGAAGACCAGCGGTGCCGCGATCGCCGCGCAGGCGAACACACCTCCCAGGGCCAGGCTTCCGGGGAGGATCCGCAGGGTCCACAGCAGCGGGCAGAGCAGGGCGAACAGCCCGAGCCCCGCCAGGGCGTAGTGGAGCGGCCGGTTGGTCTGGGCCTCGCTGTCGAACTGTCCGGCGACCCACTCCTGGCTCAGGGTCTCCGCGTCCGCCGGCGCGGGGCGGCGCGGGGCCGGTCCCGGCGGCGGCAGCACGACCCTGTGCCGCCAGCCGAGGTAGGTGCGTCCCGCCTCGCTTCGGGGCGTGCTGGCCGCGGCCGCCGACGACCGTGGTGTGGGCACCGTCCGAACACCTCCTGACCGGCGGGGGAGTACCGCCGGGATACCTTCACGCGGGGGTTCCGGCCAGGGGGGTCGGAGGTCGGGGCTGGGGGCCCGCGCCCGGCGTGCTTGCCACGGGCCGCGCCCCTTCGCGGGAGGGCGCCGGGGGCGTCCGGACCCTGCGGAGAACACGAACCGTGACCTTCAGTGAATCAGGGCCGCCCACCGCTTTCCAGTCCCCGTCCACACCTGTGGACAAGTACCTCCGCCCCACCGGGAGGAACCCGTCCGAAGCGCCGCCCGAGTGAGTGGGGGCGCGGGCACGAGCGATCGGGACGGTCCCCTGAGTGCCCCGATCCGGAACGGTTCCTCTGCGCACGCTGACCGCACGGGGAGTCAGGAGACGACCGGGCACCGAAGGCACCCAGGCCCGGACGGAGCACGGCCATGGGGACGGGTCAGTCCGACGTCACGGGCCCGAACGGGCGCGCGGTCCCGGGACACGGGTCGACATAATGATGGTGGCCTCGTGCCGGGGGCTCACCCGGGAGGGGCCGCCTGGGCCTCTCTCCCCCATCCCCCTCACACGCCCCGCCCAGGTGCTCCCGGGCGTTGCGGTCGACGAGGAGTCCCCCATGGCCGTTCAGACGCACGCGCTCCCGCTCCTCGGGATGCTCCTCCAGAGCGCCGCACTCGTTCTGCTGGTCCTGGCCGGGCTCTGGAACCACCGGCGAAAGCGGTTCGGGTGGAGTGAGAGGGCTCTGGCGCGCCAGGAACCCGTCACGGAGGAACGACGCCGGGTACGCCCCTTCCTGCGCGACGGGACGGTCGCCCCCGACCCCGAGCTGGCCCGCCTCACTGTCAGGGTGGCCGAGCACCGCGTGCGCAGGCTGGAGAACCCCTGGCTGATCAACGGCGTGAGCCTCAACGCCCTGGGGGTCAGCCTGTTCGCGATCCACTACTCCTACCCGGGCCCGGCCCTCTGGGTGGCGTTCGCCCTCTTCCCCGCCGCCCTCAGCGCCCCCTTCATCCGACAGGTCACGCTGGACCGGGCGCGACGGGCCCTGGAGGCCAACCGGGAGCTGGCGGAGCTGCATGAGGGCTCCGAGGAACCCCCGGAGCACACCGTGGCCAGGGAACGCTGAGGGCACGCGAAACGGCGCGGCGCCGGTGCCGGACGAAGTGATTCGTCCGGCACCGGCGCCGCGCGCGGTGGTACCGCTGTCAGGCCTCGACCTGGACGTCGATGACCTTGCCGACCTCGGCCGTCACCCTGTACTCCCCGGTGAAGCCCTGGGAGGCCAGGACCCGCAGCTTCCACTCGCCGTCGGCGGCGAAGAAGCGGAAGGTGCCCTCGTCACCGGTGGCGACCTCCCCGACGAAGTCGTCGGAGGAGTTCAGCAGACGGGCGTAGGCGCCGCGCAGCGGCTGGCCGTCACGGGTCACCGTGCCCTGGATGACCGCCTGGTTGCCCGCGTCGACGTCGGCGAGGGCGACGCCCCCCTCGGGTGCTCCGCAGCTGTCGCTCACTTGGCCTCAGCCTCTCCGAGCTCGACCGGGACGCCCACCAGGGAGCCGTACTCGGTCCACGAGCCGTCGTAGTTCTTGACGTTCTCCAGCCCGACGATCTCGTGCAGGGCGAACCAGGTGTGCGAGGAGCGCTCGCCGATCCGGCAGTACGCGATGATGTCCTTGTCGAGGTCGACCCCGGCCTCGGTGTAGAGCTCGCGCAGCTCGTCGGCGGTCTTGAAGGTGCCGTCCTCGTTGGCGGTCTTGGCCCACGGGATGTTGCGCGCGGTCGGGATGTGCCCCGGGCGCTGCGAGGTCTCCTGCGGCAGGTGCGCGGGGGCCAGCAGCTTGCCGGTGAACTCGTCGGGCGAGCGGACGTCGACCAGGTCCTTGGTGCCGATGGCCTCCACAACCTCGTCACGGAAGGCGCGGATCGAGGAGTCCTGCTCCTTGGCCGAGTACTCGGTGGCGGCCCGCTCCGGGACCTCCTCCACGAGTTCGCGGGAGTCCAGCTCCCACTTCTTGCGGCCGCCGTCGAGCAGGAGGACGTTGTCGTGGCCGTAGAGCTTGAAGTACCAGTAGGCGTAGGCCGCGAACCAGTTGTTGTTGCCGCCGTACAGGATGACCTGGTCGTCGTTGCCGATGCCCTTGGCGGACAGCAGCTTCTCGAAGCCGGTGCGGTCCACGAAGTCACGGCGGACCGGGTCCTGGAGGTCCGTCTTCCAGTCGATCTTGACGGCGCCGGGGATGTGGCCCTTGTCGTAGGCGGACGTGTCCTCGTCCACCTCGACCAGGACGACGTTGGCGTCGTCCAGGTGAGCCTCCACCCAAGCGGCGTCCACGAGGACGTCGGAGCGGCTCATGAGGAACCTCCTGTGCTTTCTGTGCGGTGTCGCGTGTGCGGTCGGTGCGTCGCGTTCCGGGGGCGCGGTGCCCGGAACAGGGGTTTCTGGGCGGCCTCCCCGCCCCTGACGGCCACCGGATCGTTCACCGGGGACGCGGAAGGGCACGGGAGAGGCACTACGCGTGGGAGAGGGCGGTCGCGGCGATGGTGAGCCGTTCCGGGCACGACGGAGGATGTTCCCGGGGTCACCGACGGTGGCGACGGAGGAGAGGGAACCGTCAGGTGTCGTCGGGGTCCGGGACGAACGACGGGTGTACGCCGTCGTTCCCAGCGCGTACTCGGAAGGGGCCGGTCGCACGGAGCGAGCGGGGGCTCGGAAGGCCCGTCCGCCCTAGGGACACGGACAGAGCGCGGCAGCGACGCGGCAGAAGTCCACCGCTCGTCGCTTCGTCAGATACGCGCTCGTCAAGGAAGTCACGTCCTAGACGCTACAGCCCGCACCGCGATCTTGTCACGGGTGTCCTGGATCACAGGACAGGCGTCCCAGAATGTGGGACGCCTGGGGGCGGGGGCGCCGGAGCGGGGGCCCGCCCGTCAGCGCACGGCCTCGCCCAGAGCGGCGATCACGTCGGCCTTCCGGGGCTGGCCCCCGGCCCTGCGGACCACCCGGCCGTCGGCGTCCAGCACGAACACCGTGGGAGTCCCCTGGATCTCCAGCCGACGCACGAGGTCCAGCCGGGACTCGGCGTCGACCTCCACGTGGGCCACCCCCTCGACCATGCCCGCCACGTCCTCCAGGACACGGCGGGTGGCGCGGCAGGGCTGGCAGAAGGCGCTGGAGAACTGCACGAGGGTGGCCCTCGCGCCCAGCTCGGCTCCGAGCACGTCGGGGCCGAGCGTCTCCGCCGCCGGGGCCATCAGACGGCCTCGGAGCCCATCAGCGGGACGTCGGTGCCGGTGCCGGTGATCTTGAGGCCGTTCGAGGTGGCCTCCATGTCCTTGGCGGTCAGGCCGAAGGGCAGCTCGGGCACCTGGGCGCTGAAGGTCAGCATGTTCGAGACCATGTCGTCCACGTTGAGGGGGACGTCCGCCACCGCGATGTCGACCGGGGTCACGTGCAGGGTGTCGCCGTCGACGCTGAACTCGCCCGCGCTGGAGACGGAGACGCTCCGGCCCAGCTCCGGCACGGCCAGCTCGCCGTTGATGCGGGGCTCACCGTTCTCGGTGGTGATGGTCATGCCCTCGGGCAGGTACGGGTTGAAGTAGGCGTAGGGCACCACGAAGGAACCGTCCACCTGGCCCGCGGTCACCGTGGGCTGGTCCATGAGGTCGCTCAGCGGCGCCTCGACGTCGGAGGCGGTGGCCTCGATCTTCTCCACCGTCACGCCGTCCATCGTGGCGCTGTCGGCCTGGATGTTGACCTCGGTGTAGGTACCGCTGATCACCTGCGGGAGGAAGGCCCACCCCTCGATGGACACGTCCGGGTCCTCGGACATCTCCATCTGGTCGGCCAGACGTCCGGCCAGGGTGCTCTGCGCGAACGAACGCGCTCCGACGTCCGCCACCACGACGAGCGCGGCGAGCAAGATCAGGAAGACGACAAGGAACTTACGCATCGGGGCTCCCAGCAACTTTCTTTGGCTCCGGCGCGGCTCTCGGCTGGGTCATCCGGCCGGTCTCGGTCACACGCCATCGGCACCCGACGGGCACCGGTCATGAAAAACCTGTAGGGAAGGGTACTTCACCCGGGATGGGACGCGGGGCGCGCCGCATTGGTTGCGCCGGGGGCGTGACCACGGGCGGTACGCGGCCCCTCCGAACCGCGCCGGAGGGACCGAAGAAAGCGTGGAACGCCTGCTCAGCGGGGCATCAGCATGGCGGCGAGGCCGTCCGTGGCGGCGGCTCCGGAGAGGGAGAGCTCGATCACGTTGGTGGCCACCACGTGCCCGGAGAGGCGCCGTGTGAACTCCATAACGTGCGGCTGCTGCTCGTGCTCCTCCTGGGCGAGTTCGTCCCGGTAGATCGCGTAGACGATGCGCTGGAGGGGGGCGCTGGGCACGGTGTGCGAGGCGAACAGCAGGGTGTCGGGCTCGCGCTTGGAGACCTCGGCCACGACCGCGTTGGCGAGCTGGTCGAACCCGCCGCCCTGGCCGTCGGCGAGCGTGTAGATCGTGATGACGCCGCGGACCTTGCTGGGCGGGGCGGCGGGCGCGCCCTCGTAGAGGTCGTCGTAGTTCTCGGCGTTGCGGCGCTTGCGGCGCACGGGCTCCTCCTGGGGCTCGTCGTCGAGTTCGTCTTCGTCGTCGTACTCGTCGTCGTAGTAGTCGTCGTACCCGTCGTCATAGGGGTCGCGGCGCGGCTTGGCGGCCAGCGCCCCGGCACCCCAGAGGGAGGAGACGGCGCCGAGGACCAGCAGCGGACCGAGGGCGCCCAGCCCCATGCGTCCGACCACGACGGAGAGGAGCACGGCGAGCGCGACCAGACCCAGCACGGCCAGGTCGGTCCGGCCGGGGCCGCGGATACCGCGGCGCGCGACAGCGACGACCGCGAGAACGAGGAGGACGGCGACGAAGCCCTGCACGCCGTTGATGAGCGAGCGAGGGATCAGGTCGTAGTGCTCTCCCAGCGGGGGGAAGGCCGCGTCGAACCGGCCGCTGATGCGGTCGACGCTGAGCACCACCAGGGGAACGATGGTCAGGGCGGTGACGATGAGGCGCGTGGCGAAGCGGCCGTTGGGTGAACGGACCGCGAACTCCAGGGCGCCCCAGGCCGCGTAGAGCGGTCCCAGGAGGCTGACGCCGATATGGAACAGACGGAAGGTGACCTGACCGAAGTCGAAGAGCACCCCGATGACCGCCGCGCTGAGGCCGACCGTCACCCCCAGGGACGCGACCAGCCAGGCGATCGCGGAGACACTGGGACGGCGTTGGGCATACGCGGTCAGCGCGGCGGTGGCGCTCCAGCCCACCAACGCGCTGATGAATGTCAGTCCTACCGTGACCATCCCGACCATGATGCTGCACCGCAAAGGGTGGATGTGCACCGCGTGCACCTTCTCCGGGACGGTGACCGGGAAGATCCCGCAGAGTGGGGGCCAAAACCGCGCTCTACACTGTGACCTTCATCACCAGGTTTGGCGCTCTCGCCCTGTCGCGGCCCGGCACCCGCAGGTGGTCATAAGCTCGCAGTACGCGGGGAAGCGCCACCCCGGACATCCGGAGGGCTGCCTCCCCCACCACAGCCAGGAGAGAACCGTGTCACACGACGCCGTTTCCCCGAAACCGGTCGGCCCCGGAGCCGCTTTCTTCGACGTGGACAACACGCTCATGCGAGGCGCGTCGATCTACCACTTCGCCCGCGGCCTGGCCTCCAGGGACCTGTTCACCACCCGGGACCTCATGCGCTTCGCGTGGGGGCAGACGGTGTTCCGGGTGACCGGCAGCGAGCAGCCGGAGCACATCAACGCCGCGCGCGAGGCCGCCCTGGCCTTCGTCGCCGGACACGGTGTCGAGGACCTGGTCACCCTGTGCGAGGAGATCTACGACGACACCATGGCCGACCGCATCTGGGAGGGCACCCGCGCACTCGTGCAGGAGCACCTGGACGCGGGCCGTCCGGTGTGGCTGGTCACCGCGACCCCGGTGGAGCTGGCGCAGATCATCCGCCGCCGCCTGGGGCTGACCGGCGCGCTGGGCACCGAGGCCGAGTGCGTCGACGGCGTGTACACGGGGCGGCTCAACGGCGACCTCATGCACGGTCCGGCCAAGGCCGTGGCGGTACGCGCGCTGGCCCGCAAGGAGGGTTGGGACCTGGCGGCCTGTTCGGCCTACAGCGACTCCTCGAACGACCTGCCGCTGCTGTCGTTGGTCGGTGACCCGCACGCGGTCAACCCGGACGGCGACCTGCGCCGCTACGCGCGCACCCACGAGTGGCCGGTGCACGACTTCCGCAAGCACCGGGCGGCCCTGAAGGTGGCCCTGCCCGCCGCCGTGGCGGGTGCCGTGGCCGGAGCCGTGGCCGTGCGCGCCGTCAGACACCGCAGAGCCCTCAGCCTGCGCTGAGCACGACGGGACCGCCCCCGGCGCCCCGGACGCCCCGCTGGCGCGCGACGGCGGCACACGCGAGCTCACGGGCGCACCGCCGTCACCGCCGCCGGTAGAACACGGGCAGGGCGCTCATGCCCTCGGCCCGCAGGGCCGCGCGGACCCTCTTGAAGAAACTCGGCCTGATGAGCTGGGCGAGGAGGAAGCGCACCGGCCCGCCGGGCAGGCGCACGTGGTTGACGAGCGTGTAGGGCGCGTCGTCCAGCGGTTGGAGCAGGGTGGAGTTGTCGACCCCCGTCTTGTCGACGTACCAGCGGGCCAGCTCCTCCCAGACCGCCACGGCGCGCTCGGGGTCCGGAGCGGTGAAGTGGTTGAGGAGGTAGGTGGCCGAGGGGTCGTCGCCGGTCACCCCGATGCGGCGGGTGTTGCGAGCGGTCATGACCAGCTCTCCGTCCAGCTGGCGGTAGGCCTCGGAGTCCAGCACGTCCGCCACGCGGTCGGGTGCGGCCACGGTGACGAGCAGGACCGCGTCGTAGCCAGGGGAGCCCTCCAGCGGCGGCATGAGCACGGCCTCGTAGACCGTGGTGGAGACGACCGGGGGCAGCTCCTCCAGCTCGTCGGCGAGCACCCGGAACCGCGCCAGGGCCCGCTCCCGGTCCGTGTCGCGCCGGACGAGGGCGCCGTGCCGGGGAGGGGCCACGCGCGCGCCGACGTACACGTAACCGTACGGATGGGGATCGAGGAAGCCGGTCCGGTCCGGTTCCGGGCTGTTCCTGGGCATGGCGCCTCTCCTCCGTCGGTCAGGGCGGGGAGCCCCGTCACGGTGCGTACCACCGACCCTAACCCCGAAGCTTCGCCTTTCCAAACAGTTCGGAAAGACAAATCATATGATCGTAGACATGACTGCAGACAGGGCACCGGAGTCCCCCGACGAACGGGACCGCGCACTCGTGGCGGAGCTGGGCGTCATCCCACAGCTGGAGGTCTACTTCCGCCGGGTGCGCGTGGAGATGCCCGCCGACGTCGCCGAGGCGTTCTCACGGCACGGACTGACCGCGCGGCACGGCGGAGTACTCGGCCAGCTGGCGGTGGTGCCGTCGATCGGCGTCTCCGATCTGGCCAGACGGATGGCGGTGTCCCTGCCGACCGCGAGCGAACTGGCCGGGGACCTCAGACGCGCCGGACTCGTGGTGGCGGAGGAGGACCCGGACAACCGCAGACGCACCCTGCTGAGCCTGGCCGACGACCACCGGGCCTCGGTGGAGACACTGGTGGCGGCACGGGCGGCGCCGCTGCGGCGCGCGATGGAGCGCCTGCCGGAGCGGGACCGTGAGGGGTTCGCGGCCGGGCTGCGGGCCTGGGCCGATGAGATGCGCGACTGGTGAGACCGCGCGGGGCCGCTACCGGCCCAGGGTGGCGCGGGCCAGGGCCAGCACGTGGATCGGGCGGAGCCCCGCCCCCCGGGGCGAGCCGCCCCGGCTGTGCGCGTAGGACTCGAAGGCCTCGATGGAGCTGTAGGAGGGCACCCAGTCCAGGGCCCGGCACAGCGGCGCGGGGTCCAGACGCGGGGCGCTCAGCCCGCCGCGCACCGCTCGGGCGGCGCTGGAGCTGGCGTAGTCGATCCGGCCGTGCCTGGCGACACCGCGCAGCACCCTGAGGCCGCGTGCGGGCACCGGGAGGCGCTGGCCGCCGACGCGGCGCAGGCAGTCGGAGAGCGGGACCTCGTCGGCCCCGGAGACGTCGAAGAAGCCGGTCTCGTCACTGAGCGCCATGCGCACGAGCGCCTCGGCTCCGTCGTCCTCGTGCAGGAACTGCACACGAGGGTCGCGGCCCATGACGGTGGGCACGACGCGCGAGTCCATGTAACGGGTGAGGGGGGTGTCCACGGAGGGACCGATGAGGTTGGCGAACCTCAGGACGGCCACGGACAGGTCCGGGCGGCGACGCTGGAGGCCGCGGGTGTGCCGTTCGACCTCGGCCGCGTCGTCGGCGTCCAGGGTGGCGCTGGAGCGCACCACCAGCCGCCGGACGGTGGAGGAGCGCTGGGCCGCGCCCAGGACCCGCATGGTCCCCAGGAGGTTGTCCTCCCTGTTGGGGTCCTTCGCGGTGTCCAGGCCCAGGTGCAGGACCAGGTCGGCGCCGGACTCGGCGACGATGCGGTCCAGGCTGCCGTCGTGCAGGTCGACGTGCTGGAACTCGACCCCCATGGTGCCGTTCGGCGGCGGAGCGGAGTCCGCGCCGATCACCCGGTGCACACCGGGCCCCTGGCTCAGGGTCTGGGCGACCCCGGCCGCGAGGGGGCCGGAGACCCCGGTGACGAGTACGACACGAGCCATGGAGACACGTTCCTTGGAAGGAGACGGTGGTGGTCCGGATGGGCCACGAACCGCTCACCCCCGTCGGAGGCGAACCGGTGAAGATGACCCGTGAGTCACAACAGTGGTACACCCGGAAAATTCCGTTCCCCGGCTGACGCCGGGCAAGGGAAGTGAAGTGTCTCCGCGTCCGGGGCGTGCCAGCGGCCCGCCCGCGCCCGCGGAGAGACGACCTACGTCGCGAACGCTCCTACTTCTTGTTGCGACGCGCCACACGCGTGCGCTTGAGCAGCTTGCGGTGCTTCTTCTTCGCCATCCGCTTGCGGCGCTTCTTGATGACGGAACCCATGGGATCACCTTCTCGCTGACGAGTGAGTACGGACATGCCGAACCACTGGTGACGAACACCTGCTGGCTCGGATGCGGTTGCTGGGCTCGCCCGGGCACACGCGCGCGCAGCGCGGGTGGCCGGTGCGACCGGGGCGGGCCCCGGGGAGGACGACGGTCACTGGTACACACGTCTACCGCACCCGTGGGCCCAGCTTACCGCTACGGGCAACCCGGGCGGATCACGCCCCTGGAAGGGACGGACCGTCGCCGTAGAGGACGGCTGCCGGTTCGGCGTAGCTGACGCTGGCCAGCCGCTGATCCGCGAAGGTCAGCGACGTGACACTGGCGAGGTTACATTCCCGCAGGTCCGGCCGGTGCCACAGGCGCCTGCCCTCGGCCGCCCGACGGGACATCCAGATCGGCAGCTGGTGGCTGACGCACACGGCCTCACGCCCCCAGGCGGCCCGCCGGACGACCTTGATGACCTCGACCATGCGGTTGACGATGTCCTGGTAGGGCTCGCCCCACGAGGGCCGGAAGGGGTTGTACAGACGCCGGAGCACCTGCGGATCGCGCGCCGACTTGGCGGACAGCGCCATCCCCTCGAACTTGTTGGCCGCCTCGATGAGCCGGTCGTCCAGGGTCACCGAGAGGTCGAACGCCTTCTGGAGCGGGACGGCGGTCTCCTGGGTGCGGTCCAGCGGCGACGAGTACAGGGCGGCGATGTCGTGGCCCTCGAACCAGTCGGAGGCCATCTCCGCCATCCGCTGGCCCCGATCGCTCAGGTGGTAGTCGGGGAGGCGGCCGTACAGGACCTTCTCGGGGTTGTACACCTCTCCATGCCGGAGGAGGTGGACGACGGTGGTCGTGGTCATCGTGGAGGATCCTTCCGAGGTGCGGGTCGGGTCAGCCCTGGGACTGGGCCTGCGCCGCGGCCCGGGCGGCCGCGGGCAGGGCGTCGACCACCCTGCCGACGGCGGCCTCGTCGTGCGCGGACGAGAAGAACCACGCCTCGAAGGCGGCGGGCGGGAGGTAGACGCCCTGTTCGAGCATGGAGTGGAAGAAGGCGGCGAACACCTTGGTGTCCGTGGTGCGGGCGCTGTCGAAGTCGGTGACCTCGCGGTCGGTGAAGAAGACCGTGAAGAGGTTGCCGCCGCCCTGGATCCGGTGGGTGACGCCCTCGGCGCTGAGCGCCTTGGAGATCTCGCTCTCCACCTGGGCGGAGACCCGGTCGATGTGCGCGTAGACCTCGGGGGTGGCGCCGCGCAGCGTGGCCAGACCGGCCGCCGTGGCCAGCGGGTTCCCGGAGAGCGTCCCCGCCTGGTACACGGGGCCGTTCGGGGCGAGGCGGTCCATGATCTCGGCGCGTCCGCCGAAGGCCGCCGCGGGCAGGCCGCCGCCCATGACCTTGCCGAAGGTCATGAGGTCGGGGGTGACGCCCTCCAGACCGAACCAGCCGGAGGCGCTGACCCGGAAACCGGTGAGGACCTCGTCGAGGACCAGCAGGGCGCCGTGGGCGTGCGCGATCTCCTTGAGGCGGGCGTTGAACCCGGCCTTGGGCGGGACCACGCCCATGTTGGCGGGGCAGGCCTCCGCGATCACGCAGGCGATCTCGTCGCCGTGCTCGGCGAAGGCGCGCTCCACGGCCTCGACGTCGTTGTAGGGGAGCACCAGGGTGTCGGCGGCGCTGGCACCGGTGACGCCCGGGGAGTCCGGCAGGGCGAACGTGGCCAGGCCGGAGCCGGCCGCGGCCAGGAGGGCGTCGACGTGGCCGTGGTAGTTGCCCGCGAACTTGATGATCTTGCTGCGTCCGGTGAACCCGCGCGCGAGGCGGATCGCGGACATGGTGGCCTCGGTCCCGGAGTTGACCAGGCGGACCTTCTCCACGGGGGTGCGCTCGACGATCAGCTCCGCGAGCTCGACCTCGCCGGGGGTCGGGGCGCCGTAGGAGGTCCCGGCCGCGACGGCGCCGTGGAGGGCCTCCACCACACTCGGGGCGGCGTGCCCGAGGACGAGCGGCCCCCACGAGCAGACGAGGTCGACGTACTGGCGACCGTCGGAGTCCGTGAGGTAGGGGCCTTCGCCCTTGACGAAGAACGGCGGGGTGCCGCCGACCGCCCCGAAGGCGCGCACGGGCGAGTTCACGCCGCCGGGAACAACGGCGGCCGCCCGCTGGAAGAGCTCTGCTGAAGTCTGTTGAGTACCCACCTCACCAGTGTGTCAGCTGTGCTCTCCCCCGCGACCGTGACCCGCCCCGCAACGCCCGCGGGCCCCTCCGGAGCCGGTTCCCGCACACCCTCAGTCGCGCCGGATCACCCGCACGAGCCGGTGGACGCGCCGTCCGTCACGCGTCGAACCCCGCGACGCCTGACAGGGGTCGCACGTTCCCCTCCGCCCCGCTTGGCCCGGAACGCACGCGTGCCCCGCCGGGGGGACGGGGCACGCGTGGAGGGGGAGGGTGGATCAGACGTTGCTGTGGGCGTTCGCGCGGGTCCGCCCGGCCTCGGGGCCGTGGTCCGCGTCCTGGGCGCGCAGCAGGGGGCGCAGGCGGTCGTTCTCGGCCAGCTTGTCGACGAGGGCGGTCATCGGGCGGGCGGCCAGCAGGGAGACCAGGGTGGCGACGAGGGCACCGACGAGGAGGCCCACGGTGACGTCGTGCGGGTAGTGGGCGCCGACGAACACCCGGGAGAAGGCCTCCAGGACGGCGAAGACGGCCGCGACGACGGCGAAGCGGCGCCAGGCGATGATCACGGCGGCGGCCGCGGCGCCGGCGATGGCGGCGTGGTTGCTCGGGAAGGACCAGTCACCGATGGGGTCGCACGTGGCGATGGTGTTCAGGTCCGTCATGGCCTGGCAGGGGCGCATCTGTTCGAAGAACGACTTGATGGTCCGGCTGACCGCGTAGGCGATGACGGTGGCGACCGGCGCGAAGAGCGCGAGGCCGACCAGGCGCGAGCTGACGGACCGGGCGCGCCACCAGGCCATGAGGAAGAGGATCGCGAACACACCGAGGAACAGGTCGGTGCCCCACTCCGCGGCCGTCTGCATCCAGGGGTCGAGTCCGTCGGCGAACTCGATCACGGACCGTGACCAGGAAGCGCTGACGGCGAAGATGTCGGAGACCATCTCTCTCCAGGGGTCGTACGGGGAGGAGAGTCGCCCTGACGGCAGGGGGAAGACGGGGCGACGTCCCGGTGACGGGACTCCCACGAGCGAATGACGGGAAGGTCCTTATCCTGTCATCCGTGGAACCCCTCTGAGACCGTGGAAGCCCGAACACCAACGAAAGAGACACGGCCCATCGACCAAAGAGGGGAACGGGCCCCGGTCGGGAACCGCTGCTCTACCGACCAGTAACTTGGGCTCGTCCACTCACTCCTCACGGACCGGAGCTGTCATGGCCACGGACTTCACCACGGCGGACCTGATCGACGACCACGGCGACACCCTGCGCAGCTGCTCCACGCAGTTCCGCCAGTTCGGGAGGCACGAGGTGTTCTCCGGGCCGATCCGCACCGTCCGCTGCCACGAGGACAACGGGCTGGTCAAGCAGATCCTCAACACCCCCGGTGAGGGATCCGTCCTGGTGGTGGACGGCAACGGCTCCCTGCGCAGCGCCCTGATGGGCGACATGATCGCCGAGGCCGCCGTGCGCAACGGCTGGGCCGGGGTGGTCGTCAACGGCGCCGTCCGCGACACCGCCGCCCTGGGCGGGCTGGAGCTCGGGGTCAAGGCCCTGGGCTCCAACCCCCGCAAGTCCCTCAAGGACGCCGCCGGACGCCAGGACGTACCGGTGACCTTCGGGGACGTCACGTTCGTCCCGGGAGAGTGGCTCTACAGCGACCACGACGGCATCGTGGTCAACGCCACCGAGATCTAGCGCACTCCGTCGCGCCACGACTGGCGGCCGACGAAGGGCACCGCGCACCCCAGCAGGATCACGGGCATCAGCAGCACCCCCGTGAGGGCCGCCCACCGGGGCTCCGGGAGCAGGAGGCCCACGGCCCCCGTGAGCACGCCGACCGCCACGACACCCCCGCCCACGGACCAGCGCGCCCGGCTCCACCAGCGGACGGCGGGGGTGTCGAGACCCTCACGGGCACGCACCACCGGGACCAGCAGGCCGAGGGCGACCAGGAAGACCGCCAGCAGGAGGGCCATCAGCTGGTCGGTGGACAGCGGCAGGGCGCGCCCGGCCTCCGAGTGCAGGATGACCACGTGCACGGCCAGCAGGAACGCCGCCAGCACGGCCAGGTGCAGGTCCAGCAACCGGCCCAGCGAACGCCCGGACCAGAACACCGGCAGCCGGAGGGCGCGCTGGAACCCGGCCCCCAGACGCGCGCCGAGGGTCAGCGCCGCGACCAGCAGCAGGATCGTCCCCGGCGCCGCCGTGGTGAACAGCCAGCGGGGCGTCATCGTGGGCTCGCCGTCGAGCCCGACCTTCCCGCTGGGGACCACCTCCGGGATCTCCGGCCACAGGGTCACGGTCACCGCGACGGCGAGCAGCGCCATGAGCGAGGCGAGCACCGCCCCGACCCACGGAACGGGGACGGCCCCCCTTCCGACAACGGTTTCCGCCGAGTTCGCCGCCATGCGACTCCCACCTTTCGATTCGCTCGATTCGTCGATGGGAGAAACGTTAGGAATTCCGCGCGGCGGACACATCGGGCCCGGGGCACGCACCGGTCATGTGCCTGGTCGGGGGCGGGACATGCCGGAGGTCATGGTCGGAACATGCCCGTATCCATGACCCTCCGGGCATTTCCGGGCACCGCCTCGCGGCTACTCTCGAAGAATGCGGAAGAAGGATTCCCTGCCCGACCTCTCCTCGTGGGTGGCGCTCCGCGCCGACCGCCCTCCCCGGGTCCTGAACCTGCTGTTCTGGGCCGCCGTGGTCTCGACCGGACTGACCTACGGGTTCGTGTTCCTCGTCGCGCCGGAGACGTTCCCCTCCGGCGACCCGGTGGTCGACGTGGTGATCCCGGTGATCATCGCGTGTCTGGTGGTCTCCTGCGCGCTCTGGCCGCTCCTGGCCTGGTCGCCCTCGGCGGGGTGGGGGCACCGCGCGGCCAGCGTCCTGTTCCTGGCCGTGTCCGTGTTCTCGCTGGCCTCCAACAACTACACCGTGCTGGTCCTGGTGTGCCTGGCCACGATGAACGCCATCGCCGTGTTCGGGATCGCCGGGGCCTGCGGCTACGCGGCCTTCCTCGGCGGGGTGAACCTCCTGCTCGTCCTGCTGCTCCCCGGCGACCCGCTGCTCATCGGCCTCGTGACGACCGGCAGTGCGCTGATCCTGGTACTGGCGTCCGGCCTGGTGTACGTCGCCCTGCTCGTGGCCTCCCAGCGGGCCGAACGGACCCGGGAGCTGCTGGCCGAACTGGAGGAGGCCCACACGGAACTGCGCCGCCACGCGGAGCGCGTGCGTGAGCTGACGGTCGCGGAGGAGCGGGCGCGCATGTCGAGGGAGATGCACGACAGCACCGGGCACTACCTGACCGCCCTGGCCATGACGCTCTCGAACGCCCTGCGCTTCTGCTCCGCCCGCCCCGACGCCGCCTGGGAGGAGGTGGAGCAGGCCCGGGAGCTCGCCCGGGACGCCCTCACCGACACCCGCCGCTGGGTGCGCGCCCTGCGCCCGCTCCAGCTGGAGGGGCACGCGGGCACGGCGGCCATGCGGGCGATGGCCGAGTCCTTCGACGGCGGCGGTGCGCGCGTCGTCTTCACCGACTCCGGGTCCTGGCCGCACCTGTCCCAGGAGGCGGAGCTGGTCTGTTACCGGGCGCTCCAGGAGGGGCTGACCAACGCGATGCGCCACGCGGGCGGCGACCGGATCGAGGTGGAGGCGGGCGGCTCGGCGCAGGGCGCGTACGTGTCGGTGACCGACAACGGCACCGGCGCCGCTGAGGGGGCGGCCCGCGGCGGATTCGGCCTGCGGGGCCTGCGCGAGCGGGTGGCCGCCGTGGACGGTTCACTGAGCACCGGGAACCCGCCAGGGGGCGGCTTCCGGCTCCTGGTGACCGTCCCCGCCGAACAGGCCGCCCCGGCCGTGGTCGGGGGTACCGGATGAGGCCGGTCTCGGTGCTGATCGTGGACGACCAGGTCCTGCTGCGGCAGGGGCTGCGCAAACTGCTGGAGATCGAGGAGGGCGTCGAGGTCGTCGGGGACGCGGCCGACGGGGTGGAGGCCCTGGAGTTCCTGGCCTCGGTGCCGCCTCCGGACGTGGCCCTGGTGGACGCCCGTATGCCGCGCATGGACGGGATCGAGTTGATCACCCGGATGCGCGCCGACCACCCGGGGGTGCCCGCCGTCATCCTGACCACGTTCGACGACGACGCGCTCGTCTTCGGCGGGCTGCGCGCGGGCGCCCGGGGCTACCTGCTCAAGGACGTCCCCCCGGACGAACTGGTGCTGGCGATCCGTCAGGCCGCGCGCGGCGAGACCGTCCTGGGCGGTCCGGCCGCAGACCACCTGGTCGCCGCCCTCACCGCTCCTCCGGCGTCCGAGCCCTCCCCGGCACGACCCGCCGCGCTGTCCGGGCGCGAGTGGGAGGTGGCGCGCATGGTGGGCACGGGGGCGACCAACCGGGAGATCGCCCGCACCCTGTTCATCACCGAGGGCACGGTCAAGAACCACGTGACGAGCATCCTGCGCAAGCTGGACCTGCGCGACCGCACGGCGCTGGCCCTGTGGGTCGGTGACCGCCGCGCCTGAGCGGGGCTCCGACCGGAGTCACCCGCGTGCCGGGGGCGTTCAGGTACCGGAGGCGTTCAGGCGCCCGGGACGGCGAACTCCTCGCTGGCGTCGTTGAGGATGTCGAGGACCGCGATCGGGTCCGGCAGGACCACGGCGCCCTCCACGTCGCGGGGGTTGCGGATCCAGGTGACGCGACCGCCGGAGGGCAGGGCGGAGGGGGCGCCCAGGACGAAGCTGTCCCGGCAGTGCCAGCGCAGGCCCGGCATCGCCTCGACGGCCTCGGGGACGCAGTCCAGGTGGCACGACCACCACTCGTCCTCGTCCATCGGGGAGCGGGTGGCGACGAAGAACATGTAGCGGGAGTCCAGGGCCGCGACCGGGCCCGCGGGTACGCCCGCGCGGCCCATGCGGGCCAGGGCCATCACACCGGCCTCACGGGGGACGTCCAGGACGTCGAAGACCCGGCCGGTCGGGAGCACGATGTTCGCCCTCGGGTCGGCCGTCCACCACCGGCGGATGGTCTCGGTGTCGGTGCTGGCCTCCACCCCCCAGGCGGCGGTGACCGGGTGCGCCGCCGGGTCCGGGCAGCCCATCCGGTCGCACGTACACGCGCGGTCCTCACCCGGGGACGTGCCCCGCACCACCGGCCAGCCCAGCTCGGCGAAACGCAGGGCCGACTCCAGCATGCTGTCCGTTGCGTGGCGTCGTTTACGTCGGTACAACACGTCGGCCATCTGGGTCTCCCCGGTCGTGATCGGTGCGGGCGCGGCCGGTGGAAGGGCCGGGCGCCCGGCGGCCGCGACCGGGGCGTGGGCCTGGACGCGTCAGCGCAGCAGGCGGGCCGCCTCGGTCGCCCAGTACGTGAGGATCTGTTCGGCCCCCGCGCGCCGGTAGGACGTCAGCGTCTCCAGGATCGCCCGCTCCCGGTCGAGCCAGCCCTTCTCGGCCGCCGCCTCGATCATCGCGTACTCGCCACTGACCTGGTAGGCCGACACGGGCACCGGAGAGGTCTCCGCGACCTTGGCGACCACGTCGAGGTAGGCCAGCCCCGGCTTGACCATGACCATGTCGGCGCCCTCCGCGACGTCCAGGGCCACCTCGCGCAGGGACTCGCGGACGTTGGCCGGATCCTGCTGGTAGCCGGAACGGTCCCCGAACTGGGGAGCGCCCTCGGCCGCCTCGCGGAAGGGCCCGTAGAACACGGAGGCGTACTTGGCCGCGTAGGCCAGGATCGGCACGTGCGGGAATCCGGCGCGGTCCAGTCCGGCGCGGATCGCGCCGACCTGGCCGTCCATCATGCCGCTGGGGGCGACCACGGCGGCACCGGCCTGGGCCTGGGCGACGGCGATGGACGCGTACCGCTCCAGGGTGAGGTCGTTGTTGACGTGCCCGTCCTGCTCCAGCGGACCGCAGTGGCCGTGGTCGGTGTACTCGCACAGGCAGAGGTCGGCCATCACCACGATGTCGTCCCCGACCTCGTCCGCGAGGTCGCGCAGCGCCACCTGGACCACACCGTCGGGGTCGTCGGCCTGCGACCCGACGGAGTCCTTGTGCTCGGGGATACCGAACAGCATCAGGCCGCCGACCCCGGCCTCGACCGCCTCCCGGGCGGCCTTGCGCAGGCTGTCCCGGGTGTGCTGCACCTGACCGGGCATCGAGGAGATCGCCACCGGTTCGGTGAGCCCCTCCTTGACGAACATCGGCAGGATCAGGTTCTCCGGGAGCACCCGGGTCTCCGCGACCAGACGACGCAGCGCCGGTCCTCGGCGCAGTCGGCGCGGCCGGGCGACGGGGAACTCGGCGTCATGGCTGGCGGCGGTCATGGGTACTCCCGGATGGGCTGGGTGGTGGTCGGGAACCGAGGGCACGGTTCGGGGTTCACTGCTCAGAGCTTGCGGCGGCGGCCGCGGCGCTTCTGGCTCGGCTTGAGGACCGGCTTGCCCGCGTCGATCGCCTCCTGGCGCTTGGCCGCACCGTACTCCGAAAGCGCCTCCGCGAGGGCGGAAACCGAGGCTTTCGGCGCGACCACGTCCACACGCAGGCCGAACTCGATCGCCGTCTTCTCGGTCTCCGGGCCGATCACGGCGATCGCGGTGGTGTTGTGCGGCTTCCCCGCGATCCCCACGAGGTTGCGGACCGTGGACGAGGACGTGAAGAGCACGGCGTCGAAGCCGCCGCCCTTGATCGCCTCGCGGACCGGCTGGGGCGGGGGCGCCGCCCGGACGGTCCGGTAGGCGGTGACGTCGTCGATCTCCCAGCCGAGGTCGGTGAGTCCGGCGGCGAGGGTCTCGGTGGCGATGTCCGCGCGCGGCAGCAGGACCCGCTCGATGGGGTCGATCTCGGCGTCGTAGGGCGGCCAGACCTCGACCAGCCCCTTGCTGGACTGGGCGTCCTCGGCGGGCTCCAGGTCGGGCTGGATACCGAAGTCGCGGACGGCCTGCGCGGTGGCGTCACCCACCACGGCGACCTTGACCCCGGCGAACGCGCGGGCGTCCAGGCCGTACGACTCCAGCCGCTCACGGATGGCGCGGACCGCGTTCACGGAGGTGAAGGCCACCCACTGGTAGCGGCCGGTCACCAGACCGCGCACGGCGCGCTCCATCTGCTGCGGGGTGCGCGGGGGCTCCACGGAGATGGTGGGCACCTCCTCGGGCACCGCGCCGTAGCCGCGCAGCTGGTCGGAGAGGGCCACGGCCTGCTCCTTGGTGCGGGGCACCAGGACGCGCCAGCCGAACAGCGGCCGGGTCTCGTACCAGGACTGCTCGGCCTGGCGGGCCACCGGGGAACCGACGATCATCAGCGCGGGCGCCGTGACGTGGTGGTTCTTGGCGTCGGTGGACTTGAGTTCGGCCACCAGGCGGCCCAGCGTCGAGGTGACGGTGGTCTGCCGGGTGGTGCCCCCGGCGCGCACGACCGCGACCGGGGTGGTGGCGGGGCGGCCACCGGCGATGAGGGCCTTGCACACGACGTCGAAGCCGGGTCCCCGGTGCTCGGGCGCCTCCTCCGGAGGGGCGTCGGCGCCCAGGATGACCAGCGGGGCGTCGCTGGCGGCGGCGTCCTGCCAGTCGACCTCCCGGTCGCCGTGCGGGCGGGCGTGCAGCACGCGCAGCTCGGCCTCGTCGTCCCCGAGAAGGGAGATGCCGCCGAAGGTCGGGACGGAGGTGATGGAGGAGACCCCGGGGGCCACCTCGACCTCGATCCCGGCCTCGCGGCACGCGGCGACCAGGGCGGCGCCCCGGCAGCCGAAGAACGGGTCGCCCGAGTACAGGCGCACGACCCGCTGACCCTCGCGGGCACGGGTGACGGCGAGCGCGTTCACGTCGCCACCGCACTCGGCGGCCTCCACCACCGTGACGTCCTCGGAGCAGTGCGCCAGCAGTTCCTCACGGAAACCGGCGAGCTCCTCGGCGGCGGGCTCCCTGAGGGTGACGACCACGTCGGCCCGGCTCAGCAGCTCGGCCCCGCGCAGAGTCAGCAGGTCGGCGCCTCCCGGACCGGCACCGACCAGGGCGACGTGACCGGACCCGCGCTCGCGGCGACGCGGTTCCTCCGGCTGGGGTCTGGCGTTGGCGTTCACGTACTGGCTCCTCGTGTGTGGGTCGCCCGCGCCCCGGGGTGCGGAGTCCGGGGCGGTGACAGGGAGGTGGTGGTGCGGTGGTGGCCGGACCCTCTCTCGCGGGCGACGGGCGACGGTGCCCCCGCTGCGCCCCGCTCCGCGGCCTCGCACGGCGGCGGCCCACCCGGGGTCGGCCGTCCGTCGGGTCTGGTCAGCGGCGTGCGAGGCGGACGCGGTCCGGGGAACACGGTCTAGGGGGTGTCCCGCTCGGCGAAGGCCTCGGCGACGATGCGGTCGGCGCCCTCGGCGATCATCTGGCGGGCCAGGTCGCGGCCGAGCCCGACGGCCGTGTCGAGGTCCTCCGGCGACGCCATGTCGATGGTGCGTTCACGGCGCACGGCGGTGGCGCCGTTGGTGGCGACCACGGCGGCGCGCAGGCGCAGGCGGCCCTCGGCGTACTCGGCGTAGGCGCCGACCGGGGCGGCGCACCCGGCCTCCAGCTCCGACAGCACGGTGCGCTCCGCGACGACCTCGGCGCGGGTGGCCGGGTGGTCGACGGAGCCCAGGTAGGCGAGGTCGGAACCGGCGCGTTCGGTCCGGCACTCGACGGCCAGGGCGCCCTGACCGGGGGCGGGCAGCATCTGCTCGGGTGCGAAGACGTCGGTGACGTCGTCACGGCGGCCGACCCGGCCCAGTCCGGCGTAGGCCAGGACCACGGCGTCGAGTTCACCGGAGGTGACCTTGCCCAGGCGGGTCTCGGCGTTGCCCCGGATGGGGACGTAGACGAGGTCGGGGCGGAGCGCGGACAGCTGGGCGACGCGGCGCGGGGAGCCCGTGCCGACCTTGGACCCGGCGGGGAGGTCCGCGAACTTGAGCCCGTCGCGGGCGCACAGGGCGTCGCGGGGGTCGTCCCGCTCGGGGATGGCCGCCAGGACCAGTCCCTCGGCGGGGGCGGTGGGCAGGTCCTTGAGGGAGTGCACCGCGAAGTCGATGGTTCCGGCGACCAGCTCGTCGCGCAGGGCGTTGACGAACACGCCGGTGCCGCCGAGCTGGGTCAGGTGGGCCTTGGTGACGTCGCCGAAGCTCGTGATGAGCTCCAGTTCGATCGCCTGGCCGGTCCGCTCGGTGATCGTGTCAGCGACGCCCTGGGACTGGGTGGTGGCCATGGTGCTGCGGCGGGTGCCGAGCCTGGCGGGTACGGAGGTCGTGCCTTCTGCGGTCATGCCTTCTCCTGTGCGGGCCGCGCGGCGGGGCTGCGGCGCCCGGGACAGGTCTCCCCGTCCGGGGCCTTCGGGATCTGGAGGTCGAGGTCGAACAGCTGGCGCAGGGCGGCCTCGTAGGACTCACCGTCCGGGGCCGCAGCCAGTTCCTTCACGCGCACGGTCGGTCTGTGCAGCAGCTTGTCCGCGACGCGGCGCATGGCGCGGCCGATCTCCTCGCGGGTGCGGTCGTCGAGGTCGTCGGGGAGGCGGCCGTGGAGGCGGGAGAGCTCGGACTCCACCACGTCGCGGGCCTGGGCGCGCAGGGCGACGACGGTGGGGGCGACCTCGTTGGCGCGGCGGATCGCGCGGAACTCGTTGACCTCCTCGTCGACGATCCCGCGCACGACCGGAAGGGCGTTGGAGTGGCCGGGGTCGTGGTCGGACCCGGTGGCGACGGCCTGGCGCAGGTCCTCGATGTCCACGAGGTGGACCCCGGGGAGCTCGCGCACGCCGGGGTCGATGTCGCGGGGCAGGGCCAGGTCCAGGAAGACCAGGGGGCGGGTGCGGCCCTCGGTGGCGGCGGCCACGGCGTCGGCGGTGAGCACGAGGCCCTGGGCTCCGGTGCAGGAGATGACGAGGTCGACCTCGTTGAGGGCGGCGGCGGCGTCGGTGAAGGGCACCGAACCGGCGCGCACGGTGTCGTAGGCCTCGTTGAGGCACTCGGCCAGCCGCGCGGCGCGCTCGGGCGTGCGGTTGGCGACGACGACCGTCCCGGCGCCCTGGCGGGCGACGGTGTTGGCGGACAGGGCGCTCATGGAGCCCGCGCCGAGGACCAGCACGCGGGAGCCGGTGAGCGGACCGGCGGGGAGGGCGGCGCCGAGGGTGCGGGGCTCGGATCGCTCGGAGACGTCGGTGGTGCGGGGGCCCTGGCCGGACATGGGGCAGCCCGCAGGCGGGGTGACCTCCGCGGCGGGCAGCGACGGGTCCGGGGTGACCGCGAGGTCCCGGGTGGCGATGGTGAGGCCGAAGCTGACCATGTCGGCCCCGGCGTGGTCCAGGTGGGTCTCGGTGTGGGCGCGCTTGCCCACGCGCAGGGCGCGCTGGCCGAGGTCGTTGAGGACCCGTCCGACCGAACCGGTCTCCTGGCCCTCTTTGAGGGCGTCGCGGACCTGGCCGAGGATCTGGCCCTCGCCGACGACCATGGAGTCGAGGCCGCAGGTGACGGAGAACAGGTGCTGGACGGCGTTGTCCTCGAAGTGCGCGTAGAGGTGCTCGTTGAGCTCCCCGAGGGTGACGCCCGTGTGCCAGGAGAGGAGTTCGGTGATGGCCGCGACCCCGCCGTGGAGGTTCTCGACGTCGGCGTAGACCTCGGTGCGGTTGCAGGTGGAGACCACCATGACCTCGTTGACCGCGTCGGAGCCCACCATCTCACCGACCGCCCTGGTGCGTGTCTCGCCGTTCAACGCGACACGTTCGAGCAGCGCCACCGGCGAACTCCGATGGCTCAACCCCACGGCCAGGACACTCATCCGCACTCCTATGCAGGCACTATGTCTCTCCATGTTCGGGCACGGTCGCGGACCACCGCCGTCTACCCCCCGAAACGCGGCGTACGCTCGCTCTTCGCCGCCGCTCGGGCCTTGGGACCCCTGCCCCAGGACCCGGTCCGTCTCATGTCACTTCCAGCCCCGACCCGTACGTCCGGCCGTCGCCGTCGGCCCTGCGCTGCGCGTGGAAGGCGAGGATCTGGAGTTCGATGGACAAGTCGACCTTACGCACATCGACCCCGTCCGGCACATTCAGCACGACGGGGGCGAAGTTGAGGATGCTGGTCACTCCGGCTTCCACGAAGCGGCTGGCGACACCCTGCGCGGAACCGGCCGGTGTGGCGATCACGCCGATCGACACGCCCTTGGAACGGACAACCTCCTCCAGGCTGTCAATATGCCTCACGTCCAGCGACGCGACGGACCGCCCGACCACCTCCGGGTCGGCGTCGAGCAGGGCCGCTATCCGGAACCCCCGGGTGCCGAAACCCCCGTAGTTGGCCAGTGCGCGACCCAGGTTGCCGATGCCGACGATGGCCACCGACCAGTCCTGGGTGAGACCAAGCTCACGCGAGATCTGGTAGATGAGGTACTCGACCTCGTAACCCACGCCTCTCGTCCCGTAGGAACCCAGATGGGAGAGGTCCTTGCGGAGCTTCGCCGAGTTCACTCCGGCGGCACCGGCCAGCCCCTCGGAGGAGACGGTGGCGGTGCCACGGTCCTGGAGGGCCTGGAGGGCGCGGAGGTAGACCGGCAGCCGGGCGACGGTGGCCTCCGGGATTCCCCTCTCCCGGGGCCGAGGCGGACGTGTTGTCACAGGGTGGCGCTCCTGGGGGGCGGTCGGTTCGGGCGGGTGCGGGGTGTGGGGCGCGCGGTTCCGGCGCCGACGGCCCGGAACACGCGTCTCCCCCGCCCTACGGGTCGTGGGAACCTCAGATTACGTGCTTGTGAAAGCACGCACAAAGTGGGGTCCGGTGTGAGGCCCCACGGGCGAGTTCCCACAAATGCACCCCTGGGAGCCCGGCGCGGAACACGAGATCACATCACGCGCATTCCGGATAGGGCGCAGCGCGCGCGGCGACTCGGAGGAAGAAGTCGCGGACGCCCCGAAGCCGCCCTCCGAAGGATCACGGAAGTGGCGGTAAGAGACGCGCAGGCGGTGCGGAAAAGGCGCCGCCGGACATTACCGGTGACACCGCCACGGGTCGGCGGCGCCATTTCCGCTCCCGTCCCGTTCCCGGGGAGAGCCCCCGCGAAGGGCGCTCAGGAGGAGAGCGCGGAACGCAGCCGGTCCTCGGACACCCGCCAGAAATCGTGCTGCCGACCGTCCACGAAGGTCACCGGGATCTTGTCCCAGTACTCCTCGCGGTCGGCCTCCGGGACCTCCGCCAGGTCCTGCTCGGCCCGGCCGGTCCCGAGGTCGTCCGTCACGCGCTCGATGACCGACCACGCGTCCTCGCACAGGTGGCACCCGGCCCTGCCGAGCATGACCACGCGCGCCTTCCCCGCCCACTGCTGGGTTTCCGTCATGTTTCGCTCCGATTCCGCCACGTCCTCGGCCCCCTCACCCGCCCGCGAAGGGCGGTAGGACCTCGATCACAGTCCCGTCCGTGACCGCGACCTCACCGTGCGCCCGCCGCCCCACGGGACGCTCGTCCACCAGGAGCGACGAAGCCCCCAGCACACGCCGGAAACGGTCGTCGGTGTGCAGGAGACACGCCGCTTCGAGGGCGGCCGCGAGGGTGTCGGCTTCGACTGTCTCCTCAGCCGTTCCGGCGGCCTCCTTCGCGGAAGCCCAGTACCGGATAGTGCACTTCGCCATCAGTTGATTATCCTTGGTGTTGCTCGGAGGCGACGTATTCGACAAATCTTCACCGGGGGCAATGGCGCCTTCGATCGCCCGACACAAGCGGGCCGACGAGAAGAGACGCATGAGCCATCTGCTGTTACTCACGAACTCGAACGAACCGTCCGACCACGTTCTTCCCGCCCTCGGACTCCTCCTGCACTCGGTGCGGGTGGCTCCCGCCGAGGCCGGGGCCCTGCTGGCCTCCGGAGCCGGCGGGAACCCGAGCGCCCCGGTTGACGCCATTCTGGTCGATGCGCGAACGGACCTGGCGGCGGCCCGCAACTTCTGCCGACTGCTCGACACCACCGGACTCGACTGCCCGCTGCTGGTGGTCCTCACCGAGGGCGGCGTCGCGGCGCTGACCCCGGACTGGCAGGCCGACGACTTCATCCTGGTCACCGCCGGTCCCGCCGAGGTGGAGGCCCGGCTGCGCCTGGCGGTCGGAGCGGCCGAGGCCGGGTCCGACGACCCGGACGAGATCCGCCGGGGCGACCTGGTCATCGACGAGGCCACCTACATCGCCCGCCTGCGCGGCCGCATCCTCGACCTCACCTTCAAGGAGTTCGAGCTGCTCAAGTTCCTGGCGCAGCACCCCGGGCGGGTCTTCACCCGGGCGCAGCTGCTCCAGGAGGTGTGGGGCTACGACTACTACGGCGGGACCAGGACCATCGACGTCCACGTGCGGCGCCTGCGCGCCAAGCTGGGCTCGGAGTACGAGTCCCTGATCGGCACCGTGCGCAACGTGGGCTACCGCTTCGTGCCGGACCCGGTCTCGAAGTCCGGGACGGCCCAGAAGCAGTCCTCGGAGGCGCCGGAGGCCTCCGAGGCGGCGGAGACGGCGGAGGCCGTTCCCGCCACCCGTTCCGCCGGGGCCTCCTAACGACCGGCCGCACCACCCCGACCCTTCCGGGGCGCCCGCGCGGGCGCCCCGGAACCGTGTCCGGGGATCGGCCGGATTGGAGCGGCGCGCACCCTCGTGCTCGGCGCCCCCACGCCCTAAGATCAGTGGGGCACCCGACGGACGGGGCTTGGCAGGCGTGGCGGAGGCCCGTCGCCGGGTGCGGCCCGAGCCGCTGACGGCGCGCCCCCGGAGGAGTGAGATCGCACCGATGCCGACCCCCGCTACCCACGCCCCCCACAGACCCCGTCTCAGCAGCGTCCTCGGCGCGGCCTTCGTCGGTTCCACGTTGATCGCCGTGATGTCGCCGGCGCACGCCGACCCCGCGCCCTCCGCCGTCATCACCTTCGCCAGGGGCGACGACACCGTCGTGCTGGGCGAGGAGGCCCCGCCCAACACGCTCTCGGTCACCAACACCGGGACCGTCCCGATCTGTCTGCTCGACCTGTCGACCGACGCCTCCGAGTTCCCGGCGGGCGCCCCCACCGCGTCCGTGATCGCACCGGACGTGACCACCGAGAGCACGGTCTCGGGCGCACCCCGGCAGGACACCGCGGTGACCGCGACCCTGCGGTACGCGCCCGCCCCCGAGGAGGGCTGTGAGGGCGTGGACGAGGAACAGGCGAAGGAGGTCGTGTCGAACCCGTGGACGGTGACGGTCACCGACCCCGAACCCTCGCCGACCCCCACACCCACGGAGAGCCCCTCGGAGCCCACGGAGGAACCCACCGAGGAGCCGTCCGGGGAACCCACCAGGACCCCGAGCCCGTCGCCGACGCCCTCCCCCACGAACTCCGCCAGCCCCACGCCGACCCCGTCCCCGACCCCGTCAGGGACGCCCACGCCCGCCCCGTCCGCCAGTGAGAGCAGCGCCGGAGGCGGCTCGGGCAACGAGCGCGGCCCGGCCAGGACCCCGAACCGGCCTCCGCGCTCGACCGTGAGTGCCGCCCCCACCAGCGACGCGACCATCCCCACGCTCCCCCGCAGCGAGGCGGACCTGCCCGACCTCGCTCCGGGAGAGGCCGAGGACCTGGCCGAGCTGCCGCTGGTGACACCCACCGCGAACGAGGACGCCGAGACCGAGATCGCCGCCGACCACTCGGACATGGGCCCCTCGATCGCACCGGCCGTCCTGCTCGCGGCGTTCCTACTCGCCCTGCTGCTGGCCACCCCGCTGGCTCCCACCCGCCGGGTCCGCCTCGGCGCCGGATACCAGGGCAAACGACGCAAGGGCTGACACGCCTCCCAGTGGACCCGGGGTTCCGGCCCCGGGTCCACGCACCGATTCGGCCGCTCGGGGCATCAGTTCGGGCGTCGACATGGGGAATTCGGCCAACACGATCTAGGATTCTGGCTCATGAGTACCCCGCTAGTCACTGACAACCTCGCACCGGAGCTGGTCGGGCCCGTACTGGCCCTGGCCGAGGCCGCGCGTGCGCAGGACGCGGCCGCCGCCCTGTCCGAGCACACCCTGCTCCGGATCAGACACGGAGCCCCGTCCGGCAGCAGCCGCTTCCACGTGGTCTCCCACGACGACCGCGTCGTGGGCTTCGCGTTCGTGGAAAGAGGCCAGGGCGAGCCGGACTCCGGCGAGGTCGTCGTGCACCCCGAGCACCGCAGGAGCGGACACGGTTCCGCGCTGCTGCGCTCGATCCGGGAGGACGCGGGCCCCCACGGGGTGCGGGTGTGGGCGCACGGACGCACGCACGGAGCGGTGACGGTGGCGGAGTCCGAGGGCTGGACTCCGGTCCGCGAACTCCACAAGATGCGCATGCCCCTGCGCGACCTCGGCCCCGAGGTCCCGGGCGGACCGTGGACCGCGCCCGAGCTGCCCGAGCCCGTCCTGCGGCCCGAGGTCGCGGACCAGGTGCGCATCCGGCCGTTCGTGGTCGGCCAGGACGAGCAGGCGTGGCTGAGGGCCAACGCGCTCGCGTTCGCGGACCACCCCGAGCAGGGCTCGCTCACCCTGGACGACCTGCTCCAGCGCGAGGTCGAGGACTGGTTCGACCCCCGAGGGTTCCTGGTGGCGTCCACGAACAGCGGCGCGATCGCCGCCTACCACTGGACCAAGACGCACGCGGACGGCGCCGGACTCAGCGACGACGAGGCCGTCGGCGAGGTCTACGTGGTGGGGGTCGACCCCGCGTGGCAGGGCACCGGGCTGGGCCGCGCCCTGACCCTGGCCGGTCTCGTCCACCTGCGTGACGCCGGGCTGCCCTGGGTGCACCTGTACGTGGACGGCGACAACGAGGCCGCGGTGCGCCTGTACGAGTCCCTCGGCTTCTCCATGTGGGACACGGACGTGATGTACGCCCCCTCCGACCCGCGGAGCTGAGTGCCGTCGCGGGCCGCCCCCAAGGCCCGCTCGACGTGCGGCTTGTCACATTCACCGGGCCAACCCTTGTGCGCCACAAGAGTGCGACGCCGCGTTCACCTTCCGTTCACCTTCTCTGGGACAACTGGTCACTTCCTGCGCCTACCTTCGCATTCGGCGCGGTTCGGCTGTTTTCCGCGCGTTGACCGTGGCACCACGGTCGGGTCTCGCGTGGTTCACCGCCGTCCCGCTGGGACGCGGACCGATGACCAGCCCCGCAAACCTTTCCGAACCGGAGAATCCATGACGACCACGGACGCGCCCAAGGCGGCACCGCCGCCCGCGGGCAAGCGCCGGATCGGCGATGTCGTTTTCGCCGGGCTCGCCCGAGGATCAGGAATCCTGATCCTGCTGATCCTCGCGGGTGTGGCCGCCTTCCTCCTGGTCCAGGCCTGGCCGTCGCTGCTGGCCAACACCTCGAACTTCCTGACCGACCAGTCATGGAACGCCAACGTCCGGGAGAACCCGTCGTTCGGTGTGGCCGCGCTGGCCTTCGGCACCGTCATGGCCGCCGCGATCGCGCTCCTGCTGGCCACTCCGGTGGCGATCGGCATCGCGCTGTTCATCGTCTACTACGCGCCCCGGCGGCTCGCCACCACGCTCGGCTACCTGGTCGACCTGCTCGCCGCCATCCCCAGCGTGGTCTACGGCCTGTGGGGCATGATGGTCCTGGCCCCCCAGCTGGTCCCGGTCTACGAGGGCATGACGACGTACCTCGGCTGGATCCCCCTCTTCGCGGGCCCCGCCTCCACCTCCGCCCGCACGCTGCTCACCGCGGGCATCGTCCTCGCCGTGATGATCCTGCCGATCATCACCGCGATGTCCCGCGACGTGTTCCACCAGGTCCCCCAGGGCCACCGTGAGGCCGCGCTGGCCATGGGCGCCACCCGCTGGGAGATGATCCGCCTCGCGGTCCTGCCCTTCGGCAAGTCCGGGATCGTCGGCGGCGCCATGCTCGGCATGGGCCGCGCGCTGGGCGAGACCATGGCGGTCGCCATGATCCTCTCCCCGTCCCTGGCGATCTCCTTCAACCTGCTCCAGAGCGGCAACCAGACCATCGCCGCGCACATCGCCCTCCAGTACCCGGAGGCCACCGGCTACGGCGTGTCCGCGCTGATCGCCGCGGGCCTGGTCCTGTTCGCGATCACCCTGGCCGTCAACATGGGCGCCCGCTACGTCGTGGCCCGGGGCAACAAGGAGTCCGCATGAGCATGACGACGACGCAGCCTCCTGCCCCCGACGCGGGAGCTCCCGAGAACGACCTCCGCTCGGGCGCCCTGCCCACCCGCTTCCCGCTGGTCCTGCTGGTCGCCTGCGGCATGGTGGTCGCGGGCGTGCTCGCCGCCTTCTCGTCCTTCGGCGTCATCCTGTGGGCGCTGCTCACCGCCGTCTCCTACATCGTCATCGTCGTGACCGCCTCGGCGCGGATCGAGGGCGGCCGCAAGGCCAAGGACCGCCTGGTCACCTCGCTGGTCTACTCGGCGTTCCTGCTCGCGATGGCGCCCCTGGTGTCGCTGCTGTACACGGTGGTCGGCTACGGGCTGGACCGCTTCGACGGCTACTTCCTGTCCGTGTCGATGAACGGCGTCCTGCCGAGCATGGACGCGGGCGGCGTGTACCACGCGATCGTCGGCACCCTGGCGATCACCGGCATGGCGACGCTCATCTCGGTGCCGATCGGTGTGCTCACCGCCGTCTACCTGGTCGAGTACGCCCAGGGCCGCCTGAAGAAGGTCATCACGTTCTTCGTGGACGTCATGACCGGCATCCCGTCCATCGTCGCCGGCCTCTTCGTGGTGGCGCTGTGGATGATGCTCTTCGGCCCCGGCAACACCAACGGCGCGGCGGGCGCGATCTCCCTCGCCGTGCTGATGATCCCGGTCGTGGTCCGGTCCAGCGAGGAGATGCTCCGCCTGGTCCCCCGCGACCTGCGCGAGGCCTCCTACGCCCTGGGCGTGCCCAAGTGGCGGACGATCACCAAGGTGGTGCTGCCCACCTCCGCCGCCGGTCTGACCACCGGAATCATGCTCGCCATCGCGCGCGTTATCGGAGAGACGGCGCCGCTGGTCCTCACCGCGGGATCGTCGGCGGTGTCCATCAACTGGAACCTGTTCGACGGGCAGATGATGAGCCTGCCGGTGTTCATCTACTCGCAGTTCCGCATGGGTGGGGCCGTCAACTACGAGAGGGCCTGGGCCGCAGCGCTGACGCTGGTCCTGACGGTCATGCTGCTGTTCGTCCTGGCCCGTGTGATCGGCCGACTCTTCGCACCCAAGACCCGCTAGATCGAGGAACTTCCTGTGGCGAAACGAATCGACGTCTCCGGACTGCACGTCTACTACAGCGACTTCCTCGCGGTCGAGGACGTGTCCATGACCATCGAGCCCCGCTCCGTGACGGCGTTCATCGGCTCCTCCGGCTGCGGCAAGTCGACCTTCCTGCGCACCCTGAACCGAATGCACGAGGTCACCCCCGGCGCCCGCGCCGAGGGCAAGGTCCTCCTGGACGACCTCGACATCTACGGGCGCGAGGTCGACCCGGTGATGGTGCGCAGCGAGATCGGCATGGTCTTCCAGAAGGCCAACCCGTTCCCCACAATGTCGATCTACGACAACGTGATCGCGGGGGCGCGGCTCAACAACAAGCGGATGAGCAAGTCCGAGGCGGACGGGCTGGTCGAGGAGTCGCTGCGCGGCGCCAACCTCTGGGAAGAGGTCAAGGACCGCCTGCACAAGCCCGGCTCGGGCCTGTCCGGCGGCCAGCAGCAGCGCCTGTGCATCGCGCGCGCCACGGCCGTGAAGCCGTCCGTCCTGCTCATGGACGAGCCCTGCTCCGCCCTGGACCCCATCTCGACGCTGGCGATCGAGGACCTCATTCACAAGCTGAAGGAGGACTACACGATCGTGATCGTCACCCACAACATGCAGCAGGCCGCCCGCGTCTCCGACCGGACCGCCTTCTTCAACCTGTCGGCCCCGGGCAAGCCCGGCAAGCTGATCGAGATGGGCGAGACCAACCAGATCTTCACCCGCCCGGAGAAGAAGGAGACCGAGAACTACATCACCGGCCGGTTCGGGTAGGTCGACCACGGAGCGGTTGCACTCGGAGTCGTTCTGTCACTGCCCTGTGCTTACCTGAGGGGGTCCCGTTGATCGGGGCCCCTTCTGCGTTGGAAGGCAGGACATGCGACCCCCCAAGAGAGACTCCGAAGAGCCCGCCGAACAACTGATCGAATCCCTCGCGCTGACGGCCTGGGCCAAGTTGGGCCAGGCCCCGGACGCCGAACCGCACGCGCTCATCTGCCACGCCCTAGACACCTACGCTGCTGCCGAAGCGCTGTACGAGATCTACCTGGGCCCCGAGGTTCGCCGCGAACTGGAGAAGGGGCTCGCTTCCCTCGCTGACCCCGGTCTGGATCCGGTGGAAGCGAAGCAGCAGGTCCGCTCCTGGATCTTCCTCCTGTGCGCGCTGCACGACCTCGGCAAGCTCTCCCCCGCCTTCCAGGCGCTCCGGAAGGACCGAGCGGTCCTCTACCTACCTGCCGCCGTTCACCAGGACCTCGATGGCCCCTGGGAGAAGAGGCGACACGAGCGGATCACCGGCGTTCACATGGTGAGATGGCTTGACAAACAGGGTGCGCCCTGGGCGGTCAGGTACAACATCGCTGACGCCCTGGGCGGCCACCACGGTTGGCTGCCAAAACCACAACAGAGCAGTCAGGCCCGGGCGCAGACAGGCGACCTGGGAGGCGAGCGCTGGGATCGGGCTCGACACCGCTTCGTCCGACTCGTGGCCGAGACCGTCGGCCTCGATCCGCGTACCGAGGGCTGGCGGGAGACTCACCTGACACCCGTCGCGGCCGTTGGGCTGGCCGGGCTGACCATGGTGTCCGACTGGACCGCCTCTGACGAGAAGGTTCCCGACGGAGGGAGCTACCCCCGCCTGAGCACCCCTACGGCAGCCGAGCTACCCGGATACCTGAATCGCGCCCGAGACTGGATCCACGCCAATCTCCGCCGGGTCAACTGGGTTCCTTGGGAACCTCTGGCAGACCACTCCTTCGGTGCGCTGTTCCCTGAGCAGAAGACCCCTCGCCCCCTGCAGGAAGCCGTCGCCCGGATTCTCGACGGAGTCACTGCCCCCGGCATCCTCATCGCTCAGGCCCCGACCGGAGAGGGCAAGACCAAGGCTGGTCTCCTCGCCACCACGACGCTCGCCGCGCGGCTCAGCCGCAAGGGTGCCTACCTGGCTTTCCCCAACAAGTCCCTGGCCCGAGACGTACACGTGCAGGCGAACGCACTACTAGAGGTCTCGGGGTCGGCTCTGCGCTCGAACCTGCTGTACGCCAAGGACGAGAACGATCCGGCGAACAACCCCGACCAGTTCGAGACACTGCTGCCGAATGACGTCTGCCCGGAGGACTCCGAGGTGCGGGGCTGGTCCCGCAGAACCTTCAGTGTCAACCGGGGAACGATCTTCCCCTTCGGCACAGGAACGGTCGACCAGTTACTCAAGGCCGCGATTCGCGGCAGGAACGTGACCGTGCGCCTGGCCGCGCTGAGCAACAAGATTCTACTGCTGGACGAGGTGCACTCCTATGACGCGCACATGTCGGCGCTTCTCGACGCGCTGCTCTGGTGGTGCGGCAGGATGGGCGTCCCGGTCGTCATGATGTCCGCGACGCTGACCGACACCCAGCGCGGGCGATTGGTCAAGGCCTGGCGCGACGGTGCCCGGCACAGCCGAGGTCTGTTGCCCGAAGAGGGGGAGATTCCGGCCGAAGCACAGTATCCCTGGAAGCTCACCTGGGCACAGGCCGAGGGGAAGCCCGAGATCCTGCCGGTGGAACTGTCGAAGGACAATCCTCGCCGCGACATCGTGCGCAAGCCCGTCCGCAACGACCCTGACCTGATCGCCAGGGAGGTCCTCGAACGGCTGCGGGAAGGGGGATGCGCGGCTGTCATCCGTAACTCTCCGGCGGCTGCTCGCAAGGTGCACGAAGCGCTGGCGCGGCGCCTGAAGCCCTTCGGCGAGAACGCGAGGCTCCTCTTTCTGACGGGGCAGCGCATCGACCAGAGCCAACGCCGGGAAAACGAGGAAACACTCAACGACCTACGCGGGCCCGGATCGGTCGGACTGGAGGCAGACAACCCCCCGCTCGTCATCGTGGTGGGAACCCAGGTCCTGGAGCACGGCATGGACGTGGACTACGACTTCATGGTGACGGACCCAGCTCCGGTGGACCAACTCTGTCAGCGGTTCGGCCGCCTCCACCGCCACCAGGGTCGGGTCAGGCCGGAACCCGTGGCTGCCCCGGAGGTCCTGGTGGTCGGATCCAAAGTGGGCGGGAACGGGCGCGCCTTCCCACCGGGTACCGCGAACATCTACTACAAGAGTCTGCTCCTGGCAACGGAGGGAGCGTTCTCCGTTCATACGACCGTCTCTCTGCCCGACGATCTCCCCGACCTGGTGCGCAGGGTCTACGAGGACCACGCTAGCTTGCCGCAGGACTACCTGGCGGAGGTCTTGGTCGAGGAGCGCGAACGGCGGCGCAGGGTGAACTTGGAGGGCGCTGACGCGCGTATCAGGGCGATCAAGGCCCTGAAGGACGGAAGGCGGATCCACACACTGACCTATGACCCCCCTTCCAACCGGAGCACCAGAGGCTGAGCCCGGAGCCACGACAAGCGAGGAGTCACACATGCGGCACCACGGAGCCCCGGAGGAACTGATGCTCGTTCCGCTGTGGGAGTCAGGGAGCACACACCGGACCCGCCACGGAGTCGATGTGGATCTCCGGGCCGATCAGTTGGACACGGCCACGATCTCCGCTCTGCGGGCCGCGGCCCTCGCGCTGACGGCCGACGAGGAGATCAGCGAGGAGGCTCTACGTGACCTCAGGGACCGGCTGCCAGTACCCCAGGCTTTCGAGGAGTCGGGCTGGTTGAGTGAACACCGTGCGCTGGTCATGCGCGGCGATGGCACGGCCACCGTCGGAGCACTCACTTTTTCCTTTCACCTGGTGTACGGGCTGGAAGTAGTGGATCCGCAAGCTGAGTGACCATTCGGAGAACCGAAATTCCGGGGCAGGTATCCAGTTCCGGATCACAACAGAACGAAACTCCGATAGGGTCATTCGCAGATTTATCTCTCCCCCCTGGCATGACCCCAGGAATCATCACTGATGGCCGATCGGCATGGAAAGAAGAGCGTTGAAGTTCGATCTTCTCCAAGAACCCTGGATACCCGTGATCACACTCGCGGGCGCACCGGAAAACGTCGGCCTGGAAGACGCCCTGAACAGGGCACACGAATTCCGGTGGCTCCAGGGTGAGACTCCCACCGTCACCGCTGCCCTCCACCGTCTACTCCTCGCCCTGGTCATCCGCGTTCACTTCGACGGGTTGGGTCTGACCCCGTGGGAGGAGCACTGGTCCGAGCTGTGGTTCCGGGGTTCGCTTCCCACGGACCCGTTGGACCGGTATCTCGACGGCCACGGAGACCGCTCCGGACACCGTGACCGGTTCGACCTGTTCGGGACACGTCCCTTCTTCCAGACAGCCGACGTCCCCGAGGACATCATCGGCTCAACCGCGAAGTTGAGCATGTTTCGTGCGGCGGGCAACAACGCCACGCTCTTCGACCACACGACCGACGATGCCCAGACGGACCTGAGCCCGGCAGAGGCGGCCCGGTGGCTCGTCACGGTACAGGCCTTCGACACCGGAGGACTCAAGTCCGGCAAGCGCCCCTCCCAACCCTCCGTCGGCAACGGTTTCGCGACGGTCGTCGTCGAGGGTTCGAACCTGCGCGAGACCCTTCTGCTCAGCCTGCCCTGGATCGATGACTCAACGGACGTGCAGTCCGGCCCGCGTGATCTGCCCGCTTGGGAAGGCGAACAGGCCGTCTTTCGGGGCTCGGAGGAAGCCGACAAACGCGGCCGGTCCCCCTACGGACAGATGGATCTCCTCACCTGGCAGTCACGACACGTTCTGCTACGTGGCCAGGAAGGCCACGACGGCGTGGTCGTCCACGACGCAGTCATCCTGCCCGGCCCAAGGTTGGGTTCGGCACTCGAAGAGTTCGAACACATGGCCGCCTTCCATCGCACCTTCTCCAAGAAGGGTGCTCGCGGCAAGGTCGTGTCCGATCCCTGGAAGCCGGTACAGCTGGAGGAACTTCGTGGGGTGTGGCGGTACTGCCGCGAACTTCTGCTCACCGACGAGGACAACGACACACGGCGGGAACACCTCCGGCCCAGAATCCTGGACAAGGTGGCAGCCCTGCACGAGGAGGAGGACGGGTTGCCGGAGTCCACGGTGTACACCGTGCGCGTCCTGGGCCAACAACTCGACCCCAATCGCGGCGCGGTCCACACCTGGTTGGAGGAGGCCGTCCCCGCCCCCGTGGCCCTGCTTCGAGCGAAGCCATGGGAGACACGGCTGGGCCCCCTCATGGGTCTGGCGGTGGAGGTAGCCGATCAGGTGGGGGAGCAGTTGAAGACCCTGGAGCGGAACTATCACGCCCTGTTGCGTGACCAGCCGAAGGCGGAACGCAGGCTACTGGAGCAGTGGTTCTGGCCCAGGCTGGCTGAGCACTTCAACCGCTACCTGGTGGACCTCGGCGAGAATATCCGAACTGATCAGAACGCCGCCTTCCCTCTGACTGAAGAATGGGCCGACACCGTTCAGGTAGCGGCGGATCAGGCACGGCACCGTTGGGTGGAACTCCTTCCCCGAACTGCCCCGAGAAACATGCTCGCCCTGGCGGAGTGCACCACCGAATTCCGAGAAGAGGTTCGGCAGATCCGAGTGAAGTTCGACAAGCAGTTGAAGAGTTACGACCCCCGGCTGGGGGTGGAGGGTGAGTGACATGAGCAGCTCGGGACAGGTGTCCGCCGACATCCGTCAGAGCAGGAAGAAATTCGTCCACGGACTGTACGCGTTGGGGTACGACCTGGACTCCCGGGAGCCAGCCCGGGTGGCACGCGCACGACGCGTCCTCGCCCGGGTTCGCCGCAGTGCCAGCGACCCCCACTACCTGCCGGACCTCGTCGACCTCGTCAACCGGCACTCACCAGAGCGAACCGAGAAGGACGTCTGGATGTTCGTCGCGGTCCTGTTCTCCCTCCATCCGAGGTCCGCATCGAGTGGCAGTCGACGTCCTCTGGGCATCGCTATGAAGGACTGCGGAACCGGCTCCTCCGCCGACGCTCGCCTGCGGCAACTCCTCACCTCCGACTGGAGCGTCCTCCAGAACCGGTTGCGTCAGGCCGTACGCATGCTCCAACAGGAGAAGATCGCCCTGGACTACGTCAGACTCCTCGACGATCTGGTGGAACTACACCAGGCACCGGTCGGGAGCGCGCGAGCGCACCGGGTGCACCTGCGCTGGACCGAGCACTTCCTCAGTGGGTGGGACGACCGTGAGACGACGGCCCCCACGTCGTAACGTCCCTCCCACTCGCCCCCTTGACAGCACACACCGCACGGAGTCCGTACGTGAACATCGAACTGCACCTGCTCCAGTCCTTCCCCACCAGCAACCTGAACCGGGACGACGTCGGCCAGCCGAAGAGCGTCACTTTCGGAGGGGTCGCGCGGGGCAGGGTATCCAGCCAGTGCCTGAAGCGCTCGGCCCGGACGCTCTTCCCTCAATACGGACTCGACCGTTCTGAACTCGGTGAGCGCACCAAACGCCTGCTACTCATCACCGCTCGGTTGCTCGACGGAGCGTCCGACGCCGACGTCCCCTCCGACGAGGCACGCGGAATCGTCCAGCAGGCCTTGGCGTGGATGGGCTTCGCGATCGCTGAGAAGGACCTCACGCAGTACCTGTTCTTCCTGGGCCCCAAGGCCGCCGAAGAGCTCGCCGCGTACTGCCGCGAGCACTGGGACGACCTCGCTGAGCAGGGCGACAAGCGGCGCAAGCTCATGAGTGACCTCGAGACGGCTCAGGAGAAGCACAAGCTGGCCGAGGGCAGCGAGGACAAGAAGAAGGCCAGGACCAGGGTCACCAGCGTCGAGACCAGGATCAAGAAACTCGACGAGGTACCGGCCGCAAAGAAGAAGGAGACGAAGAAGGCCGCCGACCGCGTCCTCAGCGCCGGCCGCTCCGTGGACATCGCGTTGTTCGGGCGGATGATCGCGAACAACAAGGACTTCAACGTCGACGCGGCCTCCCAGGTGGCACACGCCATCTCCACGCACGCGGTGTCCACCGAGTTCGACTTCTTCACCGCCGTGGACGACCTCAAGGCCAACGAGGCCGACCAGGACGCCGGTGCCGACATGATCGGCGTGGTGGACTTCAACGCCGCCTGCTACTACCGCTACGCCAACGTCGACCTCGACCAGCTCCGGCGGAACCTGGCGAAGGGTTCGGGGGCCGCACCCGACGCCCCGGAGATCAGCCAGCTCATGGACCGGGCTCTGGAGGCCTGGATTCGCGCGTTCGTGAACTCCACTCCCAGCGGCAAGCAGAACTCGATGGCCGCGCACACGCGACCCGACACCCTCATGATGGTGGCCCGCGAGCACGGCTCCTGGAACCTGGCCAACGCCTTCCTCAAGCCAGTGGAGGGCACCGCGATCATGGAGGACTCCACGGAGCGTCTGTTCGCCCACTTCAGGAAGCTCAGGGAGTTCTACGGTGACGGGGAGATCAGCGAGGTGGCCGCCTCCTCGTTGTCCGGTGAGGTCAGCGGACTGAAGGAGGGGGAGACCGTGCCCTCGCTGGACGCTCTGGTCGAGCGTGCCGTGGCTGCGTCGCACGGGTGAACCACGTGGACACACAGACACTCGCCCTGCGTATCGACGCCCCCATGCAGTCCTGGGGCGTGCGGTCGAGGTTCGTCAAGCGAGACACCGCCTCGGAACCGACCAAGTCGGGGGTGGTCGGGTTGTTGGCTTCGGCACGCGGCATCGACCGGGACGACGACGCGGCACTCGGGGAGATCTCGAAGCTGAAGTTGGGTGTCCGGGTCGACAGGGAGGGCCTGCTGGAGCGCGACTTCCACACCGCGCAGGAGGTCCCCAACACCATGGGAACCAGCCATCGGACCGTGATCAGCGATCGCTACTACCTCGCGGACGCGCTGTTCCTGGTGGTGTTGGAGGGCCCGGCCGCGCTGCTCCAGGAGCTAGAGGAAGCGGTGCGCCGACCGCACTGGCCCCTCTTCTTCGGCCGGAAGGCCTTCGTCCCTGCGGCTCCCCTCGTGGAGCCCGTCGCCGAACGTGGGCGATGGGGTACCGGTCTCTCCCAGCGACCCTTGGGAGACGTGCTTCGGGACCATCCCTGGCTGGAACGGGACCCCGAGCGCCAGCGGGAGATGCTGGGGCTCGAACCGGACCAGCGGAGGTTGCGGACGGTGGTCGACGTCCGCCCCGACCACGAGTACGCCGAGCGGCGGCACGACCTGCCTATTTCCTTCACCGAGGGGGCCCGTCGGTACGCTTCGCGCGCCGTGCGGGTCGACCAGGTCCATCTGACCGACGGCATGATCAGCGGCCACACCACCGGTGCGGAAGGAGAGACCCCGTGTATCTGAGCCGAGTCCCGGTCAACCCCCTGTCACCGGCCTTCCGGCGGGACTACGCCGATGTCCACGACATGCACCGCACGCTGATGGCCCGGTTCCCCGAAGCCCCGGACGGCGTGCCCGCACGGGAACACCAGGACCTGCTGTGGCGGCTCGAAGGGCAGGGGCGCGAGCTCGTCATGTACGTGCAGAGCAGGGATCATCCGAACTGGGGTTCGCTCCCGGAGGGGTACCTCAGCGGCCGTGCCCTGGTGAGGAGCCTCGCACCGGTCCTCTCAGCGGTCACGGACAAGGCCGAGTTCAGCTTCCGCCTGACCGCCAACCCCACCCGGAGCGTGTCTCCGCCCTACACCGGGCAGAAACGCCCCCGAGGCGTGCGACGCCCCATCCACGACCCCGAACTCCAGGTCCGGTGGCTGGTCCGTCAGGGGGAGCGCCACGGCTTCGCCCTCCTGGACTCCTCCGCCGGTGCTCCGGACGTCGTGGCCCTGCCCCGTCCCCCGGCCGTCGGGTACAAGCAGGCTCCGGAGAAGCCCCAGGGGCCGGACCGGCTCAAGATCACGGTGGCCTCGGTGACGTTCGACGGTCGGCTGCGGGTCACCGACCCCGAGGCGTTCCGAGCCGCGCTGGGCAACGGGATCGGTCGGGCCAAGGCCTACGGCTGCGGCCTGCTCAGCCTGGCTCCCGCGCGCAGGGCAGGTTAGACAGCCGGGATCCGGGCTGATAGACACGCGATGCCCGGATCCCGGCATTTCACCCTCCCTGCGGAAGGACTCGACTGATGGCCGTTCCCCTGGTGATCGACACCGACACCGCGCAGGACGACTGCGTGGCCCTGCTGGTCGGGCTGCTGGACCCGGCGGCCGACCTGCGGGCGGTGACCATGGTCGCCGGGAACGTGGGCTTCGACCAGCAGGTCCGCAACGCCTTCCTGACGCTGAACGTCGCGGGCGCGCGCTCCGACGTGCCCGTGTACCTGGGGTGTCGGCGTCCCCTGGTGCGCGAGTGGGTGAGCGCCGAGAACGTCCACGGGGACGGGTCCGGAGGGCTCTCGATGGACCAGGACGGGCTGGAGCCCCGTGGCGAGCACGCCGTGGACGCCCTGGTGCGCCTGGCCGCCGAGAACCCCGGTGAGCTGTCGATCGTGGCCATCGGTCCGCTCACCAACATCGCGGCCGCGGTGGTCCGGGACCCCGACTTCGCGGGCAACGTGAAGTCCCTGTACGTCATGGGCGGGTCCAACAACGGGCGGGGCAACATCACGGCCGCCGCCGAGTTCAACTTCTACGTGGACCCCGAGGCCGCCAAGGCGGTGTTCGCGGCCGGGTTCGACGTCACCGTGGTCCCGTGGGACCCGCTCACGCTGCGGCACGCGGTGTTCGGGCAGGACCGGCTGGACCGGATCGCCGCGCTGGACACCCCGCTGTCCCGCTTCTTCACCAGGATCTGCGCCGCCACCCTGGAGTTCGACCGCAGGGTGGGGATCGACGGCACCACGCACCCGGACTCGCTGACGGCGGCGGTGCTCCTCCACCCGGAACTGGTGCGCTCGGTCTCGCCGTACCACGTGGACGTGGAGACCGCCGGGGAGCTCACCCGCGGCTACTCGGCCATGTCCTGGGGCGTCCACGGGCTGGAGCCCAACGCGCGGGTCGTCGAGGAGGTCGACGCGGACGGCTTCTTCGAGTACCTGCTGTCGCTGCTGTCCCGCGACACCGAGCCGCCGAGGACCGTCAGCGGTCTGTGAGGGCGATGGTGCCCTGCGCCGCCGCCACGGTCCTCTCCCCGTCGTCGACCATCACCAGGTCGCAGCGGCACACGGCTCGGCGGCGGGTGGACTCGACGACGTGCGCGCGGGCGCTGAGCAGGACCCCCTGGGCGGGGCGCAGGTACTCGATGGAGAACCCGCTGGTGAGCACCGAGGGGCCCAGCACGGTGCCGCCCGCGAAGGTGAGCGCGTTGTCGGCCGCGTAGGCGAGCACCCCTCCGTGCAGGAAGCCGTTCTGCTGGCGGAGCTCGTCGCGGACGTCGACCTCCAGCACGGCCCTGCCGGGCTCGAAGACGGCGATCCGGGCCCTGACCAGCTGGCTGAAGGGCTGGGCGGCCAGGACGCTGTTGGCGAGCTCCGGGGTGATCTCCTCGGCCATGGGGTTCCTTCCTGAGGCGGGTACCGCCACCCTAGGCGCCCGGGGCGGGGCCGTCCCGATGTGAGCGGCCCCGCCACCGGACTCAGGGAACCTCGGCGACCTCCGAGCCGTAGGGGACGGCGCGCACCAGACTCACCCTGAGTGTCCGCCCGTTGGGTGCCGTGTAGGTGCGCTCCTCCCCCTGCTCGGCGCCGAGAATCGCCTGGCCCAGGGGTGACTCCGGAGAGCAGACCGGCATGCCGTCGGAGTCGGCCCGGTCGCGCACCCCCAGCAGGAAGGTCTCGGGGTCGGGGTCGGTGCCGTAGCGGACGGTGACGACCATCCCGGGCTCCGCGATGCCGTCGTCCGGAGGGGCCTCACCGATGACCGCGTCCCTGAGGATCTCCTGGATGCGGTTGACGCGGGTCTCACGGGCGTCCTTGTCCTCGATGAGGGTGAAGCCCCCCGTTCCGGGGGCGGACATGCCCGTGAGGACCGCCAGTTCGGCGGTGAGGCGTTGGTGGGTTCCCGGGGTCAGCCAGGCCATGGGGTCTCCTTGTACGAAGGCGCCCCGTCGGGGTTCGACGGGGCGCGGACGGGTTCCTGCCGGATCAGCGGGTGGGGTCGAAGGGGCGCAGCGCCGGGGACGGTGTTCCGGTGGCGACAGTGCGGGCCAGGAGGCGTCCGGTGACCGGCCCGTGGGTGAGTCCCCACATGCCGTGTCCGCCCGCCACGTAGAGCCCCGGGACGTCGGTGCGGCCGATCAGGGGCAGGCCGTCGGAGGTGACGGGTCTGGAACCCACCCACTCGTCGGTGCGCTTCCCCAGGTCCACGCCGTCCAGGTAGGGCGCGGCGGACTCGGTGATCGCCCGGACCCGCTCGGCCCGCAGGGGCGCGTCGATGGCGCGGAACTCCATGGTTCCGGCCACGCGCAGGCCCTCGCCGTGCGGTGTGCAGGCCACCCGGACCTCGGGCAGGTAGACGGGGCCGGGAACGATCCGCTCCGTGGGGACCATGAAGCTGTAGCCGCGTCCGGCGCGGAGGGGCACGTTGACGCCCCAGGGTCGGGCCTGGCGGCCGAGCCACGCGCCCGTGGCCACCACGACGGCGTCACCGGTCTCGGTCTCACCGTGCGCGGAGTGCAGCCGGAACCCGCCGTCGCGGGCGGCCTCCACCCTGGTCACCCGGAAGCCCTCGACCACGCTCCCGCCGCGTTCGCGCACGGCGTCCGCGAGCGCGTGGGTGTACACGCCGGGGTTGACGTACCGCTGTCCGTCGATGCGCACGCCCGCCTGCACCCGCGCGGAGGCGAGCGGGTGGGCGGTGCGGGCGGCCTCGCCCTCCAGGGCCGCGTAGGTGAGCGGCAGGCCCGCCTCGCGGGCGGTGTCCAGCTCCATGAGGAGCCGGGCCGCGTGCTTGCGCGAGCTGAAGAGCGCGGTGATCGGGGACGACTCGACCCTGGCGTGCACGCCTCCCTCGAAGAGCTCGTCGAAGGCGTCCAGGCAGGCCGAGCTGAGCGGCACGTTGCCGCGCAGCGCCCGCTCCCAGGTCGACTGCCTGCTGTTCAGGGCGAACGAGGCCAGGAAGTGCAGGAGTCCGGTGTCGGTGGTGGGCGGGACGGACAGCGGGGCCCGGGGGTCGAGCAGCGCCCTCAGCCCGTTGCCGAGTACGCCCGGCTCGTTCAGCGGGATGGCCAGGCCGGGCGAGATCCAGCCCGCGTTGCCCCAGGACGAGCCCGAGGCCACCGTGTCGCGTTCGACCACGGTGACTCCGACCCCGTACTTCTGGAGGAACCAGGCGGTCGAGAGACCGACGATCCCGGCCCCGACGACGATGACGGTACGCGGTGCGCCCGCGCCCTTCCCGGACATGGCGAGTTCTCCTGTGCTGGACGTCGGGTGCGAAGCCGCACCCGCCCAGAGTCTCTCCCGGAAGACCGCGGCGTCCCTTGTCCACGGGGAACAATCTCGGCGTACGCTGATGTGGGGATCACACAACGTGTCCAAGGGAGTGGCGTCGATGGTGTTGCTGGACCGGCTGGTCACCATCCTCGGCACGTACGGCACCCGGCTGGTCGGCCCCCGTCCCGCCCCGGACACGGTGCTGCGCGGGGTGGCGGTGCACGACCCGGCCGACCCCGGCCCGGAGGAGGCGGACGTCCTGCTCGCCGTGGGCGTCCAGGACCCGCTCCACGCCGTCGAGCTGGCCGAGCGCGCCCGGTCCTTGGCCGTGGTGGTGCGGGTCGTGCGGGAGGGCGGGGTGGACCCGCACGGGGAGGCCGCCGCCCGCGCCCGGGGCCAGGGGATCGCGCTGCTGACCGTGGACCCGTCGGTGTCCTGGGGACAGGTCGCCGGGGTGGTCTACGGGCTGGTGCTGGAGGGCGGCGAGACCGAGGCGGGGCGCGGCCCCGCCGACCTGCCAGCGCTGGCGGACACGATCGCCGCGCGGGTCGGCGGGCCGGTGACCATCGAGGATCCGCGCCTGCGCGTCCTGGCGTACTCGAACCGCCAGTCCGAGGCCGACCAGGCCCGCTGGGACACCATCCTGGGGCGCGGGGTCCCCGAGGCGCTCCAGCGCCGTCTGGAGGCCACCGGGGTCATCGCGCACCTGGCCTCGTCCACCGAACCGGTGTTCCTCCCGCCCGAGCCCGCGCTGGGGATGGGCGGCCGCACGGCGGTGGCCGTCCGGGTCGGCCGGGAGTTCCTGGGGTCGCTCTGGGCGGCCTGTCCGGGACCGCTGGACGCCGAACGCTCGGCGCTGCTGGCCGAGGGCGCCCGCACGGTGGCCCTGCACCTGCTGCGCACGAGGGTCAGCGCGGACCTGGAACGCCAGGTGGAGTCGGATCTGGTCAGCCGTCTGCTGGAGGGCGCCATGGACCCGACCGAGGCGGCCGGGCGGCTGGGGCTGGCCGCGACCCCGCACCGGGTCGTCGCCCTCCAGGCGCACACACCCGACGAGCGCCACTCCGCCACCCTCATGACCTTCGAGCGGGCCACCACCGGTTTCGGCTGGTCGCGCCAGGGCCGGAGCACGGTGTTCGGGAGCACGGTCTACACGGTCCTGCCCTGCGGGGCCGACCCATCCCCGGCCCGCGCGTGGGTGGCGGAGACCACCCGGGGGCTGCCCGGGCACGTGGTGGTGAACGCGGGGATCGGCGCGCCCGCCGACCTCGCCGGTCTGGTCGCGAGCCGCAGGGAGGCGGACGAGAGCCTCACCCTGCACGCCGCCCGCCCCGAGGGCGCGGCGGTGGCCTACGACGAGTCCTGGGGCGACGTGCTCATCCACCGTCTGCGGATGGCCTCGGCGTCCGGGCGCCGACCCGCCGACGGACCGGTGGCCGCCCTGACCCGGCACGACGCCGAGCACGGCACGGAACACGCGCGCACCCTGCGCGCCTGGCTCCGGGCCCAGGGCGACCCCAACGCGGCCGCCGAGGAGCTGGGGGTGCATCCCAACACCGTCCGGCACCGGATGCGGAGGATGGCCGAGGTGACCCCGCTCGGCCTGGACCAGCCCGACATGCGACTGGCCCTGGCCATCGCCCTGGAGGCCCACGCCGGGGAGTGAGGGCCGACTGGGGGCGCGGGGGTGTCCGGGGCCGGTTCGGGGACCGCCGGATCAGGGGTCGGGGGCCGCCGCCTAGCCGTTCTTCACCACGATGGTCTCCACCGTGTTGGCCACGTGCTCGAAGGCGTCGGCGGCGGTCTCCAGCTCCTCGATGACGTCCTTGAGCTTGAGGACCGTCAGCGCGTCGTACTCGCCGCTGAAGAGCTTCGCCAGGAGCTTGCGGTAGATGCGGTCGGCCTGGTTCTCCAGCTGGTTGATCTCGATCCAGTAGCGGGTGAGGTCCTTCATGGACCGCAGACGGGGCATGGCCTCGGCGGTGAGTTCGGCCGCCCTCTCCAGCACCTCGATCTGGTCGATGATGCCCTTGGGCAGCTGTTCCAGCCCGTACAGGTTGATGAGGTCGACGGCCGCCTCCATCGAGTCGATGACGTCGTCGAGGTTGGAGGCCAGGCGGTAGATGTCCTCCCGGTGCAGGGGAGGCGCCGAACTCTTGTTGAGTCGGCGCATGATCGCGTGGGTGGCGTCGTCACCGGCGTGCTCGCAGGCACGCATCTTCTCGGTGATGGCCTCCCGGTCGGCCCCGTCGCTCATCAGCTCCACCAGCAGGCGGGCTCCGATGACCAGGTTGTTCGCCGAGTCGGTGAACATCTCGTAGTAACTGTCATCACGCGGGCGCAAGCGCAGGCGCACGTCGTTCTCCCGATGGTGCGGTGGTCTTCCTTGGTGGATGTTAAGGGCGCTGACCAGCTGCTTCAGCGCGACAGTGCGGGATGCTCACGTCCGGACCCCGATTGGGGGAGGCGGGTCCGGGTATGGTCACCCCTCGTTCATCTGTCTGTGTCGACGCGTGGAACGCCATCTGCGCGGGTCCCCTCGCAATCCTCCCAATCTCGGACGACACCGGGACGGTTCGGGACGCTACCGTGTCCCGCTCCCCCTGGCCAGCGGGGCGCTGAGACACGAATCACTCGATCACCCGGAGACCGACAGGCAGTTCCCCCTGAATCCCCTTATGTCCACCTTCGGTCCATCGCCCGGTAATGACAAGCACCCCTGGCGTCAACCCTGCCCCACGCGCCGGAGCCGAGGCCGTGACCTCGACGAACCCGACTCCGTCGCCGCCCCGCCCTAGGATCTCGTGCATGCCTTCAGCCCTGACCCCGAGCTCCGTGCGCCGGTTGCGCTCCGCCCTGGACGAACAGCTCTCCGCCCTGGGCGAACCCGCCTTCACGGGCACCGACGAGGAGGCCGTGGCGGCGGCCGCGCGGGCGGTCCTGCGCGCCGAGGAGCCGCTCCGCCCCGTGGTGAAGGCCGCCGTGCGGTGCAGCCTGGCCGTCCTGGCGGACCGCGTTCCGGGCCGCAGCCTGGAGGTGCGCGTCCCCCCGTACGGCGCGGTCCAGGTGATCGAGGGGACCACGCACACCCGGGGCACCCCGCCGGGGGTGGTCGAGACCGACCCCCTCACGTGGCTGCGGCTGGCCGTGGGCGGCGCGGACTGGGAGGGAGCCGTGCACGACCACGGGGTGCGGGCCAGCGGTGTGCGCTCCGACCTGTCCGCCCACCTGCCGCTGTGGTCGGACGAGGGGACGGGTCGGGGTTCCGTCTGACCCCGAGTGACCCCCCGGCGTCGGGCAGCGGCTAAGCTGTGCGTGTGTCGTACTCCGACGGCCGGCTCTCCATGGACCTCGATCCGCTCGAACGCGGCCCGCAGGACGCCTGCGGCGTTTTCGGGGTCTGGGCACCCGGCGAAGAAGTCAGCAAGCTCACCTACTTCGGCCTCTACGCTCTTCAGCACCGCGGGCAGGAATCCGCGGGCATCGCCACGAGCGACGGGGAACGGATCGTCGTCTACAAGGACATGGGACTGGTCTCCCAGGTCTTCAACGAGGCGACGCTCGACTCCCTGAAGGGCCACCTCGCGATCGGCCACTGCCGTTACTCGACCACCGGTTCACCGGTGTGGGAGAACGCCCAGCCGACCTTCTACACCGCGCGTGAGGGGGGTCTGGCACTCGGCCACAACGGCAACCTCATCAACACTCCGGAACTGGCCGCGATGCTGCCCGACCAGCGCCGGGGCGCGACCACCGACACCGAGGTGCTCACCAACCTCCTGGCGGCCCGCGCCAAGGAGGGGCACACCCTGGAGGACGCGGCCCTGGAGCTGCTTCCCCAGGTGCGGGGCGCCTTCTCCCTCGTCTTCATGGACGAGGACACCCTCTTCGCCGCGCGCGACCCGCAGGGCATCCGCCCGTTCGTCCTGGGCCGCCTCGGGGAGAACTCCGGCTCCGGCGGCTGGGTGGTGGCCAGTGAGACCGCCGCCCTGGACATCGTGGGCGCCACGGTCGTCCGCGAGATCGAACCGGGCGAACTCCTGGTGATCGACGGCGACGGGGTCCGTTCCCGCCGCTTCGCCCCCACCCAGCGCAAGGGCTGCCTGTTCGAGTACGTCTACCTGGCGCGCCCGGACACCACCATCAACGGGCGCAACGTGAACTCCACCCGCGTGGAGGTGGGCCGCCGCCTGGCGAAGGAGCACCCGGTCGAGGCCGACCTCGTGATCCCGGTCCCCGAGTCCGGCACCCCCGCCGCGGTCGGGTACGCCGAGGCCAGCGGCATCCCGTTCGCCCAGGGGCTCGTGAAGAACTCCTACGTGGGGCGCACGTTCATCCAGCCCAGCCAGACCCTGCGCCAGCTGGGCATCCGGCTCAAGCTGAACCCCCTGCGGGAGGTCATCGAGGGCCGCCGCCTGGTGGTCGTGGACGACTCGATCGTGCGCGGCAACACCCAGCGGGCGCTGGTCCGGATGCTGCGGGACGCCGGGGCCGCCGAGGTGCACGTGCGCATCTCCAGCCCGCCCGTGCTCTGGCCCTGCTACTACGGCATCGACTTCGCCACCCGCGCCGAACTCATCGCCGCGAACCTGTCGGTGGAGGAGATCGCGGAGTCCGTCAACGCGGACTCGCTGGCCTACGTGGACCTGGAGGAGCTCATCGCCGCCTCCGAGCAGCCCAAGGACCAGCTGTGCCGGGCCTGCTTCGACGGGGTGTACCCGTTGGAGGTCGACTCCGACTCCCAGGGCAAGTACCTGCTGGAGAAGGCCTGCGGCACCCCCGAGGGCTCCACCCTGGCCACCAGCCACAAGTAACGCGCGCGGCGGGCCGCGGCCCGCCGCGTCCGGCGGGACACCCCTTCCGGACCCTCCGGCGTGCCCTGGGACGGGCACCGGAGGCTCGCTCAACAGCGAACACCGCACACCACCGATCACGAGGAGAACTCGCGTGGCAGCCGACAGCACAGGGGCGACGGGCGCGTACGCGGCCGCGGGCGTCGACATCGCCGCCGGTGAGCGCGCCGTCGACCTGATGAAGCGTCACGTCGCGCGCACCCGCCGACCCGAGCAGGTCACCGACGCCAGTGGTTTCGCCGGTCTGTTCCGTCTGGACACGGCCAGATACCGGGACCCGGTCCTGGCCACCTCCACCGACGGCGTGGGCACCAAGGTCATGCTCGCCCAGCAGATGGACAAGCACGACACCATCGGCATCGACCTGGTGGGGATGGTCGTCGACGACCTGGTCGTCAGCGGCGCCGAGCCCCTCTTCATGACCGACTACATCGCGACCGGCGCCGTGGTGCCCGAGCGGGTGGCCGAGATCGTCGGCGGTATCGCGGAGGGCTGCCACCAGGCGGGGTGCGCGCTGATCGGCGGCGAGACCGCCGAGCACCCGGGCGCGATGGACCCGGACGAGTACGACCTGGCCGGGGCCGGCACGGGTGTGGTCGAGGGCGACGCGATCCTGGGCCCGGACCGGGTGCGCGAGGGCGACGCCGTGATCGCGATGGCCTCCTCCGGTCCGCACTCCAACGGCTACTCGCTCATCCGCCACATCGTGGACCAGGCTGACCTGGACCTGTACTCCGAGGTTCCCGAGCTGGGCGGGGTCCTGGGCGAGGTGCTGCTCACCCCGACCCGTGTCTACGCGAAGGACTGCGTGGCGCTGACCGCCGAGGTCGAGGTGCACGCGTACTCGCACATCACCGGCGGTGGCCTGGCCGCCAACCTGTCCCGGTCGCTGCCGGAGGAGCTGGACGCCGAACTGGACCGTTCCACGTGGGCGCCGTCACCGGTCTTCGCCTACCTCGCGGAGAAGGGCGAGGTCAGCCGGGAGGACATGGAGGCCACGTTCAACATGGGCGTGGGCATGGTGGCCGTCGTCGCCGAGGACGACGCCGACCGTGCGCTGGGCGTGCTCGCCGGGCGCGGCGTGGAGGCCTGGCGCCTGGGCGTGGTGAAGGGCGGTTCCGGACGGGCCGTGCTGAACGGCGAGTACCGGAGCGCCTAGGTGGTGCCGGTTCGCGCCCGAAGGACGCGAACATAGCCGGTGCGAACCACCGCAGTGGTTCGCACCGGCTATATCCACCTGTCCGCGACGGTCCCGCGACGGGGACCGTGACCGCTACAGGTCAGCGGTTGTTGTCCGAGCGACCCGAAAGACTCGACCGGTTCCGACGTCTACTTGTCGGAGTCCGAGTACTTGTCGGCAAGATCCGCGTAGCGGTCGATCAGGTCGTCCTGAGGTTCCGTGTAGGAATCGTCCGGACCCGACGGCCCGGAGGGAGACCCCTCGTCCTCAGCGACACCCAGCTCCGACCGCAGCCGCTCAAGGTCGGTCCCACCGGAGCTGTACTTGAGCTTCCGGGCGACCTTCTGCTGCTTGGCCTTGGCTCGGCCGCGCCCCATTGGCTCGACCCCCTCAACGATTGGGTTCCGACGAACCCCAGATCACTTACTAACCCGCACTACCAGGCTGACGGCCGTCAAACGCGACTGACGTCTGGCGCCAGCTTACGTACACATACAACCGTACCTGGTCGGACCCCACCGTGCCTACGCCACCCGGGTGTGACGGATGTGGTGTGCGCACGGAACCCCTCCCTGCCTGGCCGTTCTCACGGTGAGTGCCAGACGGAACGATCTGTGCCACGATGCGATCGTGCTGCCCTACACCGCGTATCTGCGCGTCTACCAGCCGATCACGGCCTTCTCTCCTCGTGACCGTCGGTACTGGGAGGGGTACGCGGAGTCCCCGGACCGACCCAAACGCGTGAACGCCCTCGCCGCGGAGCACGCGGAGAGTCTGGGCCGGACCATCGCGACCCCGCCGGTGGTCGCGCCCGCCGAGGAGAGCGGGGACGCCTACCTGCGCCGGGTGAACGAGCGGTTGTACGTGTGCCCGTGGCAGACGCGCCTGCGGTCCTGGCGCGCGTTCGGGGAGTTCACGGAGTCCATGCCCCGCCCGATGGTGGAGGCGTTCGTCCCGGCCAGGGAGGCCGACCGCGCCGAGACGGGATACCGGCAGTGGCGCGACTCGGGCGCGCTGGCGGAGCCGGGGATCCTGTCCAGCAACTGGACGATCCCGATCCCGTGGTTCGTCGCCTTCGAGCCGCAGGAGCGCTGCCTCGTCCTGTCCGCCGGACCCACCAGGACCCTGCTGTACCTGACCAGGACCGCGCTGGCCCGCCGCCGCCTGGAGCACACGGCGGCGGTGCTGCGGGAACGTGTCGGAGAGCACGCGGTCTCCTCCTCTGCGGAGCGGCTCACGGAGTGGCTGGCCACGACCGCGCACCCCGAGTCCCTGCTCGAACTGGACTACGGGGGGCTGCCGCACCTGCTGAGCGACGAGCACCTGAGCGAGGACCACTCGGTGGCGGAGGTGGCCGAGGCCGTGGAGTCGCTCGCCAGGGGCGAGGGCTCCCGGGTGAAGGAGCTGCGAGCGAGGCTCACGCGGCGCTGGAGGTCGGTGCGCGCCCTGGAGCACGCCAACTGACCGTCATGTTCCGGTCGACCTTTCTTGGACACTTCGCACGCCCTGTCGTCATCCCGACCGGGGTGCGAGCCGGGACACGGGGGCGCCACGCCGTACCCCAACCTGGTACACCAGGTTTCTCGGCCGCACGAAACCGTCTTTTCGCACGTGACGGCTGCGCACGCGTCCACCCGCCGAGAACGCCCCTCCAAGCGTCGTGAAACTGGGCATAACGCCCGATAGGGATCGGCGTAGACTGTAGCGAGTCGACCACAGAGAGCACTCAGAGTAACCAGGAAACCCTGCCACGCCGAGGATCCGCGTGGCCCGACCCCCCTGCCGCAGCGGACCGGCCGCCCACCCCGCCGTTCCGCCCCACACCACCCCGAACGGCGACCGACCAGGGCCCGCGCCCTCCTCCCCCAGACTCGGCCCCCGGGTTTCGGTCAGCCCCGCCCTAGCACTTCGGGTTCTCCGGATCGAGAAAAACGAGGCCCGAGAACGAAGTTTTGACCGAATACGCCACATGCCACTAAACGTGTCGCTAGAATCACTTAGCGTGACGCGGCCACGGGCGGCTTTCAATGGCCTCCCACGTGCAAAGTTGCTTGGAGTGGTCGCGCAAACACCTCGGGTGATATCAATAGGACTCAAGTGGGACTATTGGACATCCGGGCCAAGTGCCAGGAATCAGGCTCAAGGATCGGCACACAGATCCAGGAGGAGAGGCCGTACACATGTCGACTCGCACGCCCGAGGCGGAGCCCCTGTTGACCCCCGCCGAGGTTGCCACCATGTTCCGCGTTGACCCCAAGACCGTGACACGCTGGGCCAAGGCGGGCAAGCTGACCTCGATCCGCACCTTGGGTGGCCACCGCCGCTACCGCGAGACTGAGGTCCGCGCCCTGCTGGCCGGAATCCCCAGCCAGCGCACGGAGTGATCTCCCCGGTCTGTGCCGATTCCGGGGGGAACGGCTGGACGCGTTCCGGCTGCTGACAGATTTCTCAGGGCGGGCCACCCGTACGGGGTGGCCCGCCCTCCCTCACGCACCGCCCGGGGCACGGGTCCCCGCCCCGGCCCCCGACCGGGGCGGACCGGCCGCGGTCAGTCCTCGATCTGGTCATCCATGGCGGTGGTCCGCTTGCGGGCCAGGAAGGTCGCCGCGGCCCCGCCGCCGACCGCCACCACCGCCGCGGTGACCAGCGCCGCCAGGGAACTCCCCGTGGTGGCCAGCCGCTGGCTCGCGGACGCGGTCTCCCGTTCCCCCTCACCGCGCTCCCCTTCACCGGGCGCGTCCGCCGCGATGTGGGTGGAGCCGATCGCCCAGGAGTCGGCGAAGTCCACCGTGAACCCCTGACCCAGCTCGGGGTCCCCGACCTGGACCGACACCGAGAACGAGGAACGCACGCCCTCGCCCTCCCAGTCCTCGTCCTCGTCGTCGAAGGTGCCGGAGCTGGTCACGAAGCGGACGCTGACGGGCACCTCGACCAGTGTCCGGCCCCTCTCGTCGAGGACCTCCAGGGTCTCCTCTGCCAGGTGGTCGCCCTCGAAGTCGGTCACGGGCTCACCGAACGCGGTCAGCTCCCCGTACTCGAAGGTCGTCTCGGTCGCCCCGTCGTAGGCCGCGGCCGCGCTGGTCCGCACGTCCGTGAGGGAGAACTCGACCGCGTTGGAGTCGGCGGAGACCGTCTCGGACTCCTCCTCACCGAGGACCACCACGTCCTCCTCGGAGGGTGTGGCGCTGGCGCCGGGCTCCTCCGAAGGGTCCTGGAAGGGCGTGTCCGGGGTGGGCCGGTCCGACCACCGGGGTCCCTGGTCTCCGGACTCCCCCTCCTCGGGCCCGCCCCCGTCCTCGACGGGTGGTTCGGTGCCCCTCTCGGGCTCCGGCGTCGGAGTCTCCTCGACCTCGCCGCCCGCGCCGTCGACCGGGTCGATCATGCCGAGGCCGATGAGGTCGTCCACCCCGATCCGGACCGTCGCCCGATCCACCGCCGACTGGGCCAGGGCGCCCCTGTCGTTGACCAGGGTTCGGCTCTCGCCCTCGACCCGCGCGAACCGCGCGAGGTCGCCCACGACGGGGTCGGCACCGGCGGCGTCCTCGGTCTCACCACCGAAGCTGATCGCGGTGGAGTATCCCGAGACGAGGTCACCGTCACCGACCCAGGCCTGCGCGTTGGCCCAGACCAGCTGGTTGGCGGAGGCGGGGGAGGCGGACGCGACCCCGAGCGCGCCGAGGGCGGTGAAGAGGGTTCCGCCCACCAGGAGGCGGCGAACGGACATTCTGGCGGGAGTCACCACGACACTCCTGTTGCATCTGGGGGATGACCGGCCCTGGGGCCGGTCCCGACCCGGCGCCGTGGCGTCGTGTCGGGGTGTTCCGACCGGCCTCGCGGGCCGGGGGCGGTGTTTCCGGGGCGGGGTGTGCGCACTCCCGCGCCGGTCGTGGACGGGTTCGTTGTGGAGTGCCGTGTGCGGAACGCTCCACACGGCGAGCCTAGTCGCTTGATCACAAAACGGAAACCGTTCCGTCGCCGTCGGGCGGCGTTTCACGGCCTTCGGAGCGCCGCCGACGCACCGTTGTGAGCCGGTGGAACGCCGAACCGAACGGAACAGTGCTCCAGGGGGCGTGGCGGGTGAGCGGTGATGGGGGCCGAGCGCGATCCCCTCGGCGGGCCACCCGGGCCCCCGCCGCCGGAGGTCCGTCAGCGCTGGTCGCCGTGGGTGATCCCACCGGCTCCGCGCCCGCCCCGGGGGCAGGACACGGCGCGGGCGCGCGCTCCCCGGGACACCGGGGCGGGGCGGACTCGCGCCACGGCGAGAGCCTTTCGTCCGTGTTTGTGCGGGTACGGCGGGGTCACGGACAGCGGCTAGGTTTGAGGCATGCTCGTCTGCGCACCCACAGGGCGCCGGAGCCGCGCCACACGCGCCCTGGCCCTGCTCTCGCTCGCCGTCGTCTGGACCGCGGGCTGCTCGTCCCCGGCGGGCGGCGCACCCGGAACCGACCCCACGGCGGCGCCTCCGCTCCCCGGCCCGGAGGACGGGTCCGGCGCCCCCAGCACCGACGACGAGGCGCCCCCACCCGGCGAGGGCCCGCTCGGTGACCGGGTCGTGGTCATCGACCCAGGTCACAACGGGGGCAACGCCGACGCCCCGAGCGAGATCAACGCGATGGTGCCCGCCGGCCCAGGCGAGAAGGCCTGCGACACGGTCGGCGCCGAGAGCGTCAACGGCTACCCCGAACACGAGTTCACCTGGGAGCTGTCCCTGCTCGTCCAGGAGCGGCTGGAGGCGGACGGTGCCACGGTGGTCCTCACCCGCGAGGACGACGAGGGCGTGGGGCCGTGCGTCAACGAGCGTGCCGAGATCGGCAACGAGAACGACGCGGACGTCGCCCTGTCCATCCACGCGGACGGCGGACCGGGTTCGGGACGGGGCTTCCACGTCATCACCCCGGGCGAGGTGAGCGGGTTCACCGAGGAGATCGTCGAGCCCTCCGCGCTGTTCGCCGAGGACCTCCGCCGCGAGTACCTGGAGGGCAGCGGGATCCCCTACGCCGACTACCTGGCCGAGGACGGCCTGGACGAACGCACGGACCTGGGCGGGCTGAACATGTCCACGGTCCCGAAGGTGTTCCTGGAGGCGGGCAACATGCGCAACGCCGAGGACGCCGAGCTCCTGGAGGACCCCGAGTGGCGCGAGCGCGCCGCCGACGCCATCGCCCGCGGTCTGGCCACCTACCTCCTGCGCGGGTAGGCGCCGCCCCGAACACACGGAGGCGGGCCCCGGGGATCTCTCCCCGGGGCCCGCCTCCGTCAGTCGCCCCGAACCGTCCGGGCCGGTCGACTCACGCGGCCGGACGGTCGGAGGTCCGACTAGGGAGTGTTTTTTGGATGCTTTCGCCGGTGGCGGCGGAGCCGCCATCGATGCGAGCGGCCGTCGCCCCTACTGTGCACTGCTACGCAAGCTCCGCAGCCTCGCACAGCGGGGGCCCGGCAATCTCTCGCAAGACGTGGAGTGAAGCTGCCCCTACTGTGCGCTGCTACGCAAGCTCCGCAGTGTCGCACAGCGGGGGCCCGCCCGGGTTTGGCTGTCCGAGCTTCATCGGCGCAGCGAGAGGCAGCCTGGTGGACGCGAGCGCGGAATGATCCAAAAAACACGACCTAGCCCTCGTTGGTCTCGGGGGCCTCTTCGCCGTTCTTCTTCTTGCGACGCGCCAGGTAGGCGGCGGCGCCACCGCCGGCGGCGATCGCGGCGCCGGCCGCGATCAGCCCGGCGAGCGGAGAGCCGGTCTGGGCCAGGGGCTGGGCGTCCTTGGCCTCGGTCTTCGGGACGGTGTCCGCGTCGCGCTCCTTGACCGGCGGGTTCTTGGCGTCGTCGTCGCCACCGCCGTTGTCCCCACCGCCGTCGACCGTGCCGGTCGTGATGCCCGCGGCGCTCTCGGCGATCAGGAAGCCGGAGACGATCTCGTCACCGACGCTGAAGGTGATGTACATGTCGGTGATGGCGTCGTTCCAGACGAAACCGGCGTCCTCGGTCTCGTGGACCGCGCTGACGGGCTCCAGCGACACGGAGAGCTCGACGGTCTCGCCCTCGACGTCGGCCTGGAGGGTGGAGGCGCCCAGGACCCCGGCGTCGAAGCCGTGGTTGACCGCGCCGTCCCAGCCCTGGCTGGTGGAGACGCTCGCACCGTTGATGGTGGCCTCGAGCAGGACGTCGCTGCCACCGTCGACCAGCTCGGAGTTCTCCTCGTCGAGCTCGATGACGTCGGCGGAGGCGGTCGTGCTCTCGGCCTCGTCGTCACCGTCCTCGGCGGGGGCGGAGGGCTCCTCGGTCGGCTGCGGGGCGGGCTCCTCGGTCGGCTGCTCGGACGGCTCGTCCGTGGGCTGGTCGGTGTCGCCGTCGTCCGGGACGTCGGTGTCACCCTCGCCGTCGCCGTCCTCCGGGGACTCCTCGCCCTCGGACGCGTCGTCGTCGCCCTCGTCCTCGCCGTCCTCGTCGTCGTCCGGGGTCTCCTCGTCCTCGTCCTCGTCCTCCTCGGGGTCGAGGATGCCGGGGAGGTCGGCCTCGGTGATGACGATGCGCGCGGTGTCCACCACGGCGGTGCCGGTGGCGCCGCTGGAGTTCACGGTGGCCGTGGTGGTGCCCTCAACGGTCAGCCAGTCGCCGATGGCGCCGCTGAAGGTGTCCGAGACCGTCTGGTCCTTGGTGATGTAGGTCTGCGTGGGGGAGGAGGCGCCCAGGGCCGAGGCGTAGCCCCACCCGTAGGTGTCGGCGTGGGCGGGCGAGGCGGCGCCCAGCGTGAGAGCACCCAGCGCGGCGAAGGCGACACCGCCCTGGAGCACGCGGCGTGCGGAGATTCGAGAAGCGTTCTTCAAGATCAATCCTCGTTTGGATCGTCCAGGCCCACATGGGTCGGGGCCAGGCCTGGTCTGGGCTTCCACCGCCGGAACACAAAGGCGGGAAGTCTCGGAACGCGGAATCACGGACCAGGGTCGAATGGGGGACGGTCAAGGCACACAGAAGCCCATGACCTGCGAAAATAGAGAGCGTGCACGGTTTCGGCCCGCAGAGGGCAAGAGCCGGAAGAACCGGCCGAGTTGCTTTCCATTCCCTACGGAGACAATACAGTCCAAGTAATGATCAAATGCATGATCACTGATCTCAAAAACATCACGATGAACGGTTGAACGCACTGAGTAACCACTCTCGGCAATTCCGGTTATTCTTTTGGATTCCGGTAAACCTTCTCTCGGCCGGGGCGTCTTATAAGGAAGACCCCGACGGAAGGGGCCTGGTCAGTGCCCGGGTCGCGTCCGCACCCGGCCAGAACCACCGGCCGGTATGGCACGGGTCACCTCCCCTCGGCATAATGCGAACCGTGTGTTCCCCCCGGCGCTCCCGCGTCCGCACTCCGCGCGTGTCTCCGCTCGGCGGAGAACGGAGTCCGGCCGCTCGGCGGGGCCCGGCGGCCGTCCGAACGGCCCCGGAGGCACACGCGGACGCGTGATACCGCACCTACGAACCTCGTGAACTGCACAATGGGGACCATGCCTCTGACACCGGCGGACATCCGCAACAAGAAGTTCCACACGGTGCGTCTGCGCCCGGGTTACAACGAGGAGGACGTGGACGCGCTCCTCGACCGGATCGAGGCGACGCTGGTCGCGCTGGAGGGCGGGCCGCGCACGGGCCCGCTGCTCACCGCGGACGAGATCCGCAACTCCCGGTTCCGCACCACCCGGATGAGCCCCGGCTACCGCGAGGACGAGGTGGACGACTTCCTCGACCTCGTCGTCGCCGACCTCGCCGGCCGCGGCCTGGGCCAGCCCGCCGCGACGCCTCCCCTGCCCCCGCACCCGGGTCAGGCCGGACCCGGCCAGCCCCCTCCCGGCCAGGGACCGGGGTACGCGGACCCGCACCGCTCCGACCAGCCGCCCGGCGGCCCGGCGGGCGGCCCTCGGATGGCGCCCGGGGACATCAGGGAGAAGCGCTTCGCCACCACCCGGCTGACCACCGGCTACAACGAGCAGGAGGTGGACGAGTTCCTGGACCGCGCCGAGTACACCCTGGAGGTCCTCCTCCAGGGAAGGCCGGACCGGGCCACGCTCACCGCCGCCGAGGTGGAGCGCGTCCAGTTCGCCACCACCCGGGCGCGCCCGGGGTACGACCCGGCCCAGGTGGACCACTTCCTCGACGAGCTCGCGGAGGAGTTCCGCCGGTACGAACACCCCTGAGCCCGGACACGCCGCCCCCAACCACACCACACGAAGGGAAGCGGAAAGTAATATTTAGGCACAGGGAGTAGTCATCCCCTGTCAAGGGCGGCCCGAGGGGAGCAGTATGCGACATTCCATGCCGTCTTGGGGGACCTCCCCGACCAGCGCGGTCCACGGGGTCCCCGGCTGCACCACCGTCCCCGGACCGTGGTCGGCGCACCAGCCCTCCCCGCACGCGAGCGAGCCGTACCCGGCCGACGCCGACGAGGAGGTCGTCCCGGCCTCGGCGCACCCCTGGGAGAGACCGCTGCTCGCACTGTGCGTGACGGTGACGCTGGTGCTGACCGCGGTGCTGTTGCGGCTGGTGTGGTCAGTGTCGGGTTCACTGCTGTGGACGGCGCTGTCACTGGCCGCGGTACCGCTGGTGTGCTGGTCGGCGCGCGGCCTGCGGTACGCCCGCGAGCGCGCGGAGTCGGTCCGGATCTCGCCCACCCAGTTCCCCGAGGCCTACCGGGTGGTGGTGTCGTTGGCGCGGGACATGGGGCTGCCCCGGGCCCCGGAGGCCTACGTTCGCCCAGGGCCGGTCTCGGTGCGCGCGGACGCCGCCGCGCACGGGTTCCGGCGCTACCTGGTACTCCCCGACGCCGTCTTCGACGACCGGGGCCTCCCCCAGGACCGGGAGGCCCTCGCCTTCCTCGTCGCGCACCAGGTGGGCCACGTCGCCGCCGGGCACACGGGGTACTGGCGGCGGGTGGCCACCCTCGGCGCCGACCTGGTCCCCGGCCTCGGCTCTGCGCTGTCCCGGGCCTCCGAGTACACCGCCGACAACCACGCCCACGCGCACGTGCCCGAGGGCGCGCACGGGGTGCGGCTCTTCGCCGGGGGCCCGTCCCTGTACCCGCGTGTGAACCTGGGCGAGATGGCCGCCCGGGCCCGCACGGACCGGGGCTGCGCGCTCCTGCTCTACCACCTGCTCTCCCGGCGCCCCAGCAACACCCGCCGGATGGCCGCCCTGCGCGACCGCGACCGCCGGGGCCGGGTGTTCCTGTAGCCCACAGGCGGGGATGGCGACCGCTCCGACCAGGGACTTAGTCACGAAGCGCGACCCTCGCCACCCTCAGGAGGCTTGACTCATTCGAACACACGTTCGATAGACTGTGCCTCGTGAGTCTCCTGAACGACCAGATCAACGTCCGTTCCACCGACCGTGGCCACCCGGCGCAGTTCACCTGGCGCGGCCACACCTTCCGCGTGCGCCGGATCATCGGTGACTGGCCCGCCCGGCCCGGAGCCCCGGGCGTACCGGCCACGCACATCCATCTGCTCCGGGTCTCGGCCGAGTCCGAGACCGGGCAGCCCAGCATCATCGACATCTCCCGTGACGCCGCCTCGGACCGCTGGACCATGCGGCGCCAGTGGAGCTGACGGACGCGTCCCGGGCGCGGGCGGCCGCCCGCCGGGCCGATCCCCGGCGGGCGGACCGTCTCAGGGCCAGAGCTCGGTGGTGTGCGCCCCCACCAGGGCGCGGACCCGCTCCACGAACGCGTGCGCGGGCACCGGGTCCAACCGGCGGCCGTCCCGCAGCCGCACGGCCACGGTGCCCGCCAGCGCCTCCCTGCCGCCGATCACCGCCTGGTACGGCACCAGCCGGGACGCCCTGACCCGCGCGCCCAGACTGCCCCGCTCCGGTCCGGCGACCTCCGCGCGCAGACCCAGTTCCACACACCGCTCCACCAGCCGCTCCGCGTCCGCGACCTGGTCTCCTGAGACCGGCACGGCCACGACCTGCACGGGCGCCAGCCAGGCCGGGAACGCACCGCCGTGCACCTCGATCAGGTGGGCCACCGCCCGCTCCACGCTGCCGACCACGCTCCGGTGCACCATGACCGGCCTGTGCCGTGCGCCGTCGGCCCCGACGTAGGTCAGATCGAACCGCTCCGGCTGGTGGAAGTCCACCTGAACGGTGGAGAGGGTGAACTCCCGCCCCGCCGCGTCGGTGAACTGCACGTCGATCTTGGGCCCGTAGAAGGCCGCCTCGTCCTCGGCCCTTTCGTAGTCCAGCCCCGAGCTCTCCAGGACCTCGGTGAGCAGGGCGGTGGAACGGCGCCACAGCTCCGGGGCGTCCACGTACTTGCCACCGGGACCGGGCAGGGACAGCCGGTGGCGGGTCGCGGAGATCCCCATGGCCGCGTGTGCCCGCCGCACCAGCTCCAGCGCCGCGCCCGCCTCGTCCACGACCTGCTCCAGGGCGCAGAAGACGTGCGCGTCGTTGAGCTGGATCGCGCGGACCCGGCCCAGCCCGCTCAGGACCCCGGAGCGCTCGGACCGGTACATCCCGCCGAGCTCGGCCAGACGCAGCGGGAGTTCGCGGTGGCTGCGTGACCGGGATCGGTAGATCACCGCGTGGTGCGGGCACAGGCTCGGCCGCAGCACGAGCTGTTCGTCACCGCCGCCCAGGTCCATCGGCGGGTACATGTCGTCGCGGTAGTGGGACCAGTGCCCGGAGATCTCGTACAGCTCGCGTTTGCCGAGCACCGGCGAGTACACGTGCTGGTAGCCCGCACGCCGCTCGGCGGCCCGGACGTACTCCTCCAGGGCGTGGCGTACGGCGGCGCCGTCCGGCAGCCAGTAGGGCAGGCCGGAGCCGATCAACGGGTCGGTGCCGAAGAGCTCCAGCTCACGGCCGAGCCTGCGGTGGTCGTGCTGTGCGGTCATCTCGTTCCTCCTGGTGTGGGACGAGTGAACGCAGGACGAAGGCCCCGGGGCACTCGCCCCGGGGCCTGTCGAAAAACACGGTTCAGCGCGCCGGGACGGGTTCCGGCGTCGTCGTCATGGTGGCGCGCTGCATGTCGGTCAACGTATCACCGGACGTAGTACGGTTCGCTGCCGTCACCGCGGGCCCAGCGGATGCGTTCGAGGACGCGCTCGGCCATGGGCGGCGTCTCGGACTCGGCGAACCAGTCCACGTCCAGGCTCTCGTCACCGTCGACCCTGGGCTCGCCCCCGACCGGACGGCACCGGAAGGCGAGGTCGAGGAACTGCACCCGGTCGCCGTTGGGGTAGGTGTGCGGTTCCTGACCGACCACGGTCACCAGGCGGTCCACCTCGACCCGCACCCCGGTCTCCTCCCACACCTCGCGGACCACCGCCTGGGCGGGCTGCTCCCCCGGTTCGAGGATGCCGCCGGGAGTGGCCCAGCGTCCGTCGTCGGAACGCTGGTGCAGCAGCACGCGGCCGTCGTCGTCGAGCACCACTCCGGTCACCCCCACCAGGGGGAGGAGGGAGTGGCCGACGTGCTCGCGCAGCTGGGTGACGAAGTCCGGGACGGGCATGCCACCGACACTAGCGCCGACTCCGGCGAGTCCCGCTGATCAGCCACGCCCGCGTCGGAGCTCGGCGTACTCGTGGTCCAGGATCGACATCAGGACCGCGTCGTGCCAGGCGCCGTCCCAGCGCAGGTGCTGACGCCACACGCCCTCGCGGACAAACCCCGACCTGGCGTAGGAGCGTTCGGCGTTGACGTTGAAGGCGAACACCTCCAGGGCCACCCGGTGGAGCCCGGCGGTCTCGAAGGCGTACTCCAGGACCAGGTCAGTGGCCTCGGTGCCGTAGCCCTGGCCGGTCCACGCCATGGAGTTGAGCGCGATCCGGTAGTGCGCCTCGGCGTTGTCCGGGTCCAGGTCGAGCAGCGCGCAGTCCCCGAGGGCCGTGCCGTCCGAGGAGCGGATCACCCAGTCGGCCCGGTCGTTCCGGTGCTCCCACTCCGCGAACACGCGGCGCAGCTGTTCGGGGGTGAACTCCTGGTGGGTGCCGGTGAACCTGCGCACCTGCGGGTCCATGTCCACGAGCGCGGGGATGAGCTCGTCCGCGCAGGCCGCGCCGAGCGGTTCCAACCGCACGCGCTCCCCCACGAGGACGGGTTGGTCACGGAAGACGTCTGAAGGCACCATGATGGGAATCCAACCAGCGCCCCCACACGCGGGCAACGGGAATACGAGGGGGTACGGGTGGCGGCCGGTACGGGCACGGCGGGTCTCCACACCATCCGTGAGAACAACCTCCGCGCCGTGCTGCGGACCGTCAGGGCGCTCTCCCCCTGCTCACGCGCGGCCGTCGCCGCGGCCACCGGACTGAACAAGACCACCGTGTCCAGCCTGGTCAGCGACCTGATGGACCGCGGGCTGGTCCGGGAGACCGGGCAGTCGCCGCAGCGCCGGGTGGGCCGCCCCGGAGTCCTGCTGGCCCTGGACGACCGTTCCGTGGCGGCCGTCGGCGTGGAGGTCAACGTCGACTACCTGTCGGTGGTGGCCGTGGACCTGGCCCACCGGGATCTGGTGCGGCGGCACGTGCCGCTGGACGCGCGCTCCGTGGGGCCCGAGGCCTGTGCGGGCCGGATCGCGACGGCCCTGCGGGAGGTGGCCGGGGAGCCCGAGATGGAGGGCCGCGCGGTGGTCGGGGTGAGCGTGGCGGTTCCCGGGCTGATCGACTCCCCCACCGGCACGGTCACGCGGGCGCCCAACCTGGACTGGCGGGACGTTCCGCTGCGCGGCCTCCTCCGCTCCGCGCTGGAGGGCTCCGCCCTGGCGGAGGCGACCGTCCTGGTCGACAACGACGCCAACCTCGGCGCCATGGCCGAGTACCGGTTCGGATCCCTGGCCGGGCTCGCGGACCTCGTGTACGTGACCGGCGAGGTAGGGATCGGCGCGGGGGTGCTCACCGGTGGTGAGCTGCTGCGCGGCGCGGCCGGTTTCGCCGGGGAGATCGGCCACCTGGAGCTGGCCGCCGACGGGCCGGAGTGCTCGTGCGGGCGGCGGGGCTGTCTGGAGGCGCTGGCCGGGATCGGGGCGATCCTGCGTGCCGCCCTGCCCGACCGGGTCGCGGACGGCCCCCTGGAGAGCCGGGACGTCGCGGCCCTGGTCGGCCTCGTGGTGGAGCGCGCGTCAGCGGGTGACGGCGCGGCCGTCGCCGCCCTGGAACGGGCCGGAACCTGGCTGGGACGCGGGGTGGCGACCCTGGTCAACGTGGTCAACCCCGGGGCCGTGGTGTTGGGCGGGTACTTCGTGCCCTTGGCCCCGTGGCTGCTCCCCAGCTGTCGTGCGGCGGCCCGGGCCCACTCCTTCGCGCCCGAGGCGGGCGGCTGCCGGGTGGAGCCCTCCTCCCTCGGGATGAGCGCGGCGTCGCGGGGCGGCGCCGCCGTGATGATCCACGGCCTGGACTCGGGTGCCCTGCCGCTCCCGTAGGCGGAAACGCGGTGGCCTCCAGAGCCTCCCCTCGCCATGATCGCCTCGTGGTTCCTGGAGACCGACCGGCTCACGCTGCGACCGTTCGCGGCGGCCGACACCGACCACCTGGTCGCCCTCGGCGATGACCCCGAGGTGACGCGCGGTCCCGGCCCTGGTCCGTCTGGGCTGCACGGAGCTGGGCGTGGAGCGGGTCACCGCGAACACCATGGCCGTCAACACGCGTTCCCGCCGGGTGATGGAGGAGTCGGGACCGGTTCTCGCCTGGACCTTCACCGGGGACTGGCCGGAGCCGATCGAGGGGGCCGAGCACGGCGAGGTCGAGTACGGGCTCACCCGCGCCGCGTGGGAGGGGCGCAGACGGGCGTGACCGCCGCCCGAACCGGGGTGGCGGAGACCGTTGACAATTAGTTGTGACTCTAGACAAACTGGCCGGGTCCGGCGCCCTCCACGGATCGAACCCCCCGGGAGCACACATGACCGACCTCCGCCCCACCCCTGAGGACCGCTTCAGCTTCGGCCTGTGGACCGTGGGCTGGCGCGGCGTCAACACCTTCGGCGATCCGGTGCGTCCGGCGCTCGACCCGGTGGACGCCGTGCACCGTCTCTCCGACCTCGGCGCGTACGGCGTCACCTTCCACGACGACGACCTCATCCCGCCGGGCAGCACCCCCGATGAGCGGGAGGCGATCCTCCGGCGCTTCCGGAGCGCGCTCGACGAGACCGGGCTGCGGGTGCCCATGGTCACCACCAACCTGTTCAGCCACCCGGTCTTCCGGGACGGCGGGTTCACCTCCAACAGCCGGGACGTGCGCAGGTACGCGCTGCGCAAGGTCGTCCGCAACATCGACCTCGCGGTCTCCCTGGGCGCGCGGACCTTCGTGTGCTGGGGCGGCCAGGACGGCGCCGAGACCGAGGCGGGCAAGGACCACCAGGCCGCTCTGGACCGTCTGCGCGAGGCCTTCGACCTGCTGTGCTCCTACGTCCTCGACCAGGGCTACGACCTGCGCTTCGCCATCGAGCCCAAGCCCAACGAGCCGCGCGGCGACGTGCTGCTGCCCACGGTCGGCCACGCCCTGGCCTTCATCGAGCGGCTGGCCCACCCCGAGATGGTGGGCGTGAACCCGGAGGTCGGCCACGAGCAGATGGCCGGTCTGAACTTCGCGCACGGGGTCGCCCAGGCACTGTGGGCGGGCAAGCTCCTCCACATCGACCTCAACGGGCAGCGCGGCGTCAAGTACGACCAGGACCTGCGGTTCGGCGCCGGAGAACTCAAGGAGGCCTTCTTCCTCGTCGACCTGCTGGAGCGCTCCGGGTACGACGGTCCCCGCCACTTCGACTTCAAGCCGCCGCGCACCGAGGACGTCTCCGGCGTGTGGGAGTCCGCCGCGGGCTGCATGCGCAACTACCTCCTCCTGAAGGAGCGGGCCGCGGCCTTCCGCGCCGACCCCGAGGTGGCCGCGGCCCTGGCCGAGGCCCGGGTGGCCGAGCTGTCCGAACCCACGCTCTCCCCGGGGGAGGGCGTCACGGACCTGCTCCGCGAGGAGCTGGACCTGGAGACGGTGGGACGGCGCGGCTACCACTTCGAGCGGCTGGACCAACTCGCCCTGGAGCACCTGCTCGGCGCTCGCTGACAGGGGGCACCCCCGGCGGACGGGGGACGTTCGCCGGGGGGACGCGGAGGCTCGCGGTCACCCGAGAGGTCCCGGGTCAGTGGACTACGGCGTCCGGGGCTCGTTCTCCCGGTCGGCCGCGCGCTCGTCGTAGAGCCTCGCGAAGTCCCGTGCCCGCTGGCGGTAGCGCCTGGTCCAGGGCCCGAGGAAGAGCAGGTACGCCAGGAACAACAGGGTGAACGTCGCGCTGAAGAGGAAGTCGAACCCCAGGCCGTCGAGCGCGTAGTTCACGATGGTGAGCGCACCGAACATCAGCATTCCGGCCACGCTCAAGACGTTGACGGTCCTCGGGGAGTTGATCTTCGCCTCCGCCTGGGCGGCGACCACCCGCGCGATCCGGTTGACCTCCTCCCTCTCGTGCAGGCCGCCGCGGCGCAGCTGACGCTTGGCCTCCAGCAGGTCCACCGGATCGGTGCCCGGACGCAGGATGGAGGTGCCGAGGGTCCGACGCAGGAACCAGGGCATCAGCCACACCATGAGGGCGCCCACGATCACCGCGGGGGCGGTGGCACCGATGAGGACCGGGACGAACGAACTCCAGTCGTCGAGCAGGATCACGCAGAGGACGAGCGGGGGGAGCAGCGTCAGGAGGAGGACGACCGACATGACCCTGGCGGCGTAGGCACGCGGGTGGTTCTGCGCGTAGACCTGCATCTGGCCGAACAGGGCCCTGGGATGTCGGCGAGCGGACGGGGGGTGCGTCGTGTGCTCGTTCATGCCGAACCCACTACCCGGAATTTCCGTTACCAATCCGATACCTTTCGCTGGGGGTTCGATGACCGTCCCCCCGCGCACGGGCGTCGTAGGCGTCGGCCACGGCCCGTGCTCTTCGCCTGCCCCGGGTGTCGACGGGGACGGAGACGGCCACCATCACCACGAAGAGGAGGCCCGTCGCCAGGAAGAACACGGACATCCCGCTCCAGGCACTGTCCGAGGTGTACAGGTTGAGCGCGTTGAACAGGTTCAGCGCTCCGAGACCGCACAGCAGCAGGACCGACGGCCACAGGCGCTGCCTCAGGACCAGCGCGGCCAGGTCCCTGGCGACCCGGTCCACCTCGGGCACGCCGGTCAGCTCTCCCGACCGGAGCACCCTTCTCGCGGCGCGTCCGTCGGCCGGGCTGGATCTCACCAGGCGCCTGCCCAGGGAGAGGTGCACCAGAGCGGCGGCGAGGACGGTGAAGAGCGGGAGGCCCAGGACCGCGCCGACCGCGGCCAGGCCGATCAGCAGGCGGACGGAGAAGTCGCTGGCACCGAGGACGAAGCCGAAGACCATGGTCAGGAGCGCGAGGAGAGCGAAGCTGACTCCCGCGACGATCCTCGCGTTACGCGGGTCGTAACCGACCTGGAGGAGGAGGCGGCGGAGGGGGTCGAGGAGGCGGCGGGGGGACCGGGGGGAGGGGGTCGTGTCGTCGATGGACCCATTATCCCCGAAGGAGGCGGGTGAGGCCGGTTGTCCACAGGGGAGGGCCGCGCCGCTTCGGGGCGGTCACGGCGGGGCGACACCCGATCCTCTCCGGACAGGGCACCGAGCCTGCCGGAGGAGGGCACGGGAGAGGAGGGGTGTCAGCGGCGGCCACGGTCCCGGGAGGGGCCCACGGAACCCTGGATTCCGCTAGCCGGCCTGGCGTTTGGCCTCCAGGGCCTCCATCGCCGCGACGGCGGTGGCGACGGTCTGGTGGACGGGAACCTGACGGTGCAGGCCGACCAGTCGGACGACCTTGGTGACGCGTTCGTTCAGTGCCGCCAGTGACAGGGAACCGTCCCGCTCACGGACGTTCCGATAGGCGTTGATGATGACGTTCAGCCCGCTGGAGTCCATGAAGTCCAGGGCGGACAGGTCCAGGATCAGCCACGGACCGTGGTCCTCGATCGCGGTCTTGATGTGTTCCTGGAGGTCGGCGGCGGTCGCGATGTCGAGCTCTCCCTCGATCGCGACGATGACGCTGCGGCTCTCGAACCGCGTGCTCAGTCCAAGCCTGTGCACGTTCACTCCTCCCGGCCCCACGTTCAGATGGTGAGGGGTCCCTCGCTTAACCATACGCAGCCCGGCCGGGAACGACTACCGGACCCGGCTCCACTCCCACAGAGCCGGTCCGGTGAGGGGAGACACTTGCGCGCCCGAGCGGCCTGGTAAGTCGTTGGACACACACGGTATAAGCGAACCGCTCCCACGGGAATGGCATCAGGCAAGAAATTTTCGCCTCATGGGCGAGAACCCCCTCCGCCCAGGGCGATACCTCCCGTTCACCCTGGGTCATTTCACGACATGGTAACCGGTGTTGCCTCGTGCCCCTCAGGCACTCCCACCGTCACTCTCGGCCCGGTCACGGTCCGTTCGACCCTCCGCGTCACCGTCACCCTGGGTGAAGGAGTCCAGCAGGGAACGCGCGGCCAGGGTGGCGGTGGTCTCACCCGAACGCACCCGTGACTCCATCGTCGGAATGAGGTCGGCCACACCCGCGTCCCGCAGGAACGTGTCCATGAGCTGGTCCCGCACCTGGTCCCACATCCAGCTCACGCCCTGCTCGCTGCGCCGGTCGGCGAGGGCGCCGTCGCGCTCCAGCACCCGCCGGTGGTCGAGCACCGTGTCCCACACCTCGTCCAGTCCGTCACCGGTCAGGCCGCTGCACGTCAGCACCGGCGGCCGCCACTCGGGGTGGACCGGCTGGAGCAGGCGCAGGGCACGGGAGAGCTCCCGGGCGGCCTTGCGGGCGTCGTCGGCGTGCGGGCCGTCGGCCTTGTTCACCGCGACCACGTCCACGAGTTCCAGGACGCCCTTCTTGATGCCCTGGAGCTGGTCCCCGGTCCGGGCCAGGGTGAGGAACAGGAAGCAGTCCACCATGGCGGCGACGGTGACCTCGGACTGGCCGACCCCCACGGTCTCCACCAGGACCACGTCGAACCCGGCCGCCTCCATGAGCAGCATGGTCTCCCTGGTGGCGCGGGCCACCCCGCCGAGGGTGCCCGCCGTGGGCGAGGGCCGGATGAACGCGTCCGGGTCCACCGCGAGGTCGGCCATGCGCGTCTTGTCGCCCAGGATGCTGCCGCCGGTGCGGGTGGAGGAGGGGTCGACCGCGAGTACGGCCACCCGGTGCCCGCGCGAGGTCAGCCGGGTGCCGAGCGCGTCGATGAAGGTCGACTTGCCCACGCCGGGTACCCCGGTGATCCCCACACGTTGGGCCTTGCCGGTGTGCGGGAGCAGCCGCACCAACAGCTCCTGGGCGGCGCGCGTGTGGTCCGGGCGGCGCGACTCCACGAGGGTGATCGCCCTGGCCAGGGTCGGCCGGTGCCCGGACAGCACCCCCTCGGCCAGGGCGTCCACGTCCACCGGACGCCTCCCGCGCACCGCCACGTCCACTCCCCTCCCGGCCGGGTCCCGGCCGTTCGCCTCCGGCCGGGCCGCTCCGGCCCGCCCGCGCTGAACAGTCAGCCCCGCTGCCCCGTGCCCTCCGGGTCCAACCGTTCCTCCAGCTGGTCGAGCAGGTCGATCGCGGCCTCCGCGATCACCGTTCCGGGTGGGAAGATGGCCGACGCCCCGGCGGCGCGGAGCTCGTCGAAGTCACCCGGCGGGATCACCCCGCCCACCACGATCATGATGTCCTCGCGGTCGAGTCCGGCCAGTTCCTCGCGCAACGCGGGCACCAGGGTCAGGTGTCCGGCGGCCAGGGAGGACACCCCGACCACGTGCACGTCGGCCTCCACGGCCTGGACGGCGACCTCGGCCGGGGTCTGGAACAGCGGGCCCACGTCCACGTCGAAACCGAGGTCCGCGAAGGCGGTCGCGATCACCTTCTGCCCCCGGTCGTGGCCGTCCTGGCCCATCTTCGCCACGAGGATGCGGGGGCGGCGCCCCTCGGCCTCCGCGAACTCGTCGACCCGGGTGGTCACCCGGTCCATCAGTCCGGCCGCGTCGGAGCTCCCGGCCGCCTCGTTCCTGTACACACCCTGAATCGTACGGATCTGGCCGGAGTGGCGGTTGAAGACCTTCTCCATGGCGTCGGAGATCTCCCCGACCGTCGCCTTGGCGCGGGCGGCGTCGACGGCGGCGGCGAGCAGGTTGTTGGTGAGGGACGCGTCGGCCCTGGACTCGCGCCCGGCCGCCTCGGTGAGGGCGTCGAGGGCGGCGCGCACCCGGTCGTCGTCGCGCTCCTCGCGCAGGCGGCGGAGCTTGTCCAGCTGCTCGGAGCGGACCCTGGAGTTCTCCACCTTGAGGACGTCGATCTCGTCGGCGGAGTCGGGCCGGTACTTGTTGACCCCGATCACCGGCTGCCGTCCGGAGTCGATGCGCGCCTGGGTGCGGGCGGCCGCCTCCTCGATGCGCATCTTGGGCAGTCCGGCGTCGATCGCGGCGGCCATGCCCCCGGCCTTCTCGACCTCCTGGATGTGCGCCCACGCCTTCTCGGCCAGCTGCTGGGTGAGGCTCTCCACGTAGTAGCTGCCGCCCCAGGGGTCGACCACGCGCGTGGTGCCGGACTCCTGCTGCAACAGCAGCTGGGTGTTGCGGGCGATGCGCGCGGAGAAGTCCGTGGGCAGGGCGAGCGCCTCGTCCAGGGCGTTGGTGTGCAGCGACTGGGTGTGGCCCTGGGTGGCCGCCATGGCCTCCACACAGGTGCGCGCGACGTTGTTGAACACGTCCTGCGCGGTCAGGGACCAGCCGGAGGTCTGGGAGTGCGTGCGCAGGCTGAGCGACTTGTCCTTGGCGGCTCCCAGGTCCTTGACCAGGCGGGCCCACAGCAGGCGGGCCGCGCGCAGCTTGGCGACCTCCATGAAGAAGTTCATCCCGATCGCCCAGAAGAACGACAGCCGGGGCGCGAAGGCGTCCACGTCCAACCCGGATCTCTGACCGGCGCGGATGTACTCCACGCCGTCCGCGAGGGTGTACGCCAGCTCCAGGTCGGCCGTGGCCCCGGCCTCCTGCATGTGGTAGCCGGAGATGGAGATGGAGTTGAAGCGCGGCATCCGCTGCGAGGTGAAGGCGAAGATGTCGGAGATGATCCGCATGGACGGCCGCGGCGGGTAGATGTAGGTGTTGCGGACCATGAACTCCTTGAGGATGTCGTTCTGGATGGTCCCCGACAGCTTCTCCGGGGGCACCCCCTGCTCCTCGGCGGCCACGATGTACAGCGCCAGGACGGGCAGCACCGCGCCGTTCATGGTCATGGACACGCTCATCCGGTCCAACGGGATCCCGTCGAACAGCTGGCGCATGTCGTAGATGGAGTCGATGGCCACGCCTGCCATGCCGACGTCGCCGGCGACCCTCGGGTGGTCGGAGTCGTAGCCCCGGTGGGTGGCCAGGTCGAAGGCGACCGAGAGGCCCTTCTGCCCGGCGGCGAGGTTGCGGCGGTAGAAGGCGTTGGACTCCTCAGCGGTGGAGAAGCCCGCGTACTGGCGGATGGTCCACGGCTGGTTCACGTACATGGTCGGGTAGGGCCCGCGCAGGTAGGGCGGGATGCCCGGCAGCCCGTCCACGAAGTCCAGGCCCGCGCGGTCGGCGGGCGTGTACAGCGGCTTGACGCCGATCCCCTCGGGGGTCTCCCACTCCAGGGCGTCGGCGGCCTTGCCCGTGGATTCCTCCAGGGCGCGCCGCCAGTCGGCCGCGCCCCGGTCGGCGCCGGTGAAGGCCGGAAGGCACGGGTCGACGGCGGAGAAGTCGGGGATCATGCGGTCTCCCCCTGGGTGGAGTCGGTCGTGGTGGTCGGGGGGTCGGTGAGGATCACGTCGACCAGGTCGGTGAGCAGGGCGACGGCGTCGCAGCCCCTGTGAGCGAAGGCGTCCACCCCGGCCTCCCGGTAGGCGTCGCGGGGCGCCCCGGCGAGCAGGACGCGGCGGGCCCCGGCTCCCTTGAGCGCGCGGGCGACCTCTTCGGCGTGCTCGTCGTAGAGCCGGTCCGAGGAGCAGATCACCGCGACCCGGCTGCCGGAGTCCGCGAAGGCGCGCGCGGCGGACGGCGCGTCGTCGAGGGGGCCCGGGTCGCCGGCCTCGATCCCCCCGGCGGCGAGGAGGTTGGTGGCGAAGGAGGCGCGGGCGGTGTGCGCGGCGACCGGCCCGAGGGTGGCCAGGAACGCGCCGGGCCGGTGGCCCGTCGCGGCGGTGTGGGCGTCCGAGCGGTCCCGCAGGGCCTCGTAGTCCTGGGCGTAGCGGCGGACCGGGAAGCCGCCCCGGACCGGTTCGGGACGGGCGGGGTCGGGATCGCGGACCAGGGGTTTCTCGTTCGGGTCGGGGAACTCGCTGACCCCCGTGAGCGGGGCCGTGCGGCGGGCGAGGTCGTGGCGGCGGCGTTCCCAGAGGCGGTCCACGGCGGCGCGGAGTCCACCGTGTTCGATCGCCGCGCCGATGCCCCCGGCGCGCTCCAGTTCCTGGAAGAACGCCCAGCCCGCGCCGTAGAGGTCGCGGGTGAGGGCCTCGACGTAGAACGATCCCCCGGCCGGGTCGATGACCTGGGCCAGGTGCGACTCCTCGATGAGGAGCGACTGGGTGTTGCGGGCGATCCGGCGGGCGAAGTCGTCGGGGAGTCCCAGTGCGGAGTCGAAGGGCGCCACGGTGACCGCGTCGGCGCCGCCCACCCCGGCGGCGAAGCAGGCCACCGTGGTGCGGAGCATGTTCACGTGCGGGTCGCGTCGGGTGAGCATCGCGTCCGAGGTGGTGGCGTGCAGGCTCATGCCGCGCCGGTCGGCGGGCACCCCGCAGGCCTCCAGGACCTGGTTCCACATGGCGCGGACGGCGCGGAGCTTGGCGATGACGGAGAACTGGTCGGCGTTGGCGGCGAGCCGGAACTCGATCCGGCGGGCGGCGTCGGCGGGGGCGATCCCGGCGTCCGCGAGGGCGCGCAGGTAGGCGGTCCCCGCGGCGACGGCGGAGCCGATCTCCTGGGCCTCGGAGCCGCCCGCGTCGTGCACGAGCGTGCCGTCCGCGACGAACAGGCCGAGCCCGGGGTGGCGGGCGGCGTGTTCGGCGGCGAAGCGGGCGGTGTCCGCCACGTCGGGGCGCTCCCCGGCCAGGGCCGCCGCGCTGAGGGGGTCCAGGCCCAGGTGGGAGATGACGCGGCCGTCGGGGACGTCGGCGTCGGCGTGCGCCCGGAGCAGGGCGGTCGCGGCGTCGAGGGCGTGGGGACCGGGTGCGGACAGCACCACGGGGGCGAGGTCGAGGTAGACGTCCGCGAGGGCCTCGCCCAGGCGGGAGAGGGGGACCCCGCCGGGTTCGGCGGTGTCGGCGCCCACGGCCACCCACAGCGAGCTCACGCCGTTCATGAGGTCGCCGTGCATGCGGCGGCGCAGTTCGGCGGGGTCGGCGTCGGTGTGCCGGGCGCGGATGTCCCAGCCTCCGGCCACGCCTCCGCCGGGTCGGTGGCCGCGTGTGAAGGGGGGAAGTCCGGGGTAGCCGGGGTCGGCGGCGGGCGGATCGGCGGTGTAGAGGGGTTCGATGTCGAACCCGTCGTAGCCGTGCGTGGCGAGGACGGACTCGGGGGTGTCCGCGAGCCGTTCCTCGGCGACACCGCTCTTGCGCAGCACCCCGGCGACGAGTTCGCGCCACCGCTCACGTGTGGCCGCCGGGAAGCCTTCGGCCAGGTTGGGGGCCGCGGTACCGGCGGCCCCGCTCTCAGGGACGTCCATACTTCGAGATGGTAGAGAACCGCGTTCGGTTCCGTTGATCCGGGGTGTGGTGCTCGGCACAGGATCGACCTCCACCGCCCTGACCTGTGTGTTGGCCAGGCCGGACACGCGGGCCGCGCCGCCCCCAGCATATGACATGGGTCACGGACACGCCCGCGCGGTCGAGCCCTCCCCCGGCGCCGCCGCCGGGTCAGCCGCAGTTGGTCCCGTTGCGCACGACCCACTCGCCGCCGATCGAACCGCCCCAGTCCACGCACTGCCCGGCCGCGTCCAGGTAGACCGGACCGGCGTAGGAGGTGAAGCTGCCCGGGTCGGTCTTCCAGGAACCGGAGTCGGAGCGCTTGAGTGCGGCGTCCATGTCCATCGCGGAGCCGGGGCTGGACCGCGTCACGACCACGCAGTTCCTGCCGTTGGAGTTGTTGTAGGCCAGGTGGACCGTGCCTCCGGAGACGGAGGCCGAGTTCACCACCCCGTACCCGCTCCCGCACTCCCCGTTGTAGGAGTCGGCGGAGGCCGGGGCGGGGCTGGCGAAGGCCGCGACCAGGACGACGGTGAGCCCGCAGGAGATCCGGCGGGTGAGTGACTTCAGCACTTCTGCTCCTCCTACCAGGGCGGGGTTCCGCTACCGCTGGTCTTGTGGTGCTCCACGAGTCGGGTGATGGTGACGGTGCCGCCGCTCTCGGTGTAGGTGACCTCCGCCGAGACGGTGCGGCTGCCGGAGTTGGCGTAGCCGGTGAGCGCGCCGGGGCTGGAGGAGACCGATCCGGCGGCGCCGTCGGCCACACCGCCGCCCTGCTCCTGGCAGAAGCTCCACGCGCACACCACCGTGGCGCCGTCGAGCACCGCGTACCGGCCGGATCCGCCCTCGGGCTGGAAGGCCACCACGTGGTCGCCGGACGGGCGCTCGCCCGACGCGCTCACCCCGGCGCCGACGGTGGCCATGGCGGTGGTCGAACCACCGTCCTCCTCGCCCTCGTCGTCCTCGCCGTCGTCCTCGCCGTCGTCGGCGTCCTCCGAGGGGTCGTCCGACGGAGAGGCCTCCTCCGTGGGCTCCTTGCCGACCGGCCCCGGACGGCGCTGTTCGTCGTTGGAGCCCTCCTTCACGGAGTCGCCGCCCGGCTCCTCCTCGTCTCCGGAGAACCACGAGGCGACGGGCAGCGAGTCCCAGTTGCTGGCCAGGGCCACGCCGCCGAAGCCGAGTCCGGCGATCAGCAGGAGGGCCCCCAGGCCCGCCCCGACCAGGGCCAGGGCCCTGCCCCCGCCGCCGCTCCGGGGCGCCGCCACCGCGAACTCGCGTTCGGGCGCGGTCTGCACTCCGTGCCAGTTGTTGTCGACCAGGGCGCCCATCACGCTCCCGGCCGCGGCGGCCGAGGCCACCGGGGCGAAGGACCGCCCGGGGTGGGTCACGGACACCATCTCCGAGACCAGCTGGAGGGCCGTGGGCCGCTGGGAGCCCTCCTTCTGGAGCGCGCGCCGCGCGAGGTCGGCCAGCGGACCGGTGAACCCCTCGGTGTCCGGTTCCCCGCTGATCACCCTGTGGGCGATCGCGGCCGGGTCCCCGCTGCCGAAGGGCGGTCGCCCGGTGGCCGCGTAGGTCACCAGGGCGCCCCAGGCGAAGATGTCGTCGGTGGTGCTGGCGGGCTTGCCCTGGTAGTGGTCGGGGCTGATCCACCCGGGCGAACCCATGACCGATCCGGTGCGGGTGAGCGCCGTCTGGTCCACCGCCCGGGCCACCCCGAAGTCGAGGACCCGGGGCCCTTCGGGCGACAGGACGATGTTGGCGGGCTTGAGGTCGCGGTGCGCGATGCCCGCCTCGTGGATCTGGGCGAGCGCCTCGGCCACACCGGCGGCCAGGCCGATCAGCAGCTGTTCCTCGAGCGCGCCGTGCTTGCGCATGTAGGCGCTGAGCGTCATGCCCCGCACCAGCGGGGTGACCAGCCAGGGCCGGTCGGCACCGGTGTCGGCGTCCAGCAGGGGGACCGCGCACGCGCCGCCCACCCTGCGGAGCAGTTCGACCTCACGGGTGAAGCGCGCCCGGAACTCCTCGTCGGCGGCGTACTCGGGGTGGATGAGCTTGACCGCGACGATCTCGCCCCCGTTGGCCTGGGCGGCGTACACGACGCCCATGCCGCCCGCGCCCAGGCGTTTGAGGGGCTGGTAGGGACCGATCCTCGCGGGGTCGGTCGAGGTCAGGTCGGTGGCGGTGACCGGAAGTGAGACGGCTGATGGGGTTGGGTTCACTGGGAACAGATCCTGATCGGCATACGGGTGGGACGGTTGACTCTGGCAGCGGGGTCAGGCGCCCACCGAGAACAGGGGTGGCGAAGGGGGATCAAGGGGAGTAAATGGATCCTAGCGCCTTTAACCTCGCGCACAAGGTACCTTCGCCCCCCGGCTCCGGCGGTCACGGCATGGGCACCCTCACCTGCTGGACCCTGCCGTCACCCAGGTGCAGGTAGGCGGTCCCCGGGGTGAGCCTCGGGCTGGACACGCCCTTGGGCAGCCGCAGCCCCAGGACCTCGCCGTCGGCCTGGCTCTGCGGGGACAGCAGCGCACCGATGCGGTTGCGCTTGAGGTGGACGTGCCAACCGTTGAAGCCGCCCTGGAGCGCCTCGTTGGTGCCCGCCGCGACGATGCCCCATCCCGCGCCCACCATGCCGCGCGCGATCCGCGTGAACTCCTTGCCGAGGTCGCTCTGGAGCAGCAGCTCGGCGTCGTCGATCACCACGACCGCCGTGTCCGCCTCGAAGCGCCCGAGCGCGTCGTGCAGCTGCGAGAGCCTCGGTTCGGCGGCGTCGATGACGGCCCGCACCCCGCGCTCGTTCCGCAGATCGGCCAGGCGTGAACCGCGCGGCGTGACCAGCAGCAGCTCCGTCCCTCCCTCCAGCAGCGACGCGGCCATGGTCGTGAGCATGCTGGACCGACCGGACTGGGGAGGGCCGCTCACGAGGAAGGTCGGGATCCGCGACAGGTCGGCGGTGACGGCGGTGAGCTCGTTTCCGCCGACCCCGATCAGGGCGTGCAGCGGACGGGGCCGCTGGGTGCGGTAGCGGGCCATGTCCGCGTAGCTCAGGCGGTCCGGCAGGACGTCGACGCGGAACGGCCTCGGTCCGCCGCCGGGACCCTGGCGCTTGGAGACGAACTCCGCGATGCGTGCGAGCTCGGCGCCCTGGGCGGCGCCCTGCGGGTTCTTCGTCAGGAGCGCGATCTGGACCTCCAGCGCGTCGCCCGCGCGGAAGGCCCGGCCGTCCGGGACCTCCTCCGGCAGCGCCCGGGCCTGGAGCCCGGCCGAACTGTAGTCCCCGCTGTCGTTGCAGCGCAGGACCAGCAGGTCCTCCGTGGTGGAGGAGTACTTCGTGCGCGTCAGCAGGCGGTCGCCGGTGGCGACCACGTGCACGCCCACGCCCGCGCCGTCCCGCATCAGGGTGGTGACGTCCTCGACCAGCGCCCCGTAGTTGTACTCCCCGAAGGCCTGCTCGAAGGCGTCGAGCCGGTCGATGAAGAGCACGATGTGGGCCGGTCGCTCCTGGGCCGGCAGCTTGGCCCGGAGCTCCTCCAGGTCGGCGCAGCCGTGCGCGGCGAGCAGCTTCTGCCTGCGGTCCAGCTCCTCCCCGAGCAGCCCCAGCAGGCGCACGACGCGGTCGCCCTGGGTGCGCTGGGCGACCGCCCCGCAGTGCGGCAGCCGCTCCATCGGCAGCAGGGCTCCGTTGCCGCAGTCCAGGCCGTACATGTGCACGTCGTCGGGGTGGTGGCCCAGGGCGAGCGAGGCGGCGAGGGTGCGCAGCGTCTGGGAGCGGCCGGTCCGGCCCGACCCCATGACGTGCAGGTGTCCGGTCCTGGCCAGGTCGAACGTGTACGGCATCTGGCGCTGCTGCGCCGGGACGTCGATGAGCCCGAGCGGAACAGGGCGCACCGCCCCGGCCTCGGGCTGCGGGGGCCGCCCCCGCAGGAGCGTCGACAGGGTCAGCGACGTGGGCAGCGCCTCCAACCAGGGGCTGGGCTGCCGCCGCGCGCCGACCCGCTCGGTGGCCTCGCGCACGGCCGCGACCAGCGCCGTGAGGTCGGTGGCCTCCACGTCGCCGCTCTGTTGGCTCTCCTTGGCGGCGATCGGAGCGGGAAGCGCCAGGTCGGACCACTTCACCGGGTGGGCGACGGGGGCGGAGGCGTTCTCGACGGCCACGATCCGTCGACCGCCGACCCGGCCCGACTGGAACGGCAGCAGCGACGCGTGACCGAGCCGGGCGTAGGCGCGGCCGGGGGTGTCGATCCCGATGTGGGCCGACTCCGCGGCGTCGATGACGTCGCGGCTCTCCGTCTCGTCGGTCATCCGCAGCGCGATCCGCAGGTTGGTGTTGGCGCGGATGTCGTTGGTGACCACTCCGCCGGGGCGCTGGGTGGCCAGCACCAGGTGGATGCCGAGGGAGCGGCCGCGCTGGGCGATGTTGACCAGGCCCTTGACGAAGTCCGGGAGCTCGCGCGCCATGGACGCGAACTCGTCGATGACCAGCATCAGCCGGGGCATCTGCGGCATGCGCGGGTCGCGGTCCAGGAGTTCGAGGTAGTCCTCGATGTCCTTCGCCCCGGCCTTCGCCAGGATGTGCTCGCGGCGGTGCAGCTCGGCGCCGAGCGAGACCAGGGCGCGCCCCACCAGGTGGGTGTCCAGGTCGGTGACCATGCCGACGGTGTGCGGCAGGTCCACGCAGTCCTTGAACGCGCTGCCGCCCTTGTAGTCGACCAGTACGAACGACATCGACTCGGGGCGGTTCACCGCCGCCAGCGACGCCACCAGCGTCTGGAGGAGTTCGGACTTTCCGGAACCGGTGGTGCCCGCGATGAGCGCGTGGGGGCCGTCCCGCCGGATGTCGACGGCGAAGGCGCCGTCCAGGCCGACACCGAGGGTGGCGACCGTGCTGCGGCCGCCGCCCGCCCAGTGGGCGGCGATGGCGTCGCCGTTGGGCGGCTCCAGGCCGATCACGTCGAGCAGGCGCGCGCTGCGCGGCAGGGAACCGCCGGACTCCCCGACGCTGCTGTCGCGCAGGGGCGCCAGGGCCCGTCCGAGCCGGTCCGCCCAGGCGGCGGAGGGAACGTCGGCGCGCACGTCCTCGACGTTGTCGAAGGAGGTCCGGCGCAGGCGCATCCCGTGCGGGGTGATGCTGACGACCGCCCGGCACTCCTCGGGCAGCAGCCGCTCCTCGGCGTCCAGGCACACGACGTAGATGCCCACGTCGGGGCCCTCGCGCAGCAGCTGCACGACCCCGGGCAGCGAGCGGATCCGGCGGGCGCCGTCGAGGACGACCACGATCGCGGGCTCGTCGTCGACGGCTCCGCGCGCGGCCTGGGCCCTGGCCTCCAGGATCATCAGCAGCTCGGAGACGCGGCGGGCGCACGTGGTGGCGTCGATCCCGATCCGGCCCAGCGAGAGCTGGGGCAGGTCGCCGCGCAGGTGCGGGACGTAGCGGGTCCACCGCCAGCGGGTGTGGTCGCCCTCCATGGACAGCAGGTAGAGCTGGAGTTCGGCGGGGCTGTGCAGGGCGACGAGCTGGGCGACCAGCCAGCGCTCCAGGGCGTGTGCGCCCTCGCCGGTCCCGGCCACACCCACGACCCCGTTGTCCTTGACCGACACGCTCACCGGCACGTCCCGCATGTCCCAGGTGACCTCCTTGCGGTGGTCGTCCTTGGTGGGGTCCATGAGGACGACCTCGGAGGGGATGCTGCCGGTGCCCACGCGCAGCTGGGTGAAGTCCTCGTCGATCTTGCGGCGCTCCCACAGCCGGGAGCGCGGCCCGGTGGACAGCAGCAGGACGGCGGCGGGGTCGGGGCAGGTGTCGCGGAGGCGGCGCTGCGCCAGGACCAGGGCGTCGCGGGCGTCCTTGGTGACCCGCTCCGTCTTCTCCTCGAACTCCAGGAGCTGCTTCTCGTAGCGGGCCTTGGTGGTCTTGCGCTGCATCAGCTGCATGAACAGCACGGAGACCGGCGCCAGCAGGCCGATGAGGAGCATCTGCGGGCGGTTCATGATGAGCGCGCCGCCGACCGCCATGGTGATCGGCATGAGGATCATCATGAGCAGCTGGGCGATCGGCCGGTCCGGCGGCTCGGGTGGGCTGGGCAGCTTGAACTTGGTCTTGGTGGGCGCGGGGTGCAGCCGGGGCGGACGGTTGTAGTCCAGGCCGGTGCCGTCCTCGGAGGTGACGACGGAGGCGTCGGGCCGGTGGTTGGGCCACGCCTCGAAGAGGGTGCCGCCCAGGGTGAGCTGCTCCCCCTGCGGCCACGCGGTGTCCGGGGCGACCTCGTCGCGCTCCAGGTACGCGCCCTGACCGGTGCTGGTGGCCCGGATGGTGACGGTGCCGTCGGGGGACACGCGGATCCGCGCCCAGTGGCCGTCGGCGTCCACGACGAGCACCGCGCTCTCGTGGTCACCGACGACGTAGTCGCCCGGGTCGAGCCGGACGACCCGCCCCGCGTCGGGGCCGGAGACCACCCGGACCTCCACCACGCCGGGGGGCTCCGCCTTGACCTCGGCGGGACCGCCCACACCGATGACCGACCCGTCCAGGATTCCCGCGTCCGCGAGGGACACGGACGGATCGACCCGCCGGTCACCGACGTAGAGCGGGACCTCCTGGCCGTTGACGCGCGGCACCGTGCGGACCACCGGGTCCACGACCTCGGTGAGCTGGCGCACGGTGGCGCTGGGGTCGGCGTCGACGAGCATGTCCAGACGCAGGGGCGAGGAGGCGACGGGGCCGGAGCCGTTCGGCCCGTCCACGGACGGGCCGGTGGCTGGGGTCGCGGTGAAGAGAAGGCGCACGGTGAGGACTGCTTCCGGGTCTCTGCCCTCGGGGGCGGGTCGCGTTGGTCGACGCTGTGGTCGGTGGGAGCCGCGCGTCCGCCCCGCGCCCGCGCGGGAGCCGTGAGGGGGAGGGAGGGGTCCGGCGCGGGCGTTCGGGGCGGGGCGGCTCGGTTCGGGGCGGGTGCCCGCGAGGAGCGCGTGGTTCGGGGGCGGCGCGGGGCCGTCAGCCCTTGAGGCCCTCGCCCAGCTTCTCGTCGGTCTCGCTGAAGGTGGTGCCGACCTGCTTGAGGTACTTGGCGATGCCGTCGAGGCCCTTGTTGACGTCCTCGAAGCCGCTGTTGAAGTCCTCGAAGAACGGACGGAAGTGCTTCTCCGCCGCAGGGGTGCTGTAGCCGTCCGAGATCAGCGCGTCGACCTTGTTCTTGATGGACTGGAGGCGCTCGGTGAACTCGTTGAACTCCTGGGTGAGGGAGCCCGAGGTCTCCTCGGTCTTGTCACTGTCGACGTTGTACGCGGGCATGTGTGTCTCCTCGTGTGTGTGCTCTCGGGGCGACCGCGCCGGGCCGAGGGGCCGAGAGCCCTTCTGTGATCATTGTGGCTGATACCTACTCAGGGGTGATGGTTCACCCCTGGTGCCACCGGTCCCGCACCGTTCGGCGGGGGCTCAGTCCCCCTCGTCGGCGGGGACGTCGCGCTCCCAGAACCGCGCCGACGCGGTGATCGCGTCGAAGAGGTCCAGGACCTCGTCGACCTCCCGGGAGTTGGGGCTGGTGCAGCTGACCAGGATGCGCTTGTCCAGACCCGGGTACTCCAGTGCCGTGTGCATGGCCACCGTGCGCAGGATCGCCTCGTCGGTGTCGTAGTCCGTGACGCCCTGGATACGGCCGCACTGGCCCAGGCCGGACTCGGTCAGGTCGACGACGGTCTTCTTCAGCCAGGTGCCCTCGCGGGCGGTGGCGGAGTCCTGGTAGACGTAGTCGACCAGGCGCAGGGGGTCGATGGTGTGCTCGCCCCGGCCCGCCGGGAAGGCGAACACGCAGACGGTCGCCATGAAGAACCCGTCGTCGTACTCCTCGAAGGTCCCGGAGGCCGAGATCAGCCCGGACCCGGTCGCCTCGTCGGTGACCCTGGCCATGTCGGCGATCAGCTCGTTGAGCGCCTCCGCCTCCTCCGGCCGGTTCCCGTACTCCTCCAGGACCTTGGCCCGCATCTCCGCGAGCGCGTCGCCGGACAGGTCGTACTGCTTCCAGCCTTCCGGAAGCGCGTAGTCGAACAGGAGGTCCCGCTGCGGGACGTCCTCCTCGAACAGGTAGGGCATGGCGGTGGTCCTCCTCGTGCGGCCGGGTGCGGCTCTGTGCGGTCAGGCGGCTAGACGGCGGCCTGGTTGGGCGGCCCGGCCGGCGGCTGGTCGCCCTTCTTCTTGTCGGTCAGGCTCTTGCCCAGCTCCTCGTCCGCCTCCTCGAAGGTCTCGATGACCGGACCGATCGCCTGGGTCAGGGCGCCCAGGTCCTCGGCCTGGCGCTCGTAGTTCTTCTTGCAGTCCTTGCCGTAGTCCTTGGCCTTGTCGACCAGGTTGCCGGGGCCGATGTCCTCCGCCCGGTCCTCCGGGCTCTGGTACGAGTCGTTCTCGCTGTCCGTAAAGGCGTTCTGAATCCTGATCAGCGACGACTCCATCTGCTTGAGCGCGTCCATGTCGATCCGGACGATCCTTGCCATCTGTCTCCCCTTCCTGGTTCGTACGGTGTCCGGCCGTGCGGTGTCAGCCCTGGTCCTGCTACTTCTCGTCCTCGGGGTCGCCGTTCCGAAGCTTCTTGAGCTCGCCCCTGAGCCTCTCCCTCTCCTCCTTGGCGTCCTCGAGGAAGCGGTCCACCCGCGCCCGTTCCTTGACTTCCGCACCCGTCTCGTCGTCGGAGGGGGCGGTGTCCCTGCTCTCCTCGTACTTCTTGAGGTTCTTCTCGTCGAGCAGCGCGTCGAGCGCGTCGATACGCTCCTGGACCTCCTTCTCCTCCAGGGCCCTCGCCTCCTCCGCGCGGAAGTCCTCGTGGTACTCGTCCAGGTACGCGTCGCGGAGGTTGTTGCGCATCGCCTGGTGCCCCAACTCCAGCGGGAGGTTGGGCAGGCCGTCGGCGCCCCCGTACCTGCCCTCGGCCGCCGCCTTGGGGATCGCCGTGCCGAGCTGCATGAAGGACTGCACCACGTAGCTGGGGTTGGGCAGGCCGTCCGGACCGAACGCGATGCCTTCGGAGAGCCAGTCCTGCCCCAGCGCCTCGGCCCCGAAGTGTCGGAGGAAGTCGAAACCCGTTCCGGCGACCACGTTGAGGATGTTCTTGAACATCTCGAAGGGGATCGCCTGGACACCGGCGGCCCGTGTGTCCCTGAGCGTGGTGACCGGATCGGAGTCCGAACGCCGGGACCCACGTGGGGTGTCTGCCGAACGGTCGCCCTCAGGAGTGGCGCCGTCGTCGTCACGGCTCGGCGAGGGGGCGCCGTCGTCCCCTCGCGCGGGGTCGGTGCCCGCTCCGTCCCGGACGGGGTCGGCGGTGTCGGGCCGGGTCGGGATGTCCACCCGGTGCTGGGTGCCGTCCGGTGCGTTGATCCGCACGTGGCCCTCGGTGACCCGCAGGTCGGGCCCACCACCGCTCGCGTCGACCCGCACCCCTCCCCTGGCGTCCCTGAACGTGGTCCCGTTGGCTCCGTCGACGACCTCGGTCCGCCCGGAGGCCGACCGGCCGCCCGCGACGTCCCCGCCGGTCTCGAACCTGATCTGGTCGGGCGAGGTGATCGGGTTCTGCCACCGGAGCCCCCCGTTGCCCCGGTACAGGGGACTGCGCGCTCCGCCTCCCTCGGGCCGGGCGGTGACGTCGATGCTCTGGGCACCGTTGCTGCCGCGCGTCCCGTCGGGGCTCGTCGACACCTCCCACGCGTCGGAGTCGCGACCGGTGCCCCGCGCGCTCAGGCCGTCGGACGTGACGTCCACGGTCCGGTCGCCGGAGTTCACGGTGCCGGGTTCCCGGCCCGGGCCCATCGTCGTGTGGATCCCGTCGCGCCCGGCCCAGACGCTCGTCCCCTCACTCGTGGAGACGGAGGACTCGTGCGTGGAGCTCTCCCCGAAGGGCGGGCGGTGTTCGCTGTCGCTCCTGGTCTCGGCCACCCTCTCGCCCGGGATGGCACCGCCTTCGTCCGTACGCGCGGTCGTGGTCGCCTCTCCGTCGGACACCCGTACCCGGTCTCCGTCGGTGTCGCCCCTGAGCCCTTCGGGCCCGGAGACGCTGAGCCGTCCACCACCGTTGTCGGCCCGGTGGCTCCCGTCCCTGGTGTTCACCGCCACGGAACCGTCGCCTCGACGCGTCACTTCCAGGGAGTTCTCCCTTCCCCCGGGCGCCGCCACGCTCACGTCCCCGTCTCCGGAGGTGCGCACCGACCAGCCGTAGGGGTTGTCGACGCGCAACGCGGGGGCCGCTCCCGGCCCGTCACCGCCACGCCCCGGTTCGATCGTCACGCTGGTGAGCGTGCGACCGTCCGGGGAACCGATCACCAGGGAGGGGGTGTTGGTGGCCGGGTCCAGGGGCAGGCTCGGGTAGGTCTCGCCCAGCACGGGCGTGCCGTCCATGTTGTAGGTCCGTTGGCGGCCACCGTCGACCACGTGGATCGCGCTCGTTCCCTGGTGGTCCACGATCTGGACCCGGGAACCGTGGTCGAAGCCGACCTGCCCCGGCTCCGCGGTGACGTTCCCGGACCTGAACACGGGACGGGTGCCGCCCCGGCCGTCGGTCACCTGCCTGAGGGTGGCGTCGTTCCCTTCCCCGTGGGTGGACGACCGGAGGTCGATGCCGCCGTCCGCGCGGATCTCGGCGCTGGAGGGACCGCCCCTGACGCTGCCGGTGCCGTCCTGGCGTAGTTCGAAGTCGACGCCGCGGTCGGCGTGGGACAGGTGTGCCGAGTCGGGCCTGACCTCGGCGCGGGCACCGCCGGATTCGACGCGGACCGTCCCGTCGGCGCGGTCGAAGCCGTGCGAGGCCCCGCCAGGAACGTCGACCCGGTAACCGTCGACGCCCACCTCGGCGTTCCTGCCCGTGGTCGGGTCGGTCGCGTGGGAACGCGGAGCGCGTCCCGTGCTGTCGACGGCGGCCCGGGTGACGTCGGGACCGCTGCCGTTGGTCCTCAGGTCGACGGGGCCGTCACCGGTGTGGCTGACCCGCAGGCCGTCCGCGTCCCGCCGTACGGTGAGTCCGTCCTCGGTGCGAACCTCGCTGCCGTTCGGGTCCCGGGAGACGGAGACGTCACCGTCGCTCGTGGACACCGTCAGCTCACCGTCGCGGTAGGAGGCACGGCCCCTGCCTCCGGGACCGGTCACCTCCAGGTCGCCCGTGCGGATCGTGCCGTCCCGCTGGGTGCGAACGGACGAACCGTCGGCGGCGGAGACCTCGAAGCCCCGCTCCGTGCTCCGCACGCCCGTGCCGTTGACCTCGGCCCCGTCACGGGTCACGTTCATGGTGAAGTCGGAGCCGCCCTCGCGGGTGGCCGGATAGCGGTAGGCGGTGTTCTGCTCCCCGTCCGGTCCACGCGAGGTGGTGAACTCCCCCTGGCCGGTGGTGCGCGTGTGGGTGACGGTCGAACCGTCCTGGGTGGAGGCACCGGAGCGATCGCCACGCGGGGCGTCGGAGGCCCGCGTGCCCTCGCCGTGCCGAGCAGGCGCGGACTCGCCGGAGATCTGCCCCGGGGTCCCCCGCTCTGGCGTGTTCGGGGCCTGCTCGGCGCGGTGCGCGGGGTTCGGGTCGCCACCGTCCGACCGAGACTCGGAACGCGCGTCGGCGCGTGCCCCGGCTTGGGGAGCGGCGTCGGGTTGGCCGTCGCGGTTCCCGGGCGAGACGTCCACGTCGCCCGGCTCACCGATCCGAGTCCGGGGGGAAGCGGGCGGCTGAGGCGTGTTGGTGCCGCCCCCGGACCGGGTGACCGGCGCGAAGTCCTCCCTGGGTTCACTACTCGGGCCTCGCCCGCCCTGGCTCTCTCCGGAGTCACGCGAGCCAGGTCCGTCGGTGTCGGTCGCGGAGTCCCGCGCACCGCCCGCGCCGGACGGCCCGTCACCGAACTCGGGCGTCAGGTCACCGGAGCGCCCCTCACCCGTGGCGGGTCCGCCGTCCTGGCCTCCCGCCGGACTCGCACCACCGTCACCCATGGATGTGGGCGAAGGAGCCGCCCCCGGGGGTCCGTCACCGAACTGCGACGTCAGGTTGCCGGAACCACCATCACCCACAGGGGCGGACGACGCACTCGGGCCCGAGGGTCCGTCACCGAGCTGAGGTGAGGGACCGAACCCGCCCTCGCTCGCGGTGGCGGGCGAAGCGTCAGCAGCCGAGGGCCCGTCACCGAACTGCGGTGTCTGGCCAGCGGAACCACCATCACCCGCAGCGGCGGACGAGGCGCCTGAGCCTGAGTTCCCGTCACCGGACTGAGGCGAGGGATCGCCCCCACCAGTCGCAGAGGACGCTGCGGAAACATCCGGACCACCCGCGCCGGGCAGCCCGTCACCGTGCGACGGCGCCGGGTCTCCGGAGCGCCCCTCACCCGTGGCGGGACCGCCGTCCTGGCCTCCCGCCGGGCTCGGGCCGCCGTCATTCACGGAGATGGTCGAAGCGGCCGCTCCCGGGGGTCCGTCACCGATGTCGGGCGACAGGTCACCGGGGCGGCCCTCGCCCGTGGCGGGACCGCCGTCCTGGCCTCCCGCCGGGTTCCGGCCACCCTCACCGCCACCGCCGTCGCCGTCCGCCCCGCCGGAAGCGGGTGCCAGGTCCGGGTCCGGTCCGTCGACGCCGCTGAGATCCGGCGCCGGGTCGCTCCCTCCGCCACCGGAACCGCCGTTGTCGGAGCCGCCGCCGAAGCCGGGCAGCGAACCGTTGTCCTTGAGCACACCGACCGTGGAACCGGCGGCGCTGGTGCCGAAGGCCGTCAGCGCCTCGTTGGCCATGTTGAGGTCGCTGAAGCTCTTGCCCTCACCCGCGACCTGGACCGTGACCGACGAGGCCATGCTGGCCGCGCTGTCCTTGACGATGGTGGTCGCGATCTTCCCGCCCGTGGTGTTGGCAGCCCGGCTCACACCGTCGGCCGTAGATCTGGCCACCCGCTTCAGCGGGACGGGTACCGAACGGCTGGCGCCGTTGCGGACCGAGGAGGCCGCCCCGCGCACACCGCCCGCCACACGCTGTCCCCCCATGCGGGTGGCCGTCGCGCCGGCGGCCCTGCCGACCGCGCGTCCACCGCGCAGCAGAGCGCCGCCGGGGACCAGGGAGATCGCGTCCATGCCCAGGGTGAACAGCGACTCCCGGTTGAAGCCGAGCTTGCCCTCCTTGTGCAGCGAGGCGGCGCTGATCGCGAGGACGGTCAGGGCGAGGGCGATGCCCAGGCCGGGGATGAAGATGGCCGCCAGGCCCGCGACGACCATGGCCACCGCGTACAGCAGCGGGTTCTCCTCGACCCACGTGACGATCTTGTCCAGCCAGCCCCAGAGCTTGCGCGGGCTGCCCTGTTTGGCCTCCTCCAGGGCGTCGGCGCACTCGCGGGCGGCCTCGTCCATGTCGTTGAGGACGCTGGTGAGCCTGGTGATGAAGGCGTCCCGGGCGGGGTCGTCGCCGTCGACCTTCTCCTTCCAGGCCTCGGAGTCCTTCAGGGCGTCGTGGGCCGTGGCGGCCTGGCGGGCGATCGACGCGCTGTCCAGCCGCGCGGCGCCGAGGGAGGTCTGCCACCGGTCGAGGGCCTTGTAGCCCTTCTCGTAGGCGTCCTGCGCCTTGTCCAGGTGCTTGGGCAGTTCCTTGACGAGCTCCTTGAGCGCGGCGACCGTGTCGCCCTCCCCCAGCTCGTCGCCATCGAGGCGCCGCATGTCGGCGGCGGCGTCCTTCGCCGCGTCGGACAGCTTCTCGTAGAACCTGCTCAGGCCGATGACGTCGTCCGTGTCCCACGGGACGGGATCCTCGGAGCGGTCGAGCAGATCCCACCGGAGGTAGTCACGAGGTTCTTTGGCCACGTCCGCAGTACTCGCCTTCCAGGTCCGACAGGGCACCGTCGTGTTCCGCCCACAGGGGCGCGGCACGAACAGTCGGGGGGCTTCGCGGGCCTCGGGGGCATCGGGCACCGCGCGAGTCCGACATCATAGACTCCCACCCTCATGAGTTAACAGATGCGCCGAAAGCCCTCCGAGTTCCCGTGAACCGGAAGAAGACTTTCCGCATCATCTCCTCCGGGCGACCCACCAGTAGAGACAGCAACGGGAGAGAGCGAGTGAACCTGACAGCGGCGGCACGACCCCTCGAAGCACGGTCGGCGGCGACGCGGACGGTCCGCACCGCCACCACCCTCGCCGTCGGCAGCTCCCTGCTGGCGGCTCTTCTGTCCGCGCTGGGCGCGACCCCTGCCGGAGCGGACACCACGGGCACCTACGACATGTGCCCGCAGGTCTACTACTACGTGGTCCCGGAGGGCTCCCCCGGGCTGGAGGCCATCGCCGACCTCATCCTGGACGACGCCGAACGCGCCGACGAGATCCACGAACTCAACGCGGGCCGCACCCAGGCGGACGGTCAGGCCCTGGGTGAGGACCGTGCGGTCCAGACGGACTGGCGGCTGGTGGTCCCCTTCGACTCCGGCGGCGACGGTGTCTACGAGGGCCGCGACCCCCTGTGCGTGGTCGCGGTCGACCAGGCCAACGCCCAGGGGGTGGCCCCGCCGAGCCCGCACCCGGCTCCCCCCGCCTACACCCCGCCGCCCGAGGAGGAGCCGTCGGCGCAGGAGGGCGAGGTCACCGACGTCACCCCGCAGAACGACAAGCCCAAGATCGACCCGCGCCTCCTCGCGGCCGGTGCGGCCGGACTGGTCCTGCTGACCCTGCTGACCCTGTTCTGGCAGCCGATCGGCCGGGCCATCGCCTGGCCGTTCCGGAAGATCGCCGCGCTCCCCTGGCGCAGGCCCCGCAAGCCCCGGTCCGCGCGGATCGCCGCCGCGACGCGTCGCCGCCGGGCCGCGACCGAGCTCGTCACGGCGGATCCCGACGCGGTCCACCGTGCGGGGGGCGCCCACGCCGACCTCCTCGGAGCCCCCGCCGAGATCCCTGCCAGGCCCGTGGCGATCCTGACCACGCCCGGGGAGACGACCGCGATCGTCCCCGCCGGGGCGACGCCCCCCGCGACCTCGTGGCGGGTCGTGGACACCACCACGTGGCGCTACGCGCGCGGTTCGGGGGCCTCGGGCCCGCTCAACTTCGCCGCGTCCACCCACACGATGGTCCGGCCCGTGGTCAACGGGGTCCTGGCGTGCCTGGGCCCCCTGGAGGACGGGGACGCGCTCGTCCACGTCGACCTCACCCGGGTCCGCGGCCTGCTGGCGGTGGACGGCGATCGGACGGTCGCCGCCGACGCGGTGCGCGTGGTCGCCGACGCGCTCCGCGCCAAGGGGCTGACGGTCCGGGTCCTGAAGTCGGGCCAGCCGCTGCACACGGTGGTACCGGCGGCGCTGCCGGACCTGACCGTTCCGGACCCCGTCCAGAGCCTGGAGCACAGCGCCGAGCATCCGCTCGTGGTGGTCGTACCGCGACCGCTGGGGACGTCCGACGAGCACGTGCTCGGCAACATCCCCCCGAACACCCTCGTGGTGGGCACCGGGGAGTCGGTGCACGCGCGCTGGCAGTGGGAGGCCCACGAGGACGGCACCCTCGACACGGGGGCGCTCGGCCTCAGGGTGGTCCTGCGGATGCCCGAACGCCGCCAGTGAGCGGGTCGGGCGTCAGTCCGGGTCCCCGGCGCGTTCCTCGCGCCGGATCTCCCGGACGCGCCCGTAGCTGACGGCCGCGAAGGGGAAGGGGACGCGGAGGGCGTTCGGGTCCATGCCCTCCGCGAGCAGCGCCCGGACGAGTTCGTCGGGGGTGTCGGTGCGGGCCGTGACGTACCGGCCGTCCCGGCCGACGATCTCGACGCCCTCGCCCGCGCGGGCGTTGGTCAGGTTCAACCTGCTCAGGCGCCACACGTGACGCCCCTCGAAGCGGGCCCGGCCGACGTACCCGATCTCGTCGGCCCGGAGCCTGACGCCGCGACGGCCCGCGTTGACCTCCAGCACGCCGCTCGCGACCCGCATGTGGACGCTGGAGACGTACACGAGGGTTCCGCCGATGACGGCGGCGAGGAACAGCACCGCGAGGAAGGGCCACCAGAACGGCCCCTCGTCCACGATCAGGATGCCCGTGCCGACCACGCCGACGGCGGGGCCGACCACCATGCCCACGATCCGCAGCACCGGGTTCGTGACGACGCTCCGCTCGTAGCCGGGTCGGGGGAGGTGGGTCCGGTCGCTCATCGGATCAGCTGGCGTCGTCGGAGGGAGCGGGGGACCCGGACTCCTCGGCGTCCACGTCCTCCTCGGTGTCCCCCGGGGCGGGGCCCACGACGAAGCGCTGCCGGTCCTGGACGAGGATGGCGTGACCGGTGTCGGTGACCGCCTCCACGTAGGCGGAGAGCTCGTCCCCCACCACGTCCATGGTCTCCGCGTCCAGCACCAGCTGGAGGTCGCCGTCCTCGTTGGAGCGTGAGTCCCCGTAGACCAGGCCGCCGTGGGCGAAGGCCGGGGAGATCGAGCCGTCGTCCTCCTCCAGACCCCAGCGGACCTCGCCCCGGACCAGGTCGACGGCGACCATGGTGGCCTCACCGCTGGCCTGCGAGAGCAGGAGGGTTCCGGTGTCGGAGTCGTGGAGCAGGCCGGGGACGCCGGCCTCGTCGAAGTGCCGGGAGACCGGGTTGGTGCCCGCCTCCTCCAGGGTCCACAGCGGCTCTCCGTCGACGGTGTCGTGGGCGGAGAGCACCGAGGGCGCCTCGGGCTGGGCCCAGCGCAGCAGGATCGTCGCCGGGACGTCCTCGTCCTCCTCGCCATCCCCGGGTTCCTCAGGCTCCTCGGGCTCCGGTGCGGGGAACACACCGAGGATCTGCGGGAGGGGGACCGGCGCGGTGGCGGGCAGCCCCAGCTCCTCGTCGCTGGCGGCCACCGACCACAGGAGTTCGCCAGCGTCGTCGGGGTCGAGCGAGTGGGCGCGCAGGACGGAGTCCCCGGAGTCCAGCAGGACGGTGTCGTCCCAGGCGGCCACCGGGACGCCCAGGCGCTCGGGGTCGTCCGCGCTGGCCTCGGTCTCCGCCTCCGGCGCGGTCTCCTCGTCAGTGTCCTCGTCCGCCTCGGCGTCCTCGGACTCGGACTCGGGCTCGGGCTCGGACTCGGGCTCGAAGGAGTAGGACCACAGCTCCTCACCCTCGGCGTCCAGCACCGAGAAGTCGCCGTGCGGCTCCTCCGCGCTCCACTCGGCCGGGCGGCGCACCGCGACGCCGTCCAGGTAGAGGTCGCCCTCCTCCGCCGGTTCCCAGAGCCGCCGCCCCTCGGCGTCCAGGACGAAGGGGGTGTCGTCCGCGTCGGTCATGAGCAGGACGGTCTCGCCCCCGGTGTCGGTGTCGAACCCCCGGAAGCGCGCCTCGCCCTCCCAGAGGGTGTCGCCGGTCGCGGCGTCCTGGAGCAGGTGGCGGTCCTCACCGCCGGAGCTGATCAGGAAGGCGCCGCCGACCGGGCTGATCCGGACGCCCAGGGGGTCGTCGAGGATCTCGTGGGAGTCCACGTCCTCACCGTGCAGGTGGCGCAGGACCTCGCCCTCGATGCCGGGGGGCACCTCTCCCTCGAACTCCGTGGGGATCGGAGGGGGCTCCTCCTCCGGCGCGGGGGCGGGCGGCTCCGGCTCACCGGTGCACCCCGCGACCAGCAGCGCCGCAAGGCCACAGGTCAGCGCCTGAAGCACCCGTGAGCTGCGCATTGACGGTATCTCCCCACGAAACGATGACGTTTACGGCAAATCCTAAGCCGGGGGGCGGCCAGGTGGATACACGGTGTCGACCACTCGTTACGGGCCTGTGAGCGCGCCGTTCCCGGGTTCAGGGACCGGTTTCGGGCTCCACCTCGATGGTGGTGACACCCCTCACCTCGAACTCGCCCCGGCCTCCGGTCAGCTCCGCGAGGCGGACCTCGAATCCGGGCAGCTCGGCCTCGGGCAGCGCCACCTCGATCCGGACCCGGTCCTCGTAGGCGACCTCCCGGACGGTGAGCGAGGAGTCCCGCAGGTCGCTCTCCAGTCGGCCGCCGAGGACGTAGTCGGCGAACACGTCCACCACCAGGAGCTGGCGCCGCTCCAGCAGGCCGAACTCCTCGACGGCCGCGGAGACCGCGTTGCCGTAGGCGCGGATGAGCCCGCCCGCACCCAGTTTCGTCCCACCGAAGTACCGGGTGACCACCGCGACGGTGTCGGTGATCCGACGGTGGCGCAGTACCTCCAGCATGGGCACCCCGGCGGTCCCTGCGGGCTCGCCGTCGTCGCTGGACCGCTGGACCCCGCCGTCGTCACCCAGGACGTAGGCGGTGCAGTTGTGGTTCGCGCTCCAGTGCTCCTTGCGGCGCTCGGCGATGAACGCGCGGGCGGCGTCCTCACCGTCCACCCTGGCCATGGCGCAGATGAACCGGGACTTCCTGATCTCGATCTCGTGTTCGCCGCCGCGCTTGATCGTTCTCATGTCGCCTGTTCAGAAGGGTTCGTGGTGGGACGCACCAGTCTGCCATCCCCGGAGGGGGCGGCCTCCCCCGCCCGCTCTGCTGGTACGGTCCCCTCACCGGAGGGACCCAGGAGCGCGCCGGGAGCCCCCGCAGCGGGGGCCGGGCGCGCGGTCGCGCCCTCACGGGGGCGGCGCCGACCCTCCGACACCCACCACAGTTGCCGCACTCGTAGTTATCCCACATGCACTTTGGGTAACGTTGCGGACAGCCACAGCACTGATCACCGGGGAGTCCCGACATGCGCACCACGCCACCCGCCGTCGGTCTGGTCCTGACCGCCCTTCTCGCCACCGGGTGCACCCAGGGCGCGCCCTCCACCAGTGACGGAGCGGCCGCCACGGAGAACCCCGCCGTCCAGCCGACCACCTCCCCGAGCGTGACCGCGTCGATCTTCCTCCCGCCGGGCGAGAGCGCCGGGGCGATCACCTACGACGAGACCGCGGTCCCCGAGGGGGCCACCGCGGACGTCCAGGTCCGCGTCCAGGACGGTTCCACGTTCGTGCAGTTCACCGGGACCGGCCTGGAGGCGGACCGGGACTTCGGCGCCCACGTGCACACCCGCCCGTGCGGTGACGACCCCGCCGACGCCGGGCCGCACTACCAGAACGAGGTGGACCCGGCGGCGACGGAGGACGAGCCCTCGGCCGACCCCGAATACGCCAACCCCGAGAACGAGGTCTGGCTGGACATGACCACCGACGACAACGGCAACGCCTTCATCACCTCGACGGTGGACTGGGAGTTCCGCGAGGGCGAGGCGCACTCCCTGGTGCTGCACGACGAGCACACCTCCACCCACGAGGGGCACGCGGGCACCGCCGGGGACCGCCTCGCCTGCGTGACCGTCGAGTTCTGACGCCCGCGGACGGTCCCGGCGGCGATCAGTCCGGGAGCACCCTGCGCAGCACCACCTTCTCCGCGAGCGCCCAGGTCGTGGAGGCGAACAGGTAGATCCCGGCGGCCAGCGGCACGAACGCCGCGATGACCACGGTCGTGAACTGCATGTAGGACAGCGCGGCGAGCATCGGGGGCTGCGCGGGGTTCTCCCTCATCATCGGCAGCACCACGTAGCGGCGGTTGGCCCAGGCCACCACGGCCAGGAGCACCAGCAGCGCGGCGAAGACCGGGGGGACGAGGGACCCCTCGACGCTGGTGACCAGCGTGGAGCCCAGCTCGATCCCGCCGAAGGTGTGGGCGAGCAGCGGCTCCTCCCCCGGTCCGGCTCCGATGAACAGCCCGTACAGGGCCACGACCAGCGGGATCTGCACGAGGCCCGGCAGGCAGCCCGCCAGCGGCGAGGTGCCCGCCTCCGTGTAGACCTTGCGCTGTTCCGCGAGCATCCGCTCGGGGTTCTTCCCGTGGCGTTTGGTGATCTCCGCGAGCCGGGGCGCGATCCGGGCGCGCTGCTTCTCCGCGCGCACCTGGGCCACCCCCAGGGGCAGGAGCAGGAGGCGCACGGCGACGGTCAGACCGACGATCGCCAGCCCCGCGGCCAGGGCCCCGGCGAGCGGGGTGAGGGTGGAGGTGAGGGCGGAGAGAACCGCCGAGAGCATGCTGATGACGGCCGCGATCGGCCCGAAGGTGTACAAGGTCGGGACCCTTCGTCTGGGTGGAATGTTCAGACGTCAGGCCGCTCGGAGCCGAGCCACGGCGGAGCGCGCGCAAGGGCGCGTCAGGGCGTGGGTCAGCGAGCGGCCGGAAGGGCCGCGCCGGGGGCTCGGGGACGCGGTCTGCCCGCCGCGTCGGGGTCGCACAGGGTGAGGACGGGGAGCTTCCTGGCTCTTCGGCGCATCGCGTGCGCCGTGCCGGTGGCGGTGTCGCCCACCGGCCACAGGGCCGTGCCGCGCAGGGCCAGCCAGGTCAGGGCCGCACCGACCGCCACGACCAGCAGGGTCAGGGCGGCGCCCTCCACACCGGGGAGCGGGAGGTCGGCGGGGAGGAAGCCGAGGGCGAGGAATTCGAAGAAGGGCAGCAGGTACTGCACGCGCGCCCTCCCTTCCCGTCCGTTGGCACCATCGTACCCAAGCCCTCACCAGCGCGACGAAGGCACCGTCCACCCTGTGGAGAAATCCGCCGACACTCCGCCGTGGCTCCCCACCTTTCGCGTGATCCTGTAGCTAAATGACACAGAGTAACCATCTCCGCACTCGGCAGCGCCCTTCGGTGCCCGTCCGCGTCTCCAGTACCTGTGCCTCAAGGGCTCGCGCGAGCCCGGTGAAAAGGGGAATCCCGTGCCGATCCGCCCTGCCAACCTCGCCACCATGTCCGCGACCATCGCCGGAGCGATCTCCGGGATGGCCAGCAAGGAGGAGACCGCCCCGGTGCGGGTCACCTTCGAGTCCGGCCACGAGCAGAACGTGGAGAACGGCGGCTGCCGTGTCCTGGAGACCGGCCAGGGCGGGGTGGTCGAGATCGAGGGCGAGTCCCGGTTCGCGCTCTTCGCCGGCACCAGCTGTCAGGGCAGCCGCAGCCTCGCCTCCGGTCAGGGCTCCGTCCGCTTCGGCACCCCGGTCCTGGCCGGGGCCATCGTCATCGGCTAGCCGTCGGCGCGGATGCCGGGGACCCCGTCCGGGACCCGGTCGAGGGTGTCCCCGCGGGAGCGCAGCACCTCGCCCGCCGCGGCGTGCCCCAGGCTCAACCGCCGCTCCGGTGTGAGGCCGTCGAGCAGGCCCGACAGGAAACCGGCGGCGAAGGCGTCACCGGCGCCGACCTCCTCCACCACGTCCACCGGCGGGGCGGGCACGAACACCGTGTCCGCCCCGTCGAAGCTCGTCGCCCCCCGCCCGGAGTCCTTGACCACCAGGGTCGGCACCTCCGGGAGGACCGCCCGGACGTCCTCCACGGCGGGGGTGCCCCACAGGCGTTCGGCCTCGTCACGGCCGACGAACACCACGTCGGCGCGGCGGGCGAGGTCCAGCAGCACCGGCCCGGCCTCGCGGGCGTCCCAGAGGGCGGGCCTGTGGTTGACGTCGAAGCAGCGCAGCGCGCCGTTGCCGGACCGCCGGTCGAGGAGGTCCCGGACCAGCGCGGCGGCCCGCGAGGACAGCGCGGGGGTGATCCCGGACAGGTGCACCAGCCGGGGACCCCGGGACCACACCTTCTCGCCGTCCGCCACGGACATCATCGAGGCCGCCGAGCCCCTTCTGTAGTACAGGACCCCCGCCCCGCCCGGAGCCGTGTCCTTCACGTACAGGCCCGTGGGGAGGTCCGGGTCCACCTCGACACCGCGCACGTCCACGCCGCAGCGGGCGACGGCGTCGGTGACCATCCGCCCGAAGGGGTCCGCGCCCACCCGGCTGACCCAGGCCGAGCGGTGGCCGAGCCGGGCCAGGGCCATCGCCACGTTGGACTCGGCGCCGCCGGTGCCCACCGTCAGACGGGCTCCCTCGGCCAGGGCCTCGGGTGAGGTGAGCACCGCCATGGTCTCCCCCACGCACACCGCGTCGATCCGGGTCATCGGGCGTTCCTCCGAACGGATCGGCCGGGGAGGCGGTCGGTGCGGCGCCCGTCCCGGACGGTGAACTCCCCGGCGATCATGACGTGCTCGATCCCCACGGGGGTCTGACGGGGCTCCTCGTAGGTGGCGGGTGAGTTGACGGTGTCGGGGTCGAACACGGCCAGGTCAGCGACGGCGCCGACCTGGATGACCCCCCGTTCCGCGAGGCCGAGCCGCTGGGCGGGCCGTGAGGTGAGGTGGCGGACGCACTCCTCCAGGCTGAGCAGGCCGAGCTCGCGCACGTAGTGGCCGAGGTAGCGGGGGAAGGTGCCCCAACCGCGCGGGTGGGGCCGTTCTCCGACGAGGATGCCGTCGCTGCCCGCCGTGTGCGCGCCGTGGCGCATGATCGTGCGGATGTTCTCCTCGTTGCCGACCTGGAGGAGGCATCCGCTGCGGAGCTCGTCCGCGATGAGGAGGTCGACGAACACCTTCCCCGGCGCCTCGTCGCGGTCCCTGGCGAGGTCCGAGACGGAGGAGCCCACCGCCCAGGACAGCGCGGGGTCGGCGGTCCCGGTGACCACGAGGGTGGTCCAGTCCATGGGGACGCCGTGGTTGCCGTCCGTGCCCGCCTCCTCGATCTCCCGCAGGACGCGGGTCCGGGTGGCGGGGTCGCGCAGGCGGGCGAGGGTGGCGGCGGTCCCGCCCTCCTGGGCCCAGGAGGGCAGCGGGGCGGCGAGGTAGGTGGCGCTGGCCCGGTAGGGGTAGGTGTCGAGGGTGACGTCCAGGCCGTAGCGGACGGTGGCCTCGTCGATGGCGTCGAGCACCTCGGGGGCGCGGCCCCGGTTCTGCGGGAAGTTCACGTGGCAGTGCGCGAGGTGGAGGGGCACGTGGGCGCGGCGGGCCACCTCCAGGCACGCCTGGTAGGACTCCACCACGCGCGAACCGTAGTTGCGGTGGTGGGGGCAGTAGTAGCCGCCCGCCGCGCGGACGGGTTCGAGGAGGGCGACGATCTCGTCGTCGCTGGCGTACATGCCGGGGGTGTAGGTGAGCCCGACGGAGAGTCCGTGCGCGCCCTCGGCCATGCCCCGGGCGACCATCGCGCGCATGCGGTCGATCTCGGCACCGGTGGCGGGGCGGTCGTCGTTGCCCAGGACCGCCATGCGGACGTTGCCCTGGGGGACGAGGTAGGCGGCGTTGGTGGGGGAGCCGCGGTCGATCAGGTCCAGGTACTCACCGACCCCGCGCCAGGAGTAGTCGAGTTCGGGGGTCCCGTTCCACGCGGCGATCTGTTCGCGGATGGGTTCGGCGGTGGCGTCGGTGACGGGCGCGTAGCCGAGCCCGTCCTGACCGAGCACCTCCAGGGTGACGCCCTGGAGGACCTTGGCCTCGTGGGCGGGGTCGGCGAGCAGGGCGAGGTCGGAGTGGGCGTGCATGTCCACGAACCCCGGGGAGACGGCGAGGCCGGACACGTCGACGACCTCACCGGTGGTCCTGGCGCTCCCGGGTGGGACGATGTGGCTGACGCGGCCGTCGCGCAGGACGAGATCTGCGTGGCGGGAGGGCCCGCCGGTGCCGTCGATCACCCGACCTCCGGCGAGTACGGTCTCGGGCTGCACTGTTCCTCCGTTCGGGGTCCCCGACCCCCGTTCGGCGGTTCCGCCGTCGGAGGGTCGGTGTGGCCCAAGATACGCTTCAGGAAAGATAATTGGTAACTTTGTTGCCAATAAATGTGCTCGCGGGCCGCCCGCGTGACCGCACGATCCCCGGCGCGCACGGGAGCACGCGAGACCCGACCGAAGGAGACGCATGTCCAAGAAGGCGGTCCAGACCGACAAGGCCCCCGTTCCCGCCGGTGCCTACAGCCAGGGCGTCGTGGCGGGCGGCTTCCTGTACACGGCCGGGTTCGGCCCGCAGGACCCCGCGACCGGCCGGGTGGCGCCGACCGTGGGCGAGCAGACCGCGCAGGTGCTGGCCAACGTCGCCGCCGTGCTCGCGGAGCACGGCCTGACGCTGGACGACGTCGTCAAGTCCACGGTCCACCTGGAGAACCTCAAGGCGGACTTCCCGGAGTTCAACGCGGTCTACGAAGAGCACTTCACCGCCCCCTACCCGGTCCGCACCACGGTGGGATCGGACCTGGCCAACATCCTGGTCGAGATCGACGTCGTCGCCAAGCTCCGCGACTGACCGGCCCGCCTCGGGCCGCTTCCCGGTCGTGTCCCGATCGCGTCCCGGCCACCCGCCCCGAGGGCCGAAGCCCCGGCGGGCGCCCCGGGTACGCACCAGGCCGACCGGCCGCCCCCGACATCGGCTCCCCGGGGGCGGCCGGTCCCCCCGCGGGACCCCGCACGGCCCGGTCGGCCCGAGCGAGCGCCCCTAGGCCCGACGGCGCGCCCGCACCACGAGGTCGTGGACGGTGTAGATGGTCCCGTCCAGAACCTGCTCGGAGGGACGCGCCTCGTTGACGAGCACGTCCCACTCCCCCTCCATGAGCGCGGCGGTCACCGCGTCACCCTCGTAGAACAGCTCCGGGTACGGCGGACGCGGCACCCCCGCCTCCAGATCGCTGGGGTGGTGGGCCACCACCAGGAGTTCCCCGCCGGGCGCCACCGCGGCCGCCAGGTCCGCGAACAGCAGCGCCCGGGCGTTCGGGTACAGGTGCATGAACTGGACCGTGACCAGCTCGTACTGGGGGGACGGCGGGGCCCACCGGGTCACGTCCGCACGCAGCCAGGTGATCCGCTCCGCCACCCCCGCGCCCGCCTCCACCGCGTGCGCCGCCGCGCGGTCCAGCGCCACCGACGAGATGTCGACCGCGGTCACCCGCCAGCCGCGCGCGGCCAGCCACAGGGCGTCCGCGCCCTCACCGGCGCCGACGTCCAGCGCCCGCCCGGGCCGGACCCCCTCGATCTCGCTGACCAGGTGCCGGTTGGGCCGCCCGCTCCAGATCCGCTCGCTGGAGCGGTACCGCTCGTTCCAGAACTCCTCGTCCATCTCCTCGGACAGGGAACCGTACTCGTCGGCCATGTCGACCACCTCCGCCCCCAACTCTGCTCAGCCGGACGCGGTGAAGCGAGTTCCCTTGCCGAACCGGCAAAGGAGTCCCGTGAAAGGGGTGGAGAAGCCGGGCCGTAATTTCACATAAACCACAGAACTCAGCCCCCTTCACATGAATCCCACCGACCGTCCGCAAATCCCCCCGGTGACACCAAAGGACGAAGAAACATGATCATCTGGCGCGGCTGGGGCATTCTGGTCCTACTCATCGCTGCGGCCATCGCCGTACCCTGCGGCGTCATCGCCGGGCACCTCATGGGTCCCCAGGCGTCCGGCCTGGGCGGTGCCGTCGGCTGTGTCCTCGCCGCGGTCGCCGTCCACTTCGTCGGCCGGAAGCTGAACGCCCCCAAACAGAGCTTCCACCCGGCCACCGGGCAGCCCGTCGAGCACCGCAACGCGCACACGCTCTTCTTCGTGCCGATGCAGTACTGGGCGTTCATCCTGCCGGTCGTCGCGGTCGGCGTCGCCGCCACCGCCTTCCCGCTCTAGGGAGTGTTTTTTGGATGCTTTCGCCGGTGGCGGCGGAGCCGCCATCGATGCGAGCGGCCGTCGCCCCTACTGTGCACTGCTACGCAAGCTCCGCAGCCTCGCACAGCGGGGGCCCGGCAATCTCTCGCAAGACGATGAGTGAAGGTCAGCCCGGGTTTGGCTGTCCGAGCTTCATCGGCGCAGTGAGAGGCAGCCTGGTGGTCGCGAGCGCGGAATGATCCAAAAAACACGACCTAGGGCGGGGACTCCCGGGCCTCACGGCCCGGGAACGCCCCCGCCCCTCCTCTGCCTGGGAGGGGCGGGGCGCGTCAGAGGCGCGGCCTGGGACCGGCCGCCTCAGGAACCCTCGGGCTCCGGTTCACCGAAGTCCTTCAGGCACAGCTCCAGCAGGGCCAGGACCCGCTCCTTGAGCTGTTCGCGGTCGTGCGCCCGCAGCGCGCCCGCCCCCTCCACGCGGCGCACCCGGCCCACCCCCAGCAGGACGGCGGCCACCAGCGACGCGTGCACGCGCGCGTCCGGTCCGCCCAGGTAGACGGCGAGGGGATCGATCAGCGCGCTCTTGAGACGCCCCTGGTAGACCGCCTGGAGGTCGGGGTCACCGGCGGAGTCGTCCAGCGACAGCTGCAACGGGGTGCCCTCGCCGTGCAGGCGGCCGACGGAGTGCTCCGCCAGGCGCACCGTCAGGTCCTCGGGGGCACCCTCCTCGATGAGCCGGGGAAAGACGCCGTCCTCACGCAGGATCTCGGTCAGGAGACCGGCCTTGGAGCCGAAGTAGCGGTTGATGAGCGCGACGTTCACCCCCGCGTGCGAGGCGATCTTGCGCGAGGAGACCGCGCCGTACCCCTCACTGGTGAACAGTGTCTTGGCGCTGGCGAGAATGCGCTCCCGGGTCGCCTCACGGCCACGCGTCGGCGCCTCCGCACCGGTTCCGGTCTGTTCCGGACGCTCCATCTGCACACCCCTTGGTGGCCGTGATTCTGGCTTTCAGTACTCCAGGTTGACACCTGGGTACACCCCACGCATACCGGAAGCGTCGGAGAGATACCGATTTGACAGGTCAACAGCGTTTACATATACCTGACGTGGATGCTTGCCCCCGGTGTGCTTGCCGTGGGGCTTTCGTGCGTCCGGAATCGGGGGCCTCATGGAACAGTCAGTGCAAGGGACATCCACCGCACGGGGCTCCTCCCCCGGAACCGCCCCCCAGGACCTCACGGCCCCCCGCCCCCTGCCCGAACCCGCGACCGAGTACCCCCCGCGCCAGGTCGTGCGGCGGATCATGGTCGGCCTGGTGCTGGCGATGCTCACCTCGATGCTCACCAACTCGATCATCGGCACCGCGCTGCCCACGATCATGGGCGAGCTCGGCGGGCAGGACCGGCTGGCCTGGGTGGCGACCGCGGCCCTGCTGACCATGACCGCCTCCACCCCCGTGTGGGGCAAGCTCTCGGACATCTGGGGGCGCAAGCTCCTCTTCCAGATCGCCCTCGGCGTCTTCATCGTCGCCTCGCTCGCGGCGGGGTTCGCGCAGGACATCAACTGGCTGATCGCCGCCCGGGCGCTCCAGGGCCTCGGGGTCGGCGGCCTGGCCACACTGCCCAACATCATCCTCGGCGACGTCGTCTCGCCCCGTGAGCGCGGCCGCTACAGCGGCCTGATCGGCATGGTGTTCGGCGTCTCGACCGTGCTCGGACCGCTGGTCGGCGGATTCCTGGTGGACAGCCCCCTCGGCTGGCGCTGGTGCTTCCTCATCACCGTCCCGCTCGCCGTGGTGGCCTTCGGCGTCATCCAGTTCATGTTCCGCATGCCGTTCACACCGCGCCACCGGCCCACCGTGGACTGGCTGGGCGCGGGGCTCATCTTCAGCGCCGCCAGCACGGTGATCGTCCTGCTCAGCCTGGGCGGCACGCAGATCCCGTGGAACTCCGCCCCCGCGTACGCCATGGGCGCCGCCTCGGTGCTGCTGACCGTCGCCGCCGTCCTGGTCGAGCGCCGCGCCAAGGAGCCGATCATCCCCACCCGCCTGTTCCGCGACCGCACCTTCGTGCTGGCCTCGGCTGGCTCGGTCACCGTGGGCATGATGATGTTCGGCCTCATCATCTACATGCCGCAGTTCCTCCAGATGGTGCACGGCATGACCCCGACCGTCTCCGGTCTGATGACCCTGCCGCTGGTGGCCTCGTTCCTGCTCACCTCGATCGGCTCCGGCTTCGCGATCAGCGGGACCGGCCGGTGGAAGGCCTACCCCGTCGTCGGCATGGTGCTGTGCGTGGTCGGGTTCGTCGTTCTGAGCCTGACCCAGTTCGACACCGGGCTGACCACGGTGGTCGTGGGACAGATGCTGGTGGGCCTCGGGTTCGGCCTCAACATGCAGATCCTGCTGCTGGCCACCCAGAGCTCGCTGCCGGTGCGGGACATGGCCTCGGGAACCGCCTCCGTCACCTTCTTCCGCAACCTGGGCGGGGCCATGGGCGTCGCCGCCTTCGGCGCCGTCATGGTGAGCCGCCTCAACGCGGAACTCGCCACGGCCGCGACCGCCGCGCAGGAGGCGCTCGTTGTGGACACCGCCAACGGCACCGACTCGGGCGCCCGTGAACTGACGGTGGGGCTGGAGCAGGCCGCCGAGTCCGCGCAGGGCTCACCGGAGCTGGTGCACTCGCTGCCCGGCCCCGTGCGCGACGTGGTCGTGGGCGCCTTCGACCACGCGATGCAGGGGGTGTTCGTGGCCGGGATCCCCATCGCCGCGCTCGGCCTGATCGCGGTCTCGTTCATGAAGGGCGTGCCGCTGCGCGGCGGCGGGCCCAAGCGGGCCCGGAGCGCGGACGCCGCGGAGAAGTAGCGGGCCGGGGTCACGGGCCGAAGGCGGCGCCGGGGCTCAGAGGTAGCGGCGGAAACCCGCGGCGGAGGTGTCGAAGCCCAGGGCGGCGTAGAAGAGGTGCGCCCCCTGGCGGCTCTCGTGCGAGAGCAGCTCGATCTTGTAGCAGCTCGCGTGCGCGGCGCGGTCCACCGCGTCCTCCATGAGCGCCCGGCCGATGCCCTGGAGTCTGGTGTCGGGATCGACGACGAGGTTGTCCACCACCGCCCAAGGCTGGGCGTCATGGGTCAGGTTGGCCACCACCAGCAGGTCCAGGGTCCCGATGATCTGGCCCCGGCGCTCCGCCACCAGCACGGTGCGGTCGGGGTCGTTCTCCATACGGGTCCAGGCGCGTACGGCGGCGGAGGACATGCGAACATGAGCGCTCTGCGTGTGGGTGGTGTCACCGAGTTCGCGCAGGAGACGCAGGATCGCACCGAGGTCGGACCGTATGGCCGCGCGGATAATCATGGCTGTCGGCATCGTAGCCGACAGCCTGCGACAAGGCGGACGTCACCCTACAACTGACCACAAAACACCAAGGGCGGGACTGGCCGGTCCCGCCCTCGTGACACACCCACCGGACGCCGGTCCGGCGCCGTGTCAGGGCTTGCGGATGATCCGCACGCCCTCGTCGTTCGCGGGCGGCTGCTGCTGCCCGCCCTCGGGCCGACGGTACACGCCGGTGATCCCCGGGTCACCCCCGGCCGCCTCCGCGGGCGGAGCCGCCGGAGCCTGCTGCGGACCGCTCGGCTGCTGGTAGGGCTGCCCCGGGGCCGGAGCGTCGAAGCGGGCACCCTGCGGGGGCTGTGGAGCGACCGCCCTGGGCTCACCGCCCTTGCCCTCGTCCTGCCTGGGGGCCTGCTGCGCCTCGGGCTTGGGAGCGTCCTGCTGCCCCTGCCCCTGCTCGGGCTTCGGGAGCGGCGCGATGCGCACGGTGGCCTGGTCCGGTTCCTGCTGGAGCGGGGGAAGCTTGGTGGTGGCCTCCTCCTTGTGCTCCGGCTGGGCGGCGGGCTTGGGAGCCTCGGGGGCCTTGGCCTCCGGAGTCTTGGCCTCGGGAGCCTTGGCCTCGGCGGCCTTGTTCTCGGCGGCCTTGTTCTCGGGGGCCCGGTTCTCCGGCTTGACCGCAGGCTTGGGCCGCACCGGGTTCTGCTGGCCGGGGTTCTGCTGGCCCGGGTTCTGCTGGCCCTTGGGGGCCTCGGCCGGAGCGGGCGCTGTCTCCTCGCGGGACAGGCCGGTCTCCAGGGCACCGGCCTTGTCCTCGGCCGTGACCAGGTCGGCCAGCGTGGAGTGCATGTCCTTCAGGCGGCGCAGCGCCTCGGCGTGCGTGGCCGTCAGCGTGGCCAGACGACGGTCGGCCGTGTCGTGGATCTTCTTGGCGCGGGCCTCGGCCTCGCTCAGGCGGCGGTCGCCCTCCTGCTTGGCCTGCTCACGGAGCTGGTCGGCCTCCTTCTTGGCCCCGCCCACCATCTCGTTCGCCTCGGAGCGCGCGGCGGAGACGATCCGCTCGGCGTGCTCCTCGGAGTCCTTGCGGTGCTTGGCGACCTCCTCCTGGGCCTTCTTCTGGGCCTCCTTCACCTCGGTCTCGACCCGGGAGCGACGCTCCTTGGCCTCCTCCTCGGCGATGCGGAGGATCTCCGCCATGCGCTCGCTGATCTGCTCGTGCTCAGGCTTGACCTGGGCCTTCTCGCGGGCGATCGCGAGGTCGCGCTTGTACTGCTCCAGTTCGTCGTCCATGCGCTGGAGACGCTCACGGAGGTCCTTGAACTGATTGTCCATTCGGACGTAGTAGTCGTCGACGTGCGCCTTGTCGTAGCCGCCCTTGCGCACCGTCGGGAACCGGTCTTGTTGCAGTCCGCCGCCCGGCAACATATCGCTCATGTGCCTTTCATGTCCTTATACACCGTTGCTGCACGTCGCAGATGGTGAGAGATGGTGAGAGTCGCCCCGTACCCATGTGACGCCGGAGCACCCGTCGGACCGTTCGGTCTGGCTCGCCCGCGGATGCCCCCGTCGAGCTCCGGCTCGGCACGATGAGGGGCACCGGCCGAGAGCGGAGCGTGACGCCGTGGGCACCGTCCAAACGACCAAGGTAGGCACGTGCTGCGCCACGGCGTCAAGAGCCGTGACGGGTACATCGCCGTGCGGACCCTGGTCACGTTCTTACTAAGGTATGCGCGATCATCCCCGTACGGGGGCGTAGCGGTCAACTTCCTACCCTCCGACCCCAGGGGACCCCCAGCGAGAGGACCCACGCATGGACAGCGCGACCGACGGACCCGTGATGGAGCCGCGCCCGGAGGCGAGGATCGGCGGTGCTCCCTTCGGTGAACCGGAGATCCATCCCACAGCCTGGATCGCCCCCGGAGCCGTGGTGGTGGGACGCGTCCGCCTGGGCGCCGAGAGCAGCGTCTGGTACGGATCGGTCCTGCGCGCCGACACCGAGGACATCGTGGTCGGTGAGCGGGTCAACATCCAGGACCAGTGCGGGCTCCACTCCGACCCGGGCCAGCCCGCCGTCCTGCACGACGACGTGAGTCTCGGGCACAAGGCGATGGTGCACGGCGCCGTCGTCGAGGAGGGTGCGCTGATCGGCATCGGCGCGATCGTGCTGGGCGGCGCGCGGGTCGGCCGGGGCGCGCTGGTCGCCGCCGGGTCGCTGGTCGCGCCGGGCAAGGTCGTCCCGCCGGACACCCTCTGGGCCGGGGTCCCCGGCAAGGTCGTCCGGGAACTGAACGACGACGACCGCCTCGTGCTGGAGCACACTCCCACCGCCTACGCCGCCTACGCCGTCCAGCACCAGGACGTCATCTGGCGCTGACCTCCCGGGCGGCGCCGACACGCGGTGGACCCCGGTGCGCGGGGGCTCCGCGTACCGGGCCCCGTTCCGTGTGCGGGGAGGCGACGGATCGGCGGTCGTCCGTGGTTCGCATGGGGGAGGACCCGCTTTCCCTCCCCCCAAGGGGATGTGGGCCACTGGCTAACCCGGATGATCCCGTCACTGGCCCACAAGAGTCATGCGCTCCGGGGCCCGACGGCCCTAACCTGGAAGTCCTCTCTCCTTGTGGGATCGGTTCCGTCGCGCCGCGCCCGCATCGCCCCGACGCGCGGGGCGGCCGTCCTGTCCTGCGACAACGGGTGCCCCCGGGAGGTGAGTGGTGGTGAACGGCCTGGGTGTGGACGACCGGCTCCACGACCACGTCGCGTTGGACGAGATCGAGCTGTACGCGGAGGTCCTCATCGCGGTGGCCGACACCGACCGCCAGCTCAGTCCCGCCGAGATCGACCGCGCGCTGGGCCTGACCAGGACTCCCCTGGCCAGCGAGGCCGTGGCCCCCTCCGGAGGCAACGGCGTCGGAGAGACCGCCGACGGCGAGAACCCCCCGGTCTCGGCGTCCGAAACCGCCGCGCCGGACGGAGGGTCCCGGCACGGAGCCCACGCCTCCAGGATCCCCGCTCCCAGCAGGACGAAGCGGCCGCGCGGCGGGTCCGCCCCGGAGACGCCGTCCGAAACCAGGTATGCGGGATCGGTGCCCCCGGCCCGTGACGGCCACCGCCCGCCCACCTTCGTCCTCCCCGTCCACGGCGAGGTCCCGAACGGCGCCTCGGCGTCGCATCCGCTGTGTGACGTGGTCCTGCCGCACTTCGTGCCCTGGCGCGCCTGGCACCTCTGAAGTCACACCCGCCCCCACGGAACCACCCGCCTCCGTTTCGGAAACCGAACCGTCCGGAATCGGCCTGATCCGGCCACGTTCGTCCCGCTCCGCGTCGACTCGTACTGGGTACTCCCCTAGTGGGCCCCTCAGCCCACAGAACGGCCAGCAGCCCTCAGGAGCCGAGATGCACGCAGGACCCGACAGGCCGGAGCGCGAGGACGAGCGCTCGGACCCACGCGCCCCAGCGGACCGCCATCCTCGCCGCGTCGTGGGCGAACCCGACAACGCGCGCCGTGTCACCCTCACCGTCGCGCTCGTGGTGACCTTCCTGTTCCTCCTGGTCACGGCCGGAGGCATCGGTTGGTTCCTGTCCAACGGAAGCGGCACGGGGACCCAGGACGACGCCGCCTCGGACGACACGGCGGAGGAGACGGAACCGACCACGGGGTCGGGTCCCCCGCCCGGCGACGAGGGAACCGTCACGGACTCCAGGTCGGGGCTGGCCTACGTCCTGCCCGGTGAGGGGTGGGCCCGGCTCGGAGACGACCAGGTTCCGGCGGAGTACTCCTCGTACACCGTGTTCGGCTCCGAGGACGATCCGGACGCCATGATCGTCACCGGCACCGAGGAGCTCGGCCCCCTGGAGCCCATCGCGGCCACCGGGTTGTCCCTGGCCACGGAGATGGCCGGGGAACTGGTCGCCGGGGGCGCGGACCTGCGGATCGAACGCTCCGAGGAGACCACCCTGGGCGAGCGCCCCGCCTTCGGTGCCACCCTGGGCGACGCCTCCGACGGGAACGGCTACGGGCGGTTCCTGGTGATCCAGGTGACCGACGACCGGGGCGCGTTCATGCTCGGCCTCAACACCAGCGGCGGCGAGGAGGCCACGGCCGGGATCGACGCCGCCTTCGACACCCTGGGCACCGTCTGACCCCACGGCTCCCCGGACGTTCCGCGGCGCCCCGGTCCAGGGCGCCGCGGAACAGGGGCGGCGGTCAGAACGGGATCACGGCGCGGAGCAGGAAGCCGCCGTCCCTGGTCCTGGCCCTGGACAGGCTCCCGCCAGCCAGGGCGACCCGCTCGGAGAGCCCCGCCAGTCCGTTGCCGTCGCTTCCCCCGACTGCCTCGTCCTTCGCTGTGTCGTTGTGCACCTCCACCACCAGGCCCCTCGACACGTTCGCTCCGTCCCGGGTGAGCCGGAAGCTGATCTGGCACTCCTCCGCGTCGCTGTGCCGCATCACGTTCGTGCCGCCCTCGCGGACCACCCAGGCGGCCAGCCCGGCGGCCTTCGGCGGGAGCTCCAGTCCTTCGAGACCGGTGACGACGGTCCGGGTACCGCCCGACTCCAGGACCGCGCCGACCGCCGCGACCTCACCCTCCAGATCGACCTCCCGGTCACCGCTCACCGCGGACCGCATCTGCTGGAGCGCCTGACCGGCCAGCCCCTGGACCTCGGCCATCTCGGTGACGGCGCGGTCCGGGGCGCGGTCCACGAGCCGTCCGGCCAGCTGGGCCTTGACGGCCAGCGCGGAGAGGCTGTGCCCCAGCAGGTCGTGCATGTCCCGCGCGAAGCGGAGCCGCTCCTGGGTGACCGCCAGCTGGGCGCTGGCCCGCTGCCCGGCCACCGCCTCACGGCTGATGTCCCACAGCCAGATGGTGCCGAAGGTGCTGAAGGCGAAGGTGAAGGCCACGAGCACCGCGCCGTACCAGAGCAGTCCGTAGACGAGGGGGTTGATTCCGTTCGGTTCGAAGAAGGGGCCGAAGGTCGGGATCAGCGGGAGGGGGGAGAGCAGCAGCAGGGCGCTGACCAGTGCCCCGGGCCAGCGGGTGGTGAAGAAGATCCCGGTGCCCCACCAGGCACCGATCATGATCAGCACGATGGGCGGGTTGTTCAGGAAGACCGCGCTCAGCAGGAGCAGGGCCACGGAGGTCCACCACAGCCTCGGGCTGGGCCGCCGGTTGCCGTCGATCCGCTCCTGGAGCAGCCGGAGGAGCAGGCAGGCGACCACCACCGCGAGGAGCGCGCCGACCACGGAGGTCCAGAGCGGCAGACCGTACTCGGAGCTCAGGGGCAGGTCCACGAGGGCCAGCCCCACGATCAGCAGGCTGTTGAACCCGATCAGGCCCATGATGATGCGTCGGGAGAGGCGTACCCGCCGGTCGTTGGCCACGTCGCTGAGCAGGTCCGGGTCGTCCTCGGGGGACGGCGGCCCGTCCGTTCCGGAGTCCTCGGGGACGACCGGCACCGGCACCGGCCCGGCGGCGACCGCAGGCTGGGGCGGGCCCGTCCCGTTCCGGCCGCTTCCGGTCGACTCGGGGACCGGCTCCGTCAGGGGCAGAGCCGCCCGGAGGAGGAAACCGCCGTCGTCCGTCCGGGACGCGGTCAACGTTCCGCCGACCCCGGCGATCCGCTCGGCGAGCCCGGCCAGCCCGCTGTCGGACCCCACCCCGTCCGGGACGGCCTCCCGTGCCCGGTCGTTGGCCAGTTCCACGACCAGCTCCCCGTGGCCCGCCCCGGGCACCACCGTGAAGACGATCCGGCAACGCTGGGCGCGGCTGTGCCGCAGGACGTTGGTCCCGCCCTCCCGCACCACCCACGCGGCCAGGGCCGACGTGTCCGCCGGAAGGTGCGGGTCGGCCAGCCCGGAGACCGTCGTGGTGGTCCCGTTGGCCTCCAGGACCGCGCGGACCGAGCCCACCTCCGCGTCCAGATCGATGTCCCGGTACCCGCGGACCACCGAGCGCACCTGTCTCAGCGTGGCCCGTGCCAGCTCGTGGACCTGGCCGATCTCCCGCTTCGCCGTCTCCGGGTCGCTCCGGACGTTCCTCCCCGCGTGCCCGGCTCCGATGCGCAGGGCGTCGAGCCGGTGCCGGAGCAGCTCCCGGATCTCGTTGGTGAAGCGGAGCCGCTCACCGTCCACCGCCAGCCGCGCGCGGGCCTGCTGGCCCTCGGTCACCTGCCGGATGCCGTCCCACAGCCAGACCGTGTAGAGGCAGCCGAGCCACAGGAAGCCCGCCCAGACGAGCATGAACAGGCTGTGGCCCACGAGACTGGAGGAGAACCCCGGGAACCCCGGCGGGTCGTCCGGGCCCGGCAGCAGCGGCATCCTGATCGGGCTGATCAGCGCGCTCACCGCCACCACCACGACGGCCCCGGCCGAGAGGCGCAGCAGCCCCCTCCGCGAGGTCAGGAAGGCGAACAGCACCCCGGCCGAGGCGCAGACGGCGAGAACGCTCGTGGTGTGCCAGAGGAAGAGGCACAGGACCGCGAGCAGGGCGACGGTGTTCCGGAACAGGTTCCGGTCCGGCCGGTGTCTGCCGTCCAACCGGTCCCGGATCATCCGGAACATCGCCAGCGCGCACAGCACGGAGGCGACGAACAGGACGACGGTCCGGGCCACGGCGAGCACCAGGACGTACGTGGGCTGGCCTCCGAGCATGTCCTGGGCGTAGACGAGGTCCACCAGGAGTCCGGTCCCAGCCCAGAAGGGAACCAGGAAGGGGAACGCGGCCATGCTGAACAGGCAGTACAGCCGGGCCCGGCGGATCCTCCGGGCGAACCCCGCGCTCATCCCCGGTGGTCCGTGCGCCTCCGCGCCACGGCCCGTGGCCGCCGTGGCGGCCCCGGATCCCGGCACCGCCACGGGCGCCACGCGCCCGCTCCGCTCCACCACGTCCGCCTCCCCGCGTCCCCCGTACCTGCTTCCAACGTAAGGCCGGAGCGACCCCCCGGAGCCGTTGTCCACAGGCCGGATCCTCCGTCGGCTCCCGGCACGGCGGAGCCGGGAGGCCCCGTCCCGGCCGCCCGGCTCCGCCCCTCCGGTGCCAGCCCTAGGGAGTGTTTTTTGGATGCTTTCGCCGGTGACGGCGGAGCCGCCATCGATGCGAGCGGCCGTCCAGGCAATCTCTCGCAAGCCGTGGAGCGAAGGTCAGCCCGGGTTTGGCTGTCCGAGCTTCATCGGCGCAGCGAGAGGCAGCCTGGTGGACGCGAGCGCGGAATGATCCAAAAAACACGACCTAGGGCTGGCGCGGGTCCCACTTGAAGTAGCGGCGGACCAGCAGCGACAGCACCACGATCCAGGCCAGCATCACGCCGATCGACGGCAGAGCGCTGCCCCACAGGGCGGCGGCGCCCACCGCCTCCGCGGCCTCGTACCCGCCGAACACGTCGTAGCCGGTGAAGGCGGCCTGCGCCATCTCGGCGGCCGGGGCGACCGGAAGGACCTGCGCGACCATGCGGACGGGCTCGGGCATCAGTTCGAGTGGAAGGAACACCCCACCGGTGATCAGGAGCCCCATCATGGGGACCACCGAGAACATCTGCGCCGACTCAGCGCTGCGCACCAGCGGCGTGATCAGCAAGCCCACGAGGGTCATCGCGACGGAGCTCAGCAGCACCGCGACCACCAGCATCACGGGGTCGGCGGGCAGGTTGCCCCCGAAGGCGGCGACCGCGCCGAGGACCAGGGCGGTCATCGCCAGGGAGAACAGGACGACGACCACCGTCACGCCGCCGAAGATCGCCGTCTGCGGGATCCCGCTCACCCGGAGCCGCTTGAGGACCAGCGACTCACGGCGCGCGGCGAAAACGTTCGAGGGGTGCCCGATCCCCAGCATCAGACCGATACCGATGACGGCCGACGCCAGCGCCAGTTCGTGGGTGGTGAAGCCCCCGAAGGCCGGCGCGCTGGGCGTCGACAGCATCGGCGCGAAGAGGACCAGCGGCAGCACCAGGTACATCAGCGCGGTCTTGTACCGCACGAAGAGGGTGAACTCGGTGCGGGCCAGGCGCAGGGTCCGCTTCAGGGTGCCGGGCGCGGTCCGTTCGGCCGCACGGGCCGGGGGCCGGGTGGTGGTCGTGCTCATGGAGTCTCTCCTGGTTCTGGTGCCGGGGTCGCGCTGCGGCGCGTGGTCCCGGTGACGGGGTGGGTTCGCGAGGGCGGGTGCCGTCCGGGTCGGGCGGCGTGCCCGGCCTGCTTCCTCAGGTGAGGAGGTCGGCGGCGCCGTCCGCGACCTGGAGGAAGACGTCTTCCAGGGAGGCGCCGCGCACCTGGAGGTGCTGGAGGACGACCCCCTGTTCGGCGGACCACGCGACCAGCGCGGCGACGGCGCGGTGGGCGCGCTCGGCCACGTCCCCGCCCGTGACCGTGTAGGTGGCCCACAGCTCCTGGTCCCGGGTCTCCACCTCGATCGAGGCTCCGGCCACGTCGGGCAGGTCGGAGGTGCGCACGTCGCCGGGGAGCAGGAAGCTGACCCGGTCGCCCCAGCCCGCGAGCACCCCGGACAGGGTGCCCTCCACCCGGATCTCGCCCCGGTGCATGATGGCGAGCCGGTCCGCGAGGCGCTCCGCCTCCTCCAGGTAGTGCGTGGTGAGCAGGACCGCCACCCCGCTCTCCTTGAGGTCGTTGATGATCCGCCAGGTCTCGTGCCGCGCCTCGGGGTCCATGCCGGTCGTGGGTTCGTCGAGGTAGAGGACCTCGGGCCGGGTGAGCAGCGCCGAGCCCAGGTCCAGGCGGCGCTTCTGCCCGCCGGAGAGCTGGCGGACGCGGAGTGCGCGCTTGTCGGTGAGGTCGATCAGCTGGAGGATCTCCTCGACGTCCCGGGGCGAGGCGGCGAGGTCGCTGGTGAGCCTGAGGCTCTCGTCGACGCTCAGGTCCTCCATGAGCCCGCTGCCCTGGAGGACGGCGTTGACCCGCTCCCGCACCCCGGCGGGCTGGCCGAAGGGGTCCTGCCCGAAGACGCGGACCGTTCCGGAGCTGGGTCGGCGGAAGCCCTCCAGCGTCTCGATGGTGGTGGTCTTCCCCGCGCCGTTGGTGCCGAGCAGGGCGAAGAGCTCACCGGGGCGGATCTCGAAGGAGACCCCCCTGACCGCCTCGAAGTCGCCGTAGCGCTGGTGGAGGTCGCTGACGACCACGGAGGGACCCGTGGTCGACGTGGGGTCCTGGGTGGCGGCGGCCGGTCCGGTGTGCTCTGTCGTCGTCATGGCCCCAGAGTCCCGCGAACCGGGCCCCGGCTGACAGACGTCGCTGTCACCCGTCACTGATGACACTTCATCCGCCCCCGTCGCTGACAAATGTCATCCCGGGGCCCCGTCCGCGTTCCGTCCCCTTGGTCCGGCCCCCTCCGCCGGGCCACGGGAACACGGCCGTGCCCGTACGTGCCCCTTCGACAACTCACCTACGGACGCGGCCGACGCCACCGGCCGGGGCCGCGCCCGTCGACACGATGTCGGGCGCGGCCCCCCGGCGGTCACCAACGTTCTACACGACTCCGATCGGGCGCGTCCGTGGAATGTGGCAATTCCCGGCGCCGGGATTCCGAACTCCCGAGTATTGGTTGCCTTCTTCTTGGGAAACATCGTCCCGGGGGTGCCATCTCCGCGTTGGGCGCAGACCGAACGCCGGTGCGAATGACATCGGCGGCCCTACGCCCAGCGCCCCCGCTGATCAGGCAGGACAGGCATGCTCGCCACCCCAGGGAAATGCGATCCACGGGGCCGATCCCCGGTCGGGGAAATGGCGTGCCGACATCTCCACGGAATTCCTTCACCCGGAGAAAGACACTGGTCAGGGCCACCCCCGAAGGAACGATCCCCCTCCGAACCGCCTTCCGGGACCAAGGACACCAATCGTGCACAGACCGTTTCGGTCCCGGCCCGTTCGAGACGCGAACAGTTGGCCTCCGGGCTCCGCCGCAGTCCCGGAAGGTCGTCCCGGCTCAGCCGGTGACCAGGCGGACCGCCGACTCGACCGCCGCGCGCTGAGGGGCCAGGTCGGCGCCCTCCGGCAGGCGGGCACAGGTGAGCCACAGGCCGTCCACGAGCACCATCAGCAGCTCCGCCGCAGCCTCCGGATCCTGCCCGGAGGCGAGTTCCCCCTGGTCCCGGGCGTACTCCAGGACGGCGCGCAGGTTCGCCCTGGCCTGGGCGTCCAGCTCGGCCAGCACTCCGGCGAACACCGGGTCCACCGCCGCGCGGGCGTAGTAGGCGGCCCAGATCCGTGTCTGGGCCCAGCGCCGCCCGTCGGTGGGCAACAGGTCCAGGAGCACCAGCCGCAGGCCCTCAGCGACGGTGAGCCTCTCCGGCCCGACCCGGAACCGGCCGAAGCGGGCGGTCACCTCATCGACGGAGGCGCGCAGCGCGAAGTGCAGCAGTTCGTCCTTGGTGGCGAACTCCCGCTGCACCGCCCCGGCGGACAGCCCCGCCTCGGCGGCGACCACCCGGACGCTGACGCCCTCAAGCCCCTCCCGGGCGGCGATGCGGTGGATCGCCTCAGCGACCCGGCCCCGTCGGGTTTCCCTGTCTACGACCTTCGGCACACCGTCATTCTGGCACATGACCGCCGCCTTGGAGCCCGCGTATCGGTACGGTCGTATCGCCAAGGGTCCGCCCCCCGGACGCGCGAGAGGGGGCGGGGTGCTCGTGGCACCCCGCCCCCTCGAACGCGGATCGCGACCCCGCCGGGACTCACCCCGGCGCGGGAAGGACGCTAGGCGTCGGCGGTCTCCTTCTCCTCGCCGCCCGCGGCCGGGTTGTCACCCTTGACCGAACGGAGCAGCAGCTGGGAGACGTCGACGACCTCCAGCGACTCCTTGGCCTCGCCCGCCGACTTCTTCTCGTTGATCGCGTCACCGAGCATGACCTGGCAGAACGGGCACGCGGTGGAGACGGTGTCCGGGTTGGTGGTCAGCGCCTCGTCGACACGCTCGGTGTTGATGCGCTTGCCGATCCGCTCCTCCATCCACATGCGGGCGCCGCCGGCGCCGCAGCAGAAGCCGCGCTCCTTGTGGCGGTGCATCTCCTGCGTCTTGACGCCGGGCACCTGCGCCATGATGTCGCGCGGGGGCGTGTACACCTTGTTGTGGCGGCCCAGGAAGCACGGGTCGTGGTAGGTGATGTTCTCGTCGATCGAGTTCACCGGGGTGAGCTGCCCCTCCTCGACCAGCTTGGCCAGCAGCTGGCTGTGGTGGATGACCTCGTAGGTCCCACCGAGCTGCGGGTACTCCTTGGCCAGCGTGTTGAAGCAGTGCGGGCAGCTGGCCACGATCTTCGTGACCCCGGCCTCGTTGAGCGTCTCCACGTTCTGCTGGGCCAGCATCTGGAAGACGTACTCCATGCCGAGGCGGCGCGCCGGGTCACCGGTGCAGGCCTCCATGCCGCCCAGGACGGCGAACTTCACGCCCGCGATGTCCAGCAGCTCCGCGATGGCCTTCGTGGTCTTCTTCGCGCGGTCCTCCAGGGCACCGGCGCAGCCGACCCAGAACAGGTACTCCGTGCCCTCGGGGAGCTTGTCCTCGACGACCGGGACCTCGACCGGGTTCTCCTGGGAGGCGAGCTCCTCGATCCAGTCCATGCGCCGGTCCTCGGCCATACCCCAGGGGTTGCCCTTGTTCTCAAGGTTCTTGAGCAGGGTGTTGGCCTCGGACGGGAAGTTGGACTCGACCATGACCTGGTAGCGGCGCATGTCCAGGATGTGGTCGATGTGCTCGATGTCGACCGGGCACTGCTCCACGCACGCACCGCAGTTGGTGCAGGACCACAGCTCGTCGGGGTGGATGACGCCACCCTCCTCCTCGGTGCCGACCAGCGGCTTGTTGAGGAGGGCGAGGACGTCGACGCCCGCGTGGCTCTCGTCGGGAGCCTCCGCGAGGGTCTCCTCGGTGATGCCCTTGAGGAGGTACGGGGCCTTCTCGTAGGTGTGCTTCTGGAGGTCGAGGATGACCTTCTTCGGGGAGAGGGGCTTGCCGGTGTTCCAGGCGGGGCACTGGGACTGGCAGCGGCCGCACTCGGTGCAGCTGGTGAAGTCGAGGAGGCCCTTCCAGGTGAAGTCCTCCAGCTTGCCCGCGCCGAACGGGTCCTCGTCCGGGTCGGCCTCCTCGAAGTCGAGGGGCTTCTTTCCGGAGGCGTCCATCATCTGCTTGGCGGCACCGAGGGTCGGGGTGCCGTCCGCGTTGCGCTTGAAGAAGATGTTGAACGGCGCGACGAAGCGGTGCCAGCCGATACCCATGGTGAGGTTGAAGAACAGGACCACGAAGAACAGGTAGCTGATGATCAGCTTGAACGCGGCGACCAGAGCGATGGCGGGCTCGGCCACGGCCGCGTCGCTCGGCAGGATCGTGCCGACGGCGTGGGAGATCGGGGTGGCCCAGGCCGGGAAGGGGAAGTCACCGATGGCGACCTTGAGGCCGCGGATCACGAAGATCGAGATCAGCAGGCCCCACAGATAGGCCTCGACGTAGTACGCGGTCCACGTCTTGGAGTTGTAGAAGCGGGAGTCCCGTCCCTTGCGGTGGGGGCCGTTCAGCAGACGGTAGATCGTCAGACCCACGATGCCCGCGAGGCTGGTCGCGGCGATGAACTCGATCGCCAGGCCGAAGACCGTCCAGTCGTAGATGACCGGCAGCTTGAAGTGCGGGTCGAAGACCTCGCCCTGGGCCTCGACGACCGTGAAGAACAGCAGCGGGAACGAGACCATCACGAACCAGTGGGCCACACCGACCCACGGCCGCTTGAGCATCCTCGTGTGTCCGAGGATCTCGATGAGCGTCATCGTGAGCCGCTTGCCCAGCGACTCCGTGCGCTCCGGCTCCACCGCTCGGCCCACACTCACGGTTCGCCAGATCTGGTAACTGCCCAGAGCGAACGTGGCAAGCGCGGCCACGGCGAAGACCGAGGTGATGATGCCCAGCGTCAAGTACAGAGGATGCATCGTCCGTGGCCTCCCATCCTGCTTCTGTCACCCGGTGCGCCACACACCGGTGGTCCTATTGATGTTACTAGCGAGTAATAGCACGGCGGCCACCGGCCCGGAGCCCAACCACGCGGCGGCGGGTGCCACCGTAGCCAGTCGCGACGCGACCTCCCTCACGCGGGTGCGCCCGAGCCTCCCCGAACACACCGCGCACTCCTATCAAAGCGGACCGGGGGCACGGCGCGGGCCACCCGGCCCCGGACCGGACCGCGGCCGTGTCGCGACACCCGACCGCGCGACACACCCCGGAGGGCGACCCCGAGACACCCCCGGCGCCCCTGGTTTCCAGGTCAAGGATGTCCCCGAGTTGTCCCGGGGTTCACCCACTCCCCTCGTGAAATCACCCCAGGTCGGGAACATCCCCGCGAGGCCACCCGTTGTCAGGTCGTAGGAAGTAACTTGAGTGGGGTCGACTCAACTGACTTGACAGCCCCAACCCGACGAAGCAAACTTACGCCTGAACGACTCAACTTTGACGGAGGAAACAACCATGGCACGTGCGGTCGGAATCGACCTCGGTACGACGAACTCGTGTGTCGCGGTCCTTGAGGGTGGCGAGCCGACGGTCATCACCAACGCCGAGGGCTCCCGCACCACCCCTTCGGTCGTGGCCTTCGCCAAGAACGGTGAGGTGCTCGTCGGCGAGGTGGCCAAGCGTCAGGCCGTCACCAACGTCGACCGGACCATCCGCTCGGTGAAGCGTCACATCGGCACCGACTGGTCGGTGCAGATCGACGACAAGACGTTCAACCCGCAGCAGATCAGCGCCTTCATCCTCCAGAAGCTCAAGCGCGACGCCGAGGCCTACCTGGGCGAGGACGTGACCGACGCGGTCATCACCGTCCCGGCGTACTTCAGCGACTCGCAGCGCCAGGCCACCAAGGAGGCCGGCACGATCGCGGGCCTGAACGTCCTGCGCATCATCAACGAGCCGACCTCGGCCGCGCTCGCCTACCACCTGGAGAAGGAGGACGAGGCGACGATCCTCGTCTACGACCTCGGTGGCGGCACCTTCGACGTCTCCCTCCTGGAGGTCGGTGACGGCGTCGTGGAGGTCAAGGCGACCAACGGCGACAACCACCTCGGCGGCGACGACTGGGACCAGGCGATCGTCGACTGGCTGGTGGAGAAGTTCAAGAACTCCAACGGCGTCGACCTGGCCAAGGACAAGATGGCGCTCCAGCGCCTGCGCGAGGCCGCCGAGAAGGCGAAGATCGAGCTCTCCAGCTCCAGCGAGACGCAGATCAACCTGCCCTACATCACGGCCTCGGCCGAGGGCCCGCTGCACCTGGACGAGAAGCTCACCCGCGCCGAGTTCCAGCGGCTGACCTCCGACCTGGTCGAGCGGACCAAGACCCCGTTCCAGCAGGTCATCAAGGACGCCGGGATCAGCCTGGACCAGATCCACCACGTCGTTCTGGTCGGTGGCTCGACCCGTATGCCCGCCATCGCGGAGCTGGTCAAGGAGATGACCGGCGGCCAGGACCCCAACAAGGGCGTCAACCCGGACGAGGTCGTGGCCATCGGCGCCGCGCTCCAGGCCGGTGTGCTCAAGGGCGAGGTCAAGGACGTCCTGCTGCTGGACGTCACCCCGCTCTCCCTGGGCATCGAGACCAAGGGCGGCGTGTTCACCAAGCTCATCGAGCGCAACACGACCATCCCGACCAAGCGCTCCGAGATCTTCACGACGGCCGACGACAACCAGCCGTCCGTGCAGATCCAGGTGTACCAGGGCGAGCGTGACATCGCCCAGTACAACAAGAAGCTGGGCGTCTTCGACCTGACCGGTCTGCCCCCGGCGCCGCGCGGCGTCCCGCAGATCGAGGTCGCCTTCGACATCGACGCCAACGGCATCGTCAGCGTCACCGCGAAGGACCTGGGCACCGGCAAGGAGCAGTCCGTCACCATCTCCGGTGGTTCGGCCATGTCCAAGGACGACATCGACCAGATGGTCCGTGACGCCGAGCAGTACGCCGAGGAGGACCGCAAGCGCCGCGAGGAGGCCGAGGTCCGCAACAACGCCGAGTCCCTCGTCTACCAGACCGAGAAGGTCATCAAGGACAACGAGGACAAGATCCCGGCGGACGTCCGCTCCGAGACCGAGACCGCCGTCGCCGAGCTGAAGACCGCTCTGGAGGGCACCGACACCGAGGCCATCCGCTCCGCGAGCGAGAAGGTCGCGCTGGCCAGCCAGAAGATCGGTTCCGCGATCTACAGCCAGGGCCAGCAGGGTGAGGACGCCGCCCAGCCCGGTTCCGAGAACGCCGACTCCTCCACCGAGGACGCCGACGTGGTCGACGCCGAGATCGTCGACGAGGACAACGGCAACGGCAAGGGCAACCAGGGTTCCTGACCCGCGACGGCCGGAGACGGCTGAGGAAGGAGGGAGCGTCGGACATGGCGCCGTCGGACAAGAACAACCCGGAGACGGGTGACGAGGACCAGGGTCCGGTGATCCGCGACAACCGCAGGATCGACCCCGAGACCGGTGAGGTCCGCACGCCCGAGGGCGAGTCCGCCGAGGAGGCCACGGCCGCCGAGGAGGAGCCCGAGGTCGTCGAGGCCGAGATCGAGGACGTCCCCGAGGTTCCGGACACCCCGGAGTCCGTGGTGACCGAGGCGATCAACGCGGACGAGCGGGTCATCGAGCTCACCAACGACATCAAGCGGGTGCAGGCGGAGTACGCCAACTACCGCAAGCGTGTCGAGCGCGACCGCGTGGCCGTCCGCGAGGTGGCCACCGCCCAGGTCGTCGGTGAACTCCTGCCGATCCTGGACGACATCGGCCGGGCCCGTGAGCACGACGAGCTCAACGGCGGGTTCAAGGCGGTGGGTGAGGCCCTGGAGGCCACGGCCACCAAGCTGGGCCTGGAGCGCTACGCGGAGCAGGGCGACGAGTTCGACCCGAACGTCCACGAGGCGCTCACCCTGGTTCCGGTTCCGAACATCTCCGTCCAGACGGTGATCGAGGTGTTCCAGCCTGGGTACCGCATGGGTGAGCGGGTTCTGCGCCCCGCCCGCGTGGTGGTCGGTGAGCCGTTGGAGGGCGCGGGGGACGACGAGTCCGCCGACACGTCCTCGGACGCCGACGACTCCACCGCCGAGAGCGGCGAGGACAAGCAGTAACCCGATCCGGGCCGAAGCGACAGCGGAAGGCCCGGGGCGGACATGACCCGGCCGTGGCCGACGTGAGAACGTCGGTCACGGCTCCGGGTCGCCCCCGGCACCCCAGCGGTACGGGGCCACGTGGAAACATCGGACGCAACCGGCACCAGCGGGAGAAGGCACCAGTCGATGAGCACCAAGGACTACCTGGAGAAGGACTACTACAAGGTCCTGGGAGTCTCAAAGACGGCCTCCAAGGACGAGATCAAGTCGTCCTACCGCAAGCTGGCCCGGGAGAACCACCCGGACGCGAACACCGACGACCCCCAGGCCGAGGACCGCTTCAAGGAGATCTCCGAGGCGTACAACGTCCTCTCGGACGAGAAGCGCCGTAAGGAGTACGACGAGGCGCGCTCCATGTTCGGCGGGTCGTACCGGCCCGGCGGCGCCGGGCCCGGCGGGTTCGACATGAGCGACATCTTCGGTCAGAGCACCGGCGGCGGGGCCGCGGGCGGGGAACGCCTGAGCGACCTCTTCGGCGGACTGTTCGGCAACCGCGGGCGGGGTGGCACCGCCACCCGCAGCAGGCGCGGGTCCGACATCGAGACCGAGACCACACTGAGCTTCCGCGAGGCCGCGGACGGGGTGACCCGTTCGTTCCAGCTGAGCAGCGAGGCCCCGTGCCCCACGTGCAAGGGCACGGGAGCGCGCGCCGGCACGGCCCCGCGCATGTGTCCCAAGTGCAGCGGCACCGGGCACGACAGCACCAACCTGGGCGGCTTCTCGCTGTCCGAGCCGTGCAGCGAGTGCAAGGGACGCGGCCTCGTGGTCGACGACCCCTGCCCCACCTGCACCGGCAGCGGGCGCGGCAAGAGCACCCGCACCATCCAGACCCGCATTCCGGCCGGTGTCAGCGACGGCCAGCGCATCCGCCTCAAGGGCAAGGGCGCCCCCGGCGAGCACGGCGGCCCCAACGGTGACCTCTACGTCGTCGTCCACGTGAAGGGACACCCGGTGTTCGGCAGGAGCGGCGACAACGTCACCATCACGGTCCCGGTGACCTTCCCCGAGGCAGCCCTGGGCGCCGAGGTGCGGGTCCCCACCCTCAGCGGTTTCCCGGTGACCGTGAAGGTGCCGCCGGGCACCCGGAACGGGCACACGCTGCGGGTCCGCGGCAAGGGCGCCACCCGCAAGGACGGCACCACGGGGAACATGCTGGTCACCTTCGAGGTGGACGTGCCCAGGACACTCAACGGCGAGGCCCGCGAGGCCCTGGAGAAGTTCCGCGCGGCGACCTCCGACTACGACCCGCGCGACGGGCTCGAAGCGCGGGCGAAGGGCGCGTGAACAACGTGAACGATCCTGCCTTCGGCGCCGACGCACCGGTCTACGTGATCTCGGTGGCCGCTGAGCTGGCCGGGATGCATCCGCAGACGCTGCGGCAGTACGACCGGCTCGGGATCGTCTCTCCGGGCCGCACGTCCGGCCGGGGCCGCCGGTACTCCATGCGCGACGTTCGGACGCTGCGCGAGGTACAGCGCCTGTCGCAGGAGGAGGGCATCAACCTCGCCGGGATCAAGCGGATCCTGGAGTTGCAGCACGAGGTGGAGCAGCTGCGTGAGCAGGCGTTCCACCTGGCCAACGAGCTTGAGGCGGCCCGCCGGGCGGTGTCCCGGCGGGGCCGTCCGGCCCGTCCCGAGGGCGGGCCGGTGCGCGGGGAGCTGGTGCGTCGCACCCGCGTCACGATCTTCAACACCGCCGAGCCCGAGGACCCCGACCAGGGCCGCCAGGGCGGCCCCGGTGGTCAGGGGCCGAGTGGCCAGAGCGGCCCCGGCGGCCAGGGCCAGGGCGGCCCGACGGGCGGCCAGGGCTCCGGAGGGCCGGGCGGCCAGAGCGGTCAGGCCGGTCGGGACGACACCGGCCGGAGCGGTCCGGGCCAGGGCTGACGGACCCGGGGGCCACCGTTCGGGGAACGGTCTCAGACGGCCCCACATGATCACTCTGAGTAACAGATTCTGTGGAAGGGGTAACCGGACATGAACTACAAGCTCACGCGGAAGAGCCAGGAGGCCCTGGCCGCCGCGATCCGTGAGGCCACCGCCGACGGCAGCCCGCAGACCGAACCGCTGCACCTGCTGAACGCCCTGCTCGACCAGGCCGAGGGCATCACCCGACCGCTGCTCAAGGAGGTCGGCGCCAGCCCCGACCAGCTCAAGGACAAGGTCGAGTCCGCCATCGGCGCCCTGCCCAAGGCGGCCGGTTCGACGGTCAGCTCACCGTCCTCCTCGCGCCAGCTCATCGTCTCCATCAACACCGCCGCCCAGCGCGCGCAGCAGATGGAGGACGAGTACGTCTCCACCGAGCACCTGCTGGTCGGGCTGGCCACCGACGGCGGCGAGGCCGCCCGCCTGCTCAACGAGGCCGGTGCCGCCCCGGACACGCTGTTGGAGGCCTTCGAGCGGGTGCGCGGCACCGGGAAGGTCACCTCGGAGAACCCGGAGGACACCTTCCAGTCGCTGGAGAAGTTCGGTGTGGACCTCACCGAGCGCGCCCGCGAGGGCAAGGTGGACCCGGTCATCGGCCGGGACGGCGAGATCCGCCGGGTCATCCAGGTCCTGAGCCGCCGCACCAAGAACAACCCCGTGCTCATTGGTGAGCCCGGCGTGGGCAAGACCGCGGTGGTCGAGGGTCTGGCGCAGCGCATCGTGGCCGGAGACGTGCCGCAGTCGCTGCTCGGCAAGCGCCTGATCAGCCTCGACCTGTCCGCGATGGTGGCGGGCGCCAAGTACCGGGGCGAGTTCGAGGAACGGCTCAAGGCGGTGCTCTCGGAGATCAAGGAGTCCGAGGGGCAGGTCATCACGTTCATCGACGAACTCCACACCATGGTGGGCGCGGGCGCGGCCGAGGGCGCCATGGACGCGGGCAACATGCTCAAGCCCATGCTGGCCCGGGGCGAGCTGCGCATGGTGGGCGCGACCACCCTGGACGAGTACCGGGAGAAGATCGAGAAGGACCCCGCGCTGGAGCGCCGCTTCCAGCAGGTCATGGTGGGCGAGCCGTCGGCCGCGGACACCATCGCGATCCTGCGCGGCCTCAAGGGGCGCTACGAGGCGCACCACAAGGTGCAGATCTCGGACTCCGCCCTGGTGGCCGCCGCGACGCTCTCCGACCGCTACATCACGGCGCGGTTCCTGCCGGACAAGGCGATCGACCTCATCGACGAGGCGGCGTCCCGGCTGCGCATGGAGATCGACTCCAGCCCGGTGGAGATCGACGAACTGCGCCGCACGGTGGACCGCCTCAAGATGGAGGAGATGGCGCTCGACAAGGAGTCCGACCCCGCGAGCCAACAGCGGCTGGAGCGGCTGCGCGCCGACCTCGCGGACCGCCAGGAGCAGCTCACCGGCCTGGTGGCCCGCTGGGAGCAGGAGAAGGCCGGGCTGAACCGGGTCGGTGACCTCAAGGGCCAGCTGGACGAGATGCGCACGAAGGCGGAGCTGGCCGAGCGCGAGGGCCGCTTCGAGGAGGCCTCCCGGCTGATGTACGGGGACATCCCGCAGCTGGAGAAGCAGGTCGAGGAGGCGTCCAAGGCCGAGGAGAACGCCGAGGCCAACGCCGGGGACACCATGGTCAAGGACGAGGTGGGCGCCGACGAGATCGCCGACGTCGTCTCCTCCTGGACCGGTATCCCCGTGGGTCGGCTCATGGAGGGCGAGACCTCCAAGCTGCTGCGTATGGAGGACGAGCTGGGGCAGCGGCTGATCGGGCAGCGGGACGCCGTCCAGGCGGTGTCCGACGCGGTGCGCCGTGCCCGGGCGGGGATCTCCGACCCGGACCGCCCCACGGGGTCGTTCCTGTTCCTCGGTCCGACCGGCGTGGGCAAGACGGAGCTGGCCAAGGCGCTGGCCGAGTTCCTGTTCGACGACGAGCGCGCGATCGTGCGCATCGACATGAGCGAGTACTCGGAGAAGCACTCGGTGTCGCGCCTGGTGGGAGCGCCCCCCGGGTACGTGGGCTACGAGGAGGGCGGCCAGCTCACCGAGGCCGTGCGGCGCCGCCCGTACACGGTGGTGCTGCTGGACGAGGTGGAGAAGGCCCACCTGGAGGTGTTCGACACCCTGCTCCAGGTGCTGGACGACGGGCGCCTCACCGACGGCCAGGGCCGTCAGGTGGACTTCCGCAACACCATCCTCATCCTCACCTCCAACCTCGGTTCCCCGTTCCTGGTGGACCAGTCGCTGGACGAGGCCACCCGCCGGGAACGCGTGATGGACGTCGTGCGGGCCACGTTCAAGCCGGAGTTCCTCAACCGCCTGGACGACGTGATCATGTTCGACGCGCTCTCCACCGAGGACCTGACCAGGATCGTCGACCTCCAGGTGGACAAGCTGGCCCGCCGTCTGGCCGACCGGCAGTTGGCGCTGGACGTGACCCCGGCGGCCCGCGAGTGGCTGGCGCTGACGGGATACGACCCGAACTACGGTGCGCGGCCGCTGCGCCGCCTGGTGCAGTCGAGCATCGGGGACCCGCTCGCCCGCGAGCTGCTTTCGGGTGAGCTGACCGAGGGGGATTCCATCCAGGTGGATGTCAACGACTCCCGCGAACGGCTGACGGTGAGCACGCGCAAGGCGGACCAAGCGGTCTGACCGGCGGCGAGGGGCCAGCGCGGTCCCTCGCCGTCCCGGTTCAGAAGAACAGCAGGGCCCCCAGCACGCTCAGCACCAGACCGACGACGATCGCGGTCCAGGCGTAGCCGGTGAAGCGGGCCCGCTCCTCCTCGTCCTCCTTGCCCATCGCCACCGCCGCGAAGGCCACGCCGACGACGCCGCCGATCAGGTTGCAGCACACGAGCGTGAGGATGGCGACGGTGAGGGCTGTTCCGGGGCTGCTGTCACCGGAGGACGCATAGGCCATGAGGGGCTCCAGGGTCGGGGGATGTCACTTGATGGGATGCCCCCGGGCGCTCGGTGGTTTGCGCGGACCGTCGGCCATTTCCGCACGTTGTCGAGAAACGGACACGGTCCTCATTGGCCCCTTGGTTCGAGCACTGTCGGTGAACCACATCGCTCATCAGGCCGAATACGACCTCACCGGTATCCGATACTGATCGCCTCACTCACGGACCCCTCCGAGAATTCAGCTCAGCGGTTTCAGAAGTCTGAACTCGTTTCCCGAAGGGTCGGTCAGCAGATGCCAGGGCGCCCCGTCCTCGGTTTCCACACGAACCGCTCCCCTTTTCACCAACGACTCCAGGGCGTCGGCCTCCCGTTCGTCCTCATCGAGGCGTAGGGCCAGGCCCATGAGGTTCGGTTCGGTCTCGGGTTTGGGACCGAGCTCGTCGCAGAACGCCAAGCGGATGCCGGGACCGTGCGGGGGACGCAGCTCCGGGGCACTCCCCTCGGTGGGTGTCCAGCCGGTGACCCGGGCCCAGAAGTCCCGATCGGACCGAGGGCGCGCGGAGTCCACAGGCAGTGATCCCAGCCCGGGTCCTGCCTCTTCGTAGCGATCACCGGGCATCACACAGAACAGGTTTCCCTCGACGTCGGCCAGCACCTCCCAGGGCACGTCCCCCTGCCCCACGTCGCGGGGGGACGCGCCCCGTGAGCACAGGGTTCGGGCCCAGGAGCGGTGGTCTCTCCCGCCGTTGAGGTCGAGGTGCAGCCGAGTGATGGCCGTTTCCGACCGAGGGGTGGAGGGGGACGGTGCCGGGATGACGCGTAGCGGCACCCCCGGAGCGGGGAGCAGGAAACCGGCAGGCCCTCGACTCACGGTCGGCACCCCCAGGGCCTCCGACCAGAAGCGGGCCAGCGTGGCGGGATCGTCGGCCTGGAGGGTGATCGAGTCCAAGAGCATGGCGCGGAGACTAGCTCAGGGGTACGACCCTCGGAGCGGGCTTCCTTCCCGTGCGCCGTCCGGCCGCGACCAGGTGGCCGATGATGCTCGGAGCGTCGTTCCTCGCAGGTGGAAGGCCTCGGCCCGCCGATACCAGCCGCTCTGGCCCCGAGTTCACTCACCCAGAAGTGCGCCTGTATTTCTCCTCGGGGCACGTCGAAATTCGGAACGGACAAAAAAGGATATTGCCCATGGTTACGAGAGGTCGTTAGTCTGACGGAGTTGAACTACGGTTCCGTCGACTTGTGGAGGTGCACATGTGGGACTGGGTGTAATAGCTGATTCTCAGCAACGCACGGAAATGACGCCTCAGCACTCGTGAAGGCGCAGGCCAACGAGACTGCTCCCCGCACTCGTGAGGAGACCAGCGGCCCTCAGAAGCTCTCTGAGGGCCGTTCTGTTTCCCGTGCGCGGGATGGACCCCTCCGCGACGCCCCGGAACGGCGGCACAGCCGTCTGCTCCCCTCGCTTGCGGGGGTGGTCGGGACACGACATCTGCCGGGCCCCGACCTCTGGGTGGTTCAGGTCAGGATGCCGATGTGGTGGGTGAGGTTCTGGCCCAGGATCTCCAGGGCGTTGAGGCCCAGGAGCAGGGTGGAGCTGATGGCGGTGGCGGGCCATCCCCACCAGGGGCGGGGCGCGCGGTGGCGGCCCCGGGGGAGCGCGCGCTCGGTTTCGGCATGGGTAGCGGCCTCGGCTGCTTGGCGTGCGGCTCGTTCGCGGTGTTGGCGGGCCACGTGCACCCAGTGCGGGAGGGGTCCGTGTTCGAGCATGTACGCCACCCGGGGGTTGCCCCGCATCTGGCGCAGCAGGCGTTCCTGACGGGCCTGGTGTGTCTCGGTCCAGGCGGAGGCTGATTCCAGGGCCGGAACGGCGGGCTGGGGTGAGCGTGTGTGCGGGCGGGGGAAGCGGTGGCCTCGGGGTGCGGTCAGCACCGAACGGATCTCCTCCCTGACCTGGTGTCCGGTCATCGGGCACCTCCACCACAGGTGTCCCCACCAGCGGACAGGGTGGTCAGGGCGGGGTGGGTGAACTCGGCCCAGATGACGGTGCCGAGCCCGGCACAGAAGGGGAAGTCCAGCACCGGCCGGAATCCCCATCGGGTGGCGAGGTGGCCGAGCATCAGCAGGCCCCGGCCGCGTTCGGCCTCGTCCCGCTCCTTGCGCGTCCGATGACGCGGGACCCTCGGAGAGGTATCGGCAGTAGCGTCGGTGCGGGCGCCGTCATCGATGATCGAGACCCGCACCGTCCCAGGCCGGGGCAGGTCCAAGGTCCGGACCACCCGGCCATCGGGGTCCTGTCCGGAGCGGGAGTGTTCGCAGGCGTTGGCGAACATCTCGCTCAGACACAACACCATCTCTTCCCGCACCTCGGCCGGGAGACTGGCCATCCGGCCGAGGTCGGAGGCGAGGTCGGCGCGAACCTGGCTGGTCTGGGAGAGCTGACCGGGGTAGACGCGGCACTCCCACCGAGGCTCGTCGGGCGGGCTGTTCGTGTGTTCCAGGGCAGGGGTGTGCGGCACAATGGCCATGTCGGCAATCGCTTTCTTTCAATGGGTGGTTGTTGTCGGCCTGCTCTGGGGGTGTTGGTGCACCCGCCAGAGCTTTTTCATGGGCTGGCTTCGGAACCTCTCAGGCAGCGGGCGGAGGTTCCGGGTCACTCCTGTGAACACCGAGGTGCCGGTGAGCGAGCAACCTCAGGAGTTCGGAGCGGTCAGGTGCGGTGATGCGTTCGTAGGGGTCTCCATCGCCGGACCAGCCCAGAGGGCGGCGAGCCACGAAGGTCTCGTTGGGGACCTGGCCCTCCACAGTCATGTTCCAGTGCTTGTGCAGCAGGGCGCACAACACGTGTTCGGGGACCGGCAGCGACTCCGAACGGGGGTTGTTCTGCTTCGGGACTGTTCGCGCTACGGGCCTGTTGCCGGGTACCCGTGTGGGTACGGGGTGATCGTGGATGGCCTGGTCAAGCAGCTGTATCGCCAGTTCGGCGTCGCTCTCCTCGCGAGCGACGCGTAGGGCCTCCAGGACCAGGGGGAGGCGGTTGCGCAGGGTGTGGTTGTGCCACACATCCAGCTGAGCGGGAGTGAGATGGCATGGGGCGGTCAAGGCGTCCTCGGCCACGGCCAGCAGATCCCGGGTGTCCACGTCCAACATCAGCACTCCACCTCGTCCTCTTCAGTGTTGATGTGCATCCAGGGGTTGTGGGTGAGGTCGTAGGAGAGGTGGAACCAGACCTGACGGAACTTCGGGTTGCCGTTGTCGCCCCACCGGTCCGCGAGGGTGTCGATGAGAGCGAGCCCTTTGCCCTTCGCCGTCCCCGTCGCGATTTCCTGGGGGGTCGCGGCGGTGAAAGGACCCGGTTCGACGGGCTGGCGGGCGCCCTGGTCCTGGCAGGTCAACGTCATCCCCGTCGCGCCCCGGTCCACCGTGAGTGAGTAGGTGCTGCCGTGCTCGCTCGACAGCGAGTGGGCGATGGCGTTGTTGGCCAACTCCGACCCCAGCAACGTGAAGACGAACCGGTAGTCGATGGAGCGTTCGGCTGCGCTGGTGTCCAGGAACGCCCGCACGAGGGGCATGAGGCCGGGCAGCCCAGCGAAGGCGTACTTGCGCTTACGGAACGGGGTGCCCACGGTCCGGGAGAAGTAGTGGGCGTGGAAGGGCTTGATGAAGCTCGCTAGCGGGACCGTGGTCTCGCGGTGGGTCAGCTCGGGGGAGAACACGCTCACGAGGCCACCGCCAAACGCCGCAGCCCGAACAGGACGACCTCCAAGACCTGCATGGGGACGGAGTCGATCGGCCTTCGGGGCGCGGGGATTACCGGACCACGGGAACGAACAGTGGTGCGGCGGAGGTTCGTGGCGAAGGCCCGCACACGCGCGGCCTGCCTGGGACGACGGCGATGGAACGCCACGGACGCGAGATGGCACACGCATGCCAGCGCGGACAGATTCAGGGATCGCACGGGCGACTCCTTCTTCGGGTGCCGCTGGACGAAGGCGGCGGTGGATGAGCATGTCTCCATACTGGACTCGAAAGTTTCGAGTCGCAATACCTGATTCAAGATACAGTCGATCGAACTATCACGCTAAGGAGTTGCGAAATGTCCGGTTCTGGCTCAACGGCGATACGATCGGCGACGTCCCCTGAGGAGGTCGATGTGAGCAGCGCACCCGTCGCACGGCGCCAACTATCTGCACAGATGAAGACGAAGCGCCTCGAATCGGGCATGACCGCTGAGCAGGTTGCCGACGAGCTCGAATGGTCGACCACCAAGATCTCGAACATCGAAACAGGCCGATCGAAATACCCTGCCGTCAGCGACATCCGGCTGCTGCTCGACGTCTACAAGGTCGGGGACAAGCGAGAGCGCGAAACGCTCCTCGAACTGACCCGTCAATCCAGGAAGCGTGGCTGGTGGAGTCGCTACGACGACGTACTCACCAGCGACTACACGAGCTTGGAAGCCGGTGTCACAGGGCTCAGGGTGTTCGAGCTCCAGTACATCCCTGGCTTGCTGCAGCTACCTGAGTACGCGGCTGCGATCACACATGCCACCTTGATTCGAGAACCAGCCGCAGTGGAACGAGTCGTTGAGGCCCGCATGCGGAGACAGGAGCTCCTACTCCGCAGGGAAGAGCCCATCGACCTGTGGGCAATCATCGATGAACGTGCTCTGGATCTGCTCGCGGCGTCAGACCCAGGTCTTCACCGTCGCCAAGTGGAGCATCTTGCCAACGTTGCCGAGGCAACGAACTCCATCACCCTTCAAGTGCTCCAGCCTGCCGCTGGACTGCACCCTGGTATGGGTGGCCCCTTCACGATCTTGAAGTTCATTACACCGGACATGGATGCGGTCTTCGTCGAAGCTGATGAAGATGGCTTGTACCTCGACAAACGTCCTCAAGTCGACCGCTACCGCCGAATCTTCGACTTGCTTGTGTCGAAGTCCATGGACCCTGACGGCGTAGCCGACTACCTAAGGTCCCTGATCAGCTAGGAAACTCGACTGATGTACTCATCCACCACTGACGACAGGCTCGACTTCCGCAAGTCGAGCTACAGCAACCCCAACAACTGCGTCGAGTACGCCGACGCCGGGGAAGGCACGGCTGCTGTGCGGGACTCCCAGAACCCGGAGATCGGCCACTTCCTGCTCTCTGGGCGGGAGTGGGGGGCACTCCTGGGCGCCGTTCGTCGCGGATAGCCTGCAACAAAGCGGAGAGGCCCTGACAGAACCTGTTGGGGCCTTCTACGTACTCATCCAGGAGCGCTGTACCCCGCTGCCGAGTGGGCCGGAAGCGAGCTCAACTGTCCACAGTTGGGCAGGGAGCCGAACGTCAGGGGCAGTCAGCCAGGTAGAGGTGGAGGGCGGCACGGACAAAGGGCGGGATCAGCAGAGCGTCGAGAAGGTCGGGAGAGACCCAGTCGAGCTTGGTTCCCTCAGTGAGCGGAAGGGCGGCGGCCTCGCCTTCCCAGGTCCCAGCGTAGAAGGTGATGAGCTGGCCGGAGCCGTGGACGTCGGGGATCTCGAACAGTTCAACGAGGTCATCGACGGCCAGTCCGGCCTCCTCGTCCAGTTCGCGCACGATCGCCTGACGCGGGCCTTCGCCCGGATCGCACCCGCCACCCAGCACCGACCAGTGGCCGGGCCACGCGATGTAGGGAAAGTCGTCGCGCAGGTGCAGCAGGAGGTCGCCCTGGCCGTTGGCGATGATGGCCACCGCACCGCGTGGCTGGTCGTCAACTCGCATGCGGCAACAGTAGGCGCCTCCCTGAGTTCAGTGAGACCTATCGAAGTCGGGCGGCGTGGCTCCGGGGACAAAATTCAGGACGTCTTCCTCTGCACACGAGGTGTAGCCGTAGGCAGAACCGTGCATGAGTCAGTCAGTGCCCCCACCCCCAGCGGAGGTCCCGACGATGCACCCCCACACCACCGAACTCACCTTCCACAAGTCGTCCTACAGCAGTGGCCAAGGACAGAACTGCGTCGAAGTTGCCCGCTACCGCAAGTCCTCACACAGTGCGAACGCCAGCGACTGCGTCGAGGTCGCGGACCTCCCCACTGGCGCCGCCGTCCGCGACACCCAGAACAGGGACCATGGTCACCTGGCGTTCGCGTCGCCGGAGTGGCGCGCGTTCCTCGCCGGAGTCCGACTCAGCTGACCAAGGCATGACGCAGGACCCCGGATCTCACCTGGGGTCCTGCGTGAACTCCTTCGTGCCACGCTCCGGCCCGTAGGCCAGTTCTGGGAACCTCACAACCCGAGGACGCGGGCCTCGACCTCGGGGTCCAGGCCCACCCTGGGACGGTCCGGGCGCTGCTCCGCCTCCCCGCCCACGGACTCCAGCCACGCCCACGTGTCCGCGACGGTCTCCTCCACCGGCCGACAACGCAGCCCCGTCGCGAGCGCGCGATCGACGTTCCCCTGGTGCAGGAACCCGTGCAGCTCCCCCGGAGGCAGCCACATCGGCAACTCCCGCCACGGGGCGATCCCCGCGTCCGCGATGACCTCGGGCGAGGTCCACCGGAACTCCGCGTCCGACCCCGTCACCTCCCTGCACGCCGACAGGAAGCCCTCCATGGTCGTGTGCCCGATCGGGCTGACCATGTTGTACGGCCCGTTCAGCCCCTTCTCCGCCGCGTCCAGGGTCCAGGCCGCGAGATCACGCGCGTCCACGTACTGGAGCGAAAGCTCCCTCGGCCCGGGAGCCAGCACCGGCCCGCCCCGGGCGACCCGGTTCAGCCACCACGGCAGCCGACCGATGTTCTCGTACGGCCCCAGGATCAGCCCCGCGCGGACGAACAGCGACCGGTCACCGAACACCGCCTCCGCCGCCAGCTCACCGCCGCGCTTGGCCCGCGCGTAGTCGGTGCCGTCGTCGTCAACGGAGGCCTCCACCACGGGAGCGCCCTCATCGGCTCCGGGCTCAGCGGGCGAGACGTACACGGAACGGCTGGAGACGTAGGAGTAGTGGCCGACCCTGCCGTGCAGCAAACGGGCCGCCTCGGCCACCGCCACGGGAGCCATCGACCAGGTGTCGACCACCAGGTCCCACTCCCCCTCCGCCAAAGCGGCGAGCCCACCCTCCTCCGTACGGTCACCGTGCCGGACCTCGGCCCCGGCGGGCGACGCGCGCGTCCCCCGGTGGAAGACGGTGACCTCCCACCCCCGCGCGATCGCCTCCTCCGCGACCGCACGCCCCACGAACTCCGTACCGCCCAGAACCAGAAGTCTCGTCATGCGGCCAGTCTTCCGGTGCCGCACCACCCGCGCCAGACCCTCCTGCCCACAGCAGAAGGGCGCGAACGGCGTGTGAAGGCCGCCGCGCAGCATGACGGTGTCCCCAACGAAAGGAACACCATGCCCATCCGCCGGTCACTCGGTTCGGTCTCAGCCACCCTGTTGCTGAGCGTGCTTCTGCTCGTCCCCGGCACCACCGCCGCGGCGAACACCCAGGCCTCCGAGTCCGCCACGACCACCTCGCAGAGCTCCGCCCTTCCGGTCCTTCCGCCGGAGCACTGCGTGATCCTTCCGATCGTCTGCTTCCCCCTCCCCCAGCCACCCGCGTAGGTCCGAGGACGACCAGTGACACCCGTGCGCGCGAGCGGACCGCACGCGCGCACGGCACGATCTCACTTCCGGGCGCGTTCCAGCAGGAGGTCGCGTTCGCGTTCGTTGCGGGTGAGCTCGGCCGCACGGGCGAACTCCGCTCGGGCCTCCTCCGCGCGGTCCAGGCGTTCCAGCAGGTCGCCACGGACGGTGGGCAGGAGGTGATAGCCGTCGAGGGCACCGGAGGCACTCAGGGCGTCGACGATCCCGAGCGCCTCCTCCGGCCCCAGCGCCATGGACACGGCCACCGCGCGGTTGAGCTCGACGACGGGTGAGCCGGTGCGCCGAACCAGCTCCTCGTACAGGACGGCGATCCCGTTCCAGTCGGTGTCCTCGGGCCGGACGGCGACCGCGTGCAGCGCGGCGATCCCGGCCTGGAGCGAGTAGACGCCCCGGGGCTCGGCGGGGTCCGTCGGCATCGAACGGCTCAGGGCCCGCACGCCCCGGCCGATGAGCAGCCGGTCCCAGCGGGAGCGGTCCTGCTCCGCGAGCGGGACCGGCTCCCCTCCGGGGCCGCCCCGGGCCCGGAACCGGGAGGCCTGGAGCTCCATGAGGGCCACCAGCCCGTGCACCTCGGGCTCCTGGGGCAACAGCTCCACGAGGACCCGGCCCAGGCGCATGGCCTCCTCGCACAGCTCGGGGCGCAGCCAGCGCTCCCCCGAGGTCGCCGTGTAGCCCTCGTTGAACACCAGGTAGAGGACTTCGAGCACATCCGAGAGCCGGGCGTCGCGGTCGGGTCCGCTCGGCACTTCGAACCGGACCTTCTTCTGGGCCAGCGTGCGTTTGGCGCGCACCACGCGCTGGGCCACGGTGGCCTCGGGAACCAGGAAGGCGCGCGCGATCTCGTCGGTGGTGAGGCCGCCGAGCAGCCTCAGGGTGAGGGCGATCCGCGCCGGGGTGGACAGCACCGGATGGCAGCAGACGAACATCAGGCGGAGCAGGTCGTCGCCGTAGTCCTCCTCCAGGACGGCGTCGAAGTCGGACCGCCCGTCGTGTTCGGTGAACTCCCGGCCCAGCTCCACCATGTGCGACCTGAAACGCTCGTCCCGCCGCCAACGGTCGAGCACACGCCGTCGCGCGACGGTGGTCAGCCAGGCCCCGGGCTTGCGGGGCACACCCTCCTCCGGCCACTTCTCCAGGGCGGAGACCAGGGCGTCCTGGGCGAACTCCTCAGCGAGTCCGACCTCCCCGACCATTCTGGTGAGCGTGGCGACGAGGCGGGCCGACTCGATACGCCAGACCGCCTCCACCTCGCGTTCGACGCCGGTGTGGCCCATGGTTCCATCACAGCACCACGGGCCACACAGGTGCAACGGGATTCGCCCCCCCGGGGCGACCCTCAGCCCTGGCGGCTCTCCTCCTCGGCACGGCGCTCACGCTCGTGCTCCTTGACCTCCTCCGGCATGTCCTCCAGGTCCTCCAGCTCAGCGATACGGCGCAGCTGGAGCTTGAGTTCGCCCGGCTCGCCCTTGGCGGGGTGCGGGCACCTCCTGGCCCACTCCAGGGCCTCGGCGTGCGAGGACACCTGGAGCACCCAGTACCCCGCGATGAACTCCTTGGCCTCGGTGAAGGGACCGTCCAGCACGGTGGCCTCACCGTCGCGGAAGATGACCTCGGCCCCGGCGGAGGTGGGCGCGAGCCCCTCACCGGTCAGCAGGACCCCGGCCCGGACCATCTCCTCGTTGTACTTCCCCATCTCCTCGTAGACCTCGGGGCCGACCTCGTAGTCGGCGGCCTCGGACTCGGGGGTGCTCATGATCGACATCAGGTAGCGCATGGTGCTCTCCGCTCTTCGGGTGCGGAACGGGGTCCGTTCCCCGCTCTCACCAGTACGTCGAACGGGGCGGGCCGGGATCGACACACTCCTCAGGATTCTTCCTACTTTTTCTCCTGCCCGGGTTCCCGCTCATGTTCACCCAGGTCAGCGACTTTTCCCAAGGCTTCGGCCCCTGATGCGTCGGCCACCGCCGCGGCCTCGTGCTCGTCCGCCTGGGCGGTGACCCGGCGCAGCGCGGACGCGGAGGCGAGCAGGGCGCCGAAGACGACCGCGCCCGCCGCGACCGGCACGTAGGACAGCTCGACCCGGCCGAGCGCCCCGCCCAGCAGGGCGCCGATCGGGGAGAAGCCCGCACCGGACACCTGGACGCAGGACATCACCCGCCCCATCTGGGCACCGGGAACGATGAGCTGGATGGCGCTGAGCATCACGATGTTGGACGAGGTCATCGCGAACCCGATCACCGTCCACGCCACGGCGGCCACGTAGGCGTTGGGGGCGAGGCCGAAGGCGACGCAGGACACGGACGCCAGAGTGAAGAGCGCCATCTCCGTGCGGAACCGGCCGAGACGGCCCACGATCCGGCTCACGGTGGACGCACCCAGGAGCGCGCCCACCGCGGAGGCGCCCAGGAAGACCCCGTAGAGGGCGGCGGGCACCCCGAAGTGGTCCCGGACCAGGAGCACCATCACCGCGGACTGGCCGACGAAGGCCATGTTCATAACCACGTTGAACGCCAGGATCGGGCCCAGGGAGCTGCCACGGAAGACGAAGGCCAGCCCCTCACCGATGTCGTCGAGGACCGAGCGCACCGCTCCCTTCCCGTCCCTCTCCTCAGTACCGCCCTCGGGTCGGCGGGGGCGGCGCACCGCCAACGGCAGGCCGAGCAGCACCAGCGCACCCAGGACGTAGGCCCCGGCGTTGACGGCCAGCGGCAGGAACGCCGCCACCACGAACAGGAACCCGGCGAGCGGCCCGCCCGCGAACTGCTGGGTGACGGTCTGACCGCCGACCAGACGGCTGTTGGCCCGGTCCAGCGCGCCGACCGGGGCGATGTCCGGCAGCATCGCCCGCCCGGCGAGGTCGTAGAACACCTCGCAGACCATCACCGTGAACATGACCGCGTACAGCGCCCAGATCGAGGCGTGACCGGTGACGATCAGCAGGGACAGGGCCACGAGCGCGCCGCCCCGGCCGAGGTTGGTCAGGACCATCAGGCGCACCCGGTCGACCCGGTCCACCACCACGCCCGCGAACAGGCCGACCAGCAGCCAGGGCAGGAAGCGGACCGCCGTCAGCCCGGCCACCAGCAGGGGGTCGTTGGTCAGCATGGCCGCCACCAGCGGCAACGCGACGAGCATCATCCCGTCGCCGAGGTTGCTGGACAGACTCCCCGCCCAGAAGCGGTGGAAGTCCCGCCCCATCGGCGGTTTCGCCTTCTTCTCGGGGAACGCCCGGTCGGGGGGTGCGCTGTTCACGTGGGGGATGTCCCTTTCACGAGGTGGGGGCTGCCTGCCGGGTCCAGGCTCCCCGGCAGCGGTCAACTCCGGGTCACGGGTCCCGTGCCGTTCACGCCCCACGGACGGGCACGGACGCCGCTCCGCCCTGTTCACGGGGTCTCCGAGGGAACGAGCGCTTCACCGCGTGACCGGATCAGGACAGGCCGCGAACGTGACCACAAGCGGTCAGGAACGGCCCCGGGGGCCGTCCTGAACTGGGGCGTTCGGTAGAGTTCCTGGACAGTTCGAACGGTGGGGGCGGGGGCACGGGTGGGCGTTTTCCTGAGTGCCGCGTTCGGGTTTCCCACCGTCCTGTTCACGCCGATGCTCGTCGTCGTGCTGGGCTACTGGATCCTCGTGATGGTCGGCGCCGCCGACACCGAGCTGCTCGACGGCGTGGACGCCGACGGCGACGCCGTCGGGCTGAGCGCGTTCCTCAGCAGGGCGGGCCTCGGCGGGGTTCCGGTGACGGTGGCCCTGAGCCTGCTGATCTGTGTCGCCTGGTTCGTGAGCATGATGGGAAGCATCTTGACCACCCTCATCGAGACCACCTCCACCCCCCTGCTCTACGCCCTCGGCGCCGTGGTGCTGCTGATCGCGCTGGTCGCCGCCTGGGCGGTCACCAGCGGCGTGGTCATGGGCCTCCAGCGCTTCCTGCCCAAGGGCAGGGGCGACTCCAAGCACGAGCTGGTCGGCCGCACCTGCGTGATCCGGATCGGTGAGGCCCGCGAGGACTTCGGCCAGGCCGAGATCACCACCGCGGGCGGGGCCGCCATCTCCATCCCCGTACGCACCATCAGCGGTGAGGTCCTCTCCCTGGGCAGTACCGCGCTGATCTTCGACCACAGCCCGGACGACGACGTCTTCCTGGTGACCGCCTTCGACGCCGCCCTCGATCCCGGGCAGTCCTGACCGCCCGACCGGGCACCTCCCGCCAGCCGCCGTGCTCCCGGCCCGCCCGTGAGCAGGGACGACCTTGGCCGACCGTGGAACCGTTCGCGCCACCGTCGCGTCCCACACCATGACGAACGCTTCTCACCCCCGGTCGCCGCACCGCCAGCCCCGCGTCGCTCCCCCGGTGCCGGACCGACCACGTTCACCTCGCAGAAAGAGACCCCCACGTGTTGCTGAGTGCATCCTCCACCGGCGGCCAGGAGGCGGCTGACGCGGCCTTCCTGACCTTCGGAGTGGCCCTGGCCATCGGCCTCGTCGTCCTCATCGTCCTCCTGGTGATGGTCACGCGCCTCTTCCGGAAGGTCGAGCAGGGCAAGGCCCTGATCATCTCGAAGGTCCGCGACGTCCACGTCACCTTCACCGGCTCCATCGTCCTCCCGGTCCTGCACAAGGCCGAGATCATGGACATCTCCCTCAAGAGCCTGACCCTGGAGCGCGGCGGCCGTGACGGCCTGACCTGCAAGGACAACATCCGCGCGGACATCAAGGTGTTCTTCTACGTCCGCGTGAACGAGACCGCCGAGGACGTCAAGAAGGTCGCGAAGGCGATCGGCACCGCGCGCGCCAGCGACCAGGACACCCTCCAGGAACTCTTCAACTCCAAGTTCTCCGAGGCGCTCAAGACCGTCGGCAAGCAGTTCGACTTCGAGGAGCTGTTCACGCACCGCGAGCAGTTCCGCCACGCGATCGTGTCGCTGATCGGCACCGACCTCAACGGCTACATCCTGGAGGACGTGGCCATCGACGAGCTGGAGCAGACCCCGCTGCACCAGCACGACGCCAACAACATCCTCGACGCGCAGGGCATCTCGAAGATCACGGAGCGCACCGCCAAGGAGCACAAGCGCACCAACGAGTTCGAGAACGACCGCAAGAAGGAGATCGACCGCCAGAACACGGAGACCGCCGAGACCCTCGCCGAGCTGGAGAAGCGTCGCGAGGAGGCGGCCGCCAAGGCCAAGCGCGAGATCGAGATCATCCGCGCGCAGGAGGAGGCCGAGACCGCCCGGGTCCAGGCCGAGGAGCGGCTCAAGTCCGAGACCGCCAACCTGCGCACCTCCGAGTCGCTGGGCGTCCAGCACCAGAACCAGCAGCGTGAGATCGCGGTCGCGGAGAAGAACCGCGAGCGCGTCATCGCCATCGAGACCGAGCGCATCGAGAAGGACCGCCTCCTGGAGGTCATCGGCCGCGAGCGCGAGACCGAGCTGAGCCGCATCGCCAAGGAGAAGGAGGTCGAGGCCGAGAAGCGCGAGGTCGCCGACGTCGTCCGCGAGCGGGTGGCCGTCGACCGCACCGTCGCGGAGCAGGAGGAGGCGATCAAGAAGCTCCGGGCCGTCGAGGAGGCCGAGCGCCAGCGCCAGGCCATCATCATCCACGCCGAGGCCGAGGCCCAGGAGAACCTGGTCAAGGACATCAAGGCCGCCGAGGCCGCCGAAGCCGCCGCGAAGCACCGCGCCCAGGAGGAGCTCACGCTCGCGGAGGCCCGCCAGCAGGCCGCCGAGCTGGACACCCGCGCCAAGATCCGCCTGGCCGAGGGCATCCAGGCCGAGGCCGCCGCCGCCGGTCTGGCCGACGTCCAGGTGCGCGAGCAGGACGCCGCCGCCGTCGAGAAGCTCGGCCGCGCCGAGGCCGTCGTCGCCCGCGAGAAGGCCGACGTCGAGGCCGACGCGGTGGAGAAGAAGCTGCGCGCCGAGGCCGCCGGTCTGACCGACAAGGCCGCCGCCATGGCCGCCCTGGACCAGGTCAGCCGCGAGCACGAGGAGTACCGCCTGCGTCTGGACGCCGAGAAGGAGGTCCGCCTGGCCGGGATCGACGTGCACCGTCAGGTCGCCGAGGCCCAGGCCGCGGCGATGGCCGCCGGCCTGGAGAGCGCCGACATCAACATCGTCGGCGGCGACGGCGCCTTCTTCGACCGCATGGTCAACTCCATCGGCATGGGCAAGGCCGTCGACGGATTCGTCGGCAGCTCCGACACCCTCCAGGCGCTGGGCAGCGGCTGGCTGAGCGGCGAGGGCAACTTCGCGGAGGACGTCAAGCGGGTCCTGGCCGAGGCCGACACCGAGGACGTCAAGAACCTCACCGTCTCCGCGCTGCTGCTCAAGCTCATCGCGGCGGGCGGCCCCCAGGCGGGCAGGCTGGACAACCTGCTGAGCACGGCCCGCTCCCTGGGCCTCGAGCAGCTTCCCGTGAACGCCCTCGCCCCCGTGAAGCAGTGAGGTAGTCCTCCGTGACCGAGGCCCACTCCCAGGAGACCGAAGGCCCCGGACCCGACACCGAGGACGCGCGGACGCTGGACGCGGGCACCTACGAGGTGCTCCGCGCCCGGCTCCGCGAACAGACCGGTGAGCTGGCCCGGCGGACCGAGGAACTCAACAACCGCCGCCTTGGGGTGTTCGGCGGCACCGAGCTCTCCCTGCGCGGTACCGAGCGCATCCGCACCGAGCACAACTGCGTGCCGCGCGACATCGTCAGCGTGGGGCGTTCCGTCGGGGACGACGCCGACGGGGACATGATCCTCTTCGGTTACAACGTCTACATCGGCATGCAGAGCCAGACGCACGTCTCCGACGTGTTCTCCCTGCACCGGTACGAGCACGACGGTGACTCCTTCGAGTTCACCGACACGGACGAGGAGGCCGTTCCGGGCCTCCTCGCGGACGAGCGGTTCCGGCAGGAGTTCGCCCAGCTCTACCGCTACTACCGCGACGCCCGCCTGCTCCAGCTGCGCCGGGTCGAGGAACGGCTGCTCGCCGTCTTCCAGACCGGCCCGCGCACCGAGGACGTGCGGGTGCTGCGGTGGTCGGTCTCGCCCACGGGTGAGCTCTCCTACCTCGACGACCGGGGCGAACGCGACCACGTGTTCCCGCCCTCGCACGACTTCTCGTGGACGGAGGCCACCCGCGAGGACCACGTGCAGGGGCGGCACCCGCACATCTCGATCCGCGACGAGCTGTTCGTGGAGACGGTCGGCGGCGACCTCACCATCAAGGTGGAGAACAACACCGAGGTCGGGGAGGGCGTCTACAGCGAGCCCGTCGACGAACCGTTGCAGAGCCTGGCCGACGCGTCGGTGTTCCACGCGCAGGTCGGCGCGCTCGTCCTGCTGAAGGTCCAGCCGTACAACGAGACGGTCTGGCGCCACCTGGTCTTCAACACGCGCACCAAGGAGGTCGAGCGCCTCGACGGCATCGGCCAGTCCTGTCAGCGCCTGCCCGACGACCAGGGGCTCATCTTCCCCGGGGGCTACTACCTGGCCACCGGGGTCGCGCGGACCTTCGACACCGACGTCACGGACCTGGAGTTCGAGCGGGTGGTGCGCTCGCCCAACGGCGAGGACGTGCTGTACGTCTTCCACTCGCGGGCGGACGGCCGCAGCCTGCTGCTGTCGTACAACACCATCCGCAAGGAGGTCGCCAACCCGATCGTCTGCCACGGCTACTCGCTGTTCGACGACGGGACGATGACGGTCTTCCGGGACAACTCCGGTGAGCCCACCCGGGTGCACCCCATGCAGGTGTGGCAGACCCCGTACGTGTCCGACGTGTACGCGGCCGCGCAGCCGGTCGGCACCGGGCCGCTGGAGCGGATCGGCAACGCCGAACTGGTCCAGGGCGTGTCCGAGTGCCTGTCGGTGGCGCGGATCTCCGAGGACATGCGGCCCTCGTCCGAGGTGTTCGAGGCGCTCATCGCGTCCTGCCGCCGGGTCCTGGACCGGTTCCACTGGCTGGGCGACGAGGCGCTGGGCGACCTCGCCACCCCGCTCACCGAGGTGCGGTCCACGGCCGAGCGGGTCCTGGACGAGTTCGAGACCGTCCAGGAGCTCACCCGGCAGGCCGCGCAGAGCCTCACCGAGACCGAGGAGAGGGTCACCGCGCTCATCCGCCGGTCGCGGGGCGAGACCCCGCGCTCGGCCGAGGGGTGGGTGACCCGGCTGACCGACCTGCGCCGTGCCCAGGGGCAGGCGGCCACGCTGCGCGAGATGCGCTACGTGGACACCGGCCGGATCGACGCGGTGGAGGAGGGCCTGGGCGAGGAGATCGCCTCGGCCGGGCGCCGCACCGTCGCCTTCCTCGAACAGGACGACGCCTTCGACGGCTACCACTCCGAGGTGGAGCGGCTGGTCGGGGAGGCCGAGGCGCTGGAGGCGGTCAGCGCCGCCACCGCCGTGGGCGAGCGGATCGCGGAGCAGACCGAGGGCCTCCAGGTGGTCACCGAGGTGATCGGCTCCCTCGACATCGGTGACGCCCAGGTGCGCACGCGCATCCTGGAGCGGATCAGCGAGGTGATGGCGGGGGTCAACCGGGCCCGCGCCACGTTGGAGTCGCGGCGCAGGGAACTGCTCGCCCTGGAGGGGCGGGCCGAGTTCGCCGCCGAGTTCGCCCTGCTGGGACAGGCCATCACCGGGGCGATCGCCGCGGCGGACACCCCGGACCGCTGCGACGAGCAGCTGGGCCGGATCATGCTCCAGCTGGAGAACCTGGAGTCCCGCTTCGCGGAGTTCGACGACTTCCTCCAGGAGCTGTCGGACAAGCGCGAGGACGTCTACGAGGCGTTCTCCACCCGCAAGCAGTCGTTGGTCGACGAGCGCTCCCGCCGGGCCGACCGGTTGGCGTCCTCCGCCGCCCGGGTCCTGGAGGGTGTGCACCGGCGGGTCGCGGCACTGGCCACGCTGGAGGACATCAACACCTACTTCGCGTCGGACGCGATGGTGACGCGGCTGCGCCGCACCGCCGAGGAGATGCGCGCGCTCGGGGACACCGTGCGCGCCGAGGAACTGGAGGGCCAGATCCTGGCCGCCCGCCAGGAGGCGGGGCGGGCGCTCCAGGACCGCACCGACCTGTTCGAGGGCGGAGCCGGCGGGGAGACCATCCGGCTGGGCAGGCACCGCTTCGGGGTCAACACCCAGCCCATCGACCTCACCCTCACCCCGCACGACGGGCAGATGTCGGTGGCGGTCACCGGCACCGACTTCCGGTCGCCGGTCAGGGACGAGGCGTTCCAGGAGACCCGGCACCTGTGGGACCGGTTGCTGGTCTCCGAGAGCCCCGAGGTGTACCGGGCGGAGTACCTGGCCACGTCGATCCTGAGCGCGGCCGAGGAGGGGTCCGGCGGGTTCTCGCTGGAGGCCCTCAACGAGGCCGTCCTGCACCCCGAGAACGGGGAGTCCCTGGAGTCCCTGGTGCGCGGGGCGGCGGAGTCCCGCTACGACGAGGGCTACGAGCGGGGCGTGCACGACCACGACGCCACCCGTGTCCTCTCCGCGCTGCTGCGGCTGCGCGCCGGGGCCGGGCTCCTGCGCTACCCGGGGCGGGTCAGGGCGGTGGCCCAGCTGTTCTGGGCGTACGGCGCGGACCAGGAGCGGCGGGGGGCCTGGCGGACCCGAGCGACCTCGCTCGCGCGGGCCCGGAGCGTGTTCGGTGCGCGCCGGTCGGCGGCGATCGACGCGCTGCGCACCGAGCTGGCCGAGAGTGTGGACGCCTTCCTCACCGACACCGGCCTCCACCAGGACGCCGACCTGGAGCTGGTGGGCGACTACCTCTTCGAGGAACTGGCCCTGGACGGCCCCGCCGAGCGCGGGTTCGTCTCGGGTGCGGGCGCCCGTCAGCTGCTGGACCGGTTCCACCGGGCGCTGGGCAGCACCCGGGAGACCACCCGCAAGGCCTTCGAGGAGGACCTGCGGGGGCTCGGCGAGGACCTGGCCGCCCGTCACCAGCTGGTGACGGCGTGGTTGGAGGCGTACGCGACCACGCTGGAGGAGCCGCCCGCCCCGGGCGACCTGCCCGAGGCCGCCGCGATCGCGCTGTCCGAGGTGGACCGGTACGAGTCGTCGGCCGCGGTCGGCGAACGCGTCACCGGGCTGCTGGGGTCGCACCCGAGGATCAGCGAGCGGTCGCTGGAGGTGCGGTTGGACGAGATCCTGCCGCGCACCCGGCGGTTCCGCACCGTGGAGGTGCCCGCGTACCGGGACTTCCAGCGTCGCCGGAACGCGCTGGTGGCGACCGAACGCGAGCGCCTGCGGCTGGAGGAGTACAGGCCGAAGGTGATGAGCGGGTTCGTGCGCAACCGTCTGCTGGACGAGTCGTACCTGCCGCTGATCGGTGACAACCTCGCCAAGCAGCTGGGCGCGGCCGGGGACGACAAACGCACGGACCAGAGCGGTCTGCTGCTGCTCATCTCCCCTCCCGGGTACGGCAAGACCACGCTGATGGAGTACGTGGCGAGCCGTCTGGGCCTGGTGTTCGTCAAGGTCAACGGCCCCGCTCTGGGCCACGCGGTCACCTCGTTGGACCCGGCCGAGGCCCCGGACGCCACCTCCCGCCAGGAGATCGAGAAGATCTCCCTCGCGCTGGAGATGGGCAGCAACACGATGCTGTACCTGGACGACATCCAGCACACCAACCCGGAGCTCCTCCAGAAGTTCATCTCGCTCTGTGACGGCCAGCGCCGGATGGAGGGCGTGTGGGAGGGACGGACGCGCACCTACGACCTGCGCGGCAAGCGGTTCGCCGTCTGTATGGCCGGCAACCCGTACACCGAGCAGGGCAAGCGGTTCCGCATCCCGGACATGCTGGCCAACCGTGCCGACGTGTACAACCTGGGTGACGTGCTCTCGGGCAAGGAGGAGCTGTTCGCGCTCAGCTACATCGAGAACGCGCTCACCTCCAACCAGACCCTGGCGCCGCTCTCCACCCGGGACCGCGAGGACGTGTACACGTTCGTGCGGATGGCTCAGGGTGACGACTCGGTCGGCACGGACCGGCTGAAGCACCCGTACTCGGCTGCGGAGGTGGACCGGATCGTCTCCGTCCTCCGGAAGATGCTCCGGGTGCAGGAGGTGGTGCTGGCCAACAACCAGGCCTACATCGCCTCGGCGGCGCAGTCGGAGGACGCCCGGACCGAGCCCCCGTTCCAGCTCCAGGGTTCGTACCGGAACATGAACCGGCTGTCGGAGAAGATCGTGCCGGTCATGAACGAGGCCGAGGTGGAGGCCGTCATCGACGACCACTACCTGGGCGAGGCGCAGACCCTCACGTCCGGCGCGGAGGCCAACCTGCTCAAGCTGGCCGAACTGCGCGGGGTGATGACCCCCGAGCAGGAGGAGCGCTGGCACGAGGTCAAGGAGGGCTTCCGTCGCGGCCGTGCGCTGGGCGGATCCGACGACGACCCGATGACCAGGGCCATCGGCGCGATGGGCCTGCTGGCCGACCGCGTGGGCGAGATCGGCACGGCCCTCGGACGAGGCGCCGACAGGTAGCCGAGAGAGGGACCCGAAGGGGGCCGCCGACCCGCGAGGTCGGCGGCCCCCTTCGGACTCAGACGATGGGGAAGCTCTCGTCGCCGATCACCATCTCGACCCGCAGGTTCCCCCCCAGGGCCTCCACGTACCTCCTCAGGGTGTCGACCTGCGTGTGGCCGATCTCCCCGCGTTCGATGCTGGAGACCCTGTTCTGACTGACGTTCAGCTGCTGGGAGAGCTGCACCTGCGTCAGCTCGGCCGCCTCCCTGAGCTCGCGCAGCCGGTAGGACCGAACCTCGTCCAGCAACCGCTGCTTGTGCCGCTCCACCGCTTCCCGGTCGACAGGACGCTTGGCCAGCATGTCTCGAAGGTTCGTCATCGGTGTCCTCTCCCTAGTCCGGCGACGTGTTCGTCGAAACGCTGGTCCGCGAGTGGAATGCTGACCCGGTACCACTTCTGCCAGTTTCCCGACTTGTCCCCGCCCACCAGCATGATCGCCCTGCGCACGGGATCGAAGGCGAACAGGACCCGCAGTTCGGATCTCCCCCTGGATCCTGGGCGCAGCTCCTTCATGTTCGCGTGCCGTGACCCCCTGACCGTGTCCACCAGGGGTCGGCCGATACCGGGCCCGTGTGTGGCCAGTACTTCGAGCGCCGCGATCACTTGTTCGTACGAGCCCTGGTCCAGGGCTTCCAACCAGGGTTGGACGAGTTCCAGTTCGATGCCCCACACCAGCTTAGGTATACAACGCACAGGTTGTAAAGGAAGGTCGTTCGGGTGTTTTCCTCAGTCCTGATCAGCCGGTGCGGAGCAGGAGGCGGCGTTCGAGTTCGGGGGCGAGGGTGCGCATGTAGGTGGTGGTGATGTGGCTCGCGTCCCAGTAGACGAGGACGTTGCCGACCACCGGGCTGCACAGGTCCGGCTCGCACAGCAGGTCGGTGAGGTCCAGGGCCGTGACGTTGGCGGGAAGCTCCGCCCCGTCCAGGGGTGACTCCTCCGCCAGGGAGTGTCCGGGAGGCACCGCGCACTCCTCGGGATCGGACTCGGAGAGGCAGTCGGGGGCGGCGAAGGGCAGGCGCGGGGTGTCGCGGACCGCGACGACCTCGATGCCCAGGGCCTCCAGCTCCCGCCACCGGTCCACGTAGCCGTCCACCAGGACCTCCTCCCCGAAGCCCGCGCTGGTGTCCAGGCTCGTCGTGGTGCCGGTGGTGAACACCGCGTCGGGGCGCAGGGACCGGAGTTCGTCCATGACGTCGGCGTTCCACTCGGCGCACTCGGTGTAGGGCTCCCCCTTGTGGAGCTGGGGCGCGTCGGTGAACAGGCAAGCGCCCTTGGTGATGTTGACCAGCCGCCAGTCGCGGCGGTGCGCGATGTCCTCCAGGGCGGGGAACCAGTGGGCGGCGTGGGAGCCGCCGACCAGGGCGACCGTGCGGTCGGGGTCCGAGGAGCCGTAGGAGCAGGTGATCGCCTCGGTTCCGGAGGTGGACTGGTTGCAGCCGTCGTCGTAGGTGACCGGAAGGTCCAGGGCGGCGGAGGCCGGGGGCGGGTGGACCGGGTCGGGGTACGCGCCGGGGTCGTCGTGGGGCAGCGCCAACGCGCCGGGGTAGCGGGCCGGGTCCGCGAGCAGTTCCTCCAGGCGGCGCTGGTCGGCGTCCATCCGGGCCATCCACGCGCCCGTCGCCAGCAGGACGGGGACCAGGCAGGCGGCGGCGACCACCGGGGGCCGCCGCCGGGTCCCCGCGCGGCCGAACGCGACGATCCGGTCGGCCAGCGGGGTCGTCACCGCCGCCAGGGCGATCGACACGACGAGGACGAGGGCTCCGCCGAGCGGGCTGGCGAGATCCCGCCCGGTGAGCTCCAGGTGGAGGACCAGGATCGGCCAGTGCCACAGGTACAGGGCGTAGGAGAGGGAGCCCAGGTACAGCACCGGGCGGAGGGTGAGCCAGCGGTCCGCACCCCAGGGGGAGCCGGTGGTCCCGGCCACGATGACCGCCGTGGCGGCGAGGGTCGGCCACAGGGCCGCGTAGCCGGGGAAGGCCGTGGACACCTGGAGGAGCACACCGCACAGGACCAGCGCGGCCAGGCCGAGCCAGCCGAGGAGGATCCGCAGAGTGCGGGGCGGGTTCAGGTATGGCAGGAGGAGGGCGAGCAGCCCGCCGAGCGCGAACTCCCACAGGCGCGCGCCGGTGTCGAAGTAGGCCCACGGCTGGTCGGCCCGGGTCATCAGCACCGAGTAGGCGAGGGAGAGCGCGAAAACCGTGCCCAGGACGGTGGGGAGCACCCGGCGCACGGGTCGGCCGAGGCGGGTGGCCCACCACGCGGCCAGGCCGATCACCACCGGCCACACCAGGTAGAACTGTCCCTGGACCGACAGCGACCAGAAGTGCTGGAAGACGCTCGTGGCGTCGTCGCGCGCCAGGTAGTCGACGGAGCCGAGCGCCAGGTGCCAGTTCATGTGGTGGAACGCGGCGGCCACGGCCTCCGCCACGGTGTCGCGCCAGCGCGCCTCGGGCAGCAGCAGCCGGGCGCCCAGCAGGGACACCGCGATCACCAGGGCCGCCGTGGGCACCAGCCGCACGGCGAGCCTCCCGAGGAAGGCGCCGTAGCGGAACCCGCCGCGTTCGGCCGCGCGCACCAGGGAACCGGTGATGAGGAAACCCGTGAGCAGCAGGAAGACGTCCACGCCGCCGGAGACCCGGCCGAACCAGACGTGGTAGACGGCCACGAGCAGGACGGCGACGGCGCGCAGGCCGTCGATCTCCTGCCGGTGTCCGGGCTGCGGGGGGAGGCGGGGCGTGTTCACGGGAACCCCAGGTTCGCGATCCGGGGTGACCGCGCGGGGTACGCGGGTTGGCCCCCACGGGAACCCGGGGGGAAGGGCGCGCTAGAGGCGGATGGTCTCGCGATCGGGGTCGGTGATCATCTTCGGGTCGCGGTCGCGGAGCAGCGCCATGATCGGGGCGACCGTGTCGGCCTCCTGGGCGTACTCGCCCTCCTCGGTCCTGAGCCCCACGACCTGGAAGAACAGCACCAGGCCGTTGTCGGTGTCCAGGATGCGCATGTCGGCGTCGGGCACGATCGCGAGCGAGGTCATGTCCCCGTTGGCGCTCTCCCCGCCGAGCGGGGACCGGGTGACGATCCAGTGCCCCACGTCGAGCTGCGCACCGGCCACGTACTGGTCGGCCAGCGCGTGCAGGACGCGGAGGATCCACGCGGGCACCGTCTCGTCGCCGTCCTCACGCGGGATGCGGCAGGTGAACTCGAACCCGGCGCCGGAGACCCGCTTCTCCTCGCTGGTCTTCTCCCCCAGCTCGGTGAGGCCGAAGGTGACCAGCAGCCAGTGGCCCTCCATCGGGTAGGCGAGCACCCCGTTGATCCCCTGCTCGGACTCGCGGGCGGGGAACTGGATGGTCAGCGGGTGCACGTCCGGGTAGTGCTGCGCCCACCCCTCGTAGATCTGGGTGAGTCCGGGCAGCAGTTCCAGCATCGTGTGCTCTCCAGGTTCGTGATCGGTGCACCTCAGAGAATATGCGGCCGGGGATCGGCACCGTCCGGGGACGAGGCCGGGGGGCGGCGGCGTGGTGGCTCCGGAGCCGGGATCGCGCACCGCGCCACGAGCGACTCCTCAAGCTGCCTGAGGTGCCTACTGTCCGGAGCACACCCCGACTTTCAGCATTCTTGCTCCTTGAGTATCCGCCTCCGAGTGCAATAGTGACTTTTGGTGCATTTCATCTTACGGGCGACGGTGGAAAGAATTGTGAGCATGTCCGAAAGCGAAGGAAATAAACTTCTTTTGGGAAATGATGTACACCAGGCCTTGTTTGATGGCACAGTGGTCCTGTTGGCACGCAAACCCAGTTCGTGGGCATATTTCCACGAGACTGCGCGTGTTCCCTGTTTGAAAGAGGAATTTCGTGGCGAACGAGATCAAGTACGGCGACCTCATTCATTTGCAGAACGGGTACAACAACTGGGCAGGCGGATACCTCGACACCAACGGGCATCGCCCGGCTCCCGCCAAGTACGGGGTCTCCACAGCGGACACACCCACGCGAGGCGCCGGTACCGGAACCTGGGAGGTCCTCTCGGCCACGGGCAAGGCCGCCGGGGCGCTGGTGATCAGCGGGGACGTGATCTACCTGCGCAACCTCTACCTGGACGACGGCGGGTACCTGGACACCAATGGGCACGCGTCCAACGCCCAGCAGCAGTCCGGCGGCAGGTATGACGTCTCCACCTCACCGGGCAGGGACCGGGCCGAGGGCACCGGCCGCTGGCGGATCCTGGCCCAGACCTCCAGCCCCCTGGACCAGTCGGTGCGCCTGGGCGACGTGCTGCTGCTGTGGAACCTCTACGCCAACGGCAGCTTCCTGGAGACCAACAGCACCTCCGGCCCCGGCCTGTACGACGTGTGCACCAACGCCTACTTCAACCGGGCGGCTGACGTCACCTACTGGAAGGCCCTGACCGCCCAGGTGTGATCCCTCAGCACCCGCGGTCGCTGCCACGACTCCGGTCGTCGACAGGATCAGGTATCTCCGACACCGCTTGAGAGGACCTTCGCTGACAGCGGGTGCTCTCCGGCCTGAGCCAAGCAGGTATCCAAGAACCCCTGCCGGGTACGCCCGGCAGGGGTTTCCGCAATGGTGTCGGCGGGGACGGAATCTGGACGTGGTGTGGCCTGGTCAGCCTTGTGTCGTCCTCCACAGGCCAGTGCGTCGCGAAGCTCGCCGGAACAAAGCGAGCTCCACGGATAGCTGAGGCGCCTCGGGTGAGAAATCCCCAGTCCCGTACAAAACCCGTGCGGCAGCACTTTCCCGGGCGGCTGTGGGCCCCGAAAGGAGTGCCCCCCGGTGGGATGGAGGCGTCTCATCGTGAAAACAGGGGAACCTGTTTGGGCGTTCGCCAGCCGGACGGGCATCACCACTGCTGTGACTGATCCTGATGACGAAACTGGTGAAGACGGGAAGGTCGAGTCCCCACCGGACGACACACTCCACCACCACCGCAAGTTCTCCAGGTCGGTGAGGGCAGAAGTCTGTGGTGGTGGACCCCCGGGGATTCCGGTACCCGTCACGCTGTGCCCCCGCCCTTGGGGTCAGACCCCGGCGAGCGCACGACCGGTGTCGCGGGCGGCGTCGAGGGCCCTGGTGCGCTCCTGCTCGGCGAGGTCCCTCAGGCCCTCCATCCCCGGAGTGGTGGCGGCCAGGGTGAGCTCGCACTTGATCAGGGTGAGGTCGGCCTGCCAGAGGTCTCCGACGACACGCTCCAGATAGGGCGTGGAGTGGTCCCAGCCCTCGCGGGGGGTGCCGGGACCGTATCCGCCTCCGGCGGTGGTGACCAGCGCGGTGGGGACCCCCTTCAGCACCGGGTTGGTGGCACCGGCACCGGCGATGACCAGGTCGACCCAGGTCTTGAAGTGCTGGGAGACGCCGTAGTTGTACATCGGTACGGCCAGGATCACGGCGTCGGCGCTCTCCAGTTCCCCGGCCAGCCGGGCGGCCAGGGCCAGCGCCTCGTTCTGGGCCGGGGTGCGCTCGGCCTCGGGGGTGGCGGAGCCCACGGTGGCGTGGACCCAGGCGTCGGCGGGCAGCGGGTCGGTCCCCAGGTGGCGGCGGTTCACGACGCCGCCCGGGTGCGCCGTGGCCCACTCGGTCTCGGCGCGGTCCGCGATCTCGGCGCTGGAGGACACGGACGGGAAGATGCTGCCGTCCAGTCGGAACAGGTGCATGATGCCTACTTCTCCCAAGGGTTCGGTGTACCGCTGACCGGACGCGTGCCCGGTGTCGCGGAGTGACGACAGCATAAACGGACTATCCCCCGCTTAGTATTCCCGGGGTAGGTTGGCTCCGTGGATGTGCCAGTGGTCCCCTTCGGAAAACCGCGCCCCGAACGGGCGGACGCGGCCCGCAACCGCGAGCACCTGCTGCGGACGGTCCGCGCGATGATCGTCGAGCTGGGCCCGGAGAACGTGACCATGGACGGCCTCGCCGAGCGCGCGGGGCTGGGCAAGGGAACGGTCTTCCGACGCTTCGGCACGCGTGCGGGCATCTTCCAGGCCGTGATGCACGACGACGAGCTGCGGTTCCAGGAGGCGGTGCTGTACGGCCCGCCGCCGCTGGGGCCCGGGGCCGAACCGAAGGAACGCCTGATCGCCTACGGCCTGGCCCGCTTCGACATGCTCAGGACCAACCACGCGGTCATCCGCGCGGGCCTGGACCGTTCCGCGCTGACCCCCGCCTCCGTGAGCATGACCCCTCCGCACTTCCGGATGCTGCTCCGACAGATCAGGCCGCCCCTCCCCCACCCGGACGGCCTCGCCCTCCAGCTCTCCGCAGCCCTGGAGGGACCGTTCCTGCTGTACCTGGGCACGGACGACCTCTCCGGCCCGTCGGGGGAGGACGGCTGCGACCACCTGGCCGACAGCTGGCGGACCCTCGTCGAGCGCGTCCTCGGCGGCTGAGCCCGCCCCACGGTCGGAGTTCGACCGACCGGGGCCGACCGACCGGGACCCGCCGGCCGGGGCGGTCCGCCGTGCACACCCCCTTGCCCCGATGCGGCCGGAGAAAGGGATCCGTCTTTACGCGGAGCGTCGCCCCCGGCGCCTAACGTTCTGTTCCACCCTTCGAAAAGGGACCGTGAACAGGAGCAACGAGTGAACGCCAATCTCGCCCTCGCGGCGGCCGAACCCACGGACGGATTCGTCGGGTGGGTCGTCGGACTCATGGAGGTCCTCGGCGGACCGGGGGTCGGTCTGGCCATCGCGCTGGAGAACCTCTTCCCGCCCATTCCGAGCGAGGCGATCCTGCCGACCGCCGGTTTCGCCGCGTCCCGGGGCGAGCTGGGCCTGGTGGAGGTCCTGCTCTGGGCCACCGTCGGCTCCGTGGTCGGCGCGCTCGCGTTGTACGGTCTCGGCGCCTGGCTCGGGCGGGAACGCTTCAGGGCGGTGGCGAGCCGTGTCCCCCTGGTCAAGCTCAGTGACATCGACCGGACCGAGGACTGGTTCGCACGGCACGGGCCGAAGGCGGTCCTCATCGGGCGGCTCATCCCCGTGTTCCGCAGCTTCATCTCGATCCCGGCCGGGATCGAGCGCATGTCCCTGCCGCTCTTCCTGGGGCTCACCACCCTGGGCAGCGCCGTGTGGAACACCCTCTTCGTCCTGGTCGGGTACCACCTGGGCGAGCAGTGGCACGTGGTGGAGCAGTACGTCAGCGCGGGGTCCAAGGTGGTCCTGGGCCTGGTCGCGGTGGCCTGTGTCTGGTTCGTCGTCGCCCGGGTCCGGGAGCGCCGACGCGCCCGTCGGACGGGCAGCCCGGACGACGAGGAGGACTCCTACTCCCGGCGCTGAGCGTGAGGGGACCCGGTCAGGGGCCCTTGTCCGATCCGGGAGCGGGAGGTAACTTTCCTCCGAGTCAGACATCCACGTTGGAAACCACCGACAGTGACCCGGCCGGTGAGCCCCCTCCCCTCGAACCCGCTCCAGAGGTGGACACGTGAAGACCCCCCGACCGCCGTTCCGACGGCGTGCCCTGACCACCCTCACAGCCCTGGCCGCCGCCGCGCTGCTCTGCGCCCCGCAGACCGCCCTGGCCGCGCCCGACGACACCGTCGAGTTCGTCCCCACACCGGCCGACACCCCCGCCGAACGCGCCGAGGCGGACCGGGAGGCGGTGGAGGAGAAGCTGGCCAACACCGCGATCCCGCCCGGACCGCTGAGCTTCGGCGCCGAACCCCTCGCGGCCGCCCGGAACGCCGCCGAGGGCGCCGCCGCCGGCGCCTCCTGCGCGATCACGGCGGAGTCCGCCACCGCCCTGGCGCTGGCCCCCGTCTGGCCCGAGGTCTCCGCGAGCTCGTCCCTGCCGCCCTCACCGATGACCCTGTCGAGGTACGACAACCAGTCCGGCCTGTACGACCCGGCCGGTCGCGACGGCCTGTTCTTCAACCCGGGCGTCGGCCTGTGGCAGATGGACTCCGCCGGGCTCGGGACCAACAACACGGCGGGCGAGGCGATCGACTCCGTGTGGGTCTCCGACTTCGTGGTGCCCTACATCGTGGACAAGTACTGCGCGGCCATCAACCGGGGCTCCGCGGCGCCCGCCGCGCGTGCCACCGCGTGGGCGGACTGGAACGCCTGCTCCGGCGGGGACTGTGACAGCGTGTACTGGCGGGCGGTGAACACCGGGATCACGTCCGACCCGAGTGTGGGCCGCCACGGCGGGGCACAGCCGCGCACCTGCGAGTTCGAGGGCGCCTCGTACGACTGCCTGTTCGTGGACGTCGCCGACGCCCAGGGCGCCGACTGGTGGACCCGGCCGGAGAGCGGCCGCTCTCCGGTGCCGTCACCGTTCTACGTGCTCAGGGCCGGTTCGGGCGACAGCCTCCGCGAGGTGCGCGTGTGGCTCGCGGCGGACTCCGGGCACGGGGTGGACGTGACCGTCACCCGTCCGTTCGGCGGCAACGCGCGGGACTCGCTCTCCTGGACCGACGGTCCGGCTCTGTGCGACACGACCGCCGGGCGCGGCTCCTGCTGATCACTTTGCGTGTCGAATGAACGAGGGCTCTGGTTCCCCGTGGAACCAGAGCCCTTTCTCCTTTCCGGTGTTCCCGCCGTGAAGCGCAGAAGAACCGGCAGCCACACCAGGGAAAAGGATCAATACAACCTCTATCTACCGCTCTGGCCGCATGTTACTTTCTTTCCTCCCGGGGGACCCGCCAGGAAGATTCAAAACGAAGAGGCCACACAATGCCCCATTCGACGGCACCCGAGATCGACCTGCCCGAGCTGGACTTCGACGACATGGAGGTGATGAGCGTCCGCGAGGCGGTCGCCGTCCCGGAGACCGGGGCCACCAGCGGTTCCAGCTCCTGCACCTCCACCTCGTGCTGCGGCTCCAGCAGCTGCTGCTCCGGCGGCTCCTGCGGCTGACGGAGTACTCCGGGACGGCCCCGTCACCGGAACGCGCGTGACCGCGTTACCCAAGCGTGAATTCGGCAGGGGCAGGCTCCAACGTTTCACGTCAACATCCCCCTCACATCAGAAGAAGGTGTCCGATGGCGTCGCAGGAAACCCCCACGATCGACCTGCCCGACCTCAACTTCGACGACATGGAGGTGATGAGCGTCCGCGAGGCGGTCGCCGTCCCGGAGACCGGGGCCACCAGTGGCTCCAGCTCCTGCACCTCCACCTCGTGCTGCGGCTCCAGCAGCTGCTGCTCCTCGGGTTCGTGCGGCTGACCCCCTGAACCGGGGCGGCCCTCTCGCCGGGGCCGCCCCTCCCCCGCCCCCGAACCCCCCAGAAGAAGCACGACGAGGGCCGCACGTGTACGCGATCGACGCCACGGACATCACCAAGGACTACGGGAAGGGAGAGGTGCTCCACGGCATCTCCTACCAAGTGCCCGCCGGACAGATCGCCGCGCTGCTCGGCCCCAACGGGGCGGGCAAGACGACGCTGATCGAGATCCTGGAGGGGCACCGGGGACGCACCTCGGGCCGGGTGGAGGTGCTCGGCCTCGACCCCGGGAACCGCCGTGACTTCGCCCGGCTCCGCACACGCATGAGCGTGGTTCTGCAACAGACCATGCTGGAACCGGGGCTGTCGGTCCGCGACATCCTGCGCCGCCACGCCTCCTACTACCCGGACCCGCTCGACGTGGACGACGCCCTCGCCCAGGTGGAACTCACGGAGAAGCGGTCCGCCCTGGTCAAGTCACTCTCCGACGGCCAGCGCCGCCGTCTCGACCTCGCCCTCGCGCTGACCGGCCGCCCCGAACTGCTCTTCCTCGACGAACCCACCACGGGGCTGGACCCCGTCTCGCGCCGCCGCATCCGCGGGCTGGTGGCGGGGTTGCGTGAGAGCGGCACGACCGTGGTGCTGACCTCCCACGACCTCACCGAGGTCCAGGAGCTCGCGGACCGCGTGGACGTCATCCGCGACGGTTCCTTCATCGCCTCCGGCAGCCCCGACGACCTCGTCCGGGGCTCGGCGGCGTACACGGTGGTGGAGTTCGCCCGCCCCGAGGGGACGGACGACCGCCTGCCCGAGGGGGCCGAGCTGGTCAACGGCAGGGTGCGCATCCTGACCGACGACCAGGACGCGGTGGTGGAGCGCGTGCAGGCCTGGGCCCGGGACGAGGGGACGCGGATCAGCGGCCTCACGATCGTGCCGCCCAGCCTGGACGACGCGTACGTGGCGATGTTGGAGAACGGCGTGCTGGAAGCGGAGAAGAGCGAATGAGCGTCACGGGAACCGAACGCGCGCGGAGCACCCGCCGCCCGTCCTCCTTCTGGCTGCACGTGGACGGCGAGCTCAAGGAGTTCTGGCGCTCGCCCATCACCCTGGCGTTCATCGTGCTCATGCCGGTGATGTTCTACGTGGGCTTCGGGCTGGCCTTCCGCTCCCAGGCGGACGAGATCCGGCTCGTGGGCGAACACGAGGTCACCCAGGCCAACCTGAGCTTCGGCGGCATCCTCGGCTTCGCGCTGATGTCCGTGGCCTTCGCCAACGTCGCCATCGGACTGGCGATCCGCCGTCACCACGGGCTGTTCAAGCGCTTCCGCACCACCCCGGTCAGCCCGGCCACGGTGATGGGCGCCTACCTGGTGAACACGCTGCTCACCGCCGTGATCGTGCTGGGTGTGGTGACCGCGATCGGCCTGCTCGGCATGGGCGTGACCATCGACCCGGCGCGTCTCCCCCAACTGCTGGCCGCGCTGCTGCTCGGCTTCCTGTGCATGGCCCCGCTGGGCGCCGCCGCCTCCCTGCTCCCGCCGAACGCCGACGCCGCCGTACCCATGGTGAACGGCATCTTCTTCCCGACCGCCTTCCTCGCGGGCGGGTTCGTCGTCCTCCCGCTGGGCGACACCGTGGGCGCCGTCGTCGACCTGCTTCCGGGCCGACCGCTGACCCTCCTCGTCCAGGGCGCCCTGTCCGAGTCCGGTCCCGTGTGGGACTGGTCCGCGGTGGCGCTGCTGCTGGCGTGGTCGCTGCTGGGCACCGTGGCCGCGCTGCGGTGGTTCCGGTGGGCCTCCGAGCGGGAGCCGCGCGGGTTCGGTTCGTCCAAGCGCAAGGAGAAGGACGAGGTCACGGCGCCGGAGGGGACCGGGGCTTGAACACTCCCGACGCACCCTCGCGGTCCTTCGAGGTCGTGGAGGGTCCCTACCTGGTCTCCCGGGTCAACCCCCACCCCCACCGGCAGCTGCGCGGCGCGACCCCGACCGCGCCCCTGCTGCGCTCCCTCGCCCGGCTCGAACGCGAACGCGAGGACCTGCGCGAACGACTGCTGGAGGCCCTGCACCGGGCCGCGCCCGAGCTGGGCGCCCACCGGAGCGCGGCGCTGGCCGCCAAGCGCGCCGTGTTCAACCGCCGCCCTCCCCGGGAGGACCTGTACGACCACCCCGTCACCCGTGAGGTCCCCCTCCTGGGCGCGTGGGCGGACCTCTGGCGGGAGACGCGTACCGCGGCCGCCCTGGTCGACGCCGAACACGAGCCCGCGCTCCTGGCCGAGCGCGCGGCCCTGACCGCGTGGGCCCGCGACCCCGGGGTGGACCGGGCCACCGCGCTGTCCAGCCCGGACCTGCACCGGGCGGTGGCCGCCCGCGCCGCCAGGGACGGCGCCCCCGACAAGCGGATGCGCAAGGCCGAGGCCGCCCTGGTCCGGTACTTCTCGCGCTCCACGGTCAAGGTCAGCCCGTACTCGCTGTACACCGCCGTGCACTTCTCCCCCCTGGAGGCCGAGGAGGCCGGGGCCGCGGAGGAGGCCGACCGACCCCTGACCCTCACCTCGCACGCCGCGCTCCGCCGCCTGCTCCCCCGGCAGGCGGCGCGGGCCCTGGCCGCCGACCCCGAGGCGCGTCTGGGCCTGGAGTGGGTGCTCACCGGCGGGGCCCGGCGCGAGGTGACCGACCAGGGAGAACGCCTGGTCGTGCGCCGCCGCCGGTGGGCGCCGCCCTCCCCCGGGCTGCGCGCGGAGGCCTTCGGTGAGGAGGAGGTCCGGCTGCCCATGACCGGGAGCTGGGACCGCCTCGTCACCGTCCTGGAGAAGCGCGCGGCCGCACCGGCGCGGTTGGCCGCGCTGCGCGACGCGGTCGCCGCCGACCTCGGCTGCGGCGCGGACCGGGCGCTGGGCGTGCTGGACCAGCTCATCGGGGTGGGCGTCCTGGTGCCGTGGTCGCCCGTGGCCGAGCAGTCCCCCGACTTCACGCGGCACTGGCACCGGCTGGCCCGCTCCCTGCCCGGCGAGGCGGCGGCACGGGTCGCGACCGCCTTCACGGAGACCGAGACGGTGCTGGCCGGATTCGCTGACTCCGACGGGGCCGGTCGCGCCGGTGACGTGCTGAGGCTGCAACACCTGTGGTCGGCGGCGGTCGGTGTGGAGGGCTCGGCCACCTCACCCGTGGTGGAGGACTGCCTGGTCTCCCGGGGCGTCCCCGTGGAACGGGAGCGCACCCGCACGTGGTCGGCCGACCTCGGACGACTCATGCCGCTGCTGTTCGCCCTGGACGACCAGCGGGTGCTCTCGGGCGCCCTGGAGCAGGTGTTCGTGTCCCGCTACGGCCGGGGCGGGCGCTGCTCCGACCTGGAGGGGTTCGCCCAGCACGCGCGGGCGGCCTTCCCCCTGACCCAGGAGCTCATGGGTGGTGACCCCGCCGCCCTGGCCGGGGCCGACCCGGAGCTCACCCGGGTGCTGGCCGCGCGTCGGCGCGCGGTGGACCACCTGGTGGAACTCGGCCGCTCCGGCGGGGACCGGGTGGAGGTGGACCCGGCGATCGTGGACGAGGTCGCGGCGATGCTGCCGGACCGGGAGTTCGCCGCCCGGCGCTCCTTCGCGGTGTTCGGCCAGGCCGTCCCGGACGGGCTGGTGGTCAACCACCTCTACGGCGGCCGGGCCCGCTACTTCAGCCGGTTCCTCGGCCACCTGCCGGAGGAGGTCCGGGACCGGGTCGCGGACCACGTGCGACGGCTGGGCCCGGCGGAGGCCGACACCGTGCACATGCGGTCGGCGCTGGGGTTCAACGCGAACCTGTCACCGGCGCTGGCCGACGAGGAACTCGCGCTGCGCGACGAACCCACCCTGGTGCCCGGCCCCTCCACCCTGGACCTCACCCTGGTGCACACCCCGCACGGGCTGCGCCTGGTCCGGGACGGCGGGCGCGAGATCGACCCCGTCTACACCGGTTTCCTCGTGCCGCACGCGCTGCCCTACGACGAGATGCTCGTGGCGATGGTCGCGGACTCGCCGTTCTTCTCCTTCGCTGACCTCACCATCGACCTCCACGACCGCTGGACCCGGCGCGGGTTCCGGGGCGGGACACCCCGGATCGGGTTCGGTGCGCTCACCCTGTTCCGCCGCAGGTGGGGCATGGACACCGCCGACCTCTCCCCCCGGCCGGAGGAGTCCCCCGCCCGACTGCACCGACGGCTGAACGTGGACCGCGAGCTCCGGGGCATCCCCGAGCAGGTGTTCGTCCGCCCTCTCCAGGGGGGCAGGCTCGGTCCGCTGGAACGCGCCATGGCACCCAAGCCCCAGCACGTGGACTTCCTGAGCAGGCTGCACACCGGCACCGCCGCCAAGCGCCTGGCCCACCTGGGTCCGGCGCTCCTGGTGGAGGAGATGTTCCCCGGCCCGGACCACCTCCGGGTGCACGGCCCGGCCGGTGCGCACGCCAGCGAGCTGTTCCTCGAACTCTCCACGGTGCCGCGCGCGGCGGGCACCGCCCCCGCTCCCCCTTCCCATCCCCCAGGCGAAGCGAGGCTGACCCCTTGACCGTCGGACTCAGAGTCAACTACCACGACAGCGACAAGAGCGCCCTGCTCGGAGACTGTCTCGTACCCGCCGCGCGCACGGCCGCCGCCCGTGAGGGCGTCACCGCCGCGTGGCTGCACCTGCACTGGCGGCTCGGCCCGCACTGCGTGCTCTACGCGGACGGCGACCCGGCGGCGGTGGAGGCAGCCCTGGCCCAGGCCGGGGAGGGGGTCCGCGCCTTCCTGGGCCGCCAGCCCTCGCGGCGAAGGCTGGACCCCGTCCAGTACGAGGCGTTCTCCCAGCGCATGGGACGGCTGGAGCTGGTGGAGGGCCCCTACGCGCCGATCGAGCCGGACAACGGCACGCGGCGCCTGGCGGGCGACCCGGTGGACACGTTCCTGCGCGGCCCCGAGGCGGTCGCGCTCAAGGGGCGGGTCCTCACCGACGGCCTCTCCCGTGTGGCCGACCAGGCGGGCGGGCGCGGCGGCGAACGGGCGGTCTCCGCCAACGTCTTCGCCGGGATGGGCGCGATCGCGACGCGCTACCCCGAGTGGGGCCTGCGCTCCGGCTACCAGGCCTTCCTGTCGCACTGGAAGGAGTACTTCCACTGGTCCGACCCGCAGGGGGCGGCGCAGGAACGGCTGGCCACCGCCTACCGGGGGCAGCGCGAGGGACTCGTGGCGTCCCTGCGCGCGGTCCACGAGCGCGACGGCGCGGACCCGTACGCACTGGCCTGGGGCGAGTGGGCCGACCGGTGGCTGCCCGAGGCGGTCGCGCTGGCCCGCCGGGACCACATCCTGCCGTTCCCGCATCCGGAGCGGCAGGAGCAGGCGGCGAAGTTCGGTGACGACGTGCGGGTGCGCTGGAGCGGTTCCGACGACCGTTCGTACAGCGACTTCCACCGGGAGTTCCGCAAGCTCGACTTCACCCGGCTCGGAGACGGGTACGGGTTCGCGGCCTTCCGGTTCCTCATCAACTGCTTCTTCGACCTGCTGCCGCTGATGGGGGTCGCCCCCGTCCAGCGCTACTCGGTGGCGTACCTGTTCACCGAGGCCGCGCAGGAGGTGGTGGGCGAGGGTTGGGAGGAGACCGTCCGCCGGGTCGTCGACCACCAGAGCGCGGATCCGGCGCTGCGGCCGACCCTTCCGTGGGTGGGCGATGCCTGACACCACCGCGACCACCCCGGCGGTGCGGCTCAAGAGCGCCGTCCGCGCCCGATCGCTCGCGTCGGAGGGGGTGGCGCTCAGCATGGGCGCCACCGCCGTCGTCGTCCGGGGCTCCCGGGCCGACACCGTGTGGCGGGCCCTGGAACCCGCCCTCCGCGCCGGATTCCACCGCTCCGACCTGCTGGAACGCTTCCCTGAGGCGGGTCGGCCGTTCCTGGCGGGCATCCTCGACCAGTTGGAGGAGCACCGGTTCCTCCGCGACCTCGAACCCGAACCCGCCTCCCTCACGGAGGCCGAACGGGCCGCCTACCCGCACCTGGAGTCGGTGACCCACCGGCCGTACGCCGCGCTGGCCGCGCTGCGCACGAGTGCGGTCCGGGTCCGCTCCTCGTGCCCGCTGTTGGAGGCGGCGGTACGGCGGGCGCTGGCCCGCGCGGGGTTCGGGGAGGTGCACGCGGACACCGGGCCGGTGCCCGAGGCACCGGTCCTGCTGACTGCCCGGCTCTCCCCGAACAGGGGAGCGGCCGAGGCCGAACACGTCGTCGCCGCTGGTGACGGCCTCTGGCTGACCGGGCCGCGCGACCGTCCGGGCACCCCGGACCTGTCGGGGCGGTTGCGCGCCTGGTTCGCCGGAAGGGAGGGCGATCCGGACCACCGGGAACCGGACGCCGCCGCGCTGGGGGTGACCCGGAGCCTGGTCGCCGCCCAGCTGGCCCTGGCCCTGGTGGCCCAGGTCGCGCGCGGGGTGTCCGCCCCCGGGACTGCCCCGGCACCGGGACCGGGCCCCGAGTTCATGGTGACCACCGACGAGCTGGTCAGCGAGCCCCACACCCTGCTCGTCACGGAACCGCTGGACCCGCGCGTTCGCCTGCCGCTGCCGGAGACGGCGCCCGAGCAGTTCGCACCGGCCGAGCCGCTGGAGGTCCCCGACCGCCTGGACGCCGTGACGCACCTGTGGGACCGCGTGTTCGGTCCGGTCGCCCCACCCGCACCTGGGAACCTGTCCCAGCTGCCGGTCGGCCTGGCCAGGTCGGGGAGGCACGCGGGACACGGGCTGACCACCGCGCTCGCTCGGGAGAGCGCCCTGGTCAACGCCTTGCACGAGGTCGTGTGGGACACCCGCGGAACCACCGGTCCCACTGACGGTGGAACCGACCCCCGGACCACGAGCGGGACCACGGGAACGACCGATGGGACGACCGCGACGGGCTCCGCGGCGGGCGGTACGGGACACCGTGCTGGCGGGGTCGAACACCGGGCCGGACTCGGGTCGACCACCGTGCCCGACCGCGAGAACGCCCTGCACGAGGTGTGGGAGGAGTCAGGACCGGGTGGACCCGGGGCACACGCCGGGGACGCACTCGGACGGGAGACCCCGGGAGCACGCGCGGGGCTCGCTGACGTGTCCGAGGCGGGTGGCCCTCCCGAGGCGGGCCGCGCGGACGCGGGCCGCCCACCCGGGGGTCCGGCATCCACCTCCGGCCTCGGGACCGGGCTGACCCAGGCCGCGGCAATCGGCGCGGCCGTGGGCGACCTCGTCCTCCGCGAACCCGACGCCCGCTGGAAGGACGTGGACACCCCGTCCCCCTCCCCGACCGCCCGCCGACTCTGGGCCGCGCTCACCCTGCGGTTCGGGGTCGCGGCCGAGCTCACCCTCCAGGAGCTGGACGGCACCGGTGTGTGGCGGGCCCGTGTGGCCTCGGACGGAGGGCCGCTGGGCACGGGCGCCGCGCCCGACCCCTCCACCTGCGTGGAGGAGGCACTCCTCCACGCGGTCGCGCGCGTGCGGTTGGCCGACGAGGCCCCCGACGCGGTCCTTCCGCCCGCCGCCACCGGCACACCGGCGCTGGCGCGGTGGGCCCTGGAGATCGGTGCCGTGCGGGTGGAGGCGCCCGGCGGCGCCGACACCTGGCGCGACCTCGGGGTGCACTCGGCGGTGGCCGCGTGGACCTGACCCCCGACCTCGACGGCCTCTCCCCCGTCGGTGCCACCCTCGACCGGCCGCACACCGTGCGCGTCGGGGGCGGGCTCCTGCACTCCGCGATGAGCGGTGCCCTGGCCGTCCTCGGCCCATGGACCCCGGACGGGGCCACGGGCTGCGCGCGGTGCGCCGGACTCTGGCGCTCGGACGTGGAGGGCGAACCGGTCACCTCCCCACCGCCTCCGGACGACCTCCTCACGCTGTGGGCCGACGCGTTCGCCGCGCTGACCGCCACCACCGACCCGGTCGACCTGCGCCTTCGCATGGTCGTACTGGACTGCCGCACCGGGGAGGTGACCCGGCACGGCCTCGTCCCCCACCCCTCCTGCGGACACTGCTTCCCGGACGGCCACGGCCTCGGGGTCACGGAGCCGGGCGACACCCTCGACCTCACCGATCCGCTGCCCGCCGTGGGCGACGCCCTGCGCACCCGCGCCATGGACCGCGACGTCCTCCGCGACCGGCTGCTGGACTTCCGGTTCGGTCCCGTCGCGCACGTCTACCGCGACGAGGAGTCCCCCCTGGCCCTCATGACCTGCGAGACCGTCGCCCCCGGGCACGCGTCCCGCGAGGGCGGGTACGGACGCTCCACCCGCTTCACCGCCAGCGAGGTACCCGCCTTCCTCGAAGGGGTGGAACGGGTGACCGGCGGGCGGCGGCTGAACGGCGCCGCCACCGTCCACGGCTCCTACGCGGCCGTCGCCGACGACGCCGTCGACCCCGCCCGCCTGGGCCAGCACGAACCCGAGTGGTACGGACACCCCACGTTCGCACCCGTGCCCTACACCCCCCACACCCCCACCACCTGGGTGTGGGGCTGGTCCACCCGCGAGCGGCGCCGGGTCCTGGTCCCCGAACACGTCGCGTACTGGCACGCGGGCCGCCCCGAGGAGCGGTTCCTCTACGAGTCGTCCAACGGCTGCGCCGTGGGCGGGACGTTCGCGGAGGCCGTCCTGTACGGGTTGTTCGAGGTGGTGGAGCGGGACGCGTTCCTGCTCGCCTGGTACTCGCGCACCCGGCTGCGGCTGATCGAGGGGGCCGACGACCCCGACCTCGCGCACCTCAGGGACCTGCTGACCGAGCGCGGCCTCACCCTGCGCCTGTTCGACCTCACCTCCGACCTGGGGATACCGACCGTCCTGGCGACGGTCACCGCCCCGGAGGAGGCGGTCCGCGAGGGACGCGCGCCCGCGCTCAGCCTGGCCACCGGCACCCACCTCGACCCGCGCCGCGCGCTCATGGCGGCGGTGGAGGAGACGGCGACCAACGCGCTGATGTACCCGAAGTGGGTGCGGATGCGCCCGTCCGTGTCGGTGGAGCGGTGTCGGCCCATGCTCGACGACCCCACCCTCGTCCGCACCCTGGAGGACCACACCGGCCTGCACGGACTGTGGGAGGCCCGCCCGATGTGGGAGTTCCTGGAACACCCCGGCGGGAGCGTGCCCCTGGACCGGCTCACCGCCGGACGGTCCCCCTCGTTCGCCGGAACCGACCTCGCCTCGGTGCTGCGCGACCGCCTCGCGGCAGTGCACGGGCTCGGCCTGGACGTGGTGGTCGTGGACCAGAGCAGCGCCCCGTACACGGCGGCCTCCGGCACCCGGGCGGTCAAGGTGATCGTGCCCGGGGCCCTGCCGATGACCTTCGGCCACACACACCGCCGGACCCGCTCCCTGGAGCGGCTGACCCGGGCGTCCGCGCTGTTCGAGGGAGGGGTTCCATGGGAAGCGCCCGGCAGGACGTACCCGGTTCCGCACCCGTTCCCCTGAGGGACGGGTACGAGGACGCGCTCGCGCACTTCCACGCGCAGTCCCATGACAAGGACGTCTCCCAGGTCGAGACGCTGTTCTTCGGGGACGGGCCGTCGAACGGGCTGGCCCGGCCGGTCCCCGGGCAGCTGCGCCCACCGACACCCGCGCTGGGGCCGCTGCGCGACCTCGACGCCGCCGCGACCGCGCTCGGCGGCGGCTGGTCGTCCGCGCAGCGTCTGCTCGCCGCGTGCGTGGAGGCCGTCCGGGTCCGCCGGATCTCGGCCGCCGACCGGTATCCGGTGCACCGGGCCTACCCCTCCCCCCGGGGCCTGTTCGGGGCCGACCTCTTCCTCGTGGCGCCGGAAGGTCCCACCACGCACGGAGATCCCACACCCCCCGGGGACCCCACCACACCCGGCCGTCCCACACCACCCGGAGACCCCACCACGCACGGAGGCCCCAACACCCCCTGGGACCCCACCACACCCGGCCGTCCCACACACGGGGACCCCACTTCCCCCGAGGGCCCCACCACACCCGGAGATCCCACACCCCCCGGGGACCCCACCACACCTGGCGGTCCCACACCCCCCGAGGGCCCCACCACGCACGGAGATCCCACACCCCCCGGGGACCCCACCACACCTGGCGGTCCCACTTCCCCCGAGGGCCCCACCACGCACGGAGATCCCACACCCCCCGGGGACCCCACCACACCTGGCGGTCCCACTTCCCCCGAGGGCCCCACCACGCATGGAGGCCCCACCAGCCCCGGGGACCCCACGTGGTGCCTGCGGATCGACCCGCAGTCGCACGCCCTGCAACCGGTCGGGGGTCCGGCGGTCCCCTCGGACCTGGAAGGGGCCCGCCTGGTGGTGGCGGTGGACCAGCACCGGTACCCGCCCGAGTACGGTCGGCTCCGGCCCTCGCTTGCCAGCTTGGAAGCCGGGCACCTCCTGGCCACCCTCGGTCTGACCCTCACCCGGGCCGGTCTGCGACCCCGCACCCACCCCGACCCGGCGCACCCGGCCTGCGCGGCGGCGGCCCCGCTCCTCCCCCCGGGCATGACCCCCGTCGCCGCCGTCACCCTGGACGGCCCGGCCCCCGCCACCGGCTCCGGAGTCGGAAACGGGGACGGGAGCAGAAGCGGGAGCAGGAACGCGAACAAAAACGGAGACGGCCCCGGAAACGGGGTGTCCCTCTCCCCCGAGGCCACCGCCCGGGTGGCGGCCTCCGTCGCCCCGGCGGGCCGTACCCTGCGGCGCTGGCTGGACGAGCGGACCAGCGGGGTCTCCACGGCCAACCTGGTGACCAGCGTGTACGTCAGCCCCGAGCAGGGAGCCACGATCACCTCCGGCCTGGTGCGAGCGCTCGCGGCCGTCCACGAGGTCCTTCCCCGTCCCCACTCCCTGCGGCTGTTCCAGCACACGCTGGAGGACGACCGGGTGGACGACCGGGTCGTGCGCGAACTCCGCCCCGACGGTTCCGCGGGGCCCGCGCGTCCCGTCCCCCGCACCGGCGAGACCAACTTCTCCGCCACCCTCGGCCACACCCTGACCGTGGACTTCCCCGCCTGGGCGCACGCCCTGGGCCCGGACCACGCCGAGACCGTCCTGCACACGCTCCTCGGATGGATCGCCCAGTGGGGGTGCCTCGGCGCCGCCGCCACCGACCTGTGCGCCCGCCCCATGCGCAACTACTCGGAGGCCGACTGGGCCTTCGTCCTCGGCCTGGACCCCGACCACACCCCCGCCTACCAGCTGTGGGTGCGCGCCGAACGCGGCACCTACCTGGACACCCCCGTCGACGCCGCCCCGGAGACCCCATGACCCGCACCTGGTCCGCCGTGTACGTCTACCTGCACCGCGGCCGCGCCGACATCGACGCCTTCCTCCTGGACCACCTGGCACCCGAGGCGGAGCGGATGGTCTCCTCGGGGCGCGCCGCCTCCTGGTTCTTCCTCCGCTACTGGGACGGCGGGCCGCACCTGCGCGTCCGGTTCCTGGACGCCGGGCCCGACGCCGTCGCGGAGTTCGCCGAGCGTATGCGCGCGCTGGCCAAGGAGACCTCGGCTGCCGCCCTGGACCTGGACAGCGAGGCCTACTACGCCGACCTCCCCCAGGCCGACCCCGCCCGCTGGTACGCCGACGGCGAGGTCACGGAGGCGGTGTACGAGCCCGAGACCGAGCGGTACGGCGGCCCGCGCGCCCTGGAGGCGTGCGAGGACTTCTTCGTCGTGAGCACGCGCATCGCGCTGGCCGTGCTCCGGTCCGCGCCCCACCAGCACCAACGCCAGGTGGTGGCGGCCGACCTCACCTCCCTGGCCTTCGGGGCGCTGGGCTTCGACGACGTGACAGCGGTCCGGCAGGCGCGCGGGTACTACGCCACCTGGGACTACTCGGCCGAGGTCGCGCGCGGCGGCACCCAGGCACGCGCCGAGGCCGAGCGGCTGTTCCACTCGGCGCCCGCCCGGTGGTTGCAGCGGCGCCCGCAGGTGGAGCGGCTGGTGGCAGGTGGCGGGGCCTCCACCCACCACCTGTGGGACCGGGGGCTGCGGGAGACCGTCGCGCGTCTGCGCCGGATCGACGCGGAGGAGGGGCTGGCCAACGGGCTGGACCGGATCGTCTGGTCTCTGCTGCACATGACGCACAACCGGCTCGGACTGGACATCGACGACGAACGCCGGATCGCCTGGCTGCTCTCGCTGGCCTACCCCCGCTGGGAGCCGCCGGGTGACTACTTCGACCCCGGCGTGAGCTCCCCTGACCGCACCTTCCTGGAGGCCGGCAAGTACCGCCCGGACACCATGGCCGGGGACCACCTCCCCCGCGAGGTGCCGCCGGAGGGGGTGCGCGAGGGGGCCTCGTCGGCGCCCTCGGTCCCGCTCCCCGCGCCCGCCCCGCTCACCGCCTCCCTCGGGCAGGTGCTGGCCGAGCGCAACAGCGACCACGGTGACTACGGCTCCCGCCTGGAACTGGCCGACCTCTCCGCGCTGCTCGGCCACGGCGCCGGGATCAGCCGGGTCCGCGCCGACCAGCCCGGCCGCCACGCGCCGCCGCGGACCCATCCCTCACCCGGGGCGGCCTACGCCACGGAGGTCTGGGTGGTGGCGCGGCACGTGGCGGACCTGGAACCGGGGGTCTACCGCTACCTCCCCGAGGGCCACCGGCTGCTGAGGGCGGACGGGGTCCCGGAGACCGACCGGCTGACCGAGCTCTCCCCGTTCCTGCGTGAACACGCCGACGGACGCCCCGGGGTGACGGCGTCCACGGTTGGCGCCCTCGTGTTCCTGGTGGGCGATCTCGGTCGGCTCCGCCAGGGTTACGGGCAGCGGGCGCTGCGGCTGCTGCTCCAGGAGTGCGGGCACGTGGCGCAGAACCTGTCCCTGTGCGCGGCCGCCCTGGGCCTGCGCTCGCTCGTGGTCTCGGGGTTCGCGGACGACGCGGCCAACGCGCTGCTACACCTGGACGGGGTGGACCGGACGGTGCTGACCCTGCTCCCGGTGGGCACCTGAACCACAGGGACCACTTGCGAACTGGACGAACGATCGCTTTACCTGGCCGTGGGGAGACAAGTGTCTACCCTCACTGGCATCTTGTTCTACTGGGTAGTAACATTGGCTTGTTACTAGTCGGTAGATCCGCGTGTACAGACACCGCGGCCAGGGACACAGCGGAGCTGTCCATGACGCATTACAAGAGCAACCTGCGCGACATCGAGTTCAACCTCTTCGAGCTGTTCCGACGCCAGGACGTACTGGGCGACGGCCCCTTCGAGGAGCTGGACGAGGAGACCGCGCGCACCATCCTGGACGAGATCAACCGTCTCGCCACCGGTGTCATCGCGGAGTCCTTCGAGGACGCCGACCGCAACCCGCCGGTCTTCGACCCCAAGACCAACACCGTCGCACTCCCCGAGAGCCTGAAGAAGTCCTACCAGGCCTACATGGACGCTGGCTGGTACAACCTCGACCTGCCCCAGGAGCTCGGCGGCCTCGGCGCCCCCCGCTCCCTGGTGTGGTCCGCCGCCGAGCTGATCCTGGGCTCGAACCCGTCCATCCACATGTACTCCGCCGGTCCCGGCTTCGCCAGCATCCTGCACTCCGAGGGCAACGAGGCGCAGAAGAAGTTCGCGGAGCAGGCCATCGAGAACGGCTGGGGCGCCACCATGGTGCTCACCGAGCCGGACGCCGGTTCGGACGTCGGCGCGGGCCGCACCAAGGCCACCGACCAGGGCGACGGCACCTGGCACATCGAGGGCGTGAAGCGCTTCATCACCTCGGCCGAGCAGGACATGACCGAGAACATCTTCCACCTGGTGCTGGCCCGCCCCGAGGGCGCCGGCCCCGGCACCAAGGGCCTCTCGCTCTACCTCGTGCCGAAGTTCCTGGTGAACGAGGACGGTTCGCTCGGCGAGCGCAACGGCGCCTACGTCACCAACGTCGAGCACAAGATGGGCCTGAAGGCCTCCACCACCTGTGAGCTGACCTTCGGCGACAAGCACCCCGCCATCGGTTACCTCGTCGGTGACAAGCACGACGGCATCCGCCAGATGTTCCTCGTCATCGAGTACGCGCGCATGATGGTCGGGACGAAGGCGATCGCCACCCTGTCCACGGGGTACCTGAACGCCCTGGAGTACGCGAAGAACCGCGTGCAGGGCAACGACCTCGCCGGGGCCAAGGACTCCCCGAAGGTCACCATCACGCACCACCCGGACGTGCGTCGCAGCCTCATGACGCAGAAGGCGTACGTGGAGGCCATGCGTTCGCTGGTCATCTTCACCGCCACCCAGCAGGACGCCATCCAGATCGCCCACTCCAAGGGCGAGGACGCCACCGCGCTGGAGGCGATGAACGACCTCCTGCTGCCCATCGTCAAGGGTGTGGGTTCGGAGCGCTCCTACGCGCTGCTCGCGGAGTCCCTCCAGACCCTCGGCGGTTCCGGGTTCCTCCAGGAGTACCCGATCGAGCAGTACATCCGTGACGCGAAGATCGACACGCTGTACGAGGGCACCACGGCCATCCAGGCCCAGGACTTCTTCTTCCGCAAGATCGTGAAGAACGGTGGCCAGGCCATCGGCACGCTGTCCGCCGAGATCAAGGCGTTCGCGGAGAGCGACGCGGGCAACGGTCAGCTCAAGGAGGAGCGCAAGCTCCTGCTCGCCGCCCTGGGCCAGGTCGAGAAGATCGTCGAGCTCATGGTCGGCCACGCGATGGGCTCCGCCGAGGACAGCCGCGAGCTGTACAAGGTCGGCCTCAACTCCGTCCGCCTGCTCTTCGCCTTCGGTGACGTGGTCCTCGCCTGGCTGCTGCTCCGCCAGGCCGAGATCGCGCTCAACAGCATCGACGGCGCCAGCGACGACGACCGGAACTTCTACACCGGCAAGATCGCCGCCGCGCGCTTCTTCGCCGAGCAGTTCCTGCCGCGCGTGGAGTCCGAGCTGAAGATCGCCCAGACCGTGAACCTGGGTCTCATGGAGGTCCCCGAGGAGGCCTTCTAGCCTTCCGGAGGGTCATCAGCGCCTGAGGGGCGGGACGAGCGATCGTCCCGCCCCTTCGCCGTTCCCGGGGCCGTTCCGGGGCCCGGGAGGGGGCCTCTCCCCCTTACTGGTGGGCGGCGGCCTCCTACTGCGGGGCGGCCGTGCGGGCCCGGCGGCGGATGAACACGGCCAGCACGCAGGTGGAGAGGAAGGTGGCGACGGCCATCGGGGTGAAGGCCCACTGGTAGGAGGTGGGCTCCTCCGGCAGGGCCTGGAGGATGGCCCCGGCCGCGACCGTGCAGATCACGGCGGTGGTGAAGCCGCTCATGTTGACCAGGCCCGAGGCGACGCCGGTCCGGCTGGCCGGGATGCCGTCGCGGGCGAAGTCGAAGGAGACCGTGGGCGCCATGACCTGACCGAGGGCGCTCACGGCCAGCACCGCGACGCCCACGGCCACGGGCACGCCGCCGGGCCAGGCCACCAGGAGCAGCCAGCCGATCGTCAGGGTGCCGCTCAGGGCCAGGGCGAAGTACACCCTCACCCCCGGCCAGCGGCCGACGAGCACGCCGGCGAGCGGGGCCAGCCACAGCGCACCGGCGGCCAGACCGGTGAGGGTGAGGGCCGCGGAGCCCTCGGACAGCCCCAGGCCTCCCACGAGGAAGGGGTAGCCCCACAGCACCATCATCATCGTGAACGGCGCCATGACCGCCGCGTGGTGGGCCATCCCGATCCGGGGGCCGTCCGCCCTCAGCGCCTCCCACACGGAGATGGGGTCGGCGACCGTGGACCGTCCGGCGGCGCCGACGGGGCGGTCCCGCACCACCAGGAGCACCATCAGGGCCATGAGCACCGTGACCCCGGTGGTGGCGAGGAAGGCCGCCTCCCAGCCGACGCCGTCCAGCGCCCAGGCGAGCGGGGCCGCGCTGGCCACCTGGCCGGTGCCGCCGACCACCCCGGTCAGACCGCTGACCAGGGCGTAGCGCGAGCGCGGGAACCACAGGGCGGCGAGCCGGATGACGTTGAGGAACACGAGTGCGTCACCGAGACCGATGAGGAACCGTCCGGCCACGGCCAGTTCGATCCCCGGCGCCAGCGCGAACAGGCAGGAGCCGACGGCCATCGCGATCATGCCCATGACGAGCGTGTACCGGGGGCCGAGCCGGTCGGCCAGGAGTCCGGCGGGCACCTGGAGGACGACGTACACCAGGAGCTGGAGCATCGGCAGGAGGGAGAGGAGCGCCGGACCGACGTCGAACCGGCTCTGCGCCTCCAGCGCCGCCACGCCGAGCCCGTTGCGGTGCAGCATGGCGAGGAAGTAGCCGGCGACCGCGACACCCCATACCAGCCAGGCCCGTGCACCACCCACCGGCTCCATGGAAACTCGTCCTGTTGCGGATGCCCTGTCACCGGATGTCTGGGTATGCGTCACTTAGCTGCTTCTCTCCTCGTTTGCACCGCCTTCCAGTGTCCTCCAGGCCGTCGAACGCTCACCACACCGGGGTGACCAGGCACGCAACACGGACAGGAACATCCCCCGAGGACGGGGATGCGGACTCGGCAAGGAACGGCAAAGACCCGGCAACGCACGCGTTGTCACCCTGAGTCATCGTGAGTGCGCCAAGGGTTCCCAAACTGGGTGAGACCCACGACAACCAGGACGGGACTACGGCCCCTTCTGCGCAAAATCACCACAGGTACAGCAGTCCGAAAAACCCCATCTGAAGTGCACGTTTCTGCTTTAAACAGGTCCATACTCAGTTGTTAACTGTGAGATGCGTCACTCAAAGAAGCCTCGACTACGAGGGGTCAGTTACTGCTAGCATCCGGAGCGCGAAGAATAACTACGAGGTAACGACACCGTTCGGACCTCGCCAACTTCGCGGAGGGATGTCACCAACGCCGGACGACGGCGAGGTGAACGGAACTCACGCCGCGGCGACGTGGCCGCCACAAGCACACAGGTCAGCACACCCGCGGTATCCCGACACACACTGGAGACGACCTTGAGTCACTGGCGCCTGAACAATCCCCGGGCCTCCCGGGCGAAGTCGGCCCTCGCCAGACGAATCAAGCACAAGCCCCGCCACGCGTTCTGCGCGGAGCGCGCGATCACGGCTCTGCTGGGCGAGCTCGCCTCGGTCGCCTCCCGTCCCCTCTACTGGTCCGGCACCTCCGAGATGGCCGTCGCCTCCGTCATGCGCGACGTCAACGTCTGGTGTCGCGACGGCCGCTTCTTCTGGAACGACCTCTTCCAGGGCGGCACGATCTCGCACCCCGCGAGCGACCCCGTCGGCGCCGCGGCCCTCCTGAACCCGTTCGCACAGGTCCCGGAGCCCGCGCACTACTACACGCACCGCCAGCCGGTCGCCGCCTGACGCCACCCGGGTCCCACTTCCTCCCGCGCGCGCGAAGCCCGCGCCCCCTTGCGCCACGACGACGGCGCCCACACGCGTGCCCGCTCCGTCGTCGTCCCGCCGTCGTCGTCCCACACCACCCCTAACGCGCCCCGCGGCCGCCTCGGTTCGCCGTGCCACCGACCGGATCAGGCCACGAGCCTGGGTGGTTTGTCGTGAACCGGCTACATTGGCGGGGTACACCGACCCCTCGGTCGCCCCGGACCTGCCGTAACCCCTGACTCCAGCGCGCGGCGGTCGCACGCAGTTAGGACCCCGCCGCGGTGCAGCCCCTCGCCTCCGACGACCCGAACGCCATCGGCCCCCACCGGCTCCTCGCCCGTCTCGGCGCCGGCGGTATGGGCAAGGTGTACCTGGCGCGGACCCCCGACGGGCACCTCTGCGCCCTGAAGGTGGTCAAGGCGGACCTGGCCCACGACAGCCAGTTCCGCGCCCGGTTCGCCCGCGAGGTCCGCACCGCGCAGCGTGTGCGCGGCCCCTTCACCCCGGCGGTGGTCGACGCCGACCCCGAGGCCCCCGCACCGTGGATGGCCACCGAGTACGTGCCCGGCCCCACGCTCAAGGAGGCGGTCCGGGAGAACGGACCCTTCCCCGAGGAGTCCCTGCGGGTGCTGGTCCTGGGCCTGGCCCGCGCGCTGTCCACCATCCACACGGCGGGGCTCATGCACCGCGACCTCAAGCCCAGCAACATCCTGCTGTCGCCACGCGGCCCCCAGGTGATCGACTTCGGCATCGCCCGCGCCGTCGAGGGCACCGTCCTCACGCGCACCGGACAGACCTTCGGAACCCCGGCCTACACGTCACCGGAGCAGATCACCGGGCGGAACGTGTCCCCGAGCGCCGACGTCTTCTCCCTGGCGGGAGCGGTGCTCTTCGCCGCCAGCGGCAGGCCGCCGTTCGGTCAGGGCAGCCCGGTCAGCACCCTCAGCAGGGTCATGAAGGGCGAGCCCCGCCTGGAGGCCGTGGCCGAGGGCCCGCTGCGGGACCTGCTGGCCCGCTGCTTCGCCAAGGACCCGGCAGGACGCCCGGACGCCGACACGATCCTGCGGGAGGTCTCCGCCCTCCCGTTGCCGTCCGCCGAACACGGTTGGCTGCCCTCCCAGGTCCACCGGCAGATCAGCGCCAAGGCGAGTGAGACCCGGCGGGCCGAGGAGGCCGAGCCCCCGCAGCCGCCCGCCCCGGAGAGGGGGAGGCGGCTCGGACGGACCGCCCTGGTCGCGGGTGCGGCCGCCGCGGCCCTCGTCCTGGTCGGCGGCGGCGCCCTGGCGCTGAACGCCCTCCCCCTGGGCTCGGACGGGCCTTCCGGGGACACCGCCGACGCGCCTCCCGCCGACGGGGACGGCGAGGGGGACGAGGCACGGGACGAGATGGACGAACTCGGTGAGCTCGCCCTCCAGGGCTTCCTCTACAACATCGACTTCTCCGAGGACGGCGAGCGGATGCACGTCTTCGGCTCCAACACGCTCTCCAGCTGGGACTGGCGGGAGGGTGTGTCGGTCGACCACTACACCCCCACCCCGACCGGCGCCATGATCACCCCCAACGGGTTCGCGGCGGGCACCACCACCAACTACGTCGAGGTGTGGGACGGCGGCAGCGACAACCGGATCGCGGTGATCGGCAACGACGAGGACGAGGAGCGGGGCCAGTTCGACATGCCCGCGCTCACCTCCGACGGCGGCCGCGTCGCCACGCTCAGCTCCGACGACGGCACCGTGGAGGGCGAGCCGCACATCCAGGTGTGGGACGTCCGGGACGGGGAGGTCCTGAGCGAGTTCCCCATCGAGGGCATGCTGACGGACCTGTTCTACACACCGGACGACTCGGCCCTGGTCGGCGTGGTCGCCGAACGCGGCTACGAGACCCATGTCGGCGTTCTCGTCTGGGACCCCGAGACCGGGGAGGAGCTCCAGCGGTTCGAGGGCTCCGACTACTACCAGGTCTCCCTGGCCGGGGACGGCAGGACCCTGGCCATGGTCACGGACCGCGACCGCGCCCGCGTCGCGGACATCGAGACCGGTGAGGTCCGCGACCTGGAGGACCCCGGGCTGCGGAACAACGAGCTCTTCGAGGTCCAGATCTCCGTCGACGGCTCCCTCGTCTACGGCGCCACCTCTGAGTACGCCGAGGAACCGGGGTTCGTCTGGGACGCGCGCAGCGGCGACCTCGTCACCCCCGACAACCTGGTCCTCAACCCTCCCGTCGGGGTCCACCCCGACGGCGAGCACATCGCCACCGCCTCCGACCCCGAGGGCGGCGTCTACACCATCCTCATCCTGGACGCCGACTTCAACGTCGTCGCCGAGGTGAGCTGACCACCCGGAAGGCACCATGGAGCACCCCTCCCCCAACGACCCCGGACGGGTCGGCCACTACCGTGTCGTCGCCCTGCTCGGCTCCGGTGGCATGGGACGCGTCTACCTCGGCCTGGACCCCTCCGGTTCCCCCGCCGCCGTGAAGGTCGTCCGGGCCGAGTACGCCTACGACCCCGGTTTCCGCGAACGGTTCGCCCGCGAACTCGAACTCGCCCAGCGCGTGCACGGCAACTACACGCCACGGGTGCTCGCCGCCGACACCTCGGGCCAGACCCCGTGGCTGGCCACCGAGTACGTCATGGGCCCCTCACTCCAGGACCTGGTCCAGGACACCGGCCCGCTGCCCGAAGACACGGTGCGGTTCATGGGGCGCGGCATCGCCCAGGCCCTGGAGCGCGTGCACGCCACGGGCCTGGTCCACCGCGACCTCAAACCCGGCAACGTCATGGTCTCCGCCGCCGGCCCCCAGGTGATCGACTTCGGCATCGCCCGCGCGTTGGAGGACGCCCGGGGCACCGAGGAGGAGAGGATCATCGGCACCCCGGGGTACATGGCCCCCGAGACCGTGGACGGGCGGGAGACCGGGGCGGCCGCCGACGTCTTCGCGCTCGGCGGGGTCCTGGTCCACGCCCTCACCGGCGACGGCCCCTTCGGCGACGGCCATCCGTCGGCGGTGCTCTACCGGATCGCCAACCTGGAGCCCGACCTCGACGGCGTCCCCGCGTCGCTGCGCGGCGTCATCACGGCGTGTCTGGAGAAGGACCCCGCCCGCAGGCCCAACGCGGCCCAGGTGCTCCAGGCGCTCGGCGGTCCCACCGCCCCGGCGGAGTCGTCCGCCGCCTGGCTGCCCCCGGCCGCCGCGGCCCGGATCGACGGCGTCGCCCACGAGTACGGGAACGCGGTCCGTTCGGCGGGTGCGGGCGGCGTCAGGGGCGCGGTGGGGCGCCGCCTGTTGATCGTCGGCGCCGCCGCTCTGGCGCTGACCATGGTCGGCGGGATCGGTGTGTGGGCCGCTCGGGACGCCGGTCTGATCGGGTCCGGACCGGGTACCGCCTCCGAGGAGGAGGCGGGTGTGCCGGACCGGGAGGTCTGTTCGCCCTCCGAGCACCTGGCCCCCGCGTACACGGAGGCGGCCAAGGACGAGATGACCGTGCCCAACCACGGCGAGAGCGGCCTCTTCTACACGGGCTTCTCCCACGACGGCGAGGTGCTCGCGGTCACGGGGGTCGGCGGGGTGGCCCTGTGGGACTGGCGGGGACACGAGGAGCTCGCCCTCATCGAGGCCGAGATCGCGCCCGGGTTCGGCCACCCGGTGTTCAGCCCCGACGGCTGCAAACTCGCCTACGCCGCCGACGACGGCGCGTACGTGTACTCGCTGGAGAGCGGGGAGGTGACGGTCCTCTCCGAGGGGTACCAGGTGGGCGCGGTCGCCTTCACCCCGGACAACGCGCGGCTGGTCGTCGGCAACGGGGACTACGAGGTGGACTCCGGCGTCGTGGAGTACGACCTGGAGACCGGGGAGCTGGCCACCACCTACACCGACATCGGGAACACCGTCATCTCGGTCGCCGTCTCCCCCGACGGCGGGTACGTCGCCGCCCAGGACATCCTCGAACGCACGACGGTCTGGGACACCGCGACCGGCGAGAGCGTCGCCACGGGCGAGGAGATCCCGGGCACCGACCCCTCGGCCCTGAGCTTCGCCGACGAGGAGACCCTGGTCCACCCCGACGCGATGGGGGCGCGCGGCCAGAGCGTGGTCTCCGACCAGAGCGTCCCGTTCGTCACCGAGGAACTGGAGGAGGGGCTCGCGCTGCACGAGGTCGAGTACAGCGTGGCGGCCGACCGCGTGTACGCCACCTTCGTCCCGTCGGACTACGACCCCGAGCACGCGGTCATGAGGATCTGGGAGTACTCCACGGGCGAGGAGCTGACCTCCGAGTCCGGAGAAGGCTTCCTCTGGCAGATCAGCATGCACCCCCAGGGCGAGGTCATCATCGGCGTCCCCTCCTCCGGCAACGGGATGTGGGTCGTGGACCCCCAGGAGATGCGCATCATCGACCGCCTCTAGGCTCCCGGTCTCCCGTCCCTCCCTCCGCCCCCGGAAAGGCCCATGTTCCCTCTGCACCCGCACGACCCGCCCTCCGTGGGGCCGTACCGTCTGTACGCCCGTCTGGGAGAGGACTCCTACGCGCGCGTCTACCTGGGCGCCGTGCGCGCGGAGGACCCCGTCGCGGTGAAGGTGGTCCGGCCGGAGTACGCCACCGACCCCGCCTTCCGTTCCTCCTTCACCCACCAGGTGACGACCGCGGGGGGACCCAGGGGCCCGCACGTGTGCGCGGTCCGCGACGCCGACCTGCACGGGGCGGTGCCCTGGGTCGCGGTGTCCCGCCCCCTCGGCCCGAGCCTGGCCGAGCTCGTCAGCGGGAACGGGCCGCTCCCGGCGGACGCCCTGCACCCGCTCGCCCTGGCCCTGGCCCAGGGGTTGGACGACCTGCACGCCTCGAACCGCGCCCACGGTTCGCTCTGGCCGGACGGCGTGCTCCTGTCGACCGACACCGCCCTGCTGGCCGACCCCGGCCTGGAGTGGGCGGTCAGCGACACCGACCGGCGCGCGCCGCATCCGGCCTTCGCGGCGCCCGAGGGCGGAGCCGCCCCGGCCACGGACGTGTTCTCGTGGGCCTCCACCCTGTGCTTCGCGGCCAGCGGCGTGGAGGGCCCCGACGGGCTGGCCCGGGTACCGCTGCAACTGCGCGGGCTGATCGACGCCTGCCTCAAACGCGACCCCCGGCTGCGCCCGAGCGCCCACGACCTCGTGCGGATGCTGGGCGGCCCGGCCGAACCCGCCGCCTGGCCTCCCCCGGTGCGGGCGGCGATCGACGCGGCCTCCGAAGCGCAGGGGGCGGTGCTGGTCCCGGCCGACGCCGTTCCCGCCCCCCGGAGGCGGGGCCGCGCCCTGGCCGTGGGCGCGGGGGTCCTGGCCCTGGTGGTGCTGGCGGGAGCGGGGGCGGCGTACGCCCTGTTCGGCGGCGAGGCGGCGCCGGAGGACCCTCAGGACCCCGACGCCCGGGCCCTGGTCTCCGGGACCGGCTGCCCGGACGGCCCCGGGTTTCCCGCACCCGAGGAGCCCCTGCCCGACGACGCCACGTTCTGGGGCCCCGCCTTCTCCCCCGAGGGGGACGTGCTCGCCGCGGCCTCCACCGCCGGACTCACGGTCTGGGACTGGGACTCCGGTGAGCTGGTCGCACGGCCGACGGCGCACTCGACCTTCGGGGTCGAACCGAGGTTCTCCCCGGTCGGCTGCACCGTGACCTCCGCCCGGTCCGTCGAGTACGAGGGCCGTGAGCACCCGGTGCGGATCGGGCACACCCACGACCTGTCCTCGGGTACCTCCGCCGAGCACCTGGGCCCCCAGGAGGGCCCGGACGACAACGGCCGCTGGCTGCTGAAGCCGAGGGACGTGGAGGCCATGGACTTCTCACCGGACGGCGGCCTCCTGGCGGTGACCGTCAGCGGCACCAGCGGCGAGGACAGCACCGTGGTGATCGACACCGCCACCGGTGCGGCGGGCGAGCCCATGGCCCCGGGCCTGCACTACGGCACCGTGTTCGTGGACGACCGGCACTTCGCCACCAACAGCGACGGCGAGATCCATGTCTGGGACGCGGAGACCGGCGAGGAGGTGCACGTCGTCGTCGCTTCCTCGAACACCCGCCTCGCGGCGGTCCCGGGCGAGACCCAGGTGGCCTACCTCGACGGCGACCGGGTCGTCATCAGCGACTACACCACCGGGTCGGAGGTCGCCTCCTTCACCCGGGAGGAGTTCGAGACGGACGACGAGCCCATGCTCACCCGGCTCCTGGTGGACGGCGAACGGAACCGCGTGTACGCGACCTGGCAGGTGACCACCGGCCCCGGGGCGTGGCGGTTCCACACCTACGTGTGGGACCTGACCAGCGGCGCGAACCTCGCTGAGGGCAAGGAGGTGATCGGCGCCTACAGCGCCCTCGTCCCGCACCCGGACGGCGGGGTCCTCGCCGCCAGCACCGCCGTCGACAGCGAGCTGGTCCTGGTCGACCCCGACACGTTCGAGGTGGTCGAGGAGCTGAGCTGACCGGACAACAGAACCCGCCGCCCCGACCCCGCCGCCCGTCCCCGTCCCCAGGAGCTGACCCCGTGTACCCCCCGACCCCCACCGGCCCCTCCCACGTCGGCCCCCACCGGCTCCTCGCCCGCCTGGGCGCGGGGGGAATGGGGGAGGTCCACCTGGCCCGTACCCCCGAGGGCGGACTGGCCGCGGTCAAGGTGGTCAAGGAGGACCTCGCCGGGGACCAGGAGTTCCGTTCCCGGTTCGCACGCGAGGTACGCACCGCCCAACGCGTGCGCGGCCCGTTCACCCCGGCGGTGCTCGGCGCCGATCCCGACGCGGACCCGCCGTGGATGGCCACCGAGTACGTGCCCGGCCCCACCCTGAAGGAGGCGGTCCGGGAACACGGCCCCTTCCCCGAACCCTCGCTCCGGGTCCTGGCCGTCGGCCTGGCCGGTGCCGTCCAGGCGATCCACGCCGCCGGGCTCATGCACCGGGACCTCAAACCGAGCAACGTGCTGCTGTCCCCGCGCGGCCCGCAGGTGATCGACTTCGGCATCGCCCGTGCCGTCGAGGGCACCGTGCTCACCCGGACCGGCCAGAGCTTCGGCACGCCCGCGTACACCTCCCCCGAGCAGGTCAGGGGAGAGGAGACCAGCCCGGCCAGCGACGTCTTCTCCCTCGCCGGCGTGGTGGTCCTCGCGGCCACCGGCAGGCCGCCCTTCGGCGCCGGTCGCGCGGCGGACGTCCTCCCCCGGGTGATCGGCGCGGCCCCCGACCTGGACGGCGTCCCGGAGGCCCTGCGCCCGCTCCTGTCCCGGTGCCTGGCCAAGGACCCCGCCGCGCGCCCCACGGCCGACGCCATCGTGCGCGAGCTCTCCGCCGGACCCCTGCCCTCCGCCGAACACGGCTGGCTCCCCCCACGGGTCGGCCGGACCGTCAGCGACCACGAGCGGCGGGCCCGCGCGGTGACCGCTCCCGCTTCCCCCGTACCTTCCCCGCAGCCCGTCACCCCGACGGGCGGCCGGGGCCGCACCGCCCTCATCGCCGGGGCCGCCGTGGTCGCCGTCGCGGTGCTGGCCGGGACCCTCGCGCTCCTGTCCACCGCCCCCTGGCGGGACGGCACCACCCCGCAGGAAGGGAGCGCTCAGGAGGTGCCTCCGGAACCCTCCGAGGTCTTCGGGGACCGGCTCCTGGGAGTCGGCTTCGCCCCCGACGGCGAGAGCCTGTACGTCTCCGGTCTGGAGCACCTGGTCGAGGTGGACTGGCGGACCGGGGAGGAGCTCCGCCGCTTCGAGCAGCGTCCCAACCACCTGGCCGTGGGCGCGGACGGAACCGTCGTGGGGACCGTCCTCGACGCCGCCCTGGTCTGGGACCCCGGGGCGGAACGGGCCCGGCACCTGTTCGACGGGGAGCTCGGCGAGTGGAACCGGTCCGTGCCGAGCGCCGACGGGAGCAAGCTGGCCGCCTCGGTCAACGACGGCGAGGGCGAGCCCCTCGTCCAGGTATGGGACCTAGGGACCGAGGAGGTCGAGTTCGAGATCGGAACCGACTCCCACGCCCGGGACCTGCACTTCAACGCCGACGGTTCCCTGCTGGTCGTCAGCGACTACTCGGGGACCGGCACCTCGGCCGTGTGGGACCTGGCCGCACGCGAGACCGTGCTGGAGCTTCCCAACGAGGACTTCCCCGCCGTCCCCAACGACACGGGGCACCACCTCAAGCACCTGGCCTTCCACCCGGCCGACCCCACGCTGCTCGCCGTCACCACCGGTCCCGAGGACACCGCGCTGTACGACCTCGACAGCGGCGCGACCACGCCCCTGGAGGCACCCGGGACCAACGGACACCCGCTCTTCGAGATCCACTTCTCCCCAGACGGGTCACGGCTGGTCGCCAGCGGCGACGACGGCGCCTCGGACCGGGGAGGGCGGGTGTGGGACACCGCCACCGGGGAGCTGCTGACCGAGGGCGGGGCACCGCTGTACTCCCTGCTGAGCTTCCACCCGGAGGGCACGGTGATGGCCACCCTCACCCCCGACCAGGAACGGCTCCTCGTCGTGGACGCCGAGACCTTCGAGGTCCTGCACGAGTACCCCGAATAGCACCTCCGGAGTCGCCCGACCGACGCGAGAACAGGGAATGCCCCACCAATCGACTCGTCGGGCACGTCGCATTCCCGTACCCGACGGTTCGGCGGGTGTTCGCGCACCCGCCCTTCGACGACGGAATCGTTCGGATGCGAGCGCCGGAACCCATTCCCGGAGAAATCAACGCACCGGGATCAGTTGGCTCCGGTCATCTCGGCCACGAACTCGAACAGGCCCATTCCCCAGGCGAACATCACGCACATCGCCATGATGACGAGGATCTCGGTCCAGTTGAGGACCCTCCGGAGCGAGGCCCTGGGGACGTCGTTCAGCTTCACCCAGCTCAGGACGCTCAGGAGCGTGCCCCCGAGGAGCACGACCACCGGGAGCCAGGGGCCGAACACCGGATACTGCGTGACCACCGCGACCCCCGCGGCGCCCAGGCCGACGACGCCCGCCAGACGCAGGGGCAGCACGTGCCGGATGCGGTCGAACAGGCGGGAGCGCATCACCAGCAGCACGCCGAGAAGGGCGCACAGCGCCAGGTCCGGAATGCTCGAACCGAAGTAGGCGAGCAGGACGGTGACGGCGCCACCCGCGACGGCGGTGCCCATGACGATCCCCAGCAGCAGGCGGTCGCTGTTGGTGAAGGTCTCCTCGAAGCGTTCCGTGGCCACCTGGCCCGACCGCCCGACCTCGTAGTCGAGGCCGGAGAGTCCGCCCATCACCATCGCCACACGCGGCAGGGCGCCCACACACAGGGTCAGGGCGATGCCCATCGCGCGCACCCCCTGCGTGGGATCCACGAAGATCCCGACCAGCACCAGCACACCGGCCGCGAGCACCACCACCGTGAGCCCGGCGATGTAGGAGAGCCCGGTCTCGTGCAGCGACCAGCCGATCAACGCCACGAGCAGGCCGCCGGACAGCGCGATCCCGGCCGTGGTGAGGGGTGACGCGTTGACCACCAGTTGCGCGGTGAGGACCGCCGTGGCACCCCCCCACACGCACGCCGTCGCGAAGAGGACGTTCGCGACGACGGGCAGCGGGCGGCGAGCGGCCAGCAGCATCGTCCCGACGGTGAGGAGCGTGCCGAAGGCCGCCACCCCCAGGTAGCCCACCGAGGGGCGCAGCCACATCATGAGGAACAGCATCAGCAGCGGGCCGATACCGCCCACGAGCAGGCCGAACGACAGCGTGGTAGTCGAGTTCCAGATCCACGCGGTCTCGTCCACGCTGTCCTCGACCGCGCCGCGTACGTCGTCGACGTGCGCGGGGCGGCTCGGGGCCACCACCCGGTCGAGGAGCAGGACGTCCCCGTCGTAGACCCCCGCGCCCTCCAACGGTTCGTCGGACCGCACCGGGCTTCCGTCGACCGTGGTGAGGGACCAGGAGGCCGGATCCGAGGGCTCATCCTCGGGGACGCACACCTCGATGATGCGCGGCATGAGCGCGGCGACGGGCACGCTCCCCGGTAGCGCCAGATCGGCCCAGTTCTGGGGTCCGGTGATCGTGACCCTGCAGTATCCGCTCACCCGAGACCCTCTTTGTCAAAGTGTGTGCTTTTTTCCATGGCTAAGGGCTGTGCCAGACGCGAATTAGGTGATTCGCGTTGTTCACGAGATCATCTATAGCGTAGTCACCCAGACACGAGACCTCACAGGTGGACGGAGAAGGGACCCCCGTGGCGACGAGACCTGTTCCCCGGCCCGCCCGCAACACCCCGCCGGCTCCCGGGAACTCTCCCCTGGTCATCGCGACTCCGCCACAGATGCCGGAGAACGCTCCGGCCGGCAGCTCGGGCGCGATGATCATCATGCCGATCATCACCGGATCCGGCTCCCTCCTGATGTCCATCACCATGGGCCACCGGCCCTTGATGATGGTGGCGGGCGTGATGATCATGATCGCCAGCGTGATCGTCGGCATCATCATGTTCGTCGCCCAGCACAACGGCCCTCGTAAACGTATTCGGGAGCAGCGGGAACGGTACGTCGACTACCTGGACCAGCTGCGCGAGATCGTACGCGAGGTCGCCGCCACACAACGTTCGGACAACGCCTTCCGGCACCCGACACCCGACCTTCTCACGGAACCGGCGCGCTCCCGGGCGCGGAGGTGGGAACGCAGGGCGTCCGACCCCGACTTCCTCGACGTCCGCGCCGGGTCGGGCACGCGCCCGCTCGCCCGGCGCCTCAAGCTGAAGGTGGACACCTCCTCCCCCCTGATCGTCTACGACCCCGTCTGCCAGGGGGCCGCGGACCAGCTCATCGAGCTCTACGGTGACGTTCCGGAGATGCCGCTGGTCGTCTCCCTCCACAAGTACGGCGTGATCGCGATCAACGGCGACCGCGCGGCCGGACGCGGGCTCGCCCGGGCGATGATCGCCCAGCTGTCGGTCTTCCACTCCCCGCACGACCTGCGCGTCGGAGTGGTGCGGGACCAGAAGCTCCGGGCGCAGTGGGAGTGGCTGAAGTGGCTGCCCCACAACACCTTCGACGACGCCATGGACGGGCCGATGCCGGCCCGGTTCGTCTCGGGGAACACCGTGCAGATCGCGGAACTGCTCTCGGACGAGATCGAGCGCCGCACCGTCGACCTGCAACGCCGTCGAGGCAAGCCCCCGGGCCCGGGAACGCAGCGGCTCGTGGTCGTCCTGGACGGTGAGTACCAGTCGACCCTGTCCGGCCTGCACGCCGAACCGCCGGTCTCCAACCTGGCCGACCTCGGCATCCACGTCATCACCCTCGTGTCGGACCGCAGGGAGGAGCCCGACGGCGTGCAGCTCCGGCTGCTGATCGAGGCCGACGGCACCCTGAAGGAGGACACCGAGGGCACCAGGACCGACGAGGACCCGACGCACGTCCCCCTGGAGGGGAGGGCCGACCGCTCCGACGTCGCGCGGCTGACCACCCTCGCCCGGGTCCTCGCCCCGTACGGCATCGCGGTGACCGACGGCGACGACGCCATGCACGAGACGGTGGGGCTCCCGGAGATCCTCGGGGTGTCCGACGTGGCCGAACTGGACACGCGCCGTACCTGGCGCAGGCGCAGCACCGGTGACTACCTTCGCGTCCCCATCGGTGTGGGACCGGGCGGCAACACGGTCCTGCTGGACCTGAAGGAGTCGGCGTTCGGCGGCATGGGCCCGCACGGCCTCGTCGTCGGCGCCACGGGCTCCGGCAAGTCGGAGATGCTGCGCACCATGGTGGCGTCCCTGGTCATCAACCACTCACCGGAGAACCTGGCGCTCCTGCTGGTGGACTTCAAGGGTGGCGCGACCTTCGCGGACACCGACCGCCTGCCGCACAGCGCCGGGCTGATCACCAACCTGGCCGACGACGACGGCCTGGTGGTGCGCTTCCGGGAGGCGACCTTCGGGGAGCTGCTGCGGCGGCAGCAGATCCTGAAGAACGCGGGCAACCTGCCCAACCTGCACGCCTACGAGGCGGCCCGGGAGAGCAACCCCGAGCTGGAGCCGCTGCCGCACCTGCTCATCATCATCGACGAGTTCTCCGAGCTGCTCACCGCGCACCCGGACTTCGCGGAGCTGTTCGTGGCGATCGGTCGCATCGGCCGGTCCATCGGCGTGCACCTCCTGCTCGCCACCCAGCGCCTGGAGTCGGGCAAGATCAAGGGGCTGGAGTCCCACCTGTCCTACCGGGTGGGCCTGCGGACCTTCTCCGAGGCGGAGAGCCGTGAGGCGATCGGTGTCGGGGACGCCTACCACCTCCCGCCGGAACCCGGCTCGGGGTACCTGAAGGTCGACACGTCCGTCTTCGAACGGTTCAAGGCCGCCATGGTCTCCCAGCCCTACGAGCCGCCGGTCAAGGAGGAGAAGACCGAGTACGACCCGGTCCTCCCCCTGCTGTCCTACAACGGCCTGAACAAGGTGACCGGGTCCGGTTCGCTGGTGGAGTCCCTGGTGGACTCCATCAGGTCGAAGTCGGAGGACAAGCCCAAGCAGGAGAAGCGGACCACCCTCCAGGTGACCGTGGACCGGCTGGTGGCCTCGGGAGCCGACCCGGTGCGGCCCGTCTGGCTGCCGCCGATGCCGGAGATGCTGACCTTCGACAGTGTCCTGACCGACCTCGGCGAGGGAGACGACCTCCAGGGCGAGGGCACCGAGCCGGATCCGGCGGAGGCGAAGGCGGTCTTCGGCCTGACCGACATCCCGCGTGAACAGCGCGTGGTCCCCGCGGAGATGGACTTCACCGGCGGCGAGGGCAACATCGTTGTCCTGGGCGGGCCCCAGTCCGGCAAGTCCACCCTGCTCCGAACGGTCATCACGAGCCTGGCGTGGCGCTACCCGCCCGGCCGGGTGGCGGTCTACGCGATCGACTTCGGCGGCGGGGCGCTCCAGGCGATGGACGAGCTCCCGCACGTGGCCGGTGTGGCCGGGCGTTCCGACCCGGAGAGGGTGCAGCGCATCCTCACGGACGTCTCCGGGCACCTGGACCGCCGCCAGCGCGTCTTCCGTAAGTACAAGCTCGACTCCCCCGCCGCCCTGCGCCAGGCCCGCGCCGAGGGCAGGGTGCCCTCGAACGTCGTGGGCGACCTGTTCCTGATGATCGACGGGTGGTCGGCGGTCCGCGACTCCTTCGACGCGGCCGACGACTTCCTGATGGACATCGCGACGCGGGGCCCCTCCCTGGGCGTGCACACGATCCTGACGGGCGCGGCCTCGTCCCAGGTCCGGTCCCGGTTGCAGGCGCTCTTCGGCGGCCGGTTCGAGCTGCGCCTGAGCGACCCCATGGACTCGGGGATCGGACGGAAGATCGCGGAGGACATCCCGAAGGACGCGCCGGGCCGTGGTCTCACCTCGGAGGAGTACCACGCCCAGGTGGCCCTGCCCCGTGTGGACGGGGTCGCGGGCGACGAGGACCTGACCGACGGCATCCAGGACCTGATCAAGCGGGTCCGGGAACGCTGGCCGCAGGACGCGGTCCAGGGCGTGCGGACGCTGCCCGCCCGCGTGGAGCTGGACGACCTGCTCAAGGGCCGCAAGACGGGCCGCACCAGGTCCCGTGAGCTCGTGCTGGGCATGGCCGAGAGCTCGTTGGCCCCGGCCGTCACGAACCTCGACCGGGACCCGCACCTGGTGGTCTTCGGAGACCCGCAGACCGGCAAGTCCACGCTCATCCGGGGACTGGTCAAGCAGATCGTGCAGCGCCCGGCGAAGGAGCTGGGCATCGTGATGGTCGACTTCCGCCGTTCCCACCTGGAGCTGGTGCCGGAGGACCACCTGTTGGCCTACTGCACGACGGCGGAGCAGACCAAGGCCGTCGCGGACAACCTCGCCGGTTCGCTCCAGCAGCGCCTGCCGGGCCCGGACGTGACCCCCAAGCAGCTGCGGGAACGCAGTTGGTGGAAGGGGCTCGACCTGTACATCGTCGTGGACGACATGGACATGCTCGCCTCGCGCAGCAACCCGTTGGCGTCCCTGGCGAAGTTCATCCCCCAGGGCGCGGACCTGGGCCTGCACATCATCGCCGCCCGCCGTACCGGCGGTACGGCGCGGGCCATGTTCGAGCCGGTGCTCCAGTCGCTGAGCGACATGGCCACCCCGGGTGTGCTGTTCTCCGGTGACCGAATGGAGGGGCGCCTGGCCAACGGCGCGGCCTCCAAGCAGCTGCCCCAGGGCCGGGCCCAGCTGGCCCTGCGCGGCAAGCGCCCCGACCTGGTCCAGGTCGGCTGGAGCGAACCCCCCGCGTAGAAGTCGGGGCGGTGCCGTGGAAGGACGGTCCACAGCGCCGCCCCGCTCACGAATCCGGCAGACACCCGAGCAAGGAAGTCGTCTTCGGCATTCCCGTGAGTCTTTCCTGCATGCGTACACCCCCTTGCACCGCATATCCGCATGCTTCACGGCCTAGAAAGCATTGGATTCCGCCCGGTCGCATCAGACGCACTGAAAGCCCACCGAAAGGCGCTGATGCAAAGGTGTGAATATCCGAAAGTAGATGACCACCCCACAAAGGAGACTCCTCATGAGTGTAGGAATGAATCCCACAGAAGCCCACGCCGGAGGAGATGCCACTCTCACAGCTGCGTCCCGCCTACGGGATCTGCCTGACGATTGGTCGGACGCAGTTGAAGACGTGAGCACGACGATGGGGAAGGGACCAGGAGTGAGCAAGTCAGACTGGTCGAACTTCGGGACATCCCAAGAGGAGCACATGTTCGACGTCCAGGAGCAAGCCGAGATTCTGGGAAACAATATTCAAGCCAGCGCCTCAGAAGGCGCAAACACAGACTCCGAGTCCTCCGGCGCTTACCGCGAGACCTCAAGTGCGCCCATTCTCAATCGAGCACTGAACGAGCAGAACTTCTAGCCACAATCATCCGAAATTCTGCACTATCGGAGATCCCCCATGAGCGAGTACAAATTCTACCCGAAGCTTTGCCTAGTTACCGTATCCGAACTACGGAGCCAGGCACAGGTGTTTGATGAGATATATTCGAGCATCAGCGGACGCTCTGCGAGCTACAACGCCGTAGCGAACACAACAGCCACTAATTTCTCGGAATTGATCAGCTCGGACATCAAAGCGGCCGCCGATGAAAACGAAGCGGCGTGGGAGAGTGCCTTATTCGCGAGCAGCCACGCCGTCGGCGTCATCGGATATTACTCCGCAGCCATCCAGGCCTACGATAACGAAATTGAAGAGCTCGAGGAGGAGTTTGCCTCCGCGATCGCTTCCAAAGAAACGAAGGTCGAGAAAGAACAGCTTGTTACTGAGTACCAGGAACTCGCAGATTCAGCATGGGAGACTCTGCGGGGCAAGGGTACAGAAGTCTCTGGGATGCTACAAGACGGACCCACCCCCGAGCATATAAGGACTTTGACGGAGGCTGGCCACCTCGGCACGGTTCCAGGGGGTCTGGGCTGGGTCATATCCGGGGAGAACGAATACTTCGCACTCTCCGAGGAAATGGATGCCTCCGAGGTAGGAGAAGTATTCCAAAGGGCAGCTGAGGGCGATCCAACTGCGCTGAGGGAACTCGACGAAAACCTTGCACTGATGAGTGCCTTCATGGCTCATGTGGCCCGAAAGCAAGAGAGTGGAACGGAACTCACCGACAAGGAGCTTGAGTTCCTCCGGCACTTGAATACTCAAATGGATTCCGAGGTTCTTGGCAGAGGCGAGCAGAGTGATGATGCCGTCGGCCGAGGTGAGTTCTTCGCATCCCTTGAGAACATCGAGAACAGCGAACATCTCACCGAGGAACAAAAGGAAGAGCTTCTTGCCATCATCGGAGGCTCTGTACTCACAAGCTCCGACGAGAGCCTCGGTGGTGGATATGACGAAATCCCTGAATCGATCAGAGATACTTTGGAAGGCCCGAGAATCTACAATGCTTCCACTGCTCTGTCAAATGGATACTCTCCAGGATGGGCCACGTCCTTCGAAACGCTGACTGAGCTCTTCGAACGAGCCAGCCAAGCTTCACAATCAGAGAACGGTCACCCGATCCAAGGTGGTTCGGAACTATCTGCGATCACTACCGGCACAGTGGCTGGCGCTACAGAGAGCCTTGGACTTGGCGGATCCGACAAGCAAACGCTCGAAACCATGCTGGAAATATCAACGCGCAACAAGGATGCGAACCACGCGATCCTCACGGGTGAATACCCGAATGGGGATAAGTACAGCCACCCTGTCGAGTTCGCGCATGGATACGGGAGAGCAGGGACCAATCGAGAGGATATGCTTGCCGCACTTTTCTCGTTCGACTGGACTGATGATGGTTCCGCAGTGAGCAACCTGACCGATTGGATCGCCCAAGACGGAGATTCCAGAGATGACGCAGAAAAAGAGAGGGCAGACAACGCCTTCGCCGGCCTGCTTGAACTTCTTTCCGCGCCAGAGGTAAGCGAGACTCTTTCCGGAACCGGCGTCGAGGTAGAAGACCCCAACGAAAAAGGATTCTTCTGGAAAAACGCCCCCATGGGCCTGGTGAACCCCGAGATTTCCGGAAGCTTCGCGGACATCTTCGACACTTATGTGTCTAATTTCGCAGGACCAGAGATTCTCAACGGAGACGGGACAATGAAGTCCGACTTCGAGACAGAGTACGACTCGAAAACTGGATTGTCAATTGCCCTGGAAGACAGGATCTCCTTTGCCAGCCTGATATCTGGGGATTCAGAATCTGCGGGCCGAATCTTCGAATCGTCCGAGAAGTTTACACGCGAAGAGATCTTTGAGTACTTCACCGATCCGGAAACAGCGAGCAACCTCGAATCGGCTCGCGGCACAGGGCTTCTATGGAACTCCATCAGCCATGGAATGTACGACTCGGTGGCCACCCGCATCGAAAGCCAGAATAACTGGATCGAATCAACAAATAAGTCAATCGGATATGGAATTGACCTCCTCACTAGCGGAATCCCCAATTCCACCGTGGCGGAGTCCGTCAAGATGACACTAACCGAGTTGGTGCCGGAGGGCGAATGGGATTCCCAAGAGAAGGCTCCATCAAATCCCCAGTCAGTATCGGATTCCCTATCCCCCAAACTGAATTCAATGACCATTGATGCGACCATTAACTCGTTCTACAACTCCACAGAAGGAGACACCTCACTCATTCCATTCGAAATGGTCGACAAGAGGGGGAAGTTTATCACCGACTCCAACTACTGGGACGTGAAGGACGATACCGCCGAGCGGACACTTCGAGACGACACATGGTCGGAAATCCAAGGATCGGATCTACCCGCCCTCCCCGAGAATCGGGATATCTACAAACACCTCTCCGAGTTCCAAAAAGAGATGAATGAGCAAATGCGGAACTCTCCGCAGTGGTAACAACCAAGGAGTTTAGAAGTGAAGCATAAGAGAAAACTGACCTTGGCAACACTTGTTCCGTTGCTCTCGGCGTGCTCTCTGGTGCCTGGGAACTGGCAGGAGAGGGAGATCGACCATGTGGTGTTCCAAGGGACCGCCGAGCCGCTGGAGATCCCCGAGAACCTTGCCTCCATGGGGTGGGACTGGGAGGCCCCTGAGGAAACCGACATCGTCGACGTGCGTCCCTTTCCCCTCGGTGTGGTCGTGACCGTCTCGGACGGGGTCGTCGCCCTGCGGGGCAACACCGGAGAGGAACTTTGGCGGTACCGCCGCGTGGGCGAGGCGGTGACGGACACGAATGTCACCGTGAACGGGGATCGTGTCGCACTCGCCTACCCGCTTGAAGGGGAAGATTCCGAAGCCGCAGTGGCACCGCACGATGTCGTCCTCTTCGACTCCTCCACGGGCAAGGAACTCGGCTCCCACACGGAGGACTTCACCGCTGAGGCGGCCCTTCCCGGGAACGTCACGACGCTGTCCCCCATGCCGGAACACCTGGGCCTGCTCTCCGACTCGTCCCGAATCGTCTATCGCAAGTTGGACGACCAGAGAACCGGGGTGTACTCACTCGATCTGGAAACCGGCGACGAAATGTGGAGCCTCACGGACCTCCACGGAGAAGGCCAGGAAGGGCGGGACTTCCACCCCAAGGGAGTGGTCGCCTCAGGCGACACGATCATCCTTTCGGGCAACTTCATGGACGAAGACATCGAATCTCTCCCTGAAACCTCCGAAGAGCAGGAGCACACAGTCGTTCTCCTGGGACTCGACGCCAACTCAGGCGAGGAGCTCTGGCGTCATGAGATCGACAGGAACAGCCCCATCGACCTCCACCCGGTCAGGCTGGGAGTTCAGCCGACTTCAGGTGCTGTGATCGCGGAGGTGCGCGGCGTGGAGGGCGTGAACGAGTGGATCCTCGACCCCATCACAGGGGAGCGCCTGACTGAGGAGGAATTCTTCTCAGGGCGAGAGGGCCATGTCATCGGGGCTCTTGAGAACACAGTGGTGACTGAGCTTTCTCTGGTGGATGACGAGGAGTTCGAGTACGCCTACACCGATTTTTCAGGGGACACCCATACGACGATCCGCACCTCCGCCCCGCCGGAGCGCATGTCTCGTGCGTTCGTCCTACCCCTCGAAGGTGCGATCGTGTGGCTCGACGTGAACCAGACCAACACTTCCTTGGACCCCGAAGAAGCCGCCTGGGACGAGGCACGCCTGGTGGTCGACGAGGACGGCGAGTCCCGTGTCATCGACCTCGGTGTCCGGGTCGAACGCGACTACGCCCAAGACGGGAGCGAAACTCAGCGCTCTTCGCTCCCCAACCCGCCCGACATGACCGTCGCTCCGGGGGCACTGGTGGTGCAGGAGAAGATCCCGGGAGGCTCGCGCCGCCTTGCGGGCGTGGTCCCGTAGCGGCCTCGGCGCGGGGCGCGGACCCGGTGTCCGCTCCCCGCGCCGGTGGCGGTACCCGGTCCCACCTGGGTGAACGGAGAGTCTCGTTACCTACTTGTTCCCTTTGGTATGAAACCCTCGTTGCCTCATCGTCGTCGCAACAGTCGATCCTGACCTCATCTCCCCCACAGCGGAGACAGCGGAAGCCGGTTCATCGTGCCGGTGCGCATCCTCTTCCGAAAGGAGTGCCCCCATGACCGAATCGGGCGCCAACCCGATCGAGGCGATGGAGGGCGGCGAGTACGCGGAGACCCTCGCCGCCGCGATGGCCGGGCTGGCCGACGCCTTCGACATCCTCATGGGCGACGCGGCGAGCGCCAGCGGCCACGAGGACCTCCGGTCCGGGTTCAACAAGTTCCGGGAGGAGGCCGACCAGGCCCTCATCGACCTCCAGGAGCACGGCCTCGCCCTGGCCAACAACATCCAGGCCGGAGCGGGAGAGATCGCCAGGAACGACCAGGAGAGCTCCGAGGACTTCCACCCCTGGTCCTCCCACCGCGAACTCAACTTCTGACCCCCGCGACGCGACAGCCCCCGCGTCCCCCTCACCACCCGCTCGATCCCCACCCCTGAGGATGTCCGTGGCCACCATCGCCCTCGCCTTCGCCCCCCGTGAATTCTTCGGCAAGCCGGACACCATGTACGAGTGCGCAGCGGACCTGGAGATCCTCAACGCCCGCGTGCTCGGCCGGGCCGACGACCTCGGGGGTGGCTTCGACGCGGCCGCGCAGCAGTTCACCGACATCATCGCCTGGGACATCCGCGGGCAGTCCGAGGAGGACGTCCAGAAGTGGCGGGACGCCGCCGTCACCGTCAGCTACGCGGCCTCGGTGGCCGAGATGTGGGCCGACGCCGTCCAGGCCTTCCATGACGAGCGCGACGCCCAGAACTCCGACTGGCGGAACGGCAAGAGCGAGAAGGAGGGCGCCGTCCCCGCCGCCTACCAGGGGGACCGGATCACGGAGTCCCACCCCCAGGCCGACGGGTTCCTCTGGACGGACTGGGGCGCCGGGGACGAGAAGAGGTGCCGCGAGCTGTACGACGAGCTCTCCACCATCCGGGACGGGCTCGTCACCCGCGAGCAGACCAACTGGGACAAGCTCCAGGAGGTCGCGGAGGACGCCCGGAGGATGCTCGAGGAGGGGCCCACCCCCGAGAACGTCTCCAAGCTGATCGAGGCGGGCAACGCCAGCTGGGGGTTCCTCAGCCTCGATCCCTCCCGCTACTCGTCGCTGATCGGCGACGACGTCGAGCTCACGCCGGAGAACGCCGAGGAGTACGCGAACGACCTCGCGGCCTACTGGTCCGGCGACCGGCCCATCGATGACCGGTACCACGAGCTCATGCTCGTGATGTCCATGCTGGGGACGAGCGCCAAGCAGCACCAGGAGAACGGGACGGAGTTCAGCGCCGACGAGGTCGGCTTCCTGGAGGAGTTCTACAGGCAGCTGGAGGACCCCTACCTCCGCGACGGCGTCGGCGGCGGCCTCATGGTCTACCCCGAGCTCATGGCCGAGTCCGGCATGTCCGACGAGGAGCGCGAGCGGGCCCTCGGAGTGCTCGGAGACGGGCTCCTGGCGCTCTCGGATCCCAGCATCGGCGGCGGCTACGACAGCCTGCCCCAGAGCTTCCGGTACGCGGTCGAGGGCCCGTGGATCAACCCCGACGCCGACGGCAAGATGCCCGCGACCCCGGTCTCCCTGGGCATGGACATGAAGGCGCTCTCCGCCTTCATGGAGCACACGGACGACAACCTGGAGGCCGGGTACGGACTGTCCACCAACCTCCACCTGGCCACCGGGGCCTTCCTGGACGCCTGGGGGGACGAGGTCCACGACTCGAGCGGGGTCCTGCCCGACTCCGAGCAGGTCTCGCACATGATCGACGTGGCCTCCCGGAACAAGGACTCGAACTACTACATCCTGACCGGCGAGCACCTCAACGAGGAGCCGGGCGTCCCCTACGGCGACGCCGACCTGCGCAAGCAGGCCCTGGAGGGAACCCTGACCTTCGAGTGGCACGACAACGGCCACACCGCGCGACAGCTCACCGACTGGCTCGCGGAGGACGTCCACAGCGAGGACCCCGAGCTGAGCCAGCGCGCGGGCGACGCCTTCGCCGGGTTCATGCGGACCATCACCGACCCCGACATGCACGACGCCCTCATCAACACGGGCGTGGACGTCACGGAGGGGGACAACGAGTACTCGGACGCCTCGTTCACCCAGTTCAACGGAGCGCTCGCGGACAGCCTGGCCGATATCTTCGACGCGCACATCTTCAGCTTCGCCAACGGCGACATCCTGGACTCCGACAACAAGGCGATAGAAGGTATCGGGGACTTCGACCTCGAGACCGGCTATGTACGTATGGGACCCGACGAGCGTGCGCAGTTCATGCAGCTGCTCGTGGGCAACGACGAGACCGCTGGACGCGTCGCGGGCTCGGTCGACACCTACCGGCAGTTGGAGGCCGTCGCCTACCTGGAGTCCGGCAATAACGTGGCATCCGCGCGCGGCACCGCTCAACTCCAGGGGTTGTTCGAACGCGCCCTGTTCCTGGATTCGGCGGATCGCAGCGCCGACCTGGACGCGACGATCGAGCGGAAGACACAGATCGCTGACTTCCTGGTGGGCGAGGCGGGGAACCTCTCCGAGAAGATCCCGCTCATCGGACAGGGAGTCTCGAAGGGTATGGAGCTGGGCAAGGACAGCATTGTCGGAGCGATCGTCAACGGAGAGTACGACGTGTCCCCTCGGTTCTCCGTATACACGAGTGAGCCCAACATGGAGCGTGACTTCCGGGTGGAGACGCTGAATTTCGTCGCTGAGAACAATCCGGAGGTGCTCAACGGCGACGTCCGGCGCGGGGACATCAGAGCCCTGGTCGGTGGTGGTGCTCTCAGCATCGAGCGGGACGGCGTGGCGCTCGATCCCGGCGACATCCAGGACGACTTCGTGTTCGACGACTCCGTCACCCTGACCTTCGAGAAGGACCCGGGTAAGTGGGAGGACAGCGAAGACCGGGCCCTCTCCGACATGGACGGTGCCCTCGGAAAGGTCACGAACTCCATCGTCCTCACCGCGAACACCACCGACCCGTACACCGGAGGACCCGTCGAACACACGGCGCCCGGCCGTGAATGGGTGTCGGACTACACCGGCACCTACAGCGGCGCATACCAAACCACCCGGGACTACTTCGGAGGCGAGCTCGAGTCGTTCGGGGAGCCTCCGACGTCTGACGAAGAGGGCAAGTGATGACACCGACCGGTACCGCCTCGTCCCCCCTTGGGCTTGTCTTGAAGAACCGTCTGGAACACCGCATGAGCCGGACGACCGGCCTGACCGGCCTCGCCGTCGCCGCTGGACTGGTTCTGTCCGGTTGCTCGACGTCCGAGGCCGACCCCGAGCCCGCGTCCGGTCTGCCCGAGGACTACGTCTCCGTACAGTGGGTCGAACGAGAGGTGCGGGTCCACACCCTGGACCGGATGTTCACCGAGGGGGACTCGACGGAGGTCGTCGAGAACACGGGCGCCGCTCGTGACCACCTCCTGGATTGGGGGGTCGTGTCCGAGGAGGGGGACGGCTACGCCGTCCAGTTGGACAAGGGCTCCTGGGACGACGAGATCCACCTGGCCAAGGTCGACGGGGCCCTCGGCGCCGCGATGAACCAGAACGAGGTCGCGTGGTGCGGAGAGGCCGTCAGTGGCAAGGACTTCGTCGACGTCTACATGGACGAGTACCAGGACTCCTTCGACACTCAGGACGAGTACACGGCGAGCGTCGTCGACTACGTCGACTGCGGCACGGGGGCTCCGTGACCGGAACCGGCCACTCCATTCCGGGCCTTCGACGCCTCCTCGAACTCCCGGGTTCGCGAGAGGCGGGGAGGGAATGCTCACCCGATTCGCCTCGTCACGAAATACGCACGTACATTGACCGAAAGGTCATACCCTTACTAATCTCCGTAGCGCCGTACCTCCCGTGTTCGTGAAGCAGCGGACGAACACCCTGCCCATGGGGGACAGGCCCACGAACTCACCCGCCAGCGATTCCTTGAAAGGGCACGGATGTCCCAGCACGCCGGTCTTGAAAATGTCAATAGCCTGTCGCAGGGAGGCGAACAGCTCGGTCAGGAGTCCGACGGCCTCCGCACCCAGATGAACCAGCTCATCAACGACATGAGCGGCGACGCCGACTCCCTCCAGGGCCAGGCGCTCCACGACTTCCGTGAGGCCCGGAACAGCCTCACGGAGCGCTTCGACGAGCTCATGACCTGGTGCAGCCAGAACGGCATCAAGCTGAACGAGGGCCAGCAGCAGTTCAACCTCACCGACAGCGAGGCGAGCGACGACTTCTCGGCGTCAGGCCAGGACCTCGGCGGCCTCTCCCGCCCGGTCAACGCCTGACCCTCCCTCCTCCACCCGTTCCACCCCCAGGAAAGGCACTCTCATGGGTTCCCAGTTCGACGTCTACGGAAATGTCGGCGGTCTCCAGACGCTGGCCTCCGACCAGCAGGCGCACCTCGGTCGTTTCACCGCGATCATGAGCCAGATCAACGAGCAGTCCGAGAGCACCGTCAGCCAGTGGGAGGGCTCCGGAAGCCAGCAGTTCCAGTCCAAGGCCCAGGAGTTCGACACCCACTTCTCCGAGGTCAACTCCGCGTTCGCGAAGATGATCGACGCCACCAGTGACACCGCGGACAAGTACGGCAAGCTCACCCGGTACCTGGACGGACTGTTCTAGTAGGCTGACCTTCGATGTCCTCCCCACCTTCGCCGCCCTCCACCGACCCCGATCCACAGCTTCCGGAGGCGTTCCACTACACGCCCGACGAGGAGAAGTACGTCCTCGAGGCGGACGCCCTCCGGCACCGGCAGCTCCGGTCCGCGCTGCTGTACGGGTCCAGTCGCTACTGGCGACGGCGCCAGCGGGTGTGGCCGGCCGTGATCGGCGGGGCCATCCTCATCGCGCTCATCTGTGGGGTCATCGCCCTGGTGGGGGCCTTCGGCCGCCAGCAGGAGATCAACGAGGAACGAGGGTGGGGAGCCAACCGCCAGGTCGGGAGCGCCGCCATCGACCTGTCGGCCCCCTCGGACCGTCCCTGACCGCACACGCCATCCCCCGCTCCGTCTGACCGGGCGGGCCTCCACCACGAAGGGGGCGATCTCCCATGTCCGTCTGGGCGCCGGGGTACGAGACCTCCACTCAGCTTCGTCAGGGACGCCGTGCCCGGATCTTCCGCGCGGTCCGTGTGACCAGCGGCGCCGAGGTCGTGCTCAAGGTCCTGCCGATGGAGGCAGGACAGGCCGAGCTCGGGCACCTGCGCACCCTCGACGGGGTCCCCGGTGTGGTCCCCCTGTTGGACGCCGGAACCACGGCGGACGGCGAGTTCTTCGTGGTCACGCCCTTCTACTCCGACGGTTCCTTCGGGGAGATGCTGGCGCGGAAGGGCCCCGCTCCCATCCAGGAGGCGGCGGCGGTCGCGCGCAGCGTGGCCGGGGCGCTGGGGGCCCTGCACGGCCGGGGGCTGCTGCACAACGACATCTGCCCGGGCAACGTCCTGCGCGCCGGACGGACCCCGGTGCTCACGGGCTTCGGCGCGATCGGCCGGGTCGGGGAGGCGTTGCCCCCGCCGCCCCCGCAGATGGAGTCGTTCCTCCACTCACCGCCGGAGTCGCTGCGCGGTGAACCCCGCACGGCGGCGTCGGACGTCTACCAGCTCGCCTCGACGGTCTGGACGATGCTCACGGGCCGGGCCCCGTTCTCCACCACGGACGGAACCCCCTTCGACCCCCGGGCCTACGCCCAGCGTGTCCTCGGCGAGGAGGTCGCGCCGGTACCGCGTCAGGACGTGTCCCGTTCCCTGCGCGGGGTCCTCACCCGTGCCCTGGCGAAGGACCCGGCCAACCGACACGCGAGCCCGGCCGAGTTCGCGGCGGCCTTCGAGAAGGCGAGGTCCGGACGTCCGGCCGCGGCCCCCAGCGGTGCCCAGCCCTCGATGCTCGCCGCCCCGGCGGACGCCTCCGCTGGTCCACGCCCGACGCCCACGGGCCCCCAGGAAGCGCCCGCACACAGCGCACCCCAGACACCGCCCGTCTCCCCGGGCACCTGGACCCCGGCGGCTCCCTCGGGTCCGCAGGCGCCCGTGGCGCCGCCTTCCGGGCCGCAGACACCCTTCGCCGCGCCATCGGGGCCGCAGGCACCTATGGCGCCGCCCTCAGGTCCGCAAGCACCCTTCGCCGTACCCTCCGGTCCACAGACACCCGTGGCGCCGCCCTCGGGGCCGCAAACACCCTTCGCCGTACCCTCCGGTCCACAGACACCCGTGGCACCGTCCTCCGGACCGCAAACACCCTTCGCACACTCCGGTCCACAGGCGACCGTGGTGCCGCCCTCAGGTCCGCAGACACCCTTCGCACACTCGGGTCCACAGGCGCCCGTCGCGCCCCCGTCCGGCCCCCAGATCTCCCACCTGTCCGCGCCCTCGGGGCCGCACGCGCCACCTGCCCCGCCGACCCCGGCCCCCGTGGAGACCGGCCCCGACCAGACTCCCTCCGCCCCGCCGGAGGACAGGTCCCGCCTGGCCAGTGCCTCGAGTCTGCGCCCGCCCCAGCGCCCTCTGCCCACTCCCGAGGAGCGGGAGCGCCACGGGGCCGTACCGGAAGCCTCCCCGCACAGCACCGCCGACCTCATGATGGCGAAGCTGCGCGGCGAGGAGGTCTCCCCGCTGCGTGCCTGGGCCCGGTTGGAGGGGTGGAACGGGGACGCTGAGTCCGCGTACCTGCCCACCGAAGAAGTCGTCGAGGAGCGTTCCTCGGACCCGGAATGGGACTCGCTCTCCGCTCCCCTCGAACCCCCTCGGTGGCGCAAGCAGATGCACATCGGAGTGACGGTCTGCGGGGTCCTCCTGGTCACCGTCGTGGGCAGCGCCTTCGCGGCCAGGAGCCCCTCCCAGCCCGTGGTCGAGACCGTGGCCAGCGAGGAGGCCGAGGCGAAGACGGACGAGGAGGCACCCGCGGAACCGGTGGCCGCGCCCTCACCCCTGCCCGAGGGCAGCCCTCCGTCCGAGGTCAGCCTGGAGGACACCCTCAGCGCCGTCACCATCTCCTGGGCCGATCACACCGGCGGCACCGGTTCGTACTTCGTGGTCGGCGGCCCACAGGGGCACGCCCCGGCGACCCTGGCCAGAACCGGCCCCGGCGCGGTGACCGCACAGGTCCCCACGGACAACACCCAGGGCGAGTACTGCTTCGTCGTCGTCGCCGTCGACGGAAGCGCGGCACCCGCCGAGGAGGTCTGCACGACCCGTGCGGCGGAGCGGGCCGCCGAGGCGGAACGCCTGGCCGAGGAGGAGGCCGCGGCGGAAGAGGAGGAAGAGGAGGAAGAGGAGGAGAACGAGCCCGATCCCTCGCCGTCCCCCTCCCCCAACGCCGACGAGTAGCGACCTCCCTGGCTCCCCGTCACCTGGAAAGTCCGGGACCATTCGTCCCGTACGGCAACGAGAATGGTCCGGACTTTCCCACGCCCCACCGCTCGAATTTCGTTGCCGAATGGTGAATGGAACGGGGTCCTCTCGGTCCGGCCTCTCGTTCGGTGAAAACGGGACGGTTGTGCGCTGGTGAATCCCCGCGACCAGGGGCACCCAGGGGAGAGTCGTCGGGGACCGGGCCCCGTGGCCGCGCCCCTCGGATAACGTGAGGTCGGGGAGAACCGTGACGTGTCGCCGGGGATCCCACACCCTGGAACCACCCGCTCCTCCTTCTCCCCCGAAAGGCGATCCATGCGGCGTTCACTCGCCTTGGCCTCTGCTGTGTGCCTCCTCGCCGTGACGGCGTGCGAGTCCTCCTCCGGGTCCTCGGAGGGAGCACCGGAGACGGTCGAGGAGCTCACCGAGGACGGCCTGGTGGGGCTGGCCCTGGTGCACCGGGGGTTCGAGGGCGGAGACCCGGAGACCGAGCAGGTGCTGGTCTTCCACGACCCCGACACCGGGGCTCCCCTCCAGCGGATCGACCTGCCCGACGGCGCGGTGGACCCCATGGCGCCCGCGGTGCCGGTACACAAGCGGTTCTCCGAGGACTGGCAGTACTTCGCGTTCGTCACGAACGAACCCAACGCCGTGCACCTGGCGGACCTGACCGACCCCCAGGACGCCGAGGAGGAGGGCGAGGAGTTCTCGTACCAGCCGGTCGAGAGCATCCAGGCCTCGGGGGACGAGACGCTGTCGGACCCGGTGATCCACGGGGACCGGCTCTGGTACGTCTCCGCGCAGGGCCAGGGGCAGCCGCCGCAGGTCCAGTCGGTACCGCTGGAGGCTCCGGGAGGCACCCCCAACCAGGAGGGCAGTCTGGCCCTCGGGGAGGGGCAGCGGCCCAGCGACTGGACGATCACACCGGACGGCTCCCTGCACATCCGCAACAGTGTCCCCACCCAGCAGGTCGCCGGGGGCGAGGGCAACCTCGTGGTGCGTTCGACCAACGGCACCGTCGTGAACGCCACCCTCAACACCGGTGGCGAGCAGTGGCAGACCTTCGACGACGCGCCGGTCTGGGGCGGTGAGCAGGCCCTGCTCCGACCGGACGGCGACGGGGACCTCCAGGGCGCCCACCTGCTCACGGTCGAGGGCCAGAGCTACGGCACGACCCGCCTGCTGGAGGACGCCTCCAGCCCGGTCGTGCAGTACACCCTGGCGCCCGAGCGGGACGCGATCCTGCTCCAGACCGAGGAGGCCTGGTTCCGGGTCGACCTGGAGGAGGCGGCGGTGACGGAGACCGAGGAGAAGTTCCCGCGCTACCACGACACCTCCATGGACGGCTGGCCCCTGGTGGTGCGGTGGTCCCAGGAACCGCCGCCGGACGCCCCCTCGGAGAGCCCCGGCGACTGACACGGGAGCCAGGCACACGGCTGATCCGGCCCCCGTCCCCGCCTTCTCACCGCCGATCGCACCTCTCGGGCAGTTCAGTGCCCCCCGATGCCCGCACCGGGCAGGAGTTCATCGACCTCGTCCTGCACATCCGACCGAATCGATTCTCGTAGCCAGGGACCACGACGGATCAGGTGAGGCACGAGCCCGAGGCCGGATCTCGATCGTCAGGTCAATCCCACCGCCCGGATGCTCACATCGGACTCCTCCGCGACGACGACGGCTCCCGGTACGGGCACCAGCCTCGGGGCATCGGCGTTCGCGTTGATAGAGCCCTCGGTCCGGAACAACAGCGGTTCGTTCGGCGACAGATCCACCGGTACCAACCATGACTCGCCGTTCTCCCAGGAAAGGAACTCCGCGTTCACCTCACCCCGGGCCCAGACTTCGTCGGTCAGGTAGTCCAGGCGCAGCATCCCCTCTCCGGTGACCATTCCTGGATGGATGGCCGCTTCCCCGGGCCGGACGGAGCCCTCGACGTGCTCTCGTCGGGAACCGTCGAAGTTCATCACCTGGTACCGGACCTCCTCCGGATCCTGGGACTTCTCGACGTAACCGTCCCCCAGCAGAGCGACGCGCTGCCAGTCCTCGCCGTCAGAGAAGGCGGATCCGGGCAGTTCATCCCCGGTGTGGGGGTCCAACAGCCACCGCTCCCTTGCCTCGGAAGAGTTCCCGTCGTCCGATTCCAGAAGCAGCACCCGTCCGTCATCGGAGAGTGTGACCTGCGGCTGTTTCACCCTGTCGGCCGTGAAGGAGAACTCCTCCTCCCAGAGGACGTCCCCCGTTCGGGCGTCCAGCCCTACCACTGAGAGAGTCTGACCAACCCCGGCCGCCGCTTCCGCACGGGAGCTCTCCGCGAGTACGGCGCTCAGCACGATGGTGTCCGCGGTGACAACGACCTCACCCGCGTGGAACTCTTCCGCTTCTTCCGGAATGTCCTCCGCGAACTCCCACAGCGGCTCCCCGGTCTCCAGCGATGCGGCGGTCACGCGGAATCTCCCTGTCCCTGAGTGGGACAGCCGTGCGTCGTCGGTCAGGAGCGACGACCCACCGTCGCCCCCACCAGCACGAACGGGAAACTCCGCCAGCAGCTCACCGGTTCCCGCGTCCAGCACGACCACGTCGAGGTCACCTTCGTCCTCTCCCCGGTAGGCCAACACCACGGACGCCTTTCCGGGGGTGGTCGACGCCGACGCCAAGGTGCCATCAGGAATCCGGTACCGCCAGAGCTCGGCCCCTGTCGTCCCCTCCAGCCCCACGACCCCGTCAGTGAGAACCATGACGGCGCCCCCGACGCCCGCCAACACGTTCCGCAGCACGAAGCTGTCGGGGGCCTCCCACACCCAAGCGACCTCCGAGACCGCATCCACCGGGGAAAGTGCTCTGACCTCACCTGAGTAGGTCACCTGCTCATCGGACAAGAAAACCGCCGGGAGTGAACAGCCTGAAGCCACCACGGAGAGAGCCACCGCCGCGGCGGCGATCCCCACACCACAGGCACCCTTGGAACTCACATCAATCCTCGTCACCTGCCGTGTCCCTCCTGCGACATCGGCGCCCCAACTCCAGAGACACATCATCCAACACACCACTTCTGTCACCACCGTGAGATCCACGGGTAAGCGGTGTCAGGTCAGTCCGACCACGGTCCATGGACCTGGGTTCTTCTCCGTCACCACCACGGCCCCAGGCACCGCAACCAGACGAGGAGCGTCGGGAAGAGTCATCGCGCCGCCCTCGGACCTGATCCACCACTCCTTGTTCGCGGTCATGTCAACGTTCAGAACCAGAGGGCCGCCCGAGGCGTCCCAGCGTGCGAACTCGATGTTCATCGATCCACGGTCCAGGTCCGCTTCGGTCAGGTAGTCCGGCCGAAGCACCCCCTCCCCTACAAGCAGACCCCGGGTCGATGTCACCTTCGGCCGGACGCTGGTGAGTCTCCAGATTGGCTAGTTCCTCGCCGCCGAAAGACATGTGCCAGTACTCGACTGTGCCCTTGTCATGGTCAACGGCGGTCTCGACGTAACCGTCGTCGAGCAACCCCACGCGGTGACGTTCCCGGTTCTGGTAGGCCGCGCCCTTGATCTCCTCTCCCGTCTCAGGGGCGATGAGGAACTCATGCCGTTGGTTTCCGATCCCCGCCTCCAGGAAGAGCGCTTCGGCTCCGGGGGAGAGTTCGTGCTTCGCGAGTGGGGAACGGCATCCCTGTCGCAGAGCCGATCGGTGCCGTTCCACCGATTCGGAGAGGCCACGTTAGCCTTCTTCGGTCTCGGCGCCCTACTTCAACTCCCAACCGGCCCCCTGAGGAGCGGATATGGAACTGAACGGAATTCTGTCCGTGACGGCGCTGACCCTTCTGCTCTCGTCGTGTTCCCTGATACCCGGGGCCTGGCAGGAGAGCGAGATCGACCATGTGGTGTTCCAAGGGATCGCCGAGCCGCTGGAGGTCCCCGAGAACCTTGCCTCCATGGGGTGGGGCTGGGAAGCCCCCGAGGAAACCAACGTCGTCGCGGTGCATCCCGCCTCCTTCGGAGTGGTCGTGACCGTCTCGGACGGGGTCGTCGCCCTGCGGGGCGACACCGGAGAGGAACTCTGGCGGTACAGACGTGTGGGCGAGGCGGTGACGGACGCCAACGTCACGACGAGCGGAGAACGCGTGGCGCTCGCCTACCCCGTCGACGTGGAAGACGAAGCCGCAGTGGCAACGCATGACGTCGTCCTCCTCGACTCCTCCACAGGCAAGGAGCTCGGCTCCCACACGGAGGACTTCACCGCTGAGGCGGCCCTACCCGGGAACGTCACGACGCTGTCCCCCATGCCGGAACACCTGGGCCTGCTCTCCGACTCGTCCCGAATCGTCTATCGCAAGTTGGACGGCCAGAGAACCGGGGTGTACTCACTCGATCTGGAAACCGGCGACGAAATGTGGAGCCTCACGGACCTCCACGGAGAAGGCCAGGAAGGGCGGGACTTCCACCCCAAGGGAGTGGTCGCCTCAGGCGACACGATCATCCTTTCGGGCAACTTCATGGACGAAGACATCGAATCTCTTCCCGAAACCTCGGAAAAGCAGGAGCACACGGTCGTTCTCCTGGGACTCGACGCCGACTCAGGCGAGGAGCTCTGGCGCCACGAACTCGACAGGAACGCCCCCCTCGATCTCCACCCGGTCAGATTGGGCGTTCAACCGACGTCAGGTGCGGTGATCGCTGAGGCCCGCGGCGTGGATGAATGGATACTCGACCCCGGCACAGGGGAACGCCTGACCGAGGAGAAATTCTTCTCAGGGCGAGAGGGCAATGTCATCGGCGCTCTGGAGAACACAGTGGTGACTGAGTTCTCGCTGGTGGATGACGACGAGTTCGAGTACTCGTACACCGACTTCTCCGGGGACACCCACACGACCATCCGCGCCTCCGCCCCGTCGGAGCGCATGTCTCGTGCGTTCGTCCTGCCCCTCAAGGAGGCGGCCGTCTGGCTCGACGTGAGCCAGACCAACACTTCCTTGGACCCCGAAGAAGCCGCCTGGGACGAGGCACGCCTGGTGATTGATGAGGACGGCGAGTCCCGTGTCATCGACCTCGGTGTCCGGGTCGAACGCGACTACGCCCAAGACGGGAGCGAAGCTCAGCGCTCTTCGCTCCCCAGTCCGCCCGACATGACCGTGGCCCCGGGCGCGCTGGTGGTGCAGGAGAAGGTCCCGGGAGGCCCGCGCCGCCTTGTGGGCGCGGTCCCGTAGCGACAGGGCAGCTTCACAGCACCGCCGCCCGGGTCGGGGAGCGAGTGGTCCAGGGGGCCGGGAAGCGTTCCTCTCCTGACGTTGCGCTGGCACTGGCCGGTGTCTGTCACCGTTTCAGTCGGCCGCGCACGACGTGGACGCCCCCTCGGAGAGCCCCGGCGACTGACACACCACGGGGAGCTTCCTTACGTTCTCAGGGTGCCCCATATAGCGTGAAATCCCGCGACCCCAGGGAGAGGACACCTCGAATGCCCAGGAAAAGGAACCAGCGCGGCACCATGGCCGCGCTCACCTCGCTGCTCGACAACACCCGCGCCGTGGCCGGGTCCGCCACGGCCTTCGGCGCCCCGGTGAGTTCGGGCGCGACCACACTGGTCCCCGTCGCCAGGGTCAGCACCCTGAGCACCATGGGCGGCGGCACCGGGAACCTCCCGTTCTTCGGCGGTGACGGCGCCGGGGGCGTCGGCTTCACACGGGTCCGCCCGTCGGGATACCTGGTGGTGGGCCCCGACGGCGCCGGCTACCGGCCCATCCGCCAGCCGGCCACCGCTCTGGCCATCCCCCTGGCCGTGATCACCGCCGTCGCGGTCACCCGCATCGTCTCGGTGTCGGTCAGGGAGGCCCGCCGCCGAAAGATGGTGGAGGCCCTCCACAACCGGCAGGAGTGCGACCCTGAGCGCTGAGCGGTCACTTTCCGTGGTGTGACGTGGGCCGTTTCGCTTCCGGGCGGACTCCGTTAGCCTCGGCGGGTCGCGGCCGCACGGTTGTTCGGAGGGCGTTCCTTGTCCGGGGTCATCGTCGGGTTCGGGGTCATCGCCAGCATTGTCGTCATCGGCTACATGCTCGGGCGCATACCCCTGCTCGGTCCGGGGGCCAGGGAGGTCCTCAGCAAGCTGGCGTTCTTCGTCGCCAGCCCCGCTCTGCTGTTCACGATCCTGGCCCGGACGGACCTGTCCATCCTGGTGTCCGGCCCGGTCCTGGTGAGCGTGCTCAGCGTGGTCATCGTGGCCCTGGCCTTCCTCGTGGTGGGGCTGGTCCGCCGCTGGGGCGTCGGCCGCACCACCGTGGGCGTGCTGGGCGCCTCCTACGTGAACGCGGGCAACCTGGGCATCCCGATCTCCGTGTACGTGCTCGGGGACGCCTCCCTGGTCGCCCCGATCCTCCTGTTCCAGCTGCTGGTGCTGGCCCCCGTCTCCCTGACCGTGCTGGACCTGGCCAACGGGAACGTGCGGGGTTTCTGGCCGGTCCTCCGCCGCTCCCTGGGCACCCCCGTGCGCAACCCGGTGGTGATCGCCTCCATCGCCGGGGTCGCGCTCTCCGCCTCCGGCTGGGTCCCGCCCGCTCCCCTGATGGAGCCGTTCGAGCTGATCGGCGGCATGGCGGTCCCGGCGATGCTCCTGGCCTTCGGGATCTCCCTGCACGGCAGCTCCCTGCCGGGCCGAGCCGGACCCGACCAGGTGCCCGTGCTGCTGGCCGTCATCCTGAAGTCGGTCGGGCTTCCGCTGACCGCCTGGGCGCTGGGAGCCCTGGTGTTCGGGCTGGAGGGCGCCGCCCTGTTCTCGGTGGTGGTCCTCGCGGCCCTGCCGACGGCGCAGAACGTGTTCAACTACGCCACCCTGTACCGGACCGGTGAGACCCTCACGCGTGAGGTGATCCTGTTGACCACCTTCCTCACGGTGCCGGTGCTGTTCGCCGTCACCTTCCTGCTGGGCTGAGTCCCCGCCGGGGGCACTCCAACACTCTCCAGGACTCGACCAACGCTGTGTTGGTTTTTGTCGGTTCGGGGTTTCTTGAGCGCCGTACTACAGCTGGCCGTACCCCGAGGAGGGTCACGGGCTCCAGTGCCTCCGAAGCGCCGGGTTCCTAGCGTTGACGGAGACATCGGAACGCCCCATTGGAGCCCCAGTTGCCCGCCCTTCGCTCCCTCGCCGCCCCTCTCGGCCTCGCCCTGGCCGCCGTCCTGGCCCTCCCCGCCGCCGCGGGCGCCGCGCCCGTGGCGGCCCCACCCCCCTCCCTCGGACTCACCGAGGAGGCCGCCAGGGAGTTCGTCGACCAACGCGTCCCCGAGCTGCTGGCAGAACACGGCGCACCCGGTGTGGTGGTGTCGGTCGTCGGGGACGGCGCTCCCCTGGCCTCCGCCGCGCACGGGGTGGCCGACCTCGCCGCCGAGACCCCCCTGGACCCGCTGGCCGGTCTGCCCACCGCCTCCGTCGCCAAGTCCTTCACCGCCCTGGCCGTCCTCCAGCTCGTCGAGCGGGGCGAGGTGGACCCGCACGAGGACGTCAACACCTACCTGCCCGAGGACCTGCGGGTCCCGGACACCCACGACGAGCCCGTGACCCTCCACCACCTGCTCACGCACAGCGCCGGGTTCGACGAGCGCACCGAGATGGACGACCCGGAGGACCCCGCGAGCCAGCGCGATCTGGAGGAGTTCCTGCGGGACAACACCCCCGAGCGGCTGTTCCCGCCCGGCCGGTTCACGGCCTACTCCAACTACGGGACCGGGCTGGCCGGGTTCGTGGTCCAGGAGGTGAGCGGCGTGCCGTTCGAGGAGTACGTGGAACGGAACGTGTTCGCCCCGCTGGGTATGGACGACACCCGGTTCCGCCAGCTCCACGAGGAGGACGGCCTCGTCACCGCCCACCGGTCGGACGGCTCCCCGGTCCCCTACCCCCACATCCCGCTGCCTCCGGCCGGGGCCGCGGTGACCACCGGCGACGACATGGCCCGGTTCATGCTGGCGCTGCTCGGCGGCGGTGAACTGGACGGCGAACGCGTGCTCGGTTCGGAGTGGGCCGACGCCATGCTGGACCGGCGGTTCGAGGTCCACCCGGAGGCCACCGCCATGGGCTACGGGACCTACGAGTTCCGAACCGGCCCGCCCCGGGCCGTGGGCCACGGCGGCGACCTGGACGGCGTCCACACCGGCTACGTGCTCGTGCCCGAGATCGGCGCCGGGGTGTTCGTGGCCGTCAACGGCGACGACTCCGGACCCGACGCGGGGGCCGACCCCCTCCGGGACCTGCGCTTCGCCGTTCTGAACGGCTTCGTCGACGCGTTCGCCCCCGCCGAGGACACGGACGGAACGGGCGCCGGGAACACCGACGCGACCCCGGCGAGCGCCTACACCGGCGGCTACGTCACCACGCGGCGCCCCGGTTCGGGGAGCGGGCGGATCGTCACGCTGTTCGACAACGTCACCGTGCGGGACGCGGGCGACGGGGCCCTGAACGTACGCGGAGGCCTGGTCCCGGACGACCGCTGGGTCCCCGTGGGCGACGACGTGTTCGAGGCCGAGGAGACCGGGGAGCGACTGGCGTTCGTCATGGAGGACGGCGAGGCCGTCGCCGTGTACCTGGACGCCAATCCCACCAGCGGCTACGACCGGGTCCCCGTGTGGGGCACCCCCGGCGTGCACCTGGTGACCGTCGCCGTCTCCCTGCTGCTCCTGCTGAGCGGGGCCGTTCGTCTCCGCCGCCCGGGAGGGGCCGCGCGGACCGCAGCCGCCGTGTCGTCCGGGCTCACCGCGCTGGCCTGTCTGGCCGGTGTGGGGCTGGTCGTCTACGCGGTCCTGGACCTCAACCGGCTCCAGGAGTGGCTGCTCGGCGGCTCGGCCGCGCTCTCCCTCCCGCTGGGTCTGGCCGTCCCGCTCGCCGTGGTCACCGCGGGGTTCGCGGTCACCGCCTGGGTGCGCGGCTGGTGGGGGCCGGTCCGCCGGGTCCACTACTCGCTGCTGCCGGTGGCCGCCCTGGCCGTCGTCGCCGTGGGCGCCCAGTACGGCCTGGTCTGGCCGTTCGCCTGAGAACCGCCGCGGTTCCGGAAAAAGCGGGGGTCAAGGGTTGGTCACGCCCCCGTCGCGGGAACACCTCTCAGTAGGGCCCGCCCCCACCCCCTTGGGGGCGGGCCCGACCAACACGTCGGGGCCGGTGCGGCCGGGGTCTCCCCCTACCGCACCGGCCCCTCGTCTTCGGCTACCCCCAGGCCAGGGCGGTCAGCTCCGGGTCCTCCAGCGCGGTGCCGACGTCGCGCAGCACCTTGGAGCCCAGTTCACCGTCGACCAGACGGTGGTCGAAGGAGAGCGACAGGGTCGTCACCTTCCGGATCTTCAATTCGCCCTTGTGGACCCACGGCATGTCGCGGATCTGCCCGAAGGCGAGGATGGCGGCCTCACCCGGGTTGATGATCGGCGTACCGGCGTCCACACCGAACACACCGACGTTGGTGATGGTGATGGTCCCACCGGACATGTCGGCCGGGGTCGTCTTGCCCGACCGCGCCGTGTCGGTGAGGGCCTTCAGGGACGCCGCCAGCTCCGGAAGGGACTGGGAGTCGGCGTCCTTGATGTTGGGCACCACCAGACCGCGTTCGGTGGCCGCGGCGATCCCCAGGTTCACGTAGTTCTTGACCACGATCTCCTGGGCCTCCTCGTCCCAGGAGGAGTTGACCTCCGGGTGGCGGCGTACCGCCATGAGCAGGGCCTTGGCCACCAGCAGGAGCGGGGACACCCGGACGTCGGCGAAGTCGCGGCGCTCGCGCAGCCGGGACACCGCCTTCATCGTCCTGGTGACGTCCACCTGGAGGAACTCGGTGACGTGCGGCGCGGTGAACGCGCTGTTCACCATGGCGGCGGCGGTGTGCTTGCGCACGCCCTTGATCGGGACGCGCCGCTCACGGGCGGTGCGGTCCACCGTGGGCGCGGCCGAGGTCTCCGCGGCCGTCTCGTCGGCGACCGGAGCGGGCGCTGCCGCCTCACCGCCACCGACGGCGGCGTGCACGTCCTCGCGGGTCACGATCCCGTCCCTGCCGCTGGGCGCGACCGTGCTGAGGTCCACCCCGAGGTCCTTGGCCAGCTTGCGGACCGGGGGCTTGGCCAGCGGACGTCCGGGCGCGGGCGCGACCGCGACCGCCGGGGCGGGCTCGGCGGGCCTGGGCACGGGCGGGGACACCGGGCCGGACGGGGTGGGACGGCGGCGGGCGCGGCGCTGTGTGGCGGCGGCCTTCTCGCCGTAGCCCACGAGCGGCTTCTCCCGGACCTCCTCGGGCTCCTCGGCCTTCCCGGGCTCCGGCGCCTCGGAGGTGTCCGGGGCGGCGGCACCGGAACCGCCGGTGCCGTCGTCCACGGTGATGATCACCGAGCCGACCTCCACCGTCTCGCCCTCGGCCGCCAGCAGCTCCCGGACCGTCCCGGAGAACGGGCAGGGGAGCTCCACGACCGCCTTGGCGGTCTCGATCTCACAGATCATCTGGCCGTCGGCCACGGTGTCGCCCGGCTTGACGTACCAGGTGAGGAGCTCGGCCTCGACCAGGCCCTCACCGACGTCGGGCAGTTTGAACGCGTGCACGCCGTCGACCGCGGGCGTGCTCTTCTGAATCGCCATGTCTTGCGGTATCCCCGATCTAGTACGCGAACGCCCGGTCAACGCCGTCCAGGACGCGGTCCAGGTCCGGCAGGTAGTGCTCCTCCAGCCTGGACTGAGGGTAGGGCGTGTCGAACGCGGCCACGCGGATGACCGGCGACTCCAGGTGGTAGAAGCACTCCTCCGTGACCCGGGCGGCGATCTCCGCGCCGGGGCCGCCGGTGAGGGTGGCCTCGTGCGCCACGACCAGGCGGCCGGTGCGCTTCACCGACTCGGTGATGGTCGGGTAGTCGACCGGCGCCAGCGAGCGCACGTCGATGACCTCGATGGAGTGGTCGGTGTCGGCCTCGGCGGCCTGGAGGGCCGTCTTGACCATCGGGCCGTAGGCCAGCAGCGTGCAGTCGGTGCCGCGTCGGGCGACGCGTGCCGACCCCAGCGGGGTGGCCTCGGAGAGGGACGCCTCCGTGTCGACCTCGGCCTTCTCGTAGTAGCGCCGCTTGGGCTCCAGGAAGATGACCGGGTCGTCGGAGCGGATGGCCTGCTGGATCATCCAGTAGGCGTCCTCAGGGTTGGCCACGCTGACCACGCGCAGACCGGCGGTGTGCTGGAAGTAGGCCTCGGGGGACTCGCTGTGGTGCTCCACCGCGCCGATGCCGCCGCCGTAGGGGATGCGCATGACGACGGGGACGCTGAGCGTGCCCGCCGAGCGTCGGCGCATCTTGGCGAGCTGGGTGAAGGTCTGGTTGGCGGCGGGGAAGAAGAAGCCGTCGAACTGGATCTCCACCACGGGCCGGTAGCCGCGCATGGCCATGCCGATGGCGGTGCCGACGATTCCGGACTCGGCCAGCGGGGTGTCGATGACCCGGTCGGCGCCGAAGTCCTTGTGCAGGCCGTCGGTGACCCGGAAGACACCGCCGAGCCTGCCGACGTCCTCGCCCATCATGAGGACCTTGGGGTCGTGCTCCATGGCGGCGCGCAGGCCCGCGTTGATGGCCTTGCCGATCGTGAGGTTGGTACCCATGGCCTAACGGCCCCCTTCCGCGCCTGCGCCCTCGAAGGAGGACAGGTAGTCGGCGAACTCGGACCGCTGCTGGTCGATGTGGACGTTGGGCTCGGCGTAGACCTCGTGGAAGATGTCCAGCGGCTCGGGGTCGGGCATGGAGCGGCACTGGGTCCGCACCTGCTCGCCGACCCGGTCGGACTCCTCGTCCACGGCGGTGAAGAACGCCTCGTCCGCGAGGTCGTTGAGCTCCAGGTAGCGGCGCACGCGCAGGATCGGGTCCTTGGCCTTCCACTCGTCGAGCTCGGCCTTGTCCCGGTAGCGGGTGGGGTCGTCGTTGGTGGTGTGGGCGCCCATCCGGTAGGTGAACGCCTCGACCAGCGTGGGGCCGTTCCCGGTCCGCGCGTTGTCCAGGGCGGCGCGGGTGACCGCGAGGCAGGCGAGGACGTCGTTGCCGTCCACGCGGACGCCCGGGAAGCCGAAGCCCGCCGCGCGCCGGTAGATCGGCACGCGGGACTGGCGCTCCAGCGGCTCGGAGATGGCCCACTGGTTGTTCTGGCAGAAGAAGACCACGGGGGCGTTGTTCACCGAGGCGAAGTTGAACGCCTCGTTGGTGTCGCCCTGGCTGGTGGCTCCGTCACCGAAGTAGGAGATGACGGCGGTGCCGTCCTCACCGACGGCGCCGTCGCGCTGGACGCCCATGGCGTAGCCGGTGGCGTGCAGCGCCTGGCTGCCGATGACGATCGTGTAGAGGTGGAAGCCGTGCTCGTGCGGGTCCCAGCCACCGTTGGTGACCCCGCGGAACATGCCGAGGAGTTCCTTGGGCTCGATCCCGCGGCACCAGGCGACGCCGTGCTCGCGGTAGGAGGGGAAGGCCATGTCGCGGTCGCGGAGTGCGCGTCCGGAGCCGATCTGCGCGGCTTCCTGGCCCAGGAGCGAGGCCCACAGGCCCAGTTCGCCCTGGCGCTGGAGGGAGACCGCCTCACTGTCGACCCGTCGGACCAGGACGAGGTCTCGGTAGAGCGCGCGGATCTCCTCCGCGCTGATGTCCAGGGGGTAGTCGGGGTGCTCGGTCAGCTCCCCTTCCGGTGTCAGGAGCTGAATGAGCTCCGGTTCCTCGTGCGCGGCGATGTGCGACACGTCGCTCCTCGGGTTCTCGGGGCCGACTTCGCGTGGGTGAACGCTGATCGGCCGGATCACGGTCCGTCCACCCGGGGTGTTGGGCGGGTGCGGACAGCCCTCCCCATATCGTGACAGAACTCACCATGGAGAGCGCAAGCCCCCAGCGACACCTTTTCCCCTGCCCGACCCATGATCCCGAACCTTGGCGACAGCGCAACTACCAGGGCTTCCTAGCTTTTACAAGGTCTTCCAACTACTTTGTGGCAACTTGTCCGCAACCGGCCGAACGCCGCTGGCCCGGGGCCCGACCCCGGCCGCGAAAGATGACACCTGTCATACGGGCGGCCGTGTGATTCGCAGCGAAATCGCGTGATTCCGGAGACTGCCGCGTGAGGGGCGGCCGGACCTAGGTTCGAACCATGCACCCCGAAGACGACCACGCACCGCCGCACCCCGCCCCGGCACACCACCCCGCCGCGCCCCAGGGGCCCGCCGTGCCTCCCGGAAACCCTCCGGGACCGGCGCCGCGGCGGCGTCGCGGCCCTCGTCCGGTTCCCCCGGGGCGGGAGTACCACCGGGTTCTGGCCACCGAGAAGCGTCAGATCTGGCGGGGGATCGCCGCGCTCGCGCTCCTCATGGGCGGGATGCTGGTCTTCTCGTTCGGGTTCGCGATCCTGGGCATGGTCGTCGACCTGCTGCTCGGTCGGGACAGCCTGATGACCGGCGGCGACGAGTACACGCCGGTGCTCCACGGCGCGACCCTGCTCGGCCTCGCCCTGCTCATCCCGTGGAGCATGCTGATCCAGCGGTGGCTCTACGGCGTGCGCGGCGCCTCGCTGCACTCCGTGCTGTCGCTCTTCCGCATGGAGGTCTTCGGCCGGGCACTCCTGGTGATCCTGCCGCTCTGGACGCTCTACATGGCCGTCTTCACCGTGGTGGGTCCGTCCGTCCCCGAGGCGGACTGGGCGTTCCGGGACATCGTCGCGATCTTCGCCCTCACCCTGCTGCTGGCGCCGCTCCAGTCGGCCGGTGAGGAGTACGGGTTCCGCGGTCTGGCCTTCCGGGTGGCCGCGAGCTGGGGCCGGGGGCCGCGCACGGCGCTGGCACTGGGCGTCGTGGTGTCGAGCCTGCTGTTCACGTCGGCGCACCTCGCGCTCGACCCGTGGCTCAACCTGTACTACTTCACGATGGGCGTGGCCCTGAGCCTGATCACGTGGCGCACGGGCGGCCTGGAGATCGCGGTGGTCATCCACGCGGTGAACAACACGGTCGCCTTCCTGCTCTCCACCGTCCTGCGCAGCGACTTCGCCGAGGGGTTCGACCGCTCCACGGGAGCCGGGTCGGCGGCGATGCTGGTTCCGTGCGTGCTGCTGGTGGCGATCACGGCCGTGGTCTGGTTCCGCACCAGGCGGACGGGGCCGGAGCTGACCCCGGCGGAGCACCCCCGGGGCGCGGATGGCCGGGCGCCGGATGCGTCAGGAACGGCGGGGGTCGGGGAATCCGGCCGGGCGGCGGATAACGGCCCCTGGGGCCCCTGAACCGCACCTGGTTCCGAACACGGAGAATGCACCGGTGCCGACTCCGGGTCGCTGCCGGTGCGTTTTCCGCCAGAAGTCCGGTGAGTGGCCGAAGGCGGACGGTCCCACCCGTTCCCGCGCTTCGCCCGGGGCCCTTCCGATTTCACCGGGAGCACTTGGCGGCGCGTGCTCGGGCGCCATTGGCGGGCCCTCCGAACGCCCCCGGCGGCACGGCCTCCGGGCGCTTTCGGGACCCCGTTCCGGCCACGGGCGCGGCCGGTCACTCCGACGCGGTCCGCGCCTCCTGGGCGGGGACCCGCATTCCGCGCTCGCGACCGTAGTCGGCGAGCATCTCGCGGAGCTGGCGCCGTGCCCGGTGCAGGCGGGACATCACCGTGCCCAGGGGTGTGCCCATGCGCGCGGCGACCTCCTTGTAGGCGTACCCCTCGATGTCCACGAGGTAGATGACCTCCTGGAACTCCTCGGGGAGCCGGGCCAGGGCCTGCTTGATGTCGGAGTCGGGCAGGTGGTCCAGGACCTCGGTCTCGGCCGAGCGCATCCCCGACGAGGTGTGCGTCTCGGCGGCGGCCAGCTGCCAGTCCTTGATCTCGTCAGTGGTCTCCTGGCGCGGTTCCCGCTGCTTCTTGCGATAGCTGTTGATAAAGGTGTTGGTCAGGATCCGGTAAAGCCAGGCCCTCAGGTTGGTTCCGGCACGGAACTGGTGGAAATTGGCGAAGGCCTTGGCGAACGTCTCCTGGACCAGGTCCTCGGCGTCGGCCGGATTGCGCGTCATGCGCAGGGCCGTCGGGTACAGCTGGTCGGCGAACGGTGTCACCGCGGTGGCGAAGTCCAGTGTCTGCGCCTCGTCACGGGCCCCACCGGTCGTGGAGATCTGATCCTTTTCGAGAGTCGTCAAGATTCCCCCTCGGGACGACCGAATGATCACTTCCACCCTGTAAGACGCCGCCACACGCTCCCAATGATGACATCAATTGAGGTGATACGGGTCACGAACGAGTCGAAACCATCACCTGTCCCGGCAAGGACGCGGCAAAGGCCCCGCGTGGCTCCTGGCCAGGACCCGTGCGCGCCCCCGGGTGTCATACGCTGGCGACGCCCGCCAGGCGCGTCCGGACGAGGCGCCCTACAGAACGGCGGACCAGTGGCATACCCATTTTTCCTGTGGAGGACCTGTGGCCCGCGTCGTGGTTGACGTCATGCTCAAGCCCGAGATCCTGGACCCGCAGGGCCAGGCCATCGCCGGCGCCTGCCCCCGCCTCGGATTCGAGGGGATCGAACAGGTCCGCCAGGGCAAGCGTTTCGAGGTCGAGGTCGAGGGCGAGGTGGACGAGGCGAAGCTCGCCGACGTGCGCCGCCTGGCCGAGACCCTGCTCGCCAACACCGTGATCGAGGACTTCGAGGTCCGCCCCGCCTGATCCGGTTTTCCCACGGGCACCGGAGGCCACGGGGTGGGAGCGACACCCGGCCGCGAATCGGTCGTCGCCAACCGCGCCCCCAGCTCCCCCGAGTGTCGGAAGTGTCCCGGATGTTCAGCCGCGTCCCTTCGAGGGCGCGGCTGTTCGTTTTACCCGTGGCGGCCTCGGGAAGGGTTCCTAACGTGCCGAGCTGGTAACCGACACGGAGCACGAGAGGTACACGGATGGACACCGTTTTCTCGATCTCCCTCCCCAGGCAGGCGTACACGGTCGCCGTCGTACGCGACGTCCTCGGCGCGCTGCTTCGCCGTTCGGGCCTGTGCGCCGGGTGTGTCGACGACATACTCCTGGCCGCCTCCGAGGCCTGTTCCAACGCCGTCGAACACGGGGAGACATCCCCCGACTACGAGGTGGGCGTCGAGCTCGCCGCGAACTGGTGCGAACTCCAGATCTCCCAGACCGGGAGGGCCCCCGAGACGGGGTCACTCGTCCGGAGATTCGCCTCGGATCACACGCCCCTCCCGGGTCTGACGTCAGAATCGGGCAGGGGCATCTCTCTGATGCGGTACCTCATGGACGAGGTCGCCCTGCGTCCCGAACCACACACCACCGTCATCCTGCGCAAACGCGTCACCACCTGCGACCCCGCCCATCGGGGGGCCTCGGAACGGGGCCAGCCGTCGACGCGGTTCGCGCTCCTGTAGACCGCCCCCGGACCCGGGCGTCCGCCCGTCCCCGCGCACCGTCCGCGCGGGGGTGCGGCCTGTGTGGCCCCGGTCGTCCCCGGTCAGTGACGTACGCCTCGCGAACTGTCGGGTCGTACACCCGCACCCCCTCCAGACGGGCCTTCCTTGGGAGGATCACACAGGACGGACCCCCTCGAAGGGGGTGAGGGTCGTACCCGAGCACAGGTGAGCGGGTACGCTGCGGATGTGGGGCGTGTTCCGTGGAATCCTCCGCGCTCGCGTCGCCAGGCTGTCTCCCTCCGCCGTCCCGGCGACGGGCCAGCCGCCGACTCCTCCCCGTCGAACAAACAACCCGGAGTGTGCTCATGACAGCCCGTGTGGGCGTCGTCACCTTCCCAGGCTCCCTTGACGACAAGGACGCCGCTCGCGCGGTGTCCCTGGCGGGTGCCGAACCCGTCGCGCTCTGGCACGCGGACAACGACCTCAAGGGGGTCGACGCGGTGGTCCTGCCCGGCGGCTTCTCCTACGGGGACTACCTCCGCTGCGGCGCCATCGCCCGGTTCGCCCCGCTGATGTCCGAGCTGGTCCCGGCGGCGCGTTCGGGCGCCCTTCCGGTCCTGGGCATCTGCAACGGCTTCCAGATCCTGTGCGAAAGCCACCTGCTCCCCGGTGCCCTCACCCGCAACTCCTCGCTGCGGTTCGTCAACCGCGACCAGGTCCTGCGGATGGAGAACACCCGGACCGCGTGGACCAACGGCTATGACGAGGGCCAGGAGGTCCTGGTCGTCCTCAAGAGCGGCGAGGGAAGCTACGTCGCCGACGAGGAGACCCTGGACCAGCTGGAGTCCGAGGGCCGGGTCGTCGCCCGCTACGTCGGGGGCAACCCCAACGGTTCGCGGCGCGACATCGCGGGCGTCACCAACGAACACGGCAACGTGGTCGGGCTGATGCCGCACCCCGAGCACGCGGTCGAGGCGCTGACCGGGCCCTCCACCGAGGGGCTGGGCTTCTTCACCTCGATCCTCGGCCACCTGGCCGCCCCGGCCCAGGCCTGACCCACCGACCCGACCCACCCCGACAGGGAGACGATCCTCGCGATGATGGCGCTGCTGCGCTCCCGGAGACTGCTGTACGTACTCGTGGGGCTGGTCGTGGTCGGCCTCGTGGTCTCCGGGGCCATCGGCCTCTTCCAGTCGTTCAACTCGCCCCCCGTGGCCCCGCCCGCCGGCGGCCAGGGCCAGCAGACACCCGGGCAGCAGGGCGAGCAGGGCGAGCCCCCGCCGGAGGTCGGTGCGCTGGGCAGCCCGCCCTCCGGGTTCACCTACGTCGACCAGGCCGAGGCCCACTGCTCCCAGGGGCAGTGCTTCCGCCTCATCGTGATCGCGGGTGAGGAGGGCGAGGAGCTCGACGGCGACCCCCGGGAGGCGGTCCGGTCGGTGTACGAGCACCTGCTCTCCAACGGCTGGCGCCAGGAGCTCCCGCAGGGGGTCGAGTCCGAGGACGACGTCGAACTCGTGGACACCGTCCTCACCGACGACACGACCCTGGTCGCGGACTCCACCGGCGCCGACCCCGACGCCCCGCCGCTGCTGATGCTCGGCAACGCGGGTACGCCCGCAGACTGATCCGGTGCCGGGCGGCGGACACAGCCAAGGCTCGGCCTCCACCCTCCGCGCAACCCCGCGACACCCGAACGGAAGCACCGCATGTCTGAAGCACCCGGCCTCGACACCGTCGCCACGGCGACCGACAGCCCGGACACACCCCAGCCGTACGCCGAACTGGGCATGGCCAAGGACGAGTACGAGCGGGTCCGGGAGATCCTGGGGCGCCGTCCCACCTCCGCCGAACTGGCCATCTACTCGGTGATGTGGAGCGAGCACTGCTCCTACAAGTCCTCCAAGGTGCACCTCAGGCAGTTCGGTGAGAAGGCCCCGGAGAACGACGCGCTGCTCGTGGGCATGGGCGAGAACGCGGGGGTCGTGGACGTCGGTGACGGACACGCGGTCACGTTCAAGATCGAGTCGCACAACCACCCCTCCTACGTGGAGCCGCACCAGGGCGCGGCCACGGGCGTGGGCGGCATCGTCCGCGACATCCTCACCATGGGCGCCCGCCCGGTCGCCGTGATGGACGCGCTGCGCTTCGGCCCGGCCGACGCCGACGACACCAAGCGCGTGCTGCCCGGCGTGGTCTCGGGCATCTCCTTCTACGGCAACTGCCTGGGTCTGCCCAACATCGGCGGCGAGATCGGCTTCGGCGCCGGGTACATCGGCAACCCGCTGGTCAACGCCCTGTGCGTGGGCGTCATGAAGCACGAGGACATCAAGCTGGCCCAGGCGCCCGGCCCGGGCAACAAGGTGGTCCTGTTCGGCTCCACCACCGGACCCGACGGGATCGGCGGCGCCTCGGTGCTGGCCAGCGCCACCTTCGACGACGAGTCGCACGCCAAGCGGCCCAGCGTCCAGGTCGGTGACCCGTTCATGGAGAAGCTGCTCATCGAGTGCAGCCTGGAGCTGTACGCCCAGGACATGGTCGTGGGCATCCAGGACCTCGGTGCGGCGGGCGTCTCCTGCGCCACCACGGAGCTGGCCGCGGGCGGCACCGGCGGCATGAACATCCAGCTGGACCGGGTGCCGCTGCGCGACCACCGGCTCACTCCCGAGGAGATCCTCATGAGTGAGTCGCAGGAGCGCATGATGGCGATCGTCGAGCCCGCGAAGATGGACGACTTCCTCGCGGTCTGCGACAAGTGGGGCATCCTCGCCACCGAGATCGGTGAGGTCACCGACGTGACCCCCGAGGAGGCCGAGCGCGGCGGCCGCCTGGTGATGACCTGGCACGGCGAGACCGTGGTGGACATGCCGCCCCGGACCGCCTCCGACGAGGGCCCGGTCTACCAGCGCCCCTTCGCCCGCCCGGAGAGCCAGGACGCCCTCCAGGCCGACGACGCCGCGAAGCTGCCGCGTCCCGAGGGCGACGCGGAGCTCCGGGAGCAGCTCCTGCGGGTCCTGGGCGCGCCCGGCGTGTGCGACCCGACCTGGGTGACCCAGCAGTACGACAGCTACGTGCGCGGCGACACGGTCGTGTCCACCCCGCACGACTCCGGCATGATCCGGATCGCGGACGGCTCCGACCGAGGCGTGGCGCTGGCCACCGACGGCAACGGCCGGTTCACCCGCCTGGACCCGTACGCGGGCACCCAGCTGGCCTACGCGGAGGCCTTCCGCAACGTCTCCGCCACGGGCGCGCGCCCGCTGGCGGTCACCAACTGCCTCAACTTCGGTTCGCCGGAGGACTCCGGGGTCATGTGGCAGTTCGCGGAGACCACGCGCGGCCTCGCGGACGCCTGCCAGCAGCTCGGCACCCCGGTGACCGGCGGCAACGTCAGCTTCTACAACCAGACCGGTGACGTGGCGATCAACCCGACCCCGGTGATCGGTGTGCTCGGGGTGATCGACGACGTCAACGCCCGGCTCCGCTCGGGCTTCGACACCGACGGCGCCCGCGTGTTCCTGCTGGGTGAGACCCGCGCCGAGTTCGGCGGGTCCGCCTGGGCCGACGTCGTCCACGACCACCTGGGCGGTCTGCCGCCGGAGGTGGACCTGCCCGCCGAGGCCGCCCTCGGTGAGGTGCTGGCCTCCTCCGCCGAGCAGGGCCTGGCCGCGGCGGCGCACGACCTGTCCGACGGCGGTCTGGCCGTCGCCCTGGCCGAGGCCGCCCTGCGCGGCCGCAAGGGGCTGCGGGTCGAGGTGGACGGCGACGCCTTCACGTCGCTGTTCAGCGAGTCCGCCGCGCGCGCGATCGTGGCGGTGAAGCCGGGCCGGGAGGAGTCGTTCGTGGCCCTGGCCGCCCAGCACGGCGTTCCCGTCACGCAGATCGGCACCGTCGGCGGCGAGAGCATGTCGGTGAGCCACCCGGGCGGTGTGGTGGAGATCGGCCTGGACGAGCTCCGCGCCACCTACGAGGAGACCCTGCCCGCCCTGATGAACGGCGTGTAGACACCCGAGACGACGAGGGGGCACTCCCACACGGGGTGCCCCCTTTCGTGTGCCCGGATCCGTGGGGTGGGTCAGACCCGCCCGGTGCCGCAGTCGACGTAGTCGATGACGCTCGCCTCGTAGGCGTCGAAGGTGTCGAGGGTCTGCCAGAACTCGTCCATGTAGTCCTCGACGAATTCCTCGCCCTCCAGGGCGTCGCCGCACCAGGTGACCTCGTTCCGTCGCATGGCGCTCCCCAGGGCTCCGTCGATCCGGCCCAGGTTGAGCGAGGTGTCCCACGTGTCCTTGTCGAGTTCGACGACGTACCCGTCGCCCTCCTCACGGACGACCCCTGCGTCGAACAACACGTCCCTGGTGGGGCCCGTGTTCGCGATGACCTCGTTGGAGTCGCCTTCGGCGAACATGCGGACCAGGGTGTGCACCCGCACCTCGCGTTCCAACCAGAACACCGGGATGAAGGGCGTGGTCGCCTCGGCCTCCGTGTCGGACTCGGAGTCCGGGTCGGCGTCGGGGGTGGAACAGCCCGTCAGGAGCAGGACGAACGGCAGGGCGACGGCCAGGGGGGCGGGCACACGGCCCTCGCGGTGGGACAACCTTCTCCTTCGGTTGACGGGGCGCAGCGTTCCGCCCCATTCTCCCGGCACCGGGGACCACCGGAAGGCACCCCGGAACGTGCGTCCGCTCCCGTTGGGGTAGGACTGTTCACAGGGAGGTGTCAACGACATGGAACGTGCCAGACGCGGCAGGTTGAAGGGGGCCCTGGGGACCCACGACCGCCCGGCGAGCGCGCTGGGTTTCCGGCTGGTCCTGGCGGTGTTCGGGGCGTTGGTCCTGCTGCTGGGGACGGTGGCGGCCATCGTGCTGACCAACCAGGCGTGGTTGGTCATCGTCCTGGGGGTCGGGTTCGTCGCGGCGTGCGTGAACGTCTACTGGGTGAGCCGCCGTCTCCACTACGAGCGGCCCGCGTAGACGCGCACCCCGGCTCGCGGGGTGTCCGCGTGAGGAGACCGTCCGTCAGCTCTCCGCGGGGCGGCGGGCCTCCAGCATGAGCGCGTGCGGCCGGTCCAGGTAGTCGCGCCAGAAACCGGCTCCGAACTCGTGCTCGCCCTCGGGTGAGACGCGGTGTCCGAGGCTCCGGACCGCCGTGAAGCCCGCGCCGGTGAGCGCCCGGTCGAGCGCGTGCCTGGTCCAGTACCGGGCGCTGATCTCCTCCCCGCCCATGATCAGGGTGATCCGGGACCCGTCCGCCAGGGGTTCGGGCACCACCAGGTCGAATCCGTAGGGCCGGTAGTAGCCGGGGACGGTGCTCAGGTCCGGGTTGGCCGGGAGGGCGACCAGTCGGCCGCCCGGCTTCAGGGCGGTGAACGCCTGGGCGCACAGGGCGTCGAGTTCGTCCCGGTCCTCGGCGTAGGGCACGACGTAGACGGACAGGACGAGGTCGAAGCGCCCGGCGAACCCGTCGGTGAGGGGCGCGTGCGCGTAGCGGACCCCCAGGGGGTGTTCGCGCTCGGCCCGGCGGGCGTGCTCCAGCATGCCCTCCGCGACGTCGGCCCCGACCACGCCCTCCGCGCCCAGCCTGGCCAGCGTCCGGCTGTGCGTGCCGGTCCCGCAGCCGAGGTCGAGTGCGCGGAGCCCGGTCACGTCCCCCAGAGCGCGGACGATGCTGGGGAGTTCGAGGTGTCTCCGGAAGGGTGTCCGTGCGAAGTCGTCGTAGGTGTCGCCGAGTGCGTCGAACTGGGCCATCGCGGCCGCCTCCGTCCCTCCGCCCGCCCCGTCCGAGGCGGGACGTGCCGTCGTCCTGCCACCACCGACTGTACGCGCGGGCAGAATCCCCTACGGTGGACCCGGTGAATTCGGCCACCATTCCGGACGGAATCGGAAACCCCTGGGGTCGGTGGGAGCGCTGTTCTTTCCTGTTGGGTGAGTGGCGAATTCTCTGTCTCATTCTCAATATTCGCGGTGAATCCTGTTTGCTCTCCTGCGCCACGGGCATGGTCGTCGGCACCCCACGGAGAGAGCAATGCAGGTTTCCGATAAACTGACCGACCGAAGCAATTTCCTGATCGAGAACGGGCGTTTCGTGACGCTCGCGACGCAGTCGCCCGACGGCGCCTGGGCGTCGACCGTCAACTACGTCCCCCTGCGTGAGCCGCTGCGCCTCCTCTGGTACTCGCTTCGCGCGGCGCGCCATTCACAGAACATCCACGCCGACCCGACGGTCTCCGGATCGATTTTCATGACCGGACTCCCCGGGTTCGGTCTGGACGGAGCCCAGTTCACCGGAAGGGCCGCACCGGTGACCGGAGACGATCTTGGGGACGTCGCGGAGTTCTACTACCAAAGGAACTTTCCCGACGAGGCGACCCGCCAGGAATGGCGCCGCCCCCTTTCCGAATTCCACGGGGACGGGCACCGCCGGTTCTATGTCGTCGAGATCGAGTCCTGGTGGCTGCTCGACGTCGACCAGTGGCTCGTGGACATGAACGACCAGCGCGTCGGCGTCCCACTCGCACCCCTGGCACGGAGATGAACGCGACGCACGCCGAGACGATGCCCGCCCTGTACAAGTCCGGCCCGGGGCCCGGCCTGGAGCTGATCGAGGCTCCCGTTCCACGGCCCGGAGCGGACGAGGTACTCATCCGCGTCCTGCTGACGGGGATCTGCGGGACCGACCTGCACATCGTCGAGTGGGACGACTGGGCCCGGAGCTCGGTCCGCACACCCCTCATCCCCGGGCACGAGTGCGTCGGGCGGATCGTCCGGACCGGGAGCGGGGTCCGGGGGCTGAGCGAGGGACAGACCGTCGGTGTCGAGGGACACCTGACCTGCGGCCGGTGCGCGCAGTGCCGCTCCGGGGCCCGCCACCTGTGCCTCGACAACACCAACCTCGGCGTGCACACCGACGGGGTCTTCGCGCGCTACGTGGCGGTCCCCGCCGCCAACGTGTGGGTGCACGGGCGGGGGGTGCCGTTGGAGGTCGCCTCGATCTTCGACCCGCTGGGCAACGCCGTGCACGCGGCCACGACCCACCCCGTCAGCGGACTGTCCGTGCTGATCACCGGCGCGGGGCCGATCGGGCTGATGGCGGCCCAGATCTGTGCCCGTATGGGTGCCCGGTCGGTGGTCGTCACGGACGTGAGCTCCTATCGTCTGCGGCTCGCCGAGAACATCGACGTGGTGTCCGCCCCCGCGTCCGAGGCGGGTAGCGAGGAGCTGCGCGAGGCGGGTGACACCCCGCTGGGCTTCGACATCGGCCTGGAGATGTCGGGGGCGCCCGAGGCCCTGCGGACCATGCTCGACGCCGTCAGCCCGGGCGGCCGGATCGTGGCACTCGGGCTGCCCTCCCGCGAGACCCCCGTGGACTGGGCCGACATCTCCACCCGGATGCTCAGCATCCAGGGCGTGAGCGGTCGGCGCATCCCCGAGACGTGGCGCGGTGTCGCCGCGCTGGTCGCCAACGGGCTCGACCCCTCCTTCGTCATCACCCACACGTTCCGCTACGACCAGTACGCCGACGCCTTCGCCACCGCGGCCGGTGGAGAGGCGGGCAAGGTGCTGCTGGACTGGACCTAGGTCCGCCGAGGAGACCACACATGCCGTTACACGTGGCCGTCGAACCCGACACCGGCACCCTGGACCCCCGTGCCTGCGAGCGGCTGGTCCGGGAGACCGGTGCGCCGGTGTTCTACTCCCTGGCCTTCCTGCGCGCGTTCGAGGCCTTCCCGCTGCACTCCGTCGAGCGCGGCGCCCACATCGTCGTCCACGACGGGGCCGGGAGGGCGCACGCCCTGCTGCCGGTCTACCTCCAGCGGGGCGTCGACCCGATGGGGGCCCTGGCGGCCAACCGGCCCGAGGCGCTGGACCACCCGGTGCTGCTCTCCCACGTCTGGCACTGCTACGAGACGACCATCCCGGCTGTGAGCCCCGAGGCGGCACGTCTGGCGCTGGCGGCGATGGGCGACCTCGCCCGGGAGTGGGGCGCGGAGCTCCACGGGGCGGCCAACATCGGGGAGGACGGCACCGAGGCGCGCCTGCTCGGGGCCGCCGGTCTGTCCGGGACCCCCCTCGACCGGATGTGGAGCATGGACGTCTCCGGCCTGGACGGGTTCGACGCCTACCTGGAGAGTCTGGGCGGCAAGCCCCGCAGGGAGATGCGCCGACAGCTCCGTCGGGCCGAGGAGGCCGGTGTCCGGGCCCGGGAGCTCGGCGTGGACGACGCGGACCTGGACGGGTTCGTCCGGCTGGCGCGCGCCACCGCGGGCGGCAAGCACGACAACGCCGACTACTACCTGCCCGGGGTCTTCCAGGGGTTCCTGGGCGCCTTGGGGGACTGCGCCCGTGTCACCGAGCTGCGCGTCGACGGGCGGCTGGTCGCGGCGCTGGTGTGCCTGGTGGACGACGCCCGCCACCACCTGTGGTGCCTGGGCGTGGACGACGGCGCCTGCGACGGGTTCAGCCCGACCTACGTCCTGGTCGCCCACGCCCTGAGGTCGGCGTTCTCCGAAGGTCGGCCGACGGTGACCGCGGGCAGGCGCAACGGCTGGTTCAAGGCCCGCTACGGCTTCCGGTCCACCGAACTCCAGGTCTTCCTCTCCTAGGGGCCCTGCTCGGCGGGGGTGAGGGTGACCGCGACCGGGCGGTGGTCCGAGTGGGGCACGTCGGGGTTGGCGGGATCGCTCGGAACCAGGCCGCCACTCGTGAGGATGTGGTCGATCTGCTGGCCGGAGCGGGTGTCCGCCGCCATCGTGGGGAAGGGCCGCACCTCCGCGAAGGCGTCCCGGTAGTCGCCCCCGGACCAGCCCTCCAGAGGCAGTTCCTCCGGTTCGAAGTTGAGGTCCCCGGCGATCACCACGGGCGCTCCCGTCGTCCACCTCGTCTCCTCCGCGAAGAGCATCAGCTCGCTCATCTGGTCGCTCGCGCTCGGGTTCGCCAGGTCGTACCCCTCGGGCTGGAGGTGTGTCGCGATCACGCTCACCTCCGTGTCCGCCCACTCCACGGTGACCGCCAGCGCCTGAGCCCCGGTGGGTCCGCTGTCAGGGAGCGCCTGTCGGCGCACCTCGGTGACCGGCAGGCTGGTGAGCACGGCGTCCCCCCAGAACGGGCCGTCGGCCGGACCCCAGTACGCGGTCATGCCGAGTCGCGCGGCGAGCAGGGACAGTCCGTCGCGGCCCCCGTTGAGCAGCCAGCCCCGGTCGACCTCGCTCAGGGCGACGACGTCGGCGTCGAGGGCGCGCAGCGCGTCCGCCTGCTCCGCCACGGAGAGGCGCCCGTCCATCCCGAAGCCCATCCGCACGTTGTAGGCGGCCACCCGCAACCCCTCCGCTCCGGATCCGGCGGCGGGCGCGTCGGTGCGTGCGATCGGCGCGACGACCGTGGCGGCCAGGGTGAGCGCGGCGGCCGCGGTGGTGGTCCGCACGAGTACGCGTCCTCCCCACGGTGCGGGTCGCGCGGCGGTCGCGCCGGGCAGGATCGCGGCGGCGAGCACGGCCAGCGCCACGAAGGGCACGTGGTCGTTGGGAACGTGCAGGTCGTAGGCGGCGTAGAAGGCGAACACCAGGACCACGAAGAGGAGGAGGCCCGACGCGGCGAGGAGACCGGTCCGGGTGGGTGCGCTCGTCCTCACCGTGGCCGTCCATCCGGCGCAGGCGGCCAGGGCGGGCTGGCCGAGCAGCAGCGCGGCGAGCGACCACGCGGGCAGGGTTCCCTGCGCCTCCCCGGGCAGCAGCGGCGCCAGCCACAGCGTGGTGAGGATCGCGAACAGCACCGCGAGCGGCAGGAACGGGTTCGGGATGAGACGGCGCGGGTCGGCGGCGACCAGCACGGACAGCACCGCCACCACGCTGAGCGCGGCGGCCGCGAGGGGGGTGCCGCCGATGGTCTCGGCCACGGCGGGGTTGGCGGTGTACAGCCCGGACAGGAAGAGCAGCGGTCCCAGGGCCAGCCAGCCCCGGGGGCGGATCGGGGCCGGATCGCCCGGGACCGCCCGCCAGGTCCTGGCCGCCGCGAGGAGCAGGCCCAGCGGGGCCGCGAACACGGCGACCCAGGCGGCGGGGCCCTCCCGCCAGACCAGGTCCACCGTGCCCAGCGCGGTGTGCACGGCGGCGGAGGCCGCCAGTCCCGCCACGAGTCCGACCATGGCCCCGTGGCCGGTCACCCGGCCGTCCACGGCCGTGGCCATGGCCGTGCACACCAGCCACACGGCGCCCAGGCCGACGAGGGCGGAGGCCAGGTACAGCTGGGGGTCGCCGCCCTGGGTGAACTGGAGCCCCACGCGGCCGACCGCGAGAGTCGCGGCGGCGGCCAGGGCGACCCCGAGCGGGGGCAGTCGGCGGGCCAGCGCCACGAACGGAAGGGGGAGCAGGAACCAGGCGAGCGCGTAGGCCCCCATGAGTTCCGGGCGGGTCGCGCCCGCCTGCCCGAAGAGGGTGATCAGGGAGGGCAGGAACACCCGGAGCACGTCCAGGAGGAGGACCGTTCCGAACGCCGTGACCAGTCGTCCCTGGTGCATGTCGCTCCAGCCGTCGGGGGGGTAAGTGAACGATTCTCACTTTTCCGGCGGCGCGGCGCAAGGGCGGAACGCGAGGGGGCGGGGTCCGCGCGGACCCCGCCCCTTCGGCTACCCGCGGTTCTCGTAACCCTTCGGGAGCCACTTCTCCCAGACGTCACGGTTCTCGTCGACCCAGGTCTCCGCCGCCTCGGGCGGGGAGACCCCCTCGTCCGCGATCATCTGCGCGACCTCGTTCTGCTGGGAGTTGGTCCACTTCCAGTTGTCGATGAAGCGGTACGCGTAGTCGTCCTCCTCCACGAAACCGGCCCTGAAGATCTTGTTCAGGTCGTAGACCGGGTAATCGCAGGGGACGTCGTCCAGGTTGGCGTCGCACCCGTCGTGGTAGTCGGGGAAGTCGACCTTGACCAGGTCCACCTCCTCCTGGAACCACTGCGGGTCGTAGAAGTAGAAGAGCACCGGCTCCTGGTTGGCGTACCGGCGCCGCACCTCGGTGATCTGTGCGGCCTCCGACCCGGCGTAGACGATCTCCAGGTCCAGGTCGAAGGCGTTGATCATCCCCTGGTCCTGGCTGACGAACCCGGGAGCCCCCGCCAGGAACTCGCCCTTGTCGCCCGTCTGGGCCGTCTGGAACAGGTCGGTGTTGGCCTTCAGCCCCTCCAGGGTGGTGATCTCCGGGATCTCCTCCGCCAGGTAGGCGGGGACGTACCAGCCGATCACGCCCTCGTTGCCGTTGGGGCCGCCGTCCACGGCGGTGCCGTTGCCGTCGGGGCCGTACAGCTCGTACAGGTCCTCGTGGCCCCAGTTCTCCACGATCACGTCCATGACGCCCTGGTCGAGGGCCTGCCAGGAGGGCTGCTCGTCCACGCGGACGAGCTGGACCTCGTAGCCCATCTCCTCGCGCAGGATGTTGGCCAGCACCTCGGCGCTGGCCTCGTAGCCCACCCAGCCGTTCACGGCGATCCGCACGGTGTTCGGATCGCGGGCGATCTGGTCGGTGCGCACCGCGCAGGAGCTCACCATCACCAGGGCCAGACCCGCGGCGAACAGCCGGAGCAGGGCGCTCCTCCTCAGAAACCTAGGCACGGGGTGCCCTCCTTCCCTGCGTCACCCGGTCCAGGAACAGACCCAGGGACACGATCGCCAGACCCGAGGCGATACCCAGCCCCAGTTCGTTCTGGGCCAGGCCGAGCACCACGTCGTTGCCGAGCGCGCCCGCGCCCACCAGAGCGCCCATGACCACCATGGACAGCACCAGGATGATGCCCTGGTTGACCGCAAGCAGCAGGGAGCCGCGCGCCATGGGCAGCTCCACCTTGGTGAGCAGCTGCCACTTGGTGGAACCCTGCGACGTCGCGGCCTCGACGGTGCCCGCCGGCACCCCTCGGATGCCGTCGTTCACCAGCCGGATCACCGGAGGCAGGGCGAAGATGACCGCGGCCGCCAGGGCGGGGACGGGCCCCAGCCCGAGCAGCGCCACCGCCGGGATCAGGTACACGAACGGCGGCAGTGTCTGCATGAAGTCGAGTACCGGCCGGAGTACCAGGGCGAACACGTCGCTGCGGGACATCAGCACGCCGACGACCACGCCCAGCGCGATGGTGACCACCGTGGCCACCAGCACCTGGGAGAGCGTGTCCATTGCGTTGTCCCACACCCCCAGCAGCCCGATCGCGAGGAAGCACAGGGCGGAGACCAGCGCGACCCGCCTGCCCGCGAAGATCAGTCCGAACGCGGCGGCGGCGAGCGTCACCAGCCACCACGGCGATCCGCTCAGCAGGTTGTCGAGCGGGCCCAGGATCCAGCTCTGCGTCCAGGAGCCCAGGGCCGCGGCGGCCGGACCGATCGCGGACTCGATCGCCTTGTCGGCGGCGTTGACCGGGATGTCGATCCGGATCGACAGCTCACGCGGCCAGCCGCCCAGTCCGAAGAGGCGTCCCACGGCGGCGGCGCCGACCGCGGCGGCGAGCATCCCGCCGAGGAGCGGCAACCGGTACCGTTCCTCGACCTTCGGGGTGCGCGCGCCGTGGCCGACCGCGCCCGTGACGCGGTCCATCGCGATCGCCAGCATGACGATCGCCAGGCCCGCCTGGAACGCCTGGCCCACGTTGATCTTGGACAGGGCCTGGTAGATGGCGTCACCGAGGCCGCCCGCGCCGATCACCGACGCGATCACGACCATGGAGACCGCGAGCATGATGGTCTGGTTGACGCCCAGCAGGATGGTGCGCTTGGCCAGCGGCAGCTGCACCTTGGTGAGGATCTGCCCCGGGGTGGAACCCAGTGAGGCGGCCGCCTCGATCGCGCCCTTGTTCACCTCGCGGATGCCCAGCGCGGTGATCCGTACGACCGGCGGGAGCGCGTAGACGGCCGTCACGACCGCGGCCGACGCGTTGCCGATACCGAAGAGCAGCACGAACGGCAGCAGGTAGGCGAAGGCCGGCATGATCTGCATGAAGTCCAGCACCGGACGGATGGCCCGGTAGAACGCCTCGCTCCGCCCGGCGAGGATGCCGAGCGGGATGCCGAACAGCAGGGCGATGAACACCGAGGTGATGATGAGCGACAGCGTCGTCATCGACTCGTTCCACAGCCCGGTCAGCGCGAACACCGCGAAGGTCGCCAGGACCAGCAGGGCCACCCGCCACCCGGCGACCCGCCAGGCCGCGACCACCCCGATGACGGTCACGCCGAGCCAGGTGAGCCCGTTCAGGAACTGGTTGATCAGCACGACGGCCGACCCCAGTCCCACGGAGATGTAGTTGAAGAAGTAGAGGAACAGCGGGCTGTCGTTGCGGTTGGCGACGATCCAGGCGTAGACCCCGTCGAGCCAGGCCATGAAGCCGCTGCCGATGGTGCCCGGGAAGCCGCCCGCCCAGGACGGGGAGCCCGCCAGGCGGGTCAGCTGGTAGCCCGCGACGAGGACCACGACCACCAGCAGGGCCTGGAACCAGCTCCTGCGCAGGAGGCCTTCGTCGCCTCCCGCGCCCTTCGTGCCGGAGGCCGTGGCTCCGGCGGGTTCGGTCACCGTGGCCATGTCACGCACCGTTCCCCGTCGCGTCGGAGCCGCCGTGGTCGACGGCGTCGTCGGAGATCTCCTCCACCGCCTCCTCGACCATCGCGTCGACCTGTTCGGCGCCCTCCAGCTGGTCCTCCGCGATGGCGCGCAGCACGTCGTCGCGGCCCACGTAGCCGAGGAGGGTGTCGCCCTCCACGACCCGGACCGGGGCGGTGCTCGCGGCGAGCATCGGCAGGACCTCCGCCAGGACGGTGCCGGGTTCGGTGGTCGGGCCGTCGGTGCGCTCGTCCGGGTAGGCGTCGCGGACCAGCCACCGGGCGGTGAGCACGGTCGTGCGGGCCACGTCGGACGTGAAGTCCGCGACGTAGGAGTTGACCGGGCGGCCGACGACCTCCTCCGGGGTGCCCACCTGGACGAGCTCGCCGTCGCGCATGATCGCGATGCGGTCGCCCAGCTTGAGGGCCTCCTGGAGGTCGTGGGTGATGAAGACCGAGGTCTTGTTCAGCTCCTGCTGGAGCCGGATGACCTCGTTCTGCATGTCGCGGCGGATGAGCGGGTCCAGGGCGCTGAACGGCTCGTCGAACAGCAGTACCTGCGGGTCGACGGCCAGGGCGCGGGCCAGGCCCACGCGCTGCTGCATGCCGCCGGACAGCTCGCCGGGGCGGGACCGCTCGTACCCGGCCAGGCCCACCATCTCGATCATCTCCTGCGCCCGCTCGTAGCGTTCGGCGCGCGGCATCCCGCGCACCTCCAGCCCGTAGGCGACGTTGTCGATGATCCTGCGGTTGGGCAGGAGGCCGAAGTGCTGGAAGACCATCGCCATCTTGTGGCGGCGCAGTTCGCGCAGGCGCTGTTCGGTGGCGTCCCCGATGTCCTCGCCGTCGAGCGTGACCGAACCCGAGGTGGGCTCGATCAGGCGGGTGAGGCAGCGGATGAGCGTCGACTTCCCGGAGCCGGACAGGCCCATGACCACGAAGGTCTCACCGGGGCGCACGTCGAAGGAGACGTCGCGCACCGCGACGGTGCAGCCGGTCTCCTCCTTGATGCGGTCGCGGTCGGCCCGCTCCAGCTCCGTGCCGATGACGTCGTCGGCGTTCCTACCGAAGATCTTCCACAGGTTGCGGACGGAGAAGGTGACGTCGGTGGGGCCCGTCGCGGGGGCCGCTTCGGCGGCCGGGGCGCTCATCGGGCCTCCCCCTCAGCGGCGGACCGATCCTCGCGGATCAGGTCGGCGGCGCGCTCGCCCAGGGCGAGCACCATCACCATCGGGTTGGGGGTGGGCAGGGTCGGGAACACCGAGGCGTCCGCGACCCTGAGGCCGCGCAGCCCGCGCACCCTCAGGCGGGGGTCGACCACGGCGTTCTCGTCGTCGGCGGCGCCCATCCGGCACGTGCCCGCCGGGTGGTACACGGTGTGCGCGGCGCGGCGGCCGTACTCGGACAGCTCCTCGTCCGTCCGGACCTGCGGTCCGGGGGCGACCTCGCGCTTGATCCAGGAGCGGAACGGCTCGGTGGCGGCGACGTCGCGGGCGATCCTCAGCCCGTCCACGATGGTCCTCTCGTCGTACCCGTCGGGGTCGGTGAAGTACCGGAAGTCGAGGGCGGGCTTGGCCGCCGGGTCGGCGCTGGTGAGGTAGAGCTTGCCGCGCGAGCGCGAGCGCGGGATGTTCGGGGTCATACAGACCGCCCAGCCGTCCTCGGGCGACTCGTAGCCCAGCCGCTTCGTGTTGTCGTCGAAGGGGATCTGGTAGATGTGGAACATCAGGTCCGGGCGGGGGTCGTCGCCGTCCTCGCGCCGCACGAACAGGGCCGCGTCGGAGTCCATCACGGTGTTCTCGGGGACCCGCTTCGTGGTCTCCCACATGATGATCGACTCCGGGTGGTCCTGGAGGTTCTCCCCCACGCCCGGCAGGTGGTGGTGGCTCTCGACGCCGATCGCGCCCAGCTCCTCGGCGTTTCCGACACCGGACAGCATGAGCAGGCGGGGGCTGTCCACGGCGCCCGCCGCGACGATGACCTCCTGGCGGGCGCGGACGGTGATCCGCTCGCCGTCCTTCGTGGTGGCGCTGACGCCGGTGGCGCGGTCCCCGTCGAACAGGATCCGGCCGACCCAGGTCTCCAGGAGCACGGTGAGGTTGCCGCGCACGTCCATGATCGGGTGCAGGTACGCCACCGAGGCCGAGGAGCGGTGGCCGGTGTAGGGGTCGTAGGCGATGGACAGGAATCCGGCGCCGTCGGAGAACCCGCCGCCGTGGGAGGTCAGGGCGTTGAAGTCCTCGACGACCGGGACGTCCGCCGCCTCGGCGGCCGAGGACACCCAGTCCTTGACCATCGCGTTCCGGTCCTTCTCCGCGATGGGGATGATGTTGCACTTGATGCGGTCGGCGTAGGACTGCACGGTGGCGTTGTCCCAGCCCTCGGCGCCCGCCGCCACCCAGTCGTCCAGGTCCTCGGCGAACGGCCGGAAGCTGATGAGCGTGTTGTGCGAGGAACAGCCGCCCAGCACCCGGGCGCGCGAGTGCAGGATGTGCGAGTTGCCGTTGGGCTGCTCGGTGGTGGTGTACCCGTAGTCGAGGTCGCTGTCGAGGACGCTCAGCCAGTCGCGGAGCCTGAGCACGTGCTCCAGGTCGCGGTCGTCCGGCCCGCCCTCGATGACGCAGACGGTGGTGCCGGGGTCCTCGGTGAGCCGGTTGGCGATCACCGATCCCGCCGTGCCTCCGCCGACGATGACGTAGTCGTAGGTGGTTTCTTTCGTGGACACGGGCCGAATCCTCTCGTTCGTGTGGCTCAGGGGGATGCCGGGGAAACCGACCTGTGTGTACTCGGTCTGGCATGTGCGTTCCGGTGCCGCGGCGTTCGCGGCACTCGGTGAGAAGGGCACCCGCCGACGCGGAGGACGGAACCGCGTCGGCGGGTGGCCTGCGGGTTTCCGGGTGCCGGTGGCGCCCGGTCCCCGGAGGGCGGTGGTCGCTAGCCGAACCAGCGCTGCGGTTCGGGCGACAGGTTCCGGTAGACGTGCTTGGCCTCGCGGTACTCGTCGAGTCCGGCCAGGCCGAGTTCGCGGCCGACGCCGCTGCGGCCGAAGCCGCCCCACTCGGCGCCCGGGAAGTACGGGCCGTAGTCGTTGATCCACACCGTGCCGTGGCGCAGGGCCGCGGCCACGCGCTCGCCGCGGGCGGTGTCGTCGGTCCACACGCCGCCGGAGAGCCCGTAGTCGGTGTCGTTGCCCAGCTCGATCGCCTGGGCCTCGGTCTCGAACCGTTCGACGGTCACGACCGGGCCGAACACCTCGGTCTGCACGATGTCCATGGAGCGGTCGCAGTCCACGAACACGGTGGGCCGGTAGAAGTAGCCGTCCCGGAGGTCGGCGTCCTCGGGGCGCCTGCCGCCCGCGATGACCCGGGCGCCCTCCTCGACGCCGCGCGCCACGGCCTTCTCGACCTTGGCCCGGTGCTCGGCGGAGACCAGGGGACCGCAGCGCACGCCCTCGTTCTGGCCCCGGCCGATGCGGATCGCCTCGGCCCGGCGGGCGAGCTCGGTGGTGAAGGCGTCGTGGATGTCGTTGTGCACGATGAGCCGCGCACCGGCCGAGCACACCTGGCCGGAGTGGAAGAACGCGGCGCTGAGCGCGTAGTCCACGGCCGTGTCGAGGTCCACGTCCGGGAAGATGATGTTGGGGTTCTTACCGCCCAGTTCCAGGGCGATCTTCTTGACCGTCTCGGCGGCCGACGCCATGATCCGGCGCCCGGTGACCAGGCCTCCGGTGAAGGAGACGAGGTCGACGTCGGGGTGCTCGGACAGGGGGGCTCCGGCGTCGGGGCCGCTGCCCAGGACGAGGTTGACCACACCGGCGGGGACGCCCGCCTCGGTGGTGAGCTCGACCAGCTTGGCGGTGGTCACCGGGGTGACCTCGCTCGGCTTGATCACCATGGTGTTGCCCGCCGCGATGGCCGGGGCCATCTTCCAGGCGAGCTGGAGCAGCGGGTAGTTCCAGGGCGTGATCATGCCGCAGACGCCGACGGGCTCGTAGACGACCTTGCTGTGGACGCCCTCGGGAGCGGACACGAGGCGGCCCGCGTCCTTGTCGGCCAGCCCGGCGTAGTAGCGGAAGACGTTGGTGACGTCGTCGACGTCGATCCCGCCCTCCTCGATGGTCTTACCGGTGTCCAGCGACTCCATGACCGCGATCTCCTCGCGGTCGCGCTGGAGCAGGTCGGCGATCCGTTCGAGGACGCGGCCCCGCTCGTCGGCGGAGGTGCGTCGCCACTCGCCGTGGTCGAAGGCGCGGCGCGCGGCGGCGATGGCGGCTTCGGTGTCGTCCCTGCCGCCCTCACTGACGATGGTCAGTACGGAGGCGTCGGCCGGGTCCAGGATCTCTCGGACGCGTCCGTTCCGGGCCGCCCGCCACTCGCCGTCGATGTACAGGCTGGTGGCGGTGGACGCTCCGGGTTCGGACAGGTACGGCACGGTCGGCAGGGTTACATGGGTCTGGTTCACGGACCCTCTCTGCCCAGGATCGCTAGTCACAAACAGCCTCGTCTCGTAGGTCACATACGCCACAACGCTCCCATAACCCCCACTGATCAGGGCAAACAGCGCGTTACGGTACGTCTCGGCCGTGGCTCATATCACCAGCCCGCCTGGACAGACCTACGCCCCGGCCCTCCCCTGGGGCAGGTGGACACACCACCCTGGGGAAGACCGGGACGAGTCTTTGACGTGTGTTTGTGTGGAACTCGGTCGGTTCCGGACGTTCGGCGCGAGGCCGAGGTTCAGGCGGCAGCCTCGTCGGTCACGCGGCGGATGGCCTCGACGGCTACGTCGGGCTCGTCGACGTGGATGTAGTGGCCGCTCGCCTCGGCGGTGCTGAGCCGGCTGCGGTCGGAGAGCGCCAGCCACTGCTCCTGGCCCTCGGTCCACACGCGCTCCAGGTCGTCGCCGTACTCCGCGATCTCACCGAGGTAGCGGACCCCGTGCTGGATGACCTCCACCGGGATGTCCCCCGCCGAGCGGACCTCCGGGTCGCTGTCGATCAGGATCCCCTCCGGGTTCTCGCCCTGGAAGATGGCCAGGTTCTGCGCGCGCACCTCGGCGCCCTCCCCGGTGGCCGACTCCGGGATCACTCCGGTGATGTCGTCGATCATCGTCGGGGACGTGGCGTCCAGCAGCACCAGCCCGCTGACACGGTCCTGGTGGTCCGGGGCGTAGCGGGCGGCGATCAGGCCGCCCAGCGAGTGACCGGCCAGGACCACGGGGCCGTCACCGGCCACGTCCTCCAGGACGGCGGTCAGCGTCGCCCCGGCGTCGTCGATGCTCTGTAGGCCCTCCGGTTGGTCGCTCTCGCCCTCACCGAGCCGGTCGTAGGAGCAGACCCGCTCGTCCTCGGCCAGGGTCTCCTGCACACCCGCCAGGGTGTCCAGGCCGTCACCCATGCCCGCCATCAGCACGATGACCGGTCGGCCGTCCGAGGGCGTACCGGAGCAGGAGACGTTGACGGAGGCGCCGTCGACCTCGAGCGTCTTGGTCCCGGTGAACAGCTGCCCCTCGGTGAGCACCTCGTTGGCGGCGTCCTCCAGGTCCGACTGCACCTCCTCGGCCGCCGACCCCAGTTCGGTGCCCACCTCGGAGAGCACTCCGCACCCGACCAGCCCGGGAACCGCCGCGGCGCAGCACAGAGCGGTCAGGGCGGTCGTCCGGAAGGTGCGGAACATGGGGTGCCTCCAGGCAGCGGGCCCGGCCGTACGGAGTGGCCGGAAGGGGAATTCGGTATGTGGAGAACGCTACGGAAACCGGGGCCCGGGGTCGTCACCGCTGAGTGGACACCTGTACGTAGCTCGCATGGGGGACAAAGGGAGCGTCGCCGTGGCTCTGCGCGACTACACTGCGTCCGTGACCTGGCTCCGACGTCTTCCCCTTCTGTGGCGGCGGCTCGACGTCACCGTCCGAGACCTGCCCCTCGCCCTCATCCTCCTGTCCGTCTCCTGCGTCCCCGCTCTGCACGGTTACGGCACCCAGGTCGGCGGAGTTCCGGACCGCCCCCTCGACGCCCTGGGCGTGGTCGCGCTCGCCCTCCAGTGCCTGCCGCTGGCCGGTCGGCGGCGGTGGCCCGCGCTGACCCTGGCCCTGGTGGCGGTCGGCTTCGCCCTCGACCAGCTGAGCGGGTACCACCTGATCGCCGGGACCGCGATGCCGATCGCGCTCATGAGCGCGGGCGTCCACCTCGACCGGTACCGGCGCACCACCCTGCTGGTGGGGACGGCGGGGTTCGTGGCCCTGGCTCTGGCCCTGACCCGGCTGGGCGAGGGGGAGACCCCGGCCGAGTGGGTGGTCTTCTACTTCGCGCACGGCCTGGCCTGGGGGATCGGTTCGTGGCTGCGCTCCACGCGGGTGGCCGAGGCCGAGCGGCGCCGCCGCCTGGCGGCGGACACGCTGGCCGCCGAACGCGCCCGCATCGCCCGGGAACTCCACGACGTCGTCACCCACCACGTGACCGCGATGGTCGTGCAGACCGAGGCCGCGCGCTACCTGACCGCCGCGCCCGAACGCCTCGACCAGACCCTGAGCACGGTCACCGGCACCGGCCGCCAGGCCATCACCGACCTGCGGCAGCTCCTGGACGTGCTCGACCCGGCCAACCCCGCGCCCGCCAACGACGAGGGGATGCTCGACGTGGTGGAGCGGACCCGCCGGGCCGGGCAGCCCGTGAGGTTCAGCGAGGAGGGCGCCCCGGCCGGGACCCGGGGCGGCGCCGAACTCGTCGCGCACCGGGTCGTGCGCGAGGCGCTGACCAACGCCCTCAAGTACGCGCACGGAAGCCCCACCACGGTGCGCGTGCGCCACCGCCCCGAGGAGATCACAGTGAACGTCGACACCGAGCGCCCCGGACCCCCGGGGGTCTCCCCCGGCGGCAGCGGACGGGGCCTGGTCGGGCTGCGCGAACGCGTCGAGGTCATGGGTGGCGAGTTCACCGCCGGACCCCGCGGCGACGGTTTCACCGTGCACGCGCGCATCCCCGCGCGGCCATGAGCATCAGGGTGCTGGTCTGCGACGACCAGGTGCTGATCCGTACCGGGCTGGTGACCATCATCGGCGCGCAGCCGGACATGGAGGTCGTCGGGGAGTGCGGTGACGGGCGCGCCGCCGTGGAGCTCGCGGAGCGCCTGCGGCCGGACGTCGTGGTGATGGACGTGCGGATGCCCGAGCTCGACGGGATCGAGGCGACCCGGCTGCTGGCCGGATCGGAGGTGGAACACCCGGTGAAGGTCCTGGTGGTCACCACGTTCAGCCTCGACGAGTACGTGTACGAGGCGCTGCGCGCGGGCGCGAGCGGGTTCCTGCTCAAGGACGCTCCCCCGGACCAGCTGCTGCACGGCATCCGCACCGTGGCCTCCGGCGCCGCGCTGCTGGCCCCCGAGGTCACCCGCCAGCTGGTGGGCCGCTTCGCCGCCCGGATCCGGCCTTCCCACGCCCCCGAGACGGAGGTCCCGCTGACCCCGCGAGAACTGGAGGTGCTGGGGCTGATCGCCGACGGGCTGTCCAACGGCGAGATCGCCACGAGCCTCTTCATCAGCCAGGAGACCGTGAAGACCTTCGTCTCGCGCATCCTGACCAAGCTCGACCTGCGCGACCGCGTCCAGGCGGTGGTGTACGCCTACCGGCACGGCCTGGTCGCCTAGGGGGGATTACAGATCGGCCGTCCTGACGTACATTAGGTGTACCTAAGTCGGTTGGTCCGGTTTCTCCGCGGAGCCGCTGACCGCGCACCCCACCGAGGATCGTATGCAGCTGGAACAGGAACGCCGCGACGTCTGTCTGACCGCTCGCGCCATCGCCCAGCACCCGGGAACGGCGCCCGGCGAGGCCGGGACCGTCAGTGTCCGCAGCGGCGACCTGGTGGTCGTCACCCCGCACGGTGTGCCCCTGGACCAGCTCCAGCCGATCGACTGTCCGGTGATGTCGCTGGACGACCGGATGCTGGAGGGTCGGCGCGACCCCGCCGCCGAGGCCACGCTCCACATGGCCGTGCACCGCCACGCCGCCGAACAGGGCCGGGAGGCCCTCGCCGTGGTCAACGCGTTCACCGCGGACACCGTCGCGGTCTCCTCGGTGTTCCCCGAGCTCCCCCCGATCCACCACCGCGCCGCCGGTCTGGGCGGCGCCGTCAGCGTGACCCCGTACATGCCCTACGGCACGGGTGACATCGCTGACCAGGCGGTCAAGGCCCTGAAGGGCCGCGACGCCGCCCTGCTCGCCAACCACGGCGGGGTGGCCCTGGGGCGCGGCCTGGAGCAGGCCCTGGCGAACCTCCGGCTGCTCGACTGGCTCTGCTCCGCCTACCTGCGCGCCCGCCAGCTCGGTGAGCCCCGTGTCCTGAGCGAGGACGAGCTGGCCGAGGCCCGACAGCGCGACACCTACGGCTGGGCGGGCCCCGACCCCTTCCTGTAGACCCGCACGCTCAGGCGTCGTCGGGCTGCTCGTCGGGCTGGGTCCAGGCCAGGTAGAAGGCGGGGAACGACCGGTGCACCACCAGGGCCAGCCAGACGACCGGAAGCAGCAGGCCAGCGGGCACGGTCAGGTCCGCCAGGGGGAACGTGCCCATGAGCTGTGCGACGCCGACGACCGCCACCACCAGCAGGAGCAGGGCCGACGTGACCGAGTGCCCGAGGTCCCGGGCGGCGTCGATCTCGGAGCGTTGGCGCTCGTCCACCACCTCCGCGTAACCGTGCAGGGTCCGCGACCCGGCTTCGAGCCTCTGGAGGGCTCCGGTCTGCGCGATCATGAGGACGACCACCGCGAGGCTCGATCCCGTCAGCATGAGGGCGCTCTGGGACAGGGCCAGCGAGGTGAGCGCCGCCGTGCCCATCAGGACCAGGGCCACCGCCAGGTACAGCCTGCGGACACGGGCGGTCCGGTCGGCCCAGAGGGCACGGGTCCGGGGATCCTCGAACTGGTCGACCAGCTTCTGGCGACGGGCCCGCGCGCGCTCTTCGGTACGTGCGTTCATGTCTCTCCCTGGGGGTTGGGGGGGTGACCGGTCACCGGCCGATGCGGGGGAAGGGTTCGGTGGAGAAGACGACCTCGACCGGGACCTCGAAGTACCGCGCGATGCGCAGCGCCAGGTGGAGGCTCGGGCTGTACTCGCCCCGTTCCAGGTAACCGACGGTCTGGTAGTGCACCCCGAGGGCCACGGCCAGTTCCCGGCGGGAGACGCCGCGCTCGGCCCGCAGCATCGCGATCCGGTTGTGGATCGTCTCGGAGCCCGCTCTGGGGTGGCGTCCGTCGGTCTTCTCGGTGGGCACGCTCTTGTTCCTCTCGGGCCGCTTGCGGTTGATAGTACGTGTACTACATATGGCAGCACAGGGGATATGGAACGTCGCATCTGTGCTCGGTGGTGGAAGAGCAGGTCAACGGAGGGGGCGACACGGGTGGCCGGATCCGGCCATGCGTCATCCGGGTACGGATACTCAGGTGTACGTCATGCTCGGACCCGAGAATGGTGCCGACACCCAGCCCGCACGGCAGGAGGCCCCCATGCGCTGTAGCTACATCAGGCTCCTCGTGAACGACTACGAGGCCTGCTTCCGCTTCTACGCGGACATCCTCAAGCTCCCCGTCCTGTGGGGCGACGAGGTGAGCCGCTACGCCGAGTTCGACGTGCGCTCGGGGACGCGGCTGGCCCTCAACCAGCGCGAGGTGATGGCCGAGGCACTGGAGACGGACACCGCCGACCCCGCCCTCCCCCACCAGGACCGGCTCGCGGTGATCTTCGAGGTGGACGACGTGGACGAGACGGCCGCGGGGCTGGTGGCGAGCGGCGCCCGGCTGGTGATGGAGCCCCGCGACTGGACGGCGTGGGGCATCCGCGCCGCGCACTTCCGCGACCCGGACGGCTACCTCCTGGAGGTCAACAGCCCCCTGGTCCCGCTGGTCTGACTCAGGCCGCGACGTGCTCCGCGAGCAGTTGGTTGACCCGGTCGGCGCGCTCCACCCCGAGCAGGTGCGCGGCGCCGGGGACCACCTCGAACCGCGCCTGGGAGATCCCGTCGGCCAGGCGGCGCCCGTGCCCCGGCGGCAGCAGGGGGTCGTGCGCGGCGGAGGCGACCAGGGTCGGCACGCGCACCCCGGAGACCAGGTTGCGCTGGTCCATGGCGGCCAGGGCGTCGCAGATCGAAGCGTAGGCGCGCGGGTCGACGGAGCCGAAGTCCTCCGTGAACCGGGCCGCCACCTCCGGGCGGTCGTCGGTCAGGTCGGGCGTGAACCAGGGCAGGACCACCTCGGCGGTGACCGCGTCCATGCCGCCCTCGCGGACCTGGGAGGCGATCCGGTCCCAGCGGTGCGTGGGCGGGGTCCGGGACGTTCCGGCCAGGAGCACCAGGCGCTCCAGGGTGCGCGGCGAGTTGGCGGCGATCCACAGCAGGAGGGCGCCTCCGAGGCCGCCCCCGACCGCCGAGACCCGCGTGAACCCCCGGTCCTCCAGGAGCCCGAGGACGTCCAGTGCCAGGTCCTCGACCGAGTAGGGGCCCTCGGGTACCGGTGAGAAGCCGTGGCCCCGGTGGTTGATCCGCAGCACCTGGCGGTTGCGGGTGAGCTCGGGCATCTGGGGTTCCCAGACCGACATCTTCGTACCGAACGGCGGCACGAGCAGCACGACGGGCGCGTGCCTGGGGCCGTCGAGCCGGTACTGGAGCGGAATCAGGGCCATGGAACCTCCGGGTCGCCAGAACGCCAGGTTATCCACACAGCTTTCAAGGAAGCCAGAAAACCCGGTCATGCCCAGCAAATGGAGGACAGTCGTTGACCGCCTCGCTCCCTAGGGTCGAGGCATCGAGACGGACCCCGACTGAGGAGTTTCCATGGGTGAGACGAACAACCAGGTCAACGTCGAGCGGGAGTCGCTGCTGGACTTCCTGGCCCAGCAGCGCGCGTTCCTGCTCACGACCCTCCAGGGGCTGGACCAGGAGCAGGCCACCCGGCGCACCACCGCGAGCGGGCTGTGTCTGGCGGGGATCGTCAAGCACGTGACCTCGGTGGAGAAGGGGTGGATCGACTTCATCGAGGAGGGCCCGCATGAGGTCGACTACGAGTCCCAGGACACCCTGGACAGACACGAGAACAGCTTCCGCCTCATCGGTGAGGAGACCCTGGAGGGGACGCTCGCCGCCTACGAGCAGCAGGCCAAGGAGACCGACGCGTACGTCCGAGCCCTGCCGGACCTGGAGGTCAGCCAGAAGCTCCCGGCCGCGCCGTGGTTCCCGGAGGAGAAGTCCTGGACCGCCCGTGACGTGGTCATCCACCTGATCCGCGAGACGGCTCAGCACTGCGGGCACGCCGACATCATCCGGGAGTCCCTCGACGGCCAGAAGACGATGGGCTGACCGACACCACCCTGGGTAGTGCGCGCGCCACCCTCCGCATGCGGGACGATGGGCCTGACCCCATCCCGAGCGGCGAGGAGCGCGGAGTGAGCCCGACCTGGATCGACATCGACGACGAGGCCCTTCGGGAGGCCATGCGTTTCTCGGGCGCGCGCACCAGGGACGACGCGGTCAACCTGGCACTGAGGGTGTACGCGGCGCGCCACCGGAGCCGCGCGGAGACGTCGGGGGAGCGCAGGCGGACCGATCCCCCGGCGGGGAGCCGCCGGAACAAGCAGCCCTGAGGACGGAAAGAGAACGGGGACGTTCCCACTGAACAGTGGAAACGTCCCCGTCTACGAGGTGGCGAGGGTCGCCTCCGCATCCCCCCTCAAAGTACGGAGGCAACCCTCGCTCTGGGAAGCGGCCTGCGACTCCTCCCCCCTGGAGTCGCGGCCTGAAGGTCTGCCACGTGGAAGCGATCTTGTCGTTCCGCGTTGATAGAGACACTACCGACCACACCCACGAATAACAACCCTGTGTCACGAGAAACTACTTAAAGTGATCGTCATTCCTGGGGCGTGGCCCGGCCAAGCGGGGTGTGGGCATCGTCAACACGGGGTCATGAGTGGACGCTCCGAGGGCGGACATAGCCTGGTCGGGTGAGATCTCCGCTCTTCAGCCCACGCTGGCTCGGCCTGCACCTGCTGGCCGTCCTGGTGGTCGCCGTGTGCGTCGCGGGCACCTACTGGCAGGGCACCCGTGCCTTCGAGCCCGACCGCGACGTCATCACCAACCCGGTGGAGGACCTGGCCGACGCCATCCCCGTCTCGGACCTCGGTGAACCCGGCGATTTCCTGCACCCCAACCTCACGACCAACACGGCGGTCGAGGTGTCCGGGCGCTTCGACGCCGGGGCCCAGCTCCTCGTGCCCCGGAGCCTGGACGGGGTCGACGGCTACGTACTGGTCCTCCCCCTCGTCACCGAGGACGGGGTCGCCATGACCGTCAGCCGGGGCTGGACGGAGGACGGGACCGGGCTCCCGGACGTCCCCGAGGGGGACGTCACCGTGACCGGTTGGCTCCAGCCGCCCCAGGACGCCGCGGAGGGGGTCGTCCCCATGGGCTCCCCCGAGGTGGGGACGGTCGAGCGGATCGCCCCGTCCGTGCTGGTCGGAGAGTGGGACTACCGCCTCTACGCGGCCTACGTCACCCTGCCCGAGAGCGAGCCCGCCGTCGACGGGCTCACCCCGGTGCCGCCGCCCGAACCGCCCACGGAGTTCACGGTCAACTGGCGCAGCCTCAGCTACGCCGTGCAGTGGGCCATGTTCGGCGTCTCCGGCGTGGTCTTCTGGATCATCCTCATGCGCCGCGAACTGGCGGAGGACCCGGCCTCGGAGGATCAGCCCGTGGCGACGGGCTCCTGAGCCTGGTCGGCGGCGAGCTCCTTCGCCTGCTCGGACCGGACCACGCGGTGCTCGACCACGAAGCCGAGGACCGGGATGGTGCCCGCGAGCACGACGCCCAGGGTGCGGCCCGCGCCCCAACGGCGGTCCAGGGCCACCCACAGGACGACCAGCACGTAGGCCATGTAGACGTAGCCGTGCGGCATGGCGACGTAGAGCATCAGCGGCGACTCGGGGCCGAACCAGTGCTCCCACCCCTCCGGCGCACCGACCAGGTGGAACTTCGAGTCCTCGCCCACCAGGTACTTCGCGGGCATGGCCAGGAAGGTCAGGCCCAACAGGAAGACTCCCGTGATGTACGCGAGCACCCGGTACAACGCGAACGACACACGCCTCTTGTCCACTGCGACTTCACCCATTCAACGACTGCGCCCCGAGGAGGGTCGGGTCCCCTCCATCGAGGCTAAGCGGTGTCCGGCACGGTGGGCCCCTGGGGTGGGCATGCTCGGAGAATCTCACATTCCCGCAGGTCGAGACGGTTACCGATCCTTGTGGGAGACCCGGGTGGGACTGCTCCACCGGCCGTCGGACCTGGCGGTCCAGGCCTTCGGGATCATCCGCAGGGCCAGGTAGGAGTCCACGATCCGGATCGGGAAGAAGAACAGCCCGTAGAACAGGTACGAGGGCCGCCGCCGCACCATGGTCATGACACAGGTGAGCACGTAGTCCGGCACGAGCAGGCCGATGGCCAGGGCCGTCAGCGGCAGGAACGCCGTGACCGCCGTGAACCCCTCGGTGAGGAACGGCACCCCCGCCAGCGCCTCCCCGCCGACCGTGCCCAGCAGTACGAACAGGGCGATCGCCACGGTCACCAGGAAGAGCGCCGAGACCAGCACGACCTCCACGACGTACAGGGCCAGGGCCGCCCAGAAGAAGCTCGGCCACACCCCGTGCCGCCGCACCGTCTGCCAGAAGCCGAGGGTCCAGCGGCCCACCTGCTTGCGGTAGTCCCGGAACGTGAACGGGTCCTGGCTGTAGGCCTTGGTGTCCGGCCGCATGGAGATCCGGCCGAGGCGCTTGTGGTGCACCTCGAAGGTCATGTTGAAGTCCTCGATCACCAGCCCCGGGGGGTTGACGGTGATCTCCCTCAGGGCGCGGCTGCGGTACACGCTCGCGAACCCCGGCACGATGAAGGCGACGTTGGCCCGCTTCCAGGTCTGCCCGAAGCGCATGAAGTACTGGAGCATGAAGTACAGGCGGTCCCGGTAGGCCGAGATGACCCGCCCGACCAGCCCCCGCTCCCGGGGCTTCCACTCCGAGACGACGAAGCCCGCGACGGCGGCCACGTCCGGGTCCCGGAGCTGCCGTCTGGCGCCCTCGACGTATCCCGGGTCGAGCTCCGTGTCGGCGTCCAGGATCAGCACGCCGTCGTAGTTCTCGGTCAGTGAGAACTCCTCGATGACCGCCTCGATGGCCCCGGCCTTGCCCCGGTTGGTGAGGAGTTCGAGGACGTTCACGCCGGTCCGGGCCGCGATCTCGGCGGTGGCGTCCCCGGACGAGTCCGAGACGACGTAGACGTCCCACCGGTCGAACAGGCTGAGGGCGGAGGAGATCGCGGCGCCGATCACCGGCTCCTCGTTGTGGGCCGGGATGACGACGGCGAGGGTGGTGACCTCGGGGTCCCCGGCCACCAGCGGCCCGCCCGGGGCGGCGGTGTCGAGCGCTCCCTCCTCGGCGGACCCGCTCGCCCCGCCCCCGGTCAGCTCCTCGGTTCCCCCGGGGCCGCCCGCGCCCACGAGGAGGCGCCGCCGTTCACGGCTCCCGGCGACGCTCGCGCGCCGGTCCTCGGGGCGTCGGCGCAGGGCCGCCCGCGCCCCGCCCTCGGCCAGCCTGAGCAGGCCGACCACGGTCCACAGCAGCAGGTTCAGGCCGAAGGCCATCCACAGGAAGACGTACCCGAGGGCACCGATCCCGGCGGCCGCGGCCATGGACGACGCGAAGTCGAACCAGTAGACGAAGAGCGCGACGGCCAGCACCAGGGCGATCAACCCGGTCAGCAGCCCACCGATGGAACGCACGATACGCACAGCCCTGGGACCCCTCGAATGTCATCGGTTTTCGGACCGACATCAACCCGTGAAGTCGGCCTTGGGTTGACGTCCTACGCGGACGACGGGTTCACCCGGGTTCGCGTCCTATGTAGGCCACGCAAATCGTATACACGGGCTTGCGTGAGGTGGTACCCATTAGAAGATATTTGCGACGAGGTGCCGGAGGTGACCACCGCCACCGGTTTATACGAGGACCCATGGGATCCCGGTAAATCCCCGTCGCCTGACCGACGAGTTAAGGAGAACGCCCGGAGTGATCGGCGACCCACGATCCCCCGCGCCAGATCCCGCGCACGGCGCCCCGGGGCCCTTCTCCGGGAACACCACCCTGACCAGCGACGACGACGCGCGCGTGCGCGTGGCCGTCCACCAGCCGCACTATTGGCCATGGCTGGGACTGATCGACAAGATCGACCGTTCTGACCGTTTCATCATGCTTGACACGGTTCAGTTCGAACGTCGGGGTTGGCAGAACCGAAACTACGTCGCCGGCCACGGTGATCCGGTCCTTCTCACCGTGCCCGTCACCCAGGCGAGCCGCGACGAGCGCATCCTCGACAAGAAAATAGACAAATCACAGAAATGGCGCAGTAAGCACTTCAGGGCACTCTCTGAACACTGTTACCGCAAGGCACCCTTCTGGAACGTTTACCGGGAGGAAATCGCCCGGCTGTACGAAACGGAGTGGGACGACCTCGCGGACCTGGCCATCGCCACCACGCGCCTGCTGACACACGGATTCGGCATCGCCACACCCGTCCTGCGCGCGAGCGAGCTCGGGGACTTCCCCGGGCACAAGAGTGAGCTGTTGGCCCAGATCTGCGCCAAGGCGGGAGCGGACACCCTGCTCTCGGGCGACGGCGCGAGGGACTACCTGGACCCCGGGGTCCTGGGCCGCTACGGGATCGCCATCGAGTGGCAGGAGTTCCGCCATCCGGTGTACCGGCAGCACACCCGCGGCCCGTCCGACGGCTTCGTGCCCCGCCTGTCAGCGATCGACCTCCTGCTCAACGCCGGACCGGACGCGCTGGGCGTGCTCCGTCAGGCGAGAGCCCGCGGCTGACACCGATCAGCGAGCGGGCACCGTCCACCCGGGCCAACGGGCGCGGTGGGCCCGGCGGCCCGGGCGGCGACCGATCGCCCCACTTCGGCAAAGAACGGGAAACCGGCATGACGACGGACTGGTCCCAGGAGCGCCTCCTGGTCTACTCCCCCCACCCCGACGACGAGACCCTCGGCTGCGGCGGGCTGATGCACAAGGCCAAGCGCGCGGGCGCGGAGGTCTTCGTGCAGTTCCTGACGGTCGGTGACACCGCCGACCAGTCCCCGAAGGGCTTCTCCACCGCCGAGGAGCGCCACACCGAGATCAAGAAGGTCTCGGAGCACTTCCGCTGGGACGACTGGCACATGGCGCTGCCGGGCGACGAGCACCACCTGCGGCTGGACGCGGTCCCCCGGGTGGACCTGACGCGGCTGATCGAGCGGGACAGCCCGCTCTCGGTCGCGCGCCTGCGGCCCACCGTGGTGCTCGTTCCGCATCGCACGAGCTACAACCAGGACCACCAGGCCGTGGCGGAGGCGGTGCACACCGCCCTGCGCCCCTCGAACTGCGGTCTGCGCCACCACCCCGCCCTGGTGCTGTCCTACGAGGAGGCCGCCGACCAGTGGCGGTCCGAGCCCGTGGACTCCCCCAACCTCATCGTCGCGCTCTCCGAGGCGGACCTCGCGGCCAAGCTCCAGGCGATGGAGCTGTACGGCTCCCAGAGCCACGAACACCCCCACACGCGTTCGGAACTCACCCTGCGCAGCCTCGCGGTCCTCAGGGGCATGCAGGCCGGGGTGGCCCTCGGTGAGGGCTACCACGTCCTGCGGCACCTGGCCTGACCGGGCGTACGGCCCGAACTCCCCCACCCGTCACACGTAACCCACCCCAGTGAAGCGCAGGACACCTGCATCACCCGTAGTGGAGGGCACACCATGAAGGCCGTCATCACCGGCGGAGCCGGGTTCATCGGCTCCCACCTGTGCGACCACCTGGTCGCGCGGGGACACGAGGTCACCGTCCTGGACGACCTCTCGACCGGTTCACTGTCCAACCTGTCCCAGTTGAAGGGCTCTCCCGCCTTCCGGTTCGTCCAGGGGGACATCCTGGACCGGGACCTGGTGGACCGGCTCGTCTCGGAGTCGGACACCGTGTTCCACCTCGCCGCCGCCGTGGGCGTCTACAACATCGTCGACAACCCGCTCCGCTCGCTGCGGATCAACCTGCACGGGACCGAGAACGTCGTGGAGGCGGCGGTCCGGCACCGGGTCCCGTACATGGTCGCCTCGACCAGCGAGGTCTACGGCAAGAACGACGCGGACGGCATCAGGGAGGACGCCGACCGGATCTACGGCTCGGCCACCAAGAGCCGCTGGTCCTACGCCGCCGCCAAGGGGCTGGACGAGCTGGTGGCCTACGTCCACGGCACGGAGTCCGGCGTGCCCTGCGTCATCACCCGCTTCTTCAACGTGGTGGGGCCGCGGCAGACCGGCAGATACGGGATGGTCGTGCCCCGGTTCGTCGACCAGGCGCTGTCCGGCGAGCCCGTCACCGTCTACGGCACGGGTGACCAGCGCCGGTGCTTCGGGTCGGTGTTCGACGTGGTGCCCGCGATGACCCGGCTGATGGACACCCCCGAGGCCTACAACCAGGCGGTGAACCTGGGCGGGCACGAGGAGGTGACGATCAGGGGCCTGGCCGACCGGGTCGTCCGCCTGACCGGCTCGGGCAGCCCGATCACCTACATGGAGTACGAGGAGGCCTACGGCGAGGGCTACGAGGACATGCGGCGCCGGTACCCGGACACCTCGCTGGCCGGGAGGCTGATCGGCTACGAGCCCACCCTCGACCTCGACGCCATCATCGGGTCCATCGTCGAGCACCGCCGGTCGGACCGGTCGGTCCCCGCCCCCGCGTAGCCGCGCGCCGCCGGAACCGCGGTCCCGCCACGGCCGTGACAGCCGCTGACGGGAGGTCCTCCCCGGGTGCCCCGCCGCCCGGACCGCCCGTCGTCCCGCCGGGCGGTGACGGCCCCCCGTCTGACGGGGACGTCGACGAGGCCCGGCCCCGCCTCACGGACTCGGCGCGGCTCCCGCGGCGCACTCACGGCAGGAGCACCGTCGCCACCACGACCAGGGTCAGGACGAGGACGCCCGCGCTGAGCAGGACCATCGCCCAGGGCCGGGCCACGCTCAGCGGGGCCCGACCCGTCCCCGGTTCGCGGAGTCCGTACTCGGTGCGGCGCCAGCGCAGCCACAGGTGCAGCCCGAGGCCGGTACCCAGCAGCAGGGTGAAGGCCATGACGGCCGCCCGCAGCGCGGGGTCCACCTCGGGTACGACGCCGGAGCCGGGGTCGAGCGGCCCCCGCAGGTAGACCAGGCCCACCACGGCGAGCAGGATGAGCGCGCGCTGCCAGGACAGCAGCGTGCGTTCGGGCTGGAGGCCGGGGTCGCGGCGGTCCTGCTCCGGTCTCACAGCAGGTTCCCCAGCAGGACCAGGAGGCACACCGCCGCCACGGCGAACGTGGTGATCAGCGGGAGCAGGCTCATTGGGAGGGGTTCGCCCCGGCTCATCACCCGCTGCACGCGGTACCAGCGCAGCGGCGCGTACACGGTGACGACTCCGGCGAGGACGGCCAGCAGCAGCCCCACCAGGGTGCGCGGCGTCTCGTCCCAGCCCAGGGGGAGCAGGTGGAGGACCGCGACCGCGCCCGCGAGCAAGGCCAACGCGGTCCGGATCCACGCCAGGAAGGTACGTTCGTTGGCGAGGGTGAAGCGGTAGTCCACGCCCTGCTGGTCCTCCGGCGCCTCGGAGCTCATCGGTCCCCCCGGTTTTCGGCGTTCGGCCCACAACGGAAGCTCCGGTCACGACAATGAACCCGTGCCCCGCAGGCCGACACTAACCGTGTTCGCTCTTTCCTCCCAAACAGGTATGCAACACGCGTTGTGTCGGAAACCACCGGCCCGGTAGGGGTGCGCGCACCACCTCCCAGGCATGTGGAACAAACGAGTGGGCACTACCGCTGTAGCACCCAAGAGGATGGCAGTTGGCCACCGGTCGACACCAACAACGAACGAAGAGCAGGAGACCACGTGTCCACCGTCGAACTCACCAAAGACAACTTCGCGGAAACGCTGAAGGACAACAGCTTCGTCCTGATCGACTTCTGGGCTGACTGGTGCGGTCCCTGCCGCCAGTTCGCCCCCGTGTTCGACAAGTCCTCGGAGAAGCACACGGACATCGTGCACGCCAAGGTCGACACCGAGGCACAGCGGGAGCTCGCCTTCGAGTTCAAGATCCAGTCCATCCCGACCCTGATGATCGTGCGCGACCAGACGGTCATCTACAACGAGCCGGGCGCCCTCCCCTCCGAGGCCCTGGAGAGCCTGATCACCCAGGCCCGGGAGCTGGACATGGACGAGGTCAAGCAGAAGATCTCCGAGCAGGGCGGCGACTCCGGGCAGTAGGTCCCCACCGTCCCCGACCGCCCCGGCGCCCGTGTCACGACCGGCACGGAAGCGTCGGGGCGGTCGTGTGTCGGGGGCCGGTTCCGTGGCCGGGGGCGGGAGGCGGTTCACATGGTCCGGGGCGGTCCACGACCGGACCGCCCGCGCCCGGCACCCCGACCTCAGGGACCCCGATCCTGGTGGCCCCCGCCCCGGGCGGCGCCTGCGGGCGGGCGCACCGGCCGACCCGCCCGCCGCGCCCCTCCGTGACGGTCCTGACCGGTGAGGACACCCGAACGTCACCGGGGGCTTCCTACTCCACCGCCCACGTTCATCTTGGCCACGGGGTTCGTTCACCCGGGCTTCACGCGGACATATTTGCATGGGAATCGACCGCACTCCGCGGGTTTCATCCCCTCATGCACACCGAGCTCCGTCCGACCCGGAAGTGGCCCCATGTCTGTCAGCAACACCGCGACCCCGCGAGGCACCGAGTCCGGCCGCGGCATCGCCCCCGACACCGTCCGGTACAACCGCGAGGTCCCCGGTCTGGGCGAACCCGTCTTCGACATCAGCGACCTGTCGATCCACTACGGGTCCAACAAGGCCGTGCGCGACGTGAACATGCAGGTGGGCCCGCGTCAGATCACCGCGATGATCGGCCCCTCCGGCTGCGGCAAGAGCACGGTCCTGCGCACGCTCAACCGGATGAACGACCTCATCCCCGGCGCGCGGATCGAGGGTCGGGTGACCTACCACGGTGAGGACCTGTACGCCTCCGACGTGGACCCGATCGAGGTCCGCCGCCGGATCGGGATGGTCTTCCAGAAGCCCAACCCGTTCCCCAAGTCCATCTACGACAACGTCGCCTACGGTCCCCGCATCAACGGGGCGCGCGGCAACATGGACGACCTGGTCGAGGAGACCCTCACCAAGGCCGCCCTGTGGGACGAGGTCAAGGACAAGCTGAAGGAGAGCGCCTTCGCCCTCTCCGGCGGCCAGCAGCAGCGCCTGTGCATCGCCCGCACCATCGCGGTGAACCCCGAGGTCATCCTCATGGACGAGCCCTGCTCGGCGCTCGACCCGATCGCCACCCTCAAGATCGAGGACCTCATGTACGAGCTGGCGGCCGAGTACACGATCGTCATCGTCACCCACAACATGCAGCAGGCGGCGCGCGTCTCGGACCGCACGGCCTTCTTCACCGCCAGCGTGGACGGCGCGGGCGAGCGCTACGGCAGCCTCGTGGAGTACGACGAGACGGCGACGATCTTCAGCAAGCCCTCCGACCAGCGCACCGAGGACTACATCTCGGGCCGCTTCGGGTAACCCGCCCGGTCGAGCTCCACCCGCCCCCGTAGCTCTCGACGAAGTGGACCCGCCATGCCCGCGCTCACCTGCTCCGCACCGGTTCCCCCGCCCACCGGCGCGCCGGACGACGAAGCGAGGACGCGGCGCGCGGAGGGTCCGTTGCGGGTCCTGCTGGTGGAGCCCGAGTCCGAGCAGTCGCACCAGCTGGTGCTCTCGCTGAGCGGACACGACGTGGACATCACGGTGTGCGTGGACGGCGCCGAGGCCCTGCTCCGGGTGGGGATGGTGCGGCCGGACACCCTGCTGACCAACGCGGCGCCGCCCGAGGTGGACCTGGAGACGCTGGTGCGGGTGACCCGCCGGGCCATGGACATCCCGATCCTGATCGGGGTGGGCGCGGGCGACTCGCAGCGGGCGATGCGGGCCCTCTCGGCGGGGGCCACCGCCTGTGTGAACCGCCCGTACCGCATCCCCGAGCTCGCGGGGCTGCTGCGCGGCTCGCTTCCGGGGAACGAGGCCGCCCCGCCGTCCGACCCCGGCGGACCGGTGGCGCTGCGCTCGGGCGACCTGGAGCTGGACGCCCTGGGGCACCGGCTGTTCGTGGACGGGCAGCCGGTCAACCTGGCCCTGCGGGAGTTCGGGATCATGGACTTCCTGCTCCGGCACAGCGGCAGGGTGGTCAGCCGGGAGGAGCTGTGGACCGAGGTCTGGCGCAAGCCGCTCCCGCCGGTGAACAACACGATCGCCGTGCACATCCGGCGCCTGCGGCACAAGCTGGGTGACTCGGAGGCCCAGCCCCGCTTCATCCACACGGTCCGGGGCATCGGCTACCGGCTGGACACGACGAACGGCGGGTAGGCGCACAAAGGCGGTCGCGTACTTTTTCGAGGGCCCTCCGACAGGCACCGGAGTGGCCCGCCGTTCACGTACGCGTCACCCTTTTCTGATTCCCACGGAACGGTGACGTCCGAGGAATGCAAATCTGTCATCCCCCTGAACCCCGGTTCCGACAGCACTCTCGGACACGTTCTCATCACAGCAGGTCAGAGCGGACACTGGCGATCCTCCGACGAACGTCCGCACCACGACACACACCATCGCACACAGTGGCCGTTATCGAAAAGTGACCCCCATTCACCTGGCATTCACTGTTCTTCTACCCAACCGCCTCTATTTCGATGACACCACGACTTTCTACGCGCCTAGTGTCGTTTCACGTCAGCCCCGACAGCGGTCATTCAACGAGGAGAACCACGACATGCGCAACGGGCGTTCCAAGCTCGCCGTCCTGGCGGCCATCCCCCTGCTCGCCACGGCGTGCGGCAGCGGCTCCGACGGCGCGGACGGCTCCGCCTCGGGCGGAGACCTCAGCGCCTCGCTGACCGGTGCCGGGGCCAGCTTCCCCGACCCGCTCTTCCAGGACTGGATGCACACCTACAGCCAGGAGGTGCAGCCCGGCGTCAGCATCAACTACCAGAGCGTGGGCTCCGGCGCCGGCATCGAGCAGTTCCTGGAGCAGACGGTCAACTTCGGCTCCTCCGAGCGCTACCTGACCGACGAGGACCTGGCCACCGCCGCCGACGGCCGCGGCTGCGAGGCCATCCAGTTCCCGGTCGTGTTCGGCTCGGTCGTCATCGCCTTCGACAACCCCGACCTCGACGGTCTGGTCCTGGACGCCGAGACCATCGCCGGCATCTACTCCGGCGACATCACCTCGTACACGGACCCGGCCATCGCGGACCTCAACCCGGACGTGGACCTGCCGGACGACGAGATCATCCCGGTCCACCGTTCCGACAGCTCCGGCACCACCGAGGTCTTCACCCACTACCTCTCCACCGAGGTGGCCTCGTGGGCCGACGAGTACGGCTCCGGCGGCGAGATCGACTGGGCCCCCGGCCTGGTCGGCGGCCAGGGCAACGACGGTGTCGCCCAGGGCATCAGCCAGAACCCGGGCGGCGTGGGCTACGTGAACCAGGCCTTCGCGCAGGAGGCCGGTCTGGCCTCCGCCAAGGTCGTCAACGCGGACGGCGAGCCCATCGCGCCGACCCTGGAGTCCACCACGGCCGCCTCCGAGGAGGCGGAGATCCCCGAGGACTTCCGGTTCAGCATCGACGGCATCGGCGGCGAGGGCTACCCGATCGCCGGTACCAACTGGATCTTCACCTACACCTGCGGCTACGAGCAGGCCGAGGCCGACGCGATCATCGACTTCTGGACCTGGGCCCTGACCGACGAGGGCGCCAACGAGATCGTCGCGGAGCTGGGCTACGCCCCCCTCGGTGACGAGCTGAAGGAGCGCGTGCTCGCCGAGATCGAGCGCACCAACTCGGAGAACGAGGGCAGCGGCGACGCCGCCGAGGCCGGTTCCGAGGAGTAGAAGCCTCACCGGGGCCGGGGCCGGAGCGCCCCGGCCCCGTCCTCTCCGCCCCCGACCGGGGCCACCACGCGTCTCCCCCTCCCACGAAAGCCATCAAGAGGAGAAGCACCATGTCCACTGAGGCCCCAGAGGCCCCGGCCCCGGAGGAACCCCGGCGGGGCACGACGCTGAGGTCGAGCAAGGGGAGGATGGCCGACCCCCTCTTCAAGTGGGCGGTCGCGTCCTGCGGCACCATCGTCCTGGTCATCCTGGCCCTGATGGTCCTGCGCACCACCACCGAGGCCTGGCCCGTCTTCGCGAAGGAGGGCTTCTTCGGCTTCCTCGCGGGGGAGCAGTGGCAGTCGGGCAACTCGCGGAGCGAGATCACCGGCACCTACGGCGCCTGGCCGTTCATCTACGGCACCCTGGTGACCGCGACCATCGCCATCGTCATCGCGCTCCCGCTGGCGATCATGGTCTCCTTCTACCTCACCCACATGGCGCCGCGCCGGATCGCCAAGCCGCTCTCCTACACGGTGGAGCTGCTCGCCGCGGTCCCCAGCGTCATCTTCGGCCTGTGGGGCCTGCACTGGTTCCTGCCGACCGTGCTGCGGCCGTTCTTCGAGTTCCTGGAGGGCGTCCTCGGCTGGTTCTTCCTCTTCGAGGGCCCGATCCGCGGGGTGGGCTACCTGTCCGCCGGGATCGTGCTGGCCATCATGATCCTGCCGATCATGACCGCCATCATCCGTGAGGTCATCGCGGTGCACCCGGTCGAGCAGCGGATGGCCGCCTACGCGCTGGGCTCCACCCGCTGGGAGGTCCTGCGCAACGTGGTCCTGCCCGCCAGCTTCTCCGGGATCGTGGCCGCCGCCATGCTCGGCCTCGGCCGCGCGCTGGGCGAGACCATCGCGGTCCTGATGCTGATCGGCGGGTCCCAGTCCTGGGGCGCGAGCCTGTTCGGGACCGGCAGCAGCATGGCCTCGCACATCGCCGCGACCTTCGGTGAGGCCACCCCCGAGTCCAGGACCGCCCTGATGGCCATCGGTGTGGCCCTGTTCCTGGTCACGATGATCGTCAACATCCTCGCCCGCGTCATCGTCTGGCGTCTGGGACGCATGACGGGAGACGCCGCCGTATGAGCACCATGACCTCGACTCCCCCCAGCAGGCACGTCCCGCTGAGCCAGCGCCCCCCGGGTTCCTCCTTCCGGCGCCTCAAGGACCGGGGCGCCACCGTGGCGCTGACCGCCGCGATGGTCGTCGCGATGATCCCGCTGGTCCTGATCGTCTTCGAGGTGACCCGTCGCGGCATCGGCGTGGTCAACCTGGACTTCATCACGCAGGTCGAGCCCCCGCCCCGGCGCGAGGGCGGCGGCTACGCGGCCGGGTTCTTCGGAACGCTGTACATCATGGCGCTGGCCGTCCTGATGTCGATCCCGTTCGGCATCGCCACGGCCGTGTACATCGTGGAGTACGGGCCCAACCGGCTGACCTCCGCGATCCGCTTCTTCACCGACGTGATGACCGGCATCCCGTCGATCTTCGTGGGTCTGTTCGTGTACGGCCTGCTGGTGATCGGCTGGGGCGGCATGGGCTTCGGCACCTTCGTGGGCGCGGTGGCCATCGCGGTGATGATGCTGCCCATCGTCACCCGGTCCTCGGAGGAGATGCTGCGGCTGGTCCCGAACGAGATGCGCAACGCCAGCTACGGGCTGGGGGCGCGCAAGTGGCAGACCATCGTCCACACGGTGCTGCCCGCCGCCGCACCGGGTCTGACCACCGGTTCGATGCTGGCGATCGCTCGCGGTATCGGTGAGACGGCGCCGCTGCTGCTGACCGCCTTCGGCACGGGTCTGGTCGTGACGTCCTTCCAGGGCGACCCGCAGGGCGCGGTCCCGATGCAGCTGTACAGGGGCGCCACGCAGCCCTTCGAGTCCGGTATCGACCGTGCCTGGGGCGCCGCGCTGTGCCTGTTCGTCCTGGTGCTGGCCTTCACCGTGGTCGCCCGCTGGGTGGGCTCGAAGGCGTCCACGAACACGCACTGATCGCCGGAGTCCCCGGAGGGGCCGTCTCCCGCCCACCGGGCGGGAGACGGCCCCTCTCTCGTGTCGCGGGACACGGGGCCGGTGGGTCCTCCGGTCGGGGGCAGGCCTCCCGGTGGCCCCGCGGGGCGTGCCTCGATAGCCTGGCGCGAGCCCGTTCCCCAGCAGATCCGGAGAGCCACCGATGGCCGACACCACCGAGTACGCCGCCACCTTCACCCTCGTGGACACCGACAACGACGGCCTCATCTCCGCCCAGGAGCTGGCCGCGCTGATGCGCAACCTCGGTGACCAGACCACCGACGAGCAGGCCGCCGAGGTCGTCCGCGCGATGGACGGCGACGGCGACCAGCGGATCTCCCTGGAGGAGTTCGCCAGCTACATGTCCCGCAACCAGGGCTGACCGCGCCTCAGAGGGGGTTCGAGGCCAGGTAGACCACGTCCGGGACGCCCCGGGCCACCACCACCTCCACGACCTCCACCGTGGCGAAGCGCCCCCGCAGCAGGGCCTCGAAGCTGTCCACGGCGTTGGCGCTCCAGAACGAGAGCACCCCGCCGGGGGTGAGCAGCCGGGTCAGCTGTTCGAGCCCGGCCGCCTCGTACAGGCGGTTGTTGTTCTCGACCACGGTCCAGTCCGGGCCGTTGTCGGTGTCCAGGCACACGACGTCGTAGCGGCCGGGCCGGTCGGCTGCGGAGGCCTCCGCCAGCCAGGTGACGATGTCGGCGTTGTGGACGCGGCAGCGGGGGTCGCGGTGGACGTACTCGGCGGCCTCACCGAGTTCGTCCTCGTGCCAGGCGATCACCTGGGGTTCGAGCTCCACCACGTCCACTCGGGAGACCCGGGGGTTGTCGAGCGCCTCGCGGGCGGAGAAGCCGACGCCGAGCCCGCCGACCAGCACGCGGGCGTGCGAGCGGCCCGGGGGAAGCGCCGCCAGGCTCGCGCGCACCATCTCGCGCTCGGACGTGCCGTCGCGGGTGTCCATCAGGAACAGGCCGTTGGAGTAGATCTCATAGTGGGCGCCCACCCGGCGTAGTACCAGGTCACCGCCGGTCTCGCCGGTCACCCGGGCCAGGGTGACCGTCTCTCCCTCGGATGCGGGATCTCGTGTTCGCTGGTTCATGACCCACATTGTGCCCGTTCCCCTCGCGGCGGACCGGTGGTATCCGGTTCGGCGGGCCGGTGGAGGACCGCTGGTTGACCCACGAGTAGGTTGGGTTCCGGCGCGTCACGTGAGGAGTGTGTATGTCCATGGGTGAACGCCTGGAGAAGCTGCGCGGAGCGGCCCCGCTCGCTCTGGGAGCCCTGTTCGTGGGTTCGGGGGTGCTGCACTTCGCGGCGCCCCGGCCGTTCGAGTCGATCATGCCGCGCCGCCTGCCCGCGCACCGCGCGTTCGTGTACGGCAGCGGTGTGGCCGAACTGGCCTGCGGCGCCGGACTGCTGACCCGCCGGAGGTGGGCGGGACCGGCCAGCGCGGCGCTGCTGCTGGCCGTGTGGCCCGCCAACGTCCAGATGGCGCTCGACTCCGGCTCCGGACGGCTGCCGTCGGTGGCCGACAACCGGGCCGTCGCCTGGGGACGCGTCGCCCTCCAGGTCCCCCTGGTCTGGGCCGCCCTCCAGTCCCGCCGCACACCGCGCGGCGACGCCTGAGGGCCGGGTCTCATGCTCTCTGAATCGTTCCGCCCACCCGTCGCCCACCACCCTCGACGGACGCGGTCGAACCGTCGCCGCTGATCCGGCTCCGCCACCACCGGCGACGGCATCCGGGCGCTCCCTACGGTGAAACGGTCTCCGGGCGGGTGAGGCGGTGGGTCAGGGCGGCGGGCACCGCGCACAGCCAGCCCAGGCAGACCGCCCACAGCAGTCCGGACAGGGCCCCGACGAGGGCGTAGGAGAACAGGGCCACCGGCCCCGCGCCCACGGCCAGGACGGCGGCGGACGCGCGCAGGGCGTTGGCCAGGGCCAGGCCCAGGACCACGCCGGACCAGGCGGACAGCAGGGTCCGCCAGGCGTTCGCCCGGGGGCGGACCCGCCGTGCCCGGTGGACCCACCCGGCGGTGACGGCGGCCAGCGCCGCGACGGCGACGAGCTCGGCCGCCAGGTGCCAGCCGGGCTGGCCCACGAGGGTGGTGGCGCTGAGTCTCGGGAAGGCGAAGGGGACGCCCAGTGACGTGGGCAGTGTCAGCCAGGCCGCGCGGGATCCCAGCCAGGTGAGGAAGGCGGCGTTCCCGAAGAGCAGGCACGGGACGAGGGTGGCGGCTCCGGCGACACCGGGGACGAGGAGGGGGCGGGTGGCCGGGGGGCTGTTGCGAATAACATTCACCTTTTGCATGATAGTGACCCAGGTCTCATCAGCACACCTCCCGGAGCCATCCTCCCCCCAGGAGCGAGATTGCAGCCCACCGGCAAGCGCAGGCTCGTCACCGCCGCCCTGACCGTGCTCGTGCTGGTGGCCGGTGGTCTCACCGCCGCCGCCACCCGGCACGAACCCGGGCCCACCCGGTACCTCACCGACGCTCAGGGAAGGGCGCTCTTCCTCCACGGCCTCAACACGTCCGGGTCGGCCAAGGGCGACCCCGACCGGCTGCCGTGGATCACTGAGGACGACGTCCAGGCCGAGTACGACGCCATGGGCACCAACTTCGTCCGCTTCCTCATCCAGTGGCAGGCCCTGGAACCCGAGGAGGGCGTCTACGACGAGGAGTACCTGGACGCCGTGGCCGAGCGCGTGGAGTGGTACGCCGACCGCGGGTACCACGTGCTGCTCGACATGCACCAGGACCTGTACGGCCGCCACACCAGCCCCGAGGAGCACTCCGGCAACGGCGCCCCCGAGTGGGCCACCCACAACGACGGGCTGCGGGTGGAGAGCCGGGAGATGTGGGAGCTGGTCTACCTGGAGCCCGGGGTGATGCGCTCCTTCGACCACTTCTGGGGCACCACCGGGGAGCACCCCGGGCTGATGGACGCCTACGCCGACGCCTGGGGCCACGTGGCCGAGCGCTTCTCCGGCCACCCGGCGGTGATCGGCTACGACCTCATGAACGAACCCTTCGGCGGCAGCCTCCAGGGCGCCGACTTCGAGACCGGTCCCCTCGCGGAGCTCTACCGCCGCTCCGTCGCGCGGGTCCGGGAGGTCGACCCGGACACGTGGATCTTCGTGGAGGGGCAGGCCGTGGGCGTGAACTGGGGCCTGCCCTCGTTCCTGCCCCGGATCGAGGACCCCCGCGAGGGTGAGCCCAGGATCGTCTACGCCCCGCACATGTACGCCCTGCCCATGGATCTGGGCCAGCCCTACGAGGGTGCGGCCCGGGAGCGGATCGACGCCAGCGTGGAGCTGTGGTCCCGCAACGTCCGCGTGGTGGGCGAACGCCTGGAGGCGCCGATCGTGCTGGGCGAGTTCGGCCTGGACATGTCCGGCGCGGGCGCCCCGGAGTTCGTCGGCCGGATGCTGGAGGAGACCGAGGCCATGGCGGCCGGGCGCGTCTACTGGTCCAACGACCACGACGGGTGGGGCCCCTGGGAGGACCGGGCCGAGGGTGCGGAACTCACCCCCGGCCCGTTGGCCCACGTCATGAACCGGGCCTACCCGCGCGCGGTGGCGGGTCAGCCCCTGGAGCTGGGGCTGGACGACGCCTCCGGGGCGCTGTCGGTGCGCTACGCCGAGAACGGGGCGTCCGGGGCGACCGAGCTGTACCTGCCCGATGACGTCTTCGGGGAGGGGTACCAACTGACCGTGGACACCCCGGCCGGGGACGACGGCTGGACGTCGCGCTGGGACGACGCGAGACGGGTCCTGCACGTCACCGTCACGGGCGCCGCCGACGGCGACGAGACCCTGCTGACCGTCGCCCCCTCCTGAGCGGGGTCCCGGTCAGAGGCGGCAGGCGTAGATGTCGGTGACCAGGATGGCGCGGGCGCCGAGCTGCCAGAGGTCGTCCATGATCCGCTGGGCCTCCCTGCGCGGCACCATCGAACGGACCGCGACCCAGCCCTCGCGGTGCAGCGGGGAGACCGTCGGTCCCTCCATGCCCGGGGTGAGGGCGACCGCCGCCTCCAGGTTCTCGGCGTGCACGTCGTAGTCCATCATCACGTAGTCGCGGGCCACGAGGACGCCGCGCAGACGGCGCAGCAGCTGGTCGATCTGCCGGTCCTCGGGGGCGTCCGTCGGCCGGATGACCACGGCCTCGGAGACCAGGATCGGGTCACCGAAGGTCTCCATCCCCGCGTTGCGCAGCGTGGTGCCGGTGGAGACGACGTCGGCCACCGCGTCGGCCACGCCGAGCTGCACCGAGCTCTCCACGGCGCCGTCCAGGTGGATGACGCGGGCGTCGATGCCGCGCTCGTCCAGGTAGGCGCGGAGCAGGCCGTCGAAGGAGGTGGCGACGCGCTTTCCGTTGAGGTCGGAGACCTCCATGGCGCCACCGCCGGGCGCGGCGAAGCGGAAGGTGGAGCCGCCGAAGCCCAGCGGGAGGACCTCGTCCACCGGGGCGCCGGAGTCCAGCAGCATGTCGCGGCCGGTGATCCCCGCCTGGAGGATCCCCTCACCGACGTAGACGGCGATGTCCTTGGGGCGCAGGAAGAAGAACTCGGTGTTGTTGTCGGGGTCGACCAGCACGAGGTCGCGGCTGCTCTTGCGCTGCCGGTACCCGGCCTCGCCCAGCATCTGGACGGCGGGTTCGGACAGCTGGCCCTTGTTGGGCACGGCGATGCGGAGCATGTCGGGCATGACGGGTTCCTTCTCAGTTCTGGCGTGGTTCGGGGACGTCCGGTGGGCCGGTCCGCGCACGCGCCCGGTGAGGAGCGCGCGGTACCGGCCTACAGATGCTTGTAGACGTCCTCGAGGCGCAGGCCACGGGCCAGCATCAGAACCTGGAGGTGGTAGAGGAGCTGCGAGATCTCTTCGGCGGCCTCGTCGTCCGACTGGTACTCGGCGGCCATCCAGACCTCAGCGGCCTCCTCGACGACCTTCTTGCCGATGGCATGGACGCCGGCGTCGAGTTGGGCGACGGTCCCGGACCCCTCGGGGCGGGAGCGTGCCTTCTCTGACAGCTCGGCGAACAGCTCTTCGAAGGTCTTCATGGTCTCTTTCCTCGACCGGCAGTGCGGTACCAGGGTAGGCGCAACCGGCGGCCCGTGACCAACCGGGGACCGAATGTCTCAGTATGTGGGAGACCCAGGTCAGGCCATCCGGCGGGCGACGGCGCGGACCAGCGGGCGGGGCAGGAGGCGCAGGATGCCGTCGGCGGCCTTGTACTGGGCGCCGGGGATGACCGCCGAACGCCCGGCGGACCAGGCGGCCAGGGAGTCGCGGACGATGTGTTCCTTGGGCACGAAGGCGAAGGCGGGCATCCCCTGCTCCTGGACGCCCCGGGTCATGTCGGTGCGCACGAAGCCGGGCAGGACCACGGTGACCTGGACGCCGTGTTTGCGCACCTCGGCGGCGACGCTCTCGCTCCACAGGGTCACGAACTTCTTGCCCGCGCCGTACACGGACCCGCCCGGGTTGGCGGGGATCTCCCCGGCCATCGAGGCCACGTTCACCACGCCCAGCGGCTCCGTGTACCCGTTGGCGCGGCGGGCGATCTGCACCGGCAGGACGGCGCGGGCCAGCTGGAGGACGGCGCGGACGTTGAGGTCGATCATGGCGTCGATCTCGGCGGGGTCCTGGTCCGCGAAGGTTCCCCCGTCGCCGCGCCCGGCGTTGTTGACGAGCAGGTCCACCGGCGCGAGCGCACCGGTGCCGTCCTCGGTGAGGCGGGCGGCCACGGCGGCGACGCCCTCGGACGTGCCGAGGTCGGCGGGCAGGACCTCGACGGAGGTCCCGTACCGTTCCCGGACCTGTCCGGCGAGTTCGTCCAGGAGGTCGTGGCGGCGCGCGGCCACGACGAGGGCGTAGCCGCGCTGGGCGAGGCGCCGGGCGTACTCCTCCCCGATCCCGCCGGAGGCCCCGGTGACCAGTGCGGTCCGGGCGCGGGAGGGTGCGGGGGTCGTGTCGGCGTCGCTCATGCCCTCAGGGTAGGGCGTGCCGCCGCGCCCGCCCGGCGCGGGCGCGCCGCGGGGTTCCCGTTCCGGTGGTGGTGATGGCCACGCGGTGTTTCCCGGACAAACGGCCGCGCGGTCTCCCCTGGGAGACACCGACGCGTTAGCGTTCACTCATGTCCGAGACCCAGAGCCCCACCGGACCCCTGGCCGCCCTCAGGCTGGAGGAACGTCTGCGTGACACCAGACTCTTCTTCAGCCAGGCGCTGCGCACCTTCCATGCGACGGGTTCCATCGTGCCCAGCAGCAGCGCCCTGGCCCACGCCATGGCCGAGCACATCCGCCACCGATCCGATCCGGACGAACCATTGCGCATCCTGGAGGCGGGTGCCGGGACCGGCGCCATCAGCCGCGGGATCGCGGCGGCCATGCGTCCGGGTGACACCGTGGACTTCGTGGAGGCCAACCCGGAGTTCGCGTCCTACGTGGAGCACCTGTTGGAGACCGACCCGGTGATGTCACCGATCGCGGACGGCGCGGAGGTGCACGCCTGTCTCGTGGACGAGATGGGCACCGACCGCACCTACGACGTGATCGTCTCCGGCCTGCCGTTCGCCAACTTCACCGCCGACAACGTGCGCGGCATCCTCGACTACTACTTCACCGTGCTCCGCCCCGGCGGGACGCTCTCCTTCTACGGCTACCTGTACACGAAGGAGGTCAAGGCGGTGATCGCCCGCCGCGAGGACTACCTCCGCCAGGCGCGGACCAGCTGGGTGGTGCAGGACTGGCTGGACCGTTACGGGATCGGCTCGGAGAAGGTGTTCGCCAACATCCCGCCCGCGTGGGTCCACCACCTCCGCAAGCCGGAGTGGGAGTCGTCGAGCTCCTGACCCGGCGCTTCGGCGCGCCCACGATCACTCCCCGTCTTCCGCGCACCCCGTCCACCGGCCGTGGACCCCGCTCCACGGCCCGCGGGCGGGGTCCTGCGTGTCCGGACCACCCACCATGTGAGTGATCTGCATCACTCTCTTCACGTGCACGCGCACGTGTGGGGCGCAGGTAGTCTCGCGTTGACTTCTGAGGCACCTGATCTTTTACAGAGCAGCACGGATGACCGTTTTATCCGTTTGAATGCCAAATGTTCTTTAGGTCTACTCAAAGGCCCGCGAAGTTCATCCCGCGCCCTACGCCCCTGGGTCTACGTTTTCCGTACGAGACCCATGTGATCCGGAAACATGCGCGCGGAGTCCTACATCTCACCTATTTCCCAGGTCGGTAATGGACCAGTGGAGGAGGCAACGTGACGCTCACCCAGGTGGTCAGAGCGACTCCGGCGGTCCCGCAGGGACCAACCGACACGATCCTGGAGACCATGCCCCTCGACGTCCGGCAGCGCGTCTCCGCGCTGGCCCGCACCTCACGCCTGCTCGTGGCCTGCGACTACGACGGCGCCCTGGCCCCGGTCGACTCCGACCACCGGGGCCCGCTCCCCGAGGCCGTCCGCGCCCTGCGCGACCTCGCTGACCTGCCCGGCACCGTGTGCGCGGTGATCTCCGCGCGCCCCCTGCGCGACCTGGCCGCCCTCTCCCGGCTGCCCGCCGAGGTCCGCCTCGTGGGCGCCTACGGCACCGAGTTCGACACCGACCTCACCATCGACCCCCGCCACCCCGGCACCGGCCCCGACGCACCGCCCGCCGACAAGTCCGCCGCCCTCGAACTCCTGCGCGAACAGGTCGAGGCCACCGCGATCCTCTACATCGGCGGCGGCGAGGGCGAGGAGCCGGTGTTCGTGAACCTGCACGCCGGGGCCGACGCGGGTGTGCGGGTCGGTGAGGAACCCACCGAGGCCGCGCACAGCGTCCCGGACACCCCCACCGCCGCGTCCCTGCTCACCCTCCTGGCCACCGAGCGCCGATCCTGGGTGTTCGGGGAGCGCCCCACGCCCATCGAGCGCATGTCGATGCTCTCCAACCAGGCGTCCGTCGCCCTGCTGGGCCCGGACGCGCGCCTGCTCTGGTTCTGCCACCCCGAGCCGGACTCCAACGCCCTGTTCGCGGAGGTCCTGGGCGGCCGTCAGGCGGGGGTCTTCGCGATCTCGCCCGCCCACGGCGGGCTCCCCCTCGGCCAGCGCTACCTGCCGGGCACCATGACCGTGCGCACCCGCTGGTCCCGCCTGGAGGTCACCGACTACCTCGCCCACGACACCGAACCGGGCCGCACCGACCTCGTCCGCGTGATCGGCGGCGTCACCCCCGCCACCGTCGAGTTCGCCCCGCGCCCCGACTTCGGCCGCGCCCCCATCCGCATCACCGTCGAACCCGAGGGCCTGCGCGTCCAGGGCGCCGACTTCCCCATGGTCCTGCGCTCCCCCGGCGTGGAGTGGCGCGTGGACCACGACGGCACCGACGACGTCGCCCGCGCCATCGTCCACCCGAGGTCGGAGCGGCCCGTGGTGCTGGAACTGCGCTGCGGCACCGACTCCCTGGCCGCCGAGGAGCGCACCGAGGCGGAGCGCCAGGAACAGGCGGCCCTCCACTGGTCCTCGTGGGTGCGGGACCTGGACCTGCCGCGCACGGAGAACGCCCTCGCCGCCCGTTCGGCGTTGACGTTGCGTGGGTTGTGCACCCCGACCGGCGGGGTGATGGCGGCGGCGACCACGTCCCTGCCCGAGGAGATCGGCGGGGTACGGAACTGGGACTACCGGTACTGCTGGCTGCGTGATGGCGCCCTGACCGTGCAGGCCCTGGTCTCGCTGGGCTCGACCACCGAGGCCGAGGCGTTCCTGGACTGGGTCCACCGCGTCGTGGACTCCCTGCCCTCACCCGAACTCCTGCGCCCCCTCTACTCGCTGCGCGGCACCGACCTGGGCCCCGAAGAGGTCATCGAGTCCCTGTCCGGCTACGCCGGATCCCGCCCCGTGCGCATCGGCAACCTCGCCGACCACCAGGTCCAACTCGACGTGTTCGGCCCCGTCGTCGAACTCATCACCCACCTGTGCCGCGCCCGCGGGGAACTCACCGACCGCGACTGGGACCTGGTCCGCTCCATGGCCCAGGCCGTGGCCCGCCGCTGGCACGAGGCCGACCACGGCATCTGGGAGGAACGCGACGAACCCCGCCAGCGCGTCTACTCCAAGGTCATGTGCTGGCTCACCCTGGACCGCGCCATCACCCTGGCCCAGACCTACGGGCGCACGGTGGACCCCACCTGGCCCGACCTGCGCACCGACATCGCCCAGGAGGTGCTGGAGAAGGGCTGGAACGAGCAGGCCCAGGCCTACACCACCGCCTACGACGGCACCGACCTGGACGCCGCGTCCCTGCACATCGGCCTGTCCGGGCTGATCGACCCCGCCGACGAGCGTTTCCAGGCCACCGTCACCGCCGTGGAGGCCGAGCTGCGCTCCGGGCCCACCGTGTACCGGTACCACCGCGACGACGGCCTGCCCGGCGGCGAGGGCGGTTTCCACCTGTGCACGACCTGGCTGATCGAGGCCTACCTGCTCACCGGCAGGCGGGCCGAGGCCGAGGAGCTGTTCAAGCACCTGGTGGACAGCGCCGGACCCACCGGTCTGATCCCCGAGGAGTTCGACCCGGTCACCGAGCGCGCTCTGGGCAACCACCCCCAGGCCTACTCGCACCTGGGCCTGATCCGCTGCGCCCAACTCCTCGACCGACACTGACCCGCATGACCGCCGAAGGGGGTGTCCCGCCCGGGACGCCCCCTTCGGCGCGTCCGGGGGGCCGTTCCGTCAGAGTTCGGTCCGCTCGTCACCACGCCCGGGTCGGGACCGGACCCGGTACGGCGTGGATCACCCGGCTCCGTCCGAGGTGAGAGGTAGGGTTCCCGCACGTTCCGCACACCGGAAGGGACCCAGCATGGCCACGACCCTCACCCGACGCGAGCTCAACCGCGCCACCCTGGAGCGCCAGTTCCTGCTGGGCCGGGTGGCGCGACCGGCCACGGAGGTGCTGACCCGCCTGGCCGGACTCCAGGCACAGACCACGCACACCTGGTACGTGGGGTTCCAGAGCCGTGTGGAGGACTTCGACCCGCACGAGGTGGGCCGCCTGCTCACCGACGGGGCCCTGGTCCGCATGTCCCTCATGCGCTCCACCCTGCACCTGGTCACCGCCGAGGACGCCGCCTGGATGCGCCCGACCACCCAGGAGGTCATGGAGCGGGACCTGTCCCACGGCTCCCACGGGAAGGCCACCGCCGGGGTGGACCTGGAGGCGGTGGTGACCCTGGGACGCAAGATCCTGGAGGAGCGCCCGCTCACACCCAAGGAACTGGGGGACCAGATCGGTGCCCGCTGGGACGGGGTGGACGGAGCCGACCTGGCCTACGTGGTCCGCTGCCTGCTGCCGGTGGTGCAGCTCCCGCCGCGCGGCGTCTGGGGCGCCTCCGGACAGCCGGTGCTCGCCCCCGCCGACACCTGGACCGGTCTGCCGATGGCGCCCGGCCCCGACCGGGAGGCGCTGGTACTCAGGTACCTGGCGGCCTTCGGCCCGGCGAGCGTGCGGGACGTGCAGGCCTGGTCCGGGCTGACGCGGCTGAAGGAGGTCGTCGACGGCCTGCGTGAGCGGCTGGTGTCCTTCCGGGGCCCGTCGGGCACCGAGCTGTTCGACCTGCCGGAGGCCCCGCGCCCCTCGGCGGACGTCCCGGCTCCGGTGCGCTTCCTCTACGACTTCGACAACCTGCTGCGCGGGCACGCCGACCGGAGCCGGGTGATCTCCGACGACCACCTGCGCGGGCTCTCCGCGCGCAACGGCATGCCGCCCGCGACGGTGCTGGTGGACGGCGAGGTGGCCGCGTCCTGGAGGGTGGACCGGAGCCGCGGCAGGCCCTCGCTGGACGTCGCTCCGTTCCGCTCGCTCGACAGGGCGGACATCGAGGAGATCACCGCCGAGGGCACGCGCCTCCTCGCCTTCCTCCTCCCAGATGAGGAGGGTGTGCGCCTGCGCTTCACGGACCCCGACTGACTCCCCGCCCACACGGGATCCGCCCGTTTTGTGCACGTGCATCCTGACCACGGAGGGCACGGGCGGGTATGACAGGATTCTGGGGTGACTGAAGAGTTCCGCGCCGCGTTCCAACGTGTGCTCGACACCGCCGCCAGCCAGGCACCCGGCTTCCCCGAAGCCGTGCACGACGTGTTCCGGCTCTCCTCCCAGGTGTCCCGGGAGGAGCTGGCCATCGCGCTGGAGGCGCTGACTCCGGTCCTGGGGGACTGCGAACCGCACGCGGGGGTGGCCGCCGACCTCTCGGTCCTGGCCGGAGCCCTCGTCGAGTCCGGCGCGCCCGCCGGACAGGTGGGCCTGGAGGTGCTGCGCCAGCTCGGCAGCTACGGACAGGCCGCCGTGGCCTTCATCCACGCGTGGGAGAAGACCGGCGGCGGCTCCCTGCCCGCCCCGAACGACGTCGGCGAGGCCGAGGAGAAGCGGGTCGAGCAGGTCCTCGGGGACAACGCCCCGCTGGCCACCGTCGGCTGGTGGACCTCGCTCCGCTACGGCCTCGCGGCCAAGGCCATGCTCGGTGACTCCGGGGTGCGCGCCGCCGTGCGCGCGGACCCCGGCGCGCTGCACGAGCTGGGCCAGATCGTGCAGGCGCTCTCCACGCGGCTGAACGAGTTCGGTGAGGTGGGCGAGCTCCTGCGGATGTCCGAGGCGGACCGGCTCCTCGTCCTGGACCGGGCCTCCTGGCGGGGGTTCCGGGTCGCCTTCGACGGCGTGAGCGACAACTTCCAGCTCCACACCCTGCTCGCCGACGCGCTGATCGGCAAGGAGGGGCACCGCCTGCCCGGCACGCGCCCGGACCCGCGCTGGGTCGCGGCCTCCCTGGACGGCCCGGTGGACCCGCTGGCCGACGTCGTGCGCGGCGAATGGGACCTGGTCGGCGGGGACGGCACCTGGGTGGGGAACGAGGCCTGCCCCGGGGACGTCCCGGTGGTGGACGGCGAGCGGGTCCTCGTGCTGGAACCGCAGTCGCTGCTGCACTCCTGGCGGGCCGGGCGGCGCCATCCGCACATCACCGGCTCCCTCACCGTCCTGGAGGAGCTGCGCGCGGACCAGGCGACGGCCTGGTGGGCGCGGACGCACCCGGCCGGGGCGGTCCGCCACCCGCAGGCCCCGCCGATCGAGAACGACGACACCGGCGCGCACCGGCGCCCTCCCCGGCACTTCGGCGTGGCCGCGCACTTCGCGGAGGTGGACTCCGGTCCGATGTCGGCGCCGTTCGCCGCCCTGGACCCGGACCTGGACGCCCCCGGCGGCGGTCTGTCGACGTCCTTCGAGGACGTCACCATCAACCCCGGGGCGGCCCCGGTGTTCCCGGACTCCCCCGCCTCGCTGTTCGACCCTCCCTCGCGACCTCCGGACGCCGGGGAGGAGGACGAGGACGACCTCGACGACTTCACCGTCCCCGCTGCCTGGTCCGGCGCGCTGTCCCCCGGTCCGGGACTCGACGGCCCCCTCGACGACCCCCTCGGCCCGCCCCTCGACGAACCCCTGTGGCGCGAACCCCGCTCCCTCTCGGAGTCGGACCCCCTTCCGGAGCCCGACCCCCTCGACGCCCCTCCCCCGGCGGACACCCCCGTCGCCGACGCTCCCCCCGCCGACGACCGGCCGCCCGGCGCCCGGCTGCTGCCGCCGATGCCTCCCGGGGTGTCGGACAGCAGCACCTGGGCCCCGCACTGGAAGTGGCCGATGGGGCCGCCCGGGCGCTGACCCCGCCCCGTCCGCGCGCCCGACCCCTCCTCGGCGCGCGGGTACATGACAACTGTCATCCCCCTCGCACCGCGCCCCTCACACGAGGCCGGTGACGGCTGGGACTGTGGGCCGGGCGCCGGTTCACGGAATCATGGAGGACATGATGACGACGAGGGACACCCCTCAGGACCGCGGTCGCCCGGACGGGGACGGTGACTCCTCCCGGCCCACCCGCGAGGAGGCGCTCAAGGAGGCGGGCCGGGTCTGGGACGAGGAGGAGGCGCTCAGGGCCAAGGAGCAGTGGAGGAACCAGCGGCCCTGGCCGAGCACGATGCAGCGGCAGGACAAGGTCCTGGCCTGGATGCTCATCGGTATCCCGGCGTTCTTCCTCCTCACCATGCCGCTGCGCCCGCTCTTCATCGCGGACCACGCCATCCCCCTCGCCTTCGCCACCGGCAGCCACGCGGCCGTCGGCGCCGCCGCGGCCTTCGCCAGCATCGGTGAGGCGCCCCTGTGGCTCGTGGTCGTCGCGGGCGTGGTCGGCAAGGTGAAGATCGACTGGCTGTTCTGGTGGGTGGGCCGCCGCTGGGGACAGGGCATGATCACCTTCCTCGTCCCGAGCGAGCGGGGCCGCCGGTTCGCCGCGCGCCTCCAGACCATGAACCCCTGGGTGATGCGACTGCTGATCCCGCTGAGCTACCTGCCGGGTGTGCCCGGGGGCATCCCCCACGTCGTGGCCGGGGTGAACGGGATGCGCCTGGGCACCTACATGCTGCTGGACACCCTCGGCGCCCTGATGGTCACCGGCGTCGTGGCCGCCGTCGGGTACGGCTCGGGACAGGCGGGGGTGGACGTGGTCCTGCTCGTCGACAGCTACGCGCTGTGGCTGACGCTCGCGCTCATCTTCGGTATGGCGGCGATCCCCACCTACGGCGCGATCAGGGACCAGCGTGCGCGCCGGGCGCAGGCGCTCGGCGAGGCCGCCGAGGCCTACGACGCCGAGACGGACCGCCTCGCCGCCGGGGAGGGGACCGCGGCCGGGCCCGTGGAGAAAGCGGTGGGGGAGGTTCCCACCACCCCCACACCCCCCAGCAGCGACGACGCCTGAAAGTCATCTCCCGGTCGCACCGGGTCGCGCGCGGAGGCGGACTCCTTGGCTAGGCTGGCGTTCGGCAATCCGACACCCCGGGCAAGCCGGCTGCGCTGGGTGCGTCACAAACACACTCAAGGAGATCCCGTCATGGGACAGCAACACTTCGATCTGGTCGTCCTAGGCGCCGGGCCCGGCGGCTACGTCGCGGCGATCCGCGCGGCCCAACTGGGCCTCAAGGCGGCCGTCGTCGAGGAGAAGTACTGGGGCGGCGTCTGCCTGAACGTGGGCTGCATCCCCTCCAAGGCCCTGCTGCGCAACGCGGAGCTCGCCCACCTGTTCAACAACGAGGCCGACGAGTTCGGCATCAAGGTGAACGGGACCGTGGAGTTCGACTACGGCAAGGCGTTCAGCCGCAGCCGCCAGGTGGCGGACGGCCGGGTCAAGGGCGTCCACTTCCTGATGAAGAAGAACAAGATCACCGAGCTCAACGGTCGCGGCACCTTCGTCGACGACCACACGATCGAGGTGCGCGGCGAGGACGGCTCGACCGAGACCGTCACCTTCGACAACGCGGTGATCGCGGCGGGCTCCTCCACCAAGCTGATCCCGGGCACCTCGCTGTCCGAGCGGGTCGTCACCTACGAGGAGCAGATCCTCAGCGAGGAGCTCCCCGGCAGCATCATCATCGCGGGCGCGGGCGCCATCGGCGTCGAGTTCGCCTACGTCATGCGCAACTACGGCGTCGACGTCACCATCGTGGAGTTCCTCGACCGGGTCGTGCCGATGGAGGACGAGGAGATCTCCAAGGAGATCGCCCGCGCCTACAAGAAGCTCGGCGTGAAGGTCCTGACCTCCACCAAGGTGGAGACGGTCGAGGACACCGGCGAGGGCGTCAAGGTCACGGTCACCGGCGCGGACGGGCAGAAGCAGACCCTGGAGGCGGACAAGCTCCTCCAGGCGATCGGGTTCGCGCCCAACGTCGAGGGCTACGGCCTGGAGAAGACCGGTGTGGCGCTGACCGACCGGCGCGCCATCGAGATCGACGGGCGGGGCCGCACCAACGTCCCGCACATCTTCGCGATCGGTGACGTGACCGCCAAGCTCATGCTGGCGCACACGGCCGAGGCGATGGGGATCGTGGCGGTGGAGACCATCGCGGACGCCGAGACCCAGGAGATCGACTACCGGTTCATCCCGCGCGCCACCTACTGCCAGCCGCAGATCGCCAGCTTCGGCTACAGCGAGAAGGAGGCGCGGGAGGCGGGGTTCGACGTCCAGGTCGCCAAGTTCCCGTTCATGGCCAACGGCAAGGCGCACGGTCTGGGCGACACCCGGGGCTTCGTGAAGATCATCTCGGACGGGAAGTACGGCGAGTTCCTGGGCGCCCACATGGTCGGCCCGGACGTCACCGAGCTGCTGCCCGAGCTGACCCTGGCCCAGCAGTGGGACCTGACGGTGCACGAGGTCGCGCGCAACATCCACGCGCACCCGACCCTCAGCGAGGCGGTCAAGGAAGCGGTGCACGGCCTGGCCGGGCACATGATCAACTACTGATCCGCAGCGCCCGCACGTGAGTGAACGGGGCCGGTCCCTCGGTTGTCCGAGGGACCGGCCCCGTCGTCTCGGGGTCGCCGTTCCGCGTCAGCGGATGAGCGACTCCACGTAGCCGTCCAGGCCCACCGACGCGTAGTGGGCGCGGGCCATCTCGATCTTGGTGAAGACGTCCTCGTACCCGGTCTGGGTGCCGTCCTCGTCCACGTACACCATCGCGCCGCTGATGTTGAAGAAGGTGACCATGTGGTCGCAGTCCTCGGGGACGGCGAGGGTGTGGATCTCACCCGGCGGCTCGTAGACGAAGTGGCCGGCCTCGGCCACCCAGTCGTGCTCGTGGTAGTGCCAGCGGCCCTCGATGACGTAGCCGAAGACCGCACCGGGGTGGCGGTGCCGGGAGACGATCCCGGACGCGGTGACCTTGAGCAGGTTGCACCACTGGCCGGTGACCGTGTTGAGCATCAGGGGACGGAACCACACGTTGGGGGCCTGCGGCACCCACACGCGCGGGTCCTCGGGGACGGCCGGGATCGCGATCTCGTCGGGGATCCCGGCGGAGGGGTTGATGACGGGGGCTCGGTTCGGTGACACGGTTCCTCCAGGTGGACGGGGTGGGACGGAACTGGGGGCGGCTCAGGCGGCCAGGTAGCCGCCGTCGACGGGGAGGACCGCGCCCGTGACGAACCCGGCGTCCGGGCCGCACAGGAACTCGACCGCCCCGGCGACCTCGGCCGGGTCGCCCCAGCGGGCCATCGGGGTGCGGCCCAGGATGCGCGCCTCGGCCTCCTCGTCGGCGCGGACCCCCTCAGTGAGCTCGGTGCGGATCCAGCCGGGCGCGACCGCGTTCACACGGATGCCCTGGGACGCCCACGCGACCGCGAGCGACCTCGTGAGCTGGGTGACTCCGCCCTTGCTGGCGCTGTAGGCGGGGACCAGGGGACCGCCGAAGAAGCTGAGCATCGAGGCCACGTTGACGATGCTGCCCCCGGCCGCCTCCAGGGCGGGCCGGGCGGCGACGCATGCCCGCATGGCGCAGGTCAGGTTGATCTCCACGACCCTCGCGAACACCGCCGGGTCGAACTCCTCTTTCCTGCGGATGATCCCGGCCGCGTTGACCAGCGCGTCCACGCGCGTGAAGGAGGCCAGGTACTCCTCCAGCGCGTTCTCGCCGGTGACGTCGAGCTCGGTGACCTCGGCCCGTTCCCGGAGCCGGGCCGGGGCCCGGTCGGCGCCCAGGCCGCAGACGGCGACGCGGCGGCCCCGGTCGGTGAAGCGGGCGGCGACGGCCGCGCCGATGCCGCTGGTGCCCCCGACGACCACGACGGTCCCGTCGTCTGACCTGGGTTCGGGGACGTCCCCGGGTGCTGTCTCCATGCGCTGCTCCTTCTAGGCGTCGGAATCCGGGACGGCGAGGGACTCGATCCAGTACTCCCGGGCGAGGGCGTCGACCCCCGCCGGTGACACCCCTCTGAGGTGGACCGTGGTGTCGGTGGTCCCGGCGACCCGTCCGTGGTCCTGGAGCCTGAGGAAGTGGTAGCGCTCCGGCTGGAAGCCGAGGACCACGTCCACGTCGAAGCGGCCGCGCTCGTCGGGGGCTTCCCCGAGGCCGGGCTCGGCCTTGCCGACCGCCTGGACCCCCAGCCACCCCTGGTAGAGGAGGACGAGGAGCAGCACCAGCGCGATCCGCCGCAGGGTGGCGCTGCGGATCGCCCGCGACCCGAGGGACCTAGCGGACATCGGCGGGGCTCCCGTCACTCTCCTGGGTTCCGGCGCCGTCACGGTCCCGCTCGGCGTCGACCGCCAGGAGCCCGTTGATGCGGGCGACGGTCTCCCGGAAGCCGGGGTGGTCCACCGCCGCCTTCCAGGTGCGCGGGCGGGGCAGGTCCACGGTGACGATCTCCTGGACGGTGCTGGGCCGCGGGGACAGCACCACCACGCGGTCGGAGAGGAAGACCGCCTCGTCGATGTCGTGGGTCACGAAGAACACCGTGGGGCGGCGCTCCTCGAAGATGCGGGTCAGGTCCTCCTGGAGCCGGCGCCGGGTCTGCGCGTCGATGCTCGCGAAGGGCTCGTCCATGAGCATCACGGCGGGTTCGTTGGCCAGCACGCGGGCCACGCCCAGCCGCTGGCGCATGCCGCCGGACAGCTCGTGCGGGTAGCGGTTCTCGAACCCGGCCAGCCCCACCAGTTCCAGGTACTCGCGGCCGCGCTCCTCGCGTTCGCGCCGTTTCACGCCCTTCATCCGCAGCCCGAAGACCACGTTGCCGAGCACGGTCTTCCACGGGAACAGGGCGTGCCCCTGGAACACCACGCCCCGGTCGGGGCCGGGGCCGCTGACCTCGCGGCCGTCCACCGACACCGTCCCCGCGGTGGGGTTCGCGAACCCCGCCACGGTGTTGAGGACGGTGGTCTTGCCGCAGCCGCTCGGGCCGAGGACCGACACGAACTCGCCCCGTTCCACCGTGAAGGAGACGTCACCGATGGCGACGACCTCGTCCCCGGTGTAGGTGTCGGTGTAGACCTTCTCCAGGTGCTCGATCACCAACGCGGTCATCTGTCGTCCTCCATGCTTCGCACCAACCCCCACCGCTCCACGGTGGCCCGCTCGAACGGAGCCAGCACCAGCGCGTCGAGCATGTACCAGAGCACCCCGAGCACGACCATGCCGAGGAACACCTGACTGACGTCGCCCACCCGGCGGGCGTCGAACATCATGAATCCGATCCCGCTGGTGCCGACGATGATCTCCGCCGCCACCAGCGCCCGCCAGCCGTAGCCCAGGCCGGTGCGCACACCGGTGGCCACGGACGGCAGCGCGCCCGGCAGGATCACCTCGAAGAACACCCGGACCCTCCCGGCACCGAGGCTGCGCGCGGCCCGGATCAGCTCCTTGGGGACCTGCTCGACCCCGGAGACCACGCTCAGCATGAGCGGGAAGACGATCGTGTAGACGATGACGAACGTGACGGCGGTCAGGCTGAACCCGAACCACACGATGACGATCGGCAGCCACGCGATGTCCGCGATCGCCTGGAAGAACAGCAGGATCGGCCACACGGCCTTGCGCAGCCGCCAGAACAGGGCGGTGAGGAAGCCCATCGGGAGCCCGATGAGCAGTCCGAACCCGACCCCGTACGCCAGCCGCTCCAGGGAGTCGCCCAGGTAGCCGACGAGGATGCCCTTGCGGACCAGCTCGACGAACTCCAGCAGCACCCGGTCGGGGCCCACGAAGAACGCCTGCGGGAAGAGTCCGCTCTCCGCGAGGACCCACCACAGGGCCACCACCGGCACGAACGGGCCCAGCGTGCGGAAGGCGGGGCTCCGGGTCAGCCGGAGCCAGACCCGCCTGTGCAGCGGGGCCCGGCGTCGGACCGCCCGTGCGGGCGCGGCTCCCCCTGGGGAACCGTCGCCCGCCGTAGCGGTTCCGGCGGGTCGGACGGTCCCGCCGGAAGTCTCACCCAACGACCGCATCAGCGACCACCCCCCGTCATGCCCCACCGCTCCACGGTGTTCCGCTCCAGCGGGGCGAGCAGGAGGCGGTCCATCAACAGCCACAGGACACCGATGACCACCATCGAGGCGATGATGACGTCGGTGGAGAAGGAGGTCTGGGCCAGGAACAGCGCGTAGCCCAGCCCCGCGCTGGTCGCGATGATCTCCGCCGCCACCAGACCGCGCCAGCCGTAGCCGAGGCCGATCCGCAGTCCGCTGACCACGCTCGGCAGGGCGCCGGGGAGGAGGACCTCCCAGAACAGCCGCCAGGGCCCGGCCCCCAGCGAACGCGCCGACCTCAGCAGCTCGCCCGGGATGCTGCGCACGCCCAGCATGGTGTTGTAGGCGAGCGCGAAGAACATCGCGTTCCACACGATGAAGATCACCGCGCCGTCCCCGTAGCCGAGCCACAGGGTCGCCACGGGGATCCAGGCGATCCCGGCGAGCGCCACAGAGAAGCGCAGCAGCGGGGTGAAGAAGGCGGAGAGGATCCGGCTGGCACCGAGCGCGATCCCGAACGGGATCGCGGTGACGATCGCGATGACCGCGCCGACCAGGACCCGGTACAGGCTCGCGCTCAGGTGCCGGGCCAGCTCACCGCTGACGGCCATCGCCCACAGGGCGTCGACCACGTCGGTGACCTGCGGGAAGACCCGTTTCGGTACTCCGGTCACGGCCACCGCGGCCGCCCAGGCTCCCACCAGGGCGACCAGCGGCAGCACGAACCAGAGGAAACCGGCGGCCCGGTCTCCGGTACGGCCGCGGCGTGGGGCGGCCGTACCGGATCGCGCGGTGCGTCCGGAACCACGCGTCGGGCCGTGCGTCATACGGCGCACGCCTCCTGGTCGACCTCACGGATGAACGTGTGGTCGGCCTTGATCTCGGCCGTGTTGGGAACCTCGGGGAGATCGTCGAACAGCTCCGGGTTGTTCTCCTCGACGGAGAGGATCGGGCCCGGGACGAACAGGTCGTTGATGTCGGTCTCGTACTCCAGCTGGCCCTGCTCCTCCAGCAGGAGCGCGACGGTGTCCAGCGCCAGGTAGTTGCAGGCGGAGAAGCGGCCGTCCAGCTGGGCGACGTTGTACTCCATGGCGGCCTGGGCGACCTCGGGGTCGGTGCCGGTCAGCCAGCGCGCGGCGGAGTCGGCCGCGTCCTCGGGGTTCTGCCGGATCCACTGGTCGGTGGCGGCGCGGGCGGTGAGGAAGGCCTCCACCATCTCGCCGTTCTCCTCCAGGTACTCCGGCGTGGTGATGATGTACCCGATGAAGGGGATGTAGCCGCCGCCGCGAAGGATCTCCTCGGAGCCCTCGACCTGGTCGGTGATGGTGATCGGCCACGGGTCCCAGATGACGGCGGCGTCGATGCCGCCGGTCTCCAGGGCGACCGGCATGTCCGGCGGAGCGGTGTTGACCATCTCGACGTCGTCCGGGTCGATCCGCAGGTCCTTGAGGAGGCCCAGCAGGTACAGGTGGTTGATGGAGCCGAAGGTGGTGCCGATCTTGGCGTCCTCCAGCGTGGAGAGGTCCTTCGGGTCGATGCCGGAGTCCTCGGCGGCGACGATCGCGGCCGTCTCGTCGATGCTGCGCTGGACGGCCGAGCCGGTGTAGTTGCCGACCAGGGCCAGGTCCACGCCCTCGCCCGCCGCGGCCAGGGCCGGGACGCCGACCTGGATGATGTCGACCTCACCCGCCTCCAGCGCGTTGATCGCGTCGACGCCCGTGGGGAACGGGTCGGCCAGGGTCACGTCGAGGCCGTGGTCCTCGAAGTAGCCGATCTCGGTGCCGACCGGGAGGCCGATCTGGTCGATCGCGGACACGTATCCGGCGCTGATGGAGCCGCTGACGGAGCCGCTGGCTCCCTCCACATCCTCGTCGACGGTGGACCCGCCGCCGCACGCCGTGGCGAGCAGCGCGACGGAACAGACAAGGGAAAGGGGTGTGAGCGGAAATCGCTGCATGAGGGTTCTTCCGGTACGGGGTGTGCGCCCTCACACGAACGCTTGCACGTGCCGTTTCCACTGGTGGAAGACGCACCTGGAACCCGCCCGCGCGGCGGTGAGGGAATGGGGCTGGAGGGCGTGCGAAGCTCCGGAGGACGAGGAGTCGCCCGGAACTTTCATGCTTTCGCTTGCCGACCGTATCGGGATATCGCCCCAACCGTGAAGTTCCCTTCGCTTATACCCTTATCAGGAAAGCGAATACTGCCCGGTCGGGGTGACCTATTCCTCACCGCGTCGTGTGTTCCGTACCCTTGTCGACAGCGTTCCCGCAGGTCGGGGCGCTTCGGTTACAGCCTGGAGAATTCTCCGCGCCGCCGGGGTGAGAGCCCGGGTGGAGTCCCAGCAGACGGCCACACGGCGCCTGGGGGCGCCTTCCAGGGGCCGCACCCGGACCCCCCTGGTGTCGGCGCTCCAGGCGGCCAGCCAGTTGGTGACCCCGACCCCGATCCCGTGCGCGACCAGCGACACGAGCGTCTGCGGCTGGTTGGTGGCCTGGACCGGGGTGATGGTCAGACCGTGTTCCTGGAAGACCCGGTAGGACTCGAACTCCGCCGTCTCGGGGGCGTCGAGGCGTCCTATGACCACGATGGGGTGTTCGGCCACGACCGCCATGGGGACGGGGTCGGGGACGTCGGAGAGCGGGTGGTCCTCCGCGTGCACCACGACCAGCGGCTCGGCCCACAGGGGCCTGCTGACCACCGAGGGGGACGCGGGCTCGGGGGTCATGGGTCTGAGGTAGAGGTCGATGCCGCCCGCCGCGAGGGCCTCGTCCAGTTCGAGGGTGGCGTGTTCCGTGAGCACCACCTTGATGTCCGGGTCGCTGACCGCGAGGGACTGGAGGAGTGCGGGCACGAAGGCCGCGCTGGCACTGGGGTAGGAGCCCAGGGAGACGATGCCGCGCGTGCCGCCCCGCCAGGGCGCCATCGCGGACTCGGCCCGTTCCAGGGCGCGCAGGACGTTGCGGGCCTGGACGGCCAGGGCGCCGCCCGCCTCGGTGAGCTGGACCGGACGCTTCTTCCGGTCGAAGAGCGGTTGGCCGATCTCCCGTTCGAGCGCGGCGACGTGTTGGCTGACCCGTGGCTGTGACCTGCGAGTGGACTCTGCGGCGGCGACGAAACTGCCGGTGTCGACCACCGCCAGGAACGAGACGAACCACTCAAGGCGAATGTCCGTGTCGAGCATGTCGGGGGGTGCTCCGGATTGCCTAGGGGATGAGGGGGGTCACACAATACCGAAAAGGGAAACCAGGTGCGAAACCGGTCATAAATCACACTGGCACCTATGGCCCCTCCCTTTTCAGACTATTACCGATACTGATTCTGGCATTCCGGGAACCGGGCACCGAGGCCGGATCGTCCCCTCCTGCCCCCACCCCCCGCGACGGGCCGCCCCGGAGCCCCGGACTTGCTAGGTTTCCCTGTGTGTCCCCCGCCGGAGCCGCCTCCGCCCGGCGCACCCCCGAACCGAAAGCCACCCATGCGCCTGATCCCGTCCTCACCCCTCTCGTGCCTGGGCACGGCCGTCGCCGCAGTCGTGATCGGCGGTGTCGTCCTCGTCGGCTGCGACGTGGTCGACCTCGACCTGGACCTGAGCATGTCGTCAGGCGGCGCGGACTCCCCCGAGGAGGAGGCGAGCGCCAGTCCGAGCCCCGAGGAGCAGCCGGAGGAGGAGTCGTCCGCCTACGGCCTCCCGGAGTCCTGTGAGGCGGCCGGCGCCGCGCAGATCATCGGGGACCTGGCACCGGGCCAGGTGCTGACCGAGGAGAGCGGGGAGATCGACGGGATCGAGGACGCCGAGCAGCTCTCCTGCACGTTCAGCGACGGGAGCACGGGGCCCGGGACGCCGTCGTTCACCCTCGTGTTCACCTCGGGCGCCGACCCGAGCGCCAACCCGGACGTCGTCCAGGTGCCCGGCGCCGAGGCGGAGATGAACTGGGAGGTGGACGTCGACGTGGACGTGGACACCTACCACACGGAGGACTCCGACGACCTGGGCGGCGACCTGGAGTACGTCGGCACGGTGGACGGCTCCAGCCGCCACCTGTACCTCCAGCTGCCCGGCGACTTCCACGTCACCGCGATCGCCTACTTCGAGGACGTCGAGCGCGGCGACCTGGAGCGGGTGGTCCTCCAGGCCGCGGGCCAGATCCGCGACTAGACCCACGTGTGAGGGGCCGCCGACGCGTGTCGGCGGCCCCTCACGCGTTTTCGGGGTCGGCCGGAACTCCCCATCGGACGGCCGGTCCGGGTGTGCCCGGACCGGCAAAAGCACCGTCGGCGGACGTTCCCACCCCCGGCCCACCCGGAATCCGCATCGCCTCACCGACGCGCTCAGAGGTTCCTTGCCACCGCCCCCACCTGCTGGGATTCTTCCCGCAACACCGCAGCGAGCCTGGTCTCGCACGTCGTGGCCCGATCCCCCTCCGCCCCTGTCACGCGGCCCCGTGCCGCCCGGAAGGAACCTCTCGTGACCGACGTACACACCACACCGGATCTCGCCCGCCAGTCGGGGACCTTCGCCATCGGTGGAGACCTCCCCGTCCACCGCCTCGGTTTCGGCGCCATGCAGCTGACCGGTCCCGGCGCGTGGGGAGAGCCCCAGGACCGCGACGAGGCCGTGGCCGTGCTGCGGCGCGCCGTCGAGCTGGGCGTCACCCTCATCGACACCGCCGACTCCTACGGCCCCGAGGTCAACGAACGGCTGATCCGCGAGGCCCTGCACCCCTACCCCTCGGACCTCCTCGTGACCACCAAGGTGGGAATGACGCACTCCGGCCCCGGGGAGTGGGAGGCCAACGGAAGGCCCGCGCACCTCAAGCGACAGGTGGAGACGAGCCTGCGCAACCTGGGTCTGGAGCGCATCGACCTGCTCCAGCTCCACTGGATCGACCCGGAGGTGCCGCTGTCCGAGCAGCTGGGTGCCCTGGTGGAACTGCGCGAGGAGGGCAAGATCCACCACATCGGGCTGACCGGTGTGACGAGGGAGCAGCTCCGGACCGCCCGCAAGACGACCCCCATCGCCTCGGTGCAGAACGAGTACAGCCTCAGCCAGCGCAGGTCCGAGGACGTGCTGGAGCGCTGTGAGCAGGACGGGATCGCGTTCCTGCCCTGGGCCCCGATCGCCCGCGGCGAACTGGCCGGACCGGACTCCCCGCTGGCCCCGATGGCCGCCGAGCTCGGGGTGACCCCGGCCCAGCTCGCGCTCGCCTGGCTGCTGCACCGGTCCCCGGTGATGCTGCCGATCCCGGGCTGCGCGCGGGTCGAGCACCTGGAGGAGAACATGGCCGCCGCCTCGGTGAAGCTCACCGAGGAGCAGAGCGACCGGGTCCGGCGGCTCCTCGCCGTCTGACCCGCGACACGGTGGACGTGGAACGGCCCCGGTCGGCGTACGTACGCCGACCGGGGCCGTTCCCGGTTCCGTGTGCTCAGGAGATGTCGGTGGTGATGGTCTCCCCGAGACCGAACATCTCGTCCATCTCGACGGAGGCGACGTCGACGTCGTCACCGACCACCGCGATCTGGCCCTCGACGCGCTGGCCGGGGCTCAGGGTCACGGCGGAGAGCGGGTTGATGTCCGCGAAGATCGCGTCCGCCCAGTCCGACCGGACGGTCCCGTCGGCCAGGATCACGTTGAAGTAGATCGGGTTGACCTCAAGCGGTTCGTCGCTGTTGTTCTCGACGGTGACGTCGATGACGGTGTACACGGTGTCGTCGATCGTGTCACCGGCCGTGCCCGCGTGGGAGGCGGTCAGGACGATGTCGGAGACCTCCTCGGCGGCCTCCTCCTCGGCGGGCTCCTCCTCGGCCTCCTCGGTCTCCTCGACCGCGGCCTCCTCGGTGTCCGAGGAGCCGGACTCGGTGGAGGAGGACGTCTCGTCACCTCCGCTCAGGGCGGCCACGCACCCGACCATGAGGAGCAGGATCAGGAGGACGCCGAGGCAGCCACCGCACCCGAGGCCGACCTTCTTGCCGGTCGACATGCCGGACTTCGGCGGCACGGGCGGGGGCCCGTAGGGCGGCTGCCCGCCGTAGGGCTGGTTCGGGTCGTACGGACCCTGGTTCGGGTCGTAGGGGGGCGGCTGCGCCCCGTACGGCTGGTTCGGGTCGTACGGAGGCTGGTTGGGGTCGTACGGAGGCTGCTGACCGTACGGCTGGTTCGGGTCGTACGGGGGCTGCTGGCCGTACGGCTGATCGGAACCGTAGGGCTGGTTCGGGTCGTGGGGGTGGGACATGGGGCTCCCTCTCTGGGAACAGGAACGGCGGAGCGGGAGCCGCCGGGGGACGTGTGCGTCGTTCAGACGTGCGGGCCTGGTACCGGGTTCCCGCTCACGGCGCGTCTGTCGACAGACGTTAACCGGCTTCGGAGACACTTCGTCACGAAATGGGGACCAGTTCGGTCACAGGGGGCGAACCCGGTCGAACGCGGGTCCGCGCGGGCGACCGGCCCGGAACACGAGAGGGGCCGCCGACCCGTGGTCGGCGGCCCCCGTGGGTTCCCGGATCAGTACTCGACCGGGATCTCCTCGAACTCACCGAACGGACCCGCGCGCAGGGTCAGTTCCTCCACGTCCACGGGGGGCGCGGGGTAGACCGCGACCAGCTCGTGGGTGTTGCCGGGCTGGATCATGTGGACCTCCTCGGCGAAGCTGCTGTAGCGCCCCTCACCGAAGTCCATCTGGGCCACGTAGCGGACCAGGCCGTTCTCCGGCTCGAAGAGCTGGAAGCCGCCGAGGGTGCCCTTGTTGAACTGCTCGGGCCCGCCCGCGACCGTCTCGGAGCCGCCCAGCTCGGGGGTGAGCGGCTGGTCCGTGGTGTTGGTCATCGCCACGGTTCCGATGACGTACGCGCCGTCGCGGCGGAGCGGATGGATCTCCAGACGGATGCCGTCCTTCTCCCCCTCCGCGACCACGGAGCCCGGGTCGTCGCTGTACGGCGCTGGCCACGTGACGTTGCGCTGGGCCACGCCCAGGCCGTCGTCGTCGTACTCCTCGTCCTCGGTGGCCTCGACGGTGGGGTTGAAGACGTACGAGAACTCGACGCGGCGGTTGCGCGCGCGGGCCTCCTCGTCGTCCGGACCGCCCTCGCGGGCGATCGGCTCGCGCTTGCCCCGGCCCTCGACCTCCAGCGCGTAGTCGGTGCCGAGCTCCTCCGCGAGGAGGTTCCGCACGGTCTCGGCGCGCTCCACGGACAGGTTGTCGTTGTACGAGGCGTCCCCGATGCCGTCGGTGTGGCCGATGACGGTGATGGTGGGGTCGTCGGGGTCGACGTTGTTGGCCAGCGTGGTCGCGGCCCTGCGCACGACGTCGGCGGCGGTGTCGGTCAGGTCCGAGCGGTCGAACTCGAACATGACGTCCGAGTGGAGGGAGATGATCTCGCGGTCGCCGTCACGCGTGGTGGAGGCGATCTCGGAGTCCACGAAGCTCTGTACCCAGCCCTCGTCGGCCACGGCGTCCTCGTCGGGACGGCGGTTGGCGAAGGTCAGGTTCTCCCCGCGTCCGGGCGGGTCGTCGAGGCTGAGGTGGTCCGGCCCGTTGGGGTTCTCGGGGTCCGCCCTCTCCTCGTCCACGTCCTGGACGGGGATGCCGGTCATCGCGCCCAGACCGCTGCCGACGAAGGTCACCTGGGACACCTCGTCGGGGATGCGGGGGAAGTACCGGGTGTACTCGTTGGTGACCCCGTCGTGCACGGGGTAGAGGCCGTCCTCGTTCGGGCTCTCGGATCCGTACTTGAGTCCCCCCTCGTCGAGGAACTGCCGGTACACGCGACCGGTCAGGGGGTCGACGAGCGTGTGGGCCATGCTCAGGTTCCGGTTGGGCCCGGCGAAGTCGTCCAGGTAGGTGACCTCGTAGTGCATGACCGTGTAGTCGTCGGTGCGCTCCAGGCCGGTGATCGAGAAGCGCATCTCGGCGTCCTGCCCGGTGTCCTGGAAGATCCGGCCCTCGCGGACGTAGGGGAACTCCTCCTTCACCTCCGGCGGGCCCGACGCGTCGCCGAAGGTCTCCGACCACCAGTCGGACACGGGGGTACAGCCACTGAGCAGGAGGGTGCCAGAGACCATGAGCGCGACCACGGTGAGGGGCGTCTTCCGCGCCATGTGGGGGAACTCCGATCGTTGAGGAGACGTACGGGCAACATCCTCCTGCACTCACGGGGTCGAACCGACCACTGCGTCCCCGTAGGGGCGGCGACGACCTGCCTGGCCAGGGGTGACCCGTATGGGGGATTCTTCGCCCGCGGAGCAGGACCGCCCCCTCCAAAGGTGCGGTCCGCCGGGCCCGGGCGGCGTGTGTTCGTGCCCGGGTGGTGTGAGTCGGGGACCACCCAACAAGCTACCGACGCGTAGCGTCGTATCCCGGTGACGGAAGGACATCACCCGAAGGAGTGACGCATGCGCAGATCCACTCGCGCCGCGGCGACGACCGCCGTGGCGCTCGTCCTCGCCCTCGGAGCCTGTGGTTCCGGGGGCGACGACGAGGACCCTGAAGGGGCGGAGCAGGAGACCGGGGAGGGCTCGGCCGGTGACGGGAGCGCGGCCGGACCCTTCGGCCCCGGGTGCTCGGACTTCCCCTCCGAGGGCGAGGGCAGCCTCGACGCGATGGCCGACCAGCCCTTCGCGACCGCCGTGGCGGGGAGTCCGGTGCTGGGCCGCCTGTCCGACGCCCTCAAGCGGGCCGGGCTCGACGGGGAACTGGACACGGCCGAGGGGATGACCGTGTTCGCCCCGACCAACGAGGCCTTCGACATGTACCCGGACCAGGAGATGGACGACCTCCTCGACGACCCGGACAGCCTGGCGTACCTGCTCAACTACCACGTCGTCGCGGGGGAGGTCGGCAGCGGGGAGCTGAACGGGGGCGTGTTCGACTCCCTCAACGGCGGCCGGGTGCGCACCTCGGGCTCGACCGGCGCGTACACGGTGGACGACTACTCGCCCGTGGTCTGCGCGGACGTGCGGACCGCCAACGCCACCGTGCACGTGGTGGACATGCTCCTCATGCCGTCCTGACCGGGGCGGACGGAGGGGCACGCCGGGGGCCGGGGGAGAAATCCCGGAAAAACCGCCCGTCCACCAATCCGGTTCCCTCCCGGCCCCGAATGACCCACGTGACTACCAGGACACGCGGGGAACAGCACCCGCCACACGACGGACGGCGCCGAGGCGTCGGGGCGGGTCTCGGCCTGCTCGTCGTCGGGGCGGCGCTCGGCTTCGGTGAACTCGCCGCCGGGCTCCTCGGCGTGACGTCCCCGGTGGTCACGGTCGGCGACGCGCTCGTCGACAACAGCCCCCGGTTCCTCATGTCATGGGCGATCGCGCTCTTCGGCACGGCCGACAAGGCCGTGCTGGTCACCGGAGTGCTGCTCGTGCTGGTCCTGTCCGGGGCGGCCCTGGGTGTCGTGGCTTCGCGCCGCCCCGTGGCGGGATACGTGGGACTGGGGTTGTTCACGGCGGCGGGGCTGACCGCCGTGGCCCTGCGCCGCGCCGACGACCTGGGGGCGGCCGCGGCCGTGGTCGTCGGCGGGGTCGCGGGGGCCGTCGCCCTCGCCCTGCTGCTGAGGAGCCTGGGCCCGGTCCCCGCACATGGGGCCGGGTCGGATCCCGGAGCCGGGCCGGAGCACGGAACCGACGCGGACCCGACCACCGGGACGGGTTCCGAGGGCGACACCGGGAACGGCTCCGAGGACGACACCGGGCAGGCCCGGGAGCCGGGCGCGGAGGGTGACGCCCCCGGCGTCTCCCGGACGGGCTCGGACGCGGGTCCCGGCCGGAGGGGCTTCGTGCTCACCGCCGCCGGGGTCCTGGCCGCCTCCGGGGCCGCGGGTGCGCTCGGCCGCGCGCTGCCGTCCCTGCTGGGCGGCGCCGGTTCCGGAGCCTCGCTGTCCCTGCCCGCGCCGGCCGCACCCCTGCCCGCCCTGCCGTCCGGCGCCGACCTCGGCGTTCCGGGGCTGGCCCCCTTCACGACCCCCAACAAGGACTTCTACCGGATCGACACCGCCCTGACGGTCCCCCGGCCGGACCCCGCCCAGTGGACGCTGCGCGTGCACGGGATGGTGGACCGCCCGTTCGAGATCACCATGGACGAACTGCTCTCCCGCGACCTCGTCGAGGCGGACGTCACCCTGTCGTGCGTGTCCAACCAGGTCGGCGGGGACCTGGTCGGCAACGCCCGCTGGCTCGGGTTCCCCCTGGCCGACCTGCTGCGGGAGGCCGGGGTGCACTCGGGCGCGGACCAGATCCTCAGCACCTCCAGCGACGGCTGGACCTGCGGCACCCCCACCGAGGTGGTCATGGACGGCCGCGACGCCCTCCTGGCCGTGGGCATGAACGGGCGGCCGCTCCCCCGCGAGCACGGCTACCCCGCCCGCCTGGTGGTCCCCGGTCTGTACGGCTTCGTCAGCGCCACCAAGTGGGTCACCGACATCCGGCTGACCCGCTTCGCCGACGAGGAGGCCTACTGGGCCCAGCGCGGCTGGGGTGTGCGGGCCCCGATCAAGACCATGTCCCGGATCGACGTTCCCTCCCCTCTGGGCCGGGTCGGGTCCGGCGAGGTGGTCCTGGCCGGGGTCGCCTGGGCCCAGCACACGGGGATCGCCGGAGTGGAGGTGCGCGTGGACGACGGCGACTGGTGGGAGGCCGAGCTCGCCGCCGTCCCCGGCATCGACACCTGGGTCCAGTGGGTCACGGAGACCACCGTCGACCCCGGAAACCACGCGGTGGAGGTCCGGGCCACCGACACCACCGGCTTCACCCAACCCTCCGAACGCGTGGACCCGATCCCGGACGGCGCCACCGGCTGGCACCGGATCCGGTTCACGGCCACCTGAGCGGCGGGGCCGAGAGCCGCCGCCGCGCACCGACACCCCCTCACACCGACCGAACGCAGTCACCGACAAGGGAGATCACGATGAACCGCATGACCGCCACCGCCCGCAGGAACACGCTCGCCGCCACCGCCGCGGCCGCCGCGCTCGCCTTCGGTCTGTCCGCCTGCGGTGGCATGGACGACTCCGCCGGTGAGAACACGGACGCCGGGGCCGCCGAGGAGACCGAGGGGACCGGCTCCGAGGAGGGCATGGACGAGGGCACCGACACCGCCGGTGAGAACTTCGGGCCGGGCTGCGCCGAGGTGCCCGCGGACGGCGACGGCAGCTTCGAGGGCATGGCCCAGGACCCGGTCGCCACGGCCGCGTCCAACAACCCGCTGCTGTCCACCCTGGTCACGGCGGTGGGCGAGGCCGACCTCGTCGACACGCTCAACTCGGCCGAGGACATCACCGTGTTCGCGCCCACCAACGAGGCCTTCGACAAGATCCCCGAGGAGGACCTCAACGCCCTGCTGGAGGACCAGGAGCAGCTCACCGAGGTGCTGACGTACCACGTGGTCGAGGGCGAGCAGGCTCCCGACGCCCTGGAGGACGGCACCTTCACCTCGCTCCAGGGTGACGACGTCACCACCGAGGGCGCTGGCGAGGACTTCACCGTCAACGGCGACTCCCGCGTGGTCTGCGGCAACGTGCAGACCTCCAACGCGACCGTCTACCTCGTCGACACGGTGCTGATGCCCTCCTGATGAGAGGCTTCACCGGAAGGTCACCCGGGCGGTCCGCGCGTTGAGGCCGGGCCGTCCGGGTCCCCGCCGGGAAGCCGACCGGGCCAGCCCCGAGGCCGGGTCACGGAGAGAACGAACCACCGCCGAGACGAGAAGGGTCCGGATGGACAGGGCAGCCGCCGCGCCGCACGACGCGTCCCACGACGCCGATCCGCCCGGGTTGGAGGAGCTGCTGCGCCTCGTGGCGCGCGGCGACGAACAGGCCTTCGGCCGGGTCTACGACCTCATCAGCCCCACCGTGTACGGGCTGGTGCGCCGCATCCTGCGCGACCCCGCCCAGTCGGAGGAGGTCACGCAGGAGGTGCTCGTCGAGGTGTGGCGCAGCGCCTGCCGCTACGACGCCCGCCGGGGCAGCCCCCAGGCCTGGGTGATGACCCTGGCCCACCGCAGGGCCGTGGACCGGGTGCGGTCCGAGCAGGCCAGCAGCGACCGGGAGGCCCGTGCCGCGGCGGCCGACACCCAGCGGCCCTATGACGAGGTGGCCGAGGAGGCCACCAACCGGCTCGAACGAGAACGTGTGCGCCGATGTCTGGACACGCTGACCGAACTCCAGGAGCAGTCGGTGCGGCTGGCCTTCTACGGCGGCTACTCCTACCGTGAGGTGGCCAGACTGCTGTCGGCGCCCCTGGGCACCATCAAGACGCGTATGCGTGACGGGCTGATCAGGCTCAGAGACTGTCTGGGGGTGGAGTGGTGAGAGGGACGATGGGACAGGACACGCACACGCTGACGGGGGCCTACGCCCTCAACGCCCTCTCCCCGACCGAGAGCGCCCGGTTCGAGGACCACCTGGCCGACTGCGACTCCTGTGTCCAGGAGGTGCGGGGTTTCGCCGAGACCTCCGCGCGGCTGGCCGCCGCGACCGCGCAGGCCCCGCCCGCCGAACTCCGGGCCCGGGTGCTGGAGGAGGTCGCCCGGACCCGGCAGCTCGCTCCGGCTCCGGAACGCCTCCCCGAGCCGCGCGCCCGCCGCGCCTGGCCGTGGATGCTGGGTCTGGCTCTGGCGGCGTGTGTGGCGGCGATCGTCGCGCTGGGCGCCGTGGTGCTCGACCAGGGCCGCCAGGTGGACGAGCTGCACGCCAACGAGCAGCGGATCGCGGCGGTGATCTCGGCTCCGGACGCGGTCTCCACCAGCGCGGAGCCCATGGAGGGCGTGAGCGTGACGGTGGTGAGCTCCGAGGCCCTGGGTGACCTGGTGTTCAGCGCGCACGGCCTGGAGGACCTGCACGAGGAGGACTACCAGCTCTGGCTGACCCGCGACGACGGCAGCGTGTACTCGGCGGGCGTGCTGTCCGTGGACGAGGCCGGGTTCGTGCTGCCGGTCCTGGCGGAGCCGGAGGAGGGCACCGAGGGCGTGGCGGTGACCGTCGAGCCTGAGGGCGGTTCGGACCAGCCCACGTCGGATCCGGTGATGGCGATGCCGGTCACCGGCTGACCGGTACGACTCCGGCGCCGTGCGGCGTTCGGACGCGGTGTGGCCCCCGTCCCCCTGGCGGGGGCCGCGCCGTGTCCGGAGCAGGGCGTTCCCCGAGCGAGCTGCACCCCGGGACCAGAGGATTCGGGGGCGCCGAGTACGGCGGGGGCGCCCCCGCCGTAGGCACCACGGGACCGGAGGGGTTCAAGGGTCGCCTGGTCCGCCGTAAGGCGCCTTCTCCCCGGGCCAGCGACACCACGGGACCAGAGGTTCGGGGGCCGCGCCGTGTCCGGCGGAGGGCGCTCCCCGGGCGAGCGGCACCCGGGGACCGAAGGGTTAGGGCCACGCCGTGTCCGACGAGGGGCGCTTCTCTCCCGGGGCAAGCGCCAAGGGACCGAAGGGTTCAGGACGCGACTGGCCCGGACCGGGGCTCAGCCCTGTGCGACCTCCTCCGGGCGGGGCAGGTCACGCATGGTGGGGCCGAGCGTGAACAGGGCGGCCAGTGCCGACACCACCGCCATCATCAGGAACACCAGGGTGGGTCCGGCGAGGTCGAAGAGCAGCCCGACCATGAGGATCCCGATCGGCTGGGAGAGCAGCGACATGAACGTCACCGCACCGAGCGCACGCCCCTGGTAGCGGTCGGGGACCGAGGTGGCGACGTAGCCGTAGAACACCGCGTTCACGCAGGGCACGGCGGCGAACACGAACCCCACGATCAGTCCGAGCGACAGCACGCCCGGCGCGACCAGGAGCGCGAGCGCGCACACCGGGGCCGTCCAGGCGGTGAAGAGGAAGATCGTGGTGGGGCGCACCTGGCGCACGACCACCCCGGCGGCCAGGGCGCCGAGCAGCCCGCCGGTGCCCGCGAGCGAGACGGTGAGGCCGACCACGAGGTGGGAGGCGCCCCGGTCGTCGGCCGTGGCGATCAGCGCCAGGAACGCTCCTGTCTGCGTGAAGGCCAGATTGAGCCAGATTCCATAAACACAAGCAGAAGGCACAAAAAACTACGGCATGAGGTTCGCGGCCTGGAGCCGGGCGCGCTGGTCAGCGGGGAGCTTGCCCGCCGCCGGGTGAACCTCCTCGACTCCCCAAGCCGTCGTGATCTTCAACCACGCTTCCTCAGGTGAGATCCTCCAGGCTTCCAGCTCCAGCAGCTCGCGGAGCATCTTGTTTCGGGACCAGACCGGGAGGGTCGGCCACTCTTTCAGCAGCTTGTCCATGACGGGGAGGTACTCCTCGGGGTGTTTCACCTTCTTCGCCTCGGCCTTCGCTTGGGCGAGCTTGGCCGTGACCTCGGCCTCTTGCGCCTCGGCCTTGTCGCGGCTGCGCACGTAGGAGTCTTTGCGGATGTCGCCGTCGGCGTACTTCTCGGCTAGGCCGTCAAGCCGATTACGGACTTTCAGCAGCTGGGCTTGAAGGTCCTTCACGACCTTCGCTGAACTGGTCACCGGGGCGCCCTCTTCCGTGGCGTGAGGCTTCACGGCGCGGCGGAGTTCTTCCAGCCGGGCCTGTTCTCGGGTGAGGAGGTCCCACGCCGCGTAGAGGAGCCGACCGCCCGCCACGCTCGTGCCCGTCGACGACGCCGGGTGAGGGCATCCGTTGAGCTTGTCCGGCAGGCACCGCCACTGTGGGAGAAGGCTGGGGTTGCGGGTGCTGGGCTGGGCTCCGAGGTGGCGCGCGCACCACCTACAGGTGATGGCGCCGGTCCAGTCGTAGAGGGGGTTCGCGGCGCGACGGCCACGCTTCTCAGACCCGGACCGCCGGGCCTTGTAGGCCTCCCACACCTGATCGCGCTCTTCGTCGTCGTCGAACACGTGCGGGTGCGCGCCGGGGTACTCGTGCTGCTTCGGGCAGCTGGCCGTCTCCTCGGACTTGTGTGTGCACTTCGGGTCGTGGGCGAGGATGATGCCGCACCCGAACCCCCGGTCAAGCACGTTGTACACGGACTGCACCACCCACTTGCCGACGTGTCCGGCGCCGGAGGGGACCCCGGTCTCATTCAGCCACCGTGCGATTCCCCCCATGGGGGCCCCGGCTGCTGCTTCCCGGTACATGCGGGCTAGCTGGGGGAAGGTGTCGCCCAGGGCGTACCGTTCGCCGTGTGGGTCGGACGGGTCGTGCACCCACGTGTTCCCGAGCCGGATCTTGCCGAGCCGGTCGTACCCGAAGCGCGGGACCCCGGTGTGCGGCAGACCCCGGGCGATGCGGTGCGCGTGGACCTCCTTCCACCCCTCTCCGATCAGGTCGGATTTCAGGGCGGCGACCTCGAAGAGCATCCCGCGGGCGAACTTCCCGATGGCGGACTGGGCGTCTACCTGCTCGGTAGCGGACAGGAGCTGGCCGCCCGCACGCTCCAGCCGGTCGAGGTTCATCGAGTTGTCGGTCCGGTTGCGGCCGAACCGGTCGAACTGCCTCACGCCTACTTCGCGTGCGCCCTCGGGTGAGGTGCCGTCCGCGATTGAGTCGATGATTCCCGAGATCTGGCGCTTTGCCAGGGTCCGGCCGGACAGGTCGAGGTCCGCCACCCACAGGACGATGCGGCGCCCTGTGGACGCCGCCCAGGTGTTGACGGTGTCCGCCTGCATCTCCGGGCTGATCATGTCCTCACGGGCCGTGCTGACTCGGATGTACCCGATCATGGGGATCCGGCCGAGGGGGTCGCCGTGGTGGGTGATGAGTAGGGCGTCGAGGTCGATGTCGTAGTCGACCGTCATAGGGGGTTTCCCTTCTGGGTTGGCGCTCCGGCTCCCGTTCGGAGCGCCACGTGTGTGCTACCGCGATGGTCCGAGGAGTGGTCCGGGAGCGGCGTCGTGCGGCCATTCGGTGATGAGCCCGCGTTTCTCCATCGCGAGGATGAGCGGGATGTTGATGGTCTCTTGTGTCCACCACAGGCGCCGTGCGTACCCGTCGGGGTCGAGCGCCGGGTCGGGTGTGCGCATGGCCCGCCAGAAGAGCCGACGGGGGCGCCCGCGAAGGGTCCGGGCGTAGGTGTGGGTGAGCAGCGCCGCCCCGTCAGGTCCAAAGTCGGTCAACAAGTCGTTGATGACGAGCAGGACTTTGGGGCCGCGCGGGTCGGGGAGTTCGTACAGCCGGTAGAGGCACCTCCGGGGGAGGGTGCCTAGTGTGCCCGCCAGGGGGCTAGGGCTGGGGGGACGTTCGGGCATGGGGGGTTGGGGGGCGAGTGGGGTGTGCATGATCCTCCGATCGGTCTGGGGAAGATCATGGTATTCGCATGGGCGTTCGATACAAGTAGTTTGACCTGCATTTTTAGGTCTGTTTTGGTTTACACGATTCGCGTCCGATGGTGGCCATGTGGCGATGTAAACCACTTGCGGCTTTTATGCGTCCTTGTCCCTTCGTGTCCGCTTTGACTTGATGAGTGCGGTGTAGCTGGCGCTGATCTGCGCAGCGAGTACCTCCTCGATCTCGGCGCGCTCCTCGGGGGTGATGTCGTCCTCACCATCGGGGGCGGTCGTGGTCACGTAGGTGACCCGCCCGGCGGGGGTGTCGAGTACGTGCGTGACGGCGCCCCCGGGGTGGCTGTCGTCCTCGGCGTAGGGGTTGCCGACGACGGTCGGGTCGCCGCCCGTGAGGATGTCTCGGATGCTGCCGAGCGCCCACCCGAGACCCGACTCCAGCCCCTCGCGGACGTCGCGGGTAATGGGCCGGTCTCCGGTGCGGATGCGGCGGATCGTCTCGTAGGGGACGCCGCTGGTCTCGGACAGCTGGGCCCATGTGATGTCGAGGCCGTCGACCCGGGCCTCAATGAGACCCCGCAGGCGGACGCGTTCGGGTGACTGTGTCGGTGGGGAAGCCATCCCGCCAGAGTACCCACGCGGGACACACTTGGGACACACATAGGGGCAATCTCAGGGGAAATTTTACCTGCCCTCGATGGCACAAAACCCCTGCCACTAGGGGCTTTCAGGACCCGGGGAGGGTTACGGCCCCACCTTCAAGCCACTTCATGTGTGCCCCATGTGTGTGCCATGGGTGTACCGTCTGCCACATGAGTCACACACGACCCACACACGTGGTGGGAGTGGACTTGGACCGCGCGGCCTTCCGGCGGGCGGTGGCCACCTCGGGGATGTCTCTCCGGGAGGTCGCCACCGTGAGCGGTCTGTCCTACTCCTCACTGAAGAAGTACAGCTCTGGCGTGCGCCGGTACCCCACCCGGCAGACCTACCGGCGGCTTGTCGTGGCCCTCGGCCTGCCCCGGGGGTCGCTGCTCCTGGACACCACACACGGCACACACACGAGGGGTTCATGATGGCGCTCCGTCCGTGGCCCGAGGCCCGAGACGCCGCCGCCCGCTTGTGGCGTGCCGGGCGCATCGCACGGGACAGCATGTCGCCCCGCGACGCCGCCGAGGCTGCGTACTCGCCGGGCGGGCTCTCCGTGGATGCCCTAGAGCAGCTGATCATCCGGCAGCGGACCGAGGCCCGCGCGGAAGCTCGCGCCGCCGTCGGCGCCGACGCGTGACAGGCTCCCGCTTCACCTCAGACATGCAGAAGCCCGTGCGCATCCGCCAAGACACCGCACGGGCCCCTATGAAAGGTCAGACCTTCATGACCCACCGTACCCGTCGCCCCGCCGCCGCCCTGGTGGTCGCCCCGTGACCACCGCCGACATCCTCGAAATGCTCTTCCCGCTGTTCGTGATCGTGGCCGTCGCCGCCGCCGTGGTCCTCGGCTACCTCCTCGGGTGCGAGTCGATCCTCCTGGCCGTGCGCACCGCCCGCCGGGCCCGCGCCGAGGTCCGGCGCCTGACCGCCGAGCGCGCCGCCCTGGCCTCCGAACTGGCCGAGGCCGAGCGGATCATCTCCCGTCTGTCTCAGGGGTCCGAGGAGCTGCTCGCCGCTGTGCGCGCCGGGGGTGACCGATGACCGCCGACACCCCGGTGTTCCTGTCCGTCCCCGACGCCGCTCCCACCCCGACGCCGACGCCGGTCGAGGCCGAAGTCGCGGCGTGGCCGACCGAGTCCCTCGCTGAGGGCCTGGTCGCTCTACAGGGCCGTCTCCCCCGCATCGGGAAGGGGCAGACCGCCGACGTCAAGAGCAACAACGGAGCGTCCTACTCCTACCGGTACGCCGATCTCGCGGACGTGTCCGCCGAACTGCTCCCGATCATGGCGTCGGTGGGGCTCGCGTTCACCGCTCGCCCGACCCTGATCGACGGGGTTTTCCTGCTCGCCTACGCGTTGGTGCACGTGAGCGGGGAGCGCGAGGAGGGTGTGTACCCGCTCCCCGCCGGGGGGACCGCTCAGGCGGTCGGGTCCGCCATCACCTACGCCCGCCGGTACTGCCTGCTCGCCGTGACCGGCGTACATCCCGACGGGGAGGACGACGACGCCCAAGGCGCCATGCCGAACCGGTCGGCCCCGGCCCGGCCTCGGGTCGACGCCGCATGGGTAGCCGAAGCTCAGCAGCGCACCGCCGACGCCCGGTCCCGCGATGACCTGGCCGTCGTGTGGTCCGCCATCCCCGAAGCGCAGGAGGCGGGGCGGATCGACCAGGCCACCGCCGACCAGTGCCGGGCCGCCGTACAGGCGCGCGCCGCCGTGCTCGACGCCGAGCGCGCCCAGGCCGCCGAGGAGACCCCCGCGCCGCCACCGGCCGAGCCGACGGTGCCGCCGACGGTCCCGCCCGAGGAGCCGCCCGGCTGGGACCTGACCGCCCCGACGCCGCCCGCCCCGGACCCGACCCCGCCGCCGTCGGTGGTTCCCCCGGGTGGTCGCGACGACCAGCTCGCCGCGCTCCGTGCCCGTGCCGCCCGTATCGCCGCCGACTACCAGGGGGAGTCGAAGTGACTGAGCAGGAGATCACCCCGGGTGCCGCCGTCGCCGTGATGCGCGTGCTCGGAGATGAGGTGAGGGCCGCGACCGCCGAAGCCCGCGCCGACGCCGAGGCCACGTTCAAGGAGCAGCGCGCCCGGGGCATCAAGTCGATGCAAGCCCAGTTGCCGACGGGCGCCGAGGTGGGGCGCATCAGCATCAAGGACCCCTCACCCGTCATCAAGTGGGACGGGCCCAAGCTGGTCGAGTTCGTGCAGGAGACCGCGCCGACGGAACTGGTCGACCGGGTCGACCCGGATGTTCTGGCCGACCCGGAGTTGGTTCTCTGGGTTCTCCAGCACCGGCCGCACATGGTGCGGACCGAGGTCCGGGACGCCTACCGGACCACGCTCCGGAAGCGGCTCACCGCCGACGGGCAGTTGGTGAACCCCGCCACGGGGGAACTCGTGACGGTCGCGTCGGTCGAGACACCCCCGTCGACCGGCGCGTTCTCCTACACGCCCAGCGACTCGGCACGCGAGGAAGTGCTCGCCGCATGGCAGGCCGGGGACCTGGCCGGAATGGGTGGGGTGTTCGCCGCCCTCGGCGCCGCCCCGGCCCCCACGGGGGGCGCGCAGTGACCGCCGAGACGCTCGCCGCCATCCGCGCCGACCTCGACGCCGCCGCCCGCCTCGACACCGCCCGCCGCACCGGCCGCCCCACCGACCTAGGCGAACTCGACGCGCTGCTCTCCGACGCCGCCGAGCGGATCGGGGACCTACGCGGCCTGATCCACGCCGACACGGCTCCCCGCCCCTGATCTCTCCCCGGCCGCACACCAGGCGGTGTGCGGCCGGGCCACTGGAAGGACGTGACCACATGGCGAAGAAGAAGAAGAAGGAGGACGACCGGCCGGTCGTCTCCTGCTCGTGCGGGTGCGGTCGGGTCGGCAGACGCCAGAACAGTACGACCGGTTACGTGCGCACTTGCTGGAACCGGTGGCGCCGCGCGGGCTTCCCCCGCTCGGGGCCGCCCGAGGCGAAGCAGGGGCACCCGCCGTTGACGACCGGCGCCGGGGTTCGGAAACGAGTCTCCGAGGCCCGTGACCGGTGGGCCCTGGGCGTGGCCGAGGAGGTGCTCACCGGCGCCGCCTCGATCCCAGCGCCCGGCTGGCAAGAGTCCGCCGCGTGCCGCAACCTCCCGCCCGACTGGTCGCCTGACGACTGGTTCCCCGCCGGGGCCGGGCCCGCGTCCGACGACGTACTCGCCACGTGCGACCGCTGCCCTGCCCGCCGCGACTGCCTCCTCGACGCGCTCGGGTCCGCCACCCACCCGGACGGCATCTGGGCGGGGCTCACCTGGTACCAGCGGACACGGCTCCTCGGCCGGGCCGCACTCCGTGTCCCCCTCAACCAAGGGGCCGCGTGAGCGCCGCCGACCTGGTCGAGGCCGCCCTCCCCGCCGCTCTCGCTCTCGCCGGGGCAGTACGGCGTCGGGACCTGGCCGAGGTTCACCGGCTGCTGTACGGCCGCACCGACGGCGAGACTCCCCAGCCCCAGCTGTACGCGCTCGCGGTGGTGCTCGCCGCCGCCATCCCCGACGACACCCCGCTGCCCGACCTTCTCGCGTGGGTCACCGAGTGGCCCGACCCCATTGCACACGACGACGACCAGGACACCTGATGACCGACCAGCCTCCCCACATCCGGGCCGCCCTCGACCGGCTCCTCGGCCACCTGTCCGAGCACATCGACGACCAGACCGACCCGCCCGCCGACGAGGAGACGCCGCCGGGGCCCGACTCCCCCGCCGACGACCAGTAGTCCCACCCCGGGGGGTCGCCGCTCGCGACTCCCCGGGGCCCGCACAAGGAAGGAGGGACGCACGTGTGGTTCCGCATTGATGACGGGTTCTACTCGCACCCCAAGGTGTTCGCTGCCTCCCCGGCCGCGCTCGGCCTGTGGGTGGTGGCCGGGTCCTGGTCGGCCGCGACCGGTACCGGCGGCGCCGTTCCCCGGCACGCTCTCGCACGGTTGATGCCCGGCGCCGAGGCGCTCGCTGACGAGCTGGTCGTCGCCGGGCTGTGGGAGGGCGGCGACGCAGGCGGCTACCAGTTCCACGACTGGAACGACTACAACCCCAGCGCGCAGGAAGCGCGTGCGGCCCGGGAAAAGCAGGGGACGGCCGGGAAGCTCGGCAACCACAGGCGGTGGCACATCGCGCGCGGGAAGGTCGACCCGTCCTGTGCCTGGTGCACCGACCCATACATCACGGATCGCCCCACCGATCAGACACCCGATCGGGCACCCGATCGCTCTCCCGATCGGGGCAGGGATCGGGGGAGTGAATCGCCCCGACGCCGACCCGACGCCGGACACGGCCGCGCGGGGGGAGGTGCGTCGATCGGGTCCGATCGGGTCACCACCGCCGAAACCATCGGGTCCACCCCTGACGCACATGGTGACCAGCGCTTTCCCGAAGACGCACCCGATCGGGTACCCGATGCCCTACCCGAATCGCCCCCGAATCCCCCGACCCGTCCCGACCCGACCCGACCCGGGGCAGTCACCTCTACGTCTGTAGGGGGTGTGGGGGAGAGCGACGCTCACGCGTCGTCGACGGGCTCCGAGGAAACGCTCCCCGCGACCCTCACCGACCCGATCACCGACCCCGCACCCACGAAGCGGAAGAAGGCCGAGCCGCGAGGGACGCGCCTTCCTGAGGACTTCGAGGTCACCGACGCCATGAAGCAGTGGGCTGCTGAGAAGGCCCCGGCCGCGTCGTGGGCCGATCACGAGGCTTTCGTCGACTACTGGCGCGGGATGCCCGGCGCCCGAGGCCGCAAGACGGACTGGGTAGCCACGTGGCGGAACTGGATGCGCCGCGCCGCCACCGGGTCACCCGGTTCCCGCCGGGGCTCCAGCGGCCACCAGAGCGCCACCAGCGACCGCGTCGAGGGCTGGCTCACCGTCGGCACCCACCCCGACCCAGACCCCGCACAGCTCGCCCTACCCGCCGCACAGGAGGCGTCCACGTGGCACGCATGACCGAGGCCGACATCCGGCGTGTGCTCGCCCGAGCCGCCGCCTACGACAACCGCAAGCCGGACCCGATCGTCGTAGAGGCGTGGCTCGCCGCACTGGGCGACCTCGACCCCGCCGACACCCTCGACGCCGTCGTCACCCACTACAGCGAATCCACGGAGTGGCTCCGCCCGGGGCACCTGCGCGCCATCGTGCGCCGGGTGCGCGCCGACCGGCTCAGGAACTCGGGGTTGGCGCTCCCGCCCGCCGACCCCGACGCCCGCGACTACTCCGCCCAGCTCCGCCAGATGCTCCGCCAGATCGCAGACGGCCGCGCCGTCCCCCGCGCCCTGGCCGCCGGTGACACCCGACGGGGAACCCAGCCCCCGGCCGCCTACGTCGCCGCCCGGGGCCCCGACTACGCCCGCCGCCGCGCCGCCCTGTCCGTCCCCTGCCCGCTCCCCGACTGCCGGACCGACACCGGCCGACCCTGCCGGATCACCGGCACCCGCCGGGACCTGGCCACCGGCTACCACCCCGCCCGCCTCGACGCTGCCCGCGCCGAACTCGACACCTGAAAGGCCCGCCATGACCGACCCCACTCCCCCGATGGTCGCCGCCGACACCGAAGACCACGACGTCGAGGTCATCGACATCGTCTCCGACGGCCGCCGCTCCATCGTCACCAAGCAGACCGACGGCCGGTTCCAAATCGGGGACCGGGTCCGTACCACCGCCGACGCCCCGCCCGCGTGGACCGGCGACTACGGGATGCCGCCCGGGAGCCTCGGAGTCATCACCTACGTGCACCGCTTCGGCGGATACGGGGTGCTCCTTGATGAGGACCCCGCGAAGATCCCCGCGCACTACGACTGGAATGAGCTAGCCCCCGAGTAGCCGAGATCACGGCGCCCACGACACACCGTCATGTCGTGGGCGCCTTTTCGTGTGCCCCCGGCTGGGACCATTCGTCGACACAGAGGGGGCCACATGGGGAACTGCACCACCGAGGGATGCGTCGAGGTCACCAGCACACGGCTGTGCGACTTCTGCACGGGCCGTCTGCGCGCCATGCTCCGCCACGTCGTCGAGCTTGCCCTCGGCGCGGAGCTGCGCCGGGCGACGCTCCGCCAGACCCGGCTCACCCGCGCGAGCGACACCATCGGACGGCCGAGCGACTCCTACCCGATGCTGGTCGACCCCGACGCCGGGAACCTGGCCGTCGCCCTGGTCGACACGTTCGCGGAGTGGGTGCGCGCCGTCGCCTCCTCCATGCCGCCCGCCCGCGTCTCCGGACCGGTCTGCCACGGGTGTGCCGGTGACCCGCTCCCCCGTCACGGCTCCTGTGGGGCGGTGCTCGGCACCCGCCGCCCGGCCGCCCACCCGACCGCGCTCGCCCAGTGGCTCGCCGCTAACCTCCCCCATATCCGGCGCCAGCCGTTCGCCGGTCAGCTCCTCGACGAACTGTCCGCCATCACCCGCGCCGCCGAGCAGGCGGTCGACCTCCCCACCCCCACCATCCTCGCCGGGGCCTGCCCCACCTGTGCAGCGCCCGTGTACACCCGCCAGGGGGCCGCCACCGGCCGGTGCCGTGCCCCCGGCTGTGACGGCCTGGTCGACGTCACCCAGGGCCGCGCCGACCACCTCGACCGCCTCGACGACACCCACCACACCGCCGCCGACGCCGCCCGCATCATGACCGACCTCGGGGAACCCATCACCCGGAACCTGATCACCCAGTGGCACCGCCGGGGCCTGGTCGAGCGCGCGTCATGGGCACCACCCCGGGCGACCACCCGGTCGACCACCACCGAGGCGCCCCTCCTCGGCCCCGCCCGACCCCGCCCACAATTCCGCCTCGGAGACCTCCGCGCCCTACTCCGACGAAAGCCCACCACCACCCCGAAGGGACCCGACACCATGGCGCAGCGCTACAGAATCGAAATCCACACCACCACCGGAGCCATCCATGCCGGGGCATGGGCCACCCTGCCCCCCGAGGCCGCCGAGGAGGCCGCCGAGGGCCTCCGCCCCGCCATCATCGACCCCCTCCGCATCGAGACCGCCGAGGGATCGCACGTCATCGTTCCCCCCGCCCAGGTCGCCACCGTCCGCCTGGTCCTGGACAAGAACACCCGAAAGAAGAAGACCACCGCATGACCACTGACACCACACCGCGCCGCGACCCCGCCGGGGCCACCATCGGCACCGTCCTGACCGCCCTGTTCGGGTTCCTCACCTACACCGCATGGTCCGCCGGGGGCTGGTGGGTCGCCGCCGCCATCCCGTGCGCGCTCCTCACCGCGTTCGGCGTGTACGGGCTGGTCGAGTCCCTCCAGAAGCGCCCCAGGGACCACCGCGGATTGCAGCAGCGCCCCGAGAAGTGACACACGGTCGACCAGTCGACCGCTATTCGACTGGTCGGCCGTGTCATCATCATTTGCAGCACCACACCTGTACCTAGGGCCCTTGACCGGCCGTCCGCTTCCACCCCGGTCAAGGGCCCTTTCCCATGTCCAGGGGGTGTGCACGTGTGGCTGAGACACCCCGCCGAGGTCGCGGTCGACCGGTCGACGACGCCACCCGCGCACGCGTGCGCGAACTCCACGCCGCCGGGCGCTCCCGGAACGCCATCGCGAAGGAAGTGGGGCTCTCGGGCTCTACCGTCTCGGGGATCATCCGGTCGGCGGGCAAGACGTTCGACCGGGCGGAGACCAAGGCCGCGACCGAGGCGCGTGTCGCTGACACCGCCGCCGCGCGCGCCGATCTCTCCGCCCGACGGGCCGCCTTGTCCGCTGATCTCCTGTCCGACGCCGAGCGGCTCCGCGACCAGCTGTGGTCCCCGTTCACTCACGGCCAGTTCGGCGGCAAGGACAACGTCTGGTCACAGGTGCGGTTGCCCCAACCCCCGGTGTCCGAACAGCGCACGATCCTGTCAGCCGTACACCAGGCGCTGAAAGACCACCTGGAGTTGGAGAAGCACGACCAGGCCGACGGCGCCGCCGACGTGGCGTCCATGCTCGGCCGCCTAGGCGACGCGCTCCTCACCGCGACCGGCACCGCCGACGCCGACCAGGCCGCCGACGACACGCCCTGACTTCCCAGAACTCACGGTTATCGGAAGCCAGAGACGCCCGCCGGGGCGCCGTCCCGGGGGTGGTCCGTGAGCATCCTCGACCGGGTCGCCGGGGTCATGTCCCCGATCCAGCTGGAGTCCATCACCGGCGCTCTGACGACCCCACAGATTGCGGTGTGGTCCGGGGCGGTCGCCTCGGGGAAGACCATCGCAAGCTTGCTCGCGTTCCTGCTCCTGGTGGTTCGCGCCCCCCGTACCGGCCTGATCATCATCACGGGCAGAACACTCCAGACCATCGAGCGCAACCTCATCGACGTGCTGCAGAGCCCGGAACTGTTCGGGCCGGTCGCCAAGCATGTGCACCACACCACGGGCAGCACGACGGCCGTCATCCTCGGCCGGACCGTCCACCTGGTCGGCGCGTCCGACACCCGCGCCGAGGGCCGCATCCGAGGCGCCACGGTGGCGTTGGCCTACGTGGACGAGGCGACGTTGGTCCCAGAGTCGTTTTGGACCATGCTCCTGTCCCGGTTGCGGGTCAAGGGCGCCCGGCTACTGGCCACCACCAACCCCGACGGCCCCCGCCACTGGTTGCGCCGCGACTACCTGTTGCGCGGCTCCGAGATCGGTCTCCGCCACTGGCACATGACCCTCGACGACAACCCCGGGTTGCCCGAGGGGTTCGCGGACCGGCTCAAAGCCCAATACGTCGGCCTCTGGTTCAGGCGGTTCGTCCTCGGTCACTGGTGCCTCGCAGAGGGCGCCGTGTACGAGATGTTCGACGACGACCACCACGTCGTGGACGCGCTCCCCCCGATCGACCGATGGCTCGCCCTAGGCGTCGACTACGGCACAGTCAACCCGTTCGCCGCCCTACTGGTCGGCGTGGGTGCGGACCGGCGCCTGTACGTCACCGCCGAGTACCGGCACGACTCCAAGCACGCCCGCAAGCAGCTGACCGACGCCCAGTACTCCGCCGAGCTGCGCGCGTGGCTCGCCCGGGTCCCCCGACCACACGAGATCACCGGCGCCGACCACGCACCCGCCCGAGGGGTCCGCCCCGAACGGCTCTACGTCGACCCGTCCGCCGCCAGCTTCATGACTCAGCTCTGGTCGGACAAGGTCGCCAGCGTGACGCCCGCCGACAACTCCGTCTTGGACGGCATCCGCACCGTGTCCAGCCTCCTCGGCCAGGACCGCCTACGCGTCCACCGCTCCTGTACCGGCCTGCTCGCTGAACTCCCCGGCTACTCGTGGGACCCGGCGTGGACCGAGCGCGGCGAGGACCGCCCCATCAAGGCCGACGACCACAGCGCCGACGCGCTCCGGTACGCCCTGCACTCCTCGGCGTGGCAGTGGCGTGCCGTACTCCGCCAACCCATCCTCGACCCCAGCTAGGAGACCGCCGTGTCCGCCGCCTACGTCGTCCGGGAACGCACCCTTCCAGCCCACATCCGACCCCACGCCCCGGTGGTGTACGACGTCACCGAGTCGCACGCCACCCGCGCCGTGTACTACGGGGTGCACACCTGTCCCGACCGGGCCTCCCGGCACGCCGACCGGCTCAACCGCCAGGCCGACGCCGACGCACGGTCCGCTGACCGGGCCGACGCCGACGCACGGTCCGCTGACCGGGCCCGCATCCTCGCGCGGCACGCCCGCCAGACCGTCAGGGGGTGAGTGATGCCGCTCCCCGCCCCTGACAGCCCGTGGCCGCCGCCCCAGCTCGCCGCCGTGTACGACGGGATGGTCGAGGCCGACGTCTGGTACGAGGGCGACACGGCCCGGCTCGCGGACTACTACGGCACCCGCGCCACCCGGGAGCATGACCGTCCCTCGGTCGCGTCTCGGCTGTGGTCCGAGGGTCGGTCCCTCGACGAACATGAGCGGCGCGTGCACGTCCCGCTCGCCGGGGATATCGCGGGCACCTCGGCAGACCTGCTGTTCGCTGAGGCGCCCCGGGTCACCGTCGAGGCCGACCCCGGCGCCGCGACTGGCACCCGCTCGACCCTCACCCGCACACAGGACCGCCTTGACGAACTGGTCGAGGACGGCGGCGTTCACATGCGCCTGTTGGAGGCCGCCGAGTTGGCCGCCGCGCTCGGGGACGGGTACCTGTCCCTGGCGTGGGATGCCGACCTGGTGTCCCGGCCGATCCTGGTTCCCCGCGCTGGTGACTGCGCGGTCCCGACGTTCCGGCACGGCCGGTTGGTCGAAGTCACGTTCTGGCGGGAGTTGGAGGACACCGGCGCGTCCGTGCTGCGGCTGCTGGAGCGGCACGCCGTGGAGGCCGGGGCCGGGCTGATCGAGTACGGGCTCTACCGGGGCACCCCGCACAACCTCGGCGCCCGGGTGCCGTTCTCCGAGCACGACGACGCCGCATACCTCGACGCGCTCACCGGCGGGACCGGACTCCAGCCGACCCGCATCCCGTACCTGACCGCGACCCACATTCCCAACATCCGCCCACACCGCCGGTTGCGCGGCGCGCACGGCAGAAGTGACTTCGCCGCCCCCGTGTACGGGCTGTTCGACGCCGCAGACCGCACCATGACGTCGTGGCTCCGCGACATCCGTCTCGCCGCCGCCCGCGTGTTCGTCCCACCCGAGTACCTCACCGACCTCGGCCCCGGGCAAGGGTCCGAGTTCAACGCGTCCACCGAGATTTTCCAGCGGCTCAACATGCCGCCCGGTGTCTCCGACGGCGGACTCACGATGGCCCAGTTCGACATCCGGGTCGAGGAACACCGGTCGTCGCTGGAGTCCTTCACCCGGCAGGCCGTCCACTCGTGCGGGTACAGCCCGCAGACCTTCGGGCACGACGGCGACACCGCCGTCACCGCGACCGAGGTTGCCGCCCGGGAGCGCCGGTCGATGACCACCCGGGGCCGCAAGTGGATGTACTGGAAACCGGCCCTGCGCCGCATCCTGCAAGCCATGCTCGCCCTTGACGCCGTCGTCTTCCAATCCGGGGTTGAAGCGGTGATGCCCGCTGTGGAGATCGCACCGGCGGTCGCGGACGACCCCGAAGCGCAGGCCCGCACCCTCCAGCTGCTCGACGCCGCCGGGGCTATCAGCACGTGGCTGAAGGTCAAGCGGCAGCATCCGGAGTGGGAAGAGGCCGAGGTCTCCGAGGAAGTCGACCGGATCAGGTCGGACCGCACCACCGACGCCGACCCGTGGATGTCCGCCGCCGAGGGCTACGCGGGCAACCAGCTCGACGACCAGGACGGCGCCGACGCCGAGTAGGTCGAGGGGGTGCTCACCGTGCCCGGTGTGGACCCCGACGACATCGAGGACATCGTCGCCGCCGTAGGAGCGATCTACCGTGAGGCCGAGGTCGCTCTCGTCGAGCAGATCACCCGGCACGTCATCCGCCACCCGGGGGCGCCGACGGCGTCCGCCGGGGAGGCCCGCCTCGACGCCATCGGAGAGCTCCGCCGCGCCGTCGAGGCGATCCAGGCCGGGACCATCGTCCGGGGGGCGCGAGCGATCCGTGAGGGCCTGGCCGCCGCGTGGCAGGCCGGGGACCGGGCCGCCCTCTCTGACATCCCACAGACGTGGTTCGCGGCGTCGGGGATCGGGGACCGCGCCGAGGCCGCCCGCGTCGAGGTGCCCCAGTCCGGCGCCATCGAGGCGCTGGCGACGGCCCTTGTGCGGGACGTGGGCGCCGTCGCCGCGAACATCCTCCGCGACAGCCTCGACGCGTACCGGTCGGCTGTGGCCGGTGGTACCGCCCGGATGCTCGCGGCCGGGCAGACCCGCCGACAGGCCACCCAAGCCGTGTGGTCGGGGTTGGTGCGCCAGGGGATCACCGGGTTCACCGACCGTGCCGGGCGCCGGTGGCGGCTCCACTCCTATGCCGAGATGGCCATGCGCACCGCCTCAACCCGCGCGGCTGTGCAGGGCCAGGACGACCGGCTCTCCGCCCTCGGCGTCGACCTGGTATACATCAGCGCCCACGCCCAGGAATGCGGGCTGTGCCGCCCGTGGGAGGGCCGTGTACTCCACAGGGTGTCGGGCCCGGCCGGGCCGGTGCAGGTGCAGCACGCCATCCGTGACGGCGTCATGGTCACGGTGGACGTGGCCGGGACCGTGGCCGCCGCCCGCGCCGCCGGGATGTGGCACCCCAACTGTCGGCACAGCATGTCGGCGTACCTGCCGGGCGTCACCCGCATCCCCACTCCCGCACCCGAGCCCGAGCAGTACGAAGCCCGCATGAAACAGCGCCACATGGAGCGGCGCATCCGTGAGGCGAAGCTCGACCGGGTCACCGCGGCTTGGTCTCCGGAGCTTCGGCGGGCCGCTGACCGGCGGGTTCGTGACCGGCAGGCCGCTCTACGCGCCCATCTCGACGAACACCGCTACCTCAAACGACTTCGCTACCGGGAGCAGGCCGGGGCAGGCTCCCAGCCGCCCGAGTCCCGCGAGGATGACGCCATCGGACCGATCGGACCCGACACACAGGCCACCGTCGACGGGACCGTCGAGCAGGTCCGCCGCCGCTACGACGACGACCAGGCCGACGACGGCCGCGACGACCAGGTCGAGGGTCAGCTCAACTTCGACCAGGCCGCCGCCGACGCCGAGCGGGAACGGCAGGAAGCGGAGCGGCGCGCGGCCGAGGCCGCCGAGGAGGCACGCCGAGCAGCCGAGGAGGCCGAACGCGCGCGCCGCCTGGTGGCGTCCGACGACACCCGCCAGCGGATCAACCGCGTGTACGAGACGCTCCCCACCACCACCGAGGAGTGGGCGGGCACCCTGCCCACCGAGGAATACCGGCTGATCGACGACCTCATCGCGTCACGGCTGGCCGCGCATCAGCGCGCCCTGTACGAATTCGCCGTGCTGGATGACGAGATCGAAGAGGAGTTCAGGCGCAAGCGCACCCCGCACGCCCGCCGAGCCCAGATCCGCGAGGAACGGCTCTCCGGTAAAAAGGGATCGCTCCGACGTGCGAAGGCCTCGCTCGACCGGTGGATCAACGCCCGAAACGCCCACGGCCGTGGGGAGACCGAAGTTGACCCCGGCCACACCGACGCCGAGCTTTTCGACATCCGAACCCGCACGACCTACCCGACCGACACCAACGGCAAGAGGATGCCGACCGAGGAGCTGTACGCCCACCTCGACGACGTGCTCGACGTCGGAGAGCACATACTCACGGACGCCGACCGGATCATCGAGGCCGACACCGAGCACGCCGACGCGGTCAAGGTCCGCGCCGAGGCACGGCGCGTCATCGACGCCGAGGGCGAAACCGAGGAGAACCGACAGGCGTACTGGGATGCCCACCAGGCCGTGGTACGCCGGGAATCGGAGATCACCCGCGACGTGGTGGCGTCAGTCGTCGACCTCGGCGGACACCGCCAACGGATCGGGACCGTAGCCGAGGCCGCGCCCGCAAACTGGAAGGAGCAACTCCGAACGGCCGAACGCTACTACCCCACCGAGTGGCTCAAGATGGCGGACGCGGGCGGACCGCTCGACGTCGTCCACGACGACCGGGCGTACTACTTACAGGGTGCCGGTGACCGGGCCGACCGGATGGCGTTCAACGACCGCCGTAGCGCCTACGTGGGCACGTTCCAGTCCGGCTCACACGAGACGACCTTGCACGAGCAGGGCCACCGAATGGAGCAGCACGTACCCGGTCTGACCTTCCTTGAGTTCGCTCTCACCCGCCGCCGGTCCACCACGGACAGCGGCGACCTGGAAGAGCTGCGCCGGATCAAGGACATCCCCGGGTACGGGCACTACAACGAACGCGAAGTGTCTTACCCCGACGAGTGGGCCAACCCCTACACCGGGAAGTCCTACTCAGAGGGCAGCGCGGACCCTGCCCGGATGCCGTGGGAGCTGTTCCAGACCGCTGTACAGGACGTGTGGGGGCGCGGCCACCGCAAGTACACCAACCGTGACGGCCGCGCGTTCGTCCTCGGCGCGCTGGTCACTCTCCAGCGTCGGGAGCCCGTCGAGCTGCTCGACCCGCCCGTCGAGTCCCTGTCCGACGACCAACTCGCGGAACGGCTCGCCCGCGCTTTCGCCCTCGACGACGTCGACCAGGCCGAGCGCCTGGAAGCCGAGATCGAACGGCGGGCCGACGCTGAGCGGGCCCGTGAGGAGGCGGCCGGGCGTCGCCGTGAGGCTGCTCGCCTACGCCGCCAGGAGCGGGAAGAAGCCCAGTACGCCGAGATCGCACGGCTTGTCGAGGAGGGGGGATACGACTGGGAGTCCGCAGCCGCCGAGGTCCTCGGGATCACCCTGGAAGCCGTCAGACGGCAGGAGTACACTCGCACGCACCGCGTCGGCGCCGACGACCGGCGGGACTTCCGCACCATCGCGCGGGAGCAGTACCGGGACTACGTCGAGCGGCAGGTCGTGGCGGCCGAGCAGGCGACCCGTGGGTACCTGCTCACATCCGAGGCACAGGCGCGCGGTGTAGACCCCGCGACCTTGTTCTCGGGGCCGCGTGCCCGCGCGGAGCGGTGGGCGTCCGAGGAACTGAAACGCTGGTGGGACGCGAACGGGAGACTCACGTTCGCGGAGTTCGTCGAGTCCATCGAGCAGGGCCGCCGCACCGGGGACGCCGGGCGGGACTACAACAGGTGAGGAGGTAGCCGCTGTGGGGATCGCAGTCGACATGATGCGTGCCAAGCAGGCGGGGCAGACCGCCGCCCGCGCCGGTCTGCCCCGGGGGTCGTGCCCCCACTCCCCCGACCCCGACGGGGACCCGCGTGAACGGGCCCTGTTCGGGCTCTGGATGGCCGGGTACCGGTCCGTGACCCCGACCCCCATCACCTACGACACCGAGGAGGCGTGACCGTGGCTGAGTGGACTGTGCGCGCGCGTGGCGCTGACCGGTGGGTGACGTGGGACGGGTCGACCTGGTCGGCTGACCCGGTCACCGCCCGGGAGGTCGGTCTCCTACTGACCGGCCCGGCGCTGCTCACCCCGACCGGCCCGGTGTACGAACCCGCCGGGCCGGGGCCCGACCCCGTGGCGGTGTTCCTCAACGCCGTGTCATTGATCCCGCACCCGGTACACGTCGAGGGGGAGCCCCCGGCCGTGCCGGACGCTCCCCCTGTACCCGACGACGCGGTCGCCTGACCTACTCGGGCAGGCTCACCGACTCGACGTCGACGACGCGCGTCCCGGACTCCGAGTCCACGACCAGCATGGGGAACCGGGCGCGCTGCGACCGGATGTGAGCCGTGTCGGGAGTCACCACCCACATGTGCAGGGACCGCACGGGCCCCCTGTGCGTCCCGGCCCGGTCGGTCCACTCGACCAGCGTGCCCGGGGTGAGACCGGTGACCGCGCGCGCCTCAGCACCGGTACGTCGGGCCAGGTGAGCCCACCCGAGGTCTGTCACCCGGTACTTACCACTGGGCGTGTGCTCGATGAGGCCCGCACGCTCCGCCGCGTCCTTGGTCCGGGCTTTGCCCCTCACGGTGCCGCTGCCCGCGTCGTCGAGCAGGTCCCAGGTGCGGGGCGAGAGCTTGGGGACTGGGCTTGTGGAGACCGTCCCCGGCGCGGGCCGGTCTTCGCCATCCTGTGCGCGCTCGAAGTCGCGCACGGCGTCGAGCATCCGGTCGGCAAACTCCTGCTCGGCGGTCTTGCGTGGCCGTCCGCCGCCGGTGCCCTGTCCGGGCATCCCGGTCCGCCAACGGTCCCACTCGGGGAGCCGTGACTCGGCCCAGCCGAGGACGTCACCGATGATCACGTCGGGCATGGGAACCGGATGCGCGGAGCCGGGCCGGTAGCGCTTGAGCCAGGTCGTAATGGTCGCGGTCTTCACGCCGAGGTGCTGCGCGACACCGGCCGTGCCAACGTAGTACGGGGTGCCCTTGTAGAGGTCTGCGGTCGCCATGGTCGTCATTCTCTCGTCTCCAGACATGAGGGGGCGCCCCGGGCGGGTGCCCGGGGCGTAGGGGTTGGTCAGCCAGCCAGCAGGGCGGCACGCACCCGCTCACCGAACGTGGTGAGCGTGGTGTCCTTGATGTCGATGGTCAGACCACGGTCTAGGGCGCCCTTACGGGTCTGGTAGTGCCAGGACCCGGCGCCACCGTCGAGGACCAGCTCGCGGACGCGCGGGGACATCCGGAGCGCTCCGAGGTCGATCTCCTCGACCGGCTCCTCGGTCTCCTGCTCGGCCTGGTCGGCGTCGGCCTCCCAGGGGAGGTCACCGCAGCAGGCGACCCACACGAAGTCCCCGTCAAGCTCCTCGGGGGCGTATCCCTCGTCCACGAAGTCGCCCATGAAGTCCGCCACGATGCCGCGCCGGTCGGTCGAGCGGATGACCACCGGGGTCGTGCCGTAGCGCTTGCGGTCGCGGTCGAGGTCGGAGCAGTCAGCGGCGTGCACGCGGATGTCGCCCCGGCCGGTGTTGATCACGGCGAACTCGCGCGCCTCGACGACCTCCTCGACCGCGTCGCGGTCCGCCTCGGCGGCGACCTCGGCGGCGGCGCGCTCGATCTCGGCGCGCTGCTCGGCCTCGACGTCCGCGATGGCTCCGAGGAGGGTGCCCTCGGTCGGCAGGAACTCGGTGGCGTCGAACAGTCCGGGCTGGGTGATGGCGGTCATGTCGTCTCCCTAGAAACTTTGACTGGCGTGCAGTCAAAGTATGCGATCCCATAAACCTTGTCAACTCACCACTCAAAGTTTTTCGGCCTCGGCAACCGCCGGGGCCTTCTCCATGCCCGCGACCAGGCGTCCGGGCCCCACCAACCGCCCAGGAGGCGACCCGCATGGACAACCCCGCTCACGGCGGCCCGCAAACCCCCGCTGACCAGGGCGAAAACGCCCCCCAGACGGAACCGCGGCCTTCCACAAACGCCCCTGAGCAGCAGGAACAGGCGCCTCTGGGGCCCGACGGTCAGCCGTGGGACGCCGACCGTGCCGCGCGCCTGGTCGCGAACCTTCGCGCGGAACTCGCGGAACTCAAGCAGAAGAACGGAAACGGCCAGCCGGGGCAGGGACAGGAGCCCACCCCACAGCCGCCCGACCCCGACGCCGGGCAGGCCCCGGCCGACGACGACACCGCCGACCGTCTCCGCGCCGCACAGACCGAACTGTCCGTCTTCCGCGCCGCCGCCCAGCACGGCGCCGACCCGACCCGCCTCACCGACTCCCGGTCCTTCATGGACCGCGTCGCCCGCCTCGACCCGTCCGCCGACGGCTACACGAAGCGGCTCGGTGAAGCCATCAAGTCGGCCCTGACCGATCACCCGCACTACGCCACCGGCCAGGAGCCGGGCGGCACCTCCCCGCGTGGCGGGTCCGACGGCACCGGCAGGCCCGGTGTCGGCCAGACCCCCGCTTCCCTGTCCGACGCTCTCGCCGCCCACTACAGCGGCACCACCCGATAGGAGGGACGCCCCATGGCTCCCGTGACTCTGGCCGAGGCCAAGCTCAACACGACCGATCACATTGACTTGATGGTGATCGACGAATTCCGGAAGTCCAGCTTCCTGCTCGACTCGCTGACCTTCGACGACGCCGTCAACCCCGCCGGGGGCGGGGCGACCCTCACGTACACGTACACCCGTCTGGCCACCGAACGGCCCGCGAGCTTCCGCCCCTACAACACCGAGTACGAAGACGCCAAGGCGACCAGGTCGCGGGTGTCCGTCGACCTGGCACCGCTCGGCGGTAGCTTCTCCGTCGACCGGGTACTCGGCAACCTCGGCCCCGCCGCGTCCGCTGAGGTGGCCTTCCAGATGGCCCAGGTCATCAAGTCCACCCGCGCTTTCTTCTCCGACCAGGTCATCAATGGCCAGCGGACCGGCACCGGCGAGAGTGTGACCGGGTTCGACGGTCTCGACCAGGCGCTCACCGGGTCCTCCACGGAGCACCGGCCCGACCAGGTGACCGACTGGTCGAGCTTCGCGTCGGACGTCGACGCCCGCCAGGCGCTCGACGACGTCGACGAGTGGCTGAGCCTGCTCGACGACACCCCCGGCGCGATCATGGGCAACCAGCGCACCATCGCCCGTCTGCGGTCGATGGCGCGCGCCGCCGGGTACTACAGCCGGTCCGAAGACGCGTTCGGAAGGACCGTCGAGTCCTACGCGGGCATCCCCTTCCGGGACCTCGGCGCGAAGGGCGGCACCAACGACCCCGTGGTCAGCATCAGCGACCGGACGGTCGGCGGCGACCCGTCGACCGGCCTCAGCGACCTCTACGCCGTGAGGTTCGGCCTCGACGGGTTCCACGCCGTCACCACCGCCGGAGGCAGCATCGTCCGCCAGTGGGCGCCGGACTTCACGACCAGCGGCGCCGTCAAGCGCGGTGAGGTCGAACTCGGGCCCGTGGCGGTCGCGCTGAAGGCCACCAAGGCGGCGAGTGTCTTCCGGAACATCAAGGTGGCCGCGTAGCCATGGGGTTCCTTCACTACCGGGACGCCAGCGGCGACCTGGTCGAGGTCGGCCCCGAGACCCCGCTCCCCACCACCGCCAGCGGCGCGGGCGGGGGCGGGGTGTCCACCGTCAACGGGGTCACCCCCGACGAGTCGGGCGACGTCGCCCTCGACGCCCCGACGGTCGGCGCCGCCCCGGCCACCCACACCCACGACGCGGCCGACATCACCGCCGGGACCCTGGCCGCCGCCCGAGTCCCGAACCTGCCCGCGTCGAAGATCACCAGCGGCGTACTCGCCCCGGGGCGGCTTCCCGCCGCTGCGGCTGTGCCCGACGCCACCGACGACCCCGCCGCCACCGTGAACGCCTTGCTGGCGTCTCTGCGGGCGGCTGGCTACCTCGCAACCGAGTAGGAGAACCCGACCATGCCCACTTTCGAGCGCGTCGTCGACGGCCTGGTCGTCGAGCGCCGCCACGTCCCGTACCGGTCCCGGGACCTGTCCACGCTGGAGAAGTCGCCCGCGTGGGCGAAGGTCTCCGAGTCCTACGCCCCCGCCGCCTCGGACCGGCCGTCGCCGTCGGTCGAGGAGCAGCGGACCGCGCGCGCCGAGGCAGCGAAGACCGCCCGCACCAAGGCGACGAAGACCGGGGACGGGTGACCGTGCGCAGGTACGCCACGGTCGAGGACCTGGTCGCCTACCTCGGGCGGGGGAGTGCCCCGCCCGAGGACGCCGAGCAGCTGCTCGCGGACGCCAGCGAAGACGTCGACCGGATGCTCTTGTCGGTCCGGTACGCGGTGGACGCGGCCGGGATGCCGACCGACCCGGGCGTCGTCGAGGCTCTCACTCGCGCCACCTGTGCGCAGGCGACGTACCTCGACGACGTCGGGGACCGCACCGGCGCCGGTCAGCAGTGGTCGAGCGCCAGCCTCGGGGGCGCCTCCTACACCCGGGCGGGCGGCGCCGCCGGGGGTTCCTCGGCGGGGTTCGGGCCGCGTGCGGTCCGCGCTCTCCAGTCCGCCGGGCTCACCGGCCTACCGACCGGGCGGGGGTGACCCCGTGGCCGACATCCCCGGCGTCTTCCTACGCCACCGGGTGACCGTCGAGCCTCACCTCGGCGCCGGGGCCTACGGAGATGTCTACGGGCCGCCCGTGGTGCTCCGCGCCCAAGTCGAGGAGAAGCGCCGCCAAGTCCGCGACAAGACCGGCGCCGAGACGGTGTCCGAGGCGACCGTGCGCGGCCGTCTGGCCACCGCCGACCACTACCCGCCCGGGTCCCGGGTGACCCTGCCGACCGGGCGCATCACGTGGGTGATCAGCACCCGCCGCCATGACGACCAGTCGCTCGGCGGCTGGCAGCACACGGAGGTGACCCTCGCATGATGCGCGTGCGCGTGAAGACGAAGATCAGCACCGGCCGCGTCGGGGGGAAGGTCCACGCGGCCGAGGCGCGCGGGCTCGGCAAGGCCGCCGAGCATCTCCTCGGGCAGTCCCGCCAGCGGGCGCCCATCGAGGAGGGATCCCTCGAACGGTCCGGGACGGCGAGCGTCGATCCGGCCGCGCTGACCGCCGCCGTGTCCTACGACACCGTGTACGCCGCCCGCCAGCACGAGGAACTCACGTGGCGTCACGACCCCGGCCGCACCGCGAAGTACCTCGAAACGCCGTTCACCGAGGAGCACGACACCATGGTCGCCCTAGTCGCGGCCGAGGTCCGCCGGGAACTCGGGGGGTGACCGTGTCCCTGCTCGACGGACTCGCCGCGTGGCTGGCCGAGGAGGAGCGGGGCCTCGGCCTGGTCTACCGGCCCGACGGCCTGTACCAGCCCGACGACGTCGGGATCACCGTCGACGTCCTCCCCGACTCCCCGACACAGGTCGTCGCCCTCACCGGGTACGGGGCCGGACCCGAACCCGACTCCTTGCAGGCGGGCGCCGACGAACACCGGGTGCAGATCCGCGCCCGGGGCACCAGCGACCCGCGTGTGAGCCGGGGCAGGCTCGCCGCCATCTACGACGCTCTCCAGGGCCTCGACGCCGTCGAGCTACCCGGAGGGATTCACGTGGTGCTCGCGGTCGCCCTCCAGGCGGACCCGACCCCGATCGGCGTCGACCAGTCGCGCCGCCACGAACACGTACAGAACTACCGAGTGATCATCGACGCGCCGACGGCGCACCGACAGTAAGGAGGGATCGACCATGCCCAAGGTGGCAGCGCGGTCCTGGATTTTCGAGGTCTCCGACGGGGAGGCCACACCGACGTGGCTCGAAATCGAGGGGGTGACCGAGTGGGAGTCCGACCCCAGCGAGGGTGAGGAGGAAGTCGACATCACCGACTTCAACTCGGACGGTGAGGCGGAGAGCCTGCCCATGCAGCGCGGCGAGTCTCTGTCCATCACGGGTCTGCGCGACATGGTCGCCGGGGAGCAGGCGCCCGGACAGGCCCGCGTGGAGCAGCTGGCGAAGCTGAAGGTCTACGACGGCGTCACCGGCGTCCGCTGGCGGCACGTCACCGAAACGTCGTGGCGGGTGTGGGACGCGTGGGTGTCCCTCGGCTCCCGGGGCGGCGGCAACAACGACATGACCAGCTTCGAGGCCAGCATCCGCCGGACCGGTCCCGAGCAGGTCGAGGCGGTGGCCCCGTGACCGAGTACGACGATCAGGTCGACGACCTCGACCAGGACCACGCCGACAGCGCCGAGGCGCCCGACGGGTTCGGGAGCTTCGACGACTACCGGGAGAGCCGGGCGCGCACCCGCTCGGCCGAGGTGGTCACGACCGTGATCCTCGGTCAGGAGGTGACCCTCCCCGAGGTGCTGCCCATCGGGTTTGAGATGCGTATGCACCGGCTCGGGTCTCCTGACACCACCGCCGAGCAGGCGGTAGAGCTGCTCTTCGAGCTGGTCGCCATGCTCTACGGCGACGACGCGCTCGACGACTGGAAGGACGATCTCGGGGACGACGAACTTCAGATTCTCTTGGTGTGGGGGATGGCTAACACCAGGTCGCCCTACTCGATGACCTTCGAGGAGGCCGCCGAGGCGGTCAGGGCCACCGAGGGAAAAGCCCGGAAGGTCGCGGCCCAGCGGCGGCCCGCGACCCGCTCGCAGAAGCGCAGCAAGCGCGGTTCTTCAAGGCGCTGAGTCTGCGGTGGGGGCTGCTGCTCTCCGACTTCGAGCGGGAGTACCGCATACCGCCCGAGGCGGTCGACGCCATGCCGTGGCCCGACTTCATGAGGCGTTTGACCGGCCTTTCCGAACACGCCCGGTGGCCCGCCGCGTACCGGGACACCCCGGTCGACGCCGACAGCCCGGCCGCCATCGCGGCCGTGACCGGCCGCTACCTCGGCTGACCCACACCTACTAGTCCGCGCGCGCACGCGCGCGCGAGAGCTGATCGGGGGTGATCCCCCGTGGCTCTCCAAGTGGGCGAACTCGTTGCGTATCTGCGGGGCGACGACTCACATCTACAGCGGGCCCTACGCCGCACCGAGCGGGGGCTCGCCAGTGTCGGCAAGGTCGCCGCCTTGACGACGCTGGCGACGTCGGCGGTCGCGCTCACGGCCGCCATGGGTCCGGCGTCCGGCGCGGTGCTGGCGCTCCCGCCCGCGCTGCTGGTCGCCGGGGCCGCCGTCGGCGTCCTGGCCGTCGGGTTGTCCGGCATGGGTGACGCCATGGCGGCGACTGGCGGCGACGCCGAGGAACTGGAGGAGGCACTCGAAGGTCTGGCCCCGTCCGCGCAGGGGTTCGTGCGGTCGTTCGCCGGGTTCCGGCAGGCGTTCGGGCCCGTCCGTGACGCGGTCCAGGAACGCCTGTTCCAGGGGCTCGGGTCCGAGATTGACCGTCTCGCGACCGGGTCCATACCGACCCTGGAAACGGGGATGGTCGGGGTCGCCGGGGCGCTCAACACGGCCGCGAAGTCGGCCACCTCGACCATGTCGTCGGGGGTGTTCAACGGCACCCTGTCGCAGGTGTTCGCGGGCACGACCCGGGTTACCGAGCGTTGGGGGCAGGCTCTCGGGCCGCTCCTCCAGCTGCTCGCGTCCCTCGCGGTGCTGGGAATGCCGCTGGTAGAGCGGTTCTCAGACTGGGCAGCGGGCGGCATTGAGACGGCCGCGGCTTTCCTCACGACCGAAGCGGGCGCCGCCAAGCTCTCGGGGATGGTCGAGCGGGCGGGCGATACCTTCGCTCAGCTCGGCCGGATCGCGTGGGACCTCACGACCGCGCTCGGCGGGGTCTTCGGGTCGGCGTCGGTGTCCGGCGCCGGGCTGCTCGACACCGTCGAGTCGCTCACCACACGGTTCGCGACGTGGGCCCAGTCCGCCGAGGGTCAGGCGGGGCTGGCGACCCTGTTCGACACGCTCGGGCAGGCTGCACAGAACGTGCTGGCGCTGCTGCCCCTGCTCACGGGGGCGCTCGGCACGGTCGTGGCCGTGCTCGGGATGCTCCCCCCGGGGGCACAGACGGCGGTCGCTGGGTTCCTGGCGTTCGCGATGGTCGGCGGCGGGCTGATCAGCAAGCTCGGCGCGCTGACCGGAGTGGTCAAAGGTGTCGGCTCGACGCTGGGGTTCCTCGGGAAGCAGCTCGGCAAGCCCGACTCGGCTTTCCGGCGGCTCATCACGACCGCCGGGGGTCTGGCCGCGCGGATGGCTGTGACCACAGCGTCCGTGGTCGCCGGGGGCGCGAAGATGGCCGCGTCCGCTGTGGCGTCGGGCCTGAGGGTCGCGGCCACGTGGACGATGATGGGCCTCAAAGCCCTACTCGCGGCCGGGAAGATGGCCGCCGCGTGGCTGATCGGGCTCGGCCCGATCGCTCTGGTCATCGCGGCCGTGGTCGGCCTGGTCGCCCTGATCGTCGTCTACTGGGATCAGATCGTCGCGGTCATCTCGGCCGCGTGGGAGTGGGTCAAGGCCGCCACCGCCGCCGCGTGGGCCGCCATCCGGGCCGGGATCGCGGCCGTGTGGGCTGCGATCGTCGGCGCCGTCACGGGCTATATCGCGGCCGTGCAAGCGGTCATCTCCGCCGTGTGGAACACCATCAAGGCCGTCACCGCCGCCTTGTGGAACACCATCCGGGCCGGTATCGCGGCCGAGTGGGCCGGGATCGTCGGCGCGGTCACCAGCGCCGTCGGCAAGGTGAGGTCGTTCATCACCGGGGCGTGGAACACCATCAAGGCCTTGAACGCCGCCATCTGGAACGCCATCCGGGCGGCGGTCGCCGCCGTGTGGAACACCATCCGGTCAACCGTGACCAGCGTGGTCGGCCGCGTCCGCGCCACCGTCACCGGCGCGTGGAACGCCATCAAGGCCGCCACCGCCGCCGCGTGGGGCGCCATCCGGTCCTCGGTCACGACCATGATCACCCGCGCGTGGTCGACCGTGAAGGGCATCGTGGCGCGCTTCCGCACCGTGGGCAGCGACATCGTGCAAGGCATCATCCGGGGCGTCACCGGCGCCGCCGGGCGCCTGGTCTCCAAGATGAAGGATCTCGCCAAGGGGGCGCTCGACGCCGCCAAGGGAGCGCTCGGCATCAACTCGCCGTCGAAGGTCTTCGCTTCCGAGATCGGCCGGTGGATTCCGCCGGGCGTCTCCGACGGCATCGCTTCCGCACAGGCCGCGCTGGATCGGGACCTGTCCGCCATGGTGGCCGTGCCTCCGACCCCGCCGGGGTGGGACGGCGCCGCCGCCGGGGCATCCGGCATCGGGTCCGGGCAGGGCCCTGCCGTGCACATCGAGCACTTCGAGGCCACGGAGCAGATGACGCCGACCGCCGTCGGTGAAGCGCTCTACGGACTCGTGACGGCAAGGGGGTGACGGCGTGGCAGACGACGACGCCCCGATCGGGGCGCGCATGGCGGGGCTCACCCCGGGACAGGTGTCCTGGGGCGGGCTCACCCTCGGCGCCGGTACGCCGTGGCGGTGGTCCCAGCTCGACGGGTGGGAGGACCTCCCTCCCCTCGACTCGGGGGACGTGGCCCGCCCGTCCCGTCACGGGGCGTGGGGCGGAACCGATCTCGCCCAACCCCGCGTGGTCACCCTCGCCGGTCAACTGGCGTGCCGTCAGGGGGACGTCCCCGCCATGGTGTCGGGGCTGCGGTCCGCGACCCGGGTAGCGGACGGCGCCGCGCTTCGCCCCCTGACCGTGAACACCTGGGGCGAGGAACTCGTCTCCTTCGCGCGGCCGACCCAGCGCATCATGTCGCTGGTGAAGGGCGCGAGGTTGGGGATCATCCCGTTCACGGTGCAGTGGACCGCGCCGGACCCGCGCCGGTACTCCCCGGCCGAGTACGCCCGGGAGATCAGCGCGCCGGTGAGGCCCGATGACGGGCTCGACTACCCGCTCGGCTACCCCCTCGACTACGGCGCTCCCATCACGGGCGGCGCCGCGACCTTGACCAACTCCGGCGACACCAGTACACACCCCGTGCTCACGATCACGGGCCCGTGCGACCGGCCGCTCGTGCGCAACTCCGCGACCGGGTACGTGCTGGAGTTCGCCCTCACCCTGGCCGACGCCGAGACGCTCGTCGTCGACTGCGACGCCGGGACCGTGCTCCTGTCCGGCAGCGCTGACCGGCTGTACACCCGCACCCCCGCCAGCGTCCCGGCCGAACTGTGGACCCTGCCGCCCGGACCGTCGCCGATCCAGTTCCGGCCCATGTGGGCGGGCCCCGGCTCGACGGTGTCCGTCCGCTGGCGAGACGCCTACCTGTAGAGGAGAACAACCCCTATGTCTGTGCGCGCTCTCGCGCTCGAATCCGGCACCGTCGGCCTGGAGGACCACCGGCTTCTGATCGGCGCCCTTCTCGGCGGGATCGACTCCGGATGGGCCCTCGACCGGCGGGCCGGTCTGCTCGGCGGCGCCGGGAACCCCGCCGCCCTCACCGGCACGGGCATGACCGCGACCATCGCCCCGTTCGCCGCCGTCATCCCCGGAGGCAGCAGCCCCACCCAGGGGCCGTACCTGGTCGTGTCCACCGACACCGAGGAGGTGACGCTCCCCGACGGAGACGCGTCCGCTCCCCGGGCCGACACCGTCGGCCTGGTCGTGCGCGACGACGTGTACGACACCCTCGGAGAGGTCGCCGTCCGGGTCGGCGTGATCGACCCCGGTACGGACGCGACCGCCCTCCCCCTGCACACGGTGACCGTCCCCGCCGGGGCGAGCGCCGGGACCGGCGGTATCCCGTGGGCGTCGGCGGTCTCCGACCGGCGCACCTACACGGCCGCGCACGGCGGGGTGATCCCGGTGCCGGACATGGCGTCGAGGAACCGGCTCGCCGCCGTGCGTGAGGGGACGCTCGTGCACGTGGCCGCGACCGACGGCTTGTACATGCGGGTGCCGACCGGGTGGACCCCGGCCGCCGGGCAGCCCCTCTACGACGCGCTCGGCGCCATCTTCCAGCGGCTCCCCGGCCCGTGGACCTCAGTCCAGCTGACCACCGGAATCACGGGCCCCGTCGAGGTCCGCCGCACCCCCGACGGGCGCGTCGAGATGAGGGGGACGTTCACCACGTCGCGTGCGATCACTGGCACGGACCTCGGGCAGCTCCCAGCCGGATTCGAGCCGAACCGGTTGTACCGGTGGTCGACCGCGTCCACGCAGTCGGGCACATACAACAGCACGCGAGTCGAGGCCCGGCCGGACGGGTTCATCCGGGCGTTCGCGCTGTATGAGCCGTCGTGGGTGTCTGCGGACAACGCGACCTGGTGGACCTCATGAGCGGCCGGTGGCGGTTCACGTTCGCGGACCTGGTCACCGACCGCGACATCGTCGACCTCGACCTCGCAGACGTCACGTTCGACCGGCGCATCTGCCAGGCAGGGAGCTTCAAGGGCACGGCGCACGTCACTGACCGGGCGACCGCCGACGCCGTCGCCCGGGTCATCCCCCGCACGCCGGGGGACCTCGACCGGGGGCCCGGCCGGACCGTGGTTCACGTGGACCGGGACGGCGACCTGTGGGGTACGTACATCGTCTGGGCGGGCACCCCACAGGCCGACGACCGGGGCCGGATCACCGTCCCGATTCAGGGCGCGTCGCTGGAGTCCTACCTCCATCACCGGGAGATCCGCCGTCAGCTGGTGTACCGGCAGGTGGGCGACCGGGACATCGCGCGCGACCTGGTCGCGGACATGGAGGACCACGGGCCGATCGGGATCGAGGTCGGCCCCGGGACGCCGGGGATGCTCCGCGACCGCGATTACCGGGCGTCCGAGGCGGAGACCTACGGGACTCGGCTTGAGCAGCTGGCCGAGGTGATCGACGGCCCCGAATGGATGATCAGGGTGTTCCGCGACGCCAGCGGGCGCCGCCGCCGTGAGTTCGTTGTCGCGGGCAGGCTCGGGCAGGACCAGACGGACCACGCGTTCACCCAGCCAGGCAACGTCATCAGCTGGTCGTACCCGGCCGACGCTACGGCGGTCGCCACGTCGTGGCAGACCCGGGGAGACACCCCCAACGACGACCTGAGCGCCGAGAGTGAGCCGCTGCTCTCCGGAATCTGGGAAGACCCCCGATACCGGGCCGCCGGGTGGCCGCTCCTAGAGCGCACCGTCGACTACCAAGGCGTCACCGACGCCGACACCCTCGACGCCTACGCCGCCTGGTGGGCCGAGCGCCGGTCCGGGATGATCCGCATCCCCCAGGTCGAGGTACGCCTCCCCGCCGGGGGTTCGTTCTCCCCCGACCGGCTCGGAGACACGGCGTCGCTCACCCTGGTCAACGACTGGTTCCCCCTCGACCAGGGCCGCCCGTCCTTCTCGCACCGGTGGCGGATCGTCGGCGTCGAAGTCACCCCCGCCACACGCGGACAGTCGCACGACCGGGCGCGGCTGATCTTCGAGGAACCCACCGGGCACCCTGCCGGGCAGACCACCACCGCAGACCAGAGGGGATGACCCATGCCCAGACCCGCATACCCGCCCGACTGGGCGGGCACCGTCCGAGGACTCCAACAGGGCGTGCGCGCGGCGTACACGGCCGCGCAGACCCGCGTCAGGTACGCCGCCATCCGCGCGGCGTCCATCATCATCGGGGAAGAAAGCGGGTCTCGGATCACGATCGACCCCGACGACGGGGACCGCCCCCGCCTGACCCTACGCACCCCCGCCGTGACGGCGGACCTGTCGGTGTCGGCGTCCGCAGATGGACCGTGGGCGACCTTGACCAACCGGGGCGCCGACGGTCGGACAGACCTGTCTCTCCAGCCCACCACGGGCGGGCTGTGGGTGCACGACGGCGCCGGGGTCGCCGTCACCACCATGCAGGTAAGCGACACCGCCCTACACGCCGGGTGGATGGCAGACGGCCCCGTACTCCAGATGGGGCCGAATGACACTTGGATTCGGTTCCCTCCCGGGACCGCGCGCGGTGATGTGCGCGTGAGCAAGCAGGGTGGGGGCGCGGTCGTGCTGAGCGCCTACCGGGCGAACGGCACCGTGGCGGCCGGGCTGGCCGTGCAGTCCGACGGCACCATCACGTGGGCAGGGTCATGGTCGCCCGTCCCCCGGGTCGCCGCCGCCCGCGCCGCCGCCCCGGTGGACCCGGGCCCGGCCGCCGACGTCGAGGCCACGCTCGCCTACCTCCGCCAGGTGGTCAGCGACCAGGCCGCCGAGGTGGCCGAGCTCCGCGCGCGCCTCAACTCCATGCCGCCCTTCGAGCGGGTGTCCCCGGAGGCCTTCGCCGCCCTGGTCGACGACGACGCCAACGGGGAGGAGGTGAACGAATGACCACCCCGCCCATGCCGACCGACCCGTTCGCGTCGGTCGTGACGGCCCGGGACGTGTACGACGCGACCCGCGAGACACAGTCCGACGTCCGAGCCGCGCTCGCCCGAGTGACCACCCTGGAAGCCCGCCAAGGCGACCAGGAAACCCGGCTCCGTGCGCTGGAGCGGTGGCGGTGGGGCACCGGCGCCGCCCTGGTGCTCGCCGTCCTGGCCGCCGCCGACTCCCCGCTCTCGTCCCTGCTCTGAACCCACCCACCCCGGGCCCGCCATGTGCGGGCCCTTTCGCATGTCTGGAGACACCCACATGCCACAGCCCGACCTACTCGTATGGCGGTCCGATCTCGGATGGTCGCCGTCCTCCCCCGCCGCCTACGCCAACCCCCGATCCGGTCTGGTCGTCCACTACGACAGCAGCGACCAGAGGCTCGCTGAGGCGCCCCACAGTGCGTGTCTGGCCTACTGGCGGCGCACCCGCAGCTTCCACACCGGGCCCGCGCGCGGGTGGGCCGATATCGGCTACAGCTGGTTCGCGTGCGCCCATGGGTACGTGATCGAGGGGCGCGGACTGTTCCGCACCCAGGCCGCCCAGCCGGGCGGGAACTCTTCGCACTACTCGGTGACGCTGGCGACCGGCCCGACCGACGTCATCACCCCTGCCCAGATCAACGCGGTTCGCCAGCTGCGCACGTGGCTGATGGAACCGAAGTCGTCCATCTCCGGTGCGGTGCTCGGTCACCGCGATTTCTCGGCCACCTCCTGCCCCGGCACCCGGGCCTACGCTCTGGTCAAGGACGGCACGTTCCGCAAGGCCGCGAAGTGGGGCGCCGACGCCCCCGACGCTCCGCCGACCGGCCCGGACCCGTCCCCGACGCCACGCCCGCCCAAGCCCGGCGTGAAGGCACCCCGCTTCCCACTCGCCACCGGGTGGTACTTCGGGCCCCGGTCGGGTCCGGCCTACTCGGTGTCCGGCTACTACTCGCACCGCGACGACCTTCGTCGCTGGCAGCGCCGTATGCGCGACCGGGGGTGGACGATCTCGGCCGACGGCCTGTACGGGCCCCAGACCGCCACGGTCGCCCGAACCTTCCAGACGGAGAAGGGCCTCGGCGTCGATGGCCTGGTCGGTGCGCGCACGTGGCGCGCGGCGTGGGAATCGCCCATCACCTGAACCCCCCACCGGCCGCCATCACTTTAAGTGGCGGCCGGCCGCACCCTCAGTAATCGCACCTCGGGCACCCGCCCGGGGCGCCCTCATGTCTGGAGACCCCTTGCACGCCTCACCGAAGAACCCCGCCCGCTTCCTGCCCGAGAAGAAGGTCGCCGCCGCCGGGTACGCCGGTGCCGCCGTGACCGTCCTGGTCTACGTCGCCGGTCTGCTCGGCCACGACCTGCCCGCCGAGGTCGCCGCCGCCGTCGTCGGCCTGGTCGCGGTCGCCGCCGCCTACTTCGCCCCGCACACCCGCCGCGCCGACGTCGAGGAGGGCTAGCCCGTGCCGACGATCCTCGACCTTCCGCCGGACTTCGACCGGGTCCGGCTTCACGGCCGGTGGGTGCTGCTGTCCGGCACGTCCGCTGCCGGGACGGTGACGCTACAGCCGTCCGTGCCCCGGCTGGTCTCCCCCGCGCACTCCACGGTCATCATGGGCACCCCGGTCACGATCACTCTCGACGACCAGGGCGCCATGTCCGCCGAGGTACCCGCGACCGATGATCCGGACATCACCGGCGGCCCGTGGGCGTACACGGTCACGGTGACGATCACCGGCGCGTCTTCGTACTCCTTCTCTCTCCAGGTGCCGCACGACGGCGGGCCCATCGACCTGTCCGCGCTCACGCCGCCGCTGGTACCGCCGCCGGTCCCCGACGACCCGATCGTGTGGAGCGTGAACGCCCACGTCGGGCACGTGGTGCTCGGCGCGGAGTCGGTCGGCGCGCTCCCCCTCGACCAGGTCGGCGCCCCGGGCGGCGTGGCCACGCTCGACGCTGGCGGCCTGGTGCCCGTCGCCCAGCTCCCCGACGGCGGGGAAGGCGCCGAGGGGCCCCAGGGTCCGCCGGGTGAGCAGGGGCCCGAGGGCCCGCCCGGTGTCGACGGTCGGCCGGGTGACCCCGGCCCGGCCGGTGCCGACGGCGCGTCCGCCTACGCGCTCGCCGTCGAGCAGGGCTACCCCGGCACGCTCCCGGAGTGGCTGGCGTCCCTGGTCGGTCCCGAGGGCCCGGCCGGTGCCGACGGCGCCCCCGGCACGGACGGGGAGCAGGGCCCGCCCGGCACCCCGGGAACCGACGGCCGCGACGGTGCCGACGGCGCGACCGGCCCGGCCGGTGACTCCTCCTGGACATGGTCGGCGCCGCACGCCGGGGCGACCCCGCCCGGCGCTCCGCTGCACCGGATGTACAACAGCAGCGGCGCGACGCGGACGGTCACGCGGGTGCACGCGAGCGTGGCCTCGACGTCGACCTCGGCAATCGCGGTCGAGGTCCGGCGGGGAACCACAGCAGTCGCTACGGTCACCATCCCCGCGAACGCGAATGTGGGCAGCACTGCCGTGTCTGTGCTGGTCAATGACGGTGAATACCTCACCGCGGCCGTAGTGCAGGGTGATGCCGCCGCGCAGGCGCTCACCGTCGCAGCGCGGGTGGTGTGAACCGTGGCCATCATCCGGCAGAACACGACCCATGGCGGCCCGGGGCACCTGGTCACCACCACGGGCAGCGCCGTGCACGGGGACCCGTGGACCACGGTCGGCGGTCACGTGGCCTACGACGGCCGCCCTGACACCGGGTGGCCGTGTCTGCGTCTCGGGTCCCCGGTCGCGGGTGCGTCGAACCTGGCCCGGACCACGGGCACGCGCGCGGCCCTGTCGGCCGCCCTGTTCGTGTGGGTGCCGACCGGCGCCGCGCTGACCGTGTCGGTCGGCGGGACCGCCGCCGGACACCCGTCGGTCGCGTGGACGACCGGCGGGGGGTTCCTCCTCGGCGGGGTCTCCGCCCCGGCCGCCGTCGTCTCGGCGTGCCGTGACCGCCTGGTCCGCGTCGAGGTGTCCGCGACCGGCGGGACCGCGACGTACCGGATCAGCCACGTGTCACCGCTGACCAACGCCCCGGACCACGAGTCGACCTCGGCCTACTCGGGGACCCTGACCACGGTCCGGCTGCTGACCGCCGCCGGGTCCCGGGCGTGGGTCGACACGCTCCGCGTCGGGGAAGGGGAGTGGCTGGGGGCCGGGATCATCGGGCCCGCCTCGACTCCGGGGTACACCGCGTCGGGCCCGTGGGTGGCGCTGGCACAGCGCGACCTCATGGCCGCCGGGTACCCGCTCCCCCAGTGGGAGGACGACGGGTTTTACGGACAGGAGATGTCCGACGCCGTCCAAGCCCTCCAGTCCGACCACGGGCTCGGGGTTGACGGCATCCTCGGCCCGGCCGCCCGTGCCGCCCTCGACACCCGCCTCAACACCACCCGCTACCCGACGGTTTCCGGGCATACGGGGTGGGGGGTAGCGGCCAGCCCGCAGACATGACGGCCGTCATACAGGCCTGAGCACAGCAACGCCCCACCCCCGGTTTCGGGGGTGGGGCGTTTTCGTCGTTTCGGGTGCCCGCGCGACGGTTGAGATGACCGCACTTCCATTACGGACGATCCGCCGCGCAGGCTGCTCCTAGTAAATCAGGGCTGCGTCCTCTCTAGGGCGGTCGCCCAACGCTTCGTGGTAGTCCGTCGCCACCTGTAGGCACGCCTGGTGCCGCACCACGTCAGAGGCGTCAAGGAGCCCGACCAGTTGCGGCGCCGTCCGTGTCAGGTTCACTGTCTGCCCTTGTCGCCAGCAGTGCCGGATCGCGCCGGAACACGCAAGCAGAATCGCCCCAGCCGAAGCCCGGTGAGTCAACACCTGATCAAGCCGGGCCTGAGACGCGGGCGCGGGCTGACCGTGCGACCCCGAGGGCAGGTGGGCCAGAGCAGCGCGCGCCAAGGCGCCGCCGATAGGAAGCCCCCGGGTGGGGTTCATCGACTTCACGTGCGGCCATGTGGCCATGGCGAGCAGGAACCCCGCCACCTGGAACGCGTTAGTGTCGGTCCCCCCGGCCACGCCACACGCACGTTCGTGCAACCCCCCGTACGGATAGAACTGATCGGCACAGAGTTCACCCACCTGCCGCCACCAGGAAGCCACGTCCCGCGACCGGTCCGACCACACCTGATACAACGCGCCGTCGAGGGCCGCGCACTGGTCCTCATTCACCCGCGAACACCTCCCCCTTCTGCTCCGCAAGCCGGTACATCTCCATCACCGCGAACTGGGCGAAGTCCTTACGGACGCCCCCGTCAGGGTGCACGGCCGCATAGGTGTCGCGTACCAGGCGATCAGCGGACAGCATCAGACGCCCGCCGCCGAGCTTGTTCGCGTCGATCAGACGGCGCCTGATTCCCTCCAACGTCTGTTCCCGGCGTCCCCGGACCACCTTGCGGCGGAACGCGTCCACGATGACATCGGCCCCGGGTCCGCCGCGCCGCTCATGGTTCCTCCCGATCGCCCTCAACAGCGACAGACCGCGCACGGGCCGGACATCGAGCGCGGACCCGGATGCCCGTACCGCCAACAGCATCCACAGGGCGTCAAACGCGGGCTCCTCGGCGGTCGTGTCCGTCAACCTGGTGACCGTGCCCATGGTCTGGTGGTGAGGGGTCCCTCGAACCAGGTCCCTGTACCAACTCGGGTTCACCGGCTCCGCGAGAGCGGCGTTGATCTGGTCGGCGCCGACCCCGGGTACCTGGGGAATGGGGTGTTCAAGCGTGCGCATCAACGGTCTCCTCTGCCTGGGCTTCGTCGGGCGCGGGCGTGGTCTTCTGCACAGCCCGGTTGTAGTCGATCGTCCATTTCCGGCATACCGCCGACACCTTGCCGGGGTCGCCGGACAACGCGGTGGCGGTTTCCTGCGCCCAGCTCGTCAGGTTCAGAGGGTTCGTCGCGTAGGGCGCTTGAACGTGGTGAGATTTGGCGATGTCGACCAGGTGGCGCAACAGCCGGTCACGGTCGCCGTCGCGGGCCGCGAGGATGGCTTGGCGCAGCCTCGCCGGGTTGGCATGGCTCGCCCCGGCTTGACCGATCGTGACCGTCCCCGAGACGAACGCGCGGCGGTTCAGCCCGGACTGGAGTGCGGCGACCATCCACACCGCGTCGTACTCGGGACCCTCGTAGGCGTCGACCACCGGCACGACCGCGCGGCAGGTGACGGGGCCGGGCAGGCCCTCCCGCCACTCCTGCCAGATCCGCCCGTCTTGGGCCCACCGCTGAATTTCCATGAGCTTACTGACGTTGATCACGCCTCGTCCCCCTGCTCCTGGTTGGCGAAGTGCTCGGCCCAGAGCTGGCGAACCTTCTCGGTGTCCACGACGCCGTTCTCGTCGGTGGCCGCCCGGATGATCTCCCAGTTCTTCCACTCGTCGGCCGAGGGGGTGTGCTCGGTGTGCTCGTGGACGTGATCCGGGTCCCCGGTGCTGGTCGGGTCAGCCCAGAACTCCAGCTGCCACACCCGGCCCGGGGTGGACTCGCCGCCCCGTTCGGTGAGACCGGTGAGCAGGTACCCGGCGTCCTCAGCGACCTCCTCGATGGAAGCGGCGTTGGAGTCCTGCCACTCCCGGATGGAGTGCTCCACCCATGTTCCGGACTCGTCCCGGTAGACCACCCGCACCCGGTACGTGTGTTCCTGGTGAGGGGCGGTCCCCGCCTCGATAGCCTCAGCCTCGTCCAGCCGGTCCTCGTCGAGTTCGCCCTGGAGGATGCGCAGGGTGTCAGCGGCGGCGGATACGATCATCCTCACCCCCACGGTGGCGGCGTCGTACTCGTCCTGTTCGGCGTTGGACACGGCGTCGGATAGGAACGTTTCGATGACCTCTTCGAGCGAATGGACGGCGCGCAGGCGCGCTTCGGAGGACCCGGTGATGTCCTCCACGTCCTCGCGGTCGAAGCGGTCCCGCATCTGCTCGTAGGTTTCGGCGTTCGCGTCGGCCTCAGTCAGGAGGCGCCCCACGAACGCGGGCGAGACGCCGAGGTGACCGGCGACTGTCACGTTGGTGCCGTGGATGCGCTCGTACCGGTCCGCCAACTCCGCGACGGCGGCGTTACGGATGTCGTCCACCTGATCGCCCACCCCGTTCTTGCGGATGGTCTGGCAGGCGTGGAAGCGGTTGATGGGGTCGAGGCGGAGGAGGGCGGGGCGGTCCACTCTTACGAACAGGGTCGGGTCGATCTCGTTCTCGGGCTGGTGGTCGTCAGTCACGGCCTTCGCCTTTCTGCTGGGTGTGGGATGCTGGCGGGCGGGCGCCCGCCCCGGGTGAGAGCCGGGGCGGTCGCCTCCCTACCTGCCGTTGAATCGGGCGTTGACGATGGCGCGGAGCGCCTTCTCGCACCGGGCCGGGGTGTCCTTGATGTCGTGCTCGGCCATGTACGCGGTGACCTGGTCGTCGCTGACCAGGAAGCCCGCGAGGGTGTCCTCCATCGACTCCTGAGCGTTCCCCACGAACGTGGAGAAGGCGGCGGGGTTCGTGGCCGTCAGCGCACGGGACCCGATCGCTCGCATGAGCGTGTTCGCCTGCCGGTAGTTCAGCGGGGACACCTCCCACTCGCGGATGCCCGCTTCCTCGGCCGGGGGCTCCTGGGTGGTGTGCGCGGACAGGTGCCCGGCCTTGTCCATGCGGATGCGGGTGTACCGGGCGCCGGGCTTGGCGGGGGTGTACTCGGCGTCGCCGTCGATGATGAGGGCCTGAACGTCCTCGGTCTCGATGGCCCGCATCCGGGCCTCGATGGCGGTCCTGCTGACCCGGTTGTAAAAATCGTCGTGGTGCAGGTCGTCCCTTGCGCGGCCCTCCAACTCCCAGTTGCTTCGGTAGGCGCCGGTGATCTGCATCAGGGCTTCAAGGTACGGCTCGTAGCCGTCGCGGTAGACGATCCGGTAGCAGTCGTTACCGCCGAAGTCTCCGGGGACGTACTCCAGGGTCGCGAACTCCTGGAGCTTCCAGACGAGCAGCTGAACCGCGTAGATGTACCGGTTCGCGGCCCAGGCGGGGAGCCCCTGGGGGAGGCCGAGGTACCGGTCAACGCCCCAGTGGACGCGGAAGGTAGTGGCTTCGTGGCGGGGAGGCCGCTGGGTTGGGGTGAGGCTTCCGGTTTCCTGGTCCCAGAGCAGGTGGGTTTCGGTGTAGCCGGTGGTGACGCTCATAAGGGTCCCTTCGGTTGCGGGGGTTCCAACACCGCGATACTAACCATGCTGGTTAGAATTGTAAACAGCACGATTAGTTTTGCCTGAAAGTCGTCCACCACCTGCAAAAACGCCCCCGCCCTCCCGCAAGGGAGAACAGGGGCGACGTGGGGCCCGCGCGCCCGGGAGTGGCCACCAGGCGCACGGGAGTCTTGTTAGTCGGTCAGGGCGTCGACGAAGCAGCGCCGGGGTAGGTGCCCGGCCCGCGCGCTGCCAGGATCTCTAGGACGTCCGCCTCTCGGTACCGGCGGTGACCGCCCACCGTGCGAATCATGTGGAGATCACCCGCGTCCCCCCACCTCGCCACAGTCTTGGGGTCCACCTCGATCAGGGCCGCTGCCTGCGTCGGCGTCAACCACCTCGGCGCGACCTCGGCCTCGGCCTCGACCGGCGGCGTCGGCGTCGGCTCCCCCTCGGCCAGGGCGCGGACCTCCGACTCTAGGAATCGGCGCTGACCTCCCAAGGTGCGAAGCGAGGTCAGCTTGCCCTGCTTGGCCCAGCGGGTGACCGTCTGGGAGTCCACGCGCAGGACGGCGGCGGCCTCGGCGGGGGTCAGTAGATGATCCTCGGCCACGCCTACCGCTCCTGCCCGGTGAGCAGGGCGCGCACCTCAGCCTCGCGGTAGCGACGGTGATTGCCCGGCGTGCGCAGCGATGACAACTTGCCCTCCTTGGCCCACCGCGTCACGGTCTTGGGGTCCACTCGGAAGAAGGCGGCGACCTCGGCGGGGGTCAGCAGCGCTTCCGGCTCGATCGGCTTCGTCTTCGGCACAGCGGTTGGTCCTGTCAGCTCGGGGGGTTGGTTTCAGTCCGGATGTCTCCGCAGTGGCGGCACCTCTGGGTACGCACGCGGGGTGTGCGGGGGTCCGCCGGGTCGGGGACGTAGTCATGGGTGTGGCCCGGCGTGCAGCTGGACATGTCGCCTCACAGGGGGAGGGCGGCGCCCCCGGCCACGAAACCGGGGACGCCGGGCCGCGCGGACGGGCACGGCCGAGGGGGTGGAACGGGCCCCGCCTACCTGCTCGGCGGGGTGGGGAGCGCGCCCCACAGGAGAGCTTGGGCGCGCGTCACGGGGGTGTCAGGGCTGGTCTGATCGCGCGGGGAGATGATCGCGCGGCCGACCACGTCAGCGAGCCACACGAGGGTGGCCGCTTCGTCTGAGGCATCGGGTCTGGGGGGTACGGGCGGCATCGTCAAGGGGGGTCCTTTCCAGGGGGCTGTGCCACGTCGCCGGGTGCGGGTGGTCGTCCCGGTCGGCCCCGGCCGCCACCCACTCCACGCCTGCGTGGAGCACCACGTACACCGGCCGTCCGTCGAGCGTGGGCCCGAGGTAGTGCAGGCGCTTGTGGTGCCGCGCGGCCAGGGCGCGGAGCGCGGCCAGGGTCCCGGCGTCCCGGATGTCACACACCCGCGTCATGCCGCCACCTCCGCCGCACTGCCGTCCCGGGGCTCGGGGATGGGGTGCGGGTCCTGGCCAGCCGGGGCACGCCCCCGCGACGCCCCGAGGTCTAGCAGGACACCGCACCCCAGTCGGGACCGGTCAACGCGCACGATGTGGGCGCGGCGCCGCCGAAGGCAATGGAGTTCGTCGAGCACGTAGGGCCGAACCACAGCAACCGGGCCGACCTCAGGCCCGTGCAGCGGGGCGGTCAGCGCCGGGAGCGCGGGCAAGTGTGGGCGCCGATACGGGCGCGGGACCGCGTAAGGCCGGGCCCGGGACGCCCGTCGGAACAGGAGGGGGACCAGCGCGAGGATGGCGAGCAACTTGTCCGGGATGCCAGAGGTATAGTCGTTCATGGCAGCGCTTCCTTTGATCGCAGCGTTGTCCAAGCCCCGGGCGTGCCAGCGTCGCGGGGCTTCTTGACGTCCTTGAAGGAGGTTCAAGTGTCACCCCTCACACCAGAAAAAGCAATCTGCTTTCATGTTTTGCTTTGACTTTCTGCTAGGGCAGCCTGCCGAACTGGACATATGGCATCCTGGGGCCCATGACCAGCACGCCACAGGGCCCGACCGTGGCCCGATGGGTCCTCGCGCGCGAGCTGCGCAGGCTCCGTGGGGACCGAACCCCCGCCGATGTCGTCCGACCACTCCGCGCCCAACAGACTTCGCTCATGCGCTGGGAAGACGGAGGCCCCGCCGGGCAAGTGCCCGGTGTCGCCCGACTGGAAGGGCTGCTGCGGGTCTACGAAGTCAGCGAGAGCGAGGCCGCGCGGCTGATGGCACTTCGGGAGATCGCCCGTACTCCCGGATGGTGGCAAGGCCACGACGTCCAGAAGCCATACGGAACATTCATCGGGCTCGAAGACGCGTCGAGCGAGATCAGTTCGTTCGAGCAGTCCTTTGTACCTGGTCTACTCCAGACTGAGCGGTACGCACGCGCGGTCACCCTCGCAGCCCATGCGCCCTCCCGAGTGCCGATCGAAGACATCACGGACCGCGTTTCCGTTCGCCTGCGAAGACAACAGCGCTGGGTCGAGCGGCGAACACCCCACCTCTGGGCCATCGTGGGTGAGGCCGCGCTCCGAACCCTGGTGGGCGGGCCCGACATCATGCGCGAGCAACTCGACCACCTGCTCAACCTCGCAGATCAGCACGACATACTGACCCTGCAAGTGCTTCCGTTCTCGGCCGGGGCACACGCCGCGACGGAGCTCAACAGCTTCGCCATCCTCACAGTTGAGGAGGCTGGACTTTCGAGCGTCTACCTCGAAGGGCCGACGTCCGACTTCTTCATGGATTCCCCCGAGGACCTCGGTACCTACCGCCGCGTCTTCGAGCACCTACGCAAAGCGGCGATGAATTCGCCCGACTCCCGGGCGCTGATCACTGAAATCCTGGAAGGGCTCACATGAGCACGCACACGTCTTCACCCGCTGCCCTGGTCTTCCGTACTTCCTCATACAGCGGCAGCGCTGGGAACTGCGTCGAGGTCGCGGACCTACCCGGGGCGGCAGCCGTGCGCGACACCCAGAACCGCGCCGCCGGACACCTGAAGTTCCCCGGCAGTGAGTGGGCCGCCCTGCTCTCCACAACCCGCACCGAGGCGTAACACCCCGGGAAACCATGTGGCCCCCTGGTCGACGACCAGGGGGCCACATGTGCCTAGAAACTGGTGCGGAGCACCGGAATCAGTGTAGCCGGTGCATTCTCCGCAGACTCCGAATCGCAGGCTTCCTGCTACTCGTGTTTACGGAATAGGGTCATTGAAGCAGACGATCCACGCGAGCATCGGCCGCAGGATCGGGTGCCGGGCGAGCAGCACGAAGCCCCGCACCGCACCGCGCGGGCTCATCCGCTCGGTCCCGTCGTGGCGGGCCTGCATGGGGCGTCGGATGCGCAGGATCAGCGCCCCCGACACCAGGTAGAGGAGCGCCTCCGTGAGGAAGGGGTAGGCGCGGCCCAGGCTGAACAGGAACCCGGCGAGGGGCGCGCCGAGGGCGGTCGTGGTGAAGAAGCGGATCTGGTTCTGCGCGGCGGCGTCAGCCATCTGCGCGGGTGGCACCAGCTGTTTGATCGCGGCCATGGCGACCGGGTTGGAGACGCCCATGAACGCCGAGGACACCACCGCCGTGCCGATCACCACGGGCACCGTGGCGTACCCGCTGAGCAGGGTCCCGGCGAAGGCGAAGAGGAGCAGCAGGCGACCGAGGTCGCACACCAGCAGCACGGCGCGGCGGTTGACGCGGTCCGCGAGGGAGCCCCCGACGACCGCCGCGACCATGGTGGTGGCCACCTGGGCGGCGCCGACGAATCCGGCCTCGGCGGCCGATCCGGCCAGCGTCAGCATGAGCAGGGGGTAGGCGACCTCGCCGCTCTCCTTGCCCAGCCCGGCGAGGAACCGGCTGGACCACAGGGACTGGAAGTCCTGGTTGCGCAGGAGCGGGGCCGACGCGGCCGGGCCCGCTGGTGCCCTGTCCGGGGGCGGGAGGGGGCGCCGCTGTTCGATCGTCATGGTGTCCGACCACCCGTCGTGATACCCGGTGGGTCCCGGGATGCCCCGCGGCCCCGCTCCGCGCTTCGCCCCAGGCACCCCCGTCGCGGTGTGCGTGCGGGTCGCGGGCGTCAGGAGGGGAAGGCGGGGATCACGAAGGAGGGTCTTTCGGGGGGTGGGTTGCTCAGATCGACATTATGCGTCCGTTGTGGGCATTGCGAGCTTGTGAGCACCCATCAGTCGCATATCCGACTATTTGGCCACTACCGGCCGCACCCTCACGAGCGGACGCCCGTGGGGTCGGATGTCGGGACCGGACCGTGGCGCTGGGCGGCCGCCTCGATCGTCCAGGGGGTGCGTTCCACGTAGGCGACCACGAGGGCCACCGCGAGCGAACCGCCCGCGATCACCGCGTAGGAGAGGGTCCACCCGCCGGTCAGCTCGTTGAACAGGCCGAACAGCAGCGGGCCGCCCAGGGCGATACCGCTGCCCGCACCCTGCACGAAGCCGGACAGCGCCGCCGCCCCCTGCGGCGTGGAGCTGCGGGCGTTGATCATGGTCATGGTGACCACGAACAGGCTGGTGCCCATGCCGAGGAAGAGCACCCACAGCGCGGCGTGCTCGGGGGCCAGGGCCACGCCGAGGTAGCCCACGCCGTAGCCCGCCAGCCCGAGGGCGACGATCGGGAAGGTGTTGGCCGCGCGCAGGGTGACGATCGGCGCGACCAGGCCGAACAGGAGGCTGGCGCCGACCATCAGGGAGACCAGGCTCCCGGCCAGGGCGGGGCTGTGTCCGGCGTCGTCGAGCAGGGCGGGCAGCCACGTGAACAGCGTGAAGACGTTCCAGGTGACCATGCCGAACAGCAGCGCCATCCGCCAGGCCATGCCCACCCGCCAGATCGGGCGGGCCAGGGCGGGACCCCCGGAGGGCACCACGGCGCGCGGGGCGCCGCCGGACCGCCGCCACTGGACGGTCCACAGGAGCGCGGCGACCAGGGCCAGGACGGACCAGGCGCCCAGGGCCACCCGCCATCCGGCGGCCTCGGCCAGGGGGATCGCGACCAGCGGCGGGAAGAGGGCGCCCAGGTGGATGGCGACCATCTGCACGGTGCTGAGGGCGGCCAGCCGGTCCGGGAAGTACTGCTTGATCAGCGGCGGGACCACGACGTTGCCCAGGGCGGCGCCGACGAGCGCGATTCCGGTGAGCGCCAGCAGGGCGCCGGTGTCGGGCGCGAAGGCGCGCGTCACCTGGCCCACTCCGGTGAGCAGCATGCTGAGCGCGGCCGTGGCCTCGGGGCCCAGGCGGCGCATGACGGCCGGGGTGATCAGGCCGAACACGGCGAAGGCCACCAGCGGCAGGGTGCCGAAGACACCCACGACGGTGGCGGTGAAGCCGAACTCCGCGCCGATGGTGGTCAGCAGGGGAGAGAGCGCGGTGACGACGAGGCGCAGGTTGAGCGCCGCGCAGACGATGGCGAGCAGGGCCAGGATGCGGCCCCGCGTTCGCGGGCCCACCGACGGTCGGTCGGTGACGGCCACGACGGAGGAAGGTCTCACGGTGACGGACGTCCCTTGTGTTGCGGTGGTGCGACGTTGCACCAGTGCTGGGCCGACCGGCGGGCGACACTGCCGACCGGGAAAGGATCACTTCCCGGCGAGCCAAATACGACCTTTTCGCTCAAATGTTACGCATGCTCCGGAGTCAAACACAACAACCCGTATTAAGTACGGGTAAACTCCGGTCATGGCTGATCTTGACGAACTAGATACGGCGATCCTGGCCGAACTCCAGTCAGACGCACGAAAAACCAACCGCGACGTGGCCGCAGCGGTGGGCGCGTCGCCCACGACGACGCTGGATCGGACCCGCGCGCTGCGAGAAAGGGGTGTGATTCGGGGCTCACTGCTGGACGTGGACCTCGAACTCATCGGCCGCCCCGTCCAGGCGCTCATCACCGTCAGCGTCGTGAAGCCCTCGCGCCACAACATCGAGGCCTTCCGCGACTGGGTCCGCGCCCTGCCGGACACCCTGTCGGTCTTCGTCACCTCGGGGAACGAGGACTTCCTGGTGCACGTGGCCCTGCCGGACAACAACAGCCTGTACGCCTTCGTGGTGGACAAGCTGACCGAGCGCCCGGAGGTGGCCGACGTGCGCGCCTCGATCGTCTACGAGCACCTGCGCAACAACCACATCGCACCCACCAACGTCCGGGCCCACCGCCCCTGACCGGCGCGGCGACCGGGTGGGGACGGGGGCGCCGCCGGGTGGCGCGGGGGGTGGGGGCTAGCCTTGCGGGGTTCCCCTTCCCCTCTGCGAGACATCCAATGACCACACCCATCGTCTTCGCGGTGCTGGTGGCGGCCCTGCTGCACGCGGCGTGGAACGCGATCGCGCACGCGATCAGCGACCGGCTGCTCGGCTTCGCGCTCATCGGGCTCGGCGGGATGTTCGCGACCCTCCCGCTGCTGTTCGTGGTCGGGATGCCCCCGCCCGAGGCCTGGCCGCTCCTGCTGGGCTCCCTCGCCACCCACCTGATCTACCTGACCCTGCTGATGCTGTCCTACCGGACCGGCGACTTCGGGCAGGTCTACCCCCTGGCGCGCGGCACCGCGCCCTGGGTGGTGGCCCTCATCGGCGTGCTCCTGCTGGGTGATCACCTGCCGCCCCAGGAGCTGGTCGGGGTCCTGGTCATCTCGGCCGGGCTCATGATCCTGGTGTTCGCGGGCGGGCTGCCGAAGCGGCACCACGTGCCCGCGCTCCTGGCCGCCTTCGCGACCGGTCTGGCGATCGCCTCCTACACCGTAGTGGACGCCTACGGCGTGCGTCTGACCCAGGACCCGCTCGGGTACATCACGTGGATCATGATGCTCCAGGGTCCCGTGTTCTTCCTCGTGGCCCTGGCCACCCGGCGGGGGAAGCTGGTCGGGCAGCTGAGGCCGATCTGGAAGGTCGGCCTGTTCGGCGGCGCGGTCAGCGCGGGCGCCTACGGACTGGTCCTGTGGGCGCAACTGTCCGGGGCGGTCGCCGGGATCGCCGCCCTGCGGGAGACCAGCATCGTCTTCGCGGCGCTGATCGGGCTGGTGTTCTTCAAGGAGCGCGTGGGGCCGATCCGGATCGTCGCCTCGACCGTGGTCGTCGCGGGCGTCCTCCTCCTGACCCTCTGACCCGGGACGCCTGAGTACTTCTACTCAGCAACCGCCCTCTGCCGGGCGCGGTCCCAACGGGTATGACGAACAAGCTCCCCCTCCCCCCGCCGCTGCCCCTCCTCGCGACGCTCGGCGCGGGGCTGTTCCTGACCGGCTGCGGCCTGCTGCCCGACTCCCCCGACGAGCCCCGCGACCCCGGTTCCTCGGCGTCCGCGTCCGCCTCTCCAGCCACCGACGTCCCCTCCGCGTCACCCGACGACGCCGCCGACACCGACGACGAGGGATCCGCCTCCTCCGAGGCCGCCCCGGACTGGGTGGCCCCTACGTTCGCCACCGGGTGGACGATCGAGTTCGACGCCGACAGGAACCTGCACCGGGCCACGCAGGACGGCACCGGCTGCGACATCGTGTTCAGCCAGACCACCGGCACCGACCAGGCCGAACGGGACGGCTTCGAGCCAGCCGGGACGCTCGATGCCCTGCTGGAGAACGTGGCCGAGCAGGCCGGGAGCGTGCCGGTCGACGTCCCCGCAGACCCCTACCGGATCGTCGCGGACTCGGGGGAGACCCACGAGTTCGAGACCCGGCAGGTCACCTTCGACACGCCCGACGAGAACCGCACGGCCCGCATGGGCGTGCTGTGGGTCGACGACGCCGAGCTGGTGGTCAGCTCCTCGTGCCCCGCCCGCGAGTGGGACGAACAGCGGCTCCCGATCGTCATGCTCGTCGGCTCGGCCTCGATCAGCGGAGCCTGACTCCGGCCCCGGGCCCGAGCGCGGTTCGGATCGGTCGTAGGCTGACGGATGTGACTGGAATCTCACCGCTCCCCGAGGGCGACGAGGAGGCCGAGCTCCGCCGGATCCTGGGCGGGCTCGGGCTCCCCGGCCTCGTGGACGTGCACACGCACTTCATGCCGGACAACGTGCTGCGCAAGGTCTGGGCCTACTTCGACGCCCTCGGTGCGGGGGTCTGGCCGATCAACCCCCGCTACCGGACGGACGAGCGGGAACGGGTGGCGCTCCTGCGCGGGTTCGGTGTCCTGGGCTTCACCGCGCTCTCCTACCCCCACCGACCGGCCATGGCCACCTGGCTCAACGACTGGTCGGCCGACTTCGCGGAGCGCCACCCCGACTCCCTGCGCAGCGCCACCTTCTTCGCGGAGCCCGAGGCGGCCGACTACGTGCCCGAGGCGATCCGCTCCGGTGCCCGCGTCTTCAAGGCCCACCTCCAGGTCGGCGGCTACGACCCGCGCGACCCCCTGCTCTCCGACGTCTGGGGCGCCCTCTCCGACTCCGGGACCCCCGTGGTCGTCCACTGCGGCTCCGGGCCCACCCCCGGGAACTTCACCGGCCCCGGGCCGTTCTCCGAGGTGCTGCGCCAGCACCCGCGCCTGACCGCCGTGGTCGCCCACGCGGGAGCACCCGAGTACACGGCCTTCCTCGACCTCGTCGAGAAGCACGAACGCGTCCACCTGGACACCACCATGACGTTCACCCCGTTCACGGAGCGGCGGTCGCCCTTCCCCCGTGCCGAGCTGCCCCGCCTCCGGGAGTTCGGGCACCGCGTCCTCCTGGGCTCGGACTTCCCGAACATCCCGTACCGCTACCTCGACCAGATCCGGAGTCTGGTCGGGCTGGACCTGGGCGACGACTGGCTGCGCGGGGTGCTGCACGACAACGCGGCCGCGCTGTTCGGCCTCCGCACCGGTCCCGACCAGGTCCCCGACACCAGGCAGCACCACACAGAGAGGGCACGATGGAACTCACCCTGACCCCCCTGGAGTTCGCCCGCCGGACCCGCAGACTCCACCCCGACCGGGAGGCGCTGGTCGACCGGGAGCTCCGGCTCACCTACGAGGAGTTCTTCGACCGCTGCGACCGCTGGTCGACCGCGCTCCAGGGCATGGGGGTGGAGAAGGGCGACCGGGTCGCCTACATCGCCCCCAACACCCACGCCCAGCTGGAGTCCTTCTACGCGGTCCCGCAGCTGGGCGCGGTCCTGGTCCCGGTGAACTTCCGGCTGACCGCCGAGGACTTCGTGTACATCGTCAACCACTCCGGCGCCAGGGTGCTGTGCGTGCACTCCGACCAGCTCGACGCCGTGGACGGGGTGCGCGACCGGATGCCCGGTGTGGAGCGGTTCGTCGCCCTGGAGGGCGCCCGCGACGGGTGGGAGGACTACGAGTCCCTGGTGGCGGCGGCCTCCCCCGACTTCGAGCGCCCGGAGATCGCGGAGACGGACCTGCTCACGATCAACTACACCTCCGGCACGACCGCGCGCCCCAAGGGGGTGATGATCACCCACCGCAACGCGTACATGAACTCGGTGGGCACCCTGCTGCACCTGCGGATCGGGCTCGGGGAGAGGTACCTGTGGACGCTGCCGATGTTCCACGCCAACGGCTGGACCTACACGTGGACGGTCACGGCGGCCGGGGGGACCCACGTGTGCCTGCCCGCCATGGACCCGAAGCGGGTGTTCGAGCTCATCCGCACGGAGGAGGTCACCTGGCTGTGCGCGGCGCCGACGGTGCTGATCATGCTCTCCAACACGCCCGAGGCCGTGCGCGGTTCCGTCCCGCCGGGGGTGCACGTGGTCACCGCCGGGGCCTCGCCCGCCGCCGAGACCATCGAGCGGCTGGAGGAGGACTTCGGCTGGACGGTCACGCACGTGTACGGGCTGACGGAGACGACGCCCTTCATCACGGTCTGCGAGCCCCGGCCGGAGCACCGGGACCTGTCCGTGCGTGAACGCGGCGCGCTCAAGGCCCGCCAGGGGGTGGAGCTCATCACCTCCGGTGAGCTGCGCGTGGTGGACGAGACGGGTGCCGAGGTGCCCTGGGACGGGACGACCGTCGGCCAGATCACGGTGCGCGGCAACGTGGTGATGAAGGGCTACTACAACGATCCCGAGGCCACCGAACTCGCGATGGGCGACGGCTGGTTCCGGACCGGGGACGCGGCGGTCACGCACCCGGACGGCTACGTGGAGATCCAGGACCGGATCAAGGACGTGATCATCTCCGGGGGCGAGAACATCTCCTCCGTTGAGGTGGAGGGCGTGCTGCTCCGGCATCCGGCCGTGCTGGAGGTCGCGATCGTGGGTGTGCCGCACGAGCGCTGGGGCGAGACGCCGCGCGCCTCCGTGGTGCTGTGCGAGGGTGCGTCCGCCACGGAGGAGGAGGTCATCGCCTTCGCGCGTGAGCACCTCGCGCACTTCAAGGCGCCCACCCAGGTGGAGTTCGTGGAGCAGCTGCCCAAGACGGCCACCGGGAAGATCCAGAAGTTCGTGCTGCGCGGCGGCGCCTCCGCCGTCTCACGCCAGTAGAGGGCGGCCGAAGGCCCCGCTCCGTGGGTGCCACGGAGCGGGGGCGGACCTACCCGGGGTTCGGGGTGAGCAGCACGAACCCGGCGCCGAACGGGTCGGCGCCCACTGCCAGGCGTCCCACGCCCGGGACGTCGTCCGGACCCATGTAGACGTGGGCTCCGGCGGAGGTCATCTCCGCCACGGTGGCGTCGCAGTCGGTGACGTGGAAGACCGGGTGCCAGTCGGCCGCGCCCCGGGTGGCGGGCAGGTCGGCTTCGGCGACCTCCATGACCCCGCCGAAGGCCCGGTCGTCGCCCAGACCGGCGGGGCGGGCCACGGAGTAGACGCTTCCGTCTCCGTCGCCCGGGAGCTCGAAGGCCTCGAACTCCCACCCGAAGAGGCCGCTGTAGAAGTCCCTGGCGCCCTGCGCCGAGGGGGTCCACAGTTCGGCCCACACGAGGGTGTTGGGGTCGTCGGTCCGTTCCATGCCCGGGAGGGTTCCGGCCTCCCAGAGTGAGACCGAGCCGCCCTGGGGGTCGGTCACGTAGGCCATTCTTCCCAGGCCCATGACGTCCATGGGTTCGACGTAGGGTGTGGCGCCCAGTTCGCGGGCGCGGTTGAACGTCGCGTCCAGATCGGGGGTGTTGAAGTAGAGGGACCAGCTGACGGGCTGGTCCTCGGACATCTTCGGCCCGAGTCCGCCGATCAGGGACCCCTCGTACCTGAGCAGCATGTAGCCGCCGGTGTCCGGACCTGCGGACTCCGCTGTCCAGCCGAACACCCGGCTGTAGAAGTCGATCGCCCGGTCCACGTCGGCGGTGGTCAGCTCGATCCAGCAGGGCGAGCCGATCACGTAGTCGGTGGTGATCATGGTGCCTCCCGTCCGTGGCTCCATATTCGAGTCTGCTCCCGGGCACTGCCATGCCGGGGATGAGCGGGGCAAAGTCTTGACAACGAGCCGACGGGGAGACCGTCGGCTCGCCGCGCGTCCAAGCCTTGCACTCGCTGGCGACAGGAGCCGTGACCAGGCGGAACGAGGGGAACGATCACGGGACGTGAGGGCGCGGGTGAATAGCATGAGGTGAGGCTGCACCCGCACGCCACGTCACTCGGGGAACCGGAGCACTCCGCCATGAAGTACACCGTCTCGATCGAGATCGCCCTCCCGCGGGAGAGGGTGGCACAGCTGCTCGCTGACCCGGCGCACATGGCGAAGTGGCTGCGGGGTCTGGTGTCGCATGAGCCGGTGAGTGGGGAGCACGGGGAGGTCGGTACCCGGTCGCGGGTCGTGTTTCGGACGGGGCAGCAGGAGATGGAGGCCACCGAGACCGTCACGCGCCGGGAGCCGGAGGAACTGCACGGGATCCCGGAGGACGTGGTTGTTCACTTCGACCGCGAGATCGTTGCTGAGGGGATGTGGAACGCGGTGCGGGACCGGCTGACCGAAGCCGGTCCGGAGACGACGCTCTGGGAGAGCGAGAACGAGTACCGGTTCGATGGACTGATGATGCGCCTGGTGGGGTTCGTGATGCCCGGAGCCTTCCGCAAGCAGTCGCTCCAGCACATGGAGGACTTCAAGGCGTTCGCGGAGCAGGGGAAGGACGTCCGCGACTCGGAGGGTTGATCCACAGGGCTCTGGAGTGCTGCACCTCTGGTGCGGGCGACGCGCACGTCGAGGTGTTCATCTTCGCTCTGGCCTCGGGCGATCCGCCGTGGGAGGCCGCCCGCCGGGTCAACGCGGCCCTGGCAGTGACCCGCCCCGGCCCCGCAACTTCCCCCGATCAGTCGGCCGGGGCGGGGACGGTGTGCGGGGAAGTGGCTGGCGTCGCCTTGTGTTCACGGAAAACCACCCCCGAAGACTGGTCACTGAAAGTAGGATTCCGGTGACTTAGGGAACTTCTCTGGAAAGGCCTCCATGGCTGCTCATGGCATCGTCGCTGGCAAGCCCTACCACCTCGTCTTCGACAACCGCGGGGTCGGAATCGAAGTCGAAACCAACTGGGACTGGGTCCGGCTGTCCAACGCGCAGGACGGCCTCTGGCACACGGTCACCTTCCACGAGTACGAAGGTGGCCGCTACGTGATCGAGCACGAAACCGGCCACTGGGACGACTACAAGTACTGGCAGCTGTCGAGTCAGGGAGTCAGCCTCAACAAGTGGGACCCCTCCACTGCCTGGACCATCCACCCGACCAAGAACGGGTTCCTGCTGGGGAAGGGCGACAACGTCTTGGTGGTGGTCAAGGACGGTAAGAAGTGGCTCAAGGCCAAGGAGTCGGGTCTGGCGCTCGGCTTCTCGCTGTCGCAACTCGATCCCGTCCACCACGTCCGCGAGATGTCCATGAGTACTAGCGTCGTTGAATTCCAGGCTGTCCCGGCCTGACCACCGCTCTCTCCGGCCAGTTCCAGGCAGACGGGCTTTCCGCCACGAGGGGGCGGAGAGTCCGTCGCATGCCACGCCTCGACCAGGGTTGAATCCAGCATTGAGATGCCCCGGCCACTTCGGCCGGGGCCTTCGTCGCCTAGCTACTTGGAGGCACGAAGCAGCGCGGTCCACTCCGAGGAGGGGAAGGCCAACGTGCCGAGGTCCCTGTTCTGAGTGTCGCGGACTGCGGGCGAGTACGGATCGTCGCTGTGCGACACAGGCCCAAGCTACGAAGCCGACAATGGCCACACCGGCCACGACCGTCGGCAAGACCCACCCGGTCCCTGTGAGGTGTTCGTGTAGAGCGTTGACTCTCATACAGCCGATCTCCTCTCCTTACTTCTGATCGCGCCACTCGCGTTTGATTTAGGTGGGCGCTACAAGGAGGAAGGAGTTCTAGGGGCAGCTCGTGACAGCCCCAAGCTGCGTTTCTTATTCGTGATCTTTGGCAATCGCCTCAAGCGGGTCTGGCAGCACGAAGGGGCACCACCGGCAACATGCCCGGTACCGCCCCCATGTTCAGGAGCTACTCAGTGTCCTCCGGCACCGCGTTGACGATGCGTTCCCACACCTCCACGGGAACAAGTTCGGCACGCTCCGCCGTGGTGATGTTGCGGCGACGCTGCGCACTGTGAACCACACAACGAAGGTTCATGCCCTTGATGAGCTGCCCACGTTCTTCGTCGTCGGACTTCTCCCACAGCTCCGCGACCGTGAGCCCCAAGGGCCGCTGCTCCCAGCGTGGCGGCATCGACGGCTGGTTGCGGAGGGCTCGGCGGCGACTCGTCAAAGCCGTCATGCGCTGGCGGTAGTCCTCCGGATCGTCATCGAAGAGTCCGGCGTCACGGTCATCACGGAGATTGGCGATCGAGCGGTTCAGGGCTTCGAGTTCCGCTTCGGTGTCGTTGCCCGGCACGAAAACGGTCTCGTAGGCGTCCATGTGCCCCACGGTCGTCAGGAACTCGTCGGAGATGAAGGACGTGATCTTACGGATCGTGATCATCACACCCCCGCACCGATCACCGTTCCTGCCGTAGCACCGCATGACTGGTTCGGCGTTCGGGGACTTGGGATAGGGCTTGCGTGTGGACTGGGTCAGTGGCCGTCCGCACTTGCCGCACACGGCGATCCCGAACAGCCAGTGGCGGCGAGCCGGAGCGACCCTGTCGAAGCTCCGTGCCTCGATGGCCAGCCGAGCCGCCGTCAGCGTCTCCCGGTCCGTGACGGGCTCCCAGAAGACGGTCTCAGTGCCGTCCACGTTGCGGACGACATGATCTCGCTCATCCAATCGATATCCGAGCAGTGAGGGGTGCTTGATGATCGCCTGGATGCCCTGCCCCGACCAGTAGGACGGCTTGGGGTTGGGCTTGAGCGACGTGCGCACCCGGGGCGTCGTCACACCCCGCTCGTTCAGGTCGCGGGAGATCTTGTTGCGCGGTTCCCCCGAGATGAGACGCGAGATGATCTCACGGAGGACTTCGACCGCCTCCGGATCACGCTCCAGAACCTTCCCCCTGCCATCAGGTGCGGGGACGATGCGCAGACCGTACGGCGCGCGCCCCTCCGTGTGGCGGTGGGTCTTCTTGAGGTGCTGGCGGGCCTGCATGATCCGCTCCCGGATCATGCTCCGTTCCATCTCCGCGAACAGCGCCACGAGTTGGGCGAACGCCCGCCCCATGGCGGTCGTGGTGTCGAGCTGTTCCGTGCACGACACGATGTCGACACCGTCACGTTCGGCCACTTCCAGGAGACGGGAGAAGTCCAACAGGGACCGTGAGACCCTGTCGAGCTTCCACGCCACCATGGCATCGATGTCGGGGAACTGTTGAAGCAGCTTGGACATGGCGGGTCGGTCCTCCGGGGCCACGGCCCCGGAGACACCGTCGTCCACGTACTCTCCGGCGATGGACCATCCACGCTGCTCGGCCAGCTCACGACACACCTTGAGCTGACGCTCGATGGAGGTGGAGTTGTCCGCAGAACTGGATAGACGGGCGTAGATCAGGACACGCATGATAGGCATTATCGCCTCATTCGGGCAGGTCAGCACCCCCGAACGCGACCCTGTGGACAACGTCGCGTCAGAAGCGCATTCGTACTATGACTCTTCCGAAGTTCTTCGAGTCCTTCTCGACGCGGTGGTAGCGGGCCTTGACGTCCTTGCGGTCGAGGAAGCGCAGGACCCGCTTCTTCAACTGTCCCGAGCCCTTGCCCGGGATGATCTCGATGGTCTTGGCCCGCTTCCGTTCGGCCTCGTCCATGATGTCGTTCAGGGCCTTGTCGATACTCGTGCCCTTGTTGAAGATGTCGTGCAAATCGAGCTTGAGTCGCACTCCCGCCCCTTCTCCGCCAACTGGATGACGTGCGGGGAGACGGCTGCCAGGTCCGCGACGACTCCCATGCGCACATCGCCACCTTCACCAAGCCGCCGGAGATCGTCAAGGCCCGGCACCCGGAGAGCAACACCGGCCAGAGCACCACGACGCCGGACCTGGGTCCTGTCTCGTGGAAGCGGGAGCGGAGCGGCATCTGCCCTGGCAGGGTGGGTGAACGTACCCGGACGCCAGGAACTCACCGGTGCAGGGTGGGCCCCGTCGCGTCCGCCCTGCCCACCGGACGCGACGGGATCATCACGCAGATCGCCCTTGAGCTCTGTGGCGAGTACACGCCCCGGCGAACAGAGAGGTAGGCCCCCCGAGGCCCTACTCCGGCCCTCGTCCTGGCACGATCACCGCGGCCACACGGACCTCAGTACTGGTTCAGTCGGCGCAGCTTCGGACGCGTGCGCAAGACGACGTACACAGCGGTCCACACCACGGCCACGACCAACCCGATAAGGGCGCCCTGCCCGAACGCCAGGGTCGAGTGGTCGACGTTCCCGGGCAGCCTGGTGGAGGCGAAGAAGAACGCCAGGAGAAACGCCATGGGGAAGTGGAGCACCGCCTGCATGATGTAGCGAAAGCGCCGATCCCGCACCATTCTGACCCCGAAACCGACACCACCGGCGGCAATGCCTCCGGTCGTTCGTACGGCGCCGACGAAGGCGTCGCCTGGGGCGTCGATCATCCGTCCAGCGATGTGGCTCATATCCTGGTTGTACTGGTCGTTCGCTCTTGCCTTGGCAATGTCGTCCTCCAGCCCGGTAATCCGGTAACCGCCGTGGAAGTTATCTCTGCTGATACGTGCCATGATCGGTCTTCCTACTCCTTCGAGTAGATCTCGCCATTCCAGCGGTACTGGACGGGGTTCGACATTGCTCCGTCGCCGCGGACGGACCCCGCAAGGGAGCCGTGGCGACTGACACCGATGAGGGTCAGATACGTACCGGACCGCGACCACGGGCATTCTCATATGTGCTCGCACTTGCCGACGGCAGCTCGTTCCGCTCCGGGTCGCGGTTCCTGGTGCACGAGTCGAATCTACAGGAAGGCCTCAGCCTCTTGTAGAAGCGATCGGTACCCGACATTCCCGCTTCCACTCACCAGCCCCGAAAGGCCCGCGTTCCGCGTAATTCCTCTGCCTGGAGTGCGAAATCCTGGCCCTGATCTGGGAGAACAGAGTTTCTCCGCTCGGCGGACGTTTCTCTGCGCGGTAACGCCTTCGCTGGTCAGCGGGGTGTGGGCTGAAGGTCGAGGACCTACTCGGGGCGGGGGCACCGGGTAGGCCAGCAAGTCGAGCCGCGCCTCAGTCTGATCGGTGATCGGCAGGAACGTGCAGGCAGGACCAATGCGCCGTCTTCCTCTCGAAGGTGCGGGCCGCGGCCCCGTGCCCGGTCTCCCCGAACACCTGTCAGAGGATCTGCGCGCCCAACACCGCGAACTGGCACACCTGGTTGATCGGTGCCCCCTCAAGCGGTCGTTGGTCGCCTACGACCACTGACCAGGACACCGAACACCCCAGCAACGGTCTAGAGCTGGAGCGCGAAGCACACCCGGTCGTCGCCCGGACCGTCGTAGTCCTCGAACGGGCCGGTCACCGCGAACCCGAGCGACCGGTGGAACGCGATCGAGCGCTCGTTGGACGGCGAGGTGACCGCGCGCACCAGGGAACGACCGTCGGCCCGCGCGGCGTCGGTGAACAGGCGGTACATCTCCCGCCCCACACCGGAGCGCCGATGCCTCGGAGCCACCCCGGTGAAGTGCACGTAGGCCTGCTCCGCCCGGTCGGGGCTGGGGAAGCCCACCAGGAACCCCGCGATCCCCTCGTCGTCCTCGACAACCAGGGAGGTCCCACCGAAGTGGTCGAGGAACAGCCTCGGCAGGATGTGCGCCACCGGCCTCCCCCACCAGTCGTCGCAGACGGCGATGATCCGCCCGTGGTCCCCGGGCACCGCGTTCCGAACCGTGACCCCACCGGGCCCCCGGCTCTCGAACTCACCGCTCCATGCGTTCATCGAAGGCCTCCTCGAAGGGTCTGCGTACCCCGGGATCCCGGTCCAACACCGCGAAGACCACCCGAGCGAACACCCCCGCCAAGTCCCCCTTCAGGTGCTTGGCGAACGCGGCGGCCACCGCCTCGGGACGGTTGCCGAACACCCCGCAGCCCCACGCACCCAGCACGAGCCGGGTGGTGCCGTGGTGGGCGGCCACGGCCAGCACCGCGCGGGCCCGTGCGTCCAACGCGGGCGGCACCAGGGGCAGGAGTTCGGGCTGGTTGCGCTGGACCATGCGCCGGTTGGGCGCGGCCGCGGTGAGGAAGTCCACCGGCACCGGCTCGGGCAGCCACCCCGCGCGGTCGTCACGGAACACCGGAACGCCCGGTGACCAGATCACCCGGTCGCTGTACAGCAGACTCCGCTCCGCCACGTGGTGGTCGTAGTACTCGGGACAGCGGATCAGCGAGTCGTAGAGCGCGCTGGACCGGGCCAGGCTCTCCTCCTGGGCCTTCGCTCCGTTGGTTACCCCGCCCCCTGGTCTGCGGGCCGAGGCGAAGTTCAGCGCCGCCACCCGGCCCGGCTCCTCCGCGACCAGCCTCCGCGCCGCCGCCAGGGTGCTCTCCCCGGTGACCTCGAAGCGGGTCTCGCGACCAGCCGCCGGGACGGGCAGCTCCGCGATCTCCTCGGGCAGGTGGAGCCGCGTGCCCGCGCGCATCGTCCCCAGGGGCCCGGAAAGATCCACCCGAACGCCGTCGGCCTCGTAGCTCTCCCGCTCGTAGGCGGCACGGGTCTGGTTCCACACTTCACGCAGTCGCTGGGACACGCGGCTCCTCTCGTAGAGCCACGAAGCTACCGCCCGCCCAGGGCCGTCCCCAAGGGGTTTTGGCAGGCGGAAAACCCCTCGACCCCGCTGCGATCCGGCGCGATCATCGGGTCCGTGAAAAACGACAACAGAGAGCTCACCCGCACGTCCAGGTTCCTCTCCCTGGTCCTGCGCCACGACCCCGGCCGGGCCGGGGTCAGCCTCGACCCGCACGGCTGGGTCGAGATCGAGGCCCTGCTCGCGGGCTGCCGCCGTGCCGGGCACCACCTGACCCCGGAGCGTCTGCGGGAGATCGTCGAGACCAATGACAAGAAGCGCTTCGCACTCAGCCCCGACGGCCTGCGGATCCGGGCCCAACAGGGGCACTCGGTGGACGTGGACCTCGCGCTGACGGCGGAGACCCCACCGGAACTGCTCTTCCACGGCACCGTGAGCCGCTTCCTGCCCGCGATCCGCCGCGAGGGTCTGCGGCCGATGAACCGCCACCACGTCCACCTGTCGGCGGACCGCGAGATCGCCCGCCGGGTCGGCGCACGCCGGGGCTCCCCGGTCGTCCTCACCGTCGACGCGGCCCGCATGCACGCCGACGGGCACCGGTTCGGCGTGAGCGAGAACGGCGTGTGGCTGACCGACTCCGTCCCGCCCGCGTACCTGCTCGGCTGACGCGGGGACCGCTAACCCGGCTTGACCGCCGAGAAGATCGCCGTCCCCGGGATCATCCGGCCGCGTACCGGCCCCCACCCGCCCCACACCTGGTCGTTGTCCTCGGGCCACTCCGGCTCGACCATGTCCCGGAACTCCAGCCCCGCCGCCACGATCCCCCGCAACCAGTCGCCCACGGTGTGGTGGTGCTCGACGTAGACCGCCCGGCCCTCGTCGTCCTCCTCCACGTAGGCGCGGCGGTCGAAGTAGCTCTGCCGCACGGTCATCCCCCGTTCGGTGGGGTCGTCCGGGAAGCACCAACGGATCGGGTGCGTCACCGAGAACACGAACCGCCCGCCGGGCCTGAGCACCCGACCGGCCTCGGCCAGCGCGGTCTCGGCGGCCGGCACGAACGGGAACGCCCCGAACGAGGAGAAGACGACGTCGAAGGAGTCCGCGGCGAACGGCATGCGCTGCGCGTCGGCCTGGACGGCGGGCAACCGGTGCCCGGTCTGCTCGTCGATCCTCCGGGAGTGCTGGAGCTGCCGCCAGGCCAGGTCGAACCCCACGACCTCGCGCACACCCTCCGCGCGCAGCCACCGGCCGCACTGCCCGGCGCCGCAGCCGACCTCCAGGACCCGCTTTCCGTCCAGGTCCCCGAGCAGCCGCACGTCGGCCTCGTCCACGCCCTCGGGCGACCAGACGAACCCCACGTCACGCAGGAAGTCACCGTGTTCGGCCTGGTAGGCGTCGGCGGCGCCGTCCCACCACAGGCGTCCGGCCCGCGCGCTCTCGTCGCCCCGCACCGCGCGCCGCTCCACCCGGCCGGGAGCCGGGTAGTCCATCTGATCGTCCACGTTGCTCCTCGGGCTGCTGACGCGGCTCAGGTCCGGGTCGGCCGGGCGCTCTCCGCCGGTGCCACCGGACCTTCGGGGCCCTCCGGGTCCCGGGCGTCTCCGTCACCAGTGTCCCCGTTCCCCGAACCCTTCGTGTCGGCCTCGCGGGCGTCGCGCAGCTCACGGCGGATCAGGACGACCCAGCCCACCACCGCGACGACGCTGAACACCCACCACTGGAAGGCGTAGGAGGCGCTCATCCCGGTGTTCTCCTCGCGCAGGGCGATGCGCTCGGGGGCCACCTCGGGCACCGGATCCTGGTCGGTGAGCTCCACGTACCCGCCGTAGATCGGGTACGGCAGCTCCTCGGCCAGCCGGTCCACGTCCACGAACATGATCTGGCCCTCGGGCATGCCGTCGCGTTCACGCAGCCCGGTGTTCTCCTCGGTCTCCCCGAACTGGAGGCGCCCGGTCACCCGGACCTCGCCCTCGGGGGCGGCGGGCGCCTCGGGTGTGTCCTGGGCGTTCTCGCCGCGCTCGATCCACCCCCGGTTCACCAGGACGGCCGTGCCGTCCCCGGTGACCAGCGGGGTGAGGACGTGGAAGCCCACCCCCTGGGAGCCGTCCCGGTTGCGGAGCAGGAGCTCGTGCTCCTGGTCCCAGGTGCCGGTGGCCTCGACGGTGCGCCAGCGGTCCGCCGGGGCGACGTCGCCGCCCACGGAGGTGAGCCGGTCCACGGCCACGGGCTCGGCGGCCACGTTGTCCCGTTGGAGGTCGACCGCGGCACTGCGCGTCTCGGCCCGGTCCAGCTGCCAGAACCCCAGCCAGACGAAGGCGGGCACCAGGATCACGACCAGCGCGTGGAAGGCCAGCATGCGTGAGGAGAACAGGACTTTGAGCACGTCTTCGAGGTTATGAGACGTTCCCGGCCGCCCCGCACCGGCCCCGCCCACGCGGACGGGGCCGCCGGTCTCCCGACGACCCCGCAGGTCGGGCGCTGGATCCACGCCCCCGGCCCGGTGCTCCGGGCGGATCCGACTACTCGTCGGCGGCGGCGGTGGCCCTGCGCCTGCGGGCGAAGTACAGACCGGCGCCACCGGCACCGATCGCGGCCACGGCGGCGGCGACCAGACCGCCCAGGGCGCTGCCGGTCATCGCCAGCTCCTCACCGGCCTCCTGCTTGGGGGCGGGCTTCTCGTCGGTCTCCTCGGGCTTCTGCTCCGGGTCCTTCGGAGCCTCGGACTCCTCGTGCTTCTCCGGGTCCTTCGGCTTCTCCGACTCCTCCGGCGTCTCGGGCTCCTCGGGCTTCTCCGACTCCTCGGGGGCCTCCGGCTCCTTCGGCTTCTCGGAGATGGTCTCCACGCAGGAGGCCTCCGCGATGCCGAGCACGGACACCGCGTTGCCGCAGATGTCGACGGCCGCGTTGACCGGGACGGAGACCTGATTGCCGCTGGCCACGCCGCCCGCGCCGCTCGTGGCGGTCCCGGTGGAGGCGCCCTCGTTGTCCGGGGAGGCGTGGATGATGTTGATGATCGTGGTGCACTGCGCGCTGGAGGCGCCCAGGACGGCGATGGAGTTGCCGCAGATCTCGATGGCGGTGTCCACCGGGACGGTGATCTGGTTGCCGCTGGCCACACCGCCGGAGCCGTCGGTGTTCAGGGTGGTGGGAGCGTCCTCGGACTCCTTCTCCAGGACCTCGACCACCTCCACGCACTCCGCCTCGGAGATCCCGGCCACGGCCACGGAGTTACCGCACGCGTCCACGGCCGCGTCCACCGGGACGACGAGCTGGTTGCCGCTGGCCACACCGCCCGAACCGTCCGTGGCGGCGCCCTGACCGCTGCTCTCGTAGAGGACCTCGGAGACCTTGGTGCAGGTGGCCTTGGAGATGCCGAGCACCGCGAGCGAGTTGCCGCACAGGTTGGCCTCGACGTCGACGGGGACGACGATCTGGTTGCCGCTGAGCACACCGCCGGAGCCGTCGGTGGTGGTGTCGGCGAAGGCGGCGCCGAAGGGCGCCAGGACCAGCCCCGCGGTCAGTGCGGTGGCGAAGGAGTAACGGAACGTGTTTCGCATGGTGCGGCTTGGACCCTTTCACGAAGTGCTGCCAGGGGATGCGCCGAGCGGCGCGGCGCCGTGAGCCCGGACCCGGCGCCGTCGTCGCGGTCGCCCCGGGTCCCACGGCCAGCGAACCCGTCCACGAAGACGTCGGGACGGCGGGGTGGCCCGCTTGCTCAAGACATGGGTGGCGGCCCGGTTATCACGGAGTTCTTTCCGACCGGAACTGCCAACGGACCGAAACGTTAGCAGTCGAAGAGGCCGCGCAGGCCTATTCCGGAAATGTTGCCGCGAATCATGAACACCCTACGCCCATAGGATATTACGTAGAGTCATTCTTCCTGTTCAGGTGGGTCTGGTTCAACACGAAGCGCTCAAAGTCGATCACCAAGAGCAGTGGATCCCTACTAAGAGGCCTCGGGGAACCGCGCAACAAAAGGGAACTAACCGACTTCGTAGATTCGTTTCGGGCCACCCACTCAGCGCCTCATACCCTGCGCACACAAATAAGCCGATCGCACTTTATGACCGAATAGTCCTTCCTTTTCGCGACCCTCCCCGAACCCCGCCGCACGGCGACGCGCCACGCACCACCGAGGACCGAACATCGCTGGTCAGAGCGGTTCCACCTGCCCCGGACCCAGCACCGCACCGATCAGGCCGGAGCCAGCCGGGTCGCGTCCCGCGCAAGGACACGCCCCCGGCCCGCCACCGGAGCACGCGTGAACGAGGACCGACCCGCTCCGGGACCCCTCGGATCAGCTCACGTGCACCACGGGACGGCGGTCGGCGTCCGGCTCGTTCTCCCGCAGGATCTCCCGGGTGAACCCGGCGGTACCGCCGGCGCCCAACACCAGGAAGTGGAAGAACGCCCGCATCGGTGAGTAGTCCGACCACGCGAAGTAGCAGTGCGGGATGCTCCCCGTGGCGTCGCGCACGCACAGCAGCACCGCCGCCAGCGCGTTGGGGACCGCCGGGCTGCTCACCCGGAGCACGCGGTGCCCGTGGATCCAGGTCCCCCGCACGCTGAGCGTCCCCTCGAAGTCCGAGGGGTGGTGGACGCGCACCTCGACGAACAGCGGGGAGATCCGCAGCGTCACCGGGTTGAGCCGGTGCTGTTCGGCCTCGGTCGCCGCGTACTCGTCCGCCTCCCCCGAACGCGGCCGGTTCGCGAACAGCAGCACCTTGCCGTGGCGGGCGGCCTCCCGGACGAACCGGAGGGCGGTCGGGTCCAGGTCCACCGAGTGGGCACGCAGTTCGGTGCTGCGCAGGGTCCGGGAGACCAGCGACACGACGATGATCGCCAGCACGAACAACAGCGCGATGGCCAACCCGTCCGGACGGCTCACGACGTTGTCCACCAGCGCGAACCCGAACACGGCGGTCAGCACCGAGAACCCGAACGTGGCCAACCACGCCCGCCTGCGGTGCACGATGATCGTCACCGCCACGGCGGAGGTCACCAGCATCGCCAGGATGCCCGTGGCGTACGCCCCGGCCTGCGAGTCAACGCTCGCGCCGAACGCGATCGTGATCAGGATCGTCACGGCCGTGTACACCAGGACCACCGGACGGACCGCGGTGCCCCAGGCCGGGGCCATCCCGAACCGGGGCAGGTAGCGCGGCACGATGTTGATCAGCCCGGCCATCGCGGAGGCCCCCGCGAACCACAGGATGAGGATCGTGGAGACGTCGTAGACGGTGCCGAACCCCTGACCCAGCAGGTCGTGCGCCAGGTAGGCCATGACCCGGTCCGCGGCCGGGCCGCCGACCTCCACGTCCTCGCGGGGGACCAGCACGCCGGTGACGAAGGTCGTCGCCAGCAGGTAGACGCTCATGATGACGGCGGCGGTGGTCAGGAGCCTGCGGGTGCCCGTGATGCGCGAGCGCATCCGCTCCTCCGCCGTCTCCCCCTCCGAACGCACCAGCGGCATCATGCTCACGCCGGTCTCGAACCCGGACAGGCCCAGGACCAGCAGCGGGAAGGCGAACAGCACCACGGCGGAGGTCGGCCAGAAACCGTCCCCGACCACGGCCACCTCCCACTGCGCCAGGGTCTCCGGGTGCGCGGCGATGTGGGCCAGGGCCGCCACCACGACCACCAGGTTCAGCAGGAGGAACAGCAGGACCAGGGGGATCGCCAGCCGGACCGCCTCCTTGAACCCCGCGAGGAACACCGCTCCCAGCAGTGCCAGGAGCACGATGGTGACCAGCACGGGGTGGTCGGTCAGCGCCCGCGGCGTGTAGGGGTTGGCCCCCAGGTGGGCGGTGGCGTCGGCGGTGGACAGGGTGATGGTGACGATCCACGAGGTCGCCACGAAGCCGAGGAGGCACAGCACCAGGAACTTGCCCCGCCACTCCGGGAGCAGGTGGGCCAGCATTGCCACCGAGCCCTGCCCGTGGGGGCTGCGCTCGGCCACCCGGCGGTAGATGGGCAGCATGCCGAACAGGGTCAGCAGCACGATCAGCAGCGTGGCGACCGGAGACAGGGCCCCGGCCGCGAGGATGGCGATGCTGGGCAGGTAGCTCAGCGTGGAGAAGTAGTCCACACCGGTCAGGCACATGACCTGCCACCAGTGGTGCTGGCGCTCGGTGCGCGGTCGGGACCCGGGGCCGCCCACGTCGTCCACCTGGTGGGCCGTCATCCACCGGCCGAGGGGGTCCGACCACCGCCCGCGCCGACGCCCCCGGCAGGGGACCTCCCAGTGGTATCCGTCCCGCGTGGCGTCCTGCTCCAACACGCCTCCCCCGGCCGACACGTACGCCCACAAGTCTGCGGGGGCGGACGGCCGAAAGGGGGCAGGTCACGGGTGTGTCGGGCGTTCCGGACCGGCCCCGGCGGGGTCCGACTGGCTCAGGCCGTGTCGGTGCCCTCGATCCAGGGGGCGAGTCCGTCGAGGAGGCGTGCCATGCCGGGCGCGAAGGTCGCGTCGACGTCGGGCGGCCCGGAGACGCTGAACATGGTGGGGAAGCGGCCCTCGACCGCGAGCTGCCGGAACTCCGGCCCCCGGGAGCGCCACCACTGCTCGGTGTCCATGTCGAGTTCGTGCTCCTCCAAAGCCACCCGCGTGGCCTGGAGCGCCATGCCGGAGTTGTAGGCGGACACGATGGTGAGGATCTGCAGGGCCTCGTCGGGGGTACGGCCCTGGGCGACGAGCACCCGCATCATCCACTCACCGTTCCGCAGGAGCGCCGGGGTGACGACCCCGCCCGACATCACCGTCAGCCGGGCGGCCCAGGGATGCTTCCGGTAGATCTCCCACTCACCCACCAAGGCGACCTGGAGGGCCTCCCGCCAGTCGGCGGGCGCCGGTTCGGGCAGCGCGTCGACCGTGTAGAGGTGGTCGACCATCGCCGTCAGCAGCTCGCCCTTGCTCGCCACGTGCCGGTACAGGGCCATGGTGCTTACCCCGAGTTCGACCGAGACCCGGCGCATGGACAGGCCTTCGAGCCCTTCGGCGTCGGCTACGGCGATCGCGGCCAGGACGATGCCCTCGCGGGTCAGACCCGACTCGGTGTGGGGGCGGCGTTCCACGGCGGTGGCGGAGCGGGGGTGTTCCCGCGTCCCGGGCGCGGACCCGGAGACCCGCTCGGACCCGGGGCCCAGATCGGACCCGGAGATCCGCTCGGGCTCGGGGCCCGGCTCGGCCCCGGAAGCGGGTGCGGCGGGGCCCCGGACGACGGTGCCGACCCCGCGCACCGCCTCCACCCGGCCCGCGAGGCGCAGCGCCGAGAGCGCCTTGGTGGCGGTGGCCATGGCCACGCCCCACTGCTGGGTGATCTCCCGCGTGGAGGGCACCCGGCTCCCCGGCGCCAGCTCCCCGGAATCGATGCACGCGCTGATGTCCGCGACGATCCGCTGGTAGGGCGCGAGCCCGTCTCCTGTGTCCATGGTCATCCTCTCCGAGCCAGGCCAAGGGCCAGCCAAGTGTACTAGTGCACCACCGCCGTGACGACGCCGCAGCCCACGGAGCACCGCCACGCGAAACCCACTCCACCGCTCCAGGTGCACTAGTGCATTGATTACGTATTCCCGCTAGAAAAAGGGCTTTGACAGAGTTATTTTTTGTTGTTTAGTGTGTACACACGGGTGCACTACCCGCCCGATCCCCACACCCTCCCACCCTGGCGTGTACATCGTCCACAACGAGCGTGCCGCCACCACCCCACCGGAGACCACCATGGCCCAGCCGTCCACGTCCGCCCCACCCACCCCGGACACCTCCGACCGCCCGCTTCCGCCGGACCGGCGCTCACTGGCACCGGACCTGGCGCGCGGGATCATGCTCCTGCTCATCGCACTCGCCCACGCGCACCTGTTCACCCTGTTCATCGGCGGCACCGAGGTCACCACGACCCTCCTCGACCGGATCGCCACCGGCGGCACGGTCATGTTCGTGGACCTGCGCGCGTACCCGATGTTCGCGGCGCTGTTCGGCTACGGCCTCGCCCAGATCCACCGTCGACGGACCGAACAGGGCCACGAGTGGCGCAGCACGCGGGGGCTGCTGCGCCGACGCGGCCTCTGGCTGGTCGTCTTCGGTGTGGCCCACGCCGCGCTGCTCTTCTTCGGGGACATCCTGGGCGTCTACGGCCTGGTGTCGCTGCTCCTCGTCGGGGTGCTGCGGTTCCGGGACCGGACCCTGGTGGTGCTGGCCCTGCTCTGGATGCCGCTGGCCGCCGCCGCGCACGCCCTGATGGCCGCCGGGCAGGCCATGACCGAGGAGACCCCCCTCCTGATGCCCGACGGCTTCGTGAACGAGCTCGTCTTCCGCCTGACCTTCTACGCGGTCCTCATCGTGGTGATGTTCCTCAGCACCGTGGTCCCGTTCCTGGTCGGCGTCCTCGCGGCCCGGCACCGCGTCCTGGAGAAGCCGCAGGAGCACCTGCGCCTGCTGCGCGCGACCGCGTTCGTCGGCGTCCCGCTGGCCGTGCTCGGCGGGCTCCCGCTGGCCCTCACGAAGGTCGGCGTGTGGGCCGACCCCACGCCCCTGGCGGTCCTGCTCGTCTCGCCCCTGCACCAGGTGACCGGCTACGCGGGAGGCCTGGGCTACGCGGCGCTCATCGCCCTGGCCGCCATCCGCCTGAACGCACGGCGCGGGCCGGTGACCGACGCCCTGTCCGCCCTGGGCCAGCGCTCCATGACCTTCTACCTGGCCCAGTCGGTGGCGTGGACGGTGCTGTTCGCCTCCTACACCCTCCACGTGCAGCTCACGTCCCCGGCCGTCGCCGTCGGCATCGCCGTGGCCGTGTGGGCCGTCACCGTGGTCCTCGCGGACCTCATGCGCCGTCGCGGTCGGCGCGGCCCGGCCGAGACGGTGCTGCGCCGCCTCACCTACGGACCCAACCGCTGAGGTGGTCCGGGCCCGGGGCTTCCCCGGGCCCGGACGGCGGTCAGGCCACCCCGTGCCGCTCGGCCACCGCGTCGATCTCCGCCAGCAGCGCGTGCCTGCGGGCCGCGCCCAGGTAGGAGGCGTGCACGCCGTTGCGGGCCAACCGCACCAGCCCCTCGGCGCCCACCAGGTCGTGCGCGATCCCGTACTCACCGCTCAGGTCGCTGCCGAACAGGGTGGGGTCGTCGCTGTTGAGGGTCACCAGCAGGCCCGCGTCGAGCATGGCGGGCAACGGGTGCTCCTCGATCCGGTCCACCACGCGCGTGCGGATGTTGGAGGTCGGGCTGACGTCCACCGGGATCTGGGCGTCCACCATCCGCTCCACGAGCGCCGGATCCTTCATGGTGTCGATGCCGTGCCCGATCCGCTCGGCGCCCAGCAGGTCCAGCGCCTCCCGGACCCGTTCCGGCCCGGCCTGTTCACCGGCGTGCGGAAGGCTGGCCAGCCCGGCCGCGCGGGCCCGGCCGAACACGTCCGCGAACGGGCCGAGCGGGCCCTCCACCCCGCCGACCCCGAACCCCACCACGCTGGGCGGGCCCTCCCGGAGCACCGCGTCCAGGGTGCGCTCCGCCGACTCCACCCCGAAGTCCACGGGGAAGTCCGGGATCCACCGCAGCTGGATGCCGTGCTCGCGCTCGGCGCGCATCCGCGCGTGCTCGATCCCGTCGAACACCACCTTCGCCGGAACACCGCGCATGAGGTGCGTGTACAGGCTCACGTGCACCTCCGCGTAGCGGACGTTCTGCGCGGCCAGCCGCTCCGCGACCACCGAGGCCAGCAGGTCGAAGTCGGCCTCCTCCCGCAGGGTGCGCACCGAGGCCAGGTACACCTCGATGAAGTGCGGGAAGTCGGTGAAGACATACCACTCCCGGAGCTCCTCCAGGGTGGCCGGGATGTCCTCCACCCGGTGCCTCCCGGCGAGCTCGAAGAGGGTCTCGGCGGGCATGGAGCCCTCAAGGTGGACGTGCAGCTCGACCTTGGGCAGGTCGCGGACGAGCGGTCGGAGATGTGACGCGGGGTTCTGGTCCATGGCGCCAACCTAGGAGCCCGGCGCGACCGCCCGCCACCGGAGGCCGACAACCTGACGAAAGTTGGGGAACTCCGCCCCCGGGTGCTGACCAAAGAGCATGGTGGCGCCCCCGCCACCTGCGTAGATTCTGGGCCATCACCCCCGGCGCAGAGCCAGGCGCAGAAGGAGCAGACGATGAACGCGCGACCCACGGCCCTTCCCCGACCCACCGCCCTCCAGGTGCTCGGCTCCCGGATCCGGGTCCACGCCCAGGGCCACCCGGGCGCCTTCGCGGTCGGCGGGGGTCTCGTCGCCGGAGCGGTCACGGCACTCCTGGCCCTGCTCTCCTCCACGCCCGGTCTGGCCGACCCGACCGGCGCCCCGGGCTGGCTGCTGGCCTCGATCCTGACGGCGACGCTGGTCGTCGCCGCCCTGTGCGGCCTGCTGCTGTTCTTCGAGGCCCGGAGCCTGCCGAAGGTGTCCGAGACCGACCCGGTCCGCTACGCCACGGCCCGGCTCCAGGCGGCCTCGGGCGAGCTGGGACCGGACCCGGAGACCAACCGTCTGGCCCGCCAGCTGGCCGACCGGCTGGAGCGCCGGAGCGACCCCCACCACCACCTCGCCCCGCTCTTCGTGATCATGGTCTTCGTGACGTTCCGCCCGCTCGCGGAGATCATCGGCCCGGACTTCGAGCCCCTGACGCTGTTCCAGCTCACCCCGACCGTCCTGTTCCTGTTGCTGATCGTCCCCGCCTACCTCGGCGCCAGGGCCAGGTACTCCCGGATCGCGGCCTTCCGCAGCAGCTACGACGCCGCCCGGTCGTGAACGTGACGGCGGCGCGGCACCCGGGGGCGCCGCGCCGCACGTCACACGGGGTCGCTCACTCCGTCGGCAACCCGCCGTTCACCCTCCGGGGGACGGCCCTCGGGTTGCCGTCCCTCAGTTCCGGCGGCAGGAGCGGCTGCGGCACCGACTGGTACGTGACCGGCCGCAGGAACCTGCGGATCGCGGTGCTGCCCACCGAGGTGTGCGCGGAGGCGGTCGTGGCCGGGTAGGGGCCGCCGTGGGTCATCGCGTGGGTGACCGCCACCCCGGTCGGCCAGCCGTTCCAGACCACCCGCCCGGCGACGGAGGCGCCCAGGGCCAGCAGCGCCGCGGCCATCGGGTCGTCCTCCTCACCGTGGACGGTCACGGTGAGCTGGCCGTGCAGGACGCCGCCCACCTCCAGCAGACGGCGTTCGTCGGGGTAGGTGACCACGAGGGTGGCCGGCCCGAAGCACTCGGTAAGCAGGTCCTCGGAGTGCTCCAGCAGGGAGTCCAGCCCGGTGCGCAGCAGGGTCGGGGACCACCCCTCGGCGCCCTCCCGCCCCCGGACCAGCACCTCCGTGGCCGGATGGGCCGACAGGGCGTCCACACCCCGCGCGAACCCCTCCGCCACCCGCCCGTTGAGCAGCGGGGCGGCGGCCCTGCCCTCGAAGTCACCGACCAGGGCGTCCAGCCCGGCCCCCTCCGGGACGAACAGCACCCCCGGCTTCGTGCAGAACTGGCCCGCGCCCAGCGTGGCCGAACCCGCGTACCCGTCGAGGATCTCCTCACCCCGGGCGGCCATCGCCGCGCGGGTCACGAAGACCGGGTTGACGCTGCCGAGCTCCCCGTAGAAGGGGATGGGCTCAGGACGCGCGACGGCGAGGTCGTACAGGGCGCGGCCCCCGGGAATCGATCCGGTGAAGCCGACCGCCCGCGTGAGCGGGTGGGTGACCGCACTCCTACCCGCCTCGAAGCCGCTCACCAGGGCGAACGCCCCCTCCGGCACCTCGGCCTCGGCCAGTGCCGCCACGACCAGCTCCGTGGTGAGCCGGGCCAGCTCCGGGTGGCCGGGGTGCGCCTTGACCACCACTGGGCACCCGGCCGCCAGCGCGGAGGCGGTGTCGCCCCCGGCCGTGGAGAACGCGAAGGGGAAGTTGCTGGCCCCGAAGACCACCACCGGCCCGAGCGGCACCAGCAGGCGCCGCACGTCCGGCCGGGGCGTGCCCCAGTCCGGGTCGGCCGGGTCGATCATCGCCTCCAGGTACTCGCCCTCCTCCAGGACGTCCGCGAACAGGCGCAGCTGGAAGGTGGTCCGGCCCAGCTCACCCCGGCAGCGCGCCTCGGGGTAGCGGGCCTCGGCCATCGCGACGGGGACGAGGGAGTCGGCCGCGCCGTCCAGGGCGTCGGCCACGGCCCGCAGCGCGCGGGCCCGATCGGTGGCGGGCAGGGCGGCGAGGAGCGGGGCGGCGGCGGCCGCGCGCTCCATCACGGCGTCGAGTTCCTCGGGCGTGGTGTCGGGGGCTGCGGTGGTCATGGCCAGAACCTCCTGGAGGGGTGCGTGCACGGCGTCGGGCACGGGCCCCACGATGCCACGACCGCCCACGCGGGGCACGGCAGCGCCATTCACGACGCGACAACCCGACTACGCAAAGCGACATCAGGGAACACAACAGACCAAAGGGGCAACTCCGTTTCCGACTCCGGACACCCGCCCCCACCTCGGAGAACGCCGCCCCCACGGGGCGTCGGCGCCCCCGCACGAGGTTCCTCCGCACGAAACTGGAATTCCCCGGAACCAGGTGATTCCGGAAAGGCATCATAGGTTTCGTGACGACTAATTCCCGAAGCTCAACGCCCCCTCGCGCACGACGGGCTCCCGGTGCGACCAACGGGACCGCCGCGACGCGTGAGGGCCGTGGGCCCTCCAGCGTCGCCAACGACGAACTCGCGTTCGCGCAGGCACCCCTGCGCAGGCTCCCGGCCCAACAGCGCAGCATGGTCCGGGTCCAGCGCATGCTCGACTGCTGCGCCGACCTCCTCGACGAGGTCGGGTACGACAACCTCTCCACCACCCGGATCGCCGAACGCGCCGGAGTGGCCATCGGCTCCGTCTACCAGTTCTTCCCGGACAAGAAGGCCATCACCCAGGCCCTCGGACTCCGCTTCCTCGACCAGTTCGGCGCCCGGGTCACCGAACGGCTGGCCGACACCAAGTTCACCCACTGGACCATCGCCGTCGACGCCATCATCGACGAGTACATCGACATGCACCGCAACGTGCCCGGCTTCCGCAGCCTGCACTTCGGAGACATCGTCGACCCCCGGCTCCTCAGCGGCGGCAGCGACAACAACCGTGTGATCTCGGTGCGACTGCGCCGGATCATCGTCTCCGTCACCGGCATCCCCGACGACACCGAACTCGACCGCGCCATCCACGTGGCCGTCGAGGCCGCCGACGCCGTCCTCAAGCTCGCCTTCCGTGACAACCCCGAAGGCGACCCCGCCCTGGTCCACGAGGCCAAGCGACTCGTGAGCAGTTACCTCTCCCGATTCTCCGAACCAGACGGAGGCGACCGTTCTTGGTAGTCGACACCACAGGTCCCACCACGACCGCACCCGTCACCGGCACCGTCGCGGGCGTCCCCTTCCTCGCCCTGCCCCCCGCCGCCGCCACTGAGGGCCCGGCCCCGCTCGTCGTCGGCCTGCACGCCTTCGAGCCGCCGCGCAGCCAGGCCGCCCTGGCCGGAGCGATCCCCATGGCACCGCTTCCCGCCTGGCGGATCCACCTCGGCCTCCCCCAGTTCGGCGCCCGGCTGCCCGAAGGGGGCGTCGCCGAGATCAACCGGCGCGGCGAGCAGGACTACCTCCTCGAACTCTTCGGCCCCGTCGTGGAGGAGGCCGCCGCCGAACTGCCCCGGGTCACCGACGAACTGAGAGCGGTCTTCCCGGTCGCGGACACCCCCGTGGGCCTGGTCGGCGTGGGCGCGGGAGCCACCGCCGCCCTCCTGGCCCTGGCCGAGACCCGGCTCCCGGTGGGCGCCGCCGCGGTCATCAACCCCATCGTGGACCCCGCGCACGTGGTCGCCGCCCGCGAACACCGCACGGGCGCCCCCTACCAGTGGAGCGCCCAGGCCCACCGGGCCCGCGGCTGGCTGGACCTGACCGCGCACGCCGAGACGCTCTCCCGCACCGGCGTCCCCGTCCTCATCGTCAACGGCGGCCTGGACGAGGTCTCCCCTCCCGAGCACGGCCGCGCCCTCCACGACGCGCTCCAGGGCGCGCTCGCGCGGTCCGGCACCGCACGCGCCCCCGAACATGCGCTCCGTCACATCGTGGTCCCCGACCTCGCCCACGCGATCGGCCCCGAGCCCGGCCTCGAACCGGGTCCGCTCACCCCCGCCGGGGTGCTCACCGACCGCGCCCTCACCGAGTGGTTCCACCTGCACCTGACCTCTTCACGGCAGGTCCAGGCACCCGCCCGCCACTGACCGGAGCCCGACCCGTCCCCGACCGCACGCGTGCGGACACGGTGACGGACGGTGTTCACCCACACCACCCCGCGGCCTTCCCCCGCGTCCGCCTCCCGGACGCCGTCGCGACAGTCGGCACGCGTTCCATGGGATCATCCAGTGGCGACCGCGTCCGCGGTCCCACCTGATCCGTTTCGACTCATCCATCAGGAGGGCGAACCACGTGACGGAACCGGCACCGGTCATTGCCAGCGGGGTCGACAACGAGCGGTTGAACGCGCAGCTGCGCTTCATCCTCGAAGTGGACAAACTCAAGCGCGTCCTGCGGCAGAACCTGCTGGTGGACGGCTCCCGGCGGGAGAACTCCGCCGAGCACTCCTGGCACCTGGCCCTGTCCGCCCGAACCTTCGCCGAGTACGCTCCCGAGGGCACCGACATCGACCGCGCCGCCGAGATGCTCCTCATCCACGACATCGTGGAGATCGACGCGGGCGACACCTTCCTCTTCGACCCGGTCAACACCGAGACGCAGGACGAGCGCGAACGCGCCGCCGCCGACCGCCTCTTCCCCCTGCTCCCCGAGGACCAGGCCGCGCGCGCCCGGGAACTGTGGGACGAGTTCGAGGCCCGCCGCACCCCGGAGGCGCGGTTCGCCCGCGCCGTCGACCGGCTGGCCCCCATGCTCGCCAACTGGCACAACGAGGGCGGCGCGTGGGTGCGCTTCGGCGTCACCAAGGCCCAGGTCCTGGAGAAGGTGAAGCTGGTCTCCGAGGGCTCCGAGGCCCTGGGCGCCTACGCCACCGCCCTGATCGACGACGCCGACCGGCGCGGCTACTTCAAGGGCTGATCGGTCTCAGAGGCTGACCGGTCTCAGGGGTTGGCTGGCTTCCAGGGCAGACCCGGTCCAGGGGCCGACCGGTCGCGGACCGGGGTCAGATCCGTCCCATGAGCAGCTGGACGGCGGCCGTCAGGCCGACGACCACGAGAACCATCCTCAGCGCGGTCGGGCTGAGCCTTCGGCCGTAGTTGGCCCCGAAGTAGCCGCCGACGATCGTCCCGGCCGCGATGAGGCCCACCACCGGCCAGGCGGGCGACGCGAGGACGATGTAGAAGACCGCCGCCGTGCAGTTGGCGATGGTGGCGAGCGCGTTCTTCAGGGCGTTCAGCCGCTGGAGGTCGTCGTCCAGGGTCGCGCCGAGCAGGCTGACCAGGATGATCCCCTGCGCGGCGGCGAAGTACCCGCCGTAGGTGCCGGCACCGTAGGCGCCCAGCGGCATGAGGACGCCGCCGTTCTTGGAGGCGGGCCTGCGCGCCCGGACCCACTTGGTGATCCGGGGCTGGAAGATGATCAGCACGCAGGCGCCGCCGATCATGAACGGCACCACGGACTCGAACACGCCCGAGGGCAGGTAGATGAGCAGCATCGCTCCGGTCATCGCCCCGAAGAAGGACATGGTGCCGAACCGGATCAGCCGGGACCTCTGCCCGGCCAGTTCGCGCCGGTAGGCGATGGTGCCGCTGAGCGTCCCGGGGGCCAGGCCGATGCTGTTGGACACGGTCGCGGTGATCGGCGGGTAGCCGAGCGCGAGCAGCACCGGGAACGTGAAGAGCGTGCCCGAACCCGCGATGGCGTTGATCCCACCCGCGGCGACACCGGCGAGCAGGATGGCCAGCGCCTCCCAGAGTTCCATCGCGGCGCCCTCCCGATCCGTCGCTCCCCGACCGTCGAGGGCCAGAACAGACTACGAGACCCGGTCGGACGGCCTTCGGACCGGGGCTGGTCAGCCGGGGTGACCGGGACCACACCCGGGGGTCCGGGCCGGAGAACCGAGAGAGCCGGGAACACACGGGGAACCGGGAACGCGGGAGACCGGGAACACACGCGGGGCCCCGCCGAACGTATGTCGGCGGGGCCCCGGGTGGCCGGTACGGAACGGATCAGGTCGGGAGCTTCACGACCTCGTTCTGGATCCGGTCGAAGGCGGAACTGACGCCCTGGAGCGCCTTGCCCATCTCCGCCGGGACCACCCACACCTTGTTGGCGTCGCCCTTGGCGATCTCCGGGAGCTTCTGGAGGTACTGGTAGGCGAGCACGTCCGGGTCGACCCGGCTCGTGTGCAGCGCCTTGAACACCATGTGGATGGCGTCGGCCTCACCCCGGGCGCGCAGGGTCTGCGCGTCCGCGTCGGCCTTGGCCGTGAGCATCTGCGCCTCGGCGCTACCCTGCGCCCGCAGCACGGACGAGGAACGCTCACCCTCGGCGCGCAGGACGGCGGCCTGCTTCTCACCCTCGGCGCTGAGCAGCTGGGCGCGCTTCTCGCGGTCCGCGCGCATCTGCATCTCCATCGCCTCCTGCACGGAGGACGGCGGCTCGATGCCCTTGAGCTCGATCCGGCTGATCTCGATGCCCCAGTCACGCGTGGCCTCGTCCAGGACGGACTTCAGCTCGCGGTTGATCTGGTCCCGGGAGGTGAGCGTGCCCTCCAGGTTCATGCCACCGATCACGTTGCGCAGGGTCGCGAGCGTGAGCTGCTCGACGGCCTGGATGAAGTTGGCTACCTCGTAGGTGGCGCGGTAGGCGTCGACGACCCGAATGTAGACCGCCGAGTCGACCTCGACCGCGAGGTTGTCCTCGGTGATCGCGGACTGCGGCGGGAAGCTGACCACCTGGACACGGCGGTCGATCCGTTCGCGGACCTGGTCCACACCCGGAATCACGATGTTGAATCCGGAACTGAGCGTTCGGTGGAACTTACCGAAGCGCTCGACGACGTCCTCCATCGAGTGCGGCACGATACGCACACTTCGCCAGAAGATGATCAGAAGTACGGCAACGAAGAGAACGACGATGATGATCGGGGCCATGGGTTAACCCACCCTCCCGACGTCGAACCGGGTATCGGTGTTCAACAGCGGCATCTGCGGCAGCTCCGGATCTCCTGACGGGGGTGGCAGGCAGCGTGGGAGCGGACCGCACCCTCGCGGCTCGCCCCGGGGGATGATCCACGCGCGCCGAAATAGAGCGATCCGCTCACTGAACGTTGACGCTACCCCATACCCCTCCGGGACGACCACATCCGGACGGAAATAGGTTTTACGGACAATACATTCCGCGCATATAAACGTCCCCTATTTACGAGACGGCCTTCGCCGTCCACCGTTCGCCGTCCCGCTCCACCTTCAACGGAAGCCCGAAGGTCTCACCCAGGTTCTCGGCGGTCATGACCTCGTCCAACGGACCGGCCTGCACGACCCGGCCGTCACGGAGCAGCAGCCCGTGGGTGAAGCTCGGCGGGATCTCCTCCACGTGGTGCGAGACCACCACCAGCGCGGGCGCCATCTCGTTGGCCGCCAGCTTGCTCAGCCGACGCACCAGGTCCTCACGGCCGCCCAGGTCCAGACCGGCCGCGGGCTCGTCCAGGAGCAGCAGCTCCGGGTCGGACATCAGCGCGCGGGCGATCAGCACCCGCTTGCGCTCGCCCTCGGACAGGGTGTGGAAATCCCGGTCAGCGAGGTCGGCCACCCCCCAGTGGCCCAGCAGGGCACGCGCCCGCCCGTAGTCGGGGGTCCCGTACTCCTCACGGAACCGTCCGAGGTAGCCGTAGGCGGCGCTGACGACCAGGTCCAGGACCGGCGTCCCCCGCTCGATCCGACCGGACACGGAGGCCCCCGCGTAGCCGATCAGCGGGCGCAGCTCGAACACGTCCACACCGCCCAGGCGCTCCCCCAGGATCTCCACCCGGCCCTCGGTGGGGAACAGCTGGCTGGAGGCCACGTTCAGCAGGGTGGTCTTGCCCGCTCCGTTCGGGCCGAGCACCACCCAGCGCTCGCCCTCCAGCACCGACCAGTCGACACCGTCGAGAAGCCTCTCGCCGCCCCGTCGTACCGTGACCCCGTTCAGGCCCAGAACACGCCCGTCCATCATCCTCCTATCGTCACGTCCCACGCCGGTGCACGGGCCGCCCTACCCTGAAGTAATGCATCTGACGTCCGCACCGCTCGTCGCCTGGGGCAACGCCTGGCTGTCCGGCCACGTCGGGTTGGACGACGCCGTCGACGCCGTCGAGCGCCGGAGCGGCCCCAACCTGATCGGGACAGTACCCCCAGGCGACCTGCCGTTCGACAGCGGCGTACCGCTGCGGACGGCACTGGTACAGCTTCGTGGCCTGGGACTGTCCGGGTTCCGGTTGGCGCTGCCCACCTGGGGTGACCCGTTCGGACTGGTGGGACCGGCCGAACTCAACCAGGCCGCCATCGAGGCACAGGAGGGGGTGCTGGTGCGGCTCACCGGCCGGCAGGTGGGCCTGGTGCCCACCATCGACCGGCGTGGTTCATCCTACGTGGGCGTCTCCTGGGCCCCGTATCGGGCGAACGGGACCGATCCCCAGGTACCCGACCTGCCCGACGCGGAGCGGCAGATGAAGCTGACCCTGCTCCGCGTGGTCCAGGAGATGGAGTCCGTGGACGACGTGGCGGGGTTCTCGCCCGCCGTGCACGGGGAGCTGGGCGACACGGGTCCCCCGCTCCTCGCCCACGGCTACCCCGCGCGGGCGCACCGGGTCGCCGCGCAGGCGGTCCGGCTCGCGAAGATCGTGGAACTGGCCGAGCCCGGGTCGGGGCGCGGACTCAACGCCCACCAGGCCGACGCACGGGCTCGGGCCCTGCGCGACCTGGACGCCGCGGTCCGCCGTGCCCTGGTGGCCGCCCACGCCGCCCTGGGGTAGGAGTGGGGCGATGAGGCACTGGTCGACCAGCGCGATGTCGTGGGAGCGGTGGCAGCGCAGACCGGCCACCAATGGGTGGAGGACCCTCGGGTGGAGGACGACCCCGGGATCGGACCCGAGGCCCGTGACCCGCACTCGTGGAGGGCGTCCGCAGGTGGAGGACGTCCGTGGCCTCGGCTGGTGGATGTCCAGGGCCTCCCCCCTGGTGACTGCCCAGGCCGCACGCGGCCAGAGGCCGCCCACGCCGCCCCGGGGTAGGGGCAGGGTCCGCTCGCGCCCCTGGATCAGAGGGGACCCTGGGAGGGGCGTCGGGTTTTCTCGGGGTGAAGCCAGGGGAATCACCTGATCCACCGTGGGACCGATCAGACCGATACTGGTGGGGAGAGGCCGTTCGTGGCCGACCCACCGAGGAGGAGAGCCGTCATCATGCAGCCCGAGCACATCCGAGCTTCGGACGCGGACCGGGACCAGGTTGCCGAACGGCTCCGCGAGGCCCTCGCCGAGGGACGGCTCTCGCCGGTAGAGCACGAGGAACGGCTGGACACCCTGTACCGGGCCAAGACCATCGGGGAACTCGCCCCGATCACCTCCGACCTGCCCGGCCCCGGAGGACCCGCCCTCCCCTCCTTCACCTCCATGTCCATGGACCGCAGCGACCCCGACAGCGGCATGGAGATCCTCGGCAGCGAGGCCCGTGACCTGGCCGGACAGAGCAAGGGCTCGGAGAACCTCGTGGCGGTCTTCGGCGGCTGCGAGCGGCGCGGCCGGTGGCTGGTGGAGCCCCGCACCAACGTGTCGGTGCTCTGCGGCGGGGTGGAACTGGACCTGCGCGAGGCGGTGCTGAGCCAGCACGAGGTCACCATCCAGGTCGCCGTCATCATGGGCGGGGTCGACATCACGGTGCCCCACGGCGTGCGGGTGATCAACAACACGTCAGCGATCCTGGGCGGCACGGACCTCCACGGAACGGACCAGGTGACGGACCCGAACGCGCCGGTCGTGCGCCTGACCGGGACCTGCATGCTGGGCGGGGTGGACGTGAAGGCCAAGAAGGTCAAGAAGAAGCGCAAGGGTCGCCGCGATAAGTGAGCGCAGGGTGTCCACATAGTGAACTAGCTGCGAAAACCTCGGACCCTGCCCGTCACTTCCGCACCACGGCCGAGTACCGTGGGTGGTGCCATGAGTGATGAATCCACGTTGTTGGTCACGATGACCGGGCGCGATCGCCCAGGCATCAGCGCACGCCTTCTGAGCACCCTCTCCGTCTTTCCCGTCACCATCGTCGACCTGGAACAGGTCGTCCTGGGCGGCCGACTGGTCCTGGGTTCGGTCCTGGAGGTCGACCAGCGGGTCGCCCCCGGGGTCAGCGGACAGCGGGTCTTCGAGGAGATCCGTTCCGCCCTGGACAAGACCGCGATCGACCTCGACATGGAGGTCGAGTACGGCGGCGGAAACGGGCGCGTGAACGAGTTCGCCTCCGAGCGGCTCCACGTCACCGTCCTCGCCGCACCCCTGCGCCCCGGGGCCCTGGGCGCGATCACCTCGTGCGTGGCCCGGTCCGGCGCCAACATCGACCGCATCGAGCGGCTCTCCGGCTACCCGGTGACCTCCGTGGAGATGGAGATCTCCGGAGGCAACCCGGACCAGCTCCGGGCGGAACTGGCCATGGAGTCCGCCACCCAGGGTGTGGACGTCGCCGTGCAGTCCAGCGGGCTGCACCGCCGAGGCAAGCACCTCATCGTCATGGACGTCGACTCGACCCTGATCCAGGGCGAGGTCATCGAACTCCTCGCGGCCCATGCTGGCTGTGAGGAGGAGGTGGCCCGGGTGACGGAGGAGGCGATGCGCGGGGAGCTGGACTTCGAGGAGTCGCTCCGCCGCCGTGTGTCCCTCCTCAAGGGGCTGGACGCCTCCGCGATCGACCTGGTCCGGGACGAGATCCAGCTGACCCCCGGTGCCCGTACCCTGGTCCGCACCCTGAAGCGCCTCGGCTACGAGTGCGGCATCGTCAGCGGCGGATTCACGCAGATCACCGACGTTCTGGTCGAACGGCTCGGCCTGGACTACTCGGCCGCCAACACCCTGGAGATCGTCGACGGCGAGCTCACCGGCGAGCTGGTCGGCCCCATCATCGACCGCAAGGGCAAGGCCACCACGCTTCAGCGCTTCGCTGAGGAGGCCGGGGTCCCCCTGGAGCAGACCGTCGCCGTGGGCGACGGCGCCAACGACCTGGACATGCTCCAGACCGCCGGCCTGGGCGTGGCCTTCAACGCCAAGCCGGTGGTACGGCAGCAGGCGGACACCTCGGTGAACGTGCCCTACCTGGACACCATCGCCTTCATCCTGGGCATCACCCGCGAGGAGATCGAGGCCGCCGACCTCCACGGTTGACCGCGGGGGTTGACTGCGGTCCGCAGGCCCCTGCTGCTGATGAGCAACAAAGCCCCCGGCTGGCCGCCCCCAGGCCCCGGGGGTCTTTCGTACCCGTGGGGTCCTGCGTGCGCGTACCCGCTCTGAGGGGGTTTGCGCCGTACGGGTTCAACCACCGGGGGTGCCTTCGAGCACACCGCCCGCGGTTGAGGAAGCCACACACCTGTACATCCACACCCCCGGGCTCCAGACCGTGCCGTCCGTTCACCGGTCCGGAGGTTGTCCGCAGGCTTCACAGCCCGCCATGGCCAACCCCCACCCACCACACCCAACCCCGACACCGGGGGAACATCCACCCCCGCCCACACAGGCCTGCCCACCACCATTTTCACAAACGCACAAACCAGGGCAACAAAAAAGAGAAGGAGAAGAACCCACACCCCAAGGCGTGAACCCTTCCCCTCCCCTTCCAAGAAAAACCGTGGCGGCGACCTACTCTCCCACCCCATCACAGGGCAGTACCATCAGCGCAAGGAGACTTAACGACCGGGTTCGGAATGAGACCGGGTGTGACCCTCCTGCCAAAACCACCACGGAAACCAACACCCACAACCACCACTCAACCCCGAAAGGGAATGACAGCCACGAGCAAGCTTCGTGAACAAAGTGTGCGCGAACATCCAATTATCTGCAGCGGACAAGCCCTCGACCTATTAGTACCGGTCAGCTCCACCCCTCACAAGGCTTCCACACCCGGCCTATCAACCCTGTCGTCTACAGGGAGTCTTACCCTCTCAAGGAGGCAGGAGACCTCATCTCGAAGCAAGCTTCCCGCTTAGATGCTTTCAGCGGTTATCTCTCCCGAACGTAGCCAACCAGCCATGCCCTTGGCAGGACAACTGGCACACCAGAGGTTCGTCCGTCCCGGTCCTCTCGTACTAGGGACAGCCCTTCTCAAGTCTCCAACGCGCACAGCGGATAGGGACCGAACTGTCTCACGACGTTCTAAACCCAGCTCGCGTGCCGCTTTAATGGGCGAACAGCCCAACCCTTGGGACCAACTCCAGCCCCAGGATGCGACGAGCCGACATCGAGGTGCCAAACCATCCCGTCGATATGGACTCTTGGGGAAGATCAGCCTGTTATCCCCGGGGTACCTTTTAGCCGTTGAGCGACACCGCTTCCACACGCCGGTGCCGGATCACTAGTCCCAGCTTTCGCTCCTGCTCGACACGTCCGTCTCACAGTCAAGCTCCCTTGTGCACTTACACTCAACACCTGATTACCAACCAGGCTGAGGGAACCTTTGGGCGCCTCCGTTACTCTTTGGGAGGCAACCGCCCCAGTTAAACTACCCACCAGACACTGTCCCCGAACCGGATCACGGTCCAAAGTTAGATGCCCGAAACAGTCAGAGTGGTATTTCACCAACGCCTCCACCGCCACTAGCGTGACAGTCTCACAGGCTCCCACCTATCCTACACAAACCATCCCAAACACCAATGTCAAGCTATAGTGAAGGTCCCGGGGTCTTTCCGTCCTGCTGCGCGAAACGAGCATCTTTACTCGTAGTGCAATTTCACCGGGCCCATGGTTGAGACAGTGGGGAAGTCGTTACGCCATTCGTGCAGGTCGGAACTTACCCGACAAGGAATTTCGCTACCTTAGGATGGTTATAGTTACCACCGCCGTTTACTGGCGCTTAGATTCCTAGCTTCGCGGGCCGAAACCCACTAACCAGTCCTCTTAACGTTCCAGCACCGGGCAGGCGTCAGTCCGTATACAGCGTCTTACGACTTCGCACGGACCTGTGTTTTTAATAAACAGTCGCTTCCCCCCGCTATCTGCGACCCCACCCAGCTCCGAAGGCATGCTTCTTCACCGGACAGGGCTCCCCTTCTCCCAAAGTTACGGGGACAATTTGCCGAGTTCCTTAACCATGGTTCACCCGAACGCCTCGGTATTCTCTACCTGACCACCTGCGTCGGTTTAGGGTACTGGCCACACACGAACTCGCTAGAGGCTTTTCTCGACAGCATGGGATCACTCACTTCGCCAAAAACGGCTCGGCATCACGTCTCAACCTTCATGAGAGGCGGATTTACCTACCCCTCGGCCTACACGCTTACCCCCGGACAACCACCGCCGGGTAGAGCTACCCTCCTGCGTCACCCCATCACTTACCTACTACAAGCTCGGGTCCCAGACCAGTTCAGAGGCACTCCCCGAAGGGACCACCAAGAACCAGCGTGGTTAGCATCACCTGATTCGATACTGGACGCTCGTGCACGGGTACGGGAATATCAACCCGTTATCCATCGACTACGCCTGTCGGCCTCGCCTTAGGTCCAGACTCACCCTGGGCGGATTAACCTGCCCCAGGAACCCTTAGTCAATCGGCGGCAACGTTTCTCACGTTGCTTTCGCTACTCATGCCTGCATTCTCACTCGCACACCCTCCACCACTCGATCACTCGGCAGCTTCACTGGATGCACGACGCTCCCCTACCAACCCAAGAATAAACTTGGACTTCACAGCTTCGGCGGTGTACTTAAGCCCCGCTACATTATCGGCGCAGAACCACTTGACCAGTGAGCTATTACGCACTCTTTAAAGGATGGCTGCTTCTAAGCCAACCTCCTGGTTGTCTGGGCAACTCCACAACCTTTCCCACTTAGCACACGCTTAGGGGCCTTAGCTGATGATCTGGGCTGTTTCCCTCTCGACTACGAAGCTTATCCCCCGCAGTCTCACTGCCACGCTTCACTTAACCGGCATTCGGAGTTTGTCTGACGTCAGTAACCTTGTAGGGCCCATCAGCCAAACAGTAGCTCTACCTCCAGCAAGAAACACGCGACGCTGCACCTAAATGCATTTCGGGGAGAACCAGCTATCACGGAGTTTGATTGGCCTTTCACCCCTACCCACACCTCATCCCCCAGATTTTCAACTCTGGTGGGTTCGGGCCTCCACGAGGTCTTACCCCCGCTTCACCCTGGACATGGGTAGATCACTCCGCTTCGGGTCCACAGCATGCGACTCAAACGCCCTATTCAGACTCGGTTTCCCTACGGCTACCCCACCCGGGTTAACCTCGCCACACACCATGACTCGCAGGCTCATTCTTCAAAAGGCACGCCATCACAACCCCGAAGGACTGCTCTGACGGCTTGACAGCACACGGTTTCAGGTACTATTTCACGACCCCTCACCGGGGCACTTTTCACCTTTCCCTCACGGTACTAGTGCACTATCGGTCATCAGGACGTATTTTGGCTTAGCAGGTGGTCCTGCCAGATTCACACGGAATTTCTCGGGCTCCGCGCTACTCGGGAGAACATCAACACCTAGACTCTTCCTTCACCTACGGGACTCTCACCCACTCCGGTACCGCTTCCCAACGGATTCAGCTAGAAAAATCATCAGCGCTCCAGGCCGACAGACCTGAAAAGATGCATCCCACAACCCCGCACACGCAACGACTGTCGTCTATCACACGCGCACGGTTTAGCCTCTTCCCCGTTCGCTCACCACTACTAGGAGAATCACTGTTGTTTACTCTTCCTACGGGTACTGAGATGTTTCACTTCCCCGCGTCACCACCAACTACCCTATACATTCAGGTAGCGGCAACCCGACACAACTCGGGCTAGGTTTCCCCATTCGGACACCCGCGGATCAAAGCTCGGTTGACAGCTCCCCGCGGCCTATCGTGGCCTCCCACGTCCTTCATCGGCGCCTGATGCCAAGGCATCCACCGTGTGCCACTATCACTTGGCCACTACAGATAATAAGATGCTCGCGCACACTATTCACAAATCAAAACACCAACCACAAACTCCCCTACCTCAAACCACAAACCCAACCCGCAAGGGCCAGGATCGTGGGAGTTACTGGAGGTGGTAGCGGGAACCAACCACAAGGATTGCTTCCTCAGATACCCAACAGCGCGCCCCCCGACGCTTCTAGTCGCCGGAGGTTAAGTTCGATTTCACTTCAGCCACTCCCCATCACCCCGAAGGGTGTGAGGTCCACTTTCGAGTCCGACCAACGATAGAAAGGTGTTGGTCTTCAAAAGACTCCTTAGAAAGGAGGTGATCCAGCCGCACCTTCCGGTACGGCTACCTTGTTACGACTTCGTCCCAATCGCCAGCCCCACCTTCACTCATTCCCTCCCCGAAGGGTTAGGCCACAAGTTTCGGGTGTTGCCGACTTTCATGACGTGACGGGCGGTGTGTACAAGGCCCGGGAACGTATTCACCGCGGCGTTGCTGATCCGCGATTACTAGCGACTCCACCTTCATGGGGTCGAGTTGCAGACCCCAATCCGAACTGAGACCGGCTTTAAGGGATTCGCTCCACCTTACGGTATCGCACGCCCATTGTACCGGCCATTGTAGCATGTTTGCAGCCCAAGACATAAGGGGCATGATGACTTGACGTCGTCCCCACCTTCCTCCGAGTTGACCCCGGCAGTCTCCCATGAGTCCCCACCATTACGTGCTGGCAACATGGAACAAGGGTTGCGCTCGTTGCGGGACTTAACCCAACATCTCACGACACGAGCTGACGACAGCCATGCACCACCTGTCACCCACCAACTAAATGACCCTGTATCTCTACAGGTCCACGGGTGATGTCAAACCTTGGTAAGGTTCTTCGCGTTGCGTCGAATTAAGCAACATGCTCCGCCGCTTGTGCGGGCCCCCGTCAATTCCTTTGAGTTTTAGCCTTGCGGCCGTACTCCCCAGGCGGGGCGCTTAATGCGTTAGCTACGGCGCGGAAACCGTGGAAAGTCCCCACACCTAGCGCCCAACGTTTACGGCATGGACTACCAGGGTATCTAATCCTGTTCGCTCCCCATGCTTTCGCTCCTCAGCGTCAGGTAAGGCCCAGAGACCCGCCTTCGCCACCGGTGTTCCTCCTGATATCTGCGCATTTCACCGCTACACCAGGAATTCCAGTCTCCCCTACCTACCTCTAGCATGCCCGTATCCACTGCAGAACCGGAGTTAAGCCCCGGTCTTTCACAGCAGACGCGACATGCCGCCTACGAGCTCTTTACGCCCAATAATTCCGGACAACGCTCGGACCCTACGTATTACCGCGGCTGCTGGCACGTAGTTAGCCGGTCCTTATTCCCCACCTACCGTCAACCCCACGAGAACGTGGAGCCTGCGTTGGTGGTAAAAGAGGTTTACAACCCGAAGGCCGTCATCCCCCACGCGGCGTCGCTGCATCAGGCTTTCGCCCATTGTGCAATATTCCCCACTGCTGCCTCCCGCAGGAGTCTGGGCCGTGTCTCAGTCCCAGTGTGGCCGGTCGCCCTCTCAGGCCGGCTACCCGTAATCGCCTTGGTAGGCCGTTACCCCACCAACAAGCTGATAGGCCGCGAGCCCATCCCTGACCGATAAAACTTTCCACCCTCCACCATGAGGTGGCGGGTCGTATCCGGTATTAGACGGCGTTTCCACCGCTTATCCCGGAGTCAGGGGCAGGTTGCTCACGTGTTACTCACCCGTTCGCCGCTCGTGTACCCCGAAGGGCCTTACCGCTCGACTTGCATGTGTTAAGCACGCCGCCAGCGTTCGTCCTGAGCCAGGATCAAACTCTCCATAAAGGTCAAACAACCCGTCCCGGCGACCAGAGGTCAGCCTGGGGCGAGTAAACCTAGAAGAAATCCTGACCAACCAACTCGCGTTGGTTAATCAAAGGAACCCTACGCACCGAAGTGCGTCGGGGCCAAAACAAACATGGCTTAAAGAAAATCAAACACGCGCTGTTGAGTTCTCAAGAAACAATCGCTCTTCCCGTACAAGCGCCAGAACCTCAAGGTTCCGTCTGCTCTTCCGGAGAAGGCCTCTGCGTTTCCGCTTTGTTGTGTCTTTACTTTATCAGGTGTTCCGCGCCCCGCCAAATCGGCGGTTTGTGTTGACCAGATCGGGGTAAAGCCCGTTTTACTTCGTTTGGTTCCGAGTTGCTGCCTTGCGGCTTTTGCTCGTTTCCTTGAAGCGACTCTCCGAGTTTACATGGCCCGAGCAGTGCTCGAACCGGAGTGTTTCGGAGATTGTCTGACTCGAAGATCTGATCACGCCCACGGAGAACCCGTGTTCGTTTCGATCGAGAAGATCCTGATCCCTCCTTGCGACCTTGGGCCGGTCGGAGGCGACTCGGAGAACATTACCCCCCGCGCCGGAGCGCCGCAAACGGTTCTCCCTATGCCGTGGGTCACATCAGTTGAGGAGGCGTCCCTCGCCCGTCCCCGGGGCGGCGTACAGCCACTCCACCTCCAGTGACACGGCGGCGACCGTCGCCGGGGCGAAGGCCGTCAGGGCCTCGTGTCCGACGAGCGACGCGGCCACCTGGGCGATGGTCGGGTTGTGTCCCACCACCAGGACGGTCTCGGCGTCGGCGTCGACCTGGTTGATCAGTTCCCACAGCTCGTCCACCCTTGCGAGGTAGGCCGACTCCGAGTAGTCGACGGCGAGGCCCGCGCGCACGGTCGGGTCCATGGCTCCCAGGACACCGTCCAGCGTCTGGCGGGTCCGCTCGGCCGTCGAGCAGATCACGTGGTCGGGGACGTGACCGTGCTCGGCCAGGACCCGCCCCACCAGTGCGGCCTGTTTCCGGCCCCTGTCGGTGAGGGGGCGCCCGTGGTCGGTGACCCCGTGGCCGTCCTCCGCCTGCGCGTGGCGCATGAGCAGCAGCGTGCGACTCATGACGAGAGCGCCGTCGCGACGATGGCGAGCAGGGCCATGAAGCCCACCATCGCCCCCACGATGACCAACAAACCCTTCATCCCCGTCAAGGCCCACTCCCTCGCTCTGGCTGTCCCCGCTGTCGGAGGCGTCCCCCCAGGTTAGGTGTGCGCCGAAGGTCCGGAACCGCCCCCTCACCCCACGCGGCGCGGCCGCCCGGGATGTCCCGGACGGCCGCGCCAGCTGTTCGGTCCGGCCCCGGTCGGGTCCGGACCCGGCATCAGCCCTGGTTGGCCTCCCCGGCCCGGGCCTCCTCCCTGTGCCCGCCGTCCTCCTCGGCGGGGTCGGCCGCGTCGCCGCCCGCGACGTCCGCGCCCCGGTCCCCGCCACCGGTGACGGCACCACCGTCTCCGGCCTCCGGGGCGTCCTTGGGCGCGGAGACACCGCTGGTCTCCGCGAGGTCCGTCTCGGTACCCGATCCACGGTTCTTCGACCAGAGGACCGCGCCGACCAGCACACCGACCGCGACCACGGTCACCCCGACCCGCAGGGCGACGTTGTCCGCGTAGATCACCACGCTGGGCGCGACGATCAGGGCGACGAGGTTCATCACCTTGAGCAGCGGGTTGATGGCCGGTCCGGCGGTGTCCTTGAAGGGGTCACCGACCGTGTCACCGATGACGGTCGCCTCGTGGGCGGCCGAACCCTTGCCGCCGTGGTGTCCGTCCTCCACCAGCTTCTTGGCGTTGTCCCAGGCGCCGCCGGAGTTGGAGAGGAACACCGCCATGAGCACACCCGCGGCGATCGCGCCGCCGAGGAAGGCGCCGAGCGGGGCGTACCCGAAGGCGAAGCCGACCGCGATGGGGGCCAGGACCGCGAGGAGGCCGGGGGTGACCAGCTCCCGCAGCGAGTCCTTCGTGCAGATGTCGACCACCCGCGCGTACTCCGGCTTCTCCGTGCCGTCCATGATCCCCGGGCGGGTGCGGAACTGGTTGCGCACCTCCAGGACCACGCGCTGGGCGGCCCGGCCGACCGCCATGATCGCCAGGCCGGAGAAGAAGAACACGACGCTGGCGCCGATGATGACGCCGACGAGCACGTCGGGCTGGTCCAGGGAGAGGGAGAAGACCTCGGTGTCCCCGAGCCGCTCCTGGACCGAGGTACGGAAGGCGCCGAAGAGGGCCGTGGCGGCCAGGACCGCCGTGGCGATCGCGATGCCCTTGGTGATCGCCTTCGTGGTGTTGCCGACCGCGTCGAGCCCGGTGAGGATGTCCGCGCCCTTGCCCTCGACGTCACCGGACATCTCCGCGATGCCCTGGGCGTTGTCGGAGACCGGGCCGAAGGTGTCCATCGCGACGATGATGCCGACCGTGGTCAGCAGGCCCGTGCCCGCGAGGGCGACGGCGAACAGGCTCAGGGTGATGGACCCGCCCCCGAGGAGGAAGGCGGCGTACACGGCACCGGCGATGAGCAGGGCCGAGTAGACCGCCGACTCCAGGCCGACGGAGATGCCGGACAGGATGACGGTGGCGGCACCGGTCTGCGAGCTCTCCCCGATGTCCCTGACCGGACGCTTGTCGGTCTCGGTGAAGTAGCCGGTGAGCAGCTGGATGGCGGCGGCGAGCACCAGGCCGATGAGGACCGCCGCGACCGCGATGAACCTGGGGTCGGGGTTGGTCCCGGCGTCCGCGATCTCCTGGAGGACGGTGTCGCTGACCCCGGACATCTGCTCGAAGCTGCTGGGCAGGTACCAGAAGGCCGTGACGGTGACCAGGACGGCGGAGATCGCGGCGGAGATGAAGAAGCCCCGGTTGATCGCGGTCATCGCGCTGCGGTCCCGGGTCCTGGGCGCCACGATGAAGATCCCGATGATGGCGGTGAGGACACCGATCATCGGGACCAGCAGCGGGAAGACCAGGCCCTCGGTACCGAAGGCGACGCGGCCGAGGATGAGCGAGGCGACGAGCACCACGGCGTAGGACTCGAAGAGGTCCGCGGCCATGCCCGCGCAGTCGCCCACGTTGTCACCGACGTTGTCCGCGATGGTCGCGGCGTTGCGCGGGTCGTCCTCGGGGATGCCCTGTTCGACCTTGCCGACGAGGTCGGCGCCGACGTCCGCGGCCTTGGTGAAGATGCCGCCGCCGACACGCATGAACATCGCGAGGAGGGCGGCGCCGAAGCCGAAGCCCTCCAGGACGATGGGAGCGTCGCCCCGGTAGAGGAGGACGACGAGGGCGGCGCCGAAGAGGCCGAGGCCGACGGTGATCATGCCCGCGACGCCGCCGGTGCGGAAGGCGATCCGCATGGCGGTGTGGTTGTCGCTCTCCGTGCCTCCCCGGGCGGCGGCCGCCACGCGGACGTTGCCGCGTACCGCGAGCCACATGCCGATGAACCCGGTGGCGGCCGAGAGCAGCGCGCCGAGCGCGAAGAAGACCGACCGGCCGATGGCGATGGCCCATGTGTCGGCCGGGAGCAGAAGCAGAAGAAGGGGAATGGCGACGACGAACACCGCGAGGGTGCGGAACTGCCGTTTCAGATAGGCCGCGGCTCCTTCCTGTACCGCGACCGCGATGTTGCGCATTCGCTCGGTGCCCTGGCCGGCGGCGAGAACCTCACGAACGAGCATCCCCGCGACGGCGAGCGCGAGTAGCGCGACCACCATGACGAGGATGACGAGGGTGAGGTCCCGGCCCTCCAGTGCCAGTGCCATGCCACTTCCCGTGGCTAGGTTGAGCCCAGACAATCCGTCCTCCTTGAGACGGGCACGTCCTTTTCGGCCCCTTGTCGGGGGTGCGTGGGCCGTCGGCCACGTGGGCTCCGGTGCCGCGCACCGCCGTGGACGTACCGCCGTCCGAAAGGCTCCTGAACTGGCTCGACGGCACGCTTGCCGGGGTCGAAGCGGTGCCACCTTCCTGTGTGGTGAACGCCGCCCGCAGTCACGCACGCGCGGACGGTGATCCCGGGATTCTACGCACGGAACCGAATAAAGCAGAGAGGCGGTTCGGCATTTGTCCAAGAGAGATTAAAGATGTGATCTCACGGTGATCCTGGGAATCGGATAAATGCCTTTAGTGGCATTGTTGGCCCCGCATGGCATCGTATAATGCGTTAACTCGATGTTAACGTTAAAGTACGCATAAAGCCTGGAACATGGAAGTTGCCCCTTAGGCCTCATCCGGCACGCAGGACCCAGGTTCAACATCGACACCGGGTCCGAGCCGGTGTTCCGCGCGATCGGGCTCCCCTCCGTGGCACGAGGCGCGGACCCTCTCCCGGAAAGGAGACGGGGAGAGGGCAGGAAGGGTTTTTCGGTCCGTACGGAACTACGCTCGGCGCAGCCGCATCCCCGAGGGATCGATGCCGTCCCCGGAGGTCGCGCGGCCGGAGTCGAGGTCGTCGGCCAGGCCCCGTGCGAACGCCGCCACTCCGGCCACGTCCACACCGTGCGGCGCGTCCGGACCGAAGGCCTCCACCCGGTCCGCGCCGCGCCTGAGCAGCCGCGCCGCCCCCACCCGGTTGCCTCGCTGCGCGTGGGTGACACCGACCGCCGTCTGCGCGAGGCCCCGCCACAGCTCCCGTTCCGGGTCCGGCACGGACTTCCAGACGGCTTCGAGCACCTCGTGCGCCGTGAACGCGAAACCACCGTCGAGCAGACGCTGCGCCTCCGCGATGCCCTCCTCCACGGTGAACACCGCGTCGTCGGGCACCCGGTCGACCTCACCGACACTGCCGTGCGGCATCGGACGGCCGTAGCGGTCACGCGGGCGCTGGTTCTGCGCCTGCCCGGACTCGTTGCGATCGCGGACGCCGTCCGCCCCGGGCCGAGGTCCCCTGGTCATACGTTCCTCACCGCCGTTCGCCGTCGGCGCCCCGGTCACCCGTGACGCCGAGTCCACCGTCGACTTCCCGCAACCACCCTACGAGAGCGCGTTCCACCTCACGCGGGCGCTCCTCGTGCGGGAAGTGTCCGGCGCCCGGAACCTCCACCCACCTGAAGGGACCGCGCACCCACCGGCGGGAGGAGCGCGCCACCCCGGGCGGACACACCCGGTCCAGGGCACCGTGCAGCTGGAGGACGGGCACACCCACCGGGTGCCGCATGCTGCGGCCGTACCTGAACCCGTCCGAGCGGAACCGCGACCGGAAGATCCAGCGGTGGTACTCCAGCGAACAGTGCGAGACCTTCGGGATGGCGAACGCGAGGCGGTAGCGCTCCGCCGTCTCCGGGTCCGGCCAGCCGGGAGCGGACCAGGAGTCCAGGAGCTCGCCCACGCGGACACAGCCGTCAGTGAGGAGGCGGTGTTCGGGCAGGACCGGCACCTGGGCGCGGAGCAGGTGCGGGGTGCCCGGTCCCCCGGAGAACAGGACGCGGGCGGCACGGCGGGGGTGGGGGGCGGACACTGCGGCCAGGGCACGGACCGCGCCGGGGTGGTGGGCCGTCATGGTCCAGCCGACCAGTCCGCCGACCCCGTGGCCGACGACGACGGCGTCCGCAGCGCCGAGCGCGCGGACCAGGCTCGCCATGTCCTGGGCCAGTCCCACCAGGTCGTAGCCGCGCGGTGTCTTGTCGCTGGCGCCGTAGCCGCGCAGGTCGACCGCGACGGCGCGGTACCCGGCCTCGGCCAGGCCGGTCAGCTGGGCGCGCCAGGCCCACCAGAACTGGGGGAATCCGTGCAGGAGGAGGACGAGCGGGCCCTCACCGAGTTCGGCCACGTGGAACCGGGCACCGGCGGCGCTGAGCGTGCGGTGGGTCCAGGGGCCGTCGACGTAGGCGGCCGAGTCGTCCAGCACCGGAGGCTAACGGCTGGCGGGTTCGGCGGTCTCGCTGTCCGTGGCGGGCTCGACCGAACCGTCCCGGGGCGGGCGGATCTCGCCGCGCAGGATGCCCATGAGCCGGGAGGTGGTGACCGCAGTGCGGGCCAGTCCCTGGCGGCGGCGCAGGTTGATCACGGCGACCAGGACGAGGACGGCGGCGATCAGCAGGTAGAAGCCGGTGACGGTGAGGAAGGAGAGCCAGAAGGCCCACCCGACCACCTCGGCGAGGAAGAGTCCCACGGTGACCGAGAACAGGATCAGGACGAGGTGGAGGACGAAGGCCGCGGCCCCGAACTCACCGACGCTCTTGCCGATCTTCGTCGCGTCGGCCTTGGCCTCGAGCTTGGCGAGCTTGATCTCCAGCCGCACGATGCGGGAGAGGTTGTCGGTGGCGTCGGAGACCAGCTCACCGATGGAACGGTCGGAGTCGCTGGCAGTGCCAGGTCGGCCGGTACCCGGCTTGTCCACCATCGTGGGGGTTCCCTTCTCTCGGTCCGTACACGTGGATGATCCTCCGCATCCTCGCACATGCCCTCCCTCCCGTGTCTCTCACGGCACGCAAAACCGGAGGCTTCGGTTTCGTCACGTGGGTGAGCGGGAACGGCGCCCCGTCCCTTCGGAAGGGGCGGGGCGCCGTGGTGTCCGGGCCGGGCGGCGGCCGGGGACGTCGCGCGAGGTCGCGCGGTCAGACCGTTCAGTCGCCCTTCTTGGCGGAGGGCAGCTGCTTGGCGATCACGTCCATGATCGACGAGTCGGTCAGGGTCGAGGTGTCACCGATCTCCCGCTCCTCCGCGATGTCGCGCAGCAGACGGCGCATGATCTTGCCGGAGCGGGTCTTGGGCAGCTCGGGAACTGCGAGGAGCCGGGCGGGCTTGGCGATGGGGCCGAGCGAGGTGCCGACGTGGTTGCGCAGTTCCTGGACCAGGTCCGCGGGGACCTCCTCGGCACCGCCGCGCAGGATGACGAAGCCGACGATGGCCTGACCGGTCACCTTGTCGACGGCGCCCACGACGGCCGCCTCCGCGACCTTCGGGTGGGAGACCAGGGCGGACTCCACCTCGGTCGTGGAGATGTTGTGGCCGGAGACCAGCATGACGTCGTCCACGCGGCCGAGCAGCCACAGGTCGCCGTCCTCGTCCTTCTTGGCGCCGTCACCCGGGAAGTAGAGGCCCTCGAAGCGCGACCAGTAGGTGTCCTTGTAGCGCTGGTCGTCGCCCCAGATGCCGCGCAGCATGGACGGCCACGGCTCGCGGATGACGATGAAGCCGCCCTCGCCGTCCGGGACGGACTTTCCCTCCTCGTCCACCACGTCCGCGACGATGCCCGGGACGGCGCGCATCGCGGCGCCGGGCTTGCCCGAGGTCACGCCGGGGAGCGGGCTGACCATGATCGCGCCGGTCTCGGTCTGCCACCAGGTGTCCACCACCGGGGTCTTCCCGCCGCCGATGTTCTCCCGGTACCACATGTAGGCCTCGGGGTTGATGGGCTCACCGACCGAGCCGATCACCCGCAGGCTGGAGAGGTCGTACCCGGCGGGGATCTCGTCGCCCCACTTCATGAAGGTGCGGATCGCCGTGGGCGCCATGTAGGCGATGGTGACCTTGTACTTCTCGATGATCTCCCAGAAGCGGCCCTTGTGCGGGGTGTCCGGGGTGCCCTCGTACATGACGACGGTGGCCGCGTTGGAGAGCGGGCCGTACACGATGTAGGAGTGGCCGGTCACCCAGCCGATGTCGGCGGCGCACCAGTAGACGTCGGTCTCCGGCTTGAGGTCGAAGACCGCCCAGTGGGTGTAGGAGGCCTGCGTGAGGTAGCCGCCGGTGGTGTGCAGGATGCCCTTGGGCTTGGCCGTGGTGCCGCTCGTGTACATGATGTACAGCGGGTGCTCGGCGTCGTGCGCCTCGGGGGTGTGCTCGGTGCTGGCGGTCTCGACGACGTCGTGCCACCAGACGTCGCGCTCGTTCCACTCGACGTCCTGGCCGGTGCGGCGCACCACGAGGACGTTCTCGACGGCGGGGCGGTCCGCGACGGCGCCGTCCACGGCGGGCTTGAGGGCGCTGGGCTTGCCGCGCCGGTAGCCGCCGTCCGCCGTGATGACGAGCTTGGCCTGGCTGTCGTCCAGGCGCTGGCCGAGGGCGTCCACGGAGAAGCCGCCGAAGACGACCATGTGCACGGCGCCGATGCGGGCGCAGGCGAGCATGGCGACGACGGTCTCGGGGATCATCGGCATGTAGATGGCGACGCGGTCGCCCTTGGTCACGCCCAGCGCGGTGAGGGCGTTGGCCGCCTGGGAGACCTGGTCCTTGAGTTCGGCGTAGGTGATCGCGCGGCTGTCGCCGGGCTCCCCCTCCCACTGGAGGGCGACGCGGTCCCCGATGCCGGCGTCGACGTGCCGGTCCAGACAGTTGACGGAGGCGTTGATCCGACCACCGACGAACCACTGCGCGTAGGGCGGCTGCCAGTCCAGGACGGTGTCCCAGGTCCGCTCCCACTGGAGCCTCCGGGCCTGCTCCTCCCAGAAGGCCAGGCGGTCACCGTTGGCCGTGTCGTAGGCGTCGGCCTTGACGTTGGCGTGCTCCGCGAGGTCCGCGGGCGGCGGGAAGCTCCTGGTCTCGTGGAGAAGGTTGGACAGTGTCTCCTGGCTCGGGGGAGTGCTGTCGGCCACTGTGATTCTCCTTACGTCGGCTGTGCGTCCAGCCTAATCATGTGGTCCATACCGGGGGAACAGCCGGGTCGGCGTACAGCGACCGCGTGGCGCGGGCGCGCGACGAACGGTCGGTGAACGGTCACCGGTCCGCGACGAGCGGTCCCTCGGAGCCCGCCCCGGGCCGTGGAGCAGCCGGTGTTACCGACGCGTAGTGTTGGTTTCCGTGAGCGAATCGACTTCTGCATCCCCGTCCGACCCACTGTCCCGGATCGCCGGGCTTCCGGGGGTGAGCGACGCGGTGAACGAGACGCGGACCCTGGTCGACAGGCTGCTGGGGCACCGCATCCTGCGCCGTCGGAGCAGCGACGTGTCCATGGAGTCCTCCCTGCGGGGCGCGTGCGCGTCGGCCGCCCTGGAGGGGGCCGAGGTCTCGATGGACGAGATCCGCGAGGGCCACGTGTACGACACCCGGATCAAGGGCGCGCTCCGTGTCGGCGGCGAGCTGGGCACGATGGTGGACACCTGGCCCCAGGCTCCCCGGCAGGCGCTGGCGCGACTGCACACCCTGGCCGCGGCCGACGCCGTGTCCGAGGACGCCCTGGGCCGCCCCCGACTGGAGGGTGAGCGGGTCGAGGACCCGATGGACCTCGGTCCGGCGCCGAGCGCGGCGGAGGCCGCCGCCCGGTTGGAGGGCCTGTACGCGCTGCTCGGCGCGCGGACGAAGGTTCCCGCCCTGGTGACGTCGGCGCTGGTGCACGGCGAGCTGATGGCGATCCGTCCGTTCGGCTGGGGGGACGGGCTGGTGGCGCGTGCCGCCGAGCGGCTGACCCTGGTGGAGCGCGGGCTGGACCCCAAGTCCCTGGTCACGTCCGAGCTGGGTCACCAGACCCTGAGGGACGAGTACGCCCCGGCGCTGCGCGCGTACATGTCGGGCACCGCCGAGGGGGTCGCGGAGTGGGTCGTGTACTGCTGCCGCGCGGTGCGGGCCGGCGCCCAGGACTCGCTCGCCACGTGTGAGGCGCTCAAGCGCGGCTGATCGGCCGCTCCAGCAGAACCGAACGGTGTTCGTCGAACCGCGTTCGGCTCTCTCGGATAATCGCCAGTTCGCCCCTCTCACTTGATTTACCAACGCGCAATGACGCGGACGCATCTCGTTTCGATCACGCTTGAACGTGCGCGAATGTTTCCTGATTGCTCACGCACATGCACGTGCATCCGAACGGCACCCCGGATGACTGTCCGGGGTGCCGTTTACGGCGCGCGGGATCGCGATAGAAGTCGCCACCACATATGCCCCGACCTGGAAGAACGCGGCCCCACGAAAGCTCGGCCGACCCTGTGGGACCCCGCGTGGCGCGGCTTCTCGACCCGCACGCCGGAGCGGACCCGGACACCGTCTCCTTTGTTTGTAGGCCGGGGATCCTTCTTCCAAAAGGTGGCGGGGCGAAGTTTTTCTGTTGGATTCCCGAACCGATAGTCAGTCTCTCGTGATAGCGTCTGTTCCGGAGTCGCGCGAAGGGTCGACAGCGACGGGCCAAAACTCCGGGCTTCTGTCCTAATGGACACAAGCCGCCAATGCGGACATTGCGCCCACGAATCAGCGTCACCGTCGTTCCTCGCGAGAAGTACGAACCCGGACACCCCGCACGGGGTTCCGCGCGTACGGACCAGCGCTCCCGATGGACCCTTCCCCGGAGAGCGGACTCCGGCCTGTCCCCCCGAGGCCGGAACCGAGTGGCCCCCAGTTCCCCCTGTGGGGTCCGCTCGACGACCTCCGCTCCGTCTCACCTGACGGGCAGGGACGCACGACAGCCCCCGTACGTGTGTCCCGCCCGCCGGGTGGGGCCGCCGCCGGTCCCCTCCGCCGAGCTCCGGTCGTCACCGGGTTATCCACAGATCCGCACCGGGCCTTCCGCCGCGCCCCCGATTCGGCGAAGGTCGAAAGGGCAGGTTCCCCGCCCTCCCGGAAGGTCCGATGGACGTCCCGCAGCGCACCCTCATCGCCACCGCAGACCCCGCCCTCCTCGACGACCTCCTCCGACTGACGGCTGCGGCCGCCACCGAGGTCACCGTCGCCCCCGACCCCGAACAGGCCCTGCGCGCGTGGGACCGCTCCCCGCTCGTCGTGGTCGGCCTCGACCTGGACCCCGCCCTGCGCGCCGCCGGTCCCCCGCCCCACCCACGGGTCGCGGTGGTCGCCCACGGCACCGAGGACACCCGCCGCGAGGGCGTCTACCTGCTGCCCCGGGACGAGTCGGCCCTCGTCGACCTGTTCTCCTCCGTCTCCGACCGCTCACCGGCACCCGTGGTCTCGGTGGTCGGCGGCCGGGGCGGCGCGGGGGCCAGCCTGCTCTCGGCCGCCCTCTCCCTCGCCGGGGAGCGGGCCGGACTGGCCACCGCCCTGCTCGACGCCGACCCCCTGGGCTGCGGAGCCGACGTCTACCTGGGCTGCGACCACACCGACCCACGGTCCCGCACCGGCTGGGCCGACCTGCTCCGACAACGCGGCCGCGTGCCCTGGCGGACCCTGCGGGAGGGCCTGCCCCGGGTCGGCCGGGTGGACGTGCTCACCTGGGACCGGCGCGACGGCGGCGAACAGGGGCACCCGCTCCCCGTGGGGGCGGCCCGGGCCGCGCTGGACTCCGCCCGCCGGGGCACCGACCTGGTGGTGACGGACCTCCCCCGCTGCTTCGACCCGGGCACCACCGTCTTCCTCAACCACTCCACCCTCGTGCTCGTGGTGGTCCCCGCCGACGTGTACTCGGTGGTCTCCGCCGCGCGCATGACCCACCGGCTGCGGCAGGAGACGGCACGGGTGCGCGCGGTGGTACGCGGGGCCAGGGGCGGCCTGTCCACCGGGGTGGTCACCACGGCACTGGGGGTGGAGCTCGGTGCCGACCTGCCACCCGAACCGGGGCTGTCCCGGGCCCTGCGGGTGGGCGAGGTCCCCGCCCGGAACCCCCGGTCACCGCTGGCCCGCTACGCGGACCGGGTCGTGTGCTCCCTCCGGGAGGCCCGGTGAGCGCCGTCTGGGACCGGCGCGCCCCCCGCGCGGCGTCGGAGCCCTCGGTACTGGAGCGGGTCCGCGACCGGTTCGTGGCCTCCGGCGCGCCGGTCACCCCGGCCAACGTCGCCACCGCGATCCGCTCCGAGGGCGGAGCCCTGGGCGACCGGGAACTGCTCGCGATGACCAGGAGGCTGGCCGCCGACCTCTCCGGGGCCGGGCCCCTGGAGGAACTGCTCACCTCCGACGTCACCGACGTCCTGGTCAACGGGCCGGACCAGGTCTGGGTCGACTCCGGTGAGGGGCTGCGCCGGGTCCGCGAGGTGCGCTTCACGTCCGAGGACGAGGTCCGCAGGCTCGCCCAGCGGCTCGCCTTCCAGGCGGGTCGCCGCCTCGACGCGGCCGCGCCCTACGTGGACGCCCGCCTTCCCGGCGGGGCCCGACTGCACGCGGTACTGCCGCCGATCGCCCCCGAGGGGGCCTGCCTGTCCCTGCGGATCCCGCCACGGAAGGTGTTCGGCCTCGAGGTGCTGACCGCCAGCGGCACCCTCACCCCCTCGGGCGCGGACCTGCTCCGCGCCCTCGTCTCCCACCGTGAACCCTTCCTGGTCAGCGGTGGTACCGGGACGGGGAAGACCACGCTGCTCTCCTCTCTGCTGTCCCTGGTGGACCCGGAGGAGCGGATCGTGCTCGCGGAGGACTCCCCCGAGCTCCGCCCCGACCACCCGCACGTGGTGCGCCTCCAGACCCGCCCGGCCAACATCGAGGGCAGCGGGGAGGTCTCGCTGGAGACCCTGGTCCGCCAGGGGCTGCGGATGCGCCCGGACCGACTCGTGGTCGGTGAGGCGCGCGGCCCTGAGATCGTGTCGCTGCTGGGTGCCCTCAACACCGGGCACCGGGGAGGCGCCGGGACCCTGCACGCCAACGGGGCGGAGGAGGTGCCCGCCCGGGTGGAGGCCATGGGGTGCGCCGCCGGGCTCAGCCGGGGCGCGGTGCACAGCCAGCTCGCCGCCACCGGGGTCCTGGTGGTCCACCTGGTCAGGGATCAGGGAGGGCGCCGCCTCTCCGAGATCAGGGTTCTTCGCCAAGGGTCCTCCGGTCTGGTGCGCGCCGAACCCGCGGTGGCCTTCACCCCGGACGGGCACAGACACGAACACCCCGGCGCGGAGGAGGTGGCCGCCCGCCTGGGGCGGGGGTGGCGACGATGACCCTCCTGCTGGTGTGCGCGCTGGCGGCCGCCCTGGCCTGGTCCGCGCCGACCGGCTGGTACCGGCTGGCCGTGGTGCCCGCGCGCTCGCGCCGCCCCCTCCCCCGTCTGAAGGCGCCGCTCGCCCGCCGCGCCCGGGGGTCGGAACGTCGGTGGGCCGTGGTCCAGCTCTGCCGGGTGATGGCGGTCGAGCTCCGCTCCGGGCAACCCCCGGAGACGGCGCTGAGGGTCGCGGTCCTGGAGACGGGTCCACTGGTCGGCGCGGTGTCGGACGTGGCCTCGCTCCGCAGAGCGGCCGAACGGGACGAGGACCTGTGGGCGCTCGCCTACCTGGCGGCCTGCTGGGAGGTGGCGTCGGAGACCGGTGCCGGGCTGGCCGGGGTGGTGGACGAACTGGCGGAGAGCCTGACCGAACGCGAGGAGCAGCGGGCCGAGGTGCGGGCGCGGACCGCCGGTCCGCGCACCACCGCCCTGGTGCTGGCCGGGTTGCCGCTGGTCGGGATGGCGATGTCGGCGGGTCTGGGCGGTTCACCGCTGGTGTTCCTGTTCACCACCCCCGTGGGCCTGCTCTGCCTGGGCGCCGGGGTGCTGCTCGACGTCCTCGGCGCCTGGTGGACCCTGCGCATGGTCCGAGGAGCGGTGACGTGAACCCGGTGCGACACCCCAGACCCACGAGTCCGAGGAGCGGTGACGTGAACCCGGTGCGACACCTGAGATCCACGAGTCCGAGGCCTCGGGGGTGCGACGGGTGCGACGGGTGCGACGGGTGCGACGGGTGCGACGGGTGCGACGGGTGCGACGGGTGCGACGGGTGCGACGGGTGCGACGGGTGCGACCGAGGATCGTACTCCCCTGTCAGCAGGGGAGGTGGGTTCCCGGGACGGGCGGGCCGTGGTCGGACCCGCTGGGAAACGACGAAGGAGGAGGGATGTTCTTCGAGGTGGCGGCGGTGCTGTGCGCGGCGGGGTCGGTGTGGGTCCTGTGCGGTTCGGACCGCCCACGGGTGCTCCGAGAGGTGCTCGGTACCCCGGAGCCGAGGAACCACGTCGGGCGGGTCGCCGGGATCAGGCGCAGGGCGGGGCCGTGGCTACGGCTCGTCGCCCTGGTCGGTGCCGCGACACTGCTGGTCGCCCTCCTCGGAGGGGTGGGCGTGCTCGCCGCGCTGGGCGCGGGCGCCTACCTGTGGTGGCGTTCCCGCCAGGACCGACAGCGCTCCCCACGGCTGCCGGTCACCGACGACCTCCCCGTGCTCATCGGCCTGCTCGCGTCGGGGGTCCGGGCCGGGGCCACACTCCCTTCCTGTCTGGGAGCGGTCGCCGGAGCGGCACGCGGCGACCTGGGTGCGGAGCTGTCCGCGGTGCGGGACCAACTGAGACTGGGAGCCGAGCCCGCCCTGGCCTGGGAGCGATCGGCGCTGCCCGCGCCGCTGGTGGCGGTCGGCGCGGACCTGGCCCGGGCCGCCGAGACCGGCGCGCCCGTGGCCGACCTGCTCGACCGGCACGTGCGGGACCTTCGCCGCCGGTCCAGGGCGGCGGCCACCGCCCGTGTCGAGCGGCTGGGCGTCCTGGTGGTCGCCCCACTGGGCCTGTGCTTCCTGCCCGCCTTCGTCCTGATCGGCATCGTGCCCATGGCGGCCGAACTCCTGTCGGCCGCCCTCGCCCACTGAAGAAGGGGCGGTGGACCCCTGTCCACCGCCCCCCCCCCCGCTTCAGGTCAGGGGCGCTGACCGATCTCGCCGACCCAGCCCGACCACACGAAGCCGACCTGCTCGGTGAGGAGCGGGTACTCCAGCCCGAAGTCGGCGGCGTCGCCGTAGTCGGGGTCCTGCTCCAGCACGGTGGTGTCGCGGTAGAGCAGCGAGCCGTCCTCGGCGTCGTACATGTAACGGACCTCGGACACGCGGCCCTCGTCCTCCACGGTGAAGGAGAACAGCTCGCCCTCACGGTTCAGGGTGTCGGTGGCGGTACCCAGATAGGTCACGTCCGCGACCTCCGCGAGCACCCGCTGGATCGCCGCCTCCTCGGCACCGGACAGCGGGCGCGACTCGTAGAGCCTTTCCGCCGCGTTGGCCACTGCGGGCAGGGACTCGTCGAGCGGCCCCTCACCGAAGTCCGCCAGCACCTCGAGCATGCCGTCCGTGTCGGTGGGCAGCTCGGCGGGCCACACCAGGCTCTCGTGCAGGGTGTCCTCGTGGGACTCGCTGCCCTGCTCCAGGAACCACTCGTGGTCGGCCTCCTCACCACCGGTCTCCAGCGGGGGCTTCGGCTCGGTGTCCAGGCGCGTGTTGCCCTCCAGGTCCTCCCACCCCGTCCAGTCGTAGGGCACGAACCGGTAGCCGTACGTCTCGTCGGGGTCCTCGTCACCGGCGTTGGCGGTGAGCAGGTGCAGATGCGTGCCGGTGGTGGACACGAAGGCGACGTCGCCCTCGCCCGGAGCCGCGCCGCGCGCCTCGGTGACGTCGGCCAGTTCCGTCAGCGGCTCGGTGCCGTCGACCGGTTCGCCTCCGGCCACCTCGATGGGTTCGGGCTGCGCGGCGTAGGCGAGGGGGATGCCCGCGGGGTCGTCACCGGGCAGGATGACCACTCCCGCGCCGACGGCGAGGGCGGCGGTGGCCGCACCGGCGGCCAGGACGGGGATGCGCTTCCACAGGGGACGGGCCATGGTGTTCTCTTCCTCCAGTTTCGCGATGGCGTTCAGGCGCGCCCGCTGTCGGGACTCGGGGGTGGGGCGAGCGTCCTTGGCGGGGTCGGTGCCCTCGAACGCGTTGCGCAGGGCGGTCAGGTCGTCCACGGGGCCTCCTTCAGGACGCGGACCCGAGCGGGTGCGGGGGCGTCTTCCTTCATGTACGCGGTCAGTTTTCTGCGAGCCCGGTGCAGACGCCCGCGAGCGGTGACGTGGGTGCAGCCGACCACTTTCGCCGCCTGTCGGCAGTCGAGCCCCTCCCAGGTCACGAGCATCACGAGTTCGCGTTCGACCTCCGTCAGCCGGGCCAGCGCCGCGAGGGCACCGGCACGGTCGAGGAACTGGTCGGCGTCGTCGTGGTGGGCCGACCCGGTCTCACGCCCGAGCGATTCGGCGATCAGCCCCTGGCGTCGCGCCGTACGCGTGTGGGCGAGCCCGATCCGGCGCGCACAGGCGTACAGCCAGGGCAGTTCCTGGCCCGGGGTCAGACGCCCCCGGCGCTGCCAGGCCACCGCGAAGGCCTCCGAGGCGACGTCATCGGCCTGGTCGGCCCCCACACGCCGTCGCGCGTAGCGGTAGACCGCGTCGTAGTGCTCTTCGAACATGTCGTTGAAGTCGCGTCGGTCGGAGTGTTCGTCTCCGGCCCGGCCTTCTCGCATCGGCGTTCCTCCCGTTCTCTCACCCGTCTATGTCTGTGGAGGGGGTGTGTGTTCGGTCGGGAGGCGACTTTTTTTTCGAGTGCCCACGTATGTCCTGGGTCACAGGGACCCGCCCTGTCACTGGAGGTGGAAGGGGCACCCGTGGCCAGTCTCGCCTCGAAGGTGAGGACCGCGCACATCACGGACGCACCCCACGGCGGCTGGAAGAGGACGGCCGTGGGGTGCCGATCACCGCCGGTCGCCCGGGATCAGAGGAGCGCCACGGCCGTCGGCCGGGTTCGTCGCGGGCCGGGGACTCACCTGTCCCGGGGGCTCGGGCGGTCACACGCCCCCGGGAATCGGGCTTCGGAACCGGAAAGGCCCCAGAGGGGGGCACGATCCCCGTCCGCCGGGGAATCTGGCTCGGTTCTGCCCGAACCCCCTGACGAACGGCGTGGACGGGCGTCCACCGGGGGACCTGGGCCGATTCTGCCCGAACCCCCTGGCGAACCGCGCGGACGGGCTTCCGCCGGGTGCGTCACCCGGGAGGGTGGGCGGGTCCGGCTCGGGAGCGGGCGGTGACCTCGTGGGACAGGGCCGAGGTGGTGCGGGAGACCGTCACCTCGACGGTGAGGTCGACCAGGTCACAGCTGTCGAGGTCCGCCCCGTTGGCCTCGGCGGTCCGACGGGCCACCTCGCAGGCGGCGTGCGATCCCTCGTGCGCGCGGGCCGCCGCCGCGAGGGCGGCGAGGTCGGCGGCGGTCGCCGCGCGGTCCCGGTCCAGGCGTGCGGTCGAGGTGAGGAGCACGGCGTGGACCAGGAACCACAGGACCAGGCTCAGCGAGATCCACCAGACCGTCGCGGAACCCGAGTCCGGGAGGCTGCGGTTCATCGCGCGTGCGCCTCCAGGGGGACCGCCGCGTCGGCGCCGACGCTGAGCGGCGGGGCCCGGAGGGGGCCGATCCTGAGTTCGGCGCGAACGATGACCCGCGCCGTTCCCTCACCTTCGGAGAACTCGACGCCGGCCCCCTCCGGCGCCGCCGACAGGGCCAGGGACCGGGCCCGTTCCGGCGGTTCCCCACGGGCCAGGGCCCGGGCCCCGATCCGGGCGGCGTCGGCACAGGAGAGTCGGGCCTCGGCCGCCGCGATCCCGCCGAGGGCGACGGCCAGCACGAGCATCAGGGTGGGCAGCAGCATGGCGGCCTCCATCGTCACGGAGCCGTGGTCAGTGGCGGGGCTGGAGGGCATCGACGAACACCTGGGTGAGGGCGGCCGAGACGGGTTCGCTGGTGGCGATGAGGTAGAGCACGCCCGCGATGGCGACGGCGGCGATCGTGCCGACCGCGTACTCCGCGGTGCTCATGCCCCGGTCGGGGGCGGGCGTCGGGCAAGGGAACACGGGACCTCCCTGGTGGTCCGGGAGGAGGGGGTTCCGCCCGGTCCTTCCAGAGTGCGGTGTCCTCTGGCGGAGGGGAAGGCGTTGTCCCCAGCCTGTGGACAACTCAGCTCGCGGCGCCCAGGACCTCGTCGAGGAGGCGCAGCGCCCCGGACTTGCTCAGGGGTTCGTTGCCGGTTCCGCACTTGGGCGACTGGATGCACGAGGGGCAGCCCTGCTCGCACTCGCAGTCCGCGATGGCCGCCCGGGTGGCGGTGAGCCACTCGCGGGCGGCCGCGTGGCCGCGTTCCGCGAACCCGGCTCCGCCCTCGTAGCCGTCGTAGACGAAGACCGTCAGCTTCCCGGTGTCCGCGTGCACGGCGGTGGACACCCCGCCGATGTCCCAGCGGTCGCAGGTGGCGAGCAGGGGCAGCAGACCGATCGCCGCGTGCTCGGCGGCGTGCGCGGCGCCGAGGAGGGGGACGTCCTCCCCGCGCAGCCGGTCCTCCCCCTCACGGGGCAGCGTCCACCACACCGCACGGGTCTGGAGCGTGCGTTCGGGCATGTCCAGGGACTGCTCCCCCAGGACGGAACCGGTGCGCACGTCGCGCTTGAGGAAGCCCACCACCTGGCGGACCACCTCGACCTCCCCGAAGCAGACCGACGCCCCGCCGGGCCAGGTCTCCTCGCGGAGCACCGACCGCACGGAGATGTCGGTGGTGTCCCTCGCCCAGGTGCTGTAGGGCGGCTCGGCGGCGTGCACCAGGGCCACCCCCTCGTCCAGGTCGAGGTCGTCGACCAGGTAGGTCGCCCCCCGGTGGAGGTAGACCGCCCCCGCGTGGACGGTGCCGTGCGCGGCGGCCTCGTCGATCTCCCCGAGCAGCTGCCCGCTGGCGGTGTCGACGATCTGGACCGGGGGGCCGCCCGCGCCCCGGATATCGGCCAGGTCACTTGCCCGTTCGTGGCTCGTCCAGAACCAGCCTCTGGGGCGCTTCCTCAGGAGTCCCCGGTCCACGAGTTCCGCGAGTTGGCCCTCGGTGGTCTCACCGAACAGGGTGAGGTCCTCGCCCGTGATCGGGAGCTCCTGGGCGGCGGCGCACAGGTGCGGGCCGAGGATGTGCGGGTTTTCCGGATCAAGGACGGTGGCCTCCACCGAGCGCCCGAAAATGGCCTCGGGATGGTGGGCCAGATAGGTGTCCAGGGGGTCGTCCCGCGCGATGAACACCGCCAGGGCGTCCTCCCCGCGCCGCCCGGCCCGGCCCGCCTGCTGCCACAGGGACGCCAGCGTGCCCGGCCAACCGGCGATGAGCACGGCGTCCAGCCCGCTGATGTCCACACCCAGTTCCAGGGCGTTCGTGCTGGCCAGACCGAGGAGCTCCCCCGTGCGCAGGGACTCCTCCAGTTCGCGCCGCTCGCTCGCCAGGTACCCGCCCCGGTAGGCCGCGACCCGTCCGGCCAGGTCGTGTTCGCCGTTCTCGGTGAGCATCCGCCGGGCGTTCATCGCGACCACCTCCGCGCCCTGGCGCGAACGCACGAACACCAGCGTCCTGACCCCGTCCCGGACCAGGTCGACGAGCATCTCGGCGGCCTGTGAGGGCGCGGTGCGGCGGACCGGGGCGCCGTTCTCCCCGGTGAGGTCGGTGAGTTCGGGCTCGACCAGGGCCACGGACATCCCCGGCCGGGGCGATCCGTCCTCGCTCACGGCGGTGACCGGGACCCCGGTCAGCCGGGTCGCGCTCTCGGCGGGCGAGCCCGAGGTGGCCGAGGCCAGGACGAACACCGGCTCCGAGCGGTAGCGGGCGCACACCCTGCGCAGACGCCGCAGGATCTGGGCCACGTGCGAGCCGAAGACCCCCCGGTACCGGTGGGCCTCGTCGATCACCACGTAGCGGAGCCGCCGCAGGAACCGCGACCACGCCCCGTGCCGGGGCAGGATGCCGTGGTGCAGCATGTCCGGATTGGTCAGGACGTAGTTCCCGTGCTCGCGTACCCAGGAGCGTTCCTCGGGGGTGGTGTCACCGTCGTAGACGGCCGCGCGCATGCCCGAAAGTCCCAGGTCCGTAATCCATCTGAGCTGGTCCTGGGAAAGCGCTTTCGTGGGGGAGAGGTAGAGCACCGTTTCCCCTGAGTCAATCGCGTCCACAGCGGGCATAAGGAAGCCAAGCGACTTCCCCGAGGCGGTACCCGTGGCTATGATCACATCACGGCCCGAGCGTGCGAGGTCGGCGGCGGCTGCCTGGTGGGACCACGGACCCGTGATCCCCCGTTCGGCCAGTCGTTCGACCAGATGGGGGGCTGTCCACCGCGGCCAGTCCCCACTCACTCCCGCGTTGCGGGCCACATGCTCGATATGGGTGACCTGCGGGTATCGGGTGTCGTCACGCCACACACCGGGGAGCGCGGGCTCCGATCGCCTCATCGAGTCCCCTCCTCACTGGACACGTTCACGAGTCGTCGGCCCTCGTTCCCAGGTTCGGGGCACCGCTCGACGTCGGTTTCAGTGTGACATCCGGGGTAGGAGTGGCGCGGGGTCGCCGTTCTTCCGTGCTTGACGGACGGACATTCGCGACACCCGTGGTTGAATGCGTGCTGGTGGGGTAACGCCCGGCAGAGATACTTCGCGATATTTCGCGGTTCGGCGCTGGAGGACTTGTGGATTTGAAGCTTGATCATTACACCGAGGGCGACACCGAGATCGTCGTCGTTGAGGGTGAGATCGATGTCTATACCGCGCCCCGGCTCCGCGAGCTGCTGATCGACCTGGTCAACAAGGGCAACTTCCACCTCGTGGTGAACATGGAGAAGGTGGAGTTCCTGGACTCGACGGGCCTCGGTGTGCTTGTGGGCGGGTTGAAGCGGGTCCGTGCTCACGACGGGACCCTGGACCTGGTCTGCACCCAGGAGCGGATTCTGAAGATCTTCCGGATCACCGGGCTGACCAAGGTGTTCGGTATCCACAGCTCGGTGCAGGAAGCCATCGACAAGCGTTCGTCGAAGTAACCCAGAGCGAGCGATGGCAACCATCACGCTCACGATCAGCGCGCTCCCGGCCCACGTGCGCACGGCCCGGCTCATGGCCGCGACCGTCGCACGTCGGGCGGGTATCGCCGCCTCCGCGATCGACGAGATCAGGCTGGCGGTCGGTGAGGCCTGCTCACGGGCGGTCGCGGCGCACAAGCTGCACTGCCCCACGCAGCCGATCCAGCTCCAGCTGATCGACGGCAGCGGACCCGATCCGGCGACGGATCCCCGGACCGACGCCTCGGCCCCGACGCCGCACTCCAACGGGAGCGCGACACGACGGTTCGAGGTGGTCGTCTCCGACCGTGCCCCCGCGAAGGACACCGAGGAGACGACCCACCTGGAGCCGTTGCTCGACGGCCTCTTCCTCGACGGAGAGGACACCCCTCCCGGCGGGATCTCCGGTTTCTCCCCCGGCCTCGGCCTGGCGGTGATCACCGGCCTCGCCGACGAGGTGAGCATCGATCCCGAGGAGTCGGGGACGGTGGTCCGGATGAGCTGGCCGATCCAGACGGACCAGACCCAGAACCCGAGCTCGAACTAGAAGTCACGTCACGAGGGGGCGCCTCCCACACGGGAGGCGCCCCCTCGTCGTTCCCGGGGCCCGGAGACCGGGCCCCGCCCCGGATCAGTCGCAGGTCTGGGACGAGACCTCCGCGGTGGCGGTCAATCCCTCCTCCGCGTTGGCCGCGACCTCGTCCGCGGTCAGCACGTACCCGGTCTCGTCCTCGTTGGTGGCGGCGGCGAACACCACGCCGTACACCGTGCCGTCGGGGGCCAGCAGCGGGCCGCCGGAGTTGCCCGGGCGCACCACCGCGCGCACCTGGTAGATCTCCCGGCTCACCTGCTGCGCGTGGTAGAAGTCCGAGCCCTGCGCCGTCTGCTTGGCGCGAACGCGCGCCGGGACCGCCGTGAACCCGCTGTTGCGCGGGAACCCGGCCACGACCGCGTCGTCGCCCTGGGCCGCCTCGGTGTTGAAGTCCAGGGGCTCCAGGTCCATCCCGGGCACGTGCAGCACGGCCAGGTCCTGCTGGGCGTCGAACAGCACCAGGGTGGCCTCCAGCTGGTGCCCGTCCCGGGTGACCACGCGCAGGTCCTCGGTGACCCCGGCGACCACGTGGGCGTTGGTCATGATGCGGTCCTGGCCGTAGGCGAAGCCGGTGCCCTCCACCCTGCGCTGGCACGAGGGGGCGGTGCCCAGCACCTTGACCACGCTGCGGCTGGACTCGATGAGCTCCGGGGTGGTGAGGACGTCGGGGTCCGGCGGTTCGACCTCCGCGAGCTCACCGGTACCCAGACCGCTGAACACCTGCGGGAAGGCGCTCTGGTCCACCACCCGCCGGAAGGTCGAGAAGCCCTGGTGGGCGGCGTCCGGCATCAGCGCGTCCACCGACTGGAGGATGCGCGACTCCTTGACCTGCTGGGACACGTACGGCAGGGCCGAGTTGGCCACCGTGCTGCCGATGAACCAGGCGACCAGGAGCACCGAGATCCCGCTGACCACGGCCCCGCCGAGCGCGTCCACGACGCGCGCCGAGTCCCAGGTGACCCTGTTGCGGACCATGGTGCCCAGGTAGGACGCGAGGAACTGGCCCAGCGCGGCGGACAGGAACACCACGGCGATGGCCAGCAGCGCCTGTCGGCCGGGGTCGGCCACCCAGTCCTGGATGAGCCCCGGCGCGGTGAGCGCCGCGACGATCCCCCCGCCGATGAAGCCGACGAAGCTGAAGACGCCGACGATGAATCCCTGCCGGTACCCGGTCACCGCGAAGAGCAGCAACAGGATGACCAGAACCGCGTCGAGCACGGATGCCCTCCAAGAAGTGAGCGTTACCCGACCGGGCGCAGGCCCTGCGGGGTGGCTTCGAACACGTCAGTGAGACCCCGGTCGCGCCAGGGAAGTTCCCATCCGCCGAGCACGAGCAGGCTGTCGATGATCGCGCCGGTGAATCCCCACACGAGCATGCCGTCCACCCGGAAGCCCGGACCCCACATGGGACCGCCCCCGTAGCGGACCTTGACCCTGTTGGCGGGCTCGGCCAGGTCCGCGACGGGGACCCGGGCCACGGCGGCGACCTCCCCGGCGTCGGCGGCGCGCACCTCGGAGGGTTCGCGCCACCAGCCGAGGATGGGGGCGACCCGGAAGTCGCTGAAGCTCAGGTAGAGCTCGGGGAGGCGACCGACCACGTCGATCCCGTCCGGCACCGCACCGGTCTCCTCCTCCGCCTCGCGCAGCGCGGCCGCCTCGGGTGAGGCGTCGGTGGGCTCGATCCGCCCGCCGGGGAAGGCGGGCTGGCCCGCGTGGCGGCGCAGCCCGTCGTTGCGCTGGATGAGCAGGAGGTCGGGGCCCCGGTCGGTCTCTCCGAAGAGGATGAGCACCGCCGACTCCCGCCCTCCCCGCTCCGGCGGGCGCATCGGCTTGGGTACCGGCATCGTCCGGGCGGCGTCCGCGAGAGCGGACAGCCAGAGCGGGGTCGAGTTCATACGCAGGGAACCTGTTCCGGGGGTTGTCGCGCCGACGTCTGTGCGGGTGCGGACGCCTCGGGAGCCGGTGTGCGCGCACTCACGTGATTCAGGGTACAAACCGCGGCGACCCGCGCCCGCGTCCCCGGGTGCGCGGGCGGTCAGGCGAAGGAGCGCATGCGGAGCAGTTTGGTGGCGGTGGCGGTGTCCGTGGGCCCCTCCCCGTAGGACGGGCACCAGCGGGCCACCGCGCACGCGCCGCAGGCGGGCCTGCGGGCGTGGCACACGCGGCGGCCGTGCCACACCACGCGGTGGGAGAGCATCGTCCAGTCCTTCGGTGGGAAGAGCTCCCCGATCGCGTGTTCGACCTTGACCGGGTCCTCCTCGTCGGTCCACCCGAAACGCCTGACCAGGCGCCCGAAGTGGGTGTCCACGGTGATCCCCGGCACATCGAAGGCGTTTCCGAGCAGTACGTTTGCGGTTTTTCGCCCTACACCGGGTAGTTTGACCAGGTCGGTGAGGTTTCCAGGGACCTCGCCGCCGTGTCGTTCGCACAGGGCCTGGCCCAGCCCCAACAGGCTGTTGGCCTTGGCCCGGAAGAACCCCGTCGAACGAATCATCTCCTCCAGCTCCTCACGCCTGGCCGACGCGTAGGCCTCGGCGTCGGGGTAGCGCGCGAAGAGCGCCGGAGTGACCAGGTTGACCCGCTTGTCCGTGCACTGCGCGGACAGGATCGTCGCGACCAGGAGCTCCAGCGGGGTGGTGAAGTTCAGTTCGGCGTGGGCGTCCGGATACAGCTCCGAGAGCTCCCGGTACATCTTCCGGGCGCGGCGGACCAGCGCGAGTCGGCTCTCACCGGTGGGCGTGGCGTTCTCCGGCACGGCGGCGTCCTCTTCGGACGCGGTGTGGCGGGACTCTGGAGTGTGGGACATCGTCACAGGGTAGGCGTCCGGTCGTGGGGCACGTCCGGGTCGACTCACCCCGGCGCCGGGATTGGTCCGCGCGCCGACGTTTCGGCTGGTGACCGAGATTATGTAACCAATGTCCGGTCACCCGGCGCGGACAAGCCCTGACCCAAGTCGACAACGACTAGGATCCAATGGGCTGACGTCGGCTGTTGTGGGCACGTTGTCTCCCGGCGGACAAGCCGTGGTAACGAACTGGTTTCCCACCCGGTTGCGATATACGTCACACTGTTGACGGTCAGGTTTTAGGAGGACGTGTGGACGAGATCAACGAGGTGCTCCGGAAGGCCCCTCTGTTCGAGGCGCTGGACGAGGAGGACACGGCCGCGCTCCGCTCCTCGGTGAACGAGGTGCGTCTCGGTCGCGGTCAGACCCTGTTCAACGAGGGTGACGAGGGCGACCGCCTGTACGTGATCCTCAGCGGGAAGGTGAAGCTCACCCGCACGGCCGTCGACGGCCGCGAGAACCTGCTGGGCGTGCTCGGCCCCAGCGAGATGTTCGGTGAACTGTCGCTGTTCGACCCGCGCCCGCGCACCGCGAGCGCCGTGGCCGTCACCGACTCCGTGCTCGCCGGGCTCGGCCACGACGACCTGCGGCCCTTCCTGTCCAGCCGCCCGCAGGTGGGGCTCCAGCTGCTGAAGTCGCTGGCCGCCCGACTGCGCCGGACCAACGACGTGATGGCCGACCTGGTCTTCACCGACGTGCCCGGCCGCGTGGCCAAGGCGCTGCTCGAACTCGCCGACAAGTTCGGCAAGGAGGGCGACGACGGCCTGCACGTGCACCACGACCTCACCCAGGAGGAGCTGGCCCAGCTGGTGGGCGCCTCCCGCGAGACGGTCAACAAGGCCCTGGCCGAGTTCGCCCTGCGCGGCTGGCTGCGGATCGAGGCCAAGGCCGTGGTCCTGCTGGACGTCGAGCGCATGCGCCGCCGCGCCCGCTAGACGACCTCAGCCGAACCACAGACGCTGTGCGGCCGTCACCCTCCGGGGTGGCGGCCGCAGCGCTGTCAGGGGCCTCTCAGCCGCTCTCCGGGCCGTGTGGGGCCCGTGTGGCGGCGCGGACCCTACTCCACGAACCCCTCGGGGAGCTCGCCCTTGGTCGCGAGGTAGCGCAGCTGCGCCCGGACCGAGGAGGCCGCGGCCGGACGGATGCTCTCCACCACGTCCGGGTAGACGCGGTCGATGATCGCCTCGACGCCCTCCGCCCCGGCCGCCACGGCGTCCCGGACCTGCGCCAGGCGCGCCTCGCGGTGGTCGATGTAGGAGGTCAGCGCCGCCGCCGGTGAGGTCAGGACCGGTCCGTGCCCGGGCAGCAGCGTCCGCACCTGGTACTCCTCCACCAGGCCGCGGAGCCGGTACAGCGAGTCCAGATAGGGGGCCAGGCCGTCGTCTCCGTCGATCACCGTGGTGCCGTGGCCCAGGATGGTGTCGCCGGTCAGGATGGCGCTGTCGGCCTCCACCAGCAGGCTCACCGAGTCGTCGGTGTGCCCGGGCGTGGCGATGACGCGTACCTCCAGACCGTCCACGTCGAGCAGCTGGCCGTCCTCCAGCCCCGCGCCGCCCACCCGCACCTCCGGGTCCACCGCGTGCACCGGCGCCCCCGTCAGCTCGGAGAGGTACCGGGCGCCCTCGGCGTGGTCGAAGTGCCGGTGCGTCACCACGGCCATCTGGACCTGTGCGCCCTGTTCCTGCACGGTCCGCGCCACCCGTTCCAGGTGCCGTTCGTCGTGCGGGCCCGGATCGACGACCATCACCCCGCGTCCACCCGGTTCACGCAGGATCCAGGTGTTGGTCCCCTCCAACGTCATCGGGCCTGGGTTGGGGCAGAGCACGCAGGCGGCGCGCAGTGTCCCGGAACCGTCGATCCTCATCGCACCTCGCTTCGATCGGCCGACCCGGACCCGTCCGGCGGGACCCGTTGGGGGCCGCTCGGTGACGGGGAGCCGCGCACCGCCCGGGGCGGACGCTCACCTCGCGGCGTCGGGCCCCGGCAGGGGGAAGTCGCTGCCGTCCGGCGCCACGACACGGATCTGACCGTCTATCTCCCGAACGTCCGGTTCGATGGGAACGATATCCCGTCGGGCCTCCCGCACACCCTGGAGGGTCCGCCGCTCGGCCAGCTCGGCGCAGGCGATCACGGTCGGCGGCAGCATGGGCATCCGCCCGGCGCTCCACTCGGAGGCGACCACGGACGGGTCGGTCCACCGTGTGAGGTCCGCCTCCCCGCCGACGTCGCGCGACTCCTGCCCCGGGGGGAGTTCGGCGGTGAAGAACCAGGTGTCGAAGCGGCGCGGCTGGTTCCTCGGGGTGACCCACCTCGCCCACGCGCGCAGCCACTCCGAGCGCAGTACCAGGCCGCGCCGTCGCAGCACCTCCGTGAACGCGTGGGTGCGGTCGATCAGGCCGAGCCGGTCCCGCTCCCAGTCGTCAGTGGCTGTGTCGAGGGTGATCGCCTCCTCGCCCGCCCGCTCGGGCTCGCTGGCGAGCAGCACGCCGGTCTCCTCGAAGGTCTCCCGCACGGCCGCGCACACCAGGGCGCGCGCCCGGGGCACGTCCGTTCCCAGGATCCCGGCCCACTCCGCCGGGGACGGGCCGGTCCAGGGGAGGTCGCCGTCGGAGTCCCGCTCGTCCACCCGGCCGCCGGGAAAGACGTAGGCGCCCGGGGCGAACCCCATGGACGGCACCCTGCGCATGAGCAGGACCTCCATGGGGCGCTCGGCCCGCGCGGCGTCGGAGCCCGCCGCCGGACGCAGCAGCATCACGGTGGCGGCGGGGCGGGGCCGGGCCACACCGTCGTCCTCGGTCATCGACACACTCCCGTCGTTCACGAAGGCCGCGCTGTGGCCCGGGTCGTCCCCGGGTCCGGTCAGCGGACCTCGACGATCATGTCAACCTCGACCGGAGAGTCCAGCGGCAGGGAGGCGACTCCGACTGCGGCCCGGGCGTGCACCCCGGCCGCCCCGAAGACCTCGCCCAGCAGCTCGCTGGCCCCGTTGATCACACCGGGGTGCCCGGTGAACTCGGGTGAGCTGGCCACGAAGCCGCCCACCTTCACGATCCGCACCACGTCGGACAGGTCACCGACCTCGGCCCGCACCGCCGCGATGGCGTTCAGCGCGCACACGGCGGCCAGTTCCTTGGCGGTCTCGGGGCTGACCCCGGCACCGACCTTCCCGGTCGCCGGAAGGGCGCCGTCCACGAACGGCAGCTGGCCGGAGACGTAGACGTGGGCACCGCTGCGAACGGTCGGCTGGTAGGCCGCGACCGGGGGAACCACCTCGGGCAGGGTGAGCCCCAGCTCCGCGATGCGCTCCTCGGGGGTCGCCATCTACTTGGCCCGCTTCATGTAGGCGACGTACTGCTGGTTACGCGGGTCCGTGCCCTCGGGCAGCGGCGCGGGCACGACGGAGACCAGCTCCCAGCCGTCCTCGCCCCAGTTGTCCAGGATCTGCTTGGTGGCGTGCGACAGCAGAGCCACGCTCTGGTACTCCCACTTGGTCATCGTCTACCCCTCTCGGTCACCGGCGGCCCCAGGGGCCGCCCCTCAACGCCGCTCACCTTACTCACCCGCGCCCACCCGGGAGGTCAGGCGGACCCGGTGACGCCCCCCTCAGGACGGGTCCGTCCGAGTGCCCGCCGGGTTCCAGGGGGAAGCCGACTCCGGTCAGGGCCTCCGAGACCGCCCACAGCCGACGCGCCACGGAGGCGTCCCGCGCTCTGCGCGCCCGTCCGACCAGCTTCGGAGCTCCCCGGAGCCCCATGAGTCGGCCCGGACCGGCGTAGCCGTTCCCAGGGATCTCGGCGACGGCCGCGTAGAGCGTGGGAAGGGCACCGTCGTCCTGACTCTGTGTGAGCGCGCCGATCAGGGCCTGCCCCAGCCGAAAGCCCGGGCCCGGGTCCTCGGACCTCATCAGGTTCGTGGCCGAGATCCCCGGGTGCGCGGCCGTCGCGATCACCGGTGAGCCGACCGCCTCCAGTCGGCGCTGGAGTTCGCTGGTGAAGAGCAGGTTGGCGAGCTTGGACTGCCCGTACGCGGCCATGCCCCGGTAGCGCTTGCGGTGCTGGTTGAGGTCGCCGAAATCGATCGAGCCGATCAGGTGGGCGAGCGAGGCCACCGTGACGACCCGCTGCCGGATCCGCGGGAGCAGCAGGTTCGTCAGCGCGAAGTGGCCGAGGTGGTTGGTCCCGAGCTGCGGTTCGAAGTCGTCGGCGGTGCGGATGGGGGGCGGGAGTGACACACCCGCGTTGTTGATCAGCAGGTCGACGGGGTCGGTGAGGTCCCGGGCGAACGCACGAACCGAGGAGAGGTCGGCGAGGTCGAGTCGTCGGACCTCGACCTCACCGGTCATCTCCGCGGCTGCGGAGCGCCCCTTCTCCTCGCTGCGCACCGCCAGCACCACCCGTGCGCCCCGTTCGGCGAACACCCGGGCGGTGACCCGGCCGATGCCGCTGTTCGCGCCGGTGACGACAACGGTGCGGCCCCGCATCGGGGGCACGCTCGAAGCCGAGAACGCTGCCCGCACACCGCCCGCGGGGGCGGCACCGTCCACCGGGCCGTGCGGGGGACGAGATTCATATGACTTTGTCATATGAATGATGATGGGCGATTCATGTGACACTGTCAAGTAGAATTCGGCCATGGTGACCAGAGCTGAGACGGCTGCGGCGACCCGTAGCGCCCTCCTTCGAGCCGCGTCCGAACTGCTGGACGAGGGCGGTGCGGCGATGGTCACCCTCCGCGGAGTCGGCGCGCGCGCCGGGGTCTCACGCGGTGCGCCGTACGGGCACTTCACGAACAAGGAGCAGCTGCTGGCCACGCTCGCGATCGCGGCGTGGGACTCCCTCGCCGCCGAGGTCGAGCAGCTGCGCACGGGCTCGGGAGACCCGGGCGCCAGGCTGGAGAGCGCGGTCATGGCGCTCATCGGACGCGCACGCGAGCGACCGCATCTGTACGCGCTCATGTTCGCGACGCCCGCCGAGGACCGCGAGGCCGCGGAGTCCGCCGGTCGTCTCCAGGACGGGTTCCTCGACCTGCTCGGTGATCTGGTCGGTACGACCGATGCCCCCCGATACGGCGCGCTGCTGATGTCCACCGCGCACGGCATCGCGGAACTCGAGCGCAGCGGTCACCTCGGGGTCGAGACGTGGCGGGTCGACAGTGAAGAACTCGTCCGTATGACGATCGAGGGGATCCGGCTCGGCGCGCGGAGCTGACCCGGGACCGCCCCGGGGGCAGCAAGGGCGCGGGACGCCTCCGCGCCCGACGACACCTCACCCGCGCCCACCCGGGAGGTCAGGCGGACCCGGGCGCACCCGCGTCCGACTCCCGAAGAGGCACGCACATAGACTCCGTGGGGTGAGCGATCGTGAACAGGGACCGCGCGGAGACGACCCGGGAGCGGCGTTCGCCGGTGCCCGACTGCACATCGTGACCGGCAAGGGCGGCACGGGCAAGACGACGGCCGCCACCGCGTTGGCCCTCTCCCTGGCCTCCCGGGGCGGCCGCGTGCTCCTGGTCGAGGTCGAGGGCCGCCAGGGGGTGGCCTCCCTGCTCGGGAGCCCCGCCCTGCCCTACGAGGAGCGCGAGATGATCTCCGCGCCGGGCGGCGGTTCCGTGCACGTGCTCGCGGCGGACCCCGAGGCGGCGCTGCTGGAGTACCTGGAGCTCTTCTACGGCATGCGCCGGGCCGGGCAGGCACTCACCAGACTGGGCGCCGTCGACTTCGCCACCACCATCGCCCCCGGGCTCCGCGACGTCCTCCTCACCGGCAAGGCCACCGAGGCGGTCCGGCGGCCCGCGGGCGCCCGGCGCCGGTCCTCCGACGCCCCCGCCAGGGCACCCTTCCACTACGAGGCCGTGGTCATGGACGCGCCGCCCACCGGGAGGATCGGGCGGTTCCTGAACGTCAACTCCGAGGTGGCCGGGCTCGCCCGGGTGGGTCCGGTCCGCGACCACGCCGACCGGGTCATGGAGGTGATCCGGTCCGACCGCACCCGCGTGCACCTCGTGACCCTCCTGGAGGAGATGCCCGCGCAGGAGACCCGGGACGGGATCGCGGAACTCCGTGAACTGGGGCTGCGCCCGGGCGCCGTCCTCGTGAACATGGTCGCCCCGCCGCTGCTGGATGCGGCCGACCTCGCCGCCGCCGTCGCGGGCGAGACGGACACCGCCGCGATCGCGTCGGGGCTCGGGGCCGCGAACCTGGACCCGGCCCTGCTGGAGGCGCCCGGGGCGCTGGCCGCCGACCTCGCGGGCGAGGTGCGCGCGCACGCGCTGCGCCAGCTCCTGGAGGAACGGGTCCGCGGCGAGCTGGAGGACCTGGGCCCGCCCCTGGTGGAGCTGCCCCGGGTGGAGGGCGGGGTGGACCGCGCGGCGCTGGGCGACCTGGCCCGGCGGCTGACCGATCAGGGGGTGGGACGTTGACCGAGGGCCCGAGAGCGGGAGGTCCGGGTGCGCGGGGCGCGCGTGAGGGCGCGCAGCTGGACGTGGACGCCCTCCTGGACGACCCCCGCAGGCGGATCATCGTGTGCTGCGGGTCGGGCGGGGTCGGCAAGACCACCACCGCCGCCTCGCTGGGGCTGCGCGCCGCCGAACGCGGACGGCGCACCGTGGTGATCACCGTGGACCCGGCCCGGCGTCTCGCACAGTCGATGGGCCTGGTGGAGCTGGACAACACCCCGCGCCCGGTGCCGCTCCCCGAGACGGCCAAGGGCAGCCTGCACGCGATGATGCTCGACATGAAGCGGACCTTCGACGAGGTCGTCAGGGAGCACGCCGACCCCGAACGGGCCCGCCAGATCCTGGCCAACCCCTTCTACCGGACCCTCTCCACGAGCTTCTCCGGCACGCAGGAGTACATGGCCATGGAGAAGCTGGGGCAGCTGCGCCAGTCCGGCGAGTGGGACCTGATCGTGGTGGACACCCCGCCCAGCCGCTCCGCGCTGGACTTCCTCGACGCTCCCAAGCGCCTCGGCCGGTTCCTGGACGGCAGGCTCATCCGCTTCCTCAGTCCCCCGGCCAACGGCGCGTTCCGGCTGCTGGGCGCCGGGGTCAACGTGGTGGGGGCGGTGGTGGGGAAGATCGTCGGCACCCAGTTCCTGGCCGACCTGCGGTCGTTCGTCTCGGCCTTCGACACGGTGTTCGGCGGGTTCCAGAAGCGCGCCGAGCGCACGTACCGCCTGCTCCGGACACCGGGGACGGCGTTCGTCGTGGTGGCGGTCCCGGACACGGACGCGCTGCGCGAGGCCTCGTACTTCATGGACCGCCTGGCGACGGAGTCCATGCCGCTGGCGGGACTGGTGGTCAACCGGACGCACCCGCTGCCGCCCGGCCCGGGCTCCCGGCTGGGCGCCGAGGAGGCGCTGAAGGCCGCCGTGTCCCTGACGGAGGCCGGAACCCACCCGATCGCCGCGGCGGCGCTGCGGTTGCACGCGGAGCGGGTCCGGACGCACGAGCGCGAGGAGCGGCTGCGGTCCCGGATGCTGGCGGCGCACCGGGGGGCGCGGGTGGTCGAGGTCCCGGCGCGGCCCGAGGACGTGCACGACCTCGCCGGGCTGCGGGAGATCGGCGTCGCGCTCGCCAGGGGCGCGCCGGGGTCGGCGGACACCGATGAGCCCGGTACCGATGAGACCGGTCCGGGGGAGGCCGGTCCGGGGGAAGCCGGTCCGGGGGCCGCCTGAGGCCGCGCCGGACGGAGGGGTCAGGCGGGCGAGTCCCGCAGGGTGCGCGCGATGCGGGAGAGATCGTCCGCACCCTCCCGGCGCGCCTCCTCCAGCACGGGTGCCCAGTCGGTGACCTCGGGGTGCTTGCGCAGCAGGGAACGGCGTTCCCGCTCGGTCATGCCGCCCCACACACCGAACTCGACCCGGTGGTCGAGGGCGTCAGCGAGGCACTCGACACGCACGGGACAGCCGTGGCAGAAGAGCTTGGCGCGGTTCTGCGCGGCGCCCTGGACAAAAAGGGCGTCGGGGTCGATCTGACGGCACAGGGCCTCGGTCGTCCACTGATTGGTCCACATGTGGCCCACTTCCCAGACGTGTGCTAGCGCTCGCGGTCAAAGGTGGTTGGTGTGCTCTGGTTGAGTGGAGGTGAACACGGTGGCCTCCCGCTACCGCGTGGGGCGCGACGTGCACGTACCGTCACGGCGCCCCCGTATCTCGAAAGTACGGTTCGGATCGCCGCGCCAACAGAACCCACTCGACCCACTTTCCGTCTCACGGATATGGCCCGAGCGGGCCATTGCGCGACCGGCCGACCACCCTCCCCGACCGGGGCAGGGGCGCGTGTCGGCCGAACCGCTCCCGGAGCTCCCCGCGTTAACCGTGGAAGGATGGTCCGGGGGTACGGCTCGTGCGTAGTCATGGGCGATTCGGCGTGAGAACGCACCGTCCGTTACCGATCGCACCGCTTCTGAGCGTTCGTGGTCACTTAGTCTGATGGGGTGGGTCAGGGGACATTGCTTCAAAGAATCAGCCAACTGGTCGTCGTCGGTGTGATCGCCGGCCTCCTCGTCGCCGCACTCGCCCTTCCGGCGGTCGGCGGCATGGGGATCACCGCCCGCAACATCGCCAGCGGCTTCCTGGACATGCCCAGCCAACTTGAGACACCTCCGCCACCTCAGCGGTCGACCATCTACGACAGCGAGGGCGGCGTCATCGCCGAGATCTTCGACCAGAACCGCGAGCTCGTCGACATCGACGACGTCTCGCCGGTCATGGTCGACGCGATCCTGGCCATAGAGGACTCCCGCTTCTACGACCACGGCGGTCTGGACGTCTCCGGCACCCTGCGTGCCGCGCTCCGGACCGTGGGAGGCAACACCGAGGGTGCCTCCTCCATCACCCAGCAGTACGTGAAGAACGTGCAGATCGAGGCCGCCACCTCCCAGGAGGAGCTGGAGGAGGCCCGCGAGGAGACCATCGCCCGCAAGATCCGGGAGCTGCGCTACGCCGTCGCCCTGGAACAGCGGATGTCCAAGGACGAGATCCTCGAGGGCTACCTCAACATCGCCTACTTCAGTGACGGCGCCTACGGCGTCGAGTCCGCCGCACAGCACTTCTTCCAGGTGCCCGCGAGCGAGCTGGAGCTGCACCAGGCGGCGACCATCGCCGGTCTCGTGCGCTATCCGTACCTGTACAACCCGCGCTTCTTCCCCGAGCAGACCACCGAGCGGCGCAACGTCGTCCTGGACCGCATGGTCGCCACCGGGGCCATCACCGAGGCGGAGGCCGAGGAGGCCAAGGCCGAGGACATGGAGCTGGAGCTGGACACCCCGCCCAACGGGTGCGTCCCCAGCGACGAGCCCTTCTTCTGTGACTACGTCGTGCAGGAGATCGAGCAGGACGAGCGGTTCGGCCCCAACGAGACCGAGCGGGCGCGCTGGCTGCGCACCGCTGGCCTGGAGATCCACACGACCCTGGACCCGCAGACGCAGGAGGCGGGGCAGAAGGCCGTGGACAAGTGGGTGCCGCGCAAGAACGACTCCCGCAAGGTCGCCGCGCAGGCGGTCGTGGAGCCGGGCACCGGCCACATCCTCGGCATGATGCAGAGCCGCAACTACGGTCCCGACGAGAGCAAGCTCGGCGAGACCTCGATCAACTTCACCACCGACTCGGACCGGGGCGGCAGCAGCGGCTTCCAGGCCGGGTCGACGTTCAAGGCGATCACCCTCGCCGCCGCGCTGGAACAGGGGCTGCCCTTCAGTACCTCGTTCAACTCACCGAGCTCCACCACGGTGAGCGGCCAGACCTCCTGCAACGGGGGGCGGCTGGAGTCGTGGTCGCTGAGCAACGCCGGTGACAGCAACGCGGGCAACCACAACATGATCTCCGGCACGAAGGCCTCGTCCAACACCTTCTTCGCGCAGCTCCAGGCCCGCGCGGGCCTGTGCAACACGATGAAGATGGCCGAGAAGATCGGGCTGAAGCGCGCCGACGGCACCCTGTTCACGGAGAACGACAACTCGCTCGCCAACAGCAGCTTCACGCTGGGCAGCGAGGAGGTCTCCCCGCTGCGGGTGTCCAACGCCTACGCGACCTTCGCCTCCGGTGGCATGTACTGCGAGCCGCAGGCCATCACCAGGATCGAGGACCGCCAGGCGGGCACCACGATCGAGATCGAGCCCGAGTGCGAGCGGGTGATGGACGAGGAGGTCGCGGACGGCACCAGCTACCTGCTGTCGCAGCCCTTCAACGGCGGCACCGCCGCCAGCCTGGGCATCGGTCGTCCGGCCGCAGGCAAGACGGGAACCACCGACGGCTCCGCTGCGGCCTGGTTCGCCGGGTTCACCCCGCAGATGGCCAGCAGCGTGTTCGTCGGCGACCCGCGCGGTCCCCAGCAGTACCCGCTGCGCAACGTCAGGATCGGTGACCGGTACTTCGGCACCGTGTACGGGGCCACCATCCCCGGCCCGATCTGGCAGGAGACCATGCGCGGCGCCCACGAGGGCCTGGACACCGAGCAGCTGGCGTCCGCGCCCGGCAAGTTCGGCTCCACCTCGGAGCCCCGCGCTCCCCGGGATGACGACGACGGGGACGAGGAGGCCAGTCCGGCCAGCGACGACGGCGGCGTCCCGAACGTCGTCGGGATGGGCGAGTCGGAAGCGGTGGCCGCCCTGGAGTCCGCCGGTTACACGGTGAACGTGTCCGGCACGACGGTCCGCTCCGCCGAGAGCGAGGGTTCGGTGGCCGCGGTCAACCCGAACCCGGGCACCCGTCTCCCCGAGGGCGCGACGGTCAACGTGTTCCTGAGCAGCGGCGGCGGCCGGGCCAACGCGGAGGAGGACCGGGGCCGCAACGGCTGGTTCCCGGCGACTCCGGCGGCCCAGCCGGGCCGGGGCGACTGATCCCGTGACACCCGCGAGGGGGCGGTGGTGACATGGTCACCACCGCCCCCTCGTCGTTTCGCTAGGCGAGCTGGCGCTTGACCTCGGCGGCCACGCGGGCGCCGTCGGCACGCCCGGCGATCTGGGCGTTGACGACCTTCATGACCTTGCCCATCTCCTTCATCCCGGAGGCGCCGGTCTCGGTGACCGCGGCCGCGACCAGCTGGGAGAGCTCGTCGTCGGTGAGGGGCTTGGGCAGGTAGTCCGACAGGACCTCGCTCTCGGCCCGCTCGTTGGCGGCGGCCTCGGGGCGGTCGCCCTTGTCGAACGCCTCGGCGGCCTCGCGACGCTTCTTGGCCTCGCGGATGAGGAGCTTGGTGACCTCGTCGTCGTCGAGCACCCGCTGCGAGGAGCCCGCGGACTCCTCGGTGGCGATGGTGGTGAGCACCATGCGCAGGGTGGCGGTGCGGACCTTGTCCTTCGCCTTCATGGCGGTGGTCAGGTCGGACTTGAGACGGGCTTTGAGTTCGGACATGGCCCGATCCTATGGCCGCCCCGACCGGGCCCACCAACGGTTTGCGCGCGGGGCACCCCGGATCTGAGACGATCGGTACTCGACGAAGGAGGGCCGGATGGGCGCCGACAACAGACCACTGCTGCGCCGGATCGGGCGCGCGGCCGCGATCACCGGGGCGGTCGGTGTGGCCGGGCTGGGGTACGCCTCGGTCATCGAACGCAACTGGTTCCGGCTGCGCCGGTACGAGCTGCCGCTGCTGCCTCCCGGCAGCCCCCGACTGCGTGTGCTGCACCTGTCCGACGCGCACCTGACGCCCGGGCGGAAGATGCTCATCGACTGGATCCGCGGGCTGGAGGCCTACGAGCCCGACCTGGTGATCAACACCGGGGACTCGCTGGCCCACCCCGACGCGGTGGGGCCGTTCATCGACGCCCTGGGCCCGCTCCTGGACCGGCCGGGCGCGTTCGTGTACGGGTCCAACGACCTGTTCTCACCCCAGTTGAAGAACCCGGCGCGCTACCTGTGGCGGACCAGCAAGACGGACTACCGCAAGCGCCGGGTGCCGGACCTGCCCTGGCGTGAGCTGGGCGCGTCGATGTCGGCCTCGGGCTGGTTGGACCTGAACAACCACAAGGGCTCGCTGAAGGCCAACGGCCTCGACGTGGCCCTGGCGGGCGTGCACGACTCGCACATCAAACTGGACCGCTACGAGGACGTCGCCGGACCGGCCGACCCGCTGGCCGACGTCAGGCTGGGCGTGCTGCACTCGCCGGAGCCCGCCAACCTGGACCGCTTCGAGGCCGACGGGTACCAGCTGCTGCTCGCCGGCCACACACACGGCGGTCAGCTGTGCCTGCCCTTCTACGGGACGCTGGTCACCAACTGCGGGATCGACCGCCGCCGCGCCTGGGGTCTGAACGAGTACGGGGACGCGTGGCTGCACGTCTCCGGTGGTCTGGGCACGTCCCCGTACGCCCCGGTGCGGTTCTGCTGCCGCCCGGAGGCCTCGCTCCTGGACCTGGTCGCCCGACCCTGACCTGCGGGTTCGATGCGCCCGGAATTGACGTGCACAAGCACTCCCCGAGTCCGCTAGACTTGGGGACGTTGCTTCGGGGTGTAGCGCAGCTTGGCAGCGCGCTTCGTTCGGGACGAAGAGGTCGTGGGTTCAAATCCCGCCACCCCGACAGAGCGACCAGGGGATGTATCCCCAGGTCAGAGGCCCCGGCCTCGGTAGATATCCGCTACCGAGACCGGGGCCTTCTTCATGCCCGTGCGTCACACGTGCGTCACGATCTCAAAAACGTGCGTCGCTAGGCTCCTGGATCCTCCGCCCGCGCCTTCTTCCGACGCTCCCACGACGCACGCACCCCCTTGTGGGCCCCTGGCTTGAGCGCGGCGTAGAGCAGGGTGGTCGCGTAGTCCTCGTGACCCAGCAGATCCTGAATCTCCTTGAGGTCCACGTCGTCCTGAGCCAGCCGCGACGCTGCCGTGCTCCGCATGACCCGCGGCGGGAACCTGCGCACTCGGTGTGACGGGTCCTGACAGGCTCCCCGGCACTCCTCGGTGCACATCCGCGCATCCTCGACCGCCGGGTACCAGACCCGGTGCCGGAACGTGTCATCCAAGACCATCCCGCCCTCTGGCGCAGTGAACACCGCCGAGTCGACCGGGCGCCCCACCATGAGGGGCCGCATGAGGTCCAAGACGTCATCATCGACTGGGACGGTCCTGCTGGACTTCATCGACTTCGGATACTCACGGATCCCTTCCTCGGTCATCACGTGCGTGACGTGGATCAGCCCGCGGAGCCAGTCGACCCGGTGACCGTGCAGCCCGAACAGCTCACCGGGCCTGAGGCCGACCTGCATCCCGAGGCGCACCATGGGCTCATAGACATGGCCGTGTGGCCGGAGCGCGACCGACTCGTAGATCGCCTCCTCTTCCTCGGGCTCGTAGAAGAGCACCGCACGCGCCGCCCTCTTGGGGAGTTCCAGGTCCGTGAACGGGTTGCGAGCGACAACCGGCGGGTCCTGCTTCATCGCCGCCTTGTACAGCGCGGACATGTGGTGAACGATGTCCTGGATCGTCGCCGCGCTCAGCAGCGGGATGCTCTCATCGGCGGCGCCCTCGACCGGACGTCCCTTGTGGCGTCGGCGCCGTGTCTCCATGAGGTCGCGTACCCACTCTTGGGTCATCTTGCGCGTGACCGACCCCATCGGCCAGTCACCCCAGCGGGGCTCACAGTGCACTCGCCAGAGGCTGTTGTTCTTCTTCACGGTGGGGTCGTCGAGCACACGCCCCTTCATCCATTCGGCCCGCCACTCTCCGGCCGTTGTCTTGTCGTCCTCTGGCGACCGGACATCCCCGCGGTTGTAGCGGTCTTCTTCGGCGGTGGCCCAGGCCTTCACGGCGCTTTTCAGCTTGTCGGTGTGGCTATGGCGCCGACCGGATGGGTCTCGGACTGTGGCCTGCCACAGCCCGCTGGGCAACTTGCGGTAATAGGGCATGGGGGTGTCCATTCTGTTGGTTCCAGGGGGCGCCGACTTGTCCGGCGCCCCCACGCTTGGGGGGTGACTCTGCCGGTTCTGTCCTAGGCGGGCGGGTCGAGCAACCAGGCGTGCGGGTAGCGGGTGATCAGCCCCGGGTGGGCGTTCTCCGCGATGGAGACGGAGGCGCGGCTGACGGGCCACTCGGGGTCCCACCACATCGTGCGGGCCGCCTTGGCGGGGTCGTCGATCGGGTCGACGGACCCGAAGGAGGTGTAGATCCTTCTGCGAGCCCAGGGGATCAGATCGGTCTGGTACTTGCGCTCGACCTGGCCGTACTCGACTCCGTCTCGGATGATCAGGAGCAGCCCACCGCCGGGGAGCCTGCGCTCCAGGTACTCGATGGTGATGGGCATGGTGTCCACGGTGACGGACATGCGGAAGCGCGGGTCGAGGCGTAGTCGGCGGCCACGTCGGTGCGGCCGTTTCTGACGGGGGTCGTGCAGCATAGGTCCCCTCCCATGTTGCTGCTGGGGGTCCCGCGAGCGACGCGGGGGAGGCTCATCGTAGGACGAAAGCATGTCCGAATCTAGGCATTTGACCTGCCAACTTCACGCCGTGATAAGCCTCGGGACAATGCGTAACCGGTTTACCGCAGGGGTGTCCTCATCTGGCCAAAACGGACTGGTTTACCCGTCAGCCGAGTCCCGCTCCCGCCGGTACAGCTCCGCGTCCATCGCCGTCTCCAGGGCCTGCTCCGCCCTCCGCATGACCGCCTCGATCGCTTCGCGCTCCTGCTCGGGGGTCAGGCCAGCGTCCTCAGCGCGCTTCGAGAGGTTCCGGACGATCCGGTAGACCTCTCCGGAGTAGGGGCTCACCATCGTCTCGGACGCCTGCTCGTCCGAGGGTCCGGCGATGCCGAGGTCGGCAGAGATGCCGGGGTACCCGGCCGAGGAGCACAGGGTGGCCACGGTGTCGCGCAGGTCGGGGCGACTAGCGAGGAGGCCGCTCGCTAGGCGCTTGAGGGCGTCGTAGCCGGGTCGGTGCGCGCCGGAGGACCAGCGGCTCACCTGGGGCCTGCTGATCCCAGCCAGGGTCGCGAGGTCGGCGCCGGTGAGTCCTGCGTCTTTGAGCACTTTGATGGCGCGCGCGAAAGTCTGCGCGTCCCATTCAGGCGGGGAAGTGGTGTGCATGCACCGCACACTAGCGGACGTCTGAGGCATGCCTAAGCCCACAGGAGAAGGCATTCCCTTGTGGTTACAGGGTTCTTACCCTGTGCGCACCCCGCACATGTTTATGGAGTGACCGAGGTTACTCTGGGATTTTACTGTTGCGTGCACGCACACACATGAGTATCGTGCGGTGCATGCACAGCACACTTCGGCCGGATTCGGCCATCGGGGTTGCGGTGCGCCGCACGGAGTGGCAGCGGCGCATGCGCGCTCACGGACTCACCACCGCGACCGCCCAAGGGGCCGCCCTCGGTGTCTCGCACACGACCGCGCACCGGGTCGCCCACGGGGAGGTCGCGCCGTCCACGAACATCATCGGCCGCGCGCTGCTCCTTCTGAACTGCCGGTTCGAGGAGCTGTTCGAGATCACCGAGACCCACCCCACCGAGGAGGCGGCATGACGCTCCTGTCCATCCCGGACGCCGCCAGACGCCTCGGATGCAGCAAGACGCACGTGTACGACCTCATCGCTGACGGCCTCATCCCCGTCGTCGACATCTCGCGCCCCGGGGCGAAACGCCCGAAGAGCCGCGTGTCCGACGCCGCGATCGAGGCCTACGTGAAGCGGCACACCCGAACCGCCGCCTGACCCTTCCCCCACCCACGAGAAAGCCCCCGCACCGGTCGTGACCCGGTCGGAGGCGTGACGAGAAACAGAGGTTCTCGTATGGCCCAGCGTATCGCCCCCACCCCGGCCACCGCCGCCGCGAACATCCCCGCCCGCGACACCACCCAGCTCCGCGCCGCCTACGAGGCCGCACTCGCCACCGTCCGCGCCCTCGCCCCCCTGGTCGGTGACCAGACCCCCAACGGCGACGGCACCGCCCAGGGCAACCTCCTCAACACCCTCATCCACCTCCGAGCAGAGGGTGGCCCGTCCACCTCGTGGACCGTCCCCGACGAGCGCGCCGCGAGCTACGCGTTCGCCGGGGCGGTGCACCTGGACGGTCAGCTCCTCATGGGCGGCGACGACGAGCGCCGTCGGGGCCTGTCGGTGTGGCAACGCATTCTCGGCGCGGGCGCTGTCGCCGCCGACCGGACCGGGTCCCGACTCCACCTGCGCATCACCGGGTCCTACCGAGGGGTCACCGTTGGCGTCAGCACCATCGTCGACGCCGAGGACGCCCCCGAGGCGGTGGCCGCATGATCCCCGTCATCCTCGGCGCCATCGCGGCGCTGCTCATCCTCGCCTCGGTCGCGCTGTTCGTCCTGTGGGTCGTGCTCGGCGCCGAACGGGATGCCGAGGAGCTGTTCACCGAGATCGAGTCTCACCCGGACACGCAGAGGAGGGACCTGGCCGCTGAACGCGACCTGGTCGACCAGCTGACGGCTGGGGCCGACGACATCATCGCCGCCAAGGGCACTCACCACCGCGCCGACACCTATTGACCACCCCGGTCGCCCCGCCCGTCCTGCGGGGCGGCCACCCCACACCAAGGAAGGAGCCGACGTTGAGCGGTTCACGATCCATCGGAACCCGCGCCGAGACCGGCGTGGTCCGATACCTGCGAGAGCACGGCTGGCCCTACGCCGAACGCCGGGCGTTGGCCGGGGCCCAGGACCTCGGAGACATCACCGGGACCCCCGGCCTGTGCTGGGAGATCAAGGGCGGCAAGGTCGCGGAGTCAGCTCACGACGCCGACGTCACGCGGTGGCTGGCGGAGACCGAGCAGGAGACCGTCAACTCCGGTGCGGACCTCGGGATCCTCGTCACGAAGCGGCGCGGGTACTCGGCCGTCGGAGTCGGGTCGTGGTGGGCGCACCTGGACCTGGTCACCTGGTCGGGGCTCACCCAGGGGCGTCTGCCCATCCCGGTGCCCGTGGTCGGTGACCCGGTGCGGATGCACCTGTCCACCCTCGTGCCGCTGCTGCACCTGGCCGGGTACGGCACCCCGTCCGAGCAGACTCCGGAGGTCGCTTGATGTCCCGGATCGACGTGGCCGAGCTGGCGCCGCTGCCCGAGGCCGACATGGTGCGCGACCTCGACCCTGGCCACCTCCAGGGGGAACTCACCTACTTCGTCGAGGACGCCATCCACAACCACCCCCGCAGTCTCCAGCGGGCTCTGGGGCCGTCCGAGATCGGTGTCGAGTGCGCGCGCCGGATCGGGTACCGGCTCGCCGGAGTGGCCGAGGTTCACCAGGGCGACGGGTGGCTGGCGACGATCGGCACGGCCACCCACGCGTGGCTCGAAGGGGTGTTCCTCGGTGCCAACCAGCGTCTCGGCCACCCGCGGTTCCTGATGGAGCAGCGGGTGACCGTCGGCACCCTCGCCGGGGAACCGGTCGTTGGGTCCACCGACCTCTACGACCGGGTCACCGCCACGGTCATCGACTTCAAGGTCATGGGCAAGACCAGCCTCGACAAGCTCCGGCGGTCCGGGCCCGGCGCCCAGTACCGGTCACAGGGGCACCTGTACGGGCGCGGCTGGGCCTCGGCCGGGCACCCCGTCGACCGGGTCGCCATCTGGGGCCTTCCGAGGAACAGCCCGCTCAAGGACGCCCACCTGTGGGCCGAGGACTACGACGAGCAGGTCGCCGTCGCCGCCCTGGACCGCGTCGAGGGCATCGCGTCCCTCACCTCGGCCATGGGCACCGGGGCCCTGGCCCTCCTGCCCACCGCCGATTCCTTCTGCTCCTACTGCCCGTTCCGCCGCGCTGGGTCCACCGACCTGGCCACCGGATGCCCCGGACACCCCGGAACCCGGATCAACCCCGGCCGCCCCACAGCGGCCGAGTCCCTCATCGCCTGACACACCACACACAGAAAGCACAGGTCACACACCATGTACAACAACTCTGCGAACGACATGTTGATGAGCGGCGGGACCCCCTCCGCGAAGTTCGAGACCCCCGGCACGGTGGTCTCCGGCACCATCTCCGTTCCGCCGGAGGTCCAGCAGCAGCGCGACTACACCAGCGGTGAACTGCTCACCTGGGACGACGGGTCCCCCCGCCAGCAGATCCGCGTGGTCCTGGACACCGACCAGCGCGACCCCTCCGACCCCTACGACGACGGCGCCCGCGCCATCTACGTCAAGTCCGGGCTCATGAAGGCCGTCCGCACCGCCATCCGCACCGCCGGAGCGAAGGGCCTGGAGGTCGGCGGGAAGCTCACCGTCACCTACACCGGCAACGGCGAGGCCAGCAAGCGCGGCATGCACCCGCCGAAGCTCTACTCAGCCGTGTACGAGTCGCCCTCCTCCCCGGCCATGGTCGACGCGAACGCGCTCCTGGCCGGGTCCGCTCCGGTTCAGCAGCAGGCGACCGCTCCGGCCGCTCCGGCTCCCACCCCTGCCCCGGCTGCTCCGGCCCCGGCCGTCCCCGGTGTGTCCGCCGAACAGGCCGCCGCCATCGCCGCACTGTCCCCCGAGCAGCGCCGCGCCCTCGGCCTGTAACCCACCAGCCCGACCGGACCCAGCCGGGGCCCCATGTGCAGCCCGTGGGGCGGGCACCAGCCACCGAACACGCACACGAACACGGGGGAGACATCAGTGAGTGGTCCCTACGCCCAGACCTGGGAGACGTACCAGGACCTGGGCTGGCAGGGTGTCCTACCCCTCCCAGAGCGCAAGAAGTCGCACCCGCCCCGCGGGTTCACCGGCGCCGAAGGGGCATGGCCCACCTACGCCGACTGCTGGTCGTGGGCCGACGATCCCCGCCACGAGTCCGGCAACGTCGCGTTGCGCCTGCCCGACGGCATCATCGGCATCGACGTCGACAACTACGACGGCAAGCCCGGTGCGAACACCCTGGCCGCCGGAGAACAGCAGTGGGGGACCCTGCCCACCACGTGGCGGACCACGTCCCGGGACGACGGTGTCAGCGGCATCCGCCTCTACCAGGCGCCCACCGGGCTCGCCTGGCCCGGCGAAGTCGGACCCGGCATCGAGATCATCCAGCACCGGCACCGGTACGCCGTCGCCCCGCCATCCCTGCACCCCGAAGGCCGCACCTACCGGTGGATCACCCCCCACGGCGCCGTCTCCACCGTCCCTCCCGCCCCCGCGGCCCTCCCCCACCTCCCTCAAGAGTGGGTTGACGGGCTCACCTCCGGGGCCGCCTACACCGCGTCCCCGCGCGCCGACCTCGACGACCAGGCCGTCGCCGCCTGGCTGACCTCCCAGCCGCGCGCCGCCGAGACGCCGTGCGAACGGATGAGCCACCAGCTCGACGCCGCCCTGTTCACCCTCACCGACGGCTCCGCGCACAACAACGCCAACCTCGCCGCCATGCGGTTGATCCGCTTGTCCGACGAGGGGCACGCCGGAGTCGCCCAGGCCCTCGACCACCTCCGCAGGGGGTTCCTCACCGAGGCCACCCGCACCGGCCGCGCCGGGCAAGCACGCACCGAAGGGGAAGCCGCCGCCGAGTGGGCGCGCAACATCCGCGGTGCCGTGCAGCTCGTCGCCGGGCGCCCCTCGGCCGCCGACACGTGCGACTGCGGGTCGGGGCTGGCCGACCTCATCGCGCCCAGTGCGTCACCAGCGCAGACGGACATGGCCGACCAGCTCACCCCCACTCAGATCGCGAACGCCGAGGAGGCCCGCAGGCTCGCCCACGAGCGCCTGATCGCTGAGGAGATCACCAAGCTGGAGGTGCGGGAGGAAGCGAAGCGGCGCCTGCGGGCGAAGCAGCGGCCCACCGAAGCCCCCGTGATCTCCTTCCTCGACGAGTTCCTGTCCATCGAGGACCCGCCCCAGCGGTACCGGCTCGAAGGCCTGTGGCCGCTCGGAGGAAGGGTGATGTTGGCCGCCCAGTTCAAGGCGGGCAAGACCACCCTCGTCGGCAACCTCGTGCGCAGCCTGGTCGACGGGGACCCGTTCCTCGACCAGTTCACCGTCGAGCCCCTGGCCGACGACCGCCGCGTCGTCGTCATCGACGACGAGCTCGACCAACGCATGATCCGGGCATGGCTCCGAGACCAGGGCATCAATCGGACCGACCGCGCCGCCGTGCTCCCCCTGCGCGGCAACCTCGCCAGCTTCGACATCCTCGACCCCACCGTCCGCTCCCAGTGGGCGACCGCACTCCGCGAAGCCGGGGCCGAAGTCGTCGTCCTCGACTGCCTCGCCCCGCTCCTGGACGCCCTCGGCCTGTCCGAGGACAAGGAAGCCGGGCAGCTCCTCGTCGCCTTCGACGAACTCCTCGGTGAGGCCGGGGTGTCCGAGGCCGTCGTCGTGCACCACATGGGCCACAGCGGGGAGCGCACCCGAGGGGCCTCCCGCCTGAGGGACTGGCCGGACGTCGAATGGCGGTTGGTCCGGGAAAAGGGCGAGGACGGGGAAAACGACCCTGCGGCCCCACGGTTCTTCTCCGCCTACGGGCGCGACGTCGACATTTCCGAGTCCGCTCTCCAATTCGACCCCACCACCCGGCGCCTGTCCATTTCTGGAGGGTCCCGGAAGGACGTCAAGGCCACGGAGGCGCTGGAGACCGTCATCGAGTACCTGGCGGTCACCCCGAAGGCTTCAGGGCGTCAGGTCGAGGAGGCACTCGCCCAGGAACTCACTCAGAAGACCGTCAGGGCGGCGTTGAAGAAGGGTCGAGCTGACGGGTCGATCGTGACCGAGCCGGGTCCGAAGCGGGCCGTCCTGCACTCCATGAGCCCCTCCTACACACCCCCCAGTGCGTCAGTGCGTCAGAGTGCGTCACCAGTGCGTCAACGCACTGTGAGTGAGTGCGTCAGTGCGTCTTATAGAGACGCACTGCACTCACACCCACACGACGACCACGAACCCGATGTGAGTCGAACGCACACCGACCCCCCGCAGGAGAAGCAGGCGTCGACCCGCCCGAACCTCGTCGTCATCGATGGCCGCATCATCGACTCCGCCGCCGGGGTCGTCCTCACCGCAGCGGGGGACGACCTGATCGACCCCACCACCGGCGAGGTACGCGGACACGTGACCGACCTCCCCGGGGGTGCGGCATGACCCACGTGCCCCAGTGGCTCCGAGACCGCCAAGCCGAATATGCCCTCGCCGCGCAAATGCGCATGTGCAAGAAATGCGCCGCACCGATTCTTGTCGGCCTCGACGACCACGTGGCCGGGATGAAAGTCGAAATCGACCCGACCCCGATCACCGAACTCGGGGAGGCGGTCGCGCTCCTGGCGGGGCGGGGCACCTACGAGCTTCACCGGCGGGCCGGACGGCAGGAGATCGCCCACCGCGCCGAGTGGAACATCCGCGCCGAGAGGTCCCGGCCTGTGTTCCCCGCGCACCGGTGCGGCCACCCCCTGGACGACCACATCGACACCCGCTGGGCGCAACCCCCCGAACCCGATCCCTACCCGACCCCCGACGGCTTCCCGTTCTGAAAGGCACCCCGAGATGGCCGACAACACCACCCCGACCTTCAAGCCAGGCGACCGCGTCCGCACCCTCCCCACCGACGACGAGATGCCCGCAGGGTCCCTCGGGACCGTGGCCGAGCACTACCCCAGGACGCCGGGATACCCGGAGGGGTACGGGATCCGCCTCGACGACGACCCGACCGGTCTGGTCTCCCACTACGACCCCCACGAGATCGCACCCGCCCCGGCCAACGAGTCGCTGCGCGAAACCGTCGCTGACGTCATCGACGCCCAGATCCCGAACGCCACCACCGCACCGGCGACCACCGCCTTCGTGATCCTCACCAACGTCATGACGGCCGTCGCCGCCGAGCTCGACGCCCGCTGGGAGCAGGGCCGCAAGCACGGCCTCCGGCAGGCGCACCGGCCCGGGACCGCCCGCGTCCGCCAGCTGGAGGCGGAGATCGAGTCCATGCTCACCGTGGAGGAGGGCAACAGCCGGGCGTGGGCGCTGAAGTGCCTCCGTGTTCGCGAGCTGGAGGCCGAGTTGGAGTGCAGCCTGATCCTGCACGACGACGACGACAACACCGGAACCTGCCTGGAGTGCCAGTCACCGCACCCATGCCGAACCAGGACGGGGCACCTCCGGGCGCTCGCCACGATCACGGACCCCACCCCCACCGAGGAGACCGACCGATGAGCAAGAACACCACGTACCGCACCTACCCCGTGGGCGACAGGGTTCAGACCCTCCCCGTGGACGGATGCACACGCGCAGGAACCCTAGGCACCATCACTGACCACCGCCCGCCCGGACGCCCGGAGGGGTACGGCGTCCAGCTCGACACCGACCCGACCGGTCTGATCTCCCACTACGAACCGCACGAGATCGCACCCGCCCCGCCGCCGTCCGTCGACCGCGATCGCATCCTCCAGATCGTGGCCGACTGGGCACACCGGTGCGCCGAGTACGGAGGCGAGGACTCCGGGGACCTCATCTGGGATCTGGGGATCGCGGACTACCACCTCCCCACCCCCACCGAGGAGACCGACCGTGGCTGACCACCTCACCCCCGCCCAGCGGGCCGCCATCGACGCCACCGTCGACCGGGTCCACCGAGAGCGCGCCGACGCCGGGATCATGGCCGCCCGCTACGACGCTGCGTGCGAACGCATCTCCGAGCAGCACGACGAGATCGTGAGTCTCCGCCGCCAGGTCGAGGCCCTGGAGGACCAGCTGGCCGACGCCCGCGAGGAAGGCCGCCGCGCCGGGATCACCGAGATCGCTGACCACTTCGCGAAGACCTACCCGAGGAGCGAACCGTGACCACCCTGTTCGCCCCGCCCGACCAGATCACCTGGTGGCACGCCCGCACCCTGGAGGCCGCCGAGGCCGGGCGCATCCGGTACAACGTCCGCGCGTTCCCGATCCACGCCGTCGACAACAACACCGTCCAGGCGCTCTGGCAGGGGCTCCTCGAAGACGGCCCCGACGGGCCCGTCATCACCGAACTCGGCCAGACCCTCCTCGACACCTACCGGGCCAACCAGCCGGACCCGGCGCCGCCGCCGGAAGCGCCGGCGCTTTCCGCGTTGGCGCCGACGCCGGAGTGTACGCCCAGCCGCCTCCCGAACGCCCAGACCGTTCTCTTCTGACCGCCCCGCCCGGGGCGCACCCGCCAGCGCCCCGGGCCCCACCACTGCCAGCACGACCACCAGGGGGACACATGACGATGACCGACCACTACCCGTGTGACCTCTGCGACCGCCCCAGTGGCGACGACGCACGCGTGTGCACCGGGTGCGCCGACGATGCCGCCGCCGCCCTGCGCCAGGTGGCCGAGTGGCTCGCCGCGGACCTTGTCACCGCCACCGCGAAGCAGACCGCGCTCGGCACCGGCCGCGCCGGTGGGAAGCCCACGAAGGCCAGCGAGGCACCCCTGCCGCTCGACCTACGCGCATCCGAGGCCGCCACCATCCTGCGCTCCACCCTCTCGACGTGGGTGCGCCTGGTCCATGCCGACGGATCCAAGCAGGCGCCGCCCACCGACACTCTCGCCGCCATGGCCGCCTGGCTCGCCCCCGTCATGCGTTGGGCCCGCACCCGCGAGTACGGCGCCGAGCTCGTCGACGAGATCCTCGCCTCCGTCCGCCAGGCCCTGCGCGCGGTCGACCGACCCATCCGCGCCGTCCCGCTCCCCGAGCCCTGCCGGACCATCTCCCTGGACGGCCAGACCCCGCGGGCGTGCGGCGGTCGGCTGTTCGTCGTCATCGCCCCCGGGCTGCCGATCGACGGCCAGATGCGGTGCGAGGTGGACCGGACTCACACGAGCACGGTGCACGAGGAGGGGAAGGCGAGGAGGAGGGCGGGGCACGTGGCTGCTCGACTTGCGCGGACTTGACAATACTGGGATGATGCGAAGCAGGATGGCGTAAGCTTTCCGAAAACGCCAGAAGGCCCCGACCGGGACACGGTCGGGGCCTTCGTCGTTCCTACTCCTCGATGCGCTTCAGAACCTCAACGCGGGACTGTCGAATCGCGAAGACTTCGAAATTCGGATCCCCGAAGCGACTGAAAGTGATGAAGTTCTCGTCGATCTCGAAGAAGTCCGCTTCAACCGTTGGTTTCCAGGCGTCGGGGAGACCGGAAACGCCTTCGTTGATCTTGTACTTGGCCATCTGAATTCCTCCCTATGCACTTGCGAGCAGCGTAAGCCGGGGGCCGGACAATCCGTCCTTCACTGACCCGCCCGGCAGCCCATCACCCCGCGGGCGCGTCCCCACTGCCGGGCGCCCCAACGTCCCGCCCTGCTCCACGTCCCTGAGGGGGAGGCGCGCCGAGCGGGGCGGGCGACTACTTCGCTTGGGGATCGCCCTTCGCCCGGTACGAGGTGTTGATCCACACCAAGACCAACAGGGCCACCCCACCTACGATCAGAGCGATCGCCCACGAACCAACCGGTGCCATGGCTGTCCCGCACACACCGGCCATCATGATGGGCGGCGATTCCTGCGTGTAGGCGAACCATCCGTAGGACGCATTGATGCTCGCTGGGGACCACCACCCAGCCCCACAGGACCCGCTGGGAACCAGCCCAAGGGCTGCGCCGCCAGCGATCAGCGCGATGGCCACCGTGCGGATGACCTGAACAGGGGTCACGGAACTCTCCTCAATGGCGGGGGCTGGCGGGGCGGGCGACTACCTCACCGCCGGGTCCATGGTCAGCGCACCGAAGGCCAGCACGGCGCCCGGGACAATCGACCCCCACACAAGCAGAGTTCGGTTCGACCAAGCGGCCGCACACTCCGGGCCTCCGAGGTAGCTGCTCTCGCGATCGAACACCTTCCCGCACTCGCCTATGGCCAGGGGCCCGGACTGGACGGGGGCGATGGGCTCGATGGGTAGGAGCCCCGCGACGACACCGGTCACCACGAGGGCGACGCCGACCAGGATGAACAGCTTCGTGGAGTGCCGCATGGCGTCTCTCACCGGTAGTACGTCTTCGTGACCCGCTTCCTCGGCACGATCATCCGGAAGAGCCACCACGGCACCCATACGAACAACCACAAACCGCACGTCAACAGGGTCAACAGCAGATGCGTGCTGTTCGCCAGCCCACCCAGCCCGCGTCGCTTCTCCACACTCTTGGAGTACCGGGGCATCGGGTGAGGCGGCTGGTGCGGGTGGTGGTGACCGTAGGGACCCGGGGGCGGAGGGTAGGACACAGGGGCTCCAAGGGTGCTGGGGTACGGCGCCACAGTAGCCCCCACCTACCCCCCACCCGCCCCCGCCGGGATGAATGGCCACAGACGGCCACCAGGGCAACCCCCTGGGCATCAAAGAGTCGGGGGTGTCTGGATGTCCGGGGGCTGGAAGGGGAGCACCCGCAGAGGGGAGCTCCCCTCCGACTGGTACACCCGGGTGCGCCCCCGGATCCTTCGACGCGACCGCCACGCCTGCCAATGGCGAATGGCCGTCGGTGGAATCTGCAGAGAGCCTGCGAACCAGGTCGACCACAAGGGCGATCGTCACGACCACCGAGACGAGAACCTCCAAGCGTTGTGTGAACGGCACCACGCCCGCAAGTCGTCCGAGGAAGGCAACGCCGCGCATCGGCCCCGTCCGAGCCGCTTCCGCAGGCCCGAACGCCACCCCGGAACCACATAGGCCCCTGACCTGCACAAACACCCTGGGGGGTGCCCCCTCCCCTTTCACCGACAGCCCGGGGGGTCATAGCAGCTCCGGCCCGGTACGGGTTTTGAAGTTCGGCCCCTCCCCGATTCTGACCAGCCCGGCCGCGCCCTGGAGGCGCCCTAGACCCTGGAGGTCACCATGGGCACCCGCCCCGTAGGCACCCGCGGGCCCGTCGGCAAGTCCGACGCCGAGCGGCGCCGCCGCAACAAGCCGACCGAGGAAACCGCCGAGTCGGCGGGCCCGGTCACCAAGTTGGAGCGAGCCCGCAAGGTGCGGGTCCCCGCCGCCGACAAGGACTGGCACCCGATCGCGAAGCGCTGGTACACCTCGCTGCGCCAGTCCGGCCAGTCCGAACTGTACGAGCCCAGCGACTGGGCGGTCGCCTACCTTATCGCGGAGTCGATCTCCCGAGACCTGTCCCCGCAGGTCGTCGGTATCACCGACCAGGGCGACGTCGTGCGCGACACGATCCCGCTCAAGGGCGCCAGCCTGGCCGGGTACCTCAAGGCCATGAACGCTCTACTCGTGACCGAGGGCGACCGGCGCCGGATGCGCCTGGAGCTCCAGGCCGCCGAGGCCCAAGGCCCTTCGGCCGCCGTGATGGCGCTGGATGACTACCGTGACGCCCTCGACGGTTGAGGACGTCCCGCGGGTTGAACCGGTCCGGATCGGGCCGTCCTGGCAGCGCGACGAGTTCGGGCGGTGGGTGCTCCCTGAGCGCACCCTGGGCTGGCACGCGGTCGCGTGGACGGCCGAGAACCTCCAGGGCGCCACGGGGCTGCCGTGGCGGTACACGCCGGAGCAGTTGCGGCTGACGCTGTGGTGGTACGCCCTCGACGAGCAGGACAGGTTCATCTACCGTGACGGCGTCATCCAGCGGTTGAAGGGGTGGGGGAAGGACCCGCTCGCAGCAACGTGGGCCGCGATCGAGTTCGTGGGTCCGTGCCGCCCGGACCCGTCGGGGCGCATGGTCGCGGACCCGTGGGGCAACGAACATCCTGCCGGAGTCGCTCACCTTGCGGCGTGGGTTCAGATCGCGGCTGTGTCCAAGGACCAGACCCGCAACACCATGACCCTGTTCCCGGGCCTGTTCACGAAGGCGGCGATCGCCAAGTACGGCATCGACCTGGGCAAGGAGATCATCTACGCCCACCAGGGTCGGGCCCGCATCGAGGCCGTCACTTCCAGCCCTCGTGCTCTTGAGGGAGGCCGCGCAACGTTCGTGGTCCGCAACGAGACTCACCACTGGCTGCGCTCCAACGAGGGCCACGAGATGGACGCGGTCATCGACCGCAACGCCACCAAGTCGGCGGACGGCGCCGCCCGTGCCCTGTCCATCACCAACGCCTACGAACCCAGCGAGGACTCCGTTGCGCAGCGGGCCCGGGAGGCATGGGAGGCCGGAGAGGCCGGTACCTCCCTGGTGTCCGGGATCATGTACGACTCCCTGGAGGCGCCGCCCGAGGCGCTTCTGGCTCCGGAGTTCGCGCGCGCCGTCATCAAGGCGGTGCGCGGGGATGCCACCTGGCTGGACGTGGACCGGATCGTCGCGGCGATCCTGGACCCGCGCAACCCGCCGAGCCGCTCGCGCCGGTTCTGGTACAACCAGATCGTCGCGGCCGAGGACGCGTGGATCGTTCCGCAGGACTTCGAGTCCGAGGAGATGTCCCGCCCCGACATCAAGGTGGGCTCCAAGGATGAGATCGTCCTGTTCTTCGACGGCTCCAAGTCCGACGACGCGACCGGCCTGACCGGCTGCCGCATCTCGGACGGCCACATCCTGACCTTGGGCATGTGGCAGAAGCCGCCCGGCGGGCGAGGCGACCTGTGGACGGCCCCGCGCGGAGAGATCGACTCCCGCGTGGAGCAGGTCTTCGAGACGTACCGGGTCGTCGCGTTCTGGGCCGACCCGTCGCACACCCGCGACGACGAGACCCAGGAACGGTACTGGGACGCCCTGATCGACGACTGGCACCGCCGCTACGGCGACCAGCTCGAACTCTGGGCCGTGCCCGGCCGCGCCGAGGGCCACTCGGTCATGTGGGACATGACCTCGCACAAGAGGGCCGCGCAGTTCACGGCCGCCGCTGAGCGCACCGCCCTGGAGATCGAAGACCGGAGCTTCACCCACGACGGCGACAAGCGGTTGATCATCCACGCCCGCAACGCCCGCAGGTATCCGTGGCGGTGGGGGGTGTCGCTGTGGAAGGGGCACCGCGAGTCCGCCCGCAAGATCGACCTCGCCGTCTGCATGGTCGGCGCCCGCATGCTGCGCCGTCTGGTCCTGAACAACCCCGCGCGCAAGCGCCGACGTACCGGAAAGGTCTGGTGACCATGGTGATGAGCCAGGCCGACGTGGTCGAGCTGGTGACCGACCAGTTGCTGCCTGAGTTCCTCGCGGAACGCAAACGGCTGGACCGGATCGACCGCTGGTACCGGTGGAAGCACGAGGACAACGACATCCCGCGAAGGTCAGGGGACGAGATCAAGCGCCTGGTGGAGCTCGCCAAGACCCCGTGGTTGGGGCTGGTGGTGTCCTCGGTGTCGCAGTCCATGTACGTGGACGGGTACCGCACCCCGACCGGCGGCACCGTGGACCCGGTGTGGGCGATCTGGCAGCGCAACGGCATGGACGCCCGCCAGGTGGCGCTGCGCCGCGCTGGCCTCGCCTACGGGCAGGCCTACGAGACCGTCCTACCGGGCGACTCCGGCGCGGTCATGCGGGGGGTTTCCCCCCGCAAGATGCTCGCCTGGTACGCCGACGACGTCGAGGACGAATGGCCGATGTACGCCCTTCGCGCGGAGGCGTCGGGGGATGCGTGGTCGCTCCGCCTGTATGACGAGGACCGTGTCTGGTACCTGTCAGCGGACGCCGAGGGCGACAAGGTCGAGTACATCGAGTACCGAGACCACGGCGTCGGGGTGTGCCCCGTTGTGCGGCACGCCCCGATGTTGGACCTCGACGGGCGGTCGCCGGGCGAGGTGGAGCCGTTCATCACGACGGCCATGCGGATCAACAAGACGACGTTCGACCGGCTGATGGTCCAGCACTTCAACTCTTGGAAGATCCGCACCGCGGCCGGTATGGCCGAACCGGAGACAGAGGAGGAGGCACACGCGGCCAAGCTCCGGCTCCGACAGGATGACCTGCTGATCGCAGAAGACCCCGACACGAAATTCGGGACGCTCGACGAGACCCCGATGGACGGCTTCGTCTCCGCCGGGCGCGCAGACGTCGAGACGCTCGCCGCCGTGTCACAGACCCCGTCCCACCAGTTGACCGGCCAGATGGTCAACCTGTCCGCCGAGGCTCTGGCCGCTGCGGAGGCCGGGCTGGAGCGCAAGGTGGAGGAGCGCAAGAAGACCGAGGGCCAGGCGCACGATCAAGCACTTCGACTCGCTGCCGCGATCGAGGGCTTGGACGTCGAGGCCGCGGACTCCAGCGCACACGTCACCTGGGCCGACATGGGGTCCCGCTCCCTCGCCCAGGCCGTGGACGCGCTGGGCAAGGCCGCGACCATGTTGCAGATCCCGCCCCGGGCGTTGTGGGCGCGCATCCCCGGCGTCACCCAGGACGACGTCACCGAGTGGGCGACCATGGCCGAGCAGGGCGACCCGATGGCCCAGCTGGCCGCGCGGATCGACTCGCAGATGGCCGACCTCGGCGGTGGCGGGTGAGCACGGCGCTCGCCCGCCGACACCGCACCGCGCAGACCGCTCTGACCTCCATGCTCACTCTGGGCATGGCGGACCTGTGGCGGTCGCTGGTGGACGACCGGGGGCCGCGTGCTGTGTGGCCGGTGCTGTATCCGCAGATGGCGTCGATGGTCCAGGACCACCGCGCGCAGTCCGCCGAACTCGCCAGCCGCTTCTACGCGCAGGCCCGAGCGGAGGCCGGGGTCCCCGGCGAGGCGCCGCGAGTCGAAGTGCGGAGGGCTCCCGATGCGCAGCTGGAGAAGTCTCTGGCCGTGACCGGGTTGACCTCATATGAGCGGGGTCGGCGTTCCGGCCGGTCCCCTGACGCCGCCCTGGACGTCGCGGTCGTCACCGTCACCGGCGCAGCTGAGCGCCTGGTGGCCGAGGGCGGCCGGAAGGCCATCACCTCGTCAGTACAGTCCGACTCCCAGGCGCTGGGCTGGTTCCGGCTGCCGGGTCCGTCGCCGTGCTGGTGGTGCGCGATGCTAGCCAGCCGCGGCGCCGTCTACGGGTCCCGCGAGTCCGCATCAACCACCGAGGACGGCGACAGCTACCACGACCACTGCGCCTGCGAACCCTGGCCGGTGTTCTCCCGCTCGGAGGCCCTGCCCTCGGAGGTGCAGCGGTGGGTGGACGCCTGGGACGCCTCGGCGAACACCGACGATCCCATGGCGGACTTCCGACGCCGGGTGGACGAGAACAACGGCGTCGAGGACAGCGAGCGGGTCGAAGCTGGCGAAGCGACGTCCGACGCTGGCCGATCTGATGGTGGGGGCCAACCACCGGCCGACCCGCCACCGACCTCCCCGGACCATCCGGATGATGACGATCCCCGGGTGGGGGATCTGGTGCCCACCAGCGATGGTGACGCCGAGGAGCGGTCAGGCGAGATCGAGGATGCCCTGGCCGACCGGATCGAGGGCGAGTACACCGCCCGCGACGGGACAACCTTCCAGGTGACCATCACCTCCGTGTCGGTCAGGGACGCCGAGGTCAGCGTGCAGGCCGCGATCTACGCCGACGGCCTGGATGTCGGGGAGGTGATCCGGGAGTTCCTGCGCGACGACCAGGGGCTGCTGTGGGTCCACCACGACCTGCTGGCCATTGACAGCGCGTACCAGGGTCGTGGGTTCGCGTCGGTGTTCAACGGCCAGATGGAGGACTGGTACCGCAGAAGCAACGTGGACCGCATCGAACTCCTCGCCGGACTAGACGTGGGACCCTACGCTTGGGCGACCCAGGGGTACGATTTCCTCAACGAGGAAGAGGCTGAACAGGTCTTCGAGGTCTTGGACCGTGAGGCCCTGCGGATCGAGCAGTGGCTGGAGTCCGCCGAGGACGACGAGTCTGTCACGGACGCCGAGTACGAACGCCAGGAGGATCTGCTGGCGGCGGCGCAAGACATCATCAGCCGCACCGGCCAGCAGTTCGGGTCACCTGGGTACCCGTCCGCCTACGAACTCAGCCGCCTCGGCCACCAACCCGGCCTTGGTCGGGCCGATTCCTGGCTCGGCAAGGTCGTCCTGCTGGCGTCGTCCTGGAGAGGGGTGAAGTACCTACGATGAGCCGCGATCAGAACGCTGCCCTTGGTGCCTGGTGGTCGGAGTGGTCCCGGCGCCACGGCGCCGACCACCTCGAGGACGCACCTGCGGAGGCGCAGGAGGAGTACCGGCGCCGCGCCGACGAGATCATGGGGCTCGACCCCGACACAGGGATGCGTCCCGGGGTCCGCGGGCGCCGACGCCGACGCACCTGACCCAGACCTGAACCATCCGACCCCGTACCGGCCGGTGCGGGGTTTTCTCATGCCCGGCACCCCTGGAGGGTGCCTCACCCGACCCTGGAGGTCACCCGTGTCTGACCCGATCACTCCCGAGCCCGACGCCGAGACCACCGACCCGGCCACCCCAGAGGGGGATGGTTCGGAGCCGTTCGACGAAGAGCGCGCCAAGGCCAAGATCCACAAGGCGAACCAGGAAGCGGCCGGACTACGGTCCCGCCTCAAGGAGCTGGAGGCCAAGGCCAGCAAGTTCGACGAGTGGGAGAACGCCAACAAGAGCGAGCAGCAGAAGGCCCAGGAGGCCGCCGCCGCTCTGGAGCAGCGCGCCACGTCCGCCGAGCAGCGTGCTCTGCGCCTGGAGGTAGCCGCTGACAAGGGCCTCACCCCGGTGCAGGCCCGACGCCTCGTCGGCTCCACGAAGGAGGAACTGGAGGCCGACGCCGAGGAGCTCCTAGAGAGCTTCGGCGGGACCACGCCGGCGCCCGCCGACTCCATCCCCCGGCGCCCCACGGAGCGTCTGCGCCCTGGTGGCGCCGGCACTCCTGAGCCGCCGGAGGAGACCGATCCGCGCAAGCTCGCCGCCAAGATCCGGCGGCGCTGACCACCCACGCCCCGCGCCTTCGCCATGACGGCCGGTGGCGCCAACTCGAAGGAGAGTCATGGCGAACGAGTTCATCAAGTCCGAGAAGGTCGTCCGTACTGCGCTCGGTCTGCTGGAGCGCGAAGTGGTGCTCCCCAACCTGGTGTGGCGCGACGCCGCGGGGGATTTCCGCGGCGCCAAGGGCGACACCATCACCGTCCGCCTCCCGTCCTACTTCAAGGCGAAGAAGAGGGCGCTCCGCTCCGGCGCTCCCCGGGTCAAGAGCCAGCTCACCGAGCGGGCCATCCCGGTGACCCTGACCACGGACATCTACGGGGACATCCCCATCACCGACGAGGAGCTGACCCTCGACATCGAGGACTTCGGCGCCCAGGTCCTGACCCCGACCCTGTCCGGGGTCGGCCGCGCCCTGGAGGACGAGCTCGTCGAGACCATCACCGGTGCCACCTACGCCCACACCCTCGCCCTCGACGCCGATCCGTTCGGCACGTTCGTGGACGCCCGCGAGCTGCTGAACAACGCCCGCGTGCCGTTCTCCGGCCGGTCGGTGGCTGTTGGCTCCGCTGTAGAGTCCGCCATCCTCAAGTCGGACCACTTCAACCGGGTCGACCAGTCCGGTAGTGACAACGCTCTGCGTGAGGCCATCATCGGCCGCATCGCCGGGTTCGACGTCGTGTCCGTGCCCGCGCTGAACCCGGACGAGGCGTTCGCGTTCCACCAGACCGCCTACGTGCAGTCGGCGGTCGCCCCGGTCATTCCGGCCGGTGCACCGTGGGGAGCCACCCAGAGCTACAACGGGTTCGCGGTCCGAACCGTCCGCGTCTTCGACCCCGACGAGGTAGAGGACCGGTTCATCCTCGACGCGTGGACCGGCACGGACATCGTCACCGACGTCGGCCACCTCGACCCGGACACCGGCGTGTTCGAGCCTGCGGAGGACCCCACGGAGGCGGGCGCGGCGGAGCACTTCATCCGCGCGGTGAAGATCGGGCTCGGCTCCGAACCGTCGCCGTCTCCCGAGCCCGAGGTCTGACCATGGCCGCCCTACCGCCGCTGGTCGACGTAGCCGAGTTCGGCGCGTGGGTGGAAGCGGGCGACCTCACCAACGACACCAGAGCGGAGATGGTCGTGCAGGCCGCCTCTGCTCTGGTGCGCGGGGAGGCCCGCCGCACCTGGGTGGACGAGGACGGCCACCTCAACGACGTGCCCGACCAGGTGCGGACGATCGTGTTCGAGGCCGCCGCGCGCCGCTGGCGCAACCCGGAGGGGTACACCGGCGAGACCGACGGCGATTACACGTACCGCCAGGACGCGGAGACCGCGAGCGTCTACCTGGTGGAGGCGGAGCGGGACATCCTCGCCCGCTACCGAAAACCTCGGTCGGGTCTGTGGACGCTCCCGACTACCCGTGGGGAAACGCCGTGGCGGTCCGGCTATCACCACGTCCTGGACTGAGGGGAGGCCCCGCCATTGTCGCTGCTCGACACCGGCAACGAGACCATCCTCGTCTGGCCGGAGGTGGACTCCGCTGACACCGACGGCAACCCCATCCGGGTTCCTGCCGCTGACCCGGTGCAGGTCCGGGCCCGTGTGCAGCCGGTGTCCTCGACGGACGTGATCGCCGCCGGGCAGCAGAGCACTGCCCGGTACCGGATCATCACCCGAGACGCTCCGCTGGGGCCGTGGGTGCGTGTGCGCTGGCGCGGCCGGGACTGGGACATCGACGGCGAACCGCTGTGGTCGACCGGCAGTCCACGGACTCGGCACGTCCAGGCGGTCATCCAGGCGCGAGGGGAGGGTGAGGCGTGATGGCCACCGTGAACAAGTCCGTTGCCCGGGTGGTCGCGAGGCTGCCCGGGGTGAAGAAGTCCGTGAAGGAGCGCGCCGAGGTCCTCGGTGCGCGGGCCCGGGGCATCCTCGGCGCGCACAGGGAGACCGGCCGGGCCCGCATCGTCGTCACCCAGGGCAAGATCGACAGCTTCGTGTCCCTGGAGGACCCGGCCGCCGCCGCCCTGGAGTACGGGCGTGAGGCCGGGGTGTCCGCCTCGGGCCGGGCCTACCCGGCGCAGGCCGGGCTCTACATCCTGCACCGCACTATCGGGGCACGCTGATGACCGACCACACGGAGGACTGCTACCTCAACCCGGAACACCACGTGTGCGCGGTCGCCCGGCTCGGCCGTGCGGAGGGGGCACTGAGCGAGGCCCGCGCGATCGCGTCCGACGCTCTGGCCGCGCTCCGCGACGCCGGAGCGGACCAGGCCGCGCTCGCCCGAGTGCGGGCCCTGACCGCCGACTTCGAGCGGGACCTGGAGACCGCAGGCGAAGACTGGCCCCCGCGGGCCCGCTCGTTGGTGGCCCAGGTCGTGGCCCAGCTCCGCGCCGCCCTGGGCACCGAGAACGGGGGCGACTGATGGCCCGCCTGTTCGCGCCCGCCACATCGCTCGTCCTCGCTGTCCTGCGACCGGCCGTCGCGCCCGTCGTCGTCACCGGGCTCATGCCCGATCTGACTTCGACGCCGCCGCCGGTGGTAATGGCCCGCCGGGTGCCAGGCGGTGGCGCCTACGACCCGCGCGGGTACGACCGGGCCGTCATCGACGTTCAGAGCTGGCACACCGACGACCGTCTCGCGGACGACCTCGCGGACACCCTTCGAGCCGCGCTTGTCTCGGCGTGGCGCACCCAGCTCGTCATCCCCGGATTGGGGTCCATCGCCCGGTACGAGGAGACAGCCGCCCCGGCGCTCCTGGGCGACTCCGCCCGGGGGTCCGGCACCACCACGCCGAAGGGCGTCTACCGCTACCAGGCGACGTACACCCTCGGTCTGCGCACCGCCTGACGTCCGCTCCACTCTCTGTCACACATTCCCTGCCCGTAGGAGGCACATCATGGCGCTCGTCGATGACGCCGATCTCGTCCCAGCTGTGGGCGAGTACCACTTCCACCCGGTCGTGAACACGCCCCCGCCCGCTGACGAGGACGATCCGGACGCGGACGGCTACGACGACCTCGGCCACACTGCGCTGGAGTCGCCGTTCGCCATCACCTCCGAGGGCGGCGAGCAGACCGTCCTGGGGACGTGGCGCAACAAGTCCAAGCGCGCGGTGACCAGCCCGCGAGTGGAGAACGTGGCGTTCGTCCTCCAGCAGTGGACCGAGGACAACTACAAGCTCTACTACGGGTCCAACGCGTCCACCGACGCCAACGGGTACGTGATGGTGCCCGAGAACCCCGTCCCCGTCACCGGCACCCTGTGGGTCCTCATCCGCGACGGCGACGACACGCTCCCGCTGTGGTTCCCGCACGTGTCTATCTACCGGGCCGACGACATCACCGCGGACCCCGAAGCGCTGATGGGTCTGCCCGTGCGCGCGACCATCCTGGGCCGCTCCGGCCAGACCGGCCTGTACGGCCTCAAGCCGAAGAGCGCGCCGACCCCGCCCGCCGGACCCTGACCGGAGCTGGGCCCTTCTGACCGGGTGGTGTGCGGAGCGGATCCCGTGCACCACCCGACCACCCCTGATCCGCGCACGTGAGGAGATCCGCACCATGGCCTACGACTTGTCCCACCTGACCGAACCCACCGCGACCGCGCCCTTCGTCGTCACCCTGCCCGACGGCGAACTCGCTCTCCGCCCCGTCGTCGCGCTGCCCACCGAGGGCCAGGCGGCGATGCTGCGACTGTCCGGGCGCCTGGCCGACGTCGTGGGCGACGAGGAGGACGCTCCGCTCGGCGTGATCACGTCCGCGCTGGCCGACGTCCTGCCCGACGTGGACACCCTCCTCCGGGCCGCATGCCCCTCCAAGGCCGCCGCGACCAAGCTGATGAAGCTGCTCGGCGGGTCGATGATGGACAAGGTCGGGCTCGTCGTCGCCTACATCGGTCAGGAGCAGGTGGGGGAAGCCTCGGCCTCCGCGAGCTCCTAGGCGAGTACGGCGCGGAGATGTACGCGGACCTGCTCCGGTACTACCAGGTCGATCTGACCGAGGTGGTGGCCGGGCGGGGGCCGCGCCCCGCGCTCGTGCTCGCGCTCGTGGAGGGCCTGCCCGACGATTCCGCCACCGTGGCCGCGATGAGGGGCGGCCGGGAGTGGCGCGGGTGGACGACACAGACCGGTGTGCTCGCTGACGCCGTCGACGCCATCAACACGAACTCGGTCGTCAGCGGCCGGTGGCGTAAGAAGCCGCCGCCGATCCCGCCGTACCCGCGACCGAAGCCCCCTGGCGAGACCACGAAGAAGGCGACGCGGCGGCGGGGGCAGTCCATCGCGGACGTGCGCCGCGCCGTCGGCATGCCCCAGCTCCCCCCGCAGATCCCTCAACCACAACCGAAGACGACGAAGTAGCGGCGGGCCGCCGCGCAACCATGAAGGGGGTGCGCGGTGGCCACCACACGCATGGTCGGACGCGTCTCGGTGCGAGTCATGCCCGACTCTCGACGCTTCCGCCCGGACCTGCTCAAGGACCTGGCCAAGCTGGAGCGCACACTCTCGGTGTCGATCCCCACCCGGCTCGACACCACGAAGGTCGCCACTGACGCCGCCCGGGTCAAGGCCGACGTCGAGAAGCGTCTCGGCCACGCCAGCATGGACGTCGACGTCGACTCCGGCGCCGCGTCTGCCGAACTCGCCCTTCTCGCCCGCGACCGCACCTCGACCGTCAAGGTCGACGTCGACCGCGCTGGTCTCTCCCGCGTGCGCGGGCTCCTTGGCGGGCTCACCAGCGGACTCGGCCGGATCACCGGCGGCGCCGCCGGGGTTGGTGCGATCGCTGGCGCGCTCTCCACACTGGCCGCTGGAGCCGCAGCCGCAGTCGTCCCCGTCCTCCAACTGGGAACCGCCCTGGCCCCGGCGGTGGGCATCCTCGCGACCCTCCCGGCCGCCGCCGCCATGACCGTCACCGCCCTCGCACCGCTGGTCATCGCGTTTCAGGGGATGGGGGAGGCCCTTGGCGCCGCCCTGTCCGGGGACGCCGACGCGCTCGCTGAATCCCTGGAGGATCTCACCCCGGCCGCGCGGGGCGTGGTCCTGGCGGTGCGGGACATGGCACCCGCCCTGGCCGACATCCGCGACGTGGTCCAGGACAACTTCTTTGCGCCGCTCGTCGGCCCGGTCACCCAACTGGGCGACCGGCTCCTTCCCGTGTTGAACGACGGACTCGGCGGTGTCGCTGTCGCACTCGGCTACAGCACCGCGCGCCTGGTCGCGTTCGTCGGTGAGGCCGAGAACCTCAACGGGCTGCGGCTCCTGTTCGAGTCGACCGGCCGGTCCGTCGCCACCATGTCGGACTTCTTCCCCGGGCTGCTGACCGGCATGCGGGAACTCGGGATCGTGGGCTTGCCATTCATGGAGCGGTTCTCCGAGGTCCTCAACGAGGGCGCCATCCGGTTCGGTGAGTGGGCGACCGCTGCCGCTGAATCCGGGCAAGCGACCCGGTGGATCAAGGAAGCCATCGAGGTCTTCCAAGAGCTCGGAGCGATCGCCTCGAACGTCAGCGGGATCCTCGGCAGCATCTTCACCGCCGCCGGTGACGGGGGGATCCTCGGCACGATCGAGGGGCTGACCGGCAGTCTCGATGAGTTCTTCAAGTCCGCTGAGGGCGGCACGGCGCTCCAAGGCGTCTTCGAGGGCCTGGCCGAAGTCGGCAACGCCCTGTCGCCGGTGCTCTCCACCATCGCCTCCTCCCTCGGCCAGCTCTCACCGATGATCGGCCGACTCGCCACGGGCTTTGGGCCAGTGCTCACCCGCGCGATCGAGGGGCTGACCCCGGCGCTGCTCCGGCTCGAACCCGGTCTCTTGGCCATCATCGACGGCCTGGGCCGGGGTGTGGACGCGCTCGTCTCCTCCGGGGCGCTGGAGTCCATGGGCGCCGCCCTGTCAGAGATCATGGTGGCGCTCTCCCCGTTGCTGCCCGTGCTGGGGGAGCTCGCCGCGACGCTGGGGCTGGCCTTGGCGGACGCGCTGATCGTCCTTGCGCCGGCGCTGGAGACTCTGGCCACGCACCTTGCGGACACGATCGGGCCGATGCTGCCCGAGCTTTCCGCGAGCTTCAGTGATCTGGTCGAGGCGATCGGTCCGCTGATCCCCCCGCTGGTCGAGGCGCTCCTTCCTGCGCTGGACCTGCTGCCGCCGCTCCTGGAGCTGCTGGTGGAGAACTTCGACACGTGGGCGGCGACGATCGCGGACGTGACTCCGCAAATCATCATGATCATCGGATGGCTCGGGACGCTGGGTGTATGGATCGTCCGCCTGATCGGGTGGGTCCTGGAGCTCCTCGCGGGATGGCTCCGGTGGGCTGGAGAGACCAGCCAGAAGCTCCGCGACGCACTGCGCAACATGGCCGCCCGGGTCCGTGAGTTCGTCGACGACGCCCGCGCCCGCTTCAACGGGTTCCTGGCCGCGGCTCGGTTGATCTGGGCAGCGATCAGGTCGGTGATCACCACTGCAGCCACCAACGTCCGCGACGCCGTGGTCGGCGCGTTCCAGCGGTTGGTGTCCAGCGCCCGGGAACGGATCTCGACGTTCCTCGAAGTGGTCCGTCGCATCAGAACTGCCATCGTGACGGCGGTCTCCGGGTTCGGCACGTTGCTGCGCACCGCGGGCCGGAACGTGATTACCGGGCTGATCAACGGCATCACCAGCAAGCTGGGCGACCTGCGAGCGAAAATGTCGCAGGTCGCGTCCGACGTGCGCGGTGCGCTCCCGTTCAGCCCCGCGAAGTACGGGCCGCTGCGCACTCACCCGCCGGATGTGGCGGGCGAGACCATCACCCGCATGATCGCTGACGGCCTCGAACGTGGACGGCGCATCGTCGCTTCCGCCGCCGGGGATGTGGCCGGTGCCGCAGTCCTGGAGCTCAACGCGCACCCCCTCGCGCCCGTGTCCGACCGGGCCCCGGACCCGGAGTTGCCTCGCCAGTCCGCGCTCCTGGAACGGCTCCTCCAGGCGGTGCTCGCCGCCGACCGGGACGTGGTCCTGCGCGTCGATTCCAAGGAAGTCGCCCGCGCCAACCGGCAGGGCGAACGCCAGCTGTCACGCAGGTAACCAACACGAGAGGAGGCCTCATGGCCTCGTTTTTTCAGCCCGGGATGCGCACCCCAGCCGCTGGTGCGGCCGTGGGCCCAGCGGTCCAGGTGTCCCTGCACGCGACCCAGCCGGACGCCTCCGGGTCCGCCGAACTGTCCGGCGGTGACTACGAGCGGCAGGCGGTGACGTGGGGGGCGCCCGCTTCTGGGGCGGTCACCGCCACCGCTGATGTGGTGTTCTCCGTGCCTGCTGGGTCGTGGGTGCGCTGGTGCGGTCTGTGGACCGAGACCGGCGAGTTCCTGTGTGGGATCGAGCTCGCCACCCAACTGGAGTTCCCGGCCGTGGGGACGTACACGATCAGCCCCCTCCGGGTCGGGGCCCGCAACCCCACCACCTGAGAGGAGACCCCGCGTGGCGATCGTCTGGCAGAACTCCTTCGACGGGCCCACCGGCCAGGCCGTGACCGTCGCGAACTCCGCGACCTACGGGGACCCCGTGGCGTCCGTCTTCAATGTGCTCACCTACTCCACCACCTGGGCGGCGCACGGGAGCGCCTCCATCCGTTTCGGCGCGGGCGGGGAGCAGGGCGGGGAGGTCCAGTTCGACCCCGCCAGCGGCACTACGTGGTCGCTGCGCGCCTACCTCCTCATCCCTTCCGGCGGGTGGCAGCAGATCAACGCGACTGCCGGAGGTACGCGGCTGCTGTCGATGGTCGACGACGACCTGGCCGACTACCAACTACTCGGTCAGGACGTTAGCGCCCACACCTCGAACCTGGTCGGCCGTCCGCTCCGTCTGGAGATCGTGCGCGCGGGGGCGACGGCGACGGCCAGGGTGTGGTGGACCGACCCCGATTCCACCGACGCCCACGACCTCCAGGTCCAGGCGGCGGCATCGGGGTGGTCGGCGCTGACCACCATCGCGGTGACCGGCGGTGGATGGAACACCACCCCGTCCCACATCGACGAGATCGCAGTGGGGCAGGGCGAGTGGATCGGCCCCGTCATCGAACCGATCCACGCAGTCGGCGCCGCCGTCGGTGACCTCGTCCTGTACGGGGAGGCGGACGGCCGCGCCCAAGGGGCCGCACCCGCAGTCGGTGAATTCGTCCTATACGGGGAGGCAGACGGGACGATGACGATCGGGTCTGAAGCTGCCGGTGACCTTGTCCTGTATGGGGAGGCGGACGGATTCGCTGGAGCCAGCGTCGCCACCGGCGCCCCCATCGAAGACATGTGGGTCGGCGCCCTCGGCCTGCTCCATCCCCTGGCGGAGCGCGGCGACTGGGTACGCACGCCCGAGCTCGGAGTCACCACCCACGAGTCCCTGCACGGGGCAGTGACGGTGTCCCGGGCTCGACGCTCTGCCCGCACCACGACCCTCTCGTGGGACCGCCTGGTCGCCACCGACGCCGACGCCCTGGAGGAGATCGCACTCATCCCGGCCCGAGCCGACGCGGCCATCGCCGTCATCGACCCTGACGCCGCCACCGGCAACCTCCTCACCCCGGAGCAGTCGCGGGGGCGACCGGGCCCCGGGTCAGCACCCGGCGCGGTAGAGCACCTGTACCAAGTGACCGGCCCGGGGCGAGTGACGGTCGGCACCGTCGGCGGTGTGCGTCACGCACTCATCGACTCCGCCGAGTCCGGCACGGCCGTGCGGTGGCTTCACCCCTACTGGGGCACGCGCGGGTGGCCGGTCATGCCCGGGTGGCCGGTGTACCTGGCGGCCGATCTCACCGGCCTCGCGTCCCTCGGACGGTTGTGGCTCACCTTCCACGACTTCGCCGGTGCCGTGATCACCTCCGCCGCCGGGCTCCTCGGTGATGGCCAGTGCGAAGCGGACGCCCCGCCCGGGGCGGTCTCCGTGTCCCCACAGCTGATCATCTCCGAACCCGCGCCGGGGCTCCGCCTCTTGGGCGCCGCCCGCATGTCCTACGCCCCGCACACGGAGGGGACGCGTCCCCTCGGCAACGGGTGCCCCGCATACGCGGTGACCGACTTCTCCGACACCCCGATCTACCCGTACCGGTCCCTCTCCCTCAACCTCCAGGAGGTGCGTGCCATTGCGTACCGGTAGCCCGGACCTGACCGCTGCCCTCGACCACGGGCAGCGCACCTACGACCTCCAGGTACGCCTGGGCGGGCGAGACATCACCGACGAAGTGACCACCTGGAGCGTGGAGCGCGGTGTGGACACCGGCCTCCCAGCCGAGATCGCCACCCCCACGGGGTCGACCGCAGCCGCCGCAGCACTCACGCTGGTGGGGCAGGGGATCGCGACCGCCGCGACCCGCTACAGCCCCTGGGCGCCGAGGGTGACCGCCGACATCACCCGGCCCGGACAGTCCTGTGTGCTGGAGTGGGGGCTGGCCGAGGACCGCCTCCAGTCCCTGCGCGGCAGGGTGCGCAGTGTGCGCGCCGACTCCCGGTCAGGGACGGCTGAGGTGTCCGTCCTCGACGGCTCCGAACTCCTGCGCGGGCGGGCGTGGCTACCGCCGTCGGTGATCGCTGGCGGAGGCGGCGGAGGCATCCACACACAGTGGGTGATCGACCACGCGTTGCGGGAGTCGGGGGTCTACACGTCCCCTCCCCCGCGTCAGGGCTCCATCTTCTTCGCCAGCATGAACGGGTCAAGGGAGGCCTCCCGGGGGATCCGGCAGTCCACCACCGGACTGACCGGCTCCTACCCGGCGATCTCCCCGTGGACCGCCGGGCCCGCCAACACCCTCGGAGGCCAGCCGACCACCACCCCATGGTCCGCGACCTACGCCCCACAGCGGCGCGTCCTCACCCAGGCCAACCAGTTGATGGTCGAGTGGTGGATTCGGTGCACCGCACCCGGTCAGGGACCCACCAGCGAGGTTCGGTTGGTGTTCGCTGACCGGCCCACCACCGACTCCGGGACCCGGTCCGAGACCGTGATGGTCGTGTCCTACGACCCGTCCACCCGCCAGCTACGCGCCCAGGTCGGCAACGGCTCCACCACCTGGACGGCGCCCGCGTCCGCGTCACAGACAGGCCGGTTCAAGGTTGCGTTCCTCGTGGGGCTCACCACGACGACGGCGCCGACGACCGTGCGCGGGTGGCTGTACCAGCCCTCCGGCGCCCTCTACTCCAGCCCCACCTACTCCGGCCCGTCCCCGATCTGGGGAGTCCTGGAGACGATCACCGTGACCGCCACCGGCCCCGTGGAGTGCGTGGGCGTCACCCCGATCACGGGGACGATCGACGTGGTGGAGCCGTGGCGGCGCGGCGCCACCCTCGACCTCATCTCCGAGGCTGGGGCCTCCGCCGGGTTGGAGACCTACGCGCTTCGGGGGTTGCCGGAGGTGTCCGGGACGTGGTGGGACCTGCTCAAACAGGTGGCCACCGACACCATGAGCTACATCTGGTTCGACGAGGACGGAGTGCTGAGGGTCCGCAGGTACGACTTCGTCGTGCCGGACAGTCCGATCATCCCCACCCCGGAGCTGGAGGTCACCGCGGCCCGGTCCATCTCCGACATCACCGTCTCCGAGGAGATCGACTCCGTCGCGAACCGGGTCACGGTCGGGTGGTCGCCCATCCAACAGCGGACGGGAACGTTCTCCGAGGTGTACGAGTACACGTCGGTGATCACGGTGCAGCCCGGCGCTGTCGTCGAGATGGCCATCGACTTCCAGGGACGTCCGTGGGGGCTCCGGCCACCCATGCTGTTCGCAGGGACCACACCCCCTACGCAGGGGACCGCAGGGAGCTTGGTCAAGTTCGTCACGACCACGGGCGCGACCGCTCCGGTCGAATCCGAGGTGGTCTATGACTCGGGGCTTCCGATGTTCCGGTTCCACAACCGCGGTTCCAACACCGCCTACGCCGCGCTGACCAGCGCGCGCACGACCCCGTCGTTCCGTCCGGCTCACCAGGCGGCGGAGACCCCGCAGGCCCAGCCGGTCGCCCGCCAGAACCCCGCGAGCGTCGCCCGGTATGGGGTGCAGTCCGTGGAGATCGGGGCGTCCCCGTGGGTGCAGAACATCTGGTGGGCCGACCAGCTGTCCCTACGCCTGGTGGCGTGGACGGCGTGGCCCGTCCCCCTCACCGGCAACATCCAGATCCTCCCCGACCCCCGCATCCAGATCGGTGACGTGGTCCGCATCGTGGACTACGACGGTCTCCGGATCGACGGGGTGTACCGGGTCCTGGGGTACAGCGTGCAGGGCCAGGGCGCGACCGTGTCCATGTCCCTGGACGTGCGCCCCCTGTCCCGCCCCACCCCGCCGCTGGACGGCGGGCTCACCACCGAACCCATCCTCGACCCGACCGTGGCGGCTGCGCTGCCCGGCTAGGAGCACCCGTGTCTGAGATCATCCCCGCCCCGCTGGTCGAGGCCGACCCCTCCCACCCTCGGTGGGAACCACCGCCCGGCAACCGCATCGACGTCGGCCAACCGGGGACTCCCGTGGACGAGGCGGAGGGGGGCGACGGTGCCTGATGAGAGCCCCACGCCGCCCCGCCCGCTGGGGTACACCGTGACGGCCGCCGACATCTACGGCGAGCTCCGCCAGCTGTCCGGGCAACTACAGACCTCGATCACTCAGCAGGAGATCGCTCGCCAGCAGATCCAGGACCACGAAGCTCGTCTCCGCTCCTTGGAGGCATGGCGATACGCGCTCCCGGTCTCCGCGTTCTCCGCAGTGGTCGCGGGGATCGCCGCGATTGTCAGCGTGTTCGTCGGCTGACCCATCGCCTACAACCGCCCCGGCCGAACGGCCGGGGCTTTCTCATGCCTGGAGGCACCCGTTGGACAACATCAGATCGCGCTCCTCATGGGGCGCCCGTACTCCCCGCTCCCGGCAGACCGTGCCCATGTCCGTCCGCCAGGAGGTGACCCTCCACTACTCCTCCGGACCCACGAGCCAGACGCCGCGCCAGATCCAGAACTTCCACATGGACGGCAACGGCTGGTCGGACGTGGGGTACAACTTCCTCGTCGACAGCGCGGGCGTCGCCTACGAGGGCCGGGGCTGGACCGTCGTCGGCGCGCACGCCGCACCCCGCAACACGCAGGGCATCGGCATCTGTTTCATCGGCCGCGACGGCATGACCGACGCCGCCAAGCGCACCATCATCGCGCTGTACGACGAGGCGTGCCGTCGGGCCGGGCGCACCCTGTCTCGCCGCGGCCACCGCGACATCAACAACACGTCGTGCCCCGGCTCCGGCAACCACGCCTGGTGGAAGTCCAGCGACTTCCGCAACGTCTCCGGAGGCGGCACCGCACCCGCGCCGAAACCACCCAGGCCCGGCACGAAGGCCCCAGCGTTCCCGCTCGCCAAGGGCCACTGGTTCGGGCCCGAGTCCAGCAACCCGCGCAACCACAGCGGGTTCCACACGGCCGCTCGCCCCGGTGTCCGGCAGATCCGCAACCGGCTCCGCGAACGCGGGTGGGTCGGCGTGGCCGCCGGAGACCGGTACGACACCGGGCTCGCCACCACGATCCGCCAGTTCCAGCGGGAGAAGGGCCTGGCCACTGACGGCCTCGTCGGCGCCCAGACCTGGCCCGTCCTGTGGACCGCGCCCATCACCTGACCTGTACACCGTCACCGTGTGCGCAGCCGGCCGCCGCGCAAAGTAACCCCGTCTGGAGATCCCCATGCACGAAGCCCCGACCCCGGCACCCACTCCGACCCGGGACGCCCGCACCCGTGCCGTCCGCTCTCTCCTTCACGCCCTGGCGGTGACCGCGCTCGTCGTCGCCGCCACCGCTGTGTCCACCCTGGCGACCGACGGCGGGGTGCTCACCCTCGCCACCGTCGGCACCACGGCTGGGACCGGCGCGCTCATGGCCGTGACCGCATACATCCACCGCCGACTAGAGAAGTAGCAGGTCAGCGTGTAGAATCGCACGCGTGTTCGAGGAAGGGAAGCCTCGAACCGCCGCCGCCCCGCCCCACCGTGATGGTGGGGCGGGGCGGCTTCTTCGTGTGTCCGCTACTCGCCTTCGAGGAGCTCCAGGGCTTCGGCCAGGGAGCGGAGCGCAGCGGGTCGGGTGTCTCCCTGGGAGGCGAGTTCGGGGTCGGTGGAGTGGGCGACGTACCCGCCCTGCTCGTCGTCGGGCGTGACCGTGATGATCATGGCGCTCCCAAGGTTCGGCGGTCTGGGTTCAGTGTGGCGTGTTCGGGGCTGTGGCGTGGCTGCTTCCGGCCAGTCGGCTCACCGGACCCGGACGTTCGACCACCAGCCGGTGACTACGCCCTCACCTTCCAGGGTGGAGGTGAGCCAAGCGGCGAGGTCGGGGCGCGTGGACGTCGCCCCGGTCAGTGCGCGTTCCGCGCGGTAGGTGTGCTGCTCCTCGTCGGTCATGGTGATGCTGACCCAGAACCGGTACTCCGTCATTCTCTTCCCCCCGTAATTCACTGACCACCACGCGTTATCACGAGTGGCCGAAGAGTGGGCCCACCAGCTCCCCGCTGGTGGGCCCCTTGGCCCGGCCTCCCCCGGCCGGGCCACCACCTCCGTCCCCCCGGATCGGAGGTGGTGGTCTGAGTGGGGGCCGAGGACTTGAGTCCTCGGCCCCCTGTGTGGAGCGGTCCCTAGCGCGGGCGGGTCTCCAGGCGCGCCCGCGCCGTCATCCGACCACCCCCACGGTCTAGGAGGCGCGCTCCGGCCAGTAGGTGCTGTAGCCGGTGAGGCGGTCGGCGGGGTCCTTGATGAACGGGACCGGGCCGGTCTCCGCGCCGACCGTCACGGACACGTCGGTGGTGGTGAGGTCGCTGTGCTCCATGACGTCGGTGACCATGTCGGCCACCCGGTCGCCGTACTCGTCCAGGACCTGCTCAGGGGTGAGGGTGCGGCGGGCGCCGTCGTCGACGACCACGAACCCGCGGCTCCCGTCGAGTCGGGCGTCCTCGATCAGCCGGTAGTCGAGGAGCATCTCCAGGAGCTGCGCGGCGTGGGCGAGCGGGCCGTGGTCGGCGGGGGTGCGCAGCGGCACCCACAGACGGTGGTGACCACGGCCGCCGCCGAAGATCAGCCCGCAGCTCCAGCAGCTCGTGGCGCGGCTGTCGACGGTGGCGCCGCATCCAGCGCAGTCGACTGGTCCAGCGGTGATGTCGGGGGTGGGGGCTATGACGGTGTTCGTCATCTTCGTATCCTTCGGGTGCGGTGATCCTTCCGTGGCCCGGAGCGGTTGCAGCCGTGATTCCGGGCCGGGGCCGAACGGCCCCTGGGGCGGCGCCCCCAGTCGCATGGGGGCGCCGTCGTCTTGCGGGTCCTACGCGGGGCGCCTACTTCTCCTTCAGTCGGTCCACCAACGCGTTGACCGTGTCCTCGTCGCCGGACTCTCCGGCCTTGCGGATGTCCGCCATCAGGTCCAGTCCCTCGCGCTCGTCGGCGGTCGGCTTGTCGGGGTCGCTCATGTGTCTCTCCTTCTGTTGTGGGTGGGTGGTCCGCGCACCCGCCGGGGGAAGTTCCAGACGGGCGGCGGGTGCGCGGGGTCTCTAGGGAGCGGCGACCAGCTGCTGGCGGCGCCACTCCGGCGGAGCCACCGCCTCCCCCTCGGGCAGGGCGGCCAGGAGGAGCTGGTCCTCCATGACCTCCAGGACGTCAGCGGGGTGCTCGTCTCCAGCCACCGACCGGAGCGCGGCCGCGACGATCACGTTGCGGCGGTGGAGGTAGTCAGCAGGGGCGTCCTCGGCCGGGGCTGCGGCCACCTGTACGGCGACCTCCTCCAGGAACGCGGACATGTCCATGTCTGCCATTGCTTCCTCTCTGTGCTGTGGGTGCTGTGCGGTGAGGGTGGGAGCTACGGGCGGGCCGACGCGGGCTCACCGTGGTGGGCGAGGAGGGACTCCTCCAGCTGCTCCGGAGTGGGCTCCACCTCGGTGCGCCAGTGGCTGCTCGGGCGCCGGTCGGTGGCCAGCCACAGACGGCCAGTCCACGAGATGCGGTGCGTGCTACCCCACCGTGCGGAGAGTCGACGGAGGACGACGGCCGGGTCCTCCCATTTGTCGGCGGCCCAGCTCATGTGGTCGCCCTCGTGCCCGGCCTCCAGGGAGCAGGAGCGGGGGATGCCGCCGGAGTCGAGGCTCATCTCGGCGCAGTGCGGGGGCATCATCACGCCACCGACAGACGACGGAGCCCCGCGAGGACCGCCAGGAGAACGTCGAGGTCGGTGCGGGGGCGACGCGGGAGGGAGTAGCTCCTCACCCGCGAGGCTCGGCGGGGGCGACGGCGGCGCATCGTCTCGGACGCCAGCCAGCGCACGTGCGCCAGCTCGGAGAGATTCAGGTATCGCGGCGCCATGGGCGCACACCTCCGGTAAGGACAGCGCCGGGTGGGAAGTCCGGCGTGCTTTCAGGTGAGTCCATAGTGCCTCCGAGTCATCAAAATATGCAATGCCATCTTTAGATGAATGCCAGAATCTCATCTGCCATGCCGTTGCTACATGGAGGATGCGTGAAATGTCTGAGTCTGGCGGAGGGATCGTAGGATCGACTCATCGACCATCGACAAGCACGGGGAGTGACGACGTGAGTAGCAGCCCCACCCTGCGACGCAAGCGCCTGTCTCGGCAGCTGCGCGCCTTGCGGGAAGAAGCGGGGCTGACCGCTGACGACGTCGCCGCCGAAGCCCGCAAGCGCTCGGGAAAAAGCCGGGGCTGGTCACTGTCGAAGCTGATCAGGCTAGAGAAAGCGGACTGGAAACGGCTCTCGTTCGACGATCTCCAGTTGCTGCTGGTGATCTACGAAGTACCCGAAGAGGAGTGGGAGCCGTACCTCACACTGGCCAAGGAGGGGAACCGGCGCGGGTGGTGGGCGAGCTTCGGGGACGCCTTGGGCAGTGGGCAGTTCGTCGGACTTGAGTCCGAAGCGACGCGCATCCGGACCTACCAGTCGATGGTCATCCCCGGGCTGCTCCAGACCGAGGAGTACGCGCGGGCCATGCTGCGGGCCTCCGGCATCACCGATGACGAAGACCTCGACCTTCGAGTTCAGGCCCGGATGTTTCGCAAGGGTGCGGTGTTCCACTCTTCCCCGGCCACCCTGTGGGCCATCATCGACGAGTCAGCCTTGCTTCGTATCCCGAGAGAGCTCCATGGCCAGCTCGAGCACCTGATCGAGATCAGCCACACCCCGAACGTGGGAGTTCAGGTGCTTCCGCTCAGCCGGGGCCTGCATGGCGAGACTGGCCAGATGGTGATCCTCGACTTCGAGTCACCGGACCCGCCAGTGGTCTACCTGGAGGTCATGGCCCAGGAGCTCTACTTGGAGAAGCCCGCCGAGATTACGCACTACCAGCACGTATACGATCATCTACAGGCTGCGGCTCTCTCTGTTGAGGAGACCCGGGAGCACATCCGCAGCCTGATGACCTAGGAACGGCCGCCATGCCTGAAACATCCCACGCCCTGAATTTCCGCAAGAGCAGCTACAGCGGTGCCCGCACGCAGGACTGTGTCGAGGTTGCCGACATCCCCGGCGCCTCGGCTGTGCGTGACACCCAGAACCGCGACGCGGGGCACCTGCTGTTCCCCGGCTCGGAATGGGCCGCGCTACTCAAGACCGCGACGCACAAGTAGCCGAACACGACGAAGGCCCCCAGTCGATGACTGGGGGCCTTTGCCGTGCTTTACCTGAAAGCATCCCGCGCTCACTGTACCCGGGTCGGGGGCTCCTCGGGAAGTTCCTTCGGCATCCAGCTGGGGCGGGTGTCTCGTGCCTCCCGCCCCGTCTCCGCCAGCTGGACGAGTGCGGGGTGTGGGGTCTCCAGGTAGACGCGGACCCGGTCCGCGAACTCGAAGATGGTCATGGTCCTCCTCAGGGGGTGGCCACCGCTGGCCACCCCCTGTGATGCCCGGGTCCGAACCCGGCCACACAACCGGGTGGCCCGGTCAGACCACTACGCTTCGGGGTCCTCGCCCTGGCGGTACACCGGCCACCTGGTGGCGCGCATGAGCCGGATGATCCGGCCACGCTCCATGTCCCCCGCCGCGACCTGGACGGACCCCGGGCGGGTGAGCTCCTGAATGCGCTTCGCCTCCATCTCCAGCGTCAGCAGGTTCTGTCCCTCGCACGCGGCGCGAACTGCGGCCCTGGCCTCGTCGGCCTTCGGCACTGCCTCCTGCGCCCACTCCAGCTCCTGACGGGCCCGCGCGATCCCTTCCGGGGTGTCGAGGGCGTCCAGGAGGCCAGCGAGCTCGGCGGGGTGCAGGGCCTCAGCGAGACGGACACGGCCGGACATGGCCCAGGTCAGTCCTCGGCGTCGGTCACTCATCACGTTCTCCTCAGTTGGGTGGTGGTCACGCGGCCACGGTCGTGGCCAGCTGGTCGCGGACGGCCTGGAGGTCGCGACGGGCGGTCCGGCCGGACACCCGGTGGCCAGCGGCGGCCAGGAGCTGGACAACGTCGTCGCCGTTGGCGGCGGCCATCCGGGCGTCGGGGTCGTCCGCGTCCGCGATCCATTCCAGGATGGCCACCTCCCGCGCGGCCGGGTCGTCGGTGGTGGCCGCTGGCCGGTTGGCCGGTCGCGGCCGTGCCGCCGGGGCCGGCTGTTTCTCGGTGGCCACGGGTTCGGGCATGGCCACCGGGGAGAGAGCGAGGACCTCGGCCACGGTCACCAGCTGGGAGCAGACCGGCCGCCGGGTGTCCACGGGCGGCATGGCCACCTCGGTGACCGGGATGACCCGCGTGCACACGGCCAGGCGCTCCGGCATGGCCACGTCCTCGACGGCCACGAACCGGCCACAGATAGCCGGACGCGGGTCCTCCAGAGTGGCCACCGGCCGGGGCGGCATCGTGGCCGCCAGCGTGGCCATGGCCACCGGCCGGTGACAGATGACCGGGCGGGGGTCACGCGGGGCCGGTCGGCGGACGGCCACGAGGGTGGCCGCGAGCATGGCCGTGGGGACGTCCTGGCCACAGATCACCGGGCGGGCGTGGACCCTGGCCATCACCGTGGCCACGCTGACGTGGTGGCCACAGATGACAGGCCGGTCCTGCTGGCCACCGGCGCCCATGCGAAGCGCGGCCATGGCCAGCTGGTAGGCCAACTCAGCGGCCACGGGAACCCACAGGCTGACCACGATTCCCATCCACCCGTGCGACCACCCGTAGTGGAGGTTCGCGCCCGTGGTGGCCACGATGCCGACCACGAGCGCGATCTCAGCGATGAGCGGTGGCCGCTGGCCAACACGGCGGGCCTGACCGATCGCACCGAGGGCCAGGAGGACCAAGGCGTCGACGGTGACCGCGATGACGGTGGCCTCCCAGGCTGCCGCTCCGGCCGACTGGGCGAAGGCGCGGATGTGGCCGAAGCTGACCGCGAGGAGGCTCCCGGCGATGAGGAGGGACCCGGTGATGGTGGCGACAAGGGGGAGGCGTTCGAGGAGGGACGGGCTACGCACCGGGCACCTCCTGGAGGCGGCCCTCGTAGGCGGCGACGAAGTCCCCGAGGAGGCCGTCGAGGGTGGGGAGCGCGGCGCACAGGGTGCGGCCGGGGGCGCGGTCGTAGCCGTGCGCGTCGAGGACGTCGAACACGTCCTGGAGGAGGGCGGCAGTAGGCGTAGGCGTGGGGGCGCCCTGAGGGCGCTGTACGGTGGTCACGTTCATCTCCATCGGCTTGCAGGTCCTGGAGGTGGGCTAGGCCCCGGCGCGGTGTTGGTAGCACCGCCTGGGGCCGCTTCAGTTGTGCGGTGACGGTAGCACGCTGCGCGTGCGTCCATGCGTCGCTGGTGCGTCAGGAGCAGTGATTTCCTGCGGTCGTGCACGGTCATGCACGGTCATAAATTTGCAGGTCAGAGCAACCACACCCATCTTGACCAGCGGACCCGAATTCGTTCGGGACGAAGAGGTCGTGGGTTCAAATCCCGCCACCCCGACAGAGCACGAAGGCCGGTCCCACGGGACCGGCCTTCGTCGTGTCCGGGGTCCGAATTCGGGGTCGGTGGGGATCTGCCGGGGCCCGATCGCGGATATTCACTGGTGGATCCCTACTCCGGCTGCCAGGGTTCGCCTATGGACCTTCGACGCGATGACGTGCCGAGCCTTTCCTGGATAGGCGCCCCGGTCGACGCCCGACCGTTCTTCGCACCTGAACAGGCCGCGCTGATGTCCACACTGCGTGTCCTGGACCCCGCCGACTGGAGCCGGGAGGCGGTTCCGGGGTGGACGGTACGCGATCTGGCCACCCACATCCTGGGCGACTTCTACGGGCGGCTGGCACGCGACCGCGACGGCCACCGGCTCGGGACCTCCTTCGCTCCGGGCGAGTCGCTGGAGTCGTTCATCCACCGCGCCAACCAGGAATGGGTGGAGGCCATGCGCCGGGTGAGTCCCGCCGCACTCACCGACACCCTCGACCTGGTCGGCGGGCAGGTCGTTCGCTTCTTCGAGGCAGCCGACCCCTGTGCTCCTTCGCTGGGTGTGTCCTGGGCGGGTGCGGACCCGGCACCGATGTGGCTGGACAGTGCCCGCGACCTCACCGAGTTCTGGACTCACCGACAGCAGATCCGCCACGCCACCGGCCAGGGCACCGACTCCGACCCCCGGCTCATGACCGTGGTCCTGGACACGTTCATGCGGGCCCTCCCCCACACACTTCGCGACACCCGGGCACCGGTCGGTACGACGGTCCGGGTGAGAATCGACGGTCCGGCAGGAGGGACCTGGACGGCCCGCGTCACCAAGGACCGCTGGTCGCTCGTAGAGAACGCACCCACGAGGCCCGACGTGACCGTCGGCCTGGACGCGGAGACCGCTTGGCAGCTGTGCACCCGCCGTATCCAACCGGACACCGCGCTGTCCCGTGCCCGCATCGACGGCGACCACGACCTGGCCGAGACCACCTGCCAGATCGTGTCCATCATCCACTGATATCGAGGGAGCACGAAGGCCGGTCCCACGGGACCGGCCTTCGTCGTGTCCGGGGTCGGTGCCGGACCGCCCCGTCAGTCCCGTGAGTCGGTGCCGAGGTAGGCCAGGATCCCGGCGACGGCGGCCCGCGTGCCAGTGGCCAGTGTCGGTTCCATGGCGGGCGCGAAGTACGGGGAGTGGTTGACCGGGGCCTCCTCGCCCGGGACGAGGTCGAACCCCCCGAACATCCAGAAGACCGAGGGGACCCCGATGGCCTCCGCCAGGTGGCCGAAGTCCTCGCTGCCCATCACCGGCTCGGCCACGGAGACGTTCCCCTCCCCCAGTCCGGCCCTGAGCGCCGACTCAACGCGTGCGGCCTGGGCCGGGTCGTTGTGGCAGCTCGGGAACGAGTAGACCTCCTCCACCAGCGGTTCAGGGGCGCCGGAGACGGCCGCCTCGCCGGAGACGATCCGGCGGACCGCGGAGAGGACCTGCTCGCGGACCTCGGGTTCGAACGTGCGGATGTTCAGGGTGAACTCCGCGCGGTCCGGGATGATGTTCTCCTTCAGGCCCGCGTGGAAGGTCCCGGAGGTGACCACGGCGGGGGTGCGCGGGTCGAGTTCGCGGGAGACGATCGTCTGCAACCGGGCGATCATGTGCGCTCCGAGCACGATCGGGTCGATCGAGGACTGCGGCCGAGAGCCGTGGGACTGCTTCCCGAACACCGTCACCCGCAGCGCGTCGGCCATGGCCATCGCGACACCGTGGGAGATGTTGACGGTCCCCGCCTGGAGCGGCATGACGTGCTGGCCCAGGACGACCTCCGGGACCGGGGCCAGCTCCCACAGGCCGTCGTCGACCATCGCCCGCGCACCGGCCGCGACCTCCTCGCCGGGTTGGAAGACCAGCACGAGGGTCCCGGACCAGGCGTCCGGGTGGGACGTCAGCGCGCGGGCGGCGGTGAGCAGCGACGTGACGTGGGTGTCGTGTCCGCAACCGTGCATGACCGGCACCGCGGTGCCGTCCTCCAGCGTCCCGGTGGCCGTGCTCGCGAACTCCAGGCCGGTGTCCTCGGCGATGGGCAGACCGTCCGTGTCGGCCCGGAAGGCGACCACCGGCCCCTCGCCGTTGCGGATGACGCCGACCACGCCGGTGCCGCCGCAGCGGTGGTTCTCGATCCCGAGGTCGTCCAGCTCGGCGGCGACGAAGTCGGCCGTGGCGTACTCCCGCATGGAGAGCTCGGGGTGGGCGTGCAGGTGCCGGTAGATCCGGTGCGCGCGCCCGGTGTCGAGGTCGGACAGGACGGTGTCGGTCGGGCTGGTCATACGGCCTTCCTTCGCGGTCGGGAGCGGGAGGGAACCCCTGTGGGTCGTTTCCCGAAAAACCGGGGCGAATCCACCGAGGGGAGGTTCCGGAACGCGCGGTCCCGGCGGAGACTGGCGGCACCATGAACGAGATCCAGCTGATGTCCGCGACCGCCCTGGTGGCGGCGATCCGACGCCGTGAGGTCTCCGCGCGGGAGGCCCTCGACGCCCACCTCGAACGGATCGAGGAGGTGAACCCGGAGGTCAACGCCGTGGTCACCCTCGAACCGGAGCGGGCCCGGGCCGCCGCCGAGGCCGCTGACCGGCGCACCGTGTCCGGGGCCGCCCTTCCCCCACTGCACGGGCTGCCCATGACCCACAAGGACACCCACGCCGTGGCCGGGACGCGCTCCACCAGCGGCTCCCGGATCCTCGCGCACCACGTACCCGTCGAGGACGACGCGATCATCGCCCGGCTGCGGGGCGCGGGGGTCGTCTCCACGGGGAAGAGCAACGTCCCGGAGTTCGGCGCCGGGTCGCACACGTTCAACGACGTCTTCGGCACGACCACCAACCCGTACGCCCCCCGGCTCAGCGCGGGCGGCTCGTCCGGCGGCCTGGCCGCGGCGGTCGCCAGCGGGATCCAGCCCCTGGGAGAGGGGTCGGACATGGGCGGATCGCTGCGCATCCCGGCGTCGTTCTGCGGTGTGGTGGGGTTCCGGCCGTCCTACGGGGTGATCCCCACGCCACCGGAGGGCGACGACTGGGCGTGGCTGACCCGCACCGGGCCGATGGCGCGCGAGGTGTCCGACGTCGCCCTGTTCATGTCCGCCGTCGCCGGCCCCTCACCGAGGGTCCAGCCCCCGGCCCCGGTCACCGGGGCCGACTTCACCGGCCCGCTCCTCGGTGACCTGCGCGGGGTGCGGGTGGCCTGGAGTCCGGACCTCGGGCTCGGGCTCCCCGTGGAACCCGAGGTCCTGGAGGTCCTGGAGGGTCGGCTGCACGTCTTCGAGGAGGCCGGGGCGATCGTGGAGGAGGCCGCCCCGGACCTCACCGACGCGGAGGAGGTGTTCCGGACCACCCGCGCCCTCGACTTCGCCGCCGCGCTGGGACCGCTGGTGCGCGAGCACCGGGAGCTGGTCAAACCCGAGGTGGTCGGGAACGTGGAGGCCGGGTGGGCGCTGAGCGCCAGCGAGGTCGTGGGCGCGGCCGCCGCGCGGACCCGGCTGGCCGCCGCCCTCCGCACCTTCCACGCACGCCACGACCTCCTGGTCAGCCCCGCCGCGCAGGTGCTGCCCTTCGACGCCCGGCTGCGCTACCCGGCGTCGGTCGACGGCGTGGAGAGCTCCGGGTACCTGGACTGGATGCGCTCGGCCTACGCGCTCTCCGCGACGGGGCTCCCCGTCCTGGCGCTCCCGGCCGGGTACACCGCGTCGGGGCTGCCCGTGGGCTTCCAGCTCTCCGTGGACCACTACCGGGACGTGGAGCTGCTGCGCCACGCGAAGGCGTTCGAGGACCGCACGCGCTGCGTGGACCGCCGCCCGGAGATCGGGGCGGGCACCGGGCAGCGCGTGCGTCCTGTGACGACGGTGGCGGCCGGGTAGGACCGCCCGAGGTCATCCCATGTGGGCCACGGCGCGTTCCGCGACGGCCACGAGGGTCTCCTCGTCGCCGGTGAAGTCGGCCCCGCCGGTCTTCTTCTCCCAGTGCTCCTGGGCGGCGACCTCGATCAGGAGGTCCCCCTTGCGCACGAGCACCTTGGCGATGCTGGTCGGTTCGTCACTGCCCTCCAGGTAGTGCGACACCAGCGACTCGTCACCGAGGTCGAGGGTGCGCGACTCCAGGACCTCGATCGTCCGGTAGTCGGGGGCGTCGCCGTCGACGACCCCGGCCCGCTCCTCCTCGTACGTCTCCGCCGCCCTGGCGGCGTCCCGCTCCGGATCGCCGTCAGCGTTGACGGGGAAGCGGTAGACGACGGAGAACGCTCCCCGAGTCCCGTCCGAGAACTCGGCGCTCCACCGGCATTCGGAGCTCGTGGCCAGGAACGTCGAGGACGGGAGGACGGCGCCGACACCGCGGAGTTCGGAACCCGCGGGAACCGAGCACGGGTCGGTGGGCAGACCGTCGAACTCCGGGCCCGCGACGGACCCGCCCGACGAGGACGTCAGCGCCCAGGCGCCTCCGACCACGAGGGCGTAGACGGCGAGCGTCGCCGCCACGGTGACCGCGACGGTGCGTCCGGTGCCGCCCCGACGGCGGGCGGGGTCGGGCCCGGGAACGGGCGGGGGGACCTGGCCGGGGACCGGGGCGCCCGGGCCGTGCGGCTGGTGGGGCTGGTGCGGCTGGTGCGGCTGGTGGGGCTGGTGGGGAAACTGCTGAGGGGGACCGTTGTACACGGCTGTGCTCCTGGTTCTGTACGACGTCCGGGCGCTGCGCGGAAGGGGTCACCCGAAGACGTCGGCGGCCATTCCGTCGAGGAGGTCCTCGGCCGTGTTCAGGTCGATCTCCCCGGTGGCGGGGAACACCCTGAAGGAGACATCGGTGACCAGGTCCCCCTCGCGGACGACGAGCGTCACCTTCTGGTTGTAGGGCTCACCGGACCCGTAGTCGATGTCGGTGACGACGAGTGTGCCCTCGTCACCGTGGCTGAGCGGACGGTCCCGTGTCTCCACGACCTCGATCCCCGGGACCGTGAACCCGACCTCGGCGGCGTCCTCGACCCGCGTCGAGAAGAGCTCCTCGGAGGTCGTGGGCAGGGCCTCCGTGTCCGGTCCGCGCTCCTCGCTCAGCTCGGCGTCCGCCGCGGAGAGCGGCACGTACCGGACCAGGGAGAGGAGCACCTCGTCCTCCCCCGCCAGGGACACCCACCAAGAGCAGCTGTTGGCGTAGACGGAGGAGTTCCAGGCCCTGACCTCGCCGTTCATGTCCGCGAGGGTCTGCTCACCGACGGCCGCGCAGGGGTCGCCGGTCGGCAGGCCACGCGCGGGGCCGGTGGAGGAACCGTAGGCGGAGGAGACCACCCAGGTGAGGGAACCGGCGACCGCCAGGGTGACGGCGGCGGAGAGGGCCACTGTGAGCGCGGTACGGGGACGGCGTCCAGAGGGCTGGCCGGGGGCGCCCTGGGGCGGGTGGCCGGGCGGCGGCCCGGGCGGGGGCGGGTTCGGTCCCGGGGCTCCGGAGTACCCGGGCGGGCCCTGGGGGTGCGGCGGTTGGTACGGCGGCTGACCCGGCGGGCCCTGGTGGCCGAACGGGGGCTGCCCGTGGTGGCCCGGGTGTCCGGGAGGCGGCGGGAAGGGGTGTCCCATGCGAGGGTCCATCCACGAGTACGTGAGTCCTGACCCGTCGAATGTTCTCACGGCGCCCCCGACGAAACCGGGCACGAGCACCGTCCAGGCGGAAAACGGCCCACTCCGGCCATCCGGAACACGGTGGGCCCGCGAACGGGAACGCCCCGGACCGGCACTGGGCCGGTCCGGGGCGCGCGCCGCGACGCCCGGGGGGTTGGGCGTCACGGCGTAGGGAGGGGGGAGCCTCCGGGTGTCTACGCGGCGCCGACGTTGAGGTCGACGCAGACGTAGAAGGCCATCGGGGTGTCGGCCACGTTCCAGCGGGCCAGCACCGTCTGCTCACCGCTGTAGCCGGAGAGGTCGATGGTGTGGGAGAAGTTCGCCGGCGGCTGCGCGCCACCGTCGTCGATGCTCTCGATCTGCTGACCGTCGATGAAGTATTCCCACGTGCTGGTGGAGTGACGGGCGGTGATCGTCCAGTCGAAGGTGACGGAGTTGCCGACCGGGGTGACCTCCCAGCCGTGGTTGTTGTCGTCCAGCTCGGAGAAGGCGGCGTTGCCTCCGGAACAGCTCATCAGACCCTTGGGGCCCTCGACGCTCTGCGGCTCGTACTGGATCGGCCCGCAGGAGACCGTCCCGGCGGCGCACTGGGCCTGGCGGCTGGGCGGGTTGTTGATGTAGCCGTGGGCGCTGGCGGTGCCCGCGGGCATCAACGTGAAGGCCAGCGCGGTGGCGGCGCCGACGGCCGCGGTGGAGCGGAGCTTGCTGCTGATACTCATGAGGGAGCCCTTCTTCTGGGTCACGACCCTGGGGGGCCGTAGCGGGGTGACCCGGACCGTTGCCGGACCAGGGCGGGTGGAACGCACTCACGGCCGGTTATCCGTGAGCCCGGGCGGGGGTTGCCCGGGGATGTTCCCGTGGGGTCGGGAACCTCCGTCCACCCAGTACCGAGGACGGTAAAGAGGTTGTCACCCGTCGTCAAGATCCCTGTTACCCATGGGTGTGGAGTGACACCCGTACCAGTGGAACGGCCCAGTGGCGGGGCCTCGGGCACTGGTACTGGTGGGGCGGGTGCCCAGGAGGGCACCCCGAACAGGCCCGATGCCGATCGGTTCCCGCATCCGGTCTGCCACTCCGGGACTGGACCAAGAGGTCGAACCCGCCGACGTTCCACCAGACCTCACCAGAAGGTGACAATCCCCTTCCCCTCCTGCGCGTGAACGGTAGGGGGCGGACGTCGGAAAAGCCGTGGACAGGGCCCCGTTGCGGGTGACAGAACGGACCCGGAACGGAGGGGCCCGCGTCACCGACGGCCGACCGTGCGCCGGGATGCGGGGCGCCCCCGCGCGGCCAAGGGCGGAGTGATCACGGATGACCCAGCAGGCACACCCACCACGTCCACCCCGGGAATCGCAGGAGTCCCAGGCCGGATCACGACTGCCAGACCCCCAGGAATCGCAGGAGTCCCAGACCCGGTCACGCCCGTCGGCACACCAGGAATCGGATCACGGATGACCCAGGCACACCCACCACGTCCACCCCGGGAATCGCAGAGGTCCCAGGCCGGATCACGACTGCCAGTCCCCCAGGAATCGCAGAGGTCCCGGGTGTCCCAGGCCGGATCACGACCACCTCGGGAGTCGCAGGAGTCCCAGGTGTCCGAGGCCGGATCACGGCTGCCAGACCCCCAGGTGTCCCGGGCCGGGTCACGCCCCTCGGTACCGCAGGAACCACGGGCCGGGTCACAGCCACCGATCCCCCAGGACTCTCAGGTCCCCCAGGAACCCCCGCTTCCCCCGTCCCGGACGGAACACGGGGCACCTCCCGCGCACCCCTCAGGTCGGACCTTCCTGCCCGGGCTTGAGCTGTCGCGCGCCCTGTACGAGGAGGGGGTCGCGCCCCTCCTGAACGGGATCCCCCACGCGGCGGCCCGCGTGGGGGCGGGATCCGAGGTGCTGGGACTGGACACCCCGCGCTCCACCGACCACGACTGGGGACCGCGCCTCCAGCTCTTCCTCCCCGGCGACCACGAACACGTCCGGGCGCTCCTGGAGGAGGGGCTGCCCCGGCGGGTACGCGGCTGGCCCACACGGTACGAGGCGGCGCCCGGCGACCCCGGCGTGCACCAGCTCACCGACGGCCCCGGCGGGCGCCACCTGGTGGACGTGGTCGAACCCGGCACCTGGTTCACCGAGTGGCTGGGGTTCGACCCGAGCACCGGAGTGACCACCGCCGACTGGCTGGCGACCCCCACCCAGCGGCTGGCGGGGGCGGTCGGCGGCGCGGTCTTCCACGACGGCGTCGGGGCGCTCACCGCCGCGCGCCGGTCCCTGCGCTGGTACCCGACCGACGTCTGGCGGTACGTGCTGGCCTGTCAGTGGTCACGGATCGCCCAGGAGGAGCCGTTCGTGGGACGCTGTGCGGAGGCCGGTGACGAACTCGGCGCACGGGTGGTCGCCGCGCGCCTGGTCCGCGACCTCATGCGCCTGTGCCTGCTGCTGGCCCGCCGCTACCCGCCCTACTCCAAGTGGCTGGGGTCCGCCTTCTCGGCGCTCCCCGAGGCGGCCGAGGTGGGTCCGGTCCTGCGCCGGGTGCTCGCCGCGCCCGACCCCCAGCACGACCTGGCCGAGGCCTACCGGCTGGTCGCGGTCTGGCAGAACCGGACCGGGTTGGCTGAGGAACTGTCCCCCGAGCCCCGCCCCTTCCACGCGCGCCCGTACCCGGTCCTGGACGCCGCGCGCTACTCCGGGGCCCTGCTCGCGAGGGTCGGGGACCCCGCTCTCGCGGGTCGGCCGCCAGTGGGATCCGTCGACCAGTTCGTCGACGGCACCGACGCACTGGAGCGCGTCGGGCTGGTCCGGGACCTGGCCCGGGCCGTGGGCGGGCCCGGCTCCGGAGAGGTGCCGTGCGCCTCCCCGGACGCGTCCTCGGAGTGCGCAGGGGCGGCCGGGAAACCCGGACAGACGAACGCGGAGGAAGCCCCATAAACCAGGGTGGGCGCGTCACCTGCGACGAAGCTGGGCGCTGCCCTACGATCCAGGCATGGACCTATCCCACGCCCCGCCGGTTCTCCGGCGGCTCAACACCGAGGCCAGCATCCTGGCCGGGGCCAGCTACGCGATCCTGCTCCAGATCGCCCACCCGAGCGTCGCCAGAGGCGTGGCCGAGCACAGCGAGTTCGCCAAGCGCCCTCTCGACCGGCTGCGCGGCACGATGTACTACGTCTACGGAACCGCCCTGGGCACCCCGGAGGAGCGCGAACGCGTACAGGCCATCGTGCGCGCCATGCACCGCAGGGTCCGGGGGCCGGGCTACGACGCCCTCGACCCCGAACTGCTGCTGTGGGTCGGCGCGACGCTGTACCACAGCGCGGTGCGTCTGTATGAGCTGACCGTGGCCGACCTGACCGAGGAGGAACGAGCCGAGTTCCTTCGTGAGACCTCGGTGTACGCCACCGCCCTCGGCCTACCCCAGGAGCGGTGGCCCCAAAGCACCGAGGAGTTCTCAGACTACTGGGAAAACGCCTGTGCCCGTCTGGAGGTCGGCCCGCACGCCGTCGGTCTGTCCCGGTCGCTGTTCCGACCCGACAACCGGCTGCTGTGGCCGTTCACCCTCACGCAACGGTTCCTCAGCGGCGGCCTGCTGGATCCGGAGCTGCGGAGCCAGTACGGGATTCCCTGGTCCGAGGCTCGTCAGCGCCGCTTCGACCGCCTGATGCGCCTCACCCGCACGGTGTACCCGTGCCTTCCGAAGGGCGTCCGGAGACTGCCGTCGACGCTGTACCTGAGGTCGATGCGCAAGAACGGCGGTTGGAAGCCGTCGAAGTCGTCGAAGCGCTGAGGGGTGGCCGCCGGGGAGGGGTTCAGAGGTCCTTGAGCGCTTCCCGGGCCCGGTCGGCCTCGGGCAGGCCCTGTTCCTCGAAGGTCCGGAGCGCGTCGGTGAGCAGGCCCCGAGCGCGCTCGGCGTCCACCACCGGCGCGGGCAGCCCGCCGAGCGCCAGCGAGGCCCTGGCCGCGGCGTACCGCTCGCCCCGCTCGTGCGCCATGGCGAGAGCCTTCTCCAGGGTCCGTGCGGCCTCCGCGTGCCGACCGGCGGCGGAGTAGGTCGTCCCGAGGTCCGTCAGGACCTCCGCGTCCGCGCTGCGGTTGCCGCTCCGGTCCGCCAGATCGAGCGCCGTCCGGTGTTCCGCGACGGCCTCGTCGAACCTCCCGCCCGCCCTGTAGGCGACCCCCAGGGAGTTGTGGGCGTACATCTCCTTCGTGCTCTTGCCCTCGCACAACGCGACGGCGACCCGCAGGGCCTCGTAGGCGCCCTCCAGGTCCCCGAGGGCCGTCCGGGCCTCACCGACGATGAGCGCCGCCTGGTTCCGGCTGTTGTCCAGGCTCTCGTCCGCGCCCAGGGCCAGGACCCCCTCGCTGAGGACCAGGGCCTCCTGGTACCGCCCGAGGTTCATGTACAGCACCGCCAGGTTGGCCCGCTGCATCACCTCCAGCTGCTTGTCCCCCTGGGACACCGCGAAGGAGATGACCCTCTCGATGCATTCGGAGCACTCCTGGAACCGCCCCGTGCGCTCGTGGACCATGCTGAGGTTGGCCAGGGCGCGGATGATCCCGCGTTCGTCGCCCAGCTCCTCCAGGAGACGGAGGGCCTCCTGGAGGTAGGAGAGCGAGCTGTCGAACCTCCCGGAGAGGCAGTGCGCGATCCCCATGCCGATGAGGGTGACCGCGCGGCCCCGCTGGCTGCCGCGCCGCTCGCTGGCGCGCAGGGCCTTCTCCTGCGAGGTGAGCAGGAGGCCCATCTTGCCGCGCTGGGCGTAGAACCTCCACACCGCGTCGGCCATCCGCCACGCCTCCTCGACGCTCTCCCCGTCGCTGTAGAAGTCGATGACGTCGGCGACGTTGTCCTGGTGGCGGTCGAACCAGGCCTCCGCCTCGGCCCGGTCGAGGAGTTCGGCCCGGTACCGCGAGCCCCCCGCCTCGTCCGGGCTGCCGTGCGCGCGGGGGCCCAACAGGTCCGCCGCGCGCTGCGAGACGTGCATGTACTGCCGGGCCAGCCGTGCCCTGGCCCCCTCGGCCTCCGTCGGCTCCAGGTCGGACGAACCCCGGTAGCGCGAGAAGTCACCGATGAGGTCGTGCAGGCGGTACACGTCTCCGTCCGGTTCCTCCAGCAGGCAGACACCCACGAGCCCCTGGAGGAGGTCGTCCGCGTCCTCGGGGTCCATGTCCAGCAGCGCCGCCGCCCCGTGGAGGTCCACGGTGGTCCCGATCAGCACCCCGAGCAGGAGGAAGGCGCGCCGCTGTTCGCCGTTGAGGCTCTGGTAGGAGAGGTCGATCGCCGCCTCGACGTTCTGCCCGTCCATCTGGAGCTCGCGGAAGCGGCGGCTCTGCTCGCTCAACCGGCGCTCGACGTGGCCGAAGGTCCACTTCGGTCTGCTGAGCATGCGCCCGGCGACCACGCGCAGCGCCAGGGGGAGGCCGCCGCAGATCCGCACCACCCTGAGGGCCTGGTCCCGCTCCCGGACGACCCTGTCCTCCCCCAGGACCCTGCCGAGGAGTTCCAGCGCCGACTCCTCCCCCAGCATGCTGAGGGAGACGTAGTCCGTACCGCTGAGCCCGGCCAGGTCGTTCCGGGTGGTGATCAGGGTGAGCGTGCCCTCGGCGGAGGGCAGGATCGGGTTGACCTGCGCGTAGCTGACCGCGTTGTCCAGGACCACGAGCAGACGCCTGCCCCGGAGGGTGGCCCGCCAGAGGGCGGACCGCTCGTCCACCGAGTCGGGAAGTTCCTCGAAGGGCACCCCGACCGCGCGCAGGAGGGCGCCCAGTGCCGCCCCCTCGTCCAGGGGCTTCTTCTCGGCCGTGTACCCGTACAGGTCGATGAACAGCTGCCCGTCCGGGAAGTGGTGTACCAGTTCGTGCCCCGCGCGGACGGCGAGCGTGGTCTTCCCGGAGCCGCCGCTGCCCGAGATCACGCAGACCCGGGCCCGGTCGTCCTCGGAGGTGCCCACACCGACCAGGTGCTCCAGGGTCTCCCGCCGCCCGGCGAAGTCCGGGATGTCCCGGGGGAGGTCGTTCCGGACGACGAAGTGGTCCTTGACCACGGGGAAGGGCGAGGACAGCCCCTTGGCCGGGGTCTGCTCGGAGGTGTCCGCGCGCAGTATCTGGGTGTGCAGCGCGGTGAGGTCGGGGTCGGGGTCGACGCCCAGCTCGTCCGCCAGACGTGATCGGATCTCCTCGTAGGCGGAGAGCGCCGCCGCGCGTTCGCCGCTGTGCCAGAGGGCGGTGACGAAGTGGTGGTGCAGCCGTTCCCGGAGCGGCTCCTGCCGGACGATCGGCGTGAGGTAGGAGACCACCTCGTTCGCGCGGCCCAGTGAGAGCGCGTAGGAGGCCCAGTCGGCCACGGCGGCCCAGCGCTCCTCCAGGAGCGGGGACACCACCGAGTAGTAGAGGTGTTCGGACCCGACCCCGGAGAACGGGACCCCGCGCCAGCACTCCAGCGCCTCGGAGAGCCGCGCGAGGGCGGTCTCCGGATCGGCGGGGTCGGCGCCGTCGCGCAGTCGCCGGAACCGGTGCAGGTCGACCCGGCCGGGGTCGACGTCGGCGAGGTATCCGCCGGAGGTGGTGCTGATCATCCCGGGGAACGCCCGGCGCAGGTGGGAGACCTGGACCTGGATGACCGAGCGCGCCGTGCGCGGGGGGTCGTCGCTCCAGAGGTAGTGGATCAGCTGGTCGAAGGTGACCTCCCGACCGGCGTACACCAGGAGCGCCCCCAGAACACAACGCTGGCGTGGTCCACCGACCGGAAGGGGTCGTCCCTCGGACCACGCGGCAATGGGACCAAGCACGCCGAATTCCACAAGGAGCAACCCTAGCAAGGCCACCTTGTGGAATTCGGAATGCGTCTGAGTCCGTCCCCGCCGAGTGCCCCCCTCTTCACCAGCACTCGGAGCGGCGGCTCCTCAAAGACGCGCGTCTACTTGTCTTCCTTCTTCTTGTCCTCCGGCTTGTCCTCGCGCTCGGCGGGGACACTCTCCTTCGGAGTGGGCTCCTGGTAGGGATCGAACCTGGCTTCCGGCTCCACTCCGGAGACGATCGCGTCGAACTGCTCGTCAACCGTCAGCATCTTCGGCACTCGTACTCCTTTGCGCACTGCACTCGTGTAGAGCCGCAACGTCGCCCTACGTCGTCTACGAAGCATCATGGGCCACCGCCTTCCGGCGGATCCGCCATCCGTGGCGCTTCCGCCTCAGCTACGCCACGGATGGCATGTGTCCGACAGCCGTCGGACCACTGGGAGCTGCGAGCCGTCCTCACGCAGCTACCGATCCGACGAACACGCTTCACGCTAGAGAGGTCCTCTTCCGCTCCGCTTTCAACCGGCTTTCAGTCCGAGCGGAAAAACCCAAGGTCACAACGGCACTACCCGTTGTTCACTTCCCGTGCCGCAGGGGCTTTCCCCGGTCCCCCCACCTCTTCTCCCCGTCACGGACCGAACACGAACCACGACTTTCCCGCGTTCTCACGAAGAGGACCCGGAAGTGGAGGTCCCACGCTTTCGGAGAAAAAATACGGCCGCGGAGGAACGTCCGACACCTCGGAACACGGTCACCCCTCCTACCCCGCACGAGCCCAGGCGAACGTGTCCGGCCCCTCCTCTCCACCCGAACCCCCGCCCCCGCCGGCGAACCGGGCACCGAAACCCGTCCTGCGCTGGGCGAACCCGCGGTGTCCTCTTCTGGCCAGGTCCGGGCGGACCCAAGGGCGGTTCCGGGGGGATCGACCCGGTTGGGCCTACAGTCGCGCCTCGTGGTGCACCATGTCCTCGAAACCGACGTTCCCCGTCGGTCCCCCTCCCCCGGAACCACGAGGCCGAGAGACTGGACGCCCGCGGCGGCGGGGCGTCCTGTGGCCCACCGGCAAGGAGCTCGCGGGCGCGGTCACCGTCCCCCTGGAGGGCGGCGGACGGTGAACCGCACCCTCTCCGTCCTGACCTGCGCCCGGACACCCCCTACGGTTACCCCGGACGGCCCCCGGCCGGTCCCGCCGGTCCTCCCCCGGGCCGAACCCAGGGACCTCCCCAGCCACAGGGCCCGCAGAGGCCGTTCCCGCCCCAGCCCGGCCCAGGACAACCCAGGTCGGCCTCCCGCACCCCCCAGGGCCGCCCCAGGGAGCCCCACGGGCACCGGTCCCGCCCGCCCCGGCCGCCGGTGTTGAGCAGACTGACGCTGTAGGTGTCGTACTGTTCCCCGACCAGCCCCCAGGCCCCGTAGAAGAGCAGGAAGGGGAGGATGGCCAGCGCCACCCGTCGACCACCTCGCGCTCGCTCTCGGCGAACCCGTTCCGACGGTGCCGGACGACCTCGGCGCAGAGTTCGGCGTCGGTCAACGGCAGTCCCGGCCTGAGCAGCTGGAACATGACGACGAAGGTGATCAGGGTGACGAGGAGGGTGAGACCGAGCCCAGCGAGGGAAAGGGTGGGGTTGACGTCGGTGAGCGCCACCAGCCCGCGCATGAGCAGCGTGTGGGTGAGCATCTCCGCCGTGTAGGCGCACAGCAGGGGATCCCGTGGCTTCGGACGAGGCCGAGGGCGTACACGGGCAGAGAGGCTGCGGAAGAGGTCGTGCGGGCCATAGGTTCAAGAGGTGAGCGGGAACGGTCTCCGTGGATTCCCGTGGTCCACGGCACGCGGACCGGGGAACCCCCTGATCGCGGGACACGAGGAACGGCTCTGGTTGGAGGGGCTTGATGCAGGAGGGCGACGGAAACGGCTGGGTCGACCTGGCCGACGGATCCCGCAGGTGGGGCCGGTACGGCGCCGCCGGGCTGCTGTTGTACGCCACCGACGTGACCGGTTCCGGTCACGTCCTGCTCCAGCACCGTGCGGGCTGGACGCACATGGGCGGCACCTGGGGCATCCCCGGCGGGGCGCGCAACCGGGACGAGACCCCGCTGGAGGCGGCCGTGCGGGAGTTCCGCGAGGAGGTCGCGGGAGACCTCGGGGACTACACGGTCCTGGGCCGCCACGAGCAGGACCTGGCCGTGTGGCGCTACGACACGTTCCTGCTGCGCGTGCCGACCCTGACCCCGTTCCGTCCGGGGAACTCGGAGAGCAAGGAGATCCGGTGGGTCTCGGTGGACGCCGCCGAGGAACTCCCCCTGCTGCCCGCCTTCCGCACCGCCTGGCCGCACCTGAGCGCCGACCTGCGCGCGGCGTCGGCGTAGTCCGGTGGCCGTCCCTCACGGCGGCGGCCACGATCCCCGCGGGACGGGCACTTTCGGGCCCCGCCGATCGTTGGACCCACCAGAGGCGGCGGCCCCCACCGTTCTGGGATGATTCGTGTCGGCTTTCCTCCGCGTGCCAGGTGCCAGATCACCGCCTCGGGGGTAAGTCAGGGACGGGCCCTGATGTGCGGACCGCCCCTGGCCCCGCATGCTGAGGGGGACGGCCCTGCGACGAGTGGGCGCCACGCGATTCGACTGGAGCTGTGAACATGACGCTGGAGCGCGGTAACGCATTCACTCCCGTCGCCTCGGCGACGATGATCTGGCCTTGGGGGGCGTCCGTCGTCGGCGGCACCGTGGCCGGTGCCCTCTCCTTCCTCGCCAACTTCGGCCTGGCCGGCATCCCGGCCGCCGTGACCACCGGCATCTTCTTCTTCGCCCTGATCGGCGGGGTCGGCGGCGTGCTGAGCAAGAAGGGCGACCGCCGTGGCCGCCGCTGGGCCGCCGCCTACCCGTTCCGCTACGCGAGCGCCCCGGCCATCCTCGGCGGTGGCGCCACCGCCGTGGTGAGCTACGTCGTGTCCGTGATCACTGACTTCGCCATCATCGGCGGTCTGTTCGGCGGCCTCTGGGCCGGTCTCGGTGTGGGCCTTGCCCTGTGGCTCATCATCGGCGTCGTGGCCATGGTCGCCGGCGACAAGAAGTAGGGGTGATCGGGCGCCACCGTGATGGTGGAGGGGAACAGAAGGGCCTAGGCTCGATGTTTTCCGCCAAGGAGCGGATGGACCACACCTCACCTACGGGAGACAACCGGCGCCGATGACTGAAGCTGCTCGTCAGAAGATGGTCGAGCGGGTCCGCGGGCTCCTTCGCATGGCGGAGGACCCCGCGGTCACTGATGCCGAGAGCCAGGCGTTCACCGCCAAGGCCGCCGAGCTGATGACCCGCCACGCGATCGCCGAGGCCGAGGCCCGCGCCGAGAGGGGCGAGGAACCGGACGCGATCAGCCGCATGGACTACACCGTCCCGGGAGTGGGTGGCCACGGCAAGGCCAGGGTCAGAGCCCTGGCCGACATCGCCGCCGCGTACGGATGCCAGTCCGCGGTGCGCGGGAACAACTCCGAGAACACCGACCGGACCATCATCCTGGTGGGAACGGTCAGCGCGCTGGACGCGCTGCGGATGCTGATGCCGTCGATCTCCATGCAGATGGAGGCCTCGGCCAGGTTCATGAGTTCGTCCCACGTGGCCGACATCCGGGAACTGCGCAACTACACCCGCTCCGAACTGGAGACCGAACGCAAGCGCTACTACCGGTCGTTCGTGCGTGCCTACGGTCAGGCCGTGGCCGAACGCATTCGGGAGTTCCGGGCGCGACTCCAGGAAATGGCCGCTCATGACGCAGAGACTGGCGTCACAGAGGGTAACGGTGAGAACGGTTCGGCGCGCGGTGCGGAGTTGGTTCTACGGGACGACCCGAACCGGGTGAACGAAGAGTTCCACAAGCAATTCCCACAGTTGCGCAAACACCGCCCCGAGCGGACCCACAGCGCGGCCGGGTACCGGGCGGGATACCGCCGTGGGCGCCAGGCGGAGCTGGGTCTGGACACCCCGGTGACCAGCGGACGGACGTCCACTCTGGCCGAGGGCGAATAGCCCCTCACCCCGAGTTGTCCACAGGCTGTGCAGGAAATCCACAGGCGCTCCGTTTTCCCATGTCACACAGGAAATTCGAGCCGATTCGAGAGGCCGTTCGAGCCCCCGAGGGGGCCGATCACCCGGGGTTATCCACAGGCTGGGGAAGCAGCCTGTGGATAACCTGTGGAGAACTTTCCCAAGAACAGCAAAACACCTGGTCAACTAACCCGAAGGGGTTGAACGAGGTAGCGGAACGAGGGTTCCTCTGCCGCATCCGTGAACACCGCGGGTTTCACCGGTTCGGTGAAGTTCAGGTGAGCGGTGTCGGTCTCCACCCCGTTGAGCCCGTCCGCCAGGTAGTCGGGCCGGAACGCGAGCCGGATCGGGTCCCCCTCGTAGCCGACCTCCAGGGCCTCCACGGCCTGGGCGTCGTCCCCGGAACCGGCCTCCAACACGACCTCACCCTCCGTGAAGGCGAGCCGGAGTGGCGTGTTTCGGTCAGCCACCAACGCGACCCTCTTGACCGCCTCCAGCAGCGGTGCCACCGGTACCTCGGCCCGTGCCGAGAACTCCGTCGGGAACCAGGAGGCGTACTTGACGAAGTCGCTGTCGATCAGCCGGGTGGTGGTCCTGCGCTCGCCGTTCTCGAACCCGATCATGCCCTCGCCCCCGAGGGCGACGTCCACGTCGCTCTGGTTGATCAGGCCCCGCACCGTGTTGGCCAGGGTGCGCGCGGGCACCAGGGCGTCGGCGTCGATCCCCGCGTCCTCCGGCTTCCACCGGAGTTCGCGGACCGCGATGCGGTAGCGGTCCGTGGCGACCACGCTCAACCGGTCGCCGGTGAAGTCCAGGTAGGCGCCGGTGAGCATCGGGAGGGTGTCGTCCCGGCTCGCCGCCGGGGTCACCTGGCGCACCGCCGCCGTGAACGCGTCCGCGGACACGGAGCCGATCCGCTCGGGCATCCCGGGCAGGCTGGGGTAGTCCTCCAGCGGCATGGTGATCAGGGTGAACCTGGCGGCACCGGCGCTGACGAGCACCCTGGGGCCGTCGGTCTCGATGCGCACGGTGCCCGAGGGCAGGTTGTTGACGATCTCCGCCAACAGCCTGCCGGGTACCAGCACGGCCCCCGGCTCCTCCGAGAGGACCTCCACCGAGGCCCGGGTGGAGATCTCGTAGTCGAAGCCGGACAGACGCAGGGCGTTCCCGTCCGGAGAGACCTCCAGGCGCATCCCGGCGAGCACGGGGACCGCGTGCCGCGTCGGCAGGGCCCTGGCGGTCCAGGCGACCGCCTCCGCGAACGCGTCGCGGTCCACACGTAGTCTCACTGCGCCTCCCGGTCGTTGTCTGCGGTCAACGTACCCAGGGGCACCGACAGTCGACGGCTACCCGCGGTTGGGGCGCAGGGTCCACAGCACGGTCATCCGGCCCGTCACGGTGCCGTCGTCGGTGCGCAGCTCGATCTCCACCGGGAACTCGGGGCGCCTGCCCTCGTCCAGCTCGGCGACGACGTCCTCCCGCGACCGGCCCAGCGCAGCCTCGGCGGTCACGTCGCCCATGGCGAGCTTGAGGTAGTTGATCTCGGCGCTGACCGCCAGCGGTACGGCGCGCTCCAGCTGGTCCCCGAAGGTGCCGATCACGATGGCTCCCGAGGCCGACTCGGCCAGAGTGAACATGGCGCCCGCGTGCGGGCCGCCCACGTGGTTGTGGTGGTCGGCGTTGTCGGGCAGCCGCATGACGGCGCGCCCGTGGTCCAGGTCGGTGAAGGTCACACCCAGCGTGCGCGCGAAGGGAACCGAGGCCAGGAACCCGGACTTGACCATCTCCGCCGTCTCGGCGTCCATTTTCTGCATACCCCCAAGGTTACTCACGAGTAACCCCGGTGCGCCACCCCCGGCCGACCCCGAATACTCCCGCGAACCCGTCCCCGCCGTGGGCTACCATGTCTGGCGGAGAGGGCTCCTCTCCCCGGGAGGGTTCGCATAGCGGCCGAGTGCAGTGCTCTTGAAAAGCACCAAGTCCTTGACGGGGCTTCATGGGTTCAAATCCCATACCCTCCGCAGAATCCGGAAGTTTGCCCAGGTGGGAGGCTTCCACGGAACACGGCGAAGGCCGGTGGGCCCGGGCCGGTGCACATTCAGTGCACACGGTCCACAGGCCACCGGCCTTCGGTGTATCCGGGGTCGTCCCCGTTGGATCGGTCGAGGAGGGGGATCACGCGGCCAGCGCGGCGAGGCGAGCGACGTCCATTGCTTCGGCGACCTCGTCCAGGCGGTCCGGGAACAGGTGCCCGTACCGGTCCAGGGTCATCGTGGCCGTGGCGTGCCCGAGCATCGACTGCACCACCTTCACGTCCGCCCCGGAGGCGATGGCGAGCGAGGCGGCTGTGTGCCGGAGTTTGTGCGGAGTGAGCCCCATGCCCGCCAGACCGTCCGCCTTCACCGCGTTGCCGAACTCCCGGTAACGCCAGTTACGAATGCGCAGCGGCGCACCCCGACGAGTCGTGAACACCAGTTCGTCAGGGTCGCGCCCTTCCAGGAGCGGCCGTAGTTCGGGCACCAGAGAGGGAGGGACGGGCACCGTGCGGGGCTTGCCCGACTTCGGGGTCTGTTCGATGAGTTCACCCTCCACTTCAGCGAAGGCCACCACCACCCGCACCCGACGCCGCTCCAGGTCCACGCGCCCCACCCGCAGGGGCAGCAGCCTCGTTGAACCGCAGACCCGTGTAGGCCAACAGCAGGATCAGCGCACGGTTGACCGGAGCGCTTGAGACGATCTGCCCGTACTGGGTGCGCAGCCCGCCAGCGGCGTTGGCCAGAGTCTCCACCTGGACGTGGTCGAGGTAGACGTGTTCGGCCTCGGAGGGCTTGGGCAGCGGAACACCCTTGGCCGGGTTGTAGGGGATGCGCCGGGGCACGCACCAGCCGAGCACCATCGACAGCACGACGTGCGTGTGCCTGGTCTGTGAGGCCCCGAGGTTCGATCCGCCCTCGTCCTGCGGCTTCTGAAGCCGGGCCACCCACACGGCGATGTCCTCCCCGTGGATTGCCGAGAGCGGTTGCTCTCCCCAGCGCGGAAGCACGTGGTTGTCGAGCACGGCCCGGTACTGCCACCAGGTGGACCGCTTGATGTCAGTCCGGGTACTCAGCCACTTCTCAGCCATCTGCCCAAGGGTGACCTTCGCGGCCGAGGGGTCCCGGTAAGAGCCTTCGTGCAGGCTGTTCTCGATCTCGGTCTGCCGCTTCTCGGCGTCCGGCTTCTTCTTGTAGGTGCCAGCGCTTTTGATCTTCCCGGAGGGGTCGTAGTAGCGGACCATCCACCGGGCGGGAGGGGTGCGTTTGGCAGCCTTGGCCTTTCGTACGGCTTCGGTGTACGCCTTGTCCTTGGTGCGGTCGTAGACCCAGGCACGGGCCATAGTCAGTCTCCTTGGGGGTTACCGGGTTCGGACCCAGGCGTGGACCTCAGAGGGCATGTAGCGCACGTACCGGCCGATGCGGTGGGAGGGAGGCCCGTCGCCCTTGTAGCGCCACTCGTAGAGGGTCTTGGGAGGCACGCGGAGGTAGGCGGCGGTGTCCTTGACCGACCACAGCACCTCGTCTGTCCGGGGCCGGGGAACGGTTTGAGTGGCGCCAGCGGTTCTCATGCGGCCCTCGTCTCGGTGGTTGCCGAAAGATCGTTCTGCCGTGCGGCGTCGAGCTGGGAACGGCGTTTGAGCGCTTCACCCACGGCCCGCAGCAGGCGTTGCTCTCGGGGTGCCACGTCCGGATCGGTGGGACCCGCGAGTTCCCAGGCGAAGTCACCGGAGTTGACCGAGGTCAGCACCGAGGTACGCGGGTTACTTTCGTCGCCCTGGCCCTCGTTGGCGGGATCGACACCGAGCGCGTCCAGGACCCAAGCCAGCCGGTCCGCCTTGTGATCGGCCAGGGTCTTGCCGGACCACTTCCGGGAGACCAGGACGCGGCGTCCGGCGTATCCGAGGTGTTCGCGTCGGTGGGCTTTGGAGCGGCAGAACCCGGGGCGCTGACCGGCTTTGGGGTCTTGGGGTTGGAGGCCGTACCGGAGCCAGTTCGAGCAACGGGGAGAGCACGGCTCGAATCGGAGTGCTTCCATGAGTCGATCCACGTGCTGTTCCTGCCGAACCGTTTCGGCCGCGTGGCAGTCAGCGATGTCCTTGGTCAGGTACTTGGCCAGGTAGCGCACGCACCGGGCGGCGTCCTCGGTACCGGCCACGACCCCTTTGGCGTCGACCTGCTTTCCGAACCGCACCACGTGGAACGGTTCCGGGTCTGGTTGGTCGTCGATCTCGTCCAGCGCCTCATCCCAAGTTGGGAGAACTTCCCCCGTGGCAGGGTCGAGGTAGGTGGCGTTGTCCGCATCCCACACCGGCAGGGTCTCCCCTTCGAAACGAACCGTGTCAGCGGAAGGCCACCACACCTGGTGGTAGGTCGCGGCGGCGATCTGGCGCAGCTCAGCCCGGGGCAGGGTTCCGCGTGTGGCCATGTGCAGATGCGGGGCCAACCTGCGCTGCGGCTCCACGGCCGCGAAGTACTGGACGTCGAACCCGGCGACCCGGCGCAGGTTCTGCACGAACCGGTCCACGAGCTTGGAGAAGTGCAACGTGTCCCGGGCGGCCCGCCGGTAGTTGTAAGTGGAGAAGTCCACCGGGGTGCCGTCCGAGCGCACCCGCCCGTAGGAGTCCAGGGTCAGGGTCAGGAACAGGGAAGGTCGGAACACCTTCCCCGAGGCAGAGTCAGTGAAGGCCCGCCCGACGGTCTTCCTCGTCATGGGTCGCTTGGGCAGATCCGGGGCGTCCTGACGCCTCTTGGTGGAGCGAACCCGACGCGGACCCGACTCAGCAGACTTCGAGCGGGTGACCGAGCCCCGTAGGCCGGAAGCGGTGATCTCCTCGTCCAGGTCCGCGATCACAGCGTCCAGGGCTGCGAGCTGTTCAGGAGCGGCGCCCCCGGTCGCGGCGAGCCGGTCGCGTTCGGCGGTGACCATGGCCCGCTGCTCCACCCACGCTTGTTGTTGTTCTGTGGGTGGGTCGGGTTCCACGACGGGTTCGACCGCGAGGTGCCAGCCCTCTTCACACTGGGATCGGCGCAGGGACCGCTTCCTCTTCGCACAGGCCGGGCACCGCGATTCCAGCGTGGACCCGCACGGGACGTCGATCACCTCAGTCCGCCCAGTGCCGATATCGGTACGCCGAAGAGAGACCGGTCGGATGCACACCCCGTGGTCGGCGGCGACCTGTTCGGCCACCTCACGGGCCAGGGGTTGCGCGAGGCGTTCGGCCCGGGTGGACTTACCGGTAGGAGTCGGCATCAGCGCCACCCCCACGACCACAGAGCGGGAGCCCCCACCCCATGAAACGCAAGGCACCGTTCGGTGTCTACCTGGCCACCGCCTGCACCCTCGGCGTGTGGGGCGTCATCGGGTTCGTGTTCGACTTCCTGCCACCGAGCGCGATCGTGCAGCTCCTGACCTTCTGCGCCGTTTTCCTCGTATTGCTCTTTGTCACGTACAGGATTGAGCGGAAGAGGTCTCGAACGCATCAGGCCTCCCCACCGCCGGAGGAACGCGAGAAACCCTCCGCGTAGCCGTCTGCCATAGCGGTGATGTCGGTATCCGAGACGAACGCGGCCCGCACCCGCACCGGGGACGGTGAGGTCTCCAAGCGGACGTAGGCCACCCCGGGAAAAGCGGGATCGATCAGGTGCGCCTCTGCCCCGCGTTCCCTGGCCCCTTCACCGAGGACCATGTCCACCTGCGATGCCTCATCCAGCCTCAGGGCGATCTTGTCCGGGAACAGGTTGCGCAGGTTCATGACCTCCTTACGGGGGTCCTGCAACGCGGCCAGCACGCAGAACCCCACCGAGCGTCCTTGTGAGGTCAGGGTGGTGCGCGTAGGGGCCGCGCAAGAGGTTGTAGGCACGGGGGTCGCCACTGTCCATCACGATCGGTTCCGGCGCGGGCCACAATTCCACCCGCGCAGGCGGAGGCAGGTGGACCGCCCGGGGTCCAGTCCGGTGATGCCTTCCCCGTGGTTTCGGTCGTATCAGAGTCACCAGAGCCCGAATCAGGGCGATAAGGTCGCTCACGTCAGCCTGCTTTCTCAGGTTGGCCGCGCCCCCGGACGCCTTGCCCGCGTCGCGGGGGTCACTTGTCGATAAACCGCCTTGCAGCGTGGCGAAGAATCAGCCACGTGCGGCTTGAGTGGTTCTCAGGAATGCGTTCCGGTTCCCCGACATGCGGTGCAGGGCTCGATGCGCATCGCCGACTGCTGGGTTCCGGCGGAGCGCACGACCACGAGGCGCCGTGAACGGACGGTCTTGTACCCCCGCCCTCGACAGGACTTGCACCTCTTCGAGGCTGTGACTGCATCCACCAAGCACGCTCCCGTGAACCGGAGGCACCCGCACCGCTTGAGCAGAGAGGCACCGCTCATCCAAGACCCAACCCATATGCATGAGAACAACCCATGCACTCATGTATATGAGTAGTGCCATAAGGGTGCCTCACTCATGTACATGAGTCAGCCCTGTTTGGCGAAGTCCCTGATCAGCTTCCCCGACCACCTACGTCAGTCGGTGGCCGGAATCCTGTAGTCGAGCACGAACTGATCGGCAGCCATGATCGTGTCGCAGACCTCCACCACGCGCCCGGCCTCTGTCACAGCGTTTCGGGTCAGGTGGATCACCGGAGCGCCGGGGCTCAGCGCGAGTGCACTCGATTCCTGCTTGGTGGCCAGCCGGGCCCGGACAGTCTCGATGTACTCCGCGAACTCGTGCCCGTGTTCCTCCAGACGGGCGTAGATGCCACCACCGCCGGGGTTATCCTCGAAGAGTTCGGGTATGTCCCGCGCGACGTCCCACGGCAGGTAGGACGTAGCTTCCTCGGTGGGTGTGCCATCGGAGAAGTAGAGCCGTCGACGAGCGAGCACCTTGTCCCCCTCATTCACGCCCAGGCGCTCAGCGATACCAGCGGGGGCGAGAACGGGACCGATGGAGATCACCTGGACGGTGGGCTTGACTCCGGCCTGTTCGGTCTCCGCGATGTAGGCGGCTTTGCCCGCACGTCGGTGCGAACGCCGGAAGCGGTCCGAGGACTTGCGGGTCACCGGAGGGCGCGATTTCACGAAGGAGCCCTTGCCCTGGTGGGTCTCCACGAGCCCGATAGCCCGGAGTTGGGCAACCGCCTTGCGGACCGTGCCCGACGAGACTCCGTAGCGCTCTATCAGTGCGGTCTCACTCGGAATCTCCTCAGCAGGAGCCAGAGCCCCGCCCTTGATCTGCTCTTCGATGTCGTCCGCGATCTGGAGATACCGGGGCTTCGCAGACCGCGCCCCTACAGTGCTCGCCATAGTCCTTCTATGCCTCCTATGCTCATGTACATGAGTAACAGCACCGGAGACAAGCCGTCAACGCCGCTGCACTCCGTGTCCGTCGCAGGAGCGGTCATCCGTGAAGACGGGCGGATGTTGGTAATCAAGCGCAGGGACAACGGCAACTGGGAGCCACCGGGCGGAGTCCTGGAGTTGGATGAGACCCCGCAGGAAGGGGTTGTCCGCGAAGTATTGGAAGAAACCGGCGTCCACGTCGAGGTGGAACAGCTCACGGGCGTCTACAAGAACATGGCCCGCGGAATCGTCGCCCTTGTCTTCCGCTGCAAGCCATCCGGAGGCGAAGCGCGGGTCACATCAGAAGCGACCGTCGTCGAATGGCTAACACCCGACGAGGTCAAGAAGCAGATGAGAGAAGTTTACGCGACCCGCCTTCTAGATGCGCTTGAGACGAACTCACCCCATATTCGCAGCCATGATGGCACGCGAATCAAACGCGAGAATTAATTAGGCAACTTGTACCAAAATCCCAAACCCCTGAACTTCAACAACCGCAAGAACCAGAACTGTCACTGGACAATTCGGCTCCACAAAACCCACTTAAGCCAAATTAAACATCATTGACAATTGAGAAATGGGCCTCTGTTTCTATATTCGACTTGACGACATTAACCTGAGATCTATCTAAGAAGGTCTCCTTCGCCGATCAGAATCTGCTCTGCAATAAGCCTAACCAAAGGTATCTCTCTAGCCAAATCTCCATCATCCCTAAAAGGGAGGAACCTAGGCTTGCTGCCTTCTTTTGCATGAACTAGAGCATTCCTTGTATCATAGACTCTCTTCGCCACTCCATCCAAAATCTTCTTCTTGTCGCCTCCCGAAAAAGGAATTACAGCACCCTTGGAGAACGGCACTATAGAATTTTCATAGTATTCGACCAAAGAACCTTCGACTTTCATCACATCATCTTTCAGTTTATCCAGGTCTACATATTTAGCCAATACTAGAGCGAGGGCCTTGGCCTCATTTCCTCCCCCATCTTCACGCCGCTGACGACCAGCTCTTTCGATTTTTTTGACCAATGATTGGATATCTGTTTTCCGCTTCAAGGAGAAGGCTGGGCTCGATATCTCATCTCTAGCCATATCCACTACATGTTCAGAGAACACTTGCTCAAAGAAATGCTCCATTATCTGATAATAGGACACAAACTCCAGAAAGGGATTCTCTGCTGCAATCGCCAACTGGTAATTATGGACAAGGATCTTATTGTATGACCTGAGAGGCGCCTCCATCGTCGCGTCAGATCCACCTCTGCGAAGCCCGACGAACCTCCCTGAACGCAGCAGGTAATCGAACCCATGTGACGGCATGACAGCCACATCAAAAGCATACGCCATTTGGAAGAAGAAGGAGTTCGCAAAGTCATAGAAAGCTTCATGCGAACGAGCTTTATCCGCCGCAATTCGCAAGGTCTTAGTTCCCCCATGGGGAATAAAGTAGACATTACTTTCCCCAGGGACGATCAATTTACTCCGCGCAGCCCCCATGCGCAAAGCCGTAGGCTGATCCAAAAATGACCTCGGCCGCTGCCCACTACTTTCAAAATAACTTATCTTATACAAAAGATAAGCCAGACTCGGCTCCCCAAATTCGTACACCAAGCCGTTTTCTTTGTCCGATATAGGCTCTTCTGAGAACAATCTAGATGCAGCTCCTACAAACCGAGAGTGCACCCTTGTGTGTATCTCACACGAACTCTTCCAAAAGAGATCACTATCGTTCGAACTTCCCACCAACCCAAGGGAGTGAATGCACTCCTCATACTCCTCCCGGGTTAAGCTGAAGACCTTTTCATCTGCGTTATTAAATATTTCCATTTCACCCTCCCCGCATTCGAAGCGAAGAGGAACAACTCTTTCTACTTCAAACCTCTTTTTAGGGTAATAGAATCTCTTCATCATATCACAAAATTCGCCCCAAGTTATGATATCGATCATCATTCTCCCCAGTGAATACATTGCCGAATTAAGCTGTATTGAATCAAGGTGACGGCGCGAGCGCCGTCGCAGTGGCCAGCGGCCTCCGCTCGGGCTGCGGGCTGACGCCCGGTCCCGAGCGCACGGCCACGCGGCCGCACGCCAAAAGCACCTCTCGGACAGGTCCGAGACTGAGCGGGGACCAGAACTGACCGAGAACACCATGGTGACCCAGGACACTGGGATCTGTCAGGGGATTAGGTCCCAACGCTCCTTGTCAGCATCCGTGAGCAGCACGTAGCCGAGCACTGGCAGTACCAGGGGGCTCGCGCCCCCATGGACCCCCCGAGCCCACGCGGAACCTGGCGCGACACCGGACGTGCGGAAGCCTCGGCCGACCGCGCCAGAACCCGCGCGGGACCGAACCGTGGTTGCAGCCTCCTGGGTAACCGACGCGACTTCCTCTGCTCGATCATGGCCACCCGGAGCCCACCCCCAGCGATGCATATTCAGTGCACATGGCTCTGCGAAGTCCCCAGAACCCATGGGAAGCCCTCGAAACGTCAGCGCAGGTCAAAAAGCCATTCGTCGCTTTGTCGACAGGTCGTTAGGGTCCCCCGGTGCAACGGGGCTTCATGGGTTCAAATCCCATACCCTCCGCAGAAGAGAAGGCCGGTGGGCTGGTCCGCAGGGACCAGCCCACCGGCCTTCGCCGTTGCCGGGACCCCCGCGCCGAGGGGGATCCGGACCAGGACACCGGGTCGCTCCCGCGCTATCTTTCTGTCCCAGTCTCCGGCCAGAAGGAGAGCCAGTGAGAGACCGCGTCCTTCCCGTCTCGACCACGGGATCGATGGTGCTGCTCCTGTTCGGGGCGGTCTCCGTCAGCGTCCTCGTCCACTGGGTGTTCGACCCACCGACCTGGGTCGTGGGAGTGACCGTCGGCGCTCTGTGCGGCACCGGGACCACCTTCATCGTGAACAGGGCGGTGTCCCCGGCGCGCGGGGAGGGCACCGGCAATCCGAGCACCGATCAGACCACACACCAGCGAACGGAATGACCTGATGGCCGAGTCCGACTCCCCCGTGGCGGCGCCGCTCACCCTGTTCATCGCGATGGTGGTCTCCATGCTCGCCGTCGGCGTCCCCCTGGGCCTCCTCACCGCATGGCCCCCCTGGGTCTACGGAGCCGTGGCCGGTGGGGTGGGCGGACTCGCGGGCCCGCTCGTCACCCGATGGATCGTGGCCAGACGGGCGCACCGCCAGGAAGACCGGTAGGCACCTGTCGCTTTGTCGACAGATCGCCACCGGGGGGTTTGGGGCGGCTCTGGTTCGGTATGCCGGAGGGTGACCGGTTCGACACCGGTGACACACACGGAAGTTCGGGGTGAGGACGATCGGAACAGCCAGACAGAAGATCCTGTGGGTCACCCTCGGGATCGTCTTCACGGCCGGTGCCCTGGCCGTGCTGGTACCCAGCCTGGGCGGGTCCTGGACCGTCTACTTCTTCATGCTGGCGCCGTTCGTGGTGAGCGGCGTCTGGGTCCTGGCCAGCGGCGGCTCCCGAAGGTCCGAGGTGGAGAGCTAGGGGCGGCCCTGGGGCCGCCCCTTCGCTAGTCGTCCTCGTCGGCGTGCTTGGGGAGCACCACCACGGGGATCTTCGCGTGGTGCAGCACGCCCTGGCTCACGGAGCCCAGCAGGAGCCCTCGGATGGTGCCCCGGCCACGGGAACCCACGACGATGGCGTCGGCCCCCTCGGCGGCCTCCAGGATCGCGTCGACCGGCCCTGCCTGGGTCCGCACCACGGTGACCTCGATGTTCACGTCCTCGCGCTGCTCGTCCATGGCCTCGGCCAGGAGTTCGGCGACGAGCTCCTCGGACTGCTTCTCGAAGATGTTCTCCTGCGGCTGGTGCCCGGCCGCCGTCATCGCGATCGGGTCGTACGGGTAGGGGACCTCCCAGCTGTTGACCACGACCAGCTCACCGTCGGTCTCGGCCGCCAGGTCCACCGCCAGGCCCAGGGCGCGTCGGGAGGGGTTGGACCCGTCGACCCCGACGACGATCCGCTCCAGCTTCGTGGTGGCGGGATGGCCCCTGCCGTCCGAGGGGACCACCACCACGGGGCACGGGGCCTGCGCGGACACGCGCACGCTCACGGAACCCACGAACATCGACGCGAAGGCGCCCAGGCCACGGGTGCCCAGCACGATGAGGTCGTGGGGGTGGCTGTCCCGGATCATCGCCAGCGGCGCCTCCTCCAGGGCGGTGATCGTCTCGACCCGCGCGGACGGCTGCTTCTCACTGATCAGCTCGACGGCCTCCGTGAGGACCGTGGTGGCCTGCCCGGAGATCTCGTCGGTGGGCTCGAACCGGTTCGGCCCGCCGTAGGCGGACACGATCAGCGGCATCCCCAGCGCGTGCACCACGTGGAGCTCGGCGTCCCGGCGCACGGCCTCGGCCGCCGCCCATTCGAGGGCCGCCCGTGAGTGGCTCGATCCGTCCGCCCCCACGACCACCCTGCCGGGACGTTCGTGTCTGCTTGACATGGTTCCCCCTAGAGACGAGTTCCCTCTGTTCACCATCATCACCGAGTCGGGCGCGAACACACGTGAACGGCACAGGGAATCAGTCGTCGGAGTGCGGCGGGAGCACCGCGACGGGGCCGTGCGCCCGGCTCAGGACCCCCTGGCTGGTGGAGCCCATCACCAGGCCCCGCACACCTCCGCGCCCTCGGGAGCCCACCACGATCAGGTCCGCGCCCTCACCGGCCTCCAGGAGGGCGTCCACCGGGTCGGCCTGCATCCGGACCGCGCTGATCTCCAGGGCCTGGGTCCGGTCGTCGATCACCTCGGCCAGCACCCCGGCGACCACCTCCTCGGACTGGCGGTCGAACATCTCCTCGTGACCGTCGGTGCGGTCCTCCGGTAGCGGCACCTCCCAGCTGTTGACCACCACCACCTCCGCGTCCGTGGTCAACGCGTGCTCCAGGGCGAAGCGCAGCGCCCGGCGCGAGGACTCCGAGCCGTCCACCCCGACCACCAGCCTGCCCCTCGGTTCCGGGGCCGCCTCGGGGACGACCACCACCGGGCAGGGGGCGTGGGAGGAGGTGCGCAGGCTCACCGAGCCGAGCATGATCGCCCGCACCGCGCCCAGCCCCCGGGAGCCGACGACGATGACGTCACCGTGCCGGGCCTCGTCGAGCAGGACCTCCGGGGCGTCCTCCGAGGCGATCACCGTGGCCACGTCCACCTCGGGGTGGACTCCGCGGGCGTACTCGGCGCTCTCGGTGAGCAGCGCGTGCCCGGCCTCCCGGACCTCGTCGCCGGACTGGTACCGCTCCGACGAGGGAATGGTCCCCATCACGACGGGCAGGCCGAGGCCGTGCACGATCCTCAGCTGCCGCCCGTACCCGGCGGCGGTGTCCGCCGCCCAGGCCAGCGCCGCTCTCGCGATCGGTGAGCCGTCCACCCCCGCGATGACCGCTGGCGGGCGTTCCTGTGCGTTCATGTCCACCTCTTCCCCTCACCTCCATTGTCGGGACCGGGCGGCGGTAAACCGGCGAGGGAGGGCCCGCGCGTCCTCTCAGCGCGCGAAGGCCTCCCCCACGTTCGCGGCCAGTTGCAGATAGGCGTCCCTGGTCGCGGGGGCGAGCTGTTCCAGGTCGACCTCCGCTCCCTCCTCCAGGTGACCGTCCCAGGGCACCCGCACGACGGACCGGCAGCGTCCGGCGAAGTGCTCCTCCAGCCGGTTGAGGTCCACGCTGCTCTTGCTGTTGGAGCGGACCATGGACAGCACCACGGCGGCGCCGCGCACCAGTCCCCCGTGCCCGTGGGCGTCCAGCCAGTCGAGGGTGGCGCTGGCGCTGCGCGCCCCGTCCACGGAGGCCGAGCTCACCAGCACCACCTGGTCGGCCAGGCCGAGCACCCCGCGCATGGCGGCGTGCAGCAGTCCCGTGCCGCAGTCGGTGATGCAGATGGAGTAGAAGTGCTCGACGATCCGGGCCACCTCGCGGTAGTCGGCGTCGCTGAACGCCTCCGAGACCGCCGGGTCGCGGTCGGAGGCGAGGATCTCCAGTCGGCTGGGCGACTGGGAGGTGAAGCCGCGGATGTCCGCGTAGCGCGACACCAGGTGGCGTTCGTTGAGCAGGTCGCGGATGGTGGCCGCGGTCTCCAGGCGCACCTTGTCCGAGAGCGTGCCCCGGTCGGGGTTGGCGTCGACCGCGAGGACCCGGTCCCCGCGCAGCGAGGCCAGCGTCGCGCCCAGGGCGACCGTGGTGGTGGTCTTGCCGACCCCGCCCTTGAGGCTGAGGACCGCCACCCGGTGGTGTCCGGAGGCGACCGGCGTGCTGGCGCGGGCCACGAGTTCGCGTTCGCGCAGCACCTTGGGGGACTCGCCCGGGTTGATCAGGCCGAGGCTGGCGCTGTGCACGGCCCGGCGCCACCCGCCGGTGGGGCCGTAGCGACGGTTGCGGACGAGGGTGGCGGCACTGAGGGAGTCGGAGGTCTCCCCATGGTCGGCGGGGGTCGCGGGCAGGCGGGCCGGTGCCTGGCTCCCGCTCCACGGCTGGGCCGCGGGCCCGGTTTCGCGAGGCCCGGTGTCACGGGGCCCGGTGTCACGGGGCCCGGTCAGGGAGGCTGGCGGGGCGGGGGGTTCCGGCGCCGTCCAGAGCCCCGGCGGCCCCCACTGCGGGTTCGCCGCCCTCGGAGAGTCGGCCTCCGGGACCGGGGCGGGACCGGCCCAGGGCCCCGCAGGCTCCCGCTCCGGGGGTTCGGCGCGCTCCGCCTCCAGCGGCGGCAGCTGTTCGGGTTCGGGCACGTCGGAGTCGCCGGGGATCCCGCGCGGCGCCAACGGGTCCCGCTCCTCCGTCGGCCCCCCGAGGCGCTGGGGGCGCTGGGGTCGGCGTTCCTCCTGCCACGGGCCGGAGGGCCGGGGCCGCCGGTCGCGGGCGCCCGGGAACAGCCGGACCGTGTCGCCGGGCTCCTCCGCGGGATCGTCCGGCGCGTCGTCCTCCGGCGCCGGTGCCCGGAAGGCCGTGCCGGGGGTCGGCGGCGGCGTGTCCTCGGGAAGGCGCGCGTACGGCGGCGGGGGCGGCGCCGCGCCCTCGAACCCGCCGAACCACTGCTCCCTGGGAGTGGGCGCGGGCGAACCCGGTGCGTCCTCGACCTCCGCCGAGTCGTCGGTCCCGTGCCAGTCCGTCCGCTCGTGCGGCTCCGGCTCGGCTGCCGACCCGTTCTGTTCCTGCTGTGCCACCGGGGCTCTCCTGCGTCGAGGGGTGTTCTGTGGAGGAAGGGTCCCGCCGGGTTGCGGGGGTGGGGCCCTCGGGGTTCTCATACCCGTGCTGCACCAGAAAAGCATCCTCCCCGGCGCTCTGAACAGAGTGATCCCCGGAACCCTCCTCCCCTTCCGTCCCGAGTCTGGGTACTGTCGGCCCCATGCACGCGATCAGAATCACCGAACCGGGCGGCCCCGAGGTCCTGGCCTGGTCCGAGGTCCCCGATCCCGTCGTCCGGGAGGGCGAGGTCCTGGTGGACGTGGCGGCCACCGCGGTCAACCGCGCGGACGTGTCCCAACGCCAGGGCTTCTACCCCCCGCCTCCCGGCGGCTCCGAGTACCCGGGCCTGGAGTGCTCGGGCACCATCGCCGAACTGGGCCCCGGCACCGACGGCACCGGCTGGTCCGTCGGGGACCGGGTGTGCGCCCTGCTGACCGGCGGCGGGTACGCGGAGAGGGTGGCCGTCCCGGTCGGCCAGCTCCTGCCCGTGCCACGCGGCGTGAGTCTGACCGACGCGGCGGCGCTGCCCGAGGTGGCCTGCACCGTGTGGTCCAACCTCGTGATGGTCGGCGGTCTGCGCGCCGGACAGACCGTCCTCGTCCACGGCGGCGGCAGCGGGGTCGGCACGTTCGCCGTCCAGTTCGCGAAGGCTCTGGGCGCCCGGGTGGCGGTCACCGCGGGCAGCGAGGAGAAGCTGGCGCGCTGCCGCGAGCTCGGCGCCGAGATCACCGTGAACTACCGGACCGAGGACTTCACCGAGGTCCTGCGGGCCGAGGGCGGCGCGGACCTGATCCTGGACATCATGGGCGGCTCCTACCTGGAGGGGAACCTGCGGTCCCTGGCCACCAACGGCCGCCTGGTGATCATCGGGCTGATGGGCGGCGGCGCGGCCGAGGTCGACCTCGGCCGCATGCTGGTCAAACGCCTCTCGGTCCAGGCGACCACGCTGCGCTCCCGCCCGGCCCAGGAGAAGGCGACCATCGTCTCGGGAGTACTGGAGCAGGTCTGGCCGTTGGTAGAGGAAGGAACCATCCGCCCCGTCGTGGACCGCGCACTGCCGATCGAGGACGCGGCGGAGGCGCACCGCGTGATGGAATCGAGCGCGCACACAGGCAAGATCCTTCTCACCCGTTGACAGCGTGCCGGACACAGCCGAACTAGGGGATCGATGAGCAACGCAGACGACCAGAAGGAACCGCAGGTCCTGGTGGTCGGGACCGACGACCGCCACGGGAACGGGGACGACGACGGCTCCGACGAGCCGCGCACCCTCGCGGACATGGTGGAGCAGCCCGCCAAGGTGATGCGGATCGGCAGCATGATCCGCCAGCTCCTCGACGAGGTGAAGGCGGCCCCGCTCGACGAGGCCAGCCGCGCCCGTCTGAAGGAGATCCACACCTCCTCGATCAAGGAGCTGGAGGACGGGCTCGCCCCCGAGCTCATCGAGGAGCTGGAGCGGCTGACCCTGCCGTTCGCCGAGGGTGCCGCGCCCAGCGACGCGGAGCTGAGGATCGCCCAGGCCCAGCTGGTGGGCTGGCTGGAAGGCCTCTTCCACGGCATCCAGACCACCCTGTTCGCCCAGCAGATGGCGGCCCGGGCGCAGCTGGAGAACATGCGCAAGGCGCTCCCCCCGGGGGTGTCCGGGCTCCAGGCCCAGGGCGGCCCCGGCGCCGAACCGCAGGAGGACCACCCGCACATGGGGTCCGGCCCCTACCTGTAGGACCACGCGTGACGGAGCCCGCCCCCCACGTGGGGGGCGGGCTCCGTCATGCTGCCTACTTCTTGCTCTTGGGGGCCTGGACGGGTTCGAGGACGTCCTTGCCCAGGAAGGGCCGCAGGGCCTCGGGGACCACCACGGAGCCGTCCGCGCGCTGGTGGTTCTCCAGGATCGCGACGATCCACCGTGTGGTGGCGAGCGTGCCGTTCAGGGTGGCGGCGAAGCGCGGCTTGCCGTCCTCGTCCCGGTAGCGCACGTTGAGGCGACGGGCCTGGAACTCGGTGCAGTTCGAGGTGGAGGTCAGCTCGCGGTAGGTCTCCTGGGTCGGAACCCACGCCTCGCAGTCGTACTTGCGGGCCGCGCTGGTGCCCAGGTCCCCGCCGGCGATGTCGACCACGCGGTAGGGCAGTTCGAGCTTGTCCAGCATCTCCCGCTCCCAGGCCAGGAGCCGCTTGTGCTCCTCGTGCGCCTGCTCGGGGCGGGTGTAGACGAACATCTCCACCTTGTTGAACTGGTGGACGCGGATGATGCCCCGGGTGTCCTTGCCGTAGGAACCGGCCTCGCGGCGGAAGCAGGACGACCAGCCCACGTACCGGTTGGGCAGCGCGTCGGCGGGCAGGATCTCGCCGCCGTGGTACCCGGCCAGCGCCACCTCGGAGGTGCCCACCAGGTACTGGTCGTCGGCGGGCAGGTGGTAGACCTCGTCGGAGTGCTCACCGAGGAAGCCGGTGCCCTCCATGGTCTCGGGCTTGACCAGCACCGGCGGGATCATCGCGGTGAAACCGGCCCCGACGGCCTGGTTCATCGCCATGTTGAGCAGCGCCAGCTCCAGCTGGGCGCCCACACCGGTGAGGAAGTAGAAGCGGGAACCGGAGACCTTGGCGCCGCGCTCCATGTCGATGGCGCCGAGCATCTCGCCCAGCTCCAGGTGGTCGCGCGGGGTGAAGTCGAACTCGCGGGGCTCGCCCACGGTCTCCAGCACCACGAAGTCGTCCACGCCACCCTCGGGGGCGCCCTCCTCGACGAGGTTGGGCACGCGCGCCAGCACGGCGTCGAGCTCGTCCCCGAGCCGTCCCGCCTCGGCCTCGGCCTCCTTGACCTCCACCGAGAGCGCCTTGGCCCGGGTCAGGAGTTCCTCGCGCTCCTCCGGAGAGGCCTTCGAGACGGACTTGCCCACGCTCTTCTGCTCGGCGCGCAGGGTCTCGAACCGGGTCAGCGCGGAGCGCCGACTGGAGTCCAGTTCGAGCAGCCGGTCGGCCACGGCGGGGTCCTCACCGCGGGCCCGCTGCGATGCACGGAGTCGTTCGGGGTCTTCTCGAAGAGCGCGAAGGTCGATCACGTCTTGCAGGTTACCGCCCACCCCAGGTCGGCCCCACATCTTTTGCCGACAGTCACGTCATGAACCGTCTCCGGCCCCGTATCTCCATCGAAGGACCGAACGGGGAGCGCGAGCCCCCGAGCGGCACGCCGACCGTGGGGGAGAAGTCGTGAAACCGCTGGCTGAGATGACCACCGAGGAACTCTCCGAAGCCCTGGAGGCCCTGGACGACGCGCGCCCGGAGGACACCGCGCTGCGGCTGGCCCTGTACCTGGAGCTGCGCCGGGCCGCCGCCGAGGAGTGGCTCTTCGAGGAGGAGCCGACCGCCCCCGTCGAGGCCACCTGACCGCGTTCGCCTAGGCGGTCTCGCCCGCGCGGACCCGGGCGAGCCAGAGTTCGGCCTCCGCGAAGTCCGCGTCGGTGGCCGGGCGGGGACGCATCGCGGGGGTGGTCCCGGTGTCCCGGCCGCCGCGCGGGTAGCTGCCCAGGAAGCGCACGTCCCGGCAGACCCGGCGGATGCCCATGAGTGCCTCGCCCACGCGGGCCTCGGAGACGTGCCCCTCGGCGTCGATGCAGAAGCAGTAGCTGCCGAGGCCGTCGCCGGTGGGGCGCGACTCCAGCCGGGTGAGGTTCACGCCGCGCACCGCGAACTGGTTGAGCACCTCGATGAGCGCGCCGGGCTGGTCGTCGGTGATGAAGGCGACCAGGGAGGTCCGGTCCGCGCCGGTGGGTTCGGGGAGGTCCCCGGCGCGGGAGAGGTAGATGAAGCGGGTGGCCGCGTCCGAGCGGTCGCCCACACCGGTGGCCAGGGCGTGCAGCCCGTAGCGCTCCCCCGCGATGACCGCGCAGATCGCGGCGTCGTAGGGGGCTCCCGGCTCCGCGACGGCGCGCGCGGCGGCGGCCGTGGAGGAGACGGTGTGGGTGTCGGCGTCGGGCAGGTTGCGGGAGAGCCAGCCCCGGCACTGCGCGAGGGCGTGCGGGTGCGTGGCCACCCGCTTGACGTCCTCCAGCGCGGTCCCGGGCCGCACGAAGAGGGCGAACTCGACGGGCACGGCGGTCTCACCGGTGATGAGCAGCGGTTCGCCGTTGATGAGCTCCGCGATGGTCGCGGTGACCCCGCCCTCCACGGAGTTCTCCAGCGGGACGACCCCGCCGTCCACGTCCCCGGCGCGGACCGCGTCGAAGACCGCCGCCACGCCGTCACACGGGACGCGGGCTTCGTCGGTGGCTTCGGGTCGCAGATCGCGCAGGGCGGCTTCGGTGAAGGTGCCCTCGGGGCCGAGGTAGGCGTAGCGGTTGGGCATGCTGTTCAGGCTATACGCAGCCGGTGGGCCGGGGTGGTCACTTCTCCGGTCGGGGCGCCGGGGGCCCGTGAGTCTCCCCGGATCCCTGGGTCCGGTCGGCGGCGCCCTCGGCGTCGTCCTGCTGGCCATCGGGCCCCTGGACCACCGTGACCAGGGCCTCCGCGCCCTCGTCCGGTGTGTCGGCGGCCGGATCGTCCGAGGCCTCCGTCGGAGCGGGGTCGGGCAGCGTGGCCCCGATCCCGTTGCCCAGGCGCGCCGAGCGGATCACCCGGTACTCCTCGGGGCTGAGCAGGTGGTCCGCCTCGCCCCGGGTGACGGCCTTGGCGTAGGTGCGGGTCTCGGTGCGCCCGTTGATGGACGTGACGACCACGCCGTCACCGTGGCTGTTGAGCATGGCCAGGGAGAAGGAGCGGGCGCCCGACATCTCCTCCAGGGCGTCGTAGTGCAGGACGGCCACGTCGCGGACCGCGCGTGGGTCGGCCCCCGAGGTGTTGACGGCGAGGGCGCGTTGGGCCAGGACCTGGTACTCACCGCGGACCTGAGCGGTCCGGAACAGCGCGTACACACCGAGGGCGAGCCCGGCCAGCCCGGCGAACAGTGCGATGGATGCGATGGTGGTAGTGAACACAGCGCGAGCGTATCCCCACGCATCGCAGCCATGGGGTCACTCTTGGCGATTTTTGCGAGTAATGTGCCCGGTTTTTCGGGAGTGTTCACGCCGACGGCCGCCGTCTCCCGCCGTCACGCCCCGCCAGGTCCGGCGCAGCGCGGGCCGGAGCTCACGGGCGGTCAGGGCGCGGGCGACGTCGACGAACTGGTGCGCCCGGTGCAGCTGGGCCCGCAGGTCCGTGCCGGTCGCGCGGTGTTCGAGCGGGACCTCGACCTCCATGACCCGGAAGCCGCCGTGCAGGACGTCGATGGTCAGCCCGGTCTCCACCCCGAACCCCGGGGCGAGGGGCCGGGCCGCCTCGAAGGCCGCGCGGCTCAGGCAGCGCTGACCGTTCAGCGGCTGCTCGGGCTCCCACCCGGTCGACCTGCGCACACCCTCCCGGGCCAGACGGACCACGAATCCGTGCCCGCCCAGACGCAGTCGGGTGGCCGGGAACAGCGCGATGGTCATGTCCGCCGTGCCCGCGAGCACCGGCTCGACCAGGGGTGCCGCGTCCTTGGCGGTCTCCCCGAGGTCGGCGTCGAGGAAGAGCAGATGGCGCGGGACGCGGGCCGAACCCTCGTCCGCCTCGCGCACCTCCATCCGGCGCACACCCTCGGCACCGGTCTGCATCGCCGCACCCTTGCCGCGGTTGCGGCCGTGCCTGAGCACCCGGGCCCCCGCCTCCAGGGCGAGGTCGGCGGTGCGGTCGGTGGAACCGTCGTCGACCACCACGACCAGGTCGACCCCGGGCAGCGTGTGGGCGGCCACGACGGTGGCACCGATGCGGTCGTCCTCGTTCTTGGCGGCGATCACCACGGCGACCGCCACGTCCGTCGGCCCCTGGGGCGCTCCTCGTGCCACGCTCACCCGGCTACTGCGCCGTCCCGGTTCCCGCGGCCACCGGCGACGCGTCGATGTCCGGATGGATCACGAAGACCTCGTCCAGACCGGTGACCTGGAGGACCTTCATGACCGCCGGCTTGGGCGCCACGAGCTCCAGGTCCCCGCCCCGGTCGCGGGAACGCTTCATCGCGGAGAGCAGGACGCTGATCCCGGTCGAGTCGCAGAACTCCGCCCTCGACATGTCGATGACCAGGCGCCGTGCCCCCAGCTCCAGGGACTCGACGAGCTCGGAGCGCAACTGGGGTGCCGTGTACAGATCGATCTCACCGCCCACGGTTACCACTGCGACGTCATCTTGAGATCGGCTTGATATCTTCAACTCCACAGTCGTGACTGTAGCGTCCACGCCAGGGCCAGGCCACCTCGTTGGCGGCGTTTCGCTACATCGGTCACGTTCCTCCGCCCGGAACCACGAAAAGCCCAGCTCAAAGCGGATCAGACCGGTGCGCTCCGGTCAGGGCAGGACGCTCCAGGCGGGTTGGCCCTCCATCGTTCCCAGGTCGAGCTCGACCACGTCGGCCGCGTACGCGCGGACGCGCCCCGTCTCCGAGGAGGCGGGCAGGTCGTCGGCGACCCCGGCCGGTTCCCCGTCGATCTCCACCACCGCCCAGACCGTGGTCGTGGTGGCGTCCATCTCGGTGCCCCAGCGGCCCGCCAGGGACTGCACGATGCCCAGACCCCGGCCGCCCAGGCCGGACAGCGCGGGCCGGGACACCCTCGGCATGGTGCTGGAGCCGCCGTCGCGCACCGAGATCTCCAGCCAGTTCTCGTCCGGGCCCTCGTGGCCGACCTCGGCCCGCCAGCACACACCCACGGTGTCGTCCGGGAGGGGGCTGGCGTGTCTGAGGGCGTTGCTGACCAGTTCGCTGAGGATCAGGGCCGCGTCGTCGATCCGGTCCGCCCCGACCTCCAGGGCGCGCAGGTCCGCGCAGAGCGCCCGTCTGGCGCCGGTGACGCTCTCGGGAACATAGGGAAGGATGACGCTTCGCTCGACCTTCCGGGGCGCGTCGCGGCCCCCGTCGTCGTGTGCGGCGTTGTCTCCTGACACAGCTTTCGTCCCCGCGAGTTCGTGCTTCTCGGTCGGCCCGGAACTCGCCCGAAGTGTGCCAGCGAATTCCACCAGGGGTGGAAATGCCCCGATCCCCCGCAGGGGAAACCAGCATGTGGGCGAATCCACGGGGAGGGCCCCCTCCACGACCGCGTACAACTCCGACGTGACAGGGCTTGAGGGTCAGTTGAGGTTTTTGTGGTTTTCCGTGTGTCGCCGTGTCCGTTCTACGCCTTTGCCGGGAAGACCTCCGGCTCTCCCCTTCTCCGCGGCGTTTCGGACACCAGGGCGCCGAGCTCGGCGTCCTCACCCTGGTGCCGGGGCAGCGTGACCCGCATCCGCGTGCCGGTACCCATCCGGTGCGCGGTCACCTCACCGCCCTGTTCCCGCACCAGCTGGCGCACGATGTACAGGCCGATCCCGAGCCCGCTGTACCCCCGGCGGTCACCCCGCTCACCGCTCTGGAAGAACCGTTCGAAGATCCGCTCCTCGTCACCGGGGTCGATACCGATGCCCTCGTCGTCGACGTGGATGGTGACGACGTCCTCGTCCTCCTGCACGGTGACCCGCACGGTCCCACCGCTGGGCGAGAACTTCAGCGAGTTCTCCAGCAGCTGGTCGATGACCATCCCTGTGACCAGCGGGTCGCCCACGGTCCACAGGGTGCCGCCGGAGTCCAGGATGAGTTCCTGGCGCTCGGCCAGCGGGCGGAAGGCCGCCACGGACTGGCCCAGCAGCTCCACGAGGTCGAACGGCACCCTGTCGACGGTCATCTCGCCGCTGGCCACGTCCGACCCCAACCGCAGCCGCTCCACCAGCTTGGCCAGCGAACGGGCGCGGTCCAGGATGATCTCGCTCGCCTCCTGGCGACCCTCCGGGCCCAGCCGTTCACCCTTGCGGGACAGCAGCGCCGCGTACCCCTGGATCACCGTCACGGGGGTCCGCAGTTCGTGCCCGGTGCTGGCCAGGAAGAACTCCCGTTCCTCCTCCAGCGCCTTCTGCGCGGTGATGTCGCGGAAGTCCACCACCCACTCGTGGGTGTCGGGGATCCGCGCCATGAGGATCTCCAGCCACCGGCCGCCCTCGTTCTTGTGCTTGACGGGCTCACCGTGCGCGGCCGGTATCGGGAACGGCGGGTGCCGCCCCTCCATCTCCTCGAACGAGTACCCGGTCAGCTCCGCCGCCGACCGGTTCCACTTGCGGACCTTGCCGGTGGAGTCCAGCACCGCGATGCCGTCCGCACTGGAGTCCGACACCGCCTGTTCCCTGGCCCGCTGGACCTTGAGCTCCTCGTAGGCCATCGCGTTGCCTATGGCCACCCCGGCGTGCTCGGCCAGGAGTTCGAGGAGCTCCAGCTCCACGTGCCCCACCCGGCGCTCGCTGTACAGCGCGTACAGGGCGCCGTAGGGGCGGCCCTGCACGTTGGACACGCACAGGGCGATGGTGTGCAGCCCGGGCAGGTCGGCCCAGACCAGGTCCTCCAGGCTGCGGGTGGCGCTGTTGGCCAGCAGCACGGACTTGCCGCTGCGCAACAGCTCACCGAACAGGCTGGACTCCAGGGGCGCGCTGACCCCGTACAGCTCCTCCGACAGGTGGGTGAGGCTGACCAGCTCCACCCGGTTCTCGTTGAGCAGGACGAACCCGCCCGCGTCGGCTCCGGTGAGTTCGGTGAGGCTGCTGATGATGCGGTCCAGGACCGACTTCAGACTGAGGTCGGCGTTGATGTCCGCGACCACGTCGGTCAGCCGCCGGACCAGGCGGGCGCGCTCCATGGCGGAGGCCTGCGCCTGGACCTCCTTCTCGCTCGGGTACAGCACCAGCACCCACCCGGCGTGGTCGCCGTTGGCGTCCCGCACGCAACCGGTGCTGACCCGCACGTCGACGGCGGTGCCGTCCCTGCGCATGCGGCGGGTGAAGATCGTCAACGGGGTCCCGTTGCGCACCTGCTCCAGCACCGCGCCGTGCTCCGGCCGCATCTCCTTGGGGATGATCGGCAGCTCGCCGCCGAGCACCTCGGCGGCGGGCCAGCCGAACATCCGCTCGGCCGCCGGGTTCCAGACGGTGACCCGCAGCGCGTCGTCGACGCCGATGACCGCGTCCACCGAGGACGCCAGCACTGCTTCGGCACTGAGGGGCGCGCGGTCGGAACTCACGACGTCATAGTGCCATTCGTGGGGCCCCACGTGTCGGGGCTTCGCACAATCCGACCAAATTCGACGGCTCTCACGTCACAGCGTGACCACTAGATGACCGTGGGCTCACCTTCGCCCTCAGCGGCCATGTCACGGGCGGCGTGCTGCCAGGCCTGCATGCCCCCGGCGACGTTGACCGCGTCCCAACCGGCCTGGTTGAGCGCCATGGTCGCCTGGGCGGACCGTCCGCCCACACGGCAGACGACGTAGACCCTCTGGTCCTTCGGGACCTCGCCCGCGCGCTCCCCCAGCGTCCGCAGCGGGATGTGGACGGCGCCGGGCGCGTGCCCCGCCCGCCACTCGTCGTCCTCGCGGACGTCGAGAAGGTAGGCGCCCTCCGGCACGTCGTTGACGAGAACTTCGGCGACCTGCTCACCGAACATGTTGGTGACCCCCTGTGTCAGGTGTGTACTGAAAATCGAAGATCGGTGGAACCCGGGAACCGGGCCCTCCGTCCAACCAGTATGCGTAAGCACACCTTCGCAACGGCCCTGCCGGCCCGCCTCGCCGCACTCGCAGCTCTTGGCCTGCTCATCACGGCCTGCGGCAACGAGCCCACCGAGGTGAACGCACCGGCCCCCGACGAGACCGCCGCCAACGAGACGACCCCCGACGAGTCCGCCGAAGTGGAACTCGTGATCGAACGCTCCCTGTCCGAGGACGACGCCCTCTCCGCCGAGGAGGGCTTCGACGAGGGCGAGTGGACGCTCACCTGCGCCCCCGTCGGCGGAGACCACCCCGACCCCGAGGCGGCCTGCGCCGAGATCGAGGAGGTCGGGGCCGAACCCTTCACCCTCGACACCAGCGACTCCATGTGCACGTTGCAGATCGGCGGCCCCGAGGTCGCCCGTGTCACCGGGCACGTGAACGGCACCGAGATCGACACCGAGTTCAACAAGCGCGACGGTTGCGAGATCGAGCGCTTCGATGAGGTCCACACGGTCCTCAACCCGTAGACCCCGGAAACAGGAGGGGCGGACCCGGTCCGCCCCTCCTCGTCTACGTGTGGGGGGTGTCCCAGAAGGCCACCTCGTGGCGCATGCCCTCCAGGAAGAAGCGCTCCGCCCTCGCCGGGTCGGGCTCCGCCTCCTCCAGCATGCGCCCGTACTTCCTGGTCAGATCGGTGAAGGCCGGGTCGGCGTAGGTGTCGATCCACCGCTGGTACCTGGGGTCCGCGGGCCTGGCCTCGGCCAGTTCGAGCCCCAGCGTGTTGTAGCCCCACATGCAGGGGTAGACGGCCGCCAGCCCGTCACGGTAGTCGGCCGCCGCGTCCAGGAGCCAGGACGTGTACGCCTCGCAGGCGGCGCCCTTCTCCTTGGTGCCCAGGTCGGCGCCGAACTCCCCGGAGAGGGAACGGTGCAGCTCCAGCTCCTCCGTCAGGGTGCTGTGCGCGATCCCGACCAGGTCCGCGAGGTGTCCGTCCGGTGCCTGCCAGGCCAGACGGGAGAAGGCCCGCGCGTAGTCCAGCAGGTACAGGTGGTCCTGCTCCAGCCAGTAGCGGAAGGCCCGTTCGTCGAGGTCGCCCCGGGAGATCCCGGCGACCGTCGGGTGCGCGAGCTGTTCGGCGACCAGCGGACGCCCGATGTCATGAAGTCTCTCGATGATTCCCACGCCCGGAGTGTCCCATTCGCGTGGACGCCGCCGCCTCCGGTGTCCGTATCCGGCCCCCGACCTAACGATCGAAGATCGTTAGTAGGCCTCCCCGGCCTCTTGGGGCTACCCGAATCCCGCCGCCCGTGCCAACCGAAAGCCCCGCCACGCCCGGGGTTCCGACAGAATCGCGGGGACCGGAGCCCTCGGTCGACCAGGCGCCGGAAGGCAGGTTCTGCCACGCGTCCTGCCCGCGACCACCGCCCGGAGAGCCGAAGGACCAGCCGGGCCACGGGCGTGCGACGGGGCCGGTGGCCGAAGGCCGGGCGCCACATCGGGGGTGAGCTCGGGCGTTCCCCCGGACACGGCCCTCCTCGCTGGTCCTCGGCCAGCGACCAGGGTCGTTCCCACACCGGGGGTGTGGGGGCCGCCCCCCACAGGGCACAACGAAAACGACCCCGGGAGCAAGCTCAGCCTGTGACCAGGGCCGTTCATACACCGGGGGTGTGGGGGCCGCCCCCCACAGGGCACAACGAAAACGACCCCGGGAGCAAGCTCAGCCTGTGACCAGGGCCGTTCATACACCGGGGGTGTGGGGGTCGCCCCCCACAGGGCACAACGAAAACGACCCCGGGAGCAAGCTCAGCTTGCGACCAGGGTCGTTCATACTTGAGTGCGCGAGGAGGGATTTGAACCCTCACATCCTTTCGGACACACGGACCTGAACCGTGCGCGTCTACCGTTCCGCCACCCGCGCAGGTGGTGCTGCATGAAGTTGTGTTGCCAGGTGATCCGGGCGTTTTACCTGTTCCCCCTGGCGACATGAACAAGGCTAGCACGGCTTGAAGGCGGGTTGCACACCGTTTGTCGCGGGCCCGGATCAGGGCTCCCGGAGGGCCCTGACGGGGGTGCGCCTGAAACCAGGGGCACCCGGGCCCGGTTACGATCGTCTACACATACGGAGTGGAGTACAAGGGAGGTACCTCGTGGGAGTGCTCCAACGCTTCGAGCGCAGGCTTGAGGGCATGATCGAAGGCACCTTCGCGATGGCCTTCAAGTCTGAGCTCCAGCCGGTCGAGGTCGCGAGCGCGGTCCAGCGTGAGATGGACGAGCGCGCCGCGATCGTGGCCCAGGGACGCACACTGGTTCCGAACGACTTCATCGTCGAGCTCTCGGCCAGTGACAAGGAGCGCCTGGAAGTCTACGCCGACAGCCTCGGCCAGGAACTGTCCAAGCTGGCCCGTGACTACGCGACCGAACAGGGTTATTCCTTCGTCGGTCCGGTGCGGGTCCAGTTCAGGTCGGACGAGGGTCTGAAGACGGGTCGCTTCCGCATCCGCTCGGGCGTCGTCCGCGGAACGATGGTCAAGGACGGAGAGGTCCGCCAGCCCGTCGGTGACCCGGGACCGGGCGGAGGGCCGCGCCAGACCGGCCGCCCCCGTCTGCTGATCTCCCCGGGCGGCGCGACCGCCGAGGGCAACATCGCCAGCCAGGGCATGCAGCAGTCCTTCGAACTGACGACACCGGTCACCCTGCTCGGTCGCGGCACCGACTGCGACCTGCGCCTGGTCGACAACGGTGTCTCACGTCACCACGTGGAGATCCGGGTCGACGGCGAAGAGGTCATCCTGGAGGACAAGGGGTCCACGAACGGGACCTTCGTCAACGGACAGCAGGTCAGGCAGGCCAGGCTGGTGGACGGGACCCGGATCAGCCTGGGCCGTACCACGATGACCTTCCGCCGGGACTGACCGCCCGGCCCCGAGCAGTCGGACGATCTGGCCGAACCGGACCGCAACCAACCGCCCCGATTCGGCGTCTGAAAGGTCGATGTCCGAGTCAGGCCTGGTATGGACCTGTGTCGGAACTCCGGCCGGGAGGGTAGTCTCCGCGATGACCTGACCGATCGGGCAGAATGTCCGCGCCCTGGCCGCGGACCAGCGACCCAGACTCACCGACTCGAAGGTGGGGCAGAAACGGTGGCGGCGCCGATGACCGCCACCCCGGCCGAAGCACGACAGGGGCTGAAGAGCAGTTCGATGTCCAACTTGACCCTCATATTGATCAAGATCGCGTACCTCGCGGTGCTTTGGCTGTTCGTCCTCATGGCGGTCGGCGTCATCCGCACGGACCTCTTCGGTCAGTCGAAGAAGAAGGCTCGGAAGAAGCCTCGCCCCTCCGCACCGCGCCCGGCCCAGCGCCGTGCGCCGTCGTCTTCCCAGGCCCGACCCCAGCGTCCCCGCCGCAACGAGCCCACGGTCCTGGCCGTGACCCAGGGCCCGCTGACGGGGACCACGGTCGACCTGGCCTCACAGCCCATCCTCATCGGCCGCGCCCCCGACTCGACGCTGGTCATCACCGATGACTACGCCTCGGGCCGCCACGCGCGCGTCTACTCCGAAAACGGCCGCTGGTTCGTCGAGGACCTGAACTCCACCAACGGCACCTACCTCGGCCAGCAGAAGCTGAACCGCCCCCAGCCCATCACGGTGGGTCAGCCCATCCGTATCGGCAAAACCGTCCTGGAACTGCGCAAATGACAATCGCTCTCCGATACGCGGCGTACTCCGACGTTGGATGCCTCCGCGAAGGCAACGAAGACTCCGGCTACGCCGGCCAACACCTCCTCGCGGTAGCCGACGGCATGGGCGGTTACGCGGGCGGTGAGGTGGCCAGCTCCATCGCCATCTCGTCCATCCGCCAGCTCGACACCCAGGACGACCCCAGGGCCGAGGAGATGGCCGAGGTCCTCCAGCGCGCGGTCGAGCGCGCCAACGAGTCGCTCGCCATCCGCATCCGGCAGGAACCCCAGCTGGAGAACATGGGCACGACCCTGACCGCCATGCTGTGGTCGGGTTCGCAGGTCGCCCTGATCCACATCGGTGACTCGCGCGCCTACCTGCTGCGCGGACCGCGCTTCGAGCAGATCACCCACGACCACACCCTGGTGCAGACCCTCGTCGACGAGGGCAAGATCACCGAGGAGGAGGTCGCCACCCACCCGCAGAGGTCCCTGATCCTGCGCGCGCTGGACGGCAAGACCCCGGTCGACCCGGACATCTCCATCAGCAAGGCGAAGGTCGGCGACCGCTACCTGCTCTGCTCCGACGGCCTGTCCGGTGTGGTCAGCAAGAAGACCATCCACGAGACGCTCGTCGCGGAGACCGACCCGCGCGGGGCCGCCAAGAAGCTCATCGAGCTGGCGATCCGCGGCGGCGGCCCGGACAACATCACCGCGGTCGTCGCGGACGTCATCGAGACGGACACCGACCGCGAGGGACCGACCGGCGCCTCCCAGACGGTGGGCGCGGCCGACCAGCGCGACGAGTCGACGGGGCCGAACGAGACCAGCCCGGCCAGACGGGCCCAGGAGCTGCGCGGCGCCGGCGGCGACACCGCCGAACTGGACCCGGTCCGCGAGGATCTCCCGAAGCAGGAGCCCGGCCAGGCCTACGGCGCCCCCCACGAGGAGCGCCCCTACGACACCCGCGACGACTACGACGCGCCGCCCTCGCGCGGCGGGGACGCGGAGCCCGAGTACCGCACCCGCAGCTGGTGGCCGATCATCGTGGTCTTCATCGTGGTGGTGGCCCTGGTCGCGGGCGGCGGGTACTACTTCGGCCGCCAGTACGTCGACAGCCAGTTCTACGTGGGCCTGTCCCCGAACGGGGAGACGGTCAGCGTCTACCAGGGCATCGACACCGACATCGCGGGCATCAGCCTCTCCGACGAGGTCGAGACCACCGACCTCCAGGTCACGTCGCTCTCCGACGCCGACCAGGAGCTGCTGAGGAACACCATCACGGTCGACGACCGTGACGACGCCACCCGTGTCGTCGGGGAGCTGGAGGAGGCCGCCGACGACAGCGCCTCGAACGGGTCCACGACGGGCGGCTCCGACAGGGGGACCGAGACCGGGGAATCGGGGTGACCCTGTGAGTACCACCGCGCCCGAGGCGCCCACGGCACTCCCCCCGATCCAGCGCCGCAACGCGGAGCTGGTCCTGATCGGCATCACCGTCGTCATCACCATGGGTGCGATGGCGATCTCCGGTCTGAACCTCAACGGCCAGGTCCCCGGAGCCATGTGGGGCTACGGCCTCATCTTCGGCGCCCTGGCGCTCGCCACCCACGTGGCACTGCGCTTCATCGCCCCCTACGCCGACCCCCTGATCCTTCCGTGCGCGCTGTTCCTGAACGGCATCGGCGTCGCGATGATCTGGCGTCTGGACGCCGCCGACTCCGGCGAGATCGAGCACGCCGGCGTCGGCATGCAGCTGATCTGGACCGCGGTCGGCATGGTCATGTGCATGCTCCTGCTGTTCTTCCTCAAGGAACCGCGGGTCCTCCAGCGCTACACCTACATCAGCGCCCTGGCCGCCCTGATCCTCATCGCACTGCCGATGGTCCCGGGCCTGGGCGTCTCCGAGTACGGCGCCCGCCGGTGGATCGGCATCGCTGGCCGCACCCTCCAGCCCTCCGAGTTCGCCAAGATCGCCCTGGTGATCTTCCTGGCGTCCTATCTGGTCACCAAACGGCAGGTGCTGTCGCTGGCGGCGAAGCAGGTGAAGATCGGCCGGTTCAAGATCATGGACCTGCCGCGCGCCCGCGACTTCATGCCGATGGTCGTCGGCTGGGTCGCCGCGATCGGCCTGCTGGTCATCACCAAGGACCTCGGCACCTCGCTGCTGCTCTTCGGCACGTTCCTGGCGATGCTGTACGTCGCCACGCAGCGCTCCTCCTGGGTGATCATCGGCCTGACCGTGTTCCTCGGGGCGGCCGCGCTCGCCTTCCAGCTCTTCTGGCACTTCCGCCAGCGCGTCGACATCTGGTTCCACGCCTTCGACCAGGAGGTCTACGACCGTCTGGGCGGCAGCATGCAGCTGGTGCAGGGCCAGATCGGCATGGCCTACGGCGGCCTGTTCGGCACCGGCATGGGCGGCGGCCAGGCCCACCTCATCTTCGCCGCGGACAGCGACTTCATCCTGGCCTCCCTCTCGGAGGACCTGGGGCTGACCGGCGTCATGGCGATCCTCGCCGTCATCTTCATCCTGGTGGAGCGGGGCATGCGGATCGCCCTGGCCTCCCGTGAGCTGTTCGTCAAGATGCTCGCGAGCGGCCTGGCCTTCGTCATGTGCTTCCAGGTGTTCGTGGTGCTCGGTGGTCTCACCCGGCTCATTCCGCTGACAGGTATGACCACGCCCTTCATGGCCGCGGGCGGCTCCGCCCTCATGGCCAGCTGGCTGATGATCGGCCTGTTGCTCCGGATGAGCGACAACGCGCGGCGCCCGGCGCCGCAGGCCATCCAGGACGAGGGGGCCACCCAGGTGATCCGACGATGAACACACCCATCCGACGCCTCAGCGTCTTCGCGATGATCCTGTTCGGCGCGCTGATGCTCCAGCTCACCTACATCCAGGGGTTCCAGGCCGAGGCGATCCGCGAGGACCCGCTGAACGGCCGCCAGTACACCGAGCGCCTCAGCGAGCAGCGCGGTCCGATCGTCATCGGTGACGAGAACGTCGCCTCCTCCACGAACGTCGCCGAGGAGGGCGACCCGGCGCGCTACCAGCGCGAGTACGTCGGCGGCACCATGTACACGCCGGTCGTGGGCTCGTTCCGCCGGTTCGGCGCCTCGGGAGTCGAGTACTACGAGAACGCCCTGCTGGACGGCAGCGACGAACGCCTCGCCGTGCGGAACTTCCGCGACGTCATCACGGGCCGCGAGCCCGAGGGCGCGCGGGTGGAGCTCACCATCGATCCGGCGGTCCAGGAGGCCGGTTTCAAGGGCTTCGAGTCGCTGGGCAAGAACGGCGCCGCCGTCGCACTGGACCCGACCACCGGGGCCATCCTCGGTTCGGTCTCCTACCCGTCCTACGACGGCAACGACGTCTCCAGCATCACCGACGTCACCGAGGCCAACGAGAACTACGTGGCCCTGGAGAACGACCCCAACCAGCCGCTGCTCAACCGGGCGCTGCGCGAGCGCTACCCCCCGGGTTCGACGTTCAAGGTCGTGACGGCCGCCGCCGCCATCGAGCACCTGGACGCCGGTCCGGACAGCACCATGGACGCGCCGAACGTCCTGGAGCTGGGGCACCCGCTCCCCAACGCGACCCCCGGCGGCACCTGCAACAACGGGCAGCCGGACACCCTGGCCCACTCCATCCAGATCTCCTGCAACACCTCGATGGCCAACTGGGCGATCGAGATGGGCGGGCAGGCCCTGGCGGACCAGGCGTCGGCGTTCGGCTTCTCCAAGACGGCCGACGAGCGCGACCCCCTGGAGGTGCCGCTGGAGGCAGTCCCGAGCCTGGCCCCGGTCGAGGACGACCGCAACATCCTGGGCCGCGCGGGCATCGGGCAGTCCAACGTCGAGGCGACGCCGCTCCAGATGGCCATGGTCGCCGCCGGTGTGGCCAACTCCGGCGAGGTCATGCACCCGTACCTGGTCGACTCGGTGCGGGACGCCGACCGTTCGGTGGTCACCCAGACCAGCCCCGAGGTGTACAGCCAGGCCATGAGCGCCAGCACCGCGTCCACCCTCACCGACATGATGGTCCTGGTGACCGAACCGGGCGGGTCCGGCACCAACGGAGCCATCCCGGGCATGGAGGTGGCGGGCAAGACGGGTACCGCCGAGACCGGCGGTGAGAGCGGAACCCACAACTGGTACATCGGATTCGCACCCGCGGACGACCCGCAGGTCGCGGTCGCCGTGGTGATCGAGCACGGCGGCGGCAGCGGTGGCGAACTCGCCGCGCCGATCGCCCGCCAGATGATGGAGGCAGTGGTCCAGTAGTGAGCGCCTACGAGCCGTCTTCCCAGAACGGCCCCGGTGGACTGGCCGGGGCCGTTCTGAGCAACCGTTACCGCCTGGAGGAGCAGATCGGCTCCGGCGGTATGGGCACCGTGTGGCGGGCGACCGACACACTGCTCAACCGTTCCGTCGCGGTGAAGCTGCTGCACCCGGCCCAGATGGCCGAGCCGACGGCACGAGAGCGTTTCCGGACCGAGGGCAGAATCACCGCCGGCCTGTCCCACCCGGGCATCGCCCAGGTCTTCGACTACGGCGAGGAGGACGGCCGCGCGTTCCTGATCATGGAACTCGTGGTCAGCGAGCCGCTCTCACAGGTCCTGCGCGAGCAGGGCCCGCTCAGCTCCGACCAGACCCTCGACTTCGTGTGCCAGGCGGCCAAGGCGCTCGCCGCGGCGCACGCGCGCGGTGTGGTGCACCGCGACATCAAGCCCGGGAACCTGCTGGTGACCGAGGACGGCCAGCTCAAGCTGACCGACTTCGGTATCGCCCGCGGCGACACGTCGGTCACCCTGACCCAGACCGGCATGGTCATGGGCACCGCGCAGTACATCTCTCCCGAGCAGGCGTCGGGGCGGCCCGCGAGCGCCGCCTCCGACCTGTACGCGCTCGGTGTGGTGGCCTACGAGTGCCTGGCCGGGACACCCCCGTTCACCGGGGACAGCCCCGTGGCCCTGGCCCTCGCGCACACCCGCGACGACCCGCCCGAGCTTCCCGAGTACGTCCCCGCCGATATCGACGACCTGGTCTTCTCGCTGTTGCAGAAGGACCCGGAGGACCGCCCCTCCTCGGCGGGCGAGGTCGCCCACCTGGCCGCGGTGATCCGCTCCAACGCGGGCACCGGACCGCCCACGCCCTCGACCGGCTTCCACGGCATGGCCCAGACCGCGGTGGTCGGTTCCATCCCGGACGGCCCCCGTACCGGACCGTCCGGAACCGTGCGGCGAACCGCCGGGCAGTCGGCCGTAACCCCTGTTCAGGCAGGCGACTCGGCTAGTCTGGCCGAGGGTTCGGGTACCGAGCGACGCGTCCGGACCCCCGTGGTGTTGGCCGCGGTGGCCGCGACCATCCTGATCGTGGCCGCGGCCGTGGCGGGGTTCGTGTTCAACCCGGACCGCGACACCCAGAACGTCAACGACAGCACGAAGCCCCCGACGTCCGAGGTCTCCCCGTCCCCCTCCCCCAGCGAGGACGACGACCCGGACGAGGAGATCGAGGCGCCTCCGCCGGTGGACGACACACCGCACTGGACACCCGACACCGGTGGCTGGGAGGAGACGGAGAGCCCCCTTCCCGACGAGGGCGAGGAGGAGCCGACCGTCCCCGAGGACGACGAGAACGACGGGTCCGAGGAGGAGCCCGGAACCGAGGAACCGGGGGGCACGGACCCGGAGACGCCGCCCGAGGGCGGTGGCGAGAACCCTCCCAACCCCGGCCAGGAGAACCCCGGCAACGCTCCGTGAACAGGTAACGAGCCAGAGACGACGATCAGGGTAGGCGGCGGCCCGCGGGCGGCTTCCGGATGACACGAGGATGAGTGCACGACATGTCCCAGCCCCGGCTCCTCGGTGGCCGCTACGAACTCGACACGGTGGTCGGGCGCGGCGGCATGGCCGAGGTACACCGCGCACGCGACCTCCGGCTCGACCGGCTCGTCGCCATCAAGACGCTCCGGCACGACCTGGCACGCGACCACATCTTCCAGGCGCGCTTCCGTAGGGAGGCGCAGTCGGCGGCGTCCCTGAACCACCCGGCGATCATCGCGGTGTACGACACCGGCGAGGACATGATCGACGGGGTCTCCATCCCGTACATCGTCATGGAGTTCGTCGACGGGCGCACGCTCAAGGAGCTCCTGGACGACGACCGCAAGCTGCTGCCGGAGCGTTCGGCGGAGCTGGTGGACGGCATCCTCAAGGCCCTGGAGTACAGCCACGACAACGGGATCGTCCACAGGGACATCAAGCCCGCCAACGTGATGCTGACCAAGAACGCCGAAGTCAAGGTGATGGACTTCGGTATCGCCCGGTCGATGGACGACAACCAGGCGACGATGACCCAGACCTCCCAGGTCATCGGCACCGCGCAGTACCTCTCCCCCGAGCAGGCGCGCGGTGAGCGGGTCGACCCGCGCAGCGACATCTACTCCACCGGTTGCGTGCTCTACGAGCTGCTCACCAACCGTCCGCCGTTCACCGGCGACTCCCCCGTGTCGATCGCCTACCAGCACGTCCGCGAGGACCCGGTGCCTCCGTCCGAGGTGGACGGGCAGATCCCGGAGTGGCTGGAGGACGTCACCCTCCGCGCGATGACCAAGGACCGCGAGGAGCGGTACCAGAACGCCGCCGAGATGCGCGCGGACATCCAGCGCGGCCTAGCCGGGATGCCCACCCAGGCGGGCACCATGGCGATGGCCGCGGCCGGGGCGACCACGGCGCTGCCGCCCGCCGACGACCGCGGGTACGACGACTACGACGACGACTACGACGACTACCGGGACGAGAAGAAGGGCGGCGCGGGCAAGGCGATCCTGTGGACCCTGCTGGGTCTGGGCGTGATCGGCTCGATCATCCTCGTCTTCTTCCTCATGAGCCAGGGCGGCGGGGACGACGTCGAGACGCTGGCCGTGCCCGAGCTGGCCGGGAGCACGCTGCCGGAGGCGGAGGCCCAGCTCACCGAGGAGGGGTTCGAGAACCACCGCTCCGAGGAGAGGTCCGACGACGAGGTCGAGGAGGGCACGGTCATCGAGACCGACCCGTCGGCCGGCTCCGAGATCGAGGCCACCGCCTCCATCGTCATCTACGTCTCCTCGGGCCCCGGTGAGCTGGAGGTCCCCAACGTGGAGAACCAGTCGGAGGCCGACGCGATCTCCACGCTCAACGACGTGGGCTTCGAGAACGTCACTACGGACCGCAGGGCGAACGAGAACGTCGCCGAGGGCTACGCGGTGGGTACCGAGCCCGGTTCCGGCACGGACGCCGACCCCTCCGACGAGATCACGCTGATCATCTCCTCCGGCCCCGACCAGGTGGGGGTGCCCGACCTCCAGAGGATGACCCGTGAGCAGGCGGAGAACGCGTTGAGCTCGGCGGGGCTGAGCGGCGACTTCCAGGAGCAGGAGAACGCCGACTCCCCGGAGGGCACGGTCATCAACCAGTCGCCCGGCGCGGGGCAGACGGTGAACACGGGCACCACGGTGACGGTGACGCTCGCGGTGGCCCCGGCCGAGCAGCCCACCGACCCCGAGGAGCCCACGGACCCGGAGGAGCCGACCGACCCGGAGGAGCCGGGCGTGCCGAGCTTCCCCGACTGGCCGCCGCCGGGCGGTGACGAGTTCGTCTTCCGCAGGGGCTAGGACGGTCACGACGGCGGGCGGGTGCTCCGAGAGGGGCCCCGCCCGCCGTCGTGTGCGTGGGCGCGGATCCCCGGGGCCGTTGGGGTATTGGAACCTTCCTCCAGTGACGCGCGCCCCACCCGACGCGTAGACTGTGTGCGTTCCGAACCTCCGCACAACCTTGGAGCAACGACCGTGCCCAAGTCCCGCAGCGACCGCAAGAAGAAGGCTGTCTACACGCCGCCTCCTTCCAAAGAGAAGCCGAAGGTCAGTCCGCGTTGGCTCGTCCCGACGATGCTGGGCTTCTTCATCCTGGGCATTCTCTGGATCGCGGTCTACTACATCGCGGGTTCCCAGGTGCCCTACATGCAGGACTGGCACAACTGGAACCTGCTGATCGGCTTCAGCGGGATCATCGTGGCCGTCATCCTGTCCACGCGCTGGCACTGACCGCCCCCGCCGCGCGCCCGCGCGGCGCCCCCTGACCCGAGCGGGGTCCGACAACGGCACCGACGTCCCCCGTGGGCGTTCGACCAGCCTTGATCAGTTTTCCACAGGGTTATCCACAGGCTGTGGGTAGCTCTGTTCGCATGCCCGGAAACAGGCGCTGGCGTGGCAGGGAAGAGGCCCCCGGAGAACACGCTCCGGGGGCCTCTTCCTGGATCAGACGGGCAGCACGGTGAACCAGAGCTGCGGCGCCACGAACAACAGCGCGAACAGCAGGACCACGAAGGCCGCCACGAGGAGCGCGTGCGTCAGGGTCCGCTGTCCCTCCCCGCCCTTCCGGGTCGGCAGGTAGGCGAAGACCGCGCCGAGGGCCAGCCCCGCCACGAGCCCGCCGATGTGCGCCGTCCAGGAGATGCCGGGGACCAGGAACGTGATACCCAGGTTGAGCGCCAGCAGGACCAGGATCATCCGCATGTCCAGCCGCAGGCGCCGACCGAGCACGAAGACCGCCCCGAAGAGGGCGAAGATCGCGCCGGAGGCGCCCACCGAGAGCTGGCCGGGCGCGAAGAGCGCGCTCGTCACGGAACCGGCCAGGGCCCCCGCCACCCACAACGCGAGGAACCGGCCGTGCCCGAGCCAGCGCTCCAGCTGCTGCCCCAGGAGGAACATCGCGTACCCGTTGAACAGCAGGTGCATCACCCCGCCGTGCAGGAAGGCCGCGGTGACCAGCCGGTACCACTCGTGTTGCAGGATCGTCGCGAAGCCGTGCATCCCGAACTCGACGACCAGCGGCGACCGCCCGGCCTGGCCGACCGGGTCGGAGGTGCCGAGCTGCGCGAGGAAGCCCACCGCCATCAGGGCCAGGATCGTCCAGGTCACGTACGGCTTCTGGACGATCCTGCCGCCGAAGGTGGTCCGCGCGGAGCGCACCCTCCGGTTCCCCTCCGCCACGCACTCGGGGCACTGGAACCCGACCGACGCCTCGACCATGCAGTCCGGGCAGATCGGCCGCGAGCACCGTGTGCAGCTGACGCCGGTCTCCCGGCCGGAGTGCCGGTAACAGGTACGGGGCGCTCCCGGCTCGGAGCCGGACGCGGACGGGGTTCCTGGCGGAGGGGGGTACGCGGTCATGGGTGGGTCGTCACTCCTCTGGTGTCACCGCTGTGGTGCCCGCTCTAGCGGGTGATCTCGACGCTGTTGATCACCACGTCCTCGTGGGGACGGTCCTGCGCGTCGGTCGAGACCTTGGTGATCTCGGTGACGACGTCACTGCCCTCGACGACCTCGCCGAAGATGGTGTGACGGCCGTTGAGCCAGTACGGCTCACCGACGGTGATGAAGAACTGCGAGCCGTTGGTGCCCGGACCCGCGTTGGCCATGGCCAGCAGGAAGGGGCGGTCGAAGGTGAGGTCGGGGTGGAACTCGTCCCCGAACTTGTAGCCGGGGCCGCCGCGGCCGGTGCCCAGCGGGTCCCCGCCCTGGATCATGAAGCCGTCGATGACGCGGTGGAAGACCGTGCCCTCGTAGAGGCTGCTGTTGGAGGGCTTGCCCGTGGTGGGGTCCACCCACTGCTTGGAACCGTCGGCCAGCCCGATGAAGTTGGCGACCGTCTCCGGCGCCTGCGCCTCGAAGAGCTTGACGACGATGGTTCCCTTGGAGGTGTTCAGCCGCGCGGTGGGCTGACCCGTGGAGTCCGACACCTCAGTGCCTTTCGGTCGAGCGAGATTTACGTGCTCACGTTACCCGTCCGGCCACCGCGTTTCGCCTGAACCCGATCCACGCTCGACGGTGTCGAAACGTAGATCACAGACGCAGAGGACGTATGTTGAGATAACACCCGGATAACGGGGAAGGACGACGGGAAGCCCGAGGGGGCCGCACACGTCGGCACCGCCGGGTGGCAACGAACCTGAGATCGATCGAAGGAGCTGACGACGTGCCCATCACTGCCAAGCGTCGCAAGGCCCGCAAGGAGGCCGAGGCGACTCTCGCCCGCCTACAGGACCTGGCCAAGGAGCAGGCCGACAAGTTCGGCCCCTACGCCGACCAGGCACGGGACCAGGCAGCGCTCAGGCTCCTCCAGGCGCGTGGCTGGACCGCTCCCCGGCTGGAGACCGCCGCGCAGCGTGTCGAGGACACTGTGGCGCCCCGGGTGGCCGGGCTGCTGACCACGGCCGCGCAGCGGATCGACCCGAAGCCGAGCCGCCGGGGGCTGCGCCTGCTCCGGCGCGGGAACCGCCGTGTTCCCCGGGGTGTCCTGATCGGTGGCGCCGCCGTGGTCGGCGGCGTGATCGTGTACTCGCTCATCCGCATGCGCCAGGCCTCGCAGGACGCCGAGTGGCAGGAGCACCTGGACCAGGCCCGCGAGCAGGTCCGCGAGACCCGCGAGCACCTGGAGGAGAAGGCGACGGACACCGCCAAGGCCACCAAGGCCAAGGCGAAGGAGACCGTACGCGCCGCCAAGGACGACTGACGTCCCGGACCTGACATCCCCCTCCCGGTGAGGGCGGAGCCCCTCCGGGAGGGGCCCGCCGACCGGTGGTGCCCTGAGAGCCGCGTCGAGGTCTCGACGCGGCCTCAGTTCTCCTTGATCAGGCGGTAGACCAGCGGGTACCGCCAGTCCCGGCCCATCAGGGCCCCGGCCGCGGCGATGATCGGCAGGATGAACCAGCCGAGGAAGACGCCGACCAGGACCAGGGCCGGGAGCACCAGCCAGACGAGCAGGACGCTCACGATCGCGCTCACCAGGCAGAAGAGCTGGAAGTTGAGCGCCTCCATGGCCTGCCGCCGCAGGTAGGGCGACAGCTCCCCGCCGACGAGCAGCAGCACCAGCGGGGCCAGGAAGGGCAGGAAGAACGCGGACAGGTGTCCGGCGGCCGCCCCGACCTTCTCCATCGGGTTGTCGGTGGTCAGCTTGCCGTCCTGCCGGGCGCCGTCGGTCCTGGGGGCCCGACCCGTACCGCCGGGCGAGACGCTGATCCCCAGGTCGGACGTGAGCGGCACGAGGTCCCCGCTGATCTTGGCCCGCATGGCCCGGTCGAGCCGGTCACCGAACTCGTCCTCGTCCAGTTGCCCCTGCGAGTAGGCCTCACGGAGAACCTCGGCCACGGCGTCGCGGTCGGCGTGGGTCAGCCGGATCTGCGGCTCCGGCACGGCCGGCTCCCACGGATTCCGTCTCTGAGGGTTCTGCACGGCCATCCCCACTCCCAGTGTGCTCCGACGAGCACGGCCGTACGAGGATGGCCGCGCCCCCTCCATCATGCGGCATCACGAGCGGTGCGGGTATGGGGGGCGTCCCTGATCCTCCCCTGATCCGCTCCTCCCCCGAAGGGAGGATGCGGGCATCGACTTTGGTCGGAACGCCGCTCCCCACACCGTCATCCGTCCGGGCTCCCCTCCCAGACGGGTCTCACCTCACTGTCGCGCGGCGGCGGGCACCCCGGTCCGCGCGGGCTCCTCCTCGGTCCGCTCCTCCTCGTAGCGCCGCTCGGCGCTGGTGAGCAGGTCGAACCAGCTGGTGACGTCCTTGCGCCGACGCAGCAGGGCACGGCGCTCGCGTTCGGTCATGCCTCCCCAGACACCGAACTCGATCCGACTGTCCAGCGCCTCGGCGAGGCACTGGGTACGCACCGGGCAGCCCCGGCAGATCAGCTTCGCGCGGTTCTGCGCGGCACCCTGAACGAACAGGGCGTCAGGGTCGATTTCACGGCACTTGGCTCGGGCGGCCATCTTCTCATTCCACATGTTGCCCCACTCCCAAGATCAGCATGTGTGGTGTTCGAATCCCACCGGGCGGCACGGCCGCCGGTGGACGAGAACAGCGGGCCTACGCGAGGACGGTGTACGAGGCCGGGCGGGGGGCCGCACGGCTCGCCTTCGGGGGTCTCTCGTTTCGGCGCGCTGTGTTTCTCGTTGTCGTTGGTGTCGAAACTACGGATTGCCGGAGTTCACCAACAGGCCCCAAGAGGCCTATTTCTCATATGGCCCACTAGGACCATTGCCTCTCCAGGAAGTGTCATCATACACACACGGAGAGTCACCACATGTGATACGGGCGCCCCCACGCAACCACAATGAAAGGTCGGTCTCAGACCATTCCCAGAAAACCATGATGACCTGCGGATTCACGCCATCCGAGCTGCGACTGTCCCCACTGTGACGGGGATGCCGCAACAGGACAGGCTGTCACCGACCCCACCCGATCGGGCTATGCGGACCCCCCGGACAGACGTGCCGGGCAACCACACAGGTCCCCCAATTCACTCCCACACGAACGGATACAGAACTACCGTTTAGTAACCTAGGGGAATTTTTCGCGGGGCCCTTCCCGCGCATCCCATCCAATGCGGCGAAAGGTTCCAGCGCCGGGATTTCGGCACGAATGGTTCCCGGACACGACGAAGCGGCCCTGTGCCGAGCACAGGACCGCTTCAAGGGTGGAGCCAAGGGGAGTCGAACCCCTGACCTCCGGTATGCAAAACCGGCGCTCTGCCAGCTGAGCTATGGCCCCTTCGGACCCGCAGGTCACCTGGAGAGCATACCCGCATCGGAGCCCCGGTCACGCCGGGAGGACCCGGACCCTGGGGCTACGCAGCACAAAGCCGTGGGTCGCACCACGGGATTGTCGGCCCACCCACGTCTTCGTGTCACCTGGAAGGCTCTCGGCCGGTGATCAGCTCTCGCTGGCCGCGGTGGCTTCAGTCCACAGGTCGAGCTCGGCGCGGTCCGCCTGGATCTTGCGGTAGACGGCGAAAGCCCCGAGGGCCACCAGCGCCAGAACGATGATCTTCTTCACTGTCCGGACCCTTTCTCTGTTGGAAAACCGGTCGTACGCACGGGCACCCGCCGTGGGCGGGGGCTCCATGGGCAACTTTATGAGGTTGTCACCTAGCAGACTAGCAAGCCATGGCGGGCGGTCCCTGCCATGGTGGACCGATTCACACCGTCTTCTTCCCCTGATCCGCACTGAGGGGGTTCCGTACGGTCAGGTCAACAGGGCCATCCGCCCCAGAATCCCCACCGTGGCCTGGGGCGAGGCCGCGATTCGGGTGAGTTCGTCCCACACCCTCCGGCACGACCGGAGCGCCTCCTCGGCCTCGACGATCCCGCCGCCCTGGGTCGCCTCCACGTACGCGAGGTCGGCCTCGTCCTCCTCGAACTCCAGGATGGAGAACGGCCCGGCCAACCCCGGATGGGGCCCCGCCGAAGTCGGCAGCAGCTGCACCGTCACGTGCTCGGACCCGGTGGCGAGCTCGACGATCCGCTTCGTCTGCCCGCGAAGCAGCCCCAGGTCACCCGAGACACGGAGCAGGGCGTCCTCCTCGACCACCGCGTGGTAGTGCCCCAGGGACCCTGAGTCGAGGATCTCCTGGCGTTTGAGGTAGGCCGCGACCATCCGCTCGGCCGCGTGCTCCCCGTGCCCCAGCCGCCGCGCCAGGGCCGCCGTGTAGTCGGGGGTCTGCAACAGGTCCGGCACCAGGATCCCCGCGTAGGACCTCAACGAGACGGCCCCGGCCTCGTTGCCCACGTACGCGGAGGACAGCACGTCCTCGTACTCGGTCCACCAGGGGCGCAGACGCGATTCACGCACCAGCGTCAGAACGGCCTCCCGCTGCCCCCCGGTGACCCCGTACAGGCGCAGCAGCGCGGAGATCTCCATGACCGAGGGCCACTTGCGGATCCCGGTCTCGATGTGGCCCAGCTTGGCCGGAGACCACTCCAGCTCCTCGGCCACGTCGTTGAGGGTCATGCCCGCCTGGACACGGCGACGTCGGAGTTCGGCGGACAGCCTCCGCCGGCGAACAGTGGGGCTCGTCATAGCACTGATCCAATGACGCAGAGTGTCGGGAGTATCAGCGAAACACGACACCTAGCATCTAGCAATGAGTTTCTAGAAAAGAGCGACCGATTCGATGCATTACGAGACGGTCCGCAAAGCCAAAACTTCCGGTTTGTTACGATAAGTAGCCACATCCACCACACACGAACCCACAGTTGGATAGCGCGTACGATGCTTGAGGGCGTACCCGCACACATAGAGGAAACCCATGAGCTACCCGCTTGACGACGCAGAGCAGTTGATCGCGAACGCGGAGGCCCAGATGCCTCCGAGCACCCGGTCACGCCTGATCGCGAAACTCCGCATGGGTAAGCACATCGACGACGCCGCCAAGGAGCTGGACATCAGCCCGAAGCAGGTCTTCTCGACGGCGCGAGTCCTCAAGCCCTTCGGCGAACAGCTCGACGCCACGCTCACCAGCCAGCGGGACCCGTCCCTCCCCCACGGCAGCGTCACCGGCTACAACAAGCGCTGCCGCTGCCCCGAGTGCCGCGGCGCCCTCCAACAGCGGGTTTGACCCCTTCCGGCCACCTCTCCCACCTGCGCCAACTCTCCGTTAACCCAGACTTCTCGAACCAATACGCCACACACAGGCTTACGGACGAAGAAGTTGGGGGAGACCGCTGAACATGAACGAGCACGTGGACTGGTCCGGGATGAGCGAGGACGACTTCGTTGCGCTGCTGCGGCAGCTCATCGACTCACCTGAAGCCGACGAGGACTGACCTCCAGGAGCACAACCCCCTGCCCCGGGGCCCGTGCCCCCAGAGGCTCACACCCCACGGGGCGTGAAGCGCGACCACGCCCTGTTCCCCTCAGCCCCAGGGGGTGTGCTTGAACCTTCACCCGGTCGTTGATCCCGCAGGACGCCTTCCCCCTCAACCACCGGGGTTGCGCACGTGCTGGTGTGAAGCTTCCTCAGCCCCTGGGGTGTGCTCGAACCCCAGCCATCCGCTGTGGTAACCGGCCAGGCACCAACCCCCCTCAACCACTGGGGGGTGTGTACGTGCAGGTGTGTAACTTCCTCGGCCCCTGGGGGTTTGCTTGAAGCTCTGTGTCCGGTGGTTGAACCCGCACGGCGCCATTCCCCTCAGACACAGCGGGGTACAAACGTGCGGGTGCGCGCTTCGCTCGCTGGTGCGGGTTGGCGGGAGTGCGGTGGGCGGCGCTTAGACGGCGGGGGTTTTCGCCAGTGGTGGGGACACGCATCTCTAGAACACGTCAGTAGTCCTGGGGGGTGGCCCGTGTCCGTACTTGGCCCTGAACTACCAGTCGTGCCACTGTTCCGCTCATCCGCCAAGTGCGGTGCGGGCAGAGCACCATCCGCCCGCCCCGCCCTGAATAGACCGAGAAACCCCAAGGGGTACGGTGTGACCCGCACGTGACTGCCTTCAGCTGATGGGAAAAGCGGGTTGGCCGTAGAGGATTCCCGCCACCGCAACCCCCCACCGTCGAGGCCGCCCACCCACACCAACCCCCCCAGGGATTCAGGGCCACCACCCAAACTCACAATTCACAAACGCACAAACCAGGGCAACAAAAAAGAGAAGGAGAAGAACCCACACCCCAAGGCGTGAACCCTTCCCCTTCCCTTCCAAGAAAAACCGTGGCGGCGACCTACTCTCCCACCCCATCACAGGGCAGTACCATCAGCGCAAGGAGACTTAACGACCGGGTTCGGAATGAGACCGGGTGTGACCCTCCTGCCAAAACCACCACGGAAACCAACACCCACAACCACCACTCAACCCCGAAAGGGAATGACAGCCACGAGCAAGCTTCGTGAACAAAGTGTGCGCGAACATCCAATTATCTGCAGCGGACAAGCCCTCGACCTATTAGTACCGGTCAGCTCCACCCCTCACAAGGCTTCCACACCCGGCCTATCAACCCTGTCGTCTACAGGGAGTCTTACCCTCTCAAGGAGGCAGGAGACCTCATCTCGAAGCAAGCTTCCCGCTTAGATGCTTTCAGCGGTTATCTCTCCCGAACGTAGCCAACCAGCCATGCCCTTGGCAGGACAACTGGCACACCAGAGGTTCGTCCGTCCCGGTCCTCTCGTACTAGGGACAGCCCTTCTCAAGTCTCCAACGCGCACAGCGGATAGGGACCGAACTGTCTCACGACGTTCTAAACCCAGCTCGCGTGCCGCTTTAATGGGCGAACAGCCCAACCCTTGGGACCAACTCCAGCCCCAGGATGCGACGAGCCGACATCGAGGTGCCAAACCATCCCGTCGATATGGACTCTTGGGGAAGATCAGCCTGTTATCCCCGGGGTACCTTTTAGCCGTTGAGCGACACCGCTTCCACACGCCGGTGCCGGATCACTAGTCCCAGCTTTCGCTCCTGCTCGACACGTCCGTCTCACAGTCAAGCTCCCTTGTGCACTTACACTCAACACCTGATTACCAACCAGGCTGAGGGAACCTTTGGGCGCCTCCGTTACTCTTTGGGAGGCAACCGCCCCAGTTAAACTACCCACCAGACACTGTCCCCGAACCGGATCACGGTCCAAAGTTAGATGCCCGAAACAGTCAGAGTGGTATTTCACCAACGCCTCCACCGCCACTAGCGTGACAGTCTCACAGGCTCCCACCTATCCTACACAAACCATCCCAAACACCAATGTCAAGCTATAGTGAAGGTCCCGGGGTCTTTCCGTCCTGCTGCGCGAAACGAGCATCTTTACTCGTAGTGCAATTTCACCGGGCCCATGGTTGAGACAGTGGGGAAGTCGTTACGCCATTCGTGCAGGTCGGAACTTACCCGACAAGGAATTTCGCTACCTTAGGATGGTTATAGTTACCACCGCCGTTTACTGGCGCTTAGATTCCTAGCTTCGCGGGCCGAAACCCACTAACCAGTCCTCTTAACGTTCCAGCACCGGGCAGGCGTCAGTCCGTATACAGCGTCTTACGACTTCGCACGGACCTGTGTTTTTAATAAACAGTCGCTTCCCCCCGCTATCTGCGACCCCACCCAGCTCCGAAGGCATGCTTCTTCACCGGACAGGGCTCCCCTTCTCCCAAAGTTACGGGGACAATTTGCCGAGTTCCTTAACCATGGTTCACCCGAACGCCTCGGTATTCTCTACCTGACCACCTGCGTCGGTTTAGGGTACTGGCCACACACGAACTCGCTAGAGGCTTTTCTCGACAGCATGGGATCACTCACTTCGCCAAAAACGGCTCGGCATCACGTCTCAACCTTCATGAGAGGCGGATTTACCTACCCCTCGGCCTACACGCTTACCCCCGGACAACCACCGCCGGGTAGAGCTACCCTCCTGCGTCACCCCATCACTTACCTACTACAAGCTCGGGTCCCAGACCAGTTCAGAGGCACTCCCCGAAGGGACCACCAAGAACCAGCGTGGTTAGCATCACCTGATTCGATACTGGACGCTCGTGCACGGGTACGGGAATATCAACCCGTTATCCATCGACTACGCCTGTCGGCCTCGCCTTAGGTCCAGACTCACCCTGGGCGGATTAACCTGCCCCAGGAACCCTTAGTCAATCGGCGGCAACGTTTCTCACGTTGCTTTCGCTACTCATGCCTGCATTCTCACTCGCACACCCTCCACCACTCGATCACTCGGCAGCTTCACTGGATGCACGACGCTCCCCTACCAACCCAAGAATAAACTTGGACTTCACAGCTTCGGCGGTGTACTTAAGCCCCGCTACATTATCGGCGCAGAACCACTTGACCAGTGAGCTATTACGCACTCTTTAAAGGATGGCTGCTTCTAAGCCAACCTCCTGGTTGTCTGGGCAACTCCACAACCTTTCCCACTTAGCACACGCTTAGGGGCCTTAGCTGATGATCTGGGCTGTTTCCCTCTCGACTACGAAGCTTATCCCCCGCAGTCTCACTGCCACGCTTCACTTAACCGGCATTCGGAGTTTGTCTGACGTCAGTAACCTTGTAGGGCCCATCAGCCAAACAGTAGCTCTACCTCCAGCAAGAAACACGCGACGCTGCACCTAAATGCATTTCGGGGAGAACCAGCTATCACGGAGTTTGATTGGCCTTTCACCCCTACCCACACCTCATCCCCCAGATTTTCAACTCTGGTGGGTTCGGGCCTCCACGAGGTCTTACCCCCGCTTCACCCTGGACATGGGTAGATCACTCCGCTTCGGGTCCACAGCATGCGACTCAAACGCCCTATTCAGACTCGGTTTCCCTACGGCTACCCCACCCGGGTTAACCTCGCCACACACCATGACTCGCAGGCTCATTCTTCAAAAGGCACGCCATCACAACCCCGAAGGACTGCTCTGACGGCTTGACAGCACACGGTTTCAGGTACTATTTCACGACCCCTCACCGGGGCACTTTTCACCTTTCCCTCACGGTACTAGTGCACTATCGGTCATCAGGACGTATTTTGGCTTAGCAGGTGGTCCTGCCAGATTCACACGGAATTTCTCGGGCTCCGCGCTACTCGGGAGAACATCAACACCTAGACTCTTCCTTCACCTACGGGACTCTCACCCACTCCGGTACCGCTTCCCAACGGATTCAGCTAGAAAAATCATCAGCGCTCCAGGCCGACAGACCTGAAAAGATGCATCCCACAACCCCGCACACGCAACGACTGTCGTCTATCACACGCGCACGGTTTAGCCTCTTCCCCGTTCGCTCACCACTACTAGGAGAATCACTGTTGTTTACTCTTCCTACGGGTACTGAGATGTTTCACTTCCCCGCGTCACCACCAACTACCCTATACATTCAGGTAGCGGCAACCCGACACAACTCGGGCTAGGTTTCCCCATTCGGACACCCGCGGATCAAAGCTCGGTTGACAGCTCCCCGCGGCCTATCGTGGCCTCCCACGTCCTTCATCGGCGCCTGATGCCAAGGCATCCACCGTGTGCCACTATCACTTGGCCACTACAGATAATAAGATGCTCGCGCACACTATTCACAAATCAAAACACCAACCACAAACTCCCCTACCTCAAACCACAAACCCAACCCGCAAGGGCCAGGATCGTGGGAGTTACTGGAGGTGGTAGCGGGAACCAACCACAAGGATTGCTTCCTCAGATACCCAACAGCGCGCCCCCCGACGCTTCTAGTCGCCGGAGGTTAAGTTCGATTTCACTTCAGCCACTCCCCATCACCCCGAAGGGTGTGAGGTCCACTTTCGAGTCCGACCAACGATAGAAAGGTGTTGGTCTTCAAAAGACTCCTTAGAAAGGAGGTGATCCAGCCGCACCTTCCGGTACGGCTACCTTGTTACGACTTCGTCCCAATCGCCAGCCCCACCTTCACTCATTCCCTCCCCGAAGGGTTAGGCCACAAGTTTCGGGTGTTGCCGACTTTCATGACGTGACGGGCGGTGTGTACAAGGCCCGGGAACGTATTCACCGCGGCGTTGCTGATCCGCGATTACTAGCGACTCCACCTTCATGGGGTCGAGTTGCAGACCCCAATCCGAACTGAGACCGGCTTTAAGGGATTCGCTCCACCTTACGGTATCGCACGCCCATTGTACCGGCCATTGTAGCATGTTTGCAGCCCAAGACATAAGGGGCATGATGACTTGACGTCGTCCCCACCTTCCTCCGAGTTGACCCCGGCAGTCTCCCATGAGTCCCCACCATTACGTGCTGGCAACATGGAACAAGGGTTGCGCTCGTTGCGGGACTTAACCCAACATCTCACGACACGAGCTGACGACAGCCATGCACCACCTGTCACCCACCAACTAAATGACCCTGTATCTCTACAGGTCCACGGGTGATGTCAAACCTTGGTAAGGTTCTTCGCGTTGCGTCGAATTAAGCAACATGCTCCGCCGCTTGTGCGGGCCCCCGTCAATTCCTTTGAGTTTTAGCCTTGCGGCCGTACTCCCCAGGCGGGGCGCTTAATGCGTTAGCTACGGCGCGGAAACCGTGGAAAGTCCCCACACCTAGCGCCCAACGTTTACGGCATGGACTACCAGGGTATCTAATCCTGTTCGCTCCCCATGCTTTCGCTCCTCAGCGTCAGGTAAGGCCCAGAGACCCGCCTTCGCCACCGGTGTTCCTCCTGATATCTGCGCATTTCACCGCTACACCAGGAATTCCAGTCTCCCCTACCTACCTCTAGCATGCCCGTATCCACTGCAGAACCGGAGTTAAGCCCCGGTCTTTCACAGCAGACGCGACATGCCGCCTACGAGCTCTTTACGCCCAATAATTCCGGACAACGCTCGGACCCTACGTATTACCGCGGCTGCTGGCACGTAGTTAGCCGGTCCTTATTCCCCACCTACCGTCAACCCCACGAGAACGTGGAGCCTGCGTTGGTGGTAAAAGAGGTTTACAACCCGAAGGCCGTCATCCCCCACGCGGCGTCGCTGCATCAGGCTTTCGCCCATTGTGCAATATTCCCCACTGCTGCCTCCCGCAGGAGTCTGGGCCGTGTCTCAGTCCCAGTGTGGCCGGTCGCCCTCTCAGGCCGGCTACCCGTAATCGCCTTGGTAGGCCGTTACCCCACCAACAAGCTGATAGGCCGCGAGCCCATCCCTGACCGATAAAACTTTCCACCCTCCACCATGAGGTGGCGGGTCGTATCCGGTATTAGACGGCGTTTCCACCGCTTATCCCGGAGTCAGGGGCAGGTTGCTCACGTGTTACTCACCCGTTCGCCGCTCGTGTACCCCGAAGGGCCTTACCGCTCGACTTGCATGTGTTAAGCACGCCGCCAGCGTTCGTCCTGAGCCAGGATCAAACTCTCCATAAAGGTCAAACAACCCGTCCCGGCGACCAGAGGTCAGCCTGGGGCGAGTAAACCTAGAAGAAATCCTGACCAACCAACTCGCGTTGGTTAATCAAAGGAACCCTACGCACCGAAGTGCGTCGGGGCCAAAACAAACATGGCTTAAAGAAAATCAAACACGCGCTGTTGAGTTCTCAAGAAACAATCGCTCTTCCCGTACAAGCGCCAGAACCTCAAGGTTCCGTCTGCTCTTCCGGAGAAGGCCTCTGCGTTTCCGCTTTGTTGTGTCTTTACTTTATCAGGTGTTCCGCGCCCCGCCAAATCGGCGGTTTGTGTTGACCAGACCGGGGTAAAGCCCGTTTTGCTTCGTTTGGTTCCGAGTTGCTGCCTTGCGGCTTTTGCTCGTTTCCTTGAAGCGACTCTCCGAGTTTACATGGCCCGAGCAGTGCTCGAACCGGAGTGTTTCGGAGAGGATGTCTGAGATCGCGACCCGGCTCGAGTCGGCCCTCTCGGGCCGCTCACCGTCTCGCGGCGACCTGGAGAACATTACCCCCCGCCCAGACCCCAGGCAAACCGAACCCCTGTGTCCCCAGTCACCGGGGGGCCAGGTCCATTCGAGCACCCGGCCCAGGCCCCACCACCGAGCGCTCGCCCTCCCACGCGTGCGCGTACGCGCGCCCGTTCCTCCAGTTCCCTCCGCGAGCCTCCCCTCCCCGAGCCATGGGTGTTCCCTGCCCCCGCCTCCCCGCGGTCGCGCCTCCCCCACCGCCTCGTGCTGCCTCCCCTCCCTCCCGCCCTGGAGGCGGTTCCCACGCCTCACTCCCCAACCCCACGGCCCCTCTGGGAACACACCCACTCACCGAAATGAGAATCATGGACAGAGAAAATCCTCACCCAGGTGACAAAGGAAAGCCGCGAACCACTTTCCTTCACCCTTGACTTTCCCAAACAACCGCGCCCATCACGGGCTTTCCCGCGTTCCCGCACGTCAGAGCCGCCCAAACTCCGGAACAAGATCATTTTCCCCCGCTCCGAAAAGGTTCCGAAACTTCACCCGGAACTCTTGATATCCAGCCGATCCCGATACATGATGTGCAGCGTTACCGAAACACATTCTCTGGCTCGGATCCACCCGCACACGGGAGGGTTCAGCCGGGCCGCGTGCCGGAAGTTCGGGGGGACGGCGGGCGCAACGCGGTCATGCACCCTTGGAAGGACTCGCATGGACTCCCCATCCCCCGACGGCCGTGGCGGCGCCCCCAGCTCGACCAGCTCCCCCTCCTCCGTTTCCTCGAACAGCCCGGACACCACGTACTCCACGGACTCCCCCGGGAGCCACACCAGCTGGAAGCGCTTCGCCCTGTTCTGCGTCCCAGCCGGGGCGGCCATCGGCGGCATCCTCGTCGCCATGGCGAGCGGCGCCCTGGCGGCCTCCTTCAGCATCTCCGGCCAGCAGTTCAAGATCGCAGCGGACGAGATGCACGGTGAGGGCTTCACCCAGTTCGGATGGGTCAACGCGACCGTTCGCGACGAGCCCGTCCCCCTCGCGACGGCCGGGATCAGGTCCGCCGAGATCACCGGTCTGTGTCAGTCCGTCCTGACCACGGAGTTCCCCCTGGTCGGTTCGATCTCCCTCATGCTGACCGCCGGGGACGCCGGCACCCCGGTTCAGGCGTCCGACCTGGTCATCGACATGGAACAGATGGACGGCAACGCCGAGTTCACCAACATGGAGATCGGCCGGGACGCCTCCACCCTCGACAAGGGCCCCGACGGGCTCGGCTCAGGCCGCGGCCACACGGACCTGTTCGGCATGCAGTCCGACACCATCCACGTGGAGGACCTGGAGCAGACCGCCCGAGCCGCCTCCGCCGGGACCTTCAAGCTCCACAACCTCAGCCTCGGTGTCTCCCGTGGGGACGCCGAGTGCTTCTGAGAGGAGACCGGACCCCGTGGTCAGCGTGGACCAGGTGGCGTAGGCGGCGCCCGTTCCTGGCGGGACTGCTGATGATCCTGGCCGGGATCGAGATGGTGCTGGTCACCCGGATCCCCGTGGAGCTGATGCTCCACCTCGGTATCGGTGCCGTCTCCACCCTCGTGTTCAGCGGGATGCTGATCGTCCTGGGCCTGGTCACCTGGTTCACCCCGAACCAGCACGTGATCACCGGCAGCTTCGCCGGGTTCATCGCCCTGGGCGCCCTGATCCTGTCCAACCTCGGCGGGCTCGTCGTCGGCACCCTGCTGGCGCTGGTCGGGGGCGGTCTGGCCTTCGCCTGGCGTCCGCTCGCGCGACCACCCCGTCGACGGCGCGGTCGTCGCCGGGCTCCCCGGGACAAGGAGCCGACGAGTCCGCGAGACCACTGATCCCCCGGGGCGAGTGGGCACCGTACCCCTGCCCACCCCGCCCACCCGTCCCGGGTTCCCGTCAGACAAGTGACGTCTACCTACGTCGGCGCGTGCACACACCTCCAGCCGCGCCGGGCGTCCTCCCCAGGGGCCGCCCGGCCACCCCACCCAAGGAGTACCCATGTCGGTTCCGCGACCGAGATCCCGCACCCGCTCCTGCCTGGCCGTCGCCGCCGTCGGAGCGCTCGTCCTCGGCTGGGGCGGTCCCGCCCTCGCCGAGCAGCAGGGCCCGACCACGGTCGAGCCCGCCGGCGCCGCCTTCACCGCCGAACTCGTCGGATCGGCCGTCTTCACCGCCGGGGACGTCACGATCACCTGCGACGTGTCCGCGACCTCACCCGGCAACGGCAACAACCTGGTCCCCGACGCTCCCGACAACCACAACCCCGACGGCGCGGTGGGCGGCCCCATCAACGCCCCGAACTTCACGGACTGCTCGACCGACGTGGCCCTCGTGAACGCGACCGTCACCGTGAACGACCCCGTCTGGCAGATGACGATGCAGCACGGTTCGCCCTCGCTCGCCACCATGATCGTCCCGGCGGCGGGGATCGTGGTGAACACGACCGGTCTGGCCACCTGCACCGCCACGGTCAGTCCCAACGCGGACGCGCCGATCGGAGGCGAGTGGACCAACGGGGACCCGGCTTCGACGTTGGCCTTCGACACCACGACCGCCGTCGAGGTGGAGGGGAGCTTCGGCTGCCCCAACGTCAGCGAGGCGGGATTCACCGCCACCTACGCGGTGACCAACGCGGACGACCCCGCGAGCCCCGTCACCGTGAGCGGCTGATCCAGCGGGGCCGTTCCGCACGGTCCCCGTAGTGAACGGGGTCGGGTCACGCGTGTCTGACGCTGGCCCGGCCCCACCCCGCACACTCCCCCGCCCTCCCCCGGTGTCGACTCCTCGACTCCTCGACTCCTCGACTCCTCGACAGCTCGATCCGACCACTGCCGGGGGTCGCCGCGACGCTCCCCTCACCCACGTGAACACGGCAGCCCGCCCGCCCACCCGGGCGCCGATCCCTCACCTTCCCGGCCCACCGGGCACCCGCGGATCTCCACCCGCCCCGGTTCTCGGTGGCACTCCCGGTCCGTGACCGGGCCGAACCCACTCTCCCCAGTGACAACTACGCGCGAGTAGTCACTCACCTGACGACGGAGAAAGTCCGTGGCCTCCTCGCCTACGGTCGCAGTACTCCGTGGAGTCACGAGGCGAAGGCTCCTCGGAGGGCGCGGACCGCTTCGCCCGTCCCCGGACCCCCTCGGAGACCTCATGGCGTCCCAAGCCAGCAGCCCGCCCACCCCGCCGGAACGACCCACCCCGTCGACCGGGTCGGCCCCGCCCGCTCCGTCGACCCCTTCGGCCCCTGCGACGGCGGCCTCGCCGCCCCCTCCCCCGCCTTCGACCCTGTCGAGGCTCCGGCACACGCTGAGGGTCGCGCGGGTCCTGGTGCGGGCCGGGGTCCTCTCCCCCGGGCGCCCGGACCGGATCGTCCGCCAGCTCCGCGCGTTGAAGACCTGGGGTGCCACCATCGCGGGCGGTTACGCCGCCGCCGGTGAGCGTGTGCCCGACCAGGTGTCGCTGATCGACGAGTCCGGAAGCACGACCTTCGGGGAGATGAACCTGCTCGGGCGCGCTCTCGCCCGTGACCTCCACGGCCTCGGCGTCGGTCAGGGAACCCGGGTCGGCATCCTGTGCCGCAACCACGTCGGCCTGGTTCAGGCCACCATCGCCTGCGGGCGCCTCGGCGCCGACGCCGTCCTCCTGAACACCGGTTTGGCGGCGGGCCCCCTGGTCGACGTGATCGGGCGCAACGAGGTCTCGCTGCTGATCGCGGACGCCGAGTTCGAGGAGCTGTGCCGGGGCCTGCCTCCGGAGATCCCCCGGGTGACGGCCTGGGGTGAACCGAGCGTGCCGGGACCCCGGATACCCACCAGGGACCTGCTCTCCGCGGACGGCGCGGACACCACGGGACCGCCGACGCCCCCCGAGCGCCCGGGCAGGTTGATCGTGCTCACCTCGGGGACGACGGGTACTCCGAAGGGGGCCCGTCGCCCCACGCCGAAGGGGCCGCAGGACGCCGCCTCCGTGCTGTCACGTATCCCGCTGAACTCCGGGGACCGCATCCTCGTCTCGGCTCCGGTCTTCCACACCTGGGGGCTGGCCGGGGTCCAGCTGGGCATGTCGATGCGGGCGACTCTGGTGATGCGTCGCCTGTTCGAGCCGGAGGACGTACTGCGGACGATCCAGGAGCAGCGGTGCACGGTGTTGTTCGCGGTGCCGGTGATGCTGCGGAGGATCATGGACCTGCCCCGGTCGACCCGGGACCGGTACGACACCTCGACGCTGCGGATCGTGGCGTGCAGCGGGTCGGCGATGAGCCCGCAGTTGATCAGTGACTTCATGGACGCGTTCGGGGACGTCGTCTACAACCTGTACGGGTCGACCGAGGTGTCGTGGGCGACGATCGCGACCCCGGAGGACCTCAGGCTGGCTCCGACCACCGCCGGTCGGCCTCCCCTCGGAACCAGGATCGCGGTGCTGGACGAGCGGGGCCGGGAGGTACCGCAGGGGAGCAGGGGAGCCATCCACGTCGGCAACGAAATGCTCTTCGACGGATACACCAACGGAAACACCAAACGAATCGCCGACGGGCTGATGGAGACCGGCGACCGCGGCTACGTGGACGCCCACGGGTTGCTGCACGTGGCCGGACGGAACGACGACATGATCGTTTCGGGTGGTGAGAACGTCTTCCCGAGACCGGTGGAGGAGGCGATCGTGACGATGCCGTCGGTGCGCGAGGTGGTGGTGACCGGCGTCCCGGACGAGGAGTTCGGCCAACGCTTCGCCGCCTACGTGGTGCCCTACGAGGGCCGCTCCGTGGATCCGTACGAACTCCGCATGCACGTCCGTGAGGCCCTGGGCCGCTTCTCGGTGCCGCGCGACGTGGTGGTCCTGGAGGAGCTGCCGCGCAACGCCACGGGGAAGGTGGTCAAGCGGCGGTTGCCGAGCAGCGCGCCGGACCGGACGGAGGAGTGAGCCTCGGGGTCACGGGTTCACGGCCGGGGGCAGGGAGGCGTCCCTGCCCCCGCCAACGAAACACCCCTCCGGCCCCGATCCCCCCAGCTCTCCCTCCCCTGACGACTCCCCGCCCTCCTCCCACCCCTCCGTCGCGGCCCGGAACCTGCGCGACGGTGTCGACGTGAACGCCGGTCGACCCCGTCGCGCGCGAACTTGCCCCCCGTTGCGCACACATGGTCCCCCGTGTCCCTTTTTTGCTTGTGCACAAGGCAATTGTGGGCTTTGACATCGGGTGCGTGGTTACTACGATGTGGAACGATGCCCGACCGATCCCCCGCCCAGACGGGCGACTTCGAACTCCCGGCAGTCGACGAGCAGATGTGCTTCGCGCTGTACGCGGCCTCGCGTGCGGTCACGAACCTCTACCGCCCACTGCTGGATCCGCTCGGCCTGACCTACCCCCAGTACCTCGTGATGATGCTCCTGTGGGAACGCGGAGAGTGCGCGGTCAAGGAGATCGGCGCGGTACTGCAACTCGACTACGGCACTCTCACGCCGCTGCTCAAACGCCTGGAGACCAACGGCCTCCTGCGCCGGGAACGCGACCCCGCCGACGAACGCTCGGTGCTGGTCACCGCCACGGGGGAGGGCGCCGCGCTGCGGGCCCGCGCCCGGGGCATCCCGGAGGCCATCGGGCGGGTCATCGACCTGCCCGCCGAGGAGTTCGAGGCGACCAGGCTCGCGCTGCGGAGACTGACCGCCCACGTGCTCGCGGGCGAGGCCCGCGTCGAGGAACCCTAGCCGTCCCCTTCGGGGGAACGGTCACGAGGACGGGCACCACGGGGGTCGTGCCCGTCCTCCAAGGGTCCGGGGGACCGTGCGGACGGGCCGGAAAGCCCGTCCGCACCGGCTTTCCGGCCTCTTCGGGTTACCGTTGAAGCATGGCGATCTGGGCTTCAGACAACCGTAACGGCCACGTCCGCGAGGCCCTGACCCTCCTGCTCTCCCAAGGGGTGATCGACGACTTCCGGATCAGCCCCGAGGACGAGTTCCCGTTCAGAATCCAGGTTCCCGCCGGGATCGTCCCGATGACCGAGCACCAGGCGGCGCACTTCGCCCTGGGCGCCGTGACCGCGCACTTCGGCCACCTGGCCCGGGACTCCGAGGGGACGGGGACGGGGTTCTGACCTCACAACCGTCCCCGCGCCGCGCCGCGACGACCACGCGACAACCGCCCGCACGGCCATAGGCGCCCCGACCGCGACGGCTCCCCTCGCCCCTCAGCAACCGTCCGGGGCGTAGGCGGCGGCGTCCTGGGTGCAGCCGTGCGACAGGACGACCAGGGGCGCGCCCCGGGGGAGTCGTCGGGGACGTACTCGTACACGGAGAGGCCGCCGGGGTTGGTGCCGAAGGCGGGCACCGGGGCGAGTTCGGCGGCCGAGGCACGCGGCGTCGCGACGACCAGCACCGCCACCGTCGTCAGGAACACGGTGACCACGGAGAGGAGGGGAACCGCGAGCCGGATCGGACCCGACCAGGGGGACGGACGACACGGAGGTCCCGGGCCCGCACATGGGCCGAACCCACATGGACCGACACCGGGGTGTGTCTCCACGCCCCGTCCCCCGGTCCGCGAGCCGCCCCTAGTTTGCTGGCATGACGACGCACGAGTTCCCGTCGGAGGCCGCGCGGCAGGCCCCCGGTTCCCCCGCCGAACCCTCCCTCCGCCCCCCTTCGGAGCCCGGTGCCTCGCCCGCCCCCGGTACCGCCCCCACCGAAACCCCGCCCACCCCCGGCGGCCCAACCGCTCCCACTCCCCACACGACACGGGTCGATCTCTCCGGAAGGACGGCCCTGGTGACCGGCGCGGCCAGCGGGATCGGCCGCGCGTGCGCGCTGCGCCTCTCCGCCGCCGGGGCCGCCGTCCGGATGGTCGACGTCGACGGACCCGCCCTGGCCGCACTCGCCGCCCAAGGCGTGGGCGAACCGGTGGAACTGGACCTGACCGACCTGGACGCCGCCGAGGAGACCGCCCGGGGCACGGACATCGTGGTGAACAACGCCGGGGTACAGACGGTCGCCGCCGTCCAGGACTTCCCTCCCGAGCGTTTCTCCCTCATCCTTCGACTCATGGTCGAGTCACCGTTCCGCGTGGTGCGCGGGGCCCTGCCGCACATGTACGCGCGCGGATGGGGCCGGATCGTCAACATCTCCTCCGTGCACGGGCTGCGCGCCTCCGCCTACAAGTCCGCTTACGTGGCGGCCAAGCACGGGCTGGAGGGGTTCTCGAAGGTGGTCGCCCTGGAGGGTGCCCCCCGCGGTGTGACCTCCAACTGTGTGAACCCCGGCTACGTGCGGACCGCGCTGGTGGAGAAGCAGATCGCGGACCAGGCCGAGGCGCACGGCATCCCCGTGGACCAGGTGATCTCGGAGGTCCTGCTGGCCCGCACCCCGGTGAAGCGGCTGATCGAACCCTCGGAGGTGGCCGAGATGGTCGCCTACCTGTGCTCCGAAGACGCGTCCTTCGTCAACGGGGCGTCCCTGCCCATCGACGGAGCCTGGAGTTCGAGCTGAACACCACCCCTGTCCCTCAGGACCCTTCCCCCGAGAGATCGGGGGCCGAGCAGCAGGCGCTCTTCCTGGAGCTGCTGCTGCGTGACGCACCGGCCGTCGAGTACGAGCGGCCGGTGCTCCGCGCCCGCTCGGACGGTTCGGACGCGGAGACGGTGGCCGCGCTGGAGAACGCCAAACTGGCCGCGCTGCGGGTGCGCGCGGTGCTGCGGGACCGGCAGCGGCGCGAGTCGGAGCTGAGCGCGCTGTTCGAGACCGCCAACGACCTCGCCGGGATGCGCAGCCTCGACCAGGTGCTCCGGGCGATCGTGGAGCGGGCGCGGCACCTGCTCGGGACGGACGTCGCCTATCTGACTCTGAGCGACCCGGAGGCGGGCGACACCTACATGCGGGTGACGTCGGGGTCGGTCTCAGCGACCTTCCAACGGCTACGGCTGGCCCCGGGCAAGGGACTGGGCGGTCTGGTGGCCAGCACGTCGCTGCCGTACGTGACCGCCAACTACTTCGCGGACCCCCGGTTCGAGCACGCCGAGAACATCGACGACGGCGTGCGGGAGGAGGGCCTGGTCGCGATCCTGGGGGTGCCGCTGCGGATGAACGGACGAAGGGTCGGGGTGCTGTTCGCGGCCAACCGCCGGGAGCGTCCGTTCGCCCACTCGGAGGTGGCGCTGCTGTCGTCGCTGGCCACGCACGCCGCGATCGCGATCGACAACGCCAACCTCATCGACGACACCCGCCGGGCCCTGGACGAGCTGCACACCGTCAACGAACGTCTGCAACAGCACACGGCGTCGGTGGAGAGGTCGGCGGCGGCGCACGACAGGTTCACCGACCTCGTGCTGGGCGGGGGAGGGGTGCGGGAGGTCGCCTCAGCGATCGCGGCGGTCCTGGGCGGCACGGTGCGCATTCACGACCGCACCTCGGACGAGCTGGTGACCGCGTCCCCCGAGGGTGTGACCGGGGTGACGGCAGCGCTCCGGGAGAACAGTGCGGCCACCATGACCGGGGCGGCCGGGGAGGACGCCGAGCTGGCCGAGGCGGCCCGCTCCTCCCTGGCCAGCGGGCGGGCCGTTGCGGTCGGGGACGCGTGGGTCGCGGCGGCGGTCGCCGGGGCCGAGCCCCTGGGCACGCTCGTCCTGCGCGGGGTGGAGCTGGACGACACCGACCAGAGGGTGCTGGAGCGGGCGGCGATGGTCACCGCCCTGCTCCTGCTCATCCGCCGATCGGTCAGCGAGACCGAGCACCGGGTGCGCGGCGACCTGCTCAACGAACTCCTGGAGGTGCCCGCGCGCGATCCGGCGTCCCTGCGCCAGCGGGCGGCGCTGCTCCACGCGGACCTGGACACCCCGCACGTGCTGGTGGTGGCGGAGGCACCCGGGGGAGACCCGCAGCGGTTGCGTTCGGCGGCGGCCTTCGCCGCCGAGACGGTCGGCGGGCTGGCGGCCTCCCGGGGCGGGCGGCTGGTGCTGGCCCTGCCCGGTTCCGACCCGGCCGAGGTGGGCGGACGGGTGGCGGCCGAGCTGTCCGCCGCCGCCAACGGCCCGGTGACGACCGGGCTGGCCGGGCCCACCCGGGGCCCGGCGACCTTCCGGGACGCGTTCACCGAGGCGGTGCGGTGCCTCCAGACCCTGCGTGCCCTCGGCCGGATCGGGGACGCCGCCACCACCGACGACCTCGGGTTCTCCGGGTTGCTGCTGAGCCAGGACCGGGACGTGCCCGGCTTCGTGACGGCCGCGCTGGGGCCGCTCCTGGAGTACGACGCCAAGCGGGGCACCCTGCTGGTGGAGACCCTGCGCGCCTACTTCGCCGCCGGGGGCAACCTGTCCCGCGCCAAGGACGATCTGCACATCCACGTGAACACCGTGGCGCAGCGCCTGGAGCGGATCGGGCACCTGATCGGGGCGGACTGGCAACGCCCCGACCGCGCGCTCGAACTCCAGCTCGCCCTTCACCTGCACGGTCTGCTCGACCAGGGCGTGGATCTGCTCAGCGACCACGGCCATGGTCGAGTCCACGGCGACGGCCGAGGTTGACGAGACCACGCCGCCGTCCGGACCACGCCGCCGACCACCGGGGCGCGGTTCGGCCGCGCATCGCGTGCCCCGACGCCCCCGGCCGAACGGGAACCGACCCCCAGGGGGTTGACCTCAACATTGGTTGAGGAAGTGGACTGGACTCCGGGTCCCTCATCGAGGTGGCCCCCGGGCCCGACGCCCGGCACTCATCCAGAGGGAGACACGATGTCCCAGCCGACGAAGACCCTGCCGATCCTGGTCACCGGAGCCACGGGCAACACCGGCCGCCACGTGGTGGCGGGGCTGCTCGCCGAGGGGGTACCGGTCCGTGCGCTTACCCGGGACCCGCAGCGGGCACGGCTGCCCGAGGGCGTCGAGGTGGTCGCGGGGGACGTCACCGACCCCGCGCACGTGACCCGCGCGGCCAGGGGCGCGAGGGCCGCCTACCTGGTGTGGCCGGGAACCGACGAGGCCGCGAAGGGAGCGGCGGAGGTGGTCGCGGCCCTGGGCGCCGAGGTCGGGAGGGTGGTCTACCTCTCCGCCGCCGGTGCCGAGGAGACCGAGGGCGTGTGGGGCGGCGTGGAACACGCCGTGCGGCGCTCCGCCCGCGAGTGGACCTTCCTCCGGGTCACCGGGCTCGCGACGAACGCGCTGGCGTGGTCCGACAAGGTGCACCGGGGAGTCGTGCGGGCCCCGTTCGGCGCGGCGACCCGTTCCCTTGTGCACGAGCGGGACGTGGCCGAAATGGGGGTGCGCGCGCTCCTGGACGACGGACACGCGGGGCGGTCGTACGTGGTCAGCGGGCCCGAGGTGGTCAGCCAGGCCGACCAGGTGCGGATGATCGGGGAGGAGATCGGGGTCCCGGCGCGGTGGGAGGAGCAGCCGCTGGACGAGGCCCTCGTGGAACTGTCGCAGGAGGTGGGGGTGGACTTCGCCCACCAGCTCATCGAGCACTGGACCGCCAACGTCGACATCCCCGAGGAGGTGTCCGAGGACGTCGCGCGGGTACTCGGCCGTCCCGCCCTGGGCTTCCGGGAGTGGGTCCGCGACCACGTCGCGGACTTCACCCCCGGAGACTGACCAGCTCCCGAGACTCATCCGGCCCCCGAAGCCGATCCAGCCTGCGGGCCGCCCGCCCCGGGTGCTGACCAGGGCGGCGGGACAGGGGTACGGGGCGGCGGGGGAGCGGCCGGGTCAGGGTGTGCGGGGTGCTGCCACCGGTACCGCCCGGGTCAGCAGGGCCCCTGGTCGGACCAGGCGCCCCACTCCCCGCCGAGGTCCGGCGGGAAGCCCTGGATCCACCACCGGGCCTCGTAGACCCGCCCCTCGTGGTGGACCCGGTCGCCCTCCTCGTAGATCGTGCCCGCGTCCCAGGCGGCACCGGCGCAGGAGCTCTCCGGGGCCTCCTGGCCACCGCCCTCCCCGGAGCCACCGTCGGCGGTGTCGTCCTCCGCCTCCTCCTCGACCGGTTCGGGGCCGGTGGAGACCGTGAGGGTGACGGCGCCGTCCTCGGGCAGGATCGTGCCCGGTTCGGGGTCCTGGCCGCTGACCGCTCCCTCCGCGACGGACTCGCTCGGAGCCTCGACCACGGACACGGTCAGACCGAGCCCGGACAGCGCCTCGGAGGCCTCCGCCCGCCCCATGCCCGACAGCGCGGGAACGATGACCCCCTCGCTGACGTGCAGGGTCACCTCCTCCTCCCGGTCGCCGTCCTCCCCGACCCCGGGGACCGAGGACAGGACGGTGCCCGGCGTCTCCTCGGCGGAGTGCTCCTGCACCACCTCGACCTCGGTGAAACCGGCCTCACGCAGCAGGGCGCGGGCGTCGTTCTCGGTGCCGCCCACGACGTCCGGCACCTCCGCGTGCCGAGGGCCGACCGACAGCGAGAGCAGGATCGACTCGCCGCCCTCCAGCTCCGTGCCCGCCGCCGGTTCGGTCGCGGCCACCTCACCCGGAACGACGTCCTCGCTGTAGGCGTCCTCGTAGGTGAAGGTGAGGTCCATGTCCAGGGCGGCCAGCTCCACCTCCGCCATCTCCGGGGAGAACCCGGCGAGATCGGGGAGTTCGGCGTCCCCGCCCGGCACGAGGGCCCATCCCGCGACGCACAGGGCCAGCACCACGGCCCCGGCTCCGACCAGGACGGGCAGGCGCCGCCAGGGAGGGGTGCCCCCGCCCCGGGCGGGGGAGGCCTCGACCGCGAGGGCGTCGACGCCCACCACCGGGATCGGCTGGGTGACGTCACCGCCCTCGGCGCGGGGACGGGGCAGCGACCTCAGTACCTGCTCGACCAGGGTGAGGTACTGTCCGGCGTCGCGCGGCCGGTAGCGGGGATTGGGTTCGGTGGCGTTGGAGACCAGCATGTCCAGGTCGGGCGGCAGTCCGGGGACGGTGGCCGAGGGGCGCAGCGGCTCCCCCTCCTCGGACCGGAGGTCACCGGTCAGCAGGGTGTGCAGGAGCGCGCCCACCGCGCGCACGTCCGAGCGCGGGGTCAGGTCCTCGACCCCCAACAGCCGGAATCCGGTGACCGTGACCCGGCCCTCGGCGTCCAGGACCACGTCGCCCGGGGCGAGGTCGCCGTGCACCAGGCCCTCGTCATGTGCCGTCCGGAGCGCCTCCAGGACCTCGGCCACGACGCTCAGGGCCATGTGCGGGCCGTAGCGCAGCCCCTGCTCCCCGCCGCCGAGCACCTCGCTGAGGGGTTCCCCCGGCGTCGACGCGGTGACCAGGTACACGTGGTCGCCGTCCCGGCCGTCTCCGAGCACCCGCACGAGGCCGGGGGAGCGGAGTCCGGCCAGGCTCTGGGCCCGGCCCAGGAAGGCGTGGACGGCGGCGGGGTCGCCGACCAGGTCCGGGGCGAGGAGGGTGACGGTGACGGGCTGGTCCGCCACCGTGTCGTGCCCGTCGTGGACGGACACCTGGCCGTCGCCGCCGACACGTTCGCCCACGAGGACGCGTCCGTGCAGCGTGGTACCGGTGGCCGGAGAGGGGGTGGGGGACTCCATGAGTCGGATTGTACGGCGCCGAAACCGCACGAATCCTTCTTCAACGGGCCGGATACGGACAGAAGCACCTGGACCGGGCACGCGGTGTCAGCTGTCCGAATTCCCGGCCTCCCCGGGCCGGTTCGTGCGTGACCAGCGGAGTAGAGTCGGCCGGACACCCCTCTCCCCTCCTGTGAGGCCCCATGAACACCCTTGGCAGCGACCCCGACCGGGACGGCGGAGACCACCGCCGGGACGACCGGGCCGCAGGGGTCCTGCTCGGAGCCGCGTGCGGCGACGCGCTCGGCGTGCCCTACGAGTTCGCCGCCCGCCTCTCCGAGAAGGAGGTCCCCGCGATGGTCGGCGGCGGACTGGGCCCCTACGCCCCCGGGGAGTACTCGGACGACACCCAGATGGCGGTGTGCCTCGCGGAGGCGCTCCGGGACCACGACGACCCCCGCTCCGGACCGGCCCTGGAGCAGACCGCCCGCGCCTTCCTCTCCTGGCGCCGCGAGGGCGCCACGGACATCGGCGCGCAGACCGCCCGGGTCCTCGGTGACACCGAACGGGCCCTGGCCGCCGACGACACGGGCAGGACCGGGGCGGCCGAGGAGATGATCCGGCTGTCCGCGCGGATGTTCGGCGCGGGGGAGCGGTGCGCGGGCAACGGGTCGCTGATGCGCACCGCACCGTTGGCCCTGGCGCACCTCGGCGACCGCCACCGGCTGGCCGAGACCGCGCGCGTGTACAGCCTGCTCACCCACGGCGACCCCCTCGCCGCCGAGGCCTGCGTGCTGTGGTGCGAGGGGATCCGGGTGGCCGTGCTGGACGGGTCCGACGAGGGACCGCGGGCGGGGCTCGACCTGCTGGAGCCCCACGAACGCGGGATCTGGGCCGGGTACCTGGCCGAGGCCGAGGCCGCCCCGCCCCACGCGTTCGCGCCCAACGGGTTCGTGGTGCGCGCGCTCCAGGCGGCCTGGTCGGCCGTCGTGCGCACCCCCGTGGACGCCGGGGACCCGGACCGGTACGCGGCCCCGGTGCGGGCGGCGGTGCGCGCGGGGGACGACACCGACACCGTGGCGGCGATCGCCGGGGCGCTGGTCGGCGCCCGGTGGGGGCGCTCCGCCATCCCGGAGGAGTACCTGACGGCGGTGCACGGTTGGCCGGGCTACCGTGCGGACGGGCTCGCGCGGCTGGCCGGGGAGATCGTGCGGCGACACGGGGGCTAGGGCCACGGGCGTCCGTTTGCGGCCACGGAGCGGACGTGCGGCATCATGGTGGCGCACGAGAGCGGGAACGTGAATCGGTACGGGAACGGGGAGCGGCCATGGCGGAGCGAATCGACTGGGTGCCTGCACACGATCACCCGGAGCTGACGGCCGATCCGGTGCGCGAGGCCATCGCGCCCTTCGACGGTTCGGTGCGGGCCGCGGCGATCGACCCCACGCTGGCGGACACCGCCGAGTTCTGCGAGGCCTACGGGCTGTCCCTGGAGACCAGCGCGAACTGCGTGGTTCTGTCCGCGAAGCGGGGCGGCGAGGTGACGTACGCGGCGTGCATGGTGCTGGCCACGGATCGGGCCGACGTCAACGGGGTGCTGCGCAGACACCTGGGGGCGCGGAAGGCGTCGTTCGCGCCGATGGACGAGGCGACCGGGCTGACCGGGATGGAGCACGGGGGGATCACCCCGTTCGGGTTGCCCCGGGGGTGGCCGGTCCTGGTCGACAAGCGGGTGTACGACACCCCGTGGGTGGTGGTGGGCAGCGGCCTGCGTCGCTCGAAGCTGCGTGTTCCCGGCCCGTTGCTGGCCGAACTGCCGGGTGCCGAAGTGCTGTCGCTGACCCGCTAGGGGCGGTGGACTCCGTCCGACCGAGGCCCGCCGCGCGTCGATTTGTCGACAAATCCACGAGTGGTTAAGGCGGGTTTCGGAACGGGGACGGACCCGGCACTAAGTGCCTGGTCTGGGGACATACCCGTTCGCGGCCAACAGGCTGTCCGGAAGTGCCCGCGTTCCCCCGCGCGACCGCACGCGCCCCTCCGGCCGACCACCCACCCCTTCCTAGGAGACGGGGTAGCGCAGCCGGTACCACTGGGGCGCGGTGCGGTTCATGGGGAAGCCGAGTCCCCTCCGGGGGGCGTCCTCCACGTCGAGGAGGTCCCACCCGGGGAACGCCTCCAGGACCTCGGACCGGGACACCCCGCCCACCATCCTGCGATAGATCGACGGCCCGAACTCCAGCATGATCAGGGTCGCCCCCGGCGCGGCGAGCGCCGTCACACTGCGCCCCTGCGCCGCCCGCTGTTCGGCGTCGAAGCCCTGGAAGCAGCCGATGTCGATGAACAGGTCGAAGAGCCCCAGGTCGGGGGAGAGGTCGGTGGCGTCCCCGACGCGGTAGCTCACCTCGGCGGGCCCCTGGCGACGGGCCGCCTCGACGGCGGCGGGGACCAGGTCGACGCCGGTGACGTCCCAGCCCTGGTCGGCCAGCTCCGGGGTGAACCGCCCCCGGCCGCATCCGATGTCCAACGCCCGGCCCGGGCCGCCCCGCTCCTCGGCCTCGCGGTCGAGGAAGGAACGGAACCGCACCATGGCCACGGGTCCGTAGCGCTCCCACGGGGTGACGCCGAGACGGTACATCCGCGCGTAGTTGGTCATGGCTCCACGGTAAGCCCGGGTTCCCGACGTGGCCAGGCTCCCCGGTGTCGCCGGTGAAATCGCTGGTGGGGCGTTGTTCGGCTGGTCAGAGCCTATTTACTGACCGATCGGTCTGTAATACTGTTCGCTCAGGCCCACACCGAGGAGAGGACCGTCACGTGTCCGAAGTACTGGAGAGCTACGCACAGGGATCGTGGTTCACCCCCGCGGACGAGGGTGCCCCCCTGGCCGACGCGAACACCGGCGAGACCGTCGCGCGGATCTCGACGCGGGGCCCCGACGTCGCCGCGATGGTCGAGTACGCACGTGAGGTCGGCGGCCCCGCGCTGCGCCAGCTCACCTTCCACCAGCGGGCGAACATCCTCAAGGAGCTCGCCAAGCACCTGATGGGGTACAAGGACGAGTTCTACGCCCTCTCCCACCGCACCGGCGCCACCAAGCGCGACACCGTGGTCGACGTCGACGGCGGTTTCGGCACGCTCTTCAGCTTCTCCAGCAAGGGCCGCCGCGAACTCCCCAACTCGACGGTCATCCTGGACGGCCCGCTCGAACCGCTGGGCAAGGGCGGCACCTTCGTCGCGCAGCACGTGTTCACCTCGCGTCCCGGCGTCGCGGTGCAGATCAACGCCTTCAACTTCCCCGTCTGGGGCATGCTGGAGAAGCTCGCCCCGGCCTTCCTGGCGGGCCTTCCGAGCATCGTCAAGCCCGCCGGCCAGACCGCGTACCTGACCGTCGCGGTCGTCCGGCGGATGGTCGAGTCGGGGCTGCTGCCCGAGGGCTCCCTCCAGCTGCTGGTCGGCAGCCACCGGGGCCTGCTCGACGCCCTAGGCCCCCAGGACATCGTGGGCTTCACCGGCTCGGCGGCCACCGGCGCCCTGCTCAGGGAGCACCCGAACGTGGTCCGTGGCGGGGTGCGGCTCAACGTCGAGGCCGACTCGCTGAACTGCTCGATCCTCGGCCCCGACGTGGGCGTGGACGACCCCGAGTTCGACCTGTACGTCAAGCAGGTCGTGGCGGAGATGACCGTCAAGGCGGGCCAGAAGTGCACCGCCATCCGCCGGGTGATCGTGCCCGCCGCGATGGCCGACGCCGTCACCGGGGCCCTGACCGACCGCCTGTCCAAGGTCGTCGTGGGCGCCGCCGACCACCCCGACGTCCGCATGGGCGCCCTGGTCTCGCTCGCCCAGCGCGAGGAGGTCCGCAAGGCAGTCCGGACCCTGCGCACCTCCAGTGAGCTGGTGTTCGGCGACCCCGACCGGGTCGAGGTGACCGGCGCCGACGAAGCCACCGGCGCGTTCATGTCACCGATCCTGCTCCGTGCCGCCCCCGGAGCGAAGGAGCCCCACGACGTCGAGGCGTTCGGTCCGGTCAGCACGATCATCACCTACGACTCGGTCGCCGAGGCCGTGGAACTGGCCGCGCGCGGCCAGGGCAGCCTGGTGGGTTCGCTGGTCACCCACGACGAGGACGTGGCCCGCGAGGTCGTCCTGGGCGTCGCCCCCTGGCACGGCCGCCTCCTGGTGCTCGACCGGGACGACGCCAAGGAGTCCACCGGCCACGGTTCCCCCATGCCGGTCCTGGTGCACGGCGGCCCCGGCCGCGCGGGCGGCGGCGAGGAGATGGGCGGTGTACGCGGCGTCAAGCACCACATGCAGCGCACCGCCGTCCAGGGCTCCCCGGACATGCTCACGGCGATCACCGGCCACTGGACGACCGGTTCGCGCCGGGCCGTCGGTGCGACGCACCCGTTCCGCAAGGACCTCGGTGAACTGCGGATCGGTGACACCATCGAGTCGGCGGAGCGCAGGGTCACCCGCGCGGACATCGACCACTTCGCGGAGTTCACCGGCGACACCTTCTACGCGCACACCGACGAGGAGGCGGCCGCCGCCAACCCGTTGTTCGGCGGGATCGTGGCGCACGGCTACCTGGTGGTCTCGCTGGCCGCCGGGCTGTTCGTGGACCCGGCCCCGGGTCCGGTGCTCGCCAACTTCGGCGTGGACAACCTGCGCTTCCTCACCCCGGTGAAGGAGGACGCGGTGATCCGGGTGACGCTGACCGCCAAGCAGATCACGCCGCGCACCAACGCCGAGTACGGCGAGGTCCGCTGGGACGCCCTCGTCACCGACCAGGACGGCGAGCCGGTCGCCACCTACGACGTCCTCACCCTGGTGGCCAAGGGCGAGGAGTAGGACCGGCCCGCGTGTCGATCCGTCTCCCTGTCGACGAACCGACGGGGAGACGGGTCGGCACCGGGATCCGGACCCGGGGCATAACCCTGGTTTATGTTCCCGAGATACGCGTCTTCCTAGGGTGAGTGGAGCGTGAACACCGAGGTTCCGACACGGGCAGGGGGCGACATGGGACGCATCACCGTCGACGCCGAGAACAGTGATCCGGTCGAGTTGTACTACGAGGACCAGGGGAGCGGCCAGCCGGTCGTCCTCATCCACGGGTACCCGCTCGACGGACGATCCTGGGAGCGGCAGACCGCCGTGCTCCTCGACTCCGGGTACCGGGTCATCACCTACGACCGCAGGGGGTTCGGCCAGTCGTCGCACCCCGCCGACGGGTACGACTACGACACCTTCGCCGCCGACCTGAGGACCGTCCTGGAGACCCTGGACCTCCACGACGCGGTGCTCGTCGGGTTCTCCATGGGTACCGGAGAGGTCGCCCGCTACCTGGGCTCCTACGGCTCCGACCGCGTCACGAGGGCGGTCTTCCTCGGTTCGCTCCAGCCCTTCCTGCTCCAGACCGACGACAACCCCGGCGGCGCGGCCCCGCGCGAGTTCTTCGAGGACATCGTCGCCCAGGTCAGGGCCGACCGCTACGCCTACTTCACCGCGTTCCTGGAGGGCTTCTACAACCTGGACGAGACCCTGGGGGACCGGATCAGCGAGGAGGCCGTGCACAACAGCTGGAACAGCGCGGCGAACTCCGGGCCGGTGGCGTCCGCCGCCTGCCCGCTGACCTGGATCACCGACTTCCGCGAGGACGTGCCGCGGATCGACGTGCCCGCGCTGATCGTGCACGGCACCGGTGACCGCATCCTGCCGGTGGACGCCACGGGGCGCCGGTTCGCGGAGCTGCTGCCCTCGGCCGAGTACGTGGAGCTCGAAGGGGCCCCGCACGGCCTGCTGTGGACCCACGCGGACGAGGTCAACCAGGTGCTGCTGCGTTTCCTGGCCACCTGACGTGGGAGGACGCGACCGGAGCGTCCGTCCTCGGCGCACCACCAAGCTGCGTGTGACCGAGGACTTCGACGCACCGCCGGAGCGGGTGTTCGCCCTGACCCTCAGCGAGGAGGGCTTCGTGGACGCGATGCCCCCGGGCGTGGAGGTGCTGGGCTGGCCCGAGCGGTTCGGTGAGGGGGAGGTCCTGGACCTGCGCTGGGGCGTGGCCGGGGTCCACCCCGTGCGCTGGGTCGCGGTCATCGACGCCTACGAGGAGGGCCGTTCCTTCAGCGACCTCCAGGTGCGCGGACCGTTCCGTTACTGGCGGCACACCCACACGGTGGAACCGTACGGCGGGGGCACGCGCCACACCGACCTGGTGGAGATCAGCACCGGACTGGGTCCGGCGGGCGACCTCGCCGCCGCGATCGGCGTCCGCGGGGCCTTCGGGCCGAGACTGAACCGCATGCGCGCCGCCCTGGAAGGGTGAACGTGAGAGCGCCCCGGAGGTGCCGACTCCTCCGGGGCGCTGGTTCCGGGCCTACAGGCGGGCGATCGCCCTCGCCGGGTTCTCCATGGCGTCGGCGACGACGCGCATGAACCCGGCCGCCGCGCCGCCGTCACAGACCCGGTGGTCGAAGGCGAACGACAGCTGGGTGATTTTGCGGACCGTCAGCTCCCCGTCCACCACCCAGGGCCGGTCGATGATCCGGCCGAGGCCGAGGATCGCGACCTGCGGGTGGTTGATGATCGCCGCGCTGCCGTCCACGCGGAGCGCGCCGTAGTTGTTCAGTGTGAACGTGCCGCCGGTGAGCTGGGCGGGGGTGGCCCGACCCTCGCGGGCCATCTCGGTGAGCTCCCTGATCCCGGCGTCCAGCTCGGTGGTGGTGAGCCCGTGGGCGCCCATCACCGCCGGGGCGACCAGGCCCCGGTCGGTCTGCACGGCCAGGCCGAGGTTGACCCCGTCGTACTGGACGAGTTCCTCGCGTTCGGTGTCCACCCGGCCGTTGAGCTCCGGGTACGCGCGCAGGCCCGCGAGCACGAACCGGGCCACGTAGGCGAGCAGGCCGGGGCCGTCGGGGTCGGACTGACGCAGGCGCACCAGCTCGGTGGCGTCCACGTCGACCCACACGGTGGCCTCGGGGATCTCGGCCCGACTGCGGGAGAGCGCGGCCGCGACCGTCCTGCGGAAGGTGCCCATCGGGACCCGCCGGGACTCGGTGAGTCCGGTGCGGGAGTCGACGGCGCCGGGGGCAACCGGCGCCGGGGCGGTGACCGGGGCCGCCTGGGAGGGGACCGCGATCGGGGCGGACGGGGCCGGAGCGGTGTTGGCACCGGCCGCCTCGATCGCGGAGCGTACGTCGCGGCGGGTGATCAGGCCACCCGGACCGCTGCCCTGGACGTCCGCCACGCGCAGCCCGGCCTCGCGGGCCAGCTGACGGACCAGGGGCGAGGTCACCAGTGGCACCCGGCGTGCCGGGGCCGCCTGGATGGGTGTCACCGAGGCCACGGGGGCGGCTGGCCGTGCGGCCTCCGCCGGGCGGTGGCGCGGTCGGCGGCGGCGCCCGGTGCCGGTGGACTCGGGGGTGCCGTAGCCGATCAGGACGTTGCCCGAGCCCGCGCGCTCCTCCTGCCGGTAGCGCTCACCGGCGGTGTCAGCGGAGTCGGGGGTGTCGGCGGGTGCGGACTCCGTCACCGGTGCCTCGGGAACCGGGACCTCCGTGACCGGGGCCGCCTCCGCCACACCGACGCTGATCAGCGGTTTCCCGACCGCCAGCACCTCGCCCTCCTGTCCGTGCAGGACGGTGACCGTCCCGGCGAACGGCGAGGGGACCTCGACGATGGACTTGGCGGTCTCCACCTCCGCGACGGGCTGGTCGAGGTCGACGGTGTCGCCCACGGCGACCAGCCACTTCACGACCTCGGCCTCGGTGAGACCCTCCCCGAGGTCGGGGAGGTCGAACGTACGGGTCGTCACTGGTCCTCCCACTGAAGGTCGTCGACGGCGTCCAGGATCCGGTCCACGCCGGGCAGCTGGAAACGCTCCAGCTTGGGCGGGGGGAAGGGGATGTCGAAGCCGGTCACCCGGCGGACCGGGGCGGCCAGCGAGTGGAAGCAGCGTTCGGTGACGCGGGCGACGATCTCCGAGGCGACGCTGGCGAACCCGCTGGCCTCGGCGACCACCACGGCGCGGCCGGTGGAACGGACCGCCGCGCACACGGTCTCGTCGTCGAAGGGGACGATCGAGCGCACGTCCACCACCTGGAGGCTGCGGCCCTCCTGGGAGGCGGCCTCTGCGGCCTCCATCGCGGTGGACACGGCGGGGCCGTAGGCGATCAGGGTGGCGTCGGTCCCCTCACGGCGGACCACGGCGTGCCCGATCCCGGGGGCGGGGCGGTCGACGTCGACCTCGTCCTTGGCCCAGTAGAGCTTCTTCGGCTCCATGAAGACCACGGGGTCAGGGGAGGCGACGGCCTCGCGCAGCAGGTGGTAGGCGTCCTCGGGGGTGGCCGGGGTAACGACCTTCAGGCCGGGGGTGTGCGCGTAGTAGGCCTCGGAGGAGTCGCAGTGGTGCTCCACCCCGCCGATGCCCCCCGCGTAGGGGACACGGATGACGATGGGCAGGCCGACCCGGCCCCGGGTGCGGTTGCGGGTCTTGGCGACGTGGCTGACGATCTGCTCGAAGGCCGGGTAGGCGAAGGCGTCGAACTGCATCTCGACCACCGGGCGCATGCCGTTCATCGCCATGCCCACGGCCATGCCGACGATCCCGGACTCCGCGAGCGGGGTGTCGAAGCAGCGGTCCTCACCGAACTCGGCGGTCAGGCCGTCGGTGATGCGGAAGACGCCGCCGAGGGGGCCCACGTCCTCACCGAAGACGTACACGGAGGGGTCCTCCGCGAGGGAGTCGCGCAGCGCCCGGTTGAGCGCCTGCGCCATGGAGAGCTTCTCGGTCGCCATGCTCAGTGGCCCTCTCTGCTCAGTTCGTCGGCCAGGAAGGCGGCCTGCTCGGTCAGCTGCGGGGTGGGGGCGGCGAACACGTGCGCGAACAGGTCGGCGGTGTCGGGCTCGACGTCCTGGTTGACGCCCTCACGCATGTGGGCGGCGACCGCCTCGGCCCTTTCCTCGATCTCCGCCTTCCTGGCCTTCGTGAGCACCCTCTTCCTCTTGAGGAAGGCCTCCATGCGCAGCAGCGGGTCGCGGGCCACCCAGGGGTCGACCTCGGCCTCGCTGCGGTAGCGGCTGGCGTCGTCGGCGTTGGTGTGCGCCTGCATCCGGTAGGTGTGCGCCTCGACCAGCTGCGGGCCACCGCCGGAACGGGCGGTCGCGACGGCGCGGTCCAGGACGGCGAGGACGGCGGCGGCGTCGTTGCCGTCCACGCGTTCGCCGTTGACGCCGTAGCCGACGCCCTTGTGGGCGAGGGAGGGGGCGGCGCTCTGCCGGGCCAGGGGCACGGAGATCGCGTACTCGTTGTTCTGCACGAAGAACACGACCGGTGCCTTGAAGACGGCGGCGAAGTTCAGGGCCTCGTGGAAGTCGCCCTCGCTGGTGGCGCCGTCGCCGCACAGCGCCATGACCACGGTGTCCTCGCCGCGCAGGCGGGCCGCGTGGGCGACGCCGACGGCGTGCAGGAGCTGGGTGGCGAGCGGTGTGGCCTGGGGTGCGACGCGGTGGGCGTAGGGGTCGTAGCCCGCGTGCCAGTCGCCCTTGAGGAGGGTGAGGACCTCGACGGGGTCCACGCCGCGTGCGATGACGGCGGCGGTGTCGCGGTAGGTCGGGAAGAGCCAGTCGCCGTCGGCCAGCGCGAGCGCGGCGCCGGTCTGGCAGGCCTCCTGGCCGTGGGAGGAGGGGTAGACGGCGAGGCGGCCCTGGCGGACGAGGGCGCTGGCCTGGTCGTTGACGCGGCGGCCGATCACCAGGGAGGTGTAGGCCTCCAGGAGGCGCTGGGTGCCGGGCATCCGCAGGTCGGCGCCGTCGACCGGGACTCCGGACTCGTCGAGCAGTCGGACGGGCTGCTCGGAGGGGAGTAGGCCCTGGTGTCCAGCCATGCTGCAACCTCCTGTTTCACGCAGGGTTCGCGGAAGATCTGTACAGGGCCATGGTGCTGTTCACGACCATCTGTTCGCTACAAACCGGGAGGAATCGAGAAAATGTCGCGAAAGTTCCCATACTTCGCGTCAGTCCGTCCAGGAATGTGACCCGGGACACCTGCCCCCGTGGACATGTGGCCCACGCCTCACGGTCCGGTGACCCTCGCCGCGTGGACGCCCCGAGCCATCGCCGGGGTGCCCCGGCGTCGTTAGCATGTAGCGGTGCCGCGATCGCCCTGACCTGCGATGCGCCGGGCGCACACCACACCAGCGGGAACACCAGGGGGAACCAGACCGTGAGCGACGAGCGCGAGAACCTGAGCTATGAGCTGTTCGGCACCGCGATGCGCGAGATGGCCCAGGCGATCGCGGACGACGGGTACGAACCGGACATCATCCTGTCCATCGCCCGGGGCGGCCTGTTCGTCGCAGGCGGGCTCGGGTACGCCCTCGACGTCAAGAACCTCCACGTCATGAACGTGGAGTTCTACACGGGTGTGGGCACCACCCTGGACATGCCGGTCATGCTGCCGCCGGTGCCCAACGTGGTCGACCTGAGCAAGAAGAAGGTCCTGGTCGCCGACGACGTCGCCGACACCGGCAAGACGCTCAAGCTGGTGCACGACTTCTGCGCCGAACACACCGCCGAGGTGCGCAGCGCGGTCATCTACGAGAAGCCGCAGTCCCTGGTCAAGTGCGAGTACGTGTGGAAGCACACCGACCGCTGGATCAACTTCCCGTGGTCGGTGGAGCCGCCCGTGGTGCGGCGCGAGAACCAGGTGCGCGACGCCTGACCCCTTCCACGAACGACTCCGGCCCCGAGGCCGGAGTCGTTCGTGGAAGAAGCGGGAGACGCCCACGGGTGTTTCACGTGAAACACCCGCCTCTGGGCCGCACCACGTGGACAGCGTGGTGACATGTCGGTGGGTCGACCTGACGACGAAGCACCAGATCGACATGTCGACGCCGGTGGGACCGCGAGCTGGATGACGGGAGCACGGTCACGGGTCCGCGGAACGTCACCCGCCGGTCATGCGCTCCCCGTCCGCCGACGGTGACCCGGAGGTCGGGCCGTCGGACGGTTCGGCACCGACGGGGACGGACTCCGGGGCTCCACGGCCCGCCTGGCCGTAGGCCATCCGGCGCAGGAAGGTCTCGGCCGGACCACTGACGCCGAACCGGCCCATGATCGCGGCGACCACCACGGTGACCGCCCAGACCCCGGCGCCGAGCAGCACCGACTGGGCGTCGTCCAGACGCGTGGCCAGGTTGAGCGTGTACGGCATGAACAGCGCGAGCCACGCCACGGACTGGAGGAGATAGCAGGTCATGGACCGCTGTCCGGTGGCGGCGAGCGCACTCACGACCGGCCCGCGGCGATCACCGAGGGCCACCGCCACCAGGGCGATCAGGGCCGCGTAGCCGAAGCCGCCCGCGTACCCGGACAGGACGTGCAGCCACTTGGCGCCCACCTGGAGGACGGAGTCCGGCGACCAGACCTGGATCAGCACCAGCATCTGCGGGACGGCGCCCAGCACGGCGAGCGGGACACCGATCCCCGCGATCCGCCGCAGGAACGGGAGGTGCCGCTCGGGTTCCTCCAGGAGTCGGCGGCGGGCCGCCCAGATCCCCACGGTGAAGGGGAACAGGGAGATGGGCAGCATCAGCATGACGATCACCGGCCAGCTCCCGAGCCGGATGAACGGGTCCATGAGCGGGGTGACCTCCATGGCCATCTCCTGCTGGGCCCCGGAGGCGGAGAGCACGGCCTCGGCGGCCGAGTACAGCAGGCTGCCGAGGGACATCCAGACGAGACCGTGGGCGAGCAGGCGGCGGTCACCCAACTGGAGCAGCCCGGCGAACAGCAGCGCGATGAGCCCGTACACGGCGATGACGTCGCCGTGGAAGATCAGGACGGTGTGCAGCAGACCGATGACGATCATCCACCGGCCCCGTCTGCGTAGCAGGGAGCGGACCCAGGGCCACTGCCGTCCCTCGGCGGTGCGGCGGAGGTGGATCCGCGCGACGCCGTAGCCGAACAGCGCCGCGAACATCGGGTAGCCGCGCGACTCCGCGAAGAGCGTCATGAAGCCGGTGACCGCGACGTCCAGGGTTCCTGCCAGGCTGAAAACCTCGCCTCCCGTCGCGAACTGCCGGAACATGTGGGCGTGCACGGTGGCGATGACCAGGAGCATGAGGCCCCTGGCGAGGTCGGGGGCGAGCGAACGTCGGCCGGTTCCCGCCGGGGTGGGCGGCCGATCCGAAGAGAGGGTGGGTGACGAGGGGGTGGATGGCACCGGGGACTCCCGTTCTCACTAGCCAATATTGGATACGATTGCGTATCTAAGAAAATAAGATACAGCCCCGTGTCTTATGAACGGACGGACATGACTGACCAGATGCGGCCAGCCGCCAGGACCACCCGAAGGCGCGGGCAGGAGCTCGTCGACGCCATCCACAGGGCCGTGATCGCGGAGACCGCCGAGACCGGTGTCTCCGGCCTGAGCATGGAGGGGGTCGCCCGCCGCGCCGGGACCGCCAAGACGTCGCTCTACCGCCGCTGGGCCTCACCGGAGGACATCCTGGTGGAAGCGGTCCTGCACCGGTATCCGCAGGAGAGCCCGACCCCCGAGGGGGGCGACCTCCGCGAGGACCTCCTGCGAGCACTGGGGCTCTTCCGCGACCTCATGGGCGAGGCCACACTGGGACGGGCGCTCATGGCCGTGTTCGCCGAGGGCCTGCGCCGTCCCGAACTCTTCCGGCGCATGACGACGGACGTGTACGAACCGCGTGGAGGGCGCTTCACCAGGACCGTGCTGGAGCACTACGCCGCCCGAGGAGAGGTCGATCCCGCCCGGGTCACCGACGTCACCACCGATATCGGAGAGGCCATGATGATCAAGTACTGCGCGGACAACCCCGGTGAGCTCCCGTCGTCGGACCACCTGGCGAGGATCGTCGACGAGGTCATCCTGCCCGCGGTCGGCCGGACCCCGGAACGGTAGCGACGGGCGCCGGGCGCGGGAGGGGCACCGGAACGTGCCGACGAGCCGACATCTCGACCGGTGGACCCGCCGGCTCCGCCGGTCACGCCCGCCACAACCGCCCGACGTCGGGCGTCACGGACCGACCAGGCGGGAGAGCTCCACCCGGGAGCGGATGCCGAGCCGGCTGTAGATGTTACGCAGGTGGTGGTCGACCGTGCGGGTGCTCAGGAAGAGCCGCGCGGCGACCTCCCGGTTGGTGGCCCCGTCCGCCACGTGCCGGGCGATCCGCAGCTGTTGCGGGCTGAGCAGGTCCACCCCGGCGGCCTCGCGCGCCGCCGTGCTGCCGCGTGCGGCGCGCAGCTCCTCCCGGGCCTGGCGCGCCCACGGACGGGCACCCAGCCGGTCGAAGACCTCCATCGCCGTGTGCAGGTGTTCGCGTGCCCGCCCCGGGTGCCGGGAGCGGCGCAGGTGCCCGCCGTACAGCAGCCGGGTGCGGGCCTCCTCGAAGTCGCAGTATCCGGAGGCGTGCAGGTCCAGTGCGCTCTCGAAGTACCGGGTGGCCTCCTCGCCCTCCCTGAGCAGCCCCCGGCAGCGCATGACCTGGGCCCGCGCGGTGTCCTGACCGGTGGCCTCCGCCCAGCTGGCGAAGGTCTCCACCGCCTCGCCCACGCGCACCGCGACCCCACCGCGCACCGACGCCTCCACCAGGTGCGGGGTGATCAGCAGCCGCACCGCCGCGTGGCCGCTGCCCGGCCCGGAACGCGCCAGCGCGCGCAGCCGCATCGCCGCCTCCGAGGTGCGCCCGGAGCCGAGGTCGAGCAGGGCCAGCGCCCAGGCCGCCAGCCCGGCGGGCAGCCCCACGTCGTGCTCACCGGCCCGCGCCAGCGCGGTTCCGGCGTGCTCCCGGCACGCGTCCTCGTCCCCCCGGATCGCGGCGACGAAGGCGAGCGCGCCCCGGTGGTGGCTCGCGCAGTTGTCCTGACCGGACTCCAGGGAGACCCGCAGCCCCTCGACGGCGCTGCCCTCCGCCAGGGACAGCCGACCGAACCACATCTCCGCGTAGGTCAGGAACTCCAGGATCTGCGGGACCAGCGTGAGCGCCCCGGTGCGGCGGGCCGCCGACGCCGCCCGACCGGCCAGGGCACGCGTGCGCACGTGGTCGCCGCGGAGCAGCCCCGCGATCACGCCCAGCACGAGCGCCTGCGGGTCACCGATCCGGTCGGCGGTCTCCACGGCCCGTTCCAGGAGCACGGCGCCCTCCCGGTGACGCCCCTGGAACATGGCGGCCTTGCCGGTCATGTAGTCGAGGACCAGCCGGTCCCACGGCCGACCGGCGCCGTCCCGGCCCCCGGGCGGCTCGGCCACGAGGTCACGGGCCCGGCGCGCGGTGGCGAAGAAGCGTTCGTGGTCACCGGACAGGCAGCTGGCCTCACCCGCCTGGAGCAGGACCCGCAGCGCCGCGCCGGGATCACTCAGGGCCAACCGGTCGGCGGCGGGGCCGAGGAGTTGGAAGGCGTCGATGGCCACACCGGAGCGCAGGTCCATCTCGGCCCGGAGGAGGTCGGCGCGTACCTGGACGGTGTGCGCCCCGACGGCGCGGCCCGGACCCTCCTGGGCCGGGCGCACCCTCGCGAGGACCCGTCTGGCCCGCTCAGGGTCACCCGACAGCCAGGCGGAGCGCGCGGCGTCGGTCAGGCGCAGCCCCCGGAGGGAGGGGTCGGGGGTCAGCCGGGCGGCGTGTTCGTGGAGCAGGGAGGCGGGCGCGTGCCCGCCCCGCTCGACGGCGCGGCGCGCCTCCTCGTGGAGGGCGGCGGCGAGGCGTTCGTCGGGGGCGCCTCCGGCCAGGGCGCGGTGCCAGACGGCGCGTCCGGTGTCCCCGGCGGCCTCGTGCGCGCGGGCCAGGTCCTGGTGGGCGGAGCGCCGCTCGGCGGGGGAGGCGCGGTGGTAGGCGGCGGAGCGGGCCAGCGGATGAGCGAGGTCCGTCCGCGCCCCGGTGTCGGTGAGCAGCCCGGCGCGGCGCGCGGGTTCGAGCGGGTCCGGTTCGGCGGGGTCGGGGTCCGGGGCGTGCGCATCGGCCGCGACCCGCACGAGGGCGCGCCGGGTGGCCCGGGGGAGTCGGGCGAGGGCGGCGGCGAAGACGTCGGTGAGCTCGCCCCGGGAGCGCGGCGGCTGGTCGAGGGCGACGGCCCCGGAGCGCTGTTCGGGGCCGGTCCCCTCCAGCAGTTCCAGGGCGGCGCGGGGGTTGCCCTCGGCGGCTCGGGCGAGGGCTCCCGCCACCGGCGCGGCCGGTTTCTCCCGGTCCGGCTCTCCGCGCGCGTCGGAGAGCAGCTCCAGGACCGCTTCCTCGGGCAGGGGCGGCAGCCGGAGCACGGGGATCCCGGTGAGCCGGTCGGGGTCGCCGTCCCGGGAGCTGAGCAGGACCGCCGCCCCGTCGTGGGTGAGACGCCGGGCGGCGAAGGCCACGGTCTCCCGGGAGGGCGTGTCGAGCAGGTGGAAGTCGTCCACGCAGAGCAGGAGCGGGCTCTGCGCGGCGACCTCGGAGAACAGCCCGAGGACCGCGTTGGCCAGCGGGAAGGCCTCGCCGGGGTCTCCGGTGTCCAGGGCGCGGGTGAGCGTCTCGCGCTGGGCGCGCCGCAGGCGCGGGAGGTGGGGGAGCGCGGGGCGCAGGAGCTGGTGCAGCCCCGCCAGGGGGAGCCGTTCCTCGCCCGGGGCGGCCCGGGCACGGAGCACGGTGAAACCGCGGGCCTCGTCCGCGGCGCGCTCCACCAGGGCGGTCCGGCCCGCGCCGGGGGGACCCGTCACGAGCAGGCCGCCGCCGCGTCCCGAGCGGGCGGCGTCGAGCAGGCGTCGGACGGTGAGCAGTTCGCGGTCGCGGCCGTGGAGGGGCATCGGGCGTGTGAGCGGGTTCACGCTGATCACCCCCTCAAGTTACTCGCCGGTTAAGTCCGAGTAAAGGGACCGGCGATTCAGCCGATGCGCTCCATGTGACCGGGGGCACACAATCGGGTTCCCCGCTTCCCCCACCCTCGGAGGTCACATGAGACGGCTGACCGCCCTCCTGTGCGGACTCGTCCTCGCCCTCACCACGGCCCTCCAGGCCGCCCCCGCCACCGCGAACACCCACACCCCGGTCGTCTTCGTCCACGGGTTCATGGGCAAGGGCGGCCAGTGGGACGACATGCGCGCCGCCCTCGTCGACTCCGGTGTCCCGGAGGACCGGCTGCACGTCTTCTCCTACGACTGGGCCCGGTCCAACACCACCATCGGCGGGCAGTTGGCCGACCACGTCGAAGGCGTGCGCGACCAGCACGGAGTGGACCGCGTGCACCTGGTCACCCACTCCATGGGCGGCCTGTCCTCGCGGTACTACATCAAGAACCTCGGCGGCACGGAGACCGTCGACCAGTGGATCTCCATCGGCGGCCCCAACAACGGGACCGACATCGCCAACCTGTGCCCGTCACCGATCACCCCCTGCCAGGAGATGCGGCACGGGTCGGACTTCCTGAACGGCCTCAACGACGGCGACCCCACGCCCGGCCCGGTCGGGTACACGACCCTGCGCTCGCCGTGCGACATCGTCATCTCGCCCACGGACAGCACGTCGCTGCCGGGGGCCGACAACATCCGGGTGGGCTGCGTCGAACACATCTCGATGATGTGGAACGGCGAGGTCATCGACCACGTGCGCGGCCTCGTCAGCTGACCCGCTTCCAGCTGAGGGCGCCGTGTCTCCCTGTCGCCCTGTCGACAAGGGGACAGGGAGACACGCGGTCGGGGCGGCGGATCACTCCGCCGCCCCGACCGCGCACGCGTCCGGTCCCTACCTGGCGGGGGCCGGGTCGCTGTCGTCGACGTGCAGGTCGACGCCCTGGATGCTCTTCGGCACCAGGGAGACGGCCACGAAGGAGATCACCGACAGGCCGATGATGTAGACCCCGATGGTCCACGAGGCCCCGAAGGAGGTCAGCAGCATCTCCGCGATCATCGCGGCGAAGGCGCCGCCGAGGATCGCGCCCAGGGCGTAGCCGATGGACACGCCCGAGTAGCGGACCTCGGCCGGGAACATCTCGGCGTACAGCGCCGACTGCGGGCCGTAGCTCAGGCCGAAGGTCAGCGTGAAGACGAAGACGCCCGCGAAGTACATGTAGATGTTGCCGGTGTCCACCATGAACCACATCGGGATCGCCCAGACGGACAGCAGGACGTAGCCGAGCTGGAAGGTGCGCACCCGGCCGATCCGGTCGCAGACCCAGCCGCCGTACAGGGTGGACACCAGCCAGCCGAAGGACGCCAGGGCGGTGGCGAGCAGGACCGGGCCCCGGTCCATGCCCAGACCCATCTCCTCCACCGGGCGCGACGCGTAGGTGGCCAGGAAGGCGATCACCAGGTAGCCGGCGGCGTTGTTGGCAACGAAGATCAGTGCGGAGAGCACGACCTCCCTGGTGTTCTTCCGGAACAGCTGGCCGAGCGGAGCGGACGACTTGGCGCGGCGGTTCTGCATCTCCTTGAAGACCGGGGACTCCTCCACGGTCTTGCGGATGAGGTGGCCGATGATGATCAGCAGGAAGGACAGCAGGAACGGGACGCGCCAGCCCCATTCGAGGAAGGCCTCGGTGCCGATGGCGGTGGTGATGCCCCACAGGACCAGGGTCGCCAGGATCATGCCGCAGGGGACGCCGATCTGCGGGTAGGCGCCGAAGAAGCCGCGCTTGTTGACCGGCGCGTGCTCCACGGACATCAGGGCGGCGCCGCCCCACTCGCCTCCGGCGGAGAAGCCCTGCGCGATGCGCAGGAGGATGAGCAGGATCGGCGCGGCCATCCCGATCTGCGCGTAGGTGGGCAGCAGACCGATGGCGCAGGTCGCGACACCCATCATGACCAGGGTGAACACCAGGATCTTCTTACGCCCGAACCGGTCTCCGAGGTGTCCGGCGACGATCGCGCCCAGGGGGCGGAAGAGGAAGGAGATACCGATGGTCGCGAAGGAGAGCACCTGCGCCACGGCCGGGTTGGCGTCGGCCAGCGGCGCCATGAAGAGGGGGGCCAGCACCAGGCCCGCGGCCTGGGCGTAGATGAAGAAGTCGTACCACTCGATGGTGGTCCCGACCATGGTCCCCGCGAGGACCTTGCGCTTCTCCTTGGGATCGAGGGTTCCACCGGGTCCTGGGACCGTGGCGTCGGAAGTCGCCATTGCTGCTCCGTAGGTTCTCTACCGGCCGGGGGGCCGCGTTCTCTGGCGGGCCCGGGTCGTCGGGCACCCGAAGACGGAACGGCGGATACCGGGACAGACCATGAGCCCCAGCACACCATGCCATGTGATGCAGTGCACTTTCTACACCGGGGTTCAATTTTCGCAGCTAGATGCGCATGTACTGACCGAACGGTCGGTGGGGAACCCTTCCTGACGAGGGAGGCTGGCAGCACGCGACGACCCGGTCACGAACCGCAGGCCCCGAAGCCGTCCACCTGGTGAGACATGCCGATCCGCCGACCTGTCGCCGTGTCACCTCCGGCCCTCCTCGATCACCTCCTCCGCTAGGTCGTGTTTTTTGGTTCGTGGTTGAGCCAGAACAGGGCGCTGATCAGTACGGCTCCGGCGCGGTAGTGCGTGGCGAGTTTGTCGAAGCGCGTAGCGACCGCCCGGTAGTGCTTGAGCCATCCGATGCAGCGTTCGACCAGGTTGCGGCGCTTGTAGGCGCCGCGGTCGAAAGCGGGCGGGCGCCCGCCATAGGAGCCGCGCCGCTGTCTCCAGGCCTTCTGATCGCTGCGCTCGGGGATGGTGCACCCGATCCGGCGGCTGCGCAGCAGCCGCCGGATCGCCTTGGAGGAGTAGGCCTTGTCCGCGATGACGCGTTCGGGTCGGCTACGGGGACGTCCGCGGCCCGGCCGGGGAACCCGGATGGTGTTCATGAGCTGGGCGAAGACCGTGGAGTCGTTGGTGTTTCCCGTGGTGATGACCAGGGCCAGCGGTAGTCCGCGCCCGTCGGTGGCCAGGTGAACCTTGGTGCTCAGCCCACCTCGGGAGCGTCCGAGTGCTTGGTCCTGCTTTGTTCTGTGCTCGGTCCCTTTTTTGGTGCGCCGGCGGCGTGCTGGTGGGCGCGCACCACGGTCGAATCGATACTGACCTCCCATTCGATACGGCCGACGGCGTCATGACGGACCTGGACGTGTTCGAGGATTCGGTCGATGGTGCCGTCGTGGGCCCAGCGCCGGTAGCGGCCGTAGACGCTTTGCCAGGGTCCGTAGCGTTCGGGCAGGTCACGCCAGGGGCATCCGGTGGCGAGTTTGTAGATCATGCCGTTGAGCATGGTTCTGTGGTCGTGCCAGCGGCCGCCTCGGCCCTGGTTGGTGGGCAGGAGCGGGGCAATCGTTTCCCAGGCCTGGTCAGTGATCTCGTGTCGTCGAACCACGCTTCCATCACTAACAGCACGGCATCCGCCCCCGCAGCCGAACCACAAAACACAACCTAGACCGTGTTTTTTGGATCATTCCTCCCGCCCGTCGCCCGCCACCACCCTCAACGGACGCCTTCGGCGCTGTGTCCTCGCGTTACCACCAGGCTGCCTCTCACTGCGCCGATGAAGCTCGGACAGCCAAACCCGGGCGGGCCCCCGCTGTGCGACACTGCGGAGCTTGCGTAGCAGCGCACAGTAGGGGCGACGGCCGCTCGCATCGATGGCGGCTCCGCCGCCACCAGCGAAAGCATCCAAAAAACACGGCCTAGATCGTTGATGTGAAAAGTGTGTGCCCTGGTCAGTGGTCGTAAGCGATCAGCGACCGCTTGACCGGGGCGCCGATCAGCCAGTTGTGCCAGATCACCGCGTTCAGCGCGCAGACGCGCTGGCACACCCTGGCCCACAAACCCTCAGTGGTGCGTGCCTGGTGGCGTTCCAACCCGAGTTGGTTCTTCAACGTCCAGATCACCGCCTCGATCCGCTGACGCAACCACCCCGGGAAAGCGTGGTCGGGCTCGTCCTTGCGCGAGGGACGGACCAGAACGTGACCCAGACCAGCAGCGGCCTTCTCGATCCCGGCCCCGGCGAACCCTTTGTCGCACACGATCGGCACCGGCCCCGGCCCGGGGGCGCAGCCCTGCACGTGGAGCAGGTGCAGCGCCTGCTTGCGCTCGTCCAGCTCCTTGGGATGGGCCAGGGAGAACGCGCACACCGACCCCTCGGCAGTGGTGATCAGCATGAGCTTGGCGCCCCAGTAGAACGCGTGGTGGGACTGGTCCATCCCGTAGCCGGCGATCTCGCCCAGGCCGGAGCGGTTGACCGTCACTCGTGAGGCACCGCAGCGCACCGGGGTGCCATCCATCAACCGCAGTTTCTCGTGCCAGGTAGGTGCGACTCGGGCGAGCCACCGAGCTGCTTGGAGCAGGGCCGGGGCCGTCGCACGCAGGTGGCGGTTGTACTCGGACTGGCTGGGCAGACGCGGGAAGAGATGGCCGATGCGTGCTGGTGCGGCGCGCATCCAGTGCCGCTCGGAATCATGGCGCAGCAGGACCTGGGCGATGGCCACACAGACCAGTTCGGCGTCGGTGAGCAGGCGGGGCCGCCCCGCCCGTCGGGGTCGGTTCGCTGAAGGGAGCACCTCATCGTCCAGATGGACGTAGAGTGCTGTCAGAAGGGCGTCGAGGTCTTTGGTCACACTCTGATCCTTGACGCCCTTCGTCATGCCCGCAGGGAGTTCAGGGATTTCACATCAACGATCTAGAGGGCGCGGCGCATCACAGCAGCTCCTTCAGGTAGACACCGGTCCGGCTGTCCGGGACCGACGCGATCCGTTCAGGGGAGCCCTGGGCGACGATCCGCCCGCCCTCCGATCCGCCGCCGGGGCCCAGGTCGACGACGTGGTCCGCGGTGGCCACCACCCGCATGTCGTGCTCGGCCGCCACCACCGTGGCCCCGGAGGCGACCAGGTCCCGCAGGCGGCCCATGAGGACGTCGGTGTCGTGCGGGTGGAGGCCCGTGGTGGGCTCGTCGAGCAGGTACACCGTGTCGGCCACCCGGCGGCGCTGGAGTTCGGTGGCGAGCTTGATGCGCTGGGCCTCACCGCCGGACAGCTCCGTGGCGGGCTGGCCCAGGCGCAGGTAGCCCAGGCCGACGCCGGACAGCGTCTCCAGGGCCCGCCGCACGGACGGTTCCTCGGTGAAGAACCCCGCCGCCTCCTCCACGGACATCGCGAGCACGTCCGCGACCGTGACCCCCCGGTACCGCACGCGCAGGGTGTCGTCGTTGTAGCGGGAACCCCCGCAGGTCGGGCAGGGCGCGTAGGTGGTGGGCAGGAACAGCAGCTCCACGGAGACGAACCCCTCGCCCTCGCAGGTCGCGCAGCGTCCCCCCACCACGTTGAAGGAGAACCGGCCGGGGCCGTAGCCGTGGGCGCGGGCGTCGTCGGTCCCGGCGAACAGCTTGCGGACGGTGTCGAAGAGCCCGGTGTAGGTGGCCAGGTTGGAACGCGGGGTCCGGCCGATGGGCTGCTGGCTGACCCACACCACCCGTCCGTGCTCGGCGGCCTCGTCCGCGATCCCGGCCAGCAGCGTGGACTTGCCCGAGCCGGACACCCCGGTGACCGCGGTGAACACCCCGAGGGGCACGTCCACGTCCAGCCCCCGCAGGTTGTTGCTGGTGACCCCGCGCAGCTCCAGGTGGCCGCGCGACTCGCGCGGTCGGCGTTCGGGCACGGCGTGGTGGAAGAGGTAGCGGCGGGTCACCGACTCCGGGACGTCGCGCAGCCCGGCCACCGGACCGCTGTACAGGACCCGCCCGCCGCGCTCGCCCGCGTCCGGGCCGACGTCCACGATCCAGTCCGCGCCGCGCACGATGTCCAGGTCGTGCTCGACGAAGCACACGGTGTTGCCCCCGTCGCGGAGCCGCCGGAGGATGCCGGTGAGTGCCTCGCAGTCGGCGGGGTGCAGCCCCGCCGAGGGCTCGTCCAGCACGTAGACCACGCCGAACAGCCCGGTGCCGAGCTGCGTGGCCAGCCTGATCCGCTGGAACTCCCCGGTGGACAGGGTCGGCGCGGGCCGGTCCACGCTGAGGTAGCCCAGGCCCAGTTCCTCCAGGACCTCCACCCGGCCGGCGATCTCCCCGGCCAGCGTCGCGGCGGCCCCGGTCCCCTCCCGCCAGGGGCGCAGCAGCACGGCGAGTTCGGCCAGGGGCAGCGCCGCGAGTTCGGTGATGGTCTGCCCGGCGAAGGTGACCCGCAGCGCCTCCTGGCGCAGCCGCCGCCCGCCGCACTCCGGGCAGGTCCGGTTCACCATGAACTCGGCCGCCCTGCGTCTGCGGGCCTCGCTGGCCGAGGAGGCGTACGCCTTGAGCACCAGCCTGCGGGCGCTGCTGTACTTGCCCTGGTAGGGGCGGTGGACCCGGCCCGCCTCCCGGACGGGGTGGACGGTCACCACTGGCTGTTCGTCGGTGAACAGGATCCATTCGCGCTCGCTCCGGGGCAGCTCCCGCCAGGGGCGGCGGATGTCGTACCCGAGGGCGTCGAGGACGTCGCGCAGGTTCTTGCCCTGCCAGGCGCCGGGCCAGGACGCGACGGCCCCGTCAGCGATGCTCAGCGCGGGGTCGGGGACGAGCGAGTCCTCGGTGACCTCGTGTTCGATCCCCTCGCCGTGGCACACCGGGCAGGCCCCGACCACGGTGTTGGGGGAGAAGGAGTCGGAGTCGAGGTGCTCCGCTCCGGGCGGGTAGGTCCCCGCTCGGGACAGGAGCATGCGCAGCGTGTTGGAGAGCGTGGTGAGGGTGCCCACCGTGGACCGCACCGACGGGGCCGAACGCGGCTGGGCGAGCGCCACGGCGGGCGGCATGCCGGTGATGTCGTCCACTTCCGGGGCGGGGAGCTGCTGGAGGAGGCGGCGGGCGTACGGCGCGACCGACTCCAGGTACCGGTGTTGGGACTCGGCGTAGAGGGTCCCGAAGGCCAGTGAGGACTTCCCGGAGCCCGAGACGCCGGTGAAGGCGACCAGGGCGTCACGGGGCAGCTCCGTGTCCACGTTCCTCAGGTTGTGGATGCGGGCGCCGCGCACCCGGATGCGGTCGTCGAACTCTGTCATGTCCTCAGATGTACCCGCTCGGGCCCGTCACCTCGACGAACGGGGGCGGCCCCGGTGCCGGGGCCGCCCCCGTGGGGAAGTCCCGGGATCAGGTCCCGACCGTGGTCCGGGCGTCGTCGGCGCGGCGCAGACCCAGGCGGCCGCGGGTGGCCAGGGCCAGGATCACGGCGACGGTCAGGACGGCCGAGACCTCGAACACCCCGGCGGGGTCGCCCACGAGCACGCCCTTCAGCCCGGCGACGACGTTGACGGCGGCGTGGGCGACCACGGCGGCGAGGACCCCGCCCCGCGCCGAGTTGAAGACGTGGCCCATGACGACGGTGAGCCCCACGCAGAGCAGGGCGTAGGCGGGGAAGCTCACCTCGGACTGGATGGTGCCCGCCATGTCGAAGAGCGGGGCGTGCCACACGGCCCAGACGGCGCCGAGGGTCAGGTTGGCGGCCAACGGGGGGAGCGCGCCCTGGAGGCGGGGCAGCGCGAACCCGCGCCAGCCCAGCTCCTCGTTGCCGCCGCCGACCAGCGCGATGAGCAGGAACTGGACCGGCACGCCCAGGAGCGCGGCCCTCAGCGCCTGCTCCTCGACGGCGGCCGTCCCCAGGTAGACGGGCAGGGCGGCCGATCCGGCGATGGCCAGGACGACCAGCGCGGCGAGGGCGTAGGGCCGGAGGCCTCCCCTGCGGCCGAGGGAGTGGCGCCGGAAGAGGGCGCCGACCCCGGAGCGGCCCTGGGTGAGGGCGGTGACCAGGATCGCGGCCACCATCGGGCCGAAGCCGCCGACGAGGACGGCCGGGGTGGGGTCGCCGCCGTCGAGGAGCCGGGGGCCGAGCCACCAGGCGGTCCAGGAGAAGGCGAAGGCGACGACCAGGAAGGCGGCGAGGCCGCGCGGGTCGACGGCGGTGGTCCGCGAGGGGTCGGGGGCGGTGACGGGGACGGAGGTGTTCGGACGTGTGGAGGGGGTCTCGGTTGCCATGCGGAGAAACATACACCGTTGGATGGAATCCGACAACGTATGATTGCTTGTATGCTGTTGGACATGGATGAACAAGGCCCCGACCAGCGGATCGACAGCGTCTTCCACCGCCCCCAACGGCGCCGACGTTCACAGCCCGCACTCAGCAGGGAACGGATCGTCACAGCGACCATCACACTGCTCGACCGGGAGGGCGCCTCCGCGCTGACCATGCGCAAGGTGGCCGCCGAGCTCGGAGTGCACGCGACCAGCCTCTACTGGTACGTGGAGCGCCGCGAGGACCTCGTGGACCTGGCCGTGGACGAGGTCCTGGCCGAGGCCGCCACCGGTCTGCCCGCCGCCGACCTGCCCTGGGACACCGCGCTCAAGGAGACGGCCCGCCGGTTCTACACGGCGCTGACCGCCCACACCTGGGCCGCGGAGTTCGCGGGTTCACGCCCCCTCGTCGGCCCGAACGCGGTCGCCCTGTCGAGGCGGATCATCGAGGCGCTGGGGCGGCTCGGCGGCGGGGAGGAGCGCCAGGCCGTGGCCATCCGCGCGGTGTCCAACCAGATCCTCGGCGCGGCCACCTCGGCCGTCGCCATGAGCGTGACCCGGGCCGACCGTACCGAGGAACACGAGGGCGCCGTCGCGACGGCTGTGTCGGAGCCGGGCGCCCTGGCCGTGGAGAACACCTACTTCGACCAGGCGCTGGACCTCGTCGTCCGGGGCATCAGGGCCGGTCACGAGGGCTGACCGGTGCGGGGCGCCAGACATCAGACGCCGGGAACGGCGGAGGCCCCGCTCCCTCCAAGGGGAACGGGGCCTCCGGGTGCGGCTCAGGTCAGCCGGTGTAGTTGGGGTCCTGCTCGATCGGGGTGACCGGGCCGGCCTCCGCGGGGTCCGACGGCTTCTCCGGCTCGACCGGGGCGGCCGTGGGCTCCTCGGGGGTGGGCTCCACCGGGGCGTCCGTGGGCTCCTCGACGGAGGGGTCCTCCGGGGAGACCGGGCCCGGAACCTCCGACGGGGCCTCGGCGACGGGGAGTGCCGGGGAGTCGTCCGACGCGAACGCCGGGGCGGTGCCGAAGAAGGCGGCCGCCATCGCGGCGACGATGAGCACTCGGGACTTCACGCGCATGGTTGACCTCTTGTCGTGTGTTCGGGTGTCCGCTCGGTGAGCGGTCATTCGTTGATCTCGACCGGGGTGCCGATCGGCAGGCGTTCGGCCATCCAGGTGACGTCGTCGTTGGACACCCGGATGCAGCCGTGGCTGACCTCGCCGCCCAGACCCGACTCGTCGTCGGTGCCGTGCAGCCCCAGCTGGCCGGGACCGCCCGCGAAGCTCTCCAGGGTGTCGGAGTGCCCGCTGAGGCCGAAGGCGAAGGCCCCGTACTCGCCGCCGGGGTCCGAGGGCTTGAGCAGCTCGGTGAAGTAGTACTCACCGGGCGGCGTCGGGGTGTCGCCCGTACCGATACCGATCTGGCCGGTCAGGACCTCCTCCTCGCCCTCGGTGACCGTGAAGGAGAACTCCGACATGTCGACCACCACGCGGTACGCGGTGACGGTGATCTCGACGTCGTCGGCCTCGATCCAGCCCGTGGATCCGTTGGGCCGCACCGGCAGGAGCACCTCCAGCCAGTCGCCCCGGGCCTCCTGGACCAGGAAGGCCCGGTCCGCGCCGAAGTCGTTCGGGCTGGCGAGGGTGTGCACGACCTCGCCGCCGTCCGGCTCGGAACGGACCTCGATCTCGTCCGTGAGGGCCGTCGCGATCCGGGCGCCCTCGGGTTCCGTCCGCTCCTCGGTCCGTACCGACGCCTCGGAGGTCTCCTCCGGCGGCTCCGACGACGAGCAGGCGGGCACGACGGCCAGTACGGCGACGGCGGCCAGAACGGGAAGTCTCCCGACGGTTCCACCGGGTGTCAGGGATCGGCGCATGGGGTCCATCCGGTCGAGGGAGTCCGGCGGGTCTCTCCGCGCCGGACACCATGAAGAGTGGTCGAGGAATGTGAAGAACCCGTGTGGCCGCCGTGTGCGTCCCATGTGGTGACCTGCGGCGTCCCCCGACGCCCCCGTCGGCCCAGCTGGCGGCGGTCGTACGATCATCGGTGCCGGGGGACCCGTCCCCGGTCGGCGAACGGAGGCCCTCACGTGTGCGCGCATGTCCTGGTGGCCGAGGACGACGTGAACCAGGCCGAACTGATCCGGCGATACCTGGAGCACGAGGGCCACACCGTCCGTGTGGTCCACAACGGCCGGTCCGTGCTGGAGGAACACCACCGCGACCGCCCCGACCTGATCGTGATGGACGTGATGATGCCGGTGATGAGCGGGTTGGAGGCGTGCCGGGTGCTGCGGGCCGAGTCCGACGTGGCGGTGCTGCTGCTCACCGCCCGGTCCACCGAGGAGGACCTGCTCACCGGCCTGGACCTGGGCGCGGACGACTACGTCACCAAGCCCTACAGTCCGCGCGAGCTCATGGCGCGGGTACGCACGCTGCTGCGCCGCTCCCGCACCCCGGTGCGGGACGAGGAGCGCGTGCTGGAGGCGGGCCCGATCATCGTGGACCCGGCCCGGCACACGGTGCGGGTCGACGGGGAACCGGTGCGGTGCACCCCCGTGGAGTTCCAGTTGCTCCAGGCCCTGGCGGTCCGTCCGGGCCGTGTGCTGAGCCGGGCCCAGCTGCTGGAACTCATCCACGGGATCAGCGGCTACATCACCAGGCGCACCATCGACGTCCATGTGAAGAACCTGCGCCGCAAGATCGAGCCCGACCCCCGGAAACCGGTCCGGCTGGTCACCGTCTACGGCGTCGGCTACAAGCTCGCGGTGCCCGAACGTGTCCGCTGACCGGCCGCGCGGCGGAGAACGGTGGGCCTCCCTGCGGCACGGACTCCTGTTCCGTCTGCTGGCGGGTTCGGTCCTGGTGGCGGTCTGCTCGATCACCGCGACGGCCTGGCTGTCGGTGCAGCGGACCTCGGAGTCCATCACCACCCAGCAGGGGGAGACCCTGACGGTGGACACCCACATCCACGACACCCTCGTCGGGTACGCGGCGGCCCACAGTGACTGGGCCGGAGTGGCGGAGACCGTCGACGACCTGGCGGAGGAGACCGGCCGCCGGGTCGTCCTCACCACCGAGGGCCGGGCGGTGATCGCGGACTCCGCCTCACCGGCCCAGGGAGCGGGGGACGCCCCTCCGCCGCCCACCCGGACCTCGTCGGTGGTGGACCCGCTGGCCGTCGACGTGACCCTGGTCGCCGGCAACGGGGACCGCATCGACCCGCGCGCGGTGGGCCCGTTCGCCCTGACGGAGGAGGAGCGCGAGACGCTGCGCGACCAGGCGGAACAGGGGGTCTCCTGCCTGGAGTCGCTCTACGGCCTCCCCGCCGAGGTGGTGACCGGATCGAGCGGGCGACCCGCGGTCGAGGCCGAGGGCGGGGACGCCTACACGTGGGCCGACTGCGGGCTGGACGCGCTGGACCAGCCGGTCGGCGGTGAAGAGGAGGCGCTGGCCGACCTCAACGCGCGGGCCTCGGACTGCGGCGACCCCGAGGCGAACCTCGAGTACGCGATGGACGGCCGCACCGGGGGCCTCGTGATCACGGGGAGTCCGACCGCCCCGGGGCCGGTCCCGGACGACGCCCGTCCACCGGCCGCCCCCGAGGACCCGGCCGCTCCCGTCCCGACCGCTCCCGAGGAGCCCGTCGATCCCCTACCCGAACCGGAGTTCCCGTCCGAGAGTGAGGAACCCTCCGCTCCGCCGGACCCGGGGCCCCTCGTGCCGGGCGAGGCGCCGACCGAGGTCCCGCAGGTGTGGCCGTCACCCGGTGAGGTCGATCCCGCTCCCGGCGCGGAGAGCCTGACGTGGTCCAGGGTCGAACTGGGACCGGAGGAGGCCGCCTGCCTGGACGCCGCCCGACGGGCCCAGCTCGACCCCCATGTGGCGCCCGCCGCGCTGCTGTTCATCGACGACCCTGCGGAGAGCCCTGAGGCGGGGCTGTCACTGTCCCGCGAGGGCGCCCTGCGCCTGGGTGGCGTGGTGCTGCTGATCCTGGTGTTGACCGTGGTGGTGAGCACGACCATCGCGACCCGGCTGCTGCGCCCGGTGCGCGCGCTCACCGACGCTGTGAACCACATGAGGGAGGGCGGAGGGCCCACCACCCGGGTGGAGGTCCGCGACGCCGGGGAGATCGGCCGCCTCGCGGAGGCGTTCAACGAGATGTCCGAGCACCTGGAGCGGGCCGAGGACCAGCGCAAGGCGATGGTGAGCGACGTGTCGCACGAGCTGCGGACGCCGCTGAGCAACCTGCGCGGCTGGTTGGAGGCCGTCCAGGACGGGGTGGTCGATCCCGACCCGGACCGCATGGAGATGCTGCTCGGGGAGACCCTGCTGCTCCAGGCGGTCATCGACGACCTCCAGGACCTCGCCCTGGCCGACGCCGGTCGGCTGCGCCTGTCCCCGGAACCGGTGGACGCCGCCCTCCTCGTCGCCCGGGTGGTCGCGGGCCACGAGCTGCGCGCGGAGGAGGCCGGGGTCCGCCTCGTCGACGAGTCGCGCGACGTGACCCTCGTCGCGGACCGCACCCGGATGCTCCAGGTGCTGGGCAACCTGGTCGGCAACGCGCTGCGGCACACCCCGGAGGGAGGGACCGTCACCGTGCAGGCGTACCGGGCGGGCCCGGACGCTGTGATCCGGGTGGTCGACACCGGGGTCGGCATCGCTGCGGAGGACCTGCCGCACGTCTTCGACCGGTTCTGGCGGGCGGACCGGTCGCGCAACCGGCGTACCGGAGGCAGCGGCCTCGGGCTGGCCATCGTGCGCGGACTCGTGGAGCTGCACGGCGGTTCGGTGACGGCGGACAGCACGGTCGGGGAGGGGACGGCCTTCACCCTCCGGATGCCCCTGGCGGGTCCCGCCGCCGGGTAGGCACAAGTCGACATGGCGACTCGGCGCGGTGTCGACAAGGAGCCCTGTCGACCCCCCTCAGTCCGTGTGTCCGCGCGCACCCGACCTGGTCAGGACCACGGCGATGACCAGGGCGACGGCCAGCAGGCCGACGCCGACGAGGAGGGCGACCGCGTAGCCGTGGGTGAGCGAGGCCCGAGGCTCCGAGCAGGAGCCCCAGGATCAGGATCGTCCTCGGACTCACCCGGGTCATGATCCGGCCCGTTCCCAGGGAGCCGAAGAGGATGCCGATACCGCTGGGAACGAACGCCAGCCCGGTCATCAGCCGGGAGTACCCCCGCACGACCTGGAGGTAGTAGGTCAGGAACAGGAAGAACGCCAGGAGGGCGTACCAACGATCAGCGAGGAGGGTGCCGGATCAGGCGCACCGCTGGATGGAACTGTTGGTGTTCCGCCAGAACACCTGCTTCCGGTCGATGGACCGACCGGCCGAGCTGTCAAAGGCCTCCAGGACGAACTGGAAGCAGTTGCCCTCCCTGAGGTTGTACCGGGACCCGGTCGCCGCCCGGACGGTGGTGCAGTCGCCCGTTCCGACGGCCTGCGCCTTGTACTTGTACTTGTTCTGCGTCCAGTCGGTGACGTAGAGGATGACCCGGGCGCCGTCCTTCTTCGTGTCGCAGACCTTGGCGATGTCTCCGTTCGGCCAGAACTGCAGCCACCCGCCATTGATCGTCGTCCGGTGGTAGATGTTGTCCCCCGCATGCGCCGGCGCCGCCAGAGACAGGCCCATGACCAGGGCCGCCAATCCTGCGACCACCGCTTTCGCGAGATGCTTCACTGTCGCCGTCTTTCCCGCCCATAGAGGGCGCGTGAGGGGAGTGCCCTGGAGGAAACGCCTTGTCACACAGCACCTCCGACGGGCGCGGAAAAGCAGGGCACCACGGAACGAGTGGTCAGCGACCCCGGGGTGTCCGGTTGCGGCCGCCCCTCCCTCCCGAAGCACAGAATCCGTTATAACACCAGGAATCCACAGTGTCCATATATTAAAGATTCCAGGCACACCTTTGGCGCCCATACCGCAAATGACCAGGGATAATTACTGGAAACGGCGGAACATTGAAGTCGAACAGGAACTGCGACACTTCCTCCAACCACGGGATTCGTCACCGCGCGCCCGAACAAAGGCATGGATGGTCGAAGGCGCATCCTCCGCAATGCGTTTTTCGCCATTATTCGAGGTCCTACGGGTGGTGCAATACCCGGAGCACGTCCTTTCGGGTGACCGCCGGAGCGGCAGGGGAGGGTCCTCGTCGGTCGGCCTCCCGGACCCCGGGGGCGCTCATCGATCGCCTGCGCCATGTTCTCCACGCCCTCCGGGGCGATCGCGGCGTCGAAACTCCGCCCAGGCGGATCACGGCGACTGCCCGGTGGGTGGCGGCCGCTGACGCGGAGCCGCCGGTGTCGACACCCGTGTAGATCGACATGGCGCCGGATCCGCATGTCGACAAGGCAACCGGCGTGCGCGCCGCCCGGGGGCAGGGCGCCGTCCGGCCCCAAGCGCTTCCTGTCCGTTCCGCCGAGTGACTCCGGGTGCCGCGCCTCACCGCACGGTCACAGAGCCAGAGCGCGGTCGGGAACGGGTCTGCCGCACTTCACCGCGCGGGGGCTCCGAGGTCGGTCACGGACGAACTGATGCGGCACACACGGACCGGATGGGTAGGTGCGTCAGCCGACAGGGCCAGCGACAGTTTCTCTTCCATGGCGCGGTCGGGGCGGTACGACAACAGGAAGACCGTGGGGTTCCACGGTCAGATGACGGTCACAACAGGAAGAGCCCTGCTCTCCGAGTGGAGAAGCAAGGCTCTGACCGGGTGAAACTGGGTGGGCGTACCAGGACTTGAACCTGGGGCCTCATCCTTATCAGGGATGCGCTCTAACCGACTGAGCTATACGCCCGCGTTCCGTCAGGAACTCTACCGCATCCGGAGGGGCGGAGCGAACCGGAATCCTCGGGGTGGGGAGGAGGTGCGCGGCCCCGCCGCGTCCCTCTTCACCTTCGATTTTAGCGGGCTTCGGGAGTGCTCGGGACGGGTCGGGCCCGGCTCCTCGGAGAGGTGCCGGGCCCGGACGGGACGGAGGACTACTCGGCCTCGGAGAGCGTGACGTCCACGCCGCCGACCAGGTCGGAGACCAGGTTGTAGAGCATCGCGCCCACCGTGGAAAGGGCGGTGATCAGCACGACGTTCAGCGCGCCGATCACACCCGTGTAGCCCAGCACACGGCCCGGGGAGAACCAGGCGGCCGGGTTGAGGCCCAGCTCGTCCTCTCCGCCGTCGCCCTCCATGAGGGCGTTGATCATGTTGGTGAGTTCGTCGAAGACACCCAGCATCGACAGGGTCGCGTAGATCACCGCGACGGCGACGAACAGGATGATGAAGCAGACGAGGGAGACCACGAAGGCGAACTTCATGACCGACCACGGCTCCACGCGGGAGACGGTCAGGTGGGCCTTGCGGCTCGCCAGGGTGGCCTTGACCGCGCTCGGCCCCGCGGGGGTGGACTCCCCCTCGGGCTCGGACGGCGACTCGGTCATCTCGGGCTCCGCGTTCGTGGCCTCCGAGGAGTCCTCAGCGGTCTCCCCCGCCGTCTCCACGTCCGCGTCACCGGCGGTGGCATCCGCGTCGGACTCGTTGCTGGGTGTGTTCCGCTGGTTCTCAGACATAGAAGCGCTACCGCTGGACTTTCGTTGAGACGGGTCGATCCGTGTGTCCCGTGGGGCCGCCGAAACGCACCCCACGGGACGTACTGGTCTTAACGCGCAGTCTAGGCGTCAGGGTTGCCTTCGCCCGCGACCTGCTCGACCGTGTCGGCGTTGGCGGCCTCGACGGCGTCCGCGACCTCCTCGGCCTCGGCCTCCTCGGCGGCCTCGGCGTTCGCGGCGACGGCCACGATCTTGTTGCCCTTGTCCAGGTTCATCAGCCGGACGCCCATGGTGGTGCGCCCGGACCGCTTCACCTCGGCGGCACCGGTGCGGATGACCCCGCCGGCGGAGGTGATCGCGAAGATCTCGTCCACCTCCGGGTCCACCATGAGGGCGCCGACCAGCTTGCCGCGGGCCTCCACGACCTTGGCCGTCAGAACGCCCTTGCCGCCTCGGTTCTGCACCGGGTACTGCTCCGAGGGGGTCCGCTTGGCGTACCCGTTCTCGGTGGTGACCAGCACGTCGGTGGAACCGTCGTCGGGGCGGATGACGTCCATGGAGAGCAGGTAGTCGCCCTCCAGGAACCGCATGCCGATCACACCGCTGGTGGCGCGGCCCATGGGCCGCAGCGACTCGTCGGAGGCCGGGAAGCGGATCGCCTGGGCGTCGCTGGAGATCAGCAGCAGGTCGTCGTCGGGGAAGACCAGGCGCGCCGCGATCAGCTCGTCCTCCTCGCGGAGGTTGATCGCGATGATGCCCGCCGCGCGCGCGGAGTCGAAGTCCTCCAGGCGCGACTTCTTCACCAGGCCCTCGCGGGTGGCCAGCACCAGGTAGGGCGCCGCCTCGTAGTCGCGCAGCGCCATGATCTGCGCGATCTCCTCACCCGGCTGGAAGGGCAGCAGGTTGGCGACGTGCTGGCCGCGCGCGTCGCGGGCGGCCTCCGGCAGCTCGTAGGCCTTCGTCCGGTACACCCGTCCCTGGTTCGTGAAGCACAGGATCCAGTGGTGGGTGGTGGTGACGAAGAAGTGCTGGACGATGTCGTCCTGCTTGAGCTGGGCACCCCGCACGCCCTTGCCGCCGCGCTTCTGCGCGCGGTAGTTGTCGATGCGGGTGCGCTTGGCGTACCCACCGCGGGAGATCGTGACGACCACGTCCTCCTCCGCGATGAAGTCCTCCATGCGCATGTCACCCTCGAACGGGATGATGTGCGTGCGCCGCTCGTCGCCGTACTTGTCGACGATCTCGCCCAGCTCCTCGCGGATGATGGTCCGCTGACGGGAGTCCGAGGCGAGGATGTCGTTGTAGTCGGTGATGAGCGCCATGAGCTCGTCGTACTCGGCGGTGAGGGCGTTGCGCTCCAGGGCCGCCAGCTTGCGCAGCTGCATGTCGAGGATCGCGCGGGCCTGGATGTCGTCGATCTCCAGCAGGCCCATCAGGCCGGTGCGCGCGTCGTCCGCCGAGGCGCTGCTCCGGATCAGGCTGATGACCTCGTCGATCCGGTCCATCGCCCGCAGGAGGGCACGCAGGATGTGCGCCCGCTCCTCGGCCTTGCGCAGCAGGTACTTCGTCCGGCGGACGATGACCTCGACCTGGTGCTTGACCCAGTGGCGGATCATCTGGTCCAGGCGCAGGGTGCGCGGCACCCCGTCGACCAGGGCCAGCATGTTCGCGCCGAAGGTCTCCTGGAGCTGGGTGTGCTTGTACAGGTTGTTCAGCACGACCTTGGCGACCGCGTCGCGCTTGAGCACGATGACCAGGCGCTGACCGGTACGGCCGCTGCTCTCGTCCCGCACGTCCGCGATGCCGGTGATCTTGCCGTCCTTGACCAGGTCGGCGATCTTCAGCGCCAGGTTGTCCGGGTTGACCTGGTAGGGCAGCTCGGTGATGACCAGGGTCTGACGCCCCCGGCCGTCCTCCTCGACCTCGACCACGGCGCGCATGGTGATGGAGCCGCGCCCGGTCCGGTAGGCCTCCTCGATCCCGCGCTTGCCCACGATGAGTCCGCGCGTGGGGAAGTCGGGGCCCTTGACCCGGGCGATGAGCTGGTCGAGCAGCTCCTCGTCCTCGGCCTCGGGGTTGTCGAGGTACCAGTTGACGCCGTCCGCGACCTCGCGCAGGTTGTGCGGCGGGATGTTGGTGGCCATGCCGACCGCGATGCCCGAGGAGCCGTTGACCAGCAGGTTCGGGAAGCGGGCGGGCAGCACGACGGGCTCGGAGGAGCGGCCGTCGTAGTTGGGCCGGAAGTCGACGGTCTCCTTGTCGATGTCCCGGAGCATCTCCATGGCCAGCGGCGCGAGCTTGCACTCGGTGTAGCGCATGGCGGCCGCCGGGTCGTTGCCCGGCGAGCCGAAGTTGCCGTTCGGGTCGACCAGCGGCATCCGCATCGACCACCACTGGGCCAGGCGGACCAGGGTGTCGTAGATGGCGCTGTCACCGTGCGGGTGGTAGTTGCCCATCACGTCACCGACGACGCGGGCGCACTTGAAGTAACCGCGGTCGGGACGGTAGCCGCCGTCGTACATCGCGTACAGCACGCGCTGGTGGACCGGCTTGAGCCCGTCACGGACGTCGGGGAGGGCCCGGCCGACGATGACCGACATCGCGTAGTCGAGGTAGCTGCGCTGCATCTCGACCTGGATGTCGACGGGCTCGATCCGGTCGGTCACGCGCGAGAGGGACTCGACAGTGGAGTCCCCGCCCTCAGGGGCGTCGGGGTTGTTCGCATCCGTCACGGATGTCGATCCCTTCTACGAGGCTTGCTTGGGGCACGGGTGGGAACGGGGGACCTAGATGTCCAGGAAGCGGACGTCCTTGGCGTTGCGCTGGATGAAGGCGCGCCGCGACTCGACGTCCTCACCCATGAGCACGCTGAACATCTCGTCGGCCTGGGCCGCGTCCTCCAGGTTGACCTGGTCGAGCACGCGGCGGTCCGGGTCCATCGTGGTGTCCCACAGCTCGTTGGCGTTCATCTCGCCCAGACCCTTGAAGCGCTGCACCATGTCGCGCGGGCGCGGGTCCCTCTTGCCCTCGGCGATCCCGGCCTCGATGACCCGGTCGCGCTCGGCGTCGGAGAAGGCGTAGCTGGCGTCGCTGCCCTTCTGGTCCCACTTGATCTTGTAGAGCGGCGGACGGGCCAGGTAGACGTTCCCGGCCTCGACCAGCGGCTTCATGAAGCGGAACAGCAGGGTGAGCAGCAGCGTCCGGATGTGCTGGCCGTCGACGTCGGCGTCGGCCATCAGGATGATCTTGTGGTACCGCAGCTTCTCGGCGTCGAACTCCTCGTGGATACCGGTGCCCAGGGCGGTGATGATCGCCTGGACCTCGTTGTTCTTGAGGATGCGGTCGATCCGCGACTTCTCGACGTTCAGGATCTTGCCGCGGATGGGCAGGATGGCCTGGTTGTGCGGGTTGCGACCACCCTTGGCGGAGCCGCCGGCCGAGTCGCCCTCGACGATGTAGACCTCGCACTCCTCCGGGTTGGTGGACTGGCAGTCCGACAGCTTGCCCGGGAGGGAGGTGGTCTCGAGGAGGGTCTTGCGGCGGGTCAGGTCGCGGGCCTGGCGGGCGGCCACACGGGCGCGGGCGGCCTGGCTGGCCTTGGACACGATGTCCTTGGCCTCGCCGGGGTTGCGCTCGAACCAGTCGCGCAGGTGCTCGTTGGTGACCTTCTGGACGAAGGACTTGGCCTCGGTGTTGCCGAGCTTCGTCTTGGTCTGGCCCTCGAACTGGGGGTCCGCGAGCTTGACCGAGATGATCGCGGTCAGGCCCTCACGGATGTCGTCGCCGGTGAGGTTGTCCTCCTTGTCGCGCAGCAGCTTCTGGTCCCGGGCGTACCGGTTGACCAGAGTGGTGAGCGCGGAGCGGAAACCCTCCTCGTGCGTGCCGCCCTCCGCCGTGTTGATGGTGTTGGCGAAGGTGTGCACCGACGAGGTGTAGGACTGGTTCCACTGCATGGCGATCTCGACCGCGATGCCGTCGCCGTCCTCCTCGAAGGAGATGATCGACGCGTGCGCCGGCTCCTTCTTGGCGTTGATGTGCCGGACGTAGTCCGACAGCCCCTCCTCGTAGTGGAAGGTGTTGACCACGGGACCGTCGTCGGTGTGGTCGGGCCGCTCGTCGCGGATGGTGATGGACAGCCCCTTGTTGAGGAAGGCCATCTCCTGCATCCGGCGGGCCAGCGTCTCGAACGAGTACGTGGTGGTCTCGAAGATGTCGCCGTCGGCCCAGAAGGTGATCTCGGTGCCGGTCTCGTCGGTCTCCTCGGCCTTCACGAGCTCACCCGTGGGGGCGGTCATCTCGTAGTGCTGGCGCCAGACGTGCCCCTGCTGTCGGATCTCCACGTCCAGTGCCGTGGACAGCGCGTTGACGACGGAGATGCCGACGCCGTGCAGACCGCCGGAGACCGCGTAGGACTTGCCGTCGAACTTTCCGCCCGCGTGCAGCGTCGTGAGGACGACCTCGACCGCGGGACGCTGCTCGACGGGGTGGATACCGACCGGGATACCCCGGCCGTTGTCGGCCACCCTGATCCCGCCGTCGGCGAGCAGGGTCACCTCGATGGCGTCGGCGTGACCCGCCAGCGCCTCGTCGACCGAGTTGTCGACCACCTCGTAGACCAGGTGATGCAGACCCCGCTCACCGGTGGAGCCGATGTACATACCCGGGCGCTTGCGTACTGCCTCGAGCCCTTCGAGAACCGTGATTGATCCTGCGTCGTAGGCCAAGTGGGAACACCCTCCTGCTGGGGACGCCTGTCGGCAGCGGCCGAGCGGACGACGGTCAACCCACGACAGGGTGATCGGAGGGCCGACTTGCCGCGACACCTGGGGGATCACCGTTCGCCGCACGGGCCGTCCGCCCACCCTCTACATGGGAGCGTGATACCGGCTACAGGCGTCTGAAGAACCGTCTCCATGATACCCCGCCCGGTGCGACAAAGTGGCATTCGCGGCCCTGTGCCGCTCCAGAACGAACGTTCGGGGCGGGAGCCGAGTCCCTACACGCGGGAGCCCCCTTGCGCAAGTCCCGGCGCGGTTCAGTGGCCTTCGCAGGGCCACCGCACCCCCTCGGTGCCATGTCACGGAAGGAGAGGGGTCCAGCGATCGGGGGGCACGTCCCGGAACGGCGCCCAAAGGGGCGCGCGGGACCCCAGGTCACAGACGTGCCGGGGCGACACGGGGCAATCCGGGCGGGGTCACCGGCGGCGGAAGCCCGGCCCCTTCACCTTGATCGCGATGACGGTGCCGTCACCGAGCTCCTCGTTGAGACGGCGCATCAGATCTCGAACCATCGCTCGCGCGTGGGCCGCCATCGTCGGTGAATCAGCCACCACGACGAGTTCGCCCTCCGAATAACTCTCCGGACGCAGGTGCTCGGCGTTGAAATCACCGACGATGTCCGCCCACCGGCCGAACACACCGCCGATCGCCACCTGCTCCTGCCAGCCGTGCTCGATCAGCCAGGTGCGCACCGCGTCTCCGAACAGCTGCGGTTCGTTCCGTGACCGCAACCGGCCACGCGCGCGCTTCCGGTTCATGCCCCGGGGGACGGCGCCGCGCTCACGCGCCTCCGCCCGGGCCCGGGCCAGCGCCTGGCGTGCCAGGTCCGCGCCGGAGGCCGGGGGAGCCTCCGGGGCGTGCGGCGCCTGCGGTGCGGCCGGGCCGCCGCTGTCCACAGGCTGTGGACGGACCGCTTCGGCGGGGACACCCGCGGCGTCGCGGCCGACACCGGGATCCACAGGCTGTGGACGACCCTCACGCATCCTCGACCACCCCCTCACGGACCCCGAACCGCGCACCGTCCAGTTCCTTCGGGATGTCCTCCGCGACCGCCGCCGTCACCAGCACCTGCTCGGTGTCGCGCACCCGCTCGGTCAGCCTGCGGCGGCGCTCGGAGTCCAGCTCCGCGAAGACGTCGTCCAGGATCAGGACCGGGTCGTCGCCCTCGGCCCGCAGCAGCTCGAACGCGGCCAGCTTGAGCGAGAGGGCGTACGACCACGACTCGCCCTGGCTGGCGTAGCCCTTCGCGGGCAGGTCACCGAGCTGGAGGTGCAGGTCGTCGCGGTGCGGTCCGACCAGGCTGACGCCCCGTTGGAGCTCCCGGTCGCGCGCCCCGGCCATCGCCTCGCGCAGGACCTCCACGAGCCGGGGACGGTCGTGCGGAAGCTCGGCCCCCTCCTCGACGGAGGAGCTCCGGTAGGTCGGCACGGCGGGGCCCCCGGACTCGGTCAGCCCCGCGTAGGAGTGCGCGATCAGCGGGCGCAGCTCCTCCACCAGGGCCAACCGCGCCGCCAGGAGCTCCGCCCCGGTCTCGGCCAGGTGGGAGTCCCAGACCTCCAGCGTGCTCAGGTCCGGGGTGGCCCGCTGGCGCATCCGCGCCGAGGCCGACTTCAACAGGGCGTTGCGCTGCTTGAGCACCCGCTCGTAGTCGGAGCGCACCCCCGCCATCCGGGGCGCGCGCGCCACCAGGAGGTCGTCGAGGAACCGGCGCCGTTCCCCCGGGTCGCCCTTGACCAGGGCCAGGTCCTCGGGGGCGAACAGCACCGTCCGCAGGATGCCCAGCACGTCGCGGGGGCGCCCGGCCGCGCCGCGGTTCACCCTGGCGCGGTTGGCGCGGCCCGGGTTGATCTCCAGGTCCACCAGCATGTCGCGGCCGTCACGGACGACCTTGGCGCTGACGATCGCGCGCGGAGCACCCTGGCGCACCAGCGGGGTGTCCGAGGAGACCCGGTGGCTGCTGAGGCTGGCGACGTACCCGATCGCCTCGACGAGGTTGGTCTTGCCCTGGCCGTTGGAGCCGACGAACACGCTCACGCCGGGTTCGAGTCGCAACTGGGCCGTCTCGTAGGAGCGGAAATCGGCCAGTTGCAGGTGGGAGACGTACATCCGGCCTTCCTCCTGGAACGGGGGAGCGGGAACGGTGGGGAGGGGCGGCGGGGAACGGTGCCGGGGTCGGTCCGGGGATCCCGGACCGACCCCGGGGGAGGAGCGGGCGCGGTCAGCCCTGCTCGGCGTCCCTGGGCTCGGCCTTGGTGACGGCGTGGCCGCCGAACTGGTTGCGCAGGGCGGCGACGACCTTCATGGCCTCGCTGTCGTCCTGGCGGGAGGCGAACCGCGCGAAGAGCGAGGCGGTGATCGCCGGGGCGGGGACCGCGAGGTCCACGGCGGCCTGTACGGTCCACCGGCCCTCGCCGGAGTCCTGCACGTATCCGCGCAGCTCGGACAGGTCCGGGTCCTCCTCCAGGGCGCGTCCCAGCAGGTCCAGCAGCCAGGAGCGCACGACGGTGCCCTCGCGCCAGCTCTCGAAGGTGCCGGGGACGTCCTTGACGATCCCGGAGGCCACCATCAGCTCGTAGCCCTCCGCGAAGGACTGCATCATGCCGTACTCGATGCCGTTGTGGACCATCTTCACGAAGTGGCCAGCGCCGACCGCTCCGGCGTGCACGAAGCCGCCGCCGTCGTCGGGGGTCAGGGAGTCGAAGACGGGGCGCAGGCGCTCCACGTCCTCGGCCCGGCCGCCGACCATGATCCCGTAGCCGTTCTGCCGACCCCACACGCCGCCGCTCACACCGGCGTCCACGTAGCCGACGCCCTTCGCGGCCAGCGCCTCGGCGCGCGGCGCGTCGTCGACGTAGTGGGTGTTGCCGCCCTCGACGACGATGTCGCCCTCGGAGAGGAGGTCACCCAGCTCGGAGACGATCGCGGCCGTCGGGTCGCCGGACGGGACCATCACCCAGACCACGCGGGGGGCTTCGAGGCGGTCGACCAGTTCCGACAGGGTCTCGACGTCGCGGGCGCCGGGGGAGACGTCGTAGCCGACGACGTCGTGCCCCTTCTCACGCAGGCGGGCGGCCATGTTGCCGCCCATCTTGCCGAGACCGATCATTCCGAGTTGCATGTGTACTCCCCTGGGGCACCTGTGGACATGTGGAAGCCGACCGGCCCGTGGCGCTGTGCACGGGCCGGGCGGCGGACGCTCGTCGGTGGAACGGGCGTTCCGGTCAGCCGGAGAGGCGGACCGGCATGATCAGGTAGCGGTACTCGGGGGAAGCACCCTCCTCAGCGGGCTTCCCGGTGAGGATCGCGGGCTTGGTCGAGGTGGTGAAGTGCAGGCGGGCCACGTCGGTGCCGATGGCGCCCAGCCCGTCCAGCAGGAACCCGGAGTTGAAGGCGATCTGGATGTCCTCGCCGTCCAGGTCCGCCTCCAGGGTCTCCACGGCCTGCGCGTCCTCGCCGGTGCCCGCCTCCAGGACCAGTGCGCCCTGGGAGAAGGCCAGGCGCAGCGGGGTGTTGCGCTCAGCGACCAGGGAGACGCGCTTGACGGCCTCGACGAACTCGGAGCGGCTGACCTCCGCGACGGTGTTGAAGGTGTCCGGCAGCAGCGCGCGGTACTTGGGGAACTCACCGTCCAGCAGGCGCGTGGTGGTGCGTCGGCCACCGCCCTCGAAGCCCATCATGCCCTCGCCGGTCTCGCTGCCCGACAGGGCGATGGAGACCTCGGCACCCGAGGTGAGCGACTTGGCGGTGTCGTGGAGGGTCTTGGCCGGAACCAGCGCGACCGCGGACAGGTCCGGGTTCTCCGGCTTCCAGTTCAGCTCACGGACGGCGAGGCGGTAGCGGTCGGTGGAGGCGAGCGTGATGGTCTCGCCCTCGATCTCGACCCGGATGCCGGTGAGCATCGGGAGCGTGTCGTCGCGGCCGGCCGCGACGGCGACCTGGCTGACGGCGGCGGCGAAGGCGTCGCTGCCGATGGTCCCGCTCACGCCGGGCATCTCCGGGAGGGACGGGTAGTCCTCGACCGGCATGGTGTTCAGGGTGAACTTCGCGCTGCCACAGCTCACGACGACCTTCGGGCCGTCCGTGGAGATCTCCACAGTCTGTGGAGGAAGGTTGCGGGTGATCTCGGCGAGGAGGCGTCCGGAGACCAGAGTCTGTCCGGGCTCCTCGATCTCGATGTCCACGGAGACCTGGGCGGAGACCTCGTAGTCGAAGCCGGACAGGCGCACGCGCTGTCGGCCGTCGATCTCGCCCGCGTCCAGCAGGATCCCGGCGAGGACCGGTACAGAGGGACGCGAGGGCAGTGTGCGCGCTGTCCAGGCGACAGCGTCGGCCAGTACGTCGCGTTCGACCCGGAACTTCACTCTCCGACTCACTTTCCGCCCGACCGGGGACCGGTCGCAGCCTCAACGTTGCAGCTCGTGGGTGTCTCGTGGATCCGCCGGGGGCGTGTCCCCAGGGTGTGGACGGTGTCCGCGACGAGGGCGGACCGTGCCGCTGGAGCGGTCTCGGGCTCCGTAGGGGTCACCGCTCAGAACCGGGCGGCGGAGGACAGGGGCGAGACCACACGTTACCCGGATTCATCCGCTGCCGCTGCCAGCTCGGGACTGACCCGCCGTCACCTCGATCTCAGGGGTTTGTCCACAGATTTTCCGCGAAGCTGTTTTGACGCCACATCTTGGTTAATGAAGGTGCGTCGTAGTAGTAGGGGCTGTGGATAATGTGGATAACCCTTGTTCTCGCAGGTCAGACTGCGAATTTTTGTCCACAGGCCCTGTGGATGACCCTGTGGGTAACTCGGGCCCGTTGTGGACAACCAGAGGGCCCCTCAGCTTGTCCACAGACCGTCCACAGGTTCGTCCACAGCTTTTCCCCAAGTTGTCCACAGTGCCCCGGGGTTCGGTGGTCCGATCATCGGTGTCGGCGTCCACAGGGCGACCCCGGGTTACCCACAGGCTCGGCGCCGTTGTCCACAGGTTGTCCACAGGGTTGTCCACAGAATTCGACCCCTCCCTGTGGATAACTCCGCCGAGAAAACCCCAAACTTTTTTTCGGAGCACGGAGCAGAGCGCGCGAACCTGGACAAAGAGTCTGTGCACAGGGTTTTCCACAGGCCCTTCGCGAATCGCGGGTCCCGTTCCTCGTCAGGGCCCCTGACCGGCGCACTCCGGCCCCGCTGTGGCCAGCGCAACAGGCTTCGGACACCCCGGAAACCAGGGGAAACGATGCGTGTCGGGTACGGACGGTGCGGCTCGGCCACGACACGGACGTACTCCTCCCCAGGGTGCGAACACGCACACAAGCCTGTGGATAACTCGGTCCGGGCGGTTCCGGGGGAGCCTCGGAGACTGTGGACAAGAGCGGAGCGGTCGCACGGGCGCCACCGGACCGGGGGCGGGCTCTCTGAGGGGTTCGGTCCGGGGACAAGTGGAGAAGTCGACACGGCGACTCGGTGACACGTCGACAGGCGGACACGTCCACCCGGCGACACGGAGAAGGCCCTGAAGAGGACTCCGGGCCACAGGGGAGGCCCCCGGGCACGACGGAGGGGGCGGGCCCGCACCGCGGCGGCCCGCCCCCTCCGATCGTTCGTTGCCCGGTGCGCCGGTCACGTCAGCGAGGGCTGGTCCTTGATCCGGCTGGTCAGCTCGTGCACCTGGTTGTAGATGGAGCGGCGCTCCGCCATCAGCGCCCGGACCTTGCGGTCGGCGTGCATGACCGTGGTGTGGTCCCGGCCGAACTGCTGCCCGATCTTGGGCAGGGAGAGGTCGGTGAGCTCACGGCACAGGTACATGGCGATCTGCCGGGCCGTCACCAGCACCCGGGACCGGGAGGTCCCGCACAGGTCCTCCAGGCTCAGCCCGAAGTAGGCCGCGGTCTGGGACATGATCGCACTGGCCGTGACCTCGGGGACCTCGGCGTTGGGGACCAGGTCCCGCAGCACCTGGCCGGTCAGGTCCAGGTCCACCGACTGCCGGTTGAGGCTGGCGAAGGCGGTCACGCGGATGAGCGCGCCCTCCAGCTCCCGGATGTTGGTGGAGATCTTGCTCGCGATGAACTCCAGGACCTCGGGCGGGGCGGCCAGGCCCTCCTGCGCGGCCTTCTTGCGCAGGATGGCGATCCGGGTCTCCAGCTCCGGCGGCTGGACGTCCGTCAGCAGGCCCCACTCGAACCGGCTCCGCATCCGGTCCTCCAGCGTGGTCAGCTGCTTGGGCGGCCGGTCGCTGGAGATGACGATCTGCTTGTCGGAGTTGTGGAGCGTGTTGAACGTGTGGAAGAACTCCTCCTGCGTCTGCTCCTTGTTCTCCAGGAACTGGATGTCGTCCACCAGGAGCACGTCGATGTCCCGGTAGCGACGGCGGAACCCGTCCGCCTTGCCGTCCCGGATCGAGTTGATGAACTCGTTGGTGAACTCCTCCGAGCTCACGTACCGCACCCGGGAACCCTCGTACAGCCGGTGCGTGTAGTGACCGATGGCGTGCAGCAGGTGGGTCTTGCCCAAGCCGGAGCCACCGTGGATGAACAGCGGGTTGTACGCCTTCGCGGGTGCCTCGGCCGCCGCGACGGAGGCCGCGTGCGCGAACCGGTTGCTGGAGCCGATGACGAAGGTGTCGAAGGTGTACTTCGGGTTCAGCCGCGCGTGCTCACCAGGGGGGATCTCCTGGGACCGCCCGGGCGGGGAGGTGGGCGCGGGTGCGGCCAGGGCCGCGGGCTCGCTCTCCTCCGCCGCCGGGGGCTCCGCCACGGGCTCGACGGGCGCGGGTGCGGCCTCGGGCTCGCTCGGGGCCGGTTCCGCGACGGGGGCCGACTTCGGGCCGGGCCTCGCGGACGGGCTCTCCCAGCGGTTGGGCTCGTCCCAGGACGCGTCGGACCAGCTCTGCTGCTGCCACAGCTGCTCCTGAGCGGGCTGCTCCCACCCGGAGGAGGCCGCCCCGGGGAACGCCCCGTGGTGCCCCTCCTGGGGCCGCGCCGGGGGATCGGGCAGCTGTTGCTGGGCGCCGTGCGCGGGGACCTCCGCGGCGGGCGGTGCCGGTACGGCCGGAGCCGGTCCCTGGGGGGCGCGGGCACCGGCGGGCGCGTGACCGTGCTGGTGGGGCGCCGGTCCGCGGTCGTCGGACCGGGGGCCCTGGACCGAGGGCGAGGGGCCGAGCAGGTCGGCCTGGGCCTCCTGGGCACGGGCGTGCCCCGGGTGCGCGCCCAGCGCCTCGGACGGGTGCGGGGCCTCCTGCCTCTGGGGCGCCTCGAAGGGGTGCGGCCCGGCGGGACGCGCGTGCTGGCCACGGGGTTCGTGGGCGGAGGGCTGGTCGGGGCGGCCGTGCGGCGGCGGCTGCTCGGGCGGCGCGGAGAGCGAGGTGTGCGCGCCCGTGTCCCTGCTCACTCCGTAGGGGGAGGGCGTCGGGGGAGGGGTGGGCACGGCGGTGGGGTCCACGGTGACCGCGACCCGGATCTCCCGTCCCAGGTGGGCGGAGAGCGCCTTGCTGATCGCCGGGTAGAGGCGTGTCTCCAGGACCTTCTTGGTGAACTCGTTGGGCGCCGCGATCAGCGCCGTGTCCTCGATCAGACCCAGCGGACGGGTCTGCGGCAGCCAGGCACGCTGGTGTGCGGGGAGGGAGTCGTGGTCGATCCCGTCCAGCACGCTCGACCAGACCATTGCGAGGTTGACCTGTGCTTCAGCCAA